>NZ_JACSCX010000010.1 GCF_014333525.1 Hymenobacter puniceus
CGGGAGATTAGCTCAGCTGGTTCAGAGCATCTGCCTTACAAGCAGAGGGTCACTGGTTCGAACCCAGTATCTCCCACACCTAGAAGGACAGCCCTACCGGCTGTCCTTTTTTGTTTCCGGCCAGGGCCAGAGCGGCCTGCCTGGATTATCGGGGCAGCGCCGGCTTGCCTCCAGTTGTTTTTCCAGCTCCTCTACCATACTGCCTGCTATGCTCCTGCTCGAAGTAACGGATGCCGCCCAAGCCCGCCAGTTTCGTGACCTGCCCGTGCGGCTCTACCACGACCATCCCAACTGGATTCCACCTCTCGACCACGAGTTGGAGGCAGTATTCGACCCAGCTAAAAACCCCAACTTCGCGCACGGCGAAGCCATCCGCTGGCTGCTCACCACCGACACAGGCGACGTAATAGGCCGGGTAGCCGCTTTCATCAACAACGACACGGCCCACATCGACCCAACGCTGCCCACCGGCGGCATGGGATTTTTTGAGTGCATCAACAATCAGGAAGCTGCTAATCAGCTGTTTGAAGCCTGCCGGAGCTGGCTAGGCGCGCGCGGCATGCAAGCCATGGATGGCCCCATCAACTTTGGGGAGCGGGACCGGTTTTGGGGGCTGCTGGTTGATGGCTTCACCGAGCCCAACTACGGCATGTTTTACCACTTGCCCTACTACCAGCAGTTGTTTGAAGCGTACGGCTTCCAAACCTATTTCAAGCAGTACACCTGCTACCGCGAGGTGGCGGCGCCGCTCCATGCCCGTTTCTTTGAGGCCACCGACCGCTACGCCGCGCAGTACCCGGCGTTTCAGTTTCGGCACGCCCGCAAGCGCGACCCGGAGCGCCTGGCCCGCGACTTCCACCACGTGTATAACCTGGCGTGGGCCAACCACAGCGGCGTGGCGGCTATGTCGATGGAAAAGGCGCGCGACCTGGTGCGCCAGATGAAGCCTGTGCTGGACGAGCGGCTGCTGTGGTTTGCCTATCACAACGATGAGCCTATTGCCTTTTTCGTGACGCTGCCGGAGCTCAACCAGATTTTCAAGCACGTGGGCCGCAATTTCAACCTGTGGAACAAGCTGCGCTTCCTGTGGCTTAAACGGCGCTACGACCAGCTGCCCAACAAAAAAGGGTTCGGCGTAATCTTCGGAGTGGTGCCAGCCTGGCAGGGCAAAGGCCTGGAAAATGCCTTGATGGTGCACGGCCGCGCCGAAATGATGCGAGCCGGCTATACAGACTTTGAGATGAATTGGGTGGGCGACTTCAACCCGCGGATGCTGGCTGTAATCCGGGCCATTGGTGCCCGGATCTACAAAACGCACATCACCTACCGCTACCTCTTCGACCGGGAGCGGCCTTTCGAGCGCAGCCCGATTATCCGGTAGCTGGCATTGCGAGGACGAAGGACGACGCAATCCTTCCTCTCTGTGAGACAGATGCACCTCAGCAGAAAGCCCTCCGGCAGTAGTGTAATAGACTGATGCCGGAGGGCTTTGCTGTAACGAAAGCGTCTGCTACGAGAGGAAGGATTGCTGCGCTCTGCTCGCAATGACACCAAGCAGCTACGCTAGCCGTTGAACTGCCAGTGCAACTCAAGCACCTGCGGGATGAGCAGGTGCTGGTCGTCGTTGTACACGATGTGGTCGGCGCGCTGCATCTTTTCTTCTTCGCTGAGCTGCTTACCAATGATGGCTAGGATGTCGTCGGGGGTGCGGTGCGGGTCGCGGCGCAACACGCGGGCCTGGCGCACCGGCAGCGGGGCAAACACGGTGATAATCTGGTCGAGGCCCCGGTATGCGCCTGACTCGTAGAGCAAAGCCGCTTCCTTCAGAATGTAGCGGTGGCCTTCCTGCGCCCGTGCGGCACTCCAGTGGGTGAAGTCACGGCCTACGGCGGGGTGCACCAGCGCATTGAGGCGGGCTAGTTGTGTGGCGTCGGTGAAAGCCAGACGGCTAAGGTGAGGGCGGTTGAGCTGGCCGGTGGCATCAAAGGTTTCGGGGCCAAAAGCGGCTACCAGCTCGTCGCGCAGCTGTCCGTCGCTGACCATCACTGCTTTGGCCCGGGAATCCGAATCGTAAACGGGCACGCCCAGCACCTGGAACAGCTTGCACACAACACTCTTACCGGAGCCAATACCGCCCGTAATTCCAATTCGACGCATAGCTAAAAAATGGGGTAACAGATGATAGAGGCGGACGTCATGCCGAGCTTGCCGAGGAATCCTGGGCGCTGAAGCCGCCAAAGCAACCGGATGATTAAGCGGCGAAACTTCCTGGTTTCTGGTATGCCGCGCCACCAGCCCGGAATGACATTTGCTGCACGAGCAGCCTCTACTGGCTGGAAACCCGCACTACCGGTGTGATAACGCGGCGGCCTCGCACCAAAGCCGGCACCTGCGCCAGCACGGGCTGCAAGCTGGAATCGGGGCCGGCAAACTGGCCGTAGTGGAGCTGCACACGCACCTGGCTGCGCTGCTGGCTTAGGCGGGCACTGTCTTCGGGAAAGCACTGCAGGCGCACCTGCACTGTAGCGGGCCGCAGGCGGTACTCCCGGCCCGGCGGAAAGCCAGATAGCTCGGGCACTACGCGCAGCAACAGGCTCACCAGTGGGCGGGGCTGCAAACGGACACGCACTTCCGGCACGCTGGTACGCACTAAGTTAGGCCCACCTATCGGCACGCTCATGTCGCCATTAGTGCTGCTGGCCGGGGCCTGCGGCAGATGTACCGGATACGGGTTAGAAAGTGCCAGCACCTGCCGCGCCGGCCCCCGAAACACCACCGAAGCCGGGGTGAAACGCGCCGCAAAAGGCAACGCTGAGCCATCGGCAGCAGGGCTTAACGCCAAAGGCAGGCGGCGGCTTAGCAGCCGGTCGAACTGCACCCACAACGTATCGGAAATCAGGTAGTTGAACTGAAGCCCCTCCATGGAAGCCTGCAGGGCCGGCCGCACCACCCGACCTGTTACGTAGCGCGTAGCGGGCAGGCCAAGCAGGGTGATTTCCGCCGGCTTCATATCCAGCATCAGGTGCTTACGCAGCAGTTTCCAGCCCCGGGTCGTCACGTTCACAGCTACTTCGGTGGGTAGCGGCTGCACCGGCACGTAGCGCGTGGCATCGTAGCGCCAAGCCAGCGGGTAAGAAATGCGGGTGGTATAGGTCTTGTTGAGCGCATTCAGCAGCCAGAACGTGCTGGCAGCCAGGAAACACGCCGTTACGGCCCGCCAATAGCTCCGCTCCTGCCCGTAGAACGGGCTGAAAAACCAGCGCATCAACTGGGCGGAACGGGCAAGCGGCATGAAGGGCAAAATGCAGGGCGTTGGAGTTAGGAAACTGGGGCAGTGGGTAATGACAGCATAAAATTGCCTTTCCGCCCCTGGATCAGCTTACGCGACGTTGTCCTTTACGACGTCTTTCGCGGGCTTCACTTCGCGGGCAATGGCCGAACGGTCGAACTTAAGCTTGGTGCCGCGGTCCACTTCAATGATAACTGCTTCGTCGGTCAGGTCGATGACTTTGCCGTGCAGGCCTCCAATCGTTACCACAGTGGCCCCTTTGCCTATAGACTCCCGGAACTTCTTGGCTTCGGCTGCTTTGCGTTGCTGCGGCCGGATCATGAAGAAGTAAAGCACCACCGCAATGGCTACCGGAAACAGATACGACATAAAGCTTTCGTTGGTGGCGGCTGCCTGAAGCAGAAGGGTAGCAAACATGGATGGAAACGTGATGAGGTGAATTAGGAATGAGGCGACCAGTGCAAAAACGGCTGTCATCCGGCGTAGCGCGAAGGACCTTGCGGCCGTTGAACGACAGACGTATTAACGACTTGTTCAACGGCTACAAGGTCCTTCACGCTGCACAGGATGACAGATACATCACCCTTGGCAAGAGGCAATTACTGCCGAACCGGGCCCTGCGCGCCGTCGGGCAGAATGTTGGTTTTGATAGAAATGTTGGTGATGCTGGGCGTGGTGTTAGCCCGCACGGCTACCTGCTTGTTCTGGATACCGGACTTACCGTGGCTGTCGAACTGCACGTCGATGGAACCCTTGGCACCTGGCGCAATCGGCTCCTTGGTCCAGTTGGGCGTGGTGCAGCCGCACGAAGCCGTAGCGTTTTCAATCAGCAGCGGCGTTTTGCCGGTGTTGGTGAACTCGAAGGTGTGCTTCACCACGGAGCCCGGCTGGATGTCGCCAAAGTCGTGGTCAGCCTCGGCAAAGGTCATTACCGGTGCGTTAGGGTTTGGCACCTCGGTTTCGGAAGCCACATTGGGGTTGTCCACGGTGGGATTGGCGGCGGCCTCGGTAGCGGCGGCGTTCATGCCTTCGGCCCCAACCTCAGCAGTTTTATCGGTGTTGCAGGCGCCCATGAACAGAGCCCCAGCCAGCAGGAAAGAAGAAAAAAGAATGCGTTTCATGCGAAAAGAAGAAGTTAAAAAGTAGTCTGTGACTTGGCCTGCACTGCCAACTAGCCGAGCCCCAGCTTAGTTTCCCAGGTGAGGCCGCGCCGGCACCAAGCACGTAGACTACTGCAAGTTAGCAATAATCGACTGGGCAAATTCGCTGGTAGAAGCTGTACCGCCCAGGTCGCCGGTGCACTTCTCCTTGGTTTTGAGCGTGGCTTCCAGTGCCTTCTCAATCTGGTCGGCTTTGGCGTGCTCGCCCAGGTAGTGCAGCATCATCAGGGCCGAGCGCAGCAGCGCCGTAGGGTTGGCTTTGCCCTGGCCAGCAATGTCGGGAGCCGAGCCGTGCACCGCTTCAAAGATGGCCATGTCGTCGCCGATGTTGGCGCCGGCTACCACGCCCAGGCCGCCTACGAGGCCGGCGCACAGGTCGGAGAGGATATCACCGAACAGGTTGGTGGTCACAACCACATCAAACTGCTCGGGCTTGTTTACCAGCTGCATGCACATGTTGTCGATGATCTTGTCTTCGAACACGATGTGCGGAAACTCGTTGCTGGCTTCCTTGCAGGCGTTCAGCATCAGCGTGCCGGCCATCTTCAGGATGTTGGCTTTGTGGGCCAGGGTCACCTTTTTGCGGCCGTGCTTGTCGGCGTAGGCGAAAGCAGCGCGGCAGATTTTGCGCGAGCCTTCCTTGGTAATGCGGTTAAACGAGTCGGCAATGCCCAAACGCTCATCATACACTTCCAGGCCCGAGTACAGCCCCTCGGTGTTTTCGCGGAACAGCACCAGATCAATACCCTCGTAGCGCGTCTTGATGCCATCGGTGGTTTTGGAGGGGCGCACGTTCTGGTAGAGGTCGTACTTTTGGCGCAGCGTCACGTTGATGCTGCGGAAACCCTTGCCCACCGGCGTCGTGATGGGGCCTTTCAGCGCCACGCGGTTTTTCTCCAGCGACGTCAGCAACGCCTGCGGAATCAGCTCCCCCGACTGGTCGAAGGTGGTTTGGCCAGCGTTCTGCTCTTCCCATTGCACAGGCACCTGGGCGGCTGTGAAGATGTCCGTAACAGCTTTCGTGATTTCCGGGCCGATGCCGTCGCCGGGGATGAGGGTGATAAGGTGCATTGTATTGAGTTGCTGAGTGTTTGTGATGCTTCTGTCTGGCCGCCTGACGATGGCCTCGGCCGGCGCCACCCGGCGGTGGCGCAAAGGTACCCAGGCGCGGCCGGTGCTGAAAATGAAAATGTGCTGACGTGCTGCCGACAGTTTCCTGCTCGCAGCACCTCAGCACATCAACACGTTGGGTCCGTCACTTAAACTATTTTGCGCGAGTTGATCTGATTGATGAGCTGATCTACGTCGCCCAACAGTTGTTCGGCTTTGCTTTTCGCATCCTGAATCACGCGCTGGCCTTCGCTTTTAGCGGAGCTGGGGCCCTGGTCGGCGCGGCTGGTCACCAGGTTTTCAGTGAGGTCGGCCAGCGTGTCGCGGTACTTTTCCAGCTGATAGCTCAGCCAGCTACGGGTTTCGCGGCCTTTCTCAGGCGCATACAGGAGGCCGATGGCGGCGCCGGCTAGTGCTCCACCCGCGAAGCACAGAATACCGGTAGTGGTTTTGCTACCCATTTTATTGAAAGTGAGTATGGAAAGGTGAGAAGGGAGAGATACAATAAGGCTGAGTACGCAAAGACGCAGAATCGGATATATAATTGCCGGAAGTCGCGGTAAAACTACCGATTCTCTTCTGCTTGCCTGCTGCCCTACTGGTTGTCGAGCAGGCCCCGGCCCGATTTGCGGATGGCGCCGCTGGCGGTCAGGTCCTGGGCCAATTTATCCAGAATACCGTTCACGAACTGCTTGCTCTTGGGCGTGCTGTAGATTTTGCTGATTTCGATATACTCGTTGATGGTCACTTTCACCGGAATACCCCGGAACAGGTGCATCTCGCAGAGCGCCATCTTCAGCAGAATCTTGTCGGTGAGGGCCACGCGGTCCACATCCCAGTTCTGCACCGATTCGGCAATCAGCTTCTCGTACTTGTCGTCGTCAACCAGCGTCTGCTTGTAGAGGCTTTCGGCAAACTCCTTGTCCTCGACCCAGTTCGCCGACAGCGCCATCAGCTCCAGCTCCTCGGTGGCGGCTTCATCGAGCATCTTCACCGTTTTGAGCACCAGGTTTTTCACGATGGACCGGTTTTCTTCCCAGTTCAGGTCGTCTTCCTCGATGTAGCGCGGCAAACTCTCACCCTTAAACACGTAGGTTTTGTAGAGGTGCTTGAGCATCTCCTGGTCCTCGGTGTAGTTGCCGGCCGGGGCAGCCAGGTAGCTGAGCAGCTCGGGGTCCTGGCGCATTTCGTTGCGCCAGGCCAGGCGCAGGGCTTCCATTTCCTCTTCGCCGTGCCACTGCTGGGCCCGCCGGATGGTCAGGGCCTGCAGCTGGGTGTTGCCGATGAGCTTCTGAATTACCTGGTTTTCTTCGAGGCGTGTAGTGTCTAGGGCGGGCTCCGTGGAAGCAATGTGCTTGCGAGCGGCGCGAGCCTTGTCTTCCTCAATCACCTGCAGCAGCGCCTCCGGAATGTTGAGCAGGTGCAGATACTGGTCGTGAATGCTCTCGGCCGCGTGCACCATCTGGCCGCCGTAGAAGGTACCGTCTTTGGCCACGGCCTTTTTGTAGAAGCCGATGGCGTCCTGCACCGCCGAATGGATGTCGGCATCGTCGCCCTTTTCGGGTTCTTCGCCGGTTTTGTGCCAGTCCTTGAACACCACCTCCGCCAGCTTGCGCTGGCCCTGCAGCTTGCGCCGGTCCTGCGGTTCAGGCGAGGTCAGATCGGGCGCGAAGGCATCCGCAATCCGGTCATTGGCCAACAAAAAATCGGACCCGACGGCCTGATGGTAGGCGTACAGGGCCTGCATGACCTTGATGCGGAGCGTGCGACGGTTGAGCATTCTGGAGAAGATGATGAGGCAAAAAGAACGCCATTCTGAGCTAAGGCGAAGCCGTAGTCGAGGAATCTCGCGTGCTGACGTTGTGGTAGTATTGATTACTACACTAGCGAGATTCCTCGACAAGCTCGGAATGACGTTCTGAATAGTCTCAAATAGTTAAAAAGTGGATTTGACCTTGCCGAGCGAGGCAATGCGCTCCTCGGCCTGCCGGGTGGCGGCGGCTTGTGGGTGGCTTTGCTCTTGTTCGGCTTTGTTGAGAACCTGTGTGGTGATGTCGTAGATTTTTTCGGTCTGGGTGAGAGCCGACTGGCGGCTGCCCCCAATTACCTCCGAATATACGTTGATCAGACCACCGGCATTGATGAGGAAGTCGGGCGCGTACACGATGCCGCGTTCCACGAGGGCCGGGCCGTGCGTATTTTCGTCCTGGAGCTGGTTGTTGGCGCAGCCGGCCACCACGCGGCACTTCAGCCGGTCGATGGTGTCGTCGTTGATGGTGGCACCCAGCGCGCACGGCGAGTAGATGTCCACTTCCTGGTCGTAGATTTCGTCGAGGCCCACGGCGCGGGCGCCGAAACGGGCGGCGGCTTCCAGGGCGCGGTCTTCGTAGTAGTCGGTGAGCACCAGCTGGGCGCCTTCCTTCTGCAGATATTCCAGCAAGTAGGTGCCCACGTGGCCCACGCCCTGCACCGCAATGCGCTTGCCGGTCAGCGAATCAGACCCGAACGCCTTTTTGGCGGCGGCTTTCATGCCCATGTAGGTGCCGTAGGCCGTCACCGGCGACGGGTCGCCGGAGCCGCCCATGCTTTCGGGCAGGCCGGCCACGTGCTTGGTTTCCATCCGGATGTACTCCATGTCCTTGGTGGTCATGTTCACATCCTCGGCCGTGATGTACTTGCCGTTGAGGTTTTTCACGAAGCGGCCAAACTTGCGCAGCAGCGCCTCATTCTTCAGGCTTTGGTCGCCGATAATGACAGCTTTGCCGCCGCCCAGGTTCAACCCCGAAATAGCCGCTTTATAGGTCATGCCGCGGGAAAGGCGCAGCACATCGTTGAGGGCTTCCATGTCGGAGGCATAGTGCCACATGCGCGTGCCGCCCAGGGCCGGGCCCAGCACCGTGTTGTGAATGCCGATGATGGCGCGCAGACCAGTTTCGTGGTCGTGGCAAAACACTACCTGCTCGTGCTGGTGCTCGGCAATCTGACTGAAGACCGACGTATCGGCCAATTGCTGGATTTCAACCATGGGGTGAAGAAATGGGGGTGGGTGGGAATTGGGGAGAGGATGAGAGCGGGACGTGTAACTTTGAGGGCGGCCGCCTAGAGCGAAGCTTTATTTACGTTGCAGTCAGGCAATTTGGTGCCGCTGGCTGTTTCGTACGTGTTCAACCCCGCGGCGCGGCACAGTCCTCAATTCGGGTGCAAAAGTAACCCTATTTCCGGTTCCGGCCATCGGTTACGCTACCTTCGTGGTAAGCTGGCCGTAGAGTAGCCGGCTTCTACCCTTCTTCGCTGTGCGCGCACTTTCCGCTACCAACAAATACCTGTTTCGCTATAAATGGCACTTCCTGGGCGGTGTGCTGTTCGTGGCCCTGAGCACGCTGCTGGCCATTTTTCCGGCCCAGATTGTGCGCTATGCCTTTGATTTAGTGAGTGAGGGCATCGATCTGTACCACCTGTTTGCGGGCACGTCGGCGCAGGGCGAGGTGTATTCGCTGTTCGGGCGCAACGTGCTGCTCTACGGCACGCTCATTATTGTGCTTGCGCTGCTGCGGGGCGTATTTCTGTTTTTTATGCGTCAGACGCTCATCGTCATGAGCCGGCTGGTGGAAAACGACCAGAAAAACGAAATCTACCAGCACTACCAAAGCCTGCCGCTGGCCTTCTACCGCCGCCACAGCACCGGCGACCTGATGTCGCGCATTTCGGAGGACGTGGGGCGGGTGCGCATGTACATCGGGCCGGCCCTGATGTATTTCATGCAGCTCGTTATCCTGTTCGTCCTCATCGTGCCGCTGATGCTGATGGTGAACGTGAAGCTGACGCTTTACACGCTGCTGCCGCTGCCGGTGCTGAGCGTGAGCATTTTTTACGTGAACACGCTGATTGAGCGCAAGTCCGACGAAATCCAACGCTCCCTGGCCGCCATGACCACCTTTGTGCAGGAGGCGTTTTCGGGCATTCGGGTTTTGAAGTCGTTTGTGCGGGAGCAGGATTCGCACCGGCAGTTTGCCCTGGCCTCGGAGCACTACAAGGACAAGTCGCTGAGCCTAAACTTCGTGAACTCGCTGTTTTTTCCGCTGATTCTGTTTTTAGTAGGGCTCAGCACTTTGATTACGGTATGGCTGGGCGGGCAGGAGGTTATCCGGGGCACCATCACCACGGGCAGCATTGCCGAGTTCCTAATTTACGTGAACCTGCTCACCTGGCCTGTCACGGCGCTGGGCTGGACCAGCAGCCTGGTGCAGCGCGCCGAAGCCTCCCAAGCCCGCATCAACGAGTTCCTGGACCAGAAAACCGACATTGTCTCGCGCGAGAACGTGGAGCAGGAAATCCAGGGCGACATTGTTTTCGACAACGTGAGCTTCACTTACCCCGACACCGGCATTCAGGCGCTGCGCAACGTGAGCTTCCGCATCCGGCCGGGCCAGACGCTGGCCGTTATCGGCAACACCGGCTCGGGCAAAAGCACCGTGGCCGTGCTGCTCTGCCGCCTGTTCGACGTGAGCGAGGGCGCCATCAAAATCGACAACGTAGACGTGCGCGACTTCGCCCTGACCAGCTTGCGCGAGCAAATCGGCTATGTGCCCCAGGATGTGTTCCTGTTCTCGGACAGCATCCGCAACAACATCAACTTTGGCCTCGATACCGCCGATGAGACCCGCATGCTGCAGGCTGCCAAAGACGCCAACGTCTACGACAACATCATGCGCTTCCCCGAAGGCTTCGACACCAAAGTAGGCGAGCGGGGCATTACGCTCTCGGGTGGCCAGAAACAGCGCGTCAGCATTGCGCGGGCGTTAGTAAAGGAGCCCAAAATCCTGATTCTCGACGATTCGCTGTCGGCCGTGGATACCAACACCGAAAACGCCATTCTGGGCGCCCTACAGCGCATCATGCACAACCGCACCAGCCTCATTATCTCGCACCGCGTGTCGTCGGTGAAGCTGGCCGACGAAATCCTGGTGCTCGACGACGGCCAGATTGTGCAGCACGGCACGCATGAAGTTCTGATGCAGGACGCCGAGGGCTTGTACCGCGCCCTGTATGAGCGCCAGTTGCAAAGCGAGGACGCGGCGTAAGGGCCAAACAAGCGCTTAGCCCCGGCACAGCATCTCAGCTGCCCTTCGGCCTACTCCCGCGCCCAGCGCCACGCCCATGCCGTTGCAGCGCAAGGCCCCGAACACGCCTGGCGCCAGCGGCCGCACAATTGGCTTCAAATCAGTCCCAAACGCCATAACACCGCTCCAGCGGTAGTCGATTCGCACGGCACGGCTGGGCAGGATTACCTCGCGCAGCAACTGCTCCAGATACTGCTGCACCTGGGGCGTCAGGCCGGGCTCGGCGGTGGCTTCGGCGGCGAAGTCAAGGTTGCGGCCACCGCCAAGCAGAATACGGCCGTCAATCTGCCGGAAGTAAGTGTAACCCTTGTCGTAGTGGAAGGTGCCAGGCAGGTGCAGGCCGGCTATGGGCTCCGTGACGAGCACTTGCCCGCGGCCGGGTTGCGCATCGAGCTCCGGGAAGAACTGCCGGCTGAAGGCGTTGGTGGCCAGCAGCACCTGCGGCGCCTCAATGTCGCCTAAAGAAGTTCGAATATAGACGTGATTGGAGGCCGGCTCCAACGCCAGGGCCGCGCAGCCGTGCAGTACCACCACGCCGGCCGCCCAGGCTCGCCGCAGTAGCGCTTCCATCAGACGACCGGTGTGCAGCGCGCCTTCTGCCGTATTTTCTAGCATCACGCTTACGCCCGCAAAGCCGGTAGCGGGTACCCGCGCAGTGGCGTCGCGGAATACATCTGGGCGGCCGATGATGGGAGCCAGTAGCTCGTTGTAGTACGGTAGGGCGGCGCGGCAGCGGGCCGCCAGTTCAGCTTCGGCGGGCCGGAACAGTTCGTAGCCTCCCACTGGCTGATACTGCAGCGCCTCGTCGCCGAGCAAAGCGCGCAATTCAGCTAAACCTTCCCAGCGGGCCTGCACCACGGCCAGCAGCGCGGCGGTGCCACCCCGCCCCTCCTGCTCCAGCAGCTCCGAGACACTACCGAAGCAGGCGAAACCAGCATTTTTGGTGCTCGCGCCGTTGGGCAGCACGTCGCGCTCCAGCACCAGCACGCGGGCTGTAGGGCGTAACGCACGCAGATGCAGCGCCGCCGTAAGTCCCACCAGACCAGCCCCAACCACTACCGCATCGAAGCCGCGCAGAAACGTTTGGTGCTCCCAATAAGAAAGGGTCGGAATGCTCATTCCGGAAAAATAGGCAATCAGGCGGCAACGATTGAATTGGAGAAACAGAAAAGCCCATTCGGCGCAAACCGAATGGGCCTTCCAACTATCAATATCCAAGAAGCCTAGCGGCCTACCATCACACGCTTCATGCCCCGCCGCTCACCGGAAGTGCACTGCACAATGTAAGCGCCGGCTGGCAGCTTGCTCACGTCGAGGGTAGCTACTTCGTTGCTGTTGAGCAGGTCGCGCGTAACTACCGGGCGGCCGTCGGGGCCGTTGATTTCCACGCGGGTAGGGTTGCTGGAGTTGGTGCGCACCGTGAGGCGCTTGGTCACGGGGTTGGCTTCGGCACGCACTTTCAGCGGGCCCGTATTGGTAGGCTGCTGCACCATTTTATCGGTGACCAGCGCGGGCGGGCCGGCCGGAGTTTCTTCCGGCTTGGGTGCCGCGGCTACGGCAGGTTTCTTAGCGGCCGGTACAGCAGGCTTCACTACCGGTTTTGCTGCGGGTCGGGCCGCGGCTGGACGGGCAGCTACCGGTTTTTTCACCGCAGAAACGGGCTTTTTGGCGGCTGGCTTGGGAACTGGCTTGCTTTGGGCCTGAGCTGATACCGACAGTGCCGTGGCAACTGCCAGGCAAACGAGAGTAACGAGTGTTTTCATACGCACGCCGAACGCGAAAAAGATGATGGCTTATAACGGGTAAAGATAGCCAATATTCGCATCGGACTGCTACTCTATTTATAAAGTTCTCATCATCAGAATTTTCAATATTCCACCTCTCCGATATTTTATATACTTTCTTACGGATGGGCATACGTTTTTCACTATTTACGAGCCAGCACCGATGAGTTGGCAGGCAGCCACACAGCACTCTGCCTAAACAGGCTCCGTGTGAAAAGGCGTTTAAGGGTTGGGCGAATGGTATACTGCGCTTGTCAAAGCATCTTTCCCGCTTCGCTCACACAAACTCAGCGGAGGGTAAAGATGCTTCGACAAGCGCAACATGAACAGTTTGGAGTTTTTGGGCACAGCACAGTCAGATAAACTCGAACTACAGAAAAACTTACTGTACATAATACTGATATTCAAATTATTAACAACCATCAATTTACTTACCCTACCAGACCGGATAGGTAGCCTGAGTAGGTAGCAGTGGTGGCAAATGCTCACTGCTAAGCAGAAAGTGAGTAAGTTCGAAGCCTCACAAATTCCATCTCCATCTTTCCTGCAATGGCTGCACAATCACTGACCGGGCTGCGTGCCGGCGTCCTGCACGGCGACGAAGTTCAATCCCTGTTCCACTATGCCAAGGCAAATTCGTTTGCGCTGCCGGCCGTAAACGTCACGGGCACCAACACGGTGAATGCCGTGCTGGAAGCCGCCCACGAAGTGAATTCGCCGGTTATCATTCAGTTTTCCAACGGCGGCGCCCAGTTTTTCGCGGGCAAATATCCTTCCAACGATGGCCAGCGCGCCAGCATTGCCGGCGCCATTTCGGGCGCGCAGCACGTGCACGCCATGGCCGAACTCTACGATGTGCCGGTAATTCTGCACACCGACCACGCCGCCAAGAAACTGCTGCCCTGGATTGATGGCCTGCTTGCGGCCGGCGAAAAGCACTTCGCTCAGTACGGCCAGCCGCTCTACAGCTCGCACATGCTCGACCTGTCGGAAGAGCCGATTGAGGAAAACATCGAAGTCTGCAAGCGTTACCTGGAGCGCATGGCCAAAATCGGCATGACGCTGGAAATCGAGTTGGGCGTAACCGGCGGCGAGGAAGACGGCGTGGACAACTCCGACGTGGACAGTTCCAAACTCTACACTCAGCCTTCGGAAGTAGCCTATGCCTACAAAGAGCTAAGTGAGGTGAGCCCACGCTTCACGGTGGCCGCCGCGTTCGGCAACGTACACGGCGTATACAAGCCCGGCAACGTGAAGCTGCAGCCCAAGATTCTGCACAACTCACAGCTCTACGTGCAGGAGCACTTCAACACCGGCCCGCAGCCCGTTGATTTCGTGTTCCACGGCGGCTCGGGCTCCAGCCAGGAGGAAATCCGCGAGGCCATCAGCTACGGCGCCATCAAGATGAACATCGACACCGACCTGCAGTGGGCATTCTGGGAAGGCATCAAGAACAACTACGTGAAGAACGAAGGCTTCCTGCAGGGCCAGATTGGCAACCCATCGGGCGCCGACTCGCCGAACAAGAAGTACTACGACCCGCGCGTATGGCTGCGTGAGGGTGAAAAGACTTTCGTAGCCCGCCTGAAGCAGGCTTTTGAAGACCTGAACGCCGTGAACCGTCGCCCCTAAGCGACAATAGGTTTGCAGCAAAAAGCCGCCCCTTCTGCCTGACAGGAGGGGTGGCTTTTTACTGGCCGGCAGCTGCTCTGAAATATTTTTCAGGGTTTGCCGGATGGCGAGCTGGCGTCGCAAGCTGCAGAATATGAGGCGTGTTTCCGGTATTTGGCAGGCTGGCAGCAAGCTAAAAACCAGCTATATGCGCTGCAGGCGCAATTTTCTTCTGCATCTATTGCGCAACTCTCACTTCTTCGCTTACCTTTGTGACTCAATTCTATCGGGGTGTAGCGTAGCCTGGTATCGCGCCAGCATGGGGTGCTGGAGGTCGTAGGTTCGAATCCTGCCACTCCGACCGAAGAATTTCTTGCTCGAAGAGCCTCTGGGAACCCCACCCGGAGGCTTTTTTCGGCAAAACCGACTGAGTTGCCCGGTGCAGATTATCGCACCGTCGGCACAGTTCGGGGTGTAGCGTAGCCCGGTATCGCGCCTGCTTTGGGAGCAGGAGGCCGCAGGTTCGAATCCTGCCACCCCGACTTAGCTTTAAGAAAAGGCCCTGCTGAACACATGTTCAGCAGGGCCTTTTTTATTTGCGTTTATAACGCACTGAAAGTCTGAGTAAGAGTACCCTGCCTATAGATTCGGGCTTCCCCTACACATATCACTGGCTTAATACTTGCAGCGCCCGCCGCTGTACATTTTTATCCTTTCTTATATGAAAAAGCTCGCTACCAGCTTGCTATTACTTGGTGCGGCCACAGCAGCCCACGCTCAAACCTCTGCCGGAACTGTATTGCTTGGCGGTAACGTCGGCTATAACTCTTCCAAAGATGAACGTTCATCAGGTTCTTTCAACTTCGAAGAAACCCGAAAAGAATTCCGCTTCCTGCCGACTGTTGGATACTTCGTAGTTGATAACCTTGCTGTCGGCCTCACAGGAGGCATTCAGACCTCTAAGCTAGTACAGCCTTATCAGGATTATAACCAAGGGCTAAACTCACAGGTTTATGACAGGAATCTCACTTCCTCATATGTAAATGTGGGGCCATTTGTTCGCTACTATAAAATGATAAGTGAAAAGGCTGGTTTCTATGGGCAACTTTCCGGAGGATTTCTATCGGGCCGCTCAGAAACAGAAAGTGATGCTCCTTTCTTCGAGAATGATAATATTAAGCTCAGGGGCACCTATGCCACGCTTACGCCTGGATTTGTCTTTTTCCCAGCGCCTAAGCTTGGGTTAGAACTAACTCTAGGGAATCTTGGGTATTCCAACTTAAAGAACACCTATTCAGCAACGCGTCAAGGCCAGGAGTACGAAGTGCAATCATCTAGCTTTGGTACTTCTCTAGGATTACAATATCTCAATGTTGGCGCCTCATTCTATTTAGGCGGCAAATAATTGCTTCCCATAGCCAAAAGATCGGGCGCCTCAACCACTGGTTGAGGCGCCCGATCTTTTGGCTAAATCCGCATTACTTACTTCACCACGGCCCACACTTCCACGGGGCCGGTGGTGGGGAACCGCTCCAGGTAGATATTCTGCAGGGTGAGGTTGTTCTGGTTGGCGTAGTCTTTCACACCGGTGTATAGCTTGTCGGGGGCCACAAGGTAGCTGGCTTCGATGCGGGCGTGCAGCACGCGCTGGCCCGCAGCAAAAGCGCGATACTGATAGCCTTTCGGTAGTTGCTGCGACACGGTATCGTCCAGAATCAAGCCTACAAACACTTTGGCATTTTCGCTGGCTTTGACGGGGTCGTTGTAGAACAGGTTACCGAAAGTGCCACGCAGCTTGCCCGAAGTGCGGATTTGGTAGGCTTCGCGAGTCAGGTCGCCGAACTGCTCACTGTTGGCCGGGCCCTCGAAGTAGCGGCCCGCCAGGAAAATGGGCTGGGTGGTGGTTTCCAGCGTCACGTCGGCTTTTTTCAGGCCGCCCAGCATGTAATAGGCCACGCCGGCGACCACAATCAGCAGCAGGGAAAGCAGCAGGAAAATTCGGTTCATAAATCAGGAAGTAGGGGTGCGTTGCACGCGCCCGTCGGCAGAAGAGTGTGAAAGCAGCAAAGCTACGCCGCAACTGGCATTTCTGAAGATGCCACGGTTCGTTTGGCAGCAGCGTGGGCGAGCGGCCCCGGCCCGGTAGTTTCGGCAAGCCAGCCCCGGCAGACTCTGGCCCGCGCTAGCCGGCCAGCACGTCCTTGTACTGCATCTGGTAGAGCTGGCGGTAGTAGCCGTCCTGGCGGAGCAACTCCTCGTGGCGGCCCGATTCCTTGATTTCGCCGCGGTCGAGCACGATGATGCGGTCGGCTTTCTGGATGGTGCTCAGGCGGTGGGCAATGACGAGGGCGGTGCGGCCTTGCATCAGCTTCTCAATGGCCTCCTGAATCAGCTCCTCGGTTTCGGAATCAACGGACGAGGTGGCTTCATCCAGGATGATGATGGCCGGCTGGTAGACCATGGCCCGCACGAAGCTGATGAGCTGGCGCTGGCCCACCGACAGCGTGGCGCCGCGCTCCATCACGGGGTAGTCGAGGGAGCCGGGCAGGCGCTCGATGAAGCGGCGGGCGCCCACTAGGTCGGCGGCTTCCCAGATCTGGGCGTCGGTGATGTCCTCGTGGCCGAGCGTGATGTTGTCGCGGATGGTGCCCGCGAACAGGAACACGTCCTGCAGCACCACCCCAATGTGGCGGCGCAGCACGCTCAGGTCGTAGAGGGGCAGGTCGTGGCCGTCGATGCGGATGTGGCCCTTGTTGATGTCGTAGAAGCGGCTGAGCAGATTGATGATGCTGGTTTTGCCGGCGCCGGTAGCGCCCACGAAGGCCACGGTCTGGCCGGGCTCTACCCGGAAGCTGATGTCGCGCAGCACCCATTCCTCGTCGTTGTAGGCAAACCAGACGTTTTCGAACTCCACTTCGCCGCGCAGCGTGGCCGGAGCCAGCGTGCCGTTGTTGGGTACGAACTCCTGGCTGTCGAGCAGCTTGAGCAGACGCTCGGTGCTCACCAGGCCCAACTGCAGCGTGTTGAACCGGTCGGCAATCTGGCGGATGGGGCGGAAGAACAGCGCGTTGTACATGATGAAGGCGATGAGCGCGCCCTTGGAAATCGTGCCCTCGATCTGGCCCTGCGCGGCGTACCACACCAGCAGCCCCACTCCTACTGCCGCCAGCACCTCGGCTACCGGAAAGTAGATGCTGTAGTAGAGCACCGAGCGGATATTGGCGCGGGTATGCTCCTGGTTGAGGGCCTGAAACTTGCGGTATTCGCGCTGCTCGTTGTTGAAGATCTGCACCACGTTCATGCCCGTCAGGTGCTCCTGCACGAAGGCATTGAGGCTGGCTACGGCCGTACGCACCTCCTGAAACGACTTCTTCACCTTCTCCTTGAACACATAGGTGCTAAACAGCAGCGGCGGAATCACGGACAAGCTAACCAGCGTCAGGCGCCAGTCGATGTAGAACATGAAGGCCATGATGAACACAATTTGCAGAATGTCGCCAATCATAGCCGCCAAGCCTTCACTGAACACGTCAGATAGCGTTTCAACATCAGAAATGTTGCGCGTGACGAGCACCCCAATAGGCGTGCGGTCAAAGAACTTGAGGCGCAGGTTGAGGATGTGCTGGTAGAGGTCTACGCGGATGTCGCGCACGATGTACTGGCCCAGCCAGCCACCGAAATAGGTCTGGAGGTAGCTCACGAAGGCGTGCGCCACCAGCAGCACCAGCAGAATGCCGAAGCCCCGGTTCAGCCCCACCCAGTCGTTTTGCTCGATGGTCACATCAACCATGCGCTGAATGAGGAAGGGCCGCAGCGTGCCCAGCACGGCCGTGGCCACGGTCAGGAACACCAACAGATAGAAGATGCGCCGGTAGGGCCGCACGTACACCATCAGCCGGCGCAGCACCTGCCAGTCGAAGATATTACCGGATTTGGCGGGGGTAGCAGTAGTTGGGTCCAAAGCAGCGGGTGGAGTGAAACGTAGTAACCGGGGCTGGTGGCGGGAAGTTGCACAGCCAGCAGAACGACCTTAATTGAACGTCATGAATAGAACGTCATTCCGAACATGTGGCGCATCAAGCCAGCGACGAGGAATCTCGCCAGCGTGGTAACCACTGAGAATACCACATCCTCCAGCTTCCTCACTTTGTTCGGAATGACAATAGCCTCGGGCGAGATGCTTCGGCTGCGCCTCTGCATGACGTTCATGCGCCGCTGCCTCATGTCCTTGCGCTGCTGCCTGATGGGCTACCGGCCCACAAAGTACGGCAAACCAGGCGGCACCAGTTCGGCGGGCACCACATCGGGCGTGTATTCCACGCGGCTCAGGTAGAGGCCCTGGGCCGGAGCGGCGCCGCTGGCATCCACGCGGCTTTGGGCCCACAGAATCTGTTGAAACTGGGCAGGCGTGATTTTGCCCCGACCCACGCTCAGCAGCGTGCCCACCACCAGCCGCACCATGCCGCGCACAAAGCGGTTGGCCCGGATGCGGAACACCAGCCCGCCGGGCATCTGGTGCCAGCCGGCCTCATATACCACGCACACGTAGTGGTTTTCGCCGCCTTTCACCTTGGAAAACGCCGTGAAGTCACGTGAGCCGAGCAGATGAGCGGCGGCTTCGTTCATGGCTGCCACGTCGGGGGCCAGGTCCACGTAGAGGGCGCGGCCTACGCTGAACGGGTCAGGCACTTGGCGCACATAGTACTCGTAGGTGCGGGCATCGGCCGAGAAGCGGGCGTGAGCCTGCGGCGGCACCGGATGCAGCGCGTAAGCGGCAATGTCGGGCGGCAGCGCGCGGTTGAGGCGGTAGAGCAGGGTCTTGATGTCCAGCGCGGCGGGCAGCTCAGCCTCAAAGTGCGCTACCTGATGGCTGGCGTGCACGCCGGTATCGGTGCGGCCGCTGCCCAGGCAAAATACCGGCTGGCGCAGCACCTGCGACAGACATCGGTCCAGTTCCTGCTGCACCGTGAGCGTGTTGGGCTGCACCTGCCAGCCGTGGTAGCGGGTGCCGTCGTAGGCCAGATGGAGAAAGTAGCGCACTGTTTTGGATGATGAGGTGATGGAGTGATGACGGGGCCTCACCCCCTAGACCCTCTCCCAAAGAGAGGGGGAACTAGCGCTAGATATTAGCGCTAGATGTTGTTTTCTGGAGCTAAAGCCTGTTGGGGTGAGGTTCTCGACACAGGCGAAGGCCTATGCTACAATTCACACCACCAGCGCGTAGAGCTTGGAGTCCAGCATCTGGCCGTCTTTCACTACGCTTTTCCGCATCGTAGCTTCCAGCGCAAACCCGGCTTTTTCCAGCACCCGCGCTGAGGCTGCGTTGGGCTCGAATACCACGGCATACAACCGACACACATCAAAATGGGCCAGCACGTAGGCTGATACGGCCTGCACAGCCGCCGTGGCCAGCCCGCGCCCCCAGTACGGCCGCGCCAGCCAGTAGCCGACTTCGGCTGAGCGGCGGCGCACGTCGCTCTTGAAATGCACCCCGATGCTGCCCACCGATACGCCATCCACCGCAAACGCCAGGTGCAGGTCGCGCTGGTTGTCGGCGGTCAGAGCCAGGAAGTATTCGGCGTCCTGGGCAGTGTAGGGGTGCGGAAAGGTGTCGCGCAGGTTCTGCCAGATACCTCGGTCGTTGGCGTACTCGGTTAGCGCCGGGGCATCCGAGAGGTGCCAGGGCCGCAGGCACGCGCCCGGCTGGGGCAACGGCAGCGTAGGCGAGAGAAGCAGATTGGCCATTGGGTTGTTCGTTGCAGATTACTGGTTTCCATACGAACGTCATGCCGAGGCGTAGCCGAAGCATCTCGCGTGCTGACGTTACTTCACTAGCCCAGGGTTTAAACCTTAGGCCACGGAGCGGTTGTCATCTGACTATTTAACAACCTCAGCACGCGAGATACTTCGGCTACGCCTCGGCATGACGTTCGTATGGAACCCCTCAACCAACAGCTACCCTACATCCGCTCGTAAATCACGGAAGCGCCCTGCCCTACTCCCACGCACATGGTCACGAGGCCGTAGCGCACGGTTTCGCGGCGCTGCATTTCGTGGAGCAGCGTGGCCGTGATGCGCGAGCCAGCCGCGCCCAGCGGGTGCCCGATGGCAATGGAGCCGCCGTTTACGTTCACGATGTCCATGTTCAAATCCAGGTCGCGGACGCAGGCAATGCTTTGAGCGGCAAACGCTTCATTTAACTCAATCAGCCCGATTTCCTGCAAGGTCAGGCCGGCGCGCTGCAGCACTTTCTGGGTGGCGGGCACCGGGCCCAAACCCATGTACGCCGGATCGACGCCAGCTACAGCCGAAGCCACCACCCGAGCCATGGGCTTGAGGTTGAAGCGTTTGAGCGCAGCCTCACTCACCACCAGCACGCCCGCGGCACCGTCGTTGATACCAGCCGAGTTACCGGCCGTAACGGTGCCATCAACGGGCTGGAAAGCCGGACGGATGGTAGCCAGCTTCTCCATGGTACTCAGGCGCGGCGGCTCATCGGTGTCGAATAGCGCGGCGGCACCCTTGGGGTTAGCCACAAATACCGGCACGATTTCCTTACGGAACCGTCCTTTCTCGGCAGCCCGATGGTATTTGCGCTGCGAATCGAAGGCAAACTCGTCTTGCTCGGTGCGCGTGATGCCGTACTTGCGCGCCACGTTTTCGGCCGTTTCGCCCATGGCAAACGGGTGGTGCATCTTGCTGAGCTTGGGGTTGGTGAAGCGCCAGCCCAGCGTGGTGTCGTGGGCCGTCAGCTCGCGCCCAAAGGCCGTTTCCGACTTGGCCATTACGAACGGGGCGCGGGTCATGCTTTCGGTTCCGCCGGCCAGGTACACGTCGCCTTCGCCAGCCATGATGGCGCGGGAGGCATCGGTGATGCTCTGCAGGCCGGAAGCGCACAGGCGGTTGACGGTGCAGCCCGGCACCGTGATGGGCAGACCGGCCAGCAACGCCGACATGCGGGCCACGTTGCGGTTGTCTTCGCCGGCTTGGTTGGCGGCGCCAATGATGACGTCTTCTACCGCGCTTTTATCGAGAGAAGGGTTGCGACGCAGCAGTTCGCGCAAAATGTGGGCGGCCAGGTCGTCGGGACGGACGCTGCTCAGGGCTCCTGCAAAACGGGCAATCGGAGTCCGGACGGCGTCAACTATGTAAGCGGTAGGCATTGGTAGGTTCGGATGCAGTTATTCCAGTCGTTGTTGGCTACTTTTGCCGGCCCGGCGGCACTGCCGACGGCCTAAACTGACAAAACACAAAGATGATACAAAGAATCCAAAGCGTATTCCTGCTGCTGCTCGCCCTGTGCATGGTGGCCGTGCTGTTTCTCCCTCTCTGGCACAAAGCCGACCCCACCACCAGCCAGGAATTAACCATGACGGCCCTGAGATTCAGCTACAATAAGCCCGGCGCAGGCCTTATTCCGTCCGGCAACGTCTGGGTTATTGCGGCATTTGCGGCGGCTTCGGCGGCGGTGGCGCTGTTCGAGATTTTCCAGTTTCGCAACCGGTTTCTGCAGCTCAAGCTGGGCATGCTCAACCTGCTACTGATTCTGTGTACCATCGGGGCGGGCTTCTACTTCTCCACCCTGGGCGAACAGGCGCTGAACGTAAAGATGCTGGGCTCTTTTCAGGCGGGTTTCTACCTGCCCACGCTGGCCCTGCTGCTGAACCTACTGGCCAACCGCTTCATCCGCCGCGACGAGCAGTTGGTGCGCAGCATGGACCGCCTGCGGTAGACAACTGCCAAGAATACTTTTCGCGCTCAACCAAAAAGAGGCTTCCACCTGCGTGGAAGCCTCTTTTTGGTTGAGTTTTATACTGCCCGGCTGCTGGCAACTTAGCGCGGTACCTGCTGCGCCAGATACTGTTGCAGCTCGTTGGCCGAGTGCGAGAACGTAAAGCCTTCGTTGAGCCGGTATAGGTTCTGGCGGTCTACCACGCGGCTGGAACCGTATTTGGCCAGCTCCATCTTGGAATCCTCGAAGCTTAGCTCTTTCATCAGCCGGGCCAGGTCTTCGGCCCGCAGGCCGGTTTCGCTGAGGGCCAGGCGGGCCATGGGCAGCTTGTCCTTGTCGAACGACTGACGGTGCACGGCCGCCACCAGCCCATCCACTTCCTGCGGCGTCATCACGCGGTTGTAGCTCACGCTGCTTCCGCCGTAGTAGCCACCGCCGTTGTTGTTGCCGTTAGGATAGCCGCCGTTGTTGCCACCGTTATTCGGGTAGCCACCGTTGCCGTAGCCGCCGGGCTGTCCGGGAGTTGGCTGGTTGCCATACGAATCGTCGTAGTCTTCGTCTCCCCCCTGTGGGCTGCCACCTTGCACACCGCCGTAGCCACCGTTAGGGTAGCCACCATTATCGTAGCCGCCGCGGAGCGGCACCGCAGCCACTTTGCGCAGCTCGGGGCCACGGCCGGGGCGCGTCAGGAGCACAAAACTGGTTTCCAGGCCAGGGTCCAGGAAAACGCGGGTGCGGTAGCTGACGGAGCGACCATAGCCCACCGGTATCATAAACTCAGCCCAATGAACACCGGGGGCAATCCAGTTGAGGTGCACCTGGCGGGCACCACCACGCGTGAGCATGCGGCCATCAAAGCGCAGGTTGAAGGGCACACCACGCTCCGAGGTGATGTTCATGTTGGCCGGGGCAGCCTGCAGGTGAGCGGCCGTCAGCAACAGTAGGCTGAGGCAAAAGAGTAGCGCCTTTTTCATGGCAGTAAGTGGTTGCGACGAAAGCAGTCCGTTTGCCTTCATATGAGGGTCTAAGCCAAGGATTGTGCCAGTTCCCGGAACTTTACCGGCCTGCAGCTGGTTTGCGCCCCTCTTTTTTTCCGTGTATACGCCCTCTACAAAGCTGAAACGCACTTCTCTGCCAGCCTATAAAGCAAGAAAACGCCCCCTATTTCAGAAATAGGGAGCGTTTTCAGTTACTGCTTGCTGTAATTACTCGGCAATCTTGGTCACTTTGAATTCTGTGCGGCGGTTGCGCTGGAACTGGTCTTCGGTTTTGGCATCCTTCACTTCAGGCCGGCTCTCGCCGTAGCCTTTCGCCGTGATGCGCGCCTTGTCAATACCCTTCGAGATGATGTAGTCTACGGCCGACTGCGCGCGTTTCTGCGACAGAGTCTGGTTGTAGGCATCCTTGCCGCGCGAGTCGGTGTGGGAGCTTAGCTCGATGGTGATGTTAGGGTTGTCGTTGAGCGTTTCCACCAGCTTGTCCAGCTCCAGCGCCGCATCCGGTCGGATATCGGCCTTGTCGTAGTCGTAGAGAATGTTTTCAACGCGGATAGCCTTGTTTTTCACGATTTCCGTGAGCGTGAGGGCCACCGGAATCCGCACATCTGTCATTTCGTTTACCAGCTGGTCCTGGGCCGGCTTACGGCCTACGGTGCTTAGTGGGGCGCGGGCCGTAAAAAAGCCCGGCCGGTCGGCTACCAGCGCATAATTGGCGGCTGCAGAGTCCAGCTTAAGGCTGAACTTGCCTTCAGCATCGGCCGTCACATCCTGGATTTTCTGGCCATTGCGGCCATACAACGTTACGGTTTCGCCGCTGGCGGGGGCAATAACACCTGTTTTCTCGTTGCGGGTTACCACCGTACCATCGGCATAGAAGCTAACCAGCTTCAGTGGCCGCTGACGGAACATGTAGAGGTCGTCGGAGCCTTTGCCGCCTGCCCGGTTAGAGGAGAATACGCCGCCGTCCTTGGTAGTGAAGTAGGGGGCAAAATCGTCGCCCGCGCTGTTGATGGGCGTGCCCAGGTTTTTCACCTTGCCTTTGTCCAACATAAAGATGTCAAGCTTGCCTAAACCAGGCTGCCCATCCGAGGAGAAGTACATGGTGCCGTCCGGCGACACGGCCGGGAAGTTGTCGTTGCCGGCCGTGTTTACCTGGTCACCCAGGTTTTCGGCGGGCGAGAAGCGGCCGTTCGGGCCAAGCGTGGCTTTATAGATATCGTTGCCGCCGAGGCCACCTTTGCGGCCAGAGGCGAAGTACAGCGTCTGACCGTCGGTGCTGAAGGCTGGCGCGAAGTCGTCGGCTGTTCGGTCGTTGATGTTGGCCAGGACAGGCTCGCTCCAGGCGCCGTTCTTGAAGTAGGAAATCCACAGATCCACGCTCAGCAGGCCTTTCTTAGAGCCGTTGTTGGAGCGGGCAAATACCATTGTTTTGCCATCGGGCGTGTACGTAGCGCTGGCTTCGTGCTTGTCTTCGGTATTGAACAGAGGATCCAGCTTACGTACGGCACCACCGGTCATTTTCTCGGCATCATCGAATTTCACTGCGTACAGGTCGCTGAAATTCTCTCCGTTGCCCAGATACTTTTTTCCCTCACGGCCGGAAGCAAACACCAGTTCCTTGGTATCGGGCATCAGGGTGGAGCCGAACTCTGAGGCTGGGGTATTCACTTGGTCGAGCGCCATCACCTCGTTGTTGGAACGCATGGCCATGATGGTGTTGGCCATCTTGGCGTTGCGGGATTCCATTTCGGCACGAGGAGCCAGCGCCCGGCCAGCACTAGCCTGGGTATAGGCATCAAACTGCTGTGCGGCTTCCTCAAACTTGCCATTGGCTTTTAATGCCTGGCCGTAATAAAACACCACATCCGGCGCCTTTACGCTACCATCAATAGCCGCCTTATAGAAGCTCTCCGCCTGCTCGATCCGGTTGGAGAGACGGTAGGCTTCTGCTATGCGGAAGTTAGCAGTAGCTGCGTTTTTCCCCTTGGCAACATCTGCTTTGTATAGCTGGATAGCAGTTTCGTACTCGCCTTGGGCAAAGCGCTTGTCCGCTTTGCTCGCGCCACCAGACGCAGCGCATCCGCTCAGTAGTGCGGCAGCGCCGGCCGTAGCGCAGACCAGTAGTATGTTCTTCATAGTTGGTGAACGATGGAGTGAATGATAAGCCAGCAGTTAAGCCAGCAAACCCGGACCTAATAATACTAAGTTTGTACAGTATAATAGTCGTAAAACAAAAATTAGCCGACCGATTCAAAGTAACGAGCCAGCCAGGTTTGGCTGGCAGGGGCCGGAAACGACGACTGCAGCCTTCCTTTCTGAGCTATGGTAGCGTCGAAATAGGGCGTGTCTGGGGTGAGTTGGCCTGTAGCAATTGCGTCACGTAGCTGCGGCCGGCTCAGCAGTTGTATCTGCCCGCCCACCAGAAACGCCATGCGCGACTTTTCCAGCAACGACACCCCCAAACCGTCCTCGATACTGCGTACGAATCGAACGGAAGCATCAATCGAGCAGCCACTGGCATCCGCCACAGCCTCGTCCAGCCCAACAATCAGAAACTGCTGGTGCAGCACGTCAGCCGATGCCGCCAGTGCGCGTCCGTGGCTGGTCCACTCATCAGCGAAACGGCATAACGCCGGTTGCAAATCAGCTATTTCATTGGCTGTAAAAGGGCGGTTGGCTTGATAAATCCAGATGCGGGCAGAGGCCGGCAGCTGGTCAAAGGAAACGTACATAGGCTAGGGTAGTAAAGACGCCGACAACAGAGACTTGGCAAACAACACATGCAGCCAGCTACGAGTACAAAGAAACAGCCCCGCCGGGAAGTTCCGGGCGGGGCTGTTTGAGTTGAGCAATATTAGTTGGCCATTGTTTACCGTCAGCCGCAATTCTTGCTATAGGAATAAGCTGACAAACAACTCACTAAGCGTTTAGTCCTTCGGCAGAAGCAATGAGCTCCGCCAGGTCAAACACCTGCACATCTTGTTCCCGGTCCTTGTTTTTGACGCCGTCGGCCATCATGGTCATGCAAAACGGGCAGGCCACCGCAATGACGCTGCCGCCGCGGTTGGAGCCGGCGGGTAGCACGGGAGCCGTACTTTCTACGCCGTGCAGGCTCAGCAGCACATCGGCGTCGCCGTCGAGAGTAGCCAGGGCTTCTTCGGCCCGTTCAATGTTCACGTCCTTTTTGCCGGGCTCGGGCTCTTTCCACATCTGGGCGCCGCCGGCGCCGCAGCAGAGGCCGTTGGTTTTGCAGCGCTTCATTTCCAGCAGGTCGGCATCAAGCACTTCCAGCACGTCGCGGGGTGCTTCGTAGATGTTGTTGGCTCGGCCCAGGTAGCAGGAATCATGGAAAGTGATGCGGCGGCCCTTGAACGACTCGCCGCCTTTGGCCGTCACCTTGCCCTCGTTGATGAGCTGCTGCAGAAACGTGCTGTGATGAATCACCTCGTACTCGCCGCCCAGGGCAGGGTACTCGTTCTTGATGGTGTTGAAGCAATGCGGGCAGGCCGTAACTACCTTCTTGATGCCATAGCCATTGAGCGTGGCAATGTTGGTCATGGCTTGCATCTGAAACAGAAACTCGTTGCCGGCACGCTTGGCCGGGTCGCCAGTGCAGGATTCTTCCATGCCCAGCACGGCGTAGCTCACACCTACGTGCTCCAGAATGCGCACAAAGGCGCGGGTTACACGCTTGTATCGGTCGTCGAAGGCGCCGGCGCAGCCTACCCAGAAGAGAATTTCCGGGGATTCGCCCCGGGCAGCCAGGTCGGCCATCAGCGGAACGGATACAGGACGCTTGGCAGTTTGCTCAGCCATTGTAGGAAGTGGTTATTTTTTGTGTTGTAAAACCGTCATGCTGAGCGCAGCCAGAGGTGCGGTCGAAGTATCTACTGCTTTGTTGCACTAGCGAAGACGAAGCAACAGAGATGCTCCGGCAAGCTCAGTAGGACGTTCTGGGTTTTCTAAGCCGTTGCCGGCGCTTTTTCAGTCACGAACAATTCGTCGGCCCAGTTGAAGCGGTCCGAAGGCGAAAAGGCCCAGGGAGCCCCGTTGTTTTCAATGTTGCTGAACATTACGTTCAGCGAGTTAGGCGCCGCCGACTCTTCCAGCACCAGAAAACGGCGCATCTCAATGATGCTTTCCAACGGATTGATGTTTACCGGGCAGGCTTCTACGCAGGCGTTGCAGGTAGTGCAGGCCCACAACTCTTCGGGCGTCACATAGCCGCGTAGCAGCGTGTGGGTTTCCTTGTCGAGCTGCTCTTGCTGGGCGTGCTTGGCGTCCTTGCCGTAGAGGTTGGGGTTGAAAATCAGCGGTGAGTTGTACTTCTCCTCCACCCTGTCGCGCGTGTCCATGATAATTTTACGCGGCGACAGGAGCTTGCCGGTGAGGTTGGCCGGGCACACCGAGGTGCAGCGCCCGCACTCAGTGCAGGAGTACGCGTTGAGCAGGTTGGTCCAGGCCAGATCGTCCACGTCTTTGGCCCCGAAGGAGGTGGGAGCCGCCTCTGCGCCTTCCGAAACCACCGGCACCTGATAGGTGGGGTCCATCATGGCCTTCACTTCATGCGTAATGCTGTCCACGTTCGAGAACTGACCTTGCGGCATCATGCGCGAGAAGTACACGTTTGGGAAAGCCGTGATGATGTGCAGGTGCTTGGAACTGGGCAGATAGTTCAGAAACAGCAAAATGCCGATAATGTGCGCCCACCAACCTACACGTTCCAGCACGTGCAAAGCCGTCACGTTGTCGGGCATCAGGCCCGTGAGCAGGCTGCTGATGGGGAACGTGCCCGGCAAATCCAGGCCCTGCACCTGATGCAGCTTCAGGTCGGCGGCGTTCATCGTGAACAGGGCCGTCATCAGGACTACCTCTATATAGAGAATCACATTGCCATCAAGGCGGGGCCAGGCGCGCATTTCAGGGCCGGTGAAGCGGCGCACCTTGTTCACGTTGCGGCGCCACCAGAAGGCAGCCACAGCCAGAATCACCAGCGCAGCCAGCATTTCGTTGGTGGCCATCAGCACATCGTAGAGTGGGCCGAGGAAGCTGAGCACCCGGTGCGTGCCAAACAGTCCGTCGATGACGATTTCAATCACCTCGACGTTGATAACCAGAAAGCCCACGTACACGATAAGGTGCAGAAAGGCCGGCGTAAGACGCTTGAACATTTTCTGCTGCCCGAAGGCCACAAGCAGCGTTTTCCACAGGCGCTCTTGCACGTGGCCACTCATGTCCCGGTCGCGCCCGACGAGGATATTAGCCCGAATCTTCCGCGCCTGCCAGGCAAACAGGCCAAAGCCCGCTACCGCGACCAGTAGGAAGAGGATGTTTTGGATGGAGAAATGCACAGGAAAGGGTAGGTTTGGGGTTCAAGCCGAAATATACTCGGTATGCATAACAAATTACAGCTTTTGTTGGCATACTTTCCGGCCGCAATATTTTTTCGGGATACGGCTTGCAGGTTGCAAATGGTTTACTACTTTTGTGCTCCCCAATAGCAATAACGGTTTGCGGGGCGCCCAGAGCTGGTAATGTAGCTCAGTTGGTAGAGCACAGCACTGAAAATGCTGGTGTCGTTGGTTCGATTCCAATCATTACCACTAAAAACCCTCTTTGCAAAACGCGAAGAGGGTTTTTTTGTTTTTCAGCGGCTCTCTATACTGCTACGAATACAATAAAGCTCACTTATTTAGTTGCAATTGCTATTATTATTAGTATTTTTGAGTACTGTACGTTCTGAATATTTCCCACGGCTATGCAACAGAGTCTCAGCTACTAAGTGCACTGTCAGGTAACGATGGCCCGGACAGATTGCGGAGAAATAGTAGCCGCCGAACACATTGAACACCAGCTGTTAAGCAGCACAGGCGAGATAAGCGAGGTATTTGCCGATCTTTACGAGCAGTTCCGCGGACCGTGTCTGGTAGGCCTGCAAATCGTATCTATCCAAAGCTGCCAAGCCAAACAACTACAGGCAGCGTAAGGGTAGCGCGGGCTGTAGCCCACGCTACCTATCAAACCTACCGACCCTTAAACTTCCGGATAGCGTCGCGGGTGAAGTCGGATAGCACAAGGCGGCCGCTGATAGCGGCACGCTCGGGCAGCAGCGTATCCCAATGGTCGGTGCCCTGCCAGATGACGCGTTTCAGATCGGTGAGGGCCTCGGGGTTGTAGGCAGCCAGCTTGCGGGCAAAGGCCAGCACGGCCGCATCTAGAGTTTCAATAGAGTCGTGCAGCTCGGCGTAGAGGCCTTTCTGCAGGGCCCACTCGGCGGGGCGGAACTCACCGGCATCGAGGGCCAGCTGGGCAAAGGCGGCCGTACCAATCTTGCGCTCCACGGCCGGCCCCACCACAAACGGCCCGATGCCGACCACCAGCTCACTCAGCTTCACGCTGGCGTTAGTGGTGGCAAAGCAGTAATCGGTGGCGGCGGCCACGCCCACGCCACCGCCAATGGCCTTGCCCTGCACCCGCCCGATGATGATTTTGGGCGAAGTTCGGCAGGCGTTAATCACCTTGGCGAAGCCAGAGAAGAACTCCAGGCCCTGGGCGGCGTCCTCAATGGCTATTAGCTCATCGAAGCTGGCCCCAGCGCAGAAGGTCTTCTCGCCCTCACTTTCCAGAATGATGACTTTGGTGGCTTCATCCTGGGCGGTCTGGGTGATGGTGGCGGCTAGCTGGGTGAGCAGCGCGCCGGGCAGGGAGTTGTGTGAGGGGTGGAAGAAGCGAATGGTGCTGATGCCTTCCGCGGTGGTGTGGGTGGTAACGGTTCCTGTGGTCATGGGGGAATTGAGTTGTAAAAAGAACGTCCTGCTGCAAATAGCCCGTCCTGCTGAGCTTGCCGAAGCATCTCTACCGCTTCGTTGCAGTAAGTGACCCAACGAAGCGGTAAAGATGCTTCGGCAAGCTCAGCAGGACGGTTAGCCTCTGGCGAGATGCTTCGCTCTACTCTGCATGACGTTTTAGAGGCTACTCCTGGTCTTTCTTTTTCACCATCGTCAGAATGGTGGCCACGGCTACGGTTTCGCCGGTTTCGTCGGACACGTCTACAAGCCAGCGCACGATGCCTTTGGCTACATCCTGCTCGTCGCGCTTTTCCTGGGCTATTTTTTCCTTCACGGTGAGCTTCACGCCGATGGTCATGCCGGGGTAGACGGGCTTGGTGAAGCGGCACTCATCGAGGCCGTAGTTGAGCAGCACGGGACCTTTGCGCGGGTCCACGAACATGCCGGCGGCCTTGCTGAGCACGTAGTAGCCGTGGGCCACGCGGCCCGTAAACAGCGTGCCGTCCAGGGAAGTGGCATCCACGTGGGCGTAGAAATTGTCGCCGGATACCTGCGCGAAGTTGGTGATGTCGGCCTCCGACACGGTGTGGCGGTGGGTGGTGTAAGTCTGCCCGATTTCCAGCTCCTCGAAGTAGTGCTGGAAGGGGTGCTTGTCTTTCTCGATCTGCTTGGCCTTGGGCTGGTACACCTGCGTGATGGCCGTAATCATGCTGGGTGAGCCCTGGATGGCCACGCGCTGCATGAAGTGCTCCACGCCGCGCAGACCGCCCATTTCCTGGCCGCCGCCGGCCCGGCCGGGGCCGCCGTGCACCAGCAGCGGCAGCGGCGAGCCGTGGCCGGTGCTTTCCTTGGCTACCTCGCCGTTGAGCACCAGAATGCGGCCGTGGTGCGTGGCCGCGCCCAGCACAAACTCGGTGGCGGTGGCGGGGCTGTTGGTGGCCACCGAGCACACCAGCGAGCCGCGGCCCATGTTGGCCAGCTCGATGGCTTCGCCCACGTTTTTGTAGGGCATGAGCGTACTCACCGGCCCGAAGGCCTCAATTTCGTGCGAGTCGGTGAACTTGAACGGCTCGGAGTTCAGCAGCACAATCGGCGACATGAACGCGCCGGTTTTGCAGTCGCCACCGATAACCTGCACGTTGTCCAGGTCGCCGTACACGATGGGCGTGTTCTGGGCCAGGCGCTGCACCTGCTCGCGCACGCGCTTCACCTGGTCGAGGCCGGCCAGCGCGCCCATGCGCACGCCCTCGGCCTGCGGATGGCCCACGGTGGTCTGGGCCAGGGCCTTGCCCAGGGCAATCTGCACGTCTTCCACCAGGTTTTCGGGCACGATGATGCGGCGGATGGCGGTGCATTTCTGCCCGGCTTTGGCCGTCATTTCCTTGCGCACTTCCTTGATGAACAGGTCGAACTCCACGGTGCCGGGCACGGCGTCGGGGCCCAGTACGGCGGCGTTTAGCGAGTCGGCCTCCATGTTGAACGGCACCGATTCGGCCAGAATGCGCGGGTGGCCCTTGAGCTTGCGGCCGGTTTCCGCCGAGCCCGTAAACGTGACGACATCCTGGTACGTGACGTGCTCGAGCAGGCCGTGGCCCGTACCCACCACCAGCTGCAGCGCGCCCTCCGGCAGAATGCCCGACCGGATGATTTCGCGCACCACGGCCTCGGTGAGGTAGGCCGACGGCAGGGCCGGCTTCACAATGGCCGGCATGCCCGCCAGCAGGTTCACGGCAATCTTCTCCAGCATGCCCCAGATGGGGAAGTTGTAGGCGTTGATGTGCACGGCCACGCCCTCCTTGGGCACCATCAGGTGGTGGCCCATGAAGTTGCCGGCCTTCGACAGCGCAATCGGGTCCGACTCGGCGTAGAACGGCGTATCGGGGAATTTGCGGCGCAGGGAGGCGTTGGCGAACAGGTTGCCGATGCCGCCTTCGATGTCAATCCAGGAGTCGGCGCGGGTGGCGCCGCTGCGGTAGCTGAGGGTGTAGAAATCCTCCTTCTTGCTGTCGAGGTGCAAAGCCAGGGCCTTGAGCATGCGGCCCCGCTCGTGGAAGGTCATGCGGCGCAGCACGGGGTTGCCCACGCGGCGGCCGTAGTCGAGCATGGCCGCGAAGTCGAGCCCCTCGCCGTCGGCAATGGCCACCACCTCGCCGGTGGAGGCGTCGTAAAGTTCGTGCTGGTCGCCGGAGCCCGCCGTCCAGCGGCCCAGGGCGTAGTTTTCGAGTAGTTGTGCCATTGGTGGAAGTTGCCTCACGGTTGCCTCACCCCCTAACCCCCTCTCCGGAAGAGAGGGGGGACTAGTTTTCTAGCTTTCTATCTGGGTGGGTTGTGATGTTTGTGGGTGGGAAGTTTGGGGTGTAGAGACGCAATATCTTGCGTCTAGTCGTTACTGAGGTTGTTGGGGAGTGGGCGGTTTCAGGTCGTTCAACGGGGGAGACGCGAAGTGTCGCGTCTCTACATCGTGCTTGGGTATTGCAAACTAAGGCAAACGGCTCTTTTGTGCGCCGTTCTAACGTCGTCAACCACCCCTAACCCCTCCTTTCCAAGGAGGGGAACTAGCTCTAGAGAACTAGTTCCCCCTCTCTTTTGGAGAGGGGCCAGGGGGTGAGGCGAACTACGCCCGCTCCAGCACTACCGCGTAGCCCTGGCCTACGCCGATGCACATCGTCACGAGGGCGTAGCGCTTGTGCTGGCGGTGCAGCTCGCGGGCGGCGGCGTTGAGGATGCGGGCGCCGCTCATGCCCAGCGGGTGGCCCAGGGCAATGGCGCCGCCGTTGGGGTTCACGCGCGGGTCGTTGTCGGCGAGGTGTAGGGCGCGTAGGCAGGCCAGGCTTTGGGCGGCGAAGGCCTCGTTCAGCTCAATTACGTCGATGTCGTTGAGGGTGAGGCCGGCGCGTTGCAGGGCCTGCTGACTGGCCGGCACCGGCCCGATGCCCATGATGCGCGGCTCCACGCCGGCCACGCCCATGCTCACGATGCGGGCCAGCGGCGTGAGGTTGTGCTGCTTGATGCCGTCTTCCGAAGCCAGCAACAGGGCTGCCGCGCCGTCGTTGAGGCCGGAGGCGTTGCCGGCCGTGACGGTGCCGGTTTTGCGGAACGCCGGGCGCAACTTGCCGAGGCCTTCGAGGCTGGTGTCGGGCTTCAGGAACTCATCTGCGGCGAAAAGCAGCGGCTCGCCTTTGCGCTGCGGAATGGGCACCGGCGCAATTTCCTCGGCCAGACGACCAGCCTGCTGAGCGGCGGCGGCTTTCTGCTGCGAGTGGAGCGCAAACTGGTCCTGGTCGTCGCGGCTGATGTGGTACTGGTCCACCAGGTTTTCGGCGGTTTCGCCCATGGCGTCGGTGCCGTAGAGAGCCTGCATCTGGGGGTTGATGAAGCGCCAACCGAAGCTGGAGTCGTACATCTGCGAGTCGGTGCCGAAGCCTTTGCTGGGCTTGGATACCACCAGCGGGGCGCGCGTCATGTTCTCCACCCCGCCCGAAATAAACAGGTCACCGTCGCCGCTGCGGATGGCGCGGGCGGCGGCAATGCTGGCCGAGAGGCCGGAGGCACAGAGGCGGTTCACGGTTTCGCCGGGCACAGTGGTGGGCATACCGGCCAGCAGCAGGGCCATACGGGCCACGTTGCGGTTGTCTTCGCCGGCCTGGTTGGCGCAGCCCAGCAGCACATCGGCCACGGCGGCGGGGTCGAGGCTGGGGTGGCGGCGCAGCAGCTCCCGGATGGCGTGGGCCGCCAGGTCGTCGGGCCGAACGGCCGCGAGTGTGCCCCCAAAGTTGCCAATGGGCGTCCGGATTCCGTCGATGAGGTAGGCTTGGGTCATGGGGTGGATGGTGATAGGGAAGGGAAAAGAGGGAAGAACGTCATGCTGAGCGAAGGCGCAGCCGCAGTCGAAGCATCTCTACCGCTTTGTTGAACTTAGCCAGTCCAGGTTTCTAGGTCAATTGCCTCCCAAGTTGGGTTAAACGCGGTAATCAATGCGTCTTTCTTCCGGCGGGTCCAGCCTTTTAGTTGCTTTTCTCGCGCTATAGCTTGGGTTGCGTCAGGGCATATTTCAAAGTAAACCAGCAAATCTGCCTGATACCGTCCGGTAAATTTTCCGGCGTCGCCCCGCCCGTTGCTGTGCTCGTAGAGTCGGCGATTAAGGTCGTTAGTAACACCGATATACAGAACGGTTTGAGTTTGATTAGTCAGGATGTAGACATACATATGGCTGTTGTTAGACCGTCATGCTGAGCTTGCCGAAGCATCTCTACCGCTGACTAACTCCTGACATGCGAACGAAGCGGTAGAGATGCTTCGACTTCGCCTCTGGTTTCGCTCAGCATGACGTTCTCACAGCACCTCCTTGCTCGTCCGGTAGGCGGTGCCTTTGAACAGGGCCAGTGGGGTGCCGTGCTGGTTGGTGAGGCGCAGCTGGTACACCCCGATTTTGTGCTTGAGGCTTTCCTCGCGGGCTTCCACGGTGATGAGGTCGTCGGGACGGCCGGGTTCGAGGAAGTCGATGGTGGCGCTGAGGGCCACGCTTTGGCGGCCGTGGCTGTTGCAGGCGAAAGCAAAGGCCGAGTCGGCAGCGGCGAAGGCTACGCCGCCGTGCAGGATGCCGAAGCCGTTGAGCATCTCGGGGCGCACCCGGAACTGCAGGCGGCAGTAGCCGGGGCCCATTTCCTGCACTTCCAGCCCCAGCCAGTGGCTGAAGGCATCGTGCTGCAGCATCTGGTCTTTCACGGCTTCGGCGCGCTGCACAGCGGCGCTAGCGGGCAGCTGGCTCATGCTGGGCGAACGTGTGGTTGGTCCGGACGAGGCGGCGCAGCAGTGGGCTGGCGCGGTAGCGGTCCTCGTGGTAGTCGGCGTAGAGGTCGTCGAGGGTGGTCAGCACGTTCTGCAGGCCCAGCTCATCGGCCCAGGCCAGCAGCCCTTTGGGGTAGTTTACGCCCTTGGTCATGGCCAGCTCCAGGTCTTGGCGGGAAGCCACGTTGAGGGCCAGCGCGTCGGCGGCTTCGTTGATGAGCATGGCCAGCACGCGCTGCACGATGTGGCGGCCCAGAGCTTCGTCGCGGGTGGGCTCGGGCGGGGTGGCGCCGTCGCGGTAGTCGTAGAAGCCGCGGCCCGATTTACGGCCGTAGTAGCCAGCCTCGAACAGGCGTTTCTGGGTGAAGCTGGGCTTGTAGCGCGGGTCGAAGAAGAACGAGGTAAACACCGACTCTGTGACGCGGTAGTTGACGTCGTGGCCAATGAAATCCATTAGTGCAAACGGCCCCATGCGGAAGCCGCCCAGCTCGGTCAGGGCCCAGTCGATGGTGGCCATATCGGCCACGCCTTCTTCCAGCAGCCGGATGGCCTCGCCGTAGAAGGGTCGCGCTACACGGTTCACGATGAAGCCCGGCGTGTCTTTGCACAGCACCGGCAGCTTGCCCCAGCTCTGCACCAGTTGGCGGATTTCCTCGGCCAGCCCGGCGCGGGTCTGCACCGCCGGAATAATTTCCACCAGCTGCATCAGCGGGGCCGGGTTGAAGAAATGGATGCCGATAAACCGCTCGGGCCGCTGGCAGGCCGCCGCAATGCTGGCAATCGACAGCGAGGACGTATTGGAGGCCAGCACGCATTCAGGCGTCACCACCAGCTCCACTTCTCGGAACAGTTGCTGCTTCACGCCCAGGTCTTCCACAATGGCTTCCAGCACCAGTCCGCAGTCAGCAAACAGGTTGATATCAGTGGTGGGCTGCACGCGGGCCGCGGCGGCTTCGGCGGCCTCCGGGGTGATTTTACCTTTCTCCGCCAGCTTCTGCAAGCCGCCGCGGATGCCGGCCACGGCCCGTTCCAGCGCGGCCGTGTTCTGGTCGAGCAGGCGCACCGGGTGGCCGGCCTGAGCCACCACCTGCGCAATTCCCGCCCCCATAGCCCCGCTCCCGATAATTCCGATGGTCATTCTTTTAGTGCTTAGTGCCTTGTACTTGGTGCTTAGGTGAACGTCATGCTGAGCTTGCCGAAGCATCTCGCGTGCTGACGTTGCTATAGTAATCAGATGGTACCCGCTCCGTAGCCCAGGGTTTAAACCCTGGGCTAGTGAAGCAACGTCAGCACGCGAGATGCTTCGACAAGCTCAGCATGACGTTCTTTTCTGCTCAGAATTACTGCCCCGTAAACGTCGGCTGGCGCTTTTCCATGAAGGCCGAGACGCCCTCTTTGTAGTCGGCGGTGCTGCCGGCGCGCAGCTGGTAGTCGGCTTCGGCGCGCAGCTGCTGGGTGAGGGTGTTGGAGAAGGTACCGTTGAGCAGCTGCTTGGTGTAGGCGAGGCCCTTGGTGGGCATGGCGGCCAGCTTGCGCACCAGCACGTCTACTTCGGCGTCGAACTGGTCGTCAGCAAACGTCTTGTAGATCATGCCCATCTGCACGGCTTCCGGGGCCGATACTTTGTCGCCGGTCATCATCAGGGCGGTGGCGCGCTGCAGGCCAACGAGGCGGGGCAGGAAGTAGGTGCCGGCGCTGTCCGGAATCAGCCCGATTTTGCTGAACGCCTGAATGAACGAGGCCGACTCGCGGGCCACCACAATGTCGCAGGCCAGGGCCAGGTTAGCGCCCGCGCCGGCAGCCACGCCATTCACGGCGGCCACTACCGGCTTGTCCAGGGCCCGAATCAGCTCCACGATGGGGTTGTAGAGCTTCTCCACAATCTCGGCTACCTCGGGGCTGTCGGGGCCGGTAATTTCCGCCAGATCCTGGCCGGCGCAGAAGGCTTTGCCGGTGCCGGTGAGCAGCACGGCGCGCACTTCGGGGTTCTGCTGGCACTCGCGCAGCCGCTGCTGCAAAGCCAGCGCCACTTCCTTGTTGACGCTGTTGAACACCTGCGGCCGGTTGAAGCGGATGGTAGCCACGCCGGCTTCGAGGGAGAAGAGTAGGGAGGAAGTTTCGGACATAGTTCGGGAGTAGGGTGGGACAGGATGAAAAACGGCCGTCATGCTGAGCGCAGCCGGAGGCGAAGTCGAAGCATCTCGCGTGCTGACGTTGAATTACCGTTGCAACGTCAGCACGCGAGATGCTTCGGCAAGCTCAGCATGACGTTCTTATACCAGTTGCATCACGCGTGGCACTTGAAGTAGTCGAAGGGCTCCAGGCAGTCGTCGCACTGGTAGTGGGCTTTGCAGGCGGTGGAGCCGAACTGGCTGACCAAGTGGGTGTGGGTGGACTTGCAGAGTGGGCAGCGTACGGCTGTATCGGCCCCGAACAGGTTGAGGACGTGGCCGGTAGCGGTGCCATCCACGGGCGGGGCAATGCCGTAGTCTTCTAGCTTCTGGCGGCCGGCCTGGCTCATCCAGTCGGTGGTCCAGGCGGGGCTGAGCTGGTTGTGGATGTGCACCTGCGTGATACCCTCGGCCAGCAGCCGCAGCCGGATTTCGGTGGCAATGACGTTCATGGCCGGGCAGCCTGAGTAGGTGGGCGTGATAGTGATGTGCACCTGCCCATCGTCGTCCACCCGCACCCCGCGCACGATGCCCAGATCCAGGATGCTGAGCACCGGCACCTCAGGGTCGGAAACCTCTTCCAGCAGCTGCCATATTTTGGCTGTTAGCTGTTGGCTGTTAGCTGTTAGCTCGTTCATAAACGTATTCCTGACAATCGGATGCTGATGGATATCGGCTGCTATTCGGGTGAGCCAAGGCTAATAGCGAATAGCCAGCAGCTAACAGCCAGCAAGACGCTACCACTGCATGCCCGGGTACGTGCGCTGCATGTACTGCAGCTCGGCCAGCAGGTAGCCCAGGTGCTCGGAGTGGCGGCCGTCTTTGCCGCCTTGCTGGGCAAACACGTTTTCCGGCACGGGCAGCGTGGCTTCCTCGAATACGCGCGCGACGTGAGTGTTTATCTGCTGCTGCAACGGAGCGTAGTCGGGCACGAGGCCGGCGGCCTGCAGGGCTTGCTCGGTGGCGGTAGGCGTGGTCAGCTCGCCGCCGAAGCGCCACAGGTTGCGGATGGCCTTCTCGATGCGCCGCCGGCTCTCGTCTGTACCGTCGCCGAGGCGAATCACCCACTCCGAGCTCCACTTGATGTGGTAGGCTGCCTCCTTCACCGATTTCTCGGCAATGGCTGCCAAGTGGGCGTCGGGGCCCAGCTGCAGCTGGAGCAGCAGGTGGTAGTGGAAGGCATCGTAGATGAACTGCCGCACGATGGTGTGGGCGAAGTCCTGGTTGGGCTGCTCCACCAGCAGCGGGTTGCGGTACTCCACGGCGGGCCGCAGGTAGGCCAGGTCGTCTTCGGTGCGGCCCTGGCCTTCCAGCTCGGCGGCGTACTGGTAGTAGCTGCGGGCCTCGCCCAGCAAATCCAGCGCAATGTTGGCCATGGCCAGATCCTGCTCCAGAATGGGGCCGTGGCCGCACCACTCGCTCAGGCGGTGGGCCAGAATCAGGCTGGTATCGGCCAGCTGCAGCACGAAGGGCAGCATTCGACGCTGCGTTTCGGTGACAGTGGCCAGGGCCGTCGTGGGCGTGAAGTCGTCCGTCATCGGTTACATGTGCTTGATGGAATCCGGCACCTGGTAGAAGGTCGGATGGCGGTAGATTTTGTCGTTGGCGGGCTCGTAGAAGGCAGCCGCATCGTCGGGGTTGGAGGCGTGCACGTGCGTGCTTTCCACCACCCAGATGCTCACGCCTTCGAGGCGGCGCGTGTACACGTCGCGGGCGTTCTGGATGGCCATGGTGGCATCGGCGGCGTGGAGGCTGCCCACGTGCTTATGGTCGAGGCCCTGTTTGCTGCGGATGAAAACTTCCCACAGCGGCCATTCTTGTTGCGTCATATTCTAGTGCTTAGTAGCACGTCATGCTGAGCTTGTCGAAGCATCTCGCGTGCTGACGTCGGATTACTATTGCAACGTCAGCACGCGAGATGCTTCGACAAGCTCAGCATGACGTGCTTGACAATTGAAGTTCAGACCTAAGCGGCCGACTTGGCCAGCTCGCGGCCGGCGCGTTTGGCGGCGTGGGCCAGGGCGGCTTCGCGCACCCAGGCGCCTTCTTCCCAGGCATCTACGCGGGCCTGCAGGCGCTCCTGGTTGCAGAGGCCGTTGCCTTTCACCACGTTCCAGAACTCCTCCCAGTTCACCTCACCGAAATCGTAGGCCTGGCGCTCCTCGTTCCAGCGCACCTTCTCATCGGGCACCGTGAGGCCCAGGAACTCGGCCTGAGGCACCATCATGTCCACGAATTTCTGGCGCAGCTCGTCGTTGGTGAAGCGCTTGATGCGCCACTTCATGCTTTGCTCGGTGTTGGGCGAGTCGGCATCCTTGGGGCCGAACATCATCAGGGTAGGCCACCACCAGCGGTTGAGGGCCTCCTGGGCCATGGCTTTCTGCTCGGGCGCGCCTTCGCACAGGGTCTGCATAATCTCGAAGCCCTGGCGCTGGTGGAAGCTTTCCTCCTTGCACACGCGCACCATGGCGCGGGCGTAGGGACCGTAGCTGGTGCGGCACAGCGGCACCTGGTTCAGAATGGCGGCCCCATCCACCAGCCAGCCCACGCAGCCCATATCGGCCCAACTCAGGGTAGGGTAGTTGAAGATGCTGCTGTATTTGGCCTTGCCCGAGTGCAGGTCGGCCAGCATCTGGTCGCGGGTAGTGCCCAGGGTTTCGGCGGCCGAGTAGAGGTAGAGGCCGTGGCCGGCTTCGTCCTGCACCTTGGCCAGCAGAATGGATTTGCGCTTCAGCGAAGGGGCACGGGTAATCCAGTTGCCTTCGGGCAGCATGCCTACCAGCTCGGAGTGCGCGTGCTGCGAAATCTGCCGGATCAGCGTCTTACGGTACGCCTCGGGCATCCAGTCCTTGGGCTCGATGCGCACATCGGCATCAATGCGGGCCTGAAACTGTTCTTCCTGGGTGAGTTCTAGGGTTTCCATGCGCCTTCAACAAAGGTTAACTAACAATCGTTAGTTAAATGTAAGGAAAAATTTGGGCTGCTGGCCTGCAGCATCTTAAAAGAACGTCATGCTGAGCGAAGCCGGAGGCGAAGTCGAAGCATCTCGCGTGCAGCAGTAATCAAATTAGTATTACAACGTCAGCACGCGAGATGCTTCGGCAAGCTCAGCATGACGTTCTATTTACGAGGCCATCGATTACTGGTCGAAATCCACCACTACGCGCTCCGAGGTGGGGCGGGCCTGGCAGCTGAGGACGTAGCCCTGGGCCACTTCCTTTTCGGAAAGCGAGTAGTTCACGTCCATTTCCACGGTGCCTTCGGTCACGCGGCAGCGGCAGGTGCTGCACATGCCGTTCTTGCACGAATACGGCGCGTCGGCCCCGGTTTCGAGCACGGCGTCCAGAATCGTGTCGCCGTAGTACGACATTTCCAGCACGCGCTTCGTGCCTTCCAGCTGCACCGTTACTTGGCTGTGCTTGTCGTCGAGGCCGGCGGGGCGCTGGGCCTGGCGGGCGGCGGCTTTCTGGGCGCCGGCGGCCGGGGCAAACAGCTCAAAATGCACTTTCTCGGGCGCAACGCCGGCTTCCAGCAGCACGCTTTTCACCTCCAGAATCATCTCCTCGGGTCCGCACAGAAACACTTCGTCGATGTTCCGGGCCGGGATGATCTTATCTAAGAACACGCGGGCTTTGGCGCCGTCGATGCGGCCGAACAGCAGGTCGGTGTCGCCCTGCTCGCGGCTGAGCACGTGGTATACGCTCAGGCGCTGCAAAAAGCGGTTTTTCAGGCCCTCAATCTCCTCCTTGAAGATGATGGAATTACGGCCCCGGTTGCCGTAGATGAGTGTCACGCGGCTGTCGGGCTCGGTCAGCAACACCGTTTTCAGAATGGACAGCACCGGCGTGATGCCCGAGCCGGCCGCGAACAGCACGTACTGCTTGGCCTGGTCGGCGTGCAACTCGGTGGTGAAATGGCCCATCGGCGGCATCACTTCCAGTTCGTCGCCCACGCGCAGCTGCTGCACCGCGTGGGTGGAAAAGCGCCCTTCCGGCACCTGCTTGATGGCCACGCGCCATTCGCCTTCCAGCGGGCTGCTGCAGATGGAGTAGCTGCGGCGCACTTCCTCGCCGTTCAGGTGCCGCCGAAACGTGAGGTACTGGCCCTGCCGGAACCGGAACGTGTCGCGCAGCTCGGCGGGCACGTCCAGGGCCACGCTCACGCAGTCGGGCGTTTCGCGGGTGATGCTCTTGACTTTAAGCGTATGAAAGCGGCTCATTTTTTTAGTGCTTCGTGCGTAGTGCTTGGTGCTTAATGACTGGGGCTTTGTCCGCTCTTATCTTCATTGCCAGAATGATCTAAGCACCAGGCACCAGGCACTAAGCCCTATAAATCCTGTTTCTTCAACCCCGACAGGAGCATGGTGATGATGTTTTCTTCGAGCTCTTCGGCCGTGACGCCGCGGCCCGGGCGGTACCACAGCTCCACCCAGCGCACCGCCGACAGAATGGTAAACAGGGCCACCGACACGTTTACGGGCTGCAGCTCGCCGGCTTCGATGCCCTGCTCGATGAGGGCCGCGAAGCCTTTTTCGTAGTTTTTGCGGGCTTCCTTGAACTCGGTCAGGCGGGGCTCGGGCAGGTACTTCCAGTCGTTGTTGGCCACCGACACGGCCGCGCCGTCTTCCACCATCAGGCGGATGTGCAGCCGGATCAGGGCCTTGATCTTGTCGACGTACGAGGCTTCGGTGCGCTCGATCTCGGCCAGTTGCGAGATGTACGTATTGGATACGTGAAAGCAGATATGGTCCAGCAGTTCATCCTTGGAACTGATGTGGTTGTACATACTGGCTGCTTCCATGCCCACCTGCGCGCCCAATTCACGCATAGAAGCACCGCCGAAACCACGCGCCTTGAACAGCTTAGCGGCTTCCTCCAGAATTATCTGGCGTTTATTGGACTTTGTTTTTTTGGCCATTGAGCACTGAAACATTGCTTCGGGATAACCGCATAGTGCATCCACCACTAATTGAGCAGCGGCCTAATTAGGTATCGAATCCTGATCTGCAAGGTGCTCAAAAGTACATAGCTCTAACCCACAAACAAACATTCGTTAGTCATATCACATACAAAATTCCGGCTTTTATAAAATCTACAAAATCTATTAAAATCATGATAATCAGCACAATAATGGTATTTTATAAATATAAAGTGAGTGAATACTCACCAAAAAAGCAACTACTCACCATGCTCGACGCGAATCTTTGCTTAATATTGTTCCGGCTAACACACGGTGAATCCCCCCCACTGGGTGTTAGTAAATTCCCACACCCTGATTACCCGGATGTCCGCCCCACCCCATCCGGTTCCTGTTCACCGAAAACCGTAATCCCTGCTTAGCGGGTTGAGACATGGTTATCGAATTTCTACCCCGGCCGAAGTGGATTAATTTCCGCTTCGGCCGGGCTGTTTTTGGGCCTTTTGGCAGACTGGGTAGGCTATTGGTTGGCAGAATACTGGTTGCGGCTGGCAGCATACGTACCGGGCAAAATTCCGGGCCTATCAACTGGGCAGCTACCTTCGCGGCACCTCCCTCCTATCGCTCCGCCCATGCCCACCGGAACCCTGCTGATCATCGACGACGAAACCAGTTTGCGCCAGATGCTGGCCCGAGTGCTGGAGTTGGAAGACTACACCGTGCTGCAGGCCCCCGATGCCCGTCGCGGCCTGGAAACGCTGCGCCAGCACGCCGAGGACGTATTGGTGGTGCTGAGCGACGTGAAGCTGCCCGACGGCTACGGCCTCGACCTGCTGCCGCGCTACCGGCAGCTGGCCCCCCTGGCCGAAGTCATTCTGATGACGGCCTACGGGACCATCCCCGACGGCGTGCGGGCCATGAAGGAAGGTGCCTTCGACTACCTGACCAAGGGCGACTCCGACGACCAGCTGCTGGTGGTAGTGGAGCGCGCCGCCGAAAAAGCCCGCCTGCAGCGCCGCGTGGCCGACCTGGAAAAGAAAGTGGGCGCCCAATACAGCTTCGACAGCATGATCGGCCGCTCCCAGGCGCTGCTGCAGGCCCGCAAGCTGGCCGAGCGCGCCGCCCCCACCGACAGCACCGTGCTGCTGGAAGGCCCCACCGGCGCGGGCAAAGAGCTGTTTGCCCAGGCCATTCACCAAGCCAGTCCGCGCCGCAGCAAGCCGTTCGTGGCCGTGAACTGCTCGGCTTTCCCCAAGGATTTGCTGGAATCGGAGCTGTTTGGTTACAAGAAGGGCGCGTTTACGGGCGCGCTGACGGACAAGAAAGGGTTGCTGGAAGAAGCCAACGGCGGCACCTTGTTCCTGGACGAAATCGGGGAGCTGGAGCTGAATGTGCAGGCCAAGTTCCTGCGGGTGCTCGAAACCCAGCAGTTCACCAAGCTCGGCGACACCCGGCCCACCAACGTGAACGTGCGCATTGTGGCCGCCACCAACCGTAACCTACGCCAGGAAGCCGAAGCCGGCCACTTCCGGCCCGATTTATACTACCGGCTGGCCGTGTTTACGGTGCCGGTGCCGGGCCTGAACGAGCGGCGCGAGGATGTGCCCCTACTGGCCGAATACTTCCTCCAATTCTTCGCCGGCAAGCTGCGCCGCCGCCTGCGCGGCCTCGAGCCCGAGGTACTGGAGCAGCTGCGCCGCCACGACTGGCGCGGCAACGTGCGGGAGCTGAAAAACGTGCTGGAGCGCGCCGCCATCCTCGCCGACGGCGACACGCTCACCACCGACGACCTGCCCGCCGAGTTCCACTACCTGCCCGCCGCCCCCACCACCGACGAAGCCTCCGATAACAGCCTGCGCACCCTGGAAAAGCGCCAGATCCGGCAGGTGCTCCACGATACCGGCGGCAACAAAATGGAAGCCGCCCGCCAGCTCGGCATCGGCACCAAAACCCTCTACCGCAAAATCCAGGAGTACGGGCTGTAGAGACGCAACATCTTGCGTCTCGTCGTTGAACGACGCCGCCTGCGTCCCAGGGCTGAAGCCCTGGGCTACGTAGTGCCCGCCCGTCCTCACTCACTAACCCAGGGCTTCAGCCCTGGGGCTATAAGGACCGGCACCCCACCAAACCGGGTTATTCTGACCGCCACACCGGGTCAGAATGACCCAGTTTTTTTGTGCCCGGAGCGCGGGGTGGGAGAGTGATGAAAATATTTTTATCTGATAATCAGATTGATGTAGCGAAAGTGGTGGTGAGTAGCTGGATGTGGGCCCGGATTGGCAAGAAGCCGCCCGAGCCATTCGTCGATTCGGCAAACGGACCGAACCGGGGCCGGTGCTGGGGTGCCTGACAACCAGCCCAGCGCCATGCCCCGCCGACGCACGGCTCACTCACGGACCCGCTCCACTTCTTTTCATCTCGTCAGATGACTTCTTCTTCCGAAACCGCCACCCTGCTGCTGGAAAGCTTCCCCGAACTGGGGGCGGAACTGCAGGTGCCGGCCACGCGCCAGAGCCTGTACCGGCAGCTGAGCTGCTTTGCCACCTTCACCCGCGAAGCCGCCGAGGCCGGCCAACTGGCCCTGCTCAAGCGCTGCTTCGAGGTGGCCGACCGCCTGCTGCGCCAGGGCGACGCTTACCTGGCCCGCGCCATCGAAAACGTGTACCTGCACTGCCTGCACCTCGATGGCAGTACCTACGGCAACCAGCTGGCCCGCCAGCTCATGCCCAGCCGCCTCTACCAGACTTATCACTATCCGCACACCACCATGCTGCCCTAGGGCCGCTGCTTTTCCGCCTTGCCAATGGCTCCGCTCCTGATGATTCCCGTGCTCACGGCCGCCGGCCTGGCCGGTTTCTGGCTCTTCTACAAGTCCGTCGATTTCTTCGACCAGATCTAACCCCGTCGCGCCATGATGGTCACCCTGTTTTTCCTCTCCCTCGCCACGTTCGGCTACCTCTGCTACGTGCTGCTGCGCCCGGAGCGCTTCTAGTTGTCAGTTGCTGGTTGTCAGTTGTCAGGCGCTGGTTATCAAGCGGTTTATCCTGCCTGATAACGATAAAGTCGACAACTGACAACGAATAACTAGCAACTGACAACCAATAACTGACAACTCACCGAAAATGAACAACGAACTACTCAGCATCGGCGGAATATACCTCGTTACGCTGGTGCTGGCCCTGCCGCTGGGCGCGTATCTGGCCCGGGTGTTCCGGGGCGAAAAGAACCTGCTCGACTTCATGCGGCCCGTCGAGAATGGCATCTACCGGCTTTCGGGCATTGATGCCCGCCGCGAGATGACGTGGCAGCAGCACATGGTGGCGCTGCTCACCATCAACTTGGTGTGGTTCCTGCTGGCCATGCTGGTGCTGTGCACCCAGGGCAGCCTGCCGCTCAACCCCGACGGCAACCCCTCGATGTCGCCTGACTTGGCCTTCAACACGGCCATTTCCTTCCTGGTGAACTGCAACCTGCAGCACTATTCCGGCGAGTCGGGCCTGTCGTACCTCTCGCAGATTATGGTGATTACCTTTCTGCAGTTTGTGAGTGCCGCTACCGGCATTGCGGCGGCCGTGGTGGTGTTCAACGCCCTCCAGACGCGCACCACCGAGAAGCTGGGCAACTTCTACGACTACTTTGTGAAGAGCCTCACCCGCCTGCTGCTGCCTGGTTCGCTGCTGATTGCCCTCATCCTGGCCTTCAACGGCACGCCCATGACGCTGCAGGGCAAGCAGGAGCTGATTTCTTTGCAGGGCGATTCGGTGGCCGTGAGCCGCGGGCCGGTGGCCGCCATGGTGGCCATTAAGGAGCTGGGTACCAACGGGGGCGGTTTCTACGGCGCCAACTCGGCCCACCCCCTCGAAAACCCCAACTTTATCACCAACGCCGTCGAGAATATTGCCCTGGTGATTATCCCGATTGCCATGGTGTTTGCGCTGGGCTTCTACCTGAAGCGCCGCAAGCTGGCCTACATGATTTTTGGGGTGATGACGGTGGGTTTCGTGGCCCTGCTGGCCCCCACGGTGTACTATGAGATGCACGGTAACCCCGCCATTGCCAAGCTCGGCGTCGACCAGGCGCTGGGGGCCATGGAGGGCAAGGAAATCCGCCTCGGAGCGGCGGCTTCGGCCTACTGGAGCATCACCAACACCATCATTAGCTGCGGCTCGGTGAACTCCATGCACGACTCGTTTATGCCGATTTCGGGCATGAGCCAGATGCTGGGCATGATGACCAACGCCTTCTATGGCGGCTGCGGCGTGGGTTTGCTCAACTTCTTCGCCTACCTGATTATTGCCGTGTTCATTGCCGGCCTGATGGTGGGCCGCACGCCCGAGTTGCTGGGCAAGAAGATTGAGGCCCGCGAGATGAAAATTGCCGTCATCGTGACGCTGCTGCACCCGCTGCTGATTCTGGCGGGCACGGCCCTCACGGCTCACCTCTACGCCGGCAACCCCACCGAGTACAGCGGCTGGCTGGCCAACCCCGGCTACCACGGTTTCTCTGAGATGCTGTATGAGTTCACCTCCGCCTCGGCCAACAACGGCTCCGGCTTCGAGGGCCTCGGCGACAACACGCCGTGGTGGAACATCAGCACGGGCGTGGTGCTGCTGCTGGCCCGCTTCCTGCCCATTGTGGGCCCGGTAGCCATTGCCGGCCTGCTGGCCCGCAAGAAGTACGTGCCCGAAAGTGCCGGTACCCTGCCCGCCGACACGGCCACCTTCGGGGTGATGGTGCTGGCCGTCATCGTCATCATTGCCGCCCTGGCCTTCTTCCCGGCCCTGGCCCTAGGCCCGCTGGCCGAGCATTTCTCGCTGTACTAACCTGCTTTAGAGCTTAGAAGTGAGAACTGAGAGCTTAGAATTCAGAGGTGATAACCAAAATCGTGGTTTGTATTCATCTCTGCTGCCGAGCCCTGAGTTCTAAAATATCACCTCTAAGTTCTCATTTCTAAGCTCTGAGTTCTAAAATCTCATGTCAACTAAATCCCAATCTCTCTTTCAACCCGCGCTGGTGTCGGAGGCCGTGAAACAGGCGTTCGTGAAGCTCGATCCGCGCATCATGTTCCGCAACCCGGTGATGTTCACCGTGGAAATCGGGACGGTGGTGATGCTGCTCGTGACGCTGGCGCTGCTGGTGAAGCCCGATGCCGCCCAGGGCTCGTTCGGCTACAACTTCACCGTGTTTGTGGTGCTGTTCCTGACGCTGCTGTTCGCCAACTTCGCCGAGGCCATTGCCGAAGCCCGCGGCAAGGCCCAGGCCGAAAGTCTGCGCAAAACCCGCGAGGAAACGCCCGCCCGCGTACTCGATGCCAACGGCCAGGAGTCGTCGGTTTCTTCGTCTCAGCTCCAGAAAGGCCAGATTTTCCTAGTGGAAGCTGGCGAAATCATCCCCACCGACGGGGAGATTATCGAGGGCCTGGCCACCATTGATGAGTCGGCCATTACGGGCGAGTCGGCCCCGGTGATTCGGGAGGCCGGCGGGGATAAGTCCAGCGTGACGGGCGGGACCAAGGTGCTGTCGGACCGCATTAAGGTGGTGGTGACGACGGCCCCCGGTGAGTCGTTCCTGGACAAGATGATTGCCCTGGTGGAAGGCGCTTCGCGGCAGAAAACGCCCAACGAAATTGCCCTCACCATTCTGCTGGCCGGGTTCACGCTGGTGTTTGTGCTGGTGTGCGTGACGCTGGCCCCGTTTGCCGAGTATTCTAAGACGCCCATTGCCATTTCGGCCTTCATTGCGCTGTTCGTGTGCCTGATTCCGACCACCATCGGCGGGCTGCTCTCGGCCATCGGCATTGCGGGCATGGACCGCGCTCTGCGCGCCAACGTCATCACCAAAAGCGGCAAAGCCGTGGAAACGGCCGGCGACATCGACGTGCTGCTGCTCGACAAAACCGGCACCATCACCATCGGCAACCGCAAAGCCACCCACTTCTGGCCCGCCCCCGGCATCACGGAGGCCCAGATGGTAGAGGCCGCCACCCTGGCCTCGCTCACCGACGAAACGCCCGAGGGCAAGAGCATCGTGGAGCTGGCCGGCGAAACCCGCCGCTCCGACGTGGCCGGTCTGCGCACCCGCCTGCAGGGCGCTGAGCTGATTAAGTTCACGGCCGAAACCCGCAGCTCGGGCGTGACGCTGCCCGATGGCACCCGCCTGCGTAAGGGCGCTTCCGATGCCATCCGGCAGCTGGCCGCCCGCGCCAACCAGCCCTTCCCCCAGGAAACCACCCAGCGCGTGGAAGCCATTGCCAGCAACGGCGGCACCCCGCTGGTGGTCAGCCAGAACGACCAGGTGCTGGGTGTGGTGGAGCTGCAGGACATCATCAAGCCCGGCATTCAGGAGCGGTTTGAGCGCCTGCGCAAAATGGGTATCAAAACGGTGATGGTAACCGGCGACAATCCGCTCACGGCCAAGTTCATTGCCGAAAAAGCCGGCGTGGATGACTTCATTGCCGAGGCCAAGCCCGAGGACAAGATGCAGTACATCCGCAACGAGCAGCAGCAGGGCCGCCTAGTGGCCATGATGGGCGACGGCACCAACGACGCCCCCGCCCTGGCCCAGGCCGATGTGGGCGTGGCCATGAACTCGGGCACCCAGGCCGCCAAGGAAGCCGGCAACATGGTGGACCTCGACAACGACCCCACCAAGCTCATTGAGGTGGTGGAAATCGGGAAGCAGCTGCTGATGACGCGGGGCACGCTCACCACGTTCAGCATTGCCAACGACGTGGCCAAGTACTTCGCCATTGTGCCCGCGCTGTTCATGGTGGCCATTCCGGCCCTGGGCGCGCTCAACATCATGGGCCTGAAGTCGCCGCAGTCGGCCATACTTTCGGCCGTGATTTTCAACGCCGTGATTATTCCGCTGCTGGTGCCGCTGGCGCTGCGCGGGGTGGCCTACAAGCCCATCGGGGCCTCGGCCCTGCTGCGCCGCAACCTGCTGGTGTACGGCCTGGGCGGCGTGATTGTGCCCTTCATTGGCATCAAGGTGATTGACTTGGTGGTGGGGCTGTTTTTGTAGAAAGCTGACGTTTGAACAGATAAAAAAGAACGTCATGCTGAGCGAAGCCGGAGGCGAAGTCGAAGCATCTCTACCGCAGTAGTATTCAATACCGATTCAACGAAGCGGTAGAGATGCTTCGACAAGCTCAGCATGACAGACAACACAAAATCAACATGAAACAGAACCTGCTTCCCGCATTCCGCCTGACCCTTGTGCTGCTGGTGGTGTGCTGCCTGATTTACCCCGCGTTGGTGTGGGCCGGCGCTCAGCTGGCCCCGGCCAGCGGGCAGGGCGAAACCATCAGCCACAAGGGCCGCGTGGTGGGCTACGATAACGTGGGCCAGAACTTCACCCGGCCCGAGTATTTCCAGGGCCGCCCCTCGGCCGTGGACTACAACGCCGCCGGCTCGGCCGGCTCCAACAAAGGCCCTAGCAACCCCGATTACCTGGCTACCGTGCAGGCCCGCCTCGATACGTTCCTGGTGCAGAATCCCGGCGTAACCAAGGCCCAGGTGCCGGCCGAGCTGCTCACCGCCTCCGGCTCGGGCCTCGACCCGCACCTCTCGCCGGCCGCCGCCGCCGTGCAGGTAACCCGCGTGGCCCGGGCGCGCAACCTAGAAGTGGCCAAAGTGCAGGCCCTGGTGACGGAGCACACCCAGCACAGCGCCTTCGGCCCCGACCGGGTGAATGTGCTGCGCCTGAACGTGGCCCTCGACGCCCTGCAGAACCGCTAGCCGATGGCTGCTTCCGCGCACCGGGCCCGCGCCCACTGGCGGCTGCGGGCCCACCGGCACCGCGGCCGCCGCTTCCGCCCCGGCTACACCCTGCTGGCCCTGGCGCTGCTGTGGCTGCTGCTGCAACTGGTAGCCTGAGCCAGTAGCCAGTAGCGCGAACTGTGTAGTTCGCGCCCCCCGTGCCGTTGCAACGATTGTCGTTCTGGGGCGCGAACTACACAGTTCGCGCTACTGCCTCCCGGCCCGATTTTGTTGCTTTACATCCTCAATTCCGTATTACTTCCCCGCCACCCGCCTGATCAAAAAACGTCAGGCTCCCCCTCTCCCCGAGGCTTCGCGCATCAAGCGAACCGGGGGCCGGGGGGAGGTCCTCCGCATTCTTTCTCTCCCCATGAAACCACTGGTTCTTTCTACCGCTACTGCGCTGCTCACAGCTTCAACTGCTATGGCCCAAACCACGCCCGATTCCACGGCGGCTGCGGCCAATCCGCTGACCACGTATGGCTTTGTGGATGGCTATTATGGCTACGACATCAAGCACGCGGCAGGCAACCAACGGCCCGGCTTCCTGTACTCGCACAACCGCCAGAACGAGTTTACGGTCAACAACGCCGTCATCGGGCTGCGCTACGACAATGGGCAGGTGCGCGGGGCCCTGGGGCTGCACGCGGGCACCTACGTATCGGCCAACTACGCGGCCGAGGACCAAGTGCTCAAGCACCTCTACGAAGCCTACGCGGGCTTCCGGGCCTTCAAAAAAGCCTGGCTCGACGTGGGTATTTTCGGCTCGCACATCGGGTTTGAGTCAGCCCTGAGCAAGGACAACTGGACGCTGACCCGTTCGCTAATGGCTGAAAACTCGCCCTACTATGAGGCCGGGGCACGGCTGACCTACGAGGTGAGTCCCAAGCTGACGCTGACCGGGCTGGTGCTCAACGGCTGGCAGAACATCCGCGAAAACAACCAGGCCAAAGCCGTGGGCACCCAAATTCAGTGGAAGCCCACCGATAAGCTGCTCATCAACAGCAGCACCTTCTACGGCAACGAGCAGCCCCAGGACTCGGTGCGCCGCCGCCGCTACTTCCACGATTTCTACGTGAGCTACGCCGCCACCGACCGCCTCAGCCTGGCTTTGGTGTTCGACGTGGGCAAGCAGGAAAGCGAGCAGCGCGGCGGCAAGGCCGATACCTGGCACACCGGCGCGGCCTTCGTGCGCTACAAGCTGGCCGATAAGTGGACCGCCGCCGCCCGCGCTGAGTACTACAACGCCGACCGGGGCGTCATCATCAGCACTATTTCGCCGGTAGCCGCCGCCACCGATTTCAAGGTGCAGGCCGCCTCGCTCAACCTCGACTACGCGCCCACCCCCAACGTGACGTTCCGGGTAGAGGGCCGCACCTTCCACGGCCGCCAGCCCTTCCTCTCGGACCGCAACGGCAACCCCACCCGCAACTACGGCAACCTCACCAGCAGCATCGCGCTGGCGTTTTAGCTTCTATTTAGAACGTCATTCCGAGCGAAGGCGGAGCCGCAGCCGAGGAATCTCGCGTGCTGACGTTGCCCAGCTACCTGTCATGCTGAGCTTGCCGAAGCATCTCTACTGCTGCGTTGAAATACCGCCTCAAACGTCAGCACGCGAGATTCCTCGCACGCTACTCGGAATGACGTTCCACCAAAGCGGTAGAGATGCTTCGGCTGCGCTCAGCATGACGTTCTATTATCTCCTTGACCATGTTAACCCTAGCCAACAACGACGACCAACAGCGCGACCAATCGGCCGAGCGGTTTCTGCGGCTGGTGCAGCAGCGGCGGCGCGGGCGGCTGAAGGTGTACCTGGGGCTGGCCGCCGGCGTGGGCAAAACCTACCGTCTGCTGCAGGAAGCCCACGAGCTCCGCGCCCACGGCGTGGATGTGGTGCTGGGCTACGTGGAAACCCACGGCCGCCCCGGCACCGTGGCCCAGCTGCGCGACCTGCCCACCGTGCCGCGCAAGCACATCTTCTACAAAGGCCGCATGCTGGAGGAAATGGACGTGCAGGGCATTCTGCAGCGCCGACCCTCGGTGGTGGTGGTGGATGAGCTGGCTCATACCAACGTGCCCGGCTCCGAAAACGAAAAACGCTGGCAGGACGTGGAGCAGCTGGTGCGGGCCGGTATTTCGGTGCTTACGGCCGTCAACATTCAGCACCTCGAAAGCCTCCACGACCAGGTACTGCGCATCACCGGCACCGACGTAACGGAGCGCGTGCCCGACCAGGTGCTGAAGCAGGCCGACGAGGTGGTGAACGTGGACCTGACCGTGGGCGAGCTGCGCGGACGGCTTCAGGAAGGCAAAATCTACGACGCGGCCAAGGTGCCCATGGCGTTGCAGAACTTCTTTCAGGCCGAAAACCTGCTGCAGCTGCGCCAACTGGCCGTGCGCGAAACCGCCAACCTCATCAGCCGCCAGATTGAAACCGACGGCGGCGGCGCGGCACCTGTGGCCCCCGAGCGCCGCAACCAGGACCGCCTGCTGGCCTGCATCAACGCCAACGCCCCGGCCGCCAGGGAAATCATCCGCAAAACCAGCCGCCTCGCCGACCGCCTCTCGGCCGCGTCCTGGGCCGTGCTCTACGTACAGACGCCCCGCGAATCGGCCGACCGCATCAACCTGGCCACCCAGCGTCACCTGCTCAACAACCTGCAGCTCACCACCGAGCTGGGCGGCCAGATTCTGCGCGTGAAAGCCACCGACGTGGTGCCCGAAATCCTGCGCGTGGCCCAGGAGAAAGGCGTCACGCTGCTGATTTGCGGCGTAACCAGTGAGAAGAGTTGGTGGCAACGCCTGCTGCGCCCCGGCGTCACGCGCCGCCTCATTCGCGCCGTAGCCCGCTCCCCGCTGGACGTGGACGTGTTTCTGGTGAGTTACTGATGTAGCTAACGCCCAGCAGAACGTCATGCTGAGCTTGTCGAAGTATCTCTACCTCTGGCTATATCATACTATTGCAACGAAGCGGTAGAGATGCTTCGACTGCGGCTACGCCTTCGCTCAGCATGACGTTCAAATTGAACAACATCCCGCCCATGAACCTCAAAACCAAAATCACCCTGGCCTTCGTCACCATGCTGCTGCTGCTGCTGGGGGTGAGTGCGTTTACCCTGTTCTCGCTCAACCGCCTCGACCGCACGGCGCGCAATGTGCTGCAGGATAATTTCTACTCGGTGGAGCTGGGCCAGCAGATGCTGCGCGCCCTCGACAGCGTGCAGACCGCGCCGCCTGCGGCGTTGTCCAGCTTCCGGGAGGCCCTCACCCGCGAAGCTGGCAACGTGACGGAAGTGGGCGAGCAGGCGGTGGTAGACAGCCTCACGGCCACGCTGGCCCGCTACGAGCGGCTGCCCCAGGCCGCCACCGCCGCCCGGCTCCGCACGCTCACCTACCGCATGATTGACCTGAACACCCAGGCCCTCACCCGTAAAAATGAAGCCGCCAACCGCACCGCCACCCAGCAGCAGCGCTACGTGCTGGCGCTGCTCACCTTCGCCCTGCTGACTTCTCTGCTATTCGTGCTGAGCGTGCCCGAGGCGGCCGTGGGGGGCCTGCGCAAGCTCACAGCCAGCATCGAAAACGCCACCAACCAGGATTACTCGTCCTCCATTCCGGTGGAAAGCCACGATGAGTTTGGCACCGTGGCGCGGGCCTTCAACCGCATGCTGGTACAGCTGCAGGACTACAGCACCTCCACGCTGGCCCAGCTGATGGCCGAGCGCAACCGCGCCGCCAGCATCGTAAACAACCTCGATGAGGGCCTGCTGCTGGTGGATGAGCACCGCCGGGTGCTGCTGGTGAACCCCGTGGCCGCCGAGCTGCTGGGCCAGCCCGCCGCCGGACTGCTGGGCCAGTCGGCCGACGAACTGGCCCGCCACAACGACCTGTTCCGGGAGCTGCTGCGCCACCTGGATACGCCCGCCGCCCAGCGCCCCCAGGAGGCCGCCCCGGTGCTCACGCTGGCCCGCAACGGCGAGGAAGTGTACTACCGCGTGGCCGTGAACGATGTCATCAGCTTCAACGAGGCGCTGGATAAGATGGAATTCGTGGGCTCTATCCTCACGCTGCACAACGTGTCGGAGTTCAAGAAGCTGGACCAAGCCAAGTCGAACTTCCTGGCCACGGTGTCGCATGAGTTGAAAACGCCGCTGTCCAGCATCAATTTCAGCCTGAAGCTGCTGCAGAACGGCAAGGTGGGCGCCGTGAACGAGGAGCAGCAGCGCATTCTGGCCACCATCAAGCAGGAAAACCAGCGGCTGCTGAAGCTGGTGGGCGAGCTGATTGACGTGTCGAGGTTGGAATCGGGCAACATTCAGCTCAACTTCCAGCCCACCCAGGTGCGCGACATCGTGCAGTTCGCCGCCGATACCATCCAGCTCCAGCTCCAGCCCAAGCAGCTTACCCTCGATATTCAGGTGCCCGCCGAGCTGCCCCCCGTGCGCGCCGACATCGAGAAAACCACCTGGGTGCTGCTCAACCTGCTGGCCAACGGCATCCGCTACTCGCCCGAGCAGGGGCAGCTACACATCCGGGCGGCGCTGGCCCCGGGGGGGCAGCAGGTGGAGGTGCTGGTGCAAGACGACGGCCCCGGCATCGCGCCCCAGTACCAGGAAAAAATCTTCCAGCGCTTCGTGCAGATTCCCGACAAAACCGGCTACCGCGGCGGCTCAGGGCTGGGCCTGAGCATTGCCCGCGAGTTCATCGGCAGCCAGGGCGGGCAGCTGTGGGTGGAAAGCGAGCTAGGTAGCGGCAGCACCTTCCGCTTCACGCTGCCGGTGGCGGGCAGATAGCGTAATGTGTATAGTAGACGTTATTGCTAAGCCTTAGGAGCATAGCACTTATAGTGCTGCTTATCAGCCGATTTTATACCGATTATTGAATATTTTTTACATCCAATAAATCCAAGTAGCCGAGCAAAGGCGTAAGTGCTGCCAAATAATCCCCACTCCTTTCTTCTTGCTGCTTCGATTATGAAAAAGACCGTGCTTTCCTTCGCCGTAATGGCCTTTATGAGTGTTGCCGCTATGTCATCGGCACAAGCCCAGGCCAAGATGACACCCGGCACTGTATCGGTAGGTGGCCAGGCTATGTACCCGAATAAGAACATTGTGGAAAACGCCGTAAACTCGGCCGACCACAAGACACTGGTAGCTGCCGTGAAGGCTGCCGGCCTCGTGGAAACCCTGCAGGGTAAAGGTCCCTTCACGGTATTTGCTCCTACTGACGCTGCTTTCAACGCTCTACCAGCCGGCACCGTTGAAACCTTGGTGAAGCCCGAGAGCAAAGCCACGCTTACCAAAATCCTGACCTACCACGTGGTAGCCGGCAACATGACTGCCGACAAGATTATGGCCGCCATCAAAGCTGGCAAAGGCACCGCCAGCCTCAAAACAGTAAGCGGCGGCATCCTGAAAGCCATGATGAACGGCCCCAAAAACGTGGTACTAGTAGACGAGAAAGGCAACGTATCGACTATCTCTACTTACGACGTGACCCAGAGCAACGGCGTGATTCACGTAATCGACAAAGTACTGATGCCCTAACCCAAAATGGTGTTTCTGCACCAACAAAAAAGCGCCTTCCCGGCTGGGAAGGCGCTTTTTTGTTGGTGCCAGTTGCTCTTTGTCGGTTGTCAGAACTATACTAACAACTGACAACAAGCAACTAACAACCAAAATCAAGGGCAGTTCTGGCGGCGGGCCTCATCAGCATAGGTGTAGCCGAGGCGTACGGCTCGCTCAAAAAACTCGCAGGCAGCCGACGCATTACCTTCCTGCTGTGCCAGGCGCCCCAGCAGAAAATGCACTTGCCCATTATTTGGGCGGGCTTCCAGCACTTGCCGGTAGTCGGCGCGGGCCTGGCCCAGGTCCTGCATTTTGTAGTAAGCTAGCCCCCGATAAGTCAGGTACTTGATGGGCAGGGGCCGGCCGGCGCGGGTGCGCAGGCGCAGTCCGGTCGTCAGGTCTTCGGCGGCTTTAGCAAAGGTCTGCTGCTCAAACAAGCGCACCTCGCCCCGTGCCAGCCAGGCTGTGCTTTGGGTTGAGTCCAGCGCCAATGATACTGTAAGGCTTTGTTCTGCCGCATCGGCCTCACCGAGGCCCGCCAGGCACTGCCCCACCCGAAACAGCAGATGGGCCCGCTCAGTGGCCGGCTTGGCATCCGTCAGAGCGGCTTCGTAGTCGGCGCGGGCGGCGGCATAGTTGCGGTTTATCAGTTGCTCAATCTCGCCCCGGCGCCGTAGCGCCGCCGAGTATTCGGGCTTGAAATGCAGCGCCTGCGAAAAATAGGCATGTGCCGTCGACCACTTAGCCTGTCGATACGCCCGCAGGCCATCTTCATAGTTGCTCACGGCCGTTACGTGGTCCATGGCAAATTTGCCACCTAGCACAAACAGCAGCAGTGCGCCCAGCAGCCCGAACGTGAGCAGATAGTCGCGGCGCGTGAAGCGGCGTTGCTTGGGAATGGTGCGGTAGTGCCGCTCGCCGGAGCCGGCCGGCCGCCTGGTGCGCAATGGCGCGGGCGGCGGCATTGGCACGCCGTATACGTGCTGGGTGGGAGCCCTGTACTGCTGCTGCCGCAGTTGCTCGGCGGCCCGCAGGCTGGCCTGGCGCAGTTGCTGGTCGTAGGCGGCCCGGCGGTTAGGGTCGCCCAGCACACCATACGCTACAGCCACCGCCTTGAACCGTTCTTCATACAGTGGGCTGCCACTGTGCTTATCCGGGTGCAGCTCCACGGCCAGCCGCCTGTAAGCGCGCTTTACATCGGCGGCCGTGGCGGTGGCGGCTACACCTAATACGTGATAATGATTCTGGCTCAAGATGCAGACACTTGCCGGTAAAAATACACCGGGTTTCAGACACGCGCGCACTTTTCCCGTATGAATGGGCTATCTGAAAACCGAGCAACAGCCCCGGAGTTCAGTGCCTGCTTTCGAAACATGGTTTTCCGCAAATTCTCTCCCGCTCATGGGCCTTTTCTCCGACGAAGACGACGCTACAAAAACTCCCCGCACCGACAACATCATCGGCAATCTGAAGGGCTATCTGGATACTCGCATTGACCTGGTGCGGCTGGAAGTACAGCAGAAAGTAAAGGGTGCTATGGTTGGTGCCATGCACGGCGCGGCTTTGGCAGGCATCGGGCTGGTATTTTTTCTGTTTCTGAACCTGTTTATAGCATTGCTGCTCAACGAGCAGCTCGACAGTTCCTATTGGGGCTTCGGCATCGTGGCCGGCTTCTATCTGGTGTTGCTGATTGTATTCCTGGTAGGCGTTGACAAGAAAGTATTCCAGGGTGTGGCCGATAAGCTGCTCGACAACACCATCTACAAATCCGACAAACGTCAAGCCTAATCCGACATGGCCGAACTGACCAACCCCTTGTTTGAAGACGAGAAAGAGTTTCTGGAACGCCAGAAGCTGGAGTATGAGCGCGCTTTGATGGGCGACGTAGAGGAAATCAAAGAAAAAACCCAGCAAGCCAGCAAATATGTGGCCATTGGAGCCGGCGTATTAGCTGGCATGTGGCTGCTATCGAAAGCATTTGGCGGTAAAAAAGACAAGGTTCTGCATGGCCGTCAGCATCCCGCGGCTGCTTTACCGGATAGCCGCGCTGCCCGGATTCTGCGCAAGCACCGCGCCAATACCTTGCCTGACCCCAGCACTGCCGACGACCTCGGTTTCGGCAACGGTCATCACGCCGACCGCGGGCAGCAGCTTTCCCAGCACGAGCGGGCCCATATTGCCCCCGATGTCTACCACGCTACTCCCCTCGCGTCGTCCGATGACACCTCACATGACCCGTTTCAGCCAGTTGGAGCTGAAGCATCGTCCTACGCACCGGTGCGGCAGGCAGCATATGGGCACCAGCAAGCGTCGCAGCCAGAAGCGTCATCTCTAGTTGCAGATACCTTCCGAATGTTCCTGCAGTCAGATACCGGCAAAATGCTGGTGGCACAGGCCACGGCTGTTCTGATGGCTGTAGTCGCCAAAAAACTGAATGAGTATTTGCCGATGCTCAAAAATCCCGACCTTGCAACCTCTCCAAAGGAGCCGGAAACCCGGGACATCGACTTTACTTATCACCACGACGACGCGAATGCGCCTCACCAGCCTCTATGATGGCCTCAGCAAGCGCCGCACCCACGGCCGCAAATCCCTGGCCATCCTGCTCGACCCTGATAATCTGACTGAAGCAGGCTGCCGCCAAGTGCTGGCGCTCAGTGAGGCACACCCGGTAGACTACTTTTTTGTGGGCGGCAGTCTGGTAATGAACTCGCACCAGACTGCGCTCATTCAACTTATAAAGCAGCATTCGGCAGTTCCGGTGCTGCTTTTTCCTAGTCATAGCCTACACCTCGATCCGCAGGCCGACGGCATCTTGCTGCTGAGTTTGATTTCGGGCCGTAACCCCGAGTTTCTGATCGGGCAGCACGTTATTGCGGCGCCACTGCTACGTCAGAGCAACCTGCAGATTTTGCCTACCGGCTACCTGCTGGTAGACACCGGCCGCCAGACCACTGCCAGCTACATGAGCGGCACCACGCCCCTCCCCTACGACAAACCCACCATTGCAGCCTGCACAGCTATGGCTGGCGAGCAACTGGGTTTGCGCCTGATGTATCTGGATGGTGGCAGTGGCGCCATGTATCCGGTTTCGGCCGCTACCATCCGCGCCGTGCGCCAGTCAGTTGAAGTCCCCCTGATTGTGGGAGGAGGCATCAATACTGCCGACAAAGCCCAGGCTGCCCTAGCTGCCGGCGCCGATGTTATTGTAGTAGGTAATCAGGTAGAGAAAACGCCCGATTTTCTGGCTGAAGTCTCTCGCGTAGTACAGTCGTTCAACACAGTTCCGGACGTAGCCTAGCTTGCTGAACGGTACCACTAAGTGCCAGTACAGTCTCATCGTTTTCCATTGAAAAGCCCCTTGCTACACTGATAGCAAGGGGCTTTTTTCAAGCCGGCAGATTGCCGGTAGATTGTCGGGAAGATTAGATATTCATGGCCGACTCGCGGCGGCGCATCTTACCGGCCGGGATGCCGAACATCATCTTGAAGCGGCGGCAGAAATACGCCGTGTCTTTGTAGCCTACTTCTTTGCCAATGTCGCGGATGCTCTTCTTGGTGGTACGCAGCAGGAATACGGCGCGCTCCATCCGCTGGTACTCGATGTAGTCCTGCGGGTTGATGCCGGTAAGCATCTTGAAATACTGTCCCACATAATCCTCGCTCACGTTTGCTACGTTGCTGAGCACTTTGTTGGAAAGGTCGCCGCCGATGTTCTCCTTGATGTAGTTGAACAGGTCAATGAGGCGCGGGTCTTTGAAGTATGTACTGTTGGTGGCCAGCTGCTCCACAAACATCTTGTTTTTCAGGATGTAGCGCACGATTTCCACCACAATATTTTCGGTGTAAATCGTAATCAGCCGCTCGCGGCCCGGTAGTTCCTGCAGGCTCTCCTCTACTACCTTAATAATGAGGTTGCCCAGCTTGGAATTGTTGGAAATCAGAAACGCCGGCACGTCCAACGACGCGAAGAAGTTCACCGAATCAAACACCTTGGCCTCGAAGCTCACAAACGAGTGGCTCTCTTCGGCGTCGCCAATTAGGTCGAGGTCGGAATTGGAATGAAAGAACTTGTCTTTGTTGCTGATCAGGTCGTCGTTGGTAATGACTTTGCCAGCTGAGTCGCCATAGTTCACCTTCGTGGCGCGGCCGCCAGGGATAAACAGCATCTCCCCTTCTTCCACTACTTGCTCTTCCTCACCGAAGGTAATACGGCCCTTATGAAGCAGAATCAGGTTATTGCCAACATCATAGGAGTTGCGAACCGTGAAGGGCTGCTGCAACACCAGATTCTTTGCCTTTATGTAGCGTACGCCGAGCGACTCTATCACTTTATTGTAATCTTCCATCTTCGTGGGGCGGTTTGGGTACTAAGGTAAACCCGGCAAAAAGGGCATCCGGACTTATGTAATGCAAATTAAGATATAAAAATTCACAAAAACGAAAAACCCAGTCGAAATTAGACTGGGTTTAATGCAATACTTCTGACTTTTAGGCAATTCGCTTCTTACTTCAGAATTTCCCGAGAGATTACAATTTTCTGAATCTCAGAAGTTCCTTCATAGATCTGCGTGATTTTGGCGTCGCGCATCATCCGTTCTACGTGGTATTCCTTCACAAAACCATAGCCACCATGAATCTGCACGGCTTCCACGGCCGTATCCATGGCTACTTTCGAGGCAAACAGCTTGGCCATAGCCCCCGACTTGGCGTAATCCTGATGCGCATCCTTATCGTGGGCCGACTGCAGGCACAGCAGACGGGCAGCGTCGATGTTGGTAGCCATATCGGCCAGCTTAAACTGGATGGCCTGATGCTGAGAAATCGGCACTCCGAATGCCTTACGCTCCTTCGAGTACTTCAACGACAGCTCATACGCACCGGAAGCAATGCCCAGCGCCTGCGCGGCAATGCCAATCCGGCCACCGGCCAGCACCTGCATAGCGAACTTGAAGCCGAAGCCGTCCTCACCGATGCGGTTTTCCTTAGGCACTTTCACATCGGTGAACAGCAGCGAGCAGGTGTCGGAGCCCCGGATGCCTAGCTTGTTTTCCTTGGGAGCGGTCTGGAAGCCTTCCATGCCTTTCTCCACAATCAGTACGTTGATGCCGCGGTGTTTCAGTTCGGGGTTGGTCTGGGCCACTACCAGATACACAGAGGCCGTGGTACCGTTGGTAATCCAGTTTTTAGTACCGTTGAGCAAATAGTAGTCGCCTTTGTCTTCGGCGGTGGTGCGCTGGCTGGTGGCATCAGAGCCAGCTTCCGGCTCGCTCAGAGCAAAGGCACCGATGATTGCGCCAGACGTGAGGCCGGGCAGATACTTGCGCTTCTGCTCCTCGGTGCCGTATTTCTCCAGGCCCCAGCACACCAGCGAGTTGTTCACGCTCATGATAACCGAGCACGAAGCATCCACTTTGCTGATTTCCTCCATGGCCAGCACGTAGCTCACAGTATCCATGCCGCCGCCGCCGTACTCGGGGCTCACCATCATGCCCATGAAGCCCAGCTCGCCCATCTTTTTGATTTGCTCGGCAGGAAACTTCTGGTGTTCGTCGCGCTCAATCACGCCGGCCCAAAGTTCATTTTGAGCGAAGTCGCGGGCGGCCGCCTGCACGGCGAGTTGTTCTTCGGTGAGCTGGAAATCCATGCGGTAAGAAAGGAGGGTGGGATGGGGAAAACGTCAGGGCGTATCGGCTGGACTGCAGCCAAACTGTGCTCAAAATTAAAGCGCAGATTCTGCAGATTGGGCGGCAAGCCCGGATTTTTTACTTAAATCCGGCCTGAAAAGCCGCAGACCCGCTATTTTGTTTGACAACACGTCTGCAACAGGCAGAGTGGAACCAGGCTTAACGAACAACTACTCGCGCCGCCGCCCCAGCAGCAGCGTACTGTAGTAAAACAACGTGGCAAGAGAGCCCAGGGCGGCCACTACGTAAGTCATGGCGGCCCATTTCAGAGCATCCTTGGCCATTACGTGCTCCTGCGGCGTCACAATACTGCGTTTGTCCATCCAGGCCAGCGCCCGTTTAGAGGCATCAAATTCTACGGGCAACGTCACGAAGCTAAAAAGCGTCGTGAGGGCGAAGAAAGCTACGCCTATTGTGAGTGGTAGCTTGGTTGTGTTGAGCATAATTACGCCCAAAAACAGCAGGATGGGCATGAACTTAGACACCGCACTCAGGGCCGGTACCATGGCCGAACGGAACTGCAGGGCGCTGTAGGCAGTGGCGTGCTGCACGGCGTGGCCGCACTCGTGGGCTGCTACAGCCGCCGCCGCGGCATTGCGTTCGGCGTACACCGTTTCGCTGAGGTTCACAGTTTTGTCGGCGGGGTTGTAGTGGTCGGTCAGGCGGCCTTCGGTGCTGATGACGCGCACGTCGGTGATGCCGTGGTCAGCTAGCATCAGCTCGGCAATCTGCCGGCCCGTAAGGCCGTTGCGCAACGCTACCTGTGAGTACTGCTCGAACTTGCTTTGCAGGCGGCGCTGAATCAGCCAGCTGGCCAGCATGGTAAGCAGAACGATGATATAAGCCGGATTCATGTGGTAGAGCAATGAGAGTGGTGGAAGGTAAAGAACGGTAGCTAACTGCCATTCTGACGGTTACAGGAGCCTACTCCTCCGCAACACTCTACCAGAACCTGGCCGCTAAGCCCCCGTCAAGATTCGCTCGACGATGCGCGAGGTGCTGTAGCCGGCCACCAGTGGCACAGTCAGCACCTGCCCGCCATGTTGCAACACCACTTCGTGGCCTACAATTCCACTGATTGGGTAGTCGTCGCCTTTCACCAGGATGTCGGGCAGGATGGCTTCAATCAGTGCCAGCGGGGTTTGCTCCTCGAAGAGCACTACCGCATCTACAAACAAAAGCGACGCCAGAATACGGGCGCGTGCCATTTCGTCCTGTAGCGGACGACCGGGCTTGAGGCGGCTGACGGAGGCGTCGGTATTGAGGCCCAGCACCAGCTTGTCGCCGAGGTGGCGCGCCTTTTCCAGGTAGTCCACGTGGCCCAGGTGCAGCAGATCGAAGCAGCCGTTGGTGAACACCACGCGCTGGCCTTCGGCTTTCCAGGCCTCTACTACCGGCAGCAACTGGGCACGGGTCAGGATTTTATCTTTGCTCCACATCGGCAGGCAGTTCAGGGGTTTCAACTGGCAGCAGCACACCACGGCGCGCCAGCTGGCCCGATTTCATCATGCTCAGCAGAAAGCTGATGCCGCCCATCAGCACTACCAGCAGCGTTTGGGCGCCGTGCACCACCAGCGCATAAGCAATGCCGCCCTCCTTGCTGATGCCGTACACCAGCAGCGTGCTTTGCACCAGCAGATGGAATACGCCAATGCCGCCCTGCACCGGCGCGGCCATGCCAAACGCCCCAAATGTCAGCACCGCTAGGGCCGCGCGCATGGTCAGGTCGTAGGTTTCAGGAAAGGCAAAGAAGGCCAGATAATCCATGAGGTAGTATACTGCCCACGTAAAGAAGGTGTGGAGCAGAAAGGCTCCTTTGTTTTCCATCCGCACGATGCTGAACACACCAGCCAGCAGGCCCTTCACGAAGCCGAGCATCTTGTTGAATACTGTATTCTGGCGCAAACGCTCCAGGTTGCGCCACAGCAGGTAGCTTGAAATCAGCAGGGCCAGCACTGCTACCACGGCGGCAGCTACCAGGGCATTGCGGTTGCGGGCCAGCGCATCGGCCTTGCCTTGCAGCAGGTAGGTATCCGCGAAGCCCCAGAAGGTCTTAAAGTCCAGCAGCAGCACCGTGCTCAGTAGCCCCAATAGCACCAGCACATCAATGATACGCTCGGTGATAACCGTACCCAGCGACACCTGCACCGGCACTTTGCTGGTACGCTGGAGCAAGGAGCAGCGCACTACTTCGCCCACCCGGCCCGGCAGCACCATGTTGGCGAGGTTGCCCACCATCATAGCGTTATACACGTCCCAGAAAGCCGGTTTCGGGCCGGTCACGGTGGGATCGAGCTGCATTTTCCAGCGGTAGGCCCGGCTTAGGTAGCCCAGCACCGATAGCAGCATCGTAAGCAGCAGCCACCAGTAGTTGGCGCCGCGCACAGTTTCGGCAATCCTGCTTAGATCCTGGCCGCGCACGGCATACCACATCAGCAGCCCCGAAACGGACAGTAGCAGGGCATATTTAAGGATGTTTAGAAGTTGCTTCACTAACTAAATTCTTGAATTGGTTAATGACTAAATGGCTGGTCGCTCTAAAAATACTTTAGAACGACCAGCCATTTAATTCGGCAGCCATTGGGCCCCTAAACCAGCCGGTTGTGTTGATCGGGGAAAATAATAGTGGGCTGGTGGGCCCTTGCTTCGGCGAAGTCAATGAGGCCGTAGGAGATGATGATGACGATGTCGCCTACGGCTACGCGGCGGGCAGCCGGGCCGTTCAGGCAGATCATGCCCGAGCCCCGCTCGCCTTTGATGGTATACGTCTCGAACCGCTCGCCATTATTGATATTGACGATGGTGACCTTCTCGTTTTCCACCATGTTGGCCGCATCCAGCAGGTCTTCGTCGATGGTGATGCTGCCCACATAGTGCAGCTCGGCCTGCGTAACCTTAACGCGGTGAATCTTCGATTTGAGAACCTCGATGTGCATGAAAAAAAGCAAATGACGAATAGGGCCGCAAAGATACGCAGGAGTGCTGCGTCTTACGCCACTACCACGTTGTCGATCAGCCGTACGCCTCCCAGATGCGCCGCCAGGCACAATACCACAGCGCGGCCAGGCTCCCAGGCAGCCACTGGTTGCAGCGTCCGAGCATCTGCCACTTCAAAGTACTCCAAGGAAAAGGCGGGCTCAGCTGCAATGTAGGCGGTAGCTTGCTGCTGCACCTGAGCCGGACTCAGGCCACTACGCACCGCCGCGGCGGCCTGCTCCAGCGCCTCATACAGGCGCGGCGCCACCGCCCGCGCTTCCACCGACAGCCGCCGGTTGCGCGACGACATGGCCAGGCCATCGGCCTCACGCACAGTTGGAAACGACACCAACTCCAGATCAAACGACAGATCCTGCACCAGTTGCTGCACAATAGCTACCTGCTGCCAGTCTTTCTGGCCGAAATACGCCTGGTGCGGCCGGCACATATGAAATAGCTTGCTTACCACCGTGGCTACCCCATTGAAGTGCCCGGGGCGGTGCGCGCCCTCCATCACCTGCTCCAATAGTCCGAAATTGAAGTGCAGCACTGTAGGTTGCGGGTACATCTCGTCCACCGATGGCAAAAACAGCACGGTGCAGCCGGCTGGGCCCAGCAGGGCGGCATCATCTTCCGGCAGCCGCGGGTAAAGCCGGAAGTCGTCGGGGTTGTTGAACTGAGTGGGATTTACAAAAATGCTGACTATAACCACGTCGCAGACGGCGGCAGCGGCCTCCACCAGTTGCAAGTGGCCGGCATGTAGCGCGCCCATGGTAGGCACCAGAGCCAGGCGCTGGCCGGCGCGCCGGCAGTTTTCTGTGTATGCATGCAACGCGGCAGCCGTGTGCAGTATCTCCATAGATGTAGTAGCCTTATTGGACAGGCTCCAGAGGGGTTTAGTTGAACTTTCGCCCAAATTTGTTTAATTTTGTGCTCCCCAACGTGTTGCCTTTCCCCAACTACCCTTTTCTGACTGATATGTCCAAGTTGAGAATCCTCTACGCGGCTACGGAGATTGATCCGTTTTTGCAGACCACCAAAGTAGCGGAATTTTTGCGGCGCCTCCCGCAGGGCATGCAGGAAATGGGGATGGAAATCCGCATTTTCGTTCCTCGTTTCGGCATTATCAACGAGCGGAAAAACCGGCTTCACGAAGTGGTTCGCCTTTCCGGCATCAACATTGCCGTGGGCGAAGACGAGAAGCCGCTTATCATCAAAGTGGCTTCTATCCCGAACGCCAAGTTACAGGTATACTTCATTGATAATGAGGACTATTTCCACCGCAAATCGGTGCTGGTAGACAAGAACGACAAGTTCCACGCCGACAACGATGAGCGCGCCATTTTCTTCTGCAAAGGGGTGCTGGAAACGGTGAAAAAGCTAGGCTGGGCTCCCGACATCGTTCATTGCAACGACTGGATGACGGGCCTGATTCCGATGTACCTGAAAACGACCTACAAGAAGGACCCGATTTTCAAGGATGCCAAGTCGGTTTTCACGATCTACAACAACGAATTTGACCACAAATTTGGCGGCGACATCATCGAAAAAGCTAAAATGCTGGATATCGATGACGACATGCTGGCCGGATTGAAGACGGCGGACTTCGGCGGCTTCATCAAAATCGGGATGGAATACGCCGACTCTATTGTGAAATCAGACGAGAACTTCAGCGACAACCTGAACGCCATCTTCACGGAGTACTCGCAGAACAAGAAGAACAAACAGATTGGGCAGGTAGGAGCCGACGAAAACCTACTGACTTCTTACTACGCACTTTATAATGAATTGGCCAACTAGCGCCTGCCGGCTCGCGTCGGTTTCCCTGCTTTCCGCAACGCTGCTGTTTACGGCCGCCAGCTGCGAAGACGCCAACAACCTGGGCGTAGAGTTACCCGGCACTGCCAACGCCGACACCCAATACCGTGACTTCCCCGTAACGGCCTCTACCGTACTGCGCGACTCCACTGAAACGCAGAAAGCCGACCGGTTTCTGGTAGGCCGGGTGCGGGAGAATGTGCTAGGCTCTACGGCTGCCACAGCCTTCTTGAACCTGAAGCTGCGGCCTTTAGCCATAGACTCTCTTCCGACCGAGGTAAAACGAGCCGAAACGGTTGTTGCGCCAAACGCCATCTTGGACTCAGTGGTAGTTGAGATGCCGTTTGACGAAGTGTATGGCTCAGCGGCTACCCCACTGCGAGTCAATATTTTTCAGCTAAACCAGCCACTGGACGACCGCACGGCCTATAACTCTGCATCGTCGGTATCATTTGGGCCCGAAATAGCCCGGGGGCTTTCGGCTCGTTTGAATGGTACGCGCAAAGACTCTGTTGGCACTAAGCCGAATCGCACTCAGGTGACTGTGCCCGACCGCACGGTGCGCCTGAAGCTGCACGGCGGCGGGCAGACTTCTGCTTTGGCTACCGCTGTATTTGAGCGTATCAAAACCACGGGATTCAATCAGGCGGCACTGGACGCCGTCTGGAAAGGTATTGCGTTTCAGCCGGCCGCTGACTTTAATACGGCCGTAGTAGGGCTGCGGGCTGCCGTAACAACGCGGGCGGTTTTCTACTACCGCTACACCAACAAGAAAAATACCGGTCAGCTCAGCGGCCGCTACAGCATTCCGTTCAGCAAGGGGAGCTGGACTCGCCTGACGATCAACGACGCGCCTCGTTACTTTACGCAGATTACCAATGAGCTACCAACTGGCTCGGCCCTGAGCCGACTGGGCGGTCCAAATGGAGCGACGCAGTCGGTGGCGGCGGCTGAAACAAACGGCTTGGTATATATACAGGGTGGCAATGGATTCGGGGCTAAGCTGGAAATTCCGGGATTAGAAGTCCTCAAGGGATTGGCGGCACCGCAGGCCAATGGTAGTCCGGCTATTGCCATCAACCGCGCCGAGCTGCTGATTCCGGTTCGCCCGTATTCCAATCTACTGTTTTCGCTGCCGGATAGCACCTTTCTGTATGAGGTAAATGCCAACAACCAGTCGTTATACCGCCCGTTGCTCAACACGCGGGTTGAGCGGATTGTGTTGCGGGATGGTGTTGCTCAGACGGGTGCAGGATTGTCGTCGGTTGCAGATGATTTTACCAGTGGCTTAGGCTACTATCAGAATGCGGCCAACGGCCGCCTATACACATTGTCGGATGCCAACCAGAACTTCAGCATGATCATGACGGGTTACGTGCAGGCATATGTATATGACAAGCTGGGTGGCGTTTCTCCGGCAGCCTTCGTACTATCCCCATCGTTGCGCAACTCTTATGGTCTTAGCCTAGACCGAGCCGTGTTGGATGCTAGCAACATCAAGCTCCGCGTCTACTACTCGCAGCTACGTTAACTTTGTCTTGTTTTTGTGCCTGCTGAGCCGCGGCATAGCATTTGCTATGCCGCGGCTCACTGCCATTTTTTCACGAAATCTACTTTTGCTTCCCTACTTATGTGCGGAATTGTTGCTTACATCGGTCACCGCGAAGCCTGCCCGATCATTCTGAAAGGCCTGCACCGTCTTGAGTATCGGGGCTATGACTCAGCCGGCGTAGCGCTGCTGAACGGCTCGCTTGACGTCTACAAGAAAAAAGGGAAAGTCGCCGAGCTAGAGGCGTTCCTGCAAGATAAAGACACGAAGGCGCAGGTAGGCATGGGCCACACGCGTTGGGCCACCCACGGCGAGCCGAACGATTCCAATGCCCACCCGCACTACTCTACGTCGGAGCGGATTGCCATTATCCACAATGGTATCATCGAGAACTACGCTGCGCTAAAGGAACACTTGCAGCAGCAGGGCCACACGTTCCATTCGGATACCGACACGGAAGTGTTTGTAAACCTGATCGAAGAGATTCAGAAGCAGCAACAATGCTCGCTGGAAGAGGCTGTTCGTCTGGCATTGCACGAAGTGGTAGGCGCCTACGCTATTGTGGTACTGAGCCGCGACGAGCCCAACCAGTTGATTGCAGCCCGTAAAGGCTCGCCATTGGTAATTGGCGTAGGCAAGGATGAGTATTTCCTGGCTTCTGATGCCACGCCCATCATCGAGTATACCAACGAGGTGATTTATGTGAACGACTACGAAATTGCGGTTATCAAAGACGGCAACCTCGAAATCCGTTCCAAGGAAGATGTACAGCAGACGCCTTACATCCAGAAACTGGAAATGGCGCTGGAAAGCATCGAGAAAGGCGGTTACGAACACTTCATGCTGAAGGAGATTTTCGAGCAGCCCCGCTCGATTCTCGACTCAATGCGTGGCCGCCTGGAACTGGATGCTGGCCATTTGAACATGGGTGGTATCCGGGCCTACGAGCGGAAGTTTATGAACGCCGACCGCATCATTATTGTGGCCTGCGGTACCTCGTGGCACGCTGGCCTGGTGGCCGAATATCTGCTCGAAGACCTGGCCCGCATTCCGGTGGAAGTGGAGTACGCGTCGGAGTTCCGCTACCGCAACCCCATCATCACGGAGCGCGACATTGTAATTGCCATTTCGCAAAGCGGCGAAACGGCCGATACACTGGCTGCCATTGAACTGGCCAAGAGCAAAGGCGCTACCATCTTCGGCATTTGCAACGTGGTGGGCAGCAGCATTGCCCGCGCCACCGACGCTGGTGCCTACACGCACGCCGGCCCGGAAATCGGGGTGGCATCAACCAAGGCTTTCACGGCTCAGGTAACAGTACTCACACTGCTGGCCATGATTGTGGGCCACAAGCGCGGTGCGCTTTCTGATACCCGCCTGCGCGAGCTGATGGTGGAACTGACCAACATTCCGGCAAAAGTTGAGAAAGCCTTGCTGCTCAACGACGAAATCAAGGTGATGGCCGAGATGTTCAAGGACGTGCCAAACTTCCTGTACCTCGGCCGCGGCTACAATTTCCCGGTGGCCTTGGAGGGCGCGCTGAAGCTCAAAGAAATCAGCTACATCCACGCAGAGGGCTACCCGGCTGCCGAAATGAAGCACGGCCCAATTGCCCTCATCGACGAGAACATGCCGGTGGTAGTTATTGCTACCAAAGACAGCTCGTACGAGAAGGTGGTGAGCAACATTCAGGAAGTGAAGGCCCGCAAAGGCCGTATTATTGCGGTGGTGACCGAAGGCGACACGGTTATTCCGGATATGGCGGAATTCGTGATTGAGGTGCCGCATACGTCGGAAGTGCTGGTGCCGCTGGTATCGGTGGTGCCGCTGCAGTTACTCTCCTACCACATTGCCGTCCTGCGCGGCTGCAACGTGGATCAGCCCCGCAACCTGGCCAAATCGGTGACGGTGGAATAAGGCTTTTTAAGGCTGCTTTTAAAGGAAGTCCATCGGCTGCGGCCGATGGACTTTTTCTTTTCGGGCCGAGTTGATTTCTCTAAATGAAGCATCTGGTAGCGCGCACAGCTGGCATTTTCCGCTTACTTTAGCTTTTCTCAATTCCCACTTACTCTGCTGCTATGCCCCATACTGTTGTGTACTCCGACCAGGCCCCCGCTCCTATCGGGCCCTATAGCCAAGCCATTCAGGCAGGCAATACCGTGTACGTTTCCGGCCAGATTGCCTTGGATTCTGTGACTGGCCAAGTGGTTGGTGGCGGCGACGTGGCGCAGGAGACTCACCAAGTGATGCGTAACCTGCAGGCAGTGCTGCAGGCGGCCGGCCTTACGCTGCGCGACGTGGTGAAGTGCAGCATCTTTGTGAAGGACCTCGGCAACTTTGGTTTGATAAATGAAATCTATGGCAGCTACTTCACGCCCGACTACGCCCCGGCCCGTGAAACGGTAGAAGTGAGCCGCTTACCAAAAGATGTGCAGGTGGAAATTTCGTGCGTGGCCGTACACGGCGGCTACTAATCCACCATCTTTTCAGCTATGAAAGAGCTTGGACTTGGCCTGTTCCTGATCGGCTTGCTATCCTTGATTCTGCCCTTTTTGGGCATGAAATTCATGTTCCTGACCTGGATTGAGCAATGGGGCGCTACCACGTCGCTGCTGATCCGGGGTGGTGTCACCTTGGTTGGGCTGATACTGTGGCTAAGCTTCCGAAACCGCGAATAATGCGCCGTCCTGCTACTAAAGCGCCTAAGCCACTGGCCAGGCCCACCTATTTTCCGGCCGAAAACATACTGGAGCGGGCGTTACCGCCGGCCCTTGCCGGGCAGCGCGAGTTCGAGGAATACCGGTTTCGCAACTTCGATCTGAGTGGTGCTAACCTGGCCGGTTTTCGGTTCACCGACTGCCTGTTTGAGAACTGCAACTTGGCCGGCGCCAATATTAGCCAGACGGCCCTGCAAAACGTGGCGTTTGAGGGCTGCAAGCTGCTGGGCTTACCCTTTCACGCCTGCCGCGACATGCTGTTCAGCGTGCACTTCGACCGGTGTCAGCTGGACTACGCATCCTTTCTGGGCCGGGCGTTGCCGGCTACCCGGTTTGTGGGTTGCTCGTTGCAGGAAGCGGATTTCTCGCAGGCCAACCTGACGGCGGCCGTTTTCGACGACTGCCAGCTCACCCGCGCTATTTTCCGCCAGAGCGTGCTGGTTGGCACCGATTTTCGGACGGCACACGAGGTGGAGTTGGACCCCGAGCAAAACGAAATGCGGCAGGCCCGGTTTTCGCGCCATAGCCTGCCGGGCCTGCTTACCAAGTACGCTTTGGTAATAGAATAGCTGGGTGATGGAGTAGCTGAGTAACTACTGTTAGGCAGTGGTAGTAGCGCGAACTTTGTAGTTCGCGTCTCCGCGCCGTTCAAATCATCCGAGCGGCTTGGAGGCCCGAACTTTGTAGTTCGCGCTACTGCCCCAACGTCATTGAAACCAACGCCCTGCGTAGCAGCAGTGAGTAAGTGGTTCTGCCAGTCAGCACAATCACGCAGTTACTCCACTACTCAGCTACTCTCTCGTATCTTTGCGGCGCGTTTTTCTACCTGATATCTGGAGACGCCGCGAACTGACTGACTTATGGAAAGAGAAGTACGGGTGCGCTTTGCGCCCAGCCCCACGGGGCCGCTGCACATCGGCGGCGTGCGCACTGCGCTGTATAACTACCTGCTGGCCCGCAAGCTAGGCGGCAAGATGCTGCTCCGCATTGAGGATACCGACCAGAACCGCTTTGTGCCTGGCGCCGAGCAGTACATCATGGACGCGTTGCATTGGTGCGGCATCGTTATCGACGAAGGCATCGAGCAGGGCGGCCCGCACGCGCCCTACCGCCAGAGCGAGCGGAAGCCCATGTATCGCCAGTACGCCCAGCAGCTCATCGACAGCGGCCACGCCTACTACGCTTTTGATACGGCCGAAGACCTGGACGCCATGCGCGCCCGCCTGACGGCCGCCAAGGTGCCCAATCCGCAGTACAACAGCATCACGCGCACCCAAATGCGCAACTCGCTCACGCTGCCCGCCGAAGAGGTGACGCAGCTGCTGGAAAGCGGCGCCCAGTACGTTATTCGCCTGAAAGTACCCCGCAAGGAAGAAATCCGCTTCAACGACCTGATTCGGGGTTGGGTGGTGGTGCATTCCTCGGCCGTGGATGACAAGGTGCTGATGAAGTCGGACGGTATGCCGACCTACCATCTGGCCAACATCGTGGACGACCATCTGATGGAAATCACGCACGTTATCCGGGGCGAAGAGTGGCTGCCCTCGGCGCCGCTGCACGTGCTGCTCTACCGCTACCTAGGCTGGGAAGACACCATGCCGCAGTTTGCCCACTTGCCGCTGCTACTCAAGCCCGACGGTACTGGCAAGCTCAGCAAGCGCGACGGCGACAAGCTTGGTTTCCCGGTATTTCCGCTGGAGTTCCATGGCACCGATGCCGACGGCCAGCCCACGGTGAGCAGCGGCTACCGCGAGTCGGGCTACCTGCCCGAGGCATTCATCAACTTCCTGGCCTTCCTGGGCTGGAACCCCGGCACCACGCAGGAGCTGTTTACGATGGACGAGCTGATTGAGCACTTCTCGATTGAGCGAGTGAGCAAGTCGCCGGCCCGCTTCGACCAGAACAAGGTGCGCTGGTACAACGAGCAGTATCTGCGCGCCAAGCCCGACGCCGAGCTGGCCCAGTTCCTGCTGCACGATCTGCAAACCCAGGGCCTGGATGTTTCGGCCGACAAGGCCGAGCAGATTGCGGCTCTCGTGAAGGAGCGCGCCACGTTCCCGGCCGATCTGGCTAAGGAGGCCCAGCTGTTCTTCCAGCGCCCTTCCGCCTACGATGAGCAGGTGATCAGCAAGAAGTGGAACGCGCAGGTTGCAGGCGCCCTCACCGAGTTTGCCCGCCAGCTGCCCGCCACCGCCGATACTACTCCCGACGGCATCAAAGTCCTACTCACGCAGGTAGTGGAAGGCCAGGGCCTGAAGCTGGGCCAGGTGTTGCAGGCGTTGCGTGTAGCCGTCACGGGTGCTGCCGCCGGCCCCGATCTGATGGCCATTATGAGCATTCTGGGGGCGCAGGAAACAGCTGAACGCATTGAGCAGGCTGTAGCAGCGCTGGCCTCGAAACTAGCCTAAGCAGCGGCGGTTCTTTTCGCATTCTAACGTCAAAGAAGCTGTCTGGTACGTGGTGCCAGGCAGCTTCTTTGTTTATTGGCCTAACTCATTTCAGTAAGAACCGATTATCGGATAACACCATATTGTCTTATCCCTACTTTACGTTGTATCATTAGCAGTATGCTGTTTTGTAGTATTCTTTACTTACGCCACTATGCGAGTATATGTATGCCTTTTGATTGGTTTGCTGCGTGCGATATCCACCACAGCGCAGGATGCCACACCCCGCGCCGTACAGAACATTGAGACATTTGGCCGGCTCTATGGCTACGTGCGCTACTTTCATCCCAGCGACGAAGCTGCTGCCGTGGATTGGGACAAGCTGGCCATACTGGGCTGCCAGCGCGTAGAATCGGCCCACACTGATGCCGAGCTTCAAACCATGTTGCTGGCTCTCTTCAAGCCCGTAGCCCCCACGTTGCAGTTGGTGAATGCCGGCAAAAACGTACGGTTCCAAGCCAAGCAGATCACTCCGCCCAAGCTAGCCGGCTACCGCACCGTCAGCTGGCAGCACCAGGGCATGGGCCAGCCTACGGCGCGCGGACCTTACTACAGCCGCCGCATCAACCGGCCAGCAGGAGCCCGGACAGCCGGCTTCGGCACGGTCATCAAATCCCTAGATGCGGCGGCGTACCGGGGCAAGGAATTCCGCTACTCGGCCATGGTACGCAACCGGCAGCCCGAGCGTGGCCTCGGTGCCCTGTGGGCCCGCGTAGATTTGCCAAACCGCAAAACTGGCTTCTTCGACAACATGAACGACCGGCCCATAGCCGACTCGGGCTGGAAAGAATACCGCTTAACCGGCACCGTCGATCCGCAAGCCGTTTCGCTGGTTTTTGGCGCGATGCTGCAGGGCCAGGGCCAGGTGCAGGTAGACGACATGCGGGTAGAGGTGCGCGACAACGGCACCTGGCAAACTGTATTCGCTACTGGCTTCGAAGACGACCCCACCGACCAGTATCCGCGCAGCTTGTCGGATAAGCCGGGAGCGGGCAGCGCCAACCCAGCCTATTCCTTCGCAGTTAGTGATGCGGAGGCCGCGGCGGGCCGCCGGAGCGTACTGATCAGCTCTACCAAAGCGCAGCCGGAAGCCCCGGCCAGTCCCGGGAACGATATGCTGTTTGCTGAGCACGCCAAGGTGGGTGAAGTGGTGCAGGAAGACATCGGTAGCAACCTGCGCTGCGTGCTGCCGCTGGCCCTATACGGCACCCGCACTGCCACTTTTCCGGCCGCCGATTCGGTGGCGCTGGCCCGGCTGCAGGCGGAACTTGGAGGCCTGTCGGCGGCCGATTTGCAGGGAAAGAACCGCGCCGTTCGGCTGGCCGATGTGGTAATTACCTGGAACGTCTTCCAGCACTTCTACCCTTACTTTGCCGTCACGAACTCCAACTGGCCTACGGCGCTACCCGAGGCGTTGCGCATGGCGTACCCGGAGCAGTCGGCGCAGGAGTTTCTGGGTACGTTACGGCGCCTCACGGCCCGCCTGCACGACGGCCACGTCCGGGTGCATCTCAGCAGCGGCACCGCCTTTCTCTTCCGGCTGCCCGTGGAGTGGGAATGGGTGCAGCAGCAGCTGGTGGTGACGCGGGTGCTGGGCGACTCTGTGCCGGTGCAGCGCGGCGACGTTATCAAAACCATCAACGGCCAGCCGGCCGACGCGTATTTCCGCACTGCCGAGCAGTACATTTCCGCGGCTACGCCGGGCTGGCTACGCTACCGTGCGGCCCGGGAAACCACCACGGGCCTGGCGGGCACCGCCGTGCAGCTGCAGGTGCAGAACGCTGCCGGCGCCCTACGTGCCGTGACGCTACGGCACAGCGTCGCGCCAACCAACCACACCTCTACCGCCGCGCAACCTGCTGCCCGGCGCATTTCGCCCACCGTCTATTACCTCAACCTGGACCAGCTGCCGATGGATTCCATCAACGCCTTACTGCCAGAGCTGGCGCGGGCCAAGGCCATCATCTGCGACCTGCGCGGCTACCCGAAAAACAACCACGAGCTACTCGCCCACCTGCTGCCCCGCCCCGACACGGCCCGGCACTGGATGCGGGTGCCGCGCTACCTCTACCCCAACCAGCAAAAGCTGGCCGGCTACGCGTATATGGGCTGGCAAATGCAACCGAAAGCGCCGCATCTGGCGGCCCGCATCATCTTTATCACCGATGGCAGCGCCATTAGCTACGCCGAAAGCTTTATGGGCATGGTAGAAGGCTACCAGCTGGCCACCATCATCGGGCAGCCTACAGCTGGCACCAATGGCAACGTAAACCCGTTTGTGCTGCCCGGCCGCTACAGCATTTCCTGGACCGGCATGGAGGTGCGCAAGCATGACGGCCGCCAGCATCACGGCGTGGGCATTACGCCAGATATTTACCTGGAAAAGACACTACAGGGTGTGCGAGAAGGTCGCGACGAGTTTCTGGAAAAAGCCATTGAGCTGGCTAATGAGCGGTAAACCTAGCCGTGCCCAAGCTACGCGCTGCATGGCAGGCCATAAAGTTTAGGGCTGGTTTGGTATCCGGCGGCGGTGCCGCTTCGTAGTGTGATGCTAGGAAGCGGCCCCGCTGTGTGTCAGGGGCGGCCGGCTTACTGCCCTACGCCTTATTGTTCGCTATTATGGCCAAGAAACCCGTCAGCCCGAAGAAGAAAAATAACGACCCCGAAAAGAAAGCCCGCGTGCATAAAGAGCTGGAAGGGTTTGAAATCAAGGTTAATCCCCTCGGCGAAATCACCTCCAACTACTCCATCGAAGACATCAACCAGTTTCTTAACCGCCACGTGCGCGACAAGAAATTGGTGAACCGCGACGGCCAGTTTGGCGAGAAGCCTGAAGATGAAGAGGAGTTTCCGCTTGAAGATGCCGCCGCTATTGAGCCGGAAGAATCGGAGGAAGATTTCATGCGCCGCACCAGCCGCGAAACCAAGAAGAAAGGCGCCAAAGCCGAGCCTGACGCCGCCGCCGAAGCAGCTGACACCCGCGCCGAGCTGCCGGAAGAATAGGTACAGGCCATCGTGGCGCACAACAGGAAAAGACCATCTGGTATTCCCTGAGTCGGATAGCCCGATCCAGCAAGGCCCTTCAGGCATAGGCTCGCAAGCTTAGCACCGGAGGGCCTTGCTATGAGCGGGTGCCTCGCCTGCCCTCAGACGGAAACTGCGCAACTACTGCGTTTTTACTATACTTGAGGCACCTTTTCACCTTATTCATTTTCTCATGGCGATGAACTCGCACGATGTAGACTACCAGATTCTGGGCAACGACATTCAGGTGCTGGAAGTGGAACTGGACCCCAACGAAACCGTTATTGCCGAAGCCGGCGCCATGGTGTACATGGAGGAAGCCATTGCCTTCGAAACCAAGATGGGCGACGGTTCGGAGCCCGACCAGGGACTGATGGGCAAGCTGTTTTCGGCGGGCACGCGCCTGATTACCGGCGAGTCGCTGTTTATGACGCATTTTACGCACCGCGGCAACTACGGCAAAAGCAAGGTGGCCTTTTCGGCCCCCTATCCCGGCACCATTATTCCGCTGGACCTGGGCACGCTGCCGCAAGGCCTGATAGTGCAGAAGGACGGGTTTCTGGCGGCTGCACGGGGCACGCGTATCAGCATCCACTTCAACCAGAAGCTAGGCGCCGGCCTGTTCGGCGGCGAAGGCTTCATTCTGCAAAAGCTCACCGGCGACGGTAAAGCTTTCATCCACGCGGGTGGCACCGTCATCGAGAAGCGCCTCAACAACGAATTGCTGCGCGTAGATACCGGCTGCGTGGTGGCTTTTGAGCCTAGTGTCGATTTCAGTATTGCCCGGGCCGGCGGCCTCAAATCCATGATTTTTGGCGGCGAAGGGCTGATGCTGGCCACGCTACGCGGCACCGGCCGCGTATGGTTGCAGTCGATGCCCGTGAAGAAGCTGATTCAGGCCCTGGCACCTACCGGCGGCAACGCGCAGAAGGAAAGCGGCGGCATACTAGGCAACCTCATGGGCGCCTTCGACCAATAGCAACGTTCAGCCATATGTTCAGCCGGCTACTGGCCTACCTGTTTGGTGGCCGGGGCCGCGCTGTACTGCTGGTCTAGGGCTTCAGGTTCCACTATCTGCGTTGCAATGATACCTAAGCTGACGATCAGGCCGAGAACCAACAGGCCCAGTAGCCCCAACATGGAGCGGTTGCTGAGCAAAGGAACATCTTCAGAAAAACGGCGACGCTTCCGGCGGGAGGAAACGTATGGGCGGTGGGAGGAGTCGGTAGCGGACACAGTGGAAGCAATGAGCCATAATTAATCCTCTAATATATACTTTATTTCATGTACAAGTATAAACAATACCGCTCTGTTTATAAAAATTATCATATCGTTTGCATCTTTTAATACCAGCAGCTTAAACACCTAGATGGCAGCAGATATGCGCCTCTGCCTGGGCGGTTGCAATGCGTACTGGCACGGCCCTAAAGCAACGCGCCCGAGGCTCAGCTGATTTTGCAGCCTCCTTGTCATGTAGCCTTCGCATTGTTGGGCAAGGCCGATAAAGCTGCAGCCGACCACTCAGTCCTCTCTCGGGTAGCAGTCGGTTTTGATGACCGACAGATTCGCTGTACGACAGCCAGACAAGGTGTAATAGGCTGTTTTACTGACATTTACTTTAAGCGGAAGAACCCGTAACTACTCCTGGCCGCCCGGTTAGCTGCCCGGATATGGCCGGTGCGCTTCATAATAAAGCGTAGCTTCTTCTTGCAGCAGGTCTTCGAAGCTACGGTTCGTTTCGTATGCTTTGCGCCACAACCGTCCTTCCACTTCCTTTGAGTTGCGCAGCCTGGCACTTACCAGTGCTATCTGCTTCTGGTCTTCTGCTGTGAGCGGGCACAGCAGCTGATAGATGTTCTGCGTGAAGCCGTAATCGAACGACACCAGGTATTCGGTGAACAGCACCAGCACCACTTCCTTGGATAGCAGCTCTTGTTTGAAATCCAGCTTGTTGACCTGCCGCTCCGGCGCCACATCGGCCCCGGGCCAGTCGATTTGCTGGTTGTAGTACCAGAACCTCGACTGCGGCTCATCGAACAAATTCTGCAAGTATGGATAGCTGCTTAATAGGCTCCAGGTGAAACTATCTCCAACTACCAGCAGCCGGGGCTTTTTCTGCGTGGGCTTCAGGGGCTGAAACTGGATGGTCGGATACGCCATCTGGAACGGCTTTGGCTCCCAGATCAGGTTCATGGCTTTGGCAATGTCGTCGTCGGTGTGGCGGGGCTCATCCGTCACAACCCGGTTGATTGCCTGAAAGTCGGGCATATCAAATCCACCTTTGTGCTCGATGTAGCGAAACAGCGTATCAGCGGCCAACGTGACGCCGTAGTCGCTCCAATGAATGCCACCGCGCGGAAACAGCGGATACGAGGCCGTATCCTTCCACTGCCGGAAACACTGGCTCAAATCCATCAGGTTGACCCCGGCTTTCCGCATTTGCTGCGCGTGAGCCTCGTAGTTGGTGATGGTCCGCGGCTGCCGCTGGTAGTAATCGGGGTGATATTCCGGGTAGAATGCGGCCTTATCCGGAGCCAGGGCAAACACCAGTAAAATGCCACGGCGTGCCAGCGCATCCTGAGCGGCCTTCACTTGCCGCACCCGTCTGCGCACAGTTTCGTCGCCCACATATTCCTGCCCATGATACGTCTGGATAAACTTCTCCTCGAACAGCACATTGTCTTTACCCACCAGAATATTGTTTGCCCGCCCGACGTGCAGTACGCTGTAGCCAACCTGGTTGCGCAACCGGATCAGCCACTCACGAAACCCCAGCCGATCTTGCAGGTATTTTTCAAATGTTGGCTGGTAGGTGTTGTCCAGTAGCGCCGTCCAGCTTAGTTCCGGATGCTGCGTTTCAGCATCTGCGTTGTAGCCCCCAAGTGCTGCTACGTTCACCCAGTGAAACTTGGCCTGGATGGCAGGGGCCAGCAGCAAGAGCAGCAGCAAGCCGAACAGCACCCGCTTGCTCATCTGCCCAGAAACCGACTGGACAGGCTGTCCGGCGGCTTGTCCGGCGGCTTGTCCGGCGGCTTGTCCGGTTGGTTCGGTTTGCCTAGCGGTAGGTCCGGTAGGTCCGGTAGTTTCGGGAGCACGCACGTCAGCCACGGCCTAGAAGCGGAAATAAATGAACGGATTGAACGAGCTGCCCAGTAGCGCCCCTGCGCTCAGCACCAGCAGCACGGCCGTGGCCAC
>NZ_JACSCX010000011.1 GCF_014333525.1 Hymenobacter puniceus
CGAAAGAAGGCGCGCAGGAAAGCTTACCCATTTGTCATTTCCATCCATTCAAAGAACGTGCGTCCCACCCTTCTGGTGAAACCCGGTGACTCAATGGCTGAGTCGGTGTTGGCCCCTTCCGAGCGAAGCGGGCTGCAAAGGTACACAACCTTTTCGAAGTTGCAAGAAAAATCTTGCTGCCTTTTCTCGATCTTCTGTCAGTGTGCTAGCTTCCGGTTGAAGCGGGCTGCAAAGGTACACAAGCTTTTGCAGTCTGCAAGAAAAAGTTTTGCTGTTTTTCCTTGCCTGGTGTTTTCCGTGTCCCCTTCCGGTTGAAGCGGGCTGCAAAGGTACGTTGCTTGTTGGCTTTTGCAAACAGCTATGCACAAGAAATAAGCTTATAATGATTGTTGACGTGATTATCCACAACTCTTGACTTTTGCAAATACATTATAGGCAGGATTTTGTGGTGAACTCCGGGCATCAAGAACTTGCTGAAATATGTTATTTGTCAGTTTAAGGCAGAGAATGTGAACGATGCTTTGCTAGCTACTTCTTAAGGTGCTTGGTGCTATGCTCAGGATGTTGAAAGGGCTGCGGGAGCAAGAGATGAGATTTTTTCATCTTTTGCTCCCGCAGCCCTTTCAACATGCTAGCTACTATTATAGAGTGGGCGAGCGAACCTAGTGAGCGGCATTAAGGTCAACCTTTTCGCCGGGACGGGCGCGTTTGATGATGAGCACCAATGGCAGGCATGCCAGGAAGAACAAGCCGATTAACAGGAAGGTCTGGCCGTAAGTGATGATGGCAGTCTGTTTCATGAGCATTCCTTCGAGGGCGGCGTAGGCTTGCTGCTGGGCCTGGAGTAGGGAAGCGCCTTTAGCCATGAAGCCAGCGGTGAGCCCCTGGACGCGTTGCTGGGTTTCGGGGTCGTAGAGCGAGATGTTGGGCAGTAGGGCCACGCGGTTGTGAAAGGAGGTGCGCTCTATATACGTACCTACCAAGGCCACGCCGAACGAACCACCCAGTTGCCGGATCATGCCGGTTAGGCCGGCGGCCTGGCCGGCATCTTTGCCACTGATACCGGATAGCGACATAGTGGTGATGGGCAGGAACAGCAAGGCCAGTCCGAAACCGCGCAACATCAGGGGCCAGAAGAAGTCACTTTCGCCGGCTAGGGGCGTGATGCGCCGGCTCATCCAGTAGGAGAAGATAAAGAAGACACCGAACCCGATGGGCAGCATGAACTTCTGCGGGACACCTTTCTGGATCATCTTACCCACAATAGGCATCATAAAGCCTGAAAGCAAGGCGCCGGGCAGCAGCAGCAAACCTGTTTGGGCGGCGGTAAAGCCGAGGATGCGCTGGCAGAAAATCGGGAACACGAATACAGAGGCAAACAGCCCGAAGCCAAGAATAAACGACAGGAACGCACCTACGGCCAGATTGCGGCTTTTGGTGAGCACGCGCAAATCGACAATAGGCTGTTCGGCGGTTAGCTCGCGCCAGATGAAGCCGACCACTCCTATAATAGAGGCGGCGGTGAAGGCCAGAATGTAGGCGCTTTCAAACCACTCTTCCCGCTCTCCCTGTTCCAGCACCAGCTGCAAGGAGCCGACGCCCAGAATCAGCAGGAAGATGCCGGTCCAGTCGATGTCGCGCAATGGACGAGGAATGGCGTTTTTGATGCGCTCCGGGTCGCGGATGAAGAGCACGGTACAGAAAGCGGCCACGATGCCCACGGGTACATTGACGTAGAAAATCCAGGGCCAGGAGTAATTATCGACAATGTAGCCGCCGAGCGTGGGGCCGATGGTGGGCCCGATAATCACGCCCATACCGAATAGTGCCTGCCCGAGGGCAAGCTGTTTAGGCGGAAACGTATCAATAAGGATGGCTTGCGAGGTGGCCATGAGGGCACCGCCGCCAATGCCCTGAATAAAGCGAAACGCCACCAGCTCCCAGATGTTGGTGCTTTGTCCGCAGGCCATAGAAGCCAGCGTGAACAGAATAACGGAGAAGAGGTAGTAGTTGCGCCGGCCAAACTGCTCGGCCAGAAAGCCCGTCATTGGGATGACGATGACGTTGGCAATGCCATAGGAGGCCACCACCCAGCTCACTTCTTGTTGCGTGGCCGAGAGGTTGCCCATCATCTGCGTCAGGGCTACGTTCACGATGCTGGTATCAATGAGCTCCAGCAGCGTACACAGCACCACCGTCGCCACGATGATCCATTTGGTTAATCCGGTTTCCATCTAGTAGTGCTTAGTTGTTGGTGCTTTCGTGCTCAGGCAAAGCAGATTTTCTGCAGCCCAAACCTTAAAGCCTACTTCACCTTCACCGTGGCTACCACGCTCATGCCGGCGCGGAGCGGGTGTTCGGGGTCGGCTTTGTCGAGCACGATCTTGACGGGCACGCGCTGGGTTACTTTCACGAAGTTGCCGGAGGCGTTGTCGGGAGGCAGCAGGGCGAACCGGGCGCCGGTAGCGGCCGACAGCGACTCGATGTGGCCCTGGAACTCCTCGTTGGGGTAGGCGTCCACTTCCACGTTCACGGGCTGGCCTACTTTCATGTTTTCCAGCTGGGTTTCCTTGAAGTTGGCGATAATCCAGGTTTGCTCGGAAGCTACCAGGCCCATCATCTGCTGGCCGGGGCTTACTACCTGGCCAGGCTGCACGCCCTTTTTGCTAACCACCCCATTGCCGGGGGCCGTGATGGTGGTGTAGCTGAGTTGGAGCTTGGCGTTATCGAGGTCGGCTTGGCGCTGCTTTACTATGGCTTCAGCCACGGCAATCTGCTGGCGGGCGGCGGCTACCTGCTGCTGGGCCACGCGCACCTGCTGCTGGGCCGTGGAGCGCTGGGCGCTGGTTGATTTCAGGTTGGCCTGCACGGCGTCGTATTCACTCTGCGGGATGATGTCTTCTTTGCGCAGGAAGGCGCTACGCTTCAGGTCCTTTTCGAGGCGGGAGCGGTTGGCGTCGCTGACGCCAATGGCCGACTGGGCGCTGCTTACGTTGGCCTGGGCAGTGCCCACGCCAGCCTGCGCCGCTACTACGTTGGCGCGGGCAGCAGCCAACGCAGCTTCAGCGGCATTCACGCGCTGCTGATAATCGGCGGGGTCGAGGGTCACGAGCACGTCGCCCTTCTTCACGGCCTGGTTGTCCTGCACCTTCACATCTACCACCGGCCCACCAATGCGCGGCAGAATCGGGTACACGTCGCCTTCCACTTGAGCGTCGTCGGTTTCTTCGTGGCTGAGGCCGAACTGGTATTGCTGCCAGCCGAAGTAGCCGCCAACCAGCAGCACCAGGGCCACGATAATGAGAATGATAGGGCGCTTGGAGCGGCCAGCGGGCTGTTCGTCCACGGCGGGCTCGTAGGCGGAAGCAGCGGGGCGGGAAGTAGCTACGGCCGGATCTTGTTGAACGGGAGTTGCCATGTCGGAATATGAAGGAGGTTTTTTGAAGTTGTTAAGTGTTGGTTGCTGGCTGTCAGTTGCTGGTCGTCAAGCTTCGGGAAAGCTGACAACCGACAACCAACCGCTGACAACTACTTGCCTGATCAGGCCGAAGCCCGGTAGGGAGTGGCGGCCGGCGACTTCACCAGCAGCGTGACACAGGCAGCCGTGCGCACCACGGTTTCGGCGGTGCTGCCCATCAGAAACCGGTTGAGGCCCGTGCGGCCGTGCGCCCCAATAACGATGAGGTCGGCGGGATGCTGCCGGGCTTCGGCTACTATGGCTTGCGCTACATCGGCAGTGTGCAGGACAGAAGTGCTGACCTGAGCTCCGGCGGCGGCAGCCAACATTTGGTAGTGCGCTAACTGCTGAGTTATGGCCAGATCAGGCAGGTTACTTACCACAGGCTGGCGCTCCGATACGTGCAACAGCCGTAACTCGGCACCAGTACCAGCCGCCAATGCCGCCGCATACGCAACCAGCGGCGCCGTGGCGTCCGAAAAGTCGATTGGGCAAAGAATGGTGGCAATAGTCATACGGAAAGTAGCTGAGTAGTTGAGTAACTGAGTAACTGAGTAGTAGGTAGCGAGTAACTGAGTAGTGGGCTATTGAATACATGAGCAAAGCTCCCTTACTCAGTAACTCAACCAGTCAGTTACTCGCTACTCAACTACTTGGCGGGCGCCGTGCCAGCCCAGATTTGCTCGCCGGTGGCGCGTTTAAGCTGATACTGGCCCAACGTGTAGTTGTAGATGGCCTGTAGCCGCGCCAGCCGGGCCTGCGCCAGCGAGGTTTCCGCGTCCAGTACGTCGAGGTTGGTGCCTACATCGTAGCGGTAGCGGGCTTTGGCACGGGTAAGGGCGTCGGTGGCCTGCGCAATCTGCAGTTGGGCGTTGTCGTAGCGGGCCGTGCTCGACTGCAGGTTGTTCACCGCCTGCCGCACATCGGCCCGGATCTGCTCCTGCGTGTCCTGGCTACGAGCCTGCGAGCCGCGAATGTTGGCCAAAGCCTCTACCCGCTGGTTTTTGTTTTTGCCCCCGTCATATATAGGTACCGAAAACTGCACCACGCCCACCGAGTTGGGCCGGAACTTGTCGAGGTTGGGCAGGTAGCCGTTTTTGCCCCCCAGCTGCGCCCCTACTCCCAGTGTGGGCGTGTTGGCACGCTCAATTAGCTTGAGGTTGAGGTTAGCGGTCTGCTCAGCGTCACGGGCCAGCTTCACTTCCGGGCGATTTTCGGTGGCCTGCGCCAAGGCTTGGTTGAGGTCAACGGCCGTGGGCTGGTAAGCAAAAGCGCCGCGCACTGGCACATCTACGTACTCGGGCTTGTGCAGTAGGCGGGCTAGCTGCACCTGCTGGTTGCGGAGCTGGTTTTCGAGGTCGATTTTGGTGTTTTGGGCCTGCGTAATGCGCACGTCGGTGGTCGTCACGTCGAAGCGCGTGCTCACGCCCCCTTCCACCCGCTTCTCCATTTCACGCTTGTGCTGCTGCAACGAGGCTATCTGGGCGTTCTGCACCTTGATGCTTTCACGCACAAACAGGATGTTGTAGTAAGCCTGCGCGGCAGAATACGCCAGGTCGCGGCGCGTCACGTTGATCTGGTCAACGGCCGTCAGGCGGCGGCTTTCGGCCAGGTTGTAGGTAGCATCCTTCTTGCCGAAGTCCAGCAAGCCGTATTGTAGCGTGATGTGGGCGTCGTAGTTGTTGTTAGGCGCCAGCTGAAATGCCGGCGCGTCGGGGCTGAGCTGCACCTGTACGACCGGATCGATGCGGGTATAGGTGGCCGTGCCCGTAATCTGGGGCAGAAAGCCGCCGCGGCTTTGCGTGACGCGGCTGGTAGCAGCATTCACTTCTTCTTCCAGCGTCGTGATGGCCGGATTGGCATCCAGCACCGACCGGATAGTACCATCCAAGGTCAGCGAATCGGACAGCACTTGGGCCTGCGCGGTGCTGGTGGCAGTCAACAGCCCTAGCGTTAGGAGTGAAGCAGCAAATTGAGGTCGGGAAAGCATCGGGTTACAGCTTGTTGATAGGCCGCTCTTACCCAATGCAGTGCCAATTCATTAAATCTATTTTAATATGACAGAATACCGCCTTCACACGCTTTAAACCCCGATTAAATTTTCCCCACAACTACTAATGCCCACCAAGGCCCATACACTATTTCCTGTTATATCAGGATTTGCTTAACTTTATTCCTGTTATTTAAGCAAACTCATATGCCACAGACCGAAGAATCACTGCTGCTCTACCTCAACGAGGCCATTGCCAACACTCGCAGCAAGGATAAGCTTTTTCAACTTGTCACGGAGAAGCTGCGACTGATATTTCCGTTTGATATTATTGCCATTATCACGCTGGACAATGCACACCGCTACAAGCGGCTGTTCATGCGCGACTACCTGGGCGAAGTGCCTTACCCGATGCCCCAGACTGCGGCCGGCATGATGCCCGTCGAGAATTCGCCCACCGAACTGTTCATGCGCGACCCACGTGTGCAGCAGATTGACATTCGGGAGCTGACGCCGGATTATCCGGATTTTATGCCTTTCCTACTCCTGCAGCAGCGCGAAGTGCACTACCTCACGGTGGTTCCACTGCGTACTGGTGGGCAGCTGATTGGGCTGCTCTGCATGGCTGCCCGCCATCCGCCGGCCCTGCCGCCTGCCGACTTGGCCCTGCTGGAAAAAATTGGGGGCCTGGTGGCAGTGGCCGTAACTAACGCATTGGCTTTCGAGGAAATGGCTTGGCGCGAGCGGGAGAAATCGGTACAACTCTCAGTGACCAATGTACTACTCAGCCGGAAAGACCGGCAGGCATTGTTCCAGACCGTAGCCGAGGAAATTAACCGCATTGTGCCCCTCGACTATTTCGGGCTTCGCATTCAGCGGCGTACCAGCAGCACCGAAGGGTTTGCCGAGTTTTCGAAACAAGCTGATGGCTCTTTTGCTGCACTCGATGAAAGCCGCTGGGAAGGGGTAGCCGACCGTGAGCAGATGCAGCGTGAGACATTCGGCATCTTCTCGCGGCCGCTGCTGCTTACCGGCCTCGACTACGAGCTGGCGGCCCAGCGCTACCGGATTCTGCAGTATACCATGGAGAAAAACGGCACCCGTGCTATGCTGGGCGTACCGCTCTGGACCGAAGAAAACCAAGCCGCCGTGTTGGTGCTGGCCAGCCACCGTCCCGACGCCTTCAGCACCGCCGACCTGGACTTGGTGGCCGGCCTGGCGCCGCAAATCACGCTGGCCATGCGCAACCTGTTTGCCTTCGAGCAGATTGAGGCGTTGCGCGCCCAGCTGGAACGCGAGAAAACCTACCTGCTCGACGAAATCAACACCACGGCCAAGTTCGAGGACTTCATCGGCACCAGCCCGGTGATGCAGCAAGTCCAGACCCGCATCCGGCAGGTAGCGCCCACCGATACCACAGTGCTGATTCAGGGTGAAACCGGCACCGGCAAGGAGCTGGTGGCGCGGGCTTTGCACAATTTGTCGCCGCGCAAAGAGCGGGCCCTCATCAAGCTTAATTGCGCCGCGTTACCGGCGCAGCTTATCGAAAGTGAGCTATTCGGGCATGAAAAAGGGGCATTTACTGGGGCCCACGACCGGCGCATTGGCAAGTTTGAGCTGGCCGACGGCGGCACCATTTTCCTAGATGAAGTGGGCGAGTTGCCGCTTGATTTGCAGGCCAAGCTGCTGCGGGTGCTGCAGGAAAAGGAATTTGAGCGAATCGGCGGGCGGCGCGTCATCCAGACCGATGTGCGCGTGATTGCCGCCACCAACCGTGTGCTGGAAGATGAAGTAGCAGCTGGCCATTTCCGCGCCGACCTCTACTACCGCCTCAACGTGTTTCCGATCCGGCTGCCGGCGCTGCGCGAGCGGCCCGAGGATATCGAGCCTCTGATGCGGCATTTTCTGGAGCGCTTCACCAAGCAGATGGGCAAGCCCGTACGCGGCCTGCGCGAGCGGGATTTACGTGCCTTGCAGCAATACGGCTGGCCCGGCAACGTGCGCGAGCTGGAACACGTGCTGGAACAGGCCGTGATTGTCAGCCAAGGGCCGTTTCTGGAGTTTCAGGGCTTTGCGGCTGCCACCCAGGTGGCGCCGGCTCCAGGCGATGCCGGCGGCCCGCTCAAAACTTTGCGCGAGCAGGAGCGCGACCATATTCTGGCGGCACTGCATCGCACCGGCGGCCGGGTGAGCGGCCCCAACGGCGCGGCCATTTTGCTCGACATTAACCCCAAGACGCTGGAAGCCCGCATGAAGAAGCTGGGCATTCGGCGCACGGTGGAAGTTGGCGGATAAGTGTGGCAGTAGGGAAAAGCCGGAGCTATTCTCATTCTGCTTCAGAAACAGTCAGCAGGAGCTTTAAGGGTAATAAGCAGGAGCTAGCTCCCTTAATTGGCGCTTATGTCCATTCTATAACATCACCGGTATTCTGCTGGAATTGCTGTGATGGGCCTGATCTGCATGTTGCGGTAATACGCTTCGGCACCTTCCGATTGAAGCTGAATTTTACCGTTGGTCAGCGGCCCCTGCGAGTTATCTGGCTTGGTTTCCCTGGAATTTTCCAGCACCATCACCACTTCGCCATTGACCACATGAATACTCTTGGCTCCCAGGCAAATAAGCTCAATTGTGTTCCACTGGCCCAACGGCCGCTCCCGGTTGCTGCCCCGGCGACAACGGCCGGGCTGACCGAGGCCAAACGGTTTAACGGGCGCGGCGGGGTCATAAATCCAGTCAAGCTCGTTGTCTTCTGTGCGGTAGGCAGCTCGGATGTCCATACCGGGGCCTAAGGCGAAATAATCGCCCATATCCCCTTCCTGAATCTGCATTTCCTGCGAGAGCATCCACACATTCCAGAAAGCGCCGTGGTTGCCCTTGGCGTGGTACAAAATGCCGTTGTCGCGCTTCGCCGTCAGGCGCGGCTCGTACTTGCGCGTACCCCACCGAAACTCCGTTTTGAAGTGGTAGTTGCCTAGCTCCTGCTTGGTGCTCAGGCCGCCATAGATTTGTCCGGAAATGTGGAGCACGGGCCTACCGTCTTCCTGCTCGACTTTGAACACCTGCAGCGGGTCGTTATTTAAGCCAATAGGAGTGCCGTTCATGCCATCTCCGGCCGGGTAGCCCGGCAGGTTGAGGCTGAAGTGCGGTACCCCAATGAATTTATCCCACTGTGTTAAGCTCTGGTCGAGCATAGTATTCCACAGGTAAGTGGGAGTTGGGCTTGAAGTCATTACGCGGGTTGAGGTGCCGGCCGCGTACTGGATGCCCCCCAGCAGGTGCTGCAAAAACAGCGGCTCCCGGTAGCTTTCCTCGGTGTGGCCGCCCGCGGTGTAAAAAGACCGCCCGCCCTGGTATCCGTGATACCAGGCAATAGGGTGGCTGCTGCCATGGCTGCCGCCGGAATACGTTCGTTCGTCCAGGTTTGCCAGCACCTGCACTCCCGGATTCAGGTCTCGGAAGTTGTACCACTCGTCGGTGCGCTGCCACGCATCGGGCAGAGCAGCCGTGGCATCGTGGTTTTTGTTTGTAACCTGGATGGTGGCCTGCTGGATGGCGGGGTGGTCTTTGAAGTACGCGCCCACTAACCCATTGTACCACGGCCAGCCATACTCAGTGTCGGTGGCGGCGTGGATGCCGACAAACCCATTCCCGGCGCTGATATACTGTTCAAAGGCCTGCTGCTGCGCGTCGTTGAGCACATCACCCGTTGTGCTCAGAAACACCACCGCCCGGTAGTTGGCCAGATTCGCTGGGTTGAAATTGGTTGCCACCTTGGTGGTGTCAACTATCAGGTTGTTTTCGGCTCCTAGCTTTTGGAGGGCCGCAACGGCAACCGGAATGGACGCGTGACTGAAGCCGGCCGTTTTGTAGAAGACCAGGATTTTCGCAGCCGGTTCTGGCTCGGCAGCCGCCTCTTTCTCATTGGAGCAGCTGCAGAAAGGCAGGAAAAGCAGGAGGCAGAAAATAGTGCGTAGCGTGGTGCCCATATCTGTTGTGGTTTAGAGGGTGGCTGGCCGTACAGAATCACAAACGAAGCGGTGCCGCACTGCTGTTTGCTACTCTCTGCTAGCACGTTATGCAGACACCGCAAGGTATACGCAGGCAGTATACCAGGAGTGGTACTTTCCATTGATTTTCTATTCTGCAGCTTTATCTAAATGATAGTTATAAGTGAAAAGCAACTCTACTGAAGCACGCTGGCATTTGTAGAAACGGGGTGCCATAGCCTCAAACTATGGCAGCAAGCCTACAGGTTGTAGATGCCCCCAACAGCATACGTTCCAGCAAAAAAGGCCATCCTGCTTGCGCAGAATGGCCTTTTTGTTTTCGTACTGACTGCCTTATTTCGCGGCCTGAATATCGGTTACGGCTTTTTCGGCGGCGGCCTGGTTAGCGGCGGCGGCGGGCTTGCCAGCCTGGGCTTTGGCACCGGCCTGCAGCGCCGCAATTACGGGCTCATCAACGCCGTAGCGCTTGTACTTGATGGCCAGGTCGCGCAGGCGCTCTACGTCTTCGGCAAAGGCCTTGGGGTCGTTGAGGCGAGTGAGCATGATGCCCATTCCTTCAAAGTAGCCGAATTTGTTCTGGCCGTCGGCGGCATCGAAGCGGGTGCGCACGTAGTTCCACTGGGCGTCGCCGCCATGCTGGCTGTAGACGCTGGCCACCGCCTGGCTGATGCTGGCTTCCTCGGAGTTTTCCAGGGCCTGCGCTTTGCTCAAAGCCAATGCGGGCTTCACCTCAGCCAGCGCCTGCAGCGCAGCCGCCTGCACCGTGTACGACGGCGCGCTAAGTTGCCGGGTGAACAGCTTTTCGTCTTTCTTATCCTGGAGCTTGGCCAGCGCGGCCAGTTCCGTGGCCAGGGCGTGCAGGTCCTTTTCGGTGGCTATCCGTTTGCGGAGCGCCGGTGCGGCGTCCTTAGCCACGGCTTTATCGTCGAGCTTCAGGCGCTCAGCCGCTACCATGCGCAGGTTATTGAACGGGTCGTTGAGGCCGGCCAGCAGCAGCTTGCGGGCGGCGGCATCGGTGGTTTGCTTGGCGTCGGCGGCCAGCAGGGCCTCACGGCGCGCCACATAGAGCGGGGCGTGGGCGTACTGGTAGGCAAACTCGGCTACCGGCTTGTTGTCGGTTTGCTGCCACACCAGCGTTTTTTCGGCGTCCACGTCCACTAAATCGGGCTTGGCTGAAAGCGGCATCGTGAAGGTTTGGGTGGCCTGCGTCATCATCACGCGCTGGCGCTGGGGCTTGCCGTTCACGTAGTAATCAATGGCGAAGGGCAACTGAAACGGCTGGCCGGGCTGGGTCTGCTTTACGGTCACGGACTGCATCTTCTGGGTGGCATCCCAGGCGTAGTCAATCGTGACGACGGGGTGACCCGTGCCGAAGTACCACTGATTATAGAACCAGTTCAGATCCTGGCCCGACACGGCCTCCATTGCCAAACGCTGCTGGTGCGCCTCGCCGTTGCCGAGGGCGTTGTCTTTGAGGTATTTCTGCAGGCCGGCAAAGAATACATCGTCGCCGAGGTAGGTACGCAGCATATCCAAGATGGCGCCGCCCTTCTGGTAGCTCACCAGGTCAAACATGTCCTCCTTGTCAGCGTAATGGAAGCGGACCAGGTTTTTCTGGGCGTCGGGGGCGCTGCGCAGGTAGTTGCGCAGGTTGCGGTGGTTGTGCGAGTCGCCGGCGTCGGCGCCGTACTTGTGCTCGGCGTAGAGGCCTTCAGAGAAGTCGGCCATACTCTCGTTCACCGTGAGGTTGCTCCAGCTTTCAGCCGTCACGTAGTCGCCGAACCACTGGTGAAACAGCTCATGCGCAATGACGGATTCGTTGCTGTATTCGCGGTCCAATAGCTGCTTGTCGGTCATCTGCACAAACTCGCCGTGCAGCGTGGCCGAGGTGTTTTCCATGGCGCCGCTCACGTAGTCGCGCACCACCACCTGAGCGTACTTGTTCCACGGATACTCCACGCCGAGGCGGTTGGAGAAGAACTCCAGCATGTCGGGCGTGTTGCCGAAAATCTGCTTGGCGAAGGGCGCGTATTTAGGCTCCAGGTAGTAGCTCACTTCTTTGCCGCGCCAGGTCTCCTTATAGATTTTGAAGTCACCGACGGCCATCATAAACAGATAAGGCGCGTGGGGCAGCTCCATCTTCCAGGTGTCGGTGCGCAGGCCGGGGCCGGCGGGCGTCTGGCTGACGAGGGCGCCGTTGCTGAGCGTCACGTACTTGCTGGGCACCGTCAGGCTGATTTCCGAGGTGGTTTTCTGGTTGGGCCTATCGATGGTCGGGAACCACGCCGACGAGGCTTCCGTCTCGCCCTGGGTCCAGATCTGCACCGGCTTACCGGCCACGGCGCTATCGGGGTTGATGAAGTACAAACCCTTGGCATCGGAAATGGCCGCGCTGCCTGCCACTTTCAGCTCGTCGGGCTTGGCCGTGTACTCGATGTAAACGGTGTAGCTGGTGCCGGGCGCCATGGCCTTGCCCAGGTAGATGCGCAGGTTGTTTTGGTCGGTGTAGTCGAACTTGAGCGGCGTCAGCTGCTGGCCATTTACCAACGCCACCTGCTTGATATCCATACCTTTGGCATCAAGCCGGAGCGAGTCGGTGGCATAGGCGTGCGGCTTCAGCGTCACCCACTCCTTGCCGTAGAGGTAGCGCTTGGCATAGTCGAAGCGCACATCGAGCTTGGTGTGCACCAGGTCGTTGACTTTGGTGGCAGAAGCGCGGTAGATCTGCAGCGCCGGGTTAGCAGGTGGGGTTGGCGGAGCCTGTTGGGCCAAGGCCGCCGTGGCCAGCACGCAACCGGCAGCAGTAAGCAGGTTTTTCATAATCAGGAAGGGAAAAAAGGGAAGGCAAAGGCACCACATTGGCACAGAGGCTGCAGCTTCCGCTGGGTTTGCTGTGCGCTAGTATTCATTATTGCAAACATAAGAATCGGTAGTATGCAAAACAAGGTACTATATATAATATAGCATCACAAAAAGCAATTCTGTAACTCCTTTCGCTGTGCTAGCTGCTGCTCCATACTTATGCAGCACCTCGTTTTAAGTTTACAGCAGCACTAAAGGCAAGCCAGATTACTTAAAATTTCCTTGTCTCGGCAGCCACTAGGTTGCTGCTTGCGTACACCCTGTTATCTATTCATTTTAGCTTTTCGCATCATGGCCCAGACTGCCACCACCCCCAAGCATACCGACCCCGAGACCAAACGCGACGAGAAGAAGAACGAGGAGACGGTGAAAGACAAGCCAGACGGCAAAAAGAAAACCACGCAGCAGAAGTAAGCTGCTCCCTGTTCCCTAACGCCCGACTTTCTTTGCAGGAAGCCGGGCGTTTCGTTTGGGGTGCCAGGTGGCATTTTATCTGGCCTCCTGCTGTTTTGCCCGTACTTTACCATCTATGCCCACCTCAGTCCCTGACCCCACGCAGCTCACCCGCGAGCAGGTGCTTCGCGCCCTGCGCCAGCTCGACCGTGAAGGCCCACGCATGCCTCTGAGTACCGTATATGACTTGGTGTATCGGGGCCGCCGCTACGCGCCGCGGGCGGTGGCGCAACTGGCATTTCGGCTGGCGCTGGGCCAACCCGCAGCTGTGTGGCCGCTGGCCGCCGGCGCTCCTACCAACCGGGTGCTAGAGCAGCTGGACTTCACTATTGCCACCAAACGACCTACTCTTGCTAATTCTCCTCTGGATGGCGACGTAGCTGCCCAGCAGGATATGCAGGCTCTTTATACTGGCAGGGAAGTCACGCCAAAAGCGCTGAAGAAAGCAACTCCGCCTAACCCGAAAGCAGCTTTCATACAGGCGTCTGAGCCGGCTGCTGCTTACGAGCTGCCAGCTGCGCCGTATAGCCTGGAGCAAGCCGCGCAGGAGCTGTTTGTTCCGGAAGATAAGCTGGCAGCTATTCTGGCCGGACTACGCCGCCGCCGCAACCTTATTTTGCAGGGGCCACCCGGCACGGGCAAAACGTTTCTGGCGCGCCGCCTGGCGTGGCTGGAGCTGGGCACTACCGCCGCCACCAACATAGAACTGGTGCAGTTTCACCCCAGCTACAGCTACGAAGACTTCGTGCAGGGTTTTCGGCCCGATGCAGACGGCAAATTTCAGCTGCAGGATGGTGTCCTGCCCGATTTCTGCCGCCGGGCAGCTCAACACCCAGGCCAGCCTTATTTTCTGCTGGTTGATGAGCTGAACCGGGGCAACCTGAGCCGTATCTTCGGAGAGCTGCTGGTGCTGCTCGAAGCCGACAAGCGGGGCCCGGCACACGCCGTGCGTCTGCCGTACAGCCCGGCTGGTGCACCCCGATTTTTTGTACCCGAAAACGTGTTCATTATCGGTACTATGAATCTGGCCGACCGCAGCCTTGCTCCGCTGGACTATGCGCTACGCCGCCGTTTCGCCTTTGTGGAGCTGGCACCGGAGTTCGGGGCCCCTTTGCAGAAGTTTCTATCGGGCCGGGGCGTGCCGGCCGCCGTGGTAGAGCGCCTTACTCAGCGGCTTACGGTCCTCAACCGAACTATCAGCGACGACCCTGACTTAGGCACTGCGTTTTGCATCGGCCATAGCTACTTCTGCCACCCCCCATCCGACCCGGCAACTGCTGATGCCTGGCTCACCTTAATACTAAAGCAGGAAATAGCGCCGCTGCTCGATGACTATTGGCTGGACCAGCCTGCAAAGGCTGCCGCGCAGAAAAAGAAGTTGCTGGCTTAGCAAGCGGGCTCATGATTCCGATTCAGAATCTCTACTACCTGCTGTGCTACGCCTGGAACCGGATGCCGGAGCAAGCCGAGCTACGAGGTATGGAAGCCACCACTTTCCACCGCCCGTTGGAGCTGCTGGCGCACGTGCTGCTTGCTGGCACGCAACGACTTTTGCGCCAAGGCTTACCAGTTGGCTACTCTGAGCAAGTAGAGACGCTACCAGAATTGCGGGGCCGGGTGCTGCTGGCCCCTACCCTCGCCCGCAACTTACTGCCGCAGGGGCGCGCTACATGCGCGTACGACACATTGAGTGCCAACACTCCTTTCAGCCAGCTGCTATTGGGCACTTTGCTGCAACTGGCGCGGCCAAGGCTGCTGCCAGCCACACTGCGGCACAACCTCAAGCATACGCTACGCCGGTTGCCGGCAGCAGTAACGCCCTTACCACTTTCTGCCGCCACCCTGCGGGCTGTGCGCCGGCTACGGCCTGCCGGGCTACCGGGCTTTCTAGTGAATGTGTGCGAATTGGTGCACCTAAGCGCGCTACCCAATCCGGAAGCAACCAGCCAACTCCGCTTTCGCGACTTCCGCCGCAACGAGCAATTAATGGCGCAGTTGTTCGAGCAATTCGTGCGCAACTTCTACCGCCTGGAGCAGCGCCAGTTCCGGGTGGCCTCGGAAACTATAGCGTGGCAGGCAGAAGCTGAAACAACCGAGGCGCTAGCCCTGCTGCCTACTATGATAACGGACACGTCGTTGGAAAGCCCGGAGCGCAAAATCATCCTTGACACGAAGTACTACGCCGCCTCCCTACGCCCCCGCTACGACCAGCAGAAACTGATTTCGCCACACCTGTATCAACTCTACGCTTACCTGCAGAACCAGGCCCTGCAGCCTGGCCAACAGTTGGAAGGCATCTTACTTTATCCTGCCGCGGCGCAAACCCTCGATGTACGCTACACCTTGGGTGGCCACCCTGTACGCGTTGTGACGGTAGATTTGGCGCAGCCGTGGGCGGACATTGCAGCTGATTTGCTGGGCTTACTTGAAAACTCAAATTCACCGCTGGGCACAGCGTTTTCAGGAAATGTGCAGCCCTGATATGGCTATTGCGTCAGTAGGTTGTAAATAGAAGTCTTTACGCTTCCCCTACCCTTCCAACTCCAATCACCAAACCTGTACTCTTTTGAAAAGACGCGACTTTGTGGGCCTCACTGGCCTAGCAACCGGCGCCCTGTTTCTGCCCGCTGTGCCGGGTCTGAGCGCGACGCCCATAGACCCACTCCAACTGCTGGAAGCCGTAGACCCCGCCATTAAGAAGCGGCTGGCCGATGCGGCGTTGAACGCAGCGAAATCGGCCGGCGCTACTTATGCCGATGTGCGCATTGGGCGCTACCTCAACCAAAGCATTTTCACCCGCGAAAAGCAGGTGCAGAATATTGCCAGTGGCGAAAGCTACGGCGCGGGCATTCGCGTTATTGCCAACGGCACTTGGGGGTTTGCTTCTACCAACACCGTGACGGAGGCCGGCCTGGCCAAAGCCGCGCAACTGGCCGTACAGATTGCCAAGGCCAACGCCAAAGTGCAGAAAGACCAGGTGAAGCTGGCGCCGCAGAACGGGTATGGTGAGGTAAGCTGGAAAACGCCCATCGAGAAGAATTCCTTTGAGGTGCCCGTGAAAGAAAAAGTGGAGCTGCTGCTGGCCGCCAACGCCAAGGCCCTCGACAACGGCGCGTCGTTCGTCAATTCGGCTCTATTCCAGATCAACGAGCAGAAGTATTTTGCCAGCACCGACGGCTCTTATATCGACCAGGATATCCACCGCATCTGGCCCACGTTCAGCGCCACGGCCATCGACCGCAGCACCGGCAAGTTCCGAACCCGTGAGGCCCTGAGTGCGCCCATGGGTCTCGGCTACGAGTACCTCACGCCAAAAGCCGCCGACCGGATCAACGGCCCGGCCGGCACCGGCCTGATCGGCTACCGCAACTCTTACGACATCCTGGAAGACGCCGCCCTGGCGGCCAAGCAGGCTAAGGAAAAGCTGACGGCCAAGAGCGTAACGCCCGGCAAGTACGACCTCGTGCTCGACCCCAACCATTTGGGTCTCACGATTCACGAGAGCATCGGCCACGCTACCGAGCTGGACCGCGTGCTGGGCTATGAAGCCAACTACGCCGGCACCAGCTTTGCTACGCTGGAGTGGAAAGCCAAAAACCTGCCCTACGGCTCCAAGCTGGTCAATATTGTGGCCGACAAGACGCAGCCCGGCTCGCTGGGCGCGGTCGGCTACGACGACGAAGGTGTGAAAACCGGTCAGTGGGATATTATCAAGGAAGGCAAGCTCGTGGATTACCAGAAGATCCGCGACCAGGCGGCCATCGTCGGCCAGGACCACTCCGACGGCTGCTGCTATGCGCAGTCGTGGCAGGATGTGCAGTTCCAGCGCATGGCCAACATCAGCCTCAAGCCGGGCACCTCACAGATGAGCGTGGATGACATGGTGCGCGGCGTAGATAAGGGCATCTATATTGCCGGCCGCGGCTCGTTCAGCATCGACCAGCAGCGCTACAACTTCCAGTTCGGCGGTACCGTGTTCTATGCCATCGAGAAAGGCAAAATAACCGGCATGCTTGAGGACGTGGCGTACCAAGCCAACACCCAGGAGTTCTGGAACAGCTGCAACGCCATCTGCGACCAGTCGGACTACCGGCTGTTTGGCTCGTTCTTCGACGGCAAGGGCCAGCCCAGCCAGGTGTCGGCCGTGAGCCACGGCTCCAGCACCACCCGCTTCAACGGTGTCAACATCATCAACACGGCCCGGAAAGTATAGCAACGGCGACCTCACCCCCTAGCCCTCTCTCCAAAGGGAGAGGCGGAACTAGCTCTAAAAAGATAGCCCAGCTAAAACACTAGAATTAGAATCCCTCTCCCTTTGGAGAGGGGTTGGGGTGAGGCAACTAGAGCTAGGACCCATCAACTCATCGAAAATCAGCACATCAACCCAATGGCAATTCTTTCCAAAGACGAAGCCCAGGCTATCCTAAAAAAGGTACTGAGCTTTTCCACCGCCGACGAGTGTGAAGCCACGCTCACCGGCGAAACCGGCGGCAACGTCCGCTCCGCCCGCAACTCCATCAGCACCAGCGGCGCCGTTGATAATGTGAGCATGGCCGTGGAAGCGCGCTTCGGTAAGCGCAGCGGCGTGGCTACCTGCAACGAGTTCGACGACGCCACGCTGCGCCGCTGCGTGCAGCGGGCCGAAGAAATTGCGCGCCTCGCCCCCGAAAGCCCCGAGTACATGCCGTTCCTGGGTGCCCAGCAGTATGGGTCGGCACCGAAGTCATACGCGGCCAGCACGGCCGGCATCACACCCGACTACCGCGCCCAGCAGGTGGGAGCCAGCATGAAAATCTGCGACGAGAAAAAACTGTCGTCGGCCGCGTTCCTCAACGATGGCGCCACCTTCATTGCCAAGCGCAACAGCAAAGGCCTGGAAGCCTACCAGCAACTCACCAACCTGGAGTTTAGCATCACGGTGCGCACCCCCGACGGCACCGGCTCGGGCTACGCCACCGCCGACTACAACGATTCCGGCAAGTTCGATGCCGCCGCCCTCACCCGCGTAGCCGCCGATAAGGCCGCCATGTCGCGCAATGCCAAGGCGCTGGAGCCCGGCAAATACACCGTGATTCTGGAGCCAGCCGCCTTGGTTGCCAACACCGACGCCTCGCTGCTGCAAGCCCTGATGAGCGCCATGGACGCCCGCAACGCCGACGAAGGCCGCTCATTCCTGAGCAAGAAAGGCGGCGGAAACAAGAAGGGCGAAAAGCTATTTGATGAGCGGGTAACCATCTACTCCGACCCGAGCAACCCCGAAATTGCCAGCCTCGGCTTTTCCGGCGACGGCCGCCCACAGAAGAAAACCACCTGGATTGAGAAGGGCGTAGTGAAGAACCTGTATTCTTCGCGGTTCTGGGCCCAGAAAGCCGGCATTCCGGACCTGCCCCGCCCCGATGGCTGGGTGATGGAAGGCGGCACTCAAAGCGTGCAGGACATGATCAAGGGCACGGCCAAGGGCATCCTCGTGACGCGCCTGTGGTACATCCGCCCCGTTGATCCGCAGACACTGCTCTACACCGGCCTCACCCGCGACGGAACGTTTTACATTGAAAACGGCCGCATCAAGCACCCGGTGAAAAACTTCCGCTTCAACGAGTCGCCGATTATCATGCTCAACAACCTGGAAGCCATCGGCAAGCCGGTGCGCGTGGGTGGCAACCTCGTGCCCCCGCTCAAGATCCGCGACTTCACGTTCACCAGCCTCTCTGACGCGGTGTAGAACTGTCATTCCGACGAAGGAGGAATCTGAACAAAGACGTCTGACGATTTCAACCCAGATTCCCCTTTCGTCGGAATGATAATCACCCGACAATTTCAGGGTGCAAATCTCGCCACTCTGGATTATTCGCGGCTATTAGCGCATCGGTTTTTGCTTTTGAATCTTGTCATTTCGATAAAAGAGGAATCTGGGTAGAATCGTACATACTAGTATAATCCAGATTCCTCCTTCGTCGGAATGACAGCATCCCTTCTTCCATGAAAAGACGTGATTTTGTGGGCCTTACGGGCCTGGCTACCGGCGGTTTGCTGCTGCCTTCCATTCCCGGTTTCGGCGACGGCCTGGCGGTAGATCCGCTCCGTCTGCTGGACGCGGCCGACGACCCGGCTATTAAAAAACGGCTGTCGGATGCGGCGCTGAATGCGGCCAAGTCGGCCGGCGCTACTTATGCCGACGTGCGCATTGGGCGCTACCTCAACCAAGGTGTGTTCACCCGCGAAAAGCAGGTGCAGAACATCGTCAGCTCGGAAAGCTACGGCGCGGGCATCCGCGTTATTGCCAACGGCACCTGGGGGTTTGCCTCCACCAACATTGTGACGGAAGCCGGCCTGGCCAAGGCCGCGCAGCTGGCCGTGCAGATTGCTAAAGCCAACTCCAAAGTGCAGAAGCAGCCGGTGCAGCTGGCCCCGCAGCGCGGGTTTGGCGAGGTAAGCTGGAAGGCCCCGATACAGCAGAACGCTTTTGCCGTGCCCATCAAGGACAAGGTGGATCTGCTGCTGAACGCCAATGCCAAAGCCTTGGAAAACGGCGCTTCATTCGTCAATTCGGTGCTGTTTCAGGTGAACGAGCAGAAGTATTTCGCCAGCACCGACGGCTCCTACATCGACCAGGACATTCACCGCATCTGGCCCACGTTTGGCGTCACGGCCATTGACCGGGCTTCCGGCAAATTTCGCTCGCGGCAGTCGTTGAGCGCGCCCATGGGCCTCGGCTACGAGTACCTCACGCCCAAGCCCGAGGATAAAGTAGCCGGCCCGGCCGGCTCCGACGTATTCGGCTACCGCAACTCCTACGACATGCTGGAGGACATCGTGCGCGCTACCAAGCAAGTCAAGCAGAAGTTGACCGCCAAGAGCGTGACGCCCGGCAAATACGACTTGGTCCTCGACCCGCACCACCTGGGTTTGACCATCCACGAATCGGTGGGCCACCCGCTGGAGCTGGACCGCGTGCTGGGCTACGAGGCCAACTACGCCGGCACCTCTTTCGCCACGCTGGAGTGGAAAGCCAAAGGCACGCCCTACGGCTCCAAGCAGGTCAACATCGTGGCCGATAAGCTGCAGCCCGGCTCGCTGGGCGCGGTAGGTTACGACGACGAAGGTGTGAAAACCAAGGAGTGGGACCTCATCAAGGAAGGCACGCTCGTGGATTACGAAAAAATCCGCGACCAAGCCGCTATGGTGGGCCAGACCGAGTCTGACGGCTGCTGCTACTCGCAGTCGTGGCGTGACGTGCAGTTCCAGCGCATGCCCAACGTGAGTTTGCGTCCCAGCACCACCAAGATGAGCGTCGACGAGATGGTGAGCAAGGTGGACAAGGGCATCTACATTGCCGGCAACGGCTCGTTCAGCATCGACCAGCAGCGCTACAATTCCCAGTTTGGCGGGCAGGTGTTTTACGCCATCGAGAAAGGCAAAATCACGGGCATGCTCGAAGACGTGGCTTACCAAACCAACACGCTGGAGTTCTGGAACAGCTGCGCCGGCTCCTGCGACGCCTCCGACTACCGGCTGGCAGGCTTCTTCAACGACGGCAAAGGCCAGCCTTCGCAAAGCTCGGCCGTGAGCCACGGCTCGGCCACTACCCGCTTCAACGGCGTCAACGTAATCAATACGGCCCGCAAGATTTAAGGAAGCTGTTCACAGAACGTCATGCTGAGCTTGTCGAAGCATCTCTACCTCTGGCTAATCAACGCTATTACAACGAAGCGGTAGAGATGCTTCGACAAGCTCAGCATGACGGCCTCTTACGTTTAAGTCAGCCACAAAAAACCGCCCGGCAATTCCGGGCGGTTTTTTTATTAGCTTTTCCAAATATTACGGCGGCGCCAAACAACCATACTTCCGATTGCCGCATCTTTTGCCTGACGTGTGTATCCTCTCCCCTAACCCCTTTACACTTTGAAAAGACGTGATTTTGTGGGACTCACCGGCCTGGCGGCCGGGGGCCTGTTGCTCCCTAGCCTCCCCGGCATGGGCGGTATCTTCGTCGAGCCCGAGCAACTGCTCGACGTCATCGACCCGGCCCTGAAAAAGCGGCTGGCCGATGCGGCCCTGAACGCGGCCAAAGCCGCCGGCGCCGGCTACACTGATGTGCGCATCGGGCGCTACCTCAACCAGTACGTTTTCACGCGCGAAAAGCAGGTGCAGAACATCGTCAGCACCGAAAGCTTCGGGGCCGGCGTGCGGGCGCTGGTAAACGGGGCCTGGGGCTTCGCCTCCACCAATACCGTCACCGAAGCCGGCCTCGCTGAGGCGGCGCGCACGGCGGTGGCCATTGCCAAAGCCAACCAGAAGGTGCAGAAACAGCCGGTGCAGTTAGCACCGCAGCGCGGCTACGGCGAGGTGAGCTGGAAAACACCCATCGAGCGCAACTTTGCCGAGGTACCGGTGAAAGAGAAAGTGGACCTGCTGCTGGCCGCCAACGGCGCGGCTCTCAGCAACGGCGCCAGCTACGTGAATTCAGCCTTGTTTCAGGTGAACGAGCAGAAGTATTTCGCCAGCACTGATGGCTCCTACATCGACCAGGATATTCACCGCATCTGGCCCACCTTCGACGTGACGGTGGTGGACCGCACGACCGGCAAGTTCCGCTCGCGTGGCGCTATGGCCTCACCGATGGGCCTGGGCTACGAGTACCTCAGCCCCAGAGCCGCCGACAAGATAGCCGGCCCGCAGGGCACCAGCGTCATCGGCTACAAGCAGCGCTACGACATGCTGGAAGATGCCGCGCTGGCCGCCAAGCAGGCCAAGGAAAAACTCACCTGCAAATCCGTAACGCCCGGCAAATACGACTTGGTCCTCGACCCTTCGCACCTGGGTTTGACCATCCACGAATCTGTAGGCCACCCGCTGGAACTGGACCGCGTGCTGGGCTACGAGGCCAACTACGCCGGCACTAGCTTCGCCACATTGGAATGGAAGGCCAAGAACCTGCCCTACGGCTCCAAGCTGGTCAATATTGTGGCCGATAAGCTGCAGCCCGGCTCGCTGGGCGCCGTGGGCTACGACGACGAAGGCGTGAAGACCAAAGAGTGGGACTTGATCAAAGAGGGCAAGCTCGTCGACTATCAGAAAATTCGCGACCAGGCTGCCATCGTGGGCCAAACTGAGTCCGACGGCTGCTGCTACGCCGACTCCTGGAGCAGCGTGCAGTTTCAGCGCATGCCCAACGTGAGCTTGCGGCCCGGCAAGGAAAAGCTGAGCGTGGATGAGATGATCAGTAAGGTGGACAAAGGCATCTACATTGCCGGCGAGGGGTCTTACTCCATCGACCAGCAGCGCTACAACTTCCAGTTCGGCGGCAAGGTGTTTTACGCCATTGAGAAAGGCAAAATCGCGGGCATGCTTGAGGACGTGGCGTACCAGGCCAACACCCAGGAGTTCTGGAACAGCTGCGCCGGCTCCTGCGACGCCTCCGACTACCGCTTCTTGGGCACGTTCTTCGATGGCAAGGGCCAGCCCAGCCAGGTGTCGGCTGTCAGCCACGGCTCCAGCACCACCCGCTTCAACGGCGTCAACGTCATCAACACGGCCCGGAAAATATGACGGCCCCATCGGGGCCTCACCCCCTAGCCCCCTCTCTCAAGGAGAGGAGGAACTAGCTTTCTAGCTTTTCTACCTCTAACCACACGCCTCACTCAACTCCCCAAACCAGCACTAGAAAACTAGTAGCTAGTTCCCCCTCTCTCCTTGGGAGAGGGGGCTAGGGGGTGAGGCCACCATCAGAACGACACGACATGGCAATTCTTTCTAAAGACGAAGCCCAGGCCATCCTGAAAAAGGTGCTGGGCTACTCTACCGCCGACGAGTGCGCGGCCCAGCTCGACGGGCGCACCACCGGCAACATCCGCTACGCCCGCAACAACGTCAGCACGGCCGGCTCGTCCAGTAACGTAAGTCTGGCCGTGGAAGCGCGCTTCGGCAAGCGCAGCGGCGTGGCTACCTGCAACCAGTTTGACGACGCCACGCTACGCCGCTGCGTGCAGCGGGCCGAGGAAATTGCGCGCCTCGCCCCCGAAGACCCCGAATATATGCCCATGCTAGGCCCACAGCAATACCTGACGCCCGCCACCTACGCCGCCAGCACGGCCGGCATCACGCCCGACTTCCGGGCACAGGTAGCCCAGGACAGTATTGCGCTCTGCGAAGCCCGCAAGCTCACGGCGGCCGGCTACCTCGAAGACGGCCCAACCTTCACGGCCATCCGCAACAACAAGGGCCTCGAAGGCTACCAGCAGCTTACCAACCTCGACTTTTCGGTGACGGTGCGTACGCCCGACGGCACCGGCTCGGGCTACGCCGTGGCCGACTTCACCGACGTGGCCAAGTTCGACGCCAAGGCCCTCACCAAGCGCGCCGCCGACAAAGCCGCCGGCTCGGTAAATGCCAAGGCCATTGAGCCGGGCAAGTACACCGTGATTCTGGAGCCGGCCGCGCTGGTGTCGGATGAGGGCATTCTGAACCGGCTGATTTACGCGCTGGGCGCCCGCGAAGCCGACGAAGGCCGTTCGTTTCTGAGCAAGAAAGGCGGCGGCAATAAGCTGGGCGAAAAGCTGTTCGATCCGCGCGTCACCATCTACTCCGACCCGCTGAATGCCACCGCCCCCGGCCGCGTGTTCGACGGCGACGGGCTGCCCGTGAAGCGCATGAACTGGGTGGAGAAAGGCGTGATGAAAAACCTGTTTTATTCGCGCTTCTGGGCCGAGAAAAACAAGAAGCAGGCCACGGCCTTCCCCAGCGGCTTCGTGATGGAAGGCGGCACCCAAAGCGTGGAAGACCTCATAAAAAGCACCGCCAAAGGTATCCTCATCACGCGCCTGTGGTACATCCGCGACGTGGACCCGCAGACGCTGTTGGTAACGGGCCTGACGCGCGACGGCACGTTCTACATCGAGAACGGCAAAATCAAGCACCCCATCAAAAACATGCGCTTCAACGAAAGCCCGGTCATCATGCTCAACAACATCGAGGCCATCGGCAAGCCCCAGCGGCTCGGCGGCAACATGGTGCCCCCATTGAAAATTCGGGACTTCACGTTCACGAGCCTGTCGGACGCGGTGTAGCAGATTACAGCGTAAGTGGTATTTTTGGCCTTCCTGCACTACAATACTGTGCGGGAAGGCCTTACTGCATTGTGTTATTCTATTTCCATCATTTTTGATGAAGCACTGTTTACTTGCTTTTTTGCTCCTGCTGGGTGGGGCGGCCCATGCGCAACAATCTGCCACAGCAATTTCTGCCGACACCACCCGCGCAGCGGAAACCAGCCGCCAAAGTGACTACGCTCCGGGCGAAGTGGTGACGCCAGATGGCAAGCTGGTAAAGGCTTATTTCCCCATCAGCGTGAATGGGTTCGAGAAAACCATTTCCTACTACTACTCGCACCCGGAGGTGCGGCCGTTTCCGAAGCCCCACTTTATCAGCGTCGATAAAATCCATAGCATGACAGTGCGGGGCCAATACTCCGAAACGCTGAGTATGAATGGCAAAAGCCTGCACCTGCTGGCCGCACGGCTGGTACAGGGCCCCGTGGAGTTGTTCAATTTTGCCGAGGCGAAATCGGTGCCGTTGCCCATCCCAATACCCGGCGCAGCACTGGTGCCGATAGTAGGCATTCCGTACACCAAAAACCACTGGTACCTGCGCCGCAACGGTGAACTGGTGGAAGTGAAGCGCGGCAAGTTTGAGGAGCAGATCAGCGCGTATCTAAGCGCGCAGCCCACGCTGGCCACTAAGGTTCGTGCCAAGGAAGATGGCTACCGCTACCAAGATATGGTGCGCATCATCAGCGAATACAACCAGCAGACCGCAACTTCAAGCAAAGTCACCAACTAGCCGCTCAGCCAGTCCGGGCTTGGCCGGCCGCAAAAAACGCCCTCCAGGTGGAACCCACGTGGCCCTACGACTAGTCGCCACCGAACTTTAACCCTACAAACGCCTGAATGACGCGGTTTTTCAGGCGCGGGTCGTTGGCGCCGTTTAAATCATCCACATCATTCACGTCGTTGAGGCCGGCAGTGTAGCGGGCTCCCAGGATGAACGGGCCCACCTCGAAACCAGCGCCGGCCGCTAAGCTGAAATCGGTTTTCTTGTAGTTGCTGGCGGCGTCGCGGTTTACGGGGCCGTAGCCGTCGGCCGCGCTGATACGCAGTGTGCCATCTTCGCGGGCACCCAGCAGTACCCCAAATTGCGGGCCGCCTTCCACATATACCGGCCCTACTTTCACATGCGCCAGAATGGGCACGTTGAGGTAGTGCAGCTTGGTATCGTAGTTGGCCAGCGTCGAGCGGAACTCGGAGCCCTGCAGTGAGTACAGCACCTCGGGCTGAATGGACAGCGGCCCTAGCACCGGAATACGCGCAAATGCGCCTACGTGGTAGCTGGTCTTATAGCGCGTATCCATATCAACATTCTCGCCATTAAGAATGGCCCCGTTGACGCCGGCTTTAATACCGACCTGGGCCTGGGCGCTGCTGGCGGCAGCCAGCAACACGGGCAATAACGCAAATAGGTGGCAGGCTTTCATAGCGCAGAGCAGTTAGTTGGTGTAGAAGCCTTTAACGTAAAGCACCGGCAATCAGCGTATAACCGGAGGCCACAACATTCGGCAATGAGCTGTTGAAGCAGCGCACGGGCTGTATTTTGCTGCGTTTATTGCACTTGAAGCCACCTTATACCAGTTGCCGCGTCTGTAGCTGCGGTACGGGCCGCCTGCGCCCACTTCATCGCCTCGCTTCTTTTTTATTTTAACAGCAATGCCCGCTCCTTTCACCTTTGTGCGCCTGCAATACCGCTCCGGCGATTGGAACGGCGTAGACGAGCGGATGCCCACCAACCTGCTCCACTCGCTGATTCAGTACACCAAAGTGCCGGTAGTGCAAAAGGAAAAAGTAGTGGCCCTAGACTCGGCCGAGCTGTTTCGCTACCCATTCTGCTACCTGTCGGGGCATCGGCTGGTGCAGTTTTCGGCCGAGGAGAAAAAGAACTTCACGCAGTACGTGCGCAACGGCGGTTTCGTGTTTGTGGATGACTGCAACCACGACATCGACGGGCTGTTTGCGCGTAGCTTCGAAGAGCAGATGCGACAGTGCTTCGGGGCCGGAGCGCTCAAGAAAATCCCCAAGACGCACGCCATTTACTCGCAGTTTTTTCAGTTTCCGGATGGGCCGCCGCCTACCTCCTTCGAGCTTAACGGCTGGGGCGACGACCTGGTGCACGACTACCTGAAAGGCATCGAAATCAACGGCCGGCTAGGCGTGCTCTACTCCAACAAAGACTACGGCTGCGAGTGGGACTACGACTTCCGCAACAAGCGTTTCCTGGCCGAAGACAACACCAAGTTCGGGGTGAACATCCTGCTGTATGCCCTCACGGCGTAGCAACTTAGAACTGCACGCCCAGCCCGAGGCGGGCATCCAGGGCGGTGCGGGTGCGGGCCCAGCGGTACTCGTAGGTGTTGGGCACAGCGGCCTCGCCGTTGAAGGTGGTGCTGGTGGGCACCCAATGCATAGCCCCGATGGCTACATCCAGAATCAGGCGCCGGCCGTGGGCATTAGGGCGGGTGCCGGCCTGCCAGCCGCCGTATACACCAGCCCCGGCGGCGCGCACCGTGGCGTAGGGCTTGCCGGCCAGAATACGCTCATCCTGAAACCCAATCTTACGGTATGCCACCGTGGGGGCCACGTAAAGGCCCGCCAGCGCCGACACCCGGCGGCTGGGCACTGCGTAGTAGCGCAGCTGCAGCCCGCCACCGCCCCGGCGCTGCTCGGAGTTGCCGCCGTTCAGCAGTGCCTCCAGGCCCACGCTGGTGCGTTTGCCCAGCTGCCGCTCGTAGCTGAGCAGCACCGGCAGCGCCCAGGGCTTCGGGGTAAACAGATCATAGTTGACCGCGTTTTCGAACACCATATTGGCCAGATCCACGCGCAGCACGTTGCGGCCCGCGGTGGTAGGAGCGACTCCCGGAGCCGGGGTGCCTGCGTCGGCGGGCCGGGCCGGCGCATCTGCCGGCTGCCCGTATCTTGGCGACGTTGCACGGATGGAGTCGTTGCTGGCAAGCACACTGCCTGTCAGATTGGCGGCGCCAGCCGGGCCGGCCAGCAGCTGCCGCAGCTGTTGGGCGCTGATGGCGCTGGGGTTGGCCGTTTCCAGGTGCTGGTGCTGGGCAGCCGCAGCAAAGGCTATACCCGATGCAGCCAACAGCAGCAAAGCGCGTTTGTAGAAGAACGTCCGGCAACCAGTAAACGTGTTCATATGCGGTGAATATGGCGAGGTGGATAAGGATGAATCAAAAGTGTGCAGGTGGCGTCCGGTGGGCAAACCATTAGGGCCGTTCCTCTGACTTTACCTTTCCATCATCTTCCTGCCTTATGGCCGTTTAAAAGCCGAAAAACCAACCTTGCATCAGACTTTATAAGCCTTCCTCTACTTTCTGTTTTTCTCTGTGATTTCAACCGAAACTGCCGTTCATACCTTGCTGGCCAAGCTGCCACCGCTGCGCCAGGAAATTGCCAAGGTGATTGTGGGCCAGGAGGCCGTGCTGGATGAGGTGCTGGTGGCGCTGCTGGCCGGCGGCCACGCCCTGTTGGAGGGCGTGCCGGGTTTGGCCAAAACCCTGCTCGTGCGCACCCTCGCCCAGGCCACCGACCTGCCCTTCCGCCGCATCCAGTTCACGCCCGACCTGATGCCGACTGATATTCTCGGCACCGAGATTCTGGAGGAAGACCACGGCACCGGGCACCGCTCGTTCAAGTTCAATGAAGGCCCCATTTTCGCCAGCCTCGTGCTGGCCGACGAAATCAACCGGACGCCGCCCAAGACGCAGGCCGCGCTGCTGGAAGCCATGCAGGAAGGCCACGTGACCTACGCCGGCCAGGAGCACGCGCTGCCCAAGCCGTTCTTTTTGCTGGCCACCCAAAACCCCATCGAGCAAAGCGGCACCTACCCGCTGCCTGAGGCCCAGCTCGACCGGTTTCTGCTTTACATCCGCATCGGCTACCCCACCGAGCAGGAAGAGCTGGCCGTGCTAAGCGGCACCACTGGCACGGCGCGCCCCGAGGTGAAGTCGGTGCTGGCGGGCGAAGATGTGCGGCAGCTGCAGCAGCTGGTGCGGCAGGTGAGCCTGAGCCCGGAGCTGCTGAGCTTCGTGAACCGGCTGGTGCGCGCCACGCGCCCGGCCACGTCGGAGGTGAAGTTCATTCAGGACTACGGCCGCTGGGGCGCCGGGCCGCGCGCCGGCCAGGCCCTGATTCTGTGTGCTAAAGCCCGGGCGCTGCTGCAAGGCCGCTTCGCCGCTACTCTGGAAGATATCCGGGCGCTGGCCCCGGCCGTGCTGCGCCACCGCGTGCTGCTCAACTTCAACGCCGAAGCCGAAAACCTGACCTCCGACGACGCCGTGGCCGCGCTGCTGAAGGCGGTGGCGGTGTAGGGATTGTGGCGGTCTAAAAGCACGTCATGCTGAGTTTGCCGAAGCATCTCTACCTCTGGCTAACTTTTTTGATTAGCACTGCGGTAGAGATGCTTCGGCAAGCTCAGCATGACGTTCACTAATTGAAACTAACCACATGCTTTCCCCCGAACTTCTCCACGCCCTTCACAACCTGCCGCTGGCGGCTAAGCGGGCGGCCGAGGGCTTCCTGCATGGTGCCCACGTGAGCCGGCGCAAAGGCGCAGGCATGGAGTTCAGCCAGTACCGCCCCTACCAGCCCGGCGACGACCTGCGTCGCCTCGACTGGCGCCTGGCCGCTCGCTCCGACCGGTATTACCTGCGTGAGTCGGACGTGGACACCAGCCTGACGGTGCACCTCGTGCTGGACGCCACCGCCAGCATGAACCACCCCGACGACAACGGCCTCACCAAGCTCGACTATGCCCGGCTGCTGCTGGGCGCGCTGGCCTACCTGGCCCAGCAGCAGGGCGACGCTGTAGGCCTTACGATTCTGCACCCGGCCGGTTTGCGCCACCTACCGCCCCGCGCCGACGCCCGCCAGCTGCCGCGCCTCTACCACGCCCTCGAAACCGCCGAAGCCGCCGGCACCTTCCCAACCCAGGAAACCCTGGCTCCGCTCACGGCCCGCCGCCAGCGCGCCCTGGTGGTGTGCGCCACCGATATGTATGAGCAGGACGCGGAAATGGAACGCCTGCTTACGCGGCTGCGCGCCGCCTCGGGCGAGGTGCTGCTATTGCACCTGATGGCCGGCAACGAGCTGAATTTCAGCTTCCGCGGCTCCGTGACGTTCGAGGACCTGGAAACCGGCCAGCGCCTACAGCTCAATGCCGACCAGCAGCGCGCCGCCTGGCAGTTGCAGCTGCAGGAGTGGCTGCGCGCCACCGCCCAGCAGGCCCGCCGCCACCACTTCGACTACCACCAACTCAGCACCGCCGAGCCGCTCGACAAAGCGTTGCGAGAGTTTCTGCGCCGCCGGGATGCTATGGGGTAATGAGGTGGTAGAGTGATAAAGTACAAGGATAGTCATGCAGAGCGCAGCATCTCGCGTACTGACGCAGGGTTAATATCGCACAGGGTTACAATTACAACGTCAGCACGCGAGATGCTGCGCTCTGCATGACGTTTCTGCATCACCCTACGACTCCACCACAATCTACCACAAGCAGCCTGCCGCTCAAATTCCCGACCTTTCTTCTACCATTTCACTTGCCGTTCGTTTTGCCCACGATTCTTCTTTCTGATGCTGCTGCCGGCTGGCTGGCGCTGCTGGCGCTGGCGGTTCCGGTGGCTATTCACTTGTGGAACCGGCGGCCGGGGCGCACGGTGCAGGTGGGCAGTGTGCGTTGGCTGCAGGCTGCTGCCAACCGCCGTTTGCGCAACCTGCGGCTGGAACAGCTGGCTCTGCTGCTGCTGCGGGCCGCCATTGTAGGCCTGGTGGCGCTGGCCGTAGCGGGGCCACAGTGGCAGCAGCGCCAACCAGCCCGGCCAATCCGCGGCCTGATACTCTTGGCTCCCGACGTGCTGCAACCCGACGTGCTGCCCGCTCTGCGCCCTACTATCGACTCGTTGCGCCGCCGCGACTACGAACTGCGGCTGTTCGCGCCAGGCTTCCGCACGGTTTCCGCTGCCACCTGGGCTCAACCCGATTCGCTGGCGTTGCTGCTGCCCCCCGCTACTGCGCTGCCCGATGACTACTGGCTGCGGGCCCGGCAGGCTGCCGACTCGTTTCCGGGCCGGCCGCTGCAGGTGCTGAGTGGCTCCGCGCTGCCACATTTCCGCGGCGCCCGGCCTACGCTGCCAACGCGCCTCACCTGGCAAACCGTCCCGCTGCCCGATTCTACGGCGTGGCTAGCTCAGGCATTCCAGCCTCACCCCGATTCGCTGCGTTTGCTGGTGGGCTATAGTCAGGAAGAAGCCACTAATTTCCGGACCGTGCATGTGGCTTCGCCGCGTGCCAGCGGGCCCGTGCCGGTGCCCGGCTTGCCCGGGCTGCAGTATCGGGCGGGCAGCCCGGCGGTGCTGCGCTCCGCAGGCCAGACTGATGTGCCGGTACTCACCGCGCCGCTGCGGGTAGTACTGTATGCTGACGCCGCGCACGCGCCGGCGGCCCGATATCTGCAGGCGGCGCTACGGGCCGTGGCGCCGGGCCTTCCGCAGCCGCTGGAAGTCCGCACCATAATGCCCGCAGCCCGCTTCAACACTCCGCCCGACTGGCTGTTCTGGCTCAGCGACCAGCCAGCACCGGCTGCGTGGCTGGCGCAAGCACAACGGGGCAGCCATCTCTGGCAGGAAACCACCGCCGGTACTCCCGTGGCTGCTCAGCTTGATCTGACCGGCCTGGTTTCTGAGGCTGCTGCGGCCGTAGAGGTTACACGGCTAGACACCAGCCATATCCTGGCCACACAGAGTATTGTGTGGCAAACGGGCACCGGCCAGCCGGTGCTGCTCCGGCAGCAAGCGGGCAAAGGCAGCCGCTACCACCTGCGCACCCGCCTGCAGCCCTCCTGGACCAATCTCCCTGAAACTACCGCCCTACCTACTCTGCTGCTGCAGCTACTCCGCACTGAATCCGTAGATGCGCAGCTAGTTGCCGCCCAGCCTGCCCCGGCGGAGCGTCGGCGGCTGGATGCCCGCCAGCTGGGCGCCGCCAGCTGGCACCCCGTGAGTAGCATTCCAACCCAAACCAAACTGCAGGCGCTGCCGTCGCTGCTGGTGGCGTTGCGGCCCTGGGTGGTGCTGGTGGCTTTGTTGCTGTTTGCGTTGGAAAGAGGACTCGCTTACCGCCGGGCCTCTGTTTCGCCTTCTTCTCCCGTAGCCTGATGCCCACCACTGCGACCGTGCCTTACTTGAATTTGCTGCGCAGTATTGCCCGCCACGAAGCGCGCCGCCCCAGCGCCGCCGTGCTGCTGGTACTGGCAGCAGCTGGCGTAGCAGCCGGAGCCTGGGGCTGGCGCTGGCCGGCGGCATGGCCCGCAGCCGGTGCGGCTTTCCTGCTGGCGCTGGCGCTGGGCGCGGCAGTGCTGTACCGACTAAACCAGCCCCGCCTACCTGCTCTCACCCGTCGCCTCGACCGTCTCTATCCAACGCTGGAAGACAGCACGGGCCTGCTATTGCACACCGAGGAAGCCAGGCCACTCAACCTACTGGAGCAACTGCAGCAGCAGCGCATTGCGGAGCGGCTGACAGCTTTGCAGCACGCACAGCCCTACCTGCTGCCTTTTTCCTGGCAGCCCGCAACGTGGGCAATGGGCGCGTTGCTACTGCTAGCGGCTTGCAGTTCACTATATCAGCCGGCCGGTGCCAAACCGGCACCACTACTGGCCGTGCACTTTCCGGAAGCCGCCGCGGCAGCTGCCAAACCCGGCCAGCCCACTCCGCCCCGGCTGCTGAGCACCCGCATCTGGGTGCAGCCTCCTGCTTACACGCGCCGGGCCGCTTTTGCTCCCACTAGTCTGAGCTTCAGCTGCCCGGCTGGTTCGCGGGTGCGTTGGACAGTGCAGGTCAGTAAGCCGGGCAGTGCGCCGCCCCTGCTGGAGTTGGGGCGGCAGCGCCGGCCAATGCGAGCAGTGCCCGGCCAGCCCACGCAGTTTGTAGTGGAGCTGTCGGCCACGGCGTCGGGGCTGTATCACCTGCGCTTTGCCGGGCAGAATTCCGAAGATTACGCCCTCGATGTGCAGCCCGACCGCGCCCCGACGCTGCAGATACAAACGCCCAAGCCCTACTCGCTCATCGAGTTCGGCCAACGCCCGCAGGTGGCGGTGCGCGTGGCCATGCGCGACGACTACGGCCTGTCCGAAGCCCAGCTAGTGGCCACCGTGGCCCAGGGCCAGGGCGAGGCCGTGAAGTTCAGAGAGGTGATATCCGACCTGAGTGGCCCCTTGCGCGGGCAGCCGCAGCAGGCCACGCTAAGCTCGCTGCTCAACCTGCCCAAACTAGGCCTCACCTACGGCGACGAAGTGTACTTCCACGTTCGGGCCCGCGACAATTTCCGCCAGCTCACCCGCTCCGACACCTACCTTGTGCAATGGGAAGACACCACCGTGCAGGATGGCCTCACCGACATTTCACTGAGCGTAAACGTGGTACCCGCCTACTTCCGCAGCCAGCGCCAGATCATCATCGACACCGAGAAGCTGCTGGCGGAAAAACCCAAGCTGACGGCCACCGATTTTGCGGAGCGTGGCAATACCCTCGGTTTCGACCAGAAGGTGCTGCGTTTGCGCTACGGCAAGTTTCTGGGCGAGGAGTTTGAAGGCAGCATCGGGGAAACCGCCGGTCCGCCCGCCAAATCTGGCGACGAACACGCTGACGATAACAAGGAAGGGGAAGTCGACCACGCCGACGAAAATCCTGCCGAGCACGCCAGCCATGACCACGGCACCGACCATTCGCCAGCTGGTGAAGCCGGCTCCGCCAATGGCGCCGCGGCCCTCATGGATGCCTACGTGCACAAGCACGACGACTCTGAAACTGCCGATTTCCTGGAGCCCGAAGTGAAAGCCAAGTTGCGCGGCGTGCTCAGCCAGATGTGGGAAGCCGAGCTGCGCCTGCGCCTGGCCAAGCCCGCCGAAGCCCTGCCCTATGAGTATCGGGCGCTACGCTTGCTCAAGCAGGTGCAGCAGCAAACCCGTGCTTACGTGCGCAATGCCGGCTACGACCCACCCGCTTTGCCCGAAGCTACGTTGCGTCTGTCCGGCGAGCTGGGCAATGCTGCCGCCCCCCGCCGCACCCGCCAGCTGCCGGTTCCCGCCACCCAGCCCGAAATCAGAGCGGCCGTGCGTCTATTGGCAGCTCTGCGTGCTGGGCAGCGCGCTACCCCCGCCGATGCCGTGCTCCTGGACCGCGCCGGCCAAGCCGTGGCGCAGGCCGCCCTGCAGCGCCCAGGTGCTTATCTGGCAGCTGTGCGGGCACTCCGCCAGCTTTCCGCTGATGCCCGTGCCGGCCATGTTCCGTGCGCTACCTGCTTTGCCCCCGCCGAAAAAGCCCTGACGGCCCTGCTGCCCCCGCCGCCGGCCGCTCCTACCCGCTCCTCCCGCCCCGACCGCCTGGGCCAACGCTACCTGCAAGCTTTATGATGTTCTATGTTTTGCTGAGCGCCTGCCTGCTGCTGGGGTTGGGGATAGTTGGCGCGGCCGCCTACCGGCCCGATACCCGCCGGCGTGGGGGGCGTCTGCTGGCCTGCATTGCAGCCGTGGCGGCGCTCTGGTTTCTGGCCTATCCGCCGCAACGCACTATAGCAGTACCTCGCTCCGAAGGTATTCTGCTCACGGCCGGCTACTCTCCCGATACGTTGCGGGCGTTGCTCCGCCGCCTGGGCCCTGCTACCCGCGTGTGGCAATACGCTCCTGACTCAGCGCAGACTACCGCCGGAGTAGTTTCCGTTGCGCGCCTGGGTGCGCTGCAAGAACAGCTGCCAGCTTTGCGCTACCTACATCTGCTGGGCACGGGCCTGCCCCCGGCCGTACTACCTGAGTTGGGTCCGTTGAAACTTCTGTGGCATCCACCTGCTGCCCCGGCTGGCTTTCAGGCTGCTTCCTGGAACCACCGTCTAGAACTGGGCCAGCCGCTCCTGGTGGAAGGCTCCTACCACAGCCCAACCCGCGCGCCAGTCTGGGTACGGCTGCAGGCGGCCGGCACCACCCACGACTCCGTCCGGCTGCCCGCCGGGCGCGGCAGCTTCCGGCTGCGCTACACACCCAAAACCGCCGGGCGGCTGGTGGCTACCGTATCGGCAGGCCCTACAAAACAGCTGTTGGCCACCGAACCCGTTCCAGCTGAAGTGCTGCCTACCCGGCCGTTGCGGGTATTGCTGCTGGGCACTACTCCTTCCTTCGAGTTGAAATTTCTGCGCAACCATCTGGCCTCCCGGCAGCACGCCGTAGCCTGGCGCACTGGCATCAGCCGGGGCCTCACACAAACAGAGTTCAGCAACCAGCCCGCCACCGACCTTAGCCGCCTCACGCCAGCCCTTCTCTCTCGCTACGATGTAGTGGTGGCCGATGCACCATTTTTAAGTAACATAAGCGGAGTTGAAGCGCAGACTCTTCGCAGCGCTCAGCGTGCTACTGGGCTGGGCCTAGTGGTGTTGGCCGAAGCCAATACGCAGCCACGCAGCCTGGGTGGCGCCACTACCATGCGGGTGCTTTCCCAACCTGCCGCCCCCGACCGGCCGCAACGCCTCGTGTGGCCCGCCACCCAGGCGCTGGTACCTGCCACACTGCAGTTAAGCAGCCCGGCCCGACCACTGGTAGCTGCCAGCCGTCCGGCGCGGGCAGTGGTGGCAGCCCAGCGTTTAGGGGCCGGTACGGTAGTGGTGTCGGTGCTACCCGAAACGTATCCGTGGCTGCTGCAGAATGAAACCGCCGCTTACGCTGCCTATTGGAGCCGCTTGCTCTCGGCGGCCGCCCGGCCGGTGGCTGCCGCCACCGAGTGGCTGGCTACTGAGCCCTGGCCCAGGGCTGGCCTGCCTGTGGCACTGCAGATGGCAGGAGTTACAAAGGCAGCTCAACCATTACTAGTGTCGGAAGCTACTGGGGTAGCGCTGGCCCAGCTGCCACTCCGCCAAGACGCCCTCTTGCCTGAGTGGCACACGGCTATGTATTGGCCAACCCGGACCGGATGGCAGCAATTGCAGCGGCCAGGGCAGGCTGCCCAATGGCTCTACATCTTTGGTTCGCAGAATTGGCAGGGGCCCGAGGCGTTGCGCCGGGTAGCGGCGGCCCGGCCATGGCGGGTGGCTTCATATCTGCCCGCCATTCCCACACATGTGCAAGTGGCCTGGCCGGCAGGTTGGTTTGTAGCTCTGTTTATAGTGGCCGCTGGCTTTCTGTGGCTGGAAGAGAAACTATAGTTGCCTGACATATCAACCACGTACAGCTAGCAGCTACCTGCCTGCATACTTGCTTTAAGGACAGACCGTCCGCTGTCCGGCTTGGGCTTGGAAGGAGATACCACTTGGCTAGTAGCGGATATCGGGATGGCCTCCCAGCTTAACGTCCTCTCCATCACCTATCAGAAAGTCGCCCACCATAAATACGGAATCAGCTACCGGCACCTCTTCAGTTGGAGTGATGGGCGCTTCTAGGCTTGCTGGTTTGGTAGCAGCTGTAGATTCCGCAGATACATCTTGTGGACCAGGAACACGGGATGAAGAATGCAGCACGGCAAAAAAATTAAGGCAACTTATCTGATTAAAACTGCACCTGGGAGAGCGAGCTATAAAGTTTGCATTTTAAATATCAAATACTTCAATATTTCCAGACATTTTCTACTGCTACCCTAAAAGAAAAGCCCGACCTCCGTATAGGAAGCCGGGCTTCTGCGGAGTCCAGCAAATGCTAGCCTCCAAACAATTACTTCTGCTCGGTCGTCGTCGTGGTGGTCGACGAAGCCTCGGTGGTAGTAGCAGGAGCCGTGGTAGCTGGAGCAACCGTAGCCGTCGAATCAGTGGCCATAGCCGTCGAATCCATAGCAGGAGCCGTAGTCTCTACAGTGCCGGTTTCGGTGGTAGTGGTAGATTCGGTAGTGGCGGGCTTCGACTCGCACGAAGCAAGAGCTACGGCGCAGAATAGAGCGGATACCTTCAGGAGGTTGTTCATCGTTGTGGTAAGTTTGAAAAATTTGTCTGAAAACCCCGTTCATCCAGAATAAGCCGGAAGGTAACCCACGCCCGAAAATAATTTTTGTGTGGGGTTACCCTGGCGCTTCCAGGGTATTAACTGCTAAAGTGAATGGCGAAGGCCACTGCTTCTTACACTGACGACGAGTTCGTGGCGGCCATCCGCCACGGCGACGACCGCGCCCTGGCGCAGCTTTACCGGCTGCATCTGCCCATGGTGTCGCACTACGTGCTGCAAAACAGCGGCACCGAAGACGACGCCCGGGACGTGTACCAGGAAGGCGTGATGGTTTTTTATGAGAAGGTGCGCGACAACTCGCTGGAGTTGAGCTGCCAGATCAAGACTTACCTCTACGCCGTGTGCCGCCGCCTTTGGCTGAAACGTCTTGCCGAGAAAACCCGCTTCGGCACCCGCCTTGATGACCACGAGCCTTTTCTGGAAACAGGAGCCGAGGCCGACTTGGAGGAAGCCGAGGAGCGGGACCGGCGCTTTGCCACCATGAACGAAGCCATGGAACGCCTCGGCGAACCGTGCCGCTCGTTGCTGGAAGGCTTTTACCTGCTCGATAAATCGATGCAGCAGCTTACGGCAGACTTCGGCTACACCAACGCCGACAATGCCAAAAATCAAAAGTACAAGTGCCTGGTACGGCTGAAAAAACTCTTTTTCACGCATTATCAGGAAAGTGAAACCTGATTGCAGGAGAGTGTTCTGAAGAATTACGCTTGCCAACCAACTTAACCACTCGGTAGCAGCCACCCTTTTTCTTCTACGCTCTTCTTCAAGAAAATGGCGGGCCTCACCCACCCGCTTAGCCCTATGATGACGGAAGCTGACTATTACGCTTTATTTGAGGCCTACCAGCGCGGCGAGTTGGCGGTGCCGGCGCGCACCGATCTGGAGCGCCGCCTTGCCGCTGACCCCGTGCTGGCCGAACGCTACGCCGACTTCACGTCCCTAACCGACACGCTGCACAGCTACGGCCAGCGCCTGAGCACGCGCCGCAAGCTGCGCGCCATTCAGGCCGAGCTGGATGCCGAGCAGGCTGTGAGGCTGGATGAAACCGAGGACGGCGAAGTGCTGCAAACCGGCAACCCCTTGATGCCGCAGGTGCACATTTCGCGCACCGAGCAGCAGCTGCGCCGCTTCTGGCAGGGCCACCGCGCCACTATGATGGTGGCCGCCTCGGTAGCCGTGCTGGCCGTGTTTACCACGCTACTGGGCATTGAGTGGTGGCGCGCCTCGCAGAAACCCTCTTTGTACGGCTACACGGTGCTGCGCAAGGAAGTGGAGCGCATCCGGCGCACCCAGCTGGCTATGAACCGCGCCATTCGTGGCCAAGCCCCGGCGCTGGAAGCCGTAAATCCGGGTAAGTTCAGCGGTACGGGCTTCGCTCTTACTTCCGATGGCTACCTGGTTACCAGCTACCACGTTATCCAGGGCGCCGACTCGCTGCTGATTGAGGGCCGCGACCGGCGCAGCTACCGCGCCGAGCCGGTATTCACCGACGTAGCCCACGATCTGGCCATTCTGCGCATCAACGACAAGAAATTCGACGGTTTCGGCCGCCTGCCTTACTCCTTCAAGCGCGGCACCGCCGACCTGGGGGAGAAAGTGTACACGCTGGGCTATCCGCGCGAAGACCTGGTGTTCAATGATGGCTCGCTGAGTGCCCGCTCAGGCTTCGAAGGCGACTCGGCGTTCTACCAGATCAGCATTCCGGTGAACCCCGGCAACTCCGGTGGTCCGCTGCTGGATGACCGGGGCAACATGATTGGTATTATCAGCGGCCGCCAGATGGATGTGCAAAGCGCCGCTTTTGCCACCAAGTCGTCGTATCTGATGCGGCTTGTGGATTCGCTGAGTGCGGCGGCCACGCCGGCGCAGCCTTACAACCTGCCCCGCACCAACCAACTGGCCGGCACCTCGCGCCCCCAGCAGATCCGCAAGCTCCAGGACTACGTGTTTGTGGTGAAAGTCTACGAATAGCCCCCGGCACCTACCGGTCTTATGCAAGCCCCGCCCACTTCCGGCGGGGCTTTTTTTGTGATTTTCTCCCTGCTTTCCGGTAGGTAAAACAGCCTCGGCAGTGGGCTGCGAAAGTGTTTCTTCTCAAGAGCAGATTACGTTGCGCAGAGGAATGGCCTTGTCCTAGCAATCGTCTATTAAACTTTCTCTATTTTGACGAGTCAATAGGTTCTGCTCTTGTACAAATGCTAATTAACCGCTTCCTTACAAGACAGTTACCTGCCGCCTCACTACCACAACCGCCCGCTTATGGATCGTAGAGCTTTCCTCCGCAAACCCGTTGCTACCCTGGCAGCTCCGGCCGCTGCCGTGCTGGAGGCTCCCACCCCGCCCGCCGGCAGTGGCGGCGACGAAACCGTGAGTCGCTACGCCAACACACGCCTACCCACCGAGCCCCGCTCCACTGCAGGCCTGGGGCCGTACACGGGGCCATGGGGCTACACGCAGGCGGCGCACCTATTGCGCCGCACGCTGTTTGGGCCCACCCGTCCCGAGATTCTGGCGGCGGCCGGCCAGAGTCTGTCGCAGGTACTGAACACGCTGCTCACGGCGCCGGCCGCGCCGGCGCCTCCGCTCAACGTGTCGGCCACCGACACGAGCGTGCCGCTGGGCCAGACGTGGGTGAACCAGGCATTCGACCAGAATTTTGAGGGCGTGCGGCGTACTTCGCTAAGGGCGTGGTGGCTGGGGCAATTGCTGGGCCAGGGCCCGTCGCTGAGCGAGAAGATGACGCTGTTCTGGCACAATCACTTTGTAGTGGAGCTGGGCGACATCAACGATGCCCGCTACGGCTACCAGTATTGCGCGCTGCTGCGGCGCCACGCCCTTGGCAATATTCAGCGCCTGGCCGAGGACGTAACGGTGAATCCGGCCATGCTGCGCTACCTCAACGGCAACCAAAGCACCGCCACTGCCCCCAACGAAAACTATGGCCGCGAGCTGCTGGAACTGTTTACGGTGGGCAAAGGCCCGCAAATCGGCCCCGGCAACTACACCAATTATACCGAAGCCGACGTGCAGGCCGCCGCGCGCGTGCTCACCGGCTGGCGCGACAACGCCACCACCCAGGCCGGCTACTTCACGGCTTCGCGCCACGACACTACCACCAAAACCTTCAGCAGCGCCTTTCAGAACGCCACCATCAGCAACCAGAGCGACCAGGAGTACAAAGCGCTGATTGCACTGGTGTTCCGGCAGCTGGAAACGGCGCGCTTTCTGTGCCGCAAGCTCTACCGCTGGTTTGTGTACTACGTGATTGATGCCACCACTGAGGCGCAAATCATCGAGCCGATGGCGCAGCTACTGCTGCAAAGCAACTACGAGGTGGCGCCGGTATTGCGGGCGTTGCTGGCGAGTGAGCATTTCTTCGACAGCGTGAACATGGGCTGCGTGATTAAGAGCCCGCTGGATTTCACGGTGGGCACGGCCCGGCAGCTGCAGGTGGCGTTTCCGGCTGCTACCAATCCTACGGCCCAGTACGCCATGTGGAACTACCTCAACGGCGTCACGAACCTGCAGCAGCAGGTACTCGGCGACCCGCCAAACGTGGCCGGCTGGCCGGCCTACTGGCAGACGCCACAGTATTACGAAATGTGGATCAATGCCGTGACGCTGCCCCGCCGCAACCAACTCACCGACCTGCTCATCAGCAACAACGGCTACACTACCAGCGGCGCCAACATCAAGATTGACCCGATTGCGCTGGTGCTGGCCTTGCCTGCCGCCACCGCCGCCGACCCCAATCTGCTGATTGCGGAGCTGGTTCGGCTGCTGCTGCCCATCACGCTAACGGCCACCCAGCTCAGCTACCTCAACGACACGCTGCTGCCGGGTTTGCCTGATTTCGAGTGGACGATAGAATGGAACGAGTATCTGGCCGCGCCCACCAATGCAGCCAAGCGCGCCGCCGTGCAAACCAAGCTTCAGTCGCTGCTGCGCACCATCATGGGCCTGGCTGAATATCATTTGTCTTAGTCGGGGTCTTGGGGGCCTGGGGTCTTAGGGTCTTGGACGGTCAGTGGCAAGCTGGCGGTCCGGGTTCTTGCCCTCTGGCCCTCGCAACACCAAGATCCTAAGACCCCAACTAACCAAGACCCTTCTTATGAAACGCAGACATTTCCTCCAGACCACCGCCGCTGCCACTGTGCTGCCCACGCTGCTGGGCGGGCTGCCGATTGGGGCCTACGGCTTCTCGCCGGAGCTTTTTGAGCTGACCGGCGGCGCCACCCAAACCGACCGGGTGCTGGTGCTGATTCAGCTGAACGGCGGCAACGACGGCCTGAACATGATCATCCCGACTGACCAGTATCCGGCTTTGATGAATGCCCGCGCCGAAATTGCCATTCCGCAAAACCAGGTGCTGCCGCTGCGCGCTGCTACGGGCATTCACCCAGCTATGGCGGGTGTGAAAAACCTGTTCGATGACGGCAAGATTGGCGTGGTGCAGAGCGTGGGTTACCCCAACCCCAACTACTCGCACTTCCGCGCCACCGACATCTGGACGTCGGCATCTGACTCCAACGTTACCATCACCTCGGGCTGGGCCGGGCGCTACCTCAACTCGGAATACGCCAACTACCCCACCGGCTACCCCAACGCCCAAAACCCCGATCCGCTGGCCATCAGCATCGGCTCAGTGGTGAGCAACTGCGTGCAGGGCCCCAGCGTGAACATGGGCATGGCCATTGCCAGCACCACGTCGTTCTACCAGCTGCTTTCAGGTGGGGTTGATACGGCGCCTAACACACCGGCCGGCCACGAGCTGACGTTTATCCGGCAGGTAATTGCCCAGACGCAGGTGTACACTACGGCAATTCAGGCGGCAGCAGCACGTGCCCGAAACCTCTCGCCGCTCTACCCTGCTGCCGGCCAGAATTCCCTCGCCGACCAGCTCAAGATTGTGGCTCAACTAGTAGCGGGCGGCCTCCAGACGCGGGTGTACGTCTGCAACCTGGGCGGCTTCGATACTCACGCCGGGCAGGTGCCGACTACGGGCAGCACCACTACCGGCACGCACGCCACGCTGCTCGGCCGCATTTCGCAGGCGCTGGAAGCCTTCCAGGATGACTTGCGCCGCTTGGCCGTGCAGGACCGGGTGGTGGGTATGACGTTTTCGGAGTTTGGACGCCGCATCAAGGCCAACTCCAGCAAGGGCACCGACCACGGGGCCGCGGCGCCGCTTATCGTGTTCGGCACCAGCGTCAACCCCATCATTCACGGTACCAACCCCGTGCTGCCCGCCAATGCCGGCGTCAACGACCAGGTGGCTATGCAGTTCGACTTCCGGGCTATCTACGCCAACGTGCTCAAAGACTGGTTCCGGGTGCCCCAGACGACGCTTAACGCCTTACTGCCGTCCAGCTTGGGCCAGTTCCCGAATGTGCCGGTTATCCGCCCCGGCATCGTGAACGGCACCAGCACGGCCGCCAACACCAACGTAGCCGGCTTCAGCGTGTATCCGAATCCGGTGCTTGACCACGCCACGGTGGAGTTTGAGAGTGAAGGCGGGCACGTGCAGGTGGTGGTGCTCGATGCGCTGGGCCGCGAGGTGGCGCGCCTGCTCGACCGGGTACAGCCCCGCGGCCGCCGCCAGATTCCGTTTGCCACGGGCCTCGCCTCCGGCTCCTACCACTGCCAGATACGCGAAGGTGCCCGCGTAAGCTCGCGGCTGGTGGTGGTGAGTTAGTTGCTGATTGGTGTTGGTTGATTGTTGTTAGAAATAAGCCCATTGACCAACAACTATTAACAATCAACCAACAGCAATCAACGAACAACTAAAAAACCCGCTGTCGGTGTAGCCCGGCGGCGGGTTTTCGCGTATAGTGCCTCCGGGGCCGCTTTATCGGCTTTGTGTTTCACTGTTCTCTCCCTTACGCTATATGGCAAACCAACTCTCGACCGTAGAAAAGGAAATCGAAAAGATCCTGCCCGAAGACGTTATCAACGCCCTGCAAAGCGGCTACAAAGTATTCCAGGGCGAAGCCGATCAGTTTGATGATCTGCTCAAGCACAGTGGCGTACTGATCAAAAAAGCGGCCCAGCGCTTTACCACCACGCAGCTCATTCTGGGTATTGCCGGGGTAGCCATAGTTGCCATCATTGCCGCCAAGAAAGCTGCCGATGCGGTCAGCGAAGACGACCACGGAACCAGCTACGACAGCCACAAGAAGGACGCCGCACACACCAGCGCCAAGCCTGCCTAAGGCCAACGCCTGACTGTAAGCCCTCTGTTTCCTCGGAAGCGGAGGGCTTTTTTGTGCCTGGTCCTGCTCTGTTCAGGTAAGCCCACCCAGATTGAATGGCTGGATTATGCAGTTTCACGCAACGCTTAGCCAATTTTGCTATCCTTGGCAACACCGCACTATTTTTCCATTCGGTGTTCCTTTGCATATGAAAAACCTGTTGCGTCTCGCACATTTCCTACTTGTTGCCGCGCTGCTGGCAGGCCCACTCTCGGCAGCCCGGGCCCAGGAGCCGCTTGCCTACAGCATCACCCTCGATCCGGCCACCAACAGCAATGAGTTTCAGGTGCAGCTGGCCTTGCCGAAGTTGAGCAAAGAGCAAGGCATCTATCAGTTTGCGGCCACCGCGCCGGGCACCTACCAGGTCATGGACATCGGCCGGTTTGTGCGCAAGTTTGAGGCGTTCGACAAGAAAGGCCGGTTGCTGCCTTCCAAGCAGCTTTCCACCAACCAATGGCAGCTGCTGAAGCCCGAGAAAACGCGCGAAATCCGCTACACCATGGCCGAAACCTGGGACACGCCCGTGACCGAGCACAGCATCTACCGCATGTGCGGCTCGTCGCTGGAAACCGACCACGCGCTGCTCAATGGCCAGACCATGCTGGGCTATCCGCAGGGCTGGCAGGGCCGCCCGCTACGCATCAAACTTAACTACCCCGCCGACTGGAAAATCGGGACGGCCCTGACGGCGGATGCGCAAGGCTACTACATGGCCAAGAACTATGACCAAGCCGTGGATTCGCCGTTTCTGTTGGGCCGCCTCACGCAGGCCAGCACTATGCTCGGCCCCACCAAAATCGACCTGTTCTGCTACTCCCGCACCGACCAAGTGCAGGCGCAGCCGCTGCTCAAAGAGATGCAGCAGATGCTGACCGCCGCCCAGCAGTTTCTGGTGCAGCTGCCGGTGCAGCGCTACACTTTCCTCTACCATTTCGACGACCGGAGCAACGGCGCCTGGGAGCATTCCTACAGCTCGGAGTACGTGCTGCGCGAGGAGCCGCTCACGCCGGAGTCGGCGGCGGGCATCACCAGCATTGCCGCCCACGAGTTTTTTCACGTCGTGACGCCGCTTAACATTCACTCCGAAATCATTCAGCAGTTCAACTTTGTGCAGCCCACCGGCTCCGAGCATTTGTGGCTGTATGAAGGCACCACCGAATGGGCCGCTGGCATGATGCAGCTGCGCGGTGGCCTGCTGCCGCTGGAGAAATATCTGGAGGAAATGAGCGGCAAGATTGCCTATGACCGCCAACGCACCGATACCACGTACTCGCTGAGCAAGCTGGGCTTGAACTCCTTTTCCGACGAGGGACAGCGCCAGTATGGCAACATCTACCAGCGCGGGGCCCTCACGGCGGCCCTGCTCGATCTGCGGCTGCTACAGCTGTCGGGCGGTAAGCGCGGGCTGCGCGAAGTCATTCTGGAGCTCACCAAGCGCTACGGCCCCGACAAGCCGTTTTCGGAAAAGACGTTTTTCCAGGATTTCACCCAGCTCACCTATCCTGAAATCGGCGACTTTTTTGCGCGCTATGTGCAGCAAGCTCAGCCCCTGCCGCTGGCCGAGTACTACGCCAGCGTTGGTGTGCAGTACACGCCGGTATTGCGCACCGGCCGCCACCTCTCCACGCTCGGCACCGGCTTCCGCACCAACGCCGACGGCCGCTTTCTGTTTCAACAGGTGAGCGCAGCGCTGCAGGCCTGCGGCGTGGCCAACGGCGACGAATTTGTGGCCTACCAGGGCGAAGCCGTGCAGCCTGCCACCGCCCGCGCCCTCATCCAGCGCATTGAAGCCAGCCCCGTTGGCCAGGAAAGCGAGCTGACCATCCGCCACGAAGGCGTAGCAAAGAAAATCCGCTGCCGCCTGCAGGCCAAAGAAGAGGTGAAGCGCTACCAGCTCACAGTGATGCCTAACCCCACGCCCGCCCAGCTAGCCTTACGCCAGGCGTGGCTGAAGAATCTGTAAGCCAGTAGTCGAGTATAGTACTGTTGATGAAAAGCCCGGCCCGCCATCATGCGGACGGGCTTTTTGCTGATGCACTAGATATCAGGGCCGCTATTTTACGCGCTGCTTATTGTCCGCATCTTCTACCACTGGTACCCGAGTTACAGTTCACTAGCACACACGAGCCCTTTATTTTGCGGCCTTTAATTTAACCTATCCAATATATATTTTAAATATATTTATAAAAATATGTTGATATATTGAAAGTGACCTTGTATTTTAGAGACTCTCTGCTCTGGTAATGGCCTTTCTGCCGGTTACCCTCTCTACCACACACCCTGTTGCTATAGCTGCTTCTGCTGCCTTCGGGCGGCCGTTTCCACGTGTGCCTCCACCGTTTCTAAGCTATAAGCTATGAGCACATTCGTTTGCACTGGCACCCCAAGTATGCTGGTAGCCGCGCCTCCCTCGTTGCACCGCCAGGGCCTGCTGGCCACCCTCCGCGACCAATGGCCCACACTGGCGTGCACCATCACGCCTGACACCACGCAACTGCTGCCGCTGCTGCGACAGCAGTCCTACAGCCTCGTGGTATTAGACAGTGAACTGAGCGGGCCACCACTGCCGCTGCTGCTGGGGCAGCTTCGTCGCATCCGCAGTTGCCAGCCAGTGCTGGTGCTTACGGGCCGCCGCTTAGCAGCCGGAATACGCCAGCATTTGCTGCAGGCCGGGGCCGGGGCACTGCTGTGCCACCACGTGGCACCCGCCGCGGTGCTGGCCACGGTTGCGGCCCTACTCCGCGGTACGGCCGGCGGCACGCACACCAGCCCTCTACCGGCCCGCCACACGGCGCCCCCCACGCCCTTTAGTGCCCGCGAGGTAGAAGTGCTGCGCCTGGTAGTGGCCGACTGCTGCAACCAGGAAATAGCCGACCGGCTGTTTCTGAGCGTGCGCACCGTGGAAAGTCATCGCCGGACGCTGCTCCAGAAAACGGGTGCCAAAACGTTGATCGGGCTGGTAGTGCAGGCCGTGCGAGAAGGTTGGGTACCGGTGGCGTAAGGTTCAGTGGTAGTACGGAGGAAAAAAGGGCTGGAAAGTGAGAAGTTTGATTCACGTCCTTCCACATCTGTATTACTCTCTTCAAAGAGCAATCCGCTACTCGTAGCGACATTGTCTTGAAGAAATTTTCTCCACTATATGCCCGCTACCATTCAACACCGTTTTTTAGTAGTTCTCAGTGTTATGCTACTAGCACTAACTACTTCCAGAAGCTTTGCGGCAGACAAGATGCCTCTTGTCTATCGGCTTAGAGCAAATACTCAATTACAGGAGTGTGATGCTTCAGGCAACAAAGCCAGTAAACCCTTACGCACTGCTCCTGCGGGGGCAAATTTCACAATAATTAAGCCTCAATAAGATACTGCTGGAAATTATCTGATACAGTTCGCCGAATGGGGCCCAATATATGGCGCTGATAAGGTTCCTATCAATTTACTTACCGCTGATACTGCTACTTACACTATAGCGGGCACTGGCACTCCTAAACAACTGTCGGATGATCAGCAATATTCGGTTCTTAATAGCTATTACTTCAACCTTAATTATGACCCATCCACTGGACTAGAACGTTATTTCGTGATTTCGCAAGCTCAACTAGATGCTAGTGCCTACGTATTGTCTGCACTAATTACCCCTACTGCGGGGACGGTGGTAATGCCTTTCAAGTTTAGGCCGCAAAACGGCGATTTCACCAAGGATATCACGCTTAGCGTATTAGGAGGTATCAGCGTGCATCCCGGTCGTCGTACTGAACATGCTTTTTCTCTTTTAGTCGGCGTGGGTATAACATCGGTGACGCTAACCCCTAAAAACAGCTTAGTAACTGAGAATCGAGACCAAGCTGCCATTACGCCATCGGTGTGCGGCTTGTACCAATGGGAAAGGCTACAAGTGGGAGTATTACTAGGAACCGATATTCTAGGCGAAGGCAGTGCTTCGTGGCGCTATAACAAAAAACGCTGGTTTGCGGCTGGCATCGGATTCAGCATCTTCAAGCCAGAAGATGCCAGTGCCAAAGATGCAGGTAGTAATGGCCCCCAAACAACTGCATCAACAAAACCTCGCTGACGCCAGATCATAGTGCCTTTTGTAGCGAATAGGTGCTCCCCCTTCCGCACACCCGGTACTAGTCCGCTTCCCTACTGGCAGCTTGGCCCCCTTGCCATCACACCCGCCTAGCGCACTAGTCCGGCAGGCAGCCTGCAGCGCCGCCAGGCTTACTTAATGGCTACAGCAAGAACTATCCCTGCCAACGCAGAAGGCCATTCCACCCACTCCCGCAACCCCGCCACCGCTCAAAGAAATCCTACTGGCGGCGGCGGAAACTGGGTGACGATGGCGGGAAGCAAACTGACGAACGCAGGAAGGCCGCTGGAAAACAAAGAAATCTTACTGACGGTCCGTTTTGTGCTGGTGGCGCACGCGAGAAGGCGGCTGCCGGACGCGGGAATGGCCTTAGCGAGGGCGGGAAGGCTGCTGGCAACAGCGGGAAGCAGGTGAACAGTTGAAAATAACGCCGTGGATGGCCATCTTCCTGGTGTGATACAATTTTCGCCTTTTTCTTTATCCGTTATATGAACCGCAAGCAGGAATCCCAGGTATTTCGCCACCGCAAAGTGGTAGAAGTGTTGGAGGAGTACCCACAGGAAACGAAGGCGGTAGCGGCTTTTGCCGAGGTGGCCGAGGAGCTGCGCAACAAGCTGGCGCTGGTGGCGGGCATCAGCCCCCGGCGCAAATCGGAGGGCGCCACGGAGCAGAAGGGCCTGCACCGCGGCGAGCTGACAGCGGCGCTGGTGAAGGGCAGCAACGCGCTGTATTTGCTCTAAAAAAAGGAAGGCAACCTGGAAGCGGCCCGCACGCAGCTGCGCACCCGCAGCGACTACCGCAACCTGAGCGCGCTGCTATTCAACGAGCAGGCCATGGCCGTGAGTGAGGCTGCCGCCCTGCGCGCCGCCGACCTAGGCCGCTACAACCTGAGCACGGCCGCCGTGCAGCAGCTGGCCGCCGCCAAGGCCTACGACGCCAGCATCGACAGCCCTAAACCGCTACCGAAGCCGGCAAGGTAACCACCACGGCCACCGCCCAGCTGGTGCAGGATTTGAACCGCCACCTCAAAGACGACTTCAAACCGGCCACCGAACTGCTGGTGGATACGCACCCGCTGCTGTATGCCCGCCTGCGCGAAGCCATGCGCGTAGACGACGCCAGCTATGGCCGCAACGCCGAAGCCAAGGCACGCAAAGCCACCCGGCAAGCCAAGAGTGATGTCAGCAACGGCACTACACCGGCCTAAGCTTCCGGTGGCACTGAGGTAGCGTGCTGTTATTCTCTCACCAGAAACCAACAGCCCCATCCGCAGTCGTGCGGGCGGGGCTATTTTAGTTTTTGATACCAATACCAAGCATCAAAGGGCTTTCAGACTGTGCGACAGTTGAGCCAGCACGAGTGCTACCCCGTGGTGCAGGCCCTACACGTTTCAGTTTGTAGTAACATTGAATGTCACTACAGGCGGTTCGTCGAGCGGTAGGCCGGTCATGCGGGGCGCAAGGTAACGCGTACTGTGCGCCTCACCCCCGGCCCCTCTCCGAAAGAGGAGAAGGGTGCGTTCAACGATTCTGGTGGCAGGCTCCCCCGCTCCTTCTTCGGAGAGGGGCCGAGGGTGAGGCGCACGCTACGCGGACGGCATGACCTTCTTCCCCAGCCCTGCCGCCGGGAACGGGCACCATTACCAGTGGTATGGTCGTAGCCAGCAGCCGGATCAGGACAGAAAAAGTACCAGACGATGATGAAAATAACGGTGGCGGCACTGAGCACGTCCGGCGCGAAGCCGCTGCGCAGCAGCGCGTAGGAGCCGAGCACGCCTCCACCCCAGACGCGCAGTGCCACCAGTACAAAAGTTCGTTTCCTGTGCAACCGGGCTAGCCGGAAGGATTTCTGCTTGCCAGCCCGATTGTCTGGAGGAAGCTCCGGTGGTTTTAGTAAGAACTCTTCAGGGTCTGCGCATTAGCGGGAAGCGCGAAGAGCGTGGCGCTGAGCGGGAGCGGATGCACGCCGGTGGCCACGCTCTGCATGCTATACTGCGGGGTTTCGATCATAATTTTCAACGGCACCGCTCCGGCTTTCGAGAGGTAGGCATACCAGTTGGCGTACCGGTGGCCTTTGTACAGATCCTGCTGCACGGGCAGGCGCGAGCTGAAGTAGTATTTCTGAATGCCGCTTCTGCAAACCAGGGTCAGCTCGTCGCATTGGTAGCCCAGAATCTCGGTGGCGCCTTTGCGAAGCGTGGTGCTCAGTACGCTGTCGGGGTTCGAGGCGCCTGCCTGCCAGAGTAGCTTTTCGGAGCCGGCAAACTTACTGTACAGCTTGTTGTCGCTGTTGCGGTACAGTTGCCAGACCACCTGCGTCCCGTTGAGCTCTGAGAGGTAGTCCCCGCCTTTCAGGTACCAAGTCTGCACGTTGCCCATCAGGGCACTGAGCTGCCCGTCGGAGAGACCAGGGGTTTTGCTCGTGTAGGTGTTGTGGTAAACGACTTTACCCTCAAAGTTTTGAGCGGCGGCGGCCAGGCCGCTAACGACTAGGGCCAGGGTGAGTAGCAGTTGTTTCATGTGAAAGGGAAAAGGGTTTAGAAAGAATTAATTGATAGAAAAACGTCAGCAAGCAGCTCAGGAGCCGGGGGTTTCTTCCAGGTCGCGCAGGTTGGCTTCCATTTCCCTGATGCGTGGAAAAAAAACCGCCCGGTAGTAGCCGTACCGAAGCAGGAATGAGAAACCGGTGAGGGCCACAGCCGCAAGGCTGCTGGCGGCAAACGACAGGCCGATGCCAGGCACCTCGAACACCGCATAGAACGCCACCGGGGAGCCAAGCAGGAACACGGCGTTGGTGAACCGGTAGTAGTGTTTGAACGCCGCCAGGGTCCGGCGGAGCGCTTCCCGCGAGCTGGCATCGGTATGCTGCGAGAAGATTTCCTCTTGGCGGCGGTAGCTCCACCCGGAAAACAGCGCAAACCCCACCAGCACGGCCACCAGCAGAAGATTGCCGGCCAGCGTGGCCCCGGCCAGGCCCCGGTGGTACTGCCACCCTAGGTAGCCGACCGCCAGCAGCACCAGCAGAATGGCATTCCACCCGCCAATCCGGTTCCAGAAAGCACTCTTCGCCCGCAGTTCCCCCAAAGAGCGGGTGTTGCGCTCGATGATCCGCTCGACTGCCTCCCGGGTGGGGCTGCTCTGTTCGGGCCCTCCGCGGCGGGCGGCGCCCCAGTTTTTTTTGAATTCGTCCAGTTCCATGCTAGGCTAGGCTGATGAGTGTGCGTAGTTGGGCCTTGATGCGGTTGAGCTTGTAGCCCACGTTGGTTTCCGAGATGCCCAGCACCTCGGCCATTTCCCGGTAGCTGCAATCTTCCAGATAAAGCAGGGTCAGGGCCTGGTCTACCTGAGAAAGCCGCCGGATTGCCCGGTACATGGCCGCCATTTCCTCGCTGGGGCCTTCTTCCACGGCCGGTACCTGCAAGGCTTCGGGCCCCAGCTCGGCAAACCGCTCGGCCTTGGGCTGCTGCCGGAGCCGGGTGATGGCAGTATTGAGGGCAACGCGGTACAGCCAGGTGGTAACTTTGGAGCCACTCCGGAACGAGGGGTAGGACCGCCAGAGTTGCAGCACGATATCCTGGAAGAGGTCTTCCTGATCCTCCCTGGAGTGGCAGTACATGCTGCAGACCTTCTGGATAAGGCCCGGGTGGCTATTGATGAGGAGAAGGAACTGATCTTTCAAGATGCTCGGTGTTTGCCCATTAGTCGGAGAAAGCGGGAAATCCTTAGGGATGCCCTGAATTTATATTGATAACTACCTGAATCACAGCAATAAAAAAACAACTTGTTTTTCTTCCTGCCGGGTCCGCGCACTCGCCCATCCCACTGCGGGTAGCGTTTTTGCCCGGCAGCCGCTACCTTCCGCTTGCAAGCTCGTTCCTTCTGCTTGTTTTGCCCCTATGCCCGACAACACGTTACACGAAACGATTCTGCTGGTCCTGGGGCTGCTGTTTGCCATGCTGCTGCTGGTGATGCTGGGCCAGAAGCTGCGCATCTCCTACCCTATTTTCCTGGTGCTGGCCGGGCTGGCGCTGGGCTTCGTGCCGGGGCTGCCGCGCATCGTCATCAGCCCCGACCTCATCTTCCTGATTTTCCTGCCGCCGCTGCTCTACCAGGCGGCCTGGGAAACCTCCTGGCAGGATTTCTGGCGGTGGAAGCGGCCCATTGCGCTGCTGGCGTTTGGGCTGGTGTTCTTCACGTCTACCATTGTGGCGTACGTAAGCCGGGCCATGATTCCAGGCTTCACGCTGCCGCTGGGGTTTCTGCTGGGCGGCATCATCTCGCCGCCCGATGCCGTGGCGGCCACTTCTGTGCTGAAGGATGTGCAAGTGCCGCGCCGCGTAACGAGCATCCTGGAAGGAGAAAGTCTTATCAACGACGCCAGCAGTCTGATTGTGTTCCGGTTTGCGCTGGCCACGGTGCTGTCGGGCACGTTTGTATGGCAGCAGGCGGTGTCCAGCTTCTTGCTGGTGAGTGCAATGGGCCTGGCGGTGGGTTTGGTGGTGGCGCACGGCTTCTACCTCATCCATAAGCACCTACCTACTACGCCCAGCATCAACACGGTGCTTACGTTCATTGCGCCCTACAGCATGTATCTGCTCGCCGAGGAGTTCCACTTTTCCGGTGTGCTGGCCGTGGTTAGTGGAGGGCTGCTGCTGTCGTTTCGCTCGCACCGCGTGTTCGATGCCGATACCCGCCTGCAGGCCAACAGTGTGTGGGCCAGCGTGGGCTTCGCTCTCAATGGGCTGGTGTTCATTCTTATTGGGCTGGAGCTGCCGGTGGCGGTGGAAGGGTTGGGCAGCTACTCGCTGGGGCAGGCCATTACGTATGGCCTGATTATCAGCGGCATCGTTATTCTAATTCGGCTGGTCTGGATGTTTCCGGCGGCGTTTGTGCCGCGCTGGCTGTTTCGCAGCATCCGTACCCGGGAAACCAGCCCCGGCTGGCAGGGGCCGTTGGTTATTGGCTGGGCGGGCATGCGGGGCGTGGTGTCGTTGGCGTCGGCGCTGTCGGTGCCGCTGCTGCTCAGCAACGGGCAGGAGTTTCCGCAGCGCAACCTGATGCTGTTCATCACCTTCGTGGTCATTCTCGTGACGCTGGTTTTCCAAGGCCTTACACTGCCGGCCCTCATCCGATTCACGGGTATTGATACACTGGAGGAGCGGATGCCCACCGATGCCCAGGAAGCCGGCATTCGGCTGCACCTACGCCAGGCGGCCCTCACGCACATGGAGCGCAACTACGTAGCGGACATGCAGGAAAACGAGCTGATCAAGGCCCTGCAGCAGCGCATGCAGGCCGAAGCCCAGCGCACCGGCAACCTACTCGAAGCCCTCGACTACGACGACTCGAAACGCCAGGCCCTGAAACGCTACCACCAAGTGCTGCTGGACGTATTGCGCGTGCAGCGCGAAGAGCTGTTCGTGCTCCGCAGCCAGGACGTATTCGAGGAAGAAATGCTCCGCCACCAGGAAGCCCAACTTGACCTGGATGAGGCCAAAATCAGCCACATGCCGCACTAAATGGCGGGTATAAGCCGCTGAGAATAATTGAACAGTCATGCTGAGCGGAGCCGAAGCATCTCTACCGCTTCGTTGCAGTAGTAATCCAACTAAGCGGTAGAGATGCTTCGGCTCCGCTCAGCATGACGTTCTGATTTTTCTGAATACCATCTTCCCCAAAACCCAAACGTCCTCTCCCGGCCGAAACCAGGAAAGGACGTTGATGTATGGCAGTAGCTTGTACCGCTTAGCCCAGCTTGCGGTAGCGCACGCGCTTGGGCTCCACGTCGCCGAGACGCTTCTTCTTGGCTTCCTCGTAGTCGGAAAAGTTGCCTTCAAACCACACCACTTCCGAGTCGCCCTCAAAGGCCAGGATGTGGGTGGCGAGGCGGTCCAGGAACCAACGGTCGTGGCTGATGATAACGGCGCAGCCGGCGAAGTTCTCCAGCGCATCTTCTAGAGCTCGGATGGCGTTGATGTCCAAGTCGTTGGTGGGCTCGTCGAGCAGCAGCAGGTTGGCGCCCTGCTTGAGCGTGGTGGCCAGGTGCACCCGGTTCCGCTCGCCGCCCGAAAGGCTGCCAACCTTCTTCTCCTGGTCGCCGCCGCGGAAGTTGAAGTTGCTGACATATGCCCGCGAGTTGATGGGGCGGCCGGCAAGCAGCATGGTTTCGGTGCCGCCCGAAATGGTTTCGAACACCGACTTGTTGCCATCCAGCGTGTCGTGCTGCTGATCGACGTAGGCATACTGCACCGTGGGGCCCACTGTGAAGCTGCCGGCGTCGGGCTGCAGCTGCTCGGTAATCAGGCGGAACAGCGTGGACTTACCAGCGCCGTTTGGCCCGATGATACCTACGATACCCCCCTGCGGCAGCGCAAAGCTCAGGTTCTGGAACAGCAGCTTGTCGCCGAAGGCTTTCGTGATGCCGTTGGCTTCTATCACCTGGCCGCCCAGGCGCGGGCCGTCGGGGATGAACAGCTCCAACCGCTGCTCTTTCTCCTTGGCTTCCTCGCTCACCAGCTTGTCATAGCCGGCCACGCGGGCCTTGCTCTTGGCCTGGCGGGCTTTCGGCGACATGCGCACCCACTCCAGCTCTCGGGCCAGCGTTTTCTGTCGCTTGCTCTCGGTTTTCTCTTCCTGCGCCAGGCGGTTGGACTTCTGCTCCAGCCACGAGCTGTAGTTGCCTTTCCACGGAATACCTTCGCCGCGGTCCAGCTCCAGAATCCAGCCGGCCACGTTGTCCAGGAAATACCGGTCGTGGGTTACGGCAATGACGGTGCCTTTGTATTGCTGCAAATGCTGCTCCAGCCACAGCACCGATTCGGCGTCTAAGTGGTTGGTAGGTTCGTCGAGCAGCAGCACGTCGGGCTCCTGCAGCAGCAGGCGGCACAGCGCTACGCGGCGCTTCTCACCACCCGAGAGGTTGCCGATGATGGCGTCGGGGTCGGGCGTGCGCAGGGCGTCCATGGCGCGCTCCAGCTTGCTGTCGAGGTTCCAGGCGTCGAGCTGGTCGAGGCGCTCCTGCACGGTGCCCTGGCGCTCCAGCAGCTTGTCGAAGTCGGGGTCTTCGCCGCCGAAAGCTTCGTTGATTTCCTCGAATTCCTTGAGTAGCGCCACGGTCTCGGCCACGCCTTCCTGCACCACTTCCAGCACCGTTTTGGTGGCATCGAGCTGCGGCTCCTGCTCCAGGTAGCCTACCGAGTAGCCCGGCGACCACACCACGTCGCCCTGAATCTGTTTATCAACGCCGGCAATAACCTTCAGCAGAGAGGATTTGCCGGAACCGTTGAGGCCGAGCACACCAATTTTGGCGCCGTAGAAAAAAGAGAGATAGATGTTTTTGAGAACCTGTTTCTGGGGCGGGTACACCTTGGTTACCCCGGCCATGGAGAAAATAATGGTGGGCTGGTCGCTCATGGAAAAAGTTGGAGTGGCAGTAAGGTTGAAATCCGGTCAGCTGACGCATTGGCTGGAAAATACTATTTTCAGCCATTGGGGCAGTTCTTCCGACCAATACGACCCAACCTTCAGAAGTGGGGTTACGTTCGGCCAAGTAGTTTGTAGCTGCCAGCCGGAGTTGCCAAAGGTAGGCAGGGGCCAGGGAGTTTACTACCCTGCAAGCTGGGCAGTCTTGTTGGAACATGCCGTAAACTTGCCCATCTTTCCACCCTGAGTGTTGCCGCTGCGCATTTTCATCACACCACCTATTCGCCCTCGCGTTATCAGATTATGGAACAACAAGACCACTTGCTGGCCGATGCCCGCCTCTATGGCTATGTCGAAGGCGACCAGGTGTGGCTCCGGCCGTTTATGGACCTGCCCGCCCGCCAGGTTGGCCAGGTAAAAGATTCGCCTGATGCTTCTCTACTGTATTTTGCCAACCGCTTCCGCCTGTTTCGCACCAAAGTAGAAGACCTGCTACAGAAAATCGAGGAATCCGAGAATAAGGGCTCGTTTCTGATGAAGGCCTTACACCTGAAAGAACAAGTAGGCAGCTACGATGGCCTGGGCGACTTTACCGGCTTATACAACCGCCTCACCGAAGCCGAAGAGGCCGTGAAAGTGACGGTAAGCCGCAACCGGGAGAAAAACCTGGCCACTAAAATCAGCCTCATTGAGCAGGCGGAGGAGCTCCGCAATACGCTCGACTGGGCCACGGCCGGTGAGCAGATTCATGAGCTGCGCCAGGCCTGGATTAAAACCGGCCCCGTAGACAAGCAACTCACCGAGGAACTGGAAACCCGCTTCCGGGTGGCCGTTGACGACTTTTTCCAGCGGCGCAAAGCCTTCCAGAACGAGAAGAAGGCCATGACCAACCACGCGGCCGACCAGTACAAAGCCCTGATTCGCAGGTCGGAAGCACTCCAGAACTCCGACGACTTCGAGCATACCACCGCCAAGCTCAAGCAGCTGCAGCAAGAGTGGAAAGAAGTGGGCGGCTCCTTGCCCCGCAAGCAGGCCAACGACCTCTGGACGCAGTTCCGGGCTGCGCACAACCTGTTTTTTGAGCGCCTAAAAGTGCACATTGACAGCAAGCGCACCGACGCCAAAGAGCATTTCATGGACGATAACCTCACCCGCAAGCGGGCCTTGGTTACGGAAGCCACGGCCCTGTTGGGCAAGCCGATGCATGAAGCTGTAGCGCGGGCGAAAGAGCTGCAGGCAGCCTGGAAAACGGTGGGCCCGGTGCGCGGCGAAGAGTCGGACCGGGTGTGGGAGCAGTTCATTCTGGCCTGCGACAAAGTATTTGAAATGAGTGCATTAGAGCACTTTATCCGCAAACGGCCGGAAAATGCAGCCGCGGCTCCCGACGAGCAGGTGACGATGCGGGTTCAAGCCCTGCGCGACTTTATCAAGTATGATCAGCAGGAAAAAGAGACGCTGCAGGACAATCTCGACAAACTCAGTGCTTCTTCGGCCAACGACGCCTTCCGGCAAATGCTGCAAGGGAAAATCCGGGCCTTCGACCGTAAAATCCGAACCAAAAACGAGTTGATTACACTATTGCGGCAACGATTGGTTGCGTAGGACAACCTTAGCGGTTATCTTACGTTGGCTGCCGAAAGCTGACGCTGGAATTCACCGTGGGTATCAGGCCACGTTGTCAGTTCACCTGTCCCGGCCGGGTTTTTGATAGCCGGACTTTTTCATTCGACCACCTTTTTTACGTACCCCACACCACTATGTATTGGACGCTGGAACTCGCTTCGTACCTTGAAGACGCTCCCTGGCCTGCCACCAAGGATGAATTGATTGACTATTCCATTCGCTCGGGTGCGCCAATGGAGGTAGTTGAAAACCTGCAGGCCCTGGAAGATGATGGCCAGCCTTACGAAAACATCGAGGAAGTTTGGCCGGACTATCCGACCAAAGAAGACTTCATGTTCAACGAAGACGAATACTAAGCAACTGCCGATTGTTGACGGCTGATTGCAAAAGGACCTTGTTGAATGCTGGATGTACGCTCCGTTTTGAGTTATCAATCACCTGACAAGCAAGCCCTCATAATCACTAATCAACAGCCAACAATCGTCATCGAAAATCTGGTTGCGGGGTATGAACAGCGTGTTCTGCTCCGCAACCTTTTTTTATGTGTTCCGGCACCGGCATTTGTGGCCATCGTCGGGCACAACGGCTGCGGCAAAACCACGCTGTTCCGGGCCCTGACTGGCCAGATACCTTACGCCGGCACTATTGAAATAGGTGGCCACGACCTACGCACGCTTCGCCGCCCGGCTGCCGATGGCCATTTGGCTTATCTGCCCCAGCGTACCGCTGTTGGCTTTTCCATTCGGGTGCGGGAGATGGTGGTGATGGGCCGCTACCGCCACCACGGCCTGCTCAGCGCTTATTCTCCTACCGATTATCAGCTGGCCGAAACGGCATTGGCCCGCGTAGGTGGCGCCCACCTCGCCGAGCGCGACTTCACGCTGCTTTCCGGCGGCGAGCAGCAGCTGGTGTGGCTGGCGCAGCTCAGTTTGCAGGAAGCGCCGCTCTACTTGCTTGATGAGCCCACCCAGCAGCTCGATGTGTACTACCGCCGCCGCGTGTTCGATTTGCTGCTGAGCTGGGTGCAGGAGCAGCAGCGCACCGTGCTCTGCATCACCCACGACCTCGACAACCTGCTGGCCCTGCCCGGCGGCCACCTGCTCAACCTATCAGCTCCGGCACCAGCCCTGCAGCCGCTCACGCCGGCCACCGTGCAGGCCGCCCGCGCATTTCTGGAGAGCGAGGCGTCGTTGGCAGTGAAATAGCGTTAGGCCTTCCGCTGCCCGGGCCGGCCGCGCAGCACGTGTCCAATAGAGCGCAGAAATGGCCATGGAGTCACGGAATTCATCACCCGCAGGTTGGTGAGGGGCGAGGTCCGCTCATCCAGAAAGTCGAAGATGCGCTCCACCGGGTTGCGGCGAAACAGCTCGGTGAAGATGTTGCGCGTGGTTTCGCCGCGCCGTTGCATGATGTCCAGTAATAGCGCATCAAACAGCCCGAACTGCCACCGGTCGCCGGTGAGGTTACGGGGAGGCCGGCCGGTAGCGGCCAGCGCGGCCACCAACCGCGCCGAGTGCTCCTGAATGCGCTTGAAGGCGTAGCCCGTGCTAGGCTTTGCCCGGCCGGCCCGCGTGCCTAGGTTCACGATGTTTGGCCCATCTGACGCGGGCATGGGGTGGTCGGTCATCGGAATAGCCCCAATCTCCACGGCCTCGATGCGAAAATCCGTTACGCCCAGCTGCTCCAGATAAGTACGTATGGCGTACTCGTACTCCGCTTGCGGCAGCACCTGCGCTGAGAACAAGGTGTACTCCACCAGTGCCCGCCGCTTGCTGAACGGTAGCACGTAGATGAAACGCGCCTCGTGGTGCTGCTCCCCCCGAAAATCCATGAACTCCTGCGTTTCCGGGTCGAAAACATCCTCCTTCGTTTTCACCTCCCATCCCACGAAGTGCTGCAGCAGGTAGTGATACTTCTCCGGCTGCGGTACCAAATGCGGCGGGCGGCTATCGAAGGCGTAGCGGGCGGTGTAGGTGCCGGCCGAACTAATGGCTTGCGCACCCTCAGGCGTGTTTTCCAGCGTTTCCACCGAGGCCTGCACCAGCGTAAACTGCTCCGGACGGGCCAACAGTGCCGCCCGCACAAACTGGTAGAAATCCAGGCCCCGAATCATCTTGTAGCGGTGGCGCTTCAGCGGCAATATCTGCTCGAAACCGGGGCTGCGGAACGCCAGCTGGCTCCACTCGTGCGCCACAATGCTGTCGAAGAGCATCGGCGCATCGGTCCAGAATGACCAGGTCCGGTCGTTCTGGTCTTTGGCGGCGGGTTCCAGCAGCAGCACGCGTTTATCGGCCAGGCGCGGCTCCTGGCTGATGTGGTAGGCCAGACTCAGGCCCGCCGCGCCGCCGCCCACAATCAGGTAGTCGAAATCAAGAGGTGCAGCCACAAGAAACGGCGACCTGAAAAGGGCCGCCGTTGCAAGTTAAGTCAGTTTAGCTACTTCCAGCTAGTGGCTTTCCATCCCCGACAGGGCCCCGGCCAGGTCACGCACGGCGTCCCGAACGTCGAAATCGAGGCGGGCGCTGAAGTGCTGACGGCCGTGCAGGATACTCACGCGGGAGTGCAGACGCTCCACCCACAGCTGCTCGTTTTCCTGGTAGCCGGAGGTATAGGGGTCATCATCGGAAAGCAGCACCATCAGCTTGTCCTCCGGGATAAGGCGGCGGGCCGCTTCGTAGTTGATGGGCGCATCCATCCAGTTCAGAATATCCTGCCAGGGGCTATCCACCGAAAACCAGCCCGCCACGCACAGCACGCCTCCAACCGGCTGCGCGGTGGGGTAATGCTCGGCCACATGCGCCAAATAATGCAGAATGGCCAGGCAGCCCACACTATGCCCTACCAGAATAACATCGGGACCCAGCTGTTCGGGTGGCAACACTTTGCGCAGGTAGTCTACGGCCTGATTTATCACCGGCAAGTCCCAGGCGGGCATCGCCAAGGCATGCATGCGGTAGTCCAATCCATCTTCCTGGGCCACTGCCTGCAGCTCCTCTCCCAGCCACGGATACCAATCATCCTGCGGCCCACCACCCCAGCGCGGCACAATAAAAACCTGTTTCACTTCCGAAGAAGAAGTGGCTGCATGCATAGAATTTATCTTTAAAATTAGAATGTCAAAATTAACAAAATCACTTGCTTCCACTTCTGTTCACCACTGCCAACAGCCGTAAAGCGCCCCATACAACCTAATAGCCATAAAGCCATCGGCTTCCGTAGAGGCCGCTGGCTTTATGGCTATTGGGCGCTGAAACCGCCTTAGAAGTTCGGCGACAGCAGATACTTGCTGTAGAAGTCGTCGATGATTTTTACGGCTGATTCGGCGTCGTCTACCAGCTGCACCAGGTTCATGTCCTCGGGCGAGATGTTGTGCTCGTCTTCCAGCATCACCTGCTGAATCCAGTCGAACATGCCCTGCCAGTACTTGGTACCCACCAGCACGATGGGGAAACGGCCGATTTTCTTGGTCTGAATCAGCGTGATGGCCTCAAACAGCTCGTCGAGCGTACCAAAGCCGCCTGGCATACCGATAAAGCCCTGCGCGTATTTCACAAACATCACCTTCCGCACAAAGAAGTAGTCGAAGTTGATGATTTTGTCGGGGTCGATGTAGATGTTGTTGAACTGCTCGAAGGGCAGCTCAATGTTCAGGCCTACGGAGCGGCCGCCCTCGGAGTGCGCGCCCTTGTTGCCGGCCTCCATGATGCCGGGGCCGCCGCCCGTGATAACGCCGTAGCCGTGGCGCACCAGCTTGGCCGCAATTTCCTCGGCCATCTTGTAGTACGGGTTGTCGGCCTTGGTGCGGGCCGAACCGAAGATGGACACGCAGGGGCCAATTTTGGACATCTTCTCGAAGCCCTCCACAAACTCGGCCATCACCTTGAAGATCTGCCAGGAGTCGGCAATCTTGATTTCATTCCAGTCCTTATCCACAAACGCCTTGCGGATGCGCTGCTCATCGTCTACCTGCACTGTCCGCTCGCCGTGGGTTTGCTCCCGGATGTCACTGATAGTCTTAACCTTATTATCGTTCACGTTGGGCTGCATGATTGTCTGCCCACTGCCGGCGTTCAGCACTTCATCGGCCACTTTAGTGCGGCTGGTCTTTTTAAGCTTGGTCATAATCTGGTACGCTACTTACTGCCGGCTGCCGGCAATGCACCGGGAGCCAAGAAAGGATTGGGGGAATTTGAAAAAAAGAAAGCCGCCCCGCAGGAACGGGGCGACCAAAAGTACGGACAGGCAAGTTAACGATTTGTTAACACTAAATAGCTATATCATTACGAAATGGCGACAGGTCGGCGGCCTTATTGCAGCGCCCCGCTGGCTACTTGCTCCGGATGGCAATAACGGGGTCGAGGTTGGCGGCCAGCACAGCCGGGATGATGCCGGCCAGCATACCAATCACTACCGACACAGTGAGGCCCAGCGTGATGTTCCAGGCCGAGAGCGTGAGCGGCATGGCGTCCTGCGGCACCAGCGTAATCAGCCACACCAAGAAGATGCCAGTGGCGCCGCCCAGTAAACACAAAAACACAGCCTCAAACAGGAACTGAAACAGGATAAAGTAGTTTTTGGCCCCCAGCGACTTCTGGATGCCGATGATGTTGGTGCGCTCCTTCACCGACACAAACATGATGTTGGCTATGCCGAAGCCGCCTACCACCATGGCAAAGCCGCCAATTACCCAGCCCGCCAGCCCAATAACAGAAAAGAGCTTGCCTACCATGTTGGTCAGCATTTCGGGGCGGTTGAGGGCGAAGTTGTCTTCCTCACGGGGCTTGAGGGTGCGGATGTTGCGCAACAGGCCCTTCATTTCGTATTCTAGGTCGAGCAGGCCGGTGTCTTCCTCGCGGCCCTTCACCGCAATGGTGGGCGTCACGCCGGTAAAGCCGTTGGTGCTCAACGCAAACATCTTGGTGAACGACCCGAACGGGATGATGCAGTTGGTGTCGTTGCTGGGCGTGTCGATGATCTTCTTGCCTTCCTTCTTCACCACCCCGATGATGGTGAACGACAGCCCTTTGGCCTTGAACTGCTTGCCCAGCGCCGAGCCGTTCGGAAACAGGTTGGTGGCAATATCGGCCCCTACAATGGCCACGTTGCGGGCGGCATCAATCTCCTGCTGCGTGAAGTAGCGGCCCTCGGCAATCGGCAAATCCGACACAGTGCGGTACTCAAACGAAACGCCCATCAGCGCGCAGCCTTCCATGCTGTTGGAGCCCATGCGCAGGGTATTGCCGCCGGTGGCAGCGTACAGGGCCACGCCCTGCTGGTTGTCGGAGAGCATGCGCTGCAACTCGCGGAACTCACGCACCGTAGGCGCGGGCCGCTGGAAATAGCGCCACCACGGGTAGTCGGGCTGGTCGAAGGTCCAGGGCATTTTCATCACGTAAATCACCTTATCGCCGACGAAGCTCATGCTTTGGCGCACGTTGGCTTCCAGCGAATCGACGACGGTGAGCACGGCAATGATGGCAAAGATGCCCACCGTGACGCCCAGCAGCGAAAGCACCGTGCGCAGCAGATTGGCTTTCAGGGCTTGCCACGCGAAGCGGAAGCTTTCCAGAGTCAGGCGCAGGGTTTTCATCAAGGACAAAGGGAGTGATTACTTGTTGATAAAACAAAGAACGTCATGCTGAGCCTGCCGAAGCATCTCTACTGGGGAGTAATCAGAATTACTTTGGCGGTAGAGATGCTTCGGCAGGCTCAGCATGACGTTCTTTAAGCTTTTCGCCTGAAAAGTACCGATTAATCCGGCAAATCTATGTACTTTCGCCGGCTCAAATTTTTGTTAGCTTCCCCAGCTATTGCCGTTCCTGAACCTATGAAGCTCACCGAATTTAAATTCGAACTACCCGAGGCCCTGCTTGCCCAGCACCCGGCCAAGAACCGTGACGAATCGCGCCTGATGGTGCTGCACCGCAGCACCGGCAAGATCGAGCACCGCGTGTTCAAGGATATCATTGAATATTTCGGCGAAGGCGACGTATTCGTGGTCAACGACACCAAGGTGTTTCCGGCCCGGCTCTACGGCAACAAAGAAAAGACTGGCGCCAAGATCGAAGTGTTCCTGCTGCGCGAGCTGAACAAGGAAATCCACCTCTGGGACGTGCTGGTAGATCCGGCCCGTAAAATCCGGGTGGGCAACAAGCTGTACTTCGACGAAGAAGGCGAAGTGGTAGCCGAAGTAATCGACAACACTACCTCCCGCGGCCGTACCATCAAGTTTCTGTTTGATGGCACCGACGAGGAGTTCTACAAAGCCCTGCACAACCTCGGTGAAACGCCGCTGCCCCGCGAGAGCATCACCCGCGAAGCCGAGCCCGCCGACAAAGAGCGCTACCAGACGATTTACGCCAAGAACACCGGCGCCGTAGCTGCCCCTTCGGCGGGTCTGCACTTCACCCGTGAGGTATTGAAGCGCCTGGAAATCAAAGGTGTGGAAGTGGTACCCGTAACGCTGCACGTGGGCCTCGGCACCTTCCGCCCAGTAGACGTGGAAGATCTAACCAAGCACAAAATGGACTCCGAGAACTTCATCGTGCCTGGCTCGTCGGCTACGGTGGTAAACAAGGCGCTGGATGCCAAGAAGCGGGTGTGCGCTGTGGGCACCACCTCCATGCGCGCCATGGAGTCATCGGTGTCGGCCAACCTGCGCCTGAAGGCCAATGAAGGCTGGACAGACCGGTTTATTTTCCCGCCGTACGATTTTAAAATCGCCAACTGTCTGCTTACCAACTTCCACACCCCAGAAAGCACGCTGATGATGATGGCCTCAGCCTTCGCCGGCCACGAGTTGCTGATTGAGGCGTATAAGCTGGCTATCAAAGAGAAATATAAGTTCTTCAGCTACGGCGACGCCATGCTGATTCTGTAGAAGTCAGAGATGAGAGGCGAGAAGTGAGAATCGATATTTCTTGCCTTTTCCTTCCGAACGGCCCGGCTACCTTTGGTGGCCGGGCCGTTCTTGTTCCGCTTACCCTCCCCCGCCTCACTCCTCTCACTTCTGACTTCTCCCCTCTCATGTCCACCGATAGATTCGCCATCCTGGTAGCCGGCGGCAGCGGCTCGCGCATGGGCACCGAGCAGCCCAAGCAGTTTTTGCCGCTACTCACCGAGCCGGTACTGCTACACACGCTGCGCCGCTTTGCAGATGCCTCCCTAGGCATGCGCCGGCTAATAGTGGTGCTGCCCGCCGAGCAAATAGACACCTGGCAGGCACTATGCGCGCAGCACGCTAAGGTTCCAACGCACGAGCTGGTGACGGGCGGAGCTACGCGCTGGGCGTCGGTGAAGTGTGGCTTAGCGCTGCTGGAGAACGAAGCCACCGGCACCGTGGCCGTGCACGACGGCGTGCGGCCCCTCACGCCCAACCGGGTGATAGAAGCCACCTTCGAGGCGGCCTACAACCACGGCGCCGCGGTGGCGGCCGTGGTACCCAAAGACTCGGTGCGCAACCTGAGCCAGCAGGGCTCCTACGCCCTGAACCGGGCCCGCCTGCGGTTGGTCCAGACGCCGCAGTGCTTTGAAATCAACCTGCTGCGCCGCGCCTACCAGCTGCCGGAACTGACTACTTTCACCGACGACGCCAGCGTGGTAGAAGACCTGCACGCCATTCACATTGTGGAAGGCGACTATTGCAACCTCAAAATCACGACGCCCGAGGATATGCTGCTGGCGGAAGTACTGCTGCGCAAGCAGCAGGTATAAGCTGTTTTGTCGGCTTCACTAAAACAACAAACTGGCCGCCCTGCATATGCAAGGCGGCCAGTTTGCTGAGGTCAAAAACTGTTACGCTTAGCGGCCACCCAGGCGAATGGTGCGCGTGCGGCCGTTGCAGGTCACGGACGCAATATTGTCGCAGGCCTGCGTGCCGGTGGGGTCGTAGTTGAGGAGCAGGCTTTTGCCGCGGGCATTTTCGATGCTGACGGTGCCAGCCGTGAAAAACCGGGCACAGCCGGGCGTGAATACCTTGAGCAGCGGCTGCTGAATGGTGGCGGTGTACTGTATGCCGTTGCGGTTGGTACCGCTGGCGCCACCCGTCACGGCGTACTGGTCGTCGAGGATGGTGCGGGTGGCCTGGCCGGCCCGGCGGGTATATACGCGCCGCGAGTTCCAGGAGTGTGTGCCGTCCGTTCTGATAACGCTGGCGTTCTGCACGTTGAGCGAGTAAGAACCGTCGCCGAGGTTGGTGATGATGCGGGTGCCGGTGTGTTGGTTATCGTTGCGGAAATAGTCGACCAGTGTGATGGTCACGGTTGAGGCCTGCTGGCGAAACGGGCCGGCGAAAACGGCTACAATCTTGCCGCGGTGCGCCACGCCGTTGGGGCTGATGCAGTTGGTGGTGCCAAAGTCCAGGGTGAGCGTGCGGGTGGCAGGGTCCCAGGTGCGGGTGGCACAGCTGGGCAGCACCCGCGCCAGGTCCGCCGGTTCGGCCACGGCACCGTTTCGCATGCTGGCATCGGCAGGAACAGCCGCCTCCACCAAGTCGTTGAGGCTACCGGTTTCATCTTCAGCAGCCCCGGAATCCTCGGCTGACGCCACGCTTTCGGGGGCGGCCGGATCGTTGTCTTTGTTGCAGGAAGCAGTGCCGAGCAGCAACACACCAGCCGTGAGCACAGCCGCGCAGAGAGAAGGGAAAAAGGTTTTCATAAGAGTGCGAAGCAAGAAGAGGGTAGGAAGTAAGTTGGCGTATGGTGAAGCTTCCGGAAGCTCATTGCTTGGAAGCGCAGCTCACTATATAGTTTAACCGCGTTGCAGAACTTTTTTTGGGGTCTTCCTTTCAAGCTCCCCCCAACCACTCCTGCAACCGGCCGTATAGTCAACTGGGCTATTTCACAGCCCGCCAAATCCCTGATCTTATGCGTTTTTCTTCTACTTATTCCGCAGCTGTGTTACTGGTTGCCTTAAGCGCCTGCAACACCGAAAGCAATAAGGATCCGGTAGCAGAGGCCAAATTTCAGAACGAAAAGCGCATCGGCGACGCCAACGTGACCGAGAAGCAAGAGCGTGACGCCCTATTCTTGGTGACAGCGGCCAGCCGCTCTATGCTGGATACAGAAATCAGCCAGCTTGCCCAGCGCAAAGCGGCTTCTCCTGACGTGAAATACTTGGCGCAGATGATAGTGGGGCAGCACGGCACTATGCAGGCGGCACTCAACCAACTAGCCAACCAGAAAAGCATTGTGCTACCCAAAGGGCTTGGCGCCGACCAGGCCAGGACGGTAGGCGAGCTTACTGCTCTTACTGGCGCGGCCTTCGACCGCCGGTACGTAGAACTGCTCGAAGATGTACACAAAGCCAGTATCGATGACTTTGATGACATGAGTGAAGACGCCTATGATGGCGACATACGAGCCTTTGCGGCTACTTATCTGCCAACACTCAAAACGCACCGGGATGCTGCCGACAAGTTGGCCGACCAGCTTCCTAAATAATTTTTCTTTGTTTCCTATCACCCAATCATTCCCCTGTTTATGAAAACTCGTTTTTTTTCTTTTGCACTCTTAGTGGCTGCTCTATCCTTCAGCAGCTGCGGCGATAAGCGCACCGACGGCACTTCCGGCGAAGCTGTATCAACCATGGATGAAGCGGCCAGCAATGGCGGCGTAGAGGCCGATGCTACTGTTATTGATAACGACGCGGGCCCTACCGTTACGGCGGATGCCGATTCGGCTATGGCAGCTGATTCAGCTACTGCTCCGAATCCGTAAGCAGACGTTCAGACTACTGCAGGAAATGCCCGGTTTGCTTTATGCAGACCGGGCATTTCCTTTTTTAACGCAACTGAACAGTAGCAACCTTGCTAGAAAGCAGACCGTTAGCTGATCTATCAACCTATGGTATAATCAGCAGCTCCACACCCTGATTACTTATTTTACCATCACCAAAACTCTCACTCATGAAGCGCATTTTTTTAAACCTAGCTGCCGCCACCGTGCTGCTTTCTGCTGCTGCCTGCTCCAATGAGCGCCACGCCGACGAGATGGTCAACGGCGAATCTGTTGCCGGTGCTGATACAATGGGCGTTGCATCAGCGCCCTCCACAAATGATGACTCGGCTGGCACAAATGCGGCTGCTCCGGCCGGCGACCCAAACGGTCCTACGGCGCCTCATAAAGACGACCCGGAGTTTATGATGTCGGCAGCTCATTCCGATCAGAATGAGATTCAGCTCAGCAAGCTGGTCCTGGAGAAAGGTGCTACCGGCATGGCTAAAACCCACGCCGAAATGATGGTCACTGACCACACAAAGTCAACCGCAGATCTGACGGCTATTGCCAAGCAGAAAAACGTGACCCTCCCTACTGACATGGACGCTGAGCACAAAACCATTGCGGCAGCCATGCGCAAACTATCCGGCAAGGAGCTGGAAAAGGCCTTTATGGACCAGATGGTAGTTGACCATCAGAAAACGCTCAACACAATGGCCGCGCACCGCGCCATGACGCAAGATGCAGCTCTGCAGGGCTTCATTGATAAGACGACTCCAGTGGTAGCCAACCACTTGGGCATGTCGAAAGACCATGCTGGCATGATGTAAACAGCGCAGCAACTACGCCAATACCTTGGCTAGCTTGCATAATAAAGAGGCCCTTCATCCGCTGGATGAAGGGCCTTTCGCGTTTTTCGTGCGTCGGGAGTCAGCAACAACCTAATCTTGTGCTGTCCTGCTCTACATCTCCGCGTACCGGCTCAGCTTCAGCTCCTCGGCCAGGAAGCGGCTGGTGTGGCCTTTGCCGGACTTGGCTACCTGCTCGGGCGTGCCCTGGGCCACGATGGTGCCCCCCGCCCCGCCGCCCTCGGGCCCGATGTCGATGAGGTGGTCGGCTACCTTGATCAGGTCAAGGTTGTGCTCGATGATGAGGACGGTGTTGCCCTTATCGGCCAGCTTGTGCAGGACGACGGAGAGGTGGTTGATATCCTCGAAGTGCAGGCCGGTGGTGGGCTCGTCGAGGATGTAGAACGTCTTGCCGGTGTCCTTTTTGCTGAGTTCCGTGGCCAGCTTCACGCGCTGGGCTTCGCCGCCGCTCAGCGTGGTGGCCTGCTGGCCCAGGGTGAGGTAGCCCAGGCCCACTTCGTTCAGCGTCTGGATTTTGCGCAGGATGCGGGGCTGAAACTCGAAGAACTCCACGGCCTTTTCCACGGTCATGTCGAGCACGTCGGTTATGCTCTTGCCTTTGAAGCGCACTTCCAGCGTTTCGCGGTTGTAGCGGCGGCCTTTGCAGGTTTCGCAGGGCACGTGCACGTCGGGCAGGAAGTTCATTTCGATGGTGCGCATGCCGGCACCCTCGCAGGTTTCGCAGCGCCCGCCCTTCACGTTGAAGGAGAAGCGGCCCGGTCCGTACCCGCGGATTTTGGCCTCGGGCAGGTTGGCAAACAGCTGGCGGATTTCGGTGAACACGCCGGTGTAGGTGGCCGGGTTGGAGCGCGGCGTGCGCCCAATCGGCGACTGGTCCACCTCAATCACCTTATCAATGAACTCCAAGCCCTCAATCTTATCGTAAGCCAGCGGCTCGCGCTTGGCGTTGAAGAAGTGCTGGTTGAGGATGGGGTACAGCGTATCATGAATGAGCGAGGACTTGCCCGAGCCCGACACGCCCGTCACGGCAATCAGCTTGCCCAGCGGAAACTTGGCCGTCACGTTTTTGAGGTTGTGGCCTTTGGCCCCGCGCAGCACCAGCTCATTGCCTTCGCCGGCGCGCTTTTTCTTGCGCAGCTCAATGTGCTTCTGCCCGCTGAGGTACTGGGAGGTGAGCGAGCCGCTGGTAAAGATTTCGGAGGGCGTGCCCGAAGCCACAATCTGGCCGCCGTGGATGCCCGCGCCGGGGCCGATGTCCAGCACGTGGTCGGCGTGCAGGATCATGTCCTTGTCGTGCTCCACCACAATCACCGAGTTGCCCAGGTCGCGCAGGTGCTGCAGGGCCTTGATGAGCCGCTCATTGTCGCGCTGGTGCAGGCCGATGCTGGGCTCGTCCATGATGTAAAGCACGCCTACCAGCTGGGTACCAATCTGGGTGGCCAGGCGGATGCGCTGCGACTCGCCGCCCGAGAGCGTGCGCACCGAGCGGTGCAGGTTCAGATAGTCGAGGCCCACTTCCAGCAGGAAGCCGATACGCTTGCGGATTTCCTTCAGCAGCTCGCGCGCAATCAGGTTCTGGCGCTCCGAAAGGCGGTCTTCCAGCCCTTCAAACCACGCGGCCAGCTCGCTTAGGTCCATCACCGACAGCTGCCCGATGTGGTGGTCGGCAATCTTGAAGTGCAACGACTCCTTTTTCAAGCGGTAGCCGTGGCACTCGGGGCACTCCTTGGCCTGGGTGTACTGCTGAATCCACTCCCGGATGTTGTCGGACTCCGACTCCATCTGGCGGCGCAGAAAAGGGATGATGCCCTCGAAGGGCTCGGAGTAGTTGGCTTTTTTGGGGTCGGCGTCCTCGTCCTCGGGCACGCCGTAGAGCAGCCGCTCCACCAGGTCGGTAGGCAGTTTTTCGATGGGCGTGCTGAGGCTGGCTTTGTTTTTCTTGAGAATCAACCCCAGCTGCTGAAAAATCCAGATGTCCCGGTACTCGCCTAAAGGCGCAATACCGCCGCGGCTGATGCTGAGCTTCTTGTCGGGCATCACCGTTTCCTCGGTGATTTCCTGCACCTCGCCCAGGCCGTTGCAGGTGGGGCAGGCGCCGTAGGGCGAGTTGAAGCTGAACGTGTTGGGCGCCGGGTCGTCGTAGGCGATGCCAGTGGCCGGATCCATCAGGAAGCGGGAGAAGAACTGGGTGTTGTCCTTCTTCTTGTCGGCATCCAGCACCAGCATGGTGCCTTTGCCCTGGGTCAGAGCGTTCTGCACCGAGCCCGACAGGCGAAACCGGTCTTCCTCCTTCACCACCAGCCTATCGATGACGATTTCGATGTCGTGGATTTTGTAGCGGTCCACCTGCATCTTGGGCGTGAGGTCGAGCAGCTCGCCATCCACGCGCACCTTGGTGAAGCCCAGCTTGGCCACCTGCTGGAACAGCTCGCGGTAGTGGCCTTTGCGGCCCTTTACCACCGGGGCCAGCACCACCAGCTTCTTGCTGTCGTACTCTTTCAGGATGTAGTTGATGATCTGGTCGTCGCTCTGCCGGATCATTTTCTGGCCCGTGGCGTAGCTGAAGGCCTCGGCGGTGCGGGCGTAGAGCAGGCGCAGGAAGTCGTAAATCTCGGTGATGGTGCCCACGGTGGAGCGGGGGTTGCGCGAGGTGGTTTTCTGCTCGATGCTGATTACCGGCGACAGGCCCTCAATCTTGTCCACATCGGGCCGCTCCAGCCCGCCCATGAAGCTGCGGGCGTAAGCCGAAAACGTTTCCATGTAGCGGCGCTGACCCTCGGCATAAATCGTATCAAATGCCAACGACGACTTGCCCGAGCCTGAAATGCCCGTAAACACCACCAGCCGCCCGCGCGGAATCTTCACGGACACGTTCTTGAGGTTGTGCTCCCGGGCCCCGTACACCTCAATGTAGGGTGCTTCCAGATCGGCCGGGCCGAGAAGCTGGCCCTGAATGCGGGCCTGGTTTTCCAGCACCGCCTCGCTCACCTGCTCCTGGCGCGGCACGGCCTGCACGGCGGCGGTGCCGTGCCCGGTGGCGTTGTCGGCAACGGCAGCGGCAGCGGCTTTCGGAGATGGAGCCGCTTTCGGAGCTTTGGCGGGCTTGGGAGCCGGCCGAACTTCTGCTTCAGCAACGGCCACGGCGGGCTTCGTTGCTTTGGCCGGACGGGGAGCTTTGGCTACCGCCGGTTTGGCGGCAGCGGGGGAAGAAACAGAAGCGACGGTTGATTTTTTGGCCATGCAGCAACGAAGCGGATAAGTCTGCAAAAGTACGCAAAACGCGCCCGGCAGGCTACCCCCAATAGTTTATTTGCCAGCAGTTTTAGCGCCGCCGGCCCGGGGCAGCCGCCCGGTACAGCGGGGGCAGACGGTCTGTAACAACGTAGCCGCCCGAAATGTCCCGTCCGGCGCTAAAGTTGCGGCTGGGTGGCGGGAGTTGATGGCTGCTGCGGGAATGGGGTTTGGCGTTGTTCTTGCCTAGGTGCGGGTACACTCCTTTTTTGCCCTGCCTTATGAAACACTTCCTGAAATCGGGTTTAGTACTGCTGGGACTGGGCTTGCTGCTGCACAGCCCGACTGCTCAGGCCCAGGGCGGCTACGGCTATGGCCCCGGCATTCCGGCCTGGGCTCCGGCCGTAGGTCCTGAGGTGCAGTACTACTACCTCCCGGAAATAGACGGCTACTACGACCTCTACAGCCGCTCCTACTTATTTTTCGACCCGTATTACAACTCCTGGGTGAGTGCGCCGATGCTCCCCCGGCGCTTTGCCGGCTACGACCCACGCTTTTTCCATCCCGTCGTGATTCAGTACGTGGGGCGGCAGCCGTGGGGCTACCTGCAAGACCACCATGCCTACTGCGACCGGTGGGGCGTGCGCCCCGGCCGCTACTACGGCAACAACTGGCCTGGCCACGGCTACGTGGCAAATCCTTACGGCGGATATAGCGGCTACCGCAATGGCTACAACGATACTGGCTACAACAGCAACGGCTACAACACTGGCCGCCCCCGGTACGAGCAAAACCCTCCATCGGCTTACGGACGCCCGAACGGCAACTACCGCAACAACTCCAACGGCCGCGACGACAGCCGCGACTACCCGAGTCCCCGCAATAATCAGGACAGCCGTGGCAACTATGGTCAGGCCAATCAGCCAGCTCAGCTTGGCCAGCCAGCTCCGGGCAGCAACCGGGGCGGCCGCGGGCGGGTGTTTTGAGCCTGCTCAACCTGTGGCATAGTGCTGCCGTTAAGGGCAATACCTCAGATATTTATTTCTCTCGCTTCTTTTTCGTTCTCTCATGAAATTCCTTCCCAAACTGGCACTTTCAGGTCTGCTGGCGCTTTCGCTGCAGGGCCTGACGCACACCGCTCAGGCTCAGGTGAACATCAATATCAATCCACCAAGCTGGGGCCCCGCCGCGCCGGCCGGCACGCAATACTATTACGTGCCCGAGTACGGCGGCTACTACGATCTGCGCGACCAGCAGTATATCGTGCAGCGCGACGGCCGCTGGACCCGTGTGCGCAGCATCAGCGGCTACAATCCCAGCAGTTTCCACCCGGTAGTGATAGATTACCGGGGCAGCCAGCCCTGGTCGTTGATTGGACGCCACCGCCAGCAGTATCCGGCCAGCCTACCGCCGGGCCAGGTGAAGCGCTTGGAAAGCGGTAAAGGATTGCCTCCGGGCCAGGCCAAGAAACTCGGCTACGGCAATGGCAACGGAAATGGCAAAGGCCACGGCAAAGGCAAGCACTAGCTCCTTTGGCTGCGCAATCAGCGGCAGAAAAAGCCGACCCCGACGGGGTCGGCTTTTTTTTGGTTTATGGCAATGGGTAAAGCTGTATTTTCGGCCGCTCTTTTCCCGGTTTCCGTTGCTCGTATGGTTTTCAGCAGTCCGCTCTTTCTGTTCTATTTC
>NZ_JACSCX010000012.1 GCF_014333525.1 Hymenobacter puniceus
CTGACTGTAGCGCTGGTCGGACGGAACCTGCTGGCCTTCTCGCGCATCCCGCACTTCGACCCCGAGCAGACCTCGTTCCAGCAAAATCAATTTCAGACAGGCGTCGAGGACATGAGCTACCCAACCACCCGCAACGTGGGCTTGAAACTAAGCGCAAACTTCTAAGCCTGCCACCACATCATGAAACGGAAATTATACAGCATCCTCCTGCTGAGTGCCCTGGCTGGGTTTCTGCCCGCGTGTACGGACGGCTTCGAGGAAATCAACACCAATCCCAACGCGCCGGTCAACGTGCAACCGTCGCTGCTGCTGCGCAAAGTCATCTTCGACTACGGCGAACAGATGTCGTACGAAGCCTTCGTCGCGGGCAACCTGCTGGGGCAGTACTTCACGGCCATCGACTTCAACCTCTTCGACCGGCACAGCCTGAGCGAACCGCAGTACGGCGGCAACCCCTGGCCTTTTCTATACAGCAACCTGCGGGACAACGAGATTCTGCTGCAAAAAGCGCGCGCCAATCCCGCTTTCGCGGTGTACGAAGGACCGGCCCTGATACTGAAAGCCTACCTCGCCGCCACGCTGACGGACCTGTACGGCGACGTGCCTTACAGCCAAGCGTTGCAGGGCCGCGCGGGGGTGATTACGCCGGCCTACGACAGTCAGGAGTCTATCTACACGGCCCCCGGCGGCATCCTCGACAACCTGGACAAGGGCATCGCCTCCATCAATAACTACCGAGGTACTACGGCCCTCGAAGGGGATGTCCTCTACAATGGCAACCTCAGCAAATGGGTAAAATTTGCCAACTCGGTCAAGATTAAGTGCCTGATGCGCGTATCGCGCAAGGTGAACGTGCAGGCTGCCTTGCAAGCCGTTGTGACCGGCGGCAATTACATCCGCACAAATGCGGACAATGCCGCCTTTCGGTTCTCGCTGGCGCAGCCCAACAATTTCCGCATGTCGACCGCCCGCATCGGGGACTTCAACCTGTTCATCATGTCCAAAACCAGCGAGGAGCTGCTCACGGGACTGAGCGACCCCCGGATAGCTACGTATTTCCGGCCCACGGCGGCCAATCCGAGTACCTACCAAGGGCTGCTGAACGGCCCCGATGCCTCCAGGCTCTCCATTTCGTTGGCCAATTACTCCCTTACGGGAACCATCTTTCGGGAAAGCTCGGACCGTTTATCCGCCAACTACCTGACCGCGGGCGAAACCAGTTTCTGGCTCGCCGAAGCCGCCGAGCGGAACCTGATAACCGCAGCGGCGCGGACCTTGTATGAGCAAGGCATTACCCAGTCGTTTGAGTACTGGGGAACGGGCCTGCCCGCCAGCTACCTCACCAGCAGCCGGGTGGCGTACGGTCAGAACGGCCAGAACCCCATCGAGCAGATAGTAACGCAGAAATGGCTGGGCAACATCAACAATGGCTACGAAGGCTGGACCGAGTACCGCCGGACGGGTTTTCCTCGCTTGAAAACGGTTTCCGCTAGCCTCAACAACGGGCTGATTCCCGTTCGCATGCCCTACCCCGCCACGGAAAGTGCCCTGAACGCGGTGCAGTACAAAATAGCGGCCGACAACACCCAAAACAACAGCGTCAACGCCCCCGTGTGGTGGGCCCGCTGATACCCCCGTATGAGCACAACCCTTTTGCAGTGGATGTTGGTCCTGGCGTCCAGCATCACGCTGTTTTTCGTGTCCCCGCTGTCCCGGACCGCGGCCGAATTTTTCCGAGGAGCCCGCAAAGAGCGCACCCCCAATGCTGTTTTTCTGACGAGTAGCCTGGTTATCTCCTGGCTGTTTGCCAAGTCGATTACCAACGCCGCCAACCTGGGCCAAAGCTTCGGGCTGGTGGGGGGCGTGGCCTACGCAGGGTATTACCTCTCGTTTCTGGTGGCCGGCTTTGTCATCGTGTCCATGCGCAACAAAGGGGGCTACCGCAGCATCCACCACTTTCTGGAGTCGAAGTATGGCGCGGGCGCGGTAGTCGTCTTCACCTGCCTGATTATCATTCGGCTGTACAACGAAATCTGGTCCAACACCATCGTTATCGGCTCTTATTTCGGCGCGCAGGGTACATCCGCTTACTACGTCGCCATTGTGGTGTTCACCCTGCTGACGCTGGCCTACACGCTCAAGGGCGGCATGAGCAGCTCGATTATGACCGACGTCATTCAGCTCTCGCTCTTTGTGGTGTTGCTCACGGTTATTCTGGGCTTTATCCTTCCGCAGTACGGGGGCAGCCTGAAGCCCTTTCTGAGCAGCGGGGAATGGACCTTGGGGCAGGGGGTCGATTTGCTGCTGGTGGCGTTGGTGCAGTGTTTCAGCTACCCCTTTCACGACCCGGTGCTCACCGACCGGGGGTTTATCGCCGATACGCGCACGACGCTGCGGTCGTACCTCTGGGCGGCGGTTATCGGCTCGGGCTGCATCCTCTTTTTTAGCTTCGTGGGCATCTTCGCCAAGCTCAACGCCCTGACCGGCGAAGCCCCGGTGGCCGTGGCGCGGTACTTCGGGGTGCCCATGCTGCTGCTGATGAACCTCATCATGGTTACCTCGGCCTCGTCGACCCTCGATTCGGCCATGGCCGCGTTCTCCAAACTAGTCAGCATTGACTTGAGCAAAGCGGCCGAACCCAGCGTATCAAGAGGACGGTGGGCCATGGTGGTGTTGACGGTACTGGGCACCGTCCCGGTGTTTTTCAACCCCGCTATTCTGTCGGCTACTACCATCAGCGGCACGCTGGTGCTGGGGCTGGCACCCGTGTTTTTGTTTTGGAACGTGCCCGTCCCGCGCCTTGCCTTTCACCTGGCGGTCGTGGGAGGTCTGGTGTTGGGCGGTTTGCTAACGCTGTTTCCCCTGCCCGATACCCTGCACCTGGGCGACGGCAAATACGGGGCGCTGCTCAGCACGAACCTGATGACGTCGGCTTTCTGTTTCGGGGTGTTCGGGCTCTGTATGCTTCTCCCCAAAAAGCCCCATCATGGATAGTTCACTCCCCCAAGACCTCGGCACGCAAAGCGGCCGGCTGCTCGTGTTCGGAGGGCCCTACTCGAACCTCCAGGCCTTGGAGGCGCTCAAGGCCATTGCCGACCAGCTGCAGATTCCAGCTGGCAACATCATCTGCACCGGCGACATCGTGGGCTACTGCGCCCAACCCGAAGCCTCGGTGCAGTTTGTGAAAGACTGGGGCGTGCACGCCATTCAGGGCAATGTGGAACAGAACATCATCCGGGGCGAAGACGACTGCGGCTGCAACTTCGCCGAGGGCAGCCGGTGTGACCTGTTGTCCCGCGCCTGGTTTCCCTACGCGGTGCGGAGCCTATCGGCCGGCTCGGTCGCCTGGCTGAGCACCCTGCCGCTCCAGCTGTCTTTCCGGTACGCGGGCAAGGCGGTGGCCGTGCTGCACGGGGCGTCCACCGGCATCGCCGATTTTGTGTTCGCTTCTACCCCCTGGCCGGTGAAAGAAATCAGCTTTGCCGCTACCGGGGCCGAGGTGATACTGGCCGGCCACGCCGGAATACCCTTTGTCGATGCGCGTGCGGGGCACTGCTGGCTCAACGCGGGCGTGATTGGGATGCCCGCCAACGATGGCACCCCGCGGGTATGGTACCTGCTGCTCGATGATACCAATGGCCGGTTTAGCTACACCTTTCACGCCTTTACCTACGACAACGGCAGGGCTCATCAGTTAATGCGGGCCAATGGGCTCCCCGACTCCTATGCGCACACGCTCCTAACGGGCATCTGGGATAACTGCGAAATTTTGCCAGCGGCAGAGAAGACTTTACAGGGCCATCCCGTTACGCTGCATTAGAGATTATCGCTACCATTAAGCAGCAATTGCGCTAAGCAATAAAGCATTGTTTATCAGCGCGTTCTGTTAGTGTTCTAGCAAATGTACATTATGCGATGTAAGTAGTAATCAGCTCAGAAGTAGGCTATAATATCTGACTGACTGCCTTTCATCACCTTCTCATGAATCAATTAGCCACCCACTGGGGGCCTGATGAGATGATGAAACGCTTACCGCAATTTTTCGCCCCGTTGTAACGAGAACCCCAAAACCTTGTTCGGCAACGTGACGGTCGATAGCCCGCGCTACTACTTGCCGCCCACCGAGGCGGGACCGAAGAGCTTCAGTCCCCTGCAGCACCTATTTCCGCAGCATGTGACGCCGGAATTGCTGTACCTGGAAACCAAGTGGGCCAGCCTGATTCCCTACCAGAAAACGGCCGATTTACTTCACGATGTGCTGCCCCTGAGTGCGAAGCTCACAGGCACAACCATCCAGCAGCACCTGCACGCGGTGGTCACGGCGCAGGAGCAGCAACTGGCCCCGGAAGTGGCCACTTTTCACGGTAGTTCTCAACTTGAACGCGAAGCCTTACCTCGTCCGGCGCGTACCCTAGTGGTCGGTCTTGACGGCGGCTACGTCCGGCACTGGCATAAAAAAGGCTGTTTTGAGGTCATTGTCGGCAAGAGTATTCCCGCCGAAGGAGCCGCCAAATGCTTCGGCTTCGTGCAGGAAGTCGATGCCAAGCCGCGTCGGCGCGTGTTTGAGGTGCTGCGTTCGCAGGGGCTGCAGGCCAATCAGGCGGTAGAATTCTTCACGGACGGCGCCGCGGTTCTGCGGTCGCTGACCAGCTACCTGAGTGCGGAGTCCACGCACATCCTGGACTGGTTTCACCTGACCATGCGCCTGACGGTGCTGCAGCAATACGCGCTGGGATTCGCTCAGGTCGACGCGGCCAGTGGCAAAGCACTGCAAGACCGCTTGATCAGCATCAAATGGCACCTCTGGCACGGCAACGCCGAGCGGGCCCTGGAAAAAATACTGGACTTGGACGATATCCTGACCACGCACCAAGACGACCCGCTGGTGGCCAAGAAATACAGCAAGTGCAAGCCATTGGCCCGGCTACTGGCTGATTTTCACACCTATGTGGAGCAAAACAGCGGCTTCATCGTGGACTACTCGGAGCGCCATCACTACGGCGAACGGGTGTCTACTGGCTTTGTGGAGTCGGCGGTGAACCAAGTGCTGGCCAAGAGAGTGGTAAAGCGACAGCAGATGCAGTGGACCAAAAAGGGCGCGCACCTGCTTGTGCAGGCCCGCACCAAGGTGCTCAACGAGGACTGGGAAGACTGTTTCCGGCAGCAGTATCTCGGCTTCCGGTCAGTGCCAGCGGAACCGATGCAGATGGCCCCTTAGCCCCACTGCCCCACACTTTTTGATGCTCTCCTACGCGCTGGGCGCGACCTGCAGCACTTGGCAGAGCTGGCGCACGGGCGCTTGGCCCGTGCGCTGGGCGATGTGCTGATAGGTACTCACCGCGTCGGCTGGCCGAAGATGACCAAGGCTTTTTTTAAAATATCCAGCTCCTGCTCGGCCCGTTTGAGGCGTGGGGTGGTCGGCTAAATCTGGACAGTGTAGGGTGGTATCTTTCCTTCGTCATGAAAGACACGTCAAAACCCGACAAACGCCGCAAGTATGATGCGGCCTTTCGCGCCGAAGCCCTACGCTTGGCCGAGCAAAGCCGCTCGACCCAAGCTGCGGCCCGGGCGCTCAACATCGACCCGAAGCGCATCTACCAGTGGCAGAAAGCGGCCCAAACGCCAGCCGCGGCCACGTTAGGGCCTGCGCTGGACCCGGCCACGGCCGCCGAGCTGCGCCAGCTGCGGGCCCTGGCCCGGCAGCTGGCACAGGAACTGGAGATGTTAAAAAAAGCCATCGCCATCTTCTCGCAGACGCCGGCCCAATGAGCCATTATCGCTTCATCGCCGCCGAGCGCGGCCACTACCCTGTGCGCCAACTTTTCCAGGTGCTGGGCGTGCCAGCCAGTGGCTTTTACGCTTGGCAGGCCGAGCAGCAGTGGGTGTCGTTAAACAAATAGGGGAGAACCTCCGACTCGGACGCCCAGCAGCTTGAATGCTGCTGATAAGGCATAAATGCGTCGTAAGAGTAGCGAGGGATGATAGTGTTACACGCTCCTTACTACAATCAAAGGAGGGTAGCGAAAATGAGCGGTAAGACTATAGATTTGCTCTCGTTTCGAGTAAAAGGCTATCTATCAAAGTTCTAATCGCTGAAATTGCGCGGTTGTGCCGATGAGTCGGAGGTTCTCTCCTATTTGTTTAACAACACCCAGAGGAGGGCAACTCCTGTTGCCAGGGCTTTACTAATTGCGGCACCAGCTTAGGGCTAGTTCAAAATAAAACACACAATCAGTATATTACTGGGTTCAGAAGTTTAAGGATTAGATATGATTCCCCCTGTACTTTGATCCAAAACTTGTATTTCCCTGGTACCTTTTTCAGACAAATACTTGTATTCCTCTGAAAAAGGAATTTTATCTAATATAATTTCCCAAACGGGATACCCAGAATTATATCTTATAGGAGAGTTGAAAATATAATCTCGTTCTTTTTTGAAAAGAAAATTATGTTAGCCTTTTTTCCAATAACATTTGCAGGAATTATAAAAACACTATCATTTAGTCTTTTTGGCTTTACCTCAAACTTTCCAAAATCAAACAGCATTTTGTCTATTTTTATATGACTATCATCTTGATACATTCTCATTGTTATGTGAATGTCTGCAACTGGTTTTTGAAGACATAAGAATATGGCAAGAAAAAAACTCTCCATCTTACTCAAGGATTTATAGTTCTAAATTCGTGCAGAGGAAATGTTGCTATTGGGGTTTTAGAGGTGCCATTATAAATATAAACTTTTTTATCTTCTGCTCCTATTACATAGGAGTTTCCAGGATAGCTTTGAGCCTGGTTGTAATCTACTACAGGAGTTGGCGACTGTCTAAAACTTCCTTTTGATCCAACAACACTAAATGTAGAGGAAGTGGGATCCTGCGGCAGCCCGGTTGATGCAACACCTTTTGGATGCACATGAAAACCACCTTCTATATTCTCTATTCGATCTTTTGCAGGGTTGGCACGGATTGCTAAATCAATTGATGCCATTCCATCAGTCAGCGGATCTTTTTTAGATCCTGGCTTTGCAGCTGTAACTTCATCTTGGCCATCCATAGTTGTGCCATAAAAACCGCCTTCTTCATGAAATCCTCCTGCATCGTCATCCCCTTTGAATTCATCTTGCCGATTAGTGTTTTTACTATTAGATCTATCAACTGCTTCTCCCATTTGTTGATGCTGATTAAAACTTGGAAGCTTCAATGCTGAGTTTACTACACTTGCATCTGCTACAATACCTCCCGAATTTTTTAGCTCTTTTACGGTATTTTTATCTGCTACCACATACATCTTATGATCTTTTATATTATCTGTGCCAATTAGATTTCCTTTCTGATCATATAAATCCCCTGGCGCCATTCCATCTAAATCCAAGAAGCGTAACGGATTATTGAAACTGAAGTTGTAAGGTGACCAACGACGCATAGCGTCTGCTAAGGGATCTATGCTATTCCAGCGCCCCAGTTGCGGATCATACATTCTGGCGCCGTAATCGAGCCAGTTCAGCCCAAAGTCCCCCTGCTTCTCCTTGCCGTTGTACTGGAATTTTGCGTCCGGCTCACCAGCATCCTCAATACCCTCGAGGTTAAGTCCCCAAGGGTCATAGTGATTTTCCTGCATTTTTTGATCATCAATAAGCCGTACGGCTACGTCGTCAAAATAAGCAGGTGTTCCACTCTCGTTTATAACTGAGACTTTTACAAAACCGGCCGAATCAGCTCTCATACCCGTTTTCAAGTGCTGCCAACTGTCTGTGGTGGTGCATTGCAATGGTACTGTACGAGATGCTATCAACTGACTGTCGCAGTTGAACAACTCGAAGTGGAGAAATGCTTTGGGCAACTCGTCCTGCTTAGGTTTGAAGAGCTGCGGTACTAGACTTATGCTGGCCCCTAGATAAGGCAACCAGCGCCGGGGGGGGGACACGCCCTGCTTTTGATCACTACCGAGCACACCGGGGCCACCAGTCACGACGGCTCCCGCGACAACCGCCCCACGCCGCCAGAAGCGGCCGGAAGCGGCCGTGTGGTCATATCGACCGTACGCTTCGGCCCGGATGCTGTCACCGGCTTGCACAGCCCAACGGATACTGGGGCCTACGCGGCGGCCTTCCGCAGCAGACAGACGGGCTACGTAGTCGCCTGTGCGCGCGTGTTGCCCGTCGCGTTGTCGTGCCTCGCCTACATGTTCGAAAGTATGTTCTTCCTCCGCGGCGTTAGACGGCTCCATTCCAGCTGTACGTTGCTGCGAATTATTGCCTTCGTCGCGAAATCACCTTTGGTAATCGAGGTACGCAGGTTGTGGAGCGCGATGCGAAAGCTAAGGCCACTTGTGCTTATTGTGACGCTCGCGGTAGGGCAGACCAGGATGCAATGGCAGTGATGATTTCGGCCCCACTTCACTGGCCCGCCCCCATCATCTACGAGCCGAAGGCTGTTGCATCACAGGTTTGACTTGACGGAAATTAGAGGGAGATGAATCGTGTTTTAAAGCCTGGGCAGATTTGTCCAGGCTTTAGCTATTTCCCGGGATAAGCTGCTCTATATGTAGAATGCGGTTGAGTTTACTCTGAGTCATTACTGATTTCCTCGTTTTACATATTGTAAACGTTCGTTTGCAATATGTAAAATGGCTAACTTGCGAGAGTTTTCTTCCCTCTGGTTTTTTTCTCATGTCACCGGCACGCCGCTACACTCCTTATTATAGAGTCTCCACTCAGAAGCAAGGCAATTCCGGCTTAGGCCTTGATGCGCAGCGGGCGGCCGTACGAGCCTTTGTGCCGGACGTGGCCCAGCTCGGAACCGAGTTCGTGGAAATTGAGAGCGGTAAGAAGAACCAGCGCCCGCAGTTGCTGGCCGCCATCGCCGAAGCCCGGCGCGTGGGGGCGACGCTGCTCATCGCCAAGCTGGACCGGCTCAGCCGCAACGCGGGGTTCATCTTCGCCCTGCGCGACTCGGACGTGGACTTTGTCTGCTGCGACATGCCCGACGCAAATACGCTGACCGTCGGGCTGTTTGCCGTCATTGCCCAACACGAACGCGAGACTATCTCCAAGCGCACCAAGGACGCGCTGGCCGCCAAGAAGGCCCGCGGCGTCAAGTTGGGCAGCCCGGCCAATTTTACCCCGGCGGTTATCGCTCAGGGGCAGGCGGCCATGCAAGCCAATGCCCGCGAGCACCAAGCCAACCGCCAGGCCGCTCGACTCGCTGAACTGCTCCGCGCCAAAGGGCATACCCTCTGGCAGATTGCGGCCGAACTCAACCAGGCCGGCTACCGCACGCGACGCGGTAACGCGTTTCATGCCACGACCGTGCAGCGCCTATTACCGGTGGCTGGCTCCGTACACAGCTGAACAACATACGGAGTTGCGTTACTGAACAAAAAGCTTTAACTTTGCGTAATACAAAGTGTATACACTTTGTATTTGCGGCCAACATGACATTGCTACCCCTCCCTAATTGGTGCAGCGGCCTTGGATTTGACTTTTTGCTTTTTATGTCTTAACTTTGCTGGAAGTATATATACTTCCAGTGTTTCGGCATGTTCAACCGCTGCTATGGCCGGTAAATCACGGTTTGTTATCGCAGAGGCCCGGATACGGGCGTTCTTTAAGCAGCACCCCAAGAAGGCCTTTACCAAGTTGCAGCTGATTGCCTTGGTGGAGGAACAACGGGCGACCTGGAACATTGCGCCGACCACCACGGAGGAAAAGCTGATTGACCAGTTGCTGGCCAAGGAGGTGCTCCAGAAGATAAAGCTGGAGTCCGACGGGTACTTGCCCTCGAAAGAACTCTATGTGCAGGACGAGTTTTCGGTGTTGCACATCGCCACGGCGTTGGCCCCCCGGGCCTACCTGTCACATTACTCGGCCATATGGGTGAACGGCTTAACCACGCAGGTGCCGAAGATTATTTACGTGACGTTTGAGCAGACCAAGAAACCCCAGCGGGATGCGTCTCTGACGCAGGCCGGCATTGACGCGGCGTTTGCCAAGCCCCAGCGCCGCACCACGTCCAGCATTCGCTACGGGGACTTCACGTTTATGGTGCTCAACGGCGGTTTTACGAACCGCTTAGGCGTGCATCAGCTGGACGGCATTCCCACCACCAATGTGGAGCGCACCCTGCTCGACAGCACCGTGCGGCCCGGCTACGCGGGGGGCGTTTCGGCCGTCCTGGAGGCCTACCGCCAGGCCCGGGGCAAGCTCTCGTTAAATAAGTTGGTGGCTACGCTGGACGCCTTGGATTTCATCTACCCCTACTTCCAGGCCGTGGGGTTCTATCTGGAGCGCGCCGGCTACCAAGGCAAGAAGTTAGACGAGTTGCGAGAGCGCCCGAAGGCATTCGATTTCTACCTGACGTACGATATGGAGGATAAGGATTATTCCGCCGACTGGCGGCTTTACTTCCCTAAGGGGCTGTAATTCCTTCAAAGGCATTCATCACGTAGTCGAAATAGAAGTCAAAATCCTGCACTTCTTCCGTTTGGGAGACCGTCGCTCGGACGTTTTCCCAGTCGTCGCGGTGCAGAGACTTGTGGTGGCGCATCTGTTGTAGAAACGCCAGCGGCACACGCTTGGCGTCGAAGATGTGTTGCAGCAGCGCCCGGCTCTCGGCAGACCTGCAGGTTACTCCTTGGGACTCCATGATTAAGTGGATATCGTAGAAGTCCCGGGCCCGCGCCCTTGGAGTATGCGAAGGAATTATCTCGGCGTACTGCGGCAACTGCTGGCAAATGGCCCGTACTTTCTCGAATACTATCATTTCCGCCGTGTACACATACACGGTGTAGCCATCCACTTTAATGGGCCGCTTGCTGCCTTCGCCCATGTATTCGAACTTGCTGAACTCGATTTGAAACTTCGAGGAATTGTTGGGGCGCAGGGGGATAAAATCCCGCCGCTGCGCTTTGGGATTCGCGCTCGGCTGGTCGAATACGTGCTGCTCCACCACTTTGAACTCCACCAGGTAACCACCCCAAAAATCAGCCACTTGGGGTTTGACTTTGGGCTTGATGACAAAGTTGTAGTCCAGCACTACGTAGCCGTTTTCGGCGTAGGTCTGCACCAGCGTCTTTTCAATTCTATCCTTAATGATCTGTAGGTCTTCTAGGAAGTCGCCGTCGGCCAGGGAAAAATCCAGGTCAAAGGAAGTGCGCGAAACCGCGCCCTGCTGGCCGCTGTAAGCCAGGTCGATGGCGTTGCCGCCCTTTAGCACGATGGCTTCACTCAGCTCGTCATCGGAAGCGAGGGCAATAATGGCGAGGTGCTTGATTTTGTTGACGACATCGATGTCCATACTGAGGGCTTAGAAGCGCGGTAGCTTGACTACTGCACCAGCAAAATTAGCTGAATTTCGGAAGTCCTACTGACAGAAATGGTAACACCAGTAACACAGGTAATATTAGTAACATATGTAATACTAGTAACACTGATAATACTGCTGATAACAGCTTTGAAAGTCAAGCTGACCGAATTCTACTGCCTGAGCCAATCGTGAGCCAATTTGCCTGTTAAAAAAGCGCCTTCACGGCGCTCACTTAAGGATTTGCGCTTGGGTGCCGGCGCGTGGTGAGCCAATCATGAGCCTATTAACCGTACTCAGTCTCTGCTCCGCGGGTCCCAGTTTTCTGCAGGTAGCCGCCCTTCTCCAACTCATCCAGGCAGCGCGTGGGCGTGGACATGCTCACGCCCAACTGCTGCACCACGATGTTGGTGAGACGGCCGTGCTGCTCGTAGCAGCCCCGGAGTAAGTCAGCGCCTGAGCGCCTGCTGCTAGGCCTTCTTATAGGGGTTCTTCTTCCAACGGGGCGGATTTACACGCTAAGGAATTTCCCCGCCCCAGCGGGCTTCTACGGCTGGCGTAACGGCCGGCGGTGCAGCGGGTCCACCTGCGCCGGATTCTCGAAGGAATACTTGCCCAGTCGGTTAATATGCTCGTAGCGGCTGGGCGAGAGGTATTCAAAATGGGCCTCGTCCACTGGATACCCTTCCGTTTGCAGTTGCTGCAGGACCTCCTGCATGTAGACCGTATTCCAGAGCAGCACGCAGTTGGTGAGCAGCGTCAGGCAACGGGCGGCCTCGGCCTGCTCCTCCTGCTGTTTGCGCCGGATCACGCCCTCACTGCCGAACCAAAGCCAGGCCCGAAGCGCGTGCAATTCCTCCCTTTTGTTGAGCTGGGCGTGAATGCGTCGCCGCAACGGCTGGCTCTGCAGGTAGCGCAGAATGAAATTGGTTTTAATGAGCTGGCCGTAGGCCTGCAGCACCTAGGTCAGGTGGTTTTGCCGGGGGTAAGCCTGTAGCTTGCTGATGAAGAGCGAGGCCGTCACGTAACCCAACTTGAAGGAGCCGGCTATTCGCAGCAAGTCGTCCAGGCGGGCCTCGATGTAGCCGGGCTGCACGTGGCCGGTGAAGTGAAGGCCCGGGTAACTCAGCTCGCGGCCCCGGATGCGGCAGAGCTTCTGGTCGCCGATGTCGCGCAGACGCGGCGAGTACTGCAGGCCCAGCAGGTCAAAAAGTCCGAAAATCAGGTCCGTGTAGCCGTGCGTGTCGGTGGCGTGCTCGACGATGACCACGTCGGTTTCGTTGCCCAGCACCTCATCCAGCACATACGTGGCGTCCCGCTCGGTGGCGGGGATGACCTTGCTGCCGTACTGAGCGTAGTGGTCGGCCGTGTGGGTGTAGAAGGTCACGCCCCGGCCGTAGCCGAAGTAGCGCGGCAGGGCTTTGGCGTTGCGCACGGCCCCGCTGACGGGGAAGCGCTGGCCATCCGAAGAGGACAAGCCCCCACCGCCCCAGTGCCGGGCCAGCCACTGGCGGTGCTGCTGGTTGACCACGCGGGTAGTGACCGCCCGCAACGGCTGCTCGTGCAGGAACTGGTGGGTGGCCCACCACACCGTTTGGTAGTCCAAGCCGGTGCTGCGGGCCATGTCGGCCAACGGAATGTTACAGGCGGCCGCCAACAAGGCGGCGTACACTGGCTCCGGGTCGTCAACAGCTCCAGCCAATGATTCACGTAGCAGTTCCGAAAAACCGGTCTAGCCGTCCACTTCGACCAAGATGTCGGTCAACTCGACCACCGGCATGCGGGCGCGAATCTGCTCGTCCAGCACCCGGAGCGATTCCGGCAATTCCTCGGCCTGCAGCGCCGTCACCACCAACTCACCCGCTTCCAGGCGCACCTCCCCGCCTTCGGCCAGCAGGGCCGTTACCCGCGGCAGCAGCGCTTCGAGCTCGGCGAGGCGGGCGTGCAGGCGCTGACGCGGGTCCTCCGGTAGCCCCAGCTGGCGCAGCACTTCCCCGCGCAGGCCCGGCCACTGGGCGGCGGGAATCAGATAGCTCTCCAGGTCGGCGTATTTGCGCGAGCCGGGCACGAACACGTCGCCCGAGCGCAGCCGCTCGCGCAAGGTGGCCAGCACGCACAGTTCGTAGGGCAACCGCTCCGGCACCTGCTGCGGGTGCACAAACCCGTGCCAGGAAGGCGTGATGAAGTCGGTTGGCGCATCGGCCGGCAGCTTGCGCCGCGCGCCGGTCTGCAACTCCACCACCAGGGTCAGGGCCTCGGCGAACCGGTCACCGGCAAAAGCGCTGGCAAACGAGACCTGCCGCAACAGGCGGGCGGAAAACTGCTTCAGGTGCGCGTAGCGCCGCAGCAAAAACGCCAGGGGCGAATCCAAGCGGGTATCGCTCAGGGCAAAGTAGGCTTGCAGGGACTGTTCGACCTGTTCCCGCGGAATGGTCTCAAACACGGCTTCGCGCACCAGCCCGGCTGGGATCTGCTCGTCGACGACCGTGCGCGCCACCTGGGCGAAGACGCGCAGGGCCGTCTCGCGGGCCTGGCGAATGGCCTGCAGGTGCGCCTCGTGCTCGCGCTGCGCTTTGCGCTGGGCCAGCGCCCAGTAGTCGGGGTAGCACAAGAGTAAGAACGGAAACCAACGCTAAGGAACTTGCGCGAGTTGTTCTTCCCAATCGGCCGGGTCCCGCAACGGCCGCAATTGCCCCGCAGCAAGGCTTTCGGGCAACGTAAAATCGTAGCGTCCCAGCATGTTGACGTGCTCATACAATAACGGCGAAAGCCGGGTAATGTCCTCCTCCAGTACTTCCCCACCCGTTTCTTGGTGTTGCACCAGCGCTTGCTGTAAATAACGTGTGTTCCATAGCACCAGCGCATTCACCACCAAACCCAGGGCTCCTAACTGGTCCTCCATACCCTCGCGGTAGCGCTGGCGCAACTCGCCTTTCTTGCCGTGAAAGACGGCGCGGGCCAGCGCATGCCGCCCTTCACCCCGGTTGAGTTGCACCAGGATGCGCCGCCGGTAGGCCTCATCGTGGACGTAGGCCAGCAGGTAGCGCGTTTTCTCCACCCTCCCTAATTCGGCCACGGCCCGGCCCAGGCCCGATAAGGCTCCGGCCCGTTGCAGGGTGCGCATCACGGCCGGGGCCTTGACCTTGCCCACTTTAAGTGAGCCGGCCAGCCGTAGCATATCGTCCCAGTGCTCGATAAGGAGACGGGCATTGATGACGTGGCGGCTCAACGCGTTCAGCGGCCCGTAATCGTCGTCTTTCTGCAGCCGCCAGAAACGCTGGTCGGCCAAGTCGGCCAGCCGGGGACTGAAGCGGTAGCCCAGCAACGCGAACAGGCCGAAAACCACGTCGCTGTAGCCGTGGGTGTCGGCCATAATTTCGCGTGGGTCCAGGCTGGTTTGCTGTTCCAGCAGCCCGGCCAGGATGAAGAGGGAGTCGCGCAGCGTACCGGGAATGACGATGCCGTGAAAGCCGGTGAACTGGTCGCCCGTGAAGTTGTAGTAGGTCACGCCACGCTGCGAGCCGTAGTATTTGCGGTTCCAGCCGGCGTGCAGGGTGCGCACGGGCACGACGAAGCGCATCCCGTCGGCCGAGGCCACTTCCCCACCGCCCCAGGCCTGGGCCAGCGGCAGCCCCGCTTGTGCGTCCACGAGCCGGGCATTCGCGGCGGTGAGCGTTTCGACCCGCACGTAATTTTGCTGTACCCACGACAAGCGCGGCAACGTCAGGGCCGGTACGTCGGCCCGCGCCACCGTTTTCAGGCCGATGTTGCAGGCCTGGGCCAGCAGAACGGCGCAGATACTCAGGGGCAGGTCGGTGGCGGCCGTCTGCCCATCGGCCACATGGCTGAAGGCGCTGGCAAAACCGGTAAAGGCCTCCACTTCCAGGAGCAGCGCGGCCAGTTCGACTTGGGGCAACTGGCTGGCCAGGTGCTCCCGCAGGTGCTGTAAGCGCGCAGACTCCTGCTGTGCCGCCAGGGGACTGACCACCACGTATGGCTGTCCGTTCTCCTGCCGCAGCTCCAGGGCCGTATTCTGCGCTAGATTTTCACTCACCTCGCGGTAGGCGTCCCGCAGTTGCTGCTGGAGTCGACCCACTTCGACGGTTGGGTCAGTAGACCTTTCTAGGGCCCGCGCCACGGAATCGCGCGCCACCTCCCACTGTTCGCCCCGTAGCAGTTCGGCCCGTGGGTCGCCGTACCGTTCACTACGTACTACAAATACCTCCCGGCGGCGCAAAGCTTGATGCAGCCGGTCGAGCACGCATATGGTATACGCGGGTGGATTTACCTCGCCTTCGGCAGGAAATACCCGCCCCGCCCACCCCTTGGGCACCACCGCGCGGGGGGCGGAAGTCCATTTGGGCCGGCCCCGGCCGCTCGTTTCCTGCGCTTGCAGGAAGTGCCAGGCATCCAGTAGGGGTTTGGCTGATGGAGTACCTTCGAACTTGACGCTGCCGAGCAAGGCGGGCAAGAAGCGGCGCACCGTGGCATAGCTGCCGCTCAGCGCTTGCGCCATAGGGTCCTCCTGCGGGCTAGCCAGCGCCTGCACGGCGTCTGCCGCCACCCGTAATCGGGCCTCGCCCAGGACGGCCAGGGCCCGGGGTCGTATTGCTTTGGCGGGTACCGCCTCGTTGAGCAGGATGCAGACAGCTTGCTGGAGCAGCAGGGCGGCATGGTCCAGGTCTTTGAGCGAGCGAAGCCGCTCACTACGACGCTTGGTTTCCCCGCGCAGGGCCAGCGACGTCATTAGCCCGTCAAACAAATCCAGCACGTCGTCAGTGGCCGTGCGTTCCAAGGCCTGCACGAACACCAGCAGCGTGGCCAGGCAACATTCCTCGCCCATGCGTAGCAAGGGCTGGGCCCACGTCAGCTGGGCATGTCGGGCCATACGGACCAGCCGGGCTTCGGCTACATTCTGCACGGACACATCCCCCACGCCGACGGCCCAAATCTGCTCCAACCGCCGCAGGGCGACCACCAGGGCAGAAGCGGACACGCGGGTGGGCGGTATTCGCAACACTTCCAAGGGCGTTAGCCGCTCCCTCGCGGGCACCAGCAGCAACGCTTCCAAGGCAAGTTGCTGCGCGGGACTGAGGCGGGCCCGCAGGTGGCGGTAGATGTGCTGGCCACTCTGTTCGCGCACCCGCACAATGAGGCGCGTCAGGAGCGAATCGCCTGGCAACACCACGCGCAGAGTAACCAGATGCGCTGTGGTCAAATCAAACAGAACGCTCGGGCGCACCGTGCTGGTGGTTACCTGCGCGTAGAGCCAGCGCGTGAGTCGAAACGCTTGCCGGGCATCGAAGGGCACGTACCCTGAGTACGCCACCAGGCTAGCTTGGTGGTCATACCACGTATTAGGGCGGGTATGGTAGCCGTCCAACGACTCCGCCGGCAAACCGAGTTGCTGAGCCAGCGTGTGAACTACACTGGTCGGCACCTGCGTGGGGTCAGGCAGAAAGGTGCCCAGGAAACGGAGGGTGCAGAGCTGCACGGCACATCCCAGCTTGTTGTAAGGGCGCCGACGCCCCGATAACCACTGCAGGTCCGGGCCGCTCAAGTAGAAGAAACGGCTGAGTTGCTCCGGGCTCGGGTCGGCATGATAGCACCCGTACCGGGCGGCTTGGTCGTTGCTAAGAAATTCTACCGGCATCGGGGGAACGTCCAGGGTCTCAGCCCACGCTTTTCTACTGGTTCGCGGAGTCGGACGGGCTACCTGCCTTCCGCCCGAAGGCCCAGTAGAGCGCCGGCATGCCCAGCAGGTTGAGCACCGTGGAGGTGATGACGCCGCCCAGAATGACCACCGACATGGGGTGCTCGATTTCAGAGCCCGGCTCGTTGCCGGCCAGGATGATGGGCAGCAGGGCCAGCACCGACGTCAGGGCCGTCATGATGATGGGCGACACCCGCTCCAGCGAGCCGCGAATGATAAGCTCCTTGCCGAAAGGCATGCCCTCTTCCCGCTCCAGGTGCTGGTAGTGACTGACGAGCATGATGCTGTTGCGCGCCGCCACCCCGAGCACCGTGATAAAGCCCACGATGGAGCCTAGCGAGAGCACGCCGCCCGTGAGAAAGGCCGCCAGCAAACAGCCCGACACGGCGAAAAACAAACTTAGAATGCCTAGCGTAGCCAGCCGCACGGTGCCGAAGTCGGTGTAGAGCACCAGGAAGATGCCGATGAGCGAGAGGCACACCAGCAGCGACATGCGATTCTGCGAGGCCTGCCGCTCGGCGTACTCGCCCAGGATTTCGGGGTGGTAGCCGGCCTCGAAGGCCACGCCATCCACTTGCGCCTGCACGTCGCGGGCCACGGAGCCCAGGTCCCGGCCGCGCACGTTGAGCGTCACGTCGATGCGGCGGGAGGAAGCTTCGCGGGTGATTTCGTTTGGCGTGGGCACGATGCGTACATCAGCCACCTCGCGCAGGGGCACGGCCCCACCACCGGGCAGGCCAATGAGCAGGTCGCGCACGGCCCCGAAGTCGGAGCGCACGGCCGGCTGGCCCCACACGGCCACGTCGAAAATCTTCTGCTCCTGGTAGATTTCGCCCACCTTGCGGCCCTTTACCAGCGTGCTGATGGCCTGCAGCACGGTGCCGGGGCTGAGGCCGAAGCGGGCCGCTGCCTCGGGCTTTATCTTCACCTGAATCTGGGGCACCAGCGTCTGCTGCTGCACTTTCAGGTCCACCACGCCCTCCACGCCTTCGAGTTTGCTGCCGACTTCCTTGGCCTTGGTGTAGAGCTGGTCGAGGTCGGGGCCGAAGATGCGCACCACGATGGTAGCCGAGGTGCCGGTGAGCACCTCCTTGATTCGCTCGCGCAAATACGTCAGCAGGTCGCGGTAGAGACCGGGGTAGCCGTCCACCACGGTCTGGATTTTGGCCACGGTCTGCTCATAGTCCACCTTGGGGTCGACGGAAATCCACAGCTCGGTGAAGTTGGGTCCGACCACCTCATCGGCCACCTCGGCGCGGCCGATGTGGGCCCCGAAGTTGCGCACGCCCGGAATGGCGCGCAGCTCCTTGCTGGCCCGCACCGTGATGCGCGACATGGCCTGCAGCGAGGTGCCGGGCTTCTCCACCCAGTGCATCAGAAAGTCGTACTCCTTGAAGTTGGGCAAAAACTCCTGGCCGAAAAACGGCACCAGCAGCATCGACACCACCGCCACACCAGTCAGCGACCAGGCCACGCGCTTGGGACGAGCCAGCAAACCGGGCAGCACCCGGGCGTAGTGCCGCTTCAGCCAGGCCACCACCGGCGCGTCCTTCGACTTTTTCTCCGCTGCCTTGGGCAGCAGCAGCAGGGCCAGGGCCGGCGTCAGGGTCAGGGCCACGAATAGGGAGGCCAGGATGGCCAGCACGTAGGCAAAGGCCAGCGGCTGGAAAAACGCCCCCGACAGGCCCGGTAGCAAAAAGATGGGCAGCAAGACCAGCGCCACGATAACGGAGCCGTAGATCACGGCTGACCGTACTTCCATGGAGGCCTCATATACCACCGCAAACGCGGTTTTGGGTGAGCCCGCTTCGTGGTTCAGCCGCAGCCGCCGCATGATGTTTTCCACGTCGATAATGGCGTCGTCGACCACCTCGCCCAGGGCAATGATGAGGCCGGCCAGCACCATCGTGTCGATGGTTTTGCCGGAGTAACGCAGGGCCAGCGCCGCCGCAATCAGCGACGTGGGCAGCGCCAAAGCGCTAATCAGGGCCGTGCGCCACTCGTACAAAAAGAATAGCAGCACCAGCACCACCAGCACGCAGCCGATGAGCAGCGACTTGTTCAGGTTGCTGAGCGACATCTCGATAAAGGTCGCCGGCCGGAAGATGGTGGAGTCGATATCCAGGCCCTTCAGGCCCGGCCGCATGGCGTTCAGGGCCGCTTCCACTTGCCGGGTCACGTCCAGGGTATTGGCGCCGGGCTGCTTTTCCACGATGAGCAGCAGACCGGGTCCGTCGTTAATCACGGCGTCGCCGATGGGCGCGGGGAAGCCCTCGACCACCTGCGCCACCTCGCCCAGCTTCAGACTTACGCCGTTGCGGAAGGTCACGGGCATCTGGGCCAAATCGGCGGCCGACTGAATAGCCGAGCTTTGCGAGACGGCCAAACGCTGGTTGGGCGAGTCGATGAAGCCGCCGCCAGCTAGCGAGGTAGCGTCGGCCGCGGCCTTTTCCACTTCGGCCAACGTCAGGCCCAGGGTGCGCAGCTGCTCGGGGTTCACCAGCACCTGCAGCTGCCGGTCGCGCTGGCCCCAGATGGCCACGTTGGCCACCCCGGGCACCGCCATCAGACGCGGGCGGATGCTCCAGCGGGCCAGCGTCGTCATCTCCACCTGCGTCAGGCTATCGGAGGAAACGCCAATCTTGAGTACCCGGCTGGTCGAAGACAGCGGGGAGAGCATCACCGGGGGGCGGGCCACGCCGGGTAGTGTGGGCGCCACCCGCGCCAGCCGCTCCTGCACCGCCTGCCGGGCGTTGTTGATGTCAATGCCCTGCGGGAAGTACAGCACCACCGACGAGAGCCCCAGCACCGATTTGGACCGGATTTTCTTCACGTCGGGCGTGCCGTTCAGCGCGTTTTCCAGCGGTACGCTCACCAGAGCTTCCACCTCGGCCGTACTCAAACCTGGGGCTTCGGTCTGCACTTCCACGTAGGGCGGAGCAAACTCGGGGAATACATCCAGGGGCGTGTTGCGCACCACCTGCAGGCCCGCCACCAGCAACACCCCAAACAGGATGACCACTACCAGCCGCAGCCGCAGCGCCGATTCTATGATCCACTTCATGGCTTAGTGGCTGCCGCCAAATTCAGTTCCGAATAATTCTGCCGCGCCGTCGGTCACGACTTCCGCGCCGGCCTGCACGCCCCGAGAGATGACAATCTGGTTACCCACTGCCCGTTGCACCTCTACCCGCTGCCGGGTGTACTGCAGCGGTTTAGTGCGCACGTACACCCACTGCCCGCCCGAGGCGTCGTAGAGCAGCGCGGCGGCCGGAATGGTCAGGGCAGCCGTTGTGGCGGTGCCGCCCGTGGCTGAGCTGCCGCTGCCCAGCGTCACGTCCACGGCCACCCGCTCGCCGGGGCGGAAGGCCTCGTCGGTGTTGTCCAACTCGTAGAACACGTCGGCCGTGCCCGTGCCGGCTGCACCCGCACCGGGCGTGCCGGTACCGGCGGAGGCGCTGAGCAAGGGGGCTTCTACGGGCCGGGCCTGCCGGGCCGCGCCCCCGTTCAGGGGCCGTACGGTCACGGACTGTTCCTTGCCCAAACGACGCAAATCACCCACGAACAATGGCACGCGCACCCATACTTTGTTGAGGGCAGCCAGCTCCACCAGCACCGTGTTGGCCGTCACCACCGAGCCGGGCGCGACGTTCACGCGCTGCACCACCCCGCTCAACGGCGCTTTGATGGGCAGGGCCTGCCCGCCGCCGGTATTGCCGTTCATGGCCCCCTGCCGGGCGCGGGCGTCGGCTAAGGCGCGCTGAGCCAACGCCACGTCGGCGCGGGCGTCGTCGCGGGCCCGCACGCTGCCCGCGCGGTCGGCCAGCAGCTCCTCGGCCCGTTGCAGACGGGCCTGGGCTACCTGCAGTTGGGTGCGGGCCTGGGTGGTGCCCTGGTCGAGGGTGAGCAGGTCGCGCTCCGGCGGCAGCGGCACCAAGCTGTACAGCGTCTGGCCCTGGCGTACGCGCTGGCCGGCCGTGAGGCTGGCCCCGCCGCGTAGCGTGCCCTGCACGGGGGCCACAATGGTGACGGCCTGGCCCGGCACGGCCTGAATCTCGCCGCCTACTTCCCGCGTGGCCTGCACGTTGTCGGTTGTAATGGCCACGGTTTTGATGCCCAGCCGCTTTTCCGCGTCAGCAGTAATAACTATGGTAGTCAGGTCCGACTCCTTGACCGGGTTTTCGACTTCGGCGGGGCTGACGGCCTTGGGCTTTTCGGCTTTGCCGCAGGCCACCACGCCGCCGAGCAGGCTAGTCAGCGCCAGGCAGCGGGCGGCTACCAGCAGAGAGGATGTGAACGGGGGAAAGTACATGGCAGGAAGATGTCGGAGAAGTTAGAAGCGGCCACCCACGGCGTAGCGCAGCCGGGCCAGAGCGCGGCGCTGGTCGGCGCGGGCGTCGGCAGCGCGCTGGCGGGCATCGAGCAGCTGGCGGGTGGTTTCGGCCACCTGCACGTAGGGAAAGTCGCCGTTGATAAAGGCGTTGGTGGAGCGGCGTAGCGCGTCGCTCAGGCTGGGCAGGTAGCTTCGTTCCCACAGGGCCACGCTCTGGGTGGCCTGCTCGTACTGGGCGTAGGCCTCGCGCACATCCAGGTTCACGGTCTGGCGCAGGGCTAGATACTGCCAGGAGGCCTGTTCCAGTTCGGCTTTGACCCGTGAGATGCGGCCCTGGTTGCGGTTGAAAATAGGCAGGCCGATGGCCGCGCCCGGCCCCAGGTGCACGGGATTAGGGTCGTTGAGGCGGGCGTTGAGCGAGAGTACGAACGAGAACACCCGGCTCCGTTCCCACTTCAGCCGCTTGCCGATGCCCTCAATGCCGATGCGGGCGGCCCACAGGTCGGGCCGGGCCGCGTAGGCCGAGTCCAGCAGCGTGCGCAGCGGCGGCACGGTAGTAGCAGAGGTAGGAGCCGCCGTGAAGCGCACCGAGTCGGCATTCACCGAATCCAGTCCGAGCGTGGCAAAAAGCCGCAGGCGGGCCACCTGGGCGTCGCGGCGGGCGCGATAGAAGTCGTCGACGGCGCGTAGGCTATCAGCGCTGGGGGCCACGGTTTCCAGTTCGCTGGCCTCACCCACCCGGTAGCGGGCCCGCACAATGCGCGCTACCTCGGCCCGCATGGTAATGGCCTCACGGGCAATGCGCAGCCGCTCCTCGGCCAGCGTAATGTCGGTGTAGGCTACCTGGGCGTCGCGGCTCACGAGCAGGCCCCGGCTCACCAGGCTTTCGGCCACGCGCTGGGTTTCGAGCTGGGCGGCTCCCACCCGGCCCGGGCGCTGCCAGAGCAGATCGGAGGCGAAGTTCAGGGCCAGAAATACGGGCGAGGTACCGTAGGCCGTCACGCCCGTGAGCACAGGATTGGCCAGCAGACCGGCGTCCTGCAAATCAGCCTGGGCAAGGGCCAGCGTACTCAGGTCCGCCTGAAAGGCGGGATTGCGCGTGAGCGCCAGGCTCACGGTTTCTTCCTCGCTCAGGCCGTCCTGCAGGTTTGGCAGCGCGGGGGCGGGGACGGTAGCTGAGCGGCCCGGCCCCAGCTCGTAGCCGGCCCGCGCCTGTAGCCGGCGGGCCACATGGTCGCGGGTGTAGGTCGATTTGGTACTCACGCAGCCCGCTAGCAACAGGGGTAGCGCCAGCAGCCAGAGGCAGCGCCGGCGAAGCGTGGCGGCCAGGGAAACGGGAGGTGGAAGCGGGGAATGTATGGTCACGGCAACGGCTGCTGGGGGCAACTACCTGGGCAGAGTGCTACCGCCGGGATAGGTGCAGAGTAGGATCTTGGACTTAGCTCGCTGGCTCCGGCGTGTTTTCACCGCCTTTTCTGGCTCGCATGAGTAGTACTAAACCCAAGTATGAAGAATGCGTGAAGTTGAAACAGGCCCAAGAATACGAGGCCTTTCTGAAGCAATTCTGTAGTCGTCCTGCCACCATGGCAGGTGGATGCTCGTGCGCATTAGTTGGCCGGCGGAGACCAGACCAGACAAGACCAGGGCTGGGCGCGTGCTCAGCTCCGCCGGGCCAGCCAGTAGGTGCGAGTGTCGCGCCACAGCTGGCCCAGGTCCAGGGCGTGCCGGTCAAAGAGCAGGTGTATGCCGCCCACCCAGCCCATGGCCCCCACCCAGCCGGCCAGCACATCGGAGGGGAAATGCACACCCAGGTACATGCGCGACCAGCCCATGAGCAGCGCCCAGCCCGTGCCGAGCCCTACGGCTACCCAGCGGCCCCGGGTGGGCCAAAGCAGCACAACGAGCGTCAGGGCCAGGGCCGCCGCCCCCATGGCATGCCCGCTGGGAAAGCTGTAGGTGGTCTCCGGGGCGATGGACACCCAGAGTGCCGGGCGGGCCCGCGCCAGCAGCAGCTTGGCAAACAAGTTCAGCACGCCAGCTCCGCCCACCGCGAGCAGAAAAAACAGGGCCGCCCGCCGCTGCCGAGCCAGCAGCAGGCCCAGTAGAACCGTGGCCTCCACTACGGGCGTCCAAAGCATGCCCCCGGCCCGGGCCATCCACAGGGCCACGGCGTCCTGCCCGGGGCTGCCAGTCCGGTGCAGCAGTTCCAGCAGGGCCTGGTCGCCGAAGAAGCCCTGGTCTTCCCATACTTCCTGGGCTACCTTGATAAACACGCACCAGGGCCCCACGAAGCCCATTATCAGCCCGAGCAGCAGCTGGCGGTGCCGCCGCCAGAGCAGTCGGCCAAAGCCCCAAAGTGCGGATAGATACATGCGGCGGGCGGGTAAGGGGAGTAGTCGGCAGCTGGTGGCTGCCAGCGGGAGCCGCGGCGCCTGATTAGCTGCGCGGTGGATGGGTTTGCGCGGGGACCTGTGGCCGCCAGGTGGTATACGCCACCAGCGCCCCCAGCAGTAGCAGTAGAATCAGGGAGGAGCCCTGCGTGCCGAACCCCAGCCCGTTTTTCGCTACCGGCTTGGTGAGCAGGTCGCCAAAGGTGGCCCCAAACGGCCGGGTCAGCACGAAGGCCAGCCAGAAGAGCAGTACCCGCGAAATGCCGGTGAGATAGTAGGCGCCTACCACGGCGGCCAGTAAGCTGCCGATCAGCAGCGCGCCACCCCCGAACCCCAGGCCGGAGCTGTCGGCCAGGTAGTCGCCCAGTGCGGTGCCCAGCGTGTTGGACACCAGAATGGCCGTCCAGTAAAACAGCTCGCCGCGACGGGTGCGGATGTCGGACACGGACAAGGACTTTTCGCTTGCCCACCACAGCCCCAGCACGGCCAGCAGCAGGCCCACCAGCAGCCCCGCCCCCGTGGCATACCCCAGGCCCAGGGTCCGGTCCAGGTAGTCCGAGAGGGTAGTGCCGGCCGTACTCGTGGCCAGAATCACGGCCCAGTACAGGGCGGGAACGTAGTGCCGGGCGGCCAACTGCCCGAGCAGCACCGCCAGAAACAGCCCGAGCAACAGCAGGGTGCTGGCCCCGTAGCCCACGTTTAGCGTCTGGGCCAGCAGGTCACCGGCCGTTTCCCCCAGGGTAGTGGCGCAGATTTTCATTACCCAGAACAGCAGGGTAACCTCGGGAATCTTTTTCAGGACGGATTGCATGCAACCGGGCCGTTAGCGGGCGCGCCAGCTTACCGTCAGGCCGGGTGTGCCACCGCCGAAGTAGGCCGGGGCTACGTTCAGGCCCACCATCGTAGGCTTGCGGCCCCACCGGTTGCGGTGGGTGAGGTAGCCCAGGTGCGCCGACAGGATGCCAAAGCCGGCCCCAGCCACCACGTCGCTCTGCCAGTGCTTGCTGTTGATCATGCGTAGCGCGGCCACGCTGGTGGCCAGCGTGTAAGCGCCGATGCCGTACCACTGGCTCTTGTCCCGAAACTCGGTGTGCACGATGCTGGCTGCCAGAAATGCCTGCGCCGTGTGCCCCGAGGGAAACGACAGGTTATCGGACCCATCCGGCCGGGTTTCGCGGCTCAGGAACTTCACCGCGTAGGTTGTGCTGAGCATGATCAGCTCGCTTTTCAGCACCACCAGCCCCATGTTGAGGCGGTCGTTGTGCGACTCCACGCCCGAGAACAGCACGGCGCCCAGCTCCAGGTACGGGGCGAAGATGAGCAGGTCGTCGGCGCGGGTGCGGAAGGTGGGGAATACCCGGTGAATGTCGCGGTTGGCCTGCTGGTTGGTGTAAAAGCCGCCCCCGTTGAAGGTGTAGGCCCCGTAGCCAATGAGCACGGCCGGCACGATGGTGGCTTTCACCAGCTTGCCGGCGTACCACGGCTTCTTGCTGCTTGCCGCTACGGCATTAGGGTTCTCAAACTTGTGCGTGGTATCCGGGAGTATCGTCTGCAGGGGTACTACCTGCGCCGAAAGAGGGTGAGCTACTACGCCGCTCAACAGGAGCAGCAACGGGTAATGGACAAGTCGCTTGCGCATATACTGTCTTGCAGGAAGTGGTACCAGATTCAGGGAAAAGAGAAGTAGCAGCCTCACAGCCGGACTACCGCGGTGGCCCCCAATGCTCCCTGCTGGTAGCTGGGTACCACCAGTGCCCGGCTGCCCAGCACCCGGCGCATCGGCTTCATAAGGCGCGGATACAACCAGTAGGCCGCCTCGGTGGAGAGGATGCCCACGCCGGCTCCGGCCAGCACGTCGGAGAGCCAGTGCGCATCCTTGGCCATACGGATGACTCCCGTAGTAGCGGCCACGCCGTAGCCCCCGAGGCTGTACCAGATGCTGCGCCCGCCGTATTCCTTGTGCAGGAACGTGGCCGAGGCAAAGGCCAGGCTGGTATGCTGGCTGGGAAAGGAATGGAGATTGGACCCGTCGGGGCGCTGCACCTGCGTGAGCTTCTTCAGGTTGCTGGTTACCGCGTCGTTGAGGGTGAAGGCTAGCGCCGCCAGCAGCAGCTGGTCCACCGGTTTGTGGCGGCCCGGCACCCCGGCCAGGCCTAAGCCGAGCGCGGCTGCCCCCGGCAGGTAGCGGAGCTGGTTGTCAAGCGTCATCGTGGGCCGGCCCATGTGCTCGCGGATTTCCTCCCGCATTTCCTCGTCCGATTCCAGCAGCTCCACCCGGTGGGTGGTCAGGGCGCCGGCCGTGAGCAGCAGCGTAGGCACCAGCACCGCCCGGCTCACCGGCCGCTGCCAGAGCGCCTGACGTATGGTGGAGTCACCAGAGGAGGGCGTTAGCGAAGCGGATGGTAGCATCTGGGCCCGAGCCGGAAACAGGGGCAGCAGACAGCACAGCCAAGGGAGCAGCACAGAGCGGAACATACAGACAGGAACAGGTAGGCCCCAAACGTAAGGGCCAATTCTGTGCACATTCTGTAGTTGTCAGGGCCGGACGGCCACCGGCCCAAACCGGACGCGCAGCGTATGCCATGGCGGCTCCGGGACGTAGTCGTACGTCACGGTAAAGCCATAAAAAGCTGTGATGCTCTGCACAATTGACAAGCCCAGGCCGGGCGACTCGGAAGCTGCGTTCTGCTTGCGGAACCGCTCGAAAAAATGTACAGGATCCTGCTGCGCCGCCAGAGCCGGGCCGGCATTGGTGACAATCAACTCGGTGGTCGTCATCTCCACCCGCAGCAGGCCACCCGCCTGGTTGTGCCGGATGGCGTTGTGCAGCAGGTTGCTGAGCAACGAATCCGCCAAGGCCGGGTGCATCATAAGTACCTGCTCGGCGCTGATCTGTACGTCCAGCTGTAGGTCTTTCTGCTGGATGAACTCCTCCAGCTGACTCAGCTTTTCGCGCAGCAGCTCGGCCAGCGGCACCGGCTGGGCGGCGGCAAACTGCTGGTTTTCGATTTTGCTGAGCAGCGTCAGGCCCTGGTGCAGGCGGGCCAGCCGCTGCACGGCCGCGTACAGGTCGCCCACCAGTGGGCCGGCTGGCGCGGGCAGATCGGGCAGCTGGAGCAGCTGCTCCAGCTTAGCCTGCATGATGGCCAGGGGGGTGCGGGTTTCGTGGGCCGCGTTTTCCGTGAACTCCTTGAGTGTGGCGTAGTCGGCCGCGACCCGCTCGCTCAACTGGGTAAGCGTGTGGTTGAGCTGGGCAAACTCCTCGATGCGGGTAGCGGGCAGCTGCAGCACCTGATGCTGGCGCACCTCATAGCCACGCAGCTGGTGCAGGGTCTGCTCAAATGGGGCCCAGAGGCGGCGGGTCAGCCAGCGGTTGAGTACCACCACGCCCAGCAGCAGCGTGCCCAGCACGCCCACCAGCAGCAGCAGAATCAGGCGCTGGACTTCGTAGGTTTCCAGTAAGGCTTTGCTCAGCGATACCCACTGGGTTTGCCCATTGAGCTGCAGCCGGAACGTGAGTTGGCGGTAGGGCTCCAGCTCGTTTTCCAGGGGTTCCAGCAGCAGGGTGTCGCGCAGGCCTTCCGGCTGCCGCTGCGGGCTGAACTGCATGCGGCCCTCGAACGGGGTGCCGGGCAGGCGGCCGGTGCGCTGCACCTGCTCGCGCAGGTAGTCGCGCTGCTGAAACAGGCGCTCCTCCACCTCGCTTTGCAGCGTCCAGCGCACGCCGTAGTACAGCAGTACGCTGCCCACTGTGAAGAGCACGGTGGCCAGCAGCAGGTAGTAGCGGTTGGTGGCGGCCAGCAGCTTCATTCCGCGCTGAACTTGTAGCCTACCCCGTAGACGGAGCGGATGTAGTCCCCGGCTCCTTTCTCCTGCAGCTTACGCCGCAGGTTCTTGAGGTGGGTGTAGAGAAAGTCGAAGGAGTCGGCCGCATCGGCCGCGTCGCCCCAGACGTGCTCGGCAATGGACTCCTTGGTTAGCACGCGGCCGGGCTGGGTAAGCAGGTACAGCAGCAAGTCAAACTCCTTACGCGTGAGCAGTACCGGCTCGCCGTTGACCAGCACTTGGGCCTGGTCGGGAAACACGGTCAACTCCTGAAACAGCAGGTGGCGCTGCCCCTGAAACTGCCGCCGCCGGATAATGGCCTTCAGCCGGGCGCTTAGCTCCGAGAGGTGAAACGGCTTGGCCAGGTAGTCATCGGCCCCCAACTCCAAGCCCAGCACCTTGTCGTCGAGCGCCCCCCGGGCCGAGATAATGAGTACGCCGGCCGGGGAGCGGTCGGCTTTGAGCGTGCGCACCACGTCCAGCCCGTTGCCGTCGGGTAGGGTCAAATCCAGCAGCACGCAGTCGTACTGGTAGAGCTTAATCTTCTCGTGGGCCTGCTCGTAACTAGCCGCGGCTTCCACAACATAGCCGTCCTGGCGCAGGTACTCCACCAAGGAGGTGCGCAGGGCGGGCTCGTCTTCTACAATCAGCAGCTTCACGGGAGAGCAAGGTTAGGAACAGCAGAAAGGTAGCCGGCAATTCTGAAGACTTTCTGACGGCGGCCGTCACAAGCAGGCACCCGGCAATGCGGCAACTACGCCGATTCCTGCGCTTTTCCGCCGGTTGCCACCCCCAGGTACGCCAAGTAGCGGTAAATGGTGGCCCGGCCGACCCCTAGGAGCTGGCCGATTTCCGCCACCGTCTTATCCTGCTGCAGGTAGAGCGTTTTCGCGGCCTGGGCCTTGGACAGGGCTTCTTTGGACAGCCCCTTGGGCCGCCCGCCCTGCCGGCCGCGGGCGCGGGCGGCCGTCAGGCCGGCTTTCGTTCGTTCCCGGATAATATCGCGCTCAAACTCGGCCAGAGAGGCAAACAGGTTAAACATCAGCCGGCCCTGTGCCGTCGTCGTGTCCAAGTGGTCCTGCAGGCTGACAAAGTGAATGTCCTGTTGCTGGAAGCCGCTGACTAGGGTGACCAGGTCTTTGAGCGAACGGCCCAGTCGGTCGAGCTTCCACACCACGAGCGTATCGCCCGGCCGCAAGCGGGTCAGCAGGTGCCGGAGAGCTGGCCGCTCTTTGACCGATGACACTTTTTCCTGAGCGACTTCCACGCAGCCGTAGGCTTGCAGCGCGTCGGTCTGTAAATGCAACTGCTGGTCGGGGGTACTAACGCGGGCATAACCAAAAATCATAGTGCTTTTCTCGATAAGTCAACGGGGGCAAAGATAGTGAGCCGTTGAATAATGAGAACAGCTAATGAGACAGTTGCAGACCACTTTCTGCTGCTTTTTCCGTGCGCTATTTACTGGGCCGAAAAAATGCCCGTTTCCTGAGACACCCCACCACCGGAATCTGATTAACTGGCCTTAGCGTTGTTTTCCGTTCTTACTATAGTGCGACCCCATTCACTGTTAAGCGTCACGGCTGGCTCTGTTCTGACAACTCGTCCAAATACCTTGGCCTAACCTCTAGGGTGCCACCACAAGGCGGCGCGTGGCCGGGAGCCAGCCCGGCACCCGGAGCGCACACAGATACACGCCCGCCGGCAGCCCACCCAGTTCCAGCACCACCGTGCCACTGCCGCCAGCGACCAGCAGCCAGCGGCGCACCACCTGGCCCAGCATATTAGTGAGTTGGAGTTCCGCCCGCCCGCTGCGTGGTGGGCGGCGGTAGGCCACGGTGGCCGTGCTACTGGCTGGGTTGGGGTAAGGCGGCTCTAGCGCCACTGCGCCGGCTACGGCCCTGGGAGTAGCCGTCGCGGTGACGATACCTGGTAGCCCCCGCAGCCGGATGCGCGCCGTGTACAGCTCGCCAAACGTGGGACTGCCCGCCACGCAGCGCCCGAATATATATACGGCGCTGTCACCGTCGGCTAGCAGCTTATGCGGCTGCACCTGGGCGCAAATTTGGCTCAGCAGCGGGTACGTGTTCAGCAGCTGGCCCGTGGGGCTGAGGCGTAGGAGCGTGTAGGGCAGATTGGTAGTGATGCCGGCACTATTAGCCGACAGCACCAGCACGGAGCCATCACTCAGCTCACACATGCCCGCAAAGCTGATGGCATTTCGTAGCCCCCCGCCGATGGGCGGGCGGTAGGCAAATGACCACTGCGGCTGTAGCTGCGCATCTACCTTCAGCACCACCGGAATGGGCGAGCCAATAGCCGTATCCAGCCGCGCCAGCAGCAGAAAGCCCCGGTCACGCAGCGGTAGCGTGCGGTCATTAGAGTTGAAGTTGTTGAGCAAGGCCCGGCCGAGCCCAAACGGCGAGTAGCTCAGCCCGCGCAGCGAGTCGCCGGCCGGGTTGAGCAACAGTAGCCTGACCATGGGGCCAGCCCCAGGCGGCGAGGTCTGCCCGGTCATCAGAATATTGCCGTCTTGGGTGTAGCAGGTATAGGTGGGCGCATCACTGACGGTGCGCCCGTACATTTTCCGCCAGAGCACCGCGCCAGCCGTGTCGGTTTTCATGAGCGTCCATTGCGCCCGGTAGTCGGTGGTCTGGCTGGCTGCCGGGGAGTGAATGCTGATGAAATAGCCGTCGTTTGCCTCCAGCAACCCGAAGCTACGGTCCTGGACTGTACTAGAATAGCTGCGAGTCCATCTAGGTGTCGTTGGTAGGGAAGCGTATTGGGATAATTCTATGGTAGAAGAATTAATGTTGAGGCCGTTGGTAACCGAGCTAGAAGTTGCATACCCAGCCCGACTACGTAATGACAAATGCCACGGAACATCGATTACAAACCCTTTATCAATCGTCCAAAGTGTGTCGAGCGAAGGGGTCAGTAAGCGTAAATAGCTTCTGACTGTCGGCAAACCTCCCGTTACGCCAGAAAGCAGCAAATTCCCTTCATCCGTAAATACTGCTCTAATTGTTGCGCTTGCTGGTGCGAAATTGCGGCCACGTACTAACCGTTCGCGCACGATTTGCTGGCCGAGGGCACTCTTACCGCCTAGCAGCAGGAGCACCCAAATGAAAACCCATTTCATCATATTGGATACTTGCCTTTCGGGCTACCATGTCGGTTAGCCCGAAAGGCAAGGCCTACTATTTTCCAACAACTAAGTGTTGCGTCGGGCCAACCCGACTATCTACCAACAGCCGATAAGCGTAGTGGCCGCTAGGCAAGTGACTTACATCAATACGCTGGTCGTGCGCGCCAGCTTTGGGGGATAAGTCAGTCGTCAATACCATCCGTCCCGTTAGCAGATTTGTCAGCTGCAGCTCAACGCGTTGCGCAGTATGCGCCAATGTATAACGCATCTGTACCGAGCTGGTTGCCGGGTTGGGATAGGCAGTAGCTTCCAGCGGGGTTTTCATACTGCTCTCGGCAGTGGCGGCGGCGGGATGCGCGGTTAGTTGGCTGCGGTAGGGCGCGGCGTGGGGATAGTAATAACGCAACCACGTCGCCGCTTGTTCCGCCACCGACGTATTGGATGTGTATATGGCGTGCAGCGCCGCACTATCGGCCTGCGGCAGGCGCTGGCCGGCTGGCGGCCAATTCTGCCGGCGGGCCAGCACGTCGTAGAGCAGAATGCGGCTGCGTACTTCTGCTTCGCGAGGGAAAGCGCGCAGCAAGGAAGCCCGCATAGCTTGGGCAGCTGCCACATTACCTTCTCGGATGTAGGCGTTCAGCAAATAAAAGCCAATGGTTCCGAAGGATTCCGGACTAGCAGCACGCAGCATTTCCGCATATCGGGCCAACCCCGGCAAGTCACTCTGGCTTTCAAAATAAGAGACGATGACGCGCTGATATTCCTTTTGTTGGACAAATGATACCCGCTCATATTTCAACGAGTCCATTAGCATTTTTACAGCAGCAGCCGAAACGGATTGTTGTCGTGCGGCATTTACTCCATTGTTATTAAAAGCATTCTTGTTCAGGCAATAGCTAATAGGCGAAACACTATTCTCAGGTACTATGGAAGCGCCAATAACAGTTCCTAAATTTTCCTGTGAAGAATTTAGGCGATGGTAATTCACGCTGGCATTCGCCCCTTGGTTATATACTCCAACATCGATACCAGAGAAGCGGTTGCCGTTTGGATTACCGGGCTGACCTAACGAGGGCATCCAGGCATTTCCGCCTGGTGCGTTGAAGCCATAGGTAGTTCCCAGGGAGCTATTCAGCTTTTCAAACGTGTTGCACTGCGCCATACCAGTTCGCTGAATAATAGAGAAATTACTGGTTGGAAACACTACGCCATTAATGCAATCCGTTAGTTTATTATCAAACATAGCAAACGGACTTGCTCCCATTTCAATTCCCGTATTGAGTTGTTGAAACGTATTGCGGGATAAGCTTTGATAGCCGTCCGCTATGATACCTGTCTGATACTTGTAATTGGTTTGGTCAGCAGGATTTTGGCCTGTTATCCGGTTTTCGTTCATAAATCCGCTGGCATTAGCGTAGTAATAGTTGATGCCCGTTGAACTTCCAGTTGGAGAAATCTGAGAGGTGTTGATACTGCGGCTGGCGTTCAATTCAATGCTATTGCCGTTTACATTCACGCCTTGATTCTGCCTGGTCCAGATTCCCAACGTGTAAATTGAGCGAAGTGTATTATTCGTGATATACACAAAGTCACGGTCGCCTACATTATTCACGATTCCGTAAACAGCATTGATAATTGTATTTCCGTTTACACGAACCGACCCGGAGTTAGGTGGAGTTTGGCCTGGACCATACGTAAACGGGTTTATAAAGAGCGCCTGATATGTTATATAGTTTGAAGTAGGGCTGGTGTATTTATACGGAGGTAGCATTTGCATATTGTCGGACGTGAATGTACATGCCTCAATAAGGCTAGAACTCCCTGGGCTAATGTGTTTCGAATAGTCATAAATATGATTAAGATTATTGCTAAAGGTTGAGTTTTGAATATAGTAGAATGTATCAAAATTAATATCTGCTGGCTGTAGTGGTGCGTACACGCCATATTTAGCATTGCTGATCCGGCTGTTATTCTGAATATATAATTGGGCTCCTGATACGTTCCCTTCCATAACAATACCAAACCAGGAGTTGCAAGTGCCCCGAATAGTGGCATTGTTGATACGCAGAGTCGCCCCGAGGCCAACGATAATTTTTCCCGTTGGCTCTCCATTTACAGGTGATGTAAAGAAGGAAAGAGTATTTCCTGGATTCACTTCAAACGTGCCATTTTCAAGTCGTAGGTCCCCTCTAATACCCGCGTTCTGACCGAAGATAAATGTGCCTCCATTTGCACTTATCGTTGTCGTTGCATCAGGATTGCCATACGTTATGGCCGGTATTGGATACAGGTCGAAGCAGTTGGTGGTTGGGGGTGCCGCTGCTGTTGTGACACCGCCTTTCATCATGGTTGGGGTCACACTACCCTTTATCGGTACTGTCATCTGCTGCGCAGTCAGCGAATTGATGGTTACGCTGGCCAGCAATACTGTGGCTAACGTTAATAAGTAATTTTTGCTCATGACTGTAAAGATTACTGTGAGAAATAGGACTGTGATGAAAGTAGCTTGACGTCAGACAATTAGCAAGCTATGTCACAATATTATCGTATTAGTGATAGGGGGCTTCTTCCAGCGGGATACTGACCTGTTTTAGAAATGTGGCCTCAAAATCGCATTTGACATTTGCTGTTGTCGCACAGACCGTTAGCGCCCATTATAGCCCTGACGCAGAGGCTTTTGCTTCCTCCTATCCTATATTCAGCAACGCCGCTAAATTGGTCGTATTCTGCGACACCCCGCCCACCACAAACTCAGTTGGACCAAGACCTAACAGACCAGCTCCCCCTACCATTGTTTCCGCTCCAACTATTGTTGCCCTCCTAACATGCTTACAGCCGTCATAATCAGTACTACATCTACTACATCTACTACAATTTCGAGCCAGAACGACAGCTACTTTACGAGGGGGCAGAGGCAGCTTTATCAGCTGAGTTTGGCTCCCATCCTGCCAGCCGTTAGCCACGAACGCAGCTTTTGAGCATAGTGGCCACTAAGGTTTGTTGGCACTTATTCCAACATAACAGTAGCCTTAGAGTAATTTTATTCCCCTGCTGCTATAACAAAGCCTGCTAGCATTCCGTTGGTGGGCTGGTTGTCGCTTGCAACTCAGCCACGTTGAGGGAGGCCAACGGGAGGGCAATAGCCAAGCCTGACCCGTGCACCACATCATTAGCCCATGCCGCTAAGTCCGTCGCATATACCATCCGTTGCCCGGCGCTATTCTGATACACCGTCTTGCCTTCCATGAACACGGCCAAGCTGGAACGTAATGCCGCCGGGATGTCAGAAAAGGCTTGGTCGGTAGAGGACGTCAGCAGGAACTCTAAATAGGTGCGTAGGGCTAGATAAGCCGCGTGGTCTTCGAATGGCATGAAGTAAAAACAGGAATCCACTACAAAGTACTTCGCCTAAATATAGGCCCTATAGGCCTTTTTAATGGTTTAGGAGGTTTTAAAGTAGAGTAATACTTGTAACATAGGTAATACGAGTAACATTCGGTTGCGTATGTTTGCGGTATGAGCAAGATTCTGGCGTTTACAAACCAAAAGGGGGGAGTCGGCAAAACCACGTCCACGGCCAACGTTGGGGCGGGCCTCGCCCGTGCTGGCCAGCGGGTGCTGCTGGTGGACCTGGACCCACAAGCCAATCTTACCAATGGCCTGGGCCTGGCCGATGCTGAGCAGAATGTGTACGGTGCCCTGCTGGGCGAGTACCGCCTGAAAGCCTACTCCCTGCACGAGAACTTAGCGCTGGTGGCCGGCTCCCCGGCCCTGTCGGGTTTTGAGAAGGTCAAAGGCGACGAGCTGGACCGCGAGTTTCTGCTGAAGGAATTGCTCGAACCCGTGCGCGAGCGCTGCGACTATATCCTGCTGGACTGCCCGCCGGCCCTGGGCCTGGTCACGCTGAACGCTTACGCCTGTGCCCAGGCGCTCTACGTGCCGCTGGAAGCCCAGATGTATGCCGCCGACGGATTGGAGAAAGTGTTGGAGCTGGTCGGCCGGGTGCGGCGGCGACTGAACCCCGAGTTGTCGGTAGGCGGCATCTTTTTCACCCGCCACGACGGCCGTAAGGTGCTGCGCCGCGAAACGGCCGAAGAACTGCGGACGCTCTATCCGGGGCTGGTGCTGACCAGCTTCATCCGCGAGAGCATTGCCTTGGGCGAAGCACCGCACCTCGGCCAGGACATCTTTACCTACGCCCCGCAAAGCGCCGGGGCGGCCGACTACCAGGCGCTGGTAGCCGAAATTCTCACCCGCTAATCCGTTCGCTTTTCATGGCCAAGACCTTTAAAAACCTGCCCCGCCCCGGTGAGCCGAACGCGCCCAAGCCCACATCTGAACGCGACTTTTTTGACCTCAGCGACGAGCCAGTACCCGCGAAAAAGCCCGCTGAGCAGCTGAAATCGGCACATAATACTGGTAACATAGGTAATACGAGTAATATAGGTAACACTGGTAATACCAATGAGATAACCGGTGCCATTTCATCATCCCCTGCTACTAAGTCTGCACCGGATGGGGTGCGTCAAACATTTGTACTGAGCCGGGGCCACTTGGAGCAATTGCGCGATTACGTCCATGCCCGCCGCGCCCAGGGAGAGTATACCTACTCCCAGAAGCAAGCCCTGCAGGAGGCTTTGGAGTTGCTCTTTGCTGGCACTGCCCCGGCTCCACCCCGGCCGGCCCAGGCGCGGGAGCAAGAGCAACAGCGCCGGCAGCGTATCCAGCAGGGACGACGGCCCGAAAGCAATGAGTAGCTAGAGGATTAAGCCTTTTTTGTCAAGTTTTTACTGGCAAAAACTTGACAATTTGCGATTGGAGTGGATTTGCCAAGGCTTCGTTAGGCCACCAATTGGGAAAAGCCTAGGGACGCGCTGTAAACGACGCGGCAGGCGGGTAAGCAGTCTGCCTGCCTAAAAACATCGTTAGCGTCGCACCGCGGTCCGTTGCTGGCTTTTTAGAGCATCTGTTGAGGGATTAGGGATTTGATGGATAGGGTTAGGTTGATGCTCAAACTTCACTTGGTAGCTGAGACAAGAACCCAATTCTGCTAAGCGAACCCATTGTAATCACTCATGAAAGGCAATGTAGTAACACCAGTAACATGGGTAACACCGGTAATACTCGTTTTCAAAACGTCTGGCTTTTTAGGTTTGCATTGCTGTTTTCGCAGCCGACTTGGTCCAGTGCCACAGAGTGTTAACTGCTTTTAGCCGTCTTGAGCCCCAGAACGGTGAGCAGGAGTCCAGCCGGGTTTTTATCGGCCTTGATTTTATCGGTCTTCAGCCGGTACATGAATTTGAACAGCTCGTTGAGCAGCTGTTCATCGCCCAGAATGCGGCTGACCAGCTTTGCATCCTTAATGCCCAACGTTTCCAAGTGGCGACGGGCCATTACGACCCGGGCCTGCTCCGGCGACTCGTCAAAGGGAATCGGCAGCTGCTTAGGCTGCTGTTGGGTGACGTAGAAGCGGACGGCGTGAAAGGAGCGGCCCTGTTTGAGCAGCGTGTAGCCAATCTTCAGCTCGGTGTTTTCGTTGATTTGCCGGACGGCAATATCAAGCACTTTTGCCTTTAGGTCGCTGATGCGCTGGAACTGCTCGGGCTCCTTGCCCTTAGCGTCTTTAAGCTTGAGCATGAGCTTGAACTCATCCAGGTCGTAGGTCTTGGTTTCGCCGATGTCTTTCCACTGGGAGGCCAGTTGGTAGATGCGCTTGGCGTACTTACTGGAAATCTTCAGGGCCGAGAAGAGTTGAAACGAGGTGAAGTTGTTCTTCAGCTCGAACAAGTAAGGCCGGATGTCTTCCGATAACCGGATGCGCAGATAGCCCTGGCCCTTGACATACTCCACCTTCTGGAACATCCAGAGCTGTACGTAGGCCTCGTCGTTCTCCACCTCGAACATGCGCGAGCCCATGGACTCAGTAGCTTCTTTTAGCTGCTTGTAGTGCCACTCGCGGCCTGTCATGGCCACCACCTCGTTCATGTGAATCTGATACTCTTGATTGGGCGCATCTTCCCGGCGAAGCTTGGAGAGCAGAAAGAAGAGTAGGTCCAGCTGACAAGCCGTGTAGTCATACCGGGCAGTAGTGATGGCATTGTGCTGCCGGACCTGCAGCGCGTCGGAAGTTTCCATAGGGCGGGGGGTAGACTACAAATATAGACGTATAAGTATAAAAACTACCCTATTTTATCGAGGTCGTTTTTAACTGATAAAAAGTCGTAGTTTGAGTAAGGGGTAACTGATAAAAAGTCGTTTTTAACTGATAAAAAGTCGTTTTTAACTGATAAAAAGTCGTTTTTAACTGATAAAAAGTCGTTTTATGTGCTTGTAACTCTCAGTAAACCAGAAACTTATGGGCGCTGCAAATAGTACAAATAAAGAAAATACACAAGTTGTTGACTCGCGCGAGAGGTAAAAAGGCTTTTAAAGGGATGTTCAAGCCGAAAAAAACAGCAAAAATGGGCATATAAAAAGTACACCAGGGCGCGACTAGATTGCACTATTTTTATACTATATTATACTTCATTAAGTGATTCAATGTGCTGGTTAGAAATTTGGGCAAACAGCAGCGTCTTTACCTCTAGTAAATACTGGCCGATTCTAACATAAGTGCGCTCCAGCGGCACTTATGCGAATTTAAGTTAATTGGTCGTACGCTAACGACGACTTTTTATCAGTCATTCCGTGATTCCAGGGCCTCATTGCTTTCGGTTCGGGCATAGGCAACGCTTCTGAGCGAGATAAACGAGGGGTTGACTGATAAAAAGTCGTTTTTCGCAAACTCATTCACGCGTCAGTTATCGCGGTCAGATTTCACGTCCTACTTGCAAATCACTGAACCCAGCCACCCGTAGCACAGCGTCCGTACATTGCTTCTATGAACACGCGCCTGATTCAGATTGGAAACTCCCAGGGGATTGTGCTACCCAAAAAGCTATTGCAGCAGTACCGACTCGCTGGCGAGGTAAACCTGCAGCCTACGCCAAAGGGAGTGCTCATTACAGCCATCACTAGGCTCTGCCGTCAGAGCTGGGACGAGCGCTTTCAGCACGCCACCACCCCGGGCCAGGTACCGGAAAGCGAGTTGCTGGAGGCATTCTCGGACGAAGCCTTTGAGGAAACAGAATGGCAGTGGTAACCGCGCTGTGTTAGGATATGTGCTTATCAACTCTGATGCAAGCAGCACCGTTGAGGCTCTGACCCGCACGTAGCTTACGACCGGTTCCAGAAACCGTATTAGTACTAAAGTTCAAGTTATATCGACGGACCGTTTATTCGCGTTAAAGCCTCTTAACAGACTCTATAAACTTAATTGTTTGTGCCTAGCTGCTCGTTGCTCGACTAAGTATATCGCTTGCGGAGCACACTGGAACTGCGGGCTTTTCGTGCGGAGGATTCGAATATCAATCCTGCTAAGCGGTGGCCCAGATGGCCATTAAATCGCCATAGCTTATAGTTAAGTCACAAGCTACTAAGGCAGCCAACATGTCATAGAATCACTCCGGACCTGCTACGCCTAGTAGCGGGCTAATAGCCGATGCCTGTCCACTAATGTGTGTTAAGATGACCCTCGATTAGGGTACGACTAGGAAGGTGAGAGAAGGTAGGCTGGAGTTAACCAGGTAGGGGTGAACGTGATAGTAGAAACGCTGTTTATACCATCCTAACCGGACCCATTTGCAGACCTAGCTTGCCGGCCAAGTACCGGTTAAAGTAGGCGCCTATTCATTGGGAAGAGCCAGGCGACCCAAGCCAGTGTAACCACCGTGGGCTCAGATGTGAGGGTAGAAACTGCCTCCCACGTATTGAGATTGCCGGAAGGGGAGCCCACGACAAGAATCCCGACTAGATGAGTGCGAGAACCGAATAGCCAACACAGTTGACTGATGACAATCCCTCGCGCCTTATGCGTCTTGCTCTGCCCAAAACATGACTTCGATACCCGCCCTTTTACCGGTTTCCGAAAGAGTGGAAATCAGATTATTTCGGTTAGTCCACTTCATGGTAAATCCGACTAACTCCTTCTAACACTCATTGGAGTAGGATGCTGATGGAATGATTACCAGCCCGAAGTTTGGCAGGCTTACGGCTCAATAGCGCAGACAATTTAATCTCTAGCTGTAACCTAGCCTCGTTCTTTCCCGTCTGTTCGACGGCCCCTGACGCGTGTTTTAGCCAGCCATGTTAATGGCGGCAAAAACCTACGGTTTCTGCGCCATTAACGGCTGGCTTTGGCTCCTATCGTCGCCAAAGACCTATTCCCCCTGTTCTGCTATGGACCCTTCCCTGACTGCTGATGAGCCCCGGCCCAAACGTAATGGCGGCCGCCCCCGCAACCCGGAGGCCCGCCCGGACCGGGCTACGGTGCGCTTCACTAAAATTGAATACTTGGCGGTAAAGCGGCGGGCCCAGTCGGCACGGCTAACCGTAGCAGACTACTGTCGCCAGGCCGTGCTCACCGGCCAAGTGCTGCCTACGCTAGACCCAGCTGCGCTGCCAGCCCTACATGAGTTACGGGCGCTGGGCAACACGCTGAATCAGCTGCTAAAGAAGGCGCACAGGGATGGGGTTCGGAGCATTGCCGTCAAGGCCGATGCCCTGCTAGACGAGCTTAACAAACTACTCGCGGTATGATTGGCAAGACTATCATCGGGCGCAGCTTCGGAGGCTGCGTCGCGTACCAGTTCAAGAAACTTGACCAGGGCGCGGGCGAGGTGCTGCTGAGCCGGGGTGTGCGGGATTATGACGCCGAGGCCATGACCCAGGACTTTGAGCAGCAGCGACAGCTTAACCCCTCACTGGGACGGGCGGTGTGGCACACGTCCATCTCGTTTCCTCCGGAGGAAAAGGAGCGGTTGACGAATGACAAAATGGCGGCTATCGCGTTGGATTACCTAGAAGGAATGGGCCTCGCCAAGGGGCAGTACGTGGTGATTCGCCACGACGACCGGCCCCACCCACACTTTCACATCGTGGCGAACCGGGTGGCGGACGACGGCCACACAGTAGGGGATAGCCACAACTATTCCCGCAGTGAAACACTGCTGCGGAAGCTGGAGCAGAAGTATGAGTTGACCCCAGTCCTGAGCTTGGAAAAACGCAAAAACTTGACCAATGTGCCCGCCCACGACCAAGCCCGCATCCGGCTGCGGGAGGCGGTGCACGCGTGTGCCCAGCAGGCCAAGAGTTTGCCCGAATTTACCCAAGCCGTGGAAGCGCGGGGCATCACGGCGCAGCTGCATTTCAATGCTACTGGGAAGGCGACGGGCATCAGCTTTGAGCAGGACGGGCAGCGATTTAAAGGAAGCCAACTGGCGCGTCCGATGTCGTTGGCGGGCCTGACCAAGACGTTCGAACAGAATGAGCAGCAAGCGCAGAAACAGCAGCTTTCCCAACAAGCAAAGCCGCGGCCCCGGTCATCCGACCAGGGCTTGAGCTATTAACCAGTAAGCAGTAACTATCTACCCCTTCTTCATGAATAACGAACTCATTGGTGAACTCCTGCAGGGCCTGACCGACGACGTGGCCAGCGTTAAAAAGAGCTTGGTGGAGCAACCGGTCCCGGTGGATTACCGACCGACGCTGGAGAAGTTGGCGACTATTGTACTAGCTCTGCAACAAACGGCAGCGAAGCCAGCCCCCGCTCCCGCGAGTCCGGCCCCGGTGGGGGTGAGCAAGGAGCTGGAGCAGCAACTGCGGCAGGCAGTAGCGGAGGAAGTGCGGCGGCACCACCCGGACCGGCCGTTGACGCAGGCCGTGCGGTATGGGGTCTGGGTATTCATAGGCGTGCTGGCGTTACTCTTTCTGAGTTGGTGGGGGTGGTGGAACGCAGCGGCCGTGCGCGACCAGCGCGAGCGCAGTGCGTGGTTGTGGCGTGAGACCATGCAAACCAATCCTACTTATACCGCGTCGGTGACCGCACGGTGGCGGCAGGACTCGGTCAAGTTTCAGGAAGAAACCATTCGCTTGGAGGAACGCGAGCGTTTGCTACTGGAAGCGCAGCGGAAACGAGCTGAGGCGGTGGTACTGGAAAAGGAGGCGACTTCTAAAAAGGTCAAAGAGTGAATTTGTAGCGCTTTGAGATAAGGCGAGATACCGGGCTTCTCAGGAGGCACAGCTGCGCGATTAAAAATGGTCTAGAGGCGCTCTAAAAGTGGTTTGAGTGGCTTTTATGGCGTATCTTGAAGGATGGAACAACCCTCCAAAAAGCCGTCGTTTTGGCCCGAGAATGGCCCGCCGTTTACGCGCTATAATGAGTTGGATACTTTCCTGCGCATGTCCAGCTTCGCGTGGCACGCGGAACTGGCATGCCGCAAGTGGCTGGAACGGGGAGCAACTTCTCCAGGCGGGCTTAACACGCCGAAAACAACGGCGTGGATGTCGCTGCTGAGCTACGTAAATCCCCCGCTGGATGCGGGTCAGGAGTTCGGTATCTCGCCGGAGAATGAGCCTGAGGTTTCTATCCTGCGGGCGTACCAGCTGCTGCTGACGGGCTTGAGTGTAGCACAGGTCGCGGAGCGCATGGAAGCGCATCCCCTGCCAGATAATCTGCCCGACTTTCTTATTAGCGGCTAAGTATGCCTTTTTCCTCCCCACTGCCCCAGTTACCGGCCAGAGTAGCTATTGCGGCCGGTGTACCCGGTTCGGATACGGTGCACCTGCAGCCCGTCATAGACTTTCTAAAAGCCCAGGGCAACGCGCCGGCCACCGGTGATGCGTTCGAGTACAACCGTGATGGATTGGGCGTGTATGGCTTTGCCCAGCCGCTCGATATGCAGTTGCTGCAAGAGTACTTTGCATTCCCGCCCAGCATTAGCCTTTCCGTCGATGGCGTACACGACAGCCGCCATTCTGTGCGGATTCAGCACACGCCTAACCAACCAACGCGCCGCTTTTCCTTTGAAGCATCCTGATGAGCTATACGCCCCAATTTCACGAGGAAGAACAGACGCCCGCGCAGCGGTGGGACACAGTGCGGTGGGCCATTTGCGTGGGCGCCAGCGACCGGGCCGTGCCCTCCCCGGAAATGGCGCAGCTACAACTGCGCTACGTCGCGGGCGAGATTGACCAGCTGCAGGTCCACGACGAGCTGATGCGCTGGTACCGGCCCGACATTGCCCCCGCAGCTGACGTCCGCCCCCTGCTGCCCCAGCAGCCCGGGCGGGAGTACCCTTACGCGGCGGAAATGGTGGCACTGATGCAGGAAATGAACGAGCTGCCGCCTTATGTGCCCTACATTGTGATGGACGAGACACTGCCAATACCGGAGCTGTAATAAGTCAGCGCTGCCTGCTTTTTGCAATTGCAAAACGGATCCTATCACTACGAAAAGGCCATAATGGCCCCAGCATGTACGCGCCGCCATGGCGCGGGCTAACGCTGGGTTGTGGAGCGCACCTTCGCCTGGCTCAACTACTTTTGACGCATCGTCGTGGATTACAAACGCACCCCAGCCATGTGGCGTGGGTACTGCTCGCCAATCTGACCATGACCTTACGATGGGCTACCTCCGATTGAAATACCAAACACGTTCTTAGACTGGTTGTCGAAAGAATATCCAGCAAGCTTCAAACAGGTTGCCCGTCTACTCCCCTTGTCTATGCAGTAGACAGCAGGCTAAAAAAGCCGTGTGTCGGCCTCTTGCAATACTACTACTACTACTACTTACTACCTTTCAGTTACATTCCGCCCCGCGTTCCTTTCTGCACCTATTGCCCTTGCTGCATTGCCCCGGTCCTCGCTGACCTGGCTGTGGCATGGGCATTTTTGTTTTCTCAGCACTATAGTTTTTCTGCCATGAAACGCCTCCTGTTATACTCCGCCTTCCTGCTGCTCACGCAATGCTCTAAGTGCAAGGACAACGACCCCAGCCCCGAAGCGCAGTTGCCCCCGGCCACGCAGACCGGGGCCAACACCTTTGGCTGCCTGGTGAACGGGGAACTCTTCACGCCCGCCGGGCGCGTGGGCGGTACACCGAACCTTTCGTTTGAGTACGACCCAACATTCAACGGCGGGCGGCTAGTTGTGGACGCTTATCGCGCTGATAATGGACAGCAGCAAGCTATTCTACTCATTAGTCAGCCTATAACTGGAACGGGCACCTACTCATTCAATCTGCCCGGCCCGGCTGCCGCGCAATTGTCTTATCGAGACTCACGCCTTCCTGATTTGTGCAGGGCAATCTACAGTGAGCGGGATTTTACCTACCGGCGCGGCACACTCACTATTACGCGCCTGGATTACGCGGCCGGCATTGTCTCCGGCACTTTTGATGTGAAGTTCGTCGCTACCGGCGGCTGCGATACCATTCGCCTGACCAACGGCCGCTTTGACGTGCGGCGCTGAGTACTTTTCCACTAATCCGCTTTACGTACTATGAAACACGTGTATCGCTTACTCACCTTACTGCTGCTGGCCCTGCTAAGCCCGGCTATTACTCAGGCCACCACTCCGCCCGGTGACTCGCTACGCGTGGCCTTGGACCATGTGTTTGCTCCGCTCGACCTGAGCCAAGTACCCACGCCCTACTTGCAGGATTACGGCTACAAGTTTGTCTCTCTCACACCATACAACGGCACACTCACCGATAGCAGCGTCAGTTCGCTCGTCGTCTGGCGCCAACTCTACGCCTCGCTGCTGAGCGGGGGCCTGCCTGGTCGCGCTAATTATCTACCCGAACCAGGCACGTTTAACCAAGAGCTGGTGGCGCAGTTGAGTGCTTCCGGCGAGGCCATCCCGCTGCTGGTGTAGCGCGTCGACTATGCTGCTCTGCGGCCGGATGCCGTGCCAGCGGGACTGCTGACCGAAGCGGGCGGGCAGTTGTTCGATGTACCGGGCCGCCCGGCTTCGCCTTACCAGCGCCGCACCTTGTTCGTAGCGGCAGCCGGGCGGCGCGCGGCCCGTACTGGCAGCGTCTCGTTTGTGTTCCGGCGCAGCCTGCATGCGCAAAGCGGCGGTGGCAGCGTGGTAGGGTTGAGCGTGGACTTCGGTGATGGGCGCGGCTACGTGCCCGCCGCCTGGGATCAGCCCGTGAGTGCCTCATTCTGCACGGCCGGCACCCGCCGCATCAAGGTACGCGTCAGCTATTCTACTAGTTTCATCTCGCAGCCTTCCTCCACTCAGACCCAAGCGCCCACAAGCCCCTCATCGGGTACCACCAAAGCCCTGCCACAGCCTCAGGTACTTAGTTACGAAAGCCAGTTTGACCTAGCAGTAGTAGGCGACGACTGTGCGTCAAGCCGCTACCTTGACCCAGGTACCCAAGTTCCATTTGCGGCCCGGCCCGGCATACATTCCGGCGGCGTGGCACATATCCGGTACGGTGATACTGCGAGCCGCTCTCAGCTAGTAAGGCCACTTATTGTGGCGGAAGGCTATGACGTGTCCAGCGTGGCGCCTTCTGTTGAGGATAATTATACTGTAGACAACTTTCTGACGGCTATTACGCGTGGTAACATTTACAATGCCCTCCAAAATGCTGTTGCCCCCGGCTTCCCGGCACCACGGGGCTACGACATTGTGTTTATTGACTACAACAATGGTACGGACGACATCCGGCGTAACGCCGCGCTGTTTCGGGAAGTGGTAGACTGGGTGAATAGCAACAAAGCCGGCGGCACGACCAGCGGCCAGCAAAATGTGGTGCTGGGTGTTTCGATGGGTGGCCTCGTAGCTCGTTATGGCCTGGCCCAGATGGAAAAAGCTCAGCCCGGCAGTACGCACACTCGCCTGCTCGTCACGCACGACAGTCCCCACCGCGGCGCCAACACGCCGCTGGGCGTGCAGGCCCTCACCCGGCAGGCTGCCGGCACCATGTTGGGCATGGCCATCCGAACATACAATAGCCAGGGGTTGGCAATTTTTATTCCGGCAATACGCCTTTTTCCCCAGTTGGAGGAAGGCGACAATCTGCTGGATGCGCCCGCCACCCGGCAGTTGCTGCTGGTGCGCGCCACTCGGTCTGCCTCCTTTCCCGGTACAAGTTTTGGGCACGAGTATAATTCTTTCCTGGACTCTGACTACCGCACGACGATTACCCCCCCGGCCGGGCAGTCGTTCCCGTACCAATTTATAGCCACCAGCCTAGGGTCGGAGTGCGGACAAGAATTATTTGCCCCACATACTGAATTGCTGCGGGTAGCTGGCAAAGGCTTTCTTTCCGCCCTGGTCGCCAGCACTGCTTTTCATACCGAGATTATCGTCAATGCCCTGCCCAATGGCGGGCAGGTGGAGCGCCTCTCCAGTCTTCGGCTTTGGAACCAGACCCGCATTCTTGGCATCCGGCTGCCCCGCATCTACTTCAGCAACTTCTCTTATCATTCTCCCGCCAGCAATCCGTTTCCCTGGGACGGGCTGCCTGGTGGCACGCAGCGGCTGGGCCCGAATGTCCCATTGGAGCCTGCCGATGAGGAAGCATGGTATTATGCTTTCATCTTTGAGTTCGGTTACAAGTGGCAAGTTAGCTTTGTCGATAACTGGCCTGTCTTAAAAGTTTGGTCCAAAAATCGCATTCAATATTAAGGGATTTACATGTCGATAGCCCACGAGTACTTTGAGGCTAGATATTTTGATTAAAGCCCGTACTGCTACCGACGTTTCGGCAACAGCACGGGCTTTTCAAAGTCGCAGGGCTTGTTAATGCTGGACGCTGATGTTTTGCCGTAGGATTTGATTGCCTTTAACGGCATGGACTACATAGATGCCTTCGCGCATCGAAGCTGTATTTAACACATACTTGGATTGTGTAGTATGACCTGTACTTACCATTGTGCCGCTGTTATTATAGACTCGAATATCGAACTCTGAATCAGCCCCTTTTTGCTTGCTTCTATCTTTAGGGGAAACAGCGAGTGTGACCTGCTCATTGCCGGGGTTTGGAGAAGCTGTAAAGTAATAGTCACATTGCCAATAATAAGGCTCGGTTTCTACATCCCCCGTTTGGTATGGGACACTGCCGCAACTGTTACTGACGTTCACTGACAGATTATAGGTGCCGCCGCGTCGCAAACCCAAGGTTACAGTTTGGTTTAAGCGACCGAACTTAATATATGCTCCGCTTCCAGTAATACTCCATTGATACGATGCTCCAGGCGACGGATTATAAACGGTGTGTTCAACTTGGTTTAACGAACAAAGGGCGGGAGTTTCAGTAATGATGCCGTCGTAGGTAGGTGGTCCGCTCGGTGCCGGCTGGCCTATACCAACCGCATGCCATGCATTCTGCGTAGCAGTAGCTTCCACCGAACAAACGCCATACAAGTCAATGGCAGCATTGACCATGGCGTTTCGCGTCTGCGCAAATCCAGAGTTTGATGTGATGTAGCCGAAACTCTCGGCACGGAATACAATGTTAGCAGCTTTTTCAATCCCGATACCATTAACACTGAATGCCGTTCCCACACTATTCGTACCCGTTTTACCAGTTGTCAACAGATAGAAAAAATGACTCAGTACGGTGCTGTTGGTATGGACAGAGGGATTAGAACCGCTGTCATAATACGGACCGTTGTATACATCTGGGTATCCCCCTGTTCTCGTCGTGCTAGGGTCAATACCTACGTTAGGGCTCTCCATATTGCGCAGGCAAGAAGCTGTTCGCATAATATCCTCGCCAACCTTCCAGATTTGTTTGTTGGGGGCAGCGTATTGTTCAACACAAGCCGCCCATATATCGCTCAAGCCTTCATTGATTGCTAAGGCTTCACTGGAACCTGGGTTAAAGTTTACCATGGACTGCGCGTACCCGTGACCTATCTCGTGGGCCACTACATCCAGCGAGGTGAGAGGGTGAAATGTTACCGCGCCGTCACCGTAAATCATAATGCGCAAGTTAGGGTCCCAACCTGCATTATCGTTGTTTGTCGCGTAGCCTAAAGTAGGTAGGTCAGCGTGTACGTATCCTCTGATGGTGCCACCGGCACCGTCATAGCTGTTGCGGCAATGGCGTAGGTTAAAGTAATCGTAGGTAGATTCAGATCCCCAATGGGCGTCCAACGCGGCATTATCACGCTGTGGGTTGTTAAATTCAACCCAGCTATTGTCGTTGTCGATAAAATCTACAGCACTCCCAAGGCTAGAACTTTGCGCCGCATTCAACGTTTCAATGGCAGACCCGCCACCTCCACATGTGGTACCGGCTCCACGGCCTGACTCTCGCAAGCGGTAAGTAGCATTAAAGGAATCTGTCACGATGTTTCGGGTTTGACTGTAGCGAGTTTCAGCGGTGCCCGGCGAATTGCCGTGCTGGCTGACGGGCTGACGTTGTATTACAGCCCCGGTATGGGCGTCAATATAGACATACTCACTGCTAGCGGGCTGTTGGGCATAAATGACGAACTTGTATGCCAAGTGGACCTGCGGCACCTCCGCCCGAGGCTGAGTGATGAGTAATTCCCCTTTCGGAAGAAACGTGGCCTGTTCATCCCGCTTTAGCTTTTTAATCCACTGCTCTTCTGAAGGCACCTGCCATTTATACAAGGTCGCATCAACGGCTTTCAGCGCTCGAGCTAATGCCTGCTGCTCTGTTAGGGTAGGAACAGGATTTATTCCATTGGTTTTGATAAGACCACCATCAATGGTCTCGATAATTTCATTGCGGGCGTGAACAACATAGGTGCCATATTCCACTGGTACACCCTGGTAAAACTGGCGGTGCCACTGGTGAGTGAAACCCACGTCATCGCGCCTTTGCTGGGTGTTCCGTAACTCGTCACGTGAAGTGAGTTGCAATAAGTTGCGCAACACCGCCGTGGATTCACTTACTTTTCGCGGAGCCATTTTGGGGTCTAGCCGCAGAAACGTGATGACGCCGTTGCGCGCCGTGTCTTTAGCCAGTACGCCGGTCTGAGCATACGCCAGGGTTGGGTAACCAGCGCATAAGACGCCGATTACCAAGCAGTAAGCTTGTTTCATAGAACGAAAAAGTAAAGATGAGAGATAGAGCGGTACTACTTGCTTTTTCTTAGAATCAATCCCGTATTAGTCAAGGCAAGGCCGGTTTTCTCAGAAGGAAAACTCATCCCTGTTACAACCGTTCCCATTGTTTGGGGCGCGTATTCGAGTTGCCACGTTATCCCAGCGTCCGTAGTGTGCCAGATACCTGACTGCCCCCCGAAGTATCCCTCCTGCGCTGAAACAAACCAGCCGCTCGACATTGCATTCAATGGTCTGGCTGCCGGCTGCCAGGTAATTCCCTGATCGGCTGAGGTAAATAGACGGTTATCGCCTGTGGTGAGGTAGCCTTTGCCACCAGGAGCAAACTGTAGCTCCGTGATGGCTCCATGTGGCCACGCCACTTGCTGCCAAGTGGTGCCGCCGTCGGTGGTGCGAAGAAGAGTGCCCGTATTGATTTGGTCAGCAGACACACCGCCAGCAGCATAACCTATCTGCGGTGACAGGAAGCGAAGTTTACTCAAGCCTACTGGCCCTCCAGTGTAAGTAGTGCGCCATGTGTCACCTCCATCCTCTGTGCGCTGAATGGCATTATTGGTTACAGCTAAACCTATCCGCTCAGAGAAGAAGAGCAAATCAAAAGCACCCCGGAAATCTATACTGGATAGTTTACGCCACGTTTTACCACCGTCACTAGATTGGTACATACGACGGTTAAGCGAACTACTACTGGTTAGGTCGGGGCCGCATGCCAGAATAAGCGTAGAAGTTACCGCCGATAAAGCAGTGAAGCCGTTTACTTGATAAGGGCGTAAGTCAATACGTTGCCAAGTCTGCCCGGCATCCACAGTGTGGAGTAGCACCGCATAGCCGGGCGTACCATACACTCCGCCAATAACCCATCCTGCTTGTTCTGAAGCAAACTTAACCTGCGCTAGAGCAGACATCTTGCTGTCCCCCAGCACCTCATTCCACCCCTCAGGTTTACTTTCTTTTTTACAACCATTCACGACCAGAAGGCCCGACAGCAATAAGGATAGAGGCGCTCTCATAATGTTGTCGCTCTACAAAGTGTATCACAGTAAAATAACACTACTAGCACTAATTCTGCAGCGAATGGCACTATCGATGGCCTTCTGCATTCAAATATGGACAACTAAACTACTATTTTATACCGTATTTCCAATTCGCAATGATGATTTAACTTAACTACAGGAAGTACTATAGTACGCTGTGGTTCTAGAACATAATTCATATATGACTGCATTAGAGCCTGAATCAAGAGTCATTGTATCTACTTGGCTGTAGATACAATAGGCTTTTCGTTGATCCGGCAGCCGGCAAAGCGCAGGATTTTATAGAGGGTGCGCCGAGAGCCAATCTGGAAGTAGGCCATGAGCTGACGAGTGGATTGCTGGCCGGCCTCGTAGAGTTCCTTGACAGCAGGCGCAATTTTCTGGTAGCGCGGGGCCAGTCCCGGGGGCCGCCCCCCCTGGCGCCCGCGGGCGCGGGCGGCCTGCAGCCTAGCGCGGGTGCGCTGCACGAGCACATTGCGCTCGTGCTCGGCCAGGGCGCAGAAAATCTGGAACACGAGCTGGCCCCCTGGCGAGGTGGTATCAATCGGGTCCTGGAGCGAAATCAGGTGCAGCTGGCGGCGACTCAAGTCTTCGACGACTTCAATCAGGTGTTTGGTCGAGCGGCCCAGCCGGTCGAGCCGCCAGATAACGACCGTGTCGCCGGGGCGGGCGTAGGCCAACAGTTTTTCCCAGTTGGGCTTGTGGGCCTGTACGCCGGAGACCGTATCCGTATAGAGGTCCTCACAGCCAGCCTGACGCAGGGCGTCGAGTTGCAGGTCGAGGACCTGTTCGCTAGTGCTGACACGGGCGTAGCCGAGTTTCATACAAAAGGGTCGTAACTGGTACCGGAAAGAGTCGAAATGCGAATTTACGGTATCTTAATTTCGGAAACCAGTTTCGGGTACCGCAGTTTACGTGGGGCATATGCCTGATTTCGGGCAGTACCCGGTGGTACCGGAAAAGGGACGTTTTCCGGCGACACGCCGGCCCCGTCGAAACGCGCCGCCAAGCTACCGGCCCAGCGTCTTATTTCCTTGTCTCACGAAACTATGTTCGCGTATCTTCGCGGCCGTGACTTTATAAGACAACTGCCCATGAAAGTCGGCTACGCCCGCGTCAGTACCCAAGACCAGCAACTGCACCTGCAGGTCGACGCCCTGCAGGCCGCGGGCTGCGCCGACATCGTACAGGAAAAAGCGTCCTCGTCCAAAGAGCGGCCGCAACTCCAGCAGCTGCTGACCCGCCTGCGGGCCGGCGACACGCTCGTGGTCTGGAAACTGGACCGGCTGGGCCGCTCCTTGAAAGACCTGGTGCTGCTGGTGACGGGCTTTCAGGAAAAAGGCATCCACTTCGTGAGCCTGCACGACCACTTGGACACGACCACGGCCCAGGGCCGGCTCATGTTTAACCTGTTCGCCTCGCTGGCCGAGTTCGAGCGCGACCTCATCCGCGAACGCACCAACGCCGGGCTGATGGCGGCCCGGGCCCGCGGGCGACAGGGCGGCCGGCCCAAGGGGCTGTCAAAAGAGGCCCTCTCCAAAGCCCAGGCGGCGAAGACCCTGTATTTGCAGCAGGACAAGACCGTGGCCGAAATCGGCCAGCTGCTTGGTGTGGGCCGTGCTACTATTTACCGCTACCTCGCCCACCTGCAGGTGCCCACCGGCAACCAGACCGCGTAACCAAGCCTCCGTGATGAATATTGACGACCTGTTAGTCCCGCGTCATCCCCTCCCGCGACTGCACGAGCAGCAGGTTGAGTCGTTGCAGCCGATTAAGTGCTTTGCTATACGGGCGCAGCGCTTCGGTCTTAAATCCGTCGTCGTATTTACGCCGTTTGTTGGGCGACGCCCCGCTGGTTTTAGTTGCCAAAACAGAAGAAATACCCATCCTTTTTCTGTCCGTAATTCATAGACAACCTCACTCTGTAAATTGCCACACTTCCTTTGCTCTGATACTTCCCATACATGCGGTCAACACCACTACTCGTTGTCTTTCTTTCCTTGTTATCCGTGTCTGCGGTTGCCCAGAAACTCACCGGGCAGGTTGTAGACAATGTCTCGTCACAACCGATTCCGGGTGCCACCGTGCAGGTAAAACGCACACAAGCGGGTACGCTCACGAATGCTTCGGGAACGTTCACGCTGACCAATCTTCAGCCAGCCGACACCCTTGTTTTTTCAAGCCTGGGCTTCCAATCGCAGAAAGTCCTGTACACAGGTCAAACCACCCTGACGGTTGAGTTGGTTGCGGGCCTTGCCCTCAATGAGGTCGTCGTAACGGCCCTGGGGCTGGAACGGAACGCCCAGAGCCTGGGCTACGCGGTGCAGAAGGTGGATGGCCGGCAGGTCAGCGAGGTAAAGGCTGCAAACTTCCTCGACAATCTGGCGGGTAAGGTAGCGGGCGTCATGGTCACGGCCGGCGCAACCGGGGTGGGGGCATCATCGCGCATTACCATCCGGGGCGAATCGTCCTTCACCAACAACAATCCCCTCTTTGTGGTCGACGGTATTGTGATAAACAACGCCACGGTGGTCAACCGGGTCAACGACGATGCCAACGGGTTTCAGGAAATCGATTTCGGCAACGGGGCTGGGGAAATCAACCCCGACGACGTGGCGTCGGTATCGGTGCTGAAAGGACCCAGCGCGGCCGCCCTTTACGGAACCCGTGCCTCCAACGGGGTCATCCTGATTACCACCAAAGACGGTTCGTCGGCGGGCAAAGGCATTGGCGTGAGCTTCAACAGCACCTTCTACGCCGAGCAGCCATTTCAACTACCCCGCTTTCAGAACACCTATGGGCAGGGCAACAGCGGGGCGTTCCGGTACGGCGACGGCCTGGGTGGGGGCATCAACGACAACATTTCGTACAGCTACGGCCCTCGGCTGGACGCGGGCCTGCTGATTCCGCAGTACGACAGCCCCGTGACCCTGCCCGACGGCCGGGTGGTGCGCGGAGCCGATACGAACCTTTACAGCGGACTCCCCATCACCCCGACCCCGTTTGTGGCGCGTCCCAACAACCTGCGCGATTTTTACCAGACAGGGCGCACGGCCATCAACAACCTGGCGGTTGCGGGCGACTACGACAAAGGCAGCTACCGGCTTTCCTTCACGGACCTCAACAGCCAGTCGATTATTCCGGGGGTGGACCTGAAGCGCAAAACCCTGGCCGCCCGGCTGCAGTTTGACCCCACTCGGCGGCTGAAAATCAGCTCCTCGCTCAACTACATCAACAGCGGCAGCGCCAACCGCCCCGCGACCAAGTACGGATCGGAAAACACCAACTACGCCCTGAGTGCCTGGCTGGGCCGGCAAACCGATGTCGACCCCATGAAGCAGTACTGGCAGCCGGGGCTGGAGAATATTCAGCAGTTTTCCTACAACTACACCTTCTTCGACAACCCGTATTTCACGCTTTACGAAAACCGGAATTCGTTTACCCGCGACCGGCTCATCGGCAATCTGGCCCTAACGGCCGAGCTGGCCAACAACTTGACACTAATGGCACGGAGTGGCATGGACTACTCCAATGAGAATCGCCAGTTTCAGCGGGCCTTCAGCAGCAACCGCTTTAAGAACGGCGCGTACGCTGAGAACGCCGTTTCCTTCCGGGAAATTAACACCGACTTCCTCCTGAACTATGCCCGCAGCCTGGGGCCGCTCTCGCTTGACGTATCGGCCGGGGGCAACCGCCTGGACCAACTGGCCTCGTTCGACCAATACCAGGCCTTGACGCTGGCGCAGCCGGGCGTGTTCAAGCTCAACAACGCCGCCTCGCCGGTGGAAGTCTACCAGCAGAGCGGCCGCAAGCGCATCAACAGCCTGTATGCCCTGGCCAAGCTGGGGTATAAAAACGTCTTGTTTGTTGACATTACCGGGCGCAACGACTGGTCGAGCGCCCTGGCTACGCCAACGTCTACGGCCAATACGTCCTTTTTCTACCCATCGGCCTCGGCCAGCTGGGTGCTGTCGAACCAGTTCCAGCTGCCCACGGTCGTGTCTTTTGCCAAAGTACGGGCCAGCGCTGCCAACGTCGGCAACGACACCAGCCCCTATCAGACCGCGGGGGTATACAACGCCCGGAACCCGGTTTTTTCGCAGCCGGCGTTCAGCGACCAGAGCACCATCGCCAACACCAACCTGAAACCGGAGTCGATTACCTCGCTGGAAGTAGGGGCGGATGTCCGCTTCCTCAACGACCGGCTGGGGTTTGACCTGACCTATTATGATGCCCGCACCCGCAATCAGATTCTGTCGCTGCCTATTGCCGTCTCGACGGGCTACAGCGAACGGGTCATCAACGGCGGTGAGGTGCGGTCGCGGGGCATCGAGGCGGTGGTGAGCGCCACGCCCGTGCAAACGAACGGCTTCCGGTGGAATGCGAGCCTGAATTTCAGCCGGAACCGAACCACCGTAGTGTCCCTGCCCGAAGAAGCCGGCACCCTGACGCTGGGCTACAACCGCATCTACGACAACGTGAACCAGACGGTCTGGTACCAGGTGCGGCAGGGTGACCGGATGGGCGATATGTGGGGCACGGGCTACCTGCGCAGCCCGCAGGGCGACTTCCTGGTGGGCAGCAACGGGCAGTACATTGCCGACAACACCCTCAAGAAGCTGGGTAACTACAACCCCGACTTTATGGTGGGTCTGTCGAACCAGTTCAGCGTCGGCAATTTTAATCTCGGCTTTCTGCTCGACTGGCGGCAGGGCGGCATTCTGGTGTCGCGCACGCTGGCCCTGGCGGGCGTGGCAGGTCAGTTGATTGAAACGGCCGACCGGCCCGATGCGGGCATCGTGGCCAAAGGCGTGGTGAATACCGGCACCGCCGAAAACCCGAACTACCAGCCGAACACCCGCGCCATTCCGGCCGAAACCTACTACCGGATGTACTACGACCGCAACCACGAGGAGAATAACACCTACGATGCCTCGTATGTCAAGCTGCGGGAAGTGACCATTGGCTACACGGTGCCCGAAACAGCCTGGCTGGCCAAAACGCTGCGCATGCAGCGGCTGACTGTAGCGCTGGTCGGACGGAACCTGCTGGCCTTCTCGCGCATCCCGCACTTCGACCCCGAGCAGACCTCGTT
>NZ_JACSCX010000013.1 GCF_014333525.1 Hymenobacter puniceus
GGCTTAGCCGGCAACGAAAACGGCCTCCCACACACGTGTGTGGGAGGCCGTTTTCGTTGCCGGCTAAGCCGCTGCTTTATTCAGCAATCGTCAGGCTGATGTCATCCATGTAGGCAGCATCGGCGGCGGCGGCACGCCACAGGAATACGCGCAGCACCTGCGAGGCGGCAATGTTTTCCGGAAACGTAATTTCCTTGCTTACCTCCGTCCATTTCTTATACTCCTTTACCTGGTCGGTGAGCGTGATGCCATCACCGAAAATCTCTTTGCTGGTGGCTGGGTCCGTCACCTGCACACCCAGGCGGGCCTGCGACTTGTTGCTGGGCAGATACACCCAGGCGTGCACCTTGATTTTGCGCAGCCGCGAAGGGCTCAGCTTGCCCAGCATGTTGCTGTAGCCAATGCTGAACTCCACGCCGCCGTCTACTTTAGTGGAATGCTTGCCGGAGTGAGCCTGCTCGCGGGTCAGGGCGGGCGTGGCGGGCATCCAGCCGTCTACACTCTCAAAATCGTTGGCGGTAATCAGCTTGGCCGGGTCAGCAGCAGCAGAATCAGAGCCGGAGCACGCCGAGAGCATCAGGCAGGCCAGGCCCAAAAAAGGGACTAATTTTTTCATACTGAAAAAGAGAAACGGAATACGTGAAGACTAAGAAAGAGGCGGAATCTGAGGACGACGCACCCGGTTTTGCCAATACTGCCGGGCAGCGGGCAGGTAGCCTACCGCTAAGCAAAGCACCGAAAAAGGCAGAACCCAAACAACCCTTGTTTGCAGCCGGCTGAGCACATTGGCCAGGCTGCCCGTTACGCTGGCATTGGCCACCACCGCAATCAGGCACACCAGCAGCCACAGGCGGTGCTGCTCGGTTAGCCGGTTGCGCAGCGCCGTGCCGAGGCCCAGGCACAGCCCACCCACGGCAAGCAGCAGCGCCAGCTGGTTGCGGGCGTTCAGGTCGGTAAAATCGAGGCGGCTTTGCTGCTGGCGGGCCGAGAGGTACTCGCGCAGCTCGTGCGGAAAGAACTCCTGCACCTTCCAGAATGGGTTGGTATTGTTGCCGTGCGCCGTGAGGCCGTCGCCGAGTTCCACGCTCACCATCTGGCGCAGCGTGGCCTGGGCGGCCTCCGAAATCAGCATCGGGTAGTAGCGCGGCGAAGTGAAAACGTCGCGGATAATGGAGCTGTATTCGGCTTGGTGGGCTTCCCAGCCGCCGGTGCGGTTGGGCAGGCTCTGGCCGTCCCACAGAAAAGTAATGGCATCGTTGGGCAGCTCGTTGCGGTGGCTGCACAAATCCAGGTAAGCATTCTGGCCGCAGTTCTTCGCCAGATACTTATCCAGCACGCCGCTTTCCACCAGCCGGCCCATCAGAAACATGTAGGAGCTGCGCGACACGGCAAAGCCGCCGCCGAACGCCCAGTGCAGCCCCGGCAGCACCAGCCAGCCACTCAGCACTACGGCCAGCACCGGCCCCACGCGGCGCCAGGCCAACGCCCTGCTCTGGCGCAGCACCAGTTTGCCCACGGCCACCAGCCCCGCCACCAGAGAGAAAGTGAGTAGATTGGAGGAGTGCATGATGGTGCTCAAGAGCAGCAACGCCAACAGGCTAGCACGGCCGCGCCAGGTCAGCTCCGTATCGAAGTAAAGCAGCAGCAGCAGCAGCAGCCCGATTCCGGTGAAAATATCCGGCATCAGTTGGCCGCTAAACCAAGCAACGCCAGTGGCCCACACGCTCAGCAGCACCAGCCCCACCCGCACGCCCGGCGCCGAAATGCCTGGCGCCAGCACCCGCACGCTGCGCAGCAGCAGCGCGGCCAGCAGCGCGCACTGTGCCCCCACTACCAGCCACAGCGAAAACCGCAAACTAAACAGCCGCAGAAACAAGCCGTAGCTGATGGGCCGGTCGCGCGGCACGTCCAGATAAAAGCCGCTGTTGATGTAAGCACCCGAGTCGGAAGTGACCAGCGGGAAGCCGTTGTAGAGGGCGGCACTCAGCAGAATCAGGACGGTGCACCCGTACCAGAAAGCTGCTTCAACACGAGAAGTAGGCTGCATAAAACCACAGAATTCCGGTAAAAGTACAGATTCTGCGCAGTTCCAGGGCCCGAAAAAACGACGTTTGGCAAACTGCTTTTTCCGGCCGCGGCAACGGCCAGTGCGGTTCCCTGCCAACTCCCCGGTATCTTTGGTTTTTTACTTGTCTGGGGTGAGCACATGGATCTGACGTACGAGCAGAAATATCATCAGCTGGAAGAAGCGCACTGGTGGTTTGCGGGCCGGCGCGACGCGGTGCGCAAGCTGATCCAAAGCCTGGCCATACCAACGACGGCCGAGGTGCTGGAAATCGGGTGCTCGGGCGGGCCGCTGCAGCAGATCCTGCTGGCCGATGGCTACACGCACCTGACTGGCATCGACATTAGTGAGAAAGCCATTGCGCTGGCCCACACCCGCGGCCTGGCCAACGTGTCGGTGATGGATGGCGCCCAGCTGGCTTTTGCTGATAACTCGTTTGATCTGCTGCTGGCTTCTGATGTGTTGGAGCACATCGAGGAAGAAGCCCAAGCCGTGCGCGAATGGTGCCGGGTGCTGCGGCCCGGCGGGCGCATGATTGTGTTTGTGCCGGCTTTTCAGATGCTCTGGACCCGCCACGACGAAGTGAACCACCATTTCCGGCGCTACACCGGCACGCACCTGCGCCAGGTGCTGCAGCAGGCCGGCCTGCAGCTGGAGCGCACATCGTACTGGAACTCAACGCTGTTTTTCCCGACCACGGCCGTGCGGCTGCTGCAGCGCCTACTGGTCCGGTCCCGCTCCGACATTCCGTATACCGGCGACCTGAAACAGCTGCCGCCCTGGCTGAACGGGCTGCTCAGCCGGCTGCTCAAAACTGAAAACACTATTTTACAGCATCTGCCGCTGCCGGTAGGCGTCAGTGTGTTCGCCATTGCCCGCAAGCCCTAGCCCCCGGCTTAGCAAACCGGCCTGATTTCCTTTCCCCACCCTCCCCTGCTTCCCGTGGATCTGTCCGTCATCATCCCCATCTACAACGAAGAAACCAACATCCCGACGCTCTACGACCGGCTGCGCGGGGTGCTGGACCCGATGGGACTGCGCTACGAATTCATCTTCGTCAACGACGGCTCGCGCGACAAGTCGTTGCAGTTGGTGCAGACGCTGGCGTTGCGCGATGAGCGGGTGCGGTTCATTGACTTCAGCCGCAACTTCGGGCACCAGATTGCCGTGACGGCCGGCCTGGACCTAGCCGCCGGCGAGGCCGTGGTCATTATCGACGCCGACCTACAGGACCCGCCTGAGCTGATTGTACCACTCTACCAGAAGCTGCACGAAGGCTACGAGGTGGTGTATGCCAAGCGCCGCTCCCGGCAGGGCGAAAGCGCCGCCAAGAAGCTCACGGCCAAGCTGTTTTACCGGATTCTGGCCAGCATCACCAACATTTCTATTCCGGTAGATACCGGCGACTTCCGCATCATTTCGCGCAAGGTGGTGGATGCGCTTAAGCAGATGCCAGAGCAGAACAAGTTTATCCGGGGTCAGATATCCTGGATTGGCTACCGCCAGACCTACATCGAGTACGACCGGGCCGAGCGGGCCGGCGGCGAAACCGGCTACACCTACCGCAAAATGATCCGGCTGGCGCTGGACGGCATCACCGGCTTCTCCGACGCGCCGCTCAAAGCCGCTACTATTGGGGGGTTCATCGTATCGGGTGTGGCCTTTTTGGTAATGCTCTACACGCTGTATGCGCGCTTCGTGAGCGAGGATTACGAGCCGGGTTGGGCCTCCCTAATGGTGAGCATCCTGTTTCTGGGCGGCGTGCAGCTCATTGCGGTGGGCATCATCGGCGAGTACATTGCGCGCCTCTCGGCCAACGTGCGCCAGCGCCCACTTTACATCATCTCCGACACCAACATCACCCACGCGCCCCAGACTGATAAGCAGTTGCGGTAGAGCAGAGTAGGGAAAATACAGACCGTCATGCTGAGCGAAGCCGAAGCATCTCTACCGCTTCGTTGCAGTAGCATTACCATCGTCGGCACGCGAGATTCCTCGCGCTAGTCGGAACAACGTGCCAACGAAGTGAGAGAGATGCTTCGGTTTCGCTCAGCATGACGGGCTTTTTACTTCTTCCGCGGTGCCAGCACTACATAACCGTCCGTGAAGCGCTGCTCGGCGTAGTCCGGGAAGATGGCGCGCAGGTAACGGTGAGCGGGGCCGTCGCGCCAAGCGGGGCTGACGAGCACGGCGGCAGGCTTATAGTGCTGGCGGAAACGGGTGGCGCCGGTGGCGGAAGGCAGAGTGAATATGGTATCGGCGGAGGCGCGCTGCAGCGCCAGCAGCGTGTGCACCACGGTATCGGCCTCGAAGCGGGTAAACTGCTCGGCCTCGACGCGGGAAATGTAGGCGGAGGGCAGCTTCTTACGGTAATAAGGTTGATGCAGAAAGCTGCGCAACTCCACTTTACCAAGCTGGCGGTAGCCATCCACCAAGCCAAACGGCACCGTAAACAGTGCCTCGCCGGGCAGCGCGGCCACCGCCCGGTAGGCCGCCGGCATCCTTCTGGACGAATCCAGCGGCGGCGGCACAGGCCAGAACTCGAACAGCACCACCAGCACCAAAGCACCACTCAGCAGGCCGCGCAGCATCGGGCGCCGGGAGTTTTGCCAGGCGGCTTCCAGCGCCCCGAAGCCCACAATGGGCAGCAGCAGCGTCACCATCAGCACCCAGCGCGTGGGGCAGCGGATGTTGTTGAAGAACGGGATGAAGTGCAGCAAGCCATTGGGCAGGTTGAACTTGACATGCCCCAGCACCCGCAGCGCCGGCAGCGTGAGCAGCACAAAGAACAACAGCACCCACGCCAGCGGCCGGCCCTGGTGGTCGTGGTGGCGCACCGAGGCCGGCCGGCGCGGCCACAGCGCCGCCACCGCGCACACCAGCGGCACCGCGTATCCCAGAAACATGACGTTTTCCACGGAGCCCGGCATGTTAAACACCTTTGAGTTGTGGTAGAGTTGTTGGGCCCAGTCGAAGCTCAGCCAGCGGCTGTTTTCGGCTGGCATAAAGAAGCCAGCCAGGTCGCCGCCCCACCAGAAACCAGCATTGTCGGGCACGTCGCGCAGGCGCATCAGCCGGATAACGAAGTGACTGACGAGCAGCACGGCCGCCAGTAGCAGCCAGGGGCGACGGTGGCGCCAGTTGATGTGACCCAGCTTCAGCCAGAACCAAGCGGCATAGGCCAACGAGAAGTAGAGCAGCGCAAACAGCACGTAGTAGTCGCTCAGCAGCGTGATGACACCCAGCACGAAGCAGGCCATCACAGCTTTCCAGCTGCGCACTTGGGGCCAGAAACGTCCCGGCTCAAACCAGAAGGCGTTCAGAAAAGCTAATAGGTAGAAGGGCACGGTGGCCGTAAGCACCAGATCAAAATGATACGGCAGCCGCACGGTTTTGTAAGGCGAAAACGCGAAGAACAGCCCTGCCAGCCACGCCAGCGCCGGATGCCGCAGCCAGCGCCGCGCCAGCAGCCACGCCCCCGCTCCCGACAGCGCATACTCGGCGGCCAGCGTGAGATTGAGGGCCAGCATTTCGTTGCCGATCAGCACGTTGACCATGCCCACCACCGGAATGTAGGTGTGCAGCCACAGCCCCGCCCCCTCGGGGTAGAGCAGCCAGGTGGAGTAGAACGGGTTGTGGCCGGCCAGTGCTTCCTCGCGGAAATGCCACACGTTCCAAAGCTGCATGTAGCCATCCTGGTCGGCAAAGGCGGGGAAGGCGGTGCGCAGGTGCGCGGCCAGCGGCCAGGTCCAGGCCACGAATACAGCCAGATAGGAAGCCACTATCAGCGCCAGCCGCCAGCCGGTATTTGCGTTAGGCATACAGATGCAGAAATCAGCAGAAAAAGAGAGCCGGCTAACCCGCAGCCGGGGCGGCAAAGGTAGCCGTTGCCCGCTAAGTCGTACCTTTTCGCACGTTCCTGCCGCTCTATCTGCTTTGCTATGCTCCACCTCCAGAACTACCTCAACGGCCAGCTGATGCCGCCCGCCGCCGGCCGCTACCTGCCCAACATCGAGCCCGCCACCGGCCAGGTGTTCAGCTACATTCCGGATTCCGATGCCGAAGACGTGGCCCGCGCCACCGCTGCCGCCGAGGCCGCCCTGCCCGCCTGGCGCCGCCTGCCAGCCGAAGACCGGGGCCGGCTGCTGGTGCGGATTTCGGAGTTGATTGAGCGCGACCTGGAGCGCCTGGCCCAGGCCGAAAGCCAGGACAACGGTAAGCCCGTGAGTTTGGCCCGCACCGTGGACATCCCGCGCGCCGCCAGCAACTTCGCCTTTTTCGGGACGGCCGCCCAGCACTTTGCTTCCGAAACTCACTTTCAGGAAGGCGTGGCGCTGAACTACACAGTGCGGCATCCGCTGGGCGTGGTCGGTTGCATTTCGCCCTGGAACCTGCCGCTGTATTTGTTTACCTGGAAGATTGCTCCTGCCCTGGCGGCGGGCTGCACGGTGGTGGCTAAGCCCTCGGAAATCACGCCTTACACCGCCTTTCTGCTGAGTGAGCTGTGCATGGAAGCCGGGCTGCCAGCGGGCGTGCTCAACATTGTACACGGCACCGGGCCGGGCGCGGGCCAGCCCATCATCGAGCATCCGGGCATCAAGGGCATCAGCTTCACGGGCGGCACCAAAACCGGCGAGCAGATAGCTCGCACCGCCGCCCCCATGTTCAAGAAACTCTCGCTGGAGCTGGGCGGCAAAAACCCCAATATCATCTTCGCCGACTGCGACCTGGCCGAGGCCGTGCGCACCAGCCTTCGCAGCAGCTTCGCCAACCAAGGCCAGATTTGCCTGTGCGGCTCGCGCATTTTCGTGGAGCGCAGCATCTACGAGCAGTTCAAGGCTGATTTTCTGGCGGGCGTGGCGGGCCTGACCGTAGCCGATCCGCAGCTGGAAACCAGCCGCCAGGGCGCGTTGGTGAGTGAGGCGCACCTGCAGAAAGTACTCGGCTACATTGCGCTGGCCCATGAGGAAGGTGGCACGCTGCTGGCCGGTGGGCAGCGCGTGCAGCTGGATGGCCGCTGCGCCGAGGGCTACTTCCTGCAGCCCACCGTGTTCGAGGGCCTAGCCCCCGACTGCCGCGTCAACCGCGAGGAAATCTTCGGCCCCGTCGTCACGCTCACGCCTTTCGACACTGAGGAGGAGGTGCTAACCTGGGCCAATGGCACCGACTACGGCCTGGCCGCCACCATCTGGACCCGCGACCTGAACCGCGCGCACCGCGTGGCGCACCAGCTGCACAGTGGCATCGTCTGGATCAACACCTGGCTGCACCGCGACCTGCGCACGCCGTTCGGCGGCATGAAGAACTCAGGGGTTGGGCGTGAAGGCGGGCTGGAGGCGCTACGCTTCTTTACGGAAGCGCAAAGCGTGACCGTGAAGCTGTAAACTGGCTGTCATTCCGAGCAGAGCGAGGAATCTGGGTGAATTTATTGAACGGATTTACTCAGATTCCTCGCTTTGCTCGGAATGACACACTACAGTTCTACGCCGGTATACAAATCCGTCAGCGGGACGCGGCAGGTGATGCTATCCAGTTCCAGTATGGTGGTACGGTCGGAGGTTTCGGTGAGAATCCAGCGGCCCAGCTCGTCGCGGGTGTGCAGTTCGGCGTGGATGGTTTGAGAATCCAGGAGCAGGTATTGGCGGAGGCTGGGAATCTGGCGGTACAGGAAAAACTTGTCACCCCGGTCGTTGCTTTTGGTGGAAGCCGACAGCACTTCGACCAGCAAGGTCGGGTTCAGCAGCGTGTCGGGCTTCATCTTGTCCTGGAACTCCCGCGGGCCACACACAACCGTCAGATCCGGGTAGACGAACGTGGTTTCACTGAGTACCTGCACCCGCTGGTCGCTGCCAACCACGGTGCACGATTTACCCTTTAGCTGTAGGTACAATTCAGCACCCAGGTTCATGCATATCTGGTTGTGAGCGAAGCTGGCACCTGACATGGCGCGGATATCCCCGTTCCAGTATTCGTGCTTGTGTTCAGCTTTGCGCTCCGCTTCCAGGTATTCTTCGGGCGAAACGTGGGTGAGTGGCGAGGCAGGAAGTCCCATAAGTCAGCAGATTAGGTGGCTGCAAGATACTGCTTGCGCAACATCGGCTACAGCCGCTCCAAGCGCCGCTCCAGTTCTTCGAGCGTAATTTCCTGAAATTCCAGCGGATCGGGCTCCTGGCCGGTGGTGGTTTCCTGCCAGGCCAGATAAGGTGTGCCGGCCTCGTAGCGCAGGCCGATGAGCACAGCGCGGCGGCCTGCGGGCACATTCTCGAACTGATAGCTGCCGCCGCCGGCCTCAGCAGCCAGAATAGTGGGCGTGGCGCCGCGCAGCACCAGCCGTAGGGCCGTGCCATCGGGCGTGTTGACGGATGACGTGACGGACTCAGTGGCTTGCAGCGAGGTGGTGGCGCTGGTGTGCGGGCGGTCGGCGTTCAGCCAGCCTAGCTGGGCGCAGTGGAACACGTAGCGGTCCGTGGGCTCCGGCTCGTCGGTGGCGGGCTCTTCGGTTGTAGGAAAGGCGGAAGCCATGGCCGGAGCCTGTTCGGCAGTAGGGGTGCTGTCGGCATTGGAGAGCTGGCCTTCGTTGAAGGAGAAGCGTACGGGCAGCATCATTTTCACCTTCACGAACTCGCCGTTGCGCTGGCCGGGCGTCCAGTGGCCGGAGGTCTGACGGAGCACGCGCAGCACCTCTTCGTCGCAGCCGTGGCCGAGGCCGTAGAGCACTTTGGGGTTGAGCACCTTGCCGCCTTCATCGACCACAAACGAGGCAAACACCACGCCCTGGGTGCGGCTGGCTAAGGCCTGTTGCGGGTAGCGGATGAGGCGGTTGATGTCGGCGGGGCCGCTGCCATAGGCGGGCATGGGCCGGGCGTCGGTGTAGATGGTTTCGGCAGTTTCGGGCGCGGGCGTGGTGGTTTCGGGGGCCAGCTCCCAGCGCACGGGAGCGGTACCCTGGCCGTGGTAGAGGCGCATATCGGACAGCGGGCGGCCGTTGGCGGCGGGCAGCTCCAGGCGCACGGTGCGGCCGGCGGCTACCTGCAAAGGCTGGCCGTTTTGGGAGGCCTTCAGCAGCACCATGCCGGCCGTCTGGAGGGGCTGGCCATCAGTGGTGGTAGTGCTGAGATTGGAAAGCAGCATCTCGGCCGTGGTGAGGCACTCTTTCAGTTCCACCCAGACAGGGCCGGTGGCAACTTTCTGCCGGGCATCGACCAGAGTGCCGGCACTAATGCGAACTACGGTGCCGGCGCGGCCGCGCACTTCGGCGGCCTGAGTGGGGTCAATTTGGAAGTACTCGCTGGCTTTGCGGGCGACGTCGAATAGGGTGGCGTCGCCGGGGGGCGGCGCGTTGTCCTGGAGGCCGGCCGGGGCGCGGCGCACGCTGCGGTAGACGATGAGCGGCGCCGTGCGCGAAGTGGGCCGGGCCAGGCGGTGCCAGTCGCGGCGCACGGGGGTGGTGTCGAGGGTGCCGACGGGGTCGGACAGGGAATCGAGGGCCAGGGAATCGGCCAGGGCGGGGGTGCGCCGCTCGGTGGTGGCGGGCTGGTCGGGCTGGCAAGCCGCGGCGGCCAGCAGCGTCAGGCCAAGCAGGAAAGAGGAAAGCCGGGGTATTCGCATTGCTAGGGGTCTACGCACAAACGAACAAAAGGCTAGGCTACGTGTATGGAATAGATGCGTTTATAGAAGGCCACGCGTATTATTGGCTCAAGTATAGCGGTTTACCGGCGAAAGAATTGTGCTGACGGGCGGTAGGTGGTATCTAGCAGGCAGTAGATGATGGCTGGATGGCGTTAGATGCTGGTTGACGTATTTGAGGTGCAAGTGATGCGGGCGGATTCGGGGCACAGCCCCTTAGGGGTAGGGCTCACTCGGCGTAGCCGAGCGAGTGCGGCGGAAATCTATTTTATCCTCTTGTAGTTTTATCGCAAACATATGGCACTTCAGCACCCCGACCTGTGAAACATACACCTTCTAGCCACTGGTGGATGAATTTTGGACAATTCCGAATCCATATTCTGTGGTTGGTCATACTATTTCCGTTTGCTTACCTGCTCGCTGGTGGTGCCTACAAAACTTTTAGACAGGTGCAACTGGCCCGTACTGGACTTTCAGCTAAAGCACTCGTGCTGCCCGAAGTCTACGCGGGTATGCGAGGGACTACGGGATACTATTATCGCTTCTCTGCCAACAGGCAACTTTATACAGGGCACACACTATCTCAACCCGGATACACTCCTGGCGACACTATAAAGGTGATATATCTGCCAGCCGATCCACACATAAATTATGATTTGCGGTTTCTACAGGAAAGTTACTCTGTTTCCCAACCTGCAAGCGGAAGGGCGAATCAATAATATCATTTAGTAGAATGGGCATTGTACGGTAAAAACGACCTTGCCAAACATTCAATCCTGTTTCTCAACTGGCATGGCTGAGCGAGTGCGGCGGCGAAAATTGACGTCCGGCGCCATGTGCAACGGGCCGTTCAACGACGAGACGCGAAGTGTCGCGTCTCTACACTGTTCTGACAGAAAAGCCCTCCGGTGGTAGGTTGTTGGCCTACTGCCGGAGGGCTTGCTGCTTAGGGTTGCTTGTCTCATTGAGAGGAAAGATTGCTTCGTCGTGCCTCCTCGCAATGACAGCTCTGCCTACAAATTCTTGAGGACGAAATCGGTCATCTGGCGGTAGAGGTGCAGGCGGGTGGTACCGCCGTAGATGCCGTGGTTGCGGTTGGGGTAGTAGAGGGTCTGGTAGTCTTTGTTGGCCTTGACCATGGCATCGGTGAAGGCGACCGAGTTCTGGAAGTGCACGTTGTCGTCGCCGGTGCCGTGGACCAGCAGGAGCTTGCCTTTGAGCTTGTCGGCGTGCTGCACGGGGGAGTTGTCGTCGTAGCCGGCGGGGTTTTCCTGGGGCGTTTTCAGGAACCGCTCGGTGTACACGGTGTCGTAGTAGCGCCAGTTGGTGACGGGGGCCACGGAGATGCCCATTTTGAACAGGTCGGCGTTTTTGGTGAGGGCCAGCGCCGTCATGTAGCCGCCGAAGCTCCAGCCCCAGATGCCGATGCGGGCCTTATCGACGTAGGGCAGCGAGGCCAGGTATTTGGCGCCTTCGCCCTGGTCCACGGTTTCCAGCTTGCCGAGGTTGGCGTAGGTGACTTTTTTGAAGGCCGCGCCGCGGGCGCCGGTGCCGCGCCCGTCCACAATCACCACGATGTAGCCATTTTCGGTCAGCATCTGGTGCCAGAGGTAGTTGGTGCCGCCCCAAGAGTCGGCGTTGGTCTGGGAGCCGGGGCCGCCATATACGTGCATGAGCACGGGGTATTTCTTGGTGGCGTCGAAGTTGGTGGGCTTTAGCATCTGGCCGTTCAGCTCCACGCCTTCACTGGTTTTGAAGCTGAAGAACTCGGGGGTGGCCAGGTTGTACTGGCTGAGTTTGTCGCGCAGCCTGGCGTTGTCTTCCAGCACTTTCACTAGCTTGCCATCCTGGCCGCTACGCAAGCTCACCACGGCGGGCACGCCGGCTTCGGAATGGTAGTTGAGGTAGTAGCGGCAGTCGGGGCTCATGTTTGCGGCATCAGTGCCTCGTATCCCAAGCTTCCGCATATTGCTGCTACCCCGAACTCCCGAAGCCAATGAGGCGCCGGTATATCCCAGCATGGTTTTGCCCTTGCCTTTCAGGTCGACGCTATACAGATGCCGCTCCAAGGGCGAGACTTCAGTGCTAGTGTAATACACGAGGCCCTTTTTCTCATCGAAGCCGTCGATGCTAGTGATTTCCCAGGGGCCTTTGGTGAGTTGGCGCACCAGCTTGCCGCCCATGGTGTAGAGGTAGAGGTGGCGGTAGCCGTCTTTTTCGCTGCTGAACAGGAATTCCTTGCCGCCCTGCAGGTAGCGCAAATCGTCGTTGACTTCCACGTAGGCTTTGTCGGTGTCGGTGAGGACCACCTGGCTCTGGCCGGTTTTGGCGTTGGCGTGCAGGATTTCCAGCTTGTTCTGCAGGCGGTTCATACGCCGGACACTGAGCAGGTCGGGCGTCTGGGTCCAGAGGATGCGCGGGATGTACTGGTCCTGCTCGGGGCCCACGTCCAGCTTGGTGATTTTGGCGCCGGCCACGTCGTAGGCCGAGACACTCACGATGGAGTTTTTCTCGCCGGCTTTGGGGTATTTGTATCGGTAGTCTTTAGGATAGAGCGCGCCCCACTCCTGCATGTTGTACTCGGGCACCTGGCTTTCATCGAAGGTGTAAAAGGCCACGTAGCGCGAATCCGGCGACCATTGGAAGCCCTGCGCAAACTCAAACTCTTCCTCGTACACCCAGTCGGTGCCGCCGTTGATGATCTTGTTCAGCGCGCCATCCGTTGTCACGGCGGTTTCGCGCATGGTGGCGAGGTCGGTCACGAACAGGTTGTTGTCGCGCACGAAGGCCACCCGCTTGCCATCGGGCGAGAAGGTGGCGTAGAGCTGCTTGCCGGGCGCCTGGCTCAGGGGCGTGAGCTGCTTGCTCTGGCGGTTGTAGATGTAGAACGTGGACTTGCTGGAGCGGCGGTAGATGGGCTCGGTGGCGGTGCTGAACAGCACCTGCTGCTCGTCGGCGTTGAAGCTGTAGCCATCCACGGGCAGCGGCTGGGGCTGGCCAGGCAGCTGCAGGGCAGTGGCGGCCACCAGCGTCTGCACGGGCTGGCCGGTGGTTACGTCGTGCTGCACGAGGTTGCCGGCATCGAGCGAGGAGTAGAACCGGCCGTCATTCATCCAGTTGAAGCCCGGCACCGACTTGGCGGCAAACGTGCCTTTCTGCCAGATATCTTCGAGGGTAATGTTCTGTTTTTGCTGGGCCGAGGCGGTGGGCAGCAGGGTGGGCACTAGTGCGGGACCAGCGGTGGCCAGCCACAGGGCCAGCCCAAAAGAGCGGAATTTCATGCAGAAGGAAAATGTCAGAAGAATCGGGACGTTAAGGTAGCCAATGGCCTTGGGATGGTTGCACGGTTGGCCTGGCAAAACCCGGCCGCGTGGCACATCCGCCCGAAACTCCGACCTTTACCGAACCTATGCGTCATCGTCTGCTTCTGTTTCTTGCCTCTCCCCTGCTGCTGGCCGGCTGCAACCCCGAGCCCAATCCCGGCCCGCGCATTGACCTAGTAGGCAGCACCTCGCCGCAGCTGCTGAGCGCCAGCCGTACCAGCACCGTGCCGGCCGACACGTTCACGACCCGCGTGTTTGCCGAAGCACGCGACACAATAAGCGGCCCGGCCCTCACGCGGCTGCGCATCACCGTAGACTATGTGCGCAACCGCAACCCGTATAGCTATCCGGTAGGTATTCCTTTTGACCCAAACCAGGTGCCCACTGAAACCGCGCCGCTGGTCTACCTCGACTCGGTGCTGGCGCCGGGCAAGCGGGCCATTGCGTTTCAGTACACCGCTGTGGCCCGCAGCACGTCGGGCAAGGAGACCTGGAATTTTCAGGTAGAAGACACGCAAGGCGCCTCCAACAAACGTAGCTATGTACTCACGCTGCGCAACCCCGACTCGCTGCTGACCTATCACCGCTACACGCTGCGGCTGCAGGCGCCGCTTACGCGAGGTTCACGCAGCTACCTGGCGCTGTCGGCGGGGCTGGCGCTGCCGGCATTTGCAGTAGGCCCCAGCACGGCCGCAAACCGCGACTCGATTGATGTGGTGTATCTGCCGCTGGCCGGCGGCGCCCGCGCCCTGGCCGCCCCCGCCGACCCGGCCCTGACGCTGCGCAGCTGGACCACCCGCCGCCGCACCGAGTTTCGGGCTACCACACTCGATGAAGCCGCTTTTTCGGCCACTGACAGCAACGCAGAACTGCTGGCCGCTTTTGCAGCCGGCCTTCCTCTCACGCCGAGCACCAATACCGGCACGCTGGTCAGGGGCCGGACCATTGCCTTCCGCACCGCCAGCAATAAAACCGGCCTGATTTACATCGACGATTTTCCCACGGCTCCCCGCCCAGCTGTGCAGCTCCGGGTACGCATCACCAAGTAGTAAGACATATGTTAATGCAAAAGGCCCCGCACCAAGCTGGTGCGGGGCCTTTTCTGCGTAACAGCAGTGGCTAAAACAGGAAGCCTGCCGTAACAGTCGTAGTAAAGCGGGTGCCATCTACATTAACAACCGGCGTATTGTTGGTGCTCAGGGTGTAGGGGCTATAGAACCGTTTGCTGGTGCCATACACCCCGGCTATATCCAGGAAAAAGTTGTTTTGGCGAATACCGGCACCACCCGTGTAGTAGTGCTGGGTGCGGTCGAAGTCACTCTGCCTGTAGGCGTCGCCGTAGCGGGCATAGCCGGCGCGCAGCCGGAATATGTCGAGGCGCAGCTCGCCGCCCACCCGCACGTTCACCGCCGACTGATACAGGCCCTTAATGGCAGTATTATCAACATCGAAGTCGTTTTCCACTTGGTTGGCGGCTGAATTGAGGCGCGTCTGGCTGTAGTTGACATACTCTACATCACCAGCCAAAAAACCATACTTGCCAATCACGGTCGTTATACCGCCCGAGGCCCGGAACGGCGACGTCAATAAGTATTCGAATGGCGTAGTGCCAGTACTTACTTCCCGGCTGGTGTAGCTTTGGCTGCCCACTCGCACCGGCCGGTCAAAATTAGAACTGAGCGATGCGCTATACGTTTCCGACAGTGTCGTGAGCGTGGGCGTCTGGATGGAAGCCCCAAAGCGTACGGCATCGTTGAAGCGGTAGATAGCACCGATACGAGCGTTAATACCACTGCCCCGCGTTTCCAGTATTTCCCGGTACGTAAGGCTGCCGAAGGCGGTGTTGCCGTTTGGCGTAGCTTCCGAGGCCGTAAGCGTGCTGGTAGAGTTGTAGCGCGTGCCCACAATACCGATGGCCCCGCCTACGTACAGCCGGTCGCGGTAGCTGGCACCGTAGCCAATATCAAACTGTGTCTGGGAGCCGGTAGTCAGCACGGTTTCATCCTGCGTGAGCCGGCCGGTATCCTCAAACGGGGTCGATAAGCCCAGCACACTGTCGCGAGGCTGGCCGTTGGTATAAAAGTAGTCCGTCAGCAATGCTCCGTAAGCCAGGCCGTCGAGGTTTCGGTATCCATTGCTGAATTGTTCTTCGGCGTTGGCTACACTGATTTCCGGGTCATTGAAACGTTGCAGAATATCCTGGCTCGGGTCGGGCTGGCCGCGGTAGCGGAAGCGCTGATTGTAATCGTTGGTGCGGTTGAAGCCAATAGCCAATGTACCCCCGCGCCAGGCATTGTTGTCACTATCAGGGCGCCGGTTCACAAAAGCCATACCCAGGCTGGCAATGTGCAGGCTGTTGCGGGAATCTGAGGTAGTAGTGCCAAAGCCACTGGCATCCGTGTTACCCAGCCCCAGACCCGGCGTGAAGCTGAATTCAGAGCGTTGATAGAGGCCCAGACCAGCCGGGTTCGTTATGAGGCTGCTCAGGTCGGCACCTACGGCCACGTTGGCGCCGCCGATACCGAGGGTGCGGGCGGTGCCGCTGGGCTGGGTTTGCGAAAACCGCAGGGCATCTACTTGGTAGCCTTGTGCTACTTGTTGGGCAAAGCCGTAGCTAGCCTGGCTTGCAAAAGCCACGGCAAGCCAGTATTTCAGGTTTTTCATCTGAGGGAAAGGAAGGTGGCCGCTGTGCGGCCCGTCACAGATTCAGTTGCAGAAGGCTGCAGGCTTTTTAGTTTACACGGCCCCGGCCACCACCACCGCCACTGTTGCCGCCACCATTACCACCGCCACCTGATGGCGGCGAGTAGCTGCGGGAAGGCTCCGACGAACGGCTGGGGGCTTCGTAGCTGCGCTGAGGAGCTTCATAAGTGCGCTGGGCGCTACGTTGGGGCGCTTCGTAGGTGCGCTGCGGAGAAGCCCGGCGGACCGGCTGCTCGGCGGCTTGCCCGTTGCTACCCTGCGGCTGGCTTTGGTTGAAAATGCTGCGGTTGCTGCGGCGCGGCTGCGAGTAGTCGGTGGATGGCTGTGGTTGGGCTGTATTGCCAGTGCCATCCTGCGCCACACGCCAGCGGCGGCCTTCGTAGCTGCGCGTGGGCTGCTCGGTGGCCGCATCCTGCATAGCAGGACTGCGCGTAATGGCCGAGTTGCGGTCAGGGGCAGTCTGGCCAGCGGCGCCATCGGTACCGAGGTCGGAAATGCGGGTATTGCGTACACCCGGCGTATTGTTGGTACTGCCGTTGGTAGCGGCATCCGTGAGGCGCACGTTGCGGCGGCCGGGCACAGAGGCCGGGCTGCTGCCCACCATATTGCCCGATGTGTTACCGCCCGGCGCGACCAAGCCACCTTCTGCAACGCGGCCACGGCCGCTACCAGTGCTCGTGCCACCGCCATTAACGGTGCCACTGCCTGTGCGGCCCGAGGTTACGGCTTCGGCGCTGCGGCTACTGCGTGGGCCATAGCGCTGGTTGGTTACGCGGCCGCCAGTGCCACCATAGTAACCGTTGTTGCCACCGTAGTAGCCCCCACCGTATCCGCCGTAATAACCACCGTAGCCACCACCATACAGGCCGCTATAGAAACCGTCATAATAACCGCGGCCGTAGCCGCCCCAACGGTTCCAGCCCCAGGGCCGGCCCCAGCCCCACGGGCTGCCAAACCCAATATTGATGTTTACGAAGCTACCATAGCCATACCCGTAGCCGCCACCCCAGAACGGGTCATAGCCACCGAAACCGTAGCCAGGGCCCCAGGCCGAGTAGTAAGCCGGGCCACCGTACCAGAATGGGTCAGCGTAGATGAAGTCGTTGTAGCCGTAGCCGAAGCTGCGGTAGTAAGGCTGATGGAAACGCCGAATACGTGACGAATACGCATAGTCATCGTCATAATATTCAGCATTTTCGCTGGCGCTACCCGCCGAACTGCCTTGGTTGGTATAATCAGGGTTAGTTAGCTCGTCGCGAGTGGCGGGTGTGGCCGCCGCTACCGCCTGCACGCTTTGCGTCGTGCGGTCAGAAGAAGAATAATAGACACCGTCGCTTTCCGTAGTGGAAAGCCCGGTGGTGCTCGCGCAGCCTCCCAGCGTGAGCAGGGAGAAGGCAGGCAACAGGGTAGAAAGGATTTTTTTCATGACAGCTAACGCAAAAGGGAGGCGGGCGAAAGGAAGGAGCTACTCAAACACCGAAGGCTTGCTGCACTAGCTGCAGACTGTGGCGACAGGCTCCGGTTTAATAACGTAATTTGGCACCGAAACGGTGCCGAAATACCTAACACAAATCTTGGGCCAAACCGGGAACTTTTTCGACTTACCAAAGATACTTGAAACATGAGCAAAAGTTTGCCCAAGCGGAGCGAGGATTATTCGTTGTGGTACAATGAGTTGGTGAAGCGGGCCGGCCTGGCCGAGAATTCCGCTGTACGGGGTTGCATGGTCATTAAGCCATACGGCTACGCCATCTGGGAGAAGATGCAGCGCACCCTGGACGACATGTTCAAGCGCACGGGCCACCAGAACGCCTATTTCCCGCTGTTCGTCCCGAAAAGTTTATTTGAAGCCGAAGAAAAAAACGCTGAAGGCTTCGCCAAAGAGTGCGCCGTAGTCACGCACTACCGCCTCCAGACCGACCCCGATAACCCCGGCAAGCTGCGCGTCGACCCCAACGCCAAGCTGGAAGAAGAGCTGGTGGTGCGCCCAACCTCAGAGGCCATCATCTGGAGCACCTACAAAGGCTGGATTCAGAGCTACCGCGACTTGCCGCTGCTCATCAACCAGTGGGCCAACGTGGTACGCTGGGAAATGCGTACCCGCCTGTTTCTGCGCACCGCCGAGTTTTTGTGGCAGGAAGGCCACACCGCCCACGCCACTGCCGAAGAAGCTGTAGCCGAAACCCGCCAAATGCTGGAGGTGTACGCCCAGTTTGCCGAGGAATGGATGGCGCTGCCCGTGGTGAAAGGCGTGAAAACCGAAAACGAGCGGTTTGCCGGCGCCGAGGACACGTATTGCATCGAAGGACTGATGCAGGACGGCAAGGCGCTGCAGGCCGGCACCTCGCACTTCCTGGGCCAGAATTTCGCCAAGGCATTTGATGTGCAGTTCCAAACCAAAGAAGGCGGCCTGGAGTATGTGTGGGGCACCAGCTGGGGCGTGAGCACGCGCCTGATGGGCGCCCTCGTAATGGCCCACTCCGACGACGAAGGCTTGGTGCTGCCGCCCAAGCTGGCCCCCATTCAGGTGGTCATCGTGCCCATTTACAAGTCCGGCCAGCTCGACGAGCTGCTGGAGCGCATCCGCCCGATGCAGATGGGGCTGATTGAGCGCGGCATTTCGGTGAAATTAGACGACCGCGACACCGAGCGCCCCGGCTACAAGTTTGCCGAGTGGGAGCTGAAGGGCGTGCCCGTACGTCTGGCCGTGGGCATGCGCGACCTGGACGCCGGCACCGTAGAAGTAGCCCGCCGCGACACCAAGGAAAAGATGAACCTGCCCCTGGCCGATATCGTGAACAGCGTGGCCGCGCTGCTCGACGACATCCAGACCAACATCTACAACCGCGCGCACAAGTTCCGCGAAACACACACGCACCGTGTAGACACCTACGAGCAGTTCAAGCAGGCGCTGGAAGGCGAAGGCGGCTTCGTGGTGGCCCACTGGGACGGCACCTCCGAAACCGAGGAGCGCATCAAAGACGAAACCAAAGCCACCATCCGATGCATGGCCCTCGCGGAGCCCGACGAGGACGGCACCTGCATCCTGACCGGCAAACCCAGCAAGCGCCGCGTGTATTTCGCCCGGGCCTACTAGGCAAGTCAGCAATGTGTTTTCTGCTTTGCAGAAAGACCTAGCGTAAAACAGCAAACCCGTTCTGCTCACTTGGCAGAACGGGTTTGCTGTTTTACGGCCGACAATTATTGCGCTGCTGAAATGGCGGTAGTCAGCTCCGCATTGGAAAGATTATCGAGCCAATCCTTTTCCAGTTCCAGCCGCACAGTTTGGGCGCCGCCGCTGGGCGTACATACTACCGGCACAGCTCCGGAGTCAGTTTCGCTTAGCTCCATGGCTTTTTCTGCAGCGGCGCTATCCGTGGCGGCATATGCCTGCACGCAGGTCCAGGTGGTGTTGTGCTGGTCGGTTACTTCGCGTTGTTTCATCATGCCCCTCAGATACGTGGCTGTCCGGTTTGGGATATGCTGGTTTCCAACAGCCGATAGCCCGCCACGCGAGGCCCGGGAAACATCTATCAGGCCCTACTCATTTCCCGTGGGGTTTCTGCGTATCTTTTCCTAACCAAACTACTCCCCCACTATGGACTGGCTTACCGTTGCCATGCTTCTGCTCTTCGGCCTGCTGTTTCTGGCCGCCGAAGTCGTCTTCATTCCCGGCACCACCATTGTGGGCCTGATTGGCTTTGCGCTGCTGGCTGCCGGCGTCTGGTTTGCCTACCGCGACTTTGGTTCCTCCACTGGCCACATCTTGCTGGTTTCGTCGCTGGTGGTTACGGGGGTGCTGGTCTACATTGGACTGAAGCCCAAGAACATGGCCCGCGTGGCCCTCACTGATGTCAACAATTCGCACGTGCGCGACGCCCGCCTGCCCGACGTGCAGCCGGGTGCCATTGGCCGCACACTCTCGGCGCTCCGGCCGGCCGGCACCGTGCTGTTCGAGGAAAACCGCCGCGAAGTAACCACCCGTGGCGAGTTTGTGCCGGCCGGGGCTGAGGTGCGCGTGTTGCGCATCGAGCAAAATCGGATTGTCGTGGAAAGTGTCGTGTAAAGGGGTAGCTTGGCAGGCAGTTGCATTACTTAGCCGTGTAGTATTGCCGGCTGTAGTCGGAATTTTCACTCTCATCAGCACCCGTCTGTTGCGCGTGCTACATTGCGCCCTATGAACTCTTTCCCAGTATTTCCGCTGATTGTCGGGGCCATCGTCCTGCTGGTCTTTCTCTACTTCTTTCCCATCAGCCTCTGGATTACGGCGCTGTTTTCGGGGGTGAAGGTGAGCTTGTTCCAGCTGGCGTTTATGCGGGTGCGCAAGGTGCCGCCGTCCCTCATCGTCAACTCCATGATTACGAGCACCAAGGCCGGCCTGGAGCTGACCGCCAACGACCTGGAAACGCACTACCTGGCCGGCGGTAACATTCCCAGCGTCATCAAGGCCCTTATTTCCGCCGACAAAGCCAATATTCCGCTCACCTTCAAGCAAGCCACCGCCATTGACCTAGCCGGCCGCGACGTGTTTGAGGCCGTAACCACCAGCGTAAACCCCAAGGTGATTAACACGCCCAACGTGGCGGCCGTAGCGCAGGACGGTATTCAGTTGATTGCCAAGGCCCGGATTACGGTGCGCGCTAACATCACGCAGCTGGTAGGTGGCGCCGGCGAGGAAACCATTCTGGCCCGTGTGGGCGAAGGCATCGTAACCAGCATCGGCTCCTCGAAGTCGCATAAGGAAGTGCTGGAAAACCCCGACAAGATTTCCAAGCTCGTGCTCAGCAAGGGCCTCGATGCCGGCACGGCATTCGAAATCCTGAGCATCGATATTGCTGATATCGACATCGGAGAGAACATCGGTGCCAAACTCCAGATCGACCAGGCCACTGCCGACCTCAAAGTGGCCGAAGCTAAGGCCGAGGAACGCCGGGCTATGGCCGTAGCCGTAGAGCAGGAGAACCGTGCCAAAACTCAGGAAGCCAAAGCCTTGGTGGTGCAGGCTGAAGCCGAGATTCCGAAAGCAATTGCCGATGCTTTCCGCTCCGGTAATCTGGGCGTCATGGACTACTACAAGATGCGCAACGTGCAGGCCGACACCGACATGCGCGACTCCATAGCTAACCCCGGTGGCCAGAGCAGCAGCAGCAAGCCCGGCCGCGACGAAGGGCGTCTTTCTTGATGCGCTGATTACTAATGAGTTGATGTACTGAGCAGCAAAAAAGAATCCCGGTTCTATTCGAACCGGGATTCTTTTTTGCTGCAACCATGCCTTAGACTTGAGTTACAGAGTATACTGTTTAGCACATCAACTCATCCGTAATCAGCACATCAAACTTTACTTCTTGGTAATCCGGAACTCCACGCGGCGATTGAGTTTGCGGGTTTCCTCTTGGTCATTGCTGGCCACGGGCTTGGTGTCGCCGTAACCTTCGGTGGCAATGCGGGTGCTCTTGATGCCTTTCTGTACCAGAAACTTCTTCACTTCATTCACACGGTCCTGGCTGAGCTTCAGGTTCAGGGCCGGGTCGCCTTGGTTGTCGGTGTGGCCTTCCAGCTTAATTTCTACGTTCGGGTACTCCTTGAGCGTGCGCACCAGACGCAGCAGCTCGGGATAGGAGTTTTCGCGCAGGTAGTACTTGCTCTGAGCAAAGAAGATATTGTTCAGCTTAATCGTTTGGCCCACGGCGAAGGGCACCAGGTACAGATCCTGCGTGACTTCCGAGTATTTCTGGCGGTCCGTCACGTCGAGGTTGTCGGCTTCAGCTAGGTAGTTTGGCGCCTCGGCGCGGTAGCCATACTGAATACCCGAAGGCAGCACGATGGTGTAGGAGCCATCCACCGGATTAGTGTCGGCCACCCCAATTTCCTCGCCAGTAAGCAGATTCTCGTACTTAATAACAGCCTGTATCGGTTTTTTAGTGGCAGCATCCAGCACCCGGCCGCGCACCAGCGTTACCACCTCAGGCTTGAACTGGGGTGTGAGGCCAATGCGGAAGATGTCCTTGGAATTGCCGGTGCCGTTGCGCGTCGAAACCAGGTAGGCATCTTCGCCGGCGGCCGACACCACGTAGTAGGCGTCGAAATCGGGGGAATTGACGTTGGGGCCCAGGTTGCGCGGCTTGGTCCAGTTGGTCCAGCTGTCGTCGAGGCGCTTGCTGTAGAAGACGTCGCTCTTGCCGTAGCCGCCGTGGCCTTCCGAAGCGAAGTACAACGTGCGGCCATCTGAGGCCAGGAAAGGCGCAAACTCCGGCTTTTTGGTGTTGATGCTGGGCCCGAGGTTGCGCGGCTTGCTCCACGATTTGCCGTCGGCGTTGCGGAAGCTGACGAAGATGTCCTGCTCGCCCTGCCCGTCTTTGCGCTGCACTGCCATCAGCAGCACCTTGCCCGAAGTGCCCAGGAAGTAATCGACGTTTTCCTCGTCGTCGTTATAAAAGTCCTCGATATTGATTTTCTCGGGGCGGCTCCAGCCGGTTTTGGTGCGCTTGCTCATGCTCACGCCCTTGGGGTCGAGTGAGCCATCTTCATTATACACGTTGATGAGCACCGCCGTATTGCCATCCGACGACACCGAGGCCAAGCCGTTGGGGCCGGGTGTATTGATAGGTCCGCCGATGTTCTTGGCCGGGTTCCAGGCTTTATTTTTAGCGTTGCCGAGGGTGCTGTACCACACGTCCTGCACATCGTTGGCTCCACCTGCATTCTGTGGGCTTTCCTGACGTGCAAAAAACAGCGTGCGGCCATCCGGCGAAATAACCGGGTGCGTATCCACATACTTGGAGTTGACGTTGGGGCCCAGGTTCACCATGGCTGAGTCCACTCGTACACCTTCCGATTCGCCCTTGAACTCCTTTTTCACCATCGTCTCGGCCACGTCGGCAATGCCAATAGCGTCGATCTGGTTGACGCCGTTCACGGCCTTGGTGTTCATGGTCACGAGCACACCAATAGTGCGGTAGGTACCTGGCGAAAACGTGACCTGCAACGAACGAAACTGCTCGGGAATGGGCCCGGGGCTGTCGTTGGCGTACACCTGGTGCTTGCCGCCACGCGTGTCAATCAGCTCGATTTTGATAACGGAGCCAGGATTGAAGTTCTCTACTACCGTTACTTGTTTGGCAATCAATGACTTGCCGAAACGCACCTCGATAAACTCACTGTTGCTTTCCTTGCGCGGAATCCAGGCCTCATTGCTGACTTGGCCCAGCGGCTGAGCGTTGGGCTCCCCCAGCACCTTTTCCGGCGAAAAGGCCTCTTTGCCTTCCGCTTTCTGCGACGACACCACCGCGACCTTCGCCGCCCACACGGCGTGCTGCGCCTGTGCGCTCACAAAGCCTCCCACTACCAACCCTACCGACAGTAGAAATTTCTGAACACTCATAAGCTTATTGGCGAAACTAGAGCTTGGGCTCCTGCGCAAGCTGGAAGCATTACCTTCCTGCAATTGGAGACGTGAGGATGGGGTTCGAAGTTGCGGCAATCCAACACCCCGAACCTCAAAGGTACGCACACAGGTTGCCTGGGGGTGTTAAATTTTAATGAAAGTGCAAAAATCACCGACGTTTGCGGCACGCCACCTGATGAAGTAACTTGCTTATCGTCTGGCGCTGCGCTGCTTTTCCCATGGAGTTTCTCTGTTCCGTTGCAAATGCCAGAAGCGCCGGAGAAGGGCCGGCACCAGCCTACAAAAGGGCTAAAACGAAGCAGAAGTTCCTCAAACGAATACAGCTGGTTTGCTGGCTGATTTTTGCCCCCGCCATCGGCATAGCACAGTCGCTGGTAGATGCCGGAACGCTGCCGCTGCTGGCCCGCACCGCTGCTCCCACTCCCGATTCGCTGCTGCTCCTAACCGCCCAGGCCCGGCGCGTGGGCGTGAGCACCTACGCCCAGCGCACGGCCGTGCTGGGCACGCTGCACCTGAGTGCCCGCCAGCAGCTGCGCTACCGCCTCCTAAGCGAGTGGATCTACGACTCGCGCGGCCAGCCGCCGTTCGTGCGCGAAGACTATGCCGCCGATGCCCTGCACACCGTAGACCTGGGCCGGGGCTGGCGCACCGGTCAGTTTGTGCGCTACGAGCAAAGCCGCGCCAATGCCACCCGCACGGGCCTTTGGCTGGCCCGCCTCGGCTACGAGCAGGCCCTGCCCCATCTGCTGCCTGCGCAAGCTACCGACTCGTTGTCGGTGCTGCGGCTGATCGGGTTTGGCGGGGTGGTGCAGGATGTGCGCAACGGCCGCCAGGATGCTGGCCCGGCCTACGGCTTCGACTTCTCGACGCTGGCTTTTCTGCGGGGCGCCGCCGCGCCGCCGCTGGCCCTGCGCGTGCTGGGCACCCGCGCCCAGCTGGGGCCGCGCGTGTGGCAGCGGCTGCTGGCCGAAGGCTACTACGAGCACACCTTCGACCAGTATTCCAGTGGCACGCTGCGCGGCACCTACCGCGCCCACCGCGCCGAAGACTACGTGCCCGGCAACGTGCAGCGCATCCAGAGCGACACGCTGGCCGGTGAGCTGACTTGGGCTTACCGCCTCTCCGATAAGGTGTCGTTCCGGTCGGTGAATGCCGTGGCGCTGCCCAGCCGGGTTTTTGCCTACCGCCGCCTGGGCCCTGAGGCCGACACGCTGCAGAACCTGGGCTACCGCCAGCAGGAGCTGGATACGCGCCAGGAGCTGCGCCTGGGCTCGCGCAAGCTGCAGGCCGTGCTGAACTTCAACTACCGACAGCGCAACCGCGCCTACAACCTCAGCAACACCCGCAACCTCACGCCGGCCAAGTACGATCTGGCCCTGGCCCGGGAGCGAATAAAGGACATCACCGAGCAAACCACGCAGTGGCAGGGTGAGCTGACCTGGCTGCCACGGCCGCGCCACGCTCTTTCCCTGACCGGCGCGGCCCAGCTGCTGCGCGTGGCCGCACCCAGCAAAGACAACCAGCAGGACCGCGACGAAGCCCAGCACCAGCTGCGCCTCACCTGGACCGGGCGCTGGCGCGGCAACTTCCGCACCAGCCTGGCCGTGGCGGGCGAGTACCGACAGTTTGTATTCATCCGGGCGGCCCTCAGCGCCGAAAACTACACCGACCGGCTGCTGCACTGGGAGCCGGGCTTCACGTGGGCGCCGGGGCGCTTCAGTATCCGCAGCACCTACCATTTGTGGGTGAGCTACCAGGTGCGCGACCGGGCCAGTGAACAGCTGCGCAACCGCGCCAGCCGGGTCTTGGAGCAGCAGCAGAACCTTACGTACCAGCTCACACCCCGCCTGCTCACGGTGCTCGACTACGCCCGCCGCGAAAACCGGGTGGGGCTGCTGCGCTGGCCAGCTTTCCGGGAAAGCCCCCTCGATACCACCATCACCCACGATTTGCGCGGCGGCCTGCGCTACGGCTGGGTTGGCCGCCGCCGGCCTGTGGCCAGCTCCAGCAGCCTGCGCCTCGGCTACCGCTTCCTGGAGCAGCGCACCCACGCCCGCGCCGCGCTGGTGCAGAACGCAGGCGGCTCCTCGCTCATCTACCTGCGTGCCCTCACCCGCCAGCAAGGCCCCGATGTGGCCTACGAGCGGCGGGCCGGGGCGCTGGCTTTTTCAGCCGGCCTGTGGCTGCAGGAGCTGCGCACCCTATACCGCTACCGCCCCGGCACCGGCCCGTTTGTGGGCCCCAGCTACACCCCCGAGGACCTGGACCGCACCACCCGCAACCTATACCCCTATTTTGAGATGGCACTGGCTTGGCGCGTGCGGCAGTGGTAGGGCTTAGAGCGCAGGCGTTATTAAAATTCGTTGACGATAGGAGAAGATAATCGCCGCCGGTAGGCCGCATGAGTGCCATCCACAAGAGCAGAAGCGGCTCTTCCACCTTATCTGACGTCCACCCATCGGCTTGGCGCTGGGTTACGTTTCACCACCTGCTGTATGAACCTGCAGAAGCTGCGCAGCTTTTTTCATCTCATCCCAATTCCCTTTCCTCCGATGAAAAAGTTATGGCAACTGCTCCCGCTGCTGGGGCTGCTGCTGGGCGGGTGTGCTCAACAGCAGGAAGCTGATACAACTGCTGCGGCCGAAGCGCCGGAAATAGTGGTGCCGCCACCAGCATCTATGCCAGCTGGGCCACTAGCCAGCCTTTGGCAAACCAACCGCCCCGTTATTTACCAAGGCACCATGAACCTGCTGGTGTCCGACTTTGCGACCACCACCCACCAACTGGACACGCTGCTGCACCGGTATGGAGCGTATCTGGCGCAGGCTCACGAAGATGCTGAAGACGGCCGCCATACGCAGCAGCTCACCATCCGCGTGCCCTCAGCGCGGTTTATGCCACTTACGTTTGCGCTAGGAGAGCTGGGCTACGTGGAGAATAAGGACATCAGTTCCCGCGACCTGACCAGCGCCCAACTGCGCGTGCGTGTACAGGACACAGCGGCTAGTGTCTTGTCGGCCCATGATAAGCTGCTGGCCGATGAGGCTACGATGGGGACGCTTACGTTGCAGTATTATCAGTTGATTCCGGCTGCTATGGCCCCGCAGCCGCCCCTAGCGCCGCGCCTCACGGCCGGCCTCCGCTTCGGCTGGCATCTGCTGGGAGAAATTCTGGTGGCCTGCACCTATTTCTGGCCCCTCTCCCTGCTGCTCATTGGCTGGCTCGTGCACCGCTACTCTCGCCGCCCGACCACCCACTAACTACAGCGCTTGCTAACGCAAAAGGCCCGGCAAATCGAATAGATAAGCCGGGCCTTTTGCGTTAGCGCGCAACTACGGCTGGATTTCGAACGTGCGGGTGACGGAGTTATAAGGGCCGGGAATGAGGTTGCCGCTGGCATCTACCAGCTCCAGCTTCACCGTGTTTTCGCCCACCGGCAAGCCTTCCATCATGTAGGGCGCCCACTGATCCAGCATGAACTCGGCGCCGTTGATAGTGGCGCGCACCTGTGTGCCGCCGGGCTCCAGCGTGGTATTCACGAGGTAGAAGTCCAGCATCACCTTCTCCTTGTCGGCGCCGGTGTACACGTCTTTGGGGCGGCTGTAGAACAGGTGCGGCGCTTTCAGATCGAAGGTGGGCGTGCCGGCAGCAGCCTTGCCGACGGTGATAACGCGCAGGTCGTAGGCGCTACGGTGCTTGAGGCTTTCGTGGTAGGAGCGCGACAAAAACGACAGCACCACGTGCTGGCCATCGGCCACGGGCTTGCTGAATTCGGTTTCGTAGTGGGCCGTGTAGGGCTGGTTGTCCACAATGTTGTGGATGTGCTGGCCTTTCTGCGAGTTGGCCAGGTGCCCGGCGTGCATACCGCCGGTCATTTTAGTGAGCTGAAAATTGCTCAGGTCGTAGTCGAAAGCAACAGCGCCGCTGGGTACCGAAGAGCCGGCGGGCGGCGACTTGAGGGCCAGCTGTGCCTCCGGAAACTTAGGTGAGTTGGTGAAAGGCGTCAGGCGGATGCCGTTTTTTTCCAGCGTAGCGGCCGTGGTGGTGGTCAGCGTAGTGGTATCGGTAGCCGAGGCCGTGGATTCGGTGGCCTGCTTGGCTGTGTCGCAGGCGGCCAGGCCTAATAGCACAACAGCACCAAACAACAAAGGAGAGAGGTTCATAGGGACGCAGGAAACAGGTGTGAAGTACGGAAGGGCAGTGCTTGAGGAAACATCCAGCGCCGGTAAAACGTTGGTTTTTTAAGTACCTTGCGCGGTACCAATTCTTTGTCCAAAAGTATAGTGATTTTCTAAGATGGAAGAAAAACTGCTGGAAGAAATTCCCTCCCTCGACCTGGCCGACTTCCGTTCCGGTGACCCGGAGCGCAAAGCCCGCTTCGTACAGCAGCTCGGTGAAGCCTACCAAAGCATCGGCTTTGTGGCTCTCAAAAACCACGGCCTCTCCGACGAGCAAACCACTGCGCTGTACGCCGACGTTAAAAGCTTCTTTTCGCTGCCCGACGAAACCAAGCAGCGCTACGAAAACCCCGAACTGGCGGGCCAGCGTGGCTACATCAGCAAAGGCAAGGAGCACGCCAAAGGCCGCAACACCGGCGACCTGAAAGAGTTCTACCACGTAGGCCAGGAGGTGGAAGACGACACCGACCCCATCGGCAAAGAATACCCGGCCAACATCTGGCCGTCGGAAGTACCGAGCTTCCAGAAGAGCACCTTCACCACGTACCGCACCCTGGAGGCCGCCGGCAAAGACGTGCTGCGCGCCATTGCACTGTATCTGGAGCTGCCCGAAAACTACTTCGACGATAAAGTACGCAACGGCAACAGCATCCTGCGGCCCATCCACTACTTCCCCATCGAAGACCCAGACGCCGTACCAGCCGACGCCGTTCGGGCTGCCGAGCACGGCGACATCAACCTGATTACGCTGCTCATGGGCGCCTCGGCCGATGGCTTGCAGGTGAAGCGCCGCGACGGCAAGTGGATTCCAATCACGGCCCTACCCGACCAGATTGTGGTGAATGTGGGCGACATGCTGCAGCGCCTGACTAACGGCGTACTGAAGAGCACCATTCACCGCGTGGTGAACCCGGCCCGCGAGAAAATGAACTCTTCGCGCTTCTCGGTGCCGTTTTTCATGCACCCCCGTTCCGAAATGAGCCTGGCCGCGCTGGAAAGCTGTGTAACCGCCGAAAACCCCAAGAAGGAAGCCGACATCACGGCCGGCGAATTCCTGAATGAGCGGTTGATTGAGCTGGGTCTGAAAAAGAAGTAAGCCCGGTTAGCATTTATTTAGACCGTCATGCAGAGGCGGAGCTGAAGCATCTCGCCAGTGTCGTAACCATACCTCACTGGCAAGCTGCTTCGCTCTGTTCTGCATGACGTTCTTTTTTTCCGTATCAGCCGCACATTTTCGCTGCCCTCTGCCAGCACAAACTAAAGCTTCTGCTACCTTAGGTCTGTGCTTTCCACTCCGCCACTTCCGCCCCCTTCCGACGTGCAGCTGGCGCCCCCACCGCGGCGCAGTGGTGCCCGGACGCGGCGGGTACGAGGCATTATTTTTCTGAAAGACGTGGCTGCACTGGCCATCACGGCCTTTGGCGGCCCGCAGGCCCACACCGCCATGATGCTGCGCCTGCTCGTGGACAAGCGGCGCTACCTCACTTCGGCCGAGCTGCTGGAAATCATGGCCCTGTGCCAGCTACTGCCCGGCCCTACGTCCACGCAGACCATCACGGCCATTGGTTTTCGGCTGGGCGGGCCCAACCTGGCCTACCTCACGCTGCTAGTCTGGATGCTGCCCGCCGTGAGCATCATGACGGCCGCTGGCATAGCCATGAGCTACCTCGACAAAGACCAGGTAACGCAGCTGGTGCGCTTTGTGCAGCCCATTGCGGTAGGCTTCGTGGCGTATTCAGCCTATAAGATTTCCGAGAAAGTCATCCACACCAAGACGTCGGTGGCCCTAATGGTGGGGTCCGCTATGCTGGCCTACCGCTTCCAACTGCCACAGGTGTTGCCGCTGCTGCTGCTGGGTGGCGGCCTGGTTACCACGTTTCGCTACCGCAAGCACGCCCCTATTCTGGATAAGCAGCCGCTCCGCATCGAGTGGGCCAATTTCATTCTGTGGGGTGGGGTATTCATTGGGGCAGCCGTGCTGGGCCATTACACCCGCGAGCTGCCGGTGCTGCTATTCGAGAACTTCTACCGCAACGGCAGTTTGGTGTTCGGGGGTGGGCAGGTGCTGGCGCCGCTGCTGTTTGCCGAGTTTGTGGAGTTCAAAGAATATCTGTCGGCCCCGGAGTTTTTGTCGGGCTACGGGCTCACGCAAGCACTGCCTGGTCCTAACTTCGCCTTTGCCTCATATGTGGGGGCACTGGCCATGCGCGACTATGGTGTTGGTGGGCAAGTAGTAGGGGCGCTGGTGGCGGCCGCCGGCATCTTTATGCCTGGCACGCTGCTCATCTTTTTCCTGATCCGGTTCTGGGACCAACTCAAGCAGTATCGCGTCGTGAAGGCGTCGCTGGAGGGTGTGAATGCCGTTTCGGCCGGCCTAGTGTGCGCGGCCGTGTTTCTGCTCTACCATCCCCTGCCCGACACCCCCATCAACCTCACGCTGATTGGCATAACGTTTCTGGTGCTGCTGTGGGAGAGAATTCCCTCCTACGTTATCGTGCTGGCTGGTCTGCTGGCCGGAGCGGTTTTTTAAACTTCTTTGCTGTTTCCGGCTATCATTGGCTGCCAAGAAGCCAACGGCGCAACTCCGGGGTGCGGTGGGTGCTGCTGGTAAGGGTAGTGGCCTGGCCTTTCAGATATACGACCAACGTATCGTTGAAATAGGACTCCAGGCGCTCCACGGCCCGCAGATGCACCATTTCACTACGGTTGAGGCGGAAAAACGCGGCCGGATCGAGCACGGTCTCCAACTGGCTCAGTGTTTCGCTGAGCACAAAGCTGCGCCCTTGGTTGTCTACGGCATGCGTAACACCGTGGCGCAGCTGGAAGTACGCCAGGTCGGCCACCTCGAGCAGGTAGAGACCCGTGCGGGCTTTGCTCACGAGCCGCTCCTTATAGCGTGGGGTGGGCGCTACCAGCGCAGCCAGGTGGCGCATGGCATCGGCTTGGAAGGCGTGGCGCAGGCGTTCAAACTTTTGCAGCGCCGCCGCCAAGGCGTCATAGCGCAGAGGCTTGAGCACGTAGCCGATACCGTTTTGCTCGAAGGCCTGGGTCAGGAACGTGTCGTAGGCCGTCACAAATACCACGGGGCTACTCACCGTCACCAGACTGAACAGCTGAAACACGTTGCCGTCAAGCAGTTCAATATCGGACAGGATGAGGTCAGGGGCCGGGTGCGTGCGCAGAAACGCGGCGGCTTCGCTCACCTGCTGACACTCAGCCACCACCGTGGCGGCGGGGTAGAACTGCAGCACCATCCGGCGCAACTGGTCCAGCGCCGGTTCTTCATCTTCCAGCAGCAGCAGGCGCATGGGCAACAGATAGGGTAGGTAAGGCCGCCAGCAGCGGCACGGTAACAGCAAACGTTTCGGGCGTTTCTTCGACCACCAAGGGCAAGTCAGTGAGCAGGGACAGGCGGGCGCGCAGGCCCGGCAGGCCGCTGCCGGTGCCCGCCGCCGGCACCGGGCGCAAACGGCGGGAATGCTCCAGGCGCAGGGCTTCGGGCGTGAGCGTGAGGCGAATAAGCAGGGGCAGCTGCCGGGTGGCCATGTTGTGCTTTACGGCGTTTGTAAGCAGCTCCTGCAGCACGCCCGGCGGCAGGAGCCGCTCAGTCTGGCTGGCAGGGGGCAGCTGCACGTCCTCGGCAAACTGGTAGGCCGCCCCGAAGCGCCGCTGCAGTAGGAACTGGTAGTCGCGGGCAAAAGCCAGCTCCTCGGCCACCGGTACCACGTCGCGCTGCCCGGCACGCACCAAATATCGGTACAGATTGGCCAGATGGCTCACGTAGTCGAGCGCGGCACCATTATCGGGCTCGATGAGTGAAGCAAGAATGTTGAGGTTATTAAACAGAAAGTGCGGATCCACGTGCTGCTGCAGGGCCCGGAGCCGAGCCTGGGTGGCGGCTTTTTCGGCCTGCTCAAGAGCCAGCCGTACTAGGCCGGCGTGCTGCTGATAGAGAAACGGCAAGTACACGCTGCCTACCAGCAAGTACAAAAACAGCGTGGATGCAAGCCAGCGCACCACCTCGTACCAGCTGCCGTAGTCGCCCTGGCCGGCGTGGGCCAGCACCAGCGCCCCTTGCAGCAGCTGCAACAATCCTACAAAAGGCAGTGCCCCCCGCCACAGCAGCCCAAAGTAGTAGCCCGCCCGCCCGCTGACCTGGCCCCGCCGGGTAGCCCGCAGGTGCAGCTGGTCGAGCAGGAATACCACCAGCAAAGCTTCCAGAAACAGCCAGAACGGCGCGTCAGGAAACAGGTAGAAGTCCTCCCACCGCACGGCCATCGTCAGGCGGGTATAGACGGCCAGCAGCACGGCCAGGCCGAAGACGAACAGATAAAACCAGGGCGGTTTGCGCATTGTGGGCCGCAAGATAGAAGATGTCGTACAAGCGAACCAGCCTACTTGGCAGCCGGCTTGCTGGGCTGCCCGTTTTCGTCCAGGAAGAGCAATACCGGCTGGTTGTTCTTGTCCACGCCGATGGTCAGGCGGGTGCGGCCCTGGCTGTCCTTGAAGTCCAGCGTCGACTGTTCGGTATTGGCCACCAGCATCACCCGGGTTTCGCCACGCTGGTCGGCCATGACCATGGCTGAAGAGCGGCCGGCAGTAGTGCCCACGAACAAGCGGGTCTGCAGGCCCAGCTTGCCGTCTTTCTGTGCCTGTTGCTTTTGCTCGGGCGTGGCGGCTTTGTATTTCTCCTCCAGGGCCGTTATGGACTCGTCGGGCGCGTCATTGAACGTGAGACCTGCCTTGTAGAAGCCGCCTTGCTCCTGGTAGTTGAGGGCAATTACCTGGTCCTGCCCAAACCGGTCGAGCGAGAAGTGGCCGCCAGCCGCTACTTTGCCATCCGGACCCTTCTGCCCGCCGAAAATCAGGCCACCGCATTCCTCGCCCTTGGCATTGTAGAACAGCATGCCGGGATGGGGCCGCTTGTAGTCGAGGTGCTTGCCATCGATGGTGACGCCCTGCGGAAACCGTTCCTGGTTGCTCATAATCATCTTCACGGTGCCGTCGCGCTCCACCAGGTTCAGGCGCTCCACCGTTATTTCGCCGAAGCGTACCGGCTTATCGGGCTTATTGAAAGCGAAGAGCAACCCCACTACTGGGATGAGCGTGGCAGTCAGGGCATAGGCTTTCAGGAATTTTACGTCGCGGGCAAGTTGCTGGGTGGTCATGGTCGGAAATCGTTTTGAGGTGATTGACAGCCCAAAACTGCATCGCAGTGGCCGCGCCTACCTGCCTTTTCGCGTCAGTGCCGGAAAAATCGGGCGAATGCCGGAAATCAGCCCGCCACTGTCGCCTCATGCCCGTCTAGTATATTAAAGGAGCACGTTTCATCCGGGAATCAGCCCTTTTGCTTAGTCGGAATTTAGCTTGTTGTTTATACACTGTCCTATATAGCAGGACAGCATAAAAAACGTCATTCCGGGCAGAGCGAGGTGTCTCGCCGGAGTAGTAGATAATTTCACTACCCCGGCGAGACACTTCGCTCTGCCCGGAATGACGTTTCTTGGATTATGTCTTCTAGCTTTTCAGCATCAACTGCTCAGGCAAACGCATGAGGTAGTCGCCGTAGCCACTTTTGCGCAGAGGCTCCGCGATTTTGCGCAGCTGCTCGGCATCGATAAAGCCCTGGCGGTAGGCCACTTCCTCAATCGAACCCACTTTCAGGCCCTGGCGCTGCTCCAGCACGCGCACAAACTCACCAGCCTGCATCAGGCTTTCGAAGGTGCCCGTATCGAGCCAGGCGGTGCCGCGGCCTAGGATGCCCACTTTCAGCTTGCCGCGGCGCAGGTACTCCTGGTTCACGTCCGTGATTTCATACTCGCCGCGGGGGCTGGGCTTCAGGTCCCGGGCAATCTGCACCACGTCGTTGTCGTAAAAGTACAGACCGGGTACGGCGTAGTTGCTCTTGGGCTTGGCGGGCTTCTCCTCAATGCTGAGGGCCTTGTTGTTGGCATCGAACTCCACCACACCGTAGCGCTCCGGGTCGTGCACGTGGTAGGCGTACACCACACCGCCGTCGGGGTTGCTGTTGCTCTTGAGCAGTTCTTCCATGCCTTCGCCGTGGAAGATGTTGTCGCCGAGCACCAGGGCCACCTTGTCGTCGCCGATGAAGTCAGCACCCAGCACGAAGGCCTGGGCCAGCCCGTTGGGCACTTCCTGCACCACATACTCGAAGCGGCAGCCCAGGTTGGCGCCGTCGCCGAGCAGCTTCTTGAACTGGGCCTGGTCGTGGGGCGTAGTGATGATGAGGATTTCCCGGATGCCGGCCATCATCAGGATGGACAGCGGGTAGTACACCATCGGCTTGTCGTACACCGGCATCATCTGCTTGGATACGGCCAGGGTAAGGGGGTGCAACCGGGTGCCGGAGCCGCCGGCGAGGATGATGCCTTTCATATGCAGGGTCTTAGGAACTTAGGAACTTGGATAAAAGAACGTCATGCTTGATCTAGCGTCCGCTTGCCGAATCATTTCTACCGCTTCGTTGAGTTACTACCGCAACGCAGCGGTAGAGATGCTTCGGCAAGCTCAGCATGACATACGGATTAATTCCGCTCGGCAATAAACTCTTGGTTGGTCTTGAACCACTCCAGCGTTTTTTGCAGGCCTTCCTGGATGCGGATTTGGGGCTGGTAGCCGAGCAGGTTGTTGGCCTTGCTGATGTCGGCCAGGGAGTCGCGGATGTCACCGGCACGGTCGGGGCCGTACTCGGGCGTGATGTCGGAGCCGGCTTCTTCCTTCAGGATGTTGAACAGGTCGTTGAGGGAGGTGCGGTCGGCCACGGCCACGTTGTACACCTGGTTCACGGCCTCGGGGTTCTGCACCAGCGCCGCCTTGATATTGGCCTGCACGCAGTTTTCCACAAAGGTGAAGTCGCGCGTCTGACCTCCGTCGCCGTTCATGCGGGGCGGGCGGCCTTCCAGCACGGCGTCAATGAACAGCGGAATCACGGCCGCGTAGGCCCCGTTGGGGTCCTGACGCGGGCCGAAGATGTTGAAGTACCGCAGCCCGATGATTTCCATGCCGTAGGTCTTGCCGAACACGTCAGCGTACAGTTCGTTCGCGTACTTGGTCACGGCGTAGGGCGAGAGGGGTTTGCCGATACGGTCCTCCACCTTGGGCAGGGCTTTATGGTCGCCGTAAGTGGAGCTAGAGGCTGCGTACACGAAGCGCTTCACGCCCGCTTCCTTGGCTCCCACCAGCATGTTCACGAAGCCGCCCACGTTCACGTCGTTGCTCGTGATGGGGTCGTTGATGGAGCGCGGCACGGAGCCCAGCGCCGCCTGGTGCAGCACCACGTCAATGCCCTGGCAGGCATCGATGCAGGTTTGCCGGTCGCGGATGTCGCCTTCGATGACGCGCAAAGCCGGATTGCCTTCAAACAGCGCCACGTTCTTGCGGAAGCCGTTGGAGAAGTTGTCCAGCACGCGCACCTCTTTGGCGCCGTACTTGAGCAGATATTCCACCAGGTTCGAGCCAATGAAGCCGGCCCCGCCGGTAACGAGGAAGCTCAGGTTATCGAGCGGCTGGTCGTGGAAAGGGGTGTTATACATTTCTTGGGGATAATCAGCACGTCCTGCTGAGCTTGTCGAAGCATCTCTACCGCTTCGATTGAATACTACTCAAACGTCAGCAGTAGAGATGCTTCGGCCAGCTCAGCATGACTGTCTTTCTGGGCCTAGCGGTTGTACTGCTTCTGATAGTAATCCTGGTAAGCGCCGCTGGTGACGTTGTTGAGCCACTCCTCGTTTTCCAAATACCAATCCACGGTCTGGCTTAGGCCTTGCTCGAAGGTCACGGATGGTTTCCAGCCCAGCTCGTTCATGATTTTTGAGCTGTCGATGGCGTAGCGCAGGTCGTGGCCGGCGCGGTCCGTCACAAACTTGATGAGCTTACGCGAGGTGCCCTTCTCTTTGCCGGTTTTCTCATCCAGCGTGTCGCAGAGCAAGTGAATCAACTCCAGGTTAGCCCACTCGTTCACGCCGCCGATGTTGTAGGTTTCGCCCACTTTGCCCTTGTGGAATACGGCATCAATGGCGGTGGCATGGTCTTTCACGAACAGCCAGTCGCGCACGTTTTCACCTTTGCCGTACACCGGAATGGCCTCGCCGTGCTGAATGCGGTGGATGGCCAGCGGAATCAGCTTCTCGGGGAAGTGGTTGGGACCGTAGTTGTTAGAGCAATTGCTCAGCTTTACCGGCATGTGGTAGGTGTGGTGCCAGGCCCGCACAAAATGGTCCGACGACGCCTTACTGGCCGAGTACGGCGAGCGGGGGTCGTAGCTGGTTTCCTCGGTGAACATGTCGGGCCCGAAATCCAGGGAGCCGTACACCTCATCGGTGCTCACGTGGTAGAATACCTTGCCCTCATAGTTGAGCGGCTTCCACAGGTTCTTGGCGGCGTTCAGCAGGTGCACCGTACCCAGCACGTTGGTTTTCACAAAAGCCAGCGGGTCGGTGATACTGCGGTCCACGTGGCTTTCGGCGGCCAGGTGAATCACGGCGTCGGGCTCCTCGGTGGCAAACAGGTTGTCCACGAAGGCCTGGTCGGTGATGTCGCCCTTCACCAGACGGTAGTTGGGCGCGTTTTCAATGTCGCGCAGGTTTTCGAGGTTGCCGGCGTAGGTCAGCGCATCCAGGTTCAGAATCTGATACTCCGGATACTTGGTTACGAACAGGCGCACCACGTGCGACCCAATGAAGCCGGCCCCGCCGGTGATGATGATTTTCATGGCTTGAATTGTTTATTACCCGTCATGCTGAGCGAAGGCGCAGCCGGAGCCGAAGCATCTCTACCGCTGCGCTCCGCTTCGTTCAGCATGACGTCCTTTTTTTCTCGTTTATGTCTACTTACCCAATGCCTGCTGCCACTTCCAGGAGCTGGCCAAAGCTTCCTCCAACGTAGCTGACGTCTGGAAGCCCAGGATTTCCACCGATTTGGTGACGTCGGCGTAGATGGCGGGCACGTCGCCGGGGCGGGCCGGACCAATTTTGTAGTTCAGCTTCTGGCCGGTGGCGCGCTCGAAAGCGTGCACCACTTCCAGCACCGAGTTGCCGCGGCCAGTGCCGACGTTGAAGGTTTCCACCGTCTCGCCTTTCTGGTCCAGTAGGCGCTGCACCGCCACCACGTGGGCCTTGGCCAAATCCACCACGTGCACGTAGTCACGGATGTTGGTGCCGTCGGGCGTGTCGTAGGTGTCGCCGTTCACCGTCAGCTGCTCGCGGATGCCGGCGGCCGTCTGGGTCACGTATGGAATCAGGTTCTGCGGAACACCCAGCGGCAGCTCCCCGATCTTGGCCGAATCGTGGGCCCCGATTGGGTTGAAGTAGCGCAGCAGAATGGTGCGCAGCGTGTTACCGGGCGCAGCCGCCACGTCGCGCAGAATATCTTCGCACATCTGCTTGGTGGCGCCGTAGGGCGAGTTGGCCTTTTTGGTGGGCGTCTGCTCGGTCACGGGCAGCGTGTCGGGCACGCCGTACACGGTGCACGAAGACGAAAACACCAGGGCCTCTACGCCAAACTCGCGCATCACCTGCAGCAGCGTCAGCAACGAGCCCACGTTGTTTTGGTAGTATTCCAGCGGCTTGGCTATCGACTCACCCACGGCCTTATAAGCCGCGAAATGAATGACGCCGCGCAGGCTACCTTCCTCGGCAAACACGGCCCGCAAAGCCTCAGCGTCGTTGCAGTCGATGCGGTGCAACGGTACTTTCACACCCAGAATTTCTTCTACGCCCGCCAGCGCCGACTCCCGCGAGTTGCTGAAATTATCGATAATGACTGGCTGGAAACCAGCTTCATACAATTCCACTACTGCATGCGAGCCAATGTAGCCCGCACCTCCCGTAACCAGTATTTTCGTTCTAGACATTCGGTTATCAGTTGCCAGTTGTCAGTTGTCAGACACCGGTTGGTTTCAGAACGAAACAGACAACTGGCAACTGATAACTGACAACTGATTTTAGAGGCTCCAGTACTGCATGTCCTGCACCTTGCCGCGGAATAGGCCTTTCAAATCCACCAGCACGGCGTTGTCGCTGGTGATGGACTGAAAGTAGGCTTCGTTGTGCTGGGTGTAGGGCTGGTGGCTAACGGCCACAATAACGGCGTCGTAATCGGTGCGCACCTCGGTGGCGGGCGTCAGGCGGAAGCCGTACTCGTGGTGCAGCTCGTCGCTGTCGGCGTGCGGGTCCACGATGTCCACGTTTACCGAGAAGTTTTTCAGCTCCTGAATCACGTCGGCCACCTTGGAGTTGCGGATGTCCTCCACATTTTCCTTGAAGGTCGCGCCCATCACCAGCACGCGGCTCTTGGCCACGTCCTTGCCTTTCTTGATCATCATCTGCACGGTTTTCCGTGCGATGTAGGCACCCATGTTGTCGTTGGTGGTGCGGCCACTCAGAATCACCTTGGCGTCGTAGCCCAGCTCTTTGGCCTTGTAGGTGAGGTAATAGGGGTCGACGCCGATGCAGTGGCCGCCTACTAGGCCGGGTGAGAACTTCAGAAAGTTCCACTTGGTGCCGGCCGCTTCCAGTACCTCGTAGGTGTTGATATTCATGCGGTCGAAAATCATCGACAGCTCGTTCATCAGCGCAATGTTCACGTCGCGCTGGGTGTTTTCGATGATCTTGGCAGCCTCGGCTACTTTGATGCTGCTGGCGCGGTGCACGCCGGCTTTCACCACCAGCTCGTAGGTCTTGGCAATAACGTCCAGCGACTCCGCATCGCAGCCAGCTACCACCTTGATGATGCTGCTGAGCGTGTGCTCCTTGTCGCCGGGATTGATGCGCTCGGGCGAGTAGCCCACTTTGAAGTCGCCATTGGCGAAGCTCAGCCCGGAGTGCTTTTCCATCACCGGAATGCAGTCGTCCTCGGTGCAGCCAGGATATACGGTGCTCTCGAACACCACGTAGTCGCCTTTCTTCAGCACCTTGCCCACCGACGAGGAGGCGCCGATTAGCGGCTTCAGATCGGGCTGGGCGTGCTCATCAATGGGTGTAGGCACAGCCACGATGTAGAATGTGGCTTCGCGCAGCACGTCCAGCGAATCGGTGAACGTAATGTCGCAGCCCTCGAAGTCCTTGGCTTCCAGTTCGCCGCTGGGGTCGATATTGTTACGCATCATATCCACGCGCTTGGCGTTGATATCGAAGCCGATAACCTGGATTTTGCGGGCAAACTCGAGGGCGATGGGCAGGCCAACGTAGCCGAGGCCGATAACGGCCAGCTTGGCCTCTTTGCGAAGTAGTTGCTCGTACACGATTGGAATCTTAGGGACGTAAAGTCTTGAATTTCGGAGGTTTGAAAGCGGATAGCCGGAGAGCATCAGGCCTGGTCAGGAATCGGGGCTAATACGAGAAACCTGATTTTCGGTTAGAACATACTGTTCGCCGCTGCCGGGGCATGAAGATTGGCCGGCAGCATTGAATACCAATGCATGCCCCTGCTCACTCATCCAGCCATACTGGCGAGCTGGGTTGCCGTAGGCCAGCGCGTAAGCGGGCAGGCTATGCGTCACTACAGAGCCAGCGCCTACGAAAGCGTACTTGCCTAACCGCACGCCGCAAACAATAGTGGCATTAGCGCCAATACTAACCCCCTGCTCCAGTATGGTAGGTTGATATTCGTGGCGGCGCACTACGGCTGCCCGCGGATTGAGCACATTAGTAAATACGGCCGACGGGCCGATAAATACATCGTCGTGGCACTCAACGCCGGTATAAAGGCTTACATTGTTCTGCACTTTCACGTTGCAGCCCAACGTCACGCCGTCGGCCACAAACACGTTCTGGCCCAGGCTGCAGTTTTCGCCCAGCACGGCGCCGGCACTTATGTGGCAGAAATGCCAGATCCGGCTGCCGGCCCCGATACGGCTGCCCTCGTCGAGGACGGCAGTAGGGTGGGCGAAGTAGGCGGGGGCATTAGTCATAGAAGGTGTACGGTTCGGGGGGCAAAGGTAAGGCTTTTGCCGTTGTAGTGCAGGCCCACATTTGGGCCGGGCCGGAAACGGCAGGTGGTAAGCCTCAGGCTACTAGCAAAAACGACCAGCCAAGTCAGCAGCCAACTTGCCTATAGAACAACACAAGGTGCAGCCTACGTGGCGCTTTCCCAACTGGCCCGCACCAGCCGCTGCTTACCAAATATATCCGGGCGGGCAGCCACTTCTGTGTAGCCAAGGCCGGTAAGCAACGCCAGCGTAGGGCCGGCATACTGCTCGTTGATTTCAAAATAGAGCGCCCCGCCCGGCCGTAGCAGCGTGGTACCCAATTCGGCAATGCGGCGGTAGAACAGCAGCGGGTCGTGGTTGGGCACAAACAGCGCGGTGGCCGGCTCGTAGTTGAGGACGTTGGGACGCATCAGGGGCCGCTCGTTTTCCAGCACGTAAGGCGGGTTGCTAACCAGAATATCCAAGCTTTGAGGCTCCAAAGCGGCGGGAGTTTGCGTTAGAATGTCCAGCTGCTGAAAATCTATTTCGCAGCCGTAGCGGCTGGCGTTGCGGCGCGCTACGGTCAGGGCCTCGCCGGAAATATCTACGGCCACGGTGCGGGTGGGCTCCAGCGCTTGGCACAGCGCCAGCGGAATACAGCCGCTGCCCGTGCCCACATCCAGCACCGACAGCGCCGGACGGTGGCGTTGCTCTTCAATGATAAGCTGCACCAGTTCCTCAGTTTCGGGGCGCGGAATGAGGGTGGCGGGCGTTACTTCCAGCTCCAGCCCGGCAAAATGCGCCACGCCCAGCACGTACTGCATTGGCTCGTGGTGGAGCAGCCGTGCCTGCAGAGCCGGGAGTTGCGCCGCCACTTCCGTTGGCACGGGCGCATCGGCCTGCATGCGGCGCTGCAGCGGCGTAAGCTGCAGCAGATGCTCCAGTACCAGCCCTGCAATGCTGCCGGCTTCCGATGTTGGATAGATGGTTTCCAGAGCAGAAGTAAAGGAAGTGGTGAGCTGGCGGAGCGTGGGCATGGTGCAAAAGTAGCGCCTCAGGCGCGAAGCGTCGGGCCGGCTCCTGTTCTTGCCGCTACAGTTGTTGCATCCGGCGGGCGTAAGGCAGAAGATTCGCGCTACAGTTGGCGCCGTGTTACTTTCGCTTTTCTGCACCTCCACCCTCCCACCCCATGCCTTCTTCTCTCGACTTCGACCTGCTGATGATGCGCCGCGCTCTGGACCTGGCCCGCCTTGGCACCGGCTACGTCCGCCCTAATCCTTTGGTGGGCTGCGTTATAACCCACCAAGGACGCATCATTGGAGAAGGCTGGCACCGGCAATACGGCGGGCCGCACGCCGAGGTAAATGCTGTGGCAGCCGTGTCGGACCCGCTGCTGCTGCGCCACAGCCGCGCCTACGTAACGCTGGAGCCCTGCGCCCACCACGGCAAAACCCCACCCTGCGCCGACCTGCTGATTGCCAAAGGCATTCCGGAAGTGGTAATCTGCAACCTCGACCCTAACCCGCTGGTAGCCGGACGCGGCCTGGAAAAACTGCGGGCCGCCGGCATTCAGGTGGAAACCGGGGTGCTGGAGGCCGAAGGCCGATGGCTGAACCGGCGCTTTTTCACGTTTCAGGAGAAAAACCGGCCCTACGTGGTGCTGAAATGGGCCGAAACCGCCGATGGCTATCTGGCGGGGCCCTACTTTCAGCCGGTGGCCATCAGCGGCGAGCTGGCCCGGGTGGCGGTGCACCGCTGGCGCAGCGAGGAGCACGCCATTCTGGTTGGGACGCGCACGGCCCTGCACGACAACCCACACCTGAACGTGCGCGAGTGGCCCGGCCCCGCCCCCATCCGGCTGGTCATCGATAAAAACCTGAGCTTGCCGCCCACACATCATCTGTTTGATGGACGCCAGCCCACGGTGGTGTACACTTACCGCGAGCGGGCTACCACCGATAAGCTGGGTTTTGTGCGGCTGTCGGAGGCCGAAGACCTGTTTCCGCAGATTTTCAGCAACCTGCACCAGCGCAACGTGCAGTCGGTGCTGGTGGAAGGCGGGCCGACGGTGCTCAACTCGCTGTTGAAAGACGGCCTCTGGGATGAAATCCGGATTTTGCGCAGCTCCCGGCAGCTGGGTGGCGGTGTAGCAGCCCCCAGCCCCGGCCTGCGCAGTCTGCGCCAGCATACCCGCCTCGGCAACGATGAGCTGTTTGTGTATGTGAATGAGCGGGAGCAACCGAACGGATAGCCCACGAAGTTGGTTTTGCCCCAACTTATTTCTTGTTTGCCTCGTCTGCTGTTTACCTTACTGCTCCCCATCCAACTCACCCAAATGGCCGAAGAACTCACCCTCGACACCACACTCACCAAAGCGGCGCAATACCGCCAGCTTTTACCCCAGATTGAGGCATTAACCACTGGCGAGCCCGACCTTACCGCCAACCTTGCCAACACGGCCGCCGCTCTGCGCCAGGCGTTTGGTTTTTTCTGGGTAGGCTTCTACCTCGTGAAGGGCAATGAACTGGTACTTGGGCCATTCCAGGGCCCCATTGCCTGCACCCGCATCCGGCACGGCAAAGGCGTATGCGGCGCCAGCTGGGCCCAGGCCGCTACACTATTAGTGCCTGATGTAGAGCAGTTTCCCGGCCACATTGCCTGCAGCTCGGAGTCGAAATCCGAGATTGTGGTACCCGTGCTGAAAGACGGGCAAGTAGTGGCGGTGTTGGATGTCGACAGTGACCAGCTTAACGATTTCGACCACGACGACCAGCAGGCCCTGGAACAGCTGATGCAGGTAGCCGCCACTTGGTTTTAGGCTCCGACGGTTATGCGCAAAGTCGTTCTATATATTGCTACCAGCCTCGACGGCTACATTGCGTCGCCGGATGGCTCGGTGGAGTGGCTGCCCACGCCCCCACCCGGCGAGGACTATGGCTATGCCGATTTTCTGGCCACCGCCGACGCGACGCTGCTGGGCCGCGCCACCTACGAGCAGGTGCTCATGTTCGGGGAGTGGCCCTACCCCACGCTCACCAACTACGTGTTCAGCCGCAAGCCACCCACCGAGTCGCCCGAGCCGTCGGTGCAGTTTGTCAGTACCGATCCGGTGGAATTTGTGACGCAGCTGCGCCAGCAGCCCGGCGGCACCATCTGGCTGATTGGCGGCAGCACGCTGGCCAGCCCACTGCTGGCCGCCGGTTTGGTTGATGAGCTGATGCTCTTCGTGGTACCACGGCTGCTGGGAGCGGGCATTCCGCTCTGGCGCCTGCAGGATCATCCGCAGCCGCTACAGCTGCTGCACACCCAAACCTGGCCCGACGGCATGGTATTGCTGCATTACCGTTTAGCTGAGCTGGAATCTTAGCCAGCTATTTAAAAGCCCACAAGAAAGCCCGGCCGTTAGCTAACGGCCGGGCTTTCTTGTGGGCTTTTAAATAGCTG
>NZ_JACSCX010000014.1 GCF_014333525.1 Hymenobacter puniceus
TCCGTAGTCATAAGCTGCGCTGCCCCTTCCGAGCGAAGCGGGCTGCAAAGGTACAACGACCTTTTCGAAGTTGCAAGTGACGCCAGAAGAAATTGTGTTTTTCTGCGCCAACTTAGCCGCCTCCGGTTGAAGCGGGTTGCAAAGGTAGCAACACTTTTTCTTCGTTTCCAAGTTCCAGCAGAACTTATTTTTCTGCCCCGGGCCGGCCGGAACCGGTGAAGCGGGCTGCAAAGGTAAGTGAACTTCCCCGGGATTTGCAACCGCAAAAAAACATTCTTTCAGCGCTGGCCGTAGGGCCCTTTCCCGTACCGCGTTTCGGATTGGGAGTGCAAAAGTAGTAGCCCATTGCTCCTTATGCAAGCCCGGAGCGAAGAAAGTTTAAGGTAAAGCCTACAGCTTCCTTTTTAGGCAGCTGATGTGTAACTACTTATCAGCTATTGAAGGTTCAAATGAAAATAAAAAAGTTTACCTGATCGGCTCCAACTTGAAAAACTCAGATAAATCAGGCGCAAACTCATGTGGGCGGTGGGCCTCGTACTGCAGTACTTGTTGGCCTAGCTTTTCCAGAAAAGGCAAGCCGATGGTTGTATAATCGTAGGCACCGTCGTTGATAATGCCATCTTGATTGACGTAGAGGACGGCGCTCAGCAGAAATTCAGTTTGAGTAGCGGCGTCGGCGAAGTAGGCGACGTCGGATAAGTACCCGTGTGACATGCCAACCACATTATAGATATGCAGCGAGGGACGTGTTTCTGCTTGTGGGCGGCAACCATAGTATAGGTACTTCTTATAAGCATCGAAATATTGACTAGCAGTATATGGCTTGTAGCCTGAGCCGTGTGGTGTGTGATGCAGATAATAGCGCAGGAAGGAATAATCGTCGGGAGTTAGCTGGAATTGTTGGGAGACGGGTATGGCTTGCGGGAAGATGATGGCTTTTAGCATATCGGTAATATGCCGCAGCGAGAGATAATTGGCGGTAGTGAAGTCGAATGGCTGCAAAACGATACGTCCTTCGGCCTGATGTGCTCTGCCTTTGGTGATGCGCCCTAACGGGTGGTTGAATGGAATTGGATTGGTAGCGGCGGGTTGCTGGTGGAGCAATGCTCCGCTTGGTGTGAAAAAGTCAATCGGGTTGGTGTGGCGGTTGGCTTCCGGGTTGCAGGGAGCGAAACGGCGCACGATACGGGTATCAGCGTAGCCTAGCTGCGCCAGACGTTCGTTGAGGGGCCGCTGGCCCAGAAATTCATACAGCCGGTTGTAGGCGTTGTTGTCGCTGACGAGCAGCATCCGTTTGATATAGTTGCCTACGGTATTGAGACGGTCGGGATCGGCGGCGGGGTTGTAGGGAGCGGCGGTCTGGCAGCGGAAGGCGGTGCGGGTGGCCATCGGACTGTGCCGGGTGAGGCCTGGCTTAGCCAGTTGGTTGAGCTTTTCGAGCGCCAGCGCAGCCGTGGGCAGCTTTACGAGACTGGCCGGATTGAAATATCGGTGGGCATCAACCTGGAAGTTGTGCTGGACGAAATGTGGCTGGTTATACTCGTCGCGGTTGATCTGGGTATAAATAATCTGTAGCTCATATTCGTGGGGGTTATCGGCAATGCGGGCTAGCTGGGGGTCAGTATGCAGCAGGCTGTCGAGTAATGGGCTGTTAGCAGTCTGCTGGGTGGTTGAGTGGGGCGCAACATAGCTCGGTATGTCTATGGCGGATTGCCCCGTCGCAAGGCATGGTAGCGCCAGCCAGTGCAGTAGCATACCGAACCGGAGTATACCTATTATATAAGAGTGGCTCATATTCGAAAATTACGCAATCAACAAGCGAGACATTGATTGAGCGGAAACACACTATACAGATAAGCAGGCTTCTTTTCTCCTACCCCAGGTAAGTTGATAATGGAGAGCCTGCCGGTAGACTTGGGATTGTACCTACCAACGAAACAAGCCACAGCATCGGCCGTGGCTTGCTCGGAAAGAATATTCGGCGGCGGATTCCTGATACCCGCAGGCTATAGCATTGTTTTGCGGCGGGCCAGCAGCAGGTTGGAATCGTTCTGTCGCCAGTTGTAGCCGGTACCGAAGGGCAAGGGGCGTGGCCGGTTGGCGGTATCGGTATACACCGTGGTCAGTTCGGGCTGGTAGTGTCTGGCAAACAGGCTGATAGGTCGCTTATAGGCACCGTAGTACGTAAGGTGCCAATCAGTGGGGCGGATATATTTCATGGCGATACCTGAGTCGTCTTGGAGTAGATAATTGCTGCGCGTGAGAATAAGGTTGCGGATTTCGCTGAAGTAGGGCTTGTGCATGAGGTAAGTGGCCGATTTCACGTAGGTGGTCAGCGGCCCCAGGCTGGACACGTATTTCACTATGGCTTTCTTGTTGGTCCCCATTTTCCAGTCGCTGATGTCGGCAGAGAAGTACTGCGCCTTCTGCAGCCTGCCGGACGCACTAAGCATGGCTAGCTCGACGCCGGGAATAACGTTGGGCCCAGGACGGCGCCTACTACTACTACTATCGGCGGGAGCCAGTTGGCCATCGGTGGAAAGCTGCACGTATTTTACTTCCTGAATCTGGTGGCCGGTTCGGGCGGCGAACAGCATCATCAGCGGGAGGGCACCATCCAACTCCACGGACTTAAGATCGACAGCCATGTCGTTGGTGCGAAAGAAGCTGAAGTTCAGCACTGACCACAATGACGCCTTAAGGGCCGGAAACAGCTTGGGGTTACTGAGCGTGGTGCGACCGGGCACAGATCCTACTGGCTCCAGCCCTACCAGCACGTAGGTGCTGCTTTCCGGAAACATCGTCACGACGTTGAGCAAATCAGGACCACTGAATGGATAAAATACGGTAGGGCTGGCTGCCCGGACCGAATCCAGCTCCGTAGCAGCCCATTGCTCTATTTTGGTGGTGCGCGTGGCGTGGTAGCTGGTCCAGCTTTTGTCGGCGTCGGTGGCGAAAGCCTGCCACGCGGGAAGCTCCATCAGCTGCTGCAAGTCGCTTTTGCGGCTTACTAACTGGCCGGCAAGATAAGCGGCTACATCGTGCACGTAAACCGTATCGGGGCGCGGGGCGGCAGGTGCTGATGCAGTTGCTACGGCTGTATCGGGGCGAGGTAGTGCAGGAGCTGCGGATTCAACAGACGTTTTCTTCTGGTCAGAGCAGGCACCCAGAACCAGCAGCGCGGCAGGCAACGCGGCAGGCAATAGGAGCCGGTAGGCAGAGATTTGCATGAAAAGCGTTGGGAATGAGAAGAGCGTCAAGATACGGTGTTGGTGTGTTTCAGAGGAAGGTGTTGCGCTATCATTGCCCGAGCACCACGAACACCGGCACCTAGTTTACTGCTTTAGTTGGCCGTTTCGGCGCCGTAGGGGTTGTGCTTGCGGATTTCCATGAACCGCTCGGGAACTGCTAACGGAGCGAAACCGAATTGCTCGTACAGCCCATGGGCATCGAGGGTAGCCAGCATCCGGCGCCGCAGGTTTTGTAGTTGCGGATGCGCCCACACCACTTCCATCAGCCACTTCGACAACCCCTTGCCTTGATAGGCAGGCAGCACGAATACGTCGCAGAGCCAGGCAAATGTGGCATAATCGGTGACGACGCGCGCAAAGCCTGCCAGCTGGCCCTCAGGAGAGTAAAGCCCGAACGGAAGTGAGTTGGCTATGGCCTGCTTTACGGTTTCAATAGGAATGCCTTTGGCCCAGTAAGACTCGAGGCTTAGGTAAGCATGAATGCCGACTAGGTCGAGACGGGCAGGGTCGGTGCTGATGGTGAAGCCGCTGGGATGAATAAGGCTTGGCATAACTGAAAGGCATTGTCTGTGAACAATTTGCTTGTTCGTATATTCACTACCAAGCAACGTGGCCAAAGCTACAAACCGGCCGCCAACCTATGGGCAGGTCCGGCAGGCAGCAGGACACCCCTATTTCTCACCCTATCAGTTTTCCCATGAAACGTATTCCTACTCTCCTGCTGCTGGCCGGTTTAGCGACTCCGGCCTGCGCTCAGCAGAATCCGCCACTGGCAACCTATACGGTGGGCACCACTACGCTCACGCTGTCGGCTGTTGCCAACAACCTGAATACGCCCTGGGAACTGCTGTGGGGCCCGGATAATTTCCTGTGGATGACGGAGCGCGGCGGCCGTATCAGCCGCATAAACCCTACCACCGGCCAGGTAGTGCCGCTGCTGACCGTGGCCGACGTAACGGAAACCGGCGAAAGTGGCCTGCTGGGTATGGCGCTACACCCCGACTTCACGACTTCGCCTTTCGTGTACATCGTGTACAACTACACCGACGCCGGGGCTCTTAAGGAGAAGCTAGTGCGCTACACGTATTCGGCTACGGCAGGCACCCTGAGTAGCCCGCTGATACTGCTAGGCAACATTCCGGCCGCGACTACGCACAGTGGCTCACGCCTGCTCATCCTGCCCGACCGTACCCTGCTCATGACCACCGGCGACGCACAGCAACTACCTGAAGCCCAGAATAGAGCTTCGCTGAATGGCAAAGTACTGCGCCTAAACCTTGATGGCAGCGTACCGGCCACTAACCCTACGGCGGGCAGCCTGGTGTACACGCTGGGCCACCGCAACCCGCAGGGGCTTGCAAGGGCAGCTTCAGGCCGGCTCTACAGCTCGGAGCACGGCCCCAACAACGACGACGAGGTGAACCTGATTGAGCCGGGCCGCAATTATGGCTGGCCAAATGTGGAGGGTTTCTGCAATCTGCCCGCCGAGCAGACATTCTGCAGCGCCAACAACGTGCGCGAGCCACTGACAGCTTACACGCCGACGATTGCCGTAGCCGGCCTCACGGCATATAATAGCCCCGCCATTCCGCAATGGGCCAACTCCCTGCTGATGGTAAGCCTGAAAGCCGGCAAGCTTACCGCTATACAGCTCAATGCGGCCGGCGACCAGGTAACCAGCCAAGCCGACTTATGGAGCGGTACCTACGGACGCCTGCGGGCCATTTGTGTGTCGCCGCAGGGCAAGGTATACCTGACCACCAGCAACCGCGACGGCCGCGCCACGCCCGGCGCCACCGATGACCGGCTGCTGGTACTGGAAAATCGGGCTTTCACGCCTAGTTCCACTCGCAATGCCCAGTCGGCGGCGCTGAGTGTGTGGCCGAACCCAGCCGCACGAACTGCTACTGTACGGCTGCCTGCACCGGCCAGTGCAGCTCTCACCTTACATGACGCAGTAGGGCGCCTCACTCAAACGCTCCCTATGGCGGGCCGCTCGGAACTGGTGTTGGACCTGAGCCGCCTCGCGCCGGGTGTATATACCGTTCGGACGCAGCTAGATGGTACGCCAGTGCAGCGGAAGTTATTGGTAGAATAGCACCTGCTGTTGAAAGCCGGCCACTGTCTTCTTCCTAAAGATGGTGGCCGGCTTTTTCGCGTTTAAAGAGTGGTTGTATTTGATAAAACCTATTTAGGCACGACACTTCTGAAAACCTTTTCTGAGTGAAACCGGTATTCATGGTGTCTTTAAAAATATTTTTAGACAAGTCTAAAAACGTATATTTGCGTCTCATTACCTCCGTACCTTATGCCTACAACAGTACAGCCTACGCCCGTGCGAGAAATGCCCCCCGCGGCGGAAACCGGCTGGCGGCGGGCCCGCACGTCTTTGTCTTTGAGCGAAGTTCACGGGAGCATTAAGGTGCCAGCCCTCAGTGCTTCGTTTTGGCGCAAAATGCGGGCGTTTTGGGGACCAGGACTGATGGTGGCCGTAGGCTACATGGACCCCGGAAACTGGGCTACCGACATTGCCGGCGGCTCGCAGTTTGGCTACACACTGTTGTCGGTTATCTTGGTTTCCAACCTGTTTGCGATGCTGCTGCAGCATCTGTCGGCTAAGCTCGGCATCGTGACCGGGCGCGACCTAGCGCAGGCCTGCCGCGACCATTACTCCAAGCCGGTGGCCATGGTGCTGTGGTTTCTGTGCGAAGTAGCCATTGCTGCCTGCGACCTGGCCGAAGTCATCGGCTCGGCCATTGCCCTAAATTTGCTGTTTGGGCTGCCGCTGCCCTGGGGCGTGGTGCTCACCATCCTGGATGTGCTGGTGGTGCTGATGTTCCAGAGCCGGGGCTTCCGTGTGATTGAAAGCATCATTGCAGGCCTCACGGTGGTAATTTTTGGGTGCTTCCTGTACGAAATCATTGTATCAAACCCTGATTATTTCGGCATTCTGGGCGGATTGGTACCGCAGCCACAAGTCGTGACCAATCCCAAGATGCTTTATATAGCCATCGGGATTCTGGGCGCCACCGTCATGCCGCACAACCTGTACCTGCATTCCAGCATCGTGCAGACGCGCGCTATCGAGCAAACTGAGCCCGGCAAGCGCATGGCCATCAAGTTTGCTACTATCGACTCGACGGTAGCGCTGTTTCTGGCGTTTTTCGTGAATGCGGCCATTCTCATTACTTCAGCAGCTGCCTTTCACCGCAATGGCCTGCAGGACGTGGCCGACATCGGTGACGCGCACAAGCTGCTGGCACCAGTACTCGGTGCAGGGGCAGCCAGTGTGGTGTTTGCAGTGGCACTGCTGGCTTCGGGCCAGAACTCTACGCTTACGGGCACGCTGGCCGGCCAGATTGTGATGGAAGGCTTTCTGGATATCAAGCTGCGTCCCTGGCTGCGGCGCCTCATTACACGGGGCATTGCCGTGGTGCCAGCCCTCATCGTCACGATTATCTACGGCGAGAAAGGCACCGGCGAACTGCTGGTGTTGAGTCAGGTGATTCTGAGTTTGCAGCTGAGCTTTGCCGTGGTGCCGCTGGTGCTGTTTACGAGCAGCAAGGCCAAAATGGGCGTGTTCGTGAACCGGCCTTGGGTTCAGGTAGCTGCGTGGATTGTGTCAGGTATTATCATCGTGCTAAACGCCTACTTGCTCTACAAAACCTTTTTCGGGTAACAAAAAGCGCGGCTGCCAGCTAGGCTCCGCGCTTTTTTTGCGCATAAAGTTTTAGCATAGTCTAAAAAATAAATAACCATTCAGCTAAAAACACATGAAGCATTTCTTCTTTCTGCTGTTGCTGAATCTGAGTACGCTATTGGCAGCGCAGGGCCAGATAGGTAGCATCCGCGGGACGGTGCGGGCTGAGGGCAAAGTGGTACCATTTGCCAGCGTGGGCCTGAAAGGTAGCAGTATGGGCGCTTCGGCCGACGAAAACGGTGCGTTTGTGCTGCTGAAAGTGGCGCCCGGCAATTACCGGCTGGTGGCCAGCGCCGTGGGTTTCCAGCCAGCGGAGCGGAACGTGACGGTAACGGCCGATAAGCCTACGACCGTGAATGTGGCCCTGACGCCGAGCAGCAGCGCGCTGGGCGAAGTGGTGGTGAGCGGCACGCTGGGCGAAGTTATCCGGAGCGAGTCGGCGGTGGCGGTGGAGCTGTACACGCCGCGCTACTTCCAGAAAAACCCCAGCCCCTGCCTGTTCGAGAACCTGACGATGGTAAACGGCGTGCGGCCCCAGCTGAACTGCAACGTGTGCGGCACCGGCGACATCCACATCAACGGGCTGGAAGGTCCCTACACGATGGTGCTGATTGACGGTATGCCCATCGTCAGCTCGCTGAGCACGGTGTATGGCCTGAGCGGCATTCCGAGCAGCTTGGTGGAGCGGGTGGAAGTGGTGAAAGGCCCGGCCTCGACGCTTTACGGCTCGGAGGCAGTGGGCGGGCTCATCAACGTCATTACCAAGAACCCGGCGAAAGCGCCCCGCTTTTCGGCGGATATTTTCGGCACCTCGCACCGCGACCTGAATGTGGATCTGGCTACGGCCGCCAAGGTGGGTACGGCCTCCACCCTGCTCAGCACCAACCTGTATGGCTACAACCAGCGCCGCGACGTGAACCAGGACGGTTTCACGGATGTGCCTACCCAGCAGCGGGTGTCGGTGTTCAACAAGTGGAGCTGGCAGCGGCCCGAGCAACGCGCCGCCAGTGTAGCGGCCCGCTACTACTACGAAGACCGGTTTGGCGGCCAGCTGGACTGGCGGCCTGAGTTTCGGGGCGGCGACAGTGTGTATGGCGAGAGTGTGTATACCAGCCGCTACGAACTGCTGGGCCAGTACCACTTGCTGGTGGCGGGCCAGAAGCTGCTGCTGAGCGGCTCCTTCAACCAGCACCGCCAGAACTCGGCCTACGGCACCACGCGCTACAACGCCACGCAGCGCGTGGGTTTCGGGCAGCTGACCTGGGCCAAAAGCCCCAGTATCCGGCACAACCTGCTGCTGGGCGCGGCTTTCCGCTCTACCTGGTACGACGACAACACGCCCGCCACGGGCACCGAAACCCGCAACCAGCCCGATTTGATTCACTTGCCCGGCGTGTTTGTGCAGGACGAGTTCCGACTCACGCCCGACGCCACCGTGCTGGCCGGCCTGCGCTACGACTACAACCCACGCCACGGCAGCATTGTCACGCCGCGCCTCAACTACAAGTGGGGCACCCTAGACGGCAGCCGCGTGCTGCGCGTGGGCGTGGGCAATGGCTACCGGGTGGTAAATTTGTTTACAGAGGACCACGCAGCGCTAACCGGCGCCCGCGAAGTAGTGGTACCCGAGGCGCTGCAGCCGGAGCGCAGCTGGAACGCCAACATCAACTACACCCGCTTCTTCACCACCAAAGCCGGCACGTTTTCGCTGGATGGCAGCGCGTTCTACACCTATTTCACCAACAAAATCAGCCCCGATTACGACACCGACCCCAACCAGATTGTGTACCGCAACCTCGACGGCTACGCCATTTCGCGGGGAGTTTCGCTGAATACCGACGTCACGTTCAGCAAGCCCTTGAAGCTATTGGCCGGCATCACGCTGATGGACGTTTTTCGGAAAGAGCGGCCGGTAGATGGGGGTGCGCTTCGGCGGGTGGCACAGCTGCACGCGCCGGTGTTTTCGGGTACGTATTCGGTTAGCTATACTTTCGCGCAGCTGGGCTTGTCGGTGGATTATACGGGGCAGGTGAACGGGCCCATGCAGTTGCCGGTGCAGCCCAACGACTTTCGGCCCGGCCGCTCGCCGTGGTTTTCGCTGCAGAACCTGCAGGCCACCAAGCGGCTGGGGCCACACCTGGAAGTGTACGGCGGCGTGAAAAACCTGCTCGATTTCCTGCCCCGCCACGCGCTGCTGCGCGCCTTCGACCCGTTCGACAAAACCGTGGGCCAGGACAACCCGAACGGCTACACCTTTGACACCAGCTACAACTTTGCGCCGCTGCAGGGCCGGCGCACGTTTCTGGGGCTGCGGTACAGTTTGTAGAGCTAGGCAGGGAGGCCTGCCTCGTTTAAAGGCTGCCTGTAGTACAAAGGGCTAACTTGCGCGGGCTGCGCTTTTCCCTGCCACTATGCTGCTTACTCTCACGCTGGCCCTGGGCCTGACCGGGGCCCCAACTGCCCCCGATACGCTCAAACGCCCCGGCCAAACCAACGCTGCCACCACCGGCGAAACTCCGCAGCGGCAGCTACGCCCGCTCAATGCCGACCGGCCCGGCGTGACGGAAAGCCCCAATACCATCGACCCCGGCCATTTTCAGCTGGAAACCGACCTCGTGCGGCTCATCAACAGCAAGCCGGGGCAGGAAACCCGTTCCCGCACCTTGCGCCTGAACGCCTTTGCCATCCGGGCCGGCCTCACCGACCACACCGAGGTGCAGGTATTCGTGGACCCGTACACGGTGGAAAAGCAATGGGCACCCGGTGAGCCGATGGCGCGGAGCGCTGGTTTCGGCGACGTGGCCGTGCGCGTGAAGCACAATTTCATCGGCGACGATGACGAAACCGAGCCGCTGGTAGTGGCTGCCATCGGCTTCGTACGCCTGCCCACCGGTGGCAGCGAAGGCGCCGGCGGCTTTGAGTACGGCATTCTGGTGCCGGCCACCTACAACTTTCAGCATGAGTGGCACCTCAGCGCCCAAGCTGCTTCGTTTCTGAGCTATGACCGTGACGCCAAGCAACACGCCGTGGAATTAGCGCCCTCTTTTGCCGTCGACCACGGCTTCAACGACTGGTTGGCCGCCTTCGCTGAATTTTCCACGCGCCGCAACCTGAAAACCCGGCAGTGGACTTCCGCTATCAACGTGGGTCCTATTTTCCACGTCAGTGAGCGGGTACAGCTGGACTTTGGCCGCCGCTTTGCCCTCAGCAGCAGCGCCGACCGAGAGTATTATCTGGGCTTCGTGATAGAGCGGTAAGTAGTTTTAGTTGCTGGCTGTCAGCGAGAAAAAAACCAACAACCGACAACTACCTACTGACAACTAAACCAGCCCTTTCAGGCGCTCGAACTGGCTGCCGAGGATAGCCTTGTCGTCGGCTTCCAGCCAATCGTGGAGGACGGTGGCATAGAGGCTGCGGAAGTCCAGCTGGTGGCGCAGGTCGCCTTCGAGCAGGTTTTGCAGGTCGGGGGCGTTGTTGAGGACGCCTTTCTGCTTGAGGCCGCCGCCCAGCAGCAGCACGTTGTTGGCGGTGCCGTGGTCGGTGCCGTTGCTGGCATTCTGGCTCACGCGCCGCCCAAACTCCGAAAACACCAGCACCAGCGTGTCGTCGAAATTGCCGGCCTTCTGCAGATCCTCGGCAAAAGAGCCCAAGCCTTCCGACAAATCACCAAGCAGCTTGCCCTGCTGCTCCTGCTGCCGCACGTGCGTGTCGAAGCCCGTGAGCGACACGTAGAACACGCGTGAGCCGACGCCGGAATTAATCAGTTCGGCAGTGGTTTTGAGGTTGCGGCCAAACTCGCTGTTCGGGTACGCCACCGCCGACTTATACACCTTGCTGGTCTGGTACAGATAGTCGGCCGACGACGAGGTTTCGGCCAGCGTCTTGTAGAGGTAATCCAGCTCCGACACTGCACCAGCGGGCTGCTGACGGCTCACCTGCGCAATAAACTGGTTCTGGGTCAGCTGATGAAACTTACCCGGATTTTTCAGCGCCAGCCCCTTGCGCAGGTCGCCCTTCATGGCCAAACTCAGCGTGTCGTCTACCTCCAGGCCGTTGTAGGCGGTGGGGCAGCTGGGGCAGTTCGAGTCGAGGTAGCGGCCGAGCCAGCCGGTGCTCAGGTACTCATCGGAAGCCGAGCCACTCTGCCAGATATCCATCGAGCGGAAGTGCGACCGGTCGGGGTTGGGGTAGCCCACGGAGTTGAGCACAGCCACGTGGCCCTGGTCGTAGAGGCCTTTGAGGCGCGTCATGGCTGGGTTGAAGCCCAGGTCTTTGTCGAGGGCCAGGATGCCGCTCTGCTCCCGGATACCGAGCGTAGGGCGAGCCTTGTAGTATAGGTCGTTGCGGTACGGAATAACGGTATTGAGGCCGTCGTTGCCGCCGCCGAGCTGCACCACTACCAGCCGACGGCCGCGGGCGTCGCGCAGGTCTTTGAGGCCCTGGCGGTCCAGCGCGTGCAGAAACGAGGGCACAAACAGCAGGCTGCTGGCCAGCACGGAGGTTTTGAGGAAGTCGCGGCGGGTGGTAGACATATTCTATTACGTTTGGTCATGCTGAGCTTGCCGAAGCATCTCTACCGCTTCGTTGCAGTAGCAACTGATTACCCTCAGTAGAGATGCTTCGGCAAGCTCAGCATGACGTTCATTACAAATGCTTTTCAGCACATAAGTCTACATCAGCTGATATTCCGGCAAGCTCAGCAAGCTGGTCACCATAGTGCGGAGGCGGCCTTCGGCGGGGGCTTTGTCGGCGGCTTGCTGAATGACGGTTAGATTTTCGGGGCGAATGGGCGCCTGTAGAACGAAGCGGCTGAGCGCGGCGGCTTGCTGTGGGGGCGGCGTTTTGGACAGTAGCGCCTGCACCGGTGCCAACTTCACAGTGGTTTTCACCTGCTGCTGAAACGTGCGCTCGGCTTTGCTTAGGTTGGGCGCAATGTCGTTTTCGTCTTGTTTGAGCGCCACATTGAACTCGGCGTTTTTAAGCAGCACCGAGGGCAGCTGCAGCCGGTACAGCAGCGACGACGAGTCAATCCAGTTGCGGCCGCCGGGCCAGCCGGCCACGTTCGGCGGCTGAAACAGCGTCTGGCCCAGTGCCTTCTGAAACACAATCAGCGGCCTGTCGTCCACCAATTGCAGGCCCATAGTGCGCTTGATGCCGGCCAGCAGCTCCACCGGCGACTTGATGCGCGTGCCCACGTTGGCGGGCTCGTAAAACCACTGCGCCGAAAACATCTGCTCCAGCAATGCGTTGATGTCATAGCCACTCTTGAAGAACGCCTGCGCCATCGGCTGAATGTGGGCGGGGTTGGGTGTGTCGTTCACGAAGAAGCGGTAGAGCTTGGTGGCAATGAACTCGGCCGTGCGCGGCTGCTCCAGAATGATGGCCAGCACCTGCTCGCCGGTGAAATTGCCGGTGCGCCCCAGGAAGGTTTTGGGGCCGTCATCGTGCTGGTTCTGACGGAATACGAACTCGCCCTGGGCATTGTAGCCCCAGCCGGTAAAGGCGCGGGCGGCTTCCTTCACGTCGGTTTCCGAGTAGTTGCCGCGGCCCAGCGTGAACAGCTCCATCACCTCGCGGGCGAAGTTTTCGTTGGGGCGCTGCTTGCGGTTTTGCTGATTGTTGAGAAACTGCAGCATAGCCGGCTCCTTGCTCACGGCCAGCAATAAGTCAGAAAACTTGCCCAGCGCGAGTTGTCGGATGGTATTGTTGAGGTGCAGGGCCGCATCGGGGCGGCGCACGCGGCAGGCAAAGTGCCCGTGCCAAAAGAACGTCAGCTTCTCCCGCAATTGCGCTGGTGAAGTAGCCATGCGGGTAAGCCAGCCAGTATTCATGGCGTAAAAAGCCTGCTGAATGCTCTGGTTCTGCATTTTCCGCTGTTGTGCGCTCATGTCCTGGCGGCGCAGTAGCGGCGGCTGTGAGCGTCCCTTCTGCTGATTCGCCAGCGCCGAGCGCACCGGCAGCGCCGTCACGGGCACTTCCATTTCGGCACCCATAGTCGTCTGGTCGGGTGTGGTTACCATGCCCGACTGCGGCTTGCCGGCAGCCGGCGCCACCGGCCGAAATTGGGTTAGCGGCTCGGTATAGCGCATTTGCGGGCTGTCGAGCAGCTCCACTTTTTCGGAGTTGCGCAGCAGCTGGCGCAACGCCTTGCGGGGCGTGAAGCCGGCCGCCACATCCTCAGGCCGCGGCCCGAACCCAGCCCGCCAGTACAAGTGCTGAAGCTGTTGTTGCGTCGTCAGAGTCATGATAGTTGGACGCAGAGTATGGCAGCAGGTTTAATGCTGTCATTGCGAGGCCGAAAGCCGTGGCAATCCTTCCTCTAAAAGATGTGAGCTTCAATTAAGCGACAAGCGCTCTGGCAGTATACTAACCTACCGCTGGAAAGCTTGTCGGTAAGGGTTGCTTGGCTCAGAGAAAGGAAAGATTGCCACGGCCTTCGGCCTCGCAATGACAGCTTAGGTGCGCTTAGAATCTAGCGCCCAGCACCACCGTTTTGCGGTATTGCTGCTTGCTGCCGCCGTTGGGTTTGAACAGCTCAATCTGCAGCACATAGTAGCCGATGGCCGCTTTCTGGCCTTTATCCGTGAGGCCGTCCCACTGGAAAAAGCCAGTGGTAGCCAGCGTCTCGTTGCGGGCCAGGCGGCGCGTGAGGCGGCCCTGCGCATCATACACATTCACGCTGCCCGCGTAGCCGGGGCCATCAAGCTGGTAGTTGAGGGTAGTGAAATCCTGCTGGCCGTCCTCGTCGGGCGTGAAAACCTCGGGCACCACGCTGAACTGCTGGTTGCCGGCCGCAGCGTCCTGCTGCTGGGAATTAGGGCGGCCGGGCGTGGCATAGCCCGCACTGCTGGCCGCCGAATGGAAGTTGCTGGCCGTACTCGGCCCCGCGGCCCGAATCCGCTCCAACGACACGCCATTCACATCATCGAGCAAGCGCAAATGCTGGTCGGCGTTGTAAGCGAAACGGTCCAGCCGGCGTCCCTGGTTGTCGAACAGCGCCACAATGCCGGCATCATCCGGGAAAGTAGGAAAGGCAGACATAGCCAGGAAGGCAGCCGGGTCGGAGCTGGTGGGATACTCGCGCTGCACGATGTCGGGGCGGGTGGTGAGCAGCAGCAGCTGGCCGGGCGCCAGCACGTAGGGCCCGGCGCTGACAGCCTCCGCGTCGGCGGTGCTGTCGGGGCGAATATTGGCCAACTGCCAGCCCTGCACGTCGAGGTACTTGCCAGAGCGGTTGAGCAGTTCCACAAAATCCACGGCGCTGGTGCGCGGGTTGAACAGGATTTCGTTGACCACCACGTCGCCAGCCGCTACGGGCGAGGGCAGCCCGAACGTAGCTGAGGTAGCCGGGCCGGCGGCATTGCCCACGCAGTCGAGGGCGCGCTGCACGGTCAAGGTCAAGGGTTGGCTGGCTTGTAGCGCCGTGGCCAGTGTGAGGTCTACCACCCGGAAATCGGGTGAGACGGGTGCGGCGCGTGTGACGGCCGTAGTGGGCGTGAGCGTGTAAAGCGCAGGGTTGGCAGCCGTCAGGCTATCGAGTTTTTCCCCAAAAAACAGCCGCACAGTGGTAGAATTGAGAGCCAGAGCGCGCAGCAAAACCGGGGCCGTACGGTCGGGGTTAATGGCACGCACGGAATTAGCGCGGCCGGGCGTGCCGCCGCGGGCGTCGGTGCTGGCCGTCCAGTTTTCGATGCCCGCGCAGGGGTTGGCCGTATCCACCATTTCCAGGCTCCAGCCGCCGTCTTTTTTGCGGCTGTCTTTGTACCAGGTGTCAGAATAGCTGATTTCAAACAGTGTGCGGCCGGTGCGGGTGCGCAGTAGCAGCTGGTCGCCGGCATTGCTGAGGCTGGGGAAATTACTCAGCCCGAACACCTTGCCGAAGGTTGCAAACAACGGGGCCCGCGTGCTGCCACACACCACAGCATACTCACCGGGCAGCAGCGTCGCGCCGGCCGGAAACACCGCCGGATTACCCGTCTGGCCTGGTTTGAGCAGCTGCACACCCGCCAGATCCAGCACAGCCGTGGCCGAGGGATTGTGGATTTCCAGGTACTCCGAGGCCGGCAGCCCCACCACCGGCGTCTCATCAGCCATGATTTCAGTGATGAGCACCTGGCTGAAGGCTGGGGCCACAGCCGTACCGCTGTAGCTGAACGTGGCTGTGAGCGGGCCGGCAGCGGTGTTGCCGTAGAGGTCAGCCACGTTGCGGGCTTCCACAGTATTGCTGCCCAGCGGCAACGGCCCGGCCAGCGTCAGGTGCACGATAGTTGGGTCGGTGGCGTCGCGCAGGGCGGCCGTTACGGCGGGCGCGCCGGCCCCCGTCAGCCGGTAGCTAGCGGCGTTCTGCGTAGCCGACACCGGCTCATTGAACGTAACATCAAGCTGCTGCGGGCCAGTGACACCGGCGATGATGGCGCGGGGCGGCGCCGTATCCGTCACACGGAAATCATCGAAGGAAAATGCCCGGTTGTTGGCCGATGAGTACGTCAGATACACCCCAAACCAGGCGCCGCGCTGGTACGTAGCATCAGAGGCCGTGCCTTCGCTCACATAGCTGGTGCCACCCGTCAGGTCGCGTTCCAGCGTCCAGACGTCGGCGACGGAGCGCGTAACGCGCACCCGCACGGGGTTGTTGGTGGCCGAGCTGAGCGTAGCATCAGCACCGTTGATGACGTAGGCGGGGCTGCCGGTGGCGTCTTTACGGAACAGGGCCACTTCATCGGGGGTGCCGCCGAGGCGCACGAAGTAGCCGCGGTTGCCGGTGGCTTTCAGGTCGGATTGCTCGGCTACCAGCCACACGTCGGCATAGTTGCCGCTGCTAGTCGCCAGCCGCAGATTCGCCCAGAACTCCCAGGTGGTGCCGCCCGTGGCGGCCTGGCACGGCGTGGCGAGTTGCAGCTGGGTGCCAGTAACAGTGGGGCCATTGCTTTGCAGCTGCTGGTTAGCTACCTGAAAGCTGGCGGCGTCGCCGGTCCAGGCGGGGTTTTGGGTGAAGTCGCCGTCGGTAAAGGAATCGGTAAGCTGGGCTGCCGCCGTGAAAGGGCTTAGCAGCAATAACAGTAGCAGTTTTTTCACGGGCACTAGCATCAGGAAAGCAGGCAACGCCCGCCAGGTAGAAGTATGGCATGAAAGATAACCGCTTTACCTTTACGCCCTAATCCTTGATGCACATGAAAGTAGCCGTAGTAGGTGCCACCGGTTTGGTGGGCACCGAGATGCTGAAAGTACTGGCCGAGCGCAACTTCCCGGTCACCGAACTGCTGCCCGTGGCCTCCGCCCGCTCGGTGGGCCAGGAAATCGAGTTCCAGGGCAAGAAATACAAGGTGGTGAGCATGGACGACGCCATTGCAGCGCGTCCGGCCGTGGCCATCTTCTCGGCCGGCGGCTCCATCAGCAAGCAGGAGGCGCCGCGCTTCGCTGAAGTGGGTACCGTGGTCATCGACAACTCCTCGGCCTGGCGCATGGACCCCACCAAAAAGCTGGTGGTGCCCGAAATCAACGCCCGGGAGCTGACCGCCGCCGATAAAATCATTGCTAACCCCAACTGCTCGACCATCCAGATGGTGGTGGCCCTCAACGAGCTGCACAAACGGTATAAAGCTCAGCGCATCGTGGTGAGTACCTACCAGAGCGTGACGGGCACCGGCAAGCAGGCCGTGGATCAGCTGCTGGAAGAGCGCGCCGGCCAGACGCCCACCAACCCCGCCTACCCCCACCGCATCGACCTGAACGTGCTGCCCCACATCGACGTGTTCGAGGACAACGGCTACACCAAGGAGGAAATGAAGATGGTAAACGAAACCAAGAAAATCTTCGGCGACGACACCATCCGTGTAACGGCCACCACCGTGCGCATCCCAGTGATGGGCGGCCATTCCGAAGCCATGAACGTGGAGTTTGCCGAAGAATTCGACCTTGACGAAGTGCGCGCCATCCTGCGCCGCACCGAAGGCGTGGAGCTGGTGGACGACGTGAAGAACAACATCTACCCCATGCCTAAAGACGCCCACGGCCGCGACGCCGTGCTCGTCGGCCGCCTCCGCCGCGACGAAACCCAGCCCCGCACCCTCAACCTGTGGGTGGTAGCCGACAACCTGCGCAAAGGCGCCGCTACCAACGCCGTGCAGATTGCCGAGGCCATGCTAAAAATGGGCTTGCTGATGGCCTAAAACGGCCTTTTCAAGTAGTGAGTATTCAGGCTGTCATTGCCATACAACCAGCCAATGATAGCCCGAATACTCACTACCTATCACTCAGCGCTTACCCGCTATATCGTCTATCCGAGCTTATCCAACTTTCATGCATTCCGCAGTCCGTACCCTTTCTTTTGTAGCCCTATGCGGCCCGGCTTCGGCCGTGGCGCAAACCGCCTCCCCTACCCGCCCCGGCACCGAGCAGGTTATCAATAAAATCTACACCTACGTGGAGCAGATGCCCGAATTTCCGGGCGGCCAGCCCGCACTGTTCCGGACGCTGGGCCAGACGATAGTGTACCCGGCGGAGGCGCTGCAGCAGGGGCTGGAGGGCAAGGTGTTTGTGTCGTTTGTGGTGGCCGCGTCGGGGCAGGTACAGGACGTGAAGGTGAGCAAGAGCGTGCACCCGCTGCTCGATGCCGAGGCGCTGCGCGCCGTGCAGGCGCTGCCGGCTTTCGTGCCCGGCAAGCAGAACGGCCGCCCGGTGGCAGTAGCCTACACGCTGCCCATTGCGTTCAGAGTGCCCGCGGAAGCCGCGCCGGTAGCAACGGCCCCGGTGGCACCGCTGCTCACGGGCCCGCGGCCGGCGGCTAAGGAAGGCCGTAGCCCGCGCCCGCAGGGTGGGCAGGAGGCGTTGGCCGAGTACCTGAAAACCGTTGCATACCCCGCAGACGCTCAGCAGGCCCAGGCCTCCGGACTCATCGTGGTGGAGCTGACCGTAGGTGCCGACGGCAAGGTGAGCAAGGTGAGCACCGATAACGGCATCGGCCTGCAGAACGGGCAGGCTACCCGCCTGATGCCCGCGCTACGCTTCGCCGCCATCAGCCTGCTCAACGACGCTCCTGCCTGGGCGCCGGGGCAGCTGAAGGGCAAAAACGTATCCAGCAACATCCAGATTCCGCTGCAGTTTGACGCCGCCAGTGGCATCGTGTCCATCGTTCCCGGGCTGCGGCTGTTTCCCGACGAAGGCCCTGCGGTACCGGGCGGGCCCGAAGCCCTGCTCAGAACCATGTCGCAGAGGCTGCAGTACCCCATGGAAGCACTGCGCAACCAGCGGCAGGGCAAAGTGGTGCTGTTTCTGCAAATCAGCGAAGAAGGCCGCCTGGAGCAGCCCTTGGTGGTCGGGCCAGTATCGCCGGAACTTGATGCCGAAGCCTTGCGCGTAGCAACTCTGCTGCCGCCCGTATTTCCAGCGCTGGAGCAAGGCAAGCCCGTACGCAGCTACTATCTGCTACCGGTGGTATTCGAGATTCGGGAGTGACGAAAACACCCTAGCCATTCTTTTCAGCAAACAAAAAAGCTCTTCCGGATATCCGGAAGAGCTTTTTTGCTATTCAGCTTTAAACCGAAACAGCCCTACTTGGCCAGCTTGGCTTTCAGATTCTCATCCAGCGCAGCCAGGAACTCCTCGGTGTAGAGGTAGTCTTTGCCGTGCTCCACTTTGTTGCCGTGGATGCAGACGGCGAGGTCCTTGGTCATCTTGCCGCTTTCCACGGTTTCAATGCACACGGCTTCTAGAGCGTGGCAGAAGTCAATCAGCTCCTGGTTGTTATCCAGCTTGCCGCGGAACTCTAGGCCGCGCGTCCAAGCGAAGATGCTGGCAATGGGGTTGGTGCTCGTAGGCTTGCCTTTCTGATGGTCGCGGTAATGACGCGTTACGGTGCCGTGGGCAGCTTCGGCCTCCATGGTGCCGCCGTCGGGCGTAACCAGCACGGAGGTCATCAGGCCGAGCGAGCCGAAACCCTGGGCCACGGTGTCGCTTTGCACGTCGCCGTCGTAGTTTTTGCAGGCCCACACGAAGTTGCCGTTCCATTTCAGGGCCGAGGCCACCATGTCGTCAATCAGACGGTGCTCGTAGGTGATGCCGGCTTCCTTAAACTTCGCCAGATAATCCTGCTCATAAATCTCCTGGAAGATGTCCTTGAAGCGACCATCGTACTTCTTCAGGATGGTGTTCTTGGTGCTCAGATACAACGGCCAGCCCTTGCTCAGGGCCTGGTTGAAGCAGGCGTGGGCAAAGCCGCGGATGCTTTCGTCGGTGTTGTACATAGCCAGGGCCACGCCGTCGCCTTTAAAGTTGTACACCTCAAACGACTGGGTTTCGCCGCCATCCTCGGGCTGGAAGGTTACGGTCAGCTTGCCTTTGCCTTTCGTTACGAAGTCGGTGGCGCGGTACTGGTCGCCGAAGGCGTGGCGGCCGATGCAGATCGGGGCTGTCCAGTTAGGTACGAGGCGGGGCACGTTGCTCATCACAATCGGCTCACGGAATACGGTGCCGTCGAGAATGTTGCGGATGGTGCCGTTCGGTGACTTCCACATCTGCTTCAGGCCAAATTCCTGCACCCGCTCCTCGTCGGGGGTGATGGTAGCGCACTTGATGCCCACGCCGTACTGCTTGATGGCGTTGGCCGCGTCAATAGTTACCTGGTCGTTGGTTTCGTCGCGGTACTCAATGCCGAGGTCGTAATACTTAATATCGAGCTCCAGATAGGGCGTAATCAGCTTGTCCTTGATGAACTTCCAGATGATGCGCGTCATTTCGTCGCCATCCAGCTCTACTACCGGGTTTGCTACTTTGATTTTGGTCATGGGTCAGAGGGGAATATGTGGTAAATCGGTTCGGTGCGGAAATGGCAGTACGTACGGGTTTGACGTGCTCAGGGCCAAACCTGCCTAAGCAGCCGGGCCGTATCTGCCGCCGCAAAGATATGGGCTGCCGCGAGGTGCGCCCCCGGTCCTGGCCGGACCGGCAAATTAGCTTGGTTTCCGGTTAGCTGAGCACGCCTCCCGCGAAATCCAGTACGGCGCGGCGCGTAAGTTCCGGCTCCTCAAAGAAGCCGAGGTGCCCTACGTCGCTGAGCAGCAGCGCGTGGCTTTCAGCCGGCAGCGCCAGTTGGGGCAGCAGGCTTTCGGTGGGTACCGCCACGTCTTCTTTGCCGGCAATGAAAAGCACCGGAAACTTGGCGTCGCGCAGAATGTGAGTACGGTCGGGGCGGTTTTTCATGGCTTCCAGCGCGCCCAGCACCGTGGCTTCGGGTGTGGCCCGGCCAATGTCCTCCAGAAACTCGCGCCGCTCCAGCAGCCGCTCGCGGTTGGCGGGCGCAAACAACGGCCGAATAAACGATTCCATGAACTTCTCCACGCCGTGGCGGCGCACGAAGTCCATGTTTTTGTCGCGGTTGGCCTTTTTCTCGTCGGTATCGGGCAGGGCGGTGCTGTGGAATAGCACGAGGCCGGCCACCATTTCGGAGTAGCGCTCAGCAAACGCCAAAGCCACGTAGCCGCCCATGCTGTGGCACACCAGCAGCGCGCGTTCCACGGCTTTCTGGCGCAGCTGCTCGGCCACGTAGCGGGCCTGGGCCTCCATGCTGTAGTCGCGGATGTCGTGCACGTTGGTGCCGTGGCCGGGCAGGTTCAGGGTCAGCAGGCGGTATTCGGCGGGAAACTCGCGGGTGAAATCCGTCCACACCTCGCGCGATTCGCCGAAGCCGTGGAGCAGCACAATAGTTGGTTGGGAAGTCATAAGAAGAAGGCCGCGGCCAACCGCGGCCGCGCAATGTAGGATGGGCACAAGTACGCACATTTGCGCAGCTTGGCTGCTCCGCTTCCGCTGCCAGAGCGCAAAAGCGCCTGTCTCCCAAGCGAGAAACAGGCGCTTTCACTGATTATAGCCATGCAGTGTTTGTCCGCTGAGCAACCTGATTAAACGGTCTGCAGGTATGCCGACTCAGCGGAAAAGCATAGCGGCAGGACCTTAGGCCTGCTTGGCAAACTGCAGGCTGGCCTGCAGCTTCACGTCGTCGCTTACCACAATAGAGCCGGCTTCGGTGATGCCGCTCCAGGTCAGGCCGAAGTCTTTACGGTTGATTTTGCCGCTCACTTCGAAACCCGCTTTCTGGTTGCCGTAAAAGTCGCCGGCCTGGCCGCCGTACTCCACGTCCAGCGTGATAGGCTGTGTTACGCCGTGTAGAGTCAGGTTGCCGGTGAGCTTGTATTCGCCCTCACCTTCTTTCACGAAAGACGTCGACACAAACGACAGCTCCGGGTACGTGGCAGCATCGAAGAACTCAGCACTTTTCAGGTGCTCGTCGCGCTGAGCCTGGTTGGTGTCGATGCTGTCAATCTGGGCCGTGAACTGCACCTGCGCGTTGTCAAACGTGTCGTCTTCGGTAGTGGCGCTGCCCGAAAACTGCTTGAACGAGCCGGTTACCGTGGAAATAACCAGGTGCTTCACCTTAAACTGAACTTCGGAGTGCATTGGGTCTAGTGCCCACTGGGTAGCTGCCATATAACTGAAGAGAAAAAAGAGGAAAAAATCAAGTACCAAGTGCTGGAGCGGGTCAGACAACCCTATCAAGAACCAACGACTCAAATGTATGAATAATGTATCTACATACGTGTACATACATGATATTTTTATTTGCAGGTGCTCGGCACACATGCCCACTGCATGGCGCCGCTGCTAGATTGTTGTTGCTGTACAACACTTCTGAAAAGTGCTTGGATCGTTTGGCCTATGGTTGCGGCCAAGCATGCCATAAGCCATAAGTTATAGTAACTTACTGTCGCAATACTTACTGTGGCACGTTTTGCTTTGCTATGCTTGCGCTGTGAATCTTCCTCCCTCCAGCTTCTTATCTGCATCCGGCTATTCCGCGTTGACACTCCTGGAAGGCGTGTTCGACGCCGTTGTGCTGCTGGCGCCGGATGGAAACTTGCAGTGGGCTAATCCGAACTTTCTGCGTCTCACTGGCTTTGCTGATGTGCAGGCTGCAGCAGAAGTAATACAGGAGGCCATGACAGCAGCAGGCAGCCCACTTGCCGTATTAGGGCCATCTGTCAGCAACCAAACTTTGCCGTTTACGCTGGCTTTGCGCCGCGCTGATGGCAGCCGGCTGCCCGTGCGGCTGAAAGTGCAGCCACAGCCCACCGGCTGGCTTGGGCTGCTGGACGTTGAGCAGGCCGGTGCTTTCTCAGCTAATACGCAGCAAGAACAGGAAGCTCGCTTCAACTACCTCACCGATCAGGTTCCCGGTGTGCTGTTTCAGTGGCGCGACGCCAATGGTATTGCGGAGTTGAGCTACATCAGCCCACAGTTGCAGCTGCTTTTCGGCCTGGCTCCTACGCAGGTACACACGCTGCCCAGCCTGCTCCATCCCGATGATTTGCCACACTGGCGGTCTGCCGCACGCCGCACACGCCGGCTAGGAGTACCTTTTGTGTTCGAAGGACGCCTGCTGGTGCCGGGGCAGCCCATGCGGTGGCTGCGCGCCACTGCCCAGCTTTCACGCGCCGATGCTACCGGCAAGCTCTACAGCGGCCTGCTCACAGATAGCACCGCCCTTAGGCAGGCAGAAGCCGCCGTGCAGGACCACGAGCAGCGCTGGCGCTTGGCTATCGAGCAATTCGGTGATGGCGCTTGGGAGTTCAATTACCAGACTGGGGCGGAATACTTTTCTCAGGCTTACCATACAATGCTGGGCTACCTGCCCGGTGGCCCCGAACTGCTGCCGCGCAGCTGGGAGCAGCACGTCCATCCCGACGACCGTGCCATAAGCCTGGAAGCGGCCGCTGCTTACCTGAATGGGACCAAGCCCATATATTCAGTGGAACGCCGTCTGCGCTGCCAGGATGGCAGCTACAAATGGGTACTTACCCGCGGCCTTATCACGCAGCGCGACGAGCATGGCGCGCCCCTGACCATGACCGGGGTACACACCGATATTTCGGCGCTGAAAGAAACCAGCCTGGCGCTTGAAGCCAGTACACTGCGCTTTGCCACCACCATTGCCAGCTTACAGGAAGGCATTTTGCTGGAAGACGAGCATCAGCATGTGGTGTTGGCCAACGATGCGTTGTGCGACATATTCAAGCTCAATACAACCCCAACTCAACTGGTGGGCTACAACACGCGCTTGTTGGAAAAGAACATGCAGCACCAGTTCCGGCAGCCCGAAACCTTTGTACAGCGCTACACCACCATTGTACAGGCGCGGCGGCCGGTAACAGACGAGCTATTTGAGCTGGCCGATGGACGCATCGTGCAAACCGACTTCGTACCCATTTTTGTGGCGGAGCGCTACATCGGGCACCTGTGGAAGTTCCAGGACATTACGGAGCGCAAGCACAACGAAGATGCCCTGCGGCAGCGCGAGGAGAAGTACCGCGGTATTATCGACAACATGAACATGGGCCTGGTGGAGATGGACCTGAACCGCCAGGTGATGTTTATCAATAAGGCTTTCAGCGACATTACCGGCTACTCCAAGCAGGATTTCAGCGACCAGCATACGCTCGACCGTCTGATGTCGCCCGAAGATATTAGCTTGGCGAAGCAGCGCGACCTGCGCCGCCGCCTTGGCGAGTCGGAAACCTACGAAACGTCCATCACAGACAGCAAAGGCACACTCAAGTGGCTGCTGGTGAGTGCCGCTCCCCTCTACGATGAGGCGCAACAGGTGTACGGTAGTATTGCCATTATTCTCGACATCACCCACCAGAAAGAGCTGGAGCACAATCTGCGGGCAGCCAAAGAGCAGGCCGAGGACCTAGCCCAGGCTAAAGAGCTGTTTCTGGCCAATATGAGCCACGAAATCCGCACCCCGATGAACGCTATTCTGGGAATGGGGCAGTTGCTAGCCAAAACGCCACTCGATGCAGTGCAGCTCACGTACCTGCGCGCCATTGAAACGTCGGGCGAGAACCTGCTGGTGATTCTCAACGACATTCTGGATTTGTCGAAAATAGGAGCCAGCCAGCTTCAGATCGAGCAGATTGGCTTTAGCTTGTCGGATTTGCTGCTGCAGATCGAGAAAAGCCTGCACTTCAAGGCCGAGGAAAAAGGCCTTGCATTTCAGGTGAAGCTGGATGAACAGCTGCCGGCGGTGCTGCTCGGCGACCCGTACCGCATCACGCAGGTGTTGCTTAACCTGGCCGGCAACTCCATTAAATTCACGGAGAAAGGCTCCGTTACGGTAGCCTGCACCCAGGTAAGCACCGACGGAACGCACGCGCTGGTGCACTGGGGCGTAACCGACACCGGCATTGGCATTGACGCCGACTATCTGGCGAACATTTTCAAGGAGTTCAGCCAGGAAGATTCGTCGGTTACGCGCCGCTTTGGTGGTACCGGCCTGGGGCTGAGCATCAGCCGCCAGCTGGTGCAGCTGATGGGCGGCGAAATCAGCATCGACAGCCAGAAGCACCAAGGCACTCACAGCCATTTTGTGCTGCGCCTGCCCATCGGCACAGCCGAAGATCTGCCGCGCAAAACACTCATCACGGCCAACATCCGGGAGAAGCTACGGGGCCGCCAGGTGCTACTGGTGGAAGACAACCACTTCAACCGCCAGATTGCGAAAGGCTTTCTGCATAACGCCGGCGTGCTGGTGCAGGAGGCAGAAAACGGGGCCCAGGCCGTAGAGCTGGCGCGCCACGGCACCTTCGATGTAGTGCTGATGGACGTGCAGATGCCAGTGATGAACGGCCTAGAAGCCACCACCTACCTGCGCCAGCACCTGCAGCTGAGGACGCCCATTATTGCACTGACGGCCAATGCCGTGAAAGGCGAGCGGGAAAAGTGCCTCCAGGCCGGCATGAACGACTACCTCGCCAAGCCTTTTCAGGAAGATAAGCTTCTAAAACTGCTTTGCATCTGGACGCTGGGCGAGTTTCCGGTTGAAGCCACTAACCTGGAGTATGCTGCAAGCACACCAGAATCCGGGGCACTCTACAACCTCGATATCGTGCGCCAGATAGGCCAAAACAGCGTGTCGTTTACGGTGCTGATGCTGGAATCCTTTATTGAGAGCTGTGAAGAAGCTATAACGGAGCTGCACGCCGCTATAGAACAGCAGGACTCCACCCAGATCCGGGCGGCGGCGCACAAGCTCAAGCCCAGCCTCGACCACCTCCAGGTGTATAGTCTGCTCCCGCTGGTAGTGAAGCTCAACAATTGCCCTGAGCCATTCGACGCACAGCAACTCCCGCAGCTTGTAGCGCAAACCGTAACTCAGCTGCAAGAGCTCATCGGCCAGATGACACTGGAGCTACAAGAGTTGCAGCAGGAGCTGGAGTAATGCCTAGTACAAATATCAAAAAGCCCCACCGGACGAATCCGGCAGGGCTTTTCATTTCATCGACTGCCGATTATAGCAACACCTTCTCTGACGTGGCCACGACCTTACCACTCAACTCACGCAGAGCAGTGGCAATGCCGGCGGCGTCGAAGCCGCACTCTTTGTAGAGCTCATCCTGGGTACCATGCTCCACGATACGGTCGGGAATGCCGAGGCGCTTGACGGGCAAGCTGTAGCCGTGGTCGGCCATGAATTCCAGTACTGCCGCACCGAAGCCGCCCGGGAGGCAACCATCTTCCACCGTCACTATGGCCTTATACTGGCGGCAGATATGGTGTAGCATCTCCTTATCAAGCGGCTTGCAGAAGCGCATGTCGTAATGGCCGGGGTTGAGGCCTTCGGCGGCGAGCTGCTGGGTGGCTTTCACGGCGTAGTTGCCGATGTGGCCGATGCTGAGCACTGCCACGCCTTCGCCTTCGCGCACTACGCGGCCAGTGCCGACGGTAATTTTCTTCAGCGGCTTGCGCCACTCCGGCATCACGCCCTCGCCGCGGGGGTAGCGGATGCTGAACGGGCCGGCGTTTTCAGGCAGCGTGGCCGTGTACATCAGGTTGCGCAGCTCTTCCTCATTCATCGGGGCCGATACTACCATGTGCGGGACGCAGCGCATGTAGGCCAGGTCGTAGCAGCCGTGGTGCGTCGGGCCATCGGCGCCAGCGAAACCAGCGCGGTCAAGGCAGAACACCACGTGCAGCTTCTGCAGCGCCACGTCGTGCAGCACTTGGTCGTAGGCGCGCTGCATGAAAGAAGAGTAGATGTTGCAGAACGGCACCAAGCCCTGGGTGGCGAGGCCAGCCGAGAAGGTCACGGCGTGCTGCTCGGCAATGCCCACGTCGAAGGCGCGGTCGGGCATAGCCTTCATCATGATGTTCAGCGAGCAGCCCGAAGGCATGGCCGGCGTCACGCCCATGATTTTGTCGTTCTGCTCGGCCAGTTCCACGATAGTGTGCCCGAACACGTCCTGGTACTTGGGCGGCTGGGGCTTCTCGTAGGTTTTGGTGTGGATTTCGCCCGTCACCTTATCAAACAAACCGGGCGCGTGCCACAGCGTCTGGTCTTTCTCGGCCAGCGCGTAGCCTTTGCCTTTTACCGTTACGCAATGCAGGATTTTGGGACCTGGAATGCTCTTAAGGTCGGTGAGGATGGTGGTCAGGTGCTGCACGTCGTGTCCATCCACGGGGCCGAAGTAGCGGAAGTTCAGGGCCTCGAACAGGTTGCTTTGCTTGAGCAGGGTGGCCTTCATGGCGGCCTCTACCTTGCGGGCAATCTGCTGGGGGTTGGGGCCGAACTTGCTGAGCTTGCCAAGCACGTTCCACAACTCGTCGCGCACCTTGTTGTAGGTGCGGGAGGTGGTAATGTCGGTGAGGTATTCCTTGAGCGCGCCCACGTTGGGGTCAATGCTCATGCAGTTGTCGTTGAGAATAACCAGCAGATTGGAATTGGCCACGCCAGCATGGTTGAGGGCCTCGAAAGCCATACCGGCCGTCATGGCCCCGTCGCCGATTACGGCAATGTGCTGGCGGTCGAATTCCTTTTTGTAGTCGGAAGCCACGGCCATGCCCAGCGCCGCCCCGATGCTGGTGCTGCTATGGCCCACGCCGAAGGCATCGTACTCACTTTCGCTGCGCTTGGGAAAGCCCGACATGCCGTGGTAGCGGCGGTTGGTCGGGAACCGCTCGCGGCGGCCCGTAAGGATCTTGTGGCCATAGGCCTGGTGGCCTACATCCCACACGAGCTGGTCGTAGGGCGTGTTGAACACATAATGCAACGCCACCGACAGCTCCACCACGCCGAGCGAAGCGCCGAAATGACCGCCGTAAATCGAGACGGTATCCACAATAAATTGCCGCAGTTCCTGGCTCACCTGCACCAATTGGTCGGGGCTGAGCTTCTTCAGGTCGTCGGGGGAATTGATTTCCGCCAGCAGGGCACCAGGTTCGACAATCATGCTTTGGGGGTAGGAAATGGGGATAAGTAGCGTGGCAACAGGCAACTGCAGCAGAAAGTTACGCTTCCGTTGCTAAGCTGCTCCGTACTGCCAGCAAAGTTACGGGTTTTCCCTTCCGGCGGATGATGTGAGGATAGGGATGATTCTATAAATCGGACCATGCTACTTCATCACTGAACCCTAACACCTCTGCCCTACCCAAATCCGTACCTTTGCCTAACCACCTAGTTTCCTGTTCATGCCCCAGCTTACCGAAACCCAGGCTGAAGACCAACAGCTGCTCGACAAGCTCCGCCCCTCGCGGATTGTGCTGCCGGTAATCATCGGCTTGAGCGTAGTGGGCTTCATGTTCTGGCGCAGCTACAAGCCCGGCGACCTAGCCCCGCTGGCCCACGCCAAACCGCTCTGGCTGCTGCTGATGCTGGTAGTGCTGGTGGCCCGCGACGCTGGCTACGTGTACCGCATCCGCTACCTCACCCAGAAAGTACTGAGCTGGCGCGCCGCTCTCGACGTAATTATGCTCTGGGAATTCTCGTCATGCGTGCTGCCCTCGGCGGTGGGCGGTACGGCGGTAGCACCGGTGCTGCTACACAAAGAGGGCATTCCGCTGGGCAAATCGGTGGCCTACATCATGGCTACGGCCATGCTCGACAATCTGTACTACGTGCTGGCCGTGCCGCTGGTGGTGCTCATCGGCGGCGACGCGCTGTACCCGCACGAGGCCTTACAGGGTGGCTTGGTGGCCACGTTGCGTATCGGGTTTATTTTAAGCTACGTGTTCGTGACGGTGTATGCGCTACTGATGCTGTACGCCATCTTCATCAATCCGCAGTCAGTGAAGAGGTTGCTGGTGCGGCTGTTTACAGTGCGCGGGTTGCGCCGCTGGCGCAACAGGGCGTATAAAATGGGCAACGAAATGGTGCTGGCCTCGGCCGAGCTGCGCAACAATGGCCGCGCCTACTGGCTGCGCGCCGCCCTCAGTACGGCCTTCGTCTGGACGGCCCGCTATCTGGTTATCGGCTGCCTGATTGCGGCGTTTGTTGACGTGAGCTGGCCGGAGTTCTGGCTGATTTTCGGCCGCAACCTCACCTATAAAGTCATCCTGCTGATTGCTGTTACGCCCGGCGGCGCGGGCATTGCAGAGGGCGCATTTCCCACGTTCTTCGGTAAGTTCATCGGCACGGCCACCATGACCAATTTCATGGTGCTGCTCTACCGCATCCTCACCTACTACCTCTATCTTGTGCTGGGTGCCATCTTCCTGCCCCGCTGGATTAGGCGCATTTATGGCAAGCGGATCACAGAAGGTGCAGATTGAGGGATGCCACAGATTGCAGATGGTGCCAATAAGAAGATGTCGCAGATTTTCGTTCTGATTGAAGCCGAGATCTGTGGTATCCCCTCATCTGCACCATCTGTGCTTTATTTAGTAGCCTCCAACTCCGGGGCAGGCTCGGCGGGTACGGGGCGCTGGTAGGTTTGCCAGAACTCAGGGCGGTACGGCGCTTTTAGCAGCTGCCAGATTTCTCCGTTATTGAGTGTGGGCTCCGTCTTTGGGTCGAGTGGGGCCGCCGTGCCGGGCCAGGCACTGAAGTATTCCTCACACGATGCCTGGCTATAAAAAGCCTCGCCGCCTAATACGCGGCCAACAGTGAGGTTTTGGGCTACGCTGGTAGCCACGTGGTAGCGGCCATCAGCTGCCTTTTGGTACGTCACGACGTGGGCTTTGCGGTTGTCGGAAAACACTTGTGAATAGAGCCGTGAGATGGTGTTTCGGCGACCATAATACTTATGCGCTACGGCGTTGTACTCCACCGTATCTTCCTGCCACAGTGCTTCATAGCGCACCACCGCAAGGTCATCCTGCCGCACGTATACTTTGCCTGCATATCCGGCGGTGAGGCCCATACCGGTTGTGCGGCTGTTGGCCCGCTTGGCCTTAAACCGGATAACATATAGGGCGGTGCCGTTGCGCTGCTCGATGCTGTCGAGTTTCAGCTCGTAGCGGCCCAGTGTACCCATTTTGAACAGCGGCGAAATGCGCACCGGGTCGGAACCGGCCGTATAGAATCCGTGCCCGCCCTGCTCGTAGTGCGCAGCGGATATTGGCTTGACGGTGCGCACCACCACGTTCTTTTCCAGCACTTTGTGCATCTCTTTGACACCCATCATCAGGAAGCCACCATTCCAGTCCTGCAGGCCCGCGGGCTCAAACGTCTGGCTCACATATTCCACTTCGTGGCGTAGCGTGTCGAAGTTGGTGAGGCGGCGGCGGGTATACACTAGGTTGGTGAAATCCTGCCGCTGATAATTGGTGGCCGCGGCCTTTATCACCTTTTTCATGATCCGCCTCGGGTCCTGCGACTGGGCACTCACACGCACATCGGCCAGCGCGAAGGTGGCCGGCAGCAGGCGGATGCTTTGCGCTGCGCCACTCTGCACCGGCAGCGTAGTGGCCTCATAGCCGATGCTGCTCACCTGCAGTAGCTCACCGCGGCGCACTTCCAATCGAAAACGTCCTTGCGCATCCGTTATGGTGCCAGCGCTGCGGGCGGGTACGGCTACTGTGGCGAAGGGCACGGGCTTGCCGGTTTTGCGGTCGAACACCGTGCCGCTAAGTGCAAGAGCAGCGCCGGTTTTAGTGGGCTGACGGAGCGCCGCATTTTGCTGGCCCAACTTGGTTGGCGGCAAGGTAGTAGCCGCTTCCGCAGCTACTGGCTGTAGGGTAGCCCCTGTTGCCATAGCCGCGCTGGGCGGCTTAATGATTTTCAGGTACAAAAGCCCATCAATAGCCTCACTCCAGAGTCCGGAAATCGGCAGAAACTCGAAAGCATACGTGGTCAGGCGGCGTCCCGGCGCATCGTGCTTCAAGCTAATGAAACTGTACTCCTGGCCCTGGATTAGCAGGTTGGCCTCCAAAGAGCCAGGCGCGGGAGTCGGCACCAGTTGATGCTTGCCCCAATAGCCAAAACCGTGGGTGCCGCCGCCGGCCAGCGTGCTGAGCACGTACACGGCATCATCGCCCAGCGCCGCCTTCACGGTCTGGCCCATGGGCTTGAACTGGTGTAGCTCCTCGTTTTCCAGCCCGCTCACTTTGCCGGCCAGATGCCCGATGGCGCCCCAGCACACCACCTTTTCCTGCGGGTGCTGGCGCAGATACCACAGTAGGTTGTCGGCCATCTGCGCGTCGCGGGCGTTGCTGTCTTTGGCTTTGAACTCGGCAGAATCTTTTACGGCCGGGTCGTTGGTGGCATAGTCGTGGGCCTGGGCCTGCAGGCTGCGCAGTTGCTGGAGCCAGAACGCGGCTCGCTCGCGCCGCTGCTTATCGGGGCCGGCGGCTACTTTCGTCAGCAGCTTGCGGGCCTTGCTGAGCTGCATATCAAACAGCAGAATCTGGTGCGAGGGCGGGAAGATAGAATGCTCGCCCATCGTGCTGACGCACTCGTCAAGGTAGTCGTAGGCAATGCCGTCGGCTCCCTTTTCGGGCTTAAGGAAAGTTTCCAGCTCTTCCAGCATTTCGTCGTCGTTCCAGCTCACCTGCGAGTCGAAACCCGTTATGCGCAGGCCGCCTTTGCCCAATAGCGGCAGCATGGCCTGGAACTCCTGCGTCTCGGTCCAGACCGGATACACCGAGGCTGAAATAGCCGCCGGTACTGGCGCACCCCGCTGGATTTCCCGCTCGGCCCGGTCCAGGGCATAGAAGCCACTTTCAAACGCCACCGTAGTAAAGCCCATCTGCTCTTTCAGGAACCGCAGCAGCCGGATGCGGGCCTCCGTGGCCGTGCCTACGCCGTGGGTCGGCTCGCCCAGCATCACCACCCGCGCCCCGCCAATTTCCTGGCGTAGGAAGTTCAGGTCCGAGAAGTCGGTGTCGGCTGGGTTGATGGTGCGTAGCGTGTGCGTGGGTAGCGGATTGGCGGCCGGGGCTTTCTGGGCCAGCATAGTGGTGGAGCTACCGAGCAGCAAAGCCAGGCAAAACAGCGCCAGCCGGCGGATAGGCGAGAACATACGGATAGGATAAGGGGAATGAATATTTAAAGCGGCAAGCTAGAGGCTTTTCCGATTCCACTCTTATTCCATCAACCTGCCACTCCCAGCTGCCAGAAATATTTATTGGTATGTAGCGCGCAAAAAAAACGCCCTGCCGCAAATGCGGCAGGGCGTTTTTACAGATAAGTAAACGCAGCTTAAAGCTGCTGTTGCTTACTCCTTCTCAAGGCGCAGCTCAGCGCCAGCGTCGCTTTTCAGCGTGAGCTTGTCGTCGGTAAGCGTCACTACGTTGAACGAGTTGCTTTGGGCAGCACCATCGGGCGTCATGGTGATGGTTTTGCCGGCCTGATCGAAGGTGTACTTGCCATTCACGGCACCCGCAGGCGAGGTCATGTTGTACTTGCCATCAGCGAAGAAAGTGATACGCTCGTCTTCCTGCGCGTCGGTTTGCTTCACTTTGTCGCCGGTGGCGCTTAGCTCTTTATCGGTTTTCCAGACTTTACTTTGGGTGCCGTAGAGCATATTCACACCTTCCACTTTGCCTTCTTTGCTTCCGCACGAAGCGGCAAACAACGAAACGAGCATCAGGAGGCTGGCCAGATAGCGGAACGGATGGGAGAGAGTTTTCATGGGATGCCGTGCATTGGTTGAGAGATGGAAAAACAGATGTGCAATAGCCAGCGGTTCCGGCCAAACGCTGAAAGCTCCAGCGTTGCGCTTCTTACGGGAGGTTGCGGCAAGATGTTCAACACGCCTATATATGCCTCAATAACTTATTGTTGAACTTGGCGTAATAAGCCAGACGACAGGCTTTCGGGCTGATAGTCGGCACTTTTCCCACTCTTCCAAACCAACGCACGACTATGGGACTCTTTGATTTTCTCTCGAACGAAGGCGAAAAAAAACCTGTTGAACCAGTTAAGCCTGCTACCACCGGCGGCGCTACCGATTTTTTTGGCAATGCCAACGAGAAGGCCGGCGATACTTACACCGTAGTAAGCGGCGACTCGCTCTCCAAAATTGCCCGCAACCATTACGGCGACGGCACCAAGTGGAAGCAGATTTACGAAGCCAACAAAGCCATTATCGGCTCCGACCCCGACAAGATTGAAATTGGCCAGGTCCTGACGCTACCAAAAGAGTAGCATTTCCTAAAACCTGGAAATATCCTAAAAGCCACCCTTTACAGGGTGGCTTTTTTTATGCTTTTTCCCAATCATCATCTTCTGAAACAAGTGTCCTGCACTAGTTATTTTGCGTAGCCGAGCGCCACTATTTCATCATCAGAAGGTGTGTCAAAATCCCCTGAAGCCACTTTTAAAAGCAAGTATTTTGCTTATTGACCACAGCAACCCGTCTATCCTATCAGCTTGTATACACAACATCTACAGGCACATAGCGCAGCATCATTCTATATTGCTGCCTTGGGCTAGGGCCACTCAATGTGGTTGATCCGGCTACAGAAAAAAATAAAGCACAACGCTTGCAGATATCAAAACTGCGTCTATACCTTTGCAATACCAACCCGGTACTCCCCCGCTCGCGGCGGGGAAGTTTTCATAGGATTTATACAGAAGTGGCGAGAGACTAGGCTCCCTGACCCACTGGCAACCTTCGACCGCGCGAAAGGTGCCAATTCCTACCCGACCAGCCATTTGGCGGCGGGGCATATAACCTCGGAGTACCATGGAAAACACCCTCGCTTTCGCTCTTCAGTACCCCACCGCTCCGGCCGCCTTCGGGCCTGCCGCTTTGCTGTGGGGTTTCCGCATTGCTTCGGTTGCCGCCCTGGCTGCTGACCGAATGCGAATGCGCGGCTGTTGCGACGTGCCTTGTTGCTGTTGCTAGCCTGATTTCGGCTACGCAGCGCCCCTCTCCCTTTTTGCCCCAGCCCTGACCGGCATCTGCCCCTAGTGGCATCCGGCGGCTTCCATCTCCGGTATCTGGCCTGTTCCCTGCGCGGTTCGGCAGTCTTGCGGTGGTCTCGGCTACGCTTCGGCGCGGCTTCTCAGCGGTTTACGCTCCCTCTTCCCATATCCACAACGCCTTCAAAACCAGCAGTATCATGTCCACGCAGAACTTCCACTTCGAGACGCTCCAACTCCACGCCGGCCAGCAGCCCGACCCTGTAACCGGCTCCCGCGCCGTGCCCATTCATCAGACTACCAGCTACGTGTTCAAGAATGCCGAGCACGGCGCCAACCTGTTTGCACTTAAGGAGTTCGGTAACATCTACACTCGCCTGATGAACCCTACTACCGACGTGTTTGAGCAGCGCGTGGCGGCGCTTGAAGGCGGCGTGGCGGCGTTGGCAGTATCATCGGGACAGGCGGCGCAGTTCATTGCCCTGAACAACATCCTGCAGGCCGGCGACAATTTTGTGAGCACCACCCACCTATACGGCGGCACCTACAACCAGTTTAAAGTGGCCTTTAAGCGCCTGGGCATCGAGGTGCGCTTCGCTGATGGCGACCAGCCAAGCACATTTGAGGCGCTGATTGACGACAAAACCAAGGCCATTTACCTGGAAACCATTGGCAACCCCAGCTTCAGCATTCCCGACTTTGAAGCCATTGCTGCCGTTGCCAACCGGCACGACCTACCACTCATCGTCGACAACACGTTTGGGGCGGGCGGCTACCTGTTCCGGCCGCTGGAGCACGGCGCGCACATTGTGGTGGAATCGGCTACGAAGTGGATTGGCGGGCACGGCACCAGCATTGGGGGCGTAATTGTGGATGGCGGCAAATATGACTTCGGCAACGGCAAGTTCCCGCAGTTCACGGAGCCTTCCGATGGCTATCATGGCCTGGTTTTCAACGACGTATTCGGCAAGAATGGTCCATTTGGCAACATTGCCTTCATCATCCGGGCCCGGGTGGAAGGCCTGCGCGACTTTGGTCCGTCGCAGAGTCCGTTCAACTCCTTTCTGCTGCTGCAGGGCCTCGAAACGCTGAGCCTTCGGGTGGAACGCACTGTGGAAAACGCCTTGCGCGTAGCTACCTGGCTGGAGCAGCACCCGCAGGTGGAAGCCGTGAACTACCCCGGCCTGCCGAGCAGCTCCTACCACCGCTTGGCCCAGAAATACCTGAAGCGCGGCTACGGCGGTGTACTCACCTTCGCCATCAAAGGCAGCAAGGAAACCGCCACCCAGTTCATTGACAACCTGAAGCTGGTGAGCCACCTAGCCAATGTGGGCGACGCCAAAACGCTCATCATCCAGCCATCGGCCACCACGCACCAGCAGCTATCCGACGAGGAGCAGCGCGCCGCCGGCGTACTGCCCACGCTGTTGCGCCTGTCGGTGGGCATCGAGCATTTCGATGATATCCGCGCTGATTTGCAGCAGGCGTTTGATGCCGTGCGCAATGCCGCCACGCCTGACGTTACCGAAACTACGCTGCTACCTGAGGTGCAGCCCGAACATGCCGCACCGCTGGAGGTGTAAGTGAGAGTGGGGTTGCAGGTGGGCTGTTTTTGAGAGGGCAGCCCGCCCCGCCTCCAGTTTTGCGGCGCGCGGGCAGGGCCACGGTTTTTTTGTGAGAGAGGAAACCGATGCGTGCTGCCCGCCCATGGCCGGGGCTGGGTTGGCCTAGCCAGCTCAGCCCACGGACCATGGATATTTTCACTACCAGTGCTGCCAAGCCAACGCCTATCTGCCGGGCCTGCGGCCGCCGCTAACTGGTATCCAGAACATCTTACGTTGCTTTTCGCCTTGGTCGTGCCAGTTTTTGCCAGGCCAGTTACCGGGCTTTTCCCTGCTATGAAATCCACTGCTATTTCCTCCGACGAGCCGCACGTGTTCCGGCTGCCCCGGCCGCTGCGGCTGGAAAGCGGGGCGCTCCTGCCGCGGGTGGAAATAACCTACCAGACCTACGGCCGTCTGAATGCCGCCCGCGACAACGTGGTGTGGGTGTGCCACGCCCTCACGGCCAACGCCAGCGTGCTCGACTGGTGGCCGGGTTTATTCGGTGCCGGTTGCCATTTCGATCCGGCCGAGTGGTTTATCGTATGCGCCAACGTGCTGGGCTCCTGCTACGGCAGCACCGGCCCGGTTTCGCCCCCGGATTCAGAGGCCGAGTCGCTGTACCACGCGTTTCCGCTCGTGACGGTGCGCGACCTGGTAGCGGCGCACGAGGCTCTGCGTGAGCATCTGGCGCTGCGCCAGATTCATACGCTCATTGGTGGTTCGTTGGGCGGGCAACAGGCCGTGGAATGGGCCGTGCAGCAGCCCACGCTGTTTGAAAATCTGGTATTGATTGCCACCAACGCCCGCCACTCTGCCTGGGGTATTGCCTTCAACGAGTCGCAGCGGCTGGCCATCTTCGCCGACCCGACTTACGCGGCCGCCACACCCGAAGGCGGCGCCGCGGGCCTGCGGGCGGCCCGGGCCATTGCGCTGCTCAGCTACCGCAGCTACGACGCCTACCAGCGCAGCCAGACAGAAACCAACGACGACACGCTGGACAACCACCGCGCCAGCTCCTACCAGCGCTACCAGGGCGACAAGCTGGTAGCCCGTTTTAATGCTTACTCCTACGTGGCGCTCAGCCGCACCATGGACTCGCACCACGTGGGGCGGGGCCGTGGCGGAGTGCCGGAGGCGCTGGGCCGCATCCGGGCCCGCACCCTCGTGATTGGCATTGCGTCGGATGTGCTGTTTCCGCCTACCGAGCAGCAACTGCTGGCCCGCTACATCCAGGGTGCCACTTATGCCGAAATGGATTCGCAGTACGGCCACGACGGCTTTTTGCTGGAAACCACCCAACTCACGCATTTTCTCGAACGATTTTCCGTCCAGACCTATGTCCATTAATTCCGCTGCGACTGCTGCTCCCCTTCGTATTGGCCTGATTGGGTTCGGCTGCGTGGGCCAGGGCCTTTATGACATTCTGCAGCAACAGCCCGAATCCGGGTTCGAAATTGCCCGCATTGCCGTCAAGAGCACCACCAAGGCCCGCACGCTGCCGCTGGAGCGGTTCGACTTCAAGGCTGATGACTTGTTGCAGGATGCCTCGCTGGATGTACTGGTAGAGGTAATTGACGACGCCGACGAGGCTTTCCGGCTGGTGCGCGAGGCCTTGCGCCAGGGCCGCCGCGTGGTTACGGCCAACAAGGCCATGCTGGCCCGGCACCTGCCGGAGCTGGTGCAACTGCAGCAGCAAACCGGCGGCACGCTGCTCTACGAAGCGGCCGTGTGCGGCAGCATTCCTATCATCCGGACGCTGGATGCCTATTTCGGGGCCGAGCCGCTGCGTAGCGTAACCGGCATCCTCAACGGCTCCTCCAACTACGTGCTGACCCGCATGGGCGAGCAGGGTGCCGACTACGCGCCGGCGCTGGCCGAAGCGCAGCAGAAAGGCTTCGCCGAAACCGACCCCACGCTGGATATGGGTGCTTTCGACCCGCGCTCCAAGGCCGTGATTCTGGCGGCCCACGCCTACGGCACCTTCCTGCAGCCCGACGATGTGCTGAACCTAGGCATTGAGAGCATCAGCGCGGTGGATATTGCGTTTGCTGCCACATTGGGCCGCAAAATCAAAGTAGTGGCCGGCCTACAGCGCCTACCCGACGGCCGCGTAACCGCCCTGGTAACGCCCCTGCTCGTAGCGTCCGAGTCGCCGCTTTACGCCGTAGACCACGAGTTCAACGGCGTGGTGATTGAAGCTGATTTTGCAGGGGAACAGTTTCTGCGCGGCCGCGGAGCTGGCGGATACCCCACCGGCTCGGCCGTACTCGCCGATCTGGCCGCTATCCGCCAGGGCTACGCTTACCAGTACCCGAAGCTGCACGCCGCGCCCCTCCCCTACGCTACCGACTTGGAACTGGAAATCTACCTGCGCACCGACGAGGACCGCCTGATTGACGCGCTGGACTTCACCGAAATATCGGAGGAAGCCGACGAGGACGGCTACGTGGTAGGCTACGTGGCCCTGGCCAACCTGCTGCGCCTGCGCGACAAGCTGCGCGAGTACGGCGCGTTTGTGGTACGCACCGGCCAGGTTCGCCCGCTTTCCTCGCCAGTGGCAGCTCGGGAGTTTGAGGAGGCTCTGTAGCAACTTAGCAAAGCAAAAAAGCCACTCAACAGCTAGTTGAGTGGCTTTTTTGCTTTGCTGGAATTGGCAGTTTACTCAAACACCACTCGCACGTCGGCTAGCTGCTCGGCATGTACTATATAGGTGCCAGCGGGCAGGTTTTCGCGCAGTAGCACTTGGTCGGGCTGCTGCCAGCGGAAGCGGCGCACCACCCGGCCGGTAAGGTCGAGTAATTGCGCCTGCTGGGGCCGGAACGCCGCGCCGCGCGGTACGGCCAGCCGGATTTCGGTGGTGGCGGGTACCGGATACGCTTGCGAACCTACTCGGCCGGTTGCTTTGGCGGCACTCAGCACCGTGCCGGGCTGACGCAGCAACGGGCGCAAAAAGTCGCGGATGGTGCGGAAGGTCGTATCGGCGTAGGCTAGGCCGGCGGCGCTGCTGCTTTCGAACGGAATGTGGCCGGCGCCGCGCAAGGTGCGCAGCGTGTTCGGGATGCCCACGGCGGTGGCGCGGGGATGGAGCCGGCCGCTGCCTACTACATACTTGGGTGGCAAACCGCCCCCAACGCGGCCCTGCGCGTAGGGCACCACGGCATCGGCGGTGCCATGCACGCTGCATAGTGGCACGTTGCCGGGCTCCAGATACGCTACGCTTTCGGTAGCACCGCTCAGGTTAAGCACAGCCAATGCGGCGCTGCTGTAGCCAGGGTTGCCACTGCTGCCTTCGATGCCGCCCAGCGTGGCCAAGCCCACGTAGCCCGGCACTTCACTGTCTTTATCGAGGTAGCCAACCTGCAGCGCGGCAAACGCACCGGCCGACGAACCGCCGACCACAATGTAGCGCGGATTGACACGATAGGTGCGGGTGGTAGCGGCGTCGCGGCGGAAGAAGCGTACGGCGGCTCGCAGGTCTTGCATACCGCGGATGGCGGCTCGGGCTACGTTCACAGTGTCAAAAGGAAAGAAGCCCAAGCGGTACTCAATGCTGGCCGTGACGTAGCCGAGCCGGGCAAAGCGGGTGCATACTTCCACCATGTAAGGGTCGGTGCGCGAGCCTACCAGAAAGCCGCCCTGATGCGCGAAGATGATAACCGGCCGGCGGCTCACGGTGTCGCCGGTGGGCTGGTAGATGTCCATGAGCAGCGTCTGGGGCGTGCCGGCAAAGTTGGGCGCCGAGCCGTAAGTGACGTTGCTGCTGACCGTGACGTTCGGGAATACGGGCTGGTAGTAGCGGCCCCGCGTGGTATCAATCTGGGCGTGAGCAGCCGTGAGCAAACCCAGGCAGGCCAATAGCAGCAGTACGATTTTCTTCATGATGAGCAGCTTTAGACAGTGGCGCGAAGGATTTTTCGCAGTTGGCATACAAGCAGTTGGAACGGCCCAGGCAACTTACGCACCGCTCCGAAATCCTCTTTGGCAGGACGTGGAAAACCGAGGCAGGGTTCCGTAAGTTTGCGGCTGACCCTCACACCGGCCCGTTTATGCCCACCATTGCGCCTCCTTTCCTGCGTCCTGGCGACCAGGTAGCCATCGTTTGCCCCGCCCGTTCGGCCTCACACCAGGAGCTGGCCGCCGCCGTGGCGGTGCTGGAAAGCTGGCAGCTGCGCGTGGTGCTGGGCGAAAGCACCAACAGCACGCACCACCAGTTCGGCGGCGACGACGACCTGCGCCGCCGCGACTTTCAGCAGCAGCTCGACAACCCCGAAATCCGCGCCATTCTGAGCGCCCGCGGTGGCTATGGCACCACCCGCATCATCGACCAGATCGACTTTTCGCGCTTCGCCGCAAACCCTAAATGGGTGGCCGGCTTCTCCGACATCACCACGCTCAACTGCCACCTGCTGGCGCTCGGCCACCAAAGTATTCATGGCGTGATGCCGCTGCTGTTTGGGCAGACTGGCGGTGAGGAGTCGCTGGAAAGTCTGCGGCGGGCGCTGTTCGGGGAGGAAGTACGCTACGAGGTGGCGCCGCACCAACTCAACCGTTTCGGCACGGCCACCGGCGAACTAGTGGGCGGCAACCTCAGCCTGCTCCAGACGCTCACCGGTACCCACTCCGACGTGGCCACGGCCGGCCGCATCCTGTTCCTGGAAGATATCGACGAGTACCTGTATGCCATTGACCGGATGATGGTGCATTTGGACCGCACCGGCAAGCTGCGCGACCTGGCCGGCCTGATTGTAGGGCACTTCACCAACCCGCAGGACAACACCATTCCTTACGGCCAGACGCCCAACGAAATCATCCAGCATTACGCCACTAAGTACGATTTCCCGGTAGCGCACAACTTCCCCGTCGGCCACGAACCCCACAACATGGCCCTGATCTGCGGCCGCCCGGCCCGCCTCACCGTGGATGCCGCCGGCAGCCGGCTGGCGTATGTGTAACCTGTAATTTACTGACTGATGCTCGTCACGATTCATCTTGTTACTGCGCCGGAGTTTGCAACTCATGCCGATGGCCTGGCCGAGCTACTGCGCGACGCCGTTGATTCGGGTGCTTCGGTAGGCTTTCTGCCGCCGCTGGCGGCCACGGAGGCCCGGGAGTTCTGGGCGGGCATAGAGCAAAACGTGGCCGCGGGCACTACGCTACTGCTAGTTGCCGAAGAGTCTGGCCAGTTAGCAGGCACCGTGCAGCTGGTACTGGCCACCAAACCCAACGGCCTGCACCGCGCCGAAGTATCCAAGCTGCTAGTACATTCCCGGTTCCAGCGCCGTGGTATTGGGCGGCAGCTGATGGTGGCTGTGGAAGAACTGGCCCGCCAGCACCAGCGTAGCACGTTGGTCCTCGATACGCTGCAGGGTGCCGGCTCTGAGCAGCTGTATCAGCAGTTAGGTTACGTGGCCGCAGGCGCCATTCCGCAGTTTGCCCGCGTAGCCAGCGGCGCGCTGGAAGCTACTGTGGTGTATTACAAGCTGCTGTCAGGTACCAGGCAGTAGCGCGAACTTTGTAGTTCGCGTCCCCGCGCCGATGGATCCGCTATAACGGCGCATGGACGCGAACTACAAAGTTCGCGCTACAGAGCGGACGGTGCTTTAGCCGACGTGCGGCGTAACGCCCACTACAGGGCTGCCACATTCTTCCCTCTAAACGAAGTGAGGCATTCTGGCGAAGCCGTTGAACGACTTCACCAAAATGCCTCACTTCATTAGGGCAGCCCTGAAAAATTACTCGCCGTACACTGTTTGCAGCACCGTTTGGCCTACAGCTTTTAGCGTGCGTTTGTCGATGACGCTCATGTTGTCGTCGGTGGTGTGATGGTAGGGCTGGAATTGGCCGGTGGGCAGGTAGTCGATGATGTCGATGGTGCGGATGCCGGCTTCGTTGGTGAAAGCATGGTCGTCGGTGATGCCGGGCGAATCCTGGAATAGGAAGTAGTCGGAGTAGCCGATTTGGGCAGCCAGGTTCCAGACTTTGTTCACGATGTCGTTGGCCTTATCCCGGGAAATACCTTCGCGGGTGAACTTGGCATTCTTCGCGCCCACCATGTCCAGCAGAATCCCGAATTCTGGCTTGTAGTTGCCGGGAATCAGGTTTTTGCTCCAGTACTGTGACCCCAGGCACCAGCTGGAGCCACCCGACGTTTCCTGGCTGGCCAGCTGGTTGGTTAGCTCGCCCTGGGTGCTGGAATCGTAGCCGTAGTCTTCGGAGTCAAACAAGATGAAGTCGATGCCGACGGCGGGCGTGAGGCTATCGGGCTGGGCAGCCAGCACGCGGGCCATTTCCAAGGCCACACCTACGCCGCTGGCCCCATCGGAAGCGCCATCCAGCGGGGCGTTTTTGCGCTTGGTATCCTTGTCGGCAAACGGACGGGTATCCCAGTGCGTGAAGACAGCCACGCGGCGTGCGGCCTGCGGCTGAAACTGCGCGATGATGTTGCGCGACTTCAGCATTTTGCCATCAAAAGCCATAGCCACAAACGGCTGCTCCCGCACTGTTAGTCCCAGCGCCTTGAACTTGTTTATCACCCAGTCGCCGGTGTTTACGTGGGCGGGCGTGTTGGGCACCCGCGGCCCGAAAGCCACCTGCTTGGCCACGTAGGCGTAGGCCGAATCGGGGTTGAAAGCTGGCGCAGCCGCCAGCTTGGCTGGCGCTTCCACCTCGGTGGTAGCAGGCTTTTTGTCGGGGCAGCCAGTGAGCAGCAGCAGCGCGGCCAGAGCAGCCGGCGCAAGGCGGAAGAGTTTCATTAGGCAAGAATAAAGAACGTCATGCAGAGGCGCAGCCGAAGCATCTCGCGTGCTGTGATTGAGTTAATAATAAGGAACGTCATGCTTGATCTGGCGTCCGCTTGCCGAAGCATCTCTACTGCTTCGTTGCACTGGTTCACGCGAAGCGGTAGAGATGGTTCGGCTAGCGGGTGCCTGGGTTAGCG
>NZ_JACSCX010000015.1 GCF_014333525.1 Hymenobacter puniceus
TATTTAAAAGCCCACAAGAAAGCCCGGCCGTTAGCTAACGGCCGGGCTTTCTTGTGGGCTTTTAAATAGCTGGCTAATGACCTAGAAGAGCGAAGGCGCGTTGGTTTTGAGTTGCGCGACAATCGTTTGGCCGCCTTTCACCTTTTCACCGATCTGCACTTTCACTTCCGTATCGATGGGCACGAAAATATCCACGCGGGAGCCAAACTTGATGAAGCCGAACTCCTCGCCCTGGCTTACTTCGTCGCCTTCGTTCACGTACCACACAATGCGGCGCGCCATAGCGCCTGCAATCTGCCGAAACAACACAAACGGCCCCGCCTCCGACTCTACTACCACGGTGGTACGCTCGTTTTTGGTGCTGCTTTTAGGGTGCCAGGCCACCAGGTAATTGCCGGGATGGTACTTGAAGTAGCGCACAATGCCCGAAATAGGATTGCGGGTGATGTGCACGTTGATCGGCGACATGAATATGCTGATCTGCTTGCGCACGTCATCGAAGTACTCGGGTTCGTGTACGTCCTCAATCACCACTACTTTGCCGTCTGCTGGCGCAATAATCAGGTCTTCGTGGGTGAACAGGCGGCGTGCCGGGCTCCGAAAGAACTGCAGCAGAATCAGGAAAGCCACTACCGAAGCACCAGCAAAAATCTGGTTGAACAGCAGATTGCGCGCATTCACGCGGAACAGCAGCAGGTTGATGGCCAGCAGTGCCAGCAGCGTAAAAAACAGTATCCGTCGCCCTTCTTTGTGAATCTTCATGAATCGCTCGTTTGCGATGATTACGTTGGTTTCGCTAACGCAGCCGCATTACAGCTACCGATTTGCGCATGATGGCCCAGAACAACAAGTTCAGACGCATCTTCTTTGAACAGGAGCCAGCCATTCTTCGCTCCCTAAAAGCGAAATATTCCTGCCCGAGCTACACAAAGATAGCCCGAGCCACCGGGCCCGGGCTATCTGAGAGCAAATATAATAAGCTCAGCGATACACCACGCAGAGCGGCGGCAGCCACAGCATGGCCGCTGCCGCTCTGCGCAGCTGGCTTAGAAGCCGCCGCGGAACCGGTACGTTTGAGCCACTTTATCAATAGCTACTACGTAGGCCGCAATGCGCATCGGAATGTTGTATTTCTGGCTGGTAGCGTACACTTTCTCGAAAGCGTCGGACATGATCCGGTCGGCGCGCTCAGTCACCATTTCTTCGGTCCACTTGAAGCCCTGGCGGTTTTGCACCCACTCGAAGTAGGAAACCGTTACGCCGCCTGAGTTGGCCAGGATGTCAGGCACCACCATGATGCCTTTCTCGTTGATGATGGGGTCGGCGGAGGCCGAAGTCGGGCCGTTGGCACCTTCCACAATCAGCTTTGCCTTGATGTCGTGCGCGTTGTGCTCGGTGATGACATCTTCCACAGCAGCAGGCACCAGCACGTCCACATCGGAGGTGAGCAGGTCGTCGGCGTTGTCCATGAGCGTGGCACCCGTGAAGCCATCAAGGCGGCCTTTGTGGGCGTTTTTGTACGCTACGGCCTCATCGATGTTGATACCGTTCTCGTTCCAATACGCGCCGCTGACGTCGGATACACACTTGATTTTAACGCCCTGCTCGCTCAGCAGCTTGGCTGCCCAGGAGCCCACGTTGCCAAAGCCCTGCACTGCTGCCGAAACATCTTTGGGATTGAGATTCAGCTTTTTGAGGGCGGCCAGTGCCGACACCATCACGCCACGGCCGGTGGCCTCGGTGCGGCCCAAGGAGCCGCCCATCACCAGCGGCTTGCCCGTCACGACAGCTGGCGACGTTGCGCCCACCGTTTTGCTGAACTCGTCCATCAGCCACGCCATTTCGCGCGGGCCAGTACCCATGTCGGGGGCCGGAATGTCTTTATCGGGACCGAAAACGTCTTTCAGGGCCAGGGTGTAGCCGCGGGTAAGACGCTCGATTTCGCCGGCGCTCATGCTGGTCGGGTCGCAGATGATACCGCCTTTAGCACCGCCATACGGAATGTCAACCACGGCGCACTTCCAGGTCATCCAGGCCGCCAGGGCCTTCACCTCATCGAGGTGCACGTTCTTGTCGTAGCGAATACCGCCTTTCGACGGACCCAGGATGGTGTTATGCACCACGCGGTAGCCTTCAAATACGCGCACTTTGCCGTTGTCCATCGTGACGGGAATATGCACGATAACCTGCTTGTCAGGGGCTTTCAGAACGTCGTAGGTTTCTTCATCGAGGCCGAGAATCTCGGTGGCCACGTTGAAGCGCGACATCATGGATTCGAGCGGATTTTCGGCATCTACTCTAGGAGCCGGTTCTTTGTACACCGTGGTGGCAGCCATGCGGAGTGGGGTTTGGGGGTGGTGGGAATAACACGGCAGCATTGGTGGGGGGATACCAGATTTGCTGCACGCGGGGGATTACGGGACCAAAGGTAAACGGTTTACGTGGAGTTGCAGGCAATTGGATTCTGGCAATAAAGACCACCCGTCACGGCCGCAGTGCAGCATATAGGTGCAATTTGCGCTCAAATGGCAGCTAGTCGGCTGCCTTGCCTGCTGAAGCCTGCCTCAACCCCAGATGAGCTGCAGTAGCGCCAGCACCGGCAGAATAAACAGGAAAGCATCGAACCGGTCGAGCAGGCCGCCGTGGCCGGGCATGATGCGGCCGGAGTCCTTCACGCCCACGCTGCGCTTGAGCATGGACTCGGCCAGGTCGCCGAGGGGGCCGAAGACAGCTACCACCGTAGCGGCCACGAGGCGGTAGGTAAGCGAGAGTTCGGGCAGCAGATAACCCAGCGCCCAGCCCACGGCCAGCGTCAGCAGGAAGCCCCCGATGGCGCCTTCCCAGGTTTTGCCGGGCGAGATTTTGGGCGCCAGTTTGTGCTTGCCGAACGTTTTGCCGGCGGCATAAGCGCCAGTGTCAGAAGACCAAACCAAGAACAGCAAGGCGAAGATGCGGCGGTAGTCGTAGCCGGTTTCGGTGAAGGCCACCACGTTGAGCAAGCTCATGGGCAAACTCACATAGAGCAAGCCAAGCAGCGCCACGCCCACGTTGGAAAAAGGCGAGAAATCCTGTTTCTCGCGGGGCCAGGCCGCCATTTCCCGGAGGATGAGGATGGTGGGTAGCAGCAAAACAGTCCCTGTTATCATAGGGCCAGCAAAGCGAACAATATTGCTTGATACTATTTGAAAAGCTACATAATTTGAGTTAGAAGCATCCTTTACAGTATTCACTATTGCTAATACAAAAACGCTACTAAAGATGACTATGCTAATCACGCCACCCAGCAGTGCGGCCGGCTTGTAGCCGGCTTCGCGCATCATGCGGTAGAACTCCCACAGCATCCGCATCTGCACAGCCCCGAAAAACAGGGCAAACGTCCAGGCGCTGTACCAGATGCTGCCCAACAGCATGGCAGCCCCAATCAGCCCGAAAACGACCCGCTGCGCGAGGTTGGACATGGGCTTTTTGCCGGGCGCGGCGGGGTCGGTGGGGGCAGTGGCAACGGTATCAGGCAAGGGAAGCAGCGTATGGGCGCACAGGGCGCGCCCGGATCAGGAAAGAGAGAAACGAGAGCAAGTATGGCGCTACCGGGTGGTATCGACGCCGTCGTGGCTGAGGGTACGGGCGGCGGAAGGCGGAGTTGTAGGGCGGGCTACGGCTGCGCCGCCGCTGCCGAGCGTGTGCATTTCGGTGGGCAGAAGGTTGGGTTGCAGCTCGCGGGTGCGTTTATAAAGCAGCCACAGCACCGCGCCGGTCAGCAGCAACGACAGTACCTGCCACCACCACGGCAGCGCCTCCGTCGACTCAGGGTCGAAGCCGGCGCCGGCCAGGGCGCCGCGCTGCTGGGCATAGAGCAGGATGATCTGGAAGGCATTTTGGGTGAAGTGCGCTGCCATGGGCACCAGAATATTGCCGCTCCACTCATATAAGTATCCCAATACCAGCCCCAGCACAAAGCGCGGCACGAAGCCAAAGAACTGAAAGTGAATGGCGCTGAACGTGGCCGCCGCCAACCAGATGCCCGCATGCCTGGAGCCGGTCCACTGTACCAAGTTGCGCTGCACCACGCCCCGAAACACCAGCTCCTCGCTGATGGCTGGCACTACAGCAATAACCAGCAACCCCACCACAAACCGGGTGGCCGTGCTGAACTGCGTGAGGTAGCGCGTCAGGTCCTGGGCGCGGTTTTCCATTTCGCGGGCGCTGGCCTCCCATCTCTGCAAGAAGCCAGGGAAGTGGGCGCCGGCATTCCACTCAATCAGCCCCGACATGAACGGTACGCTCAGGATGATGATGCCTGCCGCCGCCAGCAGCCACGGCATTGGCACCGGCCGGCGGGGCGTGAAGTAGTCGGAAAGAGAATAGCCCGTCAGGCGCGGCAAGGCCAGAGCCGCGCCGCCAAAAACCACAAACAGCAGCACACCCTGGCTCAGCATGGACACACCCCAGCCGTGCGGGTGGCCCGAAGGCTCCTGCGTGACGTTACCGATTTCGCGCATTCCAACGCCAAAAAACAGCATGCTCAATGCCGTCATCAAAAAGCCGGCTATGCAGAACGCCACCAGCATCAGCCCCAGCAGCAATAGCAGATTGGCCGCCGGGTGCAAGCGACTGGACACGAAACCTTTCATGGTTGTTTGGGGTCTTGGGGGCTTAGGAAATGGGGACTTGGTTTTTATGAGGGCAAAAGCACTTTCCGCTTTATTTCTTCTTTGACATCCAAGAACCTAAGCTCCCAAGACCCCAAGTCCCCAGAAGACGTAAATTTGCGTAAAATCCGCTAACTCCCCTACCCGTGGTCTACATCCGCGACATTGCTTTGCCTGATTTCCCGTTGCTGCTCGCGCCCATGGAGGACGTGTCGGACCCGCCGTTCCGGGCCGTGTGCAAAGCCAACGGCGCCGATTTGATGTACACCGAGTTCATTTCTTCGGAAGGTCTGATCCGCGACGCCGCCAAAAGCCGCAAAAAGCTCGACGTGTTCGACTACGAGCGGCCCATTGGCATTCAGCTCTTTGGCTCCGATGTGGAGACTATGGGCGAGTGTGCCCGCATCAGCACGCTGGCCGGCCCCGACCTCATCGACATCAACTACGGCTGCCCCGTGAAGCAGGTGGCCTGCCGCGGTGCCGGCGCGGCTTTGCTACGCGACGTGCCGAAGATGGTGGAAATGACCAGCGCCGTAATACGCAACACCCACCTGCCCGTGACGGTGAAGACCCGCCTCGGCTGGGACGACACCACCAAGAACGTGGAAGACGTAGCCGAGCGCCTGCAGGACATTGGCATTGCGGCTCTTACAGTTCACGGCCGTACCCGCGTGCAGATGTACAAAGGCGACGCCGACTGGCGCCTGATTGCAGCCATCAAAAACAACCCGCGAATTAAAATCCCCATCTTCGGCAACGGCGACATCGACTCGCCCCAGAAAGCCGTGGAGTACAAAAACCGCTACGGCGTGGATGGCGTGATGATCGGGCGCGCCAGCATCGGCTACCCCTGGATATTCCGGGAGGTGAAGCACTTTGTGGCCACCGGCGAGCTACTGGCCCCGCCCACCGTGGAGGAGCGCGTGAACATGTGCCGCATGCACTTCGAGAAAAGCATCGAGTGGAAAGGCGAGCGTGTGGGCATCTTCGAGATGCGCCGCCACTACGCTCAGTATTTCCGCGGCCTCGAAGGCGCCAAGCAGTGGCGCATGCGCCTCGTCGAGACCGACTCCGTGGAGGAGGTGCACACTATCCTCAACGAAATTATTGCCGCCGAGCCGGTTTTGGTGGGATAGTTTTTTGTCATCAGAACGTCATGCTGAGCTTGCCGAAGCATCTCTACCGCAGTGCTAATTAAGAAAGTTAGCCAGAGGTAGAGATGCTTCGGCAAGCTCAGCATGACGTTCTTTCTTTATCCCGGTTCTACCGGATCAAGTTTCCCGCCCATGCCCACCACTTCTCCCGCCCCGGCTGTCACCACTGCTCCTGCCCTGCCGCCCGTAGCACCGCCCCCGCCACAGCGGATTACGGCTTCGGCGTGGGGGCTATTGGTGGTGCTGGCTACCATCTGGGGCACGTCGTTTATTCTGATGAAGAAGGGACTGGTGGTGTTTTCGGCTATGGAACTGGGAGCGGCGCGGGTGAGTATTGCGGCGCTGCTGCTACTGCCGTTCGCGCTCCGCAACGTGCGCCGCGTGGACTCCAGCCGCTACAAATGGCTGCTGCTGAGCGGGGTGGTGGGCACGTTTTTTCCAGCCTTCCTTTTCGCCTACGCCGAAACCAAGCTGGCATCGGGGCTGGCTGGCGTGCTCAATGGCCTGACGGCCGTATTCACGCTGGTGGTGGGCGCGGTGTTGTTTGGGCAGAAGCTCACCAGCCTGCGGGTGCTGGGCATTGCGCTGGGCCTCGTGGGCACGGTGGTGCTGATGCTGCTGGGCGGCAGCGGCGGCGCGGCCACGCCTTCCGGCGAATCCAACGCCTGGTACGGGCTCTACATCGTGGCCGCCACCATCGGCTACGGTATCAGCGTGAACGTGATAAAGCAGCACCTGCACGGCCCGTCGCCGGTGGCGGTTACCAGCCTCACGCTGCTCAGCATCGGGCCGCTGGGGTTGCTCTACCTGTTCGGCTTCTCCGATTTCACGCACAAGCTGGCCACCGTGCCCGGCGCCTGGACGGCCCTTGGCTACATTGCGCTGCTGGCTACCATGAGCACAGCCGTGGCCATGGTGCTCTTCAACAAGCTGATTCAGCAAAGCACCACGCTGTTTGCAGCCTCCAACACCTACCTCATTCCCATCGTGGCCCTCACCTGGGGCGTGCTCGACGGCGAGGCCTTCAATCTCTGGCACTTGCTGGGCATGGTTATCATCCTAACCGGCGTGTTCATCATCCACCGGGCGAAATAGGTGAGGTGGTGAGGGGATGAAAAACGTCATTCCTAGCCTGCGAGGAATCTCGCTAGTGTGGTAGAATAGCGCCCCACCATCAGCACGCGAGATTCCTCGCAGGCTCGGAATGACGTTCTATCCTGCTATCCTTGGCACTTCTCTCAAAACCCCACCCGCACCCCCAGCTGCCCCCATTTGTGCGAGCGGGCGCCGTCAAATTCCGGCGACACCCGCACGGCAGACACTTCCAGCCGCACGCCTTTGTAGCCGAGCCCAAGCGTGGCCGTGCTGCGCGCCACTGTGCGGCTGACGGCACTGGCGGGTAGTGTATACGGGTTATCGGAGCGAAGCAGGCCGCCTTGCAGGGTAGCATCGTAGCCGATGAGGCGGCCTTCCAGTTGGCCTTCGGCATAAAGCTGCACCCGGCGCTGGCCGGCGCGGGTGGCCGGGCCACTCACGCCCAGGTTGTCGAAGTACGGATTGAGCAGCCCGACCCGCAGGCGCGCGCCGGCGCCGGCGTAGGTATAGAGCGTGCCCAGGGAAGCCCCGGCCGAGCCAATCAGTTCCGCCCCGCGCCCGACGGCCAGCAGCTGCTTTTCCGCGTAGGCCTCATAGCCCAGCACCAGGTCGTTGCGGATCTGGTAGTCCCAGCCGCGAGGCGTTGGCGCGTCCAGCCATTCGTGCAGCTTGGTCTGGAAGCCCTTGGCACCGGCCGCCGGCCCCATAAAGCCCAGATTCAGCGCCGTGGTCAGCCGAAACCGGCGCATCGGCTGGTTGGCTACCCGAAAAAAATCAGCGTACCAGTACGAAGCATACGGCCGGTCACCGACCCTAATAAATGGGTCCTGAATGCGCAGCGGCGTGAAGCCATCATAGCGTAGCCGGACGCCGTGGTAGCGCGTGCTGCCAGCCGGCACCGGGCCCAGTATGCGGTTTACGGGCGAGTGTTGCAGGCCCGGCAGCACCAGCAGCAGCGTCTGGCCCTGCGTGAAGTAGTAGTCGGAGCGGAAGAAAGCGTCGTTGGCGAAGGTATAGAACAGCAGGCGGTCGGGGCTGGTTTGGGCGCTATCCGGGCGCTGGGCGCGGGCGAAGCCAGCGAGGAGAAGAAACGTGAGCAGAAGAAAAGCGCGCATCGGCAGGTAATACTTTCCGCTACCTACGCACCGGCCAGTATATCGGCCTTGCCGAAGAAGGGCAGAAACGCGAATACACGCCTCGATATCCGTTCTGGGTCGATTCAGTCGGGCAAATACGGCCAATGATGGAACCGTTCCGGCAGGTTCAGGCGCTGCGGGTGCGCCAGCAGATACGTTTGCACGCGGCTCATCTCGGCGGCATCTAGGATGGGCAGCTCGTGGAAGCCGGGCTGCCAGAAGTCGGCCTCGGGCGGGAGCTGGCCGCGCAGCAGGCGGCGGGCCTGGGCGGCGGTGCGCTGGTGCAGCAGTTCCACCGCTTTGTAGAGCGAAAGGCCGGAGGCGGCCGGCAGCTGCAGCACGGCGTGCAGGTGGTTGGGCTGCAGCACAAAGCACGGCACCCGAAAGCCCTGCTCCTCCAGCATCAGCAGCTCCCCGGCTACGGCTTCCGCCACTTTCTCCCGGACCAGATAATCCGGCCCCACAGTGCGCGCATCCAGCAGCGCATCGAAGTCGGCAAAAAACTGCTTTTCGGCGCGGCGGTGCGCCTCCGAGGAGTCGGCGGCCTGCCGGGCGGCTACGTGCTGGGCGTGCAGCTCCCGGCCGGCCCGCATTGGGATGGAGCCGGCCAGGCGCAGGGTGAGCAGGATGGTTTCGCCGGGAGGCAGCATGGTAGATGGGGTTGGTCTTACATATCTGTCATCCTGAGCGAAGCGAAGGACCTATTCACGTTTGTTCTGGCGTCGGTTCCCGCAGAGATCCACAGAGGGATGCGTGGAGGTACGCAGAGCGGTTCTAACTTAATAAGGTCCTTCGCTCCGCTCAGGATGACAGAATGAAAATCAACTGGCCGGCTTCAGCACCCCATTCACCTCCGCTACCTCGCCTCTTTCCAGCAAACCGGCCAGCACGGCATCCAGCTGCTGGCGCATGTCGTCGGATAAGCGGCTGAAGCCGAGCAGGCGCACGGTGGGCAGGAATACTGCTTCGCGGGGCAGAGCAAAGCTCTGCTCCACCACCGTCCGCAGGGCGTAGGCCAGCTCTTCGGGGGCCACGAAGGTGAGCTTGCGGGAAATGGCAGGCAGCTGGCTTCGATCACGCAGGGGCGGCTGCTGCATGCTGATGTCCCACAGAAACTCGCCCTGCTGGCGCAGGTGGCGCAGGTTAGTGGCTAGCAGGGCAGCGTCACGGCCGGCTTTGCGCATGCGGGCTCCTACCTGCGTGGCCCCGCTGGCCTGGCCCAGGCGGCGGGTGGCTTCGTCCAGATGGATCGGGCTTTCGATGCGGACGATGAGGGTAAGCCAGTTGGCGAGCTGGCCCAGGCTGTGCTGGTGCAATTCGCGGTGGCCTACGGCGGCCGGCAGCTGGGCCACCTGGTAGGGTTCGGCCAGCGTCTGGGCAGCCGCCGGCAACTCTTCCCGCTCAATACCAGCCGTTTCCGCAGCGGCTTCCTCCGGCTCTTCCAGCTCGTCGGGGTCATCCTGGGCGGCGTGGCGGCGGGCTTCCTCGATGGCCTGCACGGCGCGCTCGGTTTCCCGCGCCGGGTCCCGAAACCAGTCAGTGCTCCAGATGCGGTGCAGGCGCCAGCCCACGGCCTCCAGCACCTGCTGGCGCAGCCGGTCCCGGTCCCGGGCCGAGCGGGCCGAATGGTACATGGACCCGTCGCACTCAATACCCAGCACGTAGCGGCCGGGCTGGTCGGGGTCCACCACGGCCAGGTCGATGTAAAAGCCCTGGCTCCCGATCTGGGGGCGCACCTGGTAGCCGCGGGCCGAGAGGGCGCGGTACACGGCTTCCTCGAACGGCGACTCCATGTCGCGGCCGGTTTCCTCGTTCTGGTTGAGGCGACCGTGCTGGGCGAAGTTGAGAAAGGTTTTGAGGGCCGACACGCCCCGGGCGCGGGTCCGGCTCAAATCCAGGTCGTCGGCCGTCAGGTTGGTGAACACCTCGCAACGCTGCTTGGCCCGGGTGATGAGCACGTTCAGGCGCCGCTCGCCGCCCTCGCCGTTCAGCGGCCCGAAGCTCATGCTCAGGTAGCCATCCTGGGTGCGGCCGTAACCGATGCTGATCAGAATCACGTCCCGCTCATCACCCTGTACGTTTTCCAGGTTCTTGATGAAGAAGGGCTCGTGGCGGTGCGCGGCAAAGAACACCTCGGTTTCGGGGTGCTGGCGGCGCAGCACTTCCAGCGCGTCCTGAATGGCCTGGCGCTGCACTGTGCTGAAGGCCACCACGCCCAGCGTGAGCCGGGGCGTGGTGCGGGCGTGGTGGAGCACGGCCGCCGCTACGGCCTGCGCCTCCAGCGGGTTGGTGCGGGTGGTTCCCCGCTCATAGTAAGTTTCGGGCAGATGATGGTAGAGCAGCCCGAGCTGGCCCTTGCCGCCGGGGCTGGGGAAAATCACCAGCTTGTCTTCGTAAAACAGGTGGTTGGAAGCCGCAATCAGCGACTGGTGCAGACTGCGGTAGTGCCAGCGCAGCATCCGCTCGGGCATCTGGCGGGCCTTGCACAGCTCCAGAATGCTCTGAATGTCGGCCGTTACGTTTTCCTCGTCGGCAGCTTCGCCGGTGCCGGTCAGGGAGTCGAAGAAAGAGGTGGGCGGCAGCTGCTTGGAGTCGCCGACCACCACCAGCTGCCGGCCCCGCGCCACTGCGCCCAGCGCGTCCACGGGCTTCACCTGCGAAGCTTCATCGAACACCACTAGGTCGAAATCCACGGCGCCGGGCGGCAGGAAGCTGGCCACCGACAGCGGCGACATCATGAACACCGGCTTGATGGCCTGAATAGCCCTTCCGGCTTCCTTCATCAGGCGGCGTAGGGGCTTGTGGCGGGCCTTTTTGGCAAACTCGTTTTTGAGCAGCAGCATCTGCCCGCCGGCTTGCGGGTGGGGCAGCCCCTCATGGTGCCGGCGCAGGGCCCGGATGCGGTTGTGGTACAATGAATCCTGGTCGGCCTGGCGGAAACGGGCCGCCAGCTCCTCGTGGCTGGCCCGCTCGAACTGCCGCAGGGCTGGGTGCTGCTCGTAGGCTTGGCGCTGCAGGTATTCCAGCCAGGTCTGGCGCACGGCGGCGGCCAGAAAGCGGGGAGCGTCCGGCCAGGTTTCAGCCAGCAGGAGTAGTTCCGGCAGCTGCTCCTGCTGCACGGAGGCGGCCACATTGTTCCACTCCGTTATCAGGCGCAGGGCGGGCACATCGGCGGCCCAGGCGGCCAGGGTATGCTGCTGGGCGGCAAAAAGCTGAAACTGCAGCCGCCCTTCCGGCCCGAAGCGGCGCGCTTCGTTGAGCTGCAGGGAATCCACCACGGCCTGGAGAGCGGCGCGGTGCTGGGTGAGGGCCGTTTCGAGAGCAGCTAACTGGGCGGCGAGGTCGGGCGAGTGGGTGGCCTCCCCATGCATCCCTCCTTCACCAAAGGGAGAAACAGAGCCCGACGATTGGTTAGCCGCCAAATACCCCAGCAGCTCTTTGGGCAGCTCGCCCCGGCTGATGCGCTGGAGGGTCAGGGTCAGGTATTCCTGGGTTTTGGTCAAGGCCGGCCAGTCGGAACGCAGGCCCTGCCAGGCGGGGCCGAACAGGGAGCCGGCCCAGGTGTCGGCGTCAGCCAGCGCCTGGCGGTGGCGGGTGGCCTCGTGGATGGCGTCGATGACGGGCAGTAATTCGGCGGCGTCTTTGGGCAACGGGCCGCGCCACAGGCGTTGCAGGCGCTGGCGGGCACGGCGGTAGTCACCGTTCAGGAAGTTCCACCACTTACCGCCGTAGGAGAGCAACGAGGCCCGCTCCGGCAGCAACTGCTGGCCCCAGGCTTCGGGCAGCAGCAGGGCGTCATATTGCTGATGAAGAACCGTGTAGGCCGTGCCGGCCTGCAGCGTTTCAGTTAGGCGAGTGGTGTGCTGCGCCCACGCCGCATCGGCCACGGCCGCCCCGTTCAGGGGCGGGGCCAGCCGGGCATGGCGGGCGGCGGGCAGGAGCTTTTCGGCAGCGGCGCGGTCAGCGGGAGTAGCAAGTCCCAGGTGTGTAGCCAGGGCGGCGGCCTGGGCTTGCACGGCCTGCACGGCCGCTAAGGCCGCGGGCAGCTGGCTACTGAAGCGGGACTGGTCGGCAGGGAGCAGCACCGTCAGCTCACTGCCCCAAAACAGCAGCTGTTTGGGCGGGCCGGTTTTCTGCAGGGTGGCCTGCAGACGGGTGGCCTGGGCTTCGGCGTGGGCGGCGTCGGCGTCGGTCCAGGCGGCCAGGCCGGGGAAGGCAAGGCGCGGCAGCTCCACCGCGCCCCGCTCTTCGACCAGGCCCAGCAGCTCGCCAGCTACCTGCTGGGCGGTGCGGCGGCTGCGGCCGATGGGCGCGTTTACGGCCAGGGCGTAGTCGTTGAGAGCCTGGCGGTAGCGGGGCAACTGGGCTATCTGGTCTTCTACGCCGGCGGCCGAAGCGGGCCGGCCGAGGCTTAGCGTCTGGCGCAGCTCGTCGTGCAGGACTTTTTTGTTGGCTTTGTGGCTGTGCAGCTCCAGGCAGGCCGCGCCCAGCCCCAGGGCGTCGAGGCGGCGCTTCACCACTTCCAAAGCCGCCATCTTTTCGGCCACGAACAGCACTTTCTTGCCCGCCCCAATGGCCTCGGCCAGTAGATTGGCAATGGTCTGCGACTTGCCGGTGCCGGGCGGGCCCTGAATGACGAGGTTGCGGCCTTCCTGCACCGCTAGCAGCGCCAGCAGCTGCGACGAGTCGGCGTCGAGTACCTGGTGCAGTTCCTGGGCCGGGCTGTCGGTATCCAGAAACGCCCCTTCGCCCACGCTGGGCGCGGCATCATCGAAGCCCGATTCCTGGTCGAGCAGGGAGCGGATGGCCGGGTGGCTTAGCAGCTCGGAGGTGCCGTCGGCGGCAACGGGCCAGGTGCCGGGGTCCAGGTCGCGGTAGAGCATCAGCTTGCTGAAGGAGAAGAAGCTCAGGGCAATGGCATCGGCCTCCACGCTCCAGCGGTGGCGGCCAGCCAGGGCATCCCGCACGGCCGCAAAGTACTCGGGCAACGGCTGATTTTCGGGGTCGGGCAGGGGCAGCATAATCCCAAAATCGGCTTTCAGACGGGCCTGCAGACTCAAATTGCCCTCCACCTCGGCGCCGGAGTAGGTGAGCTTAAACCGCTCGGCCACGGTGCCGCGCTCCAGCACCACCGGCACCAGCACCAGCGGAGCGCGACGGGGCTCCGGGCTGCTTTCGGCTTCATACCAACTGAGCTGGCCCAGGGCTAGGTACAGAATGTTGACGCCGGTTTCCTCCAGGCTGGTGCGGGCAGTGTAATAGGTATTGAGCAGGCGGGTTTCCAGCCGGGCCGGCGGCTCGGTGGTTTGTAGCTTGTTGTCGGTCAGCAGGGCCTTCCGCTCGGCCTCGGAAAGCACCACCGGCGGGTGCTCCACCAGATAGTCTTCCAGGGTCGGGGCCGTTTCCACTTCGGATTCAGCGGGTTGGATACCAGCAGCCGGCTCTGCGCCAGCAGTTGGCTCCGCGCCTGAGGCCTCGCTAAACTCTGCGTCGGCCGCCACGTTGGGCGCTGCCAGGGATGCTGCGTCGGCCTGTGCCTGTGGGTTTTCGTGGGCCGGCTCGGGAGCGGCAGAGAAGTACATGGTTTTGCCCTGGCGCACCAGCAGCTCCAGCACCTGCCCTGCGTTTTCCCGCACCACAGCAACGCCCTGGGCCTTGGAGAGCCGGAAGTTGAGCAGTGGATTGCGCATTCCCAGGTCGAGCAGCTCCTGGCGGGAGGCATCGAGGCGGGCCGTTAGGGAGGTGGTAACTACGGATGAACCGGTAACGGATGCCATACTAGCAGTATAGGTAAGCGGGCGAAATACCTGCCCTTATCAAGTATAGGGCTACGCCTACTGGCGCGCAAACAAAAGCCCGGCACTACGGCAGTTTTACCGTAGTGCCGGGCCTGCCGCAGGTAAGGCTTGTTACTGGGCCGCCTTCTTCAGCCCCAGCTTGCTGTGCTTGTAGCCGTAATTGAAGTACAGGGCCAGCCCGATAATTAGCCAGCCGAAGAAGAGCAGCCAGTTGTTGATGCCCAGCTGCGTCATCAAATAGAGATTAGTGAGCAAGCCCAGCGTAGGCAGCAGCGAGAGGCGCTGCCGGAACGACAGCCACGCCAGCCCGATGCAGAAAGCAATGAATACCAGCATCGGGATGTAGTGGCGGAACTCCTCGTAGCCCCCGTCGCCGCGCACGGCGCTGCCGAAAGCGCCCAGGCCTTCCTGGTTGTACACGAACAGCAGGCCCAGCCCAAGCAGCATAATGATCGGCACCAGAAACTGCCCGTTGATGTAGGGCACCTTGAAGCGGGCGTCGCTCTGGCCGTGCGGGTCGATGACGAGGATGCCGCCGCACACCAAGGCGAAGGCAAACAGCGTCCCGATGCTGGTCAGGTCAATCACAAGGTCCATGTTGAGAAGCAGAGCCGGCACGCCCACAAAGAAGCCCGTAACGATGGTGCTGAACGACGGCGTATGGAAGCGCGGGTGCACCTTGGCAAATACGGGCGGCAGCAAACCGTCACGGCTCATGGTCATCCAGATGCGGGGCTGCCCGATCTGGAACACCAGCAGCACCGAGGCCATGGCAAAGATGGCCGACACAGCTACCACGCCCGCCAGCCAGTTGAGGCCCACCTTCTGGAACACAAATGCCAGTGGGTCGCCTACGCCCAACTCGGTGTAGCTCACCATGCCGGTGAGCACCAGCGTGATAATAACGTAGAGCACCGTGCAGATGATGAGGGCATAAATCATGGCCCGGGGCAAGTCGCGCTGAGGGTTTTTACACTCCTCGGCGGTGGTGCTGATGGCGTCGAAGCCGATGTAGGCGAAGAACACGGCCGACACGCCTTTGAGCACGCCACCCACGCCGTTGGGCGCAAACGGGCTCCAGTTATCAGGGTTTACATAGAACACGCCTACTGCAATAACTGTGGCTACTACCAGCAGCTTGAGCAGTACCAGCAGGTTGGAGGCGTTCTTGGATTCCTTGATGCCGATATACACCACCGCCGTAACGAGCAGTGTAATCAGGCCGGCCGGCAGGTCAATCACCAGCTTCAGGTCGCCGAAGATGGTGGGCGCCGAGTTCCAGGCTTTGTAGCCTTGCAACTGCGTGGCAGTAGCATCGGTGAGCGGCTTGCCGGCCTGCATCAGTGCCAGCACTTCATTGTAGTGTTTGTGGGCGCTTTGCATGCCCATCGTAAGCCACACGGGCATGTCCCAGCCCACGCCCGAGAGCAGGCCAGTGAAGTAGTCCGACCACGAAATAGCCACCACGATGTTGCCGACGGCATATTCCATGATGAGGGCCCAGCCGATAATCCAGGCCACCAGCTCGCCAAACGAAGCATAGGCGTAGGTATAAGCCGAGCCGCTGACCGGAATAGTAGCGGCAAACTGCGCGTAGCACAGCGCCGAAAACGCGCAGGCCACGGCCGTAAACACAAACAGCAGCGATACGGCCGGGCCGCCGTCGTGCGAGGCATTGCCGATGGTGCTGAAAATACCGGCCCCGATGACGGCGGCAATGCCCAGCGCCGTCAGGTCGCGGACGGTAAGATGACGCGCCAGGCCCCCTCCGCTGCCGTGGCCTTCGGCGTCGGCGGGTGGGTTGTGCAGGATGTCGGTGAGGCTTTTGCGGCGGAAAAGGCCGCCGAGACGTGAGGGAGGTAGCGGATTAGACAAAGCAGTGGAGCGAGGTAAGAGGGGCAAAAGATACAGAATAATGCGGCTAGGCTGCGTATTGCCGCCTGATAACGCCCGCCGCCGGCAGTGGCCTGATTTTTCGGTAGCTTTCCATAGTTGCTGGCACGCCACAGCCTAATTGCCTTTCTTGCTGCTACTTTCCTCTTCTTTCCTCTACTGCTATGGCCTTCTCCGTTCCGAGTCCCTGCCCTAAAGCCTGGGCTGATATGACGCCCACCGCCGACGGCCGCCACTGCGGCAGCTGCCAGCACGAAGTCGTGGATTTCTCACGTATGACCGAGGGCGAAGTAACGGCTTGGCTGGCGCGGCCGACGTCGGGCAACGTCTGCGGTTTTTTCCGGGCCGGGCAGTTTGCGCCACCGGTTACGCTGGCCCCGGCTGCCCCGCGCTGGCGCCGCTGGGTGCTCACGTCGCTGGCGCTGCTCAGCTTCAAGCCGCTGGTCAGCTCCTGCCAGACTGCGACGCCTACCACCACAACCGGCTCCGCTCCTACTTCTCAAACCGACGCTCTTGCCGACGCTCCTAACGGCCAGGTGAACGTGCGCGGCCGCGTCCTCGACGACTCCACCGGCCTGTGCGTGCCCGGCGCCGAAATCTTCATCGGCGACACGCCCTACGGCGCTACCACCGACGAGCAGGGCAATTTCAGCTTCGTGATGCAGCAGAAGTGGGCGGCCGTGCAGAACGGCACCGTGCAGCTGCACGTGCAGGGCAGCCCGTTCGTGTTTGTCACGCAGCAGGTATCCGTGGCCGTGTCGCCGGCACCCGCGCCGCTCACCGTGCGCCTAAAGTCGCGGGAGGGCCGCGGGCAGATTATGGGCAAGATTGCGCAACACGACCCGCCGCAAAAGCCGCCGCTGAAGTAGCACGCGGGACTTAGGGCACTGGGCGCCAAAAATTTTCGGGCGTGGCTGTGGAATCGGAAGGCGGGCGGCATCAAAGGAGCCTATCTTCTTATATACCCGCCATGTCTCAGCCACTAAGCCTCTCCATTCCGCAGCCCTGCCACGAAAACTGGGACCAGATGACTCCCGCAACCCAGGGCCGCCATTGCGCCGCCTGCGCAAAGGTTGTTGTCGATTTCACCACTCTCAGTGACGCCGAGGTAGTGGCGCTGCTGCACCGCACGGCTGCGCCCTGCGGCCGTTTTCGCGAAGACCAGCTTGAGCGGATGATGAGGACGCTGGCCGAGCCAACGCCACGCTGGCGCACATGGCTGGCGGCGGCCGTAGCGGTGCTGGGTTTGCGGGAAGTGCTACCAAGTGCCACTGTAGCGCAGCAGCCCGCGGCTCCTGTGTATACCGATTTTCTGACCCAGGACCAGCGCAAGCTTATCCGGCATCCGCAGCCTCAAGCGCCTGCAGATACCAGCCGGGTAGTGCGCGGCCGCGTCACGGATGCCAGCACCGGCGACGGCCTGCCTGGTGTCACAATACTGCTACAGAACACACATATCGGCACCTCAACAAATGCCGATGGTACATTTGAACTGCGCCTCACGCAGTCCGATGCCTCTAATTCATCTGCTCTGTTGAACATCACTTTCATTGGCTACGAAAGCCAGGTCATCCGCTGGGATGAGCTCCAACAGCTGACCCTACCACTTGAATTGAAAATGGATGCGCACACCATGGGAGAAGTAGTGATAATGCACAGCCACCCTACTAAGCTCTGGCACCCACGTAGCCTCTGGAACCGGCTGCGCAACGCTTTTCAGCGCTAATTACAAACCTTTCCACCCCCGAAATCCTTATTCCGGGGTATGAAGAATTTGCTGCTTGCTACCTTATTCCTGGTTTTTGCCACCTCGGGCTGCGCCCTGAAGCCTACCAATAAGTACGACGTATTTACGGAGCGCGCCCAGCTGCCGCAGGAAGAGGCGGTGCACAAGCAGAACTCGCTGGAGTGGTGGTACTTCACGGGCCACCTGCGCGACGTGAAAACCGGTGAGCAATTCGGCGTGGAGTACGTATTTTTCCACTTTAACATCACCGGCAAGAAAGATTGGCAGATGGTGAACTTCGCTGTCACCGACCCGCAAACCCGGCAGTTCCACTACGACTACAAAGTGGAGCGCCTGCCCAAGCTGCTCGATTCGGCACTGCCCATCAACCTGCAGATGGAAAAGGAAAACCAGCGCTGGACGCTGGCCGGCACCACCGGCGAATACCAGCTGCAGGGCCGCATGGCCAGCCACAAAGGCTACGCCATCAACCTGAGTACCAAGCCCCAGAAGCCCGTGTTGCTGCACAGCGGCACCGGCTACGAAAACTACGGCGGCGTGGCCAAAGCCGGCTACTACAGCTACCCGCGCCTGACCACCACTGGCACCATTGAGGTAGACGGCAAAGTGCACGAAGTAACCGGCGACCTGTGGTACGACCGGCAATGGAACTGTAACTCCGTCACCAACAAAGGCATCGGCTGGGACTGGTTTTCGCTGCAGCTCGATGAGCCCAGCGCCGCCGTGGCTACTGCTACCGCCACTACACCGGCCGGCGTCACGCGCCACGAAATCATGACTTACCAGCTGTTTAACCGCAACTCCAGCCAGGTAGTGAATGGCGGCACCTACAACGGCCCCACGCCGGGCCAGGCCGTGGACCTAGAGGCCAAGGATTTCCAACTGGAGGTGCTCGACTACTGGACCAGCCCGCACTCCAAGCTGCGCTACCCCAGCAAGTGGCGCCTGCGCATCCCGAGCCAGCAATACGACCTCACCATCACACCGCTCGTACCCGATCAGGAACTGACACTCAAGCTGTTCGCGGGCATCAAAATGCGCTATTGGGAAGGCATGTGCCGCGTGGAAGGCACCCACAACGGCCAGCCCGTTAGCGGCAACAGCTACGTAGAGCTAACGAATCGGGGAAAATGAGTTGTCAGTCGGTCGTTGTCAGTTGTTAGCACTGTTCCTCTAAAACAGCCCTACCATGGCATATAGCCTGTTGTCAGAACAGTACTAACAGCTGACAACTAAACGCTACCCTTTCAGCACTACCCGAAACGTGGTGCCGCGGCCGACTTCGCTCCATTTTACAAAGAGGCGGCCCTCGTGGTAGTTCTCGATGATTCGCTTGGCCAACGCTAGCCCCAGGCCCCAGCCGCGCTTTTTGGTGGTGTAGCCGGGCAGGAATACGTTGTCGATTTTGCTTTTCGGAATGCCCTTGCCGGTGTCGGTGATGTCGATGGCAATGCTGGTTTTGTCGCGGACGGGGCGGCGCAGGTGCAGCGTGATGCTGCCGCGGCCGTCCATGGCATCCACGGCGTTTTTGCAGATATTCTCAATCACCCAGTCAAACAGCGGCACGTTCACCAGCGCGGGCGTGTCGGTGGGCAGGTCAGTCTTGATTTCAAACGTCACCTTCTTCGAGACGCGGCTCTGCAGGTAGGAAATGGCGTTTTGGGTGGTGCGCAGGATGTTTTCGGGCTTGAGCACCGGCACCGAGCCAATGTTGCTAAACCGCTCCGTAATGATCTGCAGCCGCCGAATGTCTTTGCTCAACTCCTCCACAATGGGCTCATCCTTGAACCGCTCACTCTCGCTCAGGTAGCTCTGCCAGGCCATCAGGCTGCTTAGGGGCGTGCCCAGTTGGTGCGCGGTTTCCTTGGCCAGGCCCACCCACACACGGTTTTGCTCGGAGCGCCGCGAGTAGCTGAACGCGAAGTAGGCAATAACGCCCAGGCAGGCAATGACGGCCAGCTGCACCAGCGGATAAGTGCGCAACTGGGCCAGCAGCACCGAATCCTTATAATAAATACGGTTGCGCAAACCGGCCCCCAGCTCAATAACGATGGGCGGATGCTGCTGCTCCATCACCGCAATTTCGCGGTGGAGAAACTTGATAGCCGCCTTTTCAGACAGGCCCTTTGGCACCACCACGTTTTTAGCGTCCACAATCTGGCCATTATCATCGGTGAGGATAACGGGGATGGTTTTGTTGGTATTGATGATTTCCTCTGACACGAAATTCGTGTTGGAATCCGACTCGGAGTTAATCATGAATCGTAGCGCTTTGGAATAAAGCGCAATCTGCTGCTGCTCCCGCTCCGACACGCGCTGCACCAGAATGTTGGTATAGATGACGGTAGCAGCCGCAATGAGCAGCGCCAAAGCCACGATGAATAGCTTGATGCGGGATTTTTGGTCGTAGATGGCTATCAAAGCACGAAGTAAACACGGGTGAAGTATCCGGGCTGGCGGCAGCCATTGAGTGCAGCACTAGGCTTAACTATATGCCGGAGTGCAGCTTCCAAAACGAAGGTACAACGCGCAGCCGGACGCAGCCATTACGCCAAAGCTGCCCCAACCGGCCGGCCATCCGCCGATTTTTGTCAGTTTGCCTCTTAAAAAAGACGCTTGTAAGCCTTAAAACGCAATTTCAGCCTTTCTCGAACCAGGATAGGTTGCTGGCTGTTTTCACGCTACCAATTTGTGCCGTAATTTTGCCTCCTGCAATTGCAGTAGCCACCCGCTATGTCCCATCCTTTCAAGGCAGTTAGTCTTTCGTTCAAAAAAGCCCCCCTGCAAATCCGGGAGCTTATTGCGCTAGACGAGCCCGCCTGCCGCCGCTTTCTGCACACGCTGCACCACGAGCTGGGTCTTACTGACCTGCTTGTGCTCAGCACCTGCAACCGCACGGAAGTCTACTACTCCTCCGACCTCGACTACAGCACCGCCATCATTGCGGCGCTGGGCAAGCTCAAGGGCTTAGCCGACGCCGATAGCTACACGCCCTACTTCGATTTGCTCACGGACGCCGACGCGGCCGTGCAGCATCTATTCGAGGTGGCCATGGGGCTTGATGCCCAGGTAGTTGGCGACCTGCAGATCAGCAACCAGGTGAAGCAGGCCTACCAGTGGTCGGCTGATGAGGACGCGGCCGGGCCGTTTTTGCACCGTTTGCTGCACACCGTATTCTTCACCAACAAGCGCGTGCAGCAGGAAACCAGTTTCCGCGACGGCGCCGCCTCCACGTCCTACGCGACGCTGGAACTGGTAGAGGAGCTGACCGCCGACGTAGCCAACCCGCGCGTGCTGGTAGTAGGCTTGGGTGAAATCGGGGCGGATGTATGCCGCCACTTCGGTGACAGCAAGCAGTTTCAGGACGTGACTATCTGCAACCGCACCCGCTCCAAGGCCGAGCTTTTGGCCGAGGAGTGCGGCCTGAAAGTGCTGGACTTCGAGAATCTGGTGCAGGGCATGAAGGAAGCCGACATCATCGTGTCATCGATTGCGGCGGCCACGCCGTTCTTCACCCGCGAGATGGTGCAGCACCTCGACGTGCTCAGCTACAAGTTCTTTATTGATCTGTCGGTGCCGCGCAGCATTGAGGCCGAGGTGGAAACCGTGCCAGGCGTGCTCGTCTACAACATCGACGCTATTCAGAGCAAGGCCTCGGCCGCGCTGGAGCGCCGCCTGGCCGCCGTGCCGCACGTGCGCGCCATCATTGCCGAAAGCATTGCCGGCCTCAACGACTGGAGCAAGGAAATGATGGTGTCGCCGACCATCCAGAAGCTCAAGAATGCGCTGGAGCAGATTCGGCAGGAGGAAATGGACCGGTTCCAGAAGAAGATGAGCCCCGAAGAAGCTCGCCGCATGGACGAAGTCACGAAGTCGTTGATGCAGAAGATCCTCAAGCAGCCCGTCATCCAGCTCAAAGCCGCCTGCAAGCGTGGCGAGGCCGACCAGCTCATCGACGTTCTTACGGACCTGTTCGATCTGGAAAACCAGCCCACTCTGGCATAAGCCTGCAGCAACAGCGAATCAGACATCAAAAAGGGCCTTCATCTGAATTGATGAAGGCCCTTTTCCTATTTATGCACTGTATTAAGCGGCTCAAAATCGAGGCCAGCACCACACTGCTACCAACGAAAAAAGACCGTCAACTGGCGGTCTTTTTCGATTTTAAGCATGCATGAAAGCCGCTTCTACATAGTGTCGCAGCACTCTTCCAGCGAGTCGATGACGTCGAGCAGCTTTGGAATGGACAGCGAGTAGTAGATTTTAGTACCCACTTTGAACGACGACAGGATGCCGCGGTCTTTGAGGGTAATCAGGTGTTGGGAAGCAATGGCCTGAGGCAGATCGAGCGAACGGTAGATTTCCGTTACGGTCATTTTATCTTCTTTGCCCAGCAGGTCTACAATAGCCAAGCGCTTGGGGTGCGCCAGCACTTTGAGCATAGCGGCGGCCTTATCTACTTTTTTGGATTCTACTCGTGAAAGCAAGGGTTTCATAGGAAGATACTACGGTGGCGAGGAGGAAAACAGGACGTGGTCGTCAGGAATATGCCTACTACGATATTTACGCCTCAAAGAGTTCCGGCAACAGAAATCCAACCAGAAAAATTCGGGCCACATAGGGCAGGCAGGCAGCGCTGTTTGCTGCCCTAACGCAGCATTGACCCTCATTCTTACGTGGGGCTGCTTACCTTTGACTTACAAAATTACTGCCTTTCCTTCCCACCTTTCTTCCCTCCTGCCCATGAAAGACCTGCTGGCTAAGTTTGAAAACAAGCGTCCTGAGATAGTATTTGAGTGGAAAGACGCCGAAACAGAAGCCGAAGGCTGGGTGGTGATTAACTCGTTGCGCGGCGGTGCGGCCGGCGGCGGCACCCGCATGCGCAAAGGCCTGGATAAGCGCGAGGTGGAAAGCCTGGCCAAGACCATGGAAGTGAAGTTCACGGTGTCGGGCCCCGCCATTGGGGGCGCCAAGTCGGGCATCAACTTCGATCCGCAGGACCCGCGCAAGCGCGGCGTGCTGGAGCGCTGGTACCGGGCCGTGATTCCGCTGCTTAAGAACTACTACGGTACCGGCGGCGACCTGAACGTGGACGAAATTCACGACGTCATTCCGATTACCGAAGACTACGGCCTCTGGCATCCGCAGGAGGGCATCGTGAACGGCCACTACCGCGCCACCGAGCCCCAGAAGATTCAGAAGCTGGGCCAGCTGCGCCAGGGCGTAGTGAAGGTGCTGGAAGACGCTGCCTTCACGCCCGACCTGAGTTGCAAGTACACCGTGGCCGACCTGATTACGGGCTACGGCGTGGCCGAAGCCGTGCGCCACTACTATGAGCTCTGGGGCGAGAGGAGCGTGGTTGGCAAGCGCGCCATCGTGCAGGGCTGGGGCAACGTGGGCGCCGCCGCGGCCTACTACCTGGCCAGCCAGGGCGCCCGCATCACGGGCATCATCGATCGGGCCGGCGGCCTGATTAAGGAGGCAGGTTTCTCGCTAGAGGAAATCCGGACGCTGTTTCTGCAGCGCGAAGGCAATGCCCTGGCAGCTCCCAACTTGCTGTCGTTTGAGGAAGTGAACCAGCGCATCTGGAGCAGCGGCGCCGAAATCTTCATTCCGGCCGCCGCCTCGCGCCTCGTGACGCGCCAGCAGGTGGAGCAGTTGATTGCGGGCGGTCTGGAGGTTATTTCGTGCGGCGCCAACGTTCCGTTCCAGGACCCGGAAATCTTCTTCGGCCCCACCGGCGAGTTTGCCGACCAGCATACGTCCGTCATCCCCGACTTCGTGGCCAACTGCGGTATGGCCCGCGTGTTTGCCTACCTGATGGAAACCAACGCCGAAATCACCGACCAGGCCATTTTCGGTGACACCTCGCGCATCATCCGCCGGGCCCTGGAGCGCACCCGCCAGCAAGGCGACTCGCGTACTGGCGTGGCCCAGAAGTCGTTTGAAATGGCCTTGCGCCAGCTAGTGTAGTTGTTAGGGCTTAGGAAATAAGGCTTGGTGCTTAGGCAGTAGATGGCCAAATACCACCAAGCCCTATTCTCTAAGCCCCAAGCCCCACAAATAGAATGACGCTTACTGAAATTCTGCATTACCGCTTTCTGGGCAACAACGTGGCCGCCTACCTCTGGTGCGTGGGCATTCTGCTGTTCGGCTATGCATTCAAAACGCTGCTTTCCCGGTGGGTGTCGCGGCTGGCTTTTCGCTTTATTCGCCGCAAAACCGAGGGAGTGAGCGAGGCGCAGTTTCAGGCCCTGCTGATCCGGCCGTTATCGGTGGTGGTGTTTTTCGTGACGATTTACCTGGCGTTTCAAGTGCTCGACTATCCGGTGCGCAGTTCGGAGCTGGCGCACAACGAGCCGTGGCCGAAAGTGGCGCTGTTCCGGCTCTACCAGATCGGTATCATTTGGGGTGTGGCTTGGATTGCGCTGCGCCTCGTGGACTTTGCGGTGCTCGTATTCCGGCGCCGCACTACGGAGGGCGGCAGCCTGCAAGCCGAGTTGGTGCCTTTCGCCAAAGACCTGATCAAGGTGCTCATCATTGTGCTGGCGTTTCTGGGTATTCTGGGGCGGGTGTTTGGGGTAGATGTCACGGCGCTGATTGGTGGCCTCGGCATCGGGGGGCTGGCCGTGGCGTTTGCCGCCAAGGAAAGCCTCGAAAACCTGATTGCCTCATTCACCATCTTCCTCGACCGGCCTTTTGCCGTGGGCGACCTAGTGGAAGTAGGCGCCGTATCGGGCACGGTGGAAAAGGTGGGCTTCCGGAGCACCCGCCTGCGCACGGCCGAAAAAAGCTACGTGACCGTGCCCAACAAGTCCATGATTGACAAGCCCTTGGACAACCTGTCGTTGCGCACGGCGCGACGCGTGAGCTTCACGCTGGCCCTGAGCCACACCACTTCCAGCCAGCAGTTGCACCACATTGTGGAGGAAGGCAAACGCCTCATCGGCGAAAACCCGTTGGTAACCAAAGACGTGCAGATGCAGTTTTCGGCCCTGACGCCGGCGGCCAAGGAAGTGACCGTGCAATACTTCGTGGAAACCACCAACTACGACGAGTACCTGCAAGTGAAAGAGGAACTCAACTACCGCCTCGTGGAAGTGGTAGAGCAAGCTGGCGGCCAGTTTGCCAGCACCGGCAACACTGTAGTCCAGCTAGCTTCCGGCAGCCGCTTCGATGGCCTCAACTCTGCTCCGACGCCCATGGTGTAGCGGCATTTGTTGCTTCCTGAACCGATAGAACACAAAAAAGCCGGCGGCCTCATTGGAAGGCCGCCGGCTTTTTTGTGTTCAAGTAGCTACAACTGAGGTTCTATCGGCCACCGCCCAGCAGGCCGCCGAGCAAGCCGCCCATGCCACCGTTCATTAGGCCGCCCAAGCCGCCACCGCCAGCGCTGCGGGGCTGCGAGCCTGGCTGGCCACCCAGGCCGCCCAGAATCGACATCAGCGAGCCAAGGCCGCCGCTGCCCACGTGCGAGCCTTGCTGCGGCAGGTTACCGTAGGAGCCCTGCGCGCCAGCCGAAGAGTTGCCGCCGCCCAGCACCCCGCTTAGCAGGCCACCACCGAGCAGGCCGCCCAGCAAGCCACCCATCGAGCCGCCGCCCATGGCGCCGCCCATCAGGCCACCCAAGCTGCCGCCGCCCATACCGCCCATCATGCCGCCACCGGTGCTCCGGCCGCCGCTCATCACCTTCGACAGTACCATGGGGGCTACTACGCCCAGCAGGCCAGCCATCAGCGCACCTTTTGGGATGCCGGCGCTTTCCAGCTTATCGGTGATGCCGCCGAAAAAGCCTTGCTTGGCTGGGTCGCTGGCATCGTGCGGCACGTGGGCGGCTTGGTCTACCACCTGGTTTAGGGTCTGGGTTTGCTGGGGCGTAATGCCGAGGTAAGCTGATATCTTATTGATCATGGCCTCCTCGTCGTTGGCATAGGCGCCATCGGCGCGCGCAAAGCTGATGAGGTCCGTCACGAGTGAGTAACGCAGGTCGCTGGAGCGGAGCGCGTCGAGGTTGCTCTTGATGCTTTCGTTGCTGGCGTCGCGGGCCGCGCTCAGCACTTGCTGGGTGGCACCGCCAGACAGGCCCGATTCATGCGCTAACTGTTGCAGAAACTCTATTTCAGTAGCGGAAGCTTCCCGGTCGGCCGAAGCCAAGCTGGCAATAACGCTTAGGTAGGCCGCTTTTTCCGAGTCGGAGTAGTTCTGGAGAAGTTGGGAATTGCTCATCGTAAGTAGTAGGTGGAAAGGAGTAGAGTGGATTTCTGCTGACCTTAACGCACATCACTAGATTTGGTTAGCGCCGCTGCCCCCCTCTCCTACTGCCGACCTTCCAGTTAAAATCAGAATTCAAAATATTCGCCGGTTTGGGGCTGAGCGGGCTTTTTGGCTGGCGGCTTTTTCAGCTCGAACGGCTTGCGTGGTTCTGGCGCGGTGGGTGTGGCCGGCGCGGCGGGCGTGGGCAAGCTCGCTGGGCTGCGCTCCCGGGCGGGTTCGCGCGGCGCCGTTGGCACGCGGCCCGGCTGCGGGCGCCGGTCGTAGCTCACCCGGAAATTGTCCTCGTCGCCCTGGATAGCCAGCAGCAAGCTGGGGCCGGTGGCCATGCCTACGGTGCGTTGCAGCAGCCCCGGCAGAATCGGGATACTGAGGTGATAGTCCATTTGCTGGTCGAAGGTGTGGGTGCCCGTCACCCGGATCAGGGAGGCTGCCCGCACGTTCGAGCGGATTTCCATTTCGGGCAGATACACCGTACGGCTCTGGATATACACCGGCGTAGTCAGCTGGGCGAAGCGCAAATGCCGCAGCCGCTCCCGCCCGGCTATCATGGAGAGCTTCTGCAAGGGGGCGAAATTGTTGAGCTCCCCGTTGCGCACCTGCAGGTTCAGCTCGGCCTCCAGGCGGTTGGTAAGTGGGTTGAGCGCCCCATCAAAGTACAAGTCCGACTCGGCGGTGGCGGTAAGGGCGCCACGCAGGTGCCGTGCCGTGATGAACTGCTGCCCGAAATCCTCGAACGTATAAAACAAACTATCTAGCGGCAGCTGCTGGCAGCTGATGGTGGAGTGTAGGTGCAGCGCCTGCCGCTGGCGGGCATCCAGCGTCCCCCGGAAGCTAACCTGCCCGCCGGCAGCCCGCACCGTTAGGGAGGGCGCGCTCAGCACCTGCTGCTGCAGCCGGATGGTGCCACGCAGCAGCTGCCCCCGAAACCGCCGAAACCGCAGCTTCCCTACCTGGGCCCGCACGTTCAGGGCCAGCTGGGTAGGCAGCCGGAACTCGTAGCTGCCGGGGGCGCGGGCGCCGCTGGCTGCCGCAGTAGGCGTTGTCGGCGAGGTCATGCGCAACAGTTGGTCGAAATCCAAGAACCGGGACGTTAGGTCGGCGTCGAGCAGCAGCGTTTGGTTGGGCAGCAGCGCCCACGCCAGCGCGTTGCGCAGCCGCCCTTGCAGCTGGAAATCCGACCCGCCTACGCGGCCCGTGAAGCCCGCCACAGCCACCTCGCGGCCCTGCAGCCGGAACCGGCCCGTGAGGCCCGTGAGTGGCTGGCGCAAGTCGCTTAGCCGCAGCTGCACATTTTGCAGCACCAGTGTGCCGCTTGCTTGCACGGCCGCCGTAGCAGGCCGCGCCCGAAACTGGCGTAGGTTGCCGGCAACCGATAGTGCCAGCTGGGCCCGCCCCTGCCCGCCCGGCACGGCGGCCAGCGGGTAGAATTGCAACGCCTGCGCCACATCCAGGTCGGCCTGCACCTGCAGCTGCACGGTGGGGTCCAGGAAATTGGCGTAGCGCAAGCTGCCGCTGAAGGGCCGCCCGCGCAGCGTGCCGCGCACCTCGCGCAAGCTCAGCACCGAGGTACGCGCCGCCTGGGCAGCCCCGTTGCTGAACGTGCCCGCCAGAAACACGTGCTCTACGGCCTGCCGTAGCTTGGGGTGATAAAAGGAAGCATCGCGGCAGCCAAACCGGGCTTCAATGCGCGGGCTGGCCTTTCCTGATAGCTCACCGCGCACCGTGCCGCCAAAATACACAGCTCCGCGGCTGCGGTAGGCCCGCAACGGCCGCGCCACCCGCGCCGGCAGCAGCGCCAATACCGACTGTATATCCGTATTTCGGCCGGCTAGCTGCAGGTTTAGCTGAATAGCCTTGCGGTAGTCTACGCGGCCCCCGAGTTGATAAGAAGCGCTCCCCACTCGTAGCTCCGAAGGCTGCAGCGTCACGAGCCGCGCCTCCCTATCTACCCGCAAGTGAGTGTCCAGCACCAAGTCCTTATGCTGAAAATACGCATCAGTGCCCAGTTGCAGGGCTTCCACCCGCGTCGTTCCGCCAGCTGCAATATCTACCAATGGGCCCTGCACATCCAGACTGGCTTGCACATCGTGCACCTGCACGGTGTAGCGCTGCCGCCGCTGGTCGTCGGCGTATACGGTGGCAATGCGCTCCAGCTGGATGTTTTCGAGGGCAAAGGCCAGCGGCTGGCTGCTGGGCGCGGCTGTGCTATCAAACCGCAGCACGTCGTAGTTGGGGCGGCCCCGCACATCGTGGCGCACCCACACCCGCCCATCGGCCAGCGTCACGGCCCGGATGCGGTAGTGGCCCCGCACAATGTCCCAGGCGTCGAAAGCGCAGTAGAGGCGGCGGGCCCGAGCCAGCGGCACGGTATCCTGGGGCAGAGAGCCGCTCACGCGCAGGTTGTGCAGCGTGATGGACACCCGCGGAAACTGATCCAGCAGCGATACTTCCATCTGCCCCACCTGCACAGGCGTGGCCAGATAGCGGTTAGCCTCCTGCACAAACAACGCAATGATGTGGTCCTGCCCCAGCCACACGCCCCCCACGGCCACAGCTACCAGCAAAACTAGCCCGGTCAGAAAAAAAAATAGCACTCGCCGCAGCTTTCCCAATCCTCGAAAATTTCTGACTCTAAAAGAGTTGTATGTTTGGCAGGCTCCGTTTCAGTTAACTTTCCGTGCTAAAGTTCGCACAAAGTGTTGCGTAATCAGAAACGACCTGCCATATTTGCATCCCCAACGGGATACGCCCAACGGGAGATTAGCTCAGCTGGTTCAGAGCATCTGCCTTACAAGCAGAGGGTCACTGGTTCGAACCCAGTATCTCCCACTTTTAATTTTAGTACAATACCCTATCGGGAGATTAGCTCAGCTGGTTCAGAGCATCTGCCTTACAAGCAGAGGGTCACTGGTTCGAACCCAGTATCTCCCAC
>NZ_JACSCX010000016.1 GCF_014333525.1 Hymenobacter puniceus
CGGCCTCCCACACACGTGTGTGGGAGGCCGTTTTCGTTGCCGGCTAAGCCGCTGCCGGTGCCATAATTCAAACAAACCGGTGCCTGCTCCGGCGGGTGAGGTGGAAGTGCTTTATAGACTTTATTTCACTACTTCCACCGGAATCTGCACCCGCACGGGCCATTCCTGAAAATCCTTGCTGATGAGGCGTACTTCAAACATATAAGTGCCTGGTTCAGCTGGGGTTCGGAGGGCAATGGTTTGAGTCCAGGGCTGCCAGACGTCCACTTCCAGCGGCGACTCCACGAATGTGGCCGCAATGGGCCAGTTGGGGCCGCTGTAGAAGGCTGCGCGCACCAAAGTAGGATGGGGCGTCAGTAAGCCAGAGTGCAGTGGCTGCAACTGGTCCGGTACGCTGATTTTCACCTCAATAGCGTGCTGCTTGTTGGCTCGTAGCGGCTGCGGCCGCTCGGGTAGCTCTAGGCGTATTTGGGGCCGGGCCGCAATGTAGGCCTGCAGCGCACTGGCGTCGGCGGGCGGAGCCGTATTGAGCAGCCGGTAGCGGGTAAGGGGAAACCGGTAGTAGTTGCGTGGTAGCTCGGCTTGGTTGTAGTATTCTGAAGGTCCAAACATGGTAGCTGGCCGGGCATCAAGTTCCAGCAGCAGCGAAACAGCTTCCTGCTCGGCACGGATCGTTTGCGCTGAATCCGGTGAATAGCGGGCACTACGCAGCATGGTTTCGCCGGGCAAGGCCCACGACGGCCAGCCGGCCCGCAGGTGGTGCGGGTCTACGTTATCGGGATTGATAATGAACTTGCGCTCTGGCAATGCGTGCGTGTAGGTGAGCAGCCGCTGCATCCAGTGCTGATAGGCCACATAAGGCACCCGGCACTGCCAGATAACGCCCAGCCGGACCACCAGTACCACAGCCACTAGCACCATCGCCACCACGCGTCCCCGGCCCTGCCACTGCGCTTCCAGCGCTGGCAGCAGCTCCAGCGCAAACGGAACAGCCACGAACAGCGTGAGCGGCAAGTACATATTTTCGATGTAGGCCGGGTCCAGCGGATCAGGATACGCCACGTTGATCAGGAACGCGTAGCCGAGCACGGCCGCCCACACCAAGCCTAGCCGCAGCCAGGCAAACGTGTTCCGCTGCCACGTATAGAATCCGGTCAGCAGCGCCAGCAGCACTGGCAGCGCCAGAAAATTGCGGCTACACAGGTGCCAAAAGTTGTTGAAGCTTTCCAGGCTCAGGTAGTGCGGGAAATAAGCAACAAGATTGGGGACTAAGTTGATGCGGTTGGCCTCGTAGGGGTTGGCGGCACTCAGGTACACCCGCACCCCATATACAGCTACAGCCAGTGCCAGCATACCGTAATAAGGCCAGTCCCGGAACCGTTTGTTGAGCAGCCAGTCGTAGGCCCAGATAAACAGAAATGGCAGAAACGTGAGCGGGTGGCCCAGAATAAACACCGGAATTAGCGCCGCCAGCGCCAACGTAGAAAACCGCCAGGGCAAAGGCGTCTGGCGGGCCACGCCTCCGTAAAAGAGCAGCAGCACGGCCAGCGCCTGCGGAAACTCGGACTGCGCCCAGTAGAACGTGTGCGAAGCCAGCAGAAGGTACTGCAACGCCACTACCAGCGCTACGTGCTCGTTCTTAAACCAATAGGCGCAGGCCAGCAGCACGGCCGTGTAGAACAGCACAAACAGCAGTGAGTACAGGTGCAGCACCACATCAAGCGGCAAGCCGGCTTTCACGGCCAGTAGAGTAGGCAACTGCGTAACCAGGGCCACAAAGCGCTGATTCTGAATAAACAGGATGTTGTCTTTCAGATAATAGAACAGGTGGTACGCCAGGTCGGAATACGCCACCCGCTCCATGTACAGCTGCCAGGCAAAAACCAGCAAAACCAACATGGCGGCCACCGCCAGGCGCACCGGCCCACGCGTGGCGTAGCGTTTGGAAAGCATCATACGCAGCTGCGGCAAGCCCGCCGGGGGCCTGCGGTAAAAGGAAATGGATAGAAGTAGCTTCGGCTAGCCGGCTGCTGCCGGCTAGCCGAACAGGCCATACTTCACGATGCAGTAGATGGCCCGGAACCCGTCGCGCCAACCGATTTTCTTGCCCTCGGCGTAGGTACGGCCGTAGTAGCTGATGCCCACCTCATAGATGCGCACGTCCTTCACCCTGGATACTTTGGCCGTCACCTCGGGCTCGAAACCGAAGCGGTTCTCCTCCAGCTTCAGGCCCTGAATAATGTCGCGGCGGAACAGCTTGTAGCAGGTTTCCATGTCGGTCAGGTTTAGGTCCGTGAACATGTTCGACAGGAAGGTGAGCATCTTGTTGCCGATGCTGTGCCAGAAAAACAGGATGCGGTGCGGGTTGCCGCCCATGAAGCGCGAGCCAAACACCACATCGGCGAAGCCCTTCAGAATGGGCTTAAGCAGCACGTTGTATTCCTCGGGGTCGTACTCCAGGTCGGCGTCCTGAATGATGACGTAGTCGCCGGTAGCCTCACGGATGCCGGTGTGCAGCGCCGCGCCTTTGCCTTTATTCACGGGATGCTGCAGCAGCCGCAGGCCCATTTCGGGGTGCTGGGCCGCGTAGGCCTCAATGGCCTGCACCGAATTGTCGGTGGAGCAGTCATTCACCAGAATGATTTCCTTCTTTATGTCATTGACCAGCTTCAGCTCCCGCAGCAGATCCAGGATCTGATGGATGGTGCGGCCCTCGTTATAAACCGGAATGACGATAGAAAGCTTGTCGATGTGTACCAAAGGGCGAAGCGTAAGTAGCGGAGAGTAAGCAAAAGTAGGGTAAATGAGGTAATGGTGGAATGGCGGCAGCGCGAAGGTTTTGCTTTATTGCCAGCTTTCATTTACAGGCTACCCGTCCGGCCACCATCCACGGGCATATTGGTGCCATTGATGTAGCCGGCGGCAGCGGAGGCCAGAAACGCTACTGCCGCCGCCACTTCCTCGGCCTGCGCAAAGCGGCCGGCCGGAATCAGCTTCAGCATACCCGCTTCAATTTCCTCGGTAGTTTGGTTGGTCTGGCTGCTTTTCTTTTCGATGAGCGAGGTGTGGCGCTGGGTGAGCGTGGCACCGGGCAGCACGTTGTTCACGGTAATGCCGTGCGGGCCCAGCTCGTTGGCTAGCGTTTTGGCCCAACTGGCCACCGCCCCCCGGATGGTATTGCTCACGCCCAGCCCCGGCAGCGGCTGCTTCACCGAAGTGCTGATGATGTTGATGATGCGCCCGTGCCGCCGTGCCTGCATAGCCGGCACCACGGCCTGTGCCAGCAGGTGGTTGCACACCAGGTGTTGCTCGAAAGCGGCCCGAAACGCCTCCACCGGTGCGTCCAGGATTGGTCCGCCGGCCGGCCCGCCGGTGTTATTAACGAGGATGTGGAAGCCGTCGGGCTGTTGCTGCAGATACGTATGCACTGCCTGGCGCACCTGGTCGGGCTGCGCGAAATCGGCGACGAGGTAGTGGTGCTGCTGGCCATGGGGCGTGGGCAGGGCGGCGGCGGTTTCGCGCAGGCTGGCTTCGTTGCGGGCCAGCAGCACCACGGTGGCGCCGCGGCGGGCCAGCTCTTCGGCCACGGCCCGCCCAATACCTTGCGTGCTGCCGCCCACCAGGGCGCGTTGGGAAAGGAGGTCTGGATGCATAGAAAAAGCAGAAGGAAAGTAGAGCGCTAAAAATAGGCAAATGCTGCCGCGCCCGACTTTCCTTCTGCTAGCTGTTGCGCCGCCGCCGCAAAATGCCCCGGCCCGACCTCTGAGCTAGGGGAGCTGATTCACAGTGGTCATGTTGTTGCTGCCGATCTGGCTTACGCTGCTCGTGTTGCCGGTTCCCTGCGTAACCAGCGCGCGGTTGCCGTCGCCGAAGCTTTGGCCTATACGGTTCTCGTTATCAGCCCCCTGTAAGGTAACTGCGCGGTTATTGGAGCCAAACTCCTGACCTGTGTAGCTGAAGTTGCCGGTGCCCTGCACGGTGCGGGCGCTGTTGTTGGAGCCAAACTGCTGGCTTTGCGTAGCCATATTCGACCCGCTCTGCACAATAAGTGCTTCGCTGAAACTGCCCTGCTGGATCTGTTCTGCTTCGTTGTTGTTACCTACTTGGGTGATGCGCGCCTCATTTTGGGTAAAGCGCTGCACTTGTGTGGCCTTATCACCTAACGACTGGCTTATGGTTGCCAGGTTGCGGTTGCCGTTTTGTAGCTGGCTCGCCATATCCACGCCGCCCTGATCAACAAAAGCCTTATTCTGATTGCCATTCTGGCTTTGGGTGGACTGGTTGCCTCCAACTCCGGCTTGCAGAGCGTCGGCTAAGTTGTTATTGCCCGTCTGCGTTTGGCTGGCCATATTATTGGAGCGCACCTGCTGGATGATGGCCTCGTTGCGGTTGCCATCCTGCCGCTGGCCCGACTGGTTGTTTCTGCCGGGTCCTTGGTTGGCGGAAGCTAGATTATTGTTGCCCTGCTGCCACTGATAGGCTGCATTCGGACCGCCAAAGCTGATTTGGACAATTGATGCATCATTGCGGTTGCCATCTTGCCATTGTTCCGCCCGGTTGCCGTCACCATCAAGCGCGGTTTGCTGGATGGTGGCCGTATTGAGCGTGCCTTGCTGGGTCTGCTCCGCCCGGTTGCTGCCGACCAACCGGGAGCTGATTTCGGTTTGCTCAATGGTCGCCCGGTTCAAGTTGCCATCCTGTACTTGGGTTGCCCTGTTTTCATCGTTGAGTTGCGTGACAGAGGCCTCGTTGCCGGCTCCCTGCTGCTGCTGGGTGGCGGTGTTTTTATTGCCGGCCTGCCGCATAAATGCCTGGCTCTGGCTTCCGCGCTGCTCTACGAAACCACTGTTCTGGTTGCCGGTCTGCGCCACCACACTACCATTAGACTGGGCCATTGCTCCGGCTGTCAGTAAACTTAGGGCGAGCATCAGGATAAATTTTTTCATAGGTAATCTTTTAAGGAAGAGTGGGAAATGGATTGGAGTAGCAAGGTGCCGCCTGGCACCAAGTGCTGGTAAATGCAGTAGTGAAAGCCAGTGTGCGCCACTCAGGCACAGTAGCGGTGCTTTCAGGCAGATGCCGGAAGTAACCGAGCAATTCAGAACAGGACCGGCCATGCAGCCTGCGAGGAGTATTGTGGATGTCCGTGGCGCAACCCTCGCCTAGGCGGGCGGCTGAATAAAGCAGTAGCTGATTGTTTATTAAATAAAAGCTATAAACAATTATTTATAAATAAAAGATAATTTTTTATTATTATAATTTAATAAAAATGTACCACTGTTCCAGACTCACAGAGCGTAGCTGATGCAATTATTTAACGACAGGCAATGCATTTACGGTGGCTTGTTGTCGTAAGCGCCGCTTTCGCCAAGCCCCTGTTGTGTGCTGCTACTGCGCCAGGATGGCCATTCATGCAAGGTTTTGCGTAAGTTCAGCCGCGCTGCCCCGGCCGAGGTGGCCTACTCTCATTTCACTGCCTTTCCCTATGCCCGTTGCCCGTCCTTTTAACCTGCAGCATTGGATCAATGAACACCGCCACTTGCTGAAGCCTCCCGTGGGCAATCAGCAGGTGTTCAAAGACAACAAAGACTTCATTGTAATGGTGGTGGGCGGACCCAATGCCCGCAAAGACTACCACGTGGATGAAGGTGAGGAGCTGTTTCTGCAGATTGAAGGCGACATTGTGGTGAAGATCATCGAGGACGGCCAACCGGTGGATATCCACATCAAGGCCGGCGATATGTTTCTGCTGCCGCCAGGCGTGCCGCACTCACCGCGGCGGCCAGCGGGTTCGGTGGGAGTGGTGCTGGAGCGCTACCGCACGGCCGGCGAGCTGGACGGCTTTCAGTGGTACTGCGAAAACTGCGGCCACAAGCTCTACGAGGAGTACGCCGAAATCACGGATATCGTAAGCCAGCTGCCACCCATCATGAACCGGTTCTGGCTGGATGAGCACAAGCGCACCTGCCAGGTGTGTGGCACCGTAATGGCGCCTCCCGCGCCGGTAGTGGCCCCGGAGTAGATGCGGGCTACCAGTTACGTCCTGCTGCTGACGGGCGCCTTGCTAGCGCTGCTCATGTTTCAGAAGCGCCACTGGAAGCCGCTGGAGGTATTCGATACGGACCCCGGCGGCTACTACGTGTACCTGCCCTCGGCCTTCATCTACCACAACCTGGCCCGCGCCGATTCGCTGGAAATCCTGCACCGCACCTACAAGCCTGGCACCGACGTGAACATCGGACTGGTGCCGGTGCCGGAGCGGGGCGGCTTCATCACCAAGTACCCACTGGGCGTGGCCCTGGCCGATGTGCCGTGGTTTCTGGGCGCACACCTCTACGCCAACCTTTCGGCGGGCCGCTATGCCCCCGACGGTTTCTCACGGCCCTACCAGCAGATCATTATGGTGGCGGGGCTGGCGCACGCGCTGCTGGGGCTGTGGGTGCTGCGCAAGCTGCTGCGCCGCTACTTCCCGGCCGACGAGCCCACTGCCGCCTGGACGCTGGCTGCCATTGGGCTGGGCACCAATCTGTTCTGTTACGCCAGTCTGGAGGCGGCCATGGCACACGCGCCGCTGTTTCTGTGGCAGGCGTCGTTGCTGTACTGCACAGCGCGGTGGTATGAGAGCCGGCAGCCCCGGTTTCTGCTGGGTATTGGGCTGTTTCTGGGGCTGGCGGTGCTCACGCGCCCCACCGAAATTCTTTTCGGGCTGGTGCCGCTGCTGTGGGGCCTGACTTCCGGGGCTGAGCTGCGGGCCCGACCGGCGCTGTGGTGGCAGCACCGCGGCCCGCTGCTGGCAGCCGGACTGTTGTTTGGGCTGGTGGTGGGGCTGCAGCCGCTGTTCTGGCGCGTTACCACCGGGCATTGGCTGTTCTATTCCTACCGCAACGAGCACTTCGACTTCCTGCACCCGCACCTGTTGGATGGGCTGCTAAGCTTCCGTAAGGGCTGGCTGCTGTACACGCCGCTGGCCGGACTGGCGTTGCTGGGCGTGGCCACGGCGCTGCGGCGGCAGCTAGCCGCTGCCTGGCTGCCGGCCATGGCTACGGTGGTGGTGGTGGTGTACGTCACGTTCAGCTGGGAGCAGTGGTGGTACGGCGGTGGCTTCAGTGCCCGGCCGCTCATCAGCTTATATCCACTATTGGCGCTGGGGCTGGCCGCGCTGCTGGTGCGTGCCCGCGCCCACGGCCGCCCCGCCTATACGCTGCTGCGGACGCTGCTGGTGCTGGGCATCGTGCTGAATCTGTGGCAGACCCGGCAGTACGGCGCGGGCATTATAAGCTGGGATGGTACCACGGCGGCCACGTATTTCTCGCGTTTTTTCGATGTAAAGCTGTGAAGGGGAGTAGAGAGTACTTGGTATTGAGTAGCTAGCATTGGATGATAAACGCCAAGTGACATCCATTAACTCGATACCGGATACCCAATACTCCCTACCACGTACTCAATACTCCATACTCTCTCGTGCTGTCCGTCGATATCCATACCCACATTCTGCCGGAGCGCTGGCCCGATCTGCGCGAGCGGTACGGCTACGGCGGCTTCATTCGGCTGGAACACCACAAGCCCTGTTGCGCCCGCATGATGCAGGACGACAAGTTCTTTCGCGAAATCCAGGACAACTGCTGGGACCCCGAGGTGCGGCTGCGTGAGTACGACCAGTTTGGGGTGCAGGTGCAGGTGCTCAGCACCGTGCCCGTAATGTTCAGCTACTGGGCCCGCCCCCACGATGCCCTCGACCTCAGCCAGCTGCTCAACGACCACATTGCCGGCGTGGTGCAGCGTTACCCCAGCCGCTTTGTGGGGCTCGGCACCGTGCCGCTGCAGGCCCCCGACCTGGCCGTGCGGGAGCTGGAACGGTGCATGAAAATCGGGCTGGCCGGCATCCAGATCGGCTCGCACGTCAACGACTGGAACCTGGATGCGCCCGAACTATTCGAGGTGTTTCAGGCCGCCGAGGCCCTAGGCGCCTGCGTGTTTGTGCATCCCTGGGACATGATGGCCCAGCAGAAAATGCCCAAATACTGGCTGCCCTGGTTGGTGGGTATGCCCGCCGAAAGCACTCTGGCGCTTTGCTCCTTGGTGTTTGGCGGCGTGCTGGAGCGGCTGCCGAAGCTGCGGGTAGCTGTGGCGCACGGCGGCGGCACCTTCGCCAGCACTATCGGCCGCATCGAGCACGGCTTCAAGGTGCGCCCCGACCTGTGCGCCGTCGACAACCCTGTGAATCCGCGCGACTACCTGGGCCGCTTCTGGGTGGACTCGCTGGTGCACGATCCGCTGATGCTGGACTACCTGGTGAAGACCCTGGGGCCCGACAAAATCACGCTTGGCACCGACTACCCGTTTCCATTAGGTGAGCTGGTGCCAGGCGAGTTGATTGAGAGCATGCCATTCCCAGCCGAAATGAAAGCCCGCATGCTGGGTCAGAATGCCCTGGACTGGCTGGATTTGCCCGAAGCGCAGGTAGCCCAAATTCTGGCGGGCCGGTAGGCCGCGGGCGCCGTATCTTTGCCCCGATGACCTCCTTCGAACCCACCGCCGAATTCGCCGCCCAACTTGATGCGCAGGACCCGCTGCGCGACTTCCGTAATCAGTTTCACATTCCGCCCGGTCCCGATGGGCAGGAAAGCATCTACCTGTGCGGCAACTCGCTGGGGCTGCAGCCCAAGACTGCCCGCGCTGCTGCCGAGCAACAGTTTCAGAACTGGCAGGAGCTGGCTGTGGAAGGCCACTTTCGCGGCGACACACCCTGGATGACGTTTCATGAGCGGCTACAGACTGCTACCGCACATCTAGTAGGCGCTAAGCCTCTGGAAGTGGTGGTGATGAACAATCTCACCACCAACCTGCACCTGCTGCTGGTGTCGTTCTACCAGCCCACGGCCACGCGCTACAAAGTGCTCATGGAAGGCGGCGCCTTTCCCTCTGACCAATACGCCCTCGAAACGCAGGTGCAAATGCGCGGCTTCCAGCCCGACGATGCCATTGTTGAGCTGGTGCCGCGCCCCGGCGAGTACACGCTGCGCACCGAGGACATCATAGCCAAAATTGCCGAGCTGGGCGATTCGCTCTGCACCATCATCATGGGCGGCATCAATTACTACACCGGTCAGGTGTATGATATGGCGGCCATCACGCAAGCCGGGCACGCTGTGGGGGCCCGCGTTGGGTTCGATCTGGCCCACGCCGCCGGCAACATTCCGCTGCAGCTGCACGACTGGGACGTGGATTTTGCCTGCTGGTGCTCCTATAAGTACCTCAACTCGGGCCCCGGCGGTGTGTCGGGCGCGTTTGTGCACGAGCGGTTTGCCGACCAACCCGAGCTGCTGCGCCTGGCCGGCTGGTGGGGCTACGACGAGAAGGAGCGCTTCAAGATGAAAAAGGGCTTCCGGCCCATGCGGGGCGCGGCCGGCTGGCAGCTCTCCAACGGGGCCGTCCTCACGATGGCCGTGCACGAAGCCGCCCTGCAGGTGCACGAAGCCGCTGGCGGTATGGCCGCGCTACGCCGCAAAAGCGAGCAGCTCACGGCCTACCTGGAGTTCCTGATTCGGGGGCTGCAGCTGCCAACTGGTTATTTGGAAATCATTACGCCTCAGGACCCCGCCGCTCGCGGCTGCCAGCTGTCTATTCTGGTGCAGCAAGATGGCCGCCAGCTGTTCGACTACCTGATGAGCAAAGGCATCATCGGCGACTGGCGCGAGCCCAACGTTATTCGGCTGGCCCCGGTACCGCTCTACAATTCCTTCCAGGATGTGCAGCGCGTAGGTGCCGCCCTGGCGGAGTGGCGAGTAGCTGAGTAGTTAGTAGCGCGAACTTTGTAGTTCGCGTCCCTGCGCCGTTCGGATGGGTGCAACGGCGCGGAGGCGCGAACTACAAAGTTCACGCTACTAATTGCTCCATACTCAGTTACTCCCTTACTCAGCTACTCTCCCCCGTGTAACATTTCGGGCATCATTTCCCGGTGCGTGCTGTTCTGCGTAATACCACCGACCTTCGGTGGTTTCCTATTGACCCCAGTGCCATGTCTGAAGAGTACGCGGAGAAAATGCCCCGCAAAAACCTGTCTGAGCTGCTCCTGTACGTGCGTAACCGCACGGAGTATCGGGAAGATGCTGTGCTGGCGGCTCTCGACGAGCTGGACCGGCGCGGTATGCCTGAGCCCGAGGCCGTAGAAATTCGCGCCGAGTATGGCCCCATTGTAGCGCAGCAGCAAAAAGAAAAGATAACCCGCGAAGCTACGGCCGCTCCGGTGCCTTTGCCCGGCAATCGGGCAACCGGGGCCGTCGAGGCAGATGTTGATGCGGAAGAGCCGGCCCTCTATTCGCCGGGCACCATTGTGCTGTTTTCCTTGCTGCCTATGTCAATGATGATGATAGGCGGCGGTGTGCTGATGGCCATAAACCTGTTTCGGCTGGGCCGCAAGCGGGCTGTGGTAGGCTTGCTGCTGTTTATGGTAGTGTATCTGCTGGTGATGTCCAACATTATGGCCTGGGCCATGCTGCAGGGCCTGAACCCGTACCTGGCCATCGTGCTGTTCAACGTGCCGGCCGTGCTGGCCTACCTGCTTTGGTTCTGGCCCCGCTACGTGCAAAAGTCAGCGTACCGCAGCCGCAGCCTGATTCCACCTATGCTCGTCTGCTTTGCTTTGATGTGGGGCCTGCAGTTGCTGCTGCCATACCTGCTCAAGCACCAGCCGCAAGACGTGAAGCAGCAGGTAGAGCAGATTATGAACCGTCAGTAGCCCCCGGTTAGCCGTGCTGCTGCCGCTGTCTTTGCCCGATGCCGACGTATGGCTGGATGAAAGCTTCCTGCCCGCAGACGTGGCCGACGCCCTGCTCCGGGAGCTGACCGACACCATTGCCTGGCGGCATGAGCCCATCAAGATGTTCGGGAAGGAAGTGCTGCAGCCCCGCCTCACAGCCTGGCACGGCGACCCCACGGCCCGCTACCGCTACTCCGGCCTCGCGCTGGAGCCCCAGCCCTGGACGCCCGCGCTGCAGAAGCTGCGCCAGCAGCTGGAAACCGCCAGCGGCGCCCGTTTCAACAGCGTCCTGCTCAACCTCTACCGCTCCGGCCAAGACAGCATGGGCTGGCACGCCGACAACGAGCCCGAGCTGGGCCCCGCGCCCGTCATTGCCTCGCTCAGCCTCGGCAGCACCCGCCGCTTTCGCCTGCGCCCCCGCGACCCGGCCCGCACGCTCCACGCCCCCGTGTCGCTGGACTTGCCCGGCGGCAGTCTGCTGCTGATGCGCGGCGCCACCCAGCAGCACTGGCTGCACGCCGTGCCCAAAACCGCCCGCTTCGCCGGCCCCCGCCTCAACCTCACGTTTCGCCAGATTGTGGGCGGGTAAGTGCTCAAGTCAATACCAATCAAAACGGCCGCCTTCCATTTGGAAGCCGGCCGTTTTGGTGATTACCTTAAGCGTTACTGAGCGCTATTTCAGCTCAAATAGCAGGCCCGCGTAGGCGAGGCGGCCGATGCCGGGGCCGCCGTACACCTGCACGTTCTGGCTGTTAAGCAGGTTGGACGCGCCTAGTTGCAGCGTGGCGCCCAGCTTCGGCAGCGTGTAGCCCAGGTAGGCATCCAGCGTGCTGTAGTCAGAGATGGTGCCGGTGGCGAAGGGCATTTCCTGCAGGTGGCCCTGGGTCCAGCGGTAGTTGAGGTTGTAGCTCAGGTGCTGGCCCAGCAGGCCCTCGGCGCCCACGTTGTACTTGTGCTTGGGGGCGTTGAAGAACGTGGCAAAACCGGCCGGAATGTCTTTGCGGTCCAGTACGTTCAGGCTGTAATTGGCCGAGACGTGCACGGCGCGGGTGGCGTAGTAGGTCAAACCCACGGCGCCGCCCTGGGTGTTCACTCGGTCGTTGTTGTAGTAGGTGTAGATCAGGCGCGTAGGCTGGCCGGGGCCGAAGTTAGTGCTTTGGGCCGTAGCCAGTTGGGCCTGGGTGGGGCGGCTGCCATCGGTGTTGCCGATGAAGGTGGTGCCCCCGATGAAGTTGCGGTAGCGGCTGTAGAAGTAGTTCACGTCGAGGTAGAGCTTAGGCACCAGAATGCCTTTGTAGCCCACTTCGGCCGTGTGTACGCGCTCCAGCTGCAGGCGGCCCAGGCTCAGCTCAAACGTGCTGAGTGGCGCCGTGCCGAAGGGCTGGCCCGCCGCGTTGGTGCGGCTGTAACCCTGGTAGCCGTTGCCGATGTTGCCCTGGATGCGGCCAAACCCGATTTCGGTGGCCGAGAACTGCTCCAGCTGCGAGGGGCTGCGGAAGGCACGGCCGTAGCTCGCCCGGAAGTTGTGCTGCTTGTCGGTGCCCACCGAGTATACAGCCGAGGCCCGTGGCGAGAAGGCCGGCTTGAAGTTGCGGAACTCATCCACGCGGCCAGCCACGGCCAGCTTCAGCCGGTCTTCCAGCAGCAGCTGCGAAAGCTGGGCGTAGCCGCCGTACTCGTAGTTGCGCAGGCGCTGGCCGTTGGCATCCGAGAAAATCCGGCCATCGGAGCCCAGGCGGTACTCGCGGTAAGCGCCGCCCACCACCAGATCGGTGGCGTCGCCAAACTTGAACTGGTACTGGCCGCTCACGTCGTTCAGAAACGAGTTCAGCGTGTTGCGGGCGCCCTGCGTATTGTCAGGGTTGTCGATGATGCGCTGGCGTAGCTGGCCGAACCGTGGGTCGGCACTTTTTAGCTGGGTGGCATCAGCCGAGGCTTTGGCCGTGGCCTGTGCCGTGGCGGCGTCTTGGCCGGCGGCCCGGGCCATTTTGTAGGCGTTGTTGTACACGGCCAGGTACTGCTGGTAGTAGCTGGTGTTGCCGCCTTCCGCCGTGGGCGAGAGCTGCAGGTAGGCGCCCAGCAAATTCAGCTCGTAGGTCTGGCCGCTGAAGTCTTCTGAGGAATACGCCCGCAGGAAGCCGCGCGAGCCCTTCAGCTCCACCTTGTACTGGTTCAGGCCCAGGTCTTTGATGCGGAAGCGGCTCAGGTTCTGGTACGTGGACGTGCCCACGGCGCGCTTGGCATCCACGGTCAGCTTCAGGTCGTCGCGCAGTAGGTAGCCTACGCTGCCCTGCAGCCGGTAAGAGCGGGTTTTGTTGTCCTGGGCCACGGTTTCTTCTTCCGTGAAGCCGGGCATGTACACCGTTTTGCCGTACAGCTCGGCGCTGGTGCCGCCGGGCAGCTGCTGCTGCGGATTATAGGTGTAGCTCAGGTCGCCGTAGCGGTTCAGGGCCTCGTAGCCTAGTGGTGAGCCAGCCGGATTCACCGAGCCGCGGGTGGCGTCGAAGTTGCTGGCCACCCAGTCGTTGGCGGTCAGGTAGCTGCCGTTTACCTTGAAGGCCAGCTTGCGGCCAATACGCTGGGCGTAGCGCAGCTGCCCATCGAGCAGGTTGCGCTGGCCGCCACGGATGCGCGCCGTCAGGCCATCGTACACGAACGGGTCTTTGGAGTTGAACAGCACCACACCGTTGAAGGCGTTGGCGCCGTACAGCGCCGACGACGGGCCGTGCACCACCTCAATGCTTTCCATGTCCAGCTCCGGAATGCCCACCAGGTTGCCGGGGCTCAGGTTGAGGCTCGGCAGTTGCCCGTCGGCGTAGTCATACAGCTGAATTACGCGCTCCGACTTGGCCGTGTTGAAGCCGCGCGTGCTGATGGACGTGAACAGCATGGAAGCCGAATTCACGTCGATGCCCTTGAACTGGCCCAAACCGGCCAGCACTTCCGGCGTCGAAATCCGCTCGATCTGGCGGGCCGTAATCTTTTCCACCGTCACTGGCGCGCGCATCACCTGCTCTTCCACCCGGGAGGCCGATACTACGGTTTCGTTCAGCTGGGTTGGGCTGGGTGCGAGGCCGATGTTGAGGGTGTTATCGGGGCGCTTCACCTCAATTTCGCGCGTCTCGAAGCCCACGTAGGAGAAGACCAGCGTCGCGGGGCCATTGGTGAAGTCTACGGCCAACGCAAACTGGCCCTGGCTGTCGGTGCTGGTGCCGATAAAGGTGCCTTTAATGAACACCGTGGCGCCGGGCAGGCCCTGGCCGTCGTCGTCGAGCACAGCGCCGCTCACGCTTTTAATCGGAGCATCCGGTGTGCTTTTTAATAGAGAAGTGGTGCGGGTAGCTTTGCGAGGCTGCTTGTCGCCGGTGGCGGCTGCAGTAGCGGCCTGAGACTGTTGGAGGAGCAATGCCGCCAGCAAAGGCGGGTAAACATGTTTCATTGGAGCAATAGGTAGTGAGGTAGGTGCAGAAAGGTCAAACCTAAGCCTGAAACGCAGGGCCATGTAGCACTTTTCGATGAACAGTGTATATACAGGGGCCGAATAAATGAAAATAGCGCCCAATTGTATTCCCGAATCGGGAATAGCGGGTTTGCATGAAAATCACTACCAAGTGCTTTACGCATTACTGGAGAATGAAAAACGCCGCCTTGGTCCCGATTTGGGACCAAGGCGGCGTTTTCCGCAGTGCAGCAGTGAATTGTTATTTAATGTCTACCTGCAAACCCACGAATACCAGACGGCCGATGTTCGGACCGCCATATACCTGAGTGTTAGTGGCATCCAGTAGATTAGATCCGCCGGCTTGCACAGTTGTGAAGAACTGCGGAATGGCATAGCCAACGTACGCATCCACGGAGCTGTAGTCGGCTAGCTCGCCCACGGCAAACGGCAGCTCGTAGAGGTGCCCCTGGGCCCAGCGGTAGTTCAGGGCATAGCTCAGGCGGCTGTTCACGAGGCCGTTGGCGCCTACGTTGTATTTGTGCTTGGGTGTGTTGAAGAACGACTGGAAGTTGTCGGGCAGGTTGCTCTTGTCCAGCACGTTCAGCGAGTAGTTGGCTGTCAGGGTCAGAGGCTGCGCTACGCTGTAGCTGGCACCCAGGGCGGCACCGTGGGTGCGCACCTCCTGGCGAGCGTTGGTCCAAACCTGCAGAATGCGGGTGGGAGAGGTTGCTCCCTGGAAGGGCTGGGGCGTCTGCAGGGCTGTGGCTAGCTGGGCCGGCGTCGGGCGGCTGCCGTCGCGGTTGCCCACGAAGCGCTGAGCCCCGATGAAGTCGTTGTAGTAGCTCTGGTAGTAGTTTACGTCCAGGGCCAGCTTCTCACCCAGCGTGCCTTTGTAGCCGGCTTCGTAGGTGCTTAGGCGCTCCAGCTTCAGGGCGGCGGCGCTATACTCGAAGGGTGTCAGTACGGCCGGGTTGCTTTGGGCCGCCACAATGGTAGCCTGGTTGGCAGCAGCCGTAGTGTAGCCCTGGAAGCCGTTGTCGACGTTGCCTAGAATCAGCACCTGGCCTACATCGAGGCGGATGTACTGGTCGAGTTGGGTGGGCGAGCGGAAGGCGCGGCTATAGGAGGCCCGGAAGTTGTGCTGCTTGCTGGCGCCGGCCGAGTATACCACCGAGGCACGGGGCGAGAAAGCAGCATCGAAGTTCTTAAACGCATCCACGCGGCCGGCCACGGCCAGCTTCAGGCGCTCATCCAGCAGCTTCTGCGTGAGTTGCGCATAGCCGCCTAATTCGTTGTTCTGGATGCGGGCATTGTCATCGGCAAACAGGTTGCCGTTGGAGCCCAACCGGAACTTGCGGTAGGCGCCGCCCACAATCAGGTCGGTGTTTTCGGCCAGCGGCAGGTTGTACTGGGCGTTGCCTTCGTTCAGCAGCGAGCTGGGGTTGAGGCGGGCGCCGCGGCCCGGCGTAGCGTCGCTGATGATCTGGCTGCGCAACTGCTGGAAACGGGCACCGTTGGGGTCGAGCTGGGTGGCGTTAGCCTGCGTCTGGGCCAGGGCCTGGGCCTGCTCCGGCGTAGCGCCGGCATTGCGCGCCTGCTTGTAGGCCCCGTTATAAGTGCCAAAATACACGTCGGCGTTGCGGGTTGTGCTGCCATCGGCTACGGGAGCCGCCTGCAGAAACGACCCCAGGAAGTTCATGTCGTAGGAATTGCCGCCGAAGTCCTGCACCGACTGCCCGCGCACAAACCAGCGGGCACTCTTGATTTCCCCGTGAAACTGGTTGGTACCGAAGTCCTTGAACCGGTAGCGGCTGCTGCTTTGGTAGGAAGCCGTGCCCCGGCTGTAGTTGAAGCCTGCTGTCAGCTTGATGCTGCTGGTCAGCAGGTACGAAAGCGTTGGGTGCACCTTCAACGACTTGGCTTTGTTGTCGTCGCCAATCAGGGTCTGCTCGGTGAAGCCCGGCATAAACACCGTTTTGCCGACGAGTTCCGGCGACACCCCGCCCGGCAAGGGCTGGTTGGCCGTAAACGTGTTGCGTACGTCGCCGTAGCGGTTCACGGCATCGTAGCCCAGCGTGGAGTTTTCCGGGTTGTTGCGAGCCTCAATAACTGTGCTGGTTGCCGAGTAGTTGCTCGCCAGCCAGTCGTCGGCTGTCAGATAAGAGCCTACAATCTTGAAGGCGAACTTTTCGCCCAGCTTCTGGGCATAGCGCAGCTGTCCTTCCAGCAGGCTGCGCTGGCCGCCCCGCAGGCGCACGCTCAGGCCCTCGGTCACGAAGGGGTCCTTGGAGTTGAGCAGCAATACACCGTTGAAGGCATTGGCACCATACAGCGCCGAAGCCGGCCCGTGAATGATTTCAATGCTTTCCACATCCAGCTCGGGCAAGCCGGTCAGGTTGCCGGCATTCACGTTCAGGCTCGGCGACTGAGTGTCGAAGTAGTCGGTGAGCTGAATCAGGCGCTCAGACTTGGCCGAATTGAAGCCACGCGTGCTGAGCGAGTTCATCAGCAGGCTGCTGCTGTTCACATCAATGCCTTTGTACTGGCTCAGGCCTACTTGCAGGTCGGCCGTTGGGATGCGCTCCACCTGCTGGGTGTTGAGCTTTTCCACCGTTACGGGGGCCTGCAGAATGCCTTCCTGAACCCGGGAGGCCGAGGCAATTACTTCGCTGGTAAGCGTAGAGTTGATTTTGAGCGTCACCTGCACCGCATTATCAGGCTGGGGCAATGATACCTCACGCGTCTCGTAGCCCACAAACGACACCGACAGCACTACGGGCGGCTCCGAGAAGTCGGCTCGTAGCTGAAACCGGCCTTCGCGGTCGGTGCTGCTACCAATAAATGTGCCTTTCACAAAAACTGTCGCGCCCGGTAATGGCTCACCGGAATCAGTCTGTACAATTCCGCTCACAGTTACTGAGGCATCCTGCGCAAGCAGCGGAGCGGCTTGCAACAACATAAACAGCAAAGTGAGAAGTAGATAGTAATTTTTCTTCATAAGGAGATTAGTGTGCAACAGAAGTGTTTTCAGGAAAAAAGAAAAAGAAACATTCTGCAAAATTATAGGTGTTAAGCATAACTAAAAACAGGGCAATCATTTGAAAACCACAACTTTATTAGTAAGCACTTAATTGTACTTAATTAATATTAAACATGTTTGATTTACACTCATTGCGGTCAGCAGCAGCCTGGCAGGGTTCAGGCTTGCCGAAACAGGCTTCAGAATGCAATAAAAAAAGATTGTATCAACAGTAATTCCACAGACAATTAGCACTAATAGCGGATATCGGGGTGGCCATATAGTTCCGCGCACGGCCCTTCTCCCACAGTATAGCCACCTACACATAGCGAAGATGTAGGAAGTGGAGCCGTAGCTTCGGTGGCAGGCAGCGAGGCAGATTGCACTTCTGCAGCAACCGAAGGCGTTGGAGGCGCAGAAAGGCTAGCCTGAGCCGAGGGGCTGGCAATTCGGTTAGCGGGCAGCACTAGCAAGCTGGGAAAAAAGGCGGAGGAGAAGCATGTCATGATTTCATTTTAATTATACTTTTTAAATCTATAGTTCAAATTTACTGCGTCCGCGACGTGCAGTTTCCGCTTTACGCTGAAGCAAGCCTGAATCCGGTCGAACCAGGTTGCTTTTCAGATAAAGCCTGTTGGTGTCCAACGCAGAATCCGGCCGTAACCCGTAGCTTCGTTTTTGTTACTCCACCTGGTTTCGCCCTATGTCTGCTTCCGCTTCTCCACTTCCTGCTGTTGCTGAGTCGTTAACCCTGATGGGCTCTGGGCTGGTAGGTTCGTTGCTGGCACTGTACCTGGCGCGGCGCGGCCACAGTGTGCAAGTGCTGGAGCGGCGGCCCGATCCTCGGCTGGCCGGTCCGCTGGAAGGACGTTCCATCAACCTGGCCCTCTCTGACCGGGGCTGGCGGGCGCTGGAAGGCGTGGGTATTGGCGAGCAGGTGCGGCAGGTGGCCATCCCGATGTACCGGCGCGTGATGCATGACGTGCGCGGCCAGCTTACGTACCAGCCCTACGGCCACGACCAGCAGGCTATCTATTCGGTTTCGCGGGCTGGCCTGAACCGGGCGCTGCTGGATCTGGCCGAGGCTGAACCGGGCGTAACGGTGCGTTTCAACCAGCAATGCCTGCACGTAGACTTGCGCGACCAGCAGCTGCACCTGCGCGACACCACCACCAACCAGGAGTACGTGCAGCCCTACCAGCGCCTGTTTGGTACTGACGGAGCCTATTCGGCGGTGCGCGGAGCCCTGCAGAAAACCGACCGCTACAACTACTCACAGAGCTACCTCGACTACGGCTATAAGGAGTTGAATATTGCGCCCGGCCCTGATGGGGGCTGGCAGCTAGAGAAAAATGCGCTGCATATCTGGCCGCGCGGCCAATACATGATGATTGCGCTGCCCAACCTGGATGGCTCCTTCACCTGCACGCTGTTCTTCCCCTACGAAGGTCCGTACTCTTTCGCCACGCTACAGACGCCAACACAGGTGGAGGCGTTTTTTGGGGAGGTGTTTGCCGATGCACTGCCTCTAATGCCGGAACTCACCGACGACTTTTTCCAGAACCCCACCGGCTCGCTCGTGACGGTGCGCTGCTACCCCTGGTCGTATCAGGATGAGGCGGTATTGATTGGGGATGCGGCGCACGCCATTGTGCCGTTTTATGGGCAGGGCATGAATGCGGGTTTCGAGGACTGCCGCGTGCTCAGTGAACTGCTCGACCAATATGGCGCAGATTGGCACACCGTGTTTCGGCAGTTTCAGGAGCAGCGCAAGCCCAATGCCGACGCCATGGCTGACCTGGCTATTTATAATTTCGAGGAAATGCGCGACCGGGTAGCCGACCCGCGGTTTTTGCTGCAAAAGAAAATTGAGAGCAAAATATCAGCGCAATACCCCGACCACTGGCTGCCACTCTACTCCCAGGTTACCTTTTCGCCTGATACGCCATACGCTGAGGCGCTGGCCAACGGGCAGCGGCAGGAGCGTATTATGCAGCAACTGATGCCGCACATTCAGCAGGAAAGCGACTACGACTTGCCGGAAGTACAGAAACTGGTGCGCCAGCAGATGCAGCAGATGGGCTCCATAGCATAGCAAGTGTACAGTATCGGGCAAGCAGTTTGCTGTAGAATGCTGTGTTATAACCTGGGCTAAGATTGCTTAATATGCAGCCAGATCTGGCATCCGTACGGGCGCTATCGGGGCAGACCGCTGCACCAGTGAGGCGCGGGCTGAACGGGCGGCGCGCATGGTAGCCGGTGCCACCGGACCCACCAGCTCCAGAAGCAACACACCTACCAGAAAAAGGGGGAAAGCAGCCAAGGCGAGTGAACGGAGCAGGGACATAGCGAAGAGATTGATGTATAGCCTTTATACTATCAGTACTCAGCCCTGGATCTGCTCTGCTATCCTCTATTGGCTGAACTTCCGTTTCAGGCAGGTGGACTCATCACTTAACCCGACGAACGGAATACTGCTTAGCCTAGCCCCAGCCCGGCCGCCAGCACCAGCGCCGCACCCAGCCCCAACCCGGCCCATAGCTGCGCGGGCGTATGGGCCTGCAGCCGTAGCCGTGCCCAGAAAACCGCGGCCGCGGCCAGCCCGGCGGCCGCCAGCCACCCGGCCGCGCGCCCATCGGTGGGGTAGGGGCGCCCCAATAATAGCGCCAGCAGCCCTACGGCCCCGCCCAGTCCCACGCCGTGCGCCGAAATCTTCCACCAGAACGTGACCAGCAGCGTCAGAAGCACGGCAGCCGTGATGCCGCCCAGCACCAGTGTCAGCAGCGGGGCGCGGTAGGCCGGAGCCCACACCGTAAGGGTTGTGGCGGCGGCAAAGGCCATGGCGGCCAGCAGTAGCGGCAACGGGCGCTGCCGCCGCTCATACAGCTCCACGGAACTCACCCGCCCACTGCGCACCAACAACCACACCGCCAGACCCGGCAGCCAGAACGTGAGGCCCCAAACCAGCAGCAGTACCTGCCAGCGCGCATCGGCATTTAGTGGCAGCAGCGCCGCCGGAAACCCATACGCCAGCACGGCAACGAGGTAGCTGGGAACGAGTAGCGGATGCAGAACGGCCGATAGGAGCGTGGCTAGTGTGCGGGTCAAGAAGCGGAGTGAAGAGGGAAGGGAAGCGGAAAAGAACGTCCTGCAGAGGCGCAGCTGAAACATCTCATCAGTATAGTAGAATCTACTCTAGCGAGATGCTTCGGCTGCGCCTCTGCAGGACGTTCATAATGTAGCTGGAGCCTACTACAGTTCCTTGCGCAGGCGCGCCACCGGAATGTTGAGCTGCTCTCGGTACTTGGCCACCGTGCGGCGGGCAATGTTGTAGCCGCGGGCATTCAGCATTTTTTCCAGCTTGTCGTCGCTCAACGGCCGGTCCTTCTTCTCCCCCTCAATGATTTCCTTGAGGATGTGCTTCACCTCGCGCGAGCTGGCATCCTCACCGGAGTCGGTGGCAATGCCTTCGGAGAAGAAGTACTTGAGCGGGTAAATGCCGAACTCCGTCTGCACCGATTTCGAGTTGGCTACCCGGCTCACGGTGCTGATGTCCATGCTGATTTCCTGGGCTATATCCTTGAGAATCATCGGGCGTAGCTTGCTCTCGTCGCCTTCGGCGAAGAACTCACGCTGGTAGCGTACAATGGCGTCCATGGTGCGCAGCAGCGTATTCTGGCGCTGCCGGATGGCATCAATAAACCACTTGGCCGAGTCCAGCTTCTGCTTCACAAAGGTGACGGCCTCCTTGAGCTTCTTGTCCTTTTTGGCGCCTTTGTCGTAGGCCCGGAACATCTCCGTGTAGGCCGGGCTCACCCGCAGGTCGGGGGCGTTGCGCGAGTTGAGCGTGAGGTTGAAGCTGCCGTTGTCGTTGGTCAGGATGAAGTCGGGGATGATGTACTGCACCTTGCCCAGCCCTACCGGGCCGGTGCCGCCGGGCTTGGGGTTGAGCTTGAGAATCAGGGCAATGGCTTCCTTCAGCTCGTCGTCTTCCAGATCCAGGCGCTGCTGAATGCGGGGGTAGTGCTTCTTGGTGAATTCGTCGAACGTCTCGTTCAGAATCCGCTCGGCGTGCTCGGTGGCTTCGTCCTGCGGGCGGCGCTCTAGCTGCAGCAGCAGGCACTCCTGCAGGTCGCGGGCCCCGATGCCGGCCGGGTCGAAGCTTTGCACCACATGTAGCACGCTTTCCACTTCGGCCTCGGTAGCCTCAATGTTCTGGGCAAAGGCCAGGTCGTTGGCAATGGCCGACAGGTCGCGGCGGATGTAGCCGTCGCCATCAATTGAGCCGATAAGCTGGCGGCCAATGGCTTCCTGCTTGTCGTCGAGGTCGGCAAAGCCCAGCTGGTCGAGCAGTGAGTCAATCAGCGAGCCGCTGGTGTCGGCCAGGGGCATTTCCCGGTCGTCGTCGTCGTCGCCGGGGCCGTCGCCCTGCATTTTGTAGCCCGCTATTTCGTCGTCGTTGAGGTAGTCGCTCAGGTCGAGGTCGTCGGCGCTTTCCGACTCCTTCTGCTCCAGTGGCTCTTCTTTTACGGGCAGTTCTATCTCAGGCTGCTCCTCACTGATTTGGTCGAAGTCCTCCTCCAGCGTGTTATCGGGGTTGTCGAACTCGGCATCGGGGTCGTCGAAGTCGTCGGTTTCGTCGTCGCGCTCCTGGTCCTCGAAGTCGTCGTCGGCCTCGTCGCCTTCTTCCAGCGCCGGGTTGGCTTCCAGCTCCTCCTTGATGCGAGCTTCCAACTCCACCGTCGGAATTTGCAGCAGCTTAATGAATTGAATCTGTTGCGGGCTCAGCTTCTGCGAGAGAAGCTGCTTCATGTCCAGTCGTTGCATACTCTGAAAAGCGCGTACGCCCCGTTCAGATAGAAAACGGGGTGTGTTAGCCAAAGATAGGCCTTTCTGTACTTGAGTTTCAGGGAAAATGTTGGCCTGCGTCTGTCATCCTGAGTGGCGCGAAGGACCTTGTCACGTCAGCCAAAACCCCTTTGGATAGCATCCCAGGTGCAAGAAGGTCCTTCGCACTGTTCAGGATGACAGATATAAGGGTGCAAACGGGCTGACAAATCCTCTACCTTTGCCTACTTATCAATTTCCAACCTCCGAGAACCGACTACCTGATGTCCGACCTCCGAAAGACCAGCGTGCAGGACCTGCTCCGCAGCACCGACCTGGACCGCGAAGTGCTGGTGAAAGGCTGGGTGCGCACCCGCCGCGGCAACAAATATGTGCAGTTTATTGCCGTGAATGACGGCTCCGGCTTCAATTCCATCCAGGTGGTGGCCAACGCCGAGCAGTTTCCGGAGGAAAAGCTGAAGGCTGACGGCGTAGAAAACGGCGCCGCCATTGCCGTGCGCGGTCAGCTGGTAGCCTCGCAGGGCAAAGGCCAGACGGTGGAAATTCAGGCTACTGAAATTACGGTGTACGGCTCGGCCGATACCGCCGAATATCCGCTGCAGAAGAAAGGCCATACCCTGGAGTTTCTGCGCGAAATTGCCCATTTGCGCCCCCGCACCAACACGTTTGGAGCGGTGCTGCGCATCCGGCACGCCATGGCGTTTGCGGTGCATCAGTACTTCAACGACCACGGCTACTTCTACGTCCACACGCCCATCATCACCGGTTCCGATGCTGAGGGTGCCGGCCAGATGTTCCGTGTAACCACGCTGCCCGAGCAAAACCCGCCGCTGGATGAGGCCGGCCACGTAGACTACAAGCAGGACTTCTTCGGCAAGGCCACCAACCTCACCGTATCGGGGCAGCTGGAAGGCGAGCTGGCGGCCATGGCCCTGGGCAAGATCTACACGTTCGGCCCCACGTTTCGCGCTGAAAACTCCAACACGGCCCGCCACTTGGCCGAGTTCTGGATGATTGAGCCCGAAGTGGCTTTCAACGACCTGCACGACAACATGGACCTGGCCGAGGACTTCCTCAAGAGCCTCGTGCGCTACGCCCTGGCCCATTGCCCCGATGATCTGCAGTTTCTCAACGACCAGTACGACAAGGAACTGCTGGCGCGGCTGCAGTTCGTGGTCGACAATGAGTTCAAGCGCCTCACCTACACCGAGGCCGTGGAAATCCTGAAGTCGGCCAAGCAGAAGTTTGAGTTTCCGGTGGACTGGGGCACCGACCTGCAGAGCGAGCATGAGCGCTACCTCGTGGAAAAGCACTTCAAGAAGCCGGTTATCCTGACCAACTACCCCAAGGATATCAAGGCCTTCTACATGAAGCTCGACGACGACGGCCGCACCGTGCGCGCCATGGACGTGCTGTTTCCCGGCATCGGCGAAATCATCGGTGGCTCGCAGCGCGAGGAAGACCTGCAGAAGCTGCGCACGCGCATGCAGGAAATGCACGTGCCCGAAGAGGACCTCTGGTGGTACCTCGACACGCGCCGCTACGGTAGCGCCCCGCACGCCGGCTTCGGCCTGGGCTTCGAGCGCCTCATCCTGTTCGTAACCGGTATGGCCAACATCCGCGACGTCATTCCTTTCCCCCGCTTCCCAAAATCGGCGGAGTTCTAAGAATCACAGATTGTCGCTGATTTCTGCGGATTGTACAGATTTTGTGGACGCTTCAACGGCCGCCTTACGAAAGTGGGGCGGCCGCTTGACTTTGGGGGTAGTAGGCGGCTAGCAATAATTCCGCAGCTCCTTGTCGTCCACGGCCAGCAGGTTGTCTAGGCGCAGCTCAAAGCCGTCGGCGAGGCGCAGGTATTCTACTTTGTCTTGGATGAACAAGTCCCGGATGATGCCGTGGTAGGTGCTGGGCGGCGTGTCGGGCTCGGTGCGGTAGGTGAGGGTGCAGGGCTGGGCGGTGGTGGCGCGGGCTTCCAATTCGTCGTAGAAGCTGCAGCTAATGGGTTTGTAGGCGGCGGACATGGCGGCGGTGAGGATGGTGGGAAGTCTGCATACGCAGCGGCCACTCAACCCGGTTGCGCTATTCCGCGCTGGCTAACAGCTCCTGCCCAGCTCTGCCGCCCCGGCTAGTGCGTCTCGTCGTAGATGGCTTCGGCTTTGTAGTGGATGGTTCGGGCGAAGTTTGGGTCGTTGGATATTTCTTCCCACGAAGCCTTCTTCTCCAATTCCTTAGCTATCTGATTAATGGCCTCTTCATCGGCGGCCGTGCGGGGGCGGTATAGGCGGTAGGCGCTGTTGATGAACCCGAAGCCCAGCTGGCCTAGGTTCTGCTCAGTACAGATGATGATGACGATGTCGCGCCCCTGCAACTCCTGCTTCAGGTCCAGGTCCTTTACAGTGTGGGAGCCGGGGGCTTTTTCCGGCCAGAACACGTACTCGTTGCCGGCCCAGTACCGGGCTTCGGGCGTAAACAGGCGTTGGTAATAGGGGTAGAAGTTGTAGAAGCTCTGCGCAAAACTGTCGCCGATAATCAGCGCATTAGCCTTTTGCTTGGCCGCACTATCTGGCGCGAACTGCACTTTCGGATACGCCATCGGGTAGGGCGGCACTTCCCACATGCGGTTGAGAATCTTTTGAATGTCATCGTCGGTGAACCGGATGGAGTCGGTGGTGGTGGCCACGCTGAAGCCGCGCGAGGCAAAGTCCGGCAGGTCCAGCTTCGTCAGATACTCCACTTGCCGGAACATGGTATCGGCTACCAGCGCCGTGGCGTAGCCGCTCCAGTGCGTGCCGCCGCGCGGAAACAGCGGGTACTTGGTGGTGTCCTGCCAGCGCAGCATCAGGGCGGCGGCATCGAGCACGTTTACGCCATACTTGCGAGTGGCTTGCGCTACAGCGTCGTAGTTGCTGGGCTTCACCGGGCGCTTGGCGTATTGCTCAGGCAACAGATGGGGCAGAATGCGGGCTTTGCCGGGCGCCATCACCAGCAAAAACTGCGTGCCATGCGCCCGCAGCGAATCCTGCACTGTCCGGAGCCAGCGCACCCGGTTGTCCATTTCCTCGGGCGCATATCCCAGGCCTTGATACACATCGATGCTGAGCGGCTGAAACAGCACGTCATCCTTGCCGGCCACTACTGTCGGAATAGTGGTCTGGTTGAACAGCGAGTATACCAGCTGATTGTGCAGGCGCAGCAGCCAGCTACGGAAGCCCAGCTGTTCCTCCAGATACGCCTCCAGCCGCGGCTGGTAGGTGTTGTTGCGCAGGTCCGCCCACGTGAAGTCGGGGTGCTTGTTCTCATCGAAGTAGCCGTCCAGCGGAGCCACCTTCACCCAGTGAAACTTGGCCTGGATGGCGGGGGCCAGCAGCAGGAGCAGCAGCAGGCCAAACAACACCCGCTTGGGCGTTTGCCCGGCAGCCTGCCCAGTTTTTCCAGAAGTCTGCCCGGCCGTCTGTTCGGCCGCTTGGTCGGCGGTAGTTCCGGCGGTATTTCTGGGAGCACGAAAGTCAGCCACGGCTTAGAAACGGAAATAAATGAACGGATTGAACGAGCTGCCCAGTAGCGCCCCTGCGCTCAGCACCAGCAGCACGGCCGTGGCCAC
>NZ_JACSCX010000001.1 GCF_014333525.1 Hymenobacter puniceus
CGAAAGAAGGCGCGCAGGAAAGCTTACCCATTTGTCATTTCCATCCATTCAAAGAACGTGCGTCCCACCCTTCTGGTAGAACTCGGTGACTCCACAAGGAAGTCCGTAGTCATAAGCTGCGCTGCCCCTTCCGAGCGAAGCGGGCTGCAAAGGTACAACGACCTTTTCGAAGTTGCAAGAAAAATCTTGCTGGCTTTTCTCGACTTTCTGTCAGTGTGCCGCCTTCCGGTTGAAGCGGGCTGCAAAGGTACACAAGCTTTTGCAGTCTGCAAGAAAAAGTTTTGCTGTTTTTCCTCGCCTAGTGTTTCTCGTGTCCCTTTCCGGTTGAAGCGGGCTGCAAAGGTACGTTGCTTGTTGGCTTTTGCAAATCAAAAGGCAAAGTTTTACTCCTCTATTCTCATCAAATACGACTTAAGCAAGCTAAGTGCTTGTCCTACTGTTTATATAAGCAGCCTGAATATATTTTTGAGCAGCAAACCTTTACCCTAGTGCTGACTATAGGCATGTTATACTGAAATACCGCATACACGAAGACACCCGGGCTATTTCAACTAGGAAATGCCTCGGGTGCCTTTGTGTATAATGAATGTTACTTATATAAGATGTAGTGTACTCACTCTATCAGGGCCTACGCTCACGATACTTACTGGCACTTCTAGGTGCTCCTCTAGAAACTTCACGTATGCTTTAAGCGCTTGTGGCAGAACATTAGGATCGGTAATGGACTGCAAATGGGTGCGCCAGCCGGATAGGCTCTTATATACAGGAGTGAGCCGCGCTAAGTCGCCGTGGTCTGGTAGATGGTCGGTTTGTTCGCCGTTGGGAAGCTCGTAGTGCGTGCACACTTGAATTTCATCAAACTCGTCGAGCACGTCGGCCTTCATCAGGTGGATTTCGGTGACGCCGTTCAGCATAATGCTATAGCGCAAAGCCGGTAAATCGATCCAGCCGCAGCGGCGCGGGCGGCCGGTGGTGGAGCCAAACTCCCGACCGGCCTGGCGGATCTGCTCCCCTACTTCATCGTGCAACTCGGTTGGGAACGGGCCGCTCCCAACGCGGGTGCAGTAGGCTTTGCTGATTCCGTACACCTTATTGATGTGCCGCGGGGCAATACCGAGGCCCGTGCAGGCACCGGCCACAATGGTGCTGGAAGACGTGACGTAGGGATAGGTACCGAAGTCAATATCCAACATGGAGCCCTGCGCGCCTTCGGCCAGTACGTTTTTGCCTTGGCGCAGCAGGTCGTTGAGCAGATACTCGGTGTCTGTGAGTTTGAGCGTGCGCAGGAAGTCGACGGCGGAAAAGAAATCGGCCTCGAATTCTTCAATTTCGAGGCCGCGGCCGTGGAATTCTGCGAGGGTGGTGTGGCGGGCTACGGCCTCCTGATAGCGCTGCTGGAAATCCGGCAGCAGAATGTCGCCGACGCGGAGGCCGGTACGACCGATTTTGTCTTGGTAGGTTGGGCCGATGCCCTTCAGGGTAGAACCTATCTTGCTACCGCCGCGGGCTTCTTCGTTGATACGGTCGAGGGCGCGGTGCGAAGGCAGAATCAACTGGGCTTTGCGGGAAATGTAGAGGTTCTGGCCCCAATCAACGCCACGGTCGGTGAGTTTCTGGAGCTCTTGCCGGAACACAACCGGGTCGAGCACCACGCCGTTGCCGACTACGTTGATGATGTGGGGATGAAAAATACCGGAGGGCACCTGGTGTAGCACGTGCTTGGTACCATCGAAAGTAAGGGTATGGCCGGCATTGGGGCCACCTTGGAAGCGGGCTACTACGTCGTAGGTGGGGGCCAGCACGTCGACAATCTTGCCTTTGCCCTCGTCTCCCCACTGCAATCCTACTAGTACGTCAACGGGCATTAGTTCGCGGCTTTTAACTGTTGAGCAGCCGACTGTTCGTCGTCTGCAATAGAGAAAATGGCATTCAGCTTGGTTAGCGCAAGCATCTTACGGGGGTGTTCAGCGGGGTTGATTAGCACCAGCTCGCCGCCGCGGCTCCGAAACTTGGTGAGCAGCGACACCAACACGCCAATTCCGGTGCTGTTGATGTAGCGCACTTCGGAGAGGTCGATGGCACAGTGACGGGCTTCTTCACCCAATTGCTGATCTACGGACTGCAGGAGTTGCTGCGTATCGGGGCTGCCGATTAGGTCGCCGGAAAGGCGCACGAAGAGGATGCCGTCTTGGACGGAGGATTCTGTTTTCATTCAGCTTGAGAACGGGCGGCGGCTTTGGCACGGCAGTCGCCGCACACGCCGTATAGGTTTAAAGAGTGGTGCAAGATATGGAAGTTGAGTAACTCCCCGACCATGGTTTGTATGCCGTGGATGCGCGGATCGCAGAACTCGACCACCTTGTGGCATTCGGTGCAGATGACGTGGTCGTGCTGGCGGTAGCCGTAACTTTTCTCGTACTGCGCTAGGTTGCGGCCGAACTGGTGCTTGCTGACTAAGCCGTGCTCCACCAACAAATCCAGGGTGTTGTAGACGGTGGCACGGCTTACCTGCAGGCCCTGAGTTTTCATACCAGCATACAGCTCTTCTACGTCGAAATGGCCGGTGCGAGAATATATTTCCTCTAAGATGGCGTACCGCTCAGACGTTTTGCGCAGTCCTTTATTTTCGAGGTAGGCAGTGAAGATCTTTTTCACTTCCTCGTACTTTTCCTTGTCGAGCATTTTAGGCGACCCACTATATTAAGGAGTGAAGCAAAGATACGGCAACTAGGCGGGAGTGCCCGCCAGACAGTTCAGGACGCTCTGAACTGCTTGGCGGTTTTATACCGTTTTGTACTAGCAGTTTTCACTAGAGCTTTTTAAAACTACTAGCTGTTACGTATCGAAGCGCTGTACCACCAAAACCCCATTCACGCGTGATAGACGCTGGATGAGCTTGTCCAGATGCGCCGTATCGTTGACGAAGACCATAATCTGTCCTTCAAACATACCGTCATCCGAGTCGATAGTGATGGAGCGCATGTTCACTTTGAGGCTGTTGCTGATGATGCGCGTGACGTCATTCACGAGCCCTACCCTATCGGAGCCTTTGATGCGGATGCCAGCCAGAAACGCCAGCTCTAACTGGTCGGTCCATTTGGCGCGCACGATACGGTTGCCGTAGTTAGACATCATCTGTACGGCTTTGGGGCACGATGTACGGTGGATGACAATACCGTTTTCGGTTTCGAAGCCGAACACGTCGTCGCCGGGAATGGGGTTGCAGCAGGGCGCAATGCTGTAGTCAAACTTGTCGGTCTGTTCGCCAATAACCAGCATGTTAGCATTCACACCGCGCACTTTCTGCACTTCGTGGTCGAAGGCTTTAGGCTCCAGCTTCGACGGCGGGCGGGTGGCCTCTACGGCGGCCTTAAACAGATCGGCCTTGATTTCGCGGCCATCCAGCTGCCCGATGGCAATACGGTAATAGAACTCCTGCACACTATAGGTGTTGAAGTGCGCCAGCAGTCGGTTCAGATTTTCAGGTGAAAACTCTACGCCTAAGAGTTCCAGCCGCTTTTCCACCAGGAAACGGCCATCCTCGGCTTTAGCCCGTTTGTCGTCGCGGAGCCAGTCCTTGATTTTGGAGCGGGCCTTGGAGGTGATGACGTACTGCAGCCATTCTTCGGTGGGCTTTTGCTTCTGCGACGTCAGGATTTCGACCTGGTCGCCGTTGCGGAGCTGGTAGCTTAGCGGCTGTAGTTTCTGGTTAACCTTAGCGCCGAGGCATTGCAACCCGATATGGGTGTGGATATCGAAGGCAAAATCCAGCGCTGTGGCTTTATCAGGTAGAATAATCAGTTTGCCTTTAGGCGTGAAGGCATATACCTCCTTTACAAATAGGTTCTGGCGAAACTCGTCCATGAATTCCAGCGCACTGGAATTGTTGGTTTCGAGCATTTCGCGCACTTTGTTGATCCAGGCTTCCAGCGTGGATTCGGGCTGAATAGCACCGGTGTCTTTGTACTTCCAGTGGGCGGCATAGCCTTTCTCGGCAATGTCGTCCATGCGGCGGCTCCGGATCTGCACTTCCACCCATTGGCCTGAGCGGCTCATAACAGTGGTATGCAGACTTTCGTAGCCGTTGGCTTTGGGCGTGCTCACCCAATCGCGCAGCCGGTCGGGGTTGGGCTGGTAGAAGTCCGTGACGATACTGTAGACCTGCCAGCACGCGGCCTTCTCCTGCTCCTGCGGCACTTCCAGAATCACGCGGATGGCAAACAGGTCATACACCTCGTCGAAGGTGATGTTCTGTTTGCGCATCTTCTTTAAGATAGAGTAGATGCTTTTGGGGCGGCCCTTGATTTCAAACGAGAAGCCCTGCGCCGACAGCTCTTCGTCAATCGGCTGCACAAACTCCTTGATAAACCGGTTACGGGCACTGCGGCTCTGGCGCACGCGGTTTACCAGTTCATTGTACACCTCTGTATCGGTGTATTTGAGGTGCAGGTCTTCCAGCTCGGTTTTAATGGCGTAGAGGCCCAGCCGGTGGGCCAGCGGTGCGTAGAGGTAGATAGTTTCCGACGAAATCTTGAGCTGCTTGTGACGCGGCATTGAGTCGAGGGTCCGCATGTTGTGCAGACGGTCGGCGAGCTTGATGAGAATCACGCGCACATCTTCGGAAAGCGTGAGCAGCATCTTGCGGAAGTTCTCGGCCTGCTCAGAAGTACCGTACTCGAAAACGCCCGATATTTTGGTTAGGCCATCGACAATGCGGGCCACCTTATGGCCAAACTCGCGCTCCACGTCGGCAATTTCCCAAGGTGTATCCTCCACCACATCGTGCAGCAGCGCCGCCACAATGCTGGTAGTGCCCAGCCCGATTTCCTCTACCACAATCTGCGCTACTGCCAGCGGGTGCAGAATGTAGGGCTCACCGGACTTGCGGCGCATGTCTTTGTGGGCCTCCAGTGAGGTATTGAATGCCTTTTTGATCAGCTTAGCGTCGCCTTCCTTCAGATACGGCTTGGCCGTGCGGAGGAGGCGGCGGTATTGGCGCAGGATTTCCTGGCGCTCTATTTCGGGGTCGATGAGGGTGGCCATGCTACACGGGCGGCGCCAGGGCGCCAGAGTCAAGAGATGCTAAAGTACGGCATGAAGCGCAAGCTTTGGCCTGCGCCGGGCAGAATATGGCCGCTGACTATTCTTGAACAATGCGCTGCCCCGGATGGTGCGCACCGGCAAACAGTCCTGCTAAAACAGCCTTCAGGCCCCTCTTACTCACCTCTTGTGTCGGATAAGAAAGTCTACTGAAAAGCTAAAGCGCCGGCTACATTGGAATTTTCAATTGGCTTCCGTAGCTTTGCGCCCCCGAGGCAGTTGGCCTCCGGACGCGGATGTGGCGAAATTGGTAGACGTGCCAGACTTAGGATCTGGTGCCGCAAGGCGTGTGGGTTCGAGTCCCTCCATCCGCACAGTAGTTTGGTTTTGACTTTACAAACCGCTTCTCAAACCCTCAACCCACCCGTTGGGGGTTTCTTTTTAACCGGGTTTTGCCCGTTGTTTACACCCGTAGTACCCTTAACCGACCCTCGTTTTGGACATTACCCTCGACAAGAAAGACGACCAACTGAATGCCATCCTGACAGTAAACCTCACGGAGGCTGACTATGCTCCGGCGGTTGATGCCAAGCTGAAGGACTACAGCAAGAAGGCGCAGATCAAAGGGTTCCGCCCAGGCAAAGTACCGGCTACGCTGGTGCGCAAGATGTACGGCAAAGGCATTTTGGCCGACGAAATCAACGCGTTGCTGGGTAAGGCAGTAGACGGCTATATCAAAGACAACAACCTCAAAATCCTGGGCGAGCCCCTGCCGATGTCCAACAACATCGACCTGGACGCGCAGAAAGACTACGCATTTCAGTTCGAGCTAGGCTTGCTGCCCGACTTCGAGCTGCCTGCCGACCAGAGCGTAACCGTTGACCGCCATAAGGTTGACCTTGACGAAAACACCCTCAACGAAACCTACGAGCAGATTGGCCGTCAGTTTGGTGAAAACTCGGAGCCCGAGGTTTCGGAAGCAGGTGATTACCTGACCGGCAAGCTGGCGAAGGCCGGTGAAGAAGGCGAAGGCCGCCCGGTGCTACTGCCCATCAATAAAGTAAAGAACGGCGCTGATAAATTCGTTGGTGTGAAGTCCGGCGACGTGGTAACGTTCGACCTGAAGGACGCTTTCGGCGACGAGTCAGCTATCCGCAACTTCACTGGATTCAGCAAAGAGGAAGCTGCCGCTGTAGAAGGCGAATACACGCTGACGGTAGACAAAATCAACCGGAGCGCGACCCCTGAGCACAACCAGGAGCTGTTCGACAAGGTGTTTGGCAAAGACATCGTGACCTCGAAGGAGGAGTACGAAGAGAAGGTGCGCAGCACGGTACAGGAAAACTACGACCGGGAGTCGGACAACCTGATGAACCGCCAGATCATCGACAAGATGCTGGAAAGCACCACGATTGAGATTCCGAAGGAGTTCTTCAAGAAATGGTTGCTGCGCGCCAACGAAGGCAAGCTGACCGCCGAGCAGATTGAGGAGCACTACGACGACTACGAGAAGGAGCTGAAGTGGAGCCTGATCCGCAACAAAGTGGTGGAAGAGCAGGAGCTGAAGGTTTCCAACGAGGAAATCGTGGACCGCACGATGCAGAAAATCCTGGGCCAGTTCAACATGGAAATGACCCCGGAGCTGGAAGAGTCGGTACGTGGCTTCGCTGACAACTACCTACGCCAGGAAAACGGCAAAAACTACGTGAGCGAGTATGAGGCCATTCTGGCAGAGCGGGTGCTGGAAAACCTGCGCGGCAAAGTTGTTGTTAACGACAACCCGATTACGGCCGAGGACTTCCGCAATCAGAATGCCGGCTAAGCGCTGACATTTTCGGTTTTCGAACCAACAAAAAAGCCCTTACTTGCCGTATGGGCTTTTTTGTTGTCCACGCATTTCGTTTGACTCATTTCATCTCCCCCATTTTCTCCCATGCTGAATAAGAAAGAGTTCCGCAAATTCGCCGTCCATGGCCAGGGCCTGAACGGTCTGGGCGTTGACCAATATATCCAACACGTAGAAGGCCAGACCCGCAACGGCCTGATCCTGCCCACCGGCATGACTCGCTCGGTAATTGAAGAGCGGCCAACGCGCTTTGCTGAAATTGACGTGTTTTCGCGCCTCATTATGGACCGGATTGTGTTCCTGGGCACGGCCGTCGATGACTACATTGCCAACATCCTGACAGCGCAAATGCTGTTCCTGGAGTCGGTGGACGCCAAAAAGGACATCCTGCTCTACATCAATTCGCCCGGCGGCTCGGTGTATGCTGGCCTCGGCATCTACGACACCATGCAGTATGTGAACCCCGACGTGGCCACCATCTGCACAGGTCTGGCAGCTTCGATGGGTGCGGTACTGCTGGCCGGTGGCGCCAAGAACAAGCGTTCGGCTTTGCCCCACGCCCGCGTCATGATTCACCAGCCATCGGGTGGCGCGCAAGGCCAGTCGTCGGATATCGAAATCACGGCCCGCGAGATTCTCAAGCTTAAGAAAGAGCTGTACGACATTCTGGCCGAGCACACCGGCAAAACCTACCAGGAAATCCACGACAACTCCGATCGTGACTACTGGATGCGCGCCGACGAGGCCAAAGAGTACGGCCTGATTGACGAGGTTCTGGAGAAGAAAAAGGCGGAGTAACCGGCCGCCTGACGTCCCGTCATGCCGTCAGACTGAGCTTGCCGAAGCATTCCCACCGCTGGCTAACTTATTTGACTGGTGATGCGGTAGAGATGCTTTGGCGAACTCAGCCTGCTGTTCTTTATCACTTAAAAGCTCGCTTCGGCGGGCTTTTTTGTTTAAGTAGACACCCAACTCATCGGCACTTTTTTAGCCGTGCAGGGCGTTGGCCTTTTCGTACCTTTGAGGTGGAGTAGCGCAACCTGCCTCTCCTCCCCTATCCTGAGAGTTCCCTTGGCAATGGCAGATATAACGTGTTCCTTCTGCGGAAAGAATAAGAAAGATGTTTCGGTGATGATATCCGGCATCAACGCCCACATCTGTGAGCGGTGCGTCGGGCAAGCCCAGCAGATTCTGAACGAGGAAAACAAGATTCGGACGAACTCGAAAGCGCCGAAGTTCAACCTTGTGAAGCCGCGCGAAATGAAGGACTACCTCGACCAGTACGTGGTAGGCCAGGATGAAGCCAAGAAGGTAATGTCGGTGGCGGTGTACAACCACTACAAGCGCCTGATGCAGAAGCCCAGCACCAGCAAGGACGACGTGGTGATTGAGAAAAGCAACATCATCATGGTAGGCGAAACCGGTACCGGCAAAACCTTCCTGACGCGTATGCTGGCCAACATTCTGCAAGTACCGTTCTGCATTGCCGACGCTACCGTGCTAACCGAAGCCGGCTACGTGGGTGAAGATGTGGAAAGCATCCTGACACGCTTGCTGCAGGCCGCCGACTACAACGTGGAAGCCGCCGAGCGTGGCATCGTCTACATCGACGAAATCGACAAGATTGCCCGCAAGAGCGACAACCCCAGCATCACGCGCGACGTGAGCGGCGAAGGTGTGCAGCAGGCCATGCTGAAGCTGCTGGAAGGCACGACGGTGAACGTGCCCCCGCACGGCGGCCGCAAGCACCCCGAGCAGAAGATGATTACGGTGAACACCGAGAATATCCTGTTCATCTGCGGCGGCGCCTTCGTGGGCATTGAGCGCATCATCAAAAACCGCCTCAACACCAAGCCAATTGGCTTCGCCAAAACGCAGCTCGACGAGAAAGTAGACACCAACAACTTCCTGCGCTATGTAACGGCCCAGGACTTGAAAGCATTCGGTCTGATTCCGGAGCTGATTGGCCGCCTGCCAGTGCTCACGCATCTCAACCCGCTCGACCACGCCACGCTGCGCAAAATCCTGACGGAGCCCAAGAACTCTATCGTGAAGCAGTATCAGCGCCTGTTCGAGATGGAAGGTATCCACCTCACCTTCTCGGAAGGCGCGCTAGAGTACATTGTGGTGAAAGCCGACGAGTACCGCCTCGGAGCCCGCGGCCTGCGCAGCATCTGCGAAGGCATCATGACCGACGCCATGTTCGACATGCCTTCTGAGGAAGGCGTGAAGGAACTGGTGATTGACGAAGAATACGCCCGGAGCAAGTTCGAGCAGACGGCCATCAAGCAGCTACGGGCAGCGTAGAGAACATCAGATGCAGATGCAAAAGGCAGAACCTAACCGGTTCTGCCTTTTTCGTTGTAGTCACCAAAAAACGGAACAAAAGCAAAAGCCAACTTCGTTTGTAATTACTTTGTACGTACTTTCATGTCTATGCAAACCCGCATCATCCGGGTAGGCAATTCCCAGGGGATTGTGCTACCGAAGAAACTGCTGCAACAATATCATCTGTCGGGCGAGGTAGACCTGCGGGCTACTCCCGAAGGCTTGCTGATTACGCCCGTGGTTCGGCCGGCCCGCCAGGATTGGGATGCCCGATTTGCCGCAGCGAAGGCAGCGGGTGAAGAGCCCGAGAGCGAAATGCTGGAAGGGTTTGCCGATGCCTCTGAAGACGAGTGGACATGGTAGCCATTATCCGGTTTGAGGTATGGCTCGTAAACCTTGACCCCACCCAAGGCAGCGAAATCAACAAGACCCGCCCGTGTGTTATCATCTCTCCTAATGAGCTGAACCGCCACCTGCGCACCGTCATCGTTGCGGCCCTGACCAGCACCCGCCGCAACTATCCTTCGCGGGTGAGCTGTGAGTTCCAAGCCAAAGAAGGCCAAGTGGCACTCGACCAGATTCGCTCAGTAGATAAAACCCGACTAATACGGAAGCTAGGAATGCTGCCAGATACGGCTGCTCAAGAGGTATGCGCCGTGCTGCAGGAGTTGTTTCAGCATTGATGCAGAACAGAATAGAATTAGCGCAATACTTATTAGAGTACGAGAAGCTTGTTGCGCACTGCAACCAGATAATCACGCGTTTCTACCAGTTAGACAAGCCTCCCATACTCGCCAAAAATGCTAGGCTTATTCCCAGAAGTGCAACCATCACCTTAAATGATGAAGTGCTGTATTACAGCTTTCACGGTATAGGGTGCTTCTGCAGACTGGGTGGTAAAAGTATTGACTTCGATTATTGCTTTGGCACCTTCAAGTATCAAGGTTTTGAAGCACGCAAAGTCTGGGACTTTATTGAATCAGATCTAAACAAAAAAAGGGCATTTAAGAATTTAGCATCATTCCTAAATGCCCTTTCAGAATTGGAAAACGAAGGTGTTGTAGCCAGAAATACTATGAATAGAATAAATACGTACGAGTACACCCTGGACTTAGAGAAGATGGCAAGTCTTTACTCCCTGTCCCAAGACACATAATATTTACCCCTTCAAATACCCCACCATCAGCTTAGCGGCTTTTTCGGCAGAGTTCTGCTGGCCTAGCTTCTCGCGAATTTCGGCGTAGCCAGCTTTTTGCTGGGCAATGAAGGCTTCGTCGGCAGTTACTTTTTTCAGCTCCGTGACGAGGTTGCGGGAGTTGAAGTCGCCTTGAATCAGCTCTTTTACCACTTCCTTATCGGCAATGAGGTTGACAAGCGAGATGTAGGGTACCTTGATGACGGCTTTGCCTATTGCGTAGGACACGGCGCTAGTGCGGTAGCACACCACCTGCGGCACGTCGAACAAGGCAGTTTCCAGCGTGGCGGTGCCGCTGGTGACCAGCGCGGCCTTGGCGTGCGCCAGTAGGTCGTAGGTTTGGTCGAAGATGATGCGGACGTTGTTGCGCTCGAAGTTTGCGTAGTAGTTGGAGTCGAGGTTATCGACGCCGGCCACCACGAACTGGTACTGCAGAAACGGCGGGATGATGGCCGTCATTTCGTAGAGCATTTCCTCGATTTCCTGCTTGCGCGAGCCAGGCAGCACCGCAATAATGGGCCGCTCGGGGTCGAGGTGGTTGCGCTGGTAGAAGTCAGCCGACACTTGGTGCTCGGCTACCGAGTCGGAAATGGGGTTGCCGATATAGTCGACTTCATAGCCGAAACGCTGGTAGAAGTCTTTCTCGAAGGGCAGGATGACGAACATGCGGTCCACGAGCTTCTTCACGTTGTGCACGCGCCCCTGGTTCCAAGCCCAGATTTTTGGTGAAATGTAGTAAAACACCTTAATACCCTGTTCTTTGGCGAACTTGGCCACGCGCAGGTTGAAGCCGGCATAATCCACTAAAATCAACACGTCAGGCTTGTACTCGAGTAGGTCGCGCTGGGCTTCTTTGAGGTAGCCGCGGAACTTGAGCACGCTCGTGGCCGCTTCCCAGAAGCCCATGATGGCCATTTCCTGGTAGTGGCGCACCTGCGTACCGCCCACGGCCTGCATCAGGTCGCCGCCCCAGAACCGGAACTCGGCCTGCGGGTCTTGCTGCTGCAGTTCGGCCATCAGGCTCGACGCGTGAAAATCGCCGGACCGCTCGCCCGCAATGAGGTAGTATTTCATCTAGTTGGTTGCGACTTTTAGAACGTCATGCTGAACCTCCAAAGCATCTTTCGCGCTTCGTTGTAATACTGTTCAGACGAAGCGGTAGAAATGCTTCGGCAGGCTCAGCATGACCGTTTCGTACATTATTGCTTGTTCTACTCGCCGAGGTACTCCACAAAGTTGCGGGGCGTTTCGTAGAGCTTGATGCTATGCAGGCGGGCGGGGGAAATTCGCTCGATTTCGGGAGCCAGAATTTGCCAGAAGGCAATGGCCAGGTTTTCGGTGCTGGCCATCTGGCCCTGCATGAACGGCACATCGAGGTTCAGGTTTTTGTGGTCGACCTGGTCGATGATGTGCGTGCGGATGACGGTGCTGAGCTGCTTGAGGTCGATGACGAAACCGGTTTCGGGGTCAGGCTTGCCCTTCACGGTCACGATGAGGTCGAAGTTGTGGCCGTGCCAGTTGGTATTGGCGCAGGGACCGAACACTTCCCGGTTACGCTCCTCGCTCCATTTGGGGTTGTAGAGCTTGTGTGCGGCGTTGAAGTGTTCCTGTCGGCTAATATAAATCATGGTTTGTGGGGTCTTGGGGGCTTAGGGTCTTGGTTTGCGGAAACAAGGTCCTGGCAAAACCTGACGGACTGATTTCCTAAGCCACTACTAAAGCGGGGCGTTAAGAGTCTGGAAAAGAGAAGCAAAGCGCCGTTGAACATCATCCAAGACCCCAGGCCCCCAAGTCACTAAGACCCTTTCTGCCGCAGCAAATATACGAAGAACGGTACGCCGAACAGGGCCGTGACCAGGCCCACTGGCAGGCCGGCCGGCGGGTAGAGCATCCGCGCCAGCAGGTCGCAGGCCAGCAGGAAATTGGCACCGAGCAGCGCGCAGAACAACATGTTGGCGCGGCCCGTGACGCCCAGCAGCCAGCGCGTGAGGTGCGGCACCATCAGGCCCACAAACCCCACCGGACCGCACAGCGCCACCACGCAGCCGGTGAGGGCCGAGGCCATGAGCAGCAGCAGCCAGCGGGTGCGGGCCACCCGCACGCCCAGCGCCTGCGCCCGCTCCTCGCCCAGCAGCAGAATATTCAGGTCTTTCTGCACGAAGCCGAAAAGCAGCAGCGCCGCCGCCAGCAGCAGCGCCGGATACGGCAGCACGCTCCAGCCGGCCCGCTCGAAGCTGCCGGCCGCCCAGAACGTGACACTGCGCAGCTTCTCCTGCGTGGCCGACAAAAACGTGAAAACGCCCCCAATAGCCGTGGTAAGAGAGCCCAGCGCCACACCCGCCAGCAGCAGCTGCGCCGGCAGAATCTGGCCCCGGCGGCTGCCCACGGCCACCACCACCAGCGTGGTGCCCAGCGCCCCGGCCAGCGCAAACAGCGGCGGCAGATAGAAGCCACCAACCGTGAGCACCGGCAGTAGCGAATACGCCAGAATAGCGCCCAACGACCCACCCGAGGCCGTGCCCAGCAGATAGGGGTCAGCCAACGGGTTATTGACCATGGCCTGCATCAGGTAGCCGCTGAACGCCAAGCTGCCGCCGGCCAGCAGCGCCAGCAGAATCCGGGGCAGACGCAACTCCAGCAGCACCAGTTGCGCCGGGTCTTGGGGGTTGTAGTGGGTGAGTGTCTGCCAGACGAAGGAGTAGCTGGTAGCATAGGAACCAATGCGCAGCCCCAGCACCACCAGCCCCAGCATCAGCAGCAGGCTAGCCACAATCCAGGGCAGAGCAGGTCGGTTCATCAGCGGCAAAAGTAGTGGCTGGCTGTCATTTCGAGCGCAGCGAAGAATCTGGGGTACCTACACAGCAGCAACCCAGATTCCTCGCTGCGCTCGGAATGACAGTTACTTTCCTTTCAACAGCCGCTGTAGCTCCCGCACCGACTCTACCACACGCGGGCCGGGCCGCTCCATGAGGCTGCCGGTGATGCCGTAGACGCGGCGCTGCTGGTACGCCTGGATGCGCTTCAGCTCCGGGTAGTTGCGGAAGAAGGTGCTGTCCAGCTTGCCGAAGCTGCCGCCAATAAGCACATCGGGGTTGAGTTTGAGGATGTACTCGCGGGTGAGGGCCGGGTAGGGCTGCGCGAACTGCTCGACTACGGCGTTCTGGCCACCAGACAGCCGGATTTTATCGGTGAAGAGCGTGTTCTGGCCATACGCATAAATCGGGTCCTGCCAGGTGATGGCCAGCACGCGCGGCGGCACCCGGCGCAGTGGAGTGGCTGCTGCCACGGCCCGCAGCTCCTGCCGCAGCGAGTCGGTGAGGCGGCGGGCCTGGGGCTGGCGGCCCAGGATGCGGCCCATGTCCTGCAAGCCCCGGAACACGTCTTCCACCGTCGTGAATCGCTGGAAATACACCGGGATACCGAAACCGGACAGCCGCGCCGCGTCTTCCTGCGACGTAATGCCTTCCACCGTAAATACCACATCGGGGTGCAAAGCCACCAGCTTTTCCATATCCAGCGGGTAGCTACTGACTACGGGCTTGCGCAGCGCGGCGGCCGGATAGTCGCAGACCTGGGTGCGGGCAATGATGGTGGCCGTATCGGCTACGGCGTAGAGCATTTCGGTGCTGGAGGCGGCCAGCGCCATGATGCGGCGCGGCCGGGCCGCTACCTGTAATGGGCGGCCTAGGTCGTCGCGGAGCTGCTGGGGGGCAGCGGGCGAGGTAGGGGCGGATGTGACGGGCGGGTCGGAGTGGCAGGCGGCCAGCGCGGCCAGCAACAGCGGCGTCAGGCGCCGGAAAAAGGAAGGCATAGCTCAAAAGTACCACGAAGCGGCACTTCGTGCACGGTGCTGTTTCCGGCAGGCGCCGCCGTCGGGCGAAGCCACATGCAGGGCGGCAGCGGGAAAGAAATCAACAGTATCTCAGCAATCCGCGTCGTCTGTGCTTTACTTTTGGTGAAAATCCCTGCCTTATGATAGTCGTCACCGGAGCCGCCGGCTTTATTGCCAGCTGCCTTGTTACCCGCCTCAACGCCGCCAATTTCAACGACATTGTGGTGGTCGATAACTTCGCCGTGGAGCGCAAGCTGGCCAACCTCACCGGCAAGCGCCTGCGTGAATACGTGGACCGCAACGAGTTTTTTGAGTGGCTCGACGTCAACCACGCCGAAGTGGAGTTCATCTTTCACCTGGGGGCCCGCACCGACACCACCGAGCAGGACCGCGCTGTGCTGGATTTGCTGAACCTCGACTATTCCAAGCGGATGTGGCAGGCCTGCGTGCAGTATCAGCTGCCGCTGGTGTATGCCTCGTCGGCGGCCACGTATGGCTCGGGCACGCTCGGCTACTCCGACCACGACGACGCGCTGCTGCCGCTCTACCGCCCGCTGAACCCCTACGGCGACTCCAAGAACGACTTCGACAACTGGGCCATCAATCAGCCCGAGAAGCCGTTTTTCTGGGCTGGGCTGAAGTTTTTCAACGTCTATGGCCCCAACGAGTACCACAAGGGCCGCATGGCGTCCGTGATTCTGCACGCTTTCGAGCAGATCCGCAAAACCGGCTCCATGACGCTGTTCCGCTCGCACAACCCCAACTTCACGGATGGTGGCCAGATGCGCGACTTTGTATATGTGAAGGATGTGGTAGAGGTGTGTTTGTTTCTGATGCACTACCGCCGCAATTCCGGCATCTACAACCTGGGCACCGGCGAGGCCCGCACCTTCCTCGACCTGGCCCTCAACACCTTCGCCGCCCTCGACCGCACGGCTGATATCCGTTTCGTGGACACGCCGGAAGACATTCGCGACAAGTACCAGTACTTCACGCAGGCCGATATGAGCAAGCTGCGCGGCATCGGCTACGAGCGGCCCTTCACCCGCCTCGAAGACGGCATCAACGACTACGTGCGCAATTACCTGGTGCCGAATACTTATCTGTAGTCGGCCCTAATTTTATTCGGATTCGATATTCGAGGGCTTACGGCCGGCTTTTTCTAGTAGAACAGGGCCCAGCGGCATCAGCAGCCCGGTTGTGGTAGCGCCACGGCCGGGCTGCTGCTTTTCAGGAGCAGCCTGATGGTCCGGCATATCATACTCAGATTTGTTAAGAACTATTTTTCACCCATTTTTTCGGCGCCATTTGCCACCTCAACCACCCTTCCCACTTGCAGCAGCCGACAATTACGATTCTGGGGGGAGGCTTTTCGGGCTCGATGGTGGCGTTGCAGCTAGCGCGGCAGCCGGGAGCGTGGGCTGGCGGCACGGTGCACTTGGTGGAGCCCCGGCCGGTGCCGGGCCCCGGCCTGGCCTACACCGCGCGCCGCCCCGAGTACCTGCTCAACGTGCGGGCCGCCGGCATCAGCGCCTTCCCCGAACAGCCCACGCATTTCACGGACTGGCTACGAGCCAACGACCTGACGTGTGAGCAGGAATTCTGCTCACGCCAGACCTACGGCCGCTATCTGCAGGAACTGGTGGCTGGCTTGCTGGCTCGCCCGGCAACTAACGGGCTGCAATTTGTGTGGCACGCGCAAGCAGCCACGGCGGTTGAGGTTATGCCAGCTGGCTGCCAGGCTACAGTACGCCTTACAGATGGCACCACGCTGGTTTCAGATGCGGTGGTGCTGGCGTTGGGCAACTTTCCGCCGCTTTCCCCGGCTGGCCCGGGCGCTTACCTCACGCACCCGAACTTCCACGGCAACCCTTGGGCAACCGGAGCTTTGCGCACGATTGGTCTAGAGGATGAGGTACTGCTGATTGGCTCGGGGCTGACGGCCGTGGATGTGCTGCTGGGCTTGCGCGCCGATGGCCACCGGGCCCCGGTTACCATCGTGTCGAGGCACCAGCGCTGGCCGGTGGTGCATGGCCCCACCACACCCTCCTACCCCAGCTTCTACCACGCCGAGCTGCAGAGCATGACTACCGTGGCGGAAGTGCTGGCCGCGGTACGCCGCCGCGTCCGGGAAGCGGCCGTGCAGGGCCACGACTGGCGCCCCGTGTTCGACTCGCTCCGGCCGCATCTAGGGCGCATCTGGGCGGCGTGGCCGCTAGCAGAGCAGGCGCGGTTTCTGCGGCATCTGGCGTCCATCTGGGCCGTGCTGCGGCACCGCAGCCCTCCACAAAACGACGCTATTGTGCGCGACATGCTAGCTACCGGCCAGGCCCGAATGCACACGGGCCGGGTCCGCAGCATCAGTGTGGCTGATAACAACGACCTACTGGTGCACACCCAGCACCACCACACCGAAACCATCATCCGCACTCAGCACGTTGTCAGCTGCACCGGGCCGCTACTCGACTACAGCCGCATCAACCACCCGCTGGTACGCAGCCTCCGCGACGCTGGCCACCTTGTGCCGGACGCGCTGCGCCTGGGTATTCGCACGGATGAGCACGGCGCGCTGCTTAACCTGCAGAGTCAACCTTCGCCGGTGCTGTTCACGCTGGGCCCCAGCCGCCGCCCGGCCTACTTTGAATCGACGGCAGTACCAGAGCTGCGAGAACAGGCAGTGGCACTGGCCCGGGAGCTGGCAGGACGCTGGCAGTAATCTTAAACACGAAAAAGCCCCGAACCGGAATGGTTCGGGGCTTTTTCGTTGGCTATTTTCATTCCCCGGCAGGCTTAGGCCGCCTGCTCATCCGGGTACAGCGGAAACACCGGAGTGGAGGGGCTTATGGAAAATTCGCGCACGTTGGAAGCCGGCGGCACCAGGGCCGGACCCACGGCCGACTCGGCACGGTTGCGGCGCAATGCACGCATCAGCAGATACTTATACTTTTCGGCATCGGCAAGAGCGGCGTCTACGGCACGCAGCGCATCGTCGTAGGCTACTACGGGCACCGATTCGGCAGCTTCGCCCGTTGGATACGTCAGTTCAAAAACCGGGCATTGCAGGTATTCAGCAGGCGTTTTCATAGGGTAAAGTTACCAGATTCCGGGGTTGAAATCCTAACAAAATACTAACACAGCTAGCATTTTATTCATTCCGTATACGTCGACTATTTTCTTTGGATTTTATATTTTTATACGACTGATTAACAGATGTTTACAAGCAAAAAAACGCATTTCTACCATACCTACTTTTACGTCCGCCTGTCGAAGTATCTCTACCGCTTCGCTGAATCGGTGCAGAAGAAGCGGCAGAGATGCTTCGGCAAGCTCAGCAGGGCGTTCTGTTCAGATTCCCAAACACGCTTTTATTCAGCAGAAATCTGAAGCACGATTTTGCCGAACTGCAGCCCCTCATCCATGCGACGCAGGGCAGCTTCGCCGTCGGCTAACGCGAAAGTCTCGTCTACTTCAGGTACGATGCCGTGTTGCTCAAACAGGTCGACCATGGCGGCAAAGTCCTGCTCGGTACCCATCGTAGAGCCCAGGATGGAAAGCTGCTTCCAGAAAACTTTAGCGGCCGGTACCGAAGGCATATTACCCTGCGTGGCCCCGTAGAACACAATCCGTCCACCCGGCGCGGCGGCGTCCAGCAGATCGAGAAATCCGGGGCCGGCCGCGCTGTCCACAATGACGTCGAAGCCGCCACCAGCCTGCTTGGTGAGCGTAGCCGGCCATTTCTCGGTGTGGTAGCTGATACCACCTTTGGCTCCCAGCGCTACTGCTTTCGCAATTTTTTCTTCCGAGCCTGATGTCACCCACACTTCGGCGCCCACGGCCACGGCCATCTGCAGGGCCAGCAGCGCTACGCCGCCACCCACGCCGCTGATGAGCACCCGCTCGCCAGGCTGCAGCGCCGCCCGCGTGAAGGCCGCCCGGTAGGCCGTAACGCCGCCTAACGGCAGCGCAGCAGCTTGCTCGAAGCTCAGGTGGCTAGGCTTGGCCCGCACCTGGCGCGCCGCCACGCACACGTACTCGGCAAAGGTGCCATCCTGAGGCAATCCCAGAATCTGAAAGTCGCGGCCCTGAGCGGCGGGTTGCGGGCCCCAGTGCCGGCCGGGGTTGATGAGCACGGCCTGACCCAGCCAACTCGCATCGGCACCTTCGCCAACAGCCGTGACAGTACCAGCGCCATCAGAACCGAGGATGATAGGGAATTTCAGGCCGGCGTACTGGCCTTTCTGAATCCAGACGTCGCGGTGGTTGAGGGCCGCCGCATGGAGGCGCACCTGCACCTCGCCGGCGGCGGGCTGTTGCGTGGGCACTTCGCGCAGCTGCACGGCCTGGTTGATGCCATCAAGAACAAGAGCTTGCATATGTTTAGTGATGAGGTGATGGAGTTATGAGGTGACAGGTGACAGATGACACAGAGGAAGCTGCTGCCGCGAAACGACTTTTGCCGACAGGGCGACGGAAAATTTTCTAACCAAGGAAGAGATACGTACCTGCGCCGGATAACGGGAATTTTCGCGTTGCGCTCCGCCGCCTCTTCCACTCCCAGACCCTTCACAGAAAGCGGGCTTTCAGCTCCGGAGTGGGCAGCCAGCAGGCTTCCTGACGCCCAAACCAACGGTAGCGGTAGCGGGCAATCAGCCGGTATACGGCGTCGCGTAGGGGGCGCGGAAACCACCGACCCACCCGGGCCAGCACTGCCCACCAGCCATTCAGGCGGGCCAGAATGCCCAGCGCTGCCGCCGAGTGCGTGTAGGCCTGGCCATCGGCCAGCAGCACCACCGAATCGGGCTCAGCGGGAGCGGGCAGGTGGTATTCGCGCAGCAGCGCCTGGCCCGCCGCCGACTGAAGGGCCGCGAATTGGAACTGGCCAGCTGCATCGTGCTCAATCACAAACTGCACAAACCCGTTGCAGAGGTTGCACACGCCATCAAAGAGCACAATAGTGGAAGAAACGGGCATAACTAGGGGGCGCGGGCAGTTCGGGTACAGGACTGTATAATCGGCCGGATTGTTTCGGTGAAGCCCCAGAAGCCCTGTTACGTGCCGTTTGCATCAGCGGGCAGCAGGTCGCAGTACCAGAAGCCGGGCTCGAATGGGTCGGGGGCGGCAGGAGTGGCGGCGGGTGGGCAAATGCTGCTGGCGGCGGCCGGGCGCTGGTAGGTGCGGCGCACGATGTCGCCCCGCTCGAAGGCAATGGGCGCGCTGAAATAGGGCGCCTCGAACACGAAGCTGTGGTACTCGCCGTTTTCGCCGCAGCTATCCACACCGGGCGGCAGGTCGCGCAGGAAGTCGGCGTTCAGCTCGCGGCCGCAGAAGCTGGCATCCAGAAACTTCTCGTTGACGCACACTACCACGGCCCGGAAGCCCAGGTCCAGGTATTCGCGCAGTAAATCGGCATTGGGGCGCTGCCAAAGCGGAAACACAGCCTCTATTCCTACCCGGGCCAACTGCTGCTCGCGGTAAAGGCGCAGGTCTTCAAGGTAGATGTCGCCGAACAGCGCGTGCCGGATGCCGCGGGCCTGCAGGGGCGCCAGTGTGGCTGTCATCAGGCGCTCGTAGTCGGCCATATCGGGCATTTCGGGCAGTTCCAGCAGCGTGAGCGGCAGGCCGATGCGCTGGGCCTGCTGCCGGAGCATCTCCAGCCGCACTCCGTGCATCGATACGCGCTGATAGTGCGCGTTGACGCTCGTGAGCAGGTCGGTGACGTGGTAGCGCGGGTCGCGCAGGGCGTGGTAGAGGGCGAGGGCCGAGTCTTTGCCCCCGCTCCAGTTCATGAGGGTTGGGGCGGGCATGCGCCAAAGGTAGGTTGGCTTGGCGAAGGCGGCGGCAACCGAAGCAGGCGCTACGCCGTTTGCCCAGAAGTGCCTGGCTGGCTTCCCGCTGGCTTTTCATTTATCGTCCTTCTACTACCTCTATGGTGCGCTTCCTATTTCTCAGCCTACTGGCCGGCAGCTTCCTACTGGCTTCCTGCAATTCCAACCCTGCCCCATCAACCACCGCTGAAACACCTGCCGCTGCCGCTGATTCCACTGGTGCCACCGGCGTAACCGGCGCCCAGGCCGATCAGTCGGTGCAGCTGTCTACGCAGGCGGGCCCGGCCCCTGGTCCGGCACCGGGCCCGGGGCACTAGCCTGGTTTTTCAGTCGGTATTTTCTCTGTTTTTCCTTCTTCCCCCAACTTCCATGAAACGTATTCCTTCCCTCCTGCTGGCGTGTAGCCTGGGTTTGTCGCTCACTGCCTGCGACTACAACAAAACGCCCGGCAAAGACCCGCAAGCCAGCCAGGACTTCACCGAAGCCCCTGCTGCCACCACCAACGAAACCGACCGGGACAGCCTCAGCGGCGGCCAGCGCGTAGAAACGCCCATCGGCAAAGGCTCCGCTGCCGACCAGAAAACGTCGGCTGATGCCGGCCTGCAAAGCGCCCCCGGCAACGCCAACTCACCGGTCAATAATATACCGCAGGAGTCGCCGGAAGCCCGCTCTACGGTTGGCAAAGAATAGATTACCTGCTTACAGAAAAGGCCCGTCAGCGCAATGCTGGCGGGCCTTTTCTGTGTAAGTAACCTACCTACTAGCTACAGCGCGAAACCGGTAGGCGCACCGGCGGCACTGCCCTTAGACAGCGCCAGGCCGCTGCCCAGGACCAGCAGATCCTCGAAGCCGCCGACCACCGAGCTGGGCAGCCCCGACTCGGTGGTGGCTTTTTTGCGCAGCCAGAAGCTGCCAAACGTAGCCGCTCCGGCTACCAGCCCGCCCAGCAGCGCCCCGTTGCGGGCTTTGCCGTGGTTGGCCCGGTACAGGGCCGCCCCCACCAAAGCCCCCGACAGCAACCTGCCCAGCAGCACAGGCGGCGCAATCCGGTCGGGGGTTTGCGGGAGCTTGTCGCCTACCATTTCGCCGCCGGCCAGTAGCTTGAGGCCGGTAGCCACCAGCGGCTTTTGCAGGTAGCGGAGCGGCGAGCCGGCCAGGCCCTGCGGATGAAATTTCACGAGGTTGGCGCTCAGCAATGCCGGCGCCGTCATGCTGCGGAAACCGGCCACGGTGCCCAGGCCCACGGTTTGCCAGAAGTGTTTGGTCATGATGTCAGGAGTTCAGATATGATAACTGCCTTTTTAAACGGCTACCGGGCGGAGGCGGCTGGGTTTCAGCAGGCAAACTACTGCCCCACTATTTGGGCTGCGGCCCTTGGCCGGGGCGGGCGTAGGCAAAGGCTCCCACCGGCTGCGCCTGGTAGTAGGTGTCGAGGCCGGAGATGCAGGCAGCCTGGGCGGCAGGCAGGTCGAGGGTGCCGTCGGACAGCAGCAGGGCTTCGGGTAGGTAGATGTGCTCGACGGTGCCCACCAGCAGCACCGTGCCGTTGTGAATCGGCAGCTCCTCTTTTAAGCGCAGCCCGATGCTGATGGGGCTTTCGGCCACGTAGGGCGCCGCAAAACCGTCGCGCCAGGCAGCCGTGAAGCCGCAGGCATCAAACTCCGATTCTTCGGCCGGAAAATCGGCGGAGGTGTAATGGGCCTGCGCCACGTGGCTGGTGGGCACATGGTTGATGGTGAAACAGCCCGTATCCTTGAGGTTTTGGTAGGTGTGGCGCGGCACGGTGGTAGGCCGCGTGACCAAACCCAGTACCGCCGGCGCCGAGCCCAGATGCAGCACCGAGCTGAAGATGGCCAGGTTGGTGGCGCCACCCGCGGTGGCCGTGCCGATAAGGTTGGCTGGCTTATAGCCGGGCAGCGAGTTGATGAGGTTGAGGCGGAAGATTTTCTCCAGACCCAGGATATCATCGGAAGTGAGGTGGCGCATTTGAGAGGGTGAATGGCTGAATTATAGGGCGGCTAAAGCCCGTCATGCTGAGCTGGCCGAAGCAACTTTACCATGGGCTAATCAGGAATTAGTTTGGCGGTAGAGGTGCTTCGGCCAGCTCAGCATGACGGGCTTGTGTTATTAACCACTTACACCTACTTCTGTTGCGCAGCCCAGGCATCCATGCGCTTTTCCAGCACGGCCAGCGGCATGGAGCCGCCCGCCAGGATTTCGTCGTGGAAAGCCCGCAGGTCGAATTTCTTACCGAGCTGCTTTTCGTAGCGGGCGCGCAACTCGCTGAGCTTGAGCTGGCCGGTTTTGTAGCTCAGCGCCTGAGCAGGCACAGCCATATAGCGTTCCACTTCGGCCGTGGCACCCTGCTCGCTGATGGCCTCGTTGTCCATCATGTACTTGATGGCCTGCTCACGGGTGAGCTTGCCGGTGTGCAGGCCGGTGTCCACCACCAGCCGAATGGCACGGTGAATTTCGGCGCCTAGGTGGCCCATGAGCTGGTTGGGGTCCTGGAACACGCCCAGCTCCGGCCCCAGGCTTTCGGTATAGAGTGCCCAGCCTTCGCTGAAGACCCCGTAGCCCCCAAAGCGGCGGAACTTGGGCAGGGCCTCGTTTTCCTGCTGCAGCGAAACCTGGTAGTGGTGGCCCGGAATAGCCTCGTGCAGAAACAGGGTTTCCATGGCCGGGTTGGCAACGGTGTTGAACTTGAGCGGGTCGAGAATCGGGACGTAGAAAATGCCAGGGCGCGACCCATCCGGAGTGCCGCGGTTGTACTGCGCCGAAGCTGAAGCCGCCCGGAACGCCTCGGTAGCTCGCACCTCGAACGCCGTTTTGGGCGTGCGGCTGAACAATTTGGGTAAAGCCGGCGCAATACGCGCCTGCACCTCCTCAAACGCCGCCAGCACCTCTTTTTCGGTTTTGAAAGGCCGGAACTTAGGGTCGGTGTTGATGTAGGCAAAGTAGGCGTTCAGGTCGCCCTTGAAGCCGGTTTTAGGTTTCACCCGCTCCATTTCGGCCGTAATGCGCGCCACCTCGGCAAGGCCGGTCTGGTAGATTTGCTCCGGGGTGCGAGTGGTGGTGGTGCTCACCTGCACGGCGTAGGCATAGCGGGCGGCACCCTGCGGCAGCGCCCCAATACCACTGCTGGCGCGGGCCTGCGGCAGATACTCGGTTTCAAGGAAGTCGGCCAGCTTCTGGTAGGGCGCCGCCACGTCGCGCCGGATAGCCTGCTCAAAAAGCGGCGTGAGGCGAGCTTTGTCGGCGGCTGAAAAGCTGGCCGGAAAGGCTTTCACCGGTCCGTAGAACAGGTTTTTCGCGGGGTCGGCCACGGCTACAGCGCGTAGCTGGCTCACCATTTTGGGCACCAGCGCCTTAGGCAATACCACCCCGGCCTGCATCCCGCGCCGGAAGTTGCTGATGGCCGAATCGGCCCAAACGGGGAAACCCCGCAGTCGGCTCAGCCAATTGTCGTAGTCCTGCACCGTTTTGAACGGCTGCGCGCCGGTGCCCGTCCCGAGCTGCACCAAGGCGCTGGGCAAGCCAAAAAACTGGTTGAAGGGCATCATCCAGTTGTTGAACGAAAACCCCGCCAACCGCTGGTCGAGCGTGTACACGAGCATGTCGTAGCTGGTTTGGTCGGTGGCACTGAGGCGGGCGCGGTCAAGCTGCTGCAGCTGCGTGCGGTAGCGCTGGTAGAAGCTGCGCTCCAAGTCGCGGTAGGCCTGGGTCCGGGAGTTGGGAAACTGGTCGTTGTAGCGATTGTCGCCCCGGGAGGTAGCAAGAATTGGGTCCAGTTGGGCCTCCTCTTCCGAGTACGCCTCGAACAAGGCGGCCAACGGCGCCGAGGCGGCTGGTATGGCAGTTGTCGGGTTGGGCTTAGCGGCCGGCTTACTTTTTTGCGCAAGCGCAGGACTTGCCAGTACAGAAGCCAGCAAGACAGGAAGGAGAATTCGTTTCATGGAGTGGAAAAGTAGAAGTTGCTTAAAGCTAGCAGGTTTCGCGGCACCACTTCAGCCATAGCCAAAACGCCCGCCAACGGTGGTTGGCGGGCGTTGACTACTGGTGGCACTGCAATGCTGAAGCAGCAGCGCGCCTATTTCTGCGAGGCAGCCCAGGTATCCATTTTGCGCTCCAGCACCGCCAGCGGCATCACGGCATCTTTCAGCAGCTCGTCGTGGAAGTCGGAGAGGCTGAAATGGGCGCGGTTCTGGCCGGCGTACTTTTCGCGCAGCTTGGTGCTGCTGTGGGCGCCCAGCTGCTCCTCATACTTGCGGCGCAGCTCCTGGATTTTCAGGGCACCCACCTTATAGCTCAGCGCCTGACCCGGAATAGCCATGTAGCGCTCAATTTCGGCCGTGGCACCGTCCTCACTGATGGCTTCGTTGGCCATCATGTATTTGATGGCCTGCTCGCGGGTCATGTTTTTGGTGTGCATGCCCACGTCCACTACCAGCCGGATGGCGCGGTGCATCTCGTCGCCGAGGGCGCCCATGTACTGGTAAGGGTCTTGGTAGAGGCCCAGCTCCTTGCCCAAACTTTCGGTGTAGAGCGCCCAGCCTTCGCCCATAGCCCCGTACCAGGCAAAGCGGCGGAACTTAGGCAGGTCCTCGTTTTCCTGCTGCAGCGAAATCTGGTAGTGGTGGCCCGGAATGGCTTCGTGCAGAAACAATGACTCCATGCCCGAGGTGGTGTTGAACTTGGTGGCGTCTACAATCGGGATGTAGAAGATGCCGGGGCGCGAGCCATCGGGGCTGCCCTGGTTGTACTCGGCCGAGGCCGAGGCGGCGCGGAAGGCCTCGGTCTGGCGGATTTCGAAAGGCGTTTTGGGCGTGCGCCCGAACATTTTTTTCAGGTTCGGATCAATCTTGGCCTGAATGGCGCGGAACGCCCCCAGCACGTCTTCCGGCGTTTTGTAGGGCATCAGCTTGGGGTCTGTTTTCAGGGCGGCGAAGAAGGCAGGCAGGTCGCCTTTGAAGCCTACCTGGGTTTTCACCTTCTCCATTTCCTGCCGGATGCGGGCCACTTCGCGCTGGCCGGTCTGGTAGATTTCCTCGGGCGTCTTGTCGGTGGTGGTCCACGTTTTCACGTAGTACTTATACAGGTCAGAGCCGCCTGGTATGCCCGAAATGCCGGTGCTGGCGCGGGATTTGGGCAGGTATTCCTTCTCCAGAAAGTCGCCGAGCTTCTTGTATGTCGGCACCAGCTCCTCCATGATGGCCTTGCGGTAGGCAGTTGTAATCCGGTCTTTGTCAGCGGCCGGCATGTCGGCGGGCAGCTTGTTGATGGGGCCGTAGAACAAGCTCTTGGTGGGGTCCGTCACCACCAGGTCGCGCATCTGCGGAATCATCTTTTTCACCAAAGCCCGCGGCAGCACCACGCCGGTTTGCATACCCACCCGGAAGTTGCTGATGGCCGTGTCGGCCCACACCGAGAAGCCCCGCACGCGGCCCAGCCAGTTGTCGTAGTCCTTGGCGGTCTTGAACGGCTGCACACCCTCCCCCGAGCCGTACTGGCCCATCGTAATCGGCAAGCCCCAGAACTGCTGAAACGGCATCATCCAGGTGGTGAGCTTGAGGCCTTCCAGTTTGTTTTCGAGGTCGTACTTGAAGATGTCGTAGCTGATCTTGTCGTTGGCCGAGAGCGTGGCGCGGTCGAACTTCTGCAGCGCGTCCAGGTACTTCTGGTAGGTGCCCGTCAGATTCTGGCGGAACGCCTCGGTGCCGTCGTTGGGCAGCTGGTCGTTGTAGCGGTTGTCGCCCTGGGTGGTGGCATCAAGCGGAAACAGCTTGGCGTTGTCTTCCCAGTAAAGCGCAAACAGCTGGCTGATTTCCTTGACGTCGGCAAGGCTGGTAACGGCCGCGGCCTCCCCGGTTTTGGGCGGCGTCTGGTTGCAGGCGCTGAGCAGCGTGCTCAGGAGCAGGCCCGTCAGGACAATTTTTTTCATGCGAAATAGTGGAGTAGAGTTGGTCCCGGGCAAGATAACAGGTTTCCGGGGCGCTTGCAGCGGAGAGTACACCGACGCAAAAAAGCCCACGGAAATTTTCCGTGGGCTTTGTCTGCTACGCTAGCGCTACTAGCGGTTGTCGTGGCTATTCGGTGAGCATGAATTTGCGGCTAATCGTGCCTTGGTTGGTGACGGCCTGCACGATGTACACGCCGGCGCCCGTACCGCGCAATGGTATTTCCCGCACTACGCTGCCGGTGGTGCCAGCGGCCATATTCTCAGTGTACAGCACCCGGCCCATGCTATCTGTAACGCGCAAGGCTTCAAAAGCCGCCGATGTATTCAGCTGCACGGTCAGGCGGCGGCTGGTGCCGTAGGCACTCAAATCAGGCTTATCAACGCCCGCTACATGCACGCTCACTACCTGCGAGTAGGCAAACGTGCCATCCCGGTCCAGTTGCTTGAGGCGGTAGTAATTATTGCCCGTTAACGGCTTCTGGTCGGTGGCCGAATACGTGCGTACCATCTGCGAATAGCCGGCAGCTGGCACCGAGGCTATAGCAGCAAACTCGCGGCTGTCGCTGGCACGCTCCACCAAGAAGCTGGACGAGTTGTTTTCCGAAGCAGTAGTCCAGGCCATTTGCACAACGCCTCCTTTGCGTTGAGCAGAGAAGCTGCTTAGCTCAACCGGCAGCGGAGCACGGCAGCCATCAATGGTAATAGCAGCGGCAACATTGGTGTTGCAGGAAAGCCCTTCCGTATCGCAGGTGTTAGCTGCGCCCTGCACACACACGCTGATGTTGGGCCCGAACAGGCCATTGAGGGAGCCATTATTTCCGGTAAGCACGCAGCCACTGATGTTGAGCTGGCCAGTACCCTCGATGGTAGGGTTACCCTGGCGCACAATAAGGTTGCCCTCAATGCTGACGCTGCCATTCACTTCGAGCGTCGATTGGTTGGCAACGGAAATGTTGCAGCTGGTACGCAAGGGCGCATTTATCTCGGCATCAGCCTTGATGAAGCTCAGCGAGTTCACCTGCAGGGCGCCATTCAGCACCAGCCGCAACTGGTCGTTGCCGCGCTGGCTGCCAAAATCCAGGCGGCGCGGCGTGCCATCTTCTATAAGTGAGCCTCCAGCATTTATGGTCAGCAAACCATTATCACCTTCAATGACATAATCGGTATTAAGAACAACCGGTGAGTTGATGACGATGATGTTGTTGCTTTCTCTTTGGCGAGTGTTGCTGTTTGCAGGAGCTGAAACAGCGGGCACTCCGTTCACCAGCCAGGTGGAAGGACTACTCCAGGGGCCACCGCCCGGCCGCGAAACGAAAGTAGTCTGGGCCTGCACCTGTGAAGAGGCACTGAAACCAAACAAAAGAAGTAGAACAAAAGAAAGTAAGTTGACTTTCATGATGAATAGACTTTAAGGTGAATTAAGTTGGATTGAACTTGCAACTTGTACGGTCGCCCGTATATTGCGTCGAATAATTCGACATTTATTTTGCATTATAATATATATTTATATAATTTATACAATAAATAAGTAATTGGATTTCTATAAAATATTCGGCGCGCAGGATACTTGGCACACTCTTCATATTGCATTTATCATAGTCACTAGCAGATGTGTCCAGCTTACTGCTCAGCTACCTTTTTGCGAGAACTCACCCGTCTTCAGCCAGCTAAATCCAGCGGCTTTTTCAACTTCTGCCCAACCCGGCAGTTCTATTCCCGTCTCATTCGTAAAAGGCCGAGACACTCCACTTAACTATTCTCAGACAAATGGCATCAATAGCCGGAAAGAATGCCCTGGTAACAGGCGCAGGCAAAGGAATCGGACGCGCAGTAGCTGTTGCGCTGGCGCAGGAAGGCGTGAATGTGGCGCTACTGGCCCGCACCGAAACACAGCTGCAGGACGTGGCGAAAGAAATTGAGGCCCTGGGCGTGAAGGCCGTAGTGCTGGCCGCCGACATTGCCGACCGCGCCGCCGTGGAAGCGGCCGTAGTACAGGCCACCGAAGCCCTCGGCTCCATCGATATTCTGATCAACAACGCCGGCATCGGCACCTTCGCCAAACTTGTGGACATGGACCCTGCTGAGTGGGAACACATCATTCAGGTAAATCTGCTGGGTACCTACTACGCCACCCGCGCCGTACTGCCTGGCATGATTGCCCGCGAAGCCGGCGACATCATCAACGTGGCCAGCACGGCCGGGCAGCGCGGCGCCGCTACCACCAGCGCCTACAGTGCCTCCAAGTTTGCCGTGCTCGGCCTCACCGAGTCATTGATGCAGGAAGTGCGCAAGCACAACATCCGCGTGTCGGCCCTTACGCCCAGCACCGTAGCCACCGAGCTGGCCATCAGCAACAAGCTCACCGACGGCAACCCTGACAAGGTAATGCAGCCCGAAGACCTAGCTGAATTTATGGTGGCCCAGCTCAAACTCAACCGCCGCATCTTCATCAAGGAAGCTGGCATGTGGAGCACCAACCCGTAGCGGTTGTATAGTCGTCTATCATTCCGAGCAAAGCGAGGAATCTCGCCAGTGTGGTAAATCACTACGCTGACGAGATTCCTCGCTTTGCTCGGAATGATAGACGACATGCGCAACCCCAGCCCCGCCGCACGGGTACACTTCCCCAACCGACAACCTTACATATTCCTTTCCGCCATGCTTAAGAGAGATTTTCTAAAAAACGGCCTGTTGACGATGGTTGGCGCCTTGGTTAGCCCCGCTCTATTGGCCGCCGCCCACGAAGAAAAGCTGCTCCGCGAGGCCCGCGCTACGCCCATGGCCGATGGCCCGTTTACGCTGCCGGCCCTACCCTACGCCTTCAATGCGCTGGAGCCGCACATCGACGCAAAAACCATGGAAATCCACCACGACGCGCACCACAAAACGTACGTCTCGAAGCTCAACGAAGCGGTGATGGGCAAACCTGAGGAAAAGCTGACGCTGGCCCAGCTGCTGGCCTCGGCCAGCAAGCAGCCCGATGCCATCCGCAACAACGCCGGCGGCCACTGGAACCACTCCTTCTTCTGGCAGATTCTGTCGCCCAAGGGCGGCGGGCAGCCGACTGGCGGTTTGGCCGCGGCTATCAACAAGGATTTCGGCTCCTACGAGAAGTTCACCGAGGAATTCACGAAGGCCGCCACCGGCCGCTTCGGCTCCGGCTGGGCCTGGCTGATCCACGACAAAAAAGCCAACAAGCTGATGATTACCAGCACACCCAATCAGGACAATCCCCTGATGGATTTGCCCGGCATCCAGCGCGGCACGCCCATCCTGGGCCTCGACGTGTGGGAGCACGCCTACTACCTCAAACACCAGAACAAGCGCCCCGACTACATCAAAACCTTCTGGAGTGTGGTAAACTGGGGCGAAGTAACCAGCCGCTACGACGAGTCGCGCAAAGGCTAGGCTAGGCTAGGCTAGGCTAGGCTTAGGGCTTAGGGCTTAGGGCTTAGGGTAAATGTAAAAGGCCCCGCCGGGTTACGGTGGGGCCTTCTTCTTTTAGACAGGTGGTGAAGCCTAAGCCCCAGGCCCTATTTCCTAAGCCCTAAACACTACCGGATAATCCGGCCGTCGCGGATTTGCACGTCGGGTTTGGGAGCGGCTTTCTTCACCATCGTGCCGAAAGCGCCGCGCTTCTCAAACGAGGCAATTACCTCATCTTCCACGGGCGTGCGCTGCACTACGGGGTTGTTGGCCCAGAATTCAGGGTCGTACTTCGTGGATTTGATGGCGGCCAGGTCGCGGTCGGCTACGCTCACGCGGGCGTAGGGAATGGCCGTGGGCGTGGTGCTGGTGTCATAGAAAAACGTGAACGACGACACTGCCAGCGGCGTGGCCGACTTGCCGGGGCTGGTCAGGTTGGCGGCCAGGTTCACTTTCATGTATTCCAGCGGCGCCACCACCACGGCAGGGTCGTCGTTGCGGAAAGCCATTTCGATTTCCAGCTGCGTATCGCGGAATTTCTGGCTGGGGTCGGAAGTGGAGCCCGTGAAGTTGGGCGACGTCATGTGGTAGCGCACCACCTTGTAGCTGTCGATATCAATCCAGATAGTGCCCGTGGCTTTGTATTTGGTCAGCTCGGGGCGAGTTTCGAAAGCAATTTCCGCCGTGCCGCCTTTGGTGCTGTCAGCGCCCGACACGATGCCTTTCAGCTCCAGCAGGTAGTTTTGCACCACGTTGGGGCTGAGCAGCGCCAGCGACTTGGTGGTGTCTGCGTTGGCATCAAACAAGCCGTAGGACTTGGTGTAGAGCGAGAAGTTGCTGAAGTTGGTGATACTAGGCACGGCGGCGTAGCGGCCCTGCGCAATGGCCGTGCCCTCGATGCGGGCGTTGCTGGACTTCACGTTCCAGACCACTTCCTGCAGTTCGGTGGGCTGGCCGGCAATGCGCGTCACCTGGCGGTAGAAGGCCTTGCCGTAGAACTTCTGGCGGTACCCGACCCGCATCTGGCGGTAGGCGCGGTCGACGAGCTGAAACGGGTAGCTGCCCACTTTCACCTCGGGCAGCGCCACGGCGGCCGTGGCCAGCGCCAGCCTCAACGGCTCATCGGCACTCGTCACCCGGATGGTATCCTTGAGGTGTCCCAGCTCCGACACCAGCAGCGTTACGGGCAGCTTGGGCACATTGAGCGTAAACTCGCCGTCGGAGTTGGTGGTGGTACCGAGCGTGGTGCCGCGCACCACTACGCTGGCGAAGGGCAGCGTCTCGCGGGTGTCCTTGTCTACCACGGTACCGCGCAGCCGCACTTGGGCCTGGGTTGCCTGAGTGAGCAGCAGCACGGCCAGCAGCAGGCCCGCCGGCCGCGCCACGCGGCCAAAAGACAGAACGAAAGAGAAAAAGGAGCGCAAAACCAAAACAACCGGGATTGAAGTAAAAAGATAAACTACCACCACTCTAACGCCGAGGCAGTCCGCAGGAATATACGGTACCTGCAAAAGTAGGCCCACTCTGGTGAACTGCGGAATTAAACGCTGCCATGCCCTCTTTTTAAAATTGTGGCGTGCCAACGGCGCATACTATAGAGAAGGCCGCAGCCCCTGCCCAAAAGCTGCATCTTTACGGCATGAAGAAGTTCCTGTTTCCGCTTCTGGCGGCCAGCCTACTGACTAGCTGTACTGCCGTAGCACAGAAGAAAGATCTGACCATTGCTTTCGGCTCCTGCAACCGCCACAATCTGCCGCAGCCGCTCTGGGACGACATTGCCGCCCAAAAACCTGATGTCTGGGTTTGGCTTGGCGACAATATTTATGGCGACTCCGACGATCCGGCCGTATTGAAAGCCAAGTACGACGCCCAGTTCAACCAACCCGACTACGCGCAGTTTCGGCGGCAGGTACCGGCCATCATTGGCACCTGGGACGACCACGACTACGGCCGCAACGACGGCGACCGGCACTACCCTTTCAAGGCCCAGAACCAGCAGCTGGCCCTCGACTTTCTGCAGGAACCAGCTAACAGCCCCCGGCGCCAGCAGGAAGGCATCTACGCCGCCTATGACTACCGCGTGGGCCGCAAAAAAGTGAAGGTGCTGCTGCTGGACGACCGGTATTTTCAGGATGAGCTGCACCGCGACGCCAACCAGGTGTATCAGCCCAACCCCACCGGCGACGTGCTGGGCGAGGCGCAGTGGGCCTGGCTCGGGCAGCAGCTCCGCACCTCCGACGCCGATGCGCACATTATCGGGTGCGGCATCCAGTTTCTGCCGCAGCAGCATCGGTTCGAGAAATGGGCCAATTTTCCGGTGGCCCGCCAACGCCTGCTGGCCCTGCTCACCGAAACGCACCCCAAAGGCGTTTTGCTTATTAGCGGCGACCGGCACATCGGCGAGATGTCGCGCCTCGCGGTGCCGGGCCTGGCCGCGCCGGTGCTGGAAGTGACTTCCAGCGGCCTCACGCACCCTGCTGCTCAGAATACCGGCGAGCCGAACGACCTGCGCGTAGGGCCGCTCGTGAATCAGAAGCACTACGGTCTTTTTCAATTTCGCCAGAAGCGCCGGCAACTCTTTCTTTCAGCCTCCCTGCGCGGAGAGAATGGCCAGGTATTCTACGAAGAAGAAGTGGAAGTGAAATAGTGTACCTGCTTCTGCTTATTGCATCCTTCCGATTCCCGTAAATTCGCCCTATCACTCATTCCCCCTCTATCTTGTCCTTCCCCCGCTTCCTTCCGTTTCTGTGGCTGCTGCTGGCACTGCTAAGCTCTCCGGACGCCTCCGCGCAGCGTCGTAAACAGGCTACCGCCAAGAAGAAGACAACCCGCGCCCTGCCGCCGCGGGCCGCCGCACCCGCCGCCAAAGCCCCGGTCCGGCCCGCTACGCCCAAAACAACCGCCAAAGCAGCTCCCAAAACCCGCAACCAGCCCGTGCCCTTCGCCGGGCAGCTAGCCGCCTCGCGCTGGGTTGACTCGGTGATGGCCACGCTCACGCCCGACCAGCGGGTGGCACAGCTGTTTATGGTGGCTGCCTATTCCAACCGCAAGCGCATTGATGAGGACTCGATTACGGCGCTGATTCAGCAGTATGGCATTGGGGGCATCGTGTTTTTCCAGGGCGGGCCAGTGCGGCAGTCGCGCCTGCTGAACCGCTACCAAAGCCAGAGCAAAGTGCCGCTGCTGGTGGCCATGGATGCTGAATGGGGCGTGGGCATGCGCCTCGACAGCGTGCAGCGCTTCCCGTTCCAGATGAGTTTGGGCGGCATCCGCGACAACCAACTGATGTACGACATGGGCACCGAGGTGGCCGCGCAGTTCAAGCGCCTGGGCATGCACGTCAACTTCGCGCCGGTGGTGGATGTGAACAACAACGCCGCCAACCCCGTCATCGGCTACCGTAGCTGGGGCGAGGACCGGCAGAGCGTGACCGAGAAAAGCTACCTCTACATGAAGGGCATGCAGGATGCCAACATCCTGGCCGTGGCCAAGCACTTCCCCGGCCACGGCGACACCGACACCGACTCGCACCTGGCGCTGCCCCTGCTGCGCATCGACCGCAAGCGCATTGATACGCTGGAGCTGTTTCCGTTCCGTAGCCTGATGGCGCGTGGCCTGGGCGGCATGATGGTGGCCCACCTCAACATCCCGGCGCTTGATACTACCGGCATGCCCAGCACGCTTTCCGCACCCATTACCACGGGCTTACTGAAGCAGAAGATGGGCTTCGAGGGCATGGTGTTTACGGATGCTATGAACATGAAAGGCGTGATATCGAAGTACCCGCCCGGCGACGCCGACGTGCGCGCCCTGCAGGCCGGCAACGACATTCTGGAGTTCAGCAAGAACATTCCACTGGCCTTGCGCATGGTGCGCGACGCCATCAATGCCGGCCAGCTCTCGCAGGAATCCATTGATGCGCGCTGCCGCAAGATGCTGGCCTTGAAGCAGTGGGCCGGCCTCGACAAGTACCGGCCTATTGACCTGCAGAATATCACCCAGGACCTGAACACGCCGCACGCCCAGTACCTGAGCCAGCACCTCACCGAGCTGTCTGTAACCGTTCTGCGCAACCAGCGCAACCTGCTGCCCCTGCAGCGCCTCGACACGCTGCGCCTGGCTACGCTCACCATCGGCACCAAAGACACCACCGATTTCCAGCGCATGGTGGCCGACTACGCCCCGGCCCGCCACTTCTGGATTTCGGCCGCCCCCAGCCTGGATGAGCTGACTAAGATGCGCGAAATGCTGAAAAGCTTTAACACGGTGCTGATTGGGGTGAACAACCTCGGCCGCCTGCCCGCCACCAACTTCGGCGTAACCTCGGAAACCAACGTGCTGCTGCACGAACTAGGCAGCCAGGGCCAGAAGCTCATCGTGTCGGTGTTCGGCAATGCCTACGCCGTGGCCAAAATCCGGGACTTGGACCGCGCCGATGCCGTGGTGCTGGCCTACCAGGAAAGCAAAAACGCGCAGGACGTAGCCGCCGAGGTGATTTTCGGAGGCATATCGGCCAGCGGCAAGCTGCCCGTGACCGTGAGCGACAAGTACAGCTACGGCGCCGGCCTTGCCACGCAGGGCGGCACCCGGTTGCGCTACAGCTTCCCGGAGGCCGTGGGCATGAACAACAACCTTGAAGCCCGCGTGGACTCAATTATGAACGGCGCAGTGGCGGCCCGTGCCTTCCCCGGCGGCGAGGTGGTTATTGCCCGGCGCGGCGTGGTGGTTCTGCGCAAAAGCTACGGCACGCACACGTTTGCTGATGCACCCAGCCAAGCCGGCAAGCCCAGCCGCGCCGTCCGCAACACCGACCTCTACGACCTGGCTTCGCTGACCAAAGTATCGGCGGCACTGCCGGCCCTGATGCGCCTGCAGGACCAGGGCAAGTTCAACCCCGACATGACCATGGGCCAGTTGCTGCCGGAGCTGGTGGGCACCAACAAGCAGGATCTGAAGCTGCGCGACGTGCTGACGCACCAAGCTCGTCTCAAGGCTTGGATTCCATTCTGGAAAGACTACACCAAGCCGCGCGGCCTGTTCAACTCGCTGCTCGGCAAAAGTCCCGAGGCCAAGGAAGTGTCGCTCACGAAGCCTTCGGAGCTTAGCCGCCGCTACTTCCGCCCCGACTCGTCGGCGCGCTTCCCGCTGCGGGCCGCTACTGGCCTGTGGGCCCGCCAGGATTTCCCAGAGCTGATAACGAAGGCTATTGCCGAGTCGCCGCTGAACGAGAAGCCCGGCTACGTGTACTCCGATTTGTCGTTTATTCTGTACCCGCGCTTCGTGCAGGCCGCCAGCGGCAAGCCCCTCAACCAGTTTATCACCGACGAAATCTACCGGCCGCTGGGCGCCACCTCGCTGGGCTACAATCCCACGCGCCGCTTCCCGCTGGCCCGCATCGCTCCCACCGAGTACGATTCGCTGTTCCGCAAGCAGCTGCTACACGGCACCGTCGATGATGAGGGCGCGGCGTTGCTCGGCGGCCTCTCGGGCCACGCTGGCCTGTTCGGCAACGCCAACGACCTGGCCAAAGTGGTGCAGCTCTACGCCTGGAATGGCAAGTACGGCGGCCAGCAGCTGCTGAAGCCCGAAACCGTGCAGGAGTACACCAAGTGCCAGTTCTGCCCCGACAACCGCCGCGCCCTCGGCTTCGATAGGCCCGCTGCTAACCCCACAGTCAACTCGGCCAAGAGCGTGTCGCAGCAGAGCTACGGGCACACCGGCTTCACGGGCACCTACTTCTGGGTTGACCCCAAGGAGGAGCTGACTTGCATTGTGCTCACCAACCGGGTAAACCCCTCGCGCCGCAACAACAAGCTGTCTGAGCTGAGCGTGCGCTCCGGCGTGCTACAAGTGGCGCTGGAAAGCGTGCGGCCCGTGCAACGGCAGGAAATAGAAAGCACGGTTCCGAAAGAACAATAGCAGATACCCCGGCCAGTTGGCCGGGGTATTTTTTGTGCAACTTATTTGCCTGTTCGCAGCTCTATCCTACCGGTGGCAGTAGCGCGAACTTTGTAGTTCGCGCTACTGCCATTGCACAACACCCCATATCATATATACCTATCCATGAAGCATACTTATCTGTTGCCCGCCTTTTCTCTGCTTGGTCTACTCTCCGGCTGCAGTAAAAACCCAGTCCAGGAGTTCAGGCTCTCCACTGAGCAGTTGGCCTGGCAGCCTTACCGCACCGGCAACGTGCTGCGGTTTGGGCAGGCCAGCTCCGGCAAGGTGCGGACATTCATTATCGACGAAGTAGAGGACAAGCTAAAAGAGTATTCCATAGGTGGAAACGCTCCGGTATTTTTTGGTTCTCCAAAGCGCGTTAAAAGCCAGTCGATTGAGGTGCTGGTCCGCCGAACCGACACGATTCGCTACACGCCCACTCCAACCAGCACGCCTACCCGCCCCGATTCTATACCGGACACGTATGCCCGCTCGCTCTTGAGTATGAGCGCTGGTGACAACTTCGATGTTGGATACGCATATCTCAATTGGGACTTCGGATTCAGCAATAGCCTTCCGATTGATGAAGTAATTGCCGGGCGTCCACTTATGAATTCCGCGCAGTTGCTGCCAACGCTTCGCCTGGGCGGCATCAATTACGAATCCGTGCTGCGCATTCCCAATGGCCTATCGGGTAATCCGTCCGGATTTCCTCGCAACAAGCCGGCCCGGTTCGTTTACTATGCCAAAGGATTCGGAGTTGTCGGATTCGAGGAAGGCAATACGTTGTGGTACCGGCTGCCCTGAGAAGACTTTTGCTGCCAAGAAATATTCGTCCGACTATCCATGCACACGCTATTTTCCAGCACTATATTTTCCAGCACTATGCGTATTCCCGTTTTCGTGCTTTGCAGCGCACTGACCTCTATTATCACTGGTTGCTACCATCACAAGTCTCCTGATGAAGTACCGAACTATCGGCTTACACCAGCTCAGCTAGAATGGCAGATTTATAGAAAAAATGACGAGCTGCGGTTTGGCAACGCGCGTAGCGCTAAGGTTCGCCGTTATCGAATTACGCACGTAATCGACACGCTTCAAGAGGAAAGAGTTGTTGGCCCTTTAGGCGGCGGCACACGCTATTACTACCAGCGCGTTGCCGTGAAGTTTCAGCGCGCCGACTCTATTGTATTCAGCAAAATCTGCCTGGGTAGCCGCTGCGACTCCTCGCAAACCACCGACTACGCCCTTGATCTGCAGATTCACGAAGGCCAGCCCGACAAAACTCCTTACTTAAGCTCGTATTCATCGTGGCCTGGGTTTTCCGGTTACTACCTGCCCGTAGATTTACCGGTTTCTGAGTGGAATTCGTCTGCAAGCTGGCAATACTTACCGCAAGCAACTCTCGGCGGCCGCATCTTCACTGATGTACTTCGCTACACCACCAGGGCCGTAGTGACGAGTACTGCCCGCTTTAAATTTGTCCGGACGCTATACGTCACCAAACAGCAGGGTGTCGTTGGCTTCGAGGAAGACGGCTCCGGCCTGTGGTACCGGCTGCCCTAAAGGCCGCATAAGATTCGGCGGAACGGGAGCTACGGTAGCGGAGCCGCGGTTTTATCTGTAGCTTATTGCCCTGCCAACCCCACCAAACTGCCCCACCATGCTAGGACTCATGATGCAGGAGCCGCTGCGTATTGCCGGCCTCCTCGAACACGCCGAAAAGTGGCATTCTGACACCGAAATCGTGAGCCGGATGCCGGAGGGAGGCATACACCGCTACACCTACGCCGGCCTGGGCACGCGCAGCCGGCAGCTGGCCCACGCCCTGGCCCGCCTGGGCATCCGGCGCGGCGACCGGGTGGGCACGCTGGCCTGGAACACGCACCGCCACCTGGAGCTGTACTACGCCGTGTCGGGCAGCGCCGCCGTGTGCCACACCATAAATCCACGCCTATTTTTCGAGCAGCTGGTCTACATCATCAACCACGCCGAAGACCGGATTTTATTCTTCGACCTCACCTTCCTGCCACTGGTAGAAAAGCTGGCACCCAGCTGCCCCAAAGTGGAAAACTGGGTGCTGCTGACCGACAGGGCCCATATGCCCGTAGCCACCAGCCTGCCCGATCTGCGCTGCTTTGAGGACCTACTGGCCACCGAAAACGACGAGTACGAGTGGCCCTATTTCGACGAAAACACGGCTTCCTCGCTCTGCTACACATCCGGCACCACCGACCAGCCCAAGGGCGTGCTCTACTCGCACCGCTCCACGCTGCTGCACAGCTACGCCGCCTCCCTGCCTGACTGCTTCAACTGCTCGGCCCGCGACACGGTGCTGCCCGTGGTGCCCATGTTCCACGTCAACGCCTGGGGCATTCCGTACGTGGCGCCGCTCAACGGCTGCAAGCTGGTGCTGCCTGGCCCCGGCCTCGACGCGGCTAGCCTCTACGAGCTGTATGAAACGGAAGGCGTGACCTTCACGGCTGGCGTGCCTACCATCTGGTTTGGCCTGCTAACGTTTATGCGCGAGAAAAAACTGCAGTTCAGTACCCTGCGGCGCATGATAGTGGGCGGCGCCTCTTGCCCGCCGGCTTTGCTCAAGGCGTTTGATGAAGAGCTGGGCGTGGAAATACGGCACGCCTGGGGCATGAGCGAAACCTCGCCGCTGGGCACAGTCTGCACCCTCAAAACACAGCAGCTCAGCCTCAGCTCCGATGAGCAGTTTGCCATCCAGACCAAGCAGGGCCGCGCCATTTTCGGCGTCGATATGAAGATAATGGACGATGCCGGCCAGCCCCTCCCCCACGACGGCGTGGCGTTCGGCGACCTGCTGGTGCGCGGCCCGTTCATCGTGGCCGAGTATTTCCGCGCCGCACACCCCGGCGAGCTGACCGCCAGCGGCTGGTTCCGCACCGGCGACGTGGCCACCATCGACTCCAACGGCTTCATGCAAATCACCGACCGCAGCAAGGACGTCATCAAGTCGGGCGGCGAGTGGATTTCGAGCATCGAGCTGGAAAACCTGGCCATCGGGCACCCACAGGTAGCCGAAGCGGCCGTTATCGGTGTGCCCCATCCCAAGTGGAGCGAGCGGCCCCTGCTGGTGGTAGTGCGCAAGCCCGAAGCCACCGTCACGGCCGAGGAACTGCTGGCTTTCTACGACGGTAAAGTGGCTAGCTGGTGGATACCGGAAGCTGTCGAATTTGTGGACCAGCTGCCCCACACCGCCACCGGCAAGCTGCTCAAGACGCAGCTCCGGAAGGATTTCGCGGGGTATTCGTTTTAAACGAAACAACTTCTGTCATCCTGAGCGGAGCGCAGTAACTTATTACGTATGGACGATGAGCCTGCCCAAAAAAGGCTTGTTCTAACGTGATAAGGTCCTTCGCTCCGCTCAGGATGACAGTTTTTATTACACCTTAATAATCACGCCTTTCTTATACATCACCCACAGCACACCCAGCCAAATAAGCACGCACACCAGCGCGCCAGCCAGCGAGGCATTGATAGGGCTAAAGTAGGGCGTGAAAAATGTGTTATAGAGCCAGGCGCGCAACGTCACGTCGCCAACTTTGATCAGGTTGAGAGTTTTGGAGACGATAGCCGACAGGAAGAACACGGTAATGGCATTTACGCCGTAGGCCAGCGCCGGCTTGGTCCACCAACCACGGTAGTTCTGCACGTCCGTCAGCCAGTAGAGAGCAGCTAGTGCCATCATGGCTAGGCCACCGGTGTAGAGCACGTAGGAGCTAGTCCAGAGGCTTTTGTTGATGGGAAACCAGCCGTTCCAGACCATGCCCATCAGCACAGCCGCCCCGCCCGCCACGAACAGCCACGCCACGCGGGTTGCCGGCTCCACGTCTTTGCGGCGCAGCCACTGCGCCGTCAGCATCCCGAGCAGGCCCGTGCCGATGGCGGGCAGCGTACCGAGCAGGCCTTCGGGGTCCCAGGTGCGGCTGCTTTTCCAGAGGTGATTTTCGGTGAACACCAGCCGATCCAGCCAGGCGCCGAAATTGGTACCAGCCTCCAGATTAGCGGCCCCGTAACCGGGCACCGGCACCACCTGCAGCAGCACATTGTAGAGCACCAGCGCGAAAGCCAGCAACCCGATTTGCTGTTGCCGCGTGGTTTTCAGAAACAGCAGCCCGCACACCAGAAATACCCACGAAATGCGCGCCAGCACCCCCGGAATCCGCAGCGTCTCAAACTCGAACTTCGGGTATAAGGCCCCCAGCAGCCCCAGCCCGAACAGAATGGCCGACCGTTTCAGGATACGCACCATCGTGCGGCCGTGCGTCTCTGGCTTCTGCCGCGCCCCGTCCAGCGCGTACACGATGCTGACGCCTACGATGAACAGGAAAAACGGGAATATCAGGTCGGTAGGCGTGCAGCCGTGCCAGTGCGCATGCTCCAGCGGCGCGTAGATGTGGCCCCAGTCGCCGGGGTTGTTCACCAGAATCATGGCCATGACGGTGAGGCCCCGGAACACGTCAAGTGAAATCAGGCGGGCCGGCTGCGAGGCTTCGGCCAGCGGCACGGCGCCGGTAGTTTCTATAGCAGCCTGGGTGGTGGTTTGCATAGCAGATCAGTGGCAGATTATGATGAAGCGAGAATATTCAAAGCTATGAAATACGGCCGCGTCACAAGCACTTTCCCTTATTGGCTGAACACACGAACGGCTGGCCCCTACCCGAAGCAGAAGCCAGCCGTTCGTGTGTTCAGCCTGTTCTCCCCAACTAGATGGCCGGATCAGCGGGCGTGTTGGGGTTGTTGACCCGCTCCTGCTGCGGATACGGGTAGAAATTGCGGTTGCGCTCCGTCAGGCTGGCCGGGGGCGTTGGCCGCGCGAAGCGGCGGCTATCTTCCAGGCGCTGGCCGCTCAAAAACAGCTCGGCGCTGCGCTGCTTGTACACTTCCAGCAACAGCGCATCCACGGTCAGCGGTCCGCTGTAGGCCGGCAGGTTGGCGTGCACCCCAAATAAATCGCCGCTGGCCTGGGTGCGCACGGCGTTGATGTCCGTCAGCGCCGCCGCTAAGTTGGGCGTGGCCCCCCGCAGATTGGCCTCGGCCCGAATCAGCCGGATTTCGTCGGGCTGGTATGCCGGAATAAAACTACTAACCGTTCCGAAAAAGCCGGCCAACGACCGGATATTGTCGGTGCTGCCGTTTTCGGTGTTGCGTACCACTGGCCCGGTCAGGAAGAAAGCCAGGCGCCCGTCGTTGGCTTCCACCAGGTTGGCGGGCAGCCCGAAATTGTCGCGGGGGCGGAAGTTGGTGCCGGCTAGAATGGTAAATTGAAACACCGGATTGGGATTTTGCGCCGAATAGGTGAACTCCGAGCGTACGGTCAGATTCACGAGGTTGGCGGCCGTGAGGGCCGCGGCGTAGTTGCCGGCCCGCAGGTTGAGGCGGGCGCGGTAGGCCTGCACTGTGTTAGGCAGGTTGAAATTGGTGCCGAGCACGGTGGTGTTGAATTCAGCTGACGGTGCCGTGGTTGTCAGCTCCTGTGCGGCCAAGTCCAATAACCGGATGCCTTCGGCCAGCAATTGCTGGCGCGGCACGTAGGCGGGCGCCCCGTCGGCAGCCGTCAGCGGGCCCTGCTCGAAGCCCGAAGCTACGCCTGCCAGGGCCGCGGCCTTGAACAGATAAGCATGGGCCAGTACACCGCTGCGGGTGGCGGCGTCGGCCGACAGCACGGTCGGCGCCGCCGCAATCAGCTGGTCGGCGGTGCGGATGACGCGGTAGTTGCGGGCAAACAGGGCTGAGGTGTTGGCGTTGTTGGGCGAAAGTTGCGGCCCGCCCTGCTCCAGCTCCGTGATGTTGAAAAACGTGGTAATGCCCTTCACTTCGCGGGCCGTGGTGCCGGTGGTGAGGATGATGGGTTCCAACGCCTGTGTGGAATACACCTGGCGCAAGCCCACGCTCAACGCCAGTACGCCCTCCCGCGAGGTCAGCGTGTCCGCGTCAGAGGCCGCATTGGGGTTGGGCAGGTCGAGGCTGCAGCCGGCCAGCAAGGTCAGGAGGGCAAGGCCGGCAACGGGCAGTTTATAGAAAAGTGCTTTCATGTTCTTGAGGAGTAAAAGGTAAAAGTCACTTCCCTAGAAAGTGGCATTGAAACCCACCGACACCGACCGGGGAATGGGCACCTCCACAAAATCGAAGCCGCGTACGGCGTTGCTCTGGCCGGCGGCGTTTACCTCGGGGTCGTAGCCGGTGTAGTCAGTGAAGACGAGCAGGTTGCGCCCCGCTACGCTCAGGCGCAAATCGCGCAAGCCCATAGCTTTGGGCTTAATCAGAAAGCTCACGGACGCTTCGCGCAGCTTCACAAACGAGCCGTCTTCCACCCACTTGTCGAACGTGTTGTAGGCGGCCGTGCTGGTGCCTTTGGCTACCTCGCCGCGCAGCTCCGCCTCATAGCCCGCCAGCCCGCCGAAAATGTCGCGGGTGCCTACGCGCTTCGTGAAGTTGAACACGTCGAAATTCTGCTGGGTGTCAAACTGCACGCGTAGCGTGAGGCGGTTGTCGAGCAACGCCACCTCGTTGATCAGCGAGGCAATGTAGCGCGGGTTGGGGTTGCCCACGACACCGTTGAGCAGCGCGCCCGACGGCTGCCCGTCGGCGCCGCGCTGCGGGGTGCCGTTGGCGGGCGTAGTTTGTACGCCCCGCTCGCGCTGCGGCAGCCCGGCAGGCGTGAGCAGCAAGGACCCATCGGGGTTGCGGGCCGAATAGGTACCATAGTAGGTGCCTAGCGGCTGGCCTTCCACGGCCGCCACCAGCCCAAAGCCATCGGGGAACGTGACGAGACCGTTCGGGATGTTGGTGATTTTGTTGCGATTGGTGGTGAACGTGCCCGTGACGGTCCAGCGCGCCGCCGTGGCCTGCACCGGCACGGCCCGCACCAGCAGCTCTACACCCCGGTTGGTGAGCTGCCCAACATTGGCAAACTGAAAGGAAAACCCACTACTAAAATTCAGGTCGCGGCGCAGAATCAGGTCGTTCACCTGCTTGTCGTAGTACGAAAACTCGAAGCTCAACCGGTCATTGAGCATGCTCAAATCAAAGCCTGCTTCAAACTCTTCTTGGCGCTCAGGACCTAGGTTGGCATTGCCTTGCAGCGTGCTGGCCAGCAAGCCTGGTACTGCCCCGGCCTGCACCGGTTCGAAGTTAGTGAAGCGGCCGTAAGGGTCAATGGCCGTAAGGTTGCCGGCTTGGCCGTAGGATGCGCGTAATTTCAGCTGGGGTAGCGCCCGGCCCAGGAAGCTTTCCTTGTAAAACGCCTCATCTGACAGCACATAAGAGGCGCCGGCCTTATAATACGTCTGGCGGCGGTTGTTGGCTCCATAAATCGAGCCCTCATCTACGCGCACGGCGCCAGTCAGGAACACGCGGTTGCCCAAGCCCAACGTTTGTTGCAAAAAGGCTCCCCGAATGGTGCGCTCCGAGCGGAACTCATTCGCTACGGCAATACCACTGGAAGTGGTTTGCACCAAAGGCGCCAACTGGGTGCTGCGGATGCCGGTGGTAAAACTCTGGTCAGACTGCAGGGTGCCGCCGGCGGTAGTGGTGCTGGCCAGCCAGGGCAGAAAGTCACGGCGGTAACTCAGCGTCAGGTCATTGTTGGTGAGCAGCGCCGTGCGGTCGGCGCGGCGGGCAAAGCCGGCGGTGTAGGTGGGCGCCGTGCTGCCCACCGGAATAAAGCCCGTGCCCACCTGCGTGCTGGCATCGTAGCCCAGCACGTAGTCTACGGTGAAGCCCGCGAAGGGGGTGAGGTTAAGTTGCACGTCGCCGATGAAGCGGGACGTGCGCTGCCGGAAGTCGAAGCGGTTGATGGCTTCCAGCGGGTTGGTGCGCGCAATGGCCCGCGCCGTGCTGGGGTAGCGCCCGGTTATGGGGTCGGGGGCCGGGTTGATGTCGTTGTTGGAGAAAATAAAGCCGGTGAGGGCTCCATATGCTTCCGTAATGCCGCCGTTGGGTACGTCGCGGCTTTGGCTGAGGGTATAGGCGGCACCGGCGCTCAGGCTGGCTTTGCTGCCCAGCGTCTGCTGCACCCGCACCCGCCCGCCGCCGCGGTTGAACTCGCTGTTGTCAATGATGCCCTGGTTGCGGAAATAGTTGCCGGAAGCAAAGTACTTGGTGCCGCCATTGCCCCCCGAAAGCGACACGTAGTTGTCGGTGCCGATGGCCGTGCGGAAGATATCTTCCTGATAGTCGTAGCGCTGCACCGGCTCCTGGGTGAGGTCGGCGTTGTTGGTGTTCACAAACCGAAACGGATACTGGTTGTAGTCGAGCTTTTTGCGGAGCTGCGATACCAGAAACTGCGACGAAACCGTAATCTGTGGCACCCCGTCGCGGCCGCGCTTGGTGAAAATCTGCACCACGCCGTTGGAAGCTCGCGAGCCGTAGATGGCCGCCGCTGCCGCGCCTTTTATCACCTCAATCCGTTCAATATCATTGGGCGAAATATCCACCAGCCGATTTTGGGCCGAACCACCCAGATCAAGCAGCTGCGGCGAGTCGTTGTTGACGATTACGCCATCAATGATATAGAGCGGCTCCGACGAGCCCGCCACCGTGCTGGGCCCGCGCAGCCGCACCGAAATGCCGCCCGCCGGGTTGCCGGAGTTCTGCGTGATCTGCACGCCTGAAAACTTGCCCTGCAGCGCCTGGTCAATCTGGGTGGGCACAGCAGTCAGCAGCTCGGCGGCCTGCACCGTAGCAATGGTGTTGCCGAGCTGGCGCTTGCTGGTAGCCACCGAGGTACCCGTCACTACCACGTCATTCAGCCGCACCAGATCCTCGGTGAGGCTGACAACGGGTACGGCAAAGCTGGCATCGGTGCCCAGCGCCACCGTCTGCCGCTGCGGCCGGTAGCCCACCGACGATACTTCCAGCGTATAGGTGCCGGGATTCAGCGCGGCCGCCAGCTCGAACGAGCCATCAATGCCTGAGGCCGTGCCAAGCACAGTGTTGAGGATGCGCACCGAAGCGCCGGGCACTGCCTCGCCCGCGGCGTCCTGCACGCGGCCCCGCAACGTATAGCGCGTGTTCTGGGCAGTGGCTGAGCTGGCCAGCAGCAGACACACCGGCAGCCACCCCACGGAGCGGGTTAGCCGGGTAGAGAAGTAGGTGTTTCCCATACAGGTAGAGAGCAAGAGGTGTGGAAATCAGAGGCACTATGCCAAGAAATATAGGCTATTAATCTTAGTTATAGCTCATGCACTGCGTACAGCACCCAGAGCGTAGCCAAGAGCGTGTCTGAGAATTTAAAAAGAACGTCATGCTGAGCGAAGCCGAAGCATCTCTACTGCTTCGTCTGGGCGCCTTTCACCAAGATGGCAGAGACTCTCCGACTTCGTTCAGCATGACGCAAACGGCGCTTTTTTAACATCCCAAACACACTCCAAGCCTCAGCGAGCTAGTACGTTAAGAAGCCGTTGCGCTACCCTAAAAATGCCAGCGCACAAAGGCCTCGATGCCTTCATATTCGGGCAGACCCAGCTGGTCGTAGATGCGGGCGGTGGTGCGGTTGCGCTCCTCGGCGCGCTGCCAGAACTCGCGCTGGTCGGCGCCCGGAAACAGCGGCCGGTCTTTCTGGCTTTGGTGCTTGAAGATGGCGCGGCGCTTGCGCGTGAGTTCCTGCGGGCTTAGCGGCACGGCCATTTCAATCTGGGCCACGTCCCACTCCTGCCAGGCGCCGCGGTACAGCCACACCCAGCAATCCTGCAGCCAGGGCGTGCCCGCCGCTTTCAGCCGCCGCACGGCTTCAAAAATGGCCGCCAGACACACGCGGTGCGTGCCGTGCGGGTCGCTCAGGTCGCCGGCGGCGTAGATCTGGTGGGGCTGCAGCCGGTTGAGCAGGTCGATGGTAAGCTGGATATCCTCTTCGCCGAGCGGCTTTTTGCGCACCCGGCCGGTTTCGTAGAACGGCAGGTCCTGGAAGTGGGCGCGGGTGTCGGGGTCGAGGCCGGCGTAGCGCAGGGCGCTCTTGGCCTCGCCGCGCCGGATCAGGCCCTTGATCTGCTGCACCTCGTCGGAGTCTACCTGGCCGGGCTGCTTGCTTTTGAGCGTGTCGGCCACGCGGCGGTACAGATTGTCGGCGGGCTGCTCGCTGGCTAAGCTGAAGGCCTCGTCGTAGTCGGCCACGAAATCGGCGAAGCGGATGGCCTCGTCATCGAACACGGCAATGTTGCCGGAGGTCTGGTACGCTACGTGCACCTCGTGCCCCTGGTCCACCAGCCGGATCAGCGTGCCGCCCATGCTGATTACGTCGTCGTCGGGGTGGGGCGAGAAGATGAGGGCCCGCTTGGGGAAGGGCGTGGCCCGCTCGGGGCGGTGCGTATCGTCGGCGTTGGGCTTGCCGCCGGGCCAGCCCGTAATAGTGTGCTGCAGCTCGTTGAACACTCGAATGTTGAGGCTATACGCCTGCCCTTCGGCTTCGGCCAGGAGGTCGGAAAGGCCGTTTTCGTTGTAGTCTTCGTCGGTGAGCTTGAGGATGGGCTTTTCCACCAGCCGGGCCAGCCAAGTCACGGCTTTCCGCACTTGGGCGGCATCCTGCCAGTTGCTGGTCTGGCCGGCCAGCCAGGGCGTTTTGCGCGAGCTGAGCTCGGCGGCGGCGGCCTCATCGAGCACGGCCTGCACGGCGGGGTGGTGCTGCAGATAGGTGGCCGGCACGGTGTCGGTGGGCTCGCCTTCCACCATGCGCTTTATCACGGCCGCTTTGCCTTCGCCCCAGGCCAGCAGCACAATGTGGCGGGCTTCCAGAATGGTGCCTACGCCCATCGTAATAGCGCGGCGCGGCACGTTTTCCTCACCGTAGAAGTCGGAGGCGGCGTCGGTGCGCGTGATGTGGTCGAGGGTAATGAGGCGGGTGCGCGAGGCGGCGCCGGAGCCGGGCTCGTTGAAGCCGATGTGGCCGGTACGCCCGATGCCCAGCAGCTGCCAGTCGATGCCGCCGGCCTCGCGGATCTGCTCTTCATAGCGGCGGCAGAACTCGCCAACCTGGTCGGCGGGCACGGTGCCGTCGGGGATGTGCACGTTTTCGGGCTTGATGTCGATGTGGTCGAAGAGGTACTCGCGCATGAAGCGCACGTAGCTCTGCAGCGAGTCGGGCGCCATCGGGAAATACTCGTCGAGGTTGAAGCTGACCACATTCTGGAAGCTGAGGCCTTCCTCGCGGTGCAGCCGCACCAGCTCCTCGTACACCCGCGTCGGCGACGAGCCGGTGGCGAGGCCCAGCACAGCCGGGCGGCCCTCCTGGGCCCGCTGCCGGATAAAGGCAGCCAGCTCGCGGGCCACCTGCACAGAGGCTTGCTCGGAATCGGGAAAGACACGGACGGGTACGCGCGAGGCGGCAGAACTGGCAGCAGACATAAAGTAGGGGCAACAGGTGGGAAGATGGACTTGGAAAGCGCGGAAAAATGGGATTTTGGCGGCAGCATTCAAAGTCAAATCCACGCTAAATAAAATACTATATATAGTTGGCTACTATTGCGCTGCTTTCTAGCTTTAATCCCGCCTTTTTGGACTGGCCTGTTGTTTTTTCGGCCTAACCGTCTCAAAATGGCGGCTACTGCAGTTCATTTACACGCTTTTTCATGGCTAACACGCTACTTTGTTGCTTTTTGCTTGTGTGCGTGCTCTTTCACCGGCCGGAGCCAGACTGTGCATAGCAGTCCGGTTTCGGCCGATTTTCTTTGCTTAATCTCTCACCAACTCCCACACCTCATTTCTCTATGAACAGACTCTACTTGCTAGCGCCGGTCCTGAGTGTGGCGGCGGCCCTTCCAGCCCATGCCCAACAGAACCTGCGCACAGTCACGGGCATCGTGACTGACGCCAACAACACGCCGCTGCCCGGCGTGACGGTGCTCGTGAAAGGCACCACCAACGGTGCCAGCACCGGCTCCGACGGCCGCTACACGCTGCAGGCCGCCCCGGGCAGCACCCTGAGCTTCAGCTTTATCGGCTATACCGCCCAGGAGCGCACCGTCGGCAACGACGGCTCCGTGGATATCAGCCTCAAGGAAAACACCACGGCGCTGAACGACGTCATCGTAACGGCCTTTGGAATCAAGCAGGAGCGCCGCCAGGTGAACTATGGCGCCCAGGAAGTTTCCAGCAAGGATATCATCGAGTCGCGCCAGCCCAACATCGTGAATGCCCTGCAGGGCAAGGTAGCGGGCGTGCAGGTGACCAGTTCGGGTGGTGGGGCCGGCGAAGGCGCTTCCATCGTTATCCGGGGCGGCAACTCGCTGGACGGCGACAACCAGCCGCTGTTCGTAATTGACGGCATCATCATGGACAACACGTCGTTCGTGGAGTCGACGGCGCCGGGCGGTGGCTCGGCCTTCAACGGCTTGCTGGGTCGCTCGGTGTCGTCGCAGAACCGCGCCGCCGACATCAACCCCGAGGACGTGGAAACCATGACCGTGCTGAAGGGCCCGGCCGCCGCCGCGCTCTACGGCTTGCGGGCCGCCAACGGCGCCGTTATCATTACCACCAAAAAAGGCAAGTCAGGTGTCGTGACGGTGGACTACCGCACGCAGGTGTCGGTAGACGAGGTGAACCGCCTGCCCAAGCTGCAGGACAAATACAAGCAGGGCGCGGCCGGCATTTTTGATGCGACCACCCGCTCTTCGTGGGGGCCGCAGTTTGCGCCCGGCGAAACGGTATACGATAACCTGGGCGACTTCTACAAAACCGCCTACAACTACCAGAACTACCTGACCGTGACGGGCGGCACTGAGAAAGGCTCGTTCCTGCTTTCGGCCTCGCACCTCGACCAGACCGGCGTGGCCCGCAACTCGGAGTTCGATAAAAGCACGGTGCGCTTGTCGGGCACGCTGCAGGTGTCACCCAAAATTCGGGCCCAGGGTTCGGCGCAATACCTGAACTCGGGTGGCCGTCGGCCGCTGCAGGGCCCGGGCCTGTTTGGCGGCTCGGGTGGCTACATGGTGAGCTTGCTGACCTGGCCCCGCAACGACGACGCCCGCAACTACCTCAACCCCGACGGCACGCGCCGCCGCCTGATTGGCGGCATCGGCAGCTCCGACGCCGACAACCCCTACTTCACGGTGGAGCGCAACCCGATTACGGACCGCACCAACCGCCTCATCGGTAACGCGCAGGTGACGTACGAGCCGGTGAAATGGCTGACGGTAAACTACAACCTGGGCACCGACTTCTACACCGAAAAAGTCCGCTCCATCCGGGCGGTGGGCACCTCGCAGCCCAACAACCAGGACGGCGGCATTTCGGAGACAACCACCCAGAACCGGCTGCTCAACTCCAACCTGACGGCCATTCTGTCGCACTCGTTCAACGAGAACATCAGCGGCTCGTTGCTGCTGGGCAACTCCGTGGAGCAGGGCCTGCGCGAAACCACCGACATCATTGGTCTGGTATTTCGTTCGCCCAACTTCAACTCCATCAACAACACCGTAAACCGCGGCGCCCTGACCACCAACTCGCTGCGGCGGCTGGTGGGCAACTTTGCCCGTATCAACGTGGACCTGTTCAAGCAGGTAACGATGGAAGTAAGTGCGCGCTATGACATGTCGTCGACGCTGCCACGGCCTGACAAAGGCAAGAACTACGGGCAGGGCTTCCTGTACGGCTCGGCCACGCTGGGCTACGAGTTTTCGCGCACGCTGGGCCTCGACAACAACTCCATCCTGAACTACGGCAAGCTGCGGCTGGCCGTGGCCGAGGTAGGCAAAGACACCGGCCCCTACCGCGTAGATTCGCCGCTAGCCCAGAGCACCTACATCGGGCAGGGCTTCCGCCAGGGATTCTTCGGCTCAAACGCGTTGCTCAAGCCCGAGCGCACCCGCTCCTACGAGGCCGGCCTGGACTTCCAGTTCCTGAAAGGCCGCCTGGGCCTCGATGCCGGCGTGTACTACTCGGAAACCCGCGACCAGCTGATTGCGCCCCGCGTCAGCCAGGCTTCGGGCTACATTCTGCAGTACATCAACGGTGGCACCGTTACCAACAAAGGCGTGGAAATTGCCCTGAACGGTCGGCCCGTGCAGACGGCCTCGGGCTTCACCTGGGACGTGCTGGCCAACTTCTTCCACAATGAGAACCGCGCCAAAAAGCTGCCGAGCTTCTTGACCGAAGTAAACCAGTCGGACTCGTGGGTGATTGACGTGGCTCGCGGCAGCGCCTTCCCCAACCGGCCCATTACGTCCATCGGCGTGCAGGACTACGCCCGCGTCACGGACACCAGCTCGCCTTATTTCGGGCAGGTGATTATCAGCCCTACTACCGGCTATCCGTCGGTGGTGGCGGGCACGTTTGTGTACGCCGGCGACCGGGCGCCGCAGTTCACCACCCAGCTCACCAACACGCTGGCCTATAAAGGCTTGTCGCTGGCGTTTATGCTGGACTTCCGCAAGGGCGGCGATGTGGTGAACGGCAACGAGTGGATTGCCGTGCGTTCGGGCCTCAGCAACAAGACGCTGGACCGCAACCAGACCGCCGTTATCGAGGGTGTGGTACGCGCTTCCGACGGCACGTACTCGCCGAACACGCGCCCCGTGGAACTCACCCAGGGCTACTTCATCAACCAGGTGGGCGGCACCGGCTGGGCCTTCGTGGAAGATGGCTCCTGGACCCGCCTGCGCTACGCCACGCTGGCCTACCGGCTGCCGGCTACGCTGCTGGGCAAAGGCTTTGTGAAAGGCGTAGAGCTGAGCGTGACGGGCCGCAACCTAGTGCTGTTCACGAACTACTCTGGTGCTGACCCCGAAACGGCTGCGGCTGGCGCCGGGGTGCGCGGCGGTGGCTCGGGCGGCTTCGACTACGGCAGCACGCCCGCTACCCGCGGCGTCGATATGGCCCTGCGCGTGAACTTCTAACTCTGTTCTGTTGATTGTGAAAAGCATGTTGGCACTGACGCCAGCCACGCTTTTCGGCAGCTGGCTTCTTTCCTGACTGGCAGCTTCTTATCCATCAATCAGCAACTATCAACTCTTCAACATTCCATGAAAAAATACCTTCTCCTTCTGGGTCTGCTGGCGGGTGGCGGGGCGCTAAGCTCGTGCGAGAGTTTCCTCGACGTAAACACCGACCCCAACAACCCTATCAGCTCGACGCCTAACTTCCTGCTGCCCGGCGGCATTTCCCAGGCCTTCCAGCAGCAGATGTTTACGTCGCTCGTGACGCCTTACATCACGCAGCATATCGTGCGCCGGGCCCCGGCCTCTAGCACCGACCAGTACTACTTTGCCACCGGCAACGGCAACAACACGTTCAACTACTTCTACTTCTACGCGTCGGGCAACCTGCGCGCCACCATCACGGCGGCCGAGGCAGAAGGCTCGCCGTATTATGTGGGCGCCGCTAAAATCACGCAGGCCATGTCGCTGGCTCACCTCACCGACATGATGGGCGACGTGCCGTTCACGGAAGCCTTCCAGGGCGGCGGCAACTTCTCGCCGAAATACGACCCGCAGGAGCAGATTTACCAGACGATTTTCCGGCTGCTGGACGAAGGCGAGCAGGAAATGCTGAAGCCGGCTTCGGCCAACGTGCGCCCACTCTACACCACCGTGCCCAGCCCCAGCGGCGACATCCTGTACCGCGGCGACGCCACCAAGTGGGTGAAGCTGGCTTACTCGCTGCGGGCCCGGCAGCTGCAGCACCTTACCAAAAAAGGCAACTACAGCGCCCAGGCCGTATTGGCTGCCGTAGACAAGGGTTTCACTTCCTCGGCCGACGATGCGCAGCTCCAGATGGAGGTGCCGGTGCCACCCGTGACGGGCAGCACCAGCATTTTCGGTACGGCGCGCGCCAATTTTGCCGGCGCTACGTTTTCTGTGAATCTGCTGCGCTACCTGAACGGTAGTGCGGCCAATGCTACGTATCCGGGCGTAACGGACCCGCGTCTGGCCGTTATGGCTACCTCTGTGAGTGTGGGCACTAACCCTGGCGTATCGGGCGGCACGCCCATTGCCCAGACCGGTGGCGCTTCCGATTTCTACTCCGGCTGGTACGCCCGCGACCTGGGCTACCACGAAATCATTACCTACCACGAGCTGAAGTTCATTGAGGCCGAAGCCGCGTTCCGCCTCGGCAACCGCACCCGGGCGCTGCAGGCCTACCGGCAGGGCATTGAGGCGCACATCCGCAAAATTGGTACGGGTGGTACCTTCGCCTCGCAGGGCCTCACGGTTACGTTCCCGATCCTGACCCAGCAGCAGATTGATGGCTACCTCAGCAGCGCCGCCGTGGCCCAGACCGAGGCGCAGCTGGACTTCAAGCGCATCATGGAGCAGAAGTACATTGCCTTGTTTCTGAACCCCGAGGCGTGGTCGGATATGCGGCGCTTTGATTTCCGCTCCGATATCTACGTGAACCTGGCTTTCCCGAACGGCGTGAACCCCATCTTCAACCCGGTTCCCGCCGACCCTACGCAGCGTAAGTTCCCGCGCCGCCTGCTGCCGGCTCTCACCGAAACCCAGTACAACCCGCAGAACGTGCAGGCCATCGGCGGCCTCGACCCCGACTACGCCACCCGCCCCGTGTGGTGGGACCAGCCCTGAGGCTAGTTTGGTGCGTTTTCTCTTTCTCTGATGTACTTTCTCTATGAACCTACTTTCTAACATACGGGCGCTGGCGCGGCGCCCCTGGCCCCTGCTGCTGGCCCTGGCCGGCCTGGCCATCACTGCCTGCGACGACGACTTCGAGCCACCCTACGCGCTGACCGGCGACGGAGGCTTTTCTACTCTGGGGGCCGCTCCGGCTGGCCTGCAAACCAAGTATGCCCCCGGCGAGGTGGTAAATCTGCTGGTTGGTTTCAACGCTGCCGACAAAATCCGGGATTTTACGGTGTTTCAGGTGATTGGGCGAACCGACTCGGCCGTGGTAACCACGCTTGTCCCCACCAACCCGTTTTTTGATGAGCGGGCCGGCATTACGGCCCAGCCGATTCCATACACCGTCCCGAACCTGCCCAACCAGACGGCCGTGCGGGTGGATGTGACGACGACGTTTGAAAACGGGGCTACCCGCCGCCAGCGCTTCACCTACAACGTAGCGGCCCGCCCTACCCTACGCTTCGGCACCACAGCCTCTCCGACCACTATCACCACGTTCCGCAACAACCTGGCCGCCACGGCGCAAACCGAAAACGACATCATCGGGTACAATCTGGTGCTGAACGAAGGTGGAATTGGGGTAGTGCCCGCCACGCCATCTACCACCACGCTGTTCAAGAACGTGGATAGCCTGACGACCTTCTACCGGATTGGCACGGGCGCACCGGTGCGCACCGGCGTGATTCGCAACCCAAGCAACGGTGCTGCCAACGCCCGGACCGTAGATGTAATGGTGCCACGTGGCTCGCAGGGCCAACCGGTTACCTTCCTGTTCACATCTTATTCCGGCCCGTTCTTCGTGACGGCTACTGCCGCGCCAATCAACGTAGCGGCCCCCACGGCCCTGAGCCGGGTGCGCACCGGCCGCGTAACGTCCGGCCCCAGCGCCCCGCAGGATTCAGTAGCCTACGACCTCCGTTTGGGGGCCAACGTGCCAGCCAGTGCGGCAGCCACCACCAAGGACCTGTTTGCCAGTGGCGTTTTCGGCACTACCGTCAACCTTTCGTCGGCTAACACTACCGTGTACTACCGGATTCCGGTGGCCACGGCCGCTACGGGCTACTACACCACGGCCTCGGCCAATGCGGTAGGCACGCTGCTCTTCCAGAACGCGGCCTCGCTGACCGGCACCACGGCCCTGCCCGGCGCCGTAGCCGCCGGCGACTTGTTTGCCGTGCGCGTACGTGGCGCCGAGCCCATGCTGCTGCGCATAGTAGGCGTGAAACCCAGCACGGCCGGCTCTACGGCCCGCGTCGTGTTCGAGTATCGCGCATTCTAGCGTATAGCACAAACACCTTTCTGAACAGCCCGCCGGTACTTCCGGCGGGCTGTTTGCGTTCTAGAAAGCTGGTAGCAGCAAGCTTTCCTATGGCTTAGCCTTGTGGGCTACTTCAATTGCTGGCTTGCTACGGCCCAAGTCTGCCTGAATCTGTAATTTTGTGTATGCCTCTTACCGCCCGTATCAACGAAACCCTGGCCCGCCACGCGCTACGCGCCACTCCTATCCGGCGGCAGGTGCTGCAGGTGCTACTGAGCCGCCCCTACGCGCTATCCAGCAACGACATCGAGCAGGCGCTGGGTGAGGCCGGCATCGACCGGATTACGCTCTACCGCACCCTGCGCACCTTCGAGCAGCAAGGCGTCATTCACCGCGTCATTGATGCCACCGACATCATCCGCTACGCGGCCTGCGCCACCGGCTGCACCGAGCACGCGCACTACGACAACCACGTGCATTTCAAGTGTACCACCTGCCAGCATACGTACTGCCTCAACCAGGTTTCCATCCCGCCGGTGGTGCTACCGGGTCGTTTTCAGGCCGAGCGGAGCGACTACCTGATGTCGGGCGTGTGCAGCCAGTGCCGGCCGGCCGCTTAGCGTGCGCCACTATATTATGCAGATGCCCTGGCTTTTGGTGCGGCGCGTTTCGGCTTTGCCTGGGTGGCTGATAACGCTGCTGTTGCTGCTGGCTGCAACCGGCGCGGCGCGGGCCCAAGCGCCGCTCACGGGCCGGTGGGGTTTGCGCCAGATTGCCTTCGAGGCTCCCGCCACCCTGCCGGACTCGCTGCAGGAAAAACTCTTCCACAGCCCGGCCGCCGAAACCAACATCGGTATCAGCAACGGCGAGCTGACGCTAGTAGTGGAATTTCACCCCGACAGCACCTACACGTACACCACCACCCGCGGCGGCCGCTTGGTGCTCACCGAGCAGGGCACCTACTCCGTGCGCCGCAACCAGCTCTATACCCGCAGCTCCCAAACCAACGATGGCCCGCTGTTCAATGGGCAGCTGATGCTGGAGCTCACGCGCCGCAAGCTGCTGCTCCAGACGCCCATCTGGCAGCCCGAGCTACAGATTTTCGAGCAGCTGGAATACGAGCGGCTTCCGGCCAAAAAGTAACGGGGCCGTGAGGACGATGTAGAGACGCGACACTTCGCGTCTCGTTGTTGAACGACCAGAGCTGCACCCGATACACAACATCAGCAACGACGAGACGCGAAGTGTCGCGTCTCTACACCGTTCTGTTTGCTGCTACCGTCCGCCAAATATCCGGCTGAAAAAGCCGCGCTTTTTCTTGGGCTTGACTTTGGTTTTCACCTTTGTAACGGTGCCGGCCGAAGCCGCAGGGCGCGAGGCGGCCGGGCGCGGCACGGGCACCGCCACGGACGGGGCCGCCGGGGCCGGCGCGGTGGTTACCGGCGCGGGCGTTGTGGGTGTTTCGGTGGGAGCCTGGGCCAGGATGATTTCGCCGGGGCGGCCGGTGCTGCGCACACTCACGGGGCGGCTTTCGTTGTGCAGCCGGTCGACGGCCGTAAGGTAGTAGGCGTAGGCGTGGCCGATGCGGGCCGAGGTATCGGTGTAGGCCAGCAGGCCGTTGGTGCGCGGGCGCACCACGGTTAGGATGCGGCGCGGGTCGTTGGGCGTCGGCGTTTCCCCATCCTCGAAGCGGTAAATGACGTAGTACGCCGCCAGGTCGCCGTCGGCAGCAGCCGGGGCGGGCTGCCAGGTGAGGATGTTGGTGGGCAGGGCGGCCGTGAGCGTCAGGCCCTGCGCCGGGCGGGGTGGCACGGCATCCAGCCAGGGCATGGTGGGCACTAAAGCCGGATAGTGAAACAGGTTCTGCCGCAGCGAGTCGGTGGTGTGCAGCGCATTGGCCAGCAACGACTTCGCGCTGAAAAATACGCTGCCGCCCACCTCGGCCGGGAATGTTCGGTTGAAGCGAATCTGGCGGGGCAGCTCGCGCGGGTTGCGCCACGTAGTGTCGGCCTTGGTGCTTTCCAGCATGCGGTAGGCGCCGTGCCCGATGTAGAGGTGGCGGCCGTTGGCGTTGCGCGCCCACCACTCCACCAGCACCGGATACTGCGCCACCTTGAAGTTAGAACTCCAATACAACTGCGGCAGCAAGTAGTCAACCCAGCCCTGGCGCACCCATTCCAGCGCATCGGCATAGAGGCCGTCGTAGCCCTGGAAGGCTTTGGTGGCCGAGCCGTTGGGGTCGGTGGCCTGGTTGCGCCACACGCCAAAGGGCGAAATGCCGAACTTCACCCAACGCTTGGTGCCCTGGATGGAGCTGTGCAGGTCGCGGATAAGCAGGTTCACATTCTGGCGGCGCCAGTCGGCCAGCTTCAGGTTGTCGGGGTTGAAGCGGGCGAAGGCGGCTTCGTCGTGGATGGTCTGGTTGGCCTCCGGATACGGGTAGAAATAGTCGTCGAAGTGCACGCCGTCGATGTCGTAACGGCTGACTACGTCCAGAATCACGCGGTTGATGTACTGGCGCACTTCCGGCAGGCCGGGGTTGTAGAGCAGCTTGCCGGAAAACCGGATAAACCACTCCGGATGCTGCCGGTACGGGTGGTTGGCGGCCAGCCGGCGCGTTACGGTGTCCATGGTGGCCCGGTAGGGGTTGAACCAGGCGTGAAACTCCATGCCGCGGGCGTGGGCTTCCTCGATCAGGAAGGGCAGCGGGTCGTAGGCGGGATTGGGGGCCTTACCCTGGGTGCCGGTCAGCCACTTGCTCCAGGGCTCCAGGCTGCTTTGGTAGAAGGCATCCGACGCGGGGCGCACCTGCACAAACACGGCGTTGATGCCGTTACGCTGCTGGGCATCGAGCAGCCGGATGTACTCGCGGCGCTGCTGTTCCGGTGAAAGGGTGCGGGCGCTGGGCCAGTCGATATTTTCCACCGTGGCAATCCAGACGCCGCGAAGCTCGCGCTTAGGTGGCGTATCGGCGGCAGTGGCGGGGCGGCACGAGGCGGCCAGCAGGCCGGCAGTGAGAAGAAGAAACAGCGCGAGGCGGCCAGCAGCAAACAATCGGAACATCAGCACAAAAACAGGGAATCAGCCTGCAAATTACGCAGATAAGCGGCCGGTTTGGTATCGAACCTGGTTTTCGTCTCGTAGCCTTCCTAGTCCGACGCCGGAGGCGTCCGACCGGTTGCTATCCGCGCTGCCTGAACGATGCCACCCGAACATCAACCTAACAACGTCAGCATGCAGCAATTGGTCGGACGCCTCCGCCGTCGGACTGGGGTGTTCCGGCATCAGCTGCTACCAGCCACGTCTTACAGCGCTTCCAGCGGCACGTCCAGCAAGTCGAATTCCGCCCAGCGGTGATGATCAAAATGCCACCACTCGCCCGGATAGTTCTGGAAGCCGTGCGCGCTCATGGCGGCCAGCAGCCACGCCCGGTGGCGGCGGGCCAGCACCGAAACCGGCTCGTAGGCGGTATGGGCGACGGGCGTCAGGTCGTCGAAATCGGTGGGCATGAGCAGCGGGTGGCCGGTGGCCAGGTTCACAAGGCCCACATCAAGACTGGCGCCGCGGTTGTGGCGGGAGCCGCGCCAGGGCGGCGCGGCGTACTGTTCGTCCTGCACTTTGTCCCAGAGGCGCACCGTGGCGTGGTAAGGCCGGTAGGCATCGTACACGAGCAGGCCGGCGCCGTGCCGGGCCAGCGCGGCCTGCACCCGCACCAAGTCCTGCGCGGCGGGCTTGGCCAGAAACGCGGCAGCCCGGTTGTAGAGCGGTTCGCCCAGCAGGTTGTGCGGCGTGGCGTACCGGATATCCAGGCGCAGGCCTGGCACCGTTTCGGTTAGATCAACCAGGGCGTGGCTGGGGTGCTGCTGTACTAGGCGACGGTAGTCGGCGGAACTGAGTACGCGCGGGCCGGCAGTGGGCTCACCAATTTGCTCACTCATGCGCTCAGTCATGGGGCGTCGTCGGTAGTGGTGGCGCGGTAGTCCAGGCGGAAGCGGCCAAGGTCCGGGGCGTGGCGGCGCGGGCGCTGCTGCTCGTAGCGCAATACCGCCTGCCCCAGGTCGCGCATAAACGGGAAACCGACAGTGTCGTAGTCGTACTTGTCGTCGTTGAGGATGCCGTCGGAGTTGGTGTAGATGACGGCCGACAGCAGGAACTCCACGTTGCGCTCCAGGTCCACGATGTAGGCATTGTCAATCAGGAAGCCATACGCCTGCCCGATTTTGTTGAACACCCGCACGCCCGGCGGCAACGGCGTAGTGCCCCCGCCACCCAGCAGAAACTTAGCGTAAGTATCGGGGAAATGGGCCACGTCGTAGCGCGGGGCTTGGCTTTCGCGGGGCAGCATGGAGAGGTAGCGCTGCAGAAACTGATAGTCGGCGGCGGCCAGCGCAAACCGCTGGCGGGCCGGCACAGCTTCCGGAAACAGCAAGGCCCGCAGCACCTGCTGCTGCTCCTGCAGCGGGAAATAGTTCTTGTTACCCAGATCCAGCGGCTCGGGCACCAGCACCGTATTTTCCTGCCCATCCACGGCCCGCCCGCCCTGCATATAGCCGCGGCCTATGCGGAAATCGGTGGCGGGCAGCGGGGGTAGCGGCTGGGCGTTGTAAGCGGCGGGCTGCACGTACAGCGGCCGGCTCAGGGTGGTATCGGCGTAGAAAGCCAGCGGGTTGGTGTGGCGCGAGCCCGGCTCCTGGTCGCCGACGGAAAGGCGGTGAATCAAGCGCGTTCCGGGCAGGCCGCGGCGGCGCAGCTGCTCGTTCATATCCTGCTGCCCCACGAACTCATAGAGCCGATTGAAGGCGTCATTATCACTCACCAGCAGTACTTTGCGGATATACTGCCCAATACTGGCCCGCCCGCTCAGGGCCGAAGTATCACGCAGCACGGCAGTCTGGCCGGCAAACGCCGTGTCGATGCGCAGCGGCGAGGCAGCAGTCAGCTCCGGCACCTGGGCGCGCAAAGCCCGCAGCTTCTGCAGCGCCAGCGCGGCGGCCGGCAGCTTCACGGTGCTGGCCGGGTAGAAATACTGCGTGGCCGGCGCCCCGTACCGGAACGTGCGGAAATGCGGCCGGCCGCGTGCGTCGCGGTTGATCTGGGTGTACAGCACCTGCACCCGATAGGCAGCCGGGTCGCGCAGCACGCGGCCAAAATGGGCCGTATCGGCCTGCAGCAGCTCGGTTAGCGGATTGCGGCCGCGCTGCGCAGCTACCGGGCCGGCCAGCGCCAGCAGGCTACCGGCCGCAGTCAACGAAAAAACAAAAACCCTCATGCGGCGAAAGATAGAGTCTTCCGCCGCATGAGGGCTACGTAGCAGTGTGGCAAATACAGAATTTACCGCATGAAGGGGGTATTTAATCTACTGATTATTCTGCTTCGGGGCACCTTCAGCGTTGGCTTCCGAAGTGCCTTCGGCGCCATTGGTTTGGCTGGCATTGCCATAGTCGCCGCGGATGCCGCTGCCGTCGCCCATGTTCTGCTGGGTGCTAGTGGATTCAGGGTTGCCGCTGGCCTGGGCATCAGCATCTTGCTGGGCGGGAATTTCGCCACCGGTGCTGAGCTGACGGCCTTCCTGCTCGGAAGAGGCATTGGGCGTGGACTGGGTGTTCTGGTCGGAATGGTTGGTTTGATCGGCGCTCATGGGAGAGGAAGTAAAGAGGGGTGGTAGCAGGTGCAGATCTGCCGTCCGGCAGACCTTGCTGCTGGGCTATACGCACCAGCCGATGCCGGCGTTGGGCGGCGCGCATGGTAGTACCGGGGCTTTTTACCAACTTGAAGGCCAATTATTCATTTTGCTGCCCTTATCCTGCATGTCTGCTCCTTCCGATTCCGAATTTATCCATCAGAAAACTGACGCCGAGTTGCTTTTTCTGGCCCGCAACCCGGAGCTATATCATACGGATTTGGTAAACACTGCTCGGCAGGAGCTACGCCGCCGCGGCATCAGCCCCGACCCGGCTACCGAGCTGCAACCCATGGGGAGCCATCTGCCGGTGTATGACGAGGAACCGGAACCAGCAGTATGGCAACGCCCCGCCGTGTGGGTAGGTGTGCTGGTGGCACTGCTGCTGGGCGGCCTGCTGTATTGGGAAAACCAGAACGCTGCCCGCCGCCAGGCCGCCGAGCAGGCCCGCAAAGAAGCCGGCCCGCCCGTGCTGGAAACCGTGGAAACGCGCCTGATTCCGGCCTTCGACTCGCTTACGCGCACCCAGATAGCGCAGGAGCTGCGCCAGCTGCCGGCCACCGAGCGCACCCGCGACACCGTAGCGACCCGCAAATACCGGCTGCTGGCCGAGCGCTACTGGAAGGCCGAAAACCAGAGCACCTACCTGCTCAACCAACTACGCAACACCCAGCCCGACGCCACCCTACCCGGCCAGGCCAGTACCGTGCTGGAAGAGTGGCACCGCCTTAATAAAGCCTTGGCCTACGACCACAAGCTGACACCGGTGCTTACCGAGCGGGTGGAGCTGATGCGCCGCGCCGCCTACCTGCGCATGGATCTGCTGCAGAACCTGAGCGGCCGCTACGGCAATGGCCTGCCGATTTACACACCTGAGCTCACCAGAATGCAGGATTCGGCCACGGTGATGCGGGAAGCCCTGCTCAGCCGCGACAAATGGACTGCCCGCCTGCGGCGTGGTACGTTGTAACCCAAACGACCATCTTGATTTAAGCGGCTTCGTCGAGGAAGTACAGGTTTTTAAGGATGCTGCCTTTGAAGCTGTAGTTGCGAGCCAGCAAAAACGTGGTGATGGGGTGCTGCAGTGGCTGTAGCGGATCAAAATCCTCGGCTTCTACCATCACCAGCCGAGGCCGGTAGGCCTCGAAATCCAACGACTCCAGCACCGACAGGTCGAACTCCTCGGCGTCTATCGTAAGCAGGTCGAAGTGGGGCGGCGCATGGCGCTCGTCGAGAATGGCCGTGAGCGTGCGGGGCTGCACCTGCCGCGTCCGCTCGATTTGCTCGCCCTGCGCCAGATACTGCGGCACATACTGCGGGTCGGCGGTAGATAATACATTGTTGCCAAACTCCAGGTAAGCCAGCGGCTCCAGCTCGTGGGCCACAAAGGCGCATACGGCCTGGTCGCGGGGCCGGATGCGGCCAAACTTATCAATCAGCTGCTGATTAGCGTCGATACAGATGCCACGCCAGCCGCGCCGGTACAGCAGAAACGTGTTGGAAATAAAGCGCGGCTCGTTGCACCCCACTTCCACATAGAAGCCATTGTAGGTAACCAATGGCTTAAGCAACGACTCAAGCAGGCGGTCTTCGCCGGTATAGCCATAGCTGAGCCGCGCACTGCGCCCCAGCGGCAGCCGCAGCAGCGCAACCAACACGTACTTCAAACTCCGCAACCCCGACGATACCGGATTCGACCAGGAAAAAAACTGCCGGAAGCTCATGTGGCTTTCTTTCAGAGCCAGGCCTGCTTGTGTAAATATAGCTCTGGAGCGGGCATTGTGATATAACTGTTTTGCCAAGCGCTGTTGGGCCCGGGCACGCAGGATTGCAGTAACAGACATTACTATAAATGACAAAAAGGCGCGGTGGGAAAGGGTATAAACAGAACAATAAAGACTAAATATAGTTAAATTTTCAGCCTTTTATTCACTTAAAGGATAATCAGATATTCAAATAGTCATTAAATCAACTCATTGCTGATTCATGCTTTACTTTCAACTACTCGCTTGGCAAGTATTTCTTGCAGGCAAATGGTCGGTTCTGGCAGATGATGGACCGGACGTTGGGCGTGGGCTGGTTGTTGATAGCGCTGAGCCTCTGAGTTCTGCCATATGGAAACGCCAGTTCCCGAAAATCCTTTTGCGCACAAGACCAACGCCGAACTGCTACTCTTAGCGCAGCAGGCTGGCCGGTATCCGGCCGTGGGGGCGGCGGCACTGCTGGAGCTTCAGCGCCGTGGCCTGATTCCGACGGAGCTACCAGGCAAACCTGCCAGCCCACCGCCAGCCGTGGCCGCCGAGCCGGAAGGCAGCACGCTCCGAGCAGTCGGCCGGTTGCTGCGCGCTGTCTTCTGGCCCCGGCGGGGCTATGCTGCTACGCCATTGCTGCTATTGGCTAATTTGTTGCCGTATGGTACTATGGGCGCGCTGGGGGGTGTAAATCTGCTGGCTCCCTCTGGCGCCGACCTCATTGCGTGGGGCTCCAACTTTTCGGGGCTGGTGCGGGCGCAGCCCTGGCGCCTGGTTAGCGGCACGTTTTTGCACAGCGGGCCGGCGCATCTTTTCCTCAACCTGAGTGCATTGCTGCTGCTGGGGCTGATGGCCGAGGCCAAAGCCGGGAGTGGCCGGTGGCTGCTGGTGTACCTGCTAAGTGGTGTGGGTGGTAGCCTGGCCAGCTTGTGGTGGCACACGCAGGGCGTCAATTCCGTAGGAGCGTCAGGCGCCATTTTCGGATTGTATGGAATGGTACTGGCAATGCTGCTCACGCGTGGCGGCGCCCTTAGTCGCCAGGAGCGGGCCGGCCTGTTGGGGCTTTTGCTCTACTTCGCGCTCGGCAGCCTGGTAAGCGGCCTCTCAGGCCCCACCGGTACCGACAACGCCGCCCACCTTGGCGGGCTGGCCACTGGCCTGCTAACCGGGTTGCTGATTCAGGCACTGCGTCGGCCTCCATTACAGTAGTTGCTATTATTGGCTTCCAGCCAAGCCCAATTTTCGGCTTGGTGCTACTCTTTATCCTGCAGTAAGCAGCGGATTGAAATAAGTGCAGCCCATGCCAAAAAAAAGCAGCAATTCGGGAACTTTTTTCTGGCAGCTACATCCCGGCACAGTTTTGGTGAGGTACTTATCATGGCAATCCACTGTTTTTGCCACTATCATCTTTTACTTTCTTTCCATTTTTTTCAATTTCTATGAAGTCTCTATTACCCTTAGCGGCCGGCGTACTGGCCCTTTTCGGCACCAGTAGCGCAGTAGCGCAGCAGGCTGTTCCGAATGGTACCCTTGAAACCTGGGCTCAGCGCGGCGCCTCCGAGTCGCCACAGACTTGGCTGACGCTGGACGACGTTCTTGCTGAACTGCTGGGGCCTTTGCCTTTTTCCACCAACACCACGGTTAAATCGACCGATAAGCGTAGCGGCAACTTTGCAGCCAAGCTGCAAACCCAGGATTTCCAAGGTGAGTTGCCCGGTTTTCTGGTGCTTGGAACCCGGCTTGGCGCCGGTAACAACGATATTGGCGGGGGCGTTGCTTACACCAGCCGGCCCGCCAATCTGCAGTTTTACTACAAGACAACCGGCCCGGCTTCTGACTCGGCAGGGGTGCAGGTAGCGCTTTATAAAACTGTGAATGGCAACTCGGAAATTGTGGCCGACGCCTTCCAGATTCTGGCGCCTCAGGCTGGCTACACGCTCGTGACGCTGCCCCTCACCTACCGCCGCCCCGATACGCCGGATACGCTGCGCCTTGCCTTTGCGTCTGGCCTTGCCCAAAATATTACCACCGGCACCTCCCTTTTCATTGACGATGTAAGTTTGACCGGCACTGTGCAGTCGGCCCGGAACCCGGCCCTCGACGCAACTCTCACTGTGTATCCAAACCCCAGCCCCAACGGAGTATACCAGCTTTCTTCGGTAGCAAACCCAGCTGTGGCTACTGCTCCCTACACCATTTCCGATGCTACCGGGCGGGTAGTACGTACGGCAGCAGCAGCACCACGCAGTGCTGCTGGTGGCCGCCCTGTAGAGCTGCGCGACTTACCGGCCGGTGTTTATCTGCTTCAGCTCAACACTCCCGACGGACCCGTTACGCGCAAGCTTATCCGCTAGACTCGTTCGGCTTTAGTTGCTTGCTATACTCCTGCTGCCGGTACCTACCGGTGGCAGGAGTTTTTTTGTGGTTGATGTACGGCTGCATCCACAATTTCAACCTACTGCCCATCACTCATTTATGTGATTTTTCAGGTGCAGCGGGCGTGGTATCTTTAGGATAGGCCGGCGGAAGGGCCGCTTGGCCTGTTCGCTCCTAACCGTCTGCCAGGCTATGAAAACGCTACTCTTTGCTGCCTTCGGGCTGATTATTCTTGCCGGGGGCCAGCCGGCTTCGGCGCAAAATGTGCCTAATGGCGGCCTGGAAACCTGGACCACGCAGGGCGCCTCGGAGTATCCTACCAGCTGGCTCACCACCGATGCCATCTACGCCGGGCAGGGTTTGCCTGTGGCCCTGGGCACCGTCACGAAGAGCACCGACCGCAACTCTGGCAGCTTTGCGGCCAAGATGGAAAGCAAGGCCATATTTGGGGTGCCCTTTCCATCCTTTCTGATCTTGGGTTCGCGCTTTGTCAATTCCAACACGTTCGGTATTGGCGGCATTCCATTCACGGGGCGGCCGGCGGCGCTGCAGTTCTGGTACAAGCTCACGCTAACCGCCAACGACTCGGCCGCGGTGTACGTGGCTCTCACCCGGGGCGGCGGCCCCACTGCCCAACTGGTGGGCGCTGCCGCGGCTATTTTGCCGGCTCGGGCCGGCTACGGCCAGTTTTCGCTGCCGCTCACCTACAGTACAGGCGTTGTACCCGACTCCCTGCGGCTGTTTTTTCTGTGTGGCACCGGCTCTGTTGCGGCCAGCTCGGCATTGTGGATAGATGACATCGGGCTGACAGGCACGATAACGGCTACGGCAGCCCCGGCCGCCACCCAAGCGGCTCTGAGTATTTATCCTAACCCCAGCACCTCGGGCGAGTTTGTCTTGGCTTCATTGCCGCAGCCGGCCGTGGCCACAGCGGCCTACCAGGTTTTCAATACCCAAGGCCAGCTGGTCCGGCAGCAGCCGGCCGCACCACTCAACGAAGCCAGCGGCCGCCGCGTAGATTTACGCGGAATGCCAGCGGGTGTGTATCTTTTGCACCTTAGCCCGCCCGATGGCCCGCTGACGCGCAAACTCCTGATTCCGTGACGAAAAAACCGCCCTTACCTGATCCGTCAGCCCTCCCCACGCCGGGCGCACCAGTTCCCGACGACACCACCAGCTCAACCACCCCGGCCGATACCACCAATCCAGCTGACCTAACCGCTCCACCGGCTTCAAATGAGGATACTTCAGCAGAAGACGTGCTGCCTGGTGCCGCCTCGCCTTCGCGCTGGCGGCGGACTATTCGGGCGGTGGGCCGGGCCGCCACAGTGCCATTTAACACGGCTGGCTTCCTCTACCGCACAGGGCAGGAAAACATTCATTTCACGCTACCGGTACTCAACGGAGCCTTCGGCGACCAGCTGGCCGAGCGCCAGGACCGCCGGGCCATCCAGATGAGCTTCCGCCGCCACGCCGCCGACGTGCCTGTTTCGGCGCTGCGCCTGGCGGCCGGCACCAAGGGCCCATGCAAGGTAGTGGTGTTTCTGCATGGCCTCATGGGCGACGAGGTAATCTGGCAGGCTGGTTCCGGCGAAGGTGGGCTGCGCTACGGCCCGCGCCTGCAGCAGGAAACCGGCGCAGTGTGTCTTTATGTGCGCTACAACACCGGCCTGCACATTTCCCAGAATGGCCAGCTGCTCCACGCCCTACTCACCGAACTGCTCACAACCTACCCCAACGCCATCGGGCGACTCTCGCTGGTGGGGCACAGCATGGGCGGCCTCGTGATTCGGTCAGCCGGCTACTATGCGTCGCAGGCAGCGCAGACAGAAACTGGCGTTTCGTGGCTCTCGCACCTGCAGGACGTGTTTCTGCTGGGTGTGCCCAACGACGGCTCGTTTCTGGAGCAGAACAGCCACTTCACCTCGGTGGTGCTGCGCAAAATCAACCTGCGCCCTACCCGCTTTATTAGCGGCCTGATTGACAAGCGCAGCAACGGCATCAAGGACCTGCGGCACGCCATTCTGGTGGATGCCGACTGGCAGGACCCGCACGCCGACGACCTGTTTCCGCCCCGCACGCTGGTGCCGCCGCTGCCTGGCGTGCGCTACCACGTGCTGGTAGGCTCGCTGCTGAAATCGGCCAACTCTGCTTTGCACGACTACTTCGGCGACGGCCTGGTAGGGGCCGGCAGCGCCCTGGGCCGCGTTTTCGGCGACCCAGCCCTGCCACCCGAGCAGCAGATCAGCACCCGCGTATTCCCAAAGCTGCACCACGGCACCCTGCTTTCCAATCCCGAAGTGTATCAGTACCTGCGGGATAGGGTATAGAAACCATACCATACGAAAGCAGCCCAAACACCTCATTTCAAAGGCTGTCTGGGCTGCTTCCGTGTTGAATACGGTAGTGCTTGAGTGTGCTTACTCTTTCACTTCCTCCATAATCCAGGCGTGCAGGATTTCGAGTGTGGCCGTGGACACCACCGGACGAGGCTGACCGTTGAGCAGCGGCCACTCGGTGGTGGGAGCCTGGAACAGGTGGTTGGCCCCTTCAATTTTATGCGTGGTTACGCGGATGTTGCCTTTCAGACCTCTGCTGAGGAGCTCCAGATTGGTTTGCGCTTCCACCATATCATCGGCGGTACCGTGCAGCAGCAGGATGGCTCCCTGGGCTCTGCTGAGTTCCGGACGCGGGTCCAGTTTCACATAGTCGCGGTACCAGGGCGAGGTAAGGCGGGCCACCACGGCCTGCACTGTTTCGGGTGGCATTCCGGGTGCATCCTGCCGCACCATATTGGCCACAATGGCCTGAGACTGGGCAGCATCGGGGCTGTTGGCAATGATGTCGAGCATAGTGCGGCGGCGTTTGCGCTGCGCTTCTATCCGCTTCTTGTCTTCTACCTTCTGGCGCAGGCGCTGCTGCTCTAAAAAGGTAGCCACCTGCGCAGCGTTGGAGCCGGATGCTCGCAGCTTATCGGCCTGAGTCTGGGCTTGCTGGCGGGCCAGCTCCTGGCGCCGGGCCAGACTCAGCAGCGCCGTATCGGCGGCACCGGACCGCAACAGCATCGATGGGCGCTGCTCAGCCAGCAACTCGGAGCCCGGCAGGCCGGCGGCCGCGAGGGTTATTGTGAAGTTAGGCGGCAAAGGCTGAGCAGCGGCCAGCAAGGCAACATTACCCCCCTGCCCGTGTCCGATCAACCCTAAGTGCGCAATATCAATGAGGGGCCGGGCACGCAAAAAACTCAGGCCCGCCTGAGCGTCGCGGATGCGGGCGGCCACAGTGGCCGTAGTTGAGTCGCCGCCCGACTTTCCGGCTCCCCGGTCATCGAGGCGCAGTACGGCCACTCCGCGGCGGGTGAGGTAGTCTGCCAGGTTACCAAACAAAGCGAAGTCACCATATTGAGCGTCCCGGGTTTGCACATCCTGATCAGACAGTAGTACTACAGCCGGGAAAGGGCCTTCACCGGCGGGCACTGTAAGCGTCCCGGCCAGTTGCAGGTGGTCAGTGGTATTAGGCACCATCACTTCCTCAACCCGGTAAGGCGGCGGAAACTTAAATGCCTTGGCGGCCTGCGGAACAGCTGGTGGCACAAACAACAGCGTCAGGGGCGTGGCGTAGCCCGGCTGTTGCCAGACGCCCAACAGCTGCAGGCCATCGGGAGTGCGGCGGCCCACAAAGCGGCAGCCCGCCTGCTCGGCCTCAAATGTCAGGGTGTCGCCCCGGGGCGTCACGGTCATGGGCTCCCGGTTCACGCGTTGCATAGGCACATCCAGCACCGCAAACCGATTCCCATCTGCCAGTTCTGTTACCGTAATAGTGAGGGGCAAACTACCGCCAGGCACCGTGAGGGCGCCTTTCCACTGGCCTTCCAAAGAATGCCGGACGGTAGGCGCCGTTTGCTGTGCCCGTACCTGCCCTCCAGCCAGCAGCAGCAAAAACAGGAGCAGTGCTACGCCAACCCACTTGTGGTTGAAAGCCAACTTTTTCATAAAGGCAAGGGATGAACAGGGCGCTTGATCGGCGGCAGTCTTTAACAGCCGGACGCGTGTAATTGCCAGCAAATACGGCAGCCATCAGCCAGCTCGAAACCACTATTGGTTCGGGGCCGGCAGATAGTCGCCCAACCCAGGATTCCACGCGGCAAACCCAAAACTGCTTAGGGCAGCAAAACCCGGTCGATGACGTGCACTACTCCATTGGTACACTGCACATCCGGAATGACCATAGCCGCCGGCACAGCGTTGTTAGTGCCTTTCACAGAAAGCGTACCGTTGCTGAAAGCGCCAAGTGCCAACCGGCTGCCGCCAGCCGTAGTTACGCTGCTGTTTTCGGGCAGCTCGGGTGTGAACTGGCCACCCGGCACTACATGGTTGAGCAATACGGCCGTCACCGTGGCCTGTGGTAGCTTGCGGATATCGGCGGGCACGTTCAACGGCACATTCAGCGCAACGCCCAAATCTTTGAATGCCTGATCGGTGGGGGCAAATACCGTGAGTGGTGCGCTACCGGGAGTGGCCGACAGTGCGCCGGCCAGGTTGCAGTACAATACGGCTTCCACCAGAAAGCTTAGCTCGGGCCTGGTGAATACCTGCGCATCTTTCAGCGCCACCGCCGACTGCACAATGTCGAGGCCGGTAGCCAGCAGCACCTTATCCACAGCGTGGATAGTGCCATTGGAAGCTTTCACGTCGGTGGCCACAATCTTGGAGCCATTCACATAGAGGCTGCCGCTGCGGCTGATAATGCGGCGGTTTGGCCCTAATGCGGAAGGCGACACCACGCCGGCCCGCAGGTCGGCTGCAGCTACAGTACCGCCCGTTACGTGGTAAAAAAGTGTGTTGCGCAGAAATGGCTGCTGCAGGGTTAGCAGATCAGAGGCTGAGTACAGGCCTAATCGCCCGAACCCCTCGTTGGTAGGCGCGAATACGGTGTAATTGCCCTCGGGGTCATTCGGGTTCTTATTGGACAATATCGACACAACGTCGCCACGGATAGCGGCGTCTTCCAAAACTTGGAAATCCGGATTGGCAACTGCCACTCCAGCAATGGTCGGATCTAGCTCATCATTTTTCTGGCAGCCTGCCAGAATCAGTGTGCTGAAAGCTACGCCAGCAATCCAGGTGGGTACTATTCTTTTCATATGCAAAGAGGTGAAATCAGGGATTTTAGAGCGGTATTTGCCCTAAAGTGAAGTAGTAACGAAAAAAAAATGTATTCGGATTTACTCGGCAACAAATCCAGGCAATGCGTCAAGTACGTAAGGCCGTATAATCTGATGTACAAACACACTTCCTAATTTGAGACACGCTGTAAAGGTAGCCGTCTTGAATAATTTCCTGAAGTCTTTCTGTAATTTCAACTTTTCAACCTCGCGCCTCTATGCAACACACCTACCGTTTTTTACTGCTTTTTTCACTTCTAAATGTAGCCGCTGCGGCCACTGGCAATGCCCAAAGCTTGGTTAGTGGGTTTCTGCCTGGCAAAGGCCACGGCTCGGTGGTCGTGTCGGGCACGCTGGAGCGCTACCAGAGCGTGTACCTGGCGCCCGAAAAAATCGACCGGGTTCCGATTTTCGACCGGGTAGAAGTCAGTTCTGTTAACCTGTATGGCAGCTACGGCATCACCGACAAGCTGGAAGCCGTGGTAAGCTTGCCTTACATTCAGTCGAAAGGCTTTGCTGATGAGCAGGTGTTGCGTGAGCAGGGCTATGTAAACAAACGCGCTGGCCTACAGGACATCACCTTACTGCTGAAAGCCAAAATATCTTCCTTTGAGATTGGCACTAATGTAGTGGACGTGTTGGGTGTGGTGAGCGGCAGCACGCCCGTGAGCGACTACAAGTCGGAATCCGGGCTGGGCTATATCATTGCCATCGGCAACGGTGCGCGCAAGTTGTCGGGCCAGGGCGTGCTGCACCTCAAAACGCTGTCGGGCGTGTTCGTGACCGGGCAGGCGGGCTATAGCGTGCGCGACAACAGTGCCCCCAACGCCTTCGTGGCGGAAACCAAGGTGGGCTACGCCGGCCCAAAGCTATACGTAGATGCCCTGGCATCTTTCCAGAAGTCCGACAAAAGCGGCACCGATATTCTGCAGCCCGGCTTCACCGGCTTCTTCCCCGCTACCCGCGTCGATTACGTGCGCTTAGGTGTCAGCGCATTTCGCCCTTTGGCCAAAGGCTTCGGCCTGACAGTGGGAGCAAACACATATGTAGCTGGCCGCAATCTGGGCAAGTCCACCGGCGTATCAGCCGGCGTGGCGTATAACTTCTAGCCCGATAACCTTGGTCACGCGTACCTGAGATTATCATTATCCTACAAAGCCAAACGGCCGCCCCATAAACTCCGGGGCGGCCGTTTAGCTTTCAGGCAGCAGTCTACTACCCTACCACCAGTTCCGTAAATGTGGCGTCTATCACCACACCAGACAAAGTGAGGCCAGTTTCGAGGGTGGTTTCCACGACTTCGGCGGGCTGGCCGTCGGTGCTGCAGGCGGCCAGCGCGAACGGCAGGCCGTGCAGCACCACGCGGTAGCGCGTGAAGCTGGGCTGGTAGTTGCCTTCGGTGGTTTGCTGGAGCAGCAGGCCGCTTTCGGTGCCCGTGACGGTGAAGCGGCGGGTGGTGCTTTGGCCCTGCTGGTAGCCGTAGCCCTCGCCCCCGTCGTCGTAGAGGACGCTGCTTTCCTCGCCGGCTTTGTAGTAGACGTGCAGCGTCACCTCGTCAATCACCTTCTCGCCCACGTACTGCTGCACCGGATACATCGGAATGACGGCCCCGGCGCGTACGAATAGCGGAATCCGGTCGAGGCCGGCGGCGGCCCATACTTCGGCGCCGCCGGCTTTGGCTTCGTCGTTATAGTAGTAGAACCAGTCGCCGCGGGGCAGGTACATCCAGCGGCCGTCGGCGCCGGCCTGCGTGATGGGGCACACCAGCAGGTGGTCGCCGAGGCTGAACTCGGCCATGCGCAGGTAGGTGTCGGTGTCGGTCTGGTCAAGGAAAGCCAACGGCCGCAGCATGGGCGTACCCTGGCTCACGTACTGCCAGAACGTGCTGTACATATAGGGCAGCAGGCGGTAGCGCAGCTCAATAAAGCCGCGGGCCAGCTCCATGAAATTCTCACCGAAGCTCCAGGGCTCCTGGTCGCCGTGGTCGCCGCTGGAGTGGGTGCGGAAGAACGGGTGAAACGCACCCAGCGCTACCCAGCGCACGTACAGCTCACCGTCGGGCGTATCAATAAAGCCCCCAATATCGGAGCCAATAAAGCTGAAGCCCGAGATGCTCAAGCGCTGGCACTGGATGTTGGCCAGCCACAAATGCTCCCAGGAAGCAATGTTGTCGCCGGTCCAGCCGGAGGAGTAGCGCTGCCCGCCGGCGTAGGTGCTGCGCGTAATGGTAAAGGGCCGGTTGGGGTAGCTGAACTGCTTAACTCCCGCAGCCGTAGCGCGGGCCATCTGCATACCGTAGATGTTGTGGGCTTTTTTGTGCGAGGCCGGATGGCCGTCGTAGTCAAAGCGCACATCATCCGGGAAGGTACCCTTCTCAAACACAGCCGGCTCGTTCATGTCGTTCCAGACGCCGCGCACGCCGGTTTCCTCGATCAGGCCCTTGAACAGGCCGGCCCACCATTCGCGCACGGTAGGGCGGGTGAAATCCGGGAAGTTGCAGAGGCCGGGCCACACCGAGCCTTTCATCAGCGGGCCATCGGCGCGGCGGCAGTACACGTCTTTTTCCAGGCCGTCGGCAAACACCCGGTAGTTGGGGTCAATCTTGATGCCGGGGTCGATGATGACGACGGTTTTGAAGCCATCGGCGGCCAGCTCCTGCACCATGCGCTTGGGTTCGGGGAAGTGCGTGGGGCTCCAGGTGAAACAGCGGTAGCCGTCCATGTAGTCGATGTCGAGGTACAGGGCGTCGCAGGGAATCTGCCGGTCGCGGAAGCCTCGGGCAATTTCGCGGAAGTTGCTTTCCGGAAAGTAGCTCCACTTGCACTGGTGGTAGCCCAGTGCCCACAGCGGCGGCAACTCGGGCGGGCAGGTCAGGCGGGTGTATTCCTCGGTTACTTCCAGCAGGCTGGGGCCGTAGATGAAGTAGTAATTCATCTCGCCGCCCTGGGCCCAGAAGCTGGTCACGTCGGCACGCTCGGCGGCAAAGTCGAAGCTGGCCTTGAAGGAGTTATCGAAGAAAATGCCGTGCGCAATCTTCTGCTGCAGCTCCAGGTATAGCGGAATGTTCTTGTAGAGCGGGTCGGAACCCTTCACGTAGCCGTAGGTGTCGGAGCCCCAGTTGGTGAAGCGCTTGCCGCGCAGGTTCATGTTGTCGGGCTTGTCGCCGAGGCCGTAGTAGTGCACGCCGCTCTGCACGGCCTTGCTCATCTTCACGATGTCGTTGCCGGTGTCGTAGTCGTACTCCCAGTGGAAGCCTTTTTCGTCCTGCACCAGCGTGTTGCCGGAACGGTCGAGCACGCGGGTTTTCAGGCCATCTTTGGCTACGGTGCAGATCAGGCGGTCGGTGGTAATGCGGTAATGATCAGGCCGCTCCCGGAACTCCAGGAACTCGGGCGCCTGCCGGGCGGGCACGCCATCGGGGAAGGCGTAGCTGAAATCGGGCGCAAAACCCACCTCTGAAGCGTAACGGAAACGCAGGACTTTATCGGTTATAACTTCCAGCCGGAGCAGGGCTCCGTTGTCGCAGCGAAATACAAAATCGGGACCATCCTGTTGGCTGGCTACTACCTTGCCGGGATAGAACTCCTGTTTCGCTTTCGCGGCCAGGTCGTTCAGCATGTAGTTGTTGTCCTGAATGTTAGGCTCGTTCATGAGGAAGGGCAAACGGGGAAAAGCGAGCGGGCAAAAAATAATCCGGCGGTGCCGGAGAAGCCTGCAGTAAGCCTGCGAAGGTAAAAACGAATCCCGCGAATTTTGCCTAACATTGGCTATTGATTCAATAAAACCGCCTTTATAGCCTAATAAACCGGTTTTACCAGTATTCCGCTTTCTACCCAATTACTCATGACTATGGCGCCGCTTACGGTATTAATGCTGGGCTGGGACGCGCCCGCCGAAGCGGAGGCAACTCCGGCCGCAACCCCTGCTTTGGTAGAGGCACTGGCTCCCCATGCAACGCTCACACTGCTGCTGCCGCATCTGCCAGAGCCGATGCAGCTGCCGGCTCCCGGCACAGCTACCGGCTTAGGCAACCTCACGGCCGAAGAGCTGGCACTGGCTGATACGCACTTCGACGCCATCCACCCCGAAACCTGGCAGTCGCCGGCCGCCCCTTACCTGGGCGCCACGGCTGGCGCAGAGGGTTTCGGCATGGCTATGCCGGCGGCACCTTACATCGGCAGCAGTGAAGCTGCGGCTCCTACGGGCCTAACTGCCACGCCTGAGCCATCTTCAGCCAGCGCAAAGCAGGCGGATGAAGCGGACATGCTGCTCAACACCGACGCCTTTGCTGCCGACGAATCCGAGCCGGATGTGCAGGAAGCCTCCGCCCTGGACTATGCAGACCTGAGTTCCGCGGAGCTGGATGCTACAGGCCAGGATTCTGAGCAGCACTCTGAAACACTTATTGCCACTGCTTCTGCAGTAGCTACCCAGCCGGCCACGATATCTGCGGCCCCGCCTAAGCCAGCCGGCCCGCAGTCGGTACTCAACATTGCGCTCGAAGCCCTGCGCACGCCTGCCGTTTCGGATGCCGACCTGAACTTTCGTGTGATTCAGTACGCCCGGTTTGCCACGCGGCTGGCCGCCAGCCAGGAGTTTGCGGTAATTTATGCCGCCGACTGGCAGTCGTGGCTGGCTGGTATGGAGCTGCGGCAGCTGACGGGCAAACCGTTGGTGCTGCACGTGCACAGCTTGGCCCAGGACCGCAACACCGCCGCCGACCGGGGCTGGGTGCTGGAGCTGGAACGCTTGGCGCTGCGCCGCGCCGACTTGGTACTGGCCGCCTCTTCCACGCTGGCGCTACGCCTGTTGGAGCTGCATGACTTGCCACCGCAGCGCGTCCGGCGCCTTTCTGCATCCGCCGCCCAAGACCCGGCACATCTGGCTGAAACCATTCTGGCGGCGCTGCAGGAAGTAGCTCCCACGTAGCTGTTGCAGTGAGTGGAAGCGGCAGGGTGATGCTGGTAGTCGGCGCTAGTGCTCGGAGCGCTACCTTTGCGGCCACTGGCCGGCCACGCAGGCCGGCGGCTGTTTTCCGGGCTGGCCGCCGCATCTTCTCTTCTTCCCTATGTCTGATTCGCAGGAACAGGTTTTTGATACCAACTTAGAGCTGCATCCTACCGATGGCGGCGTGTTTCTTTACGTGCCGTTCAGCGTGCCCGAAGTGTTTGGGCAGCGCGGGCAGGTGCACGTGCGCGGCACCCTCGACGGGTTTCCGTTCCGGCTGCCACTCACACTCGATGAGGACGGCAACCACATTCTGGCCGTCAATAAGCAGCTGCGCAACACCATCGGCAAAACCTGGGGTTTGCCCGTGCACGTCACGATGATGCCAGACACCGACGAGCCCGGCTTCGTGGTGCCCGAAGACCTCAACCGGGCCCTGGAGCGCACCGGCCTGCGCGCCGCCTTCGACCTGCTGGCCTACCCCCACCGCCGCGAGTACGTGCAGTGGGTGGAGCGCGCCAAAAAGCCCGAAGCCCGCCAGCGCCGCATCCAGGACGTGCTGGAAGGCGCCGAAACCGGCAAGAAGCTGAAGTAAGCAGTTAGCTGAACAAACAGAACCTCATGCTTCGGCGGCGCCTCTGCATGAGGTTCTGTTTACTCCTCTCCTACCCCACCCGCGTCAGCACCAGCGCGGTACGACTCGTGACGTAGAGGCTCAGCTTATCAATGCCGTCTTCCACAAAGGTTTCGTAAGCCAGGGACGTATCGACGCGGTTGTGGCCGCCGAATTCGGGGGCGTCGGTGCTGAGCAAGATGCGGTACTGGCCGGAATGCGGCACGAAGAAATGGTAATCGGGGATGCTTCTGCTCACGTGGAAGTTGAACACGAACAGCAGCGGGCCGCGCTCAAACACCAGCACTTGGTTATCAGTGTCGATGTTGAGCTGGTGGGCGGCGGGGTACGCCAGCAGGTGCTGCTTGCGGGCCAGATGCAGCTGGGCGTGGTCGAAAGCCGCCAGCTGCTGAAACTTCAGGTCGGGATTGTCGGCAAGGCTCCACTGGCGGCGGGCGAAATGGTAGCTCCAATTGTTGCCTTCGCGCGGGAAGTCCACCCACTCCGGATGGCCAAACTCGTTGCCGATAAAGTTCAGGTACGCCTCGCCGCCGAGGCTGAGCGTGAGCAGCCTAATCAGCTTGTGCAGCGCCACGCCCCGGTCGGTGATGGGGTCGGGGTCGTCTTTGTGCATGTGCTCGTAGATGGCCTTGTCGAGCAGCCAGTGAGCCAGCGTTTTGTCGCCGACAAGCGCCTGGTCGTGGCTTTCGGCGTAGGCCACGGTTTTCTCGCCGGCGCGGCGGTTGGTGAGCGTGTGCCAGAGCTCGTGCAGGTTCCAGTTTTCGTCGCGGGTGTGCTTGAGCAGCTTGATCCAGTAGTCGGGAATGCCCATACCCAGCCGGTAGTCGAAGCCAATACCACCTTCGCGGATGGGCCGGCACAGGCCCGGCAGGCCGCTCATGTCCTCGGCAATCAGCAGGGCGCCCTTCTTGAGCTCATGCACCAGCGTGGTGGCCAGCTGCAGGTACAGAATAGCGTCGTCGTCAGCTTCAGGACCAAAATACTGGTCGTAGGAGCTAAACGCCACGCCTTCACCATGGTGATGGTAGAGCATACTGGTGATGCCATCGAAGCGGAAGCCGTCGAAGTGGAACTCTTCCAGCCAGTAGCGCAGGTTGCTGAGCAGAAAGCGCTGCACCTCAGGCTTGGCGTAGTCGAACAGCTTGGAGTCCCAGCCGGGATGGTTGCCGCGCGGGCCTTCGTGGAAGTACTGGCCGCCGGAGCCGTCGAAGTCGGCTAAGCCTTCGGCCTCGTTTTTCACGGCGTGCGAGTGCACCACATCCAGCAGCACCGCTAAGTGGCGCTTGTGGGCTTCGTTGATGAGGTACTTCAAATCTTCGGGCGTGCCGAAGCGCGACGACACGGCAAAGAAGTTGGCCACGTGGTAGCCAAAGGAGCCATAATACGGGTGCTCCATCACGGCCATCAGCTGCACGCAGTTGTAGCCGCCGGCCTGAATGCGGGGCAGAATCTGGTCGGCAAACTCGCGGTAGGTGCCCACGCGGCCTTCCTCGGTGGCCATGCCCACGTGGGCCTCGTAAATCAGCGGCTCCTTGACGTGGTTGTGCACCCGAAACTTCTGGTCGGTCCAGGCGAACGGGGCCTCCGGCCGCCAGACCTGAGCCGCGAAATCGTGGGTATGCTCGTCCTGCACAACGCGGCGCACGGTGGCGGGCAGCCGGTCTTTGGCGCCATGCGCGGTGCGTATGTGCACTTTGTAGCGGCTGCCGGGCGTGAGGCACTCTTTGTATTCTTTGTCAGCCAGAAAAATTTCCCACACGCCGTCGTTCTGGCGCTGCAGCGGCGTGGCCTGCCGGTCCCAGCCATTAAAGTCGCCGATGAGGAACAGGGCCTCGGCGGCCGGCGCCCACTCGCGGTACCAGAAGCCGCGGCGGCGGGCGTCGTAGTTGAGACCAAGCTGCTGGTGGGCCGTGGCAAACTTGCTCAATGAGCCGTATTGGCTTTGGATTTCCTGCAACCGGTCTTCCAGGCGCTGCAGACGCTGGCGCAATACGGGTTCGTAGGGCGTGAGCCAGGGGTCTTGCTGTACCAGCGGCAGATGAGGCGTTTTGAGGGCCGGAATAAGCATTTCGGGGGCCATAGCGCAGAAGTTTAAGTCAGTCAAAGCTACTGATGTAACGCGAAGTTGACGCATACGGCTGAGCGCAAATGAACTTTAGAGCTACCCTACCAGCCAAACAACTTGCAGCACCAAGTTCGTCCTATCTTAGCTAAACGCCCACTAAACTGCTTTACCTTGCCACTTATGAAGCGTATTTTGTACCCGCTGGCTTTGCTGGCGCTTGTTGCCTGCTCCACCAATCCGCCCCAGACTGCGGCCACCACTGGCGCCAACCTGGCAGCTCCTATTCCTGCCGCTACGCCTGTCGTAACCGATAAGGCCATGGTGGTATCGGCGCACCCGGAAGCCACGCGGGTGGGCGTGGAAATCATGCGCCAGGGCGGCAACGCCTACGATGCGGCCGTGGCCGTGCAGTTTGCGCTGGCCGTGGTGCTGCCAGTAGCCGGCAACATCGGGGGCGGCGGCTTCCTGCTTTACCGCGGGGCCGACGGCCAGGAAGGCGCGTTGGATTTCCGCGAAACTGCCCCCGCCGCTGCCACCCGCGATATGTACCTGGATGCGCAGGGCAACATCATCCCAAACCTGAGCACGCTGGGCCACCGCGCGGCCGGCGTGCCGGGCACCGTGGCGGGCATGGTGGAGCTGCACAAAAAGCTGGGTAAGCTGACCTGGGCGCAGGTGGTGCAGCCCGCCGTGGACCTGGCCGCCAACGGCGTGAAGCTGACACCAAAGGAAGCCGCCGGCCTGAACCGCACCCGCGACGACTTCGCCAAAGTCAACCCCTACAATGCGTATCTGAGGCCGGCCGTTTGGCAGGAAGGTGAGCTGATGAAGCTGCCGGAGCTGGCCGCCACGCTCAGCCGCATCCGCGACCAGGGCCGCGCCGGCTTCTACGAAGGGGCCACGGCCGACTTTATCGTGGCCGAAATGCAGCGCGGCCGCGGCATCATCAGCAAGGCCGACCTGGCGGGTTACCAGCCCAAGTGGCGCACCCCGCTACACGGCCAGTACCGCGGCCACGACGTGCTGACGTTTCCACCGCCCAGCTCAGGCGGGGTGGCGCTGCTCCAGATGCTACAGATGCTGGAGCAGAACGTGAATCTGCGTGGGTTAGGCTGGCACTCGCCGCAGGCTACGCACTGGATTACGGAAGCCCAGCGCCGCGTATACGCCGACCGCGCCACCTACCTCGGCGACCCGGATTTTGGCAAGGTGCCGGTGGCCCAGCTGCTCGATAAGCAGTACAACCAGCAGCGCATGCATACCGCTCAGGCTTACCGCGCCACGCCCAGCGCCCAAGTGGCGGCCGGCTCCGGCTTGCCCGCTTACGAGTCGGACCAGACCACGCACTACAACATTGTGGATGCGCAGGGCAACGCCGTGAGCTGCACCACCACGCTTAATGGCGCCTACGGCAGCAAGGTGGTGGTAGCCGGGGCAGGCTTCATTCTCAACAACGAAATGGACGATTTCAGCAGCAAGCCCGGCGTGCCCAACGCCTACGGGCTGGTGGGCGGCACGGCCAACGCCATTGCGCCCGGCAAGCGGATGCTGTCCTCGATGACGCCAGCCATCTTCACCAAAAACGGCAAGCTGGCCTTGGTAGTGGGCACGCCCGGTGGCAGCACCATCATCACCAGCGTGCTGCAGGCCAGCCTCAACGTGCTCGACTACGGCATGAACGCCCAGCAGGCTGTGGCCGCGCCGCGCCTGCACCACCAGTGGCTACCCGACCAGATTGACGTGGAAGCCGGTGCCCTGCTGCCCGCCGCCGAAGACACACTGCGCGCCCGCGGCTACAAGCTGAACCCACGCAGCCCTTGGGGCCGCGTCGAGGTGATTCGGGCGCTGCCGGGCGGCAAGTTGGAAGGCGGCGCCGATCCCCGCGGCGACGATACGGCGGCGGGATATTGATAGGTTTTTAATGGTTTACTGGTCTTCCTTCGGGTTCAGTCCTACTGAATTGAGGTATACTTTTTAAAGATCCACAGCACGTAAAAAAGGCTGCTCCAGAATCTGGAGCAGCCTTTTTTGCTTATAGGCGTTGGCGTTTAGCCTTTCAGCGACGTAGCGGCTGAGCTCAGGGTCTGGCCGAGCTGCTGGAGCTTGGCTTGCGCATTGGGGGTGGCGCTGGCGGCGGCTTTGGTGGTGTGCTCGCCGAGCGTCTGCAGCGACTGACTGATCTGGCGGCCTTCGCCGCTGCTGATGGCGTTCTTCAGGTTTTCCAGTTCCGAAGAAATGGCGCTTAGCGCGGGGCTACCGGCGCCATTCAGGGTGGAAATCCAGCTGTCGATGTTGCCAGCGGCAGCGGGGGCTGCGGCGCTCAGGCCGCCGCCGAGGGCTTGCAGGGTAGCGTCGAGCTGGGTGGTGCCGGTTGAGGAGTTAGAATCCATGGTAGTAGGGTGTTTAGTTGGTGAAATTGAACAGACCTATTACCTAACCAGCAACTTAATGTTGATTGTCAACTATTTAAACAGTTACACCTAAAACATATCTGCCCGCTGATGGTGCGCGCCGGAATGGGCTCTGAGTTTGTATTGCTCCCATAGTAACAAGGCCGGCCTCACTTCCACAGAAGCAAGGCCGGCCTAAATCTTATACGCATCTATTTTATTATCAGAAAATTAACAATGGCTTTCTAAGCCATTTTCAGGTTGCCGGCGGCAGTGATGAGCGTCTGGCCGAGGTGGCGCAGCTGGTCGCCGGTGCCGTCGTGCATGTCGCGGGCCGTGAGGGAAGTATGCTCGCCGAGGCGCTGCAGGGTGGCGGCCATAGCCGGCCGGTCATCATTCTGCACGTGGGTGCGCAGGTCGCGCAGCTCGCCCTGGATGTTAGTCAGCGCCGAGCCGCCGAGGCCGTCGAGGGCCTGAATCCAGCTGTCGATGGCGCCGAGGCCGGCCTCTACAGGGTGCTTGCCGGGGTGCGAGAAGGTTTCATAGATATTCTGGATGGTTTCTTCGATTCGGGCAGCGTGGGTCATGGCGACAAGAGGTTAGGGAGTGGAAGGATGCTATACCGATACGCAAGGTGGCGCGGCGCGTTATAGGTCCCCCAACAAAGGCCTAGCTGCTGCCGGCATAGTGCTTCCATTGTAAAGCCCACATGAGCACCGTTGTCAGTATGGGCCCATTTTATTTCGCCGCTTCGGCCACTACATCGAAAGCCAGCTTGAACTCGTTGCGAATGGCATAGGAACCCAGATTCTGGAAAAAGCTGCTGGAGTTGTGGTTGATGCCGAATTGGGTCCGGTCGAGGGTGGCGGTGCCGCGCAGGCGCAGGCGACCATCGGGGCGGCGCTCCAGCTGCAGCGGAAACTGCACCGGCCGCGTGACGCCGCGCAGCGTGAGCTGGCCGCTGGCCTGGCCCTGCCGCAGCTCTTGCAGCACAAAAACGGCCGTTGGGAATTGCTTCACGTCAAAGAAATCCTCGCCGCGCAGGTGCTCGGCCAGTTGCGCCTGCTCCTGCGCAATGGTGCACATGTCCACCTCGAGGCGGGCCTGGCGGAGGGTGCGGCCGTCGTAGAGGAAACTGCCGCGGCGGAGCTGCACGGTGCCGCTGGGGGCGTAGGTGCCCACTTCGGCGTAGCCAGTCCAGGTGAGGGCGGCAGGCAGCAGCTGGTAGGAAGTGGCGGCGGGTTGGGCGGCGGCCAGCGTGCAGAAGGTCAGGAAGGCAAGGAGAAGTTTCATGATTTTGGGGAAGTGTGTGGGTGAGCCGGTGGCCGTAGCGTCACGACTTTTTTCTATCGTGGAACGACCACCGGCGGCGCCGTTCAACGATGGTGGTACCACGAGGCCTTCGGCAACTCGTGGCACCACAGTAGGCTAGCGCACCGTGGCTTCGGTTTCGAGCAGGCCGAGGCCTTTGTAGAGCCGGCCAGCTTTGTCGCGGGCCAAGATGTACCAGAGGGCGTCGCCGCCGTAAAGCTGCCGGGCACTGTCGGCGTAGCGGTAGTTTTCGGCGAAGGTGTAGGTGCGGCCGGCCTGCAGATGGCCACCGGGGCACCGGAAAATTTCAGCAAACTCGGCGGGCGTTTCCACCATATTCTGCTGCCAGCCGCGCGCATCGTACCAGATAAAGCTGCCGCATTCCACCACTTCCAGTTCGCCTACCTCAGAGCGCAGCATGGTGCTGTGCTTCCAGACGTAGGTGCCGGGTTTATCAGGGTTGGGCTCGGGGTAGTTGGGGTTGGGCGAGTGCCAGATTGTGAGGCCCACCGGCACCTGCCGCAGCTTGTCGGGCAGCACGCGGGTGTGGTCGGTCCAGGCGGTGGCGGGCGTGGTCTGGGCCAGCAGCGGAGCAGCCGGGGCGGCTGATAGGGCTAGCAGAAGCAGGAGCGTTTTCATGGGTCATTTGGGGGGTTGATGAATGACTCAAAGGTGGCCGTCTGCTTCACCCCAAACGCCCCGAATCCGGCCACGGGACGCCCCGAATCATGATATGGGCGCTATTGAGTAGCTGAGTAGTGGCGTAACTGAGTAGTAGCGCGAACTTTGCAGTTCGCGTCTCCGCGCCGTTAAAATCGTTGAAATGGCGTGGGGGCGCGAACTGCAAAGTTCGCGCTACTGCTGCGCTTGAGTACCCGCCTACACTACTCAGCTACTCCATTACTCAGCTACTCGATAGTCGCGCGGCGCTACGCCGGTGAACTGTTTGAAGATGCGGTTGAAGGTGGTTTTGGAGTTGAAGCCGCTTTCGAACGCAATGCCCAGCAGCGTGAGGCGCTGGGCATCCGGGGTGGCGAGGCGGCGCTTCACCTCGGCCACGCGGTAGCCGTTCACCACGTCGTTGAAGCTCTGGCCGAAGCCGTTGTTAACCGTAAACGAAATCAGGCGCGGCGCCAAACCAGTGTGCGCCGACAGCTCAGCCAGCGTGAGCGTGGGGTTCAGGTACAGGCGCTCATCTTCCAGCGCCTGCCGGATGCGCGCCACCACGCCCGCATCTGCCACCGGCGCGGCCGGAGTTTCGGGAGATGCTTCCGAAGTCGGCGTGGAGTCCGACGCTGGGAAGGTTTGCGGTAACGTGGCGGCAGCGGGTTGCGCCGCAGAAACCGGCAGCGTCGTTGGCTCCTCACCCGCCAGCTCCGGCTCGAAACGGACGGCGCGCATATCGGCCTGGCGAAGGCCCACTACCCCTACCAAAAACACCACCACACCCAGCAGCTCGGTGGAATAGTCGTGGGTGTAGTACAATCCGAAGAACTCGCGCAGCACCACTTCCAGCAGCCATTGCGCACTCACCACGCCCACCAGCACCAGCAGCACCCGCAACCACTGCAGCCGCAGCTTCGACACTTCCGAAAAATTATCGGGCAGCCAGCGGCGGTACTGCTGCAGCAGCCGCAAGCTCAGCCCCAGATACACGGTGAGCGAAACCCAGGTGCCGATAAACTCCACCCGGTAGGTGTACGGCTCGTGCACGGTTTCCCAAAACCACAGGCGCGTGCGGTACGGCTGCAGCCGCAGCCACCAGTAGAGGCCCGCCTGCAGCAACACCGGCAGAAAGTGCCACAACTGCCGCCGCTGCAGTTGAAAATCGTGGTTAACGAGGCTGCGCACGTAGAAATACAGCAGCGGCCCGAAAGCAAACGAGTAGTAGATGGGCGCGAAATACCAGTTGGCGTTTTGCCCATAGATGTTGGCTACCCGAAAAAACCCGTCGAGCATCCAGAGCGCAATAGCCAGCATGAGCAGGGCCAGAAAGCGGTTGGGCAGACGGTTGGCGGGCGCCAGCCACAGCAGCCCGGCCGCAAATACGGCCTGCGCCACCACGGCCAGCAGCACCACTACAAGCGGCGTAAACGGTATCTGCATACGGGCAAAGGAAAACCCGGCAACCTGGCCGGGCCACCAAAATAGCCGTTTCTTGGTAGTATTGAGCGTAGAACGCAGGGCCATTGACGCCCGACTAGAACTGTATCTGCCACTTCAGCCCCGCCCATGTCTCTTCCGGTTCTTACGCTGCAGTCGTTTCCGCAGGGCCCGGCGCGGCGGCCGTGGTACCTGGAACGGCTGGAGCGGCACGTGGCCAACTTCCCCGGCGTCAGCCAGGCTCACGCCCACGACTTCTACCTGCTGCTCTACGTCACGCACGGCCACGGCACCCACACCATCGACTTGGTGAGCTACCCGCTGGCGCCGGGCAGCGTGTTTTTCATGACCCCAGGCCAAGTGCACCACTGGCAGCTTTCCGACGATGCGCAGGGCTACGTGGTGCTGTTCGAGGCCGACTTCTACCTGTTCCGCTACCCCGGCGAGCGGCTGTTCGAGTACCCGTTCTTCGACCACCGCCACGCCCCGGCCCTGCAGCTGCCGCCCACCGAAACCGAGCTGCTGCCGCTACTGCTGCGCATGTGGCAGGAAGCCGCCACGCCCGCCCCGCACCAAGATGAGGTGGTGCGCTCCTACCTGCATTTGTGCCTGGAACTGGCCGCCCGCCACTACCCACCGGAGGCGCCCGGAGCTTCGATTTTCGACGAGCCCCGCCACGCCCAGCAGCTGCTCCGGCAGTTCGGAAGCTTGCTTAATCAGCATTTCCGGGCGCAGCGCGAGGTGCAGCACTACGCCGATTTGCTGCACGTGTCGCCGAACCACCTCAACGCGCTGTGCCGCCGCCACCTGGGCAAAACCGCCAGCGCGCTGGTGCAGGAGCGGGTGCTGCTGGAAGCGCGCCGCCTGCTGCTCCACACGCCCGCCACCGTCAGCCAAGTAGCTGATGCGCTGGGCTTCGAGGATGCGTCGTATTTCGGGCGCTACTTCCGCCGCCACACCGGCCGCTCACCCGAAGCCTTCCGCCAGTTAGCCTGAGCGCCTGCTTATGTTGCCAGCCGCGTTGATTTGTACCGGATCTGCCCGCAGATGGGCCTTCCCGCGCCGTCCTGCGTAAGGTAATTTTGTATCCGAAGCTTACCTGCTCAAGTTGCCATGTCCACTCCTGCCACTCCCGCTACCGACCACGATTCCACTTTGCTGGCCATGGTGCAGCAGCGCTGCCCCCGGTGCCACCAGGGCCCGCTGTTCACGCACCCAGCCCTCAGCACCAAGTTCATGAGCATGCCCACCCAGTGCCCGGTGTGCAGCCAGGCCTACGAGCCCGAGCCCGGTTTCTACTGGGGCGCCATGTACATCAGCTTCGTATTTTCGACTGGCATCATGCTGGTGATTGGCTTTGCGGTGTATTTCCTACTCGACGACCCCGACACTTGGGTGTACATCGTCTGCGTGGCCGTTGTGTCGTTGCTGTTCACGCCGCTGTCGTTGCGCTACTCCCGCACCCTGATGCTGTATCTGTTTGGCGGCATCCAATACCGGCCCGACAAAGTCCGCACCAACGCCCGCTAAACCGGCCTTTCCAGGCGGAGCATGCTGAAAAGTGGTACTTTTCGGCATGCTCCGTTTCTTTACCCCTGGCCTGCTGGCGCTGAGTTTGCTGGCCGGCTGCCGCCCCAAGCAGCCCACTCTCGACACCACGCCCAACGCCTGCTCCCCCGACGCCCCGGCCGCCTACACCGTCCGCCACCCCGCCTGGGCTGATTCTGCTAGCATCTACGAGGTCAATATCCGGCAATACACGCCGGAAGGCACGTTTCGGGCCTTTGAAAAGCACTTGCCGCGCCTGGATAGCATGGGCGTGGGTATACTGTGGCTGATGCCGGTGCAGCCCATCGGCCAGCAAAACCGCAAAGGCACGCTGGGCAGCCAATATTCCATCCGGGATTACCAAGCCGTCAACCCCGAGTTTGGGACGCTCGAAGATCTGCGCCACCTCAACCAGGAAGCCCACAAGCGCGGCATGCACGTCATTCTGGACTGGGTGGCCAACCACACCAGCTGGGACAGCCAGTTGGCGCAGCAGCACCCCGACTGGTTCACGAAAAGCGCCAGCGACCAGTTTGTGCCGCCCGTAGCTGACTGGCAGGACGTCATCGATCTGGATTACGGCAAGCCCGAACTGCGCCGCTACATGCAGCAAAGCATGGTGTTCTGGCTGCGCGAAGCTGGTTTCGATGGCTACCGCTGCGACGTGGCTGGCCTCGTACCTACCGATTTCTGGAATGAAACCCGGCCGCTGCTGGAGCAGGTGAAGCCTGTGTTTATGCTGGCCGAATGGGACGAGCTACACGCCCCGCCCTTCCTCAAAAAAGGCGAGTTCAGCCCGAATACCAAGCTACTGGAAAAGGCCTTCGACGCCACCTACGGCCTGCGCCTGCGCTACCTGCTCGACAGCATCAGCCGCAAGCAGCAGCCCACCGCCGCCCTCGACAAGTACTTCCGGGTGGAGCGCGCCAAATACCCGGCCAGCAGCTACCTGATGTACTTCACCAGCAGCCACGACATCAACAGCTGGGACGGCACCGAGTACGAGCGGCTCGGTTCCGGTGCCCTGCCCCAGGCCGTGCTGACGGCCCTGCTGCCCGGCATTCCGATGGTGTATTCCGGCCAGGAAGCGGCCCTGAAAAAGCGGCTGCGCTTCTTCGATAAGGACACTATTGCTTGGAACGGCTATCCGCTACAGGATTTCTACACCAAGCTGCTGCAGCTGAAAAAGCGCCACCCGGCCCTGCGCAACGGCGACCCGTGCAGCGAGTTTGAACGCATAGAAAACAGCAGCTCCGAGGTCTACAGCTTCATCAGGCGCCGCGGCGAGGCCGCTGTACTGACGGCCGTGAACCTCGGCAAGCAGCCCCACGAAGTGCGCCCCACTACACTGGGTCCAGGCATCTATCGGGAGCTGTTCAGCGGGCAGGTGCTCAAGCTGGGCTCAGGCTCGAAGCTGCTCATCCCGGCCCACGGCTACCGCGTGTATGTGCGCCTCCCCGATTTGCCCCGTAACGGATTGTGGTAAACGGCGCGCACGTTTCCCAGGGCTGAAGCCCTAGGCTAGGCAGCGGCTCGAACGGGCGGTTGTACAGCCTACACTTTGGGGTAGCCGCGTGGCGGCGGCAGGTTCGCCAGCAGAATCTGTCGCCGCCACGCGGCTTTTATACTTGCGGGCACTGTTCAGACTACATACCCACCGCCGCTCCGCGGCTGTTCCGCAATCAGGGTACGTCACCCTGCATAGCCCCGGGCTTTAGCCCTGGGACACCCGTACCGTCTTATAATACCTGCGCCGCCTGCACAACGCGGCAATACTCGTCTGGCTCCCCCCTCTCCACGGGATAATGCGCGTCAAGCATTTGCGGGGCCGGGGGGTGAGGCGCCCGCCCGAACGACTTTTGCGTACACGGCCTTTCCACCACTGCCGTAGCCCGTGCCCGATTCTGCTGTTCACCCTGATGCCCACTTGTTCCAGGTTCGCCACCCGGAGTGGGCCGCCAATGCCACCATCTACGAAGTAAACCTGCGCAATTTTACCCCGGAAGGCACTTTCCGGGCTTTTGCCGAGCACTTGCCGCGGCTGGCGGCCATGGGCGTGAGCATCGTGTGGCTGATGCCGATTCACCCGATTGGCGCGGTGGAGCGCAAGGGCACGCTGGGCAGCCAGTACGCCGTGCAGGACTATTTCGGGGTGAACCCGGAGTTCGGGACGCTTGATGATCTGCGCTACCTGGTGCAAGCGGCCCACGCCCTGGGTTTGCGCGTGCTGCTCGACTGGGTGGCCAACCACACCAGCTGGGACAACCCGCTGGTGCAGCAGCATCCCGACTGGTACCAGCACGACGAGCACGGCCGCCTCGTGCCGCCCGTTCCCTACTGGACCGACGTGGTAGCTTTCGACTACGCCCAGCCCGGCCTGCGCCGCTACATGACCGACGCGCTGCTGTACTGGCTGCGCGAAGCCGACATCGACGGCTACCGCTGCGACGTGGCTGGCCTCGTACCCACCGATTTCTGGGACGAAGCGCGCCTGGAGCTGGACGAAGTGAAGCCGGTGTTTATGCTGGCAGAATGGGATGAGCTGTACCCCAGCGGCGGCCTCACCTGGGAGCAGTTCAACTCCGACACCAAGCTGCTGGAGCGGGCCTTCAACATGAGCTTCGGCCTGCGCCTGCACTACCTGCTCGACCACATTGCCGAAGGCAAGGCGCCATTAGCGGACATCGACGAATATCTGGCCGCCGAGCGGGCCAAATACCCGCCTTCAGTGTATTTGATGCACTTCACCAGCAACCACGACGTGAACAGCTGGGACGGTACCGAGTACGAGCGGCTGGGTGCGCTGGCATTGCCGTTTGCCTTACTCACGGTGCTGCTGCCCGGCATGCCGCTGCTCTACACCGGCCAGGAAGCCGCCGTCAACCGCCGCCTGCTGTTCTTTGACCGCGACACTATCGACTGGAGTGAGCTGCCATTGGAAAGCTTCTACACCAAGCTGCTGCAGCTCAAGTGCCGTCACCCGGCCCTGCGCAACGGCGACGTGCTCAGCCGCTTCCGCCGCCTGCCCGGCCCCGCCAGCCTCTATGGCTTCCTGCGCGAAAAAGATGGCGCGGCCGTACTCTGCGTCATCAATATTTCCAAAGAATCCACGCCGCTCCAGCTCCCCGCCGAAGCCGCTGGCACCTGGCTGGACGTATTCAGCCAAGTGCAACTGACGCTAGAGGAAGGCGCTACGCTGACCGTGCAGGGCCACGGCTGGCGCGTGCTGGAACGGCAGTTCGCCTGAGCTATCCGTCTGTCATCCTGAGCGGAGCGAAGGACCTTGTAACGCGTGAACGAACCGTCAGTAAGTTGGTCGTTCATGCGTGATAAGGTCCTTCGCTATGCTCAGGATGACAGACTGTTTTGGGGCTACTTGCGCAGCACCTGGCCGCTGCGGGCACCGGTGTGTCGGCCTTCTCGCACGGTAAGGCGGCCGTTTACCAGCACGTACTTCATACCCACCGAGTACTGATGCGGCTGCTCGAAGGTAGAGCGGTCCTGCACGGTGGCGGGGTCGAACACCACGATATCCGCCATGAGGCCGGGACGGAGCAGGCCACGATCCTGGAAGCCGAAGGTTTGGGCGGGCAAGCTGGTCATGCGCCGGATGGCTTCTTCCAGCGTCAGTACGTGCAGCTCGCGCACGTAGTGGCCCAGCACGCGGGCGTTGGAGCCGTAGCCGCGCGGGTGCGGCACCCCCTCCTGCCACACCCGGATGCTGGCGTCGGAGGCAACCATATTCTGCGGGTAGCGCATGATGTTCTGCACGTCAGTTTCGCTCATGCCGTGAAACACCATGCCGGCGTCGTGCTGCAGCACCAAATTCAGCACGGTTGCGGCTTCAGCGCGGGCGTTGTGCGGGCGGCCGCGGCGCTGATTTATCTGCTCGATGCTGAGGCCGTTGTAGCTGGTATCGGGCGGAAAGCTGGCCACCACGGCGTAGCTGAAGTGCTTGAGCTTGCGGGTTTTCAGGCGCCGCACCAAGCTGGCCTCCACAGCGCGGCGCACCGCCGGCCGGGCCAGGCGGGCGCGCAGTGAGTCGCGGCCGTCGGCCTGCACGGCGTCGGGCAGCAGGGTGCTGAGGCTGGTGGAGCTGGCCGTGTACGGATACTGGTCGATGGTGACGGCCTGGCCACTTTGCCGAGCCGTTTCGATGAGGCTGAGCAGGTTTTCGGTGCGGCCCCAGTTCTGCTGGCCGCCCAGCTTGAGGTGCGAAATCTGCACCGGCAGGTTGGCCTCGCGGCCGATGCGCAGGGCTTCCGTGATGGAGAAAGTCACGCTGTCGGTTTCGTTGCGCATGTGGGTGGCGTAGAGGCCGCCGGCCCGCCCCGCCACCCGCGCCAGCCGCACCAGCTCCGGCGTGCGCGAATAGGTGCCGGGAATGTAAATCAGCCCCGACGACAACCCCACCGCCCCGGCCTGCATGGCACTGTCTACCAGCACCTCCATGCGCGCCAGCTCCGTTTCCGAAGGCGCCCGCCGTGCCCGGCCCATTACAGCCTTGCGCACTGTGCCGTGCCCAATGAGGGAGGCCACATTTACGGAAAGCCGCGCGCTGTCGAGCGAGTGAAAGTAGCGGCGCAGATCGGGCCGCGACGAGCCACAGTTGCCAGTCACAACGGTAGTTACGCCGTCGTAGAGGAAGTTGTCGGCAGTGGGCTGGCGCATTTCGTCGTCTTCGATGTGGGTGTGCACGTCGATGAAGCCGGGCGCTACGGCCAGGCCTTGGGCATCCAGCACGGTATCGGCGGGGTAACTGGCCGGCAGACGGCCCACGGCTACAATCCGGCCACCGCGCACGGCCACATCCCCCAGGGTCCAGGTGTTGCCGGTACCGTCGTAGAGGCGGCCGTTGCGGATGAGGATGTCGGCTTTCGGTGGCAGCTGAGCCAGAACGGTTTGCGTGAGCAGCAGAAACAGGAGGGTGAGGCGCATACCGCGAATGTAGCGCGAAGCGGCGGCTTCGCATACCTGTCGGACAGCAACATAACGACCGGTGTCAGCAACCACACTCGAAGCAAAACCTTTGCGCTGTAACGCAGACGTCAGGTTCGCATAGCTACAACCACTGCAGCTCCCGCAGAATAGCTTCCGTCACGGCGCGGCGGCTGGCCAGAAACCGTGCGTCGTTGACTGGCCCGGACTGTGGCTCCACGTTGAGGGCGAAAAAGGCGCGGCGGCCATCGGCGCGCTCCACCCAGCCCACTAGCCAGCCGTTGTCGGGGTTGGTAGCGGAGCGGAAGCGCCAGCCGGTTTTGCCGTATAGCGTATATTCTGGCGTCTTTTTCAGGATCAGCAACTGCTTCACGGCGCGCTGATGGCGCTTTTCCACGGGCAGGGTTTCGGCCTGCAGGCGACGCAGAAACGCCACCTGCTCGAACTGCGAAATGCGCGACTCACCGTCCAGCCAAAAGGTGTCGAGGGTAGTAGGCGCCACAGCCATGCGGCCGTAGCGCAGCCGCGGCAGCCACTGCTGGTATTGTTTCACGCCGATGCGCCGCGCCAGCTGCTGGTAGCACGGCACACACGACACGCGCAGGGCGCGAGCATAAGTCATGTCCTCATTCCACTGCGGAAAGCTGCGCTTCTGGCCGTCCCAGCGGCAAATGGTGGCCGTGTCGGGCAAGGCGCCAGTCTGCAGGCCGATTAGGGTGTTGGGAATCTTGAAGGTGGAGGCTGGCAGAAACTGCTGGCGGCACCGCGCCAGCTGATGCGCCACATACTGCCCGGCTGCTTCATCATACAGCAGAAACGAGCCCTGCACGCCGTACTGGCTGAACTGCGCCTGAAAGTCGCGCTCCTGTATGTTGGGTGCAGCCGGCGCGGCGGCCACCAGCCACACACTCAGCAGAAACAGATAGAGTTGGTGCATGCGGCGAAGGTAGGGGCTGCACGGATGCCGGTTAGTTTATCCGCTCGTTGCGGGCCGCTTTTTCCACGATGCGCGCAATGCGCTGCTGGCGCGTCTCGGGGCGTTTGGCGGCGGCCAGCTGCTGCAGAATAGCCTTGCGGGCACTGGGCGGGAAGGCCGCAAAGTTCTGGTACGCGGCTTCGTTTTCAGCAAAGGCAGCGGCCAGATCGGGCGGCAGCACGAGGGCATCTACGGCATCAAGGGCCGTCCAGCTGCCATCCTGTTGGGCCGCTTCAATTTTGGCTAGTCCGGCCGGGTGCAGCAACTTTGCCGCTAGTAGCGCCGCCACGCGCTGCTTGTTCAGCGCCGACCACACGCTGCCCGGCTTGCGCGGCGAAAAATACAGCTGGTAACAGACGTCGTCTACCTTGCGGGGCAGCGAATCTATCCAGCCAAAACACAGCGCTTCCTCCACGGCTTCGGCGTAGTTGAGGTAGCCGGGGCCGTTGGCTTTTTTGTAGAGTGTGAGCCAGATACCGGTGGGCTGAGCGTAGTGGGCTGCCAGCCAGGCCCGCCACGCCAGGCGGGTTACGGGGTCCAGAACGGGGAGTGTATCGAGTGCACGAGCCATACTTCGAAGATACGCGGGCCGCAACCATCGGCCGCAACCCACAGTTACAACAGCTGGCATAGCGCATTGGGCAAGCCTCATCACTCCATCCCCTCATCACTCCATCACTAAAAAAATATGCAACACCGTGAACTGGGCCGCTCCGGCCTGCAGCTGGCCCCGCTTGTGCTGGGCGGCAACGTCTTCGGCTGGACCGCCGACGAAGCCGCATCTTTTCGCGTACTCGACGCCTTCGTGGCCGGCGGCGGCAACGCCATTGACACGGCCAACGTGTACTCGGCGTGGGCGCCCGGCCACCAGGGCGGCGAGTCGGAAACCGTTATCGGCAAGTGGCTGCAGCAGCGCGGCCGCCGCGACGACGTACTCATCTTCACGAAAGTGGGCATGCAGATGGGTGACGGCTCGAAAGGCTTGGCAAAAGACTACATCCGCCGCTCAGTGGAAGCCTCGCTGCAGCGCCTGCAAACCGACTACATCGACCTGTACCAAAGCCACCAGGACGATGAAACGCTGCCCGTGACGGAGCCGCTGGAAGCCTACGCTGAGCTTATCAAAGAAGGCAAAGTGCGCGCCATTGGGGCCAGCAATTTCTCGGCCAGCCGCCTGCGCGAGGCCCTGGAGGCCAGCACCCGGCACGGCCTGCCCCGCTACGAAAGCCTGCAGCCCGAGTACAACCTCTACGAGCGGGCCAAGCTGGAAACCGACCTGCTGCCGCTTACGCAAGCCGAGCACGTAGGCGTGATTCCGTACTTCGGGCTGGCCTCGGGATTCCTCACGGGCAAGTACCGCACCGAGGCCGACCTTTCGAAAAGCATCCGCGGCAGCAGTATCGGCCCTAAATACCTCAACGACCGGGGCCGCAGCATCCTGGCCGCCCTCGACGCCGTGGTGGCCCACCACGCCGGCGCCACGCCCGCCCAGGTAGCTTTGGCCTGGATTATGGCCCGCCCCGGCCTCACCGCGCCCATTGCCAGCGCCACCACCGCCGAGCAGCTGCAGGAACTACTCGGCGCCACGGCCCTAAAGTTAAGCCCAGACGATATGCGCGGGCTAAACGAGGCCAGCGCCTGGCAGTAGTGAGTAGTTGGTAGTGAACAGACAGTGCAGGAGTGAGCTAAGTGGCTGGTAGATGCCAGTAGCGCGAACTTTGTAGTTCGCGTCTCCGCGCCGTTGCACCCATCCGAACGGCGCAGTAGCGCGAACTACAAAGTTCGCGCTACTGACCTCTGCCAGCCCGGCTGCTACTGCAGCATTCCGACAACAGCAACGCCGGTAATCCTATCCTTCCAATTCGGCTAACGGCCTGCTGCCTCCCCGGAGGCGACGGGCCGTTTTGCTGGCGGGGTTTCTGAACAAACGGCCGGCTGCCATCGGGGCACAGGCAGGAGCCGGTGGGTGGTTTTTTGCAGTGGTAGCGTAGGATTGCCTATTTTTCCCCCGCTTATTCTTTCCACTGCTGTTTTCGCACCTATCGGCACCCACTCTCCCCGGTTTTTCTATGGCTGCTCCCATCACTTCCTCCTTTCCTACCCCCACCGACACGCCGCCCGGCCAGGAAGCCCCGCGCTATACCTCGGCGCTGGCCTCGCTCACCGTGCTGTTTTTCATGATGGGGTTTATTACCTGCCTGAACGACATCCTGATTCCGTATCTGAAGGCCATTTTCAACCTGTCCTACACGCAGGCCAACTTCATTAACCTGTGCTTTTTCGGGGCCTACTTCGTGATGGGCATTCCGGCGGGCAAGGCCGTGGAACGGCTGGGCTACAAGGGTGGCATGCTGCTGGGCTTTGTGGTGGCTGCCATCGGTGCTTTCCTGTTTTACCCCGCCGCCGAAAGCCGCTCCTACGGCCTGTTTCTGGGTGCGCTGTTTGTGCTGGCGACGGGCGTGGTGCTGCTGCAGGTAGCCGGCAACCCCTATGTGGCCATTCTGGGCCCGGCTAAATCAGCCCCGGCCCGCCTCACGCTCACGCAGGCCTTCAACTCGCTGGGCACTACCATTGCGCCCTTGCTGGGCTCGGCTCTCATCCTGTCCAACCTGCCCGATCTTGATACGGCCACCTCTGCCGCCGCTATTGATGTGCGCGCCGTGCAGATGCCGTATCTGGCCATTGGCGGAGTATTGCTTGTGATTAGTGCGCTGCTGTTCCTGCTCAAACTACCGGTTATCAAGCACGCCCAAACGGAGGACGTACCTGGCCGCCGCGCCTGGCACTACCGCCACTTGGTGCTAGGCATGGTGGGCATTTTCGCCTACGTGGGTGGCGAAGTGGCCATCGGCTCGCACATCGTGAGCTACCTGCACCTGCCCGACGTGATGGGCCTGCCCCCCAAATCGGCTGGTGATATGGTGACGTATTATTGGGGTGGCGCCATGGTGGGCCGCTTCCTGGGTGCCTATCTGCTCAACAAGTTCAACCCCGGCCGCCTGCTGGCCTTCAATGCTTTGGGGGCCGTGCTGCTGGTGCTGATTTCGGTGAGCACCACCGGCGAAATTGCCATGTGGAGTTTGCTGCTCGTGGGCTTGATGAACTCTATCATGTTTGCTACCATCTTCACGCTGGCCGTGGCCGGCCTGGGCCGCCACACCGAGGAAGCCTCCGGGCTGCTGAACGTAGCCATTGTGGGCGGCGCTGTGGTGCCCCTGCTGTTCGGGCTGGTAGCCGATGCCAGCACGCTGCGCTGGGCCTTTATCCTGCCCGTGCTGTGCTACGCCTACATCCTGTGGTACGGCATCTCGGGCCACAAAACCCAGGAGGCGGCGTAACACCTCTCGCATTTTTTTAGCGTATGCGCTCCGGGTTGGTGGCTTATAAAAGCTGCCGGCCCGGAGCGTTTTGTTCTGCAGCTCTCCAGTCCGACTTTGAAGGCGTACGACCGGTTTCCGTGCAGGCCGTGCGTACAAATCCGGACTGAAAACGGCTGGCACAAAGCACCTCCGCAACAGCCACGCTCTTCCTTCAGCACGCGGCAACCAGCCGGACGCCTTTAAAATCGAAACCGGTTTTGTGTTCATTTCTTTTAGCGATTATCATGTCTTTTCGTCCGTTTCCACTGCTTTTTTCCGCTTTATTGACGCTCCTGGCGCTGTCAACTCAGGCGGCGGTGCGGCTGCCGCGGCTGGTGGGTTCGCACATGGTGCTGCAGCGCAACGTGCCGCTGCCGCTCTGGGGCTGGGCCGAGCCGGGCGAAGTGGTGCGCGTAGCGTTCCGGACAACACAGGCCCAGGCTACTGCCGGCTCCGATGGCCGCTGGAGCGTCACGCTGCCCGCGCAGGCGGCGGGCGGGCCGTTCGAGCTGACCGTGCAGGCCTCCAACACCCTGCGCCTCACCGATGTACTGGTGGGCGACGTCTGGCTGGCCTCGGGGCAGTCGAATATGGAGTGGACGCTACGCAACGCCGCCAACGGCCCCGCCGCCACGGCCGCCGCCCGCTTCCCCAATCTGCGGCTGTTTGCGGTGCCCAACCGCGCCGAGCTTCGCCCGCAAACCGAGCTGGCCGGCGGCGAGTGGCAGCCCTGCACCCCTGAGTCGGCCGCCGAGTTTTCGGCGGTGGCCTACTACTTCGGGCGCGACCTGCTGCAGCGCTACAACGTGCCCGTGGGCTTGATTGCGGCCGACTGGGGCGGGACCGTGGCCGAGGCCTGGGTTAGCGCCGAAGCCCTGCAGCAGCTCCCCGACTTTCGGGCTTCGGTGGCGGCGCTGCAACAGCAGAACAGCTCGTTTGCCGAGCAGGAAGCTGCATATCTGGCCCGCCTGAATGCCTGGCAGCAAAGCCCCGCCGGCCAGGACCAGGGCCTGCTGCCCGGCCAGCTATCCTGGGCTGCCCCCGCCCTTGCCATCACCGACTGGCCTACCATGCCGCTGCCCAACTACTGGGAAAACGTGGTGCCCGCCCTGCGCGACTTCGACGGCATTATCTGGCTGCGGCGCGACCTGACGCTGCCCGCCACCGCCGCTGGCCAGCCGCTCACGCTCACGCTGGCCAAAGTCGATGATGAGGACAGCACTTTTTTCAACGGTGTAGCCATCGGGGGCACGCACGGCTACGACAAGCTGCGGCGCTACACGGTGCCGGCCGAACTGGTGCGCCCCGGCCGCAACGTGCTGGCGGTGCGCGTCACCGACCACGGCGGCGGCGGTGGCCTCTGGGGCCAGCCCGCGGATATGTCGGCGGTGGTGGGCGGCCGCACGGTGCCGCTGGCAGGCGCTTGGCACTACCAGCTCGGCCAGGACCCCACTTCCCGGCCTGCCAACCCGCTGGCTGGCGGCCCCAACAATGCGCCCACCGCCCTCTTCAACGGCATGATTGCGCCGTTGCTGCCGTTTGCGCTACGCGGCGTTATCTGGTATCAGGGGGAAAGCAACGCCGACCGCGCCACGCAGTACCGCACACTGTTTCCGGCCCTGATTCAGGACTGGCGCCAGCGCTGGCAGCAGCCAGACTTGCCATTTCTGTTTGTGCAACTGGCCGCCTACCAGCCCGATCCGGCCGGCCCCGCTACCTCGGCCTGGGCCGAGCTACGTGAGGCCCAGCGCTATGTAAGCCGCACGGTGCCGCGCACGGCCATGGCCGTTGCCCTGGATTTAGGCGACATCAACGACATTCACCCCCTCAACAAGCGCGACGTTGGCCGGCGGCTGGCGCTGGCCGCCCGGCGGCTGACCTATGGCGAAACCACCCTGGTAGCGTCAGGTCCTACTGTGGCGGGCGTCATGCCGGGCCGCAACAACCTGACCGTACGCTTTAACAACGCCGGTAGCGGGCTGGTATTGAAACCAGCTGCCACCGCAGGAGCGGGCCGCAGCAGCTTCGCCATTGCCGGCCCCGACCGGCGTTTCGTGTGGGCCACAGCCGAAGTACAGGGCACTAGTGTGGTGCTACGGGCCGCAAGTGTGCCCAACCCGGTAGCCGTGCGCTATGCCTGGGGCAACAGCCGGCCCGCCACGCTTTTCAACAAGCAGGGCCTGCCGGCGCCGCCTTTCAGGTCTGGCGAGTAGCTTCCACTGATTGCACAACCTGAACAGGAAACATTCGCCGGATAGTTGGTTTATAGGCCCGATACCGTAAACTCGTTCTTCTGGTGCTTATGGCCGGGCTGATTTTTCAGGCCCTCGCTGCAAGCCGTTGTTCTGCTTTCTTCATGCACATTCGTCTCGCTACGCCCGCCGACCTCGACTCGCTGTTTTCACTCTGGTGCCAGCTCATGGACCAACACCAGGCCTACCACCCCATTTTCGGGTATCACACAGCCGCAGCATTCCGGTTGAAGCAAGGCTTGCGGGGCCGGATACAGGAACCACACACCCGTATTTTTGTAGCCGACACCGATACCCACAAGGTGGTGGGCTTACTCTTGGCTACCTACCAGACGGGCAGTAGCGGCATGCATTATTTCCGGCGCGGCTACATTGCCGAAACCATTGTGGCGGCAGAGCACCGGGGGCAGGGCATCGGGCGGGCGCTGGTGGCGGCTGCCAAGTCGTGGCTGATTTCGCAAGGTGCCGACCATCTGGAGCTGCAGGTAGCCGTGCAAAATCAGACGGCGCTACGGTTCTGGCAGGCGCAGGGCTTCGGCGTCACCACGCAGCATCTGATGCTACCCCTGCAGCCCCCACCTGTTGCCTGAGTGCCAAAAGCCTAACTGTTGAGATACGAGTTGCGTTAGGACTGATAGCTGCCGGGCATCTCCCCGATAGCCTTCGCCTGCTTATGCTTTTTTCAGCTGTCCCCATCGAGCCTTTTGACTGGCACCGAATTTTCTGGTCGGAAGACGCGCCTCCTCTATTCTTACTGGAAATAGCATTTCGCTGCATCCTTACCTACACTTTCACGCTCGCAGTGCTACGGGTTACGGGGCGGCGCGGAGTCAAGCAATTATCGTTGTTTGAGTTGAGCATCGTGCTGGCTCTGGGCTCGGCCTCCGGCGACGCCATGTTCTACGACGATGTGCCGCTGATGCATGTAGGAGTGGTGTTTGCTGCCGTAGCCGTTATGTATGTAGGGTTCAACCGTCTCACGGAGCGGCTGCCTCGCTTTTCAGATTGGCTGGAAGGCGCGCCGGTGTTGCTGGTAGAGGAAGGCGAAGTGAACATGCCCAACTTTGGCAAGCAGCGCCTCAACCAGAAAGAGCTGTTCGGGGAACTGCGCCGGCAACAAGTCGAGCATCTGGGCCAGGTGCGGCGCGTGTACATTGAAGCCACCGGTGAGATGAGCGTGTACTTCTTCGATGATGCGGATGTGCGCCCCGGCCTGCCCATCTGGCCGGAACACAAAGAACAGAAACGCCGCCGCGTAGAAGAGGCTGGCCAGCATGCCTGCTCCTGTTGTGGCCATGTGCAGCACCTGCCCCGTGGCGGCACTGCTATCTGCGCAGCCTGTCAGAACAACGAATGGATTCCGGCGTGTGATGCGCACCGCGTAGCGTAGAAGAGGCTGGCGCGCATACCTTCTTACTTTGCGCCTATGCTTCCCCTACTTCACGTCCACCATATTGCCATCATTGCGGCCAACTATGTCCGCTCCAAGCACTTCTACACCGAGGTACTAGGGCTGCGCGTCATCCGGGAAGTGTACCGCGAGGCCCGACAGTCGTGGAAGCTGGATCTAGCTTTGGGCGAGCAATACATTATCGAGCTGTTTTCTTTTCCCAATCCGCCCCGCCGCCTCACCCAGCCCGAAGCCACCGGCCTGCGCCACCTGGCCTTTGCCGTGTCGAATATCGAGGCAACCGTGCGCCACCTCAGCACCCACGGCATAATTTCGGAGCCCATTCGGGTAGACGAGTTTACAGGCCGCCGCTTCACCTTCATCGAGGACCCTGATGGACTACCGCTGGAGTTTTATGAGGAGGCGTAAGCCGTAATCTTTAAGAATAGGGAGGCCACGCAAGCGCTGTAAATCAGGAGCCGGTCAGCCGATACGACAAACCTACGCGCAGCATCTGGTAGCGCAAATCATCATATACCTCGTCAATTGCGGGTTGGTAGTTGGTCAAGCCATAAGAATACCCCACTGAGAGTCCAGCCCGCTGATAGTAGGCTGTTAAGTTCAGCCGGGCCCGCACGTCGTGGGTCGGATGCGCCCGGTCAAGGCTCGTGGTGTACGTGGTGCCGTACTCCGACTTTGCCCGGCTGTCCTCGTGGCTCCGGAACAGGAACGCAACTTCGGGTCCTGCCGTCAGGTCGAAAGCTAGTGGAGCGTGCCGGAACCGGTACCCCACAAACGGGTGCACATTTCCGGCCTGACTGTTTATAATCGTCTTGCCATCAGCGCTTGCTCCGGCATCACTCTGGTCAAACACCAGAAATACCCGCGCCCGGCTACGCAGCATTTCGTAACCAGCCTGCACGCCCCATATGGCTTTCCCCTTCGTTACACGCTGTAACTGGGCCGCGCCGCCGTAGGTTAGCGCGGCTTTCCGGCCGTATGCGCTGGCGGAGTAAGGCACATCCCGGGTGGTGCGGAGATACACATAGTCATCCATGCCATCATCGGGCACCAATATGGCAGTGCTTTCGATGGCCCCCGGACCCCGGAAAGCCCCCAAGCCAGAAGTAAGATGCAGCGAAAACTCTGTGCTTTGTGCAAAGCTGGCCGAAGCCAGGAATACGCCCACTAAACCGAGTACTAAATGTTTCATAGGGTCCAGGAATACTATTGGCTGCCCGTGCGGCCTTATTGCTTTTATGAGTCAATAGCCCGCGGAAACGTTGCACGCGGCGGCGGTTTTCGGGTTCTACTCGTAGAACGGCCCGGCTCCGGTGATTGGCCCATTGCCCGCCGCCCCCTACCTTGCCCCCATCATGCCTGATAGCACCACACCGCTTCCGTACCTTATCATTGATTTCGACAGCACGTTTACCCAGGTGGAAGGCCTGGACGAGCTGGCTGATATTGCCCTTACCGGCCAACCCAACCGCCAGGAAGTGGTGGCCGCCATCCGCGCCCTCACCGACCGGGGCATGAGTGGGGAACTGAAGTTTTCGGAGTCGCTCAGGGAGCGGCTGGCCCTGCTGCCGGCCCGGCGCGAGCATATTGCGCTGTTAGTGGAGCGGCTCAAGGGCAAGGTGTCGGAGAGCATCCGGCGCAACCGGGGCTTCTTCGAGCAGTTTCCGGGCCGGGTGTACATTGTGAGCAGCGGCTTCCGCGAATTTATTGAGCCGGTGGTGGCCGAGTTCGGCATCACCCCGGAATTCGTGCTGGCCAACACCTTCATCTTCGACGCCGAGGGCCGCATTACGGGCTTCGACACCACTAACGTGCTCAGCCAGGACGGCGGCAAAATACTGCAGCTGCGCCAGCTCGATTTGCACGGCCCCGTCTACGCCCTCGGCGACGGCTACACCGACTACCAGATCCGGGAAGCCGGCCTGGCCGACCGGTTCTACGCCTTCACCGAAAACGTAACCCGCGACGCCGTGGTGGCCCGCGCCGATGAAGTGCTGCCCAGTTTCGACGAATTTCTCTACCAGAACAAGCTCCCGATGACCCTCTCCTACCCCAAGAACCGCATCAAAGTCCTGCTCCTCGAAAACCCCGACCCGCGCGCCGCCGCGCTGTTCCGCCAGGAAGGCTACCAGGTAGACACCGTGCCCGGCGGCCTCGACGAAGACGAGCTGGCCGCCCGCATCGAGGGCGTGAGCATCCTGGGCATCCGCAGCAAAACGCAGGTGACGGCCAAGGTGCTGGAAGCCGCCAACCGCCTGATGGCCGTGGGCGCGTTCTGCATCGGCACCAACCAGATTGACCTGGTGGGCTGTATGCAGAAGGGCGTGCCGGTGTTCAACGCTCCGTTCAGCAACACCCGCTCGGTGGTGGAGCTGGCCCTGGGCGAAATCATCATGCTGGCCCGCCGCATCCCCGAAAAGAACCCCAAAATGCACCGCGGCGAGTGGGATAAATCGGCTGGCGGTTCGTTTGAAATCCGGGGCAAAAAGCTGGGCATCGTGGGCTACGGCAACATCGGAAGTCAGCTGTCGGTAGTGGCCGAGGCCATCGGCATGCAGGTGCTCTACTACGATGTGGCCGAAAAGCTGCAGCTGGGCAACGCCGTGAAGTGCCGCACCCTCGACGAACTGCTGCAGCAGGCCGACATCGTGACGCTGCACGTGGACGGCCGACAGGAAAACACCCACCTGTTTGGGGCCGACGAGTTTGCCCGCATGAAGCCCGGCGCGCTGTTTCTCAACAACGCCCGCGGCCATGTGGTGGACGTGCCGGCGCTGGCCGCCGTGCTCCGCTCGGGCCACCTAGGCGGGGCCGCAGTGGATGTGTTTCCGTACGAGCCCAAAACCAACCAGGAAAGCTTTGAAAGCGAGCTGCGCGGCCTGCCCAACGTACTGCTCACGCCCCACATCGGGGGCAGCACGGCCGAGGCCCAGCGCAACATTGCCGAGTTTGTGCCCGAGCGGATTATGCAGTACGTGAACACCGGCAACACCCAGCAGAGCGTCAATTTCCCCAATATTCAGCTGCCCGAGCAGCAGGCCCACCGTCTGATTCACATTCACCACAACGTGCCCGGCGTGCTGGCGAGCATCAATAACGTACTGGCCGCGCACCACGTCAACATCCTGGGCCAGTACCTGAAAACCAACGAGCACATCGGCTACGTCATCACCGACATCGACAAGCAGTATGAGCCGGAAGTCATCCAGGCTCTGCGCGAGGTGGAGCACACGATTAAGTTTCGGGTGCTGTATTAATCACCTTTCCATGTCGATTCGCAACCTGACTTCCCGCCAGCTTTTCACTGTCCTTTTATATGGCACCGGTGGGTTCTATCTACCTCTTTCACTACTGTTAGGCATTTTTTCGCTGTTGGGCGTAGTTCCGGCCCGATTAAATGAGCAGGACTACTACGGACTGCAAGGCATTGCTATCTACCTGCTATTTGCGCCTCTCATCGTTTTTATTCTCACGCTCACCACCTGGATTTTTGTTGCTCCCGGCTGGAAGCTGGCTCGAATTGTATGGACAAAAGTGGCGGCAGCTGAATAGCATTTCAACGTTTACAGCCGCTCCCGCACCTGCCCCAGAATACGCTCCATTTCGGCACGCACGGAGGCGTCGTCGCCGGGCATGTTGTTATTCAGGAAGCTAAAAGCCACCAACCGGCCGGACTTCGTGCGCAGGTAGCCTACCAGGTTGTGGTTGTTGGTGAGCGTGCCGGTTTTGCCCCACAGCCACGGGCGGCCCGCCACCGGGCGGTAGCGGCGGCGCAATGTGCCCTGGCCGCCGCCCGCCGCCAGCAAACTCAGCAGACGCGCTTCGGGCACTTCCTGATGCAGCTTGAGCAGCAGGCCAGTCATGGTACGAGGCGTGACGAGGTTGAGGCGCGAGAGGCCGGAACCGTCTATCCAGCGGGGCGTGTCGGGCAGTTCGGCCAGAAACAGCTTCTGCATCACCCGAATCGGCCGGCGCGTACTCAGCGAGTCGGGGCCGAGGCGGCTGGAACACAGCAGCAGCAGCTGCTCGGCCAGAAAATTGTCGCTCACCCGCAGCAAACGCCGGTACAGCGAATCCACGGGCAGGCCGTGTACCACGCGTACACTGTCTTGCGGCAGCACCTGGAACGGCACTACCCCGACGGGGCGGCGCAGCGTGTCCTGCAGCAGCTGCTGGAGCAAGGCCGTACTGGTCCGAAATGGGGTTTCGTCTACCCAGTTTTTCGAGGCCGGGAATACGGAGAAGCGGTTTTCCAGCTCCATGCGGCGCACATGGTCGTCGTCGGGGTTGGGCGTGCCGGCTGGGGCAGCCTGCGTGAGCGGGGCGAAGAAACGGGGGTAGATGCGCGGCATAGCGCGGCCAGCGGTGCCGTAGAAGCGCACGGTGTGGCCGTACACCGGAAACGCGCCCCGCTCGGGCTGGTAATAGTAGTTGTAGTCGTCCCAGGTCCAGCCGGGGCCGTAGGGCGCTACGCTGGGAATGGCGGCGTAGAACAGCTTTTCGGGGCGGCTTTGCAGAAATGTGAGCACGCGGCGGCTGGGTACGTCGCCGTGCAGCAGCGTCGGGTCGCCGGTGCCCCAGAAAATCAGGCTGTCACTGCGCACCACGTAGCGCAGGCCGGGCACCGAATCCGACAGCATGTGCAGGCCGGCGTACACGCTGAACAGCTTCATCACGCTGGCCGGCGTGAAATATTTGTCGGCATTCAACTCATACAGCTTCTCGCCCGTGGTAGCATCTGCCAAGCTCACGCCTACGTGGTGCTGGCGCAGCACCGGCGAAGTGATTACCAAGGCCTCCAACCAAGCTGGGTTGGCTTGGCGGCGCGCAGGCACTGAAGGAGCAGATTGAGCGAAAACACCAAGCGGCAGCAGTAGCAGCCCGGCCAGCAAACGAAATACAGATACGGACATAGGCCCGCAAGATGCGCACGGAAATCAGCAGAACGGCTGCCGCCCGGCCACCTTTTTCCTGCCGACTGGCTGAACACAGTCTTTGCACTCCTTCGACGCAGCCAAGTGCGTGCAAAGACCGTGGTTTTATACTTTTTGTCTTTGCCGTTACCCCAAAATAAACATCCTGCAACCCCGCTGGCCCGGTCGAATCTGCTAACTTTGTTTCCCGTTATGCCAGACCGAACCCCTACCCCCACGGCTGCAACGGCCAAGTACATTTTCGTCACCGGTGGAGTGACTTCCTCGCTGGGCAAAGGCATCATCTCGGCCTCGCTGGCCAAGCTGTTGCAGGCCCGCGGCTTCCGGGTCACCATCCAGAAGTTCGACCCCTACATCAACATCGACCCCGGTACGCTCAACCCCTACGAGCACGGCGAATGTTATGTCACCGACGACGGCGCCGAAACTGACCTCGACCTGGGCCACTACGAGCGGTTTCTGAACGTGCCCACTTCGCAGGCCAACAACGTCACCACCGGCCGCATCTACGACCACGTCATCACGAAGGAGCGCGAGGGCGCCTACCTCGGCAAGACGGTGCAGGTAGTACCGCACATCACCGACGAAATCAAGCGGCGCATGCTGCTGCTGGGCCAGACCGGGCAGTTCGACGTGGTGATTACTGAAATCGGGGGCTCGATTGGCGATATCGAGAGCCTGCCCTTCGTGGAATCGGTGCGGCAGCTGCGCTGGGACTTGCCTGAGAATAGCTCCCTCGTGATTCACCTCACGCTGCTACCCTACCTGAAGGCGGCCGGCGAGTTGAAAACCAAGCCCACCCAGCACTCGGTGCGCGATTTGCGTAGCGCCGGCCTGCAGCCCGACATTCTGGTGTGTCGCTCCGAATACCCGATTCCGGCCGAGATGCGCCGCAAAATCGCGCTGTTCTGCAACGTCAACATCAACTCCGTTATCGAAAGCCTCGACGCTGACAGCATCTACTCGGTGCCGCTGCTGATGCTGAAAGAGCACCTCGACGAGCGGGTTATCAAGAAGCTGAAGCTGCAGGGCGGCGCGGCCACTCCCGACCTCGACGTGTGGAAGGAGTTTCTGGGCCGGCTGAAAAATCCCACCGAAGAAGTGACCATCGCACTGGTAGGCAAGTACGTGGAGCTGCCCGACGCTTACAAATCCATCATCGAGGCCTTCGTGCACGCCGGCGCCCAAAACGAGTGCAAAGTGACCGTGCGCAGCATCCAGTCAGACCACCTCAGCGCCGAAAACGTGGCCCAGCAGCTGCACGGCGTAGATGGCGTGCTGGTAGCGCCGGGCTTCGGCGAGCGGGGTTTCGAGGGCAAGATTGCGGCCGTAAAGTACGTGCGCGAAAACAACATCCCGTTCTTCGGCATCTGTTTGGGCATGCAGGTAGCAGTGGTGGAATTCGGCCGTAATGTATTAGGGCTGAAGGACGCATCTTCGACCGAGATGGACGCGCAGACGCCGCACCCTGTCATTGCCATGATGGAGGAGCAGAAAAACGTGACCCTGAAAGGCGGCACCATGCGCCTGGGCGCCTATGACTGCGAGTTGCGCCGCAACTCCAAAGCTGCCAAAGCCTACGGCCGCAACCATATCAGCGAGCGGCACCGCCACCGCTACGAGTTCAACAACGCCTACCTCAAGCAGTACGAAGCCGCCGGCATGATTCCGTCGGGCCTCAACCCCGACACCGGCCTGGTGGAAGTGGTGGAGCTGGCTGGTAGCCACCCGTGGTTTGTAGCCGGGCAGTTTCACCCCGAGCTGAAAAGCACCGTTCAGAACCCGCATCCGCTGTTTGTGCGCTTCGTGAAGGCCGCTATTCAGTATCGGAAAGGGTAGTCAGCGAAACAAGTCCGCCTGTCATCCTGAGCGGAGCGAAGGACCTGATCAGGTTGGAACGGCAAGCGTAACAACTGCTCGTTCTAACCTGATCAGGTCCTTCGCTCCGCTCAGGATGACAGGCGATTTGCATTTAATGTGCTGCCAAAAATGCCGACCAACAAATATTAACCTGACAAGTCCGACCTTTGCGGCGGCGTTGCCGGATTTTTGCGGGCGGCGCCCTTTCACGCATTCCTCTTTTTGCCCTCATTTTTACCTGAATGGACAGAAATTCAGCAACCGGCCTGTTTTTGATAGCGGCCTTGCTCCTTGTCTACCTGTATTTCTTCCGGCCTGAAACCCCGAAGGAAGTACCCGCTGACAAGCCTACTACCGCCGCGGCCGCCACTACACCTGGCACGCCGGCTGCCGCCACCGCCCCGGCAGCTCCGCTGGATTCGGCTGCTGCGGCCCGCACATTGGGCGCTTTTGCCGGCGCGGCCATGGGCACCGCCCAGCAGACCCAGCTCCAGAACGGCAACCTCTCCGTGACGTTCTCCTCGAAGGGTGGCCGCGTGGAAGCCGTGCGCCTGAATAAGTACAAGACGTTCTTCGGTAAGCCGCTGGATTTGATTGACGCCCAGAGCGCTCAGATTGATACCAAGTTCCGCACTACCACGGGCCAGAACGTACGTCTCTCCGACCTCTACTTCCAGCCGACTGCCGCGCAGCCGTTTGCCGAAGGCGACAAGAAAGGCCAGCGCCTGAGCTTCGTGGCCAGCGTGGCCGGCGGCCAGATCGAGCAGGTGTACACGCTGTTCGACAACTCCTACGAAATGGCCTACGACCTGCGGTTCACGGGCTTGCAGCAGGTGATGTCGCAGGAGCCGCTCACGTTCACGTTCGTGGACCGCGTGCGCCAGACCGAGCAGGACGTAAAGCAGAACCGCAACCACACCACCATCAACCACTACCTCGTGGACGATGAGCACGGTGCCCTGACTGAAGCCTCGGAAAAGCCGGAGGAACTGGACATCACGGAGCCGCTGAAGTGGGCCGCCCACAAGCACGACTTCTTCGTGGCTGGCATCATTGCCAACTCCAGCTTCTCGAACGCCAAGTTCAACTCCACGGTAGATCTGGCCGACACCACGTTCATCAAAACTCTGAGCACCACGCTCAGCATTCCGGCCGCCGACGCGCAGCAGGGCAAAGCCAGCTTCCGTTACTACTTCGGGCCCAACTCGCTGCCCATCCTACAGGACGTAACGCCCGGCTTTGACCGCAACGTGTACCTGGGCTGGGGCTTGTTCCGCTGGGTGAATCAATTCGTGGTGCTGCCCGTGTTCCACACGCTCGAGAAATTCATCAGCTCCTACGGCATCATCATTGCGCTGCTCGTGGTGCTGATCAAGCTCGTGACGTGGCCTTTGACCTACAAAACGTATGAGTCGCAGGCCAAGATGAAGGTGCTGAAGCCGGAAATCGACGCCATCAAGGAGAAGGCCGGCGACGACCAGATGAAGGTGCAGCAGGAAACCATGAAGCTGTACTCCAGCTTTGGGGTGAGCCCGCTCAGCGGCTGCGTACCCACGCTGCTCACGCTGCCGATTCTGTTTGCTATGTTCCAGTTTTTCCCCAACGCCATCGAGCTGCGGCAGGAGCATTTTCTGTGGGCCAAGGACTTGAGCACCTACGACGACCTGATCAAGCTGCCGTTTGAGGTGCCGTTCCTGGGCCACCACATCAGTTTGTTCACGGTGCTGATGACGCTTTCCACGCTGCTCATGACGTGGCAGAGCAACCAGATGAACCCGGCCGCCATGCAGGGCCCGATGAAGTTCTACAGCTACCTGATGCCGGTGGTGTTCATGTTCGTGCTGAACAGCTTCGCCTCGGGCCTGACCTGGTACTACCTGGTATCTAACCTCGCCACGCTGGGCCAGCAGGCTCTCACGCGCCGCTTCGTGGACGACACTAAAATCCGGGCGCAGCTGGAAGCCAACAAAGTGAAGAACAAGGACAAGAAGCCATCCGGCTTCGGGGCCCGCCTCCAGGACGCCATGCGTGCCGCCCAGGAGCGCGACGCCTCCACAGCCCGCCCCGGCACTGCTGCTGACTCCGACGCCGATGCCGGCACTTCAGCCACTGTGGAGCCTAAAGCCAAGAAGCCTACCCGCCGCAAATAGCAGCGGCCAGCCCGTCCGGCGCACTCTTACTACCTATAGAAAGTGGTCCTGCAAAGCCCAAAAGGGTTATTTGCAGGACCGCTCTTTTTTCGGCCTGATTTTAGAACTTGCCGCGTAACTCAACTCCCTATCGTATGCGCTCTTTCCTGCCCTCTCTCCTGCTGGCTGCTTTGCTCACTGGCTGCGCCGCGCAGGCCCAGCAAGCTCCCAAGCCAGTTAAAAAAGCTGCTGCCGTTAAGCCAGCCCGCAAGTCTAAAAAGGCTGCACCAGTGGCGGCAGCCAAGGACATGGCGCCGGTCATTGTGTTTAGCCGCACGCCCTGCCTGGGCCGTTGCCCGCACTATACTGCCTCCATTTACGCTGATGGCCGCGTGCAGTACGAAGGCCTGCAGTATGCCCCGCTGGAAGGCAAGCGCGAGTTCAAAATCTCCGTCTCAACGGTGAACACCATCCTGTTTCAGGCGCGCGAAATGAACTTCGCCAAGCTGCCCAAAACCTACTCCGACGGCGCCACCGACCTACCCGCTACCAGCCTCAGCATCCGGCAGGACCAAGGCCCCGCCACCGCTGTATCTGTCGAGTCGGGCGCCCCCGCCGAACTGACCAACCTGCTCCGTTACGTCGAGAAGCAGATCACCGACGGCCTGGGCGTCACAGCGGATCAGTAGCAGTTCGCTGAGTTTTTTCGAATCTGGACAAGACCTTTTTATTACTCTGGGTTATGAGTCGGCGCCTACTTCGCTCCCTTACGCTTTTTGCCCTACTGCTGCCTGCTATGTGGTGCCAGGGCCAGAGCCGGCGGAAACCGGCCGCGCCTGTAGCCAAGCGGGTTCAACCTGCCTGGCTAACTATTGGCGAAGAAGTTGGCTACGGGGCAAACGCGGGCAGTGGCTTTAGAGCCCGGCTCTACCGGACCGGCCACGTGTCTTACTGCAACGGGTCCGGGGACGTTTACGCTTTTGTGCTGCCCGACACTACCACCCGGCGGCTCTGGCAACACATTGATAAGCTGTCCGACACGCTGTTTCGATTTTATGCCCCCGAATACCCAATAGATGGTGGCTCCTATTTCCTGCTGCGCGACCAGGGCGTCAAGCGGCCCCTGCGCGCCAGCTACATTCTTGACAGTCAGGCACCGGCTATAGCACCGCTTTTCAAGCATCTGCGGCAGCAGTTGCGCCCCCCGGCCGGCACATTGCGCCCGCCCCTGGTGCGTACCCCCCAGACTACCGTCGCCGAGCTTTTTCCCTGCTCGTTTTAAGCATTAAGCTAAAAGAGCTTCTACTAACAAGCCCTCCTGCAGCAGATTAGTAATCTACTGCAGGAGGGCTTTCTGCTTAAGAGGAACTTTGAGCACGGAGAAGAATTGCTCCAACACTGGCTTGATGCGCCACATGCTCGCACTGATAACGGGCTACTCCTTGCGCACGCGCTCCAGCACCAGCTGGTTCATGGGGTTGGGCGTGAGGCCGCGCACGTTGTTTTGGGTAAGGCGCACCACTTCGTCGTAGTACACGGCTACTACCGGGCATTCTTCTACGATGAGGCGGTCCATCTGGCGGTAGAGCTCGTAGCGCTTTTCGGTGTTCTGCTCCAGCTTGGCCTGCTCGTAGAGGCGGTCGTAGGCGGGGCTTTTGAAGTGGGTTTTGTTGGGCCCGGCAGGTGCGAAGTTCTTGCTGTAGAACAAAGCCAGGTAGTTTTCTGCGTCGGGGTAGTCGCCGAGCCAGCTGCGAGTGAAGAAGGCGGCGCGGCCGTTGTCGATCAGCTCGCCGTGCGCCGCGCCCTGATTCACGTCGATTTCCACCTGCACGCCCACTTCGGCCCACTTTTTCTGGTAGTACTCGCAGTATTCCTTGGTCTCGGCGACGGTGCTTAGGCGCAGCTTCAGTGGCTTGCCAGGGCCGTAGCCAGCAGCTTTCAGCAAGGCCCGCGCCTTCTCGGGCTGGTAGGTGTAGCCGGGCACCAGCGTGGCGCTGAACGACGGCAGCGAGGCCGGCACGAAGCCCGAGTTGCCGGGCTTGCCCACATTGTTGAGGAAGTAGGCTAGAAACTCTGGCTTGTTGAGAGCATAGTTTAGGGCTTGGCGCACGCGCTTGTCGCGCAGGGCGCGGCCAGTTTCGGCGTTGTCGCCGCGCAGGTTGGCGGGGTCCTGTTGCATGCCCAGATACTCGGTGTTGAGGTAAGGCACTTTCTGCAGTTGAAATTTGCCCTGAAAATCCTCCCGCACCGTGCCGTCGGGGTACATGATTAGGTCACGGGAGCCGCTGCGGATGCCGCTCAGAAAATCCAGCTTGCCCTGCATAAAGGTCAGGAACTCGGTTTTGCGGTCCTGAATGAAGCTGATCTGCACGGCATCCAGGTACGGCAACGGCTGGCCCTGAGCGTCCTTTCTCCAATACGTAGGATTGCGGTGGTAGATGATGGCGTTGCCCTCGTCCCACTGCTTGAACACAAATGGGCCCGTTCCCACTGGATGCTCCCGGAAATCCTTGCCGTATTTCTGCACGGCCTCGCGCGGCACCACGTAGGCATAGGGCATCGTCAGGATACCCAGAAACGGAATGAACGGCTCCCGCAAATGAATGCGCAGCGTGGAGTCATTCGCGGCCACAAACGCCGTATCCGACGGCTCACCGGCGCTGGTTTCCAGCACTTTGCCCCGAAATATCCAACCGCCGGGACTAGCCGTGGGCCCGTCGAGCAGCCGCTTGAAGCTGTACACAAAATCCTGGGCCGTGACGCGCCGGCCTTTGCCGCCGGCAAACACCGCGTCGTCGTGGAAACGCACTTCGGGCCGCAACCAGAACGTGTAGGTTTTGCCGTCGGGCGATATTTCGTAGCGCCGCGCCACCGATGGGCCGGGCCGCAAACTGTCGTCGAGGGCCACGAGGCCGTTGTAGAGCTGGGTGACGGCCCAGGTGTTGGCCTGGTTGCGGGCGAAGGCCGGGTCCAGCGAAGTCAGGCTTTCGGGCTGGTTGTAGCGGAAAACGCGGCGCGCATCAGTGGCTGGTGCGGGGCCCTGGCAGGCGGTCAGCCCCGTAAGCAACAAGAAGACAGCAACAGTAGCCAGGCGCGAAATCGGGAGCATGAGAAAGGCGGAATCACGTATATTTGCAACAAAGGTATCCGGTCTGGCCGTTGCGCCCTGTACTTGGCTTGCCGCTTTCCGCTCTTTATGCATCTCACCTACTACGGTCACTCCTGCTTCCTGCTCGAAACCGGGGGCAGCACCCTGCTTTTCGACCCGTTCATTCGTCCGAACCCCTTGGCCAAAGACGTGGACGTGGACAGCATCAAGGCCGATTACATCCTGCTTAGCCACGGCCACCCCGACCACGTTGCCGACGCCGAGGAAATCGGCAAGCGCACCGGCGCCGACTTCGTGGGCATGGCCGAAGTGGTAGGCTGGTTTGGCGCCAAAGGTCTGAAAGCCACCTATGGCATGAACCTGGGCGGCACCGTGAAATTGCCCTTCGGGACCGTGAAAATGGTGGCCGCTGCGCACTCCAGCTCCATGCCCGATGGCTCCTACGGCGGTCTGGCGGGTGGTTTTGTGGTGGAAGCCGAAGGCAAAACCTTCTACTTCGCCGGCGACACCGCCCTCACCTACGACATGAAGCTGATTGCCGAGCGCCACCAGCTGGACTTTGCCATTCTGCCCATCGGCGACCATTACACCATGGGCATCGACGATGCGCTGACGGCCGCCGACTGGACCGGGGCTTCCAAAATCATTGGAATGCACTACGACACCTTCCCGCCCATCACCATCGACCAGGTACAGGCCCGGGCCAAGGCTGAGCAGGCCGGCAAAGAGCTGATGTTGATGCGCGTCGGCGAAACGATATTGTTGTGAGTTGTCAGTTGTTGGTTGTCAGTTGTCGGTTCTTCGACGACAGACGGCCTGCAACCTCCCCGACAACTGACAACCAACAACTGACAACTAAAGCAACATGGGCAAAATTATTGCGGTAGCCAACCAAAAGGGCGGCGTGGGCAAAACCACCTCTTCGATCAACCTGGCGGCCTCGCTGGCTGCACTGGAATATCGGACGCTGCTGGTAGACGCCGACCCGCAGGCTAATGCCACTTCCGGCGTGGGTTTCGACCCGAAGGACATCCAGAACAGCATCTACGAGTGCATGGTGGATGGCATCAATGCCCAGGACATCATCCTGCAAACCAACATCCTGCCCCACCTCGACCTGATGCCCTCCCACATCGACTTGGTAGGGGCCGAGGTGGAGATGATCAACCTACCCAACCGGGAGGAGAAGATGAAGGACGCGCTACGGCCCCTCGCCGATCAGTACGACTTTATCATCATCGACTGTTCGCCATCCCTGGGCCTCATTACGGTGAATGCCCTTACGGCTGCGCACTCGGTAATCATTCCGGTGCAGTGCGAGTATTTCGCGCTGGAAGGCTTAGGCAAGCTGCTTAACACCGTCAAAATCATCCAGAGCCGCCTCAACGAAAACCTGGAAATCGAAGGCATTCTGCTCACGATGTACGACGTGCGGTTGCGCCTCAGCAACCAGGTGGTAGAAGAAGTGAAGCTGCATTTCCAGCAGTTGGTGTTCGATACCATCATCCCGCGCAACGTGAAGCTAAGCGAGTCGCCGAGCTTCGGCATCCCGGTGATTCTGCACGACGCCGAAAGCAAAGGCTCTATCAGCTACCTCAACCTGGCCCGCGAAATCGTGGAAAAGAACGTGGAAGCCGCTGACACATCCGAAGCAGCCGAAGACGCAGCCGCGTAGTCAGGAGCTTATTATGTAAGAACGAACGGCCAGCAAAACATTTCTGCTGGCCGTTTTTGATTATGAAGATACCCTATCTCTCTCCTTCCACCGGTAGCAGAATGGGGCAACTAACTCCTATCAAACCACTGGGCTGCCTCGCTACTCTCTATATAGGTTGACGCCCGTGTCAGGTACGATGGCAAAATCAGTGGTGGCTTTACATACTTTCCACAGCAGCTGAGCGTTCCACGATTTTTGCAGGGCGTGGAACATTTTTCTGTCGCCTTCCCCCGCGTTTGTGTATTTTTGAATCCCGCTGTCCGGCGCCTATGCCGGGGGGCAGTTTGCAGGTATGTCAGAGAAGCAAGAAGAGAAATCCGTACCGGCTGCGCTTCCCGCAGCGGCAAAGCGCAAAGTTGGTGGCCTGGGCCGTGGCCTCAACGCCCTGATTGAAGGCAGCTACGAGAAAAAGAGCGACCGGCTGGGACTGGTGCCGCACCCGGTAAACTCCGTCGGGCTGATTCCGGTGGGCCACATCGAAGCCAACCCCTACCAGCCCCGCACGCACTTCGACCAGGAAGCCTTACAGGAGCTGGCTGAAAGCATCAAGGTGCAGGGTATCATCCAGCCTGTGACCGTGCGCCAAACCGGCACCAACGCCTACCAGCTCATTTCGGGTGAGCGGCGTTTGCAGGCTTCCAAGCTGGCCGGCCTCGACACCATTCCGGCCTACATCCGGAAAGCCGACGACCAGCAGATGCTGGAAATGGCCCTCATCGAGAATATCCAGCGCGAAAACCTCAACGCCATTGAAATTGCCTTGAGCTACCAGCGCCTCGTGAGCGAGTGCAACCTCAAGCAGGAAGAGCTGGGCGACCGGGTGGGCAAAAACCGCTCGACCGTAACCAACTACCTGCGCCTGCTCAAGCTGCCACCCGATATCCAGATCGGACTGCGCGACACGGCCATCAGCATGGGCCACGCCCGCGCCCTGATCAGCGTGGATAATCCCGAGCAGCAGCTGGACCTGTTTCACCGCATTGTGGCCGAGGAACTGTCGGTGCGACGCGTGGAGCAGCTGGTGCGCGCCGGCCTGAACCCCGCCACCAAGCCCGACGCAGCCGACGCCAAAGCCCCGCAGGACGCCACGCCGCAGGTACCGGTAGCAGAGCTGCGCCGCACCGAGCGCCACCTTACGGAACGTTTCGGCAGCCGTGTAATGGTGAAGCCTGGCCCCCAGGGACGCGGCGAAATCAAGATTGCCTTCGACTCGGTAGAGGATATGCAGCGTATCCTGCACATCCTGCAGCCAGCTTAACCCTACGGGCATGACCTACAGCGTCGGCATTTTACTGGCTTTAGTCATCACTGCACCGTTGTTGGTTCCAACACATGCCCGTGCTCAGCAGCCGGCGGCCGACTCTGTACGCCGTACCGAACGGCTCGCGGGGCTAGCTGTCACGCGACCCGAGAAGGCCGGCATATTATCGGCGGTTTTACCCGGCGCAGGCCAACTGTATAACCGTCGCTATTGGAAGGTCCCCGTTGCCACTGGTCTGGTGGGTGGTGCGGTCTATATGCAGGTTCTGTACGGTCGCCGTTATCAGGAATACAAAACCGGATTTCTGCTGCGGCAGCGGGCGGCTGCCGGAGATGCCACGGCTATTGATACGGGTCCGCGCTCCGGCCAGGAACCCTCGAACACCGTTCAAAAGGCCCGCTTCTACTCCTACCGCACCATGCGGGATGTTTGGCTGGGCATAACGGCAGCCACCTATGGCGTTCAGATTTTGGATGCAGTGGTGGATGCTCATTTGCACGACTTCGATATCAGCGACACACTCACGCTGCATTGGCGACCCTCATTGCTGCTAACGGCTACCGCAAGTTTGGCCCCTGGCTTAACTGTGACAGTAAATTCCCACGCCGCACGCGGCTTTCATAAGTAAGGCGTGATGAGCTACCCATTTTCTCTTCTGCGGCTACTGGCTCCGATATTGCTTTTTATGGCATCGGCAGCGCATGCCCAAACTTCCGGCACGGATGTGGCGCCGACCACCGTTACGGCCGGGCCCGACTCAACGCAGGTAAGCACTGTCGTGGTGCCGGACTCGGTGCGGCGCACGGCGCGGCTATTTGGGTTGAAGATGACCAAGCCCACCAAAGCCGGTTTGTTGTCGGCGCTGCTGCCGGGGGCGGGCCAGCTCTACAACGGGCGCTGGTGGAAGGTGCCGCTGGCCGTGGGCGCCGTGGGCGGCACGGTGTATGGCGAAATCTTCTACCAACGGCTCTACACCGAGTTTGCCGATGGCTTCAATGCCCGCACCGACGGCGACCCGAACACCGTGGACACCGGCCCGCGCTCCAGTCTGCTCCGCTCTTCTGATGAAGTGAAGCGCAACCTGAATAGATACCGCACGCAGCGCGACACTTTCCTGGCCTACATTGCACTGGCCCACGCCGTGCAGATTCTCGACGCCGTGGTGGACGCCCATCTGCGCGACTTCGACATCAGCGACGACCTGAGTGTGCAGTGGGAGCCGTCTGTGCTGCGCATGCCTACCGTGGCCGCGGCCCCCGGCGTCAACCTGACTTTAACATTTAAGTAACGTTGCTGGCAGCACACCGCCAAAGCTTACCTGCCATACTGGCGGCGCCCCGGCAGCAACCCGAAAACACCTTCGAATGAAACTTCTGCTGATCGGCTACGGCAAAATGGGCCGGGCTATTGAGGCCCGCGCCGTGGCTCGTGGCCACGAGATAGTAGGGATTGTTGATCCTTCCCATCCGGGCGTAAATATTGCCGACTTCAACCCCAGCAACGCCGACGCGGCCATTGAATTTACGCACCCGGATGCCGCCTTCACCAACGTCCAGGCCTGCCTGCGCCAGCGGTTGCCGGTGGTGTGCGGCTCCACGGGCTGGCTGCACCACTTCCAAGAAGCAGTGGACCTGTGCCAGCAGACCGACGGCTCGCTGTTTTACGCTTCCAACTACAGCGTGGGCGTGAACCTGTTTTTCCACTTCAACGAGTACATCGCCACCAAAATGCACCAGTTTGGGGGCTACGATGTGCAGGTGCGCGAAATCCACCATACCCAAAAGGTAGACCAGCCCAGCGGTACGGCCCTGACAGCGGCCGAAGCCATTCTGCGCCACTTCCCCACCAAGACCATCTGGCGCAACGAGCCAGCCCAGAAGCCCGAAGAACTGGCGGTGCTCAGTGAGCGAACCGATGCCGTCGTGGGCACGCACATCGTCACGTACTCGTCGGAGGCGGATACGCTGGAACTCAAACACGAAGCCCATACCCGCGACGGATTTGTGGATGGGGCGCTGATGGCCGCGGAGTGGCTGCCCGGCCACCAGGGCGTGTTCGGGATGAAAGACCTGCTGGGGCTGTAGCAGCGTGGCGCTGGGGCAAGCCGATAAGCTGCGCCCATAACGCCCGCCAGCCCCTATATTTACTTTTCCGGCGCAGGCTGCTGCCTCTGCTACATTTCTTGTCTTTACCATCATGGCCGTACAACAGTCCTGGGAAGAACGCATGAAGGCGGCTTCCGCTTCCAGCAAGCCCGTCACCGCCCGGAAGAAAGGCTTTTTCCGGGAGTGGGGCGACGCCATCCTGTTTGCGGTGGTGGCTGCCACGCTCATCCGCTGGGCCACGTTTGAGGCCTACACCATCCCGACGCCTTCCATGGAGGATTCGCTGCTGGTGGGCGACTACCTGTTTGTGAGCAAGCTGCACTATGGCGCCCGCACGCCCCAGACGCCGCTACAGATTCCGCTCACGCACCAGACGCTGTGGGGCTTTGGCCTCAAGAGCTACTCCGATGCCATCCAGCTGCCCAGCTACCGTCTGCCGGGCTTCTCGGAAGTAAAGCGTGGCGACGTGGTGGTGTTCAACGTGCCCTTCGAGAGCCAGCACCCCGCCGACCTGCGCACCAACTACATCAAGCGGTGCGTGGCCGTGGCCGGCGACGTGCTGGAAATCAAGGATACGCAGGTGTTCATCAATGGCAAGCCAATGACGAACCCGCCGCAAAGCCAGAACCGCTACTACCTGCAGGTGCCCCAGCCCAACGATGACCTATATAAGTCTTTCCAGGACCAGCACGTCACCAACTTCAACCGGCCCGATGGCAAGCCGGAGCCGATATTCGGCACCCAGGAGCCGACGTTCATGATTGATGCCACGCCGGCCACCGCCGATTTTTTCCGCAAGCAGCCCTACGTACGGGCCGTGGTGCAGGATAAGGCCGTGCCAGGCCAACCCGAAGCCGACGTTTTCCCGAACAACCCCGACTACCCGCAAAGCACGCCCCAGCCTCTCAACCTCTGGAACAAAGACAACTACGGCCCCCTGCAGCTACCCAAAGCCGGCCAGACCGTGCAGCTGACGCCGCAGAACACGCCCATGTACCAGAAAATCATCATGCGCTACGAGCACAACGAGGGCGTGACGATGGCCAACGGCGTGCTGCTACAGAACGGCCAGCCGCTCAAGAGCTACACTTTCAAGCAGGACTACTACTTCATGATGGGCGACAACCGCCACGACTCGCTAGACTCGCGCTACTGGGGCTTTGTGCCCGCCGACCACATCGTGGGCAAGGCGGTGCTGATCTGGATGTCGGTAGACCCGTACGCTGATTTCCTGCACAAAATCCGCTGGAACCGCTTATTCAATACGATTGACTAACTACCTGTCATTGCGAGCATATGGCGCATCAAACCAGTGTCGAAGCAATCCTTCCTCTCTTTTGAGCTAAGCAGCCCTAAGTAGAAAGCCCTCCGGCAATAGTGTAGCACACTAACGCCGGAGGGCTTTGTTGTAAGGCAAGTATCTGCCACGAGAGGAAGGATTGCTTCGACACTGGTTTGATGCGCCACATGCTCGCAATGACAGCAGCTTACCAGACTATCGGTTCCAAGCCATGTTGCTTGAGGTAGGCGTTAGTTTTGCTGAATGGGCGGGAGCCGAAGAAGCCCCGGTCGGCAGCGTAGGGCGACGGGTGCGCCGACTTGAGGATGAGGTGCTTGCGGGCGTCAATCAGCTCGGCCTTTTTCTGGGCATAGGCACCCCACAAAATGAACACGACGTGCTCCTTTTCTTCGGATACCTTCTGAATGACGGCATCGGTGAACTGCTCCCAGCCGCGCTTTTGGTGGCTGGCGGGTTCGGCGGCACGCACCGTGAGCGTGGCGTTGAGCAGCAGCACACCCTGCTCGGCCCACCGGTCGAGGTTGCCGTTGGGGGCCGGGGGCGTTTCCGGAATATCGGTTTGTAACTCCTTGAAGATATTCTGCAACGAGGGCGGCGTGCGGATGCCATCGGCTACCGAAAAGCTGAGGCCGTGGGCCTGGCCTTTGCCGTGGTAGGGGTCCTGCCCCAGAATCACCACCTTCACCTGCGGCAGCGGGCAGGCATCGAAAGCGTGGAAGATTTGCGGGCCGGGCGGGTACACGGTGGCCGTGGCGTACTCGCCTCGCACAAAGGCAATGAGATGCGGAAAATACGGTTTCTCAAATTCCGGCTGTAATACTTTGCGCCAGCTCTCTTCTATCTTTACATTCATCCTCTGGAAAAATTATTTTACGGGGTAAGTACGTCGTCTTGGCGGCCGGCTGCGTAAATAAACCAAATTCTGCCCTCGTCTGTTAGTCTCACCCACACCCGCACAGCAGCCATGAATACGACCACTACGCAGGGCGTCACCGTGAGCGTCACGACCAACTACCTGCCGGACTACTCCAGTCCCAGCCAGGAGCACTACGTATTTGCCTACAAGATTGATATCCGCAACAACAGCGAATACACAGTAAAGCTGTTGCGCCGCCACTGGTACATCTACGATGCCAACGGCGTAGTGCGCGAAGTGGAAGGCGAAGGCGTGGTAGGCCAGCAGCCCGTGCTGGAACCCGGCGAGTCGCACCAATATGTGTCAGGCTGCAACCTGAAGTCGGGACTGGGCAAGATGCGTGGCACCTACGACATGGAGCGGGTGGTGGATGGCAGCAACTTCGAGGTGGAAATACCGGAGTTCACGCTGGTTGTACCGTACCGGTTGAACTAAGCTTTCCGGCAAAAAACAAGAACGTCATGCAGAGCGGAGCGAAACATCTCGCTGGAGTAGTAAAATTACTATTCCGGCGAGATGCTTCGCTCCGCTCTGCATGACGTTCTTTGTGCATTCATTTAACCATTGTCCATTGGTCTTTCAGGCGCTCAGCTATCTTCGGTTTCTGGCTCGTTCGGGCAACACGCACGGTCTACATTCGCCTTTCGTGTTCGGGCTCTACGCCTATGTTATCAACCACGATGGGCAGTTTGCCGCGTTTGAGGCTATTGAGCAGCGGCGGCAGCGGCTGCAGCGCAGCACCCAAACCATTCAGGTGCGCGACTTTGGGGCCGGCTCGCACACGGGTGCGGGCCGGCAGCGCCGCCTGCAGGACATTGCCCGCACGGCCGCCAAGCCGCGCCCACTGGCACAGCTACTATTTCGGCTCGTCAATCATTTTCAGCCGCGTACTATTCTGGAGCTGGGTACTTCGCTGGGCCTCACTACCGCCTACCTGGCTGCGGCTGACTCGCGCAGCCGCGTCCTCACATTCGAAGGCTGCCCGGCTACCGCAGCTGTGGCCCGCGAAACTTTCGCGCAGCTGGATATAAGCAACATTGAGCTGGTGGAAGGCAACCTAGACGACACCCTCGCTCCTGCCCTGGCCGCGCTGCCCACACCGCTGGACTTCGCCTTTTTCGACGGCAACCACCGCTACGAGCCCACCCTGCGCTACTTTGAGCTGTGCCTGCCGCACCGCACCGAGCGAAGCGTATTCGTGCTCGACGACATCCATTGGTCGCGGGATATGGAGCGCGCCTGGAACGTCATTCGCCAACACCCCGAAGTGCGCCTGACCGTTGACCTGTTCTTTATCGGCCTCGTGTTCTTCCGCCGCAACCAGCCGCGCCAGCATTTCCGCCTACGCTTCAACAACGCGCTGGACAAGCTACTGGAGCGCACGCGCCGGCTGGGAGCATAATAAGTAGAACGGAATGGCAGAACGGAATGGCAGAATGGAATGGCACTCCGTTCGGCCGCGCGACGGCCAGTTGCGCCTCAGAATAAACCGGACGCCAATTGGCGCGTTGCGCCGGAACGGAGTACCACTCCGTTCTACCGAATGGCTTCCCGGACGCGGGTTAGCTTGATGAGCAGGTCCTCCAACTTATCGAGGGCCAGCATGTTGGCGCCGTCGGATTTGGCGGTGGCGGGTGTGGGGTGGGTTTCGATGAATAGACCGTCGGCGCCGACGGCAATGGCGGCTTTGGCAATGGTTTCGATGAGGGCCGGCTGGCCGCCCGTCACGCCGCTGCTTTGGTTGGGGCGCTGCAGCGAGTGGGTTACGTCCATCACCACGGGCACGCCAAATTCGCGCATGGCGGGCAGGTTGCGGAAGTCTACCACCAGATCGGAGTAGCCGAACGAGTTGCCGCGGTCCGTTAAGATTACGTGCTCATTGCCGGACTGACGCACTTTGTCCACGGCAAACTGCATGGCCTCGCCGTTCAGGAACTGCCCTTTTTTCACGTTCACCACCTTGCCGGTTTTGGCGGCCGCAATCAGCAGATCGGTCTGGCGGCACAGAAAAGCCGGAATCTGCAGCACATCCACGTACTCGGCCGCCAGCGCCGCCTCATCCGACTCGTGGATGTCCGTCACGGTCGGCACCCCGATTTCGCGACCCACTTTCTGCAAAATGCGCAGCGCTGTCTCGTCGCCGATACCGGTGAACGAGTCGAGGCGGCTGCGGTTGGCCTTGCGGTAGGAGCCTTTGAAGATGTAGGGAATGCCGAGCTTGTCGGTCATGTACTTCACCTTTTCGGCGATGCGCAGGGCCATATCCTCGCCTTCAATCACGCAGGGACCCGCCATCAGGAAAAACTGGCCGGAGTTGGTGTTGCGGAAATGCGGCAGGACGTTGGCGAGTTGGTCGATCATGAAGCAGGAATTATGGCCCAGGCCAGATGGCACCCAGGCAGGTGAAAGAGACACAAAGGTAGCGGAAGCCTCGTTTGCAGGCCGATTGTCAGCAAACTGCACGACTTTCGCCAGCGCACCTGTGGCAACAACATGCTCTACAGTTTGCGCCGCAAGCAAATAAATAGCTCCCGGCCCTGGCGGGGGGGCAGCGAGTTGGTAGCCGTATCGAAATGCACGAAGTCGAAATACGGCTCGAAATACGTCTGGTACTCTTTGCGCGTACCGCCAAAAGGTGGTTCGGTTGCCGGGCCAAAGTCGGTGTCAAAGAGCAGGCCGGCCAACGTGCCGCCGGGCCGGAGCAGCTGGGCACACTGATGGGCGTAAGCAGGCCGCAATTGAGGGTCGAGGGCGCAGAAAAAAGTTTGTTCTACTATCAGATCATAGGGCGGGGTGGCTGACAACCGGAAAAAATCCTGCTGCAGCAGATGCACCGCCGGGAAGCTGGGCACGCGCTGCTGCAGCGCTGCCAGCGGCTCCGGCGCCAGGTCGGCCACCCACACCTGCGAAAAGCCCAATTGGTGAAGGTACTCGGCCTCGTAGGCGTTGCCAGCGCCCGGAATAAGGATACGGCGCGCATCGGGCGGCCCCAGCTGGTTGAAATATTCCCGCAGTGGCGGCGTTACGGAGCCAGTATCCCAGCCAGTACGGCCGTTCATATAGCGGCCGCGCCAGTAGTTTTCGTCGAAGGAAACAGCAGATTCCATAGGCATTACTGGAAATTTCAGGCCTGGCTGGCTGGCTGAAAAACCGGTTTTGTTTTAAATTTTCGTTTGTTTGTGCGTAAAGGTAACGCACATACCGGCCCGCCCGGTCTTCATTTAACCCCGCTCGCAATGGAACCAACCCAAAGCCCCGAACCCCGCAACAACAGTCGCATCCTGCTCATTGCCGCCCTGTTTCTGGTATTGCTCGGTATCAACGGCGTATTGTACTGGATGAACCGGCAGAAAAGCGCGGAGAACGAGCAGCTCACCACGCAGGTAGCTGAGAAAGATGATCGGCTGAAAACTCAAATTGCCGAGTATGAAAAACTGAAGGCAGATTTCGAGCGCCAAAGCCAGGAAGTACAGAGCATGGGCCTCTCAAATGACTCGCTGGAAGCCAAGATTGCCTCTATTAATGCCGACCTGCTGAAGCTGCGCTCCTTTAAGTCGAGCAGCTTCTCGGTGGCCGAGCAGCGCCGCTTTAAGGTGCGCGCCCAGAACCTGGAGTCGCAGCTGCGCAAAAAGGACGACGAAATTGCCCAGCTAAAAGCCGACAACGAGGCGCTCTACACCGAAGCCACGACCCTGAAAGAGCGCCAGAACAAGCTTACGGACACCATCACGACCATTGCCCGCACCAACCAGGAGTTGACCGAGAAAGTGGCCGTGGCGTCGCGGCTGCAGGCCGAGAATATCCGGGTGGGCGTGGTCAACTCCCGCAACAAGGAAAAAGATGACGACGACAACGAGTTCAAGGCCAGACGCGTCGAGAAAATCAAAATCAGCTTCAACCTGGGCCGCAACGACGTTTCGCCGAAGGAAACCAAGCAGATTATGTTGCGCCTGATTGAGCCCGATGGCGCGGCGCTCTATAACCTGAGCACCGGCGGGGGCACCTTCATGATTGACGGCTCGGAGGCTTTCTACACCGCCAAACAGGACATTGTGTATGACAACACTCGCCAGCCCGTGCAGTTTCTGTACGCCAAAGGTGCAGCCTACAAAACCGGCCTGCATACCATCGAGCTGTACGAAGGCGGCGTGATGATCGGCAAGACGACCTTCACACTCAAGTAAATCACGGATTAACGCGAATTTTTCGCGGATTCCACGGATTTTGTAGTCGATTACAAACAGAAAGAGGCTTGCCAACCGGCAAGCCTCTTTCTGTTTGCGATAAGCTGGATTTCTACCCGGTTCGTACTGGCTACAAAATCCGTGGAATCCGCGGAAAATCCGTGTTAATCCGTGATCCGGCTTTCGAATTCATCGAGTTTCTTTAGCGTGGCTTTGATGTTTTCGGTGAACATGACAACGACGGAGCCCGGCTTGGCAGTAGCAAGTACGTGGTCGATGGCGTCCATTTCGTTTTCGATGTAGGTGATAGGCACCTCGGGAGCGTCAAGGCGCAGGCCGCGCTCCATGATTTCGCGGAGCTGCTCGGCCGTTTTACCACGCAGGTCGCGGTCCTGGCGCAGCACAATCTCATCGAAGATGCGGCCGGCAATGCGAGAAAAGCCTAATGTGTCTTCGTCGCGCCGGTCGCCGAGGCCTGAGATGACGCCCACTTTGTGCGTAGCTTCGGTGGCCTCCAGAAACTGAGCGAATTTTTCGATGCCGTGGGTGTTGTGCGCATAATCCACAATCACCTCGAACTGTGGAAACTTATACACGTTCATGCGGCCCGGCGTTTTGGTGGCCGACGGCACAAACGTGCGCAGCGCCTGCTTGATATCGTCCTTATCGAAGCCATAGCAGTAGCAAGCCAGCGCCGCTGCCAGCGAGTTTTCGATGTTGAATGTGGCGCGGCCACCCAGCGTAATTGGGAATTCCGCAGCCCGGTCGATACGCAGCTTATAGCTGTTTTTGTAGATGGTGATGTAGCCTTCCTCGTACACGGCCGCCAGCCCGCCGTTTTCGGCGTGCTCCCGGATGCGGGGGCTGTGCTCGTTCATGCTGAACAGCGCCACGCGGCACTCCAGCTTTTCGCGCATGGCATATACAAGGTCGTCGTCGGCGTTCAGCACGGCCCAACCATTTTTGCGCACGGTGCGGGGCAGCACGCCTTTCACGGCGGCCATTTCCTCTACCGTATAAATGTCGCGCATGCCCAGGTGGTCGGCGGCCACGTTGGTTACCACGGCCACGTCGCAGGTGTGGAAGCCCAAGCCCGAGCGGAGCATGCCGCCACGGGCCGTTTCCAGCACCGCGAAGTTCACGGTCGGGTCTTTCAACACAAACTCGGCGCTTTGGCCGCCGGTGCAGTCGCCGCTTTGCAGCTGCACGCCCTGGATGTAGATGCCGTTGGTGGTGGTGTGACCCACTTTATAGCCTTTGGAGGCCACAATGTGCGCCAGCAGCTGCGTGGTGGTCGTTTTACCGTTGGTACCCGTCACGGCAAAAATCGGAATGCGCGCCGTGCTGCCCTGCGGAAACAGCATGTCCACCACCGGGGCGGCCACGTTGCGGGGCAGGCCTTCAGTAGGCGAAATGTGCATCCGGAAGCCGGGTGCGGCATTCACCTCAATTACGGCGCCACGCGTTTCGTTGAGCGGAATAGCAATGTCAGAAGTCAGCAGGTCGATACCACAGATGTCGAGGCCTACGATGCCGGCTACGCGCTCGGCCAGCAGCAGATTATAGGGGTGTACCAAGTCCGTCACGTCGGTGGCCGTACCGCCGGTGCTGATGTTGGCGGTGCTTTTCAGATAGATTTCCTGGCCGGCCGGCAGCACGCTTTCCAGCGTCAGATCCTGGTTTTTCAGCAGGTCGACGGTGTGCTGGTCGGCCTTGATGCTGGTGAGCACCTTTTCGTGGCCGAAGCCGCGGCGCGGGTCTTCGTTTACTTTATCGATCAGCTGCTGAATGGTACTGCTGCCGTCGCCCTTCACGGCCGCTGGCGTGCGCTTGGCCACTGCAATCAGCTTGCCGGCTACCACTAGCATGCGGTAGTCGTCGCCCTGAATAAACTGCTCCACGATAACGGCGCGGGAATACTTCTGAGCAGCTTTAAAGCCTTCCACCGCGTCGTCCCAGTTCATGATGCGAATGGTGGCGCCCTTGCCGTGGTTGCCGTCGAGCGGCTTGGTCACGATGGGGAACCCTAGCTCTTCTATAGCGTCGCGCAGGCCATCTTCGGAGTAGACGGTGGTGCCGTTGGGTACCGGCACGCCCGAATCCTTGAGCATGGCCTTGGTACGGTTCTTATTGCCGGCCACCTCCACCCCGGCGTGTGAGGTGTAGCTGGTAGTAGTGGCCCAGATGCGCTTCTGATTAACACCGTAGCCGAGCTGAATAATGCTGCTGTTCTTAAGCTGGATGTACGGAATGTTGCGCGAGGCGGCCTCCGACACAATGCTCCAGGTGCTGGGCCCAAAAAATTCTTCCTCCCGGATTTCGTGCAATTCGTCTACAATAGCCTTCACATTTACGCTACGGCCTTCGCACAGATCTTCTACCAGCTGCACAGCTGCTTCGGCCGCCATGCGGCCGGCGCGCTCTTCCTGGTAGCTGAACACGACAAACTCCACTCCTTCCTGATGCGCCGGATACGACTTGCCCCAGTACACCGGCATACCCGCCATGCGCTGCAATGCCAAGGCTACATGCTGAATTACGTGGCCCAATGGCTCGCCATCCTGTAGCTGCTCAGCCGTGAGGGGCGGATGCTTGAGAACTGACTTGCCTGCCTCATTCGGTTGGGGCTGCCCCAACTCGGGCAGCAATAACGGCAGGTGTTCTGCCAGAGCCGGAAAATTGTTCGACCAGGAATCAGCCAGATCCTGCATATCTACTTTCAGTACAATCAGCTTGTAGTGCTTGACGGACCAAAAGCTGGGCCCGCGCATGGTGCGGAGGTCAATAATCTTCATAGAAAGAAAGAGAGTGGAAACGTAGTCAAGCGGAGTGTACGCCGGAGTTAAATGTAGGGATTTGAGCCTGCAATGCCAGCACCTGCCCATTTTTACTCATCGGAAGCCGCCGCGGGCAGTACATGCAGACTATCAATTATTTGGCGAACCGTAATAGGGTTTACGTCAGATGAAAAAATACCGTAATTGGCCTGATTGCGCCTAGCCGACGAAAACACAAATCAAGCCAGCCAACAGCCTTCTCGGGGTCAGCGCATAATCAGTACCAGCGTACCAGCCACAATCAGCCCCGCTCCCAGCCCGGTCTGCCACGTCAGCTTTTCGCCCAGAAACAGCACCGACAGCCCAATGGCCAGCGCCACACTCAGCTTATCTACAGGGGCCACCTGCGACACGGTACCGAGTTGTAGCGCCCGGAAATAAAAGATCCACGACAGCCCGGTAGCCAGCCCCGACAGCACCAGAAACACCAGATTGGTGCGCGTGAGCGAGTGCACCTCAGCCAAGCCGCCACGAAAATATACGATGCCCCAGGCCAGCACCAGCACCACAGCCGTGCGCACCGCCGTAGCCAGGTTGGAGTCGACGCCCCGAATGCCAATTTTGGCCAGCACAGCCGTCAGGGCCGCGAAGAAGGCGGAAAGCAACGCGTATATCCACCACATGGCATCAAAAGAAAGAGTAATCATTATACCCAGATAGCCGCCAACCGCTGGTTTCTACACAATGAAACGGAAGCGCCAGCCTCGCGCTACTGCAGCTTCCAGATCATGCCCATCCCCATGCCACCACCGGGCTGCCAGGTGGGCGTGAAGCTCATGCCTTTGGGCAGGCCAGGCTTGCGGCCCCAGCGGTTGCGGTGCGTGAGGTAGCCAACGTGCGCAGCCAGGATGCCGAAGCCCGCGCCCGCCACCACGTCGCTTTGCCAGTGCTTGTTGTTGATCATGCGTAGGGCTGCTACGCTGGTAGCAATAGTGTAGGCGCCTACACCGTACCACTGGCTTTTGTCGCGGAACTCGGTGTGCACAATGCTGGCGGCCAGAAACGCCTGCGCCGTGTGCCCCGACGGAAACGACTGGTTGTCGGAGCCATCAGGACGAGGATTGCGGGTGATGTTTTTCACGGCGAAGACCGTACTGAGCATGAACAGCTCACTTTTGAGCACCACCAACCCCACATTCAGCCGGTCGTTTCTGGACTCCACGCCAGCCAGCGCCACCACACCCAGTTCCACATACGGCATCAGAATAAGGATATCGTCAAGACGCGTGCGGTAGGTCGGGAACAGGCGATGAATGTCGCGGTTGGCCTGCTGGTTGGTGTAGAACCCGCCGCCATTGGCCGTATACGCACCGTAGCCAATCAGCACTGCCGGCACAATCGTGGCTTTTACCAGCTTGCCTTTGTACCAGGGCTGTTTCACGGTAGCCGACACACCTTCGGGGTTCTCAAACTTGCGGATGGTATCGGCCGCAAGTGCTGGCGCTGGCGTTACCTGGGCTACCGTTTGGGTGAGTGGCGCCGTGGCCAGAGTTAGCAGTAGCGTGATGCGTGAAAAGCTGGATTTCATAGAGCGAGGACCGGTATAAACAGACGATTTCGGGGTACGTGCTTCGGGGCCGATAGGATCTACGAAAATTCCCGTTTGCAGCAGAACGCCGCCGCAGTTACCCAGCGTATCCAACCTAGCTTCATCCTGAAACTCAGTAAACAAAACAACCCCCGCTACCAGCCGGAAAAGGCAATAGCGGGGGTTGCTGAACTAGAGGTGACGAGCGGATTCGAACCGCTGTACGAGGTTTTGCAGACCTCTACCTAGCCGCTCGGTCACGTCACCAGGGCTTTGAGGATGCAAACATACGGCATATTCCGGCTTTTGCCAACGCAAACAGCCAGGTTTTCGCGTCAAGGCTGGTAAGTGGCTGGCATCGTGCGGCAAATTTTCTGCAGCCGCCCGTGCCGCTACGCTGCTTGATCCTGCAACTATCCGCTCTGGCTCCCTGCCAGCAAAAAAGCGTGTAGGCCAACCGCACAAAAAAGGGCCCCGACTTACGCCGGGGCCCCTCTTGTACTAACGAACAGGAAGATTAGGCTTTCTCTTCGTCTTTCTTGTCAGCAGCGTCGTCGTTCGACAGGGCGTTTTTCACCGAGTCAACTACGTCACCAGCTACACCTTTGGCTTTCTCGAAAGCTTCGGAGTGCGAGGCAGCCTCTACGGCGTCGCCTACCACTTCCTTGGCTTTGTCGAAGGCGGCCGAAGCAGCACCCGTTACAGCAGCCAGAATACCGCCTTCGGCCGGAGCCTCAGTAGCATCGGCAGCCGGAGCAGCTTCAGCCTTTGCAGCAGACTTGCCCGAAAGCTTCTGCTCACCAGCGGTACGCTCGTTGCCCATCATCTTGTCACGCAGTGCGCTCAGAGCGTCCAGGTCACCGAGGGTAGACTTCTCAGCCGTGGCAGGCTTCTTCAGGTCGCTCAGTTTGCCTTCGCCCTGGGCGGCAGCACCGGCAGCACCGGCTGGCTTCTTCTTCGTGAACTTCGAAGCGCGGCCTTCTTCCTCAGCCTGCTGGTTGTACACAGCGTTGTGCGACAGCACGATGCGGCGATCCTCTTTCGAGAATTCCACTACGCGGAAGTCCAGCGATTCGCCGTTTTCAGCCTGCGAGCCATCTTCTTTCTGCAGCGACTTCGGATACGCGAAGCCTTCGATGCCGTACGGCAGCTCGAGCACGGCACCACGGTCGGTTTTCTCGGTGATGGTGGCTTTGTGAACCGAGCCGGGAGTGAACACCGTCTGGAACGTATCCCATGGGTTTTCTTCCAGCTGCTTGTGGCCCAGGGCCAGACGACGGTTGTTCACGTCGAGCTCCAGTACCACTACGTCCAGACGGTCGCCCACTTTCACGACTTCCGAAGGATGCTTCACTTTCTTGGTCCACGACAGGTCCGACACGTGCACCAGGCCGTCTACACCCTCTTCCAGTTCTACGAACAGGCCGAAGTTGGTCAGGTTGCGCACCAAGCCGTTGTGCTTGCTGCCGATGGCATACTTCTCGGAGAAGTCGCCACGAGTCCATGGGTCTTCGCTGAGCTGCTTGATGCCGAGGCTCATCTTGCGGTCTTCGCGGTCGAGGGTCAGGATCTGAGCCTCTACTACGTCGCCCTGCTTGATGAAGTCCTGCGGGTTGCGCAGGTGCTGGCTCCAGGACATTTCCGAAACGTGGATCAGGCCTTCTACGCCAGGAATGATTTCCATGAACGCGCCATAGTCAGCTACGTTCACGATACGGCCCTTCACTTTCGAGCCTACGCCCATGTCGGCGCCGAGCGAATCCCACGGATGCGGGGTTAGCTGCTTCAGGCCGAGGCTGATACGCTTCTTGGCTTCGTCGAAGTCGAGAACTACGATGTTCAGCTTCTGATCGAGCTGCAGTACTTCGCTCGGGTGAGCGATACGGCCCCACGAAATGTCGGTGATGTGCAGCAGGCCGTCTACGCCGCCGAGGTCGATGAACACACCGAAGTTGGTCATGTTCTTGATAACGCCCTCCAGGATCTGGCCTTTCTCCAGGTTGTTGAGGATGGCTTCACGCTGCTTCTCGAGGTCTTTCTCGATCAGGACTTTGTGCGAAACTACCACGTTGTCGAAAGCGGCGTTGATTTTCACCACTTTCACTTCCATGCGACGACCAACGTAGATGTCGAAGTCACGGATAGGCTTCACGTCGATCTGCGAGCCGGGCAGGAAGGCTTCTACGCCGTCCAGGTCCATAATCAGGCCGCCTTTCGTGCGACGCTTTACTACGCCTTCCAGAACGGTGTCGTTCTCCAGGGCGTCGTAGATGGACTTCCAGGCCTGCTTGATTTTGGCTTTCTTACGGCTCAGGATCAGCTGGCCGTTGGCATCCTCCTGGTCTTCGATGAATACCTCCACCTCGTCACCGATTTTGAGGTCGGTCAGGTCGCGGAATTCCGACAGGGGCACCAAACCATCGGATTTGAAGCCGATGTTCAGGATTACGTCGCGGTCGGTGATGCCTACCACGGTGCCTTTGATTACTTCTTCCTCCTGGACAGTGGTCAGCGTGTCGCTGTACATCTGCTCCATTTCGGCGCGCTGCTCAGCGGTATAGTTACCACCGAAGCCGCTGGCTCCAACGTTGTCCCAGTCGAAATTGTCTACTACTTCTGCCATAGTGTTGTGCAGTTACCCTCATATACACGTCCGGCGCAGGGCTGGCCTCCGGAGCGCGTTTTTGTTTGATACACAGCGCAAACGCGCCGGCCCACCACCCTGGCGGGGCGGCAAAGATACGGAGTTTGGGGCAGGAATGCGAGAGGATTGATCAGCTACAATTTTGCTGTATTCAAAAACGCCGGATTGATGTGCACTGACTTCTGAATTTCTGCTACCGTTTCCCGAAAGTCGTTTGTGTCTTTTCCACCGAAATGAGCCACCACTGTTCTGTAACGCCCCGACCACTTAGTTAACACGTGATATTGGTTCGTTGAATTGCTACCTTGCCTGTAAGATATGCTGGTGTACTTGTAAACCTGTTTATTTTCAGAAATAGTATCCCTTACAATGCAACCAGGGTTCTTTTCTTTTACCCCCAAAACCTCATCCTTACTGGAAGGAACTCTTCCTATTCCTTCTGGGAAGATCATCACCGTAAGCTTAATGCTGGCATTATTATAATTGAAAGACTCTTGGTATTCGCTTCCGGAGCACGACTCACAATCAGGTGGAAAGACAGACCACACTTTGTGAGTTGACCAGCTTTGAGGTACCTGCAGCTTGACTTGACCAGAAGCTATTTCGACTATAATTGTTGGCTTCTCATTGTGACGACAACTTGCTAAACCAATTAAGCTACTCCATAAAGGCATATACAAGACTGAAAATCTCTTTCGCATAAAAAGAGCCGCGACTAATGCCGCGGCTCTTCAAATATATAAGGCTGTTTGATACTCTACGCCCGGCCCATCTCGCGCAAGTGTGCGACGTGGGAGGCTACGGCGTAGCGCATCTTGGGGTACTCGTTGTACTCCACGCCGAACTCCAGGCAGGCCTGGCGGATGATTTTGTTGAGGGCGGGATAGTGCACGTGCGAGATGGTGGGGAACAGGTGGTGCTCTACCTGGAAGTTGAGGCCGCCGACCAGCCAACTGATGACTTTGCTATCGGTAGCGAAGTTAGCGGTGGTTTTGATCTGGTGGATGGCCCACTCGTCTTCCAGCTTGTTGGTGATTTCGTGGGGCATGGGGAAGGCCGTGTGCTCTACGGTGTGCGCCAATTGGAACACGATGCTCATGGTGAAACCGACTACCGTAGCAAACACCAGGAAACCCAGAATCCAGGCCACGAAACCAACGGTATAGATGGGCAGGGCCACGAACAGGAAAAGGTGCAGCGCCTTAAAGCCCCAGAATACGCCCTGGTCGGTGGCCGTCATTTTTTTGATGGGCATCTCCCCGATTTTGCCTTTGAAGTACTTCTGGTAGTCCATGAAGAAAATCCAGGCAATGAAGAGCAAGGCGTAGAAAAACCAGAAGTACAGGTGCTGGAAACGGTGGAAGCGGTGGCGCGTCTGGGTGCTGCTCAGGCGAAGCCAGGGCTGGGCGTCGAGGTCGTCATCCACGCCGTCCACGTTGGTGTACATGTGGTGAATAAGGTTGTGCTTTACGTTCCACATGAAGCTGTTGCCGCCCAGCACGTTCAGGGTGAAGGACGCAAACTGGTTGATCCACCGGGATTTGCTGAACGAGCCGTGGGCGCCATCGTGCATGACGTTGAAGCCGATGGCCGAGCCGATGAGGCCCAGCAGGGCGCATTCCGCCAGCGCCAGCCACGTGGGCGGCGTCAGGAAAACTAGGTGCAGGTACACGGCCACGAAGGCCACCGTGAGGATAATGGCTTTGGCGAACAGACGCGAGTCGCCGGTGGTGTCTTTGCCGGCTTCGGCGAAGTAGGCATTGGTGCGGAGCTTTAGCTCCTTATGGAAGGAGCGCGAGGCCGCGAATTTGGGTGCTTGCATGAAGGGCATGTAAAGAGGAACTCGGCAAAGATACCGCTTCATAACCCGGCGTTGCTCAGGAACGGTCCATAACCCGGTATTTTGCACACCGCAGCCCGCTGGATTGGTACGTGCGATACGGAAGTATATCAGGGCTTGGCCACTTCGCCCCCTCCCGCTACTGGCAAGCCTGGCCGAAGCAATGGCCGCAACTCAGAAAAAGGCACAAACACCCAGATTTCACCTTGAGCGTAGGATGCCACCTCGTAGGGCGAGTAAATGAATACAGCTCCACCACTGGTCAGGAATACATTACGCGTAGCCGGCAAGTGCTTCTCAAACAACACCTTATCTAATGGTTCATTGGGTGCCAGCTTAAACAGGCGGCGCGCAGCCTGATCCAGTAGGACTTCTATCTGCGAGCTAACGCCAGCCCGAAAAATGTCGTCGTAGCGGAGGCGGCGGCCGGTGCGGGTATCGAAGGTGGCAGCGCTGGTGCCGTACATGCCGCGCGCACCGCCGGTGTAGCTGTAGCTGAAATAGCCGACACTCAGCAATGGAGCCTGGTTCCAGAACACGTGCATGGACTGCTGCTCGTCGTAGCGAAGCCCGATGCCGAAGGCCGGCAAGGAAGTGTCGCCGGGCTCGGGGCGGCTGCCGGCAGCATCTTGGCGGTAGTCCTGGGTGTACTGCTTAAGGCGCTGCTGCCAAAGCTTCTGCAGCGTTGGGGCAGGCTGCGTGTCCACGGTATCGTCGCGCAGACCGCGTAGCAGGTTGTCCTGAAGGATACGGTTTGGTGATCTGGAAACAGCGGGCAGCAGTGCCAGCAGCTGCTGCCGGGCGTAAGGTGTGCCGGGCGTTTGAGGAAAGGCAGCCACGGAATCCCGGAAAAAGCGTGACACCAATTGGAGGCTACCTGCGGGCTGCGTTTGCCGAAACTGCACGGCGCGGCCGCCTACAGTACCGGTGAGGAGGTTGCTCTGCCGGCGTAGCCGCCACGCTATCGGCTGGCTGCCACTGCAGCCGTGCCCGGGCGTGTAGTCCTGGAGGGTGAGGCTGTCGGCGGGGCCGGCCGAACCACCCAGGCCGAATGGGTGGCCGTCGGGGCCGGCATAGCTGGCAGTCAGACCACCGAATTCGGTATTGGCGGCACGGGGCCACACTTGCAGGTGCAGCGTAATGGTGTCAGTGGAACCAGGCAGCACACCGCGGTATTGCCGGTACCAGGCGCCCGGCGAGTCGGATGGCCCTTCAGAGGTAGCGGAGCTAGTGGCAGTGGGTTGGGTGACCGTGGCCGCCTTATCGGAGTTGGACTGACAGGCAGCCAGGCTGGCGCCGAGTAACAGGCCCGCCAAACGAGCGGCAGGCTGGACAGAGGAAGGAAAGTAGCGCATCGAGCCAAAGAAAACGTATTCGGCTGCAGCGTACAAAATATTGGCTGCTCACTATCGAACCGTTGAGTTTGGCGTATGTACAGACATTAATGTCTTATCCTCTGACACCTTTTCCTCCTTCCTATGAGCTACATCAAAGCCGGCCAGGACGCCAATGGCAACGACATCAAACTGCACTACACTGACCAAGGCACCGGCCAGCCGGTAGTACTGATTCATGGCTGGCCCCAAAACCACGAGGCCTGGAACTACCAGTTGGGTGAGCTGCCCAAACATGGCTTACGCGTGGTAGCCTACACGCGCCGGGGCTTCGGAAATTCCACCAAACCCTTCGAAGGCTACGACTATGATACACTGGCTGACGATTTGAAAGCCGTGCTCGACGAGTTGGATCTGCAAAACGTAATGCTGGTTGGCTTCTCGATGGGTGGTGGCGAAGTAGCCCGCTACATGAGCCGCCACGGTGGGGCCCGCGTAGCCAAGGTGGTATTCGTGTCGGCCGTAACGCCTTATCTGCTCAAAACCGACGATAACCCCGATGGCGTTGATAAATCGGTGTTTGAGGACATGACCAAGCAGATTAAAGACGACCGTTTTGGTTTCCTACAGGGCTTCGGCAAGGATTTTTATGGCGTGAGTGCCCTCAGCCACCCGGTAAGCCAAGCCGTGCTCGACTGGTCGTTTGGTATGGCCGTGCTGGGCTCGCAGCAGGCTACACTGGGCTGTGCTAAAGCTTTTGCCGAAACCGACTTCCGCCGCGACCTGGAAACCATTACGGTGCCCGCGCTGGTAATTCATGGTGACGACGACAAGACGGTGCCCATCAAAAACAGTGGCGACCGGATGAACCAGCATCTCAAGCATGCCACGTATGTAACCTACAACGGTGCGCCCCATGGCCTATTCATCACCGAGAAAGACAAGCTGAATCGTGACCTGGTAGACTTTGCCACTGGCGGCACAGTGCGCAACGGCGAGAACAGCTAGCGTTTGTTCGATACACGCATTGGCAACAGAAAGGCCCGGTTTCCAAAGAAACCGGGCCTTTCTGTTGCCAATGCGCTACTCTTTCTCAAGCCGGAAGCTGATGCGCTGGTTTGCCAGGTCTTCAATGCCCAGCACGTAGGTGTACTTGCCGTCTTCCAGCTTTTTCTCCCCTACATAGTCAATTGGTTGCCAAACCACCGCCTGTCCGTTGATCATCACTTTCACATAGGCGTAGCTGTAGGCGCTGGCAAAGGGCTTGTATTGGGTGCTCTGCCCGATGGCTAGTGCGCCGTAAGAATTTTCGCCGTCGGAAGTATTGACAAGCACACTTTCGAAAGCATAAGGGCTGGCATTGCGCACCCGAATGGCTACGCCGTCGGGACTGGCATCGTCGTCTTTCTTACAGGCCACGCAGCCCAGCATCAGGCATAGAAACAGCAACAGGTTTTTCATATCAGCTAGTAATGCAGGTACTCTCAGAAGAGCCTACACGCTGAAAAACGGTTGCAAGTGCCCGGGCCATTGGTGGCCGGGTGGCTGGCACTGGCGCACAAAAAAGCCGGTAGCAACTGCTACCGGCTTAGTGAGTGAGATAGGCGTGCCAGTTCTGGTCGATGGTACCGGCACTGAGCCTAAGGAACCCGGATAAGGTAGGTTTCTTGGGCTGCTGCCTGATGGTGAGTCCGGCTTCCTGCGGCGTGCGGTGTCCTTTGGCGTGGTTGCAGCGCGAGCAGGCCGTAAGCAGGTTGCCCCAGCTGCTGTCGCCGCCACGCGAACGGGGCAGTACATGGTCGAGGGTGAGGTTTTTGGTGGCGCCGCAATATTGGCATTCGAAATGGTCGCGCTTCATAATGTTGTGCCGGCTCAAGGCAATGCCTTTGTAGGGCACCCGCACGTAGCGTTGCAACCGAATGATACTGGGCTTGGGATAAGCTGTGTTGACGGTGCGCAAAACCCCATTTTCCGAACGGGCTATCATCTCGGCTTTATCGAGGAATAGCAGAACGAAGGCTTTTTGCACGCTGCACAGCGTTATGGCAGTGTAGTCGCCATTCAGGACTAAGACTTTTTGATCCATACGCGCTTGGGGTGGAATCATCGGGTACAGCGAAAGCTAGATGATTCTTAGCGTATTAACAACACCTCGGAAGTTTAGTTTCCAACACCCAAAGCTGGTTTCCGAAGCAAACTACCTGTGGAACATACACGGCAGATGAGCTTGCCGCCGGACAGCTCAGCACAGTAATCCTCTCGTAGTTGAATCGTGCGTTTACTTTACGGAAAGCCCCTCTCTGAAAGCAGTAAAAGCCAAGATAATCACAGTACACTTATACTTGCTATCTGCAAGCCGTGATTCCAACGCCTTCCTGTCTGCTGCTGTATGCTTGCGGCTGCTTGTGCTGCGCTTTCGGCTTTGACGGCTTCAGTTCAACTGATTCACCACATAAGGTATCTGCAGCCGGCTGTCGATGCTCAACACGACTATCTGTACGCCTGCTGCCTTGACGAAATCAGCCACAACGAGCTGTGCACAACAGTGAGCCTCATTGCGCAAGCAGTGCAGCCATCGAGCACACCGCCTGGCCCCTAACGCTCACCTTCAAGGAATACGATATAGTTCTGGACTGGCTCCAGAACGTCGGGTAGCCCTGCGGCTACTCTGCCAGCAAGCGTTTGATGAGGCGCAGCTTGTGTGTGTACTTCTGCCGGTCGCGGTGGAAGATACCGTTGTGGTCGAGCGGGTCGATGCGGACCTCGCCGCTGGCGTGCAGGATCTGCTGATCCTCCAGCAGCAGCCCCACGTGCACGATGTTGCCGTCGGCGTTATCGAAAAAGGCCAGGTCGCCGGGCTGGGTCTGGGCCACGAAGTGCACGGGTTGCCCCAGGTCGATTTGCTGGCGGGCGTCGCGCGGGAGCTGCACCCCAATCAGGCCATAGAGCTGCTGCATCAGCCCCGAGCAGTCGATGCCAAACAGGCTCTTTCCGCCCCACAGGTAAGGCGCTTTCAGATACGTGAGGGCCATTTTCTGGAGCAGGCGCAGGCGCTGATCCACGGGGCCGTGCGGGCCGTGGCCGTTCTGGGGGTTGGTGGCCGCACCATTGTAAAACATCTGCTGCTCGCCCACACGCAGCGTCATGCCATCGAAAAACGGCAGGCGTGAGCCCAGCTGCACCGGTATTCGGGTGTTGGGGCAGCTCACCATCTGCACCACATCCAGCGTGCGCGGGTGGTCCTGTGCCTGCCACGCCGCCAGATACTCACTGCTTACGGGTGTGTGCTGCTTGAAATCCATCCAGCCCACGTACTGGTCGGCAGCGGTCCGGATCTGAATCCACATGCCCTGGGTGAGCAAAATGGAATAGCACTCCCCGAAAATAAGCTGGGTGACGATTTCGGCTTTATCGGTGGGCTCCGTGCGCACCGGCACAACGCTCAGAGCGCAGATTCCGTGTTCCAAGACAGTGAGTTATTGGATTGTGGAGTGGTGAGTTAATAGTACAAAGAACGTCATGCCTAATCTGATGTCCGCGAAGTCAAAGCATCTCTCCCGCCAAAGTAATCTGAATACTACTCGGTAGAGATGCTTCGGCAAGCTCAGCATGACGTTCTGTATAAAACCGTTCAATGCTAATAGTCCCGGGCGCGGTCCATTTCGCGCTTCTGGTCTTTGGCTTTGAGGTCGTCGCGCTTATCGTAAAGCTTCTTGCCTTTGGCCAACGCAATTTCCACCTTGGCAAAGCCCCGGTCGCTGACGTACATGCGCAACGGAATGATGGTGAGGCCCTGCTCCTGGTTTTTGTTGGCCAGCTGCTTCAGTTCGCGCTTGTTAAGCAGCAGCTTGCGGGCGCGCATGGGCTCGTGGTTGTTGTAGGTGCCCTCGGTGTATTTGGCAATCGTGACTTGGTTGAGCCACAGGCTGCCGTCGGTGTGGAAGGTGCAGAAGCCGTCCTGCAGTTGCACACTGCCCTCGCGGATGCTCTTGATTTCGGTGCCCTGCAGCATAATGCCGGCGTCGTACTTCACCAGAAAGGCGTATTCGTGGCTGGCACGGCGGTTCTGGATATTGATGCGCTTGGGTGCGTCGTCTTTTTTGGAAGCCATAAGAAAAGTGGCTGCTTGTAGAAGCAGCGTAAGCAGGTTCGCAAATGCGGCCGGCAAGGTTGCGAAATATTCTCTTGGAGTAATTTCAGACATGTTGAGGCGGCCGCCTCTACCCCAGTTTCAGGCGCGGGTCGGAGCTGACGAGCTGGTCGGCGAAGTCGCCGGCGTGGTACTGGAACTCGGCAGTTTTGGCCACCATGCCGGCGTTGTCGGTGCAAAACTGGAAGGCCGGGATGAACACCTGCCAGCCCTGGGCCGCGGCCTCGTCCTGCAAGGCCTGCCGCAAGCCGGAGTTGGCGGCCACGCCGCCCGCCAGCGCAATCTGGGTGAGGCCTTGGTCGGCGGCGGCACGGCGCAGCTGGCGCAGCAGCGTCTGGATGATGGTGTGCTGAATACTGGCGCAGAGGTCGGGCAGGTTCTGCTGCACGAAGTCGGGATTCTGGGCGGTTTCCTTGCGCAAAAAGTACAGCACCGAGGTTTTCAGGCCGCTAAAGCTGAAATCGTAGCCGGGCATGGCGCCCACCGGAAACGGGAAGCGCGTAGGGTTGCCTTCACGCGCCAGCTTATCGAGGTGCGGGCCGCCCGGATACGGCAGCCCCAGCAGCTTGGCGGTTTTGTCGAAAGCCTCGCCGGCAGCATCGTCGATGGTCTGGCCGATGATGTCCATTTCCAGCGCCGACTTCACCACCACCAGCTGCGTGTGGCCGCCACTCACGGTGAGGCACAGAAACGGAAACACCGGCCGCGGCTCCTCGATGAAGTGCGCCAGAATATGGGCCCGCATATGATTAACGGCAATCAGCGGCTTGCCCAAGGCCAGGGCCAGGGTTTTGGCGAACATGCCACCTACCAATAAAGACCCCAGTAGGCCCGGCCCCTGGGTGAAGGCCACGGCGTCGAGGTCCTGCTTGCGGATGCCGGCCTTTTGCAGCGCGGCATTCACTACCGGAATGAGGTGCTGCTGGTGGGCGCGCGAGGCCAGCTCGGGCACCACGCCGCCGTATTGCTCGTGTACCTGCTGAGTGGCCACCACATTGGCCCGGATTTCGCCGGCCACCAATACGGCCGCCGAGGTGTCGTCGCAGGAAGATTCGATGGCGAGGATGGTGGGCTGCTCCATAGTATATGCTGCGAAGCGGCGCTTCGCTCGTTGAACGGTGAGAGTTTTTCTGAAAACAATGCATCGGCTGGCTGGCACGGTTTTGCGAGGCTCCGGCTATGTAGCCCCATGAACCGCTTCAAGCCATGCAGGACACTGCTTTGGTTGCAAAGTTCGTTAAAACTGCTAACCTGCACCCGCGCTGCTTCGTTGTTGCGGCAACGGTTGCCCGGCCGCCGGCGTCTGTCGGGCAACTGCCAACCCTGTATCTTCGCTCGAATATTCTCTTTCCCCCCTGCCCGCCGTGCCCCGTTTCGTCTCCGTTCTGCTGAAAGTGCTGCTGGGCCTCGTGCTGGTGGTGGTGCTAGCCGTGGTGGGGGCGCTAGTGGCCCTGCGCGTGCCCAGCGTACAAACGCGCCTCGCCCAGAAGGCCGCCCAGGTGCTCACCGACAAGCTGGGCCAGCGCGTGACCGTGGGCCGGGTGGACATCCGCCCGTTTTCGCGGGTGCTGCTGGAAGGCATCCGGGTGCTGGACCGCCGCGGCGACGAGCTGTTCAGCGTGGGTCGCGCCGACGCCGACATTACGCTGTTCAGCGTGCTGAGCCCCGACCGCCTACACATCGGCAAGCTGACACTGGAGGAGCCCCGCTTTGCGCTGGTCACCTACAAAGACCGGCCCGACACCACCAACCTCGCCGAGTTTCTGGCGGCCATCAAGCGTCTCGTGGGCCCTTCCGACACCACCAAAGTCAGCAAGCCCTTCGACTTCAAGATTGAGGCCATCAGTCTGCGCAACGGGCGCTTCATTCTGGAGCGCCAGGATGAGCCCCGCGAGCCGTATTATGGCCGCTCGCTGGACTACGGCCACATGCGCGTAGACAGTATATACGGCGACTTTTCGCAGATCTGGCTGCGCGGCGACACCATTCACTCTCAAATCGACGGGCTGCGGGCTGTGGATCTGCCGTCGAAAACCCGCCTGCGCGAACTGACGTCCAACATGACCTACGCCGGCAAATTCTGGGAGTTTGGGGGCCTAAATCTGCGCGTGGGCAACAGCCAGTTGCACGATTACCTGCGCTTCGAGTACCCACGCTTTCTGGCCTTCACCAGCTTCAACGACTCGGTGAGGGTGGTGGCCCGCCTGAAGCCCTCCCGCCTTTACTCTGACGACATTGCCCAGTTTGCGCCCCAGCCATTCATGCGCGAGCTAAAAGAGACGGTCCTGATTGCAGGCGAGGCCAAAGGCTACGTGCGCAACTTCACCACCAAAAACCTCGACATCACCTACGGCCGCAACACGCGCGTAGTGGGCAACATCAACGTGGAAGGCCTGCCCAACCTCAAGGAAAGCTTCGTGGAAATGCGCCTGCAGCCTTCGGTGGTCGATGGGCGCGACATCCGCAAGTTCATTCCGGCCTCGGGCTGGCCCTACGTGCAGCGACTGGGCGTGGTGAAGCTGAAAGGGCAGTTTCTGGGCTTCTACAACGACTTCGTGGCCAACGGCTCGTTCCAGACCGCGCTGGGCTCGGTGGTGTCCGACGTGAACCTGAAATTCAAGAACGACCCGCGCTTCTCTTCTTATGAAGGCGACATTCGCACCACCGGCTTCCAGTTGGGCAAGCTGCTGGGCCAGGAAAAAGTGGTGCGCGACGTGACCTTTAGCGGCCGGGTGGAAGGCATAGGCTTCACGCCCGAAGGTGCCCGCCTCACGGCCAACGCCACCGTGCAAAGCATCTGGCTGAACGGCTACCGCTACCGCAACATCACCACCAACGGGCGGTTCAGCCGCGAGTCGTTTACGGGCAAGATTGCCGCCAACGACCCCAACCTGCAGTTCGACGCCGACGGCAGCATCGACCTCAACCGGCAGCGCCAAGCCTTTGATGTGCGGGCCCGCGTGCGCCGCGCCGATTTGCGCGCCCTGGGCCTCACCAAGCAAAGCGTGGTGGTAGCCACCACCGCCGACGTGAAGTTCCGGGGCCTGCGCCTCGACGAGTTGATTGGGCGGATTCAGCTGCGCAAGTCGCGGGTGAGCTATGCCGGCCGCACCGTGGCCGTGGATACGCTGGACGTGGTGAGTGCCCGCACGGCCGGCCAGCGCCGGCTGGCCGTGCGCTCGGAAGTGCTGAACCTGACGGCTAACGGCAACTTCGATTTCACGGAAGTAATCCGGAGCACTGAGGTACTGCTGACCGAGTACCGCCTGAACTTCGAGAGCAACGACGCGGCCATTGCCGACTACTATCGCCGCAAGCGCCAGCGTCCGATTCCGGAGTACGCCATCGACCTGGATTTGTACCTGAAAAAGCCGAACCCGCTGCTGCGCCTGTTTATGCCGGGGCTGCAGGTGTCCAACTACTCGCGCATCGACGGCTCGTTCCGCAACGGCCAGACGTCGATTCTGGAGTTGGGCGGCAGTTTTGATACTCTTATTGTGGACAGCGTGCGCACCTACCGCACGGCGTTTGAATTCAACACCTCCAAGCTGCCCTACCGGCCGGAGGTGCTGGCGCAGGCCAACGTAACGTCGGAGCGGCAGGTGCTGCCGGGACTGGGCCGCACCCAGGGCTTCTATATAGAAGGCGTCTGGGACCAGGAGCGCATCAACTTCTCCACGGCGCTGGCCCAGACTAACACCACCAACAAAGCCCAGATCAACGGCGCCCTCAGCTTCCTGCCCAACGCCGTGCAGGTGGTATTCCGGCAGTCGGGCGTGAATCTGCTGGGCAAAGACTGGACGATTGCGCAGGATAACTCGGTTATTATTTCGCAGCAAGGCAAGGAGTTTGATATCCAGAACCTGAGCCTCAGCAACGGCGCGCAGAGCGTAAGCGCGCAGGGCTTCCTCTCGCAAAACCCCGCTAAGCAGCTCAAGCTGACGGTGCGCGACCTGGAGCTGGCCACCCTCACGGCCCTGACTTCGCAAAACATGACCGGCCGCGTGAATGCCGAAGGTACCGTGAGCGGCGTGTACGGCCCGCTGGCCATCAGCTCCACGCTCACCGTAGACTCGCTGAAGCTGGATAAGGTGCTGATTGGCAACGTAACGGGCAAAAGCAACTGGGACAACCGCGCCAAGCAGGCCTTGGTGGATCTGGACGTGCTGCGCGACGGCAGCCGCGTGGTGCGCGTGGCGGGCAGTATTGCGCCCTCGCGCGAAAACGAGCAGCTGAACCTTACCGCCACCCTCGATAAAGCCCCCGTGAAGCTGGCCGAGCCATTCCTAAAAACGCTGTTCAAGGATTTGGGCGGCACGGCCGTGGGCACGCTGCGGCTGGCCGGCCGGTTCAGCCAGCCCCGCCTGACGGGCACGCTCGACGTGAGCGACGGGCAGCTGACGTTTATCTACCTGGGCACCACCTACACCTTCGCCGACCGAATCCGGTTCACCGAAGACCGGATTGCGTTGCGCGACATCCGCATGAAGGACCCGTTGGGCAACTCGGGCGTGATTACGGGCGACATTTTCCACGACGGATTCCAGAACATGCGGCTGGCGCTGGAGGCCTCGTTTCGGAAACTACTGGTGCTCAATACCACCCGCAAAGACAACGAGCTATACTTCGGCACAGCCTACGCCACCGGCTCGGCCCGCGTGAACGGGCCGGCCAACAACTTGGTGGTGAACGTACAGGCCAAGTCGGAGCCGGGCACGCGCCTTTCGCTGCCGCTCGACAATGCCGCCCGCGCCGAAAAGGCCAGCTACATCCGCTTCGTCAACCGCAACCTCACTGACACGGCCCGCACGCCGATTCCCATTGGGGCCCAGGAAAAAGTGGATTTGTCGGGCATCCGGCTGAACATGAACCTGGAGGTGACGCCCGACGCCTACGTGGAGATTTTGCTGGATGAAAGCACCGGCGACGTAATTCGGGGCACGGCGGCCGGGCGGCTGCGCCTCAACATCGACACCCGCGGCGACTTTAACATGTTCGGGCAGATTGAGATTGTGCGCGGGGCCTACAATTTCACGCTGCAGGGTTTGGTCAACAAAGAGTTTGTGGTGCGGCCGGGCGGCACCATTTCCTGGAACGGCGACCCGCTGGCCGGCGAAATGAACGTGACGGCCGCCTACACCCAGCGCACCTCGCTGGCCCCGATTCTGGCCAGCAACAGCGCCGTAGTGCCCGTGACGGCCGTGATGAACCTGACCGGGCCGCTGCTGCTGCCGGTCATCAAGCTGAATCTGGAGTTCAACGATATTCCGTCGTCGCTGGAAAGCGACTTGGTGCCGTTCCTGTCGTCGTTGCGCAACGATGAGCAGGAGCTGAGCCGGCAAGTGTTTAGTCTGGTGGTGTTCCGGCAGCTGGCCCCGGCGGCTTCACTGTCGTCGATTACGTCATTTCAGGGCCAGAATAACGCTTTTGGCAATAGCTTGGGCCAGATCATCAGCACCCAGTTGGGCGCCCTCACCTCGCAGCTCGACCCCAACCTGGAAATCAGCTTCAACTTCAACGGTATTTCGGCCGAGCAGCTGCAGGCCCTGCAGGTGCGCCTCAGCTACTCGTTCCTGAACGGGCGGCTGCGCGTGACCCGGGAAGGCGGCTTCAACAACGGCGTGGTGACGGATGCCAACACTGGCGCCACTACCAACGTGGGCAACAATGCGTCCATCATCGGCGACCTGACGCTGGAATACTACCTGCGCGCCGACGGCAAGTTCCGGGCGAAGCTGCGCTACGAAACCACCCCGCGCGACCTGAGTGCCCTGAGCAACGGCCAAAACCAGGCCCGCGCCGGCATTTCGCTGCTCCACACCGAGCAGTTCGACTCGCTCACGGAGCTATTTGCCCGCAAACACCTCACGCGCAAGCAGCAAAACGCCCGCAAAGCCCGCGAAGTGCTGAACGTGGACGACGACCCGCGGACGAGTTTGTAAGTAGTTGAGGAAACAAAAGGTCGTCATTCCGAGCCTGCGAGGAATCTCGCGTGCTGACGTGGGGAATCACTACCACCCATAGTTCAGGTTTGAACTCTAGGCTAATGAATCGTTTAACGAAGCAGTGCAGATGCTTCGGCCAGCAGACGCCAGATGAAGCATGGCGTTGCTTTCCTCCTTCGTTATCCTTTCATCCTTACTCCCCTTTGCTACCTTTGCCCTCTATGGCCCAACCCCGCCCAACCCGTAAGAAGAAGCTAGGCAGCTACCCGCACACGATGGTAGTGTTCAGCATCACGCTGGCGTTGCTGGTGGTTGGGCTGTTTGGGCTGCTGCTGATTCATGCGCACAAGCTCTCCAACTTGGTGAAGGAGAACATTGAGATGCAGGTGTACCTGGACCGCGACCTGCCGCCCACTGAGCTGCTGCGGCTGCAGCAGGATTTCGCCCGCAAGCCTTACATCGCGCAGCGCGACGGCCAGGCGCAGGTGCGGTTTCTGTCTAAAGAAGAAGGCGCCAAGCAGTTCGTGGAGCAAACCGGCGAAGACTTCCAGCAATTCCTCGGCGACAACCCCTTGCGCGACGCCTACATTCTGAAAATTAACGCTGAGTATTCCGATTCGCTGCAGATGGGCCGCATTGAGCGGGAGCTGAAGGCCGAGCCGGGCGTGCACGAGGTGCAGTACGTGCAAAGCCTGATCAGTTCCATCAACCAGAATGTGCGCAAGCTGAGTTTGGTGCTGCTGGGCTTTGCGGTGGTGCTTACGTTCGTCGTGACGGTACTCATCAACAATACCATCAAGCTGGCCCTGTTCTCGCAGCGCTTCCTGATCCGGAGCATGCAGCTGGTGGGCGCTACCTCGTTTTTCATTCAGCGGCCCTTCCTGAACCGGGCCACCTGGCAGGGCCTCGTGAGCGGCATTCTGGCCAGCTTGCTGCTGCTGGCGCTGCTGCAATATGCCTACCTGCAGGTGGCCGACCTACGCACCCTCCGCGACGACCGCCTGATTGGGGCGCTGCTGCTGGTGATGGTGGCGCTGGGCTGTGGCATCGGCTTTTTGAGTTCTTACCGCGCCGTGCGCAAATACCTGGGCATGTCGCTGGATGATCTGTATTAACAGAATACACAAAGCAGAACGTCATGCTGAGCTTGCCGAAGCATGACCGCCCTCTTATTCATAGACAACAAAATTCATGGAACCTACTTCCTCCCAAATGCCCCGCTTCGCTTTCGGGCCGCGCAACTACCGCCTGATGTTCGTGGGCCTGGCCGTGCTGGCGGCCGGCTTCATCACCATGACGCTGGACACGGCCGACTACGGCGAAGGATTTCTGGGCATCACGCTCGGTCCGATTCTGCTGGTTATCGGCTTCCTGATTGAATTCTGGGCCATCATGGCCAAGCCCGGCGGCACTACGCCGGTAGCGCAGGACCCTGCCACCCGCGAAACGCTGGCCCAGCAGCCTGCCCCAGCCGCCCCGGCGGCGCCGGTCGTCCCTACTTACAAGGGATAGCAGCGCGGCAAAGCCTCTGCTTTGCCCTTCACCGAACGGCCTTATCCGGGTCGGTTCTATTTACCTCGTGCAACCAGGCGCGAAGCTGCTGCTTCGCGCTACTTTCTGCCCATGAACTACTGGTACGCCCTGATTCTGGCTATCGTCGAAGGCCTGACGGAGTTTCTGCCCGTGAGCAGCACCGGCCACATGATTATCGTAGCCAACCTGCTCGGTATCGGGCAGTTGCCGTTCACCGAAACGTTTATCACCTCCATTCAGCTTGGTGCCATCCTGTCGGTGGTGGTGCTGTACTGGCGGCGGTTTCTGCAAAGCTTCGATTTCTACGTGAAGCTGTTTGTGGCCTTTCTGCCGTTTGGCGTGCTGGGGTTTCTGCTCAAAGATGTAATTGAGGAACTCCTGAAAAGCGTGACGGTAGTGGCCGTGTCGCTGGTGGTAGGCGGCGTGATTCTGCTGTTCGTAGACCGTTGGTTTTCTGGTCCGCGCAAAGAAGTAACCACGCCCAGTCTGGCGCAGGCGTTGCGCATTGGCTTGTTTCAGTGTCTGGCCTTGGTGCCGGGCGTGAGCCGCTCGGCCGCCACCATCGTGGGCGGCCTTGCCCAGGGCTTCGACCGTCGCTCGGCTGCCGACTTTTCGTTTCTGCTGGCCGTGCCGACCATGGTTGTCATCACGGCGTATCAGCTCTACAAGACCTATAAAGTAGACGCGCCCGGCATCGAGGACCTTAAGCTGCTGTTGTTCGGCAACGCGGTGGCCTTTGTCGTGGGCTTGCTGGCCGTGAAGTCGTTCGTGAATTTTGTGTCGCGCTTCGGCTTCCGGGCGTTCGGCTTCTACCGCATCATTGTGGGCGTTATCATCTTGGTGATGATTGCGCTGGGCATTCCGATGCAGCTGATATAAGCGTAATGGAAAATCTCCACTCATTTGATTTCGAAGCCGGCGAAGTGCTGCTGATGGACAAGCCGCTCACCTGGTCGTCGTTTGATGTGGTGCGCAAGGTGAAGAACACGCTGCGCATCAAGAAAATCGGCCACGCTGGCACCCTCGACCCATTGGCCACCGGTTTGCTGATTTTGTGCACCGGCAAGAAAACCAAGGAAATCGACCAGATTCAGGCGCAGGAAAAGGAGTACACCGGCACCTTCCGCCTCGGCCAAACCACGCCCAGCTTCGACCTGGAAACGCCCGTGGATGCCGAGTGGCCCTACGCTCACCTGACCGAAGACGCCATCCGGGCAGCTACGGCGCAGTTTACGGGCCTGATTACGCAGACACCGCCACTGTTTTCGGCCGTGAAAGTGAACGGCGAGCGGGCCTATGAAGTAGCGCGGCGCGGCGAGGAAGCGGAAATCAAGAGCAAGCAGGTAACCATCCGGGAATTTGAAATCACGCGCATAGCCCTGCCCGACGTAGACTTCCGCGTGACCTGCTCGAAAGGCACCTACATCCGCAGCCTCGCCCGCGACTTTGGCGTGGCCCTGAACTGCGGCGCCCACCTCACCAAGCTGGTGCGCACCCGCATCGGCGAGTACCGTGTGCAGGACGCCCTGACCATGGAAGCCGTGGAGGCGTTGCGCCCGCCGCGCCCCGAAGGCGAAGTGGAACGGCCGCGCCGCCAGCGCCAGCCACGCCCCGAGCGCCGCGCCGGTCTGGAGTATTTCAATGCCAACCAAACCGATCCGGCCCCGACCACTGCCGCGCCAGACGCTACCGAGTAACAGCATGGTGCGCCGATTGCCTGAGCCGCGGCCCACGCTGCATCCGTAGAACCTGATTTTCTTTAGCGCGCTATTTTGCGCCAATTCATCTCTCATGCACGTCATCCACGATCCGGCGCAATTCCCCCACCTCGGCAATGCCGTCGTGACCAGCGGCACGTTCGACGGCGTGCACATCGGGCACCAGCAAATTCTGCGACGGCTGTGCGAGGTGGCCCAGCTCAGTGGCGGCCCGGCCGTGGTCATCACCTACTGGCCGCACCCGCGGCTGGTGCTGGGGCCGCCGCCCTCCCACCCCGAGCTGCTGGAGCTACGCCTGCTGAGCACCTTGGAAGAACGGGCCGCCAAGCTGGCCGAGTTTGGTGTGGACTACCTGTTGGTGGTGCCCTTCACCCGCGAGTTTGCGCAATGGACCTCGGAAGATTACATCCAGAACATCCTGCTGCACACCGTGGGCACGAGCAAATTAGTGATTGGCTACGACCACCGTTTTGGTAAGAATCGGGAAGGCGGCTTCGACTACCTCAATCAGCATGCCGACCGCTACGGCATGAGTGTGGAGGAAATTCCGCGCGAAGACGTGGACGCCGTGGGCGTGAGCAGCACCCGCATCCGCCGCGCCCTGGAAACCGGCGACGTAGCCACCGCCAACCGCTACCTCGGCTACTCCTATCCGCTGACTGGTATGGTGGTAAAAGGCCGGCAGCTGGGCCGCACCATTGGCTGGCCCACAGCCAATATCGTGTGTGAGGAGCCCCTAAAGCTGATTCCGGCGCGCGGTGTGTATGCCGTACTAGCCACTACGGCCGCCGGCACCCACCACCCGGCCATGCTCAATATCGGCGTGCGCCCTACCATCGGCGGCGACCTGGCCCAAACCGTGGAAGCCCACCTGCTGGACTTCGATGGCGACCTATACGAGCAGCCACTGACAGTGCAGTTCGTAGCGCGCCTGCGCGACGAGCAGAAGTTCAACGGCCTCGATGAACTGAAGGCCCAGCTGGCCCTGGATGCCGAAGACGCCCGCCAGCACCTGATAGGTGGATGATTTTTCTCGTAGTTTCTCGCAGTGTGCTGACGACTGAACGCTGCGAGACACTGCGAGAAATTCTACCTTGCTGCCCCAAACATCCCACCCACTTCCTATGATCAATAAAGTAGTAGCCGGCCCGGAAGAAGCCCTGCAGGGCCTGACGGACGGCATGACCCTGATGCTCGGCGGCTTCGGCCTGTGCGGCATCCCCGAAAACAGCATCCGCGAAATTCTGCGCCTGGGTGTGCGCAACCTTACGTGCATCAGCAACAACGCCGGCGTCGATGATTTTGGCATCGGGCTGCTGCTGCAAACCAAGCAGGTGCGCAAGATGATTTCCAGCTACGTAGGCGAAAACGCCGAGTTTGAGCGGCAATTGCTGAGCGGCGAGCTAGAAGTGGAGCTGATTCCGCAAGGCACGCTGGCCGAGCGGTGCCGGGCCGGTGGCGCAGGCATCCCGGCCTTTTACACGCCGGCCGGCTACGGCACCGAGGTAGGCGAAGGCAAGGAAAGCCGCGAGTTCAACGGCAAGATGTACCTGCTGGAAACTGCCCTGCACGCCGATTACGCCTTCGTGAAAGCCTGGCGTGGCGACACGGCCGGCAACTTGATTTTCAAGGGTACGGCCCGCAACTTCAACCCGATGATGGCCACGGCCGGCAAAATCACGGTGGCGGAGGTGGAAGAGCTGGTACCCGCCGGCGAGCTGGACCCCAACCAGATTCATACGCCCGGCATCTTCGTGCAGCGCATCTATCAGGGCAAAAACTACGAGAAGCGCATTGAGCAGCGCACGGTGCGGCAGGGGTAATGAGGTGATGAAGGGAAACATAATGAGGTGACAAAATCCATCCTCAGCTTTCCCCAAACGTCCTTTTCAACCTCATCACTTCATCACCTTTTACCTCATTATCCCATGTTAGATAAACACGGCATTGCGAAGCGCATTGCACAGGAAGTCCAGAACAACTCCTACGTCAACCTCGGCATTGGCATCCCGACGCTGGTGGCCAACTACATTCCCGACGGCATCAATGTAGAGCTGCAAAGCGAAAACGGCCTGCTGGGCATGGGCCCCTTCCCCACCGACGACCAGGTAGACCCCGACCTCATCAATGCCGGCAAGCAGACCGTCACGACGCTGCCCGGCTCCAGTTTGTTCAGCTCCGCTGATTCGTTCGGTATGATCCGGGGCGAGCATGTGGACCTGACGATTCTGGGCGCTATGGAGGTTTCCGAAAACGGCGACATTGCCAACTGGAAGATTCCGGGCAAGATGGTGAAGGGCATGGGCGGCGCCATGGACCTAGTGGCTTCGGCCAAAAACATCATCGTGGCCATGCAGCACGTAGCACGCGACGGCAGCAGCAAGCTGCTGCCCGCCTGCACGCTGCCCATCACCGGTTTGCGCTGCGTGAAAAAAATCGTGACCGAGCTGGCCGTCATCGACGTGACGCCCGACGGCTTTGTGCTGCGCGAGCGGGCGCCCGGCGTGACCGTGGAACAGATTCAGGCCGCCACGGCCGGCAAGCTGGTAGTGCGCGGCGAAATCCCGGAAATGACGGGTGTGTAAATTCGTGAAGAGGCGAATAGTGATGAGGTGATGAAGTAAGCGTGTCAAGCAGAGGCGCAGCCGAAGCATCTCGCATGCTGAGGTTGAGACGACCCGAAATACGACGCTCCGCTCGGGACCGACGTTCTTACTTCGTCACCTTATCACCATTTACTTCTTCACCGCTCTCATTTCAGCCGACGGTAAGCTTGGGCCATGATGCGCTCGGCGGCTTCGGCGGTGAAGTGAGCGAAGTAGCGCCGCAGGTGGGTTAGGGCGGCAGCGGCACTGAGGCCGCCGGCCCGCACGGCATCGGCAAGATGGTCGGCCAGGTCGTCGGGATGACTGGTGAGGGCCGGAAACTCGTGCTGCAGCTTGTAGCCGGCCAGCACGTTCACGCGTAGCTCGGGGGAAGCGCCCGGCACCTGCGTCAATAGGCGCTCCATCACCAACTGCACTTCATCCATGAACAGCGTGCGCACCAGGCCGGGCGGCGTGGGCACCAGCTGGCCGGGGGCCGCTACCAGCAGCACGGCCGCAGGCATATCGGGCTGCCAGCGGCTGGGGTCGGATGGGGCGCATAGCCAGGCTGTGGGCGGAAACCCATCGGGCTGAGCGAGCAGGCGGCCCAGCGTCTGGAGGCGGCGTTCTTCGGGCGGAAGCATGGCTGCAAGGTACAACAGCGCACCCGAATGCCTTTCAGAACGGCGTTGGCGCTATATTGAGGTTTCGCCGTTTACTTCTGCTCTTATGCGCTACTGCTACCCGTTGCTCCTGCTCGCCGTGTCGGCGCTGTCAGCCCAGGCCCAAACTGCCACTTCCCCCACCATCACCCGCACCGACATGCCGGTGCCGAGCGACACGCTGCGCCAAAGTACGGCGGCTGTGCAGCTGCCGGCCAGCGCTCCGCCCCTCAGCCGCCGCGGGCCCAACCAGACCTGGAACTACAGCGGGCTGACTGCTACCGCGCAGAATGTGGCGCGCTTCACTACCGTGCCCAACCAGCCGCTCTACACGTTCACGTTCAACTCGGCCCTGAGCGGCGCCAACCGCGCCACGGTAGCCTCGCCGCAAGCGGTGCCGGTGCCGCCCGGCTTCGCGCTGCCCGTCACCGACCCGTATCAGTTTTTCAACGCCTCCGTTGCTGATTTCCGCTCGGTGGGCTACGGCGGCACGCTGGCCGGCACGGCTGTGCCCGTCACGTATGCCAGCGCCAGCCAGCAGGACATCATTTATCGGTTTCCGCTCAGCTACGCCAGTCCGGCTGATTCCAGCAACTCGTTTTTCAGCATCAGTGTGCCTGGCACCGGCTACCTCAGCCAGCGCCGCAAGCGGGTGAACAAGGCCGATGCCTGGGGCATGCTCACCACGCCCTTCGGCACATTTCAGACGGTGCGCGTCGTGACGCGCCTCGAAGACCACGACAGCGTTTCGGTGGGCACTACCAGCCAGGGGTTTGATTTGCCGGTACGGCGCGAATACAAATGGCTGGCTACCGGCCAGCGCGTGCCGCTGCTCACCATCACCACGGCACAAGTAGGCGGGCAGGAAGTGGTGTCGAACGTAGAGTACCGCGACATATACCGCCGCATCGTGCTAAAAAACGGCCCAAGCCTGGCCGAAACCGCGCTGCAGCTCTATCCGAATCCAGGCAATGCACAGGCGGCGCTACACCTCGCGCGCACCACAGGCGGCGCGGCCACCATTACGGCCACCGACCTGGCCGGGCGGCGGCTGTTTCAGTATGCGCTGCCTCCGGCGGTGCGGCAAATAGAGTTACCAGCGACGCTGTTTGGGAGCTTTCGGGGTGTGGCCGTGCTGCACATACAAACCCCGGATGGGGTGGCCGTACGGCGCGTGGTGCGGCAGTAATGCTTCAGTCAGTGTTGTTGGACTTGGCATAGGAGCTTCGCCCTGTTGGCAGCCTGTGGCGAAGAGTAGAACTGAGTCTTTTTGCCGCCGAATTTGTTGTTCTGCCCGTAAGACAGAGCCGTCCCCAACTGAGGCCGGTATCTTTGTGCTTTCCTCTGACACTCTCCGCTACCTGATATGGCCACAAACTCGAGCAACAAGGCTGCCGGTGGCAGCCACGCCAAAAAACAATCTACCGCCGCCACCGAGCGGCTCACCCCTACGGCCGTACCCGCCCACAAACTAGTACTGCGCACCCTGAAACGCTCTGATTTCAAGGTGGTGCAAGAAATCATGGACAAGGTGTACTCCAACATGGAGGGCGCCTGGTCGCAGGAAGAGTACAACAACCTGCTCAAGAAATTCCCCGAGGGCCAGATCTGCATCGAGGACAACGGGCAGGTGGTGGCGGCCGCGCTGGCCATCATTGTGCAGTATTCCGACTTCGGCGACCGGCACACCTACGCCAAAATCACGGGCCACGGCAAGTTTGATACCCACAACTCCGACGGTGACACCTTGTATGGCGTGGACGTATTCGTGGACCCCGAGTACCGCAGCCTGCGCCTGGGCCGCCGCTTGTATGACGCCCGCAAGGAGCTGTGTGAGAACCTGAATTTGCGCGCCATGGTGGCCGGCGGCCGGATTCCCGGCTACAATCAGTACGCCGAGGAAATGACGCCCGCCAAGTACGTGGAGATGGTACGCAATAAGGAGCTGGTTGACCCCATCCTTACCTTCCAGCTCTCCAACGACTTCTACGTCCGCAAAATCATCCGCGGGTACCTGCCCTACGACTCCGAAAGCAAGGCCTATGCCACGCTGCTGGAGTGGATCAACGTGTACTACGACGAGGAATTCGACAAGCTGATCGGTAACCAGAAGTCCAACGTGCGCATCGGCATCGTGCAGTGGCAGATGCGCGCGACCAAAAACCTGGAGGACTTTTTCCAGCAGATTGAGTTCTTCGTGGACACCGTTTCGGGCTACAAGGCCGACTGCGTGCTGTTCCCCGAGTTCTTCAACGCGCCCATGATGGCCCTCACCAACGAGGAGTCACCCTCGGTAGCTATCCGCTCGATGGCGGCCTTCACCGAGCCCATCAAAACCAAGATGATGGAACTGGCCGTGAGCTATAACATCAACGTCATTGCCGGCTCGATGCCGCTTTACGAGGATGGCAAACTCTATAACGTGAGCTACCTCTGCCGCCGCGACGGCACCGTGGACGAGCAATACAAGCTGCACGTAACGCCCGACGAGGCCAGCTACTGGGGCATGCGCGGCGGCGACAAGCTGCGCTGCTTCGACACCGACTTCGGCAAAATCGGCATCCTGATCTGCTACGACGTGGAGTTTCCGGAGCTGAGCCGCATGCTGAGCGACGAAGGCATGAAAATCCTGTTCGTGCCCTTCTGGACCGATACCAAGAACGCCTACCAGCGCGTGCGCCTCTGCGCCCAGGCCCGAGCCATCGAAAATGAGTGCTACGTGGCCATTACCGGCTCGGTGGGCAACCTACCCCGCGTGGAAAACATGGACATTCAGTACTCGCAGAGCGCCGTGTTCAGCCCTAGTGATTTTGCCTTCCCCCACGACGCCATTGTGGCCGAGGCTACGCCGAACACGGAAATGACCCTGATTGCCGACCTCGACCTGGATTTGCTCAAAGACCTGAACACCAGCGGTGCCGTGCGCAACCTGCGCGACCGGCGCAAGGACCTGTACTCGCTGAGCTGGTCGAAGAAAACGGAGCGCGACGACGAGTTGCTGGCCCAAGGCGAGGAGCGCGCCCCCAAAACCGCCAGCCGCCGCAAGGCCGTGTCGGCGGGGTAGTCCTGCTCCTAAACAACACACTGTTTTAAACGGCCTGTCAGTTTCTGATGGGCCGTTTTGCATTGTGCAGAATTCGGGGTTAGCGCGCTGGGTTGGCGGTTTTTCATTAAACTGCGGGCCCCTCCCCATAATGCCACCTTTCATTTTTCCCTACTTATGAAACGCGTCCTTATTACTGGGGCAAACCGCGGCCTGGGCCTAGAGCTCACCCGGCAGGCACTGGAGCGCGGCGACACGGTGTTTGCCACCTGCCGCCGGCCCGAATCCGCTACCGACCTGCACGAGCTGGCCAGCCAATATCCGGCCGGCCGCCTCACGCTCGTCGCCCTCGATGTCACCAATGAAGCCAGCATCGAAGCCGCCCGCGCCACCGTGCAGGCGGCTACCGCCAGCCTCGACCTGCTCATCAATAACGCCGGCGTGTACCCGGGTGCCGGGCCCGAAGACCCGGAAAACCAGCGCCTGGGGCAGTTCACGGCCGATGTGGCGCTGCAGGTGCTGCGCGTGAATGCCGTGGGCCCGCTGCTGGTTGCGCAGGCCTTTCTGAATCTGTTGCGCGCCGGCACCAAGCCGCGCATTCTGAGCCTATCGTCGGGGCAGGGCTCCATTACCTGGAAAGCGTCCGGCGACCCGTACCACTACAGCGCCAGCAAAGCCACCCTGAATATGTACATGCGCGCTTTGGCCGCCGAAATCGGGCAGTACGGCGTGCTGTCGATGCTGGTGGATCCGGGCTGGGTGCGCACCGGCATGGGTGGCACGGCCGCCGCCCAGGACCCGGCCGTAGCAGCCAAGGGTATTCTGCGCCTCGCCGAGCAGCTGCACGACGAGGAAAACGGCAGCTTCGTGACCTGGCAGAATGAGTTTGTGCCTTGGTAGACTGTTTGTTGCCGTCTAGCGCATCACAAGGATGACCTTTGAAAAAAGGTCATCCTTTTTTGTTTTTGAAGCACTACAGTACGCCTTGCCAGAGCCACACGCTTTCGTGCCACCTTACGTATCTCATTAAAAATGTAATAAAAGCAGTCCAAGTAGTTTATCTGTCCGTAAGGAAAATAAGCAGGCAGCCATTGGCACCTGATTTTACTTTCTCTTTAACCCCTTTTTCATTTCTCGTTATGCGTCAAAAAGCTACTTCGCGCACTTCTTCCTGGCGTTCTGCCTTTCTAGGTTTAGCCGCACTCGGCTTGTCGGCCGGCGCTGCCCAGGCCCAAACGGCCTACGGCATAACCGCAGACCTGTTAGGTGATTATCGGCTGGTTACTTTCCAGCTGACCGCTCCCGGTACTTTTACGGCTACAGCACCGATTACTGGTTTAGCTACCGGCCAGCGGGTGGTAGGCATCGACACGCGCCCAAACACCGGCCAGCTGTTTGCGCTGGGCTATAATGCTGGGGCCACTACCAATAACGCGCAGCTTTACACGCTCGCTACGACCGGTGTTCTTACGCCCGTAGGAAGCCCAGTGACGCTGGCATTAGGTACTGATTTTACGCGTATTGGATTCGACTTCAACCCTACCGTGGACCGTATCCGGGTGACGGCCGGCAACCGAGCTAACGTTCGCCTCAATCCTGTAACGGGTGGCATTGCCGCTACTGATGGCAACCTGACCTACGCCACTACCGACCCTAACGCATCCCAGACGCCTGGCGTCGGCTCGTCGGCCTACACCAACAGCTACATTGGGGCTACCGGCACCACGCTCTACAATCTCGACGAAGCCAACAGCCGCCTCGTCACCCAGATTCCGCCGAACGACGGCACGCTCAATACGGTGGGACCACTAGGGGTAACCACCAACAGCAACCTGCAGATTTCAGATCTGGATGTTTATTTCAACCCGACCACCGGGCAGAACGTTGCCTATATGTCGCTGTCTACGGTGTCGCCGACTTTCACCATCAGCAACCAGCTGTATACCATCAACCTGGCTTCTGGCGCGGCTACGGTTGCCGGTACACTAGGCAACGCCAACAATTTCACATTTATTGACTTGACGGTAGCCATCTCCCGCCCGGCTTCGCTGCCAGCCATCACGGGCCAGCTGGTATACGCGCTGGGTGGCACCAACCTGCTCACGTTTGACTCTGCTAACCCCAGCCTGATCCGCACTTCGGTAGGTATTTCGGGCGTGGATGCCACTCAGACCTTGGTAGGTATGGACGTGCGGCCGGCCACCAACTCGCTGTATGCTCTGGGCTACAATGCCACGGCCCAGACGGCTACAGTATACACCATCAATGCCGCGACGGGAGCAGCCCGCGCCATCAATGCCACGCCGGTAGCGATGGCCCTGGGCACCGGCAGCATCGGCTTCGATTTCAACCCCACCGTTGACCGGATTCGGGTGGTAGGTGCCAACCGCGCTAATTTCCGCCTCAACCCCAACGACGGTGCCGTGGCCTTCACCGATGGCCAGCTCACGTATGCCACCGGCGACGTTAACGCTGCCAACACGCCCTCAATCGGTGCGGCAGCATACACCAATAGCGTGGCCAACGCCACTGCTACCCAGCTTTTCGTTTACGATGAAGCCCGCAACGTGCTGGCGCTCCAGAACCCACCAAACGACGGTACGCTGAACACGCTGGGCACTACGGGACTCACCGCTACCGTGGCCCGCGACGTGGATATGGACATTTTCACTGCTGGCGCCACCAACACGGCGTATCTGGTGGCGAATGCCGCTACTAATGGCAACAGCACTTTCTACACCCTCAACACGACAACCGGTGCCACCACGGCAGTAGGCACGGTGGGCAACGGCAGCGCCATCCGCGACATTGCGGTGGCTGGGGCCGCCGGCGTGACGGGTGTGCGCCAAGCCGAGCTGGCTACCAACCTTTCTCTCTACCCCAACCCGCTGCGCGGCGTTGCCAGTGTCAGCTTCGGGCTGCCCCGCGCCGCCCGTGTTACGCTGGTCGTGACGGACGCCTTGGGCCGCACCGTGGACACGGTAGATGCAGGCCTGCGCCCGGCTGGCTCGCAAGTGGTAAAATGGGAAAGCAAAGGCCAGGCCGCCGGCACCTATTTCCTGAATCTGCGCTTCGACAACCAGCCAGCCGGCACGCGCCAGGTTATCGTGACGGAATAATTTTCGCCTAAAGTAAAAAGCCTCCGAAACGGGCATCTCGCGGTGAGATGTCTGTTTCGGAGGCTTTTTTTGTGCCTATAATGCACCTAATTGATAGTGCGTTGGGCTAGCCCTGCACGGCGGCCAGGTGGGCGTGGTCGCGCAGTACGGTGCGCAGAAAGGCTTCGTCGGGAAGTTGGGTCTGGATGCCGGTGAGGGTTTTCACTTTGTTGGCCACTTCGTTGAGCAGCTCGTAGTTTTCGCGCTCCAGCCCCTTGAAAAGCAGCTGTCGGATGGTGGCTACATCGTGGTCCTGGAGCTGGGCGGCCTGCGGAAATACCACCATATAGTCAGCATCGGTGAAGGCGGGGGCCAGCGAACCACCCTGCTGGCGGGCGCGCGTGCTCACCACGGAGGTTCCGGCCGCCAAGTCGCCGATGCGCTGCCCGCGGCCGTTGGCCAGAATCACCACCACGGCAATCAGGCCGCTCAGGATGCCCGTATCCACGATGCGCAGAATCCAGCGCAGCAGGTAGTCGCCGAAGCCGGGCCGGGTACCATCGAGCCGGATTACCTTGATGTGGCGTGCCTTTTTGCCCAGGCTCTGGCCGTTGAAGAACAGCTCGCACAGCAGGTGGTAGAACACGGCCGGCACGCCCGCCACCAGTATGACTAGGCCCACCAGAACGTTATTGTCGGAGCCCAGCGCGCTTACCAGCAGCGCCCACAGCACTATCCAGGCCAGCAGAATCAGGTCGTCGATGATGGCTGCCACGATTCGTTCGCCCACGCTGGCAACTTCGTATTCGAGGGTGACGTTCTGGGCGGTCTGGACGCGGATGGTACTCATGGGGCAGCAGATGCCGGGCCGGGGGCCGGCTGGAATTTTTAAGGCGGAAAGAATAGCGGCGGGGTCGGAAAAATTGGCAATCTTCGCCCTGTCCGGCGGGCCGCAAATTACGGGTTCTGTCCGCATTCCGGCCGCTCCGGCGCCGCTTATTCTATCCTGGCCGTCGCGTCCTCTTTTCAGTAGCTATCCTTATGCGCGAAGCCGTATTTCTTCGGATCAACGAGGCCAAGTGGAAGCAGTATGAGCTGCAGCCACCCGCCGGCCCCGACGAGCTGGCGGCCCGCTTCGTGGAGCTGACCGACGACCTGGCCTACGCCCAGACCTTCTACCCCACGTCGCCTACCACCCGCTACCTCAACGACCTGGCCGCCAAACAGCACCAGACAATCTATCAGAACAAGCCTGAAACCACCAACCGCTTCGCGTACTTCTGGCGGCAGGAGCTGCCGCTGCTGGTAGCTCGCCACCACCGCCCGCTGGCGGTTTCACTGGTACTGTTCACGGTATTCACGCTGCTCGGGGCCTTGTCGGCGGCCTACGACGACACGTTTGTGCGCGTGGTGCTCGGCGACGCCTACGTCAACAAAACACTGGAAAACATTGAGCGCGGCGACCCAATGGCTGTGTACAAGGGCATGAGTGAAACGCCCATGTTTCTGGCCATCACCGCCAACAACATCTATGTGGCCCTGACGGCCTACGCGCTGGGCGCCACGCTGGGGCTGGGCACGGTGTGGGCGCTGTTCCGGAATGGCATGATGCTGGGCTCGTTTCAGTACTTTTTCTACCAGAAAGGCGTGCTGCTGCCCTCATTGCTCACCATTTGGATTCACGGTACGCTGGAAATATCGGCTATTGTGCTGGCCGGGGGCGCGGGCTTCGTGATGGCGCGCGGCCTGCTGTTTCCGGGCACCTATTCCCGCACCGACGCCTTCCGCCAAGCCGCCCGCGACGGCCTGAAGCTGGCCCTGGGGCTGGTTCCCATCTTTATTGTGGCCGGCTTCCTCGAAGGCTTCGTGACGCGGCATACCGGCATGCCGCTGTGGCTGAGTCTGGGCATTATCGGCTCGTCGGCGGCCTTTATTGTCTGGTACTTCATTCTGTACCCCTTGCGCCTGCAGCGGGCCGGCCACTCTCCCGCCTGATTCTTTCCTCTTCGTTATCAACTACTGCATCATGCAAGCAAGATTTACTCAGGAAGCCGATTTTCGTCAGGAGCGGGATTTCGGAGCCAAAATTGGGGCCACGTTTGAGTTTCTGGGCGCGCATTGGCGGCCGCTAGGCAAGTGCCTGCTGTATTTCGTGCTGCCTGTGTCGCTGGTGATGGGTATCGGCATGGGGTTAATTATGAACAGCATGTTCAATCTGATGGGACGGGTACAAACCAACCCACGAGCTATGCAGGACCCTTCCTCTGTTTTCGGAGCTTCGTACTTTTCCGGCATGGGCCTCGTGATGATCGGCGGGATGCTGGCCTTCGTGGCCGTGATGAGCACCGTTTACAGCTACGTGCACCTGCTACTCACCGCCGAGCCCCAGGCGCCGCCTACGCCCGCGCAGGTCTGGGCCGTGATGAAGCGTCGTTTCGGCCGTATCCTGCTGTCCTTTGCACTGCTGTTTGGCTTGTATATCGCCTTTGCCGGCCTGTTTGTGGGGCTGATAGCCGTATTAGGTGATGGGGGTATGGCGGGCCTGCTGACTTTTCTGCTATTTCCGGTGATGGTTTACCTGGGCGTGCCACTGATGCTGTACTTCCCGGTGCTACTGCTGGAGGAAGGCGGCGTGGTGGCCGCACTACGGCGCTGCTACGTGCTGGTGCGCGGCAAGTGGTGGTCGACGCTGGGCTTGGTTGTGGTAGCCGGCATGATTCAGGGCATGCTAACCATAGTATTTGCGCTGCCGCAGTACGCCGTGATGTTCGGCAAAATGCTGAAGATACCCGTACTGGGCTCCGATGTGGTGGGGATGGCCGCCCAGTGCCTGTACGTGGCGGGTGCCATGTTCACGTATCCAGTGCTGCTGCTGGCGCTGGCGTTCCAGTATTTCAACTTAGTAGAACGCAAAGAAGGTGTGGGCTTGCGCGGCCTGGTAGACAGCCTGGGGGCCACACCGGCACCGGTGGCCTACAGCCAGACCTACCGCCCCGACGACGACGGCGAATACTAAGTCCACGCTTCCCAAACCATCTACTCCGTTTTTCTGTCCCGTTTGTGGCTGCTGCCAACCTCTTTTACTCGCTGATGATAGGCCGCTGCCGCCGGTGGCTGCTACTGGTGATGCTGGTGTTGTCCTGGGCCGTCGGGCCCGTTGCGGCCCGGACGCCGGTACGCAATGCCGCCGCCGTGCGCCAGCTCTCACCCGACCGTGCGCCGGCACCCACCCTGCGCCCGCCCGCTCCGGCGCGGCTGCGCGACTTCCGGAAGCAGCGCGAATTTCAGTACGTGGAAGTGAAAAGCGAGCAAAGCGCCTGGGACTTGTTTTGGGCGCGTTTCTGGCGTTGGCTGGCAGAGCTGCTGAACACCCGTTCCGGACAGGTAGTCTGGAAATACGGCATCTACGCCGGGCTGGTGGTGGCGCTGGTATTTGTGGTGCTCAAGCTGCTTCAGATTGATTTCACCCGCGCCTTCGGCCGCGCACCACGCGCCGCCGCGCTACCCTACGACGTGGAGGGCGAGGATATTCACGGCCTGCAGTTTGAAGAGTTGATAACCTCGGCCGAAACCGCCGGCAACTACCGCCTGGCCGTGCGCTTGGGCTACCTGCAGACCCTCAAGCAGCTCACCGACCAGGGCCTGATCCGGTGGCAGCCCGACAAAACCAACCACGACTATTTGTTCGAGCTGCCCCCCGGCCCGCTGCCCGACGCTTTCCGGGAGCTGACCCGGCAGTTCGATTATGTGTGGTACGGCGAGCAGGACGACCTCGCACCAGCCCAATACGCCCAGGCACGTGCCACGCGGCTAGCTTTCCAGCAACTCCTTTCCGCCGGCCGCCGCGCCGCCTGACCTGTCCCGCACCCATGACCACTTTCCGCTGGTATATGCTGGGGTTGGCGCTGCTCTTCGGGGCCTACGTGGCTGTGGAATACTACCGCCCCAAGCCCCTCGACTGGACGCCCACCTTCCAGAACAAAGACAAGATTCCGTACGGCGCCTACGTGCTCTACGATGTGCTGCCCGAAATAATGGGCGTGGCCAAGCGCGACGTGAAAGCCGTGCGCGTGCCCATCTACAACCAGATTGAAGGCGAAGACGAGACGACCGTATCCACTGATTCAGTGGCTCAGGCGGAGGAAAAGCAGAACTTCAACGAGGAAGCCACCGATTCCGCAGCCGCAGCTATAGATTCTGCTCATACGGCTGCTGCAGTTGCCTCCGTTGAAGCCGCCAGGCGTGCAACTGATAAAGCTGCTGACGATTCATCGTCGGTGCCCAGCGTGGAAACCGGCGACGCCGACTACATGGCGGGCCTTGCCGAATCGGGCTTTCCCAAAGCCACCTACGTGTTCGTGGATGATAATTTCACGCTTAGTAGCTCCGACTGCCGCTCGTTGCTGCGCCACGTAGCCCGCGGCAACGACGTATTCATTGCCGCCGAACAGTTCGATGCCCACTTTGCCGATACGCTGGGCTTCCGCAGTACACCTTTTGTGCAGCGCCCACGCCTGAAAAAGGCCACCCCAGAGGCACTGCTCAATGATTCGGTGCAGCTACAGTTCACCAACGCCAAGCTGGCCCGCCAGACCCGCCGCCCCCACTTCCGCCTGCCGGCGTTGGGCGCCTCCTACCGTCTGCTGCCCGACAGCGGCATGCGCGCCACCCAGCTCGCCGCCGACACTGCCGGGCGGGCCGTACTGGTGCGCGTGCCACACGGCCGGGGCCACCTTTACCTGTGCACGGTGCCGCTGGCTTTCACCAACTATTTCGTGCTGCAGCCCGCCACCGGCAACTTCGCGTTTGCGGCGCTGTCGTATCTGCCCACGGGCCGGCCGGTGTGGTGGGATGAGTACCAGAAGCAGGGCCGACTGGAAGAGCAGTCATTGCTGCGGGTGCTGCTGGCGCACGATGCCCTGCGCTGGGCGCTGTACCTGAGTTTGGTGGGCGCTTTGCTGTTTGTGGGCGTGGAAGCCCGCCGCCGCCAGCGCATCATCCCAGTCCTGCGGCCGCTGCCCAACACTACGCTGCTGTTTACGCGCACCGTGGCCAGCCTCTACCGCCAGGGCAACAGCCACGCCCTCATTGCCGAGAAAAAGATCCAGCTGTTTTTGGAGCATCTGCGCACCCGGTTCCACGAGCCCGGCCTCGACCTCAACGACGAAGCCGCCCGCGAGCGGCTGGCCCAGAAGTCCGGCCTGCCCCGCGCCGAGGTGGACGCCCTGGTACGCCGCATCAACTTCCTGCTCACCGCACCCCGCGTTTCCGATGCTGAATTATTAGCCTTAAATAAGGCGCTCAACGAATTCAGAAAGTCCGCTGCTTAAAATTGCACTATGCCTCTCAATTTAATTTTACCGTTTATAATTATTCCAATAAATCTCATTTTAGGCACAAAACAGCCCTTTATAACAAGTATACGATAAACTCTATAAGATTATCCCGCTACTTCATTTTACTTTTTTCGCTTCTTCCTGCTTTTGATTGCCAAGATGGAAAATAATCTGACACCCGAAAACGAATTGCCGCAACCCCAGCAGCCCACGCCAGAGCTTGCCGACGAAGCTGCTACTATTACCAGCCCAGATACAACTGCCCCGGCCCCTTTCGCTACGCGCACTGACCTTAGCGCCCTCAGCCGCCACGCCGCCGCTATCCGACAGGAGCTGGGCAAGGTGATTGTGGGGCAGCAGGCGCTGGCCGAGTTGCTGCTGACCGCCATCCTGGCCGATGGCCACATTCTGCTGGAAGGCGTACCGGGCGTAGCCAAAACCCTCACGGCCAAGTTGCTGGCCCGCACGCTGGCCGTGCCCTTCAGCCGCCTGCAGTTCACCCCCGACCTGATGCCTTCCGACGTGTTGGGCACCTCTATTTTCCGGCCTAATAAGGCGGAGTTTGAGTTCCGGCCTGGTCCCATCTTCGCCAGCATCGTGCTGATTGACGAGATTAACCGGGCGCCAGCCAAAACGCAGTCGGCGCTGTTTGAGGTGATGGAGGAGCGGCAGGTGACGCAGGATGGCACCCGCTACGCCGTGCCGGAGCCGTTCGTGGTGCTGGCCACCCAAAACCCTATCGAGCAGGAGGGCACCTACCGCCTGCCTGAAGCCCAGCTCGACCGATTCCTGTTCAAGCTGCACGTCGGCTACCCGACGATGGAAGAGGAAATAGCCATTCTGCAGGGCCACCACACCGGTTTCGGTGGCACGCCGCTGGAAGCAGTGCAGGCCGTACTCAGCGCCGACGACTTGCACAGTCTGCGCGAGCAGGTGCGCCGCCAGCACGTCGAGCCCAAGCTGCTGGAATACATTGCCCGCGTGGTGGGCCAGACCCGCGCCCACAAAGGCCTGTACCTCGGCGCCTCGCCGCGGGCTTCGCTGGCCTTGCTCAACGGCGCCAAAGCCTTGGCTGCCCTGCGCGGCCGCGACTTCGTGACGCCTGAGGACGTGCAGTATCTGGCCGCGCCGGTGCTGCGCCACCGTATCCAGCTCACACCCGAGCGCGAAATGGAAGGAAGTACCCCCGACGACATCGTGAAGCAGATTCTGCAGCAGATCGAAGTTCCTCGCTAAGTCAGCACTGTCATTGCGAGGACGAAGGACGAAGCAATCCTTCCTCTCTGTGCTCTAAACTTCCCTTAGAGCGAAGTTCTCTGTCGTCAGAGTACTAACTCAATTTCTTCAGCAACTGCCTACCAAAAATTATGCTGATGCGTGAGCACAATTACCACGTCTACATTCTCACTAACGCCAATCACACCACCTTATATATCGGCATCACCAACGACTTGTACCGCCGCATTTCCGAGCACAAAGCCGGGAAGCAGCCGGGGTTTACGCAGACATACAACCTGAACAAGCTAGTCTACTTTGAGCATCATCAGGATGTAAACGCGGCTATTGCGCGGGAAAAGCAGTTGAAAGCGGGTTCTAGGGCCAAGAAAACAGCCTTGATTGAAACGGAGAATATCGAATGGCTGGACCTGTTTGATAAGATTTGAATAGTATGCTTTCGTCCAGAGGCTTCTCAACTTAGGGGCGGTTAGAGCTTAGAGAGGAAGGATTGCTTCGCTCTGCTCGCAATGACAGAAAATATGAAATCCTTCTTCCTCACCCGTCGCTTCTTCTTACTTCTTGCCGTGCTGGTGGTGGGGCTGGTGGTGGCGTTTTTTCTGCCGGGCTGGCTGGCGCCGGTGCAGCTGGCGCTGGGCCTGCTGCTGGTGCTGCTGGCGCTGGATGTGCTGCTGCTCTACGCGCCGGCTCAGTGCGGCGCGGGGCACCTGTTCGGACGGCGCGTGCTGGGCGACAAGCTGGCCAACGGTTCCGACAACGATATCAGCCTCTACCTCGAAAACCACTACCGCTTCTCGGTCAGCACCGAAACCATCGACGAGATTCCGCACCAGTTTCAGCGCCGCGACGTGCTGTTTAAGGCGGCTATCCGGCCAGGCGAAACGCAGGTCATCCGGTATCAGCTGCGGCCGGTGAAGCGCGGCGAGTATGAGTTTGGAGCCCTGAACGTGTACGTGGCCTCGCCGTTGGGGCTGGTGCGGCGGCGGTTTCAGTTCGATGAGAAACGAGTGGTGCCGGTGTATCCGTCGTTTCTGCAGATGCGGCAGTATGAGCTGCTGGCTATCAGCAACCGCCTAACGGAAGTAGGTGTGAAACGCATCCGGCGGGTGGGACACAGCCTGGAGTTCGAGCAGATCCGGCCTTACGTGCCCGGCGACGACCCACGCTCCATCAACTGGAAAGCCACCGCCCGCCGCACCACCACCGGCCACGCCGCCGACTCGTTGGTGGTGAACCATTTTCAGGACGAACGCGCCCAGCAGGTATACTGCCTGATTGACAAGGGCCGCGTGATGCGCATGCCGTTTGAGGGCCTAAGTCTGCTGGACTACGCCATCAACGCAACGCTGGTGGTCAGCAACATTGCCATCCTCAAGCATGACAAGGCCGGCCTGATTACCTTCTCGCACCAGCCCGGCGCAGTGCTGCCCGCCGACCGGCGCGGCGGCCATATACGCAAGCTGCTAGAAGTGCTGTACCGGCAGCGTACTAAGTATCTTGAAACCGACTACGAGCGGCTGTACATCAGCGTCAGGAACAACATTCGGCAGCGCAGCCTGCTGATTTTATTCACCAATTTCGAGACGCTGAGCGGCATGCAGCGCCAGTTGCCCTACCTGCGCCGCCTCGCCAAAGACCATCTGCTGCTGGTGGTATTCTTTGAAAACACCGAACTACGCGAGTTTCTGGACACACAGGCTGCCACGCCGCAGGACGTCTACAACCAAACCATTGCCGAGAAATTCGCGCAGGAAAAACGCCAGATCGTGCGTGAGCTGAACCGCTACGGCATCCACGCCCTGCTCACAGCCCCGCAAAACCTGACGGTAAATACCATCAACAAGTATCTGGAGTTCAAGTCGAGAGGACTGATATAGACTAAACTTTTATACTGGTAATGCAATATTCAGACATAGTAGTCACTAAAATTCCTCTCGATTCTATTTGGTTAGACGAAGGAGGAATTTCTGCGAAGCGAATTCGGTACCTTAATCAAGAGGCAGTACGGGATATCATTGCTCAACATCCTATTGTATTTGTGGTAGCTGACATCGGCGAAAAATTAGAGGGGATAGCTGCTGCACAGTGTTATTCCTTTTGGAAATCAGAGGTTAAACATCACTTAGTAGACCCGTCTGTCACAATCCATCTAGACCACTATTTAGGTGGATATGCCTACCTAGCCAGTGAATGGGTCAGGACTAACTCGGCACGTCTAATCTTACTAGAGAAGCTGCATTGACGGCTCCCGTTTCTAGGCTTTAAGCTTAAAAGGAAGGATTGCTACGTATATACCTCGCAATGATAATTCCTCATTCTTCAGTCAAAAGCCTCCAGCCGAGCATCATCCAGGAGCAGGTTAGCGCTGGTGCCGTAGTAGAGGAAGGTGATGGAGACGTTGTCGAAATCGGCGTTGGGCGGGCGCATGTCGAAGTGCAGCTCGCGGGGCCAGCCGCCTTCCAGGGCCCGTTGTAGACGCACGGTACGCTCCTTCACCACCTCCTGGCCGCGGCGGAAGCGTACTACGTATTGCGTCATGCGGTTCATGTCCCATTCGGTTTGGTCGGCGCGGGCCTGGGCGTAGGCGCGGACCCAAGTGAACTGGCCGGGTTTCACTGGCACCGTCCACTCGGTGCTATACGGGTGTTCGGCATCGAGGGCGAGAGAACAGGCGCCCTGCAGCGCCGGCGTGCCGCACAGGCCCGGCGCGGGCTGCTCGAAATCCTGCTGCCACAGCACGCGCGTGTTGCGGGCTTCACCCGTGAATTCGGAGTTGCTGTCGAGCAGCAGGCGGGTTTCGGGGGGCACTTCGTAGCGGAACAGGATGTGGCGCAGGTAGGAGCGGTTCATGTCGCCGGCCGCCAGCAGGCCCTGGCCGCCGGGAATGGCCATCTGCGTCAGCCAGTAGCCGTAGGCACAGCCCAGCAGCAGCAGCGGCGCCGCGGCCACCGCCCAGCGCGGCCGGGCCAGCAGCCAGCGCAACGCGGCCGCCAGCGGCCAGGCCAGTACGGCGTAGCAGTCAATCATGGCGCGTGCACCCAGCCCCCCGCCGTATAGCCACTCGTTCCAGGCAAACGTGACGTAGGTGAACAGCACCGTAAACACCAGCAGCGGCCAGAACGCCGCCGGTTGCTGCCGCCGCAGTGGCCCGAAACCCAGCAGCGCCACCACCAACAGCGGCGAATACATCAGCCAGCCCGTGCGGAAGCTGAAAATCCCCTCGAACAGATGCGGCTTCAGCCAGTTGAAGCCCTGCTCCTGATAGCTGTACACAATCCAGCGGCCGGTGGCATAGTGCCAGTACAGCGGCTGCAGACTCAGCAGCGCGCCACCAGCCACCGCCGCCGCCAGCAGCAACGGCCAGTGCTGCCGCCAGAACGTGAGCCGCTCCCGTAGCGCAACCCGCGAAGTCAGGCCCCAGAGCAGCGGCAGCACCACGGCCAGCAGCGCCGTAGGCCGCGTGAGCGTCATCAGCCCGATAATGGCACCGATGCCTACGGCCCTGGCCAAGCTGGACCGCGCGTAGAAAGCGGGCGTGAGCAGCAGCAGCGCGGCGTACCAGGTCAGCAGCCAGCTGTGCGTCATGCCGGCGTGGCCGGCGCCGCTGTAGGTGAGGTAATTGGTGCCGAGCAGCAGCACCAGCAGCGCACTCGCCGTGGGCCACTCGCCAAACCGCGGCAGCAGCGCCCGCCGAATCAGCCAGAACCCCAGCACCGACACCAGCAAGCTACCCAGCTTCACGGCCAGCTGATACGGGGCCGAAAAGCCGTCGGGCAGGTAACCGAGCGGGGCTGCCACGGCATGGGCCGCCAGGAAAAACGGCAGTTGCTGCAGTGCTAGGCCGGCCGGGTATTTCAGCACGAAGTTTCCGCTAGTGGAGTCTCGGTAGGCCTGGTAGAAATCGGGCGTGGGCTGATACTCGCGCAGGTAGGCGTCGCGGAAGTTCAGCTCGCGCAGGTCGTGGTAGATGAAGGTGGCCGGCAGGTAGAGGTAGTAGCCGGAAGCATCCCAGTTCAGCACCGGCGACTTATTGCCACTCTGCGGAGCCGGATAATACCACCAGGCCAGCACCAGCAGCATCGCCGTGCAGGCCCAGGCCGCCCATCGGGAAGGAGAAGTCATTAGTAGGGACAATAGGAATACGCTAGCGCAAATTGCGGAAAAGCCCGCGCTACGCCAATTCTGCGAATGACCTACCGAAAGAAGCTGTTCGCCGGTCCGACGGCGTGGATGGTATTCGACTCTGCCTTCCTCAACACAACCGGCACGAATGGTGCAGAGCAACACTTGTCGATTCGGCGGGTGCCGTATCTTTCGCCCCCACCCTGCTCTTTTGCTGCTTATGCTTTTTCGCTTTTTCGCTGTGCTGCTGCTGGCGGCGCTGGTACCGGTTTCGTCGCTGTGGGCGCAGCCGGTTACTTTGGCCAATACTACCCGCAATCTGCTACCGGTGCCCACGTCGGTGCGCTGGGGAACGGGTAGCCTGGGCGCCAAGCTGGCGCTGCGGCCGCTACTCACCGGCCCCGCTGACCCATTGCTGACGGCCGCCGTCGGGCGCACGCTGGACCGGCTGCACCGCAATGGCAGCGCTTTGCCGGCCGGCAGCCCGGCTGCCGCGCCTCTGCAGATTCGCTACGGCCGTGTGGGTTTGCCCGAGTTGCAGGACGAGGAGCGCTACAGCCTCCGCGTGACGCCCACCGGCGTGCTGATTGACGCGCCCACCACGCTGGGCGTGCTGCGGGCCCTGACCACGCTGGAGCAGCTTCCGCAGCCCGACGGCCGCCGCACGGTGCTGCCTGAAGTGGATATTCAGGACCAACCACGTTTCGTGTGGCGGGGCTTACTGATTGACGCGGCGCGCCACTTCATGCCGGTTTCGGTCATTAAGCGCAACCTCGACGCTATGGCCGCGGTGAAGCTGAACGTGCTGCATTGGCACCTCGCCGACGACCAGGGTTTCCGGGTGGAAAGCAAGGTACTACCGCGCCTGCACGAGGTCAGCGGGCAACACTACAGCCAGGCGCAGGTGCGCGAGGTGCTGCGCTACGCCGCCGCCCGCGGCATTCGGGTGTTGCCCGAGTTCGACGTGCCCAGCCACACCATTGCCTGGATGGCGGCCTATCCGCAGTTGGCTTCCAACGACTCCATCTACGGTGTGTACCAGAGCTGGCGCACCGCCAACCTCGCCATCGACCCCACCAAGGAAACCACCTACGCTTTGCTCGACACGCTGTTCCGGGAAATGACGGCGCTGTTTCCGGACCCGTATTTCCACATCGGCGGCGACGAAAACGACGGGCGGCAGTGGCGCAAAAGTGCGCGCATCATGGAGTTTGCCCGCGTCAACGGCATGCTGAAAGCCGATAAGACGCTCGACAAGCACGCCCTGCAGACTTACTTCAACCGCCGGGTGCTGGCCATCGTCACGAAGTACAACAAGAGGATGGTGGGCTGGGACGAAATCCTGGGCCCCGGCCTGCCGCAGAATGCCGTGATACAAAGCTGGCGCGGCAAAAAGGGCTTGTACGATGCCGCCAAAGCCGGCAACCCGGCCTTGCTTTCCAGTGGCTACTACCTCGACCTCTACCTGACGGCCGCCAGCAGCTACAACACCGATCCACTCCCGGCCGATGCGCCCCTGACGCCTGCGCAGCAAGCCCTGATTCTGGGCGGCGAGGCCACCATGTGGGCCGAGTTTGCCGACAGCGTCGTTATCGATTCGCGCATCTGGCCCCGCGGCGCGGCCGTGGCCGAGCGGCTGTGGTCGGCGCGCACGGTGCAGGACGTGCCGGATATGTACCGCCGGCTCGAGGTTGTTTCGGGGCAACTGGAGAAGTTGGGGCTGCAGCACCGTCGCGCGCCGCTGCAGCTGCTGCAACAACTCGCCGGCCCCGATCCAGCCGCTCTGGCACCATTACGCACTTTTGCCGCCGTGCTGGAGCCGGTGAAGGAATACAAGCGCCACTTCCAGGGCTTCACCTACACCCCCAGCACGCCGCTCACCCGCCTCGTAGATGCCGCCCCCGCCGAATCGGACGTGGCGCGGCGGTTTAACTGGCGCGTGGATTCGCTGCTGGCGTTGCGCCCCGCCAAAACGGCCTTGGTGCCCCGCACCGCTGCTTCGCGCAACCTCCAGAAGAGCCTGCGCGAGCAATTAGAACTCTGGCAAACCAACGACACGCGCCTGCAGCCGCTGCTGCTCACCTCCCCCACCCTCGCCGAGTACGCCCCGCTTTCCGGGCAGTTGCGCCAGCTGGCCGCGCTGGGCCTGGAGCGCCTCACGCAGATGGAGCGCGGCACCGCGCCGTCGGCAGCGTGGCTAGCCGCCGCTCAGAAGCAGCTAGACGCCGCCAAAGCTCCCGCCGGCCAGACAGAGCTGGCGGTAGTGGCCGGGTTCCGGAAGCTGCTGCTATAGCGCTGTTTTTTATATCACACAAAGAAGCCGCCGTACTCATACAGCGGCTTCTTTCATTTTCTACACACAGCCATTGCATCCCTAGAACAGCACCGACACCTGCATGCGGCCGGTGTGCACCGCTCCTATGCCGTTGGCTTTGCGGCCATCATACGCTACGCTCAGGTTGAGGCCGTTGCTCAGGCGCTGCTCGGCGTTTAGGTTCCAGGTGAAGTTGCTGCCGGGGCGCAGGGCGTTCAGGATTTCCAGGCCTACTACCGAGTCCTGGGTGCCGTCGAAGTTGATGCGCACGTAGCGCGTGGTGGCCGTGATGGTGCGCTTGCTGACCTGGCTGATGCGGGTTTCGATACCCAGCTCGTCGAAGATGCCGCGGGCTTTGTTGGCGTCGTTGATGGGCGCGACGTTGTTTTTGTCGGTGCGCAGGTAGGTGCCGGTGAAGCGGAACGTGCCGTTGGGCTGGTAGCTGATTTCGGGGGCCAGCTCGTAGGCCAGCACCCGAAAATTGCGGGTTTCCAGGTAGGTGGAGCTGTTTTGCCGGATGGTGCGGCTCAGGTTCAGGCGGCCCGTAAACGACTGCGCCAGCGTGCGACGCAGCAGCAGACTTTGCGCCGCCAGGTTGCGGATGTCGGAGCCCTGCGTGAGCAGCACCTTCTGCTGGGTTTGCTGCACAGTCATTTCGGCCCCGAAAATGGGATTGGACCGATTGAAATACAGCGTATTGCGCAGCAGCTTATTAAGGCTCAGCAGTAAGGAATCTTCAGTCTGAAACGCAAACGGGTTCAGGCGCGACGACAGGCTGTTATCCGTCGTACGGCGGTCCAGCGTGACGGTGCTGATGGCCGAGAAGCGGGCTGCGGCCGCGCGCCAGCCGCCGGCGTCGCGCCAGGTGCGCGGGGCGCTGGTAGTGAGGCGGTAGCTGAAGCGGTTGGTGAAGGCCAGAATATAGTCGTCGGTGGGCAGGTACACCTTGATGTGGGTGCGGTAGACGGCATCCGAGGTTTGGGCTTCCAGAAATTCGTCGCGGTCCTCCGTGTTGTTGCCGTTGGTGTCGCCGCCGTAGTAGTGCGTGCCCTGGCCGTTGGGCACGGCCACGAAGGCGTAGTCGCGCTTCAGCTCGCGGCCGGTGGCCACTTGGTAGCTCAGCTCCGAACGGATCTGGTTTTGCAGAAAGCTGGCATTCCAGTCGATTTTGGCCAATACGTTGCGCTGCCGGGCACTGTCGCGCACGGCTAGGTCGCGGTAGGTAGCCAGCACGGCCAGGTCCTGGCTTTTGCCGAGGCGCGTGGCCATGGTGCCCTGCCAGGTTTGGGCGGTGCTGCGCGGTTGAATGGCAGTTTGCTCCAGGTTGGGCGTTTGGTCGCGTCGGAAAGTATAGTCGGCGCGGAAGCGGGTGCGGGCCGAATCCTGGCTTTGCAGAAACACATTGTGCTCGTCGAAGTAGTTGGCCGACGTAACGGAGTCGCCGGTGGGCAGCACCACCCGGTTTTTATCGAACCGATACGCGTAGCCGGGCACGATGGGCGCGCCCACGTAGCGCGCCGCGGCCTCGCCCCGCGCCCACCGGGAATCCTTACGTCCGGCTTGCGAATTGAGCAGAAACAAGCTGCCGCGCAGCTGCACATCCCCGATCTGACGGGCAGCATCCAGCCAGTGCTGCAGCCCGCTCACTTCCCCCGACCGAAACCGGCGGCTGAGGCGGTAATTGACAGCGTTGTTTCCGTCTTTGGCCGCGCCCACCGCAAAGTTCAGGATGTTGTCGGCGTGGGCCTCGCGGCGGGTGGCGTTGCCCTGCACGGTGCTGGCGGTGCTCCAGTTGCGGTCAAACTCGATGTCGCGGAACCGATCCACGGGCGCAAACCGGCTGCTGGTGTATTCGTAATCGAGGGCGCTGCGGAAGCGGTAGTCGCGCAGGAAGCCCATGTTGGGCAGGCGGCGGTCCTGCACGGCGTAGCCCACGCGCATGGCCTGGCCTTTATCGGAGGCCGGCGAAAATCGGTTCAGGTCCAGCTCCGACACGGCCAGATCGACAAACACGGTGGCCGTGGAATCCAGCTGAAAGCTGGCCCCGCTGGACACAATCTGCTTGAGCAGCGGCGCCGGCAGCAGCCGGATGGGCGCGTAGCGGCCCTGCCGCACGCCCGCCACCGGCGCCACAAACTCGAACACCCGCCCATTGGCGCCCGGAAAGCGGGTGCTCAGGTTGTAGTCGCCGTTGCCAACTCCGACTTCCGTGAAGCGCACGTTGTACACGTCGCGCGTGGAATCGGCCGGGTACGTGAATACCTCCACGGGCAGGTTGTTAATGGTGCGGGTTTCGCGGTTGTAAAGCACCTGCGTGCGGGTGTAGGCTACGGGGCTCCCGCCGCCGGGCGTGCTGGCCTGGGCCACGTTGTCGGGCAGGTCGCGCAGGCGCTGTCGGTCCACGCTGTCGAGCTGCAGGTTGGGCGAATTGTCGGGGTTGTCGGCTTCGCGGTAGAAGTTGGCGTGCACGTTCAGGCGGCCCACTTGCTGGTAGTGGCTGGCGTGGTAGAGCGAGCGGGCGTAGTTGAAATCGGAATACTCGAAGTCAATCTTGATGCGCGAATTGCGGGTGATGAGATGCTGGGGCGAGAACGTGACTTCGGCCTGGTTGTAGTCGATGATATAGTCGTTGTCGAAGCCACGCGTCAGCAGGCGGCCGTCCAGGTACACCCGCTCGGAGTTGGCCAGCACGATGATGAACTGCTCGCCGTTGGGCCCGCGCAAACGGTACGGCCCCTGCACGTTCTCAATTGGAGCCACGTCGATACTGGCAAATTTGCCCTTAGCCACGCCACCCGCTACCGTAGTCGACGACCGAATGGGCCCGAACCGGCTGCGCGTTTCGTTTGCCACGGTGGTGCCGGCCGCCTGCGGCACGCCAAGCCCCACCGGCGGCAATGTGGCGCTGGGCGCTGTAGTAGCACCCTGCTGCCCGCCGTTGGTGATAGTGGTGGTGGTGTACGAACCGGAGCCAACGCCCGGATAGCTACTCAGCGGTGTAAGCTGCGGTGTGCTGAAACCGCTGAGGCCGCCCGCATTCTGCCCCAGATTCACTTCCAGGGCCGCTCCCTGCACGTTTTTGTAAAAGCGCAGGAAGTAGTCGGGCTTGTTGCGCATCACCACGTCGCCGGCCGTCAGGTTCCAGCGCGGGCTGGTGAGCGTAATGAAAATCCGGTCGAATTCCTGCAACTGCTGGGTGTTGCCTTCGGGCTGGAAGGGCACGTTCTGGTCGCTGATAGCGGCCGTCAGGTTGATGTTGTCGGTGAGGCGGCCCTCAAGCTGTAGGTTCAGTGAGGAGTTGACAAACACATTCTGGGCGTTTCCGAAGCTGATGCCGCGCGCCAGGTTGCCGGTTTTGTTGATGCCCGGCGTGCTCAGAATCTGCTCTTTCACCGTGAAATCTTCCTGCCCGAACGTGCGGCGCGGGAAGTTCAGGCTATCCAGCAAACTGCGCGGCCGCCGAAACGCCGGCGCCGCCAGCCGCAGCGGCAGCACCCGGTAGCACACCAGCACCGAGTCGAGGCCGGGCACCGTAATATCCGGCTGGCCGGGCTCGGGACTGGGAAGCCGGCGGCCGGGCTCCACGTAGCGGTACCGGTCCTGGTGGGCATCATAGGCCACAGCTCGGCCTTTGATGCTCACGGAAGTAGGCACCACGGTCAGCGTATCAATCAGCGTGAAATCCGTGGTGTCGCGGCCCGGCAACAGGCGCACCCATACGCAGCGGCGCGTGTTGGGCGGTGTTTCCGGCCGCTGCTGGGCCCACGCGCTACTCCCGGCCAGCCCACACGCCAGCAGCAGGCAAAGGCGCAGGAAACAGAGCGGAAAGCTGCTACTCATAGAGGGGATATACACGCCGGCGGGTCGCCGGTAGCTCAACGTAAAAACCGGGCGGATTCGTGCGGGTTACCGGGATGCTCTGTTTTGTTGCGCGCTACCTCAACCGGCCAGCGGCAACTCAATATAAAATGTGGTGCCGGTGCCTTCTTCAGTTTCAAACCAGACGCTGCCGCCGGCGCTTTCGATGCCACGGCGCGCCACGGCCAGCCCGATGCCGGAGCCCGTAGCCTTGGTGGTAAAATTGGGAATGAAGATTTTTTCGCGCACCTCGTCGGAAATGCCGGCGCCGTTGTCTTGAATGCTAATCTGCACCCGTTTGCCGGTGGGCACGCTCAGCCGGGCCGAAATCTGCGCGGGGCGACCTTCCGGCACTGCCTGCAGGGCATTGATGAGCAGGTTGTTGAACGTGCGCACCAGCAAGTTTTCGTCGGCAAATACCAGCACCGGCGCGTCCTCGGCGGGCAATTCCAGCTTTATGTGGGCATCGGGGCGGCTGCCTTGGTGCAGCTCCACGCAGCGGCGCAGAATAGACGCTACATCGAGTCGCTCGGGCCGCATGGCGGGCAGGTTGGTGAAATTGCTGAACGAGGTGGCAATGTCCGTCAGCACGTCAATCTGGGTGATGAGCGTCTGTGAAACCTTGGCAATGAGCTCGTCGAGGTTGGGGCGCTGGTCTTGGATGGCGCGCTGCAGAAACTGCAGGCTCAGCTTCATGGGCGTGAGCGGGTTTTTGATTTCGTGAGCCACTTGCCGGGCCATTTCGCGCCAGGCGGCTTCTTTTTCCTGAGTGGCCAGCTCCAGCTTGCTTTCCTCCAGCTTGAGCAGCATGGCATTGTACTCGCGCACCAGCAGCCCAATTTCGTCGTCCGACTGATAGTCGAGCATCTCATTCCGGTTGGTGAGCGTGGTTTGCCGGAGCTTCTGCGTGAGCAGCTTTAGCGGGTTGGTGAGCATGCGCGAGGCCACAAACGTGAGGACCAGAAACACGATGAACATGCCCGTGAAAATGTTGAGCAGCGTCGAAATCAGCTCTATCAGCTTGTTGTCCAGCTCTTTTTCAGAATCGAAGAACGGAATACCCACGTAGCCCAGCACCCGCCCAGCCTGCCCGGCCTCGGTTTCGGCGGCCCGCAGCGGCAGATACAGCGAGTTGAACGACAACGAGCCAGCACGCTCCAGCAGCAGCACCCGCGGCTGGGTGCGTTCTTTGAGCGAAGCCACGGCTTGCGGGTTCATGAGCGGCCCCAGTATCCCCGACTCGAACATGATGGGCTGGCTGCTGACGATAAGCTGGCCAGCGGCATCGTAGAGATTGAGGTCGGTTTCAGTAAGTGAGGCCACGTTGTCGGCCAGGGCCAGCAACGCGGGCCGGCCCATTGAATCGGTGAGCAGGGCGCGGTTTTGCAGCAGGTTGTCCTGCACGGTGCGGCCGCGCCGCTCATACGTGCGGCGCAGGTCGCGCTTATACGACGACGTTACCTGGCTGGCCGTGGCAATGCTCACCAGCACCAGCGGCACCAGAATCCCGAAGTTGAGGAACAGCTGAATTTTGGTGCTGAAGTTGGTGCGCAGCACGGCCAGGTACTGGCCGCGCGCCAGCAGATACAGCGCCATACCCAGCAACCAGTAGAATGTGTGCAGCAAAAACAGGAACGAGAAGTTGGCCAGCCAATCAGAAAAACTGTAGGTGGCGGTAGTTACCACCACGGTGCGGTGCTGAGTTTCGTCGCGCACGGCCAAGTGGTGGAAGCGGCCAACTACCAGGCCCGTGCGGTAGAGGCGCGGGTCGTTGTATTGCTGGCGGCGCAGGCGGTTCACGTAGTCGAAATCCCCTTCACTGTACACCAGCCGATCCTGCTCGTAGCCGGCGTAGCTCAGTTCGGCACCCAACCCGGGCTGAAAGAAATTCTGGTCGACCAGCAGCTCAGGCACCACGCTGTAGGTGGTCAGCTTCTTAAGCATAAGCTCCAGCAGCACCGTATTCGTGCCACGCCCTGTACTCGGCACGGCCACGAAATCAACGTAGCGCCGGGTGCTGAATGAGTTGCTGCCGCGCACCAGAAACAGGTTCATCTGGTCGGTGCGGGTGGAGTTCTGCAGCAGCCGGCGCCGTACCTGCGAGAGAGTTTCGGCGCCCTGCCCCGCCCCAATGGGTCGGCCGGCGGCATCAAAAAACGACACGGCCACTTCGTATTTATCAAAATAGTCGCCGAGATAGTGCTTCAGGATTTTCTGGCGCACCACTTCCGGACTGGCGAACGGGCTGGCCAGCACCTTGCGAATCAGCGGGTCGGCCGCAATTTCGCGGGCCCGCTCGGTGAGCAGAAACTCGCCCTGCAGATCGTTGTCGGTCATCAGGTTGCCGGCCAGGTTCTGCTTGTTCTGCACCAGCTGCCGGTCGAAATGCTCGAACAGCGCCAGCGCCCCAATGGCGGCACTGATGCTGAGCATCAGGAAAATGAATAGGTACACTTGGTAGGTGACCATGGCGGCCACACGCCGCAGCCCGGTCAGGCGCAGCAGCAGGAAAAACCACAGCGTAATGCCCACCAGTATCACCTGCACCTGCCCCAGCGCAATACCCACCGGCAGAAACAGCAGCGCCCCCAGCCCCAGCCCGAACACGCCTTCGCGCCCCTTGCTGGTGCCCAGCGTGGCACTAAACAGCTGCGACACCAGATAGAAGCCCACCAGATACGCGCTGGTGTGCAAGGCAATGGCCAGCGTCAGGAGTAACTTAAACCAAGACACCGAAATATCCTGGGTGACATCGAGAATGACCTGCGAGTTATTGAAGCTGTTGGAGTAGAATTGGAACTGCAGCTCCAGCAGCACAAAAAACACCACGCCGGCCACCACACCCACCATCGTGCGGTCCGACTGCTTGGTAAGGCGCTCCACCCAGCGGTTGGGGTTGTAGTGCCGGAACAGCCGCAACCCGCAATACGCCGCCAATGCCAGCAGCAACGCATTAATGAACAAGTCGCCGAGAGACGGTGACAGCCAGGATGCCGCGTACACTCGTGGGTCGAAGAACGGCAGTTCGATAAAGGAAAACGGCAAGCCCAAATACAGCAGCACGGCCCGCAGTAGCCCCAGCGGCACCAGCAAGGCGGCAGAACCAGCCAGCACCCGCCCCGCACTGAATAGTCGCCGGGCCCAAATCAGCCAGCCAGCCAGGTACACAAGCAGGCCCGCCACCAGCAAGGCCATCGGGATATACTTGCCGGTAATTGGGTTGGGCTGCAGTCGTTCCAGCGAAAACAAGTAGTTGCCTTGCTCGGAATACAGCGTGGGCAGCGCCGGCTGTTTTTCAGTAACCAGCCGCACATTGAGCCCCCGGAACAACGCTTTTTCCGAACCGTCACGCAGGTAACGGTTGCTGATGCCGTAGCTCTTTTCCAGCGGCACGTAGGTCAGCACCACATAAGGGCCCGACGCCTGCCGCAACGCCAGGTACCGCCCAAACTGCATATCCACCAGCTTTTCGCTGAAGCTCTGCCCAACATTCTCGGGCTGTGGCCGGGTGGTGTGGTCTGACCAATAGCGGAGCTGCCCGTTCTGGTACACAAAGCACGGATAAGTGGTACGCCCCACCAGCGTACCGAAGCGCAACTCACCTTGGGTGGCCTGAGTCAGCACTTGAGTGGCTTCCCGCTCGGCTCGTTGCTCGGCTTCCAGCACCAGCTTTTGCAGCCGCAATGCATCAGCACGCAGCAGCACAGCGGGCGTCTGGCTGTATCGGTTGCTGAGGTAGGCCCCCGCAAAACAAAGGAAAGCGACCAGCAGCAAAGCGGGCGGCAGGAATCGGGCGAACTTCAACAGGCGCAGGATTGAGCGGCAGCACACGGCTCCGCAGAAGCCGCTACCAAACAAAAATGCCGCCAATTGGCGGCATTTCCTAGCTGGCCCTCATTCAGGATGGCGTACCAGTATTTTTCAATTCGGCAGTCTTGGCAGTTACTACCGGCGCGCCGGCTTCTTGGCTTTGGCGTTGCGATACCAGAAATAGCCGACAGCCCCCACCAACAGGTAAGGAATGGCTGCCATATACAGAATGCCTTTGTTGAGGCCCGAGAAGTCGTAGCCATCTTTCTCCGAACGGGCCGACTCCACCTGCGTTTTGCACATGGTGCATTGCGCGGCAACCTGGCGCGGCGTCAGGCAAAACAACACGCCCAACAGAAGGGCAAAAACCGAGGTAACAAACAGCTTTTTCATACTCTTACCAACTGCGTTTACAGCGTAATGGTTTGGTGACGTGGCCGGATAAGTGCGCCGGTTTTTTAGATTGTTGCGCGGGCTTCGTCAAATGGAGCTAGGTGCTAGCTATCGGCTACTCCAGCCACCTTCTTAGGTGTAGTAAGGCGAAATCATGAAGTACACAATCACACCCGTCACGGACACATACAGCCAGATTGGGTAGGTCCAGCGGGCAATGCGGCGGTGCTTCTGAAACTGCTCGGTGAGGGCAAAATAAAGCGTAAACAGCACCAGCGCCACTGTTACGGCCGCCAGTAAAATGTGCGTCAGCAGAATGAAGTAGTACACGCTCCGAATCAGCCCCTGGCCCCCAAATGTGGTGCTGGGCACCTGCGAGTGATACGCCACGTACGACACCAGAAACAACGAACCCATCAGGAACGCCAAGCCCATCATGGCGCGGTGCTTGGCCACATCCTTGCGCCGGATGAAATAGTAGCCAGCCATCAGCAGCAGCGCCGTCAGGGAATTCAATACGGCATTCACGGCCGGCAATGCCTTCACCTGCGCGCCCTCAATGCGGAACACGTTAGGAAAGTAATAGAGAACTGCCACGGCCACCGGAATGACTGCGCCAAGTACAGCAGCCAGCACTTTGAATTTGGTGTTACCACCAGCCGGAGCAGAAGGATTATTCGTGTTCATACGTGTAGAGCAGCACGTCGATTTCCGTCATGAGGCGTTCAACGTCTTTGGGTTTGGTACCGTCGTAGATGCCGCGCACGCGGCGGGCACGATCTATCAGGTAGAGGTTCTGGCTGTGCTCAATGCCGGGCGTTTCGCCGCGGGGAGCCTCCAACCGAAACTCATCGGTGATTAACCGGTAAAGCGCCGTTTTGTCACCGGTCAGAAAAAACCATTTACCAGCAATAGCGCCGTACTGCTCAGCGTAGCGTTCCAGTACGGCCGCTGAGTCGCGGGCCGGGTCTACGGTGAAGGACACGAGCTTTACCCGGGGGTCTTTACGGAACCGTTCCTGCACCCGGGCCATCTGGCTGTTCATGCGCGGGCAGGCTCCGGGGCAAGTGGTGTAGAAGAAGTTGGCCACATAGAGGCCGTTGGCTGCCACCTCGCGCTGCGTTACCACCCGGCCGGATTGCGACGTGAGTTGGAAATCAGCCAACTGGTGGAAAACAGTGTCGCGCCGCCACTTACCTTCCACCAAGGTCGAATCGACTTTGGTGGGCAGGTAAGTGGGCAGCGCGTAACGGTTGGTGCCGAAGGTGTATAGAAACACGAAAGCCAGCACCGGGACCAACAGCAAGAGGCCCAACAACAGGACGTGTTTGGGCCTCATGCAGTTAGTTGAATACGTTCCAGAACGAATTCTGGTAAGAACCCTCTGTTACCAAGGCAATCAGCAGCCAAACGAGCAGCGCCATTGGAATAAGGATGGTCCAGATCAGGGCTTTCACTTCATGCTTTAAGTGCATGAACTCAGCGACGATAAAGAACGCCTTGAAAATTGTGAGAACGATGAAGATAGAGTTGCGAAGTGTGCTCGGATCCATCAGGAATACGAACACGAACTCTAGAGCTGTGATACCAACCAGAATCCAGAAAGTCTTCCAGATCCAACCGGTATTTGGCTTGGCGATTTCGCCGGGAGCGGTAGGCTCAGTGCCTGCGTGGTTAGCCATTGTCGTGAATGGTTGAAGTGTTGAATAGCTGCGTAGCTGAGCTACCTGAGAGTACCTGGTGTACCCTTCGTAGCTCAGCTGCCAAGCCGATTAAACCAGATAGAAGAAGGTGAAGACAAACACCCACACCAGATCCACAAAGTGCCAGTATAGGCCAATCTTCTCGACCATCTCGTAGTGGCCGCGCTTCTCAAACGTGCCGTTGGTGGTGGCAATAAACGACCATACCAACAGGCAAACCCCTGAGAATACGTGCGTGCCGTGAAAACCGGTAATGAAGAAGAACAAGTCAGCAAACAGCACTGGGCCGTACTGGTTGACCGCTAGGTTGGCGCCATACACTGTGCTACCGTCCAGCATCTTTGTGCCTTCTTCGGTGCCGTGGATGAAGTGGCTCCACTCCCATGCCTGCGAGGCCAGGAAAGTTGCGCCGAACAGAATAGTCCAGAGCAGCCATTTCTGCACATCCTTTTTGTCCATGCGGTGACCAGCTTCTACGGCCAGCACCATCGTCACGGAACTGAAGATGAGAATCATCGTCATCAGGGCCACGAAGCCCAGCGGAACGTCCATGCCATGCAGGCCAGGAAAGCCGTTGAATACTTTGTCGGGCACCGGCCAGTACGCCGTCGAAAACTCGAATGCCTTGCCTGCAGCAGCATCAAAAGCTGGATAGCGGTGACGAATCAGGCCGTAGGTGGTCAGGAACGCGGCGAACGTGAAGGCGTCCGACAGCAGAAAGAACCACATCATCAGCTTGCCATAGCTGGCCTTGAAGGGCTCGTTGCCTCCGTCCCAGTTGCCGCTACGCGGCCGGTCGGCGGCGTTGGCAGTAGTGAGGGGCTGCGTCGTGGAAATCGTGGACATATAGTGCGGGGTAAGACGAAACTAGTGGTTCAAAAGTAGGAACAAATACAGGTACAACCAAAGCCCGCCCAGGAAGTGCCAGTAGATGGTACAGTTGGCAATAGGCATCATTTGCCGCGAATGCACCTGATAGCGAAGGGTTTTCAGGTAGGTCTTGACCAGAAAAATCACGCCGGTGATGAGGTGAAATCCGTGGACGCCCATTAGTACATACACAAATGAGCCGGAAGGGTTGGCATCTACCCCACCAAAATAGGTACGGCCGGCAATCAAATCACCCCACGAGTACCACTGGCCCACCAGAAAGGCGAAGCCCAAAAGCACCGTCAGGCCCATGGCCAGCTTGGCACGGCCCAACTCGTCGCGCTTGGCCGAAGCGTAAGCCCACTGCATAGTAGCGCTGCTCAGCACAATCACAATGGTATTATAGAGCAGACTGATTGGCAAGTCGAACTCGCGCCAGTTGCCTTCCTCGCGGCGCACGATGAAGCCGCTGGTGAAGGCCGCGAACATCATGATGATACTAATGATCATCAAAATCAGCAACAGCCGCATCGGGTGCAGGCCGGAGCCGGGCTCTTTGGTTTCTAAAGATTCGGTGGTTTGCATGAGAGTTGGGGTTTGTTACTCGCTTTTGGGGGCAGTGGTTGCGGCGTATGTCAGGCAGCAGGCTGGCCCCATAGCTTCAACAAACAACCACGCAAAAGAGTCAACAAGCAACACTAGAGTTTATCAAGAACGAGGGCAATCTGCACGATGGGCAGGTAAAGAAAGGAGCCGAACATGATGCTCATGGCTGCTTTCTTCGTGCAGGTGCGCATCAGGTAGAAAGTCTGCATCAAAAACAGCACGCCACACACCACCGCCACCAGCGCTGATACTTTACCACTGATGCCAAATTGCAGCGGCAGCAAACTCATCGGTATCAGCAGTAGCGTGTAAGTCATGATCTGAAAGGCTGTGCGCAGGTCCTTACGGCCTGGTGAAGGCAGCATCTTGAAGCCGGCGGCGCGGTAATCATCATCCAGCACCCAGGCAATGGCCCAGAAATGCGGAAACTGCCACATGAATTGAATGCCGAACAGCACCCACCCACCAATGCTGGCGTCGCCGGTAATGGCGTTGGTAGCGGCCACCCACCCAATAAACGGTGGCAGCCCGCCCGGAATGGCGCCCACGAACACGCAAATCGGTGACAGTTGCTTGAGCGGCGTGTAAATGAAGCCGTAAATAATCAGCGAAATCAGCGACAGGGCTGCGGCCAGCGGATTGAAGCAGTAGGCCAGCAGCGCAAGCCCAAATGCGCCCAAAACGATGGTGAACACCCAGGCTTCAGATACCGACAAGATGCCGAGCGGCAACGGCCGCTTCGCAGTGCGCTTCATCAGCTTGTCGAGGTCTTTCTCGTAGATCTGGTTAATGGTGTTTGCCGAGCCGGTGATGGCCAAGCCACCCAGCATTACCAGCAGCGCCCGGCCCCAATCAAACGCCTGAGCCCCCAATAAAAAACCAATGGCACTGGAGAAGGCGACCGTCAGGGCCAGCCGAAACTTAAGCAGTTGAAAATACGCCCTGGCTTTGATCATTAGCAGTTAAAACAACACGGGCGGCGGAAGCACTCCAAACCGGGCCGCAAAGTTACGCAACAACGCGCGGAATAGCGGCCTGCGTTGGTGTTTTCGTCTGGCGCCGGTAGCGGATGATGGTCAGAAACTGTGCGCCGAAAAGCACGGTGGCCAGCGTCAGGTGCACCGGCTGCACAGCAGCAGGCAGCGCGAAGTAGGCCAGCGTTACACCAGCCGCTATTTCCAGGCCCAGCAGCAGCAGCACAGCGTTGGCAAGCGTGCGCAGGTGCTGAGAGCGGGTCTGGTACAGCCGGAAAGCCACAAACAGGTTAAGCAACAGCAGCAGCAGCGAGAATGAGCGGTGTACCTTAAACGTCAGCCCCAGTTGCTCAACCCAAGTACCTCGGCTGCCATACTCGGCGGCAACGGCCACCACATCAATCTGCTCACGCACCTGCGTACCCAGAATAATCTGACCGAACGTAGCTAGCGTAATTACCCACAGCCACAGCGTAAGGCCCGACGCTGGTATCCAACTCGTATCGGGCTGATCAACAGCAGCCCTTTCGCGCTGAGAACGGTCCACGGCATAAATGAGCAGCGCCACAATCAGCAAGGCCACCGCCATGTGCACCGTTACCATCTCCGGCAGCAGGTTGGTAGATACCACCAAGGAGCCTAGCCAGCCCTGGAAACCCGTCAGCACCAACGAAATAAAGGCCAGCCAGAACACCACCGGGTCGCGGCGTAGATACGGCAACGCCAGCAACACCGTCAGGAAGATAAATACGCCAATCAGCGCCCCTAGCAACCGGTTCAGGTACTCAATCCAAGTTTTGGTAGCATTAAAGTCGGTTTCGACATACTGCGTAGGATGCGCAAAAATCTGTGCAGCTACCTCGCTGAAGCCTAGCTTATCCAGCGTCTTAGCAATGCGCTGATTTTTGGCCACCCGCTGCTCGGTATAGATTTCCTTGTAGTTGGCCGGCAACTGGCTAACAGTTGTGGGCGGCACCCATGTCCCGAAGCACTTAGGCCAATCTGGGCAGCCCATACCAGAGCCTGTGCTCCGGACAATACCACCTACCAAAATCAGCAGGTACACTGCTACTACCGTCAGAATGCCAAAGAAGCGGAAACGCCGTACGAAAGTAGATTGGGTCATAGGAAAAGGAGCGTCACCTACCATCACGCCATCAGTCAAAAAAAGAAAATCTAGTTGCCTTACGCCGATAGTAACGCCAAGTGTAAAACAGCACTACTGTGGGCTTAGTTTACTGCAAAACAAAACGGGCCGCCGTAAAAACAGCGGCCCGTTTCGGGAAGATTGCCAAATGTTGACTACTCCATTTCGCTTTCGTACGGCAGGTTCGAGGACTGGGTCTTCGAGTACGGTACGTTCTGCGGAATAAAGTCGTCTGCAGCGCCTGGTTTGCTATAATCGTAGGGCCAGCGGTAGACAGCTGGAATCTCACCAGGCCAGTTGCCATGGCCGGGAACAACCGGCGTAGTCCACTCCAGTGTGGTCGAGCGCCATGGATTTTCGCTGGCGCGGCGGCCGCGGAAGATGCTGTAGAAGAAGTTGAAGATGAACACAAACTGAGCGAAAAACGCCAGAATAGCAGCCACCGAAATAAACTTGTTCAAGTCAGCAAACTGGCTGAAAGAGTCGAAGCCAGTCCAAGCGTAGTAGCGACGAGGGAAACCGGCAATACCTACGTAGTGCATCGGCATGAACACCAGATATACTCCAATGAACGTCAGCCAGAAGTGGATATAACCCAGCTTCTCGTCCATCATACGGCCGAACATCTTCGGGAACCAGTGATACACACCAGCAAACAGACCAAAGAAAGCCGAGCTACCCATTACCAAGTGGAAGTGAGCCACTACGAAATAGGTGTTGTGCATCTGGATATCGAGGGCCGCGTTGCCGAGGATGATACCCGTCAGACCACCCGAAATGAACAGCGACACAAAGCCAATTGAGAAAAGCATGGCCGTGGTGAAGCGGATGTTACCGCGCCACAGTGTAGCCAGCCAGTTGAAGGTTTTCACGGCCGATGGCACCGCAATGATCAGTGTCAGGAACATGAAGACCGATCCAAGGAAAGGGTTCATGCCCGTTACGAACATGTGGTGAGCCCACACTACGAACGACAGCAAGGAAATACCCAGCAGCGAACCAATCATGGCGCGGTAGCCGAAGATGGGCTTACGAGCGTTGGTAGCGAGAATCTCCGATACCATACCCATAGCAGGCATGATTACGATGTACACCTCGGGGTGACCCAGGAACCAGAACAAGTGCTGGAACAGTACCGGCGAACCGCCCGTGTTATTCAGCGCCTGACCGGCAATGTAGATATCCGACAAGAAGAATGACGTACCGAACGAACGGTCGAAGATCAGAAGCAAAGCAGCTGAGAACAACACCGGGAACGACAACAGACCCAAAATAGCCGTCAGGAAAAACGACCAGATGGTGAGCGGCAGCTTGCTCATGCTCATGCCGCGGGTCCGGAGGTTGATTACCGTAGTGATGTAGTTAACACCGCCCAGCAGCTGCGAAACGATGAACAAAGCCATCGACACCAGCCACATCGTCATGCCCATGCCGGAGCCGGGAATAGCCTGAGGCAAGGCGCTCAGCGGTGGGTAGATTGTCCAGCCAGCCGAAGCAGGACCGGTTTCCAGGAACATCGAGGTGAACATGATGATACCGGAAACAAAGAAGAACCAGTACGACAACATGTTCATAAAGCCCGAAGCCATGTCGCGGGCACCTACCTGCAGCGGAATCAAGAAGTTGGAGAACGTACCCGACAGACCCGCAGTCAGCACGAAGAACACCATGATGGTGCCGTGCATCGTTACAAGCGCCAGATAGAACTCCGGGTTCAGCTTACCTGCCTCAATCCACTTGCCAAGGAAAGGAGTCAGCCACTCCATCGTCGACTCGGGCCAGCCGAGTTGCAAACGGAACAAGCTGGAGAGCGTACCACCCAGGATAGCCCAGAAGATACCAGTAATCAGAAACTGCTTGGCAATCACCTTGTGGTCCGTGCTGAACACGTACTTGAACAGCCAATGCTGGTCGTGGTGATGATCGTCGTGGTGCAGGTGCTCGTCGTGCTCGATGCCTGGCTCGGTTACCCCGATGCCGCCCTGCACTTGAGTGGGAAGATTAGCAGCCATAGAAAGCGTACAAATTAACTGCGTTGAATTAGAGAGAAGCATTGGCAGCAGGTACCGTCACGGCAGCAGCAGCCTCCTTTACAACCAGCTTTTCTTCTTTCTGTTTGAAGGAAGCCAGTACATCTGGGTTCTGCTCCGAGAAAGATTTCTGCTGACCAAACCAAGCAACATAATCGTCTGGCTCGTCTACCACAATGTTAAGCTTCATGGCAAAGTGACCACGGCCGCAGATCTGGTTGCAAGCAAGCTCATAGTTGAACTTTGGGTTGCCAAGCTGGGCGCGCATCTCGTCGGTGGTTTTGGTAGGCGTAAACCAGAACTTGGTCGGCATACCGGGTACAGCGTACATCTGCACACGGAAGTGCGGCATATATACAGCGTGCAACACGTCGCGCGAGCGAATCTTCAGCAATACCGGGTGGCCTTTTGGCACGTGGATTTCACCGGCAACAAAATCATCCAAACCCGTCTTATCGGTCAGGTCGAAGCCAAACTCGTTGGTGGCATCAATCAGGCGGTAGTTAACTACACCCAGCTTCAGGTCACGACCTGGATAACGTACCAACCAGTTGAACTGCTTGCCCATTACTTCCAGAACTACTGCATCCTTAGGAGCTGGCCCCGTAATACGGGTCCACTCCTTCCAGCCAGCGAATACAAGACCAGCCATCACAATAGCCGGAATTACCGTCCAGATGATTTCGATCTTGTTGTTATGCGGGAAGAAATAAGCACGACGGCCGTCTTTCTGCTGGTATTTATAGGAATAGTAGAACAGGGCAACCTGCGTCAGCACGAACACGATACCGATGATGATCATCGTAGTCCAGAACATGCGCTCTGTGGCCAAGCCGTGTACCGAGGCAATCGGCGGATTCATCTTATTGAAGTTGTCGCCAAACGACCAAGCGAAGGCCGCGCCACCAACTACCATAAAGATGATCATCAGCACCGCATTCACGCGGTTGCTCATCCCAAATTCGCGGGCCGAGCTGCCAGAGAAAATCGAGGTTAGAATCTGGAGGCGGAACAACAGGCCGAATACGACCAGCAGCAACACCAACACCAGCAGAATACCAAGAGCAGTCATTAGGTAAGGAAAGAGGTGAGATTTTTGAGAGTGGTAGCGGAGCAGCGAGATGCAGTGAAGCCTACGCTCCTCCCCTGCCAGTACTCATGTCTGATTAGGTGGTATGGTGCACGCTCTCGTCGAGGAATGGGTGGTGCAATGGCACCAGCGAAGCCTGCGACAACCGCTTGGTCATGAGCAGCAGGAAGCTACCCAAGAACACCAGTGCAACACCAAACTCAATAATGAACCCGTTATTCTCCTGCATAGTTGCAGGCATGATCATCAAATAGAAGTCAAACCAGTGGCCGATCAGAATAGCTATGGTAACAATTTTCAGCATGATCATCTGGCGCTTTGCATCCCGTGTCATAAGAACAAGGAAAGGAAAGGCAAAGTTGATGATCAGGTTGAAAAAGAATAGCCATGTATACTGGTTGTTAAAGCCGCCCAAACGCTGGTTGAAATACACCGACTCTTCAGGAAGGTTAGCGTACCAAATAAGCATGAACTGCGAGAACCACACGTACGTCCAGAAAATGCTGAAGCCAAACATGAACTTGCCCAGATCGTGCAGATGGCCTGCTTTCACCCAGCGCAGGTAGCCAGCATCCTTCAGCAGAATAGTGCACAACGTGGTGGCCGCAATGCCGGATACCCACCAAGAAGCGAATACATACCAGCCAAACATCGTCGAGAACCAATGTACGTCAACTGACATCACCCAGTCCCAGGCAGCAATCGACGATGATACTGCGAACAGTACCAAGAAGATTGCTGATACGTTGATGCATTTGTGGAAGTACTCGGTGCCACCGTTTAGATCTTCTGCCAACGACAGGTCGCGGAGCTTTTTGGTGAAGAATGCCCAGATGGCAATAAACAACACCATACGGAACAGATAGAACGGCATGTTCAGGAAGCCCGACTTGCCGGCAATGATGGCATCATAGGTTTCGCTGCCCTTCTCCATGATGCCTGGCACCGTCCAATGGAAGATGTCATTGTTGATCAGGCTTACCAAGAAAATGAGCACCATCAGTACACCACCTGGAATAACCCAGGCACTGAGAGCTTCATACACCCGCTTAATCAGAACCGACCAGCCGGCGTAGGCTACGTATTGAATAGCCATAAATACTGTACCTACCACCGATACTCCGGTGAAGAATACGTTGTTGTGCCATAGACTTACAATCAGGCGCTTCAGCCACAGAGGGCTGCCGTGGTGGCCTCCTGCATGACCAGCCACAGCACCATGGGCGCCAGCGGCGCCTTCAGCGTGCTCAGCACCGATGTTGAAGTAGGCGACAATCAAACCAATCACCAGCAGCAGAATGCCGGCCAAGATGATCATCATGAATTTCTTGCGAGTACCGGCTGAAACCTCCAGGTATTCCGCCGTAACGCCTTCGTGTTGCGTCAGAGTTGCCATAGTGGATTAGTTTGCGGTGCCGTTACGTGCCTGGTCTCCTTGGCCCGGATTTTCCGAAGCCTTGTTTGCCTGAGCTTCCTGAACAGGAGCCTGAGTTTGCGAGTCGGTAGTCTGCGACGAATCGGCAGCAGTTACGCCCGTTGCTGAACCACCATTGGCCTTCAGCAAGTCAGCAACTCCATCAGCGCCTTTGCCTAGCTGTAGGGCCCGAACGTACATGGAGATTTTCCAGCGCTCTTCAGGATTTACCTGTGAGCCATGCGGCATCATCCGGTTGCGGCCCCACTGAATGACGTGGTAAATGTGCCCGTCATTCATGGTTTTATAAGCACCTGCCGAGTAGTTCGGTACACCTTTGAACTTGATGCCTACCGGCCCCTGACCATCGCCTTGCTCGCCATGGCAGTGCTGGCAGTTACGCACATACAGTGCCTTTCCTTCCTCCAGATTTTCCTTGGTGTAGGAATAGGGGTTGCGCAGTTTGGTTTCGGCAGTAGCCACATCATCTTTGGCGATGTGCGAATAATACTCAGCTTTGCCGCGGGCTACCGTACCCACCACAGGGGTGCGCTGGTTGATGCCCATTGGATTTACTGTATTGGCATTCACCTGACGCAAGGGGTCGTACGGAATAGACTCGTACATCTCCGGGGCGTACTCAATGCCAGGATCATCGGCGCGGTTGCAGCCGGTGGTCAGCACCGAAGCAAACAGGATGGCCGACGCTTGCAGACCTAGTTTCAGCGAATGCGTCATTAGAATTTGGTCATTTCTTTTTCGTTCACCTCCGAGGCGCCGTTGGCGCGCAGCAGTTGCGTCAGATGGTTCAGGTCGGTCTTCTCGTTCAGCTCGATGGCCATCACAAACTTGTCGTCGGTGGAGCGCACATCCAGAACAGGCGTCTTCCAGCGAGGATACAGCTTGCTGATGGTATAGAAGGTAATCACCATACCATGGCAGCAGAAGAATACCGTCAATTCAAAGGATACTGGAATGAAGGCGGGAAGTGCGATGTGCGGCTTACCACCGATAATCATTGGCCAGTCGAAACCGAGCGTGTAGATCTGCAGCCAGAGGGCAAAGCACAGACCAACCAACCCGTAGAAGAAAGCGGCAATGGGCAGCCGGGAACGTTCAATGCCAAGGGCATCGTCGATACCGTGGATCGGAAACGGGGTGAAGACTTCGTAGATTTTAACGCCCGCTTCGCGGACGTTTTCAACGGCGTGCAGCAGCACGTCTTCGTCTTCGAAGATGCCGAGGGCGAAGCGCTTAGTCATGCTTATCGTAGTTTATGGGAGCCGAAGCCGGCACGCCGTGGGTGGCGGGTTGATGAACTGCGTTGTGGTGTGGATCGTGGCCGGTGTACGTCGGGCCGTTATCGACCGTGTACTTCAGCACTGACTTCACTTCAGCCATGTTGATTACCGGGAAGAACTTGGCGAACAGTAGGAACAAGGTGAAAAACAAACCCAGCGTACCAACATAGATACCGATATCGATGATGCTTGGGGAGAACATAACCCAGCTGGACGGCAGGTAGTCGCGGTGTAGCGAGGTAACAATAATCACGAAACGCTCGAACCACATACCAATGTTCACGATAATCGACAGCACAAACGTAGCTGGAATGCTGTAACGAATACGCCGAATCCACACTAGCTGAGGCGAAATTACGTTGCAGGTCATCATCGACCAGTAAGCCCACCAGTAAGGACCAGTTGCGCGGTTGATGAAGGCATACTGTTCGAATTCAACACCTGAATACCAAGCAATGAAGAACTCCGTAATGTAGGCCACCCCTACAATCGAGCCGGTTACCATCATGATTTTGTTCATGAGGGCAATGTGCTCCAGCGTAATGTAGTCTTCCAGCTTAAATACGACGCGGGTGATGAGCATCAGCGTCAGTACCATGGCGAAACCCGAGAAGATAGCGCCAGCCACGAAGTAGGGCGGGAAGATGGTGGTGTGCCAGCCTGGTACAACCGAGGTAGCAAAGTCCATCGATACAATGGTGTGTACCGAAAGTACCAGCGGGGTCGAAACACCAGCCAGAATCAACGACACCGTTTCGTAGCGGCTCCAGTGTTTGGCCGAACCTTTCCAGCCCATGCTCAGCAGCGAGTACGCTACTTTGGCAATCGGGCCTTTAGCCCGGTCACGGATGGTGGCGAAGTCAGGTACCAGACCCGTGTACCAGAACACCAGCGACACCGTGAAGTAAGTCGAAATGGCGAATACGTCCCAGAGCAGCGGCGAATTGAAGTTCACCCATAGTGAGCCCAGTGTGTTCTGCAGCGGAAACACGTAGAAAGCCAGCCACGGACGACCCATGTGCAGTACCGGGAACATGGCCGCGCAAATTACTGCGAAGATGGTCATGGCTTCGGCAGCACGGTTGATAGAGGTCCGCCACTTCTGACGGAACAGCAGCAGAACGGCTGAAATTAGGGTGCCGGCGTGGCCGATACCTACCCACCACACGAAGTTGGTGATGTCCCAAGCCCAACCAACGGTTTTGTTAAGGCCCCATTCGCCGATGCCGTACCATAAGGTGCGGTATACAGAATAGAAAAAGATGCCGAGGAAGAAAAGAGCCACGGCCAGAGCGGCCATCCAACGAACGTTGGGAGCGGCTTCTACCTGGCGGCACACGTCTTGGGTGACGTCGTGGTACGTTTTCCCCCCGGTTACGAGCGGCTCCCGTACAGGCGATACGTGCTGCATAGTTTTAGATTTTTGGGTCTTGGGAACTCAGGGGCTCAGCTTCTTGCGGAAATGGTATCTGGTTGAAAAACCAAGACCTCAGGCTCCCAAGCCCCCAACTACTGGTTTATGCGTTGCGAACTTCTTCCGTGTTGCGGATTTTTGTCAGGTAGGTCATGTTCGGCTGCACGTTGATGGCATCAAGTACATGGAACGCCCGCTCGCCATCTTCCCGACGCAACAGCTTCGACAGACGTGACTCAGGGTCACGCATGTCACCGAATACGATAGCCTGCGTAGGGCAGGACTGGGCGCAGGCCGAAACAATCTCACCATCCTTCGGACGACGCTTTTGCTTCTTGGCTTCAAGCTTACCAAGCTGGATACGCTGCACACAGAGCGAACATTTCTCCATCACACCACGAGCCCGTACCGTCACATCCGGATTCAGCACCATACGGCCGAGGTCGGTGAACATGTGGCCGTTTACAGCTTCAAACTTCTCGTTGGAGTAGTACGAGAACCAGTTGAAACGACGAACCTTATACGGGCAGTTGTTGGCACAATAGCGGGTACCTACGCAGCGGTTGTAGGTCATCTGGTTGAGTCCTTCCGAGCTGTGCGTGGTAGCCAGTACCGGGCACACTGTCTCGCACGGTGCGTGGTTGCAATGCTGGCACATCATCGGCTGGAAGATAACCGAAGGATTTTCGGATGGGTCTTCCATAGCGGCATAAGTAGCCAGCTTGCCTTTTTCCTCGAAATCCTCCTTGCTGGCGTCGGAGCTGTAGTAGCGGTCGATCCGCATCCAATGCATCTCGCGGCGGTTGATAACCTCCTGCTTGCCTACTACGGCTACGTTGTTTTCAGCCTGGCACCCCACTACGCACGAGCCGCAGCCAATGCACGAGTTGAGGTCGATGGCCATACCCCAGTGGTGATTCTTGTACTCGTAGTCCTGCCACAACGACACCTTGTTGGGCTTCACGTTGCCTTCCGGCGTCGTGAGCAGCTCATACTCGGTTACTTCTTTCGGGTTTTTGATGTACTGGGCCAGCGTCGACTCCTGCACCACCGGCTTGCGGTCCATGATGGTGTGGTGGGTCTGGGTCTGGGCGATGGGCGAGGTGGCACCGGTTTTTTCCAGCGTCACTGAGTTGGCGTACTGAATAGCCCCGTTGCGCATTACCGCGAAAGGCAATACGTTCTCCCCTACTTTGTCACCTACCTTACCAGCCTTGGTACGGCCGTAGCCCAGCGCAATCGAAACCGAACCGGCGGCTTGGCCTGGCTGAACAAGTACTGGCAGCTCAATGGACTTGCCGTTGGCCGTCACCTTCAACACGTCGCCTTGAGCCCAGCCTTTTTCTTCGGCCATTTTGCGTGGCACAGCCACGTAGTTGCCCCAAGTAGCTTTCGATACCGGGTCAGGCAGTTCCTGCAACCATGGGTTGTTGCCCTCCGAACCGTTGCCTACACCTACCTTTTCGTAGATGCAAAGCTCTGTGCCCGTAGGCTTGGGAGCCGAGTTGATTGCGCTGATAGCTTCAGCAGCCCCCATAACGGCACCTTGCGCTGGAGCAGCCGCCAAGGCCGAGCCCATAGCTACCCCATCGTGTACTGCCTTATCCCACGCTTTTGCATCGCCACCGAGCAGTGTTTGCCACTGGGCACGCAGGTAGTTGTAGTAGCTGGTCGGATTACCGGCCCAAACCAAAAGCGAATCCTGCGCCTGACGCGTAGCAAACAGCGGCGAAATAACCGGCTGCGCTAAGCTCAGATAGCCGCGCTTAGGCTCATAGTCGTTCCACGACTCCATCCAGTGGTGGTCGGGAGCGGCGTAGGTGCACAGGCTGCCGGTTTCGTCGAGACGGTCGTTCAGTGAGATGGTAGTCTTTACTTTACCACCTTTCAGTGCCTCTCCCAGCTGAGCACCCATTGGGTGGTCAAACACGGGGTTGGCGTGGTAGAAAATCACCGTGGCAATCTGGCCGCTGATGATATCTTTCACCAACCGGTCCATGCGGGCGTCGTCACCCTGGCGCACCATGGATGGTGCAGCTACGTCAACGGCGGCGCTGCCGAGGCTCTGGTTGATGGCGGTAACGAGGGACTGAACAGCCGGGTCGTTGGAACCCGAAACCACCAGACCGCGGCTACCAGCCGCTTTTAGATCAGCAACTGCTTTCTTCAGCTGAGCACTGCCGGCAGCAGCACCGCCTGAAATACCATTGTAGAGAGCCACTGCCGTAGCGCCCATTTCCGAAGGCTTCACTGGCACCCGCACGTCGGCGTTGGAGCCGGTCAGGGTTAGGGCGCTTTCGAACTGGTAGTGACGCGACATGGAGCGCTTTTCGGCGCTAACCTTGCGGTTAGTGACGTACTGACGGGCGTGTTCTACCGGCGAAATCCAGGTACCAAGGAAGTCAGCACCTAGGCTTACGATAATGTCAGCTTTACTGAAGTCGTAGCTGGGCAGTACCCCGCCGTTGGCGCGGAGCAGGCCTGAAGCTGAATTCACGTCGTACATGACGTGCTCGGTACCAGCGTATCGGCCCGCAAATTCAGCAATAACTTTCTTGGTGCTAGGGCTAATGATGGTTGGCGACACAATAGCAACGCGGCCACCCGCGGCCAGTGCCGTGCGGATTTCCTGATCGACCTGGTCTTTGTCCTTCTTCGCGCCTTTGATAGCGAAGTGCTGCAGACGAGCACCATCGTAGAGGCTCAGTACCGAGGCCTGCGCACGGGCCGACAGGCCACCACGCGTAATCGGCGACTCTGGGTTGCCCTCCAGCTTGATCGGACGACCTTCGCGGGTCTTCACCAGCACGCTGTTGTAATCCTGACCGGTGAAATAAGTGGAAGCGTAGAAGTTGGCAATGCCTGGATCAACCTCCTCCGGCTTATTCAGGTACGGAATTGCCTTTTTAATTGGGGTTTCGCAGCTGGCGAGGGTAGCGGCAGCCAGGCCGAAGCCCATTAGCTTGAGGAAGTCGCGGCGTGGGGCTACCGTAGAATCGGAAGAGCCATACGTTTCCTTCACCGGCAGGAAGTCTGCAAACTCGGTGAGTGCATTCTTCATGAACTCCGGTGAGTTCTCCAGTTCCTCAATTCCCTTCCAGTACTTGGGCGACTCTTGCATTTGTTATGGGGACTTAGGGTCTTGCAGGCGTGAGTCTTAGTTTTCTGACGCAGCACAGCCCGCAAGTTGAAGGCTTTTTTTAAGGGCTTTTCGGCGGAGAATCCTGCGCTGCCGGGAAGATAGTCATTCCGGCGCCGCAGGATTCAATCAGACGATTAGTAGTGGCACTTCGAGCACTCCGTACCGCCGTTCGACGACACTGTGAAAGGAGCGGCACCATTGGCGCTGTCGTGCAGCTTCACCAAGTTGTTGTAGTAGCCGTTGCCCTTCGTGTTGAGTGGAGTTTCGCGGTGGCAGTTGATGCACCAGCCCATAGTCAGGGCCGAATACTGGTACACTACTTCCATGTTCTGGATAGGACCGTGGCAGGTCTGGCACTCAATGCCGCCTACCTGCGTGTGCTGCGAGTGGTTGAAGTACGCCAAGTCGGGCAGGTTGTGCACGCGCACCCACTGAATAGGCTGCTTGCGCTCAATAGCACGGTAAATCTTTTTGATTTCCGGCGACTCTGTTTTGATCTGCGAGTGGCAGTTCATGCAGATGTTAGCCGAAGGAATGTTGGCCGACTTGCTCTTGTACACCGAAGTGTGGCAGTAAGCGCAGTTGATCTGGTTTTCACCGGCGTGCAGCTTGTGCGAGAAGGCAATCGGCTGCGTAGGCTGGTAGCCCTGGGTCAGGCCCACGCCCATGGCGCCCTGCACCGAGGTGTAAAGGATGGCCAGCACGAATACTACACCAGCAATACCACGCAACACCGGCGACTTGTAGAGCTTGCTCCAGTCGGTGCGCTGCTCCAGCACCTCTACGTCCCGACCATCCAGGTCTTTACGGCCGCGGAGCACGTCTTTCATGATGTTGGCAATGATAACCAGCGTTACCACCAGCACAATCAGCACCACTACCAATACGATGAGCAGGATGTCCATGTACTTACCGCCATCAGCTTCACCATTGGCAGCAGCCGTACCATCGATAGCGGCTTTGTCACCATCAGTGGGCTTAATACCGGTAGTAGTAGTCTGTACACCTTCTTGAGAAGTAACGTACGCCAGAATCGAGGTGATTTCGGTGTCGCTCAGCTGGAAGCTGGGCATCTGCTGCTTCTGGTACTGGTTGTAGATTTTCACGGCGTACTCGTCGCCGCTGGCTACTACTTTGCTGGAGTTTTTGATCCACGGAATCAACCAGGATACCGGACGGCGCTTGGTGATACCGGCCAGCGCCGGACCAACTACTACGTCGTTGATGGCATGGCACTGGGCGCAGTTGCCTTTAAAGAGGGCGTCGCCGGCAGCAATTGCAGCGGCGTCGCCACCGCCAGCAGCGGGAGCAGCCGCCGTGGCGGGAGTGGCGGCAGCCGTAGCGCCGGGTGCCACGCCTTCTTTGCTCACGGCCGGAGCCGACCCAACGTCCTGCGCCGAAGAGTTACCTACGGCAGCAAACGTCAGGAAAAGAGCGAGAAAGAGGCGGGAAAGGGGACGAAGTCGGATGCTATTCATAGCACAAATTGACTGGAAAAAAGAAACGCGGGGGGTGCTTCAAGGCCACAAATGTAGGTCGGGAAACCCAGAGAACAAACCGGTTCGGGCTAATTTTCGCCCTGTGCAGCTTGCTTAGAAGGATTCTAAAAGGGCATACTTACTCCTTAGTATATAGCTGACGTGAGCTTACTGCTCAGTGCTTTCCCTTTCTTCTTTAGATAACTGTTGCCTTCTTATAAGGTTTGCTTCTTGATAAACAAGCTGTTAAACCTTCTAAGGGTGGTAGCAATATTCTAGCTGACAGCACCAACAATAGGATAAAAAGCGTATCTTTGCCGGCTCATTGATTTTTTTTCACATCACAATTTCACCCCGTCGTAATGGAAGTAAGAAATTACGAGACGGTCTTCATTCTGACTCCCGTTCTGAACGAGAGCCAAGTGCAAGAGACGGTCGAGAAGTTCTCGCAGGTGCTTAAGGAAAATAGCGCCGACATCATCAACACTGAAGCTTGGGGCCTCAAGAAACTGGCGTACCCGATTCAGAAGAAAAACACTGGCTATTACTTCCTCGTGGAGTTTACTGGCTCAGGCAACATCGTAGACACGCTGGAACTTGCGTTCCGCCGGGACGAGCGAATCATCCGCTTCCTCACCACGGTGATGGACAAAAACGCAGTAGCCTACGCCGAGCGTCGTCGTAAAGGCGAAATGAATCAGCAGAAAGCTAAACAGTCAGAAGCAGTTGCCTAGTCAGCCTAAGAAGATGAGTCTCGCCAACGAACGTATCCACAAGCAGGATACCCGCAAGAAGTACTGCCGCTTCAAGAAAAACGGCATCAAGTATGTTGATTACAAGGATCCGAACTTCCTGCTGAAGTTTGTGAACGAGCAGGGCCGCATTCTGCCCCGCCGTATCACGGGCACCAGCCTGAAGTTCCAGCGCAAAGTGGCTCAGGCTGTGGCCAAGGCCCGCCACCTCGCGCTGATGCCTTACGTAACCGACTCGTTGAAATAAGTTGTCAGTGTTTAGTTGTCAGTTGTCAGTTAACGGTCTTGTGCCAGCACATGTACCAACAACCAACAACCAACAGCTAACAACTCAATAAAGACATGGAAGTAATTCTGAAAGACGACGTAAAGGGCCTGGGCTATAAGAACGACACCGTAACGGTGAAGCCTGGTTTCGGTCGCAACTACCTGCTCCCGCAGGGTCTGGCCATCCTGGCCGACAAGACCAATAAGAAAATCGTTGCTGAAAACATCCGTCAGGCTGCTCACAAGGCTGACAAAGTGAAAGGCGACGCACAGGCTATTGCCGACAAAATCGGTGATGTAGTTCTGGATATTCCGGCAAAAGTGGGGGAAAGCGGCAAAATCTTTGGCCGCGTAACCACGCTGCAGCTGGCCGATGCTCTGAAGGCGAAAGGTATCGATGTAGAGCGCAAGCGCCTCTCCTTCGACCAGGAGCCCGGCTCGGTAGGCGAATACACGGCTACCGTGGATTTGCACCGCGAAGTGAAGCACAAAGTGCGTTTCAACGTGGTAGCTGAATAAGCTCATTCTTCTGAAGAAAGGCCCGGCTGTCTGTACAGTCGGGCCTTTTTTTTACCTGTTTGTTTACTTCCTGCTCACGCGGCAGAAACAAGTGCTCTGCCTTTGTGTGTTTGGTTGAACGCACGATGTTGAGTAGGTTGCCCGTCCGTTGGCTTGATTTGGCCGTATCTTTTAGGAATGTTTCGCACTGAATTACCGCTACCTCCGCACCCCCACCAGCTGCCGCTTTCCGCGCGCGTGCTGACGATAGGCTCTTGCTTCTCGGAAAGCATTGGCTCGCGCCTGGCCGCCGATAAGGTGCCGACGCTGGCTAATCCGTTCGGCACTGTCTTTAATCCGTTGGCAGCGTGCCGCTTGCTGCGAGCTGCCGCCGGCGAAGACCAAGACTGGCAGCAGCACCTCGTGGAAGCCCGGGGCCGCTGGCAAAGCCTGGATTTGCATTCCACCATTGGGGCAGAGTCGCCGGTGGACTTGCTGCAGCAGCTGCAGCAGCTGTTGCGCGACACGGGCGTATTTGTAGCAACGGCCGACGTGGTGGTACTGACGCTGGGCTCAGCCTGGGTGTACCGCTACAAGGAAACCGGCGAACTGGTAAGCAACTGCCATAAGCTGCCCGCCGAGAAGTTCGACAAAGAGCTGCTGACGCCCGATGAGTTGATTAACGCCGTAGCAGAAACACACGCATATCTGCGCCTGCACAACCCCAAGCTGCGTTTTATCCTGACAGTAAGCCCTGTGCGCCACGCCAAGGACACGCTGCCACTGAATGCTGTAAGTAAATCGGTGCTCCGAGTGGCCTGCCATTACCTAAGTGAGCTGCTGCCCGATGTATCTTACTTTCCGGCTTACGAACTGCTATTGGACGATCTGCGCGACTACCGCTTCTACGCGGAGGACATGCTGCATCCTTCCAAAGTAGCCGAAGACTATATCTGGGAGCGGTTTGCCCGCACCTACTTCGATGCCGGCTTTGGCCGCTTCCGCAGAGAATGGGAAGCTGTACGCCAGGCGTTGAGCCACCGCCCGCTGTATGCCGCGGCGCCCGAACACCGCCAGTTTCTGGAAAGCACGCTGGCGCGGTTAGAGCGGCTGGCTTCGCAGGCCGACGTACGGATGGAGTTGCTGGAAATTCGGCATCAGCTGCAGAATCTGCCTGTGCCCACTGTTAAGCCTGAACCGGCGCCGGAAGACGATGGGGAAGAGCGAATTGATATTGGAACATATGCGGCTCCCGTTCCTGCCAAGCCAGTTCTGGTGGCGCCTGTGGAAGTGGAAGAGGTAGAAGAGTTCGAAGAATTTGAATCGATTCGGAACGAGGCAGCGCCAGACAGCTTCGCGGCCGAGGATAGCAACGACGAAGACTCGGAAGCTACAGCTGAAACCGACACCGCTGCCATACTCGATGGGTTAGCGCCTAAGAAAAAACGCCGCAGCCGTGGTGGGGCCAAACGCAACAAGAAAAAGCATGCAGCTCGCTTAGCCGCTGAATTAGCTGCGCAGGAAGGGACGGCAGTGGTAACGGCTGTGAATGCTGACGGGCAGCCAATAGCTTCCGTCCAGCATGAGGCGTCCACCCCACTTCCTGCTGCTCCGGCAGTGTCTATCCTAGCTGATCCGGACATGGCACCGCAGACAGCAATGGAACGCCGCAAACGCAACTCGCGGCGCGGGCGTGGACGGGACCAGCAGAATGTTCGGGCAGCGGAACATGCAGAAGACACTACGGCAACGGAATCTTCTACCAGTTCGTCGCCAGCTGCCGAGGATGTTTCTGAGCAGCCTGCACCTGCAGTGTCGCCAATGAGTTCAACTGCCCCGACACCTCAGCCTGCTGATGTATTTGAAGAGGCAGTTGCCACAACGGATACAGGTGCTGTGGAAACTGACGCCACACAACGCCCGGCTCGCACTGGCCGCTCGGCAAGCGAAAAGCGGGCCGACGCCTTGCGCAAACCTCACCGCGCAGGCTCTCGTCTGAAGCCATTATATGTGGCCCAGGCAGAACCAGGCAGTCAGCCACAGGGCAAGCAGCCAGAAAGTGCGGCGGAGATGCCAGTGAAAGCAGAACCTGCTATTCCGGTAACAATTGGCACCGGTGCATCAGGCAGATTAACAGAATCGGGCAAGGCTACGCTAACTGCGCGGGCCGCTGTTTCAGTAGCGGCGGCTCCAATACTGCCAGCACAGGAGGCTGCTTCCTTAGTATCGGAGCCGGACTCCACTATTCCAACAGAGGTGGCAGCAGCCCCATCAGCAGCTGATACATTGTCAGCGGGGAGTGAAAGCAGCCAGCCTGCGCTGGCAAAAAAGGCGAAAGCCACGCCGCGCCGGGCGCCTGCTCGCAAGGCAACAACTGCAGCCGCAGTAGCAACACCTGTAGTTGAGCAGCCCCATATAGCAAAACCAACCCGCGCACGGGCACCCCGCAAACCGCCGACGGCGCCAAAAGCAGCGCCGGTTGCTGAAGTGCCGGTGGCGGCTGCGCCTGCTGCTTCTCCACCAACTCCAGTTCGTAAGGCAGCCACGAGCAAAAAGCCAGCCGCTGAAAAGACAGCAGCAGCGGCCGGGAAGGCGGCACCAGCCAAAAAGGCAGCGGCTAAAAAGCCTACTCCACCAGTTCGTTCTAAAAAGAAGCCGGATACGCCCGCAGATCAATAAACCCTTGTCACTCGAAACCCGGCCACTAGTGGCCGGGTTTTGTTTTTTCACCTTCCCCCCTGCCCATGTCATCAGCTGCCGCCCCCAACCGTCTGGCGAAGGAAACCAGCCCCTATCTGCTTCAGCATGCGCACAACCCCGTGGATTGGTACGCGTGGGGCCCAGAGGCTTTGCAACGTGCCCAGGCAGAGCAAAAACCCATCCTCGTAAGCATTGGATATGCCGCCTGCCATTGGTGCCACGTAATGGAGCGGGAATCGTTTGAAGACCCACAGGTAGCGGCGGCCATGAACGCGCATTTTGTGTGCATTAAAGTAGACCGGGAAGAGCGCCCCGATATCGACCAAGTGTATATGGGCGCCTTGCATGCTATGGGCGTACAGGGTGGCTGGCCGCTGAATGTTTTCCTGACTCCGGAAGCCAAACCGTTTTATGGAGGTACCTACTTCGCGCGCGGCAGTTGGCTGCAGCTGCTTACCAGCATCGGGCAAGCCTACCAGACCGAAAACCGCCAGGAGCTAGACGAGTCAGCCGAACAGTTTGCACAGGTGCTGCGCGTCAGCGAACTGGAGAAATACCGGATTGCGCCTTCAACTGACCTGCTTTCCTTCGAGCAACTAGCCACCTTTCTGCAAAAGATAGCCGCCCGGTTCGACCTCGAAAAAGGAGGTCTGCTGGGCGCACCTAAATTTCCTATGCCTAGCGTGTGGCAGCTGCTATTGCGTGGCAGCCACCTTACCGGCACCACGGCCTTGCTGGCTCAGGCCATGCGCACGGTGCGCCATATGGCCTGGGGTGGCCTCTACGACCAGGTAGGCGGCGGCTTTGCGCGCTATGCAGTGGACGAAGATTGGCTGGCTCCGCATTTCGAGAAAATGCTCTATGACAACGGCCAGTTGCTCAGATTGTACGCTGAAGCTTACCAAGTGCAACCCGACGAATTGTTGCGGGAAGTGGTGTATGATACAGTAGCCTTTGTGCAGCGGGAGCTAACCAGCCCCGAAGGTGGCTTTTATGCGTCATTGGATGCCGATAGTGAGGGGGAAGAAGGTCGGTTTTACGTTTTTACCACTGCGGAGCTACAGCATATCCTGGGCGACGAAGAGCCACTAGCCTCAGCCTACTACAGCTGTACAGCGCTTGGCAACTGGGAGCATGGGCGCAATATCCTGCACCGCCGCCAGACAGCAGAAGTATTTGCGGAAATCCACCAGCTACAGCCTGCTGTAGTAGCTGAGTTGGTGCGAAGCTGGAAGCAGAAGCTGCTGGCTGCCCGTGCTCAACGCCCCCGCCCCGCCCTCGACGACAAGATCCTGACCAGTTGGAACGCCCTTTTATTGCAGGGGCTGCTGGATGCGCACCGGGCTTTTGCTGAGCCGGATTTTCTGGCGCTGGCCTTACAAAATGCCAGGTTTCTGCAAGCCAATGTGCGGCACGCAGACGGCTTGTGGCACAGTTATCAGCGCGGCCACGCCACCATTATAGGCTTTCTGGATGATTATGCGTTCCTGATTCAGGCGTACATCAGCCTCTACGAAGCTACTTTTCAGGAAAGTTGGCTGCAAGAAGCCGAGCAGCTAACTCAATTTACTCTCAGCCGCTTTTTTGACGCTGAAGAAGAGCAATTTTTCTACACCGATGCGCGGAGTGAGCAGTTGATTGCGCGCAGTAAAGAACTGATCGACAATGTCATACCCTCGTCTAACTCTGTAATGGCCCACAACCTGCACCGGCTGGGCTTGCATCTGGCGCGCCCAGCGTACACTGAGCTAGCCGCAGCTATGCTGAAGCGGGTGCAGGAGCTGGTGGCAGAGCAGCCACAAGCTGCGGCCAACTGGGCTATGCTTTACACCACTCTGCTACAGCCCACCGCCGAAATTGCCATCGTCGGCCCCGACGCTGAAGCCTACCGCCAGGAGCTGGGCCGCCACTTTTTGCCCAACGTGGTGGTGGCGGGCACTACCACCAGCAGCACGCTACCGCTATTGGAAGGCCGAACTGCCCTGCAGGGGCGCACCACGCTGTATGTGTGTTTCAGCAAAACCTGTCAGCGGCCGGTGCACTCGGTGGCCGAGGCACTGGCACAGCTGTAACCGCAACTTCTGCAGCACCGCGCCGGGCTAGCGTGTATCTTTACCTTTCGCTTTCTGATTGATTTCCCTTTGAGTCTTACGTTCGACTTTGTTCAGTTGCAGCCGGAGCCGGCCGCCGACCGGGTTACGCTCTTCGCCGACGTGATTCTGCCGCTGCCGCTGCCCAGGCTCTATACCTACCGCGTGCCTTTCGAGCTGAACGACCAGGTCGTGATTGGCGGGCGCGTGATTGTGCAGTTTGGGGCCAAGCGCACCCTGAGCTGCATTGTGGCGGCCGTGCACGAAACGCCACCCAAAGACTATCAGGCCAAATATATCCTAGAGTTCATCGACGAAACACCCGTCGTGACGCAGCCGCAGCTCAAGCTGTTTCGCTGGATGGCCGACTACTACCTCTGCACGCTGGGCGAGGTGATAAATGCCGCACTGCCGGCCGCCCTCAAGCTCAACTCGGAGAGCCGCGTGCAGCTGCATCCAGTGTGGCTGAACACCGACGAGGCCGACCGGTATCCGCTCAGCGAGCAGGAGCAGAAAGTGGTGGCGGCCTTGCTGGACGGCGAGGAAGGCAAGTCGATGACGTTCACGGAAGTGGGCGACGTGCTGGGCATTGCGTCTTTCCACAAGGTTATCAAGAGCCTGATGCATAAGGAAACTATCTTCCTGTTCGAGCATCTGGCCGACAAGTACTCGCCGAAAGTGGTCAAGAAAGTGCGGCTGGCCCATCACTACGTAGCCGAGGCGGCGCTGGAAGGCCTGTTTGCGCAGTTGGCCAGCCGCGCCAAGCAGCTCGATGTGCTGATGCGCTACCTGCAAAAGGTGCCCGTGTACCAAAACGAGCACGCCAACCACAACGGCATCGAGAAAGCCTACCTCACTTCTGCTCCGCACCTGTCGCCGTCGGCCGTCAATACGCTCATCAAAAACGGTGTGCTCGAGCAGTTCGACGTGATTGTGTCACGGTTTCCGCTGGATGATGCCACCGAAGCCAACATGCACTTTCGCCTCAGCGAATCTCAGCAAGCCGCCCACGACGACATCCTGGACCAGTTCAACACCAAGGACATTGTGCTGCTGCACGGCGTGACCGGCGCTGGCAAAACGGAAATCTACATCGAGCTGATCCGGCAGGCGCTGGACGGCGGCGGCCAGGTGTTGTACCTGCTGCCCGAAATTGCCCTCACTGCCCAGATTGTGACCCGCCTTATGCGCGTGTTCGGCTCGCGGCTGGGCGTGTACCACTCCAAGTTCTCCGACAACGAGCGGGTGGAAGTCTGGAACGGTGTGCTTTCCGGCCGTTTTCAGGTGGTGGTAGGCGTGCGCTCCTCGGTGTTTCTGCCCTTCGACAACCTGGCCCTGCTGATTGTGGATGAAGAGCACGAGAGTAGCTACAAGCAGTACGACCCCGCCCCGCGCTACAATGCCCGTGAGGTAGCCCTAATGATGGCCAACTTCCAGGGCGCCAAAACCCTGCTCGGCTCGGCTACGCCCTCGGTGGAAACCTACTACCAGACCCGCACCGGCCGCTACGGCCTCGTGAGCCTCACCAAGCGCTACGGCGAGGCCGGCCTGCCCGAAATTGAGTTGGTAGACACCCGCAAGGCCCGCGAAGCCAAAACGCTGCTCAACCATTTCACGCCCGAGCTGATGGCGGAAATGGAAAGCAAGCTGGCCCAGAAAGAGCAGGTGATTCTATTCCAGAACCGCCGCGGTTACGCGCCGTTCATCAACTGCCTGGACTGCGGCTGGATACCGAAGTGCACCAACTGCGCCGTGAGCCTCAGCTACCACAAGCAGGCCCACGAACTGCGCTGCCACTACTGCGGCCACCACGACCGGATGCCGGTGCAGTGCCCGGCCTGCGGCTCGCGCAACATCAAAACCGTGGGCTTTGGCACCGAAAAGATTGAGGACGACCTGAAGGTGATGCTGCCCCAGGCCAACGTGCAGCGCATGGACCTCGACACGACGCGCGCTAAAAACTCCTACCAGCAGATTATCAGCGACTTCGAGCAGCAAGCCACCAACGTGCTGGTGGGCACCCAGATGGTCACTAAGGGCCTCGATTTCGCCAACGTGAGCCTGGTAGGCATCATCAACGCCGACAGCATCATTCACTATCCCGATTTCCGGGCGCATGAGCGGGCCTTCCAGATGTTTGTGCAGGTGAGCGGAAGGGCGGGCCGCAAGGGCAAAAAAGGCAAAGTCATCATTCAGACTGCCGACCCGCAGCAGGTGATTTTCGACAAGGTGATTCGCAATGACTACCTGGAGTTCTACGAGTACGAAATCCTGCAGCGGCGCGAGCATGGCTACCCACCCTTCATGCGCATCATTCGGCTCACCGTCAAGCACATGGACCAACTACTGTGCGAGCGGGCTGCTATGTTGCTCACCGGCGAACTGGTAGAACGACTGGGCCGTGAGGCCGTGCTGGGGCCGGAAGCGCCATACATCTTCCGCATCCGCAACTTCTATCTGCAGGAAATCACCATCAAACTCAGCCGCGAGCATACGGTACTGCGGGCCGCCAAAGCCGATATCCTAGACGCCATCAACCTGATCCGTGACCAGAAAGACTACAAGCAGGCTCGTTTCGTGGCCGACGTAGACCCAATGTAGCGGCAGGCACTGAGCCAATAACTTGCCTGCTATACGCCGATGATGGACATGACTGCACCGACCAACAACACTATCACGGCTACAGGGAGCAGAAACAGGAAATAGCCACTAACCAGCAACCCCAACAGCCCTAGTACTCCGCCAGCTATCATCAGGCGAAACCCTGTTTTTTGCTTTTGACTTGCACGGTTATTAGGGCTTGCGGATTCTGGCGCTAGGTTCGGGCTTTGATCTGGAGCAGGTAGTAAAGCGGCTTTCCGGGACTCACGCAAACGACGGAGGCGACCGTTCTTCCCCTGAAAGAAAAGCAACCCGAGGCCTAGCAGAGCCAATATCAACCCTCCCAGAATACCTATAGCTTGCCCTAATCCACCCCACTCTGTTTGGGGAGCTTCGCCGGAATTGGCAATTGCTACTCCCAGTCCTACTGCGGTTATTGCACCGCCAATGCTATTTACTACGGTAGTTGCCGGATCGGGTTTGCTGTACGAAATCGGTGATGCCGCTGCTTTTACTGCAGTATCGGGTGTCAAAACTTGGGGAGCAGGTGGCAATAAACGGGGTGATGGCTGCTCGTAACCATTCCTGGTTTTGTCCCAGGCAGGTTGCTTTGGCAGGGCGGCTGTCAGCTCAGGAGCTGGTGCAGCATTAGGTTTCGGAGTAGGTACCAGTGGCTCGCGTACATCCGCCGTTACTGATGAATACATTTTGGCAGTTGGCCGAAACAGAAAAGCCTGCTGACTCTGGCAATTGCCTAATAGAAATACTGCACTTAGCAACGTTACTAGCGAATATCCTTTCATAGTAATTCAGTAGAATACAGCGCAAGAAAGCATTATTCCTGCCCACACAAACAAGACGCTTGAAATATAGCATCAACAAGGCTACCTGACGCACAAAAAAGCCCTTCCAGCATGCTGGAAGGGCTTTTTTGTGCGTCATTAAAATCTAAATGCTACAACTCATCGAGCAGCCAGAGGATGATGAAGATCAAGCCGATGATGGCAATGATGCCACCAACGAGGCCAAAAATACCGCTGATACCGCTGAACAGCGACACCAGCAAACCAATCAGCAACAGGATGATACCCGTGCGCAGGTTGCCGCTGATAGCATTGGCTTCTGCCGTTTCGCCTTTCTGCTTGATCTGCAGCTTAGGCGCATATTTGTCCAGCTTCTTGGCCACTTTATTGAGCGCCACGCGCTCGGCCAGACGCAACTTTTGTGGGGCCGCCGTAGCTGGTTCAGCTTTAGCTGTGGCTACCGTAGCAGGTTTATCAGCCGCAGCCGACGTAGCAGCAGAGGCCGCAGGTGTTACCACTGCAGTGGCCGTGGCAGGTGCAACTTTTTCTTCAACCACAGCAGCCGGGGCCTCAGCAGCTGCTACTGTTTCGGTGGCAACAGCCGGGGCCGGATTAGCCTTGGCAGTGCCATGATAGGTGGCGTGATACGGCGTGGTTTTGGGCAGCATGGCATACTCGGCGCGGTTGCAGCTGCTCATACTCAGGGCAATGGCGGCAACAGCAGCCAGCTTGGGCAGATGATTGAAGAGGTGCTTCATGGGTAGTAGGAGGGTTGGTGAAAGTGTTAAGAACGGACTTTGTACGATACAAACCAGAAGTAGGCGAAAAAAACACGCGTTAAAACAGCATTAGCGCCACTTTGATGGTTACTCCACCAGAGTACCAAATGACGCCGAACGCTTCTACCAACTGGTTTGTTGAGCGGAACACAGTTTATTTGCACCTGTGCGTATGACTCCTTACCCTTTATTTCAGGCGGCTCTCCTATTTGTTCTGCTGCTGCCAACAGCCTGCACCCAAACACCCATGGAAAGCTCTGCGGCCATGAGCGCAGAGCGCAGGCTGCTGGAGAATCAGTCGGCAACGCCCGATACCTCCGGCTACCGCATGGGCGCGCCACAGGACCCCAACGGCATTGGCAAGTATTACCAGGGCCGCCAGATTGCCCACGTAATGGGCCACGAAGGCGCCGACTGGCTGGAACGCAACGACCGGCAGCAGGAAGAAGGCACCGATATTCTGCTGCGTGAGCTGCAGCTCAAGCCGACCGATGTAGTAGCGGATATTGGAGCCGGCACTGGCTACTTCTCGTTCCGCATTAGTCCGCTAGTACCTAAAGGCAAGGTGCTGGCCGTGGATATTCAGCCGGAAATGATTGAGTATCTGCGCGACAACAAAACCCGCAACAAGGCGCCTAATGTGCAGCCGGTACTCGGCACCGTGCAAAACCCCAACCTGCCGACAGCAGGTGTAGATCTGGTGCTGATTGTGGATGCATACCACGAGTTCGACCACCCGCGCGAGATGATGCAGTCGATTTATAAGTCGTTGCGGCCGGGGGGGCGGCTGGCGCTGGTAGAGTATCGCGCCGAAGACCCTAACGTGCCCATCAAGCGCATCCATAAAATGAGTGAGGCCCAGGCCCGCAAGGAAGTGGAAGTCACCGGCCTGGAGTTCGTGGAAAACCGCCGGACGCTCCCGCAGCAGCATTTACTGATCTTCCAGCGCAAAAAGTAGAGCACCCCACTGCGCCAATGCACACAATGCAATTGTTGGTAGCATACGGCCCATTCTGAAGCCTGCGCTACCTTTGCGGCTATGCCGACCTCTTTGCCCGACCCGCGCCAGATTTCCATCCACGATTACACCTACCAGCTGCCATCCGAGCGCATTGCCCCGGAGCCGCTGGCCCAGCGCGACCAGTCGCGGCTGCTGGTAAGCCGGCAGGGCGCTATTGAGGACCGAACGTTTCATGAGTTGCCTGCCGAGCTACCGGCGGGCTCTTTGCTGGTTTTTAACGATACCAAAGTGGTGCGGGCACGCCTGTTCTGCCACAAGCCCACCGGCGGTCAGATCGAGCTATTCTGCCTGGAGCCAGTAGCGCCGCACCGCACCCTGGAGTTGGCCATGCAGCAAACCGGAAGCTGCGTCTGGAAATGCCTGGTTGGGAACGGCAAGCGCTGGAAAACCGGACCAGTCTTGCTCGAGTTTGAAGCACTGGGTGAGCCAGCTGAACTCACGGCCGAACGGCTGGAAGCCACTACCGAGGGCTATTCGCTGATTCGGTTCAGCTGGGAGCCCACCACGCTGCCGTTTGCCGAGGTGCTACGCGGCGCTGGCCACCTGCCCCTGCCGCCCTACCTCAACCGCGACGATACCGCCGTAGACGCTGTGCGCTACCAAACCGTGTATGCGGCCCACGAAGGCGCCGTAGCGGCCCCCACCGCCGGCCTGCACTTTTCTGATGCCGTACTGGCCGAACTAGCCAACTACGGCATGCAGCAGGCCCGCGTAACGCTGCACGTAGGTGCCGGCACCTTCCAGCCCGTGAAAGCCGACCGCATGGACGGCCACGCCATGCACGGCGAGCCCATCAGCGTGAGCCGAGTAGTACTGGAGCAGCTGCTGCATCATGCCCCACAGCCGATTATTGCAGTAGGCACCACCAGCCTGCGTACCCTGGAAAGCTTGTACTGGTTGGGTGTGCAGGCTGCCCAGGGCTTGCTCCCAACGGATAGTACGCCGCATGTAAGCCAGTGGCAGCCCTACGAACCGGGCTCCGACTTGCCTACCGCCGCCGCGCTGCAGGCGCTGTTCCAACACCTCGACGCCCAGCAGCAGGATGTGCTGCACGCCACTACCCAACTGCTGATTGCGCCTGGCTACCGCTTCCGCCTCATTCAGGGTTTGGTCACGAATTTTCACCAGCCTGAAAGTACCCTTCTGCTGTTAGTGGCGGCGCTGCTCGGACCTGACTGGCGCCGCGTGTACGACCATGCTTTGGCTAACGGCTACCGCTTCCTGAGCTACGGTGACAGTTCTTTACTGCTGCCGTAAGCTCATTTACGGTTCTGCTTGGTTACCGCCGTACTGTTCTGCTTGGCTTCAGCAGCACAATCTGACCACCTACAGCAACCTATTTCAGGAGTACCGTATAAAGGCTCAGGTTTACTAAAAACCTCTCCTAAAATCTGACTCCATGAAAAAGATGTTCATGCTGCTTGCTGCAGCAACCCTGTCCACCGCAGCTTTCGCCCAAGGCGACAAAGTAGTTGTGCGTGATGAAGCCACCGGTGCCAAAGCCGAAACTACCGTGCGCGACAACGGCACGGTGAAAACCGAAACCCGCACAGGCCGCACGGAAGCTGGCCAGAAGGCCTACAATACCAAAGAAGACGTAAAGTACGCTGGCAAGAAAACCGGCCGTACTGTAGAGAAAGGCGCTAAGAAAGCAGGCCGCGGCATCAAGAAAGGCGCCAAAGCTGTGAAAAACAAAGCAGAAGACGTAGTAGACTAAATTACAAACTCGGCCGAATAACCTGGATTTTTCCGAACTAGTTGGCTGATGTGATTACCGAAAAAAGGGCTTGCCAACTGGCAAGCCCTTTTTGTTGTTACGTTGCAGCAGCATCTTGTGCCGTCCGCAAAATCTGTGAAATCCCAATAACCCAGCTGAATCCGTGGTTCTATTGGCCCACGAAGAACAGCGCATTGCCAAACAGCAGCTTGCCGCCTTGCCAGAATCCCCGGAATAGCGGGTTATCAGCCATGTATATAACCTGGCCGCGGCCCATATCTTGGGCGCCGAACACGAACGTGTCGGTGAGCTTACGCCGGGCCTGGCGACCGGCGAAACCAGCGGCGTAGTTGTCGCGCTTGAGCACTCCCACGTTCCAGCCACCTTCGCCGAGGAAGCGGTAGTTGAGCGTGTCGCGCACCAGGGCATAATAGGTGTCGCCGTAGCCGAAGGCCAACGGGTGCGTGTTGTCGAGCTGCACCCGGTAGACGCTGCCCTGTACGCGCTGCCCGATCTGCTCCCGCTCGGCGTTGGCGTAGGGCTTGAGCAAACGATACGGGCTGGCTTTCTTGGTGGCAGAGCTGTCAGCAGGCTTCACTTTCAGCAAAAAGTCTTTTTTGCCGGCCAAAAACGCCGAGGCGCCCTCCATGGCAATCAGGCGGCCACCGCCGCGCACCCACGTTTTCAGGGCTTCCAGCTGCCGCTCATTGTACATGTCGGCGTAGTCACCGTCGGGCAGAATCAGCACGTCGAACTTGCTGAGCGGCACGGAACGCAGGTAGTCGGAGCCCAGCACCGTAACGGGGTAGCCAATCTGCTGCTCGAAGAAGTGCCACACCTCACCAAACGCCGTCGGGGTTACGCCTTCGCCAGCCACTACGGCTACGTTGGGTCGCGCCACGTTGCGCACATAGCCCGAGCCCAGGTCGGCGCCGGAGGTCGAGAAACCCGACTTCACCGCCTGCAGTATCACGCCCGACGAATCGGCTTGGGCACGCACCAGCTGGTCGAATTTCGCGCCCATGGTTTCGTTGCCGGTGCGCGTGATAACCAGCGTGCCGGGTAGGTACTTCTGGCCCTCGGCCTCGAAAGCGCGGCCTGCCACGCGCACCTTCACTTTTTGCTGCAGCAAACGGCTCAGAAAGCGGATATCCTGCAGGTTGTTCCAGCGCGCCACGTAAGCGTAGGGCTGGCCGGTGGCGGCCGAGTTGTTGAGCGTGGCTTTGCTGGGAGCCTTGCCGTCGGTGGCAATCCGGTCTTTCAGCGCGTACGATTTCAGACCAAACGAGTACGGCAGCGCCCAAGCGGTAATATCGTAAGTGAGCGAATCTTCCAAGGCCGGACGGGGTTCGAACAGCACTTTTACCAGCGTGGACTTCGGCTGGAACATGCTTACCACCACGTCCTGGGCTTCCACCTGCACGTTTTCCTCTTTGCCGGAAAAGTAGTTGAAGCCGCGGGTGCGCTGGCGGCGCGGCGCGTAGCCGTACTGAATCTGCTGACGCTCCAGGTACTGCGTGAAGGCCTTCAGTTGGCCCGGGTCGCCGGCCCCGGCCACCACGAACGTTTTGTAGGTGCCGCGCGGCTTGGTGCGGGCATCATCGAAGTACTTCTTGAACTCCCGGATCAGCTCGTGCTGGCGCTCCGAAGCGGCCCGGATGGTGGCTAGACTGGCGGCGTGGTGGTGGCTGATGCGCTGGGCCAGCGTGAGCGTGTCGCCATCGGACTTGGCGTAGCGCACACCGGCCCGGCCTGAGCCGCCCTGCTCATAGGTCATGCCGATGGCGCCATTGAAGGACGGATAGGTGTCGCCGTAGCTGGGGTAGAACAGGTCGTAGGTTTCGCGGGTGAAGTACAGCCAGTTGTTTTTGTCGAACACCGTGCGGTTGTAATCGCCGATGACGCCCTGGAACTTGCGCTGAAAATCGGTGATATCCTCGTGGTAAGGCTTGGCGGCCGGCGAGAAATAATACGGGTCATCGGGGCCCATTTCATGGAAATCGGCGTGCACCTGAGGCAGCCACTGGTTGTAGAGCGTGAGGCGCTGGCGGCTCTCCTGCTGGGTTTGCCAGGCCCAGTCGCGGTTCAGGTCGAAGTAGTAGTGGTTGTAGCGGCCGCCGGGCCAGGGCTCGTGGTGTTCCCAAGCGTAGGGCGAGGCATTCGGCGACTGGGCCCGCACGCGGTTGTACCATTGCGCGTACCGCTCGTGGCCGTCGGGGTTTACGCAGGGGTCAATCAGCAGCACGGTATGCTGCAGGTATTCGCGGGTCTGCTCGTTCTGGGGGTTAGCCAAATCGTAGAGCACCTGCATCACTGCTTCCGACGACACGGCTTCGTTGCCGTGAATATTGTAGCTGAGCCACACCACGGCCGGGGCATCGGTGCGGGCGGTGCCGGATTGCAGGCCGGCCAGACACAGGTTATTCTGGCGGATATCGTCGAGGCGGGCCAGGTTTTCGGGCGTCCCTATCTGCACCACTTCCAGCGGGCGGTTTTCGTAGGTGCTGCCGTAGGGCTGCACGCGCATGCGGCCGGTGGAATGGGCTGCCACGTGCTCCACGTAGCGCAGCAGCGTGGCGTGCGGCGTAAACCGGGCGCCCAACTCATAACCCAGAAACTGCGCGGGCGTAAGCAGGGAGCCGGTTTCGGCGGTAGGGGCGGGCGTGGTTTGGGCGGCAGCGGGCAGCGCGGCCGGGCCGCCCAGCAGCGCCAGCCCGCAGGCCAGCATAGCAGTAAGCCTACGGGGGAGGCGGTACACTTCTCTCATCAGGAAACGGAAAGGATTGGAAGCAGAAAGGTAAGCAGGATGCCGCAGCCCGGATTACTGCTCCACGAAATTCTAGTGGTGCGGAAACCTATTTAGCAGCATGCAGGCGGCGCGGCGCTGAAAGTCTGGATTACGAGCGAAAAGTTGCGCAGCCTATGGTAGCTTGGGGTGTCTGTTAAGCGTTATTTCCCCTTCTTCCTCTTCTCATGCCTCACTCCTACTTCCGTTCGGCGCTGCTGGCGGGAATTCTGCTGGCTGCCGCCGCCCCAGCGCACGCCCAGCTCGTCACGCCCGCCGAAAAGGCCTACCAGGCCCAGATGCTGGCCGATACGCTTTACATTCAGCAGCACTATACCAAAACGGAATACCAGATTCCGATGCGCGACGGCCGCAAGCTCTACACCATCGTGTACGCGCCCAACGACGCAGACAAGGTGAAGTACCCGATTATGCTCAACCGCACGCCTTATGCGGTAGGACCGTATGGCCCGGGCAAGTACAAGAAGGTGCTGGGCCCGAGCAGCACCATGATGCGCGACGGCTACATCTTCGCTTATCAGGACGTGCGCGGCCGCTACATGTCGGAGGGTGAGTTTGTGGACATGCGGCCCGAGAAGGACTCGCACAAAGGCAAGACCGACATCGACGAAGGCACCGACACCTTCGACACTATTGCGTGGCTGCTGAAGAATGGCCCCAAAAACAACGGCCGCGTGGGCCAATGGGGCATCAGCTACCCTGGCTTCTACACCGCCGCCGGCCTGCTCAGCCGCCACCCCGCCCTAAAAGCCGCCTCGCCCCAGGCCCCTATTGCTGACTGGTTCTGGGACGACTTCCACCACAACGGCGCGTTCTTCCTGCCCCACGCTTTCAACTTCTACGCCAGCTTCGGGCTGCCGCGCCCCACGCCAACGCCCACCGGCAACCCCGCCTTCAGGCACGGCACTCCCGATGGCTACGACTTCTTCATGAAAATGGGTCCGCTGAAAAACGCCGATGCCCGCTACTACAAAGGGCAGGTGGCGTTCTGGAAGGACCTGATGAGCCACCCCAACTACGACCAGTTCTGGCAGGAGCGCAACCTGCGCCCGCACCTCAAAAACCTCCACAAAGGCACCGCCATTCTCACCGTGGGCGGCTTCAATGATGCCGAGGACCTGTTTGGGGCGCTGGAAATCTACAAGAGCATCGAGCAGCAGAACCCCGGCCAGCGCAACGGCCTCGTGATGGGGCCGTGGGTGCACGGTGGCTGGGCCCGCGGCCTGGGCGAACTGGTCGGCAACGTTGACTACGGCCCGTCGCCGTCGCAGTATTACCAGACGGAAATCGAGGCGCCGTTCTTTAAAGCCAACCTGAAAGACGGCAAGCCCGCCGCCACGCCCGAAGCCACGGTGTTCGAAAGCGGCACCAACCGCTGGCGCACCTTTGATGCTTGGCCGCCCAGGGAGGCCAAGGAAAAAGTGCTATACTTCCACGGTGGTGGCGGAATTTCGTTTGAGAAGCCAGGAAATAGCAACCCGGCCGTGCAAGCCGCTCTCTACAATACTATTCCAAGCCTTGGGGCTGATCCTTCGGCAGCTTTCAACTACGACCAATTCATCAGCGACCCGGCCCACCCGGTACCGTCCAACGAAAACATGGCCACCGGCATGACCAAAGAGTACATGACCGACGACCAGCGCTTTGCCTCGCGCCGCCCCGACGTGCTCACCTACCAGACCGACGTGCTGACCGAGGATATGACGCTGGCTGGCCCCATCCAGGCGCTGCTGCAGGTGGCCACCACCGGTACCGACGCCGACTGGGTGGTGAAAATCATCGACGTATACCCGAACGACACGCCCGACAACCCGCGCCTGCTGCCCAACGTGCGCCTCGGCGGCTACCAGCAGATGGTGCGCTCCGAGGTGATGCGCGGCCGGTTCCGCAACAGCTTCGAGAAGCCCGAGGCGTTTGTGCCGGGTCAGGTGGCGGCCGTCCCCTTCACGGTGCAGGATTTGTGCCACACGTTCCGCAAGGGCCACCGCCTGATGGTGCAGGTGCAAAGCACATGGTTCCCGATGGTGGACCGCAACCCGCAGACCTTCGTGCCTAACATCTTCGAGGCCGACGAAAAGGACTTTCAGGTGGCCACGCACCGCCTCTACCACTCGCCGCAACACGCCTCCCAGCTCACGCTGAAAGTGCTGTAGCCAGCCACTGAAAGCAAAAAGCCCCGCCAGCAGCTGCTGGCGGGGCTTTTTGCTTTCAGTGGCTGGCTAGAAACGGGCCACGTTATTGTAGTCGAAGCTTTCTTCCTGCTCTTTTTCCTTGAGTTCATACAGCACGCCTTCCGCTACCCCTTTCCCAAACAAGCTGATACCGGCGTTGAACACGCCCAAGGCCACCGTACCGGCCGCCACCCATTCGCGGGTAGGAGCACCTCGTTCTTTCTTGCTAGCGGCCCATTGAATCAGGCAGGAACCGAAGCCGATAACCATCAGTCCGCCGGGAGCGAACAGCAGCCACTTTTTCTTGTGCGTCATCGTGAAAATGAAATTAGCAGGAGGGAATTTGAAGGGAAGATGAAGGTAAGCACGAAACGGCAGGAAAAGCCGTGCCGACGCGCTTTATTTCCAATCGTACCTTTGCAGCTCAGGGTTGCGAAATACCCTGTCTGGTTTCCTGCTTTTTCTTTTTTAGTACCCGTCAGCGACCTGGTTCAGGGCGTTGGCGCCCGCCTTCCCCTGCTGCCATGCCTGTTTTCGAAGATTTACTGCGCGAAGCGTTTCGCCGCACGCCCAATCCGGCCCCGTACCTTGCCCCCTCCACGCTTGCCGCTTACGCTGAACTGCAGCAAGCCTCTCCCCGCGACCTGTCGTTTCGGTTTGAGCGGGTGCGGCTGGCCACAGCCATGAGCATCCTGCAGCTGCTCTCCGACCTTGGCGACAATGATGACAGCCGCAAGGTGGTGGACGCCCTGCAGCGCGCCTTGCAGGCCCGTTCTACTGCCGAAATTGATACCGTGATGCACAAAGAGGCAAAAGCCTTCGAACGCCTCTACACCAACCTCTACGTCAACGATGAAGGCGAGTTACTCCTAAACCTGTTTGAGCGCACCCTCGACGCCGACTCGCAGGCCCTGATGGATGAGGTCATTCAAGAAGCCACGGCACTGGCTGGCACGCTGAATTTCGAGCGAGACGAAGACGATTACGAGTAAGCAAACCTGTTTTCCAAGCAGACTGCTGATCAATAAAAGTAAAAAAGCCGCTCCACAATTGTGGAGCGGCTTTTTTGGTGCTTTTAAGCGCGAAACAGGCTAGTAGCCGGGGTTCTGCACCAGTGCCTTGTTGAGGTTCAACTCATAAAGCGGAATGGGCAGTACAAGGCGTGGGCTGTTCCAGGCCAATGTGCCGGTGCTGCGCTGCCGCCGCCGGATATCATGAATCCGGACACCTTCGAAGGCCAGCTCCAACTGACGCTCCAGCAGGATATCGTTCAGCGTCAGGGCCGTCAGCGGGGTAGCTTCAGCCCGCGCCCGAATCGTATTGATGTCTGCCAGCGGCGTGGCGCCAACTGCAGTACCCAGCTCGAAGTTGGCTTCAGCGCGGGTCAGGTACATTTCGGAAAGGCGGATGATCGGCAAGTTCTGCCCAAACTCGTTCCACTTGGTTGTCCGGATGCGGCCAGCGCGGCCACCGGTGTCTTCCGTAAACAGCAGACCAGCCACTGGGCCACGCAGGTCGTCGTCCTCGAATAGTTCCAGGAACGGGTCCAGCACAGCTACGTCGCCACGGCCTTTGCTGGATGGCGCAAAGAAGGTGGTGAGGCCATCATTAGCCGTGCCGGCATTGTACTGGTCGTTTTGCTGAATTTCAAACAGCGACTCTGACGAGTTGCGCACCCGGAACGGAGCCGTAACGGATGGCGTCAGCATCAGGCCAATATCGGCGCCATCTTCGATTACCTCGCTGGCCAGATTGCGGGCCTGTGCGAAGTTGCCTTGCTGCAGGTACACCCGCGAGAGCATGGCTTTTGCCGAAAACTTGTTTACCCGGCCGTTACCACGGGGGTTTTCTTCGGGCAGCAGCTGCTCGGCAGCACGCAAGTCAGCCAGAATCTGCGTATACACTTCACCTACTGTGGAGCGGGCAATCTGCTGTGCAGCCTGTTCTTCGGTTTTGTTGGGCGTCAGCGTGAGCGGCACCCCAGGGTTAGCCTGGCCTGCCTGGAAAGGCAGCGCATAGAGGCGTACCAGCTCGAAAAACAAGGCACCACGGATAAAACGGGCTTCGCCTTCGTACTGAGCTTTGTCTTCGGCGTCTGTCACAACGGGCAGGGCCTCCAGAATCAGGTTGGTGAAGTTGATGGTCTGGTAAGCCAGCTGCCAAGTGCGTGCCGCCTCTGTGTTGGTGTTGGTTAGCTGCCGACGGAATACGTCGCGGTAGCTGGTGAAGGTACCCTGCCACAGCACGTAGTTGTCGGAAGCCAGCAGCTCGGGCAGCAGCGTGAAGTTGGTGCCGTAGAGGTTGCCGGTGCCCATGCGGGCGTAGGCTCCCACAATGGCGCTCTGAATTTTCTCGGGCGTGTCCAAGGCCGAGGCAGCGTCAACTTGTTGCCGGGGGTCTAGGTCCAGCTGCTTTTCGCACGCCGACAGGCCGAGCGTCAGCAGCAGCCCAAGGGCAGCGGTGCGGCTAAAAGAAGATATTTTCATGAGGAAAGTCGTCGTTAAAGATTAAAAACCGAGGTTCAGACCCACCAGCCACGTTTTAGCCAGCGGCGGCGTATAGAAGTCGTGGCCCAGGATGTAGTTGCCGTTCTGCACGCCTGCAGCCGTGTTGCCGCCCACGAAGCCCGTATTCACTTCGGGATCATAACCGTTGTAGTTGGTCAGCGTCACCAGGTTTTGGCCTGTTACGTACACGCGGGCCGACTGCAGAAATGCCTTTTTGGCCAGATCAGCCGGGATGGTGTAGCCCAGCGTCACGTTTTTCAGACGGAAGAACGAGCCATCTTCAATCCAGCGCGACGACACCTGCGTGCCGTTGCTCTCAAAGTAGCGGGCCTGCGGTACGTTGGTCACGTCGCCGGGCTTCTGCCAGCGAGTAAGCTGGTCGAGGGTCTGGTTGTCGAAGTAGTCGCCGTTCACCGACTGGTACACCCCGGCAATGTTGTAGATGTCGTTGCCGTAAGTGAACTGCGTGAGTACCCCCAGTTCGAAGCCTTTGTAGCTGAAGGTGTTGTTGAAACCACCCGTGTACTTGGGGTTCGGGTTGCCGATCCGCTGAACAGCGCCTCTGCTATACACGTTGGTTTTGTTGCCATCGGCATCAAAGAACAGTGCGTCGCCATTCTCAGGATCTACACCAGCGTATTTCACGCCGTAGAACACCCCAATTGGCTCACCTACCCGCACCCGGCTCAGGTTGCGGCCGCCCGCAATGATTTCCTGGCCGCTCAGGTCAGTGATTTCGTTGCGGTTAAACGAAACGTTGAAGTTGGTCGTCCACTTGAACTCGCCGTCGAAGTTGCGCGTGTTCAGCGAGATTTCCAGACCCCGGTTGCGCATTTCGCCCAGGTTTTTGTAGATGTTGTTGTAGCCGCCAGTGTAAGGCAACTGACGAGCCAACAGCAGGTCGCTGGTGTTCTTCTGGTACACATCTACCTCACCCGAAATGCGGTTGTCGAGCACACCAAATTCCAGACCGATGTCGGCCTGTGCGGTATTTTCCCAAGTCAGCACGTCGTTGCCGAGCTGCGTGGGCCGGATGCCGGCCTGGTCGGCGTAGGGAACAGCTTCGTAGAGGCTGCGGGAGAAGTAGTTGCCAATTTCGGCGTTGCCGGTGAGGCCATACGAGGCACGCAGCTTCAGCAAACTCACCACATTGTTTTCGCTCAGGAAATCCTCGTTGGAAATCACCCAGCCCGCCGAGCCCGCTGGGAACACACCTGTCCGCTTGTCGGCCCCGAAGCGCGACGACTTATCGGCCCGGATGCTACCCGACAGCAGGTATTTCTCGCGGAAGTTGTAGTTCAGACGCCCGAAGTACGACAAGAACACATATTCGTTCACTCGTGAGTCGCCGGCCGTAATTTTGGCGGCGCTGGCAATCTTGCGGAACTGGTCGTTGGGGAACGTAGTGCCTTCCGACGACACCGACTTCTGGTTGTAGCGCTGGAACGAGAAACCCGCCAATGCCTCAATAGAGTGGTCTTCGTTGAAGCTCGTGGCGTAAGTGGCCGTGTTGTTGGTGGTGTAGTTCACCACGTTGCCCTGGCTTTCGAAAGCATAGCCATTGCGCGAGCGGCCGGTTTCGGTTTCAATGCCGCGGTACAGCTCCTCGTTGATGTTGAGGAAGTCACCGCCCACTTCAGTGCGCAGCGTTAGTTCCTTAATGGGGTTGTACGACAAATACGCCGAGCTGAACGAGCGGTAGTTACCCGAGCGGTTGGTAGAGCTTAGCTCCGCGAGGTTGTTATAGTAGAGCGTTGCTGGATTTACTTTGCCGTTAGGCAGATACTTGGCCTGCAGTGGTGGCAAAGCATTCAGCTGCACAGGGTTGGCAAAGTCGTTGTCGTCGGCTACCCGGTCATTGACAGAGCGCACCAGCGAAACGTTCACGCCTACGCGCATCTTGTCGCTGATGCTGTGGTCGAGGTTGGCGCGGAAGCTGCCCCGGCGGTAGCGGTTACCGATGATGATACCCGTCTGATCGTTGAAGGTGCTGCTGATGAAGAAACGTGTTTTGGCGTCGCCGCCGCTCACGTTGAAGTCATACTGCGACACCTTGCCTTTGCGGAACGCCGCCCCGGCCCAGTCGGTATCCAGTGTCGAGTTGTAGTCGATACCGGCTTCGCTGGCAAACACCTCTGCCAGGTCCGGATTCTCGCCGTAGAAGAAGTTGATGTACGAATCCTCAATGAGCGAGGCGTTGGTAATGGCTTCGCCAAACAGCTCCTTATACTGCGCTGCGTTCAGGAATTCGCGGGTGCGAGTGGCTTCGCTGGTACCAAAGTAGGCGCCCACATTCACGCGGGTTTGCCCCTGACGGCCTTTTTTGGTGGTTACGAGCACTACCCCGTTGGAAGCCCGCGACCCGTAAATGGCCGACGAGGCAGCATCCTTCAGAATCGAAATGCTTTCAATATCATTGGGGTTGAGGTCAGCCAGGGGGTTGGTGGTTTCCCCGAACGCCACCCCCACGTCGTTGGACGTTACGGGAATACCGTCGATTACGTACAGTGGCTGGTTGGACGCCGTCACCGACGACGAACCCCGCACCCGGATATTCACCCCCGCGCCCAGCTTGCCCGAGCCCTGGTTGATTTGCACACCGGGCGTGCGGCCTTGGATAGCCTGCTCGAAGCTGACAGTTGGCACGTTCTGCACGTCCTTGGCCATCACCTGCGTTACGGAGCCCGTCAGCTCTGATTTCGACTGGGTACCGTAGCCAATTACTACGGCCTCGCTAAGCGCCACCGAGTTTTCCTGCAGCGTAATGGCTACCGTGGTCCGGTCGCCTACCACTACGTTCTGGGTGTTGTAGCCGATAGAGCTTACCACGAGTGTGGCCCCGGGCTGCACGTTCAGCGAGAAGCTGCCGTCGGCGCCAGTGCTGGCACCGTTGGTGGTGCCGCGCTCCAGCACCGTCACGCCCGGCAGGCCAGTGCCATCGGCACCCGTGATGCGGCCAGTAACAGCCCGCGTCTGCGCCATGGCTGGCACCGACGTAGCCGCTGCAACGGCACACAGTATTGGAATGAGTGAAGTTTGTTTCATACTACCTGACCCTGAAACGGCCTATTAGAGTGAAAAATGCCGGCGGAAGCCGCCGGGTGAAAAGAACAGGCAAGACAACGCAGCGGGAGCTTCTACTCAGATGCCAACTGCCTTAAATTTGCACGCAAAATCATCATATATTTTTAAACAAACTATCGGCGCGCTTTAACCGGCCTTTAATATGTGGTTGGGTTTGCGGAGCGCGGCTAACTACCTTTACCAAAGTTGGCCTGGCCAGTACCCAGCGGCCGGCGTTGTCTGCCGCCTTCTTCCCTTGTTTGCGAATGTCTGCCATTCAATACCTTACCACTGCCGCCGAAGTGCAGCAGGCCGCCCTGGCGCTCAGCACAGCTCCCCGCATTGCCATCGATTTGGAATTTGATGACATGCGCCACCGCTATGGCCGTAACCTGGCACTTATTCAGATTTTTGATGGGCAGTCGATGCTGCTTATTGACCCGCTGCCTCTCACCAACCCAGCTCACGACTTGGAGCCGCTCTGGGCTATTTTGCGTGATCCGGCGGTGGAAAAGGTGTTTCACTCCTGCAAATCCGACATTCTGCTGCTCGATGAGCTGTACGGCGTGCACGTGCGCAACATCACCGATACCAGCGTGCAGTACACCTTGCTGGCCGAAGCCGACAATAATATCTCGCTGGGCCGCCTGATTCAGGCCGAGTTGGGGTTGGAAGTAGACAAGGGCGAGCAGAAATCCAACTGGCTGAAGCGTCCCCTCACGGAAGCACAGAAGCTTTACGCCGCCAACGACGTGCTGTACCTGTTTGAGTTGGCTGACCGCCTCCGCGACAAGCTGGCTGCCCTGGGCCGCCTGCACTGGGCCGACGAGGAAAATGCTGCTCTGGAAGAAGTACGTTATACCCGCGACGAGCGCCCTTATCTGCGCGTGGCCGGCAAATACCGCATTCTGCCCCAGGAAATGCCACTGTTCCGCGACCTGTACATGCTCCGCGACCAGGTAGCCCGGCAGCTCGACCGGCCGCCGTACATGGTATTTGCCAATGAGCGGCTGCCGGAGCTGGTGCGCGACACTCCGCGCAGCCTCAACGACTGGAAAAATGCCCGCGGCCTGCACCCCGAATTGAAGCGCACCCCATACCTGGAGCAGCTCACGGCCCTTTCGCCCGACAACTTTGTGGCCGTGCCCGAGCCGGCCGTAGTGGGCGAGCAGCGCCGTTTCCCATTCCGCCGCCGCCTTAGCGGTGAGAAGGCCAACCGCGCCGATGCCCGCGAGCAGCTGCTACTGCAACTCAAAAACCACATCACCACCGACCAGAACAGCTACGTGGCTAACCTCGTGCTATCCAACCGCCTCGTGGCCGACATCATCGAACTGGGCGCCGACCAGGTACTGCGTCCCTGGCAGAAAACCATCCTGCAGGAAACCACCCAGCGCCACGGCTTAGATTATGGCCAGATAGCTGAGCCGTTTTAATTGCGGATTTGGCGGATTTTAATGACGATTGAAAGCAAAAGAGGCTTGCCACATGGCAAGCCTCTTTTCGTTGTAACCTTCCGAATACGCAGTTTAGCGCCGTCCACAAAATCCGTGTAATCCGTGGAAAATCCGCGTCAATCCGTGATTCAGAATTGCGCTTCCTCGGTACTGCCCACCAATGCAGCAGTGCTGGTGAGGTTGCTGGTTACCACGTTCTGCACGGCATCGAAGTAGCCGGTGCCGACGAAGCTTTGGTGCTTTACAGCCTTGAAACCGTGCTTTTGCAGCGCAAACTCCCGCTCCTGCAGCTCTGAGTAGCCAGCCATGCCGCGTGCTTTGTACGCCAGCGCCAGCTCAAACATGCTGGTGTTGAGGGCATGGAAGCCAGCCAGCGTGATAAACTGGAACTTGTAGCCCATTGCGGCCAGCTCCTCGCGGTAGGTTTCCATCTGTTCCACGCTCAGCTTGGCAGCCCAGTTGAACGACGGGGAACAGTTGTAAGCCAGCAGCTTGCCCGGGAATTGCGCATGAATGGCATCGGCAAACTGGCGGGCCTGCTCCAGGTCGGGGTGCGAGGTTTCCATCCAGATTAGGTCGGCATAGGGGGCGTAGGCTAGGCCGCGGGCAATGCCGGCTTCTACGCCGCAGCGCACCCGGTAGAAGCCCTCGGAGGTGCGCTCGGCTTCCTGCAGGATAAAAGGCTGGTCGCGCGGGTCCACGTCGGCAGTGAGCAGGTCGGCGGCATCGGCGTCGGTGCGGGCCACTACCAGCGTGGGCGTGCCTTGCACGTCGGCGGCAAGGCGGGCCGCTACCAGCTTGTTGATGGCTTCCTGAGTGGGCACCAGCACCTTGCCACCCAGGTGCCCGCACTTCTTCGCCGACGATAACTGATCCTCGAAGTGCACGCCGGCCGCGCCGGCCTCAATCATCATTTTCATCAGCTCAAACGCGTTGAGGTTGCCCCCAAAGCCGGCCTCGGCATCGGCCACAATCGGTACCATCCAATGCACGTCGCCCTCGCCGGATACGCTCTGAATCTGGTCGGCGCGGAGCAGGGCGTTGTTGATGCGCTTCACTACGACGGGCACGCTGTCGGCGGGGTACAGGCTCTGGTCGGGGTACATCTGGCCGGCGCCGTTGGCATCGGCAGCCACCTGCCAGCCCGAGAGGTAGATGGCATTGAGGCCGGCCTGCACTTCCTGCACGGCCTGGTTGCCGGTGAGGGCGCCGAGGCCGGCCACGTACTCCTCGGTATGCAGCAGGTGCCAGAGCCGCTCAGCGCCCTGCCGAGCCAATGAGTACTCAATCTGCACCGAGCCCTGCAGTTTCACCACTTCCTCGGCGGTGTATGGCCGCGTAATGCCGCTCCAACGCGGATTCGTGGCCCAGTCCTGCTTGATGGCGGCAATACGTTCCTGCTTGTTCATGGTAGTTGGGGTTGAGAAAGTGGACGTTCAATTAGGACAAAGAGGTAGCCGGCCAGCTCTTGGAGCGGCTGAAAAAGTAGAGCAGAGTGGTACTCCGCTCTGCCGCAAAGCGGCAATCAGTGGTCAGGGAATACTCTTGGTGGCGCCAGTAGCGGACCGATTCGAGGAAAACAAGTGGTGCGAAACTGCCTTGGCGCTGGCGCATCAGAACAGAGTGTCACTCTGTTCTACTTGAGCTGCTCGTAGGCGGCTACGGTCAGAAATTCGATGAATTTCTCGCTCATCACCAGCTTATCAAACAGGCGGGCGGCTTCCAGGTAGCGGCCGGCGGCGTAGCGCTCCTCTCCTACCAGCGCCCGTATTTTCTCCAGCTGGCCGGGCACCAGGCTGCGGTAAAGCTCTACCGTAAGCGGGCGGCCATCGGCGAGGACGGTGCCAGGCGTGTGCAGCCACTGCCACACCTGGGCGCGGCTGATTTCGGCGGTGGCGGCGTCTTCCATCAGGTTGTAGATGGGCACGCAGCCGTTGCCGCCCAGCCACGATTCCAGGTACTGCACCGCCACGTCGATGTTGAGCTTGACGCCCTCCTCGGTGATCTGGCCTTGCGGGGCCCGCACCAAGTCTTCGGCCGTTACCACTAAGTCTTCGCGCTTGTTGGCAATCTGATTAGGCTCGGGCATCAACTCGTCAAACACGGCCAGCGCCACCGGCACCAACCCTGGGTGCGCCACCCAAGTGCCGTCGTGGCCGTTTTTGGCTTCCCGCACCTTGTCCAGCCGCACTTTCTCCAGGGCAGCTTCGTTAGCTTCGGGGTTGTTCTTGATGGGAATCTGGGCGGCCATGCCCCCGATGGCGTGCACGCCGCGGCGGTGGCAGGTCTGAATCACGAGTTGCGAGTAGGCAGCCATGAAGGGCACGGCCATGGTCACATCGGCGCGGTTGGGCAATCTAAATTCAGGCTTCAGGCCGAGGCGCTTGATGTAGCTGAAAATGTAGTCCCAACGGCCGCAGTTAAGGCCGGCACTGTGCTCACGCAACTCATACAGGATTTCGTTCAGCTCAAATGCCGCCGGCAGCGTCTCAATCAGCACGGTGGCCTTAATCGTGCACTTTGGCTGCTTCAACGACCACTGCGCAAACCCGAACACGTCGTTCCAGAGGCGCGCCTCCAGGTGGCTTTCTATTTTGGGCAGGTAGAAGTACGGGGCCGTGCCGCGGGCGCACAGCTCGTGGGCATTGTGGAAATAGTAGAGGCCGAAGTCGAACAGTGCGGCGCTGACCGGCTCGCCATCTACCAGCATATGCTTTTCCAGCAGATGCCAGCCGCGGGGCCGCACCATCAGCACGGCAGTTTTCTCGTTGAGTTTGTATTCTTTGGTGGGTGTGCTCAGCGAAATAGTGCCGCGCACGGCGTCGCGCAGGTTGCGCTGGCCTTCCACCACGTTCGTCCAGGTGGGCGAATTGGAATCTTCCAGATCGGCCATAAACACCTTGGCGCCCGAGTTCAGAGCGTTGATGATCATCTTCCGCTCGACCGGCCCCGTGATTTCCACCCGGCGGTCCTGCAGGTCTTCCGGGATGGGGGCTACGGTCCAGGGCTTTTCGCGGATCAGGCGCGTTTCGGGCAGGAAGTCGGGTAGCTGGCCGGCCTCAAATGCCTGCTGCCGCTCCTCGCGGCGCTTGAGCAGCGCCTGCCGCGTGTGGTCGAAGCGGCGGTGCAGCTCGGCCACAAACGCCAGCGCCGATGGCGTCAGGATTTCAGCAAACTCCGGCGAATACGTGCCGGTGATTTTCACGCGCTCCGGCGTCAGGAACTTCGGAGTGGATACGGCGGGCTCAAGGTCGGCGAAGGGTGACATCAGGAATCGGTTGAGAGTGAGAACAATCGGGGCCCTGCGCTGAGGACACAACAAACGTAACTCAGCGAATTTTATTAAACAAGCGAATTTTCGCTAATTTTTATAACCCATTGAATTTGCGTTGATTTGCGTGGTTCCGGATGCCGCAACGCTGCTTATTGGAGCTGATACGCGCTGCTGCTAGCCTTACCTCCTCTCTCGCTTCTACATCTCTCTCCATAAATGCTAAGCCACGGTCAGGTTGTCCGACTTATTTTCGGGCTGAAACTGCGCGAGCTGCGCCAGGAACGCGGCTTCACGCCCGCCGAACTGGCCCGCGCCTGCGACGTGTCGGTGTCCTACCTCAACGAGATTGAGAAAGGCAAAAAGTACCCTAAGGCGGATAAGATTCTGGGGCTGAGCAAGGTGCTGGGCGTGAGCTACGACCAGCTAACGTCCTTGACACTGAGCCGGCGGCTAGAGCCCATTTCCGAGCTGCTGCAGTCGGATTTGCTGAAGGAGTTTCCGCTGGAGATGTTCGGGCTGGACCCACTGCGCATTGTGGAGCTGATTGCGGATGCGCCGGCTAAGATGAACGCCTTTATCAGCACTATCTTCGAAATAGCGCGCAACTACGAAATGCGGCAGGAAAGCTTCTTTCTGGCCGCGCTGCGCTCCTATCAGGAGATGCACGACAACTACTTCGAGGAGCTGGAGCAGGACGTGCGCACCTTCTGCGGTGAGCAAAACCTGAGCACTCAGGCCCCATTCGACACCACACAGCTGGAGCGCGTGCTGACCAACAAATACAGCTACCGCCTCGACCGCCAGAAGCTGGCCGAGTATGCGGCGCTGGGTCGGCTGCGGTCGGTGTTTCAGCCAAAAACCCGCTGTTTGCTGCTGCGGCCGGGCTTGAGCAAGGCGCAGGAGTCGTTTGTGCTGGGCCGCGAGGTGGCCTTCAACTACCTCAACCTGAAAGAGCGGCCCTACGTGAATGCCACCTTCCCGGTGCATTCCTTCGATGAGGTTCTCAACAACTTCAAGGCGTCTTATTTTGCGGGGGCCCTGCTAATGGAGGAGGAAAGCCTCGTACGCGACCTGCAGGACTTTTTCGGGCAGGCCACCTGGCAGCCGGCGCGTCTGCAGGCCATGCTCACGAAGTATGACGTGTCGCCGGAGATGTTCATGCAGCGCATCACCAACCTGCTGCCGCGCTACTTCGGCATCCAGAGCTTGTTTTTCCTGCGCTTCGACCAGGCCGATGCCGACGCGGCGTATCTGCTGAGCAAAGAGCTGCACCTCTCGCGGCTGCACAACCCGCACGGCAACGAGCTACACGAAAAGTACTGCCGCCGCTGGGTGTCTATCCGCCTGATTCGGGAGGCGCGGGAGCAGGCGGCCGGTCCGGCACCGGCCTTCGTGCTGGGCGCCCAACGCTCGCGCTACCCCAACGAAGACGAGTACCTGTGCCTTTCGCTGGCCCGCGCCGGCACGGCCACCGAGCCCGCCGTGAGCGTGACCGTAGGCTTGCTCTGCGACGACAACCTGCGCCAGAAAGTGCAGTTCCTCAACGACCCGAACATCGTGCAGAAGCGCGTAAACGAAACCTGCGAGCGGTGCTCCATCCCCGATTGCGAGGTGCGGGCCGCGCCGCCTGTGGAAATTGCGCGCCGCCAGCGCCAGCAGGAAGCCGCCGATGCCATTGCGGCCCTGGTCAACGGCGAGTAAGCTTTTGCTGGCTGCTGGTTGTTAGTTGTTAGCTGTTAGTTGTTGGTTGTTGGTTGTCAGAAAGCATGCTCATTGCCTGACAGCTGACAACCAGCAACTAACAACTTACCTGATATTACTCTGATAGTACATAGCGGCTGCCCCAACAGGGCAGCCGCTATCTTTAAGGCTTCTTCGGTTCTGTATTTCTCGCCAGTTGACTTCTTCCACTCGTTCTTCCGCTCGCCGCAGTCTGGTACTGGCGTTGCTGTTTCTGCTGCTGCTGAGTGGCGGCGCGGCGCTGTATGGCGCGTGGCGCGTGCTGTGGCAGCCCAACGTGGCTGAGTCGCCGTATGGGGCGGCTTACCTGTACATCCGGACGGGTGCAAACTGGCCGGCCGTGCGCGACTCACTGCGCCGGCAGGAGCTGCTGCTCGATCCAACTACGTTTGAGTGGCTGGCCGATCAGCGCGATTATCCGACGCAGGTGCGCCCCGGCCGCTACCGGCTGGAACCCGGCCTCAGCAACGCCGCGCTGCTGGACATGCTGCTGGCCGGCCGCCAGGACACGGTGGCTTTCACCCTCGATGCCTTTAAATACAAGCCCCAGCTCACCCGCCAGATCAGCCGGCAGCTGGAGGCCGACTCGCTGGAGCTGCGCCAACTGCTGCAGGATAACACGTTTCTGCGCCGCCGCTACCAGCTCGATACCACCACCATCCTGACGCTGTTTCTGCCTGGCCCCTACCGAGCGTTCTGGAACACGTCGGCCCGGCAGTTTCTGGACTCGGCGGCGGCCACGCACCGCCGGTTCTGGACCACGCAGCGCCGCCAACGGGCCGATTCGTTGAAGCTGACCGTGCCCGAGGTGCACGTGCTGGCTAGCATCGTGCAGCGCGAAACGGCCAAGAAAGAGGACAAACCGGTAATTGCGGGCGTGTACCTCAACCGGCTGCGACGTGGCATGCGCCTCCAGGCCGACCCTACGCTGCTGTGGGCCATCGGCAACTTTGGGGTGAAGCGGGTGCTCAACCGCGACAAACTCGTGGATTCGCCCTACAACACTTACCGCCATAAGGGGCTGCCACCGGGCCCTATTACGTCGGCCAACCGCCAGAGCCTTGATGCGGTGCTGCAGCCCGCCGCGCACCGCTACCTGTTTTTTTGCGCCCGAGCCGACCTGAGCGGCTTTTCTGACTTCGCCGAAACCTACGCCGAACACCGCCAAAATGCCCGCCGCTACCAGCACGCGCTGGACAGCCTGGGTGTGAAACGATAACCGGGAAAACGTTTTTAAAACCGGCGCAGCAGAGCCTATTGATAGCAGAACTGGATGCAGAAGAGAGCATCGGAATTTCCCGCTCAATTGGCTCATCGTCTACTCACTTAATCACCTCAGTACGCTACCTTTGCGGCCTATTGTCCGAAACCCTGTCTGCATGGCGCGTCATTACTTTCTTTCTGGTTTCCTGTTTCTTTCGCTTTCCGCCACCGCCGGGGGCTTCCAGTCGGCGCCGCAGAGTGCGCGCCTGCTGGGGCTGGGCGGCGCCGGCACTGCTTACGTGCGCGACATTGCCGTGCTCTACTACAATCCCGGAGCGCTGGGCCACCTCGATTCGCTGACGCATGTGAGCATGGGCGGTTTGGGCACCGCGCGCCTGTCCTCGTTTCTGGGCACTGACTCGCGGCGCCTGACGCGCCAGGAGCTGCAGCCGCAACCGAATGGCTACTTCTACGCTGCCACCCGCATCAACAGCAAGCTCAGTGTGGGGTTGAGCGTGAACCAGCCTTTCGGCTACAATACCAAATGGCCTGCGAACTGGGAAGGCCGTAGTGTGGTGCAGGAAGCCAGCCTCAGCAGCCTCTACGTGCAGCCTACGGTTGGCTACCAGATCAACGAAAATTTCAGCGTGGGGGCCGGCGTAATCTATGCTTACGGCGACATGCGCCAGCAGCGCGCCCTGGGCCAGTACGACGACCCAACCGCACAGGCCCTGTTTACGGGCAGCGGCAGCGGCTACGGCGCCAACGTAGGTTTGTACGGCCGTACTGCCGACAACCTGGCTTTTGGCATCAGCTACCGCACGCCCGTCACGCTGAAAGTGCGGAATGGAGAAGCTACCTACTCCGGCATTCCGGAGCGTGACGCCGCACAGTTTCCGGCCAGCGCTGGTTTCCGTACCGACCTGGAGCTACCGTCTACGCTGGCAGTGGGCATGGCTGACCGCATGACCAGGAACCTGCTGGTGACGTTCGATTTTCACCTCACCAGCTGGAGCCGCTACGATTCGTTGAATTTCGAGCTCGACAACGCTTCGCGCGTGACGGCCGGGCGCCGCTACGAAGACGCCATGGCGTTCCGGGTTGGTGCCGAGTACACCGTGACGCCCAGCCTGAGCGTGCGCGGCGGCGTGAGCTACGACGAAACGCCCGTGCGCGATGAGTACATTTCGCCGGATCTGCCCGATGCCAACCTGCTCGGTGGCTCGGTGGGACTGAGCTTGGCGCTGAAAGCCAATCTGATGCTGGACCTGGCGTATAGCTACGCCCAGAGCGGCGAGCGGCGGGCCCGCGTGAATGCCTCCCGCGACGTGGTGAGCAACATCGACGGCTCGTACCGCACGGCGGTGCAGACGGCGGCGGTGGGCATCTCCTACTCGTTTGGGGGCCGCGCTACCAGCTCGGTTAAGTAGTCGGCGGCGTTTGCCCGCTTTCCTGTTCATTTAAGGCCTGACTTCAGTGCACATTTTTTCCTCTTCTACTCTGCGTACGGCGCTGCCCGCAGCAGCCAGCGCGCTCCTGCTACTGGCTGGCTGCTCGCCCGACCAGCCGGTGCCAGCTCTGAGCAGCAATGGCCTCGACCTGACCCGCTACGTAGCCGTTGGCGACTCTTACACCGCGGGCTTCGCTGACGGGGGCCTCACGAGCGCCAGCCAGTCGTATTCCTACGCCAACCTGATTGCCGGGCAGTTTACCAAGGTTGATGCCAACGCTACGTTTACGCAGCCACTGCTGGCAAGTGGCGCCGGCACCGGCTACCTAACCCTGACTGGCTTTGATGCCAACGGCCTGCCCCGGACGGCGCGGGTGAAGCCTGCTTCTACTTCGGCCCGATTTATCAACACAGCTGGCTGCAATGGTGCCGATACGCTGTACCTATATCCTCGGGCCGCTACTACACTGCCCCAGAACCTGGGCGTACCGGGTTTGCGCCTCAGCCAGATTGGCATTGCGGGCATTGGCAACACGGCCAACCTCAACCGCGTCGGCCTGTTCAATCCTTATTTCGAGCGGCTGCTGCCAGCCAACGACAACCGCACCTACCTGCAGGTGGTCACGTCGGCCAGCGCCAATGCCTCGTTTTTCACGTTTTTTGCGGGGCTCGATGATCTGCTGCCGTATGTGGTGAGCGGCGGCAGTTGTGGTCCGCTGCCGGATGCTTCCGCCCTTACGGCCAACGCCCGCTTGTTGCTTGCGCAGCTTTCTGCCGGTGGCCGGCCCGGCGTGGTAGCCCTGCCGCCTTCCCTATTTACGTTGCCCGTACTGCGCCTGAGCCGCGGCCTCGACGTGCAGCAGCGCCTGCGCCAGAACAGCGCCACGGCCAACGATACGCTGTTTGTGCGCACGTTTACGGGAGCCATTCAGGCTGTTTCGGGCGAAGATTATGTACTGCCCAACGGCCAGCGCCGCATCGGCCGGCTGGAATCAGTGACGGGTGCGCCCCAGACCCGCCCCTACGGCAGCCGCCAAAACCCGGTAACTGGTGCCGATGTGCTGGACTACTTGGAGGTAGCTCGTATCAGCCAGGTGGCAGAGGACTTCCGCACAGGCATGTTGGGGCTGGCCAATACTACCTTCAGGCTACCGTTGCTCGATACCAACGACGCACTGTTTTCGCAGGTTGCCGGCAACATCAATGTCAATGGGGTGAATTACACGCCGGAACTGGTGCGCGGCAATTTCTACTCGCTGGACCGTATCACGCTGACACCCCGTGGCAACGCGTTGCTGGCGAACCTGTTCTTGCGTAAAATCAATGAAAGCTACAACACCAGCATACCGTTGATAAACGTGAACAACCTGCCTACGCAAGCCAATCCGTAAGCTGAGGCTGCGTGCGTGTCCTTGCATACAAAAAGCAGCCTCCGGGCTGCTTTTTACTTTTCCAGAACGCTCTCAGGCGTGGTAGGCACATATATGGATGCCTGGCTTCAACAGCTTCTCAGGGCTGCAGGTGGTACAGCTGTAGTTGCCGGGAATGGCGGGCGGCAGCGCGCTGCAGTTGCAGGGTTTCCTCGTAGCCGAGGCCAGTGTATTCGGAGTGCTCCAGGAACAGCAACGGGGAGGTAAGCAGCGGCTCCGGCCACATAGCCAGCGGCAACTGGCGGCGCAACGAGTCGAAAACCGGCGCATTCACAACGCGCCAGGAAGCATCGAGCAGGGCGTACTGCATACCCTGGCGACGTGCCTCACTCAGCTCAGCTTCGCTCACGATGACGGAAACAGTATCGGAAGCGGCCAGGAATGGGGCAACGCCGAGGCTAAGCGTGCTGGCCACGCGCACCGGCCCCGGCTGCTGCTGCTGCAACCAGGCAGCCACCTGCCCGTAGCGGGTGGGCGCGTAAGCATAGATTTCGCGCTGAATCCGGAACAGGTTGAATGCTACGGCCAGCAGCACGGTGGCAGCCAGCAACCATTGGCGGGCTTTTGCACCAGCCCAACGGCTCAGCACTTGCCGTACGCCCCAAAACGCCAGCACATACAGCAGCGGGTATGCCAGCAGCAACCCGCGCGGCGCCTTCAGCAACAGTGACATACCTACCACAAAGCAGCCCGCCCACACCGCCATATACAGCAGCAGCCCCGGCGCCGGCCACGGCCAGCGCGGGCCGGCCAATGTCCGCAGGCGCCGCCCCAGCAGCCACAGGCCCGCCGCCAGGCCCGGCCCCAGCAGCGGCGACTCGAAGTCGTGCAGGAAGCGCAGGTAGTAGAGCCCATCGAAGCGCAGGTGGCCGGTGCGGCCGGCGGCGTTTTGCGCCCCCGGAAACACGAGGTTGTAGTACACGGCCGGCCACCGATACCACGGCACGCCACCAATGGCTCCGAGCGCGCCCAGCAGCACGTAAGGCGCAGCCAGCACCAGCAGCACCCGCCCCAGGTTGCGCCATTGCCAAAGCAGCCGGCCGCCATAGAGAAGTTCCAGTACCAGCAGGATGGGCAGCGTCAGCAAGAACTTATAGTTGATACTGAGCCCGGCGGCCAGCCATACCGCCGCCCTTAGCAACGCCACCGTAGTAGGCTGCCGCAGCCGCTGATAGTGTGCCCGCAACAGCCCCACAAACAGCAGCAAGCTCCACGAACCCATGGTAAAGTCGCGGCCCGAAAAGGTGAGGAACACTGAGGTGCCGACGAATAGCAGCAGCAACGCCGTTTCCGGCGCGGTAAGGCGCAGCTCGCGGGCTACCAGCTGGCATAGCCAAGCCAGCGCGGCCACGGCTATCAGCGCATTCAGGTGCTGGAATACGTGGTAATCAGAGGTCAGCCAGGCCACCGGCGCATAGAGCAGCGAGAAGCCGGGGCTGCCGTGGTGAAACAGGTTGTGCAGGTTGCCATGTGCCACCTCCTGCACAATCTGCCAGTTGCGCACCGAGTCGTAATCGGGCAGTGCCACTTGGCTTAGGTTGTGCAGGCGCACAGCCACCACGGCCAGCAACGCCAGCAGCGGCAACCAGAAAGCAGACAACCGAAACGACAGACGCAAGATGGTGGAGTGGTGGGTTGATGCGGTAGTGGGCTGGCAAAGATACAGTCATCCTGAGCGGATCCTGGAGCACTATCTTTGGTGCCAATCCACCACTCCCACAACCCAACAATCCACCATATGCGCACCGTTATTCAGCGTGTCCGGCACGCCAGCGTCACTGTAGAAGGCCGCATTACGGGACAGATCGGGCCGGGCTTGCTGGTGCTGGCAGGCTTCGCACCCACCGATACGGCGGCGTCTCTCGACTGGATGGCGCGCAAGCTTACGCAGTTGCGCATCTTTTCCGATGCCGAAGGCAAAATGAACCGCTCAGTGCAGGATGTGGGCGGGCAGGTACTGGTAGTAAGCCAGTTTACGCTGCTGGCCGATGCCCGCAAAGGCAACCGCCCCAGCTACACCGGCGCTGCCCCGCCTCCGCTGGCCATTCCGCTCTACAAGCAGTTTGTGCGTCAGCTGGAGCAGCTGCTGGGCCAGCCCATACCGACCGGCGAGTTCGGGGCCGACATGCAGGTGGAACTGCTCAACGACGGCCCGGTTACCATCGTGCTGGACTCGCCGGAGAGCAAAGAGTAACTGAGTAGAACGGTATTGTATCAGAATGTCCTACTCAGTTACTCTCTACTCAGTTACTCCCTTATTCAGCTACTCTCCCATGACCATCGAAGAAGCCCAGCAAACCGTCGATAATTGGATTCAGACCACCGGTGTCCGGTATTTCAACGAGCTAACCAACATGGCCATGCTCACGGAGGAAGTGGGCGAAGTGGCTCGCATTATTGCCCGGCAATACGGCGAGCAGTCGTTCAAGGAGTCCGACAAAGACAAAGTGCTGGCCGATGAGCTGGCTGACGTGCTGTTCGTGGTCATCTGCCTGGCCAATCAGACCGGCATCAACCTCACGGACGCCTTACAGCGCAACCTGGCCAAGAAAACCCTGCGCGACGCCGACCGCCACCGCAATAATGAGAAGCTGAAATGAGGTGATGGGGGTGCTAAAGTAAGAACGTCATTCCTTGCTCCGCTCGGAATCTCGCTAGGTTGGTAAATAATACCACTGCAACTTCAGCACGCGAGATTCCGAGCGGAGCAAGGAATGACATTCTTACTTCATCACCTCGATTCGCCCTTCACGGAACAGCGGCACGAGGTCGTATACGTCGGGACGCACGCAGAATTCCATGTCTTTGTGCAGCTCCAGGCTGTTGAGGCGGCGCACGTGCGACGATTTGAGCAGGTAGCCGGCCACATCCGCTTCGGCGGCGCGCCACAGGTCGAGGGCAGCCAGGGTGGCGTCGGAGGCAGTAGTGTCGAAGGTGCCCGTGAGGCGGGCGGCCAGCGCGCCACCGAAGAGCGTGTCTTCGAGGCAAAACTGGCCTTTCCAGCCGGCACAGACCACCACCACGTCCTTCTGCTGCTGGCGCACATAATCGGCCACGGCCTGCAGATTCAGGAAGGCGCCCACTGCTACGGCATCGGCGGTTTGCGCGAGGTGCAGGGCGCGGGTGCCGTTGGTGGTGGTGATGGCCACGGCCCGGCCGCGCACCGGCACCACGCCGTCGAGGTAGCCGAAGGGTGAGTTGCCAAGGTCCACGCCTTCGGCCTGGCGGCCGTCGCGCTCAGCAGCGGTGAGGTAGCCCTCAGCCGCCAGGGCCCGGCATTCGGCCAGCTCACTCACCGGCACCAAATGCGTGACGCCCGAGGCCAGCGCCGCCACAATGGAAGAAGTAGCGCGCAGCACGTCCACCACTACCGCCACGCGGCCCCGCAGGTCGAAAAGTGGCAGCAGCTCCGGTGAGAAGCAGATATCTATCGTTGGCATGAAACAGAATCAATTATGCGGTGAGGATATAAAAGAACGTCATGCAGAGGCGCAGCCGAAGCATCTCGCCAGCGCAGTAATTGAGCTTACTACATTGGCGAGATGCTTCGGCTGCGCCTCTGCATGACGTTTATTGCCTGACGTTCAATTGAGCACTTCGTCGGCTACGCTTCCTCCGTGCCAGGAACGAAGGGCAGCTTCACGACGGTGGCTGGCTGGTTTTTACCTCGGATCTGCACGAACACCTTGCTGCCAGGCTTGCTGAGTTCGGTTTGCACGTAGCCCAAGCCGATGCCCTTGCTCAAGCTCGGCGACTGGGTGCCGCTCGTCACGTCCCCGATTTTCTCACCGGCTTCGTTCACCAGCTCATAGTGGCCGCGCGGAATGCCGGGGCCGTCCATCAGGAAGCCGACCAGCTTGCGCGCCACACCTGCTTCTTTCTGCTGCTTCAGGCTTTCGGCGTTGGTGAAGTCCTTGGTGAACTTGGTCACCCAACCCAGGCCGGCTTCCAGCGGCGAGGTGGTGTCGTCGATGTCGTTGCCGTAGAGGCAGTAGCCCATTTCCAGGCGCAGCGTGTCGCGGGCGCCGAGGCCGATGGGCTTGAGGCCGTAGGGCTGGCCAGCTTCCATCACCTTGTCCCACACCGTTTTGGCGTGCTCGTTGGGCACATATAGCTCGAATCCGCCCGCGCCGGTATAGCCCGTGGCCGAAATAATGACGTTATCGACGCCGGCAAACTGGCCCTGCACAAACGAGTAGTACGGAATCGTGCTCAGGTCTACATCGGTGAGGGTCTGCAGCGCCTGGCTGGCTTTGGGGCCTTGCACGGCAAACAGGCTCATCTGGTCCGACACGTTTTCCAGGTCGGCGCCCTGCGTGTTGTGCTGGCTGATCCAGTTCCAGTCTTTGTCGATGTTGGAGGCGTTTACCACCAGCATGTAGTCTTCGTCGGCCAGCTTGTACACCAGCAGGTCGTCCACGATGCCGCCCTCGGCGTTGGGCAGGCACGAATACTGCGCTTTACCGTCGGTGAGCTTGCTGGCGTCGTTGCTGGTTACGCGCTGAATCAGGTCGAGGGCCTGCGGGCCGCGCACCCGGAACTCGCCCATGTGCGACACATCGAAGATGCCCACGGCCCGGCGCACGGTGTGGTGCTCATCAAGGTCGGAGGAGTAGCGCACCGGCATGTTGTAGCCAGCGAAAGGCACCATCTTGGCACCCAGCTGCTGGTGCACATCATTCAGAACAACGGTTTTGAGAGTTTCGCTCATGGAGAAGGTGGGTGGGAAGGTGAGGGCGCCGCCCGGCGGCGGGGCGAAATTAGCCATTTCCGCGTGGCAGTTTGCATCGGGTATCTTTGCCAATCCTGTTGCAGCAAAGCAGCCTGCTATGGCAAGGGCTGCCAGCTTCTGCTGGTGCCAGCCACCAACTATGGCCAGGCGCTTGCGTACCGGACAGCAGATTTCTGGTATTCATTTTCTTGTTTCGCATGAGGTTAAAGCTGTCTACCAAGCTCTTCACTGGTTTTCTGATCATTCTGCTGCTGTTTGTAGGGGTAGTGTTTGTCAACTACCAGCTCTCACGCAAGGTGCTGCGCAATGCCCGGCGCGTGCAGCTTTCACAACGCACCTCCTCAGAGGCCTCTACTCTGCTGCGCAGCATTGTAGATATGGAAAATGGATTTCGGGGCTTTCTGCTGATTGGCAAGGAAGAAACTCTGCAGCCCTACCATGAAGGTGAACGGTACCTGGTCCGGCATTTCGAGCAGCTGCTTACTGAACTGCCGGACACATCGGCGCAGCACGCGCGCATCCTGCGGGCTCGCAGCATCTTCCGCGAGTGGCTTGACTACTCGCACATGCTCATTCAGGAAAAGCGCGAAGCACGCCGCCGTATGCCCGATCAGGCCGGTCTGCAGGGCGTATTGCACCGCGAGCAGGCAGAGGGCCTGACAGGCAAGCGCCTCACCGACCAGATCCGGGTGCTGTTTGCTTCTTTCGCTCGCGAAGAAACTGTCCTGCGTGAAAAACAGGGAATCAAGCTCCAGGAAAGCATCCGTGAAACCCGCCTGATTTCGGTGGGCACAACATTGCTGGCAATTGTGCTGGGGCTGGCCGGAGCGCTCTACCTCACCCGCCTCATCGGCCACCGCATCCAGACGATGGTGACGATGTCGTCGCAGATTGCGGCGGGCGAGTACCATACCCAGCTCACTGACACGGCGGGTGATGAGCTAAGTGATTTATCGGTGTCGCTAAACCAGATGGCAGCTACCATCAATGGCAACATCACGCAGCTGGAGCGCCGCAACCAGGAGCTCGACCAGTTTGCTTACGTGGTATCGCACGACCTGAAAGCGCCGCTCCGGGGTATTGAGAGTGCCTCACGCTGGATTGAGGAAGACATGGGCCACGACACGCCACCGCATATTCAGGAGTTTCTGTTGCTGATGCGCACGCGGGTCCGCCGTATGGAGCACCTCATCACCGGTATTCTCGACCTGGCGCGAGTAGGACGCACGGCACAAGCCGACGAGCCCGTATTTGTGCGGCAGCTGCTGCGGGAGATTATCGACTCACTGGAACTGCCCGCAGGATTTGAGGTAGAGTTGCCGTTTTACCTGCCTACGCTGGTTACAAACCGTGTGCAGCTACAACAGGTGTTCACCAACCTCATCAGCAATGCCGTGAAGTACCACCAACACCCAGCAACTGGGTTGGTACGCATTGGCTGCACCGAAGACAAGAGCTATTTCACTTTTTCAGTTGCCGACAACGGCCCCGGTATTGCCCCAGAATATCACGAGCGGATCTTCGTCATTTTCCAGACGCTGACTGAGCGCGACACGCTGGAAAGCACAGGTGTAGGGCTGGCCATCGTCAAAAAAATAGTGGAGCGGCAGGGCGGCTCCATCCGCATCGAGTCGGCCGAAGGTCAGGGCGCTACGTTCTACTTTACGTGGCCGCGCCAGCCACCTGCCGGCAGGGCCAAGGCTATTGGTTCAGCCTCTAAGCCGCCCGCTACCGTATAATGGCTGCCCATCGGGCTTTTGCTTTCCGTTTTCCGACCCTACCAATCACCCCCGCTATGCCGAGTATCCTGCTAGTTGAAGACGACCAAATGGACATCATGAATGTGCAGCGTGAGCTTCGGAAGAACAACATTACCGTGCCGATGCACATTGCCCGCAATGGCCGCGAAGCGCTGAACATGCTGCGTGGCGAAGCCGGCCAAACCAAAATCGAGCAACCCAGTGTGGTGATGCTCGACATTAACATGCCTCGGATGAATGGGCTGGAACTGCTGGAACAACTGCGCTCCGACCCTGATTTTGTCAATCTGAACGTGTTCATTACCACCACGTCGGATTTGGAATCAGAGCGGCTCAAGGCCCAGAATCTGGCGGTGAGCGGCTACATCATCAAGCCACTGAGCTTCGACAGCTTCGGCGAAGGCGCCACGACTGTGGACGGGTTCAGCTTGTTTCTGGATTTGCTCAAAACAAAGGAGTAAAGAATGACGAGGTACAAAGCAAGGAGGTGATGAAGTGACGACTAACCCTCACCACTTCATCACCTCCTTGCTTTGTACCTCGTCATTTTCTCACAGCAGCCGGAAGCCCATCCGGTGGTGTTCTGTAGTGCCATATTGCCGAATGGCGGCGCGGTGGCTTACTGTAGGGTAGCCGGCATTCTGAGCCCAGCCATATGCCGGATACAGCGCGGCCAACTCTGCCATGCGCTCATCACGAAATGTTTTCGCCAGAATGGAGGCCGCCGCAATATGGCGGAAACGGGTATCCCCTTTTATCAGGCAGGTGTGGGCTATACCTGGGTAGGGCTTAAACCGGTTGCCATCCACAGCCAGATGCGTAGGGACTATGCCCAAAGCAGCTACCGCACGGTGCATGGCCAAATAGCTGGCTTGGGCAATATTGACAGCGGCTATTTCCAATGGAGAAGCTTCGGCCACTGCCCAGGCCACAGCGTACTGGCAGATTTCGGCGCGCAATACTGTGCGGCGGCGGGCACTCAGTTGCTTGGAGTCGTTGAGGTAGGCCGGTGCAAAGTCCGGCGGCAGAATTACGGCCGCCGCGAAAACCGGCCCCGCCAGGCAGCCCCGGCCCGCTTCGTCGAGGCCCGCTTCGAGCGGCTGGTTGGTGTGAGAAGCAAGCAACATTGGCCAAAGATAGGGCAGCCTATTGTCCGAAGCTGAAAAAAGGGCTTCCCGGTAGCATACGCACCCTGAAAAGCCCTTTTTAGATAGCACCTAATGAGTATCTGGTACTGAATAGCAGACGCCAGCTGCGCCTTGGTAGCCAGCAGGTTCTGCTACTGAAAGCCGTGTACTCTGTGCTGACGACTTATTTGTGGCTGCCGGCAGCAGAACCTTCGCTCGGCGAAGTTTCGCCCCGGCGTAACCCTTGCTTGTCGCGCGGGCCTTCGTCAAGCTCCGCGTCTTCGTCGGTACTGATGTATACGTTGGTAGTGGGGCCGAGGCCGCCGGTTTGAGCAGTAAGCTCTGATTCAGCCTGGGCGTGCTTCAGGTTGAAAAGCGGGTCGCCGGACTGGTCATTCTGGTTGGACTGGTTTTTGGGTTGATTGGCCATACCTATTTACAGAGCCGGCCGGAATGTGAGCAGCCAGCATACTACTGGTACGGTGGCGTTTGCCGGCAGGTTGAAACAGAATCTTGTCCGGGGGGGCTAATTCTAGTGCCTAACCCAAGCTGCGGAAGAGCCGCATAGCGGCGACAAGTTTATAGTAAGTCAGCGGTTAGCTGCAACAAGCCGCATAGCGGCGGCAGGTTTTGGGGACTATCTGCCGGCGAATCTGTCGCCGCTATGCGGCTTTTGCCGGCTGTCGATGGATGGACTACACACCTACCGCCGCTACGCGGCTTCTCCGCCACTTGAGCAACCTAAGTATGCCCCAAACAAAAAGACCATTGCGGGGCGGCAACGGTCTTTTGCATTCGGCGCCGGATGACGTTAGTAATCATCCACCCTACTCTTATCATTCATCCGGCTCGGTATGGGAGAGGCCTTCCTTTCCACAAAACTCCCCCACACCTTATTGAATGACACAAAACTACTCACCATCAACAGCTTGCTCTAAACTATTTGGCCAACCGCCGAATTTCGCCGACCAAGTTATCCATTCGCCCGACAGACATGAATTGCGCCCCGCCCCTACCTTTACGGGCCATTGTTCATCTGGCTTTTCTGTTATGCGCTACCCCGATTCTTCTCTTGACGAAAACCACAACCCCTGGCAGGTGCTTGGCTCCGAAGTGAAATACCATAACCCCTGGATTTCGGTGCGCGAAGACCAAGTGCTCAACCCCGGTGGTGGGCGCGGCATCTACGGCGTCGTGACCATGAAAAACAAGGCGCTGGGCATTGTGCCGGTTGATGAGGCAGGCAACACGTGGCTGGTAGGTCAGTACCGCTACCCGCTCAGCGAGTACAGCTGGGAAATTCCGATGGGTGGTGGCCCCGTGGAGCTGGACATTCTGGAGTCGGCGCAGCGGGAGCTACGCGAGGAAACCGGCCTCACGGCCCGCCGCTGGACCAATATAGCCCGCCTGCACACCTCCAATTCCGTCACCGATGAGGAAGGCTTTGTGTTTTTGGCTGAAGACCTCATTCCCGGCGAACTGGAACCTGAAGAGACCGAAGACCTGCGGCTATGGAAGCTGCCACTCGCCGACGCCGTGCAGATGGTCATGGATAACCGCATCACTGATGCCGTGAGCGTGGCCGGCCTGCTGAAAGCAGAAAAGGTACTGGCCAGCAGAAACTAAATTGGAAGTGCGCGTGCAGTGACGCGCCCGTACCGACGGCTTACCATTTCACGGTTTACCTTTGCAGCCATGCGGCACCTTCTGCGCTATCTTGGTCATCGGCTTTACACTACCTGGGCGACGTTCTGGTTTGTGATGCCGTTTGTGGTTACCTATCCGCTGCAATGGGCTCTGAGCCGGCGGCCAAGTGGGCACCGCTACCTGCACAGCCTCAACCGCCACTGGAGCCGGCTGTTCATCCGAATGTGGGGTATGCCGGTGGAAGTGGTGCGCCACAGCCCGCTGCCCGCCGGCCAGCCATGCGTGTACGTGGCCAACCATAGCTCCTACATTGATATTCCGCTGCTGTTTCGCACCATTCCGGGCTGGCTCAACATCATGGGCAAAGTCTCGTTGGCCCGCGTGCCGGTGTGGGGGCCGATTTTCGGGCGCGCCTACATCACCGTGGACCGCGACAATGCCATGAGCCGGGGCCGGGCCATGGTGCAGGCACGCCGCTCGCTGGAAGCCGGCCGCTCGGTTGTTATCTTTCCGGAAGGCTCGATTTCCAAAAAGCCCGGCGAGGAAATGGGCGAGTTTAAGGACGGCGCGTTTCAGCTGGCTATTGCGGCCGGCGTACCGATAGTGCCCATCACAATGCCACTGAACCACCGCTTCATGCCCGACGTTGGGGGCTTGCGGGTGCGCTACTCGCCACTGGCCATTGTGCTGCACGCGCCTATCTTCACGGTGGGCCTTACTGCTGCCGATGCTCCACGGCTCCGGCAGCAAGCCCACGACATCATTGCCAGCGCCTTCCGCCCCGAAGCCAAAGGTATTCCGGAGCCCAGCACTTGGCGCCGGATTCCGGCGCCGCCAACTGCCAGCCGTCCGGCGCAGGCTGCCAAAAACCAGGAATTGGTCTCCACCAATTCTTAATTCTTAATTCTTAATTCTTGATTACCTCGTGAGCACCGACTTAGCCACCCTGCGCCAACTGGCCCACCTTTCCCGCCTCGAACTCGACGAATCTAAAGAGCAGCAAATGCTCGGCGACCTGAACAAAATCCTGAACTGGGTGGACCAGCTTCGCCAGCTCGATACCACCGATGTGGAGCCGCTGGTGCATCTGTCGCACGAAATCAACGTGCTGCGGCCCGACGAGGCCCACAACTCTGTAAGCCATCAGGAGGGCCTGCGCAACGCCCCGCGCAAGGATTCCGATTATTTCCGCGTACCGAAAGTTCTGGAATAGCGTTTGGTGCCGACTTCTCCCTCTGCTGCTAGCTCCGTGCCGGGGCGCAGCTTGTTCTGGCTGCCGCTGGCAGCCCTGACGGCCGTGGCGGTGCTGCTAGCTGTCTACCACTATTTCACCGGCGACGACTTGGCCCTGCCGGTGCAGGCTGTGGCCCAGCTTAAGCCGGTGCCTACCGTGTTGACTTCGGTAGCAGCAGGCTTGGCCAAGCTGCCAGTGCGCGTCAACGGCTACCTGCTCACCCAAACCCACGATTTGGTAGGTCCTTATGTGCGGCCGGAAGCTGCGTACGGCTTGCTGCTGCTACTGGCTGGGGCGATGGTGTACTTTCTGGCGGCAGTTAGCGCGCTGCCGCGCCCCACCTTCGTGGCGACCATGGCAGGGGTTATTTTCCTGCTTATGTCGCTGAATGCCGACTTGCTGGGCATTTTCGATTCGCAGAAGCAGTATTTCCTGGTGTTGATGCTGGCGGCTTTCGTGCTTCCGGCCTACGCCTTCCATGCTTTCTGGCCGGAAGTGCCGCTGGGGCGCCGCCTGTTGCTGTTTGCCGGGCTGATGCTGGCCGTGAGTCTGCTGCTGGTGCAGCGTTCCAAGTTGCCTTTGGATGCCACGGCGCTGCATTTGGCCAGCTTCTTCACCAACGGCGGGGCTATTTTGGTGGCTTTGCTGGTGCTGTGGGTGGCATTCGAGAATATCAACGGCCTGCTGTGGTTCAACACCCAGGCCGAAAATCCTGCCAGCCGCTTCGGGCTGCTGCCTTTTGTGGCCGCCAGTGTGCTATACGTGGGCATGCTGGGGCTTTATATCTGGAACGACGGTGACCTGCTGTTGCTGCCCAGCTTGCACCTCGACCCCTTGGTGCTGCTGCTGCCGGCCGTAGTTATTGGTTGGCTGGGCCTGCCGCGCCGCGCCGCCGCTGCTGCCGGCTGGCTGCCATACCGAGAAGGTACCACTTACCTGTATCTGGTGCTGGTGCTGCTGGCAGCTGCTACCCTGGGCTATGCCTTTGCCACCGCCAACGACCCGCTGCTACTTGCCGCGCGCCATTTTACGGCGTTGGTGCTGTTTGTGGGCGGGGCGGCCTATCTGCTGTACATCCTCGTGAATTTCGGGCCGCTGATCCGGCAGCGGCTCCGCGTGTACCGCGTGGTATATGAGCCGCGCCGCTTGCCGCTGTTTGCCGTGTATGTGCTGCTCATTGCAGGCGTGGGGGCCGTGGAGTTCCGCAACAACTTCGCCACGCTCTACCAGGTGCAGGCCGGCTACTACAACAACCTCGGCGACCTGACCCGCCTGCAAAGCGAGCAGGAGCCCTCCCGCGACGCCCTGGCCTTACTGGCCGAACGCTATTATGCCGAAAGTGACATTCTGGACGAGCACAACCACAAAGCCAGCCTGGGCCGCGCGGCCCTCTACCGGTTCCGGCTGCAGCGCCAGAACGAAATCAACATCCTGCGCCGGGCCCTTAGCCGCCGGCCCTCTGAAAAGATTTCTTTGCGCCTGGCTGCCCTCTACAACGAGCCCAACGACTTCTTCGACCGGCTAGCAGTATTGCGCGAGGGCCTCAAAAACGCGCCCACCAGCTCTCGCCTTAACAACGACCTCGCCCACCTCTACTCCCGTTCCACTCTCTCCGACTCGGTGAACTGGTACCTCAACCGGGCCGAAGCCGCCGACCCAGGTAACTCAGTAATCCAGACCAACCGGCTGGCTTTTCTGCTGCAGAACGCGCAGTTTGAGGCCGCGGCCAAGCTGGCGCAGCAAACCGAACTGACGGATGATGCTGCCTGGCAGAGCAATGTGCTCCTGCTGGCCCAACAGTCGCCGCGCACTGCGGTGGCCCTGCCTGCGCTACCCGCTCCCAACCCAGCCGCTAACCTAACGGTACCCGAGTTTGCGCGCCTCTACCACGCCGCGCTCCGGCAGGTTCAGCAGGCTGATACCAGCTACCTGCCGGCCCTCACGCAGTTGGTGCAGCGCCCCAGCAACGCTGATTACTTCGAGCAGCTGACGTTTCTGCGCGGCCTCACGCAGCATTATGGCGGCCAGCCGGTACCGGCCCGCACCACGCTGGCCCCACTGCTGGCCGGCAACACGCCTAGTGCCGCCTACTACCAGAACCTAGAGGCCCTGTGGCTACTAGAGCAGCGCGCTTACGGCTCGGCAGCGGCCGCCTTCGCCGCTGCCAGCCGCAACGGCTACCCCGAAGCGCAGCTACACCGCGCATACGCATTGGCACTGAATCAGCAACCAGACTCGGCGCGGGCTACAGTGGCCGCCATACTGGCACAGCCCGATACCACCATGCAACGCCCAGCCCGGCAGTTGCAGCAAGTTCTGGCCCTCTCTCCGCAGTCGTACGCAGCAACTTCACCAGCCGCCCAAGCTCAATATCTGGCGCTGCTAGGTTTTACACTGCCGCCAGCGGAGATGCTTGCCGCTGCCGAACGCCTGCCTGATGGTGGCTTGCGCGAAACCGCGCTGCTGGCCCAACTGCCTCGCGCCTTACAAGCCGGCCAATTAGCAGCAGCCACGCAGGTAGTGGCACGTTTTGCTCCAGCCTCCACCAAACAAACTCCGGAAGCTTCCACCTGGAACGTAGTTCGTGGCGACCTGCTACAGCGCCAGCAGAACACGGCCGGGCTGCGCCAGCTGGTAGCAGGTGGCTATTTCGCTCCATTGCACCAGCCCTATCGGCTCGCCTACCAGGCGGCGCTGGCAGACCAGGATGGCCAAGCCAAACAGGCAGGTCAGCTCTACCGCCGCTTGCTGCAGCAGGCGCCTTTCGTGGAGCCGGGCGTACTGGCAGCAGCGGCATTCTACGAGCGGCAGAAAGATTATCTGGGGGCTTATGGCGCGCTGCAAGCAGCCCTAGAGTATAATCCGGAGTCAGTGCCGTTGTTGAAGGCATATGCGCTGGCCGCCATTCCGGCCGGGCTGGCCGAATACGCTACCACTTCGCTGGCCAAACTGCGCCCGTTGCTTTCCCCCGCCGAATATGCTACCTTTCGTATACTATACGACGCCCGCCTTGCCGCCCAGGCAGCGGCCGCCGCTCCCTGGAACTAACCCGGCCCGGCCATGCTGAACCCCGTTATCGACACCCACGACATCTCGAAGATGTATCGGATGGGCACCGAGGAAATCCATGCTCTGCGCTCGGTTACCATCACCATTCAGCGCGGCGAGTATGTCGCCTTCATGGGCCCCTCGGGCTCCGGCAAGTCCACGCTCATGAATATTGTCGGCTGCCTCGACACCCCTACCGGCGGGCAGTACGTGCTCAATGGCAAGGACGTGAGCCGCATGAGCGACAATCAACTGGCTGACGTGCGCAACAAGGAAATCGGGTTCGTTTTCCAGACGTTCAACCTGTTGCCCCGCGCTACTTCCCTAGACAATGTGGCGTTGCCGCTCATTTACGCGGGGTATAGCAAGTCGGACCGCGAGGAAAAAGCTATGGCTGCGCTCCGCAGCGTAGGTTTAGCTGACCGGGCCAAGCACCGCCCTAATGAGCTAAGCGGCGGCCAGCGTCAGCGCGTCGCCATTGCCCGCGCCCTCGTCAACGACCCCAGCATCATCCTCGCCGACGAACCCACTGGCAACCTCGACACCAAGACCAGTCACGAAATCATGGATCTGTTCGAGGCCCTTTACGTGAAAGGCAATACCATCATCATGGTGACTCACGAAGAGGATATTGCCCGCTATGCCCACCGCATCGTGCGCCTGCGCGACGGACTAGTGGAGTCGGATATGGAGAACACCGATGTGGCCACTCACCACGTACAGGTTGCCAAGTAAAACCTAGTATTTTTGTTTGGAGCAAGGCCTTTTTGCGGTTTGCCTGTTATCCCCTCACCAGGATCAAGCACCGCTGAAAGGCCTTCCTGCTTTCAGTCAAAATACTACCTGGCTTCCCGATTCGCATATCACTCCGATTTCGCTTCATGAAAATATATACCAAGACCGGCGACCAGGGCCTGACCTCGCTTATCGGTGGCACCCGGGTACCAAAATCCAGCTTGCGCATCGACTGCTATGGCACCGTAGACGAACTAAATTCCTACATCGGCCTGCTCCGTGACCAAGATGTGAATGCCACTCGCCGCGACCTGCTTAAGGAAATCCAGGACCGGCTTTTCACTATCGGCTCGTCGTTGGCCTCTGACCCAGACAAGTCAAAGATGAAAATTCCGGACCTGCACGCCACCGACGTGGCGTTGCTGGAAGCTGAGATGGATACCATGAATACTCATTTGCCCGAGCTGCGGGTGTTCATTCTGCCCGGCGGCCACCAGTCTGTGTCGTTTGCGCACGTGGCCCGCTGCGTGTGCCGCCGCGCCGAGCGGCTTGTCATCCACCTGCGCGAAGACTCCTACGTGGCCGATTTGGTAGTGATGTACCTCAATCGCCTCTCCGACTACCTGTTTGTGCTGAGCCGCCAGATGAGCCACGATTTAGGCGCCGAAGAAGTATCCTGGAAACCCCGCATGTAATTGGCCGCCGCCGGATCTGCCCCTGCAACCACTCCCCTGACTTCGCGTCTTAACAACTACCCACTGCCTGTCCTCGTTTCAAGTACCACGCTCCGCTTACCTCCCAAATTCCCCCATCCCCCTCATCAATACCTCCCTTTCCATGCTCGAAACCCTCACCATCCGGACCCAGCGTACTACGGCTTCGCGCCTCGAACACCTGGACCCCGAACATATTGAGTTCGGCAAAATTTTTTCCGACCATATGTTTGTGGTGGATTACCGCGACGGCGAATGGCAGCAGCCCCATCTGCTGCCTTACGGCGACATGACTGTAAGCCCCGCAAACTCGGCGCTGCACTACGGACAAGCTATTTTTGAGGGGATGAAAGCCTACAAAAACGCTGATGGCGACATTGCCTTGTTCCGGCCCTACGACAACCTGCACCGCCTCAATGCCTCGGCTGAGCGGATGTGCATGCCACAGTTGCCCGAAGAGCTGTTTATGCAGGGTCTCTCTCAGCTGATTCGCCTCGACGCCGAATGGGTACCTAATTTGCCAGGCAGTGCCCTCTACATTCGTCCTTTCATGTATGCCACCGATGGTTTCATCGGCGTACGGCCTTCCGAATCGTACCGCTTCGTGATTTTCACCTGCCCGGTAGGTCTTTACTACAACAAGCCGCTACGGGTACGTTTCGAGGAAAAATACGTGCGTTCCGCCGAAGGTGGAGCAGGTTACGCTAAGAATGCCGGCAACTACGGTGCGGCTATGTACCCTACCAAACTGGCCCAGCAGGAAGGCTACAACCAGCTTATCTGGACTGACGCCTCCGAGCACCGCTACGTGGAGGAATCAGGCACCATGAATGCTATTTTCATCATCGATGGCAAACTGGTGACGCCCGCGCTCAGCAGTTCTATCCTCGACGGCATCACGCGCCGCAGCGTCCTGCAGATAGCCCGCGACTGGGGCATGCCGGTAGAAGAGCGTAAAGTATCAGCCGTAGAGATAATGCAGGCTCTGGCTGATGGCAAACTGCAGGAAGCTTTTGGAGTAGGCACCGCTGCTACAATTGCGCCTATCGCTGTTATCGGCTACCAGGGCCACGACCACGAACTGCCCAAGTCCGCCGCCGATGCCTTCTCACTGCGCGTCAGCGATGCGCTGCAGGCCATTCGGACTGGTCAGGCGGCTGATACGCACGGCTGGATGGTGGCTGTGTAAGGCAATAAGAATCATTGAACGACATCTGTGCCCAGCGGCCAGCTTCTTATCGGAGGCTGGCCGTTGAATTTTATAGACCTTTACGTATTCAACTCTCACCATTTAACCTTTCCAATGACCCACGACCAGGTAAAGGAATTGAAGGGCCGCGCTGAGGCCCTGAGGAGGTATCTTTGACTACGATAACCGCAAAGCCCAGGTAGTAGCCACCGAAACCCTGGCCGCCGCCCCCGACTTCTGGGAAGACTCTAAAAAGGCTGAATCCATCCTGCGCGATATTAAGTCCGTGAAGGTCTGGACCGACGATTACGAAGCTGTAGAGCAATCCGTCAGCAATGTGGAAGTACTCTACGATTTCTACCGCGAAGGTGAGGCCACTGAAGCGGAAATCGAGCAGGAGTTTACGGCTGCGCAGCAAGCTGTGGAGCAACTGGAGTTCAAGCGTATGCTTTCCGATGAGGAAGACCAGCTTTCCGCCGTCATCGACATCAACCCCGGCGCCGGCGGTACCGAAAGCCAGGACTGGGCCGAAATGCTCATGCGCATGTACATCATGTGGGGTGAAAAGCACGGTTTCGCGGTGCGCCAGCTCAGCTACCAACCTGGCGAAGGGGCAGGCATCAAGTCAGCCTCGCTGGAGATTGACGGGCCTTTTGCGTACGGCTACCTCAAGAGCGAAATCGGCGTGCACCGCCTCGTGCGCATGTCGCCGTTCGACAGTAGTGGCCGGCGGCATACCTCCTTTGCCTCCATCTTTGCCTACCCGGTGATTGATGACACCATCAAAATCGAAATCAACCCAGCTGATATCAGTTGGGACACGTTTCGGGCCGGTGGTGCTGGCGGGCAGAACGTGAACAAGGTGGAAACCGCCGTGCGTCTCACGCACGCCCCGTCCGGCATTATCATCGCCGTGCAGATTGAACGCAGCCAGCTCATGAACAAAGAGCACGCCCTACGCATGCTCAAGTCGCGCCTCTACCAGATTGAGATGGACAAGCGCAACGCTGCCCGCGACATGGTGGAAGCTGGCAAGAAGCGTATTGATTTCGGCTCCCAGATTCGCAATTATGTGCTGCACCCCTACAAGCTCATCAAAGACTTACGCACCGGCATAGAGCGCACCGACGTGCAGAACGTGTTGGATGGTGATTTGGATGAGTATATCCGTGGGTATCTAATGGCTAACTGAGCTTGCCATCAAATAAAAGTCGGTTTAGCCTCAGTAATAAAAAAGGCCCTGCGTAGTACGCAGGGCCTTTTTTCAGATCAAAAATACCTGACCCGGATTATGGGTTTACACTGTCCCAGGCTTTTTCAGCCGCTGGACGAGGCATAGACGCCAGCAAACGGTATGCATTTGTGCCAATAGTGCTGCTGAAAGCCAGCGTGTATGGGAACGTGGTTGCGGCAGAGGCAATAACATTAGGCCGCAGACGGCCGGTACGACGCAAGTCTACGAAGCTATGCCCTTCATAGAAGAGTGAGTAGCGACGCTGACGCAGGATTTCATCCGTTGCTTCTTCAACACTAGAGAAAGGACGGGTTCGAGCTGGCAAGTTGCCGGCGCGAGTGCGGATTATGTTCACATCAGCCAAAGCACCAAGCAGATCATTCGTATTGGCTTTAGCTTCAGCTGAAATCAATACCAACTCCTCGTTGCGGAGAATGTCAAGTGGGCTGGTGTTGGTGGCAAATACACGGGCTTCGTTGATCTGCGAGATACCCCCTGTTACACGAGCGGCAGTACGCTGGCCAATCTTGGCCAAACGAGCATCACCAACTTCGGCTTCCGCCACTACATTATCAGGTACACCAATTACAGTTGAGCCAGTGTTGTTCGGCACTTGAAAGTATGGGTTGCCAGCATCACCTGCAATAGCAGGGTTGAATGTCAGCTTAGGGCCAACTGTCAAGCTACCAGCAGCATCCAGGAAAGAGGCAGCTAATGCCGTTCTAGCACCAGCGTAATCCTTCTGATACAATGCTACACGAGCAGCAAGGCCACGATTGAAGCGCTTAAAGGTAGCGGGCGTGTTAAAGCCTGTGTATCCAGCCGATAGTGGAAAACCAAAAGAAGTACCCGCGGCGTCCAGCTCTGTAGAGGCAAGGTCGAGCAACTGGCGGATGTTAGTTAGCGCATCAGCCTGCGACACAAACTTGCCAGGCTTCAATGGATCATCCAGATCAATACGGATGCCGTTTTCACCCTGCATGTTAAGAATCATCAGCTTGGCTAATGCTTCGTAGGTGTGGGTGAAGCCATCAACACCTTTTTTCTGTTCGGTGGTATACGCCTGGCTATTGTTGCTCGACTGGCGGAACACCTGAGCCGCACGACGCATCTGTGAGAATGGAATGTAATATCCATTATAGTAGGCAGCATCGTCGAGGGTGGTGCGGGTGCCCTGTAGCTCAGCGTACCAGCGCGACTCTGTAGAAGCAAGTACAGTCACCTCACGGCCTAATACACCAGCCACCCAGTTATATGGGGCATTGCCAGTGTGGCCAGCGCGATAAGAGGCCTCTACCCCAACAGCCAGTGCATCAAGCTGCGCTTTGTTGGCATTGGTGAGTACTGCATTGAGGCTAGGGTTGTTTGGGTCAGTTACTGCTTCAGTCTCAAAGAAACCGCAGGAAGAAGTCCCCAGCAGCATAACCAGCGCGGCGGCGGTCAGCGTACGCTTATGGGAGAAAGTATACATGGTTTGAAGAATCAGTGGGTGAAAAAGTCAGGACTTAGAAGTCAATGCCCAAGTGGAAGAATACCCGGCGGGTGCTTGGGTAACCAGCCACGTCAACCTGAGCAAAGTTGGCAGTTGCGCCGAAGTTGGAAACTTCCGGATCGTAGCCTACATAATCCGTCCAGGTAATCAAATTGTTCCCTGACACACCAATTCTGATGTTCGATACATATTCCTTGAACAAGCTGGTACGCAGAGCAGTAGGCAGCGAGTAATACAAGGAGGCTTCACGCAGACGTACATAACCCGAATTCTGGATAAACTGACGAGCAGTCAAGCCAGCAGTGGAAGCGCCTTGGCGAGCCTCGCCTTTCGTAACTGGCGTGCCATCAGCAGCCAACAAGCCACTGTCTTCGCTCCAGTCCTCCGTAGTACCTCCTTCGTCTTTTAGCAATTCACTTAGGTTGCTGTTATAACCATCCTTCTTCCAGTGGAAGAGGAACGACAACTCAAAGTTCTTCGCAATCGTGAACGAGTTCAGAAACGACATCTGGAACGTTGGCTGGGCATCTTCGTAACGCGTCAGGCCGCTGAAGTTCGGGCTGTTCGGATCGTTTGGCGTACCGTACCAGCGTGAAGGCGACTCGCCTACTACGAATACGTTGCGACCGAAGGTGGCACCGAAGCCGGAGCCCGTGTTAAAGGGCGCAACTCGCAACGGCGTTTCGTACAGTTTGGTTACTTCCGTGCGGTTTAGCCAGAACTGCGTCGACGAGTTCCAGTTCAGGAAGGCCTTGCGTACTGGATTCACATTCAAAGCTAATTCCAGACCGCGGTTGCGCAGGTCACCGATGTTGTACGCCCGGATAGAGGTCAGACCGGTAGCAGGAGCCAGCGAGTACGTGTTGACCAAGTCAAACACCTCTTTGTTGTACACAGTAGCCTCAAACCCAATACGGTTTTCCAGGAATCCCAAGTCGATACCGGCTTCCAGCTCCGTTGCACGTTCTGGCTTAATGTCCGGATTACCCAACAAAGTAGACGTTAGCAAACCAGCACGACCACCTGTAGATGTAGCCACCAGTGGCGAATACAGAGCGCCGAAGAAAGCTGGTCCGCCAGTAGCACCGTAGGCAGCACGCAGCTTCACCAAGTTGACTGGCTCTACCGTCCAGAAACCGAACTTAGCCAAGTTAACGGCCAACGAGGCTTTAGGGAAAGCGTAGTACTTGTCTGGGTCACCGTTGCGGTTTGACTTATCGAAACGTACACCGGCCGTAGCAATGATCTGGTCACGGAAGTTAGCTTCCTGCTGCGCTACAAAGCCAACGTCGGCTTCGTTTGACAGAACTGTTTCCTGTGACGTCACCGTACCACGGTTAGGCGTGTAAGGCGGTCCGGGAGACAGGTTTTGGCCTTGGTTAAAGCTCAGGTTCTGACGCTGCGACAGACGGACAGTACCTACCTGCGAAGTAAAGTTTACAGCTTCTCCTAATTTCCAGTCGTAAATCAGGAAGCCCTGCAAGTTGGTATTGAAGAAGTTGTTCTTGGCTACGCGAGCAACACCAGGCAAGGCCCGAGCACGTTGTGACTGCATATCACCAGGCAGTGCGAGCAAGGCTTCGCTAGCCGAGTAATCGACACCACCCTGAGCGGCAAAGCGCAGTGAGGAAGTTTCGTTGTCGATCAGACGCAGTGTGAAGTTTGCCGTCTGAACGAAGCGGTTGGTGGTTTCTTCGTTGATGGCGCGGCCAACTACTGCCAGCGGGTTATCACCTGTGTAATCAGAATCCGGATACTGGCCGGCTTCATTTGGGAACAACTGCGCGTAGCTCGGTGTATAAGCTAAGTTATAGCCCAGCGAAATACCGTTGTTGTCGTTGCCAGTGTAACCACGCTGGTTGGAAGAGTTGATATAGTTACCGCTTAGGCCAATATCAATCCGCTGACCAATTTTCTGGTCGATGTTGGCTCGTACAGAGTGACGCTCAAAACCGGTACGCTTTACAATGCCGTCTTCCTTGGTAGTAGAACCAGCCACGTAGAAACGTGTACGCTCATTACCACCCGATACGCTCAGGCCTGTGTTGCGCAGGAAAGCCGTATTGCCGTAGATTTCCTTCTCGTAGTCGAAAATCTGGCCGGAAGCGTTGGCAGCAGCCAGCTTCGACTTTTCAGAAGCTAGGCGAGCACCCGTGTAGAATTTCTCTAGCTTCTGGTCGGTCCAGTCTTCCTTACCAAGCAGGCGCCAAGCTTCGGCGAAGCCTAGGTCTTGGTTGAAGCTGATGCGGGTTTTGCCGGCAGCACCACGCTTGGTTTTGATAACGATTACACCGGCGTTGGCACGCGTACCATAGATGGCAGCTGCGCTGGGGCCTTTCAGTACTTCAATCGACTCAATGTCGTTGGGGTTCAGGTCAGCCAGACGGTTGATACCGTTGTCCTGAGTGGTGCGGCCCGTACCGGCGGCCGCGCCCGAGAAGGCCGCCGAACCAGCACCGTTGCCTACCTCTGCATTGATGGCATATACACCGTCAATAACATAAAGTGGCTGTGAAGAGCCATTAATGGTAGAAATACCACGCAGCTGTACCGACATACCACCACCGGGAGCACCGCTGGTTTGGGCAATGTTAGCACCTACCACTTTGCCGCTTAAGGCAGCATCTACCGATACTGGGCGGGTGCTACCCGTCAGGTCTTTAGCAGAAATGGTAGTAATAGAGTTGGCAAGGTTGGCGCGCTTGATCGTGGTAGCCAGACCCGTCACTACTACTTCGTCCAGATTACGGGCAGAAGAAGCCAGAGATACGTTGACAGCAGAACCGTCGCCGATGGGACGATCTACGGAGCCGTAGCCAATAAAGCTGAAAGTCAGGGTGGTAGCCGAGGCTGGCACACTCAGTGTGTAAGAGCCGTCAGCATTGGTAGAAGCTCCTACCGTAGTTCCCTTCACGAGAACAGTTACACCGGGCAGTCCTTGCCCAGTGGCCGTGTCGGTAACACGGCCAGAAATGCTGCGATTTTGGGCCGCTGCCTGCTGCATCAGGACTGGCGACACCATCAGCGCACTTAGGAGAAGTTTACGCATGTAGGTGAGTGAGTTTAGTGAGTGAAAGTTGAGGTATATGAAAGATTTGGGCCAAACGTAACGAAAAAACCCCAATGCATATAGGGTGCAGACGTGATTTTTTGTATTGCGAACATGGCAACTTTTTCAGACAAGAATTAATCACGCACTCTTGGCAAGAGCATATTCAATAGAATAATTTTAAAATTTAACCTTTTCACACTGTCCTCTACACCCTGTACATATTTTGATTATTTTCCACCCGGTTTTTCATTTTCTCATTTTTTCCCGCTCACATGAAGAGACATTTACTACTAATCCCCCTCCTTACGTCAGTCTCTCTGCAGCATGTGGACGCGCAAGTCAGAACGATTTCTGGCCAAGTCACTGACCAGACGAATGGGCAGGGACTACCAGGAGTGACCGTTTTGGTGAAGGGCACCAACGTCGGCACTTCAACTAATGCTGATGGCCGTTTTTCCCTGGAAATACCAGCTTCTGCCAGCACTCTATCATTCAGCTTTGTCGGCTATACCACAGTAGAGCGTCCTATTAGTGGCAGCACTATCAATGTTGGCCTGGAAACTGATGCCAAGCAATTGAGCGAAGTAGTGGTTTCGGCGCTAGGCATTAAAGAAAACAAAGATGAGCTTGGCACGGCCAGCTCCCGCGTAACCGGAGCTGCCGTAACGCAGTCCGGTGAAACCAGCGTCATTACAGGCTTATCAGGTAAATCTTCTGGCTTGTCCATCACGCGCTCCAACGGTGACCCCGGCGCCGGCGCTTATATCCAGATTCGAGGGCAAAACACCATTTATGGCGAAACGCAACCGCTGATTGTAATCGACGGTGTTCCGATGTTCAACACCTCTTCCGGGGTTGGCTCGCAGGGCACTTCCACGGCCGGTGTAGCCCAACAGTCGCGCCTGAATGACATCAACCCCAATGACATTGCCTCAGTACAGGTGCTGAAAGGAGCGGCGGCGGCAGCTTTATGGGGCTCCCGGGCTTCCAATGGTGTTATCGTCATCACAACCAAGCGCGGCAGTACCGAAGCGGGCAAGCTTAGCGTCACGTATGGTGCTACGTATTCCATCGACCGGATTTCCTACAAGCACGATCTGCAGGACGCGTACGGCCAGGGCAGCAATGGCAATGCCACCACCGTCAATACCGGGCAGATTGATGCCGGCTACACCTGGGGCGACAAAATTGCCAACCGCAGTGGCGCACCCGACGATGTGAACCGCAACTCGCCGAGCTACTTTGTAGCTCCTAATGGCAACGTGTATTATCCCATCACGCGCAAAAACAGCCGGGAAACCTATCTGCAGAAAAACTTTGACGGCGTTTTCAATACGGGCAGCTTTCTGGAAAACAACCTTAGTCTGAGCGCCGGCAACCGCGAAAGCAACATCTTCGTGAGCTTGTCGGATCTGAATCAGAAAGGCATTATCCGCTACAACTCCGACTACCGCCGTTCCACAGCCCGCATCAACGCCGAGAAACGCTTCAATAAAGTGGTCCGTTTGGCTGGCACCTCCACCTACAGCCGCGTAACGTCCAACCGGATTCAGCAGGGCTCCAATACGTCTGGCCTGTACCTGGGTCTGTTGCGTACGTCACCGGACTTCGATCAGTCGGATTACATCGGCACGTATTTCAGCCCGACAGAAGTAGGCGTTAACCGCCAACGCTCTTACCGCAACCAGATTGGGCAGCGGCAGAATCCGGGCTACAACAACGCCCTCTGGACCATCAAGGAGCAGAAAAACCCCAACGTAGTCGACCGGTTTATCGGCTCCTCCGAAATTGGCCTTGATCCACTGCCCTGGCTGAGCATCACGGCCCGCTTCGGCGCCGACTTCTACTCGGAAATCCGCCGGGACCTGTATCCAATCAACTCAGCTGAAAACGCCGGTTTAGGTTCTGCTACTGAGGAGAACTACACCGAAACCCAGCTAAACAGTGATGTATTCGCCCGGGCTTCGCATTCCTTCAGCGAAAAGCTGAGCGGCACGCTGCTGATAGGCACCAACTTCAACCAACGCACCGAGTACAATTACGGCGCCACCTATGGCCGCTTCATTCTGGATGTGCGCGACCTGAGCTTCTTCGGCAACGCGGCGCTGGCCAATGTTCAATCTTTCGACTCTGAATCGAAGCGACGTAACTCGGCGGCTTACAGCACCATCAACCTCGTGTACAACGAGCAACTGTTCCTGAATGCCAGCGGCCGCTTGGAGAATTCCTCTACGTTTGGCCCAGAAACCCGCAGCCTGTTCTTCTACCCTTCAGTTGATCTGGCCTGGCAGTTCTCTAAGCTACCCTTTCTCGCCGACAACTCTGTTCTTAGCTTCGGTAAACTCCGCGGCGCTTATGGCCGCGTAGGTTTGGAGCCGCCGTTGTATATAGTACGCGACGTATATGTAGAAGCCAGCAGTGGCGACAGCTACGGTGTAATTGCCAACCCAGCTTCCTACGATGGTTCTTTTTCCCGTACATCGACGCGCCGCAACTCGCAACTGAAGCCTGAGCGTAAAGATGAGTTGGAAGGTGGTATTGATTTGCGTTTTCTGCAGGACCGTATTACACTGGGCGCGACTTACTACCGCAACCTCAATTCCGATGTTATCATCACGCGGCCTACGCCACCTTCTTCCGGCTACACCTCGGAATGGGCCAACGCCGCTCAGATTCGCAACAAAGGCATCGAGGTTGATTTGAACGCCGATATTATAAAGACGGGTGATTTTACCTGGAACGTGGGTGGCAACTGGACCCGCAACCGCAATAAAGTGCTCAGCGTTTCGGGCGCTGAATCCCTGTTTCTGGCAGGCTTCGTGGGCACATCGGCTCGAGTAGTGGAAGGCTATCCGTTTAGCGCGTTATGGGGCGGCCGCTTCGACCGGGATGATGCCGGTGGTATCCGAGTAGGTGATAATGGCTTCCCGATAGCCTCAGCCACAGAAGGTGTAATTGGTGACCCAAACCCCGATTGGCGCTCGGGCCTGAACACCACGCTGAGCTACAAAGGCCTGCGCCTCTACGCTCTCGTGGAAAGGCAGCAGGGCGGCGACATCTGGGCCGGTACAGAAAGCATCCTGCGTAATTTCGGCGTATCCAAGTTCACGGATGTGGAAACTACGCTAACGGCAGAAGAGGCGCGCAGCACGCGCGTATTCAGCGGAGCTACTGCCGCGGCGTTCTACGCTAATACGCCCAGCACCAATGCAGATGGCTCCGTGACTTTCCGTGGCAGCATCGGCAACTTCGGTGCCGGGCCGGTTGCGCTCAATGAAACCTGGTACCGGGGCAACGGCGGTGGCTTCGGCAATATCAGTGAGCAGTTTATTCAGGATGCTACCTGGATGCGCCTGCGCGAGCTGACGCTAGGCTACACCCTGAACTCGGAAGGCTTCCGCAGCTTCACGAAGCTCAACAACATTGAGTTCACCTTAACTGGCCGCAATCTGGTACTGTGGACCAAGGAGTTCAAAGGTGTAGATCCGGAAACCAACCTAACTGGCCAGAGCGCCGGCCGGGGCCTGGAGTATTTCAACAACCCCGGCACCCGCTCGTTCCTCGTCAGCCTGCGCCTCACCTATTAGTCATTTGCTCTCCTTCTGCATTCCGTTCTCATGAAAATAAAATTCAATTATACCGTTCTGCTGTTTCTAGGGCTACTATTGGGCTCTTGCCAGGACTTCGTAGATGATCTGGACGTTGATCCGAACCAGCCGCCATCAGCCGACGCCCAGAATATGCTACAAGGCATTGAGTTGGCCGATGCTGTTATTCATGAAGGCGAAGCCGCCCGCATCTCGGCCATGTGGACTGCCCAGTTCACCGGTGCCAACCAGCAGTACAACAGCATCAACCGCTACGACGTCACGGCCGGCAACTTCGACAATATGTGGTCGACGATGTATGTAGATGTAGCCACGCAAAGCCGGATTGCGGCGGCCCGGGCATTACAAGAGCAGAATCCCCGCTTGTCAGGCATTCTGCAGGTTCTGGAAGCCCACACATTAGGCACAGCCACCAGCCTTTTTGGCGACATTCCTTTCAGCCAAGTAAACGACCGTATCAACTTCCCCAATCCGGTGTACGACCCGCAGGTGCAGGTGTACGCGGTGTTGCAACAAGAACTAGATGAGGCCATTGCCAAAATCAATACGGCCGGTGGTGCTCCGCGCGACATTTTCTACCAGGGAAATGGGCCTAAGTGGGCCGCTGCGGCTTATACTCTCAAAGCACGCTACTACCTGCATACCAAGCAGTATGATTTGGCCCGCCAGGCAGCTCTTAATGGCATAAGCTCGCCGGCCAACGACTGGATCATGCCGCACAAGGAATCGGACGGCGCCGAGAACTTCTACTACCAGTTCAATTCTGAGCGGGTTAGCTACCTGACTGGTACCGATTCGTATGTCGCCCGCTTACTGGATCCGGGTCGGCCAGGTGGCAACAACCGCAACAACAGCAAAACAGATGAGTCGGCGCGTTTCAGCTTTTTCTTTAACGCGTCATCTACACCTAATAATCCCAACGATTACCAGTTGCTGGCCAACTCCGGTTTCGCCGATCCAGCAGAGGATTTTCCACTTCTCACGTATTCTGAAAACCAGCTGATACTAGCCGAAGCGTACGCTCGCACTGGCAACCTAACCAGTGCTCTCACCGCGCTGAACGCCCACCGTGCGGCACTGACCTCTAAATATCCTGCTGGCCGCTACGATGCCTACACACTAGCCGATATCCCGGGTGGCGCTTCGCAAGCGAATATGATCAATGAGATTCTAACGGAGCGTTACGTGAGCTTTATTGGGCAGATTGAGCCTTTTAATGATTTGCGGCGCACTAACAATGCAATTGGTCTGCCGAACAAACGTCAGTTGCCGGGTGCACCTACACCGGCCTTTCCTCAGCGGTTCCTATACTCTCAATCTGAGGTAAATTCCAACACCAACACCCCTAGGCCGCTACCAGACCTTTTCTCAAAGACTACGGTAAACCAATAGCACTTACACTTTGCAATTCAGATATACGAACCAATAGATTTGCTTGTATCTCATTTAAGAGTTCTGCTCAGATTGAGCAGAACTCTTTTATTTTTATATATAGCCTTCCCTGTAACAGAAATAAAGATTGTAGAAATCTATTTAATCTACTTCTAATGTGTGTTTTATCATAGTATACAACGACTGATGCGCATCAAGACCCCTTACTTTATATAAAAATAATCCTAACAACTATTATAGCTATAGTTCAAATAATTTTTTTTGATTGCAAATGTTGCCGCATCCATTGCCTGCCTTATGCTGGCCACCCAGCGAATATTCTCTCTTTATTTTGGAATTGATAATCCAGTTGTAAATTCGGACTTCGGAGGTTGGCTTGTAAGCGGCTTTTAAACCGTTGGATTTCCCTCGATAGCACATTTTCACTTTTTTCCCTTACTCACTCCTCATGCAAAAAACCTTACTCGTGGGCACTTTGCTCATGGCCTCCGCTTTTCAGGAGGTAGCGGCTCAGAACCGAAGCCTGTCCGGTCGGGTAACCGACCGCCAGACCGGTGAAGGATTACCCGGTGTGACAGTGTTGATAAAGGGCACCACTAATGGTGTTTCAACCAATTCTGATGGCAGCTATACATTGAGCAATGTGCCCGCTACAGGTGGCACACTTGTTATCAGTTCAGTTGGCTATGTTGGTATCGAGCGGGCAATTGGTACAGACAATGCCCTCAACATTGCGCTTGCGCCAGATACCAAACAGCTCAGCGAAGTAGTTGTGACAGGTTACGGCACCCAGGAGCGTCGTGACGTAACCGGTTCTATTGTATCGGTTAAAGGCGAATCCATTGCTCAGCTGGCAACTCCAAGTTTTGATCAGCAATTAGCTGGCCGTGCTGCTGGTGTTCAAGTCACTACCCCTTCGGGAATTCTGGGGCAGGCACCTCGGATTCGTATTCGAGGCACCAACTCTATTTCTTCTGCTGGTGATCCGCTTATTGTACTCGATGGAGTACCGGTAGTAACAGGAAACCAAAGTGGTGTTACACCCAACAATCCTTTGGGTGATATCAACCCAAATGATATCGAGTCGTACGAAATCCTAAAGGATGGATCGGCAACAGCTATCTACGGTTCGCGAGCAGCTAACGGTGTCATTCTGATTACAACCAAAAAAGGTCGCCTAGGCAAAGCCAAGGTTACGTATGATACGTGGTTGGGTGTGGCAGAAACACTGAAGCGGTACGAGGTCCTGAACGCCGATCAGTTTATTGAGATTTCCAACGAAAAGTATCGTAATTCGGTAGGTGAAGCCGCTTACACACCAATTGCAGCCCCCTACGAGAATAACGTAAGCACCGATTGGCAGGATCTGATATTCCGGTCCGGTTTCCAGCAGAACCATTCGGTTTCTGTTTCAGGGGCTACAGAGAAGACCAACTATTTCTTTTCCGGCGGTTATACCAACCAGGAAGGTGTGATTGTTGCCAACTCGCTGAAACGGGCTAACTTCCGTGCTAACCTCGATCAGGAAGTAGCAAAATGGTTGCGTGTTGGCGTGAACATGGGCTTGACTCGCACCGAGAACCTTGGTCTCAACACCAGTCGGAACGGCCTGTCGGGCAACGTGACCAACGCGCTGTCGCTATATCCCAACGTACCGGCTCGTAACCCCGACGGCACACCCTTCATCAGTACGGTCAATCCAGCCGTACTCGGCCAAGGCAACAACGCCGCCACTATCGACTTTAACTACACCAATATTCTCTTCCCGTTAGAGAACAATCGGTATGAGGCTACCAACTACCGCATTCTGGGCAATGTCTATGCGGAAGTAGAACCAATAGCAGGCCTGCGTTTGCGCACGCAGTACGGCACCGACTTTTTCCTCAACGAAGACTTTCAATACTTGGATCCTCGCCACGGTGACGGTCGTGGATCGAATGGCTTAGTATATCAGCAGTACCTTCCTACGTTCCGCTTTAACTGGCAAAATACGGTTGCCTACAACAGAACTTTGGCGGATGTTCATAAGATTGGATTTGTCGGTGGCGTAGAATACCAGAAAACCACCGCGCAATCGTTCTTTGCACAGGCCACTGGTCTTTCAGACCGTTACTTTGGTCCGAACAACATCATTTCCGGCACCTTCGTGACGCCCAACGTGGGAGGCGGTTTCGCAGAAGAAGGGTTTGACTCCTATTTCGGCCGCATAAACTACTCGCTAAAAGACCGGTATCTGGTGAGCTTAACGGCTCGTAATGATGCTATTTCACGGCTGCCGTCGGCTAATCGTCGGGGCTGGTTCCCAGGTGGCTCTATTGGCTGGCGTATTTCCGAGGAATCGTTCCTGCGCGAGTCCTCTATTCGGACTGTACTGTCTGACCTGAAAGTTCGGGCCAGTTATGCTGTGGTAGGTAATACAGGCATCGGAAGCAGTTTCTTCCCTTATGCCAGTCTGTTTGGCCCCGGCAAGTATGGCTCGCAGAATGGCATTGCCTACAACCGCAACGGTCAATTCGGCAACCAGAACCTGAAGTGGGAATCGTCTACCAAACAAGACGTAGGTCTGGATATGGGGTTCTTGGATGGCCGGTTCTCGTTATCGGCTGACTACTACCGCAATGATATCGACGACCTTGTGTTGTTTGTCAGAGTACCTCTCTCATTAGGTGTTCCTGGTAACGGCTACAATGCCAACATCGGTGAGATGCGTAACGAGGGATTTGAATTCAACTTCACTTCTCAAAATATAAACCGGGAAGATTTTACGTGGGCAACCAACATAAACTTCTCTACTAATAAGAACCGGGTACTGGCGCTCAACAACAACGAAGACATTCTCAACACCTACAATATCACCCGGGTCGGTGAAGCCATTGGCTCGATCTACGGATACGATTATGTGGGCGTGAATTCTTCGTTCGGCTATCCGATCTACCGTAAAGGTGACGGATCCTTGGTGCAGGCAAACGTTGATAATAATACCTATTATCCTTATGACCCAAGCAACCCAGGCGCAACCCTCGGCCCAGCTACCGGTACTACTCCGGCAGGTCAAGTAGCGCGTACGACGCCGTTGCAAGCTGACCGCGACCGTAAGATTCTTGGCAACTCTAACCCCACTTGGTTTGGTGGTATCGACAACAACTTCACGTTCAAAGGCTTCGACCTGAATATCTTTGCTCGCTTCTCTGGTGGCAACAAGATCATGAACGTGTCGCGTCAGCAGTTGCTACGCATGGATTTCGTAAACAACGGCACCGAAATCCTGAACCGCTGGACACCTACCAATACCAATACTGACGTACCGAAACTGGTATTCCGCAATTCCGACTTCATTAACCTCAACAACTCGTCGGTATCACGCTTTGTGGAAGATGGTGACTTCTTCCGCTTGCAGAACATCACCCTCGGCTATACTTTGCCTAAAAACATCGGGCCATTCAAATCGTTGAGCCGCCTTCGGATCTACGGCCAAGTACAGAACGTGTTTACGTTAACTGACTATACCGGTCTTGACCCAGAAGTTAACTCCAATGGTGAAACCAACCAACAGTTTGGTGTTGACTTCAATAGCAATCCGCAGCAGCGGGTATTCACCGGTGGTCTCAACCTAGCTTTCTAACTCACTTCAGAATGACTACTAAATTCTTTGCATTTGCCCCACGGGCAGTGCGTTTGTTAGCCCTAACAACTTTCTTGTCGGTAGGACTAGGTGCTTGCGATGTTACTGATTTGCAACCGCAGGACTCCTTAGCCGAAGAGTTAGCTTTCGAAGATGCCGCAAAAGCCAATATTTCAGTGGCTGGTATGTACGATGCTGCACAATCGGGCTTCTACGATCCGTTGAACGGTACTGCTATTGCTGTACGTGGATACCCATTTGGAGCAGCTGCTAATGAGTTAGGAGATATGCGTGGCGAAGACGTCACGGATTTGGCTGGCTTTTTTGGTATTGTCTACAACAATACCATCACCCCCTCTAGTCCTAACGTAGTGAATATGTGGTCGACGCTGTACGCGCTGATCAACCAAGCAAACGTGGTTATTGAAGGAGTACGTGGTGCCGGTACGCGTGGCACCCTGACTTCTGTAGACGCGTTAGCTTTCGAAGGAGAAGGCCGCTTTCTTCGGGCATTAGCCTACCATGAACTGCTACTAAATTTCGCTCGGCCCTTCGCGGACGGCAACGGCAGTCAATTAGGTGTCCCGTACCGTGACTTCGCTATCAATACGGCAGCAAAAGTAGACCAGGCACGCACGCAGGGTCGTAACACGGTGGCGGAGATATACACTAAAATGATTGAAGACTTGGATTTCGCTGAAACCAATCTTCCTGTTACCCGTGCTGGCAACCTACGAGTAACGCGTGCTACGCGTGCTGCAGCCATTGCGCTCAAGCAGCGCCTCTACCTGCACCAAGGCAACTGGGCTGCTGCGGTACGTGAAGGCAATAAGCTTATTTCTGCTAATGCTCCCTTTACTAGCGCAATCGGTGGATATTCGCTGAATGCGACCCCTGCTGGTGCCTTTCCTGGTGGGACTACTGTTACCAATGAGAATGTATTCTCCATTGAAAATAGCGCAGACGACAACCCAGGGGTAAACGGTGCCTTGCCATCTATGTTTGGCTCACCAAACACGACGGCACAGAATCCGGCAGGTATTCAAGGTCGTGGCCTGATTGCTGTCAGCCCTAATCTGTTCAATTTGTCTGCTTGGTCCTGTTCTGATCTACGTCGCACACAGTTGCTACAGCCCACTGCCACGCGGTACTTCACTTTCAAATACAAGGATGCAGCAAACAACACTGACTTTGCTCCCATCATTCGGTACGCTGAAGTACTGCTAAACCAAGCAGAAGCAGAAGCACGCCAAAACAATTCTGCCCGCGCATTAGTCCTACTGAATGCTGTACGCAACCGTGCTGTAACTACAGCAAGCGAGCAATACACGGCTGCCAACAATAATGTGCCAGTTGGCAATGAGTTGACGCGTGCGATACTCAATGAACGCCGCATTGAATTCGTAGCAGAGGGCTTCCGTTGGGATGATATACACCGACTGGCTGTAGATCCAGTATTTACAACTAACGGTATTCCGCGTAAGCTGAGCGCTGCACAAACAGTAATTGCCAACTACCGCTGCCCTACTCCAACAAATCCCGCCCCGTCACTTACGGGCACCGTTGCCCCAATTCCGTACAGTGACTTCCGTTTTCTGTGGCCTATTCCGTCCATTGAAATAGCCAACAATCCTACGTTGGCTGCACAGCAAAATCCTGGTTATTAGGATTGTTAGCAACGTCTAATAACAATAGGCAGAAAAAGACCGGCCCGGACTAAAAAGTCCGGGCCGGTCTTTTTCTGCCTATTGTGAATTCATAGTAGTCTGTCAGCAAGGTGTATATAGAAGGCAAAAAACTGCTATTCGTTTTGAATGTTCGTTTTGGAATTGACAATCCTGTTGTAAATTGGAAGTTCAAATAGCAGGAATACAATTATCTTGCTGCTCTGTTGGCTTCTTTTCAAAACTAAGTTCTTTTCTTACCCACACTCCTCATGCAAAAAACCTTACTCGTGGGCACTTTGCTCATGGCCTCCGCTTTTCAAGAGGTAGCGGCTCAGAACCGAAGCCTGTCCGGCCGGGTTACCGACCGTCAGACCGGCGACGGTTTGCCTGGTGTGACCGTATTGGTAAAAGGCACCACCAATGGTGTTTCGACCAATTCTGACGGCACTTATTCCCTAAGCAATGTACCCTCCGGCGCTACACTGGTTGTCAGCTCTGTTGGTTACATTAGCATTGAACGCCCAATTGGCACAGAAGACCAAGTAAATATTGGCCTTGCTACTGATACCAAAGCCCTGAGCGAAGTAGTAGTAGTAGGCTATGGTGAACAGTCTAAAACCTTGGTTACGGGTGCTGTCTCGCAAGTAGATGCGAAGCAGTTTCAAAGCCAGCCAGTAGCCAGCGTTGAGCAAGTGCTACAAGGCCGTGCATCGGGCGTGCAGGTAACTACCAACTCGGGTACGCCCGGCGGTGGCATCAGCGTACGTATTCGTGGCAATAACTCTATTTCAGCAAGCAGCGACCCGCTGTATGTAGTGGATGGGGTACCAGTAAATAGCGGCAACTATTCCAACGTTGGTGTAGGTAACCAGCAGCTGAATGCGTTAGCTGATATCAACCCAAATGATATTGCTTCCATTGAAATTCTAAAAGATGCCTCTGCTGCAGCTATTTACGGCTCGCGTGGTGCCAATGGTGTAGTACTTGTAACCACCAAGCGTGGCCAGAGTGGTAAAACCAAAATTACTCTGGATGCCTATGCTGGCGTACAGCAGACCTGGAACCGTCTCGATGTACTCGATGGTCAGCAAGCGCAAGATCTGATCAACGAGGCGCGCACCAACGTAGGCCTGACGCCTCGTTACGTAACGGCCAACCCAAACCCTGCTTCCCAGCAACTCTTTACAGGTGCTAGCACCAATTGGCAGGACGAAATTTTCCGGGATGCTCGTATTCAGAATTATACACTGTCTGCATCCGGCGGTGACTCTAAGACGCGCTTCCTGATTTCGGGTACTTACTTCGATCAGGAAGGCATTATTCTTGGCTCAGGCTACAACCGGGGCAGTGGCCGCTTCAACCTCGACCACCAACTATCGGATAAGTTCAAAGTGGGCTTGAGCCTAACCGGCAGCCGCTCGCTTAGCAACCGTATCAACAACGACAACAACATTTATGGTGTTCTAAGCACAGCACTCTTGCTGGGCTCGCAATTTCCGGTACGGAACCCCGATGGCACCTTCGGCCGCGACCCTTTCAACTCAGTTGAAAATCCGGTTGCCGCTGCTACGCTTCCCACTTTCCTGGCACGCAACAACCGCGTTATTGGTTCGCTTTACGGTGATTACCAGCTGGCGAAAGGCCTTCGTCTCCGCTCGTCCATTGGCGGCGATTATCTCAACCTGAAGGAAGATGTCTTCATTCCGAGCACTGCTCTGCAAGGGGTAGGTAGCAATGGTAGTGGCAATGCCAACAGCCGCTATGATATTGGCTGGATTAACGAAAACACCCTGACCTACGACAAGCAGTTGGGCGACCACTCACTGACTTTACTGTTGGGTCAGAGTGCACAGCGCTCAGTACAGCAAGGTATCATTACGTCGGTATCCGGCTTCGCCACCAACAAAATTACGCAGCTCTCGGCTGGCTCGGTGAAAACCGATGCTTCGTCGGATGAGACGCTGTGGACACTGCTCTCCTACTTCGGTCGTCTGAACTACAACTACAAAGGGAAATATATTTTCTCTGGATCGTTGCGTCGGGACGGTTCATCACGCTTCGGTACCGAAAACAAGTATGGATACTTCCCTGCTGCTTCGGTAGGCTGGCGCGTTTCGGAGGAAGCCTTCCTAAAGGACAATTCTGTGATCAGTGAATTGAAGCTTCGTGGCGGCTACGGTGTAGTAGGCAACTTCGAAATTGGCAACTTCGCTTCCCGTAACCTGTTTGGGGTAGGTGCCGCTAACTTGGCCAACTACAATGCAGTAGCAGGCTTTGCGCCTACTCAGTTGGGCGTAAGCGACTTGGGCTGGGAACAGAGTGCGGAAGTAACTGTCGGTGCTGATTTAGGCTTGCTGGATAACCGCTTCCTGATATCTGCCAATGCTTTCAAGCGTAAAGCCAATGACTTGCTGCTTAACCGCCAGCTACCACTTACTTCTGGTTTCGGCACTGTAACCCAGAACATTGGTGACTTGGAAAACAAAGGCCTTGAGTTTGACCTGACCACGCAGAACGTACAAAATGAATCGTTTAGCTGGTCGACAAACTTAAACGTATCGGTAATTCGCAACGAGGTTACTCGTCTAGTAAACAATGCACCATTCTTGGCAGGCTTCGCCAGCCGGGTGGAAGTAGGGCAGCCATTGGGCAGCTTCTATGGCTACGTGGTAGATCGTATCTATCAAACCCAGGAAGAAATTACTACGGACATTGCGAATGCCCGGGCAGCCACTGGCAACCCCACTATTCTTTACCAGGGCACAAGCGCAGCAACTACGCCCCGCCCAGGTGATATTCGCTTCGTTGATTTGAATGGCGACGGTATAATCACGGCGTTGGATCAGAAGATCATTGGATCTGCACAGCCTAAATTCTTTGGCGGCATAACCAACACCTTGGCTTTCAAAGGCTTTGATCTGAGCTTCTTCCTGCAGTTCACGAAAGGCAATAAGATCTATAACAACACCCGTGCTTTCGCTGAGGGCATGAATGGCCAGTTTGGTCAGTTGAGTTCAACTCTGGACCGCTGGACGCCAACAAACCCCAGCACCACAATGCCACGTGCTGCTGCTGGTGACCCAAACAACAACCGTCGTACTTCAGACCGTTGGTTGGAGGATGGCTCGTATCTGCGCCTGAAAACGGCTACGTTAGGCTATAACTTGCCTACTACCTGGATTACGCCACTCCGCCTGCAATCAGCTCGTATCTACGTAGCTGGTCAGAACCTGCTTACATTCACCAAGTACTCAGGTTTGGAGCCGGAAGTAAATACGTTCAGCGGTTCTAACACATCGTTGGGCACTGACTTCTTAACGTTCCCACAGGCTCGGGTATATCAGGTAGGCGTTAACATCGGCCTGTAATTTCCACTTCGCAACAGCTTCACTTTCATGAATATTCGTTCTAAATTTTCTACGCTGGCAGTTCTGGGTCTGCTAAGTCTGGGCGCAAGCAGCTGCTCTGACTTCCTGACTCCAGAGCCACGTAACTCTGTGGACCGTACGCAGGTGTTCACTGACTTGGAAGGCGCTCGTGCTGCCCTAAACGGTACCTACGGCAACCTATTAAGTGTTAACCACGCTGGTCTACGAGTGCCCATTTTTGCCGATCTGCTGGCTGATAACCTAGCTCACATTGGCACTTTCCCGTCGTTTGCTCAACTCAAAAACCGAGCTATCCTTCCGGATAATACTGAGGTCACGGCAATGTGGACTTCATTGTACTCGACCATTAACCGCGCCAACAATGTTGTAGCTTACACACCTGCTGTAACCGGTACTACTGATGCGGTAAAAGCCCAAATTATGGGTGAGGCTCAGTTTGTGCGGGCGCTGTCGTACTTTTATTTGGTGAACTATTGGGGGGATGTTCCCTTGGTAATAACTCCTACAACTACACCAGATAACTCGCTGTTTGTAGCGCGTAGCCCACGAGCTGCCGTTTACGACCAGATGGTAACTGACCTAACAGAGGCGGAAGCAGTGCTTCCTACTACGGGGGGGCCTGCCCGCGCTACGCGTTTGGCTGCAACTGCCCTGAAAGCCCGCATTGCTCTTTACCGTCAGCAGTACGCGGAGGCTTCTCGACTTGCTGATCTTGTATTAGCCGGCGGCTTTACGCTCAACCCGAGCTACCGTACGGCTGTAGCTTCCGAAAATCCTGCTGAGTCGATTTTCGAGGTACAGTTTGACGCGCAGTCACAAAGCTCTTACGCCTTTTTCATGCTGCCGACAGCCAATGGCGGCCGTAATGAAATGAGCCCAACTGGCCCGGGCTCCACGCTGCCCACTGCGTACGAAACCGGTGACCAGCGTAGGGATGCTACCGTCTCCAATGGCGCATTTACATTAAATGGCCGGGTAGTTCCGACTGGCAACCAAGTGAAGTATGTGGACCCAGGCACTGGCACTGACAATTTCAAAGCCATCCGGTTAGCGGAGATAATTCTGATCAGTGCTGAGGCAAAAGCTCGGCAGAATGATCTGCCCGGTGCTCTTCTGGCGCTGAACCGGATTCGGACACGCGCCGGCTTAACGCCAGCCACTAGCACTCAAGCACAGATTCTCGACCAGATTGAGCGTGACCGGCGCGCAGAACTAGCCCTAGAAGGACATCGTTGGTTCGACCTGATCCGCACTGGTCGGGCACAAACGGTGCTTGGCATCACAGATGTTAACCGCCTGTTGCTGCCAATTCCATTCCGCGAAACAGTAAACAACCCTAACATCACCCAGAATCCAGGCTACAACTAGGCTTGCCTAACTAGCGAAAAAAGTCCCTGACCAATGGTCAGGGACTTTTTTATTTCATTACACTGAAGTAACTGATTACCTATCATTGCAAATCAGAAATACGCACTACCACTTCCTCGTTGGGCTGCCGTGACTGTCTAAGCCATTTACTTATTCTTTCAGCTGCATCAGATGGTTGTACCAACTGGCCATCCTGACTGAATGCTCTAAATCGTTCGATTTCGCTGAAATCACGAGTATCAGACGAACGAATATGCTCTTGCATGGCTGTATCTAAGATGCCTGGGGCAAGACTTCGGATATATATACCGGTTCCGCGCAGGTCCTGTTCTTTCTGGGCTACAACTGACAAGGCATCCAGAGCGGCTTTTGAGGCGCAGTAGGCCCCCCAGCCATCTACAGGGCGCTGAGCAGCTCCACTACTAATGTTGAGAACAAAGCGCGATGTTCCAATATAGGGCTGATAGACGCGTAGGAAGGTATTCATAAGCATAGCTGGTGCAATGACGTTCACATCAAACACGAATTCAAAGTGTTCATTGGGTAACTCCCCTGCGTAACCTACTTCTCCCAGCACACCGGCATTGTTGATGAGCGTAATACTGGCAGCGTCCGGACGGGGCGGAAATACTTTGAGTAAGTTGTTTTGCACGGCCAGCATATCCGACAAGTCTAGTGGCTGGTGCTGGTACCGGTCGTGCTGGATAGTAGCATGACGCGACACACCCAGAACATGAGTATCGGGTTGTTGCAACAGGTGTTCTGCAAGTGCCTTACCCAGGCCACGGCTAGCCCCGGTAATTATGTAGTAGTGCATATCAGAAGGAGGACAGGTGAGTGGTGAGACTGGACCTTAAACGAAAAGAAGCGGCTGGCAGCCGCTTCTTTTCGTTTTTAGCATAATTTCTTCTTCAGCTTTTATCATGCCTGATAGATAACCTATGGGTGATATCAGAGAATATACTGACTCAGGTCACGGTTGCCGACCATATCCTGAAGCCGCTCGTTCACCAAGTCGCGCGTAATAAGGATACGGGCGTTGGCGCCGATACGATCCGGCACATCAAACAGAATGTCGTTGAGGAGGCGGCTCATCACCGTATGCAAGCGGCGGGCCCCGATATTTTCCACTTCGGCGTTGACGTTGAAAGCAATTTCGGCTAGCTGCTCTAACGCCTGGTCTTCAAAGGTCAATACGACATCTTCGGCCTGCAACAAGGCTTCGTATTGCTTGGTAAGCGCGTTCTTAGGGTCTTTCAGAATCCGGAAGAAGTCGTTTTTGGTGAGGCTTTGTAGTTCCACGCGAATCGGAAACCGGCCCTGCAGCTCCGGAATCAGGTCGGAAGGCTTGGCGACGTGGAAGGCACCGGCAGCAATGAACAGGATGTGGTCGGTGTTGATGATGCCGTATTTGGTGCTCACGGCCGAGCCTTCCACGATGGGCAGCAGGTCGCGCTGCACACCTTCGCGGCTTACGTCGGGGCCGCCGCCACCTTTACCGCTGCGACTGGCTACCTTGTCAATTTCGTCGATGAAGATGATACCAGCGTTTTCGGCGTTGCGGATGGCTTCGTCCTTCACCTCGTCCATGTCAATCAGCTTGGCGGCTTCCTCGTCGAGCAGAATTTTGCGGGCCTCGGCAATCGTGACTTTGCGCTTACGGGTTTTCTTGGGCATCATCGAGCCCAGCATATCCTGCAGGCCTGCCATTGAGGCCTCATCTAGCCCCGGGGCGCCACCCAGCACGCCAATGCCGGGGGCACTGCCCTGCTGCACCTTGATGTCAATTTTGCGCTCATCCAGCTCCCCACTGCGGATTTTCTCGCGGAACTTGTCACGGGTACGCTCGTTCAGTTCGTAGTCTGACTCGGGTAAGGCGCTACCATCCTGGCTGCCGCCGAAGCCAACCGACGACTTGCTGCTGCCGCCACTCACTGACGGAATCAGAGCATCCAGAATCAGGTCTTCGACGGCCTGCGCCGCTTGTACTTTCACTTCTTCTTTGCGCCGCTGCTTTACCTGGTTCACTGACTGCTCCACTAAGTCGCGCACCATGCTTTCCACGTCGCGGCCGACGTAGCCGACTTCCGTGAATTTGCTGGCCTCCACTTTGGTGAAAGGTGCATCAGCAATGGCGGCCAGGCGGCGGGCAATTTCGGTTTTGCCCACGCCCGTCGAGCCAATCATGAGGATGTTGTTGGGCACGATTTCGCGCTGCATGTCCAGCGGGGCATGCAGGCGGCGCCAGCGGTTGCGCAGTGCAATGGCCACGTGGCGCTTGGCCTCGTGCTGGCCGATGATGTACTTATCCAGTTCGGCAACTATCTGCGACGGGGTAAGGAAGGTCTGGGAATCGAGCATAAAAGGGGTCGGGAAATAAACGTAGCGGGAGTACCGCCGCTTTGCCGGAATTGTAAGTAGCGCAAACAACGGCTTTCCAGCCTTGCTGCCCGCTGCAATAACCGGGAAGCTATTGGGTTTTGACGAACAGCGTGTTGAGGTTGCGGGCGACGGTGAAGTAGTTGGCGGCGCCGCTGGCGTGCAAACCGGCGCGGGTGTAATCAAGCTGAAACTGACTGATGCGCAGCATCACGCCAAAGGAAATACCCGCTCCGCCCGCCGCGTTTTCCAGGCGCAGCTCGCGGCGCTGCAGGTGGTTGTAGCCAAGGCGTACGTTCAGGCTCTTGCCCAGCATCAACTCCCCTCCTACCGCAAAGTGGCGTGCTATCTTGTCGCCGAGCGTCTTCTTCCGCTTGATTTCCTCGCCGTTCTCATCTAGCTGGCCGCGCTGGTTGGGGTCGAGGTACACGATGTCGAGGCGCTGCAGATTGTGGGCCGTGATGGAGAACCGCAAAGGCATGTGCTCGGGCTTAATGCTGGCACCGAGTTGTACGTCCAGCGGCATTGGCTCACGGCCGGCCCCGACGTAGGGCTTGAGCTGGTAGCCGGCATTTTTCACGGCTAGCCCCACGGTGAACTCCTGCTCGGGATGCTTGAACACGGCGCCTACATCGGCCAGCAGCCCCACCGAGTGGTTGCCGCTAATGCCCGATACGGCCAGCTTGCCGGTGCCAGCCAGCGTGAAAGGGCCCTGCACATAGGCGTAGGTGAGGCCGGCCGCGTACTCGTTCACCGAAAACTGCCCCAGCAAATTGCCGGCTGCATCATACTGGTTAAATTCGCCATAGCTGAGGTAGCTCAGGCTGACACCCAGCCGCCGCATAGCATCCGCAGCCTTGGGCTTGAAGGCATATGCTACGGTGCTTTGCTTGATATCGGCCACATAGTCGACAAACGACAGCGCCAGGCGGCCATCCATTTCGGCGTTCAGCAGCGCGGGGTTGCTGAGCAGCATGGTAGGATCAGCGTCGCGCACGGATACGTTGACGCCGCCCAGTGCGGCCGTTTTAGCGCCCGGCGGCAAATTCAGAAATGAGAAGGCCTGCTGCCCCCCAATCTGGGCTACAGCAGGAGAAGCACCCAGCCCCAGGGCAACGGATATGGGCACTAGAATACGGCGGTGTAGCAGTCCAATCATCGGGTACCAAGATACGGTGTTTGGCAGGTAGTTGCAGGAGGTAAGACGGCCGAAACAGCGCATTTATTGCATGCTTGCAGACCGAAGTTCAGTAGCGGCCAACCCTACAAGTGACGAGCTACCAGAACGTCATGCAGCGCGCAACGAAGCATCCTGCATGCTGACGCAGGATTACTACTGCAACCTCAGCACGCGAGAGGCTTCGTTGCGCGCTGCATGACAGCCCAGACTGAACCCGCCCTGGAGACACGCGCCGCCTACTGCACTTCTACACTGTGCGCGGGTGCTACCGGCGCTTCATCGCGCACGACCAGCGGCATTGGGTGCGACACCAGTTCATCCAGCAGGGCTACCCGCAGCACGTCGTCTACCCGGTCAGCGTAATGGATGGTGAGGTCCTTGACGTATTCGGCGGGAATTTCCTCGATGTCCTTGCGGTTTTTCTGGCACAGGATAATGTCGCGGATACCAGCGCGCTTGGCGGCCAGAATCTTCTCCTTGATGCCGCCTACCGGCAGCACCTTCCCGCGTAGCGTGATTTCGCCGGTCATAGCCAGGTGGCTCCGGATTTTGCGCTGCGTGAACACCGAGGCAATGCTGGTGAAGATTGCAATACCGGCGCTGGGCCCGTCTTTAGGGACGGCGCCTTCGGGGAAGTGAATATGCAGGTCGTACTGGTCGAAAAGGCGGTAGTCGATGCCTAGCTCGTCGGCGCGGCTGCGCAGGTAGCTGAGCGCCGTAATGGCCGATTCCTTCATCACGTCGCCAAGCTGGCCCGACAGCGTGAGCTTGCCGCGGCCCCGGCTCAACAAACTCTCAATAAACAGAATGTCGCCGCCCACGCTGGTCCAGGCCAGGCCCGTTACCACGCCGGCCGTTTCGTTGTCCTGGTACAGGTCCCGGTCGAAGGTAGCCGAGCCGAGGATGCGGGTAATATCTTTAGGCTCCAGCGCCGCCGGAAAGTCCTCCTTCATAGCCTTGCTCTTGGCAATGTTGCGTACCACGGCACCCAGCTTGCGCTCCAAGCTGCGCACGCCACTTTCACGGGTGTAGTCGTCTATCACGCGCGAAAGAGCGGGCGTGGTGATGGCTACATCTTTGGTGCTGAGGCCGTGGTCGGTGAGGAGTTTGGGCCAGAGGTGTTTTTTGGCAATCTGGGTTTTCTCCTCCAGCGTGTAGCCCGTCAGGTCGATGATTTCCATTCGGTCACGCAGGGCGGGCTGAATGGTTTCCAGCGAGTTAGCCGTAGCAATGAACAGCACCCGGCTCAGGTCGTACTCCACCTCCAGGTAGTTGTCGGTGAAGGTGGAGTTCTGCTCGGGGTCCAGCACTTCTAGCAGCGCCGAGCTGGGATCTCCGCGGAAGTCGGAGGCCAGCTTGTCGATTTCGTCGAGCACAATCACGGGGTTGGACGCACCGGCTTTCTTGATCTGGGCGATAATACGGCCAGGCATGGCGCCCACATAGGTCTTGCGGTGCCCCCGGATTTCGGCTTCGTCGCGGACGCCGCCGAGGCTCATGCGCACGTATTTGCGGCCCAGCGCCTTGGCAATGGAGCGGCCGAGGCTGGTTTTGCCCACGCCGGGCGGGCCATAGAGGCACAGAATCGGGGCTTTCAGGTCCTGCTTCAGCTTAAGCACCGCCAGATACTCAATGATGCGCTCCTTCACCTTTTCCATGCCGTAGTGGTCGGCATCGAGAATTTTCTTGGTGCGCTTCAGATTGAAGTTATCCTTGGTTTGCTCGGCCCACGGCAGATCCAGCAGAAACTCCACGTAGTTCACACTCAGCGGATACTCAGCAGCCTGCGGGTTCACGCGGCCCAGCTTGTCCAGTTCCTTGGCAAAGTGCTTGGCCACCGATTCCGGCCACTGCTTGAGCTTGGCCCGCTGCCGGAACTTGTCCAGCTCCTGGTCCGGGCTGTCGCCGCCGCCCAACTCGTCCTGCAGCACCTTGATTTGCTGGCGCAGGAAATAGTCGCGCTGCTGCTGGTCGATGTCGGTATGAACCTTGGTATGGATTTCGTGCTTGATTTCCAGATGCTGGATTTCCTTGAGCATCAGTTCCAGCAGCATGGTGCCGCGCTCCACGCCGTCGTTGATTTCCAGCAGCTTTTGCTTCTGCCCCACTTCCACATTTATGTTGGAACTAAGAAAATGCGTCAGAAACGACGGTGACTCGATGTTGTCGAGGGCCACCTGGGCTTCCTGCGGAATCTCGGGGTTGAGCTTGAGCATCTTGGCGGCCGCGTCTTTCAAGGATGCCACCAGCGCCTTCACTTCCTTGGAAGTCTTATCGGGGAATATTTCCGGGGCGTAGCTGACGCGGGCCGTGAGGTAAGGTGTGCTTTGTAGTTCCTCCTCAATCTGAAAGCGCGACTGACCCTGGATGATGATGGTAGTGTTGCCGTCGGGCAGCACCAGCAGCTTCAGAATCTTGGCCATGGTGCCCACCTGGTATAGGTCGACCAGCGTGGGGTCGTCGTGCTGGTTGTTTTTCTGCGCTACTACCCCGATAATTTTGTTGCCCCGGTAGGCTTTGCGAACCAGCCGGATACTCTTCTTGCGTGTGACGGTGACGGGCAGCACCACCCCCGGAAACAGCACGGTATTGCGTACCGGTAGCAGCGGCAGGGTTTCAGGTGACTCCTGGCCGTTGAGCGGCTGGTCGGGGTCGGCAGCCACAATGGATACGATATCAGAAGAGTCGTCGGTCATCAGCAGGAAAGGCGAGGAGAAGGCAGCAGGAAGAGAAGGCATATACGCGAATCAAAGCAAAAGCGGTAGACGGTGCCAGAATGACAGCACCAGGGCCATTAGCCCAGGCTGCAGCACGCCTGCTACCGAATATACGGGTTTGACAAGCGCCGTGCCACCACGCCTTGGGCCCATTGTGTGCGCCGCGCTGGCACCCGGTCCGGCCACTCCGGCAGACCCGTCGGCGCATAGTGGGGTATACCTGAAAATTCCTATTTTTGACGTCCCGCGCCGCCCCCGGCCGGCTCCGGTGCCTTATCCTGCTATGTCCCGCTCGTTTCGCTGTTTTTTATTGCTGCTGTGGCTGGTTGGGCTGCCCCTAGTTTCACAGAGCCAGAAGATCATCAATGCCCGCACCCGCGTAGCGCGGGCCCGCCCCGACCTCAACCCCACGTTTCCGAACATCAATCGGCTGGCTTTCTACGAAAATAAAAAGGAGCTGAAAGCCATTCAGAAAGCTGAAAAGCGCAAGCAATGGCGCCAAGCGCGCGTATTGCTGGGCGAGTACGTGGGCAAGTTCGGCATCGAGAATTTCTACAAGAACACCCCGATGCTGTGGCGCATGGCCCAGCTCTGGGAAAAGGAAGGCGACCAAGAGCGCGCCAAAGCCTACTACCGCTTGGCCCTCAAGCACCACCGCCAGGACGTGCAGAAAATCCAGCTCTACTACGACTCACTGGAGCAGAAAACGGCCGATTTCTACGTGCCGCTGAAGGTGTACTATGAATTGGTGGAATACCGCAAGAATATCGTGGCTTTCCGCCCACCCAAGGGCGTGCTCACCACCATGGGCGACGCCGTAAACTCCGCGGTGGAAGACTATGGCCCTACCCTGAACCCCGATGCCAGCATGCTCCTGTTTTCGTCGAAGCGCAAGGTGCGCGGCGGCATCAAGCAGGTGATTGACGAGGATTTGTACGTGTCGCGCAAGGATGGCGAAATGTGGACCGACGCCGAGCCGCTGCCCAAGCCCATCAACTCGCCCTACAACGAAGGCTCGGCCTGCTTCACCAAAGACGGCAAAACCATTTATTTCGCGCGGTGCGAATGCCCCAGCTGCCACGGCAACTGCGACCTATTCACGTCGACGTTCCAGAACGGGCAATGGAGCGTGCCCAAAAGCCTGGGCACGCAGGTGAATTCCGGCGCCTGGGACTCGCAGCCCACCCTTTCGCGCGGCGAGGACACGCTGTATTTCGCCTCCGACCGGCTCGGCGGCTTCGGGCTGTCGGACATCTGGTACACCTATAAAACCAAGAACGGGCAGTGGGCCAAAGCCATGAACATGGGCCCAGTGGTAAACACGCGCGAAAGCGAGGTTAGTCCCTTTTTCCACCCGCTCTACAACGTGCTGTACTTCAGCTCGCGCGGGCAACTGCTCAACTACGGCGACTTCGACATCTACAAAACGTACCGCACGCAGGGCCGCTGGCAGGAACCCAAAAACATCGGTCCGCTCGTGAACGGCAAGGGCTCGGAGTACTACTTCACCATCGACAGCGAGTCGAAGAACCTGTATTATGCCCGCTCTGAGGAAAAGGAGATGAAAAACCTGGACCTCTTCTCCTTCCCGCTGCCGATGGAGGCGCAGCCGCTGGCCACTACGCACGTGGAGGGGATGCTCATGGATTCCGTGAGCCGCAAGCCGCTGGGTGGCATCGTTACGATTGTGGACACCGACAACGGTATTGAGGTGGCGGCTAAATACCTGCGGCCCGACGGCTCGTTTGACTTCGACCTGATTGATGGCTCGCACTACGTGATGATCATTCAGAGCCCCGATTTCTTCAGTCTGGAAAAGAAGTTTGAGCTGAAAGGCGACACAGTGATGAAGCTCATGACCAACTCGATTGACTACGGCCTGCCGCTGATTTTCCAGAATATTGAGTTCGACCAGGACAAGTCGCACATCCGGACTTCCATGCAGCCCATCCTGGACCGGATTGCGCTATTTATGGTCGACCACCCCACGTTCCGCCTCAGTATCACGGGCCACACCGACTCTAAGGGCGACCCGGACTTCAACGAGCGGCTCTCGCAGGAGCGCGCCGAATCCATCCGGCGCTACATCGAGCAGAAGGGCAAGCTCAAACCCAACCGCATCGACAGTTTCGGCTACGGCTCTACCAAGCCGCTGAAAGAGGAAATCACCGACGAAGACGCCAAAACTAACCGCCGCGTGGAGTTCCGCCTCATCAGGCCCGACGGCGACGATAAGAAGCCGGCTGATGGCGGCGCGGACTGGAAATAGCTGTCATTGCGAGGACGAAGGACAAAGCAATCCTTCCTCTCAGAGAGTTAATCAACCCTAGCAGACAAGCCCTCCGGCTATAGGCTGCTAACCTACTGCCGGAGGTCTTTCTGTTAAGGGTAGTTTAGAGCATGGAGAGGAAGGATTGCCACGGCCTTCGTCCTCGCAATGACAGCGAGCTTACCAGCTGAATTTCTGGGTTTCCTCGCCGTCGCGGAACAGCTGGCTTTGCTTTTTGCCGCCGGCTTCCAGGTTCACAATATTCATTTGGTCGGGGAACTGATCGAGCAGCAGCGTATTGCGCAGCGTAAAGCCGGTGAGTGGCCGGGCAGCCTTCAGCGTGAAGTACAGCCAGTGGGCGTCGCGCTCCTTTTGCAAGCCCAGCAGCTGCAGCGGCAGCGTTTCACCGGGCCGGGCGCCAAATACCAGCGACTTGCGCAGCAGTGCCACCGTTAGCTGCTGCACCAGCGGCTTGGACGTCTGGTCGAGGTTGATGGGCGTGGGCTGGCCCACCGACAGGGCCTTTTCAAAGTCGTCGGTGAAGACTTTCAGGGCCACTTCCAGCTGCTGCTTGGCTGGGTTGTAGCGCACATCCAGAATACTGGCGTGGTAGGTATGGGCCCACACCGTGAGCGAGGCCAGCAGCAGCGCGGAAAACAACAGAAGCTTACGAAACATCATACGGAGTTGAGAAAGTAACACCCGCCGAGGCGATAATCGTGCCGCGGTAAGTAGGGTGCGGGCAGGAAGCCGTAGCGCCTGCACCAGACGCATTTCGCAGGCTGCGGCTGCAAAAGTAATGGGCTTCTCTACCTTTGCGGCGGACACTGCGCGGCGGCGCCCTACAATTATCAGCAGGCACTACCGCAACACGTCCTATTCTCGCAACACTCCAACTGACCCGATATGGCTCACGACACCACTTCTTCTTCTATTCCGGCCATGACCATGCAGCTTGGCGCTTACCAGGCCGCCGTCGACAGCAAGCTGCAGGAATTCAGCGCCAAAAACTTCACGGCCGGTTTCTGGCAGAAGCAGGCCGACCTATGGGTGCAGGACGCCGAGGCCCAGCAGAGCCTGCGCAGTTTCATGGGCTGGCTGCGCGTAGCCGAAACCATGCTGCCGCGGGTAGCCGAAATTCAGGAATTTGCGCAGGAAGTGAAAGCCGCCGGCTTCAAGCACGTAGTGGTGATGGGCATGGGCGGCAGCACCATGACGCCCATCGTGTTCAAGCAGGCCTTTGAGCAAAGCGCCGACGGCCTGCCGCTGTCGGTGCTGGACACCACCAACCCCGGCTCGGTGCGCGAAATCGAAGCCGCTGTGCCATTAACTGAAACGCTGTTTGTGGTAGCCAGCAAATCGGGCACCACGGCCGAGCCGCTGGCTTTCGGCGACTACTTCTACGCTCGCCTCAAAGAGCTGAAAGGCGATAAGGCCGGCGAAAACTTCGTAGCCATCACCGACCCCGGCTCCAAGTTCGTAACCCAAGCCACCAACGAAGGCTACCGCCGCATTTTCCTGAATTTCAGCGAAGTGGGCGGCCGGTTCTCGGCTCTCTCCTATTTCGGTTTGGTACCAGCCGCACTGTACGGCATTGACATCAAAACGCTGCTGGAGCGCGCCATTGGCATGATGCAAGCCAGCGGCTCCGCGGGCGACGTAGCCGACAACCCTGGCCTGGAGCTGGGCGTGGCGCTGGGCGTACTGGCGCAGCAGGGCCGCGACAAGCTCACGCTGGTGGTGCCCGCTGGCCTCTCCGACTTTGGCTTGTGGCTAGAGCAGCTGGTGGCTGAAAGCACCGGCAAGGAAGGCAAAGGCATCCTGCCGCTGGCCGGCGACCCGCTCAGCAGCCCCGAGGTGTACGGCCAGGATCGGGTGTTCGTGTACGTGGGCTACAAAGGCCAGCCCGACGCCGAAAACCGCCAGAAAGTAGCCGCACTGCAGGCTGCGGGCCATCCGGTCATCACCATTCTGCTCCATGATGCGCTGGATTTAGGCCAGGAGTTCTTCCGCTGGGAAGTGGCAACGGCCGTAGCCAGCGCCGTGCTGCAACTCAACCCCTTCGATCAGCCCAACGTGCAAGCCGCCAAAACCGCCACCGACCAACTGATGAAAGTGGTAGTGGAAAAAGGCGCTCTTCCCCAAACCAGCGCCCCCACATTGGAACAGGATGGCTTGGCCTACTACACCAGCGTAGCCGGCGCCACTGCCCCCGACGTATTACGCGCCTTCTTCAATCAGGCCCAAGCCGGCGACTACCTCTGCATTCAGGCCTACCTGATGGAAACGCCGGCCTTGAACGCCGAACTGGATGAGCTGCGGGCTTTGGTGCAGCAGCGCAAACATATTGCCACGGCAGCCGGCTACGGGCCGCGTTTCCTGCACTCCACCGGCCAGTACCACAAAGGCGGCCCCGACACCGGCCTGTTCCTGCAAATCACCACCGACCACAAGCAGGACCTGGCCCTGCCCGGCCGCCCCTACACGTTCGGCACGTTCCAGAACGCTCAGGCCGCCGGCGACCTGCAGGCCCTCCACGATTACAACCGCCGCACGCTGCGCGTGCACCTCGGCCAAGCCGGCGAAGAGGCCGGAGTAGCCAAGTTGCTACAGAACCTGCGCACGGCCCTGACGGCCGAGTAACGCGAAGTTCGCCATTACCCGAAACAGAAAGAGGCTTGCCGGTTGGCAAGCCTCTTTCTGTTTAACTCAAATGCAAAGCAGTGCGTTGATACTATTCACAAAATCCGTGCAATCCGCTAAAATCCGTGCTAATCCGTGATTCTAGCGGCCGAAGTCGTCCTGTACGCGCACGATATCGTCTTCGTCGGAGGGCTGCGTGACATCCGTATGCTGCCAGATTTCAGCCAGCACGCCCCAGCAGTCCAGGCCCACGAGGCGGTGCCGCTCGCCCTGGCGCAACGTTATGGTTTCGCCGGGCTGGTAAGTATTCAACTCGCCTTCGTCATCGGTATTGCTCGTCACCACGCCCACCGGCCCTTCCACTACGCGCCAGATTTCGGCGCGGCGGTGGTGGTACTGCCACGAGAGGCGCTTGCCGGGTTCTACCAGCAGCACCTTTGGGCTGAGCCTACCGGAAATGCGCAATGTATCCACCGAAAGGCTGTCAAAATAAGCATCGGCAAAATGCTGGGCCTGGTCTTCGTCAATCACAAAGAAGCCGCCCCACGGCCGGGCCTGGTCTTTCTTGTTGATGGTAAAGCCTTGCTGCACTAATTTCTGCTCGGTGTGCTGAAACAGCTGCGTTTTTTGCTCTTCGAGGGTGCTCATCAAGAAAAGGAAAACTGGGAATGGTAGCGGGAATTTCAGCAAGAAAGCAAAACGCCTGACAACAGTCTGTACAAATACAAACTATCGTCAGGCGTTTTCCAGCGTCACTCGAGCTGCCATACTGCTTCTATCTGAATAGCAGCATATAGCTCAGCTGTGAGCCAGTAGTTCAGCGGCAACTTAAATCCCGATTTTCTTGAGAATTGGGTTGATGATGAGCACAAAGGCCATGAGCGTGAGCAACAGCATCATGCCCACCTTTTGCGAATTCTCCATGAACTTGTCGGAGGGCTTGCGGCCGGCTACCATTTCGTAGAGCAGGAACACCACGTGGCCGCCGTCGAGGGCCGGGATGGGCAGCAGGTTCATGAAGGCCAGCACCATAGACAGCATACCGGTCATGGTCCAGAACCACACCCAGTCCCAGGTGGGGCCGTACTGCTGGGCAATTTCCCAAGGACCACCCACCGACTTGCGGAAGGAAGCTTCGCCCTTGAAGATCTTGCCGAACGCCGTAATCTGGTTGGTGATGACGCCAAAGGCCTTTTTGGTACCCACCGGCACCGACTCGCCGAACGAATACGTGCGCACCGATTCCTTGAGCAGCGACTTGGGGAAGAAGCCCAGGTGGCCTTCCTCGTCTACGGTGATGTCCAGCGTTTTCAGGACGCCGGCGCGCTCCACAGTCAGCTTCACGGGCTTGCCGGCACGGGCCAGCAAATCCTGCTGAAACTCCGGAAAAAACTCCACCTTTTTGTTGTCGAGCTGCACAATCCGGTCGTTGGGGAGCAGGCCGCCTTTGGCGGCAGGGCTACCGGAATTCACCCGGTCCACGGCAAACGGGTTGCGCGGCATCACAAACCGCTCCGGCCCCTGCTCGGAGAGGCGGTCCAGGAAGTTGGCCGGAATGGGCACATCAATCAGCTGGCCCTGGCGCTCCACGGTATAAAACGAGTTGGAGCCCATCATCACGTCGGGGCTGTACACGTCGTTGAACTCCGTGAACGGGCGGCCGTTGATTTTCACGATTTTGTCGCCGGAGCGGAAGCCCATTTCCTCGCCGAGCTTGCTGGGCAGAATACCGTAGCGCACCTCCGAAGCCGGCAGATACCGGTCGCCCTGGCTGTAGGTGAGCAGCGAGAAGATGATGATGCCCGTAATGACGTTCATGATGATGCCACCGAGCATCACAATCAGGCGCTGCCAGGCTGGCTTGGCCCGGAACTCGTTGGGCTGGGGCTCGGCAGCAAGGCTGTCGGCGTCCTGGGTTTCGTCGATCATACCGTGGATGGCCACGTAGCCGCCCAGCGGAAACCAACCGATACCGTACTCCGTTTCGCCGATTTTTTTCTTCAGCAGCGCGAAGTTGAGCACGTTCGGCAGCGGAAACAGGAAGTCGAAGAAAATGTAAAACTTATCGACCCGAATTTTAAAGTATTTGGCGGTTGCGAAGTGTCCGAACTCGTGCAAGCCAACCAGAATGGAAAGGCCCAGCAGCATTTGCCCGGCCATGATGAGAATTTCCAACGGTACAGAACAGTTTAAGTAGTAGAAGCGAGAACATTCCCGCCTGCCATTGCTGCCACAGCAACGGCTGAATCAATGAGAAAAGTGTTGGTTATGAAGTGCCGCCGGCTAAATGGCGGGCTCAGCATACTGCCCTACTTTCGTACCAAATACTCCTGGGCAACCCGGCGTGCCTCCTTGTCAGTAAGCACATAGTCGTCCAGCGACGGATTGGCAAGGTACGAAACCCGGCCTAGGCACTCGGCCACTACATCCGACATTTCCAGAAAACCGACTTCATCGCGCAGAAATGCGGCTACCGCTACCTCATTGGCGGCGTTGAGCACGCAGGGCGCATTGCCGCCGCGCTCCATGGCCTCGAAAGCCAGGGCCAGGTTGCGGAAGGCAGTGGTGTCAGCCTGCTCAAAGGTGAGCTGCGGGTAATCCAGGAAATTGAAGCGTGGAAACGTATTGGCCAGCCGCTGCGGGTAGCCCAGCGCGTACTGAATGGGCAGCTTCATATCGGGCAGCCCCAATTGGGCCTTCAGGGAGCCATCCTCGAACTGCACCAGCGAATGGACGATACTTTGCGGGTGCACCACCACCTCAATCTGGTCGTTGCGCAGCCCGAACAGCCATTTGGCCTCCATCACCTCTAGGCCTTTGTTCATAAGCGAAGCCGAATCGATGGTGATTTTGGCGCCCATGTCCCAGTTGGGGTGCTTGAGGGCCTGCGCCTTCGTAACCTGAGCCAGCTGCTCGCGGCTGCGGCCCCGGAACGGCCCGCCCGAAGCCGTAAGGATGATTTTCTCGATGGGGTTCTGCTCCTCTCCCACCAGACACTGGAAAATGGCCGAATGCTCGGAATCGACGGGCAGCAGGCGCACGCCGTGCTCCTGCACCAGCCCGGTGATGAGCTGGCCGGCCACTACCAGCGTTTCCTTGTTGGCCAGCGCAATGTCTTTGCCAGCTTGGATGGCGGCCACCGTGGGCAGCAATCCGGCGTAGCCGACCATGGCCGTCAGCACCACATCAGTATCGGGGTGGGCAGCTATTCCGGTAAGGGCGGAGGCTCCGGCCAGCACCTCGGTTTCGGGCTGCGCCGCCAACGCGGCGCGCACCTGCTGGTACTTGCTTTCGTCGCCGATGACCACGGCGGCGGGCCGAAACTCGCGGGCCTGCTGCACCAGTAGCTCGGCGTTGGACTGCGCCGACAGGGCCGCGACAGTAAACCGGCCGGGTTGGGCACGCACCACGTCGAGGGCCTGGGTGCCAATGGAGCCGGTGGAGCCCAGCAGGCTGACGCGTTTGGGGAATTCAGAGGGCATAGGAGAATCGAGATACTAGGGTAAGCAAAGGTAGTGCAAGGCTGCACAGTTAGCGGCAGCCCGTGCAGGCGGCGGGCTACGCTTTTACCAGACCGTCATGCTGAGCTTGCCGAAGCATCTCTACCGCTGCGTTGTTGAAATTATACAACAGTGAGGCAGTAGAGATGCTTCGGCAAGCTCAGCATGACGGTACAGTGCTTCCAGATGACGCCTAACAAACCACAACCCTGGCCTGCCGCCTTGAAAACCGCGTACTTTGGCTTTTCAGCCCTTTGTTACTTCTATCGTGACTGATCCTGCCGCCGCTTCCGCCGCCTTCGATAAAGCCCGTACGGGTCTGTGGGTTAGCCTGCAAAAGCACCTGAGCACCGTGTACGCCGCCGAAAAGGACTTTCGGGCCGCCACGGCTTTTGCCCACGAATTCCCATTTTCGGCCGCCGCTCTGGAGCCGCAGCAGCTCCTCGACTACCAGCACCAGCGCGCCGTTCTGCGCGACCTGTTCGTGGATGAAACCAACCAGCTCGACAGCTTGGCAAAGGCTGTACGCCAGAAAAGTTACCCGGAAGACGACAAAAAACTGCTGTATCTAATGATCCTGGGCTATATGGACATGGCCGCCACCATCTTCACCCTGCTCGACACGCACCGCCCCAGCCGCATGGACAAGGACGAGGAACTGGAAGAAACCGCCACCAAGTTCGAGCGGGTCCGCAACTTTGTGCGCCTCAACATCCGAGGCCTAGGCGGCTTGCTGCCGCGGCTGTAGGCGGATCAGCACCTCCTACAGAAACAGACCGTCATGCAAAGCGGAGCGAAGTATGACGGTCTGTTTCTGCTTGATCTACTCTACCGCTTCCACCTTCACATGCTTGCCGTTGAACACGGCTGACTCCCTGGCCCGCTTGCCGGCCAGTGCCGCCGCCACCGGCGCGGCAGCCGATACGGCAAAGTAGTCCTGTCCCTCAACCGTGAGCTTGCCGGCGCTGATGCCGAGGTAGAATACGCCCATGCTGGTGTGCACCAGCGCCCCAGGCCGCACGGTGTCGCAGGGCAATTCGGGGTGGATGCGCTGCAGCTCGCCTTGGAGCTGCTGGGCCTGCCGCAGCTGCACGGTGTTCCGGTCTCGCTCGTTCTGGGCCATAGCGCGGCCGGTTTCATATTTGTCGCCGGCGCTGCTCTTGGTTTCGGAGTTGGCCGACTCCTGCGCCGCTTGGATAGCGGCCTGGCAGGCATCAATGCGCTCCTGCACGTAGGCCAGGCAGAGGGCGTGGAGTTGAGGTTTGATCATAGTATCTATTCGAAATCCGCTATCAGTCCTGTTTCAACCCTTTGTAATTTTTAAAGGTAGCTGCCATCAACTCAGCAAACGTGCGGTACCGGTTAGCGCCAGGCATCCAGTTGGCAAAATGCCAAGCCTCCCATTCGCCGTCGTGCTGCACGGCCGGATTCAAAGCCAAAAACCCGGCGTCGCCCCAGTCTGAAATCATGAGCAGCCCCCGAAAATATTCTCTTCGTACCTGTCCGTCTATTTGACTGTCGTCATAGCGGAAGTAATCTTCGTCGGGTATACTTGGGATTAATTCAACGCCTCGCTCCCATAGAGTCACCAGATCAGCATCGGTGTTCACCAACCAATCTACCTCCTGAGTAGGCCGTAGTCGCCAGATGAAATAATCCAAAGGCCCGAACCCATTGGATGCCTGCAAGAACAGCCGGTAAGATGGTGGCAAACTGACTTGCAACCGTTGCTCCAACTCTCGCAACTCTGCTTCTGAAGCACCTATGGCTCCCAGCCAGCCGGCCTGTCGTTGCGCAGGCGTCACCATCTCGGCCAAGTTGCCATCGATAAAATCTGGGTCGGAAAGGATTTCCTGGCTGATTTGCTTGAGCAGTTCCAGCCACTCAGCAGGTATCGTTAGATCCATGTTTTTATTGCCAAATGAATTACCCAACGCCCAACAACCCGTCCGCCAGCGTCCGGTCGTTGCTCAGACGCGGCACTTTGTTCTGGCCGCCGAGCTTGCCCTGGCTTTTCATATAGCGCTGGAACGCGCCGGCCGGCAGCGGCGTGAGCAGCAGCGGGGCCAGAATGTGGCCGGCCAGCAGGTCGTCATAGTAGGTGTTGCGCTGGCGCAGGCCCGCGTCGAGGTCGGCGGCAAAGGCGGCAGGATCGTGGGGCGGGCGGGCGAATTCGATGAGCCACTCGTGGCGGGAAGGGACGGCGGGGTCGTCGCTGACGCGGGGCGCGACGGTGAATTCCACCACGTCCGCTTCGGGGTGCTGGCGCATGGCTTCGCGCAGGGTCTGCTCCACTTCTTCGCCGATGACATGCTCGCCAAAAGCCGACAAGAAGTGCTTGATACGGCCCGACACCACCACCCGAAACGGGTACTTGCTCACAAAGCGCACTGTATCGCCAATAGAGTAGCCCCAAAGGCCGGCATTGCTGGTCAGCACCAGCGCATACTGGCGGTCCAGCTCCACTTCGGCCAGCGTGAGGCGCGGCGGATTGGGCTCGAAAAACCGCTCGGCCGGGACGAATTCGTAGAAGATGCCCGCGTCCAGCAGCAATAGCAGGCCCGGATTGCCGGGCTCGTCCTGAAAAGCCAGGAAGCCCTCGGAAGCCGGAAACAACTCCACACTGTCCACGGGCCGGCCAATCGTATCGAACAGCTTTTTGCGGTAGGGCTCGAAGTTGACGCCGCCGTACACGAACAGGTCAAACCCTGGGAATACCTCCCCCACCGGCCGGCCGGTGCGCGCCACGATTCTATCAAAGTACATCTGCACCCAGGGCGGAATTCCTGAAATCAGGGCCATGGGTGCGTGCAGCGTTTCGTCCACAATCCGGTCGAGCTTGGTTTCCCAGTCCTCGATGATGTTGGTGGCGTAGCTGGGCAGTTGGTTGCGGCGCAGGTAGGCCGGCACATGGTGGTTCACGATGCCCGACAGCCGGCCGGTATGAATGCCACCCACTATTTCCAGTTCCGGCGAGCCCGACAGAAACATCAGCTTACCATCCAGAAACCGGCTTTTGCCGGTGCGGTGCACGTAGTGCAACAGAGCATCCCGGGCCCCATTGATGTGGTTGGGGATACTATCTTTGGTAAGCGGAATGTACTTGGCGCCGGACGTGGTGCCCGAGGTTTTGGCCAGGTAAAGCGGCTTGCCAGGCCAAAGTACGTCGGCCTCGCCCGCCTTCACCCGCTCGAAATACGGCTTCAGCGCCTCGTAGTCGCGCACGGGCACGCGGGCGGCCAGGTCCTGGGCGGTGCGGGCGCCGGCCAGGTTATGGTCATGGCCGAAGGAAGTGCGCGTACCCTGCACCAGCAGTTCGCGCAGCACCTGCTGCTGCGTACCGATGGGGTCCTGCTGCCACTGGGCGTACTGGCGGGCAATGTAGGCGGCCAGCGGCCGGCTCAGAGTGGATTTCAGGCCCATAAACAGTGAGGAAAGAAGGTTAGTGGCGAAAAAAGTCGGTTAACCCACACCAGAATCATTCAAAGGTACACTTCCAACTACTTTTCCTAAGCGGGCAAAATCCATCTTTTTCGGCCGTTTTAGCGTACCAGCTTCACCAACTCAACTATTCACAATCTACCCAACTCCCATGATCAACCAACGTGGCACGGCCGTCTGGAACGGCGACATCAAAGGCGGCGGCGAAATTGCCACCCAAAGCGGCACCGTGAAAGCGCCCTACTCGGTAGGCGCGCGATTTGAAGGCCAGAAAGGCACCAACCCCGAAGAGCTGATTGGCGCGGCCCACGCCGGCTGCTACACCATGTTCCTGACCAGCATTCTGACCAAAGACGGCAAAGCCGTTAAGCAGATCAACACCGAGTCGAAGGTAACGCTCGATACCTCGGGCGAAGTACCGAAGGTGGTGAAAATCAGCCTGACCACCGAAGGCGAAGTAGAAGGCATCTCGCAGGAAGAATTTCAGCAGTACGCCGAGAAAGCCAAGGAAAACTGCCCTATTTCAGTGTTGCTGAAAGCGGTTCCGGAAATGGAGTTGGCCTCGGCTAAGCTGAAGTAAGTTGTCATTCTGAACGTAATGAGGAATCTGGGTTCATCATAAGTAGTTACCCAGATTCCTCGCTGCGCTCGGAATGACAACTTGTGCAAAACCGGCTGCGCCGCGTGCGTTGCCGGTTTTTCGCTTTCTTTGCTTTTTGTTGCGACCATCCTTGCTTTATGCCCACTACTTCTACCCGCATCCGGCTTCAGCCCGCCAACACTTCCCGCATCCCGTTCTGGGGGCAATTGTTCATCGGCTCACTCTGGATTGCCTACACCGTGGCGCTCATCGTCACCGACCAGGGACTTAACGATCTGCACTTTTTGCACTACGTGTTTCTGGTATTCAGCCTGGTGTATGTGGGCTACGTGCTGGTGCACAACGCGCCGGTATTTGGCACGCAGAGCTACCTGGAATTCACGCCCGGCTATATTGTGCATAAGGCTGGTTTGTTTCGGGCCAAGCAGGTAATTGCCGCCGAAAACATCAGCCGGCTGGAACTGGTGCCGCGCCAGGTGCGCGTGCACTCCAAAAACGACGGTACATATGCGCTGAGCTTGCGCGAAGTGCGCGGCCGCAAACGCCGCCGCCTGCTTATGGAGCAGCTGCGCGCCTTTGCCACACAATACCAAATTCCGTTCGTGGAAGGCCCAGCTGTTGCGTAACCCCAACTAGTTGCTCGCATAAAAAAAGGCTTCCTCAGCGGGAAGCCTTTTTTTATGCAGCCGACTCCAGGTTAGCGGCCGGCAAATTTCTTGCGCAGCTCCACAATCTGGCTGCGGAAGCTCTTGTCGGAGTCAATCAAATCCGAAACGGTTTGTACCGAGTGGATGACGGTGCTATGGTCGCGGCCGCCGAAGTGGTGACCGATGCTTTTGAGCGAGTGGCTGGTGTGCTCCTTGGCAAAGTACATGGCCACCTGCCGGGCCGTCACGACCTCCTTTTTGCGGGTCTTGGCTTTCAGCAGATCCAGCGGCACGCTGAAATACTCGGCGCAGGTTTTCTGGATGAAGTCGATGTTGACCTCCGCCTCTACTTCCTCAATGATGTGGCGCAGCGCCTGCTTGGCCATTTCCAGGTCGATTTCGCGGCGGTTGAGGCTGGATTGAGCCACCAGCGAAATCAGCACGCCTTCCAGCTCGCGCACGTTGGTATTCACGGAATGCGCCAGATACTCCACCACCTGCGGCGGAATATCGATGCCATCCTGCTGCATTTTGTTCTGGATGATGGCCATGCGCGTCTCGAAGTCGGGGCTTTGCAGGTCAGCCGTCAGGCCCCACTTGAAGCGGGACAGCAGCCGATCCTCTAGGCCCACCAGGTCGCGCGGCGGGCGGTCCGAGGTCATCACAATCTGCTTGCCAGCCTGGTGCAGGTGGTTGAAGATGTGGAAGAACATTTCCTGCGTCTTGTCCTTGCCCGACAGAAACTGCACGTCGTCGAGAATCAGAATGTCCACCAGCAGGTAGAAATTCGCGAAGTCCTGCACCGCGTTGGCGCGCAGACTCTCAATAAACTGGTTGGTGAACTTCTCGGCCGATACGTACAGCACGAACTTGTCGGAGTTGGAGCTTTTGATGTGGTTGCCGATGGCCTGCACGAGGTGCGTTTTGCCCAAGCCCACGCCGCCATACACCATCAGCGGGTTGAAGCTGGTGGTGCCGGGCTTATTGGCCACGGCGAGGCCCGCCGAGCGCGCCAGCCGGTTGCAGTCGCCCTCGATGTAGTTTTCGAAAGTGTAGCTGCCGTTAAGCTGCGAGTGCAGGTAGTTGCGGTCAATGGCTTTGCTGGCCTCGAAGGGGTTGCGCAGCGTGGTGGCCGACGAAGCCGGCGCTGCCGCCGCGCCCGCCACGTGCCGCGCCGACGACGACATCGGGCCGCTAGCCAAAGCGGCGGCCGGCGTGGCTACGTCGGCGGGGCCGGCGGCTTTGCGGGCGGTGGGCAGGTTGAGAGTGCGGGGTTGATTCTGGCTGTTGCCCTGGTCTACCACAATGCTGTATTCCAGCCGCCCGTCGGGGCCCAACTCCTGGTGAATAGCGCGTTTCAGCTCCTCCACGTAGTGTTCCTCCAGGAATTCGTAGAAATACGTACTCGGCACCTGAATGATGAGCACGTTATTCTGCAGATGCACCGGCATGATGGGCATGAACCACGTTCGGAAGCTCTGCTCACCAATATTCGCTTTGATGACGCGAAGGCAATTGGCCCAGACTGTACGGCAATCCTTCAGCATCAAGCAGTTAGTTACGAAATTCGGTGGTGTCTAGGTAGAATAGCAGAGGCGCGAACGGGCTCCATAGGAGCCCGTTTTTTCCAAAGGGAGACAAAAATGTGGAAAAGTCAGGAGAGAAAAAACCGTTTTGCCCCTTGTATTTGTCCGGCTTTTATCAGGCTGCCTGAATGGGCACTACGGCGGCGGCAGCCACGCTCGGGCGGCGGGTGCCGCGCTCAAACGTGTAGTCGAGGCGGCCGAGGTTGATGCCCGACCAGCCCACCTGGTTGATGAGCGTCTGGTGGCCGTTGGGGCCGGCCACCACGTCGGGCTTCTCCAGGAAAGTATGCGTGTGGCCGCCCAGAATCAGGTCGATGCCGGGGGCGCCGGCGGCCAGCTTGAAGTCGTCAATTTTGGCCGAATCGTACTTGTAGCCCAGGTGCGAGAGGCAAATCACCAGGTCGCACTTTTCGGGGCCGCGCAGCTTAGCCACCATGTCCTTGGCTACCGCAGTCGGGTCGAGGTACTTGGTAGCTCCAAAGTTCTTGTCGGCCACCAGCCCGGCCATTTCAATGCCGATGCCGAACACGCCGATGCGGTGGCCGGCCTTTTCAAACACCTTGTACGGCTGGAATTTGCCGGCCATGATGGTGTCGGTGAAGTCGTAATTGGCAATCAGGAACGGGAAGCCAGCGTGGGGCAGCTGCTTCTGCAGGCCTTCGAGGCCATTGTCGAAGTCGTGGTTGCCGAGGGTGCTGGCGTCGTAGGCCATTTGGGTCATCAGCTTGTACTCCACCTCGCCCTGGAAAAAGTTGAAGTAGGGTGTGCCCTGCCAGATGTCGCCGGAATCGAGGAGCAGCACGTTGGGCTCCTGCGCCCGGATCTGCTTGATGAGCGCGGCCCGGTGGGCCATGCCGCCCATGCCAGCCCACTGCGCGGCATTGGCCGGAAACGGCTCGATGCGCGAGTGCATGTCGTTGGTGTGCAGAATCACCAGGCGGCCGGATTTGGGGTCGGCGGCAGCGGCAGGCAGGCTATGCAAACCCAGCAGACCCAGGCTGGCGGCTCCCAGGCCACTATTTTTCAGAAAGTCGCGACGGTTCACGGTATTGATTTGCTGATGTGTTGATATGTTGATGTGCCACTTTTGAATTGATGAGTCCTGTTATTGCCGTCTGAACGACATCAGCCCATCAACTCATCAGAAACCAGCACATTAAAATTTCACGCGCCCTTCTACTTTGGCCTCTACCGGCTTACCGGCCTTGGTGAGGTCCCGGATATGGTCGATAATGGCATTGCGCAGCAGCACGCCGGTACCGCGGGGCTTGATGGTTTTGAAGAACGTGAGCTGGTCGCCGCCACCGGCCAGGTAGTCGCTGATGGCAATGGTGTAGAGCCGGTCCTGGGCGGGGTTAAAGGGCTGGCCGCCGATGCGGATATCGGTGGGCTTGCCGTCGGGCGTGGCGGTATAGGTGGCACCCGACACGGCCATTTTCACGCGGGCCGCATATGCAAACAGCTGCTGCACCACATCGGCGGGAGCATCCAGAATTACCAACTCATTCTCGAACGGCATCAGCTCGAACACCGAGCCGGTGGTGATAGGGCCGGCCGGTAGCGGTGCACGCAGGCCGCCGTTGGTCATCACGCCCAGGTCCATGGCCTGGCCGGTTTCGCGGGCAGCACGGGTGCGCTGCAAATCCGACACGAAATTGGCCAGCGGCGACTCGCCCGGGTTTTTGGTGATGGCTGCCGGGGCCGTGCCCAGCACGGTGGTCATCTGCTCGGTGACGCGCTGGCGGTAAGGGGCAATGGTGGCGGCGGCCGTGGCGTCGTCGGGCAGGGAGCTGCCTACCGGCTGGGCCGTGGTGGGCGCCAGCTGGGGTTTGGCCACATAGGTGGCGCGCTGACAGGCAGGAAACAGGGCCACAGCCGTCAGCAGGCTAAGCGCAGCCGTCCGGGAACGAAGGAGTTGCATCAGAATCAGGGAAGAAACGGACCGCAAAGATACTCCGCCCGCCCGATTATCCGGCCGGTGCGGGCGTACCGGGGCGCTCCTGATGCAGCCAGTTGGGTTGGCGGCCGGGGCTGGCCCGCATTATTTACCCCGCCTTTCCGGCTTGATGCGGTATCTTTAACCCGCCCGTTCCCTTCCCACTTTCTCAGTGCCTTTGGCTATGTCCGATACGCCGCATTTCGCGCCCGTTACCTTTTCGGAGTTTGAACCTGTCACGACTGCCGCCTGGCAGGCCCGCCTGGAGCGGGACCTGAAAGGCGCCGACCCGGCCACGCTGCGCTGGACCACCCCCGATGGTTTCGTACTGGAACCTTTCTACCACCGCGAAGCGCTGAATGCCCTGCCCGAGCAGCCCGCCCCGCAGCTACGGGCCACTGCCGGCAACCAATGGCGCAATGTGCCTGCCTACCCGGTACCGGCCCTCGACAACGGCCACGATGCCATCCGGCGCGCTGCTGCAGCCCTGGCACGCGGGGCCGAGGGCGCCCACTTCGTGCTGGCCGATGCCGCCGCTTTCGACGTGGAATTTCTGCACGAGCAGCTGCCGCTGGCCGATACGTACATTGGCTACACGCTTACGGCCAGCCCGGCGGCACTGGTGCGCCAGCTGCTGGAAACCGGTACGCCCCTGCTGCGTGGCTTCCTGCAGTTCGACCCCATTGCCAACCACCTGCCCGACTTTCCGGGCCAGCTGCGGGAGCTGCGCGAGGTGCTGCGCCTCACCAAAGGAATGCCCGACTTCCGGGGCCTGACGCTGGACGTGGCGTACTACGGCAACCGCGGCGCCACGGCCTCGCAGCAAATAGCCTTCGGGCTGGCGGCAGCGGCCGGCTACCTCAGCGAGCTGCCCGACGGCACCCTAACCGTGGCGGACGTGGCGGCGGCGCTGCGGATGCACACGGCTATTAACCCCAACTACTTCTTTGAGCTGGCCAAGCTACGGGCGCTGCGCCAGGTATGGGGTACGCTCTGCCACGCCTATGGCCTGCCGCCCGAGGCGGCGCAGGTGCCGATACTGGCCGAAACCGCCTCCTGGAGCCAGACCACCCTCGACTCGCACACCAACCTGCTGCGCGTCACGACTGAGGCCATGAGCGCCGTGCTGGGCGGAGCCGATGTGCTGAGCGTGCGCCCCTTCGATACCTTGTACCAGGAGCCCAACGAGTTTTCAGACCGGCTGGCGCGCAACCTATCGGTGCTGCTGCGCGAGGAGGCCGGCCTGGGTGCCGTGGCCGACCCGGCAGCCGGCTCTTACTACCTTGAAACCCTCACCGACACGCTGGCCCGCGAAGCCTGGACGTTGTTTCAGCAGCTGGAAGCAGAAGGCGGCCTGCCAAGTGCTATCGGCATGGCTATGCAGCAGATGCACCAGGCGGCGCAAGCCCAGTTCCAGCGCATTGCCAACGGCGAGCAGGTGGTGGTGGGTACCAACCGGTTTCAGAACCCGAAAGAGCAGTTCAGCTTCAACCCCAAGAAGCTGCTGCGCAGCCGCGAATTCGACTCGACCCGCGCCACGTATCCGTCGGAGGTGCTGCGGCTGGCTACCAGCCTGCACTTCGAGCGGCGCGAGAAAAAGAAGAAACGCGCCGCCGTGGTGCTGCTGGGCGCGCACACCAACCAGATGATTGTGGAGTCGTTTCTGCGGCTGCTGCCGGCCGAGGAGCGGCCGGAGCTGCGCGAGGCGCACCCGACCGGCACGCTGTCGGTGCTGTTTTCGTCGGCCGAAGAAGCCACGCTGATGTACGCCACGCCCGAGCAGTTCGGCCGCCTCTCGCGCTACCTCTACAAGGTGCCGAGCGACGTGCCCTTCGTGCCCCCGGCCCTGCTCACCGCCGACCTGGCCAACCTGCAGGAGGCAGTGCGCGTGTTCGGCTTTCAGGAATTCACCGTGCAGGGCTATAGCACCGAAGACGTGCTAGCGCGGCTGCAGGGGAAAAGGTGATGTGGTGATTTTGGGTGACAGGTGACAGGTAACAAGTGACACGTAACAGCTAACGGGCTATGAATACCGGGCGACGTAATAAGCCGCACTATGGCTTGGAGTGCTGGCGTCTGGCATTCGAATTTGTGCCGGTAGCTTACGAACTGGCGCGGGCGTTTCCAGCTGAAGAACGGTACGAGTTAGCCTCGCAATTACGCCGCGCTGCTACTTCTGTAACACTCAACATTGCCGAAGGCGCGGGCCGACAATCTGCCGCCGAGTTTACCCGGTTTCTGTTTATTGCCCGTGGCTCAGTTACCGAGCTTGATACCATCCTGCTACTGGCCGAACGGCTTGGCTACCTCACTACTTCGCAAACTGACCTCGCCATTGCATCTTTAGACCGCATAACCGGCCTGCTCACAGGACTCATTAAAAGTCTACAATCCAAGCAATAACCACAGCTCAGCACCATCACAAAATCAGCTATTCCACCTGCCCATCACCTCCTACCTATCCCTATTAGCTACTACCTGTCTCCTATTACCTGTTACCTGTAACGTGTCACCCCAAAAACATGAAACCCGACTTCTCCCAGATAGCCTATAACGACGCCCCGCTGCCTGCTACTCCGGCGGCTGAGGCGGCTACGACTACGCCCGAAGGCATCCAGCTTAAAAGCCACTATACCGCCCACGACGTGCAGCATCTCGACCATCTTGGGTTTGGGGCAGGGCAGGCGCCGTTTCTGCGCGGGCCGTACGCCAGCATGTACGTGCAGAACCCATGGACCATCCGGCAGTACGCGGGCTTCAGCACGGCCGAGGAAAGCAACGCCTTCTACCGCCGCAACCTGGCCGGCGGCCAGAAGGGTTTGAGCGTGGCCTTCGACCTGGCTACGCACCGCGGCTACGATTCCGACCACCCGCGGGTGGTGGGCGACGTGGGCAAGGCCGGCGTGGCCATCGATTCGGTGGAGGACATGAAGATCCTGTTCGACGAAATTCCGCTGGATAAGATGTCGGTGAGCATGACCATGAACGGGGCGGTGCTGCCGGTGCTGGCCTTTTATATCGTGGCGGCCGAGGAGCAGGGTGTTTCACCCGACCAGCTGGCGGGCACCATTCAGAACGACATTCTGAAGGAGTTCATGGTGCGCAACACCTACATCTACCCGCCCCTGCCGAGCATGCGCATCATTGCCGACATCTTCGCCTACACGGCGCGGCACATGCCTAAGTTCAACAGCATCAGCATCAGCGGCTACCACATGCAGGAAGCCGGCGCCACCGCCGACATCGAGCTGGCCTATACCTTGGCCGACGGCTTGGAGTACGTGCGCGCCGGTTTAGCCGCGGGCATGACTATCGACCAGTTTGCGCCCCGCCTGAGCTTTTTCTGGGCCATTGGCATGAACCACTTCATGGAAATTGCTAAGCTGCGCGCCGGCCGGATGCTGTGGGCCAAGCTCCTGAAGCAGTTCGAGCCGCAGAACCCCAAGAGCCTGGCTTTGCGCACGCACTGCCAGACGTCGGGCTACTCGCTCACCGAACAGGACCCGTTCAACAACGTGGCCCGCACCGCCGTGGAGGCCCTGGCCGCGGCCTTGGGCGGCACCCAAAGCCTGCACACCAACGCCCTCGACGAGGCCATTGCCCTGCCCACCGACTTCTCGGCCCGCATTGCCCGCAACACCCAGCTCTACCTGCAGCACGAAACCGACATTACCCGCGTGGTAGACCCCTGGGGCGGCTCCTACTATGTGGAAACCCTCACGCACGAGCTGGCCAACAAGGCCTGGGCGCTGATGCAGGAAGTGGAAGAGCTGGGCGGCATGGCCAAGGCCATCGAAACCGGCCTGCCCAAGATGCGCATCGAGGAAGCCGCGGCCCGCAAGCAGGCCCGCATCGACTCGGGCAAGGAAATCATTGTAGGCGTGAACAAGTACCGCCCCAATAAGGAGCAGCAGCTCGACGTACTCGACATCGACAACGACGCCGTGCGCGAGTCGCAGATTGCGCGCCTAAAAACCATCCGCGCCACCCGCGACAATGCCGCCGTGCAAGCGGCCCTGGAGGCCCTCACGGAAGCCGCCCGCACTGGCGCCGACAACCTGTTGGCTCTGGCCGTAATGGCCGCCCGCCACCGCGCCACGCTGGGCGAGATTTCCGATGCCCTGGAGAAAGTGTACGGCCGCCACCAGGCCACCATTCGCGCCATTTCGGGCGTGTATTCTGCCGAGATGGACTACGACGAGGAGTTTGCCAAGGCCCGCGCCGCCGCCGATGCCTTTGCCGTGAAGGAAGGCCGCCGCCCCCGCATGATGGTGGCCAAAATGGGCCAGGACGGCCACGACCGGGGCGCCAAAATCATTGCCACGTCATTCGCCGACGTGGGCTTCGACGTGGACATTGCGCCGCTGTTCCAAACCCCCGACGAGGTAGCCCGCCAAGCGGCCGAAAACGACGTGCACGTAGTGGGCGTGAGCAGCCTCGCCGCCGGCCACAAAACCCTGATTCCGCAGCTGCTCCACGACCTCAAGAAGCTCGGCCGCGACGATATCCTCGTCATTGCCGGCGGCGTTATTCCCGCCCAGGACTACGGCTTCCTCTACAACGCCGGCGTGGCCGGCGTCTACGGCCCTGGCACCGTCATTGCCGTGGCGGCACAGGAGATTCTGGAGAAGCTGAGTTTAAATGCATGACAAAACCAGCATTATTCCTCATTTTTTCTTTGATATGCTTGAGTGCGCAAGCACAACGACGGGGCGTGTATAATGATTTAGCAACTGCCCTTCACCAGCCTGATAAAGTGCGCGTCCTCGATTTACGCGGGCAAAACTTGGATAGCCTTCCAGGTTCATTGGCTAGACTTCAAAATGTTGAAGCCATTTTGTTGGGCATGAAATTGCGCAATCTGTGGCTCTATCCTCGCGCCTGGAAATATGAACTTAATCTTAAATACCGACCAGCGGGAGGATATCTCCATATGCAGGGGCGAGGTGGTGGTGAATATTTCCGCTTTAACCGTTTTAAAACTCCACCGATTGACTTTTGCCTGTTTCCTAAACTCCGGGTTTTAAACGTTAGTGGAGCAGGTTATTTTTCTATGGCAGATACAGTAGCCAGTCGCATGGCAAGGTGTCGCCCAGAAATTATTGTACTTGGAGGCACCGTTCGCCACAAGGATACCGCTCCTGACATTAATACTATAGGGCACCCTGACAAGTATCGTGAAGCTAAAAACTATTTACGCCCCTTTAAAATAAAGGGGTTTAAAGCTAGAAGGTGATTCAACCGAAGCGAATTATTTTGTCTTTCATGTACATCTCCCCCACCGACCAACTCGACGCCGACATTGACTACTTCGCCACCGACGAGGCCGGGCATATCCTGCACGTCGCGTCAGGTGGCGGGGTGCTGCCGGGGTCGGTGGCGGCGGATGAGGCGGCGCTGCTGGAGCTGCACCAGTATTTCCTGACGCTGCCGGAGCCGACAGCGGGCGGGGTGCAGGCCACCACCGACGCAGCTAATGGCGGCCACACCGGTGCCGCCCGCTACGCTCGGCGCGGTTTGTTCTCCTTCGCCAAAACCAACCTCCACGACCACCACGACCCGCGCTACTACCTCGTGGCCCGGCCGCTGCAGCCGCTCACGGTGGCCGAGCTGCCCCCGCCGCTGGCCACGCTGCTGCGCCGAACCCAACTGCCAGGTTTTGTAGCCCAGCAAACCACTTTCGATGTTTCGAATATTCAGTAATGCACCCTGGCCCGCTTAGCAGCGGGCCGGTTTTGGTTGCGGTGGTTTCATTAGAGACCATAACTACAGCTGGTTCCCCTCCTTGGAGAATATCGCGCATCAAGCGAGGGTGGGCTAGGGGTGGCTGACAATAGTTGAACAACTATTGTCAGCCACCCCTCTCCTTTTTCGGAGAGAGGGTTAGGGGTGAGGCGAATACAGCTAGAGCATCTGATAAGCTATTTTCGCCACTCACTTCATCCTTCCCCATGCCTTCCACCACGCAGCTCCAGTTTCTCGGCCACGCCAGTTTCCGCATCACCACGCCGGAAGGCCAGGTCATCCTGCTCGACCCCTGGCTGAGCGACAATCCGTTTGTACCGGAAACCCTACGCCACCCGGAGCGCGCCGACCTGGTGCTCGTCACCCACGGACACGGCGACCATATGGACGCCCAGTTGCTGGCGCTACTGGCCCGCACCAGCGCGGTGCTGGCGGCTCCCGCCCCGGTGCGCTTCTATCTGCACGGGCTCGGCCTGCCACAGGAGCAGGCCGAGCCCATGAACGTGGGTGGCAGCATAGCAGTGGCTGGCCTGCAGCTCACCATGACCCGCGCCCAGCACACCGCCCACATCGACCTGCCCGACGGCAGCACCACCGCCCCGCACGAAAGCGTGGGCTACGTGCTGCGCTTCTCCGACAACACCGTGCTCTACGCCGCCGGCGACACCGGCATCTTCAGCGACATGCGCCTGCTGGCCGACCTCTACCAGCCTACTGTGGCGCTGCTGCCCATTGGAGGGCGCTACACCATGGGCCCGCTGGAAGCAGCTCACGCCGCCCGGCTACTGCGCGTGCCGCACGTCGTGCCATTTCACTATGGCACCTACCCAGTGCTTACGGGCACTCCTGAGCAGCTTCGCGCCCACCTCACCCCTGCTGATGGCGTGGTGGTGCACGCGCTGGAAGCTGGGGATACGCTGGCGTTAGGCAGATAAAAGACCGTCATGCTTCGCTCCGCTCTGCATGACGGTCGACTGATTCGTCCGCCTTATTCCGGCAGGACTTTCAGCGCTTCTTCGTTGCCTTGCTGGATGGCCAGGTCGCGGGCAGAGAGGCCACGCACGTCGCGCAGGGTGGTGTCAGCACCGGCTTCGAGCAGAATGGGCACGAGGGCATGGCGGCCGAACAGCGTAGCAAACATGAGGGCCGTGCCGTCGTTGCCGTTGCGGGCGTTCAGGTCGGCGCCATGCTGGATGAGCAGGCGGGCAATTTCGGGGTAGCCTTTAAACGAGACGCCCATCAGAGCGGTGTTGCCGCTGGCATCCTGCGCATTGGGGTTGGCCCCGGCTTCCAGCAGCACACGCGTAGCATCGAGGTGGTCGTCGTAGGCAGCCAGAATGAGGGCCGTGAAGCCACGGCCGTTCTGGGCGTTTACGTCCACGCCTTCGGCCAGCAAGGCTTGCAGCGCGGCTACGTCGCCGCGGCGGGCAGCGTCAAAAAACAGGTCTTCGGAAGCAGAGGAAGTGAAGTCGGACATTAGAAAATGAATGGAGAGTTTGGCGTAAGTACGGTGTAACAGCCCTGGCAGGATATGTTCCCGGCGGCCAACCGACGTTTTTCAGGTCAGAATAGCCACATCACCACCACCGTGAGCAGCCAGAGCAAGCTGCCGGCCACGGCAGTATTCACCTGCATTTCGGGTGAGCGGTGGGGCAAAATGCCCAGCACTGCCGTGAGCAGCAGCGCCACGGGCAGTGCCGTCAGCACACCGCCATATACGCCACTCCCATAGGGCTCAAAAGGGGCCGCGCCTTCCGGGGAATTGGGGGAGCTGAGGCGGCGCACCACGCCCAGCAGCGGCGTGCGCCACACCGTCAGGAACTGGCCTTCGCGGGCGCGGGGCGCGGTGGCACTAGGCAGCCGGAACTTGGTGAGCGGTGTGCGAATATCGTAGGCCACCTGCGGGTTGGACGCCGAGGCACTCACCGACACCAACGTGCGCCGGAGCACCAGCTCGCCGGGCAGCTCCCGCAGCGGCAGCAGCCAGTCGAGGGCCAGCAACGCACAAAACGCCAGCAGCGCCAGATTCAGCCAGCGGGCGGCGGGGGCATAGCGCTGCATCAGGGCCTGGGTGCCGGACAGTATCGGGGCGGGCTGCTGGGCCAGCAGCTGGTCGTAGGCCCAGCGGCGGCGCGGGTCCAGCAGAATCTGGAGGCCGCCGTAGGCTTCCTGCAGCCGCTCGTTCAGGGCCGGGTCGCGGGCGGCGCGCTTGCTTAGGCGGGCGTGCAACCTATGGTAGGCTTCCTGCAGCTCGGTGGGGGTTGCCGTGGCCGGCACGCTCAGGATACGATAGTAATTCTGCATTGCCGGCGGCGAAACTAAAGAACAGCGAACTTCCCGAAGTACGGATTTTCCGGCTGCAAATGGAAACCCTGCTTCACTGTCCGCCGGTCAGACGGTAGCTGTTCAATTATTCGCCGCCTTGGTGGCACCACCCCCGCAGCAGATTCCATCCTGGGTTTGCGCTCCGTAGTGCTACGCTGCTGCCAGGGCCGGGGCGGCCGGCTGCCGCCGCCGCTTGTACCAAAGCGTGGCAGCTACGGAAAGCGCAATGGTAAGCACGCGGAACACGTTGGCCCACACGTTGCCAACTGCCGAGTCCGACACGTTGAACAGCATCCACCAGGCATTCATGAATACGTGCAGGAAAATGGGCACCCACAAGTTGTTCCAGCTTTTGTAGAGCCAGCCAAACCACACGCCCCCCGCAAACGTGACGGCCAGCACGCCGACTGCCGAGGGCAGGTCGTGGCTTTGGTAGAGGTGCCGGCTGGCAAAGATGCCCGACTCAATAAGGATGGTAAGCAGCCATGGGAACCGGACCCGACGGTAGAGCTGCCCAAACAGGAAGCCCCGAAACAGGGTTTCCTCGCCCAGCCCGGCCCAAAGGGCGCCCCGCAGCAGATTGCCGGCCACAGTGGTCAGCTGAAATACCGACAGGTAGCCGAGCAGCATCGGCAGCGTGCAGCCCAGTCCCATAGCCAGCCCCAGCCCCACCGAAGCCTGCCAGCCCAGCTCGGGCAATGCCCGGCGCCAGCCGTATAACCCGGCCAACGCCAGCAGCGGCAGCCCCACCCACCACAGCGCCATATACAGCACATACAGCCCCGGCGAAAGTTGACTGGGCACCAACCCCAGCAGCAAACCAACAAAGCGGGGCGCATACAAGGCCACCAGAAACGTGAGCAGCGCTACGGCGGCCACCAGAACAGGCTTTTTCATGAAGATCAGGCAGTAGATGAACGAAGAAGTGCCGGAAATTCACGGTTGTATAGGCCGTTTGAAACCAGAATCTGCTGAAGTGAGGAGGTCTTTGGTTGAAGTGAGTGAATTTGAGGATGTACTGGCTGACAACATCTCCCCGCACCGGAATTCCGTTAGGCTGGGGATGCGTACTTTTTCTTTATTTGTGACAAGCCTGCTGGCCGGCGCGCTGCTTCCCACCGCAAGCCAGGCCCAAACCGAGCCGCCAAACTCCATCCAGGACCGCAACCACAACGTGTGGCTGGCGTGGTTCAGCGACGCCCGCCTGACCAGGCGCTGGGGGGTGCACACCGAGTTTCAGCTGCGCCGCACCAATGGCCTGCGCGACCCACAGCAGTATTTCTACCGGCTGGGACTGAACTACCACGCCACCAAGCAGCTCACGCTCACGCCCGGCTACGTGTACTTGCTCTCCTTGCCCTACGGCGATTATCCGGATACGGGCCGCACCCATGAGCGGCGCTTCTACCTGCGCGCCGATCTGCAGGATGAAATCGGGCGCCTGCAACTCACGCACCGCTACATCCAAGACTTTCGCTGGCTGCGCAACCCGGGCGAGCCGGCATACGCGCCCCGCAACTACCGCTCCCGCTACCGCCTGCAGCTGCAGTTTCCGCTCACCAAGCCCCGCATCGGGCCAAACACGCTCTATGCACTGGCGTCTGATGAAGTGTTTCTGGCCTATGGCCCCGGCGTGGCGCAGGTGTTCAACCAAAACCGCCTGTATGGGGGCCTGGGTTACCAGATGACAGAAGCGCTGGGCATAGAGGCCAGCTACCTCAACCAGATTGTGCAGCACGACGATGGCGTGGTGTTCGAGCGCAACCGCACGCTGCAAATCAGCCTCAACTTCAACCCCGATTTCCGGGCCGACAAAGGCGAGTAGCAGGGTGAGGTAGCCTCAGCCCACAGCCCGCACCAGCCGGCGCTGCAGCCAGGGCCAGGCAGCGGCCCGCACTGTCAGGTTTACCAGCCACGCCTTGCCGGCCAGAAACTGCATAAGGCGGTAGCGCCGGGTTAGCTCCCGCCCAATGTGCTGCTCTACCTGCCGGGCATATTCTTCCAGAAAAGCTGCGTCGAAGCGGTTGGTTTGGAAGCTGCGCAACGTTTGCTCGGCAGCCAGCAAACCACTGTGTAGCGCTTTGTCGATGCCGTGGCCCTGCAGCGGGTCGATAAGCGCGGCAGCGTCGCCGCAGAGCAGCCAGCGGCGGCCGTGCAAGGGCCGCCCGGAGCCACCCAGCGGCAGCCCAAAGCCGCTGATGGGCGTCAGCAACTCAGCACCCACAAAGCGCGGAGCCAGGTGAGGATGCGTGTTCAGCAAATGGCGGAGCTCCGCTTTCAGATCAAGCCGGCGCGCCGCCACTTCCTCTGACAGCACGCCCAATCCCACATTGTAGCGCCCGTTGCCTACCGGAAATACCCAGCAGTAGCCGGCCCCAAACTCGCGTAGAAAGTAGAAGTCTGACGTGTCGGCGGGAGCTTCGGCTACGCCCTGGTAGTAGGCGCGCACCGCAGCGCAGTGGTAGGCGCGGTCGAGTTGCGGGGCGGCACCCACCTGGCGCGCCACCACGGAATTGGCCCCGTCGCAGCCGATAACCAGCGCCGCCCGCAGCGGTGCAAGGCCTTCACTGGCCAGCTGAATTGTTACGCCGGCTTCATCAGGCAATATGCGCCGCACGGTGTGGTTTTCAAGTATGTCGGTGGTGGTGTGGCGGCGCACCAACCGCAGCAGCGCATCATCGAAATGCAGGCGGGCACAGTTGAAGGCCGGGTTGTGCCAGCGGATGCGCAGCGTGCGGCCGTTGGGCGCCAGCAGGCGGCTGTAGCGGGTATCGGCGCGGTGCGGGGCCAGCAGTGCGTCCAGTTCGGGACCATAGGCGGCATCGAGGCGGCGCAGGTGGCGCAGCGTGGGGCTGGGAATAGCGTCGCCGCAGATTTTGTCGCGCGGGAAGCCGGCTTTGTCCAGCAGCGCCACGCGCAGGCCGCTGTGGCGCAAGGCCAGCGCACACGCCGCCCCGGCCGGGCCGGCGCCAACAATCACAACATCGTGGGTGAACGAACTGAGCACGCGCGAAGGTAAGCGGCAAACAGCTGGTAGAAATAGCAGCAGCAGTCAGGCACCTCGCGGCGGACTACTCCACGGCTTCGCGCAGAAATTCGCAGAACGGCTGCATTGCCCGAAAAACGGCGGGCACGTAGGTGGCAAGGTCGAGCTGGTGCACAGTAGCATCGGGAATGTGGTGGCTCACTACAAAGCTTTTGTGCTTAAGCAATTCTATATCCGGATGGTCAGTGGAGTAGCCAGTGGGCGCTCTTTTCAGCTTTTCGCCGCCCAAGCCCGGAAAGTACTGCTGGAATGCCAGCGCGTGCAGCAGGGCATGAAGTGCCGGGCCGTTGTAGTCTATTTCCTGCCGGATGCTGATTAGCTGTTCTTTATCAGGCACATAAATACCGCCGGCCAGCATTGTTTGGCCGTGTGGGCCTAGCTGCACATAGTAGCCGGGGCCGGTGCCCGCCTTGCCACCCTCCGAGAAATAGGCGCTGAAATGCGTTTTGAAGGGGTCTTTGTTGTTGGAAAAACGCACGTCGCGGTAGATGCGGAAGATGCATTTTTTGGGTTCCAGGCCAGCCAAGCGGGTATCAGAGGCGGTCAGGTCGCGCAGCCAACCGGCTACAGCCTCCTCAAATTCGCGGCGGAGCTGTTCGTAAGTGGGTTTTCGGGTTTGAAACCAGTCTCGTTCGTTGTGGTGGGCTAGCTCCGAGAGAAAAGCAAACAGTTGTGTGGTATTCATAGAAAGAGCAAGTGCCAGTCCGGCTATACCGGTGCGAAGGGTGTTAGTAGCTACAGCTGCCGGCGCATTTCCTGCTGCCGCATGGGCATGGCATCAATCGTGGAGAACAGGCTACCGGGCGCCAACGGCCGGGTGCTACGGCGCTTTACGCCACCGTCTTTCCCAATCAGCAGTACGGTAAACCCGCCCGAAGCTACCTTGAGCTGCGTTGTCAGACAGCGCGCGTCATCAGTTGAAAGCTCGCTGCCGATAAGCTCACGTACCAGCAGCTGCCGGGCCTTTAGCTCGGGCGCTACGTCGCGCAGCAACTCGCGCTGCTGCTGGAGCGCGGGGTGAGTAGCGGTAGGCGCGTAGAGCAGCAGCACGCGCTTCTGCCAGCGGCTTGCTTTCAGCAGCGCCGCTACAGAACTGGAGCTGGCAACCGTCTGGGCCTGCATCAATTCAATACTCATGAAGAAACCTGCCAGCAGGCAGGCACATACAACAGCTGAACGCATAGAGAATAAGCAATTGGCCCCGGCGCATGTTTTGCGTGGGCAGCAGCGGCCACAAAATGCCGGACAGCTATGTAGTGCATGTTCAAGCAAAATTGTGCTTCGGTGAACCTGATACGACGGTCTGGCGGATGCCATCTGGCTGTCTACGCTCTTCGGCATGCAAGCCTAGGCACGCAAGCTCAAGCCGGCAGCGTCTGCTGCAGCCACTCAAATACGGTCCGGAAGGCCTGCTCACGCGCTACCGGAGCCGACAGAAACAGGTCGTGAATGCCATCCGGGATTTCGCGCACCGTAACCTGAGAGCCAAGGCGCGGCGCCAGCTGCCGGATATGGGCTACGTTGAGCACAATGTCGGCCCGCTGGAAGTCATCGGACCACTGCCGGCCGCTGGCGGTGCGGCTGGCGTGTAGCACCAGCACAGGCGCCGCAATGCCCAGCCCTACCCGCACCTGCGCATGCCCCACCCGGATAGCGCGCAGCCAGCCCGCATTCACGCCAAATACATGGTTGGGTTTCCAGGCCAGGTTATAGTCCCAGTGGCCGCGGTACGCTTGGTGCAGGCTTTGCCCATATGCATCGGACAGGCCGGCCGGTACGCGCAGGTTGGGCCACACCCGCCCCAGCGCCGTGAGCAGCGGCACGCCCAGCCGCTTGAGGCGCGGCTGGTGCAACTCCAGAAACGGACTGTTCAGCACCAGTGCCGCCACAACTCTTGGGTGTGCCGCGGCATAGAGCGCCACAATCAGTCCGCCAGTAGAGTGGCCGCTAAGCACTATTTGCTTTGCGCCTTCGGCACGCAGCACAGCCAGGGCAGCATCCAGGTCGGCGAAATACTCGGTGAGGCTGCGCACGTTGTTAGGGTGCTGGTGCGGTAGAATGGCCCGACCGTACTTGCGCAAATCCAGCGCATAAAACCGGTAGTTGTGCGCTGTGTATTGCGCAGCCATTTCGGTTTGGAAAAAGTAGTCGTTGAAGCCGTGCACATACAGCACAGCCCGCGTGGTGGTGAGCGGTGCAGCAGCGCGCACCAACACGGCCTGTACCGGCCCTTCGTAGTCGGGCGGCTGCGGCAGGCGACGCTGCTCGAAGTCGGGCCCCAGCAGGTCGGGAGTATATAGGCCAGGATCTGAAGAAAATGCCATGTCCGCAGTACGCAAATAAGGCACGCACCGGCTAGCTGCCGCAAAATTCACACTATATATACTTCAGCCGATACTACGCGTGCGCCAACAGGCGTTTTGCCTGTCCTCTGCCCTGCCGGCCTCTCCACCCTGCCGGTTTCTCTTTCTCCCTGATACACTACATGCGCCTACTTGCTTTGCTGGCGGCTGCCCTGCTGCTCACGCTGTGTGCCCCGGCCTCTAATGCCCTCACGCCCGACCCGGGTTTCCGCCAGCAGCAGCTGCTCTTCGAGCGAGTCCGAACTGCCTATTCCCTGCACCAGGCTGCGCTGCACCAACTACTGCACCACAACGATATCCGGCCCGAGCGACTGGAGCTGTTTGTGCGGGCGTTTAAGGTGGGCCGGCGGGTGGAAGTATGGGGCCGCGAGCAGGGCATAGGCCAGTTTGTGCTGCTGCGCACCTACCGCCTGGCCGGCACCTCGGGCACGCTGGGTCCCAAGCGCCAGTCCGGCGACCGGCAGATTCCGGAAGGCTTCTATTCCATAGACCGGTTCAACCCTAACAGCGAGTATCTGTTGTCGCTGGGGCTTGATTACCCCAACGCTGCCGACCGGCGCTATACCGCGCCCGACCCTGGCGGCGACATTTTCCTGCACGGCTCCAACGTCACTATCGGCTGTTTGCCCATCACCGATATTTATATGCAGGAACTCTACGTACTGGCAGTGGAAGCCCGCGCCGCCGGACAGACGGATATTGCCGTTCACATTTTTCCGTTTGAAATGACGGCCGAAAATCTGGCGCGCCGCGTAGCCAGCCCGCACCTGGCTTTCTGGCAGAGCTTGGCAGCCGGTTATCAGTATTTCGAGGACAACCGCCAGGTGCCGCACATGGACGTGGACGAGCAGGGAAGCTACGCGGTACGCTAGGGGCTTGTAGGTGCAAAGCGCTGCAGAATGCTCCACTTCTTTCAATCTGCTGGTAGTCTGCCGTATCGACTAATTACCTATATTACTCCATCGTTCCACAACCAAACCAACTGTAGCGCATGAAAGCACCCGTAATTTTGACCGCCCTGGCCACGGCCGTACTACTGAGCGGCTGCTCCGACAAAGAGGCCGCCGTAAACCAGGCCCAGGACATCAGCGCCGACGCCCTGACGCAAATCCGGCAGCTCGGCTTTAGTGCTGAAAACGTGCAGCGCGACGAAGATGGCAACTACCTGGTGGAAGGTGATATTGCACTCTCGCCAGCTGACCTGAACAACCGTGCGGCCGTGCAGCTGCTGCGTGTGGGCCAGGATGAGCAGTACCGCACCACCAACACCGTCAGCGGTACACGCAACATTACCATCAGCGTGTCCAACCAACTGCCCAGCGCCTACGTCACGGCAATTGATGAAGTAGTGAACCGCTTCAACGCCGAAAACCTGCGCATTACCTTTTCGCGGGTAAGCTCGGGCGGCAACATCAGCATCGTGCGGGCCAGCGGCAGCTACCTGGCGTCGGCGGGCTTCCCCACCAGCGCCGGCGAGCCATTCAACCAAGTGAAAGTCAACTCGCGGGCCATTGGCACGGCCAACCCCACCACCTACATTGCCACCATCCTGGCCCACGAAATCGGCCACTGCATCGGCTTCCGCCACACCGACTACACAGACCGGAGCTACAGCTGCGGCGGCGCCACCTCCAATGAGGGCGCCAGCACCGTTGGCGCAGTGCTGATACCCGGCACGCCAGCCGGCCCCGACCCAAACTCGTGGATGCTGGCCTGCATCGGCAGCGGCCAGAACCGCCCGTTCAACGCCAACGACCGCACGGCCCTCGGCTACATCTACTAAACGCATAGTACTGCCTTCGTTGCCCCAAACCAGTGCGGGGCCGTACCTTGCCAGCGCCGACGCGGATTTGCCCGCGTCGGCGCTGTTGCGTTATGCCTGATTTCCCGATTCCTAAAATTCTGCGCGACTCGGCCGTGCTAGTGCCTGTTTTCCGCGACGCCGCCGGCCAGCTGCAGCTGGTGATGGTGCGCCGCAGCAACTTTGGGGTGCACGGCGGGCAGCTGGCGTTTCCGGGTGGCAAGCCCGAGCCCACCGACGGCTCGTTGCTGGCCACGGCTCTGCGAGAGGCCGAAGAGGAAGTAGGGCTGCCCGCCGCCAACGTAGACATTCTGGCGACGCTGCCTACGGTAGCCATTCCTACCGGCTTCCGCATTTCGCCATTTCTGGGGGGCATCCGGCGGCCCGAAACCTGGCAGTGGCAGACCCGCGAGATTGAGGAAGTGCTGGAAATTCCGCTGCTGCACCTTGCTGATGCCGCCAACCACTTCGAGGAGACGTGGCAGCTAGCTGGCTGGCCTGGCCCGCAGCGCGTGCCCTTCTACCGCGTAGAAAGCAGTGTACCGCTGTGGGGTGCCAGCTACCGCATTCTGCAGCCCTTGCTCCCACGCCTGCTGGCCGGCGAGTGGAACATTTGATTTCTGAGTTCTGAGCTGATACAGTGATAGGCACCGAAGCTGAGCGGCATTCCGAGCGTAGGCAAAGCCGCAGTCAAGGAATTTTGCTAGCGTAGCAATCAACGGCACCACAACGTCAGCACGCAGGATTCCTCGATACGCTCCGAATAACGTTCGACGTTGTAGTCTCGCGCTTTTCACCTCATTACGCCATCCTTTCATCACCTAACATATTCTGGCACGAAATTGCATTTCACTGCATCCTATGACGATTACCACCACTTCCATGAAACGTCTTTTGCTGCTGCCGATACTAACGCTGCTGTTTTCGGGTACAGCCCAGGCCCAGCGCGAACAATCCATCTGGCTGTTTGGCCAGCAGGCGGGCCTCACGTTTCCGGCCGATGGCGGCGCGCCCACGCCCCTGCTCACCAGCAAAATGACCACCTACGAGGGCTCGGCCGTGGCCACCAACGCGCAGGGGCAGTTGCTGTTTTACACCAACGGTGAAAACGTTTTCAACCGTCAGCACACCATCATGCCCAACGGCCGCAAGCTCACGGGCTCCAGCGCCAGCACCCAGAGCGCCCTCATCGTGCCCGATCCGGGCAGCGGCAACGTGTTCTACCTATTTACGGTAGGTGCCCAGGGTGGCAAAGAAGGCCTGCGCTACTCGGTGGTAGACATGACCCGCGACAACGGCCTCGGCGACGTGCCGCGCGCCAACATCCTGCTCGTTTCGCCAGTAGCAGAGAAGCTTACCGCCGTGCGCCACCAAAACGGCCGCGACGTGTGGGTGGTGGCGCACCGCTGGAACTCCAATGCCTTTGTCAGCTACCTCGTGACGGCCGATGGCGTGCAGGGCAAGCCCATTTTGAGCAACGTAGGCGGCACGCACTCCGGCCCGGGCCGCAATGCCATTGGGGCCATGAAATTCTCGCCCGATGGCCGTAAGATAGCCGTAGCCATGTGGCGCGAAGCCAACCGCTACGAGGTGTTCGACTTTGACCGCAGCACCGGGCTGGTGAAGAACCCGAAGGTGTTTTCACCTTACCCCGAAGCTTACGGTATTGAGTTTTCGCCGGATGGCAGCAAGCTCTATGGCTCCAGCAACGGCGAAGGCGGCGGCCAGGCTCAGATTTTTCAGTTTGATTTGAAGACCGGCAAAGCCACTGTCGTTGGCAAGTCGGCGAACCGTAAAGTGGGCCAGCTGCAACGCGCGCCGGATGGCAAAATCTATGTGGCCCGCGAAGACAACCCTTTTTTGGGCATCATTGAAAATCCCAACGCCGACGCCGCCAGATACGTGGATGATGGCCTGAAGCTAGGCGGCCGCCGCAGCAAGCTGGGCCTCCCCAATTTCATCACGGAGCCCGGGAAGTAAGAATTGAAAGACCGTCATGCTTCGCTGCGCTCTGCATGACGGTCTTTCTTTTTCCAGCCTACTGAATCTTCCCAAATTTAAACCGCAGAAACCCCGTAGCCACGGAGATATACGGGTTTTCGGAAGCCAATAGCCCTACCACGTCGCGGGTACTGATGCCGGCATCGTAGACGGAGGTGGCAATGGTGAAACCTAGTGGCAAGCTTAGGCCGTAGCCGGCGCCACCTGTCACGCCGCTGCTCAGCCGCAGCCAGCTTAGCGGCTTGTAATCAACGCCTACGCCAACGAAAGGCGACGTGAGGTTGCCAGCCACGTTATTGAGCGGCAAGGTCACGTCGAGGCCGGTCTCAAAGAACTCGCTGACGCGGAAGCCGGCGCCGGCGCGCAGTTTGGCCGGCAAACTGGCCTTGCTCTCTAGCCCGGTCTGGTACTGAAACAGGCTGTCGGTGCCGGAGGCGAAGATTTCGGTGGCTTCCTTAATAAAGTTGTAGCTGCCGATGCCCGCCGACTTCAGCCGCTTGAGCTTTTGGTCGTTGGCTGTGAGCAGGTTGCCGTCCCAAGTCATGCTGCCCAGGTCCGTGACGGCCAAGCCCAGGCGCAATGACTTGCCCACCTCGGCCGCCACGCCCACATCGAAGCCGTTGCCTTTGCCCACCGGCTGCAGGCCGCTGGTGCGGGCCATGAAGTTGAAGCTGGGATTGGCAGCCAGATTGCCGTAGTCGATGTTAAACACCGGCGACAACGAGCTGTAGCCCTGCACGTCGCCGGGCTGCACGCGCACATCCAGAATCCCGATGCCCTGAATGTAGCGGTAGCCCGCCCCCGCCGACAGCTGAAACAGCGGCAAGTCAATCAGGCGCTGGCCGAACGCCACATTGAACTCACTGGTGGCGGCAAACTGCATTTCGGTGCCCGCCAATGCCTCCGAAACCAGCGGAATATTGCTGGCGCTGGCGTTGGCATAAATCGGCGCATCCTTCCCCAGAAACAATAGCTCGGCCGCGTTTTGGTTGAGGCCGACGTGGCCGGCGGTGCGCAAACGGTGGCTCACGGCAATACCGCCCAGGCCGGGCAGCTGCACGGCCAAACCTACCGTGGTGATGTCGGCGTTGAGGTTGGCGGCATTGTCGGAGGTGAATGCCTGGGCCAGGCTGCGCTTTTCAGCAGGCGTCAGCTCATCGTTGGTGTTGTAAACAAACTTGCGCAGCTGGTCGCGCGTGAGCGACTGGGAGCTGACGCCCACTCCGGCCTCACCGATGGTGAAAGCCACGCGCGAGCCGCCCACCCGGCCCAGGTTGGCCGGATTGATGCCGATGGCCTGGTAGTCGGTGGCGAAGGTGGTGCTGACGCCGCCGCGGCCAGTGGCCGTGAAGTTGCTGAGCTCGTTCTGGGCGTGCAGCGGCGCCGCGGCGGCCAGCATCAGCAGCGCCGTTGTCAGGAGAGAAGTAAAGTTCCGGTTCACGGGCAAAGTAGTTTAGAGAGCTAGCGCCTGACGCCCGCCATAAGTAGGGCGCGAAAGTTGGTCAAATGTACCATTATGGGGTAGTTTGCGCGTAGTTTACTATACCAGCGGCCAATTTTCCCCGGTCAACTCTGTTTCTGCCCCGATGGCCAAGCGCTTTTCCGTTTCCGAATACGCCGACGGCATCCTCTCCGGCAACCGCGTCACACTCAGCCGCGCCATCACGCTGGTAGAAAGCACCCTGCCCACCGACCAGGCGCTGGCCCAGCAGGTGCTGGACGTGGTACTGCCGCACGCCGGCCGCTCGGTACGGGTGGGCATTACGGGCGTGCCGGGCGTGGGCAAAAGCACGTTTATCGAGGCCCTGGGGCTGCACTTGGTGCGCGAGCAGGGCAAGCGGCTGGCAGTATTGGCCGTAGACCCCAGCTCCCAGCGCGGCGGCGGCAGTATCCTCGGCGACAAAACCCGCATGAATGAGCTGGCCGCGCACCCACAAGCCTATATCCGGCCCTCACCAGCGGGCCGCAGCCTGGGCGGCGTTACCAAGAGCACCCGCGAGGCACTGGTGCTTTGCGAAGCAGCGGGCCACGACGTCATCTTTGTGGAAACCGTGGGTGTGGGCCAGAGCGAAACGGCCGTGCACGGCATGGTGGACTTCTTTCTGCTGCTGATGCTGGCCGGGGCCGGCGACGAGCTGCAGGGCATCAAGAAAGGCATTATGGAAATGGCCGACGCCGTGACCATCACCAAGGCCGACGGTGGCAACGAGCTGGCCGCCCGCCGTGCCCGCGCCGAGTACCAGAACGCACTGCACCTCTACCCGCTCGCGCCCAGCCAGTGGAGCCCCGTCGTCACGACTAGCTCGGCCGTGACGGGACAGGGCGTGCCGGAGGTGTGGGAAGTGGTACAGCGCTACGTGCAGCAGACCCAGGAAAGCAACTACTTCCAGCGCCGCCGCCAGGAGCAAAACCTGCACTGGCTCCACGAAACCATCCGTGAAACCCTGGAAACTCGCTTCTACCAGCGGCCCGAAGTGGCGCAGCGTCTCACGCAGATAGAGCAGCAGGTGATGGACGGCCGCAAATCAGCCTTCGGAGCAGCCGAGGAGTTGTTGGGCTTGTAGCGCAAAAAATCCGGTTTGCAACGGGTCGGGTTTGCGTAGCATAACTACAGCCCTGCCTCGGCACAAACCGGATTTTCGCACCTTCATCAGCTGTTGCTACCCGCGTTTGGGCTTGAGCATCAGGTAATCCAGGAAATACAGAATTTTGATGCTGACGTTGTTGTTGTGCGGCGTGTTGATGGTATTGCTCAGGTTGTCGAAGTAGAGTGGGGTGGCTTCGTTTGCTTGCAGGAAATTGGTGCCGGCGTTTTTCCAGACGATACTCACCTGCGAGCCGGGCGCAAACCACCACGAGTACACGGCATCCACGTTGAAGGCATTGTAGGTATTGTCGCGGTTGCGGCGGTAGTCGACAAGCTGCTCCTGGCCATCGGGGCGGAGCTGTGCGAAATCCTGGTAGCGCACAGTACTGGTATAGTGGCGCGTGCGCACCGTCAAGGACATACGGTTGGTGAACGTGTAGCCCACCGACAACACATTCGACACCGTAACTACCTGCCGGCGGCCCAGCAGCACGTCTTTCGGCGCTAAGCCCAGGGCCACGTTGCCGCCCAGCTGCCGAATGATGGCTGAGTCGAGCGGCTCACTGCTGCTGAGGCCGCCATTCACGTAGCCAATCTGGTTTCGGTTTTGCTCCCAGTCTACGCTGTACCGGAAATTAAGCTTATTGTTGACCCGGTAACGCGGCGACAACGACAACGAATAGCTGGCCCGCCGTGGGCGGTCCAGCCGCTCATCTTCTACATGCTGTCGGGTGCCCCCACTCAGGTCCCAGGCCAGCTTCTTCCGATAGTCCGTAGACACATAGGCGCTGAAGCCGGCCCGGCTTGGCACCCGCACGTAGTATTTGCCCAATGGAAACGTGCGCGGCTCGTAGAAGTCATTGCGCGCCGGGTCGATTCTCACGTCAAATCCCGTGGTGATGAAGCTCTTCGTGAAGGTAGTTTGTGTGCCTCCGGCAATGCTGACGTCTTGGTAGCGTGTGGGCCGATACAGGAGCGAATGGTTGATGTTAAACCAGTTATACAGGTTATTGACTTTCCAGAACGGCTTGTACTTGTTGTAATTGGCGTACAGCCCCTGCGAGATATTGTTGTTGCCAAACAGGATGCCCAAGTCGTTGGGATTGTAGTGGTCGGACTCGATGCCGTGGTTGATACCCCAGGTAAAAGCGCCACTGATCTTGCCAAATCCTACCTGATACTTATAGCCATTCTGGTCGTCAATCTGTCTATCGGAGCCGAACTCCGTACCGCGGCGGCGCGAGTATACCAGGCGGCCATCCACAGCGTAGGAATTTTTCTTGTTGGCCATTCGAAACAGCCCGCCGGTCACGTTGGCGTCGTAGGTGCTGCCTGCCCGCGTGACGTTGGTGTTGATCAGCGAAACGAAGGAGTTGTTTTTGAGACTTTGGTCCAGCACCAGAATACTGTAGTTGCTGAACGGCTGCGTCAATACCTCGCGCTCCTCACCGCTTTCCGTGTTGCGCACGGTGGCATACACATCATTGCTGAGCGCATTAAACACCCCAACACCCAGGCCTTTGTTGGTCCGCCCCGATACTTTGGTGGCATTCAGCAGCCGCGTTTCCGACGGATTTTTCACGAGCTGCTCTTTGTCACTCATGGCCACATCGTAAAAGCCAATGGGCGTAGCGCCAACCCGGCGCGAATAGAACAGATTGCCTTTGGTAAACAGCTCGGTGCCCTCCGTAAAGAACTGGCGGTTTTCGTTGAACTGCACCTCAAACGGCGAGAGGTTGAGCACCTGGTTGTCGCTCTGCACCTGCCCAAAGTCGGGCACGAGCGTGGCATCCAGCGTGAAGCTTTCGTTGATGCCCCACTTAATATCGGCACCGCCGTTGAAGCTGGTGGTAGTAGGGCGGGCGCCGTTTTCGCTGAGCGGGTTATGGTTGACGTAGCTGGAAATGTAGGGCGTAAGCGAAAGGCGCAGCGGCGGCTTCACGTCGCGCACACCGGTGAGGGTGCCCCACTGGTTCACGAAGCCATCCACGGCGGGCTTCACCTCGTTCCAGAAAAAAGCCTGGTTGTCTTTTTTGCGCTGCCGCATGAAGTTCAGGCCCCACAGCTGCTCGGGCAGATTGCCGAAGCGAATGGCCGAGTACGGAATGCGCATTTCCGCAATCCAGTCGGTGCCGCGGATGCTGGTGCGCGAGTCCCACACGGCATTCCAGTTGAAGTCTTCGCCCCCGGCCGGCGAGTAACGGGCATCCATCTGCACGCCGCCCGTCGTCACGAAAAAGCCGTAGCCATTGAGTTTGTCCTGGTAGGTATCGAGAAAAATGCCAAAAAAATCAGTGTTGCCGAAGTTGTCGCGCGGGGTTAGCTCCCGCAGGATGGAGTCGGCGCTGATATCGTGCATAACGGCCCCGATGTAGAGGTTGGCGTCGTCGTAGAGGATGCGTACTTCGGTGGGGTGCTTTTCGGGTGGGCCGGGGTTGGGGCGGTTCTGAATGAACTGCGTAGCTACTGGCGCCTGCTGCCACACGGCTTCATCGAGCACGCCATCCAGCTTGATTCCTTCGGTAATCCGGACCGCCTGCAGCTGCTTTTTGGGGGCCAGCGTTGTGGCCGTCACGGGCGTGGCAGCTGGAGTTTGTTGGGCAAAGGCCTTCCCGCCTAGCAGCATATAGCTTATCAGCAGGAAAAATAAGAACACACGAAGGCGCATCACGATAGAATGATGGAGGAGAAGTAAATCAAACGGTGGAAATCAGAGGGAAACGCACGGTGCGTGGCGTGGCATAACTAGCGCACCAAGCTTAAAACGGGGGCAGGCCAGGCAGTGTCCTGACTGGTTTGGGCAATAGATGCTGCCCGGCTGACAACCGTTGCTTGAACTGAATATTTGTTTTTGATACTATACCGCTACTATACCACAAGCCGTGAAGCAAACCGGCCACCGTTGCAGCGGTGGCCGGCTTATCTTATCTCTGTGGCTTATTCACTCACCGAAATATTAACGTTGACATTGGTTGATGACCGACCATCAGCAGTGCTGGAACTGCCCAGCAGCTTGCGGTATTTATCAGCCAGTGCGGCCGATTGCGACTCGCCGTTCACCATCAGGCCTTTGTCGTTGAGCTGAAACATGAAGCTTTTGGCGTCTTTTGCAATCAGTCCGTCTTGGCGGAGCGCTTCCCGAACCTGGTCGGAATTGAACCGTGGTGCGCGTGGCGGCGCAGGCACCGCTGGTACGGCAGGCACACTCGGAGCCGATGGCACACCGGGAGCGGCCGGAGCCGATGGAGCACCGGGAGTGCGCGGGGCACGCGGCGGGCGCGGCATAGCCGGCAGATCGTAGTTACGGGCGCTGGTATTGCTTTGCTGCTGAATATTGATGGAGCCCGTAGCACTGATTTTGCGGCCCGTGCGGTCTTCGTAGAGCTTGCGGTACTTCTGCTGCAACGCATCCGGCTGCTTTTTGCCGTTCACGGTGAGACTGGTAGCGCTAAGCGAAAAGCTATACGTTTCCTTGTTCCGAATCAGGCCGTCGCGCAGCAGCTCACTTACCAACGCCTGGCGCCAGATTTCGTCTTTGGCATCACGGCGGGCCTGCTCGGCGTCGCGCCGGGCTTGGTCCTGGTCGCGGCGGGCCTGGTCTTGGTCGCGCAGTGCCTGCTGCGCATCGCGGCGGGCCTGCATAGCATCCCGGCGGGCCTGGGCGGCATCTTCAGAGGCCTGTTGCCGGTCGCGGGCCGAGTCCTCCGTGAACTGCTTTTTTTCTTCCTGCAGCTCCTGCAATTGCGCCTGTATCTGCTGGCGCTCCTCCGTGCTCAGCCGCAGATTTCGCAGCTGCTCATTCAGGTTGTTTTCGGCAGCAGCAAAGCGTTGGTTGATGGACTCCTGGGTGAAATGCTGCTGCTCGCGCATGGCGTCACCGGCTTCAACCATTGCCAGGCGCGAGAGTTCATCGGCGTCAGCGTCGGTGGGCGTGCGGCCGGCCAGCGCGGCGCTGCTCATGCGCTGCGAAAGTTGCGCCATCCGGTCCCGGGTGGCCTGGCGGCGGTCGGCGAGGCTGTTGTTGCGGTTGGCCTGCTGGGTTTTCGCCAGTGCCTGCTGGTAGGCAGGCAGCTCGTCGGCGGGTACCTTCTTGCCATCCACATACACTTCCGAAATGGCGCCCTGCTCGTTTTTCACTACCACCGTAAGGCCCTTGATTTCGTTGAGGCGGGCCCGGCCGGATTTGGTGCGCAGCTTAGGATTAGCCTGCGCATACACCACCACCGTATCGTCGGAACCGGGCTGCAACTCATTGCCCCGGTAATTGACCGTCAGCAGCTCCCCTTCCGCCTCGGGAATTTCCATTGATTCTTCTCCTGGAACTTCCGCTTCCGGAGCAGCCTCTACTACTACCTCTTCGGGTTTATTTGCAGCCAACTGATCGGTCAGCAAATCGGCACCTTTCGTGACAACGGCAGTGCTGAATGAGGCGGCACTCAACGATAGCACGGTGCTGGCCGTGAGCACCCCTACGCTCAATAGCACCACGCAGGCAGCCCAGAAACCATCGGAAAATGTAGGAGCCGTGGCGCGATGCTGCACCAGGCGGCGCACACGCCCCAGCAACGAGCCCGATTCGCCAGCCGCGGCCATAGCCAGCCGCGGCGTGAACGTAGCGGCCGGCTTGTGTTGCAGCGTAGCCAGCGAGGCCAGCGCCTGCGCCAGCACCAGCGAGTCGCCACACAGCTCGGTGGCCATGTCGTCGCAGCAGTTTTCGCGTTCAGTCCGCAGGCAGTTGGAGAGAAACCACACGGCTGGATGATAGAAAAACAGGATTTCGGCCACCGACTGCAGCAGGTTGAACAGGTAGTCGCGGCGCAGCACGTGGGCCAGCTCATGGGCCAGAATGGCTTCCAGCTCTGCCCCAGACATACCCGAGGCAGCACTCATCGGCAGCAGAATCACGGGTTTCAGCCAGCCCACCACCAACGGGCCCGGTACCAGTCCCGAGGCCAGAATCCGAACTGGCTGGCGCAGGGCGGTGCGAGCCACCAGCGCATCGAGGCGGTTTTGCCACTCGGCGGGCAGCGCGGCCACACGGTAGCGCCGCAGCCGCTGCACGTAGGCCAGCCCACTCAGAAACCGTAGTGTCATGGCCAGCATGCCCAGCAGCCACGCCACCACCACTACCGGCATGTTGCGTTCCAGATACAGCTGCCCCGTTGTCAGCAGCTGGTGCAGGCGGCCGGATGCTGGTGTGGCTATTTCCCCGGCAATGGGTGCCACAGCAGTTCCTGCTGCTGGGCCAAGATCTGCACTGGCAGCTTCCGGAAGCTGACTATCGGCAGAAGCAGAGCTATACAGCGCTTCGGTAGCAGGCGCAGTACGAAACGTGCTGTAGTAATAGCCGAGCGTGATGCCGCTCAGGGCTAGCAGCGTGAGTAGCGCCCCTGCAGCTACTTTGTAGCGCAATGCGGCGGCATGGCGGTGCAGCAGCATCAGCAGGGCGGCAGCAGCCAGCGCCACGAGGGCGCCTTGCCACAACGAGTGGAGCAGTGTCCAGCCCAAGGCGCGCATGAGCGCCGGCGACCCAAATTGTTCAAGCAGGCTCATCGGAGGTATCAGTGGAGGTGGAACGACGCTGTTGCTCAATTTCATTTAGCAGACCCCGGATCTGAGCCAGCTCATCGGAGGAAGTGGAACGCGTGCCGAGAGCCTGCATCACCAGCTTCATGGCCGAGCCTCCAAAGGCAGCATCCACAAACCGGTCGAGGAGCAGGCCTTGGGTTTCTTCTTCGCGCACGGCGGCACGGTACACGTGGGTTTTGCTGTCGTCTTCGCGCAGAACCAGCACCTTATCGAGCATGAGCTGCAGGATTTTGAGGGTGGTGGTGTAGCCGACTTCGCGCTTCTGGCTGAGCTGGTCGTTCACGAACCGGACGGTGCTGGGGCCGTGCTGCCACAACACCTGCAGAATCTCCAGCTCGGAATCAGTGGGCTTAGGAATGGGTTTTTCACTCATAGTATAGGCGCTTTAAAGTCTACGACATTGTTCGTACTTCAAACATATACGAATGGCATCGTAGATACAACTTTAATCTACGATTTTTTTCGTAAAACCTCATACCGAATAAAAAAGCCGGCTGTGAAGGCCGGCCTTTTTTACCTCTATTGCTCTATCTACAAGCACTATATAGCAAGCTTTTGTTAGCTGCTGTGCTTTTGAGTGCGGTGCCGCGTGAGTGTAACGCGGGCCCGATGGCAGATGCCTCCCAGTGGCGGATTGAATTTTGACACGCTCACTTTCACGGACCGCACGTGCGGAAACTCAATCAGCACGCGGTCCAGTACCCGGTGCCCGACGTGCTCCAGCAGGCGGGCGGGCGCCAGCATTTCTTCGGCTACTACTCGGTAGAGCACTTCATAGTTCACGGTTTCCTGCAGCTTATCGGAGGCGCCGGCGGCATGCAGGTCGGTGCGGATGTAGAGGTCGACGCCATACTTATTGCCAATCTTCTGCTCCTCGTCGTAGTAGCCGTGAAACGCGAAGAACTCCATGCCTTCCAATGCAATCTGGCCCATGTGGTGCGGTGGTGAAGTAGTGAGGTAATCTGCAGCCCGAAGCGGAAATCTGAGCTACAGGTCGAAAAAAAAACGCAGCCTTCCCGAAGGAAGACTGCGCAAGGTCGGACACAAAACCCGTGAAATCCGACTTATCAGCAAAATCAACGATTCAGAATCAGCGGACTAAATTTCGTCGAAAAACGACTTTTCCGACGAAACGGCCGTGTTCTGCATTACGGGCTGATCGGTCTGGCCGGGGTGCGTAGGTGGCACCGGCTGCGGAATTTCCGGCTGCTCGGTGCGGCCGGGGCGAATATCGGGCTGCACATCCGGGTTGGGCGCGCCGGGGACCGGGGAGCCCGGACGCTCGATTTCTGGCTCCGGCTTGTTAGGCTGGCTGGGCTGATCGGGCTTTTCCGGCTGGCCGGGCTCGGGCTGCTGGCCGGGCTTGGGGTTGTAGGCGCCGGGCTGGGGCTGCGCGGCCGGCCGGGCTACCGGAGCCGCGCCGCCAAACGAGACCGAAGAGCCACCAGCAACTGCTGCGGCCGAAGAAGTGGAAGACGTTGAAACGAACATGGGAGCAGGGTTTTCAGGTGAATCGGACGAAGCCCGGTTCACCTTTACGCTGGCTGCCCGCGAAAGGATGGCCGCAGTGCTGGCTTTAGGCCGCGCCTTGGCTTTTTCCACCTTGTCCAGCGCATCAGACGCCAAGTGGTGCAGGTCGCGCACGAGGCTGTCGAGCTGGGTTTCAAGGCGCTGGCACTCCTGGCCTAGGCCGCTCACTTCCTTTTGCATTTCGGCCACCGTTTTTTCGGCTTGCTGATAGGCATCTTCTACCAGCAGGCGGGCTTTCTGGCGGGCATCGGCCAGCAGCTGCTCGGCTTTCAGCTGGGCTTCCCGGATGCGCAGCTCGGCGTCGCGCTGGGCCTGCTCGGTGATGCTGTTGCCGGTGTCTTCGGCGGTTTTGAGGGTGCGGTAGAGGCTGGTTTCCACCTCGCGCATCTTGCTTACGTCCTGGGTGGCGTGGTCGAGCTTCACGCGCAGCTCGCGGTTTTCGTCGCCCATCCGCTCCCACTGCTGCGAGAGGGTGAGCAGAAACGCCTGCACTTCGTCCTTGTCGAGGCCCCGAAAGGCTTTTTCAAAGGTTTTCTGGCGGATATCGAGAGCAGTGATTTTCATAGAATTGGGTGGTAGAAGTGGGCAGGTCAGATGGATTCTGCCAGCAGGCACCAGCTCGGGTCCGGCGGCAGTAGCCACCGGGCCGGTTGATGGTTGCGCCATCTAAACGACGCTGTAGTAACGTCAGCGTACGGCAAACAGCCGGAAGGATACCGCCGTCGGACCGAAGCTGGAGCTGCAGCAGTACTTTTTATTGGTTTTCACTGCTGAGCCCCCATACGGCCAGGCTGCGGTCGTCGCTACACGAAACTAGCCTATTCTGCTGTGCCGGCCAAAACAACTTGTTGACCGAGGTGCCGTGGCCGGCATGCCGGGCTTTGTCAATCACGCGCAGTAGCCGCAGGGTTTCGGCATCCCAAAGCTTGATGCTCTTGTCCATGCTGCAGGTGGCCAGCAGCGAGCCATCGGGACTGAAGGCGAGGTGATTGATGGTGAACAGATGGGCCACAATACTGTGCTCTTCGGCGTAGTCGGCGGCTAAATCCCAGCGGCGCAGGTGGGCGTCGCGGCCGGCCGTGAGCAGGTAGCGCCCATCCGGCGAATAAGCGGCCGTGAAAATGGAATTGGTGCCGCCCTCCCACTGCCGCCGCACGGCCAGCGAATCGGCATCGAGCAGGCGCAGCTGCCAGTCGGAGCCGCCCACGGCCAACTCATTGCGCTCCTCGTGTAGAGCCAGGCAGCGCAAACTTTTGTCGGAGAGCTTGAGCAGGGTTTCCACGCGCCAGTCGGGCGCGCGCAGCACGGCCAGCGTACCATCACCGAGGGCCACATACAGCCGCTGGTGCGCCTCGGAGTACACCATGTCGAAGATGGCGGCCGGGGGCAGCGCCGTAGCAAATACCAGCTTTTTTTCGCCTAGGCTGATGCCCTGCACGCCCTGAAAATTGTGGCCGATGAGCAGCAAATCGTGCTGGGGCAGGTGCAGCAGGGCATACACCGAGTTTTCCACCTTCGCCACCAGCTCCCCGTCCTGCTCGGCCTCGGCGGCGCGCCAGGCAGCTACCAGGCCATCGGCGCCAGCCGAGTAGAACGTGTCGGTGCCGGGAGTGCCGGCCAGGGTATAGACGCAGTCGAGGTGGCCGGTGAGGGCCGTGAGTTTATGGGCCTGCGGACGGTAGAGAAACGGCATGGCGCAAAGGTAGCGGTAAGCTCTAAGCCGTAAGCGGCGAGTGTACATACTGGCTTGTAGCTTACCGCTACCTTTGTGCTTATGCCGCTTCACTCCCTCACTCCTCTCTCCGGCCAGGCGCTGCTGGGGCTCTGGCAGCTCACCGAACCACTGGAGGCGCTGTGGCCGTTGCTGCCGCAGCCGCTGCACTATACAGCCCGCTTCCCGCAAGGCCGCCACGAAGACCGGGCCCGGCAATGGCTGGCCGGCCGGGTGCTGGCCCACCAGCTGCTCCGCGAGCTGACCGACGCCCCCGCCACCCTGCACAACGACAGCAACGGCCGCCCTTTCTTCGCCGAGCTGCCTCAGTATGGCGTTTCGCTTTCGCACTCAGGCGACTGGGTGGCGGCGGTGGTAGCGCGGGGAACGGCGGTTGGCATAGATATTGAACTAGAGCGACCCAAAGCCCTGCAGTTGGCGCCGCGGTTTCTATCGGAAGCCGAACGGGCCGACGCCGGTAGCAACGCCGCCAAGCATAGTGTGTACTGGAGTGCCAAGGAAACACTGTATAAGCTGCATAGCCGCCGGGGGTTGGTGTTTAAAGAGCAATTGCTGCTCAGTCCGTTTGAGCTGCGGGAGGCAGGTGTGTTGACGGGACACCTGCTGCTCGAAAACTCCCGCAGCCAACACCAAATCCACTATCAGCGCCCCGCTCCCGATTACGTACTAACTTACTGCGTAGAGAGCAACTGAGTGGTCGAGTAGCTGAGTAATTTGTCTAATTGCACAGCTGCCACTTCCCCACTCAGTTCCTCTTACTCAGCTACTCCCTTACTCAGTTCCTCTCTCATGTCCATTCGCCGAATTTCCATCCTCGCTGCTGCCACCCTCCTATTCTGCACGGTAGCAGCCGTAGGCGTGGCCCGGGCCCAGGGTGGGCGCACTGTCAGCGACTTTAGTTTGCGGAGCAGTTCCAACACAGAGGTTGCGCTGAAAAGCTATGCCGGCAGCAAAGCTGTGGTTGTGGTGTTTCTCAACCCAAGCTGCGCCTACTCTAAGCTCTACCAAAACCGTCTGGCGGCCCTGAATTCGCAATTCAGCGACCGGGGCGTTCAGTTTCTGTTCATCAACGCACCTATCAACCTCGAAGCCAGCGCCGACATAGCTGACGCTGAAAAACTCAAAATCAAAGCTACTGCCGACCTGCCGCTGCTCACCGACGAAGGCCAGAAAGTGAGCACCCTGCTGGGCGCCACCAAAACGCCGGAAGTGGTGGTGCTACAGCCCGTCGGCGACGGTTTTGCCGTGCGCTACAAGGGGGCCATCGACGATAATCCGCTGGTGGAAACCGATGTGCAGGAGCGCTACGTGCAGCAGGCTCTCACCAACCTGCTGGCCGGCCGCCCTGTTGGGGTAGCCGACAAGCGCGGCGCCGGCTGCTTGATTAAGCGCAACTAGGTTCCTGGTTGCGCTGGAAGAATGAAACTTTCTCTTGTAGCACCAGCATGCATTGAAAAGCCCTTCGGAAGCAGTACACACTGCAGCCGAAGGGCTTTCTCTTTATGTAGTTTGCTACGAGAAGTATGAGCAGAAGCGACTATATAGAGGCTCTAGTCTTCTTTCTCCGGCGCGTCGCGCGTGGCGGTGGGCTCGTCGGTGAGGATGGTGAGCAGCTGGGCTACTTCCACGGCTTTGGCGGGTTCCTGTAGCTTCTCAAAGCTGAGCTGCAGGTTGCGCAGGGCCCGCCGCACGATGTCGAGGTGCGAACAGGGCTCGTAGAAAATGTCGTTGGAGGTAAGATTCAGCTGCACGATGTAGTGCTCGATGTCGGTGCGCGTCAGGATCAGGCCGCGATTGTAGCAGTTGATATAGAACGGCTCAATAATGGGATTTTCGGGCCGATAAGTCAGCACAAACAGATTGGGCAGGTTTACGCCGAACACGGGCAGTTCCAGCCGCTGCGCTACCAGCAGATAAATCACGCACAGCGTGAGCGGGTTGCCGCGGCGGGTTTCCAGCACCCGGTGCAGCATGGAGTTGGCCGGCGAGTGGAAATTCTGGGTGTTGGCGGCAAACTTGTGCACCCGAAACAGCACGTGGTTAAGGGCCTGCACCTGCTCAGTGGGCAGCATATCGGGCCGTAGCAGCGTCCATACTTCAAAGCGCAGCTGTTCGATGGCCTTGTTGAGGCTCTGCAAGTCTGCGTCGGGATATTGATAGGAGTTCAGCAGCCACATGCCTTCCAGCAGGTTTTCGCCGCCCGACTCGCGCCACACGCGCAGCCGCTGCTGCAGCCCGTCAAACTGCAGTTGGTGAATCAGATCCTCCAGGCGCTGCTGCTGTTGGGGGTCCAGCGTTTCTTCCCAGCTTTCTTCCAGAAACGGAATGATGGTTTCGCCCAGCGTTTGAATTTTCTCCTGAATCTGCGGGGCAACTTCGGCGTCGTCGAGCAGAGAGATAAGGGCTTTGATTTCTTTATTGGTCATGGAGCGGCAAGACAGCAGCAGCGGAAGCGGCGAAGGTCAGGAAAGGCAAAGAAACGGATACGGCGCGGGAGTGCCGCACGCGGCTATTCAGAAATAACAGCCAGCCCGGCCCGATTTGTTCAGCAGCAGCCGTTTTTAGACCTGGAAAATAGCCTACGTTCGTTGCGCCGGATATGCCGAAAAATCTCGCCTGCCTACTGGAAATATTCCGCGGCCGGCCCACGCGCTTGCCCCCGGAGTGGCCAGTTCTGGCGCCAGCTAGGCGGGTTTGCGGCCCAGGTATTCGTCGGTGAAATGCGCCCGGTGCGGTTCCTGCGCAAACTTCTCGGCGTTATAAGTAGCCGAGGTGCCACGCGGAATCGACAACGACTGCCACTGCCCCGCCCGCACCAGCTTCCCAATAAACACGATTTGCCCCACGTGATACGGGTAGTGCGCCAGCTGCCGGTTGATTGCCTCCGTGACGGTGTGGCCCTGGTTGCGGATGTACACTGGCTGGTCCCAGTTAGCGGGCGTGAGCGAATCGAGGGCGGCCAGCAAACAGCTCCACCCTTGCTCCCAGCGCGCCAGCACCTCAGCCCGCGTACTTAGGTCGTTGTCGAACTCGGCTTCGCGCTGCCGCCAGGGCTTCTCGCCGTCGGTGGTCAGGAAGTCGGTCCAGCGGGACAACATATTGCCCCATAGGTGCTTCACGATGGTAGCTACGCTGTTGCTTTCGGCGTTGGGCTGCCAGAACAGGGCTTCGTCGGGCAGTTGGGCAAACGTCTGGTCGCCGAGCAGCTTGTAGTATTCAAACTGCTTGCGGGCACTGGTGAGGTAGTCGGTATCCATGGAGGGGAATTTACTAATTGGCGCTTAACACCCTATAGAAACGCCTGCCTGCCCCTGTCTGACCGTTCGCACAGCCTGCGTTGTCTACCCAGTAGAAAGAACGACATTTCTAGCATGTGGTGCATCAGGCCAGTGCCAAGGAATTTTGGGGCTAAGGCTGTCGTGGTAGTCGTGGCACCCTTTATTACCCAACAAAACGGTATTACACTTTCGCCTAGTGCCTGAATACAGCCCTCGGCTTGGGGGCCCACCTTGGCATCTGTTCCACCCACCGCGGGTTGATTTCCACGGTGGGCTGGATGAAGCGGCTACTTCAGATATTTGCCCAGGGGCACCACTTTGTAGAGCGGGTCGTTGGCAAAAATTTTGGGCAGTATGGCCGCGTGGCGCTGGCCCATGATTACCAGTACCCGCTGGGCCTGCTCACGGGCCTGGATGGTCACAATGTTTGAATACACCTTCAAGTCGCGCTCAAGAAACAGCGAAATGTACTCGGCCCCGATGTATCGTTTGCTGACGTAAGCGGTGTCGACATACTCCGCAGGCGGGTTGGTAAACCGACCATTTTGCACCCGGGCGGGGTTCACGAACATCACGCGGTAGGTGAAGTCGAGCACGGCGGGGTCGTTGAGGAATACCAAGAAGTCTTTCAACGGCAGGTTACGCTCCCGAAAGCTTGCCTGGGGCTCCCGGCCCAACTCCGAGAAGTCGTTTGTGCCCTTCAAAAAGCCGTCGATGTTGTCGCCGTGCGTGAGGATGCGGTTGGATACGCTTTCGTAGCAGTCGACGCCGAAAATGCGCGGGTGGCCTAAGGCCTTAGCCAACTGATGGCCGAACTGATACCGCTCGGACCGGCCGTATGGCACATCCTTGAGATGCACCGCACCAGCTTTATACAGCGCGTACAGGCTATCGACACTGGCTTGGTCCTCGGGCGCGGTTTCAATCATGATCAGGTCGGGCTTGAACTTAAGCAGTTGCCGGTTGACGTCGGCTATTTCACGCTGCCGCGACTCGCTTAGCAAATCTCCGGTCGGCGCACTCGTAAAGCTAGACTGGCCAAAGTGCGCGCTGCCCAACACCATAATTTCCACCTGCGGTTTGGGCTTGGCCGCAGCTACCTCTTTGGCCACTTTTTTCAGATCCTGGGCGTAGCTGGAAACGGCCAACAAACTTAGAACGGATAAGAATAGGATTGCTTTCATCCGGGCTAAGGTAGGAGACGGAGCGGATTTCGGGCTTGAAGTGGTCTGAAGCGGAACCGGTCCGAAGCGGAAGTGTGGCAGCCGAGACAAAAAATCAACTGATACACCATGGCGCTGCCGAAAGCAATAACATAAATACGCATAACCAGCGTGGCTTCCAGCGCGAAGGTTTCGTCGGCAGCCAGTATCTTCTGCAGGCACGTCAGCATCAGCCGGCCTGCACGCTCACCGTCTCGGGCTGAAACGGTGAGAGGCCCCGCGCAATTTCATCGGCATTCACGAACTCTCAGCAGCCCAGCAGTCCCGGCAGCAGTGCGTACACAGATGTGGTTTTGCCTGCGCCATTGCAGCCCGCCAAGAGGCTAAGAATTTTTATGACTAGCAAGGTGAGGAGCTGCCCCATAACAGCAACGGCCCGCCGCTTCAGGTGAAGCCGGCGGGCCGGAAGTAGCAAGCTACGTTTCAATTCGTTTCTGCTTTCTCTACTGTAATTGTACTACGAATGTAGTTTAGCATAATCAAGCCAATAATTACCATCATTATCCTGTACAAATAGAACTCAATACTGTATGAAGAATCGTCCATCGTTTCATTAAGAAAACGACCCACTAAATTCATTACAGGGCCAACTATCATTGTAATAATTAACCACCACTTCAGGCTTGCAAGTGCATATTTATGCTTAGTAATAACCAGAAGTAGCAGAGCAGCCATCCATATCAGGCGAGCAACATCAGTTACATTGATTCTCTTTGTCAGCACATAGCAGGATAATATCAGGCCAACGACTAAAACCATTACTATTATCCAGTAGATAACAGCACTGCTAAAAACAGTTTTCTCTTTCATAACTATTGAGTTATCCAGCAATTCCTCACACCTGAATCACGCCCACGTTATACGCCTTTTCAATGGGCGCGTGGTTAGCCATGCTGATGCCCTGGGAAATGACTTTGCGGGTTTCCAACGGGTCGATGATGGCGTCGACCCAGAGGCGGGCCGCGGCGTAGTAGGGCGAGAGTTGCTCGTCGTAGCGGGCTTTGATGCGGTCCAGTAGCTCCTTCTCGGCTTCGGGCGTGATGACTTCGCCTTTGGCTTTCAAGGACGCTACCTGAATCTGGAGGAGCGTGTTGGCGGCGGCGGCCCCGCTCATTACGGCCAGTTGGGCCGTGGGCCAGGCCACAATCAGGCGCGGGTCGTAGGCTTTGCCGCACATGGCGTAGTTGCCGGCCCCGTAGCTGTTGCCAATGACCACCGAAAACTTGGGCACCACGGAGTTGGCCATGGCATTCACCATCTTGGCGCCGTCCTTGATGATGCCGCCGTGCTCACTCTGCGAGCCCACCATGAAGCCCGACACGTCGTGCAGGAACACCAGCGGAATGCGCTTCTGGTTGCAGTTCATGATGAAGCGCGCCGCCTTGTCGGCCGAGTCGGAGTAGATGACGCCGCCCATCTGCATGGCGCCCTTCTTGGTCTTCACAATTTTGCGCTGGTTAGCCACGATGCCCACGGCCCAGCCATCGATGCGGGCGAGGCCGCAGAGCAGCGTCTGGCCGTAGAGGTCCTTGTATGGCTCGAACTCGGAATCATCGACCAAGCGGTTGATAATATCCATCATGTCGTAGGGCTTGGCGCGGTCGGCGGGTAGCAAGCCCAGGATTTCGGCCGGGTTTTCCTTAGGTGCGGCGGGCGTTTTGCGCGAGAAGCCGGCCGTGGCGTGGCCACCCAGCTTATCGAAGATATTGCGGATGTGCTCCAGGCACTCTTCGTCGGTCTGGAACTTATAGTCTGTCACACCCGAAATTTCGGAGTGCGTGGTGGCGCCGCCCAGCGTTTCGTTGTCGATGGATTCGCCGATGGCCGACTTCACCAGGTAGGAGCCCGCCAGGAACACCGAGCCGGTACCGTCCACAATCATGGCCTCATCACTCATAATCGGCAGGTAGGCCCCGCCGGCCACGCACGGACCCATAATGGCGGCCAGCTGCACGATGCCCATGCTGCTCATCACGGCGTTGTTGCGGAAGATGCGGCCGAAGTGCTCCTTATCGGGGAAGATTTCGTCCTGCATCGGCAGGTACACGCCTGCCGAATCGACGAGGTAGATGATGGGCAGCTTGTTTTCGATGCTGATTTCCTGGGCCCGCAGGTTTTTCTTGGCCGTAATCGGGAACCAGGCGCCGGCCTTCACGGTGGCGTCGTTGGCGACTACCACGCACTGTCGGCCCTGCACCCAGCCAATGACGACCACCACGCCGCCGCTAGGGCAGCCGCCTTCCTCCTTGTACATCCCCTCCCCTGCAAACGCCCCGATTTCCACGGTTTCCGAGTCTTTATCCAGCAGATACTCGATTCGCTCCCGGGCCGTGAGCTTGCCTTTGGCTTTGTGGGCTTCGATGCGCTTCTCGCCGCCGCCGAGGGCCACTTTCTCCAGCCGCTTTTTCAGTTGGAAATTGAGTTGCTTGATGCTGTCTTCGTTTCTGTTGAATTCGAGGTTCATTGGGGGTGGGACTGGGTGGTGGGGTGGCTCTGTCATCCTGAGCGGAGCGAAGAACCTTATCACGCCTGAATTGCTACCAGACGTTTCGTTCAGGCGTGATAAGGTCTTTCGCTCCGCTCAGGATGACACAGGGCATACAGAACAAAAAAAATCCGCCCCTCGCGGGGCGGATTCAAAGGTAAGAGGATTGCCGTTTGCGGCTGATACCTACTTGATGGTCGTTTTGGTTTCAGTTTCTGTGGTGGTGCCGTTGGGCTTCACAGTAGTAGTTTCCACCTCCTTCTTGGCTTTGTCCTTGCCTCCGCCCCCGAACACCGAGAAGTGCACGTAGCGCTTGGGGTTGGCCTGGAAATCAGTGAGCAGCGTGTTGGTGCTGGCGGCCGTGGCGTTGAGGTTGTTATAGAGCGTAGTATCGTTCATGAGCTTCCCCAACGAGCCTTTCTGGTCCGACAACGAGCGGTTGAGCGTGGTCATGGTACCCTGCGCTTCGGTCATGGTGGCGTTGAGCTTGCGCATGGCCGGGCCCACCGGGGCACTTTTCAGCGAGTCGCTGAGGGTGGAGAAGTTGGTGGCAATCCGGTCAAACTTGGCGCTGGTCTTGTTCAGCTCCGACGTCAAGCGGGCCATGTTGGTGGTAATCTGGTTGATGTTGCGCTGGTTCATAATCAGCAAATTCTTCAGGGCCTCAGTGCTGCCCTGGGCGTTGAGCAGCGTGGCCTGCAGGCTCACCTTGGCTTCTTTGCTCAAAAAGCCATTCACCTTGGTCAGCGTCGAATCGACGGTTCCAAGCACGGGCAGCGCTTTGGCCTGGAAGGCGTCGGTGATGCTGGCTACGGTGTAGGACTTCAGCTCTTCGCCGCCATCGTAGATTTTGGAGTTGCGCCCCAGAAACAGCGTAATGGTTTTCGAGCCCAGCAGCGAGCCGCTGAGGCTGGCCACCGTCGAGTCGCCGACGACCACATCTTTCTGCAGCTCTACCGAGACCTTCACTTTGTTGCCTTCCTCGGGTAGCAGGCGCATTTCCTTTACCTGGCCCACTTTCACGCCATTCAGAATCACAGGGTTGCCCACAGTGAGGCCGTCCACGTTGTCGTAGGTGGCGAAATAAGTATGGTCAGAAGAAAGCAGGTTGCTGCCCTTCAGAAAATTAAAGCCCAGGTACAGTGCTACCAGGGCCACGATGCCCAATAGGGCTACTTTGATTTCTTTCGACACGGGGGTCAAGGCTTAGTGAGAGGCGAGAGAAGACCGCTGCAACGAACGGTCTGGCGGGCTATTCTCCATTCATGGCCTCCAGCTCGTTTTTATAGTCGCGGAAGGCGCGGAAGATACCCGAGGCCATATACGACTGATTGGTCTTATCGTTCAGGTAGGCTTCTTCCTGTCGGTTGGTCAGAAAGCCGGATTCAATCAGCACGGCTGGCATGGTGGATTTCCAGAGCACCAGAAAGCCCGCCTGCTTCACCCCGCGCGAAGGCCGTTTCACGGTCGTGCGGAACTGCTTATCCACGCGCTGGGCAAACCGGATGCTGTTGACGATGTGGGCGCTTTGGTAGAGAGAAAACAGGATGTGGCTCTGCGGCGAAGTAGGGTCGAAGCCGTTGTAGCGTTCCTTGTAATTGTCTTCCTGCAGAATTACGGCGTTTTCGCGCTTGGCCACGCTCAGGTTAGCATCGGTCTTGTGTGGGCCCATAGTCCAGACTTCGGTGCCGAAAGCGCCGGGCGCGGCGGCATTGCAGTGTACCGAGATAAACAGGTCGGCGTTGTGCTTATTGGCAATGCCGGCGCGGTCGGCCAGCTCCACAAACACGTCGGTTTTACGGGTGTATACAACCTTTACGCCCGGCATGGAATCTTCTATCTGCCGGCCCAGAGCCAGAATAATTTTCAGGGCCACATCGGCCTCTCTGGCTTTCACGCCGGCGCAGCCCCGGTCTTTGCCGCCGTGACCGGCATCGAGCACAACAGTACGCAGGCGGTAGCCCGCGGGCTTAGCCGACAGCACAGGGCGTGGGGCCGGGCCTTCCGGCGCTACAGCCGCCGGAGCCCCAGAAAAACAGAGTAACCCCAGCAAACACAACGTGACAATATTCCGCACAGACTTCGTTAGTGAAGAGCAGCGACGCGCTACCTTTGCAAACCGCCACAAAATAAACGAATAAAACTACGTGGCCGTACCCGAGCCCTTGCCGACCGATACGATTATTTTTATGCGCGGATTTATTCTGCGGGGCCTACGGGCTACCGGGCCAGCTATGTTGTGCCTGCTGGCGGCATTCGGGCTATTCATTTTCACGGCGCAGGCGCAGGCGCCCACCCCGAGCCAGCAGCAGGCCACTTCGGTGCCCGCCGACGTGCGCCGCCCTGCCCAGATCCTGCGCGCTGACACGGCCCGCTCGGGTTTGCAGCGCCCCCGCTCCGGCACCGCCGCCGACACCAGCGGCTTGGTGCGCCGTGGCAGCACGCCCGATTCGCTGAATGTGGCGGCCGGCGCCCGCAAAGGTGGTGTGGAAACTACCGTAAAATATGCTGCCAAAGACTCTATCCGATTTGTGGTAGGCGAAAAGAAGGCCATTCTGTACGACGCGGCCAGCGTGAACTACGGCGAGATGGATTTGAAAGCCAACCGGATTACGGTGGATTACAGCAACAACCTGCTCACGGCCGAAGGCACCCAGGACTCTCTGGGCAAAACCAGCGGGCGGCCTGTGTTCAAGAATGGCGCCGAAACCTACCAGGCCGGCCGCATCAACTACAATTTCAAGAGCAAGAAAGGCAAGATTGCCGATGCCGTGACGCAGCAGGGCGAAGGCTACCTGCACGCCGAAACCATCAAGAAAAACCAGTTCAACGAAATCTACGGGCGCAACGGGCGCTACACCACCTGCAACCTGGAGCACCCCCACTTCTACATCAACGCCAGCAAGATGAAGGTGATTCCGGGCCAAAAGGTGATTACCGGGCCCTTCAACCTGGTAATTGGCGGCATCCCCACGCCGCTGGGGCTGCCGTTCGGCTACTTCCCCTCGCCCAGCTCCACCCGTGCCTCCGGCCTGATCATTCCCACGTTCGGGCAGTCCACGGACCGGGGCTTTTTCCTGCGTAACGGCGGCTACTACTGGGCTGCCAACGACAACATCGGCGTGCGCTTTACCGGCGACATCTACTCGGGCGCGGGCCAGCAGTTTGGCGGCTGGCGCGGCCAGGCCGAGATGCAGTACATCAAGCGCTACCGCTACAACGGCCTGTTGAGCTTCGAGTTTTCGTCGCGGCCATCGGAGCGGCTGTTGCAGGAAGATGGCGTGACGGCTTCGGGCATCGTCTTTCCGCAGGGCCGCAAGCCTCAGACCTTGTGGCTGCGCTGGAGCCACTCGCCCACGCCCCGGCCAGGCGGCGGTCGTTTTTCGGCCAGCGTGAATGCCGGCAGCGCCCAGTACAACCAGCAGAACTCATTTGAGCCGCGCCGCTTCCTGACGCCGGCCTTCTCCTCCACCATCAGCTACAGCAAGCAGCTGCGCAACGCGCCCATCAACTACTCGCTGAACCTGAGCCAGACACAGAATACGCAAACCGGCGAAATGAGCTTCGTGCTGCCCGACGCCACCGTGCAGGTGGCGCGGCAGTACCCGTATCAGTGGCTGGGCCTCTCGCCGCGCGACAGATTCTACGAGCAGCTTTCCTTCTCTTACTCGCTCACGGGCCAAAATAAGGTCACGAACACCCAGGCGGCGCGGCAGCTCACTGGTGTGCCGTTGCTGGGTGGCACCAGCACCGGCAGCGTCATCCCAATCCGGCTCGATAACATTGCGGCCTTACTGCGCAACTCCCAGACCGGCCTGCGCCACGATTTCCAGATTCAGCTAGGCAGCTACAACGTGCTCAAGCACATCAACGTCAGCCCGGCCATCAGCTACAACGAAGTCTGGTATTTCAAGCGCCTCGACTACAGCTACAACCCCGTGGCCCGGGCTATCCGGGTAGATACCACCACCAGCTTCAACCGGCTCTACACGGTTTCGGGGGGCTTCAACATGGGCACCAATTTCTACGGAACGCTGGTACGCAAGGGCACCCGCAAGATCCAGGCAATCCGCCACAAGGTCACGCCCAACATCAGCTACCAGTACGCCCCCAACGCCAACCCCGACTACCGCCAGAACCTCAACCTGCCCCTCGGCACCAGCCTTGATGCGCAGGGCCGCCTCGTGGATTCGCGCATTTTCTCGCGCTACGAAGGTTTCCTGTACGGCACGCCCGCCGGGCAGCGACAGAGCCAGGTGAGCTTCTCGCTGCAGAACGCCGTGGAAATGAAGGTGCGCAACAAAAACGACACTACCGGCACCACGCCCTTCAACAAAGTCAGTTTGATTGACGGACTCGACTTCAGCGCTGGCTACAACTTCCTAGCCGTAGGTCCCAAGCTGAGCCCACTCAGCGCCACGTTCCGGACCCAGATAGCCAAGAAGCTCAGCGTTAATATCACCTCGTCTTTTGACTTCTACCAGCGCGACACCTCGGGCGTTACCATCGACAAGTTTCTGTTCGATCAGGAAAACCGCCGCCTAACGCGCCTCACGTCGGCCTCGCTGCAGCTGAACTACCAGTTCAACCCGGCGCAGAACCCGAACAAGAAAAGCAATGTGCCCCGCGCTGTAGCTCCCGTAAATGACCCTACGCTCGGCAACCCTAACCCCATCAACCCCTACGAAGACTACGTGGACTTCGAGCTGCCCTGGGAAATGACCACCGGCTTCTCCATTCTCTACGTCGATCCGGGCGTGCGACCTTCGCGCGGCACCTACGTGCGCACCCGCGCCTTCAGCACAGCCGCACTCAACCTGAGCGGCTCCGTGAAGCTGACCAACAACACCCGCGTCGGCTACACCACCAACTACGACTTTATCAACAAAACGCCGGCCTTTACCTCGCTCGACATCTTCCGCGACCTGCACTGCTGGCAGATTACGGCCAACTGGCGCCCATTCAGCGGCTACGGCCAGGGCTATTTCGTGACCATTGCCGCCAAATCGTCGCTGCTGCAGGATCTGAAGCTGAACCGCAACCGCACGTTCCTGAATTACTAGCGTAGCGTGGCAGTAGCGCGAACTTTGCAGTTCGCGCTACTGCGCCGTTAGAATCGTTTGAACAGCGCGGGGGCGCGAACTACAAAGTTCGCGCTACTGCCGTGCCAGCCCTTCAAGTGTGTAACGGTTGCGTTTGGCCGGCTTATTTCTGAAAAATCCGCAGCTTTGACCTGCGGCTCCGGCTGGCATTTTTCTGTTTGCAACTCCCCACGCTCCTAATACCCTCACAACCATGTCTCAGCACAAAGAAGTCAAGCTCGTGACCACCCATCAGCTGCTGGCCATGAAGCAGCGCGGGGAGAAGATTTCCATGCTCACGGCCTACGATTTCTCCATGGCCACCATCCTCGACGGCGCCGGCATCGACGTGCTGCTCGTCGGCGACTCGGCCTCCAACGTCATGGCCGGCCACGAAACCACGCTGCCCATCACCCTCGACCAGATGATCTACCACGCTCAAAGTGTGGTGCGCGCCGTGAAACGGGCCTTCGTGGTGGTGGATATGCCGTTTGGCTCCTACCAGGGCAATTCGTCGGTGGCGCTGCAGTCGGCCATTCGCATCATGAAGGAGTCGGGCGGGCACGGTATCAAGCTGGAAGGTGGCGCCGAAATCAAGGACAGCATCACGCGCATCCTCACGGCCGGCATTCCGGTGATGGGCCACCTGGGCCTCACTCCCCAAAGTATTTATAAATTTGGCACCTACACCGTGCGGGCCAAAGAGGAAGCCGAGGCGCAGAAGCTAATTGAAGACGCGCTGCTGCTGGAAGAAATCGGGTGCTTTGCCTTGGTACTGGAAAAAATTCCGTCCTCATTGGCCAAGCAGGTAGCAGAAAAGCTCACCATTCCGGTTATCGGCATCGGCGCCGGCCCCGATGTGGATGGGCAGGTGCTGGTAGTGCACGACATGCTGGGCATCACCAAAGAGTTCAAGCCGCGCTTCCTGCGCCGCTACGCTGACCTGGGCGACATCATGCACGAAGCCGTGCAGCGCTACATCCAGGACGTAAAAAGCCGCGACTTCCCCACCCAGGAAGAAGCGTATTAAATCAATTATCCTGTCTGTCATTCCGAGCGGAGCGAGGAATCTGAAATAGCCTGTTTGCTATAGAAGCCGGATTCCTCGCTCTGATCGGAATGACAGCCTTACTTTTTCCTCAGAGTGAATCGTCCGAATCTGTGGTCGGAACAGAAGGAAATTCTGTTCGAAGACAACCATCTGCTCGTCATCAACAAGCCCGCCGGCCTGCTCGTGCAGGGCGACGCCACCGGCGACGAGCCTCTTTCGGCCAAGGCCGAGGAATACCTGCGCTTCAAGTACAAGAAGCCCGGCGCCGCCTTCGTGGGCGTGGCGCACCGCATCGACAGGCCCGTGAGCGGTATTGTGGTGCTAGCCAAAACCAGCAAAGCGCTGAGCCGCCTCAACGAAATGTTCCGCGACAACAAGATGCACAAGACCTACTGGGCCCTGACCGGTATGTGTCCCAACCCGCTCAGCGGCCACCTCACGCACTGGCTTGTCAAGGACCCTATCCGCAATACCACCAAAGCCTATCCCGAGCGCCACGGCCAGGGCCTGAAATCCGAGCTGGACTACCAGGTGCTGGGGCAGGCCGGCAACCGCTGGCTGGTGCAGGTAAACCCCATTACAGGCCGCCCGCACCAGATTCGGGTGCAGCTAAGCTCCGGACTGGGCACGCCTATCGTCGGCGACGTGAAGTACGGCTTCATTGCGCCCTTGCCCGACGTGAGCATTGCGCTGCACGCCCGCCAGCTGGAGTTGCAGCACCCCGTCACGAAGGAAAACATGGTACTGGTAGCTCCGCTGCCCGATATGCCGCATTGGGAAGCCGCGCAAGCCTATTACTAGAGGTCAGATTGTAAAAAGGGAGAGGTGAGCCTTTCGTTCTGTAGTCCAAGCGGGCCAACAGAACGAAAGGCTTACCTCTCCCTTCTTGTAGGCAGACCTTTAATCAGCGCCAATCCAACAACATTTTGGCCTTTTATATAGCAAAATTGCGCTACCGCCGAGTGTGGCCGTAGTTTTGTAAAACGGCTTCTGAACTAAACCGTGTCTTTCGGGCTTTTGCGCTCTGACACTGCAGCCGTTCCTGCATTGTTTCTAATCCATTCTGGCCCATGGCAATTCTCGTTTTCTTCGTTGCCCACTACTACCTGTCGCTGTTTACGCAGACATTCTACTTGCACCGCTACGCGGCGCACAAGATGTTCACGATGAACAAATTCTGGGAGAGGTTCTTCTTCCTGTTCACGTACCTCTGCCAGGGTTCTTCGTTCCTGTCGCCACGAGCATATGCGCTGCTGCACCGCATGCACCACGCCTACTCCGACACCGAGATGGACCCCCACTCACCGCTGTTTTCGTCGAATGCCTTTTCGATGATGTGGAAAACTAAGAACATCTACAACGATGTGCTGAACCGCAACTATGCTGCTGCTGAGCGTTTCGAAGGCGATTATCCGGAGTGGAACCTGATTGAGAGCATTGGCGACAAATGGTATTCGCGCTTGGCCTTCGGCACTATGTATGTACTGTTTTACATCAACTTTGCCACGGCATGGTGGCAGTACCTACTGCTGCCCATCCACTTCCTGATGGGCCCGATACATGGTGCCATTGTGAACTGGGGCGGCCATAAATACGGCTATCAGAATTTCGATAACCACGACCACTCCAAAAACACGTTACCTTTTGATTTCTTGGCCTTCGGCGAGTTGTTCCAGAACAACCACCACAAGCTGCCGATGCGCGTGAACTTCGGCGTGAAGAAATGGGAGTTGGACCCAACCTACTCGGTTATCTGGCTGCTCGATAAGGCCCGCATCGTGAAGGTGAAGCGCAAGTGGCAGCAGCCAGTGCCGATGGCCGCTTAATAACCCGATATTTTGTTTGCCCTGAAAAGGCTGTTGCTGTTCGGCAACAGCCTTTTCTGTTGATAGCCCGCGCCTGATTATGGGTTCAGTCCCCAGCCAATTGGCGGAATGCTTTCAATCTGCATAATATGTCCTTACCTTTGCACCTCATTTTCAACCAGACGCACGAGTTGCGTCGCTTAACCAACCCGGTTTATGGCAGTTAAAATCCGCCTCGCCCGTCGTGGCCGTAAAAAGGCCGCTCAGTTCGACATCGTTGTTGCCGATTCGCGCGCTCCGCGTGATGGCCGTTTCATCGAGAAAATCGGTACCTACGATCCTAACACCAACCCTGCTTCCATCAACTTCGATGGCGAAAAGGCTTTTGACTGGATCATGAAAGGTGCCCAGCCTACCGACACGGTACGGGCTATGCTCTCTTACCGCGGCGTATTGTACCGCAAGCACCTGCAACTGGGTGTTATCAAAGGCGCCATTGCGCAGGACGTAGCCGACCAGCGCTACGCCGACTGGAAAGAGCAGAAAGACGCTAAAATCGAAGGCAAGCGCACCACCATCGGTACGGCTAAGGAAGAAGCTCGCAAGAGCGCTCTGGCTGCCGAATCGAAAGTGAAGGAAGCCCGCGCTGAAGCTATCCGCAAGAAAAACACGCCCGCTCCAACGGAAGCTCCGGCTGCCGAAGGCGAAACCACCGAGGCAGAAGCTACGGCTGAAACCACGGACGAAGCCGGCGCTTAGTTTTCTGGTGAGTGAATGATTAGGTGATTAAGTGACAAAGTACGTTGGCCCATCCGGCTGGGGTAGCTTATCACTTAATCACCTAATCACTTACAGCCCTTACTCTCCGACCATGACACTCGACGACTATTATCAGCTAGGCTCCATCGGGAAGCCACACGGCCTGAAAGGGTTTGTGATGGCCTTTCTCGACGTAGACGACCCGCAGGAGTACCGCAAGCTGAAGTCGGTGTTGCTGGAGATGCCCTCGGCTCCCGGCAAGCTGGTGTCGTACGACGTGGAGAAGCTGCAGCCGCAGTCCAATGAGCGGGCATTGCTCAAGCTCAAAGGCATCGACCGGATTGAGGAAGCCGAGCCCCTGCGCAACGCCAAACTCTACCGCTCTTTGCAGGAGCTGCCGAGTTTGGCCGCCGACCAGTTCTATTTTCACGACGTCATCGGTTACACGGTGCTCGACGAGAAATTAGGGCCGCTGGGCACCGTGGAAACCTTCTACGAGTTGCCACAGCAGGACGTGCTGGCCATGCGCTACAAAGGGCAGGAAGTGCTGATTCCGGTGGTGGACGAGTTGGTGTCGCACGCCGACCAGGCCACCCGGACGCTGCACGTCACGCTGCCCGACGGGCTGCTGGACGTATATCTGCAGCCTTCCTCGCGCGAGCAGGACGAGCCCGACGAAACCGAAGAAGTCTAGTTCCGGCCATCATGCGCATCGACATCGTCACGTGTCAGCCGGATTTGCTGATCAGCCCCTTCGCGCACTCCATCGTGAAACGCGCGCAGGACAAAGGGCTGGTGGAAATTCAGCTGCACGATTTGCGCCGCTATGCCATCAACAAGCACGGCCAGATTGACGACTATATGTTTGGCGGCGGCGCCGGCATGGTGCTACGAGTAGAGCCCATTGCGGCCTGCTTCGACGCTTTGCTGGCCGAGCGCAGCTACGATGCCATCATCTACCTGACGCCTGACGGGGAAACCCTGCGGCAGCCGCTGGCCAACCGCCTTTCTCTGGCGGGCAACCTGCTGCTGCTGTGCGGCCACTATAAGGGCGTTGATGAGCGGATCCGACAAGCCTATATCACCCACGAAATCAGCATCGGCGACTACGTGCTGAGCGGGGGTGAGATGGGGGCGGCGGTGCTCGTGGATGCAGTAGTTCGGCTGCTGCCCGGCGTGCTGGGCAACGAAGAATCGGCCCTCAGCGACTCGTTTCAGGATAACCTACTGGCTCCGCCCGTGTACACCCGCCCGGCGGAGTGGCGCGGGCTGCCGGTTCCGGAAATCCTGCTGTCCGGCAATACCCCCAAAATTGACGTCTGGCGGCACGATCAGGCGCTGGAACGCACCCAGCTTCGCCGTCCAGACTTGCTAAATGGCTAGCTGAATTGAATGGTTGACTAGCTGCCCGGTTGCCTGCTCCGTGAACGGTCAAGCATTCAGCTATTTATCTGTTCAATATTTCAGCTTGCAATCCTAAAAACAGAGGGCTATATTTGCACCTCTTTACCCGAAACCCCAGACGGCGCGGCCGTCCTTCACAGTTTTTTCAGCCATGAGCGTACTACTCGATTTTATTCAGCAGGAATCCCAGGAGCGCCGCGCCAGCTTCCCCGCCTTTGCTGCCGGCGACACCGTTAACGTACACGTTAAGATTCGTGAGGGCAACAAGGAGCGCATTCAGCAGTTCCAGGGCGTTGTAATTCAGCGTAAAAACAGCAACTCCAACGGCGAAACTTTCACCGTTCGTAAGATTTCCAACCAGATTGGTACCGAGCGTATCTTCCCCCTACTGTCGCCTAACATCGATAAAGTAGAGGTAATCCGTCGCGGTAAAGTACGTCGTGCCCGTCTGTTCTACCTGCGTGGCCTGTCGGGTAAAGCGGCCCGTATCAAGGAGAAGCGCCGTACGGTGGTTGCGGCCGCTTAAGCGCCAGCACTTACCCTACACGGCAGCGGCCGGCTTTCCTTGCGGGAAGCCGGCCGCTGTTTTTACAGTCTCCAACAACTCTTTACGACACAAAAAAGGCGCTTCCTACAGGGAAGCGCCTTTTTTAGTTCTTTAAAGCTGTGCTGAATATTACTCAGCAGCAGTTTGGGTACCCGACATCTGCTTGGCTGCCGCGCTCAAAGCTTCGCCTAGTTTGGTCACGCGCTCAGCGGTGTTGGGGTTTTCGGCGAATACAGCCGCTTTGGTGGTGTTAGTGCCGAGGCGGGCCAGCAGTTTGCCTACCAGATCCTTGTCGATGCCGCCGCCATTGAAGTGGGCTTTCAGGTCCTGCAGATCCACTACAATCTGGTGCAGCTCAGGATTGTTTACGTCTTTCAGATCTTCAATCCAGCGCTGAAAATGATTGTCGATGCCGGAACGGTCGGCTTCTTCCTGCAAATCGCTGCCGAGGATTTTAACGGCACCATCCAGGTGATTCTGATGCTGGGTGTCGTCTTTGGGCTGCTTATGAAATGACATGTCGAAGTGATTGGGCCGCCTGTAGAGGGCAGCAGTGTGGGAAGTATGCCCGTGCAAACGCAAGGCTTTATGGAAAGGTTATGCCGCAGCCGGGCCGCAATACGCAGCAGACCCTTACTTTCGTTTCCTGGTTGTCGTTTCGCCTGTTGCTGTTTTATATGAAAAAATTTCTGGTTGGCTATTGCCTGTTGCTGCTTCCCCTGAGTGGTGTAGCGCAGCCTTCAGCTGTTGCTAAAAATCCGGCACCCTACTGGCAGCAGCAGGTCAGCTATTCCATCGACGTAACCCTCGACGATAAGCAGCACCTGCTGACGGGCCGCGAAGAGCTCGTATACACCAACAACTCGCCCGACGCGCTGCCTTACATCTGGTTTCATCTGTGGCCAAATGCCTACCGCGACGATAACACCGCCTTTGCCAGGCAGCAGCTACGCAACGGCAGCCGTAAGTTTCACTTTTCCACCCCAGAGCAGCGCGGCTACATCGACCAGCTCGATTTCCAGGTGAACGGCCAGCCAGCCAAGCTGGAGCTGGACCCCGAAAACCCCGATATGGCCAAATTGCTGCTGCCGCAGCGCTTGGCGTCCGGGGCCAGCGTTACTATTAGCACGCCGTTTCGGGTGAAGATTCCCGATTCCTTCTCGCGCTTTGGGCACGTCGAGCAGAGCTACCAGATTACACAGTGGTACCCCAAGCCGGCTGTATACGACCGGCGCGGCTGGCACGCCATGCCCTACCTCGACCAAGGCGAATTTTACTCGGAGTTTGGCTCGTTTGATGTGCGCATCACGCTGCCAGCCAACTACACGGTGGGCGCAACCGGTGTGCTCCAGAACTCCGAGGAACAGCAGCGTCTGCGCCAGTTGGCTGATGCCGCCGCTGGCAAGAAAACCCAGAAAGACTTCGGCGACGACCAGTCCTTCCCGGTTTCCAGTGCTGAAACCAAAACTCTGCGCTACGTGCAGGACCGCGTGCACGACTTCGCCTGGTTTGCCGACAAGCGCTTTAATGTGCTGAAAAGTGCCGTAACGCTGCCCTCGGGCCGCGCCGTAGATACCTGGGTACTGTTCACCAACAAAGAGGCGGAGAAGTGGGTGAAGGGCTTGCAGGACGTGGATTCGGCGGTGGCATACTACTCCCGCTGGGTGGGCGAATACCCCTATAGCGCTGCCACAGCTGTGGATGGCGCCCTTAGCGCCGGCTCGGGCATGGAGTACCCGATGGTAACCGTGACGCAGCCTTCGGCCATTGTACACGAAGTCGGCCACAACTGGTTCTACGGAATTTTGGGCACCAACGAGCGGGACTTTGCTTGGATGGATGAGGGCGTGAACTCCTACGTGGAAAACCGCGTGGCGGCCCGCAATGGCGAGCAGGCCGGCGGCCTGCTGGGTTTGCCCACCAAAGGCGTCGGCGCTGCTGCTCTCACCCTCAACGGGTTGCCGGACGCGGCCCTCAATTACATTCCTTACCAGGCCGTAGCCAGCCGCAGCCTCGACCAGCCAGTTACCAACCTTGGCTCCGCCGACTATGGCAAGCTTAATTACGGCATCATCGTGTATGGCAAGACGGCCTCGCTGCTGCAGTATCTGGCGGCGTATTTGGGGCAGGTGAAGTTCGATGCGGCCATGCAGGCCTACTACGCCCGCTGGCAGTTCCGGCACCCCTACCCCGAGGATATGCAGGCCGTATTCGAGGAAGTAGCAGGCCAGAAGCTCGACTGGTTTTTCAACGACATGCTCAACGGCCAGCACCGCTATAATGCCGTGCTGTCGAAGTCGAAGCTGGAGAAAGGCCAGCGCAAGGTGCTGATTCGCAACGATTCGCCGGCTCCGTTTCCGTTTCCGGTGGCCAGCCTCGATGCCAGCGGCCGGGTACTGGAAACGCAGTGGACCAAGCCATTTGCCCGCACCGACGAGTCGGATGACGCCGTACTGCGCTTTCGCGACGAGAACGTAGCCAGCCTGGTTGTCGACCCGGACTACCTCACGCCCCAGCTCAACCGCCGCGACGACCATCTGCGCACCACCGGCTCGTTGCGGGCGCTGGAGCGCATCCGGCTGCGGCCTTTACTCAGCCCCGAGCGCTGGGACCAGGCCGCCATCAACTGGCTGCCCGTGGTGGGCGCCAACACGTCAGATAAGTTTATGCTGGGCGCAGCCTTCTACAACAGCCTGCTCAATGTCAAGAAATTCAGCTACCTAGTTATGCCCATGTATAGCTTCAACCAAAAGGAGCTGAATGGCATCGGGATGCTGAACCTCAATATTCTGCCGGAACGAATTACGCGCCGGGCCGTGGTGGGTGTGCTGTTTCAGCGTTTCGAGCGCTACCAGAAGGTGGAGCCCAGCCTGACGCTGTCGTTCCCCCACTCAGCCTTCAACGCGCCGCAGCACACCGTGAAGCTGGCAAATACGGCCATTGAAGACCAGGACCGCCGCACCACTACCAGCATCCAGACGCTGGAGTACTGCCTGCAAACCGGCAATGCCCTCCGCCAATGGGCTGCGCACGCCGAGTTCAACTACCTCACGCCCGACCTGGCCGATGACAACGTGCGCACCGACGCGGCGATGCTTCGGGCCGAGGCCAGCTACCTGCGCTACTATTCGCCCAAGAAAAGCTTTTCGGTGCGGGTGTTCGGTGGCGCCTTTCTTAACAAGGCCAACGACACGCCCTTCGTCATCGGGCTAAGCGGCAGCCCCGACTACCGCCGCCAGACCATGTTTCTGGACCGGCAGCAAATTTCGCCCAGCCTGGCTGCCCAACAGCACCAGTTTGATGGCCGCGACGGTGCTTTCAAGGCGTATTTGCCAGTGGGCAGCAGCCGCTGGCTTACCACGCTCAATCTGCAGGCCGACCTGCCGGTAACGCCGTTTGGGGTGTTTGCTGATTTCGGTATGACCAAGGAGCGAAACCAGCTGGCCGCCAGCCGCAGCCCCCAGCGCGCCTACTACGATGCCGGCCTGTCGTTGCCGCTGTTCAACAAACTGCTGAGCTTCTATTTGCCGTTGGCTGGCTCGCAGTATGAAAACGGCCTACCTGGCAGCCGCAAGGCCCTCACCAGCCAGCTGCGCTTCGTGCTGCGCCTCGATCAGCTCAGCCCATTCCGGCTGCTGGATGAGCAACTGGCCCAATAACTGGTAGCGTATGCGCCTTTCTCCGTTGCTGATTTTGGCAGCCTTGGCTGCTGCGATGCTGGCCTCCACTGGCTGCCAGACGCAGTATGAAGACTTGCCAACCTTTTCGCAGGAACGCAAGCTGCTGCAGGTAGTAGTGGAAATGCCTGCTGGCACCAACCGCGCCCAGCGTTACGATGCCACTGAACACAAATTCGTGCCGGGACGCCGCGCCGGCCTCGACCATGTGGTGGAGTTTCTGCCCTGCCCCGGCAATAGTGGCTTCATTCCTGGCACTACTAGCAGCCAAGCTTTAAATCAGCCATTAACGGCGCTGGTGCTTTCTGAAGCTCAGCCAGCCGGCACTGTGCTGGAAGTGCTGCCCATCGGCCTAGTCACGCTCGACGACAACGGCCTGTTGCGCCCCATTGTGCTAACCGTACCGGCCCGGCCCAGCCAGCAGATTCTACCGGCCGTGAGCACCTGGCACGACCTCACCTCCCGCTACCCCGGCGCGCGGGAAGTACTGCGGCAGTGGTTTCAGCACCAGGGTAGGGCGGGCGAGGTGCGCATCGTGAGCTGGAAAGACGAAAAAGCTGCCGAGCAGCAGGTGCGCAACGCCATGCAGTAAGAACCACAGATTTGGCAGATTGCTTGGATTACGCAGATGCTGTTAGCACTGGTGCCATAGGCCGCGCCAAATCTCAGCTGATTCAGTGCCTGGGAGCGACGCACAGATTATTCCACAACTGCCCATAATAAAAAAGGCCACCTTCAAGGGTGGCCTTTTACAATTCCAAAAAATGAATTTGGATCTGTGCAATCCAATTAATCTGCCAAATCTACGATTCTACTCGATTTTGGTCATGCGCTCCTTCACTGCTTCCAGTGCTACACGCATGTTTACAATATCGGCGCGGGCAGCTTCCTGCTCTTTCAGGTTCAGGTCAATCAGGTTGTTGTACTGCAGCAACTCAGCGGCGTTCTGAGCCAGCTGCTGCTGGATTTCCGACTTGCGCAGCTTGTTTCTTTCGATGTCCTTTTTAATGGCGTCCGACTTCTGGATAACTGCCATGTGGTTGTTTTGCGACGATACCAGCGAGCGTTCTGCTTCCGCAACCTGTACGGCCAAATCTTCGCGGTACAGCATACGAGCGAAATCCTTGAGGTATTTCTCAGCCGACTTCCACTGCACGGGAGTAGCATCCTTGCCCAAGTAGGCGTTACCTAAGTCAATGGACCACCAGACCGACGTGCCGGTAGGCGTGGCATCTACCTTGCTGATTACACGGATAGGCGTTTTGGAAATGTCCTCAATAACAACGCCATCCATCGAATAAACGCCTTTATCGGCCTTTACTTTGCTGCCGAACTTGGTGTCCAGCTGCTTTTTCCAGGAATCGTCAACTCGCTTGCTGTCCAGCTGAATTGTTACGCGTTGGCCTTTGCGTGGAATGCCTTTGATGGCCATATCCGTCTCATCGACGGGGGACTTCTGCGCATAGCCCGTCACCGACAGCACTAACATCAGCAGAGAGAGGAGTACGCCTTTTTTCATAGGTATGCAGTGATTAAGAAAAGGGGAAAGTCTCAATTATGTCCGGTTTTCCTATTCCGGCTCACCAAATTTAACCACTGCCCTTTCATCTGCCTATGGGCTCTGAGGTTTTTTTTGATTGGAATACACTTTTATTAAATAGGTTATACTGAATACTGTTTAACTACAAAAAATACCATTTAACCATCAATCTGGCTGCTCACCTGCTGCAGCACTTGCTACGTATGATGAACAATACCTATGCTTCCTGGTTTCCCCAACTATGTCTGTAACTGTCTGCCGCAAAGAACATTTTAATGCTGCCCACCGTCTGCACAATCCGGCGTGGAGCCCGGAGCAAAACCAGCAGGTATTCGGCAAATGCAACAACCCCAGCTACCATGGGCACAATTACGAGCTGATTGTGCGCCTGACGGGCGAAATAGACCCGGAAACGGGCTATGTGTACGATATGAAGCGCTTGAGTGACCTCATTAAGCGCGAGATTCTGGATACCTTTGACCACCGGAATCTTAACCTCGACACCGAAGAATTCCGTCATCTTAATCCTACCGCCGAAAATATGGCCGTAGTCATCTGGAACCGACTGCGGACCTACGTAGAGCCCAAGTTGGCTCTTTCGGTCACGCTGTACGAGACCGAGCGCAATTTTGTAGAATACCATGGCTAATCCCACGCCCACGCCCGAGGGCACCCTACGCCTCACTACCGACGCGCACCTCCCCCCCGACTTGCATACACCTTTGCGACCTGATGCCTTTGCGTTGAGCGACGAAGAGAAAATTGTTGGTATCACAGAGCACTTCCGTGAAATCATGCACCTGCTGGGGCTCGACCTCAGCGACGACAGCTTGGCTGGCACACCGCGCCGGGTAGCCAAAATGTATGTGCAGGAGTGGTTCCGGGGCCTTAATCCTGTGCACCGCCCCGAGGTGCGGCTATTCGAGAACCGCTACCAGTACTCGCAATTACTGCTGGAGCGCGACATCACCTTGTTTTCTTGCTGCGAGCATCATTTTGTGCCCATCATCGGCAAGGCGCACGTGGCATATCTGCCCGCCGACAATGTGGTAGGGCTCAGCAAGCTCAACCGGGTAGTGCAGTATTATGCCCGACGCCCGCAGGTGCAGGAACGCCTCACGCGCCAGATTGCGGAGGAACTGAAGCAAACCCTACACACCGACAATGTGGCCGTCCTCATCGAGGCCGACCACCTGTGCGTGATGAGCCGCGGCGTGAATGATACCAGCAGCTCCACTATTACAGCCGAGTACAGCGGTGCCTTTGCCGCGGATGCTACTCTGCGGGCCGAATTTCTCCGCCTGCTTGGCAAATGAGTTCCGGGTTTCTGCTTACTTGTATCTAGTTTTGGCGAATCGGCTATGGCTTCTGGCATCAAGCAGCCCTACCAGTTTACCGATAGCACAGGCAGAACGCAGGCAAACGGCATACGCACCAGAAACTCCCCAAAATGTCCCGAAAAGTTCTCATCAGCGGCGGTACCGGTATGATTGGTACCCGCCTTGCCGAGATGCTCATTGACGCCGGCTACGAAGTAGCATTGCTCAGCCGGCAGCCCACCAACAGCCACTACCGTACTTTCCGCTGGGACCCGCGTGCCGGCACCATCGACGAGGCAGCCATCCGGTACGCCGATTACGTGGTGAATCTGGCCGGCTCCAGTGTGTCGGACGGCAAGTGGACCGATGAGCGCAAGCGCGACATCATGACCAGCCGCCTGGGCGGCACCACGCTGCTGGCCCGCGAACTGGCCAAGCCCGGCCACCACGTGCGGGCCTTCGTGTCGGCCTCGGCCATCGGCATTTATGGCGACAGCGCCGACCGGGTAGTGAACGAGGAGACGCCAGCCGCTTCCGCCGACGACTTCCTGGCCGACGTATCGCGGCAGTGGGAGCTAGCGGCGCAGGATGTGGAGAAGCTGGGCATCCGCACCGTTATCAGCCGCATCGGCATCGTGCTCAGCCCCGAGGGCGGGGCACTAGTGCCGCTGGCCCGCACTGTGAAGCTGATGGCTGGCGCCCCGCTGGGTTCGGGCAAGCAGTTTATGTCCTGGATTCACCTCGACGACCTGTGCCGCCTGATCATTCAGATGCTGGAAGAGCCGAAGTGGGAAGGCACCTACAACGCCGTAGCGCCGCACCCGGTCACAAACGAGGAATTCACGAAAGTGCTGGCCGACGTGCTGCACCGCCCGCTGGTGCTGCCTAAAGTGCCGGAATTTGCCCTGAACCTGATGATGGGGGAGATGAGCGAAATCGTTCTGGGCTCGCAACGCGTAAGTGCCGAAAAGGTGCTACGTGAGGGCTTCACATTTGAATACCCAAGCCTGAAGCCCGCACTGGAATCGTTTTACGGGGAGCAGTAGCAGTTATTGCTAATGAGCAAACAGCTTTTTGCTGCTGCGGCATGTTGCCTATTATCGTTTGGCACCGCAGTGGCCCAACGTCAGCCGCAGGGTTTGTCGGATCTGATAAATACGCGGGAGCCCGGCTGGGGCTTAGTGCAGCAGTGGATAAACGCCGCCAAGAATCCGGTGGAAGTACTGCCCAGAACACCTAGCCGCGCCGACAGCACCTTACTGGCTGCCCAAATAACAACTCGCTCCCCGATGGGGGCCATCATTTATGAAACTGGCGGCCTGCTGATTGACAATGGCTGGCTGCGCATTTTGGGGTCGGGCTCGACGGCTCTGAATCGAGACCTGGTGCAGTGGAACCAAGATAAACAGGACGGTTTCCTGCTAATTGCTGATGATATAGCAGGTGGTTTTTTCGCTATCAATGCCGGGGCTTTTGGAGCAACTTCAATCGGGCATGTGTTTTATATGAGCCCTGATACGCTGCGGTGGCAAGCCGTCAGCAGTTCTTATTCAGAATTTCTGATTTTCTGTTTTTCCGGCGACTTACAAAAGTTCTATCGTGAATTACGCTGGAAAGCTTGGCAGTCAGACACCAGGCAAATCAGCGGTAGCCAAGGCATGGCATTTTATCCGTTCCTGTTTACTACCGAAGGCCGCAACATTGAGAAAGTCAGCCGTCGGCCAGTGCCCGTGCAGGAATTGTGGATACTTTACCAAGACATGCAACGCCAGCTTGATGGCCGCTGAGGTTGATTTTTATTTGTGCGCTACGCCAACATGGCACGTATTACACAATTTCTGTTTTGCATGCAGAAGGTCATGCCGCTTTTAGCAGCTGCACTATCTGCGTGTGATACGCTTACAACAGAAATCTGCGGAGAATTATCGGGCGACCATAAGGCCTACGTTGTGCGTGTGAACTGTATGTATAAAGGTCGGCTGCAAGTCCAGCAGGTTCCTTGCTATCCTGGATATCTGCAGGTTAAGTGCTGGTCTACCGTTTCCAGTAAAACACTAGACTCGATTGACGTGTCCGCCAGCACACTCGGGTGGATGGAGGTGTTGGTCTACAACCACCAAGGAGATTTAGTGCGCGGCAATACTGGTTCTATGTAAAGCTTAGGGCTTACAAACTATCCGGCACGGCCAGTGGAGCTTCGACGTTATTAAGCTGCTCCAGCAGGTTGTCGGCCACGATGGTATCTACGGGCTCAGCTCGGCGGCGGCGCGGCTCCGATTCGCTTACGCAGATGTACTTGCGGGATATTTTACCGGGATATTTCGGGAACGGGCCCATGGTGATGCCCAGGTCTTCATCTTCGTAGACTTTTTCCATGTACTTGCCGAAGATGGGCAACGCCGTACGGCCACCTTCGCCCTGCTGCGAGCCCTGGAAGTGAATACTGCGGTCTTCGCCGCCCACCCACACGCCGGTCACGAGGTCCTTGGTGACGCCCATATACCAGCCATCGGAATAGTTGGACGTGGTGCCAGTTTTACCGCCGATCTGGTTGTCTTTCTTCCACAGCTCGTATTCCCACAGCGCCTGCGAGGTGCCACCGGGCTCGTCCATGCCGCCGCGCAGCATGTAGAGCATCAGCCATGCCGTTTCCGACGGAATGGCGCGTTTCTGCCGGGGGTCAAACTGCTTGATGACGTTGCCGTTGCGGTCTTCGATGCGGGTCACGATCATCGGCTCGCTCTGGAAGCCTTGGTTGACGAAGGTGCTGTAGGCATTCACCATTTCGTACACGCTCACATCGCCGCCTGAGCCCAGCCCGATGCTGGGCACCGACAGCAGCGGGCTCTTGATGCCCACTTTGTGCGCGTACTTGGCCACATTCTGCCAGCCCACGCGCTCCGTGAGTTGGGCCGTCACGGAATTTACGGAGCGGGCCATGGCGTGGCGCAGCGTCATGTTGATGCCCGTGTATTCGCGCGTTACGTTGTCGGGCTTCCACTCCATATCCTGCCCGTTCTCCACATAGTTGATGGTCACCCGCTCGTCGCGGATACGGTCGCAGGGCGCGTAGCCGTTGTCGAGGGCTGTGAGGTAGACGAAGGGCTTGAAGGTGGAGCCAGCCTGGCGCTTGCCCTGCTTCACGTGGTCGTACTGGAAGAAATCGTAATCCAGGCCGCCTACCCAGGCCTTGATCTGGCCCGTGAAGGGGTCCATGCTCATCATGCCGGCGTGCAGGAAGTGCTTGTAGTAGGCCAGCGAATCGAGCGGGGAAAGCAGCAGCGTGGTGTCGCCGTCGCCTTTCCAGGTGAATACTTTGGTGGGATGCTTGGCGTTGAGAGCCTGCTCCAGCAGATCGGGGCGGCCTTTGTAGCGGGCAGCCAGCTCCTTGTACTGCTCGGTGCGCTTCATCTGGGTTTCGATGAAGCCGGGAATTTCGTTGCCGTCCTCGTCCACCCAAGGGTTGGAGTTGCGGTTTTTCCAGAACCGGTCAAACTGCTGCTGCAGCCGCTTCATGCGGTCCTGCACCGACTCCTCGGCGTACTGCTGCATCCTGGAGTCGATGGTGGTGTAGATTTTGAGGCCGTCACGGTACATATCGTAGCCGTTCTTTTCACACCACTCATTCACGAACTGGCTCACAGCGCCACGGAAGTAGGTAGCCGGGCCGTCGATGTGCTTTTCCACCTGATATTTCAGGGCAATCGGCTGCTGCTGTAAGGCAGCCACCTCGGCGGCGGGCAGCATGCCGGCCTGGCCCATGCGCGTGAGCACCAGGTTGCGGCGCTTGCGGGCAGCCTCGGGGTGGAAGCGCGGATTGTAGGCGGTAGGGTTGTTGAGCATACCCACCAGCATGGCGGCCTGCTCGGCGGTGAGGCTGTCGGGCGAGGTGCTGTAGAAGGTTTTGGCGGCGACCTTGATGCCGTAGGCTTTGGAGCCGTATTCCACAGTGTTGAAGTACATCCGCAGGATTTCCTCCTTGGTGTAGCGCCGCTCCAGCTCCACGGCCGTCAGCCATTCCTTGGTTTTGCTGACCAGCGTGCTCACCACCGGAATGTAGCCCAGGCCGCCCCGGGTTTCGCCACGACGGGTATTGTAGAGGTTTTTGGCCAGCTGCTGCGTGATGGTGGAGCCGCCGCCGCTTTTGTTGCCCGTCACGACGCCCGAGGCAGCGCGGGCCAGTGCCGTCAGGTCGATGCCGGAGTGCTCGTAGTAGCGCACGTCTTCGGTGGCAACAAGTGCCTTGATCAGCAGCGGCGACATCTTGCTCAGCGGCACTGGCACGCGGTTTTCGCGGAAGTATTTGCCAATCAGCACGCCGTCGGCGGTGTATATTTCGGACGGCTGCTCCACCTTAGGGTCTTCCAGCTCCTCTAGGCTCGGCGACTTGCCGAAGAGGAACATGAAGTTCATGCTAACCAATATGGGATAGAGCAGAAAGAAGCCCACGCCCACCACAAAAGCCGCCCAGGCTATCCGCGACAGGCGGTTTGACCAGGGCCGGCGCGGCCGGGGAGCAGTTGACTTTGGGGCTTGCGGAGCGGACATGCAGGGTGATTAGGACGGCAGGCTGGCAAAGCAGCAGCCAAAGGAACCACAAATATACCAGATAGGTGCGGCCCCAGCTGTGCAAAAAGCACTGCCGTTTTCATGGTGGCGTCGCGCAGACCTGCGGCAGAATTGGCTGGCTGCGCCCGGAAATTAGGTCAGCAGCACGAATACCAATAGTAGCATCAGCAACCCGGTTGCTATTGCCGCCCCGCCAGCTGCTATTGCCCACATCAAACGCCAGGCCGGATGCTGCACTAGCAACGCCACACGCCACAGCCACACCATCGTCAGCAAGGGAACCAGCACCACGCATAACTTCCAGATTATTTGTGCTACTCTTACTGCAGCCGGGGTGTTTGGGAAAAGCTCTTTTTCAAGTTGAATGCTGCAAATAGCGCCCACAAACAGGCCCAGTACCCACCACAGCGCTACTGGCAGTTGGCGCAGGGCGCGAGCGGCAAAGAGTTGCAGGGAGTTCATCATATAAACCAGTGACATAGTTTACCCAAACAAACTGTCGCCATCAGCCCGCGGCTCGAACTCGAACGGAACCGCCATCAGAAAAAGGAAAAACGCCAGCATTACTATCTGGCCGATGCCCAGCAACAGCAGCAACACTGCCGCCAACCGTTGCAAGTGAGCCGGCCATCCGGGTTGCAAATGGCGGGCGGCGGCTTGTTTCAGCAGGTGGCTGGCTAGAAATGGAAACAGCAACAGACACGGGCCGCCCACCCACACTAGCAGACTGGTGAGTACCGGGAAGGCATTGTGCGACGTGGGCAGCAGGCTGCTTAGTACCATTGTTGCGGCGCTGCCCGCCGCCGTCACCCGAAACAGCCGCTGCGCCAGCGTCGCCTCCTCGGGCCACAGAAGTTGGAGCCAGCTCATACCTGTGCCGCCTCTTCCTGGGCTTCATAAAAGCCGATTTGCCGGCGCAATGGCTCCAGACCATGAGCGGCGTACTCGGTGAGGCGCCAGTGGCGGATGGGCTGGGTGCGGCGGCCCCGGCGGTAGTGCGCAGCCAACTGCGGCCACAATTCCGGCGTGAGCAGGCCCAGCGCCAGAAACCCAACGCTCGTAACCGACAGGTCGCCGTTGCCGCACATGAAGGCCTTGAGCTTGAGTTCGTCTTCCGGCGTCATGTCGTAGCCGAGCAGCACGTGTTTGAGGTCGTGGTCTTCGTAGTGCGGGATGAGCTGTAGCTGGTGGCGCTGGAGCAAGTCGGCCACGCCGCGTCCCAGTGTACCGGGCGGCAGCGTCTGCAGATACTGTTGCTGCACGGCCACGTTCTCGCAGCCATACAGGCGCTGGAAAATTGGAATCAGAAATGAGGTGCGGGCGTGCTCGATGGTCTTGCGCGCCAGTTGCTGGTAACGGTTCAAAGGCGCCGTAGTGAGTTGTTGAGGCATGGAGTTAAGGGGGAAAGTCAGAAGTGAAAACAGAGGGCTGAGGGCAGAAAATCAGCTTAGCACAATCAAATACAGCCACGCCACATAGCATCCCGCCACTATCAGCAGCAGGTGAAAAACCAGGCACAAACCCAGCACCAGCTTCCGGTTGAACTCCACTTGGAGCGGCTCGGCCTGCCACATCAGCCGGGTTGCCCACCGCCACACGACGTAATTGCTCCATAAAGGCGCTGCCGCCAAGGTGTAGCCCACTGCATTCAACAGCGTGTGGTGGCCCTGCCAGTCAGCCGTACCCGACAGATACCAGCTTGGCAGCACTATCAGCACCCACAGCACGGCGCACACGGCTATCAGCACGCTCAGGGCGCGGCCGGCGGAAGGCGGGGCGGCCGGCCGGGGTTGGTAGCCGGATTTTGGAAAGTCGTTGGACAGGATTCGCATAGTTGTCATGGTATTAGAGGCTAGCCAGCGCCGCCGCGCCCTGCGGCGACCAAAGCATCATCAGCGAAAACACCACGCCCAGCAGCACCAGCAGCAGCACACTGGTAGCGGGCACCACCGCCCGCACCAGGCGCAGGCGGCGCGAATCGGGGTCGGCGGCGCGTTCCTGCCAGGCGAGCAGGCCGGCCAGCGCCGCTACGTCGCCGATACAAATCAGCAGGGCAACGATGGTAAGGGAGAATTGCAGCAGCATGATATGGTGGGCTAATGAGGTGATGGATTGGTGCCGTCATCCTGTGCTGGCGAAGGTTCTTTTCACTATTGAGTTACTATCAGACGACTCCTTCAAGCGTGATAAGGTCCTTCGCAGGTTCAGGATGACAGGGTTTCACTGCGTCAGTTCCTGGTAGGCCTGCCAGTCGGCGTAGGTGTAGCTGGGCCAGTTGCGGGCTGCTTGCAGGGCGCGGAATTCCTGCAGCCGCTGGCGTAGCTGGCGCTGGGCTTCCAGCGGCTCCAGCTTCTCCCAGGTGCCGTCGTACACTTCGTGCACCAGGTGGCGGCGGGTCAGCACGTCTTCATGAGCAGCCAGTTCGGGCAGCACCCGGTTGGGCATTTCCAGCAGGAAGCCGTAGTCGAGTGTGTGCAGTTGGGGGCGCAGGTTGTAGCGCGCAATCCAGATTTCCCAGTTGCCGACGGCCAAGCCCAGCAGCAGCAAGTAGGCGGCTAGCGCGTTCAGGCGCACCAGCGAGTAGGCCGAGCGGCGCTGCCAGATCTTGAGCAGCACTGTGGCCAGCCCGAAGAAGGTCAGCAGCAGAAACCCGTACACCCCAATGCGCTTGTAGGCCAGGCCCGTGTGCAGGATGTAGTAGTAGTTGCGCAAGCCCACCGACACGGCCAGCACCGCATTCTGCAGCACCCACACCGTAGCTAGGCTGCGCAGCACCGGCAGGCCGGGCTTATAAAAATTCAGGTTGCGGCGGAAAAACCACAGCACAATACCCATGGCTACCAGAATGCTCAGAATGAGCACGTAGGTGCCTTCATGCACAAACTGCGTAAGGTCGAAGCCAGGAGCCGGCTCGAAGCCAAACCACAGCCAGTTGATATCAATGGCATTGACAGCCAGCAGCAGCACGTTCACCAGCACCAGCAAGCTGAGCGCAATCAGGTATTCCTTGCGCAGGTCGAGGGCCCGGAAGCGCTGTTCGCGGAAATCGGGCTGGCGCACCCCAAACGAGGCCACCCGGTTTCGCTGCCGCCGAATGAACTCGCCGAAGCGCGACTCCGAATCGGCGAAGTAGTGCACCGGCACTAGTACCAGCGCGGCCCCGGTCAACAGCAAACCCAGCCCGAAAAACAGCAAATGCGGCACCGACAAATCGGCAAACAGCGCCGCCAGCCACTCCCCTACCCAGTCGAGCACTTGGCCGGCCGCCGCCTCGTAGCGCGGATTGGCAATCAGAAACAACACGTGAAACACGCCCAGCGCCAGCAGCGGCACGCCCAGCAGCCGCCCATAGTACCAGCTGCGGCCGAAACGGCTGCCCAGGTCGCCGGGCAGGCGCAGCAGCGTTAGCAGGCGCGGCACCACCTGCCCGGCACTGGCCAGCGCCGTAGCCAAGGCGTATACCACCAGCTTTAGGTGCGGCTGGTTTACGTAGCCCAGCCACACCGCCAACGACGCCACGCACGCCAGCAGCGCCGCCCCGGAGCCGTACCAGGCCACCATGGCCGCACTCAGCAGCGTGCCCACCAGCGCCAGCCGAAACCCGGCGGAGCGCCACTGCGGCGCATGCCGCGGCAGCCCAGCCAACGTCATGGCTACCACCAGCAGCGTGTAGAGCAGCATATTCAGGCCGGACCGCTCGTGCCAGAACAGCAAGTCGAAGAGGATGGCGCCAACCGGCAGCGCCACTTTCTGCAGGGTGCTGAGCGTGAGGCGCGGGGCCGGCGCGGCCGCCGCAAAATCAGCAGAGGAAACAGGCAGTGAGGAGTTCATGAATCGAAAGCGTGAGGTGAAAATGGAAGCTGGTTAGAGTAGAATCACCTGCCAAATGTCAGGCAGCATTGATTTTTAAAAGAACTTTGCATTACAAAGCAAACGGGCAAAAAAAGAGCCTTTACCCCCGCAGTAATTTTTCCAAAGCCGCCAAATGCTCCTGAAAGGCCATTTTGCCATCAGCGGAGGCGGTATAGGTGGTGTTGGGCTTCTTGCCCACAAACTGCTTGCTAACTAGCACATAGCCCGCCTTTTCCAGCGCCGACACGTGGCTGGCCAAGTTGCCATCAGTCAAGTCCAGGGTTTCCTTGAGGTCGTTGAAGCTCACCGCTTCATTAGCCATCAGCACGGCCATCACGCCCAGCCGCACGCGGTGGTCAAAGGCTTTATTGAGCGTGTGAATGACGTGTTTCAAGGATAGTTGTCAGTTGTTGGTTGTTAATTGTCAGTTGCTGATTGTCGGTCGCGAGGTTTGGTTGCGACTAACAACTGACAACCAGCAACTAACGACTCATTTACCGTTCGTAACGGTTGTACATGAGCAGGCCGTAGCCGATGTGGCCCAGGCCGAAACCCAGGGCAAAGAACAGCAATCCGGCTCCGGGCAGCAACACCGCCAGCAAACCCAGCGCTATCTGCGTGAGACCCAGCCACCGAATTTCCTCCAGTGTGTACTTGCTGGCGTTCAGCAAAGCCAGCCCGTAGAACAGCAGCAGCCCCGGCACCACCAAACTTACGGCCCCACGCACAAACAGCGCCAGGCAAAACAGCCCGCCCGCTATCAGCGGAATTGCCAGGCTTAGCGCCAGCCGCCGCCCCAGGGCGGTCCAGAGCGGCTGCCCCTGGTGACGCGCCCGACGCCAGGTGAAGAAGGTAGCCACCAGCAGCGCCGCCACAATAATGCCGGCAGCCAGCCCTACCAGATATGGCAGCACTAGTAGCCGCTCGGCCTCGGTGCTTTCCAGCAAACGCAGGTAGCCGGTGGCCCCGTATTCGCGGCGCAGAAACCAATGCCCGGCCCCGGCTCCGGCCAGCGCTACCACGCCGGCCCCCACCCCACTCAGGCCACTCAACGAAATGAAGCGGGAGGACCGCTCCATAATGGCGCGAATCTCGGTGAGTTGGGCTAACGGATCTACGGCAGGCTTCATCATAGCTAAAAGCACTTTGTATTGCAAAGCACAACAAACAATTGCTTCTTTGCAAGCAGTAACCTTAACTTATTTTTTATGCAGGCAGATTCTCGGGCTCTGGCCCGGCGGCACATGTGGCTATCGTGGTTGTGGGGGATGTATGGAGTGTGGGCGTTAAGCATAACTACAGGCCTTATCGTGGCCTTCACCAACTCTACGCCCGATGAGTTGCTGACAGCACTAGCCTATGGGCTACTGCTTGGTTTCGTAATACCAATGGCATTTCTTGGGCTACCTGCGCTTCTTGGTGTACTGGGGCGACGGGTATTTATGCAACAGGCCTTTGCCCACTATTCCCATTCGCGACGTCAGTTGCTGTTGCGCACCGCATTGATATTTGAGTGCTCTGTGCTGTTGTGCTGGCTACTGTGGGAAATATTTGCTGGCCTCGTCATGCCGCATGTCTTCCAAGAACTGCCACTCCGACATTTTTTGAGCACCACCATAGCCTTCTTCGGCCTGAGTCTGCCGTGGCTACTTTCCTCTTTGGCCGCGGCATGGTGGGTTACGCAGCCTCGCCTTCTCAGCCAACCCAATTAGAGAATCAGCGAGAGAACACAGCTCAAATTGGGGCTGTGGATTCCCAAACAAGTCCATTATCAGCCAATCTAGGCCTTTTTATCAGCGCGTAAGTATGCAGACATCCAGATCAAAGCAGTTCTGGTGACCAACTACCATTTCATCTTTTGCTATGCGTTCCTTTACATCCATCATCTCCTCTACTGTTCTACGTGCGCTTGTCTTGTGGATTATGAGCAATTTGGGCGGCACGCTATTGCTGGGCCTGACCCTGGCTTTCGGCCGGATTGAGGATGCTTCTATTGCGCTGGTAGCCGGGCTGCTGGCCATTATTATCACGCTGCCGCTGGTGCCGCTGGCTGTGCCGTTTCTGGCCTTGCTGAGCCGTTTGCAGCTTAACTGGTCGCGGCGTACGATGGCGGCGCTGGGCGTAACGCTGTTCTTTATGCTGGCGCACCAGTTGCTGGTAGTGCTGCTGCCGTTTCTGTCGTCGTTGAGCTTGCTGGAAATGACGGCCCCGTATCTGGTGGCTGCCTGGGCTACCGTTTTCTGGCTCTACAGCCCCGAAGGCCAGCACCGCACCAGCCGCCAGCTGTGGGTACGGTGGGCACGTGCCCAGGCCAGCGCAGTTCTGCGTATGTTCCGGCGTGAAATTACGCCTTCAGTTATTTGAGTTCGAAGACCTGCCCTGGTTTCCGCGCGTAGTGCGGGCCGGCATGATGGACTACCTGCGCTTCATGATATCCACGCTGCGCACCTACCAGCCCATTGTGCCGCTGCTGCGCCAAGCCCTGCATGCCACCCGCCAGACCCAATTACTGGAGCTGTGTGCCGGGGCCGGCGGCGGCACCGAAGGCGTGCTACGTAGCCTGCAAGCCACCGGCCTGCCCGCCGCCCACGTCACCCTCACCGACCTGTATCCGCAGCCGGCCGCCTGGCAGCTACTGGCAGCCCGCACCCCAGGCCTCTTCTATTCTCCCGCTGCCGTAGACGCCACCGCCGTGCCGCCCGACCTGGCCGGGTTCCGCACGGTATTTTCGGCGTTTCACCACTTCCCGCCGCCGCTGGCCGAGGCTTTGCTGGCTGATGCTGTGCGGCAGGGCGCCGGTATTGGCATCTTTGAGGGGGCTGGCAAGCACTGGCTGGAAATTCTGCTGGCCTGGACGGTGCTGCCCATCGCGCAGCTGCTGATTACGCCTTTCATCCGGCCCTTCCGCCTAAGCCGGCTGCTGCTCACCTATGTGGTGCCACTCATTCCGCTGTTTACCATCTGGGACGGCACCGTGTCCATCCTGCGCATGTACCCGCCGGCGCAGCTGCTGGCCCTGGCCCACCGCGCCGATCCGCAGGGCACGTTCCAATGGCAAGCCGGCAAAGTGCGCCACTGGTGGGGCCCGCAGGTCACGTATCTGATTGGCGTACCGGCTGAGAATTAGTAATTGATAATTAGTAATGAGTAATTGGAGCTTCTTTGGCGCGAGGTAGTGCGTTAGCAAATTCCAACCAGTTGCTTGGCCTGCTTTGCTCCAGATACGGGCTTCATCGTCTCTAATTACTCATTGCTAATTGCTACTTACTACTTACAAAAAGGCCCTGCCGCTACTCCGGATTCCGTTTTCGGTGTACCTAATGCCGGTGTTCTGGTTTGGGCTGAGCGCGTTGCGGGAGCCGTTTAGTGCGTGGCAGGCGGCGGGCGTGTTTGTGGTGCTGCACCTGCTGGCCTACCCCGCATCCAACGGCTACAACTCCTACTACGACCGTGACGAAGGCAGCATCGGCGGCCTGAAAAGCCCGCCCAAAGTATCCGAAGAGCTGCTGCATCTGGTGTATGCCTTCGATGCGCTGGCGGTGCTGGGCGGTTTGTTGCTGAATCCGTGGTTTGGGATGCTGGTGGCAGTGTACCTACTCGTTTCCAAGGCCTATAGCTACGAAGGCATCCGGCTGAAAAAGTACCCGCTGCTGAGCACAGCCGTGGTGGTGGTGTTCCAGGGCGCTTACACGTTTATGATGACGCAGGTTGGTGCCGGCGCTGGCTATGCGCAACTCACCGAGCCCACCAACCTGCTGCTGGCGCTGGTGAGCAGCCTGTTTCTGTGCGGCTCCTATCCGCTCACGCAGGTGTACCAGCACCAGGAAGACGCCCGCCGCGGCGACCGGACGCTGAGTCTGCGCCTCGGCATCCGGGGCACGTTTGTGTTTGCGGCCGTTGGGCTGCTGGCCGGGGCAGCCGTGCTGGCGTATGCGCTGTGGGTACGGCAGGAAGCGCGCCATCTGCTGGTGTTTCTGGCGGCCACCGGACCGGTCGTGCTGCTGTTCGGGAGCTGGGTTCGGGCTGTGTGGCAAAACCCCGCCGCCGCCGACTTCGAGCACACCATGCGCATGAACCAGGTATCGTCGTTGTGCATGAGTGCGGCTTTTATTCTGATGCTGCTCTGGTAGTTCTTTCCCAACAGACCACTCCTAAACCGCGTATGCAGCCCTGATTCACCTCAGACTTTCTGCTATGCGAATTGCGCTGTTTCTGCCCACTCTCGGTCTGCTGGCTGCCTGCTCCACCCCCGACGCCAGCCAATCAGGCACTACTACCCCGGCCGGGGATTCTACGGCCCGCCTCGAACCCATGGATACGGCGCGCGCCAGCACCGCCACCCCGCAGGCCGACACGCTCAAAACCGTGCGGCGGCGCCATGTTTTCTCTGCTCCTGCTTCGCCCGATGAGTTCAAGCTGACGCTGCGCGGCAAAGACGTGCTGACCGGCCAGATTACGTTCACCATCACCGACGCGGCCGGGCAGGTCATCTTCCGCGAGATGCTTACGCCTGCCGACCTAGAGGCCAGCATGGTGTATGAGATGCAGAAAACTACCGTTGGGCCCGCTGAGCGCGAGGCCTACGTGCGCCGCCGCATGGACGAGTTTTTCGCCGATAAAAACTTCCGTCAGCCGGCCCTTACCACCAAAGATGCCTACCAGGAAGGCGGCGCCGACCGCACCGTCTGGGCCGAGTTGCAGAAGCGCCCCGACGCTGTAGGCTTCCAGTATCTGGTAGGCAAGGAAGACCGCCGCCGCATTGCGTATTCGCCCGGCACCAAGCAGGTAGTGCAATTGCCGGGCTTCGGTAGCTAAACAGTTCTTCCGAGTGCCATTCACCCAGTAGCGCGCACTTTGTAGTTCGCGTCCTCGTGCCGTCCGGAATCGTTGAAACGGCGCGGGGACGCGAACTACAAAGTGCGCGCTACGGCTCATTTACAGCTCAGATACTGCACTCAGAATGATAGACTACCCGGCCTGCTCCAGTGCCTGGGTCAGGCCATCGGCAAATGCCTCGTAGGGCTGGTAGCCGCGCGCCAGCACATAACCCTGGTTGCCGACCCGCAGAATGGTGGTGGGGAAGCCCTGCACCCCGATTTTGGCTACGGCCGCAAATTCCTGCTGGGTAGCCTGAGCGGTTTCCGGCAGGGCTAGCTGGCGCAGAAACGCTGCACCATCAAGGCCGTAGGCGGTGGCCAGGGGCAGGTAAGTTTTGGGCTCGTTGAGGTCGGCGCCGTCGCGGAAGTAGGCCACCTGCACATCGTGGGCAAAACTGGCGGTATCGGGCTGGTTGAAGTGGCGGAAGGCACTGATGGCCCAACTCGGCGGCGCCGAATCCTGTACGCGGCTGCCCTCGGCGCCCACAGCCCGAAACGCCTCCCCAAACTGCACGCCCGTCACGCGCTCCACTTGCGTTAGTGCCCCGCTGATATAGTCCCAATCGTCGCGGATGGGGCCTACTTGTTCGCCCGTCACCATGCCGCCACACAGCACCGATACCTCCACGCGGCCCGCAAATTCCTGCCGCACCCGCTGAATCACCGGGCTCATACCGTAGCACCAGCCGCACAGCGGGTCGAAGAGGTAGAGCAGTTCGGGAAGGTCGGGTGTTGGTTGGATGGGGGGCATGCGGATGGATAATTAGGGTAAAGAGAGTCAGAAACACATAAAACCAGAACGTCATTCCGAGCGGAGCGAGGAATCTGACCAGTATAGTGAATGATTCTACTACACTGGTCAGATTCCTCGCTCCGCTCGGAATGACGTTCTACGTTTTTAAACGCCGTCTAGCCGTTCATGGCCAGCAAGAATTCGCTGTTGTCCTTGGTGCCTTTCATGCGGTCTTTCAGGAACTCCATGGCCTCAGCGGGCGTCATGTCGGCCATGAACTTGCGCAGCACCCAGATGCGGCTCAGTTCCTCGCGGCTCATGAGCAGGTCCTCGCGACGAGTGCCGGAGGCCGGCACGTCGATGGCCGGGAAGATGCGCTTGTTGGCCAGCTTGCGGTCCAGCTGCAGCTCCATGTTGCCGGTGCCCTTGAATTCCTCGAAAATTACTTCATCCATCTTCGAGCCGGTTTCAATCAGGGCCGTGGCGATGATGGTGAGCGAGCCGCCGTTTTCCACGTTGCGGGCCGCGCCGAAGAAACGCTTGGGCTTGTGCAGGGCGTTGGCATCCACACCACCCGACAGAATCTTGCCGGAAGCCGGCTGCACGGTGTTGTAGGCCCGCGCCAGACGCGTAATCGAGTCGAGCAGAATCACCACGTCGTGGCCGCACTCCACAAGGCGCTTGGCCTTATCCAGCGCAATGCTGGCGATTTTCACGTGGCGGTCGGCGGTTTCGTCGAAGGTGGAGCTGAGCACCTCGGCTTTCACCGAGCGGGCCATGTCCGTAACTTCTTCCGGGCGTTCGTCGATGAGCAGGATCATCAGGTACACCTCAGGATGGTTTTCGCTGATGGCGTTGGCAATTTCCTGCAGCAGCACCGTTTTACCGGTTTTCGGTTGCGCCACAATCAGGCCGCGCTGGCCTTTGCCGATAGGCGCAAACAGATCCAGAATGCGGGTACTGTACTGCGTGGACTTGGTGGATAGCTTGAGGCGCTCCTCGGCAAACAGCGGCGTGAGGCTGCTGAACGGCACCCGGTCACGGGCGTCTTCCACGGCCCGGCCGTTAATGGTTTCCACTCCCACCAGCGCGTAGTACTTCTCGCCTTCGCGCGGCGGCCGGATGGTGCATTTCACGGTGTCGCCGGCCTTCAGGCTGAACAGCTTCACTTGCTGCGGCGCCACATAAATGTCGTCGGGCGAGGACAGGTAATTGTAGAACGGGCTGCGCAGGAAACCGTAGCCGCCGTCGGGCATCATCTCCAAGGTGCCTTCGCCGGGCACCACAATATCGAAGTCGTTGCGCTGGCGCTGCTGTTGCGGCGCGTTGCCAGCGTTTTCTTGGCGGCCACCTTCCTGGCGGCTTTCTTGGCGTTGCTGGCGCTGCTGCTCGCGGGCGGCGTACCGTTCTTCGCGGCGCTGCTCCCGGTCGGGGCGAGTGATTTCAGAGCGGGCGGCGTCGCCACGCTCCGAGCGTTGCACGTCACGGTCGAGGCGGTCGGCGCGGCTGGAGTCGCGCAGGGCGCGGCCCGGGTCGCGCTGGTCACGGTCGGGGCGGGCAGCTACGTCGTTGCGGAACTCACGCGGGGCATCGGCAATGCGGGCCACGTCGCTGCTGCCGTTGCGCAACTCGCGGCCGTCGCGGGCCTGCTCCCGCTCGCGGGGCTGGTCGCGGATTGGGCGTGCCACACCATCAGTGCGTTCGGGCCGGAAGATGCGTGGAGCTGGGGCTACTGCTACATCCGAAACTACTTCGGCTACTGCCGCAGCAGCAGGAGTATCTACTACAGCTGGCAAGGCGGCTACTTCGCTGAAAGCGGCAGCTACCGGGGGTACCACCGCTACCGGAGCTACATCCGACTGGCTGGCATCTACTACCTGACCGTTGCGGCCCGACGATTCGCGGGAGCGGCGCTCAGGGCGCTGGTAGGCTTTTACAGGACGCTCAGCCACAGGCTCTGGGGCAGACTCTGAGCCAGAGCCTGTGGCAGGCACTACGTCATCGGCGGCAGCGGCAACAGCTACCGGAACTGGAGCGGCAGCAGTCTCAGGCACAACGGCCACTTCCGGGCTGGTGGCGGGGGCTTTGGCAGCGCGGCTGCGGCTTGCAGCTGGCCGGGCGGCCGGAGCAGCGGCCGGCGTTTCAGCTACGGCCGCCACCGGCGCCGCTTCGGGAGCAGCCGGGCGGGCTTTAGCGGCTGGTTTCACTTTGACGGGTAGCTTGTCGGCGGGCAAGACGGCCTGCTGATCGAGAATCTTATAAATCAGATCCTGCTTGCTAAGCTTTTTAAAGTTGCCAACGTTGAGCTCTTCCGCAATTTCTTTCAACTCAGAAAGAAGGCGGTCTTTCAACTCTTCAATAGTATACATAGAGGCAATGAGGGAGGAAAATTCTGGCGGGGGCCCATCCAACAGCGGGACATTGCCTCAGATTCAGGCAATGCCCGGGAACCGCAGGCGCGGCGTTCAGCACGGGGATATGTTCGAAAAGGAACAGCGGGGTGGTAGTAGGCGGTGGCGCTGGAAAATATCCACGGACCGGACGTTATGAAAACCAACGACGGGCCCGGCATCAGCAGCCGGCTTGTTAACGCAATGTTAGCGCAAACCCGCCGAACTGCCAAACCCCTTGTTACATTTTGCGGATTTCATGCCAACCGCTGCTTTTGACAGCGCTTTTCCCTGCAGCCTACACGGTTAGCTCAGCCAAATGAAGGGGGTGGCGTTGGCCTTGAAACGGGACTTTGCCCCGTTAGGTTCAGCCCATACCTACTGGCAGCACTCACCGATATATAGCGGCGGCATAGAATCTGCCGAATCATTCGGCTACTTTTGCAGCATCCTCTACCGCGTTTTCTGCCCTTATGCTACAAGTTTCTGTCCTGAAAGAGCACACCGAGGCCGTACTGGCCGGGCTAGCCAAAAAGCATTATAAAACGGCCGAAGCCGACGTACAGGCTATTCTGGCGCTGGACCAGCGCCGCAAGGAGCTGCAAACCACCCGCGACTCGGCCCAGGCTGAGGCCAACGAGCTGGCCCGCCAGATCGGGGGCCTGATGAAGTCGGGCGACAAAGCCGGGGCCGAAACCCTGAAAGCGCGCACGGCCGAGCTCAAGCAGCACACCAAATCTGCCGACGACGAGCTGACGCAGGTGGAAGACGCCTTGCAGCAAACACTCTACAAGCTGCCTAACCTGCCCCACAGCAGCGTGCCCGAAGGCCGCGCTGCCCAGGACAACGAGGTGGTGCGCGAAGGCGGCCAAAAGCCGGAGCTGCCCGCCGATGCTCTTCCTCATTGGGAGTTGATCAAGAAATACGACATCATCGATTTCGAGCTGGGCAACAAGATTTCCGGCGCGGGCTTCCCGGTGTACAAGCGCCAGGGCGCCCGTTTGCAGCGGGCCCTCATCAACTTTTTCCTGGACGAAGCCCGCGACGCCGGCTACGACGAGGTGCAGCCCCCGATTCTGGTGAACGAGGCCAGCGGCTACGGCACCGGCCAGCTCCCCGACAAGGAAGGCCAGATGTACCACGATGCCAAGGACAACCTCTACCTGATTCCGACTTCGGAGGTACCGATTACCAACCTCTACCGCGACGAGATTGTGCCGGTCGAGCAGCTGCCGATCCGCAACACCGGCTACACGCCCTGCTTCCGCCGCGAGGCCGGCAGCTGGGGCGCCGATGTGCGCGGCCTCAACCGCCTGCACCAGTTCGACAAGGTAGAAATCGTGCAGATTACGCAGCCCGAGAACAGCTACGCTGCTCTGGATGGCATGGTAGCGCACATCGAAGGGCTGCTGCAGAAGCTGGAGCTGCCTTACCGTATCCTGCGCCTCTGCGGCGGCGATATGGGCTTCACCTCGGCCCTCACCTTCGACCTGGAAGTGTGGAGCGCCGCGCAGGGCCGTTGGCTGGAAGTATCGTCGGCCTCGAACTTCGAAACCTACCAAGCCAACCGCCTCAAACTGCGCTACCGCGGCGAGGGTGGCAAAACTCAGCTGCTGCACACGCTCAACGGCTCGGCCTTGGCGCTGCCCCGCATCGTGGCGGCGCTGCTCGAAAACAACCAGACGCCCGACGGCATCCAACTGCCCAAAGTGCTGCACGGCTACTGCGGCTTCGAAAAGATCGGGTAACACCAATGAGAGCGAATAAGCCAGTAAAAGGATACCATAGTGGAGTATGGTGTCCTTTTACTGGCTTTACTTCCGTCTATGAAATCATTCCGCTGGCTTGCCAGCTTCCTTCTTATCTCCACATCATGTATCAGCTTAAGCGAAGAGGAGCTAAACGGTCCTTACTACGTGGATCAGGATCCGGCAGCGTCTTATAAAACACTCTATTATCGCTGCATGAATGGTTCGGACTACGAAAGAGTGCGGAATGTTCAGAAAGTTGGCTATACAGCGGATTACATTTTTGTCAGCTCAACTAATGGTCTTTATTATATCATTAGGGCGCAGGATCAGCCTTCAGATATTGGCAATCCGTCCGTGCAAAAAGCTATCCACGGACCACTAACCCAATTTCAGTTTAAAGTAGCACTGGATAGCCTAAATTTTGCTGGTTTCACTTTTTAATACTCGGCCATCTGCTCATCTACGTAGCACCACGCCCATTGCTCGCCGGGCTCGGCTGAGGTGACGACCGGATGCGTGGTGGCATGGAAATGCTGAGTGGCGTGCTTGTTCTTGGAAGAGTCGCAGCAGCCGACGTGGCCGCAGGTCTGGCATACGCGTAGGTGCACCCACGTATCGCCGAGAGCTATACACTCGGGGCAGACGTGGCCAGCGGGTGTTGGAATCAGAATTTCGAGGGCGGCGAGATGCTGGCAGAGCGGCATATCAGGAGGTTTTGGTGGCTATACTGTGGCTTCGGCTAGTACCGTGACGATGTGGAGGCCGCGCATGAGGGTTTTCTGCACCGGGCACTTCTGCGAGATGACGTGCAAGCGCTGACGCTGCTCGTTGGTGAGCGGGCCCAGCAGACGCAACTCCTTTTCCACCTGTTCCAGCATTTCGCCGGGCTGCTCGCACTTTTCGCAGTCCTGGGCGTGCACGCGCTGGTGGCGCAGACGCACCTCGATGCCTTCGAGCGGCCACTTTTTCTGGGTGGCGTAGAGGCGCAGCGTGATGGCCGTGCAGGCGCCCAGCGCCGACAACAGCAAATCGTATGGCGTGGGGCCACGGTCCTGGCCGCCGACTTCGGCAGGCTCATCCACGAAGTAGGTGTGGCGGCCGGCATGCACATCAGCTAGCAGCGCCTCGGGGCCTACGGTTACGAGCACGGATTTATCGGGCGTATCAGACATCGGGCGAGGGATTTAGCGGAGACAGAATGTACGCATTTCGCCCGGCTTTTGCTTTAGCGCCCGTCCTGAGTTGGTGGCAGGTCCAGGTTGAACTGAATGTCGCGCATGCAGCGGAAGTGGCCTTGCGGGCACTTCTCGTAGCCGATTTTCGAGCAGGGCCGGCAGCTTAGGTTGGGCACTTCCAACACCCGAAACTCGGTGCGGTACGGATACATGCCGAATTCGGGCACCGTGTTGCCCCACACGCTGAAAATCTCCTTGCCGAAAGCCGCCGCAATGTGCATCAGGCCGGTATCGTGGCTGACGACCAGGCTGGCCTGCCGCACCAGCGAAGCCGACTGGTTGAGGCTGAACTTGCCGCAGGCGTTGTAAATAACTGTTGGTTGATAGTTGTTGGCGGCTGGCTGTTTGGGGAAGTAGTACGGGCTGTCAGGGATGAGCGGCGTGGGGGCGGGCGACACGGCAGCGCCGTTGTCGAAGGCCAGCTCTATTACGTGGCCGGTGGTTTCGTCTTCGGGGCCGCCCAGCAGCACCACCGGGCGGCGCAACAGGCCGCACAGCTCGATAATACGCTCCACGGGCAGCCGCTTGGTGGCGTGCTGCGCCCCGATGGCAAACGCCACGTAGCCGCGCCCGAATACCGGTGGCAGCACCTGCGTCACGTCTACTTCATCGGCTTCCGGAATGAAGTAGTCCAGTCCTTTGCCGTCGTTCTTCACGCCGAGCGGCGCGGCGGCGGCCAGGTAACGGTCCACGATATGCACGCGCGGCATGGTGTGCAGCTTCAGGTTCACGAGCAGCCATTTGCGCCAGTTTAGCTTATCGAAGCTCGCCGAGCGCACGCCCAGCCGAGTTTTGAGCAGCATAGTGCGCAGGTTGTGGTGCAGGTCTATTACGAAATCAAACTGCTCGGCTTTCAGCTCCGCCACCAGCTCTGTGAGCGAGCCGGTGAGGCAGTGCACTTTGTCCACGTACGGGTTGCTTTTCAGGATGCCGCGGTAGCCGGGCTTGGTGCAGAAGTGCACCACGGCCCCCGGCACCTGCTGCTTCACGGCCCGAATAACGGGCGTGGTCAGCACAATGTCGCCGATGGAAGAAAAGCGCAGAATCAGGATTTTCATGGGAGAGTAATGAGGTGATGAAGTAAGTGGTGATGAGGTAATGAGCCTTGACGTTTTATTCACCTCATCACCATTTACTTCATCACCTCATTACTTCCTCACCCAAACAACGAATCCTTGAACTCCAGTGGGGGCTTGATGGCAGCTTTGCGCTTAGCGAAGTACTCGGCCACTTCCGCCGCTGATTTAGCGTTGAAGGTCATTTCCTTGGTTAGCCCTCCCTTACGGCCCATAAATACGCCGTAGCGCATGTCGGCGTAGCCGTTGGTGTGGTGCGCGTCGGGGTTGATGCTGAGCTGCACGCCTTGATCCAGCGCGTAGCGCACCCAGCGCCAGTCCAGGTCGAGGCGGTAGGGGTTGGCGTTGATTTCGATGATAACGTTGTGCTTGGCGCAGGCATCGATGACGGCTTTGTGGTCCAGTGGGTAGCCTTCGCGGCGCAGTAGCAGCCGGCCTGTGGGGTGGCCCAGCATAGTGGTGTACGGGTTTTCGATGGCTCTCAGCACCCGCGTGGTGGCTTTGCGCTCGTCCATCTTCAGGTTGGAGTGCACCGAGGCCACGATGAAATCGAAAGTTTCTAGCACCGTGGGCGGATAGTCCAGCGAGCCATCCGACAGAATATCCGACTCGATGCCCTTGAAGATGCGGAACGGCGCCAGTTCCTGATTGAGCTCGTCGATTTCGCGCTGCTGCTGGCGCACGCGCTCCGGCGGCAGGCCGTTGGCGTAGTGCGCCGCCTGCGAATGGTCGCAGATGCCGAGATACTCATAGCCCTGGCCCTGCAGAAAGGTGGCCATTTCGCGCAGGCTGTGGCTGCCGTCGGAGTAGGTGCTGTGGTTGTGCAGGGAGCCGCGCAGGTCGGCGTCTTCCAGCAACTGGGGCAGCTTGTTTTCGCGGGCCAGCGCCAACTCGCCGAGGCCTTCGCGCAGCTCGGGCTCCACATACTGCAGGCCGGCGCGTTCGTAGAGAGCCTGCTCGGTGGCGAATTGTTCGCGTTTCAGCCACTGGCGCAAAGTGGCGGGCTGGCCGGGCTGAGGAGTTTCCAGCAGCGGTTCGGCCAGGTGGTTTTCGGCGGCCGTGCTCAACAGCAGCTGGTTGGTAAAATCAGCCGGCGCCACCAGCAGCACTTCCACTTTCACGCCCGAGGCCATGGCCGTGCCGCGCCAGGCAAACGGGCCGCTGCGGCGCGGGTCGGGCGTGAGGCCGTCGAGGGAATTGAGGGTTGCGTGGGCGGCGGCCGGATCAGCAGTGGCGGCCACCAGCCCAACGGTTTCCACGGTTTCGAGGCGGCGGCGCACTTCGCCCGCCACGGCTGCTTCCGTTACGCCAGTAGTGGCCTGCAGGCGGGTCAGGAGGTCGTGGGCCAGCTCTTCGGCCTGCGGATAGAGCAGCTTGCCGCGGCTCTGGTCGGTGAAGTCGAGGGCTTCGAGGATGGCTTGCTGGGTTTTTTGGCCGAAGCCTTTGAGCTTGCTCACTTCGTCGTTCTGAGCGGCTTCACGCAGCTGCTCGGCGCCCTCAATACCCAGCTCTTTCCACAGGCTGCGGATTTTCTTGGGCCCGATGCCTTTAATGCGCAGCAGCTCTACCACGCCGGGCGGCGTAGTGGCCAGCAGGCGCGTGAGTTCCTCAAACGAGCCGGTATCCAGCATTTCGGCCACTTTGGCGGCGGCGGTTTTGCTGAGGCCAGTGCGGTCGGGCAGGCCCGTGCGGTCGAGGTCGGCCACGGGCACCGTCAGCTGCTCCAGGGCGTTGGCGGTGCCTTCGTAGGCCCGGATCTTGAACGGATTTTCCTCGTGCAGCTCCATGAGCTGGGCGGTCAGGCGAAAAGCACGAATCAGGGCGCGGTTATCCATAGCAAACAAAGGTAGTTTGTGGTGGGTAGTTTACGGCGGCCCAAACCCTGGCCCGCCCGATTTCTTTACATTCGTTGCCGGGCAGCGCCGTATACGGCTGTGGCCCCGCTTTGCGCCTCCCTCACCTTTTATTCTCCCCAAAGTTTATGCGCCTGTTCACTGTTCTGGCCGCGCTGAGCGTCCTGCTCCTGGCTGCCACCTGCCAGCCCGGCACTTCGGCCTCGTCCCCGCTCCGCCAACTGGAGCATACCTGGCTGCACGCCCACGAAGAAGACCAGGGCGACGTGCGCGTGTACCGGCCCAACACCTACGCCTTCCCTCCTTCCCGCGGCCGCACCGGCTTTGCCTTCGAGCACAATGGCCTGTTTACGCAGTTTGATATTGCGCCTACCGACGGGCTGGAAGGCCGCAAGGGCACGTGGAAAGCCGAAAACGACCACACCCTGCTCATCTCCCTCGACGACAAGAAAGACCCCGATTATCGGCTGGAAATCGTGTCTTTGGAAAACGACGTGCTGAAAGTGCGACGGGTGGAAAAGTAACCGCCTAGTGCAACGCCTCGGCCGGCAGATGGCTCTTGTAGGTAGCTGGTTTCACTTTTACTCTACTGCTATGTACTACCGTCTGCTTTTCTCGCTCGTTTTTATTGGCTTGCTGGCTTTGGGAGGCTGCAAGCAGGACGCCGACGTTGTGGCACCGGAAGTGCTGTTTGGCAAAGACTGGTACAACACCCGCCAGCAGCCCGACGCCGCCGGCTTTTTTACCTATAAGGTGCAGGGCACCTACACGCCGCAGGGTGGCTGGGGCATCGATGGGTTTCGGCTGGAAGCAGACGGCACCTTTGTGCTGCACACCCAGGGCCCGGCCGATGGCCCGCTGGATGTTCCGGGCACCTGGCAACAGGAAGGCCCAGGCAAATACCGCATTAGCCTCAGCCTCAGCAACGGCCAGCCACCCTACCTGCTCACCATCGAGCTAATAGACGACACCACGCTGCGCGCCCGGCAGAACTAGCTTTTCGGGTGCCGGGCTCAGAAAAATTGCTTGCATAAAAAGTGGTGAGGTTGCTGTTGCAGTGCCCAACTTGCGGCCCGAAACAGCAACCTCACCATTTTCATTTCCTGCGTTTTGAACTACTGGCTCGTAAAATCAGAACCTGAAGCCTACTCCTGGAACACGTTTGTGCGTGATGGCGGCACCGACTGGACTGGCGTGCGCAACTATCAGGCCCGCAACTTCCTGCAGCAGATGCAGCCCGGCGACCTTGTGCTCTACTATCACAGCGTCAGCGACAAGCAGGTGGTGGGCGTAGCCCAGGTAGCAGCCCCCGCCGCCCCCGATGCCACCGCCGAAGCCGGCAGCCCTTGGGTGGCCGTGCACCTGCAGCCGCAGCAGGCCCTGGCTCAGCCTGTGTCCTTGGCCCGCATCAAGCAGGATACGCGCCTCAGCCAGATTGGGCTGCTGCGCCAGTCACGTCTGTCGGTAATGCCGCTAAAGGCCGCCGAATTTGACACCATTCTGGAGTTAGGCGCCTGAACCCAGCAGCAGACGGCAATTTGTGCGCACCAGACGTGACTTTGCGCAGTCTTCGGCGTATATTCCGTGCATACCGGCTCCATCCAGACAGCTGGCCTTGGCTATGAGACACGTCTTCCCCTTTTTGCTAGGTCTGTGGCTGGTTGCGGCCAGCCCGCTGCAGGCGCAGCCCACCACGCCCGCACCTTACACACCCACCCAAAATGGCCGCCTGGAGCTGGAGCTACAGGAATATGCGGCCGAGGTGGAAGTGCAGCCCATTCTGCAGGACAGCAGCGTACTGCTGCTGGTGAAACAGGACGAGCCCGGCATCCGCAACGATACGTACGCGCTACAGAAGTACAACCACCGCCTGCAGCCCGTCTGGAACAACAAACTGGAATTACCGGTCGAATTTCAGTTTCAGCGCTTCTGCGCGGAAGGTACCACTGCCTATGCGCTGTTCCAGTCGGCGTATGTGGAACACCGGCTGCTGGTAGCGGCCGTGGATGGCGGCACCGGCCGGGTGCGCACGGTGCAGTTCGACAGCAGACTCACCCGCGACATCTACGACCTGAAAGCACTGGCCGGCAACCTGTTTGTAACTGTGCTGGTAGATAATCACCTGACTATTCTGCTGCTGGACCTGGCCACTGGCAAACACCAGTTTCTGCCTTCAGTATATGAGCCGCTGCCGGCGCAGCTTTCCTTCCTGGCCGATTCGGCGGCGCAACGGGCCGAGTTTGTACTAAGCCAAAGCAATGGCTTCAAGAACCGGCTGCAGCTCAAGCGCCTGTCGGCTGGTGGGGCGCTACTGACGTCGGAGTTTGTGCAGGCTGAGAGCGAACGGGGTCTTATTTCTGCCCAGATCAGCCCGGCCACCGACTCGGCCGAAGGGCGCCTGCTGGCCGGCACCTACACGCTGCGCGACCCTCGCTACTCGCAGGGCCTGTTTGCGGCCGACCTCACGGCGGGTGTTAACCCTTCCGGCTCGCGCCGTTCGCTGCGGTTCTACGACTTCAGCAACCTCAAGCACTTCTTCGACTTTATGAGCCCCAACCGGGCCAGCCGACTGCGGCAGCGAAGCGAGAAAATGCGCGCCGCCGACCGGGTGCTGCGCCTGCGCTACCGCACCCTCATGCACGACCTGGTGCCGTTCGAGGATGGCTACGTGATGGTGGCGGAAATCTACTTTCCGCACTACCGCTACAATTCCTACAGCCCCAGCCTGGTATACAACCCCTACTACTACTCGGCCTACGACCGCGCCAACTGGGCCAGCGGCAACCGCAATTTCGACGGCTACCGCATCACGCACGCCCTGATCTGCGGCTTTGACAAGCGCGGCAACTTGCTCTGGGACAATACTCTGGTGATGAAGAATGTGGAGCTGCGCGACCTCACCGAAACGGTGCGCCTGCGCCAGCTGCCTGATGGCCGGCTGGCAGCGGCTTATCTGCAAAACGATAAACTTTATTACAAAGTAATTGACCGTGCTTCTCCTTCCCCCAACGATTTGAGCGTGAATCTGACGACCTCCGCCTTGCCTTCGGCCCGCGAAAAAGCCACTAATACCACCCAGGAAGGCCTAACAACGTGGTATGGCAACCGGCTGCTCGCATATGGCTTCCAACATGTACGGGCTGAACACGGCCCCGACCGGGACGTATTCTTCCTGAATACTATCAGCTTCGAGTGAGACCTAGCTCCGGCAGGGCCAGCAGGCGGAAGCAGTGAAAATTGTACAGCCACCAGGCCTGGAATGCCGTTTAAGCCGCAAGTATCTCACCCATTTGAGGTGCTGTATAACCTACTGGCTCAATACATTTGCGCTGGGCACAAGCCTAGCTGGTTGTTGCCTGACCCTAGCACGCCTCTACCGCTTCTGATTTCTCTCCCTTTTTCCCTCTCTCTTTTATGACGAAACGCGCATTTTTGTGGCTGCCGCTGGTAGCCTTATTGCTATTGGCAGGCTGCCGGGCCGCTGGTCCGGAGCGGCCCGCCCGCACGGTAGCCGAATTCTTCAATAAATATGAAAACCGCTCCGGCTTTAAAGCCACCGACTGGTCGGCAGGCCTGACTACCCGGCTGCTGCTGGGCCGTTTGGGCAGCCTGGGTGGCGGCTCCGACCTGACGCAGGCGCTTTCCTCCATCCGCAGCTTTAAGGTGCTTACGTTTGCGCCCACCACCAACAGCGCCCAGAAGCTGGTGGCCGACGGACTGGTGCAGGAAGTGAATGGCCTGCTGGCCAACGAGCGGTACACACCCCTCACCACTACCGGCGGCAACATGCGCTACGCCACCCGCACTCAGGGCGACCGGGTAACGGAGCTGGTAACCACCAGCAGCGTTTCAGGCGCCCCCGATTCGTTTCTGCTGATGTCGATTGGTGGCAACTTCACCCGCGAACAGCTCGATCAGTTGCTCAAAATTCTGCCCAACGTGGCCGATATGAGCAAGTAGTAACCGGGTTGGTTTGCTATCCAACAACAAAAGGCTGCCCTCACGAGGCAGCCTTTTTCGTTTTACTGCCCCATGTAGTTGCCTCCACTACGGATAGGTGGCGCGTGGGGCGCACGCTGCTACCTCGGTTGGTGAAGCGCATTGCGCAGAGCAGCTTAGATATATCTGAAGAGTCGTTTGCAACCCACAGAACCTCCTGCTTGATCTGGCGTCTGCTTGGCAAAGCATAATCGTTTTAAAGTTTTCAGACATAGCCTAGTGCATGGGTGGGAATCACGCAAAAACACGCTGCCATTGTGCGGAGTGTAGCCAAGCCACAGCATCTGTACTGCTCAGGCGCACAGGCCCAACGGCACGGTGACTATGCTTCGGCAAGCTCTATACGGCCATTGCCCAATACGCATTAAGATATAGGCACAAAAAAGCGGCCAACTCAGGGAGCTGGCCGCTTTTGGCAATTGGTTGGATTCGTACCGGCTAACTAGCGGCGACGAGGAGCTGGCTTGCGGGCCGGAGCCTTTTTCACCGGCGCCTTGGGCGCAGCCTTTGGAGCGGCAGCTGGAATTTCCGGAGCCATACCGTACTTGGTTTCGGCAGGGTTCGGGTCACCGGGCAGGTACACATCGAACTCTACGCGGCGGTTGATGGCACGGCCGGCTTCGGTGGCGTTGTCGGCAATTGGCTTGGTTTCGCCGTAGCCATGCGACACGATACGGTCGGCAGCAATGCCCTTGCTGATCATGTACGTGCGGGCCGAGGCAGCGCGCTCATCCGACAAACGCAGGTTGTATGCATCGTCGCCTTTGTTGTCGGCGTGGGCCGAGATACCGAGGCTGTAATCTGGGTAGTCGTTGAGGATCTGCACCAAACCGTTCAGCGTTGGGAAGGATACGGGCTTCAGCGTGGCCTTATCGAAGTCGAACTGGATGAACTTCGTGGCTTCCTGCAGCTTCTTCTTCTCTTCCACCTTCATTTCTGGGCAGCCTTTGTTGGAAGCCGGACCTGGACGGTTCGGGCAGCGGTCCTGGTAATCCGGAACACCGTCACCGTCTTTGTCAAGTGGGCAACCGCTAGCATCTACTGCTACGCCGGCTGGTGTATTAGGGCACTTGTCGCTGGCATCGGTTACACCGTCGCCGTCAGCGTCGGGGCAGCCCTGCAGCTCGGCTTTGCCGGGGGTATCGGGGCACTTGTCTTCAGAGTCACGTACACCGTCACCGTCACGGTCGGGGCAGCCTTCAAGGGCAGCCAAACCTTTCTCGGTGGGGCACTTGTCCTGGTAATCCGGAACACCGTCGCCGTCGCCGTCGAGTGGGCAGCCGTTAGCATCTACTGCTACGCCGGCTGGCGTGCCGGGGCACTTGTCTTTGCGGTCTGAAACACCGTCGTTGTCTTCGTCGGCTTTCTTGCCCAGCGCTACCGTGAGGCCGGCTGAGTGCTGCAGGTACCGGTCGTCGAAGCTATTATCGTCACGAACCGGGTCCATGTCGATATTGGCGCTCAACGGGAAGTGCTGGCCGGTCTGTACAAACAAACCAATCGACTCGCTCACGCGGAACGTAATACCGGCCGCGCCGTGCACGTCGAAATATGTGTCGCTGCCGTCGAAGGCAGTGGCGGTGCCATTGCGGTTGATAACGCCATCGGAGCTAATGAAAGCGGCACCGGGCGCAATCAGCAGATAAGGCTGAATAAAGGCGGTTTCCTTGAGCGCCCAGCCGTTGTTGAGCTTCAGCTTAAGGCCCAGGTTGGCATTCACGATGTTGGCCTCAAAAAAGCTGCCGAACTGCGGCGCGCCCGCAACGGCATCGTAGTTTACCTTACCATAGTTGAGGTGCAGGCCCAGGTCGAGGCCAGAGGTGAGGTAGCGGTTGAAAGAGATACCGCCGCCCAGCTTCCAGTTGTCCTCGTTGTTCCAGTACTGTGAGCCGAAATTGCCTTTGTACTGGAGCGTATTGGCAGACAGGCTGATGGCCGTTCGCTGGTCTGTGGTTTGAGCAAATACGCTGGGGGCAGCCGCCAGCAGCGACAGGCCCAGCGTGATGCCAGTGGTAAGAAGTTTTTTCATGGTGTGAAAAGTGTGATGGGGATGCGGGGCCATAGTGCCGGGCACTACCAATCCGCCGCGATTTACCGTGCTATACTTTTAGAGTTGCCCCAGGGTTGTGCTTAAACAAGATTCTATTTCGATCCTACACGTTTTATCACCTGTATGACAGGCTTTTATTGATATAGACTTTCGCTATTATATTTCGAGGCACACCGCACGCCAAGGTATGTAAAGCACAAAAGCGGCGAACCCACAGGGTCCGCCGCTTTTGCTTACGGGGCATTAACAGCCTTATGGCTGCGGCGTGCCGGGCACGAAGAACTCGAAGTCGAATTCCACGCGGCGGTTCTGGCTCATGTTCTTCGACGACGTATTGGGAGCTGCGGGCTCACTTTCGCCGCGGCCCTCCGTCACGATACGAGCGGGGTCCAGCTGCTTGCCAGTGAAGTAACGCTTCACCGAGTTGGCGCGGCGCTCCGAGAGGCCCTGGTTGTACTCGTCGGTACCACGGCTATCGGCGTGGCCGATAACACGCAGGCTGTACTCGGGGTGGTCTTTGAGGGCCTGCACCATCTTGTTGAGCGTGGGGTACGAAGCTGTGGTGATAACCGTGCTGTTCGTGTTAAAGCGCACTGGCTTCTCCAGCGCCTTCACGGCTGGGTCGATGGTCATGGGGCAGCCGTTGGCATCTACCCGCGAACCGGCCGGTGTGTCAGGGCACTTGTCTACGTCATCCTTTACACCGTCATTGTCGGCGTCGAGTACCAGCGGGCAGCCGTTGGCATCTACCTGAGTGCCGGCTGGCGTGCCAGGGCACTTGTCGTTCTTGTCGGCTACACCGTCGCCGTCGGCATCCGGGCAACCGCGGAGGGCAGCCGTGCCAGCTTCATCTGGGCAGTCATCTTCGGAGTCGCGCACACCGTCGTTGTCACGGTCGGGGCAGCCTTCGAGGGCGGCGGTGCCTTTCTCGGTGGGGCACTTGTCCTGGTAGTCCGCTACACCGTCGCCGTCGCCATCAAGTGGGCAGCCGTTGGCGTCTACTGCCACACCCGAAGGCGTAGCGGGGCACTTGTCTTTGCGGTCGGGCACGCCGTCCATGTCTTCGTCCTTGGGCTTGCCAAAGGCAACCGTCACCCCGGCCGTGTGCTGCAGATAGCGGTCATCCCAGGAGTCATTGTCGCGCACCGGGTCACCATCGAGGTTGGCTTTCAGCGGAACATGCTGCCCGGTTTGCACAAACAGGCCCACGGCGTCGGAGAGGCGGAAGTTGATACCAGCCGCGCCGAACAGGTCGAAGTAGCTCTTATCCTCGTCCGTTACCTGCCCGTTAAAACGGCCTTCGCGGCTGGTGAAGGCCCAGCCGGGCGCAGCCAGCAGGTAGGGCTGAATCACGGCATCTTCCTTCAGGGCCCAGCCGTTGTTCAGCTTGAGCTTTAATGCCAGATTGACGTTCACTACGTTGGTGCTGAAGTCGGAATTAAAGCGGGCCGCATTTTGCTCAGCAGTGCTTTTCAACTCTACGTAGGCTCCGCTTAAACCCAGGTCGAGGCCGGGCGTGAGGTAGCGGTTGATGCTGATGCCAGGGCCATAGTTATTGTCAGACCATTCCCAGAAGTTCGAGCCAAAGTTGCCCTTGTACTGATAGCCACTGCCGTAGAGGCTGATGGCCGTTTTGCGGTCGGCTGTTTGGGCCTGCGTGCGCGGAGCGGCTGCCAGCAACGTGAGTCCCAGCGCCAGGGAGGGAGTTAAGAGGTTTCTCATGACCAAAGCTTTTGGTGAACAAATACCCCCGAAAAAGGCCGGGACTGATACCACAATATGCCTTCGGGGTAGGATGCTATACTTTCGGCCGGCCCGGAAAGTTGCTATATGTGCCAGCGCAGTGCTGAGCAGGCACTGAATAATTCGGGGTTTGTATAAGGGCAGGCAGTTCGCCTACTTCCTGATTTACACGGACTACAGCGTATGGAGCCGTGTCCTGGAAACAGCTGGTATACTGTTTGCAACTTCTTGCTCTAGTGCAACAAAAAGCCGCCTGATTTCAGCAGGCGGCTTTTCAAAAGCTAGCAACTACAACGGTAATGCTACCGGGCAGCACGCATCAACCGTTCAATATCCTCTGCTTCCAGCGGAATGTTCTTCATGAGGTCGTCGTTGCCGGTTTTGGTGATAAGAATATCGTTTTCAAGGCGAATCCCGAGGCCTTCTTCGCGAATGTAGATACCCGGCTCACAGGTGTACACCATGCCCGGCTCGAAAGTGCGGTACTTGAAGCCTACATCGTGCACATCGAGGCCCAGGTAGTGGCTGGTGCCGTGCATGAAATACTTCTTATAGAGCGGCGCGCCGGGGTCCTGGTTTTTAACGTCCGACGCGTTCAGCAAGTCCAGCTCAATCAGCTGCTGCTCCATAAACTGACCTACGGCGGCGTGGTATGCCTCAATGTTGCCGCCCGGCACAAGGCGGGCTGTGGCAAACTTCATCACCCGCAGTACGGCCTCATACACGTCGCGCTGGCGCTTGGTGAACTTGCCGTTGACGGGAATGCTGCGCGAGAGGTCGGCGGCGTAGTTGGCGTATTCGGCCCCAAAATCGAGCAGCATCACGTCGCCGTCTTTGCACTCCCGGTCGTTGCTGACGTAGTGCAGAATGCAGGCATTGGCGCCCGAGGCAATGATGCTGCCGTAGGCGGGGCCGCGCGAGCCCTGGCGCAGAAACTCGTGAAAGATTTCGGCTTCAATCTCGTACTCCATCACGCCGGGCTTCACGAAGCTGAGCAGGCGGCGGAAGGCGTCGCCGGTGATGTCGGCGGCCTTTTGCATCAGCCGGATTTCCTCGGGGCTCTTGATGGCGCGCAGCTGGTGCAGCAGGCGGGCCGCACGGCGGTACTGGTGCAACGGGTAGGCCTCACGCAGCTCCTTGATGAAGCGAGCGTCGCGGGTTTGTACTTCCACCGTGGCCCGAATGTGCTCATTGGAGTTGAGGTACACGTTTTCGGCCTCGTTCATGAGAGCCGGCAGCACGCTCTTAAAGGAGTCCAGCCACATGATGGTGCGCACGCCGGTTTGCTCGCGGGCCTGCTCTTTGGTGAGCTTGTAGCCTTCCCAAACCAGAATATGCTCGGAGGTTTCCTTGAGGAACAGGATTTCGCGGTACTGCGGTAGCACCGCATCCGGGAAAATGACGAGGATGCTTTCTTCCTGATCGACGCCGGCCAGGTAGAACAGGTCGTTGTTCTGGCGGAAGGCCATGGTGCCATCGGCATTGGTTGGCATCACATCGTTGGAGTGGAAGATGGCCAGCGAGGCCGGCGGCAGCAGCTCGCGGAAGCGGCGGCGGTTTTCAACAAATAGCTCGGGGGCAATAGAACCGTAGCGCATGGGGGAAACTTGGAGTACGAAGGAATGACGCAGCCGAAGGCCGGCGGCTGCAAGTTAAAAGAATGCCGGTACCTGCTTTTGCTCCCTCTTGGTACTTTGCAAATCTGAGGGGCGTAACAGTTGCGTATTATTGCACCCAGCTTCCTCTTTTGTCTGCTCACTTTCCTGATGCCTGAAGCCTCGCCGCGGCCCCTGCTGCTTATCCAAACTGCCTTTATCGGCGACGTGATTCTGGCCACGGCGCTGCTGGAGCACCTGCACCGCACCGAGCCCGGTACACCCGTCGACTTTCTGGTGCGCAAGGGCAACGAAGGCTTGGTGCAGCAGCATCCGCATGTGCGGCAGGTGTTGATCTGGGACAAGAAAAAAGACAAATACCGCGGCCTGTGGCGCCTGTTGCAACTCATTCGGCGGACCAACTATGGCCGCGTGATTACGCTGCAGCGCTTTGCCTCTACCGGCTTCCTCACGGCATTTTCGGGGGCCAAAGAACGAATTGGGTTTGACAAGAATCCGTTTGCGCGCGGCTTCACGCGCACCACGCCGCATATTATTGGGGCAGGCGTGCACGAGGTGTCGCGCAACCTGCACCTGCTCGACCCAGCCTACGACGGCCCGATTCCACCGCCCAGCCTCTACCCTACCCCTGCCGATGAAGCGGCCGCAGCACCCTATGCTGCTGTTGGACCGTACGTGTGCATTGCCCCAACATCGGTGTGGTTCACCAAGCAATTTCCGCAGGAGCAGTGGCAGAAGCTGCTGGCGGCGCTGCCGGCGCACTATCCAGTTTACCTGTTGGGCGGCCCCCCGGATGTGGCGGCCTGCGAGGTGCTGCGGCAGGCCAGTGGCCGTGAGAACGTGCTGAATCTGGCCGGGCAGCTAAGCTTGCTGGCCTCGGCGGCCCTCCTGCGCGGAGCGGTGCTCAACTACGTCAACGACTCGGCCCCGATGCACCTGTGTTCAGCCGTGGGGGCGCCCACCTGCGCCGTGTACTGTTCTACCGTACCGTTTTTCGGCTTCGGGCCGCTCAGCCCGTTTTCGCGGGTTGTGGAAATTAAAGGAGACCTGGAGTGCCGGCCCTGCGGCTTGCACGGCTACGCCAAGTGCCCACTAGGACATTTCCTGTGCGCGCATGGTATCGAAACCCAACAGCTACTGGCCGTATTGGCGGAGGCGGAGCAGGCGGTGGTGAAATGAAAAACCGCCATTCCGAGTGAAGGCGGAGTCAAAGCCAAGAAATCTCGCTAGTGCGGTAAAGTCATTACCATCACAATGTCAGCATACCAGATTGCGCGGCTTTGGCTACACCTTCGCTCGGAATGACGGTCTGGCGTCTCACCTGTTGTACCTTTGCAACCAGCTGCGCTCTGGCGCGGTTATACAGGGCCGGGGCACGCAATTTCAGCTCCGGCGCCCCTACTCCAAGCCCCTACGCAATGTCTGATTACGACCTGTACGAGTTGCCCAACGGCATCCGGGTTTTGCATAAACAAGTAGTACACACCAAAATAGCGCACCTCGGTTTTCTGCTCGATATCGGTTCGCGCGACGAAAAGCCCGCTCAGCAGGGCTTGGCGCACTTCTGGGAGCACATGGCCTTTAAAGGCACCGCAAAACGCAAAAGCTTCCATATTCTCAACCGCCTCGAAACCGTGGGCGGCGAGCTGAATGCCTACACCACCAAAGAGAAAATCTGCTTCTATGCTTCTCTGCTCAGCACGCACTTTGAGCGGGCCTTCGAGCTGCTGACGGATCTGACGTTCAACTCGGTGTTTCCGGAAAAGGAGATTGAAAAGGAGCGCGGCGTAATTCTGGAGGAGATGAGCATGTACCAGGATACGCCCGAAGACGCCATCATCGACGACTTCGATGACGTGGTATTTGCCAAGCACACCTTGGGCCACAACATCCTGGGTACCCGCGAAAGTGTCAGCAGCTTCCAGCAAGCCGATTTCCAGCAGTTCCTCGCAGAAAACGTGCGCACTGATCGGCTGGTGTTCAGCACCGTCAGCAACCTGCCCTTCTCGGAAGTGAAGCGGCTGGCCGACAAGTATCTGGCGCCGCTACCGGCGCAGCTGGGTGCCCGGCCCCGCACGCCGTTCAGTGGCTACCAGCGCGTACATCAGCTGGAGCGCAAGCCCATTACGCAGGCCCATTGCCTGATTGGCGGCCCTGCCTATGCCATTGAGGACCCACGTCGGATTCCGTTTTTTCTGCTCAATAACCTGCTGGGCGGACCCGGCATGAACTCACGCCTCAACCTGGCCGTGCGGGAAAAATATGGGCTGGTGTACACCATCGACTCCACCTACTCGCCCTACACGGATACGGGCCTGTTCGGCATTTACTTTGGCACCGAGAAAAAGCAGGTAAACCGCACAGTGTCTTTGGTGCAAAAGGAGTTGAGGAAGCTACGCGAGCAGTCGTTGGGCACGGCCCAGCTGCATACCACCAAAGAGCAGCTGATGGGCCAGATGGCCATGGCCGAGGAAAGCAACGGCGGTATGATGCAGTTGCTAGCCAAAAGCACCCTCGACCTAGGCCGCGTCGAATCTATCAACGAAATCTTCGACCGGGTGCGCGCCATTACGGCCTCCGAACTGCTGGAAATGGCCAACGAGGTCCTGACCGATGATAATCTGAGCGTGCTGCAGTACGTACCTGAATAAGAAAATTACAGCTATACAGATGAGGGCCGGACCGTGCTTTTAAGAGCATGGCCGGCCCTCATCTGTATAGCTGTGCTGCAACGAAGCAAAAACACCCACTACTAGGCAAGCAACACCGCTTGCCTGATAGTGGGTGTTTATTTTAGACTCTGTTGGCTGATTGCCCAGAGAATAGTGGCTTACCGGTTCTGACGCACCGTTGCCGTGTTACCGGCACCATTCTGCATCACCTCGCTGCCATTACCAAAACCGCCTTGGTAGGTGCTGGCGCTGTTCCGAGTACCCATTTGGTCCTGGGTAGCTCTGTTGCCGTCAGATTGGCTGGTGCTGAACTGATCAATCAAAGCATCGTTGCCATTTGCGCTGTCACCGCCGACGTTGCCACGCTGGATCTGAGTGGCTTGGTTGTACTGTCCGGAACCGTACTGATTTACGGTTGCCTCATGGTAGCTGCCAGACTGCGTCTGATTTGCCGTGTTGTTATTGCTGGTCTGCGTTATAGCTGCCATGTTATTATTACCACCTCCCTCTTGGGTCTGGTAGGCGTTATTGAAATTGCCGGCTTGCTGGATAGTAGCCACTTGCGAAGCGCCTTGCTGGAACTGCCCGGCTTCGTTGTCGTCACCCGACTGCGTGGTAGTTGCCGAGTTATTGCTACCAGCCTGGCGCTGCAACGCATAGTTACGGTCTCCGGTCTGATCAATTAATAAAGAGGAGTTTTGCGTACCGCTGCCTCCCGTTTGCTCCTGTATAGCTACGTTATCAAATGCCTCATTGCCACTCGCGCCCTGACGGATTTCCGCAGTGCTATTGCTGGCTTGCTGCAATTGGCTTGCCGAGTTACGATCACCGATTTGGGTGGCAGTTGCGTTGTTACCACCACCAAACTGCTGCGTTTGGGTAGCCTCGTTGTCATCACCGGATTGCGTGATGGTAGCACGGTCAGGTCCACCTGGGCCTTGCGACTGAGTGGCATTGTTGCCATCACCGGTTTGGGTGGCAGCAGCAGTGCTACCACTACCACTTTGCGTAACTGTTACATCATTGCCATTGCCAGTTGAGCTAGACGACTGATTGTTGCTTTGCGCGTGAGCAGCGCCAGCCATCATAAAGGCGGCAGCTAAAAAGGTTAACTTTTTCATGGGGAAAGGTTGGTAATGGTGGATGAATGTGTGAAAAAAGGGGGATGACTGAATAATTAAGTTTATCTAATAAATATTATCACTTATTAGATCAACTATGTAAATGTAACACGCTAAACGGAAACTTTACCATCTAGTTTATAAGAAATACCAAAAAAAGTATTGTAATTATACAATATATTGAATTTCGATTTAAATATTATATTTATAATATAAATTTGCATTATTATATAAATCACTTTGTATCAACTACTTACTATCATGCTATTTATTCTTTGTTTACACTTATCCATGGAGAGGTTTTCAACGCAAATCCCGTAATCACATAATTCAGCACATCTTTTTTTTCAAAATGGCGTGCAAGCGCTTATCTAAAGCATTGTCAATCAGAATATACAGCACCTCGCTCCCTGTCTTTGCCTGTGCTATCTTCCTACCTGCAGTCAGCGAAGTAGCATCTATTCGACAGGGCGTCTCGTCTGTAAGCCAGCAGCGTATCAGGTTTCCTTGTTCCAGCTATACCTATAAGAACTCTACTGATGCGCGTCTTTGGCCATATTGGCACATACCGCCCGGGCGACCTGTTTACCAACCGCCTGGAATTGAGCTTGTGTGGGCTTCACCGGCCACGTCGGGCAGGTGTGAGTGGCAGCCAGGCAGAAGGCGCCGATTCCATTGTACTGGCAGGAGCTTACGATGACGACCTGTTTGGCGAGGAAGCAATAATTTACAGCGGCAGTGGTGGGCGCGACCTGAAATCAGGTCATCAAGTCGCCGACCAGGAAATGACGGGCCGCAATCTGGCGCTACGCCGCAGTCAGGAAACCGGCCTGCCGGTGCGTGTTTTTCATCGGGTTTCACACGAAGGCAGCGAAGTCTTTCGATATGAAGGCTTGTACCGTATCATTGGTCATGAATTTGCGCGCGGCAAGTCGGGGTTTTGGGTGTTCCTGTTTAGGCTGGTGCCGATGGGCTAGAAACGCAGAGCCGGCAGTTCTACCTTTGCCGCATGCATTCCGAAGATTTTTTCCGCTACGCCGACCACCACACCACGCCCGAGCCACCGCTGCTGGCGCGCCTCAACCGCGAAACGCACGTGCAGACGCTGATGCCCCGTATGTTGAGCGGGCACGCGCAGGGCCGGCTGCTGAGCATGATCAGCCACATGGTGCAGCCCCGGCGGGTGCTGGAGCTGGGCACCTTCACGGGCTACGCGGCGCTGTGTCTGGCCGAAGGACTGGCTGCCGATGGCGAACTGCACACCGTGGAATTCAACCCCGAGCTGGAAAGCCGCATCCGACGCTACGTGGCCGAGGCCGGCCTCACCAAGCGCCTGCACCTGCACATCGGGCGGGCCGCCGACGTGGTACCGACGCTAACCGAAACCTGGGATTTGGTGTTCATCGACGCCGACAAAATCAACAACGACGCCTACTATGAGCTGGTGCTACCCCAGGTGCGTACAGGAGGGTTTCTGCTCATCGACAACGTACTATGGGGTGGCAAAGTGCTGGACTCCTACGTGGTGAAGCCTTCCGACAAAGACACACACGCGGTGCGCGCCTTCAACGACAAGGTGCAGGCCGATGAGCGGGTGGAAAACGTATTTCTGCCGTTGCGCGACGGCCTGCTGCTGGTGCGAAAACGGTAGCGGGCAGCCGGTTTTTTCGGCGTAGAGTAAACGTGGAGGCCACTATTGCGTCTATTGCTCTTGGTGACTTATCCTGCCGCTTACTTTCCGCTAATGCTCAAACACTTCCTTGCTGTTATTTTTCTGCTGACGGCCACGCTGGCAGCACACGCCCAATCCTCGCTTAGTGGCCGTATTGTTGATGGCACCGACCAGTCGCCGCTGATTGGAGCCAACGTATTGGTGCGGGGCCTGTCGGCTGACTCGGTGAAGAACGGCGCGGCGGCCGACGCCGACGGCAACTTCGCGATAAGTGGCCTGCCCAACGGCCGCTACCAGCTCACGATTTCGTTTCTGGGCTACCAAACACTGCAACGGCAGCTGACGCTGAGCGGGCAGCCGCTGGCGCTCGGCAATCTGGTGCTGGCGGCCGGCGGTGTGGCGCTGAAGGGCGTGGAAGTGGTGGGCAAAGCGGCAGCAGCCGTTCAGAAAGGCGACACGGCCCAGTTCAACGCCGGCTCGTTCAAGACCAACCCCGACGCCAACGCCCAGGACCTCATCACCAAGATGCCCGGCGTGACCGTGGACCCGACCAACGGCAAGGTGCAAGCCCAGGGCGAGCAAGTGCAGCGGGTGCTGGTGGACGGCAAAGAGTTTTTCGGCAACGACCCCGACGCGGTGCTCAAGAACATTCCGGCCGAGGTCATCGACAAGATTCAGGTGTATGACCGCGCCTCCGACCAGAGCCAGTTTACGGGCTTCGACGACGGCAACCAGCAGAAAACCATCAACATTGTTACCAAGCCGCAGTTTCGCAACGGCAAGTTTGGGCGGGTGCTGGCCGGCTACGGCCCCCAGGACGACCGGTACCGGCTGAGCGGCAACCTCAACCAGTTCAAAGGCAAGCAGCGGCTGAGCGTGGTGGCGCAAAGCAACAACGTGAACGAGCAGAACTTCGGCACCGAGGACTTGCTGGGCGTGGTGGGCACGTCGTCCGGCGGTGGTGGCGGGGCCCGCGGCGGCCGCGGCAGCGGCCAGGGCGGCCGGCCCGGTGGCGGGGGCCAGGGCGGCGGCGGCAACAACTCCGGCGACTTTCTGGTGAACCAGCAGGGCGGCATCAGCAAAACCCACGCGCTGGGCCTCAACTACTCCGACACCTGGGGCACCAAAACCGACGTGCAGGGCAGCTACTTCTTCAACCTCTCCGACAATACGGCCCGCACCAACCTGCTGCGCCGCTACGTGGCCCCGCAAGGCTCCACCGATGATCTGCGCTACAATGAACTGTCGCAGAACGCGAGCCGCAACATCAACAACCGCTTCAATCTGCGGCTGGAGCACAAGTTCGATTCGGTGAACTCGCTGATCTGGCGGCCCAGCCTCTCGGTGCAGCGCAACACCGGCAACAGCGGCCTCGACGGGCGCACGTTCCTGAGCACCGGCGACGTGGCCGGCGAAACCCAGGGCGCCAACACCAGCACCTACCGCTCGGCCCTGACGGGCATCACGGCGGCCAACCAGCTACAGTACCGGCACCGTTTTGCCAAGCGCGGCCGCACGGTTTCGGTGGGCCTGAACACGACGTACAACGACAAAGAAGGCGACAACAACCTGCTGTCGTCGACGTCGGCGGTGGGCGGGCGCACGACGCTGCTCAACCAGTTTTCGGAGCTGACGCAACAAGGCTGGGCCTGGACCGGCAACGTCAATTACACCGAGCCCATCAGCCGGTTCAGCCAGCTGCAGGCCGAGTACCGCGTGTCGTACACGCCCAATGAGTCGGACAAGCGCACCTACGATTTTTCGCCGGGCGAGCAGGCCTATTCCATCCTCAACGACACGCTCAGCAGCGTATTTCAGAGCCGCTACCTTACCAATTCCGGTGAGCTGACCTACCGCTACCAGAATAAGGAGCTGCAGTGGACCGTGGGCACGGCCGTGCAGAACGCCCAGCTGCGCTCCGACCAGGAGTTTCCGCGCGCAGCCCTCACGGAGCGCAGCTTCCTGAACGTGTTGCCCAACGCCACGGTGCGCTACAACTTCTCGAAGCAGCAGAACCTGCGGCTCAACTACCGCACCAACACCAACGCCCCCAGCATCAGCCAGCTGCAGGAAGTGGTGAACAATGCCAACCCGCTGCAGCTCACCACCGGCAACCCCAACCTGCGCCAGGAGTACCGCCACAACCTGTTTCTGCGCTACTCCTCGGCGGTGCCCGAGAAGTCCACCTCGTTCTTTGCGCTGATTGGCGGTTCTTACACCAACAACTACATCACCAACAACACCATCTACGCCGGCACCTCGCCCGTGACGGAGGGCGGCATCGTCATTCCGGTGGGCGGCCAGCTCACGCGGCCCGTCAACGTCGATCAGCAGTATACGCTGCGCTCGTTTCTGAACTACAGCCTGCCGCTGAGCTTCGTCAAGTCCAACCTCAACCTGAATGCCAACGCCACCTACTCGCAAACGCCGGGCTTGGTGTTCAGCGAACTGAACTACAGCCGCACGCCGTCGTTTGGGCTGGGCGCGGTGCTGAGCAGCAACATCAGTCCCGAGCTGGACTTCACGCTGTCCTCGAATTCCAGCCAGAGCTACGTGCGCAACTCGCTGCCCGGCCAGGTGGACCGGCAGTACTTTCGGCAGAACACCAGTCTGCGCTTTTCCTGGATCATTGTGAAGGGCGTGACGGTGCAGTCCGATGTGACGCACCAACTCAACCAGGGCTTGTCGGCGGGTTTCAACCAGAACTTTGTGCTCTGGAATGGCTCGGTGGGCAAGAAGCTGGGCGCCAAGCAGCAGGCCGAAATCAAGCTCTACGCTTTCGATTTGCTGGGCCAGAACAACAGCATTCAGGTGAACAACACGGCCGCCTACACCGAGGACGTGCAAACCAACATTCTGCAGCGCTACCTCATGCTGATGTTCACCTACAACATCCGCAGCTTTGCCGGCGCCGGCCCCGCCGATGCCTTACCGGGCGGCGGCGCCCCCGGCGGACGGCGCGGCACAGGCAACTTCGGTCAGCCTAGCGGCCCGCCTCCCGGGGGCGGCATGTAGTCTGATTCAACAGCAAAAGCGTCGGCCCGGCCGGCGCTTTTTGCATTTCACTGGGTTCAGGAAATAATTGGGCAACGCCGTGGTTGAAGTAGCGCCAAGTGAGTCGGCTTCCGGGCAGTGTGCAACCCAATCTTTTCAGAGGTAAAAGCGCTGGCTGGTGTAGTGGTTGGTTCAAGCTTAATGCAGTATAGCAGGGCTATTTGTGCCAATTCCCGCGTTTTTTTCCTCTACTTTGTAAGCGTCGGAGTCTGGTGAGCACAAGTCACGAAGCCAGAGCTGCGCTTGTTGCCTGTTATGAAAAGAATTGTACTCCTACTGCTTTGCTGGCTGCCGCTGCTGGCCGCTGCCCAAAGTGGCCCTCAAAGCGTACCTGTCCCGGCCAACTTCGACTTTGCCGGCCTGCACCTGCGCCTCACGGAAGGCGGCCGCCGGGCCGTGCAGCAGAAAGTAGATGCCCTACGCAGCCACCCGGCCTCGTTTCAGGCCCGCGTGAACCTGGCCGACGCTTACTTTCCCCTTATTGAGCGGGTGTTTCAGGAAGAAGCCCTGCCGCTGGACTTCCGCTTTCTGGTGATTCAGGAAAGCGGCCTGCAGGGCGACGCCCAGAGCATCCACGACGCCGTGGGCTACTGGCAGTTCAAGCGCGAAACCGCCGCCGACTTTGGCGTGGTGATGAACGACGTGGTAGATGAGCGCAAGCACATTGTGGCGTCCAGCAAAGCCGCCGCCAAGTACCTCAAGCGCAACAACCAGGCGTTGCACAACTGGCTGAACACGCTGCTCAGCTACAACCTGGGCTCGGGCGGCGTGAAGTCCTACACTCTGCCCACCGACTACAACGCCACGGAAATGCAGATTTCCGAGCAAACCCACGCCTATATCCTCACGATGCTGGCACATAAGCTGGCCTATGAGCCCGCCGTGGGTCACAACCCTAAGCCGCAGCTGCAGCTGCAGGAGTTTCCGGCGCCTCCCGGCCTCTCGATGGCCAGCATTGCGCAGAGCCTGCAAACCGACCCCGCCGAAACCGCCCGCCACAACCGCTGGCTGCTCACGCCTACTGTACCTACGGACCGAGTGTACACGATGCTGGTGCCCATTACCGACCCGCTGCAGCAGACGGCTCTGGCGGCGCAGCAGAAAGGCGCTACCGCCGGCCAGCTGCTCAACCAACCCAAAACCGACCCGCAGAACGCCGATTACGTGCGCGTGAACGGCATTCGGGCACTGGTGGCGCTGCCCGGTGAAACCAAGGAAAGCATGGCCAAGCGCGCCGGTTTGAAGGTGCGCAAGTTCATGCAGTACAACGACCTGTTTGCCTTCGACAATATTATAGTGGGCCAGCCTTACTTCGTGCAGAAGAAGCGCGACAAAAGTGAGGTGGAATACCACGTGGCGCAGCCCGGTGAGAGCGTGGCCACGGTGTCGCAGAAGTACGGCATCCGGGCTAAGGCTATCTGGGCCAAGAACCGCATGCCGCGCAACGAGGAGCTGCGGGCCGGCCGCATTTTGTGGCTGCAGCACACTCGCCCCAAAGACGTGGCCATTGAGTACGCCGATAGCAAAAACGAAAAAGCGCTGGCGGCTTTCGAGCGGCCTTCAGCGGCCCCGACTCCTAAAGTGGCTCCAGCCACTCCAGCCGCTGCCTCAGCGCCGGAAAAGCCAGCCGTGAAAAAGCGCCGCATCGACGAAACCGAGCCGTACCGCGGCAACACGGCCAGCACCATGCGGGAGCTGGAAGATGCCACCGAAACAGACGATTCGCCTGCTTCCGGGGGCGTAGTTACGCAGCCTGATTCTGCTACTGACGCCACCACCGAGAACCTGAACGAACTGGGCGCCGAGCCGGCTGCACCGGCTGTAGTTGCGCCCGTTCCGGCTCCTAAGTCAGCGCCGGCGCCGGCCGCAGTTGCGCCAGCCGCTGCTTCTGCTCCAAAACCAACGCCAGCTCCGGCGCCCGTGACGGCACCAGCGGCGGCTTCTGCTACTCCACGCCCTGTAGCCGCCACGCCGCCAGCGCGCAAGCCCTTGCCTGCCTCCACTCCTGTTGGTGATGAGCCTGATGAGGAGCCAGCTGCCCCGGTAGCAACACCAGTAACTACGCCGAAGCCGGCCGCCAAGCCAACCACGGCCGCTGCTACTGTGGTTGTGCCGGCTGCTAAGCCGGTTACGACGCCCGCCCCGCCACAAGCCCGACCGCTGCCGCCAACCATGTCTGCTCCCGCCGCAGGCCCGGTAGAAGCAGTGCCCGCCAGCGGCCTGCACACAGTGCAGCCCAAGGAAACACTCTATTCCGTGGCCCGCCGCTACGGCCTGCGTCCCGCCGACCTGATTGTCTGGAACAATCTGCCCCAGAATCCGTCGTTGCGGCTGGGCCAGGTGCTGCGCGTAACAGCGGGCACCAGCACTTCGACAACCCCGGCCACCTCGGCAACTGCGCCGGCCACTACCAACGCAACGGCAACTCCGGCGGTGGCTATGGTGCGGCACACGGTAGCCGGTGGCGAATCGATGTATGCCATTTCGCGCAAGTATGGCGTTACCATCAAGCAGATTATGGAGTGGAACAACAAGGCTGACTTCAACGTGAAGCCCGGCGAAGTGCTGCTGGTGCAGCCAGCCAAGTAACCAGCTGGAGCCTTGGCCTGTGGCTGGCATCAAACGGCTAGAAGTGCGGATTTGCCTGACCAAGCGGTACCAGACTGCCCTTATTTCCTTTTCTGAGTTCTTCTGTATTTTTCTTCTGATGCGTTTTCTTTCCCGGATTCTAACTTTTAGTAGTCTGCTATTGCCGCTTTCCTTGGCGGCGCAAACCCAGCAAACTGCTCCGGCTGTTCCGGTGGCCCCCGTGGCGCTGTCCGAAGATTCGGTACGGGTGATGTCGGGGCTGGTGCAGGCCAGCGTGCGGCAGCTGCGCGCCATCTACTACGAGCCGGATGATGCCCGCGCCACCCAGCTCGTGGAAACCGCCCTGCTCCAGATTCCGGCTTACAACCAGCGCCTGAGTTCCTACACTTCCAGTTTGCCGCGCGAGCAGCAGCAGCTATTGGCCCAGCGCCTGCGCCAGCAGCCCTGGCAGATTGAGCTGCAAACGCTGTTGCGCAGCCCGCAGTACAAGGATTTCAACCTCCGCACGGCCCGCAGCCCCACCCTCAAATCGGCTTCCGATCGGCTGGCGGCCACAGGTTTCCTCGGTACCAAGCCCAATGCCGCTAAGCCAGCCGCCAGCACCGCCGCCGCCAAGGCTACGCCCACCACTAGCCCCGATAAAACAATTAATGCTAAACCGGCTGTGGCCGCTCCAGCTGCCAAAACGCCAGCTGTTGTGGCCAAACCAGTATCAGGCAATGCACCTACCGCAGTGCCAGGCAATGCCCTGGCAGCTACGCCAGCTAAACCAACCGCGGCCATCGTGCCAGCCAAACCGGCACCAGCCAAGCCCACCACCAAAGCAGTGCGGCACCATACAGTAGCCAAGGGCGAAACACTTTTCGCTATTGCCCGCCAGTATGGCGTGAAGCCGGCCCAGCTGCTAAGCTGGAACAGCAAGTCTGACAACAGCGTGAGAATCGGGGAAGTGCTGACTATCCAAACGCCAGAATAGTTGATATCCGGCAACTGGCTGCGTGCTATACTACACTGATTCGACCGCACGACGCAACAGAAAAGGCCGCCTTAACGGGCGGCCTTTTCTGTTGGTGAGTTACAGGTGGCTATGCCAGCGCCAATTCCGGCACTGATTTAGGTGCACGCGCAATCCGGCGGGTGCGGGTGCGGAGCAGCGCCACTACTTCGGCGTCGGAGTTGAACTGGTTTTCCAGGTTCACAAAGTTTTTTGCCAGCAAGTCGTAGCGCCGCGTCATCAGGTAGGCGAAAATGTGCAGAAAGTGAATCCCGTCGAACACCACGGCTTTGTTTTGGGCGTAGTGGGCCACGTTTTTCCGGAAATGCGTTGGATGCTCGCTCCAGTGCAGGGCCGGCTTGAGGTGGTGGCTGATGTGGTAGCCGTCGTTCCAGCACTTGTGGTTGTACTTGGTGTTGATGCACGTCACGCTGTTGGTGTAGCAGTTGGCGGGGTCGGCGGCATCAATAAAGGCGTGCTGGCTCCAGTTGCCCAGCATCATGATGGTGCGCGTGACCAGCACCGGCATAATCAGCACGGCAATGGTAGCGGGCATATTCACGAAACCCAGCACCACGCAGGCCACCAGATACACCACTTCACCGCGTAGCAGCCGCGTCCGGAACGTGTGCTTGTTGGTGCGACCCAGGTACTGCACCAGCTTCGGGATGCCCAGCACGAAGAAATCGGCAAGGTAGCGGCCGAAGCTGGCCAGCGAGTCGCGCTGGTAGTACATGGTGGAGCTGCCGTCGTCGGGCAGGTTGTTTTCGGGGTGGTGCATGCCCATATGGTGGGTGAAGTACGTTTCCGGTGTCTGCCCAAAAAACGGCCCGATTACCCACGGAATGTAGTGGTTGAGGTAGCCATACTTCTTCTTGAACAGGATGCGGTGACTGGTGCAGTGCAGCATCAGCCCGAAAGGCCCCTTGAAGAAAAACGTCGTCAAACCCAGGAATACCGCAAACACGGCCCACCACAGGCCTCGGTCGAGGCCGGGCACATACAGCAGCGCCACCAGCGGCAGAATCGTGAGCGAGATTTCCAGCATCAGGTACACAAACGGCAGGTCGCGCTTGTCCTGGATGAACTGCTGAAGGAAAGCGCCGGAGCGCGAGACAGGAGCGGCCTGGTTGTAAACCGGGTCGGTGGAGGCAAGCAGATATTTCATGCGTGATATTGGCCGGTACGAGCGGCCACAAAAGGCAGATGATGTAAATAGACAACTATCTATAGGATTGTCGGCCCGTTTTTTCGGAACCTATAAATGCCGGCTGGTGCTAATCATCAACCGGATATCGTGCGCCGGCTATATCACCTGCTGCTATGCTAACCCCCAGCATCTGAAAAAGATTGCGGAGCACGCAACAAGATAGGCGGTTCGTGCAGCACACCAGCCGGAACACCGGCGTCGGCTGGCACTTAAGAAGCGGCGCTGGCCACTATAAACCCAGACATAACCACTGAATATTGCGCCATCCTTGGTGAGGGCGCCTCAGCAGCAGCAGGCACCCACCAGCCAACTCACCTCTTCTGGTGATACGCCAAAATCCATTGCCGCGCAACCTTTCCCGGCCGCTAATTCGTGGGTAATGTATTTACAGTGAAGCCAAGTTCTGGCAGCGTTGCCATAGTATCTGGAAACTACTATCTGGGTCGCGTACTGCATCCAGCCATTCCGTAATGTTGGCATCTGCTACCAATTCGCCAAAGCTTTGGGCTATAAATCATCTGGCGCACGCGCAACCTCGTCCAGTAATTCGCGCCGAGTTTCCAACACATAGATGATATCTTCCCAATCCTGGCTCCAGCGCTTGTCGGTTGCTCGCGCATACATGGCTTCCAGCTTTGTCGCTATAAAATGAGGGGCATCTAATAGTTGAATCTCTATATCGCCAAGTGGCAATTGATACCGTACGCTGCTGGCCATACCACTGGGGTACCATCGGTTTACGGTACTACCCAGCACTGTGCCGCCATCAGCTGGCATAATATCTACCACGTATTCCTCTAACGAGCCTGGGTTCTGCCAGCACCAACGAATTTGAATACCGCTTTCTCGATCGTGCCGAAAACCGCGCTGCCGCAATTTCTCTTCCAGGTCAGTGAACTGAGCATAACTGGCCAAATCAATTATGCAGTCGACATCATCGGTTGGGCGAGGATCAGGAACTACTGGATTTGTAGCATACAACCCTACGGTAACACCACCTACAAAAACAACCTGTGGCAGCAAATCGCCGAAAGCCAGCGCAACGGCGCGTAAAGCTATGATATGAGTGTATTCCATCAGATACGTAATAGTCGCTTTAATTCTTCCCGCGCCAGATTTATCTCCCTGCTACGGCCAACTCGCAAAGCATCTGTAAGCGCCAACAGTTGATACAATTGCTCGTTCTGCACAACTACATCAGGCACAGTCCGGAAAAGTGGTTCAATAGCCTGTCCACGCACCTCTCCTTCTTCATGAGGCCACACATACTGCTCAGTAGCTTGAATAATATCACTTAGTGGCGGAGCAGAATGTGCAGTGGGCACCCCTCTTGTCAAATGACCAGGCTTGACAGGAAATACGTACTTGATGCCATAAATCAGGAACTCATAGAGTGCCTGACGAGCGACCTGTCCAGTAGCTAAACGGCCTGATCCTATCAGCAAACCAGCGAAGCGGCTGCGTCTGATGGAGTGGCCTATCTCTGCTTCACTGATCTGCAGAGTAGAGCTGAGTTCTTTGGCCTTGATACTGGTAACGAAGCGTAAGCCCTTCGGAAACTGTTCGCTTGTTGGAGAGTACCCCCTTACTGCCAATTCCAACAGCACGACAATATCCTGCGGACGCATTCCACTGTGTGGGCGCATACTTGCCATAGATTGATATCTTGTGTCAATCACAAATTTACAATTTGTAAATTGTAAACTACCTATCTTTTAGCGCGGCCCTGCCAAAATCCGTTGACGCACAATCTTTCCTGGCGGCTGATTCGTGGGTAACTTTACTTCACGCTTCGCGCCCTAACGGCGTGGTGCCGGTCGCCCATGCCCGTTTTCTCACACCTTCACTCGCACACCCAATATTCCCTGCTCGACGGCCAGGCCAGCATTTCGGCCCTGATGAAGAAGGCCCAGGCCGACGGCATGCCGGCCGTGGCCCTCACCGACCACGGCAACATGTTCGGGGCGTTCAACTTCGTGGCCGAGGCCAACAAGTACAACGTGAAGCCAATTGTGGGCTGCGAGTTCTACATGGTGGAGGACCGCCACAAGAAAGCCTTCAGCCGCGAGAAAGGCGAGCGGGACAAGCGCTACCACCAGCTGCTGCTGGCCAAAGACCAGGCCGGCTACCACAACCTAAGCAAGCTCTGCTCCATGAGCTTCATCGAAGGCGTGTACAGCAAGTTTCCGCGCATCGACAAGGAGTTGCTGCTCAAGTACCACGAGGGCCTGATTGCCACTAGCTGCTGCATAGGGGCCGAGATTCCGCAGGCCATCCTGTTTCAGAGCGAGGCCAAAGCTGAGGAGCTGCTCAAGTGGTGGCTGGATGTGTTCGAGGACGACTACTACATCGAGATTCAGCGCCACGGCCTGATGAACTTCGACGGCACCGGCAAAAGCCAGGAAGACGTGAACCAGGTGCTGTTGGGCCTGGCGAAGAAGTACAACGTCAAGGTTATCTGCACCAACGACTCGCACTATGTGGAGCAGACCGACTTTGCGCCCCACGATATTCTGCTGTGCGTGAATACCGGCGAGGAGCACAGCATCCCCGTTGGCGACTTCCAGACCCAGTATTTCCGCCTGATTTCCCAGGACAACAAGGTTCACTACGACCACCTCGACAACCTGCGTCACCTCTCCGGCCAGGATGCCACCATCCGCCGCCAGCTCCAGCGGATTGATGAGGAAGCACAGAGCCCCAAGCCCCGGGCGCGGTTCGGTTTCGCCAACGACCAGTTCTATTTCAAGAACCAGGCGGAGATGAACGCGCTGTTCAGCGACGTGCCGGAAAGCGTGGACAACACCAACGAAATCGTGGACAAGATCACGCCGCCGGTGCTGCAGCGTGATATTCTGCTGCCCAACTTCCCCCTACCCCCCGAGCACCCCACGGCTGATGCCTTCCTGCGCCACCTCACCTACAAAGGTGCTTTCGAAGGCCCCAAGCGCCGCTACTCCGACCGCACCCCCGAGATTGAGGAGCGCCTCGACTACGAGCTGCGCGTGATTGAGACGATGGGCTTCGCCGGCTACTTCCTCATCACCCAGGACTTCATCAACCACGGCCGCAACAATGGCGTGGCCATTGGGCCAGGCCGGGGCTCGGCGGCCGGCTCGGCGGTGGCTTACTGCATCGGCATCACCAACATCGACCCGATCAAGTACTCGCTGCTGTTCGAGCGTTTCCTGAACCCGGAGCGTGTGTCGATGCCCGATATCGACATTGACTTCGACGACGTGAACCGCCAGCGCGTGATTGACTACGTGGTGGACAAGTACGGCAAAACCCAGGTGGCCCAGATCATCACCTTCGGTACCATGGCCGCCAAATCCAGCATCAAGGACGTTTCGCGGGCCATGGAGCTGCCGCTGCCGGTGGCCAACGACCTGGTGAAGATGGTGCCCGACCAGGTGGGCACCACCCTGGCCAAGGCCTTCGCCGAAAACCCCGAGCTGGACTACATCCTGCGCGACGACGCCCCCGACAACCTGCGCGGTCAGATTCTGCGCCTGGCCCACAAGCTGGAAGGCTCGGTGCGCAACACCGGCATCCACGCGGCCGGCGTCATCATCGCCCCCGACGACATCACCAAGTACATTCCCGTCTCCACGTCCAAGGATTCCGACCTGCTTATCACGCAGTTCGACGGCAAGGTGATTGAGAGTGCCGGCATGCTAAAGATGGACTTTCTGGGCCTCAAAACCCTGACCATCATCGTCGATGCCATCAACCTGATCGAGAAAAACCACGGCGTCAAAATCGACATCGACGAAATCCCGATTGACGACCAGAAAACCTACGAGCTCTACCAGCGCGGCGACACCATCGGCACGTTCCAGTTCGAGAGCGAGGGCATGCGCATGTACCTCAAGGACCTCAAGCCCACCAACATCGAGGACCTGATTGCCATGAACGCCCTGTACCGGCCGGGCCCGATGCAGTTCATCCCGAACTTTATCAACCGCAAGCACGGCCGCGAAACGGTAGACTACCCGCACGAGCTGCTGGAGCCCATCCTGAACTACTCCCAGGGCATCATGGTGTACCAGGAGCAGATCATGCAGACAGCCCAGATCCTAGCCGGCTACTCCCTCGGCGGCGCCGACTTGCTGCGCCGCGCGATGGGTAAGAAGGACATGAAGAAGATGGCCCTGGAGCGGGAGAAGTTCTGCGCGGGCGCCGAGAAGCTGCATGGCATCAAGGCCAAAAAGGCCAACGAGGTGTTCGACGTGATGGAGAAGTTTGCGGCCTACGGCTTCAACCGCTCCCACTCCGCCGCCTACTCGGTGGTGGCCTACCAGACCGGCTACCTCAAGGCCCACTACCCCGCCGAGTACATGGCCGCCGTGCTCACCAACAACATGGGCGACATCAAGAAGGTGACGTTCTTCATCGAGGAAGCCCGCAAGCAGGGTGTGGCCGTTCTTGGGCCCGACGTGAACGAATCCATCCTGAAGTTCAACGTAAATGCCCAGGGCCAGATTCGCTTCGGCATGGCTGCCATGAAGGGCTCAGGCGAGGCCGCCGTGGAGGAAATCGTGAAGGAGCGGGAGAAAAGCGGCCCCTATGCCGACATCTTCGACTTTGCGCGCCGCGTGAATTTGCGGGCCGTGAACAAGAAAACCTTCGAGAGCATGGCCCAGGCCGGCGCCTTCGACTCGTTTGAACGCTACCACCGCCGCCAGTTTCTGGAGGCCCCCGGCGGCGACCAGAACCTCATCGAGAAGGCCATGAAGGTGGGTCAGCAGCACCAGGCCGCCAAGGAATCGGCCCAGCAGAGCCTGTTTGGCGGCGGCGGCGGCGAAATGGCCATCCCGATGCCCAAAATTCAGGATATCGAGCCCTGGAGCCCCACTGAGAAGCTGCGCCGCGAAAAGGAAATCGTAGGCTTCTACCTCTCGGGCCACCCCCTCGACGACTTCAAGCTGGAAATCGACTCCTACTGCACCTGCGGGCTGGATAAGATTGAGAGCTACAAAAACCGCGACGTGACGGTAGCCGGCCTGATTTCCAACGTGCAGTTCAAGACCACCAAAACCGGGCAGCCCTTCGTGAGCTTCAACGTGGAAGACTACGAAAGCAGCCTCAACCTGGCTTTGTTCCGCGACGACTACTCCAAGTTCTCGGCCCTCATCAACCCGCGCAACTACGACAAGGAGCAGGTGCCGCCCATGTTCATTCGGGGCAAGTACGCCCAGCGCTTCCGCGACTCCGACCAGTTCGAGTTCAAGATCATGACCATGGAGCCGCTGTTTAACGTGGCCGAAAAGCTCGCCAATGGCGTGCGCGTGCAGCTGGATCTGCGCACCATCACCGAGCCCTTCATGGACCGCTTCATGGAAGCCGTGGAAGGCTGCGCGGGCTCCAAAAAGCTCGAAATCAAGTTCGCCGAGCCCCACGAGCACCTGGCCGTCGACACCTATTCCCGCCGCTACCGCATCGAGCCCAAGGAGTTCATCCGCAAAATGCGCGAAATGGAAATCGACGCCTGCCAGCTGATTTAGCAGTTTGTGAGACGCTTGTAAGCTCAAGCGTTCTGCCACCAATTCTCAGGCATAGCAGTTGGGCTTACAAGTGTCTCACGCATGAACTATCTATTTTGCCAGCTACTACAACCGATTCTTTACCTCTGTCGAATGACGCTATTTCTACGTCTGTTCTTTTTTTATTTATCCGTCATTCTGTGGTTATCCCTTCCCAGGCAGGCGCAGGCGCAGATTTATTATCTTGAGTTAGACCGGCAAAAGATTACGTTGCCCAACCGCACGATACAGGTTGAACAAGTGGTGGATGGCCGCCCCGGCAAACCTACCATTGGGATAGTGTACCGCACCCTCAACAATCGGCCGGCCGCCGTACTGTTTCGCAATGGTGTGGAAGCGGAGTTCAGCGAGTTCTTGCGGGAACAACTGCCGGCCCGCCCCGCTGACCATCCGATTGTACTGTGTCTGCGCCAGTTGCGCGTGAGTGAGCAGCTCAATGGCGTAACCGAAGCGGCCAACGCTGATTTGGCAGCCGACGTGTACGCGCATTTACCCGATGGCTACCATTTCATGCGGAGCGTAGGGGCTCGTACGTCCAAACGTGCCCTCGAAACTACCTCGTTGCACCAGCAGCACGTAGCATTGCTGTTACAACAGTGTTTAGAGCAGCTTACGGAAGCCGATTGGACGCAGGCATACAGTTCGCCAGTTCGCACCCTCAAGCAGTTGCCTACTGATCTGCCTGCTGCCAGCCTGACTGTGGGCGCTATTACCCGGCTCCCGGCTATTCTGCGCGAAGCGCCACGGCGGGGCGTATATTTCACCTTTGCACAGTTTCTGAGCAACCAGCCAGAGCCTAATATCCAGATCAGACTGGATACGTTGCCCTCCCGGCGTTGGCGCGGTGGAACAGGCCGTGTCTTGTGGGGCGGCACCACCCGATTTGAGGCGTTTGTGGTAGCTAACCCCAACCAACGACTCGGACAGCAACAGGCCTTATCGACCGAAGTTTGGGGCTTTTCTGATGGGCAGCAGGTATTTGTGCAGCACGAGAAAATGTTTTATCCGCTGGTACGACAAGCCAATTTCTTCACTTTTATAGGCGAAAGACCCGCAGACATTGAGTACCTGCGTGCCCGCAGCCAAGCACAGGCAAGGGCCGGAATAATTGGGACGGCCACAGTGCAGGCCCAAGACCACAGCGGCGAGCCCACGCCATATGCAGTGGATATGCGTACTGGCCAGTCGGCTCCTTTCCCCGACCCGTTGCGTGCCCTTCCGGCCCGCACCGATACGGCCTACATCTATCTCTACCGCCAAGCTGATACGGCAGTAACACCAGTATCCGTGTTTATCGAAGGCCGTGAGGTGGGCCAGCTTCAACCTAACTCCTACTTAGAGTTGCCCTGGCCCTATTACGCCCGCCTCATGCGCCTTTGTCTGGGCCTGCCCGCTGCTGCGCCCTGCCAACTGCTGGTACCCGATGCAGCACGTCCCAATTACCTGCGCATCACCCCTGCCCCAACTGACGGCATATTTTGGCAATGGGTAGATGCAAAGCAGGGCGAAGCCGACTTAGACGCACTTGATAAGCTCGGCGTACCCGTGGAGAAGTAAGAATGCGGCTGGTGTTCCTTCAAGACTATTTTTCAGGCATTTATCAAGGCCAGAATGCGTCATCTATCTTCCCGATTCCTGTTGCTCGTCCGGCTTTGTGGGCTGGGTTGCGGCTTGGCTAGCTGCCGCGTAGAGCAGCGGCTGTTGCTGCCGCCTTCTACCGATTATCAGGCGTCCGCCGAAATTCCCGTCACCAATGACACCGCTCGGCCGGCCTTATCCACGCTTCCACTTACGGAGCTTAAGCGCAATTTGCGTGTCCGGCCTGCCACAACCCTGGTACTGAAGCCCCTGGCCCACCCCCTACTGCCGCGGGCATCTGCTGCTAGTGCCCGAATATCTGTCCGCCGCTACCAGACACCGCGGGCGGAAGCGCTGCATCGGCGGCAGCCTACGGAAGGCGGAGTGGTGTTTGGCGTGTTCCATTTGCTCCTGTTGCTGGCCGGGGCCGCTTTATTCGTAGTCTTGGGTCTGATCTTGTTCCCGGTGAGCACCATACTGGGGCTATTTGCCTTCGTGGTGGCCCTTGCAGGTGTGGCTGGCGCGGTGCTGGATATCATCCGGATAGCCCGCTGAAAATAAACTTTCAATTTTTATTGAAAGTTTGAAATACTCCACTACATTTGAACCATGCAACTCGACGAAGCCAAGCGCAAGTTCATTGAAGGCTGGGGCACCCTGGGCTCGGCCTGGGGTGTGAGCCGCACAATGGCGCAGGTGCACGCGCTGCTACTGGTGTCGCCGGGGGCGCTGAGCACCGAGGACATCATGGAGCAGCTGCAGATTTCGCGGGGCAACGTGAACCTGAATGTGCGCGCCCTCATGGACTGGGGCATCGTGCGCAAGGAGCTACGGCCCGGCGAGCGGCGCGAGTTTTTCTCGGGCGAAAAGGACATCCACCGGGTGGCCACCCTCATTTTGCAGGAGCGCCGCAAGCGCGAACTGCAGCCCATCATGCGGGTACTAGGTGAAATCAGCGAGGTGGAACCTTCCCCCACCGCCACGCCCGAGGAAACGGCTGCCTTCACGCATATGATCGGGAGCATCCAGAGCTTTGCCAACTTCGCCGACCGGGCCGCCTCCACCCTCATCAAAGCGGATGAAAACTGGTTTCTAAGCACCTTCATGAAACTGATGCGGCCGGGGCCGTAGGGCTTCGGCATACTTTTTTTTGACTATTATATTTCAATAATTATTGAAAGTTTGATATATACGATTACTTATCGGCCGGCGAAATCCCATTTCTCTTTCCTTTTTCAGCGTGTTTTATGGAACCCCCATTTCTTGTTCTGGCCGGCGGCACGGGCTTTTTGGGCCGGCACATTCGGCACTACTTCACCAAGGCCGGCTACCGGGTCCTGACGCTCAGCCGCCGTGCCACCGGCCCCGATGAGCTGACCTGGGATGGCCGCACACTGGGCCCCTGGGCTGCTGCCCTGGAAGGCGCCGCGGTAGTGCTCAACCTGGCCGGCCGCTCCGTCGACTGCCGCTACCATGCCGTCAACCGCTACGCCATCCTGCGCAGCCGCACGGATAGCACCCGGGTGCTGGGAGCCGCCATTGCGGCCTGCCGCAACCCGCCAGCGCTGTGGCTGAACTCTTCTACGGCGACTATTTATGAGAACACCACTGATGTGGCACCAGCCAACACAGAAGCCACCGGCCGGGTCGGGCGAGGGTTTTCGGAGATGGTGGCGCAGCAATGGGAGGCCGAGCTCAACCTGGCCGACACGCCGCATACCCGCCGCGTGGCGCTGCGCACGGCCATTGTGCTGGGTGCCGATGGCGGCGCGCTGCCCATGCTGGCCCGACTGGCGCGCTGGGGCCTCAGTACGCCGCACGGCCACGGTCGGCAGTGGGTCAGCTGGCTGCACCTCGAGGATTTCTGCCGGGCCGTGGAGTTCCTGGTGGCGCATCCGGCGCTGGTGGGCGCGTTCAACCTGTGCGCCCCGGAGCCGTTGCCCAACGCGGCTCTTATGGTTCTGCTTGATGCACACTACCGCCCGCGCTGGCACCTGCCGCAGCCCCGGTGGCTGCTCGAATTCGGCGCTTTCTTGCTCCGCACCGAAACCGAGCTGCTACTGAAAAGCCGCAAAGTAGTGCCGCAACGGCTGCTGGAGGCTGGCTTCCGGTTCCGCTACCCTGGCTGCTCTCAGGCATTGAACGACTTACTCCCGCAGTTGCCCTAGCCGCTCAACCGGACCCACACGGCTTCTCACCTCATCACCATTTACCTCATCACCGTCCTTTTTTCACCTTTCAACCCCCAACGTCATGAACTATTATCTGCTGGTTTACGGAGTCTATCTGCCCGTCACGGTGCTGCTCACGGTGTGGGTGGCGCGCACGCTCTTCACCAACGGCCGCACTTTCTTGGTCGATATCTTCCACGGCAACGAGCCTTTGGCCGACTCCGTGAACAAGCTGCTGCTCACCGGCTTCTACCTCATCAACATCGGCTACGCCACTCTGATGCTACGTAGCACCGACGAAATCGGGAGCTACCAGCAGAGTGTGGAAGAGCTCAGCATCAAAATTGGAACGATTATCCTGATTCTCGGTGGCATGCACTTCTTCAATCTGTATGTGTTTTACAAGCTGCGCAGCCGCGCCCAGGACTATTCCAACGCCCTCAACTTCGTGGTGAATAAGCCCGAGAAATAGCCACTGGCGGGGCCGGCGGGCACTTTGCTTCCTAGAACAAAAGTCACCCGGCCCCACGCCTCGTTCAGCAGCCGATGCGCACAATTAGTCGAAGTGAACTTTCCCGACGCAGCCTTGTTGAAACGCAATCTGCTACCTTGCGGCCCCAAGAATCGTAAGCAGTAATTTTCAACGTCACACAAACCCCCTTCCGTCATGGGACATAAAGCCATCGAAATTACCGATGCTAACTTCGATCAGATCATCAACTCCGATAAGCCCGTTCTGGTGGACTTCTGGGCCGAATGGTGCGGCCCTTGCCGCATGGTGGGCCCGGTAGTAGAAGAGCTGGCCGGCGAATATGAAGGCAAAGTCGTTATTGGTAAAGTTGACGTAGACGCCAACCCGCAGACGTCGGCCAAGTTTGGCATCCGCAGCATTCCTACGCTGCTCGTGTTCAAGAACGGCCAGGTAGTTGACAAGCAGGTAGGTGCTGTTCCAAAGCACGTACTAGCCCAAAAACTCGACGCTCAGGTAACTGCCTAAGCATTCCTGTTTGCTCTTCGGCAAGCGCAAAAAGCCCGGATTTGCTCAGCAGATCCGGGCTTTTTGCGTGCTATGCTGCTGCCATAAGCCCAGCTAGCGGCGGGGCCGGGTTTGGGCGTCGCGCTTTTGGCGGTAGAGTACCCGGTCGGCTTGGCGCTCTTCCCTGCGGATGCCCTGGCGCTCCGCGGTGGTAACTACGCCGTCGGCGCGGGCCCCTTGCCGGGCCTGGCGGGCGTCGGCCTGTTGGGCCTGGGCCCGGGCCGCCTCGGCGCGGGTCAGCTGCCCCGATTTCACGCCCTGCCGGATGCGGGCCTGGTCGTTGTGGGGGCGGGCGGTCTGTGCGAAGGAGGCGGTGGTAGCCAGTAAGCTCAGCGCGGCCCCAAAGAGCAAGGCAGAAGTTTTCATGGTCAGGCAGATGAAGGTGAAGCGTGCGTACCGCCTTTAGAAAGTAGTGGCAGCGGCAGGTTTAACGCCCACTCAATACATTTCCTCGGGAAGGGCTGCCCGCGCCTCCGTAGGGGGCACCTGGGGCGGCCGCACACCATTGAACAGCGAGAAGCTCGGCGAAAAATGGATGGGCACCGTGAAAGTCATGGCCGTGGGCACATGGTACTCGCGGCCCGGTTGGAAGGCCGGCAGGCTGGCCACCACGCGCCGCGCCTCCTGGTCGGTTTCCGGCGAGAGGCCTTGCACCACCTGCACCTGTCCCACGCGGCCCTGCTCATCTACAGTGTAGCTCACGTAAACCTTACCGGTAATGCCCTTGCGGCGCGAATTGCGCGGGTAGTTGGTATTGCGGGCCACGTAGTTGAGCAGCGCCGTTTCGCCGCCCGGAAACTGCGGCAGCTCCCGCTTCTGCAGCTTGCCCACATATGGCGAGCCGTCTTCGTTGAAAAACGCCAGCGCCGGCCCTTTCTCGCGGCTAAGCAGCTCCAGGGAGCTAAGCTGGCCGGTATCATAATAGTAGCGCCACTCGCCCACGGCCCGGCCGGCGGCGTAGTTGCCTTTAGAGCGTTTCTGCCCGTTGCGGTGCACACTGATCCAGGTGCCGCTGCGCTGGCCATTGAGGTACTCGCCACGCTGGCGCACCCGGCCGTCTTCGTACCACGCCACATACACACCGTCTGCCTCATCGGCGCGGTAGTGCACCTGGGCGGCCTTGGCACCATTCGGATGGTACCAGGTGAGCAGGCCCGCCCGCACGACTGGCTCAATGGAGCTGAGCGTACCCCGTAGCAGTAGCGTGCCTGTCAGCGAGAATTCCCGCATGGCATAGGTGCCCAGCAGCTCATTTTTGCGGTCGATAACCCGGTAGTGCGTGGCGCTGTCCGGCACCGTAGCTTCGTCGTGGCTATTAAGATATATGGCCGGCATGCTTTGTCCCTGGGCTTGCCTCACGCCAGCCAGCAGGCATACACACGACACAATTAAATAGGCTTTCATGGACGAGAAGCTGCAGAAATGAGTTCAGGAAATATACCATTTCTTCTACTGCCAGCCAAGAGCCTTGGGAATTGTTCATAAAAATACTTCTACATTCCTATCATATTTTACTGATGAAGTCAAGCGTTGCTTTTTCTTCTTCTTATCTTCCTACATTCTCAAGTATTGCCAGCCTGCGTGTTTTTTCGCCGGGCCACACCACGGCTTTATAAGCTACCAGCCTAGTCCGCGCGCAAAAAGGCCGCGCCCTAGTGTAGGGCACGGCCTTTCAGCAAACCAGCAACCATTTATAGCAGCTGAATGGGCCTGTTAAGCGACTCCTCCAGCGAAATAAGGGTTTCCGTACGCTCGATACCCTCGATGAGCTGCATCTGCCCATGAAGCACCTCGCGGAGGTGTTGCGTGTCGCGGCACCGGATACGGGCAAAGATGCCGTAGGCTCCGGTTGTGAAGTGGATGCTCACCACCTCTGGAATCTCGCGCAGTTGGGCCGCTACGCTGGCATACACCGAGCTTTTCAGTAGGTAGATACCTAAAAAAGCATCTACTCCATATCCCAGCTTCTGGTAGTCAATCTCCAGAGTGGCACCTTTTACAATGCCTAACTCCTCTAATCGCGCCATTCGCACGTGTACTGTGCCTCCAGAGACATGCACTTTACGGGCAATTTCCGTGTAAGGCATCTTCGCATCATGGATCAGCAAATCCAGAATCTTGCGGTCGGTGTCGTCAAGTTCGTAATTCTTAGCCATTTTAGAGGTGTGTGATTATATATATTCGAATTACAAAAGGTGTTTTTCAAAAATATTGTAAATTTTCAGACAAACGACTGCTAAAATTTTACAATTGGGGGCAAACATCTACATTTGTTGTAATCCTACGCAAACGGCTTGGGATTCTCATTGTAGAGTGATGAAACTGGCAGACATGCCCTCCTCTCTCGGGGGTGGTGATTCGGGAAAAACTGGTCCGGCGGCCGGCTAACCACACCGTGGAGGTTCGAATCCTTCTTCTACAGCTGACTGGGTGGGACATGTGAGGAGGAAAAAGTGGAGCGTATCTGGGTGGGTGCGTTCTTTTTCAAGAGGCGGCATCTGGGTGGGTGCCGCCTTTTTTTTGTCCTGTCCCCTCACTGTACATTCCATTTCTAGGGGTGTTGTGCCGGCGCCACTTCAAATCGGGTGCAAAGAACGCAAAATAAGAGCGGCAAGGCTACCAGCCCATCAAACAAAAGCCCAGTCTGTGACATAACTCACAAACCGGGCTTTTTATTTGGCGTCATCTTCCTAAAACTGACTACTTGTAAATCTGAATCTGGCTTTTGCCATCTGCCTTGATAAACCCGCGGTACATCCCCTCCGAATTGAAAGGCATGGCAAGGTTGCCTTGCCGGTCCAAGGCAATCAGGCCACCGTCGCCGCCCATTTTGGCTACCTTATCGATGGTGGCTTGTGCGGCTTGCGCCACGGGCTGCTGCTGAAACTCCACGCGGGCCGCTACGTCCCGGGCCACCGTCGCCCGGATAAAGTACTCGCCCCAGCCGGTGCACGACACGGCGCACGACTGATTATCGGCATAGGTACCGCAACCGATGATGGGCGCATCGCCGACGCGGCCGTAGCGCTTGTTGGTCATGCCGCCGGTGCTGGTGGCCGCAGCCAGGTTACCATATTGGTCGAGAGCTACGGCTCCCACCGTCCCGTATTTCCTGCCCTCCGTGAAGATCAGACTGGCTTCCTCATTTTGGCTGGGCACGGAAACGGCGCTGGTGGGTTTTCCGGCCTTGGTTTTTACTTTCATCTTGGTGGGCGCTGCCGGAGCCGCTTTGGTAGGCGCATTCAGCTGATCGGGGGTGCCGGCGGCTCGGTCTTCAGCCAGCGCCTTCTGCAGCTGGTCGTAGCGGGCCTGAGTGAAGAAGTAGGAGGGCTCAACAATAACCAGCCCTTTTTCGCGGGCGAACTGCTCGGCGCCTGGTCCGGTCATCATTACGTGCTCCGACTTTTCCATCACGGCGCGGGCGGCCGTAATGGGGTTGCGTACGACCGTCACGCCGGCCACAGCGCCAGCCGCCATATTCTGGCCGCTCATGATGGCAGCATCCATTTCATTGCGGCCTTCGTGTGTAAACACGGCTCCCTTGCCCGCATTGAACAGCGGCGAGTCTTCCATTACGCGCACGCTGGCTTCTACAGCATCAAGCGAAGTTCCGCCACGCTTCAGAACGGCGTAGCCTGCCTGCAGGGCCTGGTTGAGGGCAGCGTTGTAGGCTTGCTCTTTTTCGGGCGTCATGTTGGCGCGCGTGATAGTGCCGGCTCCGCCATGAATGACGAGCGTAATGCGCGACGGATCGGGGGCAGCAGTAGGGGAAGCCGGAGCAGCAGATTGCGCGTGCAGCACGGCAGGTGTGGCCAGCAGGAGCAGCGCCAACAGACGGGTACGAAGAAGCATAGTGAGGCGGAAAATAGAGTGGACAGCAAACCGAATGCGGCCGTAAGATAAAACCCCGCTCCGGACTATTGCCGGAGCGGGGTTTTGCCGCTTTACACAGAAAAGAAATTAAGGGTTTTTCTGGCGGTAGCGGGCCAGGCCGGCATCCAGGAACCGGATGAACGCCTCTACATCGGACTCGTAGGCGACGGGCGTGGCCAGCGTATGGGCCAGGTCGGCGGGAGCAGTCGGGTCGAGCAGCACGTAGAACGGCTGGGCGTTTACGTTGAAGCCGGAAAGCTGCAGATCCGCGTTTTTCTTGCCCAGCGTGGTTTTCTGCTTACTGTCGTAACTGGACGTATACCACTCGCTCTGCGGCAGGTCGGTTTTATCATCCACGTAAAGCGCTACCACTACAAAGTTGTCGCGGAGACGCTGTAGCACCCGCGGATCCTTCCAAACGGTGGCTTCCATCTTGCGGCAGTTCACGCAGGCGTGGCCGGTGAAATCAATGAACAGCGGCTTGCGCAGGGCGCGGGCGCACCGCTGGGCCTGTGCCAGATCGAAGTAGCCGCGCAGGCCGTGGGGCAACTCCAGAAACTCTTCGTAGCGGGGTGCTTCGCAGGCGGCGTTGAGGGGCGTAGCAGCCGCAGCGGGGCTGCCCACGGTACCGGCCAGCGAGAAGTCGTTGCGGCTCTGGGGAGGCAGGTAGCCGGCCAGCAGCGGCAGCGGCGCCCCAAACAGGCCCGGCACCAGGTAGGTCATAAAGCTGAAGGCCAGCACCGCCATCAGCAGGCGGCCGACGCTCAAGTGGGGCAGGTCGGAGTCGTGCGAGAGTTTGAAGCGGCCCAGCAGATACAAGCCCAGCAAGCCGGAAAGGGCAATCCAGAACACCAAGTACAGGTCGCGCGGGAGCAGGTTCCAGTGGTAGGCCAGGTCGGCCATGCTCAGGAATTTCAGGGCCAGCATCAGCTCCACGAAGCCCAGTACCACTTTCACGGTATTCAGCCAGCCACCGGAGCGGGGCAGGCTTTTCAGCCAGGCCGGGAAGATGGCAAACAGCGTAAACGGCAAGGCAAAGGCTAGCGAAAAGCCCAGCATCCCAATAACCGGCGTGAGGCGCTGGCCCTGCGCGGCCATCGTCAGGATGGTGGCCACGATGGGGCCAGTGCACGAAAACGACACCACCACCAGCGTAAGGGCCATGAAAAACACGCCGCCCCAGCCGCCTTTGTCGGCTTGCGCGTCAATGCTATTGACCATGCCGTGGGGCAGCGTGATTTCAAATAAGCCCAAAAACGACAAGCCGAACACGATGAATACCGCGAAGAAAATCAGGTTGGGCAGCCAGTGCGTGCTGATCAGGTTGAGGCCGTCGGCCCCGAGCAGCACTGTCACGAGCAGCCCTACTACCACATAGATGAAGACGATGGACAGCCCGTAGACCACCGCCTTGAGGATGCCGCGCTGCCGGCTATCGGAGCCACTCGTGAAAAACGACACAGTCATCGGAATCAGCGGAAACACACAGGGCGTGATGAGCGCGCCCAAACCGAACAGGAAAGCACCGAAGGCAAATCCCAGCAGCCCTGTTTTGCCGGCATCTGTGGGCACAGTTGCGGTGGCCGGAGCTGCTTCGGCAGTAGCAGCCGTAGTAGCCTCCGCGACGGTAGCAGCAGTGTCAGTAATAGCCGCAGCTGTTGCTGGTGGCCCGGCAGCCGTGTCAACGGAAGGGGCAGCTACGCCTGGCACAGTAGTGGCCGCAGTGGCCGCAGGGCTGGCAGGGGAGGCAGCAGCGGGCGGGGTAGCAGCCGGAGGAGCAGTTGCCGCCGCAATGGCCGTGCCCGTCACCTGAAGAGGACCAAAACTCAGGTTTTCCTCGCCTGGAATGCAGCGCCCATCGATATCGGTGCAGGTCTGGTACTCCACATTGGCCTGCACCGTGAGGGCGCCAGGCTGCAGCAGCCGGATACGCTGGCGTATCTGGCCGGTTTTATCGAAGTAAGTGATGTCGCCTTTGAAAACGTCGTCGTACTTCTTCTTGGAATTAATGGATTTTGGCTTGCCTACCAGCTCGTAGGCCGGGCTCTTAGTGAAGCTGAACGTGAATACCGTGGGCCCCAGGTCGGGGTCGAAATCGGTGGCGTAGAGGTGCCACTTGTCGTCGATGCGGGCATTGACAATAAGGTCGACCTCCTCCCCCACTTTGGCCGTTGGCTGGCTTAGGGCTACGCTCAGCTTGGTAGGTGTCAGGATCTGGGCGGCAGCACTGCCGGCCATGCTTAGCACGAGCAGTAACGGCAGCAGGAAATAAGTGCGGAAAAACATCATCGAAAAGAAAAACAGCGAAAAGGCAGGCCGGCAAAGGTCGGTAGAAACCCTAACAGCCGGGCGAGTTTACCGGTTTTTTAGTGCCGGACTGTGCGCACCCACAGACAAAGGCGGGCGTGGAGCCAACTGCTTATCGGGAATCACGTACTTTTGTAGCATAAAGGCAGCTGGGCCGCGTGAGCCCGAGTTGCCGCACCTATGATCTTAAATATCGTTTTTACTGTTCTGCTGGTATTGCTGAACGGTTTTTTTGTGGCAGCAGAATTTGCTTTCGTTAAAGTTCGCCCGTCGCAGATAGACATCAAAGCGCAGAGCGGCAACCGCTTAGCTAAACTTGTGCAGAGCATGCTGCACGACCTCAACTACTACCTCTCAGCTACGCAGCTCGGCATTACGGTGGCGTCGCTGGCGCTGGGTTGGGTGGGCGAAAGTGTGGTAGCGGCCGTGGTGCTAGCTATCATCGACCAGTTGGGCCTGACGCTCACACCGACGCTGGTTCACCAGATTGCCATTGCTACGTCGTTTACGCTCATCACCATCATGCACATTGTGCTAGGCGAGCAGGCCCCTAAAGTGTTGGCTATTCAGAAGCCTGAAACCACTTCTATGGCTATTGCCATTCCACTGCGGGCCTTCGCCTTCATTACTTTCCCGCTGATCTGGGTGCTTGACCGGCTGTCGAACATGGTGGCGGGTTTGTTTGGGGGCAATGCCACTCATGGATCGGAAGTGCATACCTCGGAAGAGCTGCGTTTGCTGCTCGACCAAAGCAAGCAGAGCGGGGAAATTCAGGAATCAGAGCATGAGCTGCTGGAAAACGTGTTCGAGTTCAACGACCGGATGGTGAAGCAGATTATGGTACCCCGCACCAAGCTGGCTGCCATCGACGTGAATACGCCTCAGGATGGCATTCTGGAAATGGTGTACAACGAAGGCTATTCGCGCATTCCGGTGTTTGAAGGCAATATCGACAATATCGTGGGGGTGCTTTATGTCAAGGACCTGCTGCAGATCATCCGGCGCAATGATGCCATTGAGCTGCCTAAGATTATGCGGCCGGCTTACTTCGTGCCTGAAACCAAGAAAATCAACCGGCTGCTGCGCCAGTTTCAGCGCAAGCACATGCACATGGCCATCGTATCAGACGAGTTCGGCGGCGTATCGGGCATTGTGACCATCGAGGACATTATGGAAGAGCTGGTAGGCGAAATCCAGGACGAGTACGACAACGAGGTGCCGGTGGTAGAGAAGGTTTCCTCCACTGAATTCCGTGTCAATACTTCTACCTCTATTTCCGACGCCAACGAATACTTACCTCATCCACTGCCCGAGGGCGAAGACTACGAAACAGTTGGTGGCCTGCTGAACGTCATCTACGGCAATATCCCGGAGGTAGGCGACGTGGCCGTGCTCGACAGCTACGAGTTCCGGGTGCTGAAACGCTCCCGCCGTTCCGTGGAACTGGTCCAGCTGCGCGTCACGACTGAGGCCGAGCGCGAAGAGCAGGAAGACGAAGGGCTACAGGCTTTATAAAAGTCACAATCCTGATGACAGCAAAAGAAAGGCCGCCCGGTTTCGGGCGGCCTTTCTTTTGCTGTCATCAGGATTGTGACGCCTAGCTGCTGATCAGGGCAATAATCAACATAACCAAGCCGACCAAGAACACCACGCCGCCGATGGTGGCCACGAAGTTGGTGCCCCCGATAAGTCCACCAATCAGTAAAATTACGAGGCCAATACCCATAATGAGCCCTGCTCTCCCGGCCTTCGACTGTACCTGGTCTGCCTGCGCAGCTTCGGTATGACGGGCCTGAAGCTTTTTGGCGAGCTTGGTTGCTACGGCTTTCTGCACACCAGCCAGCTTGGTAGGTTTAGCAGGTTTAGCCACGGCTGCTGGTTGGGCCGGAGCAGGAGTAAGGGGCGTAGCTGCCACCTTTGCTATAGCAACTGCAGTTGGCTGAATGGCAGCAGCCACTACTTCTGTATTTGCTATGGGCGCAGATACTACCGTAGCAGATTGTGCTGTGTGGTAAGAGCCTGTACCAGGCTTGAAAGTATAGTCGGAGCGGCTGCACGACGAAAGAGACAAACCAGCCAGTAAAGCCAGCGAGCAATAGGAATAGATTTTTTTCATGCAAAAATCAATAAAAGTGAAGAAGCAAAACCCAAATGCGGGCGAAATACCCCCGATAGGTGGCTGGTAGCAAAACTAAATAAGTTCACTGTATTACAGCACCTGGATTCTGCACTATTTCCTACTGGTTGCACTTAAATATTTTGTGGCTTTCCGCTAAACCAGCTGGCATATAGCACATAATTATCAGCAGTGCGTAGCATGTTGGCGCGCTGCTCATCCGTTACGGGCTTGATGCGGCGGGCGGGCACGCCAGCGTAGAGGTAGCCCGGTTCGCACCGCGTGTTTTCCAGCACCACAGCCCCGGCCGCCACAATGCAGCCCGCACCCACCACGGCGTGGTCCATCACAATGGCGCCCATGCCAATCAGCACATCGTCCTCGACGGTGCAGCCGTGCACAATGGCTTTGTGCCCGATGCTCACGCGCGACCCAATGGTGGTAGCCGCTTTCTGGTAAGTGCAGTGCAGCACTGCGCCATCCTGCACGTTGGTTTTGTCGCCAATGCGGATGGCGTTGACGTCGCCGCGGATAACGGCGTTGAACCAGACCGTGCAGTTCGCGCCCAGCGTCACGTCGCCGACGATGGTGGCGTTGTCGGCCACGTAGCAGTCGGCAGGAATTTGGGGGTGTTTGCCCTGAACGGGCAGAATGAGAGCCGGCATAGAAATGAGCAGCTAGTGAGTGATACGCAAATCTACTTGTTGGCAGCCGGGTTATGCCTACTTTCTGCCTACCTGGGTTTAGCGCGCCAGCATGCGTTTCCAGGTGCCTTTGGTCCAGTTGTATTTCAGGGTGCTGGGCAGCGCCTGCCAGAAGTACTTGCTGGTTTCGACGGCGAAGCTGGGCTGCATGTAGCAGTTGATGGTGCAGCCTTCGCACTGCGGCAGGCGGCCTTCCAACGCTACCAAACGACCTACTTCAGGCGCATGGTACAGGTCATAGAGCTGGCCGTTGATGGGAAACTTCTGCTCGCCGAGGTGGTAGCAGGGCAGCACCAGCTCGTTGCTGGGTGAAATGACCAGCGTGGTGCTGGCCGCCCGGCATACGGGTGCCGCCACGTGGTTGCCGCCGTCGCGCCGCAGCGCAATAAAGGCCTCATTCAGATATACACCCTTGCGCTTGCCGAAGGCCGAGAGGTAATCCAGTTCGGCGGGCGTCAGCTGCTCGCCGGTTTCCACTGTATTGTACTCAAAGGCCGGGTTCAGAATCAGCACCAAGCCATTGGGCTGGGCAATGTCGCGGTACACAGCTTCCAGCTCGTGCAGATTTTCGCGAAATACCGTGAACAGAATATCGGGCCGCTCACCCAGCTCCCGGGCCACCCGAATGCTTTCCAGCACGAAATCGAAGCAAGCCACACCCCGCCCCTTGTCGTGCACTTCTTTCTCCGACGAATCGAGGGAGAAATGCAGCATATCTACTTTGCCGCGCAGCTTCTCGGCGTATTTGGGGTAGAGCAGACAGTTGGTGGTGAGCGTCGTGATGAAGCCCATGTCGTGCGCCAAACTCACAAACTCATGAATCTGGCGATGCAGCAGCGGCTCACCACCCGTAAAATCCACCACCGATACGCCTAGTCGCTTCAGGTCGCGCAGGTTGCGCTCCACGTCTTCCAGCGTAATGTAGGGCGAGGGTTTTTCCCAAATGTCGCAGAACGAGCAGCGCGCATTACACCGGTACGTGACGTAGTAATTGCACAAAACCGGGTGATTCACTAAACGCATGCTTTCGTTTTTCGTGATTTGTTGTTCGTTGTTTGTTTCAGGCTGTTCGACAAACTCTCCGCAAAGAACGAACAACAAACTCCGAAAAACGATTAATGCGCCAGCGCACCCCAGGCCGTGTCCCACTTGGCAGGCGTGGCGGCTAGTGCCTCGGGCGTGGCCGGACCGTAGTGCTCCAGATAGTAATTGCAGAAGCCTTTCAGCGGGCAGCGCGCACAGTCGGGCTTGCTGAAAAAGCATACCTTCTGCCCATGCCAGTAGTTGTGTTTATGGAAGTTAAGCAGCACCAGCGCATCTTTCGGAAGGTGCTCCAGCAGCACCTGGTGGGCTTTGTCGGCGGAGGCCTTGGGACCAATCATGCCCACGCGCTGCGCAATGCGGTGCACGTGCGTATCAATGGGCAGCACGGGCTTATGGAAGTTGAAGAGCAGCACCAGTGAGGCCGTTTTCAGGCCGATGCCCGGCATATCGTTCAGCCACGCCATGCCCTTTTCCGTCGGCCAGTCGGCCAGAAAGTCCAGCTCGAAAGCACCACGCTCTGCCCAGATCCGGCGCAGAATCTCCTGGATACGGGGCGCCTGCGTATCAGGCCAGCGGGTGGTCCGGATGGCGTGGGCCAGCTCGGCGGTGGGCGCCGCCAGCACACCGGCCCAGTCGCCGAAGGCTTCCAGCATCCGGTCGTAGGCCAGCTCCTCATCGGCGTGCGTGGTCCGGTGCGACAACACCGTGGAAATCAGCTCCCGCATGGGCGTGCGGCGGGCAGTATCCAGTGCCAGTGGCGGATAAAATTCGTTCAGCAGCAGATGGTCTTGCCAGGTTTTTTCGGCAGCGGGCGAGGCGTAGGTGGCGGCGGTAGGCATGCCTGCTTGTACCTGCTGCCTCAGTCCGGGGTTGCGCTAACCACTCAACTCTTTGCCAGCCCATGTTTACTTAACCGTCTTACCAGATAGCTGGAAACAAAAACGGCGACTCTGTGCAGAGTCGCCGTTTTTCAGACTGAGGTGCTGTAGCCCGTAGCGACAGCAGCTTAGATGGTGCCTTTCTCGGCAGCCTTCTTCAGCTTCTCGTTGGCGAAGATGGCAACCTCTACGCGGCGGTTGGCACTGCGGCCAGCTTCAGTAGAGTTATCAGCAATAGGCTGGCGCGAGCCGTAGCCTGTCACGGTGAAGCGCGAAGCATCTACACCCTGCTGCTGCGTGTAGTTGGCCACGGCCTGAGCCCGGCGCTGCGACAGTGGGTCGTTGATGGCATCAGAACCGCTGGTGTCGGTGTGGCCTTCTACGATGACGTTAGTGTCGCCGTACTTGATGAGGGTCTTGGCCAGATCCTGGATGTTAGCCTGCGCGGCCGAAGTCAGGGCCGACGAGTTCTTGGCGAACAGCAAGCCGGAGTCGAAGGTAATCTTGATGCCCTCGCCTACCCGCTCTACTTTAGCACCGGCCATCTCCCGCTTCAGTTCAGCAGCCTGCTTGTCCATGCGGCGGCCAATCAGGGCGCCGGCACCGCCACCCACGGCGGCTCCAATGATGGCACCTTTCGCAGTACCCGACTTGCCACCAATTACGCGGCCCAACACGGCACCACCAGCTGCACCACCTAAGCCACCAATTACAGCGCCTTTAGCGGTTTTGCTCCATGGCTTCTTGGCAGTAGTAGTGCCGGCATCCTGAGCCTGCACTGTGCTGGTGCCAAACAAAAGCACCGCCATCATCAAAGCGAAAAGTGAACGAAGATTTTTCATGAGTGAAAAAGAGGTTAAGGGGTTTCGGAGTTGGTAAGAGAAGAACAGAAAGAGCAGTGGCTAAAAGCAGAGTTGCTGCTTGCACCCAGCCGGTGCTTCACTGCGTGGCCAGGCAATTTGCAACCACCTTGCCAAAAACGCGCTTCAGCGTTTAAAATTGCTGAAAAGTTTGTTTCCAGCAATTACAAGCACTTTTCGCACAGGATTATTTTTGCAAATAACCTTGATTCGCTGGATTTTAGCTGGCAACAATTTAGGCAGCTTTTCCGCAGCATTTGCCTTAGCATATATTCGCTCCGGTGCAACTAGTGGCCCAACCTACACAAAAAAAGGCCGCACATAGTGTGCGGCCTTTTCCTTAATACTACCTGAATGCTTACAGCGTGCCGTTTTCAGCAGCTTTCTTCATTTTTTCGTTGGCGAAGATGGCAATTTCCACGCGGCGGTTTGCCTGCTTGCCGGCTTCCGTGGTGTTATCAGCAATAGGGTCCGAAGAACCGAGGCCTTTAGTGGTTACGCGGGCAGCATCAACACCCTGCGAGGTGGTGTAGTTGGCTACAGCCTGCGCGCGGCGCTCCGACAGCGGCTGGTTGATGGCATCTGAACCGCTGGCATCGGTGTGGCCTTCTACCAATACGTTGGTGTCGGGGTACTTCTTCAGAATCTCGGCCATTTTCTGGATTTCGGTCATCGAAGCAGCACGCAGGTCGCTCTTGTTGGTGTCGAACAGGATACCGGAGTCGAAGGTGATTTTGATGCCTTCACCTACGCGCTCTACTTTGGCATTCTGCATGTCGCGCTGCAGTTCTTCGGCCTGCTTGTCCATTTTGCGGCCAATCAGGGCGCCACCGGTACCACCTACTGCAGCGCCGATGATGGCCCCAGCAGCCGTGCCGTTTTTGCCGCCAATCACGCGGCCGAGCACGCCACCTACTACGGCGCCGCCACCGGCCCCGATGATACCGCCTTTGGCAGTCTTGCTCATGCCGGTCTTGCGAGGGCCAGTACCGTTGGTATCAGGCGCGTCCGGAATGTTGGGGTTGCGGGGTTGAGAAGTGGCGCACGAGCCCAGCAGAAGGGTCAGGGCCATAAAAAACGACAGCAGCGAATTAGGAGCTTTCATTTAAATGAACGTAGGGAGTGAGAAAATCAAGTGAGGTTGGTCGTGCTTTACTGGCATTGCAGGTAAAATGTTCGCTCAATATAGGCACTCATCTATATGTGGCAGTGTTTCAACCTGAAAAGTTGTTCCAGCAAAATGCCCGGCCTGCGCAGCAACGCTGCACAAACCGGGCGTTTTCAACAAGTGTGCCGAAAGTTAGCGGGCCCGCTGGCCAAGCTTGGCGCCAACCGGCTCAGCCACTTCTGTGGGGCGCAGCATGCCCAGCAAATCAGTGAGTTGCTGCTTAAGCTGCTTGCGGTCCACAATAAAGTCGAGGAAGCCATGCTCCAGCACAAACTCGGCGCTCTGGAAGCCTTTAGGCAAATCTTTGCCGATAGTTTCCTTGATAACGCGCGGCCCGGCAAAGCCGATGAGGGCGCCTGGCTCGGCAATGTTGAAGTCGCCGAGCATGGCAAACGAAGCCGTAACGCCGCCGGTAGTTGGGTCAGTGAGCAGCGAGATGTAAGGTACGCCAGCCTCGGAGAGCAAAGCCAGCTTAGCCGAGGTCTTGGCCATCTGCATCAGCGAGAAGCCGGCCTCCATCATGCGGGCTCCACCGGAGCGCGAAATCATCAGGAACGGCTGGCGCTGCTGGCGGGCATAGTCAATGGCGCGGGCAATCTTCTCGCCTACCACCGAGCCCATGGAGCCGCCAATAAAGCGGAAATCCATGGCAGCTACTACCAGGCCCTGGCCATTGGAGAGGCCGTGGGCCGTCCGGACGGCATCGCGCAGGCCGGTTACCTTTTCAGTAGCCGTGAGGCGCTGCGGATATGCTTTGGTATCCACAAAGTGCAGCGGGTCACCGGAGTGCATGTCGGCATCCAGCTCCGTAAACTGCCCATCGTCGAAAAGAAAATCGAAGTACTCGGCCGCGTCAATCCGGTCGTGGTGGTTGCAGTTGCCGCAGGTGGCCAGCAGGCGTTTGTGCTCGGCCATGGTAGCCACGGTTTTACACTCCGGGCATTTGTACCACAGCCCGTCCGGCGTCTCTTTTTTCTGCTCTGTCGGCGTGACAATGCCCTTTTCTACTCGCTTAAACCAAGACATTTTGTTCAATTAAAAATTGAGAATTAAAAATTAAAAATTGGGGATTAACTCAATCAAAACTTCCGAAAAATCATCTTCCAAGCCTTAAAAAGCTGGTTTTATACGGAATTTTCAATTCTTAATTCTCAATTTTTAATTCAAACCTACGCCAGCGTGATGGCCGGGTCCAGGTATACGTCCTGGATGGCGTTGAGGAGTTGCACGCCCTCGGCGAAAGGCCGCTGGAACGCTTTGCGGCCTGAAATAAGACCTTGGCCACCGGCGCGCTTGTTGATGATGGCTGTGCGGACTGCCTCGGCCTGGTCGGTGGCGCCTTTACTTTCGCCGCCGGAGTTGATGAGGCCAATGCGCCCCATGTAGCAGTTGGCAACCTGATAACGGGTCAGGTCGATGGGGTTGTCGGAAGTCAGCTGGTCGTACATGGCCGGGAAGGTCTTGCCGAACTTGAGCGTGCTGAAGCCGCCATTGTTTTCGGGCAGCTTCTGCTTGATGATGTCGGCCTGGATGGTGACGCCGAGGTGGTTGGCCTGGCCGGTGAGGTCGGCCGATACATGAAAGTCTTTGTCGGCAGTTTTGAAGGCGTTGTTGCGGGTGTAGCACCAAAGTACCGTGGCCAACCCTAGCTCGTGCGCCAGCGCAAACGCCTCGCTCACCTCCTGCAACTGCCGGCCCGACTCTTCGGACCCGAAATAGATGGTGGCTCCTACCGCCGTGGCGCCCAGGTTCCAGGCCTCCTTCACCGAGCCGAACATAATCTGGTCGAACTTATTGGGATAAGTCAGCAGCTCGTTGTGGTTGATTTTAACCAGAAACGGGATTTTGTGGGCGTAGCGCCGCGCCACTGCGCCAAACGTGCCGAAGGTGGTGGCTACGGCGTTGCAGCCGCCTTCCACGGCCAGCCGGATGATGTTTTCGGGGTCGAAGTACATGGGGTTGGGCCCAAACGAAGAGCCGGCCGTGTGCTCGATGCCCTGGTCGACGGGCAGGATGCTGAGGTAGCCGGTGCCGCCCAGCCGCCCGTGGTGGTAGAGCTGGCCCAGGCTGCGCAATACCTGCGGCGTGCGGTTGCCGGGCACAAAGCAGCGGTCCAGAAAGTCGGGGCCAGGCTGGTGCAGCAGCTCTTTGCTGATGGTTTTGCACTCGTGCTGAAGCAGCGCCTCGGTTTCGGCGCTCAGGGAAGCAGTAGGAGAAGCCATAGCAGAAGGAAAAAAGGGGCCACTGAAATCAGCCGCCAAATATAGGTTGAAAATCGGTTGATTGCGGGGCAGCATTGCAACATGCGGCAGCCCCTGAGTACCTTGCTGCGGGATGTAGCGAGTCAACCGCCCGGCAGCCCGAATCTGGCTTTTCAACTTGTGAATTCCGTGAAAAAATCCGCTTCTCTGTTTCCTGCGCTGGCCCTGGCCGCGGCCTTCGTGTTGCCCGGCTGCGTGGCCTCCAAAAAGTACGACGACCTGAAGGCCCGGCAGGCTTCTACAGAACAAGGCAAAGCGGAAGCAGAGCGCCAGCAGCGCACCGCCGTAGCGGAGCTACGCAAAGCCACCGACGAGCTGACTGAGCTGCGCCTGCAAACCAAGCGCCTCACCGACGACTCCACCCAAACCGGCAATGCCCTGCGCCGCACCCGACAGCTTTACACCCAACTCACCGACAGCTACGACAAGCTACTGAAAAACTCCGACCGGGAACTGGCCAACAAGTCATCGGACTACAACAAAGTAGCGCAGGATCTGGCCCGCCGTGAGGCCGAGCTGGGGGAGCTGGATGCCGGCCTACGCCGCAGCCGTGCCGATATCGACAAGCTGAACGCCGACCTGAAAACCCGCGAGGCGCGCCTGGCCGAACTGCAAAAGGCGCTGGCCGAGAAAGATAAGGCCGTGAACGACCTGCGCGCCAGTGTCACGAATGCATTGCGTGGCTTCCAGGGCACCGACCTGCAGGTGCAGATGAAGGACGGAAAAGTATATGTGTCGTTGTCGGAGCAGCTGCTGTTTAAGTCGGGCTCGACGAAGGTGGACCCCAAGGGACAGGAGGCGCTCAAGCAGCTGGCCGCTGTGCTCCAGCAGCAGCCCGACGTGAACGTGGTGGTAGAAGGCCACACCGACAACGTGCCATTCAGCCGCGCTGCCGGAGCCATGCAGGACAACTGGGACTTGAGCGTGCTGCGGGCCACCGAAATTGCACGGTTGCTGGCCGCGGGTGGCGTGCCGCCGCAGCGCGTCACGGCTTCAGGCCGCAGCCAGTACGTGCCCGTGGCTGCCAACGACTCGCCCCAGAATAAGGCCCTCAACCGCCGCACCGAAATCATTCTGACGCCGAAGCTCAACGAGCTGTTCAAGATTCTGGACTCCAACTCCTCATCGACGACGGGCGGGAAATAAATAACACTGGAATCGTTTTTATCCAACACATTATCAACTACTTTCAAGGGTAGCCGCCAACGGTTGCCCTTTATTGTTTTCATCTTTATTTCCCCTTACTTATGCACGCATATTTCCGCATCCGCTTTCTGCTGCTGGGTTGTTTATTGCTGATGAGTGGGCTCGGAGCCCAAGCCAGCCACGTACTGGGCGGCGACCTTGACTACGCTTATATTCCCGGCTCGGCCTCGCAATACCGCATCACGGCGCGGCTGTACAGCAACCCGGCCGATGCTGGCACTAATTTTCCGGACCCTAGAATCATGTTTTTGTCCGGCACCCAAAATGGGTGCGCTAGCACTTCTGCCAGTAACTTTCAACTGCAAGTGCCGCGCTTGCAGCTCATGCGCCGGGCGTTGGGCTGTGCTGTCAACGGGCGCAGCTACAACATCAGCCAATACGAAGCCACGGTAACTCTATTACCGGGACAATGGACCCTCAAGGTTATCGAGGAACTGCGCTCAGGCGGTATGCTGAACCTGAATACCACCGATACCGAAGGCTTCTACATGACAGCTTATCTGGATAACTCCAGTGGTCTGACCAACAACTCACCGCGCTTCACTTCCTTCGCGCTGCCCTACGTGTGCGGCAGCCAGCCGTACCGCTACAGCTTTAGCACCTTTGAGCCCAATGGCGACTCGCTGGTGTATCGTTCCGTGCAGCCACTTTCAGCTACTATAACCAATCAGGGTTGTGGCACTGCTATTGCGTACGCCAGCTATGCCGCCGGGCAGTTTCAGGATCCTATTACTGGGCAGACGGCTACTTATCCAGCGGGCCAATTTACAGCTGGATTTCCCGTATTGTCCTTCAGGGCAATTAATGGCGTGGCGGTGCCGCAATTTGAGCTGAACGCCGCCAATGGTGACCTGCAGACCACGCCGGTGGCGGCGCGCGGCCTCAATACCGTGGTAGTGCAGGTAGACGAGTACCGCCGCGTGAATGGCACCTGGGCACGTATCGGCAGTGTAATGCGCGACGTAGTGTACTCTGTGTTCGATGCAAATGGCAACCGCAACCCCAGCTTTTCAAGCCTGCAGATTGCCGGCGCCAACCAGCCCCTCAACCAGCCGATTGTGGTGCAGCGCGGCCAGAGTATTGCGCTAACGCTCACGGCCGCTGACCCCGACGCGGGCCAGGCGGTACAAATCAGCAGCGACGTGGCCTCTGTTATCCCCGGTGCTTCTTTTCAGCGGCAGGGAACCAGCCAGGCAGTGCTGAGCTGGCAGGTACCGGCTACGTTGCCACTAGGCTGCTACTCCTTCACCGTGACGGTTATGGACGACAACTGCCCGAACAGCGGCTCGGAAGTGCGCACCATCAATTTTCTGGTTTCGGCACAGGCGTTGGGTATAGCCAGAAGCCGCGCCCAGGTGCTCTCAACCTACCCCATGCCGTTCCGCAGCCAGGTGCAGTTCCGGCTGCCCACGCCCGGCGTGCAGCCCGTGTATATCACCGATGGCCTGGGCCGGCTCATGGCCACGCTGCAGAGCCGTCCTGACGGCAGTGTGAACTGGGCGCCGGCCGCTGAAGTGCCGGCCGGCGCGTACTTCGCCCGGCCTGGCTCCGGCGAGGCTGTGTTTCGGCTGTTGCGAGAATAAGGCTTTACTGGTGGCAGTAAGCCAAACAGCATTCAAGACAAATTGGGGTTACCTAAGCAGTCGGAACTGCGCCTGATACCCCTCTCCTACTACTCGCAGCAGATACATGCCAGGCTCCAGCCCCAGGGCCGAGAAGTCCAGGGAGAAACGTTTGCGGCCTGGCGCCAACTGTAGTGCACCTTCTGCTCTGGCAAGGCCTACCGCCGATACCAGCGTATAGCGCAGCAGCTGGTTCGGCGCGGCAGATAGCTCCAGGGTGTAGCGGCCGTCGGGCGAAGGGTTGGGATGCAGCGTGGCAGTGCGGCCTGGTGCTGTGGTGGCTGCACCGGAAGCGGCCAGAGCTCGGGCTGCTGTACTCGTACTACGCCACAGCTCCAGGCCGGACAGGTTGACGGTGCCACCAGTGCTGGTCAGGGCCAGCGTGCCGGCCGCCGGCACGCTCACCTCGTACGGGCCCAGCCTGGCCCACTGCCCGGCCGCGCCGCTGTTGTAGTTGCTCGCCACCGCCTGCCCGTTCAGACTCAGCGAAAACACCTCGGGGTAGTTGTCTTCCCATACATACGCCCACACCCGGTACTGGCCCGCCGGCACGCCGCTGAGCGTCGCACTCAGGCCCGTCAGCTTCCAGGCCGAGCTGCGGATCATGCCCGTGCGCGGCGCGTCGGTAGTGGGCACCAAGGGCACGGCGTTGTTGCTGAACACCGAGCCGTTGGTGGTGAAGCCCGCGGCCGTGCCTGCCTCCCAGGTGTTGCCGTCCAGGCTCAGCGCCGGCCCGCCCACGTTGATGGCCCGGTAGAATGCGTAGCTCGTGCCACCGCCCGGCGCCGGATTCACCAGCACGCTCACCTGGTCAGGCGCGCTGCTGGCGTTGGCGTTGTCGCGGACCACCAGACTGAACACGTAGCTGCCCGCCACCAACCCGCTGACGGTGGGCTGGGCCACGGCCAGCGAAGAAAACACGGCCGTGTTCGGCCCGCTCACCTGGCTCCAGTTGTAGGCGCTGATCGTGCCATCGGCGTCGGTGCCGCTGCCTTGCAACTGCACACTATTGGTAGGCAGCGTGAGCGTCTGGTCCGGCCCGGCAGCGGCTACCGGCACCTGGTTGCCCGGTGGTGGTGCGGTACCCAGCCGCCACAGCTCCAGGCCGGACAGATTCATGGTGCCGCCCGTACTGCTGATTTGCACGGTGCCGTCTGTGCCCACAGTTATGTCATAGGGGCCGGGGTTATTCCAGGTACCGGCAGGTCCGCTGTTGTAGTTAGGTGCGACTATCTGCCCGTTGATGGCCAGCGAAAACACTTCAGCATTATTGTCTTCCCACACATACACCCACACCCGGTACTGCCCGGCCGGCACGCCGCTGAGCGTGGCGGTCAGGCCGCTGGGGTTGTAAGCCGAGTTGCGGATCATGGCGGTGCGTGGCGCGTCGGTAGTGGGCACCAAGGGTACTGAATTGTCAGTGAATACAAAGCCGTTTGTGTTGAATCCTGTGGCCGTGCCCGCCTCCCAGGTGTTGCCGTCCAGGCTCAGTGCCGGCCCGCCCACGTTGATGGCTCGGTAGAAGCTCAGGGTGGGGGCTGAGGCACAATCCGGGTTCAGGCGCATTTCCTGAGTGGTAGCCAGGCCCGCGGCGTCAGTTACGGTCAGTACTATGCGGTAGTAGTAAGTTTCGGCGCCGCAGCCCACGGGCGTGGTAGTCAGGGTGGCCTCAGGGGTGGTCTGCACGGGTTCGGGGTGCTGGTGGTCGGCGTGGTGCAGAAAGCACTGCCACCGGTAGCTAAGCTGAGCAGTGCCATGCTCGGTATCCGCCACAGAGGCACGCAGCACAAACGCCGACTGGGTCGCCACCGAATACAGTGTGTTGGGCGCCGGACTGGTAATCGTGACCTGGGGCGGGGTATTATTGGCTGAAATCAGCAGGGTGGCCTGTCCCGTCAGGCCCTGCGGGTCCGTCACGGTTAGGCGCACAGTATACGGTGTGGGTGTTCCGGCAGGGGCCACGAAGCTATGGGTTGGGTTGGCAGCCGTGCTACTGGAGCCGTCGCCGAAGTCCCAGCGGTAGCTGAGCAGCTGATTTTCTGGGTCGGTGGAGGTGCTGCCCGTAAACTGCACGCTCAGCGGGCTGGGCCCGAACCTTAGGTTGGAGCTGGCCACAGCCACCGGTGCCTGATTGGAGGCCGTATACGTTACCTTGATGATTTCAGAAGGGAAGTTGATATAGTAGAGGCCGGGTGTGGTAGGATGCACGGCCAACCCCACGGCCACGGCGCCATCAGAAATGAAATTGCCTACTACCGAAGGAACGTTGGTGCCACTCACGGCCATGTTGCGAATCCAGCCCCCCGAATAGTCGCCAAAGAAGTAGGTGTTCTGGTACTGGGCCGGAAAATCATTGTGAGGATAAAAAACCCCACCCACGCTGGCGCTGCCCCCAAACTGTGGTCCCGCTACCGGCGAGCCAGCCGCCCCCAGGTTAACGACACCCGGTGTGCTGCCCGTGAAAATACCTGTCCGGGAGGGCCCGCCATTGTGGCCCCAATCGATGAGCGGGCGTGTGTGTACGAAGGTGGGTATCGAGTTGGGAATGGCCTGCCCACCGCATGGATTCAGGAAGGTGGCGGTGCCACTGGGTGTGGCCTGCGTTATCAGGTTCTGGAACGTGAAATACTGCTGTGTGCAGCCATTGATGCCGTACTGCGGATTGGGCGCGTACGGATTGGGCTGCGTGCGGCCCATGTAGGTGGTGTTGGCTTCCAGGCCCTCAAACAGCGGCCAGCCCATGTTCTGGCCAGCCCGACTCACCACCTCCACTTCTTCCCAGGTGAAGTAGCCTACATTGCCGACGTACAGCGTGCCGGGGTTGCCATCGGCAGGGCTGGCGCTTCCCGTGCCGGGCCGGCGCGTCATGCGAAATGGGTTGCGGAAGCCCAGGGCCCATACCTTGGAGCACGGCGCCTGCGGGTCGGAAGCTTGGTAGAACGGGTTACTGGGCACACCGGCCCCGGTTTCAGGGTCGAGGCGCAGAATCTTACCGCTCAAACAATCCACGGCCTGTGCCCGGTAAGCTCCGATGTTGTCTTTGCTGGTCATCAGGCCATCAGCCAGCGCCTGGGCGTAATAGGTGTTGGGGTTGCTGCCGTAGTCGTTGTCTGAGCCGTGAGCGCCGTCGCCGACGGAAGCCAGCAGCGTGCCGTCGGCCCCGAAAACCAGACTACCCGCACTGTGGCTGCGCTCCAGACTAACCACACCCGTCGATCTGGTGGCGCCCAGCAGAATCTTTCGGCTCACCGGGTTTACGCTGTAGGCAGTGCCGCTCCGGGTGGCGGTGTAGCGCGTCAGGCGGCTGATACTGGCACTGAAATAATCGTTGGTAGCAGGGTTGTAGGCCGGCGTCCCAAAATTCAGCAGATGATGCCGGTCTACGAGGTAGAATAAGTAGAAGTAGCCGTTGGTCTCGAACTGCGGATGCAAAGCAAAACCAAGTAGGCCGTGGTCATTCCAGGCCCCTACCTCCGGGCTTATATCAAGCAGCAGCGTCCGCTGGCCGTCGTATACCACCCATACTTTGCCGCCCCGCTCCCACACGAACATGTGAGTGCCACTGGCATTAAAAGTGAGCCCAACTGCCTCATTCCACTGATCGGAGACGACCGTGGAGGTGAAGCCTGCGGGGGGCGTCTGTGCTCTCAGAGTGTGCACTGATAGTGGCAGAAGCAGGAGCAGAAAGAAGCAGAGATATCTACGCATAGTATTCAAGCTGTGAAGAAGCATGATGAACAAGCCCAACTGCCCGCCTGCGATGAGCACTGCACAACTGGCGGGCATAAAGCGCAAACCCGGAACAGCAGGGAGATAAGCCCGCAGCCCGCCAGACAGGACGTGGCAGAGAAGGCTGCGGGCTATTAGCCTAATACCAAAACGGTGGAGCGGGTGCTGTTTAGAGCGAAGCAAGCCGCCTGCTTAGGCCGGCAGCACTAACCTACTTGGGTGAAAAAGACAGCGGGGGCAGTACAGCAAACTGCCAGATTAGGAGCTAAAAAACAGAGCCTCACGCACAAGCCGCATGCTGCGGCCCACCTACCGGAATTCGCCTGGGATACTCTCAGTTGGCCCAACCTTCCTCAACAGACAACCAACTCTACAGGCTGATTGAAATTTATAATAAATATTTAAATAATAAATATAATTTATTTTATAATGAGCGAATAGAGTATTTGCATCACCTATTTATGTTATGTTGTCATTATACCCAGCAGGCAATTTGCTGTCGATTGCACATCTGCAGGCTTTACTGTAGCGCGGCCTGCCACAGGTGCCAATTGACTATGCATCTGAATTTTTTCCATCAAGCACATCTCACCACAACCCTTCCGGTAAGGAAATGAGTGGGCTACACTCAGAGATACAGTCTTAAATAAAGTCAGGTGAAAACCGCCTAAAAAGGCATTTGAAGGCATTTTACACAGTCAATCTCCGATCTGTAAAGTCCAACAACCATGAAGGATGGTTAGGCAATATCTGAGCGGTGCAGCACCTTTCCTACCTCATGCAGCCACTCGCCTACATCTTCGCTCCACCCGTGCCAGGTTTGGCTACCAAACGCACGGGTAACTCCCGGTATCAGGAGGAGGAAATGGTGGCTCAAAGCCGAACCACCAACTACGCGCAACACATTCTGGCGCAGCTGCGGCAGCACCCAACCCAGGTGTGCCTGGTGTGGCCCGCACCCGATGGCACCACCCACCGCTACACCGGCAATGACCTGCTGCAGCAAATAGCCACCACACGGGAGCAACTGCTGGGGGCTGGCGTGCAGCCCGGCCACTTGGTGCTGCTGGCGGTGCCCGTCAGCGTGGAGCTGATTGCTGGGTTGCTGGCGGTGCAGGCCGTGGGCGCCGTGCCGGTTTTGCCGCCCGCGGGTGCGTCGGGTTGGCAACTGCTGCAGCTGGTGCGCCGCCTGGATATTTCGGTAGCATTGATTGGCACTGCGCCCCGCCCGCTGATGCGGCTGGCAGCCCGGCTAGGCGGCCTGCGGCTGGTTCTGGTGGCCTCCAAGCGGCTGGAAGCTACAGATGATGCCTGGCAGGCCTGTCCGGTACCGGCGCAGCAGCCGGCGCTGGTGTCGCACAGCTCCGGCTCTACGGGGCGCGCCAAGGCCATCCGGCGCAGCCACGTGGTGCTGCAGGCGCAGCACGCGGCCATCAAGGCCGCCTTTCCGCCGTGGCTGGGGCAGCGCGACTTTCCGCTGTTTCCGAACGTGCTCCTGCACAATCTGGCAGCGGGCGTGGTGAGTGTGCTGCCGGCCGTGCCCTGGCACGACCTCCGGCAGCTCAGCCCGGCCCGCATTGTAGCGCAGCTGCTCATGGAGCGAGTGCAGACCCTGACCGGCAACGTGGCTTACTTTGGCGCGCTGCTGGCGCACCTGCGGCAGCAGCCCGTGGCGTTGCCGGAAGTGGTGGCGGTGGGCGTGGGTGGCTCGCCGGTGCCGGAACCGTTGGCGCAACAGCTTCGGCAGACGTTTGAGCGGGCCACCATCCACATTATCTATGGTTCATCGGAAGCCGAGCCCATTGCTGTGCGCCAGGTGACTCCCGATTCGCCTATCCCGCTGGCCGGCTACTGCGTGGGTCCTATTCAGGATGGGCTGGAATGGCGTTTTGAGCTGCTGGGTATGATTGAAACCGAAGCCACAAACCGCCAGCCGGTGGGCGAGCTGTGGGTGCGGGGCGCGCACGTGGCGGTAGCGCCCGGCGAGTGGCTACGCACCGGCGACTACGGCTACGTGGCCGACGGCCAGCTCTACCTCACCGGCCGCCAGGGCAACGAACAGTTGCACCACGGCGTGCAGCACTACCAGCTGGAGCACCTACTCTACCACCTGCCCGGCGTGGAGCGCGCCGCCGCCCGCGCCGATGCCACCGGCTTCACGTTGTTCGTGCAGGGCACCGCTCCGCTCGAAAGTATAGCCGAGCTGCTGGCTGAAAAGCTGCCATTGATGCCTGTTTTGGGCGTATATCGGCGTAACACGCTACCGGTGGATGCGCGCCATCATTCCAAAATTCTCTACTCTCAGCTTCGCTAATTATGGAATCCGAGTTCTACAAGGTGGCGCTGGACCGCCTGCGCTATTCGCTGGTGTGGGAAGACAGCCGCACGCTCTATAGCGCCCTCTGCATCCAGCCCACAGACCACATGCTGGTGGTAGCTTCGGCGGGCTGCAACGTGCTCAATGCTCTACTCAAAAACCCGCGCCACGTCACGGCCATCGACCTGAATCCGGTGCAGCTGCAGCTGCTGCGCCTGAAGCGGCACGTCATCCAGCACCACGAGCACGCCGTGCTGCGCGGCTTGTTAGGGCTGGCCGGACCGGCGGCGGTGGCAGCCGCCTGGCAAACAGTGGCGCCTACGCTGCCAGCCGCCGAGCAGGCGTATTGGGCCGCATTTTTCCAGAGCCACCCGGCCGGCATTCTTACGGCAGGGCAACTGGAAAGCTACGTTACCGGCTTTCTGCCGACGCTGGCCCCGGCCATGCAGACGCAGCTGCGGCAGCTGCTGGAGTTCGATACGGTGGCGGAGCAAGCAACTTATTTCGAAACGGAGCTGGCTGATTCCACCTTTCCGGCGCAGTTCGTGGCGTATTTCGATGAGGCCAACCTGAGCAAGGGCCGCGACCCGCGCCTGTTTCGCTACGCAGCCGAGTCGGGCGGAGAAGCCTTCTACCTGCGGCTACGCGACACGCTGCACACCGAGCTGATGCGCGACAATTTCTTTCTGCGGTTCTTCTTTTTCGGGCCCGAAAACCTGCCTTGCGCCATTCTGCCGCCCTGCTACCAGCGCCGCCACCATGCGCTGCTGCGCCAGCAGCTGCCCAAGCTCACGCTGGTAGAAGGCGAGGCCGTGGGCTACCTGCGCAGCGCGGCCGGCCAGGGTATCAGCAAAGCCAGCCTGTCCAATATCTTCGAGTATACCAGCCCGGCCGAGTTTCAACGTACGGCGCAGGCGCTGTTTGCCCGCAACCGGCCGCTGCGGGTGGTCTACTGGAATCTGCTGCTCGACCAAGGGGCCAACCAGGGTGCCGATGGCGCTGCCGACGCGGCGCCGCTACCCATTGCCACGGCGGTTTCCGAGCGGCTGTCGCAGCAGGAAGCCTGCTTCTACTTCCGCAACGTGCGCGTGCTCGACTCACGCCAGATCTGTGTTGCCACTTCTTCCACACCTGCTTTTCTCGCTCACTGTGCCTGATACCGCCATTCTCGACCTGACAAGCCCGGCGTTTCTGGAAGAAATACTGCGCGCCCGCACGCCCACGCAGCCCTGCAGAGTCCTAGCCGTGGAACCCTTGCCGCTCGACAACTCGGCCAGCATTCTGGTGACGCTAACGGCCGGCCAGAGCACCCGGCCCATCGGGCACTTCGGGCTGGCCATCACGCTGGAAGAAGCCGGCCAGCCAACCACGCACCACATGGTGCTCAAGGTGAAGCCTCACGGCGGCGAAATATCCGGTATGCTGGCCGGCTTGGCCCAGCTGTGTGGCGGTGAGTTGGCCGAAGTTTACCCCAATTTTGCCGGGCGCACCGGCTTTCAGCACACCCACCAGCGCGAGCTGGCTGTGTACGAACACGCCGCGCCTGGCCTGATGCCGCGCATCTGGGGCACGCACGCCGACGAGGAAACCGGCCTCTACTGTGTGCTGATGGAGTATCTGGAGGACGTGACGCTGCTTAACTCGGTGCAGACCCCGGCCGCCTGGACCGACCACCACATCCGCACGGCACTGGAGCAAATAGCCGCCTGGCACGCCCGCCACCTGCTGCCGCCCGGCGTGCCCGCACCCACCTGGCCCGACTTGCCTACCGGCGCCTACATGCAGGAACTGGCCCCACTCTGGACGGCGCTGCTCCACAACGCCGCGCCGCGCTTCCCGGAGCTGTTCAGCCCGCAGCGTACGGCGCAACTGCACGCGGCCATCCAACAGATTCCGGCGCGCAAAGCCTGGCTAGATGCCCGGCCGCGCACGCTCATCCACAACGACCTGAACCCGCGCAACACCTGTTTCCGGGGCGCCGGCCCCACCCTGCAGCTTTGCGCCTACGACTGGGAGCTGGCCACCTACCACGTTCCGGTGTACGATGTGGTGGAGCTGCTGTGCTTTGTACTCGATGCCGACCGCTACCACCTGCGGCCCGCCTACCTGGAGCACTACCGCCAAGCTTTGCACGCGCATACCGGCCGCTACGCCGATGTGGCCGACTTTCGCCATGAAGCCTATTATGCTGCCCTCGATTTCGGGCTGCACCGTCTGGGCATGTACCTGATGGCACATTCCGTGGGCCCCTACCCTTTCCTGCCCCGCGTGGTTGACAGCTTTTTCAACACGCTAACCCAAACGGCATCCACTGAGCACCCAGCCTTTAAATTACCGTTGCCTCAGTCCGACGCTGCAAGCGTACGACCGGTTTTCGCCCGCTGACTTTGTTGCGTCGTCGTTCACATAGCCTGTTCAGATGGTTCCAGGCGGCGCAGCCGCCAACCAGTCCGACGCCTGCGGCGTCGCATCGGGATAGTGACCCACAATTACCATAGCACCATACCCCTCCGAATGAAACTCCGCCACCTCGCCGCGTATCTGAATCAGCGGTTTCCGCCCGTTAATATGGGACTGTTTGCGGTGCTGTTTCTGACGGTGTGGTCGGTGGTGGGGCGGGGCGCAGGAAATACATTTGGGTGGCGCGAGGTGGGCGGAATGCTGGCTACTATCTCCTTTTTCTTCCGCCTGCGGGTGTTCGATGAAATCAAGGACTACGCCACCGACGCCGTGCACCATCCGCAGCGCGTGCTGCAGCAGGGCCTCGTGACGCTGGGGCAGCTGCAGCAACTGGCATGGCTGGGGGCCGTGGGCGAGCTGGTGTGGTCGGCGCAGATGGGGCGGGCGGCGCTTGGCGGCTGGACGCTGGCGCTGGTCTACAGCTTGCTGATGCGCTACGAGTTCGGAATAGGCGAGTTTCTGAAGCGGCGGCTGGTACTATATGCACTCAGCCACATGCTCATCATGCCGCTCGTCGTTTACTGGCTGTGGCAGGCATACGCGCTGTATCAGCCCGATGTGGCCACGCCGCTGCGGTTTTGGCTGCTGGCAGCCTTGAGTTTGCTGGGCGGCTTTGCGTTCGAGCTGGCCCGCAAAACCCACGCCCCCGCCGCCGAGCAGTTCGGCATCGACTCCTACTCCCGCACGCTGGGCTACCGCGGCGCTATTGCGGCGGTGCTGCTGGTGCTATTGGGCGGCATTGCGGTGCAGAGTCTATTGCTGCAACAGCTGCAGGCCGGCGCGTGGGCATTTGTGCTGTTGGCGGGGCTGTTTGTCCTTGCGCTGCTGGTGTACGGCCGGGCGGCGGCCCGACCTCAGGAAAAGCTGCTGCGCACCGCCGAGCTGCTGGTGTCTATGTTCATGCTGACCAGCTATCTGGCCATTATCGGCCTGGTTCTGCTGTAGAGACGCAATACTTTGCGTCTCGTCGTCTGCGCCGCCAAGGTCAAGGATAAACAACATCAGAATGCGCCGAGACGCGAATACGCGTCTCTACCCTGTTCAATTCCACCCAAACCCCATGGTTCTTCACGGTTCTCTGCTGCCCACTCAGTACACCATCGGCCACAAGGCGCGCGGGTTGTTCCGCCTGCAGGCGGCGGGCATGCGTGTGCCGGAGTTCTTGGTGCTGCCCGCCGAAACTTTTGATGCGCTGCTAGCCGCCCCGGATGCCATTCAGCAGCGGCAGCGGCTGCAGGAGTTTCAGCTGCCCGCCACCGATCAGCAAGCCATCCGGCAGGTGCTGGCGGGCTGGGGCTTTCCGGCGCAACCGGTGGTGGTGCGCTCCTCGGTGGCCGATGAGGACGGCGCGGGTGCTTCGTTTGCGGGGCTTATGGATTCGTTTCTGAATCTGACGTCGGAGGCGGCGGTGTGGGCGGCGGTGGGGCGGTGCGCGGCCAGCGCCTACTCTGAGCGGGCTCTGGCCTACCGTCAACAAAAGCAGCTACCGTTGGTGGCGCGGCCGGCCGTCATCATTCAGCGGCAGCTGGCCGCCGAAGTGAGCGGCGTGGTGTTTTCCACCTTCCCGGAGTACCCGCAGGAAATGGCCATTCACGCCGTTTGGGGCTTCGGAGAGGGGTTGGTGGGCGGCCAGCTGGAACCCGACGAGTTCTACCTCAACAAGCGTACCGGCGGCGCCTGCCATACCAAGCTGGCCACCAAGGACACGCAGTTTCAGTGTGCCAGCAGCGCCGATGGGCTGCAGCAAACCCCTGTGCCCACTGACCACCAGCACGCCGCCTGCCTCACAGAACCTCAGCTGGCGGAGCTGTTTGCGGCGGCCACGCAACTGGAACAGCAATTCGGCCAGCCCCAGGACCTGGAGTTTGTGCTAGAAGCCGGCCAGCCGTGGCTGGTGCAGGCGCGGCCCATCACGCAGCCGATGCCGGAGGTGGTGGTCTACGATAACTCCAACATCCAGGAAAGCTACTGTGGGGTCACGACACCACTCACGTTCAGCTTTGCGCAACGTGCCTACGCCACGGTGTACCGCCAGACCATGCACGTGCTGGGTTTGCCGCCGGCGCGTATTCAGGCCCAAGAAAGCACCGTCACGCAGCTATTGGGGCTGGTGAAGGGGCGCATCTATTACAACATCAACAACTGGTACCGCGGCTTGCAGCTGTTGCCTTCCTTCCGGCAAAACAAGGCCGATATGGAGCGCATGATGGGCGTGGAAGAGCCCGTGGATTTCGTAGTCAGCCAGCAGAAAACGCTGGGCGCCACGCTCCAACTGCTACCTGGTCTGGCCCTGAATCTGTTGCGGCTGCTGCGGGCCTTCGGGCAGCTGAAGAAGCGCGTTCCGGATTTTCACGCGCACTTCCGGGCGCAGTATCAGCGATTCTACGCCCTGCCGCTGGCCACGCTCAGCGGGGCCGAGCTGCGGCAGCAAAAAGATATCCTGGATGCGCAGCTGCTGCAAAACTGGACCACGCCCATCATCAACGACTTCTTCGTGATGACCACCAACGGCCGCGTGAATCGGGGTTTGCAGCGGGCCGGCATCACGCAGCCCGATGAGTTTCTGAGCCGGTATCTGTCCGGCGACCAGCAGGTGGCCAGCACCCAGCCCACCCGCCAGCTGCAGGCCCTGGCCCGCGCCGCGTGGCCCCAGGCCGCCCTGCGCGAGCTGGTGCTGGCCGCCCCGCCCGATCTACACGCCCAGGTGGCCCAACTGGCGCCGGATTTTCACCGGGCCGTGGAAGAGTTCATCGGGCAGTACGGCGACCGGACGGTGGGCGAGCTGAAGCTGGAAACGGCCACCATGCGCGTGGAGCCCGCCGTGTTCTACCAGTACCTGCGCAACTTCCTGCTGGCGCCTCCCGCCCCGGAAACTGAGGCTGGTAGCGCCCTGCAGCAGCAGGCCCGGCAGGAACTAGCCAATAGGCTGACGGGCCGCAGCCGCTGGTTTCGGTGGCGGCTGCAGCGCAACCTCAACCAACTGCAGCTGGCCATCCGGCAGCGCGAAGCGCTACGGCTGGAACGCACGCGGCTGTTTGGCATGTACCGGGCGCTCTACCGGGCCATGGGCGCGCAACTCACGCAACGTGGCCAGCTTGCCGCTACCGAAGACGTGTTCTGGCTGACGGAGCCGGAACTGCTGGCCGCCCTGGCCGACGGCACCGCGCCACTGCTGCCACTGGTAGCCAAGCGCCGCCGCGAGTTCCGGCAGTACGCTCAGGAAGACGTGCCGGCCCGCGTGACGATGCCCGCCCGCCCCACCGCTGCCCCGCCCCTGCCCGAAGGCGCCCTAGCTGGCACCGGCTGCTACCCTGGCGTGGCTGAAGGCGCGGTGGTCGTCATCACCGACCCCGGCGGCGACCTGAACGTGACCGGCAAAATCGTGTGTGCCCTGCGCACCGACCCCGGCTGGGCCGCCTTGTTTCCAATGTGCCGCGGCGTCATCATCGAAAAAGGCTCGTCGTTGTCGCACTCCGTGATTCTGCTGCGCGAGCTGGGCATCCCCACCATCATCAACGTGCCGCATATCACGCAACGCCTCCGCACCGGCCAGCACATTCGCCTCAACGGCGAAACCGGCCAGATTAAGATGGTGGAGTAACGCCTACTTTACGCTCTATTCTCCTCCTATGATCCCCATCCACCAGCTGCCGTTTCAGGACCATTTGCCGGATTCGTTCTTCCAGATTCCCGTCCCGATTTACGCAGCATTGCCTTATCAGCCGCAGGAGGATGCAGCGGCCGTGCGGCAGCTGTTCCGGCAGGAACTGGAGCGCAACGACATCGTGCTGCTCACCAACCACACGCAGCTGCGGCTGGTGGGCATCTTCCCGAAGGACAGCCGCACCGCGTATTTCGGGTATTGGGAAACCGTGGACGATGTGGCACTGAACGAGGCAGCATTTGCGCAGCTGCAGCTGGCCGCCCGACAGCGCGGCTACACGCACCTGCAGGGGCCACTCAACTTCAACACCTACCACCCCTACCGCCTGCGCCTGGGTGCGGCGCCTTCCTGGCAGCACTTCGACCGGGAGCCGGTCAACCCGGCCTACTATCCGGGCCTGCTGGAGCAGCTGGGTTTTGCGCCCGTCCTCACCTTTGAAAGCCGCCTGATTGCGCCCGCCACGGTGCCGGCCGTGTACCAGGACAAGGCCAGCCTGCTGGCCGCCGTCCGGAGTCTGCCCTACGAGTTTATTCCGCTTACACCAGTCAGTTGGCCGGAGCATGAGGAAGCCATTTTTGAGCTGGTGCACCAGATTTTCAGTGCTAACCCGGCCTACCAGCCCATTCCGAAAAGCCAGTTCCGGCAGCTCTACAACGCCGAATACGCCGCCAAGCTGTGCCCGCACACCTCGGTATTGCTGCGCGAAAAAGCGCACGGCCGCCTGGTGGCGCTCAGCCTTTGCCACCCTAACTACGCGCCTCTGCACCTTGGCACCGAGCCGCCCAATTTCCAGCGCGACTATCCACGCCTGCCGCGCCGAACAATGCTGGCCAAAACTATCGGCGTACACCCCGATTTTCGCAATCAGCAGCTGATGAGCTACCTGGGCGCCTACGGCATGCTGACGTTCCGCGACCTGTACGACGAGGCCATTTTCTGCCTGATGCGCTCCGACAACTTCTCTCTGCATTTCACCGACGGCCTGCCCGCCGAAACCGCCCACTACGCGCTGTATGAGCTGGCACTGAACTGAGCTTGTTTGTAACGCGGCGCTGTCATTCCGACACAGGAAGAATCTCGCCAGGCTACTAGAATTACTATTCAGGCAAGATTCCTCCTGCATCGGAATAACAGGCACGGCTCGGAACGATAATTAACCCCTCTATCCAAATCATGCTCCACCTCTACCGAATCCGCTACCTGCTCCTGCTGCTGATTGTGGCGGCTTGCGTGGCGTTGTGGCCCGGCGTGCAGGCTGCTATGGTGGTCGATAATAGCTTGGCTACGTGGTTTCTGCAGGACGACCCGGCATTGCGCGAATACCGCGCCTTTCAGCAACGCTTCGGCAACGACGAAGTGGTGATTCTGGCCGTGCATGATACGCAGCCGGTGCTTACGCCCGCGTATCTGGCGGCCTTTCGCAACCTCACCCGCGAGCTGGGAGCCCTGCCGGCCGTAGCGGGCGTGAACGGCCCCGGCAACACCCAGCTGCCCGGCCGGGGCTTGGCCGGCACCTCACAGCCACTACTGGCGGCTGGCACCACAGCGGCTGAAGTGCGGCGGGCGCTGCAGCCGCTGCCCACGTTGCGCCAAAGCCTGTTTTCCAACGACTTCACCACGGCGCGCTTCATCATCCAACTGCACCAGCGGCCCGACTTCGACGACCGGCGCGGCGAGATTCTGGCGCAGGTGCAGCAAGTGGTATACCGGTATTTCCGGCCGGAGCAGGCGCATCTGGGCGGCGTAGGCATCGTGTATGCGGGTCTGAATGCGTTGTCGCAGCACGATTTTGGGCTGTTCTTGGGGCTGGGCTACCTGCTGATGTTTGGGGTACTGCTGCTTGTCTACCGCAACCTGCTGCTGCTGGTGTACACGCTGGGCATTGTGGGGCTGGCCACTTACGTTACGTTTGGGGTGTATGGGGCGCTGGGCTACCGCGTAAACCTGATGACCGTGCTGCTGCCCATCGTGCTGATTCTGCTGGGCATCATGGATGCCATGCATGTCATTAATGAGCGCAACCGCCTGCGCACACCCACCAGCCCCGCCCGCCACGACGCGCTGCAGGCTTTGCGCAACGTGTTTGCGCCTTGCCTGTTCACCATGCTCACCACTGTGGCGGGTTTTCTGGCGCTGCTGTCGTGCCCGATGGCTATTCTGCGCAATTTTGGGGTGTTTGCGGCGCTGGGCATTGCGCTGTGCTTGCTGTTCACATTTGTGCTGGGCGTACTGCTGCTGCCACTGGCCAAAGCCCCGGCCCGCACTGCCGCCGCCACACACTCGGCCGCCAACCGCACGGTGGCTTTCTACCATTATCTGCTGGCCCGGCCGCGCTTTTTCGCCGCACTTTCCGTGCTACTCACGCTGGCACTGGCCGCCGGCCTGTCCCGCCTCCGTTCCGACACCTACACGCTTGGCTACCTGCCCGCCACCCACCGCGTCGTCGCGGACCATGAGGCCATTGAAGCCAGCTGGGGGCCCTACATGCCGCTGGAGCTGCTGGTGGAGCCCCGCCCCGGCCACGCCCTGTCGGACGTAGCCGTGGTGCAGGCCACCTTCGCCTTCGCCGACTCGGTGCGCCAGCTTTCCGGCGTGGGCCAGGTAACCGGGTTTCACTCGCTCTATCAGGCCGGATTGGAAGCGCAGGTTGGTGGCAAAGCCGCCCGCCTGCGCGCCAGCCAGGGCGCTTTGCACGCGGTAGAGCGGCAACTGAAACAAAACTATCCGAAGCTGCTGGCCCAGTTTGTGCACGAGCCTTCCGGCACCGGGCGCGTCACGGTTTCGGGCCGGATGCTGTCGGCGCGGCAGCTCACGGCCAAGGTGGATACGCTGCTAACAGTGGCGCGCGCCACGCTGGGGCCGGTGGCTACGGTGCGGGCTGCCGGCTACCAGCCGCTCTACGCCAACATTGTGGCCTACGTCACGGAGTCCCAAACCAACAGCTTGCTGCTGTCGTTCGGGCTGGTGTTCGGGTTGACGTGGGCGTTCATTCGCAGCTTCCGGCTGGCGCTGCTCACGGTGGTGCCCAACCTGTTTCCGGTGCTGGTGCTGCTGGGCGCCATGGGCTGGCTGGGCATTCCGCTCGACACGGCCACGGCCAGCATTGCTTCCATCGTGCTCAGCTTGTGCGTCGATGACACCATCCACTTCGTGTACAGCTACCAGCAGCACCGCCGCCACGGCTTCACGCCCGCCCAGGCCCGCCTCACCACCATTGCGCACGTCGGTCCCACCATCGTGCTAACCAGCGTAGTGCTGTTTCTGGGCTACGCCGTCATGACGCTGGGCTCCCTGAAAACGGTGCAGTTGTTTGGCTCACTCACGGCCATTGCTGTGGCCGGCGCCTTCTACGGAGAGCTGGTTATATTTCCATTGGTGCTGAAAAGATTCGACCCGGAGTAACGTGGAGTGGCACCCCGAAAACAAATAACGCGAGTACCCGGCACCGCGCCATTTGCGCCAATGCCAGATACTCGCGTTGCCCGTTTGCGGAGTGCCACTCCACGTTACTTTTCCCTACTTACCCAGCGTCACGTTCACGCGGCCGAAATAGAAGGCGCCGTTGAAGCCGAATTGGTTGGGATTATAAAGTGTGCGGCCGCGGTTGGTGTTGTCGAGGTTGGAAGCGTAGCTGGTACCATCCACGGCAAAGTTGCTGGCGTTGTTGCGCGCATTCACACGGTACTTGTCGGGGTAGACGTTGAACAGATTGTTGGCGCCCACAGCCAGCTGCAGCTGCGGCAGCAACTGGTACGTCACGGTAGCGTCCGTCACCCACTTGGCCGAAAACGTCTGGTCGATGCTGGAAAACAAGAATGGGTTGGGGTTGGCCTGGGTAGGCACGGGGTCCACGCGGGCGTCGCGGAACACTACCTCACCGAAGCGCACGGTGCGCAGCTCCAGGCCCAGCTTGCTGAGCGTGTAGTTGGCGGCCAGCACAATCTTGCTGCGCGGCTGGGCGTCTTCGAGGCGGCCGGTTTGCTGGCGGTCAAAGAAGATGGTGCGCAGTGTGGGGTCTTCGAGCTGGCTGGGTACGTTCACGCTTTGCACCTTGGTTTCCGTGAAGTTGGCAGCGGCCGTCAAACTCAGCGTGCTGGTTTCCGAGAGCGTCAGCCGCTCGTTGGCCACAATATCAAGGCCGCGGGTGCGGGTATCGATGGCGTTGGCGAAAAACTGCACAATACCCACGTCCGTGGCTCCGGCTGCATTCAGGTAGCCGGCCACCAGGGCATTGGCACGGCTGAACTGCGAGCTGAGCGCAATCCGGTCGTTGATGTCAATCTGGTAGGCATCCACGGTGAGCGTGATGGTGCGCAGCAGCCGCGCCGTGAGGCCCAGGCTGTAGTTGCGGGATGTTTCCTGCTTCAAAGAGCCCACGCCAAACTGCCGCACGATGGGGTTTTCGTTGTTGGCCGTCAGCACGGTTTGGGGGGCGCCCTGCACAAACTGGGTGCTTTGGTTGGTGAAGTAGCGCTGCTGCAGCGAAGGCGCCCGGAAGCCGTTGCCGAGGTTGCCGCGCAAGGCCACATCCTCCAGAATATTCAGCCGTACGCCTACCCGGCCGCTCACGTTGGAGCCGAAGTCGGAGTAGTCCTCGGCGCGGCCGGCCAAACTCACCAGCAGGCGGCGGCTGATGTCGCTTTCCACCTCAGCGTAGCCGGCCACGTTGGTGCGCGAGCGGGTCAGCTCGTTGCTGGGCTGGAATCCCGGAAACACCTGGGCGCCGGCCGCAGCGGGCCCAAACGTGGGCGTACCGTTGGCGGCGGTGCCCGTGCGCACCGTGCGGCCCTGGCCGTTGATGCCGTTGGCGTAGGAGGCCGGGTCACCGGCCTCAATCTGGTACTGGTCGTCGCGGTACTCGCCACCGAAGGCCACGCTCAGCGTTTCCAGGAAGCCCAGCTCGCGGTATTGCCGCGAAAAGCCTAGGTTGGTGGTGTTCTGCCGGAAGTAGATGCGGCCGGCGTAGAACTCGCGCGGGCTGGTGCCGGTCGGCAACGAGGCATTCACGGAATTGGTGACGTCGAAATCCATGCCGTTGGAGCCCCACACGTTGCTCAAATCCCAGCTGAAGCCCAGCACCTTGCCCCGCACGCCCGCCAGCACCGACCGGTCAATCAGCGTGGGCTCGATAAGGGGCAGAAAACCGTTGGGGTAGTACGTGGAGTCGGTTTGGGCGCTGAAGCGGCCGGGCAGGCGGGCAAAGCCGGCGGCCTGGCCCTCGCGCCGCATCAGGCCGGCCGTGAGGTAGGCCTCCAAGCCCAGCGACTCGCTCAGCGTGTAGCCCGCGTTCAGAAAGCCGCCGTAGTTGACCTGGTCGGAGTTGCCAAAGCGCAGGTTGCGCCGGTCGTAGCCGCGGCTGGCGGCCAGCGCGTCGTCGCGGCGCTTGAGGTCCTGGCGCAGGGCGGGCGTGTTGGCGTTGGCGGGGTAGTTGCCGTTGTTGTCGCCGAGGTAGATGAGCGGGGCCGTGTCCACGCCGCTGCGGTTGGTGAAGCCCCGGTTGCTGTACTGCCCGCTCACGTCCACAAAGCCCCGGCCACCCAGCCCCAGCCCCACGTTGGCATCGGCCTGAAACAGCTCACCGTCGCTTTCCACGGTCTGGCCAACGGTACTGCTGGCTGTTACGCCCACGCTGTCGTCTTTGAGCTGCACGTTAATAACGCCGGCAATGGCGTCGGAGCCGTAGAGGGCCGCCGCGCCGTCGCGCAGCACTTCAATCCGCTTGATGCTGGCCACCGGAATCGTGTTCAGGTCGGTACCTACCGAGCCGCGGCCCACGGTGCCGTTCACGTTCACCAGGGCCTGGTTGTGGCGGCGCTTGCCGTTCACGAGTACAAGCACCTGGTCGGGGCCGAGGCCGCGCAAGGAGGCCGGGTCGAGGTGGTCGGTGCCATCGGCAATGGTTTGGCGGCTGCTCTGGAACGACGGCGCCGTAAACGTAAGCACCTGCCCCACATCGGTCTGGGCAAAGGCCCGGATTTCGCGCGACGAAATAACGTCCACCGGAGCGGTAGTCTGGATATTGGAGCGGCCCTCCGTGGCTCGCGAGCCGGTCACAACTACCTCGTTCAAATCAGTAGCGGCGTCCACGAGGCGTACATCCAGCGTGGTGCGGCCATTCACGGGCACTTGCTGGGTGGCCGCGCCCACCGCCGAAAACGTGAGTGTGGCCGTGCCGGGCACCTCCAGGCTGAATCGGCCGTTGGCATCGGTGCTGGTGCCGTTGCTGGTGCCGCGCTCCAGCACGGTCACGCCGGGCTGGGCGCCGCTGCTGCCCGTCACGCGGCCCGTCACCGTGATTTTCTGGGCCTGGGCCTGCGCTACTACGGCTACCATGGCCAGGGGTAAGAGAAGAAGTTTTTTCATACGCCAGAGAAAAATAGAAAGTGAAATACTGCGGCAGTCAAGGTCAGCACCTGTGCCCGACCTGAATAGAAATCAATATAGCCATAGAAAAAGCACATTTCCTGCATAAGCCTTGCGCCACGCCGCCATAGGTTGCGCCTGAACGGCTACCCCACAACAAAAAAGCCGCCCAGCGCAATGCCAGGCGGCTTTTTCAGAACGATGAAACTTACAAAGTCAGGTTGAGGCGGCCAAAATAGAAGGCGCCGCTGTAGCCGAACTGGTTGGAGCTGTACAGAAACCGGCCCCGGTTGGTGGCGTCGAGGGTGGAGTAAGTCAGGCTTTGCGGATTGTTGTTGGGGTCTTGGTAGAGCCGGTCGGGGTACACGTCGAACAGGTTGTTCACGCCTATGCTTACGCCCACGTTCTTGAGCACCTGCGCGCTGAGCACGAAATCGGTAATCCATTTGGCCGAAAACGTCTGGTCGATGAAGGCGCGGTCGGGGTTGGCGTCCTTGGTCTGCACCTCGCCGAAGCGCACGGTGCGCAGGTTCAGCGCAAAGATTTTGTAGCCATAGTCGGCGCTGAGGTTGATTTTGCTGCGCGGCTGGCCGTTTTCGAGGCGCGCCCGCTGGGCCCGGTCGAAGAGCGTGTTTTGCAGCGTGGGGTTGGCATCAATGAAGCTGGAGCTGTTGAAGCTGCGCACGGTGGTGGCGTTGAAGTTGGCGGCCGCCGTCAGGGTCAGGCGGCTTTCGGCGCCCAGGTTCAGGCGCTCATTGGCTACCACGTCGAGGCCACGGGTGCGGGTATTCACGGCGTTGGCGAAGAACTGAATGCCCTGCACCGGCAGCGTGCCCAGAATCTGGGCTACGGCCGGGTTGCCCCGGTTGTACTGGCTGCTGAGCACGATTCGGTCCCGGATATCAATCTGGTAGGCATCCACGGTGAGCGTGATAGTGCGCAACACCCGCGCCGTGAGGCCCAGGCTGTAGTTCGTGGATTTCTCCTGCTTCAAAGAGCCAATGCCGAAGGCGCGCGTGAGCGGGCTGTCGTTGTTGGTGGTCAGCACTTCGCGCAGCTCGCCGCTGTTGAACTGGGTGCTGGAGTTGGTGAAGTAGCGCTGCTGCAGCGAAGGCGCCCGGAAGCCATTACTGAGGGCCCCGCGCACCGCCACGTCGGGCAGTATGCTGTAGCGAGCCGCCAGCTTGCCGCTCACGTTGCCCCCAAAATCGGAGTAACGCTCGGCGCGGCCGGCCACGCTCACCAACAGCTTTTCGGTCAGGTCACTTTCCAGGTCAATGTAGCCGGCTACGTTGGTGCGCGACCGGTCCGTGGCATCCTGGGGCCGGTAGCCGGCAAAACCCTGCGAGCCGGCCGCCGCATAGGTAGCCGCCGTGCTGCCGGAGGCCGGCGTGATGATCCGCCCCTGCTCGTTGATGCCGTTGGCGTAGGAGCCCAGCTCGCCGGCCTTAATCTGGAAGTTATCCACCCGGAATTCACCGCCGAAGGCCACGTTGAGCGTGCTCAGCACCGGCAGCTCCAAGAACTTGCGCGAGAAGCCCAGGTTCACGGTGTTCTGCTGAAACAGCAGCTCGCCGGCGTAAAACTCACTAGGGCTAGAACCCAGCGGCAGCGAGGCGTTGAGCGTGTTGCTGATGTCGTAGCGCAAACTGTTGCGGCCGTAGGTGTTGCTCAAATCGGCCTGGAAGCCCAGCACCCGGCCACGCACGCCCGTAATCAGCGAGGCGTCATCCACGCTGCTGTTGATGAACGGCAGGAAGCCGTTCGGGTAGAGGCCCAGGTCGATTTGAGTGGTTTGGCTGGGCAGGCGGTAAAGGGCGCCGCCGCGGCCGGTGCGGCGCGTGAGGCCGCCGGCCACGTAGGCTTCCAGCTCCTGAGCGGGCAGCAAGGTGTAAGCCGCGTTCAGGAAGCCGCCATAGGTGCGCGTGTCGGAAGCACCCACCCGAATGTTGCGGCGGTTGAAGCCGTTTTGAGCCACCAGCGCATCGTCCTGGGCTTTGAGGGCACGTTTCTGGTCGTCGGTGAGGCCACCGGGGTAGGTGCCGCCGGCCGTGCCGCGGTAAATGAGCGGAGCCGTGTCGGGCCCGCTGCGGTCGAAGTAGCTGCGGTTGCTGAACTGCCCGCTCACGTTCACGAAACCACGCTTGTTCAGCCCAAAACCGGCGTTGGCATCAGCCTGAAACAGCTGCCCGTCGCTCTCAGTGGTCTGGCCGGCGGTGCTGCTCACGCTCACGCCGGTGGTGTCATCCTTGAGCTGCATGTTGATGACGCCTGCAATGGCATCGGAGCCGTACTGGGCCGCCGCGCCGTCGCGCAGCACCTCAATCCGCTTGATGGCAGCCGGCGGAATAACGTTCATGTCGGTACCTACCGAGCCGCGGCCGGGCGTGCCGTTGATATTCACCAGCGCCGAGCTGTGGCGGCGCTTGCCGTTCACCAGCACCAGCACCTGGTCGGGCCCGAGGCCGCGCAGGGAGGCCGGGTCCACGAAGTCGGTGCCGTCCGTCACGGTCTGGCGCGTGCTCTGGAATGAAGGCGCGATGTACGTCAGAATCTGCGTAACGTCGGTTTGGGCATAGGCCTTGATTTCACGGGCCGAAATGACGTCCACCGGCGCCGTGGTCAGGATATTGGAGCGGCCCTCCGTGGCCCGCGAGCCAGTCACGACCACTTCGTTGAGGGCGGTTTGATTGTCAGCGAGGCGCACATCCAGCGTGGTGCGGCCGTTGAGCGGTACCTGCTGCGTCACGGAGCCAATGGCCGATATTATTAGCGTGGCGCCGGGCTGCACACTTAGGCGGTAGCGGCCCTCAGCATCGGTACTGGTGCCGTTGCTGGTGTTTTGTTCCAGCACCGTCACGCCGGGCTGGCCCTGGCCGGTGGTATTGGTTACGCGGCCCGTCACGGGCACGGTTTGGGCGAAAGTAGCATAGCTGGCCACCGACAAAGCCGTAACCAGGCCCAGCCGCGTTGCGGATAGATTGTTCATGAGAAAAACAGAAGAGGGAAGAAACAGGTCGCCGCGAAGCCACACAAAGCAGTCTGCAGCTGGCCAAAAACAGAAAATCAGAAAGGAAAGTCTGCTGATAAATCAGCACGGAAACGCGCTTAGCAGAGCAAGTCTATGCTGCCTACACGGCGGCGCAGACGCCGTTGGCAAGTGGCACGCCCGATACAGCGTGCTGCCTAAAGCCATGCGTGGTAGCCCTGCGCGCCGACACAAACCGCAGGGGTTGCGTTATGGCGCGCAAAGACACCCAAAAATCACTTCAACAAACCAACCAGAGGAGAAAACAGGCGGCGCTGCCGCCTTACTGCGCTAGCGCAGCACCACACACTACCAACAACAGCCACGCGCTACTACGGCGCCTAGAGGCGCAGGCAGAACATGGAAGAGTATTGAAATCAAACGATGGGTCAACTGGCTTTTCGGCGAAGAAAAAGCAGCTGAAAAAGTATTTTTCACGCGGCAAAAGTACAGTGCGGGCTTCGGAAAGCCAGCCAACACAGCTGCTGGCTGCCGAAACAACTCTGCTACTACCCGTTTCCCCCGCAATTTGTTTTCAGATGATGTGGCCTCCGCTACAGCTGTGCCCACCAGACACAAAAAAGGCAGGACCCTAGGGGCCCTGCCTTTCCGAATAGATAAAAGTGCCTAAAAGCGTTTATTGCACCTCATAGTCCACGTCGAAAGCAGCGCTTACACGGATGGCTCTCGGACTAACGGAGGCGCTTTCGGCGCTGCTCATTTGCTCTTCCAGCGTGCTGCCTCCGCGCATTTTCAGCAGTGCTTCTTCCCGGCTGCCGGGCGTGGGCCGGGTGGGCACCACTTCCCGCACCGCATGGGCACTGCCAAGCTGCAAACCCAGCTGCTGAGCAGTATACTGCGCCTTAGTGCGGGCATTGGCCAGCGCCAGACCCATCACCTCCAGCCGAAACGCCTCCAGGCGCGAGCTAAGCAGGCTGATTACCACTACTTCGTCGGCGCCGCTTTGCACCAGCTTGGGCAGCAGCTCATCCAGCAGCGCTGGCTTGTCGAGCACCAGCTTGTACTGCCGGGTGAGAGCAATGGTGGAGTTAGCCACTTTCGACATACCGTAGCCGCTGGCTACCACGTTGTACGTCGTAAGCTTCTCGGGCGCAACGCCGTATTCGCGCAGTACAGTCTGCAGGCGAGTTTGCTGCTCGCGGGCCCGGTCGGCGTCGCGCACGTTGTCGTTAGTGCGGTAGGTGAGCAGCAGCTCCGCCGTTTCAGGGGCCAGCTCGCGCATGGCAGTGCCGCGCACCTGCACCATTTTCGGTACCGACTGAGCAACAGCACCCACCACGGCCAGCAGAAACAGCGCCAGTAGCAGCGCCGGAGCCTTTATCTGTGTCATCCGGGCTTAGCCAATGGCTTGCTTGAGGTCGGCAATCAAATCTTCCACGTCCTCAATGCCCACGCTCAGGCGAATCAGCGAGTCGGAAAGGCCGGCCTTGCGGCGCTCCTCGGCCGGAATGCTGGCGTGCGTCATGGTGGCGGGGTGGCCCGAGAGGCTTTCCACGCCGCCCAGGCTTTCGGCCAAGGAAAACAGCTCAAACTTCTCCAGCACGGCCACGGCGTCCTCTTTCCGGTCGCCTTTGAGTACGAAGGAAATCATGCCGCCGAAGTCACGCATCTGCTTGGCCGCCACGGCGTGGTTGGGATGCTCCGCGAAGCCGGGCCAGAACACTTTTTCCACTTTGGAGTGGCTCTTGAGATACTCGGCCACGGCGCGGCCGTTTTCGCAATGGCGCTGCATGCGCAGGTGCAGGGTTTTGAGGCCGCGCAGCACCAGGAAGCAGTCCTGGGGGCCGGGCGTGCCGCCGCAGGCGTTCTGCAGAAACCGCAGCCGCTCGTGCAGCTCGTCGTCCTTCACAATCACGGCGCCCATCACCACGTCGGAGTGGCCGCCCATGTACTTGGTCAGCGAGTGCATCACCATGTCGGCGCCCAAATCCAGCGGCGTCTGCAGGTAAGGCGTCGAGAAGGTGTTGTCCACTACCAGCAGCGCGCCGGCCTTTTTGGCCACGGCGGCCGCTGCTTCAATGTCGATGACGTTGAGCAGCGGGTTCGTCGGCGTTTCCACCCAGATCAGCTTGGTATTGGCCGTCACTTTCTCTTCCACGGCTGCCATGTCGTGCATCGGCACGAAGTGAAACTTAATGCCGTAGTTGGCGAAAACCTTGGTGAAGATGCGGTAGGAGCCGCCGTACAGGTCGTTGGTGCTGATAACCTCGTCGCCGGGCTGCAGCAGCTTGATGATGCAGTCGATGGCGGCCATACCCGAGGCGAAAGCCAGGCCGTGTTGGCCGTTTTCCAGCGCCGCCAGCGCGTCCTGGAGCTGGGTGCGGGTAGGATTGTGCGTGCGCGAGTACTCGTAGCCTTTGTGGTCGCCGGGTGAGCTTTGCACATAGGTCGAGGTCTGGTAAATGGGCGTCATGATGGCCCCGGTGGTGGGGTCCGGGTGCACGCCGGCATGGATGGCTTTGGTTCCGAATTTCATCTGGTAAGACTAAGGTTCTGGGGAACTGGGGTTGGGACGGCAAAGGTAACTATGCGCCGCTAGCATTGCCTTGCTCTACGCCGACGGCAGCAAAGCCAGTCGGTTTATAACCAGCAGAATTTCACCTGGCTCTACCCGAATCTTCCGGGCAGCCACCTATCTTGTCTGCAAAATCTTATTCACACTTCTTCTTTATCTGCTTGAAAACACTCCTACTCCTATGGGCATTGCTGTGCCTGCCAATGGCCGTTTCTGCTGCCCCTACCCCACCAATCGATTTGCTGGATAGTGAGCGGCACTATATCGACTCGGTGCAGGCCAAGTTGCACTATCAGACCGGCCGCATCACGCTTCCCGACGACCTGGGCGCCATTACCGTGCCCGCCGGCTTCCGCTACCTCGATGCCAAGCAAAGCGAATATGTGCTGACCAAGCTCTGGGGCAACCCCAACGGCGAGTCGTTGGGCATGCTGTTTCCGGCTGACCGCGGCCCGCTCGACCCCAACAATTGGGCCTTCGCCGTGGAGTACGACCCCTCAGGCTACGTGGAAGACAGCGACGCTGCCGAAATCGACTACGACGACCTACTCGAGGACATGAAGTCCGACACCGAGGAAAGCAACGCCGAGCGTGAGGAGGCCGGCTTTGGCCGCATTATGCTCATTGGCTGGGCTGCCAAGCCCTTTTATGACGCCAAGCTCAACGTGCTGCACTGGGCCAAGGAGCTGCGCTTTGCCGGCACTGACTACAACACGCTCAACTACAACGTACGCGTGCTTGGCCGCAAAGGCGTGCTCAACCTCAACGCCATCGGCGACATGGGCCAGCTGCCGGAAATCCGGCGCAGCATCCCGCAGGTAATCAAGAGCGTGGAGTTTGCCAAAGGCCAGCAGTATGCCGACTTCGACCCCAAAATCGATGAGGTGGCAGCCTACGGCATCGGCGGCCTGGTGGCAGGCAAGGTGCTGGCCAAAGTGGGCGCCTTCGCCTTGGTGGCCAAGTTCTGGAAAGTAATTATTGCGGTGGTGGCCGGCGGCTGGGCCACTATCCGCCGGTTCTTCGGCGGTGGTAGCTCCGACGAGTAAGTAGGGCTTCCTCGCAATGCAGCCTTCTGCTGCTTTCTTACGTTCTACCTTCGGGCCGGCGCCTTCACGCCGGCCCGTTTGTTTTCCTTGCAGCCTATGGCTTTTCTCCGGGAGCTTTTCCAAAAAAACGCCTCTACTTTCCTTTCCATGGTGCTACTGGCCGGCTTGCCTTTTGTAGGCAGCTCGTCACTGGGCTTCATCCTCTACCAGAACCAGGACTTGCTGCAGAACCCCACGCTGCTGCAGGCGCTGCTGTACTTTGCCATCATTGGGGTAGCCATGGCCTTTTCGCTGATGCACACCACGCTGGCCGTCCTTATCACCGGGTTCTACTTCGGGTGGGCAGGCTTTCCGGGCATGATCATCGCCTACACGCTGGCGGCGCTCACCGGCTATCAAATAGCCTCCAGCCTCGACCACGGCAAGATGCTCGCGTTTCTGCAGCGCTTCCCCAAAGCCGCCGCCGTCATGCGCGAAATGAAAACCGACAGTTGGAAACTGGTTTTTCTGCTGCGCATTTCTCCTGTCACGCCGTTTGCGCTGATGACATTCATTCTGGCCGTCATGGGTGTAGACCGGCACCGGTTTCTGCTGGCGTCGGTAGTAGGGATGCTGCCGCGTAGCCTGTTTTTCTACTGGCTCGGCACCAAGGCACAAGACATCATGCTGCTACTCCGCGACCCAGGAACCGGCAATATGGGCAAAGTACTGGTCGTGGTGCTGGTGGGCGTGTCGTTGTTTGGTCTGTATTACCTGTTCAACCGCGCTATGCAGCGCGCATTACAGCAAGGCACAAAAAGCCAATAAAAAACTCCACTGAAATTCAGCATCTTGCAGTCTTTCGCGAAAAAAACCAGGTGAAATGCGGAAGCTTCCTTGCACCGCCGGAATTTTCCCTGCTATCTTTGCACAACCAAAACGGAGAAACGCTCCGCGAAATGGTAACAAAAACGGTTGTGTAGCTCAATTGGATAGAGCATCTGACTACGAATCAGAAGGTTTAAGGTTCGACTCCTTACACGACCACTAAAAGGGGCCCAGCTACTCGCTGAGGCCCCTTTTTCTTTTTTCAGTATTATTCTCAGTGGAAGATTAGCTGAAAATTATACCCGGCCTGACAAACTACCGCTTCATTACTATTCACCCTGCTCGGCACCAAATAAACTACCCCAGTTGCGTCAGCAGCCAGGGCAAGTTACAGGATGAATGAACGGGGCAAACAGTTCATCTAGCGATTCACGGCTTATTGACGAGCCGTCAGCGAATCGGCTGCAGGCGGGGTGGCTTTGGCGTGCAGGAGTAGCCCGAACAGCAGGAGCAGAAACGTAAGCGCGGGCATCCGAAAGGCACATTGCGGCATCGTATCAGGCAGGTTGGCGCAGGGATTCCAGCACCTTGTCCGGCGCCATCGGCAAGGAGCGCAGCCGCCGGCCGGTAGCGTGGAACACGGTGTTGGCTACCGCCGCCGTTACGCCCACGATGGAAATTTCCCCAATACCTTTTACCCCCATAGCGTTGACGTAGGGGTCGTGCTCGTCGATGAACTCCACGCGCATATCGGGGATATCCCCGTTGACCGGGATGTGGTAGTCAGCCAGGCTGGCGTTGGTATAGCGGGCCAGGTGTGGGTCGCGTACGGTTTGCTCCATCAGGGCCGCGCCGATGCCGAAGATGCTGCCCCCGATAACTTGGGAGCTGGCTGTCTTGGGGTTCAGGATGCGGCCCGCAGCCATGACGCTTACCCACCGGGTAATGCGCACAATAATTAGTCCGGGGTCTACCTGCACCTCACAGAAGTGCGTGCCGAAGGCGTGCATGGAATGCGGGGCAGCTTCCTCCCTTTTGTTCATGTTGGCGTTGGCCGTCGCTTGTGGGGCTTCGTAGCCCGCGCCGTAGCAGCCCAGGGCACTGCCTTCCACATCGCTCATGCTGGCGCGCTTCATCACCTCCCCAAAAGCCTCGCCCTTGCTCGGGTCGGCCTTCAGCTGCAGGCGGCCCTGCTTTATTACTACATCGGTGGATTTGGCTCCGTACAGCGGGGAGCGTTTGTCCATAACCGCCACCTTGATGAGCTTCTGCCACACTTCCTGCGCGGCCAGATACACCGACGAGGACACCCGCCCAGCGGCCGTAGAGCCCCTCGACCATTGCGTGGTGGGTAAAATAGTGTCGCCCAATTCAAAGCGCACACGCTCGGCCGGTAAACCCAGCGCATCGGCCGCTATCTGTGTGATGATGGTGTAGGTACCCGTGCCCAGGTCGGTGGCCCCGGCCTGCACCACGGCGCGGCCGTCGGCGTAGAGGCGCACGCGGGCGTTGCCTTGCGAGCTGTGCACGGGGTAGCTGGCCGTAGCCATGCCGTAGCCCACCAGATACTTACCGTAGCGGGTCTGGCCGTTTTTGGGGTTGCGCTTGCTCCAGCCGAACAGTTCGGCCCCGCGCTGGTAACACTCTTTCAGGCTCTTGCTCGACCACGGATGGCCGTTGGTGGGGTTCTTTTCGGCATAATTCAGCAACCGCACCTGAATCGGGTCTAGGCCAAGCTGATACCTACCTTAAACAGCGGGGACTGCTGCAGACCTTCTGACCGGTCGTTCTCCTTCATGAACGCCTCCGTGAACAAGCAGGAGCAGCCCATCAGGCGCGGATCATGCAGCTCGATGGAGTAAGGAATATGCGGGTTGGCAAACATAAGGATAGGGGTACTAATCTCAATGCTGCGGTCCGCGTAATGCACGGTGCAGGGGCTGGTTACCAGGGCTACCTTGTAGAAGTCCCGGCGGCGGTACGCATGACTCGGGCCGGCGGTCGTGTCAACCTGATAGGCCTTGAACCCTTTGAGTTTGAGTTCTTGCGGGTTTAGGTCTTCGTGGCTGCTGATGAGTTGCGTGGTGGGGGCTGCTCCGGTATTCGTAGCGTGTAGTCGGTATGTAGTCGGTAAAGGCATTTGCACGCGGAGGCTGCGTAAGGGAAGGTACTCCTTTTTAGCAGAGCTAATTTCTTCTAGTTTAATCCTCTCTTCTTGGTAGACAGCATGTCTGCGCTTAAGAAGGCAGTTGGCCAGTAACCAGCCTTACGTTTTGCTGCTGTTTGGGGGTTGGCTTAACTATATGCAGTAGCTGACCATAACCCCGATCTTGTCCTGCAGATGGACATCAAGACCAAAATCTGCGACAGCGCAAGTGTCGGCACCCGTAAGCGTATATCATTGTCCGCTATTTCTAACGCCACCTCATCAAGCGCCCGTTCAACTAACTCAAGAGTTTGCTATGCTAATGAAGCGCTTCTGCAAGCTCGCCGACCATTTCTGGCATTGATTCACCTCGCCATAACTATGGTTTAGTGACAACTCTCTTAGCACTTCCTAGGCTATTTCTGCCCTACGGCTTCTATCAAAATCCAAAACCATTATGCTTATTATAGGAATTTTAAAATATTTATTTATAATAATTTAATATTTTTATCTATATTCATATTACTTAACACTTTACTAATACTTCAGCCATGAAAAACATCAGGAAAGCACCTTTGCTGCTGGTTGCAGCACTGTTTTTCTTCACTAGCTGCGATATGGAACAGGAATATCTTCCAGCTCCTCAGGCTGTTGGAATTGCTAATGCAGCGTCTGCACCTGTGCCTTGCGCATCAGAAGGGTACGAAGTAGATGCCAATGGAGTGGGCGCCTACCAGCTTCCGAACCCGAGATATGTCTATATGACCAACGTGCTGACTGGCCTCAGTTACAATCTGCACATGACCCAAACGAAGTACATAATTACTCCGAATGGGAAAGAACTTTCCGTTTGGCAGGGCACAGACACTCTAACGCCACCATCCAGCAAGATTACCTTTACTTCTACCGCGTGGTCAGAGTGTAACAAGGGCTACGCAAGTAAAGCTGTCCGGTATACAGATGGCAAGGTGACGTCGTCTCTCACATCGGACCCGAACGTTTTGCCATTTGAGAACTAGGCCGGGTACCTTACCCCGGGCACTGTGCTTTGCTCGCAGGTACAAAAAGAGGGTTCATAGTATTTTCCACAAGTACGCCTTAAACACATAATATTCAGGTTGTTTTTCGTTTTCTTGAAGGGCAAGCCACTTGCATATAGTGTTCCAGGGAGCAGTACAGTAGGTAGCCTAGCATAGCTGGTCATCCTCGCAAAGAGCATGCATGCTACGGATGCTCAGGTAGCTACCAGAGCATCCGTAGCGTGCATGCTCTTTGCGAGCAGTGAAAGCAGTACTGACACGTGAGAGAACAGGTGCTAACGTCAGATAAGCTGGGAGGCCGTGCCTGGAAGCGGCCAAAAAGGAAACAAAAAGGCCCCCAATCCAACTGTGGATTAGGGGCCTTTTTGTGTGAAAAGCAACTTATTTGCCTTTACCCTTACCGTTTGCTTTACCGTTTGCCTTATCGGTCAACGTTAGCTTGACAGCGCCCGAAGGATCAGTTACAGCCTCCGTATCATACGTCCGGGTTACTCCATCATTCAAGGTTTCCGTCCAAGTGGAATTGAATACCGTGCGCTTAGCCGGGCGAGAGGCGGCAGCCACCGTACCCGTCCATACGGACATGGCATTACCGGAGGGCGTAACGACAAATTTAGTTTGTTGCATTTGCAGGCAATCAGCCCCTAAAGCGGAAATGCCCAATAGAGAGTTTGTGATACAATCTGGCTGGCTGGTCTTCTGCACGTAAGCACCTTTGCCTTGCTGTACAGCGCCGCCAATTCGGTTTTGGGCAAAACCAGTGGAGCTAAGTGCCATCAGGCTGGCGAAAGCAACAGCCGAAGAGAGCAGACGAAATGAGTTTTTCATGGTGTGAGTAAGTTGCAGGTAGATGGAGAAGTAGGAGGCAAATGACGTACCAACTGTGCTTGCAGAAGGGTCAGGCGACCAGAGTACGGCGCAGGTTTTTTAAGGTTACGCACGCCTACTTCGGCCACTAAATGCATGAACGTTAGACCCGTTAAGTGTTACTGACAGCCGGGGCTATGGATATGGTCAGTTCGTGTTGCAAGCCAGCATTAAAGCAGCTGCGCAACACGTTGGTTCCAATCAGTTAGTTGCTACCTGATTGGAACCAACGCAAAAATGCCGCGGAAGTGGCGCAGTTGGTTTTCCAGTCACACTGGGGTTGTAGATACAGGGCTTTCACTTACTTCGAAAAGCTTGTGCCACCCGGTTGACCCGATACAAGCAGCGCTCATCACAGATAATCCATGTTGCCTGCTAGTCCGGCTCAAGATTTATAGTGCCTATGCTAAGCAAGAGCAAAATTTAGTCGGTCTTTTTATTCTTTAGTGTGCCGCTCAATGCATGCGGACTTTGCTTTTTCGCTTATGCTCCTTACACGAAATTTATATACACCTGTTCGTTCTTTCTGAAGTTCGCAACCAGCACTTAGACCATCCCATAGTGCCAGCAGATTTTCTGCAGCAAACAGGCAGCAGACCAGTTCAGTAATCCGGTGCCGCCTTTATGCGGAGCCGACGACTTTCAGGTAGTGAACTCCTCTTTTCCTGTAAAATTTTTGGCCTATTTCTCCCGTATTGAAACCTCCTAAATAGTTCACTGTCAAAACTTAATATTTTATAATGCCAGGTTGGCAAGGTTTTGGGATTTGCAGACTCACTGCGCATCAAGCAGCAATGTTTTCCTCGTAAGTTTTTCGCCCTACCCTTCCCAACCAATATGCTGGACCGTATTAGACAACACCTCATTCTCTTCGCCCGACAGCAGGTAGGCACCACCAGCTACCTGAATCTGGTACAGGAAGCCGACCTGGGTTTCAACCTCGACAACCCGCATGAGAAAAAACGCTTGAAAGAAGCGTTGGCTGAAATTTCGGAGATGGAATTTGCAGCTGGCCGCCCTATCTTGAGTAGCCTGGTGACGGTAGCGGGCCACAAAGGCCAGGGTGACACGTTTTATAAGCTCTGCGAACACCTCGGCTTTGGTGAATGGCGCGACCTGCGCCGGCAAGAAGACTTTTTGAAAAAGCTACGTGCTGAATGCCGCACCTACTGGCAGGATAATGCCAATTTTCAGCAGCATAGCCTCCTCAACGAATACAGCAACCGTCAGGCGTAGCCGCCTGTTAAGCCAGGGCTACAGCTCCGCCTGTCTGTAGTTGGTTGTTACGAGAGCAGTTTAGCCTGATGGGCTGCATTAATGATGGCGGGCGCATTTTTAAGCGTAGCCAATATAAATTCTCTGGCAGCCTCTTTCAGTTCATCCTGGCTGATGTCCTGCGCTTCTTCGCGCACCAACTCCCCTACCGTTTGGAAGGCTAACACCAGCTTCTCTCGCTTGGGGCGTTCCTGCCTCAACTGCCCGTAGACTATTGCTAGCTGAGCATTAATCTTTTTGCGGCGCGTTCTGAACACCGATTCGCTGGTGGTATGAGGCTTGATGGCTTCTAGCAGTTCCAGCAACGGCAGTAGCTTGGTGGCAGTAGCAACTACGGTGCCTTCCAACTGCTGCCGACGCCGTTTAAGCGTAGGCAAAGCAGCCCGCCTGCGGCTATTCGGGACAGCGGCTGGGGCTAGTTGAGCTTGTTGTGCGTCTGAATTCATACGGGGCCCGCTTGCCGGTAATACATGCTCTAAGGTACTCATAAAAGCTTCTACATCATTTATTGCCTTATCTGCAGGCGCCGCAAACATTGTTTGCGGCGCCTGTGTAATTTGTAGGCCGGCAACGTAGATCAGCAGAAAGCAACTTGGCGTTGTGGCCTTATAGTACAAGCGCTGATTATGATTGAAGTTTGCCTGGTTGCTCTTCGCTATGCCTTGCTATTTTATAGTATATACCCCGTTTATGGAGCTTGTTGCTTACCGCCCACAATACCATATTTACCTGCACGCGGCCAGCAACCATATTCTTTATAAGCGGCTAGAGGAAATGACGCTGGCAACAGAGCTGCCCTACTACATAGCTGACATCGAACGGGCGTTAGGGCTGGTGCAGCCCGGTTTCACGGTGCTATCGGATTTGCGACGCACGCTGGGGCCCAACCCGCAGATGCTGCCTGTGTTCCGGCAAGTGCGGCAGCTTCTGCAAGACCACGGAGTAGCTATGATGGTGGAAGTGCACCCGCTCGCGCTCAGCGTCCCGAAGTTCATGCAGCAGGTGCGGGCCCAATCTGAGGACATTCCGACCCACATATTCACCGACATACGCGAGGCGGAGGCGTTTTTACAGCAATTCAAGGCGCAGCAAAGCCTGCGGTAATCAGCTTAAGGCGAAAGTACCAAAGCAGAAGCGTGGGTTGGAGTCGGGTGCCTATCTTTGCAGCGGTATTGCCAAGCCGGGCCAACGTTTTGGCATAGTTCGCTGTTATACCCAGGGCCTGTCGGCCATTTGTTTGAACTCACCCTTCACTGATGAATTCTATTTCCACTGATATCTGCATCATCGGGGCCGGCCCGGTGGGGCTGTTTGCTGTGTTTGAAGCCGGGCTGCTGAAGCTCCGTTGCCATGTAGTAGACGCCCTGCCCCAAGTGGGGGGGCAGTTGTCTGAAATCTACCCCAAGAAGCCCATTTACGATATTCCGGGCTTTCCTGATATTCTGGCCGGTGACTTGGTAAACAACCTGATGCGCCAGATTGAGCCTTTCCATCCCACTTTTACGCTGGGTGAGCGGGTGGAAGGCTACCGCAAGCTAGACGACGGCTCGTTTGTGGTGACTACCATCGACGGCACCGAAATCAACTGCAAAGCTATTGCCATTGCTGGCGGCCTGGGTTCATTTGAGCCCCGCAAGCCCGCCATCGAGCAGCTCGACAGCTTCGAGCAGGGCAAAGGCGTGTACTACATGGTGCGCGACCCCGAAACCTTCCGCGACCAGCGCCTCGTCATTGCCGGCGGCGGCGACTCGGCGCTTGACTGGACCATTTTCCTGGCCAATGTGGCCAAGGAAGTGACGCTGGTGCACCGCGGCACCACGTTCCGCGGCGCCGCCGACTCGGCCGAGAAGGTGAAACACCTGCACGAAGCCGGCAAAGTGAACCTGGTGCTGAGCAGCAACGTGACGCACGTGCACGGCAACGGCCAGCTGCACGCCGTGACTATCACGGCCAACGATGGTACTGCCACCGAGCTGCCAGTGGACTCGTTTATTCCACTGTTCGGCCTCACGCCCAAGCTCGGCCCGATTGAGGACTGGGGCCTGGAGCTGGAAGACAACGCCGTGAAGGTGAACACGCTGGACTACTCCACTTCGGAGCCCGGCATCTTCGCTATCGGCGACATCAACACCTATCCGGGCAAGCTGAAGCTGATTTTGTGCGGCTTCCACGAGGCTGCCCTCATGTGTCAGGGCGCCTTCAAGCACATCAACCCCGACAAAAAATACGTGCTCAAGTACACCACCGTAAACGGCGTACCTACCCTGTAGCCAGTAATGAGGTGATGAAGTGATGTGGTGCAGAGGAGCATACATCCTGTTGACTTCATCACTTCATCACCTTATTGCTTAATCACTTAAATAATGACCGAAGACGTACGTGTATACGTGGAGGAAGCGCCCGGCCAGCGCACCGAAGTAACAGGGCCCACCGATATGGGATTGAGCCTCATGGAGCTGCTCAAGGCCAGCGGCTACGACATTCAGGCTACCTGCGGCGGTATGGCGCTGTGCGGCACCTGCCACATTGAGGTGCTGGCCGGCCCCGCCCTCGACGAGCCGTCCGATGACGAGTTGGCCATGCTGGAAAGTTTGCCGGTGATGAGCCAGGGCAGCCGACTTTCCTGCCAGATCCGCCTCACCGAGCGCCTCGATGGCCTGGTGCTGCGCCTGATGCCGCAAAACACTTAGCACACGGGCCGCAATTTGCGGCCTGGCTTCGGCGTTGATCTGCCGATGGCTATATCTACTTCGATTTCTGATTTTGTGTACCGCAGCCTGTTGGGCTGCGGTTTTTTGTTGCTCGGCTCCGGCGGCAGCGCGTGGGCGCAACGAGAAATGGAGCTGAACGTCAGTGGCGGCGCAACATTGGCTCAACCGGCTATAAGGCGGCAGAACCTGAACGGGCAGTTCCGAACGGTAGGCAGATTCAATACCGGGGCCGCACTGCGCTTGGTGGTGCCGATGAGTGCACGGCTGGGGGTAGGCTTCGAGCAGCGCGTCACGGGCCTAAATCAAAGCGTGCGCTACGGCAACCGCGTCTCCGGCTTCAGCTCCAGTATCGGTAATGATGAAGTGCATCAGTCGGGACTGAGTTTACGCCTTTACGATGTATGGAGCCCGGGTCCGCGCTGGGGGCTGGATGTAGCCCTGACAGGTTGTTATGCATGGCCCTACTACTCGGGTAGAGATACCTACGAAGGTCCGCTTTGGTACAGTTCTACTACTCAAATGCCGCAACCCGGCATTCCACTGGTGCTGGTGCGCAAAACTGAGCGGCGCGGCACCGCCATGGCCGGCGTGGAGGCGCTACTGCGCTACGAGCTGGGGTTGCGCCATATGCTGTTGCTCACGGCCACCTACCAGCGGGGCCTGGGTCCGCTCGAAGAAATCAACTCCACCAAGCTGGAATATCTTGATGACAACGGCATCGTGCAGCAGGGCAGCCTGGCCATTATCAGCCGCGGCTCCTATGCTACCATGCAGATAGGGTACGGCCTGCGCCTAGGGCACCTCGCGGGCACCACCCGCCGCAACCCCACCCCGCGCTACAGCCTCGACCCCGACGATACCGACCCGGACACGACACCGGGAACCGAATAAGACGCTAGGAACGCAAAGTTGTGGGTTTCTATTAGGCTGACATTGCCGGGCGGGTGGCCGTATGAAATATTCTCTGAATCAGCCATATTGTGCAGCGCCTTGCCGGGCGAACTGTGTTCAGGTCCCATTTCCCTCAACCCACTTCTCGTATGACAGCTTCTACCCGCAACATCATTGCCTGGATTCTGCAAGTCCTGTTAGGATTGGCCTTTATTGCGTCTGGCGGCCGCAAACTGATGGATCTACCGAACACGGTGGCCATGTTCGGCAGTATGGGAATACCTGGCGCGCTGGCCTACGTGGTGGCCGGAGCCGAGCTGCTGGGCGGCATTGGCCTGCTGATTCCGCGCTTCGTGCGGCCGGCAGCACTGGGCCTGGTTATCATCATGCTGGGGGCCGTGGTGATGCACGCTACCAAGATTCCGGGCGGGCTGGCCGGTGGCATACCGGCTATTGTGCTACTGGTTTTGCTGCTGCTGGTGTTCTGGCTGCGCCGGCCAACGGCCTCTACTACGCTGTAGTCGTTGCCGGTTCAACAGAAAAGGGCGTGACCACCATTTCGGTAGTCACGCCCTTTTCTGTTGAACCGGTGCTGGCAGCACCTAGCGGCGGCGGGAGCGGCTGCTTTTAGTGGCCGTCTTGCGCTTGCCAGATGTCGAGGATTTATGCACCACTTTCTTTTTGCTGCTGGTAGTGCGGTGGCGGCTGCGGGAGGCTACGTGCCGGGGCTCGGCGGCCGGCGCGCTGGCTTTGGCCGGCGCTTCCGGGGCTTTGGGCTCCGGCGCCGCTTCGGCGTGGTAAGCAGAAACCTCAGTGGCGGCTTGGGCAGCGGCTTCTTCGCGAGCAGCAGCTTTCAGAACGGCATCCTGCTTGCGGCGGGCCGGCATCAGAAAATCGCGCTCGGCGCGCTCCTGCGGGGTTAGTTTTTCTTCGCCGGGTAGTGCGGTGGGAGTTACGGAAGTGGTTTTCTTTTCGCCTTGGGCCATAACGGCCGTGCTACTTAGCAGCAGGCCGGTTACCATCACAATCAGTCGCTTCATTGTTCCAACAGGGGCTAAACGGAACCTCAAAATTACCACACCCCAGCTATAAAATCCAAAACCGGCTACGTACCAATCTGGTAGAAAGCCATTTTGGTCGAACTGCGCCACGATTCGGCTTGCAAAAAGGTCGTTACCTGCAACTATATACCTTCATCCTTATACCCGGCTATTGCTGTCCCGCAATCTGCACGCGCGTCCCGGCTGAGTGGGTGGTAAACTCCGGTGCGTAGAGGCACTGCAGCTGGCTTAGACCACCCGAGAAGTTACCGGCCTGCGCGGCCCGAAGCCGGTATTCGAAGGTGTGGGTGCCTTTTGGGAAGAAGCCAATGAAGAAGTTGGTGGCGGCGTCGCGGGGGCTCTCATAGTAGCCCAGGCCGCTTTGGTAGCGGTAGCCGGAAGTCTGGCCGATAAGCTCCAGGCCAGCGGCGCGCTGGTCTTTGAGATGCACGTATTCCAAGTCGCGGTCGGCGCGCAGCACCAGGCGCACCACCAGCACGTCGCCGACGCGCAGGGGGCTGGCCGCAGTGAGGCGCTCCAGCACGGGGCCGCCGGTGGTGCGCTGCTCGCGGTAGAGCTGGCGCTCCAGCTGCAGGCCGGTGGCGGCGGGCGTTATCTTATCCAGCTGCTCGAAATACTGCCAGTACAAAGCGCCCCAGGCCACGCCAGCATCGGTTTTCTGCACCGATACACGGCCTTGCGCGGGCTGTATTTCGGTGGCCGGCCAGCTTACTTTGTAGTAGCCAGTGCCGGGCTGCTGGGTGGTAGGCGTTATGGGCTTCCCTCCCACCGTCACGCGCAGCGGCTGAGTAGGCTGCAGCCAATCGGAGCCGCGCAGCAGCAGGGCGTAGCAGGCGTCGGCAGTGGCGCGGGTGCTGGCCCAGTTTTGCGTCTGCTTCTGCTTGAGCAGCCACAGCTTCATTTCATCCACGGCTTTCTGGTTGCGCGCCACCTCGTCGTAGGCTTCAATGAGGGTAGCCTGGGTTTCGGTGGGGGCCTCACGCCAGTAGTAGCCGCCGCGCACATCTTTCCAGTACATGCCCAGCTCAGGGCTGTGCAGAGCATTTTCGGTGAGGGCCTTCAGAATGTCGCGCGCGGCGAGCTGGGTGCTTTGGCGATGCAAGGCCAGGGCCGTTTGGGCCTGCAGGTAGCGGGTGCGGGCGGGCCAGTAGGTGGCAGCCTGATGCTGGTAGTATGCCAGCGCCAGTTTGGCGGCCGCCGCTACGGTCGGCGCAGCCCAGAAGCTGCGGGCATAAAGAGCCTGAATCTGCAAATCAGAAAGGTGGTCCTGTTTCAGGTTCAAGCCCTTTTGCTTGCGCAGCTCGGCGTAGTCGCGCTGCAGCTCGCCGTCGAGGTAGGCCAAAGCGCGGCGCAGAATGGGAGCCGCAACGGCATCCTGGCTGGCATCGAAGGCGCCTAGCTTCCGCAGCTTGCCGAAACCAGCCACGATGAGCTGGGTGATGTAGCGGTCCTCGGGCATCTTTTCAAACCACGGAAACGCCCCGTTGGGCTGCTGCATAGCGGACAGCTTGGTGAGGGCGCGGGTGGTTTCGGCTTTCAACCGAGACTCGTCGAACAGCTCGCTAAGGCGGCGCATCCGTTCGGTTTCGCTCTGCGCGTCGCGCACCCAAGGCGTTTCCTGGAGCAGCAGGGCTTTCAACTCCGGGTTCTGGTCGAGCTTGCTGATGAGAGCGGCTTTATCCCCGCTTTGGGCGGCGCGCTGCCACTCGGTTAGCGTGGTTTTCAGGCGCGGGTTGCTCTGCAGGATTTTGGCCGCCAGCAGGTTGGCGTAGAGGCGGCTGAACACCTGCTCGGAGCACTCGTAGGGGTACTCCATCAGGTAAGGCAGCGCCTGCACGGCGTACCAGGCTGGGTTTTCGGTCATTTCCAGCGTGAGCGAGTAGTTGCGCCGGGTGGCCGAGGTGGTGCTGGTCAGCTTCTGCAACTCAAACTCCCGGGTGGCCGGCCCCACGATGAGTAGCGGCAGGCTTTCGGTGACCAGCAGACGGTTGGGCAGCACCGGCAGCGTGTTCTGCTCGCCGTCTTCGATGGTTGTTAGTTGTTGGTTGTCGGTTGTTTGTTTGTTCTGGCGGCGGGCCTTTTTCTGCTCCTTCTTATCCTTGCCTGACAACTGCGTACCGGCAGCTGACAACTCGCCTTTGGCCACCACCTTGTAGGTTATGGCTTCGATGGGCAGCTGGCCTTCGGCGGTTTCGGGGATGGTGAGGCTCCAGCTCACGGCTTGGCTTTGGCGGGCGGGCAGATTGAACGCCAGCTGGGCGGGGCTTTGCAGCACCCGGGCCTCAATGGGCTGCTGAGTGCGGGCATCATGCAGCAGCAGCTGGGTGCGGCCGCTGACGGGCGCATCGGTGAGGTTGCTGAGCTTGGCGGAGAAGGTGAGCTGGTCGCCTTCGCGGAAGAAGCGCGGGGCGTTGGGCGTCACCTGCAGGCTTTTCTGGGTCACCAGTTCGCGCTGCAGCATGCCAGAGTGCAGCTGCTGGTCGTGGGCCAGGGTGAGCAGCTGCCAGCGGGTTACGGCCTCGGGCATCTGGAACTCCAGCACGGTTTCGCCCTGGGCGTTGGTGCGCACGGCCGGCGCCCACAAAGCCGTTTCGCGGAAGTCGGTGCGAGCCTGCACGTTGCTGAGGTCGGGTTGGGCGGCGGGTTTTGATTCAGTTGGCGCCGTGTCTTTAAACTTAGGCGAATACGCCCTTACGCGCATCTGAACGTGGTCGGCAGCACCTGGAGTGGCCGCCATTGCAGCCGATTCCACCCGGTCTGCAACTACTCTGGTTGGCACTACTTTATCAGCAAGCTCCTTCTGGTCCGGAATTTCATCCTCGCCCATAAAGCCCCACATATTGAGGTGCGGGTAGACGAGGCTCCAAACCGGCCCGGCCACGGGGTTGCCGTCAAACAGCTCCGAGGATTCCTCCACGCCGAACCGGCCGTTCCAGGCCAGCACGGCGGGATAGTATGGCCAGGCAAACTCCGGCTCCGCGAAGGAGTGCGGCCGGAAAACGTCCAGCGACTTATCGTAGAGCGAGGCCAGCAGCTCGGCCGCGGCGGGCTGGCCGTTGGCCTGGCGGATGGTGACGCGCCAGGTTTCCTGTTGGCCGGGCTGCAGCTTGTCGCGGAAAGTGGCGATGCTGAGGGTTAGCGGCGCGGGCGGCGTGGCTACCTGCACGATGGCTTCGTGGCGGTAGAGGCGGTTGTCGCGGATTTGCGTGAGGTGCAGGTGCAGCTCCGCACCGTCGAGGGCGGCGGTGGTCGGGACTTCCACCACGCGCTGCTCGTTGGCGGCCAAGGTGAGCCACTCGTGGCGCAGGGTTTCGCCCTGGGCTTCCACTTCCAGCAGCACCCGCGCCCCGGCGGCGGCGCTGCCCAACAGGAAACGGGCCGGCTGGCCGGGCAGCACGCTGTCCTGCAGGGCCACAAACCAGTCGAAAGTGGGCACGGGCAGCGTGGCGGCGGTGGCCGAAAAGAGCGTGAAGCGCTGCTCGGCTTTCGCATCCGGCTGGGTGGCGGTGGCGGCCGGCGCGGTGGCTTCCAGCAGGTAGCGGCCGGGCTCCTGGGTGGCCAGCGCGGCGCGCAGGTTAGGCAGCAGGGGCGTTTTGTCGGTGTCGAACTCCTGGGTGAGCACGAGGGTGCGGGCCCAAGTGCTGTCGTTGTCGTCGCGGGCGTAGGCGTCCAGCGGGAAGCGGCGCTGGAACTCTTCCCGGCTCAGGGCTTCGCGCTCGGGCCGGTCCCAGGCGCGGGGGCGCAGGGCGCGGGTGGGCGGCGCGAGGCGGAACAGGCGCAGCGTGCCTCGGGCCGGGCGCGGCTCGCCGGCGGCGTTGGTGCTCAGGAGCTGCAACGGCGGCAGCTGCTCGCGGTTGAGCTGCTCGGGTACGTCGAGGCGCAGGGAAAGAGCGCTTGTGCCGAGGCTCACGCGCTGCTGGCCGGTGCGGGTTTCGCCGGCCGCGTCGGTCACGTCGGCCGTCACTTCAAACGCGTAGCCGGGGCCCCAGCCGCGCTTGCTGGGGCCGGTCGCGGCGTCGCCTTTGGCCACGAACGTGACGGTGAAGCCCCCGGCCGAGTCCGTCTGCGTTTTGCCGCTGAGGATTTCCAGTTCGGGCGGCCCCTGCATCCCATACAAGCTGCGGAAGCTCATTCCGAACAAAGGCCAGAACGTGCGCCGCACCACCCGATATTGCACCGTGGCGCCATCAATGGGCTGGCCAGCGTAGGCGGTGGCCTTGCCGCGCACCGTCACGGATTGGCCCAGCACGGGCGTGCCTGCCACCGGCTCAAACGTCACCTGGAACGTGGGCCGCTTGTAGTCCTCAACGGCAAAGCTGACGTTGCCAGCATAGGTTTGCAAGCTCATTTCGCCGTTGAGCAACCCGGTAGGCAGCACCACAGAGCCGTGGAAAGAGCCGAAATCCGACGTGGTGAAGGATAGCGTCTGCACGGTCTGGCCGTTCACGTCCACGAGCCGCACTGACACAGACTGCTTGGTCAGCAGCTGTGACTTGCCGGCGCGGGTTTCGGTGAAGATGCCTTTGAAGTACAGCGTCTGGCCGGGCCGGTAGATGGCGCGGTCGGTGTAGAGGAAAGTGCGGCGCTGGGGCTGCTCTGGCTCGCGGGGGCCGCGGCGCGGACCGTAGTAGCCGCTTTGCGTGGTCAGCAGTGAGTCGCGGCCCTGAGTGAGCAGTAGAGCCCGGAGCTGGGTGTTCTGGCCGGTGGCGGTGCCCAGCGCAATCTGGGTCAGACCTTCGCTATTGGTGGTTTGCACGGTGCCGCGCCGCTGCTTGTAGGCGCGGGCGGTTTGGTCGTAGTACTGGAAGAATGGCAACACACGCACACCAGCATGGGGGGCGCCAGTCTGGCGGTGCAGCACCAGCATTTCGGGGCCTTCCTGAGTGGCAGCGTTGCGGCGCAATTCACTTAGCTCGCTCACACTCAACTCGGCGTAGGAAGTAGCCACGCCGGGCTTTTCCTTGGCAGGGGCTTCTTCAGCAGAACTCAGCACGATGAGGTAGTGGCCCAGCGGCAAGGGCGGGCCGGCATGCTGCACCGTATGGTCGAGGTAGTCGGCGGGGCCGGGCAGGTCCAGAGGCCAGGCGGCGGCGGGCTTGCCAGATAAGGCGCGGGCAAATGTTTTCTGAAAGCTCCAGGGCTCTGAGGCATCACCTGGCTCTGCAAGCCGCACGTTATATGCATTGCTGATGCGGTAGGCTCTGGCGTACAGCTTCGAAACATTGCGCACGTTCAGCTTCAGCAGCCAGGGTTGGGCGGGCAGCACCACTTCTTCGGTGGTGAAGCGCAGCTCCACGGCCTCGATTTCCAGCCGCAGGTTACGGGCCTGCTGGGCGCCCTGCGACTTCGGCCAGGCTTTTTCAGCAGCTAAAGCCAACTCCCGCGCTCGGGCGGGGTTGGTCTCGCGCAGATGGTTTGCCTGCTCGAATATAAACCGGCTGGCAATCGGCAGCGCCTTATAGGTTTCGATGGCGCGCACTAAGGCGGCTTGGTACAGCGCGTCCTCGTCGGGCATTTCGGCGTGCTCGTGCACAAAACGCAGGCGGGCCAGGTCCACATCAGCCAAGGCAGCCGGATTAGCAGCGGCATCCTGGAGGCGGAAGGCGGTGAGCTGCTGCAGCACCTGCAGTACCTGAAATTGCCCATTCAGCGAGTCGGCCAGCGGAGCAGTTAGTTGAAGCTGCGCAAACTCGGTGGCGGCGCCAAACAGCGCCGGATTGGTCAATTCAAACTGCTCAACGGGCTTCGTGACGTAGAACTCGTCGTTGCCGAGGCCCTCGATGGCGCGGCGGGCCAGCAGGTCGTAGAGCGTGGGCGTGAGGGCGCGGCTTTCGGCGTCGCCGCCGGTTACGGCATAGCCCAGGACGGCCAGCTTCAGCTGTTGCTGGCGCTGGGGCTCATCGGCGAGGGAGGCACGGTAGTGCTGCAGCACGGCGCTGCCCAGGCGGGCGGCATCCCAGGTGCGAATGTCGGCCTGGCTGGCATCGGTGGGGTCGGGCGCGGCGGCGCGGGTCCGGTCGTAGAGTTGGTAGCGGTGTTGCTGGTAGTAGGTGGCGTACAGTTGGGCCAGCAAACTGTGCAGGATGGGCCGGGTTGGAAACCGCGCCGTTTTCAGGTCGGCCTCCACCAAGGCAATGCCTTTTTCGTCGGCTTCATCTTCCTTCTGCTCCAGCAGGCGCAGCTTGTAGAGCAGGGCGCGCAGGTACTCGGGCGTGTCCTGGCGCTGGCGGGCCTGCTGATAAATGGCGTCCACCAGCTTACCGGCCGAGGTAGTCTGGTCTTTGGCCAGCAGCTGATCGATTTTCTTCCAGGCGGCAGGGTTGGCAGGGGCCGGGCCGGGCGATGGATTTTGCGAAGAACCAGGGAGCAGCATCAGCAGAGCCAGCAAACTTAAAAGGAAGAAACGCATAGGCTTGAAACGACGGGAAACGGCAAGTTGGTAAAATCCAGATGCCTGTTCCTGTGCAATTCCACATTCACTCTGGCAGAAAGTTGGCGGCTAACTCCTGCGTCGGAAGGAAAGCCCTTAGCGAAGCAGTCTATATTCGCGCCGAATCTAGCCGCACAGGTTCACTTACTCCCTATTTTTTCCCACTTATGAAGTTCCTATTCACCGCCCTGTTGGGTATGGCAACTGTAGCCCTGGCTGCTCCTGCAGCTGAGGCTCAAATCAGCTTTGGCCCGCGCATCGGGGCTAATTCCGCCGATTTCAGCTACCACACCCAGTCGTCGTATGTTCTCAACTCGCAGATGCGCCTTGGTGCGCAGGCTGGCGTAGCAGCCAACATTGGCTTCGGCAATATTGCCTTACAGCCGGCGTTGCTCTACAGCCAAAAAGGCTACCTAGTTGATTTGGAAGATTCCAGCCCTAACAGGGTCTCGACTCACCAGGAAGAACTACGCCTCAACTATCTGGAAGTGCCCTTGAATGTGGTGTACACCGCTAACGGAGCCACAGGCTTGCAAGTATTTGCCGGTCCATACTTTGGGCTGGCACTGAGTGGCAAGGGCAAAGAGGAGCTGAAGTATACTACTGGCAGCCCTAACGATATTCTTGAAGGGAAATACGACGTAGAATTCGCCGACCAAGCCGGTACCGACAATACAAAAGCTTATTACCGCCGCCTCGACCTGGGCGCCACATTTGGCGTGGGCTACAAGGTTGGCCCAATGCAGGCACAGCTCGGCTACGCCATGGGTATCAGCAATATTGCCCCCAACGACCAGAACAACGACGAGCCCAAAAACAAAATCCGCAACCGCAACCTCCAACTTAGTTTGACCTATTTTTTTGGGGCGAAGTAATTGGTGCTACCTACGTTATAAAAGAAGAGCTGCCGGGTGGACCAGCAGCTCTTCTTTTATGGTATACTTTCCCGCTTCAGTTGTGCGCCGCTCAGGCCACTACGCCCTGGCCCTGTAGCACCCGCTCGGCCTGCGTTACGTGGCGGCGGATGTGCACCACCAGCATTTCCAGCACGTCGGTGAGGCGAGGCCAGAGCAGCGGAATAATCGGGTTGGGGATGCGCACGGCGTTGGCATTGACGCGGCGGGCCTGCTCCAGCAGGTTCAGCAGCTCATCGAGCTGGCGGCCAAACACCTCCACCACGGTGCGCGGCAGCCGCGAGCCGCTGGGGGCGTACTGCTGGGGCGTTTTCAGGGGTTTGTCAGTAGGAGGCGCTTTGAGGGTCTCCGTCATTTTCTGGCCGATGTAGCCGTGCTTCACAGTTTCGGCGGGCTTGCTGCCGCGCTCCTGCGCCTGCTTGAGCTTGCGCGTGATGGTGGGCAGATAGAAGCCGCCGATGATGTTGAGGTGCTCCAGGCACTGGCCCACGCTCCAAGTGTCGGGCGAGGGGCGGCGGTTGAGCTGGTCGTCGGTCAGGGGCCGAAAACGCTGCTGCGTCACGTCACGCAAGGCGGTCAGCTCGGCAGTCAGTCCATCAAAGAAATCGGAGGTGCGGGTGGTAGTCTGACTCATAACGGGGTGCAATCAGGATAAGGAGCAGCAGAACGGCGCGTAATGATACGGGCCACGGGTGGCATCGGCAATTACGCAGTCAGGATTGTAGAAGATTCACGCCATTTCTGATACCTTGTTCCCATGCATCGTTTTCTGTTTAGTGTCTTTTTCCTGACTATCGCCGGTTTTTTGGCGCGGGCCCAGGCAGTGCCCAATCCCGGCGAAAATATTGCTTCCCTTGTCACATTTGGGGCTCAGGCCGACCCCAGCTGGGGCGACGACGATTTCACCCAAACCTTCTTCTTTCTGGTGCCCAAGCAAAACCGCCAGCCGGTCTATATCCGCCTCTTCGACCCCGACTGCGGCGGACAGTTCGACGAGAAGCGCTTCAACTGGAACACCACCACCGAGTTCAGCCTCTACGGCGGCGCGGGCGCCCACTCCGCCCCCGATGCCCGCAACCCCAAGCCCGGCGGCAACTTTCGGGCCGGCACGCTGCTCAAGCAGGTGAAGTTCGGGGTGGATGCGCGCTACGACAACCGATGGTACACGTTCGGGCCGCTTAACCCGCTGGAAGGCGAGTTTGTGCCCGAGTTTGATGGGTACGTGTTCAAGGTGATTGCGCAGGGCAAAGCCGGCGACGACGGCAACCTCTACCGCTACTTTTTCAGCACCAGCCCCACCCAGAATGTGGCGGTGGAAGGCGGCAATGCCTTCACCTACGAGTATGCTTTCCGGCTGGTGCCCACGCGCCGCGCCATCACACACCTCTACCCCTACGTCAACGACCAGGTAGTGAGCATCACGCAAAGCAACTTTGACCTTGACGGCGACGTGAGCATCAAGATTTTCAGCGTGGCCAAAAATGGGCACCCGGCCAGCGTAAGCCAGGACAACGTGTGGGCCCGCAGCCAGCACCCCATCAGCAGCAAAGAGCACGGCCTCTCGCTGGATATGCGCCTGACTTCGCTCACCAAGGAGGGCAACGACCTGGTTTTTTATGTCACCAACCAGTATGATGTGGCTTTGCCGTTTTTTGCTATTCCCTTGGGAGGGCCGCCTCGCTACCGCTACGATGTGGACGTAAAAATCAGAAAGTAAGCCGCTGCCCGGTACGGCCGGCAGCAGTCCGGCCATCGGACATTTTGTAAAAACCGGCCAACTCACGTATTAGCTTGCTTTCAGTTTATTATCTACCGTTACCCGTTTATGCTGAATTACTATGCCCTTTTCATCTTTGAAACCCACTAAGGCACGGGTTGCTTCCTCTGGCTTTTGGGCGCGGCTGCGAACAGCCCAGCGGCGGTACTTCGGCTTTTCACGCCGCGAAACCACTGGCTTTGCAGTCTTACTGGCCTTGCTGATGGGGCTGCTACTGGCGCCCATCTTGCTACGGCCGCATCTGCCCATGTACAACCCTGCCGCCGACCAGCGCCAGCTGAACCAGTGGGCCGCCGAGCTGGCCGCCAAACGTCCGGCCCGGCCCACCTACGCCGCCAGCAACAGCCGCTACCCGCGCCGCGCGTATGTTCGCCGGCCCCGCGTACCACAAATGGCCCTAACTCCTTTCGACCCCAACCAGTTTGGCAGCCTCGACTGGCAGGCACGTGGTCTGCCGGCCTGGCTGGCGGAGCGGCTGGTGAAATACCGCGACGCGGTGGGCGGCTTCCGCGCCAAAGAGCAGCTGCGCCGCGCCTATGGCCTCTCCGACACCACCTACGCCCGCCTGGCGCCCTACATGCAGCTGCCCGAAACCCTGCCGGCGCGGGCGGCCCGCTCCTACGCCAGCCGCCCCTACCCCAGCCAAGCCGCCGACCCAATCAGCCGCCGTTTTGGCCCTGCTGGCTCCAGTGCCTCTGCAGTGGGCACTTATGTGCGCAAGCCTCGCAACCTGCAGCCTTTTGATCTGAATACTGCCGATACCACGCAGCTAATGCAGATCCGGGGAATTGGGCGGGGGCTTTCGGTGCGGGTGGTGGAGTACCGGCAGCGGTTGGGCGGCTTCCGCACCGCAGGACAAGTGGCCGAGCTGTACAGTTTGCGCGACGCCCCCGATTTGGTGGACAGCTTGCGCAAATACACTTTCGTCCGGCAGGGTTTCGTGCCGGAAGGAGTGGACATCAATAATGCGCCGTTTGAGGTGTTGCAAAGCCATCCGTATGTGGGCAAGCGCCTGGCACGGGTGGTGGTGGCCTTCCGGCAGCAGCACGGCCCGTTCAAGCAGCCCACCGACCTACGCCAAATTCGTATTCTCGACGAGGCAACCTACGACAGGTTGCTGCCCTATCTGCTGCTTAAGTGAAGAGGGGCTAGCCGGCGGAATAGCTCCAACAGCCCAACCCTCCGGGCACAATGGGAGTTATACGGCTAACCTACCCTCTTTTTTCATGTTGTTTCTGCTGCGCGACAAGCTCTTTCCTATCCTTGTTTTCTTGCAGTCGGTGGTGTGCGGCTGCGGCTCAACAGATGGCCGGAATAAGTTTATCAAAATCACCAAAGACTACAAGGTAGAACAGACGGGCCGCCTGCGTCAGCAACTGGTGCAAGAAAGCTCGGGGTTTGCGCTGGCTGGGGTGCAAGAAGATATGTGGACGCACGGCGACGGGGGCAGCGTCCAGTCGTTGTTCCGCATTACGCCTCAGGGCGACGTACTGCAAACCTTGAATCTGGCCCCGCTTACCAACATCGACTGGGAAGACTTGGCGCGCGACAAGGACAACCGAGTGTATATCGGGGACTTTGGCAACAACCAGAACAAGCGGCGCAACCTGTGCATCTACCGGCTCAGCGGCGCCAAGCTCGACCAGATTGACACCATCCGGTTTCGGTATCCTGACCAGCGGCAGTTTCCGCCGCGCAAGGCAGCCCGCAACTTCGACTGTGAGGCGTTTTACTATCACCAGGACAGCCTCTACCTGTTCACCAAAAACCGGGGCAAGGGCCATTACGTGAAGCTATACTCATTGCCGGCGCGCCCTGGAAACCACGTAGCTACCCTGCTCGACAGCCTGCGCATTGATACATGGATTACGGCGGCCGACATCAGCCCCGATGGCCGCACGGTGGCACTGCTCGGCTACGGCCACGTCTATCTACTCACGCACCAGGCAGGCCGCCGCCTTTTCGACAGTCCTAAATCATGCCTTGCCCTCCCCACTACCGGCCAAGCAGAAGCCTTGACGTTCGTTAACAACACGGATTTCATGATCGGCAACGAAAAAGGCCGCATCTACCGCGCCACTCGCAAAGCCAAATAGCGCTACGCAAACGCAACACGGCCCGCTACTATATTAGTAGCGGGCCGTGTTGCGTTTGCATGGCAGCACTCAATTAAGCCTGATCCTGCGTGCCGGTGCGTTTAGGAGCGGAACCATAGTCGGGTTCCTTTTCATCGGCTGGCCGGTTCTCCTGGCGGCTGGCTTCGCCGTAGTTGCGGCTCTTATCCTGGCTGTCGTAGTCGCCGCGGGCAGGCGAGCCTACTTGGGAGTTGTCGGTGGCAGCGTCGTACTCATCGTTGTAGGAGCCACCGCGTGAGCCATGGCCGTCTTGTGTGCTACCGCTGTAGCTGCTGCCGGCACCGGCATTCCCTTCTTCCGGCATGGCGGCAGGGCGTCCGGCCTCGTCTTGGGCATTGGCAGTGCCACCAGTCGCAGCCGCGCCAGGAGTAGGCTGGCGGTAGTTGCTGTCGTCGGGGTGGCCCTGGTTGTCATAGCCACCACGCGAAGAATGCGCGTCTTCCTGCTGGTTACGCTCATCTGCGGTGCCTGGCGTCCGCAGTCCAGCTTGCAGCGGGCTGCCGCCCGACGTGTTGCCGTAGTCAGCGCTGTAGCCTTCGCTGCGGGTTGCCTGCGAACCATTGTCATTTTGTTGGCTGGTAGGGCTTCCCATACCTAGGCCATTGTCGCCGTTGCCTTGCAACGCCTGGTGGCCGTCGTGAGGCATGGTAGTGTCTGATGGCGGAGCAGCTTCGCGGGCAGGCTCCGGCGTCAGGTTGCGCACCTGGTTGCCGTAGCCACCGTGCGTGTGCCCCAGGTGGCCGTGGGGCCCAAACTCGCCCCGGTCGGGGCTGCTCTGCTGGTTTTCAAGCCGGTCGGGGTCCTGGAAGCTGGTTTGCGTACTGCTAAGATCGTAGCGGCTGCCCTCACTGCCTACTGTGGAGTTACTGTTATCGGCCGGAGCAGATCCTGGCTCAGCGTTATGGGGAGTTTGTTCGTTGTTTTCCATGGAGTATACTGCCGTTTTTGGCGGGAATAAGCGTGGCAGCTAGCAGCTATACGGCACCGTTTCGCGCATTGTTCGTGCTGGTTAGCTGAACTACTATAGCCAGCGTGCAAGCAGGTTTTGCGGCCCTGCTTCTGTTACCCAACAGCACCACGGCTATGGGTTGGATGGTTGTTCGTACCTGTTTATTGGAAATAGCTATTAGATTTACCGGCGTCTTTTCCACACTTCCACTACAAGCAGGTTCTTCTATGAAAACGGGCAAAGTGAAGTTCTTCAATGAATCGAAGGGCTTCGGTTTTATCATCCAAGACGAAAACGAGCAGGATATTTTCGTACACCAGACGGGCCTGATTCACGAAATTCGTGAAAACGACCGGGTTTCTTTCGAGGTAATTGAGGGCAAGAAAGGCCTGAATGCCGTGAAAGTAGAGCGTATTGCCGCCGTGTAATACTCATTCAGGGTAGCCTACCACGCAAAAAGCTCCGGCTGTCAGGCCGGAGCTTTTTGCGTGGTAGGCTACCCTATTTCCTCTTATATAACAAGGCCGCCGCATCAACTCTTATCAGAGACAATGCGGCGGCCTTATTATATAAGGGGAAGTCTGCTAGGGTTTGCGCGGCGCAACCTGGGCTACCCGCACACCCACGGCCATTAGCCCTGGCAGCTGATCCTGGCGCATGTACTGTTCCAAAACCAGCTTGTAAGTGCCCGTCTGCCGAAACTGTTGGTTAGGCAGTGCCAGAAATTGGTGGTCGTAGATGTCGCCGGTACCTTGGCCGCGTGGTTCGCCGGTTTGTGGGTCCATGAGAAACATCTGATGCAACAGCTGCGAAACGGGCTTACCATCAGGGCCTGTGAGGGTGTGCTTCAGGTACAGGTTATAGTAGCCATAGGCGGAGGCATTGCGCACGTTGAAGTACACGTCGTAGTGCTGCGTAGTGTCAGCAATATCGAACGTGAAAGCGGGCTTCTGCCGCACCGACCACGTGTAGCCCTCGAAATCAACATTCTTCTCATAAAGCTGATTCTGGTCACAGGCAGCTAGCACTGCGGCCAGCACCAGCACCGGCAGCCAACGGATTTGCTTAAGCTTAGTCATCAGCTATTGATTCAGGAAATACTGGGAGGAGTTGGAGTAGCGGAGCTGCTGTTCTCCCCCCGGCCGCCTCCTTCGCCGCGGCGGCCACCGCGGCGTCCGCGGCCTCCTTCGCGACCCTCACGGCCTTCGCGGCCTTCACGAGGTGGGCGCTCAGCACTGCCTTCCGGCGCCACCGGGCGTGCACTGGGCTCACCGGATGCGGAACTACCCCGGCCGCCACGCCGCTCGCCGCCGCCTCTGCCCTGGCGGGGTTCAGTGGCAGCACCATCGGCGGTGTTGCGGCGGCCCTCACGAGCTTCACGGCCTTCGCCCCGGCTGGCCTCGTCGCGGGAACTTCCCTCGGCACTGCCGCCGGAGCGGTTACGGTTGTTGCGCCGGTTAAGGGGTTTGGCAGCCGCGCCGCGTGGGCGGCGCGGCTCCTCGCTGCCACCGTCAGTAGCCGGAGATGCCGTAGGCTCGTCTGTATTAGCTGATGTGGCAGGTGTAGCGGCTACTCCCGCTGCGCGCCCCCGGCCACCGCCCCGCGGTGCGGATGTGGCCGGGCGCTCCTCGACTGGGGCGTCAGTGCGGCCCTTTTTCTTGGTTCGCTTCAGGCGCTTGCCTGCTTTTATCTTGTCGTCGAGGCGCTCTAATGAGCCTTCCACAATGGCCGTTACGTCGGGAGCCTTTTCTTCTTCGCGCAAGGCTACCAGCAGTGTATCCACCACTTCCCCGCGCTTGTTCAGGTCCTGTACCTCGCGCACCCGGTCCGTGCTGAGCACCACCCAATTGTTGTCGCCGCGCACAGCAAACCACATTTTGCGGCGGAAAATATCGGTTTTCTGCAGAACGTATTCGCCTTTGCTGGTGATGAGCGGGCGCTGTACCTGCGGAATGTCTTTGAGGGCGTCGAGGTAGGTGTCGAGCTCGTAGTTCAGGCAGCACTTCAGGCGTCCGCACTGGCCCGAGAGCTTGGCCGGATTGAGGCTTAGGTTCTGGTAGCGGGCAGCCGTGGTGCTTACACTCTTGAAATCTGTTAGCCAGGTAGAGCAGCACAGCTCGCGGCCACACACCCCAATACCGCCCAGGCGGCCGGCCTCGTGGCGTAGCGAAATCTGGCGCATCTCCACCCGCACCCGAAACTCATCGGCGAGGCGCTTGATCAGGTCCCGGAAATCCACCCGGTCTTCGGCCGAGTAGAAAAATGTGGCGCGGGTGCGGTCGGCCTGATACTCCACATCGGAGAGCTTCATTTTCAGGCGCAGCTCGTCTACCACGGTGCGGGCCCGAAACATGGTGCCGGTTTCCAGGTCGCGCACGGCGTTCCAGCGTTCCACGTCCTGCTCGGTAGCTACCCGCAGAATGTTGCGGATGTCCTTGGAGTCGGTGGGAACCTTCTTTTTCTTCATTTGCAGGCGTACCAGTTCGCCCTTAAGCGAAACGTGCCCCAAGTGCCAGCCACTGCCGCCGGCCTCTATCACGACGGCGTCGCCGGTGATAAGGGGCAGGTGGCTAGCGTTGCGGTAAAAGTCTTTTCGGCCGCCTTTAAAGCGGATTTCAACCAGGTCGAAGCCTTTGAAGTCACTGGGAGTATCTAAATCCTGGAGCCAGTCGAAAACATTAAGACGAGTGCAGCCACTGCTACAGCTGCCTTTCGAGCCGCAGCCCGTGGCAGACGTGGTAGAGCAGCCTCCACCGGATGAGCCGGATGAGCAAGTAGAACAGGCCACTGGTGAGGTATCTATATAGTGAAGCAGCGCCGGGCGCCGCGGAAAATCGGTTTCAGACAAAGATACAGAAATCAGCTGCGGAAGACAGGACCTGGTGCTCCCCCTGAATCAGCTACTGCTTCCGTTGCCTGCTCTAATGTGGCAAAAGCGGAGAACGTTTCATCAGAATTTATTTTCTAAAATTACACAATACCTATTTTACCCTTTTTCTTCATACTTCCTTCATTATTTTCAAGCTAGCGCACCTTTTTGCACGATTATCATGCGAATAGCAAAAAGGGCAGATGTATATAATTCTGTCAATCACACGGTTCATATTTTGTGATATCATTAATAAAGTCGTAAGTTTTGACCACAATTCGTCCCTTTCACTCCACAACCAACTCAACCCCTTTCATGAAAGCACCCCGTTTACTTACCCCGATGGCGCTGCTGTTTGGCGCAACAATGGCCCTTTCGTCTTGCGAGAAGAAGCAAGAAGTCTTGGCAAAAAATGAACTCTCCGAAGAAACCATCGGCCAGATCCGCACCCTGGGCTTTGGTACTTCTGACGCCAAAGCTGTAGAAGGTGGCGTACTGGTGGAAGGCGACATTCTGCTCACCAATGAAATGCTGAACAGCGCCCCCGAGTATTCGATGCTACGTGTAGGCCAAGACGAGCAGTACCGTACCAACAACCTGGTAAGCACCTCGAGCGGCACCCGCACCATCACCATCCGCGTTTCCACCAACCTGCCATCGGCTTACGTTACGGCTACCGACGAGCTGATCCGCCGCTACAATGCCGAGAACCTGCGTCTGCGCTTTTCGCGCGTAACGTCGGGCGGCAATATTGTGCTGAGCGCTGCTCCAGCTGGCTCTAGCTACCTCGCTTCCGCTGGTTTCCCTTCCGGCGGCAATCCTTACGGCTCGGTACAGGTTAACTCGGCCGCTATCGGCACGGCTAACGCCTCTACTTACATTGCCACCATCCTGGCCCACGAAGTTGGTCACTGCATCGGCTTCCGCCACACCGACTACATGAGCCGTCAGTATAGCTGCGGTGGCTCGGCTGTGAACGAGGGTGCCAGCACCGTTGGTGCTGTATACATCCCCGGCACGCCATCCGGCCCCGACCCGAACTCGTGGATGCTGGCCTGCATCGGCAGCGGTGCTAACCGCCCGTTCAACACCAACGACCGTACAGCTCTCAACTACGTGTACTAAGCATTGCTAGCGGCCGCCTGATTTCTCCACGAAAGGACTGGCGCAGAAATGCATAAAAAACCCCTGGTTCCACTTGGAGCCAGGGGTTTTTCGTTGGTGAATAGTGCTCCTGAAGTACTTACCAAATCATTTCGTTGCTTTAGTGCAATAGCAGGCCTACTCGCACCCGGGAATTTATAGCAGCTACCTACAGCACTGTGCGGCTGTGCCCTGGCTTTGTCTGCCGCTTCAACCGATTTAGAGAAGGATACAGACAGAGACAATACACGACATGGAAAGCATCGGCCATAGTATTCTTGCTGACTTATCTTCACAGAATGCCCCGCCAAGGCGGATTTGTGCGCTAACCGGTTCGGCATAATGCCTTGTGCTGCCTGATTTCTCCGGCAGGCCAGCTTGCGCGACTGATGAATGTGAGTTTGCGCGTATAGCCGCTCAGGCCTCCGCCGTTATTCGCTCAGCTACAGCCGGTACAAGACTATAGCACCACAATCCGGCGGATTATGCGAGAGCTGCCCTCCGCTTCGATGTGCAGCAGATAGGTACCCGGACGCAATCCGGCAGTAGGCATGTAGTTGATTGTGCCGGAAAAGGAACTTTGCTGCAGCAAGCGGCCCAGGTTATCGTAGAGGCGCAGGTTAAGGGCAGCTCCAACCGGACCAACTATATTGAGCGGGGTGCCAGCCACCACCGGCACCGGAAATACCAGCACTTCCTGCGGCCGTACCCGCAGCACTACCTCTGTTTGGCTGTAGAACGAGCGCCCCTGGCTGTCTTTCATTTCCAGACGGTATTGGTTGTAGCCGGGCGCAGCCGTAAGGTCCGTGAGCGTAAAACGAAGCTGCAAAACCGGACTTTGCGTGAGCACCGTGCGCCAGGCGCCTTGCTCCAGCCGTTGCAGGTTGAGTTGCTGCAGCCGAAAATTGCTGCCCAACTCTACCAGCAACTGCACAGTATCGGCCACGGGCTGCCGGGCCACAAAGGAACGCAGGTAGCAGTTGAAACCCGCCGTAGTCAGGTCGATGGTAGTACCGCGCTCGGCCACTTGTCCCCGGAATACTGGCGCAACGGCATAGTGTGGCGTAGCGGCGGCACTCCCCGGCAGAATATGCACAGTATCGGAGGTTAGCCGGAAAGGCTCCAGATGGGTAGCACCCAAGCGGTAAAGCTGGTACTGGGTGGCACCAGGCACCCGCGGCCAATACAGCAGCGTTTCGTCGGGGCAGGTATAGCCGATGCTCAGGGGCAGCGGACGAGCCAGCGCAAATGTATCAGACACGAACGTGCCACTGGGGCCTGCTACCATCCGCAGTTGAGCCAGCGTGGTGGTATCGGGAGCAGCCCAGGCAAAGGTGCGTGCCGCCAGCGGCACCGTGGCCACGGGCCGCCACGCCGTGCTCCCAACCGCCCGATACTGGAGTTGGCCGTTTGCAGCCGGGCCGGCCCACTGCCAACGCAGACGGTTGAGCTGGCCAGGCCGTGCGTTGCGCAGTTTGGTAGGCGTCAGCCACTCAAAGCCGCTAGCTAATTCATATGCCACACTGGATGCCTGCGGCCCTGCTGCTACTGCATAGCCACGTATGAATACCGTATAGGTGCCGGGCGCAGGTGCCGTGAGCGTAATCTGCTCTACATTGTTGAGATGGTCGGGGCCACGGCGGGCAGGCTGAGTTAGCGAGTCGGGGTGCGGGTAGCTGCTCAGCGTCCAGGGCTGCCAGCTACCACCGTTGCCGGCGAGTTGCACATCCAGGTCGTTGAGCAGCGCTGCCGGGGCATTGGCGGCTGCCTCGGGGTCAGTCCAGGCCAGGGTTAGCTTGAGTTGCTGCGTACCGGGCGGCACCACCAGTGTGAAAGGTACCGTTTGCCCCTGCCGTACGCTGGCCTGAAAATAGTGTCGGTCCAGCACCGTCCGGACGGCCCCCAGCGCATCGGCCTGGCCGAAACCGGCCACGAAATCCACTTCGGGCCGTCCTACGTCATCGGCACTGTTGAGCAGAACGGCTTTCACCAGCGCCGACGATGGCAGCATGCCGCCATTTTGCTCACGGTACGCCTGCTGTACCAGCAGGCTGATGCCCGATACCAACGCCGCCGCATCGGAAGAACCACCGTCGCCGAAAGCTACCAGCTCGGGCTTGATGCGGCCATCGTGGGCGGGGCCGCGCGAGCTGCCGGCCGCTACTTCGCCTAAGGCATTGGTGGCGCCTACGCTCAGCGTGTTTTTTGAGTGCTTGAATTGTCCGGTAAGGTTGGCCACACCGGCCAGCCCCCGATACACGCCCGTAGTACTGGTTTGGGTGCCGGAATTACCCGACGAAAACACGTGCAGCAACGCCGGCAGCTGCCGGGCCTGGGCATCATAGGCGCGGGTTTCCAGGCCGTAGTAGTTTTCGATGCCGGTGCCGTAGGAATGATTTTGTACGCTCACGTTGCGCTGCTGCAGCTGGCCGGCCTCATCGGGCAGCAGGTTGTCGTAGCTGGAGCTGGTGATGCGCGCCTGCCAGGCCACGCCGCGCCCCGCCGGCGCCGAGTTGCCGCCGCCCGCAATGAGCGTGGCCATAGTAGTGGCATGTGCCGACACCGTAACGGCCGCCGGGTCTACATTTACCAGACGGCCCTTAAAGTCGATATCATTGACATCCAGCGGATTTTCTTTCACCGAAACCGTCAGGCCCTGCCCGGCCAGCGTGGGGTAGCGGCGGTGCAGAGGGGTCACGCTGTTCACCGCCAAGTCGGCTTGGTTGAGTTGGCGCTCGTCGTGGGCAGGGCGGTTGGGCACATCAGCAAACACCACCAGCGGCGATGCCAGCAGCAATTCCAGCTGAGCACTTTTAAGGCCGGAAACCGTCACCAGGTTATTGGCTTGCAACTGCACGCGCACGCCCGGCAACGCCTGTTGAGCCCAGCGGGTGAATTCGGCGGCATTTTGCACCTGCAGGCGAAGCACTTTGGGCAAAGCAGAAGCGGCGCGGCTGGCCGGGGCCGCCAGCAGCCCCGGCGCCAGCTTGCTACCGGCAGCAGCCCGGGAAGCTTGCTGCGCAACGGCCGGCCCAGCCAGTAGTCCTGCTAATCCCAAACTCGCCCAAATGCGCAACGCCCGTTGTACCATACAGATTATCACCTAAAACCGACAAAATAGCCCGTACGCACAAGGCAGGGGCTTCTTTCAAAGTTAGGAAAAAACCAATGCTACCAGAAGTACGGCCAGGCAGTAGCAGCCACATAATTCCGGCTTCTGAGGCACCAAATGTTCATCCGATTCTCAACTACCATCACTCAACGCTTATTGCTGCTGCTCTTCCGAGTGAATACAAGAATACGAGCTACCCATACGGCGCTTTTGCAGAAAAGAAAGAAGCGGCTTGCTCAAACCGATACTTTGCAGCCCGCATTCTGGGGTGTATAGCTCGACTTCGCCAGTTACAGCTTGTACACCCGCAAGCCCTCCTTCGTGAATACGTAGGCATAATTATCCCCCAGCAGCACCTGGCGCACTTCGGCCGCAGGCACATCGGTGGGCAAGGCTACAGTACGTTGGCCCAGCGTGTATAAATGGAACAGCTGCACGGCACCGTCGGCCAGGAAATACAGTTCATCGGCGCGGAAGCCGATGGTGTTCAGGCCCAGGAACGGCAGCTTTTTGCGGTAGTTGCCGAGGTTGTCGAACACGTAGATGCCGTTCACACGGTCCACCAGATAAAGGTTGTTCTGGTACTCGCGCAAAAACCGGAAATCAGGCCGGGAGCGGCCAATGAGCAGGTCGAGGGGCGTGGAAACCGTGAAGCGCCGGGTGGCGGCATCAAACTGCCGCAGCGTCAGGTCCGACTCGTTGAGCAGCCAGAGCCGGTCGTCGGGGGCCAGCGTGGCCGCGCGGGCAGTGCCGTCGAGCAGATCGAGCAGGTTGAACTCGCCCAGCGGCGCCGCAAACCTATCTAGTAGTACTAGCTGCTGCCGGTCGTCGTAGAATATCAGAATCTTGGTGGTATTCCAGGCTTCCAGTTGCGCCACGTGCCCGGGCTGGGGCGGCGAATACACGTTCAGCGCCTGCCCGTCGGGGCCGTACTGGTGGATATTGTCGCGCGAGTCGGCCACGTAGAGGTTGCCGCGCCGGTCCAGCGACGCCACCCCAGGCTGGGGCAGCGCAAGGGTGCGCACCAGCTGCCAAGTACCGCTGGCGGTAGCAGTTGCTGGTTGCTGGGCTATAACTGGCGCGGTAGCCGGGGCTGGCCGGCCGGGCGGTGCTACTGAGGCAGGAGTTGGGGCCGTGGTTTGCGCGGTGGCCCGAGAGAGGCATTGCGTGGCAAGTAGCGCCAACATGGCCACACTCTTCAGCAAAACGCTTGCCCTGATCATGGCTTTACGCGCTGAATCAGGCCTTTTCGAAATGCTGCAACGCCAGGTCCGTACCATCATAGACGCCATAGGAGCAATAATTGACCCACTCACCGAGGTTTACGTAGCGGCTGCCGGGTGCTACCGATACGTCGAGCGGCAGGTGGCGGTGACCAAACACGTAGTAATCGTGGTGAAAACGCTGCTCCAGCTCCCGGCAATACACCAGCAGCCACTCATCCTCGCCAAAATACTGCGCATCGGCCTCGGCGTTCTGGATGCGGCTGCGGCGGCTCCAGCGGTTGGCAATGCCGATGCCCAGGTTGGGGTGCAGCCGCGCAAATAGCCACTGCGACATCGGCGAGGCAAACACGCGCTTCAGCACCTTATATGTATAGTCCTTCGGTCCCAAACCGTCGCCGTGGCCGATGTGGAACTCGCGCCCGCCAATCTGCTGGCTCACCGGGTGCCGCAGAATCGGAATGCCCAACTCCTTGGTGAAGTAGTCGAACATCCACATATCGTGGTTGCCGGTAAAGAAAATAATGGGCAGCCCGGCGTCGGTCAGCTCGGCCAGCTTGCCCTGCAGCCGGATAAAGCCCCGCGGAATAGCGTGCCGGTATTCAAACCAGAAATCGAAGATGTCGCCGAGCAGGTAGATGGCGGCGGCGTCTTTGGCGGCCTCGTCTAGCCAGCGCACAATGCGCCGCTCCCGCTCCAATGAGCTGGCTGCATCGGGAGCCCCAAGATGGAAATCAGAAGCAAAATAGACTCGGCGGCCAGGCGGCAGCACCAGATCAGGCAGGCGGGGTGGCGGGGTCGGGTTCGTCATCCAGCAAAAACAGGGCGAGGCTGCGCGGGCCGTGGGCGCCGAGCACAAGGGTCTTTTCAATGTCGGCCGTGCGGCTCGGGCCGGTCGTGAGGGAAATCATCGACGGCAGATGGTCGGGGCCGTAGTGGGTTTGCAGGCGCTGCAGCGCGTCGCCGATGTCGGCTACCACTTGTGAGGTGCGCGCAAACACCAGGTGTTGGTCGGGGTAGATACTGAGGCGGCGGCCACTGGCAGTGGCGGCGCTTACCAGCACGCTGCCCGTACGGGCCACCAAGGCCTCGCAGGTAGTCAGGCCGGCATCGGCGTGCGCCAGGAAATCAGCTTCATCCTGCCGAAACACGAGGCCACCGGCGTGCAGCAGCTTTTTCAGCTCTGGCTCCCATACATACAGGTTGTCGAGCTCTTTCTCTTTTTTGTAGGCAAAAAGCTGGTCGTAGAAATGCTCTTCCGACTCGCAGAAATAGAGCTGCCCACCCACACGCACAAAGCTTTCGGCAAAGGCAACAGCCAGGTCATCGGCGGCCGCTGGGTGAAGCGGAGACGTGAAGTTAGGTGCGGACTTAGGCGGCGTCGGCTGCCGAAGTGCTTCGCGGATGCGGCGCAGAACAATGTCGCGGGACGATTCGGGCATAGCCCAAAGATAGCAAGACCACCCAGACCAATAGCTGCCCGGCCACTTGCCCATCGAATACGGCTGCAAGAGAGCAAAATGCCTGGACCATTTTGGGACTTGCCAGAGTTGCCGAGGATGCCGTAAAATCATGGTTTACAGCGTTGGCCGACTATTTACGGGTATTGGAATAGTATCAGATAGGGTTTTGACTACCTTTTGCTTACCGCTCTGTAAAATTCCCCTTGCTCTATTTTCTGGTCGCTGAATTATATCCTATATTTCTTAACTCTTAGAACACCTAAAACCAGCCAAATAGCCTTAATTTTGTCTTTCACCCACTCGGTCTATGGATAAAAATTACTATTTTATACAGGTATTGTCTAGTATCTCGAAATCCACACGCTCGTGCCGGGCTGTTGGGTTGCTGATGGCTTTCATCCTACTTGGGTTACGTGCTGCCGGCCAAACGCCGGACAGTGCGCTGGTAGATGGAATGCGTAACATCTCCCTGGAGAATATCGACGTGGCGCCAGCTGCTGTGGATACCAAAGGCTGGCTGCTGCTCGACAAGGATATCCAAACGGAGCTGGATGGTGCTGTCACGAACCTCTACAATTCCAAGCACGACCAGGCCGAGAAGCAGTTCAGGTCGTTGCGCCGGCGCTACCCGCAGCACCCTATGCCCTATTTTTTGATGGGGCTGAGCCAGTGGTGGAAGATTATGCCCAGCAACGCTACCAATCCGCTGCACGACAAGCTGTTCTTTGCTTACATGGACACGGCCATTACCAAGGGTGAGCGGCTATATGAACTCGACAACAAGAATTACGAGGCCTGCTTTTTCCTAGCAGCCGCTTATGGGTTTGATGCCCGCCTGAATGCCGAGCGCCACAACCTGCGCAAAGCCACCGTCAGCAGCAAGCGCGCCCTCGATTATCTGGAGCGCAGCAAGGAAGCCAATGGCCTCAGCCCGGAGTTTCTGCTGGGCCAGGGCATGTTCAACTACTACGCTGCTTGGATATCCGAGGAGCACCCGTGGCTGCGGCCAATCCTGCTGCTGTTTCCGAAAGGCAACCGCCAGCTGGGGCTCCAACAGATTCGTAGTGTAGCGGCCAACGGCTTCTACACCGGACCCGAGGCCCGGTTTTTTCTACTGAAAATCCTGAGCAGTGAGCGAGAAAACAACCCCGCCGCCGCGCTATTGGTAGCCCGCCAGCTCAACACTGCCTACCCCGACAATGGCTACTTTGAGCGGTGCTACGCCATGCTCAGCTTCAACAACGGTGAATTTCGCAAGTGTGAGCAGATTAGCCTTGATATTCTTGACAAGCTCAACCGCGGAATGCCTGGTTACGAAGGGTTTGGCGGCCGCTACGCTACTTATTACCTGGGCTGGCTGAACCGCAACAAGTACAAGAACAACTCCAAGGCCAAGGAGTACTTCCAGCGCTGCATCGTCTTCTCGGAAGTTACCGACCAAATGGGCCCCGGCTACTACGTGCACGCCAACTACAACCTGGCCCGCATTGCCGATGAAGAGCACAACGTAGCCGCTGCCCGCCGCTACTATCAGGTGGTAATGGACAAAGCCGAGCACAAATCGGAAATCTACACAGAAGCTCGCGACTACCTGAAAAACCGCCGCAACCAAAAAGCCAACGCCACCACGCGTCAGAGCACAGAGTATTCGGCCGGCTTCCAGCGTCGCGCTAAGTCTGCAGCCAAGCCGCAAGCATCGCAGGAAGGCAAAGCCAAAGCGCGTCAGTAGAAACGCAAACTGCAGCACACAGCTTGGCGTCAAACTTAGGCTCAGCTGTATTGCCTTACAACACGTATAGCTGAAGCTGCCCGCTAAAGCGCACACTACATACAGCTACTGGTTACTGTACGTGACGGCTATAAACAGAAAAAGCCAGCCTCTAAAGGCTGGCTTTTTCTGTTATAAGAATAACGTGCCGGATTACATCGGCGTTACGGCCGAGCCGCTGGGCTCGGAAGTTGCGCCGGCTGAACCAGGGCGGTCGGCGTCTACGCCGGGCAGGTTCAGGTCGGGCAGGTCGTTGCTGAGCGGCACGCCGGGGTGCTCCTGCTTCCGTTCACTCAGGGTTTCTGAGCGGTCGGTGCCGGCCATGTGGGCCTGGTAGTTGGTTTGCACGCCGTGCGGGCGTTTGCCCACGAGGCGCTCCAAGTCATCCTGCAGCAGCACTTCCTTTTCCAACAGTTCCTTGGCCACCACTTCCAGCTCGTGCCGACGCTCGGTCAGCAGCTCCTTGGTGCGGATGTAGGCGTTTTCGATGATGGTGCGCACTTCCTCGTCAATCATCTGCGAAGTAGCTTCCGAGTAAGGCTTCGAGAAACCATACTCATTCTGCCCTTTCGAGTCATAGAAGGAAATATTACCGAGCTTGGCATTCATGCCGTACATCGTCACGATGGAGTAGGCCATCTTGGTGATACGCTCCAGGTCGGACAGAGCACCAGTCGAAATCTTGCCGAACACGATGTCCTCAGCGGCGCGGCCACCCAGGGTCATGCACATTTCGTCGGTGAGCTGCTCGGTGTTGTAGAGAAACTGCTCACGCGGCAGGTATTGCGCGTAGCCCAGCGCCGCCACTCCACGGGGCACGATACTCACTTTCACCAACGGATCGGCGTGCTCCAGGAACCAACCCGCAATGGCGTGGCCAGCTTCGTGGTAAGCCACAATCCGCTTCTCATCGGGGCTGATGATTTTGTTTTTCTTCTCCAAACCACCAATCACGCGGTCAACGGCATCGGTGAAATCCTGCATGGTCACCATCTTCTTGTCGCGGCGGGCGGCAATCAGGGCGGCTTCGTTGCAGACGTTGGCAATTTCGGCGCCGGCGAAACCGGGCGTCATGGCCGCCAGCTTGCGGGCTTCCACATCAGGTCCGAGGGTAATCGGCTTCAAGTGCACCTGGAAAATCTCCGTGCGGCCGTTGATATCAGGCTTGTCGATGCTGATCTGGCGGTCGAAACGACCAGGGCGCAGCAGCGCGGAGTCCAGCGTATCGGGGCGGTTGGTGGCAGCCAGGATGATAACGCCAGAGTCGGTACCAAAGCCGTCCATCTCTACCAGCAGCGAGTTGAGCGTGTTTTCGCGCTCATCGTTGCCGCCGGGCACGTTGCCGCGGCTGCGGCTACGGCCAATGGCGTCAATCTCATCAATGAAGATGATGCACGGCGCCTTGGCTTTGGCTTGCTTGAACAGGTCACGAACCCGGGCCGCACCCACGCCCACAAACATTTCCACGAAGTCGGAGCCCGACAGTGAGAAGAACGGTACGTCGGCTTCACCAGCTACAGCTTTGGCCAGCAGCGTTTTGCCAGTACCAGGAGGACCTACCAGTAGCGCACCTTTCGGAATTTTACCGCCGAGTATGGTGAATTTGCTGGGGTTCTTGAGGAACTCCACAATCTCCTGCACTTCTTCTTTGGCTTCTTCCAGACCGGCTACGTCCTTGAATGTGATTTTCACCTTGTCACCGCCATCAAATAGCGCCGCGCGGCTCTTACCGATGTTGAAGATCTGGCCGCCGGCTCCTGCCCCACCGCTCATGCGGCGCATCAGGAACCAGAAACCCACGAACAGTAGAATAGTGAAGCCCCACGTAGTAATCAGGTCACCGTAGCCGGTACGCGTGTCGAAGCTGAGCCCGATACGCTTTTCCAGCGGCACGTTGGCCTGCAGCTTCTCGAAATCCTCCTTGAAGGTTTTGCCATCTACTACCTGAAAGCCGAACTGCGGGCTGGTATCCAGGGTGAGCGGGCCGCGGCGGCTGAGCAGCTGGTTGTAGCGGCCCGACTTGATGGCTTCAGTGCGCAGCGCCACCTCCACCATGCGGCGGTCGGTGAGCAGCTTCACGTCGCGCACGTCGCCGGCGACGTACATCTGCTCGAATTTTTGCTGGTTGATTTCTACTGTGCTGCCGCTTTGGTTGAAAAACAACCAGGCGCACAGAAACAGCACCAACCCAGCCAGCAGCCACAGCTGCATCCCGGGTTTGGGAGCAGGCGTGGGCAGCATGGGCTTTTTCTTTTTGGGCGTGTTATCAGACATGAATAGGAGTTAGCTAGAGCACAAAACAAAGGCGGAACACCCCGCCCGAACGTTTGTTCCGGGAAACAGACGCAGCCCGCCGGATTTTACCTTACCGCGCCGGTACTGTTTCCTCTTCCACGTAGCGGATTTCAGCATCTCCCCACAGCTCTTCGAGGGCATAGAACTGGCGCCGGTCGCGCAGGAAGACGTGAACTACCACGTCCACATAGTCGAGCAGCACCCACTCACGGTTGGTGCGGCCTTCTGTCTGCCAGGGGTTCTGGCCGGTAAGTTTTTCCACTTCTTCTTCCACCGAGCGCGCAATGGCATCGATTTGAGTATCCGAGGAAGCCGAGCAAATGATGAAATAATCTGCTACGGCGTTTTTAAGTTCTTTGAGATTGAGCACAACGACGTCGAGCGCCTTTTTCTCTTGCATGCCGCGCACGACTACATCTGCCAACTTGTCCGAATCCTGTCGAACCAGGGTACTTTTCATGGGGTATTGTTAGGTTTGAACGTCACAAAGTACGAAAATCAAGTGGAGCCTCTTTCCCCGCATACTCTCTTCACGGGCCGCCAGGTACATTGGCTGCCTGAATGTGCCTCCACAAACAGCGAAGCACACCACCTGCTAGGCGAAAACCGCGCCACCGATGGCTGCGTGGTTGTTACCGACAAACAGACCGCTGGCCGCGGCCAGCGAGGCAACACCTGGGAAGCGCAGCCCGGCGAAAACCTGACGCTATCGGTGGTGTGGCGGCCCGCCTTTCTGGCGGCACAAGACCAATTTCTGCTCAGCCAGGCTGTAGCGCTGGCCGTGCACGACTGGGCTGGCACACTGCTGGGATTTGGCAACTCTTTGCGCGTGAAATGGCCCAACGACCTGCTGTATGGCAACCAGAAGCTGGGAGGCATCCTGATTGAAAACACGCTGAAGGGCACAATGATTCAGCATAGTGTGGTGGGAATTGGTATAAACGTGAACCAACAGGAATTTGGAGTACCGACGGCTACTTCTTTGTCGTTGCTGACTGGCCGCGCCTATTCCTTGGCACCACTGGCTTCGCGGCTGCTGGAGTGTCTGGAGCGGCGCTACCTGCAGCTGCGCAGTGGCCGCATTGCCGCCCTTCGCCACGATTATCTTCACGCCTTGTACCACTACCAGGAGTTGCACCGCTACGAAGTGGATGGCCAGCCGATCCTGGGCGCAATTGTAGGAGTTGATGATGCCGGCCGTCTGGCGCTACAGGTACAGGACCAACTGAGGTACTTTGACCTCAAAGAAATACGCTATTTGCTTTAAGGGAAAAAATGCACTGAAAGCTGCTACAAAAAGGCCTTTATTTTGTTGATCCTCAGACGGCAGCAACAACGTATTTTCTTGAACAGCAAGCTACTTTTAAACTTAGCGCAACTATTTGCTTCCAATCGGCATCTACGCTTCCAACAAGACCACCTAGTTAGGCATGGTGCTTGATTTAGCTGGTTTACTGCAACGAAGCAAAGCATACAAGGCTACTGCATCTTTCAGTGCAAAAACACTATATTTGGAATAGCTACCAGCCGGCCTGTTGTTCCCTTACCTTGAATCAGATGAAACTTTCTACGCGTTTTTTTGGGATAATAAGCCTGCTGCTGGCTTCGCTGACGGGCTACGCGGCTACGGTGGTAGTGCAGGTAGGCGGCGCCGACGGTTCCAATGTGTATTCGCCCCAGAACATTACCATCCGGCCCGGCGACCAAGTACGCTGGGAGTGGGTATCTGGCTTCCATCCATCGGTAGCTGATAATGGGGTGGCTTTCGACGCCTTCAACGTATCGGCTAACAATCCGGCTACGCGCGGGCCTTTTACCGCGCTGGGCACCATCACTTATCATTGCCAGCCGCACGCGTTCCAGGCTACGCCGGGCGGGCCGTGGCAGGGCATGGTGGGTAGTATCACGGTAAGCAATTCGCCCTTGGCTACGCTTGATGCCAAGGCCGCCAACATAGGCCTCAGCCTTTACCCCAACCCCAGCAAGGGCATGGTGATGCTGACCGTCAACCAGAAGCCCGGTACCGAATACAAGCTGCGCCTCAGCAACATCATCGGGCGGGAAGTGCGCACGTTTACGCTGCGCCCTGAGGCGGCCACCAACGGCATGCCCCTGAACCTCTCCGATCTGCCGGCTGGCATGTATGTGTATAGCCTGCTGCTGCACGACAAAGTAGTAGCTACCAAGCGGCTGGTATTACAGAACTGACCTTGTTCCTTTTGTTTCTTTCCGAAGAAAGCGGCCCACTGCTCGGGCCGCTTTTTTTTGTGCGCCTTGCACGCCAGCCGGGCTTTTGGGCGTTTAGACGGGTGTGGCGCGGCCGGATTAATTCTCTACTTTTGGCATTCTCTACTTTCTGCATCCCCTCAATTCCTCATTGGGCCACCACGACGGGCGGGGCTTGCCCCGTTCTATCTTAAGAAGTATGCGTTCCTACAAAAGCCTGAATGACGTAGTGGGCTGGCTGGTTTTTGCCATTGCCACCCTCACCTATCTGCTCACGCTCGAACCCACGGCCTCGTTCTGGGACTGTGGCGAGTTCATTGCCTGCTCTTACAAGCTGCTGGTGCCGCACCCTCCAGGGGCTCCTACGTTCCTGCTGCTGGGGCGCATCTTCTCGCTGTTCTCGTTCGGCGACGTGACGAAGGTATCGGTGCTGGTGAATGCGCTGTCGGCGCTGAGCAGCTCGTTTACGGTGCTGTTTCTATTCTGGAGCATCACGATGCTGGCCAAGAAGCTGGTATTGCACCGCCCGGTAGCGGGCCACACGGTGCCCGGCATGCCCGAGCCCACCCAGGGCCAGACGTTGCTGATTCTGGGGGCCGGGGTGGTGGGCGCGCTAAGCTTCGCCTTCTCCGATTCGTTCTGGTTTAACGCCGTGGAAGGCGAGGTGTACGCCATGTCGTCTTTGTGCACGGCGGCGGTGGTCTGGATCATGCTGAAGTGGGAAAACCGCGCCCACGAGGCCGATTCCGACAAATGGCTGATCCTGATTGCCTACGTCATTGGCCTAAGCATCGGCGTCCATCTGCTGAACCTGCTGGCGGTGCCGGCGCTGGCCTTCATCTACTACTACCGCCGCACCCAAAATCCCACTACGGCGGGTGGCGTCATCACGCTGGTGACCAGCCTGGTGATTGTGGGTCTGATTCTGGCCGGTATCATTCCGGGCTTGCCCACGCTGGCGGGCAGCTTCGAGGTGTTCTTTGTGAATACAGCGGGCTTGCCCTTCAATTCGGGCATCATCATTTTCCTGGTGCTGTTTGTTGGGCTGCTGTGGTTTGGCTTCCGCTACTCGTTTCAGAAGCGTAGCCGCCTCGTCAACACGGCTATGCTGAGCTTGGTGTTCATTCTGATTGGTTACACCAGCTACCTCATCATCCCGATCCGGAGCAGCTACCACCCGACCATCAACGAAAACAACCCCGAGGACGTGCTCAGCTTCGTGAGCTACCTCAAGCGTGAGCAGTACGGCGACCGGCCGCTACTGTACGGCCCGCAGTTCAACGCCCGCCCGATCCGCTACGAAGACGGCGCCCCGCGCTACGTGCGCGAAGGCGACAAATACGTAGTGGCTGAAAAGCGCCAGAACATCGTGTATGATGATGCCGACAAAATGCTGCTGCCGCGCATCTACAGCCCGCAACCCGAGCACCTCTACAACTACCAGAAATGGGTGGATATCCGGGAAGGCGTGAAGCCAACCATGGGCCAAAACCTCTCGTTCCTGTTCCGCTACCAGATGGGCCACCAGTTCTGGCGCTACTTCCTCTGGAACTACGTGGGCCGCGAAAGCGACATTCAGCAGTCGGGCGGTTTGTGGCCGTGGAGTGCGGGCAAAGCCGGCCTGCCGGAGCGCGTGGCCGACAGCCCGGCCCGCAACAACTTCTTCGCCATTCCACTGATTCTGGGTCTGATTGGCTTGTTTTTCCACGCCCGCCGCGACTCGCGCAACGCCTTCATTGTGGGTTTGCTGTTCGTGTTTACGGGTCTGGCCATTGTGGTGTACCTCAACCAGCCACCCATCGAGCCCCGCGAGCGGGACTACACCTTCACAGGGGCCACCTACGCCTTTGCCATCTGGATTGGCCTGAGTGTGCTGGGCATTGCGGAGCTGCTGCGTAAAGTGCTACAGGCCGATACCGCCCGCGCCATTGCCGCCAGTGCCATCGGCCTGCTGGCCCCAGCCATTCTGGTGGCGCAGGGCTGGAACGACCACGACCGTTCGGACCGCTATAATTCCGTGGATTCGGCCAAAAATCTGCTGAACTCGCTGCAGCCGAATGCCATTGTATTCACGAACGGCGACAACGACACCTTCCCGCTCTGGTACGCCCAAGAAGTGGAAGGCGTGCGCACCGACGTGCGCGTGGCCGTGCTCAGCTACCTGAATACCGACTGGTACATCGAGCAGATGCGCCGCCGCGCCTACAAGTCGCAGCCACTGCCGATTTCCATGCCCGCCGACCGCTACAAGCAAGGCACCAACGACTACCTGCCCTACGCCGAAAACCCCGCTGTACAGGAAGTAAACCTCAAGCAATTCGTTGATCTGGTGAAGCAGAACAGTGATTTGCTGAAGGTATCATACGGCGAAGGCGCGCCGTCCATGATGTCGTTTCCGACCCGCAAGTTCTACCTCGACGTGGACACCGCCGCCGTGGAAAAGCTGGGCCTCGTGCCGGCCGACCGCCGCAAGCAGCTGGTGAGCCGCATGGAGTGGGACATGGGCAAGGGCGCCATCGAAAAGAAAAACCTGGTGATTCTGGACATGCTGGCCACCAACAACTGGAAGCGGCCCATCTACTTCTCCAGCACTGTAGCCGGTTCTGACTTCATGAATCTGCAGCCCTACTTCCAGCTCGAAGGCATGGCCTACCGCGTGCTGCCGCTCAAAGACCCTAACTACGAGCCTCGCAGCCAGGACGAAGGATACGTGCAGAAGGACCTCATGTTTGAGAACATGATGAAGAAATTCGCTTTCCGCAACCTCAACAAGCCCGGCATTTTCTACGACGAAAACCACCTGCGCTTCCCGGCCAACTACCGCGACAAGTTCGCGCGCCTGGCCAATGCCTACCTCGCCGACGGCAATAAGGCTAAAGCCAAGGAAGTGCTCGATAAAGCTTTCGAGGTGATGCCCGACGCCACTATTCCCTACGACTACTACTCGCCGCAGTTTGTACCGGCCCTGGTGACCGTAGGCGACCAAGCCCGTGCCCAGGACATCATGGATAAGATGACCAGCCGCGCCCAGGTAGCGTTGGCATACTATCAGACGCACAATCCGGCCCTGTTCGACATCGAGAACCAGACGTATTTGCTCGGGTTGCAGAGCGTGTACCGCGCCGCCGAGCAAGTCGGTGACCAGGCCCGGGCGGCCAAGGCGCTGGAGCTGTTGCAGCAATACTACCCGCGTCAGTAGCGGCCCGAAAGGCCTCGTGTTTCCAAAAGCGCCGACCCTGTGGGGTCGGCGTTTCTGTTTCGGCACGGCATTCGCTGCCAGCAGTGCAGTTGCAATACGTACTTACTTTTATTCCTTATCCCATGCCTATGCGCCTTCCTGTTCGTTTGGTTTTGCTGAACTGCTGCCTGCTGCTGAGTTTGTTGGCCCAAGCCCAACGCCGCGACTTTGCCGGGCAGTACCGCCCCAACCGGCAAATGCTGGCAGACTCGCGCCGGGAAGGCGACAGTCTGCGCGTCTATCTGCTCTTTTCAGATGCCAACGTACTCCGCCAGCGCCAGCCGCTGCGCGTGATGGCCTGGGCTTCCTATGACGCCAAACGCCCTATCTGGACCGATACTGTGCGCCGCGTGGCTCGCCGTATCCGGCCCGATGGCGAAGGGGCCCGCGTCGAGTTTTGCTTGCCGATAGCCCGGCTGCAACCCGGCACGGTGCTCAGCGTGGCCAGTGGCTCTGCAGCCGATGCAGCTTCCGGCGACGCGGCCTGGCTGACTCTCACGCCCGCCCGGCTAGCGCGCCCCTTCGTACTCACCGACAGCCTGGGAGCACCGTTGTTGCGGGCTATGGTACGGGCCGGCGAACCGTTTTTTGTGGACCGCTACGGCCCCGACCAACCCGTAAGCTTGCGCCGCTACGCCAGTCCGTTTGTGGCAGCCCTGCCCCCGCATGCTGATCCGGCCCGGCAGTCGGCAGCCCCACCTCGGCTCACAGTGCTGGATTCGCTGTTTGCCCGCGCCGGGGCCGCGCTAGCATTGCCGGAGCCCGGCCTCTACACGCTGCGGCTGCCCGGCGAGCCCAGCACGCTGGGGTTGTTGGTCGCGGACAGCGACTACCCTAATCTCACCTCTGCCGACGCCCTCATTCAGCCGCTGATTTACCTGACTACCTCCACTGAGCGAGCGAAACTCTACGCCGCCTCCAACCCCAAGCGGGCCGTAGATGAATTCTGGCTGGCGGCCGCAGCCGGCCAGCAGACGCTGGCCCGGCAGGCTATTCGGACGTATTACGGGCGAGCTGCTGTGGCCAATGAGCTGTTTGCCGCCCACAAAGCCGGCTGGATGACCGACCGGGGCATGCTCTACGTAGTGCTGGGCGCCCCCGATGCCGTATACCGCACCGCACAGGAGGAGCGCTGGGTTTACCACGGTTCCGACAACGGCTCGTCGGCCACGTACACGTTCCGGCCCAAACCGAGTACCTTTGCCCCTGAACACTATGAACTGGTGCGCCACCCCGAGCAAGAACGTCTCTGGTACGCCGCCGTGGAGCAATGGAGAAAAGCAACGACGACCGCCCCCGGCCGCTAAAACCGCGCCGCACATTTTTTGACTCGGAAAACCGCCCCGTGCCGCGCACTCCGCGTCGCGACTTCGGTGCCGACAGCGAAGCCCCCGGTGGCTACCGCCGCCCCGACGCCCGCCCGGAAGGCCGTGACGACAACCGTTCCGAAAACCGGCCGGACAACCGCGGCGGCCAGCGCTTCGACGGGCCCCGCAGCAACGGCGGCCGCCCTTCCGGCGGTGGCGACAAGCCGTTCTACTCGCATCGCCCGGCTGCCGACCACAACATCGACATGCTGTTTGGTTTGCGCCCCATCCTGGAAGCACTACACGCCGGCCGGACCCTGGAAAAGATTTTCCTGCTGCGTGGCACCAAGAATAGCATCACTCAGGAAATCAACGACCTGGCGCGTGAGCGGGGCACGCCCGTTTCTATGGTGCCCACTGAGAAGCTGGACGGCCTGACGCGCAAAAACCACCAGGGCGCGGTAGCCTTCGTTTCGCCCATCGACTACATGCCGCTGGACAGCATTCTAGCGGGCCTCTACGAGGAAGGCAAAGTACCTTTCCTGCTGATTCTGGACCGGGTGACCGACGTGCGTAATTTCGGCGCCATTGCCCGCAATGCCGAGTGTATGGGCGTGCACGCCATTGTGGTACCCGCTCGCGGCGCCGCCCAGATCAACGGCGACGCCGTGAAAACCTCTGCTGGGGCCCTGAACCTGATTCCGGTGTGTCGCGAAGCCAACCTGCGCGACAGCCTCAATTTCCTGCGCCAGTCCGGCGTGCAGATTGTGGCCTGCACCGAAAAGTCCGATGCCAGTCTGGAAGCTGCCACCGTTGACATGACCGGCCCAGTAGCCGTGCTTATGGGCAGCGAGGAAGACGGCATCAGCCCCGAGTACCTGCAGCTCGCCGACCACCGCCTCCGCATCCCAATGACCGGCCAGATTGGTTCGCTTAACGTGTCGGTAGCCAGCGGCATCATGCTGTTTGAGGTACTGCGCCAGCGCCTGACAGCAAGCAAATCATAAGATCTAAGCATACAAAAAAGGCCGGCCGGCACTCCCAATTGGGAATGCCGGCTGGCCTTTTTTATATGCTTCTTGGTAATTGTTAGTTGTAGCCCAAACCTTTCTTGGCTTTCACATCCGCCACAAAGTCCTTCACGCGCTGTTCTTCCGTGCGCTTGCAGATCAGCAGTACGTTGTCGTATTCAGCAATGATGTAGCCATCCAGCCCCTGCACCACCACGAGGCGCTCGGCGGGTGTCTTGATGACGCACTCTCGGGTATCATACAGCAGAGCGTCGCCGTCTACCACGTTGTTGTCGGCATCGTGGTGGCCCATGCGGTGCAGCGAGTCCCAGGTACCCAGGTCGCTCCAGCCGAAGTCGGCGGGCAGCACATACACGTTGTCGGCCTTTTCCATCACCCCGTAATCGATGCTGATATTACGGCAACGGGTGTAGGCGGCGGCAATGAACTCACCTTCAGCTGGGGTACCCAATTGCGTAATACCTTCATCGAATACCTCGGCAATGTCGCCCAGATACTGGTGGAAGGCGTGGATAATGGCATCGGCGCGCCACACAAACAGGCCCGAATTCCAAAGAAAGTCTCCACTGTTCAGGAACATCTGGGCCAGCTCCAGATTAGGCTTCTCGGTAAAGGTTTTCACCTTTTTCAAGCCCGTAGGCAGCCCATCTACGCCGCCTTCATCCAGATATTGAATGTAGCCGTAGCCAGTGTCAGGCCGGGAAGGCTGGATGCCGAGCGTTATGAGGATATCGTTGGTACTGGCTGCCTCAACAGCTTGGTTGATAATTCGCTGGAACTCCATCTCCCGTAATACGGCGTGGTCGGCGGGTGTCACCACAATCACTGCCTTGGGGTCGCGCTGCGCGATGCGGTAGCTGGCGTAGGCAATGCAGGGAGCCGTGTTGCGGCCAATAGGCTCACCCAGAATCTGATCGGCGGGCAGTTCGGGCAGATGCTGATGCACCAGCTCCATGTAGTCTTTGTTCGTGACGACGAACACATTTTCGGGCGGGCAGATTCCTTGAAAACGCTCTACCGTCAGCTGCAGCATAGAGCGCCCGACACCCATCACATCGTGAAACTGTTTGGGTAAGTGGGTGCGGCTGAATGGCCAGAAGCGACTGCCAATTCCGCCTGCCATTACTACGAGGTACGTATTTGGTTTCATCGGTTTCAGAACTGGAGTAAGGTAAGAGGATTACAGTTTATTCAATTTTGCTGATATATGTATCAGTGGCGACCAAGCAGCTGCAATCCAGGTCAAGCAGATGAAAAAGCAACCTGGTAGCAAACCAGCTACACCAATCCCTCACGCAGCAGGTCGTGCAGATGAATGAAACCGCTGAACCGGCCCTGCTCCGTAACGATAAGCTGCGTAATGTTGCGCTGCTGCATACGGGCCAGGGCCTCCACCGCAAAATCATCGACATCGACGCTCATGGGCTTGGGCGTGAGAATGTCGCGGGCCCGCACGTCTTCCAGGCGGCCGGCAAACGAGCTGAGCATGCGGCGTAGGTCGCCGTCGGTGATGATACCCTGCAGCTCGCCAGCTTCGCTAAGCACGGCGGTGGCACCGAGGCGCTTGCCGGAGATTTCCAGAATAATGTCTTTTAGTGGCGCGTCGTCCTGCACCTGGGGCTGCTGGTTCTGGCGGCTTAGGTCGCCTACTTTCAGGTAGAGCTGCTTGCCAAGCGTACCGCCAGGATGCAGGCGGGCGAAGTCCTGGCGAGTGAAGTCGCGGCTTTCCAGCAAGCACACGGCCAGCGCATCGCCGAGGGCCAGCGCGGCAGTGGTGCTGGTGGTAGGCGCCAGGTTGTGGGGGCAGGCCTCGCGCGTGACGGGAGCATGTAGCACGTAGGTCGCCTGCTGCGCCAGGTAGGAGTCGGCGTTGCTGACGAGGGCCGCCAGCGTCACGCCTTTGCGCTTGAGCAGCGGCACCAGCACTTTTATTTCGGGCGTGTCGCCGCTTTTGCTGATGGCTACCACGAAGTCATCGGCCTGAATCATGCCCAGGTCGCCGTGGATGGCGTCGGCGGCGTGCATAAATAGCGCCGGAGTGCCTGTGGAGTTCAGCGTAGCCACTATTTTGCCGGCAATGTGGGCGCTTTTGCCAATACCAGTCACCACGACCCGGCCCCGCAAAGACAAAATCGCCTCTACGCAAAGTGCAAAATCCGGCGTCAGCGCAATAGCGTCTATCACGCCCCGGATGGCTTCTGCTTCCTGCAGAAGCACATTTTTTGCGATGGAATGAAGCTCGTTCTGTGCTTTCAATCTAAATTTGATTAGGTATTGCGTGTGGAGGGCTACCAGCCGAATAAGGTTTTGTCTTTTTAGCCGCTACCCATTACCGAATACTTCAAAAATACTTAGATTGAGATAGGCAACCCGCGCTAGGCGTCGAAGACCTGTCTGAATTTCCCAACCGAGTAAGTGAGGATGCCGATGCCAGCCGTGAATACCGCAGTCAGTACAACACCTGATTTGAAGGGCAAATTAAAGGAAGTTTTCGGGTACGGGCAGTTCCGTGGTACGCAGGAAGCCATTATCCAGAACGTCATCGAAGGCCACAACACCTTCGTGATTATGCCCACCGGCGCTGGTAAAAGCCTTTGCTATCAGCTGCCCGCGCTGGTGCTGCCCGGTACGGCCATCGTTATTTCGCCGCTCATCGCCCTGATGAAAAACCAGGTCGACCAGCTCAACGCTTTCGGCGTCAATGCTCAATTTCTGAACTCCACACTCACCAAGGCAGAGATGAACCGGGTGAAGAAGGACGTGATTAGCGGTGAGGTGAAGCTGCTGTATGTGGCGCCCGAAAGCCTCACCAAAGAAGAAACCATCGAGTTTCTGCAGAAAGCCACCATTTCATTTGTAGCCATCGACGAGGCGCACTGCATCTCGGAGTGGGGCCACGACTTCCGTCCGGAGTACCGCCGCATCCGGGGCATCATCGACAACATCGGGCAGGTGCCTATCATTGCCCTCACGGCTACGGCCACGCCCAAAGTGCAGCTGGATATCCAGAAAAACCTGCAGATGGACGACGCCTCGGTGTTCAAGACCAGCTTCAACCGCACCAACCTCTACTATGAGGTGCGGCCCAAGCATAACACCAAAAAGCAGCTAATTCAGTACGTGAAGCAGCGCAAAGGCCTGGGCGGCATTATTTACTGCCTGAGCCGCAAGAAAGTGGAGGAAATTGCCGAGCTGCTAAAGGTCAACGACGTGCGAGCCCTGCCCTACCACGCCGGCCTCGATCCGCACGTGCGCATGGCCAACCAGGATGCCTTTCTCAACGAAGATGCTGATGTCATTGTAGCCACCATTGCCTTCGGCATGGGCATCGACAAGCCGGACGTGCGCTTCGTTATTCACTACGATACGCCCAAAAGCATTGAGGGCTACTACCAGGAAACCGGCCGCGGTGGCCGCGACGGGCTGGACGGCGATTGTCTGATGTTCTACAGCTACGACGACATCGTAAAGCTGGAGAAGTTCAACAAGGACAAGCCCGTGACGGAGCGCGACAACAGCAAGCTGCTGCTCCAGGAAATGGCCAACTACGCCGACTCGGCCGTGTGCCGCCGCAAGCAGCTGCTGCATTACTTTGGCGAAACGTACCCAAAGGATTGCGGCTTCTGCGACAACTGCAAGCACCCTAAGGAAAAATTTGAGGCGAAAGATGAAGTGGCTATGGCGCTGAAAGCTGTAGTACAAACCGAGCAGCGGTTCGGCCTCGACCACATCGGTACCGTACTGATGGGCATGAACAGTGCGCACGTGGAGAGCTACGGCCACAACGGCCTGCCCATCTATGGGCAGGGCAAGCATCACGATGCCCAGTTCTGGCACTCGCTGCTGCGCCAGTGCCTGATTTTTGGTTTATTGGAGAAGGATATTGAAAGCTTTGGCGTTGTAAAAATCACCGACAAGGGTATGGAATTCATCGACAATCCCCATTCGATCAAGCTCACCAAAGACCACGACTACGACGAGGAGGTGAAGGAGGAGCTGGAACAGGAAGAGGTGCAGCAGGCCGCCGGCCACGACGAGGCATTGTTCCAGATGCTCAAGGACTTGCGCAAGAAGATGGCCAAGGAGAAAAACCTGCCGCCGTACGTGCTTTTCCAGGACCCAAGCTTGAAGGAAATGGCCACCACCTTCCCGCTCAAGATGGACGACCTCGCCCACGTGGGCGGCGTCGGGCAGGGCAAGGCCACCAAATTCGGCGCGCCGTTCCTGGCCTTGATCAAGAAATATGTTGAAGACAATGACATCGAAACCGCCACTGACGTGGTGGTGAAGTCGGCCGTCAACAAGTCTAAGATCAAGATTTACATCATTCAGCAGATCGACAAGAAGATGGACCTAGAGGAAATTGCTTCCTCAAAAGGCATCGACATGCGCGAGCTGATGGAGGAAATCGAGCACATCTGCTACTCCGGCACCAAGCTCAACCTCGACTATTATATCGACGGGGTATTGGACCATGAGCGTCAGGATGAAATCTACGACTACTTCATGTCGGCCAGCACCGACAACATTGCGGTGGCCCTGAAAGAGCTGGGCTCCGACGAATACACCGAGGAGGATCTGCGGCTGATGCGCATCAAGTTCCTGAGCGAAGTAGCGAACTAGAATCACGGATTTTTTCGGATTAGACGGATTAATCGGATTTCGTAGTCGGTTCTAATCTACTTTTTTGATCAGTAGAATTTGATCAGTAGAAAACAAAAGAGGCTTGCCAACTGGCAAGCCTCTTTTGTTTTCTAGGCGAACGGCAATCGTCCACAAAATCCGATTAATCCGTCTAATCCGAAAAAATCCGTGATTAGCAGTGCTCTTCGAAAGCGCCCTGCAGGTTGTTAACGATGCGCATCAGGTCGTTGCCTTCGATGTGGTAACGCTCAATCATATGCACCAGCTCGCCGTCCTTGAACAAAGCAATGCTGGGGCTGCTGGGCGGATACGGCAGCAGATGCTCCCGCACTTTGGCTACGGCTTCGGTTTCCATGCCGGCAAACACGGTCACGAGTTTAGCAGGCTTCTTATCGGAGCTGGAAACAGCCATTTTCAGGGCCGGGCGGGCTTTGGAAGCCGCACAGCCGCACACCGAGTTGACGGCGACCAGCACGGTGCCGCTCTGCTCGTTGAGGACGGCGTCCACTTCTTCGGGGGTCATCAGTTGCTCGAAGCCAGCCTCGGTGAGGTCCTGACGGATGGGGGCAACCATGTATTCGGGGTACGTAGCCATAGGTAAAAGCTAGGCGTTGAGGGAAAAATGACGGGCGACCAACGGCCACCACCGCTGCAAAATTACGCAATAAACGGCGGCCTTTCAGTGGCTGGCGTATTCAACCAAAATGCGCCCCAAGAGGTTTCTCAAATGGACGGCGTTTGCTGTCGTGGTTGCTGCACCTATTACTTCCATTCTGCTTCACTACCTATGAATTACGCCGCCTTTTCTGCCTCCCTCACCCACCACGAAGCCCCGGCCAGCCTGCCGCCCCTGCTGCAGGCACTGTGGTACGCCGGCCGCGACGAGTGGGGCCGCGCCCACGACATTGCGCAGCAGCATGAAGGCGAACCGCTGTTCGACTGGCTACACGCGCTGCTGCACCGCCAAGAAGGCGACACCGGCAACGCGGCTTACTGGTACCGTCGGGCCGGCCGGCCGATGTTTGCGGGCAATGTTCGAGCCGAGTGGGAGCAGCTGGTCCGGACGCAGTTGGCCGCCTAGCCTGTCAGGCCAGTGCTGCTACTTGTTCTTGCCATAGTTCTACTACAAAACAAAATCAGCAGGCTATTTACGTGGTTTGCGCAATTAAAATTACATTTATCCAGCCGATGCTAAACGGCCGGATGCTATGTTAAAACTGATACTTCTGACAGCTGCCGGCAGCCTGCTGTGCTTGGCGGCTACAGCCCAGGTAGATACCGTGCGCGCCTCTACCCTGCCGCCAGCCCAGCAGGCCGAAAAGCTCTATAACAGTGGCGTGGCCAAGTTCAACCAGAAAAGCTACCGCGCCGCCCTGCAGGATTTCGACCGGGCGCTGGCGGCCAAACCCGACTTTGCCAAGGCCTACTACAACCGCGCCGCCGTCCGCTACGAGCTGCAGGAATATCAGCCGGCCGTGCAGGACTACGATGCGGCCCTCAAGCTGGACCCGGCCAGCGGCACTGCCTACTTCGGGCGCGGCCAGGCCCGGGAGGCGCTGAAGCAGCCCACCGAGGCCGAGCAGGACTACTCCAAAGCTGTGGAAACCAACCCGGCCTACGCGCCGGCCTGGTATTACCGCGGTGCGTTGCGTTTCGAGAAAGGCGACTACAAAGCTGCCAAAGCCGATTTCGAGCAGGCCACCAAGGCTGACCCCACCTACGCCTACGCCTGGCACGACCGCGCCAGCGCCGAGCGCCAGCTGCAGGAGTACCCAGCCGCCATCCAGGACTACACGCGCGCCCTCACGCTACAGCCCGAGCTGCTGCCGGCCCTGCTGAACCGCGCCGGCACCAAGCGCCGCGCCGGCGACCTGAAAGGCGCCCTAGCTGACTACACACAGTATCTGCAGAAAAAGCAGGACAACCCGGTGGCCTACACCAACCGCGGCGCCGCCCGCTTCGAGGCGGCCGACTATAAGGGTGCCGCCGAGGATTTTGGGCGCGCCATTGCGCTGGACGGGTCCTACGCCTTTGCGTGGAACAACCGCGCCGCCGCTTACCTCAAGCAGGAAGACTACAAAAAGGCCGAAGCCGACGCCAGCAAAGCCATTGCCCTCAACCCACAGTACGCCGAGGCCTACCTCAACCGCGGCCACGCCCGCGAGATGCTGCGCAACCCCGACGGCGCCTGCCAGGACTGGCGCAAAGCCGCCGAACTGGGCCTGGAAATTGGCACCAGCTACGCCGCCAACTCCGGCTGCGGCGAGTAGGTGCGTGCTTTCAGACGATAAAAGAACGTCATGCTTGATCTGGCGTCCGCTTGGCGAAGCATCTCTACCGCTTCGTTGTCAAAGTTGATTAGCCAGCAGTAGAGATGCTTCGCCAAGCGGACGCCAGATCAAGCATGACGCCCTCCCAATAGCTTCATATCCTCATGTATAAATACCTACTCGCCCTGCTCCTGCTGTCTTCGGTTGCACAGGCTCAAAGTGTGGAGTTCAGCAAAGACCGGTTCAACAACGACAAGGACGGGTTGAGGACGGCGCTCAAGGCCCTCAAGCTCGGCGACGAGTGGTACCTGGCCGACCCGCCCCGCTACGAGCAGGCCCTGCCGTACTACCTGGAAGCCCAGAAGCTCAACGCCGAAAACGCTGAACTCAACCTAAAAATCGGGGACTGCTACCTGCATTCGGGGTTTAAGCCGCGGGCGCTGGCGTATCTGCAGAAGGCTTACCAGCTCAACTCCGGCGTTGATCCGCGCATCCACTACCTGCTGGGCCGCGGGCTGCACCTGAACGGCAAGTGGCAGGCAGCCATTGCCGAGTACAAACAGGCCACGCCCGCCACCGGCGCCAAAAACACGGCCGGCTTCACCCAAGATATCCAGAAGAAAATCAAGGAGTGTGAAAACGGCCGGCTACTGGAAGCCAAGCCCATTCGTGTGTTCGTGGACAACGCCGGGCCGGGCGTGAACTCGCCCTATCCCGACTACGGCCCGGTTATTTCGGCCGACGAGTCGGTGATGCTGTTTACCTCGCGCCGCTCTACCTCCACCGGCGGCGAGAAAGACCCTGAGTCGGGCGGCTTCTTCGAGGACGTGTACCAAAGCGCCCGCACCGCCGATGCCTGGGGCCCCGCCCGCAGCCTCGGCGAAACCGTGAATACCGCCGGCCACGACGCCACCGTGGGCCTCGCGCCCGACGCCCAGCGTTTGCTGGTGTACATGGAAGACAACGGTGGCGACCTGCACGAAAGCAACCTGCGCGGCACCGAATGGAGTAAGCCCAAGCAGCTGGGCTCACGCATCAACAGCAAGGCGCATGAGTCGTCGGCGGCCTACACGCCGGATGGGCGCAGTTTGTTGTTCGTGAGCGACAAGCCGGGCGGACTGGGTGGGCGCGACATCTACAAGGTGGAAATAGAGGGGCGCGGCCCGGCCGTCAACCTTGGCCCGGCCATCAACACGCCCTACGGCGAGGAAGGCGTGTTTCTGCATCCCGATGGCAAAACCATGTATTTTTCCAGCGAAGGCCACAACTCCATGGGCGGCTACGACATCTTCAAGTCCACCTACGAAAACGGCAAATGGAGCACGCCCGAAAATCTGGGCTGGCCCATCAACACCCCCGATGATGACGTGTTCTTTGTGATTTCCGCCTCGGGCCGGCACGGCTACTACTCGTCGTTCCGCGACGACGGCCTGGGCTCCAAGGACATCTACCAGATTACGTTTCTGGGGGCAGAGAAGGCGCCGGCGCTCAGCCAGGAAGACCAGCTGCTGGCCTCCCGCGTGCAGCCCGTGAAGGAAACCCAGTTGGCCCCGGCTGTGCCCGTGGCCACGGCTCAGGTCACCATCCTGAAAGGTACCATCACCGACGCCGTCAGTAAGCAGCCGCTGGAAGCTACCATCGATGTTATCGACAACTCGCGCAACGAAAACATTGCCTCATTTAAGGCCAATGCGCAGTCGGGCCGCTACCTCGTGAGTTTGCCGTCGGGTGTGAACTACGGTATTGTGGTGCGGCAGGACGGCTACCTGTTCCACTCCGAAAACTTCGATCTGCCGGCCGGCGCAGCCTATTCGGAGGTAGTGAAGGACATCCAGCTCCGCAAGCTGGACGTGGGCGTGAAGGTGGTGCTCAACAACATCTTCTTTGATTTCGACAAGGCCACGCTGCGCAAGGAAAGCACGGGCGAGCTGGAGCGTCTGCAGAAACTGCTCACCGAAACGCCGGCCCTGCGCCTGGAAATATCGGGCCACACCGACAACGTGGGCAACGCCGCCTACAACAAGGACCTGAGCCAGCGCCGCGCCAAGGCCGTAGTGGACTACCTCGTGGCCAAAGGCGTAACCAAAGACCGCCTCACCTTCGCCGGCTACGGCGACACCCAGCCGGTGGCTTCAAACACCACCAAAGCCGGCCGCCAGCAAAACCGCCGCACCGAGTTCAAGGTCATCGGCAAGTAATACTGCTTGCCACTGAAGCCTGCCCCGCCAGCCGTTTTTATGGGTTGGCGGGGCAGGTTTTTCGTTGAAAGAAAATGATGTCAACTGCTCCAGCCACGGATTCAACGAGAAACTGGTGTAGTTGCCCGTAGCGGCGCGGATGGCTGCCTGCAAGCCGCTACCTTGCCAGCCGCTTCAGTTCCCATTGTCTATTTTTTCTGCCAGCTGCCTGTGTTGCGCCCGTTTCTTTTGCTGTTTCGTTTGGGGCTGGTATTGACGCTTATGCTGCTGAGCGCGACACGCAGTCAGGCGCAGCCGGTGCAAGGGCGGTACTTTTTAAAACAATTTGGCCCGGCCGAGGGGTTGCCGCAGCCGTTCATCTACGCCCTCGCGCAGGACCGGCAGGGCTACCTCTGGATTGGTACCGCCGAGGGCCTCGTGCGCTACGACGGCACGGAGTTTAAGACTTACACCACCAAAGACGGGCTGGCCGAGGACTTTGTGACCCAGCTCTATGTGCAGCCCCGCACCGGCCAGCTATGGGCCGCGCACTACCAGGGCGGTGCTTCTCGCTGGAATGGGCAGCGGTTTCAGGCAGTAGCGGCCGGCGTGGCGCGGCCCAAAGCGTTGCGCACTACCCCCGGCATTCCGGCTCCTGACACTGTCCGAAATTCCTTCAACTCGCCGCCAAACCCCGCCAGTCGCCTGCCTGACCTGCAGCAGGTGCTGCCACCCGGCACCGGGCTCCAGTGCCAACTCACCGACCGAGAACAAACGGTCTGGATTGGCACGGCCGGCCAGGGGCTATGGCGCTGGGCTGACCGCCACATCAGCTTTCATCCAACCCCGGCCCCATCCCCGACTACCCCGCTGGCATTACTGGAAGGCGGGCGTGCGGCGGGCATTTCTGCTGCTGGCCAATACTTCACGCTGAACCCCACTGCCAGCCGGCCGTCGCCACTGATTACCTACCCGCTCCGGCTGCTGCCCTACGCGCCCAGCGTGGTGCTGCGCACGCCTTCCGAGCGCGCCAACCCAGTATTCGATGGCCGGTACCCCAAGCCGGCGCCGCAGATACTGTGGACAGGCACGCAGGGCCACGGGCTATGGCAGCTGCCGATTCCCTCGGGCGAGCGGCCAATGCGGCGCGTCCGCCGACTGCCTTCCACCCTGACCGTAACGGCCCTGACCCAACATCCCGGCGGCGACATATGGGTGGGCACCGCCCTGGATGGCGTGTACCGCCTGCCGGCCGACACCACGCAGGCCGCCGAGCATTTCACCACTGCCAACGGCCTTTTGCACAACACCATTTATGCTCTTGCCGCCGACTCGGCGGGCCGCATCTGGCTGGGCACCCACGATACGGGGCTGGCGTTCTGGCAGCGGGGCCGGTTCCACTACTTCCGTTTTCGAACCGGCGCTATCGACGTGTCGGCGTTGCTCACCGATGATGTCGGCCGGGTCTGGATTGGCACCGAAGGCAGTAGCGTACTCTGTTACGAAAAAGGCAAGCTGCGCCCGTATGGCCCGGCCGAAGGCCTGCTTTCGCCGTATTGCTACACCCTGCTGCCCGTGCGCTGGGGCAGCAGCTACCACGGCGGCTACCGCCACGATTTTCGGGCGGAGCAGGTATTGGCCGTGCACCGCAACTCCCTCAGCATTCTGGATGGCGCACGGCAGCACTTCCGGCCGGTTGCCCTGCCCGACAACCCGCTGGTCCGGGAACTGCTGCCCGCGGCAACCGTCGCCTGGAATGACTACTGCATCTGGATTCAGACCCGTACGGGCCTGCTATGTGTGCGCACCAACTACCCCGTGCTGCCCAGTCTGTCGGTTCCGGCGCCGGCCATCCTGCGCAGCGAAGTGGATGGCGCTGCCCAGGTGCCGCAGCAGTTGGGACAGTTGTCCGCCACCCGGCACCGGCTGGGGTTTGCGTTTCGGGCCGTGAGCTTGCTGGCCGGCCCGGCCAGCCTGCAGTATCAGTACCGCCTGCATGGCTACGATATGGTCTGGAGCAAGCCCTCCACAGCCACTGAAGCGCAGTTTGCCCAGCTGGATGCCGGCACCTATGAGTTCGAGGTACGAGCCCGGCGCGGCGAAACGGGCCAGTGGAGTGCGCCGGCTACGGTGGCCTTCAGCATTGCCACGCCCTTTTGGCAGACGTGGTGGTTTGCGGCCTTGAGCGTGCTGGCGGCCGGGGCCGGCATCTGGGCGTTTGTGCGGGGGCGCGAGGCAGTGCTGCGGCAGCAGAAGCTACAGCTAGAAACCACTGTGCGCGAACGAACCCAGGAGCTGCGCCAGCAGAAAGCCTATATCGAAGATATGAACGCCGAGCTGACCGTGGCCCGCGACGTAGCCGAAGCCTCGCGCAAGGCCAAGGCGCAGTTTCTGGCCAATATGAGCCACGAGATTCGAACCCCGATGAACGCCGTTATCGGCCTCTCCCATCTGCTGCGCCAGACGCCGCTCACCGGCGAGCAAAGCGAGTACCTGGAGGCTGTGCAGTCGTCGTCGCAGAACCTGCTGGTCATCATCAACGACATCCTGGACAGCTCCAAAATAGAAGCCGGCAAGATGACACTGGAACACGCCGCTTTCCGGCTGCCCGAACTACTACGGCGGGTGGCCAGCATGTTCCGCTTCGTCACCGAAAGCAAACAGCTCTACTTCCGGCTGGAAATCGGACCCGGCGTGCCAGCCGCCGTCTTCGGCGACTCAGTGCGGCTCAACCAAGTGCTGGTCAACCTCGTCGGCAATGCCATTAAATTTACTACCACCGGTGGGGTCACATTGCGCGCATCAGTACCGGAAGGGGCCATTGATCCAACTCGGCCCACGGTGCACTTTGCAGTGCAGGATACCGGTATTGGTATCCCAGCTGACAAGCTGGATGCTATTTTTGAGGACTTCTCCCAGGCCAATACCAGCACCACCCGGCAGTTTGGGGGCACCGGCCTGGGGTTGAGCATTGCTCGCAACCTGGTGGAGCTGCACGGTGGCCGGTTGAGCGTGAACAGTGCGGTTGGCGTGGGCTCCACTTTCCATTTCAGCATAACCTACGAAGTCGCCGACCCAGTCACCGTGCCCGCCGAAGCCAGCCTGGCAGTAGGACGTTTTGAGCCGGCCCTGCGCGTATTGGTGGCCGAAGACAACGAGCTCAACCAACTGGTGGCTCGCAAAACCCTCGAAGCCTGGAACGTGCAGGTAACCATGGCCGCCAACGGCCGTTTGGCGGTGGAGGCTGCGGCCGCCACTTCCTTCGACGCGGTGCTGATGGATGTGCAAATGCCGGAAATGGATGGTTACGAAGCTTCCCGGCAACTGCGTGTGCATTTCCCGGACGCCGACCAGTTCCCCATCATCGGCCTCACGGCTTCGGCCCTTCCCGAAGACCGGGCCCTGGCTTTAGAGGCCGGCATGAACGATACGCTGGCCAAACCCTTTGACCCCGCCGTGCTTTTTGCCCGCCTGGCCCAGCACACTGGTCGTTCTACCACCGCCGCTCCCGCGCCTGTGCAGGATACAGCGTCCTCCACTGCTGCTTCCGCCGCTTTTCTCGACTGGACACTATTAGAAGAGCTGGCCGGGGGCAATGAGGCGTTTATCGGCCAGATCATTCAAACTTTTCTGGCGCAGGCGCCGGGGCTGCAGCAGGAACTGGCCATGGCTTTCCACAACACAGACTTTGATGCATTGGCCCGCACTGCCCACAAGCTTAAGGGGCAGGCAGCCTACTTTGGGGTGCCGCTGCTGCACGCCACGCTGGAACAACTAGAGCAGCAGGCTCGCCAGCATGCTCCCCCCGACCTTTTGGCTTCCAGCCTCCGTACGCTTGAGCAGCAACTCACGGCTGTATATTCCGTGCTGAAAGTTCGTGCTTCAACCACCTAAACCCATCAGTAGAAAGTGTTGTTTTTTAAGGGGATAGTTTACCTTTGAATATATGCCGCACTCTTCCCCGCTCCGCTGTCTGGTAGTCGACGACGACTTACTTTCCATCCAAATTGTTGAAAACTGCATTGCCAGCACCAACTTTCTAACCTCAACTGGTTCCTGCACCAGTGCCGTGCAGGCGGCCGAAGTACTGCGGAACCAACCCGTTGATTTGCTGTTCTTGGACGTAGAAATGCCCCTCATGTCAGGCATCGACCTGCTCCGCACGCTGCAAAATCCGCCTATGGTGGTGCTCATCACCAGCAGCCAGCAATACGCCGTCGAAGCCTTCGAGCATGACGTGGTAGTTGACTACTTGGTGAAGCCCATCAGCTATGCTCGCTTTCTGAAAGCCTCGCAGCGCGCGTTGGAGCTGGCTGCCACGCGCACAGACTCGGAGCCAGCTCCTGTTGCGTCCACCGACACAGTAGAATTCACCTTCATGAAGGTAGATACAAAGCTGGTGAAGGTGATATTTGATGAAGTCCGCTATGTGGAAGCCCTCGGTGATTACGTGCATGTGGTGACGGGCCAGAGCAAGCTCATTGTATATAGCACTATGAAAGCGGTGGAAGAGAAGTTTCCCGCTTCGCTTTTCGTTCGGGTGCACCGCTCGTTTATCGTTAACCTGAAGCGCGTGCAGGCTATCGAAGACAACTCTATCCTATTGGATGGCAAGCACATTCCTATTGGCCAGACGTATATGCGCGACGTATTTCAGCGGCTCAATAAATTTTAGCGTCCGCCGTCCACTGTATTGGCTCTGGCAGTTATGCGTCTTTCTCACCTCTCCGTTTTTATCTTTCTGATTACCCTTGCGGCATTCCGGCCGCAAGCTGCCCGAGCCCAAATGGCCGGCGACACCATTAGTGCCGAGTGCCCACCAGCGCGCACGGTAGCGCTATGCGTAGAATTGGATGCCCGCGCCTCCGTCGATTCTGCGGCGGGTCCGCTCAGCTACCGTTGGCTCATGGGCGACGGCACCACCCTAAGCGGCCCCACCGTAGCCCATTGCTACACCGAGCGCCGCCGCTACACAGTGCAGCTAGATGTAGTAGACGAGAAAACCGGGGAGATACGCGCCGCCGAAAAGCTTATTCCGGTGGATTTCACGCAGGAAATGGTTCTCAACTTTAGCACCTCACCTGCCAATGGCCGTGTAGGGCAGCGCCTCACGTTTGATGCGCTGGACTCGCAACTACCGCTGTGCGAGAATGTGGTGGTGCTCTGGGATTTCCGGGATGGCTCAGTCGCCAATGGCCGTCGTGTAGAGCACATCTTCCGTCGGCCCGGCAACTACGTGGTGCGTATGGCCCTGCGCGGAAATGGGCCCAACACCTGCCCCGATAGTCACTGTGTTACTAGGTCGGTAAATATCCTTATCGAGCCATAATGCCTTGTGCTTAGTTTAGCGGCCACTTCATTGTTTGACGAACTTACAGCACGCTTTTTCTTGAAGCTCCTACTTAATCCTATCATATTTCAATAAAATATTTCTATTCCTGCATTTATCTAATAAAGAGTTGCTTTATTTGCCAGCTCAATCAGTTTCTTTTTCCCGACTGTGCTTGTATGAAAAGCTTCTTCACCTTCTTATTAGCCGGCAGCCTTGGTGCTGCGTCACTTTCTGCCCAGGCTCAGCAAGCGCCCGAGCGGCTACGAGCTGAGGCCATGGAAAACACCCGTTTGCTAGCCAACCGTATTGGCCTTGATGATGCCCGCTCGGTACGGGTCCGCCACCTGACCTATGACCGGCTGGTGCAGGAAAGCCAGATCACAACCATGTATGGCGACGACCCGACTATGCGCCAGAACAAGTTGCGGGTAGTGGCGCAGGAGTACGCCGAAAAGCTGAAAGGCCTGCTGACTGACTTACAGTTTGAGCGCTATGAGGCACTGGTGGCTGCCGGCACTACTTCTACCTCTCCGAACGTTGTTTCGGCGCTGAAACCAGTAACTACCTCGCCTAAGTAGGGTACCTGCTACACGAGCCGCCTGTCCTGCTCGGTAGTATAAAGCGCCGTTGCCTGCAGAATCTCCAGCGTAATCTGCCAGAGTTCTTCGTAGGGGACAATTTCAATCTCAGCAAAGGCCTCGCCGGGTGGTGGCGAGGCCTGTAGCTTTTTCAGCAGTGGCTCCCCCTTTTTGCGGCTGGCTATTGGGTTGAACTCTTCTTTTACAGCAATAGCCAGCAGCCGGAAAAACAGTTGGCTGCGCAAATTGCCGGTTTCGCGCAAATGCCGCTGCTGATACTTCCGCAAGCTTTCCAGGCGGGTCAGAATGTTTTCAATATCACGCTGACGTAGGAAGTGCAGAAATTGCAGGATGAGTACTGCCACATTGTAGCCTTGTTTGTCGCGGCTATGGTCGGGCACTGTCTGCACAAATGTGTTGAAGTTCCGCATCCGTACCGGCGACAACTCCGGCCGCACAAACTGCAGATAAGCCATATACAAGTCCCAACGTTGCTGGGCTACGGCCTGCTGCTTATCGAAATGAACATTTTTCAGCGCTGTAGCCAATAGTTCCAGCGCCTGGCCATACTGCCCGGCATGAATTGCTAAAAGCAGATAGATTTCCAGGTAGTACAGCCAGTTGACGGAGGAATGATGGAATTCCTTGGCATACGCTTCTGCCAGCCGCAGGCCAGCCGCAATATTGCGGCTCCGAAAGTGTGCATACACACTCATATAGGCGTTAAAACGCTTGTCGAAACGCTTGTTATTGATTTTTCCCTGCTCCAGCAGTTTGGCTGTAGCTCCGGTGATATGAATGACCTGCTGGTAATTGCCAAGCAACTCCTGCTGAATAAGTTGCACCCGATAATGATAGTGAAAGGTTATAAATGTGCCTGCAGCCCGGTGAAACTCCGCCAACTGCTGTACCACACTATCTATTTTATCGAGAATTGAGCGTCTGGTGCGCACATTGTACGCCACAGTGCTTTTCACGTCCCAATATAACTGGGCTGCGTCTTCCTCTATTGCCAGCACATGCTTGCTCTTCTCCAGCAACACTCCATTGGCTTGGTAGCGGGCTGGCATACGGATATCGGCGTATATATTCCGTAGCAGTTGCCCAAATAACACAACGTATTGTGTCATTTCGTGGAGTTGCGCCAGGCGTTGGCCTTTTCTGCTTAATGACTCCGCAGCCTTTAGCTCTCCTTCGGAGTATAATATGCTTACCTGCATATAAAGATTCAGGACCTGATATTCGTAGCGCCGTGACACCAAGTGCCGTGGATCTGTCTCATCAAGGAAATACAAGTGATTCAGCAGCTTCTGCTGCACTCTCGACTTAAGTTTCCGAAACGCTGCGTAACGGGTTTGATCAGTCTTGCCGTATATATTTTTTACAATCTGTTGCTGGGACTTTGGCAGCCCATCCACCAATTGCTGCACTAGTTGCATCTCCTTGTTAGATGAATGACGAGCAGTAAAGTCAAGTAATGGAAGCACTTTTAGCTTCCTGTCTGTCACAATACGGGCCAGATTTGTCAGTTCATCCATTGCTAAATTAGCCTAAACAGGCTCTTATCGTTGTTTTGCTGATCGAACAGTTTCTAAAATTACTGTCACAAAACAACATATTTTTTCCTTTACTGGCATCATCGCTTTGTTGGACATTTGTAGTGATAAAATATGTTTTTTTTGACCGTTCAATGTCACACTTTAACGTGATTTAAGCACAAATCAAGCGGAGGTTAGACTTCCTGTTAGCAAAGCAACAGGCTTCTATAAGAAGCCTTTATCATAATAGTAATAATATTTATAATTATTATACCAATCACTTTTAGGTTAATAGTGTCCTTTACGTGGCTCTGTCTAGCGCCCACCTTTGTGTCAGTCAATCACTTGAAACACACAAACGCCAAGCGCCATGTTAGAGTTAATCGCCCTCGCTCTGCTCCAGTTTTCGAGCTTCACCACCGACTTCTCTACTGGAACTGTTCTTTCCGATTCTCCGGTAACCACGACAACCAGCGCTGACCACGGTGCCGGTGGCTGGACGGGCGTTGACGCAGACCACGGCGCCGGCGGCTGGACAGGCATCGATGCTGATCATGGTGCCGGTGGCTGGACGGGCGTTGATGCTGACCACGGCGCTGGTGGCTGGACAGGCCGTTAAACTGTTTACACCCCTGTAAGTATGTTGCAGTAGCACGTCGCCATAAATTTCCTGGCTACCTTGCCTGCCAGGAAACACTGCCTGCTGCGCACATATGAAGTCTATACTTTCCGGGGTATTGCTACTGCTTACAGGCTGCTGCGTACTGGCCGCGTGCAACTCTCCGGTCAAGCAGTCGGCAGCCATTCGCATCCGCTGGTCCACCGACCCTCGTTCACTGGACCCCCTGGTGACTGCTACGCCACAGGCTACAGAAGTGCTTAATCTCCTGCACTGCAGTCTGCTGATGGGTGAACCAGACAAACAGCAGATAATACCTTGGCTGGCCGATTCGCTGCCACGTGTCCGGCGGCGAGGGCCCTTAACTTTGCTGCATTATCGCCTTCGGCCGGAAGCTAAGTGGGATAATGGCATGCCAGTGCTGGCCCAGGATGTGGCATTTACGCTTCGTGTGCTTAACTGCCCCGGCTTACCTACCGAATTCTCCCGTACTCAGTACAACGATATTTTGGATGTGGAGCTGGATGCGGCGGATCCGCGCCGATTTACGCTGGTGCGCGCCAGCGCTTCCCTGGATATGGTGCGGGCCTCCGGCGACTACGCTATTCTGCCGGAATATTCGCTGGACCCAGCCAAGCAACTGCGGGCTGTGCCATTCGCTTTGCTGCGGGCCGATACAGCCGCCGCAGTCCGCCGGTATCCGGTTATCCGTGCGTTTGCGGCTCGCTACCAGCGTGCGCAGGTGGGGCGGCAGCCGAATCGACTTCCTGGCTGTGGACCTTATAAAGTAGTTGCCTGGCAACCCAACCAATATCTGCGACTAGAGCGCAAAGCCGGCTGGTGGGCCGACCATCTTGCTAAACCGGAATACTGGCTGCAGGCGCAGGCTAATCAACTAGAATACCGCATCATTCCGGATGATGCAACGGCTACGTTGGCTTTGCGCCGAGGCAGCCTGGATCTGTACCCAATGCCTTCGGCCCGGGTATTTACGCAGCTAAAAAATTCAGCTGATAGCAGCCGTCTCACCTTTGCCAAAGCCGACACCTACGAGGCGACAATGGCAGGGTTTAATACAGAACATATTTTTCTGGCTGACGCCCTTACGCGTCGTGCGCTGGCGCTGCTGTTCGATGTTCCTCGCCTGATTCAGGCCACTCAGCCTGGGCTGGCGTACCGTAGTCCTAGCCTCATTTCGCCCCGAGATAAGCACGCCTTCAATGATAGTCTGACGGTGCTCCAGTTTTCGCCGGAGCAGGCGGCCAACCTGTTGCAGCAGGCTGGCTGGCAAAAAAAGCCCGATGGAACGTGGTGGAAAAGCGGGAAGGGTCCTTTGGCGCTTAGCGTAAGCTACCGGAACGAAGCAGCCGACCACGAGCTAGTGGCCCTGCAGTTTCGGGAAGCGGCCACAAAGCTGGGCATTGCCGTGCGGCTGCGTCCTACAGAAGCTGGTTTGCTGCAGCAGCAGTTGGCTGCCGGTACCGTCGATATGTTTATCCGAACGATATCAGGCAATCCGTTTAGCTACAATTTCATGCCCATTCTGCATTCGCAGGGCATTGGGCTGTTCAATTTCACACGGTTCAGCTCTCCTGCCGCCGACCAGCTGATTGAAGCAATAAATGCCGCCAATCAGCCAGCCACCCGCAGCCAGTTGGTACGCCGTTTTCAGCGGCTGCTTCAGCAGGAATCTCCCTTAACTGTGCTGTACTTTTCGCGCAACCGCCTGATTGCCTCCCGCCGACTGCGTCCAGTGCAGGCCACTAGCGTGCGGCCCGGCTACGATGCCCTCCATCTGCAGCTAGCTACTTCTCAGGTTCGATAGGGCATGGTTTTGCGTTTGGGTATCCGGCTGGGCAAGCTGCTGCTGACAACGTGGAGTATCCTGACGCTCCTGTTTCTGCTGACCCGTACGCTGCCCGATGAACAAGAACTATTAGCTCGCTTCGGGGGTGTTCCTGCGGGCGCAATGCCTAGCCCCAAGCAGATGCAGGCCGCACAACAGCAGGCCCGCCACCGCCTCGGCCTCGACAGCCCGCTATTCTATATTTCACCAAGAGCTGTGCAGCCAGCTCAGGGCTTAAGCTGGCGCTGGCAGTGGGAAGGCTGCGACAATCAATATCATCAATGGCTGATGCAGCTCGGCCAAGGAAATCTGGGTGGCTCTTACCGAACTCAGGAGCCTGTAGTACAGCTGCTGGCACAGGCACTACGCCATACGGTGCCACTCGCGCTGGTGGCGCTGCTGCTGTTGGTGTTGCTGGGCGGAGCACTGGGAATTGCGCTGGCGCAGGTGCGGCAGCCAGGGCCATTGCTAGCAATACTGTTTGCCTTGGATACCCTGCCCCTGTTCACCGTGGCACTGCTGCTGCTATTGCTGCTGGCTAGCCCAGATTTCCTGCCGCTTTTTCCTGTTTACGGCCTCGCCGACGACTTTGAAACAGGCAGTTCTTTGGCCTATTTAAGCTACCTGATATTGCCGGTAGCCAGCCTGGTACTTACTGGGGTTGCAGAGCCGGCAGTGCAGCTGGCAGCCGCGCTGCGCCACGAAATGCAACAGGAGTATACACTGGCTGCCCGCGCTAAAGGCTCGTCGAGGTGGCAGGTCTTGTGGCGGCATGCCCTGCGCAATGCGGCTTTGCCTGGTACCACGCTTCTGGCAGAACTATTGCCCAATTTACTGGCTGGCTCAATAGTAGTGGAGCTTATTTTTGCGCTTCCTGGTATAGGCCGACTGCTAGCCGAAGCAGCCACTACCCGCGATTATCCGGTTTTGCTGGGCGGCGTACTGCTGCTGCTGCTTGTGCGCCAACTGTCGCTGTGGCTTGCGGATGCGCTGCAGTACCAGCTTGATCCACGTTTAAGAACCACTGCGTGACTCAGCCACGGAACTCACTGCGTTGGTGGAACCGGCGTTTAAGCTGGTGTTGGCTGGCACTACTTGTTGCAGCAGCTTCTTTCGCTGACTTTCTGCCTTTGCCTGTGTTTCCGGACTTGTTGCGCACCGACGCGTCCCCCCTGACCAACGGCCACCTGCTTGGCACCGACTCGCAAGGCCATGACGTGCTTGGCGGCCTGATCTATGGAGCCCGCACGACACTGCTTGTGAGTGTGCCTGCCACTTTGCTGGCCACTGCGCTAGGGATGCTGGTGGGAGGAGCCGCCGGCTTCTGGGGTGACACCGGCTTGCGGGTTCCGCGTTTTACGTTGCTGACTAGTAGCGGTGCAGCGCTGCTCTACCTAACCATAGGAGCGCCGGCTGCCAGCCTAGCGGCTATATGGTGGCCCATGCTACTTTCGGCCAGTGTAGCAGGTGCGGCCTTGCTGGCACGCGGACGGGCGCTGCAGCAGACCGTGGCAATACCTGTAGACACCTTTGTTTCAATGGGGATTGTGGCGTTGGCGGCATTGCCACGCCTGGTATTAGTGCTAGTAGCAGCAGCTGCTACAGAGCCCAATACCACTACAGTTATTGCCCTGCTGGTGCTGGTTTCGTGGCCCGGCCCGGCCCGGCTGATGCGCGCTGAAACCCGGCGAATTCAGCAGCTGCCTTACCTGGAGGCCGGAAGAGCATTGGGCCTGCCCACCAGCAGGTTGCTGTTGCAGCACATCCTACCCAACTGCTGGCGGGTGTTGCGCACCTCTTTGCCAATAACGGTAGCTGCACTTGTTGGCCTCGAAACCACGCTGTCTTTCCTAGGAATAGGCCTGCCACCTGAACTACCAAGCTGGGGCAGAATATTGGCGGCCAGCCGTTTATCACCTGCCAGCTGGTGGCTGATAGTGTTTCCTGTCTTTGCACTACTGCTCACAATGCTGGCCATACGTCAAGTGCTTTCGGCCAGTGAAGACCAGTATAATTAAAACAGAGTCCTTTCACTTGGTGATGTCACAATTACCACCATTTAAACACTACCCTACTTATTCAGCGCACACAACAACAAATTTCAAACATCTGTAGACTAGACACATACATCATCACTACATATAATTGCAATTTGTTGAAATGCTTCCAGGCATACCTATGCGTCGAAAACCCATAGTCACAAATACCTGGCGACTGTCCTTTACACCGGTTAAGCTTAGCTATAGTTTTGTAATGTGCTAAGGGTTCTAGATAGTTCTTTCAGCATTTCTACAGGCTGTTCTACTGGCTACTCATGGCCTCACTTCTTCTCAAACGCAGGCAGGGCTATGCATTGCGCGCCTTGCTTCTGGAAATGGCTACTTGCCAACGCGCAGCTACCACGCTGGCGGGTTTCCAGACAATTGATGGAGAGATGGTGTCATATATCGCGGGAGAACAGGCGCTTCGGGCTGGCACTGCGGTGCTGGTCGGTGGGCTCCTGGTAGGAACAATCTTGCCTCAATTTGATAGCTATCAACCAATAGAATAGATGTTATTATTATTCAGGCTGGCAATGCTCTGGTAGCATTCCAACCCGTGAACAATGTTGCAATAGGTGTGTAAAAACCCCGCCGGTTCTGCCCGCGGGGTTTTTGCGTTTTTCAGCGTTTGGAAGCCCGATTGAGGTTCTTCGCTTTTCTGGCATCACTTCAGCCAACAAGCGTCTGGCGTGCAACTTCAGCAATGCCTTCCTCGAAGGTATGAGGCTGATACTTCAGTTCGCGGCGTGCCTTGTCGATGATGAAGCCTGTGCGCAGTGGCCGCTTGGCTGGCTGCGAGAAGCTACTGGCATCCACTTTTTCAATCAATGCTGCGTCGAGCTGAAAGTAATCTGCAACACGCAAGGCCATCTGGTACGGCGTCAGCATTTCGTCGCTGCTGATGTGGTAGATACCGGTAGCGTGATGTTGCGCCACCAGCCAGCAGGCCTGGGCCAGATCTTCGGCCAGCGTAGGCGTCCGGAACTGGTCATTCACCACCTTGATGGGCTTTCGGGCCTGTAGGGAGTCGCGCACCCAAAGCACGATGTTGGTGCGGCTGTAATCGTGCGCCACCCCGTACACGAGCACCGTGCGCACGATGGCCCACGGCGTGTGGCTGGCCTGCACTACCCGTTCGGCGGCCACCTTGCTGGCGCCGTAGTAGTTCACCGGCGCCGGCTCGGCCTCTTCAGAGAGCGGCCCGGCTTCGCCACTGAAAACAAAGTCGGTGCTAAGATGGGTAAGATGGATCTGGTGTTTTTCGCAGGCGGCCACCAAGTGCTCAACCGCCGTGACGTTTTGCTGCCAGCACGCTTCCCGGTTCAGTTCACACTCGTCCACGTTGGTCATGGCGGCCGTGTGGATGAGGTGCGTAGGCTGCTCCTGAGCCAGTACTGCCGTTACCTGCGCGGCATCCGTAACATCCAGTGGTACAAAGCGCACCTGCGGATATAGTTCGGCCAGCCTATTTGAGTTGCGAGCGGTGGCAATGAGCGTCAGGCCTGGTTGAACACTTAAAAGCTGCACCAACTTTTGCCCCAACAGCCCATTGGAACCCGTAACGAGAATACGCATAGCACCCATACTACCGACAGCAAAATGTGGAACAGAACGCGGCAGCGCGCTTTAATAAGTGTAGCCGTAGAGCTCCGTGATTTTCTTTTTCTTCAGCTTTTCCACTTTCATCGTCATCCGGATGTCGGTGATGGGCCGGTCGCGGGCGTCTTTAGGCTGCGCCGCAATTTTGTCGATGACGTCGAGGCCGCTCACCACCTGGCCGTATACAGTGTACTGGCCATTGAGGTGGGGCGTGCCACGGTGGTTTTGCACGAGGTAGAACTGCGAGGCACTGCTGGCCCGCGTGGGGTTCACGAAATCAGCCTGCCGGGCGGCCGCCAGTGCCCCAAATTTGTGCGTGAATTCCGGCCGGATTTCCGCCGGAATGGTACCCTCATTGGGTGCGCCCTGGCCATCGTTGCTGGGGTCGGCGTCTTTGGTGCCGGGGTCGCCGCCCTGCACCATAAAGTCGGAGATGATGCGGTGAAAGGTGGTGCCGTTGTAGAAGCCGCTTTCGGCCAGCTTCAGGAAGTTGGCTTTGTGCTGGGGCGTGGCATCGAAGAGCACCAGCTTGATGTCGCCGAACGAGGTACTGATGGTCACGAGCTGGTCTTTCTTGCTGCTCTTCGGGAATTTGGCCGCGTACAGGGCCGGAGCCAGCACCAGCAAAAACACACCAAGCAAAGCAGAAAAGCGGGAAACGAAACGCATAACGAAGAAAATACGGGGTTGACGCAGCGAAAGTAAGGGGTTTGTGGCAGAGCTGCCTAGTGTGACAATGCCGGACACGCAGCGCAGCCGCTGAATATATTTTTCTGCCGATATCCGACCCAACGCCCTGTTTGGCGTATGATGCGCCAGTCTCTCGCTCACTTTCTCTTTATGACAACTGCTTTTACTCCGACTACCGCTACCTCCGACCTGGCTGCCCCGCCGCCCCACTGGTTTCCAAAATTGCTACTGGCCGTATACCTGATTGAGTTGGTGGCGCTGGGCATCAATCCAGCCGAGCGCGGCACGTGGTGGGCCGAAAACGTCCCAATTTTCCTGATTGTATTGGCCCTGACGGTGCTATATGTGCGGGGCACGCGCTTCTCCAACCTGGCTTACGCCCTGATGAGCGTGCTGCTCTTCATGCACACCATCGGCGGCCACTATACGTTCGAGAAAGTGCCGTTTGACTGGTTCAACAACCTGTTTGGCTTCAAGCGCAACATGTACGACCGGGTGGCGCACTTTTCGGTGGGATTCTACGCCTACGCCATCATCGAGCTGACGGACCGCTACGGCACCATCCGCAGCCGCGCCATCAGCTACCTGTTTCCGTTGTGTGTTATCGGCACCGTGGCCATGGCCTACGAGCTGGTTGAGTGGGTGTATGCCGAAGTGGCCGGTGGCGACGCCGGCGCCGCTTTCCTCGGCAGCCAGGGCGACATCTGGGATGCCCAGAAGGACATGCTGGCCGACACCAGCGGCGCCATTTTTGCGCTGATTCTGTACGCGCTATTTGGCCGGGACCGCCGTGAGGCTGCGTAAATTATCTGGCTACATTGCTCAACAAAAAGCCCCGCTTCTATGCAGAAGCGGGGCTTTTTGTTGAGCAGTAAGGTGTCGGAATTCCCTTGTTTATACGTCTCTTTCACGACGGATTTCATCGAGAATCTGCTGGCCGCCGCATGCCAGCACGCTTTCGGCAATTCGGATTCCGAGGGCTTCGGCCTCGCTGGCAGCGGCCGTTTGTGCTTCTTCCAGTAGCTTGGCTCCATCGAGGCTGATGAGGCCGCCGTGCAGGTGTACCACGGCACCGTCGGGGCTGAGCGTGGCCAGCGCGAAGCTGGGAATGCTGCAGCCGCCTTCCATAGTACGCAGGAAGGCTCGTTCCGCCGCCAAGCAAACGTGCGTGGCCGGGTGGTCCAGGATGCGGTGCAGCTCAGATTTAAGAGCTGGATCCAGTGTCCGGGCGCACTCAATGGCTACGCTGCCCTGCCCGGTGGCGGGCACAAACTGCGTCTCGGGTAGTACGTGCCGGATCAGGTGGTCGTACTCCATACGGTGCACGCCGGCGTAGGCTAGCACCAGTGCATCGTATTGGCCTTCTTCGAGCTTACGCAGGCGAGTCTGGAGGTTACCGCGGGCTTCGGCGGTGCTGGCATTGGGCAGAAACCGGCGTAGCATGGCCTTACGGCGGGTACTGCTGGTGCCCAGCACGAGGTCTGGCTTCTGCAGATCGAGGTCGGCCTGAAAACTTACCACTACATCATTCACCTGCTCACGTTCCATGAAAGCCAACAGTTCCAGATCATCGGGAATGGAGCTTTGCACGTCTTTGGCGCTGTGCACGGCAATGTCGATGTGGCCGGTGCGCAAGCCTACTTCCAGCTCTTCCGTGAACACGCCCTTTGCCCCGATTTTATCCAGGGAGCGGTCCAGCACCACGTCGCCTTTCGTGGTGATGATGACAATTTCGGAGGCCAAACCAGCTTGCTCCAGGCAAGCCGCCACGTGGTGGGCCTGCCACAACGCCAGCTTGCTACCGCGGGTGCCGATGCGGATGGATTTTTTCAATTAAAAATTCTGAATTAAAAATTAAAAATGGAAGCTTGCGGTACGCGGCTGCTTCACAACGGCGCCTGGCGTAGCAGTGCCTATCAACGGCTGCAGCAAAGGTACGCCGCCGTTAGTTTTCGCGGCTAACTATAGCCATTTTAGCGGCAGCTATAGCATTTTAGCAAACTGTATTTTCTGTCTCTATTGACATTAGGCAGCCATTTTCAATAGCGTAGCCATGCGCAACGAGGCGTCCACGAATACCATGCGGGGGTTGGCGTTACGCTCGATGTGGTAGTGCGCTTCATTCAGCTCGCGGGTAATCGGGTCGGCGTTTTGCGGCGTGACGAAGCGGCTGAAGCCCTGCACAAACGGCTGCTCCTGCGCGGACAAGTGCGGCACCAGCTGCGGGTCGAGGCCGAACAGCAGCACCTTACGCAGCAGTGTGAGGGCGTACTGCAGAAACTCCTTCTGGTTCTCGCGGCCCAGCTTCTGAAACTCGTCGCTCCGCTCCAGCATCTCGCTCACCTTGTTGCTGAAGCAGGTGCGCATCCAGCCTGCGAACAGCGCAAAGTAGTCGTGGTCGGTGGCGGCGGCGTGGTGGGCGGCCAGGGCGGCGCCGGGGTTGCCTTCTGCAAGCTGGGCCAGCTGTCGGGCTTTCACTTCGGGCACCTGGTGCTCGTCGCGTAGCCAGTTGGTTAGGTCCTGCTCGGCGAGTGGGCGCACTACCACGGGCTGCACCCGGCTGATGATGGTAGGCAGCAGTTGCTCGGGGGCGTGGCTGACCAGCAAAAACACGGTGGCCGCGGGCGGCTCTTCCAGCAACTTGAGCACGGCGTTGGCGGCGGCCGGGTGCATCAGCTCGGGCTGCCAGATAACCACCAGTTTGTACTGCGCCTCAAACGCTTTGAGACTCACCAGCCGCAGCAGCTGCAGGCTTTCCTCCTTGGAAATGCTGCCCTGCTTGTTTTCGGCCCCAATATGCTGCATCCAGTCGTTGAGGCCTTGGTAGGGGCTGTCGAGCACGAAGGTGCGCCAGTCGGCCATGAACTTGCTACTGGTAGCGTCTTTGGCTACGGCCTTGGTGGTCGTGACGGGCACGATAAAGTTCAGGTCGGGATGGATGAGCTTGTCGATTTTCTGGCAGCTCGGGCAGTTGCCGCAGGAATCTGAGGCGTCGGGCGTGCGGCTCTCGCAGTTCAGAAAAGCCGCGAAGGCCAGCGCCAACGGCAGTGCCGCCGAGCCTTCGGCCCCGCGAAACAGCTGAGCGTGCGCCACGTGGTTGCGCTGCACGCTTTGCACGAGCAGCTGCTTGACCTGTTGCTGGCCGGGAATGTCGGAGAAACGCATGGGCTATTCGGGTAATAAATCCAGATGCCAATCGGTGGCATCTCTGAGCTTGCGCCAGTCCCAGTAGGCGTCCAAAAATCCATCGTGGAGAAACTCCTGGTCGTTTGAATCGGGAGCGTCAACCAGCTTCACACCACGCCAGTTGCCATACATTGGCTCGGTGGTGCCATCTATCAGATTCAGCAGATCAAAAACTACGTCAGCAGCACAGCCAGCAAGAATTTTGCGCACCGCCGTATGCAAAACCGGATTGCCACTAAGCTGCTTGATGGCTTCTGCTTCTGCTGCATTTAACCCGCCGTTCGGAGGGTACGACACCTCAACTATCCGACCTTCAAGTAAATCGTCAGCATACTGTACAGCATGTTCTTCGATCAACTGATTGGCCGCCAGCAAAAATGTTTGCCTGTGGTCGTCAGAAATTTGCATCAGCTTATTTAAGCCACTCAATACCCATCAGTTATGCAGTTGGGCTTATTTTCAGTGAAGCTACAGCTCCGTACCAGCAGTCGGAGCGGCTGGAGCGGTCCGCTCCCACACCCGGTCTTTCACAGTTTGCTCATACACGTGGCGCATAATATCCTGCTCTACCTGGTTGTAGGCCAAACTGCGGCGGGCCATTACGCGCTCCGCAACCTCAGCCACCTTGGGCAGCCGGAAGGTTTCGAAGCCGGCGGCGCCGCCCCAGCTGAAGCTGGGAATGAAGGTGCGTGGGAAACCAGCCCCAAAGATGTTGGCGCCCACGCCCACCACCGTGCCGGTGTTGAACATGGTGTTGATGCCGCATTTGCTGTGGTCGCCCATCATCAGGCCGCAGAAGGTCTGGCCGGTGTTCACGAAGCGGCCTACCGAATGACTCCAGATTTTGACGGGCGCGTAGTTATTCTTGAGGTTGCTGGTGTTAGTGTCGGCGCCCAGGTTGCACCACTCGCCAATTACCGAGTTGCCGAGGTAGCCGTCGTGGCCTTTGTTGCTGTAGCCGAGCAGGATGCTGTTGCCGACTTCGCCGCCGACTTTGCTGAACGGGCCCACGGTGTTGTCGCCGCGCATTTTGGCGCCGGCATTGATGTGGCTGCCCTCACAAAGCGCCAGCGGCCCGCTGATAATGGCGCCTTCGTGCACCTGCGAGTTTTTGCCGAGATAGATTGGGCCGTTTTCGGCGTTGAGAATGGCGGCACGAATCTTCACGCCGGGCTCGATAAACACGTTTTCTGGCGCGTACACGATGGTATGGGCGTCGCCGATGGGCGCCGACTCGCGGCCTTTTGTCAGCAGATCGAAGTCGCGGCGGATTTCGGCGCCGTTGCGCAGAAACAGGTGCCACACTTCCCGGATGATGGTGACAGGCTCCACCACATCGCGGGTTTTCTGGAAGCCGTCCTGAATCAGCTCGGCTACCTGCGTGGCATCGGCGAGGTGGGCCGCTACCAAGGTTTTGTCGCAAAACAGCGCCTCGCCGGCGGCCAGGGCCTGCACCTGCTGCACCAGCACGTCATCGGGGCATATGGCACCGTTGATGACTAAGGCCGGGCCCGCCGTGGCACCAGCCGGGTACTTGGCCTGCAGATGCGACTCGGTGAGGTAGCCTACGGGCTGCCCACCCAGCCGGTGCTGCCACTTTTCGGCCAGCGTCAGGATGCCGCAGCGCAGGGCCGCCACCGGGCGCGTGAACGTGAAAGGCAGCAGATGGGGCCGGATGGCCGGGTCGTCGAAGAGCAGAACGTGCATAGTAGTAGGGCGTAGGGCGTAGTGATTGGGGCCTAGGGTCCGGCATTGCGTACCCGGGAGTCTGGGCACGAAATGAGTAAGGCTAGCCGGCCGAAACCAGCGCCGACAATGGACTGCAAAGGTGGGCAGAAAAGCAAAAACTCCTGCCAGGCGAGCCAGCAGGAGTTTTATAAATCTCAGTCGTACGAAGCACTAGGCAACAAGCACCAAGCACTCTGAAAAACTACTTCTTCTTGTAGCGGGTCATGAACTTCTCTACGCGGCCAGCCGTGTCGAGCAGAACGTTTTTGCCGGTGTAGAAGGGGTGCGACTCCGAGCTAACTTCCACTTTCACGACCGGATACGTCTTACCGTCTTCCATCGTGATGGTCTCGTTGGAGTTCATCGTCGAGCGGGTAACGAATTTGAAACCGCTGGAGCTGTCCTGGAATACCACTTCGCGGTACTCGGGGTGGATGTCTTTTTTCATGTCGGAATACCGTTTGTGCCTGGTTGCCTGCCGATTTTGCGGAAGGGACTGCAAAAGTACATGTTACACGCAACTTTCAAAAGCTTCTGTGGCTCTTTTCTGTAATTCCGACTTCAGACCGCCTGAGCTATCGGAATTTGTTTATTTTTGAAGCCTTGCCGTCTGTTACTGCCTATCCGCCTACCGTATACTCTCTGCCATGCTCCCCCACAAAGCTACGCGGCCGTTGGTGCTGCTTTTGCTCCTGTGCACTACTCTGGCCCTGGGAGCCACTATTACGCTTTTTCAGGCGGCGTTCGAAAATGACAATGTGCGCGTAACGTGGGAAGTAGCCAGTGAAAGCGGCGTACAGAGCTACGAGCTCTACCGCAAAACCAACTCCGACCCCGGCTTCAACCGCCTCACTACCCTTGCTCCTACCAGCCAGGGCCGCTACCAATACCTTGATACCGACGTCTACCGCGGCACGCAGGGTGGCGGGCCGTTCATCTACCGCCTGACGGTGCGCACCACCACCGGTGACCAGTATTACACCAGCACTCTCGGCCAGACGCCCAGTGCCGTGCAGCGCTCCTGGGGCAGCATCAAGTCGATGTTTCGGTAGAGAGTAGAGGTATATAAGAACTTCATTCCGAGCGAAGTCGGAGCCGAGGAATCTTGCATGCTGATGTGTGGTGCCATTGTTTTACCACAAGCAAGATTCCTCGGCTTCGTCTTCGCTCGGAGTGACGTCTTTCCCGGCTGTTTCTTCATTTCATTACCCAACCCACAATGCGCCTTTGCTTTGCTTCCAATAATGCCCATAAGCTAGATGAAATCCGGCCGCTGCTGCCCGCAGGTATGGAGCTGCAGAGCCTGGCTGACATCGGCTGCCAGGAAGAGTTGCCCGAAACGCAGGATACACTGGCCGGCAACGCTCGCCAAAAAGCCGAATATGTGTGGGAGCACTACGGTATAGCCTGTTTTGCCGACGATACGGGCCTGGAAGTAACGGCGCTGGGCGGCGCGCCCGGCGTGTACTCAGCGCGCTACGCCGGCCCCCAGCGCCTAGCCGCCGACAATGTGCAGAAGCTGCTCGCGGAGCTGCGCGGCCACGCTGACCGCTCGGCTCAGTTCCGGACGGTGGTGGCGCTGGTGTTGCCCGGCGGTGTGGTGCACGAGTTTGCCGGCGCCGTGCAAGGCCTCATTACCGAGGAGCTCAGTGGCACAGGCGGTTTTGGGTATGATCCGGTGTTCCGGCCCACCGAAGGCGACGGGCGCACGTTTGCGGAAATGACTACCACCGAGAAAAACCAGATCAGCCATCGGGCGCGGGCCGTGGCGGGCCTTGTGGCATTTTTGAAAAAGGAGACAGGTGACAAGTAACAGGTAAGCAGAAGCGCTACTTGTTGCCGTATACTCTGCACTGGCATCTGCCGCTTGTCACCATTTACTTGTCACTTCTCACTTCACCTCATCACCTAATTACTTACTTTTGCAGGGTTGGCCCTACCAGTACGGGCCGTTTTCCCACACCATGCAACATCCTTTCATCGTCGGTATCACGGGCGGCAGTGCCTCCGGCAAAACCACCTTCCTGCGCCGGCTGCTGGCTTCGTTTCCCGAAGAAGATATTTGCCTGATTTCGCAGGACAACTATTACCACCCGCGTGAAAACCAATCGGTGGATGCGCAGGGCGTCACCAACTTCGACCTGCCTTCCAGCATCGACTCGGCCGCCTATGCTGCCGACGTGCTGCGTATCAGCCAGGGCCTGGAGGTGCGCCGGCCCGAGTACACATTCAACAACCCGGGCGTGGTGCCGCAGGAACTGGTGTTCAAGCCCGCGCCTATTGTAGTAGTGGAAGGCATCTTCGTGTTTTATTTCGAAGAAGTGGCCAAGCTGCTGGATCTGAAAGTGTACATCGATGCCCGCGAGCATGTGAAGCTGCAGCGCCGCATTGTGCGCGACCGGGACGAGCGGGGCTACGACCTAGAGGACGTACTCTACCGCTATACCAACCACGTGGCGCCCACCTACGAGAAATACATCAAGCCCTTCAAGCAGGACGCCGACATCGTCATTCCAAACAATCGGCACTTCGACCGGGGCCTGGAAGTGCTGGTGTCGTTTTTGAAAAGCAAAGCGGCTGCCCAGTAAAACGGATTTACCCTCCGTTTCCGATAAAAGCAACGGCCTTATGAATACGGAGTGGCACTCTGTTTCCAAAACCGCGCCTCATGGTGCAGCAACGGAAACGGAGTGCCACTCCGTTTTAACTGGCGGCCGTTGCCTCGCCCGGCCGGTTTGGCTATATTTGTAGCTCTTAGGTTTTTCATGCTCCTCTTTTTCGCTCACTTTTTGCCCCGCGTGCGTTTTGCGCTGCTCACAGCCACTGTGCTGTTTGTGCTGTCGTTGAACCACCAGGCCGTAGCCACCTTCCGGGTGCCGGCCGGCAACACCACGCGCGTCGGGCTGCCGCTGCGCGTGTCGGTGGTGAAGCAGAAAGTGACGTTGGAAGCTACCGGCCCGATGGTGCTGCACACCGCGCCTGTACTGGCCGCGTGGCTGCCCTGGCCCGCTACTCAGAGCTGGCTGCCGGCCGTACGCCAGGCCCTGGCCGTGCCCCGCCCGCTGGCGGGCATCCGGCCGGCAGCTGTATTCCGTGCGCGCCTTTTGGTGGCGGCCCTTTCGCCGCAGGCTCCCTAGCGGGGCTGCTGACAGGTTGCGGTGCGGGTGCATCGATTTGTCCGGAGCTGATGCGGACGAAGTACGGTGCCCGGCTTCCCCACCTTGCTTTTTGGCAGCAGCCAAGCACTACAGCAACCTGTAGCAACAGCAAACTCCGGGCACATCAGCTTTTCCAGAAGCAGTACATCAATCAATCAAACATGCGTAATAAAGGACTCATCATTGCGCTGACCATCATTGTGTCGGCGCTGTGTATTTACTTTCTGACCTTCACGTTTATCTCGCGGCGGGTGCAGAACGACGCCGTGGTGTATGCCACCAAAAGCGGCCAGGTTAACCAGAAACTGCGCCAGCGCTACCTCGACTCGGTGTGGCGCGCCCCTGTTATCAGCTTGCTCGGCGTTGACTACACCTACCGTGACGTGCGCTCGTCGGAGCTGGGCCTCGGCCTCGACTTGAAAGGTGGCATGCACGTGACGCTGGAAGTGTCGCCGGTGGAAATTGTGCGCGCCATGAGCGGCAACTCCAAGGACGCCAAGTTCAACCAGGCCATGATACAGGCGCAGGAAGCTCAGAAGGCGAATCCTTCGACTCCTTTTACCACGCTCTTCGCTCAGGCTTACCAGACGGTGGCCCCTGGCCAGAACCTGGCCCGCATCTTCGCCAATACCACCAACAAGAGCCGTGGCATCGACATCAACTCGACCAACGAGAAGGTTATCGGCGCCATCAACAAGGAAGTGGAGGAAGCCATTGACCGCTCGTTCAACATCCTGCGTACTCGCATCGACAAATTTGGCACCAGCCAGCCCAGCATTCAGCGTGTGAAAGGCACAGGCCGCATTCAGGTAGAGCTGCCTGGTGTGGATAACCCGGACCGTGTGCGCAAACTGCTGCAAGGCCAAGCCAAGCTGGAGTTCTGGGAAGTATGGCGCCAGGATGAGTTCGGCCCTTTCTTGCAGCAACTCGACCAGGTTCTGATTGCCAAAGAGAAAGCGGCTACCACTGCTAAGCCAGCTACTGTAGCTACTGCCACCGACACTGCCGCTGTTGTTGCTGGCGACTCTACGTCGCTGGCAAGCCAGCTGGCCAAGAAAAACACTGCTTCAGCTGCCAAAACCGATACTGCCGCCGCTGCGCAGCAGGGCTCGGTACTGACCCGCCTGTTCACGATGCCGGTGCCCGGCCAGCTGGGCGTGAACGTGCAGGACACGGCCCGCATGAACACCATCCTGCGTTCCGACGAGGCCCGCGCCATTCTGCCCCCCAATCTTACGTTCCTGTGGAGCGTGAAGCCAGAAACCATTGAAGGCAAAGAGTACTTGAAGCTGAATGCCATTCGCAAGCAGCCCGGCACTGTGGCTCCGCTGGAAGGCGACGTAGTAGCAGATGCCCGTGGTGATATAGATCCGCAGCGTGGCGGTGCTGAAGTAAGCATGAGCATGACCCCGGCCGGAGCCAAGAAATGGCAGAAGCTGACCGGCGCCAATATTGGCCGCCAGGTAGGAATTGTGCTTGATGATTACGTGTACTCGGACCCGGTTGTGCAGTCGGAAATTGCCGGCGGCAACACCAGCATTTCGGGTAATTTCTCGATTGAAGAAGCCAATGACTTGGCCAATGTGCTCAAGGCCGGCAAGCTGCCCGCACCGACCCGCATCGTGGAAGAAGCCATTGTAGGCCCCTCGCTGGGCAAAGAAGCCATCGACCAGGGCATGTACTCGTCGTTAGCGGGCCTGCTCATTATCATGGCCTTCATGGCCCTCTATTATGGCCGCGCTGGCCTGGTGGCTGATGCAGCCTTGCTCTTCAACGGCTTCCTCATCATCGGCGTTCTGGCAAATCTGGGCTTTGCCCTCACGCTGCCCGGTATTGCCGGCTTAATACTGGTGTTTGCCTCCTCGGTGGATGCCAACGTACTGATTTTCGAACGAATCCGGGAAGAGCTGGACCACGGCCTGAGCTTGCACGACGCCATCAACAAAGGTTATTCGCGCGCTTTCTCGGCCATTTTCGACTCCAACGTTACCACGCTCATCATTGCTATTATCCTGGGCATCTTTGGAACTGGCCCGGTACAGAACTTTGCCGTAACACTCGGCATTGGGGTTTTCACCTCGTTCCTGTCGGCGGTGTACGTGTCGCGCCTCCTGATTGAGTGGCTGGTGAAAGGCAAAGACAAGAGCCGCATGACATTCTCGACGTTCCTGTCGCGCAAGCTGTTCCAGAACCTGAACTTCGACATCGTAGGCAAGCGCAAAATTGCCTACGCTGCATCCACAGCTTTCATCGTGCTGGGCTTTGTGCTGATGGCCGTGCAAGGTGGCCCCAACTTAGGTGTGGATTTCCGCGGCGGCCGGGCTTACGTAGTAGACTTCACTAAGCCTGAAGTAGCGTCGGAAGTGCGCGAAGAAGTTACCAGAGCCTTCCAGGGTGCTGGCACCGAGGTAAAAACCTTTGGCGCCGCTAACCGCCTGCGTATTACCACTGGCTATTTAGCCAACGATGAAAGCGTGGCCGCCGACCAAAAAACGCGCGCCGCGCTGCTGACAGGTCTGCAGAAATACAATGTAGCCGACAAGCAGATTGTAAGTTCGTCGAAAGTAGGTGCCACCATTGCCGACGACATCAAGCGCACCTCGGTGCTGAGCTTGGGCCTGACGTTGCTGGGCATTTTCATCTACGTGCTGTTCCGCTTCGAGAAGTGGCAGTATTCGATGGCCGCCGTAGTAGCGTTGTTTCACGATGCGCTGCTGGTTATTGCGGCCTTCCCCATTGCCCGTCTGTTTGGCCTCAACTACGAGATGGACCAGATTTTCGTGGCGGGGGTACTTACTATCATCGGCTTCTCGATGAACGATACGGTGGTTATTTATGACCGTATCCGGGAGTATCTGCGCGAAAACCCCAAACTCACGTTTGCGCAGGTAGTGAATCCGGCCTTGAACAGCACCTTCTCGCGCACCATGATTACGTTCACGACCCTGTTTTTGGTAGTGGTGGTGCTGTACATCTTTGGCGGTGAAACGCTGCGCTCGTTCTCGTTTACGATGCTGGTAGGTATTTTCTTCGGAACCTACTCGTCTCTGTTCATTGCCACGCCTATCATCCTGGACACTTACGGCCGCAAAGAAGCCCGCGAACGGGGCACTGGCCTGACCACGACCATCAACGACGGCACCGACGCTCCGAAGCTTTCGACAGCGCAGGTGTAAATCATCGGTTAGGCTGAGCTTGTGTGCTTAGCTGACTGCCTCACTGAAAACGCCCGGCCAAATGGTCGGGCGTTTTTGTTGACGCGTTAGAGCCTTCGTTGCAGTAGTTCATTGTACTACCCTCCCTACCAGCACACAAAAAAGCCCCGAACCAACTGGTTCGGGGCTTTTGCGTTGCAGCTACTTGGCTGCTTAGTGTTGGGCGATGATGCCTTCAGCTACTACCTCTTTCACTTCGGGTACCATGCGCTTGAGCAGGTTTTCGATGCCTGATTTCAGCGTAACGGTGGCCGAGGGGCAGCCCGAGCACGAACCCTGCAGGTTCACGGTCACGATGCCTTCGTGGTAGCTTTTGAAGGTGATGTTGCCTCCATCCTGCTCCACGGCAGGGCGCACGTAGTTGTCGAGCAGGTCGATAATTTTCTGGCTGGTTTGCTGATCGGCTTCCGACGAATCGGCCGAGCCGGTAGCGGCGGCCTGCTGAGCAGCTTTCTGCTCGGCGGCGGGGTCTACGGTGAAGATAGGGCCACTAGCCTCCACGTACGACTTCAGGAAGGTGCGCAGCTCGGGAATAAGTTGCGCCCACTGGTGCTCGGTAGTTTTAGTAACGGTGACGAAGTTCTGGGCAATAAACACGCGGCCCACGTAATCGAAGTTGAAAAGCTCCTGAGCCAGCGGCGAATTCACCGCAGCTTCGAGATTGGGATAGTCCACGCTCACGCCATCAGCCAGCAGCTGGGCATTGAGCACGAACTTCATGGATTCGGGGTTGGGCGAGGCTTCGGCGTAGATAGAAACCGGTCCTGCGGGGGCAGTGAGTTGTTCAGCCATGTTTGAAAGACTTGGAGACAAGCGGGAGAAAGCCAGGCCAGATCTGTTCGGCCTGACACTTAAAACCGCACAAGGCGGCAATAGTTGCAAAGGTAACCAGGAAATAAAGTATCGGAGCGGTTAGGGACCATTAAGGACCATTAAACTGCCGCGGGCGACGCGGGCGCAGTACGCAGCAGCAGAAACCCAGCAAGGCCTGACACAAGCGAGGCACACAGAATGGCCAGTTTGGCCACTGGCTCACCGGCCGAATTCTCGCCGAGTGCCAGCAGTGTAATAAACAACGACATCGTGAACCCAATACCGCCCAGCACGCCAGCGCCCCATAGGTGGCGCCACGTAACGCCCGCCGGCAGTGAGGCCCAGCCCAACCGCACGCTCAGCCACGACAGCAGCCCAATGCCCAGCGGCTTGCCCACCACCAGTCCCAGCAGAATGCCCAGCCCCAGCGGCGACAACAGCTGCCCGAACACGCCAGCGTCGATTATGAGGCTGGTATTGGCGAAGGCAAACAGCGGAATGATGCCAAACGCCACCACCGAGTGCAGGCGCTGCTCCAGCTTCTGAGCCGGCGAACTGATGGCGTCCGACAGGTATTCTAGTTCCTCGCTGATGATGCGTGGATTGGCATCGGCCCCGTGCACCTCGTGCTGTAGCATGCTCAGTCGGTCGTTGAGCATCAACAGAATCTCGGGGCGGGCCCGCCTGATGCGCGACGGAATGGCCAGCGCCAGCAGCACGCCCGCCAGCGTGGCATGCACGCCCGACTGGTGCATAAAAAACCACAGCAGCACGCCCAGCGGCAGGTAGACAGCCAAGCTGCGCGCCCCCAGAAAATTCAGGTTCAGCAGCAGCGCCCACACGCCCAACGCCAGCAGCAGATAAGTCAGGTCGAGGTTGGCGGTGTAAAAGCCGGCAATAACCAGGACGGCACCCAAATCATCGACGATGGCTAGGGCCGTGAGAAACACCTTGAGGCCCAGCGGCACGCGCGGCCCCAGCAGTTGCAGCACCGCCAGCGCAAAGGCAATGTCGGTGGCCATCGGGATACCCCAGCCGTTTTGGGTGGGCAGGCCGCGGTTCACCAGAAAGTAGAGCAGGACCGGCAGCAGCATACCGCCCAGCGCCCCCGCAATGGGCAGGGCCGCCTGCCGCCATTCCGACAACTCGCCTTCCACCACTTCGCGCTTAATTTCCAGGCCCACAATCAGGAAGAACACGCTCATCAGCCCGTCGTTGATCCAGTGCACCAGGCTCATGTCGAGCACCAGGCCGTTGAGCGAAAATTTCAAGTGCTTTTCCCAGATCTGCGGGAAGTAGGCCGCCGGGCCCCAGCTGGTGTTGGCCATCAGCAGCGCCAGCACCGCACTGGCCATCAGCATAATACCGCCGGCCGCTTCGCGGCGGAAAAATTCAGTGAAAGGCCGCACCAGCGGACGCACAAGTTGAGGAACAGCCATAGGCAATGAGCAACGCAAAATCTGCCGGCGCGGCCAAAAATGACCGCGCCGGCAACGCAGGAAAATACCGGGCCCGGTTGCGGCTTCAGCGTGGATTGCAACCGGGCCCTTGAATATCTTTTAAGTATAACAGCCGTTGCCTATACCCGGTTGGCGCGGGCGCGCAGCAGCATGTCGGCCAGCACGAGGCTGGACATGGCATCCACAATGGGCACGGCGCGCGGCAGCACGCACGGGTCGTGGCGGCCACGGCCAGCCAGGCTGATAGCCTCGCCCTGGTCGTTGATGGTGGCCTGAGGCTGCAGAATAGTGGCTACAGGCTTGAAGGCGACCCGAAAGTAGATATCCTGCCCATTAGAAATGCCGCCCTGAATGCCCCCCGAATGATTGGTATGGGTGCGCACCTGCCCGGTTTCGTCAGTATAGAATGGGTCGTTGTGCTCGGAGCCGAACAGCAGCGTGCCCGCAAAGCCAGAGCCGTACTCGAAGCCTTTCACGGCGTTGATGCCCAACATGGCCCGGCCCAGCTCGGAATGCAGCTTGTCGAACACTGGCTCGCCGAGGCCGGCCGGCACGCCCGTCAGCACGCCCGTCACGAGGCCGCCTACCGTGTCGTGCCGGTCGCGGGTCTGGCGGATCAGCTCGGCCATGCGCTCAGCCGTTTCCGGGTGCGGGCAGCGCACTGGGTTCGAGTCGATCAGGCGCAGGTCCAGCTGCTCATAGCCTACCGGCACGGCCACCGCGCCCACCTGCGACACGTAGCTCTGCACCCGAATACCTTGCTGCTCAAGCAACTGCTGGGCCACAGCGCCGGCGGCCACGCGGGCAGCTGTTTCGCGGGCCGAGCTGCGGCCGCCGCCGCGGTAGTCACGCCGGCCGTATTTCTGGTCGTAAGTGTAGTCTGCGTGCGAAGGGCGGTAGGCGTGCTCGATGTGGGAGTAGTCGTGGCTGGCCTGGTCCTGGTTGCGGATGTAAAGGCTAATAGGCGTGCCCGTGGTTTGGCCTTGGAAAATGCCCGACTGTACCTCCACCCGGTCGGCCTCCTGGCGCGGCGTGGTTAGGTCGCTCTGGCCGGGCCGGCGCCGGTCCAGCGCCGCCTGAATAGTTTCGGTGGCCACTACCAATCCCGCCGGACAGCCGTCAATCACCACTCCAATTCCCGGCCCGTGCGATTCTCCAAACGTGGTAATACGAAACAGCGAGCCGAAAGAATTCATGGGATGATGTGATGATGTGATGATGTGATGATGTGACAGGTGACAGGTGACAGGTGACAGGTGACAAAGGTAGCTGTCCTGCTGAGCCTGGGCTGAACCTTAATTACGCGCAGGCGGAAAGGGCAGCAATTATTCTGCAGTAAGGAGGCCTTCTGCAGCTTCAGAATACTGAGTCCCCTTATCACCTGTCACCTTTTCGCCTGCCACCAGCCCCAGCTGGCAACAGCCAGCAACCCAGCCAGAATATAAGTGGCGTAGCGGCGCACGTCGCGGTAGGCATCCAGCGGCTGCAGGCGGTTGCTGGCATCAAAGAGCACCGTTTGGTAAAATGGGTCGTCGGTGTGAGCCCGGAAAGCCAGCTCGGTCCGGACGGCGCCGCGCACGGTGGGGCGCAGTTCTGGCCGCAGCGTATCGTAGCGCCCGGTTGCGGGGTCGAAATATATCAGTTGCAACAGGCTGTCGAGAGGCAACATGCCTGGCTGGCGTGCTACCAGCCGGTACTGGAACGCCTTGCGCCCCCCTACCCGGCCGGTCTGGCGGGTTACTTCCTGCTGCACATCGGGCCCGTACACTTCCAGGCCCGGCCGGGGCTGTACCAGCGGCGCATTCAGGGCCGCCAGATTGCCTTCCCCTTCCACCCCAAACGTGTACGTGAAAGCCTGCCCCGTGCGAAACGCGGTGCGGTCAATAGCTTCGCGGAGCTGGTAGCTGCCCACAGCTACTTGGTCGCGTAGCGGGTGCGGCGGCAGGGGCTTTACGGCAATGGTGCGAGCGGCGGCACGGTAGGTTTTGTAGCCTTCCATGCGGTTGTCAAGGCCCTCCGCAGGCTTTTTGGCTAAACGATACTTCACCATCTGCAGCGCCACCTCCCCAAACACCAGCGGCTCGGTGTTAAGCGGGTAATATTCGGCCTCGTAGAGACGGTAGCGCAGAAATGGCTTGCCGCCCATCGTTACTGGCTCCGGCACTATCTCCTGCTCGTTGAATGCCTCTTCCCAGGCAGTACGCTGCCGCAGCTGACGCAGAATACCTGGCAACTGGCCCGGAAAGTTGTAGAAATCCAGTAGCCCTTGGTCGGAGGGCGTGAGGTAGAAATATAATCCCAGGTGCACGCCTTCCCCCACGTACACGCTAGTTTTGTCGGGTACCAAGGCTAGAAAAGCGTTGTCTTTGGGCTCGACGTACTCCTGCGGTTTAGGCTTACCAAACAACAGATCCATCAGGCCAATGCCCTGCGGCGCTCCGCCGGCCGACGGAGCAGGCGCTGCGGTTGGCGCGGGAGCTACCACTAGCTTGGCTCCGGCCGAGCGCACCACTTGCCCGTTTACGGTCAGGGAAAACGGTTTGAGGGTGTATTCACCTTCGGCATAGGCGGCGTAGCGCTGCGTAATCGTCAGTTCAGTGGTTGTGCGGCCCTCCACAATGCGGGTGGTGGTGGTACTGGACTTACCGCTTTTTTTGAACCCTTCCAGATCAGGAAAAGCCGAATACCGCTCTAGCGTAGCGCCGCTCAGCTTAAAGCTGATAGTGAAGTACTCTGTTATGGGAAAGGTTGTACGGCCCAGCTCCAGCTTCACTTGGAAACTGGTAGTAGCAGGCGGCTTGGCGGGCGGCTGTGCTCTAGCAACTGGCGGCCCAACAGCAAGGCACAGCAAAAAGATTACCCAACCTACAAACCGAAGCATACTGTGTCTTATCAACTCCAAAATTACGCTAAAAAGCCTTCTTGGCGCTAACCCCTTGACCTGACCTATTTTGCTTGCAGCAAACACCTGTATTACTGTAAATTATCTATACCCATTACTATGAATAAGGTGCAAAATTTTGGCTTACTACAATCCCTGCACAGAGGGGCGTCGTAAGTGAAGCCAAATACCCAATTCTACCTCTATTTCTTTTTCAGAAAAAGCTTCTTTTCAAAGACTAGCAAGGTAGTTCACCGCCGAAACATTCCCCTTACCAAATTTTCTACTCCATGTCCGACAACCTCAAAAAAGGTGGCGAAGAGGCTGATTTCACCAAGCCTCTTCACGTCCCAATCCAGCGCCGTTCGTTCTTCATGTATGCTGGCGCCACTGCTGGCGCTACCGCTTTGCTGCTCTCAGGCTGCGACGACGACGATGACGACAATGGCACCACTCCTGCCGGTACCGTAAATCTAGGATCGGGCGACGTGGGTGTATTGAACTATGCGTATGCCTTAGAGCAATTGGAAGCTGCTTTCTATGCGCAGGTAATTGCTACTCCTTACGCCAACATTACCACGGATGAGCGCGCAGCACTGACGGCTATTTCCCGCCACGAAGCCATTCACCGCGACTTTTTCAAAGCCGCCATTACGGCTGTTGCTCCAACCCAGGTCATCCCGGGTTTGACGCCAAATTTCAGCACCGTGAATTTCAACGACCGTAACTCGGTACTGACCACGGCTCGCACGTTTGAAGATCTGGGCGTAGCGGCCTACAACGGCGCTGCTCGTCTTATCCAGAGCCCAACGTATCTGCTGCTGGCCGGCAAGATTGTTTCGGTGGAAGCCCGTCATGCTGCTTACATCCGCGACTTGCTGACGCCCGGCAGCTTTGCTGCCGCTACCTCCGCCAGCGGCACTGTAGACGCCAATGGTCTTGACCAGGCGTTTACCGTAACGCAGGTACTGGCTGCCGCTCAGCCGTTCATCCGGGAAACTATCAACGGTGCCAACGTAGGTAGCTAATTCTCCTTTTCCAACCCTGAATCTTCTCTTGTATGAATCTCTTCAAATTAATCTCTGAGCTGGAAAAGGCAGATCCTGAAATTATGGACCGCCTCACGCACCGTCGTAGCGCCCTCACGGCCCTCGGTGACATCAGCAAGAAGATGGCCCTGGCGGCTGCTCCGATTGCCATCGGCTCGGCGTTCAACAAGGCCATGGGCCAGAACACGCTGACCGCAGTAAACGATATCCTGAACTACGCGCTGCTGCTGGAGCGCCTGGAATACAGCTATTACAACCAGGCGTTGTCGGCCGCTACTCTCACGGCTGCACTCACGGGTACTGCCCGTACGTCCGTTGAAACCATCCGCGCCCACGAGTTGGCTCACGTTAGATTGTTAGAAACGGCTCTGGGCGCTGCAGCAGCCCCGGCGCCGGCCAACTTCAACTTCGGTACTGCTTTCGCAACGTATGCCAGCTTCCTCGGCACGGCTCAGGCCCTCGAAGACACAGGTGTGCGTGCCTATAAAGGCCAGGTAAATAACATCCCCCGTACTCTCAACCCAACAGTAGGTGGCAATACGGTGAACCTGCTGACGGTAGCTGTGCAGATTCACTCGGTAGAGGCCCGTCACGCAGCGCATATCCGCTATATGCGCCGCGGTGCCACTGCCGGCAACCAGACCACCATCTTCCCTTGGATCAATAACGCTGATGCAAATGGTGTTCCAGCCGTGGTATATGGCGCCGGCAACCCGGTAGCTACGTTCCCGGCGGAGAGCAACGTTTCGCAAGGTGGCCTCACGCTGACTACCATCGGCACGACCACCTACGCTGCTGAAGATGTAAGCGCTGCTTTCGACGAAGGCCTCGACAACACGACCGTAACGGCAATAGCCCGGGCTACGGCCACTTTCTAAGCGTCTGCTGCGCAGGTTCTAGAATTGCTTGCAAAAGGGCACTCCATAATGGGGTGCCCTTTTTTGTGCAACCATTTTTCCTGTTAGAGCATCCCATCTTAACAGGCTATCTTTGTTAGGTTGGTGCCAGGCTGTTTTCTGCTTCGGAACCGCTCAATTCTTTCTTATGCACACTCCTTCCTCTCCGGCGCGGATGCTTGCCCGCCGCTCTTTCTTTCGCGTAGCCGGAGCCGGTGCGGCAGCTACGGCGCTTGTGTTGACTGGCTGCGGCGACGATGATGACCCGGCACCTGTTGTTGGCACCAATTTGCTCAGCTTGGGTAGTTTTGTCGCCACACCTACCAGCAGCCCCAACTTGTCGGTGCTCAACTACGCTTATCTACTGGAGCAACTGGAGGCTGCATTCTATGACAAGGTAGTGACCACGCCCCCTACTGATCTGCTGCCGGGTGAACTGGCTTACCTCACCGACCTGCGCGACCATGAGCTGATTCACCGCGAGTACCTGAAGTACGCCCTTGGCACCTCAGCCTACGACAGCACGCTGGCTACGCCGCTGGTTTTCGACTTCTCTACCTTCACGCTCACTACCCGCGCCGGCGTGTGGGCTGCTGCTCGCCAGCTAGAAGAAATTGGGGTGGCTGCTTATAACGGCGCGGCCAAATACCTGACCTCGGCTGAGTACCTGAATGCCTTGGGCAAGCTGGCTTCAGTGGAGGCCCGGCATGCCGCTCTGGTCCGCGAAGTATTGCAGCCTGGCTCCTTCGCCGACAACGTGGGCACCACTGGCCTTGATGACGCCAAAACGCCGGCCCAGGTGGTGGCGTTGATTCAGCCCTTTGTGCCAGTAACCATTTCCACGGCAAACCTGCCGACCACTTAAGGCACTGCTTGCTATGTATCTTTTGAAGCTTCTGGCCGAACTGGCTACTACCGATTCATTACAGCTGGAGCAGTCGGCACCGCGCCGTGCCGCACTGGAAAACCTTGGCCGTTTTAGCGCCAAAACCCTGGCGGCTGCGCTGCCGCTAGGTTTGGCTGCACTTCCAACTCAGGCGGCCACCACCACCATCATCGACTCGCTGACCGTTGCACTGCAGCTGGAGCGGCTGCAGGAGGCTTTCTACACGCGGGCACTGGCAGCCCCGGCAGGCTTCTTCCCTGCCGATGCCACTGTTCGGGCGTCCATCGTAACGATGCAGCGCCAGCAGCAGCAGCATATCACGCTGCTCACTGATGCCATCACCAACTCGGGCGCTACGGTGCCGGCCCGGCCTAACTACGACTTCACGGGCAGCCGCAATGGCACGCAGCCTGCCTTTTTTGCGTCAGTGTTCAGTAACTTCGATGACTTCCTGCGGCTTGCGCAGCTGCTGGAAGATGCCGGTGTACGGGCTTATAAAGGACAGGTGGAGTTTCTGATGGGCAATACCTTTATTCTGCAGACTGCTTTGCAGATGCATTCCACAGAAGCCCGGCACGCAGCCCGCATCCGCCTGATCCGACAAAAGCGCGGCGCTGTAGTGAAGCCCTGGCCCAGCCCAGCCGACGCCTCCATTACGGTTGCCGGAAAAACGGACGTCGTATATAGCGGAGAAAATGCGCTTGAGCAGTCAGTACCCAGCTACCGGCCTGTGCCGTTCCGGCTGCTGCCTATCGGCTTCCCGGGCACCAACATCCTGACACAGGGCGTACCAGAGGCATTTGACGAGCCGCTCACCACAGCGCAAGCCAGCAGTATACTGGCGTTATTTTCTTATTAAGCTTTCTGTTTCGGCATCGTCCAGTACGCCAAGGGAACGACATTTGTCGTTCCCTTTTTTGTTCGCGGCTCAAAGCCCTGATAGGGCTTGGCCATAATCCTGTTTGAACCAAACGAGGTTTTTTTTGTAGTTTTCAACAAAATATTGAATACTCCCCGGCACGGGGCCGACTGTTTTTTACTGGCTCCGTATAGCTTGCCTGCCATCCTTCCATACTCCACCCACCCCACCAGAACACAATATTTAACCTGAGATGCTAGAATACGCTAAAACCATCCTGCTGAAAGTAAGCTTCGACAAGATTCTCTTCGAGAAGGAGCTTCGCAAGGCGTTACGTACTATGCTCCCCGACGAACTGCTGCAACTCAAAGCATGGTGCTACGAGCAGTTTTCTACTCTCTACCGCCGGATCCTGAACCGTGTATTCACGCAGGCTACCCCGGCTTAACAAGCTCCTATCACAAAGCAGAACTGCCCCGGTCACCACAAGTGGTAGCCGGGGCAGTTCTGCTTTATCAAAGCTTCAGCAAGTTCACTCCTCACCCACGACAAACCGGATATTGCGCGTGAGGCCCGCGTAGCCGGTGCGCTTCACGGCCGACTGCCTAAATAGCTCCGAAAACAGCTCGTGCGTGATTTCCTGCCAGTCCGTGGCCGACAGGTCTCTCAGGCCAGGGTGCGGGCTGAACTGCGGCTCCTGGTGGGGCTTACTGAATCGGTTCCAGGGGCACACATCCTGACAGATGTCGCAGCCGAACACCCAATTGCCGAATTTACCGTCTACTTCACGCGGAATCTGGTCTTTCAGTTCGATGGTGAAGTAGCTGATGCATTTGCTGCCATCTACTACATAAGGCTCCGTAATAGCCTGCGTGGGGCAGGCATCCACGCACTTGGTGCAGGTGCCGCAGTAGTCCTTGATGGGTCCGTCGTAGTCCAGCGGCACGTCCACAATCAGCTCGGCAATAAAGAAGAAGCTGCCGGTGCCGGGTCGGATCAGGTTGGAATTTTTGCCAACCCAGCCCAGCCCACTCTTCTTGGCCCAGGCCTTGTCCATCACCGGCGCCGAATCGACAAAACAGCGCCCACCTATTTCTCCAATTTCCTCCTGCATGTCGGCCAGCAGCGTTTTCAGCTTGTCTTTGATGACGAAGTGGTAGTCGCGGCCGTAGGCGTATTTGCTGATTTTGAGTGTGTCGTCGGGCTGCTGCGTTTCCTCAGGCGGGTAGTAGTTGAGCAGCAACGAAATCACCGACCGGGCCCCATCCACGAGCAGGCGCGGGTCGAGGCGCTTATCGAAGTGGTTGGCCATGTAGGCCATCTGGCCGTGCATGTTCTGGTTCAGCCAGCTTTCGAGGCGCGGGGCTTCTTCCTCCAGAAACCCGGCCTCAGAAATCCCGCAGTACATAAAGCCCAATTCCGCCGCGCGGCGCTTGATGAAGGCGGTATAATGGGCGGTAGGTAACACGAGAGCTGGGTAGATAAGCCACAAAAATACATCATCCTGAGCACAGCAAAGGACCTCACCACGCCGAAACGACAATCGACTCACGACTCGTTCCAACGCAGCAAGGTCCTTCGCTGTGCTCAGGATGACAAGAGCAGCTACCGGCTTAGCTGAACAACTCCCCGGTAGTGGTGTTGCCGCGCAGGTGCTGCGGCATAGCGCGGCCGAGGTGCAGGTAGGCAGCTTCGGTAGCCTCGCGGCCGCGGCTGGTGCGCTTGATGTATCCTTCCTGAATCAGGAAGGGCTCGTACACTTCCTCGATAGTTTCGCCTTCCTCGCCGCAGGCCGTGGCAATGGTGCTGATGCCCACCGGCCCGCCTTTGAACTTGTCGATGATGGTGGTCAGAATGCGCTTGTCCATGTCGTCGAGGCCGCGGGCGTCCACGTCGAGGGCGTTAAGTGCAAACTGAGCAATGTCCATGGTGATGCTGCCGTCGCCTTTCACCTGCGCAAAGTCGCGGGTGCGGCGCAACAGGTTGTTGGCAATACGCGGCGTCCCGCGCGAGCGGCGGGCAATTTCGTAGGCGGCATCTTCGTAAATCGGAGTGCCCAGAATTTCGGCCGAGCGCTGCACAATGCTGGTCAGCAGCTTGGAATCATAGTATTCAAGGCGGGAGCTGATGCCGAAGCGGGCCCGCAACGGTGACGTGAGCATACCCGAGCGGGTGGTGGCCCCAATCAGCGTGAACGGCGACAGCGAAATCTGCACCGACCGCGCATTCGGACCCGAATCGAGCATGATGTCAATGCGGTAGTCTTCCATGGCCGAGTAGAGGTATTCCTCTACCACGGGGTTCAGACGGTGGATTTCGTCGATGAACAGCACGTCGTGCGGCTCCAGGTTGGTAAGTAGGCCGGCCAGGTCGGAGGGCTTGTCGAGCACCGGGCCGCTGGTCATTTTGATGCCCGACTGCAGCTCGTTGGCGATGATGTGCGAGAGAGTGGTTTTGCCCAGGCCGGGAGGACCGTGCAGCAACACATGGTCGAGGGCGTCGCCGCGGCGGCGGGCGGCGGCCACAAACACCTTCAGATTCTCGACCACCTTGTCCTGGCCCGCGAAATCGTCGAAGGAAAGCGGCCGGAGCGCCTTGTCAATGTCTTTTTCGGTGGCGTCCATGTGGTCGTCGCCGCCGGTGAGAAATGGTTCGCGCATGATGCGGAGAGTAAAAGTTGGTAGCAGCAAGGTAACACCTGCGCCCGGCAGATTGTGCCCTTTTTAGCAAAAAAATAGCGCAACTCTATTATTTACTAATATGGATAGCAAAATCATGTATCCGGCAGGGCGGCAGCGCGTCATCGGCGGCATCTGCGCGAGGCGCTGCCTACCTTTGCCGTCTTCCGCCTGTTGCCTTATGCCTACGCCCTCCACTCCTTCTGACTGGCTGCACGCCATTCCAGCCGACTTCTACGACCAGCTGGCGCACTGCCTTTCACTGCACGGCATGGCCTGCGCCGAGCTGCTGAGCCGCCCGCAGGATGCGCCGCTGCTACAGCTGACGGCCCTCACCGGCCTCAACACCCTGCGCGTAGCCGAACTGAACACCATTGCCAGCCACGAACAGCTACTGCAGGCCCTGGAACAGCAGCCCCGCGCCCTCTACGACCTGCTGCTGCTGGGCCGCCTCACCCTCGACACCAGCCTGGCCGCTCCCGTGCTGCAGTATGTGCAGCGCCAGATGGCTATCGACGCCGACCAGTTACAGGCGCTGAAAACGTACTGCCTAGAGCTGAGCGGCGCTTTTCTGGCGCTGCTGGAAGAACACCTGCCCGGCACGCCGTCGTTGGGGCTGCACCGGCTGGGCGTGGAGGAAGCGTTTGCGCACTATGTAGCGGCACATCCGGCCCCGGCGCCGGTAGCGGCCACGGTGCGCTTTTCGGAGCCGCAACTGCAGATGATGCGGCTGGCCCTGCTGCTGGTACACTCGCTGCCGGAAGCCGGCGAGCATCCGTTCCTGACTGCTGTGGCTGCCCTGGAGGATTTGCGCCCGGCCGCACTGGAGCCGATGATAGCACGCTTGAGCACGCTGGAGCCCGGCGCAGAGTTTGCGCTTTCTATGCCGGAGCTGGTGCAGCTTTATCAGGCCATGCAGGTGTGCGGCATGGTGTTCGTGAGCGAGGTGCTAGAAAAGGTTGGCCTAGGCAGCGTGTTTCCAACTCTTCCGCCCGAAGAATCGGCTGCCTCTACGCCTGCCACCACCGAGCCCAGCGGCCGGCAGGCAGTAGGCGAAATGGTGAGCGGCTTTACACGCTGGGTGCAATACACATTCCCGCAGGAGCCCGCCCTACACAAAGCCCGTGAGCAAGTGCTGGCCTTAGCCGATTCTCTTTAGGGCTTCGGTGTCAGGGCCTGGAAAAAAGGCTTGGTTCTTAGGTCGTTGAATGCAGTGGAGCACAATTACCTAATCACCAAGCCCTATTTCCCAGGCCCTAACCACCAGCTACCGCGGCATCAGCACTTCGATTTCCAGGTGCAGCCACTCGTCTTCCCAGGCTTTGTGGGTGAGGCGGCTGGTCAGCGGAAAACCGGCGTCGAGCATGCGGGCCACGGTTTCGTTGTGGCCTTCGGGCAGGTAGCCCAGCCAGAACGGCTCCGCACCTTCAGTCAGCACGCGCACGGCCCAATCGTCGTAGGCGCTGTCGGCTTCGCGCTGCAGTGCGAGGCGCTGGCCGGCTTTCAGCTGGGGCTCAAACTCGCGCAAACCAGGGCGGTGTGTGGTGCCTGCCACCAGGCATTCAAGCAGAATCAGGGAATCGGAGGTTTTGGGCATGGAGGAAAGCCGTTGTGAGGCGGTAAAATACGGAGCAAAACGGGTTTTCAGCTGCGGACCTGGCAAGTTGCGCGGGCGGCAGCCGGCAGGCAGCTTGTTTGTTGCCTGCTGCACTCATTGCCCGGTTGGCCTGATTGCGCGTACTACCCTGCCCGGTAACCCGTCTTTCCACCGCGCCTGGCCTTATCCTGCCCAACCAAGCTGACTGTGCCTTACCATTTCACCCGGGATTTTACCTTTACGGCTCATGTATAGCAAAACCGAAGTAACGCAACTCCGTCAGGCATTCTGGACCACTTTCGGCCAGTATATGGCGCCGGTGCCTTCCGCCGAGGGCGTGCCCACTAACTGGATCAATTACAAAACTGGCCTCAAGCACGTGCACTTCCGCCTGCACGCCGACGCCCGCCACGCCACCATAGCCATCGAGCTGACGCACCCGGACGCCGGGGTGCGGGAGCTGTTCTTTGAGCAGCTGCGCGAGCTGAAGACCATGCTACAAGAGGCCGTAGGGGAACCCTGGCGCTGGGAAGCCGACACCACCGACGCCAACGGCCAGCCCATCAGCCGCGTATTCGCGGAACTGACGCCCGTAAACCTGTTCAGCCGCGACGACTGGCCCGCCCTGATTTCGTTCTTCAAGCCCCGCCTGATGGCCCTGGATGAGTTCTGGAGCACCGGGCAATACGCTTTTGACGAGTTGCGGTAAGGTTTTTGAACGGCGGATAGCATGAAAAAATCTATCCTCTATCTACTCGCACTACTGGCCATATATAGCAGCCTGGCTTTCCATCCTAAACCAACCTCCGAGGAGGGCTACATGCTGCTGACGCTGCATACTGGGGGCCGTCCTGCGCTGGTTTCCATCTCCCCCACCGGGGAGCAGCACGAATACCCGTTAATCAAAAAGACCAAAGGGTCGCATGATTATCACGCGCAGCTCATGCTGAAGCTCAACGAGCTGCGGCAGCAAGGCTGGACCGTGGTGCAAATGCAAACCACCGAATCCGTAGTTCCGGATCTGCAACACCCACTGCTGAGCCCGGATAAGCTCAATACGCTCACATTTCTGCTGGAAAAACGGTAAGCTTTGGTAATTCCAACTTGACTCTGGGTTGTATTTATCAATTGGAGTTTAGTTGGCATTCTTAATCCATGCCCAAGTCGTTGGTGAAGCTGTCTGTTAGCCGGATTTCGGGCACCAGCACGCCGCACCGGTCGCTGGTGAGGCCGACGACGGCCCGCTGCACCTCGTAGAGCGTAGCGGGCTGTGGCAGTAGCAGCTGGTAGTTCTGGGCCAGCAGCCACTCCGTGAGGTCGGCGACGGTGCTTTGGGCCCAGTCGGGTGAAAGTGGCGGCGGCGTAGGGGGCGCTGGCGTAGCTCCGAACAGGCGCTGCCATCAGCCCGGCAGACGGGGCGGCCAGCCGGTCTGAGCCAAATCGGGCATTTGCAACTGCAGGCAGGCGGCCAGGTCCTGGGTTCGCGCCTTGTTGGCACCCAGCAGCTCAAGCTGGGTGAGCATTGTGGCCTCGGAGAGGGCCGGGTGGCGCGGAGGCAGGCACGCCAGCAGGCGCGCGAGTAGCTGGTCGTACACTGCCGTGCGCACCGGGTCGGCGGGCAGGCCTTTCAGATGGGAAATGACCGCCGCGGCCTGCTCCACGGTGCCGATTGTTTCCGCCACCCGGTTCGGGATGGCCAGTTGTAAATGCTCCTCAAAAGCAACGATAAGTTCAACGGTATCGAGGCCCATAATGATTGTTTGGCTACTAACTCACCCAACTACGCAGCGGCCGCACTTTGCGCCATTTGCCCTGGCGGCGCTTCAGCACCCACGTTTCGCCACTGCCGCACAGGCTGCCACAGGTAGTGGAGATTTCCACGATTACGGTCTTCCCATCACGAGAGAAAAGAGGGGACGTCAGGTATGAATAGTCATGCGTTTTGTAGCGTTGTTCCAGCGTACTTAAAAAAATAAATGGCTCTTCTGATCGATTTACTATTGCCCGAACTGTGTCGGCCGAAACAACCTGATGGCCGGGTAAAAACCGTTGTTCTAGCCCAAAACCTGAGGAATAATTCATTTGGAGCCGCATATAAGCCGTGTCAGCCGGCGACAACAGGCGGCGGTTGCATAGTTCCTGCAATGTCCAGCCATCCTCCTGAGCGGCATACTGATATGGAGGATTACCTAGCGCCGGAAGCAGGCTATGTTCCAACAGCACTCGGCTGATATAGAAATCGGCGTGCGCCATGCCTTTGGGCGACATATCGGTGCTGGATTGCGCTAGCAGCTCCCGCACAAACCCATACAGCACGCTGTCGGACACCAGCAGGCGCGGCGCCCCCCACCGCCGCTCCGGCTTTAGCTCCGGCGGCGGCGGGTACGCCACCCGCAGATACACCGCGCAGAACACGGCCCCCAGCAACAGGGCGGCACCCAGGAAACGACGGGTATCGGCTTGCATAGTCGAGTAGATAACAAATAAAAAACGGCCGCCCTGCTTCCAGAACGGCCGTTTGAAGATACGCGGGCAGACGCTTACTTGAAGGCCTGAATGCCGGTAATATCGGCGCCGGTGATGAGCAGGTGGATGTCGTGGGTTCCTTCGTAGGTCACCACCGACTCCAGGTTCATCATGTGGCGCATGATGGGGTATTCGCCGGTGATGCCCATGCCGCCATGAATCTGGCGGGCTTCGCGGGCAATGTGCAGGGCAATTTCCACGGAGTTGCGCTTGGCCATCGAAATCTGGGCCGAAGTGGCCTTACCTTCGTTTTTGAGCACCCCGAGGCGCCACACTAGCAACTGGGCCTTGGTGATTTCGGTCAGCATTTCGGCCAGCTTCTTCTGCTGCAACTGGAAACCGCCAATCGGCTTGCCGAATTGCTCGCGCTCCAGCGAGTACTTCAGCGCCGACTCGTAGCAGTCGATGGCAGCACCGATGGCACCCCAGGCAATGCCGAAGCGGGCCGAGTCGAGGCAGGAAAGCGGGCCGCGGAGGCCATCGATGTTGGGCAGCAGGTTTTCCTTCGGGATTTTCACGTTGTCGAACACCAGCTCGCCGGTGGTGCTGGCGCGCAGGCTCCACTTGTTGTGGATTTCGGGGGTAGTGAAGCCTTCCATGCCGCGCTCCACGATAACACCCTTGATGCGGCCGGTTTCGTCTTTGGCCCACACCACCGCTACCTGGCACTCGGGCGAGTTGCTGATCCAGAGCTTGGCCCCGTTCAGCAGGTAGTAGTCGCCCATGTCCTTGATGTTGGTGGTCATGCCACCGGGGTTGGAGCCGTGGTCGGGCTCCGTGAGGCCGAAGCAGCCCAGCCACTCGCCGGAGGCCAGCTTGGGCAGGAACTTCTTGCGCTGCTCTTCCGAGCCGTAGGCGTAAATCGGGAACATCACCAACGAGCCCTGCACCGAGGCCGTGGAGCGCATGCCGGAGTCGCCGCGCTCAATCTCCTGCATAATCAGGCCGTAGCTGATGTAGTCGAGGCCGCCGCCGCCGTACTCGGTGGGAATGGTGGGCCCGAACGCGCCCACGTCGCCGAACTTGCGCACGATTTCCGACGGAAAATGCGCGTCCTGCGCCCACTTCTCGATGTTGGGGCTGATTTCCTTCTTCACGAAGTCGCGGATGCTCTGGCGGATGAGCTTGTGCTCCTCGGTCAGCAGGCCGTCGAGGTCGAAGTAGTCGGTGAAGCCGGCGGCGTTGGTGCTGCCTTTTTGGGCAGAGTGGGCCTTCGACTGCGGGGAAAGTACGTCAGCTTCGGATGACATGGGGCGGTATGTTAGGAGGATGGGGGGGAGTTTCAGCAAAGATAACAGGCGAGGCTGAACTACGTTTGCCGGGCTCCTGCCCGCCCCGCCCGCCCGGGCCTGGCAATTGCCCCAAATCTTTTGGGAGCCGGCCGCTAACTCCGCTTTCCGGATTGCGTTAAAAAGGGCCCTGACAGGGGTTACAGGGGCTTTAAGCGCGACCGTAGCCCCCGGCCGGGGCCCCTATCTTTCACCTTCCTACTCCTGTTCTTCCTCTATGGAACCCATCAAAACCAAAGCGTACGGCGCCAGCAACTCCATCTTCAGCGGGCTGTCGGAAATGGAAATCGAGCGTCAGGCTCCCAAGGCCGACGAGGTGCACATCGACATCCTGTACTGCGGCGTGTGCCACTCCGACCTGCACCAGGTGAAAAACGACTGGCACAACACCATCTACCCCTGCGTGCCGGGCCACGAGGTGGTGGGCCGCATCGACGCCGTAGGCAGCGCCGTGACCAAGTTCCGGGTGGGCGACTTGGTGGGCGTGGGCTGCATGATTGACTCCTGCGGCACCTGCCCCAGCTGCCAGCAGAAAGAAGAGCACTACTGCGAAGGACCTGTGAGCTGGACGGCCACCTACAACGGCTACATGAAGCCCCAGAATAAAGATTTCAACACCTTCGGCGGCTACTCCACCAACATGACGGTGAAGGAAGACTTTGTGCTGCGCATCCCCGAAAGCCTCGACCTGAAAGCCGTGGCGCCCATTCTGTGCGCCGGCATTACCACCTACTCGCCCCTGAAGCACTGGAACGTGGGCCCCGGCAAGAGCGTGGCCGTGGTGGGCATCGGCGGGCTGGGCCACATGGGCGTGCAGCTAGCCCGCGCGCTGGGCGCCACCGTCACGGCCATCACCCGCGACAAAGCCAAGCTGGAAGACGCCAAGAAGCTCGGCGCCCACGAGGTGCTGCTCTCAACCGACGCCGACGCCATGAAGGCACACGAGCTGAAGTTCGACTTCATCCTCATCACCATCCCCGACGCCTTCGAGCTCAACGACTACGTGACGCTGGCCAAGCGCGACGGCGTCATCACCACCGTGGGCCTGCTCGGGCCCTACAAGTCGGCCCTGAACAACCAGGAGGTGGCCATGCACCGCCGCACCATTGCCGGCTCCATCATCGGCAGCATCGCCGAAACCCAGGAGGTGCTCGACTTCTGCGCCCAGCACCAGATTCTGCCCGAGGTGGAAATGATTCGGATGCAGGACATCAACAAGGCATACGACAAGATGAAGGATGAGGAAGTGCGCTTCCGCTACGTCATCGACATGGCCTCGCTGAAAGAGGCGTAAGGTCCACCAGTACCAGAAGCAGAAAGCCCCGACGCTACGCAGCGCCGGGGCTTTTTCTGTGGTTGCGGGGAGGCCAGGCCGCCCGTGGGCCTAGAACTTCACGCCCACCGAGGCCAGGAAGTTGCGGGTGGCCTGGGGGTAGTACCAGTTGAAGGTATCGAGGCCGCCGCTGGCGCCGGGGTAGCTGTAGGTGTAGCCGTTGGCCACGTACTCGCGGTTAAGCACGTTATTTACCAACAAGCCCAGCTCAATTTCCTTCACAAACTGCGGCCGGATGGTGTAGCGCGCCCGGAAATCGAGCACTTGGTAGGGCTTGATGCTGCGGCCCAAACTTGCGGAGTTGTCGAGGTACTGGCGGCTCACGGTTTTGTAGAGCAGCGCCAAGCGCAGACCTTTCAGCGGCTGCCCTTCCAGCGTGTGCGCCGATACGGCGCTTGGCGAGTAGGAAATGGTGCTGGTGCGCCGCGCAAATGTGCTATCCGAAATGGCCTCTTGGTAGCCCAGGATGCGGTTCTGGCTGAGCGTGAGCGTGCTGCTAAGGCTGATTTTGTCATTGGCCGACACAAAGCCGGTCAGTTCCGCGCCGCGGCGGTAGCTGCGGGCCACGTTGGTGCGCAGCGGCGTACCCACATCATTGAGCTGCCCGATGGACACCAGCTGGTTGCGGTAGTTCATGTAGAAGAAGTTGGCTTCCAGCCGCGCCACGGCCCGGGTGCCCAGCACGCTGGCGTTGGGCAAACTGAGGCGGTAGCCGCCTTCCAGATCGTGCAGCCGCTCGGCTTTGGGAGCGGCGTCGGCCGTAATCCGGTCGGTGAAGTCGGAGCGCACCGGCTCGCGCTGGCCCACCGCGAAGCTGGCGTAGAGCTGCTGGCCCTCAGCCAAGGTGAGCGTGGCGCCGGCTTTGGGGTTGAAGAAGGTGTAGCGGGCGCGGGTGCGCACGTCCACCACGCCGCGCACGGCACTGGGGTCGTCGGGCTTGTGCTGGGTGCCATCGATGGTGTACTCGATGTGGCGCAGCTGCAGGTCGCCGTAGATGCCCAGCTGCGGCAGCAGCTGCCAGGTGGCGCGGGCGTAGCCGTTATAGTCGGTCTTGACGGCGTTGTTGAAGTAGTAGCGCTGCCGGATGGAACCGTTAGAGGCGTACTGGGCCCAGATGATTTCGCCGTAATGGTCACCGTCGTATCGGTTCCACGCGCCGCCCAGCGTAGCCTGCAGCCGGTCGTCGGTTTTGGGCTGGTAGTTGAGGGCGAAGGTGCCGCCGTAGAAGTAGTTGTCCAGCCACTTGCGGTCAATCAGGTCGGTGCGCGTGAGCGTCTGGTTCCCAATTACTACGTTGTCGAGGCCGTAGTTGAGGAAGCGGCGGCGGGCCCGGTAGCTTTCGTAGTAGCCGAAGCCGCGCGTCAGGTGCAGGGCCGCGCCCAGGTTCCAGTCCTCACCCAGGCCCTGCGAGAGGTGCAGCTGGTAGTGATTCTGCTGGTAGTTGTCGGTCTGGTTGTCGTAGGTGTAGTAGCTGTAGCGGCGGCCTTCCCGGCGTACCCGCTCAGCATCGACTTCGCTCAGCTCGCCGTTGTCGATATAGTTCTGCAGCAGCGTTTGGTCGCCGGTGAGGGCGGGCTCGGGCACGCCGTTCCAGGCTTGGTAGGTTTTCTCCCGGCCCGAGAAGGTGATGAACTTGAGCAGCGTATTGGCCTGCTGGTAGCCGGCCGCGAAGTAGTACGACTTCAGATCCGACGCCGCCCGGTTCATGTAGCCATCGGACTTGATGCGCGACAACCGGCCGTCCAGCGTGAAGTGCCCGCTCACCAGGCCGGTGCCGAACTGCACCGTGTTCTTCACCGTGCCGAAGGAGCCGACGCTGTTCTGGGTTTCGCCGTAGGCCTCGCGGCGGTTGTCGAGGGTGCTGATGTTCACGCTGGCACCGAAGGCCGCGCCGCCGTTCTGGCTGGTGCCTACGCCGCGCTGCACCTGCAGGCTGCTCACTGAGGAGGCCAGATCCGGCAGGTTCACCAGAAACGCGCCGTGCGACTCGGCATCATTCAGCGGCACCCCGTTGATGGTCATGTTGATGCCAGTTGTGCTCGTGCCCCGGATGCGGATATCGGTGTAGCCCACGCCTGCACCGGCATCAGACGTCACCACCACCGACGGCGTCTGGTCGAGCAGGTAGGGCAAATCCTGACCGAAGTTGCGCTTGGCTAGGTCTTCCTTACTCACGTTGGTGTAGGCCGTGGCCGTGCGCTCGTTGGCGCGGCTGGCCGTCACGAGGGCCTCGCCGGTGAGCACACCGCCGGGCCGCAGCGTGGCGCTGATACGTTGCGCGTCGGCCTGGCCCTGCAGCTGGCGCACCAGCGGCTCGTAGCCGACGAACGTGACGCGCAGCTCGTGTGCACCGGCCGGCACCGCCTCAATAGCAAAATTGCCCGCCGCATCGGTAGCGGCGCTGGGGCGGCCGTCGAGCAGCACCGTGGCGCCGGGCAAAACAGCGCCCGTCTGGGCATCGGTGAGCGTGCCGGACACGGGACCTTGCGCCCATGCCGGACCGGACAGCACTAAAAGCGCCACGCCGGTGGTCAGAAAATTTTTCAAAAGTGAAAAATGGAAAAAGTGGAACGGACCGGGCCCCAGGGGTCGGGGCCTTCGGCTTGTCGCTCGCGGATCGTTTGTTCCCTTCGCCGGCATTACCCGGACAGGTTCAATGGGTATGATCTCAGCCTCGCACCACTCCCGGTACGGGGCACCCCTAAACTATGGTGCAAATGTACACGCCGATTCGGCTTTTCCAGCAGCAGCGGCTTCGTTTTGAGTGGGCAGAGAGTTGGTCCGCTACCGGCAGGCTGCGCCGTAAGCTGTTATTGACTGAAGTAAAGGACTTTCCTTTTGATTGATTATCAGTTAACTTAGAAAGACAGTTGCTCGCCAAAATCCCCGCATTTTCTAAAACAACGCCCCCGCGCGCACCGTTACTTACCACGCGGCACTTGCCGGGCCTGTTCGTTCGTTTTTCAGCTTTCCCAGCCATGACTCCCCTTGTCTACCTGCTGCTGTTTCTGGCTCTGGCCATCTATTTTGTCGTGATTCCGCGGCGGCGCTTCCCCAGTCCGCCCCACCCCGACAACGACGACGAAGGCGGCGAACCGCTCGACGACGGCCTACCCGACCTGGACTTACCGCCCGGCATCACACGCCCCATCAACGACTGGGAACCCGACTACAACCGCCGCCCCCAAACGCCCGTGCGCCCATCAGAACCGCTAATGGTGTGAGGCGGCTGGGTTGATAATTGCATCAAAAAAGGCCGTCATGCTGAGCTTGTCGAAGCATCTCTACCGCAGTGCTAATCAAAGAAGTTAGCCAGCGGTAGAGATGCTTCGACAAGCTCAGCATGACGGCCTTTGCATTCTATAAGACCTGCTATCTACAGCTCCACCCCCATCCGCACGTACGGGATGCTGCCTTTGTAGAATACTGCGCCCTCAGGCAGCAACCTGAATCGGGCATAAAAGGCGGCGCTGTCTTGGCGGGCGTCGCACCAGAGGCGGTGGGCGCCCAGGCGGCGTGCTTCGGCCACCACGTAGCGCAGCAGCGCGCTACCAATGCCCCGGCGCTGATAGGCGGGCATGACGGCAAACTTGCGAAAACGCGCTTCGTCGCCAGCTACGAACAGGGAAATGACGCCCACCAGATGGTCGTCCTGGAAGGCGCCGTAGTGGTATCCGGCAGCATCTTCGGGTAGCTTCACGTAGTCCAGCGGCTTATCGGGCCAGAGCACTTCGTGGCGCAGCAGGTAGGTGTGGCTGGGCGCAATGGCCCATATTGCGGGTTCGGCGGCCATCCTACCCTACTGTGATGCTGTAGGACGTACTGAACTCCTGGCCGGGCTCCAGCGCCAAGATGCCTTCCTTATCAGCCAGCTCACCGGAAGAACCAACAGAGCTGGCAATGCCGTGCCAGGGCTCGATGCAGACGAAAGGCGCACCGGGCCCTTTCGTCCAGAAGCCGAGGTAGGGAAACCCGTCGAAGCGCAACCGCACGGCGCGGCCCGACTGGCGACTGCGCAGCGTAATATGCGTGAAGTCGAAGTGTTTCAGTACCAGCGCGTCCTGCGCAAACAGCTCGTAGCGGAGCGGCAGAGTGGCTTGCTGCTGCAATACGGGCTCGGTCTGGCCGGTGAGCAGGCCGCCCTCCAGCAGATACCGCTCGAAGCTGACCGGATGGTCGAACACGAATTCGTAGTCCTCAAAGGTCTCGCCGGGCAGCAGCGGGCACCGGAAAGCCGGGTGCGCCCCGATGCTGAACAGCAGCTCCGTGGTGCCCACGTTGCGCACGTCCCAGCCGATGGTGAGCTGCGACCCGGCCAAGCGATACGAAATCTGCAAGTTAAACTCGAACGGAAACACGGCGCGGGTAGCGTCGTTGGCCTGCAGCTCCAGTACCAACTCGGCCGCAGTCTGGCGCACCAGCCTGAACTCCTGGTCGCGGGCAAAGCCGTGCTGGGGCAGCCGATACGACTGGCCCTGGTGCTGGTAGGTATCCTGCGGCAGGCGGCCCACTATCGGGAACAGCACCGGCGCGTGGCGGCCCCACACGGCCGGGTCGGCCTCCCAGATATACTCCAGGTTATCAAGGTCTTTGCGCACGAAGCTGCTTAGCTCGGCGCCGTGGGCTTGCACCTGCACGCGGCACAGCTCGTTTTCGAGGGTATAGGTCATCGGGGCAGAAAGCGCACCGGCCCAGAGCCCGTGCGGTGAAAGAGGAATACGGCGTGTATACTGTAGCGCGAACTTTGTAGTTCGCATTTCGGCGCTGGGTTAGTAGATGGTTAGCTTTTTTACTGCTCTACAGCACGTCATGCAGAACGTAGCGAAACATGCCTTTCTTTTGGCTTTCTGGCCACACAACCCAGCCTAGCCCAGCAGCAATTCATCCACGTGGTAGCAGGCCTGCTCGAAGCGCTGGGGCGGCGGGCCGCTGATTTCGGCGAAGTGCGACAGCTGCTCCTGCAGCGTGTGGTGGTAGAGGCGGTAGAACTGCTGCCGCAGGTGTGGATGCTCGCGCAGCGGGTCCGGCGCCCAGGGCAGATCCACGTTCAGCAGCAGCACCAGATCATACTGCTGCTCTTCAATCTGCTCCAGAATCCACTCGGGGCAGTGGCCAAACGCGTGTTCCGACCAGATTTTTATCACTAGTAGATCGGTGTCGCAGAAAAACAGCGGCCGGTCCTGCTGGATGGCCTGGATTTCCGCCTCAGCCTCGGCCCGCAGCTGGCCGTGGGCAATATCCTCCAGGTCGGCGAGGGTGTAGCGGTAGTGCGCCCCACGCTTCTCCAAATACGCCCGCGCATACTCTGGGGCCCAGCTGGTTTGGTAGTGGGCAGCCAACTGGCGGCTAAGAGTGGTTTTGCCCGTCGATTCGGGGCCGGTGAGGGCAACACGCAGCATTTTCAGGTAGCAATGAAGAAAGTGATGAGCAGGAAATGCAGCGGCAAAAAATGAGAAGCGCAGGAGCGAAAAACAGTGTCAGCAGAGCCGGCTACAATGTTGCTTTTTCAAGCCAGATTGCCTGTTGCAGCTTGTTCTTTGGTCATTGACTTCCGCCATTCCCAGTAGCCGTACACGGCCACGCCCAGGTACAACGCATACAGCACGCTGGTGGGGTAGAGCTGCTTGTACCACAGAATGGGCACGTAGATGAGGTCAACCAGAATCCAGAGCCACCAGTTTTCCAGGCGCTTTCGCATGAGCAGAAACTGCGCCGCCAGGCTGCCGGCCGTCGTGAAACTGTCCCAGTGCGGCAGAGCTGCGTCGGTGCGGGTGCTGAGATAGTAGCCGAAGCCAGCCGTGAAGGCGGCTACAAACGTAAGCGTGGCCAGCCACTCCCAGCGCCGAGTGCGTGTCACCGGTAGTTCGGTTTTGCTGGTGCCGCCATACAGCCACTCATACCAGCCGTAGAGGCTGAGCACAATGAACATAATCTGCAGCAGTGAGTCGGAATAGAGGCCGGCGCGGTAGTACACCACAATGTAGAGCGCGCAGCTGACCAAGGCCACCGGGAAATTCCACAACGACTCACGGGCGGCCAGCCAGACGCAGGCAAATCCGGTGAGCACGGCTATCCATTCCAACGGGCCGGGCCCGGCGGCCGCGGTCCAGAACTCATACAAGGTCTGCAGCAAGGTGACAGGTAACAGGTGAGAGGTGAAGGGCTCGGGCGGGCAGCCCGCAAAGGCCGGGGCCAAAGCTAACCAGCCACCGACTAATTTTGCGCTTTCCTTTCATCTGCTTTGCTGCCATGCTGCCCGAACTCACGCCCGAAGACCTGCACTCCCGCCTCGCCAACGGCGAAAACCTGCAGCTCGTGGACGTGCGGCAGCCCGAGGAATACGCCTACTGTCGCATCGAAGGCAGCGTGCTGATTCCACTGGGTGAGCTGGCCCGCCGCGCCGACGAAATCGACGAAGACCGGCCCGTGGTGCTTATCTGCCACCACGGCGTGCGCTCTATGCAGGCGCTGGCCTACCTGCAGCACCGCCTGGAGCGAACCAATCTGCTGAACCTGCGCGGCGGCATCCACGCCTGGAGCGTGCGCGTGGACCCATCCGTGGCGGTGTATTGATTTTTCTCGCTGAAATTTTCCTCTGAGGTTTGCAGTGAATGGCCTCCGCGAACCTTAGCGGAAAACCGCAGCGAACCTCAGCGAGAAATAACTCCATGCAATACCCCGACCTCCCGATAGTTGCCGCCCTGCCCGACCTGCTGCAGGCCCTGCAAACCCACGAGCGGGTGGTACTGCAGGCTCCGCCCGGCGCCGGCAAAACCACCGTGGTGCCGCTGGCGCTGCTGGAAGCTGCCTGGCGCGACGGAGGCCGGATTCTGATGTTGGAGCCCCGGCAGCTGGCCGCCCGCGCCGCCGCCAACCGCCTGGCCAAGCTGCTGCACGAGCCCGTGGGTGACACCGTGGGCTACCGTGTGCGGCTGGAAAGTAAAGTATCGGCCCGCACCCGCATCGAGGTCATCACCGAAGGCATCCTCACGCGCCTCATTCAGGACGATCCGGCCCTGGAAGGCGTGGCAGCCGTCATCTTCGACGAGTTCCACGAACGTAGCCTGCGGGCCGACCTGGGTTTGGCGCTGGCGCTCGATGCCCAGGCCGTGCTGCGGCCCGAGCTGCGCATTCTGGTGATGAGCGCCACGCTGGAAGCCGAGCGGATGGGCGCCTGGTTGCAGGCACCGGTGGTGAGCAGCGCGGGTTTTCTGTTCCCCGTCGAGACGCACTACCTGAGCCCCCGCCAAGCCGCGGCTGGCGGCAGCCGCTCCGCCGAACGACTGGCCACACTAGTACCTACGGCCGTGCGCGAGGCTCTGTGCCAGCACTCCACCGGCGACGTGCTGGTCTTCCTGCCCGGCCTCGCCGACCTGCGTCGCGTAGCCGACAAGCTGCAAAACGCCCTGCCCGACGCCGTACAGCTGCACCTGCTGCACGGCGAGCTGCCCCTGGCTGAGCAGGACGCCGCCCTGCGCCCGGTGCCGGCCGGGCAGCGCAAAATCGTGCTCAGCACGGCCATTTCCGAAACCAGCCTCACCATTGAGGGCGTGACAGTGGTGATTGACGGCGGCTTTGCGCGGGTCCCACGCTTCCAGGCTCGCACTGGCTTCAGCACCCTCGAAACCGTGCCCGTCAGCCAGGCCGCCGCCGACCAGCGTCGGGGCCGCGCCGGGCGCCTCGGCCCCGGCACCTGCTACCGCCTCTGGACCACCGCCGAGCACGACGCCCTGCCCACCTACCTGCCCCCCGAAATCCTTACCGCCGACCTCAGCGGCCTGGCTTTGGAACTGGCTCTCTGGGGCGCCGCCCCACAAAGCCTGCGCTGGCTCGACGCCCCCCCCGCCCCCGCCCTGGCCCTCGCCCACGACCTGCTCCGCCGCCTGGGAGCCGTTATTGGTGATAGTTTAAATGGTGATGAGGTGAACAGTAATGAAGTGAATGGTGATGAAGCCAGTCCACCCTTTTCCCCCCATCACTTCATCACCCCATCACCTAAAACCACCTCATCACCTAAAATCAATCCACCACTGAAACCCACGCCGCACGGCCGGGCATTGGCGCGGCTGGGGCTGGCGCCGCGTCTGGGCCATTTGGTGGTGCGCGGGCACGAGCTGGGCCACGGCCCCGCCGCCGCCGCGCTGGCGGCGCTGCTCTCGGAGCGCGACGTGCTGCGGGCCGCTGACACCCACCCTACCCCGCCCGATTTGCGGCTGCGGTTCGAGGCCATTGCCAACGGCCGCGCACCGCTACCGGGTTTGCTGGTGCAGCACAACACCCTGCACCGCGTCCGCGATGCGGCCCGCAACCTGCGCCAGCGCGCCGGCATCCGCGACGCGGCTACTTCTGCTGATGCCGACGCGGCCGGCCTGCTCACAGCCCTAGCGTACCCCGACCGCCTCGCCCAGCGCGAAACCCCGGACCGGGTGCGCCTGGCTACCGGCCAGCGCGTGGCCCTTCCCGCCGAGCACTTCGGCCGCGACGACCAGTTTCTGGCCGTCGCCTACCTCGATGGGCCACCACACCAGCTGCGCGCTGCCCTGGCCGCGCCCGTAAGCCGCCAGGAACTGGAAGAGCTGTTTGCAGACCAGATTGAACAGGTGGACGAAGTGCGCTGGGATGCTGCCGCCGGCCGCGTGCAGGCCCGCCGCCAGCGCCGCCTGGGTGCGCTGCTGCTCTCTGATGCCGCGCTGGCCCAGCCCGACGCAGCCCTGGTGGCCAATGCGCTGCTGGAAGCCCTGCGCACAGCCGGTGTGGCGCGTTTGCCGTGGAGCGAAGCCGCTACCGCGCTGCGGCAGCGGCTGGCATTTCTGCACCACCACTTTCCAGAAAACTGGCCAGCGGTGTCGGATGAAGCGCTAACGGAGGAATTGGATGAGTGGCTCACCCCGCACCTGGTGGGCCTTAAAAGTCTAAACGACGTTAGCCGCCTCGACTGGCCCGAGCTACTGCTGCAGCGCCTGCCCGGCGGCTGGGCGCAGCGCCAGGAGTTGGACCGCCTTGCGCCCGCCTACCTGGCCGTGCCCAGTGGCTCGCACGTCGCCCTCAACTACTCTGACCCGGCTACGCCAGTGCTGGCCGTGAAGCTGCAGGAGTTGTTCGGCCTCACCGAAACGCCTGCTGTGGCCGGCGGCCGGGTACCACTGCTGCTGCACCTACTCTCGCCCAGCGGCCGCCCCGCCCAGGTCACGCGCGACCTGCGCAGCTTCTGGGAGAAAGGCTACTTCGAGGTGCGCAAAGATCTGAAAGGCCGATACCCCAAGCATCCCTGGCCCGACAAACCCATGGAGCACGTCCCAACTAAGCTCACTAAAAAGCGCTTTGAAGCGAATCAGTAGCATACTTAGCGTTATACAGTGACGCGTTCAGACCCCACGACTTATCCTTTTCGAGTTATATGATCACAATTCCAACTCCCTGGCAGTATCCGCCCCAGCCCGCAGATGCGGCAACCTGGTGCAGCATTATCAGCCGGCTTCCGCTGGGCTCGCCCATTACCGGCTATGTAGTGGCCCAAGTACCCTTCGGGGTGTTTCTGAGCGTAGCTGGAATGCCAGCGGGAGTTACGGTGCTGCTGGAATTTCTGGAGATGTTCTTTCCGCCGCTACCCTATCCGGCGCCAATGCCGCCCCTTGGCGCCTGTTTGGACTGCTTTGCCCTTCAGCATATCAGCCAGCATACGCAGATAAAAGTGAGTCCTCGCCAGTATCCGGACACTGTCTATCAGCCAACTGATACCTATAGCAACTCCATACCGACCAGCTGACTGCACTCCAGAAAATATAGTTGGTAACATTGGCGTAACAAACGTCATAATTTGGTAATATGGGTATATGACCCCACTACTACCTGTTCTGTCCTGGAAGCAGTTGCTGGCGGCGCTGGTTCTGATCCTGGCAACAGGTATGGCTGGTTACGCCCAGCGCGCTGCTTCATCACTTAGTACTGCACCAGCCGGCGCCAATACCTGGCTCACGTTTCTTAGCGACGCCCGCCTAAGCAAGCGCTGGGGTTTGCACCTCGACGGGCAGCTGCGCCGGGCCAAAGACGCGTACCAGCCGCAGCAGCTGGCCCGGATTGGTATCAACTACCACGTAGCACCGGCCCTGCAGCTCACAGCCGGCTACGCCCGGGCCTCATCATACTTCCACAACGACTATGCCTCGGCCAGCCCGCTGCCCGAGCACCGCCTCTACCAACAGGTGCTGCTGCGCAACGATTCCGGCCGGGTGCACACTCAGCACCGCTACCGCCTGGAGCAGCGCTGGGTGCGCCGCCCCGGCGATGCGCAGGCAACCTACCTGAACCGCATGCGCTACCAGCTGCGCTTGGTTGTACCGCTCGGCAACAAAGGCAAGCTGGAGCCCGGCACACCTTATTTAGCCGGCGCCGACGAAATATTTCTAGGGTTCGGGGCCAGTGCGGGCCGCAATTTCTTCGAGCAGAACCGAGCGTACCTGGCATTGGGCTATCAGTTCACGAAAACCGTGGCCATGGAGGCCGGCTACCAGCATCAGATGGTGCAGCCCGCCGCCGGCTATTCCATGCAGTATCACCACACGCTGCAGCTCGGCCTGAGCGTAACTACGGATTTGCGGCGAGGCCTCGCGCTAGCTACGGCGCTGTAAAAAGGCACTTATTCGGCCCATCGTCTGCGGAAGCGAACCGGAGTTCAGCCTGGAATCTGGTCGTCGAGCAGGTCCTGGGCGGTTTGGTTGGGCGTGGGCGTGTAGTGGCGGTGCAGCCAGCGGCTCAGCCCCCCAAGGCCCGGGAACAGCACCCGCTCCGTAATGCCGGCCTGGTCGAGCTTGTCGCGGATTTCCCACTTCAGCCGGGCCGGAATGATGATACGGAAATACAGCTCCGGATGCTGCTCCAGCCAGCCATGCAGCGTGTCCTGGGCCGTGTTGATCAGCGAAAACAGCGCGTACTGGTGCACAATGCGCGCATCCAGCGAAGGCGGCTCCAGAAACAGCAGAAACGGCTCCCGCTGCAGCAGCTCCAGCTCCCGCAGGTTGGTGCAAAGCGGCTCTAGCAGCTCGGGCGTAAACACGTTGGAACCCTCATTGCGCAAAGCCTCACGCAGGCTGGGCGGCAGAAATTCGGCCGTTTTCACGTAGTTGATGGCCCAAATGACGCCCGGCTGGTCGTAGGCGTCCAGATCGTCGGTGGCGAAGTGCAGGGCCACGTAAGGCGAGTAGGTCCAGTCGAGCAGGCGGGTGGGCAGGCCGTGGTGCTGGGCCAGCGCCAGCCAGTTCCACACCGAAGCGCCCGGCAGCGCCGAGTCGCGGGCGTACTTGCGAAAATTGCGCAGCAGATGGTTTTCCAGCAGTTGATACTCGCCGCCGAGGCGCTGCAGGCTGGTAGTCAGCGGCCAGCTTTGCGTGCGCAGCCCGCGGTAGACAAACGGCGAGCGAAACCGCCCGATGCGGCCGTCCCAGGTTTCCTGAAACAGTGCCTGCTGCAAATCAGCCCAGGACGTTACTTCGATGTCGTTGGTGGTGTGCAGCACGGGCGGCAGGTTTTGAAGACGAAGAATGACAGACCTGGGCAAGATACGCAGGCCCCGATACCCATGCAGCCTACCTCGCGGCTTTACCGCTTCTGTTGACAGAAAAGAGCCGCCAACTTGCGTTAGCGGCTCTTTCAGAATGCGCGGCCTCTTGCCTGACTGCTACTGAGCCCGCAATGAGGCTGTTATTCGCCAGCCAGGAAGTCAGCCGAGTCACCGATTTCGGCTACGGCGGCCAGCTCCTCTACCAAAGCCGTGAACTTCTCGCGGGCGCCTTTCACAGCAGCTTTGCCAATCGGCAGATGCAGCGGTGGGTTTTCCTGGCGCACGAGGTCGTACATGATCTGCGCGGCGCGGTCGGGGTCGCCGGGCTGGCGGCCGCTGTAGCCCTGGATGCCTTTCAGGTTTTCGCCCACCGTGGCGCGGTAGTCCTCAATCTGGGTGTCCACGTACGTGGCCGAGCTGCCCGCCCACTCGGTGCGGAAGCCGCTGGGCTCGATGTTGGTGACCTTGATGCCGAGTGGCTTCACCTGCTGAGCCAAACTTTCGCCGATGGCTTCGAGGGCAAACTTGCTGGCATTATAAACACCCACGCCGGGGAAGGTTTTCAGGCCGCCGATGCTGGTGATGTTGAGCACGTGGCCGCTTTTCCGCTCGCGCAGGTGCGGCAGTACGGCCCGCAGCACATGCAGCGGCCCGAACACGTTGACGTCGAACTGGCGCTGTACTTCGGCCGCGTCAATCTCTTCGATACTGCCCAGCGAGCCATAGCCGGCATTGTTAACAATCACGTCGAGGTGGCCGAAGCGCGCAATGGCGTCCTGTACACCCTTTTTCACCTGCGCTTCGTCGGTTACTTCCACCACGAAGCCCTGGCCGTTTTCGCCGGCTTTTTTCGTGAAGGCGTCGGCCTGCTCCTGTTTGCGGAATGTGGCCGCTACTTTGTCGCCTTTGGCGAGCAGCAGCTCGGCCAGCGAGGCGCCGAATCCGGTGCTGACGCCGGTAATAAACCAGTTTTTGGTAGTTGACATGCGTTTTCTGTCGAAAGGAATACGAAACAAACCGCCCTTTCTGCGGGCGGCCTGGGAAGTTTAACTCCCGAACCGGCGCCGGGGTTTTCAGGTAGCGCCCGTAAGCTCGTCGGTGCCAGCCGGCCACGGCCGCGTACCAATATCGGCGCCATACAAATACAACCACTCGATAACACAAACCCCAACTTTCCGCCGTAGCTTTGTCTGGCAACAAGCCTCACCTAACTTCCTTGTTGCCATGGCCGACTACGCTGCCAAAATTGCCTTCGAGGCGCTGACCTACGACGACGTCCTGCTACTGCCCGGTTATTCCGAGGTATTGCCCCGCGACGCCGACCCGAGCGCCCAACTCACCCGCAACATCCGGCTCAAACTTCCCTTCGTTTCGGCGGCCATGGACACCGTGACCGAAGCCGAAATGGCCATTGCCATGGCTCAGGAAGGTGGCATCGGTATCATTCACAAGAACATGAGCATCCGGGCGCAGGCTGAGCTGGTGCGCCGCGTGAAGCGCTCCGAAAGCGGCATGATCCTCGACCCGTTTACGCTCGAGGAAACGGCCACCCTCGCCGACGCCAAAAAGCTGATGCGCACCAATAACATCGGTGGCATTCCGATTGTGGACGGGCAAAACCGCCTCAAGGGCATCCTCACCAACCGCGACCTGCGCTTTGAGAAGGACATGAGCCGCCCTGTGACGGCCGTCATGACGGCCGCGCCCTTGGTGACGGCCAACGCCGGCACCGAGCTGGCCGCCGCCGAGGACATTCTGCAGGATTCTAAAGTGGAAAAGCTGCCGGTAGTGGACACCGACGGTCGTCTCGTGGGCCTCATCACTTATAAGGATATCCGCAAGCGCCGCCGCACGCCTAATGCCTGCAAAGATGAGCTGGGCCGTCTGCGTGTGGGGGCCGCCGTGGGCGTAACGCCCGATCTGCTGGACCGCGTGGCCGCTCTCGTGGAAGCCGGCGTGGATGTGGTGAGCGTGGACACGGCCCACGGCCACAGCAAAGGCGTGCTTGACGCTGTGCGTAACCTCAAACAGCAGTACCCGAATCTGGAAGTAATTGCGGGCAACGTGGCTACCGCCGAAGGCGCCCGCGCCCTGGCCGATGCCGGCGCCGACGCCGTGAAGGTGGGCGTAGGCCCCGGCTCGATTTGTACCACCCGCATCATTGCCGGCATCGGTGTGCCTCAGCTCTCAGCAGTGCTGGAAGCAGCCCGCGGCCTCGAAGGCACCGGCGTGCCGCTGATTGCCGACGGCGGCATCAAGTTTTCCGGCGACGTAGTGAAAGCCCTGGCCGCCGGCGCTTCCACTATTATGGTGGGCTCGTTGCTGGCCGGTACCGAGGAAGCGCCTGGCGAAGTGACCTTGTTTGAGGGCCGCAAGTACAAAAGCTACCGCGGCATGGGCTCGGTGGAGGCGATGGAAGACGGCTCCAAGGACCGCTACTTCCAAGATGCCGAAGACGACGTGAAGAAGCTGGTGCCCGAAGGCATTGTGGGCCGCGTGCCCTATAAAGGCCTAGCCTCGGAGGTGTTGTTTCAGCTGGCAGGCGGCCTGCGCGCCGGCATGGGCTACTGCGGCGCCGCTACCGTAGAGGCCCTGCAAACCGCCCGCTTCGTGCGCATCACCGGGGCCGGCCTGCGCGAGTCGCACCCGCACGACGTGCAAATCACGCAGGAAGCGCCCAACTATAGCAGCAAGTAACTTGCTGCTGCCATCCGGCTAGCGAAACACATAAACAAGACAGAAGTAACGGCCGGCAAGCTCAACAGCAGCTTCCGGTGGTTACTTCTGTCGTTCTTTTCTCCTATTGTCCCACATCTAAAAGCCGCCTTATCTTAGCGGCCCGCTTTGCCCCCGCGTCTTACCTGAATTGTGCGGAACACGGGGGACACTATTCCGCCTATGCCCCTTCGCCACCGCATACAAGCCACTATATACCCACTGGCATTGCTCAGTTGGATTGTGTTGCTGCTCAGCACCCTCAGCCAAACCCAGGGCAAAGCGGCCATTTGGCTGAATGGCCCCTGGCCGGAGTGGGTGACATTGGTGGCTCAGGCACTGTTTGCGGCCGGCATGTTTATGCACCAGCGCGAATTGCCCGACCCTTTGCGCGGCAACGATTTTGTGGGCCTGCTCCGTCGCTTGGTATTAGGCCCGGGGTTGTTGGCCACCCTATGTGTCGGGCTGCATCTGGTGGAGCGGGTCGTTCAGTATCAGCTTCCCACCAACGACCGGACGCTGTTTGCTTTGATTTACACCGTAAATCTGGGGCTATTTGTGCTGTTTCTGGCCAAAACCAACTACTCCTGGCGCAGCCTGGTGCTGTTCCGGGCCAGCAGCCGTATTCAGCGCGAATGGGTCTGGTTTGAAATCCTGCTCGGCGTTACGCTGCTGTTCCGGCTTTTTGACTGGGTACCGCCACATCCATTTGATTATATCATTATCGGTGGGCTGGGAGCTTTTGGCGTATATCTGAGCGGCAACCAGCAGTGGGTGGCCTACCTGAGTCACCGCCAAAAGTGGGAGGCCGTGCTGCTGCAGGTGGCGCTACTGCTCTCGATGGCCGTATTTGTGTCGTATTTTCTGCGAATTGCCCACGACCCCAAGTTGGTGGCACCGGCTCCGCAACACGCTTTCCTGGTGCTCACGGTGTTCTTCTCAGCTTTTTATGCCCTCATGGGGCTGCTGGTAACGCTGTTCAACCTGCCAACTGCTGGTGTATTCGAGCAGAAGCGAGAAGAAATTCTTAGCCTGCAGCGTCTTACGCAACTTATCCAGAAAGGCCAGAGTGAGGAGGAAATCCACCGTATGTTGCTCGAATCGGCGGTGCAGACCGTGGATGCGGATGCCGCCTGGATTATGCTGGAAACCGAAAATGCGGTGGCGCAAATAGCGCAGAACTACCAGATAGCCCCCAGCCAGATGCAGCAGGTATACCAGCTGCTGCAGGACCATAATCTGCACCTGATTGAGTACCTCAACAACGACCTGCCGAACTCCAATGGCTTCCGAGGCCTCAACCTGCCCTACGGCTCGCTGATTGTTATGCCGCTGCGGTCGGCCAAGCGCCGCTATGGTGCTATCTACATGCTTAAGAAAAGCCGGCAAGGCTTCGACCGCGAGAACCTGAGCATCCTGCAAACCTTCGCCAGCCAGACCGTACTCAGCATTGAGAACCTGCGCCTGATGAACGTGTCGCTGGAAAACCAGCGGGTGCAGGAAGAACTGAAGATTGCCTCGCTGGTACAGGACAGCCTGATTCCAAAAAATCTGCCCATCGACAGCTGGTTTGCCATTAGCTCCTATGCCGAGTCGGCCAAGGAAGTAGGCGGCGACTTTTATGACTTTCTGCATCTGCCCGGCCGCCGGTTGGCTATCCTCATCGGCGACGTGAGCGGCAAAGGCGTGACGGCAGCTTTCCACGTGGCTCAGATGAAAGGCATTTTTCATGCGCTGATGCAGGAAAATCCGCTGGCCCGCAACGAGCGTGACAAATTTCCGCTGCCCAGTAAGTTCATGGCCCAGGCCAACCACGCCTTGGCGCGCTGCCTAGAGAAAGCGGCTTTTATCACGGCGTCGCTCTACATCATCGACTATGAGAACGGCGGGTTCATGTTTGCGCGCGCCGGACACTGCCACACGCTCTATTACCACTCTATCAAAGAGGAAGTATCCTACTTCCAGACGGCAGGACTGGGGCTGGGCATCATCCGCAACGAGTCGTACGAAAAGCACATCAAAAACCAGTTCTACGACTACAATCCCGGCGACGTAATGGTAATTTATACTGACGGCATTGTGGAAGCCCGCAACGCAGCGCAGGATGAATACGGCGAAGAACGGCTGCAGCAAATGCTGGAGCAAACCTACTTCCTGGACGCTGACGCCATCAAAGAACGGATTCTGGCTGATCTGGCCGAATTCAGCCACGGCCAGCCCATGCACGACGACCAGACGTTGCTGGTGGTCAAGTTTAAGTCCGCCCAACCTGGCCCCCACAACTGACGTAAGCCCGACGTATGAAAATAACCCAACACTCCTCCGCAACTACTCTTACCCTTAGCCTAGATGGTGAACTGGACGCCAGTTCTTCCGTTTTGCTGGATACCGAGCTGGCAAAGCCAGAAACGCTCCAGTTTCAGAAGGTATTGATTGATTGCCAGAAGCTGAATTATATCTCTTCGGCGGGCTTGGGCGTATTCATTTCCCACTTGCAGCAGTTTCAGGATGCAGGTGTTAAGCTGGTGTTCTTCAATATGCAGGACAAAGTGCACAACGTATTCGAAATCCTGGGTTTGGATGCGCTGATGACCATCGTACCCTCGGAAGCCGAGGCTACGGCTATATAAATTGCCTTGTATCCCGATAGGCCCGCAGGATGAAAAACGCCCTCCGTATCAGCTGTAGTCGCAACAACCTCAAGGTTGTTCGCGACTTTGTGACGGACTACCTTGCTGCGTATCATCTAGCAGATCTGCAACTCAACCAGATTGTGCTGGCTGTAGACGAAGTGGTAGCCAACCTGATTATTCACGGCAACGCCGAGGATGAGTCGCAGCATCTGGATCTGGCGGTGGAAGTGGAGGGCGAGATGTTTGGCATTGAGATATTCGATCAGGCCATGCAGACGTACAAACCGGCCAGCTACCACGAACCTGATTTGCAGGAATTCATTCGTCAAGGTAAAAAAGGCGGCATGGGCATGACGCTGGTCAACCGTATCATGGACCGGGTGGAATTCACAACCAGTGGCAGCCGCAACGTATGCCGGCTTTATAAGCGTATAGCCGTTTAGCCGTCACCTAGTATTCTGCTTACTTCCTGGCTTTCAAGCGCCTCCTGTGCTCCCTGCAGCACAGGAGGCGCTTGCAGTAGTACCCTATCCGGTAGCAATATGACCGGGCTGGCCAACGTTGGCGGAGAAAGTCCTTTCCCCCGAAAAAAATCCGTAAAATTGCAACAGGCAGCTTGCCAGTTTCCGCCTCGTTGGCAGTATTTGCCACGTATTGCAGTTTCTACTATCTCGTATGCACAAACGCATTTTGTACGTCGGCACTGCTGCCGTCGGGCTGCTGGCCGCGTGCCAGGCCACCAAGCCTACCACTTCCAAGCAACCAGTTATCGAAACGCTGGGCACTACCCCGGTACCTGCCGGAGAGTTTGCTTATGTGTATCGCAAAAACAACGGCACAGCGCCCGAGTACGGCACCCGGCCCAGCGTAACAGAGTACCTGGATCTGTACACCAACTTCAAGCTGAAAGTGCTGGAGGCCGAACAGCGCGGCCTCGACACCACCCAGGCTTTCAAGCGTGAGCTGGACGGCTACAAGCAGCAACTGGCCCAGCCCTACCTCACCGAAAAAAGTGTTACGGACCTGCTGGTGCGCGAGGCATACGAGCGGATGGGCAAGGAAATCAATGCCTCCCATATTCTGCTGCGCCTTGCCCCCGACGCCGAGCCCAAAGATACCCTGGCGGCCTACCAGAAGGTGGTAGCCCTGCGCCAGCGCGTGAGCGGCGGCGAAAACTTCGAGCAGGTAGCCCGTGAGGTTAGCGAAGACCCTTCGGCCCGCGAAAATGGCGGCAAGTTGGGCTACTTCACGGCCATGCAGATGGTATATCCGTTTGAGTCGGCCGCGTTCAAAACGCCGGTCGGCCAAGTGTCGCAGCCGGTGCGTACCCGCTTCGGCTACCACCTGATCAAGGTAAACGACATCCGGCCGGCGCAGGGCGAAATCAAGGTAGCGCACCTGATGATTCGCTCGACGCCCGGCATGCCCAAAGCCGACTCCGTGACGGCCAAAAAGAAAATTGATGAGCTCTACAGCCGCCTTACCCAGCGCAAAGAGCCTTGGGAAAAGCTGGTGGCCCAATTTTCGGAGGATGCCGGCTCGGCTGCCAACGGCGGTGAGCTGCCACCTTTCGGCACGGGCCGCATGATTCCCAACTTCGAGGAAGTGGCTTTCAAGATGAGCACGCCCGGCGAGCTGTCGAAGCCGGTGCAGACGCCTTACGGCTGGCACATCATCAAGCTGCTTGAAAAGCAGCCGGTGCCTACGTTTGAGGCCATGGAGCCTTCCCTGAAGAGCAAGGTGGCCAAAGACTCGCGCTCGGAGCTCAACAAAACGGCCTTCCTGAAGCGTGTCCGGACTGAAAATCAGTTCGTGGAAAACCAGGCCGCCAAAGACTATGTGCTGGGCAAAACCGATACCTCGCTGGTAAACGGCCGCTTTAAGTATACGGCACCAGCTGCCCCGGCCACCACCGGCAAAGCCAGCAAAAAAGCGGAAGGCGACGCGCAGACGCTGTTCAGCATCAAGGGCAAGCCCTACACAGCCGCCGACTTCCTGACCTATGCCCAGCAAAACCAGCGGCCCCGCCCCGGCGCCGAGCCCCGCTTCGTGACCCAGCAGCTCTACGACCAGTACGTGGAGCAGAGCCTGACCAACTTCGAGCGCGACAACCTGGAAAACAAATACGAAGATTACCGCATGCTCGTAAAAGAGTACCGCGACGGTATTCTGCTGTTCCAGCTCATGGACGAGAAAGTGTGGAGCAAGGCTATCGAGGACACCGTGGGTTTGCAGAAGTTCTTCACCGAAAATCAAAGCAAATACCAGTGGGACGCCCGCGTGCAGGGCACGGTTATCAGCGCGGCTTCGCCGGAGCTTCTGGCCAAAGCCAAGCAGCAGCTTAAAACCGGCCGCTACGAGCTGACACGCCTTACCCTGCAGCCTGCTGGCTATTCTCCCGGCACCGATAAGCTGCTGAAGGGCGCCAAGCTCAACCTCGACCGGTTGGTGAGCGTGCTTCAGGGCGACACCAGCCTGAGCGTGACGCTTACAGGCCGCGCCCGCAAAGGCGAGGCTGCTGGTATGGCCCGCCGCCGTGCTGCCGCTGTAGCCACCTACCTTACCAGCAAAGGCGTGGAAGCCGGCCGCATTCGGCAGGTAGCCCAGGCCAAGCCTTCCACTGATATTTCTACGCTGCAAACAATATCCAGCACCAGCCTCACGGCCTTGGAAGAGCAGTTGAACGCACAGAATCCACTGTCGGTGCAGATTACGCAGAAGGCCTTTGCCAAAGGCGACAACAAAGTGGTGGATGAGCTGACAGGCCGCGGCCCTGGCTCCTACGACGTGCAAAAGGATGGCCGCTACTACACCGTCATGATTGACAAGGTGCTGCCCGCCGGCCCCAAAACGCTGGCCGAAGCCCGCGGCCAGGCTACTTCCGACTACCAGAACTACTTGGAGAAAGAGTGGATTGCTCAGCTCAAAGCCAAATACCCGGTTCAAATCAACCAGGCCGAAGTAGATAAGCTCGTAACGAAATAAAAAAAGCCCGGCCCTGGCCGGGCTTTTTTGTGGCACAGACTTCACTCCGTAGCCTTGTTACACCGGGCCATCTATACAAGGGATGTAAACTACGGCCTGAAGTCCGGGCTACAGCCACGCACATGCAACGTCGTGCTACGTTTCCGGCTCTGTAGCCTGTAGCCTGTAGCCTGGCCGGCAATGGGCGTTTTTGCCGGAGAAGGGATTTATGTTGAAATTTACCGGCGACTTTGTGCGTTCAGCCAAGTGTCGGGGCCAGGGCTCACAAGCTGGCCACACCTATTGATGCTTCCATGATTCAGTTCTTTTCCTTGCCAAAGCGGGCTGTCCTGCTGACCGCCGTGCTGCTGGCCGGCACTATCACCTCGGGTTTTGCCCAGCTCGGCATCGGCCGGCCCGCGGGCCGTCAGGTGGTAGATGGCATTATCGCCAAGATTGATAACCAGATTGTACTGCGCTCCGACCTGGAGGCTATTTACGCCCAGGAAGTAGCACGGGCCGACGGCAAGCCGCTACCGCCTAATTTGCAGTGCCGGATAATGCAGAGCCTGGCCCTCAACAAACTGCTGCTGGCCAAGGCTGAAACCGACTCCGTAGTGGTTGAAGATGCCCAGGTGAAAAGCGAGCTGGACCGCCGCATGAATTATTTCGCCCAGCAAATCGGGTCGGAGAAGAAGCTGGAGGAGTACTACAACAAGCCCATCAAGCAGCTAAAGGAGGACTTGCGGCCCCAAGTACGCGAGCAGCTCACGCAGCAAAAAATGCAGGAACAGATTGCCGGCAAAGTCACCGTCACGCCCCGCGAGGTGCGCCAGTATTTCAGCCGTATTCCCAAGGATAGCCTGCCGTACTACTCTACGGAGGTGGAAGTGGGCCAGATTATCAAGTACGCCAAAATCAATTCCTCGGCCAAGCAGGCAACCCAGGCCAAGCTTAACGAGTTGCGTGCCCGGATTCTGGCAGGCGAAAGTTTCGAGGAACTAGCCAAGAAGTACTCCGAAGACCCCGGCTCGGGAGCACAGGGCGGCTACTTGGGCTTCTTTAAGCGCAAAGAGCTGGTGCCGGAGTATGAGGCGGCAGCCTTGCGTCTGGAGCCGGGCGGCCTGTCGCCGGTAGTAGAGTCGCAGTTTGGCTTTCACCTCATTCAGCTTATTGAGCGCAAAGGCGAGCAGTACAGCACCCGCCACATCCTGCTGAAGCCAGCCACGGGCACCACCGATGCCAACGAAGCCGCCAAGGAGCTCACCAAGCTGCGCCGCCGCATTCTGGCCGACAGCATCACGTTTGCGAAAGCCGCCAAGGATAATTCCGACGATAAGACCAGCGGCGCCAACGGCGGCCTGCTCTCCAACCGTGAAGATGGTAGCAGCTACCTGCCACTCGACAAGTTGGACCCCGCTATCTTCTTCACCATTGACACCATGAAGGTAGGCCACATCACGCCGCCCATGCCTTACCGCACCGACGATGGGAAAGACGCCGTGCGCATCATCTGGCTGAAATCGAACACAGCCCCACACCAGGCCAATTTCAAGGACGACTACCAGAAATTGTCGCAGGCAGCGCTTAGCGAAAAGAAAAACAAAGCCCTGGACGAGTGGTTCCGTGAGAACCGCGGCAGCGTCTACATCGAGGTAGACCCGCAGTATACAGGCTGCAACCTGCTGGACGCTACCAACTAATGTAACTTTGAAGCTGACGTAGTAAGCGCCTTAGTTGGTGCACCGACAGTTTCAGACGGCGCCTTCCGGAAGGTTTATTATTCGCGCAGCTCTATTTCCCTTCTTAGGTCTTTGTTGGCATGTCTGTTATAAAATTCTCTTCTGATAAGGAAGCCGCCGACGCGCTGGCCCGGTCCTACCAAGTGTTGCGCCAGGAAATCGGCAAGGTCATTATTGGGCAGGACGAAGTAGTGCAGCTGGTGCTGACCGCCGTGTTTTCGCAGGGCCATTGCCTGTTGGTGGGCGTGCCGGGCCTGGCCAAGACACTGCTGATTCAAACCATTGCCGACTCGCTGGATTTGTCGTTCAACCGGGTGCAGTTTACGCCCGATTTGATGCCGTCTGATATTGTGGGGTCTGAGACCCTCACCCAGCAGCGCGACTTTCAGTTTGTGCCGGGCCCCATCTTCGCCAACATTGTGCTGGCCGACGAAATCAACCGGACACCACCTAAAACGCAGGCTGCGCTGCTGGAAGCCATGCAGGAATACGCCGTGACGGTGGCTGGCAAACGCTATCCGCTGGAGCGCCCGTTTTTTGTGCTGGCTACCCAAAACCCCATTGAGCAAGAAGGTACCTACCCGCTGCCCGAGGCGCAGCTGGACCGCTTCATGTTCAATATCGAACTAGGCTACCCCAGCTACGAGGCCGAGTTGCAGATTGTCAAGAATACCACGTCCGACACCAAGCCCACGGTAAACAAAGTGTTGCACGCCGACGAGATTCAGGCGTTTCAGCACTTGGTGCGTCGCGTGCCGGTGGCCGACAACGTGGTGGAGTACGCCGTGAGTTTAGTGCACAAAACCCGCCCCAACACCGACCGAGGTGCGGCGCGTGCCAGCCAGTTGCTGGAGTGGGGCGCCGGTCCGCGCGCCTCCCAGCACCTGATTGTGGGGGCCAAGTGCAACGCCCTGCTCAACGGCAAATACTCGCCCGACATCGAGGATGTGAAGGCCGTAGCGCTGCCCATCTTGCGCCACCGCTTGGTGCGCAACTTCAAAGCTGAAGCCGAAGGTGTCACGGTCGAGCAGATCATCAAAGAACTCCTCTGAATCAATTAGAAATTAAAAATTGAGAATTAAAGATGAGTAGCTGCAATGTGCATTTTCACTCTTTGGCATCAATTTTTAGTTTTTAGTTCTCAATTTTTACTTGACAAAAATGGAAGTCCCTGGCTACTATCAGCAGTTTGAGCGCAACATCGACATCCTGCTAGATGCCCTGCAAGCAGGCCTCAATCTTCGCACCACGGCCCTCGAAACGTCCTTACCACTTGAAATCTACGTGCTTTGCGAAGTGCTGAACCAAGGCGGCGGGCAGTATCGTCTTACCACTGAAGGTCTGGCCCGCGTGCAGGAATTCCAGACGCAGTTTGCAGCACAGAAAACGGAAACCGACGCCATCATGCGCCGCCTTCTGGATGACCAGCGGTCCAGCATGCGCACGCCCGAAGGCCGCGTTCTGACCAAAGAAATGTTGATTCGCCGGCTGGAATACTTCAATGAGGCCGCCCGCCAGGTAAATGTGATGCGCAACCAGCAGGCCCTTGGTAGCCCCAACCAGCGCAAATCCGGCATCGGCGCCGAGCTGCAAAAAGGCTGAGTACGGATTATAGCGGATTAGACGGATTAATCGGATTTTGTGGATGGCGCTAGGTCAGCCTGAATTACACATTGTCTACAACAAAAAAGAGGCGTGCCGATTGGCACGCCTCTTTTCTTTGAACATCAATCGTTCACAAAATCCGATTAATTCGTCTAACCCGCTATGATCCGTGATTCATGGTACCGGCGGCCTCCTTGCGGATTTCAGCGTGCCCTTCTTTGCCGTGGCTCAGGGGAAGGCTGGGGGCCGGCTGCTGCTTGAGGTTGCCGGGGACTTCCTCACCCGCCAGGCTCTTGGATGAGGTTACGCCGCCATCCACGAAATACGTAGCGCCCGTCACGTAGCTGGCCTCGTCGGAAGCCAGGAACAAGTACACATTGGCTACCTCCTCAGGCGTACCGCGGCGGCCCATCGGCACGCCATTCACGGTGTTCTTTTCCATCTTGCTGTCCATGGGGCCGGTTTCCTTGTGCGTCCAGGCGGTATCAATCGGGCCGGGCCCAACGCAGTTCACCCGTACGCCGTGCTTGGCCTGTTCCACTGCCAGTCCTTTGCTGAAGGTCATTACCCAAGCTTTGGTGCCGCCGTAGGGCGTAATCATTGGCGAGCCCATCTGGCCGGCTTCCGAGCCGGCCGACACAATATTGCCTTTGGTTTTCTGCAAGTGCGGCAGTGCGGCCCGCGTCATCATGAAGGCCGTGTAGATATTGTTCTTAATCATATACTCGAATGCCTCTACCGGGTACTTATCCAGCTCGGCAGTGGCCGGGAACACGCCCGCGTTATTGATCAGGATATCGAGCTTGCCAAAGTCATTCAGTGCCAGCTGTACGCACTCCTGCGCCTGCTTTTCCACTGATACATCCCCGAGGTAGCCAACGGCGCGGCCACCACTATGCAGGATTTCGTCTACCACTTTGCGCACCGGGTCGCTGTCCAAGCCGCATACCACTACTGCTGCACCTTCGGCTGCAAACTTTTTGCTGATGGCCTCACCAATTCCGGCACCACCACCCGTTACGATGGCTACTTTACCTTCCAGTCTTCTTTTCATGACACGTACTTTGCAAATAAGGAATAAGAATCTGCCAGCGCTCCAGCGGAGCCACAACCCAACGTGCTAGCTGACGTTTTGGGTGATCTTGCAGTGCTGAAACAAACGGTATCCGTTGCAGGGAGTTATGGTTAGGCCACCACTGGCACGAACAGTTGGTCTGTTTTTCAGCCTTGCCACGCTGCCTGGGCGTACTCAACTCTATTAGCTTCCCAAAATCCTGTACGCCGTTTCTGTGTTGCTTACTGCCCCGTCTACTGCTCCGCGCCACACGGCCCGCCTTACACTTCGCCCCTACCAGCCCAGCGACGAGGCCGTCTTTTTTGCGGTGCTGCACCAGAACCGCAGTCGGCTGCAAGCTGCTTTTCCAAGCCGGGTGGCAGCCGTACAGGCCTTGCCCGATGCCGGCCGGGTACTCCGGCAATTCACACAGGACTGGCAGCAAGGCCGGCTATACGTGTTTGGCATCTGGCATACTGCCTCCGGCGCTTACCTCGGCGACATCAGCCTACGGCCTTCCTGGAGTGCACCGGTTAGTGCTGAAATCGGGTATTATCTGACTGCAGAGGCCGAAGGGCACGGCTACGCTCGGGAAGCCCTGGCTGCCGCTGTGCAGTTCGGGTTCGGAGCCCCACTACTAGCGGCCAGCCTCTCGCTGCGCTGCCGACCCACCAACCCCCGCAGTATGGCCGTGGCAGAGCACGCCGGCTTTCGGCCGGTAGTGGCCCGGCGGCGCCTCTGGGCCCTGCGCGGTGCCTCCGACATTGTGCACTACCGGCTGGACCGAGCCTGAAGCCTCTACTCGCCGCGTACAGTGGTCAGCAGGAAGCTCTGGTTGAAATTGAAATACAGCGCAAAAGAGAAGTCGAACTCGCTGGTGTTAAGATTATAAAGCGGCTCAAAACGGGTGGTCATGATAAGGTTGCCGGGCAACCGGTAGTCTTTCAGGAAACGCGCAATCAGCAGCTGCCGGTCTTTTTCCAGGTACTGCGGGTCGCTGACGGAATTGGAAATGGACCGGTACAGCAGGCCGCCCAGTGGCGAGATGTAGCCGTTGCCGCGCCAGTAGGCCACCTGCACGTTGGAAAGGCGCGTATCCACTCCCGCATTCAGGTACAGGCCGGTGCCCCGCTGGTAGGGCAGCTGGTACGTGAAGGAATAGTCATGGAAGTAGGTGGCATACAGATCAGCATGAACGGCGTGAACAAACCGCGACGCCAGCGGCTTGCGCACTCGCACGCCACTGGCCAGGTTGAACAGTGTCTGGAGCGGCGTGTCTATGGTATCAATCTGGCCGCCGCGGTGCGTGCCCGTGAACTGAAACGGCACCCGTAGCCACCAGGAACTGGAGTCGCCGAGTACGGTTTGCTCCAGGGCCAGCCCCCCCGCCACTTCTTCCTGAAAGTTGCTGAACCGGTACTGCTGCCGCTGCCAGTCCACCCAGGCGTCCAAGCTCAGGCGCGGCTTCTGTAATTTATACTGCACCCCTTCTTCCAGGCGGTTATTGATTACCCGCTCAAAGTCAAACATCGGCTCAATGTAGCCGTGGTGCAGGTTGCCTTCAATGTTGCCGAACAGGATGCTGTGCGGGCCGTTCTGGTATTTCACCGTCAGCAGTGGCCGCACCTGCCGGAAGCGCGGCGTGCCATAGTCCTTCCACAGAAAGATGCCGGCTTCCACCCGCAGGTTAGCAGTCGGGAAATACACCAGTCGCGGCAGCAGGTGCGTTCCGAAGTAGGTGCGGCCAGGCTCAATCTTGTTGAAATACTCGTTGTCTTTGTTGAACAGAAATGCTTGCACATCCAGCCGCAGCTGGCGCGCATACTGTGGCCCTACCGGCAAAGGGTGCAAAAAAGCCCGGTTGTCTAGCTGCGCGCGGGTTTCGTGCGGCCACAGCAGCGCACCTACCAGCATCAGTATCAATGTGGTAGAAAGTCGTAGTTTTGCCAAATATTTTAGCACAGAAAATCTGCTTCAGATTCAACGAATTTTTTTAGCATTGCGGGCACCAAATATAGGGCAGCTGCGTTACCACTAGCCGGCCCGAAAACAGCTGGCAACCCCGTTTTGGGAAGCCTAGCCGCGGTTTGCGCGGCCCACCGAAAACGCCTACATTCACCAAACCTAAGCATTTCCTAACAACCCATTCTAATGGCTGCAACCACCACTGACAAGGCTGAAAAAGCGGAGAAGGCTGACAAATCAAGCAAGCCCACCAACCTCAGCAACGCCAATGCCGAGAAAATGAAGGCGCTTCAGCTCACGCTGGACAAGCTGGATAAGGCCTACGGCAAGGGCACCGTCATGAAACTCAGCGACAACAAGGTGATGGACGTTGAAGTCATCAGCACCGGTTCGCTGGGCCTCGACATTGCGCTGGGCGTGGGCGGTCTGCCCAAAGGTCGTGTCGTTGAAATCTACGGCCCGGAATCGTCGGGTAAGACCACGCTTACCATGCACTGCATTGCCGAAGCGCAGAAGCGCGGCGGTGTTGCGGCTTTCATTGACGCCGAGCATGCCTTCGACCCGTTGTATGCCAAGAAGCTCGGCATTGACACCGAAAACCTGCTGATTGCGCAGCCCGACAACGGCGAGCAGGCCCTCGAAATTGCCGACCAGCTGATTTCCAGCGGCGCCATCGACATCATCGTAATTGACTCCGTGGCTGCGCTGGTGCCGAAAGGCGAACTGGAAGGCGACATGGGCGACTCGAAAGTGGGTCTCCACGCCCGCCTCATGAGCCAGGCCCTGCGCAAGCTCACCGGTACCATCAACAAAACTGGCTGCTGCTGCATTTTCATCAACCAGCTGCGTGAGAAAATCGGCGTAATGTTTGGTTCGCCCGAAACCACTACCGGTGGTAACGCTCTCAAGTTCTACGCCTCCGTCCGCCTCGATATTCGCCGCATTGGCCAGATCAAGGAAGACAAGGACAACGTGACCGGCAACCGCACCAAGGTGAAGGTGGTGAAGAACAAGGTGGCGCCACCGTTCAAGGTGATTGAGTTCGACATCATCTACAATGAAGGCATCAGCAAGGTGGGCGAAATCCTCGACCTGGGCGTCGACATGGGCATTATTGCCAAGTCGGGCTCGTGGTTCAGCTACAACGGCGACCGGCTCGGCCAGGGCCGTGAAGGCGTGAAAACCATTCTGCAGGACAACCCCGAGCTGGCTGACCAGATTGAGGCTAAAATCCGCGCCATGGTGAAAGGCGAGCCGGAGGCTGCTCTTGCCGCTATTCCGGAAGACCGGTCTACCGACGAGGACGACGACGCTGACGAAGCGCTGTAAGCAACCTATTTTGCGTACCGCATGAAAGCCTTCCCGGCATCCCGGGAAGGCTTTTTTGTGTCTGGCTTCGTATAGTCCGGCAACGGCGCATTCGCAGTATATTTGCTGGCACCGCTTTTGTCTGGAGTCCCAGGAATATCTTTTCCTGCTTTTTTCGCTGTATGAACCGCCGCTGGCTTCTTTCTCTTCTTTTGTTGTTGCCGGTTCTGGCGTTGCAGGCTTTTGGCCCCGCTGACACCCTACGGAAAGTCCCCAACACCAGCTTCCACTCGGGCGAGGTGCTGCAATACAAGGTGCATTACGGCCTCATCAACGCCGCCGAAGCCACCATCGAAGTAGCCGACGACCTGCAGCGCGTCAACGAGCGGCCCTGCTACAAGGCCACCGTCACGGGCCGCACTACGGGTTCCTTCGACTTCTTCCTGCGCATCCGCGACACGTGGCGCTCCTACATCGACACGACCAGCATTCTGCCACAGAAATTCTTCCGCAACATCGAGGAAAACCACTACCGCAAAAAGGAAACCGTAGACTTCGACCACGTGCGGGATGTGGCCGAGGTGGAAAAGCGCGGCAAAGACAAGAACGACGTGAAGCGCGGCACCTACAAAGTGCCCGACAACGTGCAGGACCTGGTTAGCGCCTTCTACTACCTGCGCACTCTCAACTACGACCAGCGCCGCATGGGCGAGGTTATTCGGGTGCAGGGTTTCTTCGATGAGGAAGTGTTTTCAATGGAGGTAATGTACCGGGGCCGCGAAACCGTAGAAACCAAAGCCGGCACTATCCGGGCCATTAAGCTGGTGCCCAAAATGCCCAGCAACAAGCTGTTTAAGGGTGAAAATGCTGTATCGGTGTACCTCTCCGATGACCGTAACAAAGTGCCCGTGCTAATTCAGGCCGAGCTGATGTTGGGCGCCGTGAAAGTGGACATGTACAAATACAAGGGTCTCAAGAGCCGGCTCAATCTGGTAGCCCGAAACCAATAGCATCTGTGGCGGCTCCTTCGGGAGTCGTTTTTTATGCCCACTGCGCAATCAAACGAGACAGGAATAAGTGGTAGCTTAGATAAATCCAGCAGTTTGACCGCCAACAAATTGCGTGGCACCCAGCAATAGTATAGCGCGCACTTAATGAAAACGTAACATGCCGGAGGCCAAGCCCGGCGGTACTTTTGGTCTTGCGTATTCAGTTTCATCTTAAACGCCCCGCCCCGTGCAAGCACCCGCCAACCCCAACGCCTACAAGATCCTCGTTGTCGATGATGACCCCGACATTGTGGAGCTGCTGGAGTACAACCTGCGCAAAGAGGGCTATACGGTAGCCTCGGCCCCGGACGGACGCAAAGCGCTGGAAGTTGCTCCCCAGTTCGGGCCCGACATCATTGTGCTCGATGTGATGATGCCGCACCTCGATGGTATTGCCACCTGCCGACAGCTGCGCGAGCAGCCCAAATTCAAGGACACTTATATTATTTTCTTGACAGCCCGCTCCGAGGAGTTTTCGGAAGTCGCGGCCTTTGAGGCTGGTGCCGACGACTTCATTGCCAAGCCCATCAAGCCTCGGGCGCTGCTCAGCCGCCTCGGAGCTTTCGTGCGCCGCGACCGGGACCCGCAAAGCATTCAGGATACCATCGAAATTAATGGCCTCAAGATTGACCGCACGGCGTTTTCGGTGTACCAGGAAGGCCGCAAAATCACGCTGCCCAAAAAGGAATTCGAGCTGCTGGCGTTCCTGGCGGCCACTCCCCACAAAGTATTCGGGCGCGAGGAGCTGCTGCAGAACATCTGGGGCAACGACGTTTTCGTGCTGGCCCGCACCGTGGACGTACACGTGCGCAAAGTGCGCGAGAAAGTCGGCGACCACCACATCCAGACCATCAAGGGCGTCGGCTACAAGTTCAATACGGATAACTAGCCACGCCAACGCTAGACCGTCATGCAGCGCGGAGCGAAGCATCTCGCCAGTGTAGTAACTTACTATACCGGCGAGATGCTTCGCTCCGCGCTGCATGACGGCCTGCCTGAAACCATTCAGCCATTACACCCTTGAGAATCAACATTTCCTCCCGCACCATTGCCATCCTGCTGTCGTTGCTGGTAGCTTGTGTGCTGACCACGCTGGCCTGGATTGGCCCAACTATGGACTTGCAGCAGGGCGTGCTGGCGGCGGGCATTACGGTGGCAGCCTGTTTTCTGCTGCTGTATCTGATGTTTGAGGCGCTGATTTTCCGCGAAATCAACAACATCTACGCCGGTCTGGAGCACATCAAGCGCAAGGAGCTACGGCGCATGTCCAGTAAATTCCTGTTCCGGCCGGAGCCGCTCAAGCGCATGCGCGACGAAATCCTGGACATGGCCCAGCGCAAGCAGCAGGAAATCGACGAGCTGAAGCGGCTGCAGGCGCTACGCCGCGAATTTCTGGCCGATGTATCACACGAGCTCAAAACGCCCATTTTTGCTGCCCAAGGCTTCCTACACACCGTCCTCGACGATGATGATGTAGATGACTTCACCCGCAAAAAATTTTTGCAGAAAGCTGCTAACAGCCTCGACGCGCTGGATGCTTTGGTGCAGGACCTCGTGACTATCTCGCAGCTGGAAAAGGGCGTGGTGCGCATGCGCCGCCAGGGCTTCAATATTGTGGCGTTGGTGCACGAGATATTTGAGCAGCTGGAGCGCAAGGCGGCCCTGCGGCAGGTGCAGCTGGAGCTGTTTCCACCCGAACTGCCTGCCAGTGGCCTGCGCGTGCTGGCCGACCGCAACCGCATCCGGCAGGTGCTCATCAACCTCATCGACAATGCCATCAAGTACGGTCGGGAAAACGGCCGCGTGGTCGTCAGCCTCACGGAAAGCGGCAAAGCTGTGCGCGTAAGCGTCCGCGACGATGGCGCCGGCATCCCGAAGCAGCACCTCAACCGTATTTTTGAGCGGTTCTACCGCATCGATAAGAGCCGCTCGCGCGACTCGGGTGGCTCGGGTTTGGGCCTGGCCATCAGCAAGCACATTGTGGAAGCGCACCGTTCCACCATCCGGGTGCGCAGCGAAATCGGGCAGGGCACTACGCTGGAGTTCAAGCTACCTAAGCCCAAAAACCCCGCCCCACCTGCTCACCATGTGCTGGTCGGGCCCGTTAGCGAGGCGTAGTTACTACGGATCTGTCAAAGTACTTGGCCTAGAGTGAGCTTCTGCGGAAGTGGTTGCAGCGGGGTTTCGTACCTTTGCGGCCGCCTTATGAAGCTACCCGATTTCCAAGACCTGATTCTGTTCGAGGACGACGACTACATCGTCATCAACAAGCCCCCGTTCCTGGCCACGCTCGACGAGCGGTTCGGTGGCGCGCCCAACATCCTGCGCCTGGCCCGCGAGCAGTACGACGACGTGCAGGCCTGCCACCGCCTCGACAAAGAAACCAGCGGCTCTTTGGCCTTGGCCAAAAACCCCGCCGCCTACCGCCACCTGGCTATGCAGTTCGAAGACCGCAAGGTGCGCAAGGTGTACCACGCCGCCGCCTGGGGCGTACACAACTACGACGGCCTGCGCGTAGAGCGGAGCATTGAAACCACCACCAAAGGCAAAGCGCGCCTGGCCTACAAGGGCAAACCCGCCGTGACGCTGGTGCGCACGTTGGAAGCCTTTGCCAAGCACACGCTGCTGGAATGCCAGCCCATTACGGGTCGCATGCACCAGATCCGGCTGCACCTGGCCTATCTGCAGGCCCCCATCATCGGCGACCAGATGTACGGCGGCGAAGATTTTTACCTGTCGTCGCTGAAGAAGAAGTTCAACATGAAGGAAGGACAGGAGGAACAGCCGTTCATCAAACGCTTTGCCTTGCACGCTGCCAACCTCACATTTGCCAAGCTCGATGGCGAATCCGTGACGGTGGAAGCGCCCTATCCCAAGGATTTCCGGGTGCTGGTCGAGACGCTGCGGCAGTATCAGTAAGCCAGGTGAGGAGGTGAATGGGGATGAAGTGAATCGTGTCATTTGATGCCTGTTCTCTCATCACTATTTGCTTTTTTACCTCATCCCCACTCACCGCTTCACTTCATTACCACTTCTATTTCAGGCACAAATACTCACCGGGGCCTTGCAAATACCGTGAAAGGCGGTAACTTTGTGTCCGTTTTTCCCGGACCGTGTGCCGGTTTCTCCTCATTTCCAAACGCTTACCCTCCTCCCCAATGGATCATCTGAGCTTCAAGACGGTATCCGTCAACAAAGCCAACGCCGATAAGGCCTGGGTCGTGGTTGATGCCAGTGTTGCGCCGCTGGGCCGTCTGGCTAGCCAGATTGCCAACATGCTGCGTGGCAAGCACAAGCCTTCGTTCACTCCCAACTCGGACTGTGGCGACAACGTTATTGTTCTGAACGCCGACAAGCTCTACGTTACGGGCAAGAAGCTGACCGACAAAATCTACATCACCCACTCGGGCTACCCCGGCGGTCAGAAGCGCATCAACCTGCGCGACAAGAAAGCCAAGGATTCGACCCGCGTGATTGAGCACGCCGTGAAAGGCATGCTGCAGGGCAACAAGCTCGGTGCCGAGCAGTTCCGCAACCTGTATGTGTACAAGGGCGACCAGCACCCCCACGAAGCCCAGCAGCCCAAAGCTGTTGAACTGACTAATCTCTAAGCCGATTTCGGCGTCTTTTTTCTTTAATTCTCCACTTAATGGAAATCTCCAATACCTCTGGTAGAAGAAAAACCTCGGTGGCCCGCATCTACATGCAGGCCGGGCAAGGGAATATCACTATCAACGGCCGGGACATCAAGGCTTACTTCAGCAATGAACTCCTGGAAAACATCGTGAACCAGCCTTTGGCTACTGTCGAGCAAGTCGGCCAGTACGACATCAAGGTGAATGTGCGCGGTGGTGGCATCTCGGCCCAGGCTGAAGCCATCCGTCTGGCCATCTCGAAAGCCCTTGTCGGCGACAACTCGGAAGTTCGTCCGGCCCTCAAGAAAGAAGGCTTCCTGACCCGTGACCCGCGCATGGTGGAACGCAAGAAATTCGGCAAGCGCAAAGCGCGTCGCTCGTTCCAGTTCTCGAAACGCTAATCCCAGAGGAAACTTATCATGGCTCAGTCCACCACCTATAAAGAGCTGCTCGACGCCGGTGCCCACTTTGGTCACCTTACGCGCAAGTGGGATCCGAAAATGGCGCCGTACATCTTCATGGAGAAGAACGGCATCCATATCATTGACCTGAACAAGACGCTGGTTTCGCTCGACCAGGCTGCTGCGGCTATCCGCAACATCGCCAAGAGCGGCCGCAAGATCATGTTCGTGGCCACCAAGAAGCAGGCGCAGGAAATCGTAACGGAAGAGGCTACCCGCCTGAAGATGCCGTTCGTAACCGACCGTTGGTTGGGCGGCATGCTCACCAACTTCGCCACGGTGCGCAAGTCGCTGAAGAAAATGAGCACCATCGACAAGATGGTGAAGGAAAATACGGCTTACGCGGCTCTGGCCAAGCGTGAGAAACTGATGATGTCGCGCGAGCGGGAGAAGCTGGAGCGTGTACTCGGTGGCGTTGCCGACCTGAGCCGCCTGCCCGCTGCTCTGTTCGTGATTGACGTGAAGCGTGAGCACATTGCCGTGAAAGAAGCCCAGAAACTGGGTATTCCGGTATTCGCTATGTGCGACACCAACTCCAACCCCGAGCTGGTGCAGTTCCCGATTCCTGCCAACGACGACGCCTCGAAGTCCATCCAGCTCATCGTGAGCGTAATGGGCAAGGCTATCGAAGATGGCCTGTCGGAGCGCAAAGTCGACAAAGAAGACGCCGACAAAAAGCAGGCTGAAGACGAAGGCATCCAGGAGAAGCAGAACGCCGAAGAATAGGCTCATCGCCCCTCCATTGAAAAGGGAACATGCGAAGCACTCGGCTCCGGTGTTCCCTTTTCTTTTGTTGGCGCGGGCTCCACTCGTGTCAATAGTCCAATAAAACCTCTCAACCCCCACATACTCACAACAATGGCAGCAATTACCGCCGCAGACGTGAACAAGCTCCGCACCATGACCGGTGCGGGCATGATGGATTGCAAAAAAGCACTGACCGAAGCCGATGGCGACTTCGAGGCCGCTCGCGACATTCTCCGCAAGCAGGGCCAGAAGATTGCTGACAAGCGTTCGGACAACGAAACGTCGGAAGGCTTTGTGGCCGTAGCCGTGAGCGAAGATGGCACCACCGGCAAGCTGGTGGCTCTGGCCTGCGAAACGGAGTCGGTAGCCAAAGTGGCTAACTTCCGCGAGCTGGTGCAGCGCATCCTCGACGCCGCTGTGCGCATCAACGCCACCTCGAAAGAGGAAGTGCTGGCCGCCAAAGAAGAAGATGGCCTGACTGTTCAGGAGCACATCACCGACCTGATGGGCAAAATCGGCGAGAAGCTGGACCTGACTTACGCCACGCTGACCGCTGAGAAAGTAGCTTCCTACATCCACTCCGACAACAAGAAAGGCGTACTAGTAGGCCTGAAGAACGTGGGTGATGCCGACACCGCTGCTGTTGGCCGCGACGTAGCTATGCAAATCGTAGCCATGAAGCCCGTAGCCGTTGATAAAGACGGTGTGGACTCGGCCGTTACGGAGCGCGAAATTGAAATCGGCAAAGAGCAGGCGCGCGCCGAAGGCAAGCCCGAGGCTATGCTGGAGAAAATTGCGCAGGGCAAGCTGAACAAGTTCTACAAAGAGAACACCCTGCTCAACCAGGAGTTCGTGAAAGACAGCTCGATGACCATTGCCCAGCTGCTCGACAAAACGTCGAAAGGCATGACGGTAACGGACTTCAAGCGTGTTGCTATTGGTGCCTAAGCTATCCGCTTAGCTGCTTTGAAAGAGCCCCGCCGGCATTGTGCCGGCGGGGCTTTTTTTGTTGTTTGCACTTATGGATGAAATCAGGAAGAATGCTTACCGCTATTTGCTTTATCAGGCTACACTAGATATCCGGTATTTACCATCGAGCCTGAATCCGATAAAGTGGATAAAACGCCGCCGTATTATCCGGTCTTTTGGGCCTCTAGCTAATTGGCTCCACGTCATGGCGCGCTATTCGTGCTATGATTTTGTCGGTTTTGACGAAACGATTTTCTGGAAAGAGCACACCAAGCTTAGCAAACGTTTCCCTAAAACTACTGTAGAACTATACCCTGCGCATTTCCAGGGGTTTTTAGACAACTTTTACAAACCGGAGAAAGACAGAGCAGTCTACTTCCTACCTCCAAACTGGCCGAACATATAAAACACAACTAGAATAAGTTTTTGCCATAGCAAAATATCAGCGTTTCTGCTCCGTAGAATTATTCCTCCGAGCCGCCCCACCTATCAGGTTTTTAGCCAGAACCGCCAGCAGTATCAGCACCAGCAATCCAATCAGGACGCGGGGCCAGTTAATCTTTTTCATAGCGCAGTTTAAGGGCGTGGGGACTGGTTGTTGAAGGCTTGCACACGCGCTACGGCGTTACGGCGCACGTTCAGGTAAAACAGGCCGTAGTCGGCGAGGTGAAAGGAGTGGCGCAGTTCGGGGCGGCCGGGCAGCAGGAAGCGGGGGTAGCCGCTGGCTTTGGGCGGGTGCACCCACAGCACTCCGTTGTGGATTTTGGCGGCCGTCAGTGTCGTGTCGAGGCGGTTGAAGCTGCTCGGAACACTGCCACGGTTGAGGACGGCGGGACCCGTCACGGTATCCGTTTTCCAGGTGAGCGGGTTCGTGACGACGGCGCCGTGGTAGGGCGGATAGTCGTAGCCCCACTCGGCGGTGTTCCAGCTCATGTAGCAGCTGGTTTGCAACGAGTCCTGGCAGGGTTGCAGCACTTTATACCGCTCGGGCCGCACCTCAAACCCAATTAGATAGGCGGCTACCAACTGGCGGCGCAGCTTGGGGTCTTCATCGAAAAACTCCTGCAGCAGCCGGCGGGCATGATAGGCGCCCTGGCTGTGCCCGGCCAGGATAATGGGGCGGCCCTGGTTGTAGTGCGTTAGATAGTAGCGGAACGACGCCTTTACATCCTGATAGGCCAGCTCCAGCGCCCGGGAGCCATTGGCGGTGCTATCGAAGAAGGCATAGAGCGTGGCCTGCCGGTAGTGCGGGGCGTAGATGCGGCCGGCAGCATTGAACACCGAGGCCTGCCGCATAATACTGAGCTTGTCGGTAAATTCATTCAGGCTGGTATTGGCAGGGTCGGCGTTCCAGCTTTTGGACAAAATCAGCGTAGTCAGGTGCACAAAGAACACATCGGCCGACGCGGTGGCTTGCTGGTCGCGCAGGTTGGTGTTGAGCGGCACGGCGTCGGCGGAGTCGCGGGTAGTAGGTAGGGCGGCCCAGTTGGCAGGCAGCGTATAGTCGGGCACGGGCGGCTCCTGCGCAGTGGTGAACTCGCGGCGCGGCCTGATGATGCCAATGCAGGAAACGAGCAGCAGCGGCAGCAGCCACACACTCAGCCGAGGCAGCCAGTCACAGAGAAATGAAAATCGACGGTAAAACATAGAGTGCGGCAAGCAAACAAAAATGCGCGCTGCCGGGCCACGGCAGCGCGCATCCGGCAGGCGGGCGCAAAGGTACGGCACCTCAGTCGGTGAACGTATTCTCCAGTAGCTTTTCCTGCCGCAGATACATGATCTTGAAGTTTTTGTCGAGGCGTACCCGCACCTGCGCGGCCGTTTGCTGGTGCTTCTGCATCGACTGCCGGAACGCCCGGCTTCGCTCGCGGTACGTGACCACGCGGGAGCCGTCGTTTACCGGCTCACTGACTTGCAGGCTGCCGGGCACAATCTGCGTTTCGGCCTCCGTAAACTCCGGGAAGTGCGTACGGTTCAGCTCGGCTTCAATAGCCGCGGGGGTGGTGCCGGAAAGTGTATAGAACCGCTCAACGGTGGGTGCAAAGTGCTGCGAGCCAGCAAAAGGCGCCGCCTGCAAGTCGACGTAGTAGGATTCCAATACCTGCTGCGCCCGGGCGGCCGCAGCATTATCAGACATAGCAGGCGGGGCCGATGGAGTTGGCGGAGCAGGCGTTTCAGTGGTGGCAGCTTCCACGGTATCGGGGTTGCTGGCAGTGGTGGTGGGCGGCACTACGGGGGCAACACGCACGGTTTCGGGAGCAGCTACCGGCGCCAGCTCAATCTGCTCGGCCTGGGGCCCTTCCTCGGGCGTGGCGGCCACCGAGTCGGCGGCGGTGCGCGAAGTGCTGGTCAGGCGTTCCGACTCCTGGTTGCCCAGCATCAGATACGCCACCAACGCCAGCAACGCCAGAATACCACCGACGATGAGGATAGTACTTAGTGGGCTCTTAGCTGGCGCTACGTACGGCATATCCTCTACCTCTTCCACCTCCTCGGGCTGAGGAGCGGTGTACTGCGGCGGAGCAGGCACCGAAGGCGACACGTTGGGCCGACCAGCCACAACGGGCCGGTTCAGGGGCTCGGCCGGTGAAGCTGGTATTGGGGGCATTGGTGGTATTGGCTCCGCCGCCGCATGGTGCGTGATGGGTGGCAGCATTGGGTCTTCTACCGGCGACACAGTGGTAGGCTCAAAAGCTGCAGGCGTGGGCGTAACCGCAGGCGCAGGCACTACGGGTGCTTCGGGGGCAGCGTCATTGAAGAGCAGTTTCTGCTTTAGCGTTGCAAATTCCTGGGGCGTGATGGTACCCGCGTCAAGCCATTCTTTAAGCTGCCGCAGCGTATCAAGCGGCGAAGAATCTTTTTCCATGAGCAGAGAGAGGTGAATACGAAAGCAGTGCCGGTCGCCGAAACGGGCGGCCAACACTGCTTTCTACGGACAAACGTACACAACGCTGCCTGCCATGGCAGGGCCAGGCAGCAGCCCGATCGAAGACTTACTTTTTGTCGAGGGTGGAAAGCCGGTCGCGGCGGCGCTGCAGCTTGGCTTTGCGCAGCTCCAGCTGCTGGGCATTCACCACGAGCTGGGCAGAATCCTGGCTGGATTTGAGCTTGTTCTCGATGTTCTGCTTTTTAAGCGCCTCGATTTTGTCGAGGTTGCTTTGCGTGTTGCTGCTCAAGCTGACCCGCTCCTTTTCCAGCCGCTCTTTTTCCTTCTCGGTTTCGCGCAGCTCTTTTTCGGCATTCGTTATTTGCTCGCGGTAGGCTTTGATGCGGGCAGCGGCGGCAAAGTTCGTGACGATGTTGCGCAAAGCGGCGTACTCGCTGGGCGTCTTGTCGGCGTCGAAATACGTGTCGGCGTTGAAGGCGGCAAAAACGGCCAGCTCCGTGATGGTGTCGGATGGCGCCGTGACCATACCGTAGAGGTCGATCAGCTTGCCCGAGACGCTGGAAGCCGGCACCTGCTTGGCCACCAGAATATCCCGCTTGCCCACGCCGAAAGTACCGTTGCCCTTCACCTTGATGTTGTAGGTATCTTTCAGCCAGGACTGCCAGAAGTCGCGCGTCCATTCGGGCGTGCCATCAATCTGCACTTTCAGGGCCGAACGCTCCCGCTTATCGTGGTTGACGGTGCTTTGGCGCACCTCGTAGAGTTGGGCCGTGGCGGCGGGTCCGGCCAGCAGCGTAGCCAGTAGCAGCAAAAAAGCAAACGTAGTTTTCATATCGAAAGTGAAATAGGCACTCGGAAAGAAGGCCTCTCAGCCGCGTTGCACGGCTACAGGCCGTGGCGGTCGAAGGCGGCCTGCAGGTCGTGGCGCATGTCGGTGAAGCGGGCCAGCGCCGCCTGCAGAAACTCGCTGTCGAGCAAGGCACGCACGTCGTCGTCGCTGGTGACGTCCAGCTCGCTCACTTTGTAGGTTTGCTCGAGCGAGCCTTTTTCCAGCTTGATCAGGTACTTACCGTTCCAGGAGAAAAGCGTGATTTTGGCCTCGGGGTGCGGAATATCGGCGAGCTGGCGCATACGGGCAGGAAAGAGCGTTGAAGGCGCGAAGATAAGCTAACTGCAGGGATGAGGTGGTAGGTGATAAAGAACGTCATTCCGAGCGGAGCGAGGAATCTCGCCAGTGTAGTGAATGATTCTACCACACTGGCGAGATTCCTCGCTCCGCTCGGAATGACGTTCTGTTTGATTCTTCTTGCCTAATTCCTCTTCACAAACTACCCCATCACTTCATCACCTCATCCTCCCATTACAATCACGTACAGCGACACGCTGGAAACTACCACCCACAGCAGCACGCCCAGCAAAAACGGCCGCGGCCCTACGGCCCGGATGGCTTTCAGCGACAATCCGGCGCCGATAAAGAATAGCGTGATGGTAAGGCCAATATGCGCGGCTTTCACCAGCCAGGCCCCCGCTTCGTGCGTGGCCGGCAGGTAGGTATTGAGCAACATAGCGCCGATAAAGCCCAGAATAAACCACGGAATCTTCACCTGCACATCTTTCTGCCGGAAAACCAGCGCCGTGCCCAGCGCCACAGGAATAATCCAGAGGGCGCGGGCCAGCTTGATGATAGTAGCCACACTCAGCGACTCGGACCCGTAGGCCGCCGCCGCCCCCACCACCGACGATGTATCGTGGATGGCAATGGCGCACCAGAGGCCGAACTGCTGCTGCGTGAGGGCCAGCGCGTGCCCGATGGGCGGAAACGCAAACAGCGCAATGGCATTGAGCACAAACACCGTGGCCAGGGCCATCGACATCTCCTCTTCCTTGGCCCGCAGCACCGGCCCGACGGCCGCAATGGCGCTACCGCCGCAAATGGCAGTACCGCAGGAAATGAGGTGCGTAACGTGGCGGCCCAGCTTCAGCCAGCGCCCCAGCAGGTAGCCCAGCACCAGCGTACCGGTGATAGAAGCCACTGTAAACAGAATGCCCTGCCGCCCGGCCTGCACCGCCGCGTGCGCATTCATCCCGAACCCCAAGCCGATTACCGAAAACTGCAGCAGCTTAGCCGTATACTTTTTGGTGAAAGCCGTAAACGGGTTGCCCACCGTTTGGGCCAAAACCAACCCGAGCGCCAGCGCCACTGGCGGCGCAATCCAAGGCGTGAGACACAGTAGCAGCAGTAGGCCAAACACCACCCGCGGCACCCAGGCAGCTTGGGGCCGCAGCAGTACGCTGGCCGGAGCAAGGCGGGGTTTGGTGGTAGGGGCGGGCAGAGTAGGCATACAATAGAGCGGAAACTTCCCCCAAAAATACGCCCCCTTCTCCCCTACCGATAATCCTGAATAGTTATCGGGTATTACTTCAGGTTATACTGCTGGCGTACGTAGCGCAGAAACCGCTCGGCGGGACGCGTAAGCGGCTGGCCCTGCGCCCACAGCGCCTCAAACTGCCGGGGCAGCCGCAACCCCGCCACCGGCACCTCTTCCAGCAGCCCCGCTGCTAGCTCCCGCGTGAGGGCCCGTCTGGACACGAAACCCAGCGCTTCCGGCGCGGCTTCAAGGTAGGTTTTGATGGCCTCGGTGTTGTCGAAGTAGAAGGCGACGCGCAGATTGGCCAGCTTGATTTTCTGCTCCCGAAGCGCAAATTCTAGCACTTCCAGCGTACCGGAGCCCCGCTCCCGCAGCACCAGCGGATGCGCCAGCGCGTCGGCCAGCGGCAGCGGCTGGGTGGGCGAGCCGGCGCTAGTGGCGCGGCGCACGGCTACCAGCTCATCGTCCAGCAGCGGCTCGTAGTGCAGGTCGCGGCTTTTAGTACGGCCTTCCACAAAGCCGAGGTCGAGCTGGCCCTGCAGAATGGCGTCGGCAATCTGCTCGGAATTGCCGTTGAGCAGTGTCAGCTCCATTTGGGGGTAGCGCTGCTGAAAGCCCGGTAGCAGCGCCGGCAGCTCGTATTGAGCCAGGGTGGTGCTGGCGCCCAAGCGCAGGCGGCCGGCCTCCTCGCCGTGCAGCGTGTGCAGCTGCTCGGTGAGCTGCTGATGCAGCAGCTCCACAGCATCGGCGTGCTGGAGCAGCAGCTGGCCGGCTTCGGTGAGGCTGATGCGGCTGCCGCGCCGCTCGAACAGGCGCTGCCCGTAGCTGCGCTCCAGCTCCCGGATGTGCTTGGTGATAGCCGGCTGGCTGATATACAGCTCCTGAGCGGCTTTGGTGAAGCTCAGGTGCCGGGCTACGGCCTGGAAAACGCGAAGTCGGAAATCGGGCATAACTGTGGCAGACGCTGTAGCTTGCAACCTGAGTTGTCGGCACCCCGACCAGCCCCAGGCAGGCGGCGACAACGCAAGCTAAACTCTACGCTCCATTCCTCTCGCATGAAACACCCACTTCTGACCGCGCTGGTGCTGCTGCCCCTAGCCGCTACCGCCCAGCAATCCGTCGTCTATACCCCCGAGCTGCTGATGAAACTGGGCCGGCTGGGCGAAATGCATGTGTCGCCGGACAAGAAAACGGTGGCCTACACCGTGACGCACTACAGCCTCAGCGAAAACAAAGGCAACACCGACATTTGGCTGGTGCCCGTGGCCGGCGGCCCGGCCCGGCAGCTGACCAACACGCCCGGCTCGGAAAACACCCTCAACTGGCGGCCCGACGGCAAGCTGACGTTCATTTCAGGGGAAAGCGGCACCGACCAGCTGTACGTGATGAACGCCGACGGCAGCGGCAAGCAACTGCTGAGCGAGTTCAAGGAGGAAGGCCTGGCCAACCTAAAATACGCGCCCACCGGCAAGTTCATTCTGTACACCCAGGACGTGAAAACCGGCAAAGCGGTCCAGGACTGGTACCCCGACCTGCCCAAAGCCGACGCCCGCATCATCGACGACCTGAACTACCGCCACTGGAACGTGTGGGACGACTACAAGGTGTCGCACGTGTTTTTCCAGCCCGTTGGGGACGACGGCAAGCCCACCGGTTATGGCAAGGATGTCATGGCCGGGGAGAAGTTTGATGCGCCACTGCCCCCGCTGGGCGGCTCCGAGCAGCTCAACTTTTCGCCCGACGGCTACCGGCTGGCTTACACCTCGCGCAAGCTTACGGGCAAGGCCGAGGCCGAAAGCACCAACTCCGACATCTACCTCTACGACCTGCGCGGGGGCCAGACCCAAAACCTGAGCGAGGGGCTGGGCGGCTACGACACCGAGCCGATTTTCTCTCCCGATGGCAGCAAAGTAGCCTGGCTTAGCATGGCTACACCCGGCTTCGAGGCAGACCGCAACGGCATTGTGGTGTATGATTTCAAGACCAGGAAGCGCGAGGACGTCACGAAAGGCTCGGAGCAAAGCGCCGCCAACGTACGTTGGAGTCCTGATGGCAAGACGCTGTATTTCGTGAGCCCGCTGGCCGGTACCGAGCAGATTTTTGCGGTGTCCGCCAAAGGCGGCAAGGTGCAGCAGCTCACCCGCGGTGCCTTCAACTACAATGGCTTCGAACTGGCCGGGCCGGGCGTGGCCATCGTGAATAAAACAACCCAGGCTGCCCCCGCCGACCTGGTGCGCGTGGATTTGAAAACCGGCCGCGAAACGTCTTTGACCACCATCAACCAGCAGGAACTGGCCGGCGTGAAAACGGGCCGCACCGAGGCTCGCATGGTGCCCACCACCGACGGCAAGCAAATGCAGGTCTACGTTATTTACCCACCCGATTTCGACCCCAGCAAGAAGTACCCGACGCTACTGTATTGCCAGGGCGGCCCGCAGAGCCCCATTACGCAGAGCTTCTCCTACCGCTGGAATTTTCAGCTGCTGGCCGCCAACGGCTACATTGTGGTGGCGCCCAACCGGCGCGGGTTGCCCGGCTTCGGCACCGAATGGAACAACAGCATCAGTGGCGACTGGGGCGGCCAGCCGATTCGGGACTACCTGTCGGCCATTGATGCCGTGAGCCAGGAGCCATACGTGGACAAAGACCGGCGCGGCTGCGTGGGTGCCAGTTACGGCGGCTACTCCGTGTATTTTCTGGCCGGCAAGCACGAGGGCCGTTTCAAGACGTTCATTGCCCACGCTGGCCTCTACAACCTGGCGAGCTGGTACCCAAGCACCGAGGAAATGTTCTTCGCCAAGCAGGATATCGGCGGCGCGCCCTGGGACGCCACACTGCACAAAAGCTACACCGAGTTCAACCCGCAGCTGTTCGCCAAAAACTGGGACACGCCGATGCTGGTGATTCACGGCGGCAAGGATTTCCGGGTGCCCGAGGGCCAGGGTATGGAAGCCTTCGGCACGGCGCAACTGCGCGGCATCCCGAGCCGGTTCCTGTATTTCCCCAACGAGGGCCACTGGATCAGCAAGCCCCAGAACGCGGTGCTCTGGAACCGGGTGTTCTTTGAGTGGCTGGGCCGCACGCTCAAGCCGGAGGCTGCCAAATAGCTAGCCTTGCTGCCTGAAGCCCCACTCAACCATTGTTGGGCGGGGCTTTTTCGAGTAGCTTTCCTCTTTCACGCACGTTTTGCCATGAGCCACTTTCTTCGCCATACCACTTACCGCCTGCTGCTAGCCGGCCTCGCCCTTACCACTCCGCTGGCCAGCCACGCCCAGAAAAAGCCTAAAACAACCAAGCCCGGCAAGTCCGAAGATGCCATTAGCGCCATTAAGGAAACGGACATCAAGCGCGACCTTTTTGCGCTGGCTGATGATAAATACCGCGGCCGGGAAGGCGGCACGCTGGATGAGCTGCGCGCTTCCGCCTGGCTGGCCGAGCAGATCCGCGCCACTGGCATGGAGCCCGCCGGCGACGACGGCACCTACTTCCAGTGGTTCAATCTGCAGCGCACGCGCCTCACCAAAAGCAGCACGCTCCGCATCGGCACGCGCCAGCTCAAGCCCAACCACGATGCTATGATAGTAGCGCCTACTAACGCCAGCGTGAATGCGCCACTGGTGTTCGTGGGCCTGGCTACGCCAGCCGAACTGGCGAAAGTGGACCTGAAGGGCAAGGCCGTGGCGCTCCAGATTTCGGGTGCGCCCACCGACGGCATCAGCTACCGGCGCTACCTATTCGGGAAGCTGCGCGACCAGGCGGCCGAGCTATTTAAGGCCGGCGCCGTGGCTGTGGTGTTTGTGTCTGATGACAAAGCACAGGCCATTTATGAGCATTGGAGCCACATTTACGAACGGGGCCGCTACGGCTTGCCCGGCGACGCGAATACGGCCGTGGTCAATCAGCCGCCGGTGGTGTGGCTGCCCGCCGAGGCCCTGAGCTGGGCGAAACAGGCGGGTCATCAATTCAGCGCCGAGCTGAAGGTGGAAAGCTTTGCCTATCCGTCGGTGAACATTGTGGCCAAAATGCCCGGCACCGACCCGCAGCTCAAAAACGAGTACGTGCTGTTCAGCACCCACCAGGACCACGACGGCGCCCGCGCGCCCGTGGCCGGCGACTCCATCTACAATGGCGCCGACGACAATGCTACCGGCTGCGCCGCGCTGCTGGCCATCATGCGGGCCTACAAACAGCAGCCCGCCCGCCGCTCGGCGCTGTTTGTGTTTCACGGGGCCGAGGAGCGCGGCCTGCTGGGCTCGCGCTACTACTCGGCCACGCCCACCGTACCCAAGGAATCCATTGTGGCGGTGCTGAATGCTGAAATGATGGGCCGCAACGCCGCCGACTCGGCCGCGTTGCTTGGGTCTACGCCGCCCCACCTGAACTCCTCCGACCTGGTAAAAACGGCCCTAGAAGCCAACCAGGCTGGCCCGAAGTTCAAGCTGGACACCGAGTGGGACAAAGCCACGCACCCCGAAGGCTGGTACTTCCGCTCCGACCACCTGCCTTATGCCCGCCTGGGCATCCCGGCCATTATGTACACCTCCCTGCTCCACGCCGACTACCACACGCCCAAGGACGAAGCCAGCCGCATCGACTACGGCAAGCTTTTGCGCATGACCCAGTGGATGTACCGCACCGGTTGGGCCGTAGCCAACCGCACCACACCACCGGCCCGCGAACCAGGCTTCAAGCTGGAACGGTAGAGCTTATGGGAAGGCAGAAGCATGGCTATAGGTTGTGCAAAGGTGAAAACAGACCCGAGCCCGTGAGTTGCAGACAAAATTTGCCGGCTCGGGTCTGAGGTGTAGCTGCTGGCCCGCCCACCTTCTCTGGCTTGTAGCGGCGGCGTGTTGCGCTGCCTGTATTGCAGCGCAACACGCCGCCGCTTGTGTTTGCGGCAGGTGTTCAGTACCCTGCACTACCCGTGCCGCACAAGCTGGCAGCGGCGCATTTCCCTGGCAGAATTTTCAGGCCCGCTCCTGCACTAACTCCACTCTCCCATGCCGCGAGTAATTGCCTACTTCGTGCAGAACCCCCGACGGCTTTTCCTGCTTGATTGCGGCGGCGCTCTTCTCACGGCGTGCTGCCTGGGAGTGGTGGCAAGTGCTTTTCCGAAACTATTCGGGATGCCACGCCCGGCCCTACTGGGCCTTGCGGCCCTGGGTTGCCTGTACGCAGCATTTTCGGGCAGTTGCGCATACGTGGTGGGCGGGCGGTGGCGGCTGTTTTTACTCATTATTGTACTTGGCAACCTTCTGTACTTCGCCTTGCTACTAGGATTGTCGGCTTGGTACTACCACTGGCTCACAACACTGGGAGTCTCCTATTTTCTCGCGGAGGCGTTGGTAGTCCTGACGCTGGTAGTCGTTGAAGGCTGGGTGCTGGTGACCTCAGCGCCCGGCAAAGACCGCTAAGCAGAAACTGTTTGACCACGAATATAGCAGGCGCTGAAAGCCTGATAAAAAGGCGGCCGCGCATCATCCGGTGGGGTTGCCGCTTCTATCCTGCAAACTCTTATTTAGATTTTTTCTATTCAGCTATTTAAATCTATTCTAAACAGTACTACTTTTGCAGCAGAATTCAGCCAGTCATTGACTGCTTAACCTGCTGTATATGCGTCCTCGTTCTCTGCTCCTCTCTTCCCTCCTGCTGGCTGCCGGTACGGCAGTTTCTCCCGCATCGGCTGTGGCCGGCTTGTCCCTCCTCACCCACGACGAGCCCGGCAAGGGCGCTACCCTCATGGGTACTGTACTCGACCCAACCGGCAAAGCCGTGCAGGGCGTACTGATAACGGCAGGTGAGCGCACCGCTGTGACGGATGCGCGCGGTGCGTTTCGCCTGTATGGCCTGCCGGCCGGCGACGTTACCGTGACGGTGAGCGGCCTGAGCATCCGGCCTGTCAGCCAGACAGTGACGCTGCAAAGCGGCCAAGCTCAAACGCTCAAGCTGACTATTGAGGAGACCGTGCAGCAGTTGGCTGGCGTGACGGTGGCCGCCAAAAGTCTCCGCTTTGCCCCAGAGGTTGATGGCACGACCATCACGGCAGGCAAGAAGAACGAGGTAATTGAAATGGATAAGCTGGACGCCAACCTGGTGGTGAACAGCGCCCGCCAGGTGTTTGCCAAGGTGCCCGGCATTACGGTGTGGGAAAGCGACGGCTCAGGCCAGCAGATCAATGTGGCATCGCGCGGCCTCTCGCCCAACCGCAGCTGGGAGTTCAACACCCGCCAGAACGGCATGGACATCAGCTCCGACCCATTTGGCTATCCGGAGGCTTACTACAACCCGCCGCTGGAAGCTGTGGAGCGGATTCAGATCATCCGGGGCGGTGGGTCTTTGCAGTACGGACCGCAGTTTGGCGGCGTGCTCAACTACGAGCTGAAGCGCGGGCCTAAAGACAAGAAAATCGAGTTTGAGAGCAGCAACAGCGTCGGCAACAACGGGCTGGTGGGCACCTATAACTCGCTGGGCGGCACGGTGGGCAAAGTGAGCTACTTCGGCTACTACCAGCAGCGGCTGGGCGGCGGCTGGCGTGACAACTCCGAGTTCAACATCCGCAACTTCCACGGCAACGTCCAGTTTCAGGCCACCGAGAAGCTGCGGCTGGGCGCCGAAATCAGCCACCTCGACTACGAGATTCAGCAGCCCGGCGGCCTCACCGACGAGCAGTTCTACAACGGCGACGTGCGCCAGAGCAGCCGCGGCCGCAACTGGTTCAGCACGCCCTGGACTATCCCGGCTTTCACGGCCGACTATCAATTCTCGGAGCGCACACGCCTGAGCCTGAAAACGTTTGGCCTCATTGGTGAGCGGAACTCCATCGGACTTCCCAGCGGCGTGAGCGTGGCGCTGCCCGACAACGAAAACCCCGCTACCGGAAAAGCCGCCGCGCGCCAGCTCGACCGGGACCGGTACCGCAACCTGGGCTCGGAGCTACGTTTGCTCACCGACTATGATTTGCTGGGCCAGCAGCACACGCTGGCTGCCGGCGTGCGGGTGGCCGCCGCCAACCTGGGCCGCCGCCAGCAGGGCGCCGGCGACACCGGCTCCGACTTCAACCTCACCCTGCAGGCCCCGCGCTACGGCCGCGAGCTAAGCTTCCGCACCCGCAACTACGCTGCCTTCGTGGAAAACATCTTCCGGGTAGGCTCGCGCCTGACGCTCACGCCGGGCTTGCGCTACGAAATCATTGACAATCAGGGCCGCGGCTACCTAAGCCTGAACTCCAACGGCTCCGAAAACCAGATCCGGCAGGACTCGCGCCGCAACGTGCTGCTGTACGGCATAGGGGCCGAGCTGCGCGCCACCGACCAGACCAGCTTCTACGCCAACTACTCGCGCGCCTTCCGACCCGTCACGTTCGGCGACCTGACGCCGCCAGCCACCTCCGACGTCATCGACCCCAACCTGACGGATGCCCGCGGCTTCAATGCCGAAGTAGGCTACCGCGGCAGCTGGGCCGACGTGCTGACCTTTGACGTGGACGCTTTCTGGCTGCGCTACGATGACCGGATTGGCACCATCCGCCGCTTTGTGCCGGGCAGCACTACCGCCACCCAGCAGTTCCGCACCAACATCGGCACGAGCGTGCACAAAGGGGTGGAAGCCTACGTAGAGCTGGACTTGATTCATGTTCTGACGAAAGACTTCGACCTGCCGCACTTCGACGTGTTTGCGTCCACGGCATTCGTGGATGCCCGCTACACGCAGCTGCGCACGGCCACTCTAACCGGCAGCAACCTGCAGGAAGGCGACCTGAAAAACAACCGGGTGGAATACGCACCCAAGTACACACACCGTTTCGGGGGCACGTTTGCCCACAAAGGCTTCTCGGCCACCACGCAGCTGACGCGCGTTTCGGCCGTATTCGCGGATGCCAACAACACCGTAGCGCCTAACGCGGCGGCCACCAACGGCCGCGTACCCGGCTACTCTGTCACGGACGTATCGGCCACGTACCGCTTCGCCAAGCGCTTCACGGTGCGCGGCGGCCTTAACAACGTGTTCGATAAGATGTATTTCACCCGCCGCTCGGGTGGCTACCCCGGCCCCGGCATCCTGCCCGCCGACGGCCGCACCTGGTTTGCCTCAGTCGGCGTGAAGCTGTAAAACTGGCTTCATTCCCAAAAGCAAGAGTCCCTATCTGGCACAAGCCGAGTAGGGACTCTTGCTTTTCGATAGATTCCCAACAGCTCAACCGTGCTACCGCAGTACTTCCTCCGTCACCTTATCCACGTCGCCGCTTACTTTCTGAATGAAGTCCAGCTGCTCGGTGAGTTGGGCGTCAGAGCTCAGTTTGGGGTCTGATGTGGCAGCCACAGGCAGCTCAGGCAAGGTTTCGGACTCCGTAGGGTCGAGGCGGCGCAGGCTGCGGTGCAGCGCCTGCCGGGCCTGGCGCAAGGGCCGCAGCAGCGCGGCAGAATGCACGGGGCGGGCGGTGCCAGCCAGCAAACCCGAGGTAATGGAAGCCACATTTGATGAGAGAATGTGGTTGAGCACCACAAACTCGTGCACCTCAGTGGGGCGGTGTTGCTTACCGCGCGGCTCGGAAAGCATGCGCTGAAACGCCGCCGCCAGATTAGCTGAACTCACGTACACATCTTTGCGGGCCAGCTTGTAGTCGAGCACGGCCACGGGCGAGCCCAGCAAGCTTTCCTGCAGCGTCTGGAGGTAGCGCAGGTTGGCGCGCAGCACTGCCCGCATGTGGTCCTGCAGCTGGTCGCTTTCCCAGCGCGGAAACAGCAGGTAGCTGGCCGCAAAAGCCAGCAGGCAGCCTATCACCGTGTCGAGAATGCGCTCTTCCACCACCTGCAGGTAGCCGAGGCCCATGAAGTTGAACAGGATCAGTACGAAGGGCGTCATGAACGTGACGGCCACAATGTAGTTGCTGCGCGTGAAGCTGAACGAAATCAGCATAAACACGCCCAGCAGCGCCACCAACGCTATTCGGTCGTCAATCAGCCACAGCACCAGCCCGCCAATTACGCCGCCCAGCAGCGTCCCCAGCACCCGGTTGATGTTGCGCTGCTTGGTGAGGCTGAAGGCCGGCTTGAGCATGTAGGTAATGGTCATGATAACCCAGTAGCTGTGGTGGCTGGGCAGCAGTAGCTTGGCCACCACGAAGCCCGCCAGGCAGGCCAGCATCATGCGCACGGCGTGCCGGAACACGCCGGAGCTGAGTGTCAGATGGTCGCGGAGCTGGGACAGGCCAAATTGCTGGTGCACCACAAACTTGCCGAACTCCAGCTCCCGGCCGGTGACGGTGGGCGCGGCCGGCGCCTGGGCATCGAAATACGCCAGGATGTCCTGCAGGCGCTGGGTGAGGTTGCGCAGGTTCACCAGAATCTTCTTCAGCACCCGCGTGTGGCCGGGCTGGGCGGGGTCGTCCAGCGCATCAATGCGGGCTTTAAGCTGCTCCAGGCTGGCCGTCAGGTTCACGCGGGCGGTGTGGCCGTGGTTAGCTTCAATAGCCAGCCCGATGCTTTCCAGCTCGGCGGCCATCTGCTCTACTAAGCTGGCAATGGCGTCGAGCACACCGGTAGCCTCGAAGCGGGCGTGCAGGGCCGCATAATCGAAATACGACACCGTGATATGCTCGTACAAATCCACGGCATCCACGAAGGTGAGCACCAGCCGGCGGCCCGTCCCGGTAGACTCCTTTACCATCTGGCGGGTTTTGAACAACAGCTCACGCACGGCATCCTGCTTTTCGCTCACGGTCACCTGCTGGGCCATCAGGCGGCGGAAGTCATCGTCGAGCTTGGTGCCGGTGCGGTAGAACTCGGCCTTGAGGCGCAGGAAGCCGGCAATGGCCTGCACACACTCGCCCAGCGCCTGCTGAGCCGGGCGGTACGGCCGGATCTGGTACCAAAGCAAGCTTACCAGCAGATACCACACGCCGCCGGCCGTTACCTGCAGGACATATTCCACCAGCTGGCGCAGCGTGAGGCTGCGGTCCATCATCAGAATAACAAGCAGCAGCCCGGCCGAGCCGACGGAAGCTGCCCGGTTGCCATAGGCCAGAAACAAGGTAAATACAAAGCTCAGCACCCCGATTTCCAGGCCCTGCAGCCAGATATAGGGCTGCAGCAAACCCGTAAGCAGGGCCAGCCCGGGTAGTAGCAGGATGCCCGCCAGCATGCCGTTGCGGCGGTGCACCACCGGCCCCGGCGAGTCGATAATGCTGATGCACAACGCCCCCAGCGCCACTTCTATCCCGGTATTCAGCTGCCCCAACCACCCCAGCAAGGCACCCGGCAGCAATACGGCCAGCGTGATGCGCAGCGCATCGGAGAAATCCTGGCTGAAAAAGAAGTAGCGAACCTTGCGGGCTTGTGCGTTCATGAAATCAACCGACGACAGAGTCTGATGCGCCTATACGTACTCAGCCAGACCTTGTGCGGGCTGAGTGGGCAGCTCGGAGCAGGCAGAGCACACCCAGACGGCTATGCCTGCCGTTCTGCCGCCATTTTACGGCTTACAGGCCTAATAAAGAATATCGTCGATGGGGGCCAGCTTGGGCGGCAGGTGCGTTTCGCCCAGCATTTCGCGCAGGTCGATTTCGATGGTGCGGCAGATGGCCGTCATCGGCACGTCGTTCATTTCGTTTTCAAACGGATTCTCGCTGCTGTGGCCTACCACCTCAATGGTATTGAACACCCACGAAATCAGCACTGAAAACGGTACCGTCAGCCAGATATGATCGGGGCCGAGCTTTACAAACTCACCGATGAGGCCCAGCGGCAGCAGCGCCGCAAACAGCCACACAAACACAAAGCTAAAAAACGCATACTGCCGCGGAAACGGCGTGTTTTTGATTCGCTCGCAGCCGCCCTGCAGGTTGTTGAACTGCTCGATGCTGGTCATCATGTTCACGTGCTGAAAGTCGTTGAGCAGGCCCCGCTCCTCGCGCAGCACCCGCAAGTCGGCGGCCTGCTGGCGCAGCAAATGCGCCGACGGGTTCTGCTTGCGCTGCATCTCGCGCGACTCCGTCGGGTCGAGAAACGGGGCCACCTGCGTGTCCCACTGATCTATCTGGCGGCGCAGCTGCAAACGCAGGGCGTTGCACCAGGCAATTTGGCGATATACGAGGCGGCGGTGGCGCAAACTCAATTCCGCGCGCGAAGCGGCCGGCGCATCCACGCCCGGCGCATCCACCACCGACGTCACGTATTCCAGTGCCTGAATGGCCCAGGTGCGGCTGTAGTTCACGATGCCGCCCCATAGCTGCCGGCCCTCCCAGAATCGGTCGTAGGAGCCGTTGTTTTTGAAGCCGATGTAGAACGACACGGCAATGCCCAGCGTAGCCACCGGCTGCCACGGAATCGACAGCGAGTGGAATCCCAGCGGCCCGTAGATGACGCAGACCAGCAGGGAATACAGCGTGAACACCAGCAAGCCCTTCCAGGCAAACTTCCAGATGACGCGCCAGCGCAGATTATTACGAACGTACATGCAAGAGTAACTAAATGAAGGAGTCGTTGAGTAGAGAATAACTGAGTAGCGAGTAGCTGAGTAGTGGAATACCTGTGTAGAGCAGGCCTGCTGCCTTACGAAGACTTTACTCAGTTACTCCATTACTCAGCTGCTCTTCACTCAGCTACTCGATTTCAATGCCCATGAGCTGCATAAGCTGGCTGGCATTGAAGGCCTGGCAGGCGCCGGGCGTGAGGTGGTAGTCGAAGTGGATCTGACCTTCGCTGAACGTGCTGTTGAAGCTGAAGTTGCGCACCTGCCCCGGCCACTCGCTTTCCAGGGCGGCCAGTTCCAGGTCGTGGGTGCTGATGAGGCCGGCGGCGCGGCGCTGGTGTAGCTGCCGCAGCAGCGCCCGCGCCCCGCGGTGCCGGTCAAGCGAGTTGGTGCCCTTCAGAATCTCGTCGAGCAGGTAGAAAACGGGGAGGCTTTCGGGTTCAGGGTTTAGGGCTTGGGGATTAGGGATTAGGTTTTGTTGGTGATTTGGAGCCGAGAAGCTGGCCCCGGCGGCCTCCCGCGTCATTTGGAGCTCTTCATTGCGAGGCTTTATTCCAGAAGAAGACATGTCCAGCAGCAGCTTGAGGCGCTTGAGCTCGGCGTAGAACGAGGAGGTGCTTTCGGCAAGGTTGTCCTGGGTGCGCATGGCCGAAAATAGTTGCGCCGGACTCAGGCGCAGGTGCCGGGCGCATACTACGCCGCCGGCCAGCGCCAGCACCATGTTTAGGCCTACCGTGCGCAGAAACGTGCTTTTGCCGGCCATGTTGGAGCCCGTAATGACAGCCGTTTGGCCGTAGCCGAAGGTTTGGTAATCGTTGGTGATGCGCTGAGCCGCAAAGATGAGCGGGTGGCCCAGGGCTTCGGCGGCCACTTCCAGCGGCCCGGCGCTTAGCTCGGGCGTCACGTAGGTGGGGTTGGCAAACTGCCAGCCAGCTAAACTCACCAGTGCCTCCAGCTCGGCCTGTACTTCCAGCACGGTGGTCAGTTCCGGGCCCAGATCACGCTTCCAGCGTTCCAGCTGCCACATGGCGTGCAAATCCCAGAGCAGGAAATTGTTCAGCAGCAGCGCCCCCAGCGGATGCTCGCGCCCTCGAAACAAACCCGCCACGGTGGTGAGCTGACCCAGGCGGCGCGTGGCGGCGGTGCCGTGGCTGGCGGCGCGCAACGTGGCGCGCAGTTCGCGAAGGCGCGGCGCCTGCCAGTCGGGCGCGGCCTCGTCTTCGAACAGCGCCAGCTGCGCCTGAGTAGCGCGCAGCGCGTCGTGCATGGCCAAAGCCTGAGTGGCGTATTCGTTGCGGGCTTCAGCAAGGCGGCCGTTGAGTAAGCTCACTATCACCTGCACACCTATTAGCCAGAAGTAGCCCTGCCCCAGCCCCCAGGCGGCCGCACTGGCCAGCACCAGCAGCGGCAGCAGCACCAGCAGCGGCTTCAGCCAGGCTTTGTTCTGGAAAAAATCGGGGCGGGCCAGCCAGGCACTGAACTCGCGCGGATCGGCCTCGTGCTGGCGCGGAAAGTGGCGGGCGCGGGCCTGCCACTCCTGCATCCAAGCCAGGTCGGGCGCTAAAGCGGCGGCGGCCTGCTGGCGGGCGCGCACCTCGTCGGAGAGGGCCGGGCGCAGTAGCCAGTTGGCCAGCCAGTCGTGGCCGAGGCGGGTAGAGGCGCGGTTGAGCAGTTGAAACAACGAGTGAAGCCCGAATACGTCGAGGTCGGCGGCGTAGGGGTGCTGGGCGTCGAGGTAGCGCTGGCCGGCATCGAAGCCGCCGAGCTTGCCGGCGAGGCGGTCCAACTCCTGCTGATTCAGCTGGGCCAGCAGCCGGTGATGCTCGCGCTGGTAGCCCACGGCCGCGTGCCAGCGCACCATGCCCCAGAAGGCCAGCAGCACGCCCACCACAAACGCCAGCCCCGGCAGCACAAACCCGCTACTGAACAGCCACCACGCTCCGGCCGCGCCGCCCCCAAACAGCAGCACCCGCAGCCAGCCGCCCAGCTGGTGCCGTCGGGCGTAGTGCTGCTCCTGCGTGGTGTGCGTGGTCAGGTTCTCCGCAAAGACCTCGGCGGGCAGAACGGTAATCGGGCGAAAATTGGCGGAAACGGGCACGGCAGCAGCAATAGATGATGCTGCGAAGGTACGCAGGTCCGGCAGGAGGCTATACTATTGCTGCACCAGTCGCCGCAGCGGGCTTTCGGGCTTCAGAAAAGGCGCCAGCTCGGCGTGGGTGAATTTCACTTGAAAGTTACCGTCCAGCACCTTATACACGAAATTCGACAGACCGTCGTAGCTCACCGAGTGGTCGAACATAAGGCCCGCTGCCGACACCGTATACTCACGTGTGCTGCCCAGGCTGAATTGCTGTCCCAGTATTCCCTGCACGTCTTCTTCCGACAAAAAACCTTCCTGCCCAGGCACATAGGCCCGCGTCATTTTCTGCAGTTTCCGTTGCCCCAATGCCAGAAACTGCAGCAGTTTTTCAGGCCGGATTTCGTCTTCCAGCACCACTGGAAAGCCAGTATTCAGGTCAATGGTCTAGGTGCGGTGGTCGTGCCACACGCTGAGGCCCGTGCCGGTGGTTTGGGTGGTGATGCTGAGCAAGCCGTGGGCATTATAGCTCACTGCGTAGTCCAGTTCCTCAATGCCACCGCTCACGCCCTCCTGGCGCTTGTACTCCTGCTCTGCCCGCAGGCTGGCCAGGTCATAGCCAGTCAAGTTTTCCAGCGAAAACCAATGCGCCAGCAGCTTGGTCACGCCGGCGTCGGGTACCGTAACTACCGGCCCCTGGAACGACCTCAGATACGCTTTGGCCCCTACCTGGGCCCGAGCCACCGCAGGCCGAATCGGGGCCGTGACGCGGGCCAGTTCAAACAGCATGAGCGTAGTACCTGAGCGGTTGTACCAGTGGCCGCGAAGCACCTGGTCGGTAGATGACTGGTTGGCGGCCAGATTACCCGAAAACCAGCCGGTAGCCACGGTATCCGCATCCACAGTTTCGCGCAGCAGCACAGCACCGCTGGCACTCAACTGGCCCCGTAGCTGCAGCGGTTTGCCTTTCGAGCGGTAGTAATACTGGCCCGTCAGCACCGAGTCGCGGCCACTCAGCTGCAGCCGGATGCGGTATTTGCCATCAAGAGTGCCTTCGTAGGTGCCCACCAGCTGTTGCACGTCGCTGAACGATACCGCAGGGCTTTGGGCCCGGACCGGTAAAGTGCAGCCCAGCAGCAGCAACAGGCCGGCCGCCGGCCAACAGTTTGTCCGCATAGCTTAGCTGATAGCCGCCACGCACTTCAGCTCGATGGCAATGGGTGTAGGCAGGCAGTTGACTTCCACCGTGGTGCGGCAGGGCTGATTGTCAGCAAAATAAGTCGCGTAGAGGCGGTTGTAGGTGTGGAAATCGTCCTGCATATTGGTCAGGAACACGGTCACGTCCACGAGGTCTTCCCAGCGGGCGCCGGCTTCCTCCAGAATGTAGCGCACGTTCTGGAACACGGCGTGGCACTGGCTTTCGAAGTCGTACTGCAGGATGTTGCCGTCCTCGTCCAGCTCCACGCCGGGCACGTGCTTCTGCCCCCGCTGGCGCGGCCCCACGCCCGACAGAAACAGCAGGTTGCCGGCGCGCCTAGCGTGCGGATACAAACCCACCGGCTCGGGCGCACGGCTGGAGTTGTGCGCCTGCGACGACGATGAAGGCGACGGGGTGGCCGGAGTGTCGGCCGATGCGGAAGGAGTGTCAGGTGCCATACGGTAAAAATAGCCGATTTTCGGGCTTGCTGCGTAGAGGCTGAACCCGGGCGGCCCCTGGTGCGGTTGTTGAGCAGGGCCCGGCAATTCCGGGACAGGTATTTCGCTGATTTTTCCTCGCCGCTATGCATTCCACTTTCCGCCGCTTGCTACTGGTTGCTGTTCTTGCCCTGCCGGCCGCCGGGCAGGCCCAGCAAAAACTAAAGTACCCGAAGGCCCCACCTGCCGACCAGATTTATGATGCGGTAGCGCAGCCCGCCGTGCCGGTTGGCGGGCTTGACGCCTACGCCCAGTACCTGGCCGACAAGCAGCAGTACCCCACGGCGGCGCTGCAGCGCGGCGCGGCCGGCACGGTTACGGTCACGTTTGTGGTGGAAAAGAGCGGCGGCATATCCAACGCGGAAGTGGCCGCCCCCCTCGACCCCGAGTTGGATGCGGAGGCTCTGCGCCTGATAAAGGCCGGCCCGCGCTGGACCCCGGCTATGCACAAAGGCGGCAAGGTGCGCCAGCGCGTAACCGTGCCCATCTCGTTCCAGATTCCGGCCGGCGCCGACGACGCGGCAACTACCGGCACAGCCTTCATTGCCCCTGGCGTACCGAGCGGAGGCACTACCACCGTCAAGGCCGACCAGCCGGCGCGGCCGGTGGGCGGCACAGAGGCCTTTTTCGAGTGGATCCAGAAAAACCAGCAGTACCCCGCCCTGGCCCGGCAGCGCAAGATTGAGGGCCGCGTGATGGTGGAGTTCATCATCCAAAAAGACGGCTCGCTCACCGACGCCAAAGTGCTCAAGCCCCTCGGCTCGGGCCTCGACCAGGAAGCGCTGCGCCTCATCAAAACCGCGCCCAAATGGACCGCCGCCACCTACAAAGGCGAGCCGGTGCGGCAGAAGATGGTGCTGCCGGTGCTGTTTCAGCTGTAGCCCCGGAATTTTCGGTCCGATAGTGTAGGGCGTAGCCATCCAACTGGCGGTCGGGCGCGCCAGTTGCGCATGGCCATCAGCGCGACGGTTCTGGCAGCTTCAGCTGGGTCGTTCGAGGTAAACGACCTAGAAGTCGTTCAGCCTTTTTTAAAATACTTGCCGGTGGTTTGCGTCTATCAAAGCGCGCCCGGCGTTGTTGTCGTGTGGCGGCCCAGGCTAGCGGGCCGCTTTTCAATCCGTATCCGCATGCTTTCCCCGCTCCCGCTGCTTTCCGCGCCGCCCGTCGCGCCCACTTACGAAGCCCCCGTATCCGATGCTTTCCGGGTGTGGCCGCATCAGGCCCGGTTCCGGCAGGTGGCGCAGGTGCTGGCCGATGGGCTGTTCAGCGCGCTCGACGAAGAGCTGGAGCCTTACGTGCTGCTGCTGGCCTTGCCTACCCAGCCCGATGCGGCTTCACTCACCGCCTGCCTGGAGCCAACTATTTGCGGGCTGGATGCGCAGCATTTTGCGGGCGTAGTAGCCGAGGGTCGCATTCTGCAGAGCCAGACCGCCCCACCCTTCGCGGGCCGCGACGACGTGAGTCCCGAGATGGTGCGTCGTCGCCACGAAGGCCTGGGCGTACGCAAAGCCGTGCAAACTGTCCTCGACAAGCTCGACGAGCACACTCAGCACCAGCACATCTGCGGCTGGCCCATCGAGATTCATGGCTTTTTCGTGATGACCGTGCTGCGGGTGCAGCGCAAGCCATTGCGGGGCTACCCTTCGCTGCGCGCCAACCGCTACTACACTGACGGCCGCCCCCTGATGCCGTCGTTGCTGACTTCGGCCATGCAGCGTTTTCACGAGGAATGCGTGAAGCTGCTGAGCGAGCCGGAGCCCGGCTCGGGCCTGTTGGTGCGCCCCCGCGAAACCGAGGAAATCCTGCGCGCCGCCGGCAAAAGCCTGCTCGACACGCCCGCACAGGCCCTTGGGGCCGAACCGGGCGCAGCCCGGCTGTTTCACACGCTCAACACCATTTCCAGCCTCCGCTACGAAGGCGCCGAGGGCGTGGGCAAAGTCATTCTGGCGCGGCGGCACCACCCCAATCTGGAGGAAGTGTTTGCACTCACCTGCCCCACCCCGCTCACCGACTACCGCGCCGTGCGTAAGCTGCTGGAGATGACCACGCCCGACGTGAGCTTGCTGGCCGACAGTGAAAACGTGTATGCGCTGGGCCGCCTGGTGGGCACCTATGACCCGGCCCGCGAAGACGTGTTTGTCATCAACTTCATTAACCACTACGCCTGGGAGTTTCAGCACGACGGCAAGGTGCTGATGCGCACGATTTACAGCCAGCCCAGCTTGCCCCGCTTCCGCGTGAACCGCAGCCGTTTCCGCAAAGACCTCAAGCGCACCTTTCAGCTCACTGATCCGGCCAAGATTGAGCGCCTCTGGGATGTGGTGCTGGAAGCCAGCCGCCAGAAGCACGGCACGCTGCTCGTCATCACCACCGAAGCCCTGGCTGAAGCCGACCGCCTGAAGCTGCAGTGCACGCTCATTGAGCCGGTGCCACTTACGCCGCTCATCACGCGCCTTGTCACCAGCATCGACGGCGCCGTGCTGCTGGACCCCGACAGCTACTGCTACTCCATCGGCGTGATTCTGGACGGCAAAGCTTCGGGCCGCGGCACCAGCACCCGCGGCGCCCGCTACAACTCGGCCATCCGCTACGTCGAAACCTCCCCGTATCCGTGTTTGGCCATTGTGGTGAGTGAGGACGGCATGGTGAACGTCATCACCAAAGAGCGGCTCGGTGAGGAGGACTGAGCTGCTACTGAACCTTCGCCGCTAGCCAGCCTTAGCGAGTTTCCGCAGTTGCTTCAGTTCGGCCGGTTTCACCTGGCTCAACTCTTGGCTGCGGTTGCACAAGCTGGTTTCATAGTACGGCGTAATATTTTCCGGCTCACCGCCGTAGGGTGAAGCTTTCTGCGTCACCAGAAACGCGTATATCAGCTGCTCGGAGCCTACTTTAAACTGCTTGCCACACATAGAGCTGGAGGCTTCACTGGCTATCAGTACCGTTGGCCCCGTAGCCGTTCCTTTCAGCTGCTGCGAAACGGCAAAAGTGTAGCGCAGCGTTTCGCGCCGAATCAGATGGAACTGCTTTTCCACCGGTCCGGTGTCCGCCACCCGTAAGGAATCTGTCGTCACCACAGTTTCAACGCTCACCACCTTGCCCACGAATATCAGGGCGTCGCGCTGGTATGCAGCCGCAATCTGCTGCTTTTCGGAAACACGGGCGCCGCTCACACAGGAACAGGCTTGTGCAGAGGATATGCGTAATATAAAAAGCAGCAGGGCCAGCAGAATCGTCTTCATGGGGAAACGGTAACGGGGTTGGGTTGAGACAATGTTGAAGTCAGCCTGACCGCCTGAAAGTAGCGCGAACTTTATAGTTCGCGACCCGGAACGACAAGCACCAGAACAGCGCGGAGACGCCAACTACAAAGTTCACGCTACAGAAACCGCGCTAGCGGCTCAGCTCGGCCAGCAGCCAGTCGCGCGTGGGCTGTCCGGCAAGCTGGCTTACTACTTCCAGAAAGCCGGCCGTGGTGGATACTTTGCGGGCGGCCGTGGCGGCCAGCACGGCGTTGAATGGCTCGGCCCCCAGCCGGTCGTGGAGGGCCGCGAGGATCACCGTGCCTTTGTTGTACACCACCCGGCGGAAAACGGCCGGCTCGTGCTGGTAGCGGTTGAAACCCAGGACCGGCGGCGCACCGGCGGCCGAGGCGGCCAGCTTCGCTAACTCCTGCCGGTAGCCCTCGGCATCTCCGCTTGCTTGCAGGTAGAGCAGGCTGGAATAGGTGGCGAAGGCCTCGTTCAGCCACGCGCTGTCGTCGTGATACGAGCCGTAAGCCCACCATCTGTGGCTTATCTCGTGGGCCAGAATCAGCAAATCTCCCCGCTTGGCCACGTCGAAATCAGTGTAGGTGATGACGGCGGCATTGTCGAGCAGGCCGTAGGCTTCGTGGTTGGTACCGGGCAGGAAAACCGTGAACTGTGCAACCGCGTCCTGGCGGCCGATACTGCGGTTGTAAAATGCCACGATGTCCTGGGTTTTCTGCAACAGCACAGAATCCGGCCGCCCCGGTGTAGCGGCGGCTTTCATCACCGTAATGCGCGGCGCGCTGCCGGCCACCAGCTGCTCGAACTGCCGCGCCACCATAGCCGTCAACTCAGTAGCGCTGGTGCTGCCCCGGAAAGCGTAGCTCCCGGCCCGCTGCCGGCGCGGCGCGGCGGTGCTCAGCACCTGATAGCCGGCCGGCACCCGCACGGCCAGTTCGTAGTCTACCACTTCATACTCGGCGTAGGGCCGGAATGGCAGCCAGTTACTGTGGCCGCTCAGCACGTTCACGTCGGCCGCGAAATTGCCTTTGCCCAGGGTGCCCGCGTACGTCAGCTCCACCTGGCGGCGGGCCGGGCCGTTGCCGAAGCGCACCGTCACCTGCTGCAGCGTATCCCCAAAAAACGGGTAGAACAGCCGCGTGGTACGCGGGGGCACGGCGCCGGTGCTGCGCACCTGCTGCAGCTGAAACTGCCGGTTGAGGTTGAGCTTCAGTACGGAGCTGGTGTCGGAGGCCGACAGGCGAAACGTGTAGTGGCAGGTGAAGCGGTGCGTAGCCGGGTCCAGGTTTAGCTGCACCCACACCAGCGGCCGGGCTTGGCCTGAGGCCAGCACCCCTAATAACAGCAAAGCTGTAATAATAAAACGCATAACTACCGGTTAGGACCTTGGAGTGGTAAAGATTGTTGCTGCAATCCAAGCCGCTATATAGCAAGCTGCTATGCGCTGCACGACGCGCTTTTAGCTTGCATATTATACCCCATTGAAAATAGTCATGAGACTCATAACATACTCTGCAATAGCACGGTTACGACTCACTTTCGCTCCAATAGGCGCGGATTCTAAACTATTTTCAAGATTGGTAAAGTATTTCCCCCAAGAGGACCCACTTAATCTTTTTTCTTCCGCTCTTATTTCGGCTGGAGACAGAGTCTTCAACCAACGAACATAGAGTGGTTTCACTTTTCCGGCTCGTGCTATCAGTGTAGGACTTTCCTTCCGTAGCAACGTCAGCGCTTTATCGTCAGATAGAACAGTAGCTCTTCGCATCAAGTCGGCTATTTCACTTGCCACTTGCGAATAGGCTTGACTTGGAGCAGCGCCGGCTTCTTGAGTAGCCGCTACAGATTTGACAGACTGCGCATTGGCAGAGTAACACACGGTCAAAACACCTGATAACAGGCAAAGAAAAGCGTACTTATTCATATAACTTAATATTACTGAGCTATTATTACAATGTGCTGCAAATGAATTGAGGCACTTTCTATTTCGCCCGAAACGACCACGTAATCCGGAATATGGCTACTGTGTCGCCGGCCTGGTCTACGCCGGTGCTGGTACACACCACGGTGCGGCCCTCGTTGCTGGCGCGGCTGTCAGCAATGGCCTGGGCAATGCGCTGGCCATCTTCGGAGGTGAAGGCAATCAAACCAACGGCCTTTTTGGTGAATTCGGCTTCCAGCCCCACCACCAGCATCGAGACGCGGCCCTGGCCCTGGATATGCATCATGGCCAGCATGCCGCTGGCCATTTCGGCGGCCATGCTCAGGCAGGCAAAATAGATGCTGCGAAACGGATTCTGGGTGAGATACTTGAACGGCACCGTAATAACGGCCCGCTCCGGCGTGATTTCGCGCAGCCGCAGCCCCGCCAGATACGCCATCGGCAAGCTACGCAGCATAAACAGGCGTAGCTTCAAGGAACTGGAAATCGTGCGGCGAAAGGCGGCAGCAGCAGGCGTATCTAGGGAAGCGGCAGGTTGGGACATGGCAGTAAACGGCTGAAAGCAGGTTACTACAAAGAACAGAAAATATTCGGCATGCCGAACAGTGACTTTTAAATCTAGTTCCCCACCTTGGAGAGGAGGGGAACTAGCTCTTTAGCCTTTCTTCTCCAGCACCAGCACCACTTTATTGAAGTTGGCGGCGGCGTTTACCACATCGCGGAAGGCTTCGAAGTCCTTTTTGGGCCAACGGATCTGGCGGTAGGCTTCCGTGATGGTGACCGTGACGGTCTGGCCCTGCACCGCGTACTTGGAGGTGAAGTAATAGAGCGGGTCTTTGGCGTCGGGGCCGGCTTTCACGTCGGCGTTCAGGTCTTGTAGGTTGCGCACTTGGTAGCCAGCGGGCAGCTCCAGCGTAATCACGCGGTTGTAGCGGCGGTTGAAGTCGTTTTCCACGTCGTACTGCCGGGCCTCAGTCTGGTACAGTTCCGACTGCGGCCCGAGCAACTCCCCGATTTTGAACAGGTAGCGCTGGCCTGCTTTGTTGAGCAGTGCCGACGACTCCACACTGGCATCCACCAGAAACGGTTTATTAAGCGGGTTCAGGTTGGCTTCGCCATTGGTTACTTTCAGGCTCTGGAAGGTGGCGTCGGGTACGTTGCCTTTCACCAGCTCCTGCATCACCTCAGTGCGCTTTTCCTCCGGAATCAGGGAGTAGAAAGGCTGAATTTGCTGGCCGTGGTAGCCACCCAGCACCTGGTGCACGTCAATGAGGGCCTTATCCAGTTCAGGCGTAAATTTCACCTGAATGGCTAGGTCGTTGGGGCTTTGTTCGGCGGTCAGGGTCGGGATGTCGCGCACGGTGCCCACAGCCGACTCGGTGGAGCCCAGCTTCACGGTGCGCACAAACAGGCCCTTGTTGGCGGTCCAGCCGGGAGGCAGCATGCCATAGCGGAAATCGGGGCGCGACGGGGCCAGCAGCTGCTTGGTTTCGGGGAAGTAGAGGGCGTAGTTGTCGAGGTAGTTCCAGGTGTCGAAGGTGTCGTCGAACACAGCGTCGCTGCGGTCGGAGGTTAGCACCAGCTCGTGCTCGATGTTCTGGCGGCGCAGCAGCGCGACAAACAGGCGCGTCATGCCCAGTTCGGAGGCGTTTTTGGTGGCGGCAATGCGGTTGAGGGTACTTTCGCCGTCCTCGGCCAAGTTGAAGCTGGTTTTGAGGTAGTTTTCCAGCGTCTTTACACGGGTTTCTACGTCGCCGCCAGCGGGTAACTTGGCATCTTTCAGCACCTTATCCACGGCCTTGGTTTCGTCTTTACTGAGCGAGTACACGGTACCGTGCAGGTACTGGCTGGCGTCGGCCCAGGTGAAAAGGCGCGTGCGGCCGCGCTGGGTGGTATAGGCCAGCTTGTACTCCAAGCGGATCCGTTCGGCGTTGCTGGCGGCAAATGTTTCTTCGCGGGCGGCGGCTACATCGGGCAGCTTTATCCGGATGATGCGCTTGCCGGCCACCACCGTATCGGGGCGGGCGGCGGGGCCGTGGTACACGCGCGTTTCAAAGGTGAGGGCCTCCGGCGAAATCAGCTCAAACGATACATCATGGGCTGGCAGGTTGCTTTGCAGGTACTCGCGGCCGAAGAACTTGGCGGGCCGCTCGCGCAGAAACACGTACTCGATTTCCGAGCCTTTCTCCACGCCTTCTACCGCAAAAATCTTGAAGCCGCGGCCGCCATCCTGGTCTTTGAGCTCCTTCATATTGCTTTCGCTCACCTCCACCACCTCGCCGCGCGGACTGATGGTGCGAGCCTTCAGGTACACCAGCCGGCCGCCGTCCTGCGGGATGTAGATTTTGTTGAACTGCTCGATGCCGTCGGAGGTGTTGACGCGCAGAATCCGGTGCTCGGTGGAATACACCTGCAGCTCTTTTTCGGCGGCGCTGAACTCGTGAGCCGTGAAGTCGCGCAGAATCAGGGCCGGCAGCTTGACCTCCGCCTCCGTCACGGGCAGACGCTTGGTGCGCTGGGCATCCCAGTTATAGGTGGCGTACTGCAGCGTTTTGGGCGCCTGCTGGGCCTGGAGCGGCGCGGCTGAAGTGAGTAGCAGCAGAGAAACAGCAGTGGCGCGGGCAACGGAAAAGAAGGTCATAGAAGTATAAAATAGGCGCCGGAAGGCGCAGTTTTGCCGATGGATAACACGGGTTCGGTCCAGCAGCTTATTGAGGCCGTTGGGCCGGTCGTCGGAAGCAGAATATGGTGGTTTCGTGCAAACGGCGTGGGCGTCCCAGGGCTGAAGCCCTTGGCTAGTCAGCGGCGGCCGTTGGGCCCTGCGTAGCCTAGGGCTTCAGCCTTGGGACGCCCACGCTGCCGTGCTCAGGCCTTTTTACGCTTGAAAATCACGGTTTCGCGGTAGGCGGCGTTGAGCTTGTCCACCACGGTGTTCCACTGGGCAAATTGCTGGGGCTGAAGCATCAGGTAGTTGATGTACACTTCTTTGTCCTGCACGATTTTGTTGCCCTGGCGCTCGTATTTCACCTTGAAGCCGAACACCGGGTCGCGCATTTCGGCGGTGGGCGGCAGGTACTCCACGTCGTAGCCGGCCGGAATTTCCAGCTCGGTGCGGGTGTGGTTCTGGGTGGCGTACTCGTTCACGCGCGGCAGGCGGCGCTTGGCGGCGTCAATCTTGTCGTGGGCGTAGGGCTGCTCCAAATTCAGGTTCACGTAGATTTCGTCGTCGAGCTTCTGCACATAGTCCTGCAGGCGGTACTCGTAGTCGATGGTGAGCGGCTTTTCGCGGGTGTCGAGGTGGCTGACGCTGTATTTGTCGACAAAGAACTTGTTGTTGCCGCGCTCCAGCAGGGCCTTCACGTACTTGGTTTCCTCGGTCTGGTCGAGGCCGTCGAGGGCGTAGCTCTGCATCACCTTGGGGTAGCCCAGCAGCTGCAGGCTGCCCTTGCCGCGCAAACCGCCCTTCTCGTCCAGCACCAGCTGCGACACGTCCGAAACCGGGCTGCGCTCCTGGCTCATCACCGGCACCGGCACCACTTTGCAGTTCTTGCCATCGATGGCCAGCAGCGCCTCTTTGCCCTGAATGAAGGCCGAGGGCATCCCAAACGGCATGTATTTGTTGGTGGCGTCGAGGAACACGTACTGACCGGGGCTGGCCTCGTAGGTGGTTATCATGTGGTTGTCGACGCCGGGCGTGGCCAGCTCGGAGTAGCGGTAGGGCAGGTCGCGGGTGCCAATCCAGGTGAGGTAGGACTTGATGCCGGCCATGCGCAGCATCTCGCGGGTGAGGTTGGCCATGTCCTTGCAGTCGCCGTAGCGCTTGGCGTACACCAGGCCGGCGTCGCGCGGGATGAAGCCGCCCATGCCGTTTTCGAAGGCCACGTAGCGGATGTTGTCCTGCACCCAGTAGTACACGCGCTGCACCTTTTCCTGCTCGGTTTTAGCGCCCACCGCCAGCGAATCGACCACGCGGCGTAGCGCGGGGCTTTCCTGCGGATCGAGCTTGCTCACGAAGCCGGAGTACAGGCTGTAGAGTTCGGGCACGCCGGCCAGCATGCGCCGAGCCTGCCCATCGGCCGTAGGCACTTCCTCCACGAAATACACGAGGTGCGGCAGGTAGTAGGCTGCTTCGGGGCCGTCGGAGTCGCGCGGGGGGCTGGGCAGGTCGTCGGCGCTCCAGCGGTAGGTGATGGTGCTGCCTTTTTCCTGTTTGCTGAAGCTAATTTTGAGGCCCTCGACATGGAACATGCGGTGGCTGATTTTCACATTTTTGGGCGCCGTGATGGTCAGCTCGGCGTGGCGCACGGGCACGTAGGAGCCGAAGTAAAACGGCAGCAGAAACCGGGGGTCAGGGTGGCGCACGGTATAGTCGGTCACGGTGCGGGCGCCGGGCGTCACGGCCGGAAAGCTCCAGGTGGTGGAGCGGGTGTCATCGTAGAAGATGCCTGACTGCACCTCGAACTTCTCTTTGTAGTCGGTCACCTTTACCGTTTTGTAGCTGTTGCCGGCGGGCACCAGGGTGCGGGCGTCCAGCTTTTGCACGCGGCTGAAGTGGGAGTTGAACACCTTGTCGTTGGCGTACATGGCCGACTGCGCATCGAGGTGCAGCATGTCCTGGTGGTGGCGGGCCAGCACCACCACCGAGTCACCCTGCACCGCGAAAGTGAGGTCGGTGCGGTAGTCGAGGTACACGGCCTTTTCGCCCGGAAACTGGGCCTGCATTTCGGCTACCAGCTGCGTGGGCTGCTGGGCCTGGGCACTGTGCGGCGCGGCCAGCAGGGCGGCGCTAAAAAGCAGCGCCAGGGCGCCACCAAACCGGTTATTTGCCTTCATACACGTAATTGTTCCAGTACACTTCGGTTTTGGTGGGCTTGCCCTGGGCATCGTAATATACCGTTGGGCCGAGCTTCTCGCCGCTGCGGTAGGTTTCGGTGCGTTCCAGGGTGCCGTCGGGGCGGTAGTAGCGGCTGAGGCCGTTCAGCTCATCGTGCAGGTAGGTTTCCTCTTCCATCGGCTTGCCGTCGGCGTAAAAGCTGGTGAGCGGGCCAGTTAGCAGACCATTCTGGAAGGCCATGCGGCGGAATACCTGGCCTGAGCTGTAGTAGGTGGTGCGGAGCCCGTCCAGGATACCGCCCTTCACGGTTTGGTCGGCGGCGGGCTTGCCGTTGGCGAAGGTGGTTTTGAGCGGGCCAGCCAGCTTCTCGATGCGCTGCCACGGCTCGGCGGGGTTGGTGCCGTTGCGGAACGCCGCGAGGCTGCCGTGCTCATACATGCGCTCCTCAATCAGCTCGCCGGCCGGGTTGTAGTAGCGCGAAGGGCCTTCGGCTATGCCGTAGAGGTAGTTCTGCAGGGTTTCGAGCTGGCCGTTGGGAAAATAGAAGCGCACTTCCCCGCCGAGGCTGCCGTAGCGGTAGTTCATCACCGAGCGCAACTGGCCCGAAGCGTAGTAGTCCTTCCATTCGCCGTGCCGCTCCCCGTTAATGTAACGACCTTCCTGGTGTAGTTTGCCGTTGCTGTAGTAAGACTTGTAGGGGCCGTGGCGCTGATCAGCTTCATAGCTGAACTCCACTTCCGGCTTGCCGCTGGCATGGTACCAGCGGGCCGGGCCACGGTTTTCGTAGCAGGCCACCTGGGTGCGGTAGTGGGGCTGGCCGCCGGGAAAGGCGAAGGTAAACTCCTTGGTATCGGGCCGGAGCGCCACGTGACTGACAACGCGGCTCAGCGTGTCGTAGGTGGTTAGCTGCAGCTTGCGCCCGAAGCCATACACGCGCGACTCCGTGAGTTTGCCATTGGGAGCGAAGCTGCGGGAGAGGCCGTTTTTCTGGCCCTGATGCATTTCATACTCTTCGCTCACCTGGCCGTCAGCATAGTATTCGCGCCAGAGGCCCTGCTGCTGGCCGGCACGGTAGTAGCCGGTCTGGTAGCGCTGGCCGTCGCGCAAGAAACTCTCGAAGCTGCCTTCCAGCTGGCCGCCCTCGTAGCTGGTGCGTTGCTTGAGCTGGCCATTGGCGTAGTATTCCAGAGACGGGCCCTGCTGCTGGCCCTGCTTGTAGTGCCGGATTTGCTGCAGCAGGCCGTTGGCGTAGCTCCAGTGCCACTCGCCTTCCATCAGCCCATCCACATAAGCACCGGTGCCCGTTGTGCCGGTATCGGCGCCATAGGTCTGGAGGGCCACACGGCCCTTTTTGGGTATGGGCGTATCCTGCAGGCGGCTACCGGTGGCGGGGTCAAAGTAGCGCTGGCGCGTGATACGGCCGTGTTCGTACTCCGACTCCGAGTACAGCTTGCCCTGGTACGTGTAGTCGCGGAAGGTGCCGTGCAGCTCGCCGGCCTCGTCGAAGCTTTTTTCGTCGTTGGGTTTGCCATCGGCGAGGTAGCTTTTCCACAGGCCGGTACGCTTGCCGCGGGTGTAGGTGCCGGTATTTTCCAGCTGGCCATTGGAAAAGTACTCGGTGTAAGGGCCATGCAGTTCATCCTGGTCGTAGGTGCCGCGCTTTTCAGGCGTGCCGTCGGCGTAGTTTACCAGGAAAGCGCCCAGCTTTTTTCCATCCAGGTAAGTGTACTCGTACTCCTTGATGCCGTCGGGGTAGAAGTAGGTTTTTACGCCTTCCTGCTTATCGGCCCGCATTTCCACCTGCATCTTGGTTTTGCCGTCCGGGTACAGCTCCCGGTAGGGGCCGTTCAGGTCGCCGGCCCGAAAGGTGCGGGTTTCACTTAGCTCGCCGCAGTAACTGAACACCTTGAGCACGCCTTCGGTCTTGCCATTCACGTAGGTGGCCTCCACGGCGGGTTGGCCGTTGTCGTGGTAGTCGCGCACGAGGCCGTCCAGCTCGCCGTTGCGGTAGGTGGCGGCGCGCTCCAGCACGCCAGTGGGATAGTAGAGGCGCCAAGGACCGGTGCGCTTGAAGTCGGCACTGTAGAGGCCCTGCTGCTGGCTGGCGCCATTCTCATCCACGAACAGCCACGGCCCGGTGAAGCGGCGCTCCTCCCCTTCCACTGTGCCTTCGCCGATGCCGTTGAGGACACCATTATCGTCAAACCAGCCTTTGGCCAGCACGGGCTTACCGTCGTGCACAAACGGCTGCTGCTCCCGGATCTGGAGCAAGGCCGGCGAAATGGCCGTGTAGAATTTCTCGATGCGGCTTTTATTGCCCTTGATCCACTGGGCCGCTTTCTTGTCGTCGGCGGAGGCCAGGGCGAGGTAGGTGGCGGTAGTGAGGTTGTCGTTGAGGCGCAGTTGCGCCACCAGCGGGCCGTAGAGACGCAGCCAGAAGTCGTCGGAAGTGGCATTGGGCGCGGCCGGAAACTTCTCTATCAACAGCTGCAGCTGCTTCACCAGCGCCGCATCAAACTTCACCTTCGACACATAGTCTTTGCGCAGCGCAATCTTGGAGTCCAGCAGCGCGTCCAGCTCCTGAAAAGCGGTGTTGGGCGTGAAGGGCGCAATTCTATCTGCTTCCTCCAACACCGCCGTGCGGGCAGCCTGCTGCTCCAGCGCCACCAGCACGTTGTGGCTGCCGGCGGCGGGCTGCAGCAGCAGATACGTGAGCATGCTGAGCATGGCGTGGCTGGTGTGGCCCTGGCGGCTGGCCACGTACGCCAGCTGGTAGTGGCTGTTGGGGTGCGTGGGTTTCAGAGCTACGCCGCGCTGCAGGCTGACGAAGCCCGGCGCAAACTGCTTGGTGGCTACCTGAAACACCCCTTGGTTGAACCACAGACTCTGGTTGTAGGGAAAATACTTGAGGCCGGTGTCGTAGGCGGCCTGCGCTTTGTCGGGGTGCTTGAGTTCTTCCTCGGCCCACGACAGCGCAATGTAGGGCTGCGGGTCGTGGTAGGGCTGGGCAAGGGCACGGCTGGCGGCTTCCACGGCTTCCTGGTATTTTTCCAGGGCTATGTAGCTGGTCGCCAGCTCACTTTGGGCGGCAGCATACAGCGTGTCGCCGGGCGTGATGCTGCGGTAGAGAGCAATGGCGCCGGTGTAGTCGCCCTGGTCGTAGAGCGTAACGGCCTGGGTTATGGCTTGTCGCGAATCGACGAGAGGCGGCAGGACGGTAGCAGGCGCGGTGGCAGTGGCAGCGGGAGTAGCCGGACGCGCGGCGGTTTTCTGGGCCTGCGCGGCCAGGGGCGCGGCGGCCAGCAAAGCCAGCACTGCCCCGTAAGAGCGTAGTTGCATTAAAAAGGATAAATAAAGAAGCCAATGGATAGCCGCGGCCCGCGCGGAGCCAACAGATATTCCTACAAGTATACGCACGGAAAAGCGGCCCTGAAACAGCGCAGCTCCCGGCAAAGCAATAAATTTTCGGGGCCTATATAGCTTCGCCGAACAGCCGGCTAGCGCAACGCCTGGCGAGGCTTACGGGGCTTCTTGGGAGCCGGATAAACGGTCAGCTCCCGGTAGCCAAACGTGGGGTCGGGCTCGCGCCGGAACTCCACGTCGTCGAGCACGCCCAGCACCAGTTCGGCGGTGGTGTACACCAGGTTGCCATCGAGCAGATGCCCGCCCAGCGTGCGGCCCGTGGAGTCGGAAACAGAGAGGTGCAGGTGGCTGCCGTTGGTGGAAAGCGTACCGACCAGACTCACGATTTCAAAGTGGCCGCGGTACACGCTGGGGCCCTCCTGGTTGGCCAGCCGCAGCGTGGCCTGCGTGAGGCTGCCAACGCACGTGACGATGGCGCCGGCTTTTATCTGGTGCTGCTCCACAAAAGCATTAAGCTGCTGGCGCACATCCTGGCCAGGGCTGAGGCGCAAAGCGTAGGTGCGCATCTGGGAAGGCAACGCAACAGGAACCGGGGCAGCAGGCATAGCAGCAGGAGTTTGGGCCAGCAGCGGCACAGCCGGCCCGGTTAGCAGCAACGAGAACAACAAACCGCAAAAACGAGTACGCATGTCACAAAGAACGGCGTCTATCGGGTAATGAAGTAGTAAAGTAGAAAGCCCGTCATGCAGAGCGGAGCAAAGCATCTCGCCGGTGTAGTGATTCTACCACACTAGCGAGATGCTTCGCTCCGCTCTGCATGACGGGCTTTGTTACCTAATCACCGGTTGAAACGGACGTTGCCGTAGCGCACTTTGATGTTGACGTTGCTGGCGGCCGAGCGGCTGCGGCTGGCCACGCCAAACGTGCCCTGCATGTCGCTGGAGGCCGGGCCGCTTTCCTCTGATTCCACCCGCACCAGCTTCTTATCCACGAGCAGCTTGCCGTGCTGGGTGTTCACGTCGAAGTTGAAGCCGGCGTCATCGGCGAAGTTGAGCAGGATGGTGCTGTAGCCGCCATCAAGGTTGATGACGCGGAAGTTTTTGCCGGTGTTACGCACCTCGAAGTTCGGGCAATACTGCACCGTCATGTCGAGGCGGTCAGAGAGCTTGTCGATGCTGAACTTGGAGTAGCCGGAAGTGCCGCGCAGGTTCTGCACCGTGCCCAGGGCTACGTCGCCGTACTTGCTGTGCACAGTCAGATCCTGCACTGTCCCGATGTCAATATCCGAGTAGTTGTTGCGCAAATCCACCAGCAGGCCGGCATCCAGGCGCAGCCGCGAGTACGAGGCATCAATGCTGGCGCGCCGGGCATACACCACCGAAGCCTGCCCATTGCCGACGCGCAGCAGGTTTTGTGGGCCATCAAGGCGGCCGGTACGCAGCGTGCCGTATTCCACCGCCAGCTCGGTAGCGCCGGTCAGGTCGCCGTTGATGCTCACGTCGCCGAAAGTGTTGAAGACGTGCAACGGCGTGTTGCGCGGCACCCACACTGTGTAGTTTACTTCGTAGAGCTTGGTGCGGCTCCAGCAGCCGTGGGGCATCGTGCCAAAGCGCGAGTTCACGGAAATACCGCCCGTGGCAGGGTCATTTTCGAGCAGCTGCACCTGAATCATTTCCTGGAGCTGCTGGGCCTGAGTTTCCGTTTCGGCCCGCGTGATGATGTCTACATCGGTGCGGACTTCCGGGCGGTTCCACACGTTCACGAGCACGCGGCCGTAGCGGGTATTGAGGGCAAACGGCTTGCCGGCGGGAACTCCAAAGGTGCGGCTTATCCGGCGCGTCTTCTCGATGGCGGGCGCCGTAGTAGCTTCATCCTGCGGGCCTTGCGGGCCCTGCACAACCTGCCCATCGGCGGGGCCGCCCTGCAAGCCTACTGGCGCGGCATCAACTCCAGCCTGGTAGAAATGCACTTCCACAGGCCCCAACTGGGCCTGTACGGTGCTGTTGCCGGCCAGCAATAGGCCACCCAGCAGCACCGCCTGGTTCAGAAGCTGGCGTAGAAGCTGGTTCATGGCTGAGGCTGATTGGTGGCGGCCGACGTGCCCTGTGCCTGATACTCCTGCATCTGCTCCCGGGTGCGGGTCTGCTGATTCAGGATGTCGAGGCGAATCTGCAGATTACGGTTCATGGCGTCAAGCACCACGGTAGGCTCAGGGTTGCGGTACAGTTCCTGTTTGAGCTGCCGGTAGGTGGAGTCGAGGCCAGCCAGCTCACGCTGCCAGTCGGCGGCACCGCTGGCAGGCATAGTAGCCTCTAGCTTCTGCAGCTCCGCCTGCCGCTCTTCAATCTGCACGGCAAAGTAGCTTTCCATGCGGCGCACTTCCTGCGTCAGGCGCTGCGCCGACGAAACCGCCGCTGCTGCCGCTACCGGCTCCGACTCAAACCCGTAAGACATTCCGGAGGGCTCCTCAAGGACGGGCACTGCGGGGCGCGGCGCCACAGCAGCCACACTAGTCCAGGCAGCGGAACGGCTGTTGCTGCTCCAGATAGCGCCAATGCCAGCCAGCAGTAGAATAGCCAGTGCAGCTGCAATGGCAGGGCGCGACAGCCACATGGGGCGGCGGGCGGCGGCCGTGGGTGCAGCAGGTTGTTCGGCGGCCGGATGCAGGCGTACTACACGCAGGGGCACTGGCGGCTCAGCAGGCGTAGCCGCCGTGGGCTCCGTCAGCTGCGCCTCAATGGCGTCCCACAAGTCCGGGCGCGGCTCAAACACGTCGAAGTCGGCGCGGTGCCGCTCAACGAAATTTTCCAGACCGGTTTCTTTATCGTTCATGTCGGGGGTGGTACTAGGCACTATGTTTTCCCGAAATTGCCGGAAGGCTCTATCAGGAGAAAAGCAAAAAGGTGGGGAACTTAAGCGGTGAGGCCACGCTGGCTGGCCAGTTCCAGCAGTTTCTTGCGGGCCCGGCTATACTGCGACTTCGACGTGGACTCCGTGATGCCCAGAATGCCGGCAATTTCGGCATGGTCGTAGCCTTCCAGCAGGTACAGCGTCAGCACCACGCGGTAGCCGTCGGGCAGTTCCTGCACGCAGCGGCGCACCACGTCGGCGCGCCAGTGGGTTTCGTCGCTGTCGGCAGCATAGTCGGTGCTGTCGGGGCCAGCGGCGGCATCGTGTTGCTCGCCCAGCGGCACCAGCTGCAGGCGCCGGTTGCGCAGGCAGTTGATGCTTTTGTTGATGACGATGCGCTTCAGCCACGAGCCAAACGACGAGTCACCTTTATAGCTGTGCAACTCCCGAAAGGCACTCAGAAAGGCTTCCTGCAGCACATCTTCGGCCTCGGCGTAGTTGCCGGTGATGCGCAACGACGCGTTGAACATGGCCTTGGAGTAGCGCTTGTATATCTCGGCCTGGGCCCGCCGGTCGCCCAGGCGGCACCGCTCTACCAGCGGGGCGTTGATATCGGTATAAGCAAAAGCTTCCATGAGTGAAGAGCGGAAGGTGAAACAAGCGAAAGTCAGTAAATATCCAACTTTCCAAGCGAAGCTGCTACATTCTGAAGGGCAAGCAGATGAAAGACAGCCGCGTGGCACCAGGGTTGCACCAACTCGCCGACATTGCCGCACAGCGCAGTATGTTTGCAACTGCCTTATCTGCTATTCTTTCCGTTAAGCTAATCTCGCCGCATGAAGTTTCTTCCGCTTCTGTTTTTTGCCGCCACCGCTCTTGTTGCCTGTAAAAAGGACCGCAACGACCCCACCATCAACTTCGGCCCCAACGGTGGGTTTACCGTGCGCGATGTAAACAACCGCCCCACCGGCGCCACCGACCCCACGGACTGGACGCTGGACGGCCCCTGGAATCAGCAGGAGCAGGATTTGTTTAAGGACTTGGGGCTGGATCTGAATGGAACTGTCAACGGCACAGTGTCTCGCCTCAGTGCCTACCCCAATCCGGCTACGGTGCAAGCCGCCTTCCAGTACGAAGCGCCCGTGGCCGTAACGTGCAGCTTTGTAATAGTGGACGCCAACTACCAAGCGGTACTGACTCGCTACACCTCTACTACTGCCAGCACGAGTCTGGCGGTTTTACTTGACGTCAGCGGCAGCACTTTCCAGCAAGGCAAGCTCTACCGGCTCTACTACGTACTACGCAACGGTAACGCACTGTATTACAAAGGCCACGGCGACATTAAAATAGGGATGTAGCCAAACAAGCCACAAGCTATAAGCGGCAAGCTACGAGTTGACGTTTGAGTGTCAGCTTGTGGCCTGCCGCTTATAGCTTGTGGCTTTTTCTCAGCTAGAAATCGAACTTGATGCCCTGGGCCAGCGGGAGCTGGGTGCTGTAGTTGATGGTGTTGGTTTGGCGGCGCATGTACACGCGCCACGCGTCGGAGCCGGATTCGCGGCCGCCGCCGGTTTCCTTCTCGCCGCCGAACGCGCCGCCAATTTCGGCGCCGCTCGTGCCGATGTTCACGTTGGCAATGCCGCAGTCGGAGCCAGTGTGGGCCAGGAAGGCTTCGGCCTCGCGCATGTTCAGCGTAAAGATGCTCGACGAGAGGCCCTGGCGCACGCCGTTCTGAATGGCAATGGCGTTTTCCACGTCGCCGCTGTACTTGATGAGGTACAGGATGGGCGCGAAGGTTTCTTCCTGCACGGTGTGGTAGGCGTTGTCGGCTTCCACCAGCGCGGGCGTCACGTAGGTGCCGGTTTCGTAGCCGGCGCCGCTCAGCACCTCACCGCCGATGAGCAGCTTGCCGCCTTCCTGCTGCACGGCTTCCAGGGCCTTGGTGAAGGCCTGCACGGCATCTTTGTCGATGAGCGGCCCTACCAAGTTGCCGTCCTGCAGCGGGTGACCGATGGGCAGGTTGGGGTAGATTTTCAGCAGCCGCGCCTTCACATCCTCGAAAATGGACTCGTGGATGATGACGCGGCGGGTGGTGGTACAGCGCTGCCCAGCCGTACCCACGGCCCCGAATACTATGGCTCTGATGGCAATTTCCAGGTCGGCGTGCTGGGTGAGGATGATGGCGTTGTTGCCGCCTAGCTCCAGCAGCGCGCGGCCTAGGCGGGCGCCTACCACTTCACCTACCTTCTTGCCCATGCGGGTGCTGCCCGTAGCCGATACCAGCGGCACGCGGCCGTCGGCGGCCATAGCCGCCCCAATCTCAGCGTCGCCTATAACGAGGTTGAAGATACCTTCGGGCAACTCGTTTTCGCGCAGCACGTCCTGAATGATATGTTGCACGGCCACCGCTACCAGCGGCGTCTTCTCCGAGGGCTTCCAGATGCAGGTGTCGCCGCATACGGCGGCCAGCATAGCATTCCAGCTCCACACGGCCACCGGGAAGTTGAAGGCCGAAATGATGCCTACCACGCCCAGCGGGTGGTACTGCTCGTACATGCGGTGCGCCGGCCGCTCGGAGTGCATCGTGAAGCCGTGCAGCTGGCGCGAGAGGCCCACCGCAAAATCGCAGATGTCAATCATTTCCTGCACTTCGCCGAGGCCTTCCTGCAGGATTTTTCCCATCTCGTAGCTCACCAGCTTGCCCAGCGGCTCCTTAAACTCGCGCAGCTTGTTGCCAATCTGGCGCACGATTTCGCCGCGCTTAGGGGCCGGCACAGTCCGCCAGGTCAGAAAAGCTTCCTGCGCTTTCTGCACCACTTGCTCGTAGTCGTCGGCGGTAGCAAACGTGACGCTACCGATCAGCTTGCCGTCGGTGGGCGAGTGGATGGCGCGGGTTTGGCTGTTGCCGTGGCCGCCCCAGGTCAGGCCGGTGCTCCAAGCGGCGTTGGTAGCTTCTACGCCCAGCTCGCGCAACACCTGCCGGATGCCATGGTGGTCGTGGTCCTGTACATCGGTGCCGGTAGCAGTGGCTTCTTCGAGGGCTTGTTTCATGGGAAAGAAAAGCGGGTATGTGGGGGTGGGTGGGAATGTGGGCTCGTGTTCAGCAAAGCTAATGAATTGGTTTGGGCCGGCTGTTTCCTCTACCTACTGGTGCTGAAATTGGAACACAAAAAAGCGCCTGCTGCAGTTGCAGCAGGCGCTTTTTAGCTATATCAGGTAATCTACCCCTCAAGAATCCTCAGATTCTCAGCACTACTCAAGCCGTTAACTACTCGGCCTGCCCGATGGGGTAGTAAGCTTTGCGGCCGTCGGGATACACGCCTTCTACCAGCGCGCCCTGGCTTTCCTTGGCGGCTTCCAGGAATTGCTCTACATCCTGGGGCTTGCTTACTTTATTCTTGTCGATGCGGGTGATGATGAAGCCGTCGCCGATACCAGTTTCGCGGAAGTTGGAGCCCTGCACACCGCTGATTTTAGCGCCGCCTTCCAGGCCCAGCTTATTCATTTCCTGCTTGCTTACCGGGGCCAGTGTAGCGCCTTCATACTTGATGGCCTTGGCCAGCTCTTCCCGGATGATGTCGGTGGTGCCGGTAGAGTTGCGCAGCGTGGCCGATGTGGTGCGCGAGTCGGAGCCGCGCAGGTATGTCACCTTGATTTTGTCGCCGGGGCGGAAGCGGGCTACCTGCTCCTGCAGCTGCGACGAGGTGTTTACCTTGGCACCGTTGATTTCGGTGATGATGTCACCTTCCCGCAAGCCAGCATCAGCAGCCGAGCTATTTTTGCTCAACCCCATTACGTAAACTCCGCTCAGGCTGCTCAGCTTCTTTTCAGAAGCCAGCGTGGCGTCTACCTCCCGGATTTGTACGCCCAGCAAAGCGCGCTGCACTACCTTATACTTCAGCAGGTCGTCAATCACCTTGCTCACGATAGAGCTGGGCACAGCGAAGGAATAGCCCACAAATGAGCCCGTCTGCGAGGCAATGGCGGAGTTGATGCCAATCAGGTCACCGTTGAGGTTCACCAGCGCACCGCCCGAGTTACCGGGGTTTACCACAGCATCAGTCTGCAGGAAGCTCTCGATACCCATGCCCTGCTGGTCGCGCAGGATGTTGATATTGCGGCCCTTGGCCGAGATGATACCGGCCGTCACGGTGGAGTTGAGGTTGAACGGGTTGCCTACGGCCAGCACCCACTCCCCTACTTTCACCTGGTCGGAGTTGCCGTAACGAATGAAGGGCAGGTTATCGGCTTTCACTTTCAGCAGCGCCAGGTCAGTGGTCGGGTCGGTACCAATCAGCTCAGCCTCGAACTTGCGCTTGTCGTCCATCACCACCTCAATTTTATCGGCTTTATCGATAACGTGGTTGTTGGTGACGATGTAGCCATTGGCGGCAATGATTACACCCGAGCCGGAGCCCTGCTGCGGCCCGCGCTGGGGCTGCTGATACTGCTCGAACTCGTCGCCGAAGAACTGGCGCAGGAAGGGGTCCATGCGGGCATTGCCGCCACCCTGGCCCGCCTTAGGCGCATATTCAGTCATGACGTGCACCACAGCCGGCGTCACGGAAGCAGCGGCGGCCGTGAAGTTGAGGCCCTCGGGCACCACGTAGTTGCTGCTGCGCAGCTCACTGGTGTACCGAATGTTGGGGTCAGCCGCTATGGCCTGAGGCACATTGGTGCGCTCTGGTTCCAGCAGCTTGTAGCCACCCACTGCCACGCTACCACCAAGTACAGCGGAACCGAGCAGACCGAGCATCATTTGTTTTGCTTGCATGGAGAAGAAGAATGAAAGAGGGAAAAGAGGAGAACCGAATTTACAAAACCGAGCGTGAACTACCTATGGATTGCACTTCTGCAACGAAAGATGCGACCCAACCAGTATGAGGTTGCACGGACCAGACGAGAGGTTGTTTTGAGTCGACCAACCTCCCTGATTCCACCACTGGTTTTGCCACTGCTATTCTAGCAACAGACGAGCCAACAAAAAAGGCACCCAACCCGGTGCCTTTTTTGCAGAACTTGCAATGCTTAGCGCACTTCGATGTGATATTTCGTCACTTTCTTGCTGTCAAAAGGCAGTTGTACGCGCAGAATACCGTCGGTCAGTTCGGCACTGATAGCCGTTATATCAACCGTATCGGGGAGGCGGAAGCTACGGGTGAAATTGCCGTAGTCGGTTTCGGTGCGGTGGTACTTGGGTGCATTTTCGGTGGCCTCAGGCGCTTTCCGCTCGCCGCTGACAACGAGCTGGCCATCTTGGAAGTCGATGTTGACGGCATCCTTGGCTACGCCCGGCAACGACAGGTGCAGCTCAAAGCCAGCTTCCGTTTCCAGCACGTCGGCGGCCGGAGCAAAAGTGCTGGATAGCTGATTTACGGCGGGCAGTGTATCGCGCAACATGTCGTTCAGGACGGCATTGAAAGCACGCGAAGGACGAAGAGCAGGACGGTTGTTATACAGCAGAGTTGCCATGGGTACAGAATTTTTAGTTGAGTCAGAAGATGAAATTGTGCTTACAAGCACACCTCTACTCTATAAAATCCATACCATTCAACGCATAATGACAATTTGTCCTTAAAAAGAAAATCACTGTATCGAGCCACCAATGAAATATTGACAAAATTTCATCTCAAGCTCCGTACTGGCGCTTTTTTCTTTTCTGCTACTACCGACAAAAAGTCACTTAACCAACTTTAGTGCTGCGTGGGCAGCTGCCGGCGCTCGAAGACAGCGCCGCCTTTGAAGAGTGTAAAGCGTAGGTCCAGCCCAATTGCGGGAAGTATTTTATTGAAGCGCCCACCAACGTTGGTAATATTGCCATTAGCATCCGTTTGCACCTCAGTATTATAATATTCTGTCTGCGAGGCCACCCAAGGCGTGAAATCAAAGTGGGGCGACAAACGCACACCGATTTCACCGCGCAGAGTACCGAAGTCGATTACCCGTTCTTTCTCCTCCAGCTCGTCGCGCTGCAGACGCAGGAAGGCGGCGGCTTCGTAGGAGATGCGCGGGCGTAACGCCAGGTTGGTGCCTAGCGGAAACACCCGGTCCAGGTCGAGGCGCAGGCGGGTGAGGGCACGACTTTCGGCGCCATCAGCCAGCGGCATCTGGTACTCTACGCTTAGCCGCTGCCGGAAATTGAAGCTACCCAAGGTGTTCCAATGGCGCACGAAGGCTTCTGGCGTGATGATGTAGTCCCGGCTCCTGCCGCTGTTATCGTTGAAGCCCCTGTCGTATGAGGACACACTCAGTAGGCCACCCCCACTCCACTGCTCGTTCCAGAAGTGCTCGTAGCCCAGACGTAGCTGAGCAGTGGAGAATTTACGGCCGGAGCTCACCGTCTGGGCCCCCAGATTGAATGCCGCCAGCGCGTAGTCGTCGCCGGTCAGGGCCAACTCAGCCTGCGCCTCGGGCAGCAGCGTGGTGATGCCCGTGATGCGGCGCTGGGCAGTGGCGGCAGTGGCAAGCAGGCAAGCGGCTAGCAGTAGAAATTGGCGGCGCATATATAGCATCATTGAAGGTAAAGTCTGGTCCTAACGGGCAGGCGGCCAGCCGTGGTATAAGCGCAGATGCACAATTTCTCCGCTGCTTCCTCTTATCCCGCGTTTAGCTCGCAGAGCGTGAGCCAGGCCATCAGGCCGGGGCCGGTTTCCAGGGCTTTGGGCTCGATGTCGAAGGTGGGCGTGTGCACGCTGGAGGCAAAGCGGCCATCTTCGGCGCGGGTGCCGAGGCGGTAGAAGCAGGCGTCGGCGGCCTGCGAGAAGTAGGCGAAGTCCTCGGCCGCCATCCACTGGTCCAACTCAATTACGTTTTCCGGACCCAGGTACTGCTCGGCGGCGGCGCGCACGCGGGCCGTGAGCTTGGGCTCGTTTTCCAGATATGGGTAGCCGCGCCGGATTTCCAGCTCGCAACTGGCGCCCATCGAGTCGGCGAGGCCTTCGCAGAGGCGGCGCAGGTGGCCGTGGGCCTCGTCGCGCCACTCTTCGTTCAGCGTCCGGAAGGTGCCCTCGATGTAGACTTCGTTGGGAATGACGTTGGTGGCGCCGTTGGCAATGACTTTGCCAAACGACAGCACCGACGGCAGCTTGGGGTTGGCACGGCGGCTTACAATCTGCTGCGCCGCCACAATGATGTGGGCAGCTACCAGCACAGGGTCGAGGTTCATTTCGGGCATGGCGCCGTGGCCGCCTTTGCCGCGTATGGTCAGGTACAGCTCGTCGGTGCTGGCCATGTAGCGGCCGGGCCGGATGCCAATCTGGCCGGCGGGCAGCATCGGGAAAACGTGCTGACCGAGCACGCTGGCGGGCTTGGGGTTTTCAAGCACGCCTTCCTGAATCATCAGGTTGGCGCCGCCCGGCAGCCGCTCCTCGCCGGGCTGAAACATCAGTTTCACAGTGCCCTCGAACTCGTCGCGCAGCGCCACCAGAATCCGGGCCGCGCCCAGCAGCGACGACGTGTGCACGTCGTGGCCGCAGGCGTGCATCACGCCGGGGTTCTGGGATTTGTAGGGCACCTCGTTCTGCTCTGTGATGGGCAGCGCGTCCATGTCGGCGCGCAGGGCCACGGTGCGGGAGGCCGGGTTGCGGCCCTCGATGAGGGCCACCACGCCGGTTTTGGCAATGGGCTGGGGCTGCAGCCCCAGCTGCCGCAGCTGCTCGGTCACGAAGGCCACGGTATTATGCTCCTCAAACGACAGCTCGGGGTGCGCGTGCAGGTGGTGGCGCAGGGCAACGGTATCGGCGGCGTGCTCGGTGGCCAGCGCTTTGATGCGGGAAAGCAGGTGTTGCATAAGGCAGAAAAACGAAGGAAGGCGGCTACTCGAATAGCACGCTTAAAGACGGATGAATAGCCACCAGCATAGGTCGCCCGAAAGTATTAGGGCTGAAAGCCGCCTCGTACTGCTCGGCTGATGAAGTAACCCGGCCGACCAGCACGCAGTCAGCAAACTCCAGGTACTGGCCGCGCTTGTCGTTGTTGTAGCGGATGCGCCCGCGCACGGCCACCGTAAAATCCAGAAGTATGTTCCGGCTCTGGCGCTCCACCACTGTCAGGTCCACTACGCCGCTATAGGGCCACAGCGTCAGCAGTAGCTGCAGGCTGGCCTGGGTTACACTATACCCGATGCCGCCATTCTCATTTTCGATGGGCAACGCCTCCAGTCCCTGCAGCAAATCCAGCTCTTCCCATTGCAACTCGCGCAGCGTAGCCACGGCTAGAAAGCAGTTTTGTTGAGCACCACCTGCGCCGATTCCAGCTCGGCCTTGGGAGCCAGCGGCCGGATGCGGAGCATGGCCTGCTCGGCTTCAAGGCGCGTGAGGTAATCACCGATGTAGAGACGGAATACGGGCTGCTTGAAGGTCAGGTAGTCGGTTTCATCGGGGTAGCGGCTGATAACGGCGCGGCGGATGCTCATGGCCTGCTCGCGCTCCAGCCCCACGTAGGCCAAAATGCGGAAACCCTGGGCGTACTTCACATTTTGGTTGGTGAAAGCCTGGTCGCGCAGGCGCTGCTCAATCTGGGGATTCACGTGGTTGGCGGGCGCTACGGCGGTACGCGGTGCGGCCAGCACTACCGTTTCCTTGGGTGCAGTGAAAACGGGCCGGTAGCGGCTCAGGTCTTCGGCGGGCACGGCGGGTGCGGCCTGGGCAGCGCGGGTTTTGGAAGTATCGGCCGGGGCCGTAGGGCCGGTGGTGGCGGGCGCGGTGGCGGCGCAGGCCCCCAGGGCCAGAAATGCGGGAAGCAACAGCACGTTACGCAGTAGGGGTTTCATCATGGTCATCAAGCAAAGCCAGACTGTTGGAGGAGCCTAGCCTGTCGGCGCCGGCTGCAACCAGCGCTAGCGCAAACGCCCGGGCCCGGATGCCACCGGAAGCCTTGATACGGATAGTAGCCGGCAACGACTGCCGCATCAACTCAATATCGGCCACCGAAGCGCCTCGACTGGCAAAGCCGGTGGACGTTTTCACGAAGTCGGCCCCGGCCTCAGCGCACAGCCGGCAGGCCGTCACGATTTCTTCCTCAGTCAGCAAAGCCGTTTCGATTATCACTTTCAGAATGGCGCCGCGGAAGTGACACAGCTCGGCCAGCTGCCCGATTTCCTCTTCTACTTCGGCCAGCTCACCAGCCTTGAGGGCGCTTACATTCAGCACCATGTCCAATTCCGTGGCGCCGTCGGTCAGGGCCAGGTGTGCCTCGAAGAACTTCACCTTCGCTAGCGCGTAGCCCAGCGGAAAGCCGATTACAGTACATACCGGCACCCCGCTGCCGTGCAACGCATCGGCGGCTAGGCGCACGTAGCAGGGCGGCACGCACACGCTGGCAAACTGCTGCGCGGCGGCCTCCTGGCATAGCTGCCGGATCTGGGTTGGCGTGGCATCGGGCCGCAGCAGCGTGTGGTCGATATAGGGAGCGAGGTTCATAGGCAACGCAAAGGTAAAAGGATGTAGCGCGAAACAGACTGGCGCTTTACAACAAACGGGCCGCGCTTCCTGCTGGAAACGCGGCCCGTTTGGGTGCCTGGGGCGGCCTTATGCCTCGTCAACCAGCACGCAGCGGTTGTTGAGTAGGTCGTCTTCCACGGTCTTGTATTTCACGTCGCTCACGATGCGGCCGTCCATGTACTGCACGGTCACCTTCTCGTTGCGGTTAGCTACTTTCTGTGAGCGGGCGGGCATCTGCTTTTCCAGCACCTGCGCGTCGTCGGGGCCCATGTCCTCGGGGCCGGCACCCAGCGAAACCGACGACACTTCCTTCTCGGCCTTCAGCTTGGGCATTGGGGCCGGCGTAGGCAGTTCGTCTTCGATGTAGAACTCAGCCTCGTCGGTGCCCTGGGCGCCGCCCTGCACCGGAATGTCGGCGCGGAACAGGAACGACAGGGTGTCTTCGTTGACTTTGCCAATCATGCCTTTGAACAGCTCGAAGCTCTCAAACTTGTACACCAGCAGCGGGTCTTTCTGCTCATACACGGCGTTCTGCACCACCTGCTTCAGGTCATCCATCTGGCGCAAATGCTGGGTCCAGGCCGTGTCGATGGTCGACAGCACCACAGATTTCTCCATGCTCCGGATGATTTCGTGGCCGCCTGTGGCTTGCGCGCGGCGCAGGTTAGCTACCGCCGACACCTGCTTGCGGCCATCGGTGAAGGGCACTGCCACGTTTTCGAACGGTGCATTCTGCTCCAGCAGGCTGTTTACGAGCGGCATGGCGTTGCCGGCAATATGGTCGTTCTTGCTGTGGTAGTAGCCCAGGGCCTCATCGTAGAGCTTCTGCGCCAGCGGGCCGGCCGCCATGCCCTTCATTTCCGCTTCTGTGATGTAGGTGTCATAGCCGTACACCCGGATGATGGCCAGCTTGAAGTCTTCATAGTCGCCGCTGATTTTATGGGCGGCCACGATGTCTTCGGCTACGTCGTAAATCATGTTCCAGACGTCCAGCTCCAGACGCTCACCAAACAGGGCATTGCGGCGGCGCTTGTACACCACTTCGCGCTGGGCGTTCATCACGTCGTCGTACTCGAGCAGGCGCTTGCGCTGGCCGAAGTTGTTCTCCTCCACCTTCTTCTGAGCCCGCTCAATCGAGCTGGTAATCATCGAGTGCTGAATTACCTCGCCTTCCTCCAGGCCCATGCGGTCCATGAGCTTGGCAATACGGTCAGAGCCAAACAGGCGCATCAGGTTGTCTTCGAGGCTCACGAAGAACTGCGACGAGCCTGGGTCGCCCTGGCGGCCGGCACGGCCCCGCAGCTGGCGGTCTACGCGGCGGCTTTCGTGGCGCTCCGTGCCGATGATGGCCAGGCCACCGGCCTCCTTGGAGGTTTCCTTCAGCTTGATGTCGGTGCCACGGCCGGCCATGTTGGTGGCAATGGTCACGGTGCCAGGATAGCCGGCAGCGGCCACAATCTCGGCTTCGCGCTGGTTTTGCTTAGCGTTGAGCACCTGGTGCTGGATGCCGCGCAGCTTCAGCATGCGGCTCACCAACTCGGAGATTTCCACGCTCGTGGTACCTACCAGCACCGGGCGGCCGGCCTGCACCAGCGTCTGGATTTCCTCGGCTACGGCGTTGTACTTCTCACGCACGGTCTTGTACACCTTGTCGTGCTCGTCTTTGCGCTGGATGCCGCGGTTGGTTGGAATCACCACCACGTCGAGCTTGTAGATGTCCCACAGCTCGCCGGCTTCGGTTTCGGCCGTACCCGTCATGCCGCCCAGCTTGTGGTACATGCGGAAGTAGTTCTGCAGCGTAACGGTGGCGTAGGTCTGGGTGGCGTCTTCCACGCGCACGTTTTCCTTGGCCTCAATGGCCTGGTGCAAGCCGTCGGAGTAGCGGCGGCCTTCCATCACGCGGCCGGTCTGCTCATCCACGATTTTCACCTTGCCGTCGTCGGTCAGGATGTATTGGTCGTCTTTCTCAAACAGCGTGTAGGCCTTCAGGAGCTGGTTTACGGTGTGTACCCGCTCGCTCTTCTCCTGGTAGTCTTGCATGAGCTGCTCCTTGCGGTGCAGCTTCTCGTCGTCCTTCAGGCTGTTGTCCTTTTCCAGATTGGCAATTTCCACCCCGATGTCGGGCATGATAAACAGGTGCGGGTCTTCGCCCTGCGCCGTAATCAGGTCAATGCCTTTCTCGGTCAGCTCAATCTGGTTGTTTTTCTCGTCAATCGTGAAGAACAGCGGCATGTCGGCCTGGGGCATCTGGCGGGCGTTGTCCTGCAAGTAGTGGTTTTCCACTTTCTGCAGCACGGCGCGCATGCCGGTTTCCGACAAAAACTTGATGAGCGGCTTGCTCTTGGGCAGGCCACGGTAAGCGCGGAACAGCGCCAGGCCGGCTTCTCCTTCCTTGTAGCCGTCTTTGCCTTCCTTGATTCCTTTGCGAGCTTCCACCAAGTACTGCTGCACCAGCTTTTTCTGCTCGTCGACGAGGCGCTGGATGCGGGGCTTGAGCTGGTAGAACTCGTGCACGTCGCCACGGGGCACGGGGCCCGAGATGATGAGCGGCGTCCGGGCATCGTCAATCAGCACAGAGTCCACTTCGTCGACCATGGCGTAGTGGTGCTTGCGCTGCACCAGCTCACCGGTTTCGCGCGCCATGTTGTCGCGCAGATAGTCGAAGCCGAATTCGTTGTTGGTGCCGTAGGTGATGTCGGCGGCGTAGGCCGCGCGGCGGGCGTCGGTGTTGGGCTGGTGCTTGTCGATGCAGTCCACGGTGATGCCGTGGAACTCGAACAGCGGCGCATTCCACTCCGAGTCGCGCTTGGCCAGGTAGTCGTTCACGGTTACCAGGTGCACGCCGCGCTTGCTGAGTGCGTTCAGGAACGCCGGCAGCGTCGAAACGAGGGTTTTGCCCTCACCGGTAGCCATCTCCGAAATCTTGCCCTGGTGCAGCACCACGCCCCCGATGATCTGGACATCGTAGTGAATCATGTCCCAGGTGATTTCGGCGCCGGCCGCCAGCCACTTGTTGCTCCAGATGGCCTTGTCGCCCTGAATCGTGACGTTCTTTTTACGCTGCGCGTACTGGCGGTCGTAGTCGGTGGCGGTTACCACCAGCTGGCCGTTTTCTGTGTAGCGACGGGCTGTTTCCTTCACCGTGGCAAAGGCGGCGGGCAGCACCTGCATCAGCACCACTTCTAGATCTTTGTTGCGCTGCTTTTCCAGCTCGTCGATCTGGTCGAAGAGCTTCTCCTTAGCCAAGATGTCGAGGCTGGCATCTTCGTTGACACGGGCGTGCAACGCGGCCAGCTGATCGTCGAGCGGCTTGAGGTGGGCGTCGATGCGGGCGCGCACCTCGTTGGTGTGCTCGCGCAGCTGGTCGTCGGAGAGCTGTGCCAGTTTGGCATATTCGGCGTTTACGAGCGCCACATAGGGGATAATCTCCTTCAAGTCCCGGTCCGATTTCGTTCCGAAAATCTTGGCGACGGTTTTCCCTAGAAAGTCAAACATGCTGTTATTTTTAAACTGAAACGCCGGGGCGTACCTCAAATTTACAGGGATTTCCGGGATTCTCCTGGGGAAATACCGTAAACGCGCCGCCCCGAACCCCAAAACGACAAACCCCGCATCCTCAAAAAGGGTGCGGGGTTTGTCTGATCGGCGAACTTGTCAGGTCAGTTAGCCGGATTAGTACGTTGTACTGAGGCGTAGTAGCACGCCATGCAGAGGCGCAACTGAAGCATCTCGCATGCTGGCATGCTGTGTTACTACTCAGGCATCAGCACGCAAGACGCTGCGCTCTGCATGACGTTTCAGGGGCGCTTTACTGTTTGGCCGGGTCACGGGGCACCAGCTTCTCCATGATGGACGTGGAGCCAATAATAGCTGGTTTCTGGGCTTTCAGGGCTTCTTCGCTCTTCTCAGTGAGGCGCTTATAGAGTGTGAGAGCCTGTGCCACTACCTGGTCCATGTTGTAATACTTATAGGTAGCGAGGCGCCCCACAAAATGTACGTTCGGTGTCTGGTCGGCGAGCTTTTTATACTGATTATACAACTCAGCATTCTCCAGACGCGGCACAGGATAGTATGGGTCGCCTTCTGCTTTTGGATACTCGTACACCAACGCCGTTTTGGGATGCTTTTGACCGGTGAGGGCCTTAAACTCCGTGATGCGCGTGTATAGGTTGTCGTTCGGGTAGTTCACTACGGGCGCGGCCAAGTGCTGCTCTACGTTCAGGGTTTCGTGCTTGAACTCCAAGGAGCGGTATGGCAACTTGCCATATTTGAAGTCAAAGTACTCATCCACCGGACCCGTGAAAATCATTTCCTTGAAAGGAATGAAGTCGATGATGTCATGGTAATCGGTGTTGAGCATCACCTTGATGTTCGGGTGGTCAAGCATGCGCTCAAACATGCGGGTGTAGCCGTGCAGCGGCATGGCCTGGTAAGTATCCGTGAAATACCGGTCGTCGCGGTTGGTGCGGGTAGGTACGCGGCTTGTCACCGACTTGTCTAGTTCCGACGGGTCCATGCCCCACTGCTTGCGGGTATAGTGCTTGAAGAACTTCTCGTACAGCTCACGCCCTACTTTGCTTACTACCACATCCTCGGAAGTGCGAATAACAGGTACGTCCTCAGCTACTGACTCGAAGAATTGCTCTACCTCGAAGCTGTTCAGCGACAAACCATAGAGCTTGTTGATGGTGTCGAGGTTGATAGGCATGGGCACCATCTGGCCATCCACAGAGGCCAGCACGCGGTGCTCGTACGGGCGCCAGTCCGTGAAATCGGAGAGGTACTCAAATACGTCTTTGGAATTGGTGTGGAAGATATGCGGGCCATATTTATGGACCAGGATGCCATCCTCATTGTAGTGGTCGTAGGCATTGCCAGCAATATGGTTGCGCTTGTCTACGATAAGGACTTTTTTATTCGAGCGGGTGGCTAGCCGTTCCGCCAGCACGCTGCCGGCAAATCCGGCCCCAACAATCAGGTAATCAAACATAGCGTACGGGGTGAATGTGGTTGGTAGAAAGGATGCAGCAGGAAATTTCGCTTTTACAGAGTAGCAGCAGTGGTAAGAACAGGCGTCTTGGCTTGCAGACGATTGTGCATCAATTCCACCATTTGCTGCCAGGTCTGGTCCCAGGAAATGGTGGCGAGGTAGTCGTCGGTGCGCTGGCGCCAGTCGGCGTCCTGCGTTTGTAGCAACGCCTTCTCAATAGCCTGGCCGAAGTCGGGGGCAGAGCTGGCAATCTGAACGAGATTCAACTCGCCGTAAGGCCGCACCACGTCGCGGATGGGGGTGCTGACAACTGGCCGGCCGGCCGCCAGATACTCCGGTGTTTTAGTAGGCGAAATAAACTTGGTGCTTTCGTTGTCGGCGAACAGCAGCGTAGCTACTTCCCAACCCCGCAGGTATGCAGGCAGTTCCTGGTAGTCTTTACCGCCGAGGTAATGAATGTTGGCCTGACGGGGCAGGGTGGCCGGGTCAATTTTTACAACCGGCCCAATAATGACAAATTGCCATTGTGGATGGGCTTCTGCTAGCTGGCCCAACAACTCGATATCTAACCGCTCATCCACTACGCCGAAAAACCCAATGCGTGGATGCGCAATACCGGCCTGGTCTGCGGGCTCTGGCATGGCTTGGCGGGCCTGCCCGAAATGCGCCTTATCGATGCTACTGGGGAAGGGGTGCGCATCAGCATGCTGCTGGCGCTTGGCTTCATAGAGCGTATGGCCGCCCGTGAACACCAAGTCAGCTTTCTCGAACAATTCCTGCTCTAGTTTGCGCAGCTGAGGCGGTGCAAACTTGAAGGCAGCCAACTCGTCCATACAGTCATATACTGTAAGTAGTGGCTGAAAAAGGCGCGACTTGCCCAATGCCATGGGCGTGTAGTACCAGAACAGATACTGCTCAATGCCCTGTTCATTGAAATAGCGGCTGAGCACCTCAAATTGAGCTTGGTCGGCAGCAGATTCCTGCTCACGCAGCCTGTCAGGCAAGTGCACGACCAGCACTTTCAAGCCCTGTTGGCGCTCTTTCACCTCTATATGGGGTTCCACCAGATTGTCGGGGTGGTAGAAGGCGTCTTCTACATAAAACACCCGGCCATACTGCGCAAAGCGTGAAAGCAAGTGCTGAGGCCGTTGCCACACAAAATCCCAATGCAAATGTGCAAAGCACACTACATCAGGCAAAGAATAGGAATCAGGTGCACCAGTAACGGCAGTTTGGGTAGTGGAGGCGGAGCTGGAGGCATGCGCATTCAACCCCGCTGGTGGAGACAGCGGCATAGGCAAAACAAAATGAAGAATAAAGTGGGTTGCAGGCCTCTAACCAGGGCTTCAGCATCTATAGCCTGCTAGCACTTTGTGGGTATACGCCCAATTATTTAAAAGGATATTGACGAGCTAACGCTAAAATACTTGGCATAGTTCAGCTAAGTTGAATAGCTCAACCGTAAACTTCAAAGTAATAGCTGCATTTCCACTGCATCCTGCCAACCTGCCGCCGTACGTAGCCATTCCCGGCGTACGCCTACTGGCACAAAGCCTGCTGCTGTGAACAATTGCAGGCTGGCTGCATTATCGGCGGCAACTGTGCAGTGCAGCTGATGCAGCCGCAATACCTGCCGAGCATAGGGCTGCATCAGTTGCAGCGCCGCCTGCGCATAGCCCTGCCGCCGCTGGCTAGCCTGCACCACCACCCCTACTCCAGCCCGTTGGTGCAGGGGCTCAAAAGCAAACAAGTCGATGGTGCCCACAGCTGCGCCACTAGCCGTAGCGCACAGCACCAGCCGCAGCTGACGCACCTCATGTAAGTCGGCGGCGGCGTTGTCGAGGTACTGCCGCAGCGTGTAGCGCGACACCGGTGCCAGCGTATCAGACACGCTCCAGACTGCGGGGTCGTTTTCCAGCGCATATAGAAAGTCGAGGTCGTCGGCTTCGAGAGGGCGCAGGAATACGAGGTCGGAATGGAGCATGTTGCTGTGCTGATTTCTGATGTATTGATGTGCTGTGTTGACTATGGCAATGCGCTTGTGGATCAGCACACCAACACATTAGAAATCAGCACAGCATAGAGCCTTCAAATACCCGCGTGGCGGGGCCAATGAGGTAGACGTGCCGGAAGGAGCCGTCGGGTTGGGTCTGGAAGGTTACGCGCAGGTCGCCGCCGGGGGTGCGCAGGTGCACAGGACTGGTAGCGCCATGCTGTGAGGCGGCCAGCGCTACGGCCGTAACGCCGGTGCCGCAGCTCAGAGTTTCATTTTCTACGCCCCGCTCGTAGGTGCGTACCTGCCAGGGCTGGCCGGGCACGGTGGGCGCCTCCACGAAGTTGATGTTGGTGCCTTTCTCGCGGAACAGCTCGCCATAGCGGATGGCGCGGCCTTCGGCAAACACGTTCAACTCGGCCAGGGTACTGGCGGGCTCAAAGCGCACCACATGGGGCGAGCCGGTATCCAGAAACACGCCTACACCTTCCAACTGCTGCTGCCCGGCCACGTCCTGCATGCGCAAGTGCACGGTGCCGTCGGCTTCGATGCGGGCCTCGTGGGGGCCGTCGGCGGCCAGGAAGCGGGTGTCGGTTTCGATGACGCCCAGCTGCCGGGCAAAGGCCACGGTGCAGCGTCCGCCGTTGCCGCACATTGAGCCCAGGTAGCCGTCGGCGTTGAAATACACCATCTCGAAATCGTACTCCGGGTGGTTGCGCAGCAGAATCAGGCCATCGGCTCCGATGCCGCGGCGCCGGTCGCAGAGGTGGCGCACCAGCGCGTGGTCGGCGGCATCGAAGGTTTCGGCGCGGTCGTCCAGCATCACGAAGTCGTTGCCGGTGCCCTGGTATTTGTGGAAGTGCAGCGTGGTGCTCATAGGGCAAAGGTACGAAGGGGGTAATGAGGTGATGAGGTGATGAGGTGATGAGGTGATGAGGTGACAGGTGACAGGTGACAGGTGACAGGTGACAGGTAAAGCAAGAACGTCATTCCGAGCCTGCGAGGAATCTCGCTAGGGTGAAAATCAAGAGAAACCAACGTCAGCACGCGAGATTCCTCGGCTCCGCTCGGAATGACGTTCTTCCTTTACCTGTCACTTGTCACCTCATCACCTCATCACCCCCTTCGTACCTTTGCCGGCATGTACACTTTCCTGACCACGAGCCCCTGGGCCGACTACGAGCTGATTGACGCCGGCAACTTCGAGAAACTGGAGCGTTTTGGCCAGCACATTCTCTCCCGGCCCGAGCCCCAGGCTATCTGGGACCCGCACCTACCAGCCTCGGAATGGCAGCGCGCCAACGCCACGTTTACCCGCGAAAAGGGCAGCCAGGAGCGTGGGCAGTGGAAAATCAAGCCCGGCACGCCCGAGCAGTGGCTGATTGGCTATGAGCGGCCCGACGGCCTGAAGCTGCGGTTTCGACTGGGCATGTCGTCGTTTAAGCACGTGGGGCTGTTTCCGGAGCAGGACCCCAACTGGCAGTTCATTTACCAGCAGACCCGCCAGCGCAAAGCGGCCGTGCCGCGCGTGCTCAACCTGTTTGCCTACACCGGGGCCGCTACGCTGGCCGCCCGCGCTGCCGGCGCCGACGTCACGCACCTCGATTCGGTGAAGCAGGTGAACTTCTGGGCCCGCGACAACATGGAAGCCAGCAGCCTCGATGGCGTGCGCTGGCTGGTGGAGGATGCCATGAAATACGTGCGGCGCGAAGTGAAGCGTGGCAGCAAATACCAGGGCCTCATTCTCGACCCGCCCGCTTACGGCCGTGGCCCCAACGGCGAAAAGTGGCAGCTGGAAGACGAGCTCAACGAAATGCTCAAGCTCTGCAAGGAGCTGCTCGACCCGCAGGACCACTTTTTCCTCGTGAACCTTTACTCACTGGGTTTCTCGGCCCTGATTCTCGACAATCTGGTAGGTGAAATCTTCCCGGACATGCGCGACAAGCGGGAAATTGGGGAAATCTACCTGCATGATGCCGCAGCCCGCAAGCTGCCACTGGGCACGTTCTGCCGCTTCGCCACCTAGGTGGCCTAGGATACCACAGTCAGAACCAGCATGCCATTCCGAGCGGAGCCTAGGAATCTCGCTAGGGTGAAAATCCAGAGAAACCAACGTCAGCACGCCCGCGTCTGAGCCAGCTTGGGTCGGCAACTGGCCCTTAGCACTGCTATACCCTCCATTACTTCCTCCCTATTCACCTCATCACCCCAAGTCCGTGTCACATCCTCCTTCTCTGCATCGCCGGCTGGCCCTCATCGACATGGGCACCAATACGTTCCATCTGCTGATTGTGGAACTGCCAGAAGCGCGACACGCGCAGCCTGTTACGCTGCTGCGCACCAAGGTAGGCGTGCGGCTGGGTGAGGGCGGCATCAGCAAGGGCCAGATTGCACCCGAGCCGTATGCACGGGCGCTGCACACGCTGGCCGGCTTCAAAGAGGAAATGGAGCTACACCAAGTGACGGATGTGCGCGCCACGGCCACCAGCGCCATGCGCGTGACCAGCAACGGACCTGAGCTGGTAAAGGACATTTTTGCCCAAACCGGCATTCAGGTAGAAGTTATTGCCGGCGACCGGGAGGCCGAGCTGATCTGCGCTGGCGTGCGCAAGGCCGTGCCCCTAGGCCCCGACAAGCACCTGATTATGGATATCGGCGGCGGCTCCGTAGAGTTTATTATTGCCGATGAAGGCCAGATTTTCTGGAAGCAGAGCTTTGAAATCGGGGCTCAGCGCCTGCTCGACAAGTTCTTCCCAGACCCCAGCGGCGTGTTTCCACCCGCAGCCATAGCCGCCGAAAAGGCGTATTTCCAGCAGGTGCTGGCGCCGCTGGCCACCGCCGTAGCTGAATTTCGGCCAGTAGGCCTGGTAGGCGCGTCCGGTTCGTTCGACAGCCTAGCCGACATGCACCTGGGGCACCTGCGCGCTGAAGCCGACCTCCCCCCGTCCACGGACCTGCCGCTGGAGAGCTTCCGCCGTAGCCAGCAGCAGCTACTGAGCTTGCCCCACGAGCAGCGCAAGGCCCTGCCCGGCATCCTGCCCATGCGCGCCGACATGCTAGTAGTGGCCGTGGTGCTCATTGAGTATGTGCTGGAGCTAACTGGCATTACTAAAATCCGCACTTCAGCCTATGCTCTCAAAGAAGGGCTACTGGCTGAAATGCTGGCGTCGTAGCCTAAGTCGTTCCAGACACTCCACGTGTGCTCCAGGGCTGAGGCCCTGGGCTAGTGAGGCTGGAGTCCAGGTTCCTTTCTCTACTTAGCGCTTATCTGCTCCATTCCGTAGCCCAAGGCTTCAGCCCTGGGACCACACGCACCGCTTACTAAATGACCACTACTCTCTCCTACAACCAGCTGTTTGCCTTCGCCGAAGCTGTTTTCAGTGGCATGGGCTGCCCCGATGCCGACGCCACGCTAGCCACCGAAACCCTGCTTTCGGCCGATTTGCGCGGTGTAGACTCGCACGGCGTGGCGCGGCTGATTGGCTATGTGCGCCTCTGGGAAGCCGGCCGCATCAATACCACGCCCCGCATCGGCGTGACGTACGAAACGCCCAGCACCGCCGTGGTGGACGGCGACGGAGGCCTAGGACTGGTGGTGGGGCCGCGGGCTATGCAGGTGGCCCTGGATAAAGCCCGGCTGGTGGGCACTGGCTGGGTATCGGTGAAGAATTCCAACCACTTCGGCATTGCCGGCTACCACGCCATGCTGGCGCTGGCCCACGACATGATTGGGGTGGCCATGACCAATGCCTCGCCGCTGGTAGCGCCCACTTATTCGCTGGAGCGACTGCTGGGCACCAACCCCATTGCCGTGGCCGTGCCCGCCGGCGAGCAGCCCGATTTTGTGCTGGATATGGCCACCACTACGGCCGCCAACGGCAAGCTGGAAATTGCGCAGCGCAAAAGCCTGCCGATTCCGGACGGCTGGGCCCAGGACGCCACTGGCAAAGGCTCCACGGATGCCAACGCCGTGAAAAACGGCGGAGCCTTGCTACCGTTGGGCGGCGCCACCGGCTCGCACAAAGGCTATGGCTTGGGCGCGGTGGTGGATATCTTTTCGGCGGTGCTGAGCGGGGCTAATTACGGACCGTGGGTGCCGCCCTTCGTGGCGTTTCTGCAGCCGTCGGCCAATCCGGTGGGACAGGGCCTGGGCCACTTCTTCGGGGCCATGCGCGTAGATGCCTTCCGTCCTGCCGACGAGTTCAAAGCCCACATGGACAACTGGATCAGCACATTCCGCCAAGCGCAGGCCGTGGAAGGCCGCCACGTCCTCATCCCCGGCGACCCGGAGCGCAAAACGTCGGCCGTGCGGCTGCTGGAAGGCATTCCGCTGCTGGAGCCCGTCATCCGCGACCTGGAAACGGTGGGCGCTAAGTTTAGTGTGAAGCTCTAGCGGATATCAGCGAAACACTCTAAAAATCACGGAGTGTGCACAAAGAGCATCAGAGCCTAGATGCTATTTACCAACGACTTCCTATCTTGACCTCTGCCTACATCAACAGTATCACTGACTATGCGTGCTCGTGGTTCCTGCTTAGCCCTTTTGCTGCTAGCGTTGCCGGCCATGGCTTCGGCTCAAATGGTACATCCTGTTGGAGCGGCCCTGACCGCCCTCAATTGGCAGCCGGCAAGTAATACGGATTCATTGCGCGTGGATGTTGACGGCGACAACGTAACCGACATAAGTTTTCGCGAAAACAATTATCTACCTACGGGGGCCGGGCAGCCCACGCGGTTTTTCTTTACCGCAGTCCCTCTGAGCCCAGGCTCTGAGCTAGCTCTCGATTCGGTAGGGTTTGACAGTGTCCACCGGTTTCTAGCTAACGCCGAAATTGGCCGAGGGCTGCGCTGGAGCGCAGCCGGCGCTTTTCTAGCCTACACGTTGGTTGGGAACGGCGGCACTGGGGGGGCGTGGCTTCTTCCGCAACGGTACCACCGGTTACGTAGTACTACGCAAACGTGTGGCCAACTCCTGGACCTACTGGTGGTTCAACACATCAGGCAGAAGTAATGGCATCGCCAGTCGGGTGAATTTTTATGGACAGTCAGCAGGCCCATTACTTTCCGTGCCGAATCCTGACACAGCTATGGAAACAGTACATGTGTTTCCTAATCCGGCTTCCAACGGTTGGCGACTGGCTGGCAACGGCAGCTTCTGGTTGTTTGACAATCAAGGCCGGCTGTTGCAGCACGGCCCAGTGACTACCGCTACTACTATCAGCACAGTTGCCTTAGTTCCAGGCATGTATTTGCTGCAGTTCCGAACCAGCACCGGTACAATCAGCTACCAAAAGCTGATTCGGGAATAAATGCTTGCCCGCTTATTGTCGGCCAAAGAAAAGCCCCGCGAGTTTCGCGAGGCTTTTTCTTTGGCTTCAAATGAAATATGGCTCCTACACTCCTAGCTGTTGTTGCTGAGCAGCGCGTTCATGGCTACGTCTTCGTTGAGGTACTTGGAAGAATACGACTGATCGGGCCCGTTCAGAAACAGACAGGTTCCGCCATTCACAGCCTCAATGATTTCGTCTTTCTGGTCCATGGGCAATGCAGGGCACCCCAGGCTACGGCCCAAGCGGCCATATTGCTGAATGAAGTCTTCACTCACGTAGTCGGCACCGTGCATTACCACGGAGCGCATCAAGGCATTGGTATTAAAGCCTTCGTCAACGCCATTGAGCTTAAGCGAGCGGCCATGCTTGCCCTGATATTCGCCCTGGGTCACGTAGAACCCCAGGCTGCTCATGTTCGACTCGTTTTTGTTGGAGAAGTTGGTGGCTACGTTCTCACCCGAATTATGGCCGTGTGCCACCAGTGTATGGAACTTCACTTCCTTGGCAGCCAAATCCAGCACCCACAGGCGCTTTTCGGTACTAGGAAGCTCGAAATCAACCACCGTGAGTAGCTGCTTGGCATCAGACAGCTGGCCTTCGTGCTGCAGGTTAAGGTAGCCGGTAATAGCTTTTTCAAACACTGCATAGCGCAAGCCCTGGCTTTCTACATTCAGGTCGCGGTAAAGTTCGTGCAGGCGCTGGTTGAAGAACGCAGACTGCAGGCTTTTCGCCGAAGGCAGCTTAGCTTCCACACTTGCCGCTTTCACTTTGTTGCCGTTGCCCACCACCGGGGCCGCCAACGGCGTTGCCATAAACAGCGCAGCTACAAAGGGCAATACACGACGCGCCATGCGGCGTGCCCGGCGCTTAAGCCGCTGACGACGAACTACACTCTGATTTTCCATCGACATACTTCGGTTTCAGTTGTAAAAAAGATGCCCTTTGTTTGCAAAAGACATCTTGGAAAGCCTATACGCAAATAGTCCGCAGCCGGATGATGACTGCTGTAGCTGCGGTAATGGAACTCATACAACATAGCGCTAGCCATATTGATTCCATAACAACCCCGGCATAGCAAACGCTGGAAGTAAACCGGGAGGTATCAGTAAAATTTTGGCCAATGCTTCATAACGGAATTTTCTTATTTATATTGTAGCCTGGCATTTCATAAAGTGCCTGCAAAAGCGAATTTTCGCCGCTTCCGACCCGCTTCACCAACCAATTCCCCAAACCCATATGCTCAATTGTACAAATGCCTGGTGGCGCAAGCTCACCCTGGCGGCCACTGCCCTGTTAGTGCTGGGCGGTCAGCCGGCCAAAGCCCAAAAAGTAGTTCTGCAAGGCTACTGGTGGGACTACTGGAACACCAATTACCCCAACGGCTGGGCGAACTATGTAGCCCTGCTGGCCCCACGCCTGAAAGCCATGGGCATTGATGCTGTCTGGCTGCCGCCGACCATCAAAAACGGCAACCAGGGCAACGGCTACTCGCCCTTCGACAACTACGATCTGGGCGACAAGTACCAGAAAGGTTTCACGGCCACCCGCATGGGCAACAAGGATGAGCTGCTGCGCGCCGTGGCCGTGCTGCACGCCAACGGCATTGAGGTAGTGCAGGACATCGTGCTCAACCACAACGACGGGGCCGGCTCCCAGACCGGCGGCGGCGGCCAGGATCCAGCGGCCTGGGAAGATGGCTCGACCAGCAAGTACAAGAACTTCCGGTATGTGAGCTACAGCAAGCCCGCTACCGACGAAACGGCCGCCAACTACTTGGCCCGCAACGGCCGCTTCCCGAAAAACTGGCAGAATTTCAACCCCAACCCCGGAAACAACTCCACCTCCGGCGACCAGAATCAGATTCTGTTCGGGCCCGACATTAGCTACTACAACGGCTCGTACGGGCAGAGCTCCAACGCCACCTTCAACCCAACTCAGAGCGCCGACTACATGCGCAACAACCAGCGCAACTGGCTGGTGTGGTACAAAAAGCAGGAAGGCTTCGATGGCGTGCGCCTGGACGCCGTGAAGCACTTCCCGGAGTTTGCCATGGAGGACTTCCTCTACAACATGCAAAGCAACGCCGGCTGGGCTAACGGCGGCGCCACCATGTACGCCGTGGGCGAATGGGTGGGCGGCAGCAGCCAGATGGACAGCTGGGTGGCAAGCGTACAGAACCGCGCCGGCACCTTCGACTTCTCCTTGCGCAACGCGCTGTACAGCATCGTGAGCGGGGGCGGCAACTTTGATATTGGCTCGTTGCCTGGCTACCAGCAGGGCACGCGTGTGGTGAGCATCAACGGCACGTTTGTGCACCGCACCGTACCGTTCGTGAACAACCACGACACGTTCCGGCCCCAGGTGAGCAGCACCGGCAACTATACTGGCTGGAACACCGGCTCGGAGCTAGCCCCGCATATTGATCCGTTCGACCCGCGGTTGTCGGCCGCGTATGCCGCCGCCCTGGCCGTGGATGGCTCGCCGCAGATTTTCTTTGAGGACCTGTTCAATATCGGCAATACGGGCAAGCGCTACTCGCACCAGCCCACCAGCACCGTCGATTTGCCCCAGCGCTCTGATATCGAGAACCTGATCTGGTGCCACCAGAACCTGCGCTTCAAGGATGGCGCCTACAAAGTGCGCTGGCAGGCCCAGGACCACCTGGTAATTGAGCGCAGCACCAAGGCCATCATCGGCATCAACGACAACTTCTCGACCTGGCAGAACAGCACGGTTTCGTGTGATTTCGCGCCCGGCACCGTGCTCAAGGACTACTCCGGCGCCAACGGCACGGCCACCGTCACGGTGAGCGGCTCGCAGACGGTGAGCATCAACACGCCGCCCTGCAACGGCACGGCCACCGGCGGCCGCCGCGGCTACTCGGTGTGGGCTCCTACCGGTATCAACACCAACTATGTCCGCGCCGCCATGGCCACCACCCAGGAGTGGGAGCTGGCCGATGACCTCGGCGACTCGCACGCCTCATCGTTGAAGCAGGGTGGGCAGCTGCCAGCTTCGTCCACGGCCTACCGTACGGCCGGCCGCATTTATGTAGAGTCGGGCAAAGCTGTTACCTACAACCTGTTTCCGACTGATGCTGCCCGCAGCCTTACGGTGGAACTGGTGAGCGGCACGAGCACTATTGTCAGCAGCCGGACCGGCACCGGCAACCTGACGGGCACCTACACGCCCACCGCCACTGGCTGGCTGACGCTGCGCGCTAAAAACGCCTCTACGGCCAATCCGGCCCAACGCGCCTTCATCAAGGCCACCTACACTGCCCCGGCTGTGCTCACCAGCACCGCCCTGCGCGAAACCGACGTGCTGAGCAACAAGCAAGCCGTGGTATCGGGCGCCGACCTCACGGTGTACCCGAACCCCACCGCTGCCAACCGCATCGACGTGGTGCTGCAGTCGCCGACGGACGTGACGGCCACGCTGCGCCTCACGGACCTCATGGGCCGCCTTGTGCACGAGCAGAAAGTGCGCCTCTACCCTGGCTCTACTGAGCAGCGCCTCCGCATTGAGCGGACACTGCCAGCGGGTGTGTACCAGCTGAGCGTACCGGAACTAGGCCTGAGCCGCAAAGTAGCGGTGCAGTAAAAACTGGTTTTCCGATCAACAAAAAGGGCCTCCGGATTTTCCGGAGGCCCTTTTTTATGGAAATAAGGCAATGCGTGCCAGAGCATATCGATACAGGCTTTCGTCAATCAATGCGCGTTGACTTTGGTACACTACTTCATATTGCTGTATTTCCGGGTCTTCTGGCGCGTAGCCTTTTTGCCGAAAAGCTTCCTGATAACTCGTGGTCAGTTTTATTTTCTGACTGCGTTGGCTTGCCGCACATAAATTGGCTGCTACTGCTGGCAGCTTCAACTCTTGCTCAAAAACCTCAATAACGGCTTCTATTTCAAATGACAGCGCGGCAGAAAAATCTTCCCATTCTTCATACATTATCCACTCCTGGACAAGTAACAACGCGTATTGAGGTTTATTTAGAATAGCTAATTCTGCTGCTGTCAACCAATATTTTCGCTGAAGCTGAGTTGCCTGCTCTACTACAAGTGCTAACTTACTTAAGGCTTGAGCAGGCCATTTGTATTTACGAAAAACACGTTCTGATACAGAATATTGGCTGTTCTCTATCTGTACTAAGGTTTGACGAATATCGAAGCAATTAGCCTTAAGGCATTGCTGACAAAAACTGGCATCAGCGCCTGTCTTTGCAAGAATAAGGACGAGTTTTTCAGCTTTGAATTGCGCAACAGCAGCTACTATATCACCATTGGTTTCTGCCAGTAACCTCAGCCCCTCCTCCGCCCCAACAGGTATCTGCTTCCTTAAAGCCGATAAAGCTGCTATTCTCTCTGTCATATCCTTACTGAGTTCTTTTCTACTGCCATCCCCGCGCCGCCAGCTGGCGGGCGGCGGCAGCGCCATCCAGCCACTTCGATTCCAGCCCGGGACCAGCCAGCAGCAGGCAGGAACCTTCGGGCAGGCTGTTGATGATGGCACGATATTGATCCGGAGGCAGGGCGGGGCAGCCGCGGCTGTAGCCGGCCTGGCCGTGGCGCTGCAGATGCTGGCGGCTCACGTAATCGGCGGCGTGCAGCACCACGTAGCGGCGCAGGGCATTATCGTTCTGGCCTTTGTCGAGGCCACGCAGGCGGCGCGAGAGGCCGTGGCTGCCGCCGTAGGTGTCCTGGGTGCGGTAGAAGCCCAGCGCCGTACACGCCGACTTGATAGTGTTGGAAAAGCGCCGGGCGCGCAGCTTGCCGGAGCCCCGGCCGTGCGCCACGTGGCTGCGGTGCAGTATTAGGCCCTTACGCAAATCCAGCACCCACAGGCGCTTTTCCGAAGACGGCAAATCCATGTCGGCCACGGCCAGCACGCCACCCTGCTGAATGCGGCCCTCGTGGCGCAGCGCAAGGTAGCCGACGCAGGCGCGCTCCAGCACCTCGGGCCGCAGCCTGGCGGCCTCGGGGCCAAGCTGCGCGTGCAGCTTCCGCACCGCTTGGCGCACAGAATCGGGTAGGTTGCTGAGTGCCGCCACGGGCGTAAGGGCGAGCGAGTCGGGCAGCGGCGCGGCGGCACCTGCCGTGGCAGTGTCAGCGGCGGTTGCCACAAAGGCGGTTGGCGCACCGCTTTCGGTGGCCGAGGCCTGGCAGCCGGACAAGCTCAGCAGCAGCCCCAAGGCAGCTACTATAACATTCATTGATCGTTCTGCAGCACCGGCCTTCGTGGTCATGCAGCAAGGTAGTGCGGGAGACGGAGAATAGCCAGTGCAGCAAGCATTGCGGCTATTTGCCACGTATTGATATCTGCCTGTTAGCCCACTACAGGCCAGCCAAAGAGTGGCCGTTCAGCGGCCAGAACCGCGCTGCACTACGCTGTCGTAGCAACGCCAGCACACGCTAAGACGCGAAGTGTCGCGTCTCTACAGGCTCAGTTCGGCCAAACAATATTAGCTGGTGGCAGCCGGCCCGACGCCTTTCAACAGCCGCCGGACCGGGACGAGCCTTAGAACAGCACGCTCACGCTGCCTTTCACGAAAAACGGCGTGCCAGGCGTGTAGTGCAGCTCTGACACGCCTTCGGCCGGCTCGCCGGGCAGGCGGCTCAGCGTATCAAATTGGGCCTGGTTCCACTCCACGTTCAGCAGGTTTTCGGCAGTAGCCCCTAGCACGAAGCGGCCCACGGCGTAGCTGGCTACGGCATCGAGCAGGAAATAGCCTTGGGCCCGCACCGTATTGGCCTCATTGGCAGGGCGAGTGTTGAGGTGGCGGTAGCGCACACTGGCACTCAGGCCGCGCGGCTGCTTGAGTGTGAGTCCGCCTACCGTGGTGAAGCTGGGCGCCAGCGGAATATAGTTCTCCCCGTCCGGCGCGCCCACCAGCCGGCCACGGGCGTAATTCAGGTCTACATCAGCAAACAACACGCGGCTGAGCTGGTAGCGCAGCGCCACGTCGGCACCGAAACGGCGGGTGCGGCCGGCGCTTTCCGTAAAGCCGCCGTCGCCGACGTACACCAGCTCATCCTGCAGATGCAACGCCCAGAAGGCGGCATTCACCACCAGCGCCGACACTGGCTTGAACGTGCTGCCCAACTCGTAGCCAATGGCCCGCGGCAGCGCCGGCAACGAGTCGGTGCGGTTCACGACTACGGCGCGGGCATCATTGGAATGAAAACCCAGACCGGAGCGCGCGAACAGCTGCATATTCGGCATGAGGTCGTAGTACAGGTTCAGCTTGGGGCTGATGCGCGCCTTGGTCGCCCGGCCTGATTCCTCAGCTTCCTGCTCGCCCTGAAACCGGAACACAAAGTAGTCGGCGCGCAGAGCGGCATTGAGCGTGAGCTGGTCGGTGAGCGTGAGCGTTTCGTCGAGGTAGGCGTTCAGGTTCTGCTCGAAAACCCGGCCGCTCACGATGGTGCCCGTCACTTGCCGCTTCACCGAGTTGCGCAGCGCCAGATCCACATCATCAAGGCGGGTGCCCAGACCGAACGTGGAGCGCAGGCTGCGGCGGCCAAGCTGGCCGGCGCGCTCGTAAGTGCCTGTGTAGCCGTAGATGTTGCGGCCGTCGGTTTGCCGGATCTGGTCGCCCTGGGCGGGGTTGTCGAGGAAGAAGGTGAAGTTGGAGTACAGGTTGAAATCGTAGCGCGAATAGTAAACCTGCTGGCGCAACACGGCGTTGTGGGGCAAGGCGGTGGTGAGCACGGCCGTGGCGTTGGTGCGGCTGGTGCTGCCGCCCTCGGTGTTGTCGATGGCGCCGAAGCGCGAAATCCGGCCGTCGCGGATGGCCCGCTCGGGCACCTGCCCCGAAGCATCCCACCGCGAGGTGAAGTGTGAGCCCAGCAGCATCAGCGACGTGCGGTCAGACAACACCCCGGTGTATTTGCCCAGCCCGTTGAATCGCCGGAAGTCCTGCGGGCTGTCGAAGTAGGCATTGGTGAAGGTGTACTCGCTGGCCAGGTAGGCGCTTTCGGTCTGGCTGGAAAGCAGGTGCTTGCCGGCGGGCAGCAGATTCAGCAGCGCCACCGCCCGACGCGTATCAAACCGCCCGATTTCCACCTTGGCCAGGCTGCTTTCCAGGGTGGTCTTGGTGCTGAACTCGCCGGCGCCGGCCGTGGCAAAATCTCCGAACCGCGCCGTGTAGGGCCCTTTATAAACGCGCAGCGCATCTACGGTTTCCGGAATCACGAAGTGCATATCGGCATAGCCCTGGCCGTGGGCGTGGCTCACCATGTTCACCGGCAGCCCATCAATGCTCACGTTGAAATCGGTGCCGTGGTCGACATCGAAGCCTCGGATGAATATCTGCTCGGCCTTGCCGCCGCCTGCGTGCTGGGCAATGACCAAACCCGGCACCAGCGGCAGCAGGTCCTGCGCTGAGTTCACGGGCCGCAGCAGCTGGTCGATGCGGGTGATGGGGGCCAAACTCTGGTTGGGGTCGCGGGGCTGGGCCACGGTTACTTCGCGCAGGCTCAGGGCCACGGCGGGCAGCGCCAGCGCGAGGCTCCGGGTTTCGCCGGCGGCCAGCGTGAGTTGCTGGCGGTGGGTACCATAGCCGAGGCCGGTGGCCTGGAGCGTGTAGGTGCCGGCCGCCAATCCGCCCAGACGGAAGTGACCCAAATCATCGGTGGCCGTGCCGGTAGTGCCGGCCGGGCCGGTTAGCTGCAAGCCAGTGCCCGGCAGCGGCTGCCCGGAAACGGAATCGGCGATGGTGCCGCGCAATGTGGCCAAGGCGCCGCTTTGGGCGTGCGCCGCACTGCTCAAAACCAGCAGCGCCAGCCCAAGCAGGTAAATTCGTAGAAAAAGAAGGTGCATACTACCGCAGCCATGACGGAGCCTCTACCGCGCAGGAAGCGAGCAGAAGATGCGTCGGATGATAAGAAGTTGACTAAATCCGGCTTAGCAGGCAAACCGAAAATCGGGCACAATAAGGCCCGAAGCACTTCTTATCCGTGGCGCGGAGGGGCGTAGAGTTGCTGCCCGAAGCCAGCCGGTGCGGCCGGACGCAGGCGCGGAACCTGTGGCTTAGCAACATAGAAAAACGCCCGCACCGGAGACGGGTCGGCGGTGGTGAGGCAATGCACGTCCAGCCCTTTGAGGGTGCTCAGGAAATGCAGCGGGGTTTCCGAAGCGCCGGGTTTGCGCGTGGCGTACTGCTCGCCGTTGCAATGGTCGAAGCAGTCGATTTGCAGGTAGTGCTTTTGCTGGCAGTCGGCGCTGTGCACATAGGCGGTAGCGCGCTGCGGTACGGGCTCCGGCCGGCCCACAAGGCCCGCGCCAACTACCAGCAGGTAGTTGAGTTGCAGCAGCCAGATGAGGGCAGTACGGAGCATAGAGTTTCAGCATTAGCGGTTTGGCAGCTCTAACTGGTCTGTCATTCCGAGTGGAGCAAGAAATCTGGATTGTCTTGGTGGCTTTACTCAGATTCCTCCCTGCGGTCGGAATGCCAGTTTTTCAGGCAAATCAGGCAAAAAACACTCTTTCTACGGTCCAATAAGCGGCAATGAGGCCGATGACCACGGAAGCCGGCACTACTACGCGGCGCTTGTACCAAGGCTTCTGCCCAACCCAGTAGCCCACCAGTCCCCAGGCCAGCAGAATTACGGCTACTTGCCCCAGCTCCACGCCTACATTGAAGGCTAGCAACGACTCCAGAAACAGGCGCCGCGGCAGCCCCAGGCCGGTCAGCACGCTGGCGAAGCCCATGCCGTGCACCAGCCCGAAGCCAAATACCACCACCACCCGCCACGGATTCAGCTTGCTAACGAGGATGTTTTCCAGCGCCACAAACAGAATCGACAGCGCAATAATGGGTTCAATAATATCCGCAGGCGGCGAAATCAACCCATACATAGCCAGCCCCAGCGTGATGGAGTGCGCCACCGTGAAGGCCGTAGCCTGCACCAGCACCGACTTCAGGCGCGGCTCCAGCAGCGCAATGCTCAGCACAAACAGAATATGGTCGAGGCCCAGCGGGAGGATATGCTCGAAGCCCAGCTGCAGGTAGATCCAAACGGCTTCGGCCTGGCTTAGCTTGCTGACATCCACGCCGTCGAGGGCATGCGCACTGGCGGCGGCCGGCAGGAGCAGCAACGGCAGCAGCAGTAGGCGGATAGATTTTGGTGTCATCAGCGCAAATCAGGTATAACACGGACTTAAGTCCGTAGCCCGCCGGAGCAGGGCAGTTGGAGCAGCTAGGGTGGGCTACGGACTTAAGTCCGTGCCACGGGCTACAAGCCGGCCAGCAGTTGCTTGCCTTCCTCGGCCAGTTCCATGCTCAGGTACGGGTTGATGGTCAGGGCCTGCCGGATCAGAGCCTGACCCTCGGCGGCGCGGCCGGTTTTGGTAGCAATCAGCCCGGCGCGGCAAAGCAGCGTGGGGTTTTTAGAGTTGGTGCGGCGGGCCTGCGTGATGAGCTTCTGCGCCTCGGCATATTCGCCGCGCTTGTAGTGCACCCAGGCCAGCGTTTCCTGCACATCGATGTTGTCGGGGCGGCGCTCGTATTCCAGCTTGGCGTGCTCGAGGGCCTTATCCAGCTCGTTGGTTTTGAGGTAGGCGTAGGCTAGTTCCCGGTCGGCGTAGTGGCCCATCTGTTCGTTTTCGTCGGCCTCCTTGGCGTCGTTGGCCAGCATACTGATGGCTTCGCGGGCCATGGCGTTGGCTTTGGCCGGCTCGTGGTTGAGGCGGTAGATATCAGTCAGCTCATCGGCAAAAGCATAGTCCTTCACCGTAGCCCGAGCTTTCTGAAAGTGCGCAATGGCCGCCGGATACTCGTGGCGGGCTTTGGCCACGCGGCCGAGGCCGGCCAGCGCGTAGGCATAGCCGGGCCGGGCCGCCAGCGCCGTTTGGTACTGCTGCTCGGCGCGGGCCAGGTCGCCGGTGGTTTCGTAGAGGTGGCCCAGCGTGATGCGCGACCATTCCGTTTGCTCCAGGCCGCTTACGCCGGCTTTCGTGGCCATGTCCATCGCCTCAATAGCACCGGGCACGTCGCCGTGGATTTCGCGCAGATACGACACCCGGGCGTAGGCGCGCAGGTCGGGGCGCACAGTGTTCATTTTATCGGCCATGCGCACGGCTTCGGGGTAGCGGCCCAGCTCCACATTGGCGTCGCAGAGCAGCCCGTATACAAAGGCGTTGTTGGGGTTGATTTGCACGGCCTGTTCGGCCAGGGCCAAGCCTTCGGTGAAGTGATGCTGGGTGAGACTAAGCGAGGCTTTGCAGCACAGCGCCTCAAAGTTGTCGGGCTCCCGGCGTAGAATCTCATCGAGCAGCTTCACGGCCGCCATATCATAGTACGGATGGTCGCCGGTCACGCGGCCTTCCTGCATATAGGCCTGGGCCAGCAGCAGCTGGGCTTTGGTGTCGTCGGGCTGCTCGCGCAGGCGGGCCAGCAGGCCACCCACAGCTTGCTGGGTGTTCACCCACTCGCCCCCCAGGGCCAGGTCGCCGTGGCGAGGCTTGAGGGTTGGAACGGGCTCGGGCTTGCGGAAGAAAACCAGCGCCGCCACGGCTGCCACAAAGCTGAGCAGTAAAATCGGGTAAAGATATTTTCGCACAGAAGTGGGAGTTGAGAGTTCGATACGAAAGACAGGACGCTTCCGCGGCACGCTACCGGCATTTGCAGCACCGGAAGCTACAGATTACCGCCCAAAAGATAGCCGGACACACCCGGGTCCGGCTATCAATCCATTCAACTGTTGGATACCACGCCCGACAGGAGGCTAAACGCGGCATCTGGGTGGTTTAGGAGGCAGTTTGGGCTAGCGCTGATGCGCAATCCGGATGGTTTGCAGCACCGTTGAGCCATTCGAAAGCGTGGCTACATAGATGCCGGCCGCCGTGCCGGATGGCATGCGCCACTCGTACTCGTAGGCACCAGGCTTATGGGCTTTGCCCTTCATCGGCGTGGAAATTACGCGGCCGTTCAGGTCAGTGATGCGCAGCGTCAGGTCCGACTTCATGCCCACTTCGTAGCGGAATGTCGTCTGGTCTACCACTGGGTTCGGGAAAGCCACGAAGTTGTCCACGGTGTTTGGCTGCAAACCCAGGCCGCCAGTGGCGTTGCGCTGCGACAAAGCTACGCGTTGTGCTTTGGTACCGCTCCAGGGAGTTTGGGCGTAAGGGAAACCGGCTTTAAACGTGGTGTCGTTGGCTTCGATACCAGTACGGAACCCAACTACACTCAGCAACTGCGGGGTCAGCGGGCTGGTAGCGGTGGCCGTGTAGTCGTCATAAAACAAACCGATGGCGGCCAGCACGGCACCGCCCACTGCCTGCAGTTCAATACGGGTCACGTCATCTTCCAAACGACGACCGTTCGGGAAGCCGTCCATGTTCGGAATGGGCTGCAGCGTAGCGCTGGTATTATAGCGCGGGTCCGTGAGGCCCAATACGGCGGCCTGCAGCAAGCCTTCGGAGCTGAAATCAGCCGAGTTGCGGGGCGTAGCTGGCACCGCCATGTTCAGGCGCAGCATGTCGCCGAGCACAGGCAGGAAGTTGTTGATGAACGGCTTGCCGGCGGCCAATGGGTTGCGGGCGGGCTTGCCGGTAGCCAGCTGGTACGGCGGCAGGTTGGGCACACCGGTATGGAAGATCGGCAAAATATCTACGGAGCGGGGCTTGCCGGCACGCAACAGATACGGCCCGAACGTAGGATCAGCAAACACGGTACCGGCGCGCTGGGCAGGCGTCAGGCCCGATACGCCGTTGGCGCCGTTGCGGAAGTCGAAAGCCTGCAGCGAGTTGCTTTGAATGCGCAACGGGGCCAGACCCGGTACAGCAGCACCGAAGTAGGTGGTGCCGTTGGCCATGCCTTCGGCCATATACAGGCCAAGCTCAGGGTTGGAGAGGTAATCGTCGGTGGTAGCGTCCTCGGTGTACGGCGTGCGCGAGTTCCAGCGGTCCTTGCCGCCGATGGGCACAATTACTTCGTTGGTGAGCGGCATACCAATGCGCGACACCTGAATCCAGTTGCCGGAGTGCGCCTGCGTGCCATCGGCATTGAGCGTGCGCAACGCGGGGCGGCTGGCCGAAGCCCACACGCCAATCACGAAGTCCGGATCGAGGATAGTGGCCGCCTGCGCGGCCGTTTTGCCGTCTTTCTGCAGCACCGAAATCGGAATCTGCAGGGCAATGGCATGCGTGTTTTTGCGGGCCAGGCCGTCGCGGGCGCTTGCCGTGCGAATACCGCCCAAATCGAAAATACCGCCCAGGTCCGCAAAGAATGGGTCGTCGGTCGGGCCGCAGAATACTCTTACGCCATTGGCGGCGGTGCGAATAGCACCGGTCATCAGGGCTTCATACGTCGTGTTCAGGCCGGCGGCGCTGGTGATGGAGCGCGGCCCTACGTTGGTTGGGGGGACAATGCCGTTGGTTACCAGCGTGGTGGTAGCACCGCCCCGAATGGCTTCGAGGGTGTAGGTGGTTTTCAGGTTCTGCTGCCCCAGCCGGATGTTGAAAAACGTGGTGGGGTCCTGGTTGGTGCGCGCAAACGTGAAACGGTAGGTGATATCGTCGCCGGTGGTGGTGGCGCTGTTCTTCACGTGAATCTCGTAGCGCACGTTTTCGCCGAACGTATTGTAGTTGGGGCCGCCCTGTGGCAGCTCCAGCGGAATGTAGTTGGCGATAATCGTTACCGTCTCGGGCGCATCCGGGCTGCGGAAGGCGTACAGGTCGGTGTTATCGGCCAACGGGTCGTCGGCAATAAGCGGAGCCTCGCGGTGGCTGGAAGCTTCCAGCCGGGTGCCTTGCCCACTCCAGGCAACGGCTCCTACCACGGCGGTAGTGGCGGCAGCCAGCATCAGAATGGGACGCGTAATGTTTTTTGCCATGATGATAAGGGGGTTGAAATGGGTAAAAACAGGGAATTACAAGTCAACCACGGGCAGCAGGCCAATGGTGGCAAAGACACGGACAGGCAAAGCAAGCAGGGTGTGCTAAACAGCTAATAGAGCGGGAGCAGACGCACAGAATGTCTGCGGGCCTAAGGTATCTCTGCCGAAAAGAATAGAGGCCGGCAGTATTAATTTATATCTATACCTGCAAGTACGGCAAATGTTGATGCCGTGGTTTGAGAAGAACAGAATTATGTACACCCTTTATTGAACCATCTGCATCACTGCTTTGGCAGGAAGGGCTGACCGGGCCGCGGGCGGGTTTTCTTCCGTACTTTTGGGGCCATTACGTGCCAGGCTGGTTGTTCCTGCCTGCGTCGTTTTGCCTCACCGTGCGCGCCTGCTTGGCGCGCTGTCTTTTCGCTATGGCTAAAGTCGCAATCAACCTTTCCACCGGAAGCATACAGCAGGAAGAAATCATTGTCGGCATCGATTTGGGCACCACCAACTCGCTGGTAGCCTACATTCAGCCCGACACGCGCCAGCCCCGCGCCATCAACGACCAGGGCCGTGGCACCATCGTGCCGTCGGTGGTGCACTTTCCGCAGGGTGGCGAAACGCCCATTGTGGGCACCGACGCCAAGCAATACCTGCTTACCGACTCTGAAAACACCATTTATTCGGTGAAGCGCCTGCTGGGCAAGAGCTACAAAGACTTGGGCGAGCATGCCCGCGAGCTGGGCTACAAGGTCATCGATGACAACTCGGAAGGCCTAGTGAAAATCCGGGTTGCCGATAAGTTCTACTCCCCTATCGAGCTGTCGGCCGAGATTCTGCGGGAGTTGCGCGCCCGCGCTGAGCACGCCCTGAAAACGCCCGTCAACAAAGCCGTCATTACGGTGCCGGCCTACTTCAACGACTCGCAGCGCCAGGCCACCCGCGACGCCGGCCGCCTGGCGGGCCTGGAGGTGCTACGCATCGTGAACGAGCCTACAGCCGCCGCGCTGGCCTACGGCATCGGCCTGAGCCCCGACGAGGAAAAGACCGTGGCCGTATACGACCTCGGCGGCGGCACCTTCGACGTGAGCATCCTGCGCATTCAGCAGGGCATATTCGAGGTGCTGAGCACCAACGGCGACACGTACCTGGGCGGCGACGACCTGGACCGCGCCATCTACGACCATTGGGCCAGTGAGTACCAGCTTACCACGGCGCTTTTCCAGAGCGCCGAAACGCAGCAGCAGCTGCGCCTATTGGCTGAGGAAGCCAAAAAGCAACTCAGCCAGCACGACACCTTCGAAGCTGATTTCAATGGCACCAGGCTGCCGCTCAGCAAGGTAAAATTCAACGAGCTGATCGGACCGATGGTGGAGCGCACGCTGGCTAGCTGCCGCCAGGCCCTGGCCGATGCCAAGCTCACGCCCGCTGACCTCGACGCCGTGCTGCTGGTGGGCGGCTCCACGCGGGTGCCGCTGGTGTACGATTCGGTTTCCACGTTTTTCCAGCAGCCCGCCAACAACTCCCTCAACCCCGACGAGGTGGTAGCGCTGGGCGCCGCCATTCAGGCCGACATCCTGGCCGGCAACCGTCGCGACGTGCTGCTGCTCGACGTGACGCCGCTCACGCTCGGCATCGAAACGCTGGGCGGCCTGATGGACCCCATCATTCCGCGTAACTCCAAAATTCCGACTAAGGCCGGCCGCCAGTACACCACCAGCGTGGATGGGCAGGTGAACCTGAAGATTTCGGTGTATCAGGGCGAGCGAGATTTGGTGCAGGAAAACCGCAAGCTGGCCGAGTTTGATCTGCGCGGCATCCCGGCTATGCCCGCCGGTTTGCCCAAGGTGGATGTGAACTTCATCCTGAACGCCGACGGCATTCTGAAGGTGGAGGCCATTGAGCTGCGCTCCAACACGCGCCAGGCCGTGGAAATCAAGCCCCAGTACGGCCTGACGGATGAGCAGGTAGAGCAGATGCTGATGGACTCGCTCACTCACGCCCGCGAAGACGTAGCGGCCCGCATGGTGATTGAGGCCCGCACCGTGGCCGAGCAGATGCTCTACCAAGTGGAGCGCTTCGTGGAGAAAAACCAGCTCCACCTCACTGAAGACGAAATCACGCAGACTGCCGCTGCCACCCAGCGCCTGCGCGAGTCGCTGGAAACCCGCGACAAGGACACCATCCTTAAAGCCGTAGACGAGCTCGAAGCCCTCACCAGCCCCTACGCCGAGCGGGTGATGAATATCTCCATTAAGCAGGCCATGACCGGCAAGAAGATTGAGTAGTCATTCTCGCTGCTCTTGGCACATACCTTTCGCGCCAATGCGGCTGAACCTTCGCATTTCCGATTTGCAAAAATGCCCTGCCGCAAGCGGCAGGGCATTTTTGCTTACTTTGGCTTGGGCAGCTGCACCAGCCTGAGCTACACCTGGCAGCACTAAACAGTACAAAAAAAGTTTCACCTTACCAGAGCATCCTGTCTGCGGTAGTAAACGGCACAAAAGCACTATGAACGTACATCTTCAGCACCTGTATCAATTGGCTCAGCAACCTAGCCGCCGCATTATTGGGTTGATGTCGGGCACTTCGCTGGATGGGCTGGATGTGGCGCTGTGCCAGCTGCACGGGCACGGCACGGCTACCCGGCTGGAGCTGGAGCAGTTTATTACTGTGCCTTACGATGATGAGGTGCGCCGCCGTATTCGGGCAGTATTTGCGGGAGGCGTTGCAGGGCAAGTAAGCCTGGAGTATCTAACCCTGCTTCACCCCTGGCTAGGCGCATTGCACGCCGATATGGTGCTGCGCTGCCTGCGGGAATGGCAGATTGCACCAGCAGAGGTTGACCTGATTGCCAGCCACGGCCAGACGGTGTACCACGTGCCGGCTCATCAGCACCAGCACCCCGATTTTATGGGCCGCAACGCTACACTGCAGCTCGGCGACGGCGACCAGGTGGCCGTGGGCACGGGCATTATTACGCTCAGCGACTTCCGGCAAAAGCATATTGCTGCTGGTGGAGAAGGCGCTCCGCTGGCTGCCTACGGCGACTATCTGCTGCTCAGTAGTGCCACCGAGAAGCGGCTGCTGCTCAACCTGGGCGGTATCGCCAACTTCACTTACCTGCCGCGCACCGGCCACGATGCCAGCACAGCCTTCAGCACCGATACGGGCCCTGGCAATACGCTGCTTGACGCCACTGTCCGGGCTCATTACCCGCACCTGCCTTACGACGAAGACGGCCGGCTGGCGCTGGCCGGCCAGGTGCACCCTCAATTGCTGGCCGCTTTACTCGACCATCCTTTCTTTGCCGCCGAGCTGCCCAAAACCACTGGTCCCGAGCTATTCGGGGCCAGCTATCTGCAACAGGCGCAAGAGCGCACCGGCACGCAGCAGCTAAGAACGGAAGACCTGCTGGCGACGCTGGTAGAGCTTAGTGCGGCCGGTGTGGCGCGGGCCGCGCAGCAGGTATTTGGGTTACAGCCCGCACTGGCAGTATACAGTAGCGGTGGCGGCGCCCATAATCCGGCGCTGCACGCAGCCCTGCAACGGCATTTACCCGCGTGCCACTTTGCCACCACAGAGGCCCTGGGTATTCTGCCCGACGCCAAAGAAGCTATTCTGTTTGCAGTGCTGGCAAACGAGGCGGTAGCCGGTCAGCCGGTGGCTATTGGAGCAGGGCGGCAGCGGGTACCAGCTGTCAGCATGGGGAAGATTTCGTTGCCGGGATGATATTGGGTAATGAAGAGGACAAATCCAGAACGTCATTCCGAACGGAGCGAGGAATCTCGCCAGTGTAGTAACTGATTCTACCACACTAGCGAGATTCCTTGCTCCGCTCGGAATGACATTCTGGATTATTTTTAACACGTCACTTCCTCCCTTCTCCCAGCGGCACCAGGCCAAAGCTGAGCACCTGCCGGGCGGTGGTATCACGGAAGGTAACGTCGAGCTGCAGGTGCGGGCGAGCAGCAAGCGTATCGCTACGAAACAGGAAGGCCACAAAAGTGCGGGTCGTATTGTCGGCGCTGATGCGGAAACCCAATTTGTAGAGGTCGATGGTGGGCTGGTAGCGCTGACCCTGCTGATAGAGTGGCGCGGCCGTGGCCTGAAACCGCGCCAGGGGTATGTGCTGGCTGACTTCGGGGGCGAGCAAGGTGTAGGCCGCCGGATAGTTGCCCTCCAGCACAGCCAGCAGAAACTGCCGCGCCACCTGAATCTGGGATGAAACAACTGGGGATACAGGCCAAGCTACTACAGGCGCTGGCTGCTGCGCGCTCAGGGGGCCGGCAGCTCCCAGCAAAGCACTCAGCACCCAGCAAAAACAACGGAACGTGGTACTACTCATGCTCCGCATACGGCAAACTTAGCGCCACGAAGCGCCCTGCTTATTTCTGCTCCTGAGGAACCAGCACGAAAACGTCTTCGCCAGGACGCTTCATAAGGTATTTTTCCCGCGCGAATTTTTCCAGCAGCTCCGGGCTGCTTAGCAGCTCAGCCCGCTCACGCTTTACTACCTCAATGTTGTCGAGGTAATATTGTTTTTCGGTTTGCAGCTCCTGCAGCTTAGCGTACATGTCGTATTGCTTCAGCAAGTCGTTGGAGTCGAAAACGAACATCCAGACCAGAAACCCGAGCCCGGTGTAGAAGTAGAAGCTGCGCAGAAAGCGCGGCACGCGCGCCGTTAGGTCGGAGAGTTGCATACTCAAAGATACAAGCATTTACAGCAGATTGGGAGGGCCAGCTGCGCGCATTGGATGGTGGCATTTCGCCTTCCTTGCGCCTGCACCATCCGTCTTATCCAGCAAGCACTTTTCCAGGCCGGCCCATTTGCCTACTGAATCACCACGCGGCTTATTGCTTCCCGATCAGGCAGTAGCAGCTGAAGCGTGTAAGTGCCTGCCGGTAGGTTTCTGGTATCAAACTGCGCTACTACCTGCGTTGGAAGCACACGCTGCTGCATCACCAGCCGCCCCATCATATCCACTAGCAGCAAGTTTGCTGCCTTGCCTGCTGCGTCCACTCGTATCGTTAGGCCGTCACCCTTGGCTACCGGGTTGGGGTACACCTGCAAGGCGCCGGACAGCATGGCACCAGTGGTTGATAACGCCCCAGGCACCACCAGCCGCAGCGCCCGCGAATTGTTGCGCTCATTGGATTCGGCTATCAGGTTGCGTGGATCTATTACCAGCAGCAGGTAGTAGGCGCCGGGCGCAGTAGTGACGGGTACGCCCAGCGCAGGAGCCGAAAAGATAGTAAGCGCGCCCGTCGAGCCATTGCTGACTCCTGGGAGGCTTCCACTGATAATCTGCCCCATAAACACATCCGTACTCGCCGAAAAAACGGTATCCGCCGACAAATAGAAACCCACTTCACACGCCCCAACAGCACCAGTACCCCGGTTGGCAATAAAGGAGAAAACGCCCGTACTGCCGCCGGCAGGCACCACACTAAAGGAAATAGACGGCCGCCACAGCTCCAGATCGGGCAGCCGCGGTGTGCCCTGTGCAACCTGCACCGGAAACGTAACCACGTTGTTGGTTTCGTCTGATTCCACTTCGGCATTCAGTGGGTCGGCTACCAGCACCAGGTAGTAGCTGCCCGTAGTGGTCAGGGGCGGGATGGTGGCTGTAATGGACGTCGGGCCAGACTGTCCTGCCATCAGCAGCCCCTGGCAGCTGGCTCCCAGATAGGCGTCGTTGGCATCCCAGGTGGTATTGGCCGACAGGTAGTAGCCAACGCAGTTAAATTGCGCGCCCGCTCCCTGATTGCCATTGACGCGAATGTGTGCGGCCATTGGGTACACACCACCGGCTTCCACAGCAGCAGGCAACGTAAATGGTGCGACTACCACCAGATCCGGCCGGTTTTGCGCTTGCCCTGAACCAACCAGCCCAATCAGCAGCCAGCAGACGAATAGTACGTGTTTTACCATGAGCAGCTTGTAATTAGAGCCGTGAGGAACCGTAAATATCCAACAAAATTTCAGCGCGCAGGAAAAGGCATCAGCCCTTTTTTCGTCGTTTTCCCCTGACACCAACCGCCACCCGCTCAGCAAGCAGCAAACAGGCGGGCACAGCAAGCAAAAAGCCCGTCTGAGAAGTCTCAGACGGGCTTTTTGCTTGCTGTAGCGAAACGCAGACTTACATCTTACGGCCGGGGAAGTAAGCTACTTCGCCCAGTTCTTCTTCAATGCGAAGCAGCTGGTTGTACTTCGACATCCGGTCGGAGCGCGACGCGGAGCCGGTCTTGATCTGGCCGGTGTTCAGGGCCACAGCCAGGTCAGCAATGGTGTTATCCTCTGTCTCGCCGGAGCGGTGGCTCATAATGCTCTTGTAACCATTGCGGCGGCCCAGGTTGATGGCATCAATCGTTTCGGAGAGCGTACCAATCTGGTTTACCTTGATGAGGATGGCGTTGGCAATCTGCTCATCAATACCGCGCTGCAGGCGGTTTACGTTGGTCACGAACAAGTCGTCGCCCACGAGCTGGGTGGTTGAGCCGATGCTGTCGGTAAGGGCCTTCCAGCCGCTCCAGTCGTCCTCGTCCATACCATCCTCGATGCTGATGATAGGATACTTCTTGGTCCAGTCGGTCCAGTAGTTCACCATTTCCGACGAAGTCAGCTTGTCGCCGGTGCTCTTCTTGAAGTGGTAGTGGCCATCGGAATAGAACTCGGAAGCCGCCGCATCCATGGCAATCATCACGTCGTCGCCGGGCTTGTAGCCGGCCTTCTCGATGGCCTGCAACACAATCTTGATGGCGTCTTCGTTGCTTTTGATGTTGGGGGCAAAGCCACCTTCGTCGCCTACGTTGGTGCTGAAGCCCTGCTTCTTGAGCACTTCCTTGAGATGATGAAAGATTTCAGTGCCCCAGCGCAGTGCCTCCGAAAACGAAGGAGCGCCCACCGGCATGATCATGAACTCCTGAAAGTCGATGCTGTTATCGGCGTGCGAGCCACCGTTGAGGATGTTCATCATCGGCACGGGCAGCGTGGTGGCGTTGACGCCGCCTACGTAGCGGTACAGCGGCATGCCGGCTTCTTGTGCGGCCGCGCGGGCAATGGCCAGCGAAGCGCCCAGAATGGCGTTGGCACCCAGATTCGCCTTGTTGGGCGTGCCGTCCATTTCCAGCATGATCTTGTCGAGCAAGCCCTGCTCGAACACCGAGAAGCCAATCAGCTCTTCGGCAATCTTGCTGTTCACGTTGTCCACGGCCTGCAGCACACCTTTGCCCATGTACTTGCTCTTGTCGTTGTCGCGCAGCTCCACCGCCTCGTGCTTGCCAGTGCTGGCGCCCGAAGGAACGGCGGCGCGGCCCACAGTACCGCTTTCGGTGGTCACATCTACCTCAATGGTCGGGTTGCCGCGCGAATCAAAAATCTGCCGGGCGTGGATTTCGGTGATAATGCTCATGAGGGGAAGGTTGGGGTTGAGGGAAAATACGAGGATGCCGCGCCGGAGCCGGCCAGCGGGCCCAAGGCGGTATTGCAGTGGCAAGGTACTGAATTGCCACTTTTAGGCCAGCTATAATCCCTCGGATGCAAAGGCAGCACCGGAAAAAGCGCATGCTGCAACAGCCTGCCTGTTTCCTTGGCCACACGCTTCGGCTGCCAGACTTCTCGTTAGAGCTTCCCTACCCTTCCAGCCACTTGCGGAACTCCGGCGTCTGCGCGGCACTGGTGGTCAGCGTCAGGTCGGGCTTGCCGCGCAGCTTCACGGCCAGCCGATTGTTGAAATACGACTCTACCCGCTCCACAAACGCAATGTTCACCAGCTCAGAGCGGTTCAGGCGGCCGAAACGCGTGGGGTCGAGCTGGCGCTCCAGCTCTGTGAGCGTGCCGCTAAGCGGATAGCGCGTGCCGGCCGCGTCTACGGCAAAGGTCACGCCCTCGTCGGCCTGCACGTAGGCCACATCATCTACCTGCAGCACGTAGAGGCCGTTGCGCATCCGCACCGAAAAACGCTGTTTGTAGTGCGGCTGGTTGTTTTGGCGCAGCGCCTCACTTAGCTCGCGCAGCACTTCCGGGCTTAGTGCGGACGCCGGCGGCAGGGCTGTGGCCCCGGTAAAGCTGCCCCGCAGAAACTGGTACTTGTCAAGAGCCTCGCGGAACTGCTCGTAGCTGAAGGGCTTCAGCAGATACGCAATGCCGTTGCCGCGGAAAGCTGGCAGCAAAAACTGGTCATAGGCAGTGGTGAAGACGATAGGGCAACTCACACGGAACCGCTCGTAGAGGCTGAACACATTGCCATCGAGCAGCTCGATATCAGAAAAGAGCAGGTCTGGCATGGGGTGCGTCTGCAGCCACGTCAGCGCTTTTTCCACGCTACGCAGCACGGGCGGCGCTTCGGTGGCCAGCCCAGCCTGCTGCAGAAACTCCACCGTCTGGCGGGCAGCCAGTTCCTCGTCTTCCAGAATCAGAATGTTCATAGCGGGTACTTCACGGATAAAGAAACGTCAGGCAGCCTGTTATACCGAGCGTTTTGCTGAGCGGCGCATCTCACTAGTGTGGTAAGATCATCTGTTACGCTGGCAGGCCCCTGCGCTTTGCAGGATGATAGCCAGCGGTAGAGATGCTCCGACACGCTCAGCAGGACGTTCTGCATGATAAGCCACTGCACACCTGCTCCTCACGCTGCCGACCACGCCCGGCTTTGCCGCAGCACAGGCACCACCACCGCAAACTGTTCAGCGGAATCTGCCACCCGAATTTCCTTGCCAAACAGCAGCCGGTACCGCTCCCGCAGATTTGCTAGCCCTAAGCCAGTAGAATCGATTGGAGTGAGCTTGGCGCGGCGCGGGTGCTGCACGCTAAGCTCAGTGGCCGACACCTGAATCAAAATCAACAACGGATTATCTTCATCACCGGCATTGTGCTTGATGGCATTCTCTACCAGTAGCTGCAGCGTACCGGGCACTACCAACAATTGGTGCAGTTCAGATGCCGGGGGCAGCTCTTGCCGAAACGTATAGGCCGCCCCGAAGCGGTGGCGCAGCAAGTACACGTATTCGTTCACGAACTGTAGCTCCTCAGCCAACGTCACGAAGTCATCGTCTTTGTGTCGAATCAGGAAGCGGTACAGGTTGGCAAAGCGGCTGAGGTATTCGTTGGCTTCGGCGGGGTCATGCTGAATGAGGCCGCGCAGCACGTTGAGGTTGTTGAACAGAAAGTGCGGGTCGAGCTGGGCTTTGAGGTTGCGCAGCTCGCTTTCAGTCTGGGCCTGCTGGGTTTGCAGCAGGCGTTTTTGCACATCAAAATAGCGCTTGCCCGCCATCAGAATTCCCAGCATGCCGTAGCTCTGCGTGTGCTTCATCACCAGATTCAATATGCCCGAGGCCTGCCAGTGCAGGGGCTCACTGCTGAGCAGCAGCGAGTAGCCCAGCCAGTACAAATGAGCATCGAGCACTACAAACACCACCAGCATGCCCAGTATCACCCACGGGCTGCGGCGGCCCAACGCCAAGGGCAGCAGCCCGAATACCAGCACGTATACAGCCAGCGTATCGAGGCCAATGGTGTAGAGAATAGTGGGCGCCGCCCGTGCTAGCCCAAACTGCTGCAGGTAGCTGAAAAAGATGATAGGCGCAGCCAGCAGCCAGTATACCAGTACCAGCAGCAAATCGGATCGGCTGGGGCGTTGAAACGTGAACGACATGACGGAGCGCAGTAACAGGCTGGAAAGATGCTATTCTTTGTCGGTTTTCACGCGCGCCCGCTCTTCCTCCAGGCCAGTCATGCGCTTGCGGGCCGCTTTAAGCTGCTGGTTGCCGAGCTTCCAGCTTACACTTAACCGCACCTGCCGGCTCTCGCTGAAGCTTTGGAACTGCACGTCCAGGTCTTGGTAGCGGACGGTGCCGCGCTGCCGGTTGGAAAACAGTACATCGTTGACTCCCAGGCGCAGAGTGGCCCGGTCCTGCCACAGCGTTTTCTGCAGCCCCACATTGAGCGCCCCGAACCCACGGAATCGTATCAGGCCGTTGAGGCCGGCCGTCTGGTAGAAGCCAGATGCTTCCAGCTTGATGGTTTGCGGCAGCTGCACATTGGCCTGACCGTAGAAGGTGGCCGCTGTGCGGCCGGCCCGGTAAGTGCTGCCCAGATATTCGCTCAGGTATTCGTTGTAAAACACTGTTACGCCGGCGTATCCGGTCAGCAGCTTGCGGTAGGTAATCGGCAGATTCAGCGTGGCATTGTAGCTGCGCAGATTATCCAGGTTGGCCGACGTAGAGTAGATGGCGCTGTCCTCGGTAGCCGTTACGAGGCTGATGGCGTTGCGGGTGCGGCTATAGCCAAGTACCAAAAACGGTTGCTTCTGGTAAGTCACGGACAGTTTGTAGCTGCCTGTAAACTGGGGCCTCAGCAAGGGGGTGCCGCGTTGCGAGGTATATGGGTCGAGGTACACCAGGTTAGGGTTCAGGTCCTGATAACTGGGGCGGCCAATGCGGCGGCTATAAGCCATAGTGGCCCCCAGCGCCTTCGTTACCGGCTTATCGATGCTTATGCTTGGAAACAGCTGCCCGTACGCGCGGCGGATACTGGTAGCCGCTGTACCCACAGCCGCTGTATACTCGCCGCGCAAACCCGCCTGCCACGTCACACCCAGCTGCGTCCCTTCCCCCTGCACGTAGCCCGCCCTAATGCTCTCTGTATAGCGAAACCGGTCCGGTCGGCCAGCATCTCCGCCAGTCAGGTCCAGTACACTCCAGATACGGGCTTCGCTGATTTTAGCTCCTAGCAACAGCTTGGTATTAGCACCAACCGGATGCCGATAATCCACCTTGGCAGACGCCAGCTGGATCCGGGTTTGCTGGTTGTTGCGCAAGACTTGCTGCTCCTCAATGTCCCCCAGTTGCACGGTGTTGGTCAGTAGCCCCAAGCTGGTCGTTGCGTAGCGGGAGTAGTCCACATCGGCCGTCAGCTCGCAACCTAGCGTATCGAGCAGCACTTTGTAGTTGAGGTTGCCAGCGTAGGAATCGGTGGTGCGGCTCGTGTTGTTAGCTGTGAAGACATCCACGCCGTTACTGGCTAGCGTGCTGCTTTGCGCATTTAGCTGCGTACGGTTGGTGTAGCCATTGAGCAGCACGCCCAGCGTCTGGCGGTGAGACAGGCTATAATCGGCCCCAAGGCGTACGGTGGGTACGTGCGTTAGCCGCGGCTGGTAGCTTTGCTGCCTATACCGGATGCCGGATTTTGTATCCAGCCGCTCTGTATTCAGCTGCTCGTACGTCTGGCGCTGGTTGTAGCTGGCAGTCCCGAATATGTTCAGGGCGCCGGCGCGGTGGTTGAGGTCCAGCAACGCGCCAGCTTTGGCAAAGCGCCCATAAGCGCCGCTGGTGGTCAGTGTGCCGTTGGTACCTAAGTCAGTGTTCTTCTTCAGGATGATGTTGATGATGCCCACCGCACCTGTCGCATCGTGCGTAGCGCCGGGCTGCGTCAGCACCTCAATTCGCTCGATAGTGCTGCTCGGGAAATCCTTTAACACGCCCACCACATCGGTATACTGCGTCGTGCGGCCGTCAATCTGAATAAGCACGCCTTCCTGCCCGGCCAGACTGATGCGGTTGTTGAGCACCAGCAACCCCGGCACCTTTTCCAGCACCTCCAATGCCGTGCTGCCCGCCGTGAGGCTACCGGCTACGTTCACCACCAGTTTGCCGGCTGTCATTTCCAGCAGCGGCTTCTGCCCCACTACCTGCACCTCGCGCAACAGCTGGGGTGTTGCAGCCAGTTGAATATCCGGTACCACCAACGTCCTGTCCACCACTTGCAGCACGCTGCTCCGTCCGTTTCCATACCCCACAGCTGAAGCCTCTACCCAGTACCGCCCCACTGGCACGTTCGCCAACTGGTAGCGCCCCGCATCCGAAGCCTGCATCGCCTGCACAACTGCTGAATCTGCTAGCAGCCGTAACACTACGGACGCAAAAGGAACCGCCAGCCCTTTACCATCCACCACCCGCCCGCTAACCGCACTCAGTTGCTGGGCGTGGCCTGCAAATGCGAATTGCAGAAGTAGGGTGAGAAAAAATGCTTTCATGGCAGCAGAAGTTTAGGTGAAACGAATACCCAAACCACGCCCAGACAGCTCAGCAATACAGGCCCTACCTTCTGAACCTTTGCAAAATTCCAATGAAGCCTGGAAAATCAGCCACGAACTTCAAGCACCGCTACTCGCCATAGAAGCAAAAAAAAGGGACGCTCCAGATGGAGCGTCCCTTTTTTATATCGTAATCCAGGTCCGACTACTCGGCAGCTTTCTCCTCGCGGGTCTCGCCGTCTTTCAGCGTTTCGGTAGCTGTATCTTCAGGAGCCGAAACTTCCGTGGCAGCAGCTTTGGCCGCTTTGGCTGGCTTCTCAGCCACTACTTCTGCCGACGATTCGCCTTCAGCAGCCGTGGCCTTTTTCTTACCGCGCGAACGACGCGTAGTGGTTTTGGCTTCACCAGCTGTCTTGGCTTCCAGCATGGTTTCGTTGTAGTCAACCAGCTCAATGATGCACATCTGCGAGTTGTCACCCAGACGGGTTTCGCTCAGCTTGATGATGCGAGTGTAACCGCCGGGACGGGTAGCAATTTTAGCTGCTACGTCGCCGAATAGCTCTTTCAGCACGTCCTTCTGCTCCAGTACGGCAAATACAAGGCGGCGCGAGTGCGTCGTGTCGTTTTTAGCCTTAGTCAGCAGGGGCTCTACAAACTTGCGCAGCGCTTTAGCTTTAGCAACCGTCGTAGTGATACGCTTGTGCAGGATCAGCGACGAGGCCATGTTCGAAAGCATGGCGTTGCGGTGCGAGGCCGTGCGGCCGAGGTGGTTGATGGTTTTACCGTGACGCATAAAAAAAGAGATGTGTAAGCTTGCGGACGACGACCACGGCGGAAAAGCTGCTGTGAGGCACCTTTCTCATTAGAACCGTCGCCCCTTCGGGCTCACTGGTTATGAAAGTGTGAAAATGGAGTGCAAAGGTACGGAATGTACAGGCATAAAAAATGTGCTGAAGCGGAATATGTGACCAGCACATCAACCACATTCAGCACACTTTCCTTTTGCTGTCTATTCTTCGTCGAGCTTGTACTTGCTCAGATCCATGCCAAAGTTCAGGCCTTTCTCTTCTACAAGGTTTTCCAGCTCGGTCAGCGACTTCTTACCGAAGTTGCGGAACTTCATCATGTCCGCCATGTCCAGCTGCACTAGGTCGCCGAGGGTTTTGATATCGGCGGCCTTGAGGCAGTTGTAAGCGCGTACGCTCAGGTCCATATCCGCCAGCGGCGTCTTCAGAACTTTGCGCATGTGCAGCGTCTCCTCGTCTACCGTTTCCTCTTCTTCGGCTTTAGCCGTTTCGAAGGTCATGGTGCTGTCGGAGAACAGCATGAAGTGTTGAATCAGGATGTTGGCGGCGCCTTTCAGCGCATCCTCCGGGTGAATAGAACCGTCCGTGTGAATCTCGATGAGGAGCTTCTCATAGTCGGTCTTCTGCTCAACGCGGGTGTTTTCGATGCTGTACTTCACGTTCTTGATAGGCGTGAAGATGGCATCAATGGCAATCTGACCGAAAACCTGATCGGCAGGCTTGTTTTCCTCTGCAGGAACGTAGCCGCGGCCTTTCTGGATCGTGAATTCGAATTCCAGCTCGGTGTTGGCATCTACGTGGCAAATCACCAGGTCCGGGTTCAGCACCTGGAAACCGTTGGTAAACTTGCTGATATCGCCGGCCGTGAAGGTCTCCTGGCCTTTGATGCGCACCGTAATCTTGTCCTCGATGGCGTCGCTCACCTTCTTGAAGCGCACTTGCTTCAGGTTGAGGATGATTTCGGACATATCCTCAATCACGCCTTCGATGGTCATGAACTCGTGCAGGACGCTGCTGGTGCGAACCGACGTGATGGCATAGCCCTCCAGCGACGACAGCAGGATGCGGCGCAAAGCGTTGCCGATCGTGACGCCGTAGCCTTTCTCAAGCGGTTTGAATTCAAACGTTCCGTAGAAGTCGTCGGATTTCTCCATCACCACCTTCTCCGGCATTTGAAAAGCTAAGATTGACATAAGTGGGGCGGTTTTTAGTATTGAGTAATGGGTAGTGAGTAAAAAGACCTCTTAGAGCGCCTTGATACCCATTACCCAATACCTGAATCCAATTAAAAAGGTCGAAGCAAGGAAACGGCCCGGGCGTCCGGGCCGTTCCAAAATTACTTCGAGTACAGTTCGACAATGAGCTGCTCGGTGATCTTCTCCGGTATCAGCTCACGGGCGGGGGCGTTCAGGAACTTGCCCACCATGTCTTTGCCGTCCCACTCCAGCCACGAGAAAGCACGCGCGTTGCGGGCGCTCAGGCTCGTGGTAATAGCTTCCAGCGACTTCGACTTCTCACGTACGGCAACAACGTCACCAGCGCGGAGTTTGTACGAAGCAATGTTTACTACATCACCGTTGACGGTGATGTGCTTGTGCAGCACGAGTTGACGAGCAGCACGGCGCGTTGGAGCAATGCCCAGACGGTACACCGTGTTGTCGAGGCGCGACTCCAGCAAAGCAAGCAGGTTGTCGCCGGTGATGCCGGGCAGCGTAGCAGCTTTGTGGAACAGGTTCTCGAATTGCTTTTCCAGCACGCCGTACATGTACTTCACTTTCTGCTTCTCCATCAGCTGGACAGCGTACTCGCTCTGCTTCTTACGACGGCCACGGCCATGCTGGCCGGGAGGGTATGCTTTCTTGGTGAGTGCCTTGCTTGGGCCGAAGATCGGCTCATTAAAGCGACGGGCAATCTTGGTTTTAGGACCAGTATAACGTGCCATTTCGGGGTTGTTGAGTGTTGAGGGGGTTGAACCGCGCGTGTCGGGCTCCGGAGGCGCACCTTGCAGGGGTGAAAAGGCGCATCAGAAACCCGACACCGGTGGCTGGCAGCACCAGCCTGTTCAATAAACTAAACGCGACGACGTTTGGGGGGACGGCAGCCGTTGTGGGGCAGCGGCGTCACGTCCTTGATGGTCGTTACCTCAATACCCACGTTACCCAGCGTACGAATAGCCGACTCGCGGCCTGCGCCCGGGCCCTTCACGAACACCTCAGCCTTGCGCATGCCCAAGTCATGAGCTACTTTACCGCAGTCGGTAGCAGCCATCTGAGCAGCGTAAGGCGTGTTCTTTTTGGAACCGCGGAAACCCATCTTACCAGCCGAAGCCCAGGAAATAACCTGGCCGTTGTTGTTGGTGATGGATATGATGATGTTGTTGAACGAGGCCTTGATGTGAACCTGGCCTACCGGCTCGACAACGACAACGCGCTTCTTGGCTTTGTCTTTTCTCTTCTGTGCCATTTGGTTATCGCAAAAATATGCGGGAGGTGTTGTTGCCTGCCCCGAACGTATCAGAGCAGGCAACGATTCCCACTACGGGTTATTTAGTAGCCTTTTTCTTACCAGCAACGGTCTTACGCTTGCCCTTGCGAGTACGCGAGTTGTTCTTGGTGCGCTGACCACGAACTGGCAGACCTTTACGGTGACGCAGACCCCGGTAGCAACCGATGTCCATGAGGCGCTTGATGTTGAGCTGCACTTCGGAGCGCAGCACACCTTCGGTCTTGAATTCAGCAGCAATTACGCTACGGATTTCACCGGCTTCCGCTTCCGTCCAGTCTTTCACCTTCTTATTCAGGTCAACGCCTGCTTTGGTAAGGATCTGCTGAGCAGATGGACGGCCAATGCCGAAAATGTAGGTCAGCGCGATTTCACCGCGCTTGTTGTCTGGGATGTCTACCCCTGCAATACGAGCCATGTGTTGAGTTTGGGTTTTTGGCGAGTTAGGGTCTTGGGGACCTGGTTTCGGTTAGGACAGTTTTCCTTCAAAAACCAAGTCCTCTGAGGCCCGAGTCCCCAACTTCCAGATGTCTAGCCCTGACGCTGTTTGTAGCGGGGGTTCTTTTTGTTGATAACGTAGAGCTTGCCGTTGCGGCGGACCAGCTTGCAGTCAACACTACGCTTCTTAACCGAGGTTTTGACTTTCATGTCGTCGGGTTATTTGTAACGGTACACAATTCGGCCCTTCGACAAATCGTAGGGCGACATTTCCAACTTTACCTTATCTCCCGGCAGAATCTTGATGTAGTGCATCCGCATCTTGCCCGAAATGTGGGCAATTAGCTGGTGACCGTTTTCCAGTTCCACGCGGAACATGGCGTTGGAAAGGGCTTCCAGAATGACTCCGTCCTGCTCAATGGAAGTTTGTTTGGCCATAAGGCTACTGTAAGGCTTTTTCTATGTATTCGAAGGAGGTAAGTATTTCCGCCTTGTCTTTTCGTACTACTACCGTATGCTCGAAGTGCGCGGAAGGTTTGAAGTCCTTGGTCCGGATGGTCCAGCCGTCTTTCTCCTGTATCACGCTCTTCGTTCCCAGATTCACCATTGGCTCGATTGCCAGTGTGAGGCCATTTTGCAGCTTTAGCCCCGAGCCACGCTTACCGTAGTTAGGAACGTCCGGCCGCTCGTGCAGCTTCTTGCCAATCCCATGACCGACTAGCTCCCTAACCACTCCATAACCCTGTTTTTCAACATGGTTCTGAATGGCATAGCTGATGTCGCCCATCCGATTGCCCGCCACTGCCTGCTCGATACCGAGATACAGCGACTTCTTTGTTTCTTCCAGCAGTTGCAATACCTCTGGTGCTACCTCCCCAATTGGGTAGGTGTAAGCACTGTCGGCATGGTAGCCGTTGAGCAAAACTCCGCAGTCAACCGAAACGATGTCGCCGCTTTTCAGCGTGTAGTCACTCGGGAAACCGTGTACTACTACCGCATTGGGTGAAATGCATAGGCTGTACTCAAATCCATTATAGCCTTTGAAAGAAGGAGACCCACCGTTGTCCCGGATGAATTCTTCGGCGCGCTGATCCAGCTCTCGCGTTGTAATTCCTTCCCGGATAATGCTGGCCACTTCTCCGTGGGCCTGCGCCAGCACTTTCGCACTGGCTCGCATGAATTCTATTTCTTCCTCGGTCTTGTAAACAATCATAGCTGCTTACGAAGCCAGAGCAATGTTCTGCGAACGGCCACGTACTTTACCGGTTTTCATCATGCCATCGTAATGGCGCATCAGCAAGTAGCTTTCTACTTGGTTGAGCGTATCCAGCACTACCCCTACCATAATAATAAGAGAAGTACCGCCGTAGAAGGCCGAGAACGGACGCGTAACGCCGCCTAGCAAGGCTAGCGCCGGGAAAATGGCAATCAAAGCCAGCGCCACAGCACCAGGCAAGGTAATTCGGGTCAGCACTTCATCGATATACTCCGACGTGTCGCGGCCAGGCTTTACGCCGGGCACGAAACCACCGCTACGCTTCAGATCATCCGCAATCTGGTTGGGGTTGACACTGATAGCCGTGTAGAAGTACGTGAAGACAATAATGAGCGTCGCGAATACCACGTTGTACTGCCACGAAGTGTAGTCCGAAAACTTCACGCCGATGTAGCTGGCCAAGTCGCTGTCGTTCTGCCAAACCGAAGCCACGATAGCAGGCACGAACATCAACGACTGGGCGAAAATGATCGGCATTACGCCGGCCGCATTCACTTTCATCGGAATAAACTGCCGCTGAGCATTCAACTGGGCCGTGCTACCAACCTGCTTGGCATACTGCACTGGAATCCGGCGCACTGCCTGTGTCAGAACGATAACAGCCATTACCACAAGGAACAGCACTACCAGCTCAATTAGGAAGATCAACGAGCCACGCATGCCTTTGGCAGCAGCCTCACCGATAATGGCACCGGGCAGGCGCGACACAATCCCGATCATAATGATCATGGAAATGCCATTGCCAATACCCTTGTCCGTAATCTTCTCTCCCAGCCACATGCAAAACAGCGTTCCGGCCGTAATGATGAGCATGGTGGAAATGGTAAAGAACGTACCAGGCTCCAGGATTGCGTCAGCACTGATGGTGGCAATGAAGCCAACCGACTGCGCCATTACAATCGGAATCGTAAGGATGCGCGTGTACTGGTTGATTTTCTTGCGGCCCGACTCTCCTTCTTTTTGCAGTTTCTGAAAATACGGAACTGCAATAGTGAGAAGCTGCAGTACAATAGATGCCGATATGTATGGCATGATACCGAGTGCAAAGATGGAGGCATTGCTGAACGCACCACCAAGCAGCGTGTCCAGAATACCAAACACCCCTGAAGCTCCACCACTTTTCAGACGAGTAGCGTCGACGCCCGGTAGCACCACGAATGAGCCCAACCGGTAGATGGCAATGAAAAAAAGCGTATTGAAGATCCGCATACGCAGATCTTCAATCGCAAAAATGTTCTTTATCGTTTCGATAAACTTTTTCATCGCCACAAGAACTTACAGCGTCACGGCTTTGCCACCTGCTTTCTCAATGGCTTCAGTAGCCGACTTGGAGAATGCATGAGCATGAACTTCTACAGCAGTGGTGAGTTCACCACGGCCCAGAACTTTGATTTTGGCGTTTTTCGAAGCTAGACCAGCCTGCACAAAGTAGGCGTTGTCGAAAGTTGTTACACCACCTTCGGTCAGACCAGCGAGTACATCCAGATTGATGGCTTTGTACTCCACGCGGTTGATGTTCTTGAAACCGAATTTCGGTACGCGGCGCTGCAGGGGCATTTGGCCACCTTCAAAGCCCGACTTCTTGGAGTAACCCGAACGGGACTTGGCACCTTTGTGGCCACGCGTCGAGGTGCCGCCACGGCCGGAACCCGTACCACGGCCAATGCGCTTGACATTGCGGGTAGAGCCTACGGCAGGTTTGAGATTGCTGAGATTCATTTTCGGGAGATTCCTAGAGTTCGGTTACTTCCAACAGGTGCTGAACGGCTTTGATCATGCCAGCAACCTGGGGCGTGTTTTCCACGCTCTTGGTGCTACCCATTTTGCCGAGGCCCAGGGCCTGCACGGTACGCTTCTGACGCTCGGGGCGGTCGATAACGCTTTTTACGAGTTTGATTTGGATCTGCGCCATCGTCTCTTAACCGTTAAAAACTTGAGCGAGGGTGATGCCACGAGCCTGTGCAATTTGCATCGGGTCGCGCATTTTCAGCAGGGCGTCGAAGGTAGCCTTTACCACGTTGTGGGGGTTCGACGAACCTTTCGACTTAGCGAGTACGTCTTTGATACCGGCACTTTCGAACACGGCACGCATAGCACCACCAGCAATTACACCCGTACCAGCCGCAGCTGGCTGAACCAGCACGAAGCCGCCTGAGTATTTGCCTTCCATGATGTGGGGAACGGTGTGCTTATACAGCGGCACCTTCACCAGGTTTTTCTTCGCGTCGTCAATGCCTTTGGCAATTGCGTCGGTTACTTCGTTGGCTTTGCCGAGGCCGTAACCTACGGTGCCGTTGCCATCACCTACTACTACGATGGCCGAGAAGCTGAAGCGACGACCGCCCTTTACTACTTTGGCTACGCGGTTGATAGCAACCACTTTCTCTTTCAGGTCAGAGTCACCAGTGCGCGACTCCTCTTTGCGGTCATTGCCGCCGCGACGGTCATTGCCACCACCACGACGGTCATTGCCACCGCCGCGGTTATCGCCGCTACCACCACGAGGGCCGTTGTTAAATTCTGCCATGATGATTTAGAAATTGAGGCCGCCTTCGCGGGCTCCTTCTGCCAATGATTTTACGCGGCCGTGGTAGAGGTAACCGGAACGGTCAAATACCACTTTCGAAATTCCTTTTCCTGTAGCACGGGCGGCAAGTTCTTTGCCGACTGCGGCAGCGAGGGCGACTCCGTTGCCCCCTTCCACCGATACGTGCTTCGAGGAAGCAGACGCCAGCGTGTGACCGGTCGTATCGTCAATAATCTGAGCATAAATGCCCGTATTGCTGCGGAACACCGACAAACGTGGACGCTCGGACGTGCCAGCCACCTTAGTGCGGATGATGCGCTGGATCCGTTTTCTTCTAGTTGCTTTATCGAAAGCCATGGTGTGATATTATTTCGAAGCTGTTTTACCAGCCTTACGACGAATCTGCTCACCCACGAAGCGCACGCCTTTGCCTTTGTAGGGCTCAACTTTGCGCAACGAGCGAATTTTGGCGGCCACTTGACCCAACAATTGCTTGTCGATGCTGGTCAGCGTAACAATAGGGTTTTTGCCTTTCTCGGTCAGAGCCGTAGCAGTTACTTCTTTCGGCAGAGCCAGGAAGATGTTGTGCGAGTAGCCCAGCGACAGCTCCAGCGTAGTACCAGCCATAGCGGCTTTGTAACCTACACCTACCAACTCTAGCTTCTCTTCCAAGCCGTTGCTCACGCCATTGATGGCGTTATTTAGCAGCGAGCGGTAGAGGCCGTGCATGGCCTTATGACGCTTCTGTTCGGTTGGGCGGGTCACTACCAGCTGGCCGTCTTCGGTCGCTACGGTAATGTCGCGGTCAACCGGAACCACCAAAGTGCCTTTTGGGCCCTTCACGGTTACCGTGTTTTCGTTGCTCACTTCAATCTGCACGTTGGCGGGCAGGCTGATGGGCAGTTTACCAATGCGTGACATAGTCTCGTTTTCCTTTCAGATTAGTAGACGTAGCACAGCACTTCGCCGCCCACGTTTTCAGCTTTCGCCTCTTTTTCCGTCATCACCCCTTTCGAAGTCGACAGGATGGCGACACCCAGACCACTCAGTACGCGCGGCAGGTTCTCCACGTGGGCATACTGACGCAAACCGGGCGTGCTAACACGCTGCAGCTTGGTAATGGCGGGTTGTTTGGTTACCGGGTTGTACTTCAGCGCGATTTTAATCGTGCCCTGTACTGCGGCATCATCAAACCGGTAGCTCTGAATGTAGCCCTTTTTATAGAGCACCTTCGTGATTTCCTTTTTGATGTTGCTGGCCGGAATCTCCACTACCCGGTGATTTGCCTTGATGGCATTGCGTACCCGGGTCAGGTAGTCAGCAATTGGATCTGTGTTCATGTGACTTAGGTAAAGCGCCACCCTTTTTTAGGGAGCCGCAAAGATATGAAAATTTCGCCGCCGCGGAAACGCGGCAGCGAAATTTTCGTTTAAGACTTCTTGACTCGAATGCGGCCAATGGTTTCTCTCGGCAACCTGCCAAGTAATGTTGCATCAATAGCAGAAGCTATCTGGCAACTGGTCGAACTACCAGCTCGACTTGGTTACGCCGGGGATTTTGCCAGCCAGCGCCATTTCGCGGAAACGTACCCGGCTGATGCCGAACTTACGCATGTAACCACGGGGGCGGCCGTCAATCATGTCCCGGTTGTGCAGGCGCACGGGCGAAGCATCTTTCGGCAGCTTGTCCAGACCTTCGTAGTCGCCGGCAGCTTTCAGCGCTTTGCGCTTCTCAGCATAGCGGGCAACCGTAGCGATGCGCTTACGCGCTCTTGCTTTCGCGGATTCCTTAGCCATTAGTCGTTTTGTTTCTTGGCGTTAGCGAACGGCATACCGAAAGCCTTGAGGAGCTCATAGCTCTGCTCGTCGTTTTCGGCCGTCGTTACGAAGGTAATATCCATACCCGAAATCGACTTGATCTTGTCGATCGAAATTTCGGGGAAGATGATCTGCTCCTTAACGCCCAGGGTATAGTTACCGCGGCCGTCAAAGCCTTTGTCGTTGATGCCTTTGAAGTCACGAACACGGGGCAGAGCGATGGACAGCAAACGGTCCATGAACTCGTACATCCGCTCGCCACGCAGCGTTACGCGGGCGCCAATTGGCATGCCTTCGCGCAGTTTGAAGTTCGAAACCGAACGCTTGGCGATGGTAGCAACTGCTTTCTGACCAGCGATGGTCGTCAGCTCGTCCACACCATTGTCCACCAGCTTCTTGTCGGCTACGGCAGCACCAATACCGCGGTTGATGCAGATCTTGGTGATGCGTGGAACCTGCATGATGCTCTTGAACTGGAATTTCTCCTGGAGCAGCGGCACCACTTCTTTGTTGTATTTCTCTTTGAATCGAGCCATTGTCGTCGTACCGGGTTAGGCGTTTGTCGAGGCAATTGCCTTCACGTTGCTCACGTGAATACCAGCTTCGATTTTGGTAATGCCACCCTGGGGGTTCTTCGCACTAGGTTTGTTGTGCTTGGTCACCAGGTTCAGGCCTTCCACGATAACGCGCTGCGTCGAGCGGTTCACCGACTTAATAATGCCGGTTTTGCCTTTTTCGTCGCCAGCAATCACCTGTACGGTGTCGCCGGTTTTCACATGCAGTTTCGCGGGTGCTGCTTTCGTTTTCGTTGCCATTGCTTAGAGAACTTCAGGAGCCAGCGAAACGATCTTCATGAACTGCTTCTCGCGCAGTTCACGGGCCACGGGGCCGAAGATGCGGGTACCGCGGGGCTCGTCGTTATTGTTGAGCAGTACGGCAGCATTGTCGTCGAAACGAATATAAGAACCGTCCTTACGACGTACTTCTTTCTTCGTGCGAACAACCACTGCTTTCGATACAGTGCCTTTTTTAGCGTTGCCGGAAGGAATAGCCGATTTGATGGCTACTACAATCTTGTCGCCTACGCTGGCGTATTTCTTGCCCGTGCCACCGAGGACACGAATGCAAAGAACTTCTTTGGCGCCGCTGTTATCAGCGACGGTCAGACGGGATTCTTGCTGTATCATCTTACTTGGCGCGTTCTACGATTTCTACCAGTCTCCAGCGTTTGTTCTTGCTCAGCGGACGCGTGCTCATGATGCGTACCGTGTCGCCTTCGCCGCATTCGTTGTTCTCGTCGTGAGCCATAAACTTGGTCGACTTGGTAACGAACTTGCCGTAGATCGGGTGCTTCATTTTGCTTTCTACCATCACCGTGATGGACTTGTCCATCTTGTTGCTGGTAACGCGCCCGATGATTTCTTTGCGCAGGTTCCGCTCTTCCGTAGCGGAGGTAGCCTGCTGTTCTTCGTTGCTTGCCATCGTTAGTTAGCAGTGTTGTTAGCCTGCTCGTTCTCGCGACGGGTCAGCTCAGTCAACAGACGGGCGACGTTCTTGCGGCTTTGCTTCAGGCGAATCGGGTTTTCCAGCGGCGAGATGGCGTGCGCGAAGCGCAGCGTCTGACCATTGGCTTTTTCGGTCTTTACTTGCTGGGTCAGTTCTTCCAGCGAAAGGGCACGGATATCGGCGTTCTTCATCTTACTTGCTTTCTACGTAGTCGCGACGAACAACAAACTGAGTCCGAACCGGCAGCTTTTGGGCAGCCAAGCGCAGCGACTCCTGCGCCACTTCCAGTGTAACGCCGTCTGACTCAAACATGATAGTGCCGGGCTTTACGCAGGCTACCCAATACTCGGGTGAGCCTTTGCCTTTACCCATCCGCACTTCAGCGGGCTTCTTGGTAATCGGCTTATCAGGGAAAATGCGGATCCAAACTTGCCCTTCGCGTTTCATGGCGCGGGTCATGGCGATACGGGCGGCCTCAATCTGGCGAGCCGTAATCCAAGCCACTTCCAACGACTTAATAGCGAAAGAACCGAAGTCAATGGAGCTGCCGCGGTAGGCGAGGCCTGTTACGCGACCCTTTTGCATCTTGCGATACTTGGTCCTTTTCGGTTGTAACATGATTAATTGAAATTGAATTTCTGAAGAAAAGAAACGACTAGCGACGCGGAGCGCCACCGCCCTGGCCACCACGGTTGGCACCGCCTGGGGCACCACCGCCACGGCGCTGACCACCACCGGCAGCACCAGCTGCACCACCGCCACGGTTGTCACCGCCACGGTCGTTACGGTCGCGGCGCGGGCCACGGTCGCCGCCCCGGTCACCACGCTCACCGCGCGGGCCACGGTCGTTGCCACCACGGGTGTCGTTGCCTTGGTTAGCAGGAACCTGGTTAGGCGACAGGTCGGGCTTGCCGAACACTTCACCACGCATGATCCATACTTTGATGCCGATTTTGCCATACACGGTCTGAGCTTCCGACAAAGCATAGTCGATATCGGCGCGCAGCGTGTGCAGCGGCGTACGACCCTCCTTGTACTGCTCGGAACGGGCAATTTCAGCACCGCCCAGACGGCCACCGCACTGAATCTTGATGCCTTCGGCACCAACGCGGATAGCAGCCTGAATGCTCATCTTCATAGCACGACGGAACGAGATACGAGCCTGCAACTGCTGAGCAATGCTCTCACCAACCAGCTTGGCGTCGAGTTCCGGACGCTTAATTTCGAAGATGTTGATCTGAACGTCCTTGCTGGTGATCTGCTTCAGCTCGTCTTTGATCTTATCCACTTCAGCGCCACCCTTGCCGATTACTACACCCGGACGAGCCGTGTTGATGGTAATGGTGATGCGCTTCAGCGTACGCTCAATCACGATGCGGCTAATGCCACCTTTCGGGATACGAGCCATGATGTATTTGCGGATTTTCTCGTCTTCCACCAGTTTGTCGGCAAAGTCCTTGCCGCCGTACCAGTTCGAGTCCCATCCTTTAATGACGCCCAGACGGAAGCCAACCGGATTTACTTTCTGTCCCATAGTGCTTATGCGGAGGCTTCTGCCTTGGTTTCAGTGGATTTCTTGGCCGAGCTGCGACGCGTAGTCTTGGGCTTGGCTTCAGCATTGACTTCGGTGGTCTTTGTTTCAGCGGCCTTCTGGGTAGCAGCTTTGCTGCCCAGACGCTCCACTTTCGTGTCAATCACCAGCGTCACGTGGTTGCTGCGCTTGCGGATGCGGTGGCCACGACCCTGAGGAGCAGGGCGCAGACGCTTCAGCTGACGACCTTCATCCACGAAAATCTCTTTTATGTAGAGGTTAGCGTCTTCGATGCGCTCATCCTCGTTGTGCTGCTGCCAGTTGGCAAGCGCCGAGAGGAGAAGCTTTTCAACGCGGGCAGCACCCGAGTTGGCTTCGAATTTCAGCAGGCCCAGCGCACGGGTCACTTTCTGACCACGAACCATGTCGGCCACCAGGCGCATCTTGCGCGGCGAGGTGGGAACGTTGCGGAGTTTAGCGGTTGCTTCCATGATTAGCGCTTGCCTTTATCTTTCTTGGCAATGTGTCCACGGAAGTTCCGAGTCGGAGCAAACTCACCGAGTTTGTGTCCTACCATGTTCTCCGTAACATATACCGGGATGAACTTATTGCCGTTGTGGACGGCGAAGGTGTGGCCAACGAAATCAGGCGAAATCATCGAGCGGCGCGACCAAGTCTTCACCACCGACTTTTTGCCGGACTCATCCATTGCCGTTACTTTCTTCTCGAGCCGGAAGTCAATGTACGGCCCTTTTTTTAGTGAACGTGCCATTGCTTACTTCTTGCCTTTGCGGTTAACGATGAGCTGCTCGGAGTACTTGTTCTTGTTACGGGTCTTTTGACCTTTGGCGAAGATACCGTTACGGCTACGTGGGTGACCACCCGACGATTTGCCTTCGCCACCACCCATTGGGTGATCAACAGGGTTCATGGCTACACCACGAACGCGCGGACGACGACCCAACCAACGGTTACGGCCGGCTTTGCCCAGACGAACATTCATGTGGTCGCCATTGGATACTGTGCCAACCGTAGCCATGCACGTAACAAGTACCATACGCATCTCGCCGGAAGGCAATTTCAGCGTGGCATACTTGTCTTCGCGGGCCACCAACTGAGCATACGTGCCAGCCGAACGAGCCATAGCGGCACCGTTACCGGGCATCAGCTCGATGTTGTGGACGATGGTACCGAGCGGAATTTCGCGCAGTGGTAGGGCGTTGCCTACTTCTGGGGCTACACCCGAACCAGAAACGACCGTAGCACCTACCTCAACGCCCGCAGGAGCGATAATGTAACGCTTCTCGCCATCGGCGTACTGAAGCAGGGCGATACGGGCCGTACGGTTCGGATCGTATTCAATCGTCTTCACCGTGGCTGGCACAGTGGCCTTGTCACGCTTGAAGTCGATGATACGATACTTGGCTTTGTGTCCACCGCCGATGTAGCGGTTTGACATTTTGCCCGAGTTGTTGCGGCCACCGGAGTTTTTCATGGGTGCCAACAGCGACTTCTCCGGCGTCGACGTCGTAATCTCGTCGAAGGCCGGTGCAATGCGGAAGCGCTGACCCGGTGATGTTGGTCTTAGTTTTTTGAGTGCCATTACTCTTGCTTAGGAAATGCTCTTATGCAGAAAAGGGCGCAGCTTAGATGCCGCTGTAGAAGTCGATAACCTCGCCTTCTTTCACCGTCACGATGGCTTTCTTGCCATGTGCGCGGCGGCCCGATACCGAACCACCTTTGGTGAACTTGGACTTCACTTTTCCATTGGTGCGGATCGTGCTGATGCTCGTTACCGTCACGCTATAGAATTGCTCGATGTCCTTTTTGATCTGAACTTTGTTGGCGCTACGCTCTACTTCGAAAACGTATTTACCTTGCTCGTTCAGGCCGGTGGCCTTCTCGGTCACGATGGGTTTTTTCAGCGTGCTCATTATTCAGCAGTGGTATAGAGGTTTTCCAATGCCGTCAGGCCAGCTTCCGACAGCAGCAGCGTATCGGTGTTCAGCAGGTCGTGAGTGTTCAGCGCGATTGGCGTCGATACTTTCACCTTCTGAATGTTGCGGGCCGACAGAACCACGTTCTTGTCTACTTCGCCGGTTACCAGCAGGGTCTTCTTGCCGTTGTTCAGCTTCAGACCCGACAGGATGTTGAGGAAGTCTTTGGTTTTGGGAGCCGACAGGGAGATGTTCTCTACCAGGGCAACCTTACCATCTTTAGCCAAGGTCGAGAGAGCCGACAGACGGGCCAGACGCTTAGTCTTTTTGTTGAGCTTGAAGCCGTAGTCGCGGGGCTCAGGACCGAAAATCCGGCCGCCACCTACAAACACACCCGATTTCATCGAGCCAGCACGGGCGCCGCCTGTGCCTTTCTGCTTCTTCAATTTCTTGGTGGTGCCGTGCACTTCATTGCGCTGCTTCGACTTATGCGTGCCCTGGCGCTGGTTGGCCAAGTACTGCTTCACGTCGAGGTACATCACGTGCTCGTTCGGCTCCAGACCGAAGATGGCGTCAGACAGCGTAACCTTGCGGCCGGTGTCTTCGCCTTTGATGTTATATACTGACAGTTCCATCTTCAAGGTTATTTTTCCAGGACCACGAAAGAGTTCTTGGCACCGGGAATCGAGCCGCTCACCACGATGAGGTTTTTGTCGGCTACAATGCGCATCACCTTCAGGTTCTGCACTTTCACCCGGTCGTTGCCCATGCGGCCACCCATGCGCATTCCTTTGAACACGCGCGAAGGCCACGAGCAGGCACCGATGGAACCGGGGTGACGGCCGCGGTTGTGCTGGCCGTGCGTCTGGCCACCAACACCAGCGAAGTTGTAACGCTTCACAACGCCTTGGAAACCTTTGCCTTTCGACGTACCTACTACGTCGACAAATTCACCTTCCTCGAAGAGAGAGGCGTTGATTTCGCTGCCAGCAGCGAAATTGGCTACTTCATCCGTGCGGAACTCAACGAGTTTGCGCTTGGGAGTAGTTCCGGCTTTGGCAAAGTGACCAGCCAATGCTTTGGTGGTGTTCTTTGCTTTCTTCTCGCCGTAACCGAGCTGGATGGCCGTGTAGCCGTCCGTTTCGATGGTTTTAACCTGCGTCACCACACACGGACCTGCTTCGATGAGCGTGCAGGGAATGTTCTTCCCGTCCGGAGTGAAGAGGCTTGTCATACCGATTTTTTTACCGATGATGCCAGGCATTCTGTTTGGGTTTAGTAAAAGACGCACACGAAAACGCCCAAGTGGCGTTTTCGGAATGGGAGTGCAAAGCTAGGAAATTGTTATGTTATATAATAGCTGCCCTCTGAAATATTTTCAGTGTCACTGCTTTAGCCCTTTTTAGCCCCCTCTGCTATTGGTTTGTCGCAACGCATAAATTGACTTATACCATTTACAAGCTTAGGTAAAAGCAAAACACCCCACCGGTTCCGAAGAACCAGTGAGGTGTTTCAGTAGTCAGTTGACTAAATCAGGTCCTCAGACTTTGATTTCAACGTCAACACCGCTGGGCAACTCCAGCTTCATCAGCGCATCTACGGTCTTCGACGAGGTCGAGTAGATGTCAACGAGACGCTTGTAGGTGCAAAGCTGGAATTGTTCCCGGCTCTTCTTGTTCACGTGGGGCGAACGGAGCACGGTGAATTTTTCCTTGATGGTCGGCAAGGGAATCGGACCGCTTACGATAGCGCCCGTAGCCTTCACCGCCTTCACAATCTTCTCCGACGATTTATCCACCAAGTTGTGGTCGTAGGATTTGAGTTTGATGCGAATCTTCTGGTTCATGTCTATTGAATGAAAGCGGTGTTAGCGAATGGCATTGCCCTTCTGCTTGGCAATGATGCCTTCAGCAAGGTTGGTCGGTACCTGGTCGTAGTGCGAGAAGGTCAGCGAAGCCGAAGCCCGGCCCGACGAGATGGTACGCAGCGTAGTTACGTAGCCGAATAGCTCCGACAGCGGAACGTCAGCCTTGATTACGTTGGCACCACCTTTGGTGTCCATGCCTTTCATGATACCACGGCGACGGTTCAAGTCACCGGTTACCGAACCCGTGTACTCATCGGGCGAAACTACCTCTACTGCCATGATTGGCTCGAGCAGTTTCGGGCCAGCTTGCTTGCCGGCTTCACGGAAACCACCACGGGCAGCGAGTTCGAACGACAGGGCGTCCGAGTCAACATCGTGGTAAGAACCGTAGAACAGACGCACGCGCATGCCTTCGATTGGGAAGCCAGCCAACGGACCATTCTTCATAGCTTCCTCGAAGCCTTTCTGAACTGGAGCAATGAATTCGCGCGGGATAACACCACCAGTGATATCGTTTACGAACTCCAGACCTGGCTTCTCGGGGTCGGTCAGTTTCGGACCGAGTTCGAACACGATGTCGCCAAACTTACCACGACCACCGGTCTGCTTCTTGTACGTTTCGCGGTGCTCTACCGACTTGGTCAGAATCTCTTTGTAGGCTACCTGCGGAGCACCCTGGTTGATTTCCACCTTGAACTCCCGACGCATCCGGTCGATGATGATTTCGAGGTGAAGCTCGCCCATGCCTTTCAGTACGGTCTGGCCCGTCTCGGGGTCAGTCTGCACCACCAGCGTTGGGTCTTCCTCCACGAGTTTGGCAATAGCCATACCCATCTTGTCCATGTCGGCCTGGGTCTTAGGCTCGATGGCGTAACCGATTACCGGCTCAGGGAAGCTCATCGACTCCAGTACCACGCGCGACTTCTCGTCGGTCAGCGTATCACCGGTTTTGATGTCTTTGAAGCCTACACCCGCAGCAATGTCACCCGCTTGAATTTTGTCAATCGGGTTCTGCTTGTTGGAGTGCATCTGCATGAGGCGCGAGATACGCTCTTTCTTGTTCGTGCGGTTGTTGTGCACATACGAGCCAGCGTCCAGCACGCCGCTGTAGCAGCGGAAGAAGCACAGACGGCCTACGAAGGGGTCGGTAGCAATCTTGAACGCCAGGGCAGTGAAAGGCTCCGAGTTGTCGGGGTGACGCTCGATTTCCTCGCCGGTATCGGGGTTGGTACCGATGATGGGAGGCATATCCAGCGGCGACGGCAGGTAGGCCATTACGCCATCCAGCATCGACTGTACGCCTTTGTTTTTGAACGCCGAACCGCACATTACGGGCGAGAACTTCATGTCGATAACCGCTTGGCGGATAACAACCATCATTTCGTCGCGGGTGATGCTCTCGGGGTCTTCAAAGAATTTCTCCAGCAGACGGTCGTCATACTCGGCTACGCTCTCGATGAGTTTCTGACGCCACTCAGCTACCGTGTCCACTAGATCCTCGGGAACCGGGATTTCGTGGTACGATTTGCCTTGGGTAGCATCATCCCATACGATAGCCTTGCCAGTAAGCAGGTCAACTACGCCTTTGAAGGTATCTTCAGCACCAATCGGAATCTGGAGCGGCACGGGGTTAGCACCCAGCTTGTCCTTGATTTCGTTGACGGCTTTGAAGAAGTCAGCACCGGCACGGTCCATCTTGTTGACGAAGCAGATGCGCGGCACCTTGTACTTGTCAGCCTGACGCCATACGGTTTCCGACTGGGGCTCTACGCCGGATACAGCGCAGAACAGAGCCACAGCACCATCAAGTACGCGCAGCGAACGTTCCACTTCTACCGTGAAGTCAACGTGGCCGGGGGTATCGATGAGGTTGATCTTGTACTGCTTGGTGTCCGGAGTCGGGTCGCCTTGGGCGTCGGTTGGGTAGTTCCAGAAGGTGGTAGTAGCAGCCGAGGTGATGGTGATACCACGCTCCTGCTCCTGCTCCATCCAGTCCATCGTGGCGGCACCTTCGTGCACTTCCCCGATTTTATGGGTCTTACCGGTATAGTAGAGAATACGCTCCGACGTGGTGGTTTTACCAGCATCGATGTGCGCCATAATCCCGATGTTCCGGAGGTATTGCAGATCTTTATTAACAGCCATGTCTAGTTGAATGAGTGAATGTGTGTTTGGTGAGCAGGTGGCAGCTGAACTGTGGAGTTAACCAAATCAACGGGCAGCCCATTCACTTAAGCACTCATTTATTTAGAAGCGGAAGTGCGAGAAGGCCTTGTTGGCTTCTGCCATCCGGTGCGTGTCGTCTTTCTTCTTGACGGCAGCACCTTCACCTTTCGCGGCGGCGATAATTTCACCGGCCAACTTGTCCTTCATGGTCTTTTCGCCACGACGACGAGCGTACTGAATCAGCCACTTCGAGCCTACAGCAATACGACGGTCCGGACGAACTTCGATTGGAACCTGGAAGGTAGCACCACCTACGCGGCGGCTCTTCACCTCTACGGTCGGCATTACGTTGTTGAGGGCTTTGCGCCACATCTCCACGCCGCTTTCCTTGGTGCGCTGCTCAACAAGCTCGCAGGCATCGTAGAAAATGGTGTAGGCGAGGTTTTTCTTCCCGTCGTACATCATGTAGTTGACGAACCGGGTAACCAGCGTCTCCTTGAACTTGGGGTCGGGCAGGAGGATGCGCTTCTTTGGTTTTGACTTTCTCATGGGTGTAGAAATGAGCTGAGGCAGCGGGCAAGTGGGATAAGAACCATGTGCTATCCGGCACTGCGCGCTACCTCACTCGGTTTCAATTACTTTTTCTTCTTAGCAGGAGCGCCTTTGCCGGCTGGAGCAGCCTGGCCTGGCTTCGGACGCTTGGCACCGTACTTCGAGCGGCGCTGCGTACGGCCGTTTACACCGGCGGTGTCAAGGGCACCACGGATGATGTGGTAACGCACGCCGGGAAGGTCTTTCACACGACCACCACGAATCAGCACGATGCTGTGCTCCTGCAGGTTGTGGCCTTCACCGGGGATGTAGGCATTCACCTCTTTGCCGTTGGTGAGGCGCACACGGGCCACTTTACGCATAGCCGAGTTTGGCTTCTTAGGCGTGGTGGTGTACACACGGGTGCAAACGCCACGGCGCTGCGGGCACGAGTCAAGGGCCGGCGACTTCGACTTCGTCGTCAGCTTCTCGCGGCCTTTTCGTACTAACTGGTTGATAGTAGGCATTTACGGAATGTTTTGTCAAGGAGGGTTCTCTCCCAAAAATTAGGCTTGCAAAGGTAGAAAAGTCAGGCTGAATTAGCAAACGAGTTGGAATAGTTTGTTTTAGGTATTCGTCCGGTGCGGTTTCAAGCGCCCTGCAAGCCCAAAATTCACCTTCCTGCGCCAACAGCCGCTGCTAGTTGTGGATTCTCGTTGTCCGTCGACTTCCAAGGCTTACCAATTGCACCTAAAAAAGTCAGGGCTTCTATCTTCTCGATAAAAGCCCTGACCAACGTGGTACTATTCGCAGTATTACGCCTCCCCTATCTTCCCGCCGAAGCCCATCGGGTACATCGGCGAGTCGTTTTGCTGCTTGATGGGGCCGTTGGCCTGCTCGTAGCGCTCCAGGTTTTCGGCCAGAGCGGCCTGCAGGCGCTTGGCGTGCTCGGGCGTGAGGATGATGCGCGCTTTCACTCTGGCCTTGGGCACGCCCGGCATCAGGCGGATGAAGTCGATGACGAATTCGCTGCTGCTGTGCGCAATCATGGCCAGGTTGGCGTACTCGCCCTCGGCAATGTCTTCCGACAGCTCGATGTTAATGGCGTTGGGGTCTTGCTGCTGCGGCGCGTCGGCGTCGGTTTGGTTGGGTTGGTTCATGAAGATGGCTATTCAGGATTTGGCTTCTGGCGGATGTACGAATATATACCTACAAGTATTGTTATTAAGAATGGGGCACTTGCTAGAACAATAATGCGCAAGTCACTCATGGGACGCGGAAACAGCCATTGATTCGCATCATTAGCCCATGCAAACTCTCCAATGAATCTCTTGAGAAAAATAAACGCCTTTATGATTCCGGCATAACAGAAAATATGCATGAGTAGGGAAAGCACAAACCTTATTATCTCTGGTAGCCTGTTATAAGTTCTCCGTGTCATTTCGATGCTGCGCTTCCATAGTATGTTCATCAAGTCAAGATAGAAAAGAAAAAGCCAGCCGGGTTTCCCCGGCCGGCTTCTCTTATTTGAGCAACTACTCGCTTACTCCGAAACGGACTCGCGGCGCGAAGCACGGGCGGGGCGCTTGGTAGGTGCGGGCGTCTCGTCGGCTTTGGCGGCCTGTTGGGCCTCCAGTTCCTCTTTCGAGCCGACGATCTGACGCGTGTATTCGCGCAGACCGGTACCGGCCGGAATGAGGTGACCTACGATTACGTTTTCCTTCAGGCCCAGCAGTTCGTCGGCCTTGCCACGGATGGCAGCTTCCGACAGCACCTTGGTCGTTTCCTGGAAGGAAGCGGCCGAGATGAACGACTGGGTGCCCAACGAAGCCTGGGTGATACCCTGCAACGTAGGACGGGACACCGAAGGCTGTGCGTCGCGCACTTCCACTAGGGCCAGGTCGCGGCGGCGCAGGCTGCTATTCTCGTCGCGCAGGCGACGAGCCGTTACAATCTGGCCGGGCTTCAGGTTGGTCGAGTCGCCGGCGTTCGTTACCACCTTCATGTCGATGATGGTATCGTTTTCCTCCATGAACACGATTTTGTCGATTACCTGGTGCTCCAGGAACGTCGTGTCGCCGGCGTCGAGAATAACAACTTTCTGCATCATCTGGCGAACGACCACCTCGATGTGCTTATCGTTGATTTTCACACCCTGCAGGCGATATACTTCCTGAATCTCGTTCACGAGGTATTCCTGCACGGCGCCAGGGCCCTGAATGCTCAGGATGTCGGAAGGCGTGATGGCCCCATCCGACAGCGGCGAACCAGCGCGGATGAAGTCGTTGTCCTGCACCAGAATGTGCTTGGACAGCGGCACCATGTACTTCTTCTTAACACCGTCTTTCGACTCCACGAAGATTTCGCGGTTGCCACGCTTCACCGTACCGTAGGTCACCACACCGTCGATTTCAGCTACTACAGCCGGGTTCGACGGGTTACGGGCTTCGAAGAGTTCCGTAACGCGGGGCAGACCACCGGTAATGTCGCGGGTTTTGCCCACGGCGCGCGGAATCTTGGCCAGAATCTGACCAGCCTTGATTTTCTCACCGTTCTCGACGTTCAAGTGCGAGCCAACCGGAATGCTGTATGCTTTCTGGCCTTCGGCGTCGCCTTTCTTGCCGGGACGAACGATAATGGCCGGGTTCTGATCCTTGGCCTTCGATTCGATAATCACTTTCTCGCGGTGACCGGTCTGTTCGTCCGACTCCTCGCGGTAGGTGATGCCCTCGGTGATGGCATCGTACTGAATGGTACCATCAAACTCGGCCAAAATAACGGCGTTGTAGGGGTCCCAGTTGTTCAGTTCGGCGCCTTTTTCCACTTCCTGCCCTTCTTCCACCAGCAGGAACGAGCCGTACGGCACGTGGTTGGAGATGAACACCTTGCCAGTGCCTTTCTCTACGATGCGAATCTCACCCGAACGACCCATGACCACCTTCACCATCTCGCCGTCGGCGTTGGCGGTTTCCACGGTCCGAATGTCTTCGAACTCAACTACACCGGCGAACTTAGCTTTCAGGCTGGCTTCAACGGCGATGTTAGAGGCAGTACCACCTACGTGGAAGGTACGCAGCGTGAGCTGAGTACCAGGCTCGCCGATGGACTGGGCAGCAATAACACCAACAGCCTCACCTTTCTGCACCATGCGACCCGACGACAGGTTGCGGCCATAGCACTTGGCGCAGATACCTCGCTTGCTTTCGCAGGTCAGCACCGAGCGGATTTCCACCGACTCGATAGCCGTAGCATCGATGCGGCGGGTGATGTCCTCGGTGATTTCCGTGCCGGCTGTGAGGATTACCTCGTCGGTCAGCGGGTCGATGATATCGTGCACCGCCACGCGGCCCAGGATACGCTCGGCCAGTGGCTCTACCACGTCCTCGTTGTCCTTCAGCGCAAAGGTTTCGATGCCGCGCAGCGTACCGCAGTCGTTTTCGTTTACGATTACGTCCTGCGACACGTCCACCAGACGACGGGTCAGGTAGCCGGCGTCAGCCGTTTTCAGTGCGGTGTCGGCCAGACCTTTCCGGGCACCGTGCGTCGAGATGAAGTACTCGATTACATCGAGGCCTTCTTTGAAGTTCGACAGAATCGGGTTTTCGATAATCTCGCCTACCGAACCCTGGAGCGACTTCTGCGGCTTGGCCATCAGACCCCGCATACCGCCGAGCTGACGAATCTGCTCACGCGAGCCACGAGCACCGGAGTGCATCATCATGTAAATCGAGTTGAAGCCCTGATCCTCTTTTTCAAGACGACCCATGAGGGTTTCCGTGATTTGGTTGTTGATGCGGGTCCAGATGTCGATAACCTGGTTGTAACGCTCGTTGTCGGTAATCAGACCCATCTGGTAGTTCTGAGTAACGGCTTTCACGTCGTTCTGCGCCTGCAGAACCAGAGCATCCTTCTCTTTCGGAATCTGGATATCGCCCAGACCCATCGACAGACCACCTTTGTAAGCCGACTGGAAGCCCAGCGTCTTGATGTCGTCGAGGAACTGTGCGGTGCGGGCCATACCGGTCCGCTTGAACACCATCGAAATGATTTGCTGCAGCTTCTTCTTGGTCAGCAGCTCATCCACGAAACCTACTTCAGTCGGTACGAGCTGGTTGAACAGCACGCGGCCGGCAACCGTCTCGATGATCTTCGTGACGAGGTTATCATCCTCGTCGCGAACCTGCGTGCGCACCTTGATGTAGGCGTGCTTCGACAGTTGACCTTCGTTCAGGGCAATTACTACTTCCTCATCCGAATAGAACATGCGGCCTTCGCCTTGGATCTGCTCGTCTTCGGTGCTGCGCTTGCCTTTGGTCACGTAGTACAGCCCGAGTACCATGTCCTGCGACGGTACCGCAATTGGGGCGCCGTTGGCTGGGTTCAGGATGTTGTGCGAGGCCAGCATGAGCATGGAGGCTTCCAGAATAGCGGCCGGTCCCAGAGGAACGTGCACAGCCATCTGGTCACCGTCAAAGTCAGCGTTGAAAGCCGTACAAACGAGCGGGTGCAGCTGGATAGCTTTGCCCTCGATGAGGCGCGGCTGGAATGCCTGGATACCCAAGCGGTGCAGCGTAGGAGCCCGGTTCAGGAGCACTGGGTGGCCTTTCAGCACGTTTTCCAGGATGTCCCATACTACGGCGTCCTTGCGGTCCACAATCTTCTTGGCCGACTTCACCGTCTTGACGATGCCGCGCTCGATGAGCTTGCGGATGATGAACGGCTTGAACAGCTCGGCGGCCATGTTCTTGGGCAGACCGCACTCGTGCAGTTTCAGCTCAGGACCAACCACGATAACCGAACGACCCGAGTAATCGACACGCTTACCGAGCAGGTTCTGACGGAAGCGGCCCTGCTTGCCTTTCAGCATATCGGACAGCGACTTCAGGGCGCGGTTGCCTTCGGCGCGCACGGCATTCACCTTACGCGAGTTGTCGAACAGCGAATCCACAGCTTCCTGCAGCATGCGCTTCTCGTTCCGCAGAATCACTTCAGGAGCCTTGATTTCGATCAGGCGCTTGAGGCGGTTGTTGCGGATGATAACGCGACGGTACAGGTCATTCAAGTCGGAGGTGGCGAAACGGCCACCGTCGAGCGGAACGAGTGGGCGCAGCTCCGGCGGAATAACGGGCACCATGCGGATTACCATCCACTCAGGCTTGTTCTCCACGCGAGTCGAGGCATCGCGGAAAGCTTCTACTACACGCAGACGCTTCAACGCTTCAGCCTTACGCTGCTGCGAAGTTTCGTGGGCGGCAGAGTCACGCAGCGAGTAGCTCAGCTCGTCCAAGTTGATGCGCTCCAGCAGGAGTTGCAGGGCATCGGCACCCATGCGGGCGATGAACTTGTTGGGGTCCTCGTTCGGCAACATCTGATTCTCGCGGGGGAGCTTGTCGATGATGTCGAGGTATTCGTCTTCGGTGAGGAAGTCGAGCTGCTGCACGCCTTCTTCGCCCAGTACGCCCGGCTGTACTACTACATACCGCTCGTAATAGATGATTTGATCGAGCTTCTTGGTGGGCAGGCCCAGCAAGTAGCCGATTTTATTGGGCAGGGACTTGAAGTACCAAATGTGCGCAACGGGCACCACCAGTTCGATGTGGCCCATCCGCTCCCGGCGTACTTTCTTCTCGGTCACCTCCACGCCGCAACGGTCGCAGATGATGCCTTTGTAGCGAATCCGCTTGTATTTGCCGCAGTGGCATTCCCAGTCCTTCACGGGACCGAAAATCCGCTCGCAAAACAGGCCGCCCATCTCGGGCTTGTACGTCCGGTAGTTGATCGTCTCGGGCTTCACAACCTCACCGTTCGACCGCTCCAGAATGGATTCGGGCGAGGCCAGCGAAATGGTGACTTTCGAGAAGTCCTGTACCAGTTTCTTGTTTTTTGCAAACGCCATGTAGGGTAGCTGTTAGCTGTTGGCTTGTGGCTGTTAGTTGGTTCCGCTGGTCTTAAGATCAGTCGGAAAGAACAGAACAGTTCGACTCTGCGAAAAGTGCTCTGCGGGTCGGATAGGTACGCCGCGCAGTAGGTTTTGCTAGGTCTGATTGGGTAATCGTTCGTCTTTGGGCAAACACGAACCCTTGTGCAGCCAACCAGTGCCGGTATTAGCTGTCGTTCTGACCTTATCTCGGAACGACGCCGACAGCAGTTGTTATCGGTTCCCCGAACTGCGGGTACTCTATATAAGCAGGACTTGAAAAGTGGCTGCCGATACTTGCGCATCAGCAGCCACCCCATTCAAACCTTAGTCAAGCGTGATTTCCAGGGCCAGACCACGTAGCTCATGGATGAGTACGTTGAACGACTCGGGGATATTCGGCTTGGGCAGCACGTCGCCTTTTACAATGGCCTCGTACGCTTTAGCACGGCCTACCACGTCATCCGACTTCACCGTCAGGATTTCCTGCAGCACGTTGGAAGCACCGAAGGCCTCCAATGCCCACACTTCCATCTCGCCGAAGCGCTGACCACCGAATTGGGCCTTACCACCCAGCGGCTGCTGCGTGATGAGCGAGTACGGTCCGATCGAACGGGCGTGCATCTTGTCATCCACCAAGTGACCCAGTTTCAGCATGTAGATAACACCCACCGTTACCGGCTGGTCAAAACGCTGGCCGGTAAGGCCGTCGTGCAGGTACGCGCGGCCGAAGGTCGGCAACCCGGCTTCCGTCAATTCGGCTGATACTTCCGCTTCGGTAGCACCGTCGAAAATCGGGGTAGCGTAGGTGCGGCCCAGCTTGAGGCCGGCCCAGCCCAGTACCGTCTCGTAAATCTGACCGATGTTCATCCGGCTCGGTACACCCAGCGGGTTGAGCACGATGTCCATTGGCGTGCCATCGGGCAGGAAAGGCATGTCCTCATCGCGCACGATGCGGGCCACTACCCCTTTGTTACCGTGACGACCAGCCATTTTATCACCCACCTTCAGCTTACGTTTCTTGGCGATGTAGACTTTGGCCAGCTGTACGATGCCAGCGGGCAGCTCGTCGCCAACCTCTAGCGTAAACCGGTCACGCTTGAAGCGGGCCGTGATGGTGTTGCGGCGCTTGGCGTAGTTTTTCACCAGTTGCAGCACCATACCATTCACGCGGGCGTCGGCAGTCCAGCCTTCCAGCACCAGGTCCTTGAAGATGTTCACCTCCTCGGGCACGGCGTAGTTGCTCTCGTCCTTGTAGGGGTTCTTCTCGGGGAACAACGCTTCCGTGATGTTCTTCTTCCCGAATTTCACGCCCTTGGTCAGGATTTCGTCGCCGAACTTATGCTTGATACCCTGGGAGGTTTTGCCTTCTAGGAGCTGAATCAGCTTCTCAACCATAATGGACTTGATGCCGCGGAGTTCCTTGGCGTACGAGTCCTTCAGCTCTTCCACTTCCTTCTTCGACTTGGCCCGGAGGTTTTTGTCTTTCTTCGGACGCGAGAACAGCTTGGTGCCGATAACAACACCCTGCAGTGACGGTGGCGCCTTAAGGGAGGCATCCTTCACGTCGCCGGCTTTATCACCGAAAATGGCGCGGAGCAGCTTCTCTTCTGGGGTCGGGTCGGTTTCGCCCTTCGGCGTAATCTTACCGATCAGGATGTCGCCTTCCTTCACCTCAGCACCCAGACGGATGATACCGTTGTCATCGAGGTTACGCACGGCTTCTTCGCTTACGTTCGGAATTTCCGAGGTCAGCTCTTCTTCGCCACGCTTGGTTTCGCGCACTTCCAGCTCAAACTCCTCAATGTGAATCGAGGTGAAGATGTCGTCGCGCACTACTTTCTCCGAGATGACAATGGCATCCTCAAAGTTGTAGCCCTGCCATGGCATGAACGCCACCTGCATGTTCCGGCCCAGGGCCAGTTCACCTTTGTTGGTGCCGTAGCCTTCGCACAGTACCTGGCCTTTCACCACCCGCTCGCCGTTCTTCACGAGCGGCGTCAGATTAATGCAGGTATCCTGGTTGGTACGACGGAATTTGATCAGGTCGTAGGAAATCTTCTCCGCATCGAAGCTTACGAGGATGTCGTCTTCCGTCAGGTCGTATTTCACGACGATGCGGTTGGCGTCCACGTAGTCGATTACGCCGTCACCTTCGGCTACCACCAGCGTGCGCGAGTCGGTAGCCACGCGGCCTTCCAGACCGGTGCCCACAATCGGAGCCTCGGCTTTCAGGAGCGGAACTGCCTGGCGCTGCATGTTCGAGCCCATCAGGGCCCGGTTAGCATCGTCGTGCTCCAAGAACGGAATCAGCGAAGCAGCCACCGATACAATCTGGTTCGGGGCTACGTCCATGTAGCTGTACTCGTCCGGACCAACTACAGGGAAGTCACCTTCAAAACGGCCTTTTACCAAATCGTTGATGAAGTTGCCTTCGTCGTCGATCCGGGCGTTGGCCTGCGCGATGTGGTGGGTATCTTCTTCCTCAGCGGTCAGGTACTTCACGTGCTCGGTGGTATCCACCTTGCCGTTTTCTACCGTGCGGTAAGGCGTCTCGATGAAGCCCATCGAGTTAACCCGGGCGTGCACACACAGCGACGAAATCAGACCGATGTTCGGTCCTTCCGGCGTTTCAATGGTGCAGAGGCGGCCGTAGTGGGTGTAGTGAACGTCACGTACTTCGAAACCAGCCCGCTCGCGCGACAGACCTCCTGGCCCCAGTGCCGATACGCGACGCTTGTGCGTCACCTCGGCCAGCGGGTTGGTCTGGTCCATGAACTGCGACAACTGGTTGGTGCCGAAGAACGAGTTGATAACCGACGACAGCGTGCGGGCGTTGATCAGGTCAACCGGCTTGAAGTCCTCGTTGTCACGCACGTTCATGCGCTCCTTGATGGTACGCGCCATACGGGCCAGGCCCACGCCGAACTGGGCGTAAAGCTGTTCCCCTACTGTGCGTACACGACGGTTACTCAAGTGGTCAATATCATCGACAATGGCCTTCGAGTTGATCAGACCGATCAGGTATTTCACGATGAGGACGATGTCCTCGTTGGTCAGTACGCGGGCGTCCCAACCGGTGTCAATACCCAGTTTCTTATTGATACGGTAGCGGCCTACGTCCCCGAGGTCGTAGCGCTTATCCGAGAAGAATAGCTTTTGGATGATGTCGCGGGCCGTCTCTTCGTCGGGAGCCTCCGTATTCCGGAGCTGACGATAGATTTGCTCCACGGCTTCTTTCTCCGAGTTGGAGTTGTCCTTTTGCAGCGTGTTGTAAATAATTGCGTAGTCGGCAATGTTTACGTTCTCGCGGTGCAGAATCACCGACTTGGCCCCGGCGTTCAGGATCGTGTCGATATCTTCCTCCTCGATGGTAGAGTCGCGCTCCAACAGTACCTCGTTCCGGTCGATGGAAACCACCTCCCCGGTGTCCTCGTCCACGAAGTCTTCCGTCCAAGTGCGGAGCACCCGGGCGGCCAGCTTGCGGCCGACGGCTTTCTTGAGGTTCTTTTTATCGGCCTTCACTTCCTCCGACAGCCCGAACAGGTCGAGAATGTCTTTGTCGGTGCCGTAGCCGATGGCGCGCAACAGCGTAGTAACCGGGAATTTCTTCTTCCGGTCAATGTACGCGTACATCACGTTGTTCACGTCCGTGGCAAACTCAATCCACGAGCCTTTGAACGGGATGATCCGGGCTGAGTACAGCTTGGTACCGTTCGTGTGCTTGCTCTGGGCGAAGAATACGCCCGGCGAGCGGTGCAGCTGCGACACGATAACGCGCTCAGCGCCGTTGATAACGAACGAGCCCTTTTCGGTCATGTAGGGAATGTTTCCGAGGAACACTTCCTGCTCAATCGTTTCGAAATCTTCATTGTCCGAGTCATTGCAGACCAAGCGCAACTTGGCTTTCAGCGGAACCGAGTACGTGAGGCCGCGGTCAATGCACTCGTCAACCGAGTACTTGGGCGGGTCAACGTGGTAATCGAGGAAGGTCAGCACGAAGTTTTCGCGCGAGTCCGAAATCGGAAAGTTCTCGGCGAATACTTTGAACAGGCCCTCATCGGTACGGTTCTCGGCAGCCGTTTCCAACTGGAAGAAATCCATGAACGAGCGAACCTGCACGTCCAAGAAATCCGGATACTCAATAACCTTTTTAATCTTGGCGAAGTTGATCCGCTCGTCAGCAGCTTGCAGCTTTTGCAGACCTGACTGTGCTTTCGGTGTAGCCAATGTATGTGGGGTTAGGAAATGGACACTGGGAGAATCCAGAACAGGGCCATTACAGTGCAGTGGCCTTGAAAAATTTCAAAAGTTGCGGGCGCACGAAAACGCAAAGCAAAACCTTGCGCTTGTGGCGTCCGTAGGCACGAAAAGCCGCAAAGCGGCGTGCAAACGAACTTCCGGCTAGTTTGTTGCCTACAAACAGGAAAAGACCTGGCTTAGTTGCCAGGCCTCTCCTTATTTGCTGGTTTTAAGAGCAGGCAGCAGAAATTACTTAACTTCTACTTCAGCGCCAGCTTCTTCCAGTTGCTTCTTCAGCGACTCAGCTTCATCCTTAGCTACACCTTCTTTCAGGGGCTTAGGAGCGCCGTCAACCAGTTCTTTGGCTTCTTTCAGGCCCAGACCGGTCAGGTCTTTCACCAGCTTCACAACAGCCAGCTTCTGGCCACCGGCAGCTTTCAGGATCACGTCGAACGTGGTCTTCTCCTCAGGAGCGTCAGCAGCGGCAGCGCCACCACCAGCCATCATTACAGGAGCAGCAGCAGCGGGCTCGATGCCGTACTCGTCCTTCAGGATGGTAGCCAGTTCGTTTACTTCTTTTACCGTCAGGCTAACGAGCTGCTCGGCGAATGCTTTCAAATCTGCCATTTCTGTAGATTGTTAAAAAGGGGTTGTTGGAGGAAATTGAAGTTGAAAAAGACGAGCAGCGGTTAGCCTGCAACCTCTTCTTTTTCGGAAAGCGTTTTGAGGATACCAGCCAGCTTGTTGCCGCCGCTCGACAGAGCAGAAATAACATTCTTGGCAGGCGACTGGAGCAGACCGATAACGTCACCGATAAGCTCGTTTTTGCCTTTGAGCGTGCTCAACGTGCTCAGCTGGCTAGCGCCAACATAAACACCGGCATCAATGTAGGCACCTTTGAAGGCCGGCTTCGGCTCTACGTTCTTGCCGTAGTTCTGCGCCTTGTAGAAGTCCTGCAGCAGTTTGGCAGGAGCATTACCCGACTCTTTCGAGAACAGAATACCCGACTGGCCAACCAGTGCCGCGTCCATCTCCGACGTGTCGCCACCGAGGGTGTCGAGTGCCTTGCGGATGAACGTGTTCTTGTAGACTTTGAACTCCAGGCCGCGGTTAAAGCAAAGCCGACGGAATTCGTTGATTTTCGCCACCGACATTCCCGACGCATCGGCAATGTAGAACGCGTTGTGCGATTGGAACTTCTCGCTCAACTCGTCGACGAGGGCTTGTTTTTCTTCCCGGATCATATCGTCGTGTTGATTTAAATTATGCGGAAGTTACCGACGTGTCAACCGGAACAGCAGGCGACATCGTGCTCGAGAGCGTAATGCTCTTGATGTACGTGCCTTTAGCCGACGAAGGCTTCAGACGAATCAGTGTCTGAATCACTTCAATGGCGTTTTCAGCCAGCTTCTGGTCGTCGAACGACACTTTACCAACCGAGCAGTGGATGATACCGGTTTTGTCAACTTTGAAGTCGATTTTACCAGCTTTCACTTCCTGCACCGCTTTGGCTACGTCGGTCGTAACCGTACCCGACTTCGGGTTAGGCATCAGGCCACGGGGACCGAGCACGCGGCCCAGACGACCCACTTTAGCCATTACGGCCGGCATGGTGATGATAACGTCGATGTCAGTCCAGCCTTTCTCGATCTTGGCGATATAGTCGTCCAGACCAACGTAGTCAGCACCAGCTGCAGTAGCTTCGGCTTCTTTATCGGGCGTAACGAGGGCCAGAACACGAACGGTTTTGCCGGTGCCGTGGGGCAGCGTAGCTACGCCACGTACCATTTGGTCGGCTTTGCGGGGATCCACGCCCAGACGAACGTCGATATCTACTGAGGCATCAAATTTGGTATAGGTGATGTCCTTTACCACTTTGGCCGCTTCTACCAGATTCCGAACTTCGGTCAGGTCGTGCTTAGCAAGGGCTTCCTTGCGCTTTTTGCTTACTTGTGCCATGTCTACTCCGTCGTTAGATTATTCAGCGAAAGGAGAAGTGCCCGACACAGTGATGCCCATGCTGCGAGCCGTACCGGCTACCTGCAGCATTGCCGACTCCACTTTGAAAGCATTCAGGTCTGGCATCTTCGTTTCAGCGATGGTGCGCACCTGGTCCCACGACACGGAACCTACCTTGTTACGGTTAGGCTCTTTCGAACCGCTCTGGAGCTTGGCAGCCTCCATCAGGAGAACCGGCACCGGAGGGGTCTTCACAACGAAGTCAAACGACTTGTCGGTGTACATGGTGATGAGTACAGGACAAACTTGGCCGGCCTTATCCTGGGTGCGAGCATTGAACTGCTTGCAGAACTCCATGATGTTAAGGCCTTTGCTACCAAGTGCAGGTCCAACCGGCGGCGCAGGGTTTGCGGCGCCTCCCTTTATCTGAAGCTTCAGATAACCTCTAATTTCCTTGGCCATTTGGTTTGTAAGGCTTCGGGCGCTGCATCGTAACACGCATTGCCCTCAGTTTTTTGATTGCTCCGAAGTGGAAGCACCACCGGTCCGGAGCGGATAACCGATGACGTTTGCTTGGTAGTAGGTGAAACTTGAGCTAGAGACAGTCAGAGGCGTGGCATCCAACTGTCCCTAGCTCAAGTTCGCTCTATCTACTATGACTCTTTTTCGACCTGCGTGTAGCTCAGCTCCATGGGCGTGCTACGGCCAAATATTTTCACGATTACGTTGAGCTTCTTGCGCTCTTCGAATACTTCCGAAACAGTACCCAGCATGCCGGCAAAACCACCGTCGACGATTTTTACCAGTTCGTTTACCACGAATGGCGTTTCGAGTGTGGCCGTCTGCTCTTCTGCTTCGTCTACAATGCCGAGGATGTTGTTTACCTCCGACAGACGCAGCGGAATTGGCTTGGTGTTCTGGTTTGCAGCCTTGCCTTCTTTGTCGCTCAGGAAACCCAATACACCAGGCGTGCTGGTGATGATGTGGTCAACTTCACCGTGCGACAGATCAGCGTGGATGATGATGTAGCCGGGATACAGATTCCGCTCCCGTACGCGCTTCTTGCCGTTGCGCATCTCGTACACCTTCTCGGCCGGAATCAGTACCTGAGGTACCAGATCAGAAAGACCGTGCCGGCCAATTTCCGTTTCGAGATAGGTCTTGGCCTTTTTCTCCTGTCCGCTCACCGAGCGAACCACATACCATTTCAACTCTCCCATCTTCGCCGCCGATTAACGGAATGAGTTGTAAAACGCTTCCAGACCAGTTTTAAAAGCCACGTCCATCAACCCAACAACAGCAGCGAATACCAGCGAACCGATGAGCACCAGACCAGCGCTCTTCTGGAGTTCCTCGAAGGAAGGCCACGTTACCTTGTAGCGCATCTCCTCGACGGTGTCGCGGAAGTAATTCGGTTTCTTGTCCATTGCTCGTCGCCTGGTTAGTGGCTTCTGATTACTCGCAGGCTGCGGACCTAGCAACCTGTATTCAATGCACGGGCGGAGAGATTCGAACTCCCATCAAAGGTTTTGGAGACCTCTATTCTACCCTTGAACTACGCCCGTGTATGCGTCCGGCACCAGCTTGCTGCTGGATTGGGACTGCAAATGTATGGAACTCTATTTACAAAACAAATCCGCCTCTGAAAAAATCAGAGGCGGATTGCATTGATTTCCTAGAATCCAAGGAAAACTACTCGGTGATTTCGGTTACCTGACCGGCACCTACCGTACGGCCACCCTCACGGATAGCGAAACGCAGGCCTTTTTCCATAGCTACCGAGTTGATCAGCTCAACCGAGATAGTTACGTTGTCGCCGGGCATTACCATTTCCACGCCTTCGCCCAGCGTGATGATGCCGGTTACGTCAGTGGTGCGGAAATAGAACTGAGGACGGTAGTTGTTGAAGAACGGCGTGTGACGGCCACCTTCTTCTTTCGACAGCACGTAGACCTCAGCCTTGAACTTGGTGTGAGGCTTAACCGAACCTGGCTTGCAGATAACCATACCACGACGGATGGCTTCTTTCTCAATACCACGGAGCAGCAGACCTACGTTGTCACCAGCTTCACCACGGTCGAGGATTTTGCGGAACATCTCAACGCCTGTTACGGTCGACTTGAGGTTCTCAGCACCCATACCGAGGATTTCAACTTGCTCACCCGAGTTGATGATACCACGCTCGATACGGCCGGTTGCTACCGTACCACGACCCGTGATAGAGAATACGTCCTCTACTGGCATCAGGAAGGGCAGGTCGGTCAGACGAGCTGGGATTGGAATGTAGCTATCTACAGCAGCCATCAGCTCTTCAATCTTGGGAACCCAAGTAGCGTCGCCGTTCAGGCCACCCAGAGCCGAGCCCTGAATAACTGGAATGTTGTCGCCGTCGAAGTCGTAGAACGAGAGCAGCTCACGGATTTCCATTTCCACCAGCTCGAGGAGCTCGGGGTCATCCACCATGTCCACTTTGTTCATGAACACTACCAGCTGAGGAACACCTACCTGGCGAGCGAGCAGGATGTGCTCACGCGTCTGGGGCATTGGGCCGTCGGTAGCAGCTACCACGAGGATAGCACCGTCCATCTGGGCAGCACCCGTTACCATGTTCTTCACGTAGTCAGCGTGACCAGGGCAGTCAACGTGAGCATAGTGACGATTTTCGGTAGCGTATTCTACGTGCGAGGTGTTGATCGTGATACCACGCTCCTTTTCTTCGGGAGCATTGTCGATCGACGAGAAGTCACGCTTGGCGGCCAAACCTTTGTTCGCCAGTACCATGGTGATAGCAGCGGTCAGGGTGGTTTTGCCGTGGTCGACGTGCCCGATCGTACCGATGTTCACGTGCGGCTTGGAACGATCAAAATTTTCTTTGGCCATTGTAAGTGAGATTAAAGAACTGTGTTGTGAGGAGGAAAACGCGACTTGCTTATACTGAAAGAAAGCGAAACGCAGCTCCGCTTAGTGGGGACTGCACGTCGCTTTGCTTTTCAGACTAGTCCAAACAGAGCAGCCGCGCTGCACCGCCGGTATAATGTGAGCCATTTATGGGATTTGAACCCATGACCTCTTCCTTACCAAGGAAGTGCTCTACCACTGAGCTAAAACGGCTAATACTTTGTACGTTCAGCAAAGATACGACAGGAGAAGTACAATCGTCATTGCGGCTGTATCTGCTCATTCCGCAGCTCTGCGAATACTGAGCGGGAGACGAGGTTCGAACCCGCGACCTGCAGCTTGGAAGGCTGCCGCTCTACCAGCTGAGCTACTCCCGCGTAGTGTAAATAAGGAAACTCGTAGGCAGCCAACTTATTCTATTGCCTTGCGAGTCTCTTTATTCAGCAATCGTGGGGGGAGAAGGATTCGAACCTTCGAAAGCTTACGCTAACAGAGTTACAGTCTGTCCCATTTGGCCGCTCTGGAACCCCCCCGATTGTTATTTCTTGGCCGTTTGCCAAGAAGTTCCCTTTCAACCGTTTCGCCTGAAGTGGTTATCTGGTTGAATTGAGTTGCAAAATTAGATGCTTTCTGATGCAAGTCAAGCGCACCCTTGAAATTCGTTTAATATTTTTTCTTGCAGCCGACCCTGATTCACCTCTTTTTTAGGCTAACCACTTGAGTGCTTTTACCAAGACACTATTCTATCTGGCAAGAAGTAATCTGACGTTTTTTTACTGTTGTCACTGCATCATGGCATAATAAGCCTTTACCTGCTCGTCTTTCTCTTTGCTGCGAATATCTTGCAACGTTGTTTTCAGAGCGGGCATACTGGATGCTAATATGCTCAATCCACGATAGGCACCTAACCGGACAAAGCTGCTGGGTGCAGTACGTGCCAGGCTTTCTAGGCGCTGAATGCCTTTCTCCCGCTCAATGGGAGGCATTCGGAGCATGAAAGTGGCAAAATCGGGCAGGTAGCTACGGTAGAGGTCAGCATCGCTCACATCGGGCAGGCGCCGCATAAACCACTGGTATTGCTCGACGCTGCTGCCATTGAGTGAATAATAGGTGGCAATAGACGTCAGGACTTCCGCGTTGCTGCTTTCCTGCATGGCAGCAATCTTCTCCTGTGAGTTGGGGGTGGGAGTTTTGGCCAATGCCTGAATACCGGCACTAACGACCCGATAAGAGCTGTCGTTGAGGGCGGTTAGAAAAGCGTCAGAATAGTTTTCGTTGGTAAAAGAAGCCAGTGTGTTAAGCGCAGTAGCCCGTACTTGGCTGTTCTTATCTTTCAGCACTACTTGCTGCAGATCTTGGCGTACAGCATTGCCTTCGGGCCCTTTGTACCGGCGTAATGCTTGCACTGCTGCCTGGCGCACCGCCCAGAAAGGGTCGTTGAGTGCATTACGCAGCAAGGTGCTCACAGGTAACTCGGCACTTTTGCTGCGCAACTGCGCAACGGCTTCGTAGCGCTGCAGGTAGTTTTTAGCGTGGGCATATTGATATAGCAACTCTTCTTGGGTGCGCTCCTCCTCAATTTCAGCTAATAACTGCCCTTGGCCATCAAATTTTACTAAGCTCGGACGCTGAGACGAAGGAAGCCGGAAAGTCTGGTCAGCCTTCGTGACTGTGATGCGGTGGTCGGTAGGCTGGTTGTTGGCCCACACTGTAATGGTAACAGGCAGCCGGTAGATGGGCGTGAAAGTGGAATCCTGCAGCTGTTGCACGCGCATGCTCACTTGGCCATTGGCAAAGCTGTGTGTTACTTTCAGTTCAGGGTGGCCACGTTGCATAAACCATTGGTCGAAAAACCACATCAGGTCTTCACCAGTAGTTTCCTCGAAAGCAATGCGCAGCTTGGCTATTTCTGAAGTAGCGAACCTATTCTGAGTGAGGTAGCGGTTGAGAGAAGCAAAGAAAGCCTCATCGCCAACGTAGTTGCGCAACATGTGTAGTACACGTCCGCCTTTGTCATAGGAATGACGGTCGAACATATCTTCCTGCTTGGCGTAACGGTAGCGGATCAGTGGTTCGCGTTTGCTTTGGGCTTCTTCGAGGTACCGACCTAGCTTTTCCTGCTGCACCAAGCCTGCAGCATCAGCGCCGTATTTGTGCTCGGCCCATAACAGCTCAGAATAGTCGGCAAAAGACTCATTGAGCGGCAAATTGGCCCACGATTCGGTGGTTACATAATTGCCAAACCAATGGTGGAACAGCTCATGCGCCACCGTAGACTCGGCGTCGTATCCAACATCAGCCAACTCACGGGGAGTGAACTGCACCAAGCTTTGCTCGAACGTGACAGCCGTGGTGTTTTCCATGGCTCCCGACACAAAATCGTGCACAGCTACCTGCGAGTATTTCTCCCATGGAAAGTCAACTCCAAGTTTTTTGGAAAAGTAATCCAGCATTTGCGGGGTATTGCCAAATATTTTCCTGGCCGTAGTGCTGAATTTAGGGTCGACGTAATACTCCACTGACTTCCCGCGCCAAGTGTCACTGACCACAGCAAAGTCACCGACAGCCAGCATGGCCAAGTATGGAGCATGAGCCAAGCTTTGCTTCCATGTATCGGTACGGGTACCATCATTGTTTTTGCGCGATGCTACCAGCAGGCCATTGGATAGTGTCTTTAGCCCGGCTTCCACCGTGAGGCTGATTTCCTGCGTCATGCGCTGGTTGGGCCGGTCGATGGTCGGAAACCAGCAGGAACTGCCTTCCGTTTCGCCCTGGGTCCAGAGCTGGCGGGGCTTGGTTTTGTCGGTACCGAGTGGGTTGATAAAGTACAGGCCCTTGTCTTGGGTGATGGCTGCACTGCCGCCTACTTCCAGCTCATTCGGCTTGGCCACATACTGAATCCGAACTTGGCATTGCTCGGTACGAGAATAGGCACGGTCCAGCGAAATGGTTAGCTTCTTCTTGTCGTAACTATAGGTCAGGTTCTTCTCTTTTCCCCCATTCATTAGCCGCACGCTTTTTACATCGAAGCCTTTGGCATCGAGTACCAACTGGCTTTGCGGATAGAAGTGAGGCCTGACAGTGAGCGTAGCAGTACCGAGCAACCATTGTTTGCCCCAGTCGAAACGAACGTCGAGTTTGGTATCAAGCAGATCGTGGAGGATGGTAGCGGCCGGCTGTACCGGGTTAGTAGAAGGTAGCCACGAAGGCACGACGAGAATAGACGATGCCGCTTCAGGGGCCGGAGTCGATTCGGATTTCTTGTGCGTAGCTGCTTTGCTGCCTGCTGGCTTGGTACTCTTAACAACCTGTGCAGAAGCTTGAAACTGACACGCAAGGACCAGTCCCAGAATGCTGAGAACCGAATATTTCATGCGTTGATGCGATAGGTATATGGGTCCTCAAGTTCCGAAATTATTTGAGATTTGGCCTATCTTTAAGCCCATTTCCGCCCTCTCCTCCTCTCTCTATGCTACAGGTTAGCACCAGCCCCACCCAAACTTGGGCCGTAGACTATCGTGCCGCCGGCGCCATTACCTTAGACGGTCAGCCCTTTGATTGGGATTTGGCTGTATCCGGGCCGGGCCACTTTCATGTACTGCACGGTGGCCGCTCGTACGTGGCGGAAGTAGTCAGTGCCGAATTTGCCACCAAATCCTTCCAGCTTAAAATCAATGGACAGTTGGTGGAAGTGCACGCCAAAGACCGGTTTGATCTGCTCCTAGACAAACTGGGCATGAGCAATGCCGCGGCCAACAAGGTGAATGAGCTGAAAGCCCCTATGCCGGGCTTGATTGTCGATATTCGGGTGGTACCGGGCCAAGTAGTTCAGAAGGGCGACCCCCTACTGGTGCTCGAAGCCATGAAAATGGAAAATATCTTGAAAGCACCAGGCGACGGCACCGTAGGTGCTATCAAAACTGGCTTGCGTGACAACGTTACCAAAGGGCAGGTGCTGATTCAGTTCAGCTAACCAACCATAATTCCTGGGTTTGGCGCCCCACCGCGAGGCGCGCTTACCATCGTTTATACACTTAATTCCTCCGACGTTGAAGTACACCCGAATTCTGCTTAAGCTAAGCGGCGAAGCCCTGATGGGCCAACAGCAATACGGCATCGATGCCACCCGGCTGATGCAGTATGCCGAGGAAATCAAGAAAGCCGCCGCCACCGGCACACAGGTAGCGGTGGTAATTGGCGGCGGCAACATTTTTCGGGGCGTGCAGGCGGAAGCTTTCGGGCTCGACCGGGTGCAGGGCGACTATATGGGTATGCTGGCTACGGTCATCAACTCCATGGCGCTGCAGAGCGCCCTCGAAAAGCTCGACGTGAATACGCGCCTGCTGTCCGGCGTCACTATTCAGCGGGTGTGTGAGCCGTATATTCGGCGGCGGGCGTTGCGCCATCTGGAAAAAGGCCGCGTGGTTATTTTTGGCGCCGGCATTGGCTCGCCCTACTTCACTACTGACTCGGCCGCGTCGTTGCGTGCCATCGAAATTGAAGCGGACGTGGTGCTGAAAGGTACTCGCGTGGACGGCATCTATACCGCTGACCCGGAGAAGGACCCCACCGCCGTACGGTACCCTACCATTACGTTTGACGAGGTGATGGCCAAAAACCTGAATGTAATGGACATGACGGCCTTCACGCTCTGCAAGGAAAACAACCTGCCCATCATTGTTTTCGACATGAACAAGGCAGGCAACCTGCAACGGCTCATCGACGGCGAAACTGTAGGCACGCTGGTGACAATGAATCACCCGCAGCCCACGGAAACCGACAGCACAATCAGCGCCTTGCACCCCTCGCTGGACACTCCTTCCGAGCAAGCTTAATCTGGATTAACGATTACAAATGATAAGCGCCGACCTCAGTCTGGAGCCTTGTCATTTCTAGTTTTCAATTCTTAATTCACCTCACACACCAATGGACGAAGAAATTCAGTTTTATCTGAGCGAAGCCGAGGAATCAATGGCCAAGTCGCTGCAGCACACGGGCCTGGAACTCAGCCGTATTCGGGCGGGCAAGGCTTCACCGGCTATGCTCGATTCGTTGCGCGTAGACTACTATGGCACGCCCACGCCTATTTCGCAGGTGGCCAACGTTTCGACGCCGGATGCGCGCACGCTGTTCATTAAGCCTTGGGAGAAGAACATCATTGCGGAAGTGGTGAAGGCCATCAAGAACAGTGACCTGGGCTTGAACCCACAGTCGGATGCGGAAGGCGTGCGCCTGAACATTCCGCCCATGACCGAGGAGCGCCGCCGCGACCTGGTGAAGCAGGTGAAGCAGGAATCGGAGAGCGGCAAAGTACGCATCCGGGGCATCCGCAAAGACGTGAACGAGTCATTGCGCAAGCTGCAGAAAGATGGTGCCGCTGAGGACGCCATCAAGGATGCTGAAGCCAAAGTGCAGAAAGCTACCGATAGCTACATTGTGCAGATTGACAGTCTGACCAGCAAGAAGGAGTCGGAAATCATGACTATCTGATCCGGTAACCAAAACACGACAAATCCAAAGCGCCTCCCGCTTCGCCTCCCAACTTGGGCGGCAGAAGCGGGAGGCGCTTTGGGTTTGTCGTGTTTTGGTTATTGCCAGTAACGGTTTTCGGCAATGAGCTGCAGCACACTATCGGGCACCAGATAACGAATGGATTGGCCCTGCCGCAGACTCTGCCGGATAAATGTTGCGGAGATGTTCAGCAACGGCGCTTCTACTACTTGCACATTGGCGCCGGCAGTAGTGGCAGCATCTATCGGGTAGCCAGGACGCGGGTAGACGTAGATGGCAAACTTCTGCCGGATACGGTGGGCGTCGCGCCAGCCATCAAGCCCGAGCAGGTTGTCGCTACCCATAAGCAGTACAAACTCACGGCCGGGGTGCAGGCGCCGGATTTCGTCGAGGGTGGTGATGGTGTAGCTGGGCTTGGGCAGCTGCAGCTCCACAGCCGACACGGACAGTAACTCGTTGTCGGCGGTGGCAGCCTGGGCAAGGGCGAGGCGGTCCTGCTCGGGCAGCAGATCCTGGCCCACTTTGTACGGGCTCTGAGGCGACACCACCAGCCACACTGCCGACAGATCGGTGTGCGTGGCCATGTGCTGCGCCAGAATCAGGTGACCGGTATGAATGGGGTTGAAAGAGCCAAACAGCAGCCCGATCTTGCCGGTGACGCTGGCTTGGGTGCTTCCGACCGCACTCACAGAATAGCTGGTTCAGCCGTAATGAAGTCGCGCACCAGTTTGGCAGCCTGAGCCGTGGCTTCGTCCAGATTGTCGTTGACGACCGTCACATCGAACCGATCCTCAAAGGTCAGCTCGAAGTTGGCTTTGTAGAGGCGCGCGGAGATGCTGGAAGCCGAGTCGGTGGCGCGGTGGCGGAGCCTCTCTTCGAGCACCTCAATAGAAGGTGGCTTTACGAACACGGCCAAGGCCCGGTCCTTGTAAAACTCTTTGATGCTTAAGCCACCTTTTACGTCTACATCCAGCACGGCATGCTTGCCGCTTTCCCAGATGCGTTCAATCTCCGACTTAAGCGTGCCATAAAAGGCCCCTTCGTACACTTCCTCCCACTCCACGAACTCATCGTGGCGGATTTTCTCCTGGAATTCCTGGACGGAGATGAAGTAGTAGTCTTTTCCGTTGGCTTCGGTGCGGCCGCGCTTGTCGCGCGTGCAGGCCGAAATGGAAAAGCTCAGGTCCGGAATGGCCGCCATCAGGCGGTGGACGATAGTGGTTTTGCCGGCTCCAGAGGGAGCTGAAAAGGCAATGATTTTACCCTGCATCGGGTAAAATTAGGCCATTTCTGTTTGCAAACGAGACATAATGGTTTGCGGCAGCGAATTTGGGGCGCCTTTGCGGCCAACATGGGTCATGAGAAACCCAATAAACACCCGTTGTTTTTCGATGCTATCAAAGCACGGCGAGCAATCATCGGCGTGATGCACGATGTACTGTTCGTCGGCTTCGGTGGGTTGCTGACCCACAACTAGCTGGTCAAGTATCGTATTCACACGTTCACAGTCAGCAGCGGGCGCGGACGCCTGCTGAGTGGAGGATGAGGATTGGGTAGAGGTGTTTTCCATGATGCAACCCGTTGCGGTTAGCGGTTAGTAATTGTCGGTATCGTCCTCCGGCTCTGCCTCCGTGTTGCTGGAGTCGGCACCGTAGCCCATCGATTGGGCGTACTTTTCAAGCTTGTCCTTCAGGAAATTGCGGGCCCGGTGCAAACGAGACCGTACTGTGCCGATAGGGATATCCAGCACTTTGGCCATTTCCTCATAAGTGAACCCTTCCAGGTCGCAGAGAATGATGACGGTGCGAAAATCCACGGGCAGCGAGTTGAGTGCGCTGGCCACTTCGTCGCCGATGAGGTCACGCACGGCTTGCTGCCGCATATCAGACGAGGTACCACCTGCGTCGCTGTCGGACTCGACGTCTTCGGAATTGTAGTAACCCTCAATTTCGCTGTAGTCGACCTTGGCGGGCTGTTTACTCTTTTTCCGAAAGTCGTTGATGAACGAGTTTTTCAGGATGCGAAACAGCCATGCCTTGGCGTTGGTTCCCTGCTCGAAGTACTCGAAGAAGCGGTAGGCCTTCAGATAGGTCTCCTGCACAAGGTCATTGGCGTCATCCTCATCAAGAGTGAGCCGGAACGCGAAATTGTACAGAGAGTCGATTACAGGCATCAATTCAGCCTGAAACCGACGGTCTTTTTCTTCTTTACTAAGCTTCGGAACCCGTTCGGGAGAGTCGCTCATAAGGGGGGCGCGGCAAAGTACGGCGGGGGTGAAAAAATATCCGCCATGTAAACAAATGTACTGATTATCCTAGCTCACTCAAGCGCTTTCCGCTGAGTACGTACTACGGGCTTCCCGCTCTGCAGCCACGACCAAAAAGCCGTAGAGGAATACGAACAGACTGAACCCAATCTGCATCTGTAACAGGGTATCCACCAAGTTGGCGATGCCCATCATCAGCAGGAAATGTACAACGTACGGGTTTTGGCGGAGCGCAGGTTGCAAAAAAGGTCCGAATAGTACCAAAAGCCACAGCAATAAGCCCACAATGCCACCACCGACCAGAGCCTCCAAGTACTGATTATGAGTCATCACCCAGTTTTTGGGCAATAGCCCGTAGCTCTGGTAGCTGTACTGGTCCAGCATGGCCGCATCCACGTCGGCGGGGGCTACTCCCGTAAGCGGATGCTCACTGATGATAACAGAGGCCGTTTTCCAGGCGGCAAAGCGTTTAGCCAGCGAGTAATCGTTGATGTCGCGGCCAGCGCGGTACTGGTTGACATCATCGAGGGTGACGTTGACGCGCTGCTGAATGGGCTCCAGCGTGTAGTAGGTCAGCAGCGGTACGCCAACCAGCGCCAGCAGCAACACGGCACCCAGCAGGTAGCGGCGGCGCAGCACCACAAGCAGGCCTACATCGAGCAGCAGCATACCATAGAGCACCATCAGCCCGGTGCGGTAGGCCAGCACGTGCATCACCACAAACAGAATGGCCGAACACGCCAGCAGCAGATTGCGAATGAGGGGAAGAGCCAGCACGCTGCGCCGCATCAGGAGCGCGAAGAAGAACGCCAGCGCCAGCATAATGCTGAAATGAATGTGGAACACGCCCGTAATGGCCGGCACGTTGTGGCCAATGCTGATTTCGTAGTTGGCAGTTTCGGGGTCGAGCAGGTAGCGGCCAAGCGTACCCAGCGCCAGTAGCGTGCCCAGCCCAACGAACAGCAGGCCTATTCCGAAGCGTTGCCGCAGGCTCAGAGGCACTGCCACAGCAAAGGCCAAAGGCACCACCACCAAGGGCAGCTTGCGGTACACTTCGTGGCGCCAGATATCTGTTTCGGACGTGTAGACTACGCTCAGCAGCCAGAACAAGTACATCAGAACCATACCCAGCACGGTTTGCAGGCGGGTGCAGGCCCGGAACTGCTGGCGCAGGTGCGGCTGAGTTAGCACGGCCAGCACACCTACCACCGAACTAAGTGCTACCAGTGCCCGCGACGCAAACAGCCCCGTAACCGCGGCCAAGCTACCCAGCAGCAGCAGGTATTGCGACAAACGACCATCGGCATATAGCTGACGCAGGGAGAAAGGCAAAACAGAAGTTGCAATCATAAACAATGAATTGAGTAGCGCGCAGCAGCGCTTTCTCAGCTTGGCAAGATAAGTGGTTGCCAAGCAAGAACCCGGCCGGCAACTTCTACCGGAGCCAGCGCCTTGATGCAGGTACAAGCAACGGGCTGCGAGCGGCAATCCTGGCAATCGGGCCGGTTGAACACCACGTAGTCAGCTAGTGGCCCAAGTGGCGCCCAGCGGCCGGGGTGCATGGGCCGGATGGGTGGATACAAGCCCAGCGCATGCCGGCCCAGCGCCGCGGCCAGATGCAGCGGCCCCGTACTGCCCGCCACTAAGCCGTCGGCGGCGGCAATAAAAGCCAGAAACTCCGGTAATGAAAGCTGGCCGGTGAGGTCGGCGGCCAGGTACGATTGATGCTCGTGCAGCCACTCCAGCAGCTCCTCGCCCTCGTCAGCCGTGCCGGTGATGAAAACCCGGTGCCCGGCTTGGTGCAGCAGTTGGGTTAGCTGACCAAAATGCGGCAGGCCCCACTCCCGGGCGCTGCCCCGGCTGCGCGGATGCAAGATGATATTGAGCTGACCGGCTTTGCGGGCCGCCAGCAACTCGCGCAACACAGGCCGCAGCGCTACAACGGGTTGCAGCCGCACTAATTGTGCTACTTCCGGCAAACTGAGTGTGCTGGTGTGGCCGAGGCCCCGCAGCAGCAGCAGGTTTAGCTGAGCTTCGTGTAGCGGCGAGTGGCGGCGGCTCAGGGCCACCAACTGGTTACAGGTAAGCCAATGAAACCAGCGGCTCCGCGTGCCGATACGGTGCCGGATGCCGGCCTTGCGGGCCAGCTGGGCTACCGTTTTGTTGGGGAAGACGTGCAGAACGGTATCAACGGCGGTGGCGCGCAGGGCGGCTATTTGGCCGGCGGCGGGCAGCTGTAGCAGATCATCCAGGTTGAGGAAACCATCCAGCCAGGGGCAGGCTTCGGCAACGGCTTGGGTGTAGGTGCGGCTCAGCAGCAGCACCCGGCAGCCCGGAAACAACTGCTTGAGCTGGCCCGCTACCGGCAGCGTAAGCACCACGTCACCGATGGCATCGGTGCGACTGATAAGAAAGGTGCGACTCATGCAGCGGCTTTGGTTTTCAGCTTGGCAAATTTCAGAAATACGCCCCAGGCCGAAATAACGGCGATACTCAGGCCGGCAAACCCATCGAGGAAGCCCAGCCGGAAGAAATAGCCGTGCACAAACTTCCACCAGGGCTTCAGCAATAGGTGAAACACCGACACATTGTGTCGGCCCCGCAGCCACAGCTCATCGGCGGCAATACTGGTAAAGCGGTTGAGTTGCTGCACATGCTGCTCGACGGAAATATAGGAGTAATGCAGGGCGTCGCCTTGAAGAGCCGAAACGGGCTGCCCGGGTTGCATTTCGTACCGCTCGTGCAGCAACAAACCTTCCCAACGCCCCAGGCGCCGGTCGTAGAGGCGCAGTTTACGGTCAGGATACCAGCCGCCGTGGCGCACCCAAGTGCCGCAGTAGTTGGTGAGGCGAGCTAGTGTGTAGCCGCCACCCTGCCAGTTTTGAGTTGCCGCGACTATACTCTGGCGCAGCTCCTCGGTCAGCACTTCGTCGGCATCCAGCTGCAGCACGTAGTCGTGGTGGGCCTGGGCGGTGGCGTAGTTTTTCTGCTGTACGTAGCCCTCGAAAGCGTGCTGCACCACGCGTGCACCCAGCTTTTGGCAGATGGCCACGGTGCTATCAGTAGAGAAGCTGTCGACCACCACCACATCATCGGAGAGGCCGCGCACGGCTTCCAGGCATCGGCCGATATTAACTTCTTCGTTGAAGGTGATGATGACGATGGATAGCGGAACGGCAGGCATAGTTCGGCAAATATCGGGGTTTTGCCGTGGAGGCCGCCGCGGTGGGTTACCAAGCTGCAAGTATGGTAGTCCACTAACGGCAGCAGTTTCAACTTCGCCATAATGCCTGCGTATAGCCGTCGAGCCATTCAGCCTTTTTTATGAGCGAAGTATCGCAGCCTATTGCCCTTGTTACTGGTGCCACTTCGGGCATTGGCGAAGTAACCGCCCGCGAGCTGGTCCGGCAGGGCTACCACGTGGTGCTACTGGCCCGTAACGCCGAAAAAGCGGCCCGCACCCGCCAGCAACTCCAGCAGTTGGCCCAACCCGGCGCCCGGGTTGATGTGCTGCTCTGCGACCTGTCGGATCTGGGCCAGGTACGGCGGGCGGCCGAGGAATTCAACCAGCGCTATGCTCGTTTGGATGTGTTGGTGAATAATGCCGGGCTGGTGTTCGGGGCCGAGCGGGAGGAATCGGTTAATGGCCACGAAATGACGCTGGCCACCAATCACCTCGGCCCGTTTCTGCTCACCAGCCTGTTACTGGAAAAGCTGCAGCAGAGCCCGGCGGCCCGCATCGTGAACGTGGCTTCCATGGCCCACAAATTCGCCAAACCCGATCTGGCCGACCTCGACGCTACCCGCAACTATTCGCCCATGCGGGCCTACGCCAACTCCAAGCTGTTCAACATCCTGTTCACGCAGGAGCTGGCCCGGCAGCTGCGGCAGCGCGGCATCACCAACGTCAGCACCAACAGCCTGCACCCGGGCGTGGTAGCCAGCAACTTCGGCAGCAACTCTACGTGGCTCACGCGGGCTTTCTACAAAGCCGCCGCGCCCTTCATGACGACTTCCGAGGATGGCGCCCAGACCAGCATCTACCTCGCTACCTCACCGGAAGTGGCCAGCACCAGCGGCGGCTACTTCGCGAAGAAGAAGCCAGAACCCGTAAAGTCGGACTTTAATACGTCCGAGAAAGTACAGCAGCTCTGGCAGGAATCAGAAAGAATGGTGGGGCAGCCGTTTTTCGCAGATTAACGCTCAGGCTTCAAATATAAAGACGGCCAGTTCCTGTGGAACTGGCCGTTTTCGTTGGGAGTAGTGGCGTAGGCCAACAAGCAAATACTGTTACTTACAGGAAGTTAGCGGCGTTTTCTTTCTAATTTGACGACAAACCGTATCCTGTTTTACGCTATGATTTCTTTACTCTGGACTGGTCTGAATATTTTACTGCTCCTACTGATTGCGTATTCTTGGTTTCGGGTATTTAAGGTGCTACACCGGCAAATCAGCTTGGGTCTGGCGGCATTATTTATGCTGAGTTTGTCACTTAGAAGCAACAACTCAACCTCAGCTGACCGGCCCAAAAACTTACTCGCAGATGAACGTAAAGAGCACCCGATTGGCAATTGGGGCACTGGTGCAATGGTACCTCTCAACCCTAATAACGCGTTGCATCTGCGGTTTGAAGGCATCCGTACAGATTCCACCTTACGGGTTCATGGCATGTACAGTAGTGTTTCAGGCCTAATGCTAGGGCACGAATGGAAGCCCTTGGCAGGCATGACGAATATCAGGAAACAGGATATTTCCTACGAGGTGTTCCTAATCCATGAATGGAAACTACTGGGCATTACGTTGTATACAGCTAGCGAAGAATACACCGGTATTGCGGCCGTTTCGAAATAACACGCTGTATATGAGCACAATAAAAAAATCCCGCCCGGCGCAGTGCCGGGCGGGATTTTTATGTTTAGGCCGGAAGCCGGAGCCGCTTAGTAGCGGTAGAGGTCCGACTTGAACGGACCTTCCACGGGTACTTTGATATAATCTGCCTGCTTGGGCGTCAGTTCGTCCAGCTCCACGCCAATTTTGGCAAGGTGCAGCCGGGCCACCTTCTCATCGAGGTGCTTGGGCAAGGTGTATACCTGGTTTTCGTACTTGTCGCCGTTCTGCCACAGTTCCAGCTGCGCCAGCGTCTGGTTGGTGAACGAGTTCGACATTACGAACGATGGGTGGCCGGTGGCGCAGCCCAGGTTCACGAGGCGGCCTTCGGCGAGGATGATGACCTCTTTGCCTTCGATGGTGTATATGTCAACCTGCGGCTTCACTGTGTCTTTAGTGTGGCCGTAGTTTTTATTCAGCCACGCCATGTCGATTTCATCGTCGAAGTGGCCGATGTTGCAGACAATGGCTTTGTCACGCAGGGCGCGGAAATGCTCCTCGCGGATGATGTCGCAGTTGCCGGTGGTGGTGATGACGATGTCGGCGCGTGGAATGGCGTTTTCCATCTTCTTCACCTCGAAGCCATCCATAGCAGCCTGCAGCGCGCAGATTGGGTCAATTTCGGTAACGATAACGCGGGCACCAGCACCGGCCAGCGAGGCAGCCGTGCCTTTTCCTACGTCGCCGTAGCCGGCTACTACTGCTACTTTACCGGCCATCATGGTGTCGGTAGCACGGCGGATAGCATCCACGGCCGACTCTTTGCAGCCGTATTTGTTGTCGAACTTCGACTTCGTTACTGAGTCGTTCACGTTGAAAGCGGGCAGCGGCAAGGTGCCAGCTTTCACGCGCTCCAGCAGGCGCAGTACGCCGGTAGTAGTCTCTTCCGAAATGCCTTTGATACCAGCGGCCAGTTCTGGGTACTGGTTCAGCACCATGTTGGTCAGGTCACCACCATCGTCGAGGATCATGTTCAGTGGCTCACGCTTCTCGCCGAAGAACAGCGTCTGCTCAATGCACCAGTTGAACTCCTCTTCATTGAGGCCCTTCCAGGCATATACCGGCGTGCCGGCAGCGGCAATGGCAGCAGCGGCGTGGTCCTGCGTGGAGAAAATGTTGCACGACGACCACGTTACTTCAGCACCCAGCGCCTGCAGCGTCTCGATGAGCACAGCCGTCTGGATAGTCATGTGCAGGCAGCCGGCAATACGTGCGCCTTTCAGCGGCTGGCTGGCGCCATATTCTTCACGCAGCGCCATCAGACCTGGCATTTCAGCTTCGGCCAAACGGATTTCCTTGCGGCCCCACTCAGCGAGGCTCATGTCTTTTACTTTGTACGGAACGTAGGCCGTGGTCTTGGTCTCCACCATGATGCTGTTTTTTTTGCTAGACAACTACAAAGGTAACCAAAATGTTAGTTGGGCTATACAACAACAACGCCTGCCCAGATGGGCAGGCGTTGTAGGATAAGTAGGTAGCAAAGGCTACTAGTTATGCTGAATGATAACCGCCTGCGGCTGTTGGGCTGTTGGAACGCCGGTGCCAGCAATACCGCGCACTACTACCGTGTAGATTTTGCCCGACTCGTAGTTTTTCACACCAGTGCCAGTACCGGTGCCGTCGCCTACGGCCAGTACCTGCGTGCGGGGTGTGCCTGCAGTAACCGAAAGATTCAGCGAGGCCGTGTTGATGGCAATAAACCCTGAAGCAGACCCAAATGGTACGTCCGTCGTTATGTCGGTACCAGGAGTGCCGGGCAGTGCCGAAGGCACCGTGAGGCGCACTGGCGTTGGCGCATTTAGGGCCAAATGCACAATACGCACTTTGGCCTGGCCGGCAGCTGGAGCTGTCAGGTCATCGGGCACCGTAAGCACCGTTGGGCTGGAGCCGATGGTAGCGGAAGGCGAGTAGACGAACGACGAGTAGCTCTGGTCTTTCGTGACGTTGACCGGCTGCGTGGCCAGTACCTGGGTGCCGCTGTTGATGCGCAGAACTGGTGCGCCGGCATTCACAGTAAAGTAGCTGCTGTTGGCGCCATAGTTGAGCTGCGCTACCTGCTGGTCACTAACGAAGGCCGTAATAGGCACATTGGATACAGCTGCCGCGTGCACAACTAACAGTTTACCTTGCTCGGGAGTTGGCGTGCCGTTATCATCATCATTGCCGCAGGCAGAAAACACGAGTGCAGCAGGCAACAGAGAAGCCAAAAACAGCTGGCGCAGAGAAGGAACGGAAGTTTTCATAGTCGGTTTCAGATGGAGTGAAAGCTAATTACACTGCGGACAGAACGTATCGGTTATGGCTTTTGTTGGGCCAGCTACGAAATCTTCCATTGCACATAGTTGATATTACTATGCTGCAGCCTGTTATCTTTGCTTTCATGCACCGTTCTGAACTTTCGTTGGCTGGAGTATTCCGCCCTTCTCTAGTGTTATTTTTAGGCTTGTGGGCGGGCACCGCTTTTGGGCAATCAGGTACCGCTATTCGTCTTAGCCCGGAAGACCAAGGGCGCGGCCGAAATGGCATCCAGAAGAACTTTTATTTCACCACAAAAGAGCAGCCAACCAACGACGATTATCAGAACGCCGGCTACTTTGGGCAGCGCCTGCGGCCGTACCTGGCCGGCAACCAGGAAGCGCTGGACAACCTTAACCGCTACCGCCGCCAGAAATGGATTTTTCTGGCCGAGCGCCTGACTTTTGTGGGCGGCGTGGCTATATATGGCTCTCAAACCTTTAGTGGCAGCGGCGACCAGCACTATTTCAGCAACCCACAGAAGGTGACGCTGGGTGTAGTAGCGGGCAGTTTGCTGGCCAACATCTTCATTACACGCCACACCAACGAGCATTTTGTGCGGGCCGTAGATGCCAACAACGCCGGCCTGTCGGCTGGCGGGCATACGGGCGTGTGGCAGCGACTGGCGCCGGCTGGCGTAGGCGTGGCGGCATCGGCTACGGGCCAGCCGCTGCTGGCTTTGCGCTGGCAGCTGCGCTAGGCGCGGGCCGGCCCGGTCAGGCTAACCCCTGAATTACTTGCCTCGTAGGAGTACCACATGGAATTTCCGCTTCCCGCGGCGTCGCGCCAGTATGTGGCCAAGCACCTGCACGACGACCCCGCTCAGCTGGCGCTACAAGCCCGCAAACACCCTGGTCTGCCTGTTCCGGAGCTGGTGCGCCAGATTCAGGCCCGCCAGAAAGCCCGCCTGAAAGTACCTGCCTGGGCCGACAACCCCGAACTGGTTTTCCCGCCGACGCTGTCGGTGGAGCAAGCATCTTCTGCGCGCACAGCGGCCTACAAGGCGGCGCTGGTGAGCGGGCAGCGGCTGGCCGACCTCACCGGTGGCTTCGGCGTGGACGTGTCGTATTTCGCTGAACGGATTCCGGAGGTGCATTACGTGGAGCGCAATGCGGCTTTAGCCGACGTGGTGCGCTTCAACCTGACGCATTTGGGCGTTTCGAATGTGCAGTTTCACACGGCCGATGCGGTGCAGTTTCTGCGCAACACTCCCGATACGTTCGACTGGATCTACCTCGACCCCGCCCGGCGCGATACAGCGGCCCGCAAGATTTTCCGGCTGCAGGACTGCGAGCCGGATATCCTGCGCCTGATGCCACTGCTACTGCACAAAGGTCGCCGCGTGCTGCTCAAAACCTCGCCCATGCTTGATATCGAGCAGGCTATTCTGGAACTGCGCCAAGTGCGGCAGCTGTGGGTGGTGGCCGTGGATAATGAGTGCAAGGAAGTACTGTATGAGCTGGGCCCTGAGCCGGCCGTAGACCCGGAGCGGCACACCGTGAACCTGCTCCGCACTGGTCAGCAGCAGGATTTCCGTCTGAACCGGGCCCGCGAAGCCCGCGCCGTGCCGCGCTACGCCGAGCCGCAGCAGTACCTCTACGAACCCAACGTGGCCATTCTGAAGGCGGGCGGCTTCCGCAGTATCGGCACCGCGTTTGAGCTACTGAAGCTGCATCAGCATAGCCACCTCTACACTTCTGATACCCTGCACCCCGAATTTCCGGGCCGTATCTTCCGCATCCGGGCCACCGAGAAGTACGATGCTCAGGCATTGCGCGCGCACCTCGGTCCCGAGGTCCGGGCCCACGTCACAACCCGCAACTTTCCCGACACGGTAGCCGAGTTCCGCCACCGCACCGGCATCCGCGAAGGCGGCGACCTGTACCTTTTCGCCACCACCAATCTGGAAGGCAAGCTGATGGTGCTCGTGACGGAAAAGGACCACGGATTAGCGCAGATTTAAACGGATTTCACGGATTTTGTGGACGGTTGATAATCGCGCAAAAACAAGGGGCTTGCCAAGCGGCAAGCCCCTTGTTTTTGTTTTGTGTCTCACTAACAATTTAAGCGAGCAGCTTAGCGCGGTCCACAAAATCCGTGAATCCGCGCTGATCCGTGATTCACTTAGCCTTGCTGGTCCATTTGCTGCCAATGATGCGGAAGCGCCAAGGCAACTCGGCAGCTTCCGCACCGGCATAGGCAAGGCCTACGCGGGGGCCTCGTAGCACTTCGGCTTCCGGCACCGTTTCGGCGTGGTCCTCAATCCACAGCGTATTGCTTTGCAGATCGGTACCGGAAAGAGCTGGCGTGACGCCCAGCGCCTGGGTGAGCAGGCCGGGCCCGGCTGTAAGCTTGGCTGACACTTCCTCCAGCCCGCGCCGCCGAAGCATCACCTCCAGCCCCACCAGCGGCTCAATGGCACGGATAAGGACAGTATCGGTTTTGTCGGCCTCATTAGTGCTGATGTTGAACAGCGTGTGGCGCTGATACACTTGGTACAGATAGGCGTGGCCGCCGGGCTCGCGCAGGGCGTGGCCGTGCGTACCACGCCGTTTCAGGTGCAGCTGCATCGACTGGTCGCCGTGGTGCGAGTAGGCCTCAGTTTCCACAATACGGCCGCCGGTTAGCTCGCCATCAAGGCAGCTGAACAGGTGCTTGCCCAGCAGGTCGCGGGCAATCTGCACGGGGTTGGGGCGGCGGTAGAAATCGGGCGGGAGTTTAGGGGAAGGCATGGCGCGAGCAGGTATCAGCAGGTGCTAACGTGGCCGCGCAACTACGGTTTCTGACGGTGCTACCGACTGGCAGCCGCACCCCAGCAAAATATCCTGGCGCCTTTCAACGGATGCCTATGCGGTATTCCCTTATCTTTGAGGCGTAGAGGTGGCCAAACCCCGATTGCGGGGCGAGGCTGAAAAGGGAATCCGGTTCGATGCCGGAGCTGTCCCCGCAACTGTACGCTTCACGAGTTGGCGCGCCTCAGCTGCCACTGTTTCAAAGCAAATTGCTCTCTCAAGAGCAGCCAAGGAAATGGGAAGGCGGCGCGTCAGAAGCAAGCCAGGAGACCTGCCTTTGCATTTCCCCATGTTCAGCGTCCTCGGTGGAAGGGCGGAGAATGATAGCAGTGGTGGCTTTCGGGCCGCCGGATTTTCCTGTTTTCGGCCTCGGCTGCGGCCTGGTTTTCGGCAACGAAAGCTGGCGTCGGAGTTCTGAACTGAATTTTCCTTACCCGAAAATTTGGTTCAGCTAATCAATCTTCGTTTTGCTGCCCGGCTTTGGCCGCGGCTGCTTGTGCTGCTTTGTGTGGGCCTGGCTGTACCGGCCGCCGCCCAGCAAACCACGCCGCACGCCCTTGATTCGGTGCAGACGCTGCCGACGGTGCGTGTGCAGGGCCTGCCGGCCACGCGCTTCGCTACCGGCACCCGCCGCACCACCCTCGACACCCTAGCGCTCCGGCAGGCCGGCGCTGGCACCCTAGCCGATGCGCTGTCGTTGCGCACGCCGCTTTACCTGAAAAACTACGGCCCGGGCCAGCTGGCCAGCATCACGCTACGCGGCACTTCGGCCCGGCACACGGCGGTACTGTGGCAGGGCTTCAACATCAACTTGCCTTCATTAGGCGAAGCTGACTTTGCACTGCTGCCCGTAAGCGGCGCCACGCAGGTGGCAGTGCAGCACGGGCCGGCTGGCGCTACGTACGGCACCGGCGCCATTGGCGGCACGGTGCTGCTGTCGTCGCCGGCGCGCTGGGGGCAGGGGCTACAGGGCCGGGGGCAGCTGGATGGCGGCAGTTTCGGGCTGGCGGCCGGCTTGGCGGAGGCCACGTTCAGCAACCAGAAACTCTCTATTAGGACGGCCGCCTCTTACCGCACGGCCCAAAACGATTTTCCGTACCGCGAGCCGGTGGGCCGCGAAAACGGCCGGCTGGTGTATGGCCCCGTGCAGCGTCAGCAAAACGCACAGCTGCGACAGTGGAGTATAGCGCAAGATGCCACCCTGCGGGTAGGCGAGCAGGGAGAACTCACGGCTGCCGTGTGGCTTACCGACGCCGACCGTCAGATTCAGGCCGCACTGGGCTCGGTGAACCGCCACGCCCAGGAGCGAGACCAAAGCCGCCGCCTGCTTGCCGGATACCGCCACGTAAGCAGCCGCCACGAGACGAGCGTGCGCGCCGCCTGGTTCGAGGACATCATCAACTACCGAGACGACGGCGTACGCAGCAACTCCCGGGTGCAGACCAGCCAGGCCCAGGTTGAGCACACGTTCCGCTTTGCGCCCACGCTCAGTTTGCGTGTGGGGACCGAAGCGCAGCATTTCGTAGCCCATGTAGACGGCTACGAGGCACCCACCGTGATGGAAAACCGGTTCAGCGGCTTTGGGCTGTTGCGCTACGATCCGCTGCCGCGGCTGCAGCTCAGTTTGAACGTGCGGCAGGCCTTCATCAGCGGCCGGCGGCCCCCGCTCACGCCCACAGCCGGCGCCGAATGGCTGGCCTGGCAGCACGGCACCCAGCAGCTTAGTGTGAAAGCCAGCGCCTCGCGCAGCTACCGTGCCCCCACCCTCAACGAGCGGTTCTGGTACCCCACCGGCAAGCCCGACCTGCGCCCCGAAACCAGCCTGGGCTACGAGGCCGGCCTGCGCCACGAAGTACGCCCCACTCCCACCCTGCTGCTCCAGACCGAGCTAACCGCCTTTCGGCAACGCGTAGACGACTGGGTACAGTGGCTGCCCACCGACCTCGGCTACGCACCCAACAACCTGCGGCAGGTGCTGGCCCAGGGCCTAGAAGCCAGCAGCGAGCTACGCTGGAAACCCGGCTGCTACACCCTAGCCGCCCGCGCCGCCTACGCCTACACCAGCTCTCGTAAAGTGCGCGGCTACGCCCTCGACGAAGACCCGGTGGGCCAGCAGCTGGCCTACGTGCCGCTGCACACTGCCGCTTTCAGCACCGACCACAGCTGGCGCGGCTGGCTGCTAACCAGCGCCTTTACTTTCACGGGTTTTCGCTACACCACCGCCTCCGGCACCGATTTCCTGCCCTCCTATTTGCTGCTCAACGCCCAACTGGGCCATGAGTTCCGGGTGGGCCAAGCCCGGCTGACGCCGCTGGTGCAGGGCTTCAACCTCAGCAACCTCCGCTACCAAAGCTACCAGAGCCGCGCCATGCCCGGCCGCTCGTGGGTGGCCAGCCTGCGCGTGGCGTGGCGCTGATTTTCATCTGTTTTCATCTTCCATTTTTTCTTTTATCCATGTTTCATTTCCCTACGGCTACGCGCCGCTACGCGCTGCTTGGCGCCGCCTCTTTCCTGACTCTGGCCGTTACGTCCTGCGACCCAGACGATGAAGTAACGCCCGTCACGCCACCCGTCACTACTCAAACGGTGTACGTGGTGAACGAGGGCCCATTCCTGACTGGCAGCGGCTCGGTGAGCGTGTTCAGCAAAGCTACCAAGGCCGTGCAGAAAGACCCGTTTCTGGCCGCCAACGGCCGCGGCGTGGGCAACATTCTGCAGTCGATGACCATTGTGGGCGACAACGCCTATCTGGTGGCCAACAACAGTAACTGGGTGGAGGTCGTGACGCTGGCCGATTTCAAGTCGGTGAAGAAGATTACGGGCCTTTCGCAGCCGCGCTATCTGGTGCAGGTGGCGCCGAACAAGGCTTACCTCACCGAGTGGCAGGGCAACTTCTCCACGGGCTACACGGCCGGCCGCGTGTCGGTGCTTGATCTGACCACCAACACCGTGACGAAAACTATTCCGGTAGGCATCAACCCCGAGCAACTGACTGTGGCGGGCGGCAAAGTGTACGTGGCCAACTCCGACGGCAACACGCTCACCGTCATCAATCCCACCACCGACGCCGTGGAAGGCAGTGTGACCGTGCCAGCCGGCCCTAAAAACGTGACTACCGACGCCAGTGGCAACGTGTGGGTGCTTTCCGACGACTACACCGAGCCGCTGGCTTCGCTGGTGCGCTTCAGCCCGGGCACGCCCACCCAGCAAACCCGCATCACGTTTCCGGAAGACTACCGCAACGGCAACCTGCGTGTGAACGGTGCCGGCGACAAAATCTACGTGGGCCTGGCTACGGGCGTATACCAGCTGCCCATTACGGCCACCAGCCTGCCAGCCACGCCGCTCATCCGGCGCAGCTTCTACGGTCTCGGCATCGATCCGCAGGACAACACCATCTATGCCGGCACGGGCAGCTTCTCGGCCGACGGGCGGGTGGTGCGCTTCTCGGCTACCGGCGCGGCCGTCGATTCGTTTGCCGTGGGCATTGCGCCTAATGGCTTCCTGTTCAAGTAGGCGGCTCATCAGCTGCCTGATTTTCATACAAACGGCCGGCTCTACTTAGGGCCGGCCGTTTGGCGTTATATGCAAGCGCAGTGTGGGCTAGTCGGCAATGCCGTCTTTGTTGCGGTCTACGGCTTCAGCGGCTTTCTCGTATTGCTGGCGGCCGGTGGGGCCGGCGGCGGTGTCGGGCTGCAAGCCAGCTGTGGCCGAGTCAGAAGCGGTGGTTTGGCCGGGGTCCGGGTCTTTCTTTTTGTAGTCGCCGTATTCCACGTTGGTGTCGCCGGTGGAAGTACCGGTGTCGCAGGCGGTGAGGGAGCCGGCCACTAGTGTGGCGACCAAGAGACTGGGGAGCAAATGACGTTTCATAGACAGAAATGGAGTTGAAGCGGTTATGCTGCAAGATAACCGAATGTACGTACGGGAGTAGTCTGCCAGCGTTGCGGGTGCTACGTCAGAGCCGGAACTGGTATATTTGTCTTTCTGCTTCCTGCTTATGCAACACCCTTCGCTTTCCGCTTTCCTTTCCTCTCAGCTATTGCGCCGCGCCGGCATCATGGCCGGAGTGAGCTTCGGGCTGGCGCTGGCACTGGTCGGCTATCTGTTCGGGGCTTCCGACGACTATTTTTTCAGCCGGTTTTTCAGAGCCTTTTTCGTATTTTTCTGGCTACTGTCCGTAACTTTTCTGGCAGTAGCTCCTTTTGTAAGCTGGGCAGCCGCTAAGTGGCTGACGTCGCCGGGAGTTGCACCGGCTACTGGTCCAGGCCGCAAGCCCCGGGCCGCTCCGGTTCCGGCAACCGTTCGTAAACCTACGCGTACAGTAACTCGGTCAGAAAAACCTTTATAACCCGTGAAAACAACGCTGCTTCATATCAAGAACATGGTTTGCCCACGTTGCGTGGAAGCCGTTCGTACCGTGCTCGAAAAAGCCGGATATCATCCCACCGAAGTAACGCTGGGCCAGGCAATGCTGGAAGAGGACACGCCCGCCGATCTGGCTGCCGTGGCTCCTTTGCTCCGCGAAGCTGGCTTCGACGTGCTGATGGGCCGGGCCGAGCAGATGACTGAGCAAATCAAGGCTGCGCTGGGTGAATACCTGGAGCACCTGCGCACCGCGCGCATGCCCCTGACTACCTCCGCTTTCCTCACCGACCGGTTTGCCGCCACGTATTCGCACCTGAGCAAGGTGTTTTCGCGCACGGCCAACCTTACCATCGAGAAATACCTGATTCGCCTGAAAATTGAGCGGGTAAAGGAAATGTTGAGCTACGGTGAAATGACGCTCAGTGAAATTGCCGACCACATGCGCTACAGCTCCGGCCAGCACCTGAGCAACCAGTTCCGCCAGGTGACCGGCTACTCGGTCAGCGAGTTTCGCCGCGAGCTGCTGCCCAAGCGCATTGCCCTTGATCAACTAGTATAACAGCAACCAGCGGCGCTGATTTATAGCCAACCAATTTTATTGACGGGGCCCCAAGCAGACATCTGTTTGAGGCCCCGTTTTTTTGTGGCTTGCTCAACCCAATGTTCGGGCTGAATCGATATCTGCTTTAGGGGAAAGTAAGGGTGAGGAAGGGTTTCTTAGTCAGATGGTCGGCATCGATAAAGCAGACCAACTCTATTAGCCTGCCCGCAACCTGTTGGGCCGTACCTTTGCGGGCACCTTTGCTGCCGGTTGGCGGTTGTTGTTCCCGTGCCTACTTCTTCGCTCCGCATCCTGCTCATCACGCCGCCGCTCACGCAGCTCAACACCCCTTATCCGGCCACGGCCTACATCAAGGGGTTTCTGGGCGCGCGCGGCTACAGCGTCACGCAGGCCGATCTGGGCTTGGAGCTGGTGCTAAAGCTGTTCTCGAAGCCGGGCCTGACGCGGGTGTTCGACACCATTGCGGCCGGCGCGTTTTCGCTTTCCGACAACGCCCGCCGAATGCTGCGCCTGCGCCAAAGCTACCTGAGTACCATTGAGCCGGTAGTGCGCTTTCTGCAGAACAAGGATAATACCCTCGCGCCCCGCATCTGCCACAGCCGCTTCCTGCCCGAAGGCAGCCGCTTCGACAACATTGCCGACTTGGAAACGGCCTTCGGCACCATGGGCCTCACCGACCAAGCCCGCCATCTGGCCACGCTTTACCTCGAAGACCTCGGCGACTTGATTAAGGAAACCGTGGGGCCACAGTTCGGCTTTTCGCGCTACGCCGAGAAGCTGGCCATGTCGGCCACCACGTTTGATGCGCTGCACGAAGCCCTACAGGCTGCGCCCAACCTGCTCGACCAGATGCTGCAGGAACTGGTAGACGAGCTAGTAGCGCGAGTGCAGCCTGACGTGGCCGGCTTCACGGTGCCTTTTCCCGGCAACCTCTACGGCGCGCTGCGGCTGGCCGGCCGCATCAAGCAGCTCAGCTCCACCACCCGCACCCTGATGGGCGGCGGCTACCCCAACACCGAGTTGCGCCAGATCCGGGAGCCGCGCTTTTTCGATTACATCGACTACCTGACCCTTGACGATGGCGAAGGCCCTTGGCTGCGGCTGTTGGAGTATTTGATTGGAAAAGAAGAACGTCATGCTGAGCTTGCCGAAGCATCTCTACCGCTGGCTAATCTATCGTTTGGCAACGAAGCGGTAGAGATGCTTCGGCAAGCTCAGTATGACAGTTCAAGAGAGCGGACGGACGTTCAGGAAACTCAGCCCTTACCCTTCCAGCGCACCTTTCTGCGTAATGCGGCCGGCGAGGTGGAGTACATCAACCAGCCATTTCCGGACATTCCGCACCCCGAGGTGGGCACGCCGGACTATTCGGATCTGCTGCTAAGTGAGTATCTGTCGGTGATTGAGGTGCTGAACCCCATGCACCGCCTCTGGAGCGACGGGCGCTGGAACAAGCTCACGGTGGCCCACGGTTGCTACTGGAAGCGCTGCTCGTTCTGCGACGTAACGCTGGACTACATTTCGCGTTATGAAACCGCGCCCAGCGCTTTGCTGGTGGATAGAATTGAGCAGATCATTGCTCAGACTGGCCAGACCGGCTTTCACTTCGTGGACGAGGCTGCGCCGCCGCTGGCTTTGCGCGACCTGGCCATCGAGCTGCTGAAGCGCCGCGTGAGCATTACGTGGTGGGGCAATATCCGCTTCGAGAAAACCTTCACGCCCGACTTGTGCCGGCTGCTGGCCGCCTCGGGCTGCATTGCGGTGAGCGGCGGCCTAGAAGTGGCTTCCGACCGGCTCTTGGCTTTGATGGAAAAGGGCGTTACCATTGCCCAGGTGGCCCGCGTCACGGATGGCTTCACGCAGGCCGGCATCATGGTGCACGCCTACCTGATGTATGGCTTCCCGACGGAAACGGCCCAGGAAACCGTGGACAGCCTAGAAGTGGTGCGGCAGCTGTTTGAGGCTGGTATTGTGCAGAGCGGCTACTGGCACCGGTTTTCGATGACCGCGCACTCGCCGGTAGGCAAGAATCCCGCGAAGTACCAAGTAGCCGCCACCGGTCCCGAGCCCGGCCCCTTCGCCTGGAACGACCTTTGGCACGACGACCCCACCGGCACCGACCACGAGCAGTTCGGCCCCGGCCTAGCCAAGGCGCTTTACAACTACCTGCACGGTGTGGCGCTGCACGAGCCGCTTGGCTTCTGGTTTGATTTCCGGGTGCCTAAGTCCACAGTACCGCGCCAGCTGGTTCAGAAGGCGCTGCAGGAACCCGGCAAGCCGGATTTCGCGAAGCAAAACCAGCGGCTGTTCTGGCTGGGCAATGCGCCGGAGTTGCGGCAGGAAAACGGCAAGAAAGGCTCGCGGGCAGTACTCACCTTCTACGAGCAGGCCGAAGACTTTGAAGTAGCCGTGCCGCCCGCTCTCGGCCCCTGGCTGCATGCCCTACTCACGCGCCTCACCACCGACTATGACACGAAAGTGCTGCTGAAAGAGGTGGCGCAGAGCTTCCCGGCCGGCCAGTCGTTCGAGCGGTTTCTGGAATCGGCGGCGTGGCTGACGTTGCGCGAAAAAGGGCTGTTGGTGCTGTAAAAAAGCTGTCATTCCGAGCAGAGTGAGGAATCTGGGTTACTCATTAGAAGCATCCAGATTCCTCGCTCTGCTCGGAATGACAGGTTCTGTAGTTACTTCAGCCAGTCTTCGATGGCAGTGAAGTAGCCCGGGGCAGCGGCAGGCCAGGTCCATTTGCCGTCGGCGCTGGTGCGGCCGGGTAGCACAAATTGGGCGTTGGCTTTTGGAAATATGCGCACCTGCGTAGCCCGGCGGTAGCCAACGGCATTGCGCAGGCGGCGGGCACTGTCTTTCACGTTCAGGGACGTATCAGCGGCGGCGTAGAGGCCCAGTACCGGCACCCGGCGCTGCGCCAGCTGCTGCAGCGGCCGGGCGTCATCAGCGGAAGTTACCGGCACATTTTCCAGCACCATAAAGGCGGCCCGCGGCTTGGCCAGCGTGGCCGCCGGCACTGCCACTAACGCGGCGGCGCCACGCGCCCACATGCCCACCCGCAGCGCATCCACGGCCGAATGCCGGCGCAGAGCCTGCAGCGTAGCGGCAGCCGCCTGCAGCGCCACCGAATCGGCCGGCGTGCCCGCCGCCACGGATACCACCGTCGTGACGAAGCCCTGGCGGGCCAGTTGGTCGGCACGGAGACGGGCGGCGCCTTGATGGGTGTCGTCGGCGAAAAGGGCTATGGCGGGGTGACGGCCCAGCGTATCGGTAGGCACCAGCACCAAAAGGGCCAAGCGGCTGGCGGGCACCTGCAGCGTATCCAACTGGTAGGGACGCGGCTGGGCCTTGCCCCGGCGCACCCACACAAAGTCTGTCCGGATGCTGTCGAGCGTGAACACACCCCGCAGAAAATCACCCTCGCGCACTGCTGATACCTGCATGCCGCCGGTTATACCAGTCTGCTCGAACAGCAGCTGCGGCGCCGCATAGCGCGCATCATCAGCCGGAAAGCTCAACCCCTCATCCTGTGGGAAGCGCATATCGGCTTCCAACTGGCCGGGAATGGTTTCGCGCAGCTCCAGCACCGCCGCCAGCTCGGTTCCCTGGTACGCCACGGTGCCCTCGTAGTGCCCGGTAGGCAACGCCACTGCTGTTTCGCGGCCCGCATCCGACGAGCAGCTTGGCAGCAAGCCCACGGGGGCAGCCCACAGCAGGAGCCGGGCCCAGAAAGATGCGGTGGCGGGCAGGGGAAGATTCACGCGAACAGCTAAGTGGCAGATAGGCAAAGGTAGAGCGGCTTCGGCATTCGTTTTCGCAAGCCGGCTTTGCGGGTATCGGGCGCCTCGCCTTATTCAGGCGCCTCAACACAAAGACACTTGGTTTAGAGCCCTTTGCGCAAAATCAAGTCGTTCTGTACATCGTTGCCGAGTTTGAACTCGTGCTGGCCGGCTGCCTTGAAACCGAAGCGGTGGTAGAATTCCAGTGCCCGCTCGTTTTTTTCCCACACGCCCAGCACCACTGCGCGGCACTTCTGCTGCCGGGCCTCCTCAATGGCACGGCGCATCAGGGCAGCGCCCAAGCCTGTACCGGTCCAGTCTTCCAGCACATACAGGCGCTCTATTTCCAGACGTTCTTCCGGCAGCTTGCCTTCCATTTGCCCCAAGGTAGAATGCAGCCGCAGCTTAGCATAGCCCACTAGCTGCTGCTGCATCCGGGCCAATAGAAACACTACGTCGGGCTCGTTCAGCTCGGCCAGCTGCAGCTCGGGGCTGAAAGCTGCTTCCAGATAAGCCGCCATATCAGCAGGGTCGTTGGTGGCAGCAAAGGTGTCGTGGAATGTCTGGCGGCCCAAGCTGGCGAGCTGAGCGGCTAGCTCGGCAGTGCGTTTGGCAATGGTAATGGTGAGCGGCGAAGACATAGCAGCTGGATTCGGGCAAGATTTTGGAAGATGGCAAAGGTACGCCGGACAGCGTTGCGAGTTACCACCAATTAGCAACGTACACTTAATCCAGCGGATCGTTACCGGGGCGCCATGTGTGCCAGCCGTACCGCAGCAGCAAGCCACTACCAGCCAACAACAGCAAACTCATTAGAAACTCGCGGTTATAGACAGCAGCCGGCCCAGCTTGCTTGTACGCGTAGTAGGTGATGCCCATTCGGAGAAAGAATGCAACCAGCAGCATAAAACCAGCCAGCACAGTCATCATTCCCACAATGCGGCGCGTAACGGGTGGCAACGGAGGCATAGGCAACCAATGGGGGGCTAATGTAAAAAGCTAACGGCGTAATTTCCCGGATAACCCAGAATTTCGCACAAGCATTGATGGAGTGTTAACAGCTTCTACGGCAATTCAGTGCCCTTTAAAAACAGCTTGCCCGTATCGGCCGGCGCGGCAGCTTGCAACGGCAGTTGCATTTCCATTTCTGCCGCGTACTTTTGTTTCACCAAGTAGCAAGCGAGAGTAGCTCAGTTGGTAGAGCATCAGCTTCCCAAGCTGAGGGTCGCGAGTTCGAACCTCGTTTCTCGCTCATTGATTATAGTAGCCGCCATCTGCCTTCCGGGGTGGGTGGCGGCTTTGTTTTAGATGACGGATGCCGACGTCGGCCAGACCTGAAACGGGCATTCTGTAGAGGAACACACGGCGCTGGTCGATTGTAGGCGGGCGTAGGACGGTGGAGCAGCCATATTCGCTTACCATTTCCGGTACGCTAATTCTCTACGACCATGGAAAGAAAGCACTTTCTTAAAAGTTTGCTGTTAGGCGCCGCCTCTGCTCCCGTTATGCTTTCGGCCTGCAGCAAAGAAGCTGATGCCGTTACGCCCACAAGCACGGGCGGCACTACCGGCACGGGCACGGGCAGTTGCGCTGTGGCTCCTACCGAGACCGAGGGCCCGTTCCCAACCAAAGCGCCGGCCTCCTATGTGCGCTCCGACATCCGAGACAGCAAAACCGGCTACCAGATGGCCGTCAACATTACCGTGCAGAACACCAACGCCAGCTGCGCGGCGCTGGCCGGTGCGCTGGTGGATATCTGGCACTGCGACGCCGAGGGCAACTACTCGGAGTATGGTGGCACGGGTATGCAAAGCACCAACTACCAAAACGTGCACTTTCTGCGCGGCCGCCAGACGACCAACGCCAGCGGGGTGGTGTCGTTTACCAGCGTCTTCCCGGGGTGGTACAATGGCCGGGCTACCCACATTCACGTGCACATCTACTCGGCCAGCGGCACGTCGCTTAAAGTCACGCAGATTGCCTTTCCGGAAGGAACCGGCTCGGCGGTAGCGGCTGTGAACGGGTATACCAAAGGCCTGAGTGGCTATACGGCCAACGCGCAGGACAACGTGTTCAGCGACGGGGTGACGCAGCAGCTGGCCACCGTAACGGGCAGCACTACGGCCGGCTTCAATCTGGCCATTACGTTCAGCGTGGCCGCTTGAAGCACTGCCATTTCCTGGTATGCCCGGCGCGTAGTGTGCCGGGCATACCCTTTCGTATTGTTTTATGCCGGCTCCGCGCACCATCACGTTCTGCTACCGCAAGCTCATCGATACCACTACCACCCGGCTCTGGGAAAGGATGGTATTCGAGGACACGTACGCCGAGTTCCGGCTGCAGGCCCAGACGTTCAGTCAAGGCACCGCGCACCACTCGTTTGCCGAGCTGCTCCAGCACGTGCCAGGAGCCGGACAGCTACATTTTCTGGTGAGTGCGGCCGTGCGCGGCTACCTGCCGCAGCTGGGCGGGCGCGTGCCGGACATCGTCGATAATCTAGGGCGCTACTATCTGCGCTTCAGTCAGTTTCAGTTTGAAATCATCAATTCTGACCTGCACGACAAGACGCGGCACCAAGTGGCCATCAGCTTCTACTCCGAGCCGCTGCTCTGGCACGACACCGTGGGGCCGTATCTGCTGCTGTCGGAGCCGGGAGCAGCGGCTGGGCCGGTGCTTACGAGCATGCTGCAGCTGCAGCCTTACCTGGTTATTCATTCTTTGCAAGACGCCAGCACGCATGATACCCCCGACCACGCCCGGTAAAATATTTCTGGCCGATGAGCGGGGCCTGACTGCCACCGCCCAATACCAGCGCTACGCCACCTTCAGCTTCGGCGAGTATGCGCACGCCCACAAAGAAGCGTTTGGGAAACTGCGGGCCTTCAATGAAGAAAGCCTCGCCGGCGGGCAACGCCTAGCGCTACCAGTACCCGAAAACACCTGCGTGCTGCTGCTGCCTATAACGGGCACAGTGCTGGTAGGCACGGCCCCGGGTGAGCTGGCGTCTGCCGAAGTGGAGCAGTTGCACCTGCTGCACCTGCCGGCCGGTGGCACGCTGCATTTTGCCAACCCTTACCCTACCGACGTCATCAGCTTTCTGCATGTGTGGCTGGACGCACTACCGGACCCAATCAGCTCCGCAGTAGTGGAATTTCAGTTCTCTGATCTGCGCAACCAGCTGGCGCCGCTGCTGTCACCTATGGCCAGCACAGGGCCATCTTCCCGGCTGGCATTGGGGCAGTTTGATGGGCGCGCCGAAACCACTTACCGGCTCGCCGATCCGGCAGGCAGCGTATTTGTGTTTGTACTGGTGGGCGCTTTCGAGGTAGAAGGCCGCCTCTTGCACGAGAAGGACGGCCTGGCCCTTTGGGACACGGCGGCCGTTGAGCTGGAAGCCCTCAGCCCCGCTGCGCTAGTGCTTGTAGTGGAGCTGCCGGCCTAGCCGCTAGCGCCAGCGGCTCAGAAACTGGTCGAAGGCCTCGCGGTAGCCGTCGCTCACCGGAATGGTTTCCTCGCCGATCTGCACGGTGCCCCGCCCCACCGAGTGGATGTGGTTCAGCCCCACGATGTACGACCGGTGGATGCGCATGAACTGCCGGGGCGGTAGGCTTTCCTCCAGCGCCTTCAGGCTCGTGAGGGAAAGCAACGGCCGAGCCTCGCCCTGGCGGTACACTTTCACGTAGTCTTTCAGGCCCTCGATGTAGCGAATGGAGCTGTAGGGCACGCGCACCAGCTGGTATTCCACTTTCAAATACAGGTAGTCTTCGGTGGGCTCGGGTGCGGCGGCGGGCGGGGCTGGCGCGGCCACACGCGGCGTGGCGTAGGCCAGGGCGCGCTGCGCGGTCTGCAGAAACTCGTCGTAGGTGAAGGGCTTGAGCAGGTAGTCGAGCGCATCCACTTTGTAGCCTTCCAGCGCATACTGGTTGAAGGCCGTAGTGAATACCACCCGCGGCCCCGTGCTCGCCGGGCCCTGGCTGCCCAGCACGCGGGCCAGCTCCAGGCCGTTGAGGTCGGGCATCTGGATATCGAGGAAAATCAAATCGACGGCGGGCCCCTGCGGCAAACCGCGCAAAGCCGCCACGGCACTCCCGTAGCTGCCCACCAGCTTCAGAAACGGCGTTTTCTCGATAAAGCTACCCACCAGCTTCAGGGCCAGCGGCTCGTCGTCGACGGCAATGCAGTTCAGGATCATGGCAGCAAAGTAAGGGTCAGGTGCACCAGGTATTGGTTTTCCGGCGTGCGTTCGGTGATGCGGAGCGTGTGGCGGCCCGGATACAGCAGCTCCAGACGCCGCCGGGTGTTTGTCAGCCCAATGCCGCTGTTGTGGTCCAAGGAAACCGGCCGGTCGTCGAACACGGTGTTGCGCACTTCCACCTCCAGCGTGTGGGGCGTAGGCTGCCGCACACTGATGGCCACCCGGCTCGGTGCCAGCGCGCTGACGCCATGTTTGAAGGCGTTTTCCACGAAGGTCAGCAGCAGCATTGGGGCCACCGAAACGTCCTGCAGAACCTCGGGGGTATGGTAGTGCACCGTCACGTTGTCGGTGAGGCGGAGTTGCATCAGGTCGAGGTAGTCGCCTACAAACTGCAGCTCCTGGCGTAGCGGCGTGGCGCTGGCCTGCGTTTCGTAGAGCACATAGCGCATCATCCGGGAAAGGCGGTGCAGGGCCTCGCGGGCCTGGTCGCCGTCGAGCAGCGTGAGGGCGTAGATGTTGTTGAGCGTGTTGAAGAAAAAATGCGGGTTGATCTGGGCCTTCAGCCAGGAAAGCTCGGTAGCCATTTTCTCCTGCTCCAGCGCCTGCCGTAGCTGCGCCTCACGCTGTCCACGCTGCACAGCCGCCACGCTGGTTCCCAGCCCCAACACCAACAGCGTAGACAGCAACACGGCCGGGTCCAGCCAGCTGTGGCGCGGCGGGCCCGGTCTGCCAGCCATTCGTGTGGCAGCAGCCGACGGACGCGGTGGCCCGTCTGGTTTCCGGCCATCAAAACTCAGGCCCGGTACAGTAGCATACTGGTTTTCTAGCACCTGCCGCAGCCCGCCGTGGGTGCCTACCACTACTGCCGCCAGCAGGCCCACCAAACCCAGATACAGCCCCACGCGCCCCCGATACAGCAGGCGGGGCACTGCCCACTCCATATTCAGGTACAGAATTCCCAGCGTAACGGCCAGCAGGCCCGTTTTCAGGGAGTAGTGTACGGCTGCGGGGTACTGGCCGGCCGGCTGCGTAAACACCAGCACCCCAAGCAGCAGCCATAGCACCAAGTGAAGCACTAGAGCCTGGGTTGGGCGAAAAGCAGAAAGGTCCATCCGGCAGGTGGCAAGTGAAACGTCTTGCAAGCTACGTACCCCGGCCCCGATTCGCGGCCGCAACTCGCCCCCACCGCCCACGACACCGACCAACGCCCCATTTTCTTCGCTGACTGCCAAGGTAGCTAATCCAAGCTGCGGAGAAGCCGCGTAGCGGCGACAGGTGTGTTGTCCATCCATCGACAGCCGGCAAAAGCCCCGTAGCGGCGACAGATTCGCCGGCAGATAGTCCTACAACCCTGCCGCCGCTATGCGGCTTGTTGCAGGGAACAGCTGACTTACTACACACCTGTCGCCGCTACGCGACTCTTCCGCAACTTGGGTTAGCTATATGAACAGCCGCCGGACTACTACTGGCAAAGTCATCCAAGCGCTTCGACTGGAAGCGGTGCAGCAGCAGTAAGCCACCCGCAAAAAAGGGCGCATCCGGCCAATGCAGCCAGATGCGCCCTTTCGTGAACCATAAAAAGCCAACGGCTCTTTACTCGCGCTTGGTTTTGAGCACCTGCTTTAAGGCCGCCAGCTCGTCGCGGAGCTTGGCGGCAGTGAGGAAGTCCAGGTCTTTGGCGGCGGCTTCCATCTGCTTCTCGGTTTGCTTGATGAGCTTTTCCAGGTCGGTGCGGTTCATCATGGCCACTACTGGCTCGGCGGCAATAGCCAAAGCGCCGTCGGCCTCGGGCCCCACGTACGCCGTGCCCTCCTGAATGCGGTAGTCCGACAGCGAAGTTTGCTCCATGATGGCTTCACGGCTCTTGCGTACCGTGCGCGGCGTAATGCCGTGCTCCTGGTTGTAGGCCAGCTGCGTGGCGCGGCGGCGGTTGGTTTCGTCGATGGCGCGCTGCATGGAGCCGGTCATACGGTCGGCGTACATAATCACCTTGCCCCGGTCATTCCGGGCGGCGCGGCCCATGGTCTGGATCAGGCTGCGCTGGTCGCGCAGGAAGCCTTCCTTATCGGCATCCAGAATGGCTACGAGGCTCACTTCCGGCAAATCGAGGCCCTCTCGGAGCAGGTTTACGCCGATGAGCACGTCGATTTCGCCGAGGCGCAGCTGGCGCAGGATTTCCACCCGGTCCAGCGTTTTCACGTCGGAGTGCACGTAGCTGGACTTGATACCCAGGCGCTCCATGTACTTCTGCAGCTCCTCGGCCATGCGCTTGGTGAGCGTCGTCACGAGCACCCGGTCACCCATTTTCACGCGGTTGTCTACCTCATCTAGCAGGTCATCAATCTGGTTGACGCTGGGTCGCAGGTCGATTTCAGGGTCGAGCAGGCCGGTGGGCCGAATAATCTGCTCCACTACTACGCCGTTGGCCTGGGTAAGCTCGTAGTCGGCGGGCGTGGCCGACACATATACGGCCTGCCGGTACATGCTCTCAAACTCGTTGAACGTGAGCGGGCGGTTGTCGAAGGCCGAGGGCAGCCGGAAACCGTATTCAATGAGGGCCGTTTTGCGGCTCCGGTCGCCGCCCCACATGGCCCGAATCTGCGGCATGGTGGCGTGGCTTTCGTCTACTACCAGCAGATAGTCGTCGGGGAAATAGTCGAGCAGGCAGAACGGCCGGGTGCCGGGCTGGCGACCATCGAAGTAGCGTGAGTAGTTCTCGATGCCCGAGCAGTAGCCCAGCTCCCGAATCATTTCCAGGTCGAACTCGGTGCGCTCCATGATGCGCTTGGCCTCGGAGTCGCGGCCTTCCTTCTCGAAGTAGGCGTGCTGCTGCACCAGATCGAACTGGATTTCCTTGATAGCCTGGTTGAGCGTGTCTTTGCCGGTTACGAACAGCTGCGCCGGGTACAGCGTCACCGATTTTTCGTCGGCCAGCTTCTTGCCACTCTGCGGGTCAATCTTGTGGATGGCCTCGATTTCGTCGCCGAAGAAAAACAGCCGGTAGGCGTGGTCGGCGTAGGCCGGGTACACGTCCACGGTGTCACCCTTCACCCGGAAGGTGCCGCGCGTGAATTCCATTTCGGTGCGCGAGTACAGGATCTGCACAAATTGATAGAGCAGGTTGTTGCGCGAGTATTTCAGACCGGGAGCCAGGTAAATCACGTTTTTGCTGAACTCCTCGGGGTTGCCGATACCATAGATGCACGACACCGATGCAATAACAATCACGTCGCGGCGGCCCGAAAGCAGCGTAGAGGTAGTATGCAGCCGCAGCTTCTCGATTTCCTGGTTGATGGCCAGATCTTTCTCGATGAACACATCAGAGCTGGCAATGTAGGCCTCGGGCTGGTAGTAGTCGTAGTAGCTGATGTAGTACTCGACGGCATTGTTGGGGAAGAACTGCTTGAACTCGCCATAGAGCTGCGCGGCCAACGTTTTGTTGTGGCACAGCACCAGGGCCGGCTTGCCGGTTTCGGCAATAACGTTGGCCATGGTGAAGGTTTTGCCGGTGCCGGTAGCCCCCAGCAGCACCTGCGCCGGCTCGCCACTATTAACGCCCTGCACCAGCTGCTTGATGGCCTGTGGCTGGTCGCCGGTAGGCTGGAATTCCGAGGTGAGTTGGTACTTCATGCAACAGGAAAAGTGGACGCCGGAATGCCCGGCCGCCGGCCAGAAAGCCAGCCTAGCATAACTGCATTAGCAAAGTGTAGGTTTCCCGGCAAACAAAAAAACCTGTCCGGCGGGCGGACAGGTTTTGCTGGAACGTAGCGGCAATGCTCAGCCACCCGGCTGAATCCGGATGATTTTGTTGAGCTCAGCCCATTTCACCAAGCTGTTTGTCTGCATTTGCTGCATCCAGAACTTCTCGGCACAGAGCGGCACTCCCAGATGGCACGACTTGACCATCGTTGGCTGCTCCTGCAGGGCCAGCCGCTGAACGGTAGCCTGCCAGTCCTGCTGGTTGGCCACGGTCATGTCCAGTAGGCGCGGAATGACGGTGAGGGCGCGGGTTTGGTAGTGCAGGTACACGTTGCCGTCTTTCACCGCCTTCCAGGGGCCCGTATTGATGTAGGGCTTGCGGTTCAGCTCCCGCACTACATAGTCGATGCTGTCGGCGGGCAGCGCGGAAATGTAGACCGGGCCCATAATCGACTTGATGACAAAAGACTGACTGTTGAACAGTTGAAAAGTCTGCGGCAGCGTCGTCGTTTCGTGCATGCCCACCAGCAGCTCGCCGGCTACATAGGTGCCGTCGGAACACTCCATAGGCGGGCAGAACGGCAGTTCCGGCTCTACGTCTTCCCTATGGTTGCACGAAGCCACTGCCAATGCCAGCAAGAGAAAGTAGGTGTAGCGCATAAGAAAAGAGCTTTATGAGTGTCGAGTGTCAATACTTCTGTTGCTGATCAGCGGCGGGCTACGGCAGTAGACGTGGCGTTGCCGAACTCCACACTGGCTTCCAGACCCACAGAATAGGGGCGGCTGCGCCGGGTAAAGCTACCGGCCGGCCGGTCGTTGAGAGTATTAAGCCCGGCCTCTACTTTCGGACCCAGCGCCAGGCGCCACGTGGCGTTAGCAGGCTGGTAGCGCACACCGGCCCCGCTTTGCACCGAGCCCAGCACCTTGCGGTAAGGCGAGCTGGTAGAAGCCAAGCTGTAGGTGGTGGTAGCTTCGGGCACACCTTCCAGCTCGGTGCGGGTTTTCAGCAGTACATTCATGGCGGCACCTACTTTGGCATAGAGGGCCCAGCCTTTCTTGGAGTTGGTGGTGTAGCGCACGTTCACGGGCACACTGGCTGTCTGGTAGCGGTAGCGTACATTCCGCAACGCTCTATCTGCATTGGGCCGCAAAGCATTGCCGGTCGGGCTGCGGTCGGCAGTGGCAGCAGCTACTATAGGAGACTTACCATCCAGAAACGCCCAGGAGCTAGCCGAGGTAGCTTGCTGCTGGCCGGCAGCCAAACCGGTTTCCACGGCCCAATGGCGGTTTAGGGTGTAGTTAGCCAGCACGGCCACCTGCTGCCCCAGCCCAGACTGCAGCGTGGAACGATACTCTGAGGCCGCCATTTCGTAGGCTTGCTCCTGAACATCAGCCGACGAGAAACTCACAGAGTTCGAGGATGTGGCACCTGCCCGGGAGGCACGCGAATAGTCGATGTTGGGAGTGAAAGCCGAGGCGGCATAGCCTGCACTCAGCTTCCAGCGCCGACGACGCGCGGGCACGGGCTGCTCTTCCTCCGATAATGCTGCCGGCACCGCCTGCGCTTTAGGCAAAGTGGCCGCCAGTAGCACGGTAGCAGCCGGAGCAGAAGTTGCCACAGCGGGCCGCCCGAAACCATTGGCGGAATTGCCGGCAAACCCGGAGTAGCCCATCATCAACGACTCTGTACTGCCAACAGATGGCCATACCGTAGTGCCGGTGGGCACTGTATAGCCTGCCTCCTGCATCAGCAGAGAACCCAACGTAGCGGCGCCAGGCTGGCGGCTGGTATATCCTCTAAAGCGCTGCTCGGCGCCAGTAGCATCGGCCAAGTAGCCGTTCGGGCGAGTGGCTGCCCTGGCAGCGGCGGTTGGCGGCGCGACAGTTGAGTTATGGGCCAGTGCATAGCCTGTAACATCTGAAGCAACTGGCATTTCAGTTTGTTGGCGGAAGCTGTTGGCGGCAGCCTCAGCCAGGCCGGATTGCAAACGATAACTGTCAGCCTGATAAGTGCGGTCAGCAGGAGCGTCGGTAGCACTTGTGGCAGCGCTGCTGTTTTGGAGGCTGTTAGTAGTGGGTACAGAAGCTGAAGCCACGTCAGTGGTATTCGGCTGCAGCGTCAGCCAGGTGCCGCCGCCAGCCAGCAGCAGCAGCGAGGCGGCAGCGGCCCAGCGGTAGCCCAGCAGACGGCGGCGGTACGTATCGTTTTGCTGCACCAGTAGCTCATGGTCGAGCTGCTCCCAGAGGCTGGCTCGCGGAGTTACTTCCGCTTCGGCAAACTTCTGCCGAAACAGATGTTCCAGGTCGCCGGTCGGGCGTGGGTCAGGGGTATGATTAGGATCGGAAAGTGCCATTCTTGGATTGCGCATCGAGGCGCTCGACTTTAGACTTCAAAATTGCCCGGGCCCGGGAATACTGCGACTTGCTGGTGCCTTCGGAAATACCCAGCATCTCGCCGATTTCTTTGTGGCCGTAGCCTTCGATGGCAAACAGGTTGAACACCATTCGATAGCGGGGCGCCAGCTCCTGTATCATGGCCATCAGGTCTTCGAACCCGTAGTTGGAGAGAGTAAACTCCTCGCCGGCCAGTTCCTCGGGGTAGTCGCCGTCGCTGACTGCTACCAGCGGAGCGTTGCGGCGGTGCTGGCGCAGGGCTGCATTCACCATAATCCGGCGAATCCAGAACTCCAGCGGGCACTCGCGGCGGAAGCTGCTCAGGTTCTTGAACACCGTAATAAACCCTTCCTGCAGCACGTCCTCAGCCTCAAATGTGGTTTGGGCATAGCGCAGGCACACGGCCATCATACGGGCTGCAAATCGTTCGTAGAGGTACTTCTGCATCAGGCGGCTGCCCGCCAGGCAGCCATCGAGCAGCTCAGCCTCGCTGAGTTGGGCAGGCGGGACAAGTGGGCGCACGGCAGAAGGGGGCAGCATGTGAGCTTCCGATGATGCAGCCGGCGCACCGGCCAGCATGCTCCGCAACCCACTCAGAGGCTGCAGCGCCGACGACAGCGCACTCACTTGCCTGGCCGGCCAGCGGCGCCGGTGCCGTGGATAGCGAGCAGGCCCTGAGGTAGCGTACGCTGAGTAAATAAGGAAGACATAGGGCAGAAACAGAGAATCGAAGGATAGCCGGTTGCGGCCCAACGGCCACCACACCCCCAAGAGCCCGGCACGCGGCGCGGCGGTTGCATGTGCAGTTGAATATCCGTAAAAAAAATTACCGCCGCTGCCTCCCTTTTTCTGCTTGGATAACGGTGAGAACCTGACTGGCTGCCAGCCGCTGTGCCAGCAGAGTGATACCTGACTAGCAGCGCGCAGTAGTGTTAGTCGGATGGCTGCTCTAGATAAGGCCGTGGCAGAACCCTTGGGCACAGAACCTTGCTTTCCGGAAGCGAGTATACTGGCTACTCTGCTTGCATGTAGCTACATGCGTGGCTGCCTGCACCTGGTCTTACACTGACATCCTTTCACCTCAACCTTACCGCCCATGAAAACGCTGATTCTATTCTACTCCACTTATGGCCACGTGTTCAAACTGGCCGAGGCTATGGCCGAAGGTGCCCGCGAGGTGGAGGGCAACGAAGTGGTTATCAAGAAAGTACCGGAAACCCTGCCCAAGCAGCTTCTGGACCAGATTGGGGCCACCGAAGCACAGAAGGCTTTCGACCATATCAGCGTAGCTACGCCGGAAGAACTGGCCGACTACGACGCTATTATTGTAGGTGTGCCCACGCGCTACGGCAACATGTGCGGCCAGATGCAGGCTTTCTGGGATGCAACTGGTGGCCTGTGGGCTAAAGGCGCGCTGGTAGGCAAAGTGGGCGGTGCCTTCGTGAGTACTGCTACGCAGCATGGCGGCCAGGAAACCACTATTCGGGCGGTGCATACTATGCAGCTGCACCACGGTTTTGTGCTGGTGGGTTTGCCGTATGCGTGGCAGGGCCAGATGGGCCATGAAACCGTAACGGGCGGCACGCCTTATGGGGCCAGCACCGTGGCCGGTGGCCAGGGCGAGCGGCAACCAAGTGGCAACGAGCTGGAAGGTGCCCGCTACCAAGGACGCCACACCGCTGAAATTGCCAAAAAGCTGAGCGCTAAGTAATACGCGTTTTATTTTCTACGTTTACGTTAGAATCGTTCCGCACACCTCCTGCAACCTAAGCCAACCACTCCGCAACGGGTGGTTGGCTTTTTTTGTCCCCCTGTATCCCGGCTCCTGCCTGTGCCTGCAGCTTTGCTCGCCGCCCAAATACGAGCATGCCTCCGGGCAGGAAGAGAGTGCAAGAAGGGCCAAGCACACTTTTGCAATTGCAGCAGCCGCGTGGCCAGAGAGGAATAAACAGTAGGCTGTCGGGCCCGCCAAGCCGGCGGTATGCTCGCGCTTATCAGCTTTTCTGAAAAATAATTTTCGGAGCTTGTAACGAATGAGCATTGGGGCGGTACTCAGGGCAGCAACACTTCTTCACGCTTCGTCAACCGCCGCCTTCCGTGCCCGCAGCCGCCTCTCTCAGCGACGAAACCCTCATGCAGCAGGTGCAAGCCGGTGACCTAAACCAGCTTACTCCTTTGTTTGAGCGCTACCACGGCCCGTTGTTTGGCTTCCTGGCACGCCTCAACAACGGCGACCGGGACACCGCTCAGGATTTAACCCAAAATGTATTTCTACGCCTGCTGAAGTATCGCGCCAGCTATCAGCCAGGTCTGGTGTTTAGAACCTGGCTTTACCAACTGGCCCGGCACGTGCACGCCGACCACTGGCAGCGGCGGGTGCCGCTACCTACCGAGCTGGAAACTCTGGAGCGCACTGCTTTCCATGGCCGCGCTGCCCAGGCCCAGCAAGCTGCCGCCACGCAGTGCCATGGGGTACAGGAGGCGTTGGCCTTGCTGCCACCCGCCCAGCGCGAAGTACTGGAGCTGCACCGGTTTCAGGGGTTCAGCTACGCTGAAATCGGGGAGCTGCTGGGGTGCACAGAAGGCGCCGCCCGCGTGAAAGCGCACCGCGCACTGGAAGCCTTGCGCGCCATTTACTTCCATTGATCTACCAGCCATGAGCTCTGAAACCGCCTCTACATATCCTGTTTGCGTGAGTATAGCACCACTGCTGGCCGACTATGCCGCCGGGGAGCTATCCGCCACCGAAGCTAGCCGCATAGCCGCGCACCTGCCGCAGTGCGCGGCCTGCACGCAGCACGTGCAGCAGCTGCGTATGCTGCTGGGCCAGCTCGCCGACTTACCGGTACTGGTTCCACCATTGGCAGTGCGCGACAACTTTCTGGCAGCGCTTGCGCACGAACAAGCGGCACAAGCCGCCACGGCCCCACTACCGTCCCAAGCCCAACACCCCGAGGCGCGGGTGGTGCTGCTGTGGGCCCCTACTCTGGCCGGGCAGTGGCTGCGTGTGGCGGCCAGCGTGGCCCTGCTGGCTGTGGGTGCACTGTTGGGTATGCTACTCAACCAGCAGCGCCTCAGTCCGGCCGGCCTTTCTTCGGCAGCATCTGAACTGAGCACGCAGTTGGCCGCAACTGCAGCCCAGCCGGCCAGCGCCAGCTACCGGCTACGGCTGGTGCAGCAAACTCCGGCCTCTCTGCCCCCCGGCGACCCTGCTGTCCAGATTCTCGTAACAACGCTCAATGCCGACCCTAGCCCCAACGTGCGGCTGGCCGCGGCCGAAGCCCTGTACCGCCTGCGTGCCGACCCGCGGGTGGCCCCGGCACTGGTGCAGGCGCTACCCAACCAAACCGACCCCAATGTGCAAATCACGCTTATTGAGTTACTGGTTGCCCTGCGCGACCGGCGGGCAGTGCTGCCGCTGGAGCGTCTTGCCCGCCAGCCCGATGCCCTGCCGGCTGTGCGCCAGCAAGCCTCGCAGGGCCTGGGCCTGTTGATCTGACCTTTTTCCTTACTACGGCAGCCGTGCCTGAATACCGCCGCACTACGCAGCGGGTGGCTTGCTGCGGCCTTTACCTGACTCTCATTTTTTCCATTTCCCATGAAAAACGCACTTACTCTGGGCGCTCTGTTGGCCCTCGCTGCTGCTGCCCCGCTGCATGCACAGGAATACAAAACCCGCTTCAATGGCCGCCAGGACCGCAAGCTGGTACTGGAAATGCGCGGAAGCAACGTAACAGTGGAAGGCTACGATGGCGACGAGGTGGTAATTCGGGGCGGGACATACGAGCCGGCACCCAAACAGGCCGAAGGGCTGCGCCCACTCTACAATACGGCCGAAGACAACACCCGCCAGGGCCTGTCTGTGACACCGTCCGGATCTACGCTGCGCGTTGTGCAGGCCGGGCGCCACAAGGCCGACTATGTAATTCGGGTGCCCCGACGCACGGCGCTGGAATTCACCCAAACTTCCTGGACCGGCGGCAATGTGCGCGTAACTGACCTGGAAGGCAGCGTGGAACTCACACTAAAAAGCGGCAACGCCCAGCTTACCAACGTGGCGGGGCCGGTGGTGGCCAGCAGCACCAACGGCAACATTACAGTGCGCTTCGCTGGCCCGCAGACTGCCCCCAGCTCCCTGTCGGCTATTAATGGGGCGCTCGATGTGACGCTGCCGGCTGCTACCAAGGCTACCCTCACGCTACGCTCCATGTCGGGCGAAATCTACTCGGGCTTTGAGCTGGCAACTGTCAAAGCCCCCGACAATCTGCAGCGCGTGGGCGGCGGGCATACCATCAGCGGCAGCCTCAACGGTGGCGGCGTACAGATGGCCCTGAAAACCATCAACGGCGACATTTTTCTGCGCAAAGCCAAGTAGCGTGGGCTGGCCATTCTCACCTGATTTCTTCATCACTTCATCACTACTGCTATGTTTCGCCTTGTTTTCCTGCTGGCTTTGCTGGCTGCCCCGCTGGCCGCATCGGCCCAGAAAGTATTGGTTAAGAGTGCGCCTGTGGCTGCAGGCCAGCCGATAGTACTCGACCTTAAGCACGCCACCACTATTCGGATCCGGCCGGCCACCGACGGCAAGCTGCACCTGCAGGCGAATGTGCAAATCAACCAGAACAAGCTCAACGATGCCTTCCAGCTCAACCTGACCAATAACAACAAGGAACTGCGCGTGGAGTCCGACCTCGACAAGACGCTGCTGGCCAGCGCCCAACCCGGCGACTGTCCCACCAATAGCGGCACCACCACTTACTACGGCAACTGGAATAACGGCCAGGACCGCGCCCCGGTGTGCGCCGATATCGTGTTTGATATCAGTCTGCCGCCGGGCACTGCCCTGCGCGTGAGCACCATCAGCGGCAATATCGACGTGCTGGGCCTCACAGGCGAGCTGCAGGCAAAGTCCATCAGTGGATTTGTGGATGTAAGCTGGCCGGCCACCCGCGGCGCCCAAGTAGCCCTGAAAACCATTACCGGGGAAGTATACACCGACCAGGAGGTGGCCTTCAACAACAAGCAGCAAAACCCCATTGTGGGCTACGAAATGCGAGGGGTGCTGGGGAGTGCCAGCGGCCCGGCGTTGCGACTGGAATCTATCAGCGGCAACGTGTTTTTCCGGAAAGCCAAATAATGCATTGAATGGGTGGTTGCAACTATTCGGTGGGCTCTATGCAACTGGCAGTATATATCGGCCGCCTGTGGCCTTATAGCTCTTACTGATTGCAGCAGTTGCTACCATGTGCTTTCAGCTTTACCCTCGCTAACGTTACCCTTGCTGATTTCTTTCTGGTTATGAAACACGCGCTACCCTGGTTGCTGAGTGGCTTGCTTGCCGCACCAGCCCTGGCTCAAACCCCAACTGCTCCTGCCGCGCCGCCCGCCGGTGGGCGCCCAGCAGCCCCGGCCACTACGCCCCGCCTGGCGCTGCCCGAGACGCCGAAGGGCGCGGGCCGCATTACGGGCACCGTGCTAGATGCCACTACCAAAAAGCCCGTGGAGTTTGCCACCGTGGCTCTGCTGCCCGCCACCGGCGAGCGGCCCCTGGACGGCACCGCCGCCGACGAGCGCGGCCGGTTTGTGTTGAAAGGCCTGGCCGCCGGCGCCTACCGGGTGCAGGTGAGCTTTCTGGGCTACGGCGTGCGGGTGGAGAACGTGACGGTGGCCGATGGCCCCGTGGACTTAGGTAATCTGCTGCTGACTTCCACGGCCCAGAAGCTGGGCGAGGTGACCGTAACCGGCGAGCGGGACGTGGTGGAAACCAAGCCCGACCGCCTCGTGTACAACGCCGACCGCGACCTGACCAACACCGGCGGAACCGCTGCCGACGTGCTCCGCAAAGTGCCCCTGATCAGCGTGGACCCCGACGGCAACGTGGAGCTGCGCGGCACCTCCAACGTGCGCGTGCTCATCAACAACAAGCCGTCGGGCATTGTGGCCAGCTCGGTGGCCGATGCCATGAAGCAGATTCCGGCCGACCAGATCAAGACGGTGGAGGTGATTACGACGCCGGGCGCCAAGTACGACGCCGAAGGCACGGGCGGCATCATCAACATTACGCTCAAGAAAAACAACCTGGAGGGCACCAACGGCAGCGTAGGCGTGGCGGCCGGCACACGCAGCTCCAACGCCAACGCCTCGCTGAACATGCGGCGCGGCAAAATCGGGATTAACAGCTCGGCCAGCGGCTTTGCCTTCTATAGCCCCAACCGCAACGACCTGACCCGTAGCGTGCGCAACGAGCAAGGCCTATTGGAACCTTCGCTACGGCAGGAAGGCGACGGGTTTACAATTGGCGGCGGCGGCTTTGGGCGGCTGGGCTTCGACTATGACCCCAGCAAGCAGCACAATTTCAACCTGAGCGTGCAGGGCAACCTGTTCCGCAACAAAGGCGACTACGACCAATTCAACCAGCCGGCGCTGCTGCCGGCCTTCACGCGCGCCACCGACCGTGGCTTCCGCACCCAGAGCTACGACGCCAGCGGCTCCTACACCCGCACGTTTGAGGGGCAGCCCAAGCGCGAATGGAGCGTGTTGGGCCAGCACACCCGCAACCGCAACACCCAGCGCTACGACCTCGACCAGTACCCGGGCCGTGCCACCGACGGCGAGCGGACTTACCGGGAAGGCAGCGACAACCTGAGCCGCAACCTCGAAACCACGCTCCAGACTGACTACACGCACCCGTTCTCGGAAACTGCCACCCTGGAAACCGGCGCCAAAGGCATTCTGCGCCGCGTGAGCAGCCAGTACGATGTGCAGATTGACCCCACCGGCAACAGCCCGCTGGTGCGCAGCGCCGCCCGCTCCAACACCTTCGACTACGACCAGGATGTGCTGTCGGCGTACGCCACGTATGGCTTCAGTGTCAGCAAGAAGGTGAGTACCCGGCTGGGCGCCCGCCTGGAGCGCACCGACATTACGGGCCGGTTCACGCAGGGCGAGGCCAGCCGCTTCACGCAGAACTACACCAACCTGCTGCCGAATATCAGCCTAAGCTACCAGCCCGGCAAGCCCGGCCAAACGGTGCGGCTGGCGTATTCACGACGGATTCAGCGGCCCCAGATTTTCTACCTCAACCCATTCATCAACGCCTCCGACTCGCTCAACATCAGCTACGGCAACCCGCGCCTCAATCCCGAATTTACGGACAGCTACGAGTTGAACTACACCACTTTCGTGAAGGGCGCTGTGCTCAACGGCTCGGTGTATACGCGGCGCACCGGCAACGCCATCGAGACGGTGCGGTTCGTGGACGACGCAGGCGTGCAAAACCAGACGTTCCGCAACATCGGGCGCAATGCCACCTACGGGGCCAGTTTGTTTGGCTCGTTTAAGCCGGTGCCGCTCTGGGATTTGAGCGGCAACCTGAACTTCTACTATGTCTCGCTCAACAGCCCAGCCCTGGACGTAACCGGCACCGCCTTCCGCAACAGTGGCCTGATGTACAATGTCAACATCAACTCCAGCTATAAATTCGCCAAGCCCGGCGACGATACGGCCACGCCGTGGCGCAAGGGCCTCAGCCTACAACTCAATGCGGGCCTGAACTCACCGCGTATTCAGCTGCAGGGCCAGCAGCGCGCCTGGGCATTTTACTCGATGGGACTGCGCAAAAACCTGCTCCAGGACAAAGCCGACCTGACGCTGAACGCCGACAACTTCCTGCAGGCCACCCGCAACCTGAACACGATTCTGGAAACGCCGCAGTTCACGCAGGAAAGCAATAATTACATCTACCTGCGTGGTGTGCGCTTGGCCTTCAACTACCGCTTCGGCAAAGTATCCCCCCAGGCCCCCAAGCGCCGCAGAGGCATCCAAAACGACGACGCCAAGCAAGGCGAAGGCGGCGGCCAACAGTAATCAAGCTGTTTCAATAGAACGTCAGTCCGAGCGCAGCCGAGGAATCTCGCTGGTGTGGTAATTACCATCACAACGTCAGCACACGAGATTCCTCGGCTGCGCTCGGACTGACGTTCAGGAGATTTAAGACTTTCCCTGCCAGATCTTCCACGCTTCTTCGGCCTGAATACATAGCATCTCGAAGCCGTTTTTGGTGTGGGCCCCCACCGCCTGGCCACGCTTCATAAACTCGGTTTCGCGAGGGTTGTAAATGAGGTCGTAGAGGTAATGTGCCGGGGTGAAAACTGAGTAGTCGAGCGGCGGGCACTGCTCAGTATCAGGATGGGTACCTAGTGGAGTGGTGTTGATGATAAGATGATGGTCGGCGAGTAGCGCAGGCGTTAGCTCATTGTAGGTGAGGCCGCGGCCCATGGGGTTTCTGGATACCACCCAGTAGCTAATGTTCAGCTCACGCAATGCTACCTCCACGGCTTTGGATGCCCCACCACTGCCTAATACCAGCGCCCGCAACCCTGGTGGCACTGGCTGCGGCAGAAAGCTACGCAGCGAGTCGCGGAAGCCAATGTAATCGGTGTTGTGGCCAATCAGGCGACCTTCGGCGGCAAACTCAATGACGTTGACGGCGCCCACCCGCGCCGCCGACGGCGCCACCTCGTTCAGGAACGGCCACACCTGCTCTTTGTACGGAATCGTGACGTTGAGGCCGCGCAGCTCCGGCTCCCGGGCCAGCAGCGCCGGCAGCGCCGTGATGGCCGGCAGCTCAAACAGCTGGTAGTGGTGGTCGGATAAGTGCAGACTGGCGAACTTCTGACTGAAATAAGTTTGAGAAAACGAGTGCTTCAGGGTCAGGCCGATGAGTCCGAAGGCGGGCATGGTAGCGAGGATAAGTGGAGAGCAGCAAACAACGCAAAGGACCGCGGATTACCGCATATTTCCCCGGAATCCCCGGATTTTGTGGTCGGTTTGCTGGAAAAGGCAGAAGGGCCTGCCGTGTGGCAAGCCCTTCTGCTTTGTTGTAGTTAGCCAGCGTAGCACCCGCCGGATGTTCTGGAAAGCGCGCTAGTTGGCCCCCACCCGCGACTCGCGGCGCGACTTGAAAAACTCGATAACGGCCGGCAGCACCGACAGTGCAATGATGGCCAGCACCACGAGGGAGAAGTTTTTCTGCACGATTTCCATCTGCCCGAAGAAGTAGCCGGCCAGCGTGAGCAAGGTCACCCACAGCACCGCGCCCACTACGTTGTAGCTCAGAAACTTGCTGTAGCTCATGGTGCCCACGCCCGCTACAAACGGCGCAAACGTGCGGATAATCGGGATAAAGCGGGCCAGAATGATGGTTTTGGCGCCGTGCTTCTGGTAGAAAGCCTGAGTGCGCTCCAGATGCTCCCGTTTCAGAAAGCGGGAATTCTCACGGAACACGCGCGGCCCCAGATAGTCGCCAATGTGGTAGTTGAGCGTGTCGCCGAGCACGGCGGCCACAATCAGCAAGCCCATCATCACCCACACGTTCAGGGGCGAGCCGGGCAGCGCAGCCAGCGAGCCGGCCGCAAACAGCAGCGAGTCGCCGGGCAGGAAAGGCAGCACCACCACGCCGGTTTCCACGAAGATGATGAGGAACAGGATGGCATACGTCCACATCCCATAATCCTGAATGATTTCAGCGAGGTGCTTATCGAGGTGCAGAACGAAGTCGAGCAGATGCTTCAGAATTTCCATGCGGAGGGGCGAGGTAGTAGAAATAGAACTACAAAGAAAGCGGAAAGCCACCGGAGTAGCGTGCCGCCAGTGGCTGGCAACCCTGGAAAGCCAAGAAAAATTCGGCGGCGCACATGCGCCAAGCGCCCAACACGTTATACTGCAGCCGTTATGTAACCGCTGATTTCTATGCCCAATTCTCTGTATCGATTATTCTTCGTGGTGCTCACGCTGCTGAGCTACCGCCCGGCCACCGCACAGGCCATCCTCAACCTGGATTTCGAGCCGGACGCCAACCGCCGCCAGCCGCTGCTGTTCTGGGGGCGCCGCCAGCAACCCGACGAGCTTCTGATTCGCGTCGACACCGTGGCGCCGGCTCAGCACGGCCAGGGCAGTTTGCTGCTGGATGCCTCGCTGGCCGAAGAGCCAGAAGGTTCCTCCGTGTACACCAGCGTGCCGGTTTCGGATTCGGTGCGGGGCCGCATAGCCACCGTAAGCGTGTGGGTGCGCACCGAAGAATTTCAGGGCACTGCCTGGCTGAAGGCCTACAGCTATTTTTTCACGGAAACCAGTCCAGATTCCGAGAAGATGTCGGAGAAAGATACCCGGGCTACCCCGCTGGCCATAGTAGCCGGCTGGCAGAAACTAACGGTACAGCTGCCCGTGGGCCAGACGGCCAACCGCCTCAGCATGTTGCTGGTTTTCAACGGCCGGGGCCGGCTGTGGCTCGACAACTTTGAGGTGCGCTACGACAACGGCCAAGCCTACCGCGACACGCCACTGGCGGGCACCGAGCCGCTGCTGCTGCCCCCCGGCACTCCGCTACCCGACTGGGACTTCGAGCGGCGCAGCCCTGCCCAGCTGCCCGGTGCGGCTTCCACTGCCCGCCGCTGGCAGCTGGACTCCACGGTGGCGCAACGAGGCCGGCGCAGCTTGCGCGTAGAGGCCGCTCCGGCCAGTGCCGTGCCCGTGTACCTGGGTCTAGTGCCCCTCGATTCGCTGCTGGGCAAAACCCTTACGGTGCGTGGCTACGTGCGCTATGCCGGCTCGGCCGTGGCGGGCCAGGCACCTCCAGCCCTGCTCTACCGGGTACTGGCCAACAGCGACTTGAGAATGTATCCGTATGACCGGCATAAGTGGCCTGGCACGCTCACGGCCAGCCCATTGCCGGAACCTGCGCCCGGCACGCCGTGGCAACGGTTCGAGCTGACGCTGCCCATCAGCGCCAAGCGTAACCTTTCGCAGCTGGCGCTGCTGCTGCAGCCCGGCGCGGCCCCGGTCTGGCTCGACCATATAGAGCTGCTGGCTGATGGCCGGGCCTTTTCGCCACCACCACCACCCGTGCCGGGGCTGCCTACCGCCGCCGAGCTAGCCTGGCTGCGCAAGGCCGCCGTGCCGCTCCGCACCACTGCCCCCGACGGCGGCGACCAGAAAGATCTGGCCGCTTTCGGGCAGTTGGTTGGGTCGGCACCGGTTGTAGGGTTGGGCGAAGTCACGCTGGGCTCACACGAGCAGATGCAGCTCAAGCACCGGCTGTTTCGGTATCTGGTGGAGCAGAAAAACGTGCGCGTGCTGGCCCTCGACACCGACCTGGGCGCCTGCCTGGCGTTGAACGACTATTTGCAAACCGGCACCGGCAACCCCCAGCAGCTGGTAGCCGACCTGCCCCTCTGGGACACCGAAGAAATGTTGGCCTTAGTGCGCTGGATGCGGACCTACAACCAGCAACACCCGACGGCCACCCTACAGCTGCTGGGCATTGATCTGCAGGAGGCGCCGGAGAGTTTGCGCTATCTGCGCCAGCGCCTGCCCGCCCAGGCCGGCTACCGGGGCGAGCTGCTCACGACCCTGCAACGCCAGCTCCGGGAACTGGCCGACGCGGGCATTTCGCTGAACTACCTGCAGAACGCCCCGCAAACCGACCCGCGGCTGGAAGCCGTGCGCCGCCTGCTGGCCGAGGTCCGCGCCGCCTTCGATGGTCCGGCCAAACTCCGGCGAGGCTACGGAGCCACGCCCGCGGAAGCGGCCACTCTAACCCAGCTGCTCCGCCAAGCCGAGCAGTACAGCGTCGTGCAAACGATGTCGTCGCGGTTCCGCCTCAGCTACCGGGCTGCGTGCCTGGCCGAGAATGTGGAGTGGGCCCGCACGCAGGCTAATGGCAAGGGCGTAGCGGTCTGGTCGCACAACACCCACCTCAAAACCTATGACCAGGACGATGCCACGCTGGGTGAAGTGCTGCGGCGCTACTATGGCCTCGGTTACGTAGCCGTCGGTTTTGCCCTCCACGAAGGCAGCTTCCGGGCCCTGCCTTCCACCGAGCCGCCCGCTTTTGTTACGGCCACGGCCATGCCCTCAGCCGTGGGCAGCTACGAGCACTACTTCCGGGCGGCCTCGTTGCCGGCGGCCTTCCTCAACGTGCGTGGGCCCGACCTGGCGCCGGGCACCCAATGGCTCTACGAAAACCTGCTGTTTCGCGACGGTACCCTGCGGCCCTATCCCCAGCCATTCAGCCGCCACAGCTTGCGCCGTGAGTTTGATGCGCTGCTGTATGTGCCCAAGTCCACGCCGGCAACCGGGGTCAGGGCTGCCAACTAAAACGGCCTCAAACTTCTGGTTTACACTCGCTACGCTGGTTTTTCCAGAATCAGCAGCCGGTTCAGCAGCTCCACCTCCACTTCCTTCACCGTGAAGCCCAATTGGGGCAGATACTCGGCCAGATCCTGCCCTTGAATACTCAGGTGCGCGGCCGTGAGCGTGTTGGCCAGCACCCGGCCGCCGGGCGTCAATAGTCGCCAGATCTGCTGCCAAAACTCCGGCGTCTGCAGGCCGGCGGGCAGGTCGAGGTCAATGAACAGGTCAATGATGATCAGGCCGAAGGTGGCGGCCGGCGCGGTGCGCACCCATGCAAAAGCATCGGCGCACACAATGGTGAGGTCGGGGCTGGGGCGAATGCCGAACTCCGTATCGGCTAGCTGAATGATGGTGGGGTCCAGCTCGATGGCCGTTAGATGGCCGGCAGCCGGGTGCTCTTTGCGCAACGTTTCCACCACCGAGCCACCGCCCAGCCCCAGCAACAGCAGCAGCCGGGCCTTTTCGGGCGCCACAAACAGCAGCCCGTAGCGTAGCACCCGCTGCAGCGAGCCATAGGAATAATTGGCGTGGCGCGTGTCCAGCAGCTTGCGGCCCCGGTACCACGTCACTTCCAGCGGCCCGTTGATGGGCGACGTGACGGTGCGGGTCAGCGGAATAAGGTAGCTCAGGTAGCGGCGAAGGTAGGTCAGCATGGCCGCGCAAGGTAAGGCCGGCCCGGCAGGAAGCGAAAATCCGGCAACGTGAAAAGCCGGGGCGCGACGAGTAAAGTGAGCACCCTGGGTCGCGCCGTTTGCATGGGCGCTCAGGAACTCACTTCACTCGTCGCGCCCCGGATTGTTGCGCTACGGAAGCTGGTTTTATTGCACCGCCTTCACTTGGTAGCCTTGCTGGCGAAGCAGCGCCAGTACGCCTTTGGGGCCGCCCAAATGGGCTGCGCCTACCGCGAAAAATGTGGGCTGGCTGGCCGCCATCTTCTCAATACCGGCAATCCAGCGCTGGTTGCGGTCATCAAGCAGCAGGCCGTTGTATTCGGTGAAGCCGAACATGCTTTTGCTGCTCATTTCCCGTAGGGCTTCTACCTGTTGGGTTTTGTAGAGAGCCAGCAACTGCTGCATTTCCTGCTTCATTTCCGCCTCCTTGCTCACCATGTCCGTCAGCATCTTGCTTTGCGCGGCGTACGGGATTTTATCGAAGATACCGAGCTGGTCCTGCATGGTTTCCAGGCCCAGCACTTCCTTTTTCTGCTCCTGAGCCATTTTCATAAACGAGGCTTCGTAGCTGGCCGGGGCGCAGCCCAGCACGGCCGGCATCAGCATCGAGCCCAGAAAAAACGGCTTGATGGCGCCTACCTTATCGATGGGCAGCCCGGCTTTGGCTTGCAGATACGTGCCCAGCGCTGCGTAGTCGGCAGGTGAAAGCAGCTTTTGAAGCGTCTGGCCATCCTGCATTAGCATGCCAGCCTGGGCCTGCTGGGCCATGGTGGGGTCGTCCATATCCATTTCCAGCACTACCTGCTTGCTGCTGCTCACGGCCTGCTTCACGGTTTCGGGCATCTGCATATCGGCCGGACAAATCATGTGGATGGTGCCAAACACATACGAAGGTGCGCTCAGGCCCTTGCCCGACACCTCCCACAACAGGGAATTGGCGGCCGCTGTGGCCGTCGGCTGGACTTTGGTGGCCGATTTGGCAGGTTTCTTCTGGGCTGAGGCAGTAAAGGCGGTCAGCAGCAGAGTAGCCGCAAAGGCAGTTTGACGAAACAGGCGCATAGGATTGGACATGAAAAAAGGGAAGATGCTGGTTGAATCGCCAAAGCTGGCAACTTATTACAGCATCCTCCCTTTTTTATTTCAGCGGCCGTTTACCAGCGTCAGGCTGAGCAATGTTAGCCTTTGCTGGCCGCCACGCGCCACACTTTGTTGCCGGCATCGTCCAGCACCAGCAGCGAGCCGTCGGGCATCGTTGTGACGCCTACGGGGCGGCCGTACACTTCTTTTTCAGGAGCATTGGCAATAAAGCCGGTTACGAAGTCCTCCATCTTACCGGCGGGCTTGCCGCTGGCAAACGGCACGAACACCACCTTATAACCCGTAAACTCCGAGCGGTTCCAGGAGCCATGCTGGCCTACGAAAGCGCCTTTCTGGTAGCGGGTCGGGAAGGCCTGGCCATCGTAGAAAGCCAAGCCCAACGATGCCGTATGCGGCCCCAACGCCACTTCGGGCACCAGAGTTTTCTTCACCAGGTCGGGCCGCTCCCCTTTGCGGCGTGGGTCTTCTTTGGGGCCAAAATAGGCGTAGGGCCAGCCGTAGAAGGCGCCGGGCTGCACGCTGGTGAGGTAGTCGGGCACGAGGTCGTCGCCCAGTTCGTCACGCTCGTTCACGGCCGTCCAGAGGGTTTTGGTGCCGGGGGCCCAGCCCATTCCAACCGGATTCCGTAGGCCTGCCGCGTAGATTTTCTCGCCCGAGCCATCGGGGTTGATTTCGAGAATGTTGGCGCGGCGCTGTTCGTTTTCCATACCATTTTCGCCCACGTTGGAGCCCGAGCCCACGCTTATGTAGATTTTGGAGCCATCGGCGCTGGCCAGCAGATTGCGGGTCCAGTGGTTGTTGTAGCCACCGGCCGGCAAATCCAGAATCTTCTGGCCCGGGCCTGTGATTTTGGTTTGGCCGGGCTTGTAGGCATAGCGCAGCACACCGTCGGTGTTGGCTACGTAGAAGTAATCGCCGAGCACCAGCATGCCCAGCGGCTGGTTGAGGTTGGCCAGGAAGGTTTCGCGCACATCGGGCTTGCCATCCTTGTTGGTGTCGCGCAGCAGCGTGATGCGGTTGGCACTGGTTTCTTTCAACGACTTCGAAGTGTCCAGCTCCAGTTTAGCGGCCACTTTCTTCTTGAAGGAAGTCGGCACTGTGTTCGACTCGGCCACCAGCACGTCGCCGTTGGGCGTGACGTAGGCCCAGCGTGGACTGTTGAAGCTGCCAGCGTACTCCGTAATCACGAAGCCCGTGGGCACTACCGGCGTTTTGCCGGCCGGCCAGCCAATTACCTTGCTGCGCTTGGTCACCGATTTGGTGGCGTAGGGCTCCGGCAAGGCTGGTGCGGCAGCGGTAGGCTGGGTGGCAGAATCGGGTGCGGCGACGGTGGCCGCGGGGGTGTTGGTGGGTGTATCGGTGGTGGGCTGGCCCTGGTTGCAGCCAGCCAGCAACAGCAGAGCCGCTACCGGCCCCGGGAAAGTTAATTGTTTCATGTCAGGATAGAATGCGGAAAGCTTTTCTACCTGCTTTAAGCTGATATAGTTACGCCGGGGGTGTTTTGAGTAGCTACCGCCGAATGGTTGGGCTTGCCTACCACCCGCCGCAGCCACTGGTTGAGCGGTTCTTCCAGCAACCAGTACAGCAGAATAGATGCCACATACAGCAGCAACACGCACAGCGCCTGACTGCCGGTGGCCTCGTAGAGCAGCTGCTGAAACACGCCAATATGAATCAGGTAGAAGGCATACGAGCTTTTGCCCAGCAGCACCAGCGGCGCGCTGCTCAGCAGGCGGCGCAGCACGGTATCTTCCTGCACCAGCCCCCACAGCAGCGGCCCGATACCCACCAGCGGCAGCACGATGTTGTTGATAAACATTCCGGCAGGCTGCATCACCCCAAACTCAAATTCGCCGGGGCCATGTAGTAAGCTCAAGGCGCCTATGCAAGCCAGCATACCCACTACTCCCACGTACGTAAGGCCCCGGACAGGCAACTGCTGCCTACCGCGCTGGCGCAGCCACCAAGCCAGGGCCACACCCGTAAAAAACTCGGCTGCCCGCCCCAAATACACGAACTGAAACAAGAAATCCAGCGAGTCGAAGAAGCCGTGCCAGGGCTGGGGCCGCCCGGCCAGCACCAGCGCCACGCCTACTGCCGCCAGTAGCAGCGGCAGCGCCCACAGCCAGTGCGCGCTACGCCGCACCAGCACAAACGCCAGCGGGGCCGACACGTAGAACATTTCTTCGGTAGTGAGCGACCAGCCCTGTGCAATGCCCGTGTAGAGATACTGCTGAAACAGCCCGCGCAGAAACGTAATGTTGAGCACGTACTGCTCCAGCAGGTTGTCGGCAGTGTCGCGGCCCAGGTAGTAGAACAGCCCGAACGTGGCCGTGGTGAGCAGAAAATACAGCGGGTAGATGCGGGCGAAGCGGTTGGCGAAATACGCCCGCCACGACAGCTGCTCCACGCCCAGATACCGGTAGCCAATCAGAAAGCCGCTTAGTACGAAAAACACCGTCACGCCGATGTGCAGCTCGGCCGCCAGCGTGTGTACCGTCCAGCCCACTCTCTCGACCGAAAACGGATTGAAATGATGCACAAATACCAGCAGCGCCGCCACGGCCCGCAAACCCGTCAGGGCCGGAAAGTATTGTTTGGGCTCTGATGGCGCAGTATTCATGCAGAGAGAAGCTAGGCGAAATATCCAGGCAAAACGGGTAGTAACGGTGTGGCTTTGCTGCTACCGGCCCAGCAGAAACCGGAGTGGCACGGCCACCCGCTGCTGCCAGGCGGCTTCGTTGTGGGCCGCCCCGGCGTACTTGCGGCTCAGCCAGCTACGGCGCGGGTAGCGCACGGCCCGCAGCAAGCTATCCACGCGTTGCTGGTGAGGCTCATACCACGCGTCGAGTGTGGTGGTGCCGTAGTCGAAATACAGACGCGGACGGAGCCGGCCGGTTAGGCGGGGCTGCAGGTAGGCCAGCATGGCTGTGGTGAAGTCGGGCGTGTTTTGCTTCAAGCTCAGGGGCCAGTGCGTGGAAAGGCAAGCCGCGCCGCCAAACACCTCCGGGTACTCCAGCGCCGCATACAGCGAAATCAGGCCGCCCATGCTGCTGCCCGCCACAAACGTATCCTGCCGGCGCGGGCTGGTGCTATACAGGCTGTCAATGCGCGGCTTCAGCTCCTGTACCAGAAATTTCAGGTAGTCGTCGGAGAGCGGGGTGCCGGGGCGCTCCTGCGCCAATTGGGCGCGTCGGGCTTCGGGTATGGCGGCATAGGGCTTGGCCGGGGCGTACTCGCGGAAGCGGCGGTCAGTGTTCCAGACGCCTACTACGATGCAAGGCCGCGCTTCCTTTGCACCAATTAGCTGTGTAAGCACACTGTCTATCTCCCAGGCAGTGCCGCCGTAGGAAGTAGCCGGCTCAAACAGGTTCTGGCCGTCGTGCATGTACAGCACGGGGTAGTGGCGGCGCGAGTTGTAGCCCGGCGGCAGCCACACGCTCACGCGGCGCGGCTGCACAAATCGCGACGCTATTTCGCCGAGCTGCTCCAGCCGGCCAGGCGGGGTGGCCGGTTGGGCCCAGGAGGAAAACGCCAGCAGTACCAGCGGCAGTAGTAATAGTCGCAGCTTCATGCCGCAAGTATAGCCACAAGCCGCGCCCCAATTGCCACTAAACGCCAGGTGGCTGCCTCCGTTGCCGAAAGCAGCCACCTGCGTACTATTTAGAACATCGTGGAGCGCTTAGCCGCGCGGCATCGAGGTGCCGGGGCGGCCCGTAGGCTTCACTTCGGGCTTGAACATTTCGTCTACGTTATCCATGTCGAGGAAGTCGGTGAACGTGTCGCCGCGCAAGCCCAGGCGGATGGTTTCCAGGCTTATGATTTCATTAGGCGCAATGTTGCCCAGGTTTACGTTGGCGCCCAGCAGCTTGATGAACCACACCTGCTGCGCCTTCTGCGGGGCTTCCCACAGGATTTTCTCGAACGGAATCTGCGTTAGGATTTCCTCTACCAGGCCCGAGCGAACCTCGCCGGTGCTGCGGAACAAACCCACATTGCCGGCCTCGCGCGCCTCCCCAATTACCTTCACGGCGCCGGCTTCCAGCTCGGTTTTCATCTGCGAAATCCACTTGTAAGGTGGAATGATCTTCTCGGCATCCTTGGAGCCCACCTCGCTCAGCACCTGTACATCCTGGGCCAGCGTGCGGATGTACTCCAGCTTTTTGTCGTGTACCAAGTCAATTGAGCCGTCTGATACTTCGGCGTACTCCATGCCGAACTCCTCCAGCAGGCGGCGGTAGTCATCGAACTGGTTGCGGATAATGAAGGCCTCAAACAGCGTGCCGCCGAAGTACACCGGAATTCCGGCCTCTTTGTAGGCAGCCAGCTTGCGCTTCAGGTTGGGCGTCACAAACGACGTGGCCCAGCCCAGCTTCACGATGTCGGTGTAGGGCGCGCCCACTTCCAGAAAATCTTCTACCTCCCGTACACTCAGGCCTTTGTCCATGACCATGGTAAAGCCTTGCTCGCGGGGTTTGGCAGTGCGCTCAGGAAGTTGTGAGAGGTGGTAGTTCATGCTGTAGGGTCTTAGTTAAATTGGGTATGAGAGCCTGACCAGCAGGCAGCACGCCCGGCCCGATGAAGGCAATACGGCAAAAGTAAGCCCGAATTTTATAAATGAAGGCCTGAGAAGACAGTTCAGCTTCCAGGCAGCTAACCATCTTCCCAGGCCTTTAGTATCCGGTTGCCGGGTTTTCTATTTCCGATACTGGTCAATCAGACGGGCCAGTGCCTGCTGCGACTCCAGTTCCGGAAAGTATTCAAACAGCAGCCGGTGCTTGTCGAAATCCAGCACCAAGGCATTTTCTAGCGTCTCGTAAGCTTCGCGGAAGCGTCCAGCGGCCAGTTGGTAAGCACACAGCCGGTAGTGCAACTCGGCTTCCAGCGGCTGCACCTCCACGGCGTTGCGCATCAGGTCAATGGCGCCCTGGAAATTGCCTTGCTCGTAGAGAATAATGCTCCAGTTCAGCCATACATCTTTGCTGTCGGGCGCTACTTCGGCCGCCTTTTCGTAGGCTTCCAGCGAGCTTACCACGTTGCCCACTTGGTATTCGGCCGCGGCCAGCGCCAGCCAGTATTCCACGCTTTCGGCATAGATGCCCACCGCTTTCCGGAAAAAGTGCGTAGCCTCCAGGTAGCGCTCCTGCTCGTTCATGATGATGCCAATACCGAACCACGCTTCGTCCATCTCCGGCTCCATATCAATGGACTTCTGGTAGAAGCGGCGGGCAGCATCCCATTCGCGCAGCTTTTCGTGGCACTCACCGATGTTGCAGAGCGCCTCCGGCGTCGGCTGGCCTTCCTCGTAGCTCAGCTCGAACTCTGCAATAGCCTCCCGGTAGCGCTCCTGGCTGATGTACACGCTGGCCAGATAGGCATGCGCCTCCAAGAACTTGGCATCCACGAGAATGGCGTACTCAAAGGCTGCTACCGCCTTGTCCAGCTGCTCCAGCCGGAAATATGCCTGGCCCAGATTGTACCAGGCAGTAGCCGAGTACGGGTCATCGTCGGTGAAGCGTTGAAAAAACGGCAGGTTTTCCTCCAACCGCTCACTTACTTCCAGGCAGTACAGCAGTTCCTGCACCGCTACGTCGTTGTCAGAGTTGATACGCAGGCTTTTCTTGTAATACTTGGCCGCACTCTTAAACTTCTGCCAGCTCTGGTAGGCCAGTCCCAAGTTGAAAAAGATATCATCCCGGTCCGGAGCCCGGTCGGCAGCCTGCAGAAAGAAGGCCACGGCCTCAGCGAATTCGCCTTTTTGGGTGGCAATGATACCGCGCGTAACCGCTACGTCTGGGTTGTCGGGGTCGAGGTGGGCAACATTCTCAATCTGGCTGCTAGCCTCTAGATACTCGCCTTTCATGGCCAGCACCTGCGAGCGGTCAATCAGTAATTCAGTGCTGAATGGATACTGGGCAATGGCAGCTTCACAGGCCTGCAAAGCCTTGTCGTACTGCGTGTTGGTGGTATAATGGTCGATGATGTTCTCAAAATCGGCCAGGTCGAAAAAGACAGGTTCGTTTTGGGCTACCATCCGCTCGAAGCGGCGCACGGTGTCCAGTACTTCGTCCCGGTCCTCATAATTTTCATTCATTCTCATGCAGCTACAATCAAGTGCCGGTTATCCGTCAAAACGGCAGCCCCAATGGGCTTTCTTCCAGCCAACCCCCTTATAATGGGGCTACGGCCTAATATACAACAACCGCACCGGAGCCAAGCAGGTTCGCAAGGCAACGGCCTGCGTGAAAAATACTCTGGCTGAACGGTGAAGTGCCTTCCTACTTTGCCAGCACCTGGTGCTGCTTCCGTTGCAGTTCTTCGCAGCACCAAGCAATGGTTTCCTGCAAGGGCCGGAAAGCTTGACCAGTTGTGTGCGTTACCTTATCGGCGCGGTACAACACAGGACGGCGGCCGGCCCGGGCAGTGTCTTTGGTGATGAGCGGCCGGGCGCCAGTCAGCAAAGAACGAACGTGCTCCAGCCGCCAAATGCCTTCCGCTGCCCATTTGGGCACAGCTGTGGTGGGTGGCTTACGCCCAAAGCATTTGGCAGCCTGGGTTAGAAATTCCTGTAGCGGCAGGCTGCCGGCACTCAGCACGTAGCGTTCCGCCGTTAGGTCGGTATCTAGGGTGAGGTGAAGCATACTGGCTACCACGTCGCGCACGTCCACGAAATTGACGCTGCCCGGCGTATAGAAGCGGTGCTGCTGCCAGGCGTAGCGAAACAGCCGCGTGCTGCTTCGTTCCCAATCAGCCGGCCCCAGAATCACGGACGGACATATTATTACTGCCTGCAGCCCTTCCGCTACCCCGCGCCACACCTCCAACTCCGCCAGATACTTCGACGTAGCATACGCTCCGTGCTCGGCGCCTAGGTCCCACTTGGTATTCTCATCCAACACCTGCACCTGGCTGTTTGACAGCGCAGCCGCTTCCGTAGCACCGCCTCCCAGCGCTGCCACCGACGATACCTGGCAGAGCCTAAGGCGTGGCTGGCGCAGGCAGGCATCTACAATTGCTGCCGTGCCTTCCACATTCACCTGCAACAGCGCCTCTTCATCCTGCGGCGCATACGATACCAGCCCGGCGCAATGAAATACGTGGCTTACTCCTTCCAGCGCCTTATGCAGCAAGGTAGTATCCCGCAGATCTCCTTCTATCCATTCCACCGTATCGGCTTCAGCTATTGCGGGTATATGCTGCCGGTAAAGTGCGCGCACTCGTACGCCACGTTTCACCAGCGCAGGAATCAAAAAACTACCCACAAGGCCGCTGCCGCCGGTCACGAAAATCATGGAGTTTTTCAATCCGTTACAGCGTATTATTGAGTAACGGCAGCGCCAGCAGCTTACGCATGTATTCCGCAGGCAGCACTTTATCGCGCAAAGTTGCCGTATGCTTAAGGTTATGAGCATCGGAACCTACCATATCTACCAACCCGGCATCAATGAGCTTTTCAGCAACGCGCTTCGCACCCGCTGAGTAATAGCCGGCCAGTGAATTCAGGTTCACCTGCAGCATAGCACCGGTTTCTCTCACTTTCACCAAGTCATCAAACCGGCCATAGAAATAGGTGTATCGCTCCGGGTGGGCCAATACAGGTTGGTAGTTGCGGCTTAGCAGTTGAAATATGGTTTCCGCGAGGTTGAGCGGCTCGTTGATATAGCTGGTTTCCAACAGTATATACCGCTTGTCGCCACCGAAGGTCAGCATCTCATCACCACGCTCTAGCCGGGGGCCGAACCATTCGTCGAGGTAATATTCGGCCGCACATTCCAGTGTTACATCCTCTAGACCAGCATTGCCAGCTGCCTGCTGTAGCACGCGCAATGCTTCACGGATACCATCGGGCGTATTCTTATAAAAGTCGCCCATAATATGAGGCGTCATAATAAGCTTACGATATCCTAAAGCGCGTAACTCCCGCAACAGCTCCAACGACTGTGCTACGTTTTCGGCACCATCATCAAGGCCAGGCAGTACGTGCGAATGCATATCGGCACCTAACCCCGCAAGCGCGTCGGCCGCCACTATCGGCAAGGATGCCGCACGGCCAAAGAGCTTCTGGAAGAAGGATGCCATACTTGTTATGCGGATTGTACGAAGTTAAGAAAAGCGCTTACGGATGCGCGCCAGCTTGCTGTCAGCTGGTTTGGTTTCTTCGTAATAACCTTGCCCATAACCGTAACCATAGCCATAGCCGTAGCCATAGCCATACATCCCACTCGACTGGGCATCGTTGAGGATGACACTTAAGCGGCTGAAGTTGTTGGCTCTGGCTAATTTATTGATGTTTTTCAAAAAGGCCTTTTTAGAGTAATTAGCCCGCACGATGTAGATAGGAATATCAGCTTTGCGCATGATAAGGATACCGTCGGTTACCAATCCTACCGGCGGAGTATCAATCAGGATAACGTCGTACACCTGGTGCAGATCAGCCAATAATTCGTCGAATTTGGCACTTAGGATTAACTCCGATGGGTTTGGCGGCGTTGGTCCCGCCGAAATAAAGTCCAGTGTAGGGATGGAAGTGTGCTGAATGCACTCTTCAATTGAATGTTTATCAATCAGAATAGTACTTATACCTTTCACGTTCTCTGCCCCGAAAGCCAAGTTAACTTTTGGCTTCCGCATATCCAGATCCAGGATAACCACGCGTTGCTCTGACAGCGCAATGATGCCACCGAGATTCACGGACACAAAGGTCTTGCCTTCTCCCGAAATAGTAGACGTCACCGAAATCAGCCGCTTCTTTTTGGCTGAGCTGATAAAGTCCAGGTTGGTACGAATAGAGCGGATAGATTCGGAAATAGCTGACTTAGGATTCTTATCCACCACCAGCTTGGATACGTTCATTTTTTCCTTATCGTATGTCGGAATAACTCCTAGCACAGACGAACTAGTTGCGCGCTCCAGCTCTCTTACATTCGTTACGGTGTTGTGCAAGAAATAGCGAGTGGCCATCAGTGCCAATCCTAATATAATTCCGCTGGCAAGACCAATAGCATACACCATTAGCTTTACAGGTGAAATAGGCGAAAGTGGCCTGCTAGCTGGCGACAGAATTTGAAAATCAGGCGTCGTACCTGCTTTTGCAATATTGAATTCCTGCTTTTTATCCATTAGCATCAAATACGATTTCTCGTATAGCTCTAATGGTCTGTTAAGACGAGCAAGCTCAGTAGCTTTTTGAGGTAATGCCTGTAATTCTGAATTAATGGCATTGCGTTGACGGTCTAGTGCGGCTAATTCACCATCTAGTACTTGCTGGCTCTGGCGTAATGTACGCCGCAGATTACCCTTTGCAAAGGCTAACTGCTCCTGTTGCTGTTGTACCGCTTCAGTGGTTTCCTTGTAAGAACGAGACAGGCGTCGCAAATTCCATTGTAAGTCGTTTAACTCTGATAATTGCTGCGAAAGTTGCGGGTCTTCTAACGTTGCTAAAGCTGGAATGCTTTGCTGTACTGTTAGGTCTTCCCGAGTCGTTATGGTACCACGCTCTGCTAGAGCTGCTACTTCGTCCAATAAACGGATTTTTTCTGTCAGCTTTAATCTCTCTTCTTCCTGTTTTTCTAATTTAGACGTTAGACCTGCAATGCTTCCTCTAGCATCATATGTTTTATTCTGCCGAACGAAGCTTTGTAGGTTTTCCTCGGCAACGGCTAGCTCTTGCCGATTTGAAGCTAACTGCTCATCCAGGAACTGAAGCGTTTGAGCGGTAGCAGCTTGCTTTTGAGCTATTTTCTGCTGGAGATAAATAGTATCTATTTTATTAACAATTGCTCTTGCTTTATCAGGAGTGAAATCCTGAAAAGAAATTTGGATGGTATTTGCATTAGGGTTTACTATTTCAACTAATAAGCCTTGATCCAGGTATTCGTTGATTGCCACCTCATCGTTAATAATAAAATGGTAATTGCGCTCCAAATCAGAGGCATTCATATTCGGTTTAGCCGCTAGCTGCAATATCATTCCGCCAAGTTGTACCGGCTGATTGATGGCATACTCTCCACTATGCTCCTGTCCCTGCAGCTGGTAAGATATACGATACTTCTGCAGCGAAAGAAAATTAACGCTGAATTTCACATTATATAAAATATCTCCTTGATATTGCACCTGAAAAGGAGAGGTGCCATACAGCTCTGTTTCAAGTACTGTGCCTTCTGCGTAATAATTTACATTTAAGTCCAATGAATCGCGCAAACGACGATAAATTATATTGGACTTAATAAGCTCTACTTCTCCGGAAAGTTTATTTATACTCTGTTGCCCTTCAGCGGCACCCATTATTCCACTAAGGCCTAACGTACCTGCCTCTGTTTTTTCATCAATCTTCAGTAATGAAGATGACTTATATACCGGCTTGGTGTAGCGCAAAAACAACCAGGACCCAGTCAATCCCAAGCCAATTAATAGTAGTAGCCAGATCAGGCTACGACGCACTACCATCAGTAGCGTATCGAAATCTAATCCACCGCCTTCATCTGCAGACTCCGATTCTACGGGCACAGCGTTTACTCCGCCTGTGGCATTTCGGATCAAACTCTCCAATTCGGCGTTTTCGTTAACGGCCATTTACAAGACTAAGAAGTTAAGTGATTCAGAGAAACGGTGCTAGGCTACACGCATCTTTGCACTAACGTGTTAGAGAAAGAACTAGACTAAAAGTGGTTAAAATGATAGTTGATAAGCCCAACAACGGGGCCGCATCATTTAACCCATCATAAAACGGACGGCGGATAGGCTCTATATAGATGATATCGTTGGGTTCTACCTGCAAATTTGCCCGGCGCATTCCATCAATAGTGGTGAGGTCTATCTGCTCAATCTGCGGATTTTTTAAGTCGCCACGAATGATACGAATGTTGGATGCTTTGCCACCTGAACGGTATAGGCTATTTGCACCACCACTACTCCCATCGACGCCACCAGCTGATGCCAATACTTCCAACAGGTTCATGTTATCATTCACCAAAGGCACAATCCTTCCTCCTGGTGAACCCAACACGATTACTCGGCTATTTGTCACTCGAGTGGTAACGAACACGCCTTTATAGAACTCGCTGTACTGTATTTGCAAAATGCTATCCGCTTGCTGAAGTGTAAGCCCCAAAACCCGCACCCGATTGACAAGTGGTAGGCGCACATAACCATCGGTCTGCACTAAAAATTCGGACTCCCCAACCGAGCCCTGCGAATTTCCTCCCCCAGCCTGCTGACCACCGTTTTGGCTTGATGTACCTAAAGTGCGACTCCCGTTAGCCCCAGTAGGCAACATACCAGCCGGAGCACCGAAACGTAACTCACCATTTGGATCAATAATTCGTTCCCCCTCATTGGTGTATACACGCACCGCCAGAAAATCATTTTTCTGGATGGTATAATTACGGTTTACGCGGTTCACGACCCGCCGAATTCTAGTTGTGTCCAACCCTTTGCCGTTATCCAATTGAAACATCACCCGCTGCTTATATAACTTTTCAGTGCAGGATGACATAAGTATCAGGAAAGGCATGCATAGCAGCCACAACAAAGCAAGGTGGCGAGAAACGGATAAACGCATTAGGCTGAAGGGAGCCGAAAAAGTGAAAGGATGGGCCGCGGCAAGACGCCATCCAGAGGAGGTAGTTTCTCTGAAAAACCTTCAAAGTTAACCGATTTAGCGGCCTCTTTCAAAATTGCCCCGAACTCCCTTAATTCTGCACGCGGCTCAAGGCCGCCAAAATCGTACTTTCGCGGACCCAAAGCCGGGCTTCCCCGGTTATAGCTCTACTTCTCACCACCTTTCATTTTCCCACCCATGGAATTGGTTGCTACTGAAAACCAGACAATGATTGCCCAGATGGTGCGCGACTTTGGCGCACAGCACATCAAACCCCACATGATGAAGTGGGACGAAAGCCAGGAGTTTCCAATTGAAGTATTCCACAAGCTCGGCGAAATGGGCCTGATGGGTGTGCTTGTGCCTCAGCAATATGGCGGCGCCGGCTTCGGCTATACCGAGTACGTTACGGCCATTGCCGAGCTAGCGAAGATTGATGGCAGCATTGGCCTGAGCATGGCGGCTCACAACTCGCTGTGCACCGGCCATATTCTGCAGCACGCTTCCGAGGAGCAGAAGCTGAAGTATTTGCCCAAACTGGCTTCCGGCGAGTGGATCGGCGCTTGGGGCCTGACGGAACCTAACACAGGCTCCGACGCCGGCAACATGCGCACGGTAGCTGTGGAAGACGGAGACTATTATGTATTGAATGGCGCCAAGAACTTTATCACCCACGGCAAATCCGGCAACGTAGCCGTGGTTATTGCCCGCACGGGTGAGGTAGGCGACTCACACGGCATGACGGCCTTCATCGTGGAGCGAAATACGCCCGGATTCGCCGCCGGCCGTAAAGAAGACAAGCTGGGTATGCGCGCTTCCGAAACCACGGAGCTGATTTTCACGGACTGCCGCGTGCCCAAGGAAAACGTTATCGGCAAAGTAGGCGATGGATTTGTGCAGTCGTTGAAGGTGCTCGACGGTGGCCGTATCAGCATTGCGGCATTGAGCCTGGGTATCGCGCAGGGTGCTTACGAAGCCGCCCTGCAGTATTCCAAGGAGCGCCAGCAGTTCAACCAGCCCATCAGCAGCTTCCAGGGCATTGCCTTCAAGCTGGCCGATATGGCTACCGAAATTGAGGCGGCTTCACTGCTTACCTACCGCGCTGCTGATATGAAAGACCGTGGCTTGAACGTAAACCGCGAGTCGGCTATGGCCAAGCTCTATGCTTCCGAAGTATCGGTACGGGTGGCAAATGAGGGTGTGCAGATCTTCGGCGGCTACGGCTACACCAAAGATTACCCCGCCGAGAAGTACTACCGTGACGCCAAACTGTGCACCATCGGCGAAGGCACTTCTGAGATTCAGAAGCTGGTTATTGCGCGCACACTGCTGAAGTAGAATCGCAGATATTGCAGATTGGAAGGATTACGCAGATTTCAGCAGGCCCCAAATAGTGACCGAGCAAGAAATCTGCGTAATCCTTTTAATCTGAAACATCTGTGATTATCTTTGCGGCCCTTCACAGAAGAGTTTTCAACCCCACTGACATATGATCATCGTACAAATTAAGGAAAACGAGTCGGTTGACCGCGCCCTCAAGCGTTTCAAGAAGAAGTTTGAGCGCACGGGCGTTCTGAAAGAGTTGCGTCGTCGCACATTCTTCCAGAAGCCGTCGATCACCAACCGTAAGCAGAAGCAGAAGGCCATCTACAAGCAGGTGACCTACGGCAACGAGGCTAGCGCCTAGCGCTCTGCTGCTTTCCGGATTAAAAACCGGCTGATGCCCATTTATGGTGCGTTGGCCGGTTTTTTCGCGTCCTGTTGGCTGCGGTTTTTTTCTTCCCCTGAAATCCATACATTGGTTATCCGGCCCTGGCGGCCGGGTCACTACTGTATGGATTTGTTTTTTGCCTACCTGCAGTCTGAACGACGCTACAGCCCCAACACGCTGCTGTCGTATCAGACTGATCTGCGCCAGTTCTCGGAGTATCTGCGGGCTACTTATGAACTGGATGAACCCGCGCAGGCCGACCACACGCTGATCCGCTCGTGGGTGGTAACGCTGATGCAGCAGGAACTGGACCCGCGCACCGTGAATCGCAAAATTGCCTGTCTACGCTCCTATTATAAGTTTCTGCTGACAACGGGTGTTGTCGGCCGCAACCCGATGCTACGCATCAAGGCGCCTAAGATGGCCAAGAAGCTGCCGGATTTTGTGCCCGAGGATAGCCTGAACGGTTTGCTGAACTCGTTTGAGTTTCCGGACACCTTTGCCGGCACGCGCGACCAGCTGATTCTGGAACTGCTGTATGGTACCGGCATCCGGCTGTCGGAGTTGCTGGGCATCCGGCCCGATGATGTAAGCTTAGCGGGCCGTACCGTGCGCGTAACAGGCAAAGGCAATAAACAGCGCATTGTGCCGCTAAACCCCACTCTGATAGCCGTTCTGGATAAGTATATAGCGTTTCGCCAACGTGAGTTCGGGTCAGAACGCAACGCCCAATCCATGCTCCTCGTTACGGACAAAGGCGAACCGTTGTACGAAAAGCTAGTGTATCGAACAGTGAAGCACTATTTAAGTCAGATTACTACCGCCTCGTCGCAGCAGCACCCCCACGTCTTACGTCACTCTTTTGCCACTCATCTGCTCAACAAAGGTGCTGATCTGAATGCCATTAAAGAACTTCTAGGCCACGCCAATCTTGCCGCTACTCAAGTATACACGCACTTGTCAATTGACAAGCTTAAATCTGTTTTTGAACAGGCCCATCCAAAGGCCTGAGTTGTGTTCCTTTTTTTTCTTACCTCCCAAACCCTACTACCGATGAAAGTACAGATGCATTCGGTGCACTTCGACGCCGACCAAAAACTGCTCGATTTCATCCAGAAACGCCTCGACAAGCTCGAAACCTTCTATGACCGTGTCACGGAAGGGGAAGTGATTCTGAAGTTGAATAATAAAGATGGTATTGCGAATAAGACGGTGGAAATCAAGCTGCTTGTGCCAGGCGCCACGCTGTTTTCGCAGGAAGACGCCGCTTCTTTTGAAGCCGCTGCCGATGCCGCCGCCGATAGCCTGAAGCGTCAGATCACCAAGCACAAAGAAAAAATCCTGGCGCATTAAGCGTATCGTATTCATAAACAAGAAGCCCCGCCTGACAGTCAGGCGGGGCTTCTTGTTTATTCATGGCACCAAACTCTGCTTTTTACTACAGGCCGAATTCAGATTTAATCTTGTCCACGTAGTCGAGCTTTTCCCAGGTGAAGGTTTCCACGGTGCGGGTGTTGCCGTTGGCATCCTGCACCTGCTTGGTGCCAGGCTGGCGGCCCATATGGCCGTACGCCGCCGACTCGCTGAAAATGGGGTTGCGCAAACCGAGGCGCTGCACAATGGCATAAGGGCGCAGGTCGAACAGGCGCTGTACTTTCTCGGCAATCTGGCCATCAGTGAGTTGCGTGCCGTGGCCGTTGCTGGCTTTGGTGGTGCCGTAGGTGGTTACAAACACGCCTACCGGCTGCGCCACGCCAATGGCGTAGGCTACCTGTACCAGCACCTGGTCGGCTACGCCGGCTGCCACCAGATTTTTGGCGATGTGGCGGGCGGCGTAAGCGGCCGAACGGTCTACTTTGCTGGAGTCTTTGCCCGAGAAGGCACCACCACCATGCGCGCCTTTGCCGCCGTAGGTGTCCACGATAATCTTGCGGCCGGTAAGGCCAGAGTCGCCGTGGGGGCCACCGATGACGAACTTGCCGGTGGGGTTGATGTGGTAGATGATGGCGTCGGTGAACAGGCTCTGCACCTCGGGGCTGAGCTGAGCCTTCACGCGGGGTACCAGAATGGTTTTGATGTCCTGCTCGATCTGGCGGAGCATGGTTTGCTCGTCCTGGTCGAACTCGTCGTGCTGGGTGCTTACCACGATGGTTTCAATGGCCTCAGGCGTGTTATCATCGGCGTAGCGGATGGTCACTTGGCTTTTGGCATCGGGACGCAGGTACGTCATCTGCTGGCCTTCGCGGCGGATTTTCGACAGCTCCTGCAGCAAACGGTGCGAGAGGTCGAGGGCCAGCGGCATATAATTGGGCGTTTCCTTGGTGGCGTAGCCGAACATCATGCCCTGGTCGCCGGCGCCCTGCTCTTCGTCCTTGGCACGCTCTACCCCCTGGTTGATATCAGCCGACTGCTCATGCAGGCGGTTCATTACCTCGCAGGTATCGGCATTGAACAGATACTCCGGCTTGTTGTACCCGATCCGACGAATAACTTCGCGAATAATTGGCTCGGCTTCTACGTGGGCTTTTGACTTGATTTCGCCGGCTACCAGCGCGAAGTCCGTGGTGACCAGGGTTTCGCAGGCTACTTTGGAAGCAGGGTCCTGGCGAAGATACTCGTCGAGGATAGCGTCGGAAATCTGGTCGGCTACTTTATCAGGATGGCCTTCCGAAACAGATTCGGAGGTGAACAGGTACGGCATCAGCTTGTAGGGTAGAGTACGCAAGGGGCCGGCAGCCCCTGCCCTGCGGTTGCTGCAGGGCTACAAAGCTACTATTTAGTTGGGAGTTGCCGACTATCATGTCAGTAGCAGGAATATGCCTCAGGCCAGCCAGTTAACCTCGGCCACAGATTTCCCGTTAGAGCGCTACTCTTTCCTAACCTTTTCTACATGAAGAAACTTTCCACTCTAGTACTGGCCTCCAGCCTGCTCGTCATCAATTCTCCGCAACAGGCACAAGCCCAAAGAGCCCGTTCGCCTTACCAGACCCGCTTTGCCGTGGACGGCCCCATTACGGGCGGTTTAGCTGCGCTCAGCATTACTGGTTTGTTGCTGGTGCAACAGAAAGACGGCCTGACGGATGCTCAGCTGGCGGCTCTCAACAAGAACGACATCCCGAAATTTGACCGGTTTTCGGCGGGCTACTACAGCGAAACTGCCCAGACGGCCGGTGACCTGATTGTGTATCCGTCGTTGCTGATTGCGCCGGGCCTGCTGGCGCTGGACCAAGATATCCGCAGCCGCTACGGGCAGGTGCTGGGCCTGTATCTGCAAAGCATGCTGGCCGCTGATGCCACCTTTACCATGACCGTCGGCACCGTGACGCGCTACCGGCCGTTTCTGTACGGCACCGAAGGCGGCGGCAGCCGCAACAGCAAGATTGCCACCAACTCGTTTTTTGCCGGCCACACGGCCCACACAGCCGCTGCCACGTTCTTTGCCGCCAAAGTCTACCACGACTTCCATCCTGATTCCAAAGCCAGACCGTTCATCTGGACGGCAGCTAGCGTGGTGTCAGTGGCTGAGGCCTATACCCGCCTAGAAGCCGGTAAACACTTCCTGTCCGACAACATTGTAGGACTGGCCGTGGGCGCTACGGCGGGCATTCTGGTGCCGCAGCTGCATAAGAAAACCGGCAACACGTACAGCATCAGCCCGGTGCAGGGCGTCAACGTGAATGGATACTCTTATTCCGGCCTGTTGTTGACCAAGCGGCTGTAGTCGTAATTAGTAACCACTTGCACTAATATCCGTGCCCCGGCTTGTCTTGCTGACGAGCCGGGGCTTTAGTTTTCGGTAAACTCTAATTGATGACCAGTCAGAATCCAGCAATGGTCTAAAATCGATGAGGATCCAGCAATAAACTTCTGTACTCTATAAATATAACTAAAGTAGATGCAGCCAAAGCGCCTATCTTGGCTCTAAAATCAGCCTGCTTACTTCAGTTAGGCTTATCTGTTACTACCCAATGCATCATTTATCAACCACAGCTGCCACTATAGGCGCTGTACTGCTGGCAGTTTCCAACCTGCAAGCCCAAAGCTACATGCCAGGCTACATTGTACCCATCGTCGGCGACACGGTGCGCGGCGAGCTGGAAAATGAGTTCTGGGAGGCTACTCCTGCCACACTACGGTTTCGTCCCACTGCCGCAACCGAGCCTCAAATGTTGCGCACAGCTGTGCTACAAGGATTCGGCTTTATGCAGGGCCGCTACTGGCGTCGTCAGTATCTGACGTATGACTCCTTGGCCGAAACTCACACCAATCTGGTACAACCTGGCCCCTTGCGCACGCACCTCGTGTCCGACTCAGTGATGACAGAAGTGCTGGTAGACGGGGTAGCCACACTCACGGCCATGCGCGGTGCTACGCCCCACTACTTTGTGCAGCGTCCGGGCCGTACCGCACTGGAGCTGGTAGCCCGTACCAGCATACAGACTAGTCCCGATGGCACCAACTACGTGCACTCCTTCAACAATTACAGGCAGCAGCTGAACATATATTTCGCAGACTGCCCGGCGCTGGCCGCTTCCTGGCGCACTCTACGCTTCGAGCCGCAGCAGTTGCAAGAAGCCATCAGCCGCTACAATGTACAATGCCAAGGCCAACCCAACGACCTAGCGCTAGGGATACCAGTCAAGCGGCCACGCCTAGAGTGGGGAATACTAACCGGTGCCGCCTATACCCGCACCACTCTGTCCGATGGACGGTCCCAGGGCTTCTCAGACAATTCGCCAATCGACGCACTACAGGTGCAGGTTCTTCGTCTGGAGTCATACTACCTCAATGATGTTCGGCTGGAAAGTGCGTTGCGGCCGCTGGGAGGGTTATATGCCGACCTGCTATTAGCGGGTCGGCGCTGGGCCATCCATACAGAAGCTACGGCTCGCACGCTGGCTCCCCTACGCTACGAGACGACCACCGGCAACCCGGCTTTTCCTACTAAAACTTACGAATTGCGTGGGCTTCAGGGGGCGGTTGCGCTAGGGGTACGGGTATTGCGTCCATTGGCAACCGGCCAGCTGCTGGCAGGGCTGGGCGGGAGCGTGCTACTCACGAAGCTGAGCCGCAATCAGGCTGAGTACCCAGGTATCAGCAGTCGAATGACGGGAGGACTGGTACTGCCGGTGCGGGGCTCCTTGGGGTACGCTACCCGCCAAGCCGGCGGTTACCTGGAAGCAGGTTACCGCCAAGGCCGCTTTACCGCCACTGCGTCAGTACGAGCCCACTACGGCGACGTAAACGACGATACAGCAGTTGAATCGGTAGTGGCTGATATCCGGACCGGCCGGTCGCTGGATGTATTGCATCCTAAGTATTCGCTCAGCAGCTACCAGACTTCGCTAACGTTGGCCGTGCGCCTCAACCGCAACACCGACCAACGCTAGCGCAGCTCTGGCTTAATTTCCGCTACTACTGGCGCCACCCACACCCGGTCCCGCCGGTTTCAGGTTGGTTTCAAATAGCTTCAGGATGCGCTTGTACTCGTCGGTCCAGGAGGAAGGTTCCACGAAGCCGTGGTCCTCGACGGGGTACACGGCCAGCTCCCAGTTCTCCTTTTTCAGCTCGATAAGGCGCTGCGAGAGGCGTACAATGTCCTGAAAATGCACGTTGGTATCCACCATGCCGTGGCACATGAGCAGGGCACCTTTCAGGCCGTTGGCGTAGTAAATCGGCGACGAGCGGGCGTAGGCCACGGAGTCGTTGTAGGGCTCGTTGAGGATGTTGTCGGTGTAGCCGTGGTTGTAGTGGGCCCAGTCCGTGACGGAGCGCAGGGCGGCGCCGGCCCGAAACACATCGGGCTGCGTGAACATGGCCATGAGTGTGATGAAGCCGCCGTAGCTGCCGCCGTAGATGCCGATGCGCTGGGCGCTTACGCCGTACTTCTCAGCTAGTAATTTGGCGCCATCCACGTGGTCGGTGAGGTCTTTGCCGCCCATGTAGCGGTAGATGCCGGTGCGCACGTCGCGGCCGTAGCCAGCCGAGCCGCGGTAGTCGATATCGAGCACCGTATAGCCTTTATCCACGAGCAGGTTGTGAAACATGTACTCGCGCGAATACTGGCTCCACCACTTGTGCGCGTTCTGCAGGTAGCCGGCGCCGTGTACGAATATTACGGCCGGGCCCTGGACAGTAGGGTTGGCGGGGCGGTAGAGGCGGGCGTACACGTCGGCGCCGTCGCGGGCCTTGATGGTGATGATTTCGGGGTCGCGCCAGGCGTAGCTTTCAAACTCGGGCGTGGTGCTGTGGGTGAGCTGGCGCATTTTGGCGCCGGGCTTGTTGTCCATCAGATACAGCTCCCAGGGCTTGTTGGTGTAGCTGTAGCGCACGGCCAGCTGCTTGCCATCCGGCGATACAGTGGCTTCGTTGGCACCGTCGCGGGTGGTAATCTGGCGGAGCGCGCCGCCTTCCAGCGGCAGGTGGTAGAAGTGCTGCACGCCGGGGTGCGTGGCGTTGGCGGTGAGGTACCACGTTTTTTTGTCGCGGCTGAGCTCGGCTTTCTGCACCTCAAACTTGCCGCTGGTCAGGGCCTTTTTCCGGCCCGACGTCACATCGACGGTGTACAGGTGAGAGTAGCCAGTTTCCTCGCTCTGGAACCAGATGCGGCGGTTGTCGGGCATCCAGCCCACGTTGCCAGCCCCGTACCCAATGCCGGGACCGTTGATCCAGGCTTCATCGCGCTGCCGGTCCAGGAGCGTGATTTTCTGGCTGACCGGGTCCAGGGCTACAATCCAGCGGTCCTTGTTATCGGCGGAGCGCACCACCAGAAACGCCCGCTGCCCGTCTTCCGACCAGTAGGGCCCAAATGGCTGCACGCGGCGCAGCTCGGTGGCGGGCTTGGGCTGGCTGGCTTTGGTAGTGGCAGCCTTGGCAGAGTCGGCGGGCATGGGGGCTTTGGCGGGCAGCTGGTACTCTTTGCGGTACGCGGGCTGTTCGTCGAGGCCTTTTAGCTCGCGGTAACCCAGCACGAAAGTGGTGTCGCGGGCCAGGTCGTAAAGGCCCAACTCGTAGGCCGTCTGGGGCGCGCCGACCTTGGTGCGGGTACTAATGTCTTCGGTGAATCCCGAGGCCGTGACGAAGCTAGGCACCAGGGCCACCTTTTCGGAGGCCGGCTCCTGCACAAGCGTGTAAGTCACGTAGCGGCCATCGGGGCTAAGCTGCAGGTTATTGATGGTTTGCTGGCCGATGTAAATGGCTTTGGGGCGTAGCCGGGCCAGGACCTTTTGCTGCCGCTCGCGGGCCAGGCGGTCCTGGTCTTTCTGCCGGATTACGTCGAACAAAGCCAGCTGCTGCGCCCGCAGAAACCGCTCCGACTTGTCGGTGGGCTGGCCGTTGCTAGGCTTGCTGCCTTTGCGGAAGTCAGTGCGCTGAGTGGTTTCGCCGGTGGCGGGGTCCCAGGTGTAGAGGTTCTGGGCGCGCACGTAGCTCACCATCCGGCCACGCATGGCAAACGCGGGGTCGGTTTCGCGCTCGGCGGTGTTCGTGACGCGACGGGACTTCCGGGTTTTCAGGTCGAGCAGATAGATGTCGCCTTCCTTCTCGTACACCTTGCGACTGTACGCTTGGTCGTACTCGCCGCCGCTGGCGGCCAGCTCCCGCTGCTCGCGCTGGCTTACCTTACGGGGCACGCCGGCACTGCCAGTTGCCACCTGATACAGCGAGTCGCGGCGGTTTTTCTCGGGGTTCCAGCTGAAGTAAATGGTGCGGCCGTCTTCGGCCCAGTACACGTTGGAGGGCGACGTGCCCAGCCACTGCGCCTGGTCGCGCATGATTTTTTCGACGGTGAGCGGGCCTAGTGCGGTAGCAGGTGTAGCCGGCGTTTGGGCCAGCGCTGGGGCCGACACGGCCAGCAGCAGCCCTAAAAAGCGTAGTTCGTGCATCATCAAAGCTACAATTCGAATTGAAAGATTACTTCAGAGACACAATTGCAGACGCGGCGTTGCCGTTGTGTACTGAGTCATATTTCTAAATTCTCAATTGGCTTTTTCAATTAAGAATCAATTCAGGCCATTCTATTTCCTCTATGAAAAAACTACTTCCAATCAGCCTGCTATTTTTAGCAAGCGGCACTTTCGGATCAGCTAGTGCGCAAAACGTACGGGTGGGTGTTAAAGCCGGACTCAATTACAGCAGCGTTACCGAGAATCTAACTGGCAATAAGCGGCGGTTAGGGCCAGCAGGTGGCATTTTCGCGCAAGTCCCGTTATCGTCAGACGGATTCTTTCTACTCCAACCCGAATTGTTGTACTCGATTAAAGGCTCACGCCCGCTTTTTAACAACGCATTTCCGCTTCGCCTTCGCTATTTGGATCTGCCTTTGCTGGCCAAGATCAACGCTGATGGTCTGTTTTTCGAGTTAGGGCCGCAGGTAAGCTACTTAATAGACGTTGACGGTGGCCCCTTCGATAGTACTCGCGGCTCCAACCGCGTGACTGCGGGCGGGGTGGCTGGCGTAGGCTGTCAGCTACCAGTGGGATTGGGCTTAGGGGTGCGCTACACCCACGACCTGACCCGCCTCAGCCCGCAGGGTCCGCGCAATACCGTTTTTCAAGCTCAAGCAAGCTACCTGCTCGGCAATCGATAGCCTGACGGCCGCGCCACAGCGTTATTGCTAGCCCCTACAACGTCCGCAGCTCCTGCGCCAGGTTGCGGCGGGCAGCGGCATCAAGCTGCTCCCGGAAACCAGGCGTGTGGTAGAGCACCGACGCCTTCAGCAGCTTCTGCAGCACCTTGCGGCGGCCGCGGCGGTAGAGCAGGCCCGGCACCATACGGTACTCCTGCCGCACCTGCCGGGCATATTCCTGGTAGCGGGCTTCAGAAGCACCCAGGATGGCCAAGTCGGCATCCAGGAAAAACAGCAGGTCCGGGTCGTCGGGTGGCTGGGGCTGGGTGTGGTCGTGGGTGCGCTCAATCAGGAAGGCCACCCGCGCCTGGCGTTCGGCGGAGAGGGAAGTTCCGGCCAGAAAGGCGCGGGCCAGCTCGGCGCTTTTCGCTTCGTTGTCGGAGCGCAGCGGCTCATACACGGCATCGTGAAACCACACAGCCAGCGCCACCACTTGCGGGTCGTGCAGCTGAGCGGCGGCTTCATCTACAGCATCCAGCAGGGTTTGGATGTGTTGGAGCGTGTGGTAGTGGCGGCCCGGCGCCTGGTAAGCGGTGGCCAGCTGCGTAACCATAGCCGTGCGGGCAGCTTCGTCGGGCAGTAGAGCTTGGATGAGTTGGTGCCAGCGGGCAACAAGGGATTGTTCCATGTGGGCGAATGGAGAGTTTCCGATTTGACAAGGCCGGTTGGCAGTCAGCTAAGCTCGCCGTCGGCTCAGCGCGTAGGGCACCAGCCCCGCCAGCACCGTCAGCAGGCCGTAGAACGACTCAGTGGGCTTATCGTGAATGATGAACCAGAGCGTCCAGGCGCTGAGGGCCAGGAACAGCAGCGGCGTGACGGGGTAGCCCCAGGCGCGGTAGGGCCGCGGCAGATTCGGCTCGCGCCAGCGCAGCACAAACAGCCCCAGCACCGTCAGGAACGTGAACAGGTTGAGCACGAAGCCCGCGTAGAGCAGTACCTGCTCGAAGGTGGCCGTGAAAATGAACAGCAGCGTGAGGCCGGTTTGCAGCAGCATGGCTCGCACCGGAATGCCCGCCGCGCTCAACTGCGCCAGCGGCCGCAGCGGCGGCAGGTCCTCCCCCATCACCTGCACAATGCGCGGCCCGGCAAAAATCATGGCGCTGATGGTAGACACCAGCAGCGCCGCAATCAGGCCGCCCATCAGCCGTCCGCCCAGCAGCCCAAACAGCTCGGTGCCCGCAATGAAGCCCACTTCGGCCTGCCCGGCCAGCTTGCTGATGGGCGTCGAGTACAGGAAAACGAAGTTTAGCGCCACATACAGGGCCAATACCAGCGCCGTGCCCATGAGCAGAATGCGCGGCAGTGTACGTTGCGGCTCGTGTACCTCGCCAGTAGCATATACCGCCGCGTTCCAGCCGGAGTAGGCGTACGACACGTACACCAGCGCCACTGCAAACGCCGGACTCAGCAGCTCCTGCCTCGCCACCACCGACGGCGCAAACGACAGTTCCTGCGGCACTGCTACCACCAGCCCCACGCCCACAAACGCCACCAGCACCAGCACCTTCACGGCCGTCACGACGAGCTGCAGGCGGCTGCCGGCGCGGCGGCTGCTGGCGTGCACGGCCGTGAGAGCCAGCACTACGCCCACCGGCAGCAGCAGCGGCGGCAGCCCCGGCCACACGCTACCCGCGTACTTGCCCAGCGCCATGGCCGCCAGCGCCGTGGGCGCCGCAAACCCCACCGTGCTCGACACCCATCCCGATAAAAACCCTACGGCCGGGTGGTAAATCCGCGACAGGTAGTGGTACTCACCGCCCGAGCGGGGCAGCGCAGCCGCCAGCTCACCGTAGCTCAGGGCCCCGCACAAGGCCACTACACCACCCACGGCCCACAGCATCAGCAACGCAAAGCCACTCTTAATATCCACCACCTGAAACCCCAGACTGGTGAAAACGCCGGTGCCCACCATGTTGGCCACCACAATGGATATGCCGGTCAGGACGCTGATTTTATAAGGACTGGTGGGGGGCATGAAAGGCAGGGGTTACGGCCAAAGATGCAAAACCCACCGCTGCCGCCGTACCAGCTCCGTTTTCCGGCAACACAAAAGCCCGGCAGCAAGGCTACTAGGCTTCGAGTGCATTGTTAATCGGCTAGTTTGTGCAGAAATAGCTAGAGGCAGGACCAACGGCACAGCCAGAGATTATGCCACGGCTGCTTTCGGCTTTTTGTAGAGCGGCACAGTGCTGCACGGCTCGCCGTACATGATGCTGCTTACCACCGGCAGCAGCTTCTGCATGATGGCTACGTAGGCGTAAGTAGGCACCGGCTTTTCGCCGCAGCCCTTCACCACCACCTTGGCGTCGCGGTACTGCTCAGCGTCGATGGCAGCAATGGCTTCCTGAAACAGCTCCTGCTCCAGCGCCTCCAAACTCCCGAACACGTAGCGGTGGGCGTGGCCCTGTAGTTTACTGGCCAGCAGCATGTAGGCCCAGGTGGGCACAATGGCATCGGCCGAGCAAATGATGGCCACGTTCTTGCCGTCATACTGGCTCCAGTCGTGGGTTTTCACGAACTCGCGCAAATCCTTTTCGCGTAGCATCAGGCCGTGAAACAGGTTGTCCTTGATGTCGTACACGACCCGCTCGCCGGGGTGCAGCAGCTCCTCCAAGTTCAGCGACGTAAGGGCGCTGCTGGCAACGCGGTTGACAAATAACGGTTCCATGAGAAAGGCAGAATAAACAATCGAAACAAAACGTCAGACCAAGCGACGACTGCAAAAAGTTGTTGACAGGTCAAACCCATCACCATGAAAACAAAAATCTACGCCCATTGTCAGACATAGGCCACCACGCTGTACCGCATCCAGACGCCGGTGGAAGGTAAAAGCTGGATTTTCGTCTGCGAAAGCTGCTGCCTGAAGGCGAAACCCCAACCCGGCTACCGCTACGGCGGCACCTGGCAGGGCTACCGGCACTAGCGTCGGCGCAACTCAACTTTTCGGAGTAGTGGTGTACACTTCTTTCAAGTAAAACGGCTCATAGTAGGCCACGTCGCGGAAATCCTGCCGGTTGTAGGCTTCCACTGCCAGCGCGCCCACGGCCACTGCCGAACACTCGATACCAGTCAGAAACGCCACATTCGGGTTGGCTTCCGCCAGCAGCCGAAACTTATCTGCGCCGTTTCCGAAGCATAACACGCGGTGGTGGGTGGTTTGTTCGGTTAGCGCGGTTTCATCAAGAATGAGCGGCGTGGGCGCCAGCACTTGCGTGCCATCTGGCCGATACAAAGCGGTGTAGACTTCCATGCGGCGCGCGTCCAGCATAGGGCACAGCAGCAGGTTGTCGGTGGGCACGGTGGTAGCGGCCACCTGCCGGGCCAGCGCCGCCAGCGTACCCACGGCCAGCAGCGGAATATCCAGCGCGTAGCACAGCCCCTTAGCGGCAGCAGCCCCAATCCGCAGCCCCGTGTAGGAGCCGGGCCCGTCGCTCACGGCCACGGCCGCCACGTCGGCCAGGGTGTGCAGCGTGTTTTCCAGCAGCTGGCTGATGAGCACGCTCAGGTGCGAGGAGTGCGACTTCTCCAGCCGCAGCTCCGACTGCCCTACCAGCCGGCCATCGTCCAGCCGGTGCAAAGCCACAGAACAAACAGCGGAGGACGTTTCGAGGGATAGGATGAGGCTAGGCATGGGGCAAAGATATAGCCTACGCTTTTGCTGAATTACTCCACCGGCTCAGCTCCCAGATTATCTACGGCTTGGCGTGCCCAGAAATCTTCATCCCAGATCCTATTTGCCTTCTCCTGAATAAACCAAACGCCAAGAGGCCAGAACCACAACGCCAAAAAGGCCACAAACGCCTGGCTGAAATCAGGCCGGCGTCCGTGCTCTTTAGCAAGCAACAACGACGCGGTGAACCAATGCAGATGAATGTAGGCAAACCCGGCATACAGCCCTGGTAATGCGGCTACACCCGTTACCCGAAAGCTGGTTGAGGAGAACTGCACATTTTGGTCATCTGCGAAGCTTGCGTAGGCCAATACCAACAGCACCACGAACACATTCACCAGAAACCAGGTGAAATTATAGCCTTCGATTCCAGCACGTATGCGGCTGAGTGAGCTTACCAGAAGGGCTACCCATAGCACCCACAAAGACAAACTGGTGAAAGATAGAATCGAGTCTACCATACCGTCATCTATGCACCACGAAGCAACGCGCGGCACCAGCAAGCACAGAAATATCATCCAGGGTTTCGCCCGCAGGATAAAATCATCCATCATATAAATAAAAACACGGCAGCTTCATTATGAAACTACCGTGCTAGTATACAGTCATAACATACTGCTTTCCAAATCCTACTTCGCCGTGCCGGCCCCTTTGGTAGCGCTGGCGGCGCGGCCGTTGGGGCGCAGCAGGGCGGCGTAGCGGTTGGGGTCGTTGAGTACGCTCATGGCCATCAGGATGTTGGGGTCGTCGTCAAAGGTTGCTTCAATCTGTCCCTTCTGGAAGTAGTAGCGCGACACGATTTCCTGCTCAAGCAAATCCTTGATTTCCGGCTTGAAGCGGGTCAGGTCGTTGCCTTTGTTGGTGCTCACCTTGCGGCGCATGGCCTCCAGCTCGGTTTTCACGTCGTCGTAGTGCTTCTCCTCCTTCACCTTTTTGGTGAGGTCGTTGATGGCCTTTTCGGCGTCGGTGCTGTAGCTGATGTCTTTGCCTTTGAGGAAGTCCGTGAACTTCTGGTAGTCGGCATCCGAGAGCTTGAACTGCCGGGCTGGAGCAATGCTGGCGTGCTCGGCGCGGTAGCGGGTGGCGTAGTCGAACAGGTAGCTCTTCTGGAGCAGCACGCGCGTGATGTCGGCAATTTCGCGGTCCTGTACTTCCACGTCGGGCGCCACACCGCCGCCGTCGTACACGGTGCGGCCGGCCTGCGTTTTGAAGGCCGTGCGCAGCGAGTCGGGCACTTTACCCAACGTGCCATCATCGGCGCGGTGCGCGTAATCAATTTCCTGGATGCAGCGGCCGCTCGGAATATAGTACTTGGCCGTCGTCACCTTCAGCTGCGAGTTGTAGCTCAACGGCCGCGTGGCCTGCACGAGGCCCTTGCCAAACGTCCGCTCCCCTACCACCACGGCGCGGTCGTAGTCCTGCAGCACCCCCGACACGATTTCCGAGGCCGAGGCCGACCGGTTGCTGGTGATAATCACGACCGGAATCTGGGTATCCAGCGGCATATCCAGCGCTTTGTACGTCTTGTTCCAGTCGGAAACCTTGCCCTTGGTGCTTACGATGTCCAGCCCCTTGTCCACGAACAGGTTGGAGATGTTCACCGACTCGTTAAGCAAGCCGCCAGGGTTGTCGCGGATATCAAACACAATTTTCTTGGCGCCCTGCTCTTTAAGCTTGGTAAGAGCCATGCGCACTTCCTTGCCGGCATCCACCGTGAAGCCGGCCAGTTGGAAGTAGCCGATGTCATTGGTGAGCATGCCGTAGTAGGGCACGTTGTCGACCTGAATCTTGTCGCGCGTAATATTGATTTCCACCGGCGCATCCTGGCCGTAGCGGGTGACCATCAGCTTCACCTGCGAATTGGCCTGCCCCTTCAGCAGCTTGCTGATGTCGGCGTTGTTCTTCTTCTCGACGTTGACGGCGTTGATGGTCAGAATCTCATCGCCGGGCAGCAAACCGGCTTTCTGGGCCGGATAGCCCTCGTACGCAGCCTGCACGATGGTCTTGCCATTGCGCTTCACCACCACCGCCCCAATCCCGCCATACTGGCCGGTGGTCAGGGTCCGGAAGTCCTCAATGTCGTCTTCGGGAATATAGTTGGTGTAGGGGTCCAGCGACTTGAGCATGGCGTCGATACCCGTCTTCACCAGCTTGGCCGGCGGCACCTCGTCCACATAATAGGTATTCACCTCCTTGAACAGGGTGGCAAAAATGTCGAGGTTCTTGGCGATTTCGAAGTACCGCTCGTTGTCGGAGCGGAAGGAAACCAACAGCGCGGCCCCGCTCAGGAGGGCACCGGCCACAATAGACTTGTTGCGCATAGACAGGGGAAGGAGCAGAAAAACAACCCTATACAGCAGACACTTTCGCGTCTGTTGAGGTTGCGTCGATCAGCAAACGCTCCAGCCCTGAAATTAATTTTTTTTCCACCAGCGCGAAAGGCTTTTTTTCCTTGCCAGTATAGATAATTGCCAGCAGCCCGACACCGTGGCCACCTTCTGCTTCCGTGAGGCGGTGCTTGTTGAGCCGGTATGCCTCGCGCATAAGGCGCTTGAAGTAGTTGCGGTCGACAGCGCGCTTGAAGTTGCGCTTACTCACGCTCACCAGCACCAGCGGTGCGGCGGCAGTTCTGGTTTCGGCGGGCCGCCACACCAGCCGCAAGGGATATATACCAAAAGAAGAACCCTGCGCGAAAAGCTCATCAATGAGTTTCTTTCCACACAGGTGTTCTTCTTTCGGAAACGAATAGGAGCGCTCCACCGGCAACGGGTGCGGGGCAGGCAGCTCAGCCACAGCAGTTGGCAGCAGCCTAGCGCTTGTGGCGGCCTTCGTCGGATACGGTCAGGCGCTTGCGGCCTTTGGCACGACGGCGGGCCAGCACGCTGCGGCCGTTAGCGGATTCCATACGGGTGCGGAACCCGTGCTTGTTGCGGCGCTTACGCTGCGAGGGCTGAAAAGTACGTTTCATGATATGTCTGGTGACTCAATTACAGGTAGGGCCGGCAAAGGTAAGACGTTAGTTTGAAATAGGCAAAGGCTCGGCCGCCTTTTTCCGCCGCCCGCTTCCAGCATCTACCCCGGATTCAGGTGATTGACCCGTGAAAATCGTTGGTTTTTCGTGCAGGGCGGCGCGTTATTTATCTGCTTATTCTGGCCGGATACCGCTACCTTTGTTGAGGGTTTTCCGCCCTTTCCGCCTTGCGTGCCCATGATTCACTACTCTGTCTCGTTTGAGAACCCGCTAACCTTTTATGTGCAGCTGCACATGACTTTTGAGGTTCCCACTGATGGTCCCGCCACCGTGGAGCTGCAGCTGCCAGCGTGGCGACCGGGCCGCTACGAGCTGCAGAATTTCGCTCAGAAAATTCAACAAGTTGAAGTTTCAGACGCCGCCAGCCACGACCTGCTGCCTACGCGCAAGCTCACCAAAGACCGGTGGGAAATACGTGAGGCCGCTGGCCGCACCGTGCGGGTGAGCTACAACTTCTACGCCCATCAAATGGATGCCGGCGGCTCCTGGCTGGATGAAAGCCAGCTGTATATGAATCCGGTGCAGGGCTTTATGTACGTGGAAGGCCGTCAGCACGAGCCCTGCCAGGTGCAGCTGCACCTGCCCGAGGGCTGGCAGCTAGCCTGCGGACTTCCGCAAAGAGGGCCCAACGTGCTGCAGGCCCAGAGCTTTGACCACCTCGCCGACTCACCCTTTATTGCCAGCCCTACGCTGCAGTACCGCAACTACGAGGTGCAGGGCCTGCCCTTCTACATCTGGATTCAGGGCGAGTGCCCCGTGGACTGGCAGCGGCTGGTGGCCGATTTCCGGGCGTTCAGTGAAGAGCAGCTGGCATTGTTCGGCGCGTTTCCGGCCCAGGACTACCACTTCCTCAACCAGATTCTGCCCTACAAGCACTACCACGGCGTCGAGCACCTCAACTCCACGGTTATCACGCTGGGCCCGGCCGAGCTGCTGATGACGGAGGGCTTGTACAAGGAGCTGCTGGGCGTGAGCTGCCACGAGCTGTTCCATGCCTGGAACATCAAGAGCATCCGGCCGGCTGAGATGCAACCCTACGACTACAGTAAGGAAAACTACTTCCGCACCTGCTTCATTGCCGAGGGCGTCACGACGTACTACGGCGAATACCTGCTGGCCCGGGCCCAGGTGCGCACCGCCGATCAGTATTTCGCAGAGCTAAACACGGTGCTACGCAAGCACTACGACGACTACGGCCGCTATCATCTCTCCCTAGCCGACGCCAGCATGGACCTATGGCTGGACGGCTACAAGCCCGGCATTCCGGACCGCAAAGTGTCGGTGTACCACAAGGGGGCGCTGGTGGCGCTGCTGCTCGACTTGACGCTGCGTCGCCTCTCCCAGCACCAGCGCAGCCTCGACGACGTAATGCGCCGCCTCTACGAGGAATTCGGCAAAACCGGCATCGGCTACACCGAAGACGACTATGTGCGCATCGTGACGGACGTGGCCGGGCGCGACATGTCGGCATATTTCGACAAGTTCATCTACGGCACGGCCCCGCTGGAAGAGCCGCTGGATAAGGCACTGGCTTTTGTGGGCTGCACGCTAAGCATCACCGAGAATATGTCGGCTTCCGAGGGCCTATTTGGCTTCCGGACCGTGACCCGCAACGAGCGTACCGAAGTCACGGATATCCTGCCGAACTCGCCGGCGGCGGCGGCTTTCACCGTCGATGACGAACTGGTGGCCGTGAACGGACGCCGCGTGGACATGAACCTGCAAAGTCTGCTTTCCGCCGACAGCGAACATCCGTACGAGGTTAGCGTATTTCGCCAAAACCGCCTGCTGACGGTACCGCTGGCGGCCCGCACCGACGAGCGGTTCTGGCAGAAGATTACCATTGAAAAGCTTCCGGCAGCCACGGCCGAACAGCAGGCCAGCTACCGGAGCTGGTTGAAACAGGATTTTTAGGCGCGGCGTTTTTTCACTATCCCCATGTTTCGGCTTCGCGCACTAATAGTGGTTTTGCCGCTGGCAGTGCTTGTATTGAGTTGTTCTTTCCGTGGCCCGGCAGAGCGCGCCCAGCCCGGTGTGCCGGTGGTGGCACCCGTGGCGCGGCTGCCGCGCCCGGTGCCGCCACGCATCTACCGCCTCGGCCACCTCGATACGCTGGTGCAGGTGCCCGGTCGGGTGCTGCCTATTCATCAGGCCTCACGCGGCACCTACGAGCGGCTGCCACAGCCCATCCGGCTACCAACCCCACCAGCCTCGGCCGAAGAGGAAGAAGTATTTGACTTTGCAGCCGAAGAGCGAAACCGCCTGCGTACGGCCGGCAAAACGGTGCGCCGCGCTGGCAACGTGCTGTGGCTCTATCCTAGCCAGGCCAAAGCTGTTCAGCTTCGCAACAACCCTGCTGACAACCCCGATACCAATATCAGCTATGAGTATCTGGCCACGCTACCGTCCATTAAGCAATGGCTGGTGGCTGTGCATCTTTACGAAGGCGGTTACTCCATGCTGGTAGATCAGCGCACCGGCCGCCGCACTCGGGTTTGGAGCGCACCTTCAGTATCTCCAGATGGCCGGCATTTCGTGTGCGGCAACTCCGACGTGCTGGCGCGCTACGAGCCTAGCGGTCTGCAACTGTGGTCGGTGGATGGCAGCACGCTACGGCTGCTGTGGGAGCGTCAGACGGAATGGGGCTGCACCCAGCCGCGCTGGCTCGACAACAAGACCATACTATTCGAGCAGGACTTCTTTGACAATGGCGATGTAGATACCCGCGTGGTACGCCTTACCGTCGTGCCTTAAATTTAGATATTCATAATAAAAAGTGAGAGGTGAGACTTTCGTTCTGCTGGCCCAATTGGGTTTCAGAATGAAAGTCTCACCTCTTACTTTTCTACTCAATTCTAAATTGTTAATCGCCTTGCCGGCCGGGGCCTTTGCCGCCGCCGTCCACCGACATGGGCTTGTTGCCTTGCGGGTTGTTACGGATGGGTGGAATATTGTCGTTGCCCTGCGAGTTGCCATCGGTGGTGTTGCCGTGCGTCGAGACGTTGCTCACGTTGGGGTTCTGCACCTGCGTGCTTTTCTTTTTGGTATTGGCAGCCGGGTTGACGGACGTCTTATCGTTGGTCAGGTCGGTTTGTTTCTTGCTCATGCTCATGGCCGTGGGGGTTACGGGTGGATGAATACTCCTTCTACCCTGCCGCTGGCCGTGGGGTTGCGTAAAATTCGGGCACAAAAAAGCCCCAGCCGGTGTGGGCTGAGGCTTTTAGCTATTAGAACGTCATTTCGAGCAGCGCGAGGAATCTCGCTAGTATGATAGAATTACTACGCTGACGAGATGCTCCGCTCAGCATGACGTTCTGATTCGATGTTCTGCTCTATGAAGCCACCGATACGGCCGGAGCCACGGCCACCAAGTCAGCAAACTGCTGCTCGCGGGCTTCGATTTCTTCCTGCGTAAGGTGCAGCAGACGCTCGGTGCCAAACTTCTCCACGCAGAACGAGGCCATGGCCGAACCGTGGATTACGGCGCGCTTCATGTTCTCGAAGCTGATGTCGTCGGTGGCGGCGAGGTGGCCAATGAAGCCGCCCGCGAAGGTGTCGCCGGCGCCGGTTGGGTCGAATACTTCCTCCAGCGGCAGGGCCGGCGCGAAGAAGATCTGCTTCTTATCGAAGAGCAGCGCGCCATGCTCACCTTTCTTGATGATCAGGTATTTGGGGCCCATTTCCAGGATGATCTTGGCAGCCTTCACCAACGAATGCTGGCCGGAAAGCTGGCGGGCTTCCTCGTCGTTGATGCTGAGCACGTCCACCATTTCGATGGTCGTTTTTAGCTCTTCCAGCGCAATGTCCATCCAGAAGTTCATCGTGTCCATCACAATGAGCTTGGGTCGGTTGACGAGGCGCTGAATCACGAGGCGCTGAATCTGGGGCGTGAGGTTGCCCAGCATCAGGTATTTGCAATCCTGGTAGGAGTCGGGCAGGATGGGGTCGAAATCGGCCAGTACATTCAGTTCTGTCACCAGCGTTTCGCGCGAGTTCAGGTCGTTGGCATACTTGCCCGACCAGAAGAACGACTTTTCGCCCTTCTTGATCTGCAGGCCGGTAGTGTCAGCGCCGTGCTGCTGGAGCAGGTCGATATCGGACTGCGGGAAGTCGTCACCGACTACGGCTACCAGCTTCACTGGCTTCACAGAATAGCTCGCCGACAGCGAAATGTAGGTGGCCGCGCCACCAATGATTTTGTCGGTTTTGCCAAAAGGCGTTTCCAGCGCATCAAACGCCACCGTACCGATTACAACCAGACTCATATGTAGAGAGGAAAAAAGTGATTCAACCAAGGAGCTTATGCCTTGCAACGCCGCAAATATCCAAATCCTTCCGCACTACCGCAGAATTTATTAGAGCCAGGCGCTATTCGGCGCTACCCCCTTTGCAGGTACCAGCACCCGGATGGGCAAAGAAAAAGCCTCCGACGCAATGTCGGAGGCTTTTGCAGGGTGGGTAAATAATGGGGCTCGAACCCACGACCTTCGGAATCACAATCCGACGCTCTAACCAGCTGAGCTATATCTACCGTGTTTGTTTTGGAGCAACAAAAGTAGTGTGCAGCGGGGTATTTGCAAACTTTGATGGCAGTTTTTTTCTGATTAACTGTCATTGCGAGGAGGCACGCCGAAGCAATACGTCCTCTCCTAGCAAACATTTTCCTTACAGCAAAGCCCTCCGGCAGTAGACAACTAACCTGACACCGGAGGGCTTGGCTGTTAGGGCCGCTTAGAGCCTTGAGAGGAAAGATTGCTTCGCTCTGCTCGCAATGACAGCACCTTGAACTACTACCCGCCTATATTCCCCGTACCTTTGCGGCTTGCAATACCCTTTGATTATGTCTGATACGCCGCAGGTACCTGCCTTTTCCGATTTCAAGCTCAACAAGCAGCTACTCACGGCCGTAGCCGAGGCGGGCTTCACGGAGCCCACGCCTGTACAGGCCCAAACCATTCCGCTGCTGCTTGCCGGCCACGATATCCTAGGCATTGCCCAGACCGGCACCGGCAAAACCGCCGCCTTTGGCTTGCCGCTACTGATGAAGGTGAAATACGCCCAGGGCACCAACCCGCGGGCTTTGGTGCTGGCGCCCACCCGCGAGCTGGCCATGCAGTTGGAAAGCCACCTCAAGAAGCTGGCCGTCTACACCGACCTGCGCATTTTCGCCATCTACGGCGGCCTGGGCCCGAAAACCCAGATTGAAACCATTGCCGCCGGCGTCGATATCCTGATTGCCACGCCGGGCCGCCTGCTGGAGCTGTACCTGCGCGGCGACCTGGTGCTGAAGGAGTTGAAAACGCTGGTGCTCGATGAGGCCGACAAGATGATGGACATGGGCTTTATGCCCCAAATCCGGCGCATTCTGGAAGTTATTCCCACCAAGCGCCAGAACGTACTGTTCTCGGCCACCATGCCTGAGAAGGTATCGGTGCTGAGCGAAGAGTTTCTGGAATTTCCGGTGCGCGTGGAAGTGACGCCCGCTGCTACCTCGGCCCAGACCGTGACGCAGGAACTTTACGAAGTGCCCAACCTGCTCACCAAAATCAACCTGCTGGAGTACTTGTTTCTGGATTGGGACACGTTCCACCGCGTCATGATTTTCACGCGCACCAAAGAGCACGCCGACAACGTGGCCAGCTTCCTGGCACGCAAAGCCCACGGCGAGGTGCGCGCCATCCACGGCAACAAAGGCCAGAACATGCGCATCAACGCCATGGAGGCCTTCAAGGCGGGCGAAGTACGGTTTCTGGTAGCTACCGACGTGGCGGCCCGCGGCATTGATGTGCCGCTGGTGAGCCACGTTATCAACTTCGACGTGCCGCTGATTTACGACGACTATGTGCACCGCATCGGGCGCACGGGCCGGGCGCAGCACACCGGCGCGGCCATCACCTTCGCCAATGAGGCTGAGATGCATCATATGCAGAAGATTGCTGAGCTGATCCGGCAGGAAATTCCGCTGGTGCCGCTACCGCCTGAAGTGGTGGTTGCGCCTACTATGTTTGAGGAGCAGCAGGACATGGACCGCGAAAAGGACGAGCGCCGCAAGCGTGAAGACCCCGAGTTCAAGGGTGCCTTCCACGAGCGCAAAGAGTGGATCAAGCCCGGCGTGACGATTGACAAGCGCACGGGCCGCCCGTTTGTGGCTGGCCCCAACCGCAGCACTAAAGGCAGCAAGGCCAACTCCACCAAAGGCTCCGACTCGCGCCCCGGCAAGAAAGCCGTGAAAGCCGCCCGCGCCAAAGCCCGGACGAAACGCAAGTAATTCTCTGTCATTGCGAGCGGAGCGAAGCAATCCTTCCTCTAAAAATATGTACGCCTTTAGTAAGCGCCAATCCCTCCGGCAGTAGTGTATACACTATTGCCGGAGGGATTGGCGCTAAGGGCTGCTCTGAGCACAGAAAGGACAGATTGCTTCGCTCTGCTCGCAATGACAGCCTACCGATAATGGTCGAAGATGGGCAAGTGGCTGAATTTGACGGCCAGCAGCGTGAAGGCGGCGCCCCAGAGCACGGCGCTCCAGAGCATATGCAGCACAATGCGCAGGCGCGGCACATGCAGCTGCGTGGCAATGACGGTGCCGCCGATAGGGCTGAAAAGAATGGGCGTCAGGAACGCAATGCCGGCCATGCCGAAGCGCCGGAAAATGCCCACAATGCGGCGGCTTTTACGGCTGAACAAGGGCTTGCCTTTTTCCTCGCGCCGCCGCCGCTGGTGCAGCGCCCACATCTTGCCCACACTGGAAATCAGCACCACTGTCGTCATCATGCCCGCCACCGACAGCACCCAGATGAGCGGCACCGGCACGCCGCCGGCTACGCCGGCCACCGGAGCCGCCACAAACTTGACCATGCCCAGCAGAAAAACCGAAGCGTATTTGAGCAGTTGAGGCAGCACGAAAAACAGTAGCAGAAGATGAAACCGGAAATAGAAGCCTGAAATTACACAGAACCCGGCGCCGGCGCCGCCCAGCTATTCAAGGAAGGCTGGCGGAATTCGGTTCCGCTGCAACGCAAAGCATCCGCTCTGGCGCACGTGTGAAGCGCGGATGCAAAACCGGACTGCTTGCCCTAGCTCGTAGCTGCTGGCTTCGCAAGTGGCTGCAGGCTGGCGCTTTGGGCTACAGCTTGCTGCCGTATGACAGGTCGCCGGCATCGCCAAGGCCAGGTACTATGTAGGCGTGCTCGTTCAGCTTTTCGTCGATGGCGGCCACCCAGAGCGTGGCTTCGGGAATTTCGCGCGTGACGTGGGCCACGCCTTCGGGCGAAGCAATGACGGCGGCAATGTGCACCTGGCGCGGCGTACCGAAGCGCAGCATAGCCCGGTACGTTTGCACCAAGCTCTTGCCCGAGGCCAGCATGGGGTCCACCAGAATCAGTACCCGCTCATCGAGGCTGGGCGCCGACAAGTAATCGACCTGCACCTGCACCTGCGAGGTGCCCTCGATGCGGTAGGCGGCCACAAAGGCGCTTGGCGACTGGTCGAAGTAGTTAAGGAAGCCCTGGTGAAACGGCAGGCCGGCACGCAGCACGGTGGCCAGTACCGGAAAATCGTGCAGCTGCAGGCTTCTGGCTTCGGCCAGCGGCGTTTTCACGCTTTTCTCCACGTAGCTGAGCTGGGAGCTGATGCGGTAAGCTATGATTTCGCCGAGGCGCTGCAGGTTGCGGCGGAACCGCAGCGAGTCGCGCTGCACGTCCACGTCGCGCAGCTCAGCCAGGAAATGATTGGCCACAGAAGGCTCGGCGCACACTACATGTACACGAAGGTTGTCGGCGGCAGAGTCAGCCGGAGAAGAGGTCAGCGCATCCATTGCAGGTACCAGGGGCGTTGGGAGGTGAAGGAAAGGGCCGCGTAGGGAACGGGCGTGGCCCCGAAATTGGCGAAAAAACGGGCAATTGATGGTATCATGCCGCCCTCAAAATCGAGTACCAGCCCGGGCGTACCGGCGTGCTGCCGTATCACGTAATCGAGCAGCAGCAGCGGTGCCCCTGCTTTCTTACCGGCTGGTGAGGCCGCCGCAAACAAATAAATCAGCTGCATACGGTAGCGCACAAACAGCGCCGCCGCCAGCAGCTCATTGGTTTGAGGGTGGCGCACCTGCAGCGGCAACGCTTGGCCGTGCTGCAGCAAAGCGGCGCACAACTGCTGTAGCTGCTGATAATGGCTGGATTTCAGCCCAGCCGCCTCGCCGCTGTGCTGCCGGAAAAGCTGCAGCAGCTCTGCTACAGCTGGCATGTGCGTAACGGCAAGTGGCGCGGGAAGTTGAGTGTTGAGCCGCAGCCGACGGCGGTAGTCGGCAGTGTAGCCGGCCAGCAGCGTGGCGTAGTCGGGGGCCAGCGGCAGGTGGTAGGTGCGGCGCTCCGTAAGCTGAAAGCCAGGCGGGGCAGAAGCCAGTTCCTGCCCGGTGTGCAGCTGCGTGTAGAGGCGGGCGTAGCTGCCGCGCAGCAGCGGCAGATAGTCGAGCAGCTCACGGTGGCGGCTGCCAGCGGTTGTCAGCAGCCCCAATTGCTGCGTGAAGGCAGGCTGATAAATCTCGCGGCCCCAGGGCCGACGGTGCGTGGGCAGCGGCAGCACGCTCACATAGTTGCTCTGCGGCCCGGTCTCCACTACTGCATCCCAGCGACCGGCAGTGGCAGTCAGCCACCAGCTTTGCGCATAAGGCACTTGCTGCTCAGCTTGGGCTACGCAGGCATCCCAGGCAGGCAGGTTGAGTTCAGTGAAACGAAGCAGCAGCAGAGGCACAGCCCAAAGGTAACGGCTGGCGGCGTTGGGCGGCACGTTTGGCTTGCCTATCACCGTCGGCCAACAAAGCTGGCAGCCGGTAGTGCTGGTTTCTGGGGCAGCCGTGGCAGGCTGGGCGTCCGAGTGTTGCGGCAACTGCGTAGGTTTGTGACCTGGCTGCCGGATTTGCGTATGTGGCCTACCCTACTATGAAAAAACCTATCCTTTTCCTGGCGCTGAGTGCCTTGCTGCAGCAAGTGGCTTTCGGCCAAAGTATGTCGTATAAATTTGATGGCCCGCTACCGCCGCTGGAAGACCCCGACAACCTGGCCATATCGCCTAATTATACGCAGGGCTCCACTACCGTGCCACTCGATGCCGACGTGTACCGCATGATTGACCGGTACGCCATTCTTTATGGCACCGACAGCATCTACCAGCTGCACACTTCCGTGCGGCCCTACCCGCGGGCGGCCGTGGCGCGCTTGGCCGAGCGGATGCTGGCCGACAGCGCGAATTTGTCGGCCCAGGACCGGTTTAATGCCGAGTATTTGCTGCGCGACAACTGGAACTACACCTCGCGTGCCAACGCCGTAAACCGGCGCGCTCAACCGCGGCTGAAGTATCTCTACGAGCGCCACTCCGATCTTTACAGCGTGGCCACGCCCGATTTCACGCTGCGCGTAAATCCGGTAGCGGGCCTGAGCCTCGGCAATTCGGATGGCTCCAAGAGCTACACGTTCCAAAACACCCGCGGCATTCAGCTGGAAGGCACTATTGATAAGCGCCTGGGCTTCTACACCTTCCTGGCCGACAACCAGATGGCCGTGCCCGAATACGTGCAGCAGCGCGTGGAGCGGGACTTGGCCGTGCCACACGAAGGATTCTGGAAGCCGTTCAAGACCACGCCCGGCCAGTACGACTACCTGTCGGCGCGGGGCTACCTCACGTATGCGGCCGGCCGCCACGTCAACATTCAGCTGGGCCACGACCGGAACCAGATTGGCAACGGCTACCGCAGCCTGATTCTATCGGATTACTCGGCGCCGTATTTCTTTCTGAAGCTGAACACGCGCATCTGGAAGTTCAACTACCAGAACCTGTTTGCGCAAATGGTATCCGACGCGCCCAACGTGGATGCTTCCTACGAGCGCAAGTACCTGGCCATGCACCACCTCAGCCTTGATGTACTACCCAACCTGAACATCGGCGTATTTGAAAGCGTGGTGTACAGTGGCTACGAGCAGGTAACGGATATGGTAACCCCTATTGGTGACACCGTTGCAGTACCTCAAATCCGGCAGCGCCGCCGGGGCTTCGAGTTGCAGTACCTCAACCCCATCATCTTCTACCGCGCCGTAGAACAAGGCGTGGGCTCCGAGGACAACGCTCTGCTGGGTCTGGATTTCAAGTGGAACGTGAAGCAGCAGGTGCAGCTCTATGGCCAGGTGGTGCTCGATGAGTTTGTGCTGAGCCAGATCCGGAGCGGCAATGGCTGGTGGGCCAACAAGCAGGGCATTCAGCTAGGCGCCAAATACGTGAACGTGGCCGGCATCCGCACGCTGGATGTACAGGGCGAGTTCAACTACATCCGCCCCTACCTCTACCAGCACGAAGACAAATACCGCAACTATCAGCATTACCAGCAGCCGCTGGCGCACCCCACGGGAGCCAACCTCTGGGAGCTAATTGGGATTGTGAGCTACCAGCCGCTGCCGCGCCTGAACGTAGTAGCCAAGGGCTTCTACGTGAAGCAGGGCCTCGACCCGCTGGGCGAAAACTACGGCTCCAACCCCAACCTGCCCTACACCAACCGCCCGCTGGACGCCAACGGCCAGGTCCGGGAGTTTGGTTTCCGCGTCGGCGACGGCGCCACCTCGTACCTGTTCCACGGTGACCTCACGGGCACTTGGCAGGCCGTCCACAACCTCTGGCTGGACGGCAAACTAATAGTGCGCAACCGCACCCTCAATCAGGCAGTGCCCTACGCCACTGCCGGCACCACCGCTCTGGCCTCGCTGGGTTTGCGCTGGAACATCGCTCAGCGCCTGCACGAGTTTTAATCGTTGATTGGTAGTTGTTGATTGCTGATTGTTGGTTTGTTGATTATTATGCCCAACAATCAGCAATCAACACACTAACAATCAGCACATCAAACCCATGCACCACGAGCCCGAAGCCCTGCTGCTGTACCGGCCTGTCAATCAGCAGGAGCTGGATTTGATTGCGGCGTCGGGGTGGCGGGAGTTTCCGCCGCGGCTACTAGAGCAGCCTATTTTCTATCCGGTGCTGCATGAAGAGTACGCCACCCGCATTGCCCGCGACTGGAACGTGCCCTACTATGGCGTAGGCTACGTGGTGCGCTTTGCCGTGGATGCCGAGTATGCTGCCACCTTTCCGGTGCAGAACGTGGGGCTGCGTGAGCACAACGAGCTGTGGGTACCAGCCGACGAGCTGCCGGAGTTCAACCGCCAGATTATGGGCCAGATTGAGGTAATAGCTGTTTTCAAAGCCGAGTAGGCGGCACCGGAGTGCCCGCCGCAGCGGACCCGACGATGCGCTACCTTTGCGGCTACCGATGAAGACTTACCTCCGCATTCTGCAATACGCCCGGCCGTACGCCGACTTTCTGCCACTTTACCTGCTTTACACGGTGCTGGGCATCTTTTTCGGCATCGGCAATCTGGCGCTGATGATTCCGATGCTGAATGTGCTGTTTGAGCAGACCAGTTCGGCAGCGGTTCCAGCGCAGCTACCCGCCTTTGCTCTCTCGCTCGACTACCTGACAGGCGCTTTCAATTACGTCTTTGTCCAGGTAATTGCCGACCATGGCAAGCTTGGCGCCCTGCTATTTGTGTGTCTGGTGCTGATAACGTCGGTGTTTTTCAGCAACGTATTTCGCTACCTCAGTTTGCGGGTAGCGGCACGCGTACGAGCCCGTGTGGTACGCAACCTGCGCCGCGACCTGTACCACCGCGTCATTGGGCTCCAGCTGGGCTATTTTGCCACCGGCCGCAAAGGCGACATGATGTCGCGCTTCACCAACGACGTGCAGGAAGTGGAAACGTCGGTGGTCAACACCCTGCAGGGCGTCATCCGCGACCCACTCTACATTGTGAGCTACTTCGTGGTGCTGTTCTATATGTCAACAAAGCTGACGGTGTTTTCGCTGGTGCTGCTGCCGCTGTCGGGCGGCATTATTGCGGCACTGGCCAAGCGGCTGCGCAACCAGGCCAAGATCAGCCAGGGTACGCTGGGCTCTATGCTGTCGGTGATAGATGAAACGCTGGGTGGGATGCGCGTCATCAAAGCCTTCAATGCGCAGGAGTACGTGAAAGGCAAGTTTGAAGACCAGAACGACCTGTACGCCCGCACTTCGCGCCGTATCGATAATACCCGCGACCTGGCTTCGCCCTTCTCGGAATTTGCCGGCGTGCTGGTGGTGGCGGGCCTGCTGTATTTCGGCGGCACCCTCATTCTGGGGGGCACTTCCGATCTGAAGGCTGCCGCATTTATCACCTACATCATCATGTTCTCGCAGGTGCTGACGCCGGCTAAGTCTCTGTCCTCGTCGTTTGGCAATATCCAGCGCGGGTTGGTGGCTGGAGAGCGGGTGCTGGGCATTATCGATACCCAGCCCGCCATCCGCGACAAGCCCGACGCGCAGGTGCTCCCCGAATTCCGGCAGCAGATTGAGCTGCGCAACCTGCAGTTCCGCTACGCCGACGTGCCGGTGCTGCAGGACATCAACTTGGTGATTGAAAAAGGCAAAACCGTGGCGCTGGTGGGCCCCAGCGGCTCGGGCAAAAGCACCCTCGCCGACCTACTGCCCCGCTTCTACGACCCCACCGGCGGCCAGATCCTTATTGACGGCCACGACGTGCGCGACTGTACCATTCACTCGGTGCGCGAGCAGATGGGCATCGTGACGCAGGAAAGCATCCTGTTCAACGATTCCATCCTCAACAACATCCGCTTCAACACCCAGGCCACCGAGGCCGAGGTAATGGAAGCGGCCCGCATTGCCAACGCCCACGACTTCATCATGGCCACGCCCGAGGGCTACCACACCCTGATTGGGGACCGGGGCGGGCGGTTGTCGGGCGGGCAGCGGCAGCGGCTGAGCATTGCACGCGCCATTTTGCGCAATCCGCCCATCCTCATTCTCGACGAAGCCACCTCAGCCCTCGACACGGAGAGCGAAAAGCTGGTGCAGGAAGCCCTGACGCGCCTGATGCAGAGCCGCACTTCGCTGGTTATTGCCCACCGCCTGAGCACCGTGCAGCACGCCGACGAAATCATTGTGCTGCACCAAGGCCGCATTGCCGAGCGCGGCACCCACGACGAGCTGCTACGCCAGCCCGGCGGCCTTTACCAGCGCCTCAGCCAGATGCAGGCCACCAACGCCGCGCTGGCGTAGCGGGTGAGGCATGGGGAGTTAGGCTTCTAGGATCAGGACAAGCGAATTTTATTACTTACGGTTGGTGACGCCGAATCCAGCATATTGCGCTGCCTAAGCCCCAATCCTATAAGCCCTAAAAATATGTCTACTCCTAAAGTTCCGTGGTTTAAGTCGCAATGGTTCTGGACACTGGCTTTGGTGATGATTGGGCTGCGTTTTGCCTACAAGTACTGGTACAAAGAACAGGCGCCTGATCCGGCTACCCGCGTGGAGCAGCTCACGGAGCGCAGCACAGCCATGGAAAAACGCATCAGGGCCAGCCAGGCGGTCAGCACTGCCCCTGTAGTTGTGGCCGATTCCGCCGTGCTGGCCGATTCCGCCACAGTGGCGCGCTGATCCGCACTTAGCCGCATGAGCACTTCCTCTGACACCACGCGCCGCTGGGTAGCAACCCTGATTGTGCTGCTGCTGCTGGCCCAGGGCGGCACGTGGCTGTGGCACAAATTCCGGCAGATGCAGCAGCAACCGGTCCGCCAAGCCACGGAAGCGGCCCTGCAGCGCAAAATAGCCGCCAGCATGGCCTACGACACAGCCCTGCTCCGCGCCGACTCGCTGCTGACCGCCGCCGACACGTTGGCCGCCACCCAACTGCTGGACTCCCTGCGCCGCCAGCCCACCGACAGTCTCTTTCCAATTGAGCGCCAGAAGCTGCGGCAGATACAGGCACGGCTTACACGCGCCCAACCTGCTACAGCGCCTGCTGCGCCGGAGCCGCGGGGCACCGGGCGTAGCGCAGAATGAGCGAACCACTATATTTAACCCGCCTACTGCGTTTTCGCGTACACGGCCCCATTGCTTACTCCCCACAACTAGCTACGCCAACTCATGCTTGTTTTGAAACGTTTGGTCACCATTCTGGTGATGGTCTATGTCCTGCTGGCTTTGTTGCTTGTTCTAAGCCCCGGCTCGCGCGACGGCCTGATGGCGGTTACGGCAGGCAGTGGCAATGCCGCCGGCTTCTACTACGCCCTCTTCGTGATTGGGGCGGTGCTGCTTCTCTTGCAGCTTATTACTGAAAACCTAGACAGCACCCTGCTGCGCCGCAACGTGGCCGCTCACGAAGGCAAGATCAATGAGCTGAAGGCCCGCCTCTACGACCAGCAGCTAGAGCAGCGGGGCACTGGAACCAATGCCCCGCGTACGGGTACCACCGTGCATCCCGAAGGCTACGTGGTGCCGGCTCCCGTACCGCCCGACGCGCACCGCCCCACCACCCGCGACGAAGCGCCGCTGGCGTAGCCGGCCTATCTTCGCACCGTGAAGACCCCCGTTTCCCTCCCCGACCTCATCCGGGCGGAGCTGACCGAAGCCCGCACCGTGCTGGACCGTTTTCTGGCTGACCCCGCCAACCTTACAGCCGTCGAGCAGGCGGCTCGCCTCATGGCTGAAAGCCTGCAACAGAAAGGCAAAATCCTGAGCTGCGGCAACGGCGGCAGCCTCTGCGACGCCCAGCACTTCGCCGAGGAGCTTACTGGCCGCTACCGCCAAAACCGCCCCGCACTGGGCGCCATTGCCCTCACTGAGGCCTCGCACATGAGCTGCGTGGCCAACGACTTCGGCTACGACCACATCTTTAGCCGCTACGTGGAGGCCCTGGGCCGCCCCGGCGACGTGCTGCTGGCCATCAGCACCAGCGGCAACTCCCCGAACGTGCTGCGCGCCGCCGAAGCCGCCAAAGCTGCCGGCATGCGGGTAGTAGGCCTCACCGGCAAGGACGGCGGCCAGCTGGCCACCCTCTGCGACGTGGAAATTCGGGCCCCGCACCACGGCTACGCCGACCGGGTGCAGGAAATCCACATTAAGGCTATTCACATCATGATTATGCTCATCGAGCAGCTAGTAGAGGCGTAAGTAACTGCCGTTTGCCTGTCGTGCCAGCGGCCCTAAATCAGCCATTTCTTTTTCGCCCGTAGCTTCTTTTCGGTTTGGCCTAACCCGCTACAACCAGAGAAACTACGGGCGAATTTGTGCGTGCCGGACAGTGGTATTTCGGCTATATTGCTACTCCACTTTATCGTTTGTCTGCTGATCCTATGCTTACCAAAACCTTCGGCTCGGCCGTGCAGGGAGTAAATGCTTATACCATTACCATTGAAGTAGTTGTATCGCAGGGCACCAATTTTTACGTGGTAGGGCTGCCCGATAATGCCATTAAGGAAAGCCAGCAGCGGATTGAGGCAGCCCTCAAGTTTCGGGGGCTGCGGATGCCGCGCACCAAGGTGGTGGTGAACATGGCCCCCGCCGACATCCGCAAGGAAGGCTCGGCCTACGATTTGCCCATTGCGCTGGGTATCCTGCACGCCTCACAGCAGCTCAACACCGAACGCCTGGGCGAGTACATCATCATGGGTGAAATGGCACTGGATGGGGCACTGCGGCCAATCCGCGGAGTACTGCCCATTGCCATTCAGGCCCGCAAGGAAGGTTTCAAGGGCTTCATTCTGCCCCGCGAGAATGCCCGGGAGGCGGCCATCGTCAACAACCTCGACATCATTCCGGTGGACACCATGCAGGAGGCCATCGACTTCTTTGAGGGCCGCCTAGCCATTGAGCCGGTGGTGATGGACACGCGCGACGCCTTCCAGCTCGATGCCAACCAATACGCCGCCGACTTTGCTGATGTGCAGGGCCAGGAAAATATCAAGCGGGCCCTGGAAATTGCGGCGGCCGGCGGCCACAACGTTATTATGATCGGGCCGCCCGGCGCGGGCAAAACCATGCTGGCCAAGCGCCTGCCCACTATTCTGCCGCCGCTGGCCATTCAGGAAGCCCTCGAAACCACCAAGATTCATTCGGTGGCCGGCAAGTTGGGCGCCAACGCCTCGCTGCTGGGCACGCGGCCGTTCCGAGCCCCACACCATACCATTTCCGACGTGGCGCTGGTGGGTGGCGGCGGCAATCCACAGCCCGGTGAAATCTCGCTGGCTCACAATGGCGTGCTGTTTCTGGATGAGCTGCCGGAGTTCAAGCGCACGGTGCTGGAAGTGATGCGCCAGCCGCTGGAAGAGCGCCGCGTGACCATCTCGCGGGCCAAAATCAGCATCGACTTTCCGGCCAACTTCATGCTGATTGCGAGCATGAACCCCTGCCCCTGCGGCTACTACAACCACCCCGAAAAGGAGTGCGTGTGCGGCCCCGGCGTGGTGCAGCGCTACCTCAACAAAGTCAGCGGCCCGCTCCTCGACCGGATTGATTTGCACGTGGAAGTTACGCCCGTTACGTTCGACCAGATGACGGAAACGCGCAAAGCCGAGAGCAGCCAGGATATCCAGCGCCGCGTAGATGCGGCCCGGCAGGTGCAGGCCCGCCGCTTCCAGGAGTTTCCCGACATACATTCCAACGCCATGATGCCGCCCCAGATGGTGAAGGACATCTGCGCCATCAACGACGCGGGCCGCACGCTGCTCAAAACCGCCATGGAGCGCCTCGGCCTCTCGGCCCGCGCCTACGACCGGATTCTGAAAGTAGCCCGCACCATTGCTGACCTGGCCGAGACCGACGAAATCCAGCTGCCGCACCTGGCCGAGGCCATCCAGTACCGCAGCCTCGACCGGGAGGGCTGGGCCGGCTGAATCACGGGTTTTGTAGTTGACGCGGAGTCAGATACCGGGATGCTTGGTGATGGCTGCCCAACCGAAGCTTGCAGGGACTTTAGTTCTGGTAGACACCAATAAAAAAACCCCTCACTGCGCTTCGCAGTGAGGGGTTTTGGTGATCCCGCTGGGATTCGAACCCAGGACCCATACATTAAAAGTGTATTGCTCTACCAGCTGAGCTACAGAATCGGTTCCCGTGGCAGTGGCGTTAACTTCCTGCTGAAGGGATGGCAAAAGTACTAGGTGATTTCACTTCCTGCAAGCTTTTTCCAGCCTTTGCTGTCTGGCAGCCACCGTTGCCCAACCAATTCAGCTAGCTTTCAGGCATATATCTATCAAAATAAATTTTCTGTTAGCTACTGCAGTTGGGTGCGCCCACTAACGGAATAAGTAGGAGCTTTGCCTTCCGGAAACGACTGGTCAGCCATGTACAAAGCTCTACTCAAGCCCCTGCTCTTTCAACTCGACGCGGAAAAGGCACATCATCTGGTGTTCAACAACCTGCGCCGCGCCCACCGCGTGCCGGGCGGGGCGGCGGCATTGCGCGGGCTCTACGACTTTCAGCACCCGGATCTGGAGCGGGAGGTGTTCGGGCTGCGGTTTCGCAATCCGGTGGGACTGGCCGCCGGCCTCGACAAAAACGCCGAGCTGCTGCCGGAGCTAGGGGCGCTGGGCTTTGGCTTCGTGGAAATCGGGACGGTGACGCCCCGGCCGCAGCCCGGCAACCCCACGCCGCGCCTGTTCCGGCTGCCGCAGGACGGGGCGCTGCTCAACCGCATGGGCTTCAACAACCACGGCGCCGCCGCCGCCGCCGAGCACCTGCGCGGCCCACGGCCGGCCGGCCTGATTGTGGGTGGCAACATCGGCAAGAACAAAGACACGCCCAACGAGCAAGCCGCCCATGACTACGTGGCCTGCGTGGAGGCCCTGCACAGCGTAGTGGACTACTTTGTGGTGAACGTGTCGTCGCCGAATACGCCGGGGCTGCGGCAGCTGCAGGAGCGGGAGCCGCTGATTCGGCTGCTGCAGCAGGTGCAGGAGCGCAACGCTACGCTGCCTTCGCCCCGCCCGCTGCTGCTCAAAATTGCGCCCGACCTCACCGATGCGCAGCTCGACGACATCCTACTTATTGCCCGCGAAACCCAGCTCAGTGGCCTCGTGGCCACCAACACCACCATCAGCCGCGACGGCCTGCAGACCAACGCCAGCCAAGTTCAGGGCCTGGGTGCCGGAGGCCTGAGCGGCCGCCCGCTACGCCAGCGGGCCACCGAAGTGGTGCGCTACCTGCATCAGCACAGCAACGGCGCGCTGCCCATCATTGGGGTGGGCGGCATTCACTCGTCCGAGGATGCCAAGGAGAAGCTGGCTGCCGGCGCCTCGCTCGTGCAGCTCTACACCGGCTTCGTGTACGAAGGGCCCGGCCTGATCAAGCGCATCAATCAGGCACTGGTGAAGTAGCTGAGTGGTGTGTGTGTGGAGTGATGGATTGGACGTCATGCTGAGCTTGTCGAAGCATCTCTACCGCTTCGCAGAAAATTTATTCCGGGCAGCGCGAGAAATCTGGCTTGCTGACATTTGCAACGATAACGCAACGAAGCAGTAGAGATGCTTCGGCAAGCTCAGGATGACAGAACCGCTTTACGCAGCACACCAACGAATCAGCACACCAACGAATCACAGCTTCACGCCCAGTTTCCACTCAATTACGTCGGCGGAGCCGCGGTGCACTTTGAGGTCGACGGCGCCGAAAAGACGGTCGGTGACGTGGTATTTCAGGCCGATTCGCTCGTAGTAGAACTTGTTGGATTTGTAGGGATTGTAGAGGTAGAAACCCAGATGCGTGACGACGGCCAGACGGCCAAATAACAGCTCGTGGCCGATGATAGCGCCAGCCTTTTTCACGTCGGGCAGGTGGTCGGTGGTGCGGGCGGTGTCGCGCAGCTCGGCTAGCAGACTACGGTCGTAGAAGCCTTCCAGGCCTACCAGCAGGTTGCTTTTGCGCCCAATGCGGCGCCCACCCAGCACCGATACGGAGTGCACGAGGTACTTTTGCCGGTTGATGGCGCTGCGCTGCTTGAAACCCAGGCTGGAACTCAGGTTCAGGAAGTTCTGGCCCAGGTCGGTAGGGGTGTCGTCGGTGGGCGGCGCCAGCGGCACGAAGGGCCGCTGCTGGTGGTAGTTGAGCCCCAGAAATACGGTGGGCAGGTTGATACCGAAGTTAGGCTTGGTGGTAGCGCCGTTGGAATAATGATTGAGCCCCAGCCCCACCAGCAAACCCAGGTGCTCGGCTACAGCCATATCATATTCCAGGCGCATCTGCAGCACGGCATTCAGGCGCGAGCTGACGATGGTGTTTTTATGGTTGGTTTCGAGGTCGAACGGGTTGGTGAAGTAGGCAAGGCCCGTACCCAAGCGGAAATTCAACTCGCGGCGGGGCGAATACAGAACACGCTTGTTGAGGTAGATGGTGGATGCGTAGGAACGCCCCAATACAGGGTTGTGGTAGTCGTAGTAAACCAGCGCCATCCCGATTTTGGGGTAGCGGTACCACGCGTGCCAGGGCTCCGAGCCATTGAGCTGGCGCTGCAGATTCAGCTCCAGGCCAGTAGGGTGCGACACGGCCAGGTGGTTGATGGCCGGCGTGTGGGCCAGAATGAAACTACCCTGCGCATAGGCCCCGATTATCAGGGGGCCGGGCGGTGCTACCTGCGCTTGCAGCGGCCCGGCCAGAACAGCCAGTAGCGCCCCTGTCAGCTTCATACTCAATCGGATAGAAAAAGGCATACAGCAACAAAGCAAGCACGAAAATAGGCACCGCAGCTGTTGCGCTACGCACTTTCTTTCAACATTAATTTTCAGTCCCAACGCAACATTTAGGTCACTTCTTTCGCTAAGAGGCCCTGAAACGGCCCGTCTGGTGGCCTTTGGCGCTGGCTTGTGTTGCCGTTGTGTGTTTGCCACCTCCACCCCTCCCTCACCCCCTTCTCATGAAAAAGTCTCTTGCCCTCACGCTGGCCTTGGTGTCAGCAGCCGCTGTTGCTCACGCCCAGGATGCCGGCGGATTTCGTATCGGCATCAAAGCCGGCGCTACGTATTCCAACATCTCCGGCGACAATGTCAACCTGATTACCGGCAACAACTATAGCACCGACCTCGGCGACTATAAGCTGGGTTATAACGGTGGTATCAGCGCCACGATTCCGCTCAGCAGCGACGGGTTCTTCTCGTTCTCGCCGGAATTGCTGTACAACCGCAAGGGCTACGAAATTTCCTCGACCCAGAAGTCGGGTCTGGCAGCCGGCGTATCGTCGGTAGAGCAGGAGCAGCAGCGCGTGCTGCACTACCTCGATGTGCCGTTGCTGGCTAAAATCAACGCTGGTGGCTTGTTTTTCGAGTTGGGCCCACAGGTGAGCTACCTGTTTGGCTCGAAAACCAAAGCGCAGACGACCACCAAGTACAACAACGGCACCAAGGATAAAGTGGAAGATAACGGTGGCTTCTTGGACTACACCGGCGTGAGCCGCGACGAAGCCTACAAGTCTGACCTGGCGCAGTTTGACATCAGCGGTGTAGCCGGCGTAGGCTACATGACCGACGGCGGCATCAGCCTGGGCTTGCGCTATGCGCGCGGCTTCAACTCCTTGATTGACAGCAAGGATACCGACAACGAGCTTAAGGCCTTCAACAACGCCTATACGCTGCAGGTCGGCTACCTGATTCCAACCAAATAAGCAGCTGACACAATACCTACTGAAAACGGCCGTTTCTTCGCTCTGAAGAAGTGGCCGTTTTTTTGCTACTGCCCGATCCAGCTACCCGGTTGGCCGCGTATAGGCCGTATCGTTGTTTGTTCAACCTTCATTTCTCATGAAAAAGACTTCTGTTGCTCTGTTTGCCCTATTGCTGCTGGGCGGCGCTTCGGCCCACGCGCAAGGCGTACGTTTTGGCCTGAAAGGCGGCGCTAACCTCTCCAACCTCGCTGGCGACCTGACCGATGAAGACCGGTTCGACAGTAAAGTAGGTTTCCATGCCGGCGCCATGCTCAATATTGGCTTGCTCGACGATGGATTCCTGTCGCTGCAGCCGGAAGTGCTGTTTTCGCAAAAAGGCTACGAGTACAATGGCAGCCGGGCTTTCGGGCTCTACACCTACGATGGCAAGGTTACGTACAACTACATTGACGTGCCGGTGCTGCTAAAAGTGAAGGCAGGCAGTGTGTACTTCGAGGCCGGCCCGCAGTACAGCTACCTGATGAAGGTGAAGGACGAAGGCACCCGCTCATTAGGCAACGTGCTGGTGGGACGCACCGACGCTGAGCAGAGCCTCGACAACGTGAACCGCAACGAGCTAGGCTATGCCGCCGGCCTTGGCTACCAGTCTGAGCAGGGCTTTATGCTGGGGCTGCGCTACAACGGCTCACTCACCGATTTCGCCAAAAACGACTCCTACTACAACGGCGACCTGCGCAACGCCCGCAACTCAGTGATTCAAGCTTCTGTGGGCTTCCTGCTGCCAGGCAAGTAAACCAACCTACTAATATTGCTCCTCAAAAAGCCTTCTGCCTCATCTGGCAGAAGGCTTTTTGTTTTGTACCGTCTCACCAGCTGCTCTTGGCTCATTTGTTGCGGACTCAGCCTGGCTGGTATTGTGGGATGCTTGCCGAATGTACTACCGCTTATTTCTTTGCTATGATAAAAAAGCTACTGCTGATAGTTGTAAGTACAGGAGCTACGCAACTTGCAGGCGTTGCCCAAACAGTGAAAGTTGGTATAAAAGCCGGCGCCAGCTTGTCTAATGGTGTTGGGGCTGATGTAAGCCAGAGCCGCCTCAGATTGGGCTGGCATGCTGGTAGCATGGCTCAAATTAAGTTCAGCGAGAATATAGGCATACAGGCAGAAGCGCATTACTCGCTGAAGGGCGACAAGTCTGAGAAGTATGCCCCTAGCATCAGCCATCGGCTGGCATATCTTGATGTTCCGGTGCTGCTACAATACACGCTGGATGATATTTTTCTGGAAGCCGGACCTACTATCAGCCATTTACTGGCCGTGAAGCCCAATGACCCCACACTGTATAGGGTCGGCAAACTTCCTTTCATTACTTACACCTATGGTTTTGCTGTAGGGTTTGGCTATCAGGATCCATCCGGGCTACAGATGGGCTGGCGCTATACTGCCGACCTTACACCGCTTTACCGTGATGTTGATTTCTCCGGTGACGTCATCCGAACACGTATTCGCAACAGCACGCTGCAGTTTTATATGGGGGCCTTATTCAAGCCAGAGCAAGTTGGGCGCGCAACGGCAGCTGCCGGTACTGCTACCTGGCGAGGCAGTAAAAACCTGGTGCGTGGGACCGGTCGTCTACTGTTTACGAAGGTTCCAGCGCTAATTTTTCGGGGTGCTGGCTTTTTGTTTTATCGAGGGCCTGGTAAACTGGTAGAAGCCGTACGGAGTGCTAATCAGAAGAATGCTAATGCCAGTGAGCAGCCTACTGCGCCACCTGCACTGCCAGCAGCACCACTTAAATAAAAGCGGCTCCCAATGCATTGGGAGCCGCTTTTATTTAAGTGGTGCTGCTAGCCTCTACGCCTTCATGGCTGCCGCGTAGTTGCGGAAGAAGTGCGGAATAGTTTCGATGCCTTTCAGGAAGTTGAAGACGCCGTAGTGCTCGTTGGGTGAGTGGATGGCGTCGGAATCGAGGCCGAAACCGAACAGCACGGTATCCACGCCCAGCTCGCTCTTGAACATGGCCACAATCGGGATGGAGCCGCCGCCGCGCGTCGGAATCGGGCGCTTGCCGAAGGTGGTTTCCATGGCGTCGGCCGCGGCTTTGTAGGCTACCGAGTCGGTAGGCGTCACGACGGGCTCCCCGCCGTGGTGGGGCTTCACTACCACCGTCACGCCGGCCGGGGCAATGCGGGTGAAGTGCTGCTGGAACAGAGCCGTAATTTCGTCAGAGGTCTGGCTGGGCACCAGGCGCATCGAAATCTTGGCAAAGGCCTTGGAGGCAATAACCGTTTTAGCGCCCTCGCCGGTGTAGCCGCCCCAGATGCCGTTCACGTCCAGCGTGGGCCGGATGCCGATGCGCTCCACGGTGGTATAGTCTTTCTCACCGTACACGTCTTTCAGGCCAATGCTCTGCTTGAACTCGTCGTCGGAGTGTGGCACGCGGTTCAGTTCGGCGCGCTCCTCGGCACTCAGCACGGCTACGTTGTTGTAGAACTCGGGGATGGTAATGTGGTTGTTTTCGTCGTGCAGCGAGGCAATCATCTTGCAGAGCACGTTGATGGGGTTGGGCACGGCGCCGCCGTAGATGCCGGAGTGCAGGTCGCGGTTGGGGCCCGTCACTTCCACTTCGTGGTAGCTCAGGCCGCGCAAGCCCACCTCAATGCTGGGCGCGTCATTGGCGAGCATGCCGGTATCGGAAATCAGGATGACGTCGGCCTTCAGCTTTTCCTTGTTGGCGCGCACGAAGATGCCCAAGTTGCTGGAGCCGATTTCCTCTTCGCCTTCCACCATCACCTTCACGTTGCAGGGCAGGCCACCATCCAGGTTCATCAGCTCCAGGGCCTTCACGTGCATGTACACCTGGCCTTTGTCGTCGCAGGCGCCGCGGGCGTAGATCTTCTCGTTTTTGATAACGGGCTCGAACGGCGGCGAATCCCAAAGCTCATACGGGTCGGCGGGCTGCACGTCGTAGTGGCCATACACGAGCACCGTAGGCAAACTGGGGTCGATGATTTTCTCGCCGTAAACGATGGGGTTGCCGGCCGTGGGGCACAGCTCCACGTTGTCGAGGCCTACTTCTTCGAAGCGGGTTTTTAGAAACTCCGCGGCCTTCAGCACGTCGCCGTGGAACTTGGGGTCGGCCGAAACCGAGGGAATACGCAGCCAGTCGAGCAGTTCGCTCAGAAAACGGTCTTGGTGCTGTTCGAGGAGAGAAGCCATGCGGGAAGCGGGGTTAGTGGGAATTCGGGGGTAAAGGTAGTTGAGAGGCAGCATATGCTGTAATCGAAGCAATAGCTACTTGCTTATATACATATCATTAGCCTTTATAACGTTCATCATACCACCATATAAATATATTTTCATTACCTCAGGATCATAAAATACATTTTCGTGGCACTCGACGGTATCACCATTAGCTCCTATTTTCATAATAGGTTCGTAACTTTTTAGATTGCTATTCACAAAACTCTTGATAAAATTAGACACTTTAGCCTTTTCACAGTCACTATGCTTTATCAGAATAGAATCCCCATATGCATTCATCACAGCACATGGCCGCATTATATCAATAAATTCTCTATGTATAAAAGAAGACATTTCAATACTTGTAGTATCATTTGACTTGCTTATTTTAATATAATAAACAGCATCTTTTAAATTATTTCTCTTCATATATGACTTAATTTCATATTTAACGTATTCGCTTTTAAATTCTGGATATTTATCTAAATCTGTTTTCATATCCGCACAGGACATGCACAAAAGCAATAAAATACTACAGACCTTAGGTGACATATTACTATTTATGAAAAGGCAATTACTTCCGCTTCCACGGCAGCGGCACGCGGCTTTCGGTGCCGCTGCGCAGCCGCCCGATGTTGGCGCGGTGGGTGTAGACGAGCAGCGCCGCCAGAATAAACCCGAACCACACCAGCAGCGGGTTTTGCGGCCGAAACGCCGGTAGCAGCTGTAGCAGCGCAAACGCCACCCCAGCCGACATGCTGCTCAACGACACGTACTGCGTGGTAGCCAGCACCGCCAGAAACACCAGCACGCACACGCCCACCGTGGCGGGCGCAATGGCCAGCATCATGCCCAGCACCGTGGCCACGCCCTTGCCGCCCCTGAACCCCGCAAACACCGGGTAGATATGCCCCACAATGGCCAGAATGCCACACGCCAGCTGGAAATACAGCAGCTGACCGGGCGTGATGGCGCCCTGATTGAGCATCACCTGGGCCAGCGAAGTAGCGGCCCAGCCTTTCAGCACGTCGATGGCCATAACGAAGGAGCCGGGCTTCTTGCCCAGCACCCGGAAGGTGTTGGTGGCGCCGGCGTTGCCGGAGCCATGCTCCCGGATATCGAGGCCGAAAAAGCGCTGCCCCACCCACAGCGCCGTGGGAATGGAGCCGAGCAGGTAGGCGGCCAGCAGCAGGCCGAGGATGATAGCAAGATTCATGGGCGGGAAGAGCGAGAGAAGGCCAAAGATAGAAAGTGCAGCATACGCTTCCGCACGCCGTACGACTGAAGCCCATCCTCCCGGTCCGACGGTAGCAGCCGTCCGACCGGTTGCCACCAGCTGCTGTTGTTTGCGTGGGCCTGATTCGGGCAGCGGCCGGCAGGTGGCGCGTACGACAACCGGTCGGACGCCAGTGGCGTCGGGCCGGGAGCAGGAAACCCGAAAACTACAAAACGCAAAACGCCCCGGCTTGGGAGCCGGGGCGCTGGTTGCTTACGAGTCGCCGAAGGGGTCGTCTTCTTTGGACTTCTTCTTCTTGGCGTCCTCTTTGGCTTTCTTCTCTTCTTCTTTCTTCAGCCGCTCGGCTTCCTTTTTGGCCTGCTTCGGGTCGACGGCGGGCTCATCGTTGGCGGCGGGCTCGGCAGCTACCGGCTCGGCGGCTTTCTTGGGCTTCTTGCTGGTGTCTTCCACCGGCGTTTCGTCGGCGCCAAAAGCGGCTTCCTCTTTCTTGTTCTTCTTCTTTTTCTCTACTGGCGCTTCCTCAATCGGCATGCCGTCGGCGTCGAAGGCGGGCTCGTTGCCTTTCTTCTTTTTCTTCTTGCCGTTATCCTGGTCGAAGTCGAAGTTGCCGGTGCTCTGCGCCGCCGACGATATCGGCGCCTTGATCTTCTTGGGGTCTTCGCGCAGGTAGTCTTTGCGGAAGTGCGTCAGGTACTGCTGCACCTCCTGGTCGTCGCCGAGGAAGAAGCCATACTGCGTGGCCGTGTTGTAGTCGCCTTTGGCGGCGCGGCCCACAATTTCGTCAAAAGAGCCGTGCTGGGCCTTGGCCAGCAACGCCGTGCCCGAGTACTTCAGGAAGTACCAGGTCTGGGGTTCGGCTTCCAGGTAGAGGTTCACCTCGTCGGTGTTGTTTTCGCCTTTCCGGATTTCAATGTAGCCGTCAATCAGCGCGTTCAAATCCTTCTTACCGATGCTCACGAGGCCAATCTTGCCCACCGAGTGCCAAGCCTTGAACTTCTCGTTCCAACGCAGATTCACCTTGTTGAGCACCACCGTGTGCAGCAACTTGGGCGAGAGTTTCTGCAGCGGCTCGTACTTGCCGCGGCGCTCGGCGTAGCTCTGCACGCCCTTGTTGCCCATGAACTCGGCCAGCTTGTATAGCTCTTCCTGCGAGCCGTCGAGGGCTTCGGGGGCGCCTTTGGTGTTGGTAGCCATGTCGGTGGCCATGGCTTCCACGGCTTTCTCCGGCAGGTTGATGTCGAAGGTCAGGAAGCTGTTGATGGAGTAGCGGTTGCTATCGGGGCGGGCGGTGCCCACGCCCGAGGCCGTGATGCCGTAGTCTTTGCTGGAGTTGATGAAGTTGAGCTTGCCGCGGAAGCTCAGCGCCGACGACGAATCAATGAAGCTCAGCACCGAGCCTTCGTATTGGTTGGGGTCGGCCAGATCGTGATTGGCAATGGTATACACGCCTTTTTTCTGGTCGAAAGCCAGCGTGCCGCCCGCCTGGAAGAAGTTCCGGTCGATGATATCGGGCTTGGGGCCGGCAAACAGCGGGTATACCTTGCCGGTGCCATCCGACAGGAACAGGCCCGTAAACAGGTTGTCGTCGGCGGCCTTCACGCCGGGCTCCGGAATGCGCAGCCGGATGGCTTTCGGGTCAATGGAGTCCTGCACCGCAAACCACTCGGCAGCGGTAGGCACCTTACTGAACTCCAGCCGCGCCTGCCCATCGAAGATGAAGCCTTTGCGTTTGGAGCTCATGTTCACGCCGCCCCGGTAGGCAATGCGCGGAGCCAAATGGAACTTGTCTTTGGCATCGATGGTGGCCACGGCCGTAGTGGGCGGCGACAGGGGCGCACCGCTGTTGTCGTCGCCGCGCTTGAGCAGGCCCGCTTTTTTGGCGGCTACCGGCTTAGTGCCTTTCGCCGTAGCCATGCCCACCGCCGCCGAGTCGATCTGGAAGTTGGCGAACTTGATGGCAAACGAGTCGGCGGAGGCGTTTTTGTAGCTATACAGTGCGTTGCCGGTGAAGGCGTTGCGCGACAACACCTTGATTTCGCCCTGGTAGAGCTTGTGGAACTTGGCTAGTGTGTCCATCACAATGCCCGCGTTCTGGAAGGTGCGCATCTGAGCGTTGGCCAGCACATACACCTTGCTGGAGTCCGGCGAAATCCAGGCGTCGGCGGAGGCAATGTAGGGCACACCGCCGGCCACGAGGCGGTAGCGGGCCAGATCATACTGGCCGGTAGCGGCCCGGAATTTCAGGCCGTTCTGGTCTTTGCGGGTCGAGTAGAAGTAGGAGCGCGTGGAGTCGGCGCCGGGCGCTACCTTCAGCTGCACCAGCTTCTTTTTGAAGTCCCAGACGCCGCCCGACAGCGTGGTTTTGTAGTCGGAATACGGCAGGTCGATGCTGGACTTGTTGTCGTCGCTTTCGCGGGCAAAGACGGTGTTGCCGTTTTTCACGTCGTAGGCAAAGGCCACGTTGTTGGCCGTCAGGGCCGGCTTGTTGGGCTCGGCCGACTTGATGCTGAGCGTGGACTGCTTGCCACTATAGCTGGTGGGCTTGAAGGCAATCTGGGTGGAGCGGATAAATGACTGGGGCCCTTCGATGCGGCCGTCGCCGTAGAGGCCGCCCGGCGTGAGCGTAGCCACACCTTTGAAGCCGTACTGGTCGCCGTAGAGCAGCATAGGCTTGCCCTGCGTTCCGGCCTGGGTGCTCAAATACATCGAGTCCTGCTTGATGGCCCACTTCATCTGGTAGCCCGGCGGCAGGTTCACCTTCGTAAACTCAGTACCGTTCAGTGGCCCCGGCAGAATGGTGCCGGCCTTGCCCACCGTTACCACGGAGTCTCTGTAGAAAATAAACTGGTCGGAGCTGAGTGTGCTGGTGAGGTACTTCACGTCGCCGATGCCCTGGATGCCGCGGTTGCTCATCTTCACCTTGTTAAACAGGCGGCCCTTACCACCGTATAGCGGCACGCCTTCTTTGGGCAGGTCGTAGGTGAAGCCCAGCGAGCCATCTTCCTGCAGACTGAGCTTGGTTTTCATGTCGGGCATGATGCCGCCACTCACGAACGTGCCTTTGAAACCCACCGCCGAGCGGTTTTTGTTGTTGAGCGAGTCGAGCTTGAACGGCGGAATATCGAAGTACACCGTCGTGTCGTAGGCGCCGCCCAGTACCTCGGGCTTGTCGAAGTACACGTAGGCGCCGGTGGTAGCATCAAACGATGGATAGGCGCCTAGCTTCTTGCGCCCCGACTTATTGTTGGGGTGGTTGATGTAGAGCTTGCCGGTCGAGGTTTTCTTCTTGTTGGTAAGCGTAAAGTCGGTGTCCTTACGCGCCTTCATCACCGAGCCTTTCGAGTTCTTGCCCTTCACGATGATGGAGTCAATCTGGGCCAGATCAATGAAGAACCCGTCGTAGTCGAACTTGAACTCCTTGCCCTTGAACACGAAGGCCGAGGCCACCACCGTGCCGTTGAACAGGATGCCGCGGTTTTTCTGAATCCGAATGATGCTGGAATCGGGCTTCACGAATACCGTTACGGAGTCGTCGGAGAAGTTGAAGCGGTCCACACCGCGCACAATCAGGTCGTTGGAATTGAGGTTGAGCGTGGCGTTTTTGCCCGATGGCGACAGGCTCTTGATGGCAATGTGGTCGTAGTCCTTTTTGCCGCGGCTGGAATTCACGTAGTGCATGGCCTTGGGCCGCAGCGTAATCTGCTGGGTTTGCGGGTTCCAGTCCACGTATCCGTCACGGGCGAGGCCAGCGGCGGCCGAGCGCACGTTTTCAGGCTTGAGCTTGCGGAAATCGGCCACTTCCTGCACCGTGAAGCGCTTGCGGTTGCCGTTTTCGGCGCTGTAGCCCACCACCATCTGCAGCGGATGCAGCTTGTTGATGGCCTTGATCTGCTGGTAGCGGGTGTTGGTGTAGAACTCCTTGCTCTCGAAGTTGGCCGTCACCTGGTTTTTGGCCGTCAGAATAGAGAACTGAATATCGGGCGTCCGGATGGGCCAGGTCAGCATCTCGGCCGTGATTTCCATCTGGTGATAAGAGTCGTAGAACGGCGTGGTTTTGTAGAGGCCGGCTTCGCGCGCCAGTTGCAGCACCTGCGTTTTCTTGTTGTACTTCAGCTTCACGCCAGGGTGCGTAAGCGAGTCAATCTTGTCCTCGAAAATCGACACCGAGGCCCGCTCCGCCGTGATAACCGAGTCGCCGAGCACGTAGGCCCGGCTGTCGGCCCGGAACTTGGGCTTGCCGTCCACGTCCACGAAAATGCGCGACAACGAGCCGTCCAGCGACGCCGACAGCGTGCGGCTGCCCGCCAGCGAGAAGCCGCCATAGTAGCGGATATTCTCGCCGATGTTCTTCACGCGGGCGTCGTTGGTGAGCGAAATGAAGCGCGGGTAGCCGGAGTCGGTTGAACCAGTCTTTTTCTTCACGCTCTTATACGACAAGGCCCCTTTCACCGGTGCTTCCAGCACCGCCGGGTACGTGAGTGTTACGGGCTCGGCCGTAAACTCCGGCTTGTTGAGGTCGAAGTCGTAGGTGGTGAGGTCGGCCGTAACCGGGTTGCCGTTCACCTGCCAAGCGTACTGGCCACCGTAGCCTACAAACTTGCCGGTAAGCGGCAGCACGGCTCCGCTGGTTTTGGTGATGGTAACCGAGTCGGAGGCGCTGGAAATAAACAGGTCAGCATCTTTAAGCAGCAATACCGGCCCGCGGGTAGGCGGTGCCAGGTAGCTGTCATAGTACGGCGCGGGCTCATAGGCTGGTTCCGGAGCCGGAGCGGCTGTCGGCGCAGCACCTGCTTTGGCCGACGCGACTTTGGCCGTGGTTTTCTTAGGCGTGCCCCAGCCGTCGTTGCTGTCGCCCCAGCCGCTGCTGCTGCCGCTGCTCCAGAGGTCAGCGGTGTCCCAGCCGTCGGAGCTGCGCTTTTTGGTGGGTTTCTTGGCGGCGGGCTTGGCACCGGCTTTGGTGTTCAGCGGCTGCGTCAGGACGGGGGCCGACACGGGCGCCGGGGCTGGCGCGACGGCCGGGGCCATGCTGGGCATGTCCTGGTCGTTGTAGGCAAAGGAGAAGCTGCCGCCTACTACCCGCAGCGCGCTGTAGCGCGAGCGGTACAGCACCTTGGTATCCAGAAACTGAGCGGTGCTGACAATGAACTTCGATGCCTCCGGCCCCGGGTCGCGGCGCACGGTTTTGGTGAGGACATCCAGCAGCTCATCGGTTTGGCGGTCAGTGAAGTTCTGTACGGTAGCGCCCGCCACAATGGCTCCGAACAACGCCTCCAGGTGCGGGCGGGGCTTGTAGCCCAATGTCTGCATCTGCTGGGCCAGGGCCACGATGGTGGACTGCTGCGTAGCCGTGAGCTTGTTGCTGCCCCACAGCTGCTGCAGTTTGGCGGCAGTGTTTTTGGCAGCCGCATTGTTGGTGGCCGCCATCATCAGCTGCACATCCTGGATAAACTGTGTGGGGTCGGCGGAGAGCTTGCCGTTAAAGCGCGGCACCGCCGCCGGAGCAGCAGCAGGCTGCTGGCGGGCAGGCGTTTGCGGCTTGGGCTGCTGGGCCAAGGCGGGCATGCTCAGTGCCAGCAGCAGGGCGCTAAGCCACCCGAAAGCGAAGTGCTTCATAGAAAAATTCGTCGAAACCTGATAAGTCGCCTACAATTTCGTTAATAGTCGGCATACTCGGAGGCTTGGTGGCACCTGCTCCGCTATTTTGCTGGTTTTGGACTATTTGCCTCGCCTACGGTCCTACAAACAGGGCTTAACCGACTGCACACCTTGGCCTTTTGCCACAGGCAAATATTTACACTTCAGACACAGAAATTTCTCGTAAAGTTTACTGGGTGGCTCAGCTAAAACGGTATCTTTCGGAGTGCATCTGCGTATCTTATAAGCGGAACTCACTCATTGGACTTGTCTTATGCTAAACGCTGCTTCCCGGCTTTCTGCCCTTGCCCCGAACGCGCTGCTGCGCGCCGTCCAGACGCTGCGTGACGACATTACGCAACGCCTGGGCAAGTCTTCTGCCACTGTAACTGAGTGGAAGGAAATGCTGCTGCTTGTAGATCCAGAAGTGCAGGTGCGGCCCGAGTGCGGCACCGTCATCGTACGCCGCGGCAAAGCCGCCCTCGACCGGCTGGCCCGCCACTTTCTGGTGTCGCCGCAGGACGTGCTGCCCGCTCTTAACAGCAAAGCTTTGGTGCACGAAAACCCCGTTGATTACGGCCTCTCCGACGAGGAATGGCTGGCTTTGTGCTTGTAGCATTCTTTTGATTCCTCACGCAGGAAGGCCCGCACTATTTGGTAGTGCGGGCCTTCTTTTTGCTGGTGGCGAAGTGTATTATGCCTGATAAAAAATGGCAGACACCCAATGATTCTGGGTGCGGTGGCTGCCGTAGCGCAGGCCATGCTGCTCAGCGGCCGCCCGGATCAGGGCCAGGTCTTCCTCGTAGAACCCCGAAAACAGAATGGGGCAGCCGGGTTTCAAATACTGGCCATACGCGCCCATGTCCTCAAGGAGCACATTGCGGTTGATGTTGGCCAGAATGATATCAAACGGGGCCTCGCCTTCCAGCGCGGTGATGTCGCCAAGGCGGGCTTCCACTTTGTCCTGCACGTTGTTTTCGGCTGCATTGTCGGCGGCGTTTTCGGCGGTCCAGGGCTCCACGTCCACGGCCAGCACGTAGCTCGCGCCCAGGTGCACTGCCATAACGGCCAGAATGCCGGTGCCGCAGCCCATATCCAGCATGCGCTTGCCCTGGTGGTCTACGTCGAGCTGGTTGGTGATCATCAGGGCCGTGGTATCGTGGTGGCCGGTGCCAAACGACATGCGCGGCATAATGACGATTTCATACTGCAGATCGGGTCGGGCCTCATGAAACGGCGCCCGCACCGACACCTTCTCGGCAATAACCAGCGGCTGGAAGTTCTTCTCCCACTCGGCATTCCAGTTCTGGCGCGTAATCACGCGGTGCTCGTAGCCCAGCTCGCCCTGGCCCTCGTAGCGGCTCATAATTTCGCTGACGGCGTCGGCCGCAAACTGGTCTTCGTCGATGTAGGCGCAAAAGCCCTCGTCGTTGTCTTCAAAGGTGCTGTAGCCGACTTCGGCCAGCTCGGCCACCAGGATGTCGGCCAGTTCCCGGGGGGCCAGCACGCGCACTTCAACAAAATCCATAGTCAGGGGAGGAATTCAGGTTATCCGGGTACACCGGGGCCGCAAAGTTCGCAGGAAAAATGAGAGGTGAGACTTTCGTTCCAGTACCCATTGGCTGGGCTACCTGAACAAAAGTCTCACCTCTCACTTCTATCGTCCTGCTTCTGATTTATGACTTCTCGCTACTGCTGGCTACTGCTTGCGGCAGCCGGCGAAGGAGCGCACTTTAGTATAGCTGATGCTGAAATCGGCCAGACCGCGGTTCGGGGACACGAACAGCACATAGTCGGCGAAGTCGCGGGTTTCGGTGAAGTACCACAGGCCGGGTTTGTCGGCGAAGAGCTTGTTGCTTTCAGGAAACACCAGCACGTCGGCAAAGGCTTCTTCCGGCTCTTCGTACACCGCCCCGAAGCAGAAGCCCCGGCGGTTAGGGTCACGCTCCAGGTACACCGAGCCGTACAGCCGGCACGGCTCCAGCGACACTATCGTTGGCGCTGCCACAAACGGCACCCGCAACGGAGCGTCCGCAAACGGATTCAGGGCAAGCAAGCCGGAGAGTAATAGGGTGGAAAGCATAGGGTACGGTTAGAGCGTGTCCTTGCGACAATTATCCGGCCGAAATAAGTTCGTTGCCATTCTGAGTAAAGCGAAGAATCTAGGTTAACGCCTTGTGCGAATCCCAGATTCCTCGCTTCACTTGGAATGACAGTTAGAACGACTTGATAATTTCGGTGAAGTCGCGCGACTTAAGGGCGGCACCACCGATAAGGCCGCCGTCTACGTCGGGCTGGCTAAACAGCTCGCGGGCGTTCTGGGCATTGGCCGAACCGCCGTAGAGAATGGTAGTATTCAGGGCTGCCTCGGCGTCGTAGGCGCGGGCAATCTGCTCGCGGATGAAGGCATGCACTTCCTGGGCCTGGGCGCTGGTGGCCGTCTTGCCGGTCCCGATGGCCCAGATGGGTTCGTAGGCAATAACTACCTGCTCAAACTCTTCGTTGCTGAGGTGCAACAGGCCGTCTTTGAGCTGCTTCTCCAAGTACTTGAAAGTCTCGTCGGCTTCTCGGGTTTCCAGGGTTTCGCCCACGCAGAAAATGGGCTTAAGGCCGGCCGTCAGGGCGGCTTTCAGCTTCTCACTCAGCAGCTGGTCGTCTTCACGGAAGTACTGGCGGCGCTCCGAATGGCCCAGAATCACGTACTCCGCTCCTACCGACTGCAGCATCTTGGCTGACACCTCGCCGGTGAAGGCGCCGCTTTCCTTCTGGTGGCAGTTCTGCGCCCCCAAATGGAACCGACCACCCTCGGGCAGCTGCTTGCCGATGGCCGACAGAAACGGAAACGGCGGGCAGATAACCACCTCCACCGCGGAGCCGGTTACTTCATCCTGCACCATGTTGGTGATTTCAGACACCAGCGCCAGGCCATCCTGGAGGGTCATGTTCATTTTCCAGTTGCCGGCAACGAGGTTCTTGCGCATAAAAAAGTCGAGTAGAGAAGAGAGTTATTGAGTGGCCAAATTACGGACATTTCATACACCCAGCGCCTGCCGACGGCGGCGCGAGGCCAGCACGAAACTGCCCGCTGCCGCCACCACGGCACCCGCCAGTGCTGCCCAGGCCAGCTCGGGGTACTCGGGGCGGCGCGCCACCCAGATAGCCAGCAGCGCCCACGCCCCCACCAGCGCCGGAACTTCGTCGCGGAGCTCACGACTCAATAGCAGCCCCAAGCCCACTACTACGGCCAGGAGCACCAGCGTCAGGAGCACCGTGAAGTTTTCGGCAGCTTGCCAGCCCAACTGTCGCAACCCGATGGTGATGTTGATGGTGGCGGCCACCGAAATCCAGCCCAGATACAACGCAAACGGCACGCTTACCCAACGCGGGGCGCTATGGTCCAGCACCCGATGCCGCGCCCGGCCATATACTACTATCAGGGCGCCCAGAATCACGAGCATAGTAGCGACGCTAGGAAGTATGTGCTCGTAGGCAAACAGCACCACCCAGCCGGCCGTGGCCACGCTGGCCAGCGTGAGCGGCTTCGCCACGGCATCGGGCAGGGAAAGGTGGCGCTGGGCGGGCAGCAGCTGCCAGACGGCGTAGAAAGTCAGGGCCAGAAAAATCAGGCCCCAGATGCTGAACGCGTAGCCCGCTGGCGTGAGCAGCGTCGGGTACTTGGCCGACACCTCGCCCATGGTCTGCCCGTTGAAAGGAAAGGCGTTGGCGTAATAGTTCAGGAAGATGTTGCCGAGAATAGCGGCGGCGGCCAGCCAGCGCCAGGTGTGGCCGGAGGCGGGAGAGGAGTGTGAGTGGGCAGGCATAAACCAAATAGATGCAGGCTTTCGTCTACGGGCGAGCTTGCGCAATGTTAACCGAATGCGGGTTGCGCCGCTCTTTCAGAAAACCCGCAGTGTGGTGGCAGCAAACCGGGCAGGTTCCTGCTGCCATTCCTGCCACAGCTGCTGCCGGTGCGGGGCCGCTTCCAGCAGCCAGTTGAAGGCTGACCCCACGTCTAGGAAAAAGTGCAGCTCGAAGGGCAGCTTCAGTGAGCTGTCGTAGACGGGAGCAGTAGCCACCAGATAGTTGTGCAGGTCGGGGGGCAACACCAGGGCCAGATGCTGCACGGGCGTGGTAGCCATGGCCGCAAACCACTCCTGCGCAATCCAGCTCTGCTCGGAGTGGCCCAGCGGAGGCACCCCCTGCATGTCTACCAGCCAGTTGGTTACCTGCTTGCGGCGGCTGAACGCCATCAGCCACTCCAGCGCCGGCCGGAAGCCCTGCACTTTTTGGCCAGCCCGCCACCCAACCCGTAGCAAGCCAGTAGCCGCATCGTGCTGTACCCGCAGCATCGGATTTTCCATTATCATCATGGCCCGGCGTACGCTTGGTTATCCACCTATAAGTTAACGCCTTTATAGGCTACAACAAGTATATAATAGTCAGAATATTTAACTCCCAGACACAACGCCGCCCCCAACCAGCGCAAGGCCAATTGAGGGCGGTAAGAACTGTGGTTCCTGGTTGAACGGTGCAGAGACGCAACACTTTGTGTCTCTACATTCTCCTACAACTTTTCGGCCAGGAAGCGGGCGGTGTGGTTGGTGCCCTTCAGCTTCACCATGTCTTCGGGAGTGCCTTCGAAGAGCAGGTGGCCGCCATTGGTGCCGCCCTCGGGGCCGAGGTCGATCAGCCAGTCGGCGCACTTGATGATGTCCATGTTGTGCTCGATGATGAGCACCGAGTTGCCTTGCTCCACCAGCGCGTTGAGGGCCGTCATCAGCTTGTTGATGTCGTGGAAGTGCAGGCCGGTGCTGGGTTCATCGAAGATGAACAGGATTTTATCGTTCTGCAGGGTATTGCCCTTGGTCAGGAACGAGGCCAGCTTCACGCGCTGGGCCTCCCCGCCGCTCAGCGTGTTGGCCGACTGCCCCAACCGGATGTAGCCCAGCCCCACGTCGTCGAGCGGCTTGAGGCGCTCCACAATTTTGGGCTGCTCCTTGAAGAACGTGATGCTGTCCTCGATGGTCATGTCGAGCACGTCGTTGATGGCCTTGTCTTGATACTTCACGTCCAGCACATCCTGCTTGAACTTGCGGCCCTCGCAGGCTTCGCAGGTCAGGTAGATGTCAGCCATAAACTGCATTTCAATCTTCACCTGGCCTTCGCCCTGGCACACCTCACAGCGGCCCCCGTCGATGTTGAAGGAAAAGTGCGAGGGTTTGAAGCCGCGCGCTTTGGCCAACTGCTGATCGGCAAACAAGGTCCGGATGGCGTCGTATGCCTTTACGTAGGTAACCGGGTTAGAGCGGCTGCTCTTGCCGATGGGGTTCTGGTCGACGAACTCCACGTGGGTTACCTGGCCGTTTACGCCGGTGAGGCGGTCAAACTTACCCGTTGCTTCGCCCGCGCCGCCGCCCAACTGCTTGAGCAGGGCCGGGGCCAGAATCCGCTTCACCAGGGTGCTTTTACCGGAGCCCGATACGCCCGTTACCACCGTCATGACGTTCAGCGGAAACTTGACGCTCACGTTCTTAAGGTTGTTTTCGCGGGCGCCGGTCAGCTCCAGGGCGTTGCGCCAGGGGCGGCGGGTTTTGGGCACCTGCACCGCCATGCGGCCGCTCAGGTACTGGCCGGTATAGGTGTCGGAAGTCAGGACCTCGGCGTAGGTGCCCTGGAACTGCAAGATACCGCCGCCACTGCCGGCCTCGGGTCCGATGTCGATAATCTGGTCGGCCTGCTCCATCATTTTGTCCTCGTGCTCCACCACAATTACGGTGTTGCCGAGCTGCTGCAAGGAGCGCAGCACGCCAATCAGCTGCTCGGCGTCCTTGGGGTGCAGGCCGATGCTGGGCTCATCCAAGATGTACATGGAACCCACCAGCGCCGAACCCAGCGAGGTAGCCAGCGAAATCCGCTGGCTTTCCCCGCCCGAGAGCGTGCTGCTGAGGCGGTTGAGCGTGAGGTAGCCCAAACCCACCCGGTTCAGGTATTCCAAGCGGTTGGTTACTTCCGTCACGAGGCGCTCGGCTACTTTGGCTTCGTGCTCGGGTAGGTCGAGGGTTTGGAAGAACTCCAGCGCCAAGCTCACTGGCAACAGAACCAGATCGGTGATGCTCTGGCCCTGAATCTTGACGTACTGAGCATCTTTGCGCAGGCGGGTACCCCGGCAGTCGGGGCAGGTGGTGCGGCCCCGGTAGCGGCTTTGCAGCACGCGGTACTGAATTTTGTGGGTCTGCTCGCTCACCCACTTAAAGTAAGTATCAAGGCCGTCGAAGTACTTGTTGCCCTTCCAGAGCAGGGTGCGCTCGGCTTCGCTCAGCTCGTTGTAGGGCCGGTGAATCGGGAAGTCGAAGCGGATGCCGTTTTTGAGCAGCGGCTTCAGCCACTCGCTCTGCTTATCGGTGCGCCAGGGCGCAATGGCACCCTCGTACACCGTCATGCTTTTGTCGGGAATCACCAAATCCTCGTCAATGCCCAGCACCGAGCCGAACCCTTCGCAGGTCTGGCAGGCGCCGTAGGGGTTGTTGAAGGAGAAGAAGTTGACGCTTGGCTCCTCGAAAACCACTCCATCCAGCTCGAATCGGTCGGAGAATTGCTTAGTTGTTAGTTGTTGGTTGTCAGTTGTCAGGCCGTTCTGGTTACTAACAACTGACAACTGATAACTGACAACTAACGTCCCGTGGCCCTCGAAGAAGGCGGTTTGCACCGAGTCGGCGAGGCGGAAGGTGAGGTCTTCGTCGCCGGGGATGATGACGGCCCGGTCAATCATGATGAAGACTTCGCCCTTCACTTCGGGCCGGCCTTCGGCAATGAGTTCTTCGATGAAGGCGGTTTCGCCGTTTACTACTACCCGGCTGTAGCCTTTCTGGAGCAGCAGATCCAGCTCCTTGCTCATGGGGCGGCCGTCCTGGGCGGGCTGCAAAGGGGCCAGCAGCATCACGCGGGTGTCGGCGGGCAGGCGCATGAGGTAGTCCACCACGTCGGCCACGTTGTCCTTCTTCACCTGCTCGCCGCTCACGGGCGAGAAGGTGCGGCCCACCCGCGCAAACAGCAGCTTGAGGTAGTCGTAGATTTCGGTGCTGGTGCCCACGGTGGAGCGGTTGTTCTTGATGCTGACCTTCTGCTCGATGGCAATGGCCGGCGAAATGCCCCGGATGTAGTCCACGTCGGGCTTGTCCATGCGGCCCAGGAACTGGCGGGCGTAGCTGCTGAGGCTCTCCACGTACATGCGCTGGCCCTCGGCGTACAGCGTATCAAACGCCAACGAGGACTTACCCGAGCCCGACAGACCCGTGACCACAATGAACTTGTTGCGCGGCAACGCCACACTCAGGTTCTTGAGGTTGTGGACGCGGGCGTTTTTGATAAGGATAAACTCGCGCGGGTCGAGCTGGTCAATGGGGTCAGCCGCGGGGGCGGCTACTTGCAGAGCGGAATTGTCGGCCATAGGTCGTTAAACAGCGTGGGGCGGGGGTTTGGTTTCCCGCCGCGCGGTTTAGGTCAGGCGAAGGTACGGCGGGGTGGCAGTGTCGTGCTACTTTATCCACTCCTTACTCTGCTGCCAGCAGCGCAATGCGGTCCAGCTCTGCCCAAACGGCGGGAACATCTCCATTTATCCGCCTCAGTTTATGCCGGAGCTCTGTCATTATTTTAATTTGTTGGATTATCCAATCCGTGAACTTGCCATACGCTATCCTGTCCAAGCCACGCGCATCCGGGTCATAACCCTTAATGATATAGAGTGTAACTAGTGGGTTATCAGTCCCCAATTGGATGGTATAGAAGTTATATCCCTGCCATTGTGAAATCACAAAGTCTCGTGCAGCGAGTGTTTCGTTGTTTTCCGCCAGCAACGTGGTGGCGCATTCCCAGCTGTAATCCAGGGAATCGGCCGTGAAATCCTGACCGCCCATCCACTCCATCGTGCCTTTGCCGCACCACTTCAGGAAAAGCCGGTAGGCCTCGGGAAATTGGACGCCCCACTCCTTCTCTGTTTCTTCTATTTCTGCATCCGTACAGCCTAGCTCAGCTATTGGCACGTCCAGTCCCGTAGTGAGCAGATATGCATTGAGTTCTATGTAAAAGTTGAGTAGACAGCTCATTGCTTGCACAGCCAATAAATGTATTTGCAAGAGTTTCGAAGATATAGCTGCATCTGCAAGAAACGAGCTGTACATTCTGATTATGCTTCGCCCCCATGCTGGCGCGCTTGTAGCGCCGCGTAACGCGTGACCAGCCTCTGCGTGGAGGGTGCCTCCCCCTAACCCAACTGCGCCGAGTAAGCCCTGCGACTGAGGGGCCATGGCCCGAATCCAGCCGTGCCACCCGCACAGATGCGCGTAGCATAGCTGCTAAAGTAGCATAGCTGCTAAAGCGTAAGCCTCACTTGGCGCAGCCGGGAGAGGGCGGCAGCCAAGTTGGGATGGACGTTCGAACACCGGCCGCTCCCGCCAGCTACCGCGCCGTACGGTGCGGCAGTATCTTGCGCGCCCCAAACAAATTGCCGCCATACCAAGTAGTGGCGGCACGCCGTTTACCCGCCCATCCTGCCCAAATTTTCCTAACAACGCCTGTATGAAAAGATTACCTGCACTGCTGCTATTCACGCTTGGCGTGGGGGCACACGCCAGCGCCCAGCAGCCGGATAGCCTTTCGTTTATTCGGTCTAAGCGAATGTCGGATGCCGACCTGGCCAAGAAGCGGGAAGGCACTTTCATTACGGGCCTGCCGGATGCGTCGTCTGATCCGGTGACGGGGTTTGGGGTGGGCATCAAGTCCAACGTGTACTGGAATGGCACGCGCGACAATCCGCTTTTCGCCTACACGCCTTACCTGGCGCACCTCAAGGCCAACGTTGCTTACTACACCTCCAATGCCCGCGAACTGTCGCTTTCCGCCGATGTGCCCTACTACCGGGGCTCGCGCTGGCGCTACCGGGTGGATTTCAAGGCCCAGCAGAACCCCACCAACCTGTACTTCGGGCTGACCGACGCCACGCTGGGCCAGCTTCGGCTGCCCTCAGACCCGACCAGAACCTTTGCGACCTACGAGGACTACGACAATGCCCGCAAGCAGCTGCGGCCCGGCCAGGCGGGGGAAGCGGCTCTGGTGACGGACGCCTTGTCCAACCGGTTTCGGGAGACGGAGTACATGCTCAACCTGAAGGCCGACTACGCCATCGGGGCTGGGAAAATGCGGGTGATGGGCGGCTACGAAATTCAGAACCTGCAGTACAAAACCTTCACGGGCACCAAAACCGACGCGGTAGACCCGCAAACCGGCGCCAGCAGCAGCGCCCCCAACGGCAAGTCGCTGCTGGAGCGCGACTTCGAGCAGGGCACCATCTTCGGGTTGAAAGGTGGCTGGATTTCCATCGTGCAGACGGCCCTGATCTACGATACCCGCGACTTTGAGCCCGACCCTACCAAGGGCGTGTACTTTGAAGCAGCCAACGAATTTTCCAATAAAATCATCGGCTCGCAGTTCAATTTCAACAAAGTGTTTTTTCAGGGGCGCCTGTACCAGAAGCTGCCGGTGGGCCGGCGGACGGTGTTTGCGGCCCGCGCCGGCGCCGGCACCATCTTCGGCAAGGAGGCGCCCTTCTTCGAGTTTCAGGACCAGTGGAGCCCGGATGGCAGCATCAACGCGCTGGGTGGCAAGCAGTCGTTGCGGGGGTATCGGCAGAACCGGTTTCTGGCCCGTACGGTGGCTTTCGCCAACACCGAGCTTCGCATCCGCGTGGCCGACCTGAAGCTGGGCCGCCAGAGCTTCGGGTTTGGCGTGGCACCGTTTGCGGATGCCGGCACGGTCCGAAACCGGTGGCAGGACCTGAGCTTCGACAACATCAAACTCTCGTACGGGGCGGGGGGCCGGGTGGCCTGGAACCTGTCGACGATTGTGTTTCTGGACTACGGCATTTCCCGGGAAGACCGGTTGCTGTACTTCGGCATCGGGCAGGTTTTCTAGCCGACACCCCTGCTGGCCGCACTGGCTCGGGTTAGGCGCTACTTCTTCAGCCCCTTTCCTACTACCTGCTTCCACACCGCATAGCCGGCGGGGGCCAGGTGGAGGCTGTCGGACTCGTAGAACTGCGGACGGGGGCGGCCGTTGGGGCCGAGTAGCGGCGTGGCAGTGTCGAGGTAGCGCAGGCGCTTGGGGTGCGCGGCCACGTACTCGCGGATGAGGCGGTTGGCTTCCTGCATCTGCGGGTAGAGCGCCCAGCGCGACGGGCTGGGCTTGATGGCCAGAAACACCAGCGGCACCTTCGGCAGCTTTTGCTGCATTAGCTGTTCAAAGGCCAGAAACGACTGAAACACCTCCTGCGGCGTGGCCCCGGCATTGATGTCGTTGTCGCCCTCGTAGAGCACCACCTGGCGCGGATTGTAGGCCACCACCAGCTTATCGAAGAAGTGCAGGGCGTCGGGGAAGCGGGAGCCGCCGAAGCCGCGGTTGAGTGCCGGGCGGCCCGGCAAATCCTCGCGCAACGTTGTCCATTTGCGCACCGACGAGCTACCATAGAACAGGATGGGCCGGGCAGGCGGCGGCGTGAGGCTGTCCTGGCGGGCAAAGGCGCGCAACTCGTCGGTCCACTGGGCGGGGTTGAGCGGGGGCACGGCTGCCGACTGCGCCCAGCTAGCCCCCAGTGTTGTCAGCCAGAAGCCACCTATTATCATTACTAGACGCATCAGATACAGCATAGGGAAACAGCTAAAGAGGGCCGGGCCTCGCGAAAAACAGGTTGTCAGTAGAAGGTAACGGCAACATGTGGCAGGCTGCACAAATTCTGTTGTATTTGCAGTAGCTAAACTGCCAGGCGGCCTGCCCTATGCCCATCGAACTCTTCAACGCCGAGGTGAAACTAGAGAAATTCTCCGGCAAAGGCGGCTGGACGTATGCACCGCTGCCGGCCACGGTGTCGGCCCCCAAGTCATGGTTCAACCAGTTGCGGGTGAGCGGGCAGATTGATGATTTCGTGCTCTACAACGCCAGCCTGATGTCGATGGGCAAGGGCCGGCTGTTTCTGCCGGTGCGCGCCGCTATCCGCAAGCAGCTCGGCAAGGAAGCCGGCGACGTGGTGCAGCTAGTGCTGCTCTGCGCCGACGAGGATGCGCCACTCTCGGTATCGGCCGAGGACTTTGCGGAATGCCTGGCCGAAGTACCGGCCGCCCTGACCACCTATCAGCAGCTGCCCGCCGCCGACCAGCAAGCCTGGGTGGCGTGGGTAGCCTCCGCCCCTACCGACGAGCAGAAAGTGGCGCGCGTGGAAATTGCCTGCCAGCGCCTGGCTTACCACAACAGTTCTTCTCGCTGCCTGCCGCTAACCTGACCCTCCCCCGTAGGGTGCGGTGCCTGCCCCCGCCCGCCGTTGCCCGAACGATTATCCCAACGGCATACCCTGGCGGCTATGAGCGGCCCGCGGCTGAACGGCGTAGCTTTGCGGGGCGGGCAGAGGTTGCCCGCATGGTTAGTTGGCGGGTACTTATGAGCTTATTGCAGGTTGCGGGAATATCGGTGCAGGAAAGCAGCCACACGGCGCTGCAGGATGTCAGCTTCTCGCTGTCGGAAGGACGGCGGCTGGCCATTGCGGGTGAAACTGGGGCCGGCAAAAGCACCCTGCTCCAGGTGATTGCCGGGCTGGTGCAGCCCACGGCCGGTACGGTCACGTTTGATGGGCGCCGCGTGCGCGGGCCCCACGACGTGCTGATTCCGGGGCATCCGGGCGTGGCGTATCTGTCGCAGCATTCGGAGCTGCCGCACTCGTTGCGGGTGGAGCAGGTGCTCCGCTACGCCAGCAAGCTGGCCGTGGAAGAAGCCGAGGCGCTGTACGATTTGTGCCGCATCCGGCATCTGCTGGCGCGCCGCACCGACCAGCTTTCTGGCGGTGAGAAGCAGCGGGTGGCGCTGGCCCGGCTGCTGCTGGGGTCGCCGCGGCTGTTACTGCTGGATGAGCCGTTTTCCAACCTCGACCGCGCCCACAAGCAGCTGCTCAAAGCCGTAATTGAGGATATCGGGGCCGAGCTGGGCATCACCTGCATGCTCGTTTCGCACGACCCTACCGACACGCTGGCCTGGGCCGAGGAGCTGCTGGTGCTGCAGGCGGGCCGGCTGGTACAGCAAGGTTCGCCCCAACAGGTGTATCAGCAGCCCGCCAACGAGTACACGGCCGGGCTGTTCGGCGACTACAACCTGCTGACCGGGGCGCTGGCTACGGCGCTGGCGCAGCAGGCCAGCCTGAAACTCCGCCGCAAACCGCTATTGGTGCGGCCCGAGGCCCTGCAGCTCAACCCGGATGCGCCGGGACTAGCCGGCACCGTGCGGGCCGTACGGTTTGTGGGCAGCTACTCCGAAGTGGACGTAGCCCTCAAAGGCGGCCAACTGACGGTGAAAACGGCCGCGCCCACTGTAGCGCCCGGCGAGGCCGTGACGGTGGCGGCTACGGCGGCGTGGTATCTTGGGTAGCGGCGCGACACTTCGCGTCTCGTCGTTGAACGGCCGGAACCGTGCCATACTGCCCAGGCGGCGCGGACGACGCGACGCGAATACGCGTCACTACACTGGTGAGGTTGGAGTGCTTATATCAGTTCAGTTCTGGTACCGGCCGCCGCCAGGTAAACAGGAACGGCAGGCATCCTACTAGCAACAATACAGAGCCGACAATACCCAAGCGGGTAGCCAGCGGCCACACTTCAAATGGCGACCGAAGATATGCCAAGCCACTTTTGACGACCTCGATTTCATAGCAATGCGTCCGGGAGGTGAGTATGGCAAGTACAAACAGCGCAACGGGAAGCAGCTTGCTTTCCCGCCTGTGCCATACCACCAGGGCCGACAGCATGCACCCACCCAGAATAGCCAGGAACCATGCATATAAAGGCGCGGCAATCAGTCCGCCTATATCTGTTGCCCTGAACACCTGGGGCGAGTTCTCTAGGGCCCGCATTCCTCCTCGTTCATATAGTGTCAATAGCTCGGCATAGGGAATCAATGCCAGCTGCCGCGCACCAAGGATGAATAAGGATATGGATAGAAAGTGCAGGAACAGTAAACGCCAGTTGATACGTGACAGCTGAATTGGCATAAGTCAGGATAGATGGGCTTACTTCCGCGAAGAAATTGATTACTGAACAAATACTCTTGAGTTGAATACCATCATAGAAAATGCAGTAAGTACCCCTACCTCACTGCGCATCAAAAATCACCGCACCCTGCGCGACGTGGAGCGGCACTACCTAATGCCGCGAATGGTGTTCATCAGTTCCAACGGCCACGGTATATCCACGGAGTTCGTGCGCTGCACGATACCGTCGCGGCCGGTCTGCAGTTGGTTTAGTAGTGCATGGCTACCTGCTGTGCGCCGTCAGGTGCGGCTCAGCTTCAGGTGAAGCCGACTGGGAAACGGCTGGATAAGCTGGCTCTGCCGCAGACGCGGTGTGCCGTTCGGCAATGCGCCGGCGAATATCAGCAATGCAGTCCTGAGTGTATTCCCTACTGCCGGCTTCGGTCATGAGGGCTGCTTTGGCTTCGGCTAGCGCCAGTAGGTGCAGGGCCTGCTCATCGTGGTGCAGACTGAACGCCACAGCGGCCCGCACGAAATAAGAATCCTCCGGCGGCAATGGCTGTATTTGTTCGGCACGCGTCAGCCAATGCTGCGCATCGGCGGCAACAGCGTTGTGGACGCCTGCAACGTATGCCGCCTGGCAAAACAAGAGTTGCTGAACAGGAGCCGAGGCAATATGCTTACAGTCCAGTGCCGCATTCAGGTGAAAACGCCCCTGCGTCAGGTCATGCACGTCGAAGTAGTAGCTGTAAGCGTATAGGTGCGCCAGGCAGTCTGCTTCCGTGTTCGTGGTGCTGCCCAGCAGCTTCGGCAGCCATGCCGGATTCCAGTCGCGGGGCCGCTGGCCTTGATAGGTGGCATCATGAATCCGGAGAAGCGCGTAACTGCGTGCCGCAGCCGGGGTCCGGAGTAAGAGCTGCAGTATTTTGGCGCCATCGGTGGTGAGGGTGAGCGGCAGCAGGTTCATCACGCCCAGACACACCGAGATGCACCCAAAGCTACCCAGCAACAGCCCCAGCATAAATACTGGCAGAGAGACACCCTGGCTGAGCAGGTAAATCAGTTTCATTTTTTCGCTGACCAGGAGTGCCACGCCGCCAGTCAGGAGGTTGAGTAACGGGCCCGCGCTTAGAAAGATGCTGTGGCGCAGCCGAAACCGGTGGAAGCGGGAAGGCACCGAGACAACAAAGCCCCAAGCATTATTTCGGGTTCGGGCCAGCCGGGCGCGCCATTTGCTGCCGTGCCGCTCCACTCGCAGCCATAGCACACTATATATCAAGCAGTAGTAGCCCATGAAGTGGCCTGCCACCCAATGCCCGAACTCATGCACCGTTATGCTCAGCACCAAGGCCGGCACTATAACAGTAAACGGCAGCAAGGCATCAAACCCCGTTAGTCCGGCCCGCTGTATTTCGTGGGATACTGCTACAAACCAGTCGGGTAGCCACTGCAAAATACAATACATGACAGCAAACGACACCACATAGCTCCAAACCCGCTGCGTTGCCCAAGAAGACGACTCTACACGCATATAAAACTTTATCTAACAACTGCCAACCAGCAGCATAGCAGCAGCAATGTACTGCCCACCTTGGCTGAAGTCCAAAACAGACTCCTGCGCCAACTGGTGACCCGGCAGCGGCAACTGGCCACGGCATCACCAGTCAACTCCTTTGGCCGGACAGATGAGGCGGTGGCGGGCGGCACCCGCTAAGCAGGGCGGCAAGTATGCTGCCCCCGTGACAAGGGCCGCTGCCCAGGTGACAACGCCTAGTGGCGGGCTGACGAGCCGTGCTAACCGGGTGGCATCCGCTGGTAACGGTGTCGCAACGCCCTCAGCCCGCCGCAGAGGCTTCAGCAGCGGCGCGACTGTCCATATGCGGGAGTATTGATAAGGATGCGGGTGGCTTTGAGCGAGTGGGGTAAATGGTGTGGTCCCGACTTGCTGCGTTGCATTAGATGATGTACAATCCAATTGTTATAGCTAAGGGAATGTTTCAGGTTCTCGTCGGCAGGACTAAATACTGTATTTCTTGACTATATTTAGTATTATATCTTCAATAAAATCAATTGCTTTTGTTTCTATTATTTTTATTGCAGATGGATGAGCAGCAGAGTTTCTGATTCCTAATTTTGCATCTAATATCTTTTTAATATCATGTGTAATGATATTCGCTGAACGACACATATCTAAAAATTTACCTTCTGGAATTTCACTAAAATCATCTTTAGTATTTACTTTTCTTATTTTTATAAATTTATCTGTGCTTTGAGAAAGAATATCGTTGAATTCAGTTAGTTTATTTTTTAATATACATTTTTGCATATGGTCAACACCTAACGTCCAAGTCATAATAATAGCTGCTCTGTATGCCTGTACTTCAAAGCACTTAACAGCTTCTTCGAAGAAGTCACTTTCCATTTCATTGTCGAGGCTACTCAATAGCTCTCTTATATCCTTATTTGCTACTGCTTTAGGAGTGTTATTGCCAATTTTAGCAGAAATTTTTTCTTCAAAATTTCTGCTTATTTGATAATTTGTCTTTGTTCTAATGTACTTAGAGGTTAGCGCTTGTTTTGCTGTCTTCGCAGTGTTCCTAGTAAGATAAGTGCCAATACTGGAGTGTGGTCTTAACCTCAAGCACTCAAAACATTTTTGAATGTCTCTCGGCATAAAGCCAGCCGCACTGTTAGATACATGTAGAAAGTAAGCAAAAAAATCTACTTGGTCGCTTGCATAAAGAGTGTAAAATTGATCTATACTCTTTATGTATTCCTCAATTACCATACAGTGTTTGCTATTATTTGAATTTAAGCTTTTGTTCCAAATGATTAATGCCTGCTGTTGTTAGCTTATAATTATTACCCTCCTTTATCAAATAGCCTTTCACATTTATAGTCTCAGATAAGCTTTGAACAAGTGCTTCAGGAGTCTTAGGTATTAGATCTTTTAACGTTCGATAGCAGGTAAATATATGATCGACACTTATTTCATCATGCTTCAAAATCTCTTGCATGTAATAAGTAAATATTAAATTTCTGTCGTATGCAGATAATGACTTATGCTGTTGGAAAAAATCACTCAGAATTACTTTGTCTTTGGGGTAAAGATCCAAGTCTGATATCAACTTATAATCCGCTGTATTCTTTCTAATCTTGTTCGAATCTGAAGTAGATTCTTTTTTTGTTTCTCGCGGCATTATTTAAATCCCAAGTATTTTCAATTGAATCGTCTAGTACCTCCTTTAGAAAAATAGATGTCAAGTCATTACCAGGTTTGATAAGGCTAATATTGTCGTCTTGGCTATGATAAAAATCCTTATTATTTCCTTTTATCCATGAACCCCAATGGCTGTCATGAATATTGAGCTTAGTTAGAAATGATACTAAATCTGCCTTTGCAACCTGATCTGATTTGTTTAATTTATAGTATGATAGCAGTAGATATGTAAGTCTCTGAGCAAAGTCTAATTTGCCTTTAGCTTTTAGCCTTGTTTCGCTTAGAATTATCTCGCCATTTATAATGGAGAATATATTTCTTATTGGATGTTCGGCATTAGTTACATCTTCTGCTTTAACATCTTCTTGTATAGATGGAAGTTTGTTTATGATATCTTCTGTTTGTGAAATGTTATTATTAAACAAACTACCTTGTGCCTCGAAATCTGAACTGGATTTTTTGCTATTTGCACGTGGTATATTAAGGCTACGGCCTGCTAAAACTATTCCTAAAGCATGCCCTAAATTATTTCCTACCTCATCAGAAAATACAGCCTTAAATCTTCTGTGTCTTGGGCCTTCGTCGAATTCAAAAACATTGTGATTAAGAGGAATAGCTTCTGTGCTATCAACTTGGCTTTCTATTTTAGTTCCACAGTATATACATGCTTTAGCATCCTTCTCTAGTGGCTCCTTGCATCCTACACACCTCACACTGCTGCCACATTGTGAGCAGAAATGAGCTTTAGTAGGTAACTGAGTAGGGCAGAAAGGGCATTCGATGTAATCCATTCTTTTGTTGTAAGTAACGGTGATAGAATGATCAAAGCGCAATGTCAAACATAGCAAAGTTTTTATACAATAACTTATTTAAAGCCAAAAAGGCAACTCCTGCCAAGAGTTGCCTTTTTGGCTTTAAATAAGTTCACAATGACCTACACCCCCACCGTTTCCTCACTCCCCAGCTCGCTTAGAATCCGCTTGGCGGCCTGGACGCTTTTCACGTCTTCAAAGGAGATGATGAGCTGTTCTTTGCGCTCCTTCATGGATGCCGAGCGCGGGTGGGTCTGCACGTAGCTGAGGATGTTGCCGAAGGTGGCGCCCTGGAAGTAGGGCTCGTTGTTGGTGGCCGGGATGAATCCTTTGAGCAGGTTCTTCTTGAGCGTGAGCTTCTCGAACCCGGTCTGGCAGGCCAGCCAGCGCAGGCGCACGATGTCGGCGAGCTGTTCCACCTCCTGGGGCAGCGGTCCGAAGCGGTCCACGATGCCGGTGAGCAGCTTGCGCAGCTCCTCGGCGTTTTTGGCCCGATCGAGCTTGCTGTATAGTTGCAGGCGCTCCGAGACGCTGCTCACGTAGCGGTCCGGAATGAGCACCTGCAGGTCGGTTTCGATGTTGCACTCCTTGGGGCCGCTGGTGCCGGCGGCCTGCTGGAGGCGCTGGGTGGGGTCGCCAAGGAACAGGTCGCGGAACTCGGTTTCCTTGAGCTCCTGCACCGCCTCGTCGAGAATCTGGTGGTAGGTTTCGAAGCCCAGGTCGTTGATGAAGCCCGACTGCTCGCCGCCCAGCAGGTTGCCCGCGCCCCGGATGTCCAGGTCGCGCATGGCCACGTTGAAGCCCGCGCCCAGGTCCGAGAATTCCTCCAGGGTGCTCAGGCGCTTGCGGGCGTCGGAGGGCAGGCCGGCCACCGGGGGCGTGAGCAGGTAGCAGTAAGCCTTTTTGTTGGAGCGGCCCACGCGGCCCCGCATCTGGTGCAGGTCGGAGAGGCCGTGCATGTGGGCGCGGTTGATGAGGATGGTGTTGGCGTTGGCAATGTCGAGGCCCGACTCGATGAGGGTGGTGGCCACCAGCACGTCGTAGTCGCCGTCCACGAACTTCATCATGCGCTTTTCCAGCAGGTCGCCGTCCATCTGGCCGTGCACGTAGGTCACACGGGCATCGGGCACGAGGCGCAGAATCATGCTGGCCTGCTCCTCGATGTCCTTGACGCGGTTGTGCACGAAAAACACCTGCCCGCCCCGCTTCAGCTCGCGGGAAACGGCGTCGCGGATCAGCAGCTCATCGTAGACGTGCAGCTCCGTTTGCACCGGCTGGCGGTTGGGCGGGGGCGTGGCAATCACGCTCAGGTCGCGGGCCCCCATCAGCGAGAAGTGCAGGGTGCGCGGAATGGGCGTGGCCGAGAGCGTGAGCGTGTCCACGTTGACCTTGATTTCCTTGAGCTTGTCCTTGGTTTTCACCCCGAACTTCTGCTCCTCATCAATCACCAGCAGGCCCAGGTCCTTGAATTGCACGTCCTTGTTGGTGAGGCGGTGGGTGCCGATGAGGATGTCGGTTTTGCCCTCGGCCACCCGGCCCAGGGTTTCCTTGATCTGCTTGGTGCTCTTGAAGCGGTTGACGTACTCCACCGTCACGGGCAGGTTGCCAAGCCGCTCCCGGAAGGTTTTGTAGTGCTGCATGGCCAGGATGGTGGTGGGCACCAGCACGGCCACCTGCTTGCCATCGGCCACCGACTTGAAGGCGGCCCGGATGGCCACTTCCGTCTTGCCGAAGCCCACGTCGCCGCACACCAGGCGGTCCATGGGGTGGGGCAGCTCCATGTCGCGCTTCACGTCCTCGGTGGCCTTGGCCTGGTCGGGGGTGTCCTCGTAAATGAAGGAGGATTCCAACTCGGCCTGCATAAACGAGTCGTGGGCGAAGGCGTGGCCGGGCGCGGTTTTGCGCTTGGCGTACAGCCGGATTAGCTCGGCCGCAATGTCCTTCACCTTTTTCTTAACCGACTTCTTCTTGTTTTCCCACTCCGGCGAGCCCAGCTTGCTCATGGTGGGCGGCGTGCCCTCGCTGCCGCTGTACTTGGCAATCTTGTGCAGGGCGTGGATGCTCACCGTCAGCACGTCGTCGTCGCGGTACACCAGCCGGATGGCTTCCTGCAGCCGGTCGTTGATTTCCACCTGCGTGAGGCCGGCAAAGCGAGCAATGCCGTAGTCCTGGTGTACCACGTAGTCGCCGGGCACCAGGGTACGTAGCTCCTTGAGCGTGAGGGCCTTTTTCTTGGAGAACTTCCGGGTTTCCTGGGCCCGGTAGAACCGCTCGAACAGCTGGTGGTCGGTGTAGACGACGAGGCGCAGCGTCTCGTCGATGAACCCTTCGCGCAGCCCCAGCAGCAGGTGCTGGAACTGCACGTTGTTGTCCAGCTCGTCGAAGATGGTGCGCAGGCGGTCGGCTTGGCGTACCTGCTCGGCGGCAATGATGTTGGTGTAGCCCTTGGCCTGGTTGTCGTGCAGGTTCTTGACGATGCGATTGAAGTCCTTGCCGAAGCTGGGCTGGGGCTTGGCGCTGAACTGGAACTCCTCCGCGCCGGTCTTGAAGTGGAACCGTTTGCCGAACTCCACCACCGCAAACCCTTCCAGCAGCTTGCGCAGCGTCTTGGCCGACTCAAACAAATCGGCCGGCTTGCTCACCACCTGGGTGCCGCCCGCCACGGCCAGCAGCTCCTGAAAGCCCGCCTCGGCCTTATCGAAGTACTCGTCCACCACGTCCAGGGTCTGGCGCACGTCCTTGGCCCACACGGCGGTGTTCTTCGGAATAAACTCCAGAAACGCCTCCCGCGTCTCCTGCAGCAGCTTGGTCTGCACGTTCGGGATGATGCTCACCTGCTGCCGCTTCTCCACCGACAGCTGCGTTTCAGGGTCAAACGTCCGAATCGTCTCCACCTCATCCCCGAACAGCTCGATGCGGTAGGGCAGCTCGTTGGCGTACGAGAAGATGTCCACAATGCCGCCGCGCACGGCAAACTGGCCGGCCTCGTACACAAAGTCGCTCCGCTCGAAGTCGTACTCGGCCAGCATGTCGCTCACGAAGTTCACGTCCAGCTTGTCGCCCACCTTCACCAGAAACGTGTTGGCCACGAGGCTTTTCTTATTGATAACCTTCTCGAACAGCGCCTCGGGGTAGGTGACGATGAGCACGCCGGCCGTTTCCTTGGCGCTGGCCTTGCCGCGCTTTTTGTCCTTGGTTCCGGTGGAGTCGGCTGCGTCGTCGGCAGCCTGCTCGGCGGTGGTTTTGGGGCCACGGTGCGAGTTCAACTTGTTCAGCACCTCGGCCCGCATCAGCACATTGGCGTTTTCCGTCTCATCGAAGCTGTAGGGCCGTTTGTAAGACGTCGGGAACAGCAGCGGCTCCTCTTCAGGCAGCAGGTGCTGGAGGTCGGCCAGGAAGTAGGCGGCCTCGTCCCGGTCGTGCAAGACGAACAGGTGGTGCTGGTCGGGGTACTCCTGGTGCACGGAGGCGGCCAGCACGGCATCCTGGGAGCCCACAAGGCCCTTCAGATGCAGGCGCACAGGCGCTTCGGCCTTGTCGGCGGGCTTCAGCGAGTGGCGGGTGGCCGGGTTCAGGCGCGCGCCCAGCGTCATGCCGGTGGGGTCGAGGGCGTAGAGCTTCAGTAAATCGGTGACCTTCAAAACGGAGTTCGGCTAGGGAGGAGGCAAAGGTAGAAGCCCGGCCGAAGTCAACTCCGGTCGGGCATTGCGTACGGCGGGTTGTCATTCCGGGCGTAGCGAGGAATCTGAGGTACCCATTACAAGGATAAACCCGGATTCCTCGCTACGCTCGGCAATGACGGTTGGCCTGCGGTTAGGTGCGCTACTCAATACCGCCGCACGGCGTGTAAAGTTTCCGCCGGACTTAGGACCAGTTGCCGTACCTTACCAGTTCATGCAGCTAAGTAGCCCGGGGGGGCATAGGGCAATGGCAGATACGCAGCACGAACAAGAGAGAGGAGACGAGTGGGACAATCTGTTACACCATTTGCGGCAAGTGCGCCAGCAGGTGCAGGAACAAGGCCCACTGCCCGAACAGGCCCAGGCCGAAGCCACCGACGCTTTCCGGCGTGGACTGGCACTGCTGGAAACGCAAATGCAGGACATGCGCAGTAATCTGAAAGGCAGCGCCGGCAAGTGGTAGCAGTGCGTATGGCATACCACCGCAGCCGACAAGCCAGGGTGTGCCTTGTCTATCGTAAGCTGTAAGTCTGGCACTGGTTATCAACACAGGCAGGCCTGGCTGCTCCTATCCTTGAAGCCAACTTTCCGCTGTGCAGCGGGTATAACGGGGCCCGTACTATTGTTACAGCTTTGCAGCCAGTTTCTCGCCTCTTCATAGCCTATTCTCTTTGCGCGGCTCATCTCACCTGGCCATTGGCCTCATTACCGGCGTTGCCGTAGCAGGCCTCGTGCCCGGTATCCCCTTCTCTCCGGCCGGTATTGCGCTGGCTGGCTTTTCGGCCCTCGCCCCCGACCTCGACCACCCCAGCTCGCGCCTAAGCAAGCGGCTGGGCTTTGCGCAGCAGTATGTGCGCTGGGCATTTGTGGGGGTGGCACTGCTCCTGGCGGCTTACACACACTTCCAGCTGCCCATCGGACCCGACCGGCGCATGGGCTTTACAGCGGCGCTGGCCTTTGGGCTCATTGGCGCGGCCATGCAAGGCGACTCCACCCGGCGGCTGGCGCTGCTGTTCACGGGCCTGTGCACTGTGGTGGCAGGCCTCTACACTGAGTTTTTGTGGCTGAGTATGCTGGGCTGCTTTGTGGCCGTGGCCCCTTTCACTAATCACCGCTCCTGGACTCACACCATCTGGGCAGCCATCCTCTGGACCTACATCGGTCATTTGGCCAACCAAAGCCTGGGCTGGCGCGGCGTGGCCCTGTACGCCGGCGGCGGTTACGTATCGCACTTGCTGGCCGACACGCTCACGAAAGCCGGGGTGAAATGGCTGATGCCGCTGCTGGACACTTCGTTTAAGCTTCCGCTGATTCGAACCGGCTCGGCCAGCGGCAATATGCTGGAGGTGGCCATCTGTGTCGGCTATGCCGTACTGGTAGTAGGACTAGTTGCCAGCCGAATTGAATTTTAACGATAAAACACTGTATATACATACTTACACACGTTTTCACTGCCCGCTTTATCCCGCTCGGTGCGTGGCAACTGTGCCGGTGCAATAACGGCACGCGAGTCTGGCGGCAGATTTGAGCTGCAACTCGCTTACAAACAAACTTCTAAATCTAGATTCACGGTTCAACCCCGAAAAAAGCTCATGCTATTTTCATTTAAAAATCTATAATTTGCAGCCTATTGCCTCTGGCAACGTACTTAACCGGCGGCTCATTTGCCGTTCAGATGGTTACGCAGTATAACTTCACTGGGTAATGCGCACTTTTAGTAGAGCAGCACCAAACTGCACTTTGAATATATGATCATACGTTCAATGATAGGCTTATGTAAAATATATTTTATTTAATATTACAGCTGTTTTCTTGCGAATACTATTGGAAGCCCGCCTCTGCTGCGGCCCGATATAGGAAGCATGAAGTATTGGGGAGCAGTGGAGCTGTCCGGCAGATCAGGCACTAGTACCGCAGGTTACCTTAGCTTCAACTGGCATTGCTTCCAGTTCAGCTTGTAATCCCTGGCAGGTACCGAATATAGTCTATCATGCAGGCAGCTAAAGCAGTGGGTATCGTATCTTTGACATCAGTCTATGCCAGCAGTGGCTGTAGCTGAAACTAGTTAACTGCCCCCTTACCCCCACACACACCTTTTTACTTACCTTTTCAACCCTTTTTGTATGAACCAGATTAATAGCCCTCTGATTAGGGTCGGCGTCTTTTATGACGGCAATTATTTTTTGAAGATCAGTGATTACTACTATTTCCAGCACGACCGTAAGGCTCGGATCAGCCTGGAAGGCCTGCACGAGTTCATCCGCCACCAGGTAGCCGAGGAAGAAGACGTAGACGTGCGCCTAAGCCGCATTATCGACGCACATTTCTTCCGCGGCCGTCTGTCGGCAACGGAAGCACGCGACAAGGACCGTCTGTTCCATGACCGGCTGCTCGACGATATTCTGATGAATATGGGCATTGCCACGCACTACATGCCCCTAAAAACGCGCGACGGCCGTCTGCAGGAAAAAGGCATTGACGTGTGGCTTAGCCTGGAGGCGTTGGAGCTGGCACTGCACAAAAGCTACGACGTAGTCGTGCTTATTGCCGGCGACTCTGACTACGTGCCCCTGATTAAGAAGCTCAATACCATTGGCACGCGGGTAATGCTGCTGAATTGGGACTTCAAGTACGTCGATTTCAAGGGCGAAGCGCGTGTAACGCGCGCCTCGCAGCACCTGCTGGAGCAGGCTACCTATCCGGTACAGATGCACGAAATCATCGACCAGGGTTTGGCCGATGCCGACGAACTGATTGAAACGATGTTTGTGAACACGCCGGAGCCAACGCCCTACCCGGCCGTTGCGAAACCCGTGCGTCCAACCGGCCCTACTGCCGCTGGCCCGGTCGGCACGATTGGCATCAGCACCATCAAGAACCTGAAGAACGGATTTGGTTTTGTGGTGATGCCGCCCAACAACCTGTTCTTCAGCTACGCTGATATGGCCGAGGGTGACTTCAACGAGTTGCGCGAAGGTGATTGGGTGGAATTCACGGTGGGCCGCAACCACCGCGACGAAGACTGCGCCCGCAACGTACGCAAAGTAGCCGCTCCTGCTATGGAAGAGGGCGACGAGTACGACGACGAGCACTCCGAGCACGAGTCGGCTGATTCGTCGGAGCATCTGTAAGCCTCTTCCTGATACCAGCGCCGTTTAGCGCATAAAAGCCGCCAGCTGCTCATACGAGTAGGCTGGCGGCTTTCTGCGTTTACTGGCGCTTGGTAGTGAGTAGCTGGTAATGAGTAATGGAATCTAATATCCACTACCAGCTACTCACTACCAAGCACTACTTCACTCCTGGGGCTCAGCATCAGGAAAAAGCAGGCGGTGAAAGTCGCGCTTGTCGGCGGGGTAGCGGTTAAAGGTGCCCATGCCGCGTGCAACCACCACGCCACCGTCGCGGTTTGGGCATTCGATGGTTGCGCTGCTGACCAGCAGTGTTTTGCCGGCATGCTCCACGCGGGCCCGAGCTACCAGCGCATCGTGCAGCCGCACCGGATGCAGGTAGTTGATTTTAAACTCCACCGTCGAAACCAGCTCGCCGGCCGTGAAAGCCAGCGACAAAGCGGCAGCTCCCAGGGCTGCGTCCATCAGCCCGGCCAGTACGCCGCCATGGCAGGTGCCCGGCGACGACAGGTGCTCGTCGCGGACGATCATGCGGTACTCTGCGTCGCCGGGGCTGTGCACAGTCAGTTCCATGCCGTTGGTACGGCCGTAGGCATTTATTTGGTTGTAGATGGCCACAAGCGTGGCTACGTCGGGAAGTTGATCCATGAATGGTGGCGGAATAAGCAGCGGCCCAACCAGGCGGCATGCCGGGCAATATACACTGCTTACTCACGCCGTGCGGTTGTTGCTTTAGCTTGCGCTGATTGCCTGGGAGGTCGAAACATACAGGTCTTTTGCCATCAGAAAATGCGCGACGACGCCAAATAGCGTGTGCGATGGGGCCTGCACTGTGTAGCCGAGCTGCTCGTAGAAAGGCACGGCTGTCTCGCGGGCATGCAGCACCAGGCGGTGGTAGCCTCGCTGCCGGGCAGCAGCTTCCAGGTGCTGCAGAAGCTGCTTACCAATGCCCTGCCCCTGGCACGAAGGAGCTACCGCCATAAAGCGCACCTGCCCCACGCCTGGGTCGGCTGCTTGCAGCATGGCTACGCCCACTGCCTGGCCGGTGGCGTCTGTATACAATGCATGTATGGTAGAAGGCCAACTGTCTTCCGGGACTCGTTCTGAGCCTTCGGGCTGCTGCCAGGGCTGGCGAAGCACTTCGTAGCGTAGGCGGTAATACGCCACCCATTCGGCAGGGCTTTGCGGTGTCAGGAGAGGCATAGTGGCGGGCTCAGGGGCAGGAATAACTGCAAGGATACTGAAAAACAGCAGCCTGTCTATCTGCCTTACCTTCCTACCTTTGCGGCCTGCCTTAGCCGTTGTGCCAACTGCTGCGCCGGTTTAGCGTACTGCCTTTCATTCCCTTCATTTCTTCTCCTCATGGCCTCCTTCGATATCGTCAGCAAAGTAGACCCTCAAACGCTGGAAAACGCCGTGAATACGGCACAGAAAGAACTGCAAACCCGCTACGACCTCCGCGACACCAAAGGCGGCATCGAGCTGAACAAGAAGGAAAACACCATTCAGCTCAGCTCTGAAAACTCGATGCGCGTGAAGGCTCTGGAAGACATTCTGCTGGGCCGGGTAGTGAAGCAGGGCATCGATGGCACGGCCCTCGACTTTTCGGCTGAAGAGCAAGCCAGTGGCCAGCTGATCAAGAAAACCATCAAGGTGCGCGCGGGCCTCGACAAAGAGGTAGGCCGCAAAATCAGCAAGGCCATCAAGGATGCCAAGCTGAAAGTGGACGTGCAGATGCAGGACGACCAAATGCGCGTGACGGCCAAAAAAATCGACGAACTGCAGGGCGTTATTGCACTGCTGCGCCAGCGCTCCGCCGACATTGGCCAGCCGCTGCAGTTTGTGAACATGAAATCCTAGTTGCGGAAAAATCCCCGACCAGGAGTTGAGAGCATAGCAGCGCGAGTTGCTTCTGTATGCTTACAGCTCCAAGTTGCCTCTCCCTTTTCACTTAGTAGTTGAATATGAATTTCGACTTTTCAGTTTTTTCCAGCCCGCAAACCTGGATCAGCCTCCTGACGCTGACGTTCATGGAAATCGTTCTGGGTATCGACAACATCATTTTTATTTCCATTGTAGTAAACCGGCTGCCGGCGGCGCAGCAGAAGCGGGGCCGAAGCATTGGGCTGCTACTGGCGCTGCTGTGCCGCATTGGCTTGCTGATGAGCATCAGCTGGATTGTGGGGTTGAAGGCGGCCCTCTTTACGCTTGATTTACCGTGGATGGCGGAGCCGTTTGGGGTTTCAGGCCGTGACCTGATTCTGCTGGCCGGTGGCTTGTTCCTGATTGGTAAGAGCACCACCGAAATTCACACCAAGCTGCAGGGTGAAGAGGAAGAAAACGTGGATGGCAAAGGAGGCGCCACTATGCGCAGCATCATCCTGCAGATCATCGTCATTGATATTGTGTTCAGCTTCGACTCCATCCTGACGGCCGTGGGTCTCGTGGATAACGTGCTGATTATGATTCTGGCCGTGATTCTGTCCATGGCCGTGATGTTGGTTTTCTCGGGCGTAGTGGCCGATTTTGTAAACCGCAACCCTACCATCAAGATGCTGGCCCTCTCCTTCCTGATTATGATTGGGGTGATGCTGGTGATGGAAGCCTTCCATAAGGAAATCGAGAAAGGCTACATCTACTTCGCCATGTTCTTCTCCCTGATTGTGGAAGTACTCAATATGCGCCTGCGCAAGAAAAGCACGCCGGTTCATCTGCGCGACTCCCAATTCGACTAACGCTGGCATAAGAGCACATATGCAAAACGGCTCGCAGCATCTGCTGCGGGCCGTTTTGTTGTGGGTTAGCTACGAAGCAGTAGATACAGGTGTATGGCAGGCCCAATACGGTGTAGTGGGTGCTCATGTAGCAGCACTCAGCTCAGCTACCGTAGCGGCTTGGTCCTGCACGCGGCGGATAGCCAGTTCCAGCAGGCGACGGTTCAGTTCGGGCCGATGCTGGCGGTAATGGGCTAGCTCGGCAGCTGTAAACAGGCCACCTACTACGCCGATAATGGTGTAGCGCAACTTGGTATTGCGCGTCAGCAATTCGGCCAGCAACCGCTCCTGCTCGGTGGCCGAAGCCGCTGCCAGCGGAATATGATGGTCACATACAAAATCAGCTACCACAGCCAACAGCACGTCGTTTTGCAGCTTCAGCAGCGGGCGCAACGTGTGATGCAGGAAGTCAGCGGGGGTGGCGTTGCCGGAAGCGGGTAGCACCTGCGGCAACTGGGGGCGCAAAGCCAGTAGCGCCGCATCGGGCCGCAAGAAAGACGAGGAATCAGAGGGCATAAGGGGAAAATACGAATAGGTGAAGAACAGCAACAAAAAACCCGCCCGACTAGCTGTCGGACGGGTTTTTTGCCTGGTGCATCAGGCAGCACCAACCACCGCCAGAGCGGCAGTTGCTTGCGCCTTTAGTGCTGCACCGATACCTTCTTGGTGATGGTGCCCTCCGAAGTGGTTACGCGTACTACGTACACGCCATTCGCCAGCTCAGCGGTGTTCACCTGCACGCCGTTCTGCTGCAACGAGGCCGCCGAAACCGACTGCGTGCGTACCACCTGGCCCATCAGCGTCAGCAGCTGCACCGAAACGGGCGTTTTGCTGCTTACCTGTGTGCGTACCAGTACCTGGTCGCGGGCGGGGTTCGGATATACTTCCAGCATCTGCTCGCTGAGGCGCTTGCTGGTGCTGAGAGCTGGCGGTGTAGCAAAACCAGCCGTGTTGTCGGTGGTGCTGGTTGCCAGGCCCTGGATGGCGTTGAAGCCCATACCGCGACGGGCGAATACCTGCCAGATCAAAGCCGAGTTGGCGGCACCATTCAGTACGGAGTCAGCCTTCAGGATGGCGTTGCGGCCGTCGAGGAAGCCTGGGCCGCAAGGCTGCAGCTTCAGACCTTCCATCACGAGGCGCATAGCTATGTTGTTGCCACCAGTGCTGGCTTTCAGGTCAGCATTGTAGCCGTGTCGGCCAATCAAAGCCCAGTTCAGGTCCCATAGCGCAGTGCACCACACGTAGCCGATGGCATGCTGCTGGCCAGTTGCGGCACCATAGCCCGTTGTGCCAATCAGCGCGTACGTCGCCGGGTTGATGCTCATGTCGGTGCTATAGCGAGTGGGGCGGATACCACCACCAGTGGTTGGCTCCGATGAAGCATAGGTACCAATCCCGCGTCCTGTGGTGCCTACGTCGCCCACCTTGGTGGTCAGCCAAAGGCCGAAGAAGTCGCTCCAGCCTTCCCCCATCTGCTCAGCATTATTGAGGCAGCTGGAGTTCAAGCGGCCGCCAGTGAGGCGGTTGGAGATGCCGTGGCCGTATTCGTGGGCAATGATGCCGTTATCAAAGTCACCGTCGCGGCGCGGCGTAGAGCCCGCCGTAATGGTCACAGTCTGGCCAGCATCAAGAGCAGCCTTCAGGCGCAGGCCTTCCACGGTGCTTACAAACACCGACGGAATACGAATGCCAACGGAGTCAGGTGCAGTGCCAGCCATCGTCAGCAGTGCCGTAGAGTTGGCAATGCTGTCCATCACGACTACCATCTTGGCACCAGCGTTCTGCGCGTTCTTGATTTTTATCGAGAAGCTGCATTTGCCGCGCCGAACGAAGGCAATATTGCCGTTGATGGCCGCGGCATTTACGAACGTGGGGTTGCAGCCGCGCATTGGCTGGGCCGAGCCATCGTTCACGGCTACCAGATTACCGGTAATAGCGCTGCCGAACTGCTCAATCCGACGGCCATTAGCGCCTTCCTGTGCCGTTAGTGGGCCGGCCAGCGAGGTGGGCGCCGTCACGCGTACCTGCACATCACCAGTCCACTCATACATTTGCATCCGGGGAGCAAATCCATCAATAGGCGTAGAGAAGTTGGCATTGTTGCGGTTAGGGGTAGGCAGGCCCGCACCGTCCTGGGCCTGGGCCTGCACCGGGTCATTGCCGCCTGGCGTAGCCACGCCACCGGTGCTGGTGTAGTTCTTGAACTGGAAGTTGCCGGCCGCCTCCGTAAAGCCTTTAGTGGCCATTACATCGTGTACGATGTTGCTCCAATAGAACAAGTTGGTTACTGCGGCCTCTTTGTATGCATCCGGCTGCAGCGTCTGGTCGAAGGAGAAGTCGAAAATCTGGGTGGCACCACCTTCGGGGCTGGTGCCTTTCTGGTAAACGTTGGTATTGTTGCGGTCCAGGTAGGCATACACGTTGTTGCCTTTGGCGTTGGTGGAGTCAGCGCCGGCCACACCGTTCACATCGTGCCAGCCGAAGGGCGAAAACGCCGCATCAGCGGGGTTCACCAGCAGCTGGCGGGGGCCGTGGCTGGGGCTCTCAATGGTCAGTGGTATTACGTTGTAGGAGTTGGGGGCCGTAACCTTATTACCCGTAGGCGCAGGAGTGGGAACCAATACCTGCGACCAGCTGCGCGAAGCCAGTGCCTGCTGTGTCATTTCAGCAAACGAAACCGGCTCCGAGATGCTGTAGTCATCTTTGGCCAGCAAGGCCCCAGTCTGGGCATCTACGCGCACGTTCCAGTAATGCTCGCCATCCAGCGGGGCTAGCGTTACGTCCCAGGCCAGCGTCAGGTCGCCGTTGGCTGTGGGCTGATACATCAGCTTCACCGGAATCTTTTCCAGCGAGATACCGGCATTGTTGAACACCATGCCTTCGGCGGGCTGGCCGGCTTTTTCCACGCTCAGGGCGCGGGGCGCGGGCATGTTCAGTGCGCGGGCAGCGGCGGCCACAGCCTGCGCTGCTGTGAGCGAAGGAGCCGAAGTACGGGCTTTAGCGGCCGTACCAGCCACAAAATTCTGGCTCAACGCTACCACCTTGCCATTGCTGGCTACCGTAACGTTGGCCACGGCGCCTACTACCTCAATTCCCTGATGGCGCTGGCGCAGATATACGTGCGTAAGACCCGTGCTAGCGTCGGTGAAGTGGCTGGTGACGGCTGGGTCGGACAGATCCTGCTCGCTCAGGCCCTGGCGAACTGCGGTGGTGCTCAGCGCAGTCAGTGCGCGGTTGAGGGGAGCTTGTTGGGCAGCAGCCAAGCTTGGTATAGCCAGCATAGCAGCTACCACCAGCGCACGGGTACCCGGCGTAGTAAAGGGTTGTTTCATTCGGTTATGAAGGGTAGAAATGAAGGATCAGAAGCGCGTTTAAATGAAAGAATCCTCATAAAAGAGGGGTTCTGTTTCAAATCTACGCAGGAAATTGGAATTTTCCTGTTGATCTTTCTTTCATTGCCGAACTAAACTTGCGTGCATTCCTTAATGCCATTCTGTGGTTTAACCGTCTATCCTACTGCACATTGCCACTTTGCATCCGGCTAATGAACTCCCATAGCACCACCCCGGCCGCCACACTCACGTTCAGGCTGTGCTTGGTGCCGAACTGCGGAATCTCGACAGCCGCGTCGCACAGTGCCAGCACCTCATCGTCTACCCCAAACACCTCGTTGCCCATAATCAGCGCATAAGGCTGGTTGGTTTCCACTTCGAATTCCGTCAGGGATACACTGCCAGTGGTCTGTTCCACGGCAATCAGCTGGTAGCCGGCAGTTTTTAGCTGGCGTAGCGCCTCCACAGTGGCAGAAGCGTATTCCCAGGCCACCGACTCGGTGGAGCCCAGGGCCGTTTTGGTGATTTCGCGCTGGGGCGGGCGGCCCGTAATGCCGCACAGCCAGATTTTTTCCACGGCAAAGGCATCGGCCGTGCGGAAGGCGGCGCCCACATTGTGGAGGCTGCGCACGTTGTCGAGCACTAGGGTGAGGGGGAATTTTCGCGTATTTTTGAAGTCTGCCACCGTCAGCCGGTTCAGCTCTTCCATCGAGAGTTTGCGCATGCTCGCAAAGGTAGGAACGCCCGGCCGGGTGGTGGCTGTTAGGCTGGTGCCGTTCGGTCTTGTTGTCGAAAAGGCCGTCATGCTGAGCGAAGCCGAAGCATCTCTACCGCTTCGTTGTAACGACTGAGTTACTAACGGTAGGGATGCATCGACTACGCCTCCGGCTGCGCTCAGCATGACGTGCTGGCAAACCGAACAGCTACCCCGCCCCCGGCACGCCCCCATATCCCCGAATTTCCGCCTTCCGTGAAAACCAAAGCCGCCGACCCCAATAAAAAGCCTATCCGCACGCACGGCACCCTGGGGCCCGCCCCCGTGATTGACACGCCGCTGATGCGCCAGTACTACGAGCTTAAGCAGGCTCATCCCGGCGCCGTGCTCCTGTTCCGGGTCGGCGACTTCTATGAAACCTTCGGAGAGGATGCCGTTACGGCTTCACGTATTCTGGACATCACCCTCACCAAGCGCGGCGCGGGCACTTCATCAGAAACGCCGCTGGCCGGCTTCCCCCACCACTCCCTCGACACCTACCTGCCCAAGCTGGTGCGCGCCGGCCAGCGCGTAGCCATCTGCGACCAGCTCGAAGACCCCAAGCTGGCCAAGGGCCTCGTCAAGCGCGGCATAACGGAACTCGTGACGCCCGGCGTGAGTCTGCACGACAACGTGCTGGAGCGCCGCTCGAACAACTACCTCTGCGCCGTGCACTTCGGCAAGCACGAGGCCGGCGTGAGCTTCCTCGACATCAGCACTGGTGAATTTCTGGTGGCTCAAGGATCCGTTGAGTACCTGGGTAAGCTGCTACAGAATTTCCAGCCCGCTGAAGTACTGTTCTGCAAGAAAAGCCGCCGCGAGTTCGAGGAATACTTCGGGCCCGACTACTGCCACTTTGCTTTAGAAGAATGGGTGTTTGGCTTCGACTATTGCTACGACACGCTCACGCGCCACTTCAACACCAGCTCGCTCAAGGGCTTTGGCATCGACGGGCTGCGCGAAGGCATCACGGCGGCGGGCTGCATCCTGCACTACCTGGCCGAGACCAAGCACACCGACGTCGGCCACATCGGCAGCATCGGGCGGCTGGAGGAAGATAAGTATGTGTGGCTCGACCGGTTCACGGTGCGCAACCTGGAGCTGGTGCAGGCTCAGCACCCCGGCGGCGTGCCCCTCATCGACATCCTCGACCAGACCGTGACGCCCATGGGCGCGCGCCTGCTGCGCAAGTGGGTGGTGCTGCCCCTGAAGGAACCCGCCCAGATTCAGCGCCGCCTCGATACGGTGGAGGCCCTGCTCCAGACGCCCGAGCTGCTGGAAAACCTGCTGCTGCACCTGCGCCAGATCAACGACCTGGAGCGGCTGATTTCCAAGGTGGCCGTGCGCCGCATCAACCCGCGCGAGCTGCTGCAACTGGCCCGCGCCCTGGAAGCCATCAGCCCCATTCGGGAGCAGCTGGCCGCCTCCGGCATCCGGGCTTTGCAGAAGCTGGCCGACCAACTCACTCCCTGCACCGCGCTGCGCGAGGAAATACGGCTGAAAATCCGGGAAGACGCGCCCATCCTCACCAACCAGGGCGGCGTACTCAACGACAAGGTGGATGCCGAGCTCGACGAGTTGCGGGCTATGGCCTTCACCGGCAAGGATTATCTATTCCAGCTGCAGCAGCGCGCCATTCAGGAAACCGGTATTTCGTCGCTGAAAGTGGCCTACAACAAGGTGTTCGGCTACTACCTCGAAGTCACGAACTCGCACAAGGATAAGGTGCCGACGACCTGGATCCGGAAGCAGACCTTGGTGAATGCCGAACGCTACATCACGGAGGAGCTAAAAACCTACGAGGAGAAGATTCTGCACGCCGAGGAGCGGCTGTTCATCATCGAGCAGCGCATCTACAACGAGCTGGTGCTCACGGCCGCCGAGTACGTGGCCCAGGTGCAGCAGAACGCCCGCGCCATCGGCGTGGCCGACTGCCTGGCCTCCTTTGCCGCCACCGCCCGCCAGCACCGCTACGTGAAGCCTGTGGTAGACGACAGCACGTTGCTCGATATCAAGGCCGGCCGCCACCCCGTCATTGAGCGCCAGCTGCCCCCCGGCGAGCAGTACATTCCCAACGACATCTGCCTCAACCAGGACGACCAGCAGATTGTGGTGATTACGGGCCCCAACATGGCCGGCAAATCGGCCTTGCTGCGCCAGACGGCCCTGATAGTGCTGCTGGCCCAGATCGGCTCCTTCGTGCCCGCCGATGCCGCCCACGTCGGTGTCATCGACAAGATTTTTACCCGCGTAGGCGCTTCCGACAACCTGAGCAAGGGTGAAAGCACCTTCATGGTGGAGATGACCGAAACTGCCTCCATCCTCAACAACTTATCGGATAGAAGCTTGGTGCTGATGGACGAAATCGGGCGCGGCACCAGCACCTACGACGGTATTAGTATTGCCTGGGCCATTGTGGAACACCTGCACAACAACCCCAAGTTCAAAGCCAAAACCCTGTTCGCCACCCACTACCACGAGCTCAACCAACTCTCCGACGACTGCCCGCGCGTCCGCAACTACAACGTGGCCGTGAAGGAAGCTGACGGCCGCATCCTATTCCTGCGCAAGCTGCGCGAAGGCGGCTCCGAGCACAGCTTCGGCATCCATGTGGCCCGCATGGCCGGCATGCCCACCTCGGTGGTACTGCGCGCCAACGAAATCATGCATCACTTGGAGCAGGAGCGCACCTCTACCGGCGTAGATACCGATGCCGCCACCGAGTTTGATGACGTGTTGGATGGACTCGAAGCCGAGCCAACGGGCGGAAAAGTGGTGCCTTTAAATGGAGCCATAGCGGCTGCTGCCCCTGAGCAAGCCCCCCAAGTTCCCAAAGTTCAGCCGGCCGCCGCGGTGCACAGCGCCCCACGCCCCAGCCTCCAGCTTAGCATGTTCGAGCCTGCTGATCCGGCCCTTGAAAAGGTGCGTGAGCTACTGGAGCGCCTTGACGTGAATACCCTGACTCCTATTGAGGCCCTGCTAAAGCTGAATGAGTTGAAACTAGCTGCTGGTGGCAAGTAGATATTTTTCAGCGGGCCCGTCTTTATCCTCATCCGGCTGCGGATAGCCTCTGTTTTCAGGACGGCAAACCGCAGTCGGGTGGGGATAAATATTTCCTACAGCCGGCAGCTGCAGTGGACGGATTGTTTTTTGCGCGAATTTTTCTCCCTGAAAATCAGCCGACAATACCAGTGAGCGTGCTCGTCAGCCACTTTTTTTGACCACCCCCCTTGACTTCAGGGATTCTTCTTCTACCTTTGTCACATCAAAACGCCACTACGGCGCCAAGATCACAAGCGAGAGTAGCTCAGTTGGTAGAGCGCGACCTTGCCAAGGTCGAGGTCGCGAGTTCGAACCTCGTCTCCCGCTCAAAAAGGATGTTTCTTCGGAGACATCCTTTTTTTGTTTTAACAGCGCAGCTAAAAATTTCTGTTGGCGCAGGAATTCAAAGTTATTTACCCAATTTTGCTTTGCTCCTTCAGAGCAGCGCAACTGCCAGAGTGGTGTAATGGTAGCCACGAGGGACTTAAAATCCCTTGTCTTCACGGACGTACGGGTTCGAGTCCCGTCTCTGGTACAAACAAATGGCCTTACGGATATAATCCGTGAGGCCATTCTTTTTTAGCTAGCATGTTTGGAGGGTGCACCGGGCCCGTACCAACGCAGCAAACAAACCAGAATGATGATGGGCAGAGGTGAAACCAGAAAATCAATGAAACGGCGCCCAAGCTGGTAGATCCACGGTACGTTGCCGGTCAGGCGACCAACCAATAGTAGCACAACATAGGCCGCTATAACTCCCCCGTATAACTTCAGTACCAAAGACATACGGTAGGCCGGCAGCAACAGGCGCAACAGCAGCAACGACAGGCTCAGGTAGAAAAGCGCATAAGTGGCTACTACCGGTAGGCTACGTTTCACGACTTCCCCGCTGATGCCTTGCTGCAAACGTGCCATTTGCTCGGAGAAGCCCAAGGAAGTGGCAACCTTTTGCCAGACCGGACCCAGAGTCGCGAATAGTGTTTCATCGAAGATACCGCACAGAAAAAGTAGTACAATCAGTATGGCTATGGCAGCCAGGCGCAATAGCCGAAGTGCTGCCCACGGCTGGCGAGTGACTACTATAGATGCATTACCAAACGTTGTAGCCATGAGGTTATGCGGCGGTGGAAGGTGGCTCTACAACCGCTAAGCGACGTGCCCACCACATCCAGAGCAGGAAAATGCAGCCGTACACCACAAATGTGAACGTGTAGTGGTGGTTGAAGTCTACAGACTTATGGGCATAGAGGTGATTTAGGGCTAAAGCACTTACCCGCAGCACATTCAGTGCGTAAATCAGCAGAATGCCCGTTGGAATAAACCACAGCTTGCGTACGACTGGCCCCGGATAGGCCAGCACAAACCCGGTGAACAGGGCATATAACACCAAGCCATTGCAGGGATTACCGACGAACACAGCGGGTTTCTGTTCTATAAGCAGCAACTGCGGGTTACTAGCACTGAGGCTGGCTGGAAAACCTAACGCCTGCAGCAACCAAGTGGAGGCTTGAGCAATATCTCTGGATAAAGCCGGATCCAGCTGGTTTTCGGCCTGGAGCCACTGCTCATAACCGAAAAACCAAACCAGATACATAGCCACTGCCAGCAGCAGAAACCGCCGCAAAGAGTGGACCGACGTTGTGGTAGCGGAAGAAGTTGAGACTGTATCCATGCAGCCAAAATAGCTTTTTATTCAGCCCCTGCCAGCGGCCAGTGTAGCAGAACTGTTGCTTAGGATACGTAGAGGATTGACGACTGGCTTTAGCGGCGGCGCGTTGTTGCTGAATTTTTCAGCTGTGCGCCTGACACCGGCTACGACTTGGCCGCAGCAGCGTGTTCTTAATTGATAAGCGCTGCGTTTGTAGCAGGATGCATAAAAGCGAGATAAGTAGTAAATATCTTGCTGCTAATCACCTATGTGTAGGGCAACAGAAAAAAGCGGATAAAGCGCCCTTCATTCCTATAGCCGGCTACGCCTTGTCTGCTTCACCAGCGCGTAGCTTTGCTTGAGTAAGCAGTTAAATCCGGAATCCAATTTGACAGGATGCTACCCAGTTTCTTTACCTTTAACCTCACTCCTACCCTCCGCGTATGATGCCGTCCTCCTCCAACCCCAGCACTGTACCACCCGACTACCAGCAGAAAATCAAGCAGGTATTCGCGGAAATGGGCAAGGTGGTTGTAGGCCAGCAATACATGATTGGCCGGCTGCTGATTGGGCTTTTCACCGGGGGGCATATCCTGCTGGAGGGCGTGCCCGGCCTGGCCAAAACCCTTACCATCAGCACCCTGTCGAAGGTTTTGCACCTGCACTTTCAGCGGGTGCAGTTCACGCCCGACCTGCTGCCTTCCGACCTAGTAGGCACCATGATTTACAACCAGAACCAGTCGGTATTTGAGGTGAAGAAGGGGCCCATCTTCGCTAACTTGGTGCTGGCCGACGAAGTGAACCGCTCCCCGGCCAAGGTGCAGAGCGCGTTGCTGGAAGCCATGCAGGAAAAGCAAGTCACCATCGGCGAAACCACGTATCCGCTGGATTTGCCGTTTCTGGTATTGGCCACCCAAAACCCCGTAGAGCAGGAAGGCACTTACCCATTGCCGGAGGCCCAGGTCGACCGGTTTATGATGAAGGTATTTGTAGACTATCTAAAGAAAACCGACGAGCTGGAAGTGATGCGCCGCATGGCCAACATGAGCTACGTGGGCGAAGTAAGCCCCATCCTGACCAAGGAAGACATCTTTGGCATTCGGCAGCAGATCAACCAGGTACAGATTTCTGAAACGCTGGAAAAGTACATCATCGAACTGGTGTTTGCCACGCGCCGGCCAGCCGACTACGACTTACCCGAATTTCAGCAGTACGTGCAGTTTGGCGTGAGCCCGCGGGCCAGTATTGCGCTGCACCGCGCTGCCAAGGCAGTAGCGTATTTTGATGAGCGCGACTATGTGCTACCGGAAGATATTAAGGACGTAGCCCGAGACGTGCTCAACCACCGCATTCTGCTCACTTACGAAGCCGAAGCCGATGGCATCAAAACCCAGGATTTGATTGAAGCCATTCTGCGCAAGGTGCCTATCAGCTAGCGTTGCCACTTGCCTCAGATGCGGGAAACCGCGTGCCGGTGGGTGGCGGGTGCGGGCGGCACAGTAGCCGGCACTGCCACCGCGGCCGGAGGCGCTGCCCCCGCTGCACTTGCGGCAGGCACTCCACCGGTAATACGGGCAATCAGTAGCAGACAAAACAAGGCCCCACCCACAACCCAAGTCCAGTTGTCGTGTTGAGGAGCGGCAATTGCAGGCAGATCTTGGGTAGCAGAGGGTTCGGAAACAGAGTAGACCAGCGTATCCATAAAACCGAATGAGAGTGAAACAGCTGAAGCAGCTTCAGCTTTCGCGTAGCAAACAAGTGGCCGTCACCGCGAATAGGTGCATCCAGTAGGTCAGTAATCTGCCAGACAGTTTTCCAACCATAAAGGCTGCCGGGGGACTAACTTTTTTTGCAGCTACTCAGCTCCTGATAAGGCCATGTTGTGAGGCGCTTAGAAACTGGGCTGGCCGGTGGTCCGGGCGCGGCGGGGGCTCACTAGGTGCCGTGCCCACTGCCCTACCGCCAGCAAATGCCGCCGGATGCTTCTTCCCTTTTCGGCCCGGCGGTGCGTAGGCTGGCGAAATTCAGCCCGAAAAGCGCGTGGGCCATCTGCCTTCGCCATTTCAGCGGCCGCAGGCGCCTGCATTGTCGCCGAACCAGCCGTTTCTTCCACAGGCACCGATGCAGCACTAATACAGAGCACGGGATGCTGATAGGCGGGAGCACTGCTGTCAGCACCGGCCGCACGTAAAGCTGTGTGGCTGAGCCCTGAGACCAGAACCGGTAGCAGAAGAGCTACTGGCTCGACTGGAGCCGGAGGGTGCTTTGCGAAGGGGCGTGTCGCTGCCGAAACCGGCCGACCTTCCCTGTTGCGGACAGCAGCGTCTGCTGCAGAACCAGGCAGCACCGAAGCGGCCAAGGGGGCAGCCTCCATCGCGCGAGTGGGAGGCGCAGCCTGCACTGCTGGTACAGCGTGCGCCACAACAGGTTTGGCAGCTGGTATCGTGGAGGTGGGCTTTGGCACAAACCATCCCACGGCTACGCCCGCCAGCGCTATGGCGGGCAGCAGAAACTTTAAAGGAAGCAGAGGCTGAGCGGCGCCAGGCAGCGCCGCAATCCGGCCTTCCATCCCCTTCCAGACATGGTGGCCCGGCGGCAGTTCAAACTCGCTGAACGCTTCGCGCAGGTGCTCGTCCAGCAGTTCTTCTTCGGGGTCGTAGCTCATAGTCGGAGAAAGATGTTCTGTTGCTGATAGAGATGTTGCAGTTGTTTGCGGGCCTTACTAAGCTGGGCTTTGGAGGTGCTTTCCTGAATTCCCAGCAGCTCACTGATTTCATTGTGCGAGTACCCATCCACGGCGTAAAGCAGCAGAATCATTTTACAGCCGTCGGGCAGCTGCTCAATCAGGGCCAGCACTTCGGCCACGTTCAGGCGGTCGAGGGCGGCGGCGGCAACGGCAGGCTCCGGCAGCTCCACCGGTTCGGCCTGGCACCGGCGGCGCAGCTTGCCGCTTTGCCAGTGGTTGATGGCCGTCGTGACGACGATGCGCCGAATCCAGCCTTCCAGCGAACCTTCCGCCCGAAAATCGCCTAAGTGCGTGAACACCTTCACGAAGGCATCCTGCAGGATATCCTCGGCTTCGGCTAGGCAGGTAGCATACCGGCGCGCCACACCCAGCATCCGCGCGGCGTAGCGGGCGTAGAGGGTCCGCTGCGCTGCCGGTTCGCGGCGTTGGCAACGGGCCAGCAAGGCGTCGAGGTCAGGTGAGGCCAGCATACTGAATGAAAGGCGCCCGGGCAGCAGGGCCACTACAGGGGCAGACAGGCAAGACAAAAGAAAGGCTGCCGGGCAGGCACCAATTACTTGCCCGGCAGTTGCAGTGTCAAGTTAACTATCAGTCAGTCAAATCTATCATGCCTCAATCAACCACCCTACTTGCCGCAGCACCTTGGGCAGTAAGCGGCCTAAGGTGCTGGAACAGGCTCCTGCCTGCCATGCGTAAACAGGTGCGGGCAGACGTAGTAGCTTTGCAGCTCACCCATGCTGCTGCTTGTGTCCCGTCTTTCCAAAACCCTGCGCGGCCTGGCCAGCCTGGCGCGCAACCCCTGGCTGCTCAACCACGTGCTGGCCGCCGATACCGCCGACTGGCAGCAGCGCGCCCAGGCACATGGGCAGCGGGGCGTTACGTTCCAGGGGTTGCCGGCCGTGCCGCTCACGCATTTCCTCTCTCCCACCACCCCGCATACCGTGCGGCCATTCGCGTTTCGGGAAGGCGGCTCCCTGCCCACCGACCTGCTGCTGCTGCGCGCCCTGGCCGGCCAGGTGCCGCAGTGCCGCTACTTCGAGATTGGGACGTGGCGCGGCGAAAGTGCCGCCAACGTAGCCGACGTTGCGGCTTCAGTGCATACGCTCAACCTGTCGGCGTCAGAGATGCGCGAGTTGGGGCTGAGTGAGCGGTATATCGAGCTGCACGGCTTTTTTTCGCGGCCTCTGCCCAACGTGCAGCACCTGCACGGCAACTCTGCCACCTTCGATCTGGCTGGTTTAAAGCAGCAGTTTGATGTGGTGTTTATTGACGGTGACCACCGCTACGAAGCCGTGCGCACCGACACGCGCCGCGTATTCGAGCATCTGGTGGGGCCTGCCACCGTGGTGGTGTGGCATGATGCCAGCCGCCAGCCGGGCGAGCCGCGCTGGGAAGTGCTGGCTGGCATCCTCGACGGCCTGCCCGCCACTGCCACCGGCCAGCTGGTACAGGTGGAAAACACGCTCTGCGCTTTGTACGCGCCGCAACCACTGCCCACCCACACCCCCGACCCACTGCGCGACCCAGACCAGTGGTTTGAAGTGACGCTACAGCCTGTGGCAGGCCACTAACGAGGGCGCAGCAGCTCGCGCAAATAGGCTACATCGGCAGGGCCAGGCAGCCACTCCGCCCAGCCGGCCCCAGTCGCTTGCCTGAACCGTACCAGTAGGTAAGTAGTAGAGGCCACGTATGACAGCGACGTAGCCATAGCCGCCCCGGCAATGCCCAGCCGCGGAATCAGCAGCCAGCAGGCCGGCACCGTCACGGCCAACCCCACTACCGTAGCCCAGTTGTTGACGCTGTAGCGCCCCAGGCCGGCGAAGTAGCTGCTGCACGCCACGTTCAGGGCCACTGCCACCACGCCCGGCACCAGCCAGCCGATAACCGACCGCGCCGCGCCAAACTCCGGCCCGAACACGCCTGCCAGCAGCGCCGACGGCAGCAGCGCCAGCACCACCACGGCGGCAGCCGTGGCCAGCACCGCAAGCCGCGCCACCCGCAGCGCCGGCGCCAGTTGCGCCTGCTTGTCGTCGGCGTGCACTAAGTCTACATACTGGATGAGGGCGGCGCTGCGCGGAATCAGCCAGATGGCTTCGGCTAGCGCCACGCCCACGCTCAGCACGCCCACGGCCCGGGCATCAGCAAAATGAGCCACGAAATAGTAGCTGAGGCGGTAGTTGGCAAAGGCCAGGATGTTGGATAGATGCGCCCCGCGGCTGTGGCGGCTAAGTTCCTGCGTGGTGTCGCGCAGGCCCTGGCCTCCCTCCCACCGGTCAGGTAGCCGGCGCAGCAGCCCGAAGCTGGCCAGTAGCGGCAGCGTGTAGGCGGCATAAGCGGCGTAGTAGTAAGCGGGCACCGCGCGCCAGCCCAGACCGGCAAACGCCAGCAGCAGCAAGCCGGCCAGCAGTGCTACCTGCGCAATATTGAGGACATTGTAGGCCGTTTCCTGTTTCCGCCCCAGCAGCAGCGAGATATTAATGGACAGAAACGCCTGTAGCAGCGCCAGCCCCCACAGATGCCCCAGGTAGCTCAGCGGCCCCGGGCGCAGCAAGCCGGCCAGCACCGTGCCCGCCGTGCACACCACCACGGCCCAGCCGTAGGCCGGCACCAGCAGATGCCACACATTGCGGCGCGGCACCAGAAAGATCAATGACGAGCCACCCAGCAGCCCGATGAACAGCAGCAGCGCCGCACAATCCGTTACGAACAAGCTCACGCTGCCTCGGCCAGCCGCTCCCAGGTAGCGCGCCGTCAGCCATACCACTGCAAAGCTCAGCAGCGCCGACGACAGACGGGTGGCAAACGTGTGGAAGATGCGGCGGATCAAGTTGAGGTGACAGGTGACAGGTGACAGGTGACAGGTGACAGGTGGCAAAGGTAGCTGTCCTCCTGAGCGAAGCGAATGAGCTTGTTGCGCGCGTGCCAGCGGCAACCTTAAGGCTTTTCGATTAGCAGTATAACGTGGCTGTAAGCTGGCGACAATACAAGAAACGGTCCTACTGAGCTTACCGAAGCCTCTCTTGCTTCGTTGAATCGGCCTTGATTACTACTGCGTGGGAGATGCTTCGGCAAGCTCAGCAGGACGATCTTATTATCACCTCATCAGCGTATTACCTCACCATACCAAGCCCCGAACTGCCGGCCGACGGCCTGCTGGCTGAAGTGCTGCTCGGCGTGGCGGTGCAGGGCGGCGCTATCAAACTGCTGCGGATGGTCAAGGACGCTGGTTAGGGCTTCAGCCAAAGCATTTTCGTCGGTGGGAGCTACCAGGAAGCCGCGGGTGCCGTCGGGAGGTAGTAGTTCCGGCACGCCCCCAACGTGGGTGGCTACGGCCGGCAAGCCGCTGGCCTGGGCCTCGATGAGGACGCAAGGCAGATTTTCGTAGTTGCTGAACAGCACGAAGCAGGCGGCACGGCGCATTTCGGCGGCTACGGCTTCCGTTGGGAGCTTGCCCAGGAACGTTACGGTACCAGCCTGCAGCAAGCCTAGCTCGGCGGCCAGCTGGCGAAGTTGGGCTTCGGCTGGGCCGTAGCCGGCAATGCGTAGCGTCAGGCCAGGCCGGGTGGCGCGCAGCCGGGCCACCACCCGCAACAGCCCGCTCAGGTTTTTGGCTTGCTCGTTGAAAGCCGCCACGTGCAGCAGCCCCTGCCGCACCACCGGCACCTCGGCCGGCCGGAACAGCGCCGTATCCACCACATTCGGAATCACCACAGTTCGGGCATTCATAATTCCCAGCTGCGCCAGCGCCCCACGCAGATTTTCCGACACCGTATGCAGCCCCGCCGCCGCCCGCACCACCCGTTGCGTGAGGTAGCGCCGCAGCACTCCAATCCGATGCGCGTTTTGCGGCAGATACAGCGTCCAGTGCTCCGTCACCACGTACGGAATACCGCGCGTCAGCTTCAGCCACCACGCAAACAGGCCCGTGCGCAGCAGCACATGCACGTGCACCAGCTGCGGCGGCGCGCCCCAGTATTGCACCAGTTGCCGGTAGCCGCGCCCCAGACACCAGAAGTACAGCACCAGCTTCAGCAGCTTGTCCAACGGGCTCAGGCCGGTAGGGCGGGCGCGGTAGTAGTAGCGCAGTATGGGTATCGGACTGGTGAGGTTGGCGTCGCACTCAATTAGGCCCTTAAGCGGACCCCGGGCCACGGCGGCAAACAGCACCGCTACCCTGGCGTGGGGCGCAATGGCCGCCACGTGCCGGCCCACGAAGTCGCCATCCTGGTCGTCGTAGCGGTTGGGGTACCACTTGGGCAGCATCAGTACGCGAGGCTTCATCGGGGCGCAAGCTACGGGTTTCGGCTATGAATCAGGTGGTGGCGTTGCCTTAGTGAAACAAGCCGTAAACAACAAAAAAGCCTGCTCCGCGAAGGAGCAGGCTTTTTAGCAAGCAGGAGTATCCTTATTTCGACACCACGAAGCGCACCGACTGCGTGCCGGCTTCGGTGGTAACGGCGGCCACGTATAGGCCGGCATTCAGCGAAGCGGGTAGCTGCACTACCTGGGTACCGGCGGCCAGCTTGGCGGCGTTGGTTACCAGGGCCACCTGGCGGCCCGTTACGTCCAGCACGCGCACCGTTACGGCGCCGGCTTTCTTTAGCTCAAAAGAGAGCTTGGCCGCGCCTTCCGTGGGGTTGGGCGCCACGCTCAGGCCCTGCACCTGCTCGGCGGCAGCCTTGTTGCTCAGCGTCTGGCTGGGGCGGTTGTAGCAGGTAATGTTGGGGTTGAAGTTGGTCCAGCCCGCTGCCCAGTTGGCGGTACCGGCCGGGCCGAAAGCGCCCCGGTACGCTACGTTGTCGAAGGTGAAGCCTGCTGTGGCTGCCAGCTTAGCATCCGTAAAAGCCGCCCCGCTCACCAGCGGCGAAGCAGCCGGCAGCGTGAAGTTAGGCGAGTAGAACTGCTGGAACTGGAAGTTATCGGCGTTCAGGTTCAGGTCCGAGGCGTTGGTCAGCGTGGTGTTATTGGCCAGCCAGAAGCCCTGCACATCGAATGTGCCGCCGGTCTGCTGCGTGTAGGGGTTGCCCATGCCAGCCATGACGTTGTTTTTGAGCACCAGCGCGCCACTCGTGGCATTAGGCTGCGCATTGCCATCAAGCGTCAGGCCCTGGGGCCAGCCTGTCAGCACCGAGTTGAAAATGGAGATGCTGGTGTTGCGGCGCAGGTGCATAGCTCGCGTGAAGTTGGCCGTCACCCCAATTGGATTAGGCAGAATGGCCGTCACGTTCGAGAACACCGGGGCCGTGCGAGGCGTGGCGCTAGAGCCGGCTGCATCGTTGTCCGACTCGAAGGCCGTGGAGCCCGATACGTCTGCCGAGTTCGGGTCGCGAAGCACGAGGCCGTACTGCACCCGTCCCGTGAAGCCGAAATCGGTATCGAAGTCGTCGTCGGTAGCGGCAATGGCTACCAAGTGCTTAGCATTCACGGTGCCGCCAAACCACTCAAACGAGTCGTCGCCGGAGTAGGCCACCTGCACATAGTCGATGGTGGTGCCCGCGCCCACGCCGCCCAAAGTCAGGCCATTGATTTCGGAGTTGGGCTGAAACGCAATACCCGGAAACTCGATGCGCACGTAGCGCAGCGTGCCGGAGTTGTCGTTGGCATCGGTACCGCCGTATACCGCTTGCACCCCGCCCTCGATGGTAGGCGTGCCGGCCTGGTTGATGGGGGCCCGGCCGCAGAGAATTACGCCGCCCCAGTCGCCGCGGCTGCGCGAGCCGGCAGGTTCATTGGAGGTAAACACGATAGGCTGCGCCGCCGTGCCGCTGGCTTCAATCCGGGCGCCCTGCTTGATGATGAGCGTGCCTTTGCTGGCCTTGTCACCTTTGATGATGGTGCCAGGCTGTATCGTCAGCGTCGCGCCGCTTTCCACATACACGAAGCCGCTGAGCAGGTAGATGTTGTTGCTCGTCCAGGTGGTGTTGCTGGTGATGGAACCCGAAACGGTTACTGCCGCCGGAGCAGCCGGGCAAGCCGTCTGGGCCAATACGCTCGTAACAGGGGCCGTAGCCGCCACAGTGCACGCCAGCAAGACAGGAAGTAGAAGCTTTTTCATGAGGGTAGGCAGAAATGAATGAGAAGCAGAATTGACGGCACGAAGGTCTGAAACCAGAACGCCCACTGGGCTAGAGCGGGCGTTATGGTTTCGTTAGCATGGTGTTACCTTATTGTTTAGAAGTTGTAGGTAACTCCCAACGTAGAGTACGTACCGCGGCGGTAGCTATTAAAAGATACCCGCGGCTCGTCGCGGCTGATTTTGCCGTCGCGGTTCAGGTCGGAGTAGGTGCGGTAGCGCTGGTTAAACAAGTCCTGCACGCCGGCTTTCACCTGCAGATGTTTGCCTACGCCCTTGGTGAGGGCCAGATCTACCACGTGGCGCGGCATCTCAATGGCCGAGTAGTTCTGCGTCACGTCGCCGACGAAGGCAATTCGCTGGCCCACCACGTTGTACTGTGCCGAAATCTGCAGCTTGCCTTCATCATCCTGGTAGAAAAGGCCGGTGTTGACTACGTAAGGCGCCTGCCCCTGGAGCGGCCGGTCAAATAAAGCAAAGCCGATGGTGCTGGAATCCTGGGCCAAGTTCACCCGGCTCCGGATCAGCGAGGCATTCACGACTACGCCCAGCTTCTGCAGGAACGGGTTTTCGGTGAGCTCCGTGAAGCCTTTGCGGGCTTCTACTTCCACGCCCACATCGTAGGCCTTATCGGCATTTTTATACTCCAGGTACAGCTGCGAAGTCGGCACCGACTGCGTTACCTGCTCAATAGCATTGCGGAACTGCTTGTAGAACACGCCCACCGACAGCAACTCTGAGCGGCTCGGGTAGAACTCGTAGCGCATATCGGCATTGTAGATGGTGGCCGTGCGCAGGTCCGGGTTGCCCTGGATAATGGCGTTGTTGTTGAAGTCGAAGTAAGCGAAGCTGGCTATTTCGCGGAACTCCGGCCGGTTCACGCTCACGCTGGTACCCAGGCGCAACAGGCTGCGCTGGTTGAAATTGTAGGTGGCATTCAGCGAGGGCAGCGGAATCGTTTTCACTTCCTTGTATTCCGGCCGGGTGCTGCCGTCGTCCAGGAAGCGGCGGTTGTGCTCTACCCGCACCCCACCTGTCAAACTGAATTTGTCGGAAAGCGGCGCCACGATGCCTACATAGCCAGCCAGCAAGGTATTTTCGGCCTCGTACGAATCATCGGGGCGGGTACCTTCCTCCAGCTTGAAGCCATCCACCGGATTGACGTTTTCCGGCGCGAAAATGCGGTCAATCGGCGACGTCAGAATAGCATCCCGGTCGGGGCGGCGGTTGAACCGGTCGAAGTTGCTGTAGGTATAGGAGAAGTAGCGCTGGTTGTAGGAGCGCGCCTTGCGCTCGGCGTAGAAGCCGGCCCGCACCTTGTACTCGCTGGCTTTGGTGGTGTCGCGGCCCAGAATGCGCTGCTCCCACTGGCCGGCCCCGGTGTACGTGTTTTCTTTCAGCTCGGAGAAGAAGCGACTGGCATCGAACGGGTTACCACCGAACGGAATCACCACGTAGAAGGGCCGGGCCGAGCCTTCCGGCCGCTGGGCACGGTAGCGGCTGTAGTCGGGCTCGTCGCGGAATACGTAGTTGTAGCCCCCGGTCCAGGTGACGGTAGAGCGGTCGGCGGCGCCCAGATCGTGCGTACCCTGCAACTGCCCCGAGTAGATGGTGCGGCTCTGGTAATGCAGTGCGTTGTCGTTGCGTTCCTGCTGCTCGGTGTTGTCGATACCCTGGCGGTTTACCACTTCATCGGTCCCGTATTGGTTGAGGAAGTTGCGAAACTCCACCCGGTTGCGGTCATTGAAGCGCACTTGCCAGTTGTGAATTACGCCCAGGCGCACGGCCGTCAAGGAGCGCAGATCATTATAATCGTACTGCAGCGGGTAGCGCTGCTCAATGGAATCGTAAGCCAGGGCGCGCTGCCGCGACTGCACGTATTGCTCGCGCGTGTTGGAATAGGATACCGACGTGACATTGCTCAGGTAGGCGGCGCCCAGCTCAAACCGGCGGTTCAAGCCCAGCGAAAGGCGCAGGTCGGGGCGGGCCGTGCCCAATGTAGGGAGCCATTGGTTGCGGAGTTGCCCCGCTCCGGCCGTAATATCACCGGGCATTTGCCGGTCGCCGTTGTCATAGCCCAGCCAGTCGGTGCTGCTGCGGCTGGAAGTCTGGTAGCCGTCTTTAAACGTAGTGCCGCTCCGGTGCCAGGCCGAAGCCGAGAAGCTGGTGGTATTTTCCAGCACCGAGTTCTTAGTATACACCTGTACCACGCCACCGCCAAACTCGCCGGGCAGTTCCGGGGACCCTGACTTGAAAATCAGAATCCGGTCAATCACCGAGCTGGGCAGAATATCAAATGAAAAGGAGCGGGTATCTACCTCAGCCGAAGGCGTCAGCGTACCGTTCAGCATCACCGTGTTGTAGCGCTCCGACAAGCCCCGAATCACAATGAAGTTGTTGTTCTGTATGGTCACGCCCGGAATGCGCTTCACTACTTCGGCGGCGTCACGGTCCAGCGTCTTCACAATCTGGTCGTTGCTCATGCCGCTCACCACCACCTCGCTTTTCTTGAGGTCCTGAATCATGGCTACCTCGGTACCAGTCTGCTTCTGGCCGGTAACCATCACTTCTTTCAGGGCCGTAGCGTTTTCCTCCATGGCGCCGTTGAGCGTAGTCTGCTGACCGGCCTGCACCTGCACCCCCGGAAACGTCAGCGGCTTGTAGCCGATGTAGGTCATGGTGATGTTGTAGGTGCCGGCATCCAGCTTCAGCTCGTAGCGGCCTTCCACATCTACCGGCGCCGCCTGCGTGGTGCCTGTTACCAGCACCGTAGCGCCAATGACGCCTTCACCGGTTTTTTTATCTACCACTTTGCCCACCAGGGAGCCTTGTTGCGCCAGCGCCAATGTGCTGAACAACAAGCTGAAAATCAAGACTAAAAGACGGGGCATACAGGTAGTTTTCGTTTGCACTGCAAAGCTACCGGGGACCTGTTATGCCAATATTGCGCCGACGTTATGCTTATGTTATGAGGAAGGTAAGTATCTCATATTCTGAAACAAACTAGTACTTTTGCGGCCGTTTTACCTTGTTTGTCTATGCTCCAGTCCATGACCGGCTACGGCGTCGCCCACCGCGACACCGACCGTTATTCGGCCACCGTCGAAGTTAAATCTTTGAATTCCAAATCTTTGGACTTAACCCTGCGCCTGCCCCGCTTTCTGCAGGACAAGGAGCTGGAAATCCGGAATCTGGTAGCCAAGACGTTGGTACGCGGCAAAGTGAACCTGAATTTCGACTTTTTGCGGGTGCGTGCTGCCGGTACGCAAAGTAGCGTAGTGAACCAAGCGGTACTGCAGCTGGCTTATGAGGAACTTCAGCAGCTAAGCGCACGCACAGGCGCTTCTTTGGAGCAACTCACCGCTATTGCCAAAGCCCTGCCCGGTGCTTTGCGCATGCCTACAGAAACAGCGGCTGCTCCCGCCGAGGAAGAAGATGAGGTAACCTGGGAAGAATTGCTGCCGTTGGTACAGGAGGCATTAGAGCGCGCCAACGAATTCCGTCGCGCCGAAGGCCAGACCCTCACCACCGAAATCCTAAGCTACCTCGACAGCATCCGGATACAGCTGGCCGAGATAGAACGCCACGACCCGCACCGCGTAGAGCAGGTGCGCGAGCGGCTCCGCTCCCACCTCGCCGACTTGGCCACCAGTGAGCAATTCAATATTTCACGCTTCGAGCAGGAACTGATTTACTATATCGAGAAACTGGATATTGCCGAGGAAAAAGTTCGGTTGGTCAGTCATTTGCACTACTTCACCGAAACGGTCTATCTACCAGAGCCTACTGGAAAGAAATTAGCGTTTATTTCGCAAGAAATAGGCCGCGAAATAAATACGATTGGTTCTAAAGCCAACGATTCCATTGTGCAGCATCTGGTGGTGGGCATGAAGGAAGAACTGGAGAAGATCAAGGAACAAATCAACAATATTCTGTAGTCGTCTGTGGAGCCTATGAGAGCCGCTTTTGAACTTTGTCAATAAATTCCTGCATAGGATTATTGCTATAAATAACTGATATTGTCAGACACAGCGAAAATCATTTCAGGTTTTTCGCTGCTGCTTTTCCTGCTAATAATTGCCTTGGACACACTGCTAAGACTCTTTTTGACGAATTCAGTAAATCCGGGTTGATTATTTTTTTCGTAATTCCTTTGCTACTCAGGGTTTCCTGCGTAAATTGTGTTATCCGAACAGACTGCCTGATGAGCAGCCCGTCGTAGAAACCTCAGTTGATTTTCATCTTTTTTCAGCCCCATACATATGAAAAAAGTAATACTCTTGCCTGTTTCCTTGTGCCTGATGCTGCTGCTGACGGCCTTCCGCCCTTTTGCTGAGGTAGAACTGATTAAGAAGCGCGTGCTGAGCGAGCGGGTCGAAATCCTGATTCCGAAAGGTTTTGAGGTGATGAGCGAGCAGCAGATGGACTTTAACTATGCCAAAGCCCAGAGCCGCCCGAGCGTTATCTACACCAACAGCAAGGAGGCCAGCATCTCCTTCACTTACACCGACAATACTGCCGATCAGGACATGATTGACATGTATGCCGACAATTTTTACAAGACCTACTCCAAGCAGTTCAAGGAAGCCAAGTGGTTTGCCAACGGCGTGAAGGAAGTAAGCGGCCGCAAAGTCGGCTACCTCGAGCTGATGAAGCCGGAGCTAGGCCACGAAGTATACCAGCTGATTTTCTTTACCGACGTGGAAGGCAAGCTGCTGATGTGCACCTTCACCTGCGCCGACCGCCAGAAGCCAGAGTGGGAAACCGTAGCCAAGCAGATCATGAGCTCGTTCAAGGCAAACGGCTAGGTCTTTTCTACTCCCTGAATTCAGAAACTCCTGCAATTACTGGCCCTGTGCCGGTAGTTGCAGGAGTTTTCTTTTGCTCGATATCGACCAAGGATATTATTCGCAAATGGCTACACTCTATAACTGGGCCATAGCTGAACACTCCACGAAGGTCCTGCTGAGCTTGTCAGGGCATCTCTCCCGCTTCGTATGAGCTGCGCGATAAAGCGGGAGAGATGCCCTGACGGGCTCAACAAGCTCAGCAGGGCGTTCTGCAAGTTGCAAACGACTTCTCGGACACCGATTGGTGCAGCAGACAGCTACCGGGCGGCAGCTCCTAAGTCATCCAGGAACTCGCGGAGCAGGCCGAACACATTGGCGAAGGCTGTGAGCGGCAGCGTGGCCGCCTGATCCTGCACATCGTGGTAGGCGGTGGAGCCGCCACGAGTGTAGAGAAAGAACGCCGGCACTCCGCGCTCCGAGAACGGGAAGTGGTCGGAGTTAGCTGCGGCCCCACGGGCGGCCAGCGTCGGCAAAGCCTGGCGCTTGGTATTGAGGGCCTGCAGCTGGGTGAACAGCGCGGGCAGTGTGCGGCCATTCACGACAGTGGCGCCTTCTGAGCCAGTTCCCACCAAATCCAGGTTCAGCAGAAAACGAATCCGGTTTAACGGAATCAGCGGGTGCTCCACGAAGTAGCGGGAACCCAGCAGCCCGGCCTCCTCGGCTCCGAATGCCAGAAACACCACCGAGTAAGCGGGGCGGTTTTCGGGGCGGCTGTAGTGGGCGGCCAGCTCCAGCAGCATGGCCGTGCCACTGGCGTTGTCGTTGGCACCGGGGAAGTAGGTGCGGGCCCCCATACGGCCCAGGTGGTCGTAGTGGGCCGTTACTACCAGAAACGAATCGGGCTGCAGGCGGCCGGGCACAAACCCCACGATGTTCTGGGTGGGATACTGCACCTCAAGATTGGCTTCCACGTGTGCTTCAACGTGCGCCGCAATGTTGCTAGGACCTTGATACGCCACTTTGCGCCACATTGAGTCCAGCACTTCCAGACGCATCTGTGGGGCCTGTTCCGAAGCCAGCGACGCCGTTAGCTTGGGCACCAGCATCAGACGCAGGGCGGCGGAGTCGAGGTGCTGGCGGAGCGGCAGGGGCAGCTGGGCCAGGCGCCGCTCGTCGGTGGCACGCAGCACGTAGCCGCCCTGGTACCAGCGGTGGCGCAGCAACTGCTGCTGGGCCGTAGCATCCGCGAAAACCAGCGTATCGAGGCGTAGGATGGGTACAGCCGAGAATGATCCGCCAATGTGCCCGCCGCCAGAGTTGGACGCCGCAATAAAATCGTGGCCGGCTCGCAGGCTTTGAGAGTTACCGAACACGGGAAACCGCAGCATGCTGTGGTTCAGCTCCAGCTTCAGAGCCCCCGGAAACGTGTTGACGTCGAGCGTGAAGGGCTGCGTGTAGTTGGGAGCCAGCGGCTGCAAACCCAGCTCTAGGAAACGCTGGCGCAGATAGGTTGCGGCTTTCTGCTCGCCCCTATTGACGTAGCCGCGGCCGTGCATGGCCGGTGCCGCTAAGGCGTCGATGGTGCGCCGCACGCGCGGCATATCCTGCGCCGTAGCGGGTGCCGCAACGAAGGCCAGCGCCAGAGCGGCCAAGAGGGCGTACTGGATTTTTTTCTGCCAATCAGTCATCAGGCGCACAGTTGAGTGGCAGGCTACTGCCACCAGCGGCGGGTAGCGTAAGCCAGTCCTAAGCCAATAGCGGCACCCAGCGCGTCGCTGATGGCGTCGGACCACTCGCCGTGCCGGCCCAGGTTCATGGTCATTTGCAGCAGCTCAATCAGCAGGCCAAATGCCACACAACCAAGCAGCACTACGGTGTAGGCATGGCGGCGCAAAGCTGGCCACCACAGCTGCCGCCTGATGGAAAACACCAGCAGCGCCGCCAGCACCACAAATACGCCCGCGTGGGCTGCCGTGTCGAAGGAAATCAATTCCCACGGCGGCACCACCGGCATGTCCTCGGAGGGCGTGAGGGTGAGCACCAACACCAGCGCCGCCCAGGCTAGCGGCAGCCCCACTAAGGGCCGACGGCCAGACCTGGGCGGCGCGGATTGTTCGGTAAAACCGGAAGGCTTAGGCACCTACCAGCTCACCGTAGGCTTCGGCCGACAGCAAAGCGTCTAGCTCCGAAGGGTTGGCAATGGCCATCTTCACCATCCAGCCGTCGCCGTAGGGGTCAGAATTTACGGTTTCGGGGCTGCCGTCGAGCTGGCTGTTGATTTCCAGCACCGTGCCGGTAATGGGGCTGAACAGGTCGGAAACGGTTTTCACGGCTTCCACCGTGCCGAATACTTCGTTCTGGGCAACTTCCTTATCGAGCGTGTCAATGTCAACATACACGATGTCGCCAAGCTCTTTCTGGGCGTGGTCGGTGATGCCGATGTAGGCAACGTCACCTTCCACACGAATCCATTCGTGCTCTTTCGTGTACTTCAGGTCAGCGGGCAGAGTCATAACAGTGCGGGGTTGGGAAGAAGAGGAAGATGCCGGGCAGCGCCGCGGTTGCTCAAAAGTAAATGTTTCTGCTTTGTGGTAGGTAGTTTCCGGCAGCTGTTCAGGCAAACAAATGCAACCGGCAGCCGGCAGCCAGCCAAAAAAGCAGCCCTGGCAGCTACCATGCGGTAGCCACTAAACAATTCCGGTCCGGCAGCGCAAGGCTACCAGACCGGAATGTTTGCTATCCATGAAAGCTTCGGCTTACTGCGACAAGCTGTAGCGCAGCTGCAGGCCGCCTTCGGTGGTGGAGTTTTTAAACGAGTTCTGCACGCGTGGGTCCGTGACGGTGCGGGCAAAGAAGAGCTGCAGGTTGAGGCGCTGGTTGAGCACGTAGTCGATAGTGGGGCGCAACTGCATCTGGCGGGTGCCATTGGTGGTGAGGCCACGCGCCCGGCCTACCGATGGCGTACCGCCGGTGGGGTTGTTGGGGTCCACTACGTCTTCGATGCTGCGCTGAATGGTGGTGTTGTCGCGGATACTCAGGTCGAGGCGGGCGGTTAGCTCGTTGCGCAGGATGCGCTGCTCACCGCCAACGCGGAAGGGCAGCTTGAAGCGGTTGGTGGCGTAACCGAAGCCGATTACCAGTTCCTGGGTGTGCAGCTCCGTTACCTGGGCATTGCTGGTGTTCAAGCCAATGGCGCGCTCAGTGCGCAGCTCCAGGCGGCCCGTAATTTTCTCCAGCGTCTGGAAGTTCACCCCAATCAGCGGCGAAAGACGCTCGGCAATGCTCACCTGCCCGATGATGTAGTACGGAATGTACTGGCCCGAGGCATTGGTGATGGTGCTCAGACCTTCGGGCTCCCGCTCGTAGCCGGAGGCCGTGGTGTAGCCTGCTACCGTGTATACCGACGAATAGGCGTGGGTGAGCGAGATAGAGCGGAAGTAGCGCTTCACGAAGGGCAGCTCGGCCAGACCGTTGTAGTCGACGCGCCAGTTGGGAATGGGCAGCAGCTCAAACGGCTTGAACTTCTCGGCCTTATAGCCATCCGACGACTTGCCGCGGTAGGCATCCAGGAAGGCTGGAATCAGCACATCCTGCGAGTTGAAGCCATACGTACCCGTGCCACTGGTATTGGCGTCAGCCAACCGTTGCTGCACGATGCCGCGGTTGTTTATGAACCGGTCGAAAGCTTTAGATTGTTCGCCCTCATTCATCCGGTCACCAAACAAAGTCCGGATGCTAATGAACGAAGTGCTGAACGTGCCGGAACCCAGGTCTTGGCGCGGGGCGAGATTGCCAGTGGGCTGCAAAGTCACCTCGTCAATTTCATTGCGGTAGAACACCTCGCGGTTGCGGGCCAGCTGGCGGCGGCCTTCCAGCTGAATGTTGAAGTCGCGGAAGGGCTCCAGCGAAGTACGCAGCACCAGGTTTTCGGTGAGCAGCGAGCTGATGGGCGTGTTCAGGAACTGGCTTTGGTTGGTGTACCAGCCACGGCCAGCGGCGCGCTCGTACAGCGCATCCAGGTCGTACTGCTTGCCCAGCAGGAAGGGCACGCCCGGCGCATCGAAGTCGGAGTTCATACCGAAGAAGCGGGTGCGCGGCAGATAGCCAGGCAGCAGCGTGCCGTTGGAGCGGGTGTAAGTGAAGTTCAGCGAGCGGGCCGTCATCAGGGACCGAAGCACGGCTTTCAACAAGCGCAGCTCGGGGCCTTTGGCAGTGTCAGCAGGCACTTCCGGCTGGCCGGCTTTGGTGGCCCGGTCGAGGGCGCCGGATATGCCGGGGCGGAGCTTGCCGTTGCCGGCTTCGTTGGCGCCGGGTGCCGGCGCGTTGTTGATGATGTTGAGGAAGCGCACCTTATTATAGAGCTTCACCAGATCAATCTTGCCGTTGGCGCTCAGCTCGCCGTTGTTCTGGATGGTATTGCCCAGGTTGAGCTTGGTGGTAGTGGTATCATTGGGGTCGGGCGAGCCGTTGGGCAGGAACACGATGGGCGCCGGCGCCCGCAGGGCCGTAGAAGCGGCCTGCCAGGTGTAGTTGGCGGCGTAGCGCGCATCTGCCGACAGCCAGTCGGTGAGCGGGAACTTATCGAGCGGCAGGCGGTACGTGACGGCCACCGTCTGGTTGAAGTTGGTAGTGCGGCCGCCCTGGCGGAACAGGTTTTCGCGCAGCTGCCGCCGGTTTTCCTGGGCTTCCGGCGAGTCGCCGATGGTGCGGCCCTGGCCTTCGTCAATCACCGCGCGGTTGTTGGCGGTGTAGTCGATGGTCAGCGCCTTGGTGAGGGCCCACTGCAGGTCGTAGATGCGGTTGAAGAAAAACGACTTCTGGAACACACCCGGGATGCCGTTGGTGGTGGGCAGCTGGCCCGGCTCCAGCACGCGCTGCAAGAACCGCTCGTTGTAGCGCCGGTCAATGTCGGCCCGGAACGAGAAGCGCGTAGGCAGCGGCGTGAAGTTCACGTCCTGGAAAATCTTCAAATACGGGTTGTCCAAGGCCTTGATTTTGGCCAGCGGCGTGTAGCTCTTGGGCGTGAGCTGATAGAGGTAGGCCAAGGCACCGGTGTAGGTGCGGGTGTAGTCCCGGTCGGTGCGGATATCGGTGTGGGTGCGCTCGGTGATGGAGTAGCTGGCCGCGAAGTTCTCGATGTCGTACGGCATCGGCTTCTTCTCGGAGTTGGTGCGCTCCTTGCGCACGTTCAGCACCGAAATACTGCGGCTGGTGGTCTGGTCAATGACTTCCTTGCGGTACTCGGCCTGCTTGTCGGTATCGATGGTATTGTCGGGCCTCGTGAATTTGCGCAACGACTGCTCCAGGCGGGTATCGGGGTCGAGTGGGTCGTACTCGGGGGCGCGGGTTTCGTTGCCGGCCTGCACCAGCACCGGAATCCGCAGACCCAGCTTTTCAGGAAAAAACTTGTCGGCCGCCACCGTGGCATTGACATCGCCGCGGGTGATGCTTTCCAGGGAGCGTTGCTGCAGCTTGTCCTGCAAGCCGCCGAAGCCCACCGAAGTGTAGCTACCGGTGGCCGTGATGTTGGCCAGGTCGGCGAGCTTGGTGTTGAAGCGGGCGGTAGCGGCCCAGCCGTTCTGCTTATCAAAGTCGAACACCCGGAATTCATCGGCCCACAAGCAGAACGACTTGGTGTTGCCGTCGTTGGTGGGGTTGAACAAGCCAATCATGGCGCCCTGCACCGCGCTCAGGTCGGGGTTGCCGAATACGGTGATGCTGGCGCCGTTGGGGAAGGTTTTAGTATAGGGCCCAGTGTAGCTGGCCGCATTTTGATTGACGGCTAGGTTGCGCTCGGCTTTCACATCAATAAAATCCTGCAGCGAGAGGCTGATTTCGTTGGCCGTGGGCCAGATTTCGGCCTGCGTGGTGGCGTTGCGGGGCGTAATCTGCAGCGGCAGCCGGTACTCGTAGTAGTTCTGGTTGTAGTCGGTGCCGAGGCGCACGAAAGCCTGCACCTGGCCGTCGCGCACGTTAGCATCTTCGCTTTCGGCGTGCAGGAACAGGCGCAGCTGCTTGTAGCGCAAGAGACTCAGGTTGATGTTTTTGTAGGCAGCCTGCCCGAAACCGTCGCGAAGCTGGTCGACGCAGAGGCGTAGGCTTTGCTCGTTCTGCTGGCGGTTTACGGTGCCGGAGCCGTACTCTTTGTCGCGCTGAATATTGGGGGGCAGCACGTACGGAATAGCGCCTTTGGTGCCATCCACTGCCGGGCCGTTCTCCTCAAGGCTTACGGTGCTGATGTTGAACGAGCGCGCCGCGTCGCCGCAGTTGATGCAGGGCTGGCTGGTTTCAGAAATCGGCTGCAGGTAGCGGCGCCACTGGTTGGCAATGAACTGGGGCTGCACCATGCGCAATACCACCGGCTGTTGCCAGCCCGTGAGGTACATGCGCAAAAACCGGATGCTCTTGAACCCGAACGGCTGCCCGTCGGCGCTGCGCACGGCGTTGTAGTTGCGGATCGGAATGCGGAACTGGTACCAGTTCACCTGGTCGCCGTTCACTTGCTTGGTGATGCGGTCCACCACGTAGTTGTTGCCCACAGCAATGTCGCCGGGATTGGGCCCCAGGTCCAGCTGGTACTCGTAGTAGCGCTCCGTTTCGGAAATTACGTTGTCACGGTTCAGGTCCTCTTTGTCGGGGAAAGCCGTAGACGAGAGCTGGCTGTTTTCCTGTGAGTTGCCTTCCAGGCCGTTGTACTGCTTGTAGCGGCCCAGCAGCTTCACGTCGTTCTGGTCGTAGAACGGGTCGAGGTGGTGGCGGAAGTTGTCGCCGGACGGGTCGCCGTAGGCTTTGCTGAAGAAGGCCGCTTCCTCGGTATCGTTGAGGCCGTCGAGGCCCACGTCCTGGCGGGCGCGGCCCCCAGGCGTGTTGCTGAAGGCATCGGTCAGGAACTGCTGGCGCGTGACGCGGCCCCAAGGTGTCTGGCGCGTGTCGGTGGCCACGTTGGCATCTTCGGTAGGCAGGCCGTTTTCAAACTCGTACTGGTTGTTGTCGCGCAGTACATCCTCGCTCACGTTGCCGAGGTTGATGATCAGGCGCCCGCCGGTGGTGTTATTGACGGGCGGGTTTTCGCTGTCGTTGATTTCGCCCCGGCGGCCGGCAATGAACGGGTCCATCAGCCAGAACTCCAGGTACTCCACGTTGGCGTTGTCGAAGTCGGTGTCGAAGGTGATTTCGCGCGAAATGGCCCCGAAGTTCTGCGCAGAAGGCGTACTCAGGGTGCGGCCGTCGGCCCCGATGGCGGGATTGTAGTTGTAGGGGCCGCGCTCCGAAGGATAGTAGGCCATGTCCAGCGAATACTCGAAGCCGTTGCCGGTGGTGCCTAGGTCGCGGTTCGGGAAGATTTCGTTGCGCTGGATGCCGCGGGTGTAGTGGTTCTGCAGCTCGGCGGCGCCAATGTTGTCCGGAACGTTGGGCCCATCGGTGTAGTAGCTCTGGTCGATGGAGTACCAGGCCAGCTTGGCGCGGCGGTAAGCGGCGGTAATATCGTTGGCGTCGAAGTTGGGAAACGTGCGGGGCGTGGAGCCCAGCCGCCAGGCCACCGCCGAGTTGAGGCCTCCTAGTGTGTAGGGCGTGCGCGCATTCTCGAAGTCGTCGAGGTAGCTCACGCCGTTTTCGCCGTTGCCCAACTTGGACTCGCCGGGCAGCAGCTGCGCAAACTCGCCGCTAAAGGCCACCGACGACGGCTCTTTCGTGGAAATGAATGGCAGCATGTCCAGATACTTCGTGAGGGCGCGCGAGTCGCGGCGCATGTTCACGTCGAAGCCGTAGATGGTGTTGTTGCCCGGCTCGTCGCCGATGTTGACGCGGTTAATGCCGGGCGCCTGGTTTTCGCGCAGGTGCAGCACCGTAGCCCCAAAGTTCACATCCTGCGAGAGGCGGTAGTCGAAACGGGCCCCGAGCAACCGGCGCGGCTGCACCTGCACCAAGGCGTTTTTTTCGAACTCCACCCGCAGCTCATTGGCCGAGTTGAGGTAGGCCGGGTTCAGGATTTTCACCTTGGCTTGGTCGTAGAACACCTGGTAGTCGCGGCCTTCCTCCAGCAGCACCGAGCCGGCGCGCACCCGCACCGAGCCCACCGCAATGCCCAGGCCGGGCAGCGTAATCTCATCGGTGGCGGTAGCCTGGAACCGGCCGCGCAGCACAAACTTGTCTTTCTCGGTACGCTGCTGGGCGTCGCTCTGCACCTGGGTGTAAAGCGCGTCGTAGACGTACTTGGCGGCCAGCAGCCGCTCATTGGCGGGGTCGGAGCCCGGCGTTACGCCTAAGGTATCAAACTGGCTGCGCAGGTAGTTGCCGAAGGGCTCCACTACCGGGAATATCACCTTGCCCAGCTCCGGGTCGATGGTGATGCCGGGGAAGAAGTCGAAGTTGCCGTCGGCGTTCTGGTCGTTGTTGGGGTTTACGTTGTCGAGGTTGAGCACCTCAATTAGCGGGCGGTTCTGGATGCGGGCGCCTTCTTTCAGCGAAATCAAATCCACGCCCGTTATGTCGTCCTTATAGATGATCTGGAGCTGAAAGTTGTCCCGGTTGAGCTGTGAGGCATTCAACGGGTACACATTCTTCATCATCAAATCCCAGGTGGGCAGGTTCCGGGTGAGCAGGTTCAGGTTCTGCGGGTTCTGGCTGGGGTCGGCGAGGCCCACGGCGGGGTTGGTGGCCTTCAGCAGCTTCAAGAACACCACTTCGTCTTGGCTGCGGTTGCCGTAGTCATTCACCACCTCCCCTACTTTATAGGTGCGGCCGTTGTAGAGGTACTCGTAGCTAACGCCCAGCACCTGCTCGGGCAGCAGCTGCGTGTTCAGGCTCAGGTAGCCCAGTTGGGCATTGAAGGTGTACTCGCGCGGGTCGAGCTTGCGGGCACGCACGTGCTCGAAGTCCACGTTCTTCACCAAAGGCTGGCCGGCCACGCTGCCGCTGCTCAGGTAGTTATCCACGGTCAGCTCGCCGCGGGCCTGGGCATTGGGGGTTAGCAGTTGCTGGAGCTGGTTGTTGGTGTTGTTGGCGGCGGCCGTAGGCACGGTGCCGGGCAGCAGCAGGGGGCTGCGGTACACGCGGCTAGCTTCGCCCAGGTCCATGAGCGGCACCACGTTGCGCAGATTGTCGCTCTGGCGGTTGTCGTTGGTCACCCACACTTCCAGATAGCGAACCTCGATGCCGCTTTGTACCGTGGGCAGGTTGCGTAACGCCAGGTTGTACCGGTCACGGAAGAACTGGCTCAGGAAAAAGTGCCGGTCTTTCTCGTACTGGCTGGCCTTAATTTCAAACTGCCGGCTCTGGCCGCCGTTCTGCACGCGCACTTCGTCGGCCTGGCCGCGCAGGGTGCTGGCCACGGCCGTCACGCTCATGCGCCCAAACTGCAGCTGCGTTTTCACCCCGAACAGGTTCTGCCCGCCCACAATCAGCGAGTTGTTCAGCGGCAAACTCACGTTGCCCAAATCCACCTTCCGGATAATGTCGGTGTCGAAGCCCGTGTAATCGAGCTTCATGTTGTTTTCGAAGTCGAAGGCCGCTTTGGTGTCGTAGTTGAAGTTCAGGCGCAGCTTCTCCCCAATCTGGCCGGTCAGGTTGAGGTTCATGTTCTGGTCGAACTGAAACTCGCCGATGCGCTGCTGCCGTAGCGTGAGCGTGGGGTTCTGGTTGCGGTTGAAGCGTGCGCCCATCCGGATGGTCACGGCGCCGGCCGGCCGAATGTCGACGTAGGAGCCCCCGAAAATACGGTCAGCCATGGGGCCGAGGTAGATCTTGGGAATCAGGCGGCGCGAGGCGGCCGAGCCGGAGTCGCCAACGACGCCCCCGGCCGAACGATTCCGGAAGTAGTCTCGTACAGCCTGTTGCTGCTGCCAGCGCGAATATTCCTTGAACGTGAGGCGGCTGGGGTCGCGGAAGTCCACATCCTCCCCAATCCGCTCCTCCACATCGAAATACTGCAGGCTGTCGTCGGGCGTGATTACCTGCTGCACATTGCCGGGCAGCGGCAGCACCAGCGGCGAGCGACGGCGCTGCGGCGAAAACGGCGACCCTACCCGGTCCTGGGGCGCCACGCGGGGCCGGCGGCTAGGGCGGTAGCGGCTGGTATCGGGCAGCGCGGTGCGCGGCGTATCGGGCGCAGCAGTGAGCCAAGGCCGGGCAGCACTGGTTTCGGGCAGCCACGCCCAAAGCTGGCGCAGCGAAAAAGCGGCCGACCCGGCAGTTTCGGCCTGCGACCACCAAGCACCCAGCAACGACGCAAAAACAACCGCAACGCAGGCAGTGAGGGACTTCTTACCGGAGTTCAAGTGCTACAAATAATAAAAGGATGCAGGTGGCGACAATCGGTAAGTAGCAAGGCGTGAGTGGCCGGTATCAAGTGGAAGCAAGGGCATTTATGCCCCGGCTTCACCTCTCAATACCAACTACTTCATACTCATTACTTCCGTCTCAATACTTAATTTGACTTAAGAGCAAACTTAATCAATTCCTCCACGCTCAGGTCGTTACCGTAGCGCTTCTGGATCTGGTCAAGGTTCTTCTCGGCAGCGGCCCGGGCAAAGCCCAGCGTCACCAAAGCCGACAACGCCTCACTGCGGCTGGTATTGTGTGTGCGGGCCAGCGGCACGGTATCAACGCCGGCTTTGGCCAGCAGCTCGTCTTTGCGCAGCTTGTCGCGCAGCTCCAGAATCACGCGCTGCGCCGTTTTGGGGCCCACGCCCTTGATGCTCTGGATGGCGCGCACGTCCTCGTTGACGATGGCCTGGCGGATTTCGCCTACGCTCATGCTGCTCACCATCACAATGCCCGTGCCCGGCCCGATGCCCGACACGGAAATCAGCTGCATGAATAGCGCTTTTTCGCTGGGGTCGAGGAAGCCGTAGAGCGTGTGGGCGTCTTCCTTAATGTGCTGGAAGGTGTAAAGCTTGGCCTTGTCGCCCTCGGCGGGCAGCTTGCTGAATGTGCTGAGCGAAATCCGCACTTCGTAGCCGATGCCACTCACGTCGAGAATGGCCTGAGCGTGGTCTTTGTAAGCGAGCTTTCCTTCGATATAGGCAATCATGGGGTTGTAGGGCTTAGGACCTGGAGAATGGGAATCAGGGTGGCAGGGCAACACCAGCGGGCGGATTTTCTATCCCGAAACCAGCGGCATTATTAGCGAAATAAATTGCCTGTGGCGAGGCAATGAATCAGTAGAAAGCGAGCTGCAACAGGCGCAAATCCGCCCAGACAAAAGAACGTCATGCTGGCTCGCTCCGGCAAGTTCAGCATGACGTTCGATGGGTTTGTGGCAAGCTGCTCAGGTTCTTTTATTTGCCGTATGCTGGCAAATTGCAAGCTCAGTTACAGCCCGCGGTTGTTCTGGCTTTGCTGGGCATCAACCACGGCAATGGAGGCCATATTCACGATTTCGCGCACGGAAGCGCCCATCTGCAGAATGTGCACCGGCTTGCGCATACCCATCAGCACCGGCCCGATTACTTCGGCGCCCCCGATTTCCTGGAGCACTTTGTAGGCAATGTTGCCGCTAATCACGTTCGGGAAGATGAGCGTGTTGGCCCCGCCTTTCGCGGCCAGCTCCGAGAACGGGTACTGCTCGCGCAGCAGGTCGGGGTTGAGGGCTGTGTTGGCTTGCATCTCGCCATCCAGAATCAGGTCGGGGTAGCGCTTTTTGGCCAGCTCGGTGGCGCGGCGGGCCTTGTCGGGCAGCTCGCCGGGGTTGGAGCCGAAGTTGGAGTAGCTGATAACGGCCACCCGCGGCTCGGCATCGAAGAAGCGCACGGCCTCGGCCGTCAGGCCGATGATGTCCACCATTTCCTCAGCCGTAGGGTCGATGTTGACGGTGGTATCAGCGAAGAAGAACGGGCCTTTCTTGTGCTGGATGATGTACATGGACGCCACGCGCTTCACACCTTCTTCTACCCCAATTACCTGCAAGGAGGGCACAATGCTCTTGCCGTAGTCTTTGGTAAGGCCCGTGATGAAGGCATCGGCCTCACCGGTTTCCAGCATCATCGAACCGTAGTAGTTCCGCTCGCGCAGCAGGCGGCGGCCTTCGTAGAGCGTGATGCCGCGGCGGCGGCGCTTCTCATACAGCAGGTTGGCGTACTCCTCCCGCTTGGCGTCTTCCTCCAGAATGTCGATGATCTGGCAGCCGTGCAGGTCGAGGTTGTTGGCCTGGGCAATGGCTTCCAGCTTTTTGCGGTTGCCGAGCAAAGTAGGCACCGCAATGCCCTCGTCGAACAGAATCTGAGCAGCCTTGAGGATTTTGTAGTTGTCGGCTTCGGCAAATACCACGCGCTTGGGATTGGCGCGGGCCGCCGACGTAATGCGGTTCATCAGCTTCTGATTCACGCCGAGGCGGCCGCGCAGCTCGTCTTCGTAAGCGGTCCAGTCTTCGATGTTGCGGCGGGCCGAGCCGCTTTCCATGGCGGCGCGGGCCACTGCCGGGCTCACCGTCGTAATCAGGCGTGGATCGAGGGGCTTCGGAATGAGGTAGGTGCGGCCGAAGGCCAGCGTGTTGTCGCCGTAGGCGCGGTTCACCATGTCCGGCACCGGCTCCTTGGCCAGCTCCGACAGCGCATGCACGGCGGCCAGCTTCATGGCCTCGTTGATTTCGGTGGCCCGCACGTCCAGCGCGCCCCGGAAGATGTAGGGGAAGCCGAGTACGTTGTTGACCTGGTTGGGATGGTCGGAGCGGCCCGTCGCCATGATGATGTCGGGACGGGTGGCCATGGCCAGCTCGTAGGCAATTTCGGGATTGGGGTTGGCCAGCGCAAATACAATAGGGTTGTCGGCCATCTTCAGCAGCAGCTCGGCCGGCAGCACGTTGGCCGCCGAAAGGCCCAGGAATACGTCGGCTCCTTCCAGCGCCTCCGCCATGGTACTGACGGGCCGGCTGGTGGCAAACTGCAGCTGCAGCGGGTCGAGGTCAGTGCGGCTGGCGTTGATGACGCCATCTTTGTCAAACACCACCACATTTTCCAGCTTGAGGCCCAGCGCCAGGTACAGGCGCAGGCAGCTGATGGCCGCCGCGCCCGCGCCGCTCACCACCAGCTTGATGTCCTCGATGCTTTTGCCCACTACTTCCAGGCCGTTGAGCAGCGCCGCCGACGAAATGATGGCCGTGCCATGCTGGTCGTCGTGCATGAGCGGAATGTTCATCTTGTCGCGGAGCTCGGTCTCGATGCGGAAGCACTCCGGGGCCTTGATATCCTCCAAGTTGATGCCGCCGAAGGTGGGCTCCAGCGCCTTCACGATGCGGATGAACTCGTCGGGGTCGGTGGCGTCGATTTCGATGTCGAAGCAGTCGATGCCCGCAAATTTCTTGAACAGTACGCCTTTGCCTTCCATCACCGGCTTGCTGGCCGCCGGCCCAATGTTGCCAAGCCCCAGCACGGCCGTTCCGTTGCTGATAACGGCTACCAGGTTACCCTTAGCGGTATATTTATAGACGTCGTCGGGGTTTTGGGCAATGGCCAGGCAGGGCTCGGCAACACCCGGCGAGTAGGCCAGCGCCAAATCCAGCTGGGTGCTGACAGGCTTGGTGGGCACTACCTCAATTTTGCCGGCGGGGCTTTGGGAATGATAGTCAAGAGCGTCCTGCTTGTTGATTTTGAGCATGAGTCGGATTCCAAAGTGAAACGCTGCCGCCGAAGCTGCAGCATAAGCAAGTTGGGGCCAAATCCGCCGGAATCAAAGTTTAAACGCCTGAGCTGTCATTTCGGAGGAAGCGAAAAACCTGCACTATCCGGTTGACTCAGCAACCCAGATTCCTCGCTTCGCTTGCCACAACCGCTACACAGCTCTCTACCGCAGCGGCACTTCCGTGAAAGTACCGTACACGCGCAGGTCGCCGGAACGGTGGTTGTCGGTGCCGGAAGTCAGGAACACAAATGGGTCTTTGCTGCCGGCCGCCTCCACGCTGTAGCTGCCGCTGATGAGGTTGCGGGCAGCATCGTAGCTGCTGATAACAACCGAGCCCGTGAGGCGGTGGCTGTTGCCAGTAACCAAGTGGCCAATGGCATTGCCAGTGAAGCTGGAGCGCAGATAGCTGACCTGCACGTCGCCGGCGCTAGGGTCGGGCTGCGAGGCCAGCGTGTAGGTGCCGGCCAGACCGGGCTTCTGGCGGCTCTTGGCAATCGTAAATTCCAGCTGGTCGGTGGGGCGGGTTTGGCTGTTGCTAAGTTTCAGCACAAGCCGGTCGGGCAGCAGCTGGCCGCCGGGACGGTCGGCTAGATGATTGATGCCACGCGTTTCGTCGGGGCTGTTATAGCGAAACGTCATGTTCAGGGCAGCTTCCTGCGCCGGCACGGCTGGCTGGGGCTGCTCGGCGGCATCTTTCTGGCAGGCAATAGTGAATAGAGAAGCAGTGGTCAGGCAAGCGAATAGGAAACGTTTCATTGAAATAATCCGGCATAAAAGTGAAGGTGCCGGCCCGGCTCCAAGAGTTGTGCCAGAGTAGCCAGGAATAGTTCCGTAAACCGGATATTTTTTATTAGGCAATCCGCACTGAACCGACAACCTGCTCTGAAGCCGCACTGCGCTTACTGCGCTGCTACCGTGAGTGAAGTGCTGCCGGTCACTGGCTGGCCGGTGGCCCCGATGCCTTCCACCCGCACGCGGAACGTGCCGGGCTCGTCGGCGGTGTAGAACGTGAAGCGGGCCGTACCGGAGGCAGGCACCCGCAGGCGCGGCAGCCAATGGAGCGTAGTGGCCCGCGGGTCGGGGCGGTGGGCGGCCGGCGTTTTCTCGTAGCGAGGCGCGTAGAACTCGCGGGGCCGGTAGTAGGCCGGCAGCTGATACGACACCATACTTTCGGTGCCGTTTTCCTGGCTGTAGTCGTAGTCGGGGTTGCCGTGCTTGGTGAATACGGCAATTACCCCGCCCATTCCGCGCAGCCCGTAGATGGCTGCTGAAGCACCTTTCAGCACTTCGATCCGCTCGATCATCGACGGCGGAATGTCCTGCATGCCTCGCGTATCAGGTAGCGGGATACCATCAAGCAGCAGTAGCGGATCATTACGACCGGTCATGCTGGAAATACCTCGGATTTGCACGATGTAAGAGGTACCACTACGGGATATTTCCATGCCTGATACCCGCCCCTGCAATAGCTGAAAAACGTCGGTGGCGTTGTCAGCAGCCGGAATGTCGCGCGTACGCACTACCGCATCGGCGCTCAGATGGATCGAGCGAGGGTCGTGCCGGGTCGGGGTGGGGCGGCTGCCTTTCACGGTTACGTTGCGCAGCACGATGCTGCGGCTGGAATCGGGGCGGTATTGCTGCTCCAGCACCTGCTGGCGGCGGCTGCGCTGGGCATACACGGCCACCTCCGACGGCAGGGGCGTTGCCGGATTGAGCAGCGGCAGCGGCGTAGGTTTGGCCGGCAGCGGCCACAGCTTGTCCAGCTTCACTATTACATTGGACCCACCCTTCTCGGTGCGAGCCTGCACCAGCACCCGGCTGGAATCCTGGCCCGAAAAGCTCGTGAAGGCGAACCGGCCGGTGGCATCGGTCTGCCCCACAGTTACGCTCTTATTGGCTTCCTGAAACAGCGTGAGGGTGCCGTTGGGCACGGGCTTATCATTGAGGCGCACCAGCTGGCCGCTCAGCGTCAGGACCTGCTCGGGCGCAAATGGGTAGGCGGCGGCTGGTGAAGCATCGGAGGCCAACAGCTTCCACCACACAAAGCGGCTCCAGCCCTGCGTGAGCAGGAGGTGGTCGAGGGCCCGCCGCGTTTCGGGCGTGGGGTTGCGAAAGTAATAGCCGGGATTTTCCACGTAGCCTTTCAGCTCGGACGTGAGCAGCAGGTGCGACTCCACATTGGCGTCGGTAGTGCCAGTAGCTGGCAGGCCTTCCGCCACTACCGACGCTGACAGCTCGGCGGCCACGGGCTGGCCGGCGGCATTGCGCACGTCCACCGTCATCGACACCACTTCGCGCAGGCCGTAGGTGGTTTTTTCGGGTTGTAGGCTGATGCGTAGCGGCGCGGCTTCGGGCACAAACGCCAGGCGCTCGGCCCGGGCAATCTGCTGGTCGTCGAAGAGGGTGAAGTGCACGATGCCGGCTGGCAGCCCCGCTTTGGGCACGGTAGCCACGAAGGTTTCCGACGCCTGAATCTGGCCGGCGCCGGTGTACACCACTACGCCGCGCACGTGGCCCAGCAGCCGGAGCCGTGTTGGCGCCGGCGCGGCTCCTTGCGGCGGCTGGTACCGGATAAACACCTGCAGGCTGGGGCCGGCGTCGCGCACGTTCATCACCCAGCCTGCTTGCTGCACTTCGGGCAGCGGATAGTCGGCGGTGGTGCTGTCGGGCAGCACCACCCGGGCCCGGTAGCGGCGGCCGGCCGTCGGCATGAACGGCAGCGCCGTCATGCCCAGCACGGAGGTAGTGAACGTAGCCTGCGGTTGATTTTGATCGTCGAGGATGGTGCCGCGCACGGCCAGCCCGGTGCCGGTGGCGTCGAGGGCCTTCACCCCCACCACCGTAGGCAGACCGGCCACGTAGTCGCCGCCTTCCGGGAAAAACTGCACGTCGGGGCGGGCCGCAAGGGCAGTTTCCCGACGGGTAGCACTCATTTCTTTCGCTATCAGCCGGCTGCCGGCCCGCGACGAAGGCGCGGCCTGCCACACCGGCACCCGTCGCGAGAAAAACAACTCTTCGCCGCTGTTGCGCATCCAGTTGGTGTAGGCCCGCAGCGTGTAAATACCCTGGGGCAGCGAGTCGGGCAGCTGGATATCGCCGTGCGCCATTCCCCCGCGCAACGCCAGCGTGCGGCGCAGCGGCACCTGGCGGCCCGATGGACTGACCATATCCACGTACAGCACCCCACTCAGCGAGTCCGGCTGGTGCGTGCTGCCGTCTACCACGTACGCCTTGAACCAGAGGGTTTCGCCGGCCGCATACGCAGACTGATTGAGGTGCAGGTAGCTGACTTCAGGGTGCGCCTCGGTATAGTATGCCTGCAACCGGGTGGCGAGGCGTTGCATCACCGGATCGAAGCCCAGGAAGCTAGAAGAAACGGCAAATGCTCCCAACGACAAGCAGGCTGCTGGCAGCAGACGGGGAAAATGTGACGGCATAAACGTATTGCTATAGAATGAATAATTAGTACTAGTTCAGGTAACGATACTATTGTCGCAATAATCCGGCCGAAGAACCTCCAATTAACCTTGATCATTCGGGCTAACCTGCCGAATGCCTATCCACAGTAGCATACCAACTTCCAACGAACAGCGTAGCGCCGAAAACTTAGCACAGAGCCGTGCACTAGGCATGAGGCACCGTCCAATAAATCGTGAAGGTCGTGCCTTCACCTAGCGTGCTGGTGACTTCTACATGGCCACCCTGGCTGCTCACAATCCGCTGCACGAGGTACAGCCCAACACCCGTACCGTCAACATGCGTGTGCTGTCGGGAAAAAAGCTGAAAAATCGGGTGCGCCGCATTATCTACGTGCATGCCCAGGCCATTGTCGCGCACTTCCAGCGCTGGGTGGCCTTGAGCAGTCAGGAAGGTGCGTAACACAATGTGCGGGGGCCGGATGGGATGACTGAATTTCAGGGCATTACTCACTAGGTTATGCACCACAGAGCGTACATTAGCCCGGCTATAGCGTAAGCCCGGCGCCTCACCAACCTGCACTTCAATTCGAGCGCCGCGCTGCATAATTTCAGGACGCAGCCCCAGTAGAATTTCCTCCAACACCAGCGCCAGGTCCAGCACTTCTACCGGATCCTGCTGCTGCCGCTGTGTGCGCACAGTGGTGGCTAGATCAATCAGCGTGGTATCTAGCTGCACCAAAGCCGAGTCCACCATTTCCAGCATCAGATCCTGCTCGGAATCGGTGAAGGCCACTGAGCGCCGCAGCTCCTCAAACAAGCCCCGCAGATTATTGGTAGGCTGCCGCAGGTCGTGGGAGGCGGCATACACGAAAGTGTCGAGGTTGTGATGAGCGCGCGACAGTTCATCGTACTGGGTTTGCAGCACCTGCCGCAGTCTATGCTGCTCTTCGATGTCGGAGCAGGTGCCAAACCAGCGCGGCCCGCTACCGGCGCTAAGCTGCCGGGCCCGGATGGTGTGCCAGCGGTATACCCCGTCGTGGCGCCGCATCCGATATTCGCCTTCAAACTCCTCGCCGCTGGCCACGCTCTGCACCCAGCGGCGGGCGGCAGCGGCCTGCTCTTCGGCCTGCAACAAGCCCACCCAGCCGGTAGGGCCCAGCTCAGCTTCCGTCAGGCCAGTGTACTCGTGGGTGTACTGATTGTAATAATCAACCAGGCCCTCAGCCGAAGCCGTCCACACCAGTTCTGGAATGCTGTCGGCCAGAAAGCGCAACTCGGCTTCGCCCCGGCGGCGGGCTTCACTTAGCTCCCGCTCCTGGTGTACTTCGGTGAGAGCACCGTGCCAGAATACCGGAGCATCGGGCGGATGGATTTCAGGCAGCGACCGGCTAAGCATCCAGCGGTACATCCCATCGTAGCGGCGCAACCGGTATTCAAAGTTCCAGCCGGCCCCCGCCCGCCGGCCGGTTTCAGCTTCGTACAGCACACGCAGCCGGTCTTCTGGGTGAATCAGCAGCGGCCAGATGGCCGTGAGGTCGGCGGTGGGCGGCTGGCCGGTGAAGCGGTACCACTGGGGGCTGACGTAGGTGACTTTACCAGCGGCATCGGTGGTGTACGTAATAAGCGGGGCCGTTTCGGTTAGCACCCGCAACCGGGCATCGAGGTGGCGGGTAGCCAGCAGCAGCTCGTGGGCGCGCTGCCGCGATGATTCCTGCTCACTGACATCAACCGCCAGCAGCAGCAGTCCGGCAATCTGGCCCTGTTCATCGTGGTAGGGCTGCACCGATAAGTCGTAGCAATGTTCCGGGCCACAGGCCAAGGCTTTGGCCAGATACTGTTCACCATCACTATAGATACGCGGCAGCACATCGAGCAATACAGCAGGTAGCGCCCCAGGGTGGTCGGCAACGCGCTGGCCCAGTGGCCCCTGCCCCACCAACTCACGCATCCGGTCGTTGACGAAAGCGTACCGCAACTCAGGCCCCGACAGGGTAGCAACCCCTGCGGGCAGCTGATGCAGCATCTGCTCAAATGGAAGAGTAGGTATCAAGCAATGGTGGCAAGTGCCCCCGCCAGCCCTGAAGCCAGCATGAGCCGATAAAACATAGGACTTGGCATCCTAAGCGCGCGCAGGCGGGAGCTTAGTTTGACGAAGCCAGCTTGTGCGAATACGGCTGCGACGGATCGGGCCCGAATACGGCGAGCCGCACCAGTTCCAGCAGCATGGCATCGGCAATGGGCAACGACTCGGGCGCAGGTGGTACGTAGTGCGGCATCAAAAACCCCTGCAGCTTTTGGAAACTGGCAGCGGCCAGCGGATGAAAGGCCATTGACCACTCTGCAAAGCTGCGGGCAGCAATGGGCCGGTCTATCAGCTTGCGCACATGCGAGTGGCGGCCATCCGAAGCAATACGCTCAAATAAGCTGTCAACAATAGCCTCCTCGCCCTCAAACAACTGGGCAATGTTGCCATGACTGTAAAATAACACCCCCGTGATGCCGTGGCGGGCATTGTCGTGGCGGCTTTGGTCAAGCAGGTGCTGTAGTTCACTGTCGGTTAGCGCATGCACTGCGCGGCTCATGTACACGATATGCTTCATGCTGCTAAAATAGTATGCTCCTGACTTTATTGTTGAGCTCCTATTATCTTTAACCTATAGAATCCAGACCAGGTTTCAGCTGGGTGTTAGTAAGCTCCTGCCATGGAGCGCAGCACTCCAGCAAGGCCGCAGCCGCTCTTCGGTTGGCGAACAGCTTACTTGGTCAGCTGCATGTTGGTTGATCCTATAGCCGGATACTGAACGCCAGCGGCTCGAATACCAGTTCATTGGTGTACGTATTCACTACCAGACGTACGCCAACTTCCAGTGGGGTACGCAGCCGCAGCACGTTAAACAGCGCTGCCACGTCAAGCCCTGCATTGCGGTAGTTGCCTGCCCTCGATACGCCGGTACTGCGGCCCTGCGCCACATCCAGAAACCCAGTGGCCCTCAGCCGCTGCACATACAGCAGCCGCCCCACCGACCAGTGCGGAAACGCCAGCGGCAGATAGTAGTCCAGCGAAGCGGCACGCAGCCTATCGAAGCTCACGTAGTTTTCGCCGCGCGGGAAGCTGACAGCCGAAGCAAACTGATACTGCCGCTGCTGCTGGCTTTGGTAGCCGGCGCGCAACCGCAAGCTGTGGTGCTTGCCCAGGCCGGGCACGTACACACTACCCTGCGCGCCCCACTGCTGCGCCGCCAGTCCGGCTCCAAATGGCGTGGCGCGCGAGGTGAGCAGCAGCGTGGCACCCCAGCGCGGCGCCACGTCGCGGGCACTCATCTTGAGCTGGCGCACGTAGCTGAGCGTGGTTTGCAGCGCATGCACGGGCTGGTCGGGGCCGGGCTCGGAGCGGAACCGCACCGGCAGATCGTAGCCGCTGACCTGCTCCAGCAGATAGTAGCTGCTCAAGCTCAGCGCCGACAGGTATTTCGAGCGGGTGAGGGTGAGCGGCAGCCGAAGGCCGGCCGTGAGGCGCGTGGTCTGCCACCGGTCGGCGCGGAGGCTGTCGAGCGGCTGGTTCCGAGCTCGGTCGATGTAGCGTGCAGCGTTGCGGCCGCCGTGGCTGATTTCGGCATCGAACACCGGATACTTACCCTGGTAGCTAAGCCCGCCGAATACGGCGCCGGTGCGCTCGTTCTGGTCGTAGCTGACGCCGGCTAAGGCCTGGGTGGTGCTCAACAAATCCTGCGAACGAAGCCCCAGGCTGACGCTGTTGCCGGTGGGGCTTTGCACCACGCCCCAGCTGAACACATTAAAGGCATGCCGCAGCACCGAGTAAGGCCGCACCGGGTAGCGCGCCGCTGAATCTTGGCGGGAGGCAACTCCCAACAACGGAACTATGGTAGCTGCCCCCGGCTCCTGCGCCGCCAGTGCGGCAACGTAAGGCTGGCCGGCATCGGCGGCTTCGGGCGGTACGGCCGGCACAGGGCGCCAGGTGGCCGGCTGCAGTGGCATCTGCACAATACGCGCCCCGGTGGCCCGGAAATCATGAAACGCCAGCTGCTGCCCGTCCGGCGACACGGCGGCCTGATAGGCGCCGAGCGGCCGCGAAGTCACTTGGAAAACCTGGCCGGTGGTGGTATGCACCGCATATACATTATCAATTCCCGACTGCGGCGAATTGTAGAGCACATAGTCGGACCAGGGCTGGGGGTTGGTCAGGTTGATATTGGCGACGGGCAGCAGCGCCCGCACTGCGCCGGTAGTCAGGCTGAATTCTTCCAGGGTTTTGCCAGCCGGTTTCAGCGTGACGGCCACAATACGTTGCCCATCAGCCGTGAAGCGGGGCTGTAAGTATAGGTCGTTCTGAGGGTTGGGCAGGGTTTGAAGCACGGTGCCGGTGCGGGCATCAAGCAGGTGCAGGGCGTGGTGATAGGCAGAGTCGGTTTCCACGGCTACCAGCCGGGTGCCATCGGGCGAGAGGGCGGCGGCCGTGTAGCGGTGGTGGCGGCCCAGGCGGGAGAGTTTGCCGGAAGCCAGGTCCAGCACTTTCAGCTCGGAATAAATGCGCTGGCCCCAGCGGGCATCGGGCTGGAGTTCGGGCCACACCGCTTTGCCGCCGCCCACGCTCAGCTGCTCGGGCAAATTCAGCAAACCAGGCACAAACAGCTTCTGTTCCTGGCCTTTCCGGCTTAGCAGCACCAGTTGCGCAATGTCGCCGAGGCCACTTTTCAGGGCCAGCACCGTGCTGTCGTTGAGGTACTGCGGGTACTGATATTCGGTGAGCACCTTGCCTTGATATTGACCGGCCAGCTCCCGCGCTTCAGTAGGCTGCAGGGCGCGCTGCTGAGCGCGCCACACAGAATCCAGCTCCTGCATGGTGCGCTGGTAGAGCTGCTCTACGCGCAGGCCAGTGGTGCGCTTCAGGCCTTGGGAAAACGAAAACGGGTAGAACGGAAACCGATAGTAGGCGGTCAGGGCCCGGTCCCAAACGTCGGGGCCGTAGTGGGTTTTAGCGTACGACGTGAGGTAGTAGCCCAGTATGTACCAATTAGGCACCTGGTCACGCAGGGAGCCATTTACGGCCTTTTGGTAGCTATAGCGGCGGTCAGCAAGCAGGTTGGCACGCAGGCCGGCTCCAAACTCCGGCATCCGGCCCCGGCCGCTGCGCGTCAGGGCGGTTTCAATACCCACGGCATCACCCTCGAAAAACCATTGCGGCACGCCCACGGCCGCCACACCCAGGGCACCATCCCCGAGCAGCGGCCCCAGCACACGCCCAATTCCCTGGCGGCCTTTCTCGAACTGCACCACGTGGCGGTATTCGTGCACCACCAGCCCATCCAGCCAATCGACGGTGCCCAGGCCCATGCCCTGCTGCGGGGTGCTGAAAAACTCGGCGTGGCGCGGCAGAAACGTAACGAAGCCGTTGCTGACGCTGGTGCGCGTCTGCATTACCACGGCAATAGGCCGCGGGCTGACCCCCAGCGTGGCCGAGCCCGGGCCGTGTATCTGCTCCAGCCGGCGGGCCGTACGCTGGGCAGCTTCCTGGAAGCCCAGCGGGTACAGCACCCGAAAATGCGGCGTACGCACTTCCTGCCAGCGCAGGGCTGGTGGGTTCTGGTCGAGAATGGGCAGGCTTTGGGCATAGCCGGCCAGGGCCGGAGCAGCCAAAAGGGCCGCAATAAAGAAGACAGAGCGCATAGCGGAAAGATAGAATGTAATGCCCCTAACTGCGGCATCAATTCCAAGCATTCCCGGCACCCTAGTCTTGCCACAGCAGACTTACTTTACCCTATCAACTAGGTTATAGAACAGCAAAACCCTTCCCGAAACGCGGAAAGGGCTTTGGAGGCAGGCTTTAGCTGTCAAACAGCTACTTGGTCAGCTTGATGGCTACTACGCGTGGGCCACTAACCGTGAACTTGCACTCATTGAAATCGGGTGGGGCCAGAGTAGGGCGCACGTTATTGGAAAAAGCAAACGGCTCAGTTGGGATGCCCACAAAGTTTTTATCCAGCTTGTCGTTGTTGTTCATATCCTGCGTGATGGCCACGGCCCACTCCCCATTTGGCAAGTCTACGGGCAGCGTAATCTGGTTATGGCCGGCGGGCAGCACCACTTTCTTGAACACGTAGCCTTGCGGCTTCAGAAACTGGTCGCGCAGGTTGTAGAAATACAGCTTCACAACCGACTGCGTGGAGGCCAGTGCCGAAACAACCACTGTAATTGAGGAAGTACCTACCGGGTTTCCGGCCGAAGCCGGAGCGGCAGCCAGCAACCCACTGGCAGCAAACAGGATAGCGCGCGTCGAAATTATCATAGACCAGGCAGGACACTTGTGAAACAATGCAGGCCCAACACGCAGCACTTCTAAAAAAGTGCCACAACCAGTATTCCGGTCAGTTGCGCGCAAGGGGCCATCAATATAGCCAGAAACCCTGGGTTTGCGTGCCTATGCCTGCGCTATATGTCCCATCCTTCCAGATCTTCAGCTTGCGCCGCGTGGCAAATTTCGTCGAAGAGCATTTCTATCTGATACGGGTCGGTATTAGGATTGAGCACCCAGTTGCTGAGTGCGTGGCAGTATACTTTCAGCATTTCCACCTGGCCAATTCTGCCGACCACTTCTTTATGAAATTTGCGCATACGCGCTGCCATTTCTTCCCGCACCCGCGGGTTGAAGGAAGCACTGCCAGCAGGGAAATGAGCGTCATTAAGATTTGACATAAAGGCTATTTTTTTGAATAAAATCACGATACGTCAACAGTAAGGAAGAGGTTGGCAGCAACTCGTGTACAAACATGATTTGCATCTATTGGCAACAGTTTTGTGCCGAATCGAGGTGGTATAGCAGCCTGCTGCAACCATGCATTTTCATTCTGCTTGTGCTATTTGCTGGAACGCGTCATCCATTCCTTGTTGTTGAGCTTTCACCTGACAAGTCCGGTAGGGATGCAACTACGTATAGTAGCCCGTTCTTTTCCTTTCTCCACTGTTTTGCTATGCTTCCATTTCTGAAAAAGAATCCATACCTGCTGGGTTTGCTACTGCTCACAATGGCCTGCTCTCAGCAGCGCCCTGCTGATGCTCAGGCCCTGAGTCGTTCCACGGCCGGCGGCCTGCCCACGGCCGCTCAGGCCAAAGGCTTGGCTGTAGCTACATTTGCGGGCGGCTGCTTCTGGTGCACCGAAGAAGTGTTCGAAGAACTGAAAGGGGTGCAGTACGTGGTGTCGGGCTATGCCGGAGGCAAAGAGGCCAACCCCACCTACGAGCAGGTAGGCAGTGGCCGCACCGACCACGCCGAGAGCTTCCAGGTGTACTACAACCCCGCACAGATCAGCTACCAGCAGCTGCTCGACGTGTTTTTCCTGGCCGCCCACGACCCCACAACCCTCAACCGCCAGGGCCCCGATGCTGGCGCGCAGTACCGCTCAGTAGCCTTCTTCCGCACCCCGCAGGAAAAGCAGCTTATTGAGACCACCATCAAACGGGTGAATGCCTCCAAGCACTACGCCAGCCCTATTGTGACGCAGGTGACGCCTTTCACCAAGTTCTGGCCGGCCGAAGACTACCACCAAGGTTACTTCCGTCTCCACGGCGACAATCCGTATGTGCAGTCGGTGTCGGTGCCTAAGGTGCAGAAGTTTCGCAAGGCTTTCCCACAGCTTCTGAAAAACCCACTGTAAGCAGGGTCCCAGCCAATCGCCCCTGTCGGCAGCGGCCATGTACCTCGTGCGTGGCCGCTGCCTGGTTTAAAGCAGTGTCCAGGCCAGCCATAGCCAAACCACTATGTTCTGTAAGTCGCTGTATCTTGCACCACCGCTCCGCTTGCTCTTCCCACACCTATGCTCTGGTCTGATATCACTGAAACTGCTGCTGCCCGAACCCTGATGCGGGATCTGCAGCCAGTGCCTATGCTGGATGCCTTGCCGCATCTGGCGTGGCTTTCCACCCCCGATGGCACCGTTATTCACTGCAACCGGCGGTGGCACAGCTACACAGGCGCCCCGGCCGATGCCCTGGCTGATGGAGGATTTGTGGACTATCTGCACCCCGACGACCGTGCCGAAGCAGCTGATGCCCAGTTGCGCCACCTGCCCAGCGGCAAAACCATGGAACTGCACCTGCGCTGGCGTGGCCACGATGGCCGCTACCGCTGGTACCTCGACCGGGTAGTGCCCCTGTATGGCGATGATACCAGACTGCTGGGCTGGCTGGGCACTTCTACAGACATTGATGAGCAAAAGCGGGCCGAAATTCAGGAGCGCCGGGGCCGGGAGCTGTTTGAGTTGATGGCCCGCGCCACCAACGACCTGATGTGGGACTGGGACATGACCTCGGGCCGGATGTGGTATAGTGAGGCCTTCTGGCAGATGGTAGGCTACCCGCCCCGCCCCGATACCGAAACGGTGGCGTTCTGGCTGAGCCTGATCCATCCCGACGACTTGGAGCGGGTACAGAACGGCGTGCAGGACGACCTGACCACCAGCGCCAAGCTGTTGGAGTCCGAGTTTCGTCTGCGCCGCTCTGATGGCCACTACCTGACCATCCAGGACCGCGCCTGCGTGATTCATGACGCGGCGGGCCTGCCAGTGAGGATGGTGGGAGCCATGCGCGACGTAACCGAGGAAGCAGCACTGCGCGAGTAGTGGCGTATGAGTTGACATCGAACGTCATGCAGCGCAAAGCGAAGCATCTCGCTAGTATAGTGATTGTACCACACTAGCGAGATGCTTCGCTTTGGGCTGCATGACGTTCTATTATATTACAGCTCATATTCTACCCTGCATGCCGTTTTCTCTACCTGCTTCCAAGCTACCCGACATCGGGACCAGCATTTTCTCCGTGATGACGCAGCTGGCCCAGGAGTGCGGGGCCATCAATCTGGCGCAGGGCTTCCCCGATTACGACCCGCCGCTGGCGTTGCAGCAGGCGCTGGCCCGCCACGCCACCCTGCCAGGCCACCATCAGTACGCCCCCATGCCAGGCTTGCCGCGCCTGCGCGAAGCAATTGCCCGCAAAACAGCCCGTGTCTATGGCATAGATGCGCCCGATCCGGCCACGGAAATTACGGTTACGTGTGGAGCTACGGAGGCCTTATATGCGGTGCTGGCTGCAGTGGTGCATCCCGGCGACGAAGTGCTGGTGCTGGAGCCTGCCTACGACCTCTACGGCCCGGCCATTCGGCTGCAGGGCGGCGTGCCGGTATACGTGCCGCTGCCTGCCCCCCACTTTCGCCCCGATTGGGAACAGGTGCGGGTAGCTCTCTCGCCGCGCACGCGGCTGGTTATGCTCAACTCGCCCCACAACCCCAGCGGTGCTGTACTAACTGCTGCCGATCTGGATGCGCTGGCTGCTATTCTGCGCGACACCGGCACGATGCTGCTCAGCGACGAGGTGTATGAACATATGGTGTTTGATGGGGAACTGCACCGCAGCGCCCTACAACATCCGGAATTGCGGGAGCGGGCATTTGTGCTGTCGTCGTTCGGCAAAACGTATCACGCCACTGGCTGGAAAATGGGCTACTGCATTGCGCCGCCAGCCCTCACGGCCGAAGTGCGCCGGGTGCATCAGTTCCTGACCTTTGCCGTGAGCACGCCCACCCAACACGCCCTGGCCGATGTGCTGGAATCCGGCACCCCCCACGATCAGCACCTGCCCGGCTTTTATCAGCACAAGCGCAACCTGTTTCGGGAGCTGCTGGCTGGTTCGCGCTTCGACCTGCTGCCGGTGGCCGGCGGGTACTTTCAGCTGGCCCGTTACGGCCGTATCTCTACGCTGCCTGATGTCGAATTCGCCCGGCATCTTACGCGGGAGGCAGGTGTAGCCGTGGTACCTGTGTCGGCCTTCTACCACAACAGCCACGATGAAGGCCTGATTCGCTTCTGCTTTGCCAAACAGGATGCTACGCTACAGGCTGCCGCTGAGCGGCTGTGTGCGTTGTAAAAAGAGCAGCCTAGAATACTATCCGGCTTCCCGCCACCTACAATCTGGCAAGTGAATTTTTACGTATGTAAAGAAGAATGGCATGTTAATTATGCAAGGATATATTAGATAAAGCAAAGTATTTACTATATATTTCATATTATGTGTTTGGTGTTATATATGCAAAACCACACCTGATATCTGGCCTGCCGTACTGCTTCCTACTACACCTTTATTGCACCGTTTCTCATGGCCGATCTGACCGTTTCTTTTATCCAGACCTCTTTGCAATGGCATGACCCGGCAGCAAACTGGAAAGAGCTTCAACGCCATATCGATGAAATATCGGTATCCACTGACCTGATAGTGCTACCGGAGATGTTTACAACAGGCTTCAGCATGGACGCCGAACATCTGGCAGAGAGTATGGATGGCCCTACCGTGGCTTGGATGCGCCAGGTGGCTGCAGCTCGCAACGCCATTATTACGGGCAGTATTATTGTCCGCGACGAGGCAAGCCACTACTACAACCGCCTGCTGTGGGTGCGGCCCGACGGCACCCTCAGCTACTACAATAAACGGCACTTGTTTTCGATGGCTGGCGAGCACACCGTGTATTCGGCCGGCAACGAGCGCCTGATTGAAGAGTGGCGCGGCTGGCGCATCTGTCCGTTGGTATGCTACGATCTGCGCTTTCCGGTCTGGAGCCGCAACCCGATGCACGAACCCTACGACCTGCTGCTATATGTGGCTAATTGGCCCGCTGCCCGCCGTACAGCCTGGATGACGCTGCTACGGGCCCGTGCTATGGAAAACCTGGCTTACACCATGGGTGTGAACTGCGTGGGCATCGACGGCAATAGCCTGGCCTACGCCGGCGACTCGGCCTTGCTGGATATGCGTGGCGAGTATTTGGTAGAAGTCGGCAACCAGGAAACCGGTATTACCCGCACACTGCGCCGCGCTGATCTGCAAGCTTTCCGGGAGCGTTTTCCGGCTCTGCAGGACGCAGACCCTTTTGAGTTGCTGCAACCGTCAGCCGAAATAATTCGGCGCTGAATTGTCTTCTGAAAAGGCTGGGCGCAATAACAGCATAGCTGCTCGGTGCTGGCTGCAAAAACGAATGACATTCTGCGTATCCAATTGAAGCAGGCTTCGTGCCTATAAGAGAAGAGCATAAGTTTGCAGCCAGGCCAGCTTGCTTCGCCAAACCTGTGATGACAACTCATCTATTCAGTTACCACCAGCCGTTGCACGCCCGCTTGGCCAGCAGGCGTCTCACAGCGCACCACATACACACCAGCGGCCAATCCGCGCAAATCCAGCTGATGGCGGCGGCTGGGCATGACCATAGCGCGTACCACACGGCCCGTAAGGTCGAGCAGCGTGAGGCGGGCCGCGTAAGTGGTTTCAACAACAGTGGACGCCGTAGCCGGGTTAGGATACACGCGTAGTGGCAGAGCCTGCGCCGCGGCAGTCCGGGCGCTCAGCACCCGGTTGCGGGTGGCGGCTGCCAGCACGCCCCCGGCCTCCATCCCGATAAATAGTTCGGGGCTGCCGTCGGCATTTACGTCGGCGGTAGCCAGGGCAAAATGGTTGGGAGTGTGCGCGCCAAGGTAGCCATCATCGTAACGGCCCTGGGTGGCGTTGTAGAACAGGCTGGACCGGTCGAGAAAAGTGTTGGACTGACTCCGCAGATTAGCAAACAGCCGCACCTGGCCGCTGGCATCAGCTGTCAGCAGATCGGGCGTACCATCGCCATCGAAGTCGGCTACTACCGGCGAAAGGTTGATGGGGCGCGCACCAGCAGCCGTACGAATCTGGCCGTAATCGGCATTTGCCAGCACAAAAGCTGTTTCGGGTGTGTTGCTGCCGTTGTGGCGGTAGTAGCGCAGCGCCTGGCCGGGCATATCGGCGCGCGTGGAGTTGGTAGCGTAGAGCAGGTCGAGGAAACCGTCGTTGTCTACATCAAAGAAGCAGGCGTTATCGTCGAGGGCATTGGGCAGGCCGCTGATCAGGCGTAGGTCGTTGGTATCGAAGCTGGCAGGCTGCCCGGCGAGGGCACGGTTGGGGTAGTAGCCCAAAAATGCCCGCCGCCCAACGGCCGCATAGCCTGCACACACCAGATCAGGCCGGCCGTCGCGGTTGAGGTCGGCCACTGTCGGCCGTAATGCCCCGAATTTGCGCGCCGACAAGTTCAGATAATCTTCGGTGATGAGCTGATACACAGGCCGGGCGGTGGTGCCGGTGTTGCGGTAGTGCGCCACCGAAGCTACCAGCGGGCTCGTCGGCGTCAGGCGTTTCACACCAGCCACCAGCAAGTCCAGCCGGCCATCAGCATCTACATCCAGAAAAGCGGGGGCTGCCTGCGAGCTGACTTCCAGCATGTCCTGCTGCAGAAAACCGGCCGAACGCGGCTGTAGGTTGTAGGCTGGGCCAGTGCCGGCGTTTTCATACAGCAACACCGTGCGGCGCGTATCCACACTGTCGAGATTATCGAAAAGATTGGGAGCCGCCAACAAGTCGGGGCGGCCGTCGAAGGTCACATCCACTGCATAGCCAGCCGGGAAAAATGGAATCCGGATGGCCGTTGCCGCCGTGGGAAAATTGGCATTGGCCGTGGTCATGCGGGCCAGTTGGGGCGTGCCTTCATTCAGGGTTGCTACCAGTTCCGGGCAGTAGTCGCGCCCCATCAGGGCATCCTGGTCACCGTCGCCGTCGAGGTCGAGCACTGTAAAGCTGCTGCTGGATGAGTGCTGCGGCCGGGCCTCACGGCATAGCACCGGCGTAGCGCTGAATACATAAGAGCCACACTCACTCAGGCAGTTGCGAATATTTCCCCAGGCATCGGAAGCCTGCCCGAATGCCAGCCCCCCACAGGCGTCGGTGGCCGTATTCTGATACTGATAAATGGTGCGAAAATTCTCCCAGCTGGCCACTAGAATGTCGAGGCGGCCGTCGCCATCCAGGTCGGTAATGGCGGGCATGTTCGTCCCGACGTTGATATTAACAGTGCTACTGCTCCCGGGCAGTGTGGCCCGAACCTGGGACGTAATCAGCTGAAAAGCCGGCAGCCCGGCAGCGCCGGCCACGTTGCGGAACACGCGGATATCGGCGCCGTTTTCGGCGGCTGTGAACAGGTCGGGGCGGCCGTCGCAGTCGTAGTCGCGCAGCAAGGCCCAGTTGCGCAGGCCGGCCGGAAACAGCGTGGCCAGTTCGGGCGCGTGCTGCCAGCGGCGGGTGCCACCGGGCGCGGCAGCGCTGCGGTAGGTAAGCACCCGACGGGTGCGCCGATCAAATGCAAACAGGTCCTGCTGGCCATCCGCATCGAGGTCGATACTTGAAAACTGAGGCGAATCGAGTCCTCCGGCCCAGGCGTTGCGCAGCGTGTCGGGGCCCTGCACTACCTTTGCTACCTCTCGAAACTCAAAGCCAAAAGCCGTATTTTGCGCAATTGCCCGGCTAACTGAACCAGCCCAGGCAAAGCCCGTTAGGGTGAAAGCAGCGAGAATAAACCGTCGGAACATAGAAATACGTTTTTCTTGTAAGACACGAAAAGTAAGCTCCAAGTTACCACAAACCCCATGCAAGATATTGAGGCGCTCTACGACCGGTTTCGCGCCTGCACTGCCGTCAGCACCGACTCGCGGCAGCCGCAGAACGGAACATTGTTTTTCGCCCTGAATGGCCCCAGCTTCCGCGGTGCCGGCTTTGCGCCCGGTGCCATAGCGCAGGGTGCCCGCCATGCCGTCACGGACGACGCCACCCTGGCTGAGCAGGACCCCGAACACTACACTTATGCCCCCGACCCGCTATTGGCGCTGCAGGCATTGGCGCGCCACCACCGCCGCCAGCTTATTATTCCGGTGCTGGCCATCACGGGCTCAAACGGCAAAACCACCACCAAGGAGCTGGTGCACGCCGTGCTGAGCACCCGCTACAGCGTGCAGTACACGCGCGGCAACCTCAACAACCACATCGGCGTGCCGCTTACGCTGCTCAGCATCCGCAGCGGCGAGCATGAGCTGGCCATTGTGGAAATGGGCGCCAACCATCAGGGTGAAATTGAGCTGCTTTGCCAGTTGGCGGAACCCACGCATGGCCTCATCACTAATATTGGCAAGGCTCACTTGGAAGGCTTTGGTGGGCAGGATGGTATTCTGAAGGGCAAAACGGAATTGTTTCGGTTTCTGGCCTCAGTGGGGGGCACGGCTTTCATCAACACGCTCGACCACCGCCTGGCCGGCCTCACCGACCTCGTACCGCAGCACGTTACGTATCCTGGCCCTGCAGACACTTATCCGGCCACTATGCTTAGTGCAGCCCCACAGGTGGTACTCCGGCTCGCCGACGGAACCGTAGCCGAGGCCCATATCACCGGCGACTACAACTTCCCGAATCTGGCCGCTGCTGCCGCAGTCGGAGCATATTTTGAAGTTTCCACACAGGAAGTGGCTACCGCGCTGGCCGCCTATGCTCCTGCCAACAACCGCTCGCAAATGGTGCAAACCGGCCGCAACGAGGTGGTGCTGGATGCCTACAATGCCAATCCGAGCAGCATGGCTGCCGCCCTGCGCAGCTTTGCCACCCGGCCTGGCGTCTCGAATGCCGCCAAAGTGGCTATCCTGGGGGATATGTTTGAGTTAGGCGACGAAAGCCCAGGTGAACACCAGGTGTTGGGCCATTTGCTGGCCGAACTGCCTTTGGGAACCGTTGTGCTTATCGGCCCCGATATGGCCCGGGCCGCCGCCGTCGATCCGTCGTTCCGGTACTTTGCTTCCAAGCCCGAAGCTGCTGCCTGGCTGCAACAGCAGTCTTTGCAGGGCCGTCAGATACTTATTAAGGGTTCCCGCGGCATGGGCCTGGAGAGTTTGTTGAATTTGGTCTGAATCGCAGATTTTAGCGACAGTTCGTGTACCAGCCACTCCGTTGCGCTGATTGTGTGTGCAAACAAAAGAGGCTTGCCGTTTGGCAAGCCTTTTTTGTCTTCAAGCGTTTAGTCTTCACTTAAGTCCGACCAATCCTTCAAATCCGCATTCTAGAAAGGGCTCTGAAACTCAGCTAATGTGGGCAGCACCTGGTCTTTGGCAGAGATAGTAGGGTTCTGCACGCCCCAGTCGATGCCCAGCGCGGGGTCGTTCCAGAGCAACCCACCCTCCGACTCCGGCGCGTAGTAATTGGTGCACTTGTAGAGAAACAGTGTATTGTCTTCGAGAGCCGTAAAGCCATGCGCAAACCCAACTGGCACATACAGCATATTGAAACGCTGCGAGTCCAGCTCTACCGACAAATGCTGGCCATAGGTGGGCGAGTCGCGGCGGATGTCCACTACCACATCGAGGGCGCGGCCGGCAGCTACCCGCACCAGCTTGCCCTGGGCAAAAGGAGGCTTCTGGAAGTGCAGGCCCCGCACCACGCCCCGGTCGGAGCGCGACTGATTGTCTTGCACCCATTGGCCACTAATGCCGGCTTCAGCCAGCCTCCGCTCACTGAATGACTCAAAGAATGCGCCCCGTATATCCCCGAATACGCGCGGCAGAATTTCCACTACTCCGGGAATGTCAAAGTACTTAAACTCCATATAACTACGCTTAATCTGATAACGGGGCAGGTTTTAGGGCGCAAGTTAGGCAGATTTTGCGGCCCCTGAATCGTTATATCCTTTCTGGTTTGCCACGGCCGCTACTTCGCGCAGGTATTTGTCGAGCACAATTCGCTCATCAAATTTGGTTTCGGCGAGCTGGCGGCCGGCGCGGCCCATCTGCTCTAGTTCGGCGGCGGGCAGGCGCAGAATCTGCAGCATTTTGGCGGCCAGGTCGGCGGCGTTGCGCACCTCGCAGAGCAGGCCGTTCTGGCCGTCCACCACGGTTTCGCGGCAGCCAGGCACGTCGGTCGTAACAATGGGTTTGGCCATGGCGGCGGCTTCGAGCAGGGTTTTGGGCGTGCCTTCGCGGTAGCTGGGCAGCACCACGCAGTCGGCTCCCTGTATCTGGGCGGCCACGTTATCGGAGGTGCCCAGGTACTCGACGTGGCCGGCCTGCAGCCACTGCTCAAACACCACCCGCTTCACGCCCACGCCACCGCTTTCGTCTACGCCACCCAGCAGCTGCACCCGCGTGCCGGGCACGGCCTCGCGCACCAGTCGGGCCGCCTCGAAATATTCCTCCACGCCTTTCTCATAGAGCACGCGCGCAATCATCAGAAACACGAACGGCGTGTTGCGCTGGAACGTGGCAGCGGGCTGGAACTTGTCGGTGGCCACGCCGGAGCCGGGTAGCAGGTCGGTAATGGCGGGGCGCACCAGCTGGTGCTGCAGGAACAGCTGCCGGTCGTCGTCGTTCTGGAAAAACACCTTGCGCGGAAACTTGAACGCAAAGCGGTAGAGGCCCAGCGCCACTTGGCTCACCAGGTTTTTCACGATGAACACCGTGCCCAGCCCGCTTACGTTGTTCACGCTCGGGATGCCGGCCAGTTTGGCGGCCAGCGTGCCGTAGATATTAGGCTTGATGGTGTAGTGCAGCACTACATCCGGCTTTTCGCGCTTATAAATGGTGTAGAAGCGGCGCGTGAGCTGGGCATCCTTTACGGGGTTGGTTCCTTTGTTCTCCATCAGGATGGGCACGTAGCGGCAGCCCAACTCGGTTTCGAGGCGCTCGGAATAGGCATCGGGCGGGGCAATGGCCAGCACCTCGTGCCCGGCGTCCTGCAGGGCCTTTACCAGGCTGCGGCGGAAGTTCCAGATGTTCCAGCTTGTATTGATGACCAGGGCAACGCGCATTCTTCGAAGTGACAGGTGAAAAGCAAACAGACCGGGCGGGCCGGCAAAGGTACGGCAGCAAAGCAGGCCAGCCGCAGCTGCCGGAAGTTTCTGCCCGACTCGCCCGCCCCCGTACCTTTGCAACGGCGCCAAAGTTGCGGCTGGCGCCGTTGCAGCCAGTCGTAGTGCTGGGCCTGTTCGTCTTTTACTTCGCCATCTGTCACTCTCCCCAATGCCTGTCTTCTCGTTGCTGCTGCGCTTGCACCTTGTGGTGGTGCTTGTGTTCCTGTTGTTTTTTGCGCTGAAAGCCGGCCTGCTGTTTTTCAATAAGCATGATGCGCTGCGCCAGCTACGGGCCCGCACCCGCATCGTCGATTCGATGCTGGGGCTGCTGATACTGGTGTCGGGTGGCACACTGCTGGCCCAGTATCCGGGCGCGGCACCGGGTTGGCTCTGGACCAAGCTGGCGCTGGTGCTGCTGCTACTGCCGCTGGGTATTGCAGCCATGCGCCGCCAGCATAAAGCAGGTGTGGCGCTGGCACTGGCTGGCTTCCTGTATGTGTATGGTATGGCCGAAACCGGCAGCCTGACCCTGCGCCGCTCCACCGCCATATTGCCGCCCACCGCCGCTGGCCTACCCGAAACCACCGCTACTCCCGACGCCGACGCCCCTGTAGAAGATGCTCCGGCTGGCCTTTCCGACGCCGACGCAGCTACCATTGCCAGTGCCACCACCGAGGCTTCTGCGGCCACTTCCAGTCCGGAACTGGCCGCCGGACAGGTCTTGTTTACAAAGAACTGCGTAGTATGCCACGGGCCCGATGGCCAGCGGGGCCTCAACGGCGCCCACGACCTCACCAAAAGCAACCTTAACACCGCGGGCCGCGTGTACCTGGTTACCAACGGGCTCGGCAAAATGCCGGCCTTCCAGGGCCAGCTCACCGACGAGCAGATTCAGCAAGTGGTAGCCTATTCGCTCACGCTGCGGTAGACCTCCCGCGCCGTTGCCTGCTTTTTCATTTACCTGCCCCCCTCCTACCCACCTCTGATATGGCCAAAGAAGCTAAACGCCGCCAAAACAGCACCCGCCATCCCGGCGCCATCGACAGCGCCAAGGGACGCGCCGGCCGCATCCTGGCTAAAGGCAACAAAGAAGCCACCTACGAAACCGCCACGGAGGAAGAAACCGCCGTGCTGGTAGCCGTGCCCGATAAGCGCCAGGCCGACGCCCGCACCCAGGAATACTTGGATGAACTAGCATTTCTGGCCGAAACGGCCGGCGTGACGGTCACGCGCCGCTTTGTACAGCGCCTCGACAAGCCCGATATCCGCACGTTTGTGGGCGAAGGCAAGCTCGAGGAAATCAAGGCCTACGTGCAGCACAGCAACACCAACGTCGTCATCTTCGACGACGACCTTTCGCCCTCGCAGCTGCGCAACCTGGAGGCCGAGCTGAAGGTAAAAATCGTGGACCGCTCCCTGCTGATCATCGACATTTTTGCGCGGCGGGCTAAGTCGGCCACGGCACGCACGCAGGTGGAACTGGCGCAGTACCAGTACCTGCTGCCCCGCCTCACCGGCCTCTGGACTCACTTAGACAAGCAACGCGGTGGTGGCGTAAGCCAGCGGGGCCCGGGCGAAACCGAAATCGAAACCGACCGCCGCGTGGTGCGGGAGCGGATCGACTTCCTGAAAGAAAAGCTTAAGGACCTCGACAAGCAGAGCCACACCCAGCGCAAGAGCCGCGGCGGCGTGGTGCGGGCAGCGCTGGTGGGCTACACCAACGTGGGCAAAAGCACCATCATGAACCTGCTGAGCCGCTCCGACGTGTTTGCCGAAAACAAGCTGTTTGCCACCGTCGACTCTACGGTGCGCAAAATTGTGTTCGACAATGTGCCATTTTTGCTGTCTGATACCGTAGGGTTCATCCGCAAGTTGCCCACCCGCCTGATTGAGAGCTTTAAGAGCACCCTCGACGAAATCCGGGAAGCCGATTTACTGATTCACGTCGTGGACATCTCGCACCCCACCTTTGAGGAGCAGATGGAAGTGGTGAATGCCACGCTCAAGGACATTGAGGCCGCCGACAAGCCCATGCTGCTCGTCTTCAACAAGATTGACCAGTACCGCGCCGACGCCCCCGCCGATGCCGTGCCCGACTTTGAGGGCATGAACCTCGACGAGGACCTGCCTGTGCGCCCCTCGCTGGCCCAACTCCAGGACACTTACATGGCTAAGCTCCACGACCCGGTGATTTTTATTTCGGCGCAGGAGCGCGAAAATATCGATGAGTTGCGTGCCCTCATCACGCGGCACATCAGCAAAATTCACATGGAGCGCTACCCCAATTTCATCCCCGGCTTCAGCGTAGAAGAATAATCATATCTGAGCGGTAAAATATAAGCCCTGGCGTATTTGCCGGGGCTTTTTTGTGTTCTGGTGCCGCCATATTAGACCGTTGCCAGGCTGCTCTTCTGCTCACTCAGCAAGTAAAATGAGCTGCCGTGCACAACTTATATTTTATGATTTCGTAACGGGTCCTGCACTTTTATTGAGGATTTATCAATAAATTGGGCATAATCCCCATCACACCACCAGTAAAATCAGTTAACATGAAGAAAAACGTTTACTCTCTTGCCCTTGCATTTCTGGGTCTTACTTCGGCTGCTTTCGCACAGGATTTCCGTCAAGGCAACCTGGATCTGGCACCAGCCGGCCGCTCGTGTGCTGCCATGGAAGTATTGGCTGCTCAAATGAAAGCCGACCCAAGCCTGGCTCAGCGCATGGCCAACGTAGAAGCTCAGACTCGGGCCTTCGAGGTTTCGCCAGTGTTCAGCCGTGCCACTGCAGGTGTGGTCACGATTCCGGTAGTGGTACACGTGGTGTACAAAACAGCTGCCGAGAACGTATCAACGGCGCAGGTGCAAGCCCAGATTGATGTACTGAATCAGGATTTTGCAAAGATGAACGCCGATGCTAGCCTCGTGCCAGCTGCCTACGCCGGACTGGCAGCCAACACCAACATTCAGTTTGTGCTGGCCAAGCGTGACCCAAATGGCAACCCTACCACAGGCATCATACGCAAGCTCACCAAAACCATTTCCTGGAGCAGCAACGACGCGGTGAAGAATTCCAAGCGCGGCGGCTCTGATGCCTGGCCGGCCAGCTCTTACCTCAACTTTTGGGTGTGCAACCTGGGCCAGGGCCTGCTCGGCTATGCGCAGTTTCCGGGCGGTGCGGCCAGCACCGACGGCGTAGTAGTGCTGTATTCGTCGCTGCCCGGCGGCACTTCCCGCCCTTACGATAAAGGCCGCACGGCCACGCACGAAGTAGGCCACTGGCTGAACCTGCGCCACATCTGGGGAGATGCCAGCTGTGGCAACGACCTCGTGAGCGACACGCCTACCCAGCAAGGAGCCAACTACGGCTGCCCCAGCTTCCCGAAGGTGACCTGCTCCAACCAAGGCGACATGAGCATGAACTACATGGACTACACCGACGACGCCTGCATGTACATGTTCTCCACGGGCCAGAGCACGCGCATGAATGCCTTGTTCGCGGCCGGTGGAGCCCGGGCTTCGCTTGCCACGTCGCTGGGCGGCACCGCGCTGCGCCAGTCGGCTAGCACGGCAGAAGCTCAGAGCAAGGTGTCTCTGTTCCCGAACCCCGCCACCCAGACACTGAACGTATCGGTACCAGCCGAGCAGTTTGGCAGCTGGAGCGTGAAGGTATACGACCTGCGCGGCTACGAAATGAAGCAAGTGAGCTACGACAACCAAGGCCACATTGGGGTAGCTGGGTTGCCGCAGGGTTTGTATCAGGCAGTCCTCACGGATGGCAACCAAACGATTCGTCAGCGTTTTGAGAAAGAATAGCGTACTTAGCGCTGCTTCCGCTAGGTGTTGCAGCGCCCCGGTAGTATAGCCCTTCTGATTTCCATTTGCTCACCAGCACGAAAAGCCCACCTTATGGTGGGCTTTTCCTATTTAGGCCACCCGCTATTGCAGTGTGCAACAGCAACATGCTGATAGTACAAAAACAAACGCTTGTTTGGTTTTACCGACCCAGTGCTGCAACTGACTTGATTAACACCACAGAGGCTTTTTCACTTATTATTTGAAATTCATCCGACAAACGCCTTAGTATTTTGACATATTTTTAATAAGTTAGCCAAACCGTTCCCTTTTCCACAACCAAACTCATTTTCTTATGAAGAAAAATCTTTACGCAGTCCTGTTGGCGGCCCTTGGGCTGAGCTTCAGCACGGAAGCAGTGGCCCAGCGGCAGTGCGCCTCGATGGAAGTGCTGGAACGCCAGATGGCTGCTGACCCTGGCATGGCCCAGCGCATGCAGAATATTGAGAATGCAACCCGGCAGCTAGAGGCCAACCCTTTGTCTCAGCGCGGAGCAGCCCTGCTCGGCACCATTCCGGTGGTCGTGCACGTGCTTTACAGCAACGCCAATGAGAATATCTCCGACGCGCAGATTGCCTCGCAGATTGCCGTCCTCAACGAAGACTTTCGCAAAACGAATTCGGATGTAAGCAAGACGCCGGCCGCTTTTGCCGGCCTTGCCGCCGACGCCGGCCTGCAGTTTGTGCTGGCCAAGCGCGACCCGAACGGCAACGCCACCACAGGCATCGAGCGTAAGTCGAGCACCAAGACCTCCTGGGGCACCGCCGACGCCATGAAGAGCACCAGCACGGGCGGCCTCAACGCCTGGCCTGCTGGCCAATACATGAACATTTGGGTGTGCAACATCGGCGGCGGTATTCTGGGCTACGCGCAGTTTCCGGGCGGCGCAGCCAGCACCGACGGTGTGGTAATCGGGCCGAACTATTTCGGGCGTACCGGCTACCTCTCAGCTCCTTTCGACTTGGGCCGGACGGCCACGCACGAAGTGGGCCACTATCTGAATCTGCGCCACATCTGGGGGGATGCCAACTGCGGCAATGACCTCGTGAGCGACACGCCTACCCAGCAGGCCGACAACTCGGGCTGCCCCACGTTCCCGCGCCGCACCTGCGGCAACACCACCAACGGCGACATGTTCATGAACTACATGGACTACACCAATGATGCCTGCATGTACATGTTCTCCACGGGCCAGAGCACCCGTATGAGCGCCTTGTTCGGCACCGGTGGCAGCCGGGCTTCGCTGCTCACCTCGCTGGGCGGTACGGCCCCGGGCGGCGGCACCACGCCTCCTCCTACCACCGTTACGTACTGCGCCAGCAAAGGCAACAGCGTAGCCTACGAGTTTATCGACTACGTGAAGCTGGGCACCATCACCCGCACTTCGGGCGCCGATGGCGGTTATTACAATGGCACTGCCCTGAGCACCACGCTGGCGGCTGGCTCGTCGCAGACCATCAGCTACAGCGCTGGTTTCGCTGGCACGGCCTACACCGAGTACTTCAAGGTGTATATCGACTACAACCAAAACGGTTTGTTCACGGATGCTGGCGAACTGGTAGTGAATGCCGCTGGCAGTACCGCTACCACTACCCGCTCCAGCACGTTCACGGTACCAACCACGGCCAAAACCGGCAGCACCCGCATGCGCGTAGTGATGAGCGACGCTTCGGCTACTACCAGCTGCAACAGCTACAGCTACGGCGAAACCGAAGACTACACCGTAACCATCTCGGGTGGTACAGCCCGCACTTCGGCCCGTCTGGCTTCCACTGAGTACAGCGTATATCCGAACCCAGCTACCAGCGTGCTAAACATTGCCCTGCCCGCCGACCGCGACCTGAGCGCCGTGCGCGTGAAAGTGTACGACGTGCGCGGTGCCGAGCAGCGCCAGGCTACCTACAGCACCGAAGGTCAGCTCGACGTATCGGGCCTGAGCAAGGGCGTCTACATGCTCACCATCACCGATGGCCAGCAGGTGTCGCACCAGCGCTTCGTGAAGGAATAGCGCAAGCAACTTTTCACCGGCCACCGTTGGGGGCTGGGTGCTTTTTCAGAAAGTCCGCCGGATTGGCGGGCTTTCTTTTTTAGTGACCAGCCGATTGGCGGGTGCTATCTTGCACAGGTGGCCGATCATCGGGTCCGACTGCACAGTAACTTTTTTCAAGCACCACAGTAAAGAGGCCTGCTCTGGTCTGCGACTTTCCCATCTCGCTCCTTCTGCCCTATGAAAATCCTGTACCTGATGCGCCACGCTAAATCCAGCTGGAGCTTCGACGACCTTTCCGACGAGCAACGCCCCCTCAACGAGCGGGGCCGCACTGATGCCCCGCGTATGGGCCAGGCGCTGGCAGAGCGCAACATCAAACTCGACCTGCTGCTGGCGTCCACGGCTGTACGCTCCCTTACTACGGCGGCACTGGTGGCCAAAGAAGTTGAGTATCAGCACGAGAAAATTGTGGTGCGCCCCGACATCTACCACGCCGACCCCATGACGCTGCTCCGGGTAATCCGGGAGTCGCCGGATGCGGCACAGAGCGTACTGCTGGTAGGCCACAACCCCGGTATTACGGAGCTGGCCAACTTGCTTTCACCCAGCCCCCTGAGCGAGGAAATGCCCACTTCGGCCATCGTGTGCCTGCACTTTCAGGTGGAGCGCTGGGCTGACGCCGACACGCAGAACGCCGAGTTTTACTTTTTCGACTGCCCGCGCAACAACGAGTAACTGCTAGTCTTGGCCGTTGTGTGCTGCCAAGGCCACAGCCTCTTACCTGTACGGCAATCCTACTACTCCTGCCAAGAAGTCTTTGGCTCCGCTTTGGACAACAGGCTACCATCTCCTACTCATGGAAAAGATTGAAAAGAAGCCGGCAACGGCGAAACCGGAACTATTGAACCGGGAACTGAGCTGGCTGGCCTTCAACCGGCGTGTGCTGCAGGAAGCCCAGAACCCGCAGGTGCCGCTCCTGGAACGCCTCAAGTTCATGGCCATTTTCAGCTCCAACCTCGATGAGTATTTCAAGGTGCGGGTAGCTACTTTGCGGCGCCTTGTGAAGCTCAAGAAAAAGACCCGTGCCAAGCTGGGCGAAGACCCGGCTGAGCAGCTTAAAAACCTACTGGAAGAAGTGGGCCGCCAGCAGCAGGAGTTCGGCGAAACGTTCCGCACCGGGCTGCTGCCCGCCCTGCGTGAGCAGCACATCCATCTGGTATCAGAGCACGACCTGAGCGAGGAGCAGCAGCAGTGGGTGCAGCAGTATTTCGAGCAGAATGTGCAGGATTTGCTTTCGCCGGTGATTCTCGACGAAAACCTGCACCACCTGTTTCTGAAAGACCAAACGGTATACCTCACCTTTCACCTTACCGAGCCTGAAGCCGGCAGCAAAAAGAAAAAACACGACGCCGACGAGCGCATGATGGTGATGGAGCTGCCCGCCAAGCGCCACGGCGGCCGTTTTGTGCAGCTGCCTGCACAGGGCGCCGAGCGGTATGTAATGTTCCTTGACGACGTGATTCGGTGCTGCGCGCACACGCTGTTCCCTAAGTTTGGGAAGGTGCAGGTACACGCCGTAAAACTCTCGCGCGACGCCGAACTCGACATCCAGGAAGAAGTATCGGGCAACCTGATGCTCAAGATCAAGAGCAGCCTGCAGAAGCGTGAAACCGGCTACCCTGCCCGCCTGCTCTACGACCCGGCCATGCCCAAGGCCGTGCTGAAGGCCATGATGCACAAAACCGGCATCAGCAAGGAAGAGCTGGTGGAAGGCAGCCGCTACCACAACTTCCGCGACTTCTTCGGCTTCCCCGACCTGGGCCTTTCGCACCTTGTGTATGAGCCGCACCCGCCGCTGCCGCACCCCACGCTGCCGCGCACCGGCAAGATGCTGCCCGCCATTGCCGAGCGTGACCACCTGCTGAACCTACCCTACCAGTCGTTTGATTACGTGACGCGCCTGCTTACGGAGGCCGCCCTCGATCCGCAGGTGAGTGGCATCAGCATCACGCTCTACCGCGTGTCCAGCAAGAGCGAAGTGGCCAAGGCGCTGTTGAAAGCCGTGAAAAACGGCAAGCAAGTGACGGTGGTGGTAGAGCTGAAGGCCCGGTTCGACGAGGAAAGCAATATGTACTGGGCCGAGAAGCTTCAGAAAGCCGGCGCCAACGTCATCTATGGCATTCCGGAGTTGAAAGTGCACAGCAAGCTGCTGCTTATTACGCGGGCCGAGGAAGGCCAGAACCGCCTCTACGCCTACCTGAGTACCGGCAACTTCAATGAAGTAACCAGCAACATCTACGCCGACCACGGCCTGTTCACCAGCGACCCGCGCCTGACCAGCGAGGTGGGCGAGGTGTTCCGCTACTTCAACGACCGCCTCGACAAAACCGGGCAGTTCGAGCACCTGCTGGTGGCTCCGTTTGAACTGCGCGAGAAGCTGAACGCCCTGATTGATGCCGAAATAGCGCGGGCTCGCAACGGCGAGGACGCCTACATCATTCTGAAGCTGAATGCCCTGCAGGACGAACGCATGATTCTGAAGCTCTACGAAGCCAGCACAGCCGGTGTGCGGGTGGAGCTCCTGATCCGCGGTATTTCGTGTTTGATTCCGGGCCGCGTGGGCCAGAGTGAGAACATCACCCAGCGCGGTATTGTGGACCGTTATCTGGAGCACGCCCGCCTTTACGTGTTCGGCAACGGCGGCGACGAGAAGCTGTATGTGGCCTCCTCCGACTGGATGGCCCGCAACCTCGACCGCCGGGTAGAAGTGGCTTTCCCCATTCTGGATGCCAAATTGCGGACTGAGGTGCGCCATATGCTGGACTTGCAGCGCCAAGACAGCGTGAAGTCGCGCGACTGGCAGAACAACTTCGTGGGGCCCACCACTGAGGTGGCCGCCAACGCTGCCGTAGTGCGCGCTCAGTTCGACACGTATGCCTGGCTGAAGAAGAACAGCCGCCGCCGCAAAACCGTGTAACTGGCATTTGATTGGAAGAACGTCATGCGGAGGCGGCGCCTCTGCATGACGTTCTTTTGCTTTATCATAGCACCTGCTAAACACAACCTTCACACGGAAGTAACACAGGAACAGTACCTTTGTGCTGCCCGCTGCCCTGTGCCGGCCGGCGGGCCCGCGGCAACCAACGCCGCACGCATCAGGTAAAATGCCCTGATAGCCACCCTTCGGCAGCTTGCCAGAACGGTTTCTGTTTCACCTTAGCACTTCCACATCATGTTGTATTCTTCCTCCGCCACCCGTTTTGCCACGGCTCTTACACCTACCTTCCACGAGCTGAAAGTTTGGCCCGCGTGCTTCGCTGCCGTCCTCGATGGCCGCAAGGCCTTCGATGTGCGCTTCAATGACCGGGACTACCAGATCGGGGATGCGGTGCTGCTGCGCGAGTACGAGCCCGAAAGCGAACAATACAGTGGCCGAAGTACCGAGCGCTGGATCAGCTACCTGCTGCAGGGTGGCGCTTTCGGCCTGGAAAATGGCTGGTGCGTGCTGGGCCTTGCCGAGCATCCGCCCTTGCCAGCCGGCGTGAGCGACACGCGCCTCTGGTAAAATAACAGCCTGGATGCCGCTTTCGTTGGCAAAGTCTTCTTTACACCGCCCTCTGCCCGACAGCAGCGGGCGGTGTTGTTTTGCAGCGGCGTGAATTCAGGTCAGCTGTTCCGAGCTGCTATGCACGGAGCGCAGCCATTCTTCCGCCGATTCCACTGTATCAAAAAGCTGAAGGGTTAGCTGAGGGCCAAAGGCAGTGTCGGCCAGCGTAGCCGCTTCGTCCAGGAGGTCGTGCGGCTGCACCACGTGGGCAATGTAGCGCAAGCCCAGCCGCACGGCCTGCGGAGCCCACACACTGCGCAGCCACTCCATCGAATCAAACCAGGGGCCGGAAAGCTGGCTGTTGTCGTTGAGCAGATACGGGCAGTGCAGTTGCTGCATGGCATCCAGGAAGCGGGCTGCCCCATTGTAGGCTTCGTGCGGATCGATGTAGCCTAACCAAGTAGCCCGCAACCAACCGTCGGCTTCGTCATAGTCAAGCGTGCAGCTGCTGCCGTCAACCTGGTCGAGATGCTTAGAAATACGCATAATACAGGGAGATTAGAAGGGAGAAGTCCATTAACGCAAGATGCCTGATGCAGGGTTGCTGGGCCAGGCAATCAATCTGGCAACTCGGCGGAGCCAGTTGGCGCCTGCCTACAGGCTGCCATGAACCTAGACCGGGGCTACGACGTGGCATTTTTCAACGACGAAGGCGTGGCTACCAATTGGCCGCTGGCGCACTAGCCTTAGGCTGGCTGACAGGCCGCGGTGGGCATTTTAGATGCCAAAATGGGTTGGACTGGAGGACGCCATTTTACTATCTTGTTGGCATGTCAACTCCCACCTGCCAGATTCTGCACCGCCCCGACTTGCACCTTACGGTAGCCCGCTGGCTTTCTGATGCACCGCTGCCCACGCTGCAGAACGATTTCGAGGAAGTGCTGCGCGAAGCCCGGCAGCAGCCCGCAGGCAAGTGGCTGCTGGACGTCCGGCGCCGCGACGACGTACCGCTGGGGCTGGTGCACTGGACAACTAATGATTTTTTTTCCGCGGGCAGCCAGCTTGCTGCCAGTGCCACTGCGTGTTGCCGCGTTGGCGTCGCCGGCCCGCATGAGCCGCTACGACGAGTCGGGCCCGCTGCAGGCCGGGTTGGTGTATGGCCTCGACCCCGCACGCCCCTACCGGATGCGTCTTTTCGTGGATGAAGGCGAGGCCATGCTCTGGCTGACAGAAGAAGATTGACCATTGCTGCCGGACGAGCCCTACGCCACTACCAGCTGTGTGCCGGTGTCTCTTTCACGAATATACCGAGGCCCCAACCTGCTACCAGACTGGCAGTAGGTTGGGGCCTCAGTATATTCGTTTAGCCGATAAGCTACTTCTTCAGGAGCTTGCGTGGGGGCACAATGAACAGCTCCAGCGAAGCGTAGGGCGCGCCGGCGAATTTGCTGTCGATGATTTTTTCCCGGTCGGCATTGGTACGGTCGAAAGCGTCGAAAGCGTAGTTGTAGCGGTAGCCGGCTTCGGCCCCAAACCAGATAAAATCATAGATTTCCCGCTCCCAGCGGCCCCGGAATTTCACTTCTGTTTCGCGTAGCTCCAGTGTGCGCAGCGGCTGCTTGTCGGGCTGGCTTTGGCGCACCAGCGGGTTGTTCAGCTTCACAATGTAGTTGAAGCCATCGACGGAGTAGCCGGCAAAGAACAACGACTTAGGCGAAGCATTGTAGCGCGCTGTAATGCGGGCCGGAAACAAGGCCTCTACACCCCAGCGGCTGTTGAAAGTGCGGTTGTAGAGTACGGCCGGGTATACGCTCTGCCGCCCAAACGTGTAGCCCAGCTGCAGACCTACGCCCCAGGAGAAAGTGGGGCTGCGCTTCCAGCCGTACAGAAACTCCGACGACACCCGCAGGTAGTCGCTCACACTCAGCGCCGACGAGGTATAGTCGCCGCTCAGCTCGCCCTTTACCCGGAAAATGTACCAGTTTACCTCGTTCACGGGCCGGATAACGGCCAGTTGGGCACCCAGGGTTTTAAGGGCTTTGTTTTCGATGTTGTCGTATAGCTCGTAGCGGGTAGGCGTGCTGCGAAACTGAAATTCTTCCCGCTCGTAGTTCACGCCCATAATCAGCTTGAGGTGAGGGTGGTTGAGCATCGGGATATAGCCCTTAATCACCAGCCGGGCGTTTTTCTTGGCATCCGCCGAAAAGTCGCTGAGGCCTACCACCTGCGCGTTGGATGTCACCCCGAACGTGGGCATCCGCTCATAATGGAAAATCAGGCCCTTACTGGGGCCCATGCCCACCACCGAAGGCGTGGCAAACTCCTGTCGGCGCACGTCGCCGGTGGCAGTGGTGTCGCCAGGGCCGGGGGCCGGGCGCGGAAATACCGGTGTCGGCGATACAGGAGGCGTCTGCTGGGCCAGGGCCGGAACGGCACCCAGCAACGCGAGTAGCGGCAACGTGCGGCGGATGGATGAAAGCATTATAAAAAGTAATAGCGTGTGGGCAGGCGTAGGGAGCAGGTAGTGTCAACAGCTGGCAGAGCTTTCAGCGAGGCCGAAAGCACTGGCATATGCTGCTAGAACAGAAAGTCGAAGCCCACAAACACCAGGTTTTCTTCCCCTACGGAATAGGTGGCATTAATGACGGCCTGCTTGAGCACATCCACCCAAACTCCACCACCAAATGCCGTGTGGAAGGCCTTCAAACCGGTTTTCACATCGTACGGTGAATACACGCGGGCAGCATCGGTGAGGCCCAGGATACCGAACTTGCCGGGCACGAGGTAGGCGTTGAACTCGAAGAGCTGTATGCGCACCTCAGCGTTGGCGAATACGGAGCTGCGGCCGGCATAACGGGTGCGGCGGTAGCCGCGCAGGTTGGAAGTGCCGCCCAGCGTGTTGGCCTGGTAGAAGCGGTAGTCGCCGAAGTTGCGCGAGCCCCCGATGCGGCCCGCCCAGGTCAGCTGGAACGGAAAGTTGGGCGAGAGGTAGAACCGGAATTCCGAGCTGGCGCGGCCGTACTTGAGCTGCTCGGCATTAAGCTGGTAGTTGTACTCGATGGCGTTGTACCAGCGCAGGCCAATGCGCGGGTTCTTCGGCGACGAAGCCGCGTCGATGTTGAGGTAGGCGCGGCCACCGAGGTAGCGGTTCATCTGGAAGTCGGAGCTACGGATACCCAAGCCGGCATCCTGGAAGCCGTTGTTGTTTTCATCAAGGCCGCGAGCAATTTCGCTGCCGATGGGCAAGCGGCTCACCCGAAACTGGTCGTACTGCGGGCCCACACCGAACTTCATGAAGCTGAATACGTCGCGCTCCAGCATGGGGCTAATGTAGAAGCGCGAGAATCGCACTCGGTATGTTTCGTTGATTTCGCGGTTGCGCGTGCGGCCGGCGCCGTTGCGGTCCAGGATATTGCGTGAGTCGTTGCCTTCGCCAAAGTAGTTGTAAAGCAGCTGCGGGCCATACACCTGAGCATTCACGCGCAAGTCATACTTGCCTACCACATCCACGAAATGCCCAAGGTAGCGCACGTTGTAAGCTTGCTGCGAAGGCGAGTAGTTGGCGGCCAGGCTTTGCTCGGTGGCATAGGGCTCTTTGCGGAAGCCATAGGTGCGGTACACGGCCCCGCCCCCAAAGAACAGCCGGTCGTCGATGTTGTAGCCGAAATACAGCGTTGGGCCGAAGTAGTTGAGCGTGTAGTCTTTGCGGTTGGAACGGTTGTGTACATCGTAGCGGCTCACGTCGATGCCGGGCTCGGTGCGCAGGCGCGTGTCGCGGCCCGGAGTTATTACGTTGCCACTGTCGGCGTCGTAGATGTGGGTGTAGCGGCGGAAGCCTGCCACATTGGACCGGTCCGTAATGGAGTCCTTATCGGTGCCAGCAATGATGCGCAAGCGGGGGCCGCTCTGCACATCGCCCTTCACGTCGTAGATATCCTCGCCTTCGAAGCCGTAGAGGCGCAGCTCCTTGGTGACGTCGTTCTCAAAGGTGCGGTCGAACAGCGTCTTGGTCAGTTCACCTTCCTTGTTGATCTTCTGCACCGTCACGCGGGTTTTGTCGTCGGGGAGGCGCTCCACCACAAACTTCTCCCGCTTCTTGGAGCCTTTCACTTCAGCCACCTTGTTGAGCATGGTGTAATAGTCGGCGGCCACTTCGGGCAGCAGGTCGCGGCGGCTTTTCAGCTTGCCGATGATTTCCTGGGCGTGCAAATCGTAAATCTGCTTGGGCCACCGCTCCCGGAAGGCCTTCTCGATTACCTCGTCAGTGAGGGCCGCTTTCATTTCTTCGGCTTCCTTCACCCACTGCTCACGGCTCACGGAGGCCAAGTACACCCGGTCGTTGCTGAGGGCGGTCAGGTTGAGGCCTTTCCAGTCATCGTAGTCTTTGCCGAAGTTCTGGAAGTTGCGGATGGCCCACTTGCGCGAGGCTAGGTACGGAAACAGGCCGTCGCCCTTGAAGAAAGCCACGTCCCGGTCTTCGGGCACGGCCGTAAACTTCCGGTCGCCGTCTTTGTCTTTTTTCTCGGCCCAGCGCCACTGGTCTTCGTGCCGGTCCCAGTCGCCGATCCACATATCAAAGAGGCGCGAACGGGCAAAGGCCTTTTCGTTGACGCGGTTGTCGTTGTCGTCGGTGATGCGCTCAAACACTTTGTCGGTGCCCACCAGATTTTTGGCGTTGCCGAGCGAGGCTACGTTGTCCTGGTTTTCGTTGGCATCTTCCTCGATAGCGCCGGGCTTATTGGCAAACTGCTCCAGGTACTGGCCCAGCAGTGGGTCTTGCGGAATAAAGCGCAGCTCGGGGTTGGTGTGCAGGATGCCCGCGGCCGAGGCCAGCGGCGGCACAGGCAACGACGAATACGGGTGCTGCGCCGAAATCTGGTCCTGCAGAATATCGGCGGCCGCGCCGGAGCGCAACGCCTCCGGCAGCACTGCCGAAGGGTCTTTGTTGAGGCTGCGAATCGTGAACAGGCGGCCTTCCTCGTTGCGTACTTTCAGCGAGGCCGTCTGCTTGCCCCCACCGATTTTGTAGGGTGTCAGGCCGCCTTTCTCGGTGGCCAGATCCAGCACCGGGAAGGTTACGGGCGTGGCCCACTCCTGGCGGTAATGCTCCCCGAACAGAAACTTATGGAAGCTGCTGCGGTCGGCGTAGCGCGGGTTTACTGCCACCGTCACGGTAGAGTCGCGGAAGTCGGGGCGTGGGGCGGCGGGGGCGGCAGCTGGGCCATTTTCAGCTACCATAGGCTGCGCATACAGCGGCGTACGGAACACCAGGCGGCCGGTTTCGCCGGCTCCTTCCGGAATCCAGAACTCCACCCAGGCCTGGCCATCTTCGTAGTAGTTGACACGCGCAAAGCCTTTCTCCTTGTCCGAGAAGTTGGCATCGGCGTCGCGACCGGCGCGCACGTGCTGGGTTTTGCAGCCCGAGCCGCTCACAATGTGGTGATACGTGCTGGCCTTGAAGTACTGCAGGTTGTGCTCGTGCCCGGCTGCGTAGACGATGTTGGGGTGCTTGGCGAAAATATCCTCCAACCCTTTCTTATACGCCTGGTAGAGCGGGTGCGGAATGTCCTGCGAGATGCCGCCGTATTTGCGCGCAAACGGATACACCGACCCAATGATGGGCATTGGCAGAAACGCGTACTTGTAGACGATGCTCAGCGGAAACAGATGGTCGCCCAGGGTGAAGAATCCTCCATGGATGCCATCAGACAAGAGTGGATGGTGCGCAATCACCATGATGTTCTTGTCCTTATTCTGCGTGATAATATCTTCAAGCTGGGTGAAAAAGTCGGTTTCGTTGGCTACACCGCAGCCGCTATTAGAACCGTAGGGGCGCTCAGACTCGCCCTGCAAAAACCACTGCGAGTTGATGGCAATCAGCACCACATTGTCTTGCAGGCGCACCTCAAACGGACCCGGGCAAGCGTTGCGCGGGATGAAGAAGTCGCCGGTATAGGAAAACGCCGCCGAGTCGTTGGTCATAAAGTCCTCTACAAACCGCTGCTGGCGGTTTACCTGGTCTACAGCGCCCGCGCGGCCTTGCTTCCAGTCGTGGTTTCCCGGAATCATGTATTTCTCGCCCTGGTAGCCACGCAGCACATTCAGCTGGTCTACAATCCGGCGTTCTGATTCTTTGCGGTCGTAGGCGCCTTCTTCGGGCATGCCATACTCGTAGATATTGTCGCCGAGGTAGATGGCCGTGCTTTTAGGGCCCGCCGCCATAATCTGTTTGCGCAGGTAGTTCAGCGAAGGTTCTCCGCCCTTATCGGCCGCAATGGGCTTGCCCACGTCACCAATCAGAAATACAGAGTATTTGATTTTGGCGCTGTCGGGCGGCGTGCTGGCTTCCCACTTTTCACTGCCGTGGTTGTAGTTGGGGCGAGTAGGGTGCGGGCTTTGATCTGGTTTTTGTGCCCAGGCCGGAGCACTACACGCAGCCAGCAGTAAGCCACAGGAAATTAAAAAATGCTTCATAAAGAGCCAGTAGAGAAAAAGAGCGGGGGCGGGTTGCGGCCGGGAGCTGTAGCGCGCCGCTGGTAGTTAGCGGAAATACGAGTAACTTACCCAAACGGCTGCTGCAGTCCGGTCAGTTTAGGTGGCCGGGTGCCTGCCGTACGAAAACTCTTGGTGTACGGTTGAGCCTCCTTCCAAAAACCCCACCGGCCGATTCGCGTTGAAAGGCGGTTGGGAGGCGGAATCCGTCCCTGTTGCACCCCCTTTTCTCTTCCATGGAACCCACGGAAACGCTCCGGCCTGCCAAGGCTGAAAAGTCAGAACTTCTGAAACAGGCCAAGGCCTATATCACGCAGCTTTTCGAAGAGAAGCTGCCCAAACAACTGGTATACCATTCGCTGGACCATACGGTGGCCGTGGTGAAGGAAGCACGTAAGCTCGGCGAAGATACGGGCCTTAGTGCGCCCGATCAGGAAACCTTGCTACTGGCTGCCTGGTTTCACGACGCGGGCTACACAGAAGTGTATGATGGCCACGAGTACCGCAGCATGGAGCTGGCCAAAGACTGGCTGACCCAGCAGCAGTACGCCCCCGAGCGTATTGCGCTGGTGCAGGACCTGATCCGGACCACCCACCGCAATGAGCCCGCCGAAACCGAGCTACAGCAGCTATTGGCCGATGCCGACATGAGCGGAATGGGGCGCGAAGACTTTTTTGCCAACGCCGAGCTGCTGCGGGCCGAGTGGGAAACCACACTAGGCAAAACCTACTCCAGCACCGAGTGGGCCGAGTCGCAGCTGGACTATTTGCATGCGGCCAAGTTCCACACCGATGTAGCTAAAAGCCGCTACGGAGAGCAATTCAAGGCCAACCTCAAAGAGCAGCGCGACCTGCTGAAGAAAACCGAGAAGAAGAAAAAGAAAAGAGACGAAGAAGAAAACGGCACGTTTGCGGAGCCCAAGCGGGGCATCGAAACGATGTTCCGAACTATGTACAGCAACCACATGAAGCTCTCAGACATGGCCGATAAGAAGGCCAATATGATGATTAGCCTCAATGCCGTGCTGCTGTCGGTGATTATTACGTACCTGGGGGCTAAGGCCGGTACCAAGTCCGGGGTGCTGAGCCCGACCATCATGAACAACCCGGTGCTGACCATTCCTATCGGGCTGCTGCTGGCTACGGCGCTGGGCTCGGTGGTATCGGCTATTCTGTGCGCGCAGCCCGATGTCACGAGTTTTAAATGGCTCAAGAAAAGTCCGCAGATTGCCACCAACCGCCGTGTGAACCTGCTGTTCTTCGGCAATTTCAGCAAACTCAGCCTCGACGACTTCCAGAGCGGCATGACCGAGTTGATGGGCAAAAAGGATGCGCTTTACACCAATATGGTCACCGACATTTATTATCTCGGCGACGTACTGACGCGCAAATACCGCCTGCTTCGCATCAGCTACACCATTTTCATGGTTGGCCTGATCCTGACGGCTCTCTCGTTTGGCATTGCGCTTCTGTACAAGATGTAGCCGAACTACTGGGTATACCGCCACTTTGCGGGTACATCAACCCATCAGTTCCTACCTTTGCGCTACGGCTGCGTAGTTCAACGGATAGAATAGGCGTTTCCTAAACGCTTGATATGGGTTCGATTCCCGTCGCGGCTACTCCAACTCCTTTCTGCACAAAGTGCAGGAAGGAGTTTTTGTTTGCACCTGTAGCATACCCTGAATTATTATCAGAAAATAGGAATTATTGACGACCATATTGCAACAAGCAACCCATTATTCCAGATATTTACGTATAGTTCTGCGCTCCGAGTACCCTGCTTATACACCTTTTGCCTAGTACCTTTTAGTAGTTCCGCTCGATGGAATCCTTGCTCTTATCAACTTCCGGCCCAGACCGGCAGGTTTATCTGTATGCCGTATCCGACGGCGTACCGCTGTACTTCAAACACAACGAACTACTGCAGACTGAAGGCTACCGCTTGCTGTGGTGGGGAGTTCCGGAGAGCGTTACGGAACAGGAGGCCTCGCAGTGGGTGGCCAGTTGCCAGCCAGCCCCGACACAATACGTCAACTACGAGCACACCGGCCCATGCCTGCCCACTGCACTGGAGTCCTTTTGGTCGGCGGTAGCACATATGTGCCACAAGCTGGAATACGCTGCCGGCACAATGCCCCGCGAAGTCCTGATTGGTGAAATACCAGCTTAGGCTGCGTTGGAAAAACGCAAGACGGCCTTACCAAGCGTCAAACTATTGTTCGGCTGCTGTGTGGCTACTGAGGAAGCAGGCCATTGGAAACCGCAAATTTGATTAGGGCTGCGGTATTCTTGGTTTGCGTTTTTTCGATGATGTTCTGCCGGTGCGTTTCGATGGTCCGCTTGCTGGTAAAAAGCCGATCGGCAATTTCGGCGTTGGTAAGGCCCTCCGCAATCAGGTGCAATACCTCTAGTTCCCGTTTCGATAAATCCCCCGGCGTCATGCGGTTGCCTGCTGGCGGCACCGTAGTGCGCACCAGTTTGTTGAGCATATCCAGGCCCAATTCGGTACAGAGAAATGGGCGGCCGGCAGCCACCGTCCTGATAGCATGGGATATTTCGGTGATGTCGGCATTTTTAAGCACATAGCCATGAGCGCCGGCCTCCAGCATGCGGTACACATGGTTTTCGTGGTCGAGCATAGAAAGTACCAGCACGCGCAGGTTGGGATACTTTTCCCGTAGATGCCCCATAGTCGTGAATCCATCCATCACGGGCATATTGATGTCGATTAGCACAACATCAGCCGGGGTGGATTCCAGCAGCTCCAAAAGCTGCTGTCCGTTGCCGGCTTCGCCTACTACATCCAGATCAGGCTGCAAACTAAGTAGCGCCCTGATTCCGTTGCGCAGAATTTTATGGTCGTCGGTCAGCAACACTCGAATCATGGCGGCAGGAAATACACAGGTCTGTGTGAAAGCAGTAGCCGAAACCACTAACCATCATTCGAATCACCTAATTGTCAATTTATTACACAATCAAAAAAGCAAACACATCTGCTCCGAGCAATAAAATTACCGAAGCAGCCCCACGGTGATACTTAACTGTTTACGGAATTGTGGAGTGGCGAGACACAGCTTTTCGGAATTCCCTACCGCTTTACGTACTCATACGGTGCATCTGTGGGAAATACGCATCAAATAATTCCTATAAAATCCGTATTTAACTCTTTCACAACCGCTTTCTAGGTAATACTTTTACAATATCAAGTAGCATCGTGCGCACTTGTCATTGCAGGGCCTGTATCAGTACAACAGGTTCTATAACGGCCTGCCCACGGTTTGATCTGAATGTTGGGCGCTTTGCACGCGGCAGCACCCGTTAAAGTGGTTGAGATGTGATGAACGTGTACCGGGAAATTTTACCAGACAGCTATCTGCTGATTCTCAGTGGCTCTGCTACCTCCGATGATTTACCAAGCCTGCAACAGGCGCTAAACCGGGCAGCCTCCAGCGGAAAAACCAGCGTCTGGCTTGACTGTAGCGCATTAGCCAGCTTTCCGACGGCAGCGCTCCGGTTGCTGAGCGACTATTACCTGCGGTTTCAGAGTCGGCGGCTTTCACTGGTGCTGTGCCACCTGACGGATAATGTTGCCGCCATGCTGCAGATGCTGCCGTGGGCGCAGCGCCCTCCCGTAGTGGCTACTTTGCTGGAAGCCGCCATGTACTGCCGCTCGCAGCCCCGCCAGGCTATATAACACTTGCCAGCCCGCTGATGGTCAGGGCTACTACGGCAGTATTGAGCCCGAAGGAAAGCACGCCGTGCAGCAGCGCCAGCCGCCGAATGCTGCGGTCCGTGATACTGACATCGGCAGTTTGGGCAGTCATCCCCACCACAAACGAGAAATAGGCAAAATCCAGGTAATCGGGCTCCTTTTCGTCGCCGGGAAAGGCCAGTCCGCCTTCCTGCCGGTTGGTGTTATCGTAATACAAATGGGCGTAGCGCAGCGTGAAGAGCGTGTGTACCAGTAGCCACGCCGTGAGCACACCCACCACGCCCATCAGCACCTGAGCCAGCTGCAACGGTCCCGGCCCCTGCCGCACCGAGGCCAGCAGTTCCACCACCGCCAGCATACTGGCACTGCACGCTACCAGCACCACCACAAACGACAGCACCCGCCCCGGATCTTCGCGGGTAGCTACGCGGCGAATATGGCTTACCTCGGCGGTCAGCATGATGCCCCAGGTAAGCAGCAGGGTACAGAGGGCAAACGCGTCCCAGGCCAGAAATAGGCGCATCATACGTGGCCAGTCGGCAGGGGTACCGGCGTAGAGCAACGCTGCCGGCAACAGCCCGGTAGACAGCCGTTTCCAGGCTGGCAGCAACTCCAGACGCTGAAACACAAGTTGGCCGAAACGGGGAGCAGAATAGGCCATAGCACCGACAGATTGGAATATTCTGCGTAAGCTACGGCATCTCAACTGTTGCTCACATGAATTCAGCTCCGCTTTCCGGCCTATACGCGCCTTCTCTGAGTTTGCTCACCGACCTCTACCAGGTTACCATGGCCTACGGCTACTGGCAGCAGGGTTTGCAGGATCGGGAGGCTGTGTTTCACTTGTATTTTCGCAAGGCTCCGTTTGGCGGGGGCTACGCTGTGGCAGCGGGCCTGGCCTACGCCGTCGACTATCTGCAGAACCTGCGGTTTTCGGAGGACGACTTGGCTTATCTGGGTGGTCTGAAAAGCAGCAAGGGCGCGGCCATGTTCCCGTCGGAGTTTTTGCAGTATTTGCGGGAGCTGAAGTTTACCTGCGACGTGGATGCTGTTGCGGAGGGCACCGTGGTGTTCGGCAACGAGCCATTGATTCGGGTGCAGGGGCCCTTGCTACAGGCCCAGCTAGTAGAAACGGCCCTGCTTACGCTCGTCAATTTCCAAACCCTGATTGCTACCAAAGCGTCCCGCATCCGGGAGGCTGCCGGCTCCGATATGGTGCTGGAATTTGGGTTGCGCCGGGCCCAGGGCGTAGATGGCGGCCTGAGTGCCAGCCGCGCCGCCTACCTTGGCGGGGCCGATGCTACCAGCAACGTGCTGGCCGGGCAGCGCTTCGGCATTCCGGTGAAGGGCACTCACGCCCACAGCTGGGTTATGGCTTTCAAAGACGAGGGAACTGCCTTCACGGCCTACGCCAAGGCCTTCCCCGACGACTCCGTATTTCTGGTGGACACCTACGACACGCTGGAAGGCGTGCGCCACGCCATTAAGGTGGCCCGCGAGATGCGCGCCCACGGCCACGAGCTGGGCGGCATCCGCCTCGATTCCGGCGACTTGGCCTACCTCAGCCGCGAGGCCCGCGCATTGCTGAATGAGGCCGGGTTCGAGAACGTGCGCATCGTGGCCAGCAACGACCTGGAGGAAAACCTCATCACCAGCCTCAAGCAGCAGGGCGCCAAAATCGACACCTGGGGCATCGGTACGCAGCTGGTCACGGCCTACGACCAACCGGCGCTGGGGGGCGTGTACAAGCTGGCCGCCCTGCGCAAACCCGACGATTCGGGCTGGGACTTCACCATCAAGCTCTCCGAGCAGCTGGCCAAAACCAGCATTCCCGGCATCCTGCAGGTGCGCCGCTACGAAACCGATAAAGGCCAGCCCCGCGCCGATATGCTCTACAACACCGCCGAACCGCTGCCCGCAGCCTTGACGCTTGTGGACCCACTGGATGCCACCCGCCGCCGCGCCGTGCGCCCCGATGCCCCGTTCCGGGAGCTGCTGGAGCCCATTTTCCGCCGCGGCGAGCTGGTGCATACGCTACCTACACTCCAGGAAAGCCGCGCCCGCGCCCAGCGGGAAGTGCTCAGCCTCGACCCCAGCATCCGCCGCTTCCTCAACCCGCATGTGTATCCGGTGGGGCTGGAAGAGTCGTTGAACACGTTCCGAACGAAGTTGATACTGGAGAAGCGGCCGGTGCGGCCGGCGTAGGGGCTCGACACTTTGCGTCTCGTCGTTGCAGATGTTATTTACTGCGCGGTTCCAGACCGTTCAATGGGGAGACGCGAAGTGTCACGTCTCTACACTCGACTAGGCTGCATGGGATTTACGCCAATCCAAACTTCTCCCACAGCTTAGGCAGCATCTTGGGCAGCTGGTTTTCGGTCCAGTCTTCTCCTTTTGTTTCGGAGCCGAAATCATAGCTGAGGCCGCGGGCGGCGGCTACTTGCCGGGGGAAGGTGTCGTCCTCCTCGGTTTTGCCCGTACACTGCTCGAAAGCAGTAGTAGCCACGTACAACAATTCTTCGAAATCCCGATACGGTTCTTCAATAACTGCCGCTAGGGTATTCGGGTGCTGGAAGGTGTTGGTGAATACAGCCTCTCCCTGCCCTATCAGCCAGCACCGGAAATACAGATACGGGTCGTCTGACACGTAGCCGTCGATAACCTTCTGCGCCGCCATGATGTTGAAAATGGTCGGCTTCCAGCAGACACTCGCGCAGAATGCACTCAAAATCAACAATCTGATCCGGCTCCAACTCTGCCAGGCTGCTGACCAACGCCTGCTCCTGCAGCTGCTGGTCGCCGTGGGCACTTGTTTTAGCCGCTTCCAGTAGCTGCCAGAAGGTTGTCTTATTCATGATAAGGAAGAATATAGCCTGAGCCGCGAAATACGACAAAACTCTACACTCCGTCAGCCAACGTGTGTACTACTGTGTTCTGCCGCTCCTGCTACTTTTGCCCCTGACGCCGTGTTACAGCCTCACCTGCTCCCAACTCCTGGTAGCCTAAACACATTCCACCTCATGCCTACCCTGAAATTCAAAACCAGCATCAACTGCGGCAACTGCCTGCGCGCTGTCACACCCTTCCTCGACGCCGAGCCCACCGTGCAGAAGTGGAGCGTGGACACAAATAATCCCGCCAAGATTCTCACCGTGGAAGGCGAAAACGTCATCCCGGAACAGGTGATGAAAGCTGTTGCGCAGGCCGGGTTTGATATCGAGCCGTTGGCGGCGTAGCACGCGGGACAGTACCCCATATAGCCCGTCATGCTGAGCTTGCCGAAGCATCTCTACCTCTGGCTAACTTTCTTAATTAGCACTGCGGTAGAGATGCTTCGGCAAGCTCAGCATGACGGGCTTTTTTTCTCTTATGTGAAGGCTATGCCTGGTAGCGCAGCTCGCCGGCGCCCACCCGCAGCACCACGTCAGTTTCCGGGGTGATGCGGCCGGCTACCTGGGCCTGGTAGCCACGGGCACGCAGGGTTTCGGCCACGGCTTCGGCTTGCTCGGGCTCCGTCACGAGGAGCATGCCGTTGCCCATGTTCCAGTAGAGGTACGCTTCCTGGGGGGTGATGCCGGCCAGCTCGGCCAGCTGCTGCATGGCAGGCAGGGGCGCAAACAGGTTATCGAGCACGGCCCCTACCCCGTTTTTGAGCACGCGCCGGAAGTTGTCGGCAATGCCGCCGCCGGTGATGTGCGCCGCCGCATGCAGCGGCAGGCCGGCATCGAGCACTGCCGCCACGCCCGGCGAGAAAATCAGCGAAGGGGCCAGCATCACCTCGCCCCAGGTCTGGCCTATTTCGGCGGCATCGGTGCCGGTGTAAGGAGCGTTGTGCCACTTCTCGCCGAAAGCTTTGGTAAGGGCGCGGCGGGCCAGGGAGTAGCCGTTGGAGCGGAACGAGGGCGAGCGGAGCGCCACCACGGCCTGCCCGGCGCGCACGTTAGCCCCACTCAGGGGGCGCTCCAGGCTCGGGTGCAGCACGCCCACGGCCGTGGAGCACCAGTTGAAGTTCATCTTGGCGCCGGGGTAGCCCCCGATGCGGTTGCCCAGCTCGGCAATTTCGCCGCCCGTTACGGCAATCTGGCTGAACTGGGCCGCGTCGTGCAGGCCGCGCATCAGCTCATCTACCACCTCATAGTTGAGGGTGTTCACGTCAATGATGTTGGAGAGGTTGGTGGGCACGAAGCCGGCCACCACCAGGTCATCGGCTACCATGGCAATCAGGTCGTAGCCCAGCGTGTCGTAACGGTCCAAGCGTTCAGCCACCTCAATCTTGGTCCCGATGCCATCGGAGCCGATGCCCAGCCGCTCGGCCCCGAACCGGATTTCGTTGGAGAAGCCGCCCGCCAGGTCCTGGGCCGGCTCGCCGGGCTTGCCCGCACGGGTCGAGAAGGTTTTCTGGGCCCAGTGGTAAGCGTTTTTGGAGGCGGCGTTGCCTTCTTCGATGGAGTAGCCGGCGGTGGCTTTGAGGTTGGTATCGGCGGAAGTCTGGCTCATGGCAAAGGGGCGAATCAGGGAATAGGTCTGTCATCCTGAGCGGAGCGAAGGACCTTATCATACTGGAACGAGTTGTTCGATAGTGACTCAGGCGTGATAAGGTCCTTCGCTCCGCTCAGGATGACAGGCGGTTAGGTTAATGTTCCGTTGGCGCGGGGGCTTTGGCGCTGACGGAGGTGGGCGCGGGCTCGTCCTTTTTCTTGTCGCCCCGGTGGCTCTGGCGCTCCTCCTGAATGTGGCGCAGGTACTTGGTCACGTCGCCGGTGGGGTAGTGGCCGGTGAAGCAGGCGAAGCAACTGCCACCGTGGCCTTTCTCCTCAGAAAACAGTTCCTGCAAATCCTCCACCGATTGGTAAATCACCTTGTCAGCCTCGATGTAGCGGCAGATTTCTTCCTCGGTGTAGTTGGCCGCAATCAGCTCGGTGCTCATGGCCATGTCGATGCCGTAAATGCAGGGCGAAATGATGGGCGGGGCGCTGCTGATGAAGTATACCTCGGCGGCCCCGGCCTCGCGCAGGATGCGCACGATGCGCCGGGAAGTAGTGCCGCGCACGATGCTGTCGTCCACCACGGCCACCTTCTTACCCTCCACAAACTCGCGGATGGGGTTCAGCTTTTTCTTCACGATGTCCTCGCGGCCGGCCTGGCTGCTCACGATAAAGGAGCGGCCCATGTGGTTATTCTTCACCATGGCGCGGCGGTAGGGCACCCCAATAGCTTCGGCCAAACCAGAGGCTGAGAAGTAGCCTGACGAGGGCACGTCAATCACCATATCCGGCTGAATCCCCGACTCAATCACCTTCTTGGCCAGCATCTTGCCCAAGCGCACCCGTTCCCGGGCCACCAGGCGGCCGTGGATGGTGGAGTCTTCGCGGGCGAAGTAGATGTGCTCGAACACGCAGAAGTTTTTGGGCTGCTCCTGCTGGTTTTTGTGGTGCACCTTGAAATCCTTGTCGATGAACACCGCCTGGCCGGGGCCTACGTTTTCCACGAACTCGAAACCCAGGTAATCAAAGCAGGTGCTTTCCGAGGCGAAGGCGTACACCGGGCCGCGCTCCGTTTCGCGGCGGCCCAGCACCAATGGCCGGATACCCAGCGGATCGTTGAAGGCCAGCAGGCCGTGGCCGGCAATGATGGTGATGGTGGCGTAGGCCCCTTTCACCAACTCCTGCGTCGTCTCCACGGCGTCGAAAATGTCGATAACCGAGATGTTGTCGAGGTTTTTCAGGCGCAGCTCCGAGGCGAAGGTGTACATGATGAGCTCCAGGTCATTGCTGGTTTTGGGCAGCACGTGGTACTTCTCATGCAGGCGCTTGGCGGCCGAGCGGAAGTTGATGACGTTGCCGTTGTGCACCATCGACAGCCCAAACGGGTAGCTGGTGGTAAACGGCTGCGCCAGCTCGGCATCACCGGAACCCTGGGTGGTGTAGCGCGCGTGCCCGATGCCGATGTTGCCCTTCAGCTTCTTGAGCTGCTTGGGCTTGAACACGTCGGAGATGAGGCCGTTGCCCTTGCAGAGGTGGAAGTTCTCGTCGAAGGTGGCAATGCCGGCCGCGTCCTGGCCGCGGTGCTGAAGCGCGGTGAGGCCGAACACAATATCGTGCGCAACGTCATCAGGACCGTAAAAACCTACTATTCCGCACATGTTGGGTTGTCAGTTGCCAGTTGCTCGTTACCGGGCCGCTGTGGGTGGTGGGTGGTACTATAGCACGTCATGCTGAGCGAAGCCGAAGCATCTCTACCGCTTCGTTGCAACGCTATATGATTAGCCAGAGGTAGAGATGCTTCGGCTTCGCTCAGCAGGACGTTCTTGGTTGATGAGTTCAGCCAGCGTTTCGGCGTACATGCGGTGCTCCACGGCTAGGCCGCGGCGCTCTACTTCGGCTAGGGTGTCGGCCCCGCGTAAGTCAACAGCATGCTGGGCCAGAATAGGTCCGGTGTCGAGGCCTTCGTCCACCAGATGCACCGTGATTTTGGTTTCGGGCAGGCGGTTGTCGAAGGCCCACTCGTAGGCGTGCAGGCCTTGGTGCTGGTGCGTATCGGCGGGATGAATGTTGACGATGCGGCCCGCAAATGCGCGGATGAACGTGGGCGACAGAATACGCATGTAACCAGCCAGCACCACGTAATCGGGCTGATACTGTTGCAGCACTTCTACTACTTCGGCATCAAACTCGGCCCGCTTGCGGCCCTGGCTGCTGCGGCTGGCGGTGGGGCAACCCAGCGCGGCGGCCGTGGTCAGCCCGGGCGCGTCGGGCACGTTACTGAACACCACGGCTACTTCGGCCAGCTCCTGCAGCACACCGTGTTGCACGGCGTTTACCAGGGCCACCATGTTGGAGCCCCGGCCCGACAGCAGAATGGCCAGGCGCGCTTTGCGGGTGCTATGGTTACCAGTTGCCTGCAAGAGTCGGTTCCGGCCGCTGGCCGATGTCGGTGCGGATGTACACATCCTGGAAATTCACTTTTTCTGCTTCGCGGTACACGTGCTGCACGGCGTCCTCCAGCTCCTCGCCGTGGCCCACCAGCACCAGCACCCGGCCGCCGTTGGTCACCAGCTCGCCGGTTTCGGTGCGCTTGGTGGCCCCGTGGAAAGCCAGGATGCTGGGGTGCAGCTGGTCGAGGCCGGTAATGGGGAGGCCGGTGGGGAAACTGGCGGCGGGGTAGCCGCCCGAGGCCAGTACCACGCCCACGTAGTAGCCGCGCCGCTGGCGCACCACGGTTTGCTGCAGCTTGCCGTCGAGGGTGGCTTCAATCAGCTCCAGCAGGCTACTTTCCAGGCCGGGCAGCAGCACTTCGGCTTCGGGGTCGCCGAGGCGGGTGTTGTACTCGAGTAGCTTGGGGCCTTGGGGCGTGAGCATGATGCCGAAGTACAGGAAGCCGTTTAAATCGAACTGCTCATTTTGCAGGCCGCGCAGGGTAGGGTCTACAATGTCGGTGCGAATGGCGGCCAGCACGTTGTCGTCACAGAAGGGCACGGGGCAATAGGCGCCCATGCCGCCGGTGTTGGGGCCCTGGTCGCCGGCCAGCAACTGCTTGTGGTCCTGGGAGGGGCTGAGCAGGCGGATGCGGTTACCATCGGTGATGCCGATGATGCTGATTTCGGGGCCGGTGAGCTTTTCTTCGAGCAGGAAGCTGAACCAACCGCTGTGCAGGCGGGCTAAATCGTCGAGGGCGGCGTGGGCCTCTTCCACCGAGGAGCACACGTAGACACCTTTGCCGGCTGCCAGCCCGTCGAACTTCACTACCACGTCGCCGTTCAGCTCAGCAGCTTTGGCGCGGGCGGCGTCCATCTTGTCGCTGCGGAACTGCCAGGACAAGGCCGTGGCTACCCCGTGGCGGCGCATGAAATCCTTGCTCCACACCTTGGAGCTTTCCAACGTAGCCCCCGCCCGCCCCGGCCCAAACACGCGGATATCGGAACCCTTAAAGAAATCCGTGACGCCCGCCGCCAAAGGAGCCTCGGGCCCTACTACTATCAGTTTCACGCCCTGCGCTTCGCAGAAGGCTTTGATGGCCGGAAAATCGGTGGCGCTAATGTCAGGTTGACTGTTCGGAATGCCGGCATTGCCGGGCAGCACGTGCACGGTGGCGCCGTCACGGGTCAGCTTCCACGCCATGGCGTGTTCACGGGCCCCGCCGCCGAGGAGTACTATGGGTGTTGGATTCGTCACGGTGTCGTTCTAGTGTTGGTTCCCGCAGAGGGCGCAAAGGTTTTCGCAGAGGTGTGCAGAGTCGTTCTAACTGATATCGTCAATGGAAACAATCCGGTCCTCCGCAAACTGAAACACCGACCTACCCTGCAGTTGCAGCGCGTCGCCCGCTTTCAGGCCGTTGGGGAAATCTACGGCCGCCACGGCCGAGTAGTCAATGCGTACTTCAGCGCTGTTGTCGGCGAACTGCCAATCGGTAATACGCTGCTCGCGCTGCGAAAAATACGATTTGGCTTGCTCAGCCTGCTGGCGGAAGCTCTCCTTGCCAGTGGTGGTCAGGTTAACTTCCCCGCCGGAAATATTGCGAAATACTACCTCCTCGTGCAAATGGCGCAGCATGCCAGCTACGTCAAAGGCGTTGTACGCTTCGATGTAGTCGGTTACCAGCTTTTTTGCCTGCGAGGGTTCCATGCTACTTGGCGTCTTGAATGATACCAGCGCGCACCAGGTTGCTCACCATGCGGGCCTGCATATCGTTGTCGTTAGAAGATGCAGCGGGCAGCGGGGCGCCGGTGATACGCTCGTAGATGTCGAGGTAGCGGCGGGTGGCCTCGGCCGAAACTTCGGGCGTGAGGGCGCGGGGGTACTGGCCGTCCTGCTTGTGGGCAATCAGCCACTGGCGCACGTACTCCTTGTCCATCTGCTCGGCGGCCTCGGGGTTGCGGGCGTAGTTGTCGGCGCTCCAGAAGCGCGACGAATCGGGCGTGTGGATTTCGTCAATCAGCAGCAACTCCCCGTTGCGCAGCCCGAACTCATACTTGGTATCCACCAGAATGATGCCGCGCTCAGCCATCCACTGGGAGGCAAAATTGAACAACTCCAGCGCCTTCACCCGCATCTGCTCGTACAGCTCGGCCGTCACCCAGCCTTCGGCCACCAGGTTCTCGGGCGTAATCTCCCGGTCCGATTCTTCCTTGGTGGTAGGCGTTACGATGGGCTCGGGAAACTTCTGGTGCTTGGTCAGGCCATCGGGCACCGATACGCCCGAAAAGCTGCGCTGGCCCTGCTGGTAGCCTCGCCACATGGAGCCGGTGAGGTAGTTGCGCACCACCATCTCCACCCGGATGGGCTCGGCCTCTTGGGCCAGCGTAACGTTGGGGTCGGGCAGGCTGATGACGTGGTTGGGGATGATGTGCCGGGTTTTGTCGAACCAGAAAGCCGCCAGCCCGTTGAGTACGGCCCCTTTGTGCGCCACGGGCGTTTCCAGCACCGAGTCGAAGGCCGACAGCCGGTCAGTTACCACAATCAGCCGCTCCCCCGACGGGGCGCGGAACGAGTCACGAACCTTGCCACGGTGCAGGAGTTCGAGTTGGGGCGTTTCGAAGTGGTTGAGGGTGTTCATGCAGCGTGAGTTTATCAGGTCGTGCGGGCGAAGTGCCTCACCCCCCGGCCCCCTCTCCAGGGGGAGAGGGGGTGCCAGGCGTCCTTAATTCTTTACAGAGTGTTGGAATAGAGCAGCACTTATTTTTTGCAGCACGGTAGGCAGTTGGTGCAGTACCTGTCCATTGGTGAAACGAAGCACGTAATAGCCTACCCCTTCCAGCTCATAGGTGCGGCCCGAGTCGTACTCGGCTTGCCCCGCTTCATCGTGTACCTCACCATCCACTTCCACAATCAGGTTGTGCTGGGTGCAGATGAAATCCACAATAAACTTACCAATGGCGTGCTGCCGACGGAACTTAGCATCGTCCAGCTGCCGGTTACGCAGAGCCTGCCATAACACATCTTCGGCCGGAGTAGGCTCGCGGCGCATCTGTCCGCTAAACGGCTTCAGACGTTCGTACCACAGAGTCTTGTCTGCCGTCAGTCGTGGCCTATTCCCGCCTTCCTGCTGCTCATCTGTACTTGCTTGCTCAACGCCAAGCTCCCCCTCTCCCCCTGGAGAGGGGGCCGGGGGGTGAGGCAACGACGCCACGTGCTCCACAATGTTGCGGAACAGCCATATCCCGTCGCCCTCCTCACTCAGGCCGGGGGTAGCGCGCTTGCGGCGGGCCCAGTCGGGGTGGTTGTAGAGCGAGAGGAAGGCTTCGGGGTGGGGCATCAGGCCGAACACGCGGCCGGTGGTATCGGTCAGGCCGGCGCAGTTAAGGTCGGCACCGTTGGGGTTGAAGGGGTACACGTCGGTGGGGGCCCCGTCGAAGTCGGCGTAGGTGAGGCAGTTCAGGCCGCGGGCCTCAATGGCGGCGCGAGTGGCCTCGTCCTGGATGATGAGGCGGCCTTCGCCGTGACGCACGGGTACTTCCAGCGTCGTGAGGCCCTTCAGGAAGGGCGTAGTGGCGCGGGGGTTAACGGTCAGCTTCACCCAGCGGTCCTCGTAGCGGCCCGAGGCGTTGTGCGTGAGGGTTACTTCGGGCGTTACGGTGCCGCTCAGGTCGGGTAGCAGGCCCAGCTTCACCAGCACCTGGAAGCCGTTGCAGATGCCCAGCACGTGCTTGCCGCCGGCCACAAATTCCTTGATGTCGTCAAGCAGCGTGCGGCCCTCGGCGTTGCGGCGGTAGCGCAGCTTGTTGGCCAGCACCACGCCCGAGCCCAGGTCGTCGCCGAAGGAGAAGCCGCCGGGGAAGTTCAGGATATCGAAGTCGTGGATGCTCACGTGACCGTGCAGCACCTGGTTCAGATGCACGATGGTGGCCTCGGCCCCTACCAGTCGGTAGGCGGCGGCAAATTCTTCCTCGCAGTTGATGCCAAAACCGGTCAGGATAAGCGCCCGAACTTTTGAGTTGTCAGTTGCCAGTTGTCGGTTGTCAGTTGGCTGTTCTTCCTTGGTTTTCAGGGGCTCGGTGGATTCGTGGCCGGGGTCTACGCTTTTGAAGCCGGGCAGCACGATTTCGCCTTCCCGAGTTACCACTTCGTGGCCGGGGTCGTCGTGCTGGGGGCGCGGGGGCGTGTGCTGGTCCGGCAGTTGGGGAGTCTGTTCCATGATTAATGCGCGGTTTCGGGGTGGCCGAAGCCGATAATGCGGTTTACCGGACCGTTGGTCCACTCGTGGCGCAGGGCCGCCGTGCTGGCCGAAATGACGGTGTTACCCGCCTGCCGCACCGTCAGCTGCCCGTTTGGCGTAACGCGGCCCAGGCGCGTGGCGCGGCTGCCAAAGTGCTGCTCGAAGGCCACCACATCCTCGGGGGCCACCGTGGCCACAAAGCGGGAGTGAGACTCCGAAAACAGCTGCACGTGCACCGGCAAGCCTTCCGGCAGCTCCACCTCGGCCCCAAAGCCGTGGCCAAACGTGGCCTCAGCCAGGGCCACCGCCAGCCCGCCATCCGACAGGTCGTGGCAGCTCTGAATCAGGCCCTGGTCGTTGGCCTCCCCCATCAGGACATAGAGGGCTTTGGCCTGCTCGAAGCGAACCTGGGGCACGTTGGCGCCCAGCTCACCGAAAAGCTGGTAGAACTCCGAGCCGCCCAGCTCGTCGTAGGTTTCGCCCAGCAGGTACACCACGTCGTCGGCCTGCTTGAAGTCGGAGGTGATGGTGCGGCGCACGTCGTCCAGCTTGGCCGTCATGGAGTATAGCACCGTGGGCGGCACCGAAATCTTCACGCCGTCGGCTTTGAAGTCGTTTTTCATCGAGTCCTTGCCCGAGGTGAGCGGGATGCAGTAGGCCGCCGTGGCGTCGCGCAGGGCCTGGCACATGCGCACCAGCTTGGCCAGCTTGTGCTTGCCATCGGGGTTGCCTACGGCATCGTACACCGAGTCGGGCACGCAGAAGTTGTCGTTCACGGACCAGAAGTTGCCGTCGCCGTAGCTGAGGTTGGGCAGCTTGCCGCCCACGGCCACAATCTGGCGCACGGCCTCATCAAACGCGCCGGCCGACATGTGGTAGGCGTCCAAATCACCGAAGCGGGGCAGAATGCCGTTGCTCACGGCCACACCTTCCCAGCTCTCGAAGTTGAAGCGCACCACGGCCGCATCCTGCGGGGCCTGGCCGGTAGCGCCCATGAGGGGCTTAATGATGGTACGGCCTTTCACCTCGTGGTCGTACTGCCGAATCACCGACTCGCGGGAGCAGATGTTGAGGCTGCTCAGCAGGCGGGTCAGGGCGTCGGTGTAGTCGGTGGCAGGAGCCAGCGCGGGCTCCTGCGCCGTGGGCTTGCGCCACTCGGCTTCCAGCACTTTGCGCGGCACGCCGTCGTGCAGGAAGTGCATGTCCAGGTGGGCCACCGGCTCACCGGCGAAGCGCACATCGAGGTAGCCGTCGGCGGTGAAGTAGCCGATGTCGGTCAGCTCCACTTCCATTTCCCGGCCCAGGGCCAGCAGCTCGTCCAGCTTGGCGGGCTCCACGGCCAGCGAAAACCGCTCCTGCGACTCCGACACAAAGATTTCCCAGGGCCGCAGACCGGGGTACTTCAGCGGCACGCGCTCCAGCTCCACCACGGCCCCGCCGCTGATGGTCGCCAGCTCGCCAATGCTCGACGACAAGCCGCCCGCGCCGTTGTCGGTGCTGCACTTGATGAGGCCGCGGCGCGTGGCCAGCAGCAGGAAATCCATGGCCAGCTTCTGGGTGATGGGCGAGCCAATCTGCACGGCCGTGGCGGGCGAGGTTTCGTCCAGCTCAATGCTGCTGAACGTCGCGCCATGGATGCCATCTTTGCCCACCCGGCCGCCGGCCATGATGATGCGGTCCTGCGGGTCGATGTTCTTCTCCCACGAATCGAGGCCGGCCAGCTGCATGGGCATCACGGCGCCGGTGCCGCAGTACACCAGCGGCTTGCCGGCGTACCGGTCATCAAACACGATGCTGCCGTTCACGGTGGGCACGCCCGACTTGTTGCCGCCGTCCTCGATGCCCTTGCGCACGCCCTCAAAAATGCGGCGCGGGTGCAGCTGGTTGCTCAGCAAAGTCCCATTGAACTCGGGGTTGCCAAAGCACAGCACGTTGGTGTTGAACAAGAGCCGCGCCCCCCCGATGCCAGTTGCCAGCGGGTCGCGGTTGTTGCCCAGAATGCCCGTAATGGCCCCGCCGTAAGGGTCGATGGCCGAGGGCGAGTTGTGCGTCTCCACCTTCCAGACGAACAGCGACTCGGGGTTGATGCGCACGGCCCCGGCGTTATCTGAGAACACCTTAATCAGCCAGTCGTTGCCGTTGGCGCGCAGCTGACGGTCTACTTCGGCGGTGGCGTCCTTGATGTAGGTTTTGAACAGGGAATCCACTTCGAACTTCTCGCCCGTATCGGCGTCCCGGTACTTGATCAGGGCTGAAAACTCCTTGTGCTTGCAGTGCTCCGACCACGTCTGGGCAATGATTTCCAGCTCGCAGTCCGTCGGATCCTGGGGCAGGCCGGCAGCCTGGCGCTCTTCCCGGATGCTGGTGTAATGGTCGCGCACGGCGCGCATTTCCTCCAGGTTCAGGGCGTAGAGGTTGTCTTTCGACAGCTTCTGCAGCTCCTCATCCGAGAGGCCCACCAGCCCTACTGTCTCCGTAACAGATTCGGCCCCACCGCCCGGCCGCGGCGTGTAGTCGCGGATCTGGGCAATGGGGCCGACTTCGAAGCGGTTGATGAGCTTGTTGCCCAGCAGCTCCTGCGCGAGCTGGCGCAGACTACTTTCGGGCAGGGCTTCTTCCAGGAAGTAAAGCCGTTTCGAGAAGATGTGCTGGGTATGGGTGTCGAGCGGCTCGTTGAGGAAGTCGCCGAGGGCGTTCTGGGCCGAAATACCTTCGTCGTCGGTGACGCCGGGCAGCTTGGCAACGAGGATGTAGCTCTGGTAGTGGGCGTTGTGGCGAAACTCGTCGAAGGCTACCTCATGCAGCACCGGGTCCTGGAGGCAGTGGGTGGCGAAGTCGCGCAGCTGCTGGTCGGTGAGGGGGTAGCGCACCGTGTAGAGGGCGGTGCTTTGCACGTGGCCGGTGTGCAGGCCGAGGTGGCGGTGGGCCGCTTCGGCTACGCGCTGGCCCTCGCCGTCGTGTTGGCCGGGCTTAAGCAGCAGCTGGATGGTTCTTTGGGGAGATTCCAAAAGAGGGAGGTTTGTCTATTTTTCGGGTTTCCCACGCCTGGCGAAATTGCCATCGTGAGGAAGCATACCCGCCCGGGGTACGCCGAAAATGCCTTGCCGCGGGGCCGGTTGCCGCCGTCGGTAGGTTTAAGAAAACGCTTTATCGGGCCGACTGCCCGGTTTTACCACCGGAATGTTTGCCCGGCACAGCGGGCACTCATCGGGTGCGTAGGTAGCCGCCGTGACCGGCAGCAGGGCAAAGTTCGGAAAAGAAAGGTCAGCTTTCCCACTGGTGCGGTCAATTAAACTGGCCACGGCCAAAACTTTTGCGCCCAGGCTCGTCAGTACCCGCGCTACCTCGTTGGTGCTCTTGCCGGTAGTCACCACGTCCTCGGCAATGATAATTTTCTGGCCGGGCTCGATGGTAAAGCCGCGCCGCAGCGTCATCTGGCCCGTGTCGTCGCGCTCCGTGAAAATGCCGGGCACGCCCAGTTGCCGGGCCAGCTCGTAGCCAATCACCACGCCGCCCATGGCCGGGCCCACTACCACATCGGGCTGCAACCCGGCCTCCTGAATCCGGCGGGCCAGCTCGGCCGCGGCCGGGGCAGCCAAGTCGGGCCGGCGCAGAAACCGGGCGCACTGCACATAAGTATCGGAGTGCAGGCCCGACGACAGCCGGAAGTGCCCGCGCAGCAGCGCATCTTCCTGCAACAGCTGCTGCTCCAGGGTTTCGGGGGTGAAGGTGGTGTGGGGGGAAGAAAGCGACATTACTGTATTACGTAGCTTGTTTTAGATGCGAGTGTGTAGGTTCAATCAACTCTTAATAGCTATTCTCAGTCAACAGAAGAATCCGATTAATGACTGACAATAGGTGTTGGACCGAGCTTAAAGTATGCTGCAGGAACAGTCCAAACTTCTATTCTACCTTTTACCTGCTCATACCCTGAGTCCCATCGTTTGGGATTGTTACCCCCAAACCAAACTGCAATGTGTTCTTCCGGCACTTCTTCGTCACCGAGGAGTTGACCGCTTAGCCCCACCACTACGCCGGGCTCATCATCCAACATCACAATGTCGCCTAGCTTGAACTGCATATAACTAGGCTACTACAGGCCGCAGCTGATTCATTTGCGCCACCAGCTCCCGGGCGGCAGCGGCGGCATCTTCAGCCTGCCAGAGGGCGCGGGAGGTGTTGATGAGCAGGCCGGTGCCATCGGGGCGCAGGCCGGCGCGTAGCGTGGCGGCCAGGTCGCCGCCCTGGGCGCCTACGCCAGGCACTAGGAACCATTGGTCGGGGCAGAGGGCGCGCAGGCGGGCCACGGCCTTGGGGTTGGTAGCACCTACCACCAGCCCAATGCCGCCGTGCTGCTCATCAAGCTGGCGGGCCACGCGGGCGGCACAATCGGCCAGGGAGCCGCCGCGGGTGAGGGCCACGTCCTGCAGGGAGTGGGTAGGCTTATTGGAGGTTTTGGCCAGCGCAAACACCAGCTTGCCGGGCCGGGCGAAGGGCACAATGGCGTCGTCGCCCATATAAGGGTTCACCGTCACGCCGTCGGCCCCGATGATGTCGTAGGCGAAGCGGGCGTAGTGGTCGGCGGTGTTGGCAATGTCGCCGAACTTCCCGTCCAGAATCACCGGAATACCATCCGGCACGCGCTGCACGGTGTCGCGCAGTAGCTGCACCCCGTTTTCCCGGCTCAGGAAGAAAGCCAGGTTGGGTTTGAAGGCAGCGGCGTATTCGCTGGTCTGGTCAATCACCTCGGCCAACCGGCGGGTCACCTGGGCATCGTCGCCCACGGGGTCGAGGCCCACGCAAAGCAGTGAATTAGCGTGCTGAACTCGTTGAATTAGCTTTTCCATTCGGAGGAAACGGTTTCAGGGTGAAGATGGGCGCACTCGGCAGCTAGGCGGGCCGTGAGGCCGGGTTCCAGCCACTCCCCACTTGCAATCTGCACGGCAGACGCGCCGCAGCGCAGGTAATCCGTCACGTGGCTGGCCGTGAATACTCCGCCCGTCCCGAAGATAGGCAGGGTAATCCGCTCATCGTGGGCCAGTTCCCAGACGCAGCGCAGGGCCACCGGCCGCAGTGCTTCGCCGGAAAGGCCACCGGCCAACGGAGCAGCTGTAGCATCGTCGGGCAGGTGGAGGGCTTTAAGCAGGTTGGTAGCGGCTAGGGCGGTGGCTCCGCCTTCCTGTGCCCCCAGCGCCAAGCCCCGGATATGTTCGGGCCACGGCGGCAGCTTCACAATGACGGCGGCCTCGGGGCTCAGCTCATTGCGCACGGCCTGGGTGGCTTCGCGGACAAATCGGGCGCTGAGTTCTTCCCCCTTTCCGGTATCAGGCTGGGCAATGTAGACTTCTACGCCGGCAATCAGGCTGCCAGCTTCGCGGGCCAGGAAGCGCGCAATCTTGCGGAAGCCGGGAATGCCAGGGGCCGTGATGCTCACGAATACCGGCACGCCGTAGCGCCGCAGATTGGGCAAGTGCTCCTGCACCAGAATTTCGGCGCTTTCGGTGCGCATGTTGGTGGCATTGAGCAGGGTTTGCTCGTTCACCTGCCAGATGCCTTCTTCGTAGAGTCCGGGCTTGGGCTCCATCGTGACGGTGCGGGTGAAAATAGCCCCCAGACGCTCGTAGCCCGTTCCATCCAGCTGCCATGAGGCCGCCGCGAGGCACACGGGGTTCCGTAGCGTGAGTTGTCCGAGTTGCATAGGTTCTGGAAAATAGAAAAATCCATCGGTTGGCAAGAGAAACGCTCCTGCTGTTCGTCAGGACTGGGTTCAAACAAAACATACCGCCCGAAACGGGGTGGTCAACCACGGGCCGACTTGCGCCAGAATCCCCTCTGATCTTCTATCACCCCGTTGGTCGAGCCACCCCTACCCGGCCTCCGGAGCCAGGTTTTGCCGGGTTTGTATTAATGAAGTCTGGCCGTGCACCTAGAGTCCGTGCTCGGATTCACGTTGCTGGTGGCAACAAGAGCGGCGGCAACCATTTGCTGAGTGAGCGTGGTGGGGTCGTTCATAGTGGAAACCAGCTATGGAGTGAAAAATTAGAAAATGTTAAGATGGGAGTTGCTTTGCCTGAGCCTAGCTAAGCCGGCCGGGCACAAAAAAACCGCTTCGAAAACCGAAGCGGTGAAAGTAGCAAAGCCAATAAAAACGAAAGAGTCAGCAGGGACAACGACCTTCCGGTCATCTCGCAGGACAGCGTTTCGCTCGGCCCCGCGCTTCAGCAAGTGGTATTGATTTAGTTGAAGCACGTCACAAAAGTACCAGTGCACTTTATCGCCACCAAACAGAACTGCAAAATAATTTTCCGATAACTACTCTATGGTTTTGGGTTTGCACCGCTCTGACGCTAGAAAATAATGACCTGCACTCCTATTTATTTTTCTGACTATCAGCACTTTTCATATATCACCAATAAAACCACTATAAACATGCACATGGCGTAGAACAGCCAATCAACGTAATAGAAGGGTCAGCGCTTAGCATCTCAACCAAGACGACAAGATGGGAATTGTCATATTTTCGAGCAAGCTTTCTGTTGTTATAGATTTCTACGTGATCTTCAATTATGGTTTCCTGTCCATACACAATGTTCAGTTGGAGTAGTTATTCCACTTCACTTGTTGTGTTCTTAACAAAACCACAATCATAATTACGTACTTCAATCTGGAAGACAAGTTGTATTTTTGCAGCATCCGTCACTTTATCTACAAACTACTTCATGAAAAAATTGGTACTCATGTTTGTCTTGGGCAGCTTACTGGGAATAAGCCAAAACGCGCAAGCACAAGACGGCCAGGTAGGATACAGTGAGCGGGTTCCGGATGACAGTTCAAACAAAGCGGTTTTGTATAAACGGGCCACTGATTGGGTGGAAAACCACTTTACCTACGTTCCCAAAGCTGTAACGCGCACAGATTCTGCCAAAGGCGAAATGCGGGTGGAAGGCACAGCGCTGGTGAAAACGACCACCCCATCTGGCCAGTTGAAAGAGCGGCCCGTGCGCTTCGAGTTTATTTTCCATGCGCTACCCACTGGCTACGATTACAGTGTAGGCGGCTTCCAGGTGGTACCCGACGCCGGCAAGCCCAATGACACGGTCCCCTTCGACGATTTTGTGGCGCAATTAGCCACCGAGCGCACCAACGACCGTACTCACAATGACCGTCGTGTGACGGCGCAGGCCAACTCTCTGGCCAGTGAAATTGCCATGTCGTTCCGCTCGTTTATGAACAGCCGGCCCGCCGAGGGCGCAGTGGAATAGCACCGCAGAAATGCGGTTGTCTGTGGTAGGCAGGCGTAGTGCAAGTTATGCTGGCAGTGCCCGCCCTTAGGTTGCTACCACTCACTTATGTGGCTGCCTTGCCATGGTTTCATTGATGGCGAAACCGTGGCAAGGCAGCCATTTTTATACTTTTCCGGTAGCGCACCTGATTATCTAACCAAGAAAGCAGCCGGCTATATCCTGCCATTTTCCTATGTATGCCGGCCATAGCGGCCAAGCAGCCGGTGGGTGCGTGCGGGCAAGGCGCGGGCATCGAGCAGCAGCAGCCCATCCAGGGTATTGCTGAAACCGGGGTCGAGGTTGAAGCCAAGCAGCCGGGCGTTCTGCTTGAGGTACTGCCGCAGTAACACCGGCACACCATTGCCGCCGGGCTCCAGTCCACAAATAAGCTGTTGCAGGTGTTGCACACCTTCTACGCCGGCCTGAAGCAGTGAGGGGGCAGCGGCATCGTTGTGAAGGGCACGGTAACGAAACTGCTTTCGGGGGCGCACGTGCGCTGCCAACTCCGCATCAAAAAAGTGCCGCTGCAGATATTCCACCATCACGGCCTTGGACATCATGGAAAACCGGTTGCTGATGCTGACGGGCCCCATCAAATACTGATATTCGGGATGGGTGGCAAGATACTCGGCAATGCCCTTCCAGAGCAGTGCCAACGGCAACGGCTGCCGCTGATACTCGGCGCGCACGAATGCCCGGCCCAGCTCCAAGGATTGCCGTAGCACCGGCACAAGCTCCTTCTTCAGTCGGAATAAAGAGTGTAGATAGAAACCCCGCCGGCCATGCTGCCGCAGGATAGCGCGGCCTAACCCCAGGCGGTAAGCACCTACCACTTGTCTTTTTTCGCGGTCATACAAAAACAAGTGCCGGTAGTAGTCATCATACTGATCCAGGTCAGTGGGCTGCTGCGTGCCTTCTCCTTCCCCCCGAAACGTTAGCTCCCGCAGCCGCCCTATTTCCTGAAGCACATGGGGCAGCTCGGCCTTCTTTGCCAAATACACTTCCCAGCGGCCGTGGTGCACCAGGCAGCGGCTGGGGCGCAGGGCAGCAATATCGGCTTCCAGCAGCGCAGGCGGCGTTTCGGCCTGCACGGGTGGTGTCGGCAACTGGGGCAGCATTGTCGCCCAGCGCCGTTCGGGGTCGGCCCCTAAGGCATACACCCGAGCCCGCAGATAGGGCAATTGCTCGGCAACGGGCAGGCGGCTAAGCTCGGTAGCGGCTACTGGCTGACCGATACGCACCTGAATAGTTTGCCCCCGCTTGTTGAGCAGTTCGGCCGGCAGCCGAACCGTACGCAGCATAGGATGGAGCAAACCCAATAGGCTGAAGGCAACGCTGTTCTGCCCGCTTAGCCACAGTGGCACCACTGGCACGCGTGCCGCCGCCAGTAGCCGCCCGGCTGTAGGGTTCCAGGCAGAGTCGTGCGCTGGCCGGAACCATGGAGAGCGGTGTGCCACTTCACCGGCCGGAAACAGCAGCAACGGCACGTCGTTGTGCAGATGGCGCAACAACTGGCGCACGCCGGGCACATTGCGGCCGGCCGCCTGCCGCTCTGCACTAACCAGCACCAGCTGCCGGGCCAGTTGCGGCAGCAGCGGCGCCAGTAGCTCGCTGGCTACTGCCCGCAACTCAGGCCGGGCTTGCCCCAACACGTGCAGCAGCACCAACCCATCGAGCAAGCCACACGGATGATTAGCAACCGCAACAAAGGCGGTGGCCGGCAGCCGGCGCAGCTCGGCCGAATCATAGCTGACATTGATCTTCAGGTGGCGCAGCAGCTGCTCCACAAAATCCAGCCCACTCAAATGGCTGCTATGCGCAAATAGCTCCTGCAGCTTACGCAGTTGCGCCAGCTGCTCCCACACCGGGCGCAGAAACTCGTGCGAGCGGCGTGCAGGAAGCGGAAAAGAGAAAAACGGGGGCTGCAGTTCCATGACCAACCAAGTAGCGCCTGGCACTCCAGGACATAGCCCCCAAACCTCCGAAACGCAGATTAGCCGCCCGTTACTCTCGCATTATCAAACTATTAAGCTTGCCAACTAGCCGTAAAAAGCAGAGAGCCGCGTTGCAGCGCGGCTCTCCATCTCCTTCACATTTTCCACTTACTTCACTCACTGCAAATGTACGGCAGGAAAGCGGGTGATGTTGGGTTAATCCACAGAATAACGAAATGTTAATATGCTGGCTAACTCGCTGATGCTCAAAATTTGTCCTGAAAGCAAATACCCCGGCTAACGCCTGTTAGCCGGGGTACGAAACATCCAAAACCGGATGGTTAACTAGTTGGTCGGGCCGGTATCGACGCGGGACTCGATAGTAGCTTGCACGGTGCTGCTCACGGCCGATAACAGGTTGTAGCCGGTAGCCTGCTCGATGGCATCTACCGAGGTGCGGTATGAGCCCCAGGTGGAAGCCACTGACTGATCGTTGGGGGTGTTGATAGCAATAACGCGGGTGCTGGTGGTTACCCGGCTGGCATCCGACGTGCCATTGGGCATCACCACTACCACTTTCCAGCAGCGGTTAGGCACCGTAATCTTGCCGCCGGCAATGGTAGTGGTATAGCCATTGAGGCCGGTACCACCGGTGCCGTAGCTACCGCAGATGATGTACAGCTCGTTGCCGGCATCCACCAGCGTGCGGCAGTAGTTTTCGAGGCCGGCCCAGGTGCGCTGGTTGTTGTTAGCGGCCTGCGGCATCATATTGGTCATCAGAAAAGTAGCCGAGTTGTCGGCTACCGAGCCCGTACGGTCGGCGCTGGGGCAGTTGTGGCCACGGTCGAAGCCGGAGCCGGTGTAGCTGCTGCTGGTAGCTTTGAACCAAGTGCTGGGCAGGCTGTTGTCGGCCGCAAAATTGTCTTGGCGGGGTGTGCTGCCCAGCCAGGCGCTGCTCAGGTGCCAGCTCACCCAGTTCGGCACTCCCCGGTCGCGGTGATACGACATCGAAAACTGGGGTTTCACGAGCAGGTAGTTCCAGTATTGCGCGGCGTCCGTAACGGCTCCGCTGGGGTTGCCCATGGCTAAGTGGCTGTCACGCGTGGCAGTGGCATCGGCAGAAGCCTGAACGGCCGTCGGTGCTTGCGGTGAAACTAACTCTTCTTTCGAACAGGCGGCAGCCAACGTTAGCAGGGTGCCCCATGTGAGCAAACGAATACCAGTACGCTTCATAAAACAGGGTGTGGAGAAAAGAGAGGAAGGAAGAGCAGTAGCAGCAGACATCCAGTGAAGGCCCACTGATGATAAAACAAAGGTTATGCTTTGTTCTTCGGCTAATGTTAATGAAACGTTATCATTTTACTTATTTTTACAGCTATATATTGAAAAATAATCAAAATTGTGTCAATCTAATAGTGATTGTTTTTTCCTGCGTTCTGGTTTTCTCTATCAATCAATCCAGCGCTTACTACCTGGTCGAATACAAAAAAGCCGTCGGCAACGCCGACGGCTTTTCCTACCAAATTTTACACACCAATTACTGCTTAAAAGAACTGTCGATAGTCGCTATTGCCCTGTTACTACCAGCCGCTCACTGCCTAGAGTACGGCCCTCAGTGTCTGTCACGACGACATAGTAGAGGCCAGCAGGCAGGTTGTCGCCTTGTAGCATGAGCTTGCCAGCTGGCACCTGGCGCATCAGCACGCCACGCATGTCGTAGATTGTGAAGGTGGCAGCGTTGGTGTCGCTGCTGTTGGCAAAACTCACCCGCACCGTGCTGGATTGTGTGGCTGGATTAGGGTACAAAGAAATAGCGGCTTGCTTGGCCTTTTTCCAGGACACAGCTACCACCGGCGAATATTCCGGCGTGCCGTCTATGTCCACTTGGCGCAGGCGGTAGTAAAGCGTTGGCGCTTGCGTGGCTGCCGCCGTTTCGTCGCGGAAAGTATAGCTGCGGCCATTGCTGGTGCCGCTGCCTGCCACACGTCCAACTGAGGTAAACCCAGTGCTTGGGGTTAGGGCCCGCTCTATCTCGAAATATTGGTTGTTGCGCTCTGAGGCAGTCCGCCACGCCACCAGTACGGCCGGGCCCGAAGCCTGCGCCGTGAAGGCCACCAACTCTACCGGCAGCGGCCCCGCAGCCGTAATAGTAGCTGGGAAGCCCGACATCTTGTCTTCTGCAAATACCTGGTACACCAAGGTGCGGGCTAGTACCGCTGCTGTGGAGGCTACTTCCACTTCCACGCGGGCAAAATCCTGCGTGGTATTGAAATACACTTCTACCTGGCCGTTAGGCAACAACGCCTGAGAAAGCAGTGTACTGCCACTGGCCGTTTCAAGTAGCTGGCCGGCAGCATTGTAGGTCCGCAGCGTAATGTTGTTGAGTGCCTCGGTGTTGAGCAGCCCCGTGCCCTGCCGGATAACAGCGCCGGCTGCGTTGCCAGCCTGCCCGGCTCCATTGAGGTTGACTTGCAATGCCGTACGCGAAAGGACACCTGCCAACCCCGTGCGAATAACAGCGAAATTGTTCAGGTTGGCGTCGGCCGCCCGCTCCCCGTTCACAATAGAAGTGGTGTCGTTGAGGTCTACCAGCACCACCCCATCGCGGCGGCCCTGAAACTGCCCGCTGCCACTGGCAAAGTCTGACCGCACAGGATCCTGGTCGCGGAAGGCAGAAGGCTCAATTCCAAAACCGTAATACACATTCAGGTTATCGAGGGCGCCGAGCAGGCTGCTGCGGGTGAGCTGCACCTCATCGAATGCCCGGTTAGTGGGAAAACTCACCTGGTAGTTGCCGTCGGGCAAGACCGTTACCTGCAGCAAATCCAGGCCCGTAACGGTTTCCTGCGGCTCTCCATTCAGGAAGGTAGTAACCCGCAGGCTGCCCAGTGCCTGCAGGTCAGCCAAGCCCTGGCGGCCGACCACAAATCCGGCGTAGAAACCCCGGGGTGCGGCGTTTTCCAGCTTCACACGCAACGTATTGGGGCAGCTGACACTTGCCACGGTATTGAAAGTAGCAAAGTTAGCCAGGTCATTATCAGCGGCCCGCTCCGGGTTGGCTACGTTGGAATTGACGCACACCGTCACCCCATTGTCTACTACCTGGGTGCTGTAGGCGGTACCAGAGGCCGGATTGGGAAAGCGCGAAACTACGCCCCGAGCCGTTTCCACAACATTGGCATCTATGCCGTACGCATAATACACGTTCACCCTATAAGCCACGCCGAGCAATGCGCCCACTTCAATTTCCACCTGGTTGAACGGCTCCTTGGCAATAAATTCTATCCGGCCAGGCGTAGTGGTACCCAGAATGGCCCCAGCCAGCGACGTGACATCTTTCGACTCTTTAGGGGTAACTGTATTGCCCACTTTCAGATATGTCCGGATACGGATTGTGCCAACAGCCGAGACGCCGGTACTGCTCCCGATAACCAGGCCAGCCCGGTAGTTACGCGGCACTACGCCATTCAGACCCAACCGCAACGACACCGGAAACAGGCTGCCTGCCGCAGTTGGCGGCCGCATTGTGGCAAAATTGCCGTTCAGGTCGGTGTCAGCCGCCGACTCACTGTTATCTACGTCGCCGCTGCACACCGTAGCAACCGGAAATACGGTAATGCAGGTGCGTAACGCCTCAGCTTCCCCCGTGGTGGAATAATACGCCGGGCCGGCAGCCCAACCAACCGAAATGGTGGTTAGCCAGCCGATGGCTAATGCAATGACTCGAAAGTAGATATGGCGTGCCATGGTAGTAGGTCAGGTGCAGACAGAGCGAAATGCCCTGTCCAGTTTGCCTTGCTACAATCCAATTGCCACACTATACTGATACTTTATTATAACTGACAATCAGCAAGTTAAATAAATTAGTTTTTTTATATATTATCCCATTAATAGATTCCAATTCCCAATTAGGGAATAAATGGTAAAGCCCGTTTTTCCCTGCTATACTCGCACCTTACCTGCTCTTTTTCATCTCCGCCCTAGCTATCGAAAACACACAACCATTTCACAGAACTACATCTGGCCTACGCACTATGCTGCGCGAGCTAGTGTAAGCTGTGTCCTGATTGGCTTCGCTACAGTCGGTTAAGCATTTCTGCTATACATGCCTGCTTCCTCCACCATCCATATTTTCATTGTCGAAGACAACGCCTGGTACGGCGAACTGCTTGAATATAAACTGGGTCAAAACCCGGATTACCAGATTCAGCGCTTTGTTACGGCTCAGGCCTGCCTCGACCATCTGGGCGAAAAGCCAGATCTGATTACGCTCGACTACAACCTGCCCGACGGGAAAGGCGACGATGTGCTGCGCCAAATCAAGGAGCGACTGCCAGAGGTGGCCGTTATCATTATTTCCGGGCAGGAAGACGTTCGCACTGCCATCGGCCTGCTTCGGCAGGGAGCTTACGACTACTTGGTGAAAGACGAGGAAACAGCCGACCGGCTGTGGAATTCCGTTGGCAACGTACGCAAACAGATTCAGTTGCGCCGCGAAAACGAACGGCTGCGTGAGCAAATCGGCATTAAGTACGATCCGACCCGTGCCATATTGGGAAGCAGTCCTCAAATGCGCCAGTTGAATACGCTAATCGACAAAGCAGCCCGCACCAATATTACTGTTTCGGTAAGCGGTGAAACCGGCACTGGTAAAGAATTGGTAGCCAAGGCCATTCACTACCTATCGCCGCGGCGCGAGCATGCGTTTGTAGCCGTCAACCTAGCAGCTATTCCGCGCGAGTTATTGGAAAGTGAGTTGTTCGGGCATGAGAAAGGCGCCTTTACGGGGGCCGTCAGTCGCCGCATCGGCCGTTTCGAGGAAGCCAACCGTGGCACGTTGTTCCTGGACGAAATAGCAGAGATGCCGCTCGAACTACAAGCCAAGTTGCTGCGGGTGCTGCAGGAGCGCGAAGTATCCCGGGTGGGAGGTGGTGCGCCCATTGCGTTTGATGCCCGCCTGATGGTGGCCACCCACCGCGACCTGGCGACCGAAGTGCAGCAGGGCAACTTCCGCGAAGACCTCTATTACCGGCTGCTGGGGCTTCCCATTCTGCTGCCTCCCCTGCGCGAGCGGGGCCAGGACGTGCTGCTGCTGGCGGATTCTTTTCTGAATGAGTTTTGCCAGCAAAATAAAATGGCCTCCTGCCGGCTGTCGGAGGAAGCCCGCAACCTGCTGCTGCGCTACCCGTTTCCGGGCAACGTGCGCGAATTGAAGGCAGTGGTGGAACTGGCGGCCGTGCTGGCCGAGCACGAGGTGATTCAGCCTCAGGACCTGTCGTTGCGGGCCCAAAACGGAGCCAGCAGCGGCTTATCGTCGGCCAACGAATCATTGCGGACGCAGGTGGCCACCATTGTGCAGCGTTACCTGGATGCCCACCAAGGCAATATTCTGCAGGTGGCCGCCAAACTGCAAATCGGGAAGTCTACCATTTATCGTATGGCTCAAAACAACGAGGTGCGGTTGCGGTAGTACCTAGCCGAGCAAATGCGCTTGCACCCCGCTGTGCTTCATTTTGCAGGCGTGTACCATGACATCAGGTTCCATATCCATCCGCCAGTTGCAGCGTCGGCTGCAACTCACGCAACGCGCGCTGCAAACCCAGCAGCTGGAAATGCATCAGCTGCGCGAGGAACTGGCCAGGCAGAACACGGCCGCTGCCAACCAGGTAGCGGCCCTGCTTCAGACCATGAATACGGGCCTGCTGGTAGCCGACCGCAACCGCCGCATCACGCTGCTCAACCAGAACTACTGCGACTTACTGGAACTGCCACACCCGGCCACCCACTACCTGGGCTACTCAATGGAGGACCTGTGGACCGTGGCCGGGCAACGAGTGCTTAACGCCGGACCACTGGTAGCCGACACGATAGCCGCCATGCGCGGCCACGAGCGCAGCACCTTGCTGATGGAGCTGAAAAACGGCCGCATTCTACAGCAGGAATATCTGCCGGTAGTGAGTGCCGGCGCCACGCAGCTGTATTTGCTGAGCTACGAAGATGTGACGCAACAGCAGCAAGTGCAGAAGCGCGTGCGGGAACTGTCGCGCCTGGCCGAGCAAAGCCCCTCTCCCATCATCTGCTTCGGCCTGAATGGGGAGGCACTGTACGCTAACTCCGCCGCCGGCCACGTGTTGCTGGCGCTCAACCAGCCAGAGTGGCAGCAGGACCAAAGATTCCTGCAACACCAGATAACGGAGTCGCTGCAGGAAGGCACCACCCGCGTGATAGAGCGCCGTCTCGACAGCCGCTTCTATCACTGGACCATTGTGCCGCTGCCAGCCGAGCAGGCGGCCAATGTTTACCTGACGGACATCACTGCCCGCCGGCAGGCGGAGTCAGAATTGCGCCATAGCCAGCTGTTCACGGCCCGCATCAACGACACCATCCCGGCGATTGTGTATCTGTATGATATCCAGTCTCACAAAATAGTGTATCTCAACCGGCAGATAGAGCACATGCTGGGCTACACGGAGCAGGATATTCAGTCGTTTGGGCCCAATCTGCTACAGCAACTCTTCGATCAGCGAAGCCTGCAGAATGCCAGCCAAAAGAAAGGCACCATCACCAACCTAACCGACCAGCAACTCAGCACCGGCGAGTACCGCGTCCGGCACCGCGACGGTAGCTGGCGCTGGATCTGGATGCGCAGCCGGGTTTTTCTGCGCGACGCCCAAGGCCGCGTGCAACAAGTGCTGGGTAGTGCCGAAGATATTACCGAGCGCAAAACCACGGAACAGGCCCTGCACCAAAGCCAGCTGCTGATGGAGCGTGTAGCGTACACTGCCCCCAACCTGATTTACATCTACGACCTGCAGGAAAGCCGCAACATCTACTGCAACCGCGCAGCCGAGCATATTCTGGGCTACACCGGAGACGAAATTCAGGCGCTGGGCAGCCAGGTACTGCAGCATCTGATGCCCCCGTCGCAGCTGAAGCTGGTACAGGAGCACTACGCCCAAGTGGCACAGCTGGCCGATGGCCAGATGCTCACGCTGGAGTATTACCTCCACCACCGCAATGGCTCTATCCGCTGGATGCGCGTGACGGATACACCTTTTGAGCGCAACGCTGAAGGAAAAGTACTGCAGCTGGTGGGCATTGGGGAAGACATTACGCGCTGGAAAGTGGCCGACGAGCAGCGCCGTACCGCCAACCGCCGCCTGGCCGAGCAAAACCGGCTGTTTCGGCAGGTGATTGACACTGCCCCACACCTTATCTACCTCAAAGACCGGCTGGGCAACTATCTGCTGGCCAACCAGGCAGTGGCTGACCTCTACGGCATGACGCCGCAGCAGATTGTAGGCGCGCAGCCCGAAAATCTGCCCAATATGCCAGCCGACGGCCAGCGCTACCGCCAGCAGGACGAAGAGCTGTTGCGCACCGGCCAGGATATAGTGCTAGAGGAAAGCTTTACCAAGTCCGATGGGGAGGTGCTGTGGTTCTACAGCATCAAGCGCCCCTTCGTGCTGGCCGATGGCAGCATGCAGGTGTTGGGCATCGATACCAACATTACCGAGCTTAAGCGCACACAGCTGGATTTGCACGCTGCCAAAGAAGCCGCCGAGCAAAACGCACAAGCCAAGCAGGACTTTCTGGCCAACATGAGCCACGAAATCCGGACACCGCTGAACGGCATTCTGGGTATTGCCGGGCTGCTGGCCAAAACGCCCCTCGACGACCAGCAAAGCCAGTTTCTGCGCCACATCCGCTACTCGGCTGACCACTTGCTGGTCGTCATCAACGATGTGCTGGCCATGGCGGAACTGGGAGCCGGCAAGATCCGGCCCGAGAGAATTGCCTTTGACGTGCGCGACGTAATGACGACCAGCCAGGAGCTGCTACTGCCACGGGCCCAGGAAAAGGGCATCACGCTGGAACTGGCCCTGCCGCCGGCCTCAGTGCCTACCACCGTCCTCGGCGACCCTCACCGCCTGCGCCAAGTGCTGCTCAACCTGATTTCCAACGCCGTTAAGTTCACGGCGCACGGGCAGGTGCTGGTGTCGTGTCAGCCACTGAGCCTGACGCCGGAACAGACTACGCTGCAGTTTCAGGTAGCAGATACGGGCACAGGTATTCCGGCGCATCAGCTGCAGCAAATGTTCGAGCCCTTCATGCAGGCCTCGTCCAGCACGGCCCGCGAATACGGCGGCTCCGGGCTGGGACTGAGTATTTCGCGAGGCCTGGTAGAACTTATGGGCGGCACGCTCAGCGCCGAAAGCCGCTTGCACGAAGGCAGCACTTTTTCCTTTACGCTCACCTTTAGCTGCGCACCGGCAATAGCTAAAGGTAAGCCTCTGCCGGCTCCTAACTATCGGCGGCTGGGTGCCCGCCGGGTGTTGCTGGCCGAAGACAACGCCATCAATCAGTTTCTGGTGGAAGCCCTGCTGGGCGCCTGGGGCTGGACGGTAGATACGGCCGGCACCGGGCCCGAGGCACTCCTGCTTTTCAACCAGCACCGCTATGATGTAGTGCTGATGGATATTCAGATGCCGGGGATGGATGGCGTCGAGGCTACCCGGCGGCTCCGCCAGCATCCTGACCCTGAGCGCGCCGCCACGCCCATACTGGCGTTAACGGCCCATGCATTGCGGGGCGAGGCCGAGCGGTTTAAGCAGGCAGGCTTTTCCGGCTACCTGTCGAAGCCATTTCTGGAAGAGGAGCTATTCCAGGCCATTGCCGCAGTCTTGCGCCAGCGTCCGGCCGAGGTTGCTTCGCTGGCCGCAGCTGAGCCCGAGCCCAAACCTATTACCTCCCCTCTCTACAGCCTGAGCGGCATCCGACGGCTGGCCCACGGCAACGAAGAGTTTGTTCGACGGCTGGCCCAGCTTTTCATTCAGACCACGCCGCCCGCCGTGCGCGAACTAGAGCAGCACCTGGCCACTGCCGACTACGACCAGCTGGGGGCCGCCGCTCACCAACTCAAAAGCTCCCTCGATGGCCTTCAGATCCGGAGCCTGCATGGCCCTATCCGGCGCCTCGAAGCCTGCCGCAAAGAGCCTATCGATCCGCAGGAAGCCAAACAACTGGTAGACCTTGTATGCACGGTAACCGAACAGGTAATGGACAGCCTGCGCTTGGATTTTCCCGGCTTATGAGCCAGTAACCTTGGCTGCTTGCTGCGACCTGCGCAGCTGCTGGACAGTACATTTACTTGCTCTACTTACTGCTTTTGCTTCTGCATGACAACCATTACGCTTGATACGCTCATTATCGGGGCCGGCCAGGCGGGCCTGGCAGCCGCGTACTATCTGCAGCAGCACAACGTATCATTCGCGCTGCTCGAAGAGCGTGCTGCCGTTGGCAATATCTGGTCGACGCGCTTTGACAGACTGCGGCTGTTTTCACCGCAGTGGGCCAGTGGGCTGCCCGGGCGCCCCTGGCCGGGGCCAGCATTGCACTATCCGACCAAGGATGAGGCAGCTGCTTATCTGCACGACTATGCCGCTCACTTTGGCTTTACAGTGTACCTCGGCCAAAAAGCCACTTCCCTGACCCCCGCTCCGGCCGGAACCGGCTATGTGGTGCGCACGGCCACCGGGCAAACCTACCAGACGCAGCGTGTCATTGTGAGCACCGGGGCCTACTCTGCCCCGCGCATTCCAGCTTTTGCCGGGAAGCTGCCGGAAAGCGTGCAGCAGCTCCACAGCAGCCAGTACCACAATCCAACCCAGCTAACAAACCCAGGCCCCGTAGCGGTGGTAGGCAGCGGCAACTCCGCACTGCAGATTGCCGCCGACCTGGCGGGCAGCGGCCGGCCCGTTTATACCGCCTTCGACGACCAGACCCCGGCTTTTCCCAACAACCAGGCCACTTGGGCGCTGCTGAAAGGCACCGGCTTGCTGCGCGTATCGCGCTACAACTTCGCGGGCCGCGCCATGATGAGCCGCCCCGAGCCAGTGGTGCTGGGTGACCTGCAGCACCTGCGCCGTTTTCCGAATGCACAATTTATTGGCCGTGCCACCGAGGCCAGCACTGAGGGCACTCTGCAGGGCCGCCGCGCTACCACTCCCCCGCTGGCCGCTGTAGTGTGGGCCACCGGTTTCGGTCCTGATTTTGGCTGGATCAAGCTACCCATTTTTGAGGCCGACGGCACTCCCCGACACCATTATGGCCTTACATCGGCCCCAGGGGTGGCCTTTTTGGGTTTGCCCTGGCTGAACAGCCGCAGTTCGGCCCTGATGGGCGGCGCCGGCCCCGATGCCCGCCACGTGGTAGGGCGCCTGCTGGCTACCTTGCCGGAAGCGTAGCCAGTAGGGTGCCTAAAGGCTATTTTCCGGTGCCAGCCAGCCGAGTGCAATTCTTTTAGTGAATGCCCAAATTATACTGCAACTACTGAGGTGCTTTCCTAGTTGTATGGTCAGTTCCCGACGCCAACACAGGGTATCCTGCTGAACGCAAAGTGCCGGGTTTTCTTTCGCTGTTTCTAACGTACTGTAGCATGTCACTTCTGATTTTTCTAGGCGTATCGGTTGCCACGGCTCTGTTCGCCCTCGATACTTTCAACCAACTGAAGTCTTCGCTGAAGCCAATTCCCGTTCGCGCCCGAAACCGTCGTTAATCGACTCGTTTTTCGCTTAAACGAAAAGCCCCGTCTGAAACCAGATGGGGCTTTTCTTATGGGGTTATCAGTGGCGATACGCCAGCTGCAGTTCAGCGGATAACGAGCTTCCGCATTTCGCTGGCGTTGTCGCCTTCAAGCTTCACGTAGTAGAGGCCGTTGGCGAACTTGCTCAGATCGAGGGTTTTGGTGAACCGGTCGTTGAGTTCAGTGATGGTTTCGCGGTAGATAACTGACCCGATGACGTTGAGCACCCGCAATTCCAGCTTGCGGCCCTCAAAACCATTAATGGCAATGTGCACGATGCCGGTGCTGGGGTTCGGGTAAATCAGCAGGCTGCGCTCTTCCGCAGGCCGCGCAGGACGGGCCGAAGGGCGCCCGACGGCCTGACTCTGCAGAGAGCCACAGGCCAATAGGATGAATAATAGACAATAGCGTAGGCGTTGCATCATAGTGGGCTGTAAGACAGGAAGAAGAGCGCGGGCAGAATACCTGATGAAACGTTCGGCGCTTAATTAGGTTTGCAAAGATATTGCGCTATTTCCGAATAGATAGACAAAATATAATTTCTCTTCGACCAACTGCCCTTTTCACTGTTCTTTTTCAGCTCCTTATCAGACAAATCAAGTTGGACGTTCTCATTATCGGCGGCGGATTGGGTGGGTTGGTGGCAGCACTGGACCTGCGGGCGCGCGGCTACGCCGTAACGGTGGTGGAGCGGCAGCAGTATCCGTTTCATCGGGTGTGCGGCGAGTACATTTCCAACGAGGTGCTGCCGTATCTGCGGCGCCTGGATGCCGACCCGGCGGTGTTGCAGCCGGCCCAGCTCACGCACTTCGCGCTTAGTTCGCCGGCTGGCCGCACGTTGTCGGTGCCGCTGGACTTGGGCGGGTTTGGCGTGAGCCGCTACACGCTCGATCTGCACCTGTGCCAGCTGGCGGAAGCTCGCGGCGTGACAGTGCTGCAGAAAGCCACTGTGGCGGCCGTGGCTTTCCATCCGGCCACCGACAGCCATACGGTTACACTGGCCAATGGACAGGAGTTGGCTACGCGCGCAGTGCTGGGCGCTTTCGGCAAGCGCAGCACTTTCGACCGGCAGTTGCAGCGGCCGTTTTTCCGGCAACGCTCGCCCTACATCGGCGTCAAGCACCACCTGCGCCTGCCCCACTACCCCACCGACCTGATTGCGCTGCACAACTTTGCTGATGGCTACGCGGGCATTTCGGCAGTGGAAGACGGCCGGCTGTGCTTCTGCTACCTCACCACGCGCCAGAACCTGAAAACCCAAGGCACCATTGCGCAGCTGGAAGCCAACGTACTGGGACGCAACCCGCACCTGCGGCGCATTCTTACGGAGGCCGAGTACCTGTATGCGCAGCCTGAGGTCATCAACGAAATTTCCTTTGCGCCCAAATCCTGCGTGGAAGACCACATGCTGCTGTGCGGGGATGCCGCGGGCCTGATTACGCCGCTTTGTGGCAACGGCATGGCCATGGCCATGCACGGCGCGCAGCTGGCCAGCGCCCACCTCCACGACTTTCTGCAAGGCCATACCACCCGCGCCACCCTGGAAACCCGCTACCGCCACGACTGGCAGCGCCACTTTGGGCAGCGGCTGCAAGTGGGGCGGCTGGTGCAGGGCCTGTTCGGGCAGCCGGTGCTCAGCGAGGCCGTAGTGGGCAGCCTGCGCTACTTGCCGGCCGCCGTGCGCGCCCTGATGCGCCGCACCCACGGGCAGCCATTCTAAGTTGTTCTTTCTTTAATCCGTATTCGTTTTTGCCAGCGCCATAGCGCTGCGTATAGTATTTCCGCTTTCCGCTCCCTGCCGCTTCCACACGCTACCTAATTTCGTATACTGCAGTCAATGACCAGCTATTTGAGTGCCATCGGCACTGCCAATCCGCCCCACCGCCTCCTACAAGCCCAGATCGGGGATTTCATGGCTCGTGCCCTGCAGTTCGATGATGCTGAAACCCGCAAGCTCCGTGCCCTCTACCGGGTGTCAGGTATCGGCCACCGCTACACCGTACTGCCCGATTACGGCCGCGCCAACGGCGACTTCACCTTCTTCCCGAACACGCCCGACTTGGAGCCGTTTCCGTCGGTGGGGGCGCGCATGCAGGTATACCGGCAGGAGGCGCTGCCGCTGGCCGCCGCCGCCGCCGAAAACTGCCTGCAGCAGGCCCCCGAAATAGCCACCCACACCATCACGCACCTGATTTCGGTGAGTTGCACGGGCATGTACGCGCCGGGCCTGGATATTGAGTTGGTAAACCGGCTGGGGCTGCGGCCCGATATTCAGCGTACCTGCGTGAATTTCATGGGCTGCTACGCGGCCTTCAACGCCCTGAAGCTGGCCGACGCCATCTGCCGGGCCGACGCCGGGGCCCGCGTGCTGGTGGTGTGCACCGAGCTGTGCACCATTCATTTCCAGAAGCACCACGAGGAAGACCACCTGATTTCCAACGCCCTGTTCGGCGACGGCGCGGCGGCGGCGCTGGTAGTGGGCCAGCCCTCCGGCAACCGCCCGCATCTGGCGCTGGAGGCCTTCCACTGCGGCCTGGAGCCCAACGGCCACGCCGATATGGCCTGGCACGTCAACGACTTCGGGTTTGAAATGACGCTGTCGTCGTACGTGCCCAAGCTCATTCAGCGCGGCATCCGCAAGCTCACCGACGATTTGCTGCGCAACCTGCCCGTGCAGCTTACCGATATCCGCCACTTCGCCATACATCCGGGCGGGCGGCGCATCCTCGAAACGATTGAGCAGGAATTGGGCCTCAGCAAGGAAGATAACGCGCCGGCCTACCACGTACTGCGCGAGTACGGCAATATGTCGTCGGTGACGGTGCTGTTTGTGCTGCGCGAGCTGCTAAGTGGCTTCACTACCGCCGACAGCGGCGCGCCGGTTCTGAGCTTTGCCTTCGGGCCCGGCCTCACGCTGGAAGCCATGCTGCTGCGGGTGGTGTAGCTGTGGGCTGATATGTTGGCGGCGTGGTGGCAGGAACGTCATTCCGAGCCTGTGAGGAATCTCGCGTGCTGACGTTGCCAAGTTACCTGTCCTGCTGAGCTTGTCGAAGCATCTCTACCACAGTGGTAATCTCAACGAAGCGGGAGAAATGCTTCGACAAGCTCAGCAGGACAGGTAACTAACTCTATTTACCCGCTATTCCACTATCCCACCAAACTTCTATGCCTGACTTCTCGCGCCGCGCTACTGAGGAGGAGCTGATGGACGACCTATCGTTGGCTTCTGACGCATTGCGGCGCAACCTCGACGAGCTGGAAACCATCAACACCTGGCTGGGGGGCTACGCGCCGGTACTGCACGCGCTGGAGCAGCTACGCCCGCAGCTACCACCAGGCCGCCCGCTGCGCCTCGCCGACCTGGGCAGTGGCGGCGGCGACACCCTGCGCCACATTGCCCGCTGGGCCCGCCGCCGCCAGATTCCGATGGAGCTGGTAGGCATCGATGCCAACCCGTTTATGCTGCGCTACGCCGCCGACAAGGCGCAGGACTACCCGGAAATCAGCTTTCAGCAGCACGATATCTTCTCCGAGCAGTTCCGCCAGCAGCCCTTCGACGTGCTGACGTGCAGCTTGTTCTGCCACCACTTCCCTAATGAAACGCTAGCTGAAATGCTGGCGAGCTGGCAGCAGCAGGCCAGTCTGGCCGTTATCATCAACGACCTGCACCGCCACCCGCTGGCCTACTACAGCATCAAGTGGCTCACGCGCCTTTTTCGGGGGTCTTATCTAGTACAGAATGATGCGCCGCTATCCGTGGCCCGCGCCTTCACCCGCCCCGACTGGGAGCAGCTGTTGCAACAGGCCAGCATCCGGCAGTACCGGCTGCGCTGGCGCTGGGCTTTCCGCTGGCAGCTGGTTTTGCTGGGTTGAGTGTTGAGTGCCGATTGTTGATTGCTTGTTGTTGATGTGCGGATGGGAAATAATTTCCCTGTTCTAACCTATTGGCAGCCCCTAACTATCAACCCTTAGCAACCAGCATCCCCCCCTAACCCCACAAATCGGCGGCTACGCGGAAGGTGTTGGCGTGTGCCTCCACAATGTCGATGATGCTCGGGGAGTAGCCGCCGCCCATGCACACTACCACCGGTAGGCCGTGGCGGTGGCAAAGGCGTAGCACAAATTCGTCGCGGAGGCGGCAGCCGGGGCGGCTCAGAGCTAAGTGGCCCAGCTTGTCCGTTGCCAGCACATCTACACCACTCAGGTAGAACACGAAATCGGGTTGCTGCTCGTCGAGCAGGCGCGGCAGTGTGTCGTGCAGCAGCGCCAGATACGTAGCGTCGTCGGTGCCGTCGGGCAGAGGCAGATCCAAATCCGACTGCTCTTTGCGGTGCGGGTAGTTGCGGGCGCCGTGCATGCTGAAGGTGAACACGCGCGGCTCGTGCTGGAAGATGGCGGCCGTGCCGTTGCCTTGGTGTACATCAAGGTCTACAATCAGCACCTTGCGCACGTTAAATTCCGGGTTAGCTAGTAGATAATGCGCAGCTGTGGTCTGATCGTTAAGCAGGCAAAACCCCTCGCCCCGGTCCCGGAACGCGTGGTGAGTGCCGCCCGCAATGTTGAGCGCCACGCCGCTTTGCAGGGCCCGGCGCGCACATTCCAGCGTGCCGCCCAGAATGGTTACTTCGCGCTCAAACAGCTGCGGGCTCCACGGAAAGCCAGTGGCGCGCTCCTCGTGGCGCGTGAGCTGGCCGGCGCGCAGGCGCTGGTAGTACTCAGGGTCATGAGTGCGCAGGATGTCAATTTCCGGCGGCGGCTGGGGCGCGAAGAACGCACTTTCCGGCACCGTGCCTTCACGTAGCAGCTGTTCGGGCAGCAGCTCGTACTTGAGCATCGGGAAGCGGTGGTTTTCCGGCAGCGGATGTGCGTACAGCGGGGCCCAGGCAATGGAAAGCATAGAGCAGGGAAATAGAAGAACGTCATGCAGAGCGGAGCGAAGCATCTCGCGTGCTGACGTTGTGATAGTAACTCGACATCAGCACACGAGATGCTTCGCTCCGCTCTGCATGACGTTCTTTTCACCTCAACCCACAAACGAAAAAACCGCCTGCGGGGCGGTTATTTCGGATTCGGGGAAGGAATGCGTGGGGCGTACTGGGCTCGAACCAGTGACCCCTACCTTGTCGAGGTAATGCTCTGAACCAACTGAGCTAACGCCCCGCAGTCCTTCTGGCGGCGGCCGGAAAGCGCCAAAGATAGCAGCCGTTTGGGCACATGCTACTTCGCAGGGCATAAAAATTTATGGCTTTGGGGCAAGCGTTGCGTAACCTTCCCTGCTCCCGCAAGTATAGCGGCTGTAGAAAGTGCTGGCAGATGCCTGCTACCCATCCCTTGGATTTCATTTTTCTCTCCCTCATGAAGAAAATAACCGTACTCCTCGCACTGTGCTTCGCTTCGTTCACGGCAGTTCAGGCCCAGCAGACGCCCGGCGGCTCGCAGTCGTCTACCAACTACGCGCCCGGCACCAGCGACTCGCGCAACAACGGTTTTGGCGTGAAAGCCGGCTTCAACCTATCTGACCTGCGCGGTGGCGACAAAGGCGCCTACAAGCAGCTGGAAAGCCTTAAGTCGTACCATGCCGGGGTGTATGCCCAGTTTGGCCTCAACGACAAAGTGTCGATTCAGCCTGAGTTCCTGTTCACCCGCAAAGGATTTGATGCCGAGCAATTCGCTATTTCCGGTTCCAATGTAGGCCAGGCCAATGGCCAGGTGCGCGAAACCCGCCTCGACTACCTACAGGTGCCGGTGCTGTTTGTATATAATGTTCTCGACAACGTCAGCCTGCATGTGGGCCCACAGGCGTCGTTGCTGGTGCAAGCGAAGTATGCCGGCGAAGAGCGCCAGATTTCCAGCGTGGGCCTCAACAGCCTGGAGTACGGCGTGGTAGGCGGCGTTGAAGCCCGCGTAGGCCCGGCCCGCGTGGGTGCCCGCTACGACCTCGGCTTGTCGGATATCTACAACGACCCCAAAGACGCTGGCGCTGATGCATACGACAACGTGAAAAACGGCGTTTTCCAGGTGTACCTGGGCATCGGCATCAACAACTAAGCAACCGATTTTCGGTTCTACCCTTGAAAAGGAAGCCTCAGGCTTCCTTTTTTTGTGTTGACTTTGCTGCTACTGTATGGTTTCTAACAGCCTTTTAGTTACCCCCAGCACTCTGGATGCCCTCAACCACGCCCGCGAGCTACTGGCGGAGCGCGGTATGGGCGTGCTGGGCGCATGGGCACTGCTGAACCTGCTGGTGAGCGGCTACCATGTGCTGCACGCCGACCCGCGTACCGAAGCCCGCTATGTTCATCTGATGAACGTGGGCTGGGCTTTTGTGAATACGGCTCTGGCCGTGTGGGGCCTGCTCCGTGCTAACCCCAACCACATAGCCGGCCTGCCCCTCGCCGACAGCCTGGCGGCGCAGTTTACATTCGAGAAGATTCTGCTGTTCAATGCGGGCCTTGATGTGGCGTATATCTGCTGCGGCAGCTGGCTGCGCGCTCGTGCCGCCACCACCACTCCGCCTGAAAAGCTACTAGGCTATGGCCGCTCGTTGTGGCTGCAAGGAGGCTTCTTGTTGCTGTTCGACCTCGGATTCTACCTGATTTATCACCGCTACGCTGATGAGTTGCTGGCACTGGTTTCGTAGCCGGAAGGCTGGCAGCATAAAAAACGCCCCGCTGACCACTAAGGTCAGTGGGGCGTTTTTGCCAATAGCAGCGCAGAGCTGCCGAGGACTTATTGCTTGCCTGCTAAAGCTTCTTTGATCTTCTCATTGAAGTTGGGCAGATCCTGCGGGTTGCGGCTGGTGATGAGGTTGCCATCGACAACTACGGTTTCATCTACCCAGGTGGCACCGGCATTCTTGATGTCGGTTTTGAGGCTGGGCCAGCTGGTGAGCTTTTTGCCGCGCACCACGTCGGCCTCAATCAGCGTCCAGGGGCCGTGGCAGATAGCAGCTACGGGCTTGCCGGAGCGCACAAACTCGCCAATGAAGCTGATAACGGCCGGTTCGGTGCGCAGGACATCGGGGTTCATCTGGCCGCCGGGCAGCACCAGCGCGTCGTAGTCGGCCACTTTCACGTCGCCGATTACCTTATCGACGTTCACTTTGTCGCCCCAGTCTTTCTCGTCCCAGCCTTTGATCGAGCCACTTTTCAGCGAAATGACGTGCGTTTCGGCGCCTTCGTCTTCTAGGTATTTCTTCGGCTTCTCCAGTTCAGACTGCTCGAAACCGTCGGTAGCCACGATGGCAATGGTTTTTCCTTTCAGGCTGTCGCCGCCAAATATAGACATGGGTAGTAGTGTAAGTGGTTGAGGGAAGAGAACAGAAAAGGCCGGTTGCGCTGCGCAACCGGCCTTTTTATTAACGGCGGACAAGAGCCGGGGTTGGTATAAGATCCGGCCCTATTCTTCGCGGCGCAGCTGTTTGAACTGCTTGCGTACCGTCTTCACCCGCTCGTCAAATCCGTCGGGGTCGTAGTCCACGTGCTCCACATCCAGCTCTCCCAGCATATCCATTAGGGCCGCCGAGTGCTCGGAGCGGGTACCGGCCCGCGCCGACACAAAAGCCATTTCCGACCACAGCAGCGCCTTGAGGCGCTGGCCATCCTCACTGAGCATCTGCATTTCCACTACCAAATCGGAATTATCAAAATGGATGAGCTGCGTGCGGATGCGCACCACCTCGCCGTGGGTGGCGGGCCGCAGGTAGCTGATGTGGTGCTTGGTAATCACCCAGGCTGCATTCTGCTCCCGCGACAGTTCGCCCAGGTTCAGCGCGTAGTGCTGGATGGTGTGCTCCTCGCGGGCGTTCAGAAAGTAGTCGAGGTAGCGGGCATTGTTGAGGTGGCCCAGCATGTCGCAGTCCTGAAAATGAATACGGTGCGTGGTTTCGGGCGTTTGGACGAGGGGCATGAAAACGAAGACTGATTAGGAAGGCAACAGAAAGCTGTCGGCCACTACGTAGTGCGGCTGGGGCTTGCGGGCGTCGGTAGGGCTGTCGAACACAATCAGAATATGCTGATCGTCGAGCAGGGCCATACCTTCCGCCTTGTCTTGGCCGGAAGTTGGGCCAAAGCCGTGCGGAATGTCATAGAGCCGCTGCAGCTTGTCGGCCCCAATGAGGCTGTCCTGCTCTGTGCGTAGGGCATCAGGCCAGCAATATACTGCAATGGTACCGTCGAGGTCCATAGTGGGGCCAGCCAGCAGCAGCAGGTCGGAGCCACGCTGGCGCAGCTCGCGCAACCCCATGCCGCTCAAATCCAGGAAGTGCTTTTTGTAGTACTTCTCGGTGGCACCCGGCACAATATTTAGGCGCAATCGGCCGTGCTTGTCTTCGCGCGGCAGCACTTCCAGCACCACCGCCCAACCACGCAGCACGGGCCCGCGCAAGCCAATAAACAGCCGTCCGTCGGGCGCTACCGCCAGCCCTTCGATATCGAAGCCGTTGTCTTTGCCCGGAATATTCATGAAGGCCTTCAGGTGCACGTCCTGCGTCAGCAAATCCAGCAGGTCGTTGGACTCGTCGGTGCCACGGAGCTGGGCTGCCCGGAGCGTTTTGGTAGGATCAGTAGGGTGTGGGGCCTCTTTGTGCAGCTCGTAGTCGCCGGATTTGGGGTTGAGCAGCAGCGGTATACGGGCCAGCAGGTAACGGCTGGGCTCCTCTTCTACCTTCGCCAGCTTGGCAATCTGCTTGGCGGTGTCGGTGTCAGTGGGGTCAGGCTTCTTGCGTTTCAGGCTGTGCGAGCCAATAATCCAAAGGTAATGGTCGCACTCACCCAGGCCCTCAATATCTATTTCTACGTTGGCTTCCTCGTTGGTGAGGTCCAGCAGATCGGCCAGCTCGTAGCGGCAATGCTCCCCAAACTCGTGCGGGCCAGTCAGGCGCAGGCGCTCAATGCTGGTACGCTCGTCGCAGCTGAGCCAGAGGTTGTCGCCGGTGCGCAGTACGGTCGAGAGGCCATCGCGCACGTGTTTGCCGGCCTCGTTGAGGCTGATTTTCGGATTGAAGTGAAGCTGGTAGGGCTGGCGGCGCATAGCAAAGGCAGGTAAGTATGGAACCGTGCCAACGCGCCCGCCGCCGGAAGGTTTTGAGTTCGGCTACTAGTTGGCTTTGCGCGTCTGGCGCTGGGCCTGCATCTGGCGCTGCTTAGCCTTCAGCTGCTGGTACTGCGTGGGCGTAAGCACTTGCTGCAACTCCTTATCAGACGTAGTGATAATGCGCTTCTGCTCAGCCAGCAGGGCCGGGCGGTTGTTGGCAAACTGCTTTTGCGCGGCATTGGCCTGCTCGGCCACATCCGACAGAATAGCCCGCACCTTCTGGCGCTGATCTGGAGTCAGATTCAGCTCCTCGGTCATAATGTCGGTCATGTCGCGGGCAGCGCGGGGCGCTACTACGGGTGCCGCCGGCGGGGCCGCAGATACCGATTTGGCTTCAGGAATGGCGTTGTTGCGGCGCGCGCAGCTTACCGACAGCGTGGTCAGCAGCAATAGGGCGCAAGAGAGTTGGGAGAGGCGCATAAAGTAGAAGCAGAGAAAGGCGTGTGCCCCGCATACGCGAAAACCCGGATTCATGGTTAGGTCGGCGCCCCGCTACTGGCTCCGGCCAGCCGCTTACACCGCCGCCAGCCGCGGGGCGGCAGGCACGGCCGCCTTCATCTGCTGAGCCGTGTAGTGAGCCAGCGCCATTACGGTCAGCATCGGGTTGACGCCGCTGCAAGCCGGAAAAGCCGAGGCATCGGCCACAAACAGGTTTTTCACTTCGTACAACTCGCCGGTGGGGCTGGTGGGGTGCGTGGCCGGGTCACCGCCCATGCGGCAGGTGCTCATCTGGTGGGCGCTGTAGAGTCCAAATTGATTGGGCTTCCAGCTTAGGTGCGTGAGCTGTTCCAGCACTTCGGGGTTTTGCAGCTGGCCGTTTTTCACTTGCAGCGTAGGCAGCGTGCCGTGCGGCAGCAGCACCGTGTGGGCGCCGGCCGCAGCATGAATCTCGGCGGCGGCTCGCACGCCGGTCAGCATGTTGGCGCGGTCGTGCTCCGAGAGAGTGTAGTCGATGAGCGCCTGCCCGTGCTTGTCGATGCTGACGCGGCCGCCGTCCCGGTCGCGGGTGAGCACAATGAATGAGCCCAGATGGCTAGCCTGCTGCATGAGTTGCTTGTGCTGGCGGCCGTTCAGCCAGGGCAGCACCATGCTCATCAAGCCCACGTGGGCGGGCGGCGTTTCCAGCTTGGCGCCGTAGTTGGTGCCGTTGAGCATCGTGAAGCAGTCATTCACCACCGACATACTGGGCCCGAACCACGGCTGCATCGGCTTGTCATACAGCCCCGACACCACCACCGTGGGATGCAGATTGAGGTGGCGCCCGATGTGCGGATGCTGCAGGCCACTGCGCAGCAGCAGCGCCGGCGTCTGGATGGCGCCGCCTGCCACCACCACCCGCCGGGCCCGCACCGTCACGCGCACCGGGCGGCCGTCGGCGGTGGTGTGTACGGCCTCAGCCCCGGTGGCGCGGCCCTCGGTTATCGTCACGCGCTCCACCCGCGTGTCGGCCAGCAGGCGCGCGCCGTGCTCGAAAGCCTGCAGCAGATAGGTGTTGAGTGTGCCCTGCTTGACGCCGTGCGCATCACCGAGCGTGGTGTAGCCCAGGGCCTGAAAATGCGCGTCGGAATCGGTAAGGCCTTTTTCGTTGCGCGGAATCAGCTTCACCTCCTGCCCCAGCTTAGTAGAGCCGTCCCAGAGGGCTTGGTTTTGGCCGTTGTGGCGCGTGTAGTCGATGTTTACACTCAGGGCACGGCTTATAGCATCCAGGCTTTTCTTGAACTCCAACGAAGCTACGTGCGGCAGCTGATGCTCGCGCGCCCACTCCTGCAGCACGTAGTCGGGGGTGCGGAACGAGCCGGCCCAGTTGACGGTGGTGCCGCCGCCCAGGCAGGAGCCGGCCAGAATACCAATGCTACCATCCTGGGTGCTGAGCGCGCCTTTAGCATCATAGAGCTTGCCCAGCATGTCCACTTCGCGCTGCGTGAAGTCGCAGCCGTGGCAGTAGGGGCCTTTGTCGAGTACCAGCACATCGTGGCCGGCGGCAGCCAGCTCGCCGGCTACCACGCCGCCACCCGCGCCGCTGCCAATCACCAGCACGTCGCAGTCGTAGGTTACGTCCTGGGTCGGCTGCAGCGTCCGGATGGGCTTGGTGGTTTCCACAGGCAGGTCGGCAGGCAGTGGGCCGGAGTAGCCGATACTGTCCCACACCGGGTTGCGGCCGCCGGCTTCGGCGCCGCCATAAAACAGAATCAGCAGCAGCTTGCGCAGCGCGTGGAAGCCTTTGCGCAGCTGCGGCACGTTGCTCTGGGCCCAGCTTTGCAGCATTTTTTCGCGCTGAGCGGGCTGCAGGTGCACAAACGGCCGCAGCGGCCCAAACCAGGTCAGCCCCAGCGTCGGAGAATCAAGCAAGCCCAGCAGCTTAAGAAACTCCTGGCGCGCGGCGGCGGGCTGCTCCTCTAGTATCTCCCCAATCTGGCTGACGTCGACGCCCTCGGAGCCGCTTCGCTGCCAGAACGCCGCATGTTCGGCGGGCCCATCAATGGCAGGAATGAATGTATCGGCAAGGGCGCGCAGGGTGGCACGCTGGGCTTCGGTGAACTGCATGGCACTGAGAACGTCAGGGTAGAAATCCGGCAGGCGGTAGGCGGCCCGCCGGGTTCCAAAAGTTCGCACTTTTTCCGCAGAACTACTCGGCTTGCATACGAAATTTACGCTGGGGTGATGAAGGAATGAGGTGATAGAGTGACGACGTAAAGCCGAACGTCATTCCGAGCCTGCGAGGAATCTCGTGTGCTGACGTTGCCATGCTTTTAGCCGTTGTTTCTTCAAGAACGACGTTGAACCGAATAGCATCATCATTGCTGACATTGTATGTTCGGCGCGGTTCTGGTCGTTCAACGACGAGACGCGAATATGCATCTCTACACCGTTCACATCATTGTGACATCAGCACGCGAGATTCCTCGCTCCGCTCGGAATGACGTTCATTATCATTCCATCATTCCATCACTTCATCATTCCATCACCCAAAAATCACAGCCAGCGCAGTAGCAAACCCACCATGCGCTTCACTTTGGGCGTGTAGGGCGGGTAGAACTGCTTGATGCCAGTGAGGCCAATACGCTGTTTGAGTACCGATTTTTCGTTGCTGAAGGCCAAGAAGCCAGCATGGCCGTGGGCGCGGCCCAGGCCGCTGTTGCCGGCGCCGCCAAACGGCAGCTCGGGGTGCGCTAGGTGCAGCACTGTTTCGTTGACAGCCGCGCCGCCGGCCGGGATGTTGCCCAGCAGGTAGCGCTGGTTTGCTCTGCTTTGGGTGAAGATGTACAGCGCCAACGGCCGGGGCCGGGAGTTCACCTCATCGGTGGCTTCGGCCAGAGTGCGGAACGTGCGCACGGGCAGCAGAGGCCCGAAAATTTCTTCCTGCATGATGCGGCTATCAGCGGCCACGTTCTGCAGCACGGTGGGCTCGATGAAGCGCTGTGCGGCATCTACGTGGCCGCCCAAGGCCAGCGTGGCGCCGTGCAACTGGGCATCTTCCAGCAAACCGGCCACCCGCTCGAAGTGGTGCTGGTTGACGATGCGGGCAAACGAGTCGGAGCCAACGACACCTTGGTCGGCAGCATCGTAGAAGCGGCGCACCACGGCCCCGATTTCCTGCAGCAGCGGCTGCTGCACGCTTTCGTGCACCAGTAGGTAGTCGGGCGCCACGCAGGTCTGGCCGGCGTTGATGCCTTTGCCCCACACAATTTTCTCGGCCGCGTCGCGCAGGTTGGCAGTTTCGTCCACGATGGCCGGGCTCTTGCCGCCCAGCTCCAGCGTCACGCTGGTGAGGTGCTCGGCGGCGGCGCGCATCACCACCTTGCCCACCTGCGGGCTGCCCGTGAAAAAGATATGGTCGAAAGGCAGGCCCAGCAGCTCGGTGGCTATGTTTTTGTCGCCTTCCACCACCGTCACCTCGGCCGGGTCGAACAGCTCGCGGGCCATACGGCTCAGCAGCGCCGCCACGGTAGGCGTCATCTCCGACGGCTTGATAATGACGCAGTTGCCAGCGGCCAGCGCCGAAATCAGCGGATCTATGGCCAGGTAAAACGGGTAGTTCCAGGGCGAAATAATGAGGCAGACACCTTTGGGCTCGATCTGCACCCAGCCGCGCGCGCCCAGCAGCGCCAGCGGGGTTTCGGCGGGGCGGGGCGCCATCCACTGCCGGAGGTGGCGCAGCGTGTGCTTGATTTCGGTTTGGGAAGGCCAGATTTCCGAGACGTCGGTTTCGGTGGTGGGCTTGCGGAAATCGGCGTAAAGCGCCTGCTGAATGGCGGCGCGGTTTTCGGTGATCCAATGGCCCAGCTTGCGCAGCCGAATGGTGCGCGCCGCGGCATCTTCGCGGCGTAAAGCGCCACTACGGATCTGCTGCTGCGCAAACAAATCACCGAGGGCAACGGGAGCAACAGATTCGGGGGCAGCGGGCATAATAGTGAAAAACGGAACTGATAGGACGTAGAACTGATACGCACAACTAAACGCTGCGACCAGCTGAATTGCCTTCGGGGCGGGCCAGCACCATCAGCCGAAGTGCCAATAAAAAATTATGGCAAGGTTTTCGGCGGGAGCAGTGAGTGTGTAAGCAAGCAACAAAAATCTATTTATCAAGTCATTATATATGAAAAAGCCTGACGATTAGCCGATTAGTTTGCCTTAATTTTGCCGATCCAATCTGCTACCTCTCTGAAAACATGCTTGATCTTCAACCGCTTGCTGCAGTGGTCACCACTCGCCGCCAGCGCAATGCGGCGGCAGCCCCCAGGCTATTAGATGCATTGCCTCCTCAGCGCCGCGGCCGTCGGCGGCGGGCAGAGCCCGCCATGGCCAGCGCCACCAGTGGCACCTTCCAGCCTCACATGACGCCGCTGGAGGAGCCTCTGAAGAAGCTGCAGCAGCTGTTGGAGTTGCTGAACACTCATTTCCTACGCTACGATGAGCTGGAGCTGAGTTGCCCTTTGCAACCCGGAGGCTGGTCGCGCCGGCAGCTACTGGGGCACCTGCTGGATTCAGCCATCAACAACCATCAGCGCTTCGTGCTTTGCCAGCTTGCGCCTGAGCCCAGCCGCATTATACCCTACCAGCAAGACGGCTGGGTGACCTGCGGAGCCTATCAGACTGCTCCTGCCGCTGAACTGCTGCAGCTCTGGACCTTGCATAATCGGCAGCTGGTGCGCATGCTCAGCCAGCTTACGCCTGCTGCCCTGGAGCACCGCTGCGAATATGAAAACGGCTACACTGTTACGCTGGGCTGGATAGTTGAGGATTATGTAGTGCATATGGAGCATCACATCCGGCAGATTATCGGCTAAGAACGAAGGGGTTTTGAAGGTGGGGGCACTATCCGGAGTGGTGTGCCGTTAGGGGAGCTTGTTCATTGCTTTTTCTGAATGTTAGTTCCGTTTTTGCGCCCGTGGCGCTACGTACGCCGGTTGGTTTTGCCAGCGGTTTTGACTTTGATTTTTGGTAATCAGGCGGCCGCTGGCCCACCGGCCCGGCCCCGGCCCGCCGCCTTGCACCTACAGGTGCGGCGCGTGGCGCCCAATGTGTTCGTGCACACGTCTTATCACCGCTACGCCGGTAAAACCGAGTTGGCGGCGTCCAATGGCCTGATCGTCAGCACCAAGAAAGGCGCACTGCTCATTGATACGGCCTGGGACCCGGAGCAGACACTGGAATTGCTGCAGTGGATATCCGACAGCCTGCACCAGCGCGTGCGGCTGGTGGTGGTGTCGCAGGCGCAAGGGGCGCGGCTGGCAGGGCTGGCGGTGCTGCGCGCCAACCATATTAAGGTGTACAGCACGCCGCTCACGGCCCGGCTGGCGGCCCGGCTGCCCTTCGGGGCACCGACGCCGGCCATTCAGCCCTATACCGTAATCCGGGCCGGGCGGACGCGGCTGGAGCTGTTCTTCCCTGGCCCCGGCTACAGCCCCGACAATCTGGTAGCGTGGCTGCCCAAGCAGCGCGTGCTGTTCGGTGGCGACCTGCTGCAGGAAGCTGCCGCGCAAAGCCTGAACAGTACCGCCGACACCAATCTGAAGCAGTGGACCACTACGCTGCGCAAGCTGCAAACCCGCTACCCACGCGCTGAAGTGCTGGTGCCCGGACAAGGCCAGTGGGGCAGCCCCGAACTGCTCAGCCACACCCTGAAATTGCTGCGCAACGCGCCCCGCAAGCCCCAAACGGCACTCAATGCCCGGTAGAACGGCACGGCCGGAACGATAAAATTGGCGGGCTGAAAACGAAAAAAGCTGAGACCGAACGGTCTCAGCTTTTTTAACGTCCGTCGACGAAATCGGCGAACGGGCCAGCGGCAAAATTCCCACCCAATGCCGCTGGATGCTGGTGGCAGACAGCGCCGGCGCACCATCTGCCTACTGACTTGCGCCAGCTGTTTTCTATCAGAAAGGGACTGGAAAGCTGCTTTTCAACCCTCCACTGTCCACTTTGTGTTGCTGGTGAAAGCAGGCCGTTGCTGGGTGAAAAAACCAATTGAAACCGGTGTTCGGCAGCAGGCCTGAATCGTGACACAATTTCGGCAGTTAATCAGGGGGTTACTACGTCGTAGTTAGCCGATGCAGGTGCTGTATTGACTTAATGTATTAATTTCGCCAGAAGTATCAGCCAGTAAAGCATTACTCCGTCATGAAGCTGCAGTTTGAGCCTATCCACCCGACCGCCGACAGCTCGTTTACGCTGCTGCACTACACCCAGGTGCAGAGTGCCGGCCTGCTCTGGCACTACCACCCCGAGTACGAGCTAGTGTACATTCCGGAAGGCAGCGGCCGGCGCCATATCGGGCAGCACATTTCGCGCTTCGAGGAAGGCGAGTTGGTACTCATCGGGCCCGACCTGCCGCACCTCACGTTCAGCTACGGACTGCCGGCCGGCACGCCGTTCGAGGAAATTGTGGTGCAGCTCCGCTCCGATTTCCTGGGGCCGGAGTTCTGGCAGCACCCCGAGCTGGCCGACATCCGGCATTTGCTGGCCCGCTCGCACGAAGGCCTTTCGTTTGGGGGTATGACCCGCGCGGCAGCCGGCGACCTGCTGCGCGAGTTGCTGCACGCGCCGCCTTTCGCGCGCCTGCTACTGCTGCTGCAGGTGCTGCAGCGCCTGGCCCAGGCCGCACCCGACGACTACACGCCGCTGCACGCCGGCGCTGGCAGCCAGGCGTTGAGCGGCAAGGAACAGCAGCGCCTGAGCCGGGTGTACCAATTTGTGGAGCAGCACTATTTCCGGGCCACGCTGTCGGTGCAGCAGGTGGCGGAGGTAGCGCATTTGTCGGTGCCGGCGTTTTGCCGCTACTTCAAGAAGATGACGCGCCTCACGCTCACCGAGTTTCTGCAGGAATACCGCGTCGGGCAGGCCTGCCGCAGCCTCATGGATGAGGAGCTGTCAGTGACGGAGGTGTGCTACGCCAGTGGCTTCAACAACCTGTCGCACTTCAACAAAACCTTCCGGCGCTACACCGGCTACAGTCCCACCGAATACCGCAAGCAGCGCGCAGCAGCGTAAGCGCGCACCGGAGCGAGGCGACGATCTGAAGAACGTCATTCCTCGCAAGCTCGGAATGACGTTCTTCTGGCTTCGTTCTGATGGTACTGTTCTACCAGCACTGTTCTAGTTAGCGCCGTTCTGCTGGCTGTGCCGGAACGTGCGCTGCCGGGCGGTTGTATGGCAAATGATGCCTGCTTTTTCTTTCCTGACTACGCCCCGTTTTTTACCGGCAATATGCTGGCTGCTGCCGCTGCTGGGTTTGCTGCTGGGCGCCGTTCCGGCTGGGGTTCCTAAGCCAATTCTGCTGCTGCCGGCACCGCTCGGTCTGGCGCCCACCACCTTCACCATTGCCGAGGTGCGCGACGACCGGGCCGACCGCCAGGCGGTGGCCTGGCTGCTGCCGGTGCCCACTGGCGCCGCCACCACAGCCGTTCCGGTCGCTACTGATTTGCAGGGCGGCGCTGCGGAGGCACTGCGTCAGTTTGCCTGGAAAAGCCTGCCGCGCACCGCCGGACTACGGCCCGTTGTTGTCCGGATAAAGGAGCTGCGGGTGCAGGAAACGGCCGCGCCGGGCGGGCAGGTGGAAGGCCGGATCAGTGTCCGGCTGGCGTTTGAGTGGCTGCGTCCCGACGGCCCACCTCTGCTGCTCACAGAGTACAGTGGTGGGGCCCGCTACGGCCGGACGCTGGCCAGCCAGGCCGTGGTGGAGCCTACGTTGCGCCAAACCCTGGCCGATGCGCTACGCTACTTCAATAGCTGGATGACCCAGGCCGCCGACCACGACGTGCGCCTTGCCACGGCCGTGCATCCCACTTTCCGCCAGGACGTGCGCCAGACCGAGCCCGACACGCTGTTCTACGACCCCGCCCGGCCCCTGCGCTGGGATGATTTCACGGGCCGGCCGCGGCCGGGCAACTACGCGGCCACCGTGTTTCCGGGGTTTGCGTATCGGGGGCAGCCACGAGTGGTGCGCGGGGTGGTGCAGTTGGGCATTACGCTGCAGGTGTTTGTGGTGCGCAGCAGTTCCTGGGTGGGGCCCGGCCAGAAGACGCCGTTCAACCTCAACCACGAGCAGCGCCACTTCGATATTGTGCGGCTGGTGGCCGAGCGGTTCCGGCGCAAAGCCACCACCGACAGCCTAACAGTAGAAGATTACAACAGCATATTGCAGCTGCAGTACCTGAAATCATTCACTGAAATGAACCGCCTGCAGGACCAGTATGACCTGGAAACCCACCACGGCCAGGACGCTGCCACTCAGGACCGCTGGAACCAGCGCATCGACGCAGAGCTGCGCAGCTACGGCATCATTCGTTGAGCTGGTGCATACAGTGGAAAGCCTTTAGCGTGTAGCACGCCAAAGGCTTTTCGGATAGGGCAGTAATATATCAATGTAGACACTGGAATACGGACACGATAATCGGCTATAGCGGCGTGGCAGCCGTATTTTGGCGCACAAACGGCGGCGCGTCGTAGGATCTGCTAAGCTGTGTGGCGCTGTAAGAATTATTACTGCCTACCGCCTGGCCCACCAGGCGCAGGGGGCGCTGCAGGTTCTGAGCCCCCTGCTGGCGGGTATTGAAATAGCACACCGGGCTGGGCCTTCAACTTGCTGTTCAAGCGCGGGTAGCCCTTAGCCTATTTCAACACAGAAGCCCCCGCACCAACCTGGTGCGGGGGCTTCTGTGTGTTAAGAAACGCTGAAAGCTAGTCTTTCACTTTCACCTTGCCATCGTCGGCGTCGCGCTTCACTTTTGTGCCATTGGAATACTCGGTTTTCCGGTCGCCATCCTTGTCCACCTTCACCGTGGTACCATTGGAGTACACGATTTTGGTTTCGCCGTTGGCTTTCTTATCGTATTTCACGATGCTGGGGCCGCTGCGGCGGGCCGGAGCTACGCGGGCCGGGGCAGCACTTTCGTTGGGCGTTTCGATGCTATACGGCGTACCGGCGTAGTACGTGTCGCGGTTCGACGAGTACGTGTTGTACTGGTTGGGGTCCGTGACGATGGTGCGCACCTCACGGTCCGTGTCGTCGTTCACCTGGCGGATGGCAGCGTAGCGGCCGGTGGTGTCGGCAGAATAGCTGGTTTCGATGTCGTTGAGGCGGCGGCCGCGGGTGTAGTAGGTTTTCTCGATGCGCGTCACGATTACCGTATCCGTCAGCTTGAGGTCGGCAGCAATTTGGTCGGCGAGACGGTCGGCATCAGTGCGGTAAGCGGTGGTGTCCGTGTTCGTGCCGGCACCTTCATTCACTACTACAGCCGTATCGGCTGAAGGCGTGGTAGCGGCATCAACGGCGGCAGGCTTGTCCTGGGAGCAGGAAGCGGCCAGCAACGTAGCCGCGGCCGATACAAAAAGCAGGGTCTTGTGCATAAAAGGAAAATCAATGGAAACAACATATAGCCCGCTGGCTATAATGGAGCCTGTTACGGCTGCGGTTGCGGCCAGGTTGCCACCAGCCGGTTCGACACCGGCACCACAAAAAAACCATCATGGCCAGGCAACGCCCGGCAACACTGCGGCATCTGGCTTCCTGCACGCTGTGGTTATCTTCCATTTCCCTCTTATTCTTTTTTGCTCATGCGCACTTCTTCCATTCTCCGTTCCGCGGCCGTAGTCGCCGTTTTCAGTGTTGTTTTTGTAGCGGGCGCCCAGGCCCAGCAAATGCGGTCCGTGGGCTCATTCAGCAAGCTACGGGCCAGTGGCGCCTGCGACGTGGTGCTGGTGCAGGGGGCTACCACGCAAGTGAAAGTGCAGACCGAAAGTGACTTGGAGAAATACATTGTGACGGAAGTACAGAACGGCACGCTACAGATCTACCGCGACAAAAACGCCCCCAGCCAGCTGTTCAACAGCAAGAAAGTAACGGTGTATGTGACTTGCCCGCGCCTGACCGGCATTGAAACCAGTGGCGCCTCCGATATCAAGAGCACTTCCACGTTCACGGCCGACAACTTCACTATCCAGGCCAGCGGCGCTTCCGACGTGACCTTGCGCCTCGACACCAAGACGCTGACTGTGCGCGCTTCCGGCGCCTCCGATATCAAGCTGGCCGGCCGCGCCGAGCGCCAGCAGGTGCAGGTAAGCGGCAGTAGCGACTACCACGCCGCCGAGCTGCAAAGCCGCACCGCCGACGTGCAGGCCTCCGGCGCTTCCGATGCCTACGTGTTCGTAGAGGAAAGCCTGACCTCGCGCGCTTCCGGCGCCAGCGACGTGCGCAACAAAGGCAAAGCCCGCGTGACGCGCTAAACCCGCTGCGTCGTTAGTGACTAGTCGTAACTGGCTAAAAGAACGTCATTCCGAGCTTGCCGAGGAATCTCGCGTGCTGACGTTGCAACGGTAATCAGACGTCAGCACGCGAGATTCCTCGGCAAGCTCGGAATGACGTTCTGATAGAAAGCAGAAGTCACGCCTATGCCCAGTCTGGCTTGCCTCAAACCCGATCCAACTATTGCTTATCGGTGGGCGCGGCCACCAGACTGTTGAGGTACACTTCCAGCATGGTGTAGCCGTTGGGGGCGGTTTTAGCGCGGTCGGCGGGGTTGGTGGCGCTGAGGCCGTGGGCTTTTTCCCAAGCGTCGGGCATGCCGTCGTGGTCGGTATCGGGCGGAGCAGGCGTACTGCGCAGCTCCGGCCACGCCCGCTCCGACACGCTGTAAGGCGTGCCATGCGGGTAGCCGCCCTGCACGTCAATCAGGCGGCCCGTGCGCGTCACCACGTCGCGGATGATGCGCGCATCGAGCGTGTCGCGGCGCGGGCGAATGGCGCCTACGCTCTGCAGCACGACCCGGTAGGCGTCCGGTGCCGCCTGCGTAGCTACTGGGCCCAGGTCGAAGGGCTGCGCGGCCTGGGCCAGCACGGTATCGGCGGCGGTACCGCCGTTCATCGTCACGCCTAGCCAGTTGTGGCGGGTCACGTCGGCGCTGGCATCCACGTAGTTGCCGCTGAGGTAGAATCTGCCGTAGGGCAGCGGGTTTTTGCCTTCCGTGATTTTGTAGGGGTTCAGCACCCGGGCCTTTACTTTGGGGTTGGTGGAGGGGCCGTATTTGTAGTAGTTGCCCACGATGTTGTAGTTGCCGCCCTCGCCGGCGTACACGTTGTTTTCGCCCCAGTTGTAGAGCACGTTGTTGCGGAAATCCACGTTTTCGTAGCCGGCCGGGTGCGTGTAGCGGCTGCCGTTGAAGCGCGGCGTGCGGTTGTTGCAGTGCGCAAACAGGTTGTGGTGCATGGTGGCGTGCTGCCCGCCCCAGATGCCCCCAAACCCGTGCCGCTCGAAGTCCTTGTCGCCGGTTTCGAAGTGGTAGGAGTAATTCAGCGGCTCACTGATCAGGTTCCATTGCAGCGTCGTGCTGTCGCCTTCGTACACCGACAGCACCTCGTCGGTGCTCCAGCTCATCGAGCAGTGGTCGACTATCAAACGGTTGTTGCGCAGCCCGCCGAAGGCATCGTCGCCGCCGCCGCCGTTTACCTGGCCCTGGTTCTGGTGCCGGTCGCCCATGCGGAAGCGCACAAACCGCACGATGACGTTATGGGCCTTCACGCTCACCGGGTAGTCGGCCAGACAGATTCCGTCGCCGGGCGCTGTCTGGCCCGCCGCGGTGGTGTTGGGCTGGCTGATGGTGAGCGGCGCCTGCAGATGAATGGTGCCCGACACCCGAAACACCACCGTCCGGGCCGGAGCCGGCTTGCTGAGGGCGTAGCGCAAACTGCCGGGCTGGTTGTCGTCGAGCAGGTTGGTGACTTCGAATACGGTGGTCGGTACGGCTGCCGTGCCCCGCCCGCCGCTAGTGAAGCGCCCGGCGCCTTCGGCCCCCGGAAACGCCAACTGCTGCGCCACGGCCGGCGTGGCAGCTAGACCTACAAGCAGCAGGGGCAGCAAGCCAGAGCGGCGGCGAGCAACAGGAACACAGTTGAAAGGTGGAAGGTGGGGCATCGGGTGGGGCAGAATAGAGGCTTCCCCCAACCTACCCCAAATGAAGCGGCAACATTGCACGCCCATAGGCATTTCTTTGCGCAAACGATGCCGGCAACGTTGCCACCGGACACCACCTCAGGCAGCCTTTGCTGCGAATATGCCGGCAGGGCCTTTCGTAGCTTCGTGCCGCCGATGCTCCGGGCTGCTGCCTGCCTGGTTAGCGTATGCCGGCCAGCCTGGTCTCAGCTGGCTGCTTCCTGTTTTTGCTGTTGCATGAATCACCGCCATTTCCTGTTGCATAAGCCGTTCGGCTACCTTAGTCAGTTTCGTAGCGAAGACGCCCGCGAGGCCCGCAAAAAGAAATTTCTGGGGGCGCTGCACGACTTTCCCGAAGGCACCATGTCTATCGGCCGCCTCGACGAGCACAGCGAAGGCCTGTTGTTGCTCACTACCGACGGCCGCGTAAGTGAGCGGGTGCGCCGCAAAGACGTAGAGAAGGAATACTACGCCCAGGTGGATGGCCTCATCACCGACGAAGCCGTGGCGCTATTGCAGCAGGGCGTAGAAATCAGTATTCCCGAAGGCAACTACCTGACGCTGCCCTGCGCCGCCTTCCGCCTGGAGCACGCCCCCGACCTGCCGCCCCGCATCCGCAAAATCCGCGACGACCGGCACGGCCCCACCAGTTGGGTCAGCATCACCGTGACGGAAGGCAAAAACCGCCAGGTGCGCAAAATGACGGCCGCCGTCGGCTTCCCCACGCTACGGCTGGTGCGGGTGCGCATCGGCAGCATTGTGCTGGGCAGCCTGCAGCCCGGCGAAGTGCAGGAAGTGCCTGAGTTGCTGTAGTAATCCGGTTTCACTCGTGTCTTTGGATACTAGGCATTCACCACACGCCCCCCGTTGGGGTGCAGCGTCTGGCCCGAAAAGTAGGAACCGTCTTCAGATGCCAGAAACACATAGGCTGGCGCCACTTCCGATGGCTGCCCGGCGCGGCCCATAGGCGTGTCGCGGCCGAACACGGCTACTTTGAGCGCGCCCGCCGACGAAGGAATGAACGGCGTCCAGATGGGGCCCGGCGCTACGGAGTTTACGCGGATGCCTTTAGAAGCCAGCTGCAGCGCCAGCGCCCTGGTAAAGGACGTAATGGCCCCTTTCGTGGACGTGTAGTCGATCAGTTGCTCATTGCCGGCAAAGGCATTCACCGACGAGGTGTTGATGATGGAGTCGCCTTCTTTGAGGTGCTCCAGCGCGGCCCGCGTGATGCGGAAAAACGACTTAATGTTCAGCTCGAAGATAGAGTCCAGCTCTTCATCCTTGATTTCGGTGAGCGAGTCGTGCCAGTTCTGCTCGGCGGCGTTGTTGACCAGAATGTTGAGGCCACCCAGCTCCTGCACGGTGCGGCGCACCACTTCCTCGCAGAAGGCAGGCTGCTTCAGGTCGCCGGAGAGCAGCACGCAGCGGCGGCCTTCAGCTTCCACCAAGCGCAGCACTTCCTCGGCGTCTTCCTGCTCGCGGGGCGTGTATACGATGGCGACGTGGGCACCTTCGCGGGCAAAGTGCACGGCCACCGCCCGCCCGATACCAGAGTCGCCGCCCGTAATCAGGGCTACTTTGTCGCGCAGCTTGTTGGCACCCTGGTATCCTTCGCGGATGTATTCGGGCTGGGGCGTCATTTTGGATTCCAGGCCCGGTTGCTCGCTTTGGTGCTGGGGCGGAAAGAGGGATGGTTTATCGGACATCAGAATGGCTTTTTCACATGAATAATGAGCTTATCCTAACGGCTGCAAAGAAGCGCAGTTGCACCTGATGCCAGGTTGCGGAAACCGGTGGCCGCTTTAGGGCAGATTAGCTTGGTGAGCCGCACCGTATAATTTCCCGCAGCAGGCCGTAACCGAAGCTGCCTTGCCCTCCGTATCTTTGTGAATTCGCGGCCCCGGCTGCGTGCAGTTATGCAATTATTTTTATACCTTAACTGATGCTCCCCGGGCAGGTTTATCTCCTTCTCCTGACCGTGAGCCTATCTTGTGAACCATACGGGCTGAATATCGGTTTTTACCTATAATACAGCTATCGTAAGAGGGCTTTCAACATCTCCACACACGCCATTCGGCAATCATACCACTACATACCACGCATGGGCAAATCGCAGGCAACCTTCGGCAAGAAGGAAAATGAGAAAAAGCGGCTGAAGAAGCGCAACGAAAAAGCAGAGAAGAAAGAAGAGCGCCAGGCCAACGCCAAGAAAGGTCAGCCCCTGGACGAAATGCTCGCCTACGTAGACGAGAACGGCAACATCACGTCTACGCCGCCGGACCCAACCAAGAAGAAAAAGGAAATCAAGGTAGAGGACATCCGCCTGGGTGCCATGCGCCAGGAAGACATGGAGCAGGAAGATCCGATCCGCAAGGGCCAGGTGACCTTCTTCAACGACTCTAAAGGGTACGGCTTCATCAAGGACTCTGTAACGCAGCAGAGCATCTTCGTGCACGCCAACGGTCTGTCGAGCGGTACTACCATCAAGGAGAACGACAAAGTGAGCTTCGAGGTGGAAATGGGCCCTAAGGGTCCGAGTGCCTTCAACGTGAAAGTAGGCGGCGGCGAGTAGGCCCCGATTTTACTACAATGCGCAAGCGGCCGCAGCTCCGGAGAGCTGCGGCCGCTTGGCATTTCAGCTAGCCTGAGCGGAGCATACTGGTATGGCTGGTGGGCATGAAAGTGCCAGCGCACAAACCCGATAGAGCAATAGGCAGGGCCTGCTTGCAACAGGCCGCCCAGCGGGAATAATGCCAGTCTCAGAGTAGATTAGGAATGTAGCAGCTAGTGTTTTCTTCGGGCAGAGCACTTGGCACGATTGTGGAATTGCATGGTGTAGTGGCCACCGAAACTTGCTGTCCTGCAGATAACATTGCCCCGATGCACAGACCTGATTTTCCCGCACGCGTTCCGCGGAGCTGCCTGAGCTCTATACCTGCAGAGGTGTAAAGCCTCCCCTTCATTGGTGCCGAACCGCCTGTATACAATAGTTCGCGCAACGCAGTGGTTGGCAGGCAATATGCAATGTGCTAGCACCGGTTTTGGATGCGGGCCCGCAGAATGATTTTCGACTTTGCCGACACAATACGCCTTTTTCAATATTTTTAGCTTCCAAACTCACTTCTCACCTCTTTTTTCAATTCCCCCATGATCAAACGTTTTCTTAGCTTCCTGCTGTTGGTAGGCTTGCTGCTAGCCACTGTCGCTACTCAGGCGGCCCCCAACCCCGATGCCGTTATTGGAGTCTGGAAAAACGGCGAGGGTACTGGCATGGTCCAGATTTACAAGAAAGGCGACAAATACTTCGGCCGTATTGTGTGGCTGAAAGTGCCCAACAACCCTGACGGCACGCCTCGCACCGACGTCAATAATCCCGACGAAACCAAGCGCAAAACGCCGCTGAAGGGCCTGGAGAACATGCGCAACTTCGCCTACACGGGCGAAAACAAGTGGGAAAACGGCAGCATCTACGACCCCAAGAATGGCAGCGACTACAGCTGCGAAATGACTCTGACCGATGCCAATACCTTGGAAGTAAGGGGCTTCATCGGCGTTTCCCTGTTCGGCCGGACCGACGTGTGGAAGCGGCAGGTAAAGAAGTAAATACCAGCGCGGTTTCTCACCGGCTTCGGTTACTGCTCCGGCAGGCAACCGAAGCCGGCTTTTTTGGTTGCTTCCATCTTCTTCCTGCCCTATGATCCATCGTTACGCCCCACTTCTGGCTTTGCTACTGGCTTCGGCCCCGGCGCTGGCCCAGGTTACGGATACTACCACCACGGCCGCTCCTCCAGCCCTTGAAAACTTCGAGGAGTTTGGCGACGCCACCGAAGGCGGCACCAATTACGCCACTCAGAAGGTGTTATACCTCTCGCCTACCAAGCTGATTTCGGTGGGTTATGAGGCCCAGCTGCCCTACACGCTCACTTCCACGGGCCGGCACACGCTTAGCACTACCGGTGAGCCGACCACGGCTGAAACCAAAATCAACTCGGCCCGTGGCTTGCGGCTGGGCTTTAATGCGCCGGTGATTTCGCGCAACAACGTCATCGTGAACCTGGGCTTGACCTACTGGAACACTGGCCTGGACATTGCCAACCCCGAGCGCTCGGTGTACTTCCGGCAGCTGGAAGACGGCCTGCGCACCACTGGCATCAACGCCACCGTGTTCAAGCCCTTCGATATCAAGCACTTTGCGTTGGTGCAGTTGAACGCCGACGCCAGCGGCAACTACCGCAGGCCCGGCGACATCAGCTCTAAGCACCTGACGTACAGCGCCACAGCCATCTACGGCTGGAAACCCAACGACAACCTGCAATGGGGCCTGGGCGTGAGCCGGACTTACCGCGCCGGTCAGCTGCTTTACATTCCGGTGGTACTCTACAACCGCACATTTACGCCTCAGTGGGGCTGCGAAGTGGTGTTTCCGGCCCGCGCTGAAATCCGGCGCAATTTCGGTACCACGGCGCTGCTGAAATTCGGCTACGAGCTGGAAGGCAACGTGTACTACCTCGGCGACGCCGGGCTGGGCGACGTGTACCTGCGCCGGGGTGAACTGAAGCCGCGCCTGACCTACGAGCAGAAGCTGACGGGTTTCGTGTGGGTGTCGGCGCAGGCCGGCCTGCGCTACAACTACCGCAACGACGCCTTCCGCGACCAAAACCCTACCGGCGAGCGGGAAAGCCTGCTGGGCTCCGAGCCTTCGCTCTATCAGAACGAGCTAACCAATCCGCTGTACTTCAACCTCAGCCTGAACCTGGTTAGCCCATAAAACGCACTCAACACCTTGTGTTTTTCAAGCAAAAAGCGGTGGCAGCTCTCAGGAGCTGCCACCGCTTTTTGGTATCTGGCCAGACTGGTACGTTTGCCGCAGCGGCTTCAGGAGCGGGGCGGTAGCTGGTAGCTGATGGAGGCCTGCACCATCTGGCTGCGCTGCCGGCCATCGTATCTGGCGGTGTTGCGCTGCGCTGGTGTGAGGGAAAGAAGGCCGGTGCTGGCGCGCAGCCCCAGGGCCAGGCCAGCCGGCAGCTGCACACCCAGCCCGGCGCATATTCCCACGTCGAATCGGCGGTAGCTGTCGGTGGCAGGCCGGTCGAAGGATTGGGTGTAGCTGCCGGAGAAGGTGCCGATTTTCTCGGTGCCGGTTTCGCGGGCAGCCACTTGCAGGCTGGCCTGAGGCCCTAATTCGGCGTAAAAATGGCCGAAACGCCCGCGTAGCACCACGGGCACGTGCAGGTAGCTGAACTGCAGACGATAAGCGGCATCGTAGCCGCCATCATCCACCGACTGGTCGTTGATTAACAAGTTGGTGCGCTGGCGGCTGAACTGCAGCTCTGGTACTACGGAGAATTGGCGGCTCAGCTTGTACTCGTAAAACACGCCTAGCTAGTAGCCCGACTTAGCATCGGCGCTGGCATACTGCGCGTCGCGGACGGCTTTGGTGGCAATGGTGTAGGTATTGACACCGGCGCGTAGCCCTATCTGTGCATGGCAGGTGCCGGCCAGCAACAGCAGCCCGCCGAGGATGGGTAATTTGAGACGCATGATGGCGTAAAGAAAGGTGGGAATGGCGTGCTTCTACTACCAGAGCCGCGGGGGCTGCCTGCTGGTTGCAACGCCTGCGCAAAATGCAGCAGTAAGCTCAACAGGCGCAAAAAAACTGAAGCTCAGACAATAACACCGGCTCAGATTCAGCCGTAGGCAAGCGTTGGTCTTGCGCCACTTAGCTCCTGAATCTATGCTCTCCAACCATTCGACACGCGCCACTTCTCCGGCCCTGCAAGCTGTAGTGCCCGGCCTAACGGGCTGGCGCAACGTGTTCGTGAACCTCTATTACGTGTGGCCCCAGGAGCAACCTGCCGAGGGCGCGCCATGGGTGCTGGTGGATGCCGGCCTACCAGCCTCCGCCGACCACATCTGGCAGCACGCCGCCGAGCTGTTCGGGGCCGACTCGCCGCCCCAGGCCATTATCCTCACCCACGGCCACTTCGACCATGTGCTGGCCTTGCCGGAGTTGCTGGAGGCCTGGCCCGACGTGGTAGTGTATGCGCATCCGCTGGAGCTTCCCTACCTCACGGGCCGATCGTCGTATCCGCCACCGGACCCTACGGTGGGAGGCGGCGGCATGGCAGCTATGTCGTTTCTCTACCCTAAGAAGCCGCTGGATTTGGGTGGGCGTGTGCAGTCGTTGCCCGAGGATGGCTCGGTGCCGCACCTGCCGGGCTGGCGCTGGGTGCACACGCCAGGCCACACCGCCGGCCACGTTTCGTTTTTCCGCGACGCCGACCGGACGCTGCTGGCCGGCGACGCCTTCGTGACGGTGCAGGCCGAATCCGTGCTAAACACCTGGAGCCAGAAGCAGGAAGTGCACGGCCCGCCCGCGTACTTCACGCCAGACTGGGAGCAAGCCCGCGCCTCCGTAGAGCTACTGGCTAACCTGAACCCCGAGGTGGCGGCTACCGGCCACGGAATTCCGATGCACGGCCAGCTGCTACGCCAGCAGTTGCAAGACCTAGCCGCTAACTTCCGGCAAAAGGCGGTGCCCACCCACGGCCGCTATGTACGCCAGCCTGCCGTAGCGGATGCTTCCGGGGTGCGCTCGGTGCCACCGCCCGTCGTTGGTCCGTGGGCTACGGCGGCGCTGGTGGCCGGAGTGGTGGGTGTGGCCGTGCTGCTACTCAACCGCCAGCAAAACCGCCGCCCCCACCCCAACATCAAAACCACCTACCCTCCGAAGTAGCAGGTGGCCTACGCTTCGGCAAGCAGATGCCAGATCAAGCAGGACCGTTTTGGAGTTTTTAGCCACAGCTTAGCTGAAATTCAGCGGTGAGCAGGAGCTTGCAGTAGCTGTAGCGCTTTTTCCAAGCCCGTATCGGCAGCTGCCTGTGTGTCCGGCGTCACCAGAACGGCCGGCATAAACTTCTCCCGTGGCAGCCCAGCCACACTGTACAGCCGCTCGGTGGGAATATTGAAGTTAAACCCAGAGTTAGGCAATCGAAATGAGGTGATGGCCCCATTGAGGCGGGCCATTTCAGTGCCCATAATGGTAGCGCGGCCCATGGCGTCAAAGCCAATAGTGATGCCCTCCCCCATGCTACTCGTCCAGTGGCCTACCAGCACCACCAAGGGCCGCGTGTATGGCTGGAGGCGAGGCGACACGATTTCCAGCGTGCTCCGCTTGATGCCATACTGCCGCTCCTCCGCCGGAAACTCGTGGCGCTGGTAGGGCTGCTCCCGCGTGATAAAGCGGCCCATGATGGCGCGGGCCACAGTGGTATTGCCGCCGCTGGGTGTATCGCGCAAATCCAGGATCAGGCCAGTCATACCGGCCAGTGCGTTGAGCGTACTGTCGAAGGCAGTTATCAGCTGGTTATTGCCCAAGCTGTTATTGAGTTTGATGTAGCCGATAGAACCCAACTGGCGGCTCTCCAGCAGCTGCCTGGAAGCTCTGCGCTCCAGCTGGTTTACAGGGGCATCGGGGTACAGATCCTGCCGGCGGCCCTGCAGGCGCACCGTGAGCTTGCGCGGAGTATTGTGGGTGCCAGCCAGCACGAGGTTCAGGGCCAGGGTGCGGGCAGCATCGTCTACGGTTTTCAAACTCTGGCCCAGTAGTGGCAGCAGGGCCTGCGCAATCGGCACGTCGTTGAGGGCCACTACTTCCATGCCGGGCCGCAACCCTACCTGCTCGGCGCCATAGCCGGGGCGCACGGCCACCACCACCGGTTTGCCTTGCTGGAACTCCGCCCATGCATCGGTACCCGTCGGGACCAGGCGCCGGGAGTCGGGTAGGTTGGTGGAGAGGCTGGCGTGGTTGTCGTAGAGCTCGTTGAGGGCATTTTCCAGCAGCCGCACAAACTGCGCCCGGGTGCTCACGCCGACCACCTGCGCACCGTAGAGCTGTCGCACCTGGGCCCAGTCGGTTTGCTTCTTGTCGAAGTAGCAGTAGTTATCGTTGATGGTGGTCCAGAAGTAGTCGAAATCCTGCTGATACTGCGCGGATGTAAGCGTTGGCTGGGCCTGGAGAGAACTGGGCAGCAGCAAAATCAATAGGCACAGCAGACGCTGGAAAGAATACAGCACGACGGGTTGGTTCAGAATAAAGTTGTGGTGGCTAGTTACTAAAAGCAGCTAACTTCTTGGCTGCTTTGGTGCTCCCCCAATTTCTGCCACAAAAGAACTCTGCCTGCTAACCGGCAAACTCCTATTTTGCACTTGCTTGTGCTTTCTATCCTATTCTATGTTCTCTGTACCGTTACGGGCGTTTCTCTGTGGTATTATTCTCCTGCTGGTCTCTGCTGCTTCCAACGCCCAAACTGCTCCCCCAGAAACAGCCCTAACAGACTTCTACGACCAGCTCAACGCTTACCGCACCGCGCGCTACCAGCCCCTGCCCGATCTGGAGGCGCTGCAGCTGCCCTCCACCTTTTCGGGCGCCGACCTGAAAGCCCTGCGCCTGCAAAACCGCCACATCGTGCGCGTTGACCTGGTATACACTGCTTTCAAGCTCAACCCCACGTTCAATCAGCGCCAGCTCAACCTGAGCCGCATCCGCAACTTGGCGGCCGGCGTGCCGGGCTTGCTGCAGGATGAATCGGTGGCGTGGACGCTGGTGGAGCAGACCGGCTGCAACAGCCCCACCGAGTGCCAGCCGTTTTTTCATGGATTTGTGGTGTATGTGGCCCGACACGCCACCGCCGCCACCAGCCGCGCCGACCTCGACAGCCTCACCCGCAAGCTGCGCCTGCTGGAAAAGAAGCGCCTCAAAGTCAGCAAGAAATCGAAAGGCAAAGCCGTAGCCTGCAACCTACCCGGCTCCCGCTTTACCAACCGCCAGATGGCCCGCAGCCTACGCCGCCTCTACAAGTGCCCCCAACGGGAGGCTCAGCTGGTGAAATTTCAGCTGACCGTAGATGCCCGGGGCGCTATTCAGGCAGTGAAAGTGCTGCCCACTGCCCGGCCCGTATGCGTGGCGGAGCTGGAAGAGGCCATTCGGAAAAGCGTGGCCTTCGCCTCCGGCTTTCCCATCGACCGGAAGGTGTTCCCCTTTATTGCCAAAGGAGCCATCCGGCTGCCCATTGGGCCGCTGCAGCTGTTGGGTGAGGCCGATATGGGCTTCACCAGCTTTGCGCTGCCCGACTCGGCGGCCCGCCTCTATAGAGTGCAGCTGAAAAAGAAGAACAAGCAGCACAAAAACGACTACTGCGAGGCGCGCATCACCAAGAAAGGCGAGCTGCTGGCCGCCGCCGATACCGCCGCCATCGAGGAAATGCCCCTGCCCGCCGATGCCAACGTGGTCAGCCGCGTGATGCAGCGCCACCCCGAGTGGAGCAAGGAAGTGGTGGTGACCGACGTGACGGGCAGCATGTTCCCCTACACCTACGACCTGCTGGCCTGGCTGCAGCTCAGCGCCCTCGAAGACGAGAAAACCTTCGTGTTCTTCAACGACGGCAATGACCAGCCCGACAAGGACAAGCGCACGGGCAAAACCGGCGGCCTCTACCACGTGAAAACCGACAGCTACGAGGCCATCAAAAACAAGCTCATCGAAACCATGAAGGCCGGCGGCGGCGGCGACGCGCCCGAAAACGACGCCGAAGCCCTGCTCTACGCCCAGCAGCTGGCCGCCGTCCCCGACTCGGCCGAGCTCATCCTACTGGCCGACAACTACACCTTCCCCCGCGACGCCAAGCTGCTCAAAAACACCACCGCCCACGTGCGCATCATCCTCTGCGGCGTCCGCGACTATATCAACCCCAAGTACCTCGCCCTGGCCCGCAAGCACGGCTTCAGCCTCCACACCATCGAGGGTGACATCGAGAACCTGAGCAAGTTACTGGAAGGCGAAACCATCACCATCCAGGGCCAGCAGTACCAAGTGACCAAGGACGGGTTTAAATTGGTGCAGAAGACGTGATTTAACTAAACCTCAAAACACACAATATGACGACTAAGGAAGCCGTACTTTTAACCCTTAATGAAATTCAAAATCCAGCTACCCACAACGAAGTATGCAACCATATAATCACAAGGGAATATTATGATTTTTCAAACACAAAATCTCCTTCTTCAACAGTATCAGCCGTACTTGGTGGCTTTATAAGAGATGGAGACACTAGAATAAAGAGAGTGAGCACGGGCAAAGGAAATTATTCTTATTACTTAACTAAGAACGAAGACTCAATAGATATCACTAGCAAATCCATAGATTTAATAAAACCTGAAGCAATAGCAAATAAGTCAAAAATAAGCAAATACCACGAAAGAGATTTACACAAACTACTAAGTAGTTACCTTAAAAACGTAAATACCTTTTCCAAAACTATATTTCACGAACAATCTCTTAATAGCAAAGATAATAATCAAAAATGGGCACATCCTGATATGGTGGGAATAAAATTTCTTACATTGCAAAAAAAGTCAAGCCAAGCTTTTTTAAGATTAGTTAGCAGGGTTGAGTCTTTCAAGATAACATCTTATGAGATTAAAAAAGAAATTAATTCTGATTACGATTTAAAGCAATCTTTCTTTCAGGCAGTATCAAACTCAAGCTGGGCCAATTTTGGATATTTAGTTGCTTTAGAGATAAGCGAAAGCCTAAATGACGAAATGGAGAGACTTAATCAATCATTTGGAATTGGCATCATACAGTTAAAACCAAATCCCTATGAGAGCAAAATTATTTTCCCCGCTAAGTTTAGAGAACTTGATTTTAAAACAATTGATAAATTATGCAACATCAACAACGATTTTGAAAAATTCATTGAGCAAACTGAAGCATTGCTTACGGCTAATGACAAATACTCTAAAGCAATAGAAAAGGAATTAGCGGATTTCTGCGACACTTATTTTCTAACGGACACCGAATTTGAACAGTACTGCAAAGATAAAAACATACCCGCTTAACAGAAAGAGGCTGCAACTCCTAGGAGTTGCAGCCTCTTCTAATTTTTACCACAAGCGCAGGAGTTACATGTGAATCGCGCGGTTCTCGGTGGCGGCTAAACACGCTTCCTTCATGGCTTCGGCGTAGGTGGGATGGGCGTGGCTCATGCGGGCTACGTCCTCGGCGGAGGCGCGGAACTCCATGGCCGTTACGGCTTCGGCAATGAGGTCGGCAATGCGGGGGCCAATCATGTGCACACCCAGGATTTCGTCGGTTTCCTTGTCGGCCAGCACTTTCACGAAGCCGTCGAGGTCCATGGAGGCACGGGCGCGGCCAGAGGCGCGGAACGGGAACGAGCCGGTTTTGTAGGCTTTGCCCTGCTCCTTCAGCTGCTCCTCGGTGTAGCCCACTCCCGCCACTTCCGGCCAGGTGTACACCACACCGGGGATGAGCAGGTAGTTGATGTGGGGCTTCTGGCCGGCAATGGTTTCGGCCACAAACACACCTTCTTCCTCGGCCTTATGGGCCAGCATCGCCCCGCGCACCACGTCGCCGATGGCGTAGATGCCGGGCACGGAGGTTTGCAGATGCTCATCGACCTTGATGCGGCCACGCTCTTCCATTTGCACACCGGCAGCTTCCAAGTTCAGCCCCGCGGTGTAGGGCACGCGGCCCACGGACACTAGGCAGTAGTCGCCCTCAAACTTTACTTCCTCGCCCTTAGGGTTGGTAGCGGTTACCGTCACGGCATCACCCTCACGGGTAGCGCCGGTTACCTTGTGGCTCAGGAAAAACTCGATGCCAATTTTGCCCAGGATGCGCTTGAGCTCTTTGCCCAGGCCGCGGTCCATGGTCGGGATGAGCGAGTCCATGAACTCCACCACCGACACTTTCGCGCCGAGGCGGGCGTACACGGAGGCCATTTCCAGCCCGATTACGCCACCGCCAATTACAATCATGTGCTTGGGCACCTCGCGGATATTCAGGGCCTCGGTGCTGGTGATGATGCGCTGCTTGTCTTGGGCAATGAACGGCAGCACAGTGGGCTTGGAGCCGGTAGCAATGATGACGTTCTTCGTCTCAATCTGCTGGGTTTCGCCGCCGGCCGTGGGCGCAATGCTGATGTGGTTCTTATCGACAAACGAACCAACGCCGTGCAGCACGTCGATTTTGTTCTTTTTCATCAGGAACTGAATCCCGTCGGTATTGGCCTTCACCACCCCGTTTTTCCGGTCGATGAGCTGGTTCATATTGATCTGCAGGTCGCTCAGCTCAATGCCATGCTCCTTAAAGGTATGCGCGGCGTTGTGGTAGTGCTCCGTGCTGTCGAGCAGGGCCTTGCTGGGGATGCAACCCACGTTAAGGCAGGTGCCGCCCAAAGTGTCGTATTTCTCGATGAGGGCGGTTTTGAGGCCCAACTGGGAGCAGCGGATAGCCGCCACATAGCCGCCGGGCCCGGAGCCGATGACGGTAACGTCGTATTGATTCATAAGGAGTTGAATTCGGTGGAAATCAGCGTGCGGCAAAGGTAGTGGATTGGTGGGTTGGTGGCGTGGTGAATTATCGGTCATCCGGAGCGGACTATACATCCTGCGCCTCTCGCGCATCAGTCGGCAACGAAGGACCCTATCCTGTTTGACCTAAGCGCTGCAACGGCTTTTCGCCGCACAGAAACGCCGCAGCCTGTCATAGAGCAGCTGTTCTGATGTGGCAAGATCCTTCGCAAGCTCCGGACAACCGATAATTCACCACGCCACCAAGCCATCATCCGCCGTAGCTTTGCCGCATGACGACCCCTCTCCGCCCCTTGGTCTTAGTCGCGCTGCTGGCGCTGTACCTGATTTGGGGCTCCACGTACCTGGCTACCAAAGTGGCGCTGGGGGCCTGGCCACCCTTCCTGCTGTCGGCGTCGCGCTTTCTGCTGGCAGGGTCGCTGCAATACGGCGCCGTGCGCCTGAGCGGGGCCGCTGCTCCCAGCCGCCAGGAATGGGGCCGGGCCGCCGTGGTTGGCTTTTGCCTGCCGCTGTTCGGAAACGGTGCTACGGTGTTTGCCCAGCAATACATTCCGTCGGGCACGGCGGCGCTGCTGGTAGCCACGGTGCCCATGTTTATGGTGCTGCTGAGCTGGGCGTCGGGGCTAGCACCTCGGCCTGGCAGCAAAGTGCTGCTGGGGCTGGCACTGGGGCTTGGCGGGCTGGGGCTATTGATGAGCCAACGCAGCGCAACGCCGGTGCTGCTACCAGGCCACCCCGGCATTGGGGTGGCGGCCGTGCTGCTGGCTGCCTTTATGTGGTCGGTGGGCTCGTTGTATTCCAAGCAAAAGCCCATTGCCGGCTCGCCCTTTCTGGGGGTGGGCATGCAGATGCTGTGCGGCGGCGGGTTTCTGCTGGTAGCGGGCTTATTGCACGGCGAAGCGGCAGCGTATAATCTGGAGGCTATTTCGCTCGAAGCCTGGGGTGCATTTGCGTATCTGGTGGTGTTCGGCTCGTTTGTGGCGTTTTCGGCTTACATCTGGCTGCTGCGGGTGGTGGAGCCGGCACTGGCAGGCACCTACGCCTTCGTGAATCCGGTGGTGGCGGTGCTGCTGGGCTGGGCATTTGCGGGCGAGGCGCTAAACGTGGGCATGATAGGCGGGGCCGCTCTGATTGTGCTGGCTGTGGCGCTGGTGGTGCTGGGCGGCCGGACCACCCGGCCGCCGGTGCAAGAGTAGTCCACTAAATGGCGCAGTAAAAACCAGTTGAACGATGCGGAGACGCGAATACGCGTCTCCGCATCGTGCTGATGTTGTTGCACCTGCATACACCGCAATACCGACCGTTCAACGGCCAGGCACGAATACGCGTCTTTGCATTGTTCGGCTGGTCTTCCCATCAACTCGGTCCGTCATCAGAAAAGACATCTACCGTTACCTTACGCCATGTCCCGACTCTCCTACTCTACCGGCTTGCTGCTAAGCCTTGGTTTCCTTGCTGCCTGCCAGATGGCCAAACCCACTTCCCCAACTACCGCCAGCCAACCAGCCGCCGCACCGCCAGCTCCCGTGTGGCAATCAGCAGCCTACACTGTCTTTCGTGATTCGCTGGTGCAGGGGCCGCACACGGCGCGGGCCCTGTCCCGCCAGGAGCTGACCTCTGACTACCAAAGCCCCGCCAATGCGTTCCAAAGCCCGCAGGTGAGCTTCAAATTCAGTGTCAACGGCAAAGACAACGAAATGCCCCCCGGCCAGGACCACCTGTTTCTGGCGCTGCCGGCCGCCGGGGGTGCAACCCTCGAAACGCCGGTTATCGTGTTCGGGCAGCAGTCGGTGGACAAGCGCCCGGTGCCGGCCAACCAGTACTTGGCGCCCAACACGCCGCTCACCATCCGGCTGGATCTGCGGCCGATGCTGGCGGCGTTTCAGAAGCAGGGTTACTACACGCTTCACAACGGGCAGAAACTCTATAAGGCCGATTTCAAGCACGTATTCGTGGCTGGCAACACTGCGCCGCTCAGCTGGGACTTCGACAACCTCATCAACAAGCCGCCGCTGGAGTTGAAAGACCCCGACGGCAACGGCATCTACGAAACCACGGTGGTGCTCAACGCCCACTCCGACCAAAAAAGCACCGCTGCCCGCTGGCAGGCTACGCTCGATGTGTCGGCGTTTCCGCAGCTCACTTCTGATTTTCCGCTGCTCGATGCGCTGTACAATATGGCGCTGGAAGAAGCCAAGCGCGCCGTGGAGCCCGACGGCACGTTCCGCACCGGCCAAGAGTGGGCCGGCGTCTGGACTCGCGACATCAGCTACAGCATCATTCTGAGCCAGGCGCTGCTGCAGCCGGAAGCAGCCAAAACCAGCCTGATGCGCAAGGTCACGCCCGAAGGCCGCATCATCCAGGACACCGGCACCGGCGGCGCCTACCCCGTTTCCACCGACCGGATTATCTGGGCCACGGCCGCCTGGGAAATCTACCTCACCACCGGCGACGAAGGCTGGCTGCGGCAGGTGTACCCCATCATCAAGCGCACTATTGAAGACGACGAGCAGGTAGCGTATGATGCGCAAACCGGACTCGTGCGCGGCGAATCATCGTTTCTGGACTGGCGCGAGCAAACCTACCCCAAGTGGATGCAGCCCGTGGACATCTACCAGAGCGAAAACCTGGGCACCAACGCCGCGCACTACCAGGGCAATATCGTGCTGGGGCTGATGGCCGAAAAGCTGGGCGAAACCGCCGTGGCCCGTGCCGCGCAAACCCGTGCGGCCCGCATCGGCAAGGGCATCAACGAACACCTGTGGCTGGAAGACAAAGGCTACTACGGACAGTTCCGCTACGGCCGCGTGCATCAGCAGGTGTCGCCCAAGTCGGAGGCACTGGGTGAGGCGCTGGCAGTGCTGTTCGGCGTGGCCGAGGGCAGCCGGCCGCAAACCATCGTGGCCCGCACCCCCGTCATGGACTACGGTGTGCCGTGCATCTACCCCCAGATTTCCGGCATCCCGCCCTACCACAATAACGCCGTGTGGCCCTTCGTGCAGAGCTATTGGGGACTGGCAGCGGCGAAAGTCGGCAACGAAACCGCCTTTATGGAAAGTTTGATGGCCGTGGCCCGGCCCGCGGCGCTGTTCCTGACCAACAAGGAAAACTTTGTGGCCAGCAACGGCGACTTCGCCGGCACCCAAATCAACAGCAGCAACATGCTCTGGAGCCTTTCGGGCGCACTGGGGCTGGTATACAAGGGATTGTTTGGCATGAACTTCCAAGCCAACCAGCTTACGTTCCAGCCGTTTGTGCCGCAGGCGCTGGCGGGTACGCGCAAGCTCACCAACTTTCGGTACCGGGGCGCCGTGCTCAACATCGAAATGGTCGGCTTCGGCCAGGGCATCCGCCAGATTACGCTGGATGGTAAGCCGCTGCCCGACGCCACCATCCCGGCCACACTTACCGGCCCGCATAACATCCGGATTGAGCTGCCCAACATGTCGTTGGCGGCCTCATCGCAGAACAAAGTAGCGCACCACGTAGCGCCCCCGACGCCTGCCGTGCGCTATACGACTGGTGCTCTGGTGTGGCCTGCCGTGGAGGGTGCCCGCGCTTACCAGGTGCTGCGCAACAGCCAGTTTGCGGCCCGTACCACTGAAACCACCTACGCTGTGCCCGTCGGCCAATCATTCAGCGAATACCAGGTGGTGGCCATCGACGCGCAGGGCTTCGAGGGGTTCGCCAGTGAGCCGGTGGTGCCGGAGGCCGCCCGCCACACACAGCTTGTGGAAGTGGAAGCGGTGGCCTTGAAAGTGGAAAGGGTTCACAAGGATCATCTCGGCGAAGGCTACACCGGTAAAGGCTTCGTTATTATCAGCAAAGACCTAAACCGCCGCCTCGCGGTACCAATATCAGTGTCAGCGGCGGGTATGTACGCCCTCGATTTTCGCTACGCTAACGGCAACGGTCCCATCAACACCAGCAACAAGTGCGCAATCCGCACGCTCCGCCTTGGGGCGACACAAGTAGGCACGGTAGTACTGCCACAGCGCGGCGTGGACGAGTGGTCCGATTGGGGCTACTCCAACCCAATTGTGGTGCAACTGCCAAAAGGCCGCACGGTCCTTACTCTTACACTGGAAGCAGCCAATGAGAATATGAACGGCGCCGTGAATGAGGCTATTTTAGATCAACTGCGCATCACCAAGGTAAACTGACCACCATTCAATTCTCCTTAAAAAGGATATTTGTCAGAAAATATAAAAACTTTATCATTTAGTAGCGAATGATTCGCAACCTGCGTAAATTCGCTACGTATTGGTAGCCCACCCCATAATCATTCTGGCTTATGCACCCTTCCTCTGTTACTCGCCACGACATTCAGACTGAAGGCGACATCAAAACGCTTGTGGACACGCTCTGCCATAAGGCTACGCAGGACACGCTACTTGGTGCCAGCTTTGGAGCAGCAGCCCGCATCCACTGGCCTCACTACCTCACGTCGCAGTACCGTTATTGGAGCAGCACACTGTTAGGCCAGGGCACGATTGAAGGCGAGCCCCTGCCCGAGCAAGTGGCCCTGCCGCGTAGCGGTGCCCACGTCGAGCATTGGCTGAATCTGTTTTCTTCGACGGTGGAAGAGCACTTCACCGGCTCCCGCGCCGAACAAGCCAAGCAAGTAGCGCAACAAATGGCCACGCGCCTTAGCGCCACCCGCACCCGCGAGCTGCCGGTCGACTAATTTTTTATTACCGTTCCCCCTCTTTAAAAAGGCCCCTCGGATTCTGATTCGAGGGGCCTTTTTCTTGCTGACGCAAGTAGCAGCTTGCTACTTGAGTCTCTTCTGCAAGAAGTGAGCTTGCATATATTCTACCAGCTTATCGAAACCCCTATATTCCAAACTTTGCAGGTATACACGGTCACCGTACTTAAAGTCAAAGTGTAGGCCTCGTCCCATACTCCCTTCCCCTGGAATAGTAACTACCCACCACCCGAGCAAAGTATTCATCGACTGTCGGCTCAGGACTTTTGCTGGCAGTTGCTCCAACAGAAATTCCTGGCTAGTGACCGTAACTCTATATCGTTTGAGGGCAGACACATAGTACCATGGCGGCACTACGCCAACGAGCAGCACAAGCAGTATCCAACCCCAGGTTTGGCTGTTTTTCTGCCCAGCCTCTGCATTAACCAAAATAAAGAAACAGATGATCAGGCTTACCGCCATACATAGGTAGCAACTCAGCTTAGTAATCGTATTGTCGGACTCAAGCTGAATAGACTGTTGCTTCATAGTTGGCAAAATAAAAGCCGTGCCTCCACATTAGAGGCACGGCTTTCAAAAGTATTATTCCTGACGATTACACGCCCAGCAGCAGGCGGGTCGGGTCTTCGAGCAGCTCCTTCACGCGCACCAGGAACGACACCGACTCGCGGCCGTCAATGATGCGGTGGTCGTAGCTCAGGGCGAGGTACATCATGGGGCGAATCACCACCTGGCCGTTTTCGGCAATCGGACGCTGCACGATGTTGTGCATGCCGAGGATAGCCGACTGCGGGGCGTTGATAATCGGGGTGCTCATCATGGAGCCGAACACGCCGCCGTTGGTGATGGTGAACGTGCCGCCGGTCATCTGCTCGATGGTGAGCTTGTTGTCGCGGGCCAGGCCAGCAAGGCGCACGATTTCCTTCTCGATACCATCAAACGACAGCTCCTCAGCGTTGCGGATCACCGGCACCACGAGGCCTTTGGGGGCCGATACGGCAATGCTGATGTCGCAGAAGTCGTTGTACACGATGTCGGTGCCATCAATCTGGGCATTCACGGCGGGCCACTCTTTCAGGGCCACGCACACGGCCTTGGTGAAGAACGACATGAAGCCGAGGCCTACCGAGTGCTTCTCCTTGAACTTGTCCTTGAACTTATTGCGCAGGTCCATGATGGGCTGCATGTTCACCTCGTTGAAGGTGGTGAGCATGGCCGTTTCATTTTTCACCGATACCAGACGGCGGGCGACAGTCTTGCGCAGGTTGCTCATCCGCTCACGGCGCACGTTGCGGTTGCCGCTGGCAGCCGGAGCCGTCTGGGGTGCCGCAGCCGGTTTGGCGGCAGCGGGAGCAGCGGCCGGAGCCGGCGCAGCAGGCTTGGATTGGGCGTTCTGGGCATCTTCTTTCGTGATGCGGCCGTCGCGGCCCGAGCCCTGCACGTCGGCGGGGCTGATGCCTTTCTCACCGAGGATTTTGCCGGCCGCCGGCGAAGGCGTGCCGGTAGCGTAGCTGGTGGTTGCCGAAGCCGCCGGAGCAGCGGCGGCCGGAGCAGCCTGGGCAGCAGCCGGAGCAGCGGCGGGAGCAGCGGCGGGAGCAGCGGCGAGAGCAGAAGCCGGAGCAGAAGCCGGAGCAGCAGCACCGCTGCCGCCTTCGATGCGGGCAATGGTAGCACCGATGCCGATGGTTTCGCCTTCCTTGGCGGCGTGGCGCAGGATGCCGGTGCCTTCGGCGGGCAGCTCAAACGTGGCCTTGTCCGATTCCAGCTCGGCAATGATTTCGTCGCGCTGTACCTGGGCGCCGTCTTCCTTCAGCCACTTGGCCACCGTCACTTCCGTGATGGATTCGCCCACGGCCGGAATCGTCATTTCCACGGTAGCACCGCCGCCGTTGCTAGCGGGGGCAGCAGCCGGAGCGGCGGCACCGCCTTCGGGCTGGCCGCCGTAGCCGGCCTGGTCGCTGGCTTTGGGGTTTTCCTCGCCCTTACTCACGGGGTCAGCAGCAGGAGCAGCCGGGGCGCTGGCGGTCGGAGCAGCAGCGGCTGGCGCAGCAGCAGCACCGTCGCCGTCAATTTCAGCAATGGTGGTGCCGATGCCGATGGTTTCGCCCTCGGCAACGCGGATTTTCAGCACGCCGTCGGCCTCGGCGGGCAGCTCGAACGTGGCTTTGTCGGATTCCAGCTCGGCCAGAATCTCGTCGCGCTTCACGGTGTCACCGTCGGCTTTCAGCCACTTGGCAATGGTTACTTCGGTGATAGACTCGCCGACGGCGGGGATTTTAATTTCCAGACCCATAAGTGGGAGTTTTGAAGGGTTTCGGTGGGTGTAGCGCGAATTTTGCAGTTCGCGGCTCCTGAACTATCGGTGAAAGAACGTCGAGATACGCGAACTACAAAGTTCGCGCTACGGCTAGTCCTGCTTCTTGGCTACTTCGGCGGTGGCTTTGATGTTGTCGTCGGCCACGGCTTCCTTGGGCTTGTCGAAGGCGCGGGCCACGAGGTCCTTCTGCTCCTTCACGTGCACCTTGTTGTAGCCGGTAGCCGGCGAGGCCGAAGGCTTGCGCGAAATCACGTCTTCCAGCTCGCGGCGCATGAAGCGCAGCAGGTAGTTCCAGTAGCCCATGTTCTCGGGCTCTTCCTGCACCCAGTACAGCTTGGCTTTGGGGTACTTGGCCAGCTCGGCATCAAGCTGCTTTTTTGGGAAGGGGTGCAGCTGCTCCAAACGCACAATGGCCACGTCGGTGCGGCCCGACTGCTGCTGCTCGTCCAGCAGGTCGAAGTACACTTTGCCCGAGCACAGCAGCACGCGCTTCACCTTCTTGGCGTCGGCGTACACGTCGCCGAGCACCTCGCGGAAGTGGCCGGAGGTGAACTCCTCCACCGGCGACACGCACAGTGGGTGGCGCAGCATCGACTTCGGCGACATCACCACCAGCGGCTTGCGGAACTCCCAGGTCAGCTGGCGGCGCAGCGCGTGGAAGAAGTTGGCCGGCGTGGTCATGTTGGCCACGATGATATTGTTTTCGGCGGCCAGCTGCAGGAACCGCTCGGGGCGGGCGTTGGAGTGCTCGGGGCCCTGGCCTTCGTAGCCGTGGGGCAGCTGCAGCACCACGCCGTTCATGCGCTGCCACTTGCTTTCCGACGACACGATGAACTGGTCAATCATGGTCTGGGCACCATTGGCGAAGTCGCCGAACTGGGCTTCCCAGATCACCAGGGCCGTGGGGTTGGCCATGGCGTAGCCGAATTCAAAGCCCAGCACCGCGTACTCGCTCAGCAGCGAGTTGTAGATGCTCAGCTTCTCCTGGCCTTCGCCAATGTAGTTGAGCGAGTTGTACGGGGCCGAGGTTTCGGCGTCGTGCAACACGGCGTGGCGGTGCGAGAACGTGCCGCGCTGCACGTCCTGGCCGCTTACGCGCACAATGTGCTTCTCGTCGAGCAGGGAGCCGTAGGCCAGCAGCTCGCCGGCAGCCCAGTTCAGCACCCGCGTCTCGAAGAACATCTTCTTGCGCTCCTCCATCAGCTTTTCAATCTGCTTCAGGGGGCGGAAGCCTTCGGGCAGCGTGGTCAGGGCCTTGCCTACTTTGGCCACCACTTCCTCGCTGATACCGGTTTCCGGTGACTTCTCGAAGTCCTCGGGCTTGCTGCGGCGCAGGCTGCGCCACTCGTTTTCGAGGGCCTGGTAGTTGTAGGGCAGCGGCTTCTGCTTCACCATGTCCAGGCGGGCCTGCAGGGTGTCGCGGAACTCCTTGTCCATCTGCTGGGCCAGCTGCGCGTCCACGTCGCCGCGCTGCACCAGCATGGCGTTGTACACCTCGCGGGGGTTCTGGTGCTTGCTGATGAGGTTGTAGAGCGTGGGCTGGGTGAACTTGGGCTCGTCCGACTCGTTGTGGCCGTGGCGGCGGTAGCACACCATATCAATGAAGATATCGGCGTGGAACTGCTGGCGGTACTCGGTGGCGAGGCGCACGGCAAACACCACGGCCTCGGGGTCGTCGCCGTTCACGTGCAACACCGGCGCGTCGATGATCTTGGCGAGGTCGGTGCTGTAAATCGAAGATCGGGCGTCCTCGAAATCAGTAGTAAAACCCACTTGGTTATTAATCACGAAGTGCAGCGTGCCGCCGGTGCGGTAGCCTTCCAGCAACGACATCTGGGTCAGCTCGTAGCCGATACCCTGGCCAGCCAGCGCCGCGTCGCCGTGAATCAGAATGGGCAGAATCTGGTGGTAGTCGCCGCCGTACTGGTGCTCGATTTTGGCACGCACAAAGCCTTCCACCACCGGGTTTACCGCCTCCAGGTGGGAGGGGTTGGGCGCCAGCTTCAGGTTGACTTTCTGGCCGCCTTCAGTTTCCACCTCCGACGAATAGCCCATGTGGTACTTCACGTCGCCGTCGCCCATGGTCAGATCCGGCACGGCCGTTCCCTCGAATTCCGAGAAGATCTGCTCGTAGGTTTTGCCCATGATGTTGGCCAGTACGTTCAGGCGGCCGCGGTGAGCCATGCCAATCATCACCTCCTGTACGCCCAGTTCCGAAGCCTTATTAATAATAGCGTCGAGGGCTGGGATGGTGGTTTCACCGCCTTCCAGCGAGAACCGCTTCTGGCCCAGAAACTTCGTGTGCAGGAAGTTCTCGAATACCACCGCCTCGTTCAGCTTCTTGAGGATGCGCTTTTTATACTCCACGCCGGGGTTGAAGCTCAGCGAGTCCTTCTCCACTTTCTCGCGGAACCAGTCGAGCACCTGCGGGTCGCGGATGTACATGTACTCGAAGCCGATGGTGCGGGTGTACACCTTCTGCAGGGCGGCCACAATCTCGCGCAGCGTGGCTTCCGAGCCCAGGCCCAGCACTTCGCCATTCTTGAATTTGGTGTCGAGGTCGGCGTCGCTCAGGCCGAAATCGGCAATGTTGAGGCGGGCCTTCCGGTCCTTCCGCTCACGCACCGGGTTGGTTTTAGCCACCAGGTGGCCGCGGCTGCGGTAGGCGTGAATGAGGTTGCGCACCTGCGTTTCCTTGTCGGCCGCTACCGTGTCCACGGCCCGGACGGCGCCGGCCTGGTTGGTGCTGGCCGAGGTGGTCAGTACGCCTTCGCCATCGGCCTGCGGCATCCCGTCCTCGGGGTACTGCTGGGCGAAGTCGAAGCCTTCAAAGAATTTCTGCCAGCTCGCATCCACCGACTGCGGGTCGGCCTTGTAAGACTGGTACAGGTTGTCGAGGTAGTCGCCGTGGGCGTTGGCGATATAAGAGTTGGCGTCCATGCGGTGGGAGCTGGTGGTGTCAGGGGGTAAAGGTAAACAGGCTGATCAGGAAGTAAAAACTGATATGCGCATGTACAAATAAACCTGTTAATCAATCACATAATTTCACCTGAGTTTCTTGCACAGGTACCGATGTCCAATCTATCAAATAAATACAAAAGCCGCTCCCGTCACGCAGGAACGGCTTTCAGTGAAGCAGTAGCGCGAACTTTGCAGTTCGCGCCCCCGAACGACTACCGTTGCTACGGCGCGGGGACGCGAACTACAAAGTTCGCGCTACTGCTTGCGGTGCTACTTCAATGCCATCTTGAAGATGTAGTAGGGTTGGTCCTGCTTGCCGATGCCCTTATTCCAAGTGGGAGTTTTGTGGATGGATGATGTAGTAACGTATAGCGTTTTGCCGTCGCCGGAGAAGGCAAACGTATCGGGCCACTCCAGGCGCGGGTCTTGCACCACCGTTTCGATGTTGCCGGCCGGCGTGCGGCGCTTAATCGAATGATCCTCGAAGGCACTCAGGTACAGATTGTTCTGAGCATCGATTTCCATACCGTCGGAGGCAGGCACTTTGCCTAGGTCCTCAATTTGGGTGGCCAGTTGGGCATCGGTGAGGGCGGGGTTGCGCAGGGCTTCCGTTTTGATGCGGAACAGGGTGTAGCTGGTCAGCGGCTTCCAGTAGAGGTACTGCATATCTTGGCTCAGCGCAATGCCGTCGGCGTTGAACTGGGCGCGCTTGCCGGTAGCATCAATCAGCTCCTTGCCGTCGGCCTTGATGTTGAGCGTGGTGTCGCCCATCATGGTGGAATGGCCCGCCAGCAGCTTGCGCGCCTTCCCCGACTTCAGATCCACCACCACCAAGCTGCCCACCCCCGACTCGGTGATGTAGGCGTACTGGTTCTGGGTGTCGATGCGCACGTCGTTGAGGTAGGATTTACGCGAAGCCACGCTTTCCGGGATGCTGATGTTCTGCACCACCTTGTCGGTTTTGGGGTCAATTTTGACCAGCTTGGGGCCGCCGGGCACCGTGCCCTTGATGCCAGGCGAGGCCGGGTCGAGCACCCACAGCATACCGGTTTTGTCGGCGTGGACGCTCTGGGGGCAGATCCAGTGCTTCTGGGGCTCGTTTTTCACGGTTTCGTTCCAAGCGCACCAGTCGGCGTCGGGGTAGCCTTTTACCGAGCCGTCGGGCATCACCTCCGCAATGGGGTTCACGGGGTTGTTGTCCCAGCGGGGGAAGTCGGCAAACACGCGGCCGTCGGGTAGCACTGCCACACCCACCATCTGCGGCTCCCGGAATTGGGCTACTATCTGCAGTGGCGAATTAGCAGGTGCTACCGGACCAGCCGTTTGAGTTGAATCCGTGGCGGCAGCTGTGCCGCCGGCATCGGTGGCGGGAGTAGAGGGCGAGGAGCAGGCAGGCAGCAGTGCCAGAGCGAGTAGCTTGGTTGCCAGTAGAACCTTTTTGTTTGACAGGGGACCAGATGAATACATATGCAGTGGTTAAGTAAGGAGCATCAATCAACGACAGTGAAGAAGTACGGTCCTGATTCCATACGCGGGCATGATTGAAGAGTTCTTACTCCACTTATAACCCAATCGTTTCTCTGCGCGTATGGGGCGGACTTAAACAATCATTTTCGATACAGGTTCTACTAACGCCATTAGCACATACTGAAAAAGCCAGTTTAGAAAAAAGTGTTACCTTTGACCCCTCCAAAAAGACAATATTTTACAAGTGCAATCAATTATTATTTTTATCTATATTTATACCACAAATCACCTTTCACTTGCTTGTTTACGGCTTTTCAAGCCGCTGAATATACCTTACCCTGTGCTTTCAGCCTGCTAACGCAGATGGCGCACTTCCCATTAGCCGAGTCGGGCCGGCTGTCCATTCTCTCCGGACAAAGAGCGAGAGTCCACGAACCCAAACGTCATGTCCCTTGCCTTATTCCTATTAACCTTACTCTTTCCACCCCGCACCCTCACAGACTCGGCTCTTGCGCTGCCATCCACTGTTGCCAGCATTAGCCCCCGTCCGGTACAGCTTGTAGTACCGGTGACGCCCATGCAACGGCCCACTGCTCCTCCTCAATCTCTGTCGTACCGCGTTACGGCAACCACGTACTGGCCTGAAGTGGGCCAAACCGACGATGCTCCGATGGAAACTGCTGATGGCTCCATCATTCCGGCTCGTCATTCCAGCAAAACCCGCTGGCTTGCCGTATCCCGCGACCTACTTAATAAATGGGGCGGGCCATTCAAATACGGTGATAAAGTGCGCGTCAGTGGTATTTCTGACGCTTTGGATGGTGTTTACATCATTCACGATACCATGAACCGCCGCCACCACCATTGCGTGGATGTGCTGGTGAACGAGCGGGAATGCAAATCTGGGCTTGAAGGCCGCTGGCCGAATATCAGGCTTAGCAAGTTTGTATTCGAGCCATCCTGGCAGGCCAGCTAACCGAACCGGCACCTGCCTTCAGTATCCCCCTACCTGTGCTAATCCTGCTGGCCCTGAAAGTGCTGCAGCTGCTGAGGCTGCCCTTCGGTATCGTATAGCAGGCTGAGTGGCTGGGTTGGGTCGTGCATAATTTGTGAGAGCGGAATCTGCCAGGGCTTCCACATCTCCAGCAACGACTGGGCATATCCGCTGTTCTCCCAGGGGTTGAATACAGCGCCCGTTACATCGTCAATCAATGTGTCCATTACCAACGTAGTGTCGCCGGGGTGCACGGTGCGCGGGTAGTAATCGGGCACTACATTAAGCAAGTAGGCGGCGTAATATACTCGGGCCTTAAATTCAGCTACTTGCACCGGATGCAGGGGTCGCTGTGCATCGTCGTAGACGCGGCGCATAGCCTGCCGAATGATGCCATTATCTACGAGGCAAGCCACAAGCACAGCCTCATCCAGCTTGATGCTGAACGTGAGGGTACTCAAATCATCATCGTAAGAGAATGGCAGCGTGTCCTCCTGCTGATCAACTTCCAGCAGGAAGATGGAACCCGGCACGAAATCATCGTACTGCATGGGTATACGCAACGCCTGAAATGGCTGGAAGAAAGCCTGGAAACGGCGAAACAGCTGCGCGTTTTCGGCCAGCGGGTACTGTGGGCGCGCCAGCGGCATCAGTTCATTGAGCAGTTCCGTGACCAGAACGCCATAGAACATCTTGCCTAGCCACAAAAACAAGGTCTGCTCGTCCAGCTGACGCAGGCCAGCTAATCCTTGCTCGGCAGCTTGCTGCACACGCCCTTCCAGTGGCTCTACGTGCTGGGCACGGCACTGCGGGCAGCACGCAATCTGCAGGTCCTGGTAGCGCACGATGCTCATGTCCAGCAGCTTAATCTGGCGTTCGTGCAGATTATAGCGGGTCATCAGCCACTCGGCAAACACAGGCACCACGTCTTGCCCGGGCACAGTGAATGTGCCACACAAAAAACAATGCTTCTGGCTGAACTGCATCCCCGTAAACGGGTCGTAGAGAGCCAAGGGCGGAAGAGACGGAAGTACTGAACCAGATTCCATAGGTAGGTAAGCTGCTAAGAGCCGCAAAAGTACGTTGCAGATACCGGCCTACCGCTTTACTTGTATCCAAGCGGCCTATCAACAGCACAGCCCTTACCTGAAACACGCCAATTGCCAGAAGCAAGGCGTATTTTCAGATAAGGGCTGTGCTGTTGATAGGCGCTAGTAGTACTAGGCCGAAAAAACTAGCGTGAAAGCGAAGAGCCCATCTTTATAAGCACTTTTCCTAAGTGCAAAAGCGGGCCCGAATAGTCACCATTAGACTCTTCGGCAACCTTTGAGGTTTCGGCGCCAAGCGTAGCCAGCGTTTCGGCTAAGTCGTGCGACTGGGTGTCGGGGGCGGTGAGCTGCTCACGAAGCGTAGCCAGTTCCTGAATTATTTTTGCCAGACCGGGACGCTCCGAAGCTTTCAGCACCTGCTCCCACCGTTCTATTTCAGTTAGCCCCTGCTGGTCGGGCTTATCGGGAAGGCCAGCGTTGAGCAGCGTGAGGGTATCCTCCAACAGGGCAGTGTTTTGCTGATCAGTGACTGTAAGGGGCACTGTGGGAACAGGCGTGTTTTGGGGAGTGGAGGCCGTGGAATCCATGGGGAAAAATCTAACGGATGTAAGGAAGGTGGTTGTCTATACTTGCCCGCCGCCGGAAAAGTTGAGTTACCCTATGCCCATTAGCTGCGTAGAAAGCTGCCGGCCATTTTGCGTTGCGGCCGGACCGCTGCTTTTTCTATGCTCCACACCTACCTTCCGGTTCCTTTCTCAGACGCCACCCGTCAGCAACAGTTCGACGATTTACGCGGGGCGTTGCTGGCTGAAACCGGCGCGCCCGTTACCCTGCTGCTTGGCAATATAGCAATAGACGGCCCCAACGAAGAGGTGCTCGATGCTGTGCTTATCCGGCCGCACAGCATCGTGCTGCTGCTATTGCTGCCAGGCGGCGGCACGCTTCATATTCCCGACTTTGGCTACAGCGCCTGGCGCCTGGCCGGACGGCCACTCACCGGCTCGGCCGGGGCCGACAATCCTTTTCAGCAATTCAGCCGGCAAAAAGAAGCTCTGGCAGCCTGGCTTCGGCCTCAGCTTCCGCCGGAGGCAGTGAACCTCAACTTTATTGCGGGCCTAGCGCTGTTTGAACAGCCACTCATATTTGGGCCCGAAATTGAGGAGCGAATGAGCAGCGTGCCCGCCAGCAGCAGCTTTCATCTGCTGCCTAACCCTGCTAACTGCACCCGGCGCCTGCGGCAGTTGGCTACCCCGGAAATCGACCTAACGCCTGCTGACATCACGCAGTTGGCAGAAGAGCTATTGCAGCAGGAACCGGAATCCCAGCCAGCTATTTTCGCCACCTTAGTCGACGCTGAGGGCAACCCGGTCAGGACGTCGGCACAACCTGTAAGCAGTTCAGAAGAAACTCAAACCCTGGCTGACCGACCGGAAACGGCCAACCCGGCCTCGCCTGAAGCAACTCAGCTTAAGAGGGCGGCGAACTGGCTGTGGCGCTGGCTGGGGGCAGAGGACGTGTCGGACCCCGACGCGGATCAGCTTGCCGACGACACCTACACTACTGCCGCTCCGCAGGCTCAGAAAGATGAGCTGGAGCGGCTGCGCGCCAGCATGCAGGCCGAGCTGGGTGCACAGCTTCAGGCGCTGGAAACCCGCGAAAAAGAGCGGGAGCAAAGCATTGCGCAGTTGCGCCAGCAGCTAACGGCAGCTCCGCCCGTGACGGCCGAAGCCCAGGCACTCCAAGCCCGGCTTGCTTTAGAAAACCAGGAAAAAGAACGCCTGGAGGCCGCCATGCGTGCTTCCCGCACCGACCTGGAGGAGCGCAACCGGGCGCTGGACAGCCGTATCCAACAGCTGGAAAGCCTGATGCAGCAGCTCCGCCAGACGCCCTCCACGTTAAATGGTGCACCAGCTGCTACGCCCAGTGCCACAGCCACCCAGCCAGTTCAGCGGCCGAACTGGCGGCAGGCCAAGCAGCGCCTCCGGCAATGGCGACGCTACAAAAAGCAGGCAACACTTGCTGGCGCCGGCTTGCTGGGCGTAGGGCTGTTGTGGTGGGGCGTGCGCACCGCCACAGCCGGGCCGCCGGTTCCGTTTCAGGAAGGCGGGCGCTGGGGCTACCTCACGGCGCACGCCGATACGCTGGTGCCGGCCCGGTACACGTCGGCGGGGGCTTTTGAGGCGGAGGACCGGGCAATAGTGGAACTGGATGGCGCGTTTGGGTTCCTTGGTAAAGACGGCAAAGAGGTGGTACCGCCGGCCTACGATGCGCTGCAGCCCTATTCCGACGGCTATGCCCGTGCCCGCATCGGCAAGCTTTACACGTTCCTGGACTTGCAGGGCCAGGAGTTCAACACCTATTACTATGCGGCCTTGCCTTTCAGTGAGGGCAAGGCCGCCGTGCTGGACCGCCGCGGCTGGTTCTACATCACCGGCCCCGAAGAACTTACCAAAGAGCCGGTCATCTTTCAAGAGGCGTATCCATTTCGGGAGGGGTTGGCCCGCGTGAAGCGCAATGGCCAGTACACTTTTATCAATGAAGCTTACCTCACTGACCCAACCAAGGGCACTGAACCGTTCGGCAACTACGACAGCGCCGCTGACTTTGTGGAGGGCCGTGCCCGCGTCACCCAGCAAGGCCGTACGTTCTATATCGACACCGATGCCGACGAAGTGAAATAAGCGGCCTTGCCCCGCTAGCGGCTAGTCGTCGTGCTTTTTGCCTTTCCGTTTCTTATAGCGGCCCTTGCCACGGCCACTTATCCACTTGGCCCATGCCGGCAAGGCTTGTATGTATTCCGTTCGGCGGTTGACAGGAGCACTGCTGGCTACTGGTTGCAGCACTACCCGGTTGGCCTGCGCGCTGGCAGTGGTAGCTTCGCCATTGAGGTTGCAGCCGCTGCCATTGCGCAGCTCCGTGCGGCGGCCGTCGGCGGCCACTACAAAGCCGTCGTGCGTAACGGTTTGGCCGTTGGGCAGGTGCACATCATGGAGCATGGGGCGCGTCTGGCCGTTGCGGAGTATATACATGGTACCGTCGCGGCGCAGAAACCCGTCGTTGGTTTGGGCATGAGCCGCCACTGGCAGTACGAGGAGCAGTCCGAGCAGAACGGGCAAAAGATGTTTCATTAACTCAGGTATCAGGTAAGGGAACGGGCCCTGCTTACGCACGCAAAACGCCGGATGTTGGAGCTACGCCAATAATCCTGCGGCTTGCCGCCGAAGTGGGTTACCTCTTAGGCGGGCCGCTATTAAGTACTGTTCAGTTACTTTTTCACTCTCAATTTCTTTTTGCCATGAAAATGTCGATTAAAGCTATGTTCGTAGCTACTGCCGTTGCTTTCGCCGCTACCTCCTGCACCCAGGAAGGCAAAGAGAATGCCGATGCAGCTGCCGCCAACACCGAGGCTGCCGCTGAAAACGCAGGGGCTGCTGCCGAAGCTGAAGCTACTAATGCCGCTAATGCAACGGAAGCCGCAGCCAACAATGCCGCTAACGCTACCGAAGCCGCAGCCAACAACGCTGGCAACGCCATCGAAAACGCTGCCGACAAAACAGCTGCCGCGGCCAACAATGCTACCAACAAAGCTGCCGCCGAAACCAAGGAAGCAGCTGCCGAGGTGGAGCAAGCTACCCGCAACAACTAATTTCTGCCGGGCACCCAGTGCCTGACAACCAAACAGGTTCCTTTCAATCCGTCGAGCGGAAAGCAAGGAACCTGTTTGCGTTTAGGCCAGTGTACTGCTGGCTATTGTAGCGTGCGTTTCAGGCGGCGGCGAGCTGCTGCCGGCCAGTTCCAGCAATACGGTGTAGTAGGGGCGCCCCTGCGTGCGGGCATACAGCCAGCTGTAAAAGCTCAATGCCTGCAGGTCTTCCTGTTCCAGTGGTGCAAAGGGCGGCAGCTGGCTTACACGCTCAGCAAAGTCCGGCCGCCGCGCCGCCGCCGGGTCTTCAATGATTTCGCGCACCAGACTCAGGTAGCGCAACACAGCCACGTATCCTTCCCCATCGGCACTGAACCGCTCCCGCAGCACCCTATCGATGGCGCGGAGGCGGTTGAGGGCCAGGTCGGAGTTGCCGAGCTCAAACTGCACCAGCATTTCGCCCATACTTTTGTTGAGCATCCACTCCAGGCCCATTTCCTGCTCGCACCAGTGGTCGGAGCGGCCGATGCTGATGAGTGTCTGGTTGGTTTTGCTGAACTGGCCTTCGGCGAAGTAGTGGAAAGCCAGGCCAAGCCGGGCCGTCATTTCGTCGCGTGGGGCCAGTACGGTGGCCGGCTGGCGCAGCACCTGGTTTAGCAGCTGAATACTCTCAGCGTTGCGGTGCAAGAAAGCGTAGTTAGCGGCCAGCAAAAAGGTGTAGCGCGGCAGCCAGGCAGCCTGGTAGGCTTGGGCACCTCCTTCATCCAGCACGGCGCGTAACTGCTCCAGATACGCCACCGACTCCTGAAACTTGCGGGTCCGATACAGCGCGTGTGCTACCATATATAGCAGCCCCAGCTGGTAGTAGCGGTGCGCAGGCTGAAAGCCGTGCCGCTTTTCCATGAGGTGGTAGCAGCGGCGCACAAACGGGGCAAACGACACAAAATCCCGGCGCACGAGCATGGCACTACGGGCAATAGACATCAGGCGGTAGAGCACGGCCGGGCGCCGGGCAAACGCCTCCTGCAGGTCGTATTCGCGCAGCACATCCTGCAAAATGCCATCAAACGCCTCACCGGCACGGCCTTTCACGCGGGCCTGGCGCAGGCGCTGCCGGATCAGGCTGTCGGCAATGTTGGCGCGCTCTTCTTCATCGGCGGCTTTCTTGTTGATGCGGTGCCGCCGGATGATGTCGGCCAGGTCGTCGGCGTACTCGCTGCCAGCCTGGGCAATCTGCAGCGAGTAGACCGTGTTCAGGAGTTCATACTGTTCGTTGTCGTGGGCTAGCTTTTCGGCCTTGCGCAGCATCGACCAGCCCAAACGAGGCACGCCGGCTTCGAACAGGTATTGCGCCAGCGTGAGCAGGCCGCGCACCGAGGAAGCCGCCGTGGGGTCTTGCTGGCGCTGGCGGAGCAGCAGGTATTCGGTGAGGTGGCGGAGCAGGCGTTTGCGCAGGGCATAGTACGCCACAGCGTTGGGCTCATCGGGGTAGAGCTTGGCCAGCAGCTGCGGCGTGGTGTAGGCTTTGGTGTGCAGCAGAAGCTCACAGAGGCGCAAATCCATGCGGCCCTTGGGCTTGCGCTTCTGCCGCTGAATGAACTGCAGAAATTCCTTGCGGTCGGTGGGCGAAAAGGTAGCCAGGGTGGTACGAAGGTCGTCCATGACGGAATATTAGCGAGGTAGAATAGCGCGTGGCAGCCCAGCACCCGCGGGTGTTAAAAGCTCCTAGAATCAACCACCTAAAGAAAGCGTCTTTACCTGCTAAAACCAACTAGGAAACGCATTCTTAAAAATCCTATTATCTATATATCAATTCCCTAACTATCAATTCACTACACTCAAAAACTGATGTAGCCAGAAGTCCCACAACACAAAAAGCTGGCAGCCACGACGGGCGGACGCATTGGCATCTTCACCACAGTTTCTTTCTCACTCACCCTTACTGCCACTGCCATGCTTCGTTCGCTACTCCTTTCCTTCCTGCTGCTACTGACTACGGCCACCGCGCAGGCGCAGGATCTGCTCGTCAAACACAACGCCGAAGAAATTCAGGTGAAGGTGGTGGAAGTTACGCCCACTGATATCCGCTTCCGGCGCACCGATAACCTTGAGGGCCCGCTCTACATTGTGCGCAAAGCAGAAGTGCGCCTGATTCGCTACGCCAACGGTACTCAGGAGGAATTCGGGCCGGTTACTACTGCTGTTGCTTCGCCACCAGTAGCGGGGTTCGTGCCTGCCGGTCCGGCCCCAGCCAAAGCGGCTACCCCACCTGGCCCCATAGTGCCCGGCGACGAAGAGATTAGCGGCGAGACAGTGTACTTGGGCGGGCCACGCCTTGGTTGCACTGTACTAATGGGTGGCGTAGTAAGTAAAGCTCGGGAGTCGGTGCCGGGCCTCAATCCGTTTCTCACGCAATTTGGCTGGCAGTTTGAAACCCGCATTTTCCGGCTAGCCAACGGCACGTCGGGTTTGTTTGAGTTTGTGCCCCTGATAGGCGGTTTAGAGCAAGGCAAATTTATTCCGAGTCTTAATGCGCTATTTGGCATCCGGGGCCCGAAAGGCCTGGAGGTGGGCGTAGGCCCCAACCTGACACCAGTAAGTGCCAGCATAGCGCTGGCCGTAGGCACCTCTTTCCGCTACGATGGTGTCAATTTCCCGGTCAATGTAGCCGTGGTACCCGGCAACGGTGGGGCCCGCGTCAGCCTGCTGGTAGGCTTCAACTCGCGCCGCAGGTAGCCAGGCGCATTTTACAACGCATTACTCTATATATGAATTAGATACACCACGATTCGACGATTGATAACGGAAGCGTATCGGAAAAATCAGGGCATTATAAACTCAACTGTTGCAGCCACGTATAGCCAGTCATCTTTCCCACTCTAACCTCAATCAACATGGACGCTAACAACAACGGCATCGACGACAGCACTGAATTGCGCACGCGCGGCAACTGGAACGAAATTAAAGGCCAGGCCAAGCAGAAATGGGGCAGCCTGACCGACGACGACCTGCACTACGAGGAAGGCAAGCAAGACGAATGGTTTGGCCGCCTGCAGCAGAAAACCGGCGAGACCATTGAAGATATCAAGCACTGGTTCCAGCGCACATTCTAGCACTGATCCTAAGAACATACATACACACCCCGGGCCGCAACGCTCGGGGCGTTTTGTTTGGAAAGGCCAGATATAGTAAAATACATACCTGGACAATGAATATTTATAAATATTATTTAATTTGCAATAATATTCCTATCTTTAGACAAGTCATCTCCTCAGCTATTTATGCGTATAGCGGCCGAAGAATTGCGGACCCTAGGCAACAAGGTTTTATTGCAGCAATGCAAAACGGCCTTCTTTTGCTCACGTGATTATCCGGCATCTATAGAGTACCTAACGTATGTGTGGGCACTGGAGCAGCGCTATGAGCAATGCTGCGTGCTGTCGGGCTTTCACTCGCGGCTGGAGCAGTCGGTGTTCCGGTACCTGCTGCAGGGGCCGCAACAGCCGATTATCTACGTACTGGGCCGAGGAATTCAACATAATGTACGGATGGAGTATGGCCCCGAAATTCAAGCCAACCGGCTTTTATTCGTTTCGCCTTTTGAAGCCAACGTACGCCACATCACAGAGGAAACAGCTGAAATCCGGAACCTGCTGATTGCCGATTTAGCCGACGATTTCTTTATCCCATACTTAAAGCCCGGTGGTACTATCGACCGGTTGCTGGCGCAGGCTGCGATACAAGGGAAAACCATCTACACCCTGAATATCCCGGATAACAAGCATCTGCTGCAACGGGGTGCCCAGCCCTGGCGGCCAGTAGGCGCCCTGGGGCGCCACCTGCCGCTTTCCTACCGGCCAAGTATTCGATAGCAGGCAGACTCCAGCCGAACGTCACGTGCTTTTTCGCGTACAGGGCAGGTACTCCCTAACTGACGCATTGTATGAACATCTCCGACAACTTAACTGCTGCCGTGCCGACTTCGCCCTCAGGCGGAATCCGGGCGCTGGCCCGCTTTGGCTTTGCCGCTAAAGGCGCCGTGTACCTGCTGATGGGTGTGCTGGCTTTGCTAGCGGCTACCGGCCAGCAAGGCGGACAAACCACCGACAAAAAGCAGGCCGTGCTTACGCTGCAAAGCTTGCCCGGCGGGCCCGTGCTGCTGGGACTCATAGCCTTCGGACTGCTTGGCTACATTGTGTGGCGCTTCACGCAGGCAGTGGTAGATACCGAGAGCAAAGGCTCCGATGCCAAGGGCCTGGGCCGCCGTATCGGGTACGCGGGCAGTGGCCTGCTGTACGCCAGCCTGGCCTGGTATGCGGCCAAGCTAGCCATGAACGGCTCTGCTGACGCAGGCAGCAACACGCAGCAAAGCCTCACAGCCCGCGTGTTGAACTGGCCTGGCGGCGAGTGGATCATCATTCTGATAGGTGTAGCCATTATCGGGAGTGGATTATACCAGATTTATAACGCCTACTCCGGCTCTTTTCACAAGCACGTCAACAGCTCCGACATTCCGGCGGGCCAGCAGAATACTGTATACCGTATCGGCCAACTTGGCTACACGGCCCGGGGCGTGGTGATGGCCATTATCGGTTACTTCTTCGTGCAGGCCGGCCGCCAGCACCGCGCCGCCGCCGTCGGCAGCACCGACGAAGCCTTTGACCTATTGGCGTCTATGGGGCCGGTGGTGCTCGGCATTGTGGCGCTGGGGTTGATGGCTTACGGACTCTACATGCTGGTGCAGGCCAAATACCCGGTGCTCAAGCGCATCTAAGCACTACAACTAGCCGGCAATTATTAAAAAGCGGGTCCGTCTGAGTTTAGCTTAGGCGGACCCGCTTTTTGGTGCATCTCACAGCCAAAACCACTAGGCCACATAGTCAGCTAGATACTGGTACCGCTCGGTGAGCTGGCCGTTGCGGGCAATGGTGGCGCGCTCCACCACATCGTCGGTGCCTTCGTGGATGAGGTGGGGTAGTACATTGTCGAGGAGCTGGCGGCCGAAGTCGCGGCTGGCATTACGGGGCAGCTCGCAGGGCAGGTTGTCCACGGCCATAACGGTGATGTTGCCGGGCGCGGAATAGGCTGGTTCCAGCTCGCCGGTGGCGGGGTTGTAGTCGAAGGCGGGCTCCTGAATGGTGCTGCTGCGCTTGGTGGTCGGGATGGAGCCGTTTACGTCGCAGGTCACGTCGGCAATGGTGTCGATGCGGAAATGGGCACGCTTGGTGTCGGCTTCCTCAAACAAACGCGGTGCGGCCGGGTGCCAGTAGGCGCAGGCAATAAGCAGGTTGGTGACGGGCAGGAAGTTGCGAAACGTGCTTTCGTACTCTTCGGGGTGGCGGTGGAAATCAGGCGTATCCCACACGCGGCCGTCGCGGCGGCGGTTGTAGTCGGAGCTGCGCAGCTGGGTATACACCGGCTCGTTGAAATCGAGGTAGAGGTAGTCGTACACACTCACGCGCCGGATGCCCATCAGGTTCAGCACTTCTACCGCGCCCTGGGCCACGCGGCCCGAGCCGGTTACTACCATCTTAATAGGCGGCAGCTTCTTCACCTTGAAAAACTCTTCCTGCATGTCCTCCATGTCCACGCACTCGTAGGCCGGTTTCAGCTCATACAGACCATGCTTGCGGCCGTACGTCAGCAGGCCGTTGTAGGCGCCCACAATGCCGGCCCAGCGCCCGAAGGCCACAATTCGCTCCCCGTTTTCGTTGGTGAGCATCTCGTAGTCAATCAGCGTGATATTCTTGGCCAGCACTTGCCGCAGCAACTCACGGTTGGCAGGCTGCTTTTTCACGGTGTGCGAGAAGAACAGGTAGGTTTTGTGGGGAATGAGCTGCGCCACGGGCACCTCCTTCACGCCCATCAGAATGTCACAGTCCGCTACGTCGGGGCGCACCTCGACGCCGGCAGTGCGGTACTCGTCGTCGGAAAAGCAGCGGATGGGGCTTTCCTGGGCTACAATCTGCAGGCCGGGGAAGCGGGCTTCGGCCTCGGTACATTTTTTGGGCGTGAGCGGCACGCGCTTATCGGGCGGGGTTTTGCCTTCGCGGATCAGGCCAATGGTAATGGGACGCATACGGGTGGGAATGGGAAGTTCGGGGGCTAAATCTGCGGAAAATTGTTGATCCGTCGCTCCTGCGTATGCCATGCGTCTGTCATCCTGAGCAGCGCGAAGGACCTTCTCACGTTTGGGTTTCTCTTGGATCTAAGACGTTCCGGTGTGAGCAGGTCCTTCGCTCCGCTCAGGATGACAGGTAGGTTGTCGGTTGAAATGCCCAAACATTTGCCCACTTATCGGTTTATGGGTGAAGCCTTTTCGCACTACCTTTGTTGGGGGCCTGCCCCACCCACTTCTGCTACCACCCTCACTCCTGTTACTATGTTGCTGAAGACCAAGCCCGCCGATGTGTTCGTGGACCGTCACAACGGCCCCGACGAAGCTGCCGTAGCCGAGATGCTGCGCGTTATCGGCGTGGAGTCGATTGACCAGCTCATCGACGAAACCGTGCCGGCCGCCATCCGCCTCAAGAAGCCGCTGAACCTGCCCGCTGCCCTCACGGAGCGGGCTTTTTTGGCGAAATTCAAAGGTATTGCCGGCAAGAATAAGCTGTTCAAAAACTACATCGGCCTGGGCTACCACGACACCCAGCTGCCGGCCGTGATTCAGCGCAACATTCTGGAGAACCCGGGCTGGTACACCGCCTATACGCCCTACCAGGCCGAAATTGCCCAGGGCCGCCTCGAGGCCCTGATCAATTACCAGACGATGGTAATTGACCTCACGGGTCTGGAAATTGCCAACGCTTCGCTGCTCGACGAAGGAACCGCCGCCGCCGAAACGCTGCACATGTTCCACTCCCTGAGCAAGAAGAAAAACGCCACCCGCTACTTCGTGTCGGAGCAGGTGCTGCCCCAGACCATCGACGTGGTACGCACCCGCGCTACGCCCCTGGGCATTGAGCTGGTAGTGGGCGACCACCGCACCGTGGACCTCTCCGACGAGACGCTGTTCGGGGCCCTGCTGCAGTATCCCGCCGCCGACGGCGCCGTGTACGACTACACCGACTTCATCAGCAAGGCCCACGACAACAACCTATTCGTGACCGTGGCCGCCGATCTGCTGTCCCTGACGCTGCTCACGCCTCCCGGCGAAATGGGCGCTGATGCCGTGGTGGGCAACTCCCAGCGCTTTGGCGTACCGATGGGCTACGGCGGGCCGCACGCCGGTTTCCTCGCTACCAAAGACGCCTTTAAGCGCGTGATTCCCGGCCGCATCATCGGCCAGAGCATCGACGCGGCCGGCAACAAGGCCTACCGCATGGCCCTGCAGACTCGTGAGCAGCACATCCGCCGCGAAAAAGCCACCAGCAACATCTGCACCGCCCAGGTGCTGCTAAGCGTGCTGGCCGGCATGTACGCCGTGTACCACGGCCCGCAGCGCATCCGCCAGTTTGCCAGCAACATCCACGCCCTCACCCGCACCCTCGATACCGAGCTGCACGCCCTGGGCCTGGACCAGCGCAACGAGTTCTACTTCGATACCCTCGACATCAAGCTGGAAAGCCGGGAGCTGCAGAGCGCCATTCGGAAAGAGGCCGAGTCGGCGGGCATCAACTTCCGGTATTTTGAGGAGCACGGCTCACCGCGCGTGGGCATCTCGCTCAACCAGAACACCGAAATTGAGGATGTACAGGACATCGTGGCCGTGTTCAGCAAAGTGCTGGGCCGCGACGTGCGCCAGGTAGCCCAGGCCGACGAGGTGGAGGTGACCTGGACCGACAACCTGATTCGCAAGAGCGAGTACCTCACGCACCCCATCTTCAACTCGCACCACTCCGAGCACGAGATGCTGCGCTACATGAAGCAGCTCGAGAACAAGGATCTGAGTTTGGCTCACTCCATGATTTCGCTCGGCTCGTGCACCATGAAGCTGAACGCCACCGCCGAGATGATTCCGGTGACCTGGCCCGAAATCGGGGGGTTGCACCCCTTCGCCCCGCGCGAACAGGCAGCAGGCTACACCGAAATCTTCCACGACCTGGAGAAGTGGCTGTGTGAGGTGACGGGCTTCGACGCCGTTTCCTTGCAGCCCAACTCGGGCGCGCAGGGCGAGTACGCCGGCCTGCTGGCCATCAAAGGCTACCACGATGCCCGCGGCGACCAGCACCGCAACGTGGCCCTGATTCCGGCTTCGGCCCACGGCACCAACCCCGCCTCGGCCGTCATGGCCGGCATGACGGTAGTCGTGGTGAAAAGCACCGAGGAAGGCAACATCGACGTGGCCGATCTGAAGGCCAAGGCCGAGCAGTACGCCGACCGCCTGAGCTGCCTGATGGTAACCTACCCGAGCACGCACGGTGTGTACGAGGAAACCATCATCGACATCTGCGCCACCATTCACCAGCACGGCGGCCGCGTGTACATGGACGGCGCCAACATGAACGCCCAGGTGGGCCTCACCTCGCCCGCCACCATCGGGGCCGACGTGTGCCACCTGAACCTGCACAAAACGTTCTGCATCCCGCACGGCGGCGGCGGACCCGGCGTGGGCCCCATCGGCGTAGTGGCCGATCTGGCCCCCTACCTGTCGGGCCACGTGCTGGTGGATGCGGACGGCCGCACGGCCGGCGCGGTTACCTCGGCGCCCTGGGGCTCGGCCAGCATCCTGCCTATCAGCTACGCCTACATCAACATGATGGGCGGTGAGGGGCTGACGCAGGCCACGCGCATTGCCATCCTAAACGCCAACTACATCAAGGCCCGCCTGGAGGAGCACTACCCCGTGCTCTACACCGGACAGAACGGCCGCTGCGCCCACGAGATGATTCTGGAATGCCGCCACTTCAAGAAGGCCGGCATCGAGGTGGAAGACATTGCCAAGCGCCTGATGGACTACGGCTTCCACGCGCCCACGGTGAGCTTCCCGGTAGCCGGCACGCTCATGATCGAGCCGACCGAATCGGAAAGCAAGGAGGAGCTGGACCGCTTCATCGAGGCCATGATCAGCATCCGGAAGGAAATTGCGGAGGTAGAAGCCGGCAACGCCGATGCCAAGGACAACGTGCTCAAGCACGCCCCGCACACTGCCGCCACCGTGCTGGTGCACGACTGGCAGCGTCCTTACTCCCGCGAGCAGGCCGTGTACCCCACCGAGTACGCCCGCAACTACAAGTTCTGGCCCACCGTGTCCCGCATCGACTCCGCGTACGGCGACCGGAACCTGATCTGCGCCTGCACGCCCATCGAGCAGTACGCCGACGCCGAAGAGAAGCTGGTCGAAACCGACAAAGGCCCGTCGTACTAGGGCTCAGGGCTCAGGGCTCAGGGCTCAGGGCTCAGGGCTCAGGGCTCAGGGCTCAGGGCTCAGGGCTCAGGGTGTATGCAAAAGGCCCCGCCGGGTTACGGTGGGGCCTTCTTCTTTGAGCAATATATACGGCCTATTTACTAGGCCCTAAGCCCTAAGTCCTAAAAATCTATTGTTTGCCGAAGCAGCTGCGGTACATGTAGCCGTTGAGGACTTGGCCGTCTTTGGTGACGCGGGCTTTCACGAAGTAAACATCCACTGTGTCCATTATCTGCACCTGTGTATCAGCCCCCACGCTGGTGAGCTGGGCCGACTGCTTGGTCATGCCGTCGTAGAGGATGCATTCCACGATGGTGTTGGCTTGCGCGGTGCTGGCGGTGCGGGAGTTTCCGGTGTCTTCCTTGGCAGCGGTGCAGGCTGCCAGGCCTAGTAGAGAGAGCAGAAATAAGGTGGTTTTGTTCATGGCGGAGTAATAGGATTGGGGTAAGATATATACATTCAGAAGTAAAAGAGAATTTTCCCTGAATAATTTTACTTCAGGTCAGGATATGCGCTAAAACCAGGAACGATGGATGGGCGTAGGCTGTTAAAAAACCAGAACAGCAAGATTTCACGCAGGCGTTGAATCGCCCGGTTTTTGCTCTGCTTCTCACACGTCTTTCTGATATTTTCCATGTCACATATCACTCGATTTTTCAGCCGGCCCGCCGCTGTGCTGGCCTTAAGTTCGGCTATGCTGCTGGGCTTATCGGGCTGCGCCACCTCTTCGCGGGTAGGTGTAACCTCCGACTTCGACCATTCCGTAAATTTCCGGGCCTACAAAACCTGGTCGTGGTACCCAACGCAAACCAAAGACACAGAGGGCGGCCCCGCCCAGGGCTACCAGTCGTTTTTGGATAAGCGTATCCGCACGGCCGTGGAGCGCGAAATGACGGCTAAGGGCCTTACTTATTCCGACACGGCCCCCGACCTCTACATTGCATACTCAGCCAAGGTAGAGGACAAGCAACAGGCTAATTATGGTGGCTTCGGCCCCTATGGCTATCCGTATGGTGGCTACTACGGTGGCCTCTACGGCCGCAATAACGGCTACATCACCAACTACAAAGCTGGTACCGTTATCATCGACTTCGTGGATGTGCGGCGCAAAGAGTTGGCGTGGCGTGGCCAGGGCCAGGCACAGGTAGACAAGCAGACCATTTCAGAACCAGAAGTGTACCGCATCGTCAACAGCATCCTGGGTACTTATCCACCGCAAGGTCCGGAAGGTCCTAATGCCAGCCGGTAGTCGTTAGCCAGCAGTCAACAACACAAAAAAGCCTTCCCTGAATAGGGAAGGCTTTTTTGTGTTGTAAGTAAATCAATTACAGCTCTCCGTGTTAATCAATCGGCACGTTCACGTGGCGCTCGGCGTGGTAGGAACTGCGCACCAGTGGGCCGCTTTCCACGTATCGCAGGCCCCGGGCTAAGCCTTCCTCACGGTAGTGCGCGAATACATCGGGGTGAATGAACTCGGCTACTTCGAGGTGGCGCTTGGTGGGCTGCAGGTACTGGCCCAGCGTGAGGATGTGTAGGCCGTTAGCGGCGAGGTCGTCCATGGCTTTGTACATCTCGTCGCGGGTTTCGCCTAGGCCCAGCATAATGCCCGACTTGGTGCGCTTACCGGCCTCGTAGGTACGCCGGATCTGCTCCAGGCTGCGCTCGTACTTGGCTTGCGGGCGCACGAGGCGGTAAAGGCTGCCTACTGTTTCCATATTGTGCGACACCACTTCCTGACCGCCGGCAATCATGGTATCCAGCGCGTCCCAGTTGGCTTTTACGTCCGGAATCAGGGTTTCGATGGTGGTTTCGGGGGAGAGCTGCTTGGTTTGTACCACTGTCTCATACCAGATGCTGGCCCCACGATCCTTGAGTTCGTCGCGGTTGACGGAGGTCAGCACGGCATGCTTCACGCCCATCAACTGAATGGCTTCGGCCACGCGGCGCGGCTCATCGGTATCGTACTCGTTGGGGCGGCCAGTAGCCACGGCGCAGAACGAGCATGAACGGGTGCAGATGTTGCCCAGGATCATGAAGGTGGCCGTGCCGGCACCCCAGCACTCGCCCATATTGGGGCAGTTGCCGCTTTCGCAGATGGTGTGCAGCTTGTGCTCATCCACGAGGCGACGAACGGCAGCATATTCGGGGCCAACCGGGAGCTTCACGCGCAGCCAGTCGGGCTTGCGGGGCTTGGCTGGGGCAGCGGCTTCGGGCTGAATGATTGGTAGGGTCAGCAGCAAATCTTCCATGCTGTAAAGGTACTAGGTTTGGGCGTGGGGAAATACAGAATCCGCTTCCGGTAAAAGCCGGAGGTGAGACTTTTGTTCGGGTGGCGCACCACTCAAACCCAAGTCTCACCTCCTGCGGTGGCAGCAAACGGTGGCACCACTCAGCTGCGCGAGCCCAGATAAATAGTGAGGTACACCGACGGGTAGAAGCGGTTGTTGATGCTGGTGTCGTCGATGTCGGCCGAAGGCAGCGTGCTCAGGATGATGGGACGTTTGCCGTAGGCTTCCAGCAAAAAGCCGGTTTCGATGCCCGCCACGGCGTCGCGGTAGCGGCCATACTCGAAACTGAGGGCGGCCCGGACATGGGCGCCCAGCAGCGGCTTCAGCTCATTGATGCCTGAAAACAGCGGAGCCCGATCAAGCACCAGGTTTAGGTTGCCGTGCTGGCGGGGGTCGTAAGCTTCGGCCCGGATGTCGTCGGGGCCGGTGGGGTTGCCGTTGGTGTCGCGCGGGGTGTAGTCATAGTAGATGTAGTAAGGCATCTGCAGCCCGATGGACGGACCGGCGCCAAACAGCGCATTCACCTGCACCCCCGATTCCGGCGCTTTGCGGAATATCACGCGCTGTGCTCCGATGGTGGGGCGCAGCACATACAGGAAATTGGCCTTGTCGCGCACGAAAGAGCCGCCGTTGTAGCTGGCCAGACGGCGCTCCTTGGGGTGCTTCACCTCCACACCTTCGATGCTCCAGTAGCGCGACCATTTCTCGTTGAGCACGTGGCTGGAGCGCACTGAAACGCCGCCAATCAGGCCGCCTTTGGTGTTGAAGTTGATGCCATATACAAACTCCTTCCGGTAGGAAGGATCGTCGTTGGGCGTAGCAGTGGGCACCTTCTGCGCCCACGCTGCTGCCGGAGCAGCAGCAGCCAGCACGGTAGCGGCCAGAGTAAGTACGTGTCGCACGGGGCGCAGAAAAGCTAGAGGGTGGAAAGAACTGAACCGGAAGGGCCGCGTGGCGGCTACCCTGTCGAAAGTACGTAAATTTGCAGGTATCATGCTGTTAACCGGCTAACCTCTCAAATCATTCCGTATGAGCACCGCCACCGCCCGCTACACCGGCAATCTGCGTACCGAAGCCACACATACCGCCTCCGGCACCACCATTCTCACCGATGCGCCCGTGGATAACCACGGCCGCGGCGAATCGTTTTCGCCGACCGACCTGGTCAGTGCCGCGCTGGGCGCGTGCATGATGACCATCATGGGCATCGTGGCGGCGCGGCAGAACCTGGACCTGACCGGCGTAACGTACGAAGTAACCAAACACATGAGCGCCGAACCCCGCCGCATCCGGCAGATTGACGTGCAGTTCCGGCTGCCGGCCTCGCTCAGTGAGAAAGAGCGCACCATCCTCGAAAACGCGGCCCACACCTGTCCGGTGGCGCTCAGCCTCCACCCCGAAATCAAGCAGGAAGTTCAGTTCTCCTACGAGAGCTAGCGCCTAAACGAATTGCCCGTCATGCAGAGCGGAGCGAGGCATCTGGCTAGTGTAGTAAATGAGGTTACCACACTAGCCAGATGCTTCGCTCCGCTCTGCATGACGGCCTTTCAACTTACCCGGCCACGGCCTGCTTCACGTCGTTGAGGCGGATGCCCATGTGCGACGCATCGTAGCGGCACTCGCCGTCCTGGATGAGTAGCAGCTGCGGCGACTCGTGCTGCACACTGAATTTCTGGGCTATTTCCTGTGAGATGGGACGGAAACGCAGCAAGTCGAGGTAGTAGAGCTTCACGTTGTCGAGGCCGGCATCGGCCCACTGGCGCTCAATTTTGCCTTTGGCCGCCGCGCTGATGGAGCAGGTGGTGCTGTGCTTGAAGATAAGAACCGGCTGCTCCTGCGACTCGCGCACGATGTCAAGGAGTTGTTCGGATTGGGTGAGGGGTTGCCAGGGAGTCATAGTAAGGGTGGTGTTAGTTGGTGGGGGCGTCTTTTTTCTTTTTGCGCAGCCGCAGCCCGATGGGGCTAGGCTCACTTACGCGAGCTGCACCGGTTTTGTCGAATTTATAAGCCGCCGCTTCCTCTTCGACCTCTGGGGTACGGCCGCCTTCGCCCGGCTTCAGCGTTTCCTTGTTCACGGCCAGGTGCGAATCCTTGTAGGGCGCGGGGTATTTTCGGGCGTCGCGCAGGGCCCGGCGGTTTTCGGCGCGGCGGTTTACGGGCTGGGTCTGGGCCGAAGCCGCCGTAGCCGACAAACCAATAATTCCGAGCATTAACAGCAGATAACGCATAGCAAACAACAGTAAAGAGAAACAAAGGGCGGCAGAGCGCCGAACAGGATACGCAAAAAATACGCCGAAGGCTGCCCGCTAAAAAGGCAGCGTAATGCCCAGAAACTTCCGCTGGCCCACTTTGCGCTTCAGGCGGCGGCGCTCATACTTGGGCTTCTTGAGCAGGCCGTTTTTGGTGTAGCTGTTTTTCTGGGTTTTCACTTCGGCCGGGGCGGCATCGGCCGTACCGTCGGCGTTGGCGTCAGCAGCACCCCGCGCCGAGCGCTTCACTTTGGGCTGCGGCGGACCTTTGGGGCTGGGCAGCGCATAGCGGTGGCAGCTGCTGCCGGCCAGCAGCGCCCCCAACAAACACAACGTAACGAGTGGTTTCATGGAGTTGCAAAAATAGAACGTCATTCCGAGCGAAGCGGAGCGTAGTCGAGGAATCTCGCATGCTGACATTGCGCTGGCACTGATTTTACCACACTAGCGAGATTCCTCGACTACGCTCCGCTTCGCTCGGAATGACGTTCCCGGATGACGTTCTATTGTCTAATAACTCAGCAGCTTCTGCACGGCTTCGCGGAGGCGCTGCTGGGGCAGGAACTGTTTTTCCAGGTTGGGCGAAAACGGAATGGCCGTATCCAGCGAGCCGACGCGCATCAGGGGCGCATCGAGGCTGCGGAAGCAGTGCTCGGCAATCCAGGCCCCGATTTCGCCGCCCAGGCCGCCTGTGAGTGTGTCCTCGTGGAGCAGCAATACGCGGCCGTTTTTCTCTACCGTTTTGCGCACGGCGTCCTCATCCCAGGGCAGCAGGGTGCGGAGGTCCAGAATGTCCGCGTCGAGGTTCAGTTCCTCGGCCAGCGCCAGGGCCCAGTGCACGCCCGCGCCATAGGTGATGATGCTGAGCGTGTCGCCCTCGCGCACCAGCGCCGCCTTACCGATGGGCGTGGTGTAATACACGTCGGGTACAGGGGCCGAAAGGCTGCGGTAGAGCTGCTTGTGCTCGAAATACAGCACCGGGTTGGGGTCTTCGAAAGCGGCGCAGAGCAGGCCCTTGGCATCTACGGGGTTGCTGGGGTACACCACTTTCAGGCCAGGCGTATGCGTAAACCAGGCCTCGTTGCTTTGCGAGTGAAACGGGCCGGCGGCCGTGCCGGCACCGGTGGGCATGCGCACCACCACATCAGCGTTCTGGCCCCAGCGGTAGTGGCTTTTGGCCAGATTGTTCACAATCTGGTTGAAGCCGCAGGTCACGAAATCGGCAAACTGCATTTCCACCATAGCCTTTTGCCCTTTGATGCTCAGCCCCAGCGCCGCTCCCACAATGGCCGATTCGCAGAGCGGCGTGTTGCGCACACGCCCCTTGCCAAACTGCGCCACAAAGCCGTCGGTGATTTTGAACACCCCGCCGTAGTCGGCAATATCCTGGCCCATGAGCACCAGTTCGGGGTAGCGCTCCATGCTCTGCCGCAGCCCATCGGAAATGGCGTCGACGTAGCGCTTGTCGGTTGCTGGTTGTTGGTTGTCGGTTGTTAGCTGCAACGAAGCATCCGCCTCGAAAGCGCGGTACATGTCGCCGACTTCCTGCTCCAGGCTGGCGGTGGGCATGGGCACGGCGTCGGCCACTTTCAAGCCTTCCTCGATTTCGCGCTTGATGGTTTCGCGGTAGCGCATGCGGGCTTCCTCGTCGAGGACACCTTCGGCCAGCAGCCACTTCTCGTAATTCTCCACCGGGTCTTTCTGGGCCCACTCCTCAAACAGCTCCTGCGGCACGTACTTGGTGCCGCTGGCCTCCTCGTGGCCACGCATCCGGAACGTGAGGGCCTCCAGCAGCACGGGGCGCGGGTTCTGGCGCAGATCCTCAGCGAGGCGGCGCACGGTGTCGTACACTTCCAGCACGTTGTTGCCATCTACCTGCACGGCTTCCATGCCGTAGGCGGGGCCTTTATCCACGAAGTAGCGGAAGCGGAACTGCTCGTTGGAAGGTGTGCTGAGGCCGTAGCCGTTGTTTTCGATGATGAAGATGACCGGCAGCTGCCACACGGCCGCCACGTTCAGGGCCTCATGGAAGTCGCCTTCGGAGGCGCCGCCGTCGCCGCTGTAGGTCACGGTTACCTTGGGGCGGTCGGCGAGCTTATCGGCCAGCGCAATGCCGTCGGCCACGGCCAGCTGCGGCCCCAGGTGCGAAATCATGCCCACAATGTGGTGCTCGTTGGTGCCGAAGTGGAAGCTCCGGTCGCGGCCCTTGGTGTAGCCGGTGGTTTTGCCTTGCCACTGCGCAAACAGGCGGTCGAGCGGAATGTCGCGGCCCGTAAACACGCCCAGGTTGCGGTGCAGCGGCAGAATGTACTCGTCGGGCTCCAGCGCCAGCGTGCTGCCCACCGAAATAGCCTCCTGCCCGATGCCCGAAAACCACTTACTCACCTTGCCCTGCCGCAGCAGAATCAGCATTTTTTCTTCAATCAAGCGCGGCTTCAGCAACGCTTGGTAGAGGTGCAGCAGAGTTTCGTTGGTGTAATCTTTCCGGTCGAAGTTCATCGGGAGCAGGCAGAAATGGTGGGTGGCGCCAAAAGTACGGGTTTGGGTTGGATGCGAAATTATTGGCGGCCGGATTGTGAAATGAGCGGTCCGTCGGCATCTATCTTCGTGCACTCAATCCCCGGCCTTATCCTGTTTCTATGACCCGATTATTACCCCTGAGTTCTTCGTTGCTGTTTTCGCTCCCCGCCATGGCCCAGCAGCCGGATACCACACGGCTTCGGGAGGTTGTGGGGGTGAGTCCATCAGATAATATAAATGGGCTTATCCAGGATGAGGTTATTGTAACTACTTCCCACCTCTCCCCTTTCCTACCGCTTCAGGAGCATCTACGGCGAGTAGCTGGGGTGCAGGCTTCGCCCTATTCCGGGGCGCCGGGCGCGCAGGTAGCGGTACGGATTCGGGGAGCGGCCTCACTAGCCCGCAACGCGCAGCCGCTCTATGTGGTAGATGGCGTGCCGGTGTACCAGAACATGGGCGAGAATGAGCTACCGCAGTCTACTGGGGTGTTGGGCGTGCAACCCATGCGGGTGTACGGCCTGAACCCGCTGCTGAACCTGCCTACTGAGGACATTGAATCGGTGACGGTGTTGCGCGGGGCGTTTCAAACGGCGGCATACGGGGCGCAGGGCCAGAATGGCGTCATTAGCATCACCACCAAGCTAGGCCGCCTGAACCAGAAGCCGCAGGTGCGCTACAGCGGCTACGGCGGGTTGCAGCAGGTGCGCCGCCGCTACGACCTGCTCAACGCCCGCGAGTACGCCGAATTTCAGAACGAAGCCGCCCGCAACGAAGGGTACCAAGAGCCGTTTTCGGCCGCGCAGGTGGCGCAGTTCGGCGAAGGCACCGACTGGCAGCAGGAAGTGTTGCGTATGGCTGCCACTCAGGAACACCACTTGAGTGTGGCCGGCGGCTTGCCCAAAACCCGCTACTACGTGGGCTCCGATTACCTACGCCAGAACGGCATCGTGGAAAACTCGCAACTGCGCCGCTACGCCCTGCGCTCCAACGTGCAGCAGCAACTCACGCCCGGCCTCATGTTGGAAGCCCGCGTAGGCGCCAGCCAAGCTGAGGCTCGCCTGCCCGACGAAAGCCTGACGCTGAACATGCTTACGGCCAAGCCCACGCTTCCGGCTCGCTTACCCAACGGAGAGCTGAACAACAGTGAAAATGTAACAAACAACCCTCTGCGGCAGGCACTGCTTCAAACGCGGGAACCCCGGCAGCGGCAACTGTTGGGTGGCTTGGCACTGCGCCAAAGCATTGGGCAGCACCTTACGGCCAGTGTGCTGGGCCAGTGGGAGCGTAACACGCTGCTCCGCCGTAGTTTCACGCCCGGCAGCGGCTTTTTCTCTGACTTTGAAAGCCACCGGGTTGACGACCGGCAATTCCGCCAGCGCACCTATCAAGCGTCTCTCGACTACCGCCGTACCCTGGCCGCGCGCCACGCCCTAGTGGGGCGGCTGGAAGTGCGTCAGCAGAACGTACAGCAATACGACAGCACCGATATACGCACCACCAGCCGATTGGGGCAAGGCGGAGAAATTTCCGTCAACCAAACCGAGTGGAAGCTACAAACCGCCACCCTGCAGGCCGGCTACACCTACGCCGGCCGCTACGAGCTGCAGGCCAGCCTCCGCCGCGACGGCAGCAGCAACTTTGGTAACGATGAGCGCTGGCAGTGGAGTCCCGGAGCGCAGCTCAACTGGCACGCCGGGCAGGAAGCATTTCTGAAAGACAGCCCCATCGTGTCGCAGCTGGACATGTGGGCGGGTATGGGGCGTACGTCCAATACCGGCAGCTTCTACGGGCAAAACTTCTTCACTACTGTTCTGGCTGGTCAGGGCGGGTTTTTCACCATCGGCAAGCCGCTGCTAGAAATTACCACTCAGCACGAAGCTGGCCTGAGCGCCGGGTTCTGGAGCAACCGTTTGCTAGTGCAGGCCAGCGCCTACCAGCGCCGCACGTCTCTGGAAATGCCGGGAACTTTTTCTTACAACGGAACACCTACCAGCCCCAATGCTGGCACGCTGCGGGCCCGTGGGCTGGAGCTGACCCTTACCAGCACTTGGCTGAGCGGCCCGCGCTGGCAGACCACTAGCACCCTGGCCTTGGCCACGCAGCAGAGCCGCTACCAGGGCACCCGCACCTGGGGCAACAATGGCATTCAGCTGACGGCCGACGGCGACCCGCTGGCAAATTACCGCGGCCTGCGCTACCTCGGCCCCGACGCCAGCGGCCGGCCCCGTTACGCCGGCAGCATAGTTGCCTCGCCGGAGGGCACCCCCGAAAACCTGGGCTCGGGCCTGTCTACGCGGCTGCTGGGCTTCACGCAAGAGCTGCGCTACCAGCGCCTGGGTTTGCAGCTGCAGGCCGACGGTGCCTTTGGCCACCAGATATACAACGAAAACAACCGCTTCCTCGAAGACCCTGGCTTTGCCAGCAACGGCCGCCGCCTGCTCCAGCGCTGGACGCCCACCAATGCTGGCACCGACGTGCCGGCGGCCGGCGCGGCCGTACGCGCTAGCAGCTCGTATTTTCTGCAGTCCGGCAATCATATGCGCCTGTCCAGCGTGCAGGTTAGCTACGAGCTGTGGAAGCAGGCGGCCCGCAGCCTGAGCGTGTGGGCGGGCGGCCAGAACCTGCTGGTACTAACAAAATACCGTGGCTTCGACCCCGGCGTGAGCAGCGGCGGCGCCGACGCCAACCAAGCCGGCCTCGACAGCAGCGCCTACCCCACCGCCCGCACCTTTCTGGTGGGTGTGCGAGGTCAGTTTTGAGCCTTTGGTAACCGCAGTAGCGCAAATCAGGGCTTCAACTGAATAGCCGCATTTTTCCCACCCAAAAAACCGGCTTAACTTGCATAGCCCGACCCTAAACGAGTGGCCGGGCTATTGCTTTTTAATGAAAACACGCCTATTCTTCTGGGGGCTGATCCTGTTTGTGGTACTGGATCTGGCCTTCACCTTTTTCCAAGCCAACCAGCTGCCGCTGGAAGGCGATATGGTGGATATTGTAATGCCGGGACCTATGTCCCAACGAGTGCTGCAGGACCCATTCGGCTGGACGGTGCTGACGCGAGACTCGGTATACGTGGCGCCCAACCGCTTTTTTGCCCATGCAGCCATGGGCAGCTATTTCAAAACGATGCCCTTTGCGCTGCAGCATCTGGTGCCGCCCATTGACAGCGTATATGCCGCCTGCGCCCTGTTTGGGGTGCTGGTGCAGGGGCTGCTGCTTTACGTGCTGGCCGTGTATGCTACCGGCAGCTACTCGCTGCGGCGGTGGCAGTTGTGGGCTACCATGGCGCTGCTGGTGCCGCTGTTTCAGCTAGGAGGCTACAACGACCAGATGGGCATTCTGGACCGGGCCATCACCTACACGTTTTTCTACGCCTTCCCGATGGCGTTGCTGCTGCTGCTGCTGCTGCCGTTTTATCTGGCGGCACGGCGCGGCGAGCCGCTGCGCCTAAGCTGGCCGCGCCGGCTGGCGCTGATGGCCCTGATGGTAGTGCTGGCCTTCAACGGGGCCATTATCACAGGCGTGGTAGCGGTGCTGTTTCTGGGCATTGGGGTGCATTGGATGTGGCGGCAGTGGCAGACCGGAGCGCGGTTTGAGTTAGGACAATGGATGAGTCGGGTGCGGCAGCTGCCGGTTTTGCCGGTGGCAATGCTGGGCTTATTCCTGGCCCTGTGCCTATACTCCCTATATATCGGGCAGAATGAGCTGGAAGGCACCGATCATACCTTGCCGCTGTGGCAGCGGTACGCCCGCATCCCGTCGGGTATCTTCTGGCTGTTTCGCCGGCCTGGTTTGCCGGTGCTGCTGGTGGCTACGCTGCTAAACGTGTGGCTGATCCGGCGCCTGCTACCAGTATCCGAGCAGAGCCGCCTCGTGCAGCGGGTGCTGCTGGGCTTGGTGCTGTTCAGCACTGTGTATATCCTGCTGCTTCCACTGGGAGGCTACCGCGAATACCGCCCCCTCATCATCCGCCGCGACTCAATTATGCCGCTACTGCTGGGCCTGATGTTTCTGTATGGCCTCAGCACACTGCTGCTGCTGCGCGGGCTGCCCCGGCTGCAACAGCGCCGCCGCTACTTGGCGGCTGTGCTGGTAGTTTCGGCGTTCTACATGCTCTCCGACCACCCTTTTCTTAAAGAGAACAACAAGTGTGAGCGGCAGAGTCTGGCGCGGCTGGCGGCAGCGTCGGAGCCGGTAGTGCGCCTGGGCGCTGGCTGCACCGTGGCTTCGTGGTGGAAAATCAACGACCCTAAATATTCAGAAACCAGCGCCAAGCTGATTCAGTATTGGGGTATCACCAAAGAAGAAAAACGCTACTACCTGGAAGGCTGGTAGGGTTTAGGATATAGAGTTCAGAAGATGCGTTTAGCTTCTATGCCGTGGGGCAGCCCACGTCTTACGCCCTGACTTCTAAACGCCCTACGCCCTATTTCCGAACTCAGCAAGCCGCTTAGTAGTTAGCTCCCTATCCAGTTTCTCTCCTGCTTTGCATCCATGATTCATTTCGAAGAATTCACGCTGGCTAACGGCCTGCGCTGCATCGTGCACGAAGACCACACCACACCGATGGCCGTGCTTAATGTGCTCTACAACGTGGGTGCCCGCGACGAAGACGCCGACCACACAGGCTTCGCACATTTGTTTGAGCACCTGATGTTTTCGGGCTCCGTGAATATCCCGAGCTACGACGAGCCACTGCAGCGCGTGGGCGGCGAAAACAATGCCTTCACATCCCCCGACATCACCAACTACTACCTCACGGTGCCGGCCGCTAATATCGAAACTGGCTTCTGGCTGGAATCAGACCGGATGCTGAGTTTGGCTTTCTCGGAAAACGGACTGGAGGTGCAACGCAAGGTAGTAGTGGAGGAATTCAAGCAGAACTACCTTAACCAGCCCTATGGCGACGTCTGGCTGAAGCTGCGCCCCCTCGCCTACCAGCACCACCCTTACCAGTGGGCCACCATCGGCAAAGAAATCAGCCACATTGAAAATGCCGTGATGGACGACGTGCGGGCTTTTTTTCAGAAGCATTATGACCCGCAAAACGCTGTGCTGGTAGTGGCCGGGGCTGTGCCGGTGGCCGAAGCGCGCCGCCTGGCCGAGAAATGGTTTGAGCCCATTCCGGGTGGTCCGGCCTATGAGCGCCAGCTGCCCACCGAGCCTCGCCAAACCGAGGCCCGCTTCCTGGAAATAGCCGCCGACGTGCCCCTCAGCGCCCTGTATAAAGTGTACCATATGCCTGCCCGCAGCGCCGACGACTACTACGCCGTAGACCTGCTGAGCGACTTGCTGGGCAGGGGCAAGTCCAGCCGCCTGTATCAGCAACTGGTGAAGGAGAATCCGTTGTTCAATTCCATTTCAGCTTCCGTGACCGGCTCTTTGGAACCGGGCTTGCTGGTAGTGAGCGGCAAACTCAACACCGGCGTGACGCTGGAAGCCGCCGATGCCGCCGTGGAAGCTACCCTGGCTACTCTCCGCGAAACCCTGGTGGCTGACGACGAGTTGGAAAAAGTAAAAAACCAGGCCGAAGCCAGCATTGTGTTCGGCGAAATCGAGCTCCTCAACCGGGCCATGAACCTGGCTTATAGCAAGCTCATGGGCGACGCCAACCTCGTCAACCAGGAAAGCGCCCGTCTGCAGGCCGTTACGCCGGCTGCCGTGCACGCCGCCGCCCAGGAAGTGCTCCGCCCCGACAATTGCAGCACGCTCTACTACCGCGCCCAGCCCGCCGCCGCAGCTATACCGGAAGCCCTGGCTACGGCCGCCGCCGAATAGGCAGCAGGCGCGGCTGTACCGAAGTCCCTCTCTTCTGGAATCGTAGGTACTGCTGGTTTTCCAGGCGAAGTGGTAGCTGTCATCCAACGACGAGAAGTAAATGTTGCGCGTATCTACAGCGTGGTATTGCTGACGACAACGCCGGCACATAAGAAAAGCCCGACCGACGTATCGTCGGCCGGGCTTTTCTTATAGGTTGATACAACTTCAGAGGGCAGCTTACCAGCCGCTACCGCCAGAGCCCCAACCATCGTCCTTCTTCTTAGCCGGAGCGGCTTTCTTGGCAGCGGGCGCAGCTGCTTTCTTGGTGGCAGTGGTGCCACCCGAAGCTTTCGTTTTGCTGGCGCTGGCCGAAGCAGCCACCGGCGCTGGTGTTGGCTCCGGAGCAGCCGCTACCGGCTCGGGCTCCGGTTCGGGCATCGGGGCAGCTACTACCGGATCGGGGCGGCGCACACTGCGCTTGATGTAGGGCGCCAACGGACGGCCTCGGTAGTCAGTGGTTACGCGGTGCGAAGGGGCTGCCGTGAAACCAGGTGCTACCACCGAGCCACCAGGCTGATTGCTGGTACCCGCCGCCGACATACCGCCGCCGAAGCCGGCTTGGCTGGATACGGCATCTGCAGCAGGCGTGGCAGGAGCAGCGGCTTCCGGAGCAGGTGCTGTAGTAGCAGGAGCCGCAGTGGATTTCTTAGGCGCAGCAGCGGCCTTCTTGGGCGCTGCCGCTGGTGTGCCCCAGCCATCCGACGAGCCCCAGCCGTCGTTGGCCTTTTTCTTGGTCTGCGCCAGCGCAGGAGCGGTTACGAGGAATGTGCCGGCCAGCAGCAACGGTAAGGCAAAACGATTCATTGGATCTACAATTAGAAAGTGCTGCAAGATACGGCTCTGCCTGCTGGCAGAAAATGTTCTGTGTACATTCTTGCGAAACGCAATGCTTAGCCAGAAGTTCCTGCTGATACGGGAATTAACGAGCTACATAGCCTGCCTATTGCTTGGCTGGCTTTGGCCTGGCCTTGGCCGGAGTAGCTGGTGCACTCGGCGCTGTAGCCGGCTTGGCTAATGCAGGAGCAGCTTCCTTGGTTTCGGGGGCTACATGCTGGGTTGGCGCCAACTCGTGGTCGTCGGGGGTGGCAGCCGGCGCAAAAGGCTGCACCACCTCCGTTTTGGCTGGTGCGGGCTTTACTTTAGCGGCCGACTGAGCCTGGGCGCTGCAGGCCAGCAAGCAGCCGGCCAACGTGGGCAATAGCGTGAAACGGACCATAACCTGACAGATGAAAGGTGGAACATCCTATAAGTTACGATTTATTTCTTCCTTTTCCTCAGCCACTTATCTATAAAACAAACCCCACAGAAAGCCCAATCTGTTAATTGGGCTTTCCGTGGGGTTGCCACAAAAAATATTTGATTTAGGGCTTGCGGCGGGCGGGCGGAGTCGTCTTTTTTTCTGAAGAAATAGACGATGCCCCAGTGGCCGCAGGTTTAGGCGCCTTCTTTTTCAGCGGGCGACCCATATAGTCAGTAGTGGGCGGGCTGGGCATATTCAGGCGCAGTCCCGGAGCCAGCTTCAGATTTTCCTCGTCGCGCCGGCCCGACCGGTCGTAGCGGGCATAGGCGCCGGAACGTGCTTTTGTGCGGGTATTACTGGTGCGGTGATAGCCGTTGGCCGCCTTTTTGGTGCCGGTAGGCCGGGTGGTCTTCTGCGCCTCCGCCTCCGACATCAGCAAGACGCCTAGCAGAGTGAGGCCAACAGTAAAAGCGGAAACGATACGCATGGCAGAAATCGGTTAGCAAGCTGGAAATGAGCTACCATACGCACGGGCGGCATATTCGGATGTCTTACCAGCTGGCCGGCTCGCTGGAAGCCAAGGTGCTGTTTTCGGTGGTGCTTCTGCCTAAAGTTGTAGCGGCTTTCGCTTTCTGCTTGAGCGGGCGGCCCCAGTAGTCGGTGCTCACGCGGCGATACGGCGCGGTGTTCATACCGGGAGCAGCCATCACGCCCGACGACTGCATCATAGGGTCAGTGCTGGTTTGCTCTTGGTAGGCCACCTCTTTGGCGGCAGCAGTAGTGCGGTTGGCTTTCTGCTTTTTCTTCAACGGACGGCCCCAATAGTCGGTAGTAGGACGGCCATGGAGGCTCAAACTCTGGCCGGGAGCCGTGTTCCAGCTCATCGTGTAGGTGGGGGCTGCCTCGGCTTCATCAGGAGCAACGGCCGCCGGCTCGGCCAGCTCATCCAGCCACGAGTCGGCGCTGGCGGGCAGTTGGCCCTGGGCAAAAGAAGCGCTGAATGAAGCAGCAACCAGAAAAGCAGAGAGGAACAAGGATTTCATAACCAGAAGAGAAAAGACAGCTGATAAACAGAAAGAGGCAACCGGGCCGGAGTGGCAGCAGAACGGGCGGCGCCCCACGTTCCGGCAACTGGCCGCTGGTGTTTAGCCTAAGTCAGCAACCGTACCAATTTTCCTCTATTGGAATCGGCCAAAGCAGCACGTTTCAGCAAAACCGCCTTTATTAAGCAAAAAAGCGGTTTTTATCTGCCATATTTTTTTCAAAAGCTCACATCCGCCGCCTGCAAGGCTGCGGTTTTCTTACTCACCCAGCAACTGCCTACCTTTGCACGACTATGCAGGAGAATATCAACCGGCTGCGCGCCGAAATAGACGCGTACGACCTCAGCACCCCCGAGCAGCTCGACCAGTTTCGCATCGCCTACACCGGCCGCAAAGGCCAGCTGGCCGATTTGTTTGATCAGCTCAAAACTGTGCCGCAAGAGCAGCGCCGTGCTGTTGGTCAGGAGCTCAACCAGCTCAAGCAGCTGGCGCTGGCCCGCTTCGAGGGCCGTCAGCAGGAGTTGGAAGCCGCCATTGCTACTGCCCCCGCCGACCCCACCTTCGACTATACTCTGCCCGCCGTACCGCAGGCGCTGGGCACCCGCCACCCGCTGAGCGTAGTGCGTGAGGAAATCGTGCGCATTCTGGCCCGCATCGGCTTCAACGTGGCCGAAGGACCCGAAATTGAGGACGACTGGCACAACTTTACGGCCCTTAATTTTCCCGAAAACCACCCCGCCCGCGACATGCAAGACACCTTCTTTGTGCGCCGTACACCCGGCGAGCAGGAGTGGGTGCTACGCACGCATACCAGCCCCGTGCAGGTACGCGTGATGCAGGCGCAGAAGCCTCCAATCCGGAGCATTATGCCCGGCCGCGTATACCGCAATGAAGCTATTTCGGCCCGCGCCCACATGATGTTCCATCAGGTGGAAGCGCTGTTCGTGGATGAAAACGTGAGCTTCGCCGACCTCAAGCAGACGGTATATCACTTCGTGCAGGAACTGTTCGGCAGTGATGTGCAGGTGCGCTTCCGGCCGTCTTTCTTCCCTTTCACTGAGCCCAGCGCCGAAATTGATATCACCTGCCTGATCTGCAAAGGCAAGGGCTGTAACATCTGCAAAGGCACCGGCTGGGTGGAAATCGGGGGCTGCGGCATGGTCGATCCGGCCGTGCTAGAGCAGTCCGGCATCGACCCAGAACGCTACTCTGGCTACGCCTGGGGCATGGGCATCGAGCGGATTACGATGCTCAAGTACCAGATCAAGGATTTGCGCCTGTTTACGGAAAACGACATGCGTTTCCTGCGGCAGTTCGAGAGTGTGCAGTAACCTCTGCCCGAGCGTACATACCACAGTCCTGCATCTACCGTTATGACGGCGAGGCGGGACTGGGAGCCGTATAAGCAACGGCGTCCGCGCCCCATTGCTGCAACGAAAGTTTCGCCTGACGGTGATTGATCAATAAGCAGACGAATACAAGCAGCAACTCTTTTATCATGCAAGCACCTGACACCTCTTCCACTGTTGCTAGCGCAGGCAGTTGGCGCGTTATGCTGGGGCTGCTGGCCTTCGTGGGGTCAGGGGTGCTGGCTTCCTGCGAATCCAGTTCCAACGCAGTTGAGCCTCAGATTCCACTGGTAGCTTTCAATTCTCCTATTAACCTTACCAACCAGGAGTACGCAACGCTCCGCGCCGATAATGGAGCCGCTTATGTGGCCGGCGGTGTGCGTGGCCTTATTGTGGTGCGCCAGAATGCCAACACCTATTTAGCTTTTGAGCGCAACTGCCCTTACCGTGCCAACGACACCTGCGCCCGGGTTCGTATTGATGCGTCGCGGCTGTTTCTGAAAGATCCCTGCTGTAATTCACAATTCGACCTTCAGGGTCGTCCTCAAGCCGGACGGGCCAGCCGTTCGTTGCGCCAGTACTCAACTTCTTTATCCGGTAGTATCCTGACAATCACGAACTAGCTATAAAGCACAACTTTTTTTTAGTCTATTATTTGCACAAACTTTCAAATTGGACTAATATTGCACCAGCAACGGCAAAAAACGCCGCCATAACCGCTTCCTTAGCTCAGCCGGTTAGAGCATCTGACTGTTAATCAGAGGGTCCCTGGTTCGAGCCCAGGAGGGAGCGCCTCGAGTAAAAAATGCCCGCCTTTATCGGCGGGCATTTTTCGTTTATGCCCTTCTAGGCGTGCTAACGGGGTTTTGGCTCGGGCGAAATGCTTGCGAACTTCATTTTATTCGATTAGTTTGGTGTTAAACCGGGACAATAACCGGTAATAGAACCGGGACATAATCGAAGATCATGCTGCGCCCTACCACTTACAAGAGGAAAATCAGCGTGCGGCTGTATCCGCGGCTGGCGGCCATCAACCAGAACGGATTCTGCCCGGTGCGCCTTACGGCACGTTGGCATGGCGAGGAATTTCAGATAGATACCGGTGAAATCATCCTGCCGCAGCGGGAGGGCAAGAATGGGGAGGTGGAACTGCTGTGGCACAGCGCAACCCAGAGCGTGATGGAGGGTCGCAAACTGACGGCAAAAGAGGAAGGTACGGTACCCACTCACCCCGACTTTCACTACAACATCAATTCCCGCCTGGCCAAAATGGTCAAGCAGGTAAGTGATATGTTTTACCGGCTCTACGACGCGGCCCCGCTGCACAAGGTGAGCAAGGCGGCTATGCTGGCCGAATTGCTGCCGGCTGAGGCCCGGCAGGTGGCGGCGCCGGTACCAGCCAAAGAAGAGGCCGCCCGCACCTTCCGGCAGGTGCTGGAGGAATGGAAAGCGGAAAACCGCAACCTGGCCAAGGACTCGCTGCGCAAGTATGACCAGCTGGCCACGATGATGGAAGTGTGGCGGCCGGAACTGCGGCCCGAGCAGGTGACGCAGAAGGTGGCCAAGGAGTACCAGCAGCACTTGCTGGACCTGCAGAAGTCGGACGCCACTATCAAGGTGCACTTCGGCGGCATAAGGAAGTGCCTGGAGCAGCTGAATCTGAAGGCGGACATGGCATGGCTGCAGTACTCAGCTAAGAATGCGCCGCAACTGGATCTGGAGGTGGAGGAGGTGCGCCGGCTGATTCAATGGCGGCCGACCTCGGAGAACTTAGCGGAGGAGCGGGACCGGTGGCTGTTTCAACTGTTCAGCGGGCGACGGTACGAGGACCTGGAGAAGTTCGACCGGCGGGAGCGGATCAGCCTGACGCTGGAGGATGGCAGCCAAGTGCCGGCGCTGCTGCACGCGCAGGGCAAGACCGGTAATGATGCAGCCGTACCTCTGCCCCCTATTGCGGTGCACATCGGCGAGCGGTGGGGCTGGCACTTTCCGGCCCGCAACTGGCAGCAGCGTGGCGACTGGATCAAGGAAATAGCGAAAGGGGCGGGCCTGACCCGGGAGTGGGACGACCGGCTGATTACGGGCGGCCGGGTGGTGCACAACTGGCGGCCCATCTGGCAGGTCATCAGCACCCACACGGCGCGGCACACGGCGGGCACGCTGCTCAAGCAGGTCAGCAACGGCAATAAGGCCTTGGCCAAGCTGGTACTGGGGCACGCTGATGAGGACGTGACGGACCGCTACGCCAAGGACAAGGCCCGGCTGCTGGCGCCGGCGGTGCTGGAAGCCTGGCGGAAGATTCTGGGGGAGTGGTACAACGGGGAGCCGGCGCGGTAGTGGGCGTTGGCTGCCTGGGTTGCTACCGGCAAGCGCAGCAACAGCCCATCAGGGTACCGAAACGGAATGCCGGGGCTGGTCCCGCCCCACACTCAGTATGCGTGGCATGACCGATGCCTACTTGATTTTTGTCGTCGCCTGCATGTCCCGGATGAAGAACAGGCCGTCGTACACCTGATTCCACGCAACCGGCGCAATCCGTGCTGCAATCGTGAAATGAGTGGGACTTTTCAGCAGGAAGGGCGTGGCGGGATTGTTGAACTGCCGGTTGTAGGAGGTGAAATCAAGGAAGCCATAGGCCATGCCGGCCGGTACCCAGTTTTCCAGGCCATTCTTGTCGGGCGCCTCCACCTGATACGAAGCTACTCCCAGACGGCCGGCGGTGCCCTGGTATGAGGCAAAACCCAGCACGTACGTTTGCCGGGCCCATTGCAGGTCCTGGGTGAAGTGCGTACCCATGTTGTGCCATATCACCTCATCGAAACGTTTGGCCTTGCTGGTTATCTGGTCGGTACGCTTCATGATATGGGCATTGGCGGCCCAGACGATGACCTTCGCGTCTTTGTACTGCGTGGTCAGCAGGAACTTCAGGTTGTCAGCCATGGCTTTGTCCCGGACCAGTCTGTAGGCCGCGTCATCCTCCACGATAAGGGCCCGCAGGCTTTCTACCACGCGCAGCCAGACCGACGTGTCGCGGGCGGCGAGCTGGGCCTGACTGATAAGCTGCAGGCCATCCGCCAGGGGCTGGCGCATACCCGGGCGAAAGGCGCCGGGCGTACGCGGCCCGGCAATGCGCCCTTGCAGCGCCTCCAGAAACTGCTGGTAGGCGGCCGGGGAAGCAAACCTGCCGGCGATACCCGAGCTAACCAGATAACGGTTCAGGTCTTTTGTCAGGTGTAAGTAGCTATGCCGGTGATAAATCTGCGAATCAAAGCCACTCACCTGGAGCGGGCTGGCGGTCTGGAAGCTTTGGGGGATGTACTGCTCAAACAGGTAGCGGCAGTCGGCGCTGCGCGTCCAGTAGGGCCAGACATTCCGGGGCAGAAAGTGCCGGATGGAGTCGGGTTGTTTGGGCAGCTGGTCCCAGCCCGTGGTCAGGCCGTAAAAGTCGCTCTCGAAGGCCAGCACGGTGAAGCCTTTGCGCTCGTGCAGGTATTTGATCAGGCGCGTTTTGGCCTGGAACGCCGGGCCGTCGCCGTGGTCCTGTTCACCCAGCATGACCACCCGGGCCTCGCCGATGGCCTGGCCCAGAGGGGCTAAATCGGTATAATCATCGGCCGCGGCGGCAGGGTCTACGGTGGTAATGGGCACCGTGCTGGTTGCCACGTAGGAACGGAGGTCCTGCCCGAAGGCCGGGGCGCACAGCAGCAGGCCGGCAATAGTTGCGGTAAGTAGTTTCATCAATACAGGATGGGATAAGAGGAAGTAATAAATGTAGGAAAGGACTGGATGGGGTGCTTTCCTCAAAGACCAAGCCGGCAGCCCCTCCGTGGAGTGAAGCAGGCAGCACGAAGCGCCTCCATTCGCGCCCGGACTGAGCGCCAGATGCGCGGCGCGGCAAAAGGGTTGTCCGGCCCTGACGGGCTTGACGGACCGCTACGCCAAGGAAAAGGCACGGCTGCTAGCCCCAGCGATATTTAGCGCTTGGCAGGTGGTGTCAGGGAAGTTTTATGAGAGGGAGCCGGCGCGGTAGACGGTATCGTTTACTGAGCCACTAGATGCCGCGCGGCTTTTTAGTTTTGAGTTTGGGCTCGGGCAATTCTTCCACCGTCAGGCGGGCCAGATTTGTCAGCCACTCCCGGTCCTCCAACTGCTCTTCAATCAGGAAGCTGGGCTTTGCGCCTGGGTAAGGCGCGGCCTCGGTCACTTCGGATAAAAAAGCCCGTCCCGCTACAGTAGGCTTAATGTACAGCTTGTTGTCACAAACAAGGGCAAAGGGCTTACCGTCCCAGTACAGGGTATACTCCCCGAACATCTTTTTGGCGGTAACGTGGCCGGAGCTGTTAATCTGCTCAACGACAAATTCGACAAATTCCGGAGTAGAGGCCATTGCACACAGGGTGTAGCTGAAGTATTACTGAATCTGTTTGGTTTGCGCTTATTCTACTGGTCAGCGGTCAGCCGGGCTGTGAACCGTTCGTAAGCCCGACAAGCTTCCGGCGAATGTACGAGGCGGGCGCAAGGTGCCTGCAGACTGCCTCCGTCCTGCCTTCAGCGCCGGTTGACGGACGCTGATTTGCCAGTAAGTGCGGCTACTACTTCGGCTTCCGGAAGGCTCGTATAGGCACAGAACTCGGCAACGGAAACGTAGGCGCGGGCGGGCTTGCGCAGCTGGGCGCGGATACGCTGCAGGAGGCGCTTGCCGGCATCGTAGCCGGTGCCGGTGAGTTGGGCAACATCTTTGGGATAGAGGCAGACCTGGGGCATGTGGGGGCGAATTGGGACTACTTGGACAGACGAATATACAACGACTGAGAGTCGGCTGTAGTTTCGTCTCATGAAAGATAAAGCACTGTATATCAGCGGGTTGTTGCTACTGGTTGCAGCTGGTTTCGGGTTGGGCGACACTGCTTTTCAAAGCCTGGCCCCGACCAGCCTCGCAGCCACCACGCCGCCGGAAGAAACAGGCCGGATAGTGCGGGTGGTGGACGCCGATACTTACGATGTGCTGGCCGAAGGCATCACGTACCGGGTGCGGCTGGCCGGGGTGGACGCGCCGGAGCCGGATCAGCCTTTCGGGCCCCAGGCGGCCGACTCGGTGGCCCGGCTCCTTAACTCAAACAGAACGGTGCTACTGACCCGGCGGGGCATGGACTTGTATGGCCGGACCCTGGCCACGGTGCGGCTGCCGGTGGCCGGCAAGCCGGCGCTGGCGCTGGACTCGCTGCTGGTGGTGCGCGGCTGGGCGTGGGCCTGGGACCCGAAACGCCGGGTGGCGGGCCGGGCGGCGCAGCAGGCGGCGGCAGTGGCCGCCCGGCTGCCCCAGAGGGGTCTCCTCTGGAAGTGCGGAGCCGTGGGCGTGCTCACGCCGCGGCAGTGGCGCAAACTCAACTACTCAAACAAGCGGCGCTACGGGGTGGGCTGCACCTGGTAGCAAGGTCGCGCAAGTGCAAGCAGCCAACAACATGGTTTTTCACTCTTAAAACGACTTACCAGTATGGCACGTCAGACAGGTATTATCGGCATCCAGGGCACCGTCGGGGGCCTGGTGTTCGGCAAAAACGGAAACATCTCGCAGAAGCCGGCCAGCGACAAGGCCGCCTTCGCCAACGCCCCGAGCCGGGCCCGCACCCGCGAAAACGCGGCCGAATTCGGGCTGGCCGCCAAGTACAGCAAGGTGCTGCGCGACTCGCTACGGGTGGCCATTGCCTCGGCCAGCGACAGTCAGCTGGCGGCCCGCCTCACCAAGGTTATGCGCGAGGTCATCGGGCTCGACGACACCAACGACCGGGGCCAGCGGGTGTTCGACTCGGGCAATTCGGCGCCGCTGCTGGGCTTCAACTTCAACGCCGGGGCCGGCATCAGCCAGACCATGTACTTCCCCTACGAGGTGACGGGCAACGGCGCGGACGTGACCATGAGCATCCCGGCGCTGAACCCGGCCTCGGACATTGCCGCGCCGCAGGGGGCCACGCACTTCGAGGTGGTGTTTGCGGCTTTGGACCTGAACATGGAGGCGCTGACCTTCACCAACGCCGTGGTGGCGGCTCCGCTGGGCATTCTGCCTCTCAACAGCGCACCATTGGCCAACCAGACGGTGGTGGCCAGCTTCCCGGCCGCCCCAGCCGACGCCAACCTAGTGGTGGGCGTGGTGGGCATCAATTTCTACCAGCAGATCAACGGCAAGTTCTACGCCCTGAACAACAACAGCACCAACCCGCTGGCCATTGAGTACGTGGCCTAGGGTAGAACTGAGAGGTGAGAACTTAGAAGTAAGAGTCGTTCAACGGCCTCGCTCTGGTCCTCACCTCTCTGCTTTGCCAGTCACTTCCTCTCTTACTTCTCATTTCTAACATCTCACTTCTATACCATGGCACTTACCGCCTATCAAACCCAGTTTAAGCGGCGCATGAAACGCGCCATCAGCCTGCGGGCCAAGACTGACCGGAAGGCGCGGCGCTACACCCAACTGCTGGCCGATGCCATCGGGGCAGCCGAGGACGCGGCCACGCAGATGAACGAGCTCAACCAGCTCTACAACGTGGACGTGAGCACCTATACCATCCTCACGCAGGCACTGCACGCCAACAGCGGGCAGGAGGTGCTGCTGGACCACCTAGCCCAGAGTACGCCGGGCGAAGAGCTGATTATCTACAACCAGATTCCGGATGGCAACGGCGGGCAGGAGCTGCCGGCCAATCCGCTGTTCGGGGAAGTAGTAATGGGCCCGCCCATTGTCGCGCCGGTACCGGTTAACATGGCGGTGAAACCGGAACAGGATGCCGCACCGATGGTGGTGAAGGAAGCGTAAACGCTGAGTTAGCAACCACCCCGCGACAACCGGTAAGGCCGGCTCCTACTCCGTAGGGGCCGGCCTTTTGCATTAGGCCAGAATCGAAGTAGACTGCAGGAAGGCGGCACTTGTTGCGGGTGGTTTGGATTCCTGTCACAATCGGGTGTTCCTTGCACGGCCGACGCGACGTTGCGCGCTCAATTACGCTATCCTTACTGTATTGGAAACGGGCCATTACGAGACGCTGGTTACGCAACAGCTGCGGAGCCAGCTTGCGGCAGTAGAAACCACTACCTACGCTATTGCGGAAAAGAGTCTGGGGGCCGATGATGCGGCGGTGTTTATTACGCGGCACCTGACGCAGCTGCTGGGCAAAGTGCTGGGGCAGCTGGCCAAGAACGAAGAGGTAGGCGAACAGCTGACCCTGGCCAACGAAGTCATTGCCTACCTGCAGGAAAAGTCGGATGTGCTGGCGGCGGGCAGCGGCCTGGCGCCGGAAGGGCAGTTGCTGCGGGCGGTGCTGCCGCGGCTGCATGTGCCGCTGGCCGCGCAAAACGACTTGGGCAAGCACCTGGATGGCTTGGAGCCGGCGTTGCGCTTTTCGCAGAGCGACCTGTTCAGCGGGGGCAATTCGGAGCTGTCGATGGAGGCTGAGTTAAAGAAGGAAATTGCGACGGCCGACCGGATTGACTTCATCGTAAGCTTCGTGAAGTGGAGCGGGCTGCGGTTGCTGCTGCCCGCACTCCAGGCTTTTGCCGAGCAAGGCAAGCCGCTGCGGCTGCTCACGACCACCTACATGGGCGCCACTGACCAAAAGGCGGCGGATGCACTGGCCGCGCTGCCAGGGGCCGAGTTGCGCATCAGCTACAACACGGCGCACGAACGGCTGCATGCCAAAGCCTATCTGTTCAGCCGCAACTCGGGCTTTGATACGGCCTACATCGGGTCAAGCAATATGAGTCGCTCGGCGCTGACCAGCGGGTTGGAGTGGAACGTGAAGGTGACGGCCCAGGACAATGCGGCCATTTTAAACAAGTTTCGGGGCACGTTTGAGACCTACTGGAACTCGCCGGAATTTGAGGACTACTGCAGCCTGCCCGAACAACGCCAGAAGCTGGCCCTGGCTTTGCGGCAGGCCGATAGTGGGGCGGCGGAGGCTGATACACTGCCCAACTTCCGCATCCGGCCGTTTCCGTACCAGCAGGAAATCCTGGACCGCTTAGAAGTGGAAAGGAGCCTGCGGGGACACTTCCGTAACCTGGTGGTGGCGGCGACGGGCACGGGCAAAACGGTGGTGTCGGCGTTTGACTACGCCCGGTTTGCCCGGCAGCTGACGGGCCTGCCGCGGCTGCTGTTTGTGGCCCACCGGGAGGAGATTCTGCGGCAGGCCCGAGCCACGTTCCGGCACATTCTGGGGGAAGCCAACTTCGGGGAATTGTGGGTGGGCGCCGAGCAGCCGGTGCAGTTTGAGCACCTGTTCGTGTCGGTGCAGACCTTTGCCTCGCGGCTGGACTTCTTTCAGCAAACCATCCCGCGCGACTATTACCAGTACCTGGTGATTGACGAGGTGCACCATTTGGCGGCGGCTTCGTACCGGCCCATTCTGGCGTGGTTTGAGCCGACTATTTTACTGGGGCTGACGGCCACGCCGGAGCGGGCTGATGGGGAGAGCATTCTGCCGGACTTCGACAACACCGTTGCGGCAGAAATCCGGCTGCCGGAAGCCATTGCGCGGGGGCTGCTGGTGCCGTTTCAGTACTTCTGCATCACCGACCCCATAGATTACCGCCACGTGCGGTGGACCAACGGACGCTACGCCGCCGAGGACCTGACCAACGTGTACACCGGCAACGACGTGCGGGTGAGTGCCATCCTGGACGCGCTGCAAAATTATTTACTGGCGCCCCAGCAGGCGCGGGCCCTGGGGTTCTGCGTGACGCGGGAGCACGCCCGGCTGATGGCGGCCAAGTTCCAGGCGGCGGGCCTCAAGGCCAGTTATCTGGCCAGTGGCGATACCACGGCCGAGCAGCGCCAGGCGGCGGTGGCGCAGCTGCGGCGCGGGGAGCTCAACTACCTGTTCGTGGTGGACATCTTCAACGAGGGCGTGGATATTCCCGAGGTGGACACGCTGCTGTTTTTGCGGCCCACGGAAAGCCTGACGGTGTTTTTGCAGCAGCTGGGCCGGGGGCTGCGCCTGCACGAGAGCAAGGAGTGCCTCACGGTGCTGGACTTCGTGGGGCAGGCGCGGCAGGAATACAGCTACGAGCAGAAGTTTCGGGCGCTGCTGGGCCGCACCGGCGGCTCGGTGCTGAGCGAAGCGGAAGCGGGATTCCCACGGCTGCCGGTGGGCTGCAGCATCCAGATGGAGCGCGAGGCCATGCGGTTCATTCTCGACAACATAAAGGCTGCCACCGGCGAGAATGTGCGGGTACTGGAACGGCGCATCCGCGGCTTCGCCCTGGAAAGTGCGCTGCCACTCACGCTGGCCAATTTTCTGGCGCATACCCACTTTGCGCTGGTGGACATTTACCGCTCCCGCAGCGACCGGGGCTGGACGGCCCTAAAAGTCCGGGCGGGGGTGCTGGCGCCGCCGGAGCTGGCGGCCCCGGAAAAGCAGCTGGTGGGCAGCGTGTGGCGGTTGGCCCAAGCCAACGGGCCGGCTTTCCTGGCCTTTGTGCGGCGGGTATTTGCGGGAGAGGAAGAACTGACGGAACTGTTGGCTATGCCACTGGGCCCGGAAATGGGGCTGATGCTGCACTACCTGCTCTACCAGAAGCCGGGGCCCAAGCTGGGCCTGGATTCGTTGCGGGACAGCTTGGCCACGTTACGGACCATGCCGACCCTGACGGCGGAGGTGCGTGAGGTAGTGGATGTCTGCGAGGCGCAGATCAGCATTCCGCCCGTGGCCCTGGACCTGTCCTACCCTTGCGCCCTGCAGCTGCACAGCCGCTATGGCCGCGACGAAATCCTGTGCGCGTTCGGAGTGTGGACGTTTGAGCGGAATCCGTCGGTGCGCGAAGGGTTGTGTTACGTAGCGGCGCTGAACACGGAGCTGCTGTTTGTGACGCTTGAAAAGTCCAGCCGCAACTACTCCCCTACCACGCTCTACCACGACTATGCCATCAGCGACACGCTGTTTCACTGGGAGTCGCAGAACAGCACGGCCGAGGACACGCCCAAGGGCATCAGCTACATTCAGCACCAGGCGCAAGGGAAGAACATTCTGCTGTTCGTACGCGAGCGGAACCAGGATGCGGCGGGCCTAACGATGCCGTATGTGTTTCTGGGGCCGGTACGGTACCTGAGCCACAAGGGCAACCGGCCCATGGCCATTATCTGGGAGTTGGCAACGCCACTGCCGGGGTTCCTGTGGCACGACGCCGGGAAGATGGCCGTGGGGTAAGTAATAACGGCCCTGAGGCGGTGCAAGGGCCGCTGGTAATTTTGCGTGAGCGGTCTTCGTTTCTTTTGGGCCTGTTTTATCTTCGCTGCCTATGTCTGCTCTCTCGTTACCATCCGATTATCCGCAGTTCCTGACCGAGCTAAAGGCCCACATCCGCGAGACGCAGGTGCGGGCGGCGCTGGCCGTGAATTCGGAACTGGTGCAGCTGTACTGGCGCATTGGCCGCAGCATCTTGCTGCAGGAGCAACAGCAGGGTTGGGGAGCAGAGGTAGTCGTTCGGCTGGCGCAGGACTTGCGGCAGGACTTCCCTACGTTGACGGGCTTCTCACCTCGTAACATGCGCTATATGAAGGCCTTTGCGGAGGCCTGGCCGGACGAAGCAACTTTGCAACAGCTTGTTGCAAAAATTCCATGGGGCCATAATGTCCGGCTACTGGACAAGGTGAAAGACCCGGCCGAGCGGGCGTGGTACGTGCAGCAGACCATTGAAAATGGCTGGAGCCGCAACGTACTGGCCGCGCAGGTGGAAAGCGGCCTCTTCCACCGACAAGGGCGGGCCGTGAGTAACTTCAGCCGCACACTGCCCGCCCCGCAGTCGGAGCTGGCGCAGCAGATTCTGAAGGACCCGTACACCTTCGATTTCCTCTCACTGGGGCTGGAGGCGCAGGAACGAGACTTGGAGCGGGGTCTGCTGGAGCATGTACGCTCCTTCCTGTTGGAGTTGGGCAAGGGCTTTGCGCTGGTGGGCAGTCAGTATCACCTGGAAGTCGGCGGGCAGGACTACTACCTGGATCTGGTGTTCTATCACCTTAAGCTGCGGTGCTTTGTTGTCATCGACCTGAAGATGGGCGAGTTCAGGCCCGAGGACAGTGGCAAGATGAACTTCTATTTGGCGGCGGCCGACGACCTGCTGCGCCACCCGACCGACCAGCCCACCATCGGGCTGATTTTGTGCAAAAATCAGAACCGGGTGGTAGCGGAATACGCATTACGCGGCCTGGGTCAGCCGATTGGCGTGGCCGAGTGGCAGCTTACCGCTACCCTGCCCGCGGAGCTGCGCCGCAGCCTGCCTACGTCGGAAGAGTTGGATGCCGTGCTCGGGAAGCCGGCGGCGCCCCAACCCTAGCTCACTGAAAAGCCTCGATGGAAGGAGGCTATTGCTAAGACGGTGTCTCCGCGTACATCCCCACCGGGCCACCCTGGTAGTGCTGGCGCAGGTAATGAGCCGCGTGGTGGGAATATTCTTCGAGGCGGCGACCTTCGGGGATGAGCTGTTTGGGAGCAGACGTGGCGTTTAGAATTTCTACTGCTTTCTCAAACGCGGAGAACAGCTTACGGTCGGTAGGCTGGGCCAGCAGCAGATCGAAGCGGTAGTTTTCGGCTTCGGCTACTGGGGCCAGTAGGTGGAGCCAGCCGTGGGTGTACACAGCTTTCCGGTTGATTTCATCGGCATCGGCCAGATCGAAGCTGACGGGTTTGATGAAGTTCTCGGTGCCGTTCTGCCAGACGTAATCAAAGCGGACGGTGGTGGCGGCGGCCTGTACTTCCACGTTACGGCGTAGCAATTGGAACACCCCTGCGTCGTGGGCTTCCAGGTTGCGGCGGAAATTGCTGATCAGAAACGAGTCGCGCTTATGCTGGCCGGCGCGGGGCGCTGGCTGGGTTTCAGCAAAGTACAGCTCATAGTACTCGTCGGCCACTGCTTGCGGGTCGTCGTCGGGGTGAGCTACGGCTTTGGTCAGGTTTCCGAAGCGGAGCACGGTAGCGTCGGCCGGCACCAACTCGCGGGTAATAAAGGAAGAGTAGTATTCCGGCGTGAGGGCGCCGCCCAGCTCGGTATTAGCACGAGCCACGCGCTTGCCAAAACTAGTGAGGTAGGAAAGCAGCTGGCGTTCAGAAAACGATTGGTACAGGTGGCGCAGCCGCTTAAAGCGGGCCGGATACCGAAATTCCAGCCGCCCCTGCTCCGGGAAACAGAGCAGGATTCCCACGTTCACTTCCTCCCCAAGAAAGGGGGAATGCACGTACTTGAGCAGGTTGAAATAAATCGTGTTCACGAGATGGTGTGGCGCAGCAGGGTTTCAAATTGCCCAGCGTTGGCCTTTTGATGGCAAAGGTACTGGATTAACAAATCGAAGTCGGGCAAAGAACAATTCAACTCCGAAAGTTGCTGGTGGTACGGCAGCAGCAGTTGCGGGTTGAGGCCGCGCAGATACTCGGTAAAGGTGCCGAACGCTGAGCTGTTGGCTATTGGGCCACGAGCTTTAAGGTAGGAGTAGAACAGATGACGCTGGTATAGATGTTCCCAACGACCGTCTAATAAGTTACTGAAAACCCGTTTAATACCGGAAAAAGCAAGTTCGTGATCAATCAGAATAGCCTCCTGATCGGGCATCAGCAGATTGGGCTTGTCCGGCCGGCGGTCAACGTTGAGAATGAGGTTATCGAAACCGTAAACGGTTTCCATTTCGTAGGCTTCGAGCTTCTTCAGCGGCAGGGAGCGGGAGTAGGCATAAGGGCTTTCTACCAGTCGGCAGCCAAACAGCGGGCCGGGCGCAACTTCGGCCAGTTGCCGTTGCTGGGGCTCGTCGAGCGTAGCCCGGAAAGCTGGAGAAAATTCAATCAGGGCCGGCTCTGGGTGGGGCAGGTCGAACATCTCCGCCAACACGGAGCCAAATACCTCCGCAGCCAGGTGCGGATGCTGATCCAGATGCGAAGCTTTGAACAGCTTGACTACGAAAGGCTGGAGCTTGCCGCGGGTTCCATCGCGCACGTAGACTGCCCACGGCCGGGTGCCACCGCCGGGCATGAGGCCGTTGAAGGAGACGGCGGAGTAAACAGGGAGCAAACGTACCAGACAGAAGGATGGACCAGCAAGGTCGTAATAAATCCCGCAATCAAGTAGTCAGCACATGAGGCCTTAGTCGCCCGGCAAGCAGGCTACGAGAAGAGCCGTGTTGCGTAACGGCGCAGCAGCGCCGTGTATTTTTTGCGGCCCTGCTCGAGGAGGCCGGGCATGGCGGTTAGTTCGACGCGCCATACGGCGTGCGGGGCCTTCTTCTGCACGCCGATGATGAGGAAGCGCGTGGCGCCGAGCACGTCGAGGTAGAGGGCGGCCTGGCGGTCGTAGTCGTACTTTTCGATGGTAGTAAGGAAGTGGGCCAGGTCGGGGCTGCTGGTGGTTTTGAAGTCGATGAGCGTGAACTGGCGGCCGGCGCGGCTGCGCACCAGCAGGTCCGGGCGGAGCTTAACCCCTACTCCGGTGGCCGCGTGGATGGCGGTGTAGGACTGTTCGGCGTGGCCGCGGTAGAGCAGGTCGCGGCAGTAGCGCTGGCGGCGCACCTGGCGGGCCAGCGTTTCCAGGTCGGCCCACTTGATGCCTCGCTCGTCGGTGCGAGCGTAGGCGGTGGGTTCGAGGGTGGCGGTATGGAAGTGGGTGCCGTAGGCTAGGGCCACTGGGTTGGGTTGGCGGGTGAGGCCTAACAACTCGTTTTTGAGGTTGCTCAGGTCGGTGTTGCTGACCTGGGGCAGGGCGCGGTGTTGGACCTGGGTCAGGCCGGGGTGATGGGTGAGGGTATGGAACATGGCTTGGAAGGAGTTAGGAGACAGGAGCTAGAATTTTGCCGGACACCCTAATGGCCCCCTACCCTGCCGGGCAGGGGGCCGAAGGGCTTAGGCCGCTTGTTGGGGTTCGGGTTCCTCCGTCAGGGCCGCTTCTCCCTTGGGAGCAGTATAGCCGTGCTGGATGCGCAGGTCGGCGGCCCCAGTGTGGGTTTCGGCGCGCCAGATGGGGAAGTCGCGGGCGAAGGCGCGGCGGGCGGCCACCTCGGCGGGGTCGGCGGGCTCGTAGCTGAACTGGGCTATGTAGTAGGTGGCTGTTTTGCCTTCCTTGGTGGTCTGCTTCTTCTCGGCGGTGACTTTTACTGTCACGTCGGCCAGAGTGAGGTCGTCGTAGAACAGCGGCTCGATGAGGCGGTACAGGTTTTCGACGCTGTAGCCGTGGAAGAGCACGGCGCAGACGGCGCCTTTGTCATCGGCAAAAAACAGCTCGGCCCAGAGCTTGCGGCCCATGTTCAGAATGTCGTCCTGGAAGATGCGCCAGGCCAGCGGAATGAAGGAAAGCGAATTGCCGAGCGGCGTAACGCCGTTGATGTTGAACTGGCCGGCCTTGGCATCGAAACGCACCTGGCGAGGGTGGCCGGGCAGGTAGCGGAAGCGCGGCACCTGGGTTACTTCGCCGGTGGCCTCGTCGACTTTGTCGATGAGGTAGGCTGGGGCCTCACCCCCCGGCCCCCTCTCCTGTAGAGAGGGGGTGCGTTCTGGGGTAGTGGATGTACCGGCAGGAACGATGGCCGGGAGTTGAGTGACCGGGGCCTTGGGGGTTTTGGTGGCGGTTGCCATAACAGAAAGGAGGTAAAAAGTGGGGCCAGTCGGCGGCCGGCCCCTTCGCCGTAGTGGATTGAAAATCGGGCAAGCGGCGCTTGCACAAATGCGGGCGGGGCCTAGCGGAACTGCTTATCGTGGCAAAGCAGGGCGCGGCCCACGATGCTGTCCTGGCCGCGGGCGGCGGGCTGGTGCTGGTGCCACAGGTAGGTAGCCAGCAGGTTGAGGTAGCAGGGGTTGCGGAACTTGCCTTCTTCGTCGATGATGAGAATCAGCTCGGGCGTGAGGCGAATCACCTCGACGGTCTGGCAATCGAGCAAAGTGTATAGCTCAGCCAGCCGGAAATTGCGGCCGTTAGCGGGGTGGACGGGTTGGGGCTCGGCGCTGTGCGGGTCGAGCAGCTGGGGCTGGTAAGTAGTAGCAGAAGCAGGCATGAGGGGGCTGTTTGATGGGGCCGCCCAGACTGGGCGGCCCCTGATTGAAAAATTGAGTGCACCGGATGGGCTAAAAGCCTTCGACGTCGAACATCATCTGCTCGTACTCGCCATCGTCCCATCCTTGCTGCTCCTGCTCGTGGTGGTGGTACCAGGCCTGGCGCTCCCACTCCTCGCGGGCGGCCAGCTGATCGTAATGGGCGGCCTGGGCTTCATCGGCGGCCATGGCTTCGCCGTGCAGGCCGTGCAGTACGGCCTCGGTTGGTTGATACTCCATGAATAGCGGGGCTTAAGGCCCGCACCACAGCCGGCGCGGGCCGGTGGGCTAAAAGCGGGGGTAGCGGGCGCGGGCGGCCTGCAGAGCAGCGCCGGCCGGGCTGGCGTGGAAGACCGCGGCGGCGGCAGCGTAGGCGGCGCGGGCCTGCTGGTAGCGCACCACGGCGGCGCGCAGCTGAGCGAAGCGGCCGGGCCCGGGCCGGGAGGTGTCGCGCAGCGCATAGCGGGCGGCGCGGGCATCAAACAAGGCCGACTGCGTGCGGGCCAGCTCCCGGCGGACCGCGACGACGGCAGGGTCAACGGGCGCCGGCGCGGGCGGCGGAGGCGAGGCCGGACGCGGGGCGCAGAGCTGGTCCAGGCGGGCCTGCAAAGCGGCCAGCCGGCTGGCAGCCGCGCCCACGGTGGGCGCGGCTGGGGCGGTGAGGACGCTAGGCATGAGCGGGCACCCCGGCAAACTCATCCTCAGCCTGCAGAACCTGCCACACGGCGGCGAAGGCGTAGCCGGGCGCCACGGCGCGCAGGGCGCGGAAAGCGAGGCGCAGGGCCTCAAACGGGCAGGGCGAGGAGCCGGCGAAGCCCCCGGAGGGCTGACAGGCGGGCCGCTCCGCCAGGCTGAGCATAACGTGCCAAGTGGTGCCGCCCTGGCCGTAGGTGGCAGCGGACTGCGAAACGTAGATGCCCGAGAACTGACACAGGGCGGGGCCTTTCCAGGCGGCAGCGGCAAGCTGCAGGAGTTGGTTGGGTTGCATGGCTGTAGATGTTAGCCGTGGGTGCCCCGCGCCGTAGGCCTCCGGGTAGGGCGGGCAGCCGGGCCTTTCCCGACTTACTACCCTAAATATACAAAATAAAGTAACATCTTGTTACATTAAGTAATGATATTCCAGCTTAAAAGAAGCCCGCATTTACGAGGCCTTCAGCTGCGCCAAATACAATAAATACTTGGCGCGACGCCTGGTCAGGCCCGCCCCACCAGAACGACTAGAAGCCTTGCCCAGGGGGTTTGGGGGACGGGCTGAGGCCCCCAATAGACCTTCGGCGGAGCCGGCCTTATGAGGCGGTAGTGGCCGACCAGCGGGAGGCTGCGGTAGCCGAGGCAGATGACCGGGCGTCAGCCAGGGCATGGTGGCGGGGGTTTGGGGTACTCCCCAATTAGACCCTCCGCGAAGCGGGCCTTATTCGTTGGCCTGCGTGGCCTGAACGCAGATACTACTCGCTGGCGGCAGGCTTTTTCAGCCGGCGGCCTGCTCCTGCTCCGGGGAGGCGGACGCGCGGTGTGGGGCCTTTTTCAGGCCCGGCACGGCGGGGCCGTGGTGCGGCGGGTGGGCGTCTGGGTTGCATCGGGGAGCAACTGGTGCTGCCGCGGTGGCGGTGCGGTGGGGAGAGGGCCGGGACGACGCGGAATGGAGGAACGGACGCCGCGGAGCGGGGTTGGGGCGGAGGTACGGAGCCCCAACCCGGCGGAGCAAGGTAGCGACGGAGTGGAGCGGCGGCTGGGCCCGGGGCGGGGGTTGGGGGGCGGCGGCCGGGTGGCCCGTCCTGGAAGGCGGGTGGCCCGGCCGGCGGTGGGTGGGCGGAGCGTGGGTGGTAGTGGGAGAAGCAAGCAGTGTCCGGGGGGGGAGTGGGTTGGCTGCAGCAGGGATGGTAGCCAAGCCGACCAGCGGGAGGCTGCCCGCAGGGCCGCAGCGAAGCGGAGTGGCGCACAGCCCGGCCCGCAGGGGCTGCCCTAAAAAATACAAACATCGGGCAACTAGCACTCAACAACTATGTAGCAAAATGTTACGTAAATTTGTAACATACTTTGTATCTGTAACCAACCTCCTCCGCCATGTTTAGTAGCACGAAAGCGGGACACCTGGCCCACATCCTGACGACGGCCCTCGTTGGGCAGGTAGCCAGCCATGAGCTTACGCCCCCGGACCCTGATACCATTGAGCAGTACGGGCACCTGATTATCCAGGCGCTGGTGGCCATCGTGACGATTTGGGCGACGGTGCGCAAGGCGCTGCAGAAGCCCGAAAACGTGGTGAAGGCGCCGGTGGTGGGCGTGGTAGCGTCGCCGGCGGCGGGTGCTCCGGAAGCGGCCGTTACGCCGGGAACTGATGGCAAGGAATAAGGCCCGGCCGGGGGTGGAGCGGGCGGCGCCGCAGCTGAGTGGCGGGCAGCAGAAGGTACAGGCGACCCGGCTGGCGCAGGCGGTGCCGAGTCTGGGCGCGGCCTACGCGCAGGCCCTGGGCCGGTGGCTTGGTGACCCGGTGCTGCGGCTGGCGGGGCGGCCAATTATTACGGAGTGCTACCGGAGTCCGGAGCGGCAGAATGAGCTGTACGCGCAGGGGCGCAACAAACCCGGGCCAGTGGTGACCTACAAGCGGGGTGGGGAATCGAAGCACAATCTGGGGCCGCCCACGCCGGCGCTGGACGTGGCGTTTCTGCTGGCCGATGGGTCGGTGTCGTGGTCGGGGCTGCTGCTGAGCAAGTTCGCGCGGCTGATGAAGGCGGCCGACGCGCGGGTGCGCTGGGGCGGCGACTGGCCGGGGTTTAAGGACCGGCCACATTTTGAGGTGTAGGACGGAAATGAAACGAGCGGGCCAGGTGGCCCGCTCGTTTTGGTTGGGGGTGAACTGCGCCCAGGGCATTCGGCTCGGACAGGGAGGCGTTAGTCGTTGCGGTCCGTGTCGGTGACGGTGATGACGTTGTTGCGGTCGATGGCCACCGTGTACTCGTGGCACTTGCTGGCGTCGAAGGATTTGACGTAGTCGACGTTGTTGACCTTGAGGGTGAACGTGGTGGTGCCGGCCGCATAGTTGGCGTAATCCGAGGAGGCCCCGGGGTCGATGTTGTTGATGTTGACGGTGCTACCCCCCGAGGTTTTTACTTGCACACTCGCTTTTTGCGTCCCGTTGTTGGTGACGCGGGCGCGGGGGTCTTCGTCGTTGCACTTTTTGCAGCTGGTGGCCGAAAGGGTGAGCACGCCGGCCAACAGCAGGGCCGCAAAGGGAGTAGGGAATTTCATGAGGTAAAAGGTAAGAGGGCGTTAAACAGGGTGTGGGAGATGCCAGGAAACGGATTAGTGCTTGCCTTTGCCGTGGCCCTTGCCTCGCACCTGGTAGTAGGCCGGGCCAGACGGCACCAGGTACACCGCCTGGCCTTTCTTGGCCTTCTTGGGGTGGTAGGCCTTGTACTTGGGCGCATGCCTGACCACCACGACGCGGGGCGCGTGGGCGGGCTGGCCGATGTTGATGTTTATCTGAGCCTGGGCGGACGGAGCCGCGACCAGGGCAATAGCGCCGACCAGGGCCGTGCCAAGAAGGGTGGAAAAAACAGTCATACAAGCGGTTATTGAGGAATAGAGTTGAGTGAGGGCATCCCGAATAAAGGCAAGACCGGACGCGGAAAACAGAGTTGGGGCATCCGACTTCATTTCGAAAGTACAAAAATGCGTCCAACTTTGGAGCGGGCGGGTTGCTGAAATCAGCGCCTGGTGAAAGTCAGCGGGCCGCTTGTCGTTTACCGCGCGCAGGACGGGGCTGCCGGGCCCCCAATTCAGCCACCGGGCAGTCGGCGGCGGGGGCGTACCAGGGCGGGTGGCGGAGCAAAAGCAGCGCTCGGCAGCAGCGGGCGCGGGCCCGGCCGGGGTGTGGGGCCTGGCCGCGGGTTGAGAGGTGGGCGGCCAGGCAACGAGCGGGCCAGTCGGGCCGCTCGTGGTGGTTTGAGGAGGGCAGGTGCGGCGGCCGGACGCGCCGGTTGGAGGAGGCTGACCAGTTAGCTATCTTGCACCTGGTACACTTCCCGCTTCTGCTGCCGACATGCCCCATCCTTTCTCTTCCGCCCGGCCCGATGACGAAGCGGCCCGGCTGGCGGCGCTGCGCTCCTTCCAGGTACTGGCCGCCCTGGCTGAGCCGGTGTTCGAGGAGTTCGTGACCCTGGCCGCGCGCCTGTTCCAGGTGCCCATCTCGCTGCTGTCGGTGGTGGAGGAAACCGAGGCCCATTACCCCGCCGCCGTGGGCGTGCCCGCTCCCATGCGGCAGCCGCGCGCGGAGACGCTGTGCACGACGGCCGTCACGCGGGGCGAGGCCGTGGTGTACCACGACCTGCTGCTGGAGCAGCGCCCGCCGATTCCGGACGAGGTGCTGCGGGCCGCGGCGGAAAGCCAGGTGCGCTTCTACGCCGGGGCCCTGCTGCGGCTGCCGGATGCGCGCCCGCTCGGTACCCTGTGCCTGGTCGACCACGCGCCCCGCCCCTTCACGGCCGATGAGCAGCGCATTCTGGAGCTGCTCGCCGGGTTGGTAAGCCAGGCGCTGGCCGTGCGCAGCCGGTGCGGGCCACGCCCGACGGGCGGCGAAGACCAATGGGCGCACTTGGGCGCGGAGCTGCACGAGGAAATCGGGGCCTTGAATGCGCTGGTGCGCTACCTCAACGCCCGCAATGGCAGCGTGGTGCCCGTGCCCACCGTGTTTCTGGGCCAGGTGGAAGGCCGCCTGCACGACCTGCGGGAACTGCTCGATGCCCATGGTCCGAACAGCAAGCAGTGAGCTGCCCCGGGCCACGCGGACGGGCGCGGCGCCCCGGCCGGTAACCCGCCTAGCAGCGCGCCCCGCGCCTGATTCGGAGGGCGGTTGAATCAGCCCGCGCCGGCCCGGGGCTCCTGCCCTGGCGTCCGGCGCTTCCCTTACCTTTGGGGGCCCGATGGCGGGCCGCCTTTTTTGACCATGACGAACGTGACTACCCCGACTGAAGGAACTACAATGCAGGCCGAGATAACCGAGTTTGCCGCGCTGCTGAACCAGCAAGGCGTGCACGCGGCCCTGGGCTACCTCAACCGCCGGACGCCCCACCGCTACACCGGCCTGTGGCGGTTCGACGGGGACATGCTGCGCAGTGAGGCTTTGTTCGACCGGAACAAACCCGAAGTGCGGCAGGGCGCCGACGCGCCCATGGCCGCCACCTATTGCTCGCTGGTGGGCCGTAGCGAGGCCCCCGTGCAGATTCTGGATGCCGCCGTGGCCCACAGGCGCAGGGCATCGACACGCCGGTTATCTCCTACTGCGGCACGCTCGTACGCGACGGCCAGGGCCAGGCTTACGGCACGCTGTGCCACTACGACCTGCAGCGCTGCCAGGAGCGCACCAGTGACCAGCCCCTGCTGGCGGCCGCCGCACAGCTGCTCTACGCGTGGCTGCATCCGGGTAGCGCGCGGTAGGTGCACGCCGGAGCCTGGGGCCCGCCGAGCGTCTGAACGACTAGGGGGACGCCTGGCCGCCGGACAGAACGGGGGCAGCCAGTGTGCCTGCTGGTAGCGTTAGCCGCCCGCAGGAGAATACCCTGCCCAGCCAGGGTTGCGGGGCCGACTGCATTTTGAGGGGCAAGGGTAATGCAACGAGCGGGCCGGTTGGTCCGCTCGTTTTGGTTTACTTGCGTCTGCATGGCTCTCTATTCCTATGTTCTCCGTTTCGATACCGGTGACGCTCCTAACCCTTACGGTGGCGTGTGTACGCTCGCTGTGTGCAAGCCGGCAATTCGCCGCACCGCTCAGATAGGTGACTGGATACTTGGCACCGGCTCCAAGAACTCTCCGGTTGGCGATGCAGAATAAAGTGTATGCTGATCCTCAGCTACCGGTATGGGATAAAAGCGCAGCGGTTATAGTAGATATTCCGATACTGTTTACTCCTACCCTGCCAGTTACCTGATTCTTTAACTTCTTCTATCCTCTGTCAGCTTGAGTACCCTATCCCACTACCTAGTCCGGCTCACGAAGCTGAAGACATACGTACACCCGGAAACGAAGCTGGAGGCGCCCTACAAGCCAGCGCTGCTATTGGCCGTGCTGGAAGGCATTGAGGAACAAGCTATCCGGGATAACCGCATTGCCATTACGCCCGAGCTGATTGCGGGCTTCAAAGCGTACTGCCAGCTGCTGAGCCCGGGGCCGGAGTTTGGGGCCAGTCCGTTTCAGTTACCATTTTTTCACCTGCGGAGTGAGAAGTTCTGGCACCTGCACGCCCGGCCGGGTCAAGAGTTAGTGCTGACGGCATCGAAGTCGGTGCGCAGCTTCGGGCATTTGCGGGATGTCATCGATTATGCCTCGCTTGATCCGGCACTGTGGGAGTTGCTGCTGCAGCCAGTGGCGCGGGAGGAAATCCGGCAGGTGCTGCTGGGGCGCTACTTTCCGCTGACGCGCCACTATTTCCGGCCACGGGCGGGTCTGGAGCGGCTCGATGAGTTGGGCCGGCAGATGCTGGAGGAGCCGGCGGCGGTGTACAACCGCGCGGTGGAGGTAGCCGATGAAACCGCCCTGGCGGAGCGCAGCGGCGTGTTTGTGCGGGAGGTGCTGCGGGCGTATCAGTCTACCTGCGCGGTGTCGGGCCTGCAGCTGGTGAGCACCACGGGGGCGGCGCCGCTGCTGGATGCCTGCCACATTGTGCCGTGGTCGGTGAGCCGGGATGACACGATTGGGAACGGGTTGGCGCTATGCCCCAACCTGCACCGGGCCTTCGACCGGCACTTGTTCTGGATTGATGAAGACTACCGGGTACGGGTGGCCGAAGGGTTCGGGGAGCTGGGCGGGCACGACTACGGTGTGCAGCGCTTTAATGGGCAGCCGCTGCGGTTACCGAAGGTGCGGGCGTGGTGGCCGCGGGTGGAGAACTTGGCGGCGCAACGCGGCTAACTTTGGTGCACATTGGCTAAGAATAATTATAATTTTAAACTTCTTAGCTAACAGACTATACGATTTACCTTTTCCTCGATATAAGCTTACCGCTATTTGATTTGATGCTAATTCTCCTTGCATTTTTCTGGCTCAGATCAAACAGTACTTTTTTAACGTGCCTAGAAAGTTGCTTTCTTATAGCAATTGCATTCATACCTGTTTTATCTATTCCACTTATAGTTCTGTAACTGCTACGCGAGGCGTTTAAAGCATAGCTAACAAAGTTCCTCTTTCCTATGTGTGTATACCTATGATACAGCTTCTTTTTGAAAATGCGCTTTCCTTTGCTAATAGGGCTATATGCCATCTTCACGGTTTTGGTGACCCGTGCCTTGGCTTTCCTGAAATATCTTGACAAACTGGATGACCTGATACGAATATCTTGGCCATCAAATTCAAAACCAAGATACTGAAGCGGCTTTAAATACTTGTGCTCATTGTGTTTGTCTAACACAACATCAGGCTCTAGTCTTAACTTGATGGCATTAAATGATCGTATTTTTCCTATGCTATTTTTTTTAAAAACAATCTCTTCCTCCTTTTTTTTCTGGATATCTAGCTTTAAATCCTCTATTTTATTATAAGCAAATTCTTTGGCCTTATCAACATCTGCTGTATTAACGATAAGCAAAATATCGTCACAGTATCGGCGATACACACCACCAATTCCATTGACAAAAGAGTTCATCGCCATATCATAATCCGCCATATAAATATTCGACATCAAGGCACTTATTGGAGACCCTTGAGGAATACCGAATTTATTTATATTGGTGACTATGATATTATTCTTTCTTAGAGCATCAAATTTAACAGAATCTTTACTACCATTAATTAATTCAAGAAGAGATTGTGGTTTCGGGTCTAGCGCAGTTAAGTTAGTGCCTGTAAACCGGAGCAAAGAATTTTTATTGATGTAACTAAACTTTGTTAGGGAGCGAAATATCTTAAACTGATCGTCTGCTAGCTTCTCAACTCCAAATTTCTGACAAACACTCTCTTCAGTCTCCTCCGCGCAAACTATTTTTTTCCATTGCTGCAGCAAAGTCTCATGATCGAGGTTATCAAAAAAACCTTTGATATCTAGTGCCAATACAGTGCACTCCCCACGGGTCTTAACATGGTTAAATACTTCCTGTGAAAAGTCTATGTTACTTGCACTTAGATCCGTCCTATAAGCAAGTACGCAATCGTTGATTTTATAATGATGTATATAGCTTTCGTATTGCTTTGTCAAGCAATGTGAATAAAACGAATATATTAATGCATCCGAATTGGATGCATAATTTATAGGCCTTTTTTTATATTCAATTCGTCGACACTCGCGTTTGCTGTCGTATTTATAGCGGGGGACCGTTAGTATAAACTTAAGAAAGGGATGAAAAGCCCGCTTAATTATTTTATCAGGATTTTGCAGAATATCCTTAAGCTTTTTCTGCTCATCAGCACCACGCAACCAAATTCTCTTATCCAGATGAAGATACCCTTTCTTCAGGTACTTTTTTTTACACTTACCTGATTCCTTATCCTTTGTGTGTTTATAATTAGCTAGCTCTTTCTTGAGCCAATCATTCCAAAGTTTTTCCGTAAACATAAACTCGTTATAGATTCACCTATTACTGTCAAAGGGAGAGGCCAGGACTACTCCTATCCTTGAAGGCTTTATGCCTCCTACAGGCCTTTCCCGCACGGGCTTATAACACAATTACTTCCGTCGGTTACCCTAGTAAAGTAGTTCCGTCACAAACACACACCGTACTCACTTCAAGCTACGCTAGAAATAAGACATTCCCGGGGTTACCCTCGGTGCATTAGACCTTAATTTCGAACTTAATCAGATTAGGCCTTAGCAAGGTGGAGGAGCAAGTTTAACAGTATGGAGAAGCTTAATTACATTCCGACACCTCTTCTTGGCAAGGTTATTGCTATCAAGGAAGTATTGTCATGGTGCTCTGACTCGATGACCGTCGTGGGCATGGTGCTCACGCTAATAATCTACGCCAGCGCGTATTTAAACCTCAAACCCCCATCCCTAATGGATGGGGCGATGCAATATACTGCTATAAGACAATAGTGATTACCCTCTACGGATCATTATTTCCTTATTATCTCTTTGTCAGCTCGTTGGCAATAAGCTCGGCCTGCTTTAATACCGTTTCGGTGGCCAGCAGCTCCATATCGGGGGGGTATCCGAACTGGCGCAGGGTGCGCTTGACAATGACTTTCAGCTTGGCTTTCACGCTTTCCTTGATGGTCCAGTCGATGGAGGCGTTGGCGCGGACCCGCTCGGTGAGGACCACGGCCAGCTCGCGCAGCTTGTCCTGCTGCATCAGCTCCTGAGCGCTGTCGTTGTTGGCGACGGCGGTGTAGAAGGCATACTCGAAGTTGGTCAGCCCCAGGGCCTGAGCCTCGCTGTCCATGTGGGTGATTTCCTTGCTGAGCCGGATGAGCTCGTCCATCACTTCGGCGGCGGTCAGGATTTTGGCGTGGTAGCGCTTGATGGCGCTTTCCAGCATTTCCATCAGGCTTTTGCTCTTGACCAGGTTTTGCCGGGCGCGGGCTTTCAGCTCGTCGTTGAGCAGCTTTTTGAGTACTTCCAGGGCCACGTTCTTGTGCTGCATGCCCTTGAGCTCCAGCAGAAACTCTTCGGAGAGAATGGAGATGTCGGGCTTTTTGATGCCGGCGGCGTCGAATACGTCAATCACCTGCTCGGATACCAGGGCCTTATCGATTACCTGCCGGATGGTGGTTTCGATTTCCTCGTCGGTGCGGCCGGTGCCGGTGCTGTCGAACTTGGCCAGGCGGGCTTTTACGGCCTGGAAGAACGACACCTCATCCTTCACGGCCAGGGCCGCCTCGTGCGGAATGGCAATGGCGAAGGCCTGCGACAGGGCCGTCACCTCGTTGATGTAGCGCTTCTTGCCGTCGGGCAGGCCCAGAATGTGCTCTTCGGCGGCCAGTATGAGGGAGAGTTTGGCGGAGGTGGCCGCGTCGTAGTAGGAGTCGTAGTGGAAGCCGTGATAGAGGTTCTGCACCACTTCCAGCTTTTCGGCCAGCAGGGCCACGGCCTGCTGCTGGGCTACGGCGGGGTCGCCTTTGCCGCCGGCGTCGGAGTAGAAGGACAGGGCTTTTTTGAGGTCGGAGGCGATGCCCAGATAGTCGACCACCAAGCCGCCGGGCTTGTCCTTGTACACGCGGTTGACGCGGGCAATGGCCTGCATGAGGTTGTGGCCCTGCATGGGCTTGTCTATGTAGAGCGTGTGCAGGCTGGGCGCATCGAAGCCGGTGAGCCACATGTCGCGCACAATCACGAGCTGGAGCTCATCGGCGGGGTCCTTCATGCGCTCGGCCAGGGCGCGGCGCTGCTCCTTGGTGGTGTGATGTTTGGCAATGGCGGCGCCATCGGTGGAGGCCGAGGTCATGACCACTTTCAGCTTGCCCTGCTTGAGGTCGGTAGAGTGCCAGTCGGGCCGGAGGGCAATGATGGCCGCGTACAGCTCGGCGGCGATGCGGCGCGACATGGCTACGATCATGGCTTTGCCCTCGAATACTTCCTGGCGCTGCTCGAAGTGGGCCACCACGTCGGCGGCGATGGTGGCGATGCGCCGCTCGCTGCCGATGAGGGCTTCGAGCTGGGTCCACTTGGCTTTGGCTTTCTGGGTATTGGTGAGGTCGTCGGCGTCCAGGTCCTCGTCCAAGTCGGCGACCAGCTTTTTGCCCTCCTCGCTCAGGCTTACCCGGGCCAGGCGGCTTTCGTAGTAGATGCGCACCGTGGCCCCGTCTTCTACGGCCTGGGCAATGTCGTAGATATCGATGTAGTTGCCGAACACGGCGGGCGTGTTTACGTCGGTCTGCTCGATGGGCGTGCCGGTGAAGCCCAGGTAGGTGGCCTGGGGCAGGGCGTCGCGCAGGTACTTAGCGAAGCCGTAGACGGTGCGCTTGCCGATTACCTGGCCGTCTTCCTTCACATCCACTTCCTTGGCCTTGAAGCCGTACTGGGTGCGGTGGGCCTCATCGGCCATAACGATGATGTTGCGGCGGGCCGACAGCTCCTCGTATACGTTGCCTTCTTCGGGCTGAAACTTCTGGATGGTGCTGAATACCACCCCGCCCGAAGCCACGCGCAGCAGCTCCTTGAGCTGCTCGCGGGTTTCTACCTGCTTAGGTTCCTGGCGCAGCAGCTGGGTGCAGGCGGCGAAGGTGTCGAAGAGCTGGTCGTCGAGGTCGTTGCGGTCGGTGATGACGACCACCGTGGGGTTGTCGAGGGCCTGCACGATTTTGCCGGTGTAGAACACCATGGTCAGGCTTTTGCCGCTGCCCTGGGTATGCCATACCACACCGCCCTTCCGGTCGCCGAAGGGCTGGGTGGCGACGCCGGGCACGCCATAGGTTTCGGGGGCTTCCTGTGCCAGCGCGGGCGGCAGGGTGCCGCGCCCGTAGCTGCAGCCGGTGGGTGGCGTGGCGGCGGCTACTTCAGCCGGCGTGTGGCCGGCGGCCCGCAGCGTGGATTGCACGGCGGCATTTACGGCGTAGTACTGGTGGTAGGCGGCTACCTTCTTGACCGTGGAGATGCTGATGACGCCCGTTTGGGGGTCTTCCTTTTTGAACTTCTCGAACACCACGAAGTGGCGCAGTACATCGAGCAGGGTGGCCGGGGCCAGCAGGCCGCGAATGAGGGTTTCGAGCTGGCTTACCAGGGGCGAGGCTTCGGCCAGGCCGTCGGCCGACTTCCAGGCCATGAAGCGGCTCAGGCCCGCCGACAGGGAGCCGGCCCGGGCTTCGAGGCCGTCGGAGATGACGAGCAGGCCGTTGTAGGTGAACAGGCCGGGGATGAGGGCCTTGTAGGTATCGAGCTGCTGGTAGGCCGACTTGAGGGTAGCGGTTGAGGAGGCGGCATTCTTGAGCTCCAGTACCACCAGGGGCAGGCCGTTGACGAACAGCACCACATCGGGCCGCTTCTGATGGCCGTTTTCGATGACCGTGAACTGGTTGGCCACCACGAACTCGTTGCGGTCGGGCTGCTGAAAATCGACGAGCCACACCACCTCGCCGCGCTCCTGGCCGTCCTGCTGCTTGCCCACCGGCACCCCCTCGGTGAGCAGGCGGTGGAAGGTTTCGTTGTTGGCCAGCAGCTCGGGCGAGGCTATGCGCTGCACCTGCCGCAGAGCATCTTCGCGGGCCTCGGCCGGCACGGTGGGGTTGATGCGGGCAATGGCGCCGCGCAGGCGCTCGAGCAGCAGCACATCGGCGAAGCTGGCCCGCTCGGGATGGGGGCCGTCGGGGGCGAAGTCGGGGGCGTAGTGGTAGTGGTAGCCCAGGGTTTGCAGCAGCTCGATGGCCAGCTCCTCGATGGCGTTTTCAGTCAGCTTGCCCATAACGGATAGACGGCGAAATAGTGATTAATAGGCCACGCGCACTTCGCCGCTCATCAGCTTCGGCAGCAGCGTGTCGCGCAGGGTGGAAAGGGTTTGGATTACACCCCGGTTTTTATCGGCTTTATCAATGAATCCTTGAGCTATTGTGGAGAATTCCTCTGCCTTTTCAATGGATGGAATTCTCACTTTAATATTTAGAATGTCTTCCGGCCTGATACGCTGGTGACTTCCGCTTGTTCCTGAAGCAGCCATTGTCATTTCGCCTACAACATCTTCCGACTTAATCAGGAAGTAGAAGTAAGCGTAAAGGCTCTGCTTTTTAGGTTTGAAAACCTGAAATTCAGTTGAACACACTGAATTAGGTTCTACACTTTCCCCAATAGCCCAGATTCGAGGAAAGCGAGGATTCAACTTTGAAATCAAGATTGTATTGGGCGAAACCTCGTATTTATTGCTCAATATTTCCAACCCTAGCTCCCGAGTTGGAACTTGTCCGTTGTCATAAGCGGGCAAACTATATTGGCAATACAATACTGTATGATTCGCAACCGGATTAATGCCCACTTTAAGGTGAGTGGCAATATCCCCAACTTTACGTTCCTCCCACTCCTCCTTGGCCTCCTCCACAAACCACTGCCGGAACAGCGTTTCGGCCAAGGCTTCCAGGGTGGCGTTCTGGCGGTGCAGCAGGTCTATTTTGTCGTCCAAGCTACTGAGAACGGCGGCAATGGCGCGTTGCTCATCTAGCGGTGGAATCTTCCATTCTGTGGTCTGCAAAAACTTCCAGTCCGCCCTTGGCATACGGGTGCCACCTTCGCCACTATTTGCCAAATTGACAAAATCCCAACTCGCTAAAAAGTAAAAGAGGAAACCTTGGTCAATATCTTCCTTGGCTCTAAAGACCCAAATATCGGTTGAGCAAATACCCCCAAATTTTGGCCTCGCCACTTTCCTAAAATAGGGACGCAGTTTCCCGAACAAAACATCACCCGCTTCAAATTTGAACTTGTTGCTGGTGACATCAGATGAATCCCCCGGAGCATTTAGTCTGAGTTTTTCTTGCTGGATGTGTTCTAGTCCAATGTAGTTAAAATCACTGCTGCCATCGGGATTATATTGGTCTTTTACAGGCTCTGTAAGTTCGTCTAGCCTGTAATCACGCCAGTCATTCAGGTCACTGACTTTCGTCTCAACCTCCCCCCACTGTATTTCCGTCTGCTTGCTCATCTTTCCTAAGCTGTTAAAATCTTCGCCAGGTTATCGGCAATCAGCTTATTCAGGGCGGCTTCTTCGCTGAGCTGGGCGTCCAGCTCGGCCCGCAGCGTGCCGAAGCGCTCGGCGAAGTCGAACTCGTCCTCGTCGTCGGGCAGGCCCACGTAGCGGCCGGGGGTAAGCACGTAGTCGAGCTCGCGCACCCGCGCCAGGGGTGCGGCCATGCAGAAGCCGGGCACGTCCTGGTAGCTGCCGCCGGGGTTGCGCCACTGGTGGTAGGTATCGGCAATGCGCTGGATGTCGTCGTCGGACAGCTCGCGGGTGCGGCGGTTTACCAGGAAGCCCAGGTTGCGGGCGTCGATGAACAGGATTTCGTCGCGCCGGTCGCGGAAGCGGCCGTCGCCCTGGCGGCTGCGGTTCATGAACCACAGGCCGGCCGGAATCTGGGTGTTCAGAAACAGCTTGGCCGGTAGGTTGACGATGCAGTCAATCACGCCGTCTTCCACCAGGGCCTTGCGGATGTCGCCCTCGCCCGAGCTTTTGGAGGTGAGGGCGCCCTTGGCCAGCACCACGGCCGCCTGCCCCGTGGGGGCCAGGTGGTGCAGGAAGTGCTGCATCCAGCCGAAGTTGGCGTTGCCGGTGGGGGGCACGCCGTACTTCCAGCGGCCATCGGTGCGCAGCAGCTCGCCGCCCCAGTCGCTCACGTTGAAGGGCGGGTTGGCGATGATGTAGTCGGCCTTCAGGTCGCGGTGGGCGTCGTTGAGGAAAGAGCCCTCGGTGTTCCACTTCACCTGGGAGCTGTCGATACCCCGGATGGCCAGGTTCATCTTGGCCAGTCGCCAGGTGGTCTGGTTGCTTTCCTGCCCGTAGATGGAAATATCGTTGACGCGGCCCTGGTGCTCGGTCACGAACTTCTCGGAGTGCACGAACATGCCGCCCGAGCCGCAGCAGGGGTCGTAGACGCGGCCCTGGTAGGGCTCCAGCATTTCGACCAGCAGCTCTACCACGCTGCGCGGGGTGTAGAACTGGCCGCCCTGCTTGCCCTCGGCCAGGGCAAACTCGCCAAGGAAGTACTCGAACACGCGGCCCAGCACATCGGCGCTGCGGGCTTTGGCGTCGCCCAGGGCGATGTTGCCCACCAGGTCAATCAGCTCGCCCAGGCTGGCAGGGTCCAGGTTCTGGCGGGCGAATACCTTGGGCAGCACGCCCTTGAGCGGAGGGTTGTCCTTTTCAATCCAGTCCATGGCGTTGTCCACGGCCCCGCCGATGCTCACGATAACGCCTTTGCCCTCGGGGTCGAGCACCGGAATCTGGGCCACCTTGGCGTGGTTTTGCAGGAACTGCCAGCGGGCGTACTCGGGCACGAAGAACACATTTTCGGCCTTGTACTCGTCCTTGTCTTCGGGGTCGGCCCCGGCGTACTCGCCTTCGCCGGCTACTAGCTTGGCGTAGTGCTCTTCGAAGGAATCGGAAATGTATTTGAGGAAGATGAGGCCCAGTACGACGTGCTTGTACTCGGCGGCATCAATGTTTTTGCGGAGCTTATCGGCGGTTTTCCAGAGCTGCTTTTCGAGCGGCTCTTCGGCAACTATTTTCTTCTGTTTGGCCACGGGAATGGGGTACTTCTAAGGAACTGGCGATTGAGAATACGCCTCATTTGCGGGACGGATTCAACCTCTTAACGGAACTCAACGCAGGGTATCCAGGCGCGTCATCTACGGAGCAAAGGGGTACCTGGTGAGCCGGAATGCAAGTTAGCTGATTCTCTCAGGTGCCAGGTAACAAGTTTGCGAAGGAAGGCAGGCTCTTTGTCGGAAACCGGCGGCCGGTGTCGCAACAGGTATCGTAACACACACCATCCTTTGGCTTTCAATTTACTATCTATCAAAGCTATACCTATCGTAACAGGTATCGTAATTTACCGGTAATTTTGCCGAATGAATGCACCTACCCTGCTCTACCGTGATGCTGCCGCCATTGCGCCGCTGAAGCCCAGTCCGGTACCGCCCACGCTGGCGGAGCTGGCGTTGCAGGTGGTGAAGGCGGCGGCGCGGCTGGAAGGGCGTTTGCACCCGCTGACGGCCCGGGCCATTGCCGACTTTCTGCGGCCGGCCAACAGCTACTACTCCAACCTGATTGAGGGACACGATACGCACCCGCTCGATATTGCCCGCGCCCTGCAGGAAGAGTACTCCGCTGACAGCCGGAACCGGTCGTTGCAGCTGGAAGCGCGGGCCCACATTGCGGTGCACGCCCGGCTGCCGGAGCTGCTGGCGGAGGCAGACGGCAACCCTTATACTGAGCGATTCTGGCGGGCCCTGCACCGGGCGTTCTATGCCCACCTGCCCGACGAATTCCGCTGGACCACTACGGTGGAGGGCCAGCGGCTGGAAGTGCTGCCCGGAGAGCTACGCACCAGCGAAGTGCGCGTGGGCCGGCACGTGGCCCCGGCGGCGGATGCGCTGCCCACGTTTATTCACCGGCTGGAGGACGGCTATCAACCTAAGTACGAACCCAACCACCTGGCGCGCGTGGTGCAGATTGGCGCGGCCCACCACCGCCTGGCCTGGCTGCATCCGTTTCTGGATGGCAACGGGCGGGTGATGCGCCTGTTCAGCGACGCCGCCTTTCGGGCCGAAGGACTGGATGCGGGCGGGCTGTGGTCGATGTCGCGGGGGCTGGCCCGCAGCGAGACGGCGTATAAGCGGGCCCTGGCAGCGGCCGATGCGCAGCGGGAGAATGATCATGACGGGCGCGGCAACCTATCGGAGCGGCAGCTGGTGGCCTTCTGCCACTTCTTCCTGGGAGTGGCCCTGGACCAGATCCGGTACATGACCGACGTGCTGGGCATTGATGACATGCTGGGCCGGCTGCGGGGCTTGGTGCAGCTGCTGGTGCTCAGGCGCAAGTGGCGGACGGAAACGTACTACGTGCTGGAGGCCGTGTTTTTGAAGGGCAGCATTCCACGGCGGGAGGTGGAACGGCTGACGGGCCTGTCGGAGAGGACCGCCAAGGCGCTGGCCACGCAGCTGCTGCAGGCGGGCCTGCTGGCGACGGACCAGGGCGACCATCTGGCTCCCTACCGGGCGGCGTACCCGATTGGGTTTGCCCCGGCGCTGTTTCCGGGGCTGTACCCGGCGGGTAAGGAAGTGGATATGCTCAGCGTGGGGTAGTTTTAGTTGGTCTGCCCTTCAGAAAACTGGTTCGTCCGGTGGGAACAGGGATTCATCATAAAAGAAGGAGGGCTCCTCATACCGGGCGCAGCGCTCCGGGGATAAAAACTCACGTAGGGTAGGGTCAATCAACTGGCGAACACCCAGCACGGGTAATAGTTGACGAGTGTGGGGCAGCACACAGCCCAGACGGCCACAGCCGCCGATAACGAAAGGCCACTCGGGTAGTTGGTTGGGGTCTGAGGGCATCAGGTTTCGGAACGTAAAAACAGCTATCAATAGCAGAGGCCGGGGCGGTTTCCTACTGGCTTGCTTGGTCAGAAGCTAAATTAATGAACAGGCCCCGCCGCATCAAGCAGGCGGCTATTCCTTCGTCGGTGGCCCCGTTGCGGTGCTTGGCCACGTCGGACAGGGCGGTGTCAGCGGTGGAGGGGCGTTCGTCATTCTCATCAACTATTTACTATGTCTCCTATTGGCTTTGAGAAGGTTGCCCCAACGTTCTTACAGGGTTTCGCTGGAAATAGCGGCTGGCTTATAGTTCGCCTCGAACACAGCCCGGGCGAAGCCGGCGGGCGTGGCGGAACGCAGGTTGGCGCGGTTCTTTGAGTCGGGGAGGTTGTGCATTTTGGAGCCGAGGATGGGCACTACCGCCTTGGGCTCGGGCAGTTGGAAGCCGCCGCCGGTCCACAGGCAGGTGCGCTTGGTGTAGGCTTCGCTGAGCTGGCGCTCGGCGGGCAGGTACCCGGCGTAGTCGCAGGGGTCGAACCGGAAGTCCGGGGGGCGCCAGTAGGTACTGACGGTGCTTACCGGGTTTTCGATGAAGTAGGGGGCCTGGCACCAGGCGGCGAGGCGGGCCGACCACTCGAACAGCTGCAGGGCCTTGATGACACTTCCGAGGCCTTTGCGGCGGAAGTGGGCCCGGCCGGAAATGGCGGTATCGGTGCAGGGCGGAAAGAAGGCAGCGAAGGCCACGGGTCCGTAGGGCGGCAGCCACTCGCGCACGTCGATGCCGACGCGGATGATATTGCCCTCCCGGGTTTCGCCGGGCGGGTGCTGCAGGTCGACGCAGTAGTAGAGGTAGCCGGCTTCGGCCCACGGCTGCACGAGCGTGGTAGTGAGGTCGAAGCAGCTGATGACGATGGGAGTTGGCATATGATCTTGAGCTGTTAGCTATCGGTTTTCAGAAAGAGGCTACCCGTCAGCCGTTAGAAGCTGACAACTTGGGATTGCAAGTCGCTGAACACGCCGCGGCGGAGGTTGCAGGCGGCTACTACCTCGTCGGTGGCGCCGTTGCGGTGTTTGGCCATGTCGAACAGGACCGTGTCGGCGGTGGGGGTGCCGTCCTCGTACTCGGGGATGCTGTAGTACTCGCCGCGCCAGAGGAAGACGATGCAGTCGGCGTCCTGCTCCAGGCTGCCGGACTCGCGCAGGTCGGAGAGCATGGGGCGCTTGTCCCCTCCCCTTTTCTCCACGTCGCGGCTGAGTTGGCTGAGGGCAATGACGGGGGCGTTGAGTTCTTTGGCCAGCTCCTTGAGGCCGCGGCTGATGCTGCCCACTTCCTGCTCCCAGTTGCCTTTGGTGTCGCCGCGCATGAGCTGGATGTAGTCGACCAGCACCAGGCTTAAGGGGTGCTGACTGTGGAGGCGGGCGCACTTGGTGCGCAGCTGCTGGATGCTCAGGCCGGGCGTGTCGTCGAGGTGCAGGGCGTGGCCGTGGGTGTGGAGGCGCCGGGCCTGCTCGCGGATGTGGGACACCTGCTCCAGGCCGCCGGGGAGGTTGCCGCGGCGCAGGTCGGAGTTGGAGTAGCCGGGCACCTCGCTGGCCACCATGCGCTGCATGAGTTGCAGGGTAGGCATTTCGAGGCTAAACACGGCGGTGTGGTGGCCGTGGTCGAGGGCGGCGGTGCGGGCGAAATGTAGCAGGGCAGCTGTTTTGCCCATGGCCGGCCGGGCCGCCAGGATGATGAGGTCGGAGGGCTGCCAGCCGCCGGTGAGGCCGTCGAGTTGGGTGAGGCCGGTAGGAATGCCGGTGAGACCGTGCTGCTGCACGGCCTGGGCCAGACGGTCAAACGTGGCGGCGAAAGCGGCGGCGGCCGTTTGGCCGGGGCGGGTTTCGAGGGTACGGTGGAGACTGGTGAGGTGGGTTTGGGCGGTGGCCAGTAGTTCGAGCGGGTCGCGGGTGTTGTCGTAGCCATAGGCGGCCAGCTCCGAGCCGGCGCGGATGACCACGCGGCGGGCGTGCTGCTCCTGCAGGATGCGACAATGGCTGTCGAGGTGGGCAGCGGAGTTGACGCGGCTGGTGAGGCCGGCCACGAAGGCCGGGCCACCGGTGCGCTCCAGCGTGCCCCGGTGGCGCAGCTGCTGCACGACGGTGAGCAGGTCGGCATGCTGGCCCGCCTGCACCAGGTCGCGGATGGACAGGTATACTTGCTGGTGAGCCGACGAGTAGAATACTTCCTCGGTAGACAGCGTGGCCAGCAGGGTGCGCTGGGCCGGGGCTTCGAGTAGGGCGGCGCCGAGCACAGCAGCCTCTAACTCCAGCGCCTGGGGCGGCAGATGGCCGCCGGTGGGCGCGGAAACGGTGGGACGAGCGGAGGCGCTGAACTTGGCTGGTTGCATGGGCGGCAGCATGGTAGGTTAACTCCAGCGGGTGGGGTCGGCGGGTTTAGGGGCGGTGCGGGCGCGGGCCGGGGGCGCGGCCGGGCTGGGGCCGTGGGGGCCGGCGTTCTGGAACTGGGGGCGGCGGCGCATCCAGCCGCGGAAGGCAGCGCGCCAGTCGGCCATGGGGGTTTTGCCGCTCACGCGCCAGCCGTTGCTTTCGTAGTGGTCGTGGAAGGCAGCAGCTTCGGTTTGGGCGTCGGGGCTGTTGGGGTGCTGCTCGGCGGCGTAGGCCTGGATTTCGGCGAGGGTGGGCGGGACTTTCTGGCGGCGCGGCTGTGGGGCCTCACCCCCCGGCCCCCTCTCCTGTTGAGAGGGGGAGCCTGACGATTTCCTTTCTTCTGACTCTGACTTTTCCGAAATGAGGGCGGGCGCGGATTGGGTGGCGTCAGCTGCCCTCTCTTTTATTGAAGATGTAAGTGAAGATGAAAATGAAGGGGTTGGGATTTGCTTGTCCCGGGTGGTTGGGGTTTGGTTGGGGTTTTGGTTAAGCAAACGCGGGTTGCCACCCTTTCTGCCGGCGGCGGTACGCACCTGGCGCAGGTTTTCATCCTTGACCATGCGGCGGCAGTAGAGGGCGCCGTCGGACTCGCGGCGGCTGGCCACGCCGTAGGCCAGCAGGGTGGTTAGAATTTGGTTGGCGGTTTGGTTATCCAAACCCAAGCGGCGGGCAATGACGGCATCGGGCATAGGCTGGCCGTTGACAAGCAGCACGCCGCGCTCGTCCGAGTCGTGCATCATCAGCAGCAGTTCGAACCAGGCCCCGCGCTGCGCGAGGTCGAGGGCCTGCACGCCCTGGTCTTTGTGCCAGTCGCCGGGGTAGAACTGGATAGCCGGGAGCTTCATTAGCAATTAGTAATGAGTAATTATTAATGAGCAATTCACAGTCGATGCCCAACGATGCGCCTCACCCCCCGGCCCCCTCTCCAAGGGGAGAGGGGGAGCCTGACGAAACGGTGCTGCCATGAGCAATTCACATCCGGCGCCGCCTATCCCAGAGGTCGGGGCAACGGCTCATTGCTCAGGGCTAACTGACCATCGAACAAGTCGAGTTGGCGGTACTCGGTGCATTTGCCGCGCAGGGCGGCTTCCACTTCAGCTAAAGCCGTGGCCAGAGTAGTTTCCAGCAGGCCGGTGTAGGAATAGGTGGCCTGCTCGTCGTCGAAGGACTGGTAGGGCGTGGTCAGGTTCAGGACCCGGCCGCCGGTCAGCTCGCGCTGACCGATGAGTGTTACGCCGCCCTGGTTGCGGCCCAGGGAGAAGCCGGTGACGGTGAAGGACGCGAACAGGGCGGGCAGCTCCTCGGACTCGTCGGGCCAGAAGTCGGGCGTTTCGGTCAGCTGCTCAGTGAGCAAACACAGGTGCGGCACCAGGCGGCTGAGGGCGTGGATGAGGTCGGGATGCACCTGCTCGGTGCAGGTCAGGGCGAAGGCCCGGGGCGGCGCCTCTTGGGTGCGCTGCTCGGTGAATTCGCAGGTGAGGTGCTGGTCTTTGACCTTGACCTTCTGGATAGTGATGATGGACGTGGTGGCCTCCGGACTATCCGGGCCGACGATGGGAAGTAGCTGGGACATGACGCGGGATGGAGTAGTAGGTAGAGCCTCACCCCCGGCCCCTCTCCGGGGTAGAGAGGAGTCAGACGAGCGGGGAGCCAGAGGGCTGCAGTAGGCGGATGAGGCCTTTTATACCGGGCGAAAGGGGGAGCGACGGCCGCGCTTGGCGCGGGGGCCGGGGGCGGCGACTGGCTCGCCATCGGTGCGGTTGCGGCGCTGCCAGTCATGGATCTGGGACAGCAGCACCCGGTCGCCGCGGCTGGATTCGCCCGCGAGGTAGTGCAGGCGGCGCGGGTGGTGCTCGGGCAGGCGCATGTAGTCGCGCAGGGTTTCGGGGTGCAGGTCGAGCAGCGCGGCCGTGCGGGGCACGGAGTAGGCCGGGTCGGGCGTGGGGGCCGTTTCGAGTTGGCGGCGGGCCTCAGCGGCGCAGGCCTTTTCCAGCGACTCGCGCACCCAGGCGTGGTCATCGGGCAGGCGCACGGTGATGTGCAGGCCATCGGCCGTAGTGGTGGATAGCTCGGTCATGGCTGCGGGGACGTGAGTTGTTCGGGGAAGAAGATGCCACCCTTGTAGGGCACTGGGGCAATGCCGGACGCCTCGCGGTGACTGATGATGCGCTTGAGCTGGCGGAGTGCTTTGGCGGTGGTGGCGGCGTCGAACTCATACTGCCACAGATCCAGCCAGACAGCTTCGCGGTGGGTGAGGAAAGGGCTGTCGAGGGTGCAGCTCAGCTCGTAGCGCTGGGCGGGCGTGGGGCGGGAAGCGGAGCTGGTAAAGTCCCGGGGCGGGCATTTCCGGACCGCGGCCTCCAGGGCCGCCGTGGCCTTGCGGGGTTCTTCGAGCAGGTAGGGCGCCGGTGGCAGCGGGCGGCGGGGATAGGGCTTATTGGCTTCGATAAGGAGCATCATAACGGAAGAGGAATTGAAGTAAGTGGCTAGGGCTTGAGTTGGGTGAGGTCGTGCTGGACCTGCTGGCTGCCGGCGGCCTTGATCAGGCGCACGGCCTCGGCTACGGCCGGGTGCGCTGGCCGACCCTTCTGCAGGGCCTTGGAAACGGCCGCGTGGGAGATGTTGAGCTGGCGGGCGATATCCGAAATAGCGCCGTGAGGCAGCAGGGCCCGGAGGTCAGGTGGTGGGGAGGTAGTTTCAAGTGGTTGCATTTGGAATTTTATTGTTACATTTGAAAGGATAAATCAATCCAAATGCAAGTAAAAGTTACTAAGAGTTGCAAATGATACCGGCCGAGAAAAAAAAGATCAGCGCCATTACGCCCCTGCCCTCGCTCACCATTGGCGAGCGGTTGAAAGTGGTGCGCCAGTCGCGGGGCATGACGCAGCAGGAAATGGCGGACATGCTGGGCGTGTCGCGGCCGTTGATCACGCAACTGGAGGGCGGCCGTCATCAACCCAGCAACGAAGCCCTGGAAACCATTGTGGACAAGCTGGGCATCAGTCGCAACTGGCTGTGGTTCGGCAGCGGCCCGATGGAGGAGTTCAGCCCGGTGGGCGGAAACGTGAAAGTGCTGGCCAGCCTGGATGAAGGCGACTACCTGGACATTCAGTTCGTGGCCTGCAAGGTGCGCGGCAGCTTCCTGGATTTGATGGATGACGGCGGCGGACTCAACCAGTTCGAGAGCCTGGACATTGTGCGCATCTACGACCCGACGCCTGATATGCGCAAGCCGGGGACGCTGGGCTTTGAAATCGACGGGGACTCGATGGAGCCGCAGCTGCGCTCAGGCATGCGCGTGGTGGGGGTGCGCGTGGGACTGGCGGATGTTAAGTACGCTACCAGCGGGGTGTACGTGGTGGCGTTCGGCAACCAGCTCACCATTAAGCGGGTGAAGAGCAACGACATTCTGGAGCGCGGCATTCTGGTGCTGCATGCCGACAACCCCAACGCCGGCAGCCTGCCGGTGGCCGGGGAAGACATTCGGTATATGTGGCGGGTGGTGCGGATTTTCCACGCCGACGTGATATAGTACTCGCGACAAGTCATCCCTGGGTCTTTTGAGAATATGTAACTTGCACAAGATTTGAAACAGCGCTTTAACAAATGGCACACCGTTATACCATCGATTGTCCGAATTGCAATTCCATTGTCCTTATAATAGAAAGGCCGCTCGGAGGGGTTGGAAAAGAAAAAGATCAAGCTTACTGTCCTAAGGAGGGATGCCACACTCTCTTAGCCGAACATATGACAACTGGCTCCCTAAATACTAGTCTTGTTACGAAGCATTTAGAGGAGGATTAGTCCCCGCAATAGCAAGCTACTGCTGTTTACTATAGTGGTGTTTGGCAATCAGCTGGCAATAAAGCACGTTAAGAGTGACAAGGTATTAAGCAGGTGTCTTCATATTGCATACTGATAACCCCAGCACGGAAGTCTGCCTGTAGAAACTGAAGACATTCGCCGCGTGTGGCGGGTCGTGCGGATTTCTCACACCAGCGTGACATAACTTCGGAAGAGCACAAAACCGGGACACAAGCTAATATCGGGACATAAACCGGGACAATTTCCTGTCAAAAACCGCTTTCAAAGCCTGTATAAGCAATTATGCGGACCCAGGAGGGAGCGTCAAGAGTGAAAAATGCCCGCCTTTATCGGCGGGCATTTTTCGTTTCTCAGGGTGTTGCAGTTCCTATTGAGTGTAGAGCGAGGTGGAAGCACCATTAAAATGGTGCTTCCACCTCGCTCGTTGCAGCCGAACCCAGCGACTTCCACCTTGTGCCGGGCTCCGCCTCCGACGATGTTCGCCTCGAAGACATGCTCACACTCCTGTCCTACCTTAGCTACCGTATGCTGTCAGTTGCGCGGCTGTACCTGAAGGGAGCATTATGCATAGGCTAGGCAGCGTTGGTTGCACCGGGCGCCCAGCACAACGCGCCGGTGCACAGCAGCCCGCACCTCTGCGGTGGTCTGCTGTGTACCGTGAAGGGTATTAACCTTTTGGCGGCTGGGCAAGTACACCCCTCAAAGCCCGAATACTCGTGGCCCGGCACTTCTCTCAACTTTTCCGCCATGCGCGCTATCCGTTTTCCTTTCCTGGCAGCTATAATGCTGCTGCTCACTTTTTCGCTTAGCAGCTGCGACGCCATTGGCACCATTTTCAAAGCCGGCGCCTGGACGGGCATCATCGGCGTACTACTTATTATCGTGCTCCTTTGGTTTGTCATCAACCGTATTCGGCGCTAAGTTGCCGGAGTTTCACCACCGAAAAGGGCGGCCCCATGGGGCCGCCCTTTTCGGTGGTGAAACTCCGGCAACGATTTTATTCGCTTTTTTTCTCGCGAGGCATTGTGCCCACAATATGGTCCCAGAGGGTGGTGCTGACGCCGAAAGCAATTTCATCTTGCCGATAGTGATGCTGGGCATGATGATGCCACCACACCTTCAGGAAGTTTTTCGGCGGTGAGTACACGTGAATAGCGTAGTGCACAAACAGATACAGCGCATAGCCAAACACGAAACCGGCCAGGATGCCGAAGCCAGCATTGCCGAAGGTGAAGCGGAAGATGAAAAACAGCAACGACGCCACGAACACCGTCAGGATGGGGGGCATGGCCAGGCGGGTTTTATCCTTTGGATACTCGTGGTGCACGCCGTGCATGGTGTACTGAAACTTGGCCTTGCGCGGTGTGTCAGCCTTGATGTGGTACACATAGCGGTGCATCAGGTACTCAGCCAGCGTGAAGAGAAACCACCCAGCTAGAAACAGCCCAAACGCCGACAGCCCCGACAGCAGGCCGCGGCTCAAACTATAATAGAGGCTCACGGCCGCCACGCCAAAGAAAATGCTGAGCGGCCCGGCAATGTGCGTGTGCGTCAGGCGCTCAAGTACCGGGTTTTCAAACAGCTGCGCCGAACCTTTGTGCTTAGGCTTTACAGCTTGGGCGGGAGCAACGGGGCGCAGTTCAACATCAGGAGTCGGAGCAGCAGGTGCAGTCTGATTCATGGAGGCAAGTATCTGATTCAAGGGGCAAAAGTACGCAGCGCAACCTAAACCAGCAGTGGTCAGGCCAGGGACAGGTACCGAGCAAGCAACCGTTGAACGTTATCGACGGTACTACCTGCTACCGTACAGCTTAACGGTGCGCGGTCGTAAAACCTCGTTCTCTGCTGCAAGGTTTCATCGAGGCGGCTAATCAGTGCTTCGCGGTCGGGTAGATCGGCGAGCAGGGGGCGGCTGGCGGCGGCGGCCAGAATGCGCGCTGCCAACTCTGCCGTGGGCACTTTCAGGTAGAGCACCGGGCCATCGGCGAGCAGGGCATCCATGTTGTGCTGAAAGCAGGGCGTGCCGCCACCAGTAGCTAGCACGAACCGGCCGGGCTGCTGCTGCACCTCCCGCAGCACAGCGGCTTCCCGCTCCCGAAAATACGCTTCACCTTCTGCCGCAAAAATATCGGCCACGCTACGGCCTTCCCGGCGCACAATTTCCTCGTCGAGGTCTAGAAACGGCAGTTCGTAGGCCACCGCCAAGCCGCGTCCCAGCGTGGTCTTGCCGGCACCAGGCATCCCGATCAGGTACAGCCGCTGCAGCTCAGGTTCGGAAGCCATACGCAGTTAGGAAGTCAGCTTTACCCGCGGATCGAGCACGGCGTATAGCACGTCTACGGCAATATTCACGACCACAAACAGCGCCGCAATGAAGATGGTAGCGCCCATCACCACCGGAAAATCCAGGTTTTCTACGGCCCGGAGCGTGACTGTACCCAGGCCCTTCCAGTTGAAGATGTACTCAATAAAGAAGGCACCCGCCATCAGCGACGCCAGCCAGCCCGATACGGCCGTAACCACCGGATTCAGCGCGTTTTTGAGGGCGTGGCCCACCACCGTGCGGTAGCCCGACAAGCCCTTGGCCCGCGCCGTGCGGATGTAGTCCTGCCCCAGCACATCGAGCATGCTGGAACGGGTGAGCTGCGTGATGACGGCCAGCGGCCGGATGCCCAGCGCGAAGGCCGGCAGCAGCAGGTTGCGCAGCACCAGATGGCGGCCCGTAAAAGCGTCGGTTTCAAAGAGCTGGCCCGTGAGATTGAGCCCTGTCCAGCGGCTCCAGTAGAAGCCGAACGTAATGGCAATCAGGATGGCCGCCACAAACGAGGGCACCGAAATACCGAGCACGGACGTGGTAATCAGCAGCCTGTCTAGCCAAGTGTGCGGCTTGAGTGCGGCCACCACCCCGAACGCAATGCCCAGCACCGCAGCCAGCAGCATGGCCGCCAGCGCCAGCCACAGCGTGCCCGTGAAGTGGTCGAGCAGGATGGTGAGCACCTCTTTGTTGCTTTGGAAAGAGCGGCGCAAATACGGCGTTTTTAGCACCACCGCCCGCTCGCCCAGCGGCAGCAGCGTGAGGCCGCCGTACTTGGCCGTGCCCACCGAGTCGCGCGGGTGCAGCCCCAGCGGCGATACGTCGTTGAGGTAGCCGAGCAGTTGCGCGGGCAGCGGCTGGTCGAGGCCCAGGTCGGCGGCAATGGCGGCGCGGGTGGCGGCGTCGGAGCGCTGGCCGGCCAGTAGCGCCACCGGGTCGCCGGGCAGCACCTGGAACAGGAAGAACACCGTGAGGGCTACGCCCGCCAAAATCAGCAGGCCATGCCCCAACCGGCGCAGAAGGAAGGTGAGCATGCAGTAAAGGTAGTGCGGCTGACTGTCATTGCGCACTGTCATTGCGAGGAGGCACGACGAAGCAATCCGTCCTCTCCGTGCGCTAAGCCACCCTTAGCGACAAGCCCTCTGGCAGTAATGTAGTACACTGACGCCGGAGGGCTTTGCTGTTAGGGAAGTGTCTGCCACAAGAGGAAGGATTGCTTCAGCTTTCGTCCTCGCAATGACAGCCTTTCTAAAACAACTTCTCCACCTTGAACAGATCGGGAATGTCGTGGTAGTGGTATTTGGCTTTCACCACGCCGTCCTGCAGCACCATCAGGCCGGGGTTGGAGCGGATCATAGACTTGAGCACGGTGGCGTCGGCGAGGTAGTAAGGGGTGGCCAGGTTCACATCATGGCGAAACGAGTCGAACTCGGCAGGGCTGGTGCTGGTGATGGTAATGGCCTTGATGTTGCGGCGCGACTTGCCAGCTGCTTCCATCAGGGCGTTGATGACTTTGAACCGCTCCCGGTCAGTCTTGTTGGTGTTCTGCACGATGAGCACCAGCTTATTGCCCTGCAGCAGCTCTTGGGTGTAAGAGTTGCCATCCACGTCCGACACCTCAAAATCGGTAATGAGCGGCTTGGACTTTTCCGGATTCAACGACTCCATGCTCTTATACTTCCAGGTTGAGTCAGCGGGGTATTGGTCGAAGGTTTTGGTTTCGCCGTTGCGCTCCATCACATACTGGTAGCGGGCCTGTTCCTGCGGCTTCATCAGCTGCCCGATGTTGTTGCCGACCTTGTATGGCAGGAAGTCGAAATACGGCAGATGGCCCAGGGCCCGCACCCCGATGCCGATGGCTACGGCCGAGGCCAGCGTGATGTACATCACGCCTAACTGGCCCTTGGCAAAGCTGTAGCGCAGGAAACGCTGGTTGAAAAACACCACCGCCCACAGCCCCAGCAGCAGCATATCCTTGCTAAACGACTGCCACGGCGTGAGCTTGATAAAGTCGCCGAAGCACCCGCAATCCGTAACTTTGTTGAAGGCCGCCGAATAGAACGTGAGGAAGGCAAAGAACACCAGCAGCGCCAGCAGCACCCACAGCGTTTTGGTCAGCATCCAGCGCAGCAGCAGCGCAACACCCAGCACTACTTCCAAGGAGCTTAGGAAGATGCTCAGCGTGCGGGCGTAGTCCTTGAAAAACAGAAAAAAGCGGCCGAAGTCTTCGGCAAATACATCGAAGTATTCTTCCAGCTTCAGGGCCGTGCCCACCGGGTCGTTGAGCTTGATCAGCCCGGAGAAGATGAACAGCGCCCCCAGCAGCAGCCAGCAGACTTTCGTAACTAATTTCATAACAGTGTTTTGGAACCTTGAAGTCAGAAGGGCGTGGTTGGTTTGACTGCGCAACGGGCGCAGGCGGTTTTGGCCATTGGGATGACCAGACGGCGTGCGCCGTAGCCTCGCCGCGAGGTACATACGCTAAATGCAACCGCCGGATACAGCCAACCCCGGAATGAGGCGTAAGATACAGCCCAGCGCCACACGCTACACCCCCGAAACGCCGAACCCCTTTTTAATCAGCACAAACACGGCGTAGTTGAGCATGTCGCGGTAGTTGGCCTCCACGCCTTCCGACACGCGCGTAGCGCCGGCCAGGTCCTCGATCTGCTTGGTGCGGTGCAGCTTCATCAGGATGATGTCGGTGATGCTTTCGATGCGCATCTGGCGCCAGGCCTCACCGTAGTCGTGGTTTTTGGCGAACAGCAGGCGGCGGTTTTCAGCGGTTTGCTCGTCGTAGGCGGCCGCCACGGCTGCCGGCTCCAGCTCCAGGGGCGCATCGGCGGGCAGGCGCAGCTGCATCAGCGCCATCACGCAGTAGTTGATGATGGCCACGAACTCGCCGTCCACGTCGTCCTCGACCATTTGGTGGCCTTTCTCCTGAATGCTGCGGATGCGCTGGGCCTTGATGTAAATCTGGTCGGTGATGCTGGGCAGGCGCATGATGCGCCAGGCCGTGCCGTAGTCGTGCGTCTTGGCCACAAACAGGGCGCGGCACTGCGCAATCACCTGGTCGTATTCGTGCTGGGTTTGATTCTCCAAGTTTTTGAGGCTATTTTGTTGCAATTCGCCTTTCTCGTCATGCTTTATGTGGCGTCCGCAAAGGCGCAGCCGCAGTAGAAGCATCACTACTTCTGACTACTTTCATGCTGTTTGAACGAAGCGGTAGAGATGCTTCGGCAAGCTCAGCATGACGTTCATTCCCGCCCGAAATCATGCTCCAGGCCCCGCAAGATACATGTTTCCCCGCTGCGCAAACTCTGCGCTGCCCCGGTGGGCGCCTGCTCGATTTGCGCCGGCCGCAGGTGATGGGCATCCTCAACCTCACCCCTGATTCGTTTTTCGAAGGCAGCCGCATCGAAACCGAAACCGACCTACTACGTCGCGCCGAAACCATGCTACAGGCTGGCGCGGTCGTGCTGGATCTGGGCGGCTACTCATCGCGCCCCGGCGCCGAGCACATTTCGGAAGACGAGGAAAAGCGCCGCCTGCTGCCCGCCGTGGAAGCCCTGCATCGTGCCTTCCCGGAGGCGCTGCTGTCCGTGGACACCTTTCGGGCCGGCGTGGCAGCCGAGGCCGTAGCGGCCGGCGCCGCCATCCTCAACGACATCAGCGGCGGCACCCTCGATGCCGATATGCTGCCGACCGCCGGCCGGCTGGGCGTGCCCTACATTCTGATGCACATGCGCGGCACGCCCCAAACCATGACCCAGCACACCCACTACGAGGGCGACCTGGTGCTGGAACTGGTGCGCTACTTTCTGGGCAAGCTGGCCGTGCTGCGCCAGCACGGCGTTACGGATGTGGTGCTCGACCCCGGCTTCGGCTTTGCCAAAACGCCAACCCAAAGCCACGAGCTGCTGCGCCGCCTGCCCGAGCTGCGGGTGCTGGGCTTGCCGATTCTGGCGGGCTTGTCCAGGAAAAGCATGGTGTATAAGCCGCTGGGCCTCACACCCGATGCTGCCCTCACGGGCACCGTGGCCGTAAATACGCTGGCCCTGCTAAACGGGGCCCGGTTGCTGCGCGTACATGACGTGGCCGAAGCTGTGCAAACCGTGCAGCTCGTCTCCAATACCTTTCCCCCGTTTCCGTCGTGATTGGCTCTTTCCCCATCGGCTTCCTGCGCATTGGCTGGATCGACGTCGTGGACGTGCTGCTGGTCACGGTGCTGTTTTATCAGCTCTACAAGCTGCTGACGGGCAGCGTTGCGCTGAAGATTTTCCTGGGCTTCATGTCCATCTACCTGTTTTATCTGGTAGTGAAGGCCGCTGGCATGGAGTTGCTGACCAGCATTCTGGGGCAGTTTATGAGCGTGGGCGTGCTGGCCGGTATCATTTTGTTTCAGCAGGAAATCCGGCGGTTTCTGCTCAATATCGGCAAGGCTACGGCCTTTGAGCGGATGCGCATGTTTCCGTGGCGCCGCGACACCGAGGATGCCGAGCGCCTCAACGTGACGCCCTTCGTGGAAGCCGCCAAGAGCCTGGCCGGCAAGCAAACCGGCGCGCTCATTGCTTTCAGCCTCGCCTCCGACCTCAAGCCCTTCGGCGACACCGGCGACCTGATCGATGCGGCCGTCAGCAAACGCCTGCTGCTGAGCATCTTCAACAAAACCAGCCCGTTGCACGATGGGGCCGTCATTATCAGCCGGGGCCGCATCAAGGCGGCGCGCTGCATCCTGCCCGTAAGTGAAAACCCCGACGTACCGGCGGCCCTCGGCTTGCGGCACCGCGCCGCCATTGGCCTCACCGAAATAACAGATGCCGTAGTGCTGGTAGTGAGCGAGGAAACCGGCCAGATTTCGCTGGTTCGCGGCGGCGAAGTCTTCCGCAACTTAGCTCCCGCCGACCTGCGCGCCCGTCTCAACGAGTTCCTGTTCGACGCGGCGCCCAAACCGGCCGCCGCGGCTGGCACTACGGCAGCGGAGGTAGCAGCGTAGTAAAACCCCAGTAACCTACCCGTTCGTTTTGCCGTTATAATTAGCAAATCGTGCTAATAAAATAGGCAACATATGAAAATCCAGGTTGAAAAAGACGAGGAGGGCTTCCTGCCTGACGGTCGTCATTCCGTTGAAATAACGGATATTGAAGAAGGCGTGAGTGAGCACCAGAATGTGCCTTTCTTTGCCGCCCGAATGGAAAACGAGGATGGGTTTGTTTCGCAGCGGTTCTACAACTCGCCGGCCGGCAAGCCAATCATTTTGTCTTTGTACTCCGCGGTAGGCATCAAGCCCGAAGGCGACCAGGACCTTGACACTAAGCAGCTCATTGGCAAAACCCTATCGGTGGAGGTGAGTGACCACACGTACGCCGACCCCGCCACCGGCCAGGAGCGTAGCATCCGCCAGGCCACCGGTTTCCGCGCCAGCTAAGTACATTGCCAGTCTGACACAACCACAAAAAAGCCCCCACTACCCAGTGGAGGTTTTTTTGGGCATTAGAATACCTTAGGTTTTCAAGCCGGAATGCTTACGGCGTGTTTGTTACTACTTGGCCGGCTTCGGGCTAGGCGGCGCTACGGTCTTTGAGGGTACCTAGCTCCTGCCCTACCGCAATAAATGCCGCAATGGCTTTATCCAAGTGCGCGCGGGTGTGGGCGGCAGAGAGCTGCACCCGGATGCGGGCCTGGCCTTTGGGCACTACGGGGAAGTAGAAGCCTACCACGTAAATGCCCTTTTCCAGCATCTTGGCCGCGAATTCCTGCGCCAACTTGGCATCGTAGAGCATGACGGGCACGATGGGGTGCTCACCGGGCTTGATGTCGAAGCCGGCAGCCGTCATTTTCTCGCGGAAGTATTTGGTGTTCTCTTCGAGCTGGTCACGCAGATGGGTGCTTTCGGTGAGTAGCTCCAATACCCGCAGGCTGGCGCCCACAATGGCTGGGGCCAGCGTGTTGCTGAACAGGTAGGGGCGGCTGCGCTGGCGCAGCATGTCGATGATTTCCTTGCGGCCCGAGGTGAAGCCGCCCATGGCCCCGCCCAGCGCCTTGCCCAGTGTGCCCGTGATGATGTCGACGCGGCCCATGGCGTTGCGGTACTCGTGGGTGCCGCGGCCGGTTTTGCCCAGGAAGCCCATCGAGTGGCACTCGTCAATCATCACCAGCGCCTCATACTTATCGGCCAGGTCGCAGATTTTGTCGAGCTGCGCGATGGTGCCGTCCATGCTGAACGAGCCATCCGTCACGATGATGCGGTGGCGGGTGCCTTTGGCCTGGGCGTCCTGAAGCTGCTTTTCCAGGTCCTGCATGTCGTTGTGGGCGTAGCGGTAGCGCTGGGCCTTGCACAAACGCACGCCATCGATGATGGAGGCGTGGTTGAGGGCGTCGCTGATGATGGCGTCCTGCTCGTTGAACAACGGCTCGAACACGCCGCCGTTGGCATCAAAAGCCGCGGCGTACAGGATAGTGTCTTCGGTGCCCAGAAACTCGGCCAGCTTGGCTTCGAGCTGCTTATGGATATCCTGGGTACCGCAGATAAAGCGCACCGACGACAGGCCGTAGCCGTGCGAATCAATGGCCTCTTTGGCGGCCTTAATCACCTCGGGGTGCGACGACAAACCCAGGTAGTTGTTGGCGCAGAAGTTCAGCACCTCGCCCGCCTCCGCGGTTTCAATTTCGGCGCCCTGGGGCGAGGTAATCACCCGCTCCTTTTTGTAGAGGCCGGCGTCTTTGATTTCCTGAAGCTGCTGCTGAAGATCGGGCTGAAGGGTGGTATACATACGGTGAGGTGATGAGTTAGTGACTTAGTGAGTGGGAGACAATAGAACAAAACTACATAATGCTTTTGCTAGTGCTTTTGTCTAACTATGAGTTCGAATAATCTTGATACTATCCTGATGCAAAACTGGCTTGATTTAGAAAACAGATTTCAGTCTCTTGCCCCTACTGGCCAACACCTACGCGTCGATTTTCAATGGGGAGCAGCTGGCGAGTACGCATCCGTAACTGGAATAAGCAATGGCTATGTCAAAGCTCAATTTTCTGCATTAGCTGACATGGCTGGCAGATATTTGGCTGAGGCTCTTCCAAAGACAGAACACACTCAAACTGTGCTATCTTATTCTGATCACGTCAAAAGATGGCTTTACGCGCTAAAAGAATGGAGCGGCGCCTTTCAGCATCTGCATGTTGTCCAACAGATAGATGACTCAGGAAATGATGCAGGTCATATATATACTGGGCAGATTAATGAAGTTGCAGCTGTTTCAGCTGTTTTATGTCTGCATCTGCAGAATATTCATCCACTTCCACAGCACAAAAAGCTAGAGTCCAATATGACGGTGAATAACTACGTTGTCAACAGCCAAGTCGGCTTACTTAATACAGGTGATATCAACCATGTAAAAAGCATATCCATAAACGTAGGCCGACTCCAAGAACAAGGTCAGCAACAAATAGCTCAAACGCTCAATGATATTCTGGAAGCTGTTGCAGCGTCCGACTCACTGAGCCACGATGAAAAGAACGAACTACTCGACCAGGTTGAGGAGTTAAGCAAACAAGCTACGCTGCCTACCGAGCAAAGAGCTAAGCCAGGAATGATTAAGGCAATTATAGGCGGCATCGGAGCGACTATCGGTACAGCAGCATCCTTATCAGACCTTTGGTCGACTTGGGCACCTGTCATCCGAACCTTCTTTCAACTCTAGGTTCACCGCCCAAAAAACGCCTGCACCCCGGCCCGGCCGCTGTCCATGAGCAACTGTTTCTGCGCATCTGATACCCGCTTGATTTTCGGATTGAATCCCATGGTGCTGATGCTGACGGTGCGGGCCCAGTCGGCGGGGCGGGCCGGATTCAGGTTCTCGATAGCCACCGTATAGAGCGCCCCAACGTAGGAGCCAAAATCCTGGATGACGTAGGGTGCCAGTTGCCGCTGGCGGCCAGATTGGGCATCCAGCGCAATCTGCTCGGCCCGGTCGAGGCGCAAGCCCAGCGTTTCGGGGTTGGTAGTTGCGGCCGTGCCAGCAGGCACAGTGAAGTAGCGCGCATCATCAAATAAATCAATCGGGTAGTTGGCCAGCAGGCCCCCATCCACGAGCACCTCCACGGGCTGGCCGGGCGCCGGCTGCCGCACCACGTGGCCAGTGGTATCAAGCAGCACGGCCCGGAAATACAGCGGAATGCTCATGCTGATGCGCACCGCGTCGGCCACGCGCATAGCCGGGTGAGTTTCGTAGCTGAACACCTGCGTGCACTGGCGCGTGAGGTTGGTGCCGGTGGTATACAGGTCGCGGTAATGGGTGGGGCGTTGCTGAACCAGCGTATGCAGCTCGCCCAGCGTGAGGTTGGGGTTGCCGGTTTTGCGGTTGACCAGCTCGCTCAGATACTTCGTGAATTCGTCGCCGCGGTACCAGCCGTACTGCTTTACTAAGCGCGTGCTGCCGCCAAAGAAGATCAGCCGCCCGTCGTTGAGGCGCTGAATGGGCGTGTGGTTCACCACCTCAATAATTTCCTGCGGCGAATAGCCAACCGCCAGCAGCGCTGCCTGAATGGCGCCGGCCGAGGTGCCGCCTACCCGCTGCAGGCCGGCCAGCACGCCTTGCTTTTCCAGCTCTGCCAGCGCGCCGCCGTACGCAATTCCCCGGATACCGCCGCCTTCCATTACTAGGTTGCGGTACACGGGTCGGGCCGGCGCCTGGGCCCGCACGGACAGGCTGCCAAGCAGCCACAACAATAGAAACATACAGCGCATAAACGATGCAGGGAAGTAGGCAATCAGCAAGAGCCCGAAGATACCGGGGAAGTTGCAGCCGGCGCCTCAGTGGCGGGGCAGTAGCGCGAACTTTGCCGTTCGCGTCCCCGCGCCGTTTGGGCGGCTTTGTTGTTGCGGGGCAGTAGCGCGAACGGCGAAGTTCGCGCTACTGCCCCGCAACAATCCCCGAAACCCCGGCCGCCCCGTATCTTTGCCGTTCCCCACCACCCACGTTTCCTGTTTTCTGTTCATGGCTACTTCCTCCAGCACCTCCGCCACCACCCCCGGCGACACCATCCTCGTTATCGGCGCCGGCGGGCAGCTGGGCCTGGAGCTCACCCACGAGCTACGCCAGATCTACGGCGCTTCCAACGTAGTAGCCGCCGATGTGCGGGCTCCCAAGGACGCCGAAACCGCCCAGGCCGGCCCGTTTGAGCTGCTGGATGTGCTAGACAAAACGCGGTTGGAAGACGTTATCCGGCAGTACAAGCCCAGGCAGGTGTACCACCTAGCCGCTCTGCTCTCTGCCACCGCCGAGAAGAACCCGAAGTTTGGCTGGCAGCTGAACATGGATGGCCTGTTTCATGTGCTGGATGCGGCTGTGGACCTAGGCGTGCAGCAGGTGTACTGGCCCAGCAGCATTGCCGTGTTCGGCCCCGACACTCCGCGCCAGAATACGCCCCAGCTTACCGTTATGAACCCCAACACGGTATACGGCATCAGCAAACTGGCCGGCGAGCAGTGGTGCGAGTGGTATTTCCGCAAGCATGGCCTGGATGTTCGCAGCCTGCGCTACCCCGGCCTCATCGGCTACAAGAGCCTGCCCGGCGGCGGCACCACCGACTACGCCGTGGACATCTACCACAAGGCTGTGGCCGGCGAGCAATACGAGTGCTTCCTGCAGGAAGACACCTACCTGCCCATGATGTACATGCCCGACGCGCTGAAGGCCACCCTCGACCTGATGCACGCCCCCGCCGACAACATCAAGGTGCGCAGCTCCTACAACCTGGGGGCCATGAGCTTCAGCCCGCAGGAAATTACGGCCAGCATCCAGCGCCACTACCCCGATTTCCAAGTAAGCTACAAGCCCGACCAGCGCCAGCAGATTGCCGATTCCTGGCCTGCCAGCATCGACGACACCCAAGCCCGCCAGGACTGGAACTGGCAGCCGGAGTTCACGCTGGATAAGATGACCGACGACATGCTGCTGCACCTGAAGGAAGCGGTGGTGCTGAAGTAGCCGGCTGGGGCAGTAGCGCGAACTTTGCAGTTCGCGTCCCCGCGCCGATAGAATCGTTCGAACCGCGTGGCGGCGCGAACTACAAAGTTCGCGCTACTAACTGCCACGCAGCTTACCACATCTGAACGCCTCACCCAAGCGGGTGGGGCTGTTTTGTTTCCGGACAATGGCGAAAACCTGACTGGTACTGACGCGTTCCAATACGGAACCCTACCCCTTCCCTACCATGATTGTCAACCACACGCCCGCCGGCTGGCAAATTATCTACCAGCAAGCCCACGCGCTGCTGGCGGCCCAGCTGCTGCACCAGTGGCCCGCGTTTCTGCCCTCCGACCAGTGGGTGGGCTTGCTGGCCGCCGCCGCCCAGCACGACGACGAACAAGCTGACTGGACCGGCCACTACGGCCTGACTCCTGCCGGCGCCCCGGCCAACTTCACCATGAAGGAGTTTTCGCTGGAGCAGGCCACCCGCCTGATGAATGCGGCGCGGTTCCAAGGGCGCTGGCGCAGTCTGCTTACCAGCATGCACCTGAGCACCTTATATGAGAGTCTAAGGGGGCAGAAGCCGGAAATTGACGCATTTTTGGATGAGCAGCAAAGCCAGCAGAAAAACTGGCGGCGCGCCCTTCACCTCACCAAAGCCCACGCCGAGCAGGCCTATGCCCTACTGCACTGGTGCGACCGGCTCAGTCTGATTCTGTGCCGCCAGGAACTGCCCGAAATGGGCCGCGCCCTAGAAATCTACACCGGCCCCGATGGCCACCGCCACGAAGTGCGCCGCCCCACCGAAGACGGCCCCGTACAGGTGCAGCCCTGGCCCTTCCGCGAGCCACGGGTTGAAGTGAGCGTAGAGGCCTCAATGCTGCACCAGCTACAATTCGCCCATGATGCCGAGTTGGCCGCCGCTTTGCGCGAAGCGCCCATCGAAACCTTACGCTGGGAGCTGGCGAAAGGGTAAGAAACTATCAGGCAGAGAAACTTTAAGAACGTCAAGCAGAAGCGCAGCTGAAGCATCTCGCGCGCTGACGTTAGGCTAGTAATCCAACATCAGCACGCGAGATGCTTCGGCTCCGCCTCTGCTTGATGTTCTTACAGCTTTTCTATCGGTTTAGGGTTTTGCATGACGCCGGCGGGCACATTGCTGAAGGCTGATATGTGGCCCAGCTTGCGGCCGTCCTTGCCGTCGGTGCGGTCAGCCGACAGCATGATGCCGTTGTATTTCTGGTAGCCGGTCCAGCGGCGGCGGAAGGCGGGCTGGGCGTCAGTGGCTTTGGGGAAGTAGGCCCACTCTTCCAGCAGGTTGGTTTTGGGGTTGATTAGTACCTCGTACTTGTTGTCGGGTGTCACGCCCACGTTCTTGAAGGTCATGTTGAGCACCTCGGCCGGCTGCCCGTCCATGAACTTGCCTGCACCCTTGTACGTCAGTGTCACGCCCGAATCCTTGAGCTTGAAGGGCATCAGCAGCCACCACGAGTTGTTCACCCAGATAGGGTACATGCGGCTGAGCAGCTTCTCGCCGTCGGGGGTGGCGGATATGTCGCGGCCGTTGCGGAAGGCTTTGCCCTGCTTGCTTTGCAGGTTGTACACGGCCACCGTGCTGTCTTTCTGCCAGCGGAAGTCGCCGGTTTGCTTGTCCCAGAGCTGGTAGGAGCCATCCAGAAAGTCCCAGCCCAGCAGGCGGGTTTGCTGCCAGGCCGGGTAGCCACCCATAGCCAGCATCACCTGGTCGGCCAGGGCTACGGCACGGGCATCGGAGCCAGCCGCATCAAAACCCTGGGCAGCAGGATAAGAGCCTTTTTTGACTTTGGCTGGCTTCTGAGCTGCCTGGGTAGTACGGCTGGGGGTTGCCTGACAAAAGCCTGCCAGCGGCAAAGCCGCCAGCGCGGCCACAAGGAGAAAACGCATAGAAGTGAGGGCGAAAAAGCAGAAACAAAATCTGCCGGCAAAGTAGCCGGTCAGCGGGGATTCTCTACGCAAAGCACCCGGAATTGATTAGCTCGACCGAACGCCACCGTTCTGCAAGCCGTACTAGCAGCACACCTCTCTGAATCTACTGCGCCGTATGGCTACCCATTACAAGCTTTCCGATATCATTAGCATCCTCAAAACTACCGCTGGGGAGTTCATGGTCAATAACTCGTTCCGGCACGCGGCGGCGCTGTCGTACTACACTATCTTTTCGCTGCCGCCGCTGTTGCTGATCGTCATTACGGTGGCCAGCTCCGTGTATGGCAGTGAGGCCGTGACCGGCCAGGTATACGGACAGCTGCGTGGCTTCGTGGGGCCCGATTCAGCTAAGTTTCTGCAGGACTCTATTGCCGAGTTTACCAAGCAGCAGAAAGGGGGAGCTGCCGCTATTATTGGTATTGGCACCCTGATATTTGCCGCCACCACGTTCTTCGTGACGCTGCAGGAAAGCATCAACGACATCTGGAACCTGAAGGTAAAGCCCCGCAACGGCGTCTGGCAGTTTGTGCGCGACCGGCTGCTCTCGTTTGGCCTGATTCTGAGCGTGGCTCTGCTGCTGCTTATCTCCTTTGTTATCAGCGCTATGCTATCGGTATTCACCGGCTACCTCCAGCGGCTGTTGCCCGAAGTCACAGTTATCGTGATTCACTTCGTGGATTTCGCCCTCTCGCTGTTTATAACCTCCCTGCTTTTTGCTCTTATCTACCGCTACCTGCCCGACGCCATCATTCGGTGGCGCGACGTGGGCGTGGGCGCGTTCATCACGGCCCTGCTGTTTATGATTGGCAAGTACCTGATAGCGGCCTACATTGCCTATGCTGAGCCCGGCTCCGCGTTTGGGGCGGCCGGCTCGGCCATTCTGCTGCTGCTCTGGGTGAACTACTCGTCTTTGATTATCTTCTTCGGTGCCGAATTCACCCAGGAATTTGCCGACTCCTTCGGGCAGAAAGTGCAGCCAAAAGCGCACGCCGTGCGCATTGAAACCCGCGAAGTACCCAAGGGCGAAAGCCACGAGGAAATAACGACGGGGCGCCCCCGCGCCGAGGGCCGCTGGCGGGCATAGCTTCTGCTATTTGCACACAAAAGCCCGGCCTACTTCTCTGCAGGCCGGGCTTTTGTGTACTACTACTTAAAACGCAATGCCGAACGTTACGCCCGCCCGCAACCCAAACCCGTCAAATGGACCTGGGTCATATGATACGTTGCCTGACGAATTATCTTCCTCGATTTCGCCGGCGTTGTAAGATGGTCCCAGGAAAGCATCCAATGAGAAACGCTCTTTAAAAATCCAATGACGGCCGACTACTACGCCACCCCCAAACGTGTTGAGCGACGTTTCGCTGGTAGTGGTATACGGATTACCGCTGGCATTGTAATCAGTATAGGTGGTCTTGATGGCCAGATTCTGATAGCGTAAAAATGGCCCTACGTAGAAGCCCTCCAAGGCCGTGGTCTTTTCCGATAGGTAGAAGCGATACTCCGGCGTAATGGCAAAGCCCGTGATTCGGTCTTCGTCATCGATTCTGAAGTTGGTGAATAACAGTCCTAGTTGCATCGAGCTGTTATCCGTCAGCTTACGCTCGTAGAAAAACGAGCCGGTTTTCACAATGGGGCTTAGAATATTCACTTTCAACACATTGTCCTGCGCCAAGGCTGACGTTGCGGATGCTGCCACGAGAGTGGCCACGAGTAAGGTTTTTTTCATTAGGTATATAAAAAGAGGAAACAATTTTACTGGCAGTGGCGGGTAGCTCTTTTAGAGAGGTGAGCCAGCCCTGCCTAGGAAACCTTAAAAGGCCACCCCAAAAGTTACGCCACCACGAAGACCGTAATTCATGTCATCGTAGAACCCCAGAAAGTTATCTTTCTCGACGTCGGCTCCATTAGACGATACACTTGATACCATGTAGGAAGGTCCTAGCTGGGCATCCAGTGAGAAGCGTTGCTTAAAAATCCAGTGCCGGCCCACTACTACTCCGCCCCCAAAAGCATTGAGTTTAGCATCTGCAGAACGCTGGAAATACTGCCCCGTGACCGGGTCGTAGGATTCGTAAGTACCTTTCTGGCTTAGGTGTTGAAAGCGTAGAAACGGGGCCACATAGAATCCTTCCATTGCTGGATGCTTCTCAGAAAGGTAAAACCGGTATTCAGGTACAATACCGAAGCCCGAGGTCTTGCGGCCTTCGTCAGAGAAACTAAAGCCGCCATCTTCGCGGTAGTTAGCCGTCACAGACACTCCTAGTTGGAAACTACTGGTTTCACTAAGCTTATGCTCGAACGATAGCGCCGCAGTATTTACGATAGGCTGGAAAATATCCAGCTTCACCACATTGGTTTGGGCTTGTGCCTGAGAAGCACCCAGTAAAGCTCCCACAGCCAGCAGACTGCATTTCGTAAAATTTTTCATAGCGGAAAGGAACTAATTCATGAACGTCGACCACAGCACAAGATTAGTGCCGATAACGATAAGAGTCGGCAAAAGCAGATAAGGTTGTTCCATAAAATAAAAGTCTACAGAATTATTTTGAATATTCTGTGAAGGACAAGTGCTCAGCCATTGGCCCGTAAAACAAGCTATTACCTATTGTTTGCCAATTAAACGACAAGTAATTTGCCGAGTATTATACCTTGTTTTTCTCTGATGAAGTCTACTATTCTTCGTGTTGTATTGCTGATAAGCTTATGCAGCACTGCCTTTGCAGGCCGCGCTCAAACTGCACCCGACAGCATAGCCGAGCAGAAAACTGTGCGCCTTGTGGGTGCCGATATCTGCCGGCAGCTGGAAGCAGAAGACAAAAAAAAACCGCTCAGCAAGCTCTCTAAAGACGAAGCGCAGCAGCTTTTCATCCGCCTGACAATGATGAGTGCGGCTAACAACCCAGAGTTTATGGCCCTGCTTACCAGCGGCAGCGACAACAGCGACACAATCAAGGCTAAGGGAGAGGTTTTTGGGCGCAAAGTAGCCATGTGGCTATTAGGCGAGTGCCCGGTCAGCCAGCCATTGTTTATGCGCCTGAGCGCCGAGCAGACGAATAAGCCTATGCCAGTGCCCCTGCGGCCCGAAGAGGAAAGAGCTCTTCGGCCAGTATCCAATGATTTGTGCCGCGACCTGCAGCCCCGCATTGCCACTATCAAAGCGCTGAGCTCCGCGGAACGCATGCAGGTGGTAACTCAGGCTTTCGAGAAGCACCTGCAAGCCCACGCCACGCAGTTGAAGAAAGTATTTGGCGCCGATATATTTCAGAATGAAGCCCGCATGCGCGACATGGGCGTCAACGTAGGAATGCAGATGGCGTCAGAGTGCCCCGAAGCGGTACTGCTCTTCTCTGATTTTAATAAGGCCGCGCCGAAATAAGCTGCCGTTTATACCACCAAAAGGGGCCGGCATCCATGGATACCGGCCCCTTTTTGTTATAGGAAGTAAGTTGGTGCTATGCCGCTTCCCGACTTCTCTTTCACGGCCAGCTGCCCGCAGGCGGCATCAATGTCTTTGCCGCGCGAGCGGCGCAGGTTGGTTTGCACGCCGCGGTCGGCCAAGTACTTCAGGAACGCCATCAGCTTCACTTCGCCGGTGTTGCGGTAGTCGGCGTTTTCGATGGGGTTGTACTCGATGAGGTTCACTTTGCACGGAATCCACTTCGAAATCTGGAGCAACTCCTCGGCGTCCTGCAGCGTGTCGTTGAAGCTCTCGAACACGATGTACTCGTAGGTGACCTTGCGGCCCGTTACCTGGTGGTAGTGCTTGAGGGCGTCTTCCAGCGAAGCCAGCGAGTTGGCTTCGTTGATGGGCATGATTTCGTTGCGCTTGGTGTCGTTGGGCGCGTGCAGCGAGAGGGCCAGATTGGCTTTTACGCCGTCGTCGGCCAGCTTTTTGATCATCTTGGCGATACCGGCAGTGCTGACCGTGATGCGTCGCGGCGCCATGTTCAGGCCGTCGGGCGCGGTGATGCGCTCAATGCTTTTCACCACGTTGGCGTAGTTGAGCAGCGGTTCGCCCATGCCCATGTACACAATGTTGGTGAGCGGCGTGCCGTACTGGCTTTCGCACTGCTCGCGGATGCGCACCACCTGGTCGTAGATTTCGGCGGCATCGAGGTTGCGCTTGCGGTCCATGTAGCCGGTGGCGCAGAACTTGCACGTAAGCGAGCAGCCCACCTGCGAGCTGATGCAGGCCGTCATGCGGGTATCGTGCGGAATAAGCACGCCTTCCACAATGTTGCCATCGTAGAGCCGGAACGCCGATTTAATGGTGCCGTCGTTGCTGAGCTGCTGGTTTTGCACCTGCACGCCGTTGATGACGAAATGCCGGGCCAGCAGCTCGCGCGTGGCCAGGCTGATGTTGTTCATCTCCTCGAACGTGCCGGCTGTGTTTTTCCACAGCCACTCGCTCACCTGCTTGGCGCGGAAGGGCTTCTCGCCGTGCTCCACCATAAAGGCCTTGAGCTCGTCGGGGGTGAGTTTGCGGATGTCGCGCTTGGAAACTACGGGCAGGTCAATCATCATAGCGCAAAGATACAACGAGCGAGGCAGTTGGGTTCCACGGAAATTGTCATTCCGAGCGGAGCGAGGAATCTGAGTTGAAACCGACTGAAGTACTTGACCCAGATTCCTCGCTCCACTCGGAATGACAGCTAGCCCGCCAGGTGCGCCAGTTCTTCTTCGCTCAGCGCCAGCAGCTTGCGGGTGGTGTAGTCGAAGGCGAGCATACCGGTTTTGGCCCGCGCAATTTCGCGCTGCTCCTGGTTCCAGACCTGATACACGATGTCGAAGCCGTATTTGTGCGGGTCCGCCACGGCCATGTCCACGCGCAGCGTGTCGGCGTGGAAGGCCTCGCCTTTGTACTCGATGGCCACGTCGGCCATGATGTGGCCGCGACCGGTGGCGCGGTCTACCTCGGGGCGGCCCAGGTGCTGCAGAAACTGCACGCGGGCCTCGTGGAGCAGCCCCAGCAGCGAATCGTTGCCGAGGTGGGCGCCGTAGTTGAGGTCGGTGATGCGCACGGCGAGGGTGCTGGAAAAGCGGAAAGTTTCCGGTAGATTTACTTTGATGCGGGCCATGTAGCGGAACGATAAGAAAAACAGGTAGTCATCCTACGCACGGCTTGCAGGCCGGGTAGTGAAGACGCAGGCAAACAGGCCTTTTTCTTGCCGGACATGCTTGGCCGCTCCCCACCGCTCTTGCCTGCCACACACCCTCTCAACCGCTCCCGTATGCTTACCCCTACCGTAGAAGTCCGCACCACGGCCGACGGCTCCAGCACGCTGTACGTCCCAGCCCTCGATGAGCATTACCACTCCACGCATGGCGCCATCCAGGAGGCGCAGCACGTGTATCTGGGCGCGGGCCTGGCCCCCGTAATGGCCGCCGCCACGGGTTTAGTGTGGGTGCTGGAAGTCGGCTTCGGCACGGGCCTGAATGCCCTGCTTACGCTGCAATATAGCCTGGCCAGCCCCCACCCCATCTTCTACGACACCATTGAGAAATATCCGCTGCCGCCGGCCGTCATCGGGCAGCTGGGCGTGGAGCGCTACGTACTCAACCCCGAGCTGCTGGATTACCACGAGCAGATTCACGCGGCCAGCTGGGGTACGCCAGTAGCCCTCACCCCGCAGTTTGCGCTGCTGAAGATGGCCGGCGAGCTGCAGCACACGCCCTTGGCCGACGATACTTACCACGTCATCTACTTCGACGCCTTCGCACCCGAAAAGCAGCCCGACATGTGGACCGACGAGATATTCCGGCAGCTGTACGCCGCCACCGCGCCGGGCGGCTGCCTGGTCAGCTACTGCGCCAAAGGCAGCTTCAAGCGCAGCCTGCTGGCCGCTGGCTGGGAAGTAGAGCGGATTCCGGGCCCGCCCGGCAAGCGCGAAATGACGCGGGCGTGGAAGCGGGCGTAGTAGCAGACACAGCTATGCACATCAAACAATACTCCAGCAATGGCGAAGACGTAGAACTGGAAGTCGTTTCCGGTGAATTGCTTTTTATAGACCCCTTATACTGGGACGATATACGAGTTGACCGGCAGTTGCTGGAAACTCTACCTATTGCCACCGGCCTACCATTCGTGCGTCAGTTAAATGCAGCTTTCTTCCCGTATGGCGGAGAACTGCTTCTTGGGTATCAGAGAGTTGAGCCCACCGAAGGTATATTCAGACTGCCAATCAGCCACATCCGCTCATACGGGTCCAATGACGAGGAATGGGAGCAGCAGCTTCTGGCCACTAACACCACCGCTTTCAGCCTGGATTCCGGCGGCCTGTTGATAATTGACCTAGCTAACTTCTGGCCTTTATTGGATCTGCTTGATTTTGATGCCTTAGACGAGGCCAGCGAAGGTGATTTCGCAGCATATCAACAGCACGTAAACCAGACTATCGGCAACTGTGGCTGGGCGTATGCGCACACGCCTAGCATCGGCAACGGCTTTGATTTCGTGGGTAGCGGTTCCTATTTCCTCGGGAAGCCTGACGCCATGCCTACTTTTACTTCATGAGCCGAAGATTACTGGAAACCGACGGGCGGGATTGGGTGCAGCGCGGCATTATTGCGGAAGAGCAGCGCACGAAGCTGCTGGCGCTGTATCCGGCCGAGCGGCCGCCACTGGCGCTGCTGCCGCTACTGGGCAGCCTCCTGATTCTGCTGAGCGCCCTGAGCGTGGTGGCCGCCAACTGGCAGGGCCTGCCCGAGGCGGTGCGGCTGGCGCTGCTGCTGGGCTCCCTGGCCGGCACCTACGCCGCCGCCGAGTACTTCCTGCGCCGCCAGTACGAGTCGCTGGGCATGGGGCTGGTGGGGCTGGCGCTGCTGCTGTTCGGCCTCAGTATCCTGCTCACCAGCCAGATGTACCAGCTCATTGGCTACGACCTGTCGGGTTTGGTGGCGTGGGCGGTGGCGGGTGTGGCCCTCACGTGGGTGTATGGCAGCCGGTTCCTGTTTGTTTTAACTGTGGTGATTGGCGGGCTGGTGCAGGGCTACAACACCGGGCAGCTGGGCGCGTTCAGCTACCTCACGGCGGGTCTTACGGCCGGTGGGCTGGGATACTACTGGTGGCGCCGCCCCGATTCGGTGCTGGGCGCGGTGCTGGCTTCGGGCCTGCTATGGCAGGCGGCGCTGCTCATCAGCCATCTGCACATCAAAATCACCTGGTTTTTCATCCCGGCCATGCTGCTCTACGCCCTCGGTGACTGGCAGCCCGACCGGCCCGCGGGCCGCGCCATTCAGGGGCCGCCGCTGGTGGCGGCGTTTCTGTTCACGCTGGGGCTGGCGTTGTTCGGTGAGTCGGATATCTACGCCGGGCGGCTGCGGGCCCCGATGCTGCCGTATCTGGTGGCGCTAGCCGGGGTATTGGCACTGTCGGCAGTGGGCAAGCAGCGGCGTGGCCGCCTCGGCAGCCTCACCGACTGGCTATTGCTATTGCCGGGCTTCTACTTCACGGGCGGATTGCCGCTGGCTGTTGCCACGCTGGTGGTGCTGTATGCGTATTCCGGCGCGGTGCTGTGGCGCGCGCACCAGGAGCAGAATCCCGACCGGGTGACGCTGGGCACCGTGCTGTTCATTGTGACAACGGCCGTGGCCTACTTCAAGCTGACTTGGGGCTTCATGGACAAGTCGTTGTTTTTCCTGCTGGGCGGCGGCTTGCTGCTGGGCTTGAGCTGGTGGCTGCGCCGCCGGGCGGCACACACGTTTTCCGCGTCTGAAGCACCCAAGCCATGACGGATTCTACCACCGAAGTGCCGGTGGCCGGCCCGTCAGCGGCGGCCAGCCACACGCTGCCGGAGCCGCAGCGCCGCCGCTGGCTACGGGGCCTAGTACTAGCGCAGCTGCTGTTTGTGCTGGCGGTGGCCGGTGCCGGCTACGCCACCGAGCAACTGGGCACCACCATCACGCTGCGCACCGCCCCCGCCGACCCGCGCGACCTGCGCTTCCACGACTATCTGGAGTTGCGCTACCTCATCAGTGAGCTGCCCGGCCACCTGTGGAAGGGCCGCACCATGCCGCGCCGCAAAGACCCGGTATATGTGGTGCTGGAGTTGCGGCAGGGCACTTACGAAGCCATTGCCGTGTACCCGGAGCAGCCCGCCGTGGCGGCCGGCCAAACCGTTCTGCGGGGCTGGGTGCAGGAAACCTGGCGCCGCAGCATGCGCCTGCGCTACGGCCTGGAGCGTTACTACCTGCCCGAAGAAGCCCGCCGCCAGTTCCGTCGGCCGCAGCCGCTGCAGGTCACGGTCAGCATTGCGCCGTGGGGGCAGGCGCGCATCTCGCAGGTGGCAGTGCTGCCAGCCTTGCCCCGCTGATGATGCGCCGAACCTTGCTGCTGTTGCTGGGTTGCATAGCTACCGCCATCCTGCTGGCGGGCTTACTGGTGGGTTTCCAGACGCTGCTACAGCTGAAGCTCGAAATCCAGATGCACAACACCTACTTTGTGCTGCCGCCTTACTGGTTGGTACTGGCGCTGCTGTTCCCTTTGTTGCTGCTGGCGCTGGCTGGCACGGCGTTGTGGCGCAAAAGTCCCAAGCTGAGCCAGATGCTATTGGTGGCGGCCAGCCTGCTCCTGCTGTTCGGCGCCGACCTTTCAATGCAGGTCCTTAATCAGCTGACGGCCGTTTCGGCGACGATGTTTCCAGCCGAAGCCGCTCCGCCCCGCTGGCTGTTGCTGGCGCAGGTGCTGCACCTGGCGGCCATAGCGGGAGTAGGCTTCGGGTGCTACCAGTTAGGAAGTCGAGCAACTAACCGGTAGCCTGCCTGCCGCTAATGCCGCACCTGGGGCTGGTAATCTAGGAGCTGCTGGTCGGCAGGAGTGAAATCGACTAGGGCGTATTGCTGCTGGTCGGTGATGTTCATTTCGTCGAGCACGTCTACCAAGTCGCGGTATTTGGCATCGGGACCGGCCTTAATGAGTACGAAGGGTGCGGGCTGCTGCCGCTGGCGGTCCAGCAGAATCTGGCGCAGGCCAGCGGAACTGAACGTGGTGGTACGCAGAGTCGGCTTGGTTTCCGCATCGTTCAGGCCGAAGAAGTAATGCACCTGGCTGTCTTTGCCCAGAATCAGGGTCAGGGCCTTGCTTTGCTTGAGCGGGGTGGCGGGCCCTTTACCGTCAGGCATGGTCAGGTCCATGGCGTTCTGCCGGGCAAACGTGGTAGTGAGCATGAAGAACGTGAGCAGCAGAAACGCCAAGTCCACCATTGGCGTCATATCGAGGCGGAAGGCCGACTTTTTCACGCGGGGTTTCGAGCCACGGGCGACAGGGGTGGCGGTTTGGAAGTCGGCCATAACGATGCTGGGATTTAAGTGAATACAGATTGTATTCAGCTAACGCTATGGCTCGGGCCAGTATTGTGCGCAGGGCGACAGTTGCCGCAGAAAACGCTAAGAGCTTAACAGAGGGTGCAGAGTCGTTCAAAACCGCCACACTCGCTCCGGTGTGAGGCAGGCGTGCAGCCGCACGTCACCGTCCCAGGCATCAGTAATGCGCGACACCGGTGGCCCTAGGCTCACCCCGATGCGCAGCGCATCAGGCCGGCATTCGGCCAGGAACCGGTCGTAGAAGCCTTTTCCATATCCTACGCGGTGGCCGGTTTCGTCGAAAGCTAACAGTGGCACCAGCACGGCATTCAGTTGCGGCGGCAATACCTCAGCGGCGTCTATCGGCTCAGGAATTCCCCAGCGGTTTTCTACCAGCGTCGTTGTGGGTGTGAGGTGGAAGTGGCGCAGCGTGTGGCCATCGGGCTGCACCACGGGCACGGCCAGCTGCAGGTGCGGCAGCGCTGCCCACAGCCGGCGAATCAGCAGCCAAGTGTCGGGCTCGCGCTGCTGCGGAATCGGTAGAAACAAATGCAGCCAGCGCCACTCCGCCACCGGCAGTTCATTCAGAAGCTGTTGCCACAGTTGCGCGCTTAGTTGCGCCACTGCGGCTTCAGGCAGGCCGCGGCGGCGGGTCAGGGCTTCGCGGCGGAGTTCAGCTTTCGTCACAGCTTGGGCTGGGCGGCAGACAGCTGGAAAGCCTGCATGGCCGCCGCGTTATCTGACTCAATGCCGAAATAGTCCCACGGGTACGGTGGGAAGTGCCCACCTAGCGCTACTAGAATGGCGTTACGCTTTTCCCGCTCCCCCACTAAGTGGTACAGATATGCTAGGTTATTATTGGCATAAATGGATACCAACGTGTTGTTCAGCGACAACTGCGGCTGCGCTAGCACTTCTTCAAGCAGCTCCCGGTAAGCCGGATACCACCGCTGCAGCGCAGTGGCTTCATCCTCCGTGTCGGCGTCGCTGTACATTTCCACCAGAAACATCAGCCAGAGCGTGTGACGCAGCGCATCGTCGTCCACCGACTGGATGTAGCCAACCAACTCTTCTTCGCTGCCCAGCCATTTGGGCGAGGCCAGCTTGAACACGTGGTGGTAGGCCCAGAACTTCCGCACATCCACAACAATGCTTTGTTGAAAGGCCATCATGGCGCGGTCGGGCTCATTCAGGCCCATTTCCACTCGTACCAGCCGGGCTCTGGCTTCGCAGAGGAAGGCTGGTGTAGCGAAAGGGCCGCCCAGTAGCTCCCGTGCCAGCAGCAGATAATGCTCGAACCCTTCTATCTGTGACTTCGACAGGTTTTCAGCCCATTGCCCGGAGCGCGCCTGCCAGGCCTGATAGAGGTACCAGGCTCCCAGCACCAGCCGGGCAAATTCCTGGTTTTTCTCCTTTCCCAGCGGTATAATCTGCTTGTTAAACTGATCCGTCAGGCAGATACCATCCAGCAGTCGGGATAGATCGTCCGACATTACGCTCAATGCTATCTGCTCGACTTGGTCCCACTTCTCCCGCTTCACCAAAGGCGTTATCTGCCGGGAATCCAGCAGGCCAAACGACAAATCACGGGCACCAGGGGTGCTAAACAAAGCACGAATCCGGGAAAACATAGGCTACAGCTATAAAGCAGTCAGGTGGCGTAAAAGCCCTCAATATATAACTCAGGCTGATCTGAATCGTCGCCGGGCCGCAGGACTAACGCTTTCAGCGTTAGTCCTGCGCCGTTACGTAAAAGCTGATGCGGGGCTGCATGCCCGCCAGATACGCCCCGGCCGACTGCCGCTCCCAGATTCCCTGGCTGGTTTCGCGCACGTACAGGTCGTTGTTGGCGTACCCGATACTGGCCGAAAAGGCCAGTTGGTTGGTGACTTTGGCCGCGTCGGCCCCGCCAATCCACTCCAGCGCCAGAAAGAAGTCGTCGTCAAGAATCAACTGGTCGGCGGTTAGGTCCACCGTAATCGGGCCTTTCGCCACGCTGCTGGTCACGATGATGTCGCGCTGCACGAGCTTCTCCGTGGAAGGCTTCCCGTTAGGCAGCAGCCGGTACAGGTTCACCCTGAATTTCAGCGAGCCGGCCCGGTTGTAGGCCACGTTGAAATTGGCGGTCAGCACCTTAGTCGGCTTGTGTTTGAGGCTGATAACCGTCCCGATTTCCGCGCCCAGGTCTTTGGCCGAAAGCGTAAGGGTGGAGTTTTCGGAGTTGCTGGTAATACCCAGCGTGCGGGCGCGCCGAAAATAGCCTTTGGCCTTCACCTTCACTTCGCGTAGCGCCACGGCATCTTCAGTGAGCTGCACATTGGGCTGGCTTAGCAGCGCCTGCACCGTGAGGCGGCGCGGCCGAAACCCGATGCTGGAAATGCGCACCGTGTCGGTAGGCGTGGCGCCACTGAGGCGGTAGCGGCCCTGCTCATCAGCCACGGTGCCCACGGCTTTGCCCGGCACCCCAATGTTCACGAACGGCACCGGCTCCTGGCTGCCCGCTTTCGTGATGATGCCGCTGATAGCCTGGGCGTGGACTCCTGTCGCCAATGCCAGCAGCAGAATACATAAGGTAAGTGAGAAGCGTAATGGGCGCATAAAACTCCGGATAGCATGAGTGATGTGCGGGAAAGATACCGGGCTGCATCCAACAGTTGGCTGGCCCGGTATCTTTTTAGGCAGCTACTCCTCTTCCAGCACCGTAAACTCCAGCGCCAGCGGGTCGAAGGCCTCGAGCAGCTGCTGGATGAAACCGGGGTTGTTAATAAGGATGCTCAGCACGTTGTCTTCGCGCTCCTGCAGGTGGCCGTTGGGCATCAGCTTGTCTTTGAGGGCCGTGAGCTGGGTGTAGGCGGTTTCGTGCTTGGCTTCGGCGGCTTTGCTCAGGCGCTTTTCCAGGCCCTGCACAATGCCGAATACTTTCTGCTGCTCGGCCGCCACGGTTTTTACCAACGTCGGGTCGAGGCGCTGGGCCAGCTCGGACATTTGCTGAAAGGCGGCGGCCAGCTGCTGCTGCTGCGCCAGCAAACTCACTTCTTCCTGCCCCAGCGTGGTGCCCACCTGCTTCTTCAGTTCCGGCAGCGGCCGGAAAATGTCATGGGCCGTGAGGCCGAGCTTGCGCAGCTTGCCGGCGTTGGCCTTGCCGATGTATTGGGCCGAGTTGCGGGGCAGCAGCACCGGAAACGGCACGTTGTTCTGGTCGAATACACCTTTCAGCTGGAACCAGTAGGCCACCTCGGCCCCGCCGCCGATGTAGCAGAGGTTGGGCAGCAGCAGCTCCTGGTACAGCGGCCGCAGCACCACGTTGGGGCTGAACTGCTCGGGGTGCTGGCGGGCCAGCTCCAGCAGTTCTGCCTGGGTGTGGCAGTGGCCGGTGTTGCGCACCGTAATCTGCACGCAGTCTTGGGCCGCGTCGTACTCCAGCCGCTCCCGCTTGCCGGCGTCGGTGAGGAAGAACAGGTTGAGCGGGCGCGAGTACACTTGGGGCTTGTAGCCGGCGGCTTCGAGGCGGGCGTTGGCCGCCTGCACGGCCTGGTTGGAAGCCTGGGCCTGAATTTCCTGCTCCAGCACTGGCACCAGCGCCTGCTTCAAAGCCGGCGCGTCAGCATCCAGACTCACCAATCCGTATTCCCCAAACAGGTCGTGCGTGAGGCGGCGGGTGGCCTCGGCCAGCGTACCCGACTGCTCGTAGGCTTCGCGGAACAGCGCCGGCACGTCGGCGGGTAGCTGGTCAAGTAGCTCCTCTTTCAGGCCGCCCAGCGGCAGCCGGCCCACGGGGCCGCCCTGGTCGGCGGCATTCCACTCGTACTTCTTACCGAACAGGTTCAGGTGGTTGATTTCGGCGAAATCGTGGTCCTCGGTGGCCATCCAGTACACCGGCACGAAATCGTACTGTGGGTATTGGGCCTTCAGCTGACGGGACAGCTTCACAGCCGTTGCAATCTTATAAATGAAGTACAGCGGCCCGGTGAGCAGGTTGAGTTGATGGCCGGTGGTGATGGTGAACGTCGTGTCCTTGTCCAGCAACTCCAAGTTGTCCTGCACCGCCGGGTGCACCGTGGGCAGCGTGGCGTACTGCCGGCGCAGCTCGGCGGTCAGCCGCTGCCGGGCCTCGGGCGTGTACTGGGCCTGCTTCTCTTGTATCTGCTCCTCGAAAGCGGCCAGCGTGGGGAAGCGGTGGTAAAATGGTTGCAACGCTTCCGTCTGGGCCAGGTAATCAGTGAGCAAAGAGGAAAATGCGCCGGTTGCGGCGTACGAAAGAGTCGTGACGGACATACGAGAGGAGGATAATCGGGCTATAACCGGCCAGCGGCCACAAAGTAACTGGGTATTTTTTGGGCGGGCTGAATAAAAGAACGTCATTCCGAGCGAAGGCGGAGCCGGAGCCGAGGAATCTCGCTAGTGTGGCAAAATCAATAGTACCACAACATCAGCACGCGAGATTCCTCGGCTCCGCCTTCGCTCGGAATGACGTTCTTTTTGCCCTTAACGAATCAACCCCAAACCCTACACCAGCTTGCCGTACAGGTCGAAGTCGGAAGCCTCGGTAATCTGCACCTGGGCGAAGTCGCCGAGGCGTACGTAGGTGTCTTTGGTGGCGGGTACCAGCACTTCGTTGTCCACTTCGGGCGAGTCGTACTGGGTGCGGCCCACGAAGTAGCCGCTTTCCTTGCGGTCGAACAGCACCTTGTGGGTCTGGCCCACGCGCTCCTCGTTGAGCTCCATCGAAATGCCCTGCTGCAGCTCCATGATCTGGTCGGCGCGGTCCTGCTTCACCTCGGCCGGCACGTCGTCGGGTAGCGTATAGGAGTGCGTGTTGTCTTCGTGCGAGTAGGTGAAGATGCCCAGGCGGTCGAAGCGGGTTTCCTCCACGAAGTTGTAGAGGTCCTCAAAGTCCTGCTGCGTCTCGCCGGGGTGACCGGCAATGAGCGTGGTGCGCAGCGCAATGCCCGGCACCCGCTGCCGAATAGTGTCCACCAGTTCCACCGTGCGGCGCTTGCTGATGCCGCGGCGCATGGTTTTCAGCATGTTATCGGAAATATGCTGCAGGGGCATATCCAGGTATTTGCAGATGTTGTCCCGCTCGTTCATCACGTCCAGGGCGTCCATCGGGAACTGCGAAGGATAGGCGTACTGCAGCCGGATCCAGTCGATGCCGTTCACATCGGACAGGTTGCGAAGCAGGTCGGCCAGCTTCCGCTCGCCGTAGTGCTGCAGGCCGTAGTAGGTCAGGTCCTGGGCAATGAGAATCAGCTCCTTCGTGCCCATGCTGGCGAGGCGGTTGGCTTCCTTCACCAAGTCCTCAATGGGGCGGTCCATGTGCTTGCCGCGCATCAGCGGGATGGCGCAGAACGAGCAGGGGCGGTTGCAGCCCTCGGCAATCTTGAAGTAGGCGTAGTGCTTAGGCGTGGTCAGCAGCCGCTCGCCCACCAGCTCGTGCATGTAGTCGGCCTCCAGCGTTTTCATTAGCTGGGGCAGCTCTAGCGTCCCGAAAAAGGCGTCTACCTGCGGAATTTCCACCTCCAGGTCGTCCTTGTAGCGCTGGGAGAGGCAGCCCGTCACATAGAGCTTGTCCAGCTTGCCGGCCTCCTTTTCGTCGGCGTAGCGCAGGATGGTGTCGATGCTTTCCTGCTTGGCGTTGTCGATAAAGCCGCAGGTGTTGATGATGACGATGTTGGCGTCGCTCTTGTCGGCTTCGTGCGTCACGTCAAACTGGTTGGCGCGGAGCTGGCCCATGAGCACCTCCGAGTCCACGAGGTTCTTGGAGCAGCCGAGGGTGATGACGTTGACTTTATTGGCCTGCTGGCTTCTTACTTTCATAGGGGTAGCGCGGAGTTTCCCTTCGCGTATCGGTGAACGGGCGGCCGGGCAATTTCTTATCAGTGAGAAACTTGCCCGCTACGGCCCGCGACGAAAATCGGACCGCAAAGGTACGCAGGAGGCAACGCCTTTTCCTACTGAGGAAGTTTCTTTGTGCCAAACGGTACCGACAGGACGGTCCCTAAATAAGGAACGTCATGCTGAGCTTGCCGAAGCATCTCTACCGCACCGCTAATCAAAAGAGAGTAGCATTACGGTAGAGATGCTTCGGCAAGCTCAGCATGACGTTCTTTCTTAGCCTGATTTAGCTCTATCTACTTCTTAAATAGTGAATTCACAAACGTTGTCCGGTCGAACAGCTGCAGATCGGTCATCTTCTCGCCCACCCCAATGTAACGCACGGGCACCTGTAACTGATCCGAGATGCCGATGACTACGCCGCCCTTAGCCGTGCCGTCGAGCTTGGTGATAGCCAGGGCCGACACTTCGGTGGCTTTGGTGAACTCCTTGGCTTGTAGGAAAGCGTTCTGGCCGGTGCTGCCATCGAGCACCAGCAGCACCTCGTGGGGCGCATCGGGAATCACCTTCTGCATCACGCGCTTGATTTTGCTCAGCTCGTTCATCAGGTTGACCTTGTTGTGCAGGCGGCCGGCCGTGTCGATAATCACCACGTCGGCCCCCATTTCCACGCCTTTCTGCACCGCGTCGTAGGCCACGGAGGCCGGGTCGGTGTTCATGCCGTGCGAAATAACGGGCACGCCCACCCGCTGGCCCCAGATGATAAGCTGGTCTACGGCGGCAGCCCGGAACGTATCGGCGGCGCCCAGTACCACCTTCTTGCCGGCCGAGTGGAAGCGGTGGGCGAGCTTACCAATCGTGGTAGTTTTGCCCACGCCGTTCACGCCCACCACCATAATCACGAAGGGTGAGCCAGGGCTGTCGGGCCGGTCGAGGATGGCGCGGGAGCCGGTGGCGCCGCTGTTGGCATCAAGTAGCTCCACGATTTCCTCGCGCAGGATGCGGTCCAGCTCCGAGGTGTTCACGTACTTGTCACGGGCCACGCGCTTCTCGATGCGGTCAATGACCTTCACCGTGGTGTCGATGCCCACGTCGGCGTGCACCAGCATGGTCTCCAGGTCGTCGAGCACGGCCTCGTCGACGGTGTTGCGGCCGGCTACGGCTTTGCTGAGCTGGTCGAAGAAGCTGGTTTTGGTTTTCTCCAGTCCTTTATCCAGCGACTCCTGCTGCTCTTTGCTTTCTTTGTCTTTCTTGAAAAAATCGAAAAGGCCCATAGTGGGGTCTTGGGGGCTTAGGGTCTTGGGGACTTGGATAAGAAAAAGGAGCTGCGGCTGTGGTCGTCGCAGCAGAGCAAGCGTTGCTGAAGTTTACGAAACCTAAGACCCCAAGACCCTAGGTTCCCAAGGTCCTAACATGCAAAAAAGTCCCACGCTGGCGGGACTTCTTCACTTCAAATCAGGAAGCCACAGGGGCACCAGGTTATTTAACGCCAGTGGACAGATACTCCTGTACCTTGTCAACAGGTACCATTTCCTCACGGAAGGTGTAGGCACCGGTTTTCTCTGATTTCACGGCGCGAATGACTTTCGCCCAGTCCTTGCCGCCAGGGGTCTTCAGGGTTGCTACTACTTTCTTAGCCATTGCTCAGGTTACTTGATTTCCTTGTGAACAGTCATCTTCTTGAGCACGTTGTTGAATTTCTTCAACTCGATGCGCTCAGGCGTGTTCTTACGGTTCTTGGTGGTGATGTAGCGCGAGGTGCCCGGCTGCCCCGAGTTCTTATGCTCAGTGCATTCAAGGATTACCTGCACCCGGTTGCCTTTCTTAGCCATCTCGACGGGGGTTTTGGGATTAAGGACTGCAAAGGTACAAGGGTTTTCGGAATAGGCAAACAGTCAACCGAATAATACGCTTTCGAATACAGGTTTGCTGATCATTTAAGTGCCTGCAACAGCCTGAATGTACACAGAAAGTTCGCTGCTGCTTTCCTGAAACGTGAAACTCTGACCTGGATCGGGCAGCAAGCCGTCATGTATTCATTGGCTTTGCTACTTCAGCGCTGGCAATCGTAGAGCATCCAAAGCACTGGGTTTGGCCATCAGCGCCTCTATATCAGCTACGGTGCGCGGGGCTTCTCTTGAAAGATTCTCGGGGTTTGTTTCGGTGATAAGAATATCGTCTTCAATCCGGACGCCGATGTTCCACCACTTTTTGTCGCAGGGGCTGCCCTCCGGAATATAGATGCCTGGCTCCACGGTAATGACGTTGCCAGCGCGCAACGGGCTGTAAGCGCCCCGGTCGTGCACATCGAGGCCAAGGTAGTGGCTGGTGCCATGCGGGAAGTAGCGGCGCACTTCCTCGGGTTGCTGAATGATACCCAGCTTCAGCAGACCCTCTGTAATTATCTGCTGGGCTACTTTGCCGGGCGCCCGGAATTCGTTGCCGGCCCGGCACTCCCGGATACCCGCTTCCTGCGCGGCCAGCACCAACTCGTATATCTGGCGCTGGGCCACGCTGAACTTTCCGGATGGCGGCACGGTACGCGTCACGTCGGCGGTGTAGCCGTGGTATTCGGCGCCGCAGTCCATCAGCAGCAGGTCGTTGCCGAGGCGGGGTTTGTCGTTGGTTTCATAGTGCAGGATGCAGGCGTTGTTGCCCGCGCCCACAATGCTGGGGTAGCCTTCAAATTCGGCGCCGTATTTCTTATAAACAAACTCGTGCAAACCCTGCACTTCCATTTCGCCCATCTCGGGCCGCAGCGCCTTCATCACCTCCTGCTGCCCTACCGCACTAATACGCACGGCGCGGCGCAGCAAAGCTATTTCCTCGGGTGTTTTCACGGCCCGCAGCTCGTCCAGCGCGTCGTTGAGGGTGGTGTTTTCGTGGCGGCTGGGTGGGCGGGAGGTGAGGGCCTGCTGGCGGGTAGCGTCGGTGGTAGCCTGCAGGTAGCCCAGCACGTAGGCGTCGGTGGCCAGCGCGGGCTGGGCGGTCATCTGGTTTTGCAGATAAGGGCGTAGCGCCGCGGCATTCACTACCCCTTCGCGCTGCATGGTCAGGTAGACGGCCTCGCGGCGGGCATTGAAGTCGGTGGGCACGGCGGCCTGGCGGCGGAAGGCAGCCACCAGATCGAATAGGTCGGCGGGGTCCTGCGGGTCGTCGCGGACGTCGGTGGGCAGGTCCAGAAAATGAATGCGCGCAAAGCTGGCCCAGCGGATATCAGCCGTGGCAAAAGCGGTGTTATCAGCCACGTACTGCAGCTTCAGTTGTTGCTTAGTGCCTTCGGTGCCCAGGCGGCGGCCAGTCCAGAGTTCGGCTTTGGGGTCGCGGGGCTGCACAAACAGCGCCTCCGTGACGCCTGCCTGCCCGCCCAGCGTCTGGGGCTCCTTGAACAGCACTAGCACGGCATCCGGCTCATCATAGCCGGTGAGGTAATACAGGTCGGGGTGCTGGTGGTAGAGGTAGTTGACGTCGTTGGCGCGGTTGCGTACCGGATTGGCAAAAAGTACGGCTACCGAACCTGCCGGCAGCGCCTGCCGCAGCAGTTCCCGCCGCCCTTTGTGAAACGCCGGATCCAGGAAATCGGTGGGGCGGCCGGGGCCGGCAGCGCGCTGCGCCAAGGCGGCCAGGGGCAAACTCAACAGTAGGAAAGCCCCAATCCAGCGGGCGGCAGAAGTCAGACGAAGTACAGGCACGGCGACGAAGCTAGCAGGCAGATACAACAAAGACGCGTACCCACCCCAAAAATTGCTTCTGGGGTGGGTACGCGTCTGAATACAATTCGCTCCGAGGAACGGCCGGGGGCAGACTAGTAAACGATGAAGCCCTGCTCCTTTGCCTTCTTCAGGACCGACATGATGCCGTTCTTGTTGATGGTGCGGATGGTGCTGGTAGCTACTTTCAGCGTTACCCAAGCATCCTCTTCAGGGATGTAGAAGCGCTTTTTCTGCAAGTTCGGGTAGAACTTACGCTTAGTCTTGTTGTTGGCGTGCGACACGTTGTTACCTACGCGGGTACGCTTGCCGGTCAAATCACAAACTCGGGCCATGATATCAGGAACTTAGAGGTTTCAAAGCGGAAAAACGGGGCCGCAAATATCGGTATAAGTTTGATAGAAGCAAAACCACTAACTGAAAAATAGCGGGTTAGCTTTTTTGGGAAAGGGTGGCAAGCCACGGGTAACGGGCAACAGATAAGTTGCAAAAGCGTTGTCTCGGAGCATCAGACACGCCTTTCTTGCTTGTTGGCTAGGCCTGCGCACCCTTGCGGCTGGGGCCTGACATGTGGTTTCATCATTCTGCCTCCGCCATCCCAAAGCTCTGCTCAGCGCAGGCAATGCATTGTCCATCAGCGAAAATTCGTCTTCTTTTCTGACTGGCCTTTCACTTCATCACCATTCACCTCATTGCCGGGCACGCTTTTCCTTTTTGCGCCAAGGACAATGGCGGCAGCCGTTGCCGCAGCAGCTGCCGCGGCGCAAGTGATATTGCTCCGTAAAAACCATGTAGCCTTCCGGGGTGAAATAAAAGTCGCCGGGCTGCAGGGTTTGCGGTATGGAGTCGGGCATGGTAGGCACAAAAGAGGCTGCAAGATACGGTGCGTAGTACAGAAGGCATTACAGGCAATTTTATGGTATCTTTACAGTAAATAATTGCATATAAATCTCGCTTCACGCTAATATTCTGTCCCAATGCGGTATTGGATTTTGCTCTTAACCCTGCTTATAGGCGGGCCCACAGCCCAGGCCCAGCAGCCAGCCATACCGGTGGCTGCTACCCGGCTGGCGCTACAGTTGGCTACCGCCGAAACGTTGCCGCCCGCGCCGCTGAAAGAGGCGCGCCGCACCCTGGCACAGGCCCGGCAGCGCTTCAACCGGGGTTTGCCCGCTGGCGACCAGCTGTTCGTGACGGCTACATTACTTGATGATGCTGCCAACCGGATGCCCCAGCTGGTGCAGGTACTAACCTGGCAGGATGGACGGGTGTCGGGCCGTGTGGTCGGCACCGACCTCCCTGAAGGTAATAACCACGAAGAGTTTGACGAGGCGGAGGTGGTAGACTGGCTGATTCTACACCCCAACGAAGCAGAGGAGGGCAACTACGTAGGCAAGTTTCTGGATCTGGAAGACCGGCTGGGCAGCCTCTCGGGGCCGCGCTGACTCAGGTGGTCGGAACGAGGGTTTTTGCGTAATTTTCGGCGGTGAGCGGCGTAGGCTGCCTGCCGCTTTTTGCTGTTCTGCCCTCAAACTCCTGCCCATATGCACGCTACCTCCGCCCCCACCACCCAGCAAAGCCGCAGCCAGGAGCTGATGGCTCTTGAAGACCACTACGGCGCCCACAACTACCATCCGCTGCCTGTGGTGCTGAGCCGCGGCGAGGGAGTGCACCTCTGGGACGTAGAAGGCAAGCACTATTTCGATTTCCTGTCGGCGTACTCAGCCGTTAATCAGGGCCATTGCCACCCACGCATTATTGGGGCTCTCACAGAACAGGCGCAAAAACTGACCCTTACCAGCCGCGCCTTCTTCAACGACCAATTGGGTGCAGCCGAAAAGCAGCTGTGCGAGCTGTTCAATTACGACAAGGCTCTGCTGATGAATTCCGGAGCCGAGGCCGTGGAAACAGCCCTCAAGCTGGCCCGCAAGTGGGGCTACCAAGAGAAAGGTATTGCCCCTAACCAGGCCCGCATTCTGGTGGCCGAGCACAACTTCCACGGCCGCACCACGGGCATCATCTCCTTCAGCACCGACGGCGACTCCACCGGCGGTTTCGGCCCCTACATGCCCGGCTACCAGGTAGTACCCTACGACGACCTGGCGGCGCTGGAAGAAGCTCTGCAGGACCCGCACGTGTGCGGTTTTTTAGTGGAGCCGATTCAGGGCGAAGCCGGCGTTATGGTGCCATCGGAAGGCTACTTGGCCAAGGCAGCCGCCTTATGCAAAGCCCGTAACGTGCTCTTCATTGCCGACGAGATTCAGACAGGCCTGGGCCGCACAGGCCAGCTGCTGGCCGTTTGCTACGAAGGTGTGCATGCTGATATCCTAATTCTGGGCAAGGCCCTAAGCGGCGGCGTGCTGCCGGTGTCGGCGGTGCTGGCCCGCAACGAAATCATGCTCACCATTCAGCCCGGGCAGCACGGCTCTACGTTCGGTGGCAACCCGCTGGCGTCCGTGGTGATGCGTGCCGCCCTGGACGTGCTGCTCGACGAAAAGCTGGTAGACAATGCCCGGGCTCTGGGCGAGGTATTCCGGGAGCGGATGCGCCGCGTGATGGCCAAACGCCCCGAGGTGGTAGAGCTGGTGCGCGGCAAAGGCCTACTCAACGCCGTGGTTATCAAGCCCGCTGCCGACGGCCGCACGGCCTGGGACGTGTGCGTGACGCTGATGGAGCGCGGCGTGCTGGCCAAGCCAACCCACGGCGACATCATCCGGTTTGCGCCGCCGTTGGTTATCAACGAAGAACAGCTGCACGAGGCCTGCGACATCATCGAGCAGGTGATTCTGGACTTCTAGCCGCCAAGCGCTTATTCTGAAATTTGGTAGTCGCTGCCGGGATGGACTCCAAACAGGGTTCATTCCGGCAGTTGCTGTTTGCAGGATTTTCTAGCGGGGGCAAATACCCTTTGGCCGGGCCATTTGCCCGCTGGTCGGGCGTGGTGGCGGCTTGGTCGAGAAGAGAAAAAAGGCAGGAAAGCGGGGCGTACTTTTGCCGTGTTACTTCTTCACAGCCATATGCTTGTGCCTACGTCTCGCCCGCTGATTTTTGTATTATCTGCAGTAGCATTGCTGCTGGCGAGCTGCCAGACCAGCCGGGTGGCGTTCCAGTCCCGGCCGTTTGGGCACGTGGCGGCGGCCCCTACCGACACGACTACTACCGTGCTGCTCCTGCACGATTCGCAGGGCCCGCAGGCCACCCGCGTTTCCCTGACTGCGGCCGAGGCGGCCACCTGGCAGCAGCGCTAGAACTGTGCCCGCCAGCTGGCAACCAGCCACGAACGATTCCCTATTTTTCCTTGATTCTCTTGTTGATCTGGCCGGCGGCCTTACTTCCTATGTGGGAGCAAGGCCGCCGGCCAGTGGTTTTTGGGGGCGGCGGCTGGAAGACAACATGTGGCAAAGCGTGCCGGGCTGGCTACCTTGGGGCATCCATTCGCTTTGCCTCTGCCCGTTGAACTTCCGCTTCTCTTTTTCCTGCCTGCTACTGCTGGCCGCTGGCTGCCGCAGCCCGCAAGCTGCCTTCCGCTTCGCGCCAACGCCAATACAGGCTACCGTTTCGGCCACCACGGCTCCTACTCCAACCCCAACCGAACCCGCAGTTGCACCAGTTGCACAACGAGCGGCCGGCGCTTATCAGCCCCCAAAGGCCAGTAAAAGAATGCGGCCTCTTTCGGAACGAGCAGTGGCCTTGCGCTTACCACACGTGCAGCCGGCAGCCACGGAAGCAGCTGCCCACCACCCTGCGCGGGTGCGGCGCCAGCTGCTGAAGCCGCAACAGCCACTGCTGGAACACACCGGAGCCTTTGTGCTGGGCACGGCGTTGGTGGTAGGCGGCGTGGTGGTGGGTGTACTGCTGGGCGGCTGGCTGGGGCTGGGGGTAGGGGCAGTGGTTGTGCTGGCGGGCTATTACTTTCTGGGTGTCGGGCTGGGTGGCGAGCATGCCTGGCTGGAGGTGTTTCAGGAGTTTTTCAATCTGTAATACCGATGGCGCGAATGTTTTGGAAGCTGCTGGTGATTCTTAGCCTATTAGCCAGCTGCCGCAGCGAGAAGGTGGCTTTCCCGTTTCGGCCAGCTGCGGCTAGCCCTTCGGAACTGGCTATTGCGTCCACTAATCCTACCGTTGTTGCTGCCACCAAGCGCCCTATGGAACCACAGTTGTCTGAGCCGGCTGGCCGGCTGGTAACGCAGCGGCCCATAGCGCTGGGCACCGCACCTCTGCTGCCGAAGCTGCAACGTCTTGACGCAGCCTGTGTCCGCCAAATCAAGCGCGTGCCGGTGGTAGCGGCGCAACGCCTGCCACTGCGCAAGCGCCTGACTGCCTCCTCCCAGAGGCCGCAACGCTCAATCCGACCAATTCTTTTTCTGCTGGCGGCCGCAGTTCTGGCACTGGTTTTTGCACTAGGGGCCAGTACTATTGAGCTGGCCTTTCTTGTCCTGCTCGTGAGCATAGCGTGCGTAGCAGCCATTGGCGCACTTTTGCTGGTGCGGGCCACACTCCCGTATCAGCCCTGACGTGCTCCAACCATTTGGGGCGCTAGCACCAAATGGAAGCCAACGCCCCGACCACACCTGCTGGACGCGCACAAACACTCCTGCCCGCAACCTTACCTTTGCGAAGGCTGTTCTATCCTATCTGTCAAACTGAACCCCGCATATGCCCCAGCTCCCCACGCACCGCCCGCGCCGCAACCGCAAGTCGCAGATTATCCGCGACATGGTGCAGGAAACCCGCCTCACAACGCATGATTTCATCTTCCCACTGTTTCTGATTGAGGGCCACAGCCAGCAGGTGGAAATTCATTCCATGCCGGGCATTTTCCGGTTTTCGGCCGATAAGCTCATCGATGAAGTAGGCCGCTGCGTGGAACTGGGTATCCACAGCTTCGCGCCGTTTCCAAGCATCAATGATGGCCTGAAGGACCGGCTGGCCCGCGAATCAGCCAACCCCGACGGGCTCTACCTCAAAACCGTGGCCGACATCAAGCGGCAGTTTCCGGATGTAGTGCTGATGACCGACGTGGCCATGGACCCCTACTCCTCCGACGGCCACGACGGCGTGGTGGATGCCGAGTCGGGCGAGATTCTCAACGATGCTACTTTGGAGGTACTTGGTCAGATGGCTCTGGCCCAGGCCCGCGCCGGCAGTGACATCATCGGACCTTCCGACATGATGGATGGCCGCGTGGCCTGGATTCGGGAAGTACTCGACCAAAACGCCTTCAGCCACGTGAGCATCATGAGCTATACAGCCAAGTACGCCTCGGCTTTCTACGGCCCGTTCCGCGACGCGCTGGACTCGGCCCCGAAAAAAGGCGACAAGAAGAGCTACCAGATGAACCCCGCTAACCGCCGCGAAGCCCTGCGCGAGCTGGCCCTCGACGAAGCGGAAGGCGCCGACATGGTGATGATCAAGCCAGCTCTGAGCTACCTCGACGTGATTCGGGAAGTGCGCGACCATACCCACCTGCCCGTAACGGCCTACAACGTGTCGGGCGAGTATGCCATGGTGAAGGCCGCCGCCCAGAACGGCTGGCTCGACGGCGAGAAAACCATGATGGAGGTCCTCACCAGTATCAAGCGCGCCGGCGCCGACGCCATCCTGACCTACTTCGCCAAGGAAGCCGCCGAAGTGCTGCGGCGCGGGTAGCCTGCGGGAAGAAATAAAAAACAGAACGTCATGCCGAGGCGCAGCCGAAGCATCTCGCGTGCTGATGTAGGATTAGTACTCCAAACGTCAGCATGCGAGATACTTCGGCTGCGCCTCGGCATGACGTTCTTTGCTTCACCATTTTCCACCGTAAACTTTTCACAATGCCCCGCCTCGCCACCATAGCCGACCTGCCCGCCATTCTCGACCTCATCCGGCACGTGGTGCCGCTGATGAATGCGGCCGGTAACTGGCAATGGACGGCAGAGTACCCGAACGAAGAAGTCTTCCGGCGCGACATAGAGCGACAGCATCTCTGGGTGGCCGAGCTGGATAGCCGGGTGGCTGCCGTAGCCGCCCTCACCCACAACGACCAGGATGCCGAGTACGCCCAGGCCGATTGGGACGCCACCGAGCCGGCGCTGGTCACGCACCGGCTGGCCGTGCATCCGCAGGCGCAGGGCCACGGCCTGGCCGCTGCGCTGCTAGCCCAGGCTGAGGTGCTGGCGCGGCAGCAGGGCCTGCGGGTGCTGCGCGTGGATACCAACTCCGAAAACCAGGCCACCCAGCGCCTTTTCCCGAAGCTAGGCTACCGTTACGCCGGCGAAATCACGCTGGCGTTCCGGCCGGGCCTGCGGTTTTTCTGCTATGAGAAGTGGCTGGGGTAGCGGCCGGTACTCCAGCTACCGCCCGAACGGCCACCTTCTTAGCCGGCGGCTCCAGAGCAGAAACGCCCCCACCCCGGCCCCGATAACGGCCAGCCCGGAGAGCATGAACTGCGGGCCAGTGCTCCAGAACACCCACAGCCACACGGCCACCGCCAGCACCACCGGCAGCGGGTACAGCGGCATCCGGAACGGCAGGTGCGCCGTGCCGTTGCGGCGGCGCAGCAGCACCAGCCCTACAGCCTGGCCCACAAACTGCACTAGAATCCGCATGGCCAGGATGGCCGAAATAACTTCGCCCAGCCGGAACAGTAAGCTGAACACAAACCCCACGCCGCCCAAGATCAGCAACGACACGTGCGGGAAGTGCTTGGTGGGGTGGGTTTTGGCGAAGATGGGCAGAAACTCGCCGTCGGCGGCGGCCGCGTAGGGGATGCGCGAGTAGCCCAGCAGCACCGCAAACAAGGAGGCAAACGCCACCCACAGCACCAGTGCCGTAGCGGCCTGCGCCGCCAGCGACCCGTAGATTTTCTCCACGAAGCTGCTCACGATAAACTCGGAGTGCTGTGCCTCCTGCCACGGAATAACCGAGCCCACGCTCCAGTTCAGCAGCAGGTACAGCGCCATGATGCCCACAATACTCAGGAAAATGCTGCGCGGAATCACGCGCTGCGGCTCCTTGATTTCGCCGCCCAGGTGGCACACGTTGTAGTAGCCGAGGTAGCTGTAGATGGTCTTGACGGTGGCCTGCCCCATGGCGGCCGAGAGCAGCACGCCCGGCAACGCCGCCACGCCGCCCTCAGGCAGCCAGGCCACCGGCACCGTAGCGTGCGTAACGCCCCCGAAAATCAGCCAGCCCATCAGGGCCAGCACGCCCATCCAGAGCAGCACGCCCAGCTTGCCGATGTCCTCGATGCGGCGGTAGAGCAGCGCAATCAGCAGCAGCACCACCGCGCCCGACACCAGCTTGGGCTGCCACCACTCGGTGAGCGGCACCAGGTAGCCGAAGTACTGCGCGAAGCCGATGGCACCCGAGGCCACCACCAGCGGCGCCTGCACCAGCGTCTGCCACACGTACAGAAACGAGAACAGCCGGCCCCATTTCTGCTCGCCGTAGGCCAGCTTAAGGAAGCGGTATGAGCCGCCGGCCTCGGGGTAGGCCGCGCCCAGCTCACTCCAGATCAGGCCGTCTACCAAACTCAGGCCCGCGCCCACCAGCCAGGCCAGCAGAAAATTCGGCCCCATAAACCCCATCACCAGCGGCAGCGTCACGAAGGGCCCGATGCCCACCATGTCAATCATGTTGAGGGCCGTGGCCTGCACCAGCCCCAGGCGGCGGCGCAACGGGGCAGTGGTTTCGGAAGCAGCAGCGGCGGGGTCAGGGTGAGGCATACGCGGGGGAGAGAAGCTGTAAAAGTCGCAGAAACCCGGAATGTTCGGCGGCGCCTCTATTACGCTGCCGAACTGCCCGGCCCACGAGCCCGACCTGACAGTGCCAACCCCAGCACGGCCCGGCGCGTACCAGCAGGCTCACGCCCCTTGCCTTATGTCTGCTGGTTCTTCCAAGATTGCCATTTACGGAGCCATTGGCGCCAACGTCGCCATTGCCATCAGCAAGTTTGTGGCGGCCTTTTTCACCGGTAGCTCGGCCATGCTTTCCGAGGGCATTCACTCCCTTGTGGATAGCGGCAACGGCCTGCTGATTCTGTACGGCGTGAAGCAGTCAGAGAAGCCAGCCGATGCTCGCCACCCGTTCGGACGCAGCAAGGAGCTGTATTTCTGGTCGTTGATTGTGGCCGTGCTGGTGTTTTCGGTGGGAGGCGGCATGTCGTTCTACGAGGGCGTCGAGCACCTCAAGCACCCCGCCCCCATCACCGACCCCACCTGGAACTACTGGGTGCTGGGCCTCTCGATGTTGTTTGAAGGCATTTCCTGCTTCCTGGCTTTCCGCGAATTCAACAAAACCCGCGGTGACGCTGGCTTCTGGACTACGCTGAGTGGCAGCAAAGACCCCTCGGTTTTCGCCATTCTGATGGAAGATCTGGCAGCGCTGGTGGGCCTTGTTATTGCCCTGGCCGGCGTGTACTTCGGGCATGCCCTCAACAACCCGTATTTCGACGGCGGCGCCTCTATCTGCATCGGCATTTTGCTGGTATCGGTGGCTGTCTTCCTGATCTACAAAACCAAAGGCCTGCTGGTAGGCGAAGGCGTGGACGATGAAACCCTCGACTCTCTTGAAGCGCTGGCCCGGCAGCAGCACGGCGTGGAGCAGGTGCGCCGCCCCCTCACCATGTACATGGGCCCCCAGGATGTGGTGCTGGCCCTGGACGTAGAGTTTCACGACCACCTGTCGGCCGTAGAAGTGGAGCGCACCGTGGACGCGCTGCAGGACAGTATCCGGGAGAAACACCCCGAGTTCAAACGCATTTTCATTGAAGCCAAAGGGCTGGCTGGCAAAGAGCGCAACCCACTGGACAGCGGTTCGGTTTCGCCGCAGATCTAGCGGCGGTGGCAGTCGTTTCAACGCAAGACAAGGAGGAGTTGCGGCCAGCGAATACGTTTACCTGAGTTCATCCTGCGTCGGCATAACTGCTGTTTGCGGCCGGGCCGGCCCAAGCTCAGCGCTAACCCCACCGGCGGTTTTGCGGTACACAAGGCGGTGCGGCCTTCCTTTTGGGGTGGGCAGCACCGCCTTTTTGCTTACTAAACCGTGCATCTATGTCTGTTGCCACTACCCGCTCCAATCCGTTCCAATCTTTCTGGATGGCTGGCTACGAGTGCACCGATCAGCTCAACGCCTTCGGCCACCGGGTTGATTTTCTGCCGCTGACGGGCCACCTGCAGTTCATCGACGACGACTACCGCGCCCTGCACCAGCACCAGCTGGGTACCGTGCGCGAAGGCATCCGCTGGAGCCAGATCGAGAAAACGCCCTACCAGTACGATTGGACCACGGTCCGCCAGATGCTGGCCGCCGGCCAGCGCCACGGTATCCAGCAGGTCTGGGACATCTGCCACTTCGGCTACCCCGACGACCTCACGCCGCTGCATCCGCTGTTTGCGCGGCGCTTTGCAGCGCTGTGCCGGGCCTTTGTGGCTTTCTACCGCGAGGTGCGGCCCGAGGGGGAGCTGATTGTGACGCCTATCAATGAAGTGAGCTTTATGAGCTGGCTGGGCGGCGACGTGCGCGGTACCTCGCCCTACTGCATAGGCCAGGGCTGGGAAGTGAAGCGCGGGCTGATGCGGGCCTACATCGAGGGCGTGGCGGCCATGCGCGAGCAGGACCCCAGCATCCGGATTCTCACCACTGAGCCGCTCATCAACATCATGCCGCGGGCCGGGGCCAGCCGCCAGGAGCGGCAGCGCGCCGCCGAGTTTCACATCAACCAGTTCCAGAGCGTGGACATGCTGGCGGGGCGGCTGTGCCCCGAGCTGGGCGGCCGGCCCGAGTACGTTGATATGCTGGGCTTCAACTTCTACTACGACAACCAGTGGGAGCTGGACCCGCACTGCCGCATTCCATGGGCCGATGTGCCCGCCGACCCGCGCTGGCAGCCGCTGCGCCACCTGCTGGCTGCCGCCCACCGCCGCTACAACTGCCCCGTGGTGCTCACCGAAACCAGCCACCCCGGCCAGGACCGCCCGCTCTGGATCCGGATGATTGGCGAGGAATGCGCCGCCGCGCTGCGCATGGGCGTGCCGCTGTGGGGCGTGTGCCTCTACCCTATCGTGGACCGGCCCGACTGGGATTTTCCGGAACGGGAGTGGCACCGCTCGGGTCTCTGGGATGCTGTGCTGCGGCCCGACGCGCCCCCGCTGCGGGTGCTGCACGCGCCGTACGCCGAGGCCCTGGCCGAAGCGCAGCAGGTAGTAGCCGAAGCCGCACCACAACTGGCTGGTTCGCTGGCGCTTTCTCTATCTTAGGCCGCATGAACCTACGGCCCGACTCCCCCACCGATCTGCTGCAGCATTTCCAGCGCGCCTTCGCCGACTCTACCCTCTCGCCGGACGAGGCCCGGCAGCTGCGCCAGCGCCTCACCGAACGCGCCCAGCACCCGGCCGGCCTCGCCGATTTGCGCCACCAACTGTTTGGGCTGGCCCGCAACCGGTTCAACAACTTCCAGGACAAGGCCGTAGTGGAATGGCTGGAAGCGGCGAGTGCCCTGTTGCTGCCGGCAGCAACCCCGACGGCGTCCTCCACCACCAATTCCGAGGTATTCTTCAGCCCCAACGACGATTGCGTGGCGGCCATCCGGCGGTTTCTGGGGCAGGCTGCGCACCAACTGGATATCTGCGTGTTCACGATTGCCGATGACCGCCTGACCGATGCTGTGCTGGCCGCCCACCGGCGCGGCGTGCGCGTGCGCCTACTCACCGACAACGACAAGCTCTACGACCGGGGCTCCGATGTTCGCCAGCTGCACGCCGCCGGCCTACCCATCCGCGTGGATCGCACCGACAACCACATGCACCACAAATTTGCCGTGGCCGACAGCCGCAGCGTACTGACCGGCTCCTACAACTGGACCCGCTCGGCCGCCGAGCTGAACCTGGAAAACCTGCTCATCAGCAACGATGCAACGCTGGTGCAGCGCTACGCCAACGAATTCAGCAAGCTTTGGGACGCGCTGGAGGAATTCACAAACTAACCAAACGCCACTTGCAGGCACCCAGCAAAACAGCCCGCCCCGGATGTTGTATCCGGGGCGGGCTGTTTCAGTTTGCAGCGGCCGCGAAGCTCTGCTTAATAAGGTGGCAGCTATTTAGCCGCTTCCGGCTCCGGCGCCGCTTCGGGAGTGCCCGCATTCGGGCGGCGGATGCTTACCATCTGGCGGGTGGTGGAGGCGCCCACGGTCAGGTTGAGGTTGTAGTCGCCGGAGGGCAGGCCCGTGAAATCGATGGTTTGGTGGTGGGCGCCGGCCGTCTGGCGACGGTAGTCAGACACGCGCACAGCCGAGCCGCGCTGGTCGTAGAGCACCCAGCCCATCGGCTGGTCCTGGCCAAGCTGATAGGCCATCTGCACCACACCGCTTGAAGGGTTGGGGTACACGCTCAAACGGTTGGCACCCGTCACAGGCACGTCGGCGGGTAGGCCGGCAAACTGGTTTTGCTGCTGCGCTACGGGCTGCAGCTTCCACTGCTGGTTGGGCTTGCTGGCGTAGCGGCGCTGCTGCAGGCCGCCTTCTTCCTCGGTGCCGGCCGTCAGGGCTTTTTTGCTGTGCTTGGCAGTGAGTTTGTAGTAACCGTCGCCGGCATCCTCAATTTTCCAGAGCTGGTTGTTGCCGCTGTAATACGGCCACAAGCTCAGGGGCGCTCCGTTGGAGGTGGAGCTGCCCAGCACTTCCATCACCTTGCGGCTGCCCTGCACCGTGAGCTTGTAGAAACCAGTGCCAGCTTCCTCGATCTGCCATTGCGGGGCACCGGCCGGCGCAGAAGCCAAGCCCGGCTCTTTCGATACGGGAGCTTCACCCTGCACCTCCAGCGGCTTGCCATCGGTGCGGCCCATGATGGTGAACACGCCTGGAATCCCAAGGGTTTTGGCCAATGCCTCGGGCGTGGGCGCCTGCGCTTTGGCTGGTTTGGCCGGAGCAGGTGCTTTGGCCACGGCGGGCTTGGCAGCCGGCGCCGCGGGTTTGGCGGCCGGAGCCTTGGCCGCGGCCGTTTTGGCGGCGGCAGCCTTGGCAGCGTCGGTTTTAGCGGTGGCTTTGGCGGCCGCTACTTTGCTGGCTTCGGCATCAGCTTTGGCTTTTGCCTCGGCTTTGAGAGCGGCCCTGTCGATGGCGGGCTTGGCTTCCGGGGCGGGCGGCGGCGTGAAGGCCACCGGCGGCGCGGCTACCGGCATGCCCGGACCTTCCAGCGGATACAGATATACCGAAGGCACTGTCTGAGAGCCTTGGTTGGGGCGAACCCACTGTAGGCGCACGGTGGCTTCGCCTTCCTGGTCGTAGTACTCCATCTTAATGGTGGCCCGCTCACCGGCGGCTAGGCTTACCTCGGCGCTGGTAATAGTGGTGGTGCCCTGGGCGCTCCAGTTATCGAGGATCTGTTTGCCGTTTACCCACAGCCGCACGCCGTCGTTGGAGCGGGTAATAAACTTGTAGCGGCCCGTTGACGGGGCTTCCACCTGGCCTTCCCAGCGCACCGAGAAGTTGTCGTTGCGCACGCCGGGAGCCGGAATGCCTTCCTTCCACTCAAAGTCCACTACTGCATCTACGCGGCGCAAAAGGGGGGTGCCAGCCAATGAGCCATTGTTGAAATAAGAACCTGTGAGGCCTGTACCCTCGCCCACACCGGCTACGCCCGCCACGGCAGAAGTGCCCGATAAACCCGTGGGGCCCGAAACGGCGGATCCGCCCAGCGCTGGAGCCGCCGAAAGCAGGCCGGCTACGAAACAGAACAGTAAGTGTCGCACTATGCGTTAGGTCTAAGAATGAATAAATTGCATGCCACCTCGGGAAGGTGAATCAGCAACTGGGAATCATTATTTCCAGCTGTCATTTTCCGCACGCTGAAGCAATATAAAGCATTCTTTTGCCACCGGCATTGCCTGTAGACCGACAACCTGTTCATTTCCAATTTTTTCCTCCATATAGTCCATTACCAGCGCTATTGTATAAATAGGGCGCTGGCTGCCGCTCTTTTTTGCATTTTTACCCGCTCCTTTTTCTTCTTTCATCTATGACCGGTACGCAAGCTTTCCTCCTTACACCGCTTGGCAGCCTGCGGCTGCAGGGCTCCGACGCTGGCTTGGCCGCTGTGGAATTTATGGATGAGGAAGTTGCTCCCACGCCTACTGCGCCATCGGCCGTAGCTGAGCCATTGCGGCCCGCTTACATGCAGTTGCAGGCTTACTTCGGCCGCGAGCTACGGGACTTCCAGCTCACCTACGATGTGCAGCAGGGCACCGAGTTTCAGCGGCGGGTGTGGGCGGCACTGCCGGCGGTGGGCTACGGCCGCACCGCTTCCTACCTGGATCTGGCCCGCCAGCTCGGCAACCCTGGCGCCGTACGGGCCGTGGGCGCTGCCAATGGCCAGAACCCATTGGGGCTGGTGTGGCCCTGCCACCGCATTATCGGGGCAGGCGGCCAGCTGACAGGCTACGCCGGCGGCCTCTGGCGCAAGAAATGGCTGTTGGAATTCGAGCAGCCCACCATGCAGACAGCGTTGTTTTAGGGAATAGGGAATAGGGAATAGGGAATAGGGAATAGGGAATAGGGAATAGGGAATATGCGAAAGGCCCCGCCGTGTTACGGCTGGGCCTCTTTTTTTCTGTTTGTTTTTCCTACTCTTTATGTTCTATGCCCTAAGTCCTATTACCTGTTCTCTATTCCCTAACACCTAAGCCCTGACACCAATGAACTTCAGCAATTCCTGGTAGATGATGTTGTGCTGGAAGTAGAGTTGCAGCACCATGGGGGCGTGCTTTTTGCCGGGCAGCACCGTCAGTTCCGGCTGCTTGCCCAGGCTCTGAAGCTTGCGCACAAACTTGCGGCTGCTACTGCTGATGGATGGATAGGTTTCGCCGCCGATGAACAGCCGCATGGGGGGCGTTTGGACCGTAACGTGGTACATGGCCGACACGTCGCGCCACACGGTCGGGTCCTTCCCGAAGGGCACGAGGTACTGCGCGTCGCCGGGGTACTCCTGCTTCTGCAGGTAGTCGTACATATCCAGGCCGGCCGGATCGTTGAGCAGCACGCCTTTCACCGGGTTTTGGGACCAGCCGTGGCGGGCCAGCAGGCGGTTATCGGCGGCTAGCAGCGCCGCCAGCCCGCCCCCAGCCGAGTGGCCCATTAGGAACAGCCGCTGTGGGTCGCCGCCGTATTCGGCAATGTGCTGAGCAGTCCAGGCCACGGCGCGGGCGCAGTCGTCGGCCATTTGGGGCACCTGCACGGCCGGCGCCAGGCGGTAGTTGACCACCACTGCCACCACGCCCTGACTGGCCAGCCGCCGCCCGATAAAAGAATAGAAGTCCTTGTTGCCACTGTCCCAGCTGCCGCCATGAATAAACACTACCACCGGATACGGCACTGCCGCTTTCCTTTTGGGTGTATACACATCGAGGCGGTGGCGCTCGGTATCGAAGGAGGGGTCGGAAGCTGGCACGTAGGCCACATCCTGGGTACGGCGACTGGGGCGGGCAGTGGCGTATTCGTTGGCAAAACCCAGTAGCAGGGGCAGCACCAACAGAGCTGGCAGGTACAGCCAGCGGCGGGAAAAAGACATATGGGTTCCGGGTAAACTATTTCCGTCAGATTGGCGGCGCCTTGCACGTACGCAATGGCACGCGGCCCGGATGCTTCTCTGGCACACACCACAGCCCGGCTGGCTGGCGTTATATTTGCCGGAAGCGGCTGGCTACCAGCTGGCGGCTTTCTTTCCAGATCTTCTTTTTGCTACATGAAATACCCACTTTACGCAGCCTTGGGGCTGTTCACGCTCTTTGCTGCGCCGGCCCATGCCCAACGTAAAATCAGAGCAAAAGGCGACGCCGCCGTGGCGCTGAGCTCGGCCAGCCGCCTGCAACCACTATTCGGCGGCGCAACTGCGGCCCAGGCAGAAACGCTGCTGGGGGCCGGCTACATTGAGAAAGTAGCTGGCAGCTTCACATCCCGCGAGGAAGCCAGCCGCTTTCTATCGGGCAAGGGCTACGAGTACCTGGCGGAAGGCCTCACGGATACGGCCGCGTTCCGGTTCAACCTGGCTTGGCTACTCGATGCCAAAAACCCCGACGTCTACCGCGGGCTGGGCATTGTGGCCAGCCGCCAGCCCACGCCCGACCAGTCTATTGCCCTACTTACGCAAGGCCTGGCGCTGGCACCTGCCAATGCCCTTATACTCAGCGACCTGGGCGCCAGCCACCTGATCCGCTACGAGCAAACCAAAAAGAAGAAGGACCTCACCATCGGCGCCGATCTATTGCAGCGGGCCCTCACGGCCAACCCCGACAACGCCATTGCCTGGCAGCAGATGGCCCGCGTACACTACCTGCAGGAAGACTATGCCAAAGCCTGGGAGGCCGTCTACAAAGGCCAGGCCCTGAGCATGGCCAGCATCGACTTCGAATTTTTAAGTGAGCTGATGGCCAAAATGCCCGATCCGCAGGGCAAGTTTAAATAAGCTGTGATGCGGTAATGAAATGGCAGGTAAAATGGGGGAAGTAACGTGGGTAGAAACCTATTTTCAGACCAAAGCCGTACTTGCTTGCGTTGAAGGCTTGCCGCTGCTGCCAGCCATGCAGGCAAACTCCTGCTTCTCACGTGCTACCTTATCACCTGCCACGTGTCACCTCATCACCTCATTACCCCCTACTGCGTGAAGCGTTTCGTGCTGATTTCTTCCTTGGCGGCCAGTGTTTTGCTGGCTCACTCTGCCACTGCGCAGGATGGGCCGGAGCGCCGCCGCCGCTACTACAGCAACCAGGCAAGGGCCTACTATCGTGGTCCGGTACGCTTTACGGCCGGGGCCGGGGCCGCCTTCTACAACGGCGACCTAGCCGGCAACTTAGCCAACAACTTCCCGGGGCCCAGCGCCAGCCTGGGTGTGCTGTATCTGTTGCGGCCACGGTTGGTAGTGGGCGGCGAGGCCACGTATTTCCAGATTGGAGCCAAAGACCAGCTGCCAGAGCGTGGACTAGCCTTCCAGGGCCGCAACGTGACGGGCGTAACGTTTCTGCGCTTCGAGCTGCTGCGCGATGAAAGCCAGTATGCCACGCCCAAGCGCCCACCGGCCCTCATCAAGCCCTACGTGAAGGCCGGAGCCGGCTTTCTGCTCTACAGCCCTAAAGCCTACCGCGGCACTCTGCGCCCCAATGACCAGACCAGCTACCTGGAGCCCGAGCGCAACGATTACCCGGCGCTGGGCTTGGTGGCACCAGTCGGGTTTGGCGTAGTGTTCCGGCTTACGCCGCAGCTCAACGCCACTGCCGAGGCCGCCTATTACTTCACCACCACCGACCAGCTCGACGACATCAGCCCGGTTAGCGGCCGCTCCGTTTCCGGACGCAATGATGGCTACGGCCTGGCTGAAATAAAGCTGGAGTACGCGCCGTGGGGCCGATAAGCCCCGCAGGAGTTGCCGCTGCCGATAGTGATGCGCCAACATCGGTTCTAGAAACAAAAAAGGCCCGTCGTGAGACGGGCCTTTTTTGTTTGGCAGTCAGCGCAGCGCGCTGGCCGGGGTTCTGCTATTGCTTGATGAAGCGCTGGTGGAACACTTTCTGGCCATCGGTGGCGGTGAGGGTGTAGATACCCTTAGCCAGTGCCGACACGTTCAGCTGGTCGCCATCCACTTTCACGCCCGATACTTTAGCACCGCGCAGGTCAGTCAGCGTTACAGAAACCAGCGGCGCGTTGTCAGGCATGCTGATGCGCACCACGTCGGTAGCGGGGTTCGGGTAGAGCTCCAGGCCGCGGGCCGTAGTGCCCTGCGTGAGGCCCATGCTGCTGCCACCGGCAGTTGCACCGGCAATGGCGGCACCGCCCGTGATATTCACGGTGTAGTCTTCGGTTTCGCCGTAGCTGTAGCTATTGCAGCTGGTAGTGGCCGAGTTGTCGCTCAGGATTACGCGCAGGCGGGTGGCGCCGGTGCGGGCCGTGGTTGGTACCGTGAACGTGCCGGTGAGCGTGGCAGCGCTAGCTGAAGAGCCGGATACGACCAGTTCGCCGGTGTCAGCGAAGTCGCCGTCCCGGTTGTAGTCGATGTAGATCTTCCAGTACTCGGTGTACGCCGTAGAAGCGAAGCCAGCCGAGAAGCTGATGGTTTGCGACGAGCCGGCGGCAATGGAAGTGCTAGTGGCGGTGCCATTGTAGTAGCCAGCATCAGCCGCGGAGGTACGGGCAATGGTGCCCAGCTTCACGTAGTCGATCCACTCATACGCGACGCTATTGCCCTTGCTGGCGCAATAGGTAACCGTGGCAGGCGGCGGCGTGGTGCCAGCGGCGGCGCCCACACCCACGGCGTACCACGCGTTGGTGGTGGCAGTTACTTCCGGCGAGCCGGCACCATATAGGTCGGTAGCAGCTTGAATAGCGCCGGTGCGGGCATTCGCATAAGTGCTGCTGGCCGTTAGGTACACACTCTCGGTGCGGTAGGCAATTTTAGCGGCCTTGTCGATGCCGATGGCAGCCACCGTGTAGGCGCTGCCGATGTCGTTGGTGCCGGAGCCGCCCACGCTGAGCAGGTAGAACCAGAAGTTCAGCACGCCCGAGTTGGTGTGCACTCCGCCGTAGTCGTTGGCGCTGGTGGGCGAGGTGGTGGTCGGCTTCCAGTTGGTGCCCTTGTAGGTGTCGGGCTGGCCTTCGGCGTTGGGGTTGCTCATCGAGCGCAGCGAAGGCCGCACCTTGTCGATGTCCTCACCAATGAGCCAGGTCTGTTTGGTTGGCGCCTTATAGTACTCTACGGCCGCACCCCAGATATCGGAGAACCCTTCATTCATGGCGCCCGACTCGTTCTGGTAGGTCAGGTTAGCGGTTCTTTCGCAGATGGCGTGGCCAATCTCGTGAGCCGCCACATCGAGCGAAGTCAGCGGGCGGAAGCGCGAAGCACCGTCGCCGTAGGTCATCACCGAGCCATTCCAGTAAGCATTTTCAAAGCCTACGCCGTCGCCGGGCGTGTCATCGAAGTGCACGTAGCTCTTAATTTTCGCCCCGGCATTGTCCCAGGAGTTGCGGGCGTGCACGTTTTTGAAGTAGTCGTACGTGCCCTGCGCGCCCCAGTGAGCATCAAGAGCCGCGTTGTCCATGTTGGTGTTGTTGTACTCGGTCCAGGAGTTGTCGGCGTCGATAAAGTCAACGGCAGTAGTGTAGCTGTTGCTTTTGCGGGCGTTGTAGGTTTCGATGCCCAAACCGCGGGTGAGTTCGCGCAAGCGGTAGCCGCCGGTAGCGGTTTCCGTGGCGCCGGTTTGCGTGCCTGCATACTTGGTGGCAAAGGTGCCGGTAGCTGCCGCGTGCTTGATGATTTTATCTTGTGCTACCACTTCGCCGCTGTGCGCATCTACATAGATGTAGGCCCGGCTGACAGGCGACTGAGCGTACACATTGAACTTCCAGGCCAGCACAGGCTTACCGGCCAGCGCTTCATTGCGGGTGAGTTCGGTGCGCACTACCACTAGTTCGCCCTGAGGCAGATAGGTGGCGTTGGGGTTGTTTTCCTGCTGCTTGAGGCCGGCTTCCTCGCGGGCATCCTGCCACATGTATTTGCGGGCACCCACAAACGAGAGGGCGCGCTGCAGGGCGTCGGCGGCGCTAACGGAAGGCGTGGCATTGAGGCCGCGGATTCTTTCGAACTGGCCGCTGATGCCGGCGACCTGGCCCTGGCGGGCGTGCACCGAGTAGGTGGCGTGCTCTACCTTGATGCCTTTGTAGTACTGCTGGTACTTCTCGTGCACGAAGCCCAGCTGGTCGGCCTCCGATTTGGCAGGCAGCAGCTGGTCGTCGGAGGTGAGCTGCAGCTGGTCGCGCAGCACGGTGCTGGCGTCCTGCAGCTTGTAGGCGCTGCTCCCATCGGTGCGGAACTGCACCAGGTAAGGCGTGCCGTTGTCGTTGAGGGATTTGGCCTGCACCCGGGAAAAGTCCTGGGCCAGCGCCGATGTGGTGAGGCCACCTAACAGCATGAGGGTTGCTGCAGAGTACTTGTTGATCATACAGTGCGGTTATGAAGAATGGTAAAAGGGCGAAATGCTCTATTTCAAGAAAGCAGGCTGCTAATTTATATTATTTTCAAAGTAATACGCATTTCATTGAAAATTCTTTTTCAACACACACCATTTTTTGCAACCATTACAAATAGAATACTATTATTTAATTCCAATTTAATTTCCATTTAGTCCAAGAAGCAGGTTCTGTAGTAGCCATCAATTTCATCTGGCCAGCGTAGACGTTGCGTAGTTTTACATACCCTTCCTTCTTCCCTACTGCTTTATGACACATATCCCTTCTTCCTCCCGCTGGCGCCTCGATGGCCAGCTAGCCCTGGTCACGGGGGCTTCTAAAGGCATTGGGGCGGCCGTGGCTACAGAGCTGCTGCAACTGGGCGCCACAGTGCTGGCTGTAGCCCGTAAAGCACCCGACTTGGAAGCCCAGATAGCCCAGTGGCGTGCCCAGGGTTTGCAAGCCTATGCTGTAGCCGCCGACGTAAGCACGGCCGCCGGCCGGCAGCAAGTGCTGGCAGCCGTGGCCGAATTGGGCTCGGCCCTGCATATTCTGGTCAACAACGTGGGCACCAACATCCGCAAGCCCACTACCGACTACAGCCCCACTGAGTATCAGCACCTGCTGGCCACCAACCTGGAATCGGTGTTTGGGCTGTGCCAGGGCGCGTATCCGCTGTTGCAGGCGGCGGGCAGCGCCAGTATTGTCAATGTGTCGTCGGTGGCGGGGCTTACGCACGTGCGCACCGGCTCCATCTACGGCATGACCAAGGCCGCCATGAACCAGCTCGGCCGCAACCTGGCTGCCGAATGGGCGCCGGCCGGCATCCGCGTGAATACGGTGGCGCCGTGGTACATCCGCACGCCACTGGCTGAAACTGTGCTGCGCAACCCCGAGTACCTGGCTGAGGTGGTGAGTTGCACACCGGCCGGGCGTGTGGGCGAGCCAGAAGAAGTGGCCGCGGCCGTGGCATTTCTGTGTTTGCCCGCCGCCAGCTACATCACCGGCCAGACGCTGAGTGTGGATGGCGGCTTCAGCACGAGTGGTTTCTGAATCACGGATGATAGCGGATTAGACGGATTAATGGGATTTTGTGGACGATTTCGTTTTAAAAGAGAAGGGCTTGCCGTGTGGCAAGCCCTTCTCTTTATTTGGATAGACAGCGGATTAAGGCAGAGAAAAACAGAGCAGAATCGTCCACAAAATCCGACCAATCCGCTTACTCCGCTATTATCCGTGACAAGGCTTGTTCGTAGCGGGTGAGGCTGTTTTCGTCGGACGCCAGATAGAGGAACGGCTCGATGAGCTCCAGCTCCATGAGCAGCAGCTCGCCGTTGGCATCCACACCATCAACGCGGGCATATAGGCAGTTTTCGGCGAATTCGCGCACAATCTGGTCGGCGGTGGCGCGCAGGTGGGCGGGTGCCTCCTGGGGCTCGATGCCGCCACCGAGGTAATGCTGCACCCGAAAGTCGCCGGCCTTGGGGGTTTTCAGCACGCAATGGCTGAACTCGCCGCCCAGATAAATCAACGACCATTCGCCCTGAGTCTGAATTTCGGGCTGAAAAGGCTGGGCCATAAAATCCTCGTGGCGCAGCAGCTCGGTCAGCTCGGGTGCGCGGCGCTGGGCTTCCGGCAGCATCAGGTCGAAGGTATTTTTGGCCCCACCGCTTATGGCCGGCTTCACCACCAGTCGCTCGGTGCCAAGGGCTGCAAACAGGCTTTCGGCGTCGAAAGAGGTGCCTTTGGTGAGCCAGTGCGTGGGCACGATGCGCACACCGGCCTGCTGCATATCCAGCAGGTATTTCTTGTCGGCGTTCCAGCGCACGGTAGCCACGGGGTTGAGCAGGCGCACACCCAGCGCCTCTATGCGGTCCAGCCAGGCGTAGAACTCCTGCACCCGGTCGAAGTAGTCCCACGGCGACTTGAGCACTACGGCGTCGTAGCTGCGCCAGTCCACGGCAGGGTTGCTCCAGATGCGGGGCTCGACGTGGTGGCCCAAAGCCCGCAGGTGGCGCGTGAGCAGGTTGTCTTCGTCATCAACGTTGGGAGCGGCGTACTGCGCCAGGGTTTCGCAGGTTACGAGGGCAATGGTCATGTATTTGGTAAGGGTGATGGAGTAATGAGGTAATGAAGTGAGGGGGTGATGGAGTAATGAGGTGATGGTAGAACGTCATGCAGAGCGCAGCGAAGCATCTCGCGTGCTGATGTTGCAACGATGCTCAACGTCAGCACCCGAGATGCTACGCTCTGCATGACGTTCTTCTTCTTGTCAACTGTCACCTCATAAGCCCTTCACCTCATCACGCTTCACTTTTTCATAGCCAGATAATCGGCAGCAAGGGTGGCGAGGGTGCGCACGCCCAGCGTGAGGCCGCTTTCATCTACGAAAAAGCCCGGCGTGTGGTGCGGCGCGGTGGTAGCGGGGTCTTTGCCTTTGGGCATGCCGCCCACAAACAGAAAGAAACCAGGCACTTTCTCCTGGTAATAGGCGAAGTCCTCGGCGCCGGTGACGGCCTTTTGCAGCACTACGTGCTCGGGGCCGGCCACGCGGCGCAAGGTGGGCAGCATCTGCTCGGTGAGGCGCGCTTCGTTGAACGTCACGGGGGCGTAGTTCACGATGTCCACCTCGGCCGTGGCGCCGGCGCTTTCGGCAATGTTGGTGCTGGTGCGGCGCACAGCGGCCCAGATCTGCTGCTGCATTTCTTTGTTGAGGGTTCGGATGGTGCCGGTTAGCTCCACCTGCTCCGGGATGATGTTGTTGCGCACCCCGCCGTGCACCATGCCCACGGTCAGTACGGCCGCATCCTGCGTCAGCTCGGTCTGGCGGCTGATGATGGTTTGCAGGCCCACGATGATCTGCGCAGCCGTCACCACGGGGTCCACGGCCAGCCACGGATACGCGCCGTGCGCCGACTTACCCTTCACCTTGATGGTGAAAACGTCGGACGAGGCCATGGTGCCCTCGGGCCGGTACTTGAGCGTGCCTACTTCAGTCTGGGCGTTGATGTGCACCCCGAATACGGCATCGACCTTGGGCTTGTCGAGCACACCTTCTTGCACCATCAGCTTGGCCCCACCCGTCACGCCGGGCAAAGAGCCTTCCTCGGCGGGCTGGAAGATGAATTTCACGGTGCCGCTGAGGTCTTTTTTCATCTCGCTGAGCACGTTAGCAGCACCCAGCAGCATAGCCACGTGGGTGTCGTGGCCGCAGGCGTGCATCACGCCCACTTCCTGGCCGTTGTACTGGGTGCGGGCCTTAGAGGCGAAAGGTAGCGTGGGACTTTCCGTCACGGGTAGGCCGTCCATGTCGGCGCGCAACGCCACCACGGGGCCGGGCTTGCCGCCGCGCAGGATGCCCACCACGCCGGTACGCGCCACGCCGGTTTGCACTTCCAGGCCCAGCCGCTTCAGCTCGGCGGCAATAATGCCGGCCGTACGGATTTCCTGGTTGCCCAGTTCGGGGTGTTCGTGCAGGTCGCGGCGCCAGGCAATCACCTGCTTTTCCTGCTGCGCGGCCAGCTTGGCAATGCGGGCATCGAGGGCGGTGGTTTGGGCAGACGCGGCCAGGGGCAGCGTGAGGGCAAGTAAGGAAAGCAGGCGCTTCATAAAGTACAGGCTGAAATGGGTGGCAAAAGGTACGACACGCGCGGCGGAGTGCCCCGGCGTAGCGCCTGGTTTGTGGGCGCGCCCGCTGTAATACCCCCCCACGTGTAGGGCAGGCTCGTAGTGCACGCCGGTCAGGCTGTACTTTTGCTGTATGCCTGCTTTCACCGCCAATCCTGCTCCCTCCCCTACCCTCCGCTGGCCCGCAGCCTGGCGCACTCCTGGCTTCCGGGCGCGGCTGCTGCTGGTGCTGGCGTTGCTGCTGGGGCTGCTGGCGGCGCTGCCGCGCTTCTTCGCCTACATCCAGGCCCGGCCGGGCGTGGTCCTCTCCGACCCATTGCTGGCGCTACTGCCCGCCCACGACGTGTCGGCGCTGACGTTTGGGGCTATCTACCTGAGCGTAGTGGCAGGCTTGTGGAGGTTGTTGCCGCGGCCTCTGCTGCTGCTGCGGGCACTGTGGGCGTATCTGCTGCTGCATGTGTGCCGCTGCCTGCTGCTGTGGCTGCTGCCGCTGGAGCCGCCCGTGGGCCTTGTGCTGCTCCAGGACCCGCTCGTGGACCAGCTGGTTTACGCCGCGCCGGCGCCCATCACCAAGGACCTGTTTTTCTCGGGTCACACGGCTACCGTAGTGCTGCTGGCGCTGGCCGTGGGCCGAGGCCGACTGCGCCGCGGCTTGCTGGCAGCGGCCGGGCTGGTAGGCACGCTAGTGCTGGTGCAGCACGCCCACTATACTTACGACGTGCTGGCTGCGCCGCTGTTTGCCTGGGGCTGCTACCGTGTGGCTAAGGACCTCACCCCCTGGCCCCCTATCCAAAAGAGAGGGGGAATTAGCTTTAGAGTTAGAGATTAGAAAGCTAGAACTATAGCCCTTCTCTTTTGGCGAGGGGTTGGGGTGAGGTGCTTTACTTCAGGTGCTTTTCGTAGATGCCGGCCGCAATTTTCTCGGTTATCGACTTCGGCACCAGCCCGGTAAGCTTCGAGGAAATCTTGTTCAGCGCGCCCGGAATCAACTCGGCCTCACCGGCCAGCAGCGCCGCAATGCCAGCCTGGGCCACCTGCGCGGGCGTCATGGATACTTTGTTGGCGGTTTCCTGCAGGCCGGCGCTCATGCCAGCACGGTCGGCGAAGTCGGTGGTGGTGGCGCCGGGGCTGAGGCAGGTAACGGACACGCTGGAGTCGCGCAGCTCGTAGCGCAGGCCGCGGGAGAAGCTCAGCAGAAACGCCTTGCTGGCCGCGTAGAGCGTGAGCGTGGGCACCGCCTGGTAGGCAGCGGTGCTCGACACGTTCAGAATGTAGGCTTTGGGCTGCTGGCGCAGCGCTGGCAGCAGGCGGTGCGTGAGGGCCACCGGTACGTGCATGTTCAGCTGCAGCATGTTCTGCTGGTCCTCCAAGGCCAGGTCCTCAAACCGTCCCCACAGGCCGTAGCCGGCATTATTGACCAGCATAGCCAGCTCCTGCGTCTGGCTGCCGGCCCACTCCGCCACGGTTTCCACGGCGTGCGGCGCGGCTAGGTCTTGCGCCAACACCGCCGCCTCCACCTTGAATTGCTGCCGCAGCTCCTGGGCTACCTCTTCCAGCTGCGCTGAGGAGCGCGCCACCAGCAGCAGGTTGTAGCCGCGGCGGGCCAGCTCGGCGGCAAAAGCGCGGCCAATGCCGCGGGAAGCGCCGGTAATGAGAGCAGTAGGCATGTAGTGGGGTGGTTTAGAGCTAAAAGCTCCCCTTCTTTTTCAAGGAGGGGTGGCCGAAGGCCGGGGTGGTAAACTAGAGTTAGAAAGCTAGAGCTAGTTGTCGTTCAATGATTGAACCACCCCGGCCTTCGGCCACCCCTCCTTGAAAAAGAAGGGGAGCTTTTAGCTCTAATCCTGGTTCAACCCAGCTTACTTCACTAAGTGCAGAAACCGCAGATAGAACGGTGTGGGGCTGTTTTCGTGCTTGGGCTGGTACTTGCCGGCCACGATGGGCACGTACATCACGCGGCGACGCGACACCTCCCCCACCAGCGGCGACTGGGCCACGCGGTGCCACATACGGCCGTCGTGCACGGTCAGGTCGCCGGGCTCGGTTTCCACGGCTATTTCGTGCGGATCGGGGCCTACGTCTTTGTAGTACTTCTTGCGAAACAGCATGTCGCGCAGCGGCTGGTGGTGGGTGCCCGGAATCAAACGCAGGCCGCCGTTGGTGGCGGGCGTGCCGTCGAGGTGGAAGCCTACGTTGAGCATGGGGCCGATGCGCTTGCCGTAGAATACGTCGCGCAGCGAGTCGGTGTGCCAGCCCATCTGCGAAAACTCCGAGCCCGGCACGTTCACGTAGTGGTTGATGACGAGGCCATCCTTTTCATTGACGCCAACGCGGCCACCCGGCGCTTCGAGCAGCGGAAACAGAGCCCGAAACCGGGCATCCTGCAGAAATTCGGCCAGCACCGGGCTGTAGTGCGAGGCAAAGGCGAAGCGCTGCACGATGGGCGAGCCATCCACGTCTTTGCCGTATTTGATGGGCACACCGTTCACTTTCTGCACCCCTTCGGCCAGCCATTGCTGCTGTACAGCTTCGGTGGCGCGCAGTAGCTCCTGTACCTGCTCGGGGCTGGCGAAGGCGCGAAAGTGCAGGAAGCCGTGTTGTCGAAAAAAGGCCTGTTGCTCGGCAGTGAGCGTGGCTCCTAGCGTAAACCGCGGATAAGATTTCAAGGAAGTCATAATAACCCAGGCCGCCTGAAAGCAGGCCTGCGAAGGCAAAGATACAAGGGGAAGGCGGCGCCTTGGATGCGCCACGCAAAACGCAGCCCCGACCGGGCCGCTAAGCTGCAGTCAGCAGCGTGAAGAACAAGTGAATAGCAACCGGGCCGCGGCACGGAGGTTTTCGCCGAGCCTCGTACCTTCGCCAGTATGCCTGGCTCTCAGTTACTCCCGTTTTCGTTGCGCTGGCCGCTCTGGGCACTGGCGGGAGTATTGCTGACTACCGAAGCCACCGCCCAAACGCCCCCCGCTACCCGGCTAATACCGTTCCGGCAGGGCCGCCGCTTCGGCTACGCCGACGTCTCGCGCCGCCTAGTGCTTCCGGCCGCCTACGACGATGCCGGCCCCATGGTGAACGAAGTGGCCTGGGTGCGCCAAGGCGCGCTCTACGGCTACATTGATGGCAGCGGCAACCCCGTAACGCCGGTGCAGTACAGCGCCGCCAGCAGCTTCGGGCCCAACAACCGCGCCACTGTAGTACTGGCCGCCGACACCTTCGCCATCGGCCCCGACGGCCAGCGCCAAACCACGCCCGCCGAGCCTGCTCCCGAAACCGACTACCTGGAGCAGGGCGACTTGGTGCGCCGCCAGGGCAAGGTGGGCTTCCGCTTCACAAGCGGCTCCAGTACCGTGGTGCCAGCCGAGTACGACGAAATCCGGGACCTACACCACGACGGCCTGCTGCTGGTGCGCCAGGGCGCCAAGTGGGGCGTGCTCAACGCCAAAGGCCGCCTCACACTGCCCTTGGAGTACGATGCCATCCAAGCCACGGCAGCCAACGGCTTCGTGCTGCCGGTGGTGGAGCAAGCCGGCCGCTTCGGCTACCTCGGCCCCGACGGCAAGCTCCTGACGCCCATCAAATACGCCACCGCCGCGCCCTTCGTGCAGGATGTGGCCCGCGTCACCACCGCCACCGGCCAGCCCGGCTACCTCGACAGTCGCGGCCGGGAATTCTGGGACGACAAGTAGGCGTGGCTGTGGCCCGGACTTCAGGCCGTAGCCCGTCGGTACCGCGCAATTTATCGGGCTTCAACGGGCTGCAAATTGAAGTCCGGGCCACAGGCCGGCGCCGCCCGCAATAATGCGGCGCGGAAAGCGTATTTTTCAGGAGCTATCCTTTTTACCTCCTATCTATGCTACCGCTGCCTATCCTCAACGTACACCTGCAGCCCTGCTCCGAAAACTGGCAGCAGATGATGCCCACCGCCCAGGGCCGCCACTGCGCCAGTTGCCAACGAACGGTCGTCGATTTCACTGATAAGACGCAAACGGACCTCGAAGCCGCCCGCGACGCTGCCCCCAACGGCCGCCTGTGCGGCCGGTTTCGGGCAGAGCAGCTGGCCCACCCGCCGCGCCTGCGCCCAAAGCTGCGGCGGTTTCTAGTGGCGCTGGTGCTGGTCTGCGGGCTGGGGCTGACGAGTGGGGAGGCGTGGGCGCAGGTGCGGAAAGTCGAGCTTAACACCCGATTCAAACCTACTACCGAACTACAGCTTTTAACACCTGAAGATTTTAGCCCTTTGTCTCTGACAGAGGCTGGCCAACAGCCCAAGCAGCACGAGCAGATATTTCTGGGAATATATGTTGAGCAAATGCCCTCATTTCCTGGTGGGCAGGATTCACTGACGGCTTACCTGAAAAGAAATCTGCACTACCCTGATTCCACCCCCGACGAAGGCAAGGTGTTCATTAGTTTCGTCATCACAAAAACCGGGCACATCGCGCAAGCCAAAGTGTTGAAAGGTGTCACTCCAACTCTGGATGCTGAAGCGTTGCGGGTGGTGCGACAAATGCCCCGCTGGATCCAGCCACCCCGGCAGCACCCGATAGAAGTGAGCTATACGCTGCCCATCACATTCAGCCAGAAATAGCCGTGAAACTGCTGCTACTTGTGCCACTGACGCTGCTACTCCACCATCAACCCACCGCTGCCCAAACAGCCACGGCCACGGTTGGTACAACTCGGCCCTATTTGTTGACATTCCCAACTGGCCCGACTCCCTATCCCTCTCTACCATCCCCGGGCCGTGTAGGACACATCGACCAAATGCCCGTATTGCAAGGCGGCGCCGATGCTTTGCGCTGCTTCCTCTACCAAAATACCCAACTCAGCCCGCTAAAGAATGACTACCCATCTGGGAAAGTGTTTGTTGGATTCATCATCGATACTACGGGGCAGGTACGAAAAGCGCGGATTCTGCAAGGCCTACACCCGGCCCTGGATGCCGAAGCCCTGCGGCTGGCGAACCTGCTGAGCGGACGCTTCACGCCCGGACAACACAACCAGCAGCGGGTTGCCGTTCCGTTCACTCTCCCGATTCCATTTCCGACAGTAGCTCCTGCTGGCAGAAAACAGCGGAAGCGCTGCGCCTCATCTTTTACTGCCAATACCCGTTGAGGTAAGCAAAACCTTCCTATTTTCCCCGACCCGATTCCTAACCCAACCGCGCCCGCTCTATGGTTTTCACGCCCAGCCCCATGCTTCTCAAGCTGCTTTACACCCGCGGCAGCCTGCACAATACGCCCGAAGGCGTGGCCTTCAGCATTAAAAACCGCCTCGACACGGTGCGCATCACCCGCATCGACCACGTGCAGCTGGATGGCGTGAAGATTGGCGTGGAGCAGATTGCGCTGGACCTGGGTGAAGGCGACGTACGGCCCGCCACCGTCTTCAACGCCGACAGCGCCGGCTTCACGCTGCCCGTCGGCCAGGCTGCCACCTTCCACCTCGCCACCGAGCACCTGAAAGAAGGCTTGCACACGGTGCAGGTGCAGTTTGCCGCCGACCCCTTCGGCGACCTGAACGTGGAGGTGGAAGACGCCATTGCCGCCCAGCCCGACAAGCGCACCCGCATTCCGCGCTCCGACCAGGACGACTACTCCGACGATGCCATCCGGGCGCGGCAGCAGTTCGCCGAGGAGTTTTCGGGGCAGGAGTTCCAGCACCTCAAGCACTACTCCTTCGATGCCCACGACCTGCAGGGCAACTGCGAGCATTTCACGGGCGTGGCCCAGATTCCGGTGGGGCTGGCTGGGCCGCTGCGCGTAAACGGGGAGCATGCCGACGGCGAGTTTTTGATTCCGATGGCTACCACCGAAGGCACCCTGGTAGCCAGCTACAACCGTGGCATTCAGCTGCTCAACCTCTGCGGCGGCGTGAAGTGCACCGTCATTGGCGACGCCATGCAGCGGGCCCCGGTGTTCGTGTTCGATGATGCCCGCGGCGCGCGCGACTTCGGCAAGTGGGTGGAAGAGAATATCGACCAGATCCGGCCCGAGGCGGAAAGCACCTCCCGCGTGGCCAAGCTGCAGTACATCGATACCTATCTGAGCAATAAGTTCGCCTTCCTGCGCTTCAACTACAGCACGGGCGACGCGGCAGGCCAGAACATGGTGGGCCGCGCCACATTTGCCGCCTGCTCCTGGATTCTGGAAAACTACAAGGGCGCGCCCATCCGCCACTTCTACCTGGAGTCCAACTTTGCCACCGACAAAAAAGCCTCCCAGATTAACGTGATGCGCACCCGCGGCAAGCGCGTGGTGGCGGAGGCCGTCATCAAGCGCGACATTCTGCAGCAGCGAATGCGCGTGACGCCCGAGCAGCTGGCCTACCACGGGCAGGTCAGCAACGTGGGGGCTTTTTTATCGGGAGCCAACAACAACGGCGCCCACTCTGCCAACGGCATTACGGCCCTGTTCATTGCCACCGGCCAGGACGTGGCCAACGTGTCGGAATCCTCGGCCGGCGTGCTCTATTCCGAAGTCACGCCCGAAGGCGACCTGTACATCAGCATCACCATCCCGAGCCTGATTGTGGCCACGCACGGCGGTGGCACCGGTTTGGCCACCCAAAACGAGTGCCTGCGCATGCTGAACTGCGTGGGCCGCGGCACCGTGAATAAATTCGCCGAAATAGTGGCCGGTGTGGTGCTGGCCGGTGAGCTAAGCTTAGGCTCTGCCATCAGCAGCTCCGATTGGGTAAGCAGCCACGAACAGTACGGCCGCAACCGGTAGCGGCAAGGTGCTGGCGCCTTATCTGGGTGATGTCCAAAAAGTCGTTTAAAGCCTACTGAACGTCATGCTGAGCGAAGGCGCAGCCGCAGTCGAAGCATCTCTACCGCTTCGCTGCAATGGTAACCTAAGGAAGCGGCAGAGATGCTTCGGCAAGCTCAGCATGACCGTTTTGTAGTTTTCAGACACAACATAGTAGCCATGCGCCCTAATCATTCATTTTAGTGAAATCCGACTCTATTTCTCAAGCAGTTACTTTCGGGGCCGTGGCTTATTCAGCCATGAAACGCCTTGCCAGCCTGCTCGTTATACTGCCGCTTGGTACTGGCTTGTGCCAGGCCCAGGCCGGCATGAACTCCTACGACATGGCCGACATCACGCGCGGCCGGCCTACCTCCACACGCAACCTCAACCAGAGCAGCGCCGACAAGGAAGCCGCCATTGCGGGCACGCCCATCCTTGGCTACCTCAACCAGGGCTGGAATGTCGGCACCTTGCAAACGCTGGATGCCCAGCCCGGCCCGGTAGCCGGTCTGCGCTATAACCTAAAGCTGCAGTGGCTGGAAGTGCAGGATGCCACCGTGCCGGGAGGCGTGCGGGTGTATCCAGCGGGCAGCCTGAAAGGCTTCACACTGGTACCGGCCGCCGGCCAGACCCCGCGGGTTTTTCTCGACTACAAGTACCGTAGCACCGGCAGCGGCTCGGGCCGGGGCTATCTGGAGGAGCTAAACCACGTCGGCGACCTGCGCCTGCTGGTGCGCCACACCTTTGAGGAGCGCCCCGAGGAGATAAACCCGGCTCTGAATACGGTAGTGCGGCCAGCCCAGCAGATGCAGGCTTCCAGCCTGTTCTACACCGCTCCTAGCCAGCCTGGCCTAGCTCAGCAACTGCAGCTAGACCGCCGAAGCGTGTTGCGTATGTGCCACAACCACGCGCCGAAGCTGGAAGCCTACGCGAAAGAAAAGAACCTCGATTACACCAACCTGAATCATGTACTGCAGATGGTAGAGTTCTGCAACCTGCAGTAGCAAAACGGTTGAATAGCTGATACAAGCAATTTTGCTCCATCAAAAAAGCCGCCGCTATCCAGATAGCGGCGGCTTTTTTGATGGGGCTGCGGAATGCTACAGCGGGTCGGCAGTTACCTTGAACTTGGAATCGGAGCGGAGTGTGAGCTCCCGCGCTACGTTGCCACGCAGCGTCACCTCGGTGTAGAGCGTGTAGCTGGGGGCTTTCAGGTACTTGTCGAGCTTGGTGTTGCTGGACTGTAGCTCGATGCTGGAAACACCCATCGGAACGTTGTCAAGCGCAGCCAGCGGCACTTTGTCGTTTTGGTCGGTGCCGATGGAAATTTTGATGCTCCGCAGAAAGTTGAAGTTTTCGGCAGCAGGATCGGTGATGGTAAGCGTCAGCTTGGTCAGGCTCACGTCCTTTACCAGGTCGGCGCTGGTATTGTTGTTTTTGAAATTCTCCTGTGAGCGTGCCGGCACGGCTATCGGAGAAATGAAAGGAGGCGTCACCAAGCCGCTGGCCGGAATCTTGATGTTCTGCGAATCCGAGATTTCGAAGGTCAACAACTCATTTACCTTCTTGCAGCCGGAGCCAACCAGCAGTGCCAACAGGGGCAATAGAAACAGTACTTTTTTCATGGCAGTTGAATTTTACCCCGAAGATACAAAACCATCCACTAATCAGGTAAGTGGCCAGCAACCTGATTAGCAGGAGCCAGTCAAGGGTTTCGTGCCTGTACCTGATAGCGAAGCTGCAATTGCAGGCGGGCTACTGTTTGCCCTGGCTGCCGCATTTCCAGCTGAGGTGTCAGGAAGTACTGGTCAGAACGCAAGTAGTTGAGCAGCGAGGCATTGGTTGGCGTCAGCGTGAGGGTAGTAGCTCCCAAAGGCACATCCGGAAGCGTAGCCAGCACCATCCGGTCGTTGCCCTGCTTGGAGGTAATGTACCAAGTCAACTGCCGCAGAAAATCGAAATTCTGGCCCGCGGGCGCCTGTATTGTTAGGGTTGCGCCGCTAAGCGTGGCTTGCTGCAGCTGATCCAGCGTGGTTTTGTTGCGTCGGCAGGAATCCGCCGCCGCCGAGTACACCCGTGTGGTAGGCATAAAAACCGTCAGGGGCCCCGATGTAGGCGCATTCACGTCCATCACCGCGGCCCAGGTATCCACTACCTCAAAGGCAACTGTTGCCTCCCTTTCTTCCTTTTCACAGCTAAAACAAAGGGCCACTGCCAGTAGCATCCCCAGAAAATTCAACAAGCGCATACGAGTAGCTAAATCGGTAAGACTCCTAGCAAAAGTAGGATGAGCCCACGCTGGAGCGCTTGACCTAAATCAAGAAAAAACGAACGGGGCCAACCGGTTTTCTCAGCCAGCCCCGTCCACTAAATCCGTGCAATCCGTCTAATCCGAAGAAATCCGTGCTCAGTCCATCATGTCGGCCGACCGCGGCGGGTCGGGCACGAAGCCGGGCTGCCAGCTCATGGGGTAGCGCGGGTCCACGTAGGGCAGCGCGGCCTCAGTGAGGTAGAGCGGGCGGAATGTATCCACCATTACGGCCAGCTCGTGGGTTTCCTTTTTGCCGAGGCTGGCTTCCACAGTGCCGGGGTGCGGCCCATGCGGAATGCCGCTGGGGTGCCACGTAAACGAGGCCAGATCCACGCCCTTACGCGACATGAAGTTGCCGGCCACATAGTACAGCACCTCGTCGGAATCGACATTGGAGTGGTTGTAGGGCGCCGGAATGCTCAACGGATGGTAGTCGAAGAGGCGCGGCACAAACGAGCAGATGACAAAGTTGTTGGCCTCGAAATGCTGGTGCACCGGCGGCGGCTGGTGCAGGCGGCCCGTAATCGGCTCAAAATCGTGGATGCTGGTGGCATAGGGATAGAAGTAGCCGTCCCAGCCCACCACGTCGAAGGGCGAGTGACCGTAGGTGAGGTGGTGCAGCTGGCCTTCCTTCTTGATCTTGACCAGGTACTCACCCGACTCCTGCACGTCGTCGGTAATCAGCTCGCTCGGCGGCCGGATGTCCCGCTCGCAGTAGGGCGAGTGTTCCAGCAGCTGCCCGAAGTGGTTGCGGTAGCGGCGGCACGTTTCCACGGGGCTGAACGACTCGATAATCAGCAGCCGCACCGGCCCATCTTCGAAGTGCAGCTGGTGGATGATGGTGCGCGGAATAACGATATAGTCGCCGGGCTCGAAGGCCACCTTGCCCATCTGGCTCCACAACTCGCCGCGGCCTTCGTGCACGAAAATCACCTCGTCGGCCAAGGCGTTTTTGTAGTAGTACTGCATCCGCTTCTCGGTGGGGTTGCAGATGCTCATGGTCACGTCAGCGTTGCCGAGCAGGGTCTGGCGGGCCTGCAGGTAGTCGCCGCCAGTGCTCACCTGGCCGAGGGTGCGCAGGTGGCTGGGCTCCAGCGGCCGGTCCTTCAGCAGCTTAGGGCTGTAGGGCTCGGGCGTGCCTACCTTCTGGATTTCGGTGGGCGGATGCTGGTGGTAGAGCAGCGACGAAACGCCGTGGAAGCCCAGCGTGCCCACCAGCTGCTCGGCGTAGAGCGTGCCGTCGGGCTGGCGGAACTGGGTGTGGCGCTTGCGCGGAATCTGGCCGAGGCGGTGGTAGTAAGCCATTGCGAAACGGACGTTGGGTGGGTGGGAAGTATGGGGAGGTGAAGGTAAGAAGGTTTGGCGGCACCCACGCAGCCCGGGGCCCCACCAGAAAACGGCCAGCTTTAACTGCGCAAACCCCAAACGTTAGGCTGCGGCACTGGTTCGGGCCGCCGGCTGCCGAAACGGAATGACCTACCTTTGTGTTAGCACTATCCAGGCGGCCGTTGCCGCTGTTTTCTGTTCTTTATGCGCTCTGTTTTTATACGCTGCCTGCTGCCCGCCGGTGTTGCTTTGCTGGCGGCCGGCCCCACGTCGGCGCCCCGCACCCGCACCTTCACCTTCGAGTACACGGCCACCGTGCCCGCCCTGCCCGCCACCGCCGACTCGCTGGAGCTGTGGCTGCCCGTACCCCACCCCGACGCCTCACAGGAGCTGCGCAACCTGAAAATCAGCACGTCCGCACCCTACACGCTTACCAAGGCGCCGTTCGGCAATACCATGCTACACCTGAAAGTGCCCGCTGCCCAAGCTGCCGGTCTTACGGTAGCTATGCGTTTCGAGGCCACCCGGCGCGAGCATCAGAATCCCTATTTAGCTGGCGTAGCCCCCAAGAAAGCACGCGCCGCCGATGCCGCCGACCCTAACATGGCCCGCTGGCTCCAACCCGACCGCCTCGTGCCCCTCGACGATAAAATCAAGGTGTGGGCCCACGAAGTAGTGGCAAAAGCCGGCGCCAAAACCGACCTCGAAAAAGCCCGCGCCATCTACGAGCACGTCGTCAGCACTGTCACCTACGACAAATCCGGGCAGGGCTGGGGCCGCGGCGACATCTACTACGCCTGCGACGCCCGCCGCGGCAACTGCACCGACTTCCACGCCGTGTTCATCGGCTACTGCCGGGCCGTGGGTATTCCGGCGCGCTTCAGCATCGGGTTTCCGCTGCCCGCCGAGCGCGGCACCGGCGAAATCAAGGGCTACCACTGCTGGGCTGAGTTCTACACCACCCAGACCGGCTGGGTGCCCGTCGATGCATCCGAAGCCGCCAAAGACCCCAGCCGCCGCGCCTACTTCTTTGGCGCCCACGACGAAAACCGTGTGGAGTTCAGCCGCGGCCGAGACCTGGCCCTCACCCCCCGCCAGCAAAGCCAGCCGCTCAACTACTTCATCTATCCTTACGCTGAGCTGGGTGGTAAGCCTTTCGAAGGCGTGAAGCGCGAGTTCCGCTACCAGGATCAGGCGAAGTAACAATAGCCGTGTAGTAAGAACGTCATGCCGAGGCGCAATTGAAGCAGCTAGCCTGAGTGGCCAATGATGCTACCATACTGGCGAGATGCTTCGGCTGCGCCTCGGCATGACGTTCTTATTCAATGCTCTTACCTACCCTTCAAATCAAAACGGCCGGAGTCCCCACCCCGGCCGCTTCGCAGTATAGATTTCCCCTAATTGTAATGTACTTATTTCATGGACAGCTTTTGCATGGGATTGGCCGAACCATCAGCCATAGCCTGCACTGCCTGCTTCACCTCTGCATCCTGCTCACGCAAGCTGGCATAGTAAGCGGGCTTACCATACGCACTACGAGCAATATACGCTTTTAGTTGATTGCGAAGCAGTTCGGCGCAGCGACGCAGGTGCGTGGGGTTGGCCGGCATGCCATCCTTGGCTGCCACTTCGGCTAGTTCCTGGAGTTGCGCATCACTGATGCGGAAGGTGGCCAGGTATTGCTCGGGGCGCAACGCCTCCAGCTCTGCTTTGTGGCTCTGGAAGTAATTCAGCGCAAATTCGCGCACCAGATTGTGGCTCTGCAGGCGGGTGTAGTAGGCTGAAAACGCCGTGGTGTCGCGCGGTACAAACAGGTCGGGCATGATGCCGCCGCCGCCGTACACGGTGCGGCCGTGCACCGTTTTGTAGCGCAGCGAATCCGCAAAATGGATGCTGTCGGCGTGGAATAGCTCACCGTGGCGCAACCGGTTCTGCAAATCCTGCTCGTAAGCGGCCAGCCCATGGCTATACGATTTCTGGATGCTGCGGCCTGAAGGCGTGTAGTAGCGCGCAATGGTCAGGCGTAGCTCCGAGCCGTCGTTGAGGGCAATGGGCTGCTGCACCAGGCCCTTGCCGAAGGTGCGGCGGCCCACCACCAGCGCCCGGTCGTGGTCCTGTAGAGCACCGGCTACCACTTCGGCGGCCGAGGCCGAGCCTTCATCCACGAGCACTACTAGCGGGCCTTCCTCAAACTCGCCCAGCACCCGCGAATAGGTTTGAGTGTCGTACTGGTCGCCCTTGCCGTCTGTGTACACGATTTTTCGGGTGCCGCCGATGAACTCGTCGGCCAGCTTGGTGGCGCGGTCGAGGTAGCCGCCGGGATTGCCGCGCAAGTCCAGCACGAGGCCGGTCATGCCCTGGCGGCGCAGGTCGCCGAGCGCCTGCTTAAATTCGTCGTAGGTGCCGCTGGCGAAGCGGCTGATTTTGATGTAGCCGGTGGTAGCATCGAGCAGGTAAGCCACGTCCACCGAGTTGTTGGGGATTCGGTTGCGCACCAAGGCCACATTCAGGGGCTTGGCCACGGTGCGGCGGCGCAACTGCAGCACTACCTTGGAGCCCCGCGGGCCACGCAGCTTCTGAAACATCTGGTCGGTGCTGATATGCACACCCGATACCCGCTCGCCGTTCACGGCCAGAATTTTGTCGCCGGCCTGCAGGCCCGACTGCTCGGCGGGCCCGCCGCTGAGCGGTGCCACCACCGTTACGGTGTCATGGAAGATATTGAACTCCACGCCTACCCCGTCGAAGTCGCTCTGCAGAAAAGCTGAAGCCTGCTGCTGCTGCTTGGCCGGGATAAACACCGAGTGCGGGTCGAGCCGCTCCAGCATGCGCGCAATGGCGTAGTCGGAAAGCGCCTCGGCGTCTACAGAGTCCACATAGTCGCGGTCCACGTAGCTCAGAATTTCCTTGAACTTCAGATAGCCGCGCGCTGTGCCATCGGGGTTCTGGTCGGAGGGCCGAAACGGGTTGGCGCCCAGCAGCACGCCGCATATCAACGCCAAAGCCAGCAGAAACGGCTGCCGTGACCGGCGCCGTACAATAGGCACTTCGGGTGCTGAAAAAAGCACTGGCTTAAGCGGAGGCTTGACTGCCATAAGGCGCTGAGAGAGTAGAGGTTTGGGCTATAGAAACTACTTCTGGGTATGGACAGGATTTCAAATCTATTGAAACTTTTCCAAGAAAATCAGCTGCTACATGCAGCCATATGAATTATCCGATAACAGTACAATTTCTTCTTTATTTAGCGCAATATATTCCCATTTTAGGTTGATTTCAGTGCAAATTCAAGTTTGATGTCTTTGCTTCTAAACGAAGGTATGTTTGTGATTATATGAAGATTAAATCTTTCGCTCAATTGTACGAAATACTCGATGAGCCGGATTGACGATGCGCTGGGTAGCTAGTGGGCAGCAAGCCGGTTCCGGCAGCCTGTCGTATCTTTGCAAGGCTGGCAACAGGTGTTGTCGGCTGCGTACTTTCTCCACTGTCTTCGTGATGGGCCGTATTCTTGCCATCGACTATGGCCACAAGCGCGTAGGGCTAGCCGTCACGGACCCGCTCCAGTTGATTGCCACCCCACTGGATACCATCCACAGCAAGGATTTGCTGGCTTACCTGAAAGCTTACCACCTGCGTGAGCCGCTGGCAGCGCTGGTGGTGGGCATGCCGCGCACGCTGCTCAACGAGGCCACCGACAGCACCAGTGCTGTAGTAGGCCTGCTGCGTACGCTACGCCGTGAGCTGCCCGAGGTGCCGGTGCACGAAATCGACGAGCGCTACACCTCGCGCATGGCGCACGCAGCCATGCTGGCCGGCGGACTGGGCAAGAAAGACCGCCGCGACAAAGCCACCGTAGACAAGGTGGCGGCTACCCTCATTCTGCAATCTTTCCTCGAATCCCGATGATTTACCCTATAGTTGCGTTCGGCGACCCGGTGCTGAAGGCCCGCGCCAAAGACATTCCGGCCGACATGCCAGCCGCTGACCTCAAGCAGATCGTGCAGGATATGTACGACACCATGTACCACGCCCACGGCGTTGGGTTGGCCGCGCCACAGGTTGGCAAAGGCATCCGGCTGTTCGTCATCGACTCGGAACCCATGATTTACTCGGAGGACGAGGAAACCGGCGAACCGCTGCCCGACGCGGAATTGGCCGTGAAGCGCGCCTTCATCAACCCCCAGATGGTGAGTGAGACCGGCGAGGAATGGGGCTTTGAGGAAGGCTGCCTGAGCATTCCGGGCGTGCGCGAAATGGTGTACCGCCATGAAACCATTGTGATTCGCTACGAAGACGAGCAGCGCCAGGTGCACGAGGAAACCTTCTCGGGCATGACGGCCCGCGTGATTCAGCACGAGTACGACCATCTGGAAGGTGTGCTGTTCACCGACAAGATTTCGGGCTTTAAGAAGCAGCTCATCAAAGGCAAACTCTCCCGCATCACGAAGGGTGATGTGAGTGCCGACTACCGCATGCGGTTCGTGGGCCAGGGCCGGCGGTAGAACATACGAACCTGAATACGCAAAAGGCCCACGGCATAGCGCTGTGGGCCTTTTGCGTATTCAGGTTCGTATGTTCCGGGCAACGCTATGCGAAGCAAAATCTTTGTCCTACTGCTACGGCAGGTCGTTGAAGCTGAGCACTTTCACGCCGGGAGTTTCGCGGAGCAGCTGGCTTAGCAGTTGGCCGTGCGAGGCCCCGACGGCCACTACCACCCGGCGGGCACCCTGCTGGCGGGCCAGGCGCACCACGTTGGCGCACATGCCCTGGTTACGCAGCAGCCATTGCGCTTTCATACCTTTCACTTCTTCGGTAGGGAAGCCGGGCGCGCCGTACAGGGCCACTCCGCCGTAGAAATTGACGGGCTCATCTACCTGGGCATAGGCGGGCGCATTGAGGGCCTGATAGATGGCCAGCGGGGTGTTAGTGGCGGGTCCGTAGTTTTCGTAAGCGGCGTTGGCGGCTTTCATGCGGCGCCAGGTAGCGGCTTCCGCCGACGTGGAATCGACTTTGATGCGGGCCTGCAGGGCTGCTACCTGCTCAGCGGCCTGCCCCCAGGCAGTGCTCCAGGCAATATCGTAAAGCTGGCAGTCCATGGGGTACACCTGCGCGTGCTTCAGCTCATAGGCCAGTGGAAAGTAGATCTTGTGGTACTCGCTGGTGGTCCGCACGAGCCGGCGCTGCCGCAACGAGTCGGAGCCGCCGAATACAGTGTTGAAGTAGGCTAGCTCCTGCGTGCCGAAGCGGGGCTTCATTTCCTGGTGAAGAAGGTAGAGTTGGTACTCGGCATTAGCTCGGTCGAAGCCAAGCACGTAGCTGCGCGCCAGGTCCATGCGGGTTTTGTGGTAGTAGGGGAAACCGGCCAGCGCCTGCCGGGCTTTTTCCATCTGGTGCGGAGCCAACGGCCGGGCTTTGGGGCTGCGCTGCTGCACGAACCGTTGGCGAGGCATGAACATCCGGGAAGCGTAGTTGTCGGCGGGCAGCTGCTGAAGCTCCGTGGCCGAGGTGTACTCGCCGAAAATCATATCGGGCTTGTAGGCTTTCAGCTTCTCGACAATGGGCCGGTAGTTGGCTGCGGGGCCGGAATTGACGTGCGAGGAAGCCACCACCACCACTTCGAGCGGTGCAACAGATTGGGAACGGGCGGCCAGGGGCAGCACCAGCAGCAGGCAAAACAGCAGGTAGCGGAGCGGGGAAAGCAGCATAACGAAAGAGAAAGGGAGTTGAGGCGGTAGAACTGATTCAAAGGTGCAGGCCCGGACGCCCGGCCGGAACTTTATTATCTCAACCACCCAAAACCAGCTGCCAACTCCCAACCAGCCCACCTAAGGCCCGCCAGCCCGATTCACAGGCTGAACTGGCGGGTTCACATAATAAACTGCGTCTGCCGGGCTGCTCCTGCTACTTTTAGGACATGACGAAACGCCAAACCATCGGGCTGCACCTGCTCTGCTGGACGCTGTGGGCCGGCTACATCGGCCTGGGCCTCTACTTTGATAAGGCCAAGCCGGAGCGAGCCATCCTCACGGGCACCATCCTGCTGGCCGAGTGCGTGGAGTTTTACCTGGGCTATCTGTGGGTGTTTCCGCGCTACCTGCGGCGCGGCAAACTGCCGCAACTGCTGCTGGGCGTAGCCGGCATCATGGCCACGTTCATTGCGTTGCGCTATCTGCTGGAACAGGTGCTGCTGCCCGCCACGTTGGGTTTCGGCAACTACAGTTCCGACACGCCGGCCAGCGCGTACGTGCTGGAAAATCTGTACTGGGGCACCTCGTACATCGTGCTGAGCGCGGCTGTGTGGGGGCTGGAAAACGCGTTTCGGCGGGAACGGGAGCACCAGCAGCTACAGCAGGAGAAAACCCGGGCCGAGCTGGCCTTCCTCAAAACCCAGATCAACCCGCACTTCCTCTACAACACGCTCAATTACCTCTACGCCGAAGCCTATCTGGTGTCGGAGCCGCTGGCCGACGCGGTGCTGCGCCTCTCCGACCTGATGCGCTACATGCTCACGGAAAGCCCCGACGGCACGGCCAATCTGCAGCATGAGGTGGATTACCTGCACAACTATCTGGCGCTGCACCGGTTGCGGTTCGAGGACCGGTTCTTTGTGGAGATGGACGTGCAGGGCCCGCTTGATGGGCAGCGGGTAGCGGCGCTGCTGCTGATTCCGTTCGTGGAAAACGCCCTCAAGCATGGCGTCACCAGCCGGCCCGAGTGCCCGGTGCGCATCAGTTTGCGCCTGCTGGCGCCCCGACAGCTGCAGTTTGAGGTGCACAACCACATCAGCCAACACCAGAAAGACCATACCACCGGCATCGGGCTGGCCAATATCCGGCGGCGGCTGGAGTTGCTCTACCCCGGCCGGCACCGGCTGGAAATCCGGAACGACGGCACCACGCACCACACCCGGCTGGAGCTGGAACTGGGCTGAAATCCTGGATATTTTCTGACGACGGGCCCTGCAAAAGGCACGGAGGAAAGCGTGGAGGGCGCAGCGCGGTTCTGCCGGCTATATTGCAGCTTCCACCTGCTGCCCGCCGCTATGCTCCGCTGTATTGCCGTTGATGACGAAGCCTACGCCAGCCGGCTGCTGGCCGCTTACATTCAGAAAATTCCGGGCCTGGAGCTGGCCGGCACCACCACAAACCCCATTGAGGCGCTGCAATGGGTGCAGGAAGGCCGCGCCGACCTCGTGTTCCTGGACATTCAGATGCCTGAACTGACGGGCCTGCAATTCCTGCGTCTGTGCGGCAGCCGCTGCAAAGTCATCCTCACCACCGCCTACCCCGAATATGCGCTGGAAGGCTACGAGCACGACGTAATCGACTACCTGCTCAAGCCCATTGCCTTCGACCGGTTTCTGCGGGCCGTGCAGAAAGCCCAGGCCTTGCTGGCGCCGCAGCTGCCGGCCGTGGCGGCCACGCCACTGTCCGTAGCTGCGGCACCAACGGCTCCGGCCAATGACTACCTGTTCGTAAAAGGTGAAAGCAAGAACAAGTTTCTGCGCGTTAGCCACGCCGACATTCTCTATGCCGAAGCCCTGGGAAACTATGTGACGCTCTTCGTGGCGGGCCAGCGCCTCACTACCTACCAGACGCTGAAGGAACTGGCCGCGCAGCTGCCGCAGCCCCCGTTTCTGCGCGTGCATAAGTCGTTTTTGGTGTCGGTGGACAAAATCAGCATGATAGACAGCAACACGGTGTACATCGGCGAGCAGGCCATTCCGGTGGGCGAAACCTACCGCGAAAGTCTGTACCGGCTGGTGCGGGAACGGGAGTAAGGCCAGCCGCTATGGCCAGCAGTTGCCGCACTCAGGAACTCCGTGTATCTTCCTCGCTCTATCCGCTGTATTCCAGATGCCTATGCCCCGTCTTCTACTGTTGCTTGGTTTGTTACTCCTACTGCCGCAGCAGCCCCAGGCGTGGGGATTTTTCGGGCACCGGCTGCTCAACCGACTGGCGGTGTTCACGCTGCCGCCCGAAATGATGGGCTTCTACAAAACCAACATTGAGTACCTGACCACCAACGCCACCCGGCCCGACTCGCGCCGCTCAGTGGTGCCCGGCGAGGCGGCCCGCCACTTCCTCGACGTGGACGTGTATGGCGACTCGGCGCTAACCAAACTACCCCGCTCCTACGCCGACGCGGTAGCCAAGTACGGCGAAGACTCGCTGATGAAGCACGGCATCGTACCCTGGCAGGTGGTGCGGATGAAAGGCCAGCTCACCGAAGCCTTCCGCCAGCGCGACGCCGACCGGATTCTGAGCCTTTCGGCCGACATGGGGCACTACATTGCCGATGCCTGCGTGCCACTGCACACCACCCACAACTACAATGGCCAGCTGACCGGGCAGCGCGGCATCCATGGGCTGTGGGAGTCGCGGCTCCCCGAAATTCTGGCTGCCAACTACGATTTTTTCACTGGCCCGGCCCCGTATCTGGAGCGCCCTTCCGAAACCATCTGGGCCGTGGTGGCCCGCTCCAATGCGGCCGTCGATTCGGTGCTGCGCTTCGAGCAGGACCTGACGACCAAGATGCCCGACGACAAGAAATACGGCTTCGAGGAGCGCGGCAACGCCGGGGCCGTGCGCGTGTACTCGCGCGAATTCAGTGGCGAGTACCACCAGCGTCTCGCGGGCCAGGTGGAGCGCCAGATGCGCCTGGCCCAGCGCCTGATTGGGGCGTTCTGGTACACGTGCTGGGTGGATGCCGGCCAGCCCGACCTTGATGCCTTGCCCAAGCAGCCCTCCGACAAAGAGCAGTTGCGCCTGGCTCGCGAAGCTAAAGACCTGCAGCAGGCGCCCCAGGCCGCCATACCCGGCCACGAAGACTAAGGCCCGAACAGATAGCCAACGGGCTGGCATCCGTCGTATGCAGGCTGTTTTCCTTTAGCCTCGCCTCATGAAAGCCCTGTCCACCGTTGTGCTGCTCACCATCTCTAACCTATTCATGACCTTCGCCTGGTACGGGCACCTAGAGTTCAAAAAGATTTCGTGGCTGCAAGGCCTGGGCCTAGTGGGCGTGATTCTGGTAAGCTGGGGGCTGGCCTTTTTCGAGTACGTGTTTCAGGTGCCGGCCAACCGCATCGGGTTCGAGGAAAACGGCGGGCCGTTCAACCTGTTTCAACTGAAGGTGATTCAGGAGTTCATTTCGCTGTCGGTGTTCACGCTGTGCGCCGTGTACGTGTTCAAAACCGATAAGCTGGGCTGGAACCACTTTGTAGGGTTCGGGCTGCTGCTAGCAGCCGTGTACTTCATCTTTAAGAAGTGGTAAAGGACAGTGTTGGGAGTTGGGTATTGATAGCGGAATCTTTAGCTTTCCGCCGTTTATCACTCTACCCTACTTTTCCTGTATGGAACAATCCTACTCTTCGCCTTCAGGCGTGCCCCCAATGCCACCTACCGGACCACCACCTAAGAACTGGCTGGTCGAGTCGATTCTGGTGACGATTTTCTGTTGCCTGCCATTCGGTATCGTAGCCATCATCAACGCCGCCAACGTGAATTCACGCCTGGCTCTTGGCGACTACAACGGGGCGCTGGATGCGTCGCAGAAAGCCGGCAAGTGGGTGAAATATTCGCTTATCGGGTGGGCGGTTTTTGCCGTGCTCTACGTAATATTTGTGGTGGTAATGGGCGTGGGCGCTGGCATGCTAGGTGCGCTCAACGACCGATAAACGGCTTTGTCAACTACCATTGCTAAGCGGAGGGCCGCTGGCGCCATTGTCCTGCTGGTAGGGCTGGCGCTGGCGGCCCTCTATTTTCGCCTGAATCCGGCGCACTACCCGTTTCCGCGGTGTCCGGTAAACTGGTTGACGGGTCTGCACTGTCCCGGCTGCGGCACGCAGCGCGCACTGCACGCTTTGTTGCACGGCCGTTTGACCGAAGCCGTGAGCTTCAACCTGCTGGCCGCCACGCTGGCGCCGCTGGTGGTGCTGGGGCTGCTACACGAAGCCCGGCTGCAGCTGAGCGGGCAGCCGCGCCACTACACATTACTCTACCGGCCGTGGCTGGGCTGGAGCATCATGGCTTTGACAGTGGTGTTCACGGTGCTGCGCAACCTGCCCGGCCCGGTGGGTGCCTGGCTGGCCCCCTGACCAGCAAGAAGCTATTCACTACTCTTTAGCCCACAGCCTCGGCGACCTGTCGCGCCTCACGGCGGCGTATTACCAGGCCGATGTGCTGAGCGAAGGCGCCGGCCTGGGTTTGTGGCTGAGCAGCCGCATTCTGGAATTGCACGGCAGCGCGCTGCAACTAGCAGAAGATGAGGGCGTTTTTGCCGCTCGATTTACACTGATCAGCAGCAAATAATAGGCATTCCTTATTTTCTATTCGTGTGCTTTGTGCGGAACTCCGCCCTGGCAGCAACTTGCCCTTCTACTTTGCGTACGAAACGCGCCGCCCCAGCTTGGGCCTCACTTAATTTCGTATGCGCAAAACCTACCGTTTTCTACATTTTTTACTGTTGAGCTGCCTGTGCGCAGTTACCACTGCCCAAGCCCAGAAAGTGGGTTTGGTACTCTCGGGCGGCGGCGCCAAGGGCCTGGCCCACGTGGGCGTGCTGAAGGTGCTGGAGAAGAACCGCATTCCCATCGACTACATTGTGGGCACGAGCATGGGCGCTATTGTAGGGGCCATGTATGCTGCTGGCTACTCGCCCGCCGAAATCGAGGAAATTGTGCTCAAGCCGGAGTTCCAGAACTGGGTGTCGGGGGAGCCGCTGGAAGGCAAGGTGTACAACTATTACGATGGCGACTACAACCCCGCCGCCCTGCACCTGCGCCTGGCCGTCGACTCGACCCTGAAGGCGCGCGTAACGCCCAAGCTCGTAGACGACGTGACCCTCAACTACGTGCTGGCTACCATGCTGGCCCCGGCCGGCGCCATTTCCGGCTACGATTTTAATAAGCTGCTGGTGCCTTACCGCAGTGTGGCTTCCGAGGTATTCACGCGCGAGCGGGTGGTGCAGCGCAGTGGCTCCCTGTCGGATGCGGTGCGCAATTCTATGGCTTTTCCGCTGGCATTCCGCCCCATCCGGCAGCAGGACGGCCGCTACCTTTTCGATGGCGCCGTGGTAGACAACTTCCCGACCGGCGTGATGCGCGAGGAATTCAAGCCGGATGTGATGATCGGGGTGAATGTGGGCGACGTAGCGTTCAACAAATACCCGCATAAGAAAGACGACGCGCTACTCACCAGCACCCTACTGTTTCTGGGTTCCAACGTAGCCGACACGGCCTCAGTGGGCCGTAACGGCATCTTCATCCAGCCCAACTTGGAAGGCATTACAGCTGCCGACTTCAACAAGGTGAAGCAGCTGCTCAGCCTGGGCGAGCAAGCTACCCAAAACAAGCTGGACTTGCTGCTGAGCCGTATTGCACGCCGCGAAGACACACTGGCGCTGCAGCAGCGCCGCCGCGCTTTCCAGGAGCGGGCTCCCAAACCCGATTTCAAGCAGGTGACGGTGCAGGGAGTACCCAAGCAGCAGCAGGAGTTTGTGCGCCGCTTTTTCCAGCGGACTGGCTCCACGTACTCACCAGGTGATGTGGAGGAAGGCTACTACCGCCTCGTCAACAACGACTTTTTCAACAATGTGTATCCCCGGGTGCGCTACAACAGCCAGCTGCAGGGCTATGAGCTCAACCTCGATGCCCGCCAGAACTCCAACCTTACCACCGACTTAGGCGTGTTGCTCTCGTCGCGGTCCATGAGCAATTTCTACTTAGGGGCCGCCTACCGCTACCTCAACCGCTACCTCTACACCATTAAGGCCAACGCTACTATCGGGCGCTTCTACAACGGGGCGCAGGGGTCGTTCCGGGTGAGTATTCCTGGCCGGGCGCCGCTCTACTTCGAGCCCACCGTCACGTTCAACAACTTCAACTACCAGGACACGGGCGGCCTGCTGGGTAGCTCGGCCCAGAACACGCAGCTGCAGCAGCGCGACCTGAAAACCTACCTGCAGATCGGCTACAGCCCCAACTACCGCAGCCGCTATATCCTGAGCGGGGGGGTATTCACGAGCCGCGACCGGTTCGCCAATACCAACGAAATCAGCTCGGGCGCCGAGCTGGACCAGAACCGGCTGGATGGTTTTACGGGCGCGCTGCAGTTTCAGCGCAACTCTCTGAACCGCCGGCAATACGCCGTGAGTGGCCGCCGGGCTGACTTTGGCTTCCGGGGAGTGCTGGCCGAAGAAGACTACTCGCCGGGCTCCACGGCCAACGGCCTGCAAGGCCGCACCAAAGACCACCAGTGGGTGCAGGGCCGCATGTACACCGAGCAGTACTTCACGTTTCACAAGGTTGATTCGGTGGGGCAGCGCGTGCATGCCTGGGGCTACACCCTCGATGCCGTAGTTACTACGCAGGGCAGCTTCGCCACTTACCGCTCGTCGCTGACGTCGGCGCCGGCCTTCCTGCCTTTGCCCGACTCGCGCACGCAGTTTCTGGACCGGTACCGCGGCACGGCGTACGCCGCCGTGGGTTTGAAGTATATTAAGGCCATTGTGGGCTCTCTGGAATGGCGCACCGAGGCCTATGTACATACACTGTTCCGGCCCTGGGAGCGGGAGAACGACAACCCGCTACTACCGCGGCGCGGCTCCACCATCAGCCGCCCCTACCTGACGGCCATGACCGGGCTGGTGTATCAAACGCCCGTTGGGCCGGCGTCTTTGCAGGTCATTCACTACGATGATTCCAACCGCAAATTCGGCGTCTTTGCGCATATCGGCTACGTGCTGTTCCGCGAGCGGGCCCTGGATTAACGGGGTAGCAAAACAATGGCTATGACGCTATAAAACGTCATTCCAAGCGGAGCGAGGAATCTCGCGTGCTAACGTTGGATTACTACTCCTGCGTCAGCACGCGAGATTCCTCGCTCCGCTCGGAATGACGTTCTGCTTTTACTGCTACTGCGCCGCTCTACTCCATTAGTGCACTTTCTCGCCGAAGGCTCGTAGCAGCGCCGCTACTTCATCGGGGGCCTCGTAGGGCAGCAAATGACCGGCGCCGGCTATTATTTCCAGCGGAGTGCCTTCGGGTAGCAGCGGTAGCGTTTCCAGCCCATGCACCGACGGCGACATTACCGCGTCCTGGTCGCCGGCGAGTAGGGCACAAGGCACCTGCACTTCGCACATACGGTTCGCCAGGTTTTCGCGGCTGCCGTGTAGCAGCCAAGCATCCCAGGCGGCTTTAGAGCTGCGTAGGTTGTCCTCGATGACTTGCTGGCGTAGGGCGGGGGCCAGCGGCCGGGCCGTGATATGCTGGAGCGTCTGCTCGGCAGTGGCCTGCTTGCCCCAGGCATGCAGGCTGGCTTTGCGGTCGGCATCGGTCATGGGCTCGGGCGTAGGCGGCGACGGACTGAGCAAGGCCACTCCTCGCAAGCCGGCCGGCTGCCGGGCCGCCAGCGCCAGCGCAATTTTGCCGCCCATGCTGTGGCCTACCAGCACATACTGCTGCAGGTGCTGCGCGGCCACGAAAGCGGCCACCTCCTCGGCGTAGGCATCCACGGTATAGCCGCCGGCCGGGGCTGCAGCCCCCCCGAAGCCACCCAGGTCGGGTGCCAGCACGGCGAAGTCGGGGGTCAGAAGTTCGGAAACAGCCTGAAATGCCCGGCCAGAACCCGCCCAGTAGTGCAGGTAAACAAACGTGAGAGAATCAGGAGTTGGCATAAGGAAGTGCTACCGATAGCAAGTGAATACACTGACTGCTTTGCCCCTGTATACTCTCGGCTGGTTTTCGTGTTGCTAAGATTTTGTATTTGCTCCAGCCTCCCAACACATCTGGCAAGCTGTGTAAAAGGCAAAAAAAATACCCGGCACCAACAGGGCCGGGTATTTTCTGCAGCGCATTACCGTGCTGTAGCAGCTACGCTAGTTAGTGGCGCTTAACTACTTGGTGAGCACCAGCTGACGGATAGTATACTCCGAACCGGACTGCACGCGCAGCACATACATGCCGGTAGCCAGGCCCGACAGGTCGAGCTTGTTTTCCGCATTGTCGCGGACGGTGGTGGTGTGCACTACCTGGCCGAGGGCGTTGGTGATTTGCACCTGCATGGCACCTTTGGCTTTGGCGTCACGGATATCCAGCGTTACCTGGCCCTGGCTTGGGTTCGGGAACATAGAGATAGAGCGGGCCAGCGCTGGGCTGTTGGTAGACAGTACGCGCGAGCTGAAGCCTACTTCAATACCAAGACGCGTCTGAAGTGTCGTTGTATTTACATCTGTCCAAGCGCCTGTAGCGCTGGTCTGGAAGTAGAAAGTACCAGAGCGAAGTGGGTTTTCTACTTGGTAGCCAATGCCAACACCACCCGAAACCTCTTTCAATCCCACGAAGAACGTACCGTTAACGGTGACACCAGTTATTGGCACCGTCACGACACCCGCCGTCGTTGGGCGGTTAAGGGTTGGTGAAGTGAAAATTACTGCACCGGGAGTGCCTGTAGCGCTGGCGTTCAGTACCACCACCTGATAAGTTGAGGTGGTAGTGGCATTGGCTAGGAAGCTCAGCTTCACCTCGCCAATGTTAGCCGACGAGTTGATATTATACTTTACAGCCAACGTACCGCCAGGATTAGTGCTGGAAACGGCAACGCTAGCAGTAACAGGCTGGCTATCGTCAAGGTAGGAAATGCTATTAGCCGTTACCAACTGTGCAAAAGCCTGCGTGTTATTGGTATTCAAACCATCAGGCTGCAGCGTTACCGTGAGCGTATTAGCACCAATAGCTCTTGGCGTATAGGCCGTGAACGTCACGATGGCCGAACCGCCTACAGCAATGGCCGGGACGATTTTAGCATCTACGAAAGTGTTGGCCCCTGTTACGTTCAGCGTTACTGGCACATTGACAAGGGCAGCAGCCCCGGTATTGCGAATTACAGCTTGTACTACCTGCGGGGCAGAAACCGGCGCTTTGCCTACAGAATAAATAGCCTGTACCGCGGCATCATTCGCTGGAATAGAAACGGCGCAGATGCCGAACTGACCGGTAGGTGTAGTGCCGAAGCTCCACACACGGGCGTAAATGGTAGAGCCAGGCGTCAGGCCGCTGGCCGTAGTGGTGGAAAAGAAGTTGCTGGCAGTGGCGTCGTCGCTGCAGGCCACTTCCGTGAGCGTACCGCAAGTGCCCGTGTACAGTACCAAGCCAGTGTCGTTTACCGGCGAACCAGTAACGGCGTTGGTGGTAACCGTAACGGCACCTGAAGCAGGCACCAGAATGCTGTACCACACATCATTGTTGACCGGCGTGGTAGCCGTGAAACAGCCTGTGCCCGTGCTAGAGCTTGGCGCCGGCACCCCGGTAGAGGCGGTGGCACCCAGGTTGGTGGTGGTAGTAGGCGTGCAGCTGGTTCCAACCGTCAGGGCCGTAGCGGTAGCACAGTTGTCGTTAGCCGGAGCCACAATGCTAGTGCTGAACGAAGCCGTTGCTACCGGTGACGTAGTGCTGCCGGCGCAGTTGCCCGTGATGGTCACGGTGTAAGCGGTGCCGGAGGTCAGGCCCGTGAGGCTAATAGGCGAAGCCGTAGGAGCCGGCGTAACGGTAGTGGCCGTACCGCCCGCAGGCGTATACGTGACGGTGTAGCTGGTGCTGGCCGCACCGGGCGTGAAGGAAATCTGGGCCGAGGTAGGCGTGATGTTGCTCACTGTAACGCCCGTCACGGGTGGGCAGGACAGCGGCGTCAGGCCTGTAAGCTGAATGTTGGGCCGCAACAGGCTAAGTGCGCCGTTTGCCGTTGGAGCGGTGTTGTCCGTTGCCCACAGCTGGGTGCGGTTGTTGCCGGTGCCGGTAGAAGAATAGCGGAAGGCCTTGCCGGTGCTGGTTTCGTTGCCGCCACCAGTGGCGTTGGTTTCCACAATTACTTCCAGGTTGGAAGTACCGTTGTAGGCGAAAGGAGCCGACAGCGGTACACTCACCCAGGTATCCGGCGTGAAGGAAGCCGCCGGAATGGTGGCGTCATATACCAGCGTGGCGCCGGTTTCCTCGGCCGCTACTGTGGTAGCCGTGGCAAACGTGGCATTAGTAACGGTTTTGAGGTAGATTTTGGTGGGCGTAGCACCGGGCGTCGACACTGAACTCACATAAAAGCCAATGCGCGTAAGGTTGCCGCTGGTACCAATTTCGGCAGCTGTGTAAATCATGGCGCTGCGCTCGTAGCCAAACCATGAGCCCAATGGCCGCCGGGAACTGCCCCCGTTGGGGTTGCCAGCCGGCACTTCAATCTGGGCCCAGGCAGCGGGCGCCAACAAGAGGGCGGTAGCTAATGCTGCCAGCCGCGGCCGCAGTTTTCCAGAAAGCCAGCCGGTTGAGGAGTAATGAGTTACTGTCATGCAGAAAAGGGAAAAAGAGGTGAATGAAAAGAAAAGTATGTTGAATCCGACGAAACAGGCAGTGTGCCTCAATGACGATTTAAGTTAACCGCTTTTCTCTGAGTATCAATTTTTTTCCTTTATTATCATATACCAATAATTTTCGTCCCTGTCTTCGTGCACCAGTACTGTGCTTCAACTGCCCACTACCATTCGCAGTATCCAGTGCATTCACACATAGACAGTTATATTATCTACAGGCTGTATCTGAAAATCCGATTGCAATTCATTGAGCGTCATGCTGAGCTTGTCGAAGCATCTCTCCCGCTTCGTTAAGATTACCACTGCGGTAGAGATGCTTCGACAAGCTCAGCATGACCGTTTCATAATTTTTAAACACCGCCTAGCGTACAAAATATACCTGCAACGCTACCTATAGATATACTATATAAGGTGTGCTACCCTGTCAGGCGTGTTTTTTTGGTAGCTACCACCACTCCGGATACGTTGCTGATAGTCATCAAACACAAGAGCCGGCCTCCCTCAGGAAGCCGGCTCTTGCATATAATGAAATGGACTAGTGGCGCTGAGCAGCCCGTTAGCGCTTGATAATGCGCTGCGTTTGTGGCTTGCCGGCAGGCGTTACTACGCGCAGCAGATAGGTGCCACTCTGCACGCCCGATAGATTCTGCAACTCCAAATCGTTGGTGCCGCTGGTCAGTTCCGTGCTACGCTCCAGCACTACCCGGCCCGTCAGGTCCAGTAGCTGCAGCTGGCCTTTGCCGGCTGCTTCCGACTGCATTGTCAGGCGCACTTCGTTCTGGAACGGGTTAGGATACGCTTCCATCCGAGCTTCAGCAGTAGCCGAGCCCGAGAAGCTCAGCACCTTGGGACCGTAGAAGTTCTCTTGGCCATCCACATCAATCTGGCGCAGACGGTAGTAGCGAATGCCGCCTTTGTTGGCTTCCGTATCGAGGTAGCGGTAGCGCAGCAGGCGGTTGCTGTTGGCGTTCTGGCTGGGTACAAATGCCAGGGTCCGGAACGTGCGGCCATCGGTAGACACCTGCACTTCGTAGCCGCGGTTGTTTTGCTCACTCACCGTTTCCCAGGTGATTTCGGCATTGGTGCCGATGCGCTTGGCGGCAAACGCCGTGAGCGTAACCGGCAGCGGCGACGTGGCCTCACTTAGGGTGAAGGTGGCGAAGGCAGTGATGTTATTTTTCGTCAGCGTATTAGAGCCGGTGTTGAGGTCGTCGCGGCCCAACTGGCCGAAAACGTCGCCTGATGAGGTGGAAACGAACAAGGCCAGCTTGTTCTCGTCCAGCGTCTGGGCATTGGGCACCAGATTGGTTGTCTCATTATCCAGATAGCGGAACAGCATTGTGGCACTCAAACCGCCGTTGTTGGTTTGCTGGTCGGCGGGGCGGATGCCGAAGATGCGCCGGATGCTGGGCTTGCTGTTAGCGCCATTGTTGATGGAACCGTAGTTTTCGCCGGTATTCCGGGTTATTGTTACTACGCCGGGGTTGTTGTTGCCGGTGAAAGTCAGGGTAACACCAATGTTGCTGAAGTCCTGGGGCACGCCCAACGCAACTCCCTGAGCTGTTTTAACAAATCCCCGCAGGTAAGTCGTTTCGTTTTCACCTACCATTCGGGCCGCCGGAACCGTAGCAGTGCCTGTGCCGGCAGAGTTTGCCAGCTCTACGAACGACGTGTTTACGCTGGAAATATTGGTAACAAGCACCCCATTGATAAAGCGCAATGTTCCACCGGGCTGCACAACAAAGTTTGCAACCAACGACTTTATACCACCGCCATCAATTTCCACATTCACAAGCCCCGAAGCTGAACCGCTGATGGACTGGTTGGTACCAGTGAAGCTGATTGTGGTATTCTCGCGCTGGATGAAGCTGTCCTGCAGATTGCTGAAGTCACGGTACACTTCTAAACGGCCAACTACCAAGCGCGTAATCGAGCGTTGCGCTTGGCTGGTGCCCCGCATGATCAGGTCACGCGTCTGAGCCGGACCGGAAGTAGAGTTATCATAGCCGGGCACCTGCGTAACTACCGTGGAAAACGTACCATCCGGATTCTGAATAGTGGTGGTAGTGGTGCTGTTAGGCTTGGCCGCGTTGCTATAGATGTTGGGATACGACACCGTGGAGCCAGAGCCAAAGTCCGGAATAGTGGCATCCCTGTTTGGGTTAGGCACACCATTGGTCCAGTTTCTTCCATCAAACCAGTTGTCATTGAAGCCTCCTGTCCAGGTGGTGGAAGTTGGCGGCTCGGATGGCCGGACACCCTGCACCGTAAAGCGGGCCTGATACGTGAATCCGGGAGGATCTTCTTTGGTGAAAGAGCGGGTCGTGTTGTTGTTGCGGCCGTTGGCCCGGAAAGACACGTCTACCGAATAAGTACCAGCGGGTAGCAGGGCGCCCAGGTCATCAGCTGCCAGCAGGTTGGCATTCGCCGTGCTGTTGGCAAATGTTTTCGCCCCAGTGGTATTGCTGGGCGCAGCCAGTGGCACTTGCTTCACGCCGTAGGAGAAGCCGCTGGTGATGTTGGTTACCTCATAAAACAGGATGGCTGAGCGGATTTCATCCGGCGCTACTTCCGTAGTTGACAGCGTGCCGCCATTGAGTAGCAGGCTGGTGCTAAAGTTGGCCACATTGAACGTGCCCAGGTTCTGCCCGTCGAAATCGGGGGCCGTTGTGTTGCTCTGTCCATCAAACGTTTCATTGCCTGCGCCACGATCAATAATGATAGTGGAGCCCGTGATACTGCTATTGGCCTGCGCCTGCACGGTGCGGGCAGAACCAAGGCTGACAAACAGCGCCAGCAACGGCAATAAGCCCTGCCAGGCCCGGCCAAACAGCCGGAAATTGTGAGTAGGAATTTGAGGTTTCATTCTAAGAAAAGTGGGGGATTTTAAAAGGAACAGACCCTGCTGTATCGAAATGAGACAGGGTTTGAGCGGCGTATACGGAGTTTTAAAAATTCAGCTGACATTTTGTATAAAAAAAATAATATTCATGTAAAATATCCATACAAAGCGCGTATACCGGCACTTTACCCTGCCTAAAATACTATTTTACGATACTATAAAATTCAATAAATTATATATAATGTACTTTTTATCAGACATAAGTATGCATCAATGCACAATGCTGTAGGGCGGTGCCGCCAATGCTTTCTTGAAATGGGGCAGTTCCACTCCCAGTACATCGTGCACACTCACCCTGATTTTGTTGGCGAGCTGGGTGATAGGCAAATCGTTGCTGTCGGTGCCGAAAGGCTGCTCTATTTCTTCGCCTATCATCTCCAGCCCCAGCATCACGTAGGCGCCTACCATCGTAATCGGAATCATCCAGTAGCCACAAGTATCCACCAGCACGATGGGCATAATTCCGATGAAAAGCGTGATGAACATCTTGATAAAAAAGCTATACGAAAACGGGATGGGCGTTGACCTGATTCGTTCGCAGGAGCCGTTCACTTCCATCATGCCCAGCAGGTGGGGCTTGATGGTCATCAAATGAACCGGGTCGATGATCTGTGCCTGGCGTAACTGCTCTATGCTTTCCTGCAGCACTGCTACCAGGCAGGTGGTCACGCTTTCCGCCGACCGCAGCCGGTCCATGATATCGGGTGTGGCTTCAAGCTGCTCAAACTGCACTCCATTGCGCAAAGCGCCTTTTAGGGCCAGCGGGAAGTTGGAGATGAGGGCGGCGTAGTAGAGACGGCTGCGAACAGCATGGCGCGGCAGAATGGCGTTAAGCTCCATAGCCAGCCCCCGGCAGTGGCTTACCAGCTGGCCCCACAATCTGCGCCCTTCATAGTACCGGTCGTAGGCAGTGTTGGTGCGAAAGACCAGCAGCAGGCTCAGCATAATTCCCAGAAACGAGAAATATTCGCGCCCGATCTGAATGCTCAGAAAATGGTACTTCAGCACGACCAGCGCAATTGCCAGGTTGTAGAGTCCGACCAGCACTACACGGCGCAGCAGCAACAGGATGACCCTGGACGTGTGGAAATGCCATAAGGCTTTCCACCAGTCACCGGTTTTGTATACAATCATGGGAACAGGGGATTTGGGGCCTCCAACGGAGAACCTGTAGCAGAGTTTTCCGCAGGCTAGCCAACAGCAGCTACAACCGGCACCGCATACTGCCTCGCTAACCAACTACCAGGCAAGCATATAGCCCCTGGCGAGTGAGCACGCGCCCCAGACTAGATGCATGCCTATCTGGAAGGGAGTATTTTGTGCAGGCACTGCTGCGCCAACTCCGTCCCCTCACCTGTACAGGCACAAAAAAGCCGCGCCGGATATCCGGCGCGGCTTGCTACCCGTAGCTTTGGCGGTGCTACAGCGGCTTCTTGCGTGAGGCCTGGAACTTCTTGATCTGCGGATCAATGATTTTTCGGTCGCCGACCACCACAATGGTCATAGCCTCAGGCCGCACGTACTTGCGGGCCGTTTCGCTGACTTGCTGCGGCGTTACGGCATTGATATTTTTCACCTGCTCAGTCAAGTAAGAGTCGGGCAGGCCGTGCAGGTCGAGGGTGTTGAGCTGGCCGATGATGCCACCGGGCGTGGAGTTGCGCAGCACAAACAGGCCCGACTCGTAGTTCTGAATGCCCTTCAGCTCCTCGGCGGTAGGCGGCGTTTTCTGCAGCTGCTCAATCTCATACACGATTTCCTTGAGCGAGTTGCCGGTTTCCTGGGTGGTCACGTCGGCGTTTTGGCTCCAGTTGCCGGTGCGGTAGTGGGTTTCGAGGTAGCTGTAGGGCGAGTAGGTGTAGCCTTTATCTTCGCGGATGTTGCGCGTGATGCGCGAGCCGAAAGAGCCACCCAGCAGCGAGTTCATTACCCGCACGCGCGTGTAATCGGGGTGTGAGGGGTCCACGACGGGCAGGCCGATGACAATGGTGGACTGCGGCGCCCCCGGCCGGTCCAGGGTCGTTACGTCGGGGCGGGTCTGGGATTTGGCTATTTCGATGCGCGGCGCCGGGCCCTGGGGCATAGTGGCCCAGGCGCGGGTAATGGCCTCGCGCACAGCCCCGTTGTCGAACTTGCCGGCCACGTATACGCTGGTGCGCTGGGCGCCGTACTGGGTTTGGTAGAAGTTCTTCACCTGCGCCATCGTCAGGGCGTCTATTTCGGTGTCGGTGGGAATGGGGCGGCCGTAGGGGTGGCTGCCGTAGAGGGCCTGGGTGAACTTCTGCCGGGCCTGGGTACCAGGCTGGGCGCGGGCCAAGTTCATCTGGCGTTTGAAATCGGCTTTGATGCGGGCCAGCTCGCTCTCGGGCAGCGCTGGGTGCAGCACCACATCCGCCAGCAGCGCCGCCAGCTCAGGGGCAAATTCGCTGAGGCACGAGGCGTACACCTGGGTTTGGTCCTGGCTCACCGAGATGTTGAGCGAGCCACCCAACCGGGCCACTTTGTCGGCCAGCTGGGTGCCGGGCAGCGTGGTGGTGCCTTCGCTCATGAGCTTGCCCAGCAGATCAGCAATACCAACTTCCGTGGCGGCTTCGTGTACGTTGCCGGCCTGGATGGCCACCATCATGGTGGTTTTGGGCACCTGTCCGTAGGGCACCAACTTCGCTTTCAGGCCGTTGGGCAGCGTAAATTCTTCTTTGGCCGGCAAGGTAAAGTCGCGGGGCGTGCCGCCGGCGGGTGGGGTTTCGCGGGGCACGGCCGGAGCCGTATCCACCAGAATGGGTTTTACTTTTGGCTTGGTTTGGGCCAGCGCGGCCGGGGCGGCAGCGGTAGCCAGGGCCACGCAGAGCAGCCCGAAGTTCAAAGATTTCATGGCGTAGTCTTCGAGGTTTAGCTTTTGGCCAGTGGATTCACAATCAGCAAAGTACGGTTGGTGGGCCGCAGATACTCCTGCATAGTGCGCTGCATGAGGGCAGGCGTCACTTTGCGGAATTCAGCTTCCAGGCGGTTGATGCGGCTGGGGTCATTGTCGAACAGCGCAAACGAGGCCAGCATATCGGCCCGACCGAAATTATCAGAGCCCGAAAGCTGGTCGTAGAGGTTGGAGCGCAGCTTCACCACGGCCAGATCCAGCGTGGCCTGGTCGATACCGCCTTGGCTGAGGCGGTTGATTTCCTGGTCGAGCACGCGCACCACCGAGTCGGCATTCACCGACTGGTCGTAGATCAGGTCGCCCATCCAGAGCATGGGGCCGGAGTAGTTGAAGGCGTTGCCGAGGTAGTTGATGCCGCCGTTCACGTTGTCGGAGTAGCCGCGCTTCTGCACCAGCGCCTGGTAGAGGCGGCTGTCTTTGCCCTGCAGCAGGATTTGGTCGAGCAGGATGAGGGCGTAGTACTCGGGCGTGTTGCGCTCGGGCATGTGGTAGGCGAAGGCCAGTGCCGGCTTGGTGGCCAGCTTATCATCTTTGGTGAAGCGCTGCTCTTTTTCCTGCCGAGGCTCCGTAATGTCGGGCTTGGGCGGCTGCGGAGCGCTGGGAATGTTGGCGAAGTACTTCTCCACCCAGGCTTTGGCCTCGGCTGGCTCGAAGTCGCCGACCACCGCCAGGGCGGCGTTGTTGGGGGCATAATAGGTCTTGAAGAACTGCTGGGCATCGGCCAGGGTGGCCGCGTCGAGGTCTTTCAGGTCGCCGTAGAAGTTGTGGGCATTGTTCCAGTTCTGGTTGGCCTTCTGGGGCATGTCCAGCCACGGAAATCCGCCGTAGGGCGCATTCAGCACGTTCACGCGCACCTCATTTTTCACTACTCCCTGCTGGTTGGTCACGTTGGCCTGCGTGATGGCCAGCCCGCGCATGCGGTCGGCTTCGGCCCACAGCATGGTTTCCAGCTTGTGGCTGGGTACTACTTCAAAATAATTGGTAAAGTCGAAGCGGGTAGAGCCATTGAGTATGCCGCCGTTTTTCTGGATCAGCTGGATAAACTCCATCTTGCCCAGGTTTTTAGAGCCCTGAAACATCAGGTGCTCAAACAGGTGGGCGTAGCCGGTCCGGTCGCGGGGCTCGTTGCGGAAACCCACGTTGTAGTAGGCGGCCACGGTGGCTGTAGGGGCCGTATGGTCGGGCGAGAGCACCACTTTCAGGCCGTTGGGCAACGTATAGTACTCCACCGGAATCTGAAAAGCAGCGGCCGGGGCGGGGGCAGCCGGCGTTTCGGCAACCGGCGTAGGCGCCGTCACGACGGCCGTGGCTTTGGGACTGCAGGCGTTCAGAGCCAGCAGCCCAGCCAGCCCCAGCAGATAGTGGCGGCCGGAAATACGTTTCTTCATAGGAGAGAATAGGATAGGGTGACGAACAAGTGGAAAACGCCGCCAACCTACACAATCCCGGGAAGAAAATACAATATTCCGCTATGGAAGAAAGCGCGGCCTAAGCGAAGTGCAAGCATCTGGCAGAAAGACCATTGACTAAGCCTCACCGCCCACAAAAAAACCCCGGCAGCATCTGGTGCTACCGGGGCTTTGCGTATCAATGGCATCTGTTGGTCGGGCGCTTGGTAGCGCAAACTTTGTAGCTCGCGTCTTCATGCCATTTGGGTAGCTCTACCGACGCAGAGCCGCGAGCTACAAGGTTCCCGCTACTTCTCCACTTTAAGCGTGGCGGGGCGGTTGGTGAATTCGAACATTTCGCCATGGGGCATGATGGTAATCTGGCCGAACTCGCGGATGAGCATCTTGTAGCTCTCCCCTACCGGCCGGATCCTGCGGTCTAAATCGTAGAGGCCGCAGGCGTTGACGGTAAGGCGCTTTTCAGCCAGGCTAATGTCCCAGTCCACTTGGTCGAGCAATGAATACCAAGTGAAGCCCACCACCGGCACGCCGTCCTGGCGGATGCGCTGCACATTCACCCATTGCTTCCAGAGCCAGCATTCGGCGTCCTTGGCATTGAAGGTGTTGGTTTCGGTGTGCATCACGGGCTTGCGGTACCGCTCGTAGTATTGGCGCGTCATGGTGTACCAGCCCAGCACGTCCTCGGCCTGGCAGATCTTGCCATCGGGCTTGATAATCTTCTCGTTGCGGCCGTAATAGTCGTTGCCCATGATCTGGTAGCCGGGCGGCTCGCCGGCCATAAACCAGTCAAGCTCTTGGCGGGTGAGGCCGTTGTCGAGGCAGTAAAGCAGCACCTCCGAGTCGAGTGGGTGAGCGTAGAGCAGATCCAGCGACAGGAAGCGCAGCTTGTTGGTCAGGCGCACCCCGGCGCTTTCCACTGCCCGCATCTCATGGATGTATTCCGCCGACTCGCTTTGCACAATGATGCAGTCGGGCCGCACCTGGGCAATCTGCTGAGTGCCCATGATGCTGGCCGCCGTAATGTGCTTGATGGCTGTAACAAAAGCCCGGTCATCCTTGAGCTGCTCGTTCCAGATGCCGTCTTTGGCGGAGGCCCGGGCCGTCACATAAATTTCGTTGACAGGCGTGTAGAAGCGCACCCAGGGGTAGCGCCGGGCCACAGCTCCGCAGTACTCGGCAAAATGCACCGGCAGCTCAGGATTCTGGAAGTTGCCCACCCAGTCGGGCACGCCGAAGTGCATCAAATCCAGAATGGGCGTGATACCCAGCCGTTTGATTTCGGCCATGGCAGCGTCAGCAAATTCCCAATCGAACTGACCGGGCGCTTTATGGATGAGGTAGTACGGCAGGTTGTAGCGCAGCACCTTCAGGCCCAGCTCCTTCACCAGCGCCAGGTCTTCCTTGTAGCGGTTGTAGTGGTCAGTTTCGGCCAGCAAATCGCGCCGGATGGTGCCGCCCGCAATGGTTGGGTATGAGCACTCGATGCCGGTGGCAAACATGAAGTTGCCCGCGTCGCCGGTGGGCAGCCCGGAGCCGTCGTGGCCAGCGGCGCCGCCATGCTCGTCGCCCTCGTAGTTGCCGTTGCCGAACTTCTCTTTGATATGATTGAGGAAAGACTTCATTTTTGAAGCTAAAATGACGTGCCAGAAGCACGCCTCGTAATGAAGAAGAACGTCATGCAAAGCGCAGCGAAGCATCTCGCGTGCTAATGTTGCACTGGTATTCAGACATCAGCACGCGAGATGCTTCATTTCGCTCTGCATGACGTTGTGGTTCCGCCTACGCCCGCAGCGCCGCCAGAAACTTATCGGCGGTGCGCAGGCTCAAGGCCATAATGGTGAGGGCCGGGTTTACACTCAAGGCACTCGGGAACACCGAGTTGTCGCAGATGTAGAGATTGGGCACGTCGAAGGCTTTGCCTTCGGGGTTTACCACGGCGTCGTCGCCGCTCAGGCCCATGCGTGCCGTCCCGATGACGTGGGCGTAGCGCTCGAAGGCCCAGATGTCGGTGGCGCCGGCCGCTTCCCAGATCTGGCGCATCAGCTTTTCGGCGTGGCGGTTCATGCGCTGTTCGTTTTCCTGAGCTGTGAAGTGAAAGCGCGGCTTGGGCAGGCCACGCGCATCCTTTTCGTCGCTGAGTTCCATGAAGTTGGCGGCGTGCGGCAAACAGTCGCCCAGGATGTTGATGCCGGCAATGTGGTTGTAGTTGCGCATATAGTCGCGCAAAGGCTGGCCCCAGAGCTTGCGCTGGCGTACCATCTGGGTGGCAAACGTTACGGGCATCACGCCAATGCTTTGCAGCAGGTAGCCGCCAACAAAGTCGGCGTCTTTGGGCCGGTGGGTGTCCTCGGAAATCAGACCACCCGGAATGCCTTTGTAGGGCCGGATGTCTTCGGGGAAGGTGCCCCACACCTGCATACCGGGGTGCGCCATGAAGTTCTTGCCCACGTGGCCGCTGCTCAGTGCCAGTTCATTCAGCATCAGCAGGCGCGGCGTTTCCACGGCGCCGGCGCACAAGAACAGGTGGCCGCAGCGCTGGCGCACTGTCTGGCCATGCTGCTCATACACCACGCCTGTTACGCGGCCGGAGGCGTCGCGCTCAATCTCCGTCACGTAGGCGTCGGCCCGGATTTCAGCCCCGTAGCTTTCCGCCAGGGGCAGAAACGTAACGTCCATGCTGGCTTTGGCGCCGCGGTTGCAGCCGGCCTGGCAGAAGCCCCGGTTGGTGCAGGCCTCGCGCCAGCCAATGCCTTCCTGGTAGTAGCGCGCCGAAAGGGCTGCGTTGGCCGCCGGCGATGTCTGAATACCGAGCTGGCGGCAGGCGCGCTCCATCAGCTGGGCGGCGCCATTCAGCGGTAGCGGGGCCAGTGGGTAGCCTTTGCGCCGAGTAGGGTCCCAGGGATAAGGCGTAGGGCCCGAAATACCCAGAAAGTGTTCTATTTCTTCGTAATACGGCTCCAACTCCTCGATGCCAAAAGGCCAGTCGACGCCCTGGCCGAAGTCGGTGTGCAGCTGCAGGTCGCCGCGGTGGGCGCGGGGCGTATAGGCGGTGTAGTGCAGCGTGGAGCCGCCTACACCAGTGCCGGAGTTGTTCTTACCGAAAGCCACCGGATTCTGGCCAGCGGAAAGGCGCTCATCGTTCCAAAACAGGAAGTTCTGGGCTTTTTCGTCGGTAGCGTAGTCGGTGGTGGGGTCGCGGCGGGGGCCGGCTTCCAGGGCCACTACCTTTAGGCCGGCCATGGCCAGGCGGGCCAGCAGCGGCGCACCGCCCGCCCCGGTCCCAATCACCACGCAATCCACTACATCGGTAGGGTCGGGCAGCGGTGTGGGCGCTTCCTGGCTGGCTGGCTCGGGAGCCAGCGTTTCGTTTTCGGCCAGAATGCTTTTAAGCAGTGGGTCCTGTATTTCGGGCTGAACCGGGTTCAGCACACCTTCTTCCAATACTTCCTCGTCAGGCATGTGCAGTGCTCAATTAGTAATTAATAATTAGTAATTATCAATTACTAATTTGTTCCGGCTCCCGCTCTTCCCGCTCGTTGAGGCCAATGCGCGTCCAACCGGGCTGGTCGGCCATGCCCACGTAGCCGATTTCTTCCTGAGCCAGCGGATGAGCGTAGTAGCTTTCGGTCAGCTCGGCCAGCATTTCCTCGAAAAAGCGGTGCTGTGGCAGCTGGACCCAGTTTTCGCCCGGCGCCTGTCCGGCGGCCAGCTGCCCGATAATCTGGTCCTGCTGCCCGGCTCTCAGGGCCATGAACGGCTGCTGAAACTGCGCTTCGGCGGCTTGGTTGATGCCCCCGAGGCCAAGGCGGTAGGCTTCCCGGTCGGGGGGCATGGCATCGTAGCGCCAGCCGTCGGCGCGGCCGTCGGCTAGGCGCTTGTCTACGTTAGAAGCCAGCTCAATGGGCGTTTCCCGCTCCGGCTGGGGGAAAATGCGGGCAGCCACGGCACGAAGCAGCGCAAACGTGTCGGCATCGAAAAACTGTGGCTCGTACTGAACAGGAGCATCCAGCCGGGCAGCCAGCGCAGCGCGGGTGGCAGGCGTAACGTGGTCGGAGGCAAGCAGCGCCCGGACGCTACCTTCGGGATAATTGGGCATAGGAACAAGAAAGCACGAATGGAGGAGCTTGCTGGTTGTACTGACGAGCTAGCTCCTCGGAAGGTTATCTATACAACAAAAAAAGGCGCCCTCCCGCGGTTGGGAAGGCGCCTTTTTTATAGGCTGGCTTGGCTTGGGAGTGGCGCTATTGGTCGCTGCTCATTTTGCCGCCCGTCACGTGCACCAGCGAGCCGGTCATAAAAGAGCCGTCCTGGGAGGCGAGCAGCACGTAGGCGGGCGCCAGCTCCTCGGGTTGGCCGGGGCGGGCCAGGGCCACTTCGTAGCCGAATTTTTCGATTTCTTCGCGCGGCATGGTGCCGGGGATGTTAGGCGTCCAGACCGGGCCGGGCACCACGCAGTTCACCCGAATACCCCGCTCGCCTAAGTGCGTGGCCAGGCTTTTGGTGAAGGCATGAATGGCTGATTTCGAGGAGGCATAATCAATCAGGATCGGGATGCCGGTGAGGCCCACGATACTGCCGGTATTGATGATACAGTCGTCTTTCTTGAGGTGGGGTACGGCGGCCTGCGCCATCCAGATGTAGCCCAGGATGTTGGTATCGAAGGTGCGGCGAATCTGCTCTTCGGGAATGTCCTCAAACTTCTCCTGCGCCATCTGGAAAGCGGCGTTGTTTACCAGAATGTTGAGGCCACCCAGCTCGGCGCGGGTGCGGCGGACGGCTTGCTTGCACTGCTCCGGGTCGCGCACGTCGCTTTGCAGCAGGATGCAGCGGCGGCCCTGCGCCTCTACGAGGCGCTTGGTTTCTTCGGCGTCCACCAGGTTTTCGTTGAACAGCACAGCCACATGGGCGCCTTCCATGGCAAAAGCCACGGCCACGGCCCGACCGATACCAGAATCAGAGCCGGTGACAAGAGCTACTTTGTCTTGGAGCTTGCCGGCGGCGCGGTAGGTGCTGAAGTCCATGGCGGGCTGCAGCTTCATATCGGCCTGTTTGGCGGGATAAGGCAGCGTCTGGGCGTGCTGCTTCATGTCTTTGGCGGTGGGCCGCTTCACTGGCTTGGGGGCCTCAGTTGCCGCTTTAGCAGCTTTTTTGGCAGCGGGAGTTGCAGCCGCTTTGGTGGGAGCCTTGGGCTTGGCGGGTGCGTTCTTGGCGTTGGGCACAGACGGGGTAGCAGGTTTTTTGGCGGCCATAAGGAAAGAACTACAAAAGGAATAACAGACTATTCAGTGCTTACGAGAAACCCGCCTTGGTGTTGGCCGGCAGCTTAAACACCACACGTGGCTGCGGCAACCCCATTTATAGAATAATAGCCGCAATAACTAGTAGCTTTAGCGGACCTGCCCCACCGCTAGCCTGTGCCTGCTGGGAGCAAACTCGCTCAGTTACACTACCTACACCTACCACCGGGGCCGCTGCCGTTCAGCGGAGAATCATGCCGAAGAAGGTTGTCATTTTGGGAGGAGGCGTTGCGGGCATGAGTGCCGCGCACGAATTAGTGGAGCGCGGCTTTGCCGTAGAGATATATGAGCGGCAGCCGCAGTACGTGGGCGGCAAGGCGCGCAGCGTGGACGTACCCGACAGTGCCGCTGCCGGCCAGCCGCCGCTGCCGGGCGAGCATGGCTTCCGGTTTTTTCCCGGCTTCTACCGCCACATCACCGACACCATGAAGCGCATTCCCTACGGCCAGAACCCACAGGGCGTGTTTGATAACCTGGTGCCCACCCAGCGCGTGATGATGGCTCGCACCGGCAAGCCACCCATAATTGCGCCCGTCAACTTCCCGAAAACCCGCGCCGACTGGCAGGCCCTCGTGGATAGCCTGCTGCACGCCAACACCGGCCTCACTGATTCCGACAAGAAGCTGTTTGCCGACCGGGTGTGGCAACTGCTGACCAGCTCCTACGAGCGGCGCCAGCAGAGCTACGAGCGGGTGGCGTGGTGGCAGTACATGAGCACCGACCAGCAGTGCGGCTCCCGCCAGCCCTGCCCCTACGAGCTGTACTGCGTGGGCGGCCTTACCCACTCGCTGGTGGCGGCCCAACCGCAGCTGATGAGCACTAAAACCGGCGGCGACATTCTGCTGCAGCTGCTACTGCTGATGGCCAACCCCGCCGCCCACACCGACCGGGTGCTGAACGGCCCCACCAACGACGTGTGGCTGAACCCGTGGCTGCAGTACCTGGAAAACAAGGGCGTGGTGTACCACCACAACCACCTCACCACCGCCCTGCACTCCGACCCCGCCACGCGTCTTATCAGCGGGGCCACGGTGGTGAACCTGGAAACGCACGAAGCCCAGACTGTCCAGGCCGACTACTACCTGGCGGCCGTGCCGCTGGAGCGCATGGCCAAGCTCATCAGCCCCGACATGGTGAAGCTGGACCCGACGCTGGCCTTTATCGAGCAGCTGAATAATCCGCACCTGCACACGCTGAACTGGATGAACGGCGTGCAGTTTTATTTGCGCGAAGACGTGCAACTCACGCGTGGGCACGTCATCTGCATCGACTCGCCGTGGGCCATTACCGTTATTTCGCAGCCGCAGTTCTGGCCCGACTTCCCGATGAGCGGCTACGGCGACGGCCAGGCGAAAGGGCTATTGTCGGTGGATGTGTCGAACTGGTTTGCGAAGGGTGTGCTCGACTGGCCGCTCGACGACGGCACCACCGGCCGCAAGCAGGCCTGCGACTGTACGCTAGACGAAATTGTGGAGGAAGTGTGGGCCCAGTTGGAGCAAAGCCTGAACACGCCCGGCCTGCCGCCCCTGCTCCGCCCCGACATGCGCCTGCGGGCCTACGTGGATGCCGACATCCGGCCGGAACTGCTGAGTGCGCCGGAGCAAGCCCTACATGTTCCGACCCGCTCGGGCCACAACGATGAGCCGCTACTAGTGAATACGGCCAACTCCTGGAGCTTGCGGCCCGAAGCCAGCACCGGCATTGCCAACCTGTTTCTGGCCGCCGACTACGTGCGCACCAACACCGACCTGGCTACTATGGAAGGGGCCAACGAGGCCGCCCGCCGCGCCGTGAACGGCATTATTGCCGCCAGCGGCGCCTCGGTGCCCACCTGCCAGATCTGGCCGCTGCACGAGCCCGGCGTGCTGGCCGTGCTCCGCTGGCTGGACCGCCGCCGGTTTGCCCAAGGTTTGCCCTGGACCAATGAAGTGCCGTGGCTGGGTAAAGTGCTGCACCGCCTCAATTACCTGTTTCACAAGATACGCGGCTTCAAATGAACCTAACATCTACCCTTACTTCCTCCTTGCCTACCCGTGCCACCCGCTACCGCCTGCCCGTGATGCTGGGGCTGATGACCGTGGGCATTCTGGCGCTCATCCATGACAGTATTACGGGGCTGGGCTGGACTACGGCGGCCCGCTGGGGCTACCTGCTCACGGCGGCCTACGCCCTCTACGCCTTCTGGGCCCGCGACGTGGTAGTGGGCCGGCTGCTGGGCTTTGCGCTGGTGGCGGGCCTGGCCGAGCTGCCCGCCGATGCGTATCTGGTACACACAACCAAGACGCTGGTATACCCGATTCCGGAGCCGATGCTGTGGGCGTCGCCGGTGTACATGCCGTTCAGCTGGGCCGTGGTGCTCACCCAGATTGGGTTTGTGGCCTGGCTGCTGCTGCCGCGGCTGGGGCCGTGGCGCACCGGCCTGCTGCTGGTACCCGTCAGCGGAGTGCTGATTCCGCTGTATGAGAAATGGGCCATCAGTGCCGGCTGGTGGCAGTACCGGGGCGCGCCCAGCTGGCACGGGGTGCCCTACTACATTTTTCTGGCCGAGGCTCTGCTGATGCTGCCGGTGCCGTGGCTGCTGCAGCACGCGGTAGGCAAGGGCGGCCGCTGGGTAGCTTTGAGTGGCTTGGCTGAGGGCGCCGTGATGCTGCTGGCCTGCTGGGTGGCTTTCAGGCTACTGGGGTAGAGCCGCGTTGCAGCCCGCGGCCTTTCTGTATCTTCCCACCACTCCTTCCTGTTTCAAATACGTGCGGGCCGCCGGCCGCCTTTTCATGGATCGTATTACCTCCTATTTCATGCCGGCGAACTTCGTCGGTACAACTGACCAGACCCGGCAGGCGCGCATCATCACCAACACGGTGCTGCTGACCAGTCTGTTTTCCTTCAACTTTCTGCTGCTGTGCTGGTGGGCCGGGTTCTGGCCAGGCATGTACCTGATGATTTTCAACGTGGTGGCCTTTCTGGTACTGCCGTTCGGGTTTCGGCAGGGGCTGTTTTCCTACGTCACGTTCGGCTACATCTATCTGGTGGCGGGCTACCTGGGCGTGTTCATGAACAGCGTGTACCAGGGCGGCTACTTTGCGGCCACTACCAGCTGGCTGGTGCTGTGCCCGGTGTCGGCCACGTTTCTACTGGGCCGGCGGGCGGGCATTATCTTCTTTGTGGTGTCGTTGCTGAGCGTGGTGGGGCTCTGGGAGCTGGAGCGGCGCGGCATCCACTTGCCCAGCACGGTGCCACCCGAGCACCGCCTGTTCTGGAGCCTCGACATCTTGGGCGGGCTAATGCTGATTCTGCTGGTGGTGTCGTTGGTATTTGACCAGATCAACCAGAATACCCTGCGCCAGCTTACTGAAAATAACGACCTGCTTTCGTTGCGCACCGGCCAGCTGGAACAGTCGCTCAGCGAGCTGCGCGCCACCCAGGCCATGCTGGTTCACAGTGAGAAGATGGCCTCGCTGGGCGAGCTGACGGCCGGCATTGCCCACGAGATTCAGAACCCGATGAACTTCGTCAATAACTTCTCGGAGGTGAGCTGCGAGCTGCTGCAGGAGCTGTCCCCAACCATGTTTACGGCGCTGCCCGCCGCGCAGCAGGCCCTGGTGCAGGGCACGCTCGAGACGCTGGGCCGCAACCTGGCCCGCATTACGCGCCACGGCCAGCGCGTGGATGGCATCGTGCGCAGCATGCTGCAGCACGCCCACACCGGCCCGCGCGAGCGGCAGCCCACCGACCTCAACCAGCTGGCCACCGAGTACCTCAACCTGACCTACTCCAGCTTGCGCGCCAAAGACCCGGCTTTCCATGCCAGCCTGCACACCGAACTGGACCCCAACCTGGGGTTAGCCAACGTGGTGACGCCCGATATTGGCCGGGTGCTGCTGAACCTGTTCAACAATTCGCTTTATGCCATTCAGGAAGAGCGGCGCCAACGCCCGGGCGGCTACCTGCCCAGCCTCACGGTCAGCACCCAACAGGTAGGCTCGGAGGTGGAAATCAGGGTGCGCGACAACGGCTGCGGCATGCCCGAGGAAGTGCGCCAGAAAGTGTTCCAGCCCTTTTTCACGACCAAACCCGCCGGTACGGGCACGGGCCTCGGCCTTTCCCTCTCGCACGATATTGTGGTAAAAGGCCACGGGGGCCGTTTCCTCGTAGAGTCTCAGCCCGGCCAGGGCACCGAATTTCAACTATGGCTGCCGATTTAGAAATTAGGGCTTGGGGATTAGGGGTTAGGCCATTTCAGCAACCCAAATTTCCAAGCCCAAATCTCCACGCCCTAAGCCCTAAATTATGCCTACCAAGATTCTGGTTGTTGATGATGAAGAAGACGTGGCTGATCTGCTGGGCCAACGCTTCCGTCATAAAATCAAGGACGGCACCTACGACTTCCGCTTTGCGGAAAGCGGGCAGCAAGCCCTGACGCTGATGCAGAACGAGCCCGACTTCGACGTGCTGCTGCTCGACATCAACATGCCCGACATCAACGGCCTAACGCTGCTCAGCCGCCTGCCCGAGCTGATGCCGCTGAGCCGGGCCGTCATCGTGTCGGCCTACGGCGACATGGACAACATCCGGACGGCCATGAACCGCGGGGCGTTCGACTTCGTGTGCAAGCCCATCAATTTCCTGGACCTGGATGCCACCATCGAGAAAACCGCCCAGCACGTGCAGCAGTTGCGCGAGGCCGCTCAGGTGAAGATGATGGCCGAGCTCAAAACACACTTTTTCGACAACATCACCCACGAATTCCGCACGCCGCTCACCCTGATTCTGGCGCCGGTGGCGGGCCTGCTGCAACTCCCTGACCTGCCCGAAAGCCTGCGCCCCGACCTGCTGACCGTGGAGCGCAACGCCCGCCAGCTGCTCTACCTCATCAACCAGCTGCTGGAGCTGGCCCGCCTGGAAGCCGGCCAGCTAAGCATATCGGCGCAGCCTGGCCCACTCAGCGACTATCTACAGGAACTGGTGGCCGGGTTCCAGGCCCTGGCCCGGCAGCGCGGCATCACGCTCACCTACGACTCCCAACTGCCCGGCACCTGGCTCTACGACGCCGAAAAGGTGGCCCACATTGCCTACAACCTGCTGGCCAATGCCCTCAAGTTTATGCCCCCGCTCTCGGGCTCGGCTACTGCCGACACGCGCCGCCAGGTAAGCGTGCACCTGAGTGGCGCAGCCGGGTTGATACGCCTGACGGTGGCAGACACCGGCGTGGGCATATCGGCCGCCAACCTTCCGCGCATCTTCGACCGGTTTTATCAGGCCGCGCCGGGCGCCACGCAGCTGCCGGTGGGCTCGGGCATCGGGCTGGCCTTGGTGCGGGAGCTGACCACGCTGATGGGCGGGCAGGTGAGTGTGCAAAGCAGCGTGGCGGCCCCTGCAGGCAGCACTTTTGTGGTGGATCTGCCGCTGCAGCAGGCCCCGGCCAATGAGCTGGCCACGCTGGGCACGGCCGCGCCCGATTGGCTACCGGTGCCGATGCCCATTCCTGCAACGCCCGAGCTGCCATCCGGCCACGCCCCCGATTCGCCGCTGATTGTACTGATTGAGGACAACGAGGAGCTGCGTACCTACCTGGCCCGGCAGCTGGCTCCCATGTACCGCGTGCTGGCCGCCTCCAACGGCGCCGAGGGCTGGCTGCTGATTCAGCAGGAGCTGCCCGATGTGGTGGTGTCAGACGTAATGATGCCCGAGCTGGACGGCTACGAACTCACCTACCGCATCAAAAACACGCCCGCCACCGACCATGTGGCCGTGGTGCTGCTCACGGCCCAAGGTACGCACAACCAACGCCTCACTGGCCTGCGCCAGGGCGCCGACGAGTACCTCACCAAGCCGTTTCATCTGGAAGAGCTGGTTTTGCGGCTCCACAACATCCTGATCCGGCAGCAGCGTTTGCGTACGCTCTACAGCCAGCAGCTGAGCCGGCCCGAGCTGGCACAGCCCACCGAAACCGTGCAGAACGGCTGGCTTCGCAGCCTATATGAAGTGCTGGAAAAACACCTCGACGACCCGGAGCTAAGCGTGGAGCGCCTGGCCGACCAGCTGGCTATGAGCCGCAAAACCCTGCTGCGCAAAGTGCAGGCCCTGACGCACCTTGCCCCGAGTGAGCTAATCCAGCAGTACCGCCTGCGCAAAGCGGCCGACCTGCTCCGCGCCGGCCACTCAGTAGCCGACACGGCGTATGCGGTGGGATTCAACACACCGGCTTATTTCGGGCAGTGCTTCAAAGAGCTCTACCAGCTTACGCCCAGCGAATTTAGCGCATCCCCTATTCCATTGCCTTGAGCCCAACTTCCACCCTTAAGTCTCAAGACGTCCCAGAATAAGCCTATATACCTTGTTTAAGGCAACTTAACTACCCCGCTGCGGCTTCTATTGGAGGCGCGGCGGGGTGGTTTTTTATGGCGTCCCCGGATTGAGTGTTTTTGTCTCAAATATGAGCATTGTCGCCTGCGCAAACGGCCATATTTGTCATGTTCTCTGCCGCGCATTTTCACTCTACCTCAGTTGCACATTATGATGACTTCTGACCACCGCCTGCCATATACCCCCCAGCTAGCATGGCAAACTGCTCCACGCCGGATCCGGCGTACGCCCGCTCGCCCGGCTCCACCCCAGCCGCTTAATACGGATAACAGTGAATCGTCCCAGGCGCTTCGGCCAGTTATCAACTTTGATAAACCAACTTTCCCCGACTCACCACGCATTGTGGGGCCAGGGTACTAAGTGAATTGCCGCCCCTCCTTTCTGTGCTTTGAAGCCAGCTTTTCTATTTTTGAATTAGTGCAGAAATCAATTCTTACAGCAGGCACGACTGACACAATCGACTGTATACACCTAGTATTAAGTTAATTATAACAGAACAACATTCATTCGCCTATTTTATAGCTAGTCATACGCGCTGATTCCCCCCAGCAACAGTCTGGTCGGCCTGTATTGCACTGTGCATCCGCTTATTTATCAACTGCAGCCAATTGCTTCGGATATCCCCTCCGGTGCGGTTGGCTGCTATTCGTTTAACTTATCTGGCCTTGTGCTGCTTTAAGCCGGTCATCCCTTTCCTGAAATGCACCAAATCATTTCGGGCACTCTTCGCGGGTGAGTTGCTCGTTGAGGCAGATAGCAGCCTGCGCGCCCTGCGCGGCAGCCAGAATAGCTTGCTGCGTGCCAGGTGCGGTGTCGCCGGCTGCGTAAATGCCCGGCTGTGAGGTCTGGTTGTTTTTATCAACCCAAACGGCACCTTTGCTGGTAAGTCGGCAGCTCATTTGCTCAGCCAAACTGGTGCGTTGGTGCTGGTGGGCGTGCAGAAATAGTGCCTTGCGAACCAACACCTCTTCCCCCTCAAATACCACATGTATGTGGCCTTTAGGGCCAGCTTCCAGCCGGGTAATTACTTCTTCCCGTATCTGAATTCCATGCTGGCGTAGTCGGCGGCGGGCATTTTTAGTAAGGATTCCTTGTCCCCCGGTACACACGATTACGTCGCGGCTCCAGCGGCTCACCAACAGCGCCAGCCCAGTCACGACTTTGCCCTGGCCATACACGGCAAGCGGCTGGTCGCGCACTTCCCAGCCATGGCAGTACGGGCAATGCAGGACACCAGTGCCCCATAACTCACGCATGCCATCCAGTGGTGGCAGCTCATCCTCAACCCCAGTAGCCAGCAGAATTTTACGCGTTGTAAGCGTGCTACGGTGGCCAGTTGCAGCTTCTGTTTGCAACTCAAAACCACCTATTATAGCCTGTATGTTCAGCACTTTGCGCTGCTCCACAGCTACCGTAACGTACGGTTTCAGTTGTTCTTTCCCGAGTCGCAGCAATTCAGCTGGGGTAGTGCCATCCCGGGTGAAAAACCCTTGTACGGCTGGTGAAGGCGCATTGCGCGGCATGCCACCATCACAAACCAATACGCGGCGCAGACACCGCCCTAGTACCAATGCAGCACTTAAGCCTGCGCTTCCCGCTCCAATAATCACCACATCGAAATCCGGAACAGGACCGGTAGCAGGACGGTGGCGGCGTGGTCTGGGCACTGTGGCCTTAGATGGAGTAGCAGATGCTGGCATATATCAGACAGAGCAAAGTATTCAGCTTCCTTTTATACCAGCCCTGGCTTTAATGGTTGGCTGCAGCAAGCTTACTGGCGAAATACGAACACAAAAAAGCCCCTTCTGAAGTCAGAAGGGGCTTTTTCACTATTAGCAGTCAGCAGACCACTTATTTCTTAATCAAACGCTGGTTCAGGCTTAGGCCGTTGCCGCGTACCAGCACGATGTATGTGCCCGCAGGCAATGCTTGTACATCAATAGCCTTATCCACACCACCCTGCACTTCATAGGAACCCATGATACGGCCTGTGGCATCAAGCACGGTAGCTTGGTAAGTGCCGCGTGGCAGCGTAGCCAGGTCCAGCGTAGCGGTGCGGTCCAGCGTAGTGGCTGGGTTCGGGAACACGCCCAATGTTACCTGCGTCGTGCCAGTCGTAGCCGGGAAGCTCACCGTGCGCACAGGGCTGGAGCTAACCGTTCCGTCAGTGTCCACCTGCTGCAGGCGGTAGTATACCACACCTTGGCGCTGGCGCCCAACGTTCGCATCTGTGAAGCTATAGGTAGTAGTCTGGCTGGTGGTGCCGCGGCCCTGCACCTGCCCGATGCGCTCGAAGCTACGGCCATCGAAGCTGCGCTCTACATCGAAGTGGTCGTTGTTCTTCTCGGAAGCGGTGCTCCACGTCAGCAAAGCGCTGGCGTTGCGGGCCGCTACCTCGAAAGCTTTCAGCTCGACAGGAAGAGGAGAAGCGCTGACAATAGCATTGCCCGAGAATTCCGATGTGTTGCCAACAGCTACACCGTTTACCAGCGTCGTGCTCAATATTGTCGCGGTAGCCGTAATACGAGCATTCGTAGCATTCAGGGCGGCTAGCTGAGCAGCGTTGAGGCTGGCTAGCGGAATAGTGAAGGAGAAGCGCCGAGCGTTATTTTCACTGCCCTGGTCTGCACCGTAGATCAAGCCGGAATAACTGCCCGTCCGGGTGTCAGCGTCGTCCGTGGTATTGCCTTCCGTTCGGGCGGCCAGGTAAGTGCGTCCTTCGCCAAAATCGGCACCTACAACATCGGCTACATAAAACTCTACAACTGCGTTAGCAGGAGCATAGCCCAGAATTCGCACGTTGGTTCCGTCTTTCGACAACTGCGTGATAACCGGGAAATTAAGCAACCCGTTGGCGCCGGTATCAGCATCACCGTCATCGTTGGTCGAAATACCATTGCCAGTAACCGTGGCATTATTGGTCAGGTCGATGCCTAAGTCACCATTTCCCGAGAAGCTATTCTGAGTGAAACGGTTGCCGCTTGTACCACTCTGCGCCACAATACCATCTCCTGCATTACCAGTAATAGTGTTCTGGCTGAATAGGTTGTTGTTGCCAACCTGGATGCTGATGCCTGCATTATCCGCCGAAGCACCGTTTCCATTGTTGAGGATAGTGTTGGCAGAGACGAAGTTGTTGTTGTTACCACTGGTAGCCAGTAGCAAGCCCCACCCTCTGTTGCTGCTCATCACGTTGCCCGTGATGATGTTAGTAGAGGCATTTACCAGGTTAATACCGTCGGCATCGTACGTCGTGGTACCGTTAGTGGTAGACACATTGCTCCGCAGCACGTTGTTGCTCACTGTCACACCCGTAGCACCGCCATCAAGACGAACACCCGCAATGGCATTGTTGAGCGCCGTTACATCAGTTACCACTGACCCAGTTGCGGCGGCACCATTGATCGTTACGCCTGCGCCATCTGAGAAGGTAGGTGTACCCGTCGTTGTTACGCTGCCACGAGCGTTGCTAAGCCCAACTGAAGCTATGCGAGTGTTAGCACCCGTCACGACGAGGCCCCTTACGCTGTTGAAGTCCACTACTACTTCCGGGCCAGTGGTTTCGCTACCAACAGTTGTGGAAGAAGCAATGTTGTTGCCTGTCACCGTAGTTTGCTTGCTACCATCCAGCGCTGTGTTAGCGGCGGAGATGTTCGGCAGAGCCGTGGCCAGCGTAATGGTTGCTACGTTATTAACAAAGCCGCCATTAACCCCAGAGCGCAAGCCAGCCGGAATGTTGCTTGTGCGGCCATCGCCAATCATAAAGATGCTGGTTTCAACACCCGCAGCCGGATCTACTGCTGTAGTGCCTGTGGCCACTGTACCGTTGAAAGCCACCTGATTTAGGTTGGTATTCGGCAGCGCGTTGCTGTTGAGGATGAATTGCCGCAATGAGCCGGCACCTGCATCGTTGGTGTTCGTAATAACGTTGAAGTTGAAGCCAAAGTCAACGTTGGTAGCTGCTGCAACTACTGCCGGAATAACCACAGTAGCCACTGACTGCAACGTTGATGTGCCGCCAATAGGTGCGTTTAAGGCAGTGAAGGTCTGCGAGCCATTGTTTTGCGGAGCATCTGCAATGGTTGGCACTTCGCCACCCACACGGTTTACATCACCGTTTACGAAGGTTTGAACTGCCAGCACGCCTGTTGCCGTAGCATTCCGGACTGAGGTTACCGTCGAGTTAACTACACGTACCGCGTAATTGCCGCTTAGCACTAGAGGGAAAGAATAGGTTCCGTCAGCAGCAGTAGTCAGCGTATTCACCATTTGGTTGGTGGCCACATCATAAAGCTCTACTACGGCACCACCCCGCGCGATGCTATTATTGGCAAAACTGGAAGCCACTGCCGACGCGTTAGCAGTAGTGTAGTCGCGGCCTGCGCCGCCACCGTAGTTCACGTCATCATAGATGCGGCCCGATATAGTTGTGGCGTTTTCTATCGAAATCGTGTAGGTCGCTGGGTTTGCACTTAGCTCGTTGCTGTTATCGATAGCGCTGAACAGGAAGGTGGCCTCACCAACAAAACCAGCCACTGGGTCAAACTGCAGGGTAGCTGCCTGAGCCGCGGTAATAATCTGGCCGGTGCTCACCGCCACACCATTCAGGGTCAACAGACCTTGCGTGGTAGCATTGGGAACCGACTGGATGATGTATGAATCAACCACGCCCGGCGCAGTATCGGTACCGGCCAATGAAGGAATGGTGGTTGCGGCGGCTCCATTGGCAATCCGGAACGACACGTCACTGGCTACCGGCAGAATGTTAGCATCACAGTTGCTGCCGTCTTTGGCTTGGGTAGCAACTGATGCGTTGGTCACGGCCATTTCATCTAAAATGGCTTGGCCTGCGCCTGCACCGAGAGCGTCGAAGGCAATCTGTATGCGTGCTAATCCAGGAAAACCACCAAGATTAAACGACTGAGATGTGGCATTTGTATTACCAATGTTGGTAAAGCCAGTTTCTGCAATCAGTGCGCCAGCGCTGTTTACTAAGCGCAGATTATAGCGGGGAGTGCCTGTGAGGCTCGTTGCCCGGAACTGGAAGGCAACCGAGCTTGAGTTGGTCAGGCGCAGTAAAGGGCTAGTATAGCTCGAAGCAGTCGTGGTCAGCGTGCCAGTAACCAACGACGTATTCCCGGCAATAACCTGTGCCGCCGTATTAGTAGTTGTCATATTAACGTACGTTTCGCAGATATCAGTCGGCGTGCGGCCTTCAAAATTCTGACGATACGCGGCTTCCCCGGCATTCACCTGCTGACTCGCTTCGTTGTTAAGCGGATTGGTTTCAGCAGTAGTGGAAGTAATAGTTGACGTGTTAGTGAACGTGCCGTTCTGGTTGATTCGAGCCGTAATGGTTAATGTGGCCGAGGCACCACTGGCGAAAGTAGTAGTGCCTGAAGTTACCGTCCATACGCCGGTAGCATTGTCATAGGCACCTTGCGTGGTAGTAGCGCTTACAAAGGTTAAGCCGGCAGGTAGAGCGTCGCGCACCTGCACGTTTAGGGCAGGACTACCCGTATTGCTGGCTACTACCGTGAATGTCACTTGGTCGCCTACCAAATAAGGCCCTAAATTCACTTGTTGCGTAACTGCCAGGTCGGTAGCACCAGCAGCTGCACCAACTGGGATGGTATACGTGGCAGTGTTGGAAGTAGCGCCCAAATCATCTGTTGCTACATAACTAAACGTAGCATTGCCGACATAATTCAACACCGGGTCAAACCGCAGCGTAGTCATTTCGGCCGGAGTGAGTGTCCGGTCAGCGAGTGAAGAGGTATTGCCGGTAGCAAGCGTGATAGTTGCGCCTGCCCGAGTGTAGCTCAGCGTACCCTGCGTGGTGGTGTTAGGCAAGGCACTGATTACATAGTTGGCAATCGTGTTGTCACCATCGGGGTCTGATCCTTGCAAAGAAGGAATATCAGTTGCCGCGTTGCTGTTGGGCATTGTTGGAGCCGTCACGTTCTGCGCCGTTGGCGGACGGTTGATTACCGTCGTTACCTGCGCATTCGGCAGGCTGCCATTGTTGTTTGTAGGCTCAATATCGAGGCCGGTTGTGGTGCTGCTGGCACGGCCGGTTACGGGGCCTGGAGTAGGCATCGTAAACGTAATGGTGGCCGTGCTGCTAGCGCCAGGGGCAAGTGTACCGGCGGGTGGCAACGTCAGTACACCAGTTGTGGAATTGTAGTTAGTACCAGCAGCAGTGCCATTAATGGTTACGTTGGTCAGACCAGCTGAGAGCTGTACGGAAGCTTGTACTCCCGCAGCCGCAATGTCACCTTGGTTGGTGGTAACTGCCGAATAAGTAACCGTCTGGCCAGCTATTGCCCGTGCCGGACCCGTCAGTGTTGTAGCCAAGTCCACCTCCGCGCACCACACCATAGAAGGCAGGTTGATGGTTTGCAGACGTAAACGGTTGGCTTGGTAGGTCTGCGTATTACGGTAGATAATTTCCAGACGGGCAATAGCAATGGCCGGAGGAAAGGTAAGCACCACTGTACCAGCCGGACCGCTATTATTTGTTACACCTACAATTGTGTTAGTACCTGATACGAAAGCATTCGACCCATTAAGGCCCAATGCTACATCAGCTGCCGACAACTGGTATGGAGTGGAACTCCCAATAGCATACGCGTTGAAGGTCACTTCATCCACGAAGTCACTGCCCCCATTTTCCAGCGTACTAACGTCAATATCCTCCATGCTGAACGCCAGATTGCGTACAGGACGGCTGAAGTTCATTTGCACCGTAGAACGGTTGTCGGTGGCAACGTTTTCGTTGTCTAGCTGCCAAAATAATCCCCGATTGGGAATCAGCGTAGTAGCATTGTTGACTTGCAAAATGTTGGTTTGTCCCGCTGGCACAGAGGATGTGTAATTGCTGGTGCTAACCGTAGTATTTGCAACGGTTATTCCAGTCTGTGCCTTCCAGTTTTCTCCAGCAGTGCGCTCCGAAAAGTCGATGGCGCTATTCTGGCTGCAATCAGCGTTGCTAACTGGCAGCGAGAAGCTTGCGGCAGTAGCTACGTTAGAGGTATTGTACGTGAAGCTATAGTTGCCTGCCGGAGCTGCGGCATCCGGGTCGTAGGAAAGCTGGCTTCCGTTCGCTACCGTAATGTTGCGCGGGACAGCAGTAATTTCGACGCCATTTAGGAGTAGACGCCCCCGGGTAGGAAGCGTTAGGATGTTATAGCTGCCTGGAGTAGCCGTAGCTGCCAGCGGCTTAATGGCTGTGGCACCAAAGGATTTTGGTATGATGGGTGCAGCCCGGTTCACGGCTGTTTGTGCCCAGGCAGGAGCTTCCATCAGACCCAGCCAGGCGACCAATAAGGTGGCTAAGCGTAAGGTTGTTTTCATGGTAAGAAGTATGGTGTTGTAAAGAGTTGCAAAGGCTGTTAAATCAGATGGTGTTCAGGCAGCTAAAGGCTTAGTTGGAGCCAACAAAACTAATTTGGTTTTTGGGCTGAAGAGAGTGATTTTCGCTGAATCCGGTAATATCCTCGGTGAATAAGTCAGCTTGTGCGCAAATTCTTGGTATTACTATTCTCCTATCTCAGCCACTCAAGCACAAGGTCTATTCTAGCTATTCTCTTTTACGTTTTATTTCCCAGACTTGGATTTATAGTACAAAACAAATAAAAAAGAGGCCATCCTGCAACAGGAAGGCCTCTTTTAGTTGTTAAGGATAACTACCTCTAATACGCGCTGACTCTGTTGCTACGAATATTAATATTTTTTATTTCTTCATTAAAGTCAATTTTATCAAGCAATTCTTCCAATGCTATGTGCAGCCGATACTTCCAGAAGTGCGTGGGGTTAGCCGGCACGTTAATTTGTTCATCGTCGGGGTTGGCACGGCGCAATTCGGGACTCATAGCCAGCAAATCCTGGAGTGGGAAGATGGCCCACATGGCGGGAGAGTGCAGATGCTGTACTGTTATTTCGCGGGCAACCCACGGCTCACAATGGTATGGCGCCTGCTCACCCCAATGGCCCAGAATGGTCTCAAAAAAGCGCTGGGTTTTCACGTGGTCTTCCTCCCACCAGCCGCGCACTGTGCTCATATCGTGCGAGCCGGGGCTCACCACTGACAGATAAGGCGCCGCATCTGGGTGGCCGAATTCCACGGTAGGGTCAGAGGGCATGCGCTGGATGTTGAGGCCCAGCATGCCAAGGGCCTGCATCACGCCGGGCACCGAGGCCGGCACCATGCCCAGGTCTTCGCCGCAGATGAGCATGTTGGTGGCGTAGCGCACTGGTGGCAGCTTCGTGAGGCCCTGCTCCCGCCAGAAATTCTCGTGGCGACGGAAGAAGAAGTCATTGTAGATTTCCCGCATGCGGTGCTGGTCTTCGCCATTCAGCTCCTTAAATGAAGTCGACTTCTCCACCGTGATGCGCGGGTGGTAATGGTCGGGGCGCAAATCATCGGGCACGAACAGCACCTCGTTGGCGAGGCTGTAGAGGCCGGCGCGCAGCCACTGGTAGTGTTCGGTGTTGGCGGGGTCGGCGGTTATTTTGTCGGCCAGCACGCTTTCCATCTGGCGCTGGGTGCGCACGTGCTTCTTCAGCCGGATAGCGCCGTAGCCAGCGTCTTCCATAAACTCGTCGAACACAGCCTGCGCCTGGCCGTGGAAGATACCCTGCAGCGTATGCCAGCGGATGTACGGCTCGCACAGACGGCCATAATTAAACCAGCCCAGACGCTGCTCGATTTCGTGCTGGTGTAGCGGCAGAGCGGGCGAGAAATGCCCGAGCAATCCTTCCACCGAGTGGCCGGGAATCTCCCAGATACGGAAGAAGCCCAGGATATGGTCAATGCGCAAGGCATCGAAATAGCGGGCCAAGGTGCCCATGCGTTGTTTCCACCATGCGTAGCCGTCCTCGGCCATCCGCTCCCAGTTATAGGTAGGGAAGCGCCAGTTCTGGCCAGTGGTCGAGAAGTCGTCGGGAGGGGCGCCAGCCTGCTGGTGCATATGGTAGAGCTCAGGCTGGGTCCAGGCGTCCACGGAATGGCGGTAGATACCGATGGGCAGGTCGCCTTTGAGCACCACACCGTGCTGGCGGGCGTAGTTCACAGCATCGAGCAGCTGCTTATCCAAGTGAAACTGGATGAAGAAGTGCAGGCCTACCTCGTCGAAATTGGGGGCGTCTTCGCGCACTAGCTCGGCTACCTTGGCTGGCGTGCGGTACTGTTCAGGCCACTGCTGGAAGTCAGCGGTGCCGTACTGGTCGCGCAGGGCGCAAAAGGCCGCGTAAGGCTCCAGCCACGACTTCTGCTCTTCGCGGAACAAGTGGAAAGCCGGATCGGCCAGGAATGCAGCTTTCTCCTGCTGATACAGCAGGCGCGCAAACTTCCACTTGGCGTTCATCACCGGTTCGTAATCCACAAAGTCCTTGGCGTTCAGCTCCTGGCGGATCTGCTCCAACTCCTGCTGCGCGGCTTTGTCTTTCAGTGGCGTAATGGCATCGAGGCTGAGGTACTGCGGGTGCAGGGCAAACACCGAAATAGCCGCGTACGGGTACGAATCGACCCAAGTGTGGGTGGCTACGGTGTCGTTGATGGGCAGGATTTGCACCAGCTTGAGGCCGGTTTGCACAGCCCAGTCGGTGAGCAGCTTCAGGTCCGGGAACTCGCCTACGCCCAGGCCCTGCTGGCTGCGCATGGCAAACACGGGCAGCGCCACGCCGGCTCCGCGCCAAGTGCTGGGGTAGCGGAAGTTGTCATCGGCCCGAACGCGCAGCGTGCGGCGGTCCTGGGCGGGTGGCAGAATCCGGTCTTCGCCGGTTTCCAGCAGCACGATTTGCTTGGTAGCCGGGTCCCAGATGCCATACTTATACTGCGTGGCCTTGTCGGGTTGCTCTAACGCCACCTCGGCCGTCCAGGTTGGGTAGTCAGCATCGGAAAGAATGACGGCTTTACGGGCATCCCAGGCGCCCAGGGCCGCATCGGAGCCCAGCACGCACACCTGATGGCCGGACTCTACGCGCGGCGCGGCCAATTGAAAGCGCATCACCGAATCGGCAACGCGGGCGACTTTGGCAGTTTTGGGTTCAGTGGCCGGGCGGCGTAGCAGGGCCTGCGTGAAAGCGGCCGTGAACAGCTCGTTTTCGGGCTGCGCGGCCGGGCGCCAGTAGTCTTCCAGCACAAGGCGCGAAAACTGGCGGCCATCGTACTGCACCTCGCGGTTGGGGCCCCATTCCCAGTGCTTGCCACCGTCCTGGTCGTCGAGCAGAATGTATTTGTATTCGACTGTACCAGGCGCATCGTCGGGCAGGCTGATTTCCTGGCTCCAACGGCCGAGTTCGGGGTTGTACTGTAGCTGAAGAGCTTGGTCGAGGTTCCAGGCACCCAGGCTGAGCTCGGAACCGCACACCACCAGTCGCTGGCCCCACGCAGTGCGGAAGGGCAGGGAGAAACGAAGAATCATGGGGCATCTAAGATGAAGCACGAAAGATACGGGGTCAGGAGGGGAATGTGCGCATTTGCGGCGCAACAGCTTCGCATACTTTGGGGCAGCTACAAGTCCGTACCGCCGGAACTTGGCATCTAATTCCCAACCTGCGGGCCGCTTTGGCCGTTGGGTTACACTACACCCTAATTCTGTACGGTTATCAACTCGCTACCTACTTACGCCCGTCGCGCGCTCTATGCCCTCCTGGGCCTAGTAGCTTTTGTGCTGCTCCTAGTTATAGGAGTGGTTGTGGCGCTGCAATTTCCTTCGGTGCAGGACTACGCCGCTAATAAAGCGGCTGGTTATCTGCAGGATAAAATTGGCACCGAAGTACGCATTGCCAAGTTTCGTACTGATTTCAAGCACGCGCTTAGCCTGGAAGGCGTGTACATCGAGGACCAGAAAGGCGACACGCTGCTGTCGGTGGGCCGCCTGGGCGTCGACCTGGATTTGTGGGCCCTTACGAAGTCAGAAATCAACCTCAAGGAGCTGGAGCTGAACGACGGCAGGCTGGCCATCAGCCGCACGCTGCCCGACAGCGTGAGCAATTACGACTTCATCATCAATGCCTTCACCACGGCCGATACGGCCACTACCGCGCCGGCCGACACCACTGCGGGCTTTAAGTACGACATCGGCGACCTGCGCCTGACCAATATCCGCCTCACCTACGACGACCAGGTGGAAGGCATGAACGTGCGCACGAAAGTAGGCGAGCTGGCCGTAGCCATGGACGCCGTGGATGTCGATCAATCCATCTATAAGGTAGACGAAGCCACGCTGCGCAACACGGCCATCAGCATCGCCCAAACCAAAACCGCCCCGCTCGATACGGCTGTGGCTGAGCCGCTGGCCCTCACGTTCGGGCTCAACAAGGCCCTGCTCAGCAACGTCAGCCTAACCTACAAAAACGACCCGTCGGCGCAGTTTATCAGTACCCGCGTAGGCGAGGCTGAAATTACAACCGACAACATCGACCTGATAAACTCGCGCGTGGCCCTGAACACGGTGAAGCTGCGCAACACCAGCATTGCCTACGCCCAGAACGAAAACGTGCCGGTGGAAAAGCGCCTCGTAAACCCCGCCGAGGTGGTGCGCGACCTGAACGACGCCGTGGAAGGCGCCACCGGCCAGCCCAGCAACTGGGTGGTAACGCTTAACCGCTCCGACATCCGGGGCGTGGATGTGGCCTTCGACAACTTCGACGAGCCCAGGCAGCGCACCCGCCTGCCTGCCCTCGACTACAACCACCTCAAGTTCTCGGACCTAGTGCTGAACGTGGAAAACCTGCGCTACTCCGAAAACAGCACCACCGGCCGCATCAACCAGCTGGCCGGCCGCGAGCAAAGCGGCTTCCGCATCGACTCGGCCACGGCCGACGTGGTATTCGACTCGGTGCAGACCCGCCTCACCAACCTCGACCTGATTACGCCGCACACCCGCATCCGCCAGACGCTGGGCATGCGCTACAAGAGCCTCGACGCGCTGGCCGACACCCGCCAGCTGCCCAACCTGGGCATCGAGGGCGACCTGCGCAACGTGCGCCTCGGCTTCCGCGACATTCTGTATCTGGCCCCCGACCTAGCTGGCACGGCTCCGTTCAACACCGGCCCCAACCAGTCGGTGCTGCTGAGTGGCCGCGTGAGTGGCCGCGTAGGCGACATGCGGATTCAGGGGCTGGAGTTCGTGGGCTTCCGCAACACCATCGTGAAGGCCAGCGGCCGGATTCAGGGCCTGCCGGAAACTGACCGCCGCCTCTACACCGACCTGCGGATTCAGCAATTCACTACCTCTGAGGCTGATATCCGGATGCTGGCGCCCAAAGGCACCATTCCGCCCGGCTACAACATTCCGCCCCGCATGACGGTGGCCGGCACGTTCCGCGGCCGCCCATCGGCCATGCTGTTTGATGCTGATTTGCGCGCTACTACCACATATGGCAACATAGCGGCGAAGATTGACCTGGGCGCCGGCCCCAAAGGCCAGGAACCGATTACGGCCGTGTTCAGCACACAAAACCTGAACGTAGGCCGCATCCTCAACGACCCTACTATTGGTACCGTCACGGCCAATGGCCGCCTGAGAGGCCGCGGCGGCCTCGACCCGAATCTGCTGCGCGGCCAGCTCACGGCTAACGTGCAGCGCGCCACTTACAACGGCTACACCTACCGCGGCATCACGGCCAACGTGGGCATCGACCGGAACCGCTACGTCATCGATGCTAAGAGCCGGCAGGACCCCAACCTGAATCTGGATTTGCTGGCTACCGTGGATCTGCGCAATGCCAGCAACCCTAGCTACTCAGTGGAGCGCCTGAACCTGCGCGGCGCCAACCTCACGGCCCTGGGCTTCTACACCGGCGGCGACCTGCGCGTGCAGGGCGACCTGACCGCCAACCTCAGCGGCTCCGACGCCAACACGCTCAACGGCACGTTCTCGGGCCGCAACATCATCATCGTGCGCGACAACCAAACCATTCCGCTGGACTCGGTGAGTGGCCGTATTGTGCAGCGCCCGGGCCGTACGGAAGTAGTGTTCAACTCCAACGTGGCCGACTTCAACCTGCAGGGCAACACCCGCCTCGGCGACCTGGCCACGGTGTTGCAGGAGCACATCGACCGCTACTTTGATTTGCCCGGCGTGCGCTACCGGCCCTCGGCTACTTACCGGCAGTTCACGTTTGATGCCGACGTGAAGAACACCCGGCTGGTGCAGAAGCTGGTGCCCGACCTCAAGCAGCTCACGCCGTTCAAGCTCACCGGCAGCTTCGACAGCCGTGCCGCCAACCTCCAGCTTAATACCCGCATTCCGCGCATCGTGTATATGGGCTATGCGCTGGATTCGCTGAAATTCAACGTCAGCTCGGATGCGCAAGAGCTGGACTACGGCCTGGGCTTGCGCCAGATCAGCCAGGACACCACGCTGCGTATCCCCAACCCTACACTGGCCGGCAGCGTGCAGAACAACCAAATCGGCACCCGCCTGCGCATTGCGGAATCGGATAGCGCCGAGCGGCTGAATATGGCCGGTGTACTGCGCGTGCTTGGTGGCGGCGACTCCTACGCTTTCAGCTTCGACCCCAAGCTGATGCTAGACCGAGTGGCCTGGAACATCACGCCCGGCAACGAGCTGCGCTACACCACGGCCACCGGCGCCATCTTCGCCAATAACCTGGAGTTCAGCCGCAACAACCGCAGCCTGAAACTACAAACGCTGCCCGGCGCGCAATATCCGCTGCAGCTGAACATGCAGAACCTGGAATTAAACGGCCTGGGCCGCGCTGCCGGCCTGCAGGATTCGCTTATTGCCGGTACCCTCAACGGGCAGGCCCTCGCCCTTAGCTTGGGCCAGCCGACACAGGCATTCACTGCCGACGCAACGCTCAGCAACCTGGTTTACAACAAAACGGTGGTCGGCGACGTGAACCTGAAAGCCACCAACCCTACCGCCAACCGCTACAACGTAGACGCCCGCCTCACCAACGCCCAGGGCGCCGACGTGCGAGCCATAGGGTACTATCTGGCCACGCCGCCCGACCCAATTCGCTTTGATGTAACCGTTAACCGGTTTGATTTGAAAATGGCCGAGCCATTTTCGGCCGGGCAGCTGCGCGAAGGGCTCGGTGGTTTGACGGGCAGCATCGTGGTGACAGGCACCGCCGCCCAGCCCATCATCAACGGCGCGCTTACTACCACCGCTGATGCCGGCCTGACGCTCACCCAACTGGGCTCCGACTTCCGCATGCCCAACCAGACGGTGCAGTTCAACCCACAGAACATTGCCTTCGACAACTTCACTGTTCTGGATTCGCTGGGCAACAAGGCGGTAGTGGATGGCCGCATCATCGTGCCCAACTACGCCGACGTCAACTCCTACCGCTTCAACCTCAACGCCACCACCGATGACTTCCTGGCCGTCAATAGCCGCGCCGCCGACAACGAGTTATTCTATGGCAAACTGGTACTGGACTCCGACACGCGTATCAGCGGCAACCTGAATCTGCCCGTGCTCAACACCAACGTGCTAGTAGAAGAAGGCTCCGACCTAACTATTGTGGTGCCCAACGACGAAGCCGGCCTAGTCGCTACCGACGGTATCGTGGAATGGATTGACAAGAGCGCACCCGTTGATACGATGCTGGCCCGGCAGCTGGCCTTGGATTCCGCCAAAACCGCCGCCGGCTACGACATCACCGCCCGCATCACCGTCCGCGACAACACGCCGTTCACCCTCGTCATCGACCCGATTTCCGGCGACAACCTAAAGGTGCGGGCCGAGGGCACGCTTAACACGGCCATTGACCCCACCGGCACCATTAGCCTCACCGGCCGCCTCGATGTGACCGACGGCGCCTACAACATGTCGCTCTACGACTTGGCGTCGCGCGAATTCAAGATTGGCTCCGACAGCTACATCGTCTGGAGCGGCGACCCTTACAATGCCCAGCTTAACATTGCGGCCATCTACAACGTGAAGGCCGCGCCGGCCGAGCTGCTGGCCGCGCAAGGCGTAGCCGACGAAACGCTGAGTGCGGTGGGCCGCAATCAGCTCCCGTTTCAGGTTTTCCTGAACGTCACCGGCGAGTTGCTGAAGCCTGTCATCGGCTTCGATATCCGCTTGCCCGAGGAGTCGCGCTCCGAGTTGCGTGGGCCAATTGAAGCCCGTTTGGCTCAGCTGCGCCAGCCCAGCGAGGCGTCGGAGCTGAACAAGCAGGTGTTTTCGCTGATGGTGCTCAACCGCTTCATGGCCGACGACCCTTTCAAAAGCAGTGGCGGCAACATCGTGGCCGACCAGCTGCGAGGCTCCGCCAGCCAGGTACTCACACAGCAGCTCAACAACCTCACCGGCTCCTACCTCTCCAATCTGGGTGTGGAGTTGGGCGTAAATTCTTATGCCGACTACAGCAGCGGTGCCGAGAAAACCCGCACCGACCTCAACGTAGCCGTGCGCCGCCAGCTGCTTAACAACCGCCTCACTGTCCGCCTTGGCACCGATGTGCCGCTGGGAGGCGGCAACCAAGCCAGCCAGGGCCAGAATCAGGCTGGCATCAGCTCGTTTGCTGGTGATGTGAGCATCGAATACAACGTGCTGGCGAACGGCCGGATTCGGCTACGGGCCTTCCGCAACAACGCCTACGGCGACATCGACGGACAGTTTGTGCGCACCGGCGCCTCGCTCATCTTCCAGCGCGACTACCGCGACCTAGCCGACCTGTTCAAGGGCATTGATGATACGGTGAAGGAGGAGGTAAAGCAAAACCGCCGCCGCCAGCGCCAGGAAAAGAAAACCGCGCAGGATTCAGTCCAAGCCGTTACGTCGGAGCTGCGGCGCGACACTACGCGTACCGCACAGCGGCCGGCCACCTCCGGCCGCTAGCTGCCTATAGTCGCCGGTTTCTGCGGCGCTTCACCACCGTATGATTTTCTCGAAACCGCCTGTTTTCCGCATGATGCCTTCTTTCTTTTGTCGCACTATTCCAGTTGCTGTAGCGCCATCTGCTGGCCCAGCTTGGGCATGGCGGCCTTCTGTTGCGCTGTTGGTATTGTTGTTGGTTGCCAGCTGCTCTGGCACCAAGTTCGTTCCGGAAGGCAGCTACCTTTACACGGGAAGCAGCGTCAAGTTGCAGTCCACCGACCCTATTCCCAACGAAGCAGCCCTCACGACCGAACTGACGGCCGTTATTGCGCCCAAGCCTAACACCTCGTTGCTGGGTGCCCGCCCCAAGCTCTATTTCTGGAACATGGGCCAAGGCAAGACCAAGGGATTAGGCAAGTGGCTGGCCGATAAATATGGCGAAAAGCCGGTCTTACTCAGTGAAGTGGACACCCAACAGGTGAAAAACCTGATGGCCAACCGCCTCAACAACAACGGCTATTTCAAGCCGGTGGTCCACAGCAAAGTCGAAAAGAAGGACCGCACCGCCACCGTTGATTATCTGGCACAGGTAGGCAAGCCTTACCTCATCAAGCAGATTCAGTACCCCGAGCGTGACACCTTGCTTGATCGGGCTATTCGGGCCACGCAGGCCGGTTCACTCCTCAAAGTCGGCGAACCTTACAATCTGCAGAAACTCATCAATGAGCGAATTCGAATTGATGCAGCCTTGAAAAACCAGGGCTATTACTATTTCACTCCCGACTATCTGCTGTTCCAGGTGGATAGCACCCTCGACAATCAAGCTAATATCTACCTGAAGGTAAAGGGCTCTATCCCAAAGCGCGCTGCCCAGCCTTATGTGCTTAACCGCGTCAGCCTTAACACCGATTATTCGCTCTCCGATACCGCCTCCCAGGGCCGCCCGCCCATCATCTACCAAGGCTACCGCTACTATCCGGATGAGAAGATGTTCAAGGCCAAGGCCATCACCAACGCCACATTCCTCTACCCGGATAGTGTCTACCGCCGCCGCCGTGCCGACCAGACCTTAAGCCGCCTCATGAGCCTGGGCACGTTCAAGTTCGTCGACATCCGCTTCCGCCCGGCTCGCAACCAACCCGACTCGGCTGAATACGGCCACCTCAACGCCTTTGTGCGCATGACGCAGGTGCCGAAGAAAAGCCTCCGGGCCGAAGTGGCGCTGGTCAGCAAATCCAATGGCTTCGTTGGTCCTGGCTTCCGGATTCAGTTCCGCAACCGTTCCGCCCTGCGCGGCGCCGAACAGTTACTCATCAACGTCACGGGCGCTTTCGAAAACCAAACCAAGACCGGTACCAACGCCATTGGCCTCACCTCCTACGAGCTAGGCGCCGATGCCCAGCTTATCGTACCCCGGCTCATCACGCCGCCCTTTGATATCCGCCTGCGCAACTCCGATTTCCAGCCCCGCACCACGTTCGGCGCCGGCTACAAGTACGTGCAGCGCCTCGAAGCCTTCCAGCAGGATGCCTTCAGCCTCAACTACGGCTACACCTGGAAAAACAAAATCACCAATGAGCACGAACTGCGCCCCATCGACCTGCAATACCTGCGCTTGGGTAATGTTTCGCCAGTGTTCCAAGATCTGCTTGATAACAATGCGTTCCTAGCAAATAGCTTTCGTCAGCAGTTTATCTTGGGCAGCAGCTACCGCTACACCTATAATCAGCAAACCCTGGAGCAGCGCCGCAACCAAATCTACTTCAGCGGGGGCGTTGAGGTGTCCGGTAATGCTGCCTACTTACTCAGCAACCTCACCGGCCAAACCAAAGAACAGAACCCCGACGGCACGAAAGCCTACACATTCATTGGTCAGCAGTTTTCGCAGTACACCAAAGTTGACTTGGAACTGCGCAACTACCTCCGCACTTCCTCCGACCCTACCAGCGGCAACAAGATTGCCACCCGTGTCCTGATTGGTGCCGGCCTGCCCTATCTCAACTCCAGCGTGCTACCCTACCTCAAGCAATATGGTATCGGCGGCCCTAATAGCGTCCGCGCTTACGCTGCCCGCGGCATTGGCCCGGGCACCTACAAACCCAATACAGAACGTCTCACCAACTTCTACGACCAAGTTGGCGACCTGCGCTTCGAAGCCAATGCCGAGTATCGCCAAGACTTATTTCCCTATGTGAAAGGAGCCTTGTTTGTAGATGCTGGCAATATCTGGCTGGTCAACGAAGATCCTGACCGCCTAGGAGGCAAGTTTGAACCCAGCAAATTCTTAAATCAACTAGCCATAGGTGCCGGTGCCGGTATCCGCATCGACGTCCAGTTCTTCGTCATCCGTTTCGACGCCGCTATGCCCATCCGTGCACCATATGGCACGCCAGATGACAAAGCACCTCGTCTAAACATTGCCATTGGGTATCCCTTCTAGAACTAACACTTCCGCTAAATGAAGAAGGCCGCGCATCTGCGCGGCCTTCTTCATTTAGCGGAAGCAGCAAGTCTTAAATTGCTGAAAATCAGTTTAGACGATGACCTAATTCAATTTAGCAGTTGATAAGTAACAACCAAAAGACTGAAGCTTTTAAAGTAATTCAATCCCACAAGAGCTATTAAAATCAGCATTGAGCCATTATGTGGCATCTCACTGCCAAGGCTTTATGAGCAGAGCTATCTAAGGGTTATAGCGGCGTTGCTAAACGGTCATCTGATCATCCGAAGTAAGTTCGCATATTCATCACCCAGCCTCCGATTCCTGCTGTAGACTCCAGAGTATTAGGAATGCCTGGCACCAGCCTTACCAGTTGGCTTACCAGCTAGCAAGCAACAGGTGCCTATTGGCTTAACCACAAACAGTAAGCGGCCCCCGCGCCGGCCTCCGCAGGGGAGGCCGGTCCGGGGGCCGCTCGGCTGTGGCCGCACACCCCGTGCCGGGGCGGGCCACAAAGACAGTAAGGT
>NZ_JACSCX010000002.1 GCF_014333525.1 Hymenobacter puniceus
ACAGAGTCGTTAAGCCCCGGAGCGCCTATGGTACTGCCTTCATCGGTGGGAGAGTCGGTCGCCGCCAACCTTACTGTATTAGTTCGCTGCCCCCGTGCTGCCTCCTTTCTGGGGTCTGGCGCGGGGGCAGCGGCATTTATAATGGATTGGTTAGGCGTGCGCATCGTGAAGGCAACTTGGGCTAGCTGATGAGCAGTGGCCATTTTGATCTGCGGTTGCGTATTGGACTGCTTTATTTTGGAAGTACCAAACGTCTTTTCGAGCGTAACGTTGTTGCGACGTGGATACTTCGGTACAGCTCTGGTTGGAATGTTGTGTTAGCAATGACGCCTGTCACGGAATATCGACTGTTATAAGAAAAAGAAGCCAGCCGCGGTATGCGGCTGGCTTCTTTTTGTATTGGCAGTACAGTTTTACTTCCCGGGCCCAGCTACCGCTTCAATCATGTCGGCGGGCGAAAGGTAGTGCTGAGCTAATATGAGTAGCTCCTCAGCCGTCACTTGGTTCACTTGCTCGATAAAGTTGGAGTAGTAGGTGGCCGGCAGGTTTAGAAAGACAATATTCTTGTATTTATCGCACTGCTCGAACACAGTGCTGAGTTCGTTGGCGAACTTGCCAGTCATATAATTCTTGACAGTCTGGAGTTCGTCTGCCGGGATAAGTTCATTTTGCAATACCTGGAGCTCATGGTGAACTTCCCGGATGGCAGCGTTGGCGCTATCGGCATTGACATCGGTGCCGATGACGAAGGAGATGGCATGCTCGCGAGGCCCGATGCTGGAGTAGATGCCGTAGGTGAAGCCCTTATCCTCGCGGATGTTCTTCATCAGGCGAGAGCCAAAATAGCCACCCAGTACCTTCACGAGCACCTGCAGTTTGTGCGTATCGGGGTGGGTGAAAGCGGGCCACTGCCGGCCAATGCGCAGGGCGGCCTGAATGCTGTCGGGCACCGTGACGTAGTCGTGGGCTGGCTGGCTGGCTAGGGGCAGCGTTTCTCTGGCAGACAGCGGCACTGCAGACGCTTGGGCGCTTCCCAGCAGGTCAGATACCAGATTCTGGTCGGCGGGCGCTACATCACCACACAGAAACACCTCGGCTTTGTCCAGCGAATAGTTGGCGCGATGAAAAGCTTGGAGGGCATCCTGCGCTACTGCGGCGAAAAGCTGCTCGTTGAAGGTGCTGCCGTAGGGGTGCGTGGTGCCGTAGAGGTTGTGGGAGAACCGCTCGGCGGCGAGGTAGCTGGTTTTCTGGCGCTCTACCCGCACGTTCTGGATGGTGCGGTTTTTGAGCAGCTCCAGTTCAGTGACGGGAAAGGTTGGGTTGGTCAGTACATCCTGCACCAACGGCAGCAGGTGGGGCAGATGGCGAGTGAGGCAGTATAGCGTAAGGGTAGCCCGATCGAAACTTTGTTCGCACTCCAGCGAAGCGCCATAGAAAGCGACTTCATCGGCTATCTGGCGGGCGGTGCGGGTGCGGGTGCCTTCGAGCAACATGCGGGCGGTGAGCAGTGATACGCCGGCGGCAGGCTCATACCACTTGCCGGCAGGCAATACCACCTGCAAGCGTACTACGGGTTGCGCATCGTTGCGCATGATGTGCAGGCGTGCTCCATTGGGGAGCAAAAACACGTCAGCCGCTGGCAGCGTTACGCTGGCCAGCGGCTGAACGGGAGGAGCGACTTGGCGGTCGAGCATCGGCAATAGAAAACGGTTAGTTGACAGGAGAGCTGGAGCCGTCGCCAAAGGCTTGCTCAAGCTCGTTGAAATTAAAGTGGAGCGAAATGCGGATGGTTTGCGACAGTGGGTTGGCGCGGGAGTTAGGAACTAAGTAGGCCCCATCGACACCGAATACCTGATAGCGTACACCTAGGCCAAAGCTCAGGTACTGCCGGTCGCCTTTCACGCGGGGTTCGTAGAAATAGCCTACGCGCGCCATCAGCAGATCGTTGTATGTGTATTCGGCACCGGCCGACAGGTTGACTTCGCGCAACTCCTCGCGGAATCCGCCGGGAGCATCGGTGAAGGAGCCTAGAGCGGCGCCTACAATACCTTGGTTGCGACGGCTGGTATTCTCGGCGCGGACGCGGCGGACACGCGCATTGGCACTGGCAGTATCCGTGGGAGTTGGACCATCTTCATAGAAGGGCGTAGGCGTAAGCAGCTTGGCGCCGTCCACGGTAAGCGTGATTTTATTGTAGGCATCCAGTTCCCGGGTAAGGGCGAAACCGAGCTTCAGGCGAGTGGGCAAGAAGTCGGCCTGGGTGGCGCTGGTATAGGTGATTTTGTTGCCAATGTTGGTGATGGTGGCTCCTAAACCCAAGTTATAATCGGCAGCGCCGATGGACAGGTCCTTGTTGTAGTAGGCGCCCAAATCAACGGCGGCGGCATTGCCGGGCCGCGAGTCGGTGCCGCTAGCGTTACCGGTGAGGTTAGAACGGATGTAGCGGGCGGCTACCCCTACACCGAAGTTGTCGGTCAGCTTCTGGCCATACGCCACGCTGAAAGCATATTCTTTCGGATTGTAGTCGCCCCTTGAAACGTTGAAATCATCACGGAAAGAGATGGTGCCAAGGTCAAAATACATCAGCGAGGCCGAAATGGCCGAACGCGCTCCGATTTTGGCAGTGCCCGATAGGTAAGCCAGGCCCATATCGTCGGTGACGTTGCGCAGCCAAGGCGAATAGGATGGGGAGAAGCTGTACTTGGTGGTGACGAAGCCCAGTTTACCGGCATTGTGGTAGCCTGCATTGGCGTCCGGCGACGTGGCTACGCCGGCTTCCCCTAGTGCCGCCGCCCGGGAATCGGGACTGATAGTCAGGATCGGAACAGCCGTGGTGAGCGTATTCGGTTCGGTTTGGGCCGCGCCAATCAACGGCAGGCCAATAAATCCGGAAAGCAGCGCAAAACGCACAGACAGCTTCAATGGGGTCATACAGGAGAAAATGAGGAACGCGGAAAGGTAGGCGAAAATGTCAAAGGGTTAATTCAGAATAACCAGTTTTTCGAACTTGGTGGCGGTGGCCTGGTCTTTTTGCGACCGGACGCTAACCCGGTACACATAGACGCCTCGCGCCAGCTGGTCATTGAATTCGTCGCGGCCATTCCACGACAGCGCAGCATCGGAATAGTTGGCCGGTACGTGAGAAGTGCCCCCGCCCACCGTGGTTTGCAGCGTCCGGACGAGGCGGCCCGAGACGGTGAAAATCTGCACCTGCACATCCAATGGGTCTTCGGGCCGGTTGTGGTCGAAGTGGAAGGTGGTGGTGGTAGAGAAGGGGTTGGGGTAGTTCAGGACGTGTTTCAGGGCCAGCTTATCGGTGGAAGCGGCAATGAACTCCAGGTCGCGGATGGCGGAGTTGTTGTAGGTATCCCAGGCTTTGAGGTGCAGTACGTGCGGGCCGGTAGCCAAGTCCTTGAACAGGTATTCCACCCGGCCCGACTGGAAGCTGTCGACGCTGGCCACGTAGAACGAGTTAAGAATAGTGAGCTTGGTAGGGTCGTTGTCGAGAGTGGCCGTGATTTCGTGGCCGATGCCGGAGCCCGTAGTGTTGATGCCGCTTTCGTCGAAGAGGCGGGCAATGAGCGTGGTGGTATTGCCAGTGAGGCCACCGAACACGAACTTCTCATTGTCCATGAACAACTTGATGCGGGGCGGGATGGTATCAGTGTTAGCCGTGGTAGAAGCACCGCCAACCGGCACCGCCCGGTAGCCATGCGCATCTACGATGGCACCGGAGCGGTTGGAGGCATATAGGCTTACTTTGCCTAAACCTAAGTTATAGTTGATGTCGCGGGGCACGACAAACTGCACCGTAAAGCGGCCGTTCGTGATAGTCGCCTGACCGTCGTAGATGATATTTTCCTGCACCTGAATGGGTAGCGGAATATCCAGCGGCGAAGTAGCCAGCGTGGTGATGGTGTTAGGCTTTTCGTAAACCGTAACCTGAGCCGTACCAGAGAAGGTGGAGTTGATAGAGGAAGTAATGGCGGCCGTATTGCGCACAGAACCTGATAGCCGCACTGTGGATAGGGCGGTAAGCGGCTCATTGAAAGTAGGAGTAAGGGCGACGCCGTTAATGGAATCCAGGGTCATGGCAACGTCAGGGCGGGCCAGCCGGGTGCTGGGGTCGCCGAGGAGCACATAGTTGCGGTTCAGTGGGTCATTGGAACCAATAAATTTGGAATAGCGGGAAGCATCGCCGATGCGGGTAGCTTGGCCACTGCGTACAGACAGCACAGAATCCAGCAGCGGTGTAATCAATAACGTGGAGCCATATACCAAGCGCGTAGTTGTGAATAAGCCCATGGCGCCACCTTCTACATCCGTCAAAGTAAGCTCTCCGGCAGAGGTTTTTTCGGGGTTGTCATAGTAGCTGAAGTCGCAGGTGCCAGTCACCATGAACGTCTGGCGGCTCAGATTCTGCAGACGCAACACTGATTCACGAGTCAGGATTTTCTCGTCAGTGAGGGCATCAGGTCCTCCGTGGCCGTTATAGTTCAGTATCAATGAGCCCTGCTCAAAGGATTCATCCACGGCCCGCTCGGCTTCCGGCGACCGTTCGCCGTTGGCATTGATCTGCGGATACATATCGAGGTAGACCTTGCGGAAATTGAAGGCTGGCTGCTGACGGCTAATTTGGCTGATGAGCGGCTCAGCATAATCGCGCGGGTAAGTACTACCGTCTTGGTCGTCGGCTACAAAAGTGAGGCGGTTGCGCCACTTGCCCAGTGAAGGCCGCAGATCATAGTCCTTGAGCTTCTTCACCATGGCTGCAGCCTGTGTGGTGGAATTAGGCTCTCCAACCGGCGTGCGGACAGGCAAGCGGCCGACAGCAACGTCCATGATGCCGTTGGCCCCAAAACCTTCCAGCCATTCGCCTTCGTTATCATCTAATATTCCAAAGTAGTCATCAGAACAGAATGTCTGGTCGCCGAAGCTATTCACGCGGGGCAAAATCTGGGCGAACGACTCGCGCGACTCGTAAGTAGGCACGTAGTTCTGCGCAATTCGGTCACCGCTGCCGGGCACGCGCTTGGTCCACCAATCGGGCAGGTTGGCAGTATTGGTGAGGTTGGAGGGCTTGGATTTGTAGTCGTAGGAAGCGTCGCCGAACAGCAGCAGGTACTGGTTGCGGCGCGGTGAGTCGCGCTGGTCATACACCATCTTCATCATGTCGCGGATAGCCGACACGTCCTGGCTGCCGCCGCCAAACTCGTTGTACACCTGCGTGGTCGTTACGACGGCTACTTTCAGGCCGTCGTTGGTGCGGCGCCAGTCGGCCAGCTCCTGTGCCTGCGCCCGGAAGGCCGGGTAGGTTACAATCACCATATCCAGGTCGCGAGCCGGATTGAGGGTGCCGTGCAAATCCTGGTTGCTGACGCGGCCGAAGCTGCGGGGCACCGGAAACGAGCCGGCCGGGTCGAAGGCCACAAACTCGCGCAACGAATCGGTAGGGGCTACAAAAGTGCCGGCGCCGTTGAGGGCGCGGGCGCGAGGTCGACGTGGATTAGTAACGTCCCAGACCTGCGTAGTGCTGGTGCTGCCGGCCAGCGTAAACGGGCTGACACTGCCGGCGCGCACGTTTTCAAATGAACGGAATTCCAGAAACGAGCCCGACAGGCGCAACGGCCGGCGGGCATTTACTTCGAGGTAGTCGAGGTAGCCATCGGCTGTGGCATCGGAACTGGTGAAGGACAAGCCGAGCCGCAAGGCCGAACTGGTAGCTGCCGGAACCACTGTCTGCGTCTGGAGGCTGGTAGCCGCGTATTCGGGATAGTCGCTGCGGACAATGGCTGGAATGCCTTGCACCAGTGTGGCGGAACCAACCGTAATGCGAAACGCCTGGCTGGTGGTGGCACGGCCAGCCAGGGAGGCCGTAACCTGCACCGGGGCGCCGGCTACCAGGTCGGTCAGGTCAGTATCGAAGTTTTGCGTTGCGCCGGTGGCGTTAAAACCTTCCCCCAGCCACACCCGGCCCGATTTGGCCAGATTGATCAACTCCCGCTCCCAAAACCACCGGGCAGCATACTGCGTGATGGCCGGAGCATTAGCTGCACCAACAGCCGGAGCAGCCGTTACGCGGCGGCCCGTGCGCGGGGCCGGCGCCACCGTCAGAAAATAGTAAGCAGTATCGGAGTAGATGTTCTGAATGTGCCGGAAGCGCTGGGCGCCGGCCGTGGGGTCGGGTTCCCACACGTGCGGGCCGCGGGCATAAAACAGGAAGTACTCGTTGGCGTCGAGGGTGGCATTGGCGTCGCCGGAAAAGTACACGGCGTTTTCCACTAGGTCGTCGGGGCGGCGGGTGCTGATGGCCTGGGGCAGCAGGCCGGTGGCGTTGCCATACACCTGCAGGCGGCTGGGGTCGAGGTTCTGCACATCGAAGCCCATAGCGGCCAAGGCGGCGCGGTCGAGCTTGAAGATGCCGCTTCTATCGACGCCTATCTTGTACCAGGTACCGGAACGCAGCACCGAGTTGGGCGCGTAGCTGATGCCCTGGCCGCGGCGTACAACAGGTGGTGCCAGCGTGTAGCTATACTCAAACCATACCAGCTTCTCGGGCTGGCCTGACTGCGCACTGCGCCGGATAGTGGGCAGTAAAACCAACGTCACGGGCTGGCCCTGCTCGTTGCCGACAAACGGCGCGGGTGCCGGGCCGGCGTCTTTGAAATTCTTGAGCAGCGCAGCGTCGGAAGCTGAAAACGGCTCATAAACGGCTTTCTGCACTTGCCCTTCGGCTACGGTACCGGGCACTGAAATGACGGCGTAGGCCTGCAGCATACCGCGGCGGGGCTGCATCCCGGCAAACGATGGAATACGGTGCAGCTTGCTATCGGGCCCTACCACTTCGGCCGCTCCCTGCCAGGTGAGCTGCCGCGAAACCGTGCGACGCCCGTCTTGAGCGTACCCTGGCCGCACTAGCCCAAGCAACAAACAGCCGCAGACTACCAGGAAAGTAAAGTAGCGCATAGAGTTTCAGTCAATAGAGGGTTAATGCGTGGTAAGCCGTGGCTCTGCAACAAGCCAAGCCAGGCGCCGGTTCATTGAAGGGCTGCTGAAATGGATTAACTCTCTGAGTATGCAAATATTGTGATGCAGCAGCACAAAAATCAGCGGGTGGCGGGCCGTAGCACCGACAGCAGCACGTACAGCAATACGATGAGCGGAACCGCCGCGGATTGCAGCCCAATCAGCAACGCCACCGACAGCAACAGAAACACGAAACGCAGCGAATTGTCCTGCCAGGTTAGGTTTTTGAACTTGAGAGCAAACAGCGGAATTTCTGCCACCAACAAGGCCGAAAGCAGCACCGTGAGACCCAGCAGCACCCACGGATTCAAAATCAGGGCCGCAACGCCAAACGAGTCGTAGGTGAGAATAAGTGGCAACGAGGCTACTACCAGCGTGCAGGCCGGCGTCGGCAGCCCAATGAAGGAATCTGACTGGCGGGTGTCGTTGTTGAACTTGGCCAGCCGCAGCGCCGAGAAGATGCTCACGGTGAAGGCCAGATACGCCAGCCCAACTGGCAGGCCGTGCATGGGCAGCACCTGCTGGAGCAGCTTGAACAGAATAGCGCCTGGCACCACTCCAAACGACACCATATCGGCCAGTGAATCCAGGTCCTTGCCAATCGGCGATGAAACGTGCAGCGCCCGCGCCACCAGTCCGTCGAGGAAGTCAGCTACGGCCGCAATACCGATCAGGTAGGAAGCTTGCACCAGCGGCTGCCAAATGACCGGCGAGAACATAGCTCCGAAGCTGTTAGACCTGGTCTGGGCTGGGTCCATGCTCAGGATTAAGGTCAGCGCCACGCAGCCGCACAACAGGTTCATGCACGTCAGGGCATTGGGAAGATGTTTTTTCAAGGCGCTTGAGGCTTAGAGTAACTGTCATCCTGAGTTGAGCGAAAGATCTTACCACGTCAGAACGAATACGTTCGATAGCGACTTAGGCGTGCTAGGGTCCTTCGCTCAACTCGGGATGACGGAGAATTTAGGGTAACGGAGGCAGTAAGCCCTCTATTTCAAAAATGGATTGGAACGGCGCTCGGCGCCAATAGTGGTAGCAGGGCCGTGGCCCGGATATACCGTTACCTCATCGGGCAGAGTCAGCAGTTGCGTGCGGATGCTCTCAATCAGGGTAGCATGGTCGCCGCCGGGCAGGTCGGTGCGGCCGATGCTCTGTTGAAACAGCACGTCGCCGCCGATAACCACCTTAGTAGGAGCATGGTAGAACACCACGTGGCCGGGCGCATGACCGGGCGCAAAGCGCACTTCCAGCTCAGTTTCGCCGAAGCGGACGGGCGTACCGGGCGTCAGGAAGCCGGTAGGCTCGGCCGGCGAGTAGTACGGGAAGCCGTAGCTAGGCGCGTAGGCCGGCACGGCCCGCAGCGTGGCCAGGTCGGCCTCATGAATCAGGAACGGCACCTTATAAGTATCCAGCACAAACTGGTTGCCGAATACGTGGTCGATGTGGCAGTGCGTGTTCAGCAGCAATACCACCTGCAGCTGGTGGTCGGTGATGAACGCCTGCAAAGCAGCCTGCTCGGCCCGGTCGTAGCAACCGGGGTCTATTACCACGCACTGGCCGGTGGCATCATGCAGCAGATAGGTATTTTCGGAAAAGGCGTTTAATGTAAACCCTGAAACGGTCATGCAAAAAGGAAAAAAGGACGCGCGTTGGAACTGCGTGGTAAGTTACGAGTCTTATCTGTAGAACGGAGTGGCGCTTCGTTCTACGGCTGAACGGAGCGCCACTCCGTTCTACAGATGCTACCTTGCCCCCCATGACCGACTACGATTACCTGATATTGGGCCACGGCATTGCGGGCGCCACGCTGGCCTGGGAGCTGCGCCGCCGCGGCCGCCGCGTGCTGGTGCTTGATGCGCCCAACCCCAATTCAGCCTCCAACGTGGCGGCCGGCCTCATCAATCCGGTGGCCGGCAAGCGCTTTGCCCTGGCCTGGCGCGCCGACGAAATGATTACGGCCGCCGAGCAGCTCTACGGCAACATGGCTGCTCACTTTGGCGAGCAGTTTTTCGTGCAGCTGCCGGTCTGGAAGCTGTTTTCGTCGGTGGCGGAGCAGAATACCATGCTGGCCCGCAGCGCCGACCACCCGTGGCAGGATTTTGTGGAGAATGCCGGTGCGCCGCTGCCACCGGTACCAGGCATCCGCGACGAATTTGGAGGCCTGCGTATCCAACGTGGCGGCTACGTTCGGCTGCGCGAGCTGCTGACCGCCCTCACCGCCGAAGGCCTCGCTAACGGAACCCTGCAACACGAAACTTTTGATTGGCAACAGCTCGTTATCGGCCCGGCAGGCGTAACGTACGCCGGGCGGATACGGGCACGGCATTTTATTTGCTGTGAAGGTGCCGCCGCGCTGCAAAATCCTTTTTTCAGCTGGCTGCCGCTCACGCCTAACCAAGGGGAAGTACTGGATGTTGATTGTCCGGGCCTCTCGGAGGCGCAGGTGCTCAACAAAGGCGCTTACGTGGTGCCGCTCGGCAACGGGCAGTTCCGGGTGGGCGCCACCTACCGCTGGCCGCCTTTCGCCCAGGGCATCACGCACGAGGCCAGGCAGGAGCTTAGCCAGCGGCTGGCCGCCGCCGTCAGCCTGCCTTTCGAGGTGCGCGGGCAGCGGGCGGGGGTGCGGCCGGCCGTGCGCGACCGGAAACCGCTGCTCGGGCGGCATCCGGAAACGCCGGAAGTGAGTATCTTCAATGGCTTCGGCTCGAAGGGTGTGCTGCTGGCTCCGCGGCTGGCCGTCCTGCTGGCCGACCATCTAGAATCCCCGGAGGCTGAGTTGTGGCCCGAGGTCAATATCCGGCGCTACCAGGCGTTGTATCCAGTAGCTGCTTCGGCGGTTGGTTTTTCTTCCTAGAACCCTCACAACGGACTGCGCACACCGTGGCCCGCCCTCTTACTTACCGATTCTATCTATATGGAGCACAACTTCTTTTTTCGGTGGCTGAAGGTGGCCCGGCAACTGGTGGTAGTAAGTGGTGCGTTGGTGCTGGCAGCAGCTGGCGCCAGCCACGCCCAGACGTCGCAGGAGGCTTTTGGGCGGGTGCGTATTCAGTACAAGGATTTCGACTGGCAGCTGCTCAGCACCCAGAATTTCAATATCTATTACTACGGCGGTGGCGACGTGAGTGCGCGCCGCGCCGCTGAGTATGCCGAGCAGGAGCTGCAACGCATTACGGGGCTGGTAGGATACTACCCGTACTCGAAAACCACCGTGATGCTCTACAACTCGGTGAGTGACCTGCGCCAAAGTAACATCGGCCTCGACCAGGACAAGTACCAGACCGGCGGCGAAACCGATTTGACGCGCATGAGCAAGGTGCAGCTGGCTTTCCAGGGGCAGCAAACGCAGTTCAAGCGCGACCTAAGCTACCAGGTAACACGCGTGCTGCTCAACGACATGATGTATGGCGGCTCGCTGAAGGAAGTCATCCAGAGCACCTATCTGCTGCAGCTGCCCGACTGGTTTGTGGGGGGGGCCTCCGCTTATGCTTCCGAGGGCTGGAGCGTGGAAATGGATGACTATATGCGCGACATGACCCGCCAGTATGAGGGCAACCGCACAGCACCGTTTTTTCTGCGCAACCCGCAGCTGGCTGGCCAAAGTGTCTGGAACTACATTGCCGAGCGCTACGGCTACGCCAGCATCCAGAATATCCTCAACCTCACGCGCATCACCCGCGACGTGGAAGTGGGCATCAGCTCTTCGCTGAATGTGCCCTATAAGCTGTTTCTGAAAGACTGGCTGGCCTACTACCGCCAACTCAACGCTCAGCCTCAAACGGCCTTTGTAGACCTGGATGAGGCCCGCGCCCTCACCGGCAGCAACCGCAAGAACATTCAGTATTCCGAGCCGGTGCTGAGCCCCAACGGCCAGCAGCTGGCTTATGTGAGCAATGACCGGGGCCGCTACCAGGTACTAGTTGCCAACCGCGACGGTTCGGGCCGGCACACGGTGCACCGCGGCGGCTACAAAACGCCCGGCCAACAGGTGGAAACCCGCCTGCCGGTGCTGGCGTGGCGTGGCAACAGCCAGGTAGCCGTGGCCGAAGTAGAGAAAGGCCTGATGAGCTTGCACCTGCGCCCGGCCGATGGCGGGGCCGCCGGGCTGGTGGCGCGCCTGAAAGAGGCATTGCCCTTCGTCGGCGATAAGGGCTCGTCGATTTTCGAGCCTTTTCAGCAAGTGTTGGGACTGAGCTACTCGCCCGATGGCAAGTCGTTGGTGTTTACGGGCGTGGCCAACGGGCAGGGCGACCTGTACGTACTGCGCGCCGGCAGCCGCCGCCCCGAAAAGCTCACCAACGACGTATTCGACGATGTGGAGCCAGTGTTTCTACCGAGCGGCAATGCTATTGCGTTCAGCTCCAACCGCTGGCTGGATTCGGCCGGCACGGCACGGGGCAGCTTCGCGGGCGTCGTCAACAACTATGACCTGTTTCTGTACCACCTAGACGGCCGCACGCAGCCCGTGGAATTGCTGGTGAGCACCATTTCCAATGAGCGCCTGCCCCGGGCCGTTTCCGACGACGAAATCCTGTATCTGGGCGAGGAAAGCGGCATCAGGAGCGTGTACCGGTACTCGCTGCGCACCAAGCAGCGCACGCCGGTCAGCACGTTCCGCACCAACCTCAAAGGCTTCGACTACAACCCGGCCACCACCACGCTGGGCTTCGTGACCACCGACCGCGCCCGCGACTTCGTGTACCTGTATCCGAGCTATGCGCTGCCCGACAACGTGGTGCTCTACAAAACGGCCCGCCAGGAAACGCTGGAGGACCGCTCGAAGCCCGCGCCAACCAAAGCCGTAGCGCCGCCAACTCCGGCCCCGGCAAAAACTTCTGAAACCCAAATTGAGCAGGCGGCCAGCCCGGCCCGCAACACCAATGCGCCCATCAACACCAGCGACTATCAGTTTGATGAGGACCTGCCCGCCAGCCGCACCGGTACTGCCAACCGGAGGCAGCGGACGGCTCCAACCGTAGCAGCGCCCATTGCGCAGGCGCCGCTGGCTGCTGGCCCGCAGACCGCCAACGGTCCGTTCCGCTACGATACGCGCTTCAGCATTGATAATGTGGTGTCGTCGCTGTACTCTGATCCGCTGCTGGGGCTGGGGCTGATTGGACAGGTGAACATGTCGGACCTGTTTGAAAACCACCGCATCCGAGCCGGCATCTTCGCTCTCACGGATTTGCGCACCAGCAACATTTTCGCTGAGTACACCAACCTCAAGCACCGCTACGACTGGAGCATCCGCTACGACAAGCAGGCATACTTCTTCGATATTCAGGCCCTGGGCCGGGTGCGGTTTGGGCGGCACGAAATTGCGCCCACCATTGCCTACCCGCTTACGCACAACCTGAGCGTGCGCGGCGGCCCGCGCTTCGTAAACATCTCCAGCAGCCGCTTCGACGAGCTGTCGGGGGCCAACGACATCAACCGCAACTACTTGGGGGCCAACGGTGAGCTGGTGTTCGACAACGCCGTGTCGACGGGCGTGAACATGCTGGAAGGCACCCGCATGAAAATCGGGGTGCTGAAGCTCAACAGCTTCGATGGCAACAACCAGAATTTCGGCAAAATCTACGTAGACCTGCGCCACTACCAGAAAGTTCACCGCCAGATTATCTGGGCCAACCGCGCCAGCTATGGGCAGTTTTTCGGGCAGAACAAGCAGCAGTTCCGCCTTGGCGGCATGGACAACTGGCTGAATTACGACTACCAGGACCAGCAGCTGTTGCCCACTACGTACTCCACGGCCGAGCCGTCGGACATCTTCTATCAGCAGTTCGTAACTAACCTGCGGGGCTTCAACTACAGCAAGCGGGTGGGCCCGCGTTACGTGCTGTTCAACTCCGAACTGCGGGTACCCATCGTGCAGTATCTGTCGAACAAGCCCATCTACTCCGGTTTCTTCCGCAACCTGCAGCTCACGGCCTTCGGCGACGCCGGCACCGCCTACTCCGGCAACAACCCCTTCAACGAAAACAACTCGTTTAACACGCAGGTGGTCGGCGGCAGTGGCAACGCTTTTTCGGCTACTGTTATCAACTTCCGTAACCCGATGCTGATTGGCTACGGCTTCGGTGTCCGGACCACGCTGCTGGGATTCTACGGCAAAGCCGACCTGGCTTGGGGCCAGGAAGACTACGTGCAGAAAGGGCCCAAGCTGTACCTTACACTCGGCTACGACTTCTAGTATTCTGCTGGTAGCGGGTAGAGAGTATTTGCTACTGAAAAAGCCACCCGGACAATCCGGGTGGCTTTTTTGCGTCGTTTAGTGTACCTTCTTCACTTAATCTCCTGATCGGTACGATGAAAAAAATCTACTTTCTGTTGCTGCTGACTGGCCTGGCTGCTCCGGCCCAAGCCCAATACAGCACTCCGGGCACTGGCCGGCGCTATACGCTCATGCAGCTGGCAGCGGCTTCGGGCGGCTACGTGACGCAAACGGCCGGCACTTGGCTTATCACCGATACCATCCGGCTGGCGGCGCGCGATACGCTCAGCATCACCACCAACGAAACCATTCGGGTGGCCGACCGGGCGCTGGTGAGCGTGGATGGCGTGCTGAACGTTGCGCCGCCTGATTCAGTAGTTTTCACGGCCCAGAGCGCCGCGACGCCCTGGCTGGGCATGCAGCTGAGTGCCACCAGTGCTGGCTCGGTGCTGCGCCGCACCACCATAGAGCGTAGCGGCGGGGTGCGCGTGGTGGATGCGGCCATTGAGGTATCGGACTGCGTGTTTCGGCTGAATGTGTCGACGGTGAGCGGGCGTCTGACCAACAGCAGTGCGCTGGCGCTGTCCGGCAACCGAGCACTGGTGCAGCGCAGCCGCTTTGTGCGCAACGCCCGCGCCGGCATCAACTCGCCCTCCAACCGCCCGACTTCGCCTACTATTCAGAACTGCATTTTCTGGCACAACGACACCGAAAATGGCAACTACCCGCAAATCAACCTCGGCACCGGCGACCCCGCCCAACCCATTCTGATTGAGCGGTGCGTGGTGATTGGCAACCCCGCCACCAACATGGCCGGCGGCATTGGCGTGTCGAATCTGTTGGGTGGTGGCGGCATCACGCGGGCCATTATCCGGCGCAACGTGGTGCGCAACAACCGCTATGGCATTGCCGTGATTGGGTCGAGCATTGCCAGCTACGTGACGGGCAATCTGGTGGAAAACAACAACACCAACCCCAATGCCCAGACCGGCGGCAGCGGCCTCAACTTCCAGGGCAACCAAACCCAGACCGGCGTGGTGAGCCGCAACGTACTGACCGGCAACCTCTGGGGCGTGACGCTGGTGCGCTCGGGCACGGCAGGCGGCCCGGCCATCAGCTTTGGCAACCCCACCGGCCCCGACAGCACTGATGTCGGGCAGAACCGCCTCGTGGGCAACGGCAACGGCGGCCAGATCTACGACTTCTACAACAACGGCCCCGACGCTATTAACGCCAAAAATAACGACTGGGGCTCGGCCTCGGCCACGGTCATCGAAACCCACATCTTTCATCAGCCCGATCAGACCACGCTGGGCGTAGTGACGTTCCAGCCGTTTCGGCAGCCGCTGGCTACCAGGGCCGCTACGCTGGCCGGCGTGCAGGTTTTCCCGAATCCGGCAAATGCCGCGGCCGCTTTCCGCGTGCCTGGCACTGAGTTGGTGCAGCTGGAGTTGCTCGATGCCCTGGGCCGCCCGGTAGCCCAACTAGCCCAGCGCCCAACCAACGGCCAGGTAGTGCTGGACGTACGCGCCATAGCGCCGGGGCTGTATGCGTATCGGCTGCGGCAGGGTGGGGGCGTAGCCACCGGCAAGCTGCTGGTAGACTAGCCAACCAGCCACCGAAAAGCCCTGCGCGCCCCGGCTCTATGAGCCGGGGCGCGCTTGTGTCAGGATGGGGCCTGCTAATCCGGGAGTTGGGTTGTATCTTTGCGGTCCTGTTCACCAGACCCGTTGCCGTGTTGCTCCTGCGTGAGATTTCAACATTGATGATCAAAGACTTCCGCCTGGAATGGCGGCAGCGCGCGGCCCTCAACGGCATGCTGCTCTACGTGGGCAGCACCGTCTTCGTCTGTTACCTGAGCTTTTCGGTGCGCGGCGGCATTCCGCCCGCGCCGGCCTGGAATGCGCTGTTCTGGATCATCCTGCTGTTTTCGGCCGTGAATGCAGTAGCCAAGGGCTTCCTGCAGGAAAGCCGGGGCCGCATGCTCTACTACTACACGCTGGTCCGTCCGCAGGCCGTGATTCTGGCCAAAATAGCCTACAACGCCCTGCTGCTGCTGGGGCTGGGGTTAGCGGGCCTGGGTTTGTATCTGCTGATTCTCGGCAACCCCGTGCAAAATGTGCCGCTGTTTGTGGGCAATGTGGCTCTGGGCGCGTTGGGGTTTGCTTCCACGCTTACGCTGGTGTCAGGTATTGCGGCCAAGGCTTCCAACAGCAATACGCTGATGGCGGTGCTGGGCTTCCCGCTCATGATTCCGATGCTGCTGCTGCTGATTAAGGTTTCCAAGAATGCGCTGGATGGCCTGGAGTTCGAGGCCAGCCAAAGCTCATTGCTCACGCTGGTAGCCCTCAATATGATAGTGGTGGCGGTGTCGTACGTGCTGTTTCCGTTTTTGTGGCGCTCCTGATTTAGTGTTTGGTGCTTAGGCCATGAGCACTAGGCCGAAAAACCATTGTTTGCCCCCAACTGACTGCTCATTTACCTGTTTACTTAGTGCTGCTCTTCACCAATCCTAAGCACTAAGCCCCAAGCACTAAGCTCTGAACAAGCATGAAAAATAACTGGTGGAAAGGTCTGACGGTACTGCTGCTGCTCTATACAGCAGTGGCGGGGCTGCTGGTGCCGGTGCCGCGGCTGGCCATTCTCAACGAAACCATCCGCAACCTCTACTTCCACGTGCCCATGTGGTTCGGGATGACTTTCATCCTGATAGCCTCGGTGTACTACTCCATCCGCTACCTGCGTACGCCTACGCCGGAACTAGATATCAAGTCGCACGAGTCGGCCCGCATTGGCATTCTGATGGGGATAGTAGGGCTGGCGACGGGCAGCATCTGGGCGCGCTACACCTGGGGAACTTGGTGGACCAACGACCCCAAGCTGAACGGCGCGGCCATTGCCATGCTCATCTACGGCGCTTATCTGGTGCTGCGCTCCTCCTTCACCGACGAGCAGCAGCGGGCCCGCATTTCGGCCATCTACAACATCTTCGCCTTTGCCACAGCCATGCCGCTGTTCTACATTCTGCCACGCCTCACCGACTCTCTGCACCCCGGCGCGGGCGGCAACCCGGCCTTCGCCAAATACGACCTCGACAACGCCATGCGCGCCGTGTTTTACCCGGCCGTTATTGGCTGGACGCTGCTGGCCTTCTGGCTGGCGCAGGTGGCCAGCCGCATTTCTCTGCTCAAACTCAAGGTATATGAAAAACAGCTTGCGTAGCTTCCGTACGGGCGTTTTGCTGCTTCTGGCGCTGCTGCTGCCGGTGCTGCACGCCGCCGCCCAAACCGCCGACTCGCCCGAAATGGCCGATACTTTCCGCGCCGATGGCAAGATTTACGTGGTAGTGGCCGTCATAACGGTGGTGCTGGCGGGTTTGCTGGCGCTGCTGGTGTCCCTGGACCGCAAGGTGAGCCGCCTGGAGCGCGAGCTGAAAGACTAGCGGCAGCTGCCTTCGCTGACATAAATCATTGCCGGTCGCGGACATTCTGCGGACTTTTCCGGCTCCTTTTGTTGTTCTGACTGCCCCGGCCCCTAAGGCCATCTGTTGCAACCCATGAAAAAAGCACACATTCTCGTCATTGCTGTCATTGCCGTGGCTATCGGCATCATCATGAGCGCCGCCGGCGACGCCAGCGTGTACGTGTCGTTCAAGGAAGCCCGCGAGCGGGCTTCAGAAGGCAACCTAACCAAGGTGCACGTGGTGGGCCGCCTCCCGCGCGACGGCCAGAAAAACATCCTGGGTTTGGAGTACAACCCCGTGCTTGATCCTAACTATTTCGCCTTCACGCTGGTTGATACCAACCGGATTGCCCAGCGTGTCATCTACTTCAATCCCAAGCCCCAGGACTTTGATAAGTCGGAGCAGGTGGTGATTACGGGGGCTATGCGCAAGGACATCTTCGTGGCCGATAAGATCCTGCTGAAGTGCCCTTCCAAGTACGTGGAGAAGGATATCAAGGGTGCCACGGCGGCGGTGAACTAGAGAGGGAATAGCGCGTCATGCTGAGCTTGCCGAAGCATTTCTCCCGCTGACGTTGCCAGAGTAATTGATTACCACTGCACGCGAGATGCTTCGGCAAGCTCAGCATGACAGTTAGCACTTAGAGTCAAATGCTAAACACTTTCATCGGCGACGCCGGGCACCTGAGCGTAATTGTGGCGTTTGTGGCCGCCACCGTGGCAGCTTACTCGTATTTCATGGCGGCCCGCGGCCGCGCCCTCGGCGACTCCGACGTAGCGTGGCTGCGCCTCGGGCGCGGGGCGTTCATTGTGCACGGCGTGGCCGTAATGGCCGTTATCGGCTGTCTGTTCGGCATCATTCACGGGCACCGCTACGAGTATTACTACGCCTGGAGCCACTCCAGCAACCACCTGCCGGTGTACTACATGATTTCCTGTTTCTGGGAAGGGCAGGAGGGTAGTTTCCTGCTTTGGATATTCTGGCACGTGCTGCTGGGCTTTGCCATCATGCGCTGGAACAAGCTCTGGGAAGCCCCCGTCATGGCCGTATTTGCGGGTGTGCAGCTGTTTTTGACCAGCATGATTCTGGGCGTGGTAACGGGCGGCGTGAAAATCGGCTCTTCACCCTTCATTCTGCTCCGCGACTTCCTCGTAGATCTGCCCGTTTTCAAGCTCAACCCCAACTTCGTGCCCGAAGACGGTACCGGTCTGAACGCCCTGCTGCAGAACTACTGGATGGTGATTCACCCGCCCACGCTGTTCCTGGGCTTTGCCCTGACGCTGGTACCGTTTGCCTTCGCTATTGCTGGGCTCTGGAAAGGTGAGCTGACCCGCTGGGTGAAGCCGGCTTTGCAGTGGAGCCTCTGGGGCGGCCTCGTGCTGGGCGTGGGCATCGTGATGGGCGCCTACTGGGCCTACGAAACGCTGAACTTCGGCGGATACTGGAACTGGGACCCGGTGGAAAACGCCGTGTACATTCCGTGGCTGGTGCTGGTGGCCGGTATTCACGCGCTGGTTCTCTGGGACAAGCGCCGCACCGCGCTGCGCACCAGCTTCGTGCTGGTGGTAGCCACCTTCCTGCTAATTCTCTACGCCACCTTCCTCACCCGCTCGGGCGTGCTCGGCAACGCCTCTGTGCATTCGTTCACTGACTTGGGTTTGTCGGGTCAACTGATGATTTACCTGGGTGCCTTTGTGGTGCTGGCCATCGGGCTGCTGGTGTACCGCTGGAAGTCCATTCCGATTTCCGAGAAGGAGCTGACCACCTACAACCCCGAACTGTGGGTGTTTGTGGGCGCTACGGTGCTGTGCCTGGGTGCCTTCCAGGTGCTCGTGACTACCAGCATTCCGGTGTATAATTCCTTCCTAGGCTTCATCGGTATCAAGTCCAACCTGGCTTTGCCCGCCGACCAGATTGCGCACTACTCGAAAATCCAGCTGTGGATGGGCGTAGGGGTAGCCCTGCTTTCGGGCTTGGCGCAGCTGATGTGGTGGCAGCGCAACGACAAATCCACGGTTATCAATGCCGTGGGCACGCCGCTGGTGCTTACGCTGCTGGGTTCGGCCCTCGTGATTCTGCTGCTCCGCTACAACGGCCATGAGATTCAGCCCGCATACATTGCCTTGCTCACCGCCGGCCTGTTTGGCGTTCTGGCTAACATCAGCACCATTGCGCAGCTGATTCTGCGCCGCGTGAATCTTTCGGGTGGCGCGGTGGCCCACCTGGGCATTGCGCTGATGCTGCTGGGCGTACTTGGCTCGGCTGGCTACTCCAACATCGTATCCAAGAACGTGTCGGGTCTGGTGTACTCCAAGGAGTTTCCTGAAGACCTGAACCGGGACAATGTGCTGCTGTGGCGCAACGACTCGGCCCCGATGGGACCCTACGACGTGAGCTACACCGGCCAGTATATTGATGTGCCCGGCGTGCCCGGCTACGTCAACAAAGACTTGCTGTTCCGTACCGCCGACGAGTACAAAGCCCTGGCCCGCGCCGACATCAAGCGCGCCGACAAGGTGTACTACAAAGCCGGCGATACAGTGGAAATCCTGCCCGAAAACACCTACTACCGCGTCGAGTACAAGGACCGCGAAACCGGTGAAGCTTTCACGCTCTACCCCCGGGCCCAGGTGAACGAGGAAATGGGTGGTTTGCTGGCTTCGCCTGATATCAAGAAGTTCTTCAATCACGATATCTACTCGCACATCAGCTCCGTGCCTGACCCCAGCAAAGAGAAGGATTGGAGTGAGGTGAAGGAAAGCCAGTTGGCCATCGGCGACACGATTTACCTCAACGACTACTTCGCTGTGTTCCGCGGCGTGGAGCCGGCCCAGCAAACCGCCGGCCTCGGCCTGGCCAAAGGCGACCTGGCCATTCAGGCCGACATGATGGTGTACGGCGAGAAAAAGCAGTACCACGTGCATCCGGTGTTTGTGGTGCGCAACAAGATGATTGGCCGCGTGCCCGACGAAATCGAGGACCTTGGTCTGCGGATTTCCATGAATGCCGTAGACCCCACGGCCGGCAAGTTCACCTTCGGGGTGAGCACCACGCAGAAGGACTATATCATCCTGAAAGCGGTAGAAAAGCCATTTATCAACCTGCTGTGGAGTGGTACGCTGCTGATGGCACTGGGCTTTGGGCTAGCGCTGCGCAATGGTATCCGCCGCAAGCAGCCTGCGTCAATTGCCAAACCTGTTCCGAGCCGGGTAACCGCCCGCCAGGCCCGCCCGGAAGCAGTAGCCTAATTGTAACACGACGCAAAAAAGCCCTGACAACGTGCTGTTGTCAGGGCTTTTTTGCGTCGTAGCAGCTAGCCTGTTTCAGAATGCTACATAAGTTATTGTTCTACCACCACTCGCTTCACCACTACTCCGGATGCAGTGCGCAGGTGCAAGGTGTATACTCCCGCTGCCAGTTCGGCCACGGAAAATTGCGCCTTAATGCCGGTAGCAGCGGCCGGCAACGTGCATAGCTGCTGCACCTGCCCGATACTGTTGCGCAACACAGCCTCCACCGATTGCTGGCTGAGCGCAGCCGGCAGCTGCAACGTGAAGCTGTGCCGGGCCGGCGTAGGATAAAGCTCGACGGCCGCCGCCAGAGCAGAAGCACGAACCGGCAGCACTTGGTCGATGACGAGCGTGTAATCTTCGGTTTCGCCGTACTGGCCCGGCGTAGGAGCGCAGGCCCCGGCGGCCGTGAACTGGTTGCCAGCCAGCGCGCTGCGGACCCGCAACCCCACCAGTCCCGGCGTGGCATCAACCGGAACAGTAAAAGAGGCCACACCCGCCGTTACGGGCGACGAAAAGCCTGGCACGGCGGTATACTCGTTGGCGTCGAACACGCCATTGCTATTGAAGTCAATCCAGAACGCCACGTTGCTGTTGTTGCCGCCGGGGTTGCTGCCTGTAATCACCCGCAGCTGGTAGGTTTGGCCCCGCACGAGGGTGGCGGTGCGGCTGGCACTGGTAGCGGCTACGCCTGTGTAGGCGCCATCGGCCGAGCCAAAACAGCCTTCCGAGTGATTGAGCGTGGTATTGACGATCTGCACGTTGCCGATGCTGCTGAACAGACAGTTGCCGCCCAGCGCCGTGGTGCAGTAGCGCGAGGCCAGCGGCGTGCGCAGAACCAGCGGCGCCGCCGGTGATACTGCACCAGTAGCGGTGCAAATATTGGCCAGCGTTGCGCTGTAAACCGTGTTTTCCGTCAGGCCGGTAAGCACAATGGGCGAGCCGGCAAACACACGTGTAGTCTGAACATTACCGGGTGCTGTGAGTACCAACTGGGCCGGAATGTTGGGCAGGTAGCTAATGGTAGCCGAGGTAGGAGTATAGCGAATGGCCGCCTGATTAAGCATAGGCTGTTGCTGGCAGGTAGGAATGGCGGTTTCACGCCGGCAAATAGAAAACGTGCCCCCAGCCGAATTGGCATCGAAGCCTCCCACCCGCACGTACAGCAACGCCCCCGGCACCGGGCGCATGACGATGTCGGGGGCCGCCAGGTTGGGGCCGCTGGCCCGGCTGCAGGCCAGCTGGGCCAAGGTGGTCTGCGAGCAGGACGACTGGTTAAGCACCTGAAACACCCGAACATCACTGGCCGCGCCGCCGAACACCGAAATAGTTACCTCAACGTTGGTCGGCCAGCCGTTGGAGAAGGCCATGGCATACCACACGTCCTTCACCGTCGCAACCGGGTCGCAGGCACCGACGGATGAAGTGACGTTGATACTGCTGCTGGTGGCCCCCAGCGTATTGCCACCAATAGTACTGCAGTCGGGCCCATTATAAGTTAGCGGTAGTGCCTGGCAGGGTTCGTCGTTGGAGGGCGCCTGGGCGTGGGCAACGCTAACCTGGCCGAGCACAGCACCCAGCAACACGCACGCCACGCTGTTGCGCCGCGCCTGCCGTAAACCGGCCATCAGAATTTGCTGACCGAGGCGAAGGAAGAAGAGTAACCGAGGAATCATAAAGCAATGATAAAAAGCTGCAAATCAGCCGAACTGCTCTCCTGCCCATCCAACGGGGCACCGATAATAGCATGCGGCAAAAACAAGAATAGGAAAAATAGTCGTAATGGTTTGTCTGACAGCAATAACCAGCTGAACCATTATGGTAAGTGGGCAAAAATAGTATCAGAGGCTATTGTCAATGAAACAGGGATTTGAAGCACCAAAAAAGGGCAGCCACCAGGGCTGCCCTTTTCAAAAGCTAAACGAGGAGTAGCCCTACTTGGTGATGGTCAGCTGGCGCACGGTGTAGTCGGCGCCGGTCTGCACCTTCAGCAGGTACATGCCGTTGGCGAGGCTGGAGAGGTTCACTTCGTTGGTGAAGTTGTCCTTCAGCGTTGCGGTGTGCACCGTCTGGCCCAGCATATTCGTCACGCTCACCTGCAGGTTGCCCTTGGCGTTGGCACCGCGCACGTCCAGTTTCACCAAGCCCGTGGAAGGGTTAGGATACATGGCAATAGCGCGGTTCAACGCTTCCGAAGTGCCTTGCACGATAGAAGTTTGCGCTTCCATTACGTACGGAATGCCGGCTTCTGCCAAAGTGCCACCGGCAGCTGTGAAGGGCGCAATAGTGTAGAAGGTGGCAGTGCGTGCCGGCGACTCAGCATAAGTAGCTAGTGGGAAATAGCGTGCACCACCCGTTGGGGCTGCCGTTTGCACGACGCCTACATAAAAGTTGCCAGCGGGTGTGGCTACTGCTGTCTGCAGAGGCAGCGTTTTCAGCGTATTAATATCAGCCGTTTGTACTACATAGTCGGCAGAGCGGCCCAATACTGCACCTGCGGCGTTAACCACAATGCTGTATATAGTACGGCCCACTGTGTTGGGGTCAGCTAAGCCAGCGCCTACAGCCGTGATGGTACGCGGAGCAGGCGTATTGAATTTCGTAACGAAAGCACCGGTAGTAGCTGCCGTGAAACCTACACTCTGATTGGGGTCGAACGGCGTATTGTTGGCATAGCTGAACGTGTTTGCCGTTACAACCTGCGTATAAATTTGTGAGTTGTTGGTATTCACTGCATCAGCTGGCACCGATACCACCAGCGTGTTATTGCCGGTGGCATTGGGAGTGAAGGCAGTGAAGGAAACTAGGGTGGAAGTGCCAGGGGCTAGCGTCGTGATGATCTTCGCATCGGAAAACGTGTTAGCACCAGTCACATTCAATGTAACGGGCAAGTTAGTTAGGGCAGTAGAGCCCGTGTTGCTTATTAATGCCTGAACCACCTGCGGGCTACCAACCGGTGCTTTGCCTAGCGAATAAATAATCTGGGCAAAGGCATCATTGGCAATAGCCTGTGTGAAACGGTAGGTGCGGCCAGCATCCGGCAGGAACGTGTTGCGCACAAAATGAGGCGGAATTAGCCCGTTGGATTCGGTTACGAACACCGTAGTAGACCAAGGCGTCGCGCTGGATGCTTTCTGCGCAAACAGGCGGTCAGTTGTGGCAGCGCTGGAGCCTTTCAAGCCTACAAAAAAGCCTGCACCCAAGGGAGCAGCAGTGCCGGCAGTCCAGGTTCCGTATACAAATTCAATTCTGTTGCTGGTCTCGTACAGCTTGATCTGAAATTGCATTGTAGCAAACTGCGAAGCCCCCGCTACTGGCTTATCTGCAACGTTTTTGAACTGAATGGTGCACACCCGGCTGCCAGCACTACCAGTCGTAACCACCCGGTACTCTGTGGGAGAAGCTGTCTGGTTGGAAGCTCCCACAAGGTCGATGCCCGAGGCTGGAGCTATGATGTTCATATCAGACGCCGCAATGTAGTTTGTGGTAGCCGGATCCGAAATGTCTGTGGTGCCAAGCTTAATGAAGCCGTTGGTATTCAAGACAAAGTCGGTAAACGAAGCGCCATTGAAGCTGAACGTGAAACCGATGGGAGTAACAGCCGAATTAGCGTTGTCTGTGTTGGCCGTACTGATTGGGGCGCCAGTTGTGCCCAGGTCGCTGTAAGTGCCTACTGTATTGGTAGCGCCGAACTGATTGTAATTCAGGGCCTGCGCTTGAGCAGCTGTGGTGCCAGCCAGGCCCAGCAGTGCAGCCAGAGCCAGCTTGCGCCAAGGCGCCGTGTACGAATGTGTCATACGGGTAGAGGTGTTGGAAATGGTGGAGGGGTAAAGGGGAAAGAAGATGAATATGACCTCAAAACGATATTGGAGGGCACTTCTTGAGCTTACAAGTTGACTACTTTTTCTGAGAACTACACAAGTCCCATCCGCAAAGCCATGTTCCTGCCCGTACTTTACACCATCCATTCATCTCTGTTTACAATCATGACTTCCGACCCGGCTCTTTCTCTGCGCATTGTGCTGTTGGGGGCAGGCCGGGTGGCCAGCCAGCTGGCGCCAGCGCTCCACCAGGCTGGCCATCAGGTGGCCGGCATCTGGAGCCGCAGCCCCGGCACTGCCGCCGCCTTGGCCGCTACCTTGCCCAATGTCCCTAGCCTGCCCACACTCGACTTAACCAGCCTGCCATCCGCTGATGTATACCTGCTGGCCGTGCCCGATGCCGCTATTCCGGCAGTGCTGGCGCAGGCTCATTTTCCGGCAGGCGCGCTGGTGGCTCACACATCGGGCGCGGTGCCGCTTAGTGTTTTTGAAAGTACGGCAGGTATTGTGGGGGGCGTATTTTACCCGCTGCAGACTTTCAGTGCCGAGCGCACCGTAGACTGGCGCACTGTACCGCTGTGCGTGGAGGGTGCTACGCCCACCGCCCAGCTTACACTGTTGGCGCTGGGCCACACGCTGAGCGGCAGCGTGCAGCCAGTCGGCACGCCGCAGCGGCAAGCCATTCATATCGCAGCTGTGTTTGCCTGCAACTTCACCAATCACCTGCTGGGAATCAGCCACGCCTTGCTGCAGCAACAGCAGTTGCCACTGGCACTACTGGCCCCATTGCTGCAGGAAACAATGGAAAAAGCATTGGCTCACCCGCCTTTTACTGTGCAAACCGGTCCGGCTGCCCGGCACGATGCGCCCACACTGGCTCGGCATCGGGCTGCCCTGGCTTCTCATCCGGCTTGGCTGGATGTATATAACTCTCTGACCAGTAGTATTCAGGAACAACTGGTGCCCTCGCTCATAAACAACCAAGGGGGGGTAGAGCTTTGAATCCGGTAGAGGCGTGCGTACCTTCGTGCCTCCATTTTTTGCCTTGTCAGAAGATTTTTTGTGAAAGCTGTTAACATCACCTTCCAATTTCAAGACGGCCAGCCCGAGCAGACCCATGTGGCCGCCGAAGGCGAGTCGGTGCTGGACGTGGCCTTGAATAACGGCATCCAGCTGCAGCATAACTGCGGCGGCGTCTGCGGCTGCAGCACTTGCCACGTATATGTGCAGCGCGGCGAAGCCTACCTGCCCGAAATCAGCGACAAGGAAGAGGACTTCATTGACCGCGCCGTAAACCCGCGCATCAACTCGCGCCTGGGCTGCCAGTGCGTCGTGCAGGCTTCCAGCCAGGATCTGGTTATCCTCATTCCCGCCCAGGAGTTTCTGGGGCACTAGTTTTAATGTGCCGATTATTGGATGTGCGGATGTGCTGAGCACGTCCGCCTGCTGCGCAGTTTATTTGCGCGGCAACACACCCAACCATCAGCACATAAGTTTACTCAACAATCAGCACATTTCCCTATGGCCCATTTTGAGCCCCCCATCCATTGGAACGACCACGAAGATGTGGCCATTGCGTTGTACGAAAAGTTCGGTGACGATTTCTCCGAAGCCAAAATATACCGCATCCGCTTCACCGAACTGCTGGACTGGGTGTTGGAGCTGCCCAATTTTGAAGGAACCCGTGAGCAGGCCAACGAAGGCCACTTAGAGCAAATCCAGGCCAAGTGGGTGTATGAGTGGCGCGACAATCAAAAATAAGCCGGCCTTTGCCAGCTGGCATCTCCGACTTTATTCTTAGTTTCTGCCTCGAATCCTTCTGCTATGTCGCCGGATTTATCTGTTATTAAGGCGTTTATTCTTGATGTGGATGGTGTGCTCACAGACGGCACACTGCTGGCCTTTAATTCGGGGGAGCAGGCTCGCGCTTTCCACATTCGCGACGGCTACGCCATCCGGCACGCGCTGCGGCAAGGATACCGGATTGCCGTGATTTCGGGCCGCGAAGAAGAAGGAGTTCGTAAGCGGCTGGAGTCGCTGGACGTGCGTGACATGTATCTGGGAGTTGATGATAAGATGAAAATCTTCAACAACTACATCAACACCTACCGCCTCGACCCGGCCAACATTGCCTACATGGGCGACGACATGCCCGATCTGGAAGTAATGCGCCGCTGTGCCCTGGCTGCCTGCCCCGCTGATGCTGCCACCGATGTGCGTGCCATCAGCACCTATGTCTCGGCACTGCCTGGTGGGCATGGGGCCGTGCGCGAGCTGATTGAAGCCGTGATGAAGCAACAGAAGACGTGGTAATTAGTTGCCTGGGTGCGTTTTAGGCTAGTTTTCGTAACAGTGGGGCTCTGCCCAAGCCAAGTTGCGTTTTTCCGAATTACCTCTATCTTTACCCACTCATCCATTCAACATTTTCTTCTTTTTTCATGAAAACAGGAACCGTAAAATTCTTTAATGAGGCAAAAGGCTACGGCTTCATTACGGATGATGTGACGAAGGAAGATTTCTTCGTGCATATTACCGGCCTGAACGGCGGCCAGGTGCAACAAAACGACCGAGTGGAATTTGAAACGCAGGAAGGCCGCAAAGGTGTGAATGCTGTGAATGTGAAGAGGGTATAGATTCCGGTTCCGACTTGCTGTATAAGCATCAGGTAAGCCTCTCCTTAACTGGAGGGGCTTTCTTTTTGGCCAGTGGTATCGGTTTGACACCCACTGTTATTGGATATTATAGTGTGTTGGATGTCAGTAGTTAAAGTCGTGAAGGCCGACATGCCGGGCTGCAGCCAGCGCTGCTTGTAGTGTGTGGCCGGAGGCCCGGTTTCCGTAGCTGCTTCCGGACTTCGTACTTTGCGGCCCTATGGCCGGAGCTGCTCCTTTTTCGTCTGCTGATGCGGCCCCCGAGCCGGCAGAACCGCACGGCGAAGCCGGGCTGTGGCCATTGGCCCAGCTGATCCGGCTGCCCAATCTGCTGATGATGCTGCTGTGCCTGGCGCTGGTGCGCGCGGGGTTGCTGCAGCCCACCCAGCCGCTCCAGGCACTGCTCAACTGGCGCTTCGGGGTGCTGGCACTGGCGGCTCTCTGCGTAGCGGCGGCCGGCTACATCATCAACGACTATTACGACGTTAAGATTGACGCCATCAACCGCCCCAAGCGCTTGGTGGTAGGGCGCGTGGTGAACCGCCGCCGGGCCATGCTGGCGCACATGCTCTTATCTGGAGTAGGCGTGGTGCTCAGTGGGTTACTCTCACCGCTGCTGGGGCTCGTGAATCTGGGCTCGGCATTGCTGCTGTGGGGCTATTCGGTGCGGTTCAAGCGGGTGGCGCTGGTTGGCAATGTCAGTATTGCTACCCTGACGGCGGCGCTGGTGCTGCTGCCGGAACTGCAGCTCCAGACCGGCGTTGTGAGTGTGTGGCAGTATGCGCTGGCAGCGTTTCTGCTAACCGTAGTGCGCGAAATTGTGAAAGACGTGGAAGACATGCGCGGCGACGCTCAGCACGACTGCCGCACGCTGCCCATTGCGTGGGGGGTGGCTCGTACCAAGTGGGTGGCCGGGCTGTTCCTGACGGCATTGGTGGCGCTGGTAGCCGGCGCCAGCGGCTATGCGCTTATCCACGGGCGTGTGGTGCTGGGCGTGTGGTTGCTGGCCACCGTGCTGGGGCCGTCGTTGTGGCTGGGGTATTTGCTGTTTCGGGCCGACCGCCGCCGGCATTTTGCGCACTTGAGCAGCTGGTGCAAAGGCATTATGCTGGCCGGCGTATTGTCGATGTTAATGGTTGAGGTTATCCGGTAACCGTAGATGACTTCATTGCGTTAGTGCAACCAGACAAGCCGCTGGCACCCCGGAATATCCGTTGCCCGGCAGCTGGCTGCCCACTTCTATCTTCTCCCTCACAAAGCTCTTTATGCGCTTTCTCTACATGCCGCTGGCATTATGTCTGCTGGCCCGGGTTGGTAATGCCCAGGTAGTTACCGACAGCGTTTCGGCACCTGCTCCCGGCCTCAGCCGCCCCGCCGATGCGTCACCTAAAAAGTCCATGTTTGCGCCCAGCGACAAGCCTAGCTTTATTCCGGTGCCAATTGCTTTCTATCAGCAGGAAACCGGCTTTGCAGCCGGCGCCGCTATTTTGCCGGTGTGGCGCTTCGGCACCGATACCACAGTGCGTAAGTCCAATGCTCGCCTGATTGCCTGGTACTCGCAGGAAAAGCAAAGCACCATTCAGCTGACGCATACCATCTTCACACCCGGCGAAAACTACTTCTTCACCGGCGAGTTGAGCCGCTACGACCAGAAGCTGTTTTATTACGGCCTTGGTAATGATAACTCCACCGACAACGAGTCAGATCTGGCCTACACGCTCATCATCTTCGATCAGAAGGCCATGAAGCGGGTAGCGCCCAACCTGTTTGCCGGCGTGCGCTACCGTTTCACCAATACCACCGACATCGAGCCGCAGGGTACCGCCGACAATGGCGCCGACAACTACTTCACCCGCGACCCGCGCCTGACGGACCGGGAACGGCAGGACACCCGGATTTCGGGTGTGGGTCCGGCGGTGCTTTTCGATGGCCGCGACAATGTGCTGGCTACCTACCGCGGCTCGTTTGTGGATGCCCACATGCTTTTCAACGGTGACGGTATCGGCTCCGACTACAAGTTCACCCGCTACCAGGTCGATGCCCGTCATTTCCGGCCGCTGTTTGGGTCCAACAATACCATTCTGGCCCTCAACTACCTTGGTTCATTTCACTCCGGCACCGTGCCCTTCCGGGAACTGGGTGGCCTGGGTGCCAACCTGGGCGGCGCGCTCTACAACAACGCCGGCCTAATGCGCGGCCTCTACGAAACCCGCTTCCGCGACCGGCAGATGATGACCTTTCAGGCTGAGCTGCGGCAGAAACTGTTCTGGCGTATTGATGGTGCCGTATTTGCCGGCGCCGGCCAGGTAGGCTACAAACTATCCGACTATGCCTTCGACCAAACCCGCTATGCCGGGGGGGCAGGCCTGCGCTTCCGCTTCAACCGTCGCGACCGGCTCAACATCCGCTTGGACTACGCCGGTGGCACCGATACTCCTCCGAGCATCTATTTTGCGGTGGGCGAAGCCTTCTAGCAAGCATTGCTCCAAGCAGAAAGCGCCGTTCGGACTTCCGTACGGCGCTTTCTGCTTGATAAAACTTTCGCTGGCGCCTGGAAAAAGGTGGTTCAGCTACGAATACGCCAAGCAGCCCATCTTCTGCTTCAGATTTGCGTAAAAGATGGCCTGATGAACCTCGCTACCGCCGTATTATCGCCCCCATTATCCGTTCAGGCCGGTTCTACGGCCAGTTTGTGGAAGCATCTCGCTCCACCAACTGCTACGCTGTCGGTCTGCGTGATTATTCCAGCTAAAGATGAAGCCAGCCAACTGCCCGAAACCCTGGCAGCGCTGGCCAACCAGGTAGATGAGCAAGGCCAGCCGTTGCCATACACCAGCTATGAAGTGCTGGTGCTAGCCAACAACTGCCACGACCATACCGCCGCAGTAGTGCGCAACTTTGCCCACGCCAATCCCCTTATGGCGGTGCAGGTAGTGGAAGCTACACTTGTGGCTCCTGAGGCTCATGTGGGCCGGGCCCGGCGCCTGCTCATGGATGAAGCCTGCCGTCGGCTAGAGCAAACAATTGGTGCCTGTGGCATTATTGCAAGCACCGACGCCGACACGCGTGTGGCCGCCACTTGGCTGGCTGCCATTCAGGAGGAAGTGAAGGCCGGTGCCGACGCAGTAGGCGGGCGAATTTATCCCGAGGCAACTTCTGAAGAGGTCTGCGTACGGCGCACGCATTTGCAGGATGCTCGTTACCGTCTGCTTCGGGCCCGTCTGGAAACGCTCGTTGACCCGGACCCTGCTGACTCGTGGCCACGCCATCATCAGCACTTCGGGGCCAGCCTAGCGCTTACTGTAGCTGCGTATCGCCAGGTTGGCGGGCTGCCGGTGGTGCCTTATCTGGAGGATGAAGCACTCTGGCAAGTGCTGCGCCGCCACGACCTACGCCTGCGCCACAGTCCGAAGGTGTGCGTCAGCACTTCGGGGCGGCACCAGGGGCGGGTGGAAGTAGGGTTGTCGTGGCAGCTACGGGAATGGGCAAGCATGCTGCACCAGCAGCGGCAGCCATACGTGGAAAGTGGTGCCAGCCTGGCCGCTGAGTGGCAGGCGCGCCGGCAGTTGCGGCAGTTATGGGCCAATATTCGGGCGCATGCTGTACGGGTGCCGCATTGCGTGCAGTTGGCAGCGGCGCTAAGCGTGCCAGCCAGTGGCTTAGCGCGGGAGTTGGTTGCCGCGCCCTCTTTCGGAGCGCTGTGGGAATGGGTGATGCACCATCGGGCGCGGTGGCGGCGTCAGCGGCTGGTGCCACTCACGCAGGCCATTGCAGAGCTACGGCAGCTGGTGGAGCGCTACGAGTTGGCAGCAGCAACCCAGTTATCGTCGGTGGCAGCATCTAAACGTTAGGTTCTGCTTAGCAGATCAAGTCGATACTGCTCTGCCCGATGCCCATGCACGTGTGTTAGCGGTAAGCCGGGGCCAGTGTGCGACAAGAAGAACTCATGCACTTCATCGCCGGTAAGTGGGTAATCATGTACGGCTGGTGTCCAGTGCACCAAAAGCAGATGCCCGCCCGGTTGCAAAGCCAGGAACAGGTCTGAGGCCACGCGTTGCAGATCGGGCAGGGCCCAGTAGTAGCCCACTTCCGACAGCACCACCAGATCGAAGTGGCGGTCTGCCGGGAAGTCGTTGGGCAATGTCAGGCGCTGAAATTCCACCTGCGGCAAGTGCGCGCACCGTTGCCGGGCCCGCTCCAATGGTGCCTCTGCCACATCAATTGATAGCAGGTGTTGGCACTTGGGTGCCAGCATTTCGGTTAGCACCCCCAATGAGCATCCCACCTCAAATCCGCTTGCGTAGTGCCGCTCCTGCGGCAGCGCGGCTAGCGTATCAGCATACTTGGCATGTTCGTAGGGGCTGGCCTCAAAATTCCACGGATCAGTATTGGCGCGGTACACGGCTTCGAAATAATCGGGTGGCAGCGTGTTGGGTTGCTGAGAGTTCATGGCGGAAGGCAGCGGCAGAAAGGGTGGGTGGAATCACCAGTGAATGAAGTATGCAGACTAGCTGCTCAATGGCGCATAAGGTGCCAAGTGGCACACTAGCCGGCCATTTCTATGTACGCCTCATAGGGCAGCCGGAAATGGGCGAGCATACTCTCCGCCAGCAAAAAGCCTGTGGGGTCATCATCGAAGATGCCGGGGGCCAGCTGCGAGCGGTGCGCGGCAATGGCTTGTGCCTTCTGCTTCAGTACCGGCTCTATATCGAGGCGCCAACCAGTAGCTTCGTTTGCATGTGGCAGGTCGGCCGGGATGGCACGCTCCCAGGCCCACACCAGGTACTCGATGAGCCGAGGCAGCGGCGTAAGTTCAGCCAATGCAGCCCGCACGAGCAGGTTGGTGGCGCGGTGGTCGGGGTGCGGGTCGCGGCGCCAGGGAACCAATACCGTAGCTGGCCGCGTGCGCCGGAAGAAATCAGTTAAGCGTTTCACGGTTTCAGCACCGGCAGGTGTGTCGGGGGTAGGTACGGCGCCATCGGGCAGTCCTAGCGGCAGCAGCATCTGCGCACCAACCCCCAACTCAGCCAGCGCCATCTGTAGCTCTTGCTCCCGGATGGCTTGCCGGCGCGGGCCCGGAAATTTCTGGGAATTTGGGTGCGACATGGCGCCGTCGCTCACCAGCACGCACCATACCGGCAGGCCAGCCTGGGCCAATAGGGCAAGCAGGCCCCCGCACCCCAGGCTTTCATCGTCGGGGTGGGGCGCTATAACAGCCGTGGAACCAAGCGAAGCCGCGTAACTGGCTGGCCGCAAGGGCAGCGCATGAAAATCAAGAACTGCGGCGTCAGACATTCCAAAGGTGATAAGCGGGTTCCGGCCGGCTCAAAACAAAGCGGCCGACATCAGCCTGAGCAGCATCGGGGGCGGGCTGGCGCAGGTAGTGGGTTAAGTCGCGGTGCAGGCGCTCGAAAGGCTCAGGCTGCAGCAGGCCGCGGGCCCCTACGCAACGCTCAGCGAGCTGCAGTGTGCGCAGGCAAATTTCTTCAATGGCTGTTCGCATCATGTTTGCATATGCTACGGTTGCCTCGGCGTCGGTTTCGGCGGTAGGGCGCGTGGCGTGGTCGGCGGCCCCACGCAGCCACAGGTTGCCAGATTCTATCAATACACTCATTTCGCCGAGCCGCTGGCGTTGGTAGGGGTCGTCGGTACGGCCCAGGCGCTGCAGAAAGCGCCGGGTTTCGTCGTACACGGCCTCGGCTCCACCCAACTGCACCGCAGCAAACCGAATGGCGCCGCCGCTGAAGGCTGGCTGCCGGTAATAGTCACCGGGTTTGCCCACCAGGTCTTCTGCGCCAATCTCCAGGCCCGTGAAGTCAGCCCTGAAGCTGGCCGAAGCCCGCATGCCCAGCGGCCGCCAGAAGCTGGCATCCAGCGCGGGCTGCTGAACATCGGCGGGTAGCATCAGCATCTGCCAGCCACCATCGGGCAGTGCGGCCGTCAGCAGAGGCCGCGTGACGTGGCCCGCGCCGGAAGCAAAGGTTTTGCTGCCCTGCAGCCGGTAACGACCATTGGGTAGCACTTCCAGCTTCACGCCATCGTGCGCCTCGGTGTTCCAGACGCCAAACAAGTGCCCATCCAGTGCATCGGCAGCCCAGCCAGCCACTTGCTCGGGCTCACCAAAACGCTGCATGAGCTGCAACGCATTTACATGGCCCTCATATACGCGGCCCACCGCCAGATTACCGCGGCCAATATGGCGCAATACACGCAGTAGCGGCAGGGTTTGGTTGGCGTCGGCGAGGCCGCTACCGCCCAGGCTGGCCGGGAGTGGCGCCTGCAGCAAGCCCGCTTTGCGCAGCCAGCTGAACTCCTGCTCAGGAAATCCACCCAGCTGGTCGGAGTGAGGTGCCTGAGCTAGCAGGCGGGGCACTAGGGACGCGGCTTCAGCTTCCAGCTTAGACAAGGAAAGTGAGGGGGCTACAGGCGCCGCCGAGGGTGAGTGCTGGAGTGGGGACGGCAACGATGAAACAGCAGAGCAAACAACAGACATGGCAGGTAGTATGAGCTACTACCTACTAGATATAACTGGTTTGTGTTTAAATAAAGGAGGAAAATTGTTGACCTGCAGATAGTTGAGTTCTGCGCATTTGCGAAATCTACGGGCGGCTTGACGTTGCATCGACACTGATGCACGCGTTGTAGCTATTTACCAGATAAATCAAGTTGGCTTGATCAAAGCGGCCGGTAGCAGCCAGTGACGGACAGTTCTGGAACAGCTGCTTGAAAAGTGGTCTGAATGATTTGCTGGTGAGCTCAATAGGAGGGCCTTGGCCTTGTTTGATATAATAAAACACATTTTCGTAACTGCTGCCGCCGAGTGCCGATGCATCTGATACTCTCACGTTGTAGTCTAATCGAAACAAGTGAATAGGCCCTTTGATGGTAAGAGGCTGGAAAAGGACGCGTAACGTGTCTTTGCCGAGAATAGGCTGCAGCTTCTGTATAACATAGGTTTTGTTGCCCAACAATTCTACGCCTTTCAGCTGCTTAAGCGGATACCGTATCTGAGGGGTTTCGATGGTAATCTGCTGCCGGAATATAATTGCCTGCGCCATAGTAGAAGCCGTAGGCGCCCGTACATAGCCCCGGACAGTATCACCCTGCACTGTGATGAGGTACCCTTCTACATATTGAGCCCTGGCAGTTATGGTATTTAGCATTAGTAAGCTCAATGCCAGTACTATTTTGATGGTGCTCATTCGGTAAGACAACGTGTTAAAGACAAAAATCAGGGAAGCAATATACGCTTGCAGCAGGTGGATCTACGCTCAGGCCAAGTCTGCATAATAATTCGGTAACACCGCTGCTTTCGCTGTCCGCCCTACCTTCGCGGTGCGTTTCACCTTTACCAACTCTTCGCCACTATGTCGCAGCCCATTCGCTCCGCCCTCGTTTCTGTATACTATAAGGACCGCCTCGAACCGCTGGTGGCCCTGCTCAAGCAGCACGGCGTGACGCTGTACTCTACGGGCGGCACGCAGCAGTTTATGGAAGAGCAGGGTGCCAAGGTAACGGCGGTGGAAAGCCTGACGGGCTTTCCGGCGGTGTTTGGCGGCCGCGTAAAAACACTGCACCCCAAAGTATTTGGCGGCATTCTGCAGCGCCGCCACGAAGCCGGCGACCAGCAGGAAGCCAGCCAGCACCAGATTCCGCCCATCGACCTGGTGATAGTGGACCTCTACCCGTTCGAGGAAACCGTGGCCTCTGGTGCCGCGGAGGCCGACGTCATCGAAAAGATTGACATCGGCGGCATTTCGCTGCTGCGGGCCGCCGCCAAAAACTTCCGCGACGTGCTGGTAGTCAGCTCCCGCGACCAGTACGCGGCCGTAACGGAGCTGCTGACCCAGAAGAACTGCGCCACCGACCTGGAAGACCGCCGTGCGTATGCTGCTGCTGCCTTCGAGGCCACCTCGCACTACGACACCCGGATTTTCCAATATATGGCCCAGGACACCGCGCTCAGCGGCTCGGCCCTTAAAGTGAGCGAGAAACCGGCCACCGCCCTGCGCTACGGCGAAAACCCCCACCAGGCGGGCACCTTCTACGGCGACCTGAACGCCCTCTTCGATCAGCTCCACGGCAAGCAACTCAGCTACAACAACCTTGTGGACGTGGATGCTGCCGTATTGCTGATGCAGGAATTTGATGCCCAGGGGCCTGCCGCTTGCGCTATTCTCAAGCACACCAACGCCTGTGGCATCGCCCAGGCCGATACGCTGCACACGGCCTACCTGAACGCCCTCAGCTGCGACCCGGTGTCGGCGTTTGGCGGCGTTATCATCGTGAACAAGCCCGTAGATACGGCTACGGCCGAGGAGCTGAGCAAGCTATTCTTCGAGGTGCTGATTGCACCGGAGTTTGAGGCCGACGCGCTGCCCATTTTGCAAAGCAAGAAAAACCGGATTCTGTTGCGTCAGAAGCCCGTGCAGTTTCCGGCCAAACAAGTCAAAACGTTGCTTAATGGCATGATCGAGCAGGACTTCGACCGCCAGGTGGAAGGTGCCGCCGAGTTCCGCACCGTAACGGAGTCGGCGCCGACGGCTGACGAGGTAGCGGCGCTGGAATTCGCCCTCAAAGTGTGCAAGCACACCAAGAGCAACACCATTGTGCTGGCGCGGGCCGGCCAGCTGCTGGCTTCCGGCGTGGGCCAGACCTCGCGAGTGGATGCGCTGCGCCAGGCTATCGAGAAGGCACGCAGCTTCAACTTTGATCTGCAGGGTGCCGTGATGGCCTCCGATGCTTTCTTCCCGTTTCCCGACTGCGTGGAAATTGCCGGCGAGGCTGGTATTCGGGCGGTGGTGCAGCCCGGCGGTTCCATCAAAGACCAGGATTCCATCAACGCCTGCAATACGCTCGGAATGGCTATGGTTCTGACCGGCGTACGGCATTTCAAGCACTAGCAGGCCACAAGCAAGCACAAAAGCCCCGCTTACTCGGCTCTCACAAATGGGGAAGCTGATAAGCGGGGCTTTTAGCTCGCAGAGTTGTGCGCCAACGCTACGGCACGATGGTAACAGGCTTCGTGGTGCTGGAAGATTTGTCGTCTCCTTTAGCCGTGAGTTTGATAGTGAAAGTACCCGCCGCATTGTACTTATGCTTGGTCTTGAGGCCAGTTGTGCTGGCGCCGTCGCCCCATTCCCATACATAGCTGTCGGCGTCGGAGCTGCAGCCAGCATTCACTTCCACTTCGTCGTTGATTTTAGAACTGGGAATACCTTTTTCAATGGTGAAACAAGCTTCCGGCTCTTTGGAACAAGAAGCTAGCATCAAGCCAGCCAGCAGGAATGCGGTGGAAGTGCAAAATGAGAGAAGGTTTTTCATATATAAATGCAAGTTTGCTTGAAAAGATACAATAATTTTATTCTCGACTAGCTAAGTGTCTGCTGCTAGTTGGAAGTGACGCGCACAAATAGGGGGCGCTAAGATTTGTCTAAAAATGCCGCAACGCCCGATGAGGCAGGACGTGCCCGGTAGAGTTAGAATACTTTCCAGATGCCGCCTAGTTGAGTATACGTGCTGCCAGACAGCCCACAGTGGAGCTGCCTTCTGAAAGAGTTATCTATTGTGCTTGCTGAAAGCGCATTCAGCAGAAAATATCATATTTCAGGAGGTGCTTCGTTACAGAGCTTGGCTTGTAGTAGCCTTGAGGTATTGGATGCCTACCTTCGCCGAAACTTGCTTACTTTTGCCCCCACTTTTTGTGCGGGTGCAAATGCCCCGTGCTCATTCACTTGCCGCCGTTAACCAATGGGTTTCTTTAATTTCCTCACCAGCGATATTGCCATCGACCTGGGAACGGCTAATACGCTCATCATCCACAACGACAAAATCGTGGTGGACGAGCCGAGCATCATCGCCAAAGACCGTACAACCAATAAGGTAATTGCCGTGGGCCGGCAAGCGCAGCAGATGCACGAAAAGACCCACGATAATATCAAGACCATCCGCCCGCTCAAGGACGGCGTAATTGCCGACTTCCACGCCGCCGAGGAGATGATCAAAGGCATGATCAAGATGATTGACACGCGTAACCGGTTATTTCAGCCGTCGCACCGCATGGTCATCTGCATTCCGTCGGGCATCACCGAGGTGGAAAAGCGCGCTGTGCGTGACTCCGCCGAGCACGCCGGCGCCAAGGAAGTCTGGATGATTCAGGAGCCCATGGCTGCTGCCATCGGTATCGGCATTGATGTAGAGCAGCCCGTAGGGTCGATGATTATCGACATTGGAGGTGGTACCACTGAAATTGCGGTGATTGCCCTGTCGGGCATTGTCTGTGACCAGAGCATCAAGACGGCCGGTGACGTGTTCAACCAGGATATCCTCGACTACATGCGTCGCCAGCACAACCTGCTGATCGGGGAGCGTTCGGCAGAGCGCATCAAGATTGAAGTAGGAGCGGCCCTCACCGAGCTGGACCAGACGCCGCCCGACTTCGAGGTGCGCGGCCGCGACCTGATGACCGGCATTCCGAAGGTTATCAAAGTAACGTCGTCGGAAATTGCTATTGCCCTCGACAAGTCGGTGGCCAAGATTGAGGAAGCCGTGCTGAAGGCGCTGGAGATTTCGCCGCCCGAATTGTCGGCTGATATCTATGAAAACGGCATTCATCTGACCGGCGGCGGTGCCCTGCTGCGTGGCCTCGACAAGCGCCTGGCCGCCAAAACTAAGCTGCCGATTCACATTGCCGAAGACCCGCTCCGCGCCGTGGTGCGTGGCACCGGCGCCGCCATCAAAAACATCCAGGCCTTCCGCAGCGTGCTGCTGACCTAGCGTCAATTAAGAATTAAGAATTGAGAATTAAGAATTGGCTGTTCGACTGTGTGGCCCTCCGGGTGTTCAGGCAGTTAAAGCAGACAGTCCATAATTCTTGATTCTTGATTCTTAATTTTTAATTGAAATGAGAAACCTGTTCGCCTTTCTGTTTCGCTACCGAGGGATGCTCGTGTTTGCGTTGCTGGAGGTGGCCAGTTTGTATCTGCTGATTCGCAACAGCACCTACCAGCGGGCGGCGTTCTTTAATTCGGCCAACGCCTATGTGGGGCAGGTGCTCGACGTGCGGACGCAGATTTATGATTACTTCCGGCTGGTGAGCATCAACCAGGGTTTGGTGCAGGAAAACGCCGCGCTGCGCCAGCAGCTGTATTTGGCCGATGTAAGCCGCCGCGAAGCGCGCCGCCTGCCGGTGCAGCAGGATAGCGCCTCGCAGGTCCGCCTGGCCGGCCTGGCCTACCCCGATTCGTTGCTGCTGGGGCTGCGCCCGCTGCCCACCCGCGACCCCGACTACCCGCTGATTCCGGCCCGGGTGCTCAATAATACCCTGCGCCGCGTGGACAACTACCTAACCCTGAATGTGGGCACCCGTCAGGGGTTGCGGCCGGGCATGGGCGTGCTGGCGGCGGCCGGTGTGGTGGGGCGGGTGAAAGTAGTGAGTGAAAACTACGCCACCGTCACGTCGGTGCTGCACTCAAAAACGTTCATATCGGCTAAAATTCTGCGCGACAACACGTTCGGCAGTATCCGCTGGCTTGGCGACGACCCCACGCACGCGCTGCTCGACAACATTCCGCGCCAAAACAAGCTGGTGCGCGGCGACACCATCGTGACGTCGGGCTATAATGCCGTGTTTCCGGAGGGCGTGCTGATTGGCACTATCGACGGGTTTGTGAAAGAGCCCGACAAGAACTTCTGGACGGTGCGGGTGCGGCTGGCCGTCAATTTCTCCAACCTAACCTACGTGTACGTGATAAACCCGCGGCCCAAAGCCGAGCGTGATACGCTGGAACTGAAAGCAGGCATGAAGCCGGAAGGGGAGGAGCGGCCATGAAGGGAGTAGGGGCGTTGCTGATTCAGGTGCTGCGGTTCGGGTTCTACCTGGCCGTGCACATGCTGCTGGTTAGCAAGCTGGTGCTGTTTGATCTGGGCTGGTGCTTTTTCTACCTGGGCTTTCTGTTGTTTTTGCCCATCGGCACGCCCATCGTGCTGCAGCTGGTGCTGGGCTTCGTCACGGGTTTGCTCATGGACATGTTCTATGACACCGGCGGTGTGCACGCAGCCTCGGCGGTGCTGCTGTGCTACCTGCGGCCCTGGGTGCTACGCCTGCTCACCCCGCGCGACGGCTACGAAGCCCAGGATTCGGTGAACGTGCATCAGATGGGCGGGCAGTGGTTTGTGGTGTACATGGCGCTGCTGGTAGGGCTGCACCACGCAACCTTCTTCTTGCTGGAGTTGGGCAGCTTCCGGGCTTTTGGCCTTACGCTGGCAAAGATTGTGGTCAGTACTCTGTTTACGGGCCTGACGCTGCTGATCATCCAGCTGATTTTCTTCCCAACCAAGCGGCGCGGGCGGTAATCCTTCCCCAAAAGGCAGGGGCTCTAGCTCTAAAATAGCAATGACTACTTTTTTCTAAAACCAGAGCCTCTGCCTTTTGGGGAGGGGTTGGGGTGGGGGCAATCGGTGTTATCTTTGTGAATCCGGCCCGTTGGCCGTAAGTGCTTTTCTCTCAGAACACACGCTTTGCAATACCTCGAAGGACGCCGGTTTGTGGTGCTGGCTATTTTTCTGGCCGTAGCCATCACCTTCGGCGCCCGGCTTTTCTACATTCAGGTGCTCGATGGCAGCTACAAGCTGGCCGCCGACCGCAACACGCTGCAGCGCATTGTGCAGGTGCCCTACCGCGGCCTCATCTACGACCGTAAAGGCCAGCTGCTGGTGCAGAACATGCCTGTGTACGATTTAATGGTGGTGCCGCGCGAAGTCAAGCAGCTGGATACAGCCCGCTTCTGCCAGCTGCTGCAGCTGCCGCTGGAAGAGGTGCGCCTGGGTTTGCAAACGGCCCGCGCCTACTCCCGCGTAAAGGCTTCGCCGCTGGTGCAGAACCTAAGCACGCCCGAGTTGGCCGCCATCCAGGATAACCTTATCGACTTTCCGGGCTTCAGCATCAAGGCCCGCATGGCGCGCTCCTACCGCACCGAAAACATGGCCCACGCCCTGGGCTACGTGGGCGCCATCACGCCGGCGTTTCTGGAAAAGGAAAAGTACGCCAAGTACCTGCCCGGCGACTTTCTGGGCATTTCAGGGCTGGAATCGTTCTATGAGACGCAGATGATGGGGCGGCGTGGCGTGCAGTACCGCATGGTGAACGTGCGCGGCATCGAGAAAGGCTCGTTCCGCGACGGCGAATACGATACGCTGTCGGTGGCGGGGCAGGATTTGCATACCAGCATCGATATTGAGCTGCAGAAATACGGCGAGATGCTGATGCAGAACAAGCGCGGCTCCATCGTGGCCCTTGACCCTAAAACCGGCGAAATCCTGGCCATGGTGTCGGCGCCGGGCTTCGAGCCGTCGGTGCTGACCGGCAAAGGCATGGGCAACCGCTACATGGAGCTGCTGCAGGACACGGCCAAGCCGCTGTTCAACCGCCCGCTGATGGCCACCTACCCGCCTGGCTCGGTATTCAAGCTGGTGAATGAGTTGGTGGCGCTGCAAATGGGCGTTGTGACGCCCCAGACGCCATTTGACTGCAACTGGAAGCTGGTGCGCTGCACCCACCGCCACGAGTATCCGCGCGACGTCAGCATTGCCATCAAGAACAGCTGCAACCCGTATTTCTACCAGGTGATGCGGGCGGCCGTGCTGCGCGGGCGCTCCACCAACCGTTTTGAGGACGCCCGCCTGGGCTACAGCGAGTGGCGGCGCCAGGTGATGACCTTCGGGCTGGGCGACAAGCTGGGCGTGGACATTTCGCAGGAGAAAAAGGGCCTCATCCCAACTTCCGACTTCTACGACAAAGCCTACGGCTTTCACCGCTGGAATTTCCGCACCATCTATTCACTATCCATCGGGCAGGGCGAAATGGGCGTTACGGGCCTGCAGATGGCCAACATGCTGGCTATTATTGCCAACCGCGGCCATTACTACACGCCGCACTTCGTGAAAGGCATTGGCACGGGCGGGCCGCTGCCGCAGTACCTGCAGCGGCACGTTACGGCCGTCGATCCGCAGTATTTTGAAACCATCGTACCGGGCATGCAGGCCGTAGTGGACGGGCGCGGCGGCACCGGCAACAATGCCTCACTGCTGGATGTGGGTATATCGGTGGCCGGCAAAACGGGCACCGTGCAAAACCGGCACGGCGCCGACCACGCCACTTTCGCTGCTTTCGCGCCCGCCGAAGACCCCAAAATTGCCATTGCGGTGTTCATTGAAAATGCCGGCTTTGGCGGCGCCTCAGCCGCGCCTATGGCTGCGCTGATGATGGAAAAATACCTGCGTGGCAACGTGGCTCCCTGGCGTAAGCGCTGGGAAACTTGGTTGCAAAGCCCCGCCGAGAAGTTTATCCGAAAACGTTGATTCAACACACTGTTAAAAAGAACGTCCTGCTGAGCTTGCCGAAGCATCTCGCCCGCTTCGTTGCACTGGTATATAAATAGTCAGCGGTAGAGATGCTTCGGCAAGCTCAGCATGACATTCTTTTAGTCCTCTCCCATGTCCGCCTCACCCGCCAGATATTCGCGCAGCATTGATTGGGTTACCGTGGGGATTTATTCCCTGATGGTGCTGCTGGGCTGGGTGAGCGTGTACGCGGCCAGCTACTCGCCCGACGCGCCCACCAATGGCAGCCTATTTGGTAACCTAAGCTTTCAGCAGCTTATGGCTTTCGATTGGTTTAAGCAGATTCTGTGGATTGGTACCGCCGTAGTGCTCATTGTGGTGCTGGTCGTCATCGACTATAAAGCCTACGACACGTTTGCCTTCGTGCTCTACGGCGGCATGATTCTGCTGCTGATTGTCACGCCATTTATTGCCCGGCCCATCGGCGGGTCGCGCTCCTGGCTGGAGCTGGGGCCGATGCGGCTGCAACCGGCCGAGTTTGCCAAGTTTGTGACGGCCCTGGCCGTGTCGCGCTACATGGCCAGCATCAACCTGCGCCAGCAAAACTTCCGCGACCAGGCCGTGCTGGCTGGCCTTACGCTGCTGCCCCCGGTGCTTATTCTGGCTGCCAACGAAACCGGGCAGGCGCTGGTGTTTGCCGCCTTCCTGCTGGCGTACTTCCGTGAGGGCATGTCGCCGCTGATTCTGGTGATTCTGGCCGCTGCTGCCGTCATTCTGATTCTGGCGCTGCTGGTGCCCAAGCTGTGGCTGGTAGTGGCCTTCACCGCTATTCTGGGGGCAGTGCTAGCCCTGAACCCCAAGGTGCTGCGCCACCATTTACCGGTGTCGGTGGCGGTGTGGGGTGTCGTGGTTGGAATGGTGTTTGGGGTAGATTTCTTCTTCAATAATGTGCTGCAGCCACACCAGCGCAAGCGTATCGAGGTGCTCATCAATCCCTCGGCCGACCCGCTGGGCGTGGGTTGGAACGTGACGCAAAGCAAGATTGCCATTGGCTCGGGTGGCTTTACTGGCAAGGGCTTTCTGCAGGGCACCCAAACCAAGTTCGACTTTGTGCCGGCTCAAAGCACTGACTTCATTTTCTGCACCATTGGCGAAGAATGGGGCTGGCTAGGTACCACGGTGGTCATTATCTTGTTTATGGCGCTGCTGGGCCGGGTGGTCTACGTGGCGGAGCGCCAGAAATCGGTGTTTGGGCGTACCTACGGCTACTGCGTGGCCAGTATTCTGTTCTTCCACTTCGCCATCAACATCGGCATGACCATCGGGCTGGCGCCGGTCGTAGGCATTCCGCTGCCGTTGTTCAGCTACGGCGGCTCGTCGTTGTGGTCGTTCACCACGTTGCTGTTTATCCTGCTTGGTATTGATGCTTACCGCAAGCAGGATCTGGAGCGGTACTAGCGCTGCCTGTGGCTTTTTCTGGTTGGTGGTTAGCTGATAGTAGCAATAAGCAGTAGCGCGAAGCAGCCGCTGCGCGCTACTTTCGTTTCTAAACCAAGCACATGCGGCACCGCCAACCAGTTCTCAGCAACTCACCAGCAGCCCACTCCGAGTTGGGCGTGGTGCTGCTGCTCACGCTGCTAGCCTTGCTGCTGCCCACCCGCAACTCCACGCCCGACGCCTGGTACTACGCTGCCTGCGTGCGCCACGGCCACGAGCTGCTGCTGCCGCACCATCTGCTCTACAACGTGGTGGGCTGGCTTTGGTGGCAGCTGCTACCAGCTTCGCTGGATACGCTGGCGGCCCTTAAAGTTCTGAACACGCTGGCTTTTGGAGGCTGCCTGCTGGTGTTGCGGAGTCTGCTGCGGCGTATCGGAGGCGTTATGGCGCCGGTGGCTGGTTGGCTGCTGCTGGTGGGTAGCTCGTTTGGGATGCTGCGCTTCGCCACCGAAAACGAAACATACATCCTGCCACTGCTGCTCTCGCTGCTGGCCAGCCGCAGCTGGTGGTACGCCGCCACTGGCGAAACCGGCCGCCGGGGCTGGCTGGCGGCAGGTGCGTGGGCCGCCGGGGCGGCACTGCTGCACCAGATTCATGCGTTCTGGTGGCTGGGGCTGCTGATGGGGGTGCTGTGGGCGCATCCTGCTAGGCGCTGGGTTATGGCCGCGTTGTACTGTCTGCCGGCGTTGCTGGTGCCGGTGGCCTATGCGGCGGCGCTGCCGTCGTGGCAGCTGCCGTTTACACTGTCGGCTTTCTGGCAATTTGTGTTTTATGAGCTTTACCACGGCCATGCTGGCGCCGTGCCCTCGGGCCGGACACTGCTGCTGATGGGCGTGAGCGTAGTGCGCACGTTCGGGCAGCTGCATGGCAGCACGCTGGCGCTGCTGCAGCGCTGGCCGCTGTTAGTGAGTATGGTGCTGCTGTGCATTGGGCTGATGCTAAGGGCAGGCTGGCAAATCTGGCGTAGTTATCGGCCCCGGTCAACTGCCCGCCGCTTGCAGCACGCTGTTGCGGAACCTGAGTTACCAATGCCAGACGGCACCGGCGCTATGCTGCCAACCGGGCCATTTCGCACGTTCCACCGTACGCACCTGCTGATTTTGCTGCTGCATCTGGCCTGTGCGCTGTGGGCAGCCGGCAACGCCGAGTTTCTGGTGATGCTGCCGGCTCTGGTGGCGCTGCTGCTGGTGCGGCAGGTGTGGCCCGGCCGGGCGCTGGTGCTGGCAGGAGCAGCGCTTTTGATCTGGAACCTGACATTTGGTTTGCTGCCGGCACATCTGCTGCGCTTCACCAACACAGCCCCGCTGCTAACCCGAATCCAGCAGGAGCCTACTGCCTTCTGGCTGCTATCCGACCCAAACCTAGTGCTAAACCAATTGCACTACCGCACCGGCCGGCCGGTAGGGCCGCTCAATATCCTGCCGGCTCCAACTCTGCTGTTGCAGCAGCCCGGGCAGTCGGCGGCCAAGCTGCGGGCATGGCTGCGGCAGCGCCAGGCCGCCGGCCAGCCCGTCTACACCGATGCGCTGGATGGCCCGCGCCTGCTCGACCGCGCCCGCCTCACCCAGGGCGACGATGCCACCCAGCGCCAGCTGCTACGGGGCTTTCAGCTCGTACGCGTCGATTCGATAACTACTTCGTTTGGGTGGGTCTATCTGACGCGGGTGCAGTAGCGGGTGTCTCCGGCGGGCTTTGCAGCCACGGCTTCTGGGTGATTATCAACGCAAAGGCTACCGCAAATACCGGTGCGCTCAGGTAGCCCATTCGGCCCAGGTCGCCGGACAGGAACATGTGCACTAGCACTACAGCTACCAGCCCGGCGGCCGGCCAGCCCAGCGGCTGCAGCCACTGCCTCCGCACGGCGCCGCGCCAGCCGCCTACTAGCACCAGCCAGAAGAAACCGAAGATGCTGAACAGCTCCCCGATGCCTTTCACCGACAGCAGCCGTTTCAGCGAGTATACCAGGTTGTGCACGTGGTCTAGGGCATTGCCCACGCTCTCCGCGGGCGGCGCCCCAATCTGCGCGTCAATCCAGAGCCGGACCCCGAAGGCCACGGCCCCGCCCACAGCCAATGCGCCCAACTGTTTCGGCCAGCTGAGCGCCGGACGCCCGAACACCAGCAGCCACGGCACCAGAAACACAAACGACTCCTTGGCCAGCGGCCCCAGCAGCAGCACCGCCGCCAGTGCCCCCGCCGACTTCGCCCGGGGCGCATAAAATGCCAGCGCAACTACCAGCATGTACAGGCTATCCACGAGCGGTAGGCCGGCTATATACACGGCCCAGCGGCTGCACAGCACCGCCACCACGGCCAGCGCGGCGGCGGCTGGCGTGGCTCCGTAGAGCCGGCAGGTTTCGAAAATCACCAGTCCTGTTGCGGCTAGCAAGGCCATATTCACCACGTAAAACGCCAGCTGCAGCGGCCAGTCGGAGGTGGCGCGCTGGGGCCACACGCGGGCATACACCTGCTGCAGCGGCCACGCCACTGCGGCGGCCACGGCCGGCACCAGCACCCGGTAGCGCCGCGTTACGCTTACGCCCTCAAACTGCCCGCGTGCCATGCTCAGGTAGCTGCGCGTGTCCAGAGAGTGCGAAAAATCATAGTGCACGTACATCGTGTATGCCGGCCCGGCCAGCACCCCCAGCGCCAGCAGATACACCAGGGTCATTCGTCGCCAGCGCGAAAGAAGCGGGGAGAAGTTGGGCATAAGGTTGAGAGTGGTTAGCAGGATAAAAAGAACGTCATTCCGAGCGGAGCGAGGAATCTTGCCAGCGTGGTATGGTTACTACACTAGCAAGATTCCTCGCTCCGCTCGGAATGACGTTCTTCTTGGGAATGATGGTCGGATGCTCTGTAAGCCGTTCTAACTCAGGCAAACTTCCGGTCAATCAGCTTGAGCAGCTTGCTGACGTGCTCGTCTTTGCGGGTCCAGTCGTGGGTGTTGGCCAGGTCCTGAGTTACATAGCGCTTGGCGCTGTCGGCATCGGGCAGCGTATCGAGGTGCTGAATGGCGGCGTGATATTCCATGTTTTCGCCGCTAAACAGCTCATTGATGAAGCTGAACCGCTGATTGATGGATATGGCCTCGCGCAACGTTTCCACCTTGGGAGCCTGGTCGGCGAGGGTGGAAGCGGGCCGCTCGGGGCGTAGCGTCTCGCTGAGCGAAGTAGCGGCCGGCTGGCCGGCTTTCAGCTTCTCGTAGAGCGGTACCGCAGTCGGCTCGGCACTGGCCGGAGCTGCATTGATAAACGCCTGAGCAGCCTCTACAGGCGCCACAATGCGGGCAACCGCCGGTTCTGGAGTTGCTACCGGCGCGGCAGCCGCTACCGCCATGGTGGGGGCAGCCGGAGCAGGCACCACCGGCGCTGCGGCCGCTACTGGCACTGCTTCCGGAACTGGCGGGGGAGTGCTGGCAGCTACCCCGCGCAGCTCGTCTTCGGTCAGCGGCAGCAGCTCGTTGAATTCCGCCACCAGCTTTTCCAGCGGCTGATGATGCTTGTAGTTGGCTTCCTGATAGAGCGCAAACCGTGTGAGCAGCGCGGCCCGGTCCTGCGAAGTGTCAGCCGGCAACGAGTCCAGAAAGTCCTGGTAGAAAACCTTGTCCAGGTCGAGGTAGCGCAGCGGCTCCTTGAGCTGCGCGGCTGTAGCGGCTGGCTGGGCTCCCAGTAGCTTGTCCTCGAACGTGCCGGCCGGGTCCAGCAGTATGGCCAGCGTATCGGTAATGGCGCGGGCCAGCAGCGGCTCGAAAACGGGCCGGGCCAGCTTGATGCGCCTGGATAGCGTGTTCATAAACTGCGTGAGAGCCTGGCGCACATCGTCGGCCTCGAAATCGAAGTAGGGGCTGCGCAGGCGCGCCATTTCCTGGGTCCATTGCGCCAGTAGCTGCTGCACCACAAACAGGTTCACCTGCCGGATGGGCGTGAAGCGCAGCACCGCGGGCCCGTCGAGGGTGGCCGTGGGGCGGGCGCCGAAGTGCTGGTCGCAGAGCTGGGCGGCCAAACGGCGGCCGTATTGTTCGCGGAAGGTCGCGCTATCTTTGTCGTTCATCGAAAACACCTGATTCAGGCCAGAAAGTTAAGGAAAATGCCTACGCTCACCGTGCAAAACCTACCTGCGGCTTCGGCCGTACCCGTGCCAGCCGGCGCCACGCTGCTCGCGGCCCTGCAAGCCGCCGGCCACGACTGGATGCATGCCTGCGGCGCCAAAGGCCGCTGCACTACCTGCCGGCTCCTCGTCACCAGCGGCCTCGAGGCCCTAACGCCACCTACTGCCGCTGAGTTGCGCTACCGGGCTGCTGGCCGTCTGCTCGAAACCGAGCGTCTCACCTGCCAGGCCCGGTTGCCGGAAGGGCATATAACGGGCCGGGTGCCCGAAGAATTGCAGCTGCCGCACGTGCAGTACGTGGAAGATGGTCAGTAAGCCCGAGTTTAAACCCAAGCCTGAGCACTGGGCACTCTATAGCCAAGTGGCTTTTATGGAGCCGGCCATAAGTGTGGTACAAGGCATGAAACGGCTGTTAGGCATTGGCCTAATAACGCTTGCCATTGTGCTGCTTGTACCTTTTCTGCCTTCCCGTCGGCCGGCTGATCATCTGCCGTCTACAGTTGAGGAGTATGGGCAGAAGCTGCCGGTTAGCATATTTTTAGGGATAGTTGTCTTCTGCTTTGGCGTGTCCGAATGGTTGGTGAAGCCGCGCTACAACCAGCGCATGGGCTATCGATTGGTCGGTCAGTTTCAGGTGCGGATCAAAATGAAGGTATTGGGCTTTACATGGCTGGAACTTGCCCCTGATGAAACCCATAGAGTTGGGGTGACCAATGAGTTGTATGATGCAATAGAAAATGGTGATGTGGTGGAGGTAACCTATTCGGCTTCGAAGGACTTTATCAGTGTCCGCAAAATAAGTCAGCCTTCGCCAACCGATTGATTATGTGATGGTAGATGTGAAATATGGTATTTCCGGTTTGAGCCTACCCAGCGAAACCCGTACTTTAGATGTTACGATACCTGCCGGACCTCTGGCAATTGGCAACCTGCAACCAACAACTCTGTGTTTATTGAACCCCGTGTCGGCAATGGCCGCGACGCCGCCCGCCGCGGCTGGATTGAAGTGGTGTGCGGCTCGATGTTTTCGGGCAAAACCGAGGAGCTGATCCGGCGGCTGAACCGGGCCAAAATTGCCCGCCAGCAGGTGGAAATCTTCAAGCCGGCCCTCGATACCCGCTACCACCAGGAGGATGTGGTGTCGCATAATGCCAATAGCATCCGCTCTACGCCGGTGCCTGTGGCCCAGGAAATTCTGCTGCTGGCCAGCGGCTGCGACGTGGTGGGCATCGACGAAGCGCAGTTCTTCGACGACAGCCTCGTGGACGTGTGCGTGCAGCTGGCCAACCGCGGCTCCCGCGTTATCGTGGCCGGCCTCGACATGGACTTTCTGGGCAAGCCCTTCGGCCCTATGCCCGCCCTGATGGCCGTGGCCGAATACGTGACCAAAGTGCACGCCGTGTGTGTGTGCTGCGGCGAAATTGCCTCGTACTCGTTCCGCATGGCCGCTTCCGAAGACAAGATTCTGCTCGGTGAAACCGACGTGTATGAAGCCCGCTGCCGGCCCTGTTTTCTGGAGGGAATGCAGGACAAAGCCCTGCACGAAACCTCAACCGCGCACAAGCACTAATTGCGGGCGGCAGGCGTTATGCAGCCGGTCGTTTTCTTACTCTGCTATCCTTGAGCCCATGATTCGTTTGCTACGCACGTTAGGTTCCGGCGCCTTATTCCTGACCGGGCTTTTGCTGGCCGCTCCGGCCGCTACCCGGGCGCAGGGCGTAGGCTACGGCGACTGGCAGCTGCACCTGCCCACCAGCAGCTCGCGGGTACTGGCCGACACCGGGCCGCGCATCTATGTAGCCGCCGAAAATGCCTTTTACTACTTCGATAAGGAAACCAGCACCACCACGCTGCTTTCGCGCCGCGACGAGCTCAATGGTGTGGGCGTGCAGAACATAGCCTACGACTCGGTGAGCCAGCAGCTGCTGGTGGCGTACCGCGACGCCAACCTCGACCTGCTCAGCCCCGATGGCAGCCGGGTGCGCAACGTCAGTGACATTCAGCGCAAGCAGCTGGCCGGCGCCAAAAACATCAACCACATCCATTTTAACGGTGGCCGCGGCTACTTGGCCTGCGACTTTGGGCTGCTGGTGCTCGACATGAACCGCCTAGAGGTGCGCGACACCTACGCCAACATCGGGCCGCTGGGCGTGGTGGTGAAGGTGTACGCCAGCACCACCGTGGGCGGCTTCGTATTTGCCGCCACCGACAAGGGCCTGCTGCGGGCCAGCCTCAGCGCCAACCTCGCCGATTACCGCTCCTGGAACCTCGATGTGCCGGCGCCGGATGGCACGTTCCGCACGCTTGTCACGCACAACGGGCAGGTGCTGGCCGGCCGCAACTTCGGCAACCTGCTGCGCTACCGTTCCGGTACCACCTGGGAGCCGGTGTTTTCCGTGTACGCCGACCAATACCGCAGCCTCACTTCCACCCGGGCCGGCCTGCTCATCACCGACGGCCGCCAGGTATCCTTGCTGAACACCACTACCAACGCGCTGACGGTGCTGCGCAACGCGGCCGTGCCAATACCCATTAATGCCCTGCGCAGCCGCGACGGCGCCCTCTACGTGGCCGATGAGCAACGCGGCCTGCTCCGCACCACCGACCGCACTACGTTCGAGCAGTTCATGCCGAACTCCCCGCAAAGCAAGGAGGCCTTCGGGCTGCTGGCTGATGCTCGTTCCGGTACCGTGGACGTATTTACGGGAGGCTTCAATACATCTTCCTACGTGCAGAGTGAGCTATTCCAGGGCTTCTACGAGTTCAGGGATGGCCGCTGGACCAATATCACCAAGGAAAACTACCCCAACCGCGCTGACTATCCTAATCTTAAAGACCTGACCCGCGGCGCCCGCACTTCCGACGGCACGCTCTATATCGGGAGTTATGGCGACGGGCTGCTGCGCTGGAAAGGCCCCGGTGACTTCAAGCAATACACGCCCGGCAACAGTCCGCTGGTAAGCGCCATTCCTGGTGCACCCTACACCCGCGTCACCGACGTGGCAGTGTCGGCGGAAGGCAATGTGTGGGTAGCTTCGCGCCACCCCGAGCAGCCGGGCCGCTCGGGCCTGCACGTGCTCAACCCCACTACCGACACCTGGCGCACCATCCCGTTCTATCCCGGCTTCGACAACCTCGACCGGCTGGCGCTCGACGACTTTGGCGGGGTGTGGGTGGCGCAGGCCCGCAAAAGTGGCACCGGCCTGATGGCCTACGACGATGTGAACAAGGGCGTGCCCGTATATTTCTCGCAGGGCAATGGGCTGCCTTCCAACACGGTATTTGCGCTGGCCAAAGACCGGCGCGGGGCCATCTGGGTTACCACCGACAAAGGCGTGGCCTTCATTGATGATCCTAGTGCAGCATTTTCCACTCCCAACCCGGTTTTTGCCACACCGTTTCTGAATGGCTTTCCTACCCTGAACGAGGAGGTGGTGCGTGCCATAGCCATCGACGGCGCCAACCGCAAGTGGTTTGGCACCGACCGGGGCCTGTGGCTGTTCGATGAAAATGCCACTAAAATGCTGCTGCACTTCACCACCGACAACAGCCCGCTGCCCAGCAACCAGATTACAGACGTGGCCGTGAACGACAAAACCGGCGAGGTGTTCGTGGCGACGCCGGGCGGCGTGGTATCGTACCGCGGCTCGGCCACCATCACGGAAGGTGCGCCCAAGGACTGCGCCAAGGTGTCGCCAAATCCGGTACGCACCAACTTCACGGGGCAAGTAGGTGTGTCGGGGCTGGCCAACAACGGCATCGTCAAAATCACGGATGTAACGGGCAAACTGGTTTACCAGACCACGGCCACCGGCGGCACTGTCATCTGGAATCTGGCCGATTACAACGGCCGTAAGGTGCAGTCGGGTGTGTATCTGGTGCTTTCGTCGGATGCCGACGGTAAGAACGGCTGCGTCAGTAAGATTGCCGTAGTGGAGCAATAGAAACGAAAGGACAGAGCTGCGGAAAGGCCGTCATGCTGAGCGAAGGCGCAGCCGCAGTCGAAGCATCTATCTCGTAGTACCAACCAAATTACATTCTCAGCGAAGCGGTAGAGATGCTTCGACTGCGGCTGCGCCTTCGCTCAGCACGACGTTCTAATAGACGAACTACCTATGCTCATCAAAACCCGCGGCATCGTTCTGAGCTACATCAAATACCGCGAAACCAGCATCATTGCGCGGGTGTACACCGAGCGGCTGGGCGTGCAGAGCTACGTGGTGAACGGGGTGCGCAAAGCCAAGCCGCCCGGCCGGATTGCGTTGTTTCAGCCGCTCACGCAGCTGGAGCTGGTGGCCTACACCTCGCGCACCGGCGGCCTCACGCGCCTCTCCGAGTTCCGCTGCGCCGAGCCTTACCGTAGCATTCCGTATGATGTGCAGAAAAGCAGTGTGGGGCTGGTGCTGTCCGAGATTTTGAGCCACACGGTGCAGGAAGAAGAGGAAAACGAGCCGCTGTTCCAATTTCTGCACGACAGTCTGCTAGCGTTTGATCAGCAGGAAAGCGGCACTGAAAACTTCACGCTCACCTTCCTGCTCGATCTGGCGCGCTACCTGGGGTTTGGGGCCGAGCGGGGTGAGGAAATTACCACGCAGGTGGCTTTTGCGGCCACCGTACCCACCAGCCAGAGCAGTGGCCCGGCCGTACTGCGCCTGCAGGAGTTCGACCATTACTTTGACGAGCTGCTGCGCGACCCGGCACAGGCCGCTATTCCTAATGGCCGCATTCGGCGCGAGCTGCTGGCTGTGCTCATCCGCTACTACCAGCTGCACGTCGAGCACTTGGGCGAAGTCCGGTCCCTGGCTATCCTGTCAGAAGTGCTGGCGGAATAAACGGTTGTCATTGCGAGGAGGCACGACGAAGCACCCGTAGGACAGCGCAGCTAATCCTTCCTCTCGCTGAGCCGAGCCTGAATTGAGAAGAAAGCCCTCCGGACCTAGGTTCATAACCTGCTGCCGGAGGGCTTCTCTGTTAGGAAATTATCTGCCACGAGAGGAAGGATTAGCTGCGCTGTCCTGCGGGTGCTTCGCTTTACTCGCAATGACACCGTATACTACTTCACATCCACCAGCTCCACGTCGAAGCGCAGGATGGCGTGGGCCGGAATGTCGGGGCCGGCGCCGCGGGAGCCGTAGGCCTGGCTCGACGGAATAAGCAGGATGGCTTTGCTGCCTTTGGGCAGCAGCGGAATGGCCTGGTCCCAGCCCGGAATCACTTGGCCGGTACCAATCGGAAACTCAATCGGCTGGCCACCATTCTTTTCCGACGAGTCGAATACTTTGCCGCTCAGCAGCGCGCCTTTGTAGAGCACCGAAACCGTCTGGCCTTTCAGGGGCTTGGCGCCGGTGCCGCGCTTCGTGATGACGTAGTGCGTGCCGGCGGGCGTTTTCAGCAGCACCAGCTTGTTGCGCGTGGCATAGGCCTGGATGGTAGCAATGTCCTTGGTGAGGCGCTGGCCGGCTTCGGCCGCTTCTTTCTTCTTGGCTTCCTCGGCCATCCGAATCTGCTCGGCGCGGGCGCCTTCGGCCGTCAGAATCTTGTTGGCTTTCACCAGCATTACCAGCACGTTGCCCCCGGCCCGCACGGGCGGCGGAACCGGCTGCCGGAACGACTTGCGAAACACCGAATCGGCCTGGAACCGGAACGTGGCCGAGTCGCCGGGCTGCAGCAGCGCCATGGCTTCTTCCATGCCGCCCTTGGTTTTCACTTCGGGCAGCGGGAGCAGAATGGCCGTGCGGAGCTGCTTGCGTGAGCTGAACAGCACCGAATCCTTGCCGGTACGGTACTGAATGTGCGCCGACAGCACCTTGCCGATGCGGCGCGCGTAGGCGGTGTCGCCGGCGGCTACTACGTCGGTGCGGAGCGTGTAGCGGCCATTTTGCTGGCGGTAGATGCGGTACTCGATGCCCGAAGCCGTGCGGCCAAACGGCGCCGGCGTGCCCTGCTGAGGGGCGGCAGCGGCCAGACCCGGCAACAGCAGTAGCAAGCAATAAATCAAATGAGACATAAGAACGAGGAGGAAGGTAAGGAGTATGGCCCGGATTTTAGTCCGTAGCCCGGCGGTACTGCAGCGCTGGGCTACGGGCTGAAGTCCGGGCCACGGCTACTTAGCTGGCAGCAGTTCAATATCAAACCGCAAATCAGTATTGGGCGGAATCAGGTACTGCGTATCGTCGTCGGGGTGGCGCACACCTTGGGCACCGTAGGCGAGGCGGGCCGGAGTCCAGGCTCGCACGCGGCTGCCGGGGGGTAGCAAGCCCAGCAGCTCGTCCCAGCCCCGTATAACCTCGCCGCGGCCTACGCGCAGGCGTAGCGGTTTGGCCGGCACCAGCGTACTGTCGAAAACCCGGCCATCGGGCAGAAAGCCGCGGTAGTACACGGCTACGCGCGTGGAGGGCACGCCACTGCCGGGATGCAACACCACGTAGCGCACGCCACCGGTGGTAGTAAGGCTGCTGGCTGGCGGAATGGCGAGGCTGGAAAGCGAATCGGCGGTAGCCGGGCCGGTTTGGGCCCACGCTACCGCCGAAATCAGCCAGCAACTCAGCAGCAGAATGCTTCGAATTGGGCGCATGTCAAAGGGAAAACTACCGTACGTCCAGCACTTCCATATCGAAGAGCAAAGGCTCATCGCCAGGTATGGTGCCACGGCCGGCCTGGCCGTAGCCTAGGTAAGATGGTATCAAAAGCAGTTTCCGGTCGCCCTTACGCATCTTCAGCAAACCTTGGTCCCAACCTTTGATTACCTGGCCGGCACCTACCGTTACGCTGAAGCAGCCGCAGGGTACACGCTGGTCGGTGGAGTTGTCGAATACGGTCGTCTCGTTGGTTTCGCGCAGGAAACGGCCGATGTATTTGATATCCGCCTGCTTGCCGTTGGTGATAAGAGGATTGGTGGCTGGGCCGTCGCTCAGCTTCACCAGGTACAAGCCATCATTCTCGGCGTCATTGAGGCGAACGTACTGGTTCACACCGTCGCCGGCCGTGATGCCCTTGCGGGTCAGGTACGCCTGAATCAAGGCGTCATCTTTCACCTTGTACTCGTTCTGGCGGTCCTGCTGCTGCTGGGCAAAATCCGTATTGTCGCAGCCCGACAAGGCGGGAGCGGCTACGGCCAGCAACAGGGCGGCCATGCGCACCAGCACCGAGTTTTTGAATCCGAGTTTCATATGCGTACGCAACTAAAAAGGGGTAAAAAGCCGCGGCCGAAAGAGGCCGCGGCCGGAAACTTTACTTCACGTCCACCAGCTCCACGTCGAAGCGCAGAGGCGCGTCGGCAGGAATGTCGGCACCGGCGCCGCGCTGGCCGTACGCCAACGACGACGGAATCAGCAGCGTAGCCTTGCTGCCTTTAGCCAGCAGCGGAATGGCTTTGTCCCAGCCCGGAATCACCTGGCCCACACCAATTGGGAAGTCGATAGGCTTGTTGCCCATTTTCTCCGACGAGTCGAATACTTTGCCGTCGAGCAGCGAGCCTTTGTAGAGCACCGAAACCGTCTGGCCCGCCTTGGGCTTGGCGCCGGTGCCGGGCTTGGTCACCATGTAATACACGCCCGAAGCGTCTTTCTGCATGGTGAGGTTGTTTTTCTTCACGTATTCCTGCAGAATCACGTCGTCTTTCTTTAGCTGCTCTTCGGCATGTGCAGCCATTTTCTGCTGCTGCTCCATCATCATCTTCTGCTGGTCAGCCTGGGCTTCCTCTTTGCTTTGCAGCTTCTGCGCCTTCACAAACATCGTCATGTACACGGGCTCGGTGCTTGGCTTGGCATCCTTGCCGGCAACTGGCTTCATGAATGCCGGAACCGGCTGGCGGAAGCTCTTAGCGAAGATGGTATCCACATTGAAGCGGAATACACCCGAGTCGCCGGGCTGCAGCAACGACAGCGCCTCTTCCAGGCCGCCTTTCACTTTCAGCTCCTGCAGCTCAATGCGCATCGGAATGCCCTGCTGCTTGCGCGAGTTGAACAAAACCGAGTCTTTGTACGAACGATATTCCACGTCCAGAGCCAGGATTTTGCCGAGGCGGTCCTTGTAGGTAGCGTCGCCATCGGGGCCGATTTCGCGGGCTGAGTATTTCGTGCCGCCGTCGTTTTTGAAGAGCTTGTACTCGATGCCCGTTTTGGTTTTGGCAAAATCGCCGCCGCCTTTGTTGCAGGAAGCCAGGCCCAGGATGCCGGCCGCCAGGGCCAGGCTCAGAATGTTGCGATGCAAGTGCATGAAGCAGAGAAGGGGTGAAAAGGAAATTTCAGGCAAGTTACGCGGAAGGCGGCGCAACTGCCAGCGGGGCCGTCACCAGTCGGTTTTGGTAGTGAGGCAATAAGTCGAGGAAACGTTGCACGGTAGGCTCCAGCCGCTCGTAGCTGATGCCGCCGGCGGCGTTGTGGTGGCCGCCACCCTGGAAATGGTCGCGCGAGAAGCTGCTCACCGAGAAGTCGCCGACGGAGCGGAAGGAAATCTTGATGGCCTGCCCACGGTCAATGAGCACGGCCGCAAACACGATGCCCTCGATGCTGAGCGCAAAGTTGACGAGGCCTTCCGTGTCGCCGGTTTTCGAGTCGTATTCCTTGAGCTCGGCCTGCGTAATGGCAATATAGGCCGTGTTGTATTCGCGCAGCACGGTCAGTTTATCTTTCAGCACGAAGCCCAGGAAGCGCAGCCGCTGCTCGGAGTGCGAGTCGTAGATGCGGCGGTGCACGTCACTGAGGTTGATGCCGGCGTTGAGCAGCTCGGCAATAATCAGGTGCACGTTGCGCGAGGTGCTGGGGTGCCGGAACGAGCCCGTATCGGTCATGATGCCCGCGTACAGGCACTCACCGATGCCTTTGTCGATCAACGCCTGGTCGCCCAGGTCGCGGATCACCTCAAACACCAGCTCGGCCGTGGCGGCCGCCTTGGAGTTGGAGTAGTCGAGGTCGGCAAAAGCCTCCGGCTCCTGGTGGTGGTCGATGAGCACCTTGGTGCCCGGAGCGTGCCGAATGTACTCGCCCATCTCGTTGATGCGGCCCAGGCAGGAAAAATCCAGACAGAACAGCACTTCGGCGGCGTTGATGATGTCGCGCACCTGGGCATCGTTTTCGCGGCGCTCATACACTACTACCTCCTCGTTGCCGGGCATCCAGGCCAGGAAGTTGGGGTAGTCGGAAGGCGTCACAACCGTCACGGAATGACCTTTCTTGCGCAGGTAGCCCGCCAGTCCCAGCGACGAGCCCAAGGCATCAGCGTCGGGCTTGTGGTGGGTGGTGATGAAAACCTGCCGGGGCTGCGACAGCAACTCCTTTAACTCAGATATTGTGGACATTGCCTACGGGGTAGGTGACTGAATTTCGGTGTTTTAAGCCGCGTACAAAGGCGGCAAAAGTCGGAAATAATCCGGGTTCCAACAACACGCCCCTGGGTTTAGTGCGCCAAAGCACAGCGGAAATAAGGGCAAATACAGGAATTAGTAAGCTATGCGCCGGGCCGGAGTTGGTGGAATAAGGCGGCGGCGTTCGGCACAGCCCCTTTTACTCCGTCTACCGCAGCTGGAAACAGCGAAGCGCCGTTGTTAAATTATTTTCCCGCTACCGCACATTTCCAGCGCGGCTGCACTATTGCGGGCAAATCCCGCTACTTTTGTGGCCGCAAATACTTCACTGGTTTGCTGCGCGCTAAATTTCTTCATCCCTAACGAGTAAAACCCAATGGCTACGAACCGCACGTTCACCATGATTAAGCCCGACGCCACCCAGGAAAACCACATCGGTGGCATCCTGAGCATGATTGAGGAAGGTGGCTTCCGTATTGTAGCACTGAAAAAAGTGCAGCTGACACCCGAGCGTGCTGGCCAGTTCTATGAAGTGCACAAAGAGCGTCCTTTCTACGGCGACTTGGTGAAATACATGTCTTCGGGCCCTATTGTGGCTGCCATTCTGGAGAAAGACAACGCTGTAGCTGATTTCCGCACGCTGATTGGCGCTACCAACCCCGCGCAGGCTGCGGAAGGCACTATCCGGAAGAAGTATGCCAAGAGCATTGAAGCCAATGCCGTACACGGCTCTGATTCCGACGAAAACGCTAAAATCGAAGGTGACTTCTACTTCACTGCCGACGAGCAGTTCTAACCGTAACAGCTTCCCTTATTCCAAAAAAGCCGTTCTGCTTGCTGCAGAACGGCTTTTTTGCTTGTGCTGTTTTTTTACTGTACTTGTGCCTTTTTTATACTCTATGGTTTACTGACGGCTGCCAAAGCCGATGGGATTAGCTGTTCTGCCTACTCCAAATTCTGGCTCCTCCCGGTTATATATATCAGCCAGAGCAGTAGGGGCACCCAATGGCATACTGTGCCCAAGGCTGCTGGCTAACGCTTCAGACTTCGCCTCGCTCAAGGGTTGAAAGTGGTAGGCGGCAATTAGCCGGCCCTTGCGCAGGAGCGCGCTATCAATCCGGGAGAGGTCAGTGTTGAAAGTACACACAATCTGGATATGAAAGCAGTCGGCTAACAGCCCGTCGGAGAGGTTGAGCAGGTTGCTGACGGCGCTAGGGCCACCACCAGCGGCGTCGCGCTTAACCAGCAGCGCCTCCGCGTCTTCGATGATGAGAATAGAGTTGGTGTTGTCGTGAAGCAGATTGATGAATTCCGGGTCGGCAATGCGGGCCGCCAGATTGGGTGGTATGAACAGTTTGGGCTTGTCGGTGAGGCCGCAGAGGTGACGGATGTAGCTGGTTTTGCCGGTGCCAGGTGGCCCGTGCAAAATAACAATGCCTTTATCTTGGGGCTGCTGCAGCCGCCGCACAATAGTGTTGTGAGCAGGCAGTAAGTCGTCGTTGTAATGAGTGCTTAGGTCCAGCGCCGGAATTTTTATGTCGAGCGGAGTAAACTCCAAGTCGTTGTAGGCCAGGCGCAGGGCATGGATTCGCTGCCGCTCTTGCTGCCCGGTTTCAACGTAGGCCGTTAGCAGCGCACGTAGGGTGGCTAGCTCAGTGGCATCGGTAGCGGGGGAGTAGAATACCTGAACGCCTCGCTCGCTGTAAGACTCCCGGTCGCCGACCAATAAAAGCAGGTGTGGGGCCAGATGTAGCGCCCACACGTTTAGCTCGGGTTCCTGGCCTGGTTTCTCGATGTATACGGAGTGGGCGACAGTCGCTTGGTCCAGATCGTAGCGGGTAGCCAAGGCTTGCAGCGCTGCGGCGCGGGTATCGGCGCTGGCGAGTTGGAAGATAAGCTTGCGCGGCAACACCCCGAACGTCTGGTGAAACCAGGCTAAGGGCAAAAAGTAGTTTTCATTATCAAATACGTTGGCATAGCTAGGTGCCGGGGCCTGAGCAACGGGTACTTCGGAAGTCATAGAGAACTAAAAATAAGAAAAGAACTGCGCCGCCCGTTCCGCTCGAATGGCGGTGCGAACGACGCAGGAAAGTGTTGTTGCAGACGACAGCGGTAGGCCTACGCTTGTTCCACGCTCAGCAGCGGCTCTACGTGCTCAGCGTCAGCAGAGGCTTCCTGGGGCGTATGCTTATGCTTGAACAGCACCACGAACAGCACGGCAATAACGAGAGCGTAGGCGGCAAAGGCCAGCCATATGCCGTGCCAGTCCTTGGTCTGGTCGACGGGGTTGGTGAAGTACTTCTCGATGACGATACCGCTGACAGAGCTACCCAGCACTGCGCCGAAGCCGTTGGTCATCATCATGAACAAGCCCTGGGCACTGGCCCGGATGCTGGAAGCCGTCTGGGTTTCCACGAACAGGGAGCCGGAGATGTTGAAGAAGTCGAAAGCCATGCCGTACACAATGCAGGACAGCACAATCAGCCAGATGCCGGGCTGGCTGGGCGTGCCGTAGGCCAGCAGGCCGAAGCGCAGCACCCACGCAATCATGCTGAATAGCATCACCTGCTTGATGCCAAAGCGCCGCAAAAAGAACGGAATAGCCAGAATAAACAGCGTTTCAGATACCTGCGAGATGGACATAATAATGGCCGGATACTTCACGGCAAACGTGTCCTGATAGGCCGGCACCTTATCGAAATCGTGCAGAAAGGTGTCGCCGTAGGCGTTGGTGAGCTGCAGCGCGGCACCCAGCAGCAGCGCGAACAGGAAGAAGGTGAGCATCTTGGTGTCGCGCAGCAAGGCAAACGACTTCAGGCCCAGCACATCCACCAAGGAGCGGCTGGGAGTGTCTTTGGCTGTGGGCGGGCAGGCCGGCAGCGTGAACGAGTAGATACCCAGCGCAAACGCGGCGGCGGCCGCCACGTAAAACTGGTTGGCCGATTTCTCGAAGCCCAGCAGACTCACCGTCCACATGGCCACAATGAAGCCGATGGTGCCCCACACCCGGATGGGCGGGTAGTCTTTCACCACATCCAGGCCCTGCCGCTTCAGCACCGAGTACGATACTGCAATGCTGAGGGCCAGCGTGGGCATGTAGAAAATCATGTTCAGCAGAATCACCCAGAAGAAGGTGCCCGGATCTGCTACCAGGGGCACCGTGCACAGCACCGCCCCACCCAGAATATGCAGGATGCCGTAGAGTTTTTCGGCATTTACATACTTATCGGCAATGATGCCCATGATGGAGGGCATGAAGATGGAGGCAATGCCCATCGTGGAGAAGATGGCCCCGAATTGCGCCCCCGACCACTGCTTGGTTTGAAACCAGTACGCCCCGATGGTTATCAGCCACGAACCCCAGATAAAGAATTGTAGAAAGCTCAGAATAATGAGCCGCAACTTGGTACTCATGCCAATAGGATGGGGAAAAGTGGGGGGAACACAATTTTGAACCTAAAGATAGAAAAATCTATCCGGGGAAATAGGGCGTCAGCACCGGGTTATGCCGCAGTTCTACCAGCTACAGCGGCTTGCGGTGCCTACCATGGCAGCAAAAAGCCCTCCGGCCAAACTGACCGGAGGGCTTTAAAAAATACACAAGGGCGGTGGCGAACTAGGCTTGTGCCGGGGCTTCGGCCAGGGCCGGATAGTCGGTGTAGCCTTGGTGGAAGCCCTCGGGGCCAGGGGCGTAGAAGGTGCTTTGGTCACCTTTAGCGAGGGAAGCCTGCTGCTCGAAACGCTCGGCCAGGTCGGGGTTGCTGATGTAGTCGCGGCCGAAGGCTACGAGGTCGGCGCGGCCGCTTTGCAGTTCGGCTTCGGCACGCTCGGCATCATAGCCGCCGCACAGAATCAGGGTGTTGGTGAACTTGGCTCGGAGGCGGTCGATGGTCGCGGCGCACGAGGCGGCCACCTTCGAGTTTTCCTGGTTGATCAGGTGCAGGTACACCAGGTTGCGCTGCTGCAGCTCGGTGGCCAAGTACTCATACAGTGCGTCGATGTCGTCGGCGAGGGCCATGTCGTTGAACGTGCTCCAGGGCGAGAGGCGGATGCCGGTACGCTCGGCCCCGATGGCGGCAACCGTGGCGTCAACTACTTCCAGCACGAAGCGGGCCCGGTTTTCCAGGCTGCCACCGTACTCATCGGTGCGCTGGTTGCTGTGGGGGTTAAGGAACTGCTCGAGCAGGTAGCCGTTGGCAGCGTGCAGCTCCACGCCATCAAAACCGGCCTCAATAGCCAGCTTGGCCGCCTGCGCGAAATCCTGCACCAGTCCTTTTACTTCCTCGGTCGTGAGGGCGCGGGGCGTAGGCTGGGGCTGCATCTGCTGCTGGTCGGTCCACATGTCGCCGGCAGCGGCAATGGCCGAAGGGGCTACCATTTCGGTGCCTTCGGGCATGTTCAGGGGGTGCGATACCCGGCCGGTGTGCATGAACTGCACGAAAATCTTGCCGCCTTTCGCGTGTACGGCATCGGTGGTCAGCTTCCAGCCGGCTACCTGCTCTTGGTTGAACAGGCCGGGAATACGGGCATAGCCCAGGCCGTTGGCCGAGGGTGAGGTGCCTTCGGTGATGATGAGGCCGACGGTGGCACGCTGGGCGTAGTACTCGGCCACTAGCGGGCCGGGCACGTTGCCCAGCGAGCGGGCGCGCGTCATGGGCGCCATGGCGAGGTGGTTCTGGAGCGTAATCGGGCCCAGCTGGGCAGACGAAAGAAGTTTGGAAGCCATAAGGCGAAAAATCAATGTAGGTACATGAACTGCTCCTAAAGCGTAATGCTGCCTAAAAGGTTTTGCTTGAAGCAAAAGAAGTATAGGCTCCGGCCAGTTTTTACGTAAAAAAGCCCCCACCCAGGCGGGTAGAGGCTTTTTCAATGACTGTAAAAGCCGGAGATAAACTAAGCTGCCTCAGCGAAGCGCTTATTTACTTCGTCCCAGTTGATGGCGTTGTAGAAAGCGGCCACGTAGTCGGGGCGGCGGTTTTGGTACTTCAGGTAATAGGCGTGCTCCCACACGTCGAGGCCCAGGATGGGCGTGCCCTGGCAGCCGGCGTCGGGCATCAGCGGGTTGTCCTGGTTGGGCGTCGAGCAGATTTTCACGGAGCCGTCGGACTGCTTGCACAGCCAGGCCCAGCCCGAACCGAAGCGCGTGGTGGCGGCCTTCGTGAATTCTTCCTTGAACTTCTCGTAGCTGCCGAAGGCCTTGTTGATGGCTTCGCCTACGGCGCCGGTTGGCTCACCACCCGCGTTCGGGCCGAGGATCTGCCAGAAAAAGGAGTGGTTCCAGTGGCCACCGCCGTTGTTGCGCACCGCAGCTGGCGCCGAGGCAATGTTCTGCATCAAATCTTCGAGGCTCTTGCCTTCCAGCTCCGTGCCCGCTACCGCGTTGTTTAGGTTGGTAACATAAGCCTGATGGTGCTTGCTATGGTGGATTTCCATGGTCTGCGCATCAATGTGCGGCTCCAGGGCGGCGTAGTCGTAGGGCAGTTTGGGCAGTTCGAAAGCCATAATGCTAGGGTTTTGGGGTGAAAAGGAGAGGAAAAAGCGCTTTGTGGAAAAGAACGTCATGCTGAACGAAGGCGGAGCCGTAGTCGAAGCATCTCTACCGCTTTGTTGCACTAGCATCAATTAGTCAGAGGTAGAGATGCTTCGACTACGGCTCCGCCTTCGTTCAGCATGACGTTCTTTGGTACGCGTACGACACTAAAACCGCCGCAGCCCGCGTAGGGTTACGGCGGCAGCCAAAAGTAGCCTATTTCCGCTTTCGGGCGAAAAACTCGCGCATGACGTTACCGCACTCGTTGGCCAGCACGCCAGATACTACCTCGGCCTTGGGATGCAGCAGCTGGCCGTGGCGGCGGTACCCAAATTTGGGCTCGTCGGCGCCGTATACCACACGCCGCAGCTGGGCCCAGGCCGTGGCGCCGGCGCACATCACGCAGGGCTCCACGGTCACGTAGAGGGTGCAGTCGGTGAGGTACTTGTTGCCGAGGTGGTTGGCGGCGGCCGTCAGGGCCAGCATTTCGGCGTGGGCCGTTACGTCGCGCAGCTTCTCGGTCTGGTTGTAGGCCCGCGCAATAATCTGCCCGTCCAGCACTACCACCGCCCCAATCGGAATTTCCTCTTCCGCAAACGCATAGCGCGCCTGCTTGAGCGCCTCACGCATGTAGTGGTCGTCGGAATAGATGGAAAGGGGCATTCGGTAATTTACTGTCATTGCGAGGAGGCACGACGAAGCAATCCTTCCTTTAAAAGTTGTGAGCGTCAATTAAGCGACAATCCCTCCGGCGTTAGGTTACTAACCTACTGCTGGAGGGCTTGTCTCTAAGGGAAGTGTCTGCCACGAGAGGAAGGATTGCTTCGCTCCGCTCGCAATGACACGTAGTTACTTCATCACAATGCTGTTCATCACGGCGCGGGCAGTGGGCTGCCACTGGGGCTGCTCGTCGGCAGGGGCCACGAAGGTGAACACCGTTAGCTGGTCGCCAGTGATGGTGTACTGCACCATCTGGTAGCGCCGGATAGGGGCCAGGTTGCTGGTGCGGCGGGTGTCGGCCACCGTTGAGACGAACTCCAAAGCCACGAAGTCGCGCTTGTTGATGGTGCGAATATCCTCGGACAGGAATTCCACCTTGGAGTACATGTTCTGGATGCTGGCCTTGTAGATCTTGAGCAGCAGCGCGTAGTCGCGGCTGGTGAAGGTGCTCGGCTTCTGGGCCACGCTGAAATCGACGCGGCCGCTATTATTGCTAAACACCGCCAGCGGCTTGCGCGGCGACGGATATTTCGCGGCAATGCCATCGTCGGGCAGCGCCTGGAAGCCCTCGGGCACGCCCACCGTGAGACTTTTGGTGATGGCTGTTTTTTTGAGCTTGGGCGCAGCAAACGCGGCCAGCAGCAGCACAGCCAGCAGCAGCGGCGCCAGGCGCAGGAAACGAACAGAGGTTTTCATAGGGCAGCAAAGGTACGACGGAACCCCCGCCGACGGCCGGCGGGATACCAAAAGGCTCCGAAGCCACAACGACTCCGGAGCCAGAAAAGAGGTGCAAAACACTTGTCATTCCGACGTAGGAGGAATCTGAGTTAACGTCGTTGAGACGGAGCTGACCTAGATTCCTCCTGCATCGGAATGACAGCGCTTGCTAGCGGCGCTTCTTGGATACCGGCGCCGACGGATACTTGATGCGGACACTCTTCCAGTACACGTAGTTGCCGGTTTTGGCCTCGATGAGGTAGGTGCCGGCCGGAATGCGGCCTAGGTCTACCGGCTCGCCGGTGTTGTTCTGCGGGTCCAGCGCCATGGTGTATACGGGCTGCTTTTTGTAGTTGGTCATCACCAGCGTGCCGGGCTTGGTGAACTGCTGCGTGAAGCTGAGCATGATGCTCTGGCCGCTGGACGCCGGAAATACATCAATGCCCGACAGCGTTTCCACCCGCTTGATGGGGCCAGAAAGCGTGACCGGCTCCACATCCGACTTGGTTTTAACCTCAGTGCCATCGGCAGCCTTGGTTTTAGTTTTTACCTTAGTCTGGGCCTGCGCGGCCGAAAAGGAGAGGAGCGTGGCGGCCAGCGCGAGCAGTACGGGGCGTTTCATTGGAAGCGGAAAAAAGAAGAGTTGGAGCAGATGCAGAACGATTGTGGAGAGGCAGTTTGCATACTCCGTGCCGAACTTACTGCAACGGTACGCAAATGCCACTGCAAGAACTGAAATCAGCTGTTAACCCCAATTCAACCTGCCTTTTGTCACACTGCGGCCCACGAATTTCTCGTCTTCTCCTGATTTTACTGGTTACCTTCGCCTCTATAGTTTAGTGCTTGGTGCTTAGGGCTTGGTGCTTAGGCTGCGTTTAGAGCCCGAGCCCACCCCTGGTAGCCTAAGCACTAAGCACTAAGCACTAAGCACTAAGACAACATGCTCCGGACGCATACCTGCGGCGAACTTCGCCCCGAACACATTGGCCAAACCGTCACGCTCTGCGGCTGGGTGCAGCGCACCCGCGACAAAGGCGGCATTCTGTGGGTGGACTTGCGCGACCGGTACGGCCTCACGCAGCTGGCCCTGGAAGAAGGCGTGGAAACGGCTGAAGTGCGCGAGCAGGCCCGCCAGCTGGGCCGCGAGTTTGTGCTCAGCGTAACTGGCAAAGTGGCCGAGCGCCACTCCAAAAACGACAAAATGCCCACCGGCGGCATCGAAATCCGGGTGGAAAGCATCGAGGTGCTCAACCCCGCCAAGCTGCCGCCCTTCCTGATTGAGGACGACACCGACGGCGGCGACGACTTGCGCATGAAATTCCGCTACCTGGACCTGCGCCGCGCCCCCGTCCGCCAGAACCTGATGCTGCGCCACCGCGTGGCCCAGGCCACCCGCCGCTACCTCGATGGCCAGGAGTTCATTGAAGTAGAGACGCCCGTGCTCATCAAAAGCACGCCCGAAGGGGCCCGCGACTTCGTGGTGCCTTCCCGCATGAACCCCGGCGAGTTCTACGCCCTGCCCCAGAGCCCCCAGACTTTCAAGCAGTTGCTGATGGTGTCGGGCTTCGACCGGTACTTCCAGATTGTGAAGTGCTTCCGCGACGAGGACCTGCGCGCCGACCGCCAGCCTGAATTCACGCAGATTGACTGCGAAATGTCGTTTGTGGAGCAGGAAGACATCCTCAACACCTTCGAGGGGCTGGTGCAGTACCTGTTCCGGGAGGTGAAGAACCTGGAAATCGGGACGCTGCCGCGCATGACCTACCAGGATGCCATGCGCTTCTACGGCAACGATAAGCCCGACACGCGCTTTGAAATGAAGTTCGTGGAATTGAACGACGTAGCCAAGGGCCACGGATTCCCGGTATTTGAAGCCGCCGGCCTGGTGGTGGGCATCTGCGCTACCGGCGCGGCCAGCTACACCCGCAAGCAGCTCGACGAGCTGACCGAGTACGTGAAACGCCCCCAGATTGGCGCCACCGGCCTAATCTACGCCCGCGTGGAGGCTGATGGTAGCGTGAAATCTTCGGTAGATAAGTTCTACGGCCAGGAGCAGCTCCAGCAGTGGAAAGCCGCCTTCAACGCCCAACCCGGCGACCTGCTCCTGATCCTGGCCGGCGAGCCGAACAAAACCCGCAAGGCCCTTTCGGAGCTGCGCCTGGAAATGGGCCAGCGCCTCGGCCTGCGCGACAAGGATACCTTCTCGGCGCTATGGGTGGTGGATTTTCCGCTGCTCGAATACATCGAGGACGAAGGCCGCTACTTCGCCATGCACCACCCCTTTACCTCGCCCAAGCCCGAGGACGTGGCCCTGCTTGACTCGCCCGATACCATCGGGGAGGTGCGCGCCAACGCCTACGACATGGTAATCAACGGCGTGGAAGTGGGCGGCGGCTCCATCCGCATCCACGACCGCGCGGTGCAGGCCCGCATGTTCTCGTTACTCGGTTTCTCCGATGAAGAGGCCAAAGCGCAGTTCGGCTTCCTGCTCGACGCCTTCGAGTATGGCGCGCCCCCGCACGGCGGCATTGCTTTCGGCTTCGACCGACTCTGCAGCCTCTTCGGCGGCGCCGACTCCATCCGCGACTTCATCGCCTTCCCTAAAAACAACTCCGGCCGCGACGTCATGATTGACTCGCCTTCGCAGATTTCGGGGGCGCAGTTGAAGGAACTGAGCATTAAGACGGACGTGGTCGGGAAGTAGCAGATGGAGCCTAAGGAATATCCTTATGTCTTCTTCAATTCTCCTAGTGGCGGATACTTGGGTTTATTCGTTGGCTCAGTCAGCTTTGTGTTTGCTGCATCGGCTGGTATGCAAAGCTCACTCAAGTTAGCTCTCATGGCTGGCTCCGTGTTGGTGGGCGTTATTTCCTGGTCGATAGGCTTGAAGATTCTGATGACCACAAAGGCTCTCTTGAAACTCGGGCCCAACGGTATATGGACTGCCAAACTTGGGTTTCTTCCCTGGAAGCATATTCAGGTTGTGCTTGATTCATTCTCAAGTGGAAAAGCCGGTTCATTCGAGATTTTGATTATCAAAAACCGACAAAGCCAAGTTCGGCTTGAAGTAATCACTCTCGCAGGTTTGAGTGGTCCTACAGAGAAACTGAGTTATCTGTTGCAGCAGTACAAGCGTAGTTAACATACAAGCGCAAAAGCCAAAAGCGGCTCCTGATGCATCAGGAGCCGCTTTTGCTTTATGAAATAATTATCGCCAGCAATGTTGCCAATGTAATAAACAATTAGATATTTGTCTAAATACCTAACAGCACTTGAACGCACTCTTCAAAGCCCTCAACGACCCCACGCGGCGCGCCATTCTGGAGCTGCTGCGCGAGCAGCCGCGCACGGCCGGCGAAATAGCCGACCACTTCCAGTTCTCGAAGCCCACCATCAGCCACCACCTCGACCTGCTCCGCCAGGCCGACCTCGTGACCAGCGACAAGCAGGGACAGTTTGTGACCTACACGCTGAACATGACGGTAATGGACGAACTGCTGGGCTGGCTGCTGCAATTCAAATCCTGACGCATTATCTCGTTTTTAACTGCTATTACCATGAAACGCACTTTCTCTGTCTGGCATCTGCTTACGCTATTAGCGCTGATAGTGCCGCCGCTGTACTTGGCTTATACTTGGGACGCGCTGCCTTCCCAGATTCCTACGCACTTCGACAGCGCCGGCAGCCCCAACGGCTATACCCCTAAAAATCACATCTGGCTGCTGTGCATTGGCTTGCCAGTAGGTACCTATCTGCTGCTGGCACTGCTGCCCCGCTTCGACCCCAAGCGGCGGCTCGACGCTGGCAGCGCCAACTACCAGAAGCTGCTGTTGGCGCTGGTGGGGCTGACGAGTGCGCTCAGTATGTTTAGTCTGTACGCGGCTCTGCACCCGGGCGGGCAGTCGGGCCGGGGCCTAGCCCTGATTATGGGGGTGTTTTTCGCGCTGCTCGGCAATTACCTCACCACCGTGCAGCCCAACTATTTCGTGGGCTTCAAAACGCCGTGGGCGCTGGAGTTTCCGCTTATCTGGGCGCGGGTGCACCGGCTGGGCGGGCGGCTGTTCTTTGCTACCGGGCTGCTGTGCGCGGCGTTGGGGCTGCTGTGGTCGGCGGAAGCGGGCATGAGCGTGCTGCTAGTCGGTTTGCTGGCCTCGGTGGTGGTGATATATAGCTACTCGTACTGGCTCTATAAGCAGGAAACGAGCATGGCGGGCTCGCGCTGAAGCGGCCATTTATCCACAAAAAAAGAGCTGCTCCGTGAGGATGCAGCTCTTTTTTGTGGGCAGGCCTTAGGCAGGGCAGATAGTCTTGAATTACAGCTTCACGTCCTTGGTGTTGTCGTCCAGTCGCCGGTCGATGATCATATTGTACGGGTCTACGGCCACGGATGCGGGCTTTTGCTTCACTACAAAGCGCAGCTTGTTGTCGCCGGGGCGCAGGCGGCGCTTGACCAGCAAAAGCGGCGGCACGGGCTTTTTATCCTTGCCTAACTCGGGGAAGACGGCTACGGGCAGCGCGTCGCGGGTTTGGTCGGCGGGGCGCTGGTTGCCGAGGCTATCGGCGTAGAACTTGGCGCTCTTCACCGTGAAATCCACCTGGTACTGACCATTGGGGAGCTTCCTGCTGGTGGCTTCGGTTACGCGGTTGTCGAACAGGGTGATGCGCTCAAACTGGTCGGTGATGTAGGGTTGCAGGGAGTCGGGCGCGGCGCGGCGCAGATAGCCGATAAACTCGGGCGAGTTGGTGTAGGGCGGCTTCTGGTAGGCGGTAGCGGCCACATATTTTTTGAGGGCATCATTCAGCTTTTGCTCCCCCATGTAGTCCTGCAGCGCATACATCACCACCGAGCCCTTGCGGTAGTGGATGTACTGCTGGTTTTCCACCAGCGCCAGCGGCACCTCTTTTTTCTGCTCGAAGGCGCGGCCCTGCAGGTAGCGGTTCATATCGAACTTCAGGAAGCGCTGCATGGCGCTGGGGCCGTTGTGGTGGCTGAGCACCATCAGGGCCGAGTATTCGGCCAGGGCTTCCGACATGAGCGTGCTGCCCTGCACGGCGGCTCCCACTACCTGGTGTCCCCACCACTGGTGCGCCACCTCGTGGGCCGTCACGTAGTAGGGCATGTTCAGGTCCTGCGGGTCGTTGTCGTCCACGTCGGCCACAAAGCCAATGGCTTCCGAAAACGGAATGGTGTTGGCGAAGCTCTGGGCAAAAGCCGCGTACTGCGGAAACTCCAGGATGCGCAATTGCTGGTGCTGGTAGGGCGAGAAATTCCGGGAGCAATAGGCCAGCGCGTCTTTGGCGCCTTCTGCCATGCGCTTGAGGTTGTACTCGTGGCCCGGCTGGTAGTAGATAATAATCGGGATGGTGCGGCGGCCGGCCGTGTCCACCCACTCGGCTTTGTACTGCTTATAGCGGGCCGACAGGAAGGTGTAGAAGTTTTTCATAGGCCGGTCCATCACGTAGGTGAAGTAGCGGCGGCCGTCTTTCACCCACTCCTTTTTCAGGTAGCCGGGGGCCACGGCGGTTTGGTCGGCCTCGGTGCTGACGGTGGTTTGGAAGCGTATCCAGTCGGCATCGGTGCCGATGTAGGTGTTCTGGCGAGCCTTGAGGTCATCGACCTTGGCCATGCGGGGCTTGGGCTGGAGGCCGTAGTTTTTGCGGTCCTGGTCGCCGCTGATTTCAACTTCTTCGCGGTAGCCCAGGTGGGGCAGGTAGCCGTTGTTCACGAAGGTGCCATTGTACACGATATTGGTATTGGAACCCGCGTTGGGGAAGCCGCGCTCTTGGTAGAATAAGTCCAGATTCAGGGCCAGCGAGTCGCCGGGCGCCAGGGGCTGGGTGAGGTGGTAGATGCGGAAGCCCAGGGTGGTGTCGTTCAGGGCCAGCGTGGCCTGGCCGGGGGCACCCAGCGCCAGGCTCCGTACCCGCGGGTGCTGCTCCACGGGCAAACTTACAATCACCGAATCGAGTGGCTCGGCGTGCTTGTTTACCAGCGTAAACTGGCCGCGAAACCGCACGGCGCGAGTACTCGGGAAAATGTCGGTATCGAGGCTGACGGCCGTGACGCGGGGCTGCGGCACATCTTTGTAGCGGCGGTACTGCTGCTCGTAGGCTAGCTGTTGCTTTTCCTGCGCTTTCGGCGTCAGGTATTCATTTAGCACGTTGGTGTTGTAGAAAATATAAGCGCCGGCGCCCAGGCTGACAAGCAAACCCAGCGCCAGCGTGGCGCTGCTGCCGGTGCTCCAGCGGCGGCGGGCTTCGCGCAGGCGGCCGCTGGTGTCGGTGCCGCGCACCCAGAGCAGCGTGGCAGCCAGCACCATGAGCAGGGCCACGCCCACCCACAGCAGCTTGGTCCACCAGAAAGCAGGCAGGAAGTGGCCGTAGCCGTTCATGGCCGAATAGGGGCCAGGCGTGGTGCCACCCCCGAAATCAAACAGCCGATGACCCAGGCCGATTTGCGGCCGGAACTGGTCGGCCAGGTAGTACACCACGATGATGGCGAAGCCCAGGTACTTGTTGTTCACTACCACCTGCGTTACCATGGCCAGCACGCAGAGCAGCAGCAAATACGGCAGCTGGTAGAAGAATATCGCCTGGATGTACAGCCCGATTTCGTAGTTGAAGTAGCCTTTCGCGGTTTGGATGAGCAGGCCGCACACCATCACCACGGCCATCAGCACCACCTGCACCAGCCATAGCGCCGCCAGCTTGCTCAGAAACGGCACCCAGTTGGGTATCGGCACGGCGTCGGCAATCTGGGCTACGCCAGCCTGCCGCTCGCGCCACACCAACTCGCCACTGTAGAAGATGATGATGGCAAACAGAAACAGAAAGAACGGCCCGTTGGCAATGGTCAGGTATTGGTTGGTTACCGGGAATGTGGGCGTGTCAAACGTTTTGCCGGCCTGAGAGGCCGTGGCCAGCAGCACAATAACGCCGGCTCCGGCAATGGCCGCGAAGTAGCGGCTGCGTACGATGCCCCGAAACTCCAGCTTGGTAAGGCTCCACCACTGGCTCACACTCAGGCTGCCAGAGAAAACCTGCGTCACGCGGGGCAAATGCAGGCCGCCGGTTTGGCTGGGTTGCACCGCATCGGGGGCCACCAGTGCGCCCGCCGCAGCTGCCGACTCACGCCGCACTTTCTTCGATACCTTTTCCGAAGCCAGCGCCGAAAACCGGAACCGCGCGTAGCAAAACGCCAGCAGCGCCAGCCCGAAGCTCAGCCACACTGCGCGGTTGAGCAGCAGGTAGCTGGACAACGGTACCAGCAGCGAGTTTTTCTCGGGCGCGGTAAGGTAGCGGGTGGTGAAGTTCAGGGCCGCGAGGCCGAAGGCGTCCAGCGCCGCCACCAGGTGCTCGTTTTTCAGGTCGCGCAGGTAGGCGTTGGCCACCAGGTAGCCTACCAGCAGCAGCACTGCCCCGATGTAGGTGCTCAGAATGTTGCGCGTTAGGGTGGCCGTGGTGAAGAAAATGGCGCCCGTAAACAGCAGATTGGGCAGTACCATCGTGAGGTAGGGCCACACATAAGTGCCCAGCGGCGTGCTGGCCAGAAACCGGTCCTGCTCCATCCAGGGCATAATGCCCGCCAGCCCGGCCCCGAATCCCAGCCCGCTGAACACGAGCACCGCAATCAGGTAAGACCCCAGAAAGCGCCCGCCCAAATAGCCGATTTTGCTGATGGGCGTGGTGTAGAACAGTGGGTGGGTGCGGTGCTCAAAGTCGCGGTACACCGGGTTGCCCATGAGCGAGGAAGCAATGATGACGCCGAACACGCTCAGCACCGTAATGGTGATGGACACCGAGTACGGCGCGTTGATTTTCACGGCCTGCCCGTCGCCGCCGATGCTCACGTCGGTGCCCGGCCCGAAGCCGCCGCCCGCCGCCGTGACGAGCAGAAACGCCAGTACAAACAGAATAGCGAAGTATATCCAGGTAGCCGGCCGCTTGAGCCGGTATTTCAATTCGAAAAAAAGTATGGGTAGAAACATGGTGCCGATTAGCTATTAGGAGGTAGAAAAGAGCCCTTTGCAGTTCGTTTCAGTGGCTTGGTTAGGCTACAAGGGCCCCATTTTTACCTCGCAACTCATAGCTATTAATCTCCGAGAAGTACACGTCCTCCAAATCCGGGTTCACCGCTTCAAAGCCACTGTCCGGGGCCGTATCAGCCAGCACGTGCACCACCGTTTTTCCGGCAAACAGGCGCGAGCTAATCACCTGGGTGGCGGCCTGCAGCGCCGGCAGCTCAGTCTTTTCCACCAGCTTGCGCCAGATTCTGCCCTGCAGGTTGTTCATCACCGTGAGCGGGTCGCCGGTGAGCAGCACCTCGCCTTTGTTGATGATGGCCATGTGCCGGCACAGGTCGCTCACGTCGCTCACAATGTGCGTGCTGAGGATGACCACCAGGTTTTCGCCAATCTCGCTCAGCAGGTTGTGGAAGCGGTTGCGCTCCTGCGGGTCGAGGCCGGCCGTGGGCTCATCCACGATAATCAGGCGCGGGTTGCCGAGCAATGCCTGCGCAATGCCAAAACGCTGCTTCATGCCGCCCGAATAGCCGCCCACGTGCTTTTTGCGCACCTCATACAGGTTGGTTTGGTGCAGTAGCGCCGCCACCATCTCCTTGCGCTCTTTCCCGTTGCTGATGCCCTTGAGTACCGCAAAATGGTCGAGCAGCTCCTCAGCCGACACGCGCGGATACACGCCAAATTCCTGCGGTAGATAGCCCAGCACGCGGCGTACGGCCTCTTTGTCGCGCAGCACGTCAATGTCATCCAGCCAGATGCTGCCCGTATCGGCGTCCTGCAGCGTGGCAATGGTGCGCATCAAACTGGACTTGCCGGCGCCGTTGGGCCCGAGCAACCCGAACATGCCGGTAGGGATGGTGAGCGTGACGCCCTTCAGCGCCTGCGTGCCGTTGGGGTAGGTTTTGGTGAGGTTGCTGATGGTAAGCGCCATAAGTAGAGGAAATAGGGGGAGGAAGTTTCGGTAAATGAATCGGGAAAAAGCTGCCGGCATTACAGCCAATTGGTAGCCAGATACCAAACCGGCGGCAACGGTTGCCGAATTGCGGCAGCAATTGAGTCAAATATCTGCAGAACGCTATTGTTAGCCTGCTTTTAAATGACAACTACCGGCTAAGAATGACCAACGCCCATTTTTCGCCTGTCAACGCTGTTGGTCATCTTTATGCTGGCTGGCCGGGGTGGGGCCGTAGTTTTGCTGTATGACACTTTCTGGTTTTGCCCGCTCGCGGGTTATGCGGCACGGGCTGATATGGGTGCTGGTGCTGGCCCTGATTGGGTTGCTGGCCATTCTGGAGCCGGTTGGTGCGCCCGAGAAGCTGCGCCGCATGGCCGTGCTGCTGCCTGTAGCAGCTTTGGTGATTTATGCTCATTTCTGGCTGCTAGCCCACTTGCTGGAGCAGCGCCGCTACGGCCATTATGTGGTGGCAGCTAGTGTGCTGGTGCTGAGTGGGGCCTGGCTGCTGGTGCTGCTCAACCAGTTGGCGCACGTGGTACAGACCCGGCCCGGCGGCCACACTACTTTCGCGTATCTGCTGGGGCTGGCCGCAGGCAACCTGGTGCTGGCAACGGTGCTGGCCACACTGCCGCACTATGTGCGCCGCGGCGTGCTGAGCCACTACCAACTGCAGGAACTACACGCCCGGCAGCTGGAAACCGAGCTGAGCTTGCTGAAAGCCCAGGTCAACCAGCACTTCCTGTTCAACACGCTCAACAACCTCTACGGCCTAAGCCTGGCCGCGCCCGATCAGATGCCGGAAGCCCTGCTGCAGCTCGCGGGCCTCATGCGCTACCAGCTCGACAGCTCCCGCCAGCACCTCGTGACGGTAGGTACCGAGGCCGAATACCTGGCCAACTACATCGGGCTGGAAAAGCTGCGGCTGCGGGCCAATTCGCACGTGGAATTTACGGTTGAGCTGCCACACCCCGACCAGCCGGTGGCGCCGCTGCTGCTGTTGCCGCTCGTAGAAAACTGCTTCAAGCACGCCATAGGCCCCAGCGGCGACAACATTATCCGCATCACGCTTCGCCAAACCACCACCGGCCTCACCCTGCGCACCGACAACAGTATTCCGCCGCATTTCCGGCCTACTCCCTCGGGCCTGGGTTTGCCGAACCTGCGGGCGCGCCTGGAGCAGTTCTATCCCGGCCCGCGCCACCAGCTCGCCCTCAATGCTACCGCTACCTACTACACTGCGGAGTTGTGGCTGAGCGCGGAGAGCGTCATGCAGCGTGCAGCCGGCGGCGAAGCGAAGCATCTCGCTAGCGTAGTAAAGCCAAGACCACAGAACGATTGAGTTACCATTGCACGCAAGATGCTTCACTACGCCGCCGGCTGCACGCTGCATGACGTTCCCTTCCAATCGTTTTTACCATCCTGCCTAACCTATGAATCCTGCCGCTACTGCTGGTCCGCTCCGCTGCCTGCTGGTAGATGATGAGCCGCTGGCCCACACGGTGCTACACGCCTACCTCGACCGGCTGCCCGGGCTGGCCACCTGGGCCGGCAGCTGCTACGGCGCGGTAGAAGCCCTGACACTGCTGCGCACCACGCCCGTCGACGTGCTGTTTCTGGACGTGGACATGCCCGAGCTGACCGGCCTGGAGCTGTTGCGCGCCCTGCCGCAGTTGCCGCAGGTGGTGCTGTGCACGGCCCACGCCACCCACGCGCTGGACGCTTTCGAGCTGGGTGTGGTAGATTATTTGCTCAAGCCTATTCGGTTCGAGCGGTTTGTGAAAACCGTGACCCGCCTGCATACACTGCTGGCCGAACGCACTCCAACAACTGCTCCGGCAACCCCGGTATCTGCGCCGGCTGCGGCCTCACCAGCTGCCGACGCGTTGTTTCTGAAAACCGATGCCGGCACCGAGCGGGTACGGTTTGCAGAACTGCTGTATGTGGAAGGCTACGGCAACTTCGTGAAGTGCCACACCTCGGCGGGCCGTGTGCTGCTCACGGCCGAAACCATGAAACAGATGGAAAGCAGCCTGCCCGCCGCTCAGTTTCTGCGCGTGCACAAGTCATATCTGGTGAACATGGCGTGCGTGGAGCGCCTGAGCGGCAACGTGCTGTTAATAGGTGGCCGCGAGGTGCCGGTGGGCAGCACATTCCGCGCCGACGTACTGCGCCGTTTGCAACTGCGCTGAAGTAAGCACGAAAGCCGGAAAAGGAATATCGTCGGTTCGCAGTATTTCGGTACATTCAGCCCATCCGGCTCGTATCTATGTATGAAACGCCCTGCTGACTTCTGGTTTCTGCGCTCCGGGCTGTTGGGCGCGCTTCTGCTGTTCAGCTTTGGCAGCCTGGCGCAGCCCGCCTCACTGCGGTTTCGCTCTTTCACGGCTGCCGACGGCTTGGCTGAAAACAGCGTCTACAGCCTCGTGCAGGACCAGCGTGGCTTTCTGTGGGTGGGCACGCAGGATGGCCTCTGCCGCTACGATGGCGTCGGGTTTCGCACATTTCGGGCCGACGCCCGCCGCCCTACCAGCCTGGCCAGCAACTTCGTGCTTTCGCTGTGCCTCGATCCGCAGGGGCAAGTGTGGGTGGGTACCGGCGGGGGCCTGTCGTGCTACAACCCGCGTACCGAGCAGTTCCGCACCTACCGCGCCGAGCCCGGCGACTCCAGCGGCCTGACCAGCAACTTTATCCGGGTGGTATACTGCAACCGGCAAGGGCGGGTGTGGGTGGGTTCCGAGGACGGCTTGCACCAGATAAGCCCCGCGGCACGCCGCTTTCCGGTGTTCCGGCACGCAGCCGGCCCCGGCAGCAGTGTGCGCCGCAATTCCGTTCGCGCCATCGTTCAAGACCAAGCCGGCCAGTTGTGGGTAGGCACCGGCGAAGGAACCGTCAGCCGCCTCGATACTGTCCGGCGCCTGCTGCTGCCCGACCCACGCCTCCCGGCAGCCGGCGCCATCAGCAGCCTCTGCCCCGACCGCCGGGGCGGGCTGTGGGTAGGCACCGAGTCCGGGGCGTTGTGCTACCTGCCACCGGCCGCCGGTACGATGCGCGTTTTCGCGCCCGGCCTAAGCGCGGGCAGCTTGCCAGCGGGTGGCATCCGGAGCCTGCTAACCGACCAGCAAGGAACTCTGTGGGTAGGCACCAACGAAGGGCTGTGCCGCTACGAGCCTACCACCGGCACCTTTCGCCGGTTAGCGCACGAGCCACTCAACCCATTCAGCTTGCCCGAAAATACCGTGCAGGCGCTGCTGCAGGACCGCGCCGGGCTGCTGTGGGTGGGCACCGAAGGCGGCCTCAGCCAAGCCGACCTGCGCGCCCGCGACTTTCGGCGCGTGCCAGCACCCACCACACCCGCGCCCGTGTGGGCCGTTACGTCGGATGCGGCCGGGCGCCTCTGGGTTGGTACCGAGGACCAGGGGCTGCTGTGCTATGAGCCCACCACCGGCCGCTGCCGCAGCTTCCGCCACAACCCGGCGCAGCCCGGCAGCCTGGCCCAGGATTTTGTGCGCGCTCTGTGCCTTGATGCCGCCGGCCGTCTGTGGGTGGGCACCCAAAGCCAGGGCCTCGACTGCCTGGAGCCGGGCAGCACCACGTTCCGCCACTACCGCCACAATCCCGCCAACCCGGCCAGCCTTTCCGATGACTTTGTGCGCTCTGTGTATCAGGATCCGGCCGGACAGCTGTGGATAGGAACAGAAGGTGGCCTCAACCGCCTTGGCACTCCAACTGGCCGCTTCACCGTGTTCCGCCACAACCCCGCCAACCCCGCCAGCCTGCCCAACAACTTTGTGCGCGTGACGTTGCAGGACCGCCGCGGCCGCCTTTGGGTGGGCACCGGCGGCGGCGGGCTTAGCTGCTTCGACCCCGCCACCGGCCATTTACGCACCTTCCGGGCCGATGGCCGCAACCCGCGCAGCCTAAGCAGCAATTTCGTGCGCTGCCTGCTGCTGGATAAGGCCGGCACGCTCTGGGTGGGCACCGAAGGCGGCGGTTTCTGCCGCCTTGATGATGACGGGCAGGGGAGCTTCACCACCTTCCGCGAAGCCAATGGCCTGCCCAACGACGTGGTGTACGGCATGCAGCATGACCGCCAGGGCTACTTGTGGCTGTCCACAAACAAGGGAATAGCGCGCTTCAGCCCCCGCAACGGGCGGTTTCTCACATTTGATGAGCGCGACGGTCTGCCACAGGATGAGTTCAACGCCGGGGCCAGCCACCGCGGGGCCGATGGGCAGCTATACTTCGGCGGAGCCAACGGACTGGTGGCATTTCTGCCGGCCGCCGTGCGCACCAACCCAGTGCCCCCGGCGGTGGTGCTCACGGCGCTGCGCAAGTTCAACCGACCGGTAGAGCTGCCCGATACATCGATAACGGAGCGGCGCGTGCTGCGCCTGGCTCCACAGGACTACTTTTTCTCGCTGGAATTTGCCGCCCTCAACTTCCGCCAGCCCGATAAAAACCGCTATGCGTATTTGCTGGAAGGCTTCGATCAGGACTGGATAGAGGCCGGCCGCCGCCGCGAAGCCAACTACACCAACCTCGACCCCGGCACCTACACCTTCCGGGTGCGTGCCACCAACAACGCCGGTGTCTGGAGCCCACGTGGGGCCGCGCTGCGCATCATCGTGACGCCGCCCTGGTACCGGACCTGGTGGTTTCGGGTAGGGCTGGGGTGGCTGGTATTTGCGCTGCTGTTGGTGGCGTATCGGCTGCGGGTGGGGCATTTGCTCTCGCTGGAGCGGGTACGCCACAGTATTGCCCGCGACCTGCACGACGACATAGGCTCCACGCTCAGCAGCATTTCCATCCTGAGCCAGATTGCGCGCAACCACCAGCGCCAGCAGCGTCCCGAGCAAGCCGCAGCGCTGCTGGAGCAAATCGGCGAATCGTCACGCCGCATGCTCGATGCCATGGACGACATCGTGTGGGCCATCAATCCGGCCCACGACGGCCTCAATGACGTGACGGCCCGTATGCGCAGTTTTGCCTCGGAGGTGCTGGAGGCGCGGGGCATTGAATTCACGTTCCGGGCCGAGCCCTCAGTGCAGGGCCTCCGGCTGGATATGCGGGCCCGCCGCGAATTCTTTCTGCTTTTCAAAGAAGCCATAAACAACCTGGCCAAATATGCGCAGTGCCAGCACGCGCATATCCGGCTGGCGTATCAGCAGGGCCTGCTGCACCTCACGGTGCAGGACGATGGTGTAGGCTTCGACCCCACCATTCCGGCCCAGGGCAGCGGCAACGGCCTCACCAACATGCGTAGCCGTGCCGCCGCGCTGGCCGGGCACCTTACCATCGACACCGCTCCCGGCAAGGGTACCACGCTTCACCTGAAAGTGCCGCTGAATGATTGATTTTGGGTGAATGGATGATGGAATAAAAAAAACGTCATCACCTATTCACATTATCATGTAGGCGCATCTGGCGGCGGCAATATGTATATTACCTGTACTCTCACTACCAGCCGGCTCCGCGCCATGGAAAACAGCATCCGCGTCCTGATTTATGAAGACAATGCTGACCTGCGCACCAGCCTGGGCCAACTGCTGGCTGGCTCGCCGGGGCTAACACTGGCCGGCGCGCTCAGCAACTGTACCCAGGCCGAAGCCGACATAGAGCGCCTGCGCCCCGACGTGGTTCTGATGGACATTGACATGCCTGGCTGCACCGGCATCGAAGGGCTGCGCCGTATCAAAGCCATAGCGCCGGGCGTGCATGTGGTAATGCTCACTGTGTTCGAAGAAAATGACCGGGTATTTGCCGCTATCTGCGCCGGCGCCGACGGCTATCTGCTCAAGAAAACCCCGCCGTCCCGCCTCATCGACGCCATCAGCGAGGTGCGGGCGGGCGGCGCACCCATGACGCCCGCCATTGCCCGGCAGGTGCTGCAACTGTTCCCGAAAGTGCCCCCGCGCATCACCCCCGACGAGTCGCCGGCCAACCTGAGCGCCCGCGAGCAGGAAATCCTGGGGCTGCTGGTGGAGGGCTACAGCTACAAAATGATTGCCGCCGACCGCAGCATCAGTATCGACACGGTCCGCTCGCACATCAAAAAAATCTATGAAAAGCTGCATGTGCGCTCCATGACGGAAGCCGTCAGCAAAGCATTGCGCCAAGGACTTGCCTGACTTATTGCCGGTGGCGGGATTAGTTGTTGACGCTAGCGCGGCCAGTAGTACAGCTGCGCACTTATAGCGCAAGTCAGTATATTGACTTCCAACTGATTCCACTCCCTGACAACTGGCTATGCGTCTGCTCCGCGACCTGAAGCTCGATGAGGTATTTGTGCTCGACATTGAAACGGTGCCTTGTGTGGGTTGCCATGATGACCTGCACGACATGCTGAAGGAGTTGTGGGAACACAAATGCCACGCCCTGCGCCGCGAGAAAGGCTGGATTTCGCACCACGACCATATTGCGCCGCTGCCCGACACGCTGCATGCTGCCACGCTGTTCGAGCAGGCCGGCATCTACGCCGAGTTTGGGCGGGTGGTGTGTATTTCTGTGGGGCGCTTCCGCTACACGCCCGCCGGCGAGTTGCGCTTCAGCGTGAAATCATTCTATGGCCACGACGAAAAAGAGCTGCTGCGCGAGTTCAGTGATGTTATCAGCCATCGGCCGCATTTCCGCCTGTGCGGGCACAACAGCAAAGAATTCGACTTTCCATACCTGTCGCGGCGCATGCTCATCAATGGGCTGGTGCTGCCACCTCACCTTGATACCGCCGGCAAAAAGCCCTGGGAAATTAGTCACCTCGACACGATGGAACTTTGGCGATTCGGCGACCGGAAATCGTTTACCTCGCTGAGTTTACTGGCCGCTATGTTCGGCATTCCAACGCCCAAAGACGACATCCAGGGCAAAGATGTGGCCCGCGTGTACTACGAGGAAAACGACTTGCCCCGTATTGCCCGCTACTGCCAGAAGGATATCATCACTACGGCTCGCCTGCTACTCCGCTTTCGAGGCGACGAGCCCTTTCCGGATGAGGCTGTGCAGTATGCCGAAGACCTCACCACCGTACTGCGCCGCGTGTAGAAAGACTCCGTCAGGATGTGCATTGTATATAGTTTGCAAAAGCTATTTAAGGCAAACCATGCCCGGAACAGTCAGGTTAGCTATAAGATTGGCTGATAATTGTAAAATTAATTAAATAAATAATTGAAATATTATAATTAATGATTTATCTTTTGAGGAAGATGGACATAGCGTGTTGGAAAAATGGAACATACACTCAACCAGACGGTACTGGACACCTTCACGGACCAGGTAACCGACGACCTGGCTAGCCGCAACCAGGTAGCAGGGGCGGATATCCGAAATGGCCTTAGCCATACGGTGCCGTTTTCACTGTATACGCTGCTTAACCGGGTGGAAGGGCCCTATGGTCCGGAAATGCTGTGGCAGCTTAGCCGGGAGGCCGACAACGCCCATGTAACGGAGCATCTGCCTGCCCTCGACCAAACCGGGTGGCAGAAGCGCGGCGAAGATTTGCTCCATGACCTATTGGGCGATTCTTACCCTGGCATTTTGCAAGAGCAGGCTGCCGCCACCAATCTAACTCCTGGGGTGGCCGCGCAGCTGTTGAGTTGCAGCACGGTAGCGGTGCTGGGCGTGGCCGGCGAGCATGCCCGTGCCCATAGCCTCGACCCCGTGGCATTGGCTTTATGGCTGCGTCAGGAAAAAGACCCGCTTCGGCGCGCGCTGCTTTCCGTGCCCCAACCTGTTGCGTCGGGTAGTTCAGACCGGGCTCCGGCTTTGCTGCCCGACCAGTCGGTACCATCCTCGGCAGCGGCCTGGGCTGCCACCCCCGCCACCCCTGCAGCAGAAGCTCCTGCTGGCCGCTGGCAGTGGGGCTTGCTGCTGCTGCTGGCTGTGCTGCTAGGCTACTTGGTAGGGCACGACCGGCTTCGTGCACCCGCCACGCCGCTTGCCGCTCCGGTGGCCCTCACGGCGGCAACCCAGCCAGCTTCCTCTTCGGAAACCAAACAAACGGGCCGCTACGACGATGCCAGTGGCAACTACATCTATGATACCGGCCAGCCCATTATTCTGCGCCTGGCCGATGGTACAACCCAGAAGGTTGGGGCCAACTCCACTGAAAATCGTCTGTTCACCTTCCTCGCCGACCCCGCCATTCAGGTGGATTCCGTGAACCGCACCAAAGGCTGGATCAACTTCGACCGGGTGTACTTCGAGCCCGGCTCCACTTCGCTCACCGATGAGTCGTATCAGCAGTTGCGCAACGTGGCCAGCATCCTCAAGACGTTTCCAGCAGCCGTGGTGAAGATTGGCGGCTACACAGATAGCACTGGCACTCCACTAAAAAACTTCCAGCTCAGCGAGGAACGCGCCAAAACCGCTATGCTGTCGATTGCCAGCGTAGGTGTGGACCTCAATCGTCTGCAGGCAAAAGGCTACGGCGGCAAATACTTCATCACGCCCAATACCACGCCCGAAGGCCGCGCCCTCAACCGCCGCATCAGTATCCGCGTGATTAAAAAATAGCTAGGTAGTACAAGTAAAAAGAGCGGCCCATGGGCCGCTCTTTTTGCTTTATCCGCAGGTAAGCAAGCTTGCTTACAGCGCGCCAGCTACCAGACCGGGCAAGATGCCCAGCAGCACCGTGAGGGCCGCCAGCAACAGCAGCGCACCTGCCTGGAAGGTAGTTACGGGCACCGCCTCGGTGGTTTTGGCGTCGGTGTCACGCATGTACATGGCAATAATTGGGCGCAGGTAATAGTAGATGCTCACCATCGACATTAGCACGGCAAACACCACGAGGCCGATGTAGCCATTCTCCACGGCCGCCGAAAACACGAAGAACTTGCCGAAGAAGCCGCCCGTGAGCGGAATACCAGCCAGGCTTAGCATAGACACCGTGAGCGAAAACGCGAGCAGCGGGTTGGTTTTGGCCAGCCCGTTCAGGCCGTTATAATCCTCGCGCTGACGGGCATCCGCCACCAGTTTCACCACCCCGAAGGCGGCCACCGTGGCTACCGAGTAGGCCAGCGAATAGAACAGAATACCGTTGGCCGAAGCGCCTTCCAGCTGACCGTTGTAGGCCACCAACGCAATCAGTAGGTAGCCGGCGTGGGAGATGCTGGAGTAGGCCAGCATCCGCTTGATACTGGTCTGGGCCACGGCACCCACGTTGCCGATGAGCAGCGTGAGCACGCACATGGCAGTGAGCGTTGGCAGCCAGATGCCTTGGGCGTTGGCAGCCGGGAAGGCCTGCACCAACAGCTTCAGGAAGGCGGCGAAACCGGCGGTTTTCACCACCGTGCTCATGAAAGCGGCGAAGAACGTGGGTGTGCCTTCGTACACATCGGGCGTCCAGAAGTGGAACGGCGCGGCCGATACCTTGAAGCCAATGCCAATCAGCATCAGTAGCATGCCAATGTAGAGCATGGGCGTGAGCGAGGCATTCACCGGATTCTGCACCGCGAAGCTGATTTGGCTCAGCACGAACGTGCCAGTGGCCCCGTACACCAGTGCCATACCGAAGAGCAGGATGCCGGTGAAGAACGCGCCCATCAGGAAGTACTTGAGGGCGGCTTCGTTGGAGCGCAGGTTGCGCTTATCGGAGCCGGCCAGCACGTACATGGCCACGCTCAGGATTTCAATGCCCAAGAACAGCATCAGCAGGTGGTTGTAGCTCACCAGCATGATGGCGCCCACCAACGAGAACAGCAGCAGCGAGTAGTATTCGGCCAGGTTGGCCTCGCCGTCGAGCACGTATTTCTGGGAGAAGGGCACCAGCACCAGCGCCGTCAGCAGCACGATGCCCGTGAAAGCCACCGAGAAATTGTCGATGGTGAGCATGCCGTTGAAAAACGGTTGCGCGCCCTCGTTCCAGTCAATGAAGTTCACGGTCAGCACCAGCCCTAGGATGAGCATCATCACGGGCAGCAGCAGCCGGTTGGAGCGGCGGAAACCCAGGAACAGGTTGCCGAGGCCCAGAACGGAAAGGAGAATGATGGAATTCATGTTCGTCTCAATGTAGCGCGAACTTTGTAGTTCGCGCAGCTGCCGGATCGGTCGTGCGGCTAATATGCTAACGGCGCGGAGACGCGAACTACAAAGTTCGCGCTACTGCTACCGTTTTACTACTTCGTTCAGAATGTTCAGCACGCTGCCTTCCGACAGGTGCAGGAACGTGTTGGGGAACAGGCCAATCCAGAATACCAGCACGATGAGCGGCACCAGCAGGGCCAGCTCCGAGCCGGTGAGGTCGGTGAATGTTTCGGTGAACGAGGAATCGGGGCCGAGCATCACGCGCTGGAACATGCGCAGCAAGTACACCGCGCCCAGAATGATGGTCACGCCGGCGACGGCACCCATCCAGTGGTTGAACTGGTACACGCCGCCCAGCAGCAGGAACTCACCCACGAACCCGTTGGTGAGGGGCAGGGCCACCGTGCCCAGCAGTAGCACCAGGAAGCATACCGTCAGGACGGGGGCTTTGCGGGTGAGGCCGCCCAGGTCCGCAATGTTGCGGGTGCCGGTGCGGCGCTCAATGGCGTCGGCAATGAAGAACATACCTACCACGTTCACGCCGTGGGCCAGCATCTGAATGGCAGCGCCCTGCAAACCCATCTGGGTCAGCGAGAACACGCCGGCAATCATCAGGCCTACGTGCGAGAGGGAGGAGTAAGCAATCAGGCGCTTCACGTCCTGCTGGCGGATGGCAATGATGGCGCCGTAGATGATGCCGATGATGGCCAGAATCAGGATGAGGTTCTGCCAGTAGTCCACGCCCATCGGCACCACTGGCAGCAGCCAGCGCATGCAGCCGTAGATACCCATTTTCAGCATGATGCCCGAGAGCAGCATGGTAGCCGGGGCCGGGGCCTCGGTGTAGGTATCGGGCTGCCAGGTGTGGAAGGGGAAGATGGGCATCTTCACGGCGAAGGCCGCGAAAATCAGCCAGAATAACCACACCTGCGTTGCGGCAGTCAGGTTCAGGTTGTAGAACGAAGCCAGCGCCGAGTTGTGGGCCGAGAGGCCGTCGGGAGAGGGGCCAGTCTGGAAGTAGAGGTACACGAAGCCGGCCAGCATGAACAGCGAGCCGATGATGGTGTAGAGGAAGAACTTGAACGTGACGCGGGCCCGGTTTACACCGCCCCACACGCCGGCCAGGAAGTAAATCGGAATCAGGGCCACTTCCCACATGAAGTAGAACAGGAAGGCATCCTGAGCGGTGAACACGCCCACCAGCCCGGTTTGCATGAACAGCACCAGCGCGTAGAACACTGACTCGTTCTCGAAGTTGCGGCGGAAGGCGCTCAGCAGAATCACCGGTACCAGCACGGCCGTCAGCAGTACCAGCAGCAGGCTCAGCCCGTCCATGCCCACCGCAAACTGAATGCCGGCCGAGGGAATCCAGTTGAGGTTGTAGGAAAATTGGCCGCTGTTATTGGCGTTGAAGGTAAGAGCGGCATAAGCTGCCAGCGCAAATTCAACTAGGGCCGCGCCCAGCGCCGGAACCCGGGCCGCACGGCCTTTGAAGAAGTGCAGCAGCAGGGCGGCCGCCACGGGCCAGAGTAGAAGAAGGACAGTCAGCATGCTTTACTGTAAGGTGAGCGGCAAAATCAATGAAATTAGGTTGTATATCAGACTAAGTAGGTATAGATTAATTACTAGGCTGTCTATGATATTCTTGCCAATCCATCAAAGCTGTATCATCAGGAAAATACATTTGCTCTTTTACCAAGAGTAAATCATTAATCTCATCATACTTCAAATGATATGTTCTTTTCATAAACGTGTCATCATATTCTGGCTCCGGATTATGGTCACTAGAATCAACTATAGTTAGAAGGCGTTTATCACTGTTGTAATATGTGGGTCGATATGTTGCAGAACTCAGAGTGGGGGAAAAAACTAGAGAATCATTTTTCTTCCATATGTGAATCGGAGCTCTAATTCCTTCTCCCCTCCATTGCCAAACTCCAACAAACTTTTCAGGATCTTTATTTACACAAGAAACTTGCAGAATCATAACCACTAAGAGTGCTTTTAAAGCAAGTGGTTTCATTGGTGTATTGAGCCTTAAAACTTCCCGAAGTTCAGCGCCATGACCAGCACGATGCCCACTACCATCAGGATGAGGTAGGTTTCCACGGAGCCGGTTTGCACGTAGCGCAGGAGTTGGCCTCCGCCCATGGTCAGGCGGCCGAAGCCGTTCACGATGGGGTCGATGATGCCGTTTTCCACGTAGCGGAACAGGCCGCGCGAGAGCCACATGATGGGCCGCACGAACAGGGCGTTGTACAGCTCGTCGATGTAGTACTTGTGGTACACCAGGTTTTCGAGGAAGCCGCGCGACTCGCCATCTGCTACCGGGCGCACGCCGCGGCTCACGTACTGCACGTAGGCCACGGCAATACCCAGCACGCCCGCACCCACCGAGAGGCCGATGAGCATAAGCTCGGTGGCGTGGTCGGCGTGTACGCCGAAGGCGGCCGGGTTTAGCTGCTTGGAGTAGGTAAACAGCGGCGCGAGGTAGTTGGCGAGGTAGGCGTTTTCCTCACCGAGGAAGAAGGGCGCGTTCATGAAACCACCCACGGCGGCCAGAACGGCCAGCACGACAAGCGGCAGCGTCATGGAAGCCGGCGACTCGTGCAGGTGGTGCTTCTGCTCCTCGGTGCCGCGGAACTCGCCGAAGAAGGTGAGGAACAGCAGACGGAACATATAGAAGGCCGTCAGGAAGGCCGTGAACAAACCCACCGCGTACAGCACTTTGCTGTGCTCGAAGGCGTGCAGCAGGATTTCATCCTTGGAGAAGAAGCCCGAAAAGGGCGGGATGCCGGCAATGGCCAGGCAGCCTACCAGGAAGGTGATGAACGTAATGGGCAAGGCTTTGCGCAGGCCGCCCATGCGGCGCATGTCCTGCTCGTTGCTCATGGCGTGAATCACGGAGCCCGCCCCCAGGAACATCAGGGCCTTGAAGAAGGCGTGGGTGAGCACGTGGAACAGGGAAGTGCTGTAACCCATCACGCCCAGCGCCAGGAACATGTAGCCCAGCTGCGAAACGGTGGAGTAGGCCAGCACCTTCTTGATGTCGTTCTGAGCCAGGCCGATGGTGGCGGCAAACAGCGCGGTAGCCGCGCCGATGATGGCAATGACTTCGAGGGTATCGGGGGCCAGCGTGAACAGCACGTTGGCGCGCAGAATCATGTAGATACCGGCCGTTACCATGGTGGCGGCGTGAATCAGGGCCGAAACCGGGGTGGGGCCGGCCATAGCGTCGGGCAGCCAGGTGTAGAGCGGCAACTGGGCCGATTTACCGGTAGCGCCCACGAACAGCAGCAGCGTAATGGCCGTTACCACGCCCGTGCCAATCTGCATAGCGGAGGCTTTCTGGAATACCTCGGCGTACTGTACCGAGTCGAAGGTCAGGTAAATCAGGAAGATGCCCAGCAGGAAGCCCAGGTCACCTACGCGGTTGATGATGAAGGCTTTTTTGGCGGCGTTGTTGTAGGCGGTGTTCTTGTTCCAGAAGCCAATCAGCAGGTAGGAGCACAGCCCCACGCCTTCCCAGCCGATGAACAGAATCACGAAGTTGGCGCCCAGCACCAGCACCAGCATGCTGAACACGAACAAATTCAGAAAGCTGAAAAACTTGCCCACGTTCTCGTCGTGGTGCATGTAGCCGATGCTGTACACGTGAATCAGGAAGCCCACGCCCGTCACGAGCAGCAGCATAATCAGGCTGAGCTGGTCGATCTGGTAGGAGAAGGGAATCTGCATCGAGCCGACCGAAATCCAGTCGAACAGCGTGACGGTGTACTGGTACTGGAAGTTCAGGAACAGGAACACCGAAATGGCGAACGAGCCCAGCACCGCCAGGCTGCTGATGGCGCCGGCCACCGTGCCCGAAAGCTTCCGGTTGAGTAGCCCGTTGATCAGAAAGCCCAAAAACGGCAGCAGCGGGATAAGCACGTACAGAAACGTGGAGTACGGCGCGCCGGCAGCGGGAATTACAGTTTCTTGCATAAGCAGATGGGGGCCTCACCCCCTAGCCCCCTCTCCGGTAGAGAGGGGGGACTAGTTTTTAGTTTTTAGATCCAGACAAGGAAGCATCACCAAGGACTAGTTGCTAGCAGCTAGTTCCCCTTCTCCCCCTGGAGAGGGGGCTAGGGGGTGAGGCACTCGTTAGAACTTCAGGCGGTTGAGCAGATTAACGTCGGTGTTTTGCAGGTTGCGGTAGATCATCACGATGATGGCCAGCCCGACCGCCACTTCGGCAGCGGCCACGGCCATGATGAAGAACACGAATACCTGCCCGTTGGGGTCGGCGCGGTAGGCCGAGAAGGCCGTCAGCAGCACGTTTACGGCATTCAGCATCAGCTCCACGCACATGAAGATGATGATGGCATTGCGCCGCGTGAGGACGCCCAGCACCCCGATGGAAAATAGGGCGGCGGCGAAGAAAACGTAGTACTGAAGAGGAACCGTTTGGATAACCTGCGGTATGTTCTGGTCCATGCGGTAGCGTTGGCGGCGGAACGAAGCCCTATCGGCCGGGGCACGGCGGGGCAATTAGCTGGCAAAGGTATCCTGAAAATTGGAAAACGCCACCCTTTAAATTGGCCTGATTCGGACGTTTTCAAGGCGAAGATTCGCTGGAGAACCCGCTACCAGAACCCCGGCCTTACCTTTTTCGCAGCAGGTGCAGCCGCTCCCGTAGGCAAACCGTACTTTAGCACTTCCGCCACCGCAACCTATTCCGCATGAGTATCACGATTGGCAGCTTAGCCGAGCTGCAACAGTACGAGGGCCAGGACCTCGGCACGACGCCCTGGCACACCATCACCCAGGAGCAAATCAACCAGTTTGCCGCCGCCACCCTGGATTTCCAGTGGATCCACACCGACCCCGAGCGCGCCGCCGCCGAGTCGCCATTCGGCGGCACCATTGCCCACGGCTACCTCACGCTGTCGTTGCTGCCCTACTTCTGGAACCAGCTGGTGCAGGTAGAAAACCTGAAAATGCAGGTGAACTACGAAATCAGTGAGTTCCGCTTCAATCAGGCCGTGCTGGTGAACACGCCGGTGCGCCTGCATGCCAAGCTGCTAGCCGTGAAAGATTTGCGCGGCATTGCCAAAGCCAACATCGGCGTAACGATGGAAATCGAAGGCCAGAAGAAGCCCGCGTACACCGGCGTTATTACGTTCCTATATCACTTCTTGTAGGAGAAAACGATTCAAAACAGAACGTCATGCTGAGCGCAGCCGAAGCATCTCTACCTCTGGCTAAGTCCTGATATGAGGACGAAGCAGTAGAGATGCTTCGGCTGCGCTCAGCATGACGTTCTTGCGTCTCAACAAAATTTCTGCTCCCCGATAAAGTATCTTCCGGCGCTTCCCGTCTGTGTCAGCAGAATGGAACCCCTAGCTCTACCTCTCGACGCTGCACGCATGACGGCCGGCCACCAGGACCTGCAGATACAGGAAGCCGTGCGCACCCAACGGAAGCGGCTGCTGGCGTTTATCCGCCGGCGCATTCCCAACGAGGCCGAGGCCGAAGACGTGTTGCAGGACGTGTTTGCTGAGCTCGTGGAAAGCTACCGGCTGATGAAGCCCGTGGAGCAGGCCGCCGCCTGGCTGTTCCGGGTGGCCCGCAACAAAATCACCGACCTCTACCGCCGTAAAAAGCCCGTTTCGCTGGAAAACGAAATGGCCGCCTTTGCCGCCGACGGCGACGAAAACTCCCTGCTGCTGGCTGACATCCTGCCTGCCACCGACGACGCGCCCGAGAACCGGCTGCTGCGCGAAACTCTCATGGAAGCCCTCAGCGACGCCCTGGCCGAGTTGCCTGCCGCCCAGCGCCAGGTCTTCATCTGGCATGAGCTGGAAGACAAAACCTTCCGCGAAATGGAGGAGGAAACCGGTGTCCCGCTCAAAACCCTGATTTCGCGCAAGCACTACGCCGTGCAGCACCTGCGCAAACGCCTCCGCACTCTCTACACCGAACTGTTTAGGGATTAACCAGAACGTCATGCTGAGCTTGCCGAAGCATCTCGCGTGCTGACGTTGCCATACCATTCAGACATCAGCACGCGAGATGCTCGACTGCGGCTGCGCCTTCGCTCAGCATGACACGTTCTTTTAACGCCCAATTCCAATGAACCGCTCCTTCCGCCTATTACACGGCCTCAAAATACTCCTGCTGATTACGCTATTCCTGGCCGTGGCCGGCTACGTGACCATGCGCCTCTGGAACTGGCTGCTGCCCGACCTGTTCAACCTGCCTCTCATCAGCATCTGGCAGGCGCTGGGGCTGCTGGTGCTTTCGCGCATCCTGTTCGGGGGCTGGGGCGGCCGCGGCCACCGCGCCGGCTGGGCCCGCAAACGCCGCCAATGGAAGCAGCAGATGGAAAACCGCCTGGAATGCCTCACGCCCGAGGAAAAGGAGAAGTTCCGCCAGAAAATGGAAGGCGCCTGCACCGGCCCCGCCTGGATGCGCCGCCGCAGCGCGGAAACGGAATAGGCGGTTCTGGAGAAGTAGTAAGTCAACGGCGGCACCTGAGGAATCAGGTGCCGCTGCTGGTTATTGGGTGTTATCGTGTTAGCAACTGCGTACGGTCGGCGGGGCGCTCTGCCTGCGTCATGGCCAGCAGAAACTGGGTAAAGCGTAACTCGTCGATGCGAATCATGCCCAGCGAAATATTCAGCTCCTGAAACCCCAGCCCTTTGGAAAGCTGCGCCAGCGACTGACGCACCGCGCCCTGCGTGCGGGATGGCTCGAACTCTGCCGACACTACCAGACACAGAATTTTCTGGCCGTGTACGCGCACCAAGTAGGCGTTCTGAATAATGTCCCAGTTGATAAAGCTGTGGTAAGTGGTGCGGTCAAAGATGCCGACTTCGTTGATAATAATTTGAGGGCGGCGGTCCAGCAGCTGATATAGACCACCCGGTATTCCCAGTCCGAAAAAACCAATGCATGACCACGCCACCCATGATGGAGTGCCGGGCTGGCGCAACAGAAAAATACCTAACGCCACAAAGGCACCGCTACCCAACAATAGTTTCATGGCTCGCCAAGGTGATTTGTAGAGCTTGATTTCCATAGTACGAACATAAAAAAGCGCGGCGGCTGATGCATCAGCCGCCGCGCTTGGTTTCCACTGAAGCCAGCGGATAAAACTAGAAATTCCGCTCGCCTACTTCACGCTTGCCGAGCATTACAGCACCCACCATGGCTACCAGGAACAGCACGGAAGCCAGCTCAAAGGGCAGCAGGTAATCGGTGTAGAGCTTCATGCCCAGCTGGTCTACCATGCCGATCTGCGAGTTGAAGGCGGTGCCGGCTGGTACGCCGGTGGGCGTTACGTCTTTCAGGGCCGCCACGAGGATGAGCAGGAGGGAGCCACCGGCTACGGCCGCGGCAATTTTGGCCAGGGCCGGCTTGTGCGGCTCGGTGTCCACGTTCAGGTTCAGGAACATAATCACGAACAGGAACAGCACCATGATGGCACCGGCGTACACGATGATGTTCACGGCCGCCAGAAACTGCGCGTTCAGCAGCAGGTAGTGCCCCGACAGCGAGAAGAACGTCAGAATCAGGAACAGTACGCTGTGCACCGGGTTTTTGGCAAACACCACCCCCAGCGCGCTCAGCAGCGCCACGAAGGTCAGAAAGAGGAAGATTGGAGACATGGAGAAGTGTGTTTTGTCATTCCGAGCAAAGCGAGGAATCTGAGGGTTGTTAAATAGGATAATTCAGAACCCTCGTTTTGCTCGGAATGACACGAGAATCATTACGCCTGCTGCAGCTTGCCGCGCAGCGTGGTAGCCTGATCGGGCGTGAGCTGGATGCCGCGCACGGAACGCTCATCCGGCGAAACGGGCTCCACCAGGCGGTCCTTACCGTAGATGAACTCGTCCCGCTCGTAGCGTGGCGGAGCCATCTTGTCGGGCTGGAGGTAGACGGCGGCTTTGGGGCAGGCTTCCTCGCAGAGGCCGCAGAAGATGCACCGCAGCATGTTGATTTCGTAGCTGATGGCGTACTTCTCCTCGCGGTAGAGGCCTTCCTCGCCTTTCTTTCGCTCGCCGGCTACCATTGTAATGGCTTCGGCGGGGCAGGCTACGGCGCACAGGCCGCAGGCGGTGCACCGCTCCCGGCCCTGCTCGTCGCGCTTGAGCACGTGCAGGCCGCGGAACGTGTTGGAGAAGGGACGTACTTCCTCGGGGTAGCGCACGGTGGCCTTCTTCATGAAGAAGTGGCGCATCGTGATGCTCAGGCCCTGGAAGATGGCCGGCAGGTACGCCCGCTCGGCCAGCGTCATCGGCTTCTTTTCTAGCTTCTTGGCTCGGTTGGTGAGTTGCATATAGTCAGTTACGAAAACTGTCGAGTGTCATGCTGAGCGAAGGCGCAGCCGTAGTCGAAGTATCTCTACCGCAGTAGTAATCAAATTACTTTGGCGACGAAGCGGTAGAGATGCTTCGGCAAGCTCAGCATGACAACGGGTATTGAAAGGTACTTAAATCACGCCGGCCAGAATGAGGCCACCAGTGAGGACGATGTTGAAAACGGCCAGCGGGATGAGGATGGTCCAGCCCAGACGCATCAACTGGTCGTAGCGGAAGCGGGGCAGGGTCCAGCGGATCCACATGAAGAAGAAGATGAAGGCAAAAATCTTCAGGAACAGGCCCACGGTGCCCAGCAGCGTAATCAGGTTCTGGGCCGAAGCCAGCTCCCAGCCCTGGTTGCTCACGAACCAGTCGCGCAGCTCGTACTGGAAGGGGAAGTTGAAGCCGCCGAAGTACAGCACGCTCATCACGGCCGACACCACGAAGATGTTCACGTACTCCGAAAACAGGTACAAACCCAGCTTCATCGACGAATACTCGGTGTGGTAGCCGCCTACCAGCTCGGTTTCGCATTCGGGCAAGTCGAAGGGCGTGCGGTTGGTTTCGGCGAAGGCGCACACCAGGAAGATGATGAAGCCCAGCGGCTGTTTCACGATGTTCCAGACGTGCCACTCACCGGCTACCGACTGTTGCAGTGTGATATCACGCAAACTCAGGGTACCCGAAATCATGAGCACGGCAATCAGGGCCATGCCCATAGCCAGCTCGTAGCTGATGTTCTGCGAAGCGGCGCGGATGGCGCCCAGCAACGAGAACTTGTTGTTGGAAGCCCAGCCGCCAATCATCACGCCGTACACACCCAGCGACACCACGCCGAACACCCACAGCATGCCGATATTCACCTCAATTCCTTGCAGGAAGAACAGGTTGTTGCCGAAGTTCATGATGTTGCCGAACGGAATAACCGCCGACGACATCAGGGCCGTAATCATGGCCAGGCAGGGGCCGAACACGAACAGCGCCTTGTTGGCACCGCCGGGGAAGAATTCTTCCTTCGTGAACATCTTCACGGCATCGGCCAGCGGCTGCGCCAGACCGTAGGGGCCGGCGCGGTCGGGGCCTACGCGGTCCTGCAGGAATGCGGCAATTACGCGTTCCGCGTAGGTGCAATACGTCGCAATCAGCAGCGAAAGCGCGAATACGACGAAGATGACAATGGATTGCCAGCCTAGTGCGGGTAGTTCAATCATATTATTTTGAGCTGTTAGCCTTTAGGACGTCTGTCATGCTTTATCTGTCGTTCGCTTGCTGAAGCATCTCTACCGCAATAGTAACTGATTACTTTGGCGGTAGAGATGCTTCGGCAAGCTCAGCATGACGTGCTGGGGTTAGCTACCGAGTTTCAGCGGTGGGTTCTTCTGCAGGTCGCGCTGGGTGCTTTCGGGCAGGTCGGCTACTACCGATTGGTTGAGAACCGGCAGTTCGTAGTGGTTGGCCGAAATAACCGAAGAACGGTCGATGTGGGCAGGGCCCTCGATGGTCCAGTCGGAAGTTTCCTTTTTCTCGAAGCGGCACTCGTTGCAGATCCACTCCTTCACCTCGCCGTACTGGTCCTTGCGGGCGGTGGTGCGCAGCACGTCGTTGCCTTTGTACCAGAGCACCACGTTGCCGGAGCACTTGGGGCAGTCACGGTGCGCATTAACGGGTTTCGTGAACCACACCCGCGACTTGAAGCGGAACGTCTTGTCGGTGAGGGCGCCTACCGGGCACACGTCGATGACGTTGCCGGAGAAGTCGTTGTCGATGATGTTCTCGATGTAGGTGCCGATTTCGGCGGCGTCGCCGCGGCCCAGTACGCCGTGCACGCGGTTGTCGGTAATCTGGTTGGCCGTGTACACGCAGCGGTAGCACAGGATGCAGCGCGTCATGTGCAGCTGAATCAGCGGGCCAATGTCGATTTTCTCGAAGGTGCGGCGCTCTTCCTGGTAGCGGGTGGTGCTCACGCCGTGCTCGAAGGCGAAGTTCTGCAGATCACACTCACCGGCCTGGTCGCACACGGGGCAATCCAGGGGGTGGTTGATGAGCAGCATCTCCACGATGCCCTTGCGCACGTCCAGCACCTGCGGGTTGGTGGTATTTTCCACCACCATGCCATCCTGCACCGGCGTCACGCACGAGGCCACCAGCTTGGGCATAGGGCGCGGGTCTTTGGCCGAACCGGCCGCCACGCGAACGAGGCAGGCACGGCACTTACCGCCCGAGCCTTTCAGCGGGGTGTAGTAGCACATGGCCGGGGGCACGATGCTGCCGCCAATCTGGCGGGCCGCATTCAGGATGGTGGTTCCGTCCGGAACTTCCACCTCGATGCCGTCGAAAGTAATTTTAGCCATTGGTCAGTTTTGTCATCCTGAGCATGTCGCGAATCAAGCGAGGTCGAAGGACCTTGTCACGTCCGCACTGCTGTAAAAGTAAATCCTGAAGAACGCAGCGGTGATAAGATGCTTCGTTCCTCAGCATGACGTTCTAAAGTTACGCCAGCACGGCACCGGCCCGGTACACCGCGCCGGGTTGGGCGGCTTCCTTGGCGTGGGTCACGTGCCACTCAAACTCGTGGCGGAAGTGGCGCACGGCGGCGGCTACCGGCCAGGCGGCAGCTTCACCGAGCGGGCAGATGGTGTTGCCTTCGATTTGCTTCGCCACGCTTACCAGCAGGTCGATGTCCTCCATGTGGCCGTGGCCGTGCTCGAGGCGGTGCAGCACCTTCTCCATCCAGCCCGTACCCTCGCGGCAGGGCGAGCATTGCCCGCACGACTCGTGGTGGTAGAAGCGGCTGAAGTTCCAAGTGTTGCGCACGATGCAGGTCGTCTCGTCCATGGCAATAAAGCCACCCGAACCCAGCATGGTACCCGTCACGAAGCCCCCGTCGCTGAGCGACTCGTAGGTCATCAGGCGGTTTTCGCCGGCGGCGGTTTTCAGGATGAGTTCCTTGGGCAGAATCGGCACCGACGAACCACCGGCCACGACGGCCTTCAGGTCGCGGCCCTTCCAAATGCCGCCGCAGTACTCATCGGAGTAGATGAATTCCTCGACGGACAGACCCAGCTCAATTTCATAAATGCCGGGCTTGTTGAGGTGGCCGCAGGCCGAAATCAGCTTGGTGCCGGTGCTCCGGCCCACCCCGATTTTGGCGTACTCGTCGCCGCCCTCGTTCACAATCACCGGCACGGCGGCAATGGATTCCACGTTGTTCACCACCGTGGGGCGGGCGTAGAGGCCCTGCACGGCCGGGAATGGCGGCTTGTTGCGCGGGTTGCCGCGCTTGCCTTCCAATGATTCCAGCAGCGCGGTTTCCTCACCGCAGATGTACGCGCCGCCGCCAGGGTGCACGTGCAGATCCAGGTCGTAGCCCGAGCCCAGGATATTCTTGCCCAGGAAACCGGCCGCGTAAGCCTCGGCAATGGCTTTTTCTAGGATGCGCAGCACGTACAACAACTCGCCGCGGATGTAGATGTACGAGGTGTTGGCGCCCAGCGCGTACGAGCTCGTAATCATGCCCTCGATGAGCAGGTGGGGCAGCTTCGACATCAACTGGCGGTCCTTGAAGGTGCCCGGCTCCGATTCGTCGGCGTTGCAGACGAGGTAGCGCGGTACGCCCTCCGGCTTGGCCAGGAAGCTCCACTTCATGCCCGTGGGGAAGCCCGCGCCGCCGCGGCCCCGCAGGCCCGACTTCTTCACTTCTTCCACCACCTCATCGGGCGTCATCGTTTTCAGGGCCTTCTCCACCGAGCGGTAGCCGCCGTGTTTGCGGTACACCTCCAGGGTGTCGATGCCTTCAACGTTAATATGTTCGGTCAGCAGTTTGCGTCCCATAAGTTCAGAGCTGAAAGACGTTAGTTGTTGGCCACTGCGTTCGGGAGGCCGGTTTCTTCCCAGGGCAGGGCGGGGCGGTGCACCTGGTTGCGCAACTCCGTGAGCATGGCGTCCACGGCTTCCGGGGTATCAAGCTGCTCGTAGTATTTCTCGCGGACCTGCACGATGGGGGCGAAGCCGCAGGCGGCCAGGCACTCCACTTCCTTCAGGGTGAACAGGCCATCTTCGGAAGCCGGGCCGCCTACTTTGGCGCCCGTGATGCGCTCCAGGTGGGCCGTCAGTTCGTCGGAGCCGCGCAGCATGCAGGGGCCCGTGCGGCAGATTTCCAGCACGTGCTTGCCGACTGGCTTGAGGTTGAACATGGTGTAGAACGACGACACCTCGTAGACCTCAATCGGGGCCACGCCCAGCACTTCGGCCACCAGATCCTGCACTTCGGGGCTTACCCAGCCGCCAAATTCGGCCTGGGCAATGTGCAGCACCGGCAGCATGGCCGATTTGCGGCGCTCCTCCGGGTATTGCTTGCAGATGCGCGCAATTTCAGCCTTCGCGGCTTCGGAGAATTGCGGCTTGGTAGCAGTCGATTCCATATCAGTTGTATTCAGCAAAAAACTACGCGTCGAGCTCCCCGGCAATTACGTTCATCGACGACAGCGTCACGATGGCGTCGGAGAGGGTCTGGCCCACCACCATTTCGGTATAGGCCTGGTAGTAGATGAAGCAGGGCCGGCGGAAGTGCAGGCGGTAGGGCGTGCGGCCCCCATCGGACACGAGGTAGAAACCCAGCTCGCCGTTGCCGCCTTCCACCGAGTGGTAGACCTCGCCCACGGGAGCATCAATCTCGCCCATCACAATCTTGAAGTGATAGATGAGGGCTTCCATGTTCTGGTACACGGCCTGCTTGGGCGGCAGGTAGAAGTGGGGCGCATCGGCGTGGTAGGGGCCTGCAGGCAGGTTTTCCAGCGCCTGGTTGATGATGCGCAGGCTCTGCCAGATTTCCTCGTTGCGCACCATGAACCGGTCGTATGTGTCACCTTTGGTACCCACCGGAATTTCGAACTCGAAGTCCTGGTAGCTGGAGTAGGGGTTCATCACCCGCACGTCGTAATCGACGCCGGCGGCGCGCAGGTTGGGGCCGGTGAAGCCGTAGTTGAGGGCGCGCTCGGCCGAGATGCCGCCCACGTCCACCACGCGGTCCATGAAGATGCGGTTGCGGTTGAACATCTTCTCGAACTCCGCCATCACGGCCGGGAAGGTCTTCAGCCAGGCGCGCAGCTTGGCAATGGCCACGTCGGAGAAGTCGCGCTCCATTCCGCCCACGCGGCCCATGTTGGTGGTCAGGCGGGCGCCGCTTACTTCCTCGTAAATCTCGTACACCTTCTCCCGCTCATCCATGAGGTAGAGGAAGCCGGTGAAGGCACCCGTATCCACGCCCAGAATGCCGTTGCAGATCAGGTGGTCGGTGATGCGGGCCAGCTCCATTAGGATAACCCGGATGTACTGGGCGCGCTTGGGTACTTCCACGCCCAGCAGTTTCTCCACCGTCATGTGCCAGCCCATGTTGTTGATGGGCGACGAACAGTAGTTCATGCGGTCCGTCAGGGGCGTAATCTGGTAGAAGGGCCGGCGCTCGGCAATCTTCTCGAAGGCGCGGTGGATGTAGCCGATGGTGGGCACACCCGCCACAATCCGCTCGCCGTCCATCTGCAGAATGTTCTGGAAGATGCCGTGGGTAGCGGGGTGCGTGGGGCCCAGGTTCAGCGTGGTGAGCTCCTGGTTGAAGTCGTTGACGGTCGGGGCCAGCGGGTTCAGCCGCGGCTCCTGCTCCCGGGCCGAATCAATGATTTTATGGGTGCCTTCCAGCGTGTCGTTTACTGCCATTCTAGTAATGAGTAGGAAGTATTGAGTAGTGAGTAAGGGCGAAATGATGAAAAGCAGTTCGGAGTACTAAGTACTCAATACTCTCTACTCGGTACTAACAGGTTAGCGGCCAAAGAACAGGTCGGTTTTGTCTTCGCGGGTGCCGTCTTCCAGGGCATACTCCTTGCGCATCGGGTGGTAGTCCATGTCCTCCACGTTGAGGATGCGCATGAGGTTGGGGTGGCCGGGGAAGATGATGCCGTAGAAGTCGAAGGCCTCACGCTCCATCCAGTTGGCGGTAGCGTAGAGGTCGGTCAGGGTCGGGGCAACCGGGTCGGCAATCGGGAAGAAGATCTTCAGGCGCAACCGGATGTTCTGGGTGAGGCTGTGCAAGTGGTACACCATGCCGAGTTCCCGACCGGGCCGGTCGGGGAAGTGCATGCCGCACATCGTGGTCAGGAAGTTGAGCTGCAACTCCTCGTCCTTCTGCAGGCCTTCAATGATGTCGTGAATCCGCTCCCGGGTGGTGGTGGCGGTCAGCAGGCCGTAGGGCTCCTCCACGTCGGTGAAGGCGTCGGCCCCGAACAGGCGGTGCAGCAGAGCCAGCAGCTGCGCGTTTTTCTGTGCGGCCGGGTCCTGTGCGGCAGCCTGTTCCTGAGCCGGGATGGATTCGTTCTGGTCAGCCATTTTTTTGAGCTGTTAGCTATCGGCTGTTAGCTATTAGCTCTTTGTCAGGGCAAGCTCCTCGAAAGAAGCCAACAGCCAACAGCTAATAGCTAGCAGCTCTATTTAATGTTGTACGACGCCAGCAGGGCCTGATATTCAGGCGAGTTGCGGCGGCGGAAGGATTCGTTTTTGGCCAGGTCCTGGATGCGCATCAGGCCGTCGAGCACCTGCTCGGGGCGGGGTGGGCAACCGGGCACGTACACGTCTACCGGGATGATCCGGTCGATGCCCTGGAGCACGGAGTAGGTATCGAAAATACCGCCTGAGGAGGCGCAGGCACCCATGGACAGCACCCAGCGGGGCTCGGCCATCTGCTCGTACACCTGCTTCACGATGGGGGCCATCTTCTTGGCAATTGTGCCCATCACCATCAGCAAATCGGCCTGCCGGGGCGAGAAGGAGGGGCGCTCCGAGCCGAAGCGGGAAATATCGTAGCGGGAGCCCATGGTGGCCATGAACTCGATGCCGCAGCAGGAGGTAGCAAAGGGTAAGGGCCAGAGCGAGTTGGCGCGGGCAATGCCCACCACTTTCTCTAGGGAGGTAGCAAAGAAGCCGGCGCCTTCGAGGCCGTCGGGCGCGTCTACCGTTTTGATTTCAGGAACTCGAGTATCCATGGGAGCAAGTCAGGTTAACAGAAGCAGCTAGGCTTCAGAAAGGCAACATCCGGCCGGGGCCAAAGGTTGCCGCCGCGCCGTCTTAACGGGCTTCGTTCCAGCGCAGAACGCCTTTTTTAATCACGTAAGCGAAGCCGGCCATCAGCAAGGCCAGGAACACCAGCATCTGGTAGAAGCCAGTGGTGCCCAACTGGCGGAAGTTCACGGCCCAGGGGTACATGAAGATAACTTCCACGTCGAAGAGCACGAACAGGATGGCCGTGAGGAAGTATTTCACCGAAATCGGGGTGCGGGCGTTGCCCACCGACTCGATGCCGCACTCGAAGGCTTCATCCTTCACCACGCTCTTGCGGCGCGGGCCCAGCAGGTGAGACGTAATCATGGCGAAGGCCACGAAGGCCACGGCCAGCACAAACTGCACCACGATGGGCAGAAAATCCTGGGGCTGATATTGGGTCGGAACGGCGAGAAGCATAGGCTGCGACAAATAAACGCCGCGTAGAAACGGCATGGGAGGCAAAGGTAGGACCTAGCCGGTTGGGAACAAAGGTGAAATAGGAGGGTAGGGGAAAGGTGTATATTTGGCCTGTCGGCTGCTTCCGCGCCCCGAACTAGTCGCAATGGACTGGTTGTAGCAGAATTGGGCGCGGCGGCAATCCGCTCTACCGGATTGCGAGTACCTATACGGTAAAGCTGTTAGTGGCTATGAACAGCTACTTCGTTGTAATTGTCAGTTGCGTGTTTTTGTGCTGATTACTAGTATTCCTGATTTCTGTCTGCAATACCACAAACCCCTTGACTTGCTGCGTCTGGAGTGGGTTTCCAACGACAACACTGGAACGATGCAAGCCAGCGCGGCGCAACTGCTGCTGCTAGCCCGGCAGCTTGGCGTGCGAGTGCTGCTACTGGACATGAATACTGTGCCCGACATTGCCATTAAAGACGAGATATGGCTGGGTAAGCACTGGATGCCCGGTATCGTGCAGTTACCGCTGCAGCACCTGATTCTCACTATCGATGCGGAGCGCGTGCACAACCAACTGGTGGTAGATGCGCTGCACGACTTGGTCCAGCCCGACATTCGCTTTGCGTCACACTACTTTCCGCACCCCGATGCTGCATTGGAATGGCTGACTGATGGTACGGAGTACCTACCGACTCTGCAGGCCGAATGGCAAAGCCGGTGAATAACGAAAAGGCCGCCCCGGAATTCCGGAGCGGCCTTTTTATTTCTCAGAAAACTGAGCAGCGGCCTACAGGCCTTTGTCACGGTTCAGATCCTCCTTGGGCTCGGAGCCCAGGAAGGGGTAGCGGTAATCCGTGACGGGCACGAAGGTTTCCTTGATGGCGCGCGGCGACACCCAACGCAGCAGGTTCAGCATGGAGCCGGCTTTATCGTTGGTGCCGGAGGCGCGGGCGCCGCCGAAGGGCTGCTGGCCCACCACGGCGCCGGTGGGCTTGTCGTTGATGTAGAAGTTGCCGGCCGCGTGCACCAGCTTCTTCGAGGCGTGGTCGATGGCGTAGCGGTCCTGGCTGAAGATGGCGCCGGTGAGGGCGTAGGGCGAGGTGGTATCCACCAACTCCAGCACTTCTTCGAACTTGTCGGCGTCGTAGATGTGCACCGTCACCACAGGGCCGAACAGCTCCTCGCACATGGTCACGTACTTCGGGTCCTTGGTTACGATGACGGTGGGCTCGATGAAGTAGCCCTTCGACTTGTCGTAGCCGCCGCCGGCCACGATTTCGGCGTTCGGGTCGGCCTTGGCCCCGTCAATGTACTTGGCCAGCTTATCGAAGGATTTCTCGTCGATGACGGCGTTGATGAAGTTCGAGAAGTCCTCCACATCGCCCATCCGGAACGAGGCCAGGTCTTCCTTCACGTAGCCCAGGATTTCGTCGGCGAGGTTCGAGGGCAGGTATACCCGCGAGGCGGCCGAGCACTTCTGGCCCTGGTACTCAAACGCGCCCCGGCTGATGCCCACGGCCACGGCCTTGGCGTGCGCCGAGGGGTGCGCCAGGATGAAGTCCTTGCCGCCGGTTTCGCCCACGATGCGCGGGTAGCTCTTGTAGTCGCTGATGTTCTGGCCAATGGTCTTCCAGATGTTCTGGAACACACCGGTAGAGCCGGTGAAGTGGATGCCGGCAAAGTCGCGGTGCTTGAAGATAACCTCGCCGGCGGTGGGGCCGTCCACGTACACCAGATTGATAACGCCGTCGGGCACGCCGGCTTCCTTGAACAGTTCCATCAGCACCTGGGCCGAGTAGATCTGGGTGTTGGCGGGCTTCCACACCACCACGTTGCCCATCATGGCCACCGAGGCGGGCAGGTTGGCGGCAATGGAGGTGAAGTTGAAGGGCGTGAGGGCAAACACGAAGCCTTCCAGCGGGCGGTGCTCCAGGCGGTTCCACATACCGGGCAGGCTCTCAGGCTGCTGCTGGTAGATCTGCTGCATGAAGTGTACATTGAACCGGAAAAAGTCGATCAGCTCGCAGGCGGCGTCGATTTCGGCCTGGAAGGCGTTCTTGCTCTGGCCCAGCATGGTGGCCGCGTTGATGCGCGCCCGGTAGGGACCGGCCAGCAGGTCGGCGGCCTTCAGGAAGATGGCGGCGCGGTGCTCCCAGGGCATTTCGGCCCACAGCGGGCGGGCGGCCAGGGCCGCGTCGATGGCCTGCGCCACGTGCGAGGCGTCGCCTTCGTGGAACTGGCCCAGCACGTGCTGGTGGTCGTGGGGCGGGGTAATATCCTTCTTGTTGCCGGTGCGGATTTCCTGGCCGCCGATGTGCATCGGAATGTCGCGCTGCTGCTGCTTGAGCTCCTTGAGAGTCTTGAGCAACTCAATGCGCTCCGGCGAGTTGGGCGCGTAGCCCTTCACGGGCTCGTTGATCGGGGTCGGGACGTTGAAAAAGCCGTTGGCCATAATGAAGTGCTGGTTTGGCGTGATGGGTGGTGGGGAAGGGCAAAGGTAGAAGGAATGAGGAAGTCCGATGCAACCACCTATACTGGCAACACTTGTCGGGGCCTGGCTATTTGGGTGGCGGCCCAGAGCAGCGACAAACCCAGAAGCAAAGAGGGCAGGCTTCTCCAACTAAACCAATTTGCGGAAGCCAACAGCACGTTTTGAGGATTGTGGCGGTCATAGGTTACGGCTACCCGGTCACGGAGCTTCGAGGCCAGAAAATCCTCTTGAGCTACCTCAGTTGTAGCCGTTACAGAATCATCATCGGGCAGAGCAAACGCAAGTCGCAAATGATAGATACGGCTCATGCTTTTGCGCGGAATTTCGTCAGACTTCGACAGAATAATTGCTGTAACGCTGGGCCCCTGACTTGCTTTCCAAGCGGTGTAGTTTACCACGAAAAAGGCTGCTGCTAGTGCCAAGCCGACTGGCAGTGTGAGCAGCAAGCCCAGGATCCGACCCAGCTTCTGTTTTAGAGGAAGTGGCATAGAGAACAGTACTGCCTACAACCGCGCCAGCAGTGCCCGCACCTGCCATTCCAGGTCGGCGACGGAGCCGGTGTTGTGGAGGGTGAGGTCGAAGTGGGGGTAGTGGTCGAGGGCGGTTTCGGAGGGGTGGTCGTCGTCGCGGGTACCGTCGCCGCGCTGGTGGAGCGGGTCGCCTTCCACGCGCACCATCAGGCCACCACGGCTGCGGATGAGGTCGGCTTCGTTGGGGAAGCGCACGTCCGGAATCAGGGTGTGCTGGTCGGCCGGCAGCTGGGAGAAGAACGCCTGCACCCAGATATCGGGCTCCCAGAGGCGCAACGCCAGGCCCACCTGCTGTAGCATCTCGCCGCGGGTGCGGCCGAAAGCCGGGAGTAGCTCGGTTTTGCCTTGCTGCGAGAAATAGGGCGTAGTATCCTCCCCGGCCAGAGCGGCGCACACGGCCTTAATAGGCTCACCTACGGAGCGAATGTGCCAGTGCCGTTCGGGCTGTAGCTGTTGCAGCAGGCGCGCAATAGTGTCTTTGCCACTGCCCCGGCGGCCTGAGAAACCGATTAGTTGTGTCATCGGGGCAAAGGTAACCCGTCTGTCATTCCGACGCAGGAGGAATCTGGGTGCAGATGTTGAGACAAGCTCACTCAAATTCCTCCTGCGTCGGAATGATAGACGGTTACAAAATCTCCTTCAACTCGCTCAGGCAGCTGATTTCGTAGGTAATCTGGTTGAAATGGCGGCGCTGGGCGGGATTGAAGTACACTTGGTCGAGGCCGGCGTTATAGGCCCCCAGCACGTCGCACTCCAGGTTGTCGCCAATCATCAGGCTTTCCGGGGCAGTGGCGCCAGTGCGCTCCAAGGCGTGCTCGAAGATGCGGGTATCGGGCTTTAGGTGGCCGCAGCACTCCGACGTCACGATTTCCTCGAAATATTCTGTGAGTCGGGACGCATCAAGTTTGATATACTGGATGTCGCGGAAGCCGTTGGTGATGAGGTGCAGCCGGTAGCCTTTGTCGCGCAGGTAGTCCAAGACTTCGTAGGTGTATGGAAACACCGCTTTTTTCTGCGGCAGAATATCCGTGAACTGCTCTGAAATACCTGCGGGCGAGTCTTCCTCGCGCAACCCCAGCTGCACGAAGGTGCGCGGAAAGCGGGTGGCGCGCAGCTGCTGCTGATTGATTTTACCGCCCTGATATAGCCGCCACAAACCGTGGTTGATATCAGAGTATACCTGAATAAACTTCTCTACCGAAACACCATGCCGGCCCAGATTGTGCTCTTCGAACAGATGGCGCAGGGTTTCGTCGGCGTTGGTTTCGAAGTCCCACAGCGTATGGTCGAGGTCGAAGAAGAGGTGACGGTATTTCACTGGTGATGCGTGAGGAGGTGATGAGGTAAATGCGTAAGGAGAAAATATATAGAACGTCATTCCTCGCAAGCTCGAAATGACGTTCAGGAGCATCAATCAAGCCGCAGCCGTTCAATAACCCGGCCTTCGCCCAGGTGTTCGTGCACGATGTCGGCAGCATCTTTGGGCTTTACGTTGCCGTAGATGGTGCCCTCCGGGTAGACGATAAGGGCGGCGCCGGGGCCTTTCTTGCACTGCTTGCAGAGGTCGAGGCAGTTGCAAGTCTGCACCCGCACTTTGCGCTTCTCGCCGCCGCTGAGCAGCTTTTTCAGGCCCTGCTTCTTGAGTTCAGTCTTCAGGGCTTTAACGACGTCTTTGCCTACGTCATCCTTCTGGGCAATGCAAACAAACAGGCGGGTAACAGCGGGAGCAGATTTCACGGTAGGCAAAAACGAATAGACAACATCACTGGCCGGCCGTATTGGGCGCACCGGTCCAGCGCCGGTTTTGCAGCTTATACGCAGCCAGTTCCCGGTTCGACCAGAGCGTTTGGTAAATCTTCTGGTCGTGCTGCAGCTGGGCGTCGCGCTCCATGTAGCCCAACAGTTGCTGCACGAAGTCCAGGGCCTCGTCCTTGAGGTAATAGAACACCCAGTTATCGAGGCGGCGGAAGCTGACCAGGCCCGCGCTTTTCAGGGCGGCCAGTTGGCGCGACGTTTTCGTTTGGGTGAAGTCGAGCACTTGTTCCAGGTCGGAGATGCACATTTCCTGGTTGCGCCACAGCAGATGCAGGATCCGCACCCGGCTTTCATCCCCGAAAGCTTTGAATAGTTGCTGGCCGAATGCAACGCTGAAGTGTTTGAGGCGCATCTTTAGACGAAGAATGGGAAAAAGTGAACCGGAACCGGCCGGCGTGAATTTACCGCAAACCCGGCAGTGGCCCCCAAAAGTGCCGTATACTTGTAGTCTGTAATACCCTGTATGTCTGTAGTAGTTCGATTTTCTTCCTGGCTGGCCGCTTGCGTGCTGGTAGTGCTGGCCTGCTGGCTGTTGCCCACGGCCGCCCGGGCTCAGGGCCAGCAGCGCGTGGTGCAGTTCACGGGCATTGTGGCCACCGGCGACTCGCTGCTGGGTGTGCCCGGCGCTACTGTGTTTGTACCCAAAGCCGGCCGCGGCACTGCCACCAACGCCTACGGCTACTTCTCGCTGCCCGTGCTGGCTGGCGACAGTATCATCATCCGCAGCCTGGGCTACCGCAACCAGTACGTAGTGATTCCGCCCGACTACCCGCGCCAAAGCTACTCCGTGATTGTGCAGCTGCGCGAAGACGTGACGGTGCTGCCCGAAGTGCGCGTGTTTCCCTATGCCACCGAAAAGGCGTTCAAGGAAGCGTTCCTGGCGTTGCGCCTGCCCAAGGAACGGGGCTCCAGCGCCGCCGAAAACCTCAACCAGGACATTCTGCGCCGCATTTTCAATAACGCACCGGTCACGAGCATGGGCAACTACCGCCAGACCATGCAGATGCAGCAGATGGACCAGCAGCGCCGTATGGGCATGGGCCCCTCACCCTACACCAACAACCCGTTGCTGAACCCATTCAGCTGGCTGCAGCTGATCAAGCAAGTGAAAGACGGCGAATTCAAGAAGAAGGAAGGCGTAGATTATTAAGCTGCGTCGCTGAATGAACGTCCGGTGAAGGACCTTTGGCTGAAGACTATACTTCCCTCATCCAACAATCCGCCCGCATATTCAGTAAAGCAGGTGTTTGACCTTCGAACTACCTGCTATGGATACCAACTTACCGCTCACCTCCCAACCCCGCATTGTCATCATCGGGTGTGGCTTTGCCGGCCTGCGGCTCGCTAAAGACTTAGCCGATGCCCCTGTTCAGGTGGTTATCGTTGACCGCAACAACTACCACAACTTTCAGCCGCTGCTCTACCAGGTAGCCACTGGTGCGCTCGAAGCCGACAGCATTGCCTACCCGATCCGGAAGATTTTTGCGGGCCAGGCCAACCTGTTTTACCGCCTGGCCGATGTGCAGCGCGTAGATTCTGCCGCCAACACCGTCGTTACCAATATCGGCGACATTCGCTACGATCATCTGGTTATTGCCACGGGCTCGGTCACCAACTTTTTCGGCCTGACCAGCATCGAGCAGAATGCCATGCAAATCAAGAGTGTACCCAACGCCCTGAACCTGCGCAGCTACCTGTTCCAGAACTTTGAAAAGGCCATTCTCAGCGAAAACCCCGCCCAACGTCAGGCCCTGATGAATGTGGTGGTGGTTGGTGGCGGCCCTACCGGCGTCGAAATCTGCGGCTCGCTGGCTGAAATGCGCAAAGACGTATTGCCCAAAGACTACCCCGAGCTAGACCTCAAGCAGATGGAAATCTACCTGATAGAGGCCGGGGCGGAAGTGTTGGGCCCGATGAGCAAAGAGTCGCAGGAGCAGTCGAAGCGCTACCTAGAGGAAATGGGCATTCACATCCGGCTCAATACGTCGGCCAAGCGCTTCGAGGAAGGCAAGCTGTATTACTCCGACACCGAGTTTATCCGCACTGAAAACCTGATTTGGGCCGCGGGCGTGAACGGTGCCGCCGTGGAAGGCCTGCCCGAAGCCGCCGTGGCCCGCAATAAGCGCGTGAACGTGGACACCGTGAACCGCGTGGCGGGCTTCCAAAATGTGTATGCCATCGGGGATGTAGCCAACATGGTTACCGATGAAATGCCCCGCGGCTACCCGATGCTGGCGCCAGTAGCCATTCAGCAGGCCGAGCAGCTGGCCGATAATTTCAAACGGCTGCTACGCGGTGAAGCACTCAAGCCGTTTAAGTACACCAACAAAGGCAGCATGGCCATTGTGGGCCGCAACCGGGCCGTTGTGGACCTGCCCGGCAACAAGCATTTCGGCGGCTTTTTCGGCTGGCTCACCTGGCTGTTTGTGCACCTGATGACGCTGGTAGGCTTCCGCAATAAGGTGGTAACGCTGGTAGGCTGGGCCATCAGCTATTTCAGTTCCGACAAGGCCCTGCGCCTGATTATCCGGCCCTACAAGCGCAACGATTTCAAGGAAGACAAGGGCCGTAATACCGCTACCCACAACGCTTCCACTTCCGAATATAATCCGCCTGTGCCAGCGCCTGTTGCACCGGTAGTAGGCGGGTAGAAGCAACCTTCGTCACTGCAAAACGGAGCCTGCTTTCAGGAAAGTAGAATCTACTATCCTGAAAGCAGGCTCCGTTTGGTATAAAGGGCGAGTAGTGAGATAAACTAGGCTTGTGGCTGCAGTACGGCCAGCAGCTCTCTAACCTGGGCCGTCAGGCGTGCGGGTTCGTCAGTGTCCAGCAGGCGCGCATCAAGGCCAACGCAAGTAGCCCCGGCGGCTTTCCACTCTTGCAGGCTCTCTACGGTAGGCTGGATGCCGCCCGTCACCATCAGGGGTACCGTGGGCAGCGGCCCGCGCAGAATGCTGAGGTAAGCAGGCGTGAGGTAGGCCGATGGAAAAAGCTTCACCAGCGTAGCGCCGAGGCGGTGGGCTTCGTACACCTCGTTCAGCGTTTGGGCGCCGGGCAGCCACGCCAAGTCGTGGCTGCGGCAGATGGCGGCCACATCGGGGGTAGTAACAGGCTGGATGATGAAGTCGGCGCCGGCCTCGATGAAACGGCCGGCTTCCTCGGGCGTGAAAATGGTGCCCGCGCCCAGCAGCAGATCCGGGAAATCGGCCTCCACGAAGCGCTGCAGTCGCGCGAAGATATCAGGGGCCTGGGGGCCGCGGTTGGTGAACTCGAACAGCCGCACGCCGGCCGCGTGGCAGGCCGCCAGCACTCGGCGGGCGTAGTCTTCTGATGCATGGTAGAAAACCGGAATCAGCGGGTGCTGCCGGGCCTGCGTGAGCGTGTGAGCGGAGGGGAAGCGGGGCATAAAGGAGCGTTAGAGAATTGTCATCCTGAGCTTGCAAAGGACCTTATTACGGCAGAACGGCGCGTCGGTACGTCAGTCGTTTGCGCGGAATAAGGTCCTTCGCAAGCTCAGGATGATAGTTTGCTCCCCACTCGCCCGCTTAGACGGCAAATTCCCCGAGGGCGCGATACACGTCGAACACGTTTTTGTCGCCGCGGAAGGTTTTGCTGATGGGCTCGGTCTGGCCGCGCACCCAGATTTTCAGCTCGGCGTCGAGGTCGAAGTGGCCGGTGGTTTCCATCGAGAACCGCTCGATGCTGCGGTAGGGGAGGCTCAGGTACTCCCGCTTTTTGCCCGTCACGCCCTGCTTGTCCACCAGAATAAGACGCTTGGTGGTGAACACCATCAGGTCGCGAATGACGGCGTAGGCGTTGCGCACGGTTTCGCCGGGGGAAAGCAGCTGGCTCAGCTCCAGTTGAATGTCCTGTGCATCGGTTTCGGAAGCATTGCCCAGCAGGCCGTCGAGAAGTCCCATGAAAATGGTGTTTGAGGTGAAGAAATAGCAGAAGATAAGATCCAGTCAGTAGCCCAAAGTAATAATATCATTCGCCAGCCGCAGCGGCCAGAAATGTGCCATCTACGATTAGCAGCTTTGCGCCGTGTTCTGTGAAAGAGCGGTGTGAGCTTAACTCATCGGATACTTCATACGAGATGCCCGGACGCATGGGAAACAGGCTGCCGTCGGCCAGCTCTGTGGTCAGCTCGCCTTCCAGTACAAACAGCAAGTGTCCTTTCTGACACCAATGGTCGGCCTTGTAATGTGGCGAATACTCTACCATGCGTACGCGCAAATTGCCTAACTGCAGCGTGCGCCAATACGCCACGCCCGTTTCACCGGGGTGCTTTGTAGCGGCTATATGCTGCCAGTCGGTTACCTGAAATGGAATGGAGGCAGGATGCATAGGGCAGTAACTGGAAAGCAGGTCAAGGTAGGCAAAACAGCAAAGAGCCGAACGTCTCCGCCCGGCTCTTTGCTGTTTTTCTGCTTGCGACTGTCGTTCTGATGAAGGAGGAATCTGGGTAAGGTCGCCCAACGGGTTTCGCTCAGATTCCTCCTTTGTTCAGATGACAGTTAGTTGGTGCCGCCGCCCGTGCTGCTGCCAGCTGGCTTCTGCTCCATCTTCTGCATGGAAGTCTGCTGCTGCATCGGGTTGGGCTGGGTGCGCTGCTGCTGCTCAAACAGCTCGAAGCGAGAAGGAGTTGCTTTCTGAGGCCAGGCGTTGTTGCTCAGGTCGATGTCGGCGGTTTCCAGGTTAGGGTCCAGCACGAAGCTCACTACCGGCTTTTCGGTGATGAATACCTTGGTTACCTCGGCGTTGTTTTTGCGCCAGATTTCGGCCGGAATCGTCATTTTCTCCTGCTTGCCATCCTGGTAGGTCATCTGCACAATTACGGGCATCGTGAGGCCGCCTACGTTTTTCAAACTCACCTCGTAGAAGTTCAGGCCAGCGTTTAGGCGCTGCTGCTGCTCGGGTGTGAGGCCTTTCACCATTTGCTGGTAGCGCTGCTTGTCGGCGTCGGTAGTGGCCAGCGGGTCGTAGGTGTTATAGAAGTCCTTCAGCTCCGGCTTCTCATCCACGAGGGTGCGCTTGATGTCCTGCAGGTTGCGCTGCTGAGACAATGTCTGCGGCGCCTGGTTGATCAGCTCCCGCTTGCGGGCGTTTTCGATTTCGGGATTCTTGGAGTCTACCGAGTACCACTTCACGCCCGTAATAGCTAGGTCGGACGCTTCGGTGGTGTAGAACCAGCCACGCCAGAACCAGTCGAGGTCGGTGCCGGAGGCGTCTTCCATGGTCCGGAAGAAGTCGGCGGGCGTGGGGTGCTTGTAGGCCCAGCGGCGCGCGTATTCCTTGAAAGCGTAGTCGAACAGCTCGCGGCCCAGAATCGTCTCGCGCAGGATGTTGAGGCCGGTAGCGGGCTTGGCGTAGGCGTTCGGCCCAAACTGCAGCACCGACTCCGAGTTGGTCATGATGGGCGTCTGCAGGTTTTTGCCGGTGCGCATGTAGTCCACAATGTTCTTGGGCTCGCCGCGGCGCGACGGGTAGTTCCGCTCCCATTCCTGTTCCGTCAGGTACTGCGTGAACGTGTTCAGGCCCTCGTCCATCCAGCTCCACTGGCGCTCATCGGAGTTGATAATCATCGGGAAGAAGTTGTGGCCCACTTCGTGGATAATCACCGAAATCATCCCGTATTTCCGCTCCGCTGAGTAGGTGCCGTCCTTCTCAGGGCGGCCACCGTTGAAGCACAGCATCGGGTACTCCATGCCGCCCACCGGGCCGTGTACCGAAATAGCCACCGGGTATTCGTAGTCGATGGTGTACTTGGAGTATGTTTTGATGGTGTGCGCCACCACTTCCGTCGAGTACTTGCCCCAGAGCGGGTTGCCCTCTTTGGGGTAGTAGCTCATGCACATCACCGGCTTGCCCTTCTGCATGATGCCCATGGCATCCCAGATGAACTTGCGCGAGCTGGCCCAGGCGAAGTCGCGCACGTCTTTGGCAGCGTAGGTCCAAGTTTTGGTGTTTTTGGCGCGGCCGGTTTCGGCCTTTTCGGCTTCCTGCTGGCTCACGATGAGCACCGGTGTTTTGGCACCTTTCGCTTTTTCGAGGCGCTGGCGCTGGGCGCTGGTCAGCACGTCGTTGGGGTTTTGCAGCACGCCGGTGGCGCCCACCACGTGGTCGGCGGGGGCGGTGATGCTCACGCGGTAGTCGCCGAAGGGCAGGGCAAACTCGCCGTTGCCAAGGAACTGCTTGTGCTGCCAGCCCTGGTTATCGGAGTACACGGCCATGCGCGGGTAGAACTGCGCAATTTCGTAGAGGTAGTTTTTGTCCTCGGGGAAATACTCGTAGCCGCTGCGCTGGTTGATTTTCAGTTGGTCGCTGATGTTGTAGCTCCACGCAATGCTGAACGTAACGGCCTGCTTGGGCCGCAGCGGCGTGGGCAGGTCCACGCGCATCATGGTGTGGTTGATGACATAGGGCAGCGCCTTGCCGCCTTTCATCTTCACCTCCGAAATCTTGAAACCACCCTCAAACTCACTGCGCTGCAGGTACTCCATTGCCTGGAATGGCATCCGGTCCTGAATCTGGCCGACCTGGGTGGCCGTCGTGATGGAGTTTTTGTCGAGGATGTTCTGGTCGAGCTGCACCCACAGGTAAGTCAGTACGTCGGGCGAGAGGTTGGTGTAGGTGATGTCCTCGGAGCCCGTAATGGCCTGCTTCTCATCATCGAGCTTTACCCGGATGTTGTAGTCGGCGCGCTGCTGCCAGTAGTCGGTGCCGGGGGCGCCGGATGCCGTGCGGTAGCTGTTGGGGGTGGGCAGCAGGGTTTCAAGCTGCGCAAATTTGTCGGTGCCCGAGTTGGTGTTTTGGGCCAGTGCCGGTGCGGCCAGCAGCAAGGCGAGGCCCGCCACCGGCAGGAAAGTTTTAAGCATAGTAGTCAAGCGCGGAAAAAAAGCAGAAAGCGAAGAAGGTAAATTTAAGCAAAAGCAATGGCAGATTGGGCAAGGACGCCAGCGGCCGGACAGTGTTGCATAAGGTGAGCTGGCGGGGTGGCGGATTGATGGGGTAGTGGATTGGTGGGTTGGCAAGGTGATGGGTTGGTAATGAATAACCCGCCACTCCACCAATGCACCATTTAGCCCACCAGCAGCACGCCCGCAATGCCCATGGCCGCCCCACTGACCACCAGCAGCCAGTCGCGCCGGCCTACACCAAAGCCGCGCAGCAGCAGCAGCCCCAGCAGCAGAATCAGACTCACAATCAGCAGTTGGCCCAGCTCTACACCCACATTGAAGGCCAGCAACTCCAGCACCGGGCGGCTCTGCTGGCCCAGCAGCTCGCGCAGGTAGCTGGAAAACCCTAGCCCGTGCACCAGCCCAAATACCATGGCCAGCAGGTTGGGCAAAGCCAGCACCACCGGCTCAGGCCGGCTCACTCGCGCCAGGCGGGGCTCGGTGCGGCGGGCGCGCATCAGGTTCACGATGCAGGTTAGCAGGATGGTTATCGGAATCAGTTTTTCAATCAGGGAAGGGCTATAGCCTACTACCTGCAGCGTGGCCAAGCCTAGCGTGAGCGAATGGCCCAGCGTGAAGCTCGTGACCAGGGCCAGCACCCGCCGCCAGTCGGCCAGCACATATGGCGCACACAGTGCCAGCAGGAACACCAGATGGTCGTAGGCCTGCAGGTTGAAAATGTGAAAGAACCCAAGTTGAAGGTAGGTCTGAAACAAGGACGCCATGCCGCAAAGCTACACGAGTAGCTGAATATGGGGAATTTGCAGCAGAAAGCAGTCCTGCCACCGCTGCTACAGCCTGATGGCAACGTAGTGGCGGTGGCAGGCTAGTAAGTGTGGTTGGGAAAATGGAACAAGAAATGAAGCAGGCAGAACAGCTTTGTCGAACACCTCCATCCCCGGCAGCGGGGGAATCCAGAAATGGAGGTGTCAGACGGCGGGGTAGGGAAAACTCAAGTGGTATAAATTATAATGAATTCAATAATACTTTGTAAATATATAAGGCATTATTAAACGGGCAATACGTAGAGGTAGAAATTTTGCTGTCTGGATTCATACGCCAGCAAGGCACGCTAGCAGCCGCACAGGTTTTGGCGGCCGTTGCTTGATGTAAAGGCTATGAGTGGGTAGCTGACGAATGCACTTGCCACGCCGGTTTGCGGGCGGCTCAAGCAGTTGTAAAGCACAGGAGGCCGCAAGCCGAAAGAAGATAATAGTTGTAGAAGAAAATAGGATTTCAGTGCGCCCCGTATGGTATATTGCGGCCTAGATTCTGTTTTATCATCGCTGCGTTTATGTTATTTCGAGTATTGTGCATCAGCGCACTGCTGCTGCCCTGCCTGGCGAAAGCTCAGGCCCCCATCAATCTGCCTTCCGAAACCTTCAAGCAACAGCTACGCAATCAGTACTTGCGCAACGATACCGCTCAAGCCATTATCAACCTATACAGCAAGCGCCAGGCAGGCGGGGCCAGCTGGATGGTGGGCGGCGCGCTGGCCGGGCTGCGGCTGGCTACCAGCGGCGGCCGCGAAATCACCAGTGGCCCGGGCTATACTGTTTCTCAGGAGGCACCGTCGGCCGGCGTAGTACTGCTGGCGTCGCTGCCGTTTTTAGGCTATGGTCTGGGCAAGTTGCTGCACTACAGCAATGGCCACCTTGCCACGCAGCTTACCGCGTACGGAGCCGGGCAGCCGCTACCTCGCAGCCTGCGCTGCAAGCTCAAGCCACGCTTCTTCAGTACGCCCATTATTGAGTATACGCCGGTTCCTGTTACGCCTGCCAAGTAAGCCTCTATGCGTTTTTTTCTCGCCTTACTGATACTATTGCTGGCCGATAGTATGGCAGGGTCTGCCCAGCAGACCTCGGCCGCCACGCCAGCGGCCAGCGCCCCCGTTGCCGCAGTACCGTCTGCTGCCGCTGCCTCAGATTCTGGCGCAGTGCTGCTATTCAACGGCTGGTATCTGCCCCGCTACGCCCCCAAAGCTGCCGAAGCCGATAGCACCGGGGCGCTGCTGAGCTTGTTTCGCAAGCGCCGCTATGCCGGCTGGCTATACACGCTGCCCTTCATGGCAGGTATGACGCTGGCGCTGCCCATTTCCTCTACCGACCGCTACGGCCAGACTTCCGTAGCCGATGAAGCCATTTCGCCGCCGCTGGGCATAGCCTTGCTAGCGGGTACGCTGGTAGGCTTCATCACGCACGCCACCAAATTCAATAAGGCCCATTTGGTGGCTGTAGACAAAGCTTACGCCGCCGGCAAACCCATTCCGGCCAAGTACCGCAGCCAGCTCAATGCCAGCCATTTTCAAGAAGCCGCTTACCTGCGTGAGGCTCTGCGCCAGCAGATGGAGCGGGAGCAGCTGCAGCGGCAGGCAGCTGGCGCTGCCAAATAATGCCTAAACCGACCGAGCGCGCACTTCGCATAGCTTAGAGCAGGTATACGCCCGTTTGTGCGGCGTCAGGCAGGCTTGGCCATCGAAACAAAGAGCAGTGCTGCTAAAGGATTCATTCTTCACTTACCTATTTCCCACATGATTGCACATGTACTTCGTACGGGCGTTTTCACTGGCTTATTAGCACTCAGCGCTTTTTCATCGTTTGCCCAAATCACTCCGGCAGATTCAACCAAGGCCGTACAACGCTTATTTGCCAAACGGCGCACCGGCAGCACCATACTAGCCTTCCCAGGGGGATATTTACTTGGCTATGGCGCCGTAGCTACTGCCCGAGGCATTGACGGAGCACCCATTACGCTGGGGCTCGGTGCAGTGCTGTCGGCCGTTGCTATTGCGAAAAACGCGCGGTTCAGCAAAGCAAAGGAAGAAGCCATCCTGAGTGCTTATCAACAAGGCAAACCTATTCCGAAGAATATCCGGCGACGCCTGAAAAAGAAAGATCTTAAGGCCTAGCCTCATCACACAAAAAGCCCCGCCGGTATAACGCCAGCGGGGCTTTTCACTTACTCCAAACATGTTACCCCACGGCGGGCATCTCCACATTGTTGAAGCGGATGCCGCCGTCTTCCAGCACGGCTTCCACCACGGCGTCCTTGCTCACGCGGCCCGAAAGAATGTCTTTCGACAGCTCGTTGAGCACCAGGCGTTGCATTACGCGCTTGAGCGGCCGGGCCCCGAAGGTGGGGTCGAAGCCCTGCTCGCCCAGGTGGTCGAGCACCTCGTCGGTGGCTTCCAGGCGGATGCCGGCTTCTTCCAGGCGCTGCTGAATTTGGCGGAACTGGATGTCCACGATTTTGCGGATTTCCTTGCGCTTAAGGGGCTGGAACATCACGATTTCGTCGATGCGGTTCAGGAACTCGGGGCGCATGTGCTGCTTGAGGCGCTCTACCACTTCCTCGCGGGTGCGGTCCACCACTTCGTCGTGGTTGTACTCGTTCAGCTCCTTGAAATTCTGCTGAATGATGTCGGCCCCGGTGTTCGAGGTCATGATGATGATGGTGTTCTTGAAGTTCGCCACCCGGCCTTTGTTGTCGGTGAGGCGGCCGTCGTCGAGCACCTGCAGCAGGATGTTGAACACGTCGGGGTGAGCCTTCTCGATTTCGTCGAGCAGCACCACCGAGTAGGGCTTGCGGCGCACGGCCTCGGTCAGCTGCCCGCCTTCGTCGTAGCCCACGTAGCCGGGAGGTGCCCCAATCAGGCGCGACACGGCGTGGCGCTCCTGAAACTCGCTCATGTCGATGCGCACCATGGCGTTTTCATCGTTGAACAGGTACTCGGCCAGGGCCTTGGCCAGCTCGGTTTTACCCACGCCGGTAGTGCCGAGGAATATGAACGAGCCGATGGGCCGCTTGGGGTCCTGCAACCCGGCCCGGGAGCGGCGCACGGCATCCGAAATGGCCATGATGGCCTCCGATTGGCCGGCCACGCGCTTGCCCAGTTCGGCTTCCAGGTTCAGCAGCTTCTCGCGGTCCGACTGCAGCATCTTGCTCACCGGAATGCCGGTCCACTTGGCCACCACGTCGGCAATGTCCTCCTGGGTCACCACTTCCTGCAGCATCGAGCCGCCTTCCTTGCCTTTGTCGGCTTCGGCCTGGGCTTGCAGCTCCTTTAGCTTGGCTTCGGCTTCCTGAATCTTGCCGTAGCGCAGCTCGGCCACGCGGCCATAGTCGCCCTGGCGCTCGGCCTGGTCGGCTTCCAGCTTGTAGCGCTCAATGTTCTCCTTCTCGGTCTGGATGCTGGTGAGGGCCGATTTCTCGTTTTCCCACTGCGCTTTCAGGTCGTCGCGGCGGGCCGAGAGGTCGGCAATGTCCTTGTTGAGCACGGCTTCCCGGTCGTGGTTTTCCTCGCGGCGGATGGCCTCGCGCTCAATTTCCAGCTGCATGATGCGGCGCTGCACCTCGTCGAGCTCCACGGGCATGGAGTTCAGCTCAATGCGCAGCTTGGCGGCGGCCTCGTCCATCAGGTCAATGGCCTTGTCGGGCAGAAACCGGTCGGTGATGTAGCGGCTGCTCAGCTCCACGGCGGCAATAACGGCGTCGTCGGTAATCCGCACGCCGTGGTGCAGCTCGTACTTCTCCTTGATGCCGCGCATGATGCTGATGGCGTCCTCCACGGTGGGCTCGTCCACCATCACGGCCTGGAAGCGGCGCTCCAGAGCCTTGTCCTTCTCAATGTACTTCTGGTACTCCTTGAGCGTGGTGGCCCCGATGGCGTGCAGCTCGCCGCGGGCCAGCGCTGGCTTGAGTAGGTTGGCCGCGTCCATGGCGCCCTCGCCGCCCGCGCCGGCCCCGATGAGGGTGTGCATCTCGTCAATGAACAGGATAATCTGCCCATCCGAGTCGGTCACTTCCTTGATGACGGCCTTGAGGCGCTCCTCAAACTCGCCTTTGTACTTAGCCCCGGCAATGAGCAGGCCCATGTCGAGGCTCATAATCACCTTGTCGCGCAGGTTTTCGGGCACGTCGCCGGCCACGATGCGCTGGGCCAGGCCCTCCACAATGGCGGTTTTGCCCACGCCCGGCTCGCCCAGCAGCACGGGATTGTTCTTGGTGCGCCGGCTCAGAATCTGGAGCACCCGGCGGATTTCCTCGTCGCGGCCAATTACCGGGTCCATCTTGCCGGTGCGCACCTGCTCATTGAGGTTGCGGGCGTAGCGATTGAGGCTCTGGTACTGATCCTCGGCCGACTGCGACGTGACCTTGCGGCCCCCGCGCAGCTCCAGAATGGCCGCTTTCAGGTCTTTCTCGTTGAAGCCGGCATCCTTCATCAGAGTAGCCACGGCGTCCTTGCCGCTGAGCAGCCCCAGCAGCAGGTGCTCCACCGACACGTACTCGTCCTGGAACTCCTTGAGGTAGCCGGTGGCGCGCTGCAGAGCGGCGGCGGTTTCGTTGGCGAGGTAGGGCGAGCCCCCGCTCACCTTGGGGTAGGCGGCCACCAGGGCGTCGAGGCGGGGCGTGAGGATGTTGAGGTTGGCCCCCAGCTTCTTGGCTACAAACGACAGCACGTTCTCGTCGCTCTGGAACAGACCTTTCAGCAGGTGGCCGGTTTCAATGGCCTGCTGCTGGTTGGCGCCGGCAATTTCGGTGGCCTTCTGCACGGCCTCCTGCGCCTTGATGGTATAGTTATTAAAGTTCATGGTTTGCTTTCGTCGTAGGGTGAGACTTCGCAGTGGAAGGTTCTACGAGGGGACTAGCAAACGGGGTGCGAGGATGGTTTTGCTGACTTTTTGGCTGAAATTTGAATTATGCGATGATTCTATTGTGTCAAAATTTCAGGATAGGCTGTTGTTATCCGGTTGATTTGGCTTGGCGGCCTCCATTGCTTCCGGCACGATGTACAGCTCCTGAAACATCTGCTCCACTTTGCCCAGTAGGTTGGGCTCCTGATTGGCACAGTTCTCCAGGAAATAGGCGCTAATGGCGGGCAGAACGTGGTGATTGAAATCTGCAGAATCAATAAAGGTGGCAACCGACTGAAAATACACCCGAAACCGTTTGGTTAACGCACGGCCCTCACCCGCCAGCGCTTCGCCAATAAAGCCAGCCGAAGCTAGCGGGTCGCGGCGGCAGATGTCGGCAAATACTCGCAAGCAAGTGCTCAGAATGCGAAAAGCGTCGCCGTCGTTTACCAGCAGCTTAAAGCGGTTGGGGGAGCCTTTGAGCGCCAGCGGATAGAATTTCAGTACGTAGACGTGGTGCTGATACTGCTCGGCCTCTACCGCATACCGCCGGTTCTTACGGGTGCGAAACGTGTAGTAATGCGTACAAACCAAAGGGCCGCCCTGCTGGGTCGGCCCTTTGCGATACGTAAACGGGTAGCCTTCTCCCGGCTGCCGTATTTCAGAGAAGGTAGGCGTAGGCATTGCGGCGAATCTTCTTCAGTTCTTCTGGCGAGAGGGTATCAAACTTGAACTGCTTAGCATATTCGCGGGCCTGGACCAGCCGCTGCTCTTTGGTGAGCTTGGTTGGTTCTGTTGGCGTTGGCTTGTTATCGGTGGCTCCCATGATGCAGTAAGGTTAAGTAGCTGTACTACTGCGAAGATATGACAAAAGGTTCAGCAGGTGGATTACTCAGGTAACCTTCTGCACGGCCTCCTGCGCCTTGATGGTATAATTAGTAAAGTTCATGGCTTGCTTTCGTCGTGGGGTGAGAATTTGCAGTGGAAGGTTCTACGAGGGAACTAGCAAACGGGGTGAGAGAGGGTTTTTGCTGACTTTGTGGCTTGGATAAATGATTCGATAGGATAATTATTAGTCAGAATGGCGTATTTGGGAAAAAATGATGGTACTCAAGTCGGACATAAAGGGTTGCTGTCACCGGCTGAGCTTCCAGAGTAGCAACTTGCCAGCGACGACTACGCAGGATACGACGGACTTCGGTATAGTAGCGGTGGATGGTGGGTAGAGGTGCAAACTGAAGCATTGGTCCAGTGCCTGTAGCGCACCGTTGCAGGCGTAGGTTGCTGAATTGCCCCCGGCTGTCTATATCAAAGCTGATAGCTACCTGCAACTCACGATTCTTCCTGAAGTCAGATTTATAGGAAAAATGCTGAATAAAAAGATCCTCTGCCTTTACTACGCCGGCCGGATGAGCATTACGAAATCCCTTACCGAGGCTGTTGAGACTATCGGCGCGCAGGGCTACACGCCGAACAACGCCCCGGCCAAACCTGGACTCAATGGCCGCAGTCATGCACTCGTTGTAGCAGGCAGTTTCGTGGGGAACAAAATCTCCTCCATTGGCAAAAATTGCAGTAATGCCGTACTGCCGCGCCAGAATTTCCTGGAAAGTAGAATTGTTGTCAATGGTACTGGATAGGATAGAATAATCCAGATGCAGCCTTCCGAGCGCTATTTCACGTTGCGCATTGGCTATGTATTCAGCACAAAGGCTCGCGTCGAGCGAGTCGCTAGTTACGCGCTGAATGCGACGGAATATTTCGTTATTATAAGACTGAGCTAAAGCAGGAATGAAAGGAGTTAGAAATAGCGAAAGGGAGAGTAGTAGATGCCTCATTAACTTAGGAAAGAAAATCTGTTAAAATAGTAGCGCGCAGCTACATTCGAAAGAAGAACTTGTTGGGAGTATATCTATTACCTCACCCAATTCGGATATGCGGAGCCACGAGCCGCAGCGTGTCGCTGAGGGCGTTCTTACTAGAGTGTGTGGACAGCAAGGGGCGTAGTTTTGCCTCATGCGTCGACATGAATTAACGGAACGCGAATGGAAGTTGGTGGAGCCGCACACGCTCGGTCGCCTGGGCACGGGGCGCGACAACCGCTTGTTCGTCAATGCCGTGCTCTACCGGGTGCGTACCGGCGTGGCCTGGCGCGACTTGCCCGAGCGGTTTGGGCCGTGGAACACAGTAGCCCGGCGCTTCCGCCGCTGGGCGCGGGCCGGCGTATGGGAAAGGCTGTTTCAGGCCGTGCAAGAGCCGGATTGCGCCTGGGTGCTGGTCGACTCGACTACGGCGAAGGCGCACAAAGCCGCGGCCGGGCAAAAAAAAGCACGCCCGCAGCCGAAGCCTTAGGCCGCTCGCGCGGCGGTTTTGGCACGAAGGTGCACGCAGTGGTCGACGCGTTGGGCAACTGCCTGCGCCTGGCGTTGACGCCGGGCGAGGCGGCCGACAGCCCGCAACTGCCGGGCCTGCTGGCGGCCTTGCCCGAGCCCCCCGGCGCGGTGGTGGCCGACAAAGCCTACGACACCAACCACGTGCTCGACACGCTGGCCCAGCACGAGGCCGAGGCGGTCATCCCCCCCAAAGCCAGCCGGCTCGACCAGCGCCGCTACGACGAAAACCTCTACGCCGACCGCAACAAAGTCGAGCGGTTTTTCGGCCGCCTTAAAGAAGCCCGCGGCTTTGCCACACGCTACGAGAAAACCGCCACCTCCTTTTTAGCCGTGGCCCATCTGCTCGCCGCACTCGATTGGATGCGCTAACTGTCCACACAGCCTAGGATGTGTTAACAGTAGGGGTTATATTTTAGGTATGCACTATTTGTTGACGGATGCGCAGTGGGCGCGGATTGCGCCGCTGCTGCCGGACCGGGAAGGCACGAAGGGCGGCCGCGGGCAGGACAACCGCCGCTTTGTGGAAGCGGTGCTCTGGCTGTTGCGCAACGGCTGCCGTTGGCGGGCCTTGCCGGCGGCGTGGGGCAACTGGCACACGACGTACACGCGCTTCCAGCGCTGGACCGCTTCCGGAGTGTGGGCCCGGGTGCTGGCCGCGGTGCAAGAAGACGATGCGCTGCACACGTTGCTGGTGGACTCGACCACGGTGCGGGCCCACCAGCACGCGAGCGGGGTGCGCAAAAAAACGGGCCGCAAGCCCGCGGGCGCAGCCGCGGCGGCTTGACGACCAAACTGCATGCCGTGACCGATGCCTGCGGCCGGCCCGTGCGCCTCAGCCTTACCGCCGGTCAGCGCCACGACGCCCCGCAGGCCTTGCTGCTGCTCGACGGATTCGCCCCAGCTTACCTCATTGCCGACCGCGGCTATGATTCCGACCCGCTCGTGGCCGGCTTGGCTGCCCGCGGCATCTGCGCCGTGATTCCGCCCCGGCGCAAGCGCCGCCACCCGCGCGCTTACGACCCCGCCCGCTACGCCCGGCGCCACCCCATCGAGCGGCTCTTCAGCCGCCTCAAGCAGTTTCGCCGCGTGGCCACCCGCTATGACAAATTGGACACGCATTTTTTGGCCTTTATTCACCTGGCCGCAACTGTCCTCTGGTTGCGTGACTGTTAACACTTCCTAGTAGTTTACAATATGGTGCCCAACGGTGGTTTTGCTGGCGCTTTACAACCGAAAAAGCATACGGAAACGCCCCACAGCCATCCAAGCTGCGGGGCGCTTATATAATCTATGGTGTAAATTTTCTACCCCACCTGCCGGCCCAAACCCACCCCAGCCCCCGCCGCCCGCCGGAATAGCAGCCCCGCTGCAACCCATAGCCCGGCAAAGACCGTGTTCAGTACAATCACCCACAGCACGCCCAGGTTCAGCTCGGGCTGCTTAATAAGCAGCGCCACGAACGGCACAGCAAACTGGGTGAAGGCCGCCGCCAGCATGGCTTTCATCATGCCCAGCGGCCGAAGCCGGGCCACCACGGCTCCGATGAAGCCCACGGCCAGCACCGCACCGTAGAGCAGGTTAACGGAGTTGTCTTCGCTGCCGATAAAGCCCACGGCCAGGTTGCCCCATACCAGCAGCAGGGAAGCGGCTGCCGCTACTCCGACGGCCAGCTTATACGCGCCGCTGCGGCCCCGGCTGGCTACCAGCAGAAACAGCAGCCCCACGCCCAGTAGCAGCAGGCCGGCAAGTACGAAAGGTGCAATGCTCATGCGGGTATTCGGTAGGGTGGAGGAGGTGACAAGTAGAAACTCCATCTGCTTAGGCCAGCCGCTGGGCCAAGGGGGCACTGGAGCCACCGGCGCGGCGGAACAGCAAACCCGAAACGGCCCACAGAGCGGCAAAAACCCCGTTGGCAACCAGTACATTCAGTTGATAGGCTGCAGGCTCCGCCGCTGCGCCCGTCGGTTTCCACACAAACAGGGCAATACCGGTAACCGCCACGTAGGTAAGGGCGGCGGCAAACATGGCGTTTGATGTGCCCAGGGGCCGGAAACGGGCCGCAATGGCTCCGCCAAGAGCTACCAGCAGCACCGCCCCGTAGAGCAGGTTGGTCGGATGGTCTTCGCTGCCCACCAGGCCTACGGCCGCGTTGGCCCACACTAGCAGCAGCCCGGCCACCACGCCTATACCGGCCGCCAGCCGGTAAGTGCCATTGTTGCCCATGCGGGCAATGAGCACGAACGTGGAGCCCGCCCCAAACAGCACCACGGCCCCAAACACAAAGTCGGAGAAAGTCCAGTTTACTTCGGCGGTGTACTGCATGGCCACCAGCGGAATCAATAGCAGCAGTCCGGTAACCAGCGCAACGAGCAGGAGGCTTTTTAGAAGTGTCATAATGCGGAACTGAAGGATTCAGAGAAACAGAAGAATGACTGTGGCAGAAAGAAAACGCAAACCGCTGCCTGGCAATTTGGGTCCGGGTGGCGGATAGTTGCCGGATAATCAGGCGCTAGCGGGAATAGTGCAAAGGATATAAAAGAACTTTGTATTTCAAAGTGTATGCCCAATATTTAATTTTGCTCTGCCAAAGAAATACCGGTGAACGGCTGATATAATGAATTATGGGAGCCTCTGCGGCTTGCTATGCTATGGGCATAGTTGTAAGCAACCGCTGTCAGCTGACGGCATTACGCGTCTCGCCAAGTGTAAGCCACGCTGGAACGGCGTTGAAAAAGTCCGGCATATATAGTCCGCGAAGGGCAGATGACTTATAGCTAGGGAGGGGGTTTACTCGGCCAGCTCGCCGTTCTTGTGTAGCCAGTCGAAGATCAACTGGTCCACGGCCGAAACCTGCGGGCGGTGGCGGTAGGTGAGCCAGACCACTTCCTCGATTTCAGCGGCGGGCTGCAGCTGGCCGGTGTAGGTGGCGGCGTAGAGCGTCATCTGCACCAGCACCTCGGGGGCGTGACCGTGGGCTGGGGCAGTAAATACGCCGCGCAACTGCAGGCTGGCCGGGTCCAGCAGTACCGTCAGCTCCTCCCGGATTTCGCGCAGCAGCGTGTCGGCATCGGTTTCGCCCGGCTCGCGCTTGCCGCCGGGCAGGTAGTATCGGTCTTTGCCTTGGCTGCGGGTGCTGAGTACGCGGCCGTCGTGCAGGTGCAGCCAGGCAATTTTGTCGATCAGGGGCATAAGGTGGCAAAGCAGCTGGCGTTGCTGATGACGCCCACATAGAGGATACGGTGAAATTAGGTGCTCTGTGCCAAGGGTTGCAACAGCCACTTGTAGAGCCGGTCTACATCGGGCTTGCGGAACAGCTCAGTGCCGGGATTCATGGTAGCTGCCGACCCGCAGGCCACGCCCAATCGGGCAGTTTCGCGCAGCGAAAGGCCGGTTGACAGCCCGTAGACCAGCCCCGCCACCATGCTGTCGCCGGCCCCTACAGTGCTGCGGCGCTTCACGGAAGGGGCAGGCACGTGGTCTACAGCCTCTTTCGTGACCACGCAGGCACCCTGCGGCCCCAGCGACACCACGACAATTTCTACCTTGCCTTCGCGCACCAGCTTTTGGGCTGCTTCAGCTACTGCCTCGTCGTCGAGCTCGTCTACGCCTGCCATTTTGCTTAGCTCACCCACATTCGGCTTGATGAGGAATACTCCTTCCTGAATAACCTGCTGCAGGGCAGGGCCCGAGGTATCCAGAATCACTTTTGTGCCCCTCGCCTTGGCATCCCGCACAATCTGCACGACAAAGTCTGGCTCCACACCGGGCGGCAAACTCCCGCTTACCACCAGATAGTCGGGCGTTTCGGGCAGGTTCTGCAGCGCCGCCCGCAGCTGCTGCTGCTCTTCGGGAGCTAGGGGCGTACCGGGCATGCCAAAGCGGTATTGCTGGCTGGTGAGGGCATCTACCACAATGAAATTCTCGCGGGTGCGGCTACCTGTTTCCACCGCTTGTTGCAACACGTGCTCGGCGGTCAGCAATTCCTGCAGCATGTGTCCGGTAGGTCCGCCCGCCGGAAATACGGCCACCGAATCGGCCCCCAGCCGCCGCAGCGCCCGGCTTACATTAATGCCGCCGCCGCCGGGCTCAAACTTAGGCGCCGCGCAGCGCAGCTTCTGGTCGGGCACGATGTGGTCGGCGGTGGTGCTTTTATCAACAGTTGGGTTCAGCGTGAGAGTGACGATACCAGCCATGAGCATAGAATGGGGTGCCAGCAACAGCACCAGGAAAAGAAAAGCAGCAACAAAGCGCCAGTAAGGTAGCAAGTGAAACAGCAGCTACAGCCCCGCAGGCACTACCAGTTGCAGCAGAACACAGTTGTACCGGTTGGCGCACCTGGAGGTTGTTGGGCACGGTGGTAGCGGAAGCCGCAAAGCAGCCGTAAAAATAAGGAATGGCCTGGCCTGTATATATAGTGGATATTTTGTATATTCTCATTGCCAGTACATTAACGCTGGTTTTGTGCGATGTTACTCAAGCAACGAGGTTTTGCTGCCCGCCTGAATCATCTGCCGTGGTGGGCCTACATTATGCTGATTCCGGCCTTCTATCTGTTTGGTTGGCTGCTACATCTGCTGGGCGTCATCCCAGGGCAGTAATGCTGCAAGCCAACTTCGGGAAGTGGTGGTGCTCTGCTTTCCGCAGGCATGGCTGATTTCCTGTGAGCACCGGGAGGCAGTTGCCTGTAGTGGTGTAGCATGTGGCTTAACCTGCAACGCTGGCTTGCGTTAGCGGAGCTATGAGCCGTGCATTCACCAAGGAAGACGATTCGCTGGAAGCCCCCATTGTGCCGCCACGGGCACCATTGCCGCCTGGCTCGGCCAACTACGTAACGCCCCGGGGGCTGGCGCTGCTCCGGGACGAACTCGCAGCACTGGAAGCTGCCCGCACCCGGGCCGAGGCCAACCGGGAGAATGAAGCTGACCGTACGCGCCTGCTCACGTTCTACAATGCTCAGCTTACGGCGCTCAACGCCCGCCTCGGCAGTGCCCGCCTGATAAACCCTCAAACCCAGCCACCGCTGGAAGTGCGGTTTGGAGCCACCGTTACGTTGCGTACCCGCAGTGGCCGGCAGCCTGGCGCAGAGCGGCGCTTCACCATTGTGGGCGTAGATGAGGCCGACGTAGCAGCCGGCCGGCTGGCATTTGTGGCGCCTATTGCCCGGGCAGTGCAGGGTGCCAAGCTCGGGCAGGTGCTAACGCTCCGGTTGGGGCCGCAGGAAGAAACCGTGGAAGTAACAGCCATTTCCTACGACAACGACGCATTAACAGAATCTGGCAGCCATTAGCAGTTCGCCTGTAGACTTGTGCCAAGAGCTGCATAGGTGTCGGGGCTTTTTGCTGTTAGTAGCCGCGTGCCAGCTGCACCAGGTTTTCCGGGGGGTGCTGCTGGTGCAGGCGCCGCAGGTTGTGTAGCAGGATTTCCACTTTGCCTTCGTCTTCGCGGGGCTGGCCGCCGCCGCTGTGCTGCGTGAGCAGCACATTCGGCAGGCGCCACAGCGGGTGGTCGGCGGGCAGAGGCTCCTGCGCGGTTACATCAAGCACCGCCCCGGCCAGGCGTCCGGTCTGCAGCGCCGCCAGGAGGGCGGCCTCATCGGTGGTGTTGCCACGCCCGATGCTGGCATACACGGCATGCGGCGGCAATGCCTGCACCATTTCAGCCGAGAAAAACTGGTCGGCGCTGCCGGGTAGGCAGTTGATTACGAGGTCGGTGGCGGGTAGCGCAGCCAGCAGGTCTTCGCGTGAGTGCAGCTGGGCCCGGGCGTCGGTGCGGGCCAGAAACCGGACGTGGCAGCGGAAGCCCGCCAGCTGCTCAGCCACAGCCTGGCCAATGGCGCCATTGCCCAGAATCACCACCTGCTTGTTGCGCAGTAAGCCCACCCGGCTGCGAATGGGCGCACCCACCCATTGCTGGCGACTCTGCAGCACGGCCAGCTCTGGAATAGCGCGGTACCAGCCCAGAATGCCCGCCACAATAGTCTCGGCACAGGGCCACGCGAAATAGTCGCCGACATTGGCCACCGGAAATGTCACCTGCAGATCCTGATACCGGTCGATACCGGCCGAATCAATCTGCCAGAACTGCAGCGCCGGCAAACCGGCTGCAAACCACTCCATCGGTGGATTGCCCAGCAGCAAGTCGGCGCGCTGAAACTGGGCTTGCTGCTGGGTCTCGGGCAGGTCTTGCCGGAACGTGGGTTGGACGCCCGCGGGTAGCTGCTGAAGCAGTAGCTGCCGGGCGGAATCGGTGAGCGTAGAATAAACAAAGAGCTGCATACCCTGCTTTTTCTCGTAATCGGCGCTTTGGGTTGCAGCTGTGTGCTAAAATGCCCGCATTGTGCCGCAAGCAGTTCGCAGGCAAAGGTGTCCGCAAACTAAAAATCCTCCTAGCTTCGTAGGTCGTTCGTATACTAACACATTCCTCAGTTCATATTTCGCATGGAAGAGCTCACCCACCATCAGGTGCAGGACTATTATGGCCAGCAGCTGCGCACGCAAAACGACCTGCAAACCAACGCCTGCTGCACCGACGATATTCCCGATGAGCACAAGCGCATTCTGGCCCAGCTGGAGTCGGAAGTGCTGGAGAAGTACTACGGCTGCGGCGTGGCCGTGCCGCCGCTGGTAGAAGGCTGCACCGTACTCGACCTGGGCAGCGGCAGTGGCCGCGACGTATATCTGCTTTCCAAGCTGGTAGGCCAGGATGGCCACGTAATTGGGGTGGATATGACCGAGGAGCAGCTGGACGTAGCGCGCCGCCACATCGACACGCACACTACGCGCTTCGGCTACTCGCGCCCCAACGTGGAGTTCCGCCACGGCTACATCGAAGACCTGCACTCAGCCGGTTTGCCCGACAACAGCGTGGACGTGGTGGTGAGCAACTGCGTGCTGAACCTGAGCACTGACAAGGAAGCCACGTACCGCGAGATTTTCCGGGTGCTGAAGCCCGGCGGCGAGATGCACATTGCTGACGTATTCTCTGACCGCCGCGTGCCCGAAGCCCTGCGCCAGGACCCCGTGCTGTACGGCGAATGCCTGAGCGGCGCGCTTTACATCGACGATTTCCGGCGCCTATTGCAGCAGCTGGGCGTTGATGATTACCGCCTCACCACCAGCCGCCGCCTCACCATTGGTAATCCCGAAATCGAAGCCAAGGTGGGCAACATCAGCTTCTACTCACTCACGGTGCGGGCCTTCAAGCTGGCCCTAGAAGACCGGTGCGAAGACTACGGCCAGGTAGCCACTTATCTGGGCACCATCCCCGGCCACCCGCACGCCTTCATCCTCGATGACCACCACCGCTTTGAAACCGGCCGCCCGATGCTGGTATGCGGCAACACCGCCGACATGGTGGGCCAGACTCGTTACGGTGCCCATTTTCGCGTACTCGGCAGCAAAGACCAGCACTTCGGCCTGTTCCCATGCGGCCCTACGCCCGCCGCTTCCGCTGGCTCCGATTCCGTGGCCGCTGCTTGCGGCTGCTAGTGGAGTAGGCCACCATCTTATCCCTAAATAGCAGATCTGCTTCACTAAAAAAGCCCCGCACCAATCGGTGCGGGGCCTTTTTAACTGACGTCGAATGTCAGGCCACTAGTCTTTTCTGGAGTACTGCTGGTAGCGAACGGGGTCTTTTTTCTTGTCCTTCTTGCGGCCAATAATGGCTCCGCCCACAGCACCGGCGGCACCCCCAATCAGGGCGCCTTTGCCCCGGTCGCCTTTGCCGGCAATGACTGCCCCGGCCGCGGCACCCGTACCGCCTCCAATAATGGCGCCTTTGCCTTTCCGGCTCATGCGGGACTGGGCGGCAGCGTCAGAAGCAGAAACAGTGCTGCTCAGCATCAGTACGGCCGACAGCATGGCTGCATATATTTTGATGGTCTTCATGTCAGAGGAATTTAGCAGTTGAGGAACTGATATATGCCCCTGAAACGGCGGGTGGAATAATTGGGTTGTAGGGAGGCCATAATATTGCACATCAGCAGCATGGCTTCCACAAGTCGGCAAAAAAACGTCCCAGGCCGGGCAGCCTGGGACGTTGGGAAAAGAGCTGATGAAGCAGGCTAATTCTAGTTGCCAGGAGCCTGCGCGCGGGCCGGTACCGGCGCCGAGCCTACGGTGGCCGGCGTTTTCACGTATTTGTTCAGCCAGGAATTCATTTCCCACAGCATGTGCATCACCGACTCGCGGGCGGCGTAGCCGTGGCTTTCTGAAGGCAGCACCACGTAGCGCACGGTGGCGCCGTGGCCTTTCAGGGCATTGTAGAACCGCTCACTCTGGATGGGGAACGTGCCAGAGTTGTTGTCGGCCTCGCCATGAATCAGCAGAATGGGCGTTTTGATTTTGTTGGCATAGTTGAACGGCGACATGGCGTTGTAGACCTCTGGGGCCTGCCAGTACGTGCGCTCCTCGCCCTGGAAGCCGAACGGCGTGAGCGTGCGGTTGTAGGCGCCGCTGCGTGCAATACCGGCCCGAAACAGGTTGGAATGAGCCAGCAGGTTGGCCGTCATGAATGCGCCATAGCTGTGGCCCATCACGGCCACACGCTTGGGGTCCACCACGCCCAGGCGCTGGCCTTCGTCGATGGCTGCTTTGGCCGAGGCCACAAGCTGCTCGGTATAGGTATCGTTGGGCTCCTTGGTGCCTTCACCCACAATCGGGATGCTGGTGCCTTGCAGCACGGCGTAGCCCTGCGTCACCCAGTAAACTGGGGAGCCCCACGAAAGGCGCGTGAACGTGTAGGGCGAGCCTTTCACCTGGCTGGCGTCTTTCTTGTCTTTAAACTCCACCGGGTAGGCCTCCAGCAGCGTGGGCAGCGGGCCGTCTTCCTTCTTGTAGGTGGGCGGTAGGTAAAGGTTAGCCGTCAGGTCGACGCCGTCGGCGCGCTTGTACTTGAGCACCTGCTTTTTCAGGCCGCCGAGGCTGGCGTAGGGATTCGTGAATTTGGTGAGCGGCGTGAGCCGGTTGCTGCGGGCGTCGCGCAGGAAATAGTTGGGCGCTTCCGTCACCGACTCGCGGCGCGTAACGAGCTGGCGCTTGCTTTCATCGAGGATGGCAATGGGCTGCTCGTAGAACGGCGCTTCCGAACGCCACCAGCGAAGCACTTTCTTGGTACGCACGTTCATTTCGTCCACAAACGGCCGGTCGCCTTCCGGCGAGGCGCCGTTGCTGAGCAGGTAGATGGTGCTGCTGCTGGGGTCGGTGGCCAGCACCTGGCGGCCCAGCGCGTTGCGCTTCAGGTAGGGCGTGCCCGGGTCGGTGTAAGTGTCCTGCGATGAGCGGTCGAAGAGGACTGTAAGGGAGGTTTTGGTGGCCAGATCCAGCGTCCAGGTGGTTTCGTGGCGGTCGGCCCAGCGGTAGCCCTGCACCAGCGCCAGCTTGTCGGTGCCCCAGTAGATACCGGCGTAGCGCATCGGCAGTGCCGCCAGCTCCAGCGGCGTACCCTCAAACGGAGCTGCCAGGGCGAATACTTTGTCGCGGATAGGGGCTGCGGTTTTGGGGTCGCCGCCATCCTGGGCTTCCACCCAGAACACAGTGGCCGGGGCATCTTCGCGCCAGCCGTGGGCGCGCGGACCGGTTGGGGCAGCGTCGAAGCTGGTAGGCACGTTATCGGCCAGCGGCAGGTCCTCCAGGGCCTTCACCACCGGACCGTCGATGCTCAGAATATCCACCCGCACCGGGAAGCTGCTCACGGGCAGGGTGTAGGAAAACGGCCGGTGGCGCGTCTTCACCAGCACGTAGCGGCCGTTTGGCGACGGCGACGCCTGCTGAATGATGCCCGGCTCGCCCAGCGGCTGCATGCGCCCATCGGTGGTCACGCGCACTGCCTGCGACAACGCGAAATATTGAAATTGACGCTCGTCGGCTGGGTTTTTCAGCAGGTCCTGGTAGGTGCGGGCGGCGGCGGTGCGGCCGCTGTTTTCTTGGATGGTGGGGCCGGTGGGAGCCACTGTAGAAGAAGGCGCTTCACCCCGGCCGCCTACAATGGCGCGGGCAATAACAGCTTTGCTATCTGACACCCACTCGTAGCTGGAGCCAAATACACCGTTCAGAAAGATATTGGGTACCAGGCGGGCCGAGGCTGACGCCACGTCGGCCAGCCAGAGCTCAATGTGGTTGTTGGTGGTGTGCGTAAACGCAATTTTGGTGTTGTCCGGCGACCAGGTCACTTCGCTGATGCGGGCAGTGGCCGGCAAGCCCTGAATCAGGAGCTCCTTGCCATCGGGCAGGCGCTTGAGGCGCAGCATGGTAGCGTACGTCACGCGGCTGGGCCCGTTGGTACGCGGGTTGATGCGCAGGCCCGCCAGCCGCAGCTCTGGTTGCGAGAGGTCGGCAATGGTAGGCATGTCCTGCACATCAAGCTGCAGCATCCACTGGCCATCGGGCGAAATGCTGACGCGTGGCGTGGGCGGCGTGTCGGCCAGCGTGGCAATGGCTTTGGGTGGCAGCTGATAGGGCAGATCCTGAGCCTGAGCGGTCAGGCTGGCCAACGCCAGGGCAACAGAGAGGAAAGTGTGTTTCATATAATTAAACGCAGACCAGAGGATTCTGTGGTTCATTGGCAAAAGTCGTTATTAAATCCCGGCTCAATAGCATAGGCACGTCATAATCTGTTAGTTGTGGGAGTAAGTCTGAGGATTTAAGCTCAGAAATGGGCGCTACGCTCCCTGCAGGTACATCAGAGGCGTGGCACCCTCGCTGCAAGTCTGCTGATAGACAAGGCAATAGCCGCCAAATGCTACCGGCCCGGCAACACTGTGGTTGCCGGGCCGGTAGCGGTGGTGGCGGCCGAAGCCAGCACGAAGTGCCTAATGATTGATAGGCGCTTCGATGACAATAAACTTGCTTTCCGCCTTGCACTGAATGCGCACGTCGGCAGTTTCCCACAGCCCAATACTTTCCCGCACAGCTACGGTCTGGCCGTTCACAGTCAGCTGGCCTTCGAGCAGAAAGATAAAAACGCCTTTGTTGAGCGGGTTTAATGCATAGTCCACCGTCTGGCCGGCCTCGAAGAAGCCCAGCGAGAGTTTCGCGTTCTGGTTGATCCAGCAATGCGCAGTGCCTTCCTCGTTGCTGACTATGGTGGTGAGGCGGTTACGGCGCTTCTCGGCCGGAAAATGGCGGCGCTGGTAGCGGGGTGTCACGTTCTGCAGCTTGGGCTCAATCCAGATTTGCAGGAAGTTCACCTCATCGTCGCCGATGTTGTGCTCCTCGTGGCGCAGGCCCGTGCCGGCGCTCATAATCTGCACCCAGTCGGTGGCAACCTCCTCAGAGTAGCCCAGCGAGTCTTTGTGGTTCATGCGCCCGGCCAGCATCACCGAAATGATTTCCATGTTGGCGTGGGCGTGCAACCCAAAGCCGCCGCCGGGCTGCACAAAGTCGTCGTTGAAAACGCGCAGCAGCCCGAAGCCGCTGCGGGCCGGGTTGGCATAGGGCCCGAAGCTGAGGGAGAAATTGCTTTGCAGCCAGCCGATGTCTTTCAGGCCGCGGTCGGCGGCGGGAATCAGAATGTGTGGCATAAGACTAGGAAGGAAGCTGGCCGTGGAAAGCAATTTCGCTGACGGGCTTGCGCTGGCGGGGCGCTTTCTCGCGGCTCAGAAACGGTTCTTCCAGTTGGTCGGCCTCACCGAGGTAGCCCAGCGCCAGCATGGCCACCGGCTGCAGCGACTCCGGAATCTGGAAGGCTTCGCGGGCTTTAGCAGCATCAAAACCACCCATGAAGTGGCCGTGCAGCCCCAGCGCCGTGGCTTCCAGCATCAGGTTGCCGTTGGCCATACCCAGGTCGTGAAGGGCAGCGCCATTGGCATTGCCGTTGTCGTAGTGCGTCTTTACCAAGGACAGGACCAGCACGGGCGCGTTTTTGGCCCAGGGCTGGTTGCCGGGCACCAGGCAGTCGACCAGCTTCTGAAACGACTCCGTATCGGATTTATGGGCGTAGATGTAGCGCCAGGGCTGCTCGTTCATGGCGCTGGCAGCCCAGGCAGCAGCCTCAAACACCTGGTTCAGGGCTTCAGGTGCTACGGGCTGGCTGGCAAAGGAACGCGGGCTCCAGCGCTGGCGGATGAGCTCATGGACGGGGTAAGTGGTAGCGGCAGTTTTCATGGATCACGGATTAAAACGGATTTTAGCGGATTGCACGGATTTTGTGAGCGGTACAGAAGAGACCAAAACCACAGATGGGGTAGATGAAAAGGACTACACAGATGTCAATGATGACTGTAAATTTGTGCAATCCTTTTTATCTGCCCCATCAGCGGTTTACAGGCTCATGGGTACGTCCATCAGCAGCAGGCGGGTGTTGCTGTCGGCCTGTACCGTGAAGGAAGCGGTGTCCCAGATGCCGAAACCGTCGCGGGCATGCAGGGCCTGGCCGTTGATGGTGGCGTCGCCTTCCAGCACAAATATGTACACGCCGTTGCCGGGGCGCTTCACCTGGTAGTCGGCGCTGAAACCGGCATCGAAGTCGGCCAGATGGAACCAAGCATCCTGATGAATCCAGACGCCGGCGTCGTCGGGGTTGGGCGACAGAACCTGCTGGAACTGGTTGTGGCGGTCTTCGGCCCGGAAGCTTTGCTGGTCGTAGCGGGGCTGCACGCCGCGCTTGTTCGGGAACACCCAGATCTGCAAAAACTTCACTTCCTCGGTACGGCTGTGGTTTTTCTCGCTGTGCGCAATGCCCGTGCCGGCACTCATCACCTGCACGTCGCCGCTCTGGATGATGCCGTGGTTGCCGGCATTGTCTTTGTGCTCCAGCGTGCCGGCCAGCGGAATGCTGATGATTTCCATGTTGTCGTGCGGGTGGGCACCGAAGCCCATGCCGGCCGCCACAGTGTCATCGTTGAGCACGCGCAGCACGCCAAAATGCATCCGCTCAGGGTTCTGGTAGCCAGCGAAGCTGAAGGTGTGGTAGGAGTTGAGCCAGCCGTGGCTGGCGTGGCCGCGGGAGGTAGCGGCGTGCAGGAGCGTTTGCATAATCGAGGAGGTGAAAAAAGTCTGAAGGAAGCCGCAGATTGCGGTTGGTGATGCAATATATGTACATACATCAATTGCCTACTAAAAGTTTACCGCATTTCCGATATTCTGCTGGAAAGGCAGGTTGGTGTACCAAGGTCAGACGGCTCTTTCAGCCGTCGGTCTGGTCGTTGCGTGAGACTATAGTGCTGAGGCAGCACCGGCCTAGTGGTTCGCCTCACCCCTCGGCCTTCTCTCCAAAAAGCAGAGCAGGGGCCAGACTACGCAGCTTTGCGCACGAACCTGCTGGTAACTGTAACTATGAGTCGCAGAGTAGCCGCGTAGCGGCGACAGGTTCTACTGATGAACCTGTCGCCACTACGCGGCTTTTTGGTAGCTGCCATACTTTTCTGCTACACATCTGCCGCCGCTACGCGGCTTTCAGGAAAGTTGGTCTGGGTAGGTCTGGCAACCGCAACGCAGAAACCATTCCGTAGCTCAGAGTCTACACACTGGGCTATGAGGCAGCTCTTTTCTACTGCTTCTGCAGCTTGCGCGAGGCCAGCACGCGGCCCTGGCTGTCCAGCCACTGAACCAGGTACAGCCCCGGCGCTACGCCGGCCACCGATACTTTCGTTTCGGTGGCGGCAGCGGGAGCAGGCCATTGCCGCGCTACTTGCCCGTGGATGTCCAGCAGGCGCACTGTGCGGCTACCAGCCATACACCCCAGCGTGAGCGTGGCAGCGGCCGGGTTGGGGTAGAGCGGCAGCGAAACAGCCGTGCCGGAACTGACGGCCAGCGGCCGGCACTGCATGGTGGCCATTAAGTAGCGCCACAGCTCGGTATCAAACGACGACACTGCCAGCCGCGAGTCGCCAGCCGACTTGCCCTGGCGCACCACCACCAGCCCCAGGCTGGGCACCACGTAGATTTTCTGGTCGTTTTTGCCCAGCGCCGCTAGCAGGTCGGCGGGAGCCGTGGGGATGAGTGGGCCGTTGAAAACAGCTTGCAGGCCCGGCAGCATATAGGAGGGCTGCCCATTCAGCCACCAGAGGTAGCCATAGCTGCGGTTGAAGCCCTGCGAAGGCGTCGTCATGCGGCGGAAATAAGAGGTGTCGCGCAGGATGGCGGTGCCGTTCCAGGTGCCGCGGGCCAGCGTGAGCAACCCGAAACGGGCCATGTCGCGGGCCCGGCTGTAGTACACATCGTTCACCCACAGCCCGCTCATGCCGATGCGGCCGGCCAGCTTCTGGTTGGTGTACTGGTTGATGGTGAGGCCGCTGGCCTGGGCCAACACGTCCTGCAGCAAGCGGTAGGGGCCGGTGTGGTAGGCCCAGCGCGTGCCGGCGTCGGCGCGGTAGAGCAGGCAGCTGGCGGCCGTGCTTTCGTTGTTGCAGGGCGCGGGCGGCATGTCGTTGAGGCCGGTGGTCATCATGAGCTGGTGGCGCACTGTGATGAGCGCCTGCTTGGTGCCCGGCGCCGACGTCCAGTTGCGGCCGAGGTAGCGGGAGGTGCTGTCGGAGAGTTGCAGTAAACCATCTTGCTGCGCGATGCCCACCAGCGCGGCCGTGAGCGACTTGCCCGCCGACGCCCAGTACCAGACAGAATCCTGGGTGAAGGTGCCATAGTAGCGCTCCACCACCAGCCGCCCGTCCTTCAAGACCACAAACGACTTGGTGCCTTTGCGGCCCAGAAACGCCACCAGCGAATCGAGCTGCGGTTGGCACCAGCCCAGGCTCTGGGGCGTGGTGCCGGCCCAGGTGCCGCTGGCGGGCGGAAAGTAGAGAGGCGTTTGCTGCGCCCGGCCCGGCAGCACTGGCAGCAGCAACAAAATCAGCAGGAAGCGTAGCACGTGTTTCATGGGGCAACTACAAGTATAGCGGTTGCCAGATGGATAGTGAAACAGCGGCCGGGTTTAATGTGAAGCTTAGCGGCGCAGCACCAGCCCTTGGGTGTCGGGTGGGTCGGCAGTTACTGGCACAGAGTTGAGCTGGAAGCGGCGGCGCGTGAGTTGGGAGCAGGCGCAACATCCTTTGCCTTCCTCGAAAGCCAGCTCGATATTCGTGACATCGTACTGGCGCTGCGCCGCCGGAACCAGCACCCGGTAGCTGTATTGGTTGAAGCGCAAGCTGTTACCGGGCCGGGGCAAAAACACTTCGTTCAGGGAAACCCCGAAGCTAGTTGAATACAAGTATGGGGAATTTTGCTGCAGCCATACCGTATCAAGTGGCTGCTGATAGTTGTTCAGTGTGTAACGCACCACGTAGGCTGAACGCACTTCCGACCACCGGAATCCACCATTCAGGCTGTCTGCATCGAAACGCAAACTTAATCCTTCAGCCAAACATGTGTCGCAATTCTTGGTGCCGCAGCAGCCAGCCAGCGCGGTGCTTAGCAAACCGGCAGTTAGGAGGCGAAGTAGCATGGGCAATCGGGTATAAAATCGGTTATGATTAGTGTAAACCGCGCTACCAGGAGCCGCCTGCCGGTCCGACGGCTTTTTCAGCCGTCCGACCGGTTGCCGTGTGCTGACGTTGTTTTTGCGGCGTCGTTGAGGTGGCGCTTACTTCGACCGGTCGGACGGCTGAAAAAGCCGTCGGACCGGCGCTACCGACTCAGCACCGTGCCTGAGTAGGAGGTGCCGTCGGCGGTAATGGGGCGGCTGTTGAGGAAGTAGCGGCGGCGGGTGTTGTAGGAGCAGGGGCAGCAGCCGGTGCCATCCTCGGTGCTGATTTCCAGGTTGCTGATGTCGAACTGGCGGCTGGCCAGTGGCACCACCACGCGGTAGCTGGAGCCCAGAAACTGCGCCGCCGTGCTGATTTTGCCGGCAAACAGCAGGTTGAGAGCAATGTCGCGGTTGGTGAAGCCGAAGCCCTGGTACAGGCCCTGAAACTGCTGCCGGATGGTGTCGCGGGGCTGGGTGAAATCGGGGTTGGCGTAGCGCACCACGTAAGCCGAGGCCACTTCGGCCTTGCGGAAGCCGTTTTGCAGCGTGTCGGCATCGAGGCGAAACAGCACCAGCTCGTCGGCAAATGGGTCGCAGGCGTCGCAGTCGACGGTGCCGCAGCCGCAACCGGCCAGGGCGGCGCTTAGCAGGCCGGCGGCCAGCAAACGAAAGGAAAGCGTGCGGAAGGGTAGGATTGACAGCATAGAATAGGAAGAGTGAGATGAATGCCGCACAGTTGCATAGAGCACCGTAATTTGCCGGCTCCGCAATATACTTATGCTGCCTTCAGAACCGATAGTGTCGCGGCTGGCGCCCACGCCCAGCGGCTTCCTGCACCTCGGCAATGCCGTCAACTTCACTCTCACCTGGCTGCTCACGCGCCAGACGGGCGGCACGCTGCACCTGCGCATCGACGACCTGGACCGCGCCCGGTTCCGCCCAACCTACCTTGATAACATCTTCCGCACCCTCGACTGGCTGGGTGTCGATTACGACGCCGGCCCCAGCGGCCCTGCCGACTTCGAGCAGCACTACTCGCAACGCCACCACCTGCCCGCCTACGAGGCCGTGCTGCAGCAGCTGGCGCAGGTGCCCGGCCTGTTGCAGGCCAGCACCCGCTCGCGCACTGGCGCTACGCCCGCCACCACCGTGCCGCTGCATACGCCCGAAGCCGCCTGGCGCGCCCAGGTACCGCCCACTACCGAAATCAGCTTTCCAGATGCAGCCCAAGGGCTAACGACGGTGCCGCTGGGCGCGCTGATGCCCGACTTTGTGGTGCGCAAGAAAGATGGCGCCGCCGCCTACCAGGTGGCTTCGGTGGTGGATGATCTGCGACTGGGTACCAACTTGCTAGTGCGCGGCCTCGACTTGCAGGCCAGCACCGCCGCCCAGCTCTGGCTGGCCCGGCAACTGCCCGAAACCGCGCCGTTCAACGCCACCCGCATCCGGTTTCATCACCACAACCTGCTGCTCGCGCCCGATGGCCAGAAACTGTCGAAATCCACGCAGGCCAGCGGCTACGGTGGGATTATAGCCGAAGCCACCGGCCCGCAAGTAGTGTATGAGGCCGTGGCGCAACTGCTGGGGTTGCCGCCCGGCCCGGTTGGTTCGTTGCCGGAACTGGCCGACAGGTGGCGGGAGGCTGGCTGAACGAGGAACTATCCGGCCGTCATGCCGAGGCGCAGCCGAAGCATCTCGCGTGCTGACGAAGGATTAGCAATTCAACATCAGCACGCGAGATGCTTCGACAAGCTCAGCATGACGTCCTGTTACTAACAGCCCCTACCGCAACTCCTTCTTGAACTCCTCGGCCCAATGGTCCGCCAAACGGGTGGGCTCGGGGAGTTTATAACCGCGCAGGCAGGCCAGCGTGAGGCGGGTGGCGGTGGCTTGGTCGCAGCGGTGGCCGGGACTCACGAACAGCGGTAGCACCTTGTCTTTGCTGCGGATAACTTCGCCCAGCAGCTCGCCGCCCCGGTCGGTAAGCGGGCTGATGCTGCCGCGGGTGGGGGCGGGCTCCTGGAACGTGCCGGTCAGCTTCTGCTTGGCCACTCCGAAGGTGGGCATATCGAGCAATACGCCGATATGGGCCGCAATGCCCATGCGGCGCGGGTGCGCAATGCCGTGGCCGTCGACCATGATGATGTCGGGCTTCTGGCGGAGCTTTTCGTAGGCCAGCAGCACGTTGGGCGCTTCCCGAAACGATAGCAGCCCCGGAATGTAGGGCAGCGTCACGGCACTGGTGTGATACACTTTCTCTACCAGCTCCAGCGACGGAAAGCGCAGCAGCACAAACACCGACAGGATGGTATCGGGCGTGGGAAACGACGAGTCGCAGCCGGCAATGAAGGTGGGCTCGCGCGGCAGCGGCTCCTGGCGCACTTTGGCGCGCATGGTTTCCTGCAGCTGCGTCAGCTCCCTGACGATAAGCGGATCGGCGGGCGGGCCGGGCGGGCGGTAGTAGGCCATTTTTGGGTGATGAGGTGATGAAGTGATAGAGTGATAAGGTGGACAGGAACCAGCCTTAGCAAACAACCTATACTACGGCTGTGCGGTACCTAAAGACGTCTTGACGCCCTTCTCCCGGTCCTCATCACTTGTTTCCCTCATCACCTCATTCCCCCATCACCTTCTCACCAGCTACTCTCTCCAGCCGTTCACGCCAGCGCGGAAATAGCAGCAGCTGGCCCTGAATGACCGCCCAGGCCAGAATCATGGGCAGCACTTTCAGCTTGTAGGGGTCAAAAACATGGTTGCGCACCGACGACGGAAACAGGTCGGTGGCTGACAGGGTGGTGATCACCGCCACCAGCACAAACAGCGGCAGCGCCAGCGGCGTGCTGCGGCGGTAGTAGATCCACCAGAGCACAAAGCCCGCCACTGCAATAACGAACGTCGGCGACTCTGCCATCTGGTTGAACACCACCACGAAAATCAGGATGGAAGCCACGTAGAGGCGGCGGTAGTCGGGGTGGCGCCAGCAGCGCCAGTGCACCAGCGGCAGCAGCAGCAGCAGCAGCCCGGCCGCCTGCACCGGGCCTTTGGGCACGTTCAGGTTGAACCAGGCATCGACTAGCCCCATTAACGAGAGCTGCACCGCCGTGGCCGAGGCCCGCACGATATCGAACCAGCCCTGGTAAATCATCAGAAAATCAGCCCACGACGTGACCAGCAGCGGCGAAAACGCCAGCGCCAGCCCAAACACCACCGACCACAGCACGCCTCGCACCAGCTGCGTGGGGTAGAACAGAAACAGCAGCCCAATGCCGATGCCGTAGATCTTGATGAACAGCGCCAGCATCAGACACAGCGCCGCCCAAGCCGTTTTCTGGTTTTCCAGGTTGATGTATACCCACAGCATCAGGCCCACCAGCAGGCAGTTAGCTTGGCTGTTGTGGAAGGCCGTCATGGAATCTATCAGCAGCAGCAGCAGAAACAGCATGCCACGGTGCACGTCGGGGAACAGGCGCCGGCCAGCCGTGTAGAGCACGGCGCCATTGAGCAGGTTCCAGCCCAGCAGCCCCAGCCAGTCGGGCAGCACTGCAAACACGCCCATAAACAGCGCAAACGTGGGGCTGTACTTGTAGGTGTCGTAGTAGTACTGCGGGTATTCGAGGTAGAGGTTTTTGCCCTCCAGTAGGTTGAAAAACGGCTTCGCGAAGATGTAGTAGTTGTTGATGCTGCCCTTAAGATAGTGCTGGGCCGTGACGATGACGATGAGCACCGTGTAGACCACAGCCACAAAACGAGGATTCAGCATCACGCGGGAGTAGCGGGCAGGCAGCATAGGCGGAAAGGAATAGGAGCGGCAAAAGTACACCGATTCGCGCCGCGCTTTTGCTGGGAGCGGCACTTAGCTGACTTTGCGGCCAGGCGAACGGCCGTAGCATGAACTGTGCAATTCGCGTCTCCACGCCGTTGCGACGGATGTCCTTCCGGGCCGCGAACTACACAGTTCGCGCTACAGCCCACTATTCAACTCAATTCCAACCTGGCTTGCGCCTCCCGCGTTAGGAAAGCAGACAGTTTTACCTGTAGCTGCTATGTCCAAATCCGAACAACCTGCCCACACCGGCAGCGGCGCTTTTTTTGAGCGCCGCTACTGGGTAGACGTGCAGCATGCCCGCCAGCCAGCTGCCGAGCTGCTCGACCATATCAAATGCAACCTGCCCGATTTCTCTCCCGATCTGCTGGCCAATTTCGAGAAATCCAAGGGCACTGCGCACTGCCTGAGCACCGGCGACGAGTTCCGCATTAAGATTCTGGGGCCCTGGAACGGCGACGTGCGCGTCACCGATATCGGCGACGACTTTTTTGAGCTGGCCACGCTGGAAAGCCACCCCGAAGCCGGGCGTATCCAATTTTCGCTGTGCCCGCACGCCACGTTGCCCGACACGCTGCGCTTTGAAATTCATTCGAAAGCCCGCTCCCGCGACGGGCTGGTGGCTTTCACCTACGACACGCTGGGCATGGGCAAAAAGGTGCAGCAGCAAACCTGGGAAACCTTCTGCCAGCGTGTGGCCGAGTTCAGCGGCGGCTTGCTGCTGGGCCCGGTGCAGGTAGAAACCATCCGCCAGGACGAGTCGGGCACTGAAGTCACGCAGGATGCCTAAGGCCGCCCCCCTCTACGAACTGCAAAAGGCGCGGCTGGAATCGTACGCCGATGCCGGCTACAACTTCGACCACGCCCGCCTAGCCGACTATACGTCCGACACCGGCTGGCACGTCGACGACTACGAAACTGAGCTGCCGATGGAAGCACCCGGCCCGGCCGAGGCGCACGGCGCGTGGGCTGCCGCCCGCGAGGTACTGCGCAACTACACGTTTCCGCCGCCCGGCCTCATCACCGGCATCTTCGTGCCCGACCAGCCGCTGGAGCAGCGCGTGATGGTGTTGCGCGGGCAGTTCCTGTTCTTCACGTTCTGGTTTGGGGTGCGCATCGGCGGCGTCACGGATGAAACCCGCACCCTGCCCGACGGCACCCAGGAGCAGGTGTGGGGCTACAACTACCGCACCCTGGAAGGCCATTTCGAGCGGGGCCAGATTGATTTCATGGTGCACAAGGAACTGGCCACCGGCCGGGTGCGCTTCCACATCCACGCCGTATCTCAGACGGGCCGCATCCGTAATCCGTTTTATTGGATCGGCTTCAAGTTGTTCGGCCGGATGCTGCAGGTGCGCTTCTCGCAGCAGTCGGTGCGGCGGCTGAAAGAGCAGGTAGAGGAAATGCTGCGCAAAGGCTGGACCTCACCGGATGCCTCCGAGGCGCCGCCCATTCAGGCCGCCGCCGGCCACAGCAGCGCGCAGGAGCAGGTGGACGAGGTATCTAGTGGTAAAGACTAAACGCTAGTTCCCCTCCTTCCCAAGGAGGGGAACTAGCGTTTAGCTCTAATCAATCTATTGACTGATTTCTACGCTTCCTCTACCGGCTCGCCGCCATGAATCATGTCCGACGTAATGCCGGGCTCGTCGGTCACTTCGGAGCGGAACACGCCCACGATATGCGCCACTACAAAGGCCAGCACCACATACATTGAGACTTCGTGGATTTCCTTCATCGTATGCTCGATGCTGCGGAAGTTGTCTTCGAACACCAGGATGATGCCCGTAACGACCATCACGGCCAGCACCACATAGAAGGCGCGGTAGCTGTAGCGCACCCACACGGCCTTGGCCGAGCCCGGCTCGCCAGCCGCAACGCGGCTTTTCAGGCGGGCCAGCTTAGCGGCCGTGCGCTGTCCGCCGCGCTGCCGGAAGCTCACCAACACCCGCAAGGCCAGCAGCACCGAAATAGCAATGCCAATCCAGATATGCCAGTCCCAGATGCGGTGCGCCACGATGCGCGTGAGGCCGCGCAGCTCCTCGGGAGCCATAGTCACGCCTTTTTCAGCCAGCACCTTGCTGAACTCCGGCGCCAGCGTCTTCACTTTCACAATTACAAATAGAAACAGAATAGTCATCAGCTGCGCCAGTACCAAGCCGGAGTTGGCCCAGTGCCAGATGCGTAAGCCCAGGGAGTTACGTTTCACACCCGTAGCAGCGGGAGCAGAAGTGGTGGAAGAAGTCATTGTGCGGAATAGGAAGAGAACGGGAAGAGCAATGGTACCCGTAATGTATACGCTTATGCCCGCAACCTCATCAATTGAGCGGTTTTTCAAGACAGATTCACGCTTCACTGTCGCCGCAGGCTAGCCGGCTACGTACACTGTCTGCTGAAATCCAGGCTAAACCTTTCGGGCTACACAGAGTTATAGCTTCTCGCACTTTTCTGCTCACCACTCCTTACCTACCAAACCATGACTGCAGCCAAAGGCTACGCCGCTCACACGGTTAGTGCTCCCCTTGCTCCCTTTGATTTCGAGCGCCGCGACGTCGGCCCGCACGATGTGCGCATTGAGATTCTGTTTTGTGGCGTGTGCCACTCCGACGTGCACCAGGTGCGCGACGAGTGGGGCGGCTCGATTTTTCCGATGGTACCCGGCCACGAAATCGTGGGCCGCGTGACCGAAGTGGGCGCCCACGTAAAAGGCTTCAAGGCCGGCGACCTAGCCGGTGTAGGCTGCATGGTGGACTCCTGCCAGCATTGCGCTGAGTGCAACGATGGCCTGGAGCAGTACTGCGACAACGGCTTCGTAGGCACTTACAACGCCAAAGGCAAGGACGGCCAGCCTACCTACGGCGGCTACTCCAACAGCATCGTGGTGACGGAGAAATTCGTGCTGCACGTATCGGAGAAGCTGGACCTGGCCCGCGTGGCCCCGCTGCTGTGCGCCGGCATCACTACCTGGTCGCCGCTGCGCCAGTGGAACGCGAAGGCTGGCGACCGGGTAGCCGTAATGGGCCTCGGTGGCCTCGGCCACATGGCCGTGAAGTTCGCCGCCGCTATGGGCTGCGAAGTAACCGTGCTCAGTACCTCGCCTTCCAAGGAAGAAGATGCCAAAGCCCTCGGCGCCCACAAATTCGTGGTAACCAAGGACCCCGCTGCTATGAAGGGCATCAGCAACTACTTCGACCTGATCATCAACACCGTGTCGGCCCCGATGGACCTGACGCCCTACGTGGCCAGCCTGCGCCTCGATGGCACGATGGTATTGCTGGGCGTACCGCCGGAAGCGCCGCAGCTGCACGCCTTCAACCTCATTGCCAAGCGCCGCCGCATTGCCGGCTCGCTGATTGGTGGCATTCAGGAAACCCAGGAAATGCTGGACTTCTGCGCCGAGCACAACGTCATGAGCGACGTGGAAATCATCCGCATGGACTACATCAACGAAGCCTACGAGCGGATGATGAAGTCCGACGTGAAGTACCGCTTCGTTATCGACCTGGCCACGATTTAAGCAGGTGGCAGGCAGGGCATAGCATAAGCTGGAAACCCCGCCTCCTAAAAGTAAACCCGTCTGTTGCCCTTCGTTTAGGGCGGCAGACGGGTTTTTTACGTCAAAGGGGATGTCCGCACAGTGTAGAGACGCGACACTTCGCGTCTCGGCGTTGAACAAGTTGAACGACTAGGACCAAAGCCGCACCTTTACAAACAACATCAGCAACGCCCAGACGCGAAGTGTCGCGTCTCTACAATCGTCGAAGAAGTAGTGAATTACTGCTTACTGAACACGTATGGGTCGTATTCCACATAGTCGTTCACGCGCAACTCCACGGTTTGCACCTTGCCATCGGCTACCATAAACTTGGCGGGCATCACCCCAAACACCAGGTCGGAGTAGGTGGCCCGGAATTCCTGGCCGTCCATGTAGTCGAGGGTGGCGGTGAGGCCGGGGTGGTTGGGGAGCGTAACGAGCAGCTGCTTGCCTTTCTGGCTGATCTGGATGAGGCCAAACAGCGAGTTTTCGTACTCGCCCACGTAGGCGCTCAGCGGCAGCGGAGATTTGCTTTTCTTGCTCACGCGGGCAGCCAGGGCCACCGTGGGGTCGGGGGCGGTGCTTTTGCTGGCTTGGCGGCGGGCCAGGGCCTGGGCGCTGCGGTCCACGTAGGGCATGCCCAGGTAGCTGTCGAGCAGCTGGTAGCGCAGGGCCTCAAAGAAGCTTTGGTTGTCGTTGTTGGTAAGCACGGCAATGCCCAGGCCGGCTTCGGGCACAAAGCACACGTTGCTGACTTCGCCCGAGGCGCCGCCAGTGTGCCAGAACACCTGCCGGCCGTTGTAGTCGGCGGCTTCCACGCCCAGCCCGTACGTGACGAAGTGCATGGGGTACACGGCCGATTTGCGGCTGCTGATGATGGTGTTGGCGTCACGGGTTTTGCGCAGCGCGGCCCAGGGCAGCACCTGCCGGCCCTCGTAGCGGCCACTGTCCAGCTGGAAGCGCAGCCACTTGCCCAGGTCCGTGACGTTGGACACCATGCTGGCGCAGGGGGCCATGTTGTCCCAGTTATCAAACGGCACCCGCGCCAGCGGCCCGAAGGTGTTGGAGTAGGCGTAGGCAATGTTGGGCTGCTGCCCAAACCCGGCCGACGACACGAAGGTGCTGGTCATGCCCAGCGGCTGCAGCAGGTTCTGCTGCACGTAGGTTTCCCAGCTGGTGCCGCCGGTGGCGGCCGGTATCACCTCGCCCGCCGCCACAAAGGCCGAGTTGGAGTAGCCGTAGTCTTTGCGAAACTGGCGGGTAGGCTGCATCAGGCGCATGCGGCGCACGATTTCGGCCCGCTCCAGGTTGGACTTGAAGAAAGTGAAGTCGCCCTGAAACGTCTTAAAGCCCAGGTGGTGGCTCATCAGGTCGCGCACCGTTACCAAGCGCGAGGCCGTGGAATCGTAGAGCCGGAAATCGGGCAGGTACTTGGTCACCCGCTCATCCAGCCCGATTTTACCTTCGCCATCGAGCTTGGCCAGAGCCGTGCCGGTGAACAGCTTGGTGTTGGAGGCAATCATGAACAGCGTGTTGGCATCCACGGGCTCGGGCTTGCCTACCTGCCGCACACCGTAGCCCTTCTGCACAACGGTCTTGCCATCTTTCACCACCACTACGGCCAGCCCCGGCACGTTCCATTTCTGCATGCCGCGCCGGATGTAGCTGTCGAGGCTATCCGTGACGAAGCGGTTAGGCGTGGTGGTTTGGGCCTGGGCAGCGGCACTGACGGCCAGCCCAGCGGCCAGTAGGTAAGGTCGGAGAGAAGTAATAGTCATCGAAGGAGAGTGGAAGGCAGGATTGGGCCTGCAATATGCGGAATGCTTTTACTCCTTTTCCACCGGGTACTGAAACTCGCCTTCCAGCGTGAAGCGGCGGCCGCCGCGGCCGGCCTCGCACACCTGGCAGCGGTAAGTGCCGCGCAGCCAGTGCCGCGCGGCATCCACGCCCGTAACCACCACGGTGCCGGTGTTCTGCCCGCACGATTTCGAGTAGGCCGCCACCTTGCCGAAGCGGTACGACGCGTCGCGGTTGCGGCCGCTCAGAATCTCCTGAAAACTGTAGCTGCCCGCCTGAATAGGAAACCGGTCGATGATGATGGTGAGGCCTTCGCCATCGGGGTCGTCGGCGCGCACCACGTTCAGGCGCAGGGCGCGGTCTTCGCTCAGGTAGAAGCGGGAGCTGATTGTGTCGGCCTTCACGGCTTCGCCGTTGATGCGCAGCGTGAGCTGCCGGGCCGTTGCGGGGCTGGGCTGCGGTTTTTTCGGAGCCAGACCGAGCAGCGGCAGAAGCAGGAGAGGAAGCAGGCGGTTCATGGGTGAGGAAAGGCAAGAATCGGCCCAGAAGGTAAGCAGAACATTGCGTTCTGCTGCTCGGCTATCATTCCACCAGAACGTCATTTCGAATAGCACGTCATTCCACCAGCACATCATTCCATCAGAACGTCATTCCGAGCCGAGCCGAGGAATCTCGCGTGCTGATGTTGCGACGGTAATCCTGACGTCAGCACGCGAGATTCCTCGGCTCCGCTCGGAATGACGTTCTGCTCGGAATGATGTTTCTTATTCGCACTCGCCAGCTTACTCTAGTGTGCGGCCGGGGTACTGCGTCAGGGCGGCCGCCAGGCAGTCCATGGCCTGACCGATGATTTCCTGATTGACGACGTAAGCCAGGCGCACCTGCTGGCGGCCGAGGCCGGGCGTGGCGTAGAAGCCCGCGGCCGGCGAAATCATCAGCGTCTGGCCGTGGTGGCTGAAGCTTTCCAACAGCCACTGGGCAAACCGGTCGGCATCATCTACGGGCAGGTGGGCAATGACGTAGAAGGCGCCGCTGGGCGTAGGTACCCGTACGCCGGGCATCTCACGCATGCGGCGCAGCATCAGGTCGCGGCGGGCCAGGTACTCGGCTTTGGTGTGGTCAAAGTAGGTGTCGGGCAGGTCGGCGGCGGCTTCGGCCAGCAGCTGGCCCAGGCCGGGCGGGCTCACCCGCAGCTGAGCCAGCTTGAAGAATACGTCGCGCAAAGCGCGGTTCTTCGTGACGATGGCCCCGATGCGGGCTCCGCAGGCGCTGTAGCGCTTGGAGATGGTGTCGAGCAGCACGATATGGTCGTCGGCACCTTGCAGGTGTAGCGCGCTGGTGTACTCGGCGTCGTAGCAGAATTCGCGGTAGGCTTCGTCGGAGAGCAGGTAAAGGTTGTGGCGCAAGCACAGCTCTTTCAGCTGCTCCATTTCCTGGCGGCTGTACACGTAGCCGGTGGGGTTGTTGGGGCTGCAGATCAGGATGGCTTTGGTGCGGGGCGTGATTTTGCGCTCAAACTCCGCAATGGGCGGCAAGGCAAAATTGTCTTCCAGGCGTGCCGTAACGGTCACTACGTGGGTGCCCGTGGCCACCGCAAACGCCGAGTAGGGCCCGTAGAATGGCTCCGGCACAATGAACTCGTCGCCGGGGTCGAGGCAGCCCAGCAGCGCAAACGAAATGGCTTCGCTGCCGCCAGTGGTTACCAGCACGTCGTCGGCCACCACCGGCAAGCCCAGGCGCTGGTAGTAGTCGGCCAGCTTGTGGCGGTAGCTGAGGTAGCCGGCCGTGGGGCTGTATTCCAGCACCCCAATGCTGGCCTGCTGTACCGCCGCCAGCATGGCCGGAGGCGTTTCGATGTCGGGCTGGCCGATGTTGAGCGGATGCACCACGAGGCCGCGCTGGCGGGCGGCCTCGGCATAGGGCGTAAGTTTGCGGTACGGAGATGCGGGCAGAGCCACGCCGCGCTGAGAAAGCTGAAGCATGGGTTTAAAGGTAAGCCACGCCCAACAGAAACTGCTATAAAATCAGGCGCCGCCGCCGTACACCTCGCGCCAGAGCTGGTGGTACATCTGCTGAAACCGGTCGGCGGAAGCCCGCGGAAACGGGTAGCCCTGCGGCCCCACAAATACAAAAGGCGTGCGCAGCTCCGGCCGGGCGGCGTCGCGGACGCGGGCAAATTCCTCCAGCCAGATGTCGTAGTGCTCTATCAGCGCGTCGGCGTCGGGCAGCAGCTCCAGGGGCATCAGGTAGCCTTTCTCAATCAGCAGGTTGCGGATGGCCTCGTTGCCTTCTTTCAGAATGCGGGCCTCCAGGTAGAGGTTGCCGGCGGCGTAGCGGCGGAAGGCCCGCTCGGTGCGGTTGAGCTGCATGTGCAGCGGTGCCAGCAGCTCAGCCAGCGCCTTTTCCTTCCAGCTGTAGCGCGCCCGAAACGCCGTGCTCAGCTGCTCATACTGCGTGCGCACGTCGTTGCTGACTTGCTCGGTGTAGCGTTTCAGCAGCAGCCCCAGCAGCAGGGCCACCACCGCGTCGCTGACCAGGGCGGCCAGCAAGGTTTGCGCGAAAGTGCTCATGGGCAGGTAGAAGATGGGAAGCCGGCACCACAAAGCAATGGCCGCAGGCTGGAAACTGACTACGCCACCAGCTCACGGGCCGGGTCACGCACAACCAGCGTCAGCGTCGTTTGCACGTTGTTGTTGCCCTTCACAATGGCGGTCTTGCCCAGGTTGTCGAAGTCGCCGTTGATGTCAGTGAAGCTAACGACCTGCGTAAACAGCGGCTTGTCTTCCACGTTCTGGAGCAGGCCGCCCACTACGCCCGCTAGCTGCAGAATCACTTCGGCGGTGCGCGCCGGGGCATTGGCAATGGCACCCACCACCTCGCCCACCAAGCTGCGGTAGTCTTCAGAGGTGCGGGCCTGCGTGAGCACGGCGGCCGTATCGCGCAACCCTTTCTTGCTCTTCAGCACCGACAGCAGCACATGCACCTGCGAGGGCGCCGTCCCGGCTGATTCTGCTGGCTGCTTCCAGAAATAGGCCGTTTTATCCACGGGCAGATCTTCGCCATCGTCAATGCGGGCAAACCCCGAGAGCGTAAGCGTCCGGGGCTCGGCTGTCAGGTCGTCAAACACCACGAGCAGCAAATACACGTCGGCAAAGCCCGGAAAAGGCCACACTTTTGGCGTGCGGTTGTCCTGAATAAACACCCGCGAAAGGCGTACCTCCAGGCCCGTGACGGTGCCGGATGTGCCGATAGCGCGCGTCTGGCGGCGCACGCGGGCATTGGTAACGGGCAAAGACACCGTGTCAATTACCGCATCGGAAAGCAGGTCGAGGGCCATACAGATAAGCAAAAAGTGGACACTACTGGCAGCTACTGGAAGATATATATTTTATAGAATATATGTTCGGGCAGGCTAGTGCGCCAACCTGTAGGCCCACCCGGCAGTTACACGCAGTATGAACCCATCTGCGTCTTTTCCGGAACACTGGCTGCGCGGGCCAATCCCCGGCATTTCCCCATTGCTCCAGCCAATAGCCCACGCTCTGCTACAGGCCCACGATGAAGTGGCCGAAGCTCTCTATGACTTCCCCGACCACCTGCTGGCGGCGCGGCCGGCGGGTGTGGCGTCGGTAGGGTTTCATCTGCGCCATCTGGCCGGGGTGCTCAGCCGCATGCAAACCTACGCCCGTCATCAGCCCCTCAGCGAAGCACAGTTTCGCTACCTCGCCGCCGAGAAAGACGGCGCCACACCACCCGAAACCACCGCCACGCTGGTGCAGCAGTTTGGGGAGGCCGTAGAGCAGATGCTGGCTACGCTACGCACCACGCCTGAAGCCACGCTGCCGGAGTTCCGGCCGGTGGGGCGGCAGGCGTTGCCCAGCACTGTGATGGGGCTGCTGGTGCACGCCGCCGAGCACACCACGCGCCACACCGGCCAGCTTCTCGTGACGGCCCGCGTGGTGCAGGCCACCGAAGCAGGCTGCTAACAAAAAAGGGCTCCATTGCGGAGCCCTTTTTTGTTAGCAGCAGTGTTTGCCGACTATAAGCGCTAATACATAGCGTCGATGCCGGTTTTGTCGCCGGCCGAGAGGCCAGTGCGCTGAATGTTGAAGGTGGAGCCGTCTTTGCGGGTGATGGTGGGCTGGCCGTTCGAGGAAAACGAGAACGAGCCGTACATCATGATGGAGCCGAAGTCGAGCACGCCATAGTCGGTGCCGCCGTAGCCCAGGCCCGTGTACTTGGTGAAGTTGCCTTCGTAGCCCGCCTGAATGTTCTGGGTGAGGATGTTCACGTAATTGTCCCGGTCGGTGCGGGTTTGCTCGTGGAACAGGCCCAGTGCGTGCCCAATTTCGTGAATGGTATTGCCCGTGGTGCAGCCGGAAGCCAGGTTGATGTATTGGCGGCTGCCGACCATGCCAATGTTAGACGAGCAGCCCGAGCCTACCCGAAACGTCACGTAGTTGGTTTGGGTGGTGCGGCGCACAAATCGAACCGGCGAGTTGGCCTGCCAATGCGCAATGGCATCCGTCACGCGGGCCTGGTTGGGCAGGGCAGCATCAATGGTGTAGTACACCACACCCGACGGCCAGCGGCCAGTGGTGCGGCCGGCGCTGCCGGGACGGCCGGGGTCCTGGCTCTGGCTGGCTTCTACCTGCTCCTGCGTCAGCAGAATGTCGCCTTCGTATACTTTCTCGCCATTTATTTCCTGGTAGCTGATGGGCTGGCCGCCCCATTCGCCTGCCTTGGCGGCACCGGTCTGGCCGGGGTAGGCCTCCTCAGCTTTAGCATCCTGCGCCTGCTCGATTTGGGCGGGCTGAGCGGCGCCGTCCTGATCTTTGTTGCAACCCACTAGCAAAATAGTGCTAAGTGATAGTGCTGCGGTTGAGTGGAAAAAGGGGGATTTACGCATACTGATAGGGTTTTGGTTGCAGATGGCTTAGTAACGTGCAGCGGAAAAGAAATATTCCTCTGGCAACTGAAAAAAATATTGATCTAGATATAGTGCAATAATATAGTAGCCTGCAAGAAGTCTTCCGCAGCCTTGTAGCACACAAAACAGCGCCCCCGCCGCCGAACCTGCCACCTGTGCGGCAAATTCTAGCGGTGGGGGCGCCGGATGAAGTGGCCCGAAGCGGGACTTACATCTTGGTTTTCGTCTTGCTGGCCTTCATTTTGCGCTTTTCGGCGCGCTTGGTGGCGGGGTCTGGGGCGCCGTAGTTGCCTTCGCGCGTGCCTTGGCCTATCTGGGTTTCGATGGTAGCGCCCTGGGGCTGGGTGGTAGCGGGAGCGGGGCGCTCCGGCGCGGTAGAGCCCGCCGGAGCCGGGGCGCCGTAGTTGCCCTCACGGGTGCCGGTGCCGAGTTGGGTTTCAATGGTGGCGCCCTGGCGCACACCCGACGGCGACGTAGTGGTGGCGGGGGTATTGGTGGTAGTAGGGGCCGGCGTGGTCTGGGCTTGGGCAGCGGTAGCTACGCCAGCCACCAGCAGGGCCGAAAGAAACAGGGAAGATTTCATGATCTGGAAAGTCAGGGGGTGGATGATGAGGGCTGTACGAGCGGGCCGGGGCGGCGGTTATCGTGGCGCTAATTGGCGGCGCGGTAGCAGAGGAGCCGCAAGCCCACTCCCGATAGTGTCTGCAGCCACTGATGCCGGTATTCCGTATCCTTGGGGCTGTGGCTACAAAAGATTATGGCAATTCAGGGCCGCCCACGCCGGAAGGGGCCGCGGTGGCGCAATACCAAGCTCTATCAGCAACTGCTGCAGCTCCTGGATTCCCTGGCAGCCCGCGTGCGCCGCGAGCGGAAAGCCGCGCAGCTTTAAGTAACATATTATGATAATGAAACAGGGCACCCAATGGGTGACCTGTTTTTGTGTTAGGGTGGAGAGAAGAGTCGGTCGGTCGGCTACCGCCGTCGGACCGGAACGCACTGCTTCATAACCGTGCCTTTGTCTTTGAAATATTCGCACGGTTGTTACGCCGTCAACGCGTCTTCTGAAAAGACGAAGCCCCGGCAGGTACGAACTGACAGGGCTTCAAACCCGCGCCAGTTTGGGTGGTGCGGATAAGTCTGCTATTTGTGTATATTATTGCTTGATTTGCAGATTGTTATATATGATATAGTTGGTTTGGGAAGTCAGGATGTATGCTAAAATGGTAGTGTCGGTAGAAAGCTAGCGCATACATTGTGCATACGGTTCACTCACGGTTTACAGTAAAATGAGACATGAAAACGAACAGTAGATTTCTGAGCCTCATGTTGATGGCTTTCAATATGCTTGCTATTCAAAGCTGTGAAACAGAAGAGAATATGCCAGATATACCCTATTATAAATTCACGGCTGCTAATGAGGAGTGGTTGAAATTGAAGAAAGGTGAAAACTGGATATTTGAAACTGCTTCCGGCAAGCAACAAAAATATATTGTATATGACATTGTGGAGAAAATTAAAGAAGAATATCGACCAGGTAATTTTGGGGGAATAATTAACGGTCCTTCTACTGCAACATATTACTATGACGAGGTGAAAATAGAGGTAAAGAGGCTTGATTCGATAGGTGAAAACTCGCTCGTATTCAGGCGTGATTTACCAACCGGAGCAGATAAAAGGAATCCGCCGCGAGTAGACGGGCAATTTAAGTTTGGAGGAACTTGGTGGAACTATAGGGGCCAGTCCGTAAATGATGGAATTTATGGAAATATAAATATTGATTCATATCGGTTAGACTCACAATACAGGACTACGCTGCAAGTAAAGGGTATAGACTATACCAATGTAATCTTACTATCCGCAAACAGTGCTCCTACTTACAGGGGAGGTTATATTGAAGATATTTATTACGCGCAACAAGCAGGAATTATCCGTATGGTAAGTAGATCAGGAGAAATATGGGACAGGGTACCATAAAATAAAAATAGCTAATCCTAAAAAAAGCACCGGTTGAAAAACCGGTGCTTTTTTTAGGATTAGCTATTAAAAACGTGAAAACGATATTGAGGCTAGTGCCAAACTACTACATCCGGGCAATAACCTCGTCGCCGAACTCGGAGGTTTTCAGGAGCGTGGCGCCTTCCATCAGGCGTTCGAAGTCGTAGGTGACGCGCTTGGCGGCAATGGCGCCTTCGAGGCCTTTGTAGATGAGGGTGGCGGCTTCGTTCCAGCCCAGGTGCTCCAGCAGCATGGCGCCGCTCAGAATCACGGAGCCGGGGTTCACCTTGTCCTGGTTGGCGTACTTGGGCGCCGTGCCGTGGGTGGCCTCGAAGATGGCGTGGCCGGTGAGGTAGTTGATGTTGGCGCCCGGCGCAATGCCGATACCGCCCACGATGGCGGCCAGCGCGTCGGAGATGTAGTCGCCGTTCAGGTTCAGAGTGGCTACCACCGAGTAGTCGGCGGGGCGGAGCAGAATCTGCTGCAGGAAAGCATCGGCAATGCTGTCCTTGATCAGGATTTTGCCGCCGTCGAGGGCTGCTTTCTGCTGGGCGTCGGCCACTTCCTGGCCCTGCTTGGCCAGCACCTTATCGTACTGAGCCCAAGTGTACACCTTGTCGCCGAATTCCTTTTCGGCCAGCTCGTAGCCCCAGGTTTTGAAGGCGCCCTCCGTGAACTTCATGATGTTGCCTTTGTGCACGATGGTCACGGAAGGCTTTTTGTGCTCGATGGCGTAGAGGATGGCGGCGCGCACGAGGCGCTCGGTGCCTTCCTTGCTCACGGGCTTGATGCCGAACGAGGACGTTTCGGGGAAGCGAATTTTCTTCACGCCCATCTCATCCTGCAGGAATTCCAGCATTTTCTGGGCCTGCGGCGTACCGTTCATGTACTCGATGCCGGCGTAGATGTCCTCGGTGTTTTCGCGGAAGATGACCATGTCGGTCAGCTCGGGGTGCTTCACGGGCGAAGGCACACCATCGAACCAGCGCACGGGGCGCACGCAGGCATACAGGTCCAGCTCCTGGCGCAGGGCCACGTTCAGGCTCCGGATGCCGCCACCCACGGGCGTAGTCAGGGGGCCTTTGATGCCCACCAGGTACTCGCGGAAGGCATCCAGGGTATCGTTGGGCAGCCAGTTACCGGATTGCTTGAATGATTTCTCCCCCGCCATCACCTCTTTCCACACCAACTTCTTCGACCCGCCGTAGGCTTTCTCCACCGCGGCATCGAACACGCGGACGGAAGCCGCCCAAATATCCGGACCCGTCCCGTCGCCCTCGATGAAAGGAATGGTTGGCTGGTCGGGCACATTGAGCTTGCCGTTTTTGATGGTGATTTTCTGTTCTGCCATTGTTGAAGGTACTTTGGACTGTAGGTTTTTAGTTGTGTGGCTCAAGCCGCTTCGTCTGTCATCCTGAGCGGAGCGAAGGACCTTATCACGGCTGAATTACTGCCGAACGAATCGTTCAGGCGTGATAAGGTCCTTCGCTCCGCTCAGGATGACGGGCGGGATATGCGGCGTTCTAATACCCGAAAATCTCTTTCAGGGTAAGTTGCTGGACCTGGCCGTACTTGGCCAGTTCCTTGAAATTGAGGCGGTCTTTGGAGCCTATCACCAGAATGGTCTGGTTCTGGCCTTTCACGCGGGCCTGCTGGAACTTCTGGAGATCCGCAAAGCTCATGTTGGGCGTCTGCTCATACACGTCGCGGCGCAGGTCGTAGTCGAGGCCGAGGCGGCGGGCACGCTCGTAGCTGAGCAGGATGTCGGCCTTGGTGATGCGCTCAGTGGCGATGCTGTTGCGGATGGCGTTCTTGGCGATTTGCAGGTTGGCTTCGGCCACGGGCATGTCGTTGAGCAAGGTGTTCATACCGGCCATGGCCTCGGGCAGCTTGTCGCTCTGCGTGCCAATGGAACTCATGTTGTAGGCGCTGCGGCCCAGCTTGTCAGGGTTGACGTAACGCGACAAAGCCGAGTAAGCCAGCGCCTTGCTCTCACGCAGCTCCTGAAACACGATGCTGCCCATGCTGCCCCCGAAGTACTCGTTGTAGAGGCTGGTGGTCGGCACCAGGGCTTTGTCGTAGATAGTGCCTTTGGTCAGGAACAGGATTTCGGCCTGCACCATATTGTAGTCCACCCAGTACACCTTGCGCTGGTTCATGGCCTGCTCCGCGAAGTCCTTAGCCGCCGGGGTAGGAGTGAGCTGGGCGGGGCCGCGGTGGTAGTTTTCAAGAGCATCTACTAGCCCGGGCACCATCACGCGAGACTGAGGCGTCTTGGTGTCTTGCATAGGAGTCACCTCCTTATGCCACGTTTCCAGCATACGCGGACCATAGTACAACACGCGGTGCTGGTAGGTCGGGATGGTTTTGATGGTGGCGGTGAGCTGCTCGGGTTTCAGGGCCTTCAGCTCTTTCTCGCTCAGCTGCGTGGTGAAAGGGTTTTTGGGGCCGTACTTGGCGAAGTTCACCATAGCCTGGCTCAGAATCACCTGCTTGTTCAGCTTGGCATCCTGGCGCGACTTCAGCACGCCGGCCACCATGTTCTTGAGGGCCGCGGCATCGGGCTTGGGCGCGGCCAGCAGGCTTTCAAACAGCTGCAAAGCCGGCTCGAAGTTGCTGTCGAGGCCGGAGAGGCTGACGGTGGTGCGGTCCTGCCCGCTCTGCACCGCGAAGGAGCAGCCCAGCTTGTAGAACTCCTGCTGCAGCTGCGCGGCCGTGTATTTGTCGGTGCCCAGGTATTGCAGGTAGTCGGTGGCGAGGCCCAGCTTGGGGTCGTTGTTGGTGCCCAGATCGAGCACGTAGAACAGGTTAAAGAGGTTGTTTTCGGTGTTGTGAGTGTAGTACACCGGCACGCCCGAAGCCAGCTTCACTTCCTGAATGTCCTTCTTGTAATCCACGAACACCGGCTGCAGTTCGGGGCTGCTCAGGCCGGTCACCTGCTTGTAGAAGTCGGAGGCCACTTCGCGGTTCACGGGCACCGGCGTAATGGCCGGCTTCACCACTTTCACGGCGTTGGCGTCTTTGCCGGTGCGCTTGTAGATGGCCGCGTAGCCGGGGCTGTAGTACTGGTTGGCCACGCGCATCACCTCTTCCTTGGTGATGGTACCGAAGTCGTTGATCTGCTTCAGGTAGTCCTTCCAGTCCTCGCGGGCCACGAAAGCGGCCACGAAGGCACCGGCGCGGGCCTCGTTGTTTTCGTAGCTCTTGGTGCGCTGTAGCTGCTCGTTGTTGATGATGGCCGGAATCAGCCAGTCGGGGAAGTCGCCCTTCTTCACCTTGTCGAGCTGGGCGAGCAGCAGGTCGCGCACCTCTTCCAGCTTTTGGCTTTGGCGGGGCGTAGCGTAGAGAATGTGCGAGGAGTAGTCGTTGTTGATGTCGGTGAACGAGGCCGCCTGCAACACTTTCTGCTGCTGATTCAGGTTCAGGTCAATCAAACCGGCCTGGCCGTTGCTGAGCAGCTTGTCCACCATGCGCAGCACCAGCGCCTCGCGGGTGGTGGTGCCGGGAAAGCGGAAGCCGAGCATCACGTTTTCGGCGTCGGGGCCCACAATCTGCGTCACGAGGGGCGCGGTGATGGGGGCTTCCTGGGCGGGCGTGAAGGCCGGTACCGGCTTGCTCTGCAGCCGGCCGAAGTACTGGTCGATGACGCGGATGGTCTGGTCGTAGTCCAGGTCGCCGCTCAGGCAGAGCGCCACGTTGTTGGGCACGTAGTACTTGTCGAAATACCGCTTAATCTCCGTGATAGACGGGTTCTGCAGGTGCTCGATGGTGCCGATGGTGGTCTGGGTGCCGTACTCGTGCTTCTGGTAGAGGCTGCGGTTCAGGGCCTCGTATTCTTTGCTGAAGTCGTTGTCGAGGCCGCGGTTTTTTTCCTCGTACACGGCCTCCAGCTCGGTGTGGAACAGGCGCGGCACCATCTCGCCCAGCCGCTCGCTCTGGATGGCAGCCCACTTTTCCAGCTGGTTGCTCGGAATGTCTTCCTGGTACACCGTCTGCTCCACGGACGTATAGGCGTTGGAGCCCTTGGCCCCGATGGCGCCCATCACCTTGTCGTATTCGTTGGCCACAGCGTACTTGGCCGCCACGCTGGAAATCGAGTCGATTTGGTGGTAAGTGCGCTTGCGGGCGGCGGGGTCGTTGCGCTGGCCGCGGTACTGCTCGTAGAGGGCCTCAATCTTGGCCAGCTCAGCTTTTTCAGCGGTCCAGTTCTGGGTGCCCAGCTTAGAGGTTCCCTTGAACACCATGTGCTCCAGGTAGTGCGCGAGGCCGGTGGCTGTGGCTGGGTCGTTCTTGGAGCCGGCGCGCACGGCCAGGTAGGTCTGGATGCGCGGCGCGTCGTCGTAGTCGGAGAGGTAGACGGTCAGGCCGTTATCCAGCGTGTAGATGCGGGCCTTGAGCGGGTCGCCTTCTACGGTCTGGTACTTATAGTCTTTCTGCTTGGGCGTTTCGGGGCTGGTGCCTGGGGCGGTAGCTGCTGCCGTAGCGGCGGGCTTGCTGGTCTGGCATTGGGTAAGACCGAGCGTGGCCAAGGCCGGAATCAGGAGCAGAAGCGGTTTTTTCACAGGAAGGCCAGCGCGGAAAGCAGAGCGGGGAGGAAATTAAGGAACCAAAGATAGGCGGACCCCCCGGGAATAAAAAGCTTCATCACAGCCCTTCCGGGGCGAAGTGCGAAAAATTGCTTATGAGGATCACGGATTTCAGCGGATTAGACGGATTGCTCGGATTTTGTAGGCGGCATGGGGGCTGACGGTTGTGGTGCCACGACTCTTTTCAGCCGTGGTAACACTATCATCGAACGGCGCGGTCATGAATCGTTGAACGATAATGGTACCATGAGGCTCTACAGGCAATCCGTGGCACCACCTCGCGCAGCCCCTATGCCGCCTACAAAATCCGAGCAATCCGTCTAATCCGCTGAAATCCGTGATTTAGTCCACGTCGAGGCCCAGCTTCTGCTTCATCTCGCCCAGCATCGGGTACTTCTCCATCAGGTAAACCATCTTGTCGGAGGAGGTGTAGAGCTTGCGGCCGGTTTCTACGCGCTCCACAATTTCCACCGTCACGTTCAGGCGTGGGTAGCCGGTGCGGCGGCGCAGCTCACCCAAAAACTCGGCCCGCAGCTCGTTGAACAGGTCTTCCTGCACGGGGTTATCTACGCGCAGCAGAATCATGTGCTGCTCGTTGGCCTGCACCGGGCGGTTGAGCAAGCTGTAGTGCATCATGCTGATGGGCTTGCGCTCCTCGGTCAGCTCTTTCCACACGCGCTGCAGCACCTCGTCATTGATGGCGGGCAGGCCGGTGGTGGGGCCGCTGGGCTCGGCCTCGGTGGCCGCTTTGCCGGCGGCGGCTTTCTGCTCCAGCTGGGCCTTCATGGCGCTCAAGCTGCCCAGGCCGGGCAGCTTGGTGCCGAGGCCCAGTGGCTTGCCGGCCGGCGGCATCCCGGGGCGGGGTGGCGGCATGGGCGCAGCCGTCACGGCCATTTGGCCCGGCTCGTGGCCGGCAATGCTGGGTGCCCCGATTTCCACATGCGGCACCGTGTCGCGCAGCTGCCGGGTGGCGGGCACCTGGGTGGCTGCTTCGTCCTCGATGCTGGGCGTGTCATGCAGCTCTTCCACACCGCTGTCCACCGGCACAATAGGCTCGGGGTCGGCGGGGGCGTGGACGATTGGTTGTTCGTTGTTCGTTGTTCGTTGTTCGGTGCTGCCGCCAGCCGGGGTAACGGCGTACTGGGCTGGGGTTTCAGCAGTGCCGTCGGCCACTAGGCGGCCGTTGGCGGCGGGTGCGGCTGGGGCCAACGGCGGGGGCGGGGTGGCCAAAGCCGGAGCTACGGCTGCATCAGGGCTTTTTTTTTTCGCCTCACCGTTGCTGGCTGGTACGGCCACGCCGCCCTGCAGGTCGCGGGCAAACTGCACTGCGCCGTTGAGGTAGGCCAGCTTCATCAGCGTCAGCTCCACATGCAGGCGCTGGTTTTTGGCTTGCTTGAACTCCCGGTCGCAGACACTCACCAGGTTAAGGGCCGAGAGCAGAAAAGCCAGCGGCGCGGCTTGGGCCTGCTGCACATAGCGCGCCCGAATGTTGTCGGATACCTCCAGCAGCTGCACCGTCACCGGGTCTTTGCACACCAACAGCCCGCGCAGGTGCTCAGCGGCGCCCACCACAAAGTTGTGCAGGTCGAAGCCCTGCTGCATCACCTCATCCAGCAAGAGCAGCGTGGCCGACAGGTTTTCGGTGAGCAGTGCGTCAATCAGCCTGAAATAGTACTCGTAGTCCAGAATGTGCAGGTTCTGCACCACGTCCTGATAGCGCAGGTTGTGGCCCGAAAAGGTCACCATCTGGTCGAACATGCTCAGGGCGTCGCGCAGGCCGCCGTCGGCCTTCTGGGCCAGCAGGTGCAGCGCGTCGTCTTCGGCCTGAATCTGCTCCTGGGTGGCCACGTAGCGCAAGTGGTTGCGCATGTCGTCCACCTTGATGCGGTTGAAGTCAAATATCTGGCACCGCGACAGAATAGTGGGGATAATCTTGTGCCGCTCGGTGGTGGCCAGAATGAAGATGGCGTAGCTCGGTGGCTCCTCCAGCGTTTTGAGGAAGGCGTTGAAGGCCGCATTCGAGAGCATGTGCACTTCGTCGATGATGTACACCTTGAAGCGGCCCTGCTGCGGGGCGTAGCGCACCTGCTCCACCAGACTGCGAATGTCCTCCACCGAGTTGTTGGAGGCTGCATCCAGCTCGTGCACGTTGAACGAGGCATTTTCCTGAAACGCCCGGCACGAGGAGCACTTCCCGCAGGCTTCCAGCTCAAAAGGCGTGTTGTCGGGGTCTGCGGCACTGAGCAGCGCGTCGGGCACGATGTCGGGCTGGGCCTGGATCAGCTCGGAAACCGGGCGGCTTTTGCGCACGTGCTCTTCTACAAACTCGCAGTTGATGGTTTTGGCCAGAATCCGGGCGCAGGTGGTTTTGCCTACGCCCCGGGGGCCGCAGAACAGAAACGCCTGGGCCAGATGCTGGCTGGCAATGGCGTTCTGCAGGGTGGTGGTAACGTGCTGCTGCCCCACCACGCTGCGAAACGTGGCCGGGCGGTACTTGCGGGCCGAAACAACGAAATTTTCCATACGAGCTAGGGGCAAAGATACCCCGAAAAGCCGGGCTTTGGAAGGCCATCTGCCAGCCCTTACACCCAAAACGCTGGCCTGTTTGGGATGCCAGGTGGAGCGTACAACCTGAGTCGGCCAAGGTTTGGCAACCCCGGATTCAGTGCGGTACCTGTTGCCGCAAACGGGAACATTTCCGGCCGTTAGCAACGTTTACCGGCTGATGTGCGTACATTCGCACCCCGCTACTTCGGTGGCGGGTTCGTTCTTTGCAAACTGGGGCCGACCGGAATTGACAGCTTGTGCATGTCGCGAGTAAGCGTGTCGGGAGTTGGATGAATCTCCCGCAAAAAAGCCGTCCAAAACACAACTGGCGAGTATAGCTACGCCATGGCTGCTTAGTTTAGAACTAAGTAATGTCATCGTCCCGCACCCGTATTCCTTCTCACGGGTGAGTTCGGGGCGTCGTAAGAGTTAGGATAGTGCAGGTGGCGCTGTGACGCCTGCGCGAAACTCAAACAGATAAGGGGAAATCAAGGGCCTGATGTGCGCCTGGTTTCCCTCGAAAATTCAAGCATAGATACACACGTAGAAAGCTCGACGCCTTCCTTGTCTGGACCAGGGTTCGAATCCCTGCGGCTCCACTGAATAGCCCTTTCCGATACCGGGAAGGGCTATTTTCGTTTAGGGCCCTCTGTTTTGCCAACAGATTATGCTTTTCCGCCCAGACACCGATGCAACCTAAAAGTTGCGTCAAATGTGAGAGAATAGCCCGATATACTCCGGGCTTTTGTTATCTTGCTGAGGCTATGAAACATGGGCTAACCTACTTGCTTCTACTGTTCTGCTCCCTTGCTGCTGAGGCCGCCCGCCCGCCGATGGTGGCTGAGCAGCATGCAACCGGGTTTCGCATAGCCAAACTCCCTGCCGGCCTGCATGCTATGTGGCTGGGCATGCCCCGCCAGCAGTTTCGCAATCTGGTACCCGAGCAACGCTTGGGCGCGCCGTCAGCCATCAGCTATTTCAGCCGCTCCGACGAAACCCTGACGCTCAACGGTTACCGCATCACTGGCATCAGCTATGGTTTCTACAAAGACCAGCTGTGCTGTATTGAAGTGCGGGTGCTGGGAGAAGCGAACTGCCGGGGTATACAGGCCTTGCTGGCTAAAGTATACGGCCCTGGTGCTACGGCCTCCGGGCAGTACTGGCAAAACCCGCAGCTCCGCCTGCAGTATTCTGAAATGCCCAAAGGCTACGCTACGTTGCTGCTAGCTAGCCCATCGTTGCTGGCGCAGTTTCAGGCCGAGCAGCAGCCTCGCAATCAGGCAGTATAAGACGCTGCTCAAATTGTTGGCATTCGAAATTGATACCCAAAAAAAGCCTGGCTTCGTAGCCAGGCTTTTCTGTTTAGTGGCACTGCTACGAGCCTCGCCTACAGAGTGCTAGGCCTGACTTTTTTCAGTTTATAACGTCGTATTTTTATATATAATGTACTGAATGTCAGAATTATGAACAAGGAATAAGTGCGTTAAATCGAGTCAGGGCAGCCGGCTGGCCGTATGAGGATGCAGAGGCTACCGCACATTAGCCGGTGCCCGACTATCTCACTCGTTTCGTCTTTCCCGATTATGAAAAAGTCCTTGCTTTTCGCCGCACTTCTGTTTTCCACTGCTGTAGCCGCTTCGGCCCAAGTGTCGCCTTCGGTACCGCAGCGCGGCGGTACCATGAACCAGACCACCGTTTCGCCGGCCTCGCCGTCGAACCCCGGCACCCTCGACCAGCGTACGCCCACCACCACCAGCCCCACCCAAATGGGGACAGGCACTACCGTTCCTGGCCAGATGGGCACCGGTACCATCGTAACAGACCGGCCGGTTATGCAGCAGCCTGCCACCATGCAGGACCGGACCATCAACCAGCGAACTACCACGGTGCCAAACCCCGCCGCCACGCGCCGCCAACGCACCAACACGCGCCGCACCAATACTAGCACTACTACAGTGCCGCCGCAGCGTTAGTGGCTGTGTTGCACAAACAATAATAAGAGGCCACTCCTAGTCAGGAGTGGCCTCTTATTATTGCTACATCTACTACCGAGGTCAGGCTAAGCCTCCAGCTTGCCGCCTGCTTGCAGCAGCAAGTCGCCTAGGTCACGCAAACCAGCTTGCGTATCCGCAGAAGCGTTGGCAGCGGCTTGGTTGGTTTGAGCGCCCAGCATACTGAGCGAGCGGCCAATAGCTGCCGCATTAAGTGAGCCGCTGCTAAGCAAAGACTGCAGATTGCCAATCTCACGGCCGATATCCTGCAGGGCAGGTTCACCGCTTTGCAGCAACTGTTGCTGCCAGGTTTCAGTGTTGTCGATGGCGGCGCTGATGGGGATGCCCGTGAGGCCGTTTTTAAGCGAATGAATGGTGGCGTTAAGCAAGTCGTTGGCCATGGAAGTTGGTGTAGGCTGTACTATTGAAATCAGAGAAAATGCCGTAGCTAGCTGCCTAGCCGGCTGGCTTGACAGCTGCCGGCTTGCGAGGTTTACGGGATTTGGCAGCCACTGGCTGCCCTGCTTCCTGAAAAGTAGGCGAGACATAGCCCTCAGGGGCGGCCGGCACCATTGATAAGTCACGCAGAATGCCGCAAGCCTGATGCGCGCTGGCTTCCTTGTCCTTTATTTCCAGCATAATATCCACATCCAGGCTCTGGAGCTGCTGCAGAAACTCGCGGAACAAGTCTTCCTCTATGGAGCTAACGTGCTTGCCTTTCCGCTCCCCCCGCGACTGAGAGCTATAATCCATCATCATCACACCGTCGCGGGTGGGGTGCCAGGTGGCGGCGGCCAGGCGTAGGGCCTCAGCCATCGGCTCGCCGTGGTTGAGGCACTCGTGGTGGAAATTATCGAACAGGATAGGCAAGCCAGTGGCTGCGTGCAGCTGCAGGCAGTCCTGGAGGCTGAAGAGTCGGTCGTCGTTTTCCACTACCACCCGGATCTGCACTTCTGGCGGCAATGTCTGCCACACGGCAATAAAGCGCGCAATGGCGGCTTCCCGGTCGCCGTAGAGGCCACCCAGATGAATTTGCAGCTTGGCGGTGCTGTCGAGGCCCATCAAATCCAGCATCGAGCCCTGATATACCAGTTCGGCAATGCTGCGCTGCACAATATCCGGATTGGGCGAGTTGAGCACTACAAACTGGTCGGGATGCAGCGAAATCCGCATCCCATGGGTTTTTATGTAGTCGCCAATGGCACGAAATTCGGCGGCGAAGTGCGTTTGCCAGGGGAAGGTATTGACGGCGTGTGAGGCGAACGGGACAATGTCGGAGCCGATGCGGAAGAACAGCAGGCCATGGGCCACATTGTACTCTAGGATGCGCCGCAAACAGGCCAGATTAGAGGCCACCGTTTCTATCAGGCGCTCATCTGAGTAAGATGCCAGCCGGAACGTGGACGCCGATGTGCAGTCCAACGAGTTATTCATGCAAGGATACCCGATTTTCATCTTCGGGCTTACGGGAGGGCCGGTTGGCAGGTTGGTGCAGCCGAAAAGAACGTCATGCAGAGAGGAGCGGAGCGTGACGTTCTTAGTGTGCTCTAGCTGCTACTTACCTTACCTCGTACCCGCGGTTGTCTTTGAAGTTTTTGTTGTACTTCAGGCGGGCTTTGCGGGCCTGTTCGGCGGCTTCCTGGGCCCGGATTTCCTCCATCTTGCGCCGCTCCTGGCCGGCGCGCGAAAACTGCTCGTAGATCAGGCTCACCGGGCTGGCCAGGGTAGGAGCTACGGCCCGCGGCGCGATAGTGTCAACCGGAAACAGCGGCCGCGGAGCTGGTGGACGCTTTACGGCGCTGGCAGGAGCAGTGCTGGGGCGCTTGATGTTGCGCAAGGCCCTGTTGATGGCGGCGCGGTCGGGGCGCCCTTCCGTGACGCGCACTTCGCCCAGCAGCACACTGTCGCGCATCATCATCACCTGCATCACCAGCTGCGAAAGTCCTGTGCCGCCCAGTGGCACTCGGCGCGTGCGGAAGCCCAGGGCCCGAAATACCAGCGTGTCGCGGTTGCTGACGTCCAGCCGGAAGTCACCTTCTTGGTCGGTTACGGTGCCGCGGCCCGTGCCTTGCACAATGATGGCCGCACCCGGAATGATGCGTCCTGTGCCGGCCTCCAGCACCGAGCCCGATACCCGCACCTGTGCGGCCGCAGTGCCTGGCAACAACAGTAAAACCACCCCGATACAACCCGCCAATAACTTGCCGTAAGACCTCAGCGGCAACCAAAACTGCAGTAAGCTGCGCAAGTACTCAATCAAAACGCTCATCAACCGGAAATAAGGTCAGCCACCGGCAAGGTAGCCAACAACAGAGCCAAAAAAAGCCTGAACCGTTGCAGGTACAGGCTTATTCGGCGGTTAGCAAGTCAGAATCGACAAAATAAAGGTCCGCACCAACAAGCAGTGCGGACCTTTATCTAGTTATTAGAGGCAGTTAGAACCGCCCGATAATGCTACTCAACTTTGGTTTTGCCGCCGTCTTCGTCTTTGGCTTTCATTGTGCCGTCGTCGCCATCAACTTTCATTTTGTTGCCTTCAGCGTCTTTTACTTTCACGTCGCCGTCGGCCGAAACCTTCACCTTGCTGCCATCAGCACCTTTGGTTTTGCCTTCCTCCATGCTCATCGAGCTGTTTGAAGCCGATGCATCGGTGGTACTCATTTCCGGCGTGCTAGTGCTCATGGCGTCATCCATGTACAGGTCGTCGCGGTATTCCATGCGGCTGGTTTCGTAGGCCGAATACTGGGTTGGGTCCGTGAAAACCGACTTCATTTCCGTGTCAGCATCCGAGTAGGCGGTGCGCATAGCGGCGGCCATGCCCGTGGTGTCGGTGGCATACTGCGTCTGCAATTCGCCGAGGCGCTTACCACGGTTGATATACACGGTGCGTACCTTCTCGCGGGTGGCATCGTCGAACTTCATCTTGGCCGCCATGGCAGTTGCAATCCGGTCGGCACGCTGCTGAATGGCGTCGTCAGAGTACGCAGTGGTGGTGGTCGTGGTGGTCGTGGTCGTCATGCCATCGGTGGTGGTGGCAGTGTCGGTGGTTTTGTTGTCGGAGCAGGAAGCCATAGTGAAGGCAGCAGCAGCCGAGAGGAGAAACAGGGTCTTTTTCATGACGGAGAGGATTGTAGAAAAGGGAGAGAGTGGGGTAGGAAAAATCCAATGGCGCGTATACGGCTCTGCTTAAGATTCAGTTGCCATTGGGAAAACTCAAACTATGCAGGGCCTCACTGCTGCTGTGCAGCGCTTACCTGCACACTCCTCCCTGCTTACTTATCTCACTGTAGATTGAGGCGCCGGAACAGGCGCTGCTGCTGGTAAGGCTTCTGTATCTACCCTGGGAACAGGTGACGCAGGCAGCTTACCCACCGGCGACAGCGCCTGCAGCTCCTGGTCTGTAGCTTGCTGTATGCTGCGGGTTGCGGGCAGCGTGGTGGCATCGGGCCGGGGCCGGGCCGGAGGCACAAAAGTAGCCGGCCGTGGCGTCCGGATGCGGGCAACTACGTTGGTGTCCGTACTAACTGCAGCAGGCAGCGGCCTGCCAAGCTGCCCCACCTGGCTACGGTAGATGATGGGTGGCGTTTCGGTGGGAGGATAGCGGGTGGTGTCAATGGGCAGAGAGCTGCCAAGAGACGCCGCGGAACCCGGCTCCATATTGCCATAGCAACCAGCCAAACTGCTTGTGGTTGCCAGCCACAACAAGCTCCAACGCAGACGCATCATAGATGAAACACAGAAAGCTTGCCTACTGACGAGTTTCTACGTCAGTCTGATTTGCCGGTTGCCGGCTACCTGCCAAGCCGAAAAGACGGCAGTAAGCGGTTTGCATTAGGCACGCCGCAACTCAAATACGGTGATTTCCGGCAGGAATCCCACGCGCCCCGGATAGCCGATGTAGCCCAGTCCGGTATTCACGTACAGATACTGCTTGCCCTGCTGATAAAGCCCGGCCCACTGCTTGTACACGTACTGCACGGGGCTCCACTTAAAGAACGGCAGGTTCACGCCGAACTGCATACCGTGGGTGTGGCCCGAAAGAGTCAGGTCCACATCCGGAAACTCGGGCCGCACCTGCGCATCCCAGTGCGAAGGGTCGTGGGAAAGCAGAATCTTGAACGGCGCGCCGGGGTCGGCGGCAGCGTGAGCCTTGGCCAGGTCGCCGTACTTAGGAAAGCGCATGGCCGCTCCCCAGTTCTGAATGCCCAGGACAGCAATCTTCTCGCCGTTGCGCTCGATGTGATGGGCCTCATCCAGCAGCAGCTTCCAGCCGATTTTGGCGTGATTCTGCTTGAGGCGGTCGAGGTTAGCCGTTTTGGCCGCGGCGCCACCTTTATCAGACCAGTCCACGTAGTCGGCGTAGTCGTGGTTGCCGAGGATGGACAGCTTCTGCAGCTTGCTCTGGATCTGGGCCAGCGTGTCGATGTGGTCTTCTACTTCGGTGGCAATGTTGTTGACCAAATCACCGGTCATCACCACTAGGTCGGCGTTTTGCTGGTTGATGAGGGCCACTGCCCGCTGCAGCGGCTCGGTGGAGGCGAAGCTGCCCGTGTGCAAATCGGAAATCTGCAGCAGCCTGAACCCATCGAACGAGGCCGGCAGGTTAGCAAAGCGCAGCGTTACGCGTTTCACGCGGTAGTCGGTGGCCCCTTTCAGCACTCCCCAGATCAAGCTCACGAATGGCACCGCCGCCACTACCAGCGCCGCTTTGCTGATAAATTCGCTACGGGAAATAGCCGTGCCGGGAGTGTTGGTTGGCTGGCCGGAAAAGCGTTGCATCACCCAGCGCACACTGCGCACCAAGTCTTCGGGAAACAGAAACAGCAGCACCACCAGCTTGGCTACCAGCATAGCCAGCAGCACGCTGGTCAGGTACGCTTTGTAGGGCGCGTGGCCCTGCCCGCGGGTGGCCATGGCCCAGATGGCAATGCCCCAGAGCAGCACCGTAATGAGCCAGTAACAGAAGTCGGCGGTTTTGCGCGCAACAGGAGAAGCGCCGTGCAGTGCCGTGCGGATTGCCTGGAAGCCATACCACTCGGCCACCAGAAACAGCACCAGAAACAGAATACCAGAGAGGGAACGGAACATATCGGGGGTACAAACTCGGCCGGCCGCAATTGGTTTACCGGGCCGGCGTATGAAAGCAAACGAAGAAGCGGGGTTTTTACTTTATTTTCCGGCTTCCTACAACCTCAGTGCCGTATGCAAGCCGTTGACAATCTGTCTGAAAATAATCCGGCGAATAACGCCGCCGTTAAACCCTACGAAACCCCGACTTCTTTCGGCATCAAGAGTTGGGCCGAGGAAGACCGGCCCCGCGAAAAGCTGATGCAGAAGGGCCGGGCAGCGCTTTCCGACGCCGAGCTGCTGGCCATCCTGCTGGGCTCGGGCACCGCCAAGCTCTCGGCGGTGGATGTAGCCAAGCTGGTGCTCAATGCCGCCAACAACGATTTGAATGCGTTGGCGCGCTTCTCCTTGAAGGAGCTGATGCGCCAAAAAGGCATTGGCGAAGCCAAAGCCATAACCATTGTGGCGGCGTTGGAACTGGGCCGCCGCCGCAAAGAAGCCGACGCCCCGGCCCGCACCACCATCACCTGCTCCCGCGACATCTACCGCGTGGTGCAGCCCCACCTGCAGGATTTGCCGCACGAAGAGTTCTGGGTGGTGCTGCTGAACCGGGCCAACGTGGTGATGCGCACCGTCAGCATCAGCCGCGGCGGCGTGGCCGGCACCGTCGCCGATCCGAAGCTGATTTTCAAGGAAGCGCTGGAGCAGCTGGCCAGCAGCGTGATTCTGGTGCACAACCATCCCAGCGGCAACCGCAACCCCAGTGCCGCCGATATTGCCCTCACCCGCAAGCTCAAGGACGCCGGCCAGTTTCTGGACCTGCCTATTCTGGACCACCTCATTTACACCGACGCCGGCTACTTCAGCTTCGCCGACGAAGGCATGCTTTAGCGCCGAAAACACTGCCAGCATGGGGTATCTATATTTCCTGCCTAGACGAAACACTCCGCAGCCAGTACCTTTGCCGCTATGCGTATCAATCCCAAACTGCTCATTGGCCTCGGCGTGCTGCTCGTAATCGGCTATTTCCTGCAGGACCTCGTTTTCAACGACGACCAGTATGCTGCCCGTCTGCGCAAGACCCGCACCGAGAAAGACAACAACTTCCGGCTTGTGAAAGGCTCGCCGCTCAGCGAGGAGCAGCGCAACACCTTCGACAGCCTGAACTACTACGCCCCCGACCCGACTTACCGCTTTGAGGCGCAGCTGGAAACCCTGCCGCAGCGCGACACCGTGGAAATGCCCCTCACCAACGGTAAAACCGATAAATACCTGCGCTGGGGCCGCGCCAGCTTCATTCTCAACAAGCAGGAATACAAGCTGACGCTGTTTTTGAAGGCTGATGGGAAGGATTCCACCTTGTTTGTCCCGTTCACTGACCGCACCAACGGCCGTGGCAGCTACGGCGGTGGCCGCTACCTCGACGCCACCCGCCCCGGCCCCGGCGACACTGAAATCGTGCTCGACTTCAACGCCGCCTACAACCCATTCTGCGCCTACAACGACGGTTTCGCCTGCCCCGTGCCGCCCCAGGATAACCGCCTGGCCGTGGAAATTCCAGCCGGCGAGAAGGCCTATAAGGAGTAGTGCAGCACGGAGTGGCACTCCGTGCTGGCGCACCGCGCCAAGCCGGCCTTGGGTTCATCTGGCGCAGTACCGGTGTGCCGCGTTGCGGCAAAACGGAGTGCCACTCCGTTCTACATACCTGCCCGCGCCCGTGCATTTCCCCCGCTAACCCAAATCCGTACCTTTGCTGAACTGATGCGTCTGCAACGGCGCCAACGCTCCAGGGCTGAAGCCTAGGGCTAGTCAGTGGCCGGCGTTAAAGAGCTGCATAGCTCTGGGCTTCAGCCCTGGAAACTCCGGGCCGCCTGCGCTGTCAGCGAATATCTACTTATTGACCCCACATGAAAATATCCTACGACTGGCTTCGCACCCTGATTCCGACCGAAAAACCCGCCGAGGAAATCGGCCATCTCCTAACGGGGTCCGGGCTGGAAGTGGAAGGTATTGAGGAGCTGGAAAGCATTCCGGGCGGTTTGCGCGGCGTGGTGCTGGGCACCGTCCTCACCTGCGAAAAGCACCCCGACGCCGACAAGCTCAGCCTCACCACCGTGGACGTGGGCGACGGCCAGCCGCGCCAGATCGTGTGCGGCGCCGCCAACGTGCGCGCCGGCCTCAAAGTAGTGGTAGCCTTGGATGGCGCCACGCTCTACCCGGCCCAGGGCGAGCCATTCAAGATCAAGAAAAGCAAAATCCGCGGCGCGGCATCCGAAGGCATGATCTGTGCCGAAGATGAAATTGGGCTGGGTACCTCGCACGCCGGTATTATGGAGCTGGACACCGACCTGCCCAACGGTACGCCCGCCGCCAACTACTTCGGTTTGGGCTCCGACTCGGTGTTCGAAATCGGCCTGACCCCCAACCGCGCCGACGCCGCCTCGCACTACGGCGTGGCCCGCGAGCTGCGCGCCCTGCTGCGCCAGCCTTGCCACCTGCCTGATATCAGCGAGTTCAAAGCCCCCGCCGCGGCCACGCAGAACATCCAGGTGACTATAGAGGACCCCGAAGCCAGCCCGCGCTACGCCGGTTTGCTGCTGGAAGGTGTGCAGGTGGGCCCGTCGCCGGAGTGGCTGCAGCGCCGTTTGCGCAGCATTGGCCTCTCGCCCATCAACAACGTGGTGGACGTCACCAATTTCGTGCTCCACGAGCTGGGCCAGCCCCTGCACGCCTTCGACGCCGACCAGATTACCGGCGGCCACATCCGCGTGAAGCGCGCTGAAGCCGGCGAGAAATTCATTACGCTGGATGGCACCGAACGTACGCTGCGGGCCGAAGACTTGGTTATTGCTGATGCCAACGGCGCGCCTATGGCGCTGGCCGGCGTGTTCGGCGGCAAAACCTCGGGCGTGAGCGACGCCACCACCCGCGTGTTCCTGGAAAGCGCCTACTTCCAGCCGGCCGCCGTGCGCAAAACCGGCCAGGTGCACCAGCTCAAAACCGACGCCTCGTTCCGCTTCGAGCGCGGCACTGACCCCAACATGGTGCTGATTGCCTTAAAACGGGCGGCGCTACTGCTGCAGGAAGTGGCCGGCGCTACCATCGTGGCGCCCATCGTGGACGAATACCCGGCGCACATCGGGCACCACTTGGTGCGCCTGCGGCTGCCCCGGGTGGAGAAGCTAGTCGGTCAGTTCATCGCGCCAGAGCGCATCCGCCAGATCCTCACCGACCTCGACATCCTCATCAGCGAGGAGCTAACCAATGAAGCCGGCCACACGGAGTGGATTCTGAGCGTGCCGCCGCACAAGGTAGACGTGACCCGCGAGGCTGACATCATCGAGGAAATCCTGCGCATCTACGGCTACAACCACGTGGCGCTGCGCCCGCACAACTCGGCCACCTACCTGGCTAGCTTCCCCAACCCCGACCCCGAAATCATCCGCCAGAACACGGCGCGGCTGCTGAGCGGCCAAGGCTTCTCCGAAATCATCACCAACTCCATCACCAACTCGCTGTACTTCGAGAAGGAAGGTGAAACCGATGAGACGCTGGTGCGCCTGCTCAACTTTAACAGCGCCGACCTGAACGTGCTGCGCCCCAGCCTGCTGCCCAGCGGCCTGGAAGTGGTGCGCCACAACGTCAACCGCCGCCAGCGCGACCTGAAGCTCTACGAGTTCGGCAAAACATACCACCTCAAGCTCAACGGCAGCTACGATGAGCGCAACAAGCTGGTGCTCTACCTGACTGGCAACACCGCGGCCGAAACCTGGCAGCAGAAATCCGAGAAAAGCAGCTTCCACCAACTGGCCGGGGCCGTGCAGCAGGTGCTGGCAGCGCTGGGCTTCCCGGCGCCTACCTCGCAGCCGGTGCAGCACCCGCAGCTGGCCGGCGGCCTCACACTGCTGGCCCAAAACCAGCCCGTCGCGCAGCTTGGCGCCGTGTCGGGCGTGTGGCTGAAGAAGCTCGACGTGAGCCAGCCGGTATGGTATGCCGAGCTGGACTGGGACTGGCTGATGCGCAAGTACAAGAACAGCCTCGTGGCCCGCGAACTGCCCAAGTTCCCGGAAGTGCGCCGCGACCTGAGCGTGGTGGTGGACAAAACCGTCACCTTCGACCAGCTCCAGCAGATTGCCCGCCGCACCGAAAAGAAGCTGTTGCAGCAGGTAAACGTGTTCGATGTGTATGAAGGCCCTAACCTGGGCGAAGGCAAGAAAAGCTACTCGGTCAGCTTCCTGCTCCAGGACAGCACCCAAACCCTCACCGATCAGGCCATCGACTCCGTGATGAACCGCCTCATCCAGCAGTTCGAGCAGCAGGCCGGGGCCCTGATTCGGAAGTAAATCAGTTGTCGGTTGTCAGTTGTTGGTTGTTAGTCGCTAGTTTGCACAGAAGTAATGTCCTTTGCTCGGGGGATATCAGCTTCTGCTTTATTGAAAATAATAAACCGATTTGCGGCTGACAACTGACAACGACCAACTGACAACCCCAAAAAAATGGCCTCCTCTCAGCAGCTTGCTCAACTAGACCGCTTGGAGCGGCAGGTGAACACCTTAGTGACTGCCTATCAGCAGTTGCGCGAGGAGCTGGCCGATGCCCAGACTACTGTTCAGCAGCTCCGGGCCGACGTGCGCGACCGGGAGCGGCAGCTCAAGGATTTCCACAATCAGGAGAATATCACTAAACTTGTCAATACCATAGCCGGTGAACCGGCCAATGTCAACGAGCTGAAACTGCGCCTCAACGAATACATCCGCGAAATAGATAAGTGCCTTGCCTATTTGAGGGAGTAACCATCACCACCGAACCCCACCCACGACTGCTCCCATGAGCGAACTATCCATTAAAATCCGCATTGCCGAACGGGACTACCCGATGCGCGTCGAGCCTCAGGATGAGGAGCGGCTCCGTATGGCCGGCCGCCTGCTAGGCGAGCGGATCAAGGAATTTCGCGAGCAATACGGCATTCAGGATAAGCAGGATTTGCTGGCCATGATTGCCTTGTCCACGATGGCTGACCGCCTGAAAGTCAGTAAGGAAAAAGATGGTACCGACACGGTTCTGACCGAGCGCCTTGCACGCCTCGATGAGCTGCTGTCGGGAGTGGTGCTCGTCTGAAGATCCAGACGCCCGCACCGGCGTAGAATATCAGCTTGAAACCCCGGCGGCGCAAACGGCGCAACGGGGTTGTTTGGCATGTGGCCTGTTTGCTGAGGTATGGCTTTCCCTTCCTCTTCCAACCTCATAGCTCATGTCCACTACTCTCTATATTGCTTTAGCCGCCGTGCTGGCCCTTGTGGTCGGCATCGTGGTGGGGCGCCTGCTGGCTGGCAAAACCAACCAGGACCACGAAGCCGAAGCCAAAACCCGCGCCCAGCAGCTGCTGGCCGAAGCCGAGCAGCAAGCCACCCGCACCCGCGACGAGCGGATTCAACAGTCGAAAGACAAGTTCCGCACCCTCAAGCAGGAGTGGGAGCAAGAGAGCCGCCGCCAGAAGCAGGCTCTCGACCAGGAGCTAACCGAGCGCCGCGCCACCGTAGTGGAGCAGGAGCAGGCTATCAAGAAGCTCACCGATACCACCCAGCGCCAGCTAGAGCAGATTCAGCGCAAGGAAACCGAGCTGGATGCTACCCGTGAGCGAATCGAAACACAGGCTCAGGCCCAGCGTGAAAAGCTGGAAACGCAGGAGGAAAAGCGCAAGGCCATCCTCGAAACCCAACTCGCCAAGCTGGAGCAGCGCGAGCAGGAAGTGGAAGCCGAGCTGGAGCAGCGTACCCAGGAGCTCAACGAAAAACAGCAGCATGTGCTGCAGCAACTGGAAACCATTTCGGGCCTGACGGCTGCTGAGGCCCGCGAGCAGCTGGTAGAGTCGCTCAAGAACGAAGCCCAGATTCAGGCCAGCTCTTACATCAAAGACGTGGTAGCCCAGGCCAAGCTTTCGGCCACCAAAGACGCCAAAAAAGTGGTGCTGGAAACCATTCAGCGCACCGCCGCCGAGCATGCCATCGAGAACTGCGTGTCGGTGTTCAACATCGAAAGTGACGACGTTAAGGGCAAGATCATTGGCCGTGAGGGCCGCAACATCCGGGCCCTAGAAGCCGCTACCGGCGTCGAAATTATCGTAGATGACACGCCCGAAGCCATCATCATCTCGGGCTTCGACCCGGTACGCCGCGAGGTGGCCCGCCTGAGCTTGCACCTGCTCGTGAAAGACGGCCGCATTCACCCGGCCCGCATCGAGGAGATTGTGGCCAAGACGCGCAAGAACATCGACGAGGAAATCGTGGAAATCGGCGAGAAAACCATCATCGACCTCGGCATCCATGGCCTGCACCCCGAGCTGATCAAGATGGTGGGCCGCATGCGTTTCCGCAGCAGCTACGGCCAGAACCTGCTGCAGCATTCGCGCGAAGTAGCCAACCTCTGCGCCACCATGGCCGCCGAAATGGGCCTCGACGTGAAGAAAGCCAAGCGCGCTGGCCTCCTGCACGACATTGGTAAAGTAAGCACCGAGGAGCCCGAGCTGCCCCACGCCATCTTGGGCATGGAGATGGCCAAGAAGTACAAAGAGCACCCCGACGTGGTAAACGCCATCGGCGCCCACCACGACGAAATCGAAATGACGGCCATGATTTCGCCGCTCGTGCAGGCCTGCGACGCCATTTCGGGCTCCCGCCCCGGTGCCCGCCGCGAGATGATGGAAAGCTACATCAAGCGTCTCAAGCAGCTGGAAGAAACCGCCAACAGCTTCAAAGGCGTCAACCAATGCTTTGCCATTCAGGCCGGCCGTGAGCTGCGTGTGATGGTGGACGCTGAGAACGTAACTGACGAGCGCGCCTCAGAGCTGAGCTACGAAATTTCCCAGAAGATTGAAAAGGAAATGCAGTACCCCGGCCAGATCAAAATCACGGTAATCCGTGAGATGCGCGCTGTGGCTTACGCCAAGTAGCACCGTGGCGTAGACGGCAGCCTGTGCCGCCAGCCAAACACCAAAAAAGCCTCCGCCACGAAAGTTGCGGAGGCTTTTTTATGCGCTGTCAATCCGCGTATCTTACCCGTGAATCCTATGTATGTGCTACTATATGAAAGGTTTATTGCTGCTTGCCGGAATCTGGTGCCTGACCGGCTGCGCTGTGTACATGCCCATGCAGAACGCGGCGCCTGATATTCGGGCACAGCATGAGTCGGAGGTGCGGATTAGCACGTTTCTGAGCCGCTGGGAAATGTCGGGGGCGTATTCGCCGTTGAAGCACGTGCTGGTGCGCGGCGCATTCGGGAGCCGTTCCGACGAGGACGACAGCACCTTCTGGCGCGGCCGGCAATATGAGTTGGCGGCCGGCACCTACTGGGCCCCGCGCCACTGGACGCTGGGCGTGCTAGGCGGTTTTGGCCAGATTCGCAACCAAACCCGCTACCGCAACGATGGGCAGATTATCTTTCTCGGGGAGCCAGTGCAGCACGAGTTTGATGTGCGCTGCAACAAGCTGTTCGGCGAAGCCTATGCAGTGTACGAAGTCAGCAACCGATTTTCGCTGGGTGTTTCCTGCCGCAGCACCCGGCTACAGTTCACGCGGCTCACCGATGTCGGCCAGCCTATCGACCTGCACCAACTCACGCGCGCCGAGCCGATGCTGCTGATGCGCTTCGGGCTCGGCGACCCATACCAGGGCCAGCGGCCGGTGCAGCTTCAGTTGTCGTTGGGCAGTTCGGCCACTATGGGCTACGATGAGCGCCAGCCAGACCTCGATTATTCGCGCCGCCAGCTACGAGAGTCGCGCTCTTATTTGGCGCTGGGCGTCGGGTTTCTGCCGCACCGCGTAGCGTCGTTGTTTCGGCAGCCGTAAGGTAGTATGGCAGTGGCTTAGCGAGAAACCCGCGCTTCCAGCCACGCCGTGAGTACGCCCTCGTGCTCAAACTCGCCAGTGTGCTGAAACCCAGCTTTGGTCAGTACGGCGCGGGAGGCCAAGTTCTGCATGTCGGCTATGGCATAGAGCACCGGTAGCTGCAACACGTTGAAGCCGTACGCCACCGAGGCGCGGGCCGCCTCAGTGGCGTAGCCGTGGCCCCAATGTCGGCGAAGGAGCCGGTACCCGACTTCGTAGAAATCGACGTGGCCGTTAAGTGGCTCGCGGATGAGTTTGAGCCCGGCCCAACCCAGAAAGTCGCCGGTTTCCTTGAGCTCCACGGCCCAGCGGCCAATGCCATTTTCCTGATATTGGCGCTGCACGAAGGCGATGGTTTCCTGACTTTGCGCCAACGTCTGCACAGGTCGGTTGCCGAGGTAGCGGTGTACTTCCGGGTCTGAGTCTAGCGCGAACATGCCGGGCGCATCGGTGGCTTGCAGCTCGCGCAGTAGCAGGCGGGGCGTTTCGACGAAGGTGGTCATGCGGCGTATATGCTTGCAGGCGGCGCGGACTTCAGTCCGCAGCCCGTGAAAATTGTGCAATACTACCGATTAGCAAGGGCTGCGGACTGAAGTCCGCGCTACATCTGCTACTTCGGCTTGTCCAGCTTGGCAAACACGTTGTTCATGCCTTCGGCCCAGCAGGGGTGGGCCAGCACCATGTCCTGCAGCTGCTGGTACTTTAGCTTGCCGGCCATCATCAGCTGAAACATGCTCATGATTTCGCCGCCCTCGGCACACAGCACAGTAGCGCCCAGCAGCCGGTCGTCGGGCCCGACCAGTACCTTCCAGAAGCCGGCGGTACGGCCGGTTTCGCGGGCGCGGCCTATCGTGCTGACGGGCATAGTAGCCACGCGGTAGGCTATGCCTTCCTCCTTGGCCTGCTCCTCATTCAGTCCGATGCGGCCCAGCTGGGGTTCCGTGAACACGCAATAGGGAAGGGGACGCTGCTTGGCCGAGCGCCATTTGCGGTGCAGCATGCCGTCGCGCACCACGCGGTAGTCGTCGTAACTGATGTGGGTGAATTGAGGGCCGCCGTGCACGTCGCCGAGGGCGTACACGCCGCGCACGTTGGTTTCCAGCCGCTCATTCACCTGGATGTAGCCTTTCTCGTCAAGCTGGATTCCGGCCGTTTCTAGCCCTAGCGTGTCGGTGTTGGGTGTGCGGCCGGTAGCTACCAGCAGGTGGGAGCCGCGTAGGCGTCGCTCGCCGGTGGGCGTGTGCGCCGTGAGGGTGTAGGTGCCGTCGTGGAGGCTGACTTTGCGCACCTTGGCGCCCAGCACTACGTCTACGCCTTCCTGGGTCAGAATCTTGGTCAGGGCCTGGCACACGTCGTCGTCTTCGCGCTCCAGCAGCTGCGTGGCCGATTCTACGATGGTGACCTGGCTGCCCAGGCGGCGGTAGAGCTGGCTGAACTCCAGCCCGATGTAGCCGCCACCCAGAATCACGAGGTGTTCGGGTAGCTCTTTCAGGTCGAGCAGCTGGGTGGTGGTGAGGTAGGGCAAGCCGTCCAGCCCTTCAATTTCGGGAATGGCGGCCCGCGTACCGGTATTTATGAATACCTTCTTGGCCTTCAGCTCCTGGATTTTACCGTTTTCCAGCTCCACCTGCACCGTGCGCGGGCCACTGAAGGCGGCGTGACCGTGCAGCACCGTAATGCCGGGCGTTTCCTTGGTTAGGTTGCTGCGTACGCCTTCGCGCATTTCCTTGATGATGGCGTCTTTGCGGGCAATAACGGCGGCAATATCCACGGCCGGTTCCTGGCTACCCAGGCCGTACTCGTCGGCGGTGCGCAACTGGTGGGCACGCTCGGCGGAAGCCAGCAGGGCCTTCACCGGCGAGCAGCCGTAGTTGATGCAGGAGCCGCCCAGCTTGTTTTCCTCTATCAGCACCACTTTCTGACCGGCTTTAGCCAGGGCTGTGGCCAGTGGATTACCGGCTTGGCCGGAGCCAATTATCAATGCATCGTAGGAAGTATTGGGCATAAAGCGCGAAGTTTGGAGAAGGGGCAGGCCCGGAAAAGAGAGAATGGCTTAAGCTCTACGCAACAGTTCAGCTAGCGGCCACACAACGAAACTCTATTCCGGGCGTTTTGTCACCGGTTTTTCACTGCCTTCGGTTTTTATGCCTGCTTTATTTCGCGTGTTTCTGTTTTTGCTGCTGCCCATGCTGGCTGGCTGCTCGTCGCTCTACTTCCCACCGCCGCCGCAAGTGCCATTGCTCACCCAGAAGGGCGAATGGAGCGCCGGCATTCATACCAATTTCAGCCAGAACACCGCCGTGCAGGGTGCCTATGCCGTCACCGACCATTTGGGCGTCATGGCCTCGGCTTCCTTTCTGCACGCCGATAAAAAGCAAAGCTTTTTCGGCTCCAAAAATAATCGCCAGACCGAAGACCACGACTTCGTGGAAGGCGGCCTAGGCTATTTCACCCGGTTGCGCCAGGACCGCCGCGTACTGGAAATCTACGGCGGTGTGGGCATCGGGGCCACCAAATACACCGAGTACAGCCGCGAAACCAATCTGCCCACCGAAACCCGTGAAGGCACGCTCCACAAGTACTTTCTGCAGGCCAATTACACGTCCAAGGAAAAGAAAAGCTTCCACGTCCTCGGTCGCGACTGGCCCTTCAATTACGGCACGGCCATGCGCGCCAGCTACGTGCAAATCACCGACTTTCGCCTCAACGGCGTGGCCCGTGCCCCCGAGTACAACATCTTCTTCGAGCCCATCACCTACACCCGCATCGAGGTGCTGGGCCCGCTGCAGCTGCAGCTCATCAGCGGCAGCAACTTCGGCCTCATCCCCCGTAAATACGTGAAGGCCGCCAACTCTGTGTTTCAGCTCGGTATCGTGGTGAATGTGGGCGGGCAGAGTGGCGGGAAGTAGGCTGGCCGCAGATGACCAAATGGCTGGCTAGCGGTTCTCAAAAAAGGAACTCAGGGGTCGTTTGAACAAGCCGCTCGTAGTACTCAGATACACAGTGTCGCCGAGTTGCGCCAAGTCCGTGAAGTCGGTCCGGTTTAAGCCGTCATTCTTCAGTTCGCGCACGCGCGGGGTGTTGCCCTGCCAGCGCAGTGTGTACAGACTGTTGTTCTCAATCCCGTGCGTGATGCCCACAATACTGTCACCAACTGCGTGAAAGGTGCTAAAAGTAAAGTAGTTCGGAACGCCATTGCGTAGCTGCCAGGTTTCTCCGTCATCGGAAGAGATAAATACTCCGTTCTGGCCGGAGTTGTTGATGGCATACATCAAGCCTTTGTACTTGTGATAGGAAACTATAGCGGCATCTGAAGAAGCCATAACCTGCTTTACCTGGCCGCTTTCGCTGATTTTGTACAGACCTTGTGTAATGACGTTTACCAGAAAATAATCGTCAATAGCCGTGATGGTGTAGGGATGCGCCTGCAGCAAGGGAACAGCAAGGACGCGTGAGGTAACTGTCACGGGGCCTTTAGGCACACCCGATTCCAGCGTCAGCCGGCTCAGCACAAGGTGCAGTGCCCGGTCGGCGGGGGCTACCGAGTAGCCTACCAGAGAAACGTTGTTGCGGGTGATAGCACCGAATCCAAAGTATGGGGGGCTTGACTGATTGATGACAAATTCAGCTGCCGTCGGATCGAGACGTCGTAGATTGATATCAGCAGGAAAGTTGTCGGGGGGAGAATAGGTCGTAGGAAATGCCCGTAGAATCGTGTTGTCGTTGCCAACCGGCTTCAGATAAAACTGCGCATTCATGGGAATCTGGCTGCGCAGATCATATGGCAGAGGTTGGAATATCTGCGTAACCGCCCCATAGTAGCCTGGCTGGTTTGGTCCGACAGCGCCCGGCAGCGGCGTAAGTCGGCCCAGATAGCCCAGCTGCTGCAAATACAGCGAGGACGCGTCCTGGGTCATTTGTACGATAATCTTCTGGCTGCCGAAAAGCTGCTTCACCTCCGCCCAACTGTACATCTTATCCTGCACAACGATTTTCTCGACTTCCTTGGTGCAGGCAACGGTCGTCAGCAAACTGATGGCTGACAGGGCTTTTTCAATGTTAATGCGCATGCTAGAAATAGGGCTTATAATTTTTCCAAATAAAGGAAATGTACATATAAAAAAAGAGCCCTGACTTGCGCCGGGGCTCTTTTCATAAAAGCAACTGTCAGTAACCGACTACTTGCCGCCCAGTACGCGCAGCATGGTGTCGCCGATTTCGGCGGGCGAATCCACCACGTGGATGCCGCACTCGCGCATAATGGCCATTTTGGCAGCGGCCGTGTCGTCGGCGCCGCCAACGATGGCACCGGCGTGGCCCATGCGGCGGCCGGGAGGTGCCGTTTGGCCGGCAATGAAGCCGACTACAGGCTTCTTGTTGCCGGTTTCCTTGATCCAGCGAGCAGCTTCGGCTTCCATGCCGCCGCCGATTTCACCGATCATCACGATGCCTTCAGTTTCGGGGTCGTTCATCAGCAGCTCTACAGCTTCTTTCGTCGTCGTGCCGATGATGGGGTCGCCGCCGATACCGATGGCCGTGGTCTGGCCTAGGCCGGCCTTAGTGAGCTGGTCTACGGCTTCGTACGTCAGGGTGCCCGACTTGGAAACGATGCCGATTTTGCCTTTCGTGAAGATAAAGCCGGGCATGATGCCCACTTTGCACTCGCCGGCGGTCATTACGCCAGGGCAATTCGGCCCGATCATGCGCAGCCCTTCGCGGCCTTTCAGATATTCCTTCACCGCAATCATGTCCTTGGTCGGGATGCCTTCGGTGATGGTGACAATCACTTTAATGCCCGCGTCGGCCGCTTCCATAATGGCGTCGGCGGCGAAAGCCGGGGGCACGAAGATGATGCTGGTGTCGGCGCCGGCCTGCTCTACGGCTTCGGCCACGGTGTTGAACACGGGACGGTCGAGGTGCTGGGTGCCGCCTTTGCCGGGCGTTACGCCGCCTACAACGTTGGTGCCGTACTCAATCATCTGCTGCGCGTGGAACGAGCCTTCAGAGCCGGTAAAGCCCTGCACAATCACTTTAGAATCCTTGTTTACCAGAACACTCATTCGTAGAGGGAGTTAGAGAAGCTATTCGGTTGAGGGTGGGATATTGGGTGGCCCATAGGGCAACCGGTGTGCAAAAGTAGCCTTTTTTAAGGCCGGGGCAAGCTCCTTATTGTTCCGGGCGAGGCGAGGAATCCGGGTGAAAAGCCAGCGTGCACCAAACCGCCTGGCACAGCCAAACAACCTTATAGATCAGGCAGATTCCTCGCTTCGCCCGCAGTAGCAGGCAAACGCCCCGGCCGAAATCCGTACCTTTGCTTTCCGCTCTCCCCAAAATTCCCCCTCTCACCTCTCACGCTTACCCATGTACCTGAATAACATTGTTGAGGCCATCGGCAACACACCGCTGGTGAAACTCAACCGCCTCGCCGACGGCATCAAAGGCACTGTCCTGGCCAAGGTGGAATACTTTAACCCCGGCAACTCGGTGAAAGACCGCATGGCCGTTCGGATGGTGGAAGACGCCGAAAAGGCCGGTTTGCTGAAGCCCGGCGGCACCATTATCGAGGGCACCAGCGGCAACACCGGCATGGGCCTGGCTTTGGCCGCTATTGCCAAAGGCTACAGCTGCATCTTCGTGATGAGCGACAAGCAAAGCAAGGAAAAGCAGGACATTCTGCGGGCTGTGGGCGCGCAGGTAGTGGTGTGCCCCGTAGATGTGGCCCCCGAAGACCCGCGTTCCTACTACTCGGTGGCCAAGCGTCTGAGCGAGGAAACACCTAACTCGTTTTACCCCAACCAGTACGACAACCTGTCGAACACGGCGGCGCACTACGAAGGCACCGGCCCGGAGCTGTGGAAGCAGACGGAAGGCACCATCACACACTTGGCCTGCGGCGTGGGCACGGGCGGCACCATCTGTGGCACGGCCAAGTACCTGAAGGAGCAGAACCCCGCCATTGTGGCCGTAGGCCTCGATACGTACGGCTCGGTGTTCAAGAAATACAAGGAAACGGGGGTTTTCGACGAAAACGAAATCTATCCGTACAAAACCGAAGGTATCGGCGAAGATATTCTGCCCAAGAATGTCGACTTCGACCTGATTGACCTGTTCATTAAAGTAACCGACCAGGATGCCGCCGTGATGACGCGCCGCCTGGCCAAGGAAGAAGGACTGTTTGTGGGCTGGAGCTGCGGCTCAGCTGTGCACGGCGCCTTGGAATATGCCCGCGAGCATCTGCAGGAAGGCGACACGATGGTTATCATCCTGCCCGACCATGGCACGCGCTACCTGGGCAAAATTTACAATGATGAGTGGATGCAGGCCCAGGGCTGGCTGTAGGCCGTACTACCTATAGCTGTCAAGGGCCGTGCTGCCTGTTTGCTACCAACCTTTTAGAGCCCCGGCCATGCCAAATAAGCTGCGTAGTGTGGTGTTGATTGACGACAACGAAACCACTATTTTCCTGAACAACCGCCTGCTCAACCGCCTGGAGGTAGCCGATAATATTCTGACGTTTGCCCGTGCGGAACAAGCATTTCAGGCATTGTGGGGGCAGGAAACAACTGGAGCACCTGCCCACGACACTCCCGATCTGGTATTCGTGGACCTAAAAATGCCGGGTATGGATGGCTTTGAATTTCTGCAGCGCTTCAATGAGCTGCCAGAATCAGTGCGCCAGCGCACAGTACTGACGGTGCTGACTACCTCTATGCACGCCGCCGATACAGCCCGTGTAGCGCAGTATCCCAACATCGAGTACCTCTCAAAGCCTCTGACAGAGGAAAAGATGGAGAAGTTATTGAACAAGCGGTTCTAACCTCGCCTCCCAGCCCCCATTCCAAATGAGAGGAGGAACTGGCTCCAAAAATTCAGCCTTGAAAAAAGCCCACCGGACGCTTCGGTGGGCTTTTTAGTTTTTACTAAATCTAGTTCCCCCGCTCTTCTGGAGAGGGGGGAGGGAGTGAGGTCACACCACGGCTTCCACAAAACGGAAAGCCTCGCCGTCGAACAGGCCTTTGTCGCTGAGCTTGAGGCTGGGAATAACGAGCAGCGCCATAAAGGAAAGCGTCATGAACGGCGCGCCCAGCGGGGAGCCCAGCTGCCGCGACAGGGCGTCGATGGCGGCGTAGTCGGCGGCCACGCGGTAGCCGTCCTGGCTGGACATGAGGCCGGCTACGGGCAGCGGCAATAGCAGCTCCTCGCCGTCGGCACCTACGGCGGCCAGGCCGCCTTTGGCTTCCATCACCAGGTTAACAGCCCGGGCAAGGCTCTCGTCGTCGCAGCCCACGGCCGTGATGTTGTGCGAGTCGTGGCCGACGCTGCTGGCCAATGCGCCGCGCTTCAGCCCGAAACCCTGGATGAAAGCCACGGCCGGCGGCGCGGCGTGGTAACGGTTCACTACGGTTAGCTTAAGGATGTCCTGCGCCACGTCGGGCATTACCAAGCCGTTTTCCACGCGGGCCGGCACATCGTGGCGGGCTGTGATAAGCTGGCCGTCGAAGCACTCGATAACGCGGATTTCAGGGCTGGTATCTGGCTGTCCCGGGCTCGGAGCAGGCAGCTGGAACTCGGTGGCCGAAACGAGGCGGGCGTGGAAGTTGTTGACTTCGCGGCCGGGCACCGAGGCAATGCGCGTCTGGCCGTTTTCGGCCACTAGCTCGCCGTTCAGATACGTCTGGCGCACGCGGAAGTCGGTCAGGTTGTCTACCACGATGAAGTCGGCGGGGTCGCCTGCGCGCAGCAAGCCCACGGGCAGCCGATAGTGCTCCACGGGGTTGCGGCAAGCCACGCGTAGCACTTTCAGTACGTCCTGGCCCAGGGCCACTGCCCGCTGCACCAGCTGGTTGATGTGGCCCAGTACCAGCGTATCAGGGTGCTTGTCGTCGGAGCAGAACATCAGGTGCTCGTGGTGCTTGGGCAGCAGCTCAATCAGGGCGTCGAAGTTGCGGGCCGCTGAGCCCTCCCGAATCAGAATCTTCATGCCCACGGCTAGCTTGTCGAGCGCCTCTGCGGCCGTAAAGCACTCGTGGTCGGTGCTGATGCCGGCCGAGGCGTAGTGGGCAGCGTCGGCACCGCGCAGGCCGGGCGCATGGCCATCCACGGGGCGGCCGTAGCGTTGGGCCAGCTGGATTTTTTCCATCACACCGGCGTCGCGGCTGAGCACGCCGGGCCAGTTCATCATTTCGGCCAGATAGCCGATTTCAGGGTTTTGGAACAGCTGCTCGATGTCCTGGGCCGTGATTTCGGCACCGGCCGTTTCAAAGGGCGTGGCCGGCACGCAGGAGGGCGCGCCAAAGCAGAACTTGAACGGCACCTGCCGGCCGCTTTCCAACATGAACTCCACGCCCGCCACGCCCAGCACGTTCCCGATTTCGTGTGGGTCGGAGACGGTGGCTACGGTGCCGTGCACCACGGCCAGCCGGGCAAACTCGGCCGGTATCAGCAGGGAGCTTTCAACGTGCACATGCGCATCCACGAAGCCGGGCAGGGCGTAGGGCAGGGTCGGGTCAGGCGCGGCGCCGTCGATGGGGCTGATGGACTGAATGTGGCCATCGGATACGTGCACTACGGCCGGGGCTATGGTGTTGGCAAACAAGTCGATGACGTTGGCCGTGAGCTGAAAACTAGCGGACATGGGGCAGGAGCGAAACGTGGGGAAAGTTGAGGTTAAGCCAAGGCGAACGGGTAAAGAACCGTATATTTGCCCAAAATCTGCGCCCGTGAGAAAGATTGTGACTTTGCTGATGGCCACCCTTGTGCTGGGTTCGGGCCTTGCTGCCACGGGCTGCGCGAACCGCACCCCACAGCAAAAGAAAACGGCCTCCATGAAGCGCAAGGCCAAATTCGGCAAGCTGCCCTGTCCGTGCGAAAGTCACTAATCTGCTGCTGCATGAGCCTCCGACTTTCAGCTAAGCTGGCAGCACGTATCTGTGTGGCATTCTCTCCTGTCAACGGCTAAATGACACGTATGCCTGAACCCACGCCAAATCCGCTTGCTTCCCTTACCGCTGCTGCTGAGGCCGTGCGCCAGCAGCTGCAGGTGAATGCCTACGATGCCTCCGCCGTGCAGCGCCTTGCCGAGTTTATTGAGGCGCAGCGCCCCAGTCTGACGCCCGCCACCCGCGAAGGCGTGGTAATGGCGCTGGGCTGCTTTCTGGGACAGTGCCTGGTGGAAACGTTTGGCGGCACCTGGGCCCAGGGCCCCGATGGCACCACGGGCGTTGGCATCAAACAACACAGCTTTTTCAACCCTTTTTACCGCATTTCGCAGCAACTGGACAAGGGCGCGCCCGAGTCGGTGGCCGCGTTTTTTGCGGGTGTACCCGAACGGCTGGCTGCGGCCCCGCGTCGTAAAACCTGGATTTCGTGAGTTCACCCAGCAGCCAACCCGGGCCGAGAGAATCAGCCATGAGAAAAATCGTCATTGCCATCGACGGCTACTCTTCGTGCGGCAAAAGCACGACGGCCAAAGCCGTGGCCGCCGAGCTGGGCTATGCTTACATCGACACCGGCGCCATGTACCGGGCCGTGACGCTCTACCTGCTGGAGCACGATATTGCCTTCGACGACCTGCCCGGCGTGGAACGGGCCCTGCACGAGCTGCACATCACCTTCAAGCGCAACCGCAAAACCGGCCGCAACGAGCTGTGCCTTGATGGAACTATTCGCGAGGACGAAATCCGGCAGATGCGCATCTCCAACCTCGTGAGTGAGGTGTCGGGCATTCCGGCGGTGCGCCATGCTATGGTAGCCCAGCAACAGCGCATGGCCCGCAAGCGCGGCGTAGTGATGGATGGCCGCGACATTGGCACCACCGTATTTCCGGATGCCGAAGTGAAGGTATTTATGACCGCCGAGGTGCTGACCCGCGCCGAGCGCCGCCAGGAAGAGCTGGCCGTGAAAGGAGAGCAGGTGGCAGTAGAGGAAATTGTGGAAAACCTGCGCAAGCGCGACCACCTCGACTCCACCCGCACCGAAAGCCCTCTGCGCCGTGCCCCCGACGCCGTATTGCTCGACACCACCCACATGATGATCGACGAGCAGGTGGATTTCGTGCTGGAGCGGGTGTCGGCTACGCTGTTTGCCCTAGCCGCTGGCGCCGGCCCCGAACGGAATGGCAATGAAGTGGTTGTATAAGTTTAGGGCTTGGTAGATAGGGCCTGGGGCTTAGGCATCGGAATTGCAGAGCCACGGCTTCGCTGATTGTCTGATGTCTGCCTCTACGCCTACTTCCTAAGCCCCAAGCCCTAATCCCTGATCAGATGAACGTCACGATAGATAAGAATTCCGGCTATTGCTTTGGCGTTGAATTCGCCATTCAGATGGCGGAGGATGAGCTAGCCCACGACGAAACCCTGTATTGCCTGGGCGACATCGTGCACAACCGCATGGAAGTGGAACGCCTGCACGGCAAAGGCCTGCGCATCATCGACCGGGAGCAGCTGGAGCAGCTGCACAACTGCAAGGTGCTGATTCGGGCGCACGGCGAGCCGCCGGAAACCTACCAGCTGGCGCTGCGCAACAACATCGAGCTGATTGACGCCTCGTGCCCGGTGGTGCTGAAGCTGCAGAACCGCGTGAAGCACGCCTTCGACGCCAGCCAGCGCCAGAACGGCCAGATCGTCATCTATGGCCAGCCCGGCCACGCCGAAGTGGCCGGCCTCACCGGCCAGACCGGCAACCGCGCCATCATTGTTATGACCGAAGCCGACCTCGACCAAGTGGACTTCTCGCGGCCTGTCACGCTCTTCAGCCAGACCACCAAAAGCACCGCCGGCTTCTACCACATGAAAGCCCTGATGGAGCAGCGCATTCAGGCAGCCGGCGGCTCGCTGGAGTCGTTTGATGCCAACGACAGCATCTGTCGGCAGGTGAGCAACCGCGAGCCGGCGCTGGCCAAGTTTGCGGTACTGCACGACGTTATCATCTTTGTGAGTGGCCGCAAAAGCTCTAATGGCAAGGCCCTGTTTTCGGTGGTCAATAAAACCAACCCGCGCAGCTACTTTGTCGAGAACGAGCAGGAAATACTCGACGAGTGGTTTCACGACGCTGAATCGGTAGGCATCTGCGGCGCCACCAGCACGCCCATGTGGCTGATGGAGCGGGTGAAAGACCGGATTGAAGAAATGGCGGCGCAGGTAGCCTAATGGCGCACCAGGCTATAAGCCGCAAGCTGCAAGCACGAACCATTCACGTGTTTGCAGCTTGCGGCTTATAGCTTTTTAGAGCGTGTCTGGGAATTTGCGAAGAACGTCCTGCTGAGCTTGTCGAAGCAGGACGTTCTTCGCAAATTCCCAAACACGCTCTTAATAACTCAGGAAGCTGCCTATGCTACCTTCGTGGCATGCGCAAACTGATCAACTACTTCCTCAACGGCTTCCTCATTGTAGCGCCTCTCGGCCTGACGATCTACATTCTGTACTCGTTGTTTCGCTGGCTCAACAACCTGTTCGAGGATCTGAGCTTTGATGTGCCGGGGCTGGGGCTGGTGGTGGCCGTGCTGTTGATAACGGCCGTGGGCTTCGTGGCGAAGTCGTTTATGGTGCGGCCGTTTCTGGTGATTGCCGAACGGATTCTGCATCGTACGCCGCTGGTCAGCATCATCTATTCCAGCCTCAAAGACCTGTTCGACGCCTTCGTCGGCGACAACCAGAAGTTCAACTGTCCCGTACTGGTGCGCCTCAATGCCCAAGACAACGTGTTCAAGATGGGCTTCATCACCCAGGACGACCTGGCCGCGCTGCACCGCCCCGACCTAGTGGCCGTGTACTTTCCGCACTCCTACAACTTCTCCGGTGAGCTGGTGCTCGTGCCCATGGCCAGCGTCACGCATCTGGAGCTGCCCAGCTCCGACGCCATGAAGTTCATTGTGTCGGGCGGCGTGTCGCGGCTGGGGTAGGCCTATTGGGCCTGGCGCAATACTTTGTTGTCAATTGAATACCGGCCCGGCCCCACTATCATAAACAGCAGGCACAGCATCAGCACCAGCGTGGAAACCCACAGTTCGGTGTTGGCTAGCTTGAAGCCGTTCTGCGAGTTCACCAGCAGCACCGCGCCCAGCAGAATCGGGAGCTGGCACATCAGGGCGAAGCGCGTAAGGGTGCCGGTGGCAATCATCAGGCCTCCCACAATGTGGAAAAAGCTCACGAACAGCGACGTTTTTTTCAGAACATCCCAAGGCTGCTGCTGGCTGAGCAGGTAGTACACATCGGTACTGTGGTCCAGAAACGACAGGCCCTTAATCAGCAGGAATACACCCAGCAGCAGGCGCAGCACATCCAGCCAGATGGGGTTGCCGGCGCTGGTGCGGGGTGGGCGGGTGGCAGGAAGGTGGGGGGTGAGTTCCATGGCGGCGTGTGGGTAGGAAGTGGAGCAGAGCAGGCCCATGGCTGAGCGCGGGCGTGTTCCTAATATACAAAATTTCGCCCACCGAAACGCCGTTTATTCCCTAGCCGGCAGGTAGTCGGAGTGCCTGCTGATAGAGTTGCTCACTTTCCTGATCGAACATCACTTCCTGCGGCAGTGCATGCTGCGCCAGAATCTGCCGCACCTCCCGCGTAGCACTGAATGTATAAAGAGTGCGTCTACAGCTCAAGGCTGATTTTCGACGTTTCAGCGGCAACCTGAGCTACTTGGGTAATATTCGATTTGCTATATTAATGGCGTGGCGTACGTTTGATCATCATCCAGCCAAAAAAACGCTTTTCCCATGGAAACTACCGACCGTGACCCCCAACTGTGGCGCATGGCAAAAGACCGCGCCAAATTCAAGTCGCACCTGTTCACCTACGTAGCCGTGAATGCGCTGCTCTGGATTATCTGGGCCCTAACCGACCGCCACGACCATGGCGGAATTCCGTGGCCGGTATGGGCTACTGCATTCTGGGGCTTCGGCGTGCTCATGAACGGCCTGGGCGTGTACGGCGGCTTCGGCAAGTCCAGGCTCTCGGAGCGCGAATACGAAAAGCTGGTGCGCCAGCAGCGCGAAGGCAACCGGTAATTGGTACTGAGTAGTAGGTATTGAGTAGGAAGTAGCGAGTAATGTCCCTTGCTGATTACTTGTACGCAATACCTGGCTGCTGTTAGGCAGTGTCTTTGTTGAAGCGCCGCTGAGAAGCAGCGCGAACTTTGCAGCTCGCGTCTGCACGCCAGGAAAGCCGCCTGAACGGCGCGGAGACGCGAACTGCAAAGTTCGCGCTGCTTCTTGTTGCGTAGCGTCAGTGCCTGCTACTCAGCACCCAATACGTACTGCCAAGCAACCTTCGCGGCGGCCCGGGAGTTGTAGGCAGTATATGACAACGCGCCACTTCCTTCCTGTCCTGCTGCTCGCTCCGCTAATGCTGGCGGCTTCTGCGCCCGGCCGCCTGGCTGCGCCTGCTGCGGCTGACGCTAACCTGAGCAAGATTAAGCTTCCGGCCGGCTTCACCATCAGCTATTTTGCCCAAAATGTGAAAAGTGCCCGGGAACTGGCTGTGGGCCCCGATGGCACCGTGTACGTAGGCACCAAGGACGACAAAGTATACGCCCTGCCCGACCGCAACAAGGACGGCCGCGCCGATGAGGTAGTGACCATAGCAACTGGCCTGAACGCGCCCAACGGCGTGGCCGTGCGCAACGGCGCCCTCTACGTGGCCGAAATCAACCGGATTCTGCGCTACGACAATATTGCAGGCACGCTCCGGCAAAAGCCCAAGCCCGCCGTGGTGTATGGCCAGCTGCCCAACAAAGACTGGCACGGCTACCGCTACATTGCCTTCGGGCCCGATGGCAAGCTGTACGTGCCGGTAGGGGCCCCCTGCAACTCCTGCCTACCCGAAGAGCCCATCTACGGTACTATCAACCGCCTCAACGCAGACGGTACCGGCCTGGAAGTGTTTGCCCAGGGCGTGCGCAACACGGTTGGCTTCGACTGGAGTCCGCAGGATAAAGCCCTCTGGTTTACGGATAACGGCCGCGACATGCTCGGCGACAACCTGCCGCCCGACGAGCTGAACCGCGCCGCCAGCCCCGGCCTGCACTTTGGCTTCCCTTACTTCTTCGCCGGCGACGTGCCCGATCCGCAGCTCAGCAAAGGCCGCTCTGCTGAGACCTACCAGAAACCGGCCCGCAAGCTGGGGCCGCACGTAGCGGCGTTGGGTATGAAGTTCTACACCGGCAAGCAGTTTCCGGCACAGTACCGCAACCAGATCCTGATTCCGGAGCACGGCTCCTGGAACCGCACCAGCAAGCTCGGCTACCGCATCACCATGGTGAAGCTGGACGCCAGCGGCAAGCAGGCCACTGGCTACGAAACCTTTGCCGAAGGCTGGCTGCAGGGCCAGAAAGCCTGGGGCCGCCCTGTATGCCTGCTGGTGCTGCCCGACGGCTCCTTGCTCGTCAGCGACGACCAGAACGACGCCGTGTACCGTATCAGCTATAAAGGTTAAAGGAACGTCATTCCGAGTGAGGGCGAAGCCGCAGCCGAGGAATCTCGCTAGTGTGGTAATCACTACTACAACATCAGCACGCGAGATTCCCAGGCTGCGGCTTCGCCCTCACTCGGAATGACGTTCTTCTATTAACTGCCATTATCTTGCTCGCACAATGAAAAAACTGCGTATTCCGAAGCGGGTGGTAGGCCGACGAGAACTAGTGGATTTTCCGCAGTTCCAGCTGTGGGGCGTGGAAGCCAAAGTGGATACCGGCGCTTACACCAGCGCCATTCATTGCTCTAACATCCATCTGGCTACCCGGCCCGACGGCCGCCAGTGCCTGCACGTGCAATTGCTGGACCCGTCGCACCCGAATTTTGATGGTACGCCCATGGAATTCACTGACTTTAGTTTGCGCGATATTAAAAGCTCCAATGGCGACGTGCAGGAACGCTACGTTATCCGGGCAGTTATGCGGATATTTGGCGAGGATTTCGACACCGAATTCTCGTTGTCTGACCGGTCCGATATGAAGTATCCTGTGCTGTTGGGCCGCTTGCTACTACGCCACGGCCGCTTTGTGGTCGATGTAACCCGCCGCAACGTATCCTACCGCGCCCAGCAGGCCGCGCATTCGTCGCCGTCCTGAGCTGTCAGGAACCTTCCGGAAACTTCTGCTCCAATCCACCCTATTTTTTTGACTGATGAAACTGGCGATTCTGTCGCGTGAGCCGAAGCTATATTCTACCACTCGCCTTGTGGAAGCTGCCGTAGCGCGCGGCCACGAAGCTGTGGTGCTCGACCATCTGCACTGCAATCTGGTACTTGAAAAGGGTAAGCCCGGCATCATATACCACGGCCAGAAGCTGGAAGGCTTCGATGCCATTATTCCGCGAATTGGAGCTTCTGTCACGTTTTATGGCTGCGCCGTGGTACGGCAGTTCGAGATGATGAAGGTGCGTACGGCCGTAGAAAGCCAAGCAATTGTACGCAGCCGCGACAAGCTCCGGTCCATGCAGATTCTGGCCCGCGCCGGCGTGGGCATGCCCAAAACCGCCTTCACCAACTACTCCGACGAAGTGCCGGCCATGATTGAGCAGGTGGGCGGCGCGCCGGTTATTATCAAGCTGCTGGAAGGCACGCAGGGCCTGGGCGTGGTGCTGGCTGAGTCGGCCAAGGCCGCGCAGTCTGTTATCGAGGCCTTCCACAACCTCAAGGCCCGCATCATTGTGCAGGAGTTCATTGCCGAAAGCAAGGGCGCCGACCTGCGGGCTTTTGTGGTGAACGGTGAAGTGGTGGGCGCCATGAAGCGCCAAGGCAAAGACGGCGAGTTCCGCTCCAACCTGCACCGGGGCGGCTCGGGCACGCTCGTGAAGCTGAGCCGCGCCGAAAAAGCCGCCGCTTTGCTGGCCGCCAAGTCGCTGGGCTTGGGCATTGCGGGCGTAGATATGCTGCAAAGCAAACGTGGCCCGCTGGTGCTGGAAGTGAATTCGTCGCCGGGGCTGGAGGGCATCGAGAAAGCCACCGGCCTCGATATTGCCGGCAAAATCATTGAGTACACGGCCGATATAGCGCAAAAGAAAAAGGCCAAGTCCGCGCCCCGAGTTGCCGTAGCTGTTCCCGATAGCCAATCGGACATGCCGCAATAATGCATTGGAAACAGTGCTGCGCCTGATTTTGCAGAGCGCTGTAAGTAGGCGCCTGTTCTTGGTTTGAGATAGAATAAGCGGGCAGTTGCTTATCTTCCTTCGCCTTAGCTGCTGGCACTTCCGTAGGAACAGGGCTACCGCCTAAAAAAGGCATCTGGCGCGAATAGTGCGTCTGTTATTTCTGTTTTCGCCCTGCCCTTGACCCCTGCCCCCAACTCAGCCGCTATCTGCCTCAATGGCCTCACCATCCTGCCCGGCGAGCGGGTGCTGACGCGGCTGGTGGTTTCGCGGTTGCCGTCGGGCACGGTCATCGACATTCCGGTGTACGTGTTTCGGTCCTTGGTGCCTGGCCCCACGGTGCTGCTGCTGGCTGGTATGCACGGCGACGAGGTAAACGGTATTGAAACCATCCGGCGCCTGATCCGGCGCGACTTACTGCGGCCACTGCGCGGTACTATCATCGCCGTACCCATTCTCAACATTTATGGGTTTCTGAATTTTTCACGCGAGGTGCCCGATGGCAAGGACGTAAACCGCAGCTTCCCTGGCAACCCGCGAGGCTCGCTGGCCAGCCGCGTGGCACACCGCTTCATGCGCGAAATTATGCCGCTTATTGACTACGGCATCGATTTCCATACGGGCGGTGCGGCCCGCTCCAATATGCCCCAGATTCGGTGCCTGCTCAACGAAGACCCCGAAACCGATGCCTTGGCCGCTGCCTTCGCGGCGCCTTTCACGCTGCACTCGGCGCTGCGGGCGGGCTCGCTGCGCGAAACGGCCATGCAGCTCGGCAAGCGCATCATCGTGTACGAAACCGGCGAGTCGCTACGCCTCGACGAGTCGGGCATTGATCTGGCCATTGCGGGCACGTTTCGGGTGCTGCACTATCTGGGCATGGTGGCCGATGCGTCCAGGCCCGAGCATCCGGCCATCGTGTGTTTGCGGCACACCTGGCTGCGTGCCAAGTTTGCCGGGCTGTTCCGGAGCCACGTCCGCAACGGCGACTACATCGAGAAAGGGCAGATTTACGGTTCCGTAGCTGACCCGTATGGCGAGCACGCCGTGCGTCTGGAAGCGCCCGTGGCCGGCTACATCATCGGCCTCAACCATATGCCCGTTGTGAATCAGGGCGATGCGCTGGTGCACGTCGGCCGCTTGGATGCTGCGCCCAGCCGCATTGATCTGGCCCCGCCCTTCGAGGAAAAGCCCATGCGGCCCCTGGAGCAGGACCCCGAAGACCACGACGAAGACGAGCCGGAAGCGCCGTAGCATCTCCAAGCTCCGCCACGGTGCCGGTGCCATCAGCCAACATTTGTGCGGTATGAGGCGGCAGGTCGGGCTGCTGCTGTGCGGCGTTGTGGGGTGTGCGGCGGCAATAGTATCGGCAGGCCTTTTTTCGTTTCTTTGGCAGGCCGTTCGCCCGCATTGGGTTACTACGGCGCTTTTCTCTCTTGTTTCCCGAATGAAAAACTCGCTTCAACTGGCTATCAATGCCGTGCTGGTCATTGCCGTGGCCGTGCTGTTCTACTTGCATTTCTCCAACAAGCCGGCGGCCGTAGCTACCCGCAAAGCCCCGGTAGTCGTCACCACCACCGACTCGACGGGTGCCACCACCGAAACCACCGTGGCGGCCGATGAGCCCGCCGCCCTGGCTGCCGCCGACACCAACAAAGTGGCTTTCGTGGAATCGGGCAAGCTGCTGGACGGCTACAAGGGCATGCAGGACGCCCGCAAGGCCTTCGAGGCCAAAGCCAGACGCTGGGAAGCCCAGAACCAGAGCATGGTGCAGAGCTTTCAGGCCGCCGTGCAGCAGTACCAGAAGCAGGGTGAAAGCATGAGCCCCGAGCAGCGTGCCGCTACCGAGCAGAAGCTGGGCGCCCAGCAGCAACAGGTGGGCCAAAACCAGCAGAAGCTGCAGCAGCAAGCTCAGGAAGAAGAAGCCAAAATGACGCAGGCTGTGCTGGAGCGCGTAAACAAGCAGATCGAAAAATACGGCAAGGCTAACGGCTACCGTCTGATTTTGAGCGGCTCGCTGGCTTACGGCCGCAAAGACCTCGACATCACGCAGCCGGTGCTCAAATACCTCAACCAGGAGTACGCAGCCAAGAAATAACGCCGGTTTTTCCGGCTGCCGATTACGCACACAAGCGCCTGCCTTTCCGTGGAAGGGCAGGCGCTTGTGCGTTTACTAGCCTCGCTACAAAATTCTTTCACTGCCCAACCAACCATTGCAAGGGGCGCGGGCCCTTTCTGCCAACTCCACCTTCCGCAACGACAGTGACTGCGCTGCCTCTCTCTCCCGAACTTTCCGACGAATCGTTGCTGCTGGCCGGCTGCCTGGCCCAGGACCGCACGGCCCAGCACCAGCTCTACCAGCGCTACAAGTCGGCTATGTTTTCGTGCGCCATGCGGATTCTTGGCAACAACAGGGACCTGGCCCAGGACGCACTGCAGGAAGGCTTCGTGGATGTGTTCCGGCACCTGAGTGGCTTCCGGCAGCAGTCGACGCTGGGCGCCTGGATAAAGGCCATTGTGGTGCGCCGGGCGCTGCGGGTGCTGCGCCAAGAGCAGCGCATGGAAATTTACGACGACCAGCGCCACCCCGAACCCACCGTAGGCTGGCACGACAGCCTGACCGGCGAGGCTTTGGACAAGGCCATTAGTGAGCTGCCGGCCGGCTACCGGGCCGTGTTCTGCCTGATTGAGGTGGAAGGCTATCTGCACCGCGAAGTGGCCGAACTGCTGAGCATCACGGAAGGCACCAGCAAGTCGCAGCTCTACCACGCCAAGAAGCTGCTGCAAGTGAAACTACACCATTTATACCACGCATGAGCCAGACCCCCGAAACCCCCGAAAACGGGCGGCAGCATCTGCGGCGGGCCCTGCAACAGTTGCCCACCCACGAGCCCACCCCCGCCACCTGGTCCCGAATTCAAGCGCAGCTCACGACCGACGATACCGTAGCTCGGGCCGTGCCCTACCTGCCCACCCACGAACCCGACGACGACCTCTGGGACAGTATTGCTAGCCGCCTTGATGAGCCTGCCGACGCCAAAGCCCCCAGTCCCGAGCTGTTACCTGTCCTGGAAGTGTCGCCGGTACGCCGCCTCTGGCCAACTGCTTCGTGGCAGCTGGCAGCCGGTATAGCGGCCGCCATATTGGTGCTGGTTGGGGTGTGGTGGCAGCAGCCTGAGCGGCGCCTGGCCGCCGATGTTGCCCGGGCGCCAGCCGCCACCGCGCCGCGCGAAACCATTGCCTACAGTGAGGAAGTGGTGCCCGCCCCCGCGGCCAGTCCCGCCGCACCGGCCGCCTTCGATCCGCTGGGCGAGCAGGGCGTCAGCTTCATCGATGCCCATTGCACGTCCTTGCCCACGGTGTGCCAGTCCGACGAGTTCCGGCAGCTACGTTCGCAGCTCACGGAGCTGGAAACCGAGGAACAGGGGCTGCGGCGCGACGTCCGCCGTTTTGGGGCCACGCCCGAGCTGCTGCAGCACCAGGTTCAGATTACCACGCTCAAAGCCACCGTCACGCGGGAGCTTGTTCAACTTTTAATCTCATGAAGTACTCCCCCGAAAAGCTGCGGCCCCTGCTGGCCCTTGGCGGAAGCCTGCTTCTGCTGTTGCTGAGTGCGGTAGCTGCGCCGGCCCAAACCAAAGTGCAGGTCGTTACGCGCACCCTCGAGCAAACCCTGCCGTGCCCCGCCGGCGTGCTGGTGCGGGTGCGGGCCGAAAAAGCCACGCTGCGGGTGCAGGGCTGGGACAAGCCCACCGTGCGGGTGGTGCTGCGCCTGATTGCGCGGCACCCGGAGCGCGAAACTGCCGAGAAAGAACTGCCCGTAGCGCGCTGCCTGATTGAAAAAAGCGGCAGTGTGATTGACCTAGTCAACTATTTCGCACTGGCCCCGGGCGCCGCGGCTGTGCGCAGCGACCTGCGCGCCGAGTACACGGTGCAGATGCCGGCCGGCAACCCGCTGCAGGTGGTGAATGCCTACGGCCAGACCTACTTCACGGGCCTCGCGGGCAAGCAGACGCTGGAGCAGGATTTCGGCCAGATTACGCTGGAAGACCTGCGCGGGACCTTCTCGGCCACCGTCCGCTACGCCGACTTAAATGCTGCTAATATCAACCTAGCATTTGTGTGTGAGGCCGATAAATCGGCGCTGCGGCTCACCGGGGCCAGTGGCAGCTACACCATTCGCAACCGCTATGGCAGCGTGCTGCTGCAGCCTGGCTCCAATCTGCAGAGCGTGTTCATTGATGCCCAGCGCACCGAAGTGAAGCTGGAGGCGCTGCAGCCGGATATGTTCAGCTACAACCTGAGCACGGCGCACAGCACGCTGGCAGTGCCGGCTGCCTACACTGGTGCCGTGCGCAAAACAACCGGCCAGCAGTCGTTGCGCCTGACCGCGCCCGGCCGCGCGCCACTTATTCGGGTGCTTACTTCCTACGCGCCCATCACGCTCCAGATTCAGCCACTACTTATCAAACGCTAACCTTTTTATTCCTGCCCTATGCTCCCGACTTCTATCCTCCGTTTTTTGCGTGGCCCGCTGCTGGTGCTGGCCCTGCTGCCAGCCGCTGCCCTGGCCCAGACTGCTCCAGACTCCTCACGGGTCAGCTACGGCGAGGAAACAGTTGCCACACCACTGCCGGTATCTCAGCTCACTGAAAGCAGCCGCCTAAGCCAGCAGTACAGCAAGCTCACCCGGCTACAGATTGAGGAAACGCAACTCTGGAAGCTGGGCCTGAACAATATTGGCGCTGTCTACCAAGGCATTGCCAACGGCCCCGATTCGCTGCTGAGCTCCCGTCTGGGTGTGCATTTAGCCTACGAGCGGAAGCTGACGCCGGTGTGGTCGGTGCTGGGCGAGGTGAGCCCGGATTTCCTGCGCTACCGCGACGCGGAAACGCGCCAGCTTCGCAACGGCTTTGCACTGCGCACCCAAGTGGCCGGCCGCTACTACTACAACCTGAACAAGCGGATCCGGAAGGGTAAAAGCGCCAGTAATTTCTCGGCCAATTACCTCTCGCTGGCCCTGAGCAGCGGCTTCGGGCGGAATTCCCGCGAAACGCATTACACCACTTTCGCCCGCGACGGGCAGACTGTGCGGCTGAGCCTGGCCGCCGTGTACGGGCTGCAGCGCCGCCTGGGCCGCTACGGCTTCGTCGATTTTAGTTTGGCCGTTCCCGTGGCCCTCACGCCCAATCCGGGCCACCAGGATGCGGGTATGCTGGCCATCGACATTTTTGCCAAACTGCGCATCGGCCTAGCCCTGGGGCGTTAAGCTGTCTGTGTACTTATCCTCCTTTTGTCTTTTCCGGTTATGAAATCTATCTATCAATTCCTGGGCTTGTGCCTGAGCGTACTCCCACTCGCGGGCCAAACCCAGCACCTCGAAACTGTAGGTGTAGGCGCCAGCTTCAACATCAGCCAGACCTGGGCCGAGCCCAGCCAGATTCAGCTGGGCAAATACACGTTCCAAACCGACGACGACAACTCCCGCCTTGATGATACCGGCAACCGCTACAGCGTGTTTGCTCGCGTGGGGCTGGGGGAGAAGGGCTGGTTTGTGCAGCCGGAAGTGGCCTACACCTCGGTGCTCGGCAACCAGTCGAGTATCACTTACTATCAGCTGCCCAACTCGCCTTACCCCATCATTGTGTATCTGTATCCGCGGCTGCAGCGGCTGGAGGTAGCGGCACTGGCAGGGGTGCACCTGGGGCGCCGGCTGTACCTGCTGGCCGGGCCCGTGCTGGCCCGCTACCGCCAACCCAGCCGAAGCAGCACAGGCACCACCGAAATCGAAGCGCTACAGTCCGCCATCTATGGCAGCAGCCGGCGCACCCAGGTGCTGGGGCAGGTGGGCGTTGGCGTGCAGCTCGGCCGCTTCGACCTGAATGCCCGATACGAACGTGGCCTCACGCCCTATTCGCGCGAGTTCTCCTTTCAGAACCAGACTTACGCCTATCGGCAGCGCTCTGGCCAGGTGTTGTTCACGGCTGGCTTCCTGCTCCACGACCGGCACCGCCCCTGGCGCAAGTAGTCTGAGAGCTTATTGCCAGGGCTCAGGGAATTAAACCGGAAAACCTCTTTGTTGTCTATGGAAGTGCCCGGCCAGCTAACGGCCGGAACTGCATTTCTATGAACAAGCTGCTGAGACTTTCTCTCTTACCAGTGCTGCTACTGGCTGGCACCCTGCTCACGGGCTGCGTGTCGTCGGCTCCTGCGGTGGTAGTGTTGGGGCCGCCCCGGCCTTATTACAATTCCTATTATTGGTCTGCTCCGCGCACCTACTACCGGCCGGTGCTGGCGCGGCCGGCGCCTGTGCGGCCCCGCGCCATAGTAGTGCCGCCTGCCTCGCGCCACTACCATGCCCGGCCGCAGCGGGGGCACGTGCGCTACTAGCAGCAAAATAGTTGACATAAAAAAGCCCGCTCAGTAAACGAGCGGGCTTTTTTGCAGCTGATATAAGTCAGGCAGCCACCGGCAAAATCCCGGTGGCGGGTGCATGAGCATCCAGGCTAAAACGTGAAACGGAGGCTAACGGCCGCGTCGTTGTAGAGGCCGGTGTAACCATCAAACACCTCGAAGTAGGGCTTGTAGTCTACGCCTACCACGAAGGGCAGGTCGGCCATTTTATATTCCAGACCCAGGATCAAATCGGCACCGAAAACCACGTAGTTCCGGTCGTCTTCGTATACTACGTTGTAGGCTTTATACTTGCCTTTGTTGTAGTAATACAGCCGCTCGTAGTAATAGTAGCGGCCCCGGTAGGAGCCGGCATGGGCGCCGGCGCCATAGTAGAACTGCAGACCTTTGAGGTCGGCTACGGGCAGGTGCTTTTCCAGTAGCACCGTGAGGCGCGCGCCTTTCGCCCGGTACTCGGTGGTGAGCAGGGCTTCCAGCGCCACGTTGTTTTTGCCGCTGATGAAGTGCTTGAACGTGCCGCCCGATGAATAGCCGCCGGCCCGCAAGCCCAGCCCATTCTTGTAGCCGCTGCCGCCGCCGCTACCCTTCTTGCTTTGCGCTTCCGCCAGGTTCAGAACCCCGGCCAAAAGCACCAGCAACACACTAAAAGACAAACGCTTCATACGCTAAAAATGAAAATGTACTGAGGTGATGTTCCGGCAAAAGTACAAATCATTTTCCACGCAGCCTGCTAAGAATATATACTGCTGAGACACCTTAGGCTGCCGGCTACAATGGTACCGGGATAATGGACTGGCAGAACGGCTATCAACTCAGGCGCCCCTGGGTTTGTATCTTGTCCGACGGATGCACATGAATGCCGATAGTATCCTGGGTGGCGGCGCGAAGCATGGCCCGGGCCACAGTAGCGGCTTCCACGGCCCGGTAGCGCCGTAGCGGCCCCAGCAGCACTGGCCGCAGTGCGCGCAGAAGCGCGGCCCCCACTCGCTCGCCAAGGCGCTGCTCGCTTCGCTCACCCAGCAGCAGCGAAGGCCGGAACAGATGCACGGCCCGAAACGGCGTCTGGCGCACTGCTTCCTCCATTTCGCCCTTCACCCGGTTGTAGTAGATGCGCGACTTTTCGTCGGCGCCCATGGCCGACACCACCAGCAGCTGCACGGCAAAATTGCCGGCCGTAAGCGCCGCCAGCTTCACCACATACAGGTAATCGACGGTATAGAAGGCTTTTTTGGAGCCGGCCTGGCGCATAGTGGTGCCCAGGCAGCAGTATACATCATCGGCAATCAGGGCGAAGCGGTGCTCCTCGAGGTGGTCGAAGTCGAGGATGCGCTGCTCCAGCTTGGGGTGCACGATGGGCAGCGGCCGCCGGCCTACGGCCACCACTTTGGCGTAGCGGTCGGAGGCCAGCAGCAGGGGCAGCAGCTGGCTGCCAATCAGGCCGCTGGCCCCGGCAATGAGGGCAGTTTTCTGCATGAGAGAAGGGAAACAACACCAGCCAGCCTGTTATTGCGGCCGCGCAGCTAGTAAGACGGCCGCCAGCCGCCAGGGGTTGTCTGGGCCAGTCGTTACAGCTTATTCAGCAGAATCAACCGGGCAAAATATATCCAGATGAGCATTGGCAGGGTTATCTGTCGAAAACAAGACGGTATATTGTTTCCCGATATAATCCTTTATAGGAAGTCTCGGGTACAGGCCGGCCAAGTTTGCAAAGCCGTGGTAGATATACCGACCGTAGCGAAAAGAATAGTGGCCTACCAGTGTGCTGTTTTTGCCTCCTGATCTGCCAACGTTGTGAATAGTGCCTGGGGCAGTAGCGGCATGGTTCAGGATGTCCTGAGTTGCCTGGTACTGTTGCCAGTCGGAATAAAGGAATACGCCCGTAAGACCTAGTATTGCTACAGCACACCAAGCCAGATTATTACGTGTGCCGCGGCTCCGGTAAGCGTTCCAAATCATAGCAATGCTGCACAGCAACGCAACCGCACCACCTATCAGCGCGAAGGCAAAGGCAGCTTGACTGTACAGGATCTTATACGTAGTCGGACAGGCCCCGGGCAGGTCCTGAATCTGCCAGTTTTCCACTTGTCTATTTTTCGGGCAGCAACTGGGTGCTTTCGGGCTGGAGCTGCACCTGGCCACGCTTGTAGAGCGTGCCGAGGGCCTTTTTGAATACTTTTTTGCTCATGCCCAGGCGGCGGTAGATGTCGTCGGGCTCACTTTTGTCGCCGAGCGGGAGCAGGCCTTCGGGGGCTTTGCGCAGGGCTTCCAGCAGGGTGTCGGCGGCGGCCAGGGCTTCGTCGTGGCCAAGGCGCTGGAGGCTCAAATCCAGCTTGCCATCGGGGCGGATGGCGCGCACGTAGCCGGTGTGCACGTCGCCGAGGCGCAGGGGCTTAAACACTTCGTTGTGGTAAAGCAAACCCTGATGAGTGCCATCCACGATTACCTTGAAACCCATATCAGTTTCGGCGGCCACAAACAGCTCGGCCGTGTCGCCGACTTTACCGGCATAGGGCTGGTCGCTGAGAAACCATTCCCATTTGGCCGAGGCCACAATCCGGTCGGTGGTTTCATCGAGGTACACGAACACGGTTTCGCGCTGGCCGACGCGCAGGTCGTGGCGCTGGTTGCGGTAGGGCAGGAACAAATCCTTCTCCAGACCCCATTCCAGGAATGCGCCGTTGGGCGTCACGTCGCGCACCGTCAGGGCCGCAAACTGGCCCACCGTGGCCAGCGGCTCCAGCGTGGTGGCAATCAGCCGGTCCTCGGAGTCACGGTAGACGAACACGCGCAGCACATCACCGATTTCGGTGCCTTCGGGCACGTATTTGCGCGGGATGAGCAGGTCGCCGTCGTCGGAAGAAAGGTAGAGGCCGAAGTCGACGGCGCGGGCCACTTCCAGGTCGTTGTAATCACCGAGCGCGAGCATGGGCAGAGAAATTGGCGTTTGAAGATAAAGGCTGCGCCGAGCCACCGGCAACCGCAAAGCTACGCAAACCAACCGCGGGCACGAAAAAGCCCTTACTGCATGGGGTAAAACAGCAATGCAGGAGTTACTGCTTACGGTCGAAGCGGCCGTTGGTAATTGTGACTGTCTTGGTGCGGTCGAACGTGCTGGCCGCAGTAAACTCGAACGTACCGGAGCCAATGCCAGTGCGCAGATCTGCGTTGGTCAGGTCCACACGACCTATATGCTGTGCATCAGTCACATATACTTCCCCACCACTACCCGATATACTATAAGTTGCATGGCTTAAAATGACATTTGGGGCACCCTGTGGATAGTATTGGGTGGTGCGGTTAAGCAGATACGTATTGGGGATATCTTTTTGCAGGTAAAGCGTAACCGTCACATTCTGGCCGTCGCGCTGTCCATATATTCTCACGTAATAGGCGCTATCGAAGGCAAAACCACCGCCTATTGGCGGAATGGCATTCGGGCCAAGAATGCCACCGCTAGGCCAGCCTTTAGCTACGAAGGCTTTGCCATCGATGAGGCAGCCGCCTGTGTTCTGGCCCGTACGTGTGGCCTCCGGCAGCGCATCTACTTCCTCTTTCTTGCAGGCAGTAAGCAAAATCCCAATAAAGAGCATGAGTAACGATGGCTTCATAGCGGAGTAGAAAAGGATTCAACAGTAATGCTTTGCCTTCCCAGTATCTTAAGTTGCTGGCAAGGCAGCAGCAAACTCAATACATCAGGGAGGCACGGTAAGGTTACCTAGTTTCCAGTGCGTCTGGTGCTGGCCCCGCGAAAAGAATGTCCGGCAATCGGACTTTTGAAATTTGGGAATTTCGCCGCGTTAAGCCCTGGATTTCCGGCATAACTGCTACTCAGCGCCAATCGGCTAGCACCCGGCCCGGACTTTACGACTGTGGCTTACTCGTAGCGCACCACGCCGGGCTGGCCGAAGCTGAAGTCGCTGAAGTCGTAGTAGGAGCGGGAGCTTTCGTAGATGCTGAAGCCGTTGGGCGTGGCCAGCCCGCGCGGGTAGAAACCCAGCAGCAGCTGAAACGTGCGGATCGGCAGGTACTCGTTGCGGAAGCGCAAACCCGCCCCGAAGCCGGTGTAGGGCTTGTCGTGGAAGGGCAGCGTGCGGCCCGGGGTGCGCGTGTTCAGCCAGGCGGCATCGGCAAATACTAGCATAGCCAGTCGGAAGCCCAGAAACGAGACGGGCGTAAACACGGTGGTTTCGTAGTTGAGCACCACCCGGCTGGTGCCGCGCAGGTCGGTGGCCGGTGAGAAGCCCCGCAGGCCCCGGTCGCCGTTGATGGCCAGCAGCTGCTCGCCGGGGCGGCGGTTGAGGCCGATGGCGTTGCGGCTCCATAAGAAGTGCCGCCACTGGAAGTTGCCGCGGTGGTAGAGCCGCGTGAAGTACAGCAGCTCGGTGCTCACGAGGCCCTGCTGCCAGTCGTTGGACGGGCGCCGCACAAACGAGCCAAACTCCCCGCTCATGTACAGATAGCCGCCGCGCGGGCTGTAGCTGGCTGTGGAGGCGCGCAGGCCGTAGTAGTGGCGGTTTTGCTGGCGGTTCATTTCGTAGCCCACCGTGGCGCTCAGCAGCGTGCCGGCCGGAATATCCTCGGTGCGCCCGAAGCCGAACAGGTATTTGTCTTTGTAGTAGCGCCGGACGCTGTAGCCTACCGTGCCCAGCACGGCGCTGGCGTCGAGGTAGTCGGGGGTGGGGCGGGCCGAAAAGCTGGAGCGCTGCAGGCGGGCCGCCACAATCAGGCGGGCGGGGTTTTCGTAGCCCAAATCGTAGGAAGGCAGAGGCAAAGAGCGGCCTACCCACACATCCTGGGTGGTGTAGCGGCGGGGCGTATAGGTGGGCAACTGGCCTTCGGGCGGCTGCTGAGGCGTGCCATCGGGGCGCGGCAGCACTATGCCCTGGTCGTAGGCGTACACCGACAGAGCCCCGGCGTACTTGGTGTTGATGGAGTAGAAACCCCGGCTGATGGTGAAGCCGCCGTACTTGTTTTCAAACTCGTTGTGGTAGCGCGCCTCCCCGGTCACGAAATGGCGGAACGGCACCTGGTAGCTGCCTTCGTAGCTCCAGGGCTGCGGCGAGCGGCTGCCGTACTGGTAGGAGTTGCGGAACTGGTGGCCCAGCCCCAGAAAGTTCAGGTCGCGCAATCCGATAACGCCGGCGCCCACGTCGCGCACCTCCCACGAGCCGTTGAGGCTGAACACGTCTTTGGTCACGATTTCCACGTCCACGCTGTCGGCGGAGCTGGTGCGCTCGTTCACGAACACCCGCGCATCGAGCAGCTCAGGCGTCTGGCGCAGCAAACGTTCCGATTCGGCCAGATCCTGTGGCTCCAGTTCCTCGCCCACCCGAAACAGCAGCACCTGCCGCACCCGCGTGCGGGAAGTTTTGATGTGCAGCAGGTTGCCGGTTTTTTCCAGCACGTTGCGCGGCACCCGCGTCGAGTCGGCGATGTTGTAGCCGAAGGCCGTGAGCGTGCGGATGTTGATCTGCCGCACGATTTTGTAGTTGTGCTGGTCGTATTGCCGGTCCAGCAGCGCGGCGTCGAGGCCGGCTTGGTCTTCGCGGCGAGGCGTGAAGTTGAACAGCGCCGACGCGGCCTTGCCGGCAATGGTTTTGCGGCGGGTATAGGCCTTGAGGCTATTGAGCAGCCGTTCCTGGTCGAAGCGGCGACGCAGCGAGTCGGGACGGGTGCCGTTGGCGCGGCGGGCAGTGTCTACGGGCGCAACAGCGTTGTTCTGGGCCACAGCGGTGCCGGCTAAGCCTACGAAGCCCAGTACCACCAACATCCAGAAAAGCAACCGCTTGCTCATAGCTACTAAGTAAGGCGCAAAACCACCTTTCCGCAAGGTACGGAGCCCGCAAAGTAGTTGTGTTGCCGGCCCTGCGCCGGACGTGGCGCAGGCAGTTGTTCTTAACGGCAAAGCACGGCATAGCTCGGCTGTAAATACTTCATATTACCGGAACATTTCCAATGAATTTAGTCTTTTGTATAGTGCGTATGTGCGCGCAAGATTCTATTTTTAAGCCTCGAAACTGCCCAGATGAACGAACAGCGCATTCAGGAAAAGCTAAGCATATTGGCAGACGCCGCGAAGTATGATGTATCGTGCTCCAGCAGCGGCGGCAAGCGCAAAAACGTGGACAAAGGCCTAGGCAATGCCGAAGGCATGGGCATCTGCCACAGCTACACCGAAGACGGCCGCTGCGTGAGCTTGCTGAAGATTCTGCTCACCAACCACTGCATCTTCGACTGTGCCTACTGCGTGTCGAGAAAGAGCAACAACGTGAAGCGCGCTGCCTTCACTGTGGACGAAGTCGTGGACCTGACCATGAACTTCTACCGCCGCAACTACATCGAGGGTCTGTTCCTGAGCAGCGGCATCTTCTCCTCGCCCGACTACACCATGGAGCGCCTCGTGCGCATCATCAAAAAGCTGCGCACCGAGCACAAATTCAACGGCTACATCCACGTGAAAGCCATTCCGGGCGCCTCGGAAGAGCTGATACAGGAAGCCGGTCTGTATGCCGACCGCCTGAGCGTGAACATCGAGCTGCCTTCTGAAATGGCCTTGCAGAACCTAGCGCCCGAGAAAAACTACGCCGAGATTCTGACCCCGATGGCTCAGATTCGGGACGGCATCACCCAGAACAAAGAGGAAAAGGCGCTTTTCAAGAAAGTACCGCAGTTTGCTACGGCCGGCCAAAGCACGCAGCTCATCGTGGGCGCTTCTGAGGAAAACGACCTGCAGATCATCAACCTGAGTGATTCGCTCTATAAAGGCTACGGCCTGAAGCGCGTGTACTACTCCGGCTACATTCCCGTCACCGACGACGCCCGCCTGCCGCAGGTAACGCAGCCGCCCCTCATCCGGGAGCACCGCCTCTACCAGAGTGACTGGCTGATGCGCTTCTACGGCTTCCAGGCCGACGAAATCCTGGACCCGGCGCACCCGTTCCTCGACTTGGAAGTGGACCCCAAGCTGGCCTGGGCGCTGCGTAACCGCCACGTATTTCCGGTGGATATCAATACTGCCGACTTCGAGATGATTCTGCGCATTCCCGGTGTGGGCGCGCGCTCGGCCAAGCGCATTGTGGCCGCCCGCCGCTTCGGACCACTCAGCCTCGACCACCTGCACAAGTTTGGCGTGGTGCTCAAGCGCGCCAAGTTCTTCCTCACCTGCCGCGGCCAGGCCCTTTCCACCCGCGACTACGACGAGCAGACCATCCGCCGCCAGATTCTGTTTGGGGCCGGCTCGGTTCGCTCGGCCCTCGTCACCCAACAACTCGATTTGTTCGCCCAAGCCTCCTAAATGAGTTGTCGGTTGCTAGTTGCTGGTTGTCAGTCAACCTACTTACTGACAACTAGCAACCGACAACTAAAACCCTAAATCCCATGACCATCTCTCATCGCGCCGCCGACGCGCCGGCCGCTGCCACCGCCCATTCCGTAAAAGTGGCCCGCATTGCCTGCTGCTGCAAGCTCTCCGACCTGCTGCCGCTGGTGCAGCAGCTGCACCAACGCACGGCTCGCCCGGTAGATAAGTCCCGGCAGTCGGAGGCCGCGTAGGGCAGTAGAGCGGAGTGGCACTCCGTTCTGCCGCACACTGGTCAGCTCCACGGAGGCAGCTTTATGCATATAGGGCCTGTTCCTGGCTTGGCGCTACGTGCCAGAACGGAGTGCCACTCCGATTAAACTCTACCAACTCTTTTCCAGATTTCCGTTGATGAGCCGTTCCCTTGCGCCTGTTCCTCACGCCAACCGCACGGCTGCCGCTGCTACCGGCGCTAAGGCGTCTCGCCCCGGTGCGCCCCAGCTTAGCAATCCGCCACTGAATTATGCGTATGATGGCTCGTTTGAGGGCTTGCTGACTGTAATCTTTCAGGTTTATGACCGCAAGGCGGCGCCTAATTCCATTCAGCCGGTGGGGGCGGTGCAGGGTGGCCTGTTCGTGCTGCCCGTAGAAGTTGACACCGACGAAACGGCTGCCGCCCGCGTCTGGGACGGCCTGCTGCGCTACATGGATAAAGATGCGCGCACCCGGCTATTTCACGTGTTTCTGAGTGAGCAGCCCGACCGGGAAATGCTGGTCTTCCGCTACGCCGACCTGGCCATGCGCGCCGGCCGCGACATCTCCGAAAATTATTCCGACGACAACGTGCGCCGCGTGCAGCGCCTGGCCCAGCAGATGTACCGCGAAAAGCACCGCATGGAGGCTTTCGTGCGCTTCGAGAAAACCCAGGATGGCCTGTTTCACGCCACCATTGACCCCGATTTCGACGTGCTGCCGCTTATCGCGCCGCACTTTACCAAGCGCTACGCCGACCAGCGCTGGCTGATATTCGATAAGCGCCGCCGCTACGGCCTCTACTACGACCTCACCCGCACCGACGTGGTGGAATTTGAAAGCGCCGCGCCGCAGCGCACTACCAGCGTATCGGCCACAGTGCTGGATGAGCGGGAGCCGCTGTTCAAGCTGCTCTGGCAGTCGTACTTCGACCATGTGAACATCCCGGAGCGCAAGAATATGAAGCTGCACCGCCGCCACATGCCGCTACGCTACTGGCGCTACCTCAGCGAAAAGCAGCCGCGCGAGCAGCCTTTCCGGCCCATCCAGAACAAGCGCCCGGTGCAGCCCGGCGGCCCGGCGCTGGGTGCGGCCCCTGCAGAAAGCGAATAGGAGGGCGGCCGGAAACACGTAATTTGCGGCCTCATTCTGCTCCTCGTCGTTATTATATGTCTAGTACTCTCGTCTTCGGTGGCGCCGGCCAACTCGGCCAATGCCTGCAGCACGTTGCCCAGGAACGCAATCTGTCCGGCCTCGTTTTCCTGCCAGAGGAGCAGGCCAACATCCTTAACACCGAAACGCTGCAAGCTGTTTTCGCGGAGCACCGGCCCGCCTACGTCATCAATTGTGCTGCGTACACAGCCGTAGACAAGGCCGAAGACGAAGTAGACTTAGCCCGCAAAGTAAACCGTGACGGTGCCGAGAACCTGGCTCGCCTCTGTGGCGAGTTCGGCACCACGCTGCTGCACATCAGCACCGATTTCGTGTTTGCCGGCACCGGCAACCAACCCCTCCAGGAAACCGACGAAACCGCGCCCATCAGCGTATACGGCCTCACCAAGCTGGAAGGCGAGCAGGTGATTCCGCAGCACACCGAGCGGTATTTCATCCTGCGCACCAGCTGGCTTTACTCCGAGTACGCCAACAACTTTGTGAAAACCATGCTCCGCTTCGGCAAGGAGCGGGATGAAATGCGCGTCATTTGGGACCAGCTGGGCACGCCTACTTACGCTATTGATCTGGCCGGCGTGCTGTTGCACATCATTGAAACCGGCAGCACCGCCTATGGCCTCTACCACTACAGCAACGAGGGTGTCACGTCGTGGTACGACTTTGCGGTGGCCATCTTCGAGCTGGGCGGTCTGCCTACCCGCACCGTGCCCATCCGCACCGCCGAGTATCCCACCAAAGCCACCCGCCCCGCCTTCTCCGTGATGGACAAAACCAAAGTGAAAACCGCGCTGGGCGTGACCATTCCGCATTGGCGCGGGAGTCTGCAGGTGTGTATGGGGCGGCTGTAGCGGCATAACTCTTGGAAGTGTAGCGGGTATGCCAGAGGTATATAATGGCCGCAGGATTATCTGGGAAAGCAAGGCCAAACAACTCCGGGTTATCGGCGTCTGCTTTCTGTTCGTGGCCGCTGCAATCTGGACGAAAGGAACCTACACTTCCTTCGGCTTCTGGTTTTGCATAGCCTTTTTTGGCGGGGGTGGGGGGTTCATGCTCTATCAACTACTCTCCCCCAGCAATCTGTTTGTGGCCCCGAGCAGCAAGTTGGGGCGTGAGATTCGCGAGGCACTTGATGCAGAAGCAATGGAGCAGATTCAGTTCTTTGAGGGCGGCTTTTCGCTGCTGGAAAACCCGGATATGCTGCCGCAGGAGTATAACTGGCAAGAACTGGAGGCTGCCTTTGGCTACAAAACAGACTGCTACACCACTGACGAAATCTACCTCGACCTATTCTGGACGGATGCGGCGTGCCTGACGCTTTCCGAATCGACGCCGCATTGGCTCATCATTCTGGCTGAGCTGCACAAGCATGTGCCCACGGTGCCCGCGAGCTGGTACGCCGACATTATGGTTCCGGTATTCGAAACCACGCTTAAGCTGTTGTTTGATAAGCAGGGCCGAAGTCAGACGGAAGCAGAACGGGCGTATTACGGCGAATCCGCTAAGCCGTAGCGCCCCGCCCGTAAAACCGATTCGCCAAGTACGCCACCGCGCCGAATGTCAATCCCACGCTGCACACACCGGGCCACTGGAAATGGTCCCAGGCGAGGCCGCCCAGGAAGGAGCCAGCGGAGGCGCCGATGAAGCAGCCGGTCATGTAGACGGTGTTGAGGCGGCTGCGGGCTTCGGGTAGCAGCATGAAGATGCGGGTCTGGTTGGAAATGTGCGTCATCTGCTGGCCCACATCCAGGATGACGACGGCCACCACCAGCCCCACCAGATAGGTCCCGCCGAATCCCAGCAGCAGATACGCTCCCAGAAACAGGAGAATTCCGAGGTTGAGTGCATAGTCTGGCCCCTTGGTGTCGGCTGATTTGCCGGCAAAGGATGCTGCCAGCGCGCCGCTGGCCCCGATGAGGCCGAACAGGCCGGCAACGTCGCTGTGGTAGTGGTAAACGTCGCTTTCCAGAAAGAACACCAGCGCCGTCCAGAAGGCGCTGAAGCCGCCGAACATGCAGGCGCCCACCAGTGCCGAGCGGCGCAGTACCGGCAGCGTGCCAGCCAGCGTGCCCAAAGAGCGGAGCAAACTGCCATAGCTGCCCTGAAACGTGGGTTGGTTGCGCGGCAGCATGCGGGCCAGAATGCCCGTGAGCAGCACCATAATGGCCGCGCCCGTCCAGAACATAGTGCGCCACCCGAAGTGCAGGCCTACATAGCCGCTAATGGTGCGCGACACCAGAATCCCGATCAGTAAACCACTCATCACCCGGCCTACCACCCGGCCCCGGTCGGCGTCGGAAGCCAGGGAGGCAGCCATCGGAATCAGTAGCTGCGGCACAGCCGAAAACAGCCCGATCAGCAAGCTGGCAGCTACCAGCGTGCCGAAGGTAGGCGCATACGCCGCGGCGGCCAGGCACACGGCCGCGCACAGCAGCAACCCCAGTATCAGCTGTTTCCGTTCGCGCTTGTCGCCGAGCGGCACCACAAACAGCAGCCCCAGCGTGTAGCCCACCTGCGTGACAGTAGCCACCAGACTCACCTGGCTTTCGCGCAACCCAAACGTGCGCCCGATTTCGGCCAGCAGCGGTTGGTTATAATAGATATTGGCGACCACCAGGCCGCAGGTAACGGCCATCAGCCAGACCAGGCCCGGGGCCAGCGGCGTAGGAGCCGGCGCAATTACGGCGCCCGCCTGCACAGATTCTCTCATGAAAAGCAAAGCGCCACGGCAGGCAGCCGTGGCGTAGATGAATGCAGAGAACTGCGAAACAGGGCAGAAGGTTGTGGTATAAGTGGTGCTAAAGCTAGCGCCCCTCCTTTCCAAGGAGGGGCGCTAGCTTTAGTTATAATTAAGTGATGACACCTATGCCGCGCACTGACGCTTATACACGCCGGGCGTGATGCCCTCGTACTGTTTGAACAGCTTCTGGAAGTAGGCTGTGTTGTTGAAGCCAGCCCGAAAGCATACGTCGGCGACCGAGGAAAGCGGGTTGCGCAGCAGGCGCTTGGCTTCGGAAAGGCGCTCCTGAATGATAAACTCCACGGGCGTGAGGCCCAGCTCGCGCTTGAATACGCGGAAAAACGTGGCCTTGCTCATACAGGCCAGCTCCGAGAGCTTTTCCACCGTAATCTGCTCGGTGAGGTGCTGCTTGATGTACTGCACCACCGCCGCAAAGCGGTGCGAGGTGGCGTGCTGCTGGTAGTTGTGGAACAGCAGCTGCCGGGCCTGGGTCTGCATCAGGCGTACCAGCATCTCCTGGATTGTGAAGTTGGCCAGCACGTCCTTCACTCGGCCGGTGTCACGGGACAGCTGCACGAGGCGCTCCAGGGTGCCGGTCAGCTCAGGCGTATTGTGAAAATGGGCGTGTTCGGTGGTATCGAGCTGCCAGGGCAGGTGGGCTTCGGCGCGAGGCTGCTCCTCGTTCAGCAAATCCACCGTCTGGCGGATGGTTTCGATGGGAATAGCCACGGCCAGGCACTGCGTAGGGTTGTGTTCGTCAGCCTCTGGAAAGTCAATCACCATCGTTTCATTCTCGCCCACAATCACCGATTCGCCGGGCAGGTACTCGAAGGCCGGCCGGCCCGCCAGGTGCATTACCTTTTTGCCCTGCAGCATGGTGGTCAGCACCACGTGGCCCATGCTCAGCGGCACCTGATGCGCGGTGCGGTGCGTCTCAAACACGTTGAGCTCGAAGGCCTCCAGCGAGTACACCGTCCGGTTTTCCACCAGCGTGGTGAGCTGCTCGGGCTGGCGCAGCGCAATGGGGGCAGGCAGGTGGTTCAGCATAGCAACGAGTAGGTAGAACGAACGATGAACAGGCCTGAAGCTGCTAAAAGCCACCATCCAGACAAACCAGCAACAGCTAAAGCTAATGACAGTTTGGAAAGAAAGCAATGGTGCTGAAGCCCGACCGGTAGCAGACTAACCCGACTGCCTGGCATAGAGTTGCATAAGTGGTGAGTGAGTACTTACAAGGTTGCGATAATAGGTGGTTTTTCTGCGAGAATACTGCAATGGTTCCAGTGTGCGGAGAAGCTAGCTTGGCTTATCAATTTACCTCACCAAACTCTCGCCAATGGAAACCCTGGAAAGAACCACCACACTTGTTGAGCGCCCCAAATTCAAGTCGCACTACGACAACTTTATTGGCGGTAAGTGGGTCGCGCCGGTAAAGGGCCAGTACTTCGATAATCCTTCCCCAATTGATGGCAAGGCCTTCTGCAAAGTAGCCCGCAGTACCAAAGAAGATATTGAGCTGGCCCTGGATGCGGCGCACGAGGCGTTCAAAACCTGGGGTAAGGCATCGGCCACCACGCGCAGCAACGTGCTGCTCAAGATTGCCGACATCATGGAAGCCAATCTGGCCCACCTGGCCGCCGTCGAGACTGTAGAAAACGGCAAGGCCATCCGCGAAACCATGGCCGCCGACCTGCCGCTGGCCATCGACCATTTCCGCTATTTTGCCGGCGTCATCCGGGCCGAGGAAGGCTCGGCCACGGAACTGAATGAAACCACGCTGTCCTTGGTGATTCAGGAGCCGCTGGGTGTGGTAGGGCAGATTATTCCCTGGAACTTCCCGCTGCTGATGGCCACCTGGAAGCTTGCCCCGGCGCTGGCCGCCGGCTGCTGCGTGGTAGTAAAACCCGCCGAGCAGACGCCTGCTTCCATTATGGTGCTGATGGAGTTGATTCAGGATGTGGTACCCGCCGGCGTTATCAACGTCGTGAACGGCTTTGGGCTGGAAGCCGGCAAGCCGCTGGCCAGCAACAAGCGTGTGCAGAAGGTGGCCTTCACCGGCGAAACCACCACCGGCCGCCTGATTCTGCAGTACGCCGCCGAAAACATCATCCCTGTAACCATGGAGCTGGGCGGCAAGTCGCCGAATATCTTCTGCAAATCGGTGATGGATGCCGACGACGATTTCCTGGATAAGTGCCTGGAGGGAGCCGCTATGTTTGCCCTGAACCAAGGCGAAATCTGCACCTGCCCGTCGCGCCTGCTTGTTCACGAGGACATCTACGACGAGTTTATGCCGCGTTTGATTGAGCGCGTGAAAGCCATCAAGCTCGGCCACCCGCTCGACCCCGAAACCATGATGGGCGCGCAGGCCAGCAACGACCAGTACGAGAAAATCCTGAGCTACCTGGAAATTGGCAAGGCCGAAGGTGCGGAGGTGCTGACCGGTGGCGAGGCCCACACCAGCCACGAGTACGACGAGCTGACTGACGGCTATTACATCCAGCCGACCATCTTCCGCGGCCACAATAAAATGCGGATTTTCCAGGAGGAAATCTTCGGCCCGGTGCTGTCCGTGACAACGTTCAAAGACAACGACGAGGCTATTGAACTGGCCAACGACACGCTCTACGGCCTCGGCGCCGGCCTCTGGAGCCGCGACGCACACGAGCTGTACACAATGCCGCGCGCCATTCAGGCTGGCCGCGTATGGGTGAACTGCTACCACGACTACCCCGCCGGCGCGCCGTTCGGTGGCTACAAGGCCTCGGGCTTCGGCCGCGAAAACCACAAGATGATGCTGGCCCACTATCGGCAGACCAAAAACATGCTGATTTCCTACAGCCAGCAGAAACTGGGCTTCTTTTAAGCCGATTCACCTTGCGTAAATGAGATGGTGAGTTGCTGTTAAGCAAGCCTGGCCAAGGCTGGCAAATCAGCAGCTCACCATTTGCGTAGATGGTTAGCAGTGGCGGTTGCAACGCTTTGCGGCACGTTTGTGTCTTCCTGTTAGTACCCCTCAGAACTATACGCGCCGCCAACCTATGTTACTTATGAAGGCACCCTTGTTTGCTCTGCTACTTTCGGTGGCTGCGGCCCCGGCTGCCTCGGCCCAGAAACTGCCGGTGCCGGGCCAGAAGAACCCGGACTGGACTCTGCTGAAAACAGAAGGTCTTTACCAAGATGAGGTGGTTGAGTCCACGCAGCCGATGCCGGTGCCCATGCCCAACATTGATGCCCGTGGCGGCGTGAAGGACAGCAGCGGCCAGTGGGTTATCTACTACGATCCGCTCCATAACGTGCGCTACAACATGACCGACCTAAAAAAAGGGCGGTTGCGGGCCCAGGATTTGCGCACCGGCACGGTGTACACGTACGCGCCTAGAAAGCCATCTGGTTCCACTCGTTGAAGCCGTCATTTCTCGTCTTGCCCCGGCTGCTTTGCAACTGATTCTGTCCGCCTTATGTCTGCTTCCGAACCTACTCCCCGCGTCCTCGTTACGCCCGCTGCCGAAGCCACTATTGATTTATTGCGCGACGAAAACGGCCCGCTGATGTTCCATCAAAGCGGCGGTTGCTGCGACGGTTCCTCGCCAATGTGCTTTGCCAAGGGCGAGTTCCGAATTGGCGGCAACGACGTGTGGCTGGGCCAGATCCACGGCTGCGACTTTTTCATGAGCACCAGCCAGTTCGAATACTGGCAGCACACCCAGCTTACAGTAGATGTTACAAAAGGCCGCGGAGCCAGCTTCTCATTGGAAATTCCGCTCGGCGTCCGGTTCCTGATTCGCTCCCGGCTGTTCACTGAAGATGAGTCGAGGAATATGGCGCCGGTGCTGCAAGGCGAGGAATACCTGGAAAGCCAGCAGGCGTAGTTGCATAGTATAACATTAGCATCGTCAGAACCGCATCTGTCCTGCTGAGCTTGCCGAAGCATCTCTACCGCCTCGTTGTGATAGTAAATTAAGTGCCCTCAGGAGAGGTGCCTCGGCAAGCTCAGCAGGACGTTCTGTTTCCAAGTGACGTCAGCACGCGAGTTTCCTCGGCAAGCTCGGAATGACGTCCTAGAAACAATAAGGCAAACAGGCTCCTGCCACTGCGGCAGGAGCCTGTTTGCCTTATTGTTTCTGGCCTACTTCACTGCTGCTTTGCTGGCCAGCGTTACTGTTTTGGGGTCCACGGTGATTTCCTGGAGGCGTTTGGCTACGGCTGGCGGCATGCTTTCCTGATAGCGGCCCTTCAGGTGCTCGGCCAGGAATTTTTCGGCCGCCGCCAGCATGGCCAGGTTGTTCACGGGGCGGGCAAAGCCGTGGCCTTCATCGGGGGCGAGCAGGTACTGCACAGGGTAGTTCCGGTCGCGCAGGGCCACTACAATCTGGTCGGCTTCGGCTTTGTTGACGCGTGGGTCGTTGGCGCCCTGCACCACCATGAGCGGGGTTTTAATTTTGTCGGCCAAAGTCAGCGGCGACATACGGGCCAGCTCGGCGCGGCCGGCCTCGGTGCCGGGGTCGGCCATGCGGGCGTACATCTGCTTGCGGCCGGCTTCCCAATAGGGCGGAATGGCACCCAGCAGCGTACTCAGGTTGGAAGGCGCTACAATGGCCACACCCGCGGCGTACAGATCAGGCGTAAACGTGACGCCGGCCAGCGTAGCATAGCCACCATACGAGCCGCCCATAATACCTACTCGTTTCGGGTCGGCAATGCCTTGGGTAATCAGGTATTTCACGCCCCAGGTGAGGTCGTCCTGCATTTTGCGGCCCCACTCGCCGTTGCCGGCTTCCAGAAATTTTTTGCCGAAACCCGTGCTGGCCCGGAAGTTAGGCGAAAGCACTGCGTAGCCACGGTTGGCCAGAAACTGATGGTAAGCGTTGAAACCGTACACGTCGCGGGCCCAGGGGCCACCGTGAGGGAAAATAACAACCGGCAGGTTCTTGGCTGCCATGCCCTTGGGCAACGTCAGGTAAGCCGAGATTTCCAGCCCATCCGATGACTTGTAGCGCACCACTTTCATATCGGCCAGGTCAGCTGATTTGAGTTGGGGGCGGGTTTCGTATTGCTTGGTGAGCTGCTTGGTTTGGCGGTCATAGAGATACACCACGGCCGGCTGGGTGGCCGAGCTGGCCGAGAGCAGCCACAGCCGCTCATCGGTGGTGTTCGAGGTGGGCCGTACATCAAGGCTCGGCAGCTGGGCGCTGGCTTTCTGGAAGTCGGCCTCAAACGCCTTGTCTTTCCACACACGGCGCATCCGGTCGTCCTCGAAGCTCACAAATACCGGCTCGTGGGTTTTCTCCGACAGCACCAGCCCGCCTACATCCACACGTTTCTGTGGGTCGGCCTGGTATACTTCCTCTTTTCCGGTAGCAGGGTCCAGCAGCACAATTTCGGCCAGGTTGCGGCCCTGGCCCTGGTTGGTGGCAACGTACACGCGGCGGTTGTCTTTGGCAAAGCCTACCACGCTGCTTTGCTCGTCAATAGAGGTTTTGTAGAATGGCGTCATCTTCTCACCTTCCACGCGCAGCCACTCGGTGCTGCCGTCGGGGTTGGAGCGGGAAGCCAGTCGGAGCTGGTCGTTCCAGTCAAACACCCAGGCCCCGAGCCGGTCAGTATTCTGGCGCACCAGGGTTTTTTCACCGGTGGTCAGGTTGAGCTTGTAGAGGTCATGCCAGGCTTTGTCCCGGTCATTGAGGCCGATGTAGAGCGTGTTGGGGTCGGAGAGGGGCGCATTGATGATCTGCACCCGCACGCCTTTCAGGCCGGTCAGGTCGCGGGCGGCGGGCACGGGCTGGCCGGCGGCGGGCGCCTCGGCCGGGTTCACGGCGTAGATGTTGAAGTTCTCGTCGCCGCCTTTGTCTTGGCTGTATAGCAGGTATTTGCCGTCGCGGCTCCAGAAGTAGGCACGCACCGGCCGGGCCTGATCATTGGTCATTACACGGGCCTTATCGAAAGGCTCCTTCAGCCCTTTCACCCACAGGTTACGGGTGCCATTGTAGGGCTTGATAAACGACAGGAATCTGCCATCCGGGGAAAGCTGAGCACCGGAAATTTCGGGGTCGCCGAATAGCAGGTCCCGGTCAATCAGAGCTGGCTGGGAGTTGGCCTTGGTGGTTTGGGCCGTGGCGGGTGGGGCAGCCAGGGCCAGCAACAAGCTAACGCATAAGAGCAAACGTTTCATAGAGCGAGTAGAGAAATGTGAATACCGTATAAACGTAATAAAAAATATTAAATTAATTATATAAGATGTAGCATTTGTTAGATTGATAAGTCAACAAATCCAACGGCGTTACATACAAAAGCCCGCTAGGCAGCTATGCATAGCGGGCTTTTGCAAAAAAGAGCGTTCCTAGTTGGCCACCTTCACGGGCAGGCCTTCGAGCTGCACATAGCTGAGCTTCCAGGCGTTTTTGGCGTTCTTTTTCCAAAGCAGAATAAAGTTGCCTTCGCCCTCGCCGCGGGGCTGGCCGGGCGTTTCAGGCAAAACTTCCGTGGAAAACGTACCAGCTTCGTACGCCATGGCCGCATCGGAGCCAGTGGAAGTGGCATAGAGCTTAAGGTCAGAAATTGTGCCCATGGTAGCGCGCACCCACTTATCGGCTACTTCCGACTTGCCGTTGAAACGCGTGGACCCTTGTGCGTACTGAATGTCGTCGGCCAGCAACGAGTCAATTTGCAATGTGTTCTTCGCGTTCCAGGCACCAATAAACTGCTGATTGAGCGTCTGCACGTTCACGGCGGCGGTTTCAGAAGCTGTTTTAGAGCAGGAGGCTAATAGAGCGCCCCCGAGCAGAAGGCCAAAGAAGGGTTTCATGAGAACAGGTTTTGGTAAGAAAACGGAGAGAACAGAGCGGAGATGCAAAGAATGCAGGACGAAGTAACAGAAAACCCAGGTACAATGACCTGGGTTTTCGTTGCAGCAGCCGCAGAAGGACTACCAACTCTTGCGACGTACTTCCGAAGAAGGATAAGCCGCGTTACGGTCGCCGTACGACTCGTTAGGCAAGTAGCCGGTGCTAGACGCAAAAGCCGAAGGGCTCGAAGCAGCAGGTGCCAAACTGTTCATCATGGAAGGCGTGCCAGCTGCAGCGGCAGTAGCTGCCATAGCGTTGTTGTTGGCGTTAGCCCGAGCAACGGCATTGCCCTTGGCTACACCGGCACGGTAAGCTGCAACACGGCGTGCTTCGGCCCGGCGGGCGGCAGCTACGCGGGCAGCTTCAGCACGGCGCTTGTTGTCGGCGTTGCGGCCAATGGTGTAACCGATGGCGCCACCGGCTGCACCGCCTACTGCGCCACCTACTACGCGGTTACGCTTGTTGATAAGAGCACCGGCAGCAGCGCCACCCAAGCCACCAATCACCGCGCCTTTAGCGCTGGAACTGATTTTGCGGTCTTGAGCAAAACCGCTGAGGATGGTGGTGAAGAACATCACAAATGCGAGAAGCAAACTGGCCTTTTTCATGACAGGTAGGTTTAAAGTTCGAAGGGCTTGTGACCCGGTTTCGAGAAGAGAATTACAAGCACCATGCCAATACGAACAGAGCCTGCCCCAGGTTCAGGTTACCGGTAGACGGCACTCAACCGGCCTACTACTATTGAGAAGGGCATAAATGCGGGTTCAGCTGACAAGGAAGCAGGTTTTTGCGTAGTAACAGCCATGAAAGAAAAATTACTCTTTCGAGTAGCAAAAAGTTTTTCGCTGCCCGGCCTTGGGATGTTACTTTTACCGGAAACTGCTCCGGAAGCCCTGTTTGGGCTGGCCCTGCACACACACCTGCAACTGGGCTTGCGCTATGCTGGTGGCCACACCGCGGCGTTGGTGGCCAGCGTAGAGGAAATAGCCCGTGCCGGCTCCCTGGAAGTTCGCGCTTTGCTGCTGGCTGAGCCGGGAATAGAACCAGTTCCGGCTGGCACTGAGGTATGGTGGGATGGTACCGAATCCGCCGACGCATGGTAGCGCCGAGAGTTGCCGAGAACTACGGCGTAAGCCAGCCGTTGGCGTCAAGCCAATTCTGCAGCCGTTCAATCCAGTTGTCCTTGGTGGTTTTGTTGTGAAGGCCGAAGCCATGGCCGCCTTTTGGGTAGAGGTGCATTTCCGCGGGTACATTGTGGCGCAGGCAGGCCTCGTAAAAGCGCAGGCTGTTCTGTACGCGCACCGTTTTATCGTCGGCGGCGTGCACCAGGAAGGTGGGCGGTGTTTGAGCAGTTACCTGCTGCTCGTTGGAATACAGCCGAATCTGGTCGGGGGTAGGCGTGGGGCCAAGCAAGCTGCGCCGTGAGCCGGCGTGGGCCAGGCTATCCGCGAAACTGATAACCGGATACAGCAGCATCAGAAAGTCGGGCCGTACCGAAGTGGCATCAGTAACCGCACCTACCGGCTGGGCGAAGTGCGTGCCGGCCGTGGAAGCCAAGTGCCCACCAGCAGAAAAGCCCATCATGCCGACGCGGGCTGGGTTGATGCCGAACTCGGCGGCCCGCTGGCGTACCAGCCGGATGGCCTGTTGCGCGTCCTGCAGCGGCGCAATGGTTTTGTCGGGCTGCGACTGGTCGTTGGGCAGGCGGTATTTGAGCACGAAGGCGGTGATGCCCATTTCGGTGAGCTGCTTGGCTACATCCGAGCCTTCGTTATCCATAGACAGCCGCACGTAGCCGCCGCCGGGGCAGATGATGACGGCCGTACCGTTGGCTTTGTCCTTGGCTGGCCGAAACACCTGCAGCGTCGGCTGCACCACATCAGAAACCCGGATGCCGCCATTGTCCAGCCTGATGGTTTTCTCTTGCAGGTCGCTGGGCGTGGAATTCGGAATGGTATTGGTGTAGATGGAAAACGGGGCGCCTTGCGCGTGCAGCATCAGCGGAAAACAACCCATAGCAACCGTAAGCCAAAACGCTTTCATGCGGCAAAAAATACGTGAAACCAGACCGATGCAGATACGCGCCGTCAACGCATAAGTTAGGCGCTCAGCAGAGTAGCCGTGGCTTTTTTCAGGGTGCCGGAATTGCTCCAGGCGCATAGCTTCTGCTGCACCTCTTCCGGTACTGCCTGCCGGCTGCGGCCCTGCACGTCGGCGTAGGCCTCGATTAGCTTGCGGGTGTTGCGCAGGGGAGCGGCCGGCAGCAGTGGCAACAGGCTATCCAGCAACTGGTGCACAGCATCATCTACCAGCGCACTAATGGCGCGAGCCTGGGTTAGGCCATCGGTGAGGCGCTGCATGGGCACGAACTCTGAGGCCAACAGCTGGCCCAGTACGCTTCCCAGCGCCACCGGCACCAGTCGGCCAGCCCCGATGGCGGCCAGCAGCACTTCCAGGGCTAGTGCCCGGCAGCCCGGCGCGGCGTGGGTCAGGCCCAGTGCCAGCAGCAGCGTGGCGGCCTCCGTGTACGTGGGGCCCGGCTGCAGCAGGCTGTGCAGCAGCACCCGCACGGCGTCCTGCGACGACGTGTCTTTGCCCGCGGTGCGGCAGCCGATGCGGATCAGGTGCCAGTACAGCGGATCGGGGTGGTTGGGCAGCAGCGTGAGCAGAAAGGGCAGGTCGGCGGCCGTAGCCCACAACGAATAGTGGTTGCGGGCCGCCACGCTGGCGTGCAGCGAATACAGCAGCAGGTTGGAGGGCAGTGGCTGCCTGGGCTCCGCTGTGTCCAGCACCAACTCCTGCCAGTGCTCCGTGACTTCAGGCTTGGCCTTGTTCCAGAGCTGTTTGTAGGTGTGCGAGTTCTGCTCAATCTTCCAGGTAGGCCGCCAGGGAGTGCCGAGGCCGGGATGCTGAGCGTAGGGCTGCAGGGCCGGCAGTGTGGCGTGGGGCTGACGAGTGCGGGCCGCCACGGCCCACAGCCAAGGTAGCTCGGTAGTACAGTTCGGACTACTGGCCGGTGGAATAGTGCTGCGCAGAAACGGGATGAGCTGGGCCAGACGACCGGAAAACCGGCGCTGCGGCGGCTTCGGTACGGTAGCCGGCAACGCTACCTCCGCTGCGGGAGGACCCAGAAACGAAGTCAGCAGCTGGCACAGGTCGGAGTTTTGGAATAGGGGCAGCAGGCGGCGGGCCGCGGCTACGTCGGCGGGGGCGGCTACGGCGGTGCGGGCCAGTGCTAGACACAGGTCGGCGGAATTGGGCTCCTGGCCGGCAGCCTCATAGTCCAGCAGCTTTTGCACCAGCGCGGAGGGTGCCACCCAGTGCGGCGCGTGGGTGGGGGTGCTGAGCAGCGGCAAGGGCGCGGCAAAAGCCCACAGCGCTTCTTCCACGGCGGCCAGGCGCTGCTGCTCCACGCGCAGTAACGGGTCGGGGTGGTGGTACTGGGCGGAGCTCAAGGACACCTGCGGCACTTTCAGGTGCGGAAACCCCAGGTACCAGCTCATAAGCAGGGCCAGCAGCAGCTCCTGCTGCCCGTTGTGGTTGCCGAAGGAAAACGAAAGCAGCGCCGCCCGCGTCTCGTCCTCCGACTTGCCCTGCAGCACCCAGGGCAGCGCCTGCACCAGATAGGGGTGCAGCTGCCGGGCATAGTCGGCTGGAAACTGGCCGCGCAGGCGCAGCAGGCCATCCAGCCAGCGCTCCACGTCGGCCGGTTGGCGCTGCTGCACCACCTGTCCGGTCAGGAACAGCAAGTCGTGCCAGTCGCGCACCGGCGCAATAGCCGTGGCCGCTGAAATATCGGGTACGAAGCCGTTTTGCGGCACGTAGGAAACAGCCGCGCTGGAAGACGAATCATCGTCTTCCAGCGGCAGGTAGGGGGAGAGCAGGAGGCGGGCAGCTGGGGCCAGCAGGTCGGCGTAGAGGCAGAGGCCAGCTATGGTGTCGGCGGCTTCGGTGGCCGTGAGCAGGGGTTTGACGGCACTGAGCAGCGTTTTCAGCAGCTTGGCGGCGCGCTCCTGAATGGCTGCATCGGCGTGGGCGAGGGCCGTGGAAGCCAGCGCCGCCAGGGCAGGAGCCACCGCGGCGTCGCGCTTCAGCAGCTTTTCCAGCCCAGCGAACAGGGCGCGGATACCGGTTTTTATATCCTGGCGGGTGAGCAGACTTTCGGCGTAAAGCAGCGGCGGAGTAGGCGCGAAGTCAGGATGGGCCCAGAGGTCCTTGAGCTGGTTGAGCGCGAAGTTGACAACCAGCGGCAGCGGGTGGGCCAGCAGGTCTACCAAGTCGGTCTGGTGAGCCAGCCGCTCCGCCAGCGTTGGGTTCAGGCCCAGAAACAGGTTTTTAAACCATGTCAGGAGCGGGCGGCGGAAGTCGCGGCGCAGCGCCAGCAGACAGCGGCTGAGCAGGTCGGCGCGCTGCAGGTGGCCGGTGCGCTCCAGCTCCAGCAGCACGTCCAGCCAGGTTACAATCTGGCGCGGGTGCCGCGTTTCCCAGTGCTGCCAGGCGTATTGGCTGAGCGCGTTTAGCTGGTCTTTCGGGGTCATGGGCGGCTGCACGTGGCCCTGATGGCCGTCGGCGGCGGTGTCGTAGTCGAACAGCAGCGGCAGGTCGCGGGCCAGCAGCACAGGGTCGGCGGCCATGCGGGCCGCCGTGGCGGCGGTAGCGTTGGCCGGCACCAGCGTGAGGCGGCTTAGCTCTGTGCCCAGCTCCGAAACCAGCCCTGGCAGCGCGTGCGCAAACAGGCGGGGCTGGTGGGTTAGCAACTGCCGGCTTTCCAGCTCCCGCAGCAGCGCGTACGACGGCCGGTCCCAGCTGTTGCGGTCGGCCCGCAGGGCGTAAAAGTCGGCCAGCCAATCGGGGCGGGTGTGCTCCAATACGGCCCAGAAATGGGGCATGTCCTGCGCCTGCAGCTCCCAGATGCGGAAGCTGGCACTCAGGGCCTCCTTGCGGGAGTAGGTGCGCAGGCCGGCCAGCAAGAGCATCAGCAGCTGCTCCGGCGTGCTGGTCCGGCCCCAGCTGCCGCCGCCCAGGTCGCGAAACTGCTCCAGCTCCCGCTGCAGCTGCCGGGTTTTCTTCCGGACTGCCACTACTTCATTTTTGGGCAGCTGTAGCAGAAAAGGCACCAACTGCGCCGGTTTCTGGCGGCGAATAATGTGCTCGAAAGTTTCGATGGTGGTCATAGCCGGAGAAAGAATAACGGAGGGTAGAAAATGGATAAAGGCTGAATTCAATGGCCGCTAGCTCTGCACGAAGCGCAGCTGGGCGGCCAGTACGTGCTTGCAGGGGCCGCGCTGGCCCTGATGGCCACTGTACCAGGGGCAGGTGCAGCGGGCCGGCTCGGGGCCGCCCACCAGCACCGTGTACCACACGCCGGTACCGCGCACCCGGGCCTCTGTGCGGCCCTCGGGGCCGATGCTTACCAGCTGCACGTCGTCGGCGGCTGAGAGCAGGGCACGGGCGTTTTTCAGGCGTGGGTTTAGGCTGAGGATGCGCTGGGTTTTGAAGGGCAGGCGGCGGTAGAAATACTGGTTTTCGAGCAGGTCGAAGCCCAGCAGGCCCATGGCCGAGAGGCTGGCACAAAGGCGGTCCACGGTGTCGGGGGCGAGGCCGTGCTTCAGGGCAAACAGGGTGGGGTTGAAGGTTTCGTTGCCCCGAAACAGAGCGTTGGCCCCGGCCACCCACTCGGCGGACAGCTCCTCGGCCAGGGTTTCCAGCTGGTTGCCCTCACCCGAAAACCCGCGCCACGCATCCGCCGACAACGCCAGCACAAACTGCTGCCCGCCGCCCAACTCCAGCACGAAGGCGGCCGCCTGCCCGCTGGGCGTGGCGTACACGCGTAGGGCCTCGCACAGCGGCAGCAGACCTTCCAGAAGCCGCAGCCGGTGCACGCCGCCCACCCGCACCGCGCCGGGGCTGGCCACGGCCGCAAAGCTGGGCCGGGGGCCGCGCAGTACCAGAAAAAAATCGGTGCGGGCGGTGCCAGCGGGCAGGCTCTGCACCAGCTGCACGGCCTGCAGGCGGGTGAGACGCAGCTTTTCCTCCATCTGGGCCAGGTAGCCCTGCACGGTGGTCAGGCCCTTGATCCAGCGTTCCGGCAGCGCCACTTTGCGCTCGGTCACGCGCCCTGCGGCCCGCTCCAGCACCACTTCCTGCTCGCCCACCGACAGCAGCACCGGCTCGGTGCGCGAAATGCGGGCCAGCGCATTTACCATGGGCTCGTTGAAATCGACGTTGGTGGTGCCGCTGCACAGAAACTCGCCGTCCAGCGCCTCGGGGCCCAAATCGAGGCGGGCGTACACACCATTGCACGAGGAAAACGCCTCAAATCGCAGCCGCCCGGCCCCGGCCGTCACAATTGGGTCGCGCAGCACGGCGCTCTGGGGCACGAAGCGGGCGGCCACCACTTTGGCCAGGGTGCTCAGGCCCCGCGCCGCCAGCCAGGAGTCGCGCAAACGGCCGCGGAAAAAGCAGGCCGTACCGGCTGCATCAGCAGCGTTTTCCGCAAAGGCCGACAACAGCAGCGCCTGGCCCTCGGGTCCCGTTTCCAGCGCCGACGGCCGGGCGTAGGCATAAGCAAAATCAGTCATAGCAATGGCAGTTGATTACGATGCCAAGTAAGCGAATGATTTTGGCAAATGCTAATTATATTAGTAGAAAATTAGTGATGTATTAGAGGCGTATGGCTAAATAATTTAGTTGGATGTTATGTGCGGTGAAGCAGGTTTTAATGCCTGTAGAGACGCATATTTGCGTCTTGTCGTTGCTGAGGTCGTTTATATGGATGGTTAGTAGTCATCCAATAACAAGACGCTTCTATATGTGTCGGATTTGCTAAATATGATGGGGTTGCATGGTGCCGGGTCGTTCAACGACGAGACGCGAGTACGCGTCTCTACACCGGGCACGAAAAAGCCCCGGCAGCGGGGACTGTCGGGGCTTTTTCGGTTTACAGATAATCTAGATTACGCCGGTTGTGGGGCGGCCGAATGGTCGCCTTCGCCGGGGCCGGCTTCTTTGGGGCCGCCGTGCTCTTCGTCGGGTTTGTAGTTGGCTTCCAGCTCGGCCAGCTTCTCCTTGCCGTAGGCGAAGCGGGTGATGAGCACGTAGAGCACCGGCACGATGAAGATGGCCAGCAGCGTGGCCGAAATCATGCCGCCGAGTACCGTCCAGCCGATGGTCTGGCGGCTCTGGGCGCCGGCACCGGAGGCGAATACCAGCGGCAGCACGCCCAGAATAAAGGCAAGGGAGGTCATGATGATGGGGCGCAGGCGCAGGCGCACGGCTTCCAGCGTGGCATCTACCAGCGGCATGCCTTTATCCACCCGCTCCTTGGCAAACTCGATAATCAGAATGGCGTTCTTGGCCGACAAACCGATCAGCGTAATCAGGCCAATCTGGGCGTAGACATTGTTGGTGAGCTTGGGCAGGAAAATCAGGGCCAGGATGGCCCCGAACGCGCCCAGCGGCACGGCCAGCAGCACCGAAAACGGCACCGACCAGCTTTCATACAAGGCCGCCAGGAACAGGAATACAAACGTGAGCGACAGGGCGAAGATGTACACCGTCTGCCCGCCGGCCAGCTGCTCCTCGCGGGTCAGGCCCGAAAACTCGAAGCCGTAGCCGGCCGGCAACGACTGGGCCGCCGTTTCCTGCAGGGCCTTGATGGCGTCGCCGGAGGAGTAGCCGGGGGCGGCGTTGCCGTTGATTTCGGCCGAGCGGAACAGGTTGTAGTGCGAGATGAGCGGGGCCGACTCGTTGCGCTTGTAGCTGGTGAGCGTGCTCAGGGGCACCATGCCGCCGCTGCTGTTGCGCACGTAGTACTGGCCCAGGTTGCTGATGTCGCCGCGGTACATGCTGTCGGCCTGGGTGACTACGCGGAAGTTGCGGCCGTACACCGTGAAGTCGTTCACGTAGGCCGAGCCCAGGTAGGTGCGCAGCGCGGTACCGATGTCGGAGATGGACACGCCCAGCTTTTTGGCTTTTTCGCGGTCAATGGTCAGCTCGTAGCCGGGGGTGTTGGCGGTGAAGAACGAGAAGGCCCCGGTGATTTCGGGCCGCTTGCGCAGCGCGCCGAGGAAGTTTTGCAGTTGCGCATCGAAGTTCTTGATGTCGCCGCCCGCCTCGCGCTCCTGAAGCACGAACGAGAAGCCGCCGGTGTTGCCCAGGCCCGGAATAGCCGGGGGCGAAATCACCACCACGTTGGCTTCCTTGAAGCGGCTCATCCGCTTCTGGATGGTGGCAATCAGGCCCTGCAATTGCAGCTCCTTGTCCTCGCGCTCTTCCCAGGGCTGCAGCTGGCAAAACACAGTGCCGCTGTTCGATTTCGAGGAGAAGTTGACGGCGTTCAGGCCGCCCAGGCCGGCGTAGTGCCGAATGCCCTTCACTTCGCTCAACTCCTTCATAATGCCCTTGAGCGTGCTCACGGTGCGCTCGGTAGAGGATGCTTCGGGCAGGTTGAAGGTGATGATGATGCGGCCTTCGTCCTCGGTGGGGATGAAGCCGCCGGGCTTCTTGGCGAACAGCAAACCGGTGCCCGCAATGATGCAGACCAGAATGACCACCACGAAGCGGCTGTGCTTGATGCCGCGCTGCACGCCCCGGCCGTATTTACCGGTCACCTTATCGAACCAGGTATTGAACTTGTAGAAGAGCTTGTCGAGGCCTTTCGAGTTTTCGTCGCGCTTGTGGGGCTTGAGCAGCAGCACGCACAGGGCCGGCGTGAGCGAGAGGGCCACGAAAGCCGAGATAATCACGGAAATGGCAATGGTGATGGCGAACTGCTGGTACAAGCGGCCCGTGATGCCCGGAATGAAGCCCACCGGCACGAACACCGCCGCCAGAATCAGGGCAATGGCAATAACCGGGGCCGAAATTTCGCGCATGGCGGCCAGCGTGGCATCCAGGGGGCTCATGCCCCGCTCGTTCATGTTGTGCTCCACGGCCTCCACCACCACGATGGCGTCATCCACCACAATGCCAATGGCCAGCACGAAGCCGAACATGGTGAGCGTGTTGATGGTGAAGCCCAGCGGGATAAACATAATGAACGTGCCGATGATGGACACCGGAATGGCCAGCACCGGAATAAGCGTGGAGCGCCAGCTCTGCAGGAACAGGAACACCACGATAATCACCAGCACCAGGGCTTCCACCAGCGTGTGCAGCACTTCCTCGATGGACACTTTCACTACTGAGGCGGCTTCAAATGGCACCACGTAGTCGAGGTCGGCGGGGAACTGCTTTTTGAGCTGGTCCATGGTCGCCACCACGTTTTCGTAGGTTTCGAGGGCGTTGGCGCCGGGGGCCTGGTACACGAGCAGGTAGGCCGAGCGTTTGCCGTCCACGAAGGAGTTGTTGGCGTAGTTGAACTTGCCCAGCTCCAGCCGCGCCACGTCCTTGAGGTACACCACCGAGCCGTCGTCGGGGCGGGTTTTCACGATGACGTTGCCGAATTCCTCGGTGTTGGTCAGGCGGCCTTTCACGAACACGTTGTACTCAAACGTCTGGCCCGTCTGGGCCGGGGGCGCGCCGATGGAGCCGGCGGCAATCTGGGCGTTCTGCTCCTGAATAGCGGCCGTGACTTCCTGGGCCGTGACGCCGAGTTGGCTGAGCTTGTCCGGCTTGAGCCACACGCGCATCGAGAAGTCGTCGGCGCGGCTCACGATGTCGCCCACGCCCTTGGTGCGCAGCAACGCGTCCTTCACGAACACGTTGGCGTAGTTGTCGAGGAAGGTGGTGTTGTGGGTGCCTTTGGGGGCGTACATGGCCACCAGCATCAGAATGCTGGGGTTCCGCTTACGCACTACCAGGCCCAGGCGCTGCACTTCCTGCGGCAGGGTGGGCTGGGCAATGCCCACGCGGTTCTGCACGTCGAGGGCGGCAATGTTGATGTCGGTGCCGACTTCGAAGTTCACCGTCATGCTCATCTGCCCGTTGCTGGTGCTGTTGCTTTGCAGGTAGGTCATGCCGGGTGTGCCGTTCACCTGCACTTCCACGGGCGTGGCCACGGTCTGCTCCACGGTCTGGGCGTCGGCGCCGGTGTAGGTGCCGCTCACCGATACGGTGGGCGGCGTAATCTCCGGATACTGCCCCACGGGCAAATTCAGGATGGCCAGCACGCCCACCAGCACAATCACCAGGGAGGTGACAATGGCCGTGACGGGACGCCGGATAAAGGTTTCTGCAATCATAGCGGTGAATCTTGGGGCGAGTGCGCCGAATGGACGAGAGCTAGAAACTAGCTCCCCTCCTTGGAAAGGAGGGGCTGGGGGTGGTAGACACCGCCAGAACGAAGGATAGAACTAGAAGCTAGTTTTTAAAGGCTGTTCAACGATTGTCAACCACCCCCAGCCCCTCCTTTCCAAGGAGGGGAGCTAGTTTCTAGTGTGTGCTTACTTGGCGGCGGCGGCAGGAGCGGCGGTACCGGCCGTAGCGGGGGCGCCGGTGGTAATCTGGCCGCCGTCGCGGAGGCGGTTGAGGCCTTCGGTGACTACTTTGTCGCCTTCCTTGATACCGTTCATGATGACGATTTGGTCGCGGAGGCGGGGGCCGAGCTGCACTTTGCGCTGCACGGCCTTGCTGCTGTCGCCGGCGATGAACACGAAGTTCTCGCCCATCTGCTCCACCACGGCCTTAAACGGCACCACCAGCCGGCGGCCCGACTGCCGGTTGAGCACGTTGAGCACAGTGCTCATGCCGTCTTTCAGCTCGCGCTTGGGGTTGGCAAACTGCACCCGAATCTGCACGGTGGCCGTCTGCTGGTTTACGCCCCGGTCGATGGCCAGCATCTTGCCGGGCTGGGCGTAGCGCGTGCCGTCGGGTAGCACGAGGCGGAAAGTGGAATCCTGGCGGCCGCCACCCTGGCGCTGCAAATCGGCAAAGCGGCTCAGGTCGGTGTCCGGAATCACGAAGTCCACGCCCATTGGGTCCTCGGCGCTGATGGTGTTGAGCAGGGTGGTGCCGGGGCTCACCTGCGCCCCCAGCCGCACCTGCGAAATGCCGATGCGGCCCGTAAACGGCGCGTTAATCACCGAGTAATCGAGGTCGGTGCGGGCCAGGGCCACGTTGGCCTGGGCCTCGGCCACTTGGGCCTGGGCGGTGGAGTAGCTGGTGGCGGCGTTGTCGACGATCTGCTTGGCAATGGCGTCCTGCTGGGCCAGCCGCTGGTAGCGGTTCAGGTTCACCTGGGCGTTCTGCACCACGGCCTGGGCGCTGCGCAGGCCGGCCAGGGCCTGCTGGTAGGCGGCCTGGTACTTGCGGCGGTCAATCTCATAGAGCGGCTTGCCCTTCTGCACCAGGTCGCCATCCTTGAAGTAGATCTGAGTGATGAATCCGGCCACCTGGCTGCGCAGCTCCACGTTGTTGAGGGCTACCACGGTGGCCGGGTACTCGTCGTAATACACGGCGTCGGTGGTGCGGGCAGCAACCAGCGTCACGGGCGTAGCCGGCGGCGGCCCGGCGGCTTTTTCATCTTCTTTCTGGCCGCAGCTGGCCAACGCCAACAGGCTGGCGGCAAAGGTGAGGGGGCGGAGGAGGGTATGGTTCATATCGGAAAGCAGGAGCGGCAGAAGGAGGGTGATTGAGGCGGCGGGTGGCGCGGGCGGCGCGGGTTGAAACCCTGGGCTATGGAGGGGGCGTCTGGATGTTTCAGAGCGTCATGCTGAGCGAAGCGGAGCGTAGTCGAAGCATCTCTACTTCTGACTAATCAAGAGCCTTACAATGAAGCGGTAGAGATGCTTCGACTACGCTCCGCTTCGCTCAGCATGACGGGGTGAAAAACGGATAATTAATACTCCGTCGGCAGCTCGCCGAGGGCGTGGAGTAGATCCACTTTGCTGCTCAGGAGCTGGAACAGGGCGGTGTAGTAGTTGAGTTGGGAGGTGCGCAGGGTGGTCTGGGCCACAATCAGGTCGATGTAGGCCCGGATGCCTTCCCGGTACTGCAGGTTGATGACGTTGTACACTTCCCTGGAGGCTTCCAGATTGCGCTTGCCCAGCATGTACTGGGTGTAGTAGCCCTTGTAGTTGGCCAGCGCGGTGGCGTACTCGGTGTTAATCTGGTTGCGGGTGTTGCTCACGTCCTCGTCGAGGCGAGTGTTGAGCAGGCGGGCGCGGCGCACGTTCTGCAACCGCCGGAAGCCGGTGAAAATGGGCAGGCCGAGCTGCAAACCGGCGTAGGAGTTCGGGAAACGGGTGCGGTACAACTCGCTGGCTGAGTTGTTCTGAAATACCGAGTTGTAGTTGGCAAACGCCGACAGCGAGGGTAAAAACCCGAAGCGGTAGTAGTCCACCGTCAGGTCCTGCAAGGACCGTTGCGTCTGTAGCTGCTGAATTTCGATACGGTTGCTAATATTCAGGGCCACGGCTGTGTCCATGGTGGCATCCAGTTCCAGCTTTAGCGTGTCGTATTGCAGGGCCAACGGACGTTCCGGCGGCAGGCCCATCAGCTGCTTGAGGTAAGCCAGCCGCGCCTTAATGGCTTCCTGCGACTGTTTGCGGCCGGCCAGGGAGTTGTTGAGCGAAATTTCGGCCTGTAGGTACTCCGTTTTGTCGGCAATACCGGTTTCGTAGCGGGCGCGGGCGTCGCGGTAGTTGCGCTGGAGGCGGGCAATGTCTTGGCTGAACACCTCCAGCTGGCGCTGGGCCAGCAGCACGTCGTAGAAGCCCTTGCTCACGTCCGAAACCGTGGCAATCCGCACGTTCGTCGTATTCTGCGTGGCCGCCTGATTGTTGAACCGCTTGCTGCGGGCGGCAAGCAGCACGTCGTTATTATAGATGGTCTGCGTGCCGCTCAGACCCACAGTAGTCACGTTGCGCACCCCAATCTGGCGGGGCGTGAGCGTACCGGTAGCGGGGTCGGGGAAGATGGTGAAGGGCAGCTGGAAATAGTGCTGCGCCGTGCCTTGCAAGCCCACCTGCGGTAGCCAGCCGGCCAGAGCAATCTGGTTTTCCGCGCGGGTAATTTCCTGATCTACGCGGGCCTGCCGCAGCAGGGGCTGGTTTACTAAAGCCACGTTCAGGCACTGCGCAAGAGTGAGTTCCTGATTAGGTGGCAGGGAAGGGGTGGCCGTCTGAGCCACGCCAACGCTGGGAGCAAGCCATAGAAAGCCTAGCAGAAGCCGGAGCGTCTGATGTACGTATTTCATAGGAAAGGGAAAGCAGTTACTCCGATACGTAACTGGACAGTTCAGGGCTGGGTGACCCAATAAGAGCGGACAGAGCGGCTGCCTCGATGGACGCATGTAACCAAGGGAGGCTGCACGAAGAGCGGCGGCCGAAGTCGGCGGGCGGGCCAAAGCACGCGGGCCGGGCTTCGGGTAGTGGCAGGACGGAAGCTGGTTAAACTAGCCGGCCGCCGAAATGTTTTACGGAGTTTACCACTGGATGCCTGCGGTGTGGCTCAGCTTATGGCCTATACGGACGTCCGCGCAGTAGCGCGAACTGTGTAGTTCGCGCCCCGGAACGACAACGGTTTGAACGGCGCGGGGACGCGAACTACACAGTTCGCGCTACTGCTTACTCCAGTTCCGTCACCGTTACCAGCACGTCGGTGTTGCGGCCGTGGTCGTCGGCACAGGAGATTTTCAGGGGGCCGGGCCGGGGCCGGAAAAATACCCGTTCGGTGGCTTTGGCGGAGCGCAGAAACTGGTCGTTGACGTACCAGTGCACCTGCCGCACCTCGCTGTCGGTGGTGCAGCTGAGCAGGAGCTGTTGCTGCTCGCGGGCGTTGAGCACGTACTCGGTGTTGGCGGTGGGCGAGGTGATGGTGGGCGCCTGCTCCGGGCCGCCGCGCACCAGTTGGCACTGCGGGTTGTGGGGCGGCAGGCGGCGGTACGGCAGCCCCTGCGCTTCCTTGTAGGCCGCCACCTCAGGCAGCAGATTCGGGTACAACTCGCGCCGGTAGCCAGCCGCCGGCGCGCAGGCCCGGCAGTAGGTGAAGCTGCCCTCCGCTGACACCAGCACCTCGCGCTGATGCTGGCAGCGCTGCCCATTGCTCACGCCGGGCAGAAAGTAGTCGATGAGCTGATTAGGGCAGTTTTCGCCCGGCACCAAGCCGCTTTCGGCGCACACCAGCCGGAAGTCCAGCGCGGCCGGGGGCGCAAACCAGTCGTTGGGCGAGTTGTAGGCCAGCGTGTTGAACAGGTCGAAGAGCAAAGGCGTGGCCACGTCGGCCCCCGTCAGGGCCGGGCTGCCCTGGCCGCTGAAGTTGCCCAGCCACACGCCAATCGTAAACTCCTTGTTATAACCGATGCTCCAGGCGTCGCGGCGGCCGTAGCTGGTGCCGGTTTTCCAAGCCACTTTGGGCAGCCGCATACTGCTGGCGGCTCCTAACGGCAAATCGGGGCGGGTCAGCTGGCTGAGGATGTCGGTGGTGAGGAAGGCAGCCGCGGGGGAAATGAGCGGGACGCCGGCCTGCCAGGTCGCCTCACCCCCCCGGCCCCCCTCTCCGAAAAAGGAGAGGGAGGAGCCTGCCGACTTTTTAGCGCTAGAGTTAGAGCCCCTCTCCTTTTCGGAGAGGGGTTGGGGTGAGGCGACTAGGGCTAGTCCCCGGTACTGCCCCCCATTCGCCAGCGTCACGTACAGGCCCGTCAATTCCTCCAGGCTGGCGCCGCAGCCACCCAGAATACTGCTGAGGCCCAGCTGGCTGCGGTTACGCTTCACGTTCTGGAAACCGGCCTGCTGGAGCTTTTCGGTGAAGGCGGGCACGCCGAGCTGGTTGAGCAAGCGCACGGCTGGGATGTTGAGCGAATAAGCCAGCGCCCGCTCCAGCGTCACCTCGCCGTGGCAGCGCTTGTCGAAGTTCTCGGGCCGGTAGCCCTGGAAGTTGGTGGGCACGTCGGGGAGCAGCTGCTTGGGCGTGACGAGGCCCCGGTCCAGGGCCAGGGCGTACAGAAACGGCTTGAGCGTGCTGCCCGGCGAGCGAACCGCCACCACGCCGTCGTTCTGCCCCTGGCTGGCGAAGTCGCGAAAATCGGCCGAGCCCACGTAGGCTTCCACCTGCCGGGTACGGTTATTCACCACCAGCACGGCCGCCTGCGAAATGCCCAGCTCGTGGAGGCGGCGCACATAGCCCCGCGTCAGGTCTTCGGCCTTGCTTTGCTTGGCGCGCTGCAAACTGCTGCGGATAATGGCCTGCCGCGGAAACTGCCGCACCAGCCGCCGCGCCAGGTGCGGGGCCAGGGTGGGCGCGGGGTGGCGCTGCACGTCCAGCGGCTCCAGCAGCGCATCGGCCACGTCCTGAGCCGGGAACAGCCCTGCCGCCCCGAAACGCCGCAGCCAGCGGTTGCGCTCCTGCAGCACGGCGGCGTTGTTCTTGCCCAGCACCAGCCCGCGCGGGCGGTTCGGAATGATGGCCAGCGTCACGGTTTGGGCCAGCGAAAGGTAGTCGGGCGTTTGCTGGAAATACAGCAGCGCCGCCGACTTCACGCCTTCCACGTTGCCGCCGTAGGGCACCAGGTTCAGGTAGAGCTGCAGGATTTCGTCTTTGCTGTAGTGCGCTTCCAGCTGCGTGGCCCGGGCCATTTCCAGCAGCTTGTTCGGGAAAGTACGCTCCTTGGGTTCCAGCAGCCGCGCCACCTGCATCGTAATCGTGCTGGCCCCGGTGGTGCGGCCCGTGCCCAGCGCATTGCGCCCGGCGGCCTGCACCAGCGCCAGCGGGTTCACCCCGTAGTGCCACCGAAACCACCGGTCTTCCTTCTCGATGATGGCCTTGCGCAGCACCGGCGTGATTTCGCGCAGCTCGGTTTTCATCCGCCACTTCTGGGTGGGGTTGAGGTAAGCGTGCAGCACCGAACCGTCCTGTGCCAGTACGATGGGCGAGTACAGCGGCGCGGGCGGCAGTGGAAACAGCCAATCCAGCCCCAGCAGCGCCGCCACCAGCAGGCCTAGTGTTCCTCCCACCCGAAAAGCAGCGCGCCGTTTCATCCGTCAAATATACTGGCTGCCTGCCTGCACGTGTCAGGCCCGCGCCCAGCTTCAGGCCGCTGCGGCGGAGGGCCTGAAGCTGGGCGTGGGCCTGTATCGGTTGCGTGAAGCGTGGCTGGAATGCCCGTGGCAGTGCCGGCCGGTTTTGCCGTTGAGCTTGCCCTCGGCTTGCTGGCACCAGCGTCCAAATCGGGTGGAGCTGCCGGGCAAATAGTCGGATTATTTGGTTGTAAAAGACTGAATTGCTGGAAATGGGATACGTGTAAAAACGGATGATATGCGGGATTTATAACAGTAAACAAGCCTGATGCAGTAAGTATTTGTAACAAAAGGAACCTTTTTATGAAAATATTTTACTGGCCCTGAATCCGAAACTAATGGGTTGACCGTAGCTATTCCGCGACCGGCAGCAGCCCTCCTCCGGTACCGGCTTGCGGGTAGCCCACGCACAAGGCGCGGCGCCTGGCAAGCCAGCCCCAGAGGACAACGCTCAAGGCCCAACATCCACCATCAATCCACCTTCCTATTCCAAAACACTACATGAAAAGTAAACTTTTCGCAACCCTTGTGTTGGTAGGCTTTAAGGCCAGCGTTTCCTTCGGCCAGGCAACTGTTGATCCGGCGCTGCGTGCGGCGTTGGCGTCCAGCCCCACGGCGCAGGTGATTGTTACGTTTAAGGGCAGCAGCGCCCCGGGCCTCACGCAGCTGGGCTTGCTGCAGCGGCTGGGCATCACGCAGGGCGTTACCATGCGGGCTTTGCCGGTAGCAGGCGTTGTGGCCACGGCCGCCCAGGTGAATGCCCTGGCTCAGAACCCGGAGGTTCGCTCGCTCTACATCAACAAAAAGCTCGACTACTACAACTTCGAAGACACTCACCTGACGGGCGTGAAGCGCCTGCGCACCGACCAGCAGATGACGGCCCGCAACGGCGGGTTGCCGGTATCGGGCAAGGGTGTGGGCGTACTCATCAACGACAGCGGCGTGGATGGCACCCACGAGGACATCAAGTTTGGCTCGCACCTGGTGCAGAACACGCTGGGCTCCACCAACCTGAATTCCCTGAGCGCCCTGCTGCCCGTAACCTGGGTGGAAGGCGTGCCCAACACGGATACCAACTCCGGCCACGGCACGCACTGTGCCGGCACGGTGGGCGGCAACGGCGCCCGCTCGGGCGGTAAATACGAGGGCGTAGCTCCTGGCGCCTCGCTGCTGGGCTACGGCTCGGGTGGCGCGCTGCTGGTACTCGATGCCATCGGCGGATTCGACTACGCCCTTACGCACCAGTTTCAGTACAACATCCGCGTCATCAGCAACTCGTTTGGCAGCAGCGGCGACTTCGAGCCCAATGACCCGCTGAACGTGGCTACCAAAAAGTGCTACGACCGTGGCATGGTGGTGGTGTTTGCGGCCGGCAACGAAGGCCCCGGCGCCGACACGCACAACCCCTACGCCATTGCGCCCTGGACCATTTCGGTGGGCGCCGGCGACCGGCACGGCCTGCTGGCCGACTTCTCCTCGCGCGGGGTGCGTGGCGAGCAGGGCACGTTTGTGATGGACGGCGAAACCTGGACCTTCAAGAACGAGCCCGTAATTGTGGCGCCCGGCGTAGATGTGGTGTCCACCCGTGCTATTGCCCCGGTGTCGTCTCTGGGAGCCCAGCAGGATGCCGAAGTGCTGCAGCCCGGCGAGGTGCCATTTTACACGCACAGCAGCGGCACGTCTATGGCTACGCCGCACGTGGCGGGCGTGGTGGCGCTGCTGCTGGAAGCCAAGCCTTCGCTGAGCCCGGCGCAGGTGAAAGAGGTACTGCAGAAAACGGCCACCAACATGCCCGGGCGCGACTCCTGGGAGGTAGGTGCCGGCTACGTGAATGCCTACGCCGCCGTGGATCAGGCTTTCCGGTCCTCGCTTTTCGGGGCCACAGTGAATTCGCTGCGCCGCTTCAACAGCAGCGTAAACGCGCAAACCACCAACGTGCCGTTTACCATCAACTTCAACCCGGTTGTCACGACGGCCAACAGCATGAGCTTCCCGGTGAGTGCCGGCACCAACAGCCTGGAGGTGAAGATTTCGTCGCGGGGTATCCTGGGTGAAACCGGCAACCTCACCAACCTGGTGCTGCTCGACCCCAACGGCGTGCGCTACAGCTCCGGCACGCCCGTCACGTTTACGCTTTCCACTGACCGCAGCGTGGCCGTGGCCTCGCCTGTGGCCGGCACCTGGAAGGTGCAGGTGGAAGGAGTGCGTGGCGTGGCTGCCCCCGAAACCGTGAGCGGCACCATCTCCCTGCTCACGGCCGCCGGCACCACCAACCTCAACGACATTGTGGGGCATCCGGCTGAGGCAGCCATCAAGATGGCCGTTACCAACCGCCTTGTGGATGGCTTGAGCAACGGCTACCGCCCCGATGCGCCCCTGACGCGCCTGCAACTGGCCGACTACTTGCTGATGGGCCAGGGCATCCGGCAGCTGCTGCCCTTCAGCGGCGCCCGTTCCTTCTCTGATGTGTCCTCAGCTGCGGAAATCCTGATTACGGAATCGGTGGCTGCCCGTGGCGCTGCCCAGCGCGACCGACTGCACCAGAACAGCGGCGTGATGCTGCCCACGGCTACCGGCACGTTCTCGCCCAATGGCCAGGTAAACCGCGCTTCGCTGGCGTATTCGCTGGTGCAGAGCCTTGGCTTCCAGCAGCAGGCCCTGGCCCGCAACAGCCAGCCCCTCACGGTACAGGTAAATGGCCAGAGCATTCCTGTTGATGATGAGGCCAGCATTCCGGCCGGCCTGAAAGGTTACGTGAGCATTGCCCTGAACCTGAACCTGATCAACGCCTACTACACGCTCAAGCAGGGGCCCTACGACCTGCAGCCCACGCTGCACGCCACTTTCAAGCCTAGCCAGAACGTGACCCGGGCTGATTTTGCCGTCATCGTGAGCCGCACCTTCCCGCAGTACGATGCCCTGACCCAGCCTACCGCCGCCCGCTCTTCGGCCGGCACCACCACGGCCACGGCGCTGAGCACGGCCGCCGCTGCGCAGAGTGTGGAGGCTGCTGCCTACCCTAACCCCTTCACCGGCGCTACCACCATCAGCTACTACCTCAACCAGGCCGGCCCGGTGAGCGTGGAAGTGTATAACACGCTGGGCCGCAAAGTGCAGACGCTGGTAGCCGGCGCGGAAGCCGCTGGTGCCCATCAGGTGCAGTTTGATGGCAGCAAGCTGGCGCGCGGTACGTATCTGTTCAAAGTGAAAACCGGCGAAACGGTTTCCACCAAGCGCATGGTGCTGCAGTAGGTCAATGTGTTGATAATCTTGCCACAAATACAAAAGTCAGCTCCAATGGGGCTGACTTTTGTGTTTGTGGCAAGGTTGTATCCTGCTGACGATACGCCGCAAAACAGATCTAAAACGCCGTTTTTTTCTCAAGTGCAGAGGGGCATTGCTGACCGGGGCGCTGGCGTTTCAGTGGCGGGTGCGCCGTATATTCGTAGAGTCCTCACTGCCGTTGCTATGCCCGTAATCACCGATATTTCCCAGCTCGACCTCACCAAAACCTACGCCGACTACCTGACATGGCGGCTGGAAGGGGTAGTGGAGCTGATCAAAGGCAAGGTGCGCCGGATGGGCCCCGCGCCCCGCGTGCGGCATCAGAAGATTTCCTTCAACATCAGCGGGGCTATTTGGAATGCCCTGCGCGGTAAAACCTGCCAGGGCTTTGCTGCGCCGTTTGATGTGCGGCTGCTGAAAGCGTCGCCCAACGGCGACGCGCAGATTACCACCGTGGTGCAGCCCGACCTCTGCATGGTGTGCGACCCGGCTAAGCTCGACGAGTTTGGCTACGTGGGCGCGCCCGATTGGATCGTCGAAATTCTGAGCCCCGGTAACACCGCCCACGACAGCAAAACCAAGTTCGACCTCTATGAGGAAAACGGCGTGCTGGAATACTGGATGGTGGACCCCGGCCAGAAAAACGTCATCGTCTGTAGCCTGCAAAACGACCGGTACGAGCTGCAAGGCGAGTTTTATCAGCCCGGCCCTGTTCCGGTAGCCACCCTGCCCGGCGTGGAGTTGGAGTGGGCGGAGGTGTTTGAGGGGATATAGCCGCAGTAGCGCGAACTGTGTAGTTCGCGCCCCAGAACGACAACGGTTTGAACGGCGCGGGGACGCGAACTACACAGTTCGCGCTACTGCTACCGCACCCGCACCACACCATAACCGGCATACGAGTGGTACTCGGCGTTGTACATGGCGTCGGCGCTGACGGGACCGAGCTTGAAGGTGCCTTTGGAAACGACGCGGCAGAGATAGTAGAACGACTTGGGTTGCGTGGTGACGGTGGTGAAGAGGTTTATTCGGTCGTCGCGCACGTCGAGGTAGTCGGGTTGGGCGGCGTCGGTGGCCCAGGTGATGTCGCGCACGGCCCCGATGCGCGGGTTTTCGATTTCCAGGCCAGCTGGCAGCAGGTCGGTAATGGCTACGTTCTTGACTTCACCCGCACTTTCCGCCGACTGGATGGTGATTTTGACCACCACCAAATCGTTCTGGCGGAAGCTGGTGCCTACGGGCTGGCCGTTGCGGTTCAGGAACTGGCGGCGCACCTGCAGGTAAGCGTCTTCCTCGCGGATTTGGCCGGTGGGCGAGATGCCCTCGGTTTCCCAGAAGTAGTAGAGGCTGCCTCGGCCGCTGGTGCGCAGGGCCAGCTTGCGGTTGGCCACGTTGCTTACCGTGAGGTCCTTGCCCGAGAAGTTGCCGATGGCCTTGCCGTCGGCCAGCAGACTGGCCGTGACGGTGCTGCCGGCGTTCTTTTTGGCCAGCTTGCCCAGGGCCAGCAGCGCAAAAGCGCGTTCCTGGGTGCTGAGCCAGCCGGCCTGCTTCACCTGGCGGCTGAGCTGACGGGCCAGCACGTTTACCTGGGCGTTGGCGGGGTCGGCGGCGAGCAGGGCGTTGAGCACCAGCGCCTCGTCGCGGATGGGGGAGGAAAAGGAGTCGCCGAGCTGGCGGCCGGCTATGGACTGCACCCCGAAACGGGTGGGCAGGGACTCCCGGTAGCTGCGCTGGTTGCCGCTCAGGGCGAAGGCGCAGGCCAGCACCCAGCGCGAATCTTCGGGCAGCAGCTTGCGGTTGGCTTTGTAGTAGTTCAGGCCCACGGCATCGGGGTGGCCAGCCAGGGCCAGCACGTAGAGCGAGTAGGCAATTTCCTTCTTGGCCAGCGTCACGGGCTGAATCACGCCGCCGGTCTGGATGATGTTGTAGGTATCGGTTTCGCGCTTGCGGACGCGGGCCTGCAGGTAGCGGAGCACCCGGTCGAGCACGTTCTTGTTCACGTCGAAGCCGGCTTGTTGGGCTTCCAGCAGGAAATGGGCGGCGTAGGCGGTGGCCCACCAGTTGTCGTAGTCGCCGCCGGGCCAGTAGCTGAGGCTGCCGTTGTACATCTGCTGGGCTTCCACCTTGCGGATGGCTTCCTGCACGTGGTAGTTAGGGTTGAACAGGCCGGCTTTGCCCGTTTTGCCGTTCTTCTGGCCCAGGGTGGCGGCCAGGTCGCCGTAGTAGAGCTGCGGGAAGGCGGCCGACACGGTTTGCTCCAGGCAGCCGTAGGGGTATTGCAGCAGGTAGCGCAAATCCTTGGCAAACTCCGTCATGGGCGAGCGGCTCACCACCAGCTGGCTTCGCAGGGAGGAAGGCAGGAAGTCGGTGCGCAGGTTTAGCTGCTGGGCCGCGCCGCCCGCCACCACGCCCGCACCCGTGCGCTTCTGCAGCGGCGAAGCGGGACGAATGGGTAGTTCGATGGTTTCGGTGAAGATTTCCTTTGGATTTCTCGTGCGTACACCATTAATCAGCGTCCGCACTTCAACAGATATTTTACCTGCTCCAATCTTGTTTAAGGCAACAGCGGTACCAACTATTCTATGCTCCTGATTAGGTTGTAGTACGATGCTCGTTCGTAAATCACCTTTGATTGGCCCTGCACTATTGACATGTTCCAGCATGTCTCCGTAGTCAAAAGTTGGAACCGAAACTTCCATTTTTTGTCCCGTTGTATTCGTCAGCGTTACGGGCACGTCAATCGTGTCGCCGGGGCTGAGGAAGCGGGGGAGGGCCGTTGAAATAACTACCGGGTCAGCCACGCGCATGGTGTGTTCGGCTGAGCCGAATGCTTCTCCCTTGTAGGCCACGGCCATGATGCGGATGGCGCCGCTGAACTGCGGGATTTGCAGCTTGTAGCGCACCTTGCCGCTGGCGTCGGCGGTGAGCACGCCGCTCCATTTGGCGAGCAGGCGCACGCGGCGGTTGGGCACGGGCGTGGTGCGGCGCGAGAGGTCGTAGCCGTCGCCACCGGTGCTGCTGCTGCCCAGCTCGGGCAACAGGAAGGGGTACACGTCGTAGGCCTGCACTTCCAGGGCGCGCTTCTGGTAGAAGTAGCCGTAGGGGTCGGGCGTGCGGTAGTCCTTCATCTGCAGAATGCCCTCGTCCACCATGGCCAGCGTCACCTGCGCGCCGGGGGCGGTGGTCACTTCGATGGTCTGGGCGGTCTGGGAGCGGCTTTGGGCGGGGGCTTTGATGGCGACTTGCAGGCGCGCGCCGGGCTTCTCCACCGTGAGCGGCACGAAGCCCCGGGCCACCGTCAGCGGCAGGCGGTTGTCCTTGATGTCGCGGATGGCGGTGGCCGTCACGTAGATGTTGGGCACGTGGTTGCCGCGGATGGGCACGTCTACCTTGGCCGATTTTTCGTCGGTGGTCACGTAGAAGTGGTCGAGCACCCGGTCTCGCTCCACGGTCACGAGTACGCGGCCGGGGAAGGGCGTTTTCAGCAGCAGGTGGGCCACGTCGCCGGGCTCGTACTTGGGCTTGTCGGCTTCAATGGTCACCTCGCCCTCGTTGTTTACCTCGAAGGAGTTGCTCTGGGTGTCGCCGTAGCCGTAGGCGTACACGCGCCGGGCCACGTAGGTCACGGCCCCGGTGCCTGATACCCGCACTTCATACTCGCCGGAGTAGGTGGGCGTGAAGTTCAGGCCGGCATCCTGGCCCGCGCCTTTCACCGACACCACGCGGTTCAGCACCACTTCCTCCCGCTTCTGCGAGTTGTACACGTAGCGGCCGCCCTGGCGCTCAATCACCGTCTCCCAGAGCAAGCGCACCACTTGCACCCGGGCCTGGGCCGTGGTGGGCTGGCCGGCCGGCGTGAGAGCCGCCAGCTGCACGGCCAGCGGCTGGCCGGTGCTCACCAAATCATCGGCACTCCGGATGCCGAACAGTACCGGCTGGGTCTGCACCTCGAAGGTGGCGAGGCGGTTTACGGGGCGGCCGGTTTCGTCGAACACCGTGGTGAAGGCCGCGCCTTCCAGGATGCCGAGGCCGGTGTAATCGGGCACTTCGTAGGTGGCGGTGCCGCGGCCGGCGGCGTCGGTGGTGCCTTCGCGGGTGGTTTTCTCGAAACGGTCGGAAATAGGCGTTGATTCCAGGTTGCCATAGCTGCCGCGCCGCTTGTCGCCGCTGTTGATGGCGAAGGTGTACTGCTCGTAGCCTTGGGGGTTGAAGGCCTTTTCCTTCAGCGAAAACTCGACTTCAAACTTGCGGTCAGCGGCCGGGGGGCCAAACAGATTCTGGGCCGTAATCAGGGCCGAAACCGACTGGCTGGGCTTCACCACTGCGCGGTCGGCCTTCACCGTCACCTTCATGCGGTCCGGAATAAATTCCTCCACCGAGAGCTGGCGCGAAGTCAGCAGCACGTCGTTGCCGGTGAGGACTTCCAGGGTGTAGAGGCCGGTCATCACGGCCGGGGGCAGGATAAAGCGGGCCTCGAAGGAGCCGGCCGCGTTCAGCGTTTTCTGCAGACTGGCGTATTCCTTGCCGGTGGGCAGCAGCAGCCGGATTTTCACTGGCAGCCCCTTGGGCGGGGCCTGCCAGGCGTCGGTGCGCAATACCGTGTTGGTCTGGATGGTGTCGCCGGGGCGGTACAGGTCCCGGTCGCCGTAGAGGAAGGCCTGGTAGCGGGCGGCGTTGGTTTGCAGGCCGCCCACCTCGAAGCGGGAGGTTTCCACGCGGCTGCGGCTCAGGTCGAGGAAGGTGAAGTCGTTGCCCTGCTGGGCCATCACCATGCCCAGCTTGAAACGGCCGTTGGCGGCGGTGCTGTCAAAGCGGGCCACACCGTTGCCGTTGGAAATGCCGGTGCCCATCACCTGGTTGTTGGTGCTGATATAGCGCAGCTCCACGCCGGCAAGCGGCTTGGCGTTGCGGATGGAGTTGGCAAACACCAACGTGCTGCCGGCCTTGCCCTGCTTTATAATCAGGCCAATATCCGACACGGCCACCAGCTTGCTCACCTGCAGCCACTGCCGCTCGGTGTCCTGCACGCGTATCACGTACAGGCCCTTCAGCCCGCCGGAAAATTCCAGGTCCTTCAGATTCAGGTTCAGCAGCCGCAGCCCCTGCGCCTTCGGCAGCCCCGACACGGTGTAGGTGCGCTCGGTGAGCACGTTGCCGAGGTTCTCTACGTCGTAGTACTGGAAGGAGCGGTCCACGTATTCGCCGCCGTCGCCTTCCTCCTCGCTGCCTTCCTCGCCGTCGTACTCGGGGTAGCCATATTGGGTGCCGCCGCGCAGCAGCTGCTGAATGTTGTTGGCGTACACCTTGGCAATGGTCACCTTCACCTGGTTTACCTCGTTGATGCGCAAGCCCAGGTTGCGGGAGCCCAGCGCATCGAGGTACATGGCCTTCTCGGCGCTGCCGAAGCTAATGGTGGGTCGCTCGTCGGAGAAGCTCACCGACTGCGTTACGCCCTCCCCGAGCATCCCGCCCAGCGCCCCGCGCAGGCCTTGGTTCACGCCAATCTGGTAGGTGCGGCCCACCTCGAAGCCGCCTTTCAGCCGCACGCCGTTTTCCGTTTCCTCCACCTCGTAGGTTACCTGCGGCGACACGGTGAGGTAGCTCTGCAAATCGGCGGCCGTGATGGGTTGGTTGGTGGTGATGAGCACCATCGGGTCGGCGTTTTTCAGGGAGCCTTCGATGGTAGTTACCTGCAGGGCCTCGGGGTCGGGCACCGTTACCTGGGTTTCGTAGTCGGCGGTGCTGGGCTGGTCGCTGCCCACGGCGTGCAGGCCCTGGGCCAGCGCCACCGTGAGCGGCGTGCCGGGGCGCACCTGCTGGTTGAGGCGTACGCGCACCACTTCGCCAGGCTCGCCGCTCACCTCAAAGGCCACGGGCTGGCCGTCCTGGGTCACGCGCAGCAGCGGCTTCACGTCGGCGGGCTTCACGGCATAGTTGAAAGGTAGTTCCACGCGCATCTCGGCGGTGCCGGCGGCCCGGCTTGAGCGTCCCCAGAACGCCTGCGGCTCCTGCAGCTCCAGGTAGGGCGTGTGGAATTTCTGACGGTTCTCGGGCAGCTCGGCGTTGCGCTTACCTTCGGGCAGGGCCGAGCTTTGCAGCGTGGCCGTGAAGTTGGTGCTGGGCTTAAACGGCGTGCTGGGCGAGAAAATCAGCTCCCGGTCCGACGTCCACTTGAACTTGCCACGCACGGCCGGCTCGAAGCTCACTACCTGCACCGTATCCCAGCGGTCCTGTAGCTCAGGCGTCACCACGGCATCGGCAAACTGAAACACGAGGTTCTGGTACGGGTCAATTTCCTCGCCGTTGGGGTCCTGGCCGGCATCGGAACCGGACTTGGAGCAGGCGCACAGCACCGCCAGCAACACCAGCAGCGGCAGGCGGGAAAAGGAGCGAAACAGCATGGATAGGGAGGAGTTAGGAAAGACGCCGGAAGGTATAGAAAAACGGCGTTTCTGCTAGGTTTTGTATAGGTTTGGGATGGGAATAGTTATTGTCTGAATTTATGCTTCTTCGTAAGAACAAGTCTGTGTCATTTGCCCTTGCTGTGCTTACTGTGACAAGCTGTAATCAGCCTGACGTAGACAATCGGGACGCTATTCTGACAGGTAATGGAAAGGGTAAATATTGGGACCGTGCGTGCTCTAATAACGGCCTCAATAGATACAACCTAGACATCATGTCTGGCCGTTCTTACTATGATAAGCGTAGGGGTATTCCTTATTCAACCCTGTTATTCGCAGCCAAGAATAAGCTGAGATATTATATGAATCTTGACTCCACCACCATCATTGATATGAACACTGTTGCTGGTGATGTACAGTATAATCCTGCCACATATAAGCTCATGGATAATAAGATAAGCCTCATCGGAGACACCAGCGAAATTCTTCTTTTAAATGAAGAAGTAATGGTCCTTAAGTCAAGAAGAGGCTACATAAGAATGTATGTGCCTAGTAGATGGCAGACTAAAGTAGAATCGAAGGCTTATTGACTATAGCTACACCCCCTCAAACACCTCCGCCCACTCAATACCAAACCCCGGCAGCGTGTGCACCGGAATGAGGCCGGGCGTGTAGAAGTCGCCGTGGGGCTGGTAGCGGCCCTCGTGCAGCACGAATACGGAAACCGTCTTTTCGCCCGGGAATACAATCCAGTATTCCGGCACGCCGTTTTCTTCGTAGAGGTCGAACTTGCTTTTGGTATCGTGGCTGGCGTTGCCGGGGCTCACGATTTCGATAATCCAGTCGGGTGCGCCGATACAGCCTTTTTCGTCCAGCTTGGTAGGGTCGCACACCACGCAGATATCGGGCTGCACGACGGTGGAAATCTGCGTGTCGCCGTTGGGTGTGGCTTTGGTCAGACGCACATCGAAGGGCGCGTGAAATACCTCGCAGGATTGGTGGGCCAAGTGCGCGTAAATCATGCCCATAAAGCGACTCGAAAGCCGCTGGTGAATCACCCGGGGCGCGGGGCTCATCTGGCGCACTTTGCCCCGGATCAACTCCACTACTTCTTCCAGCCGCCACGTCAGGTAATCGGCGTAGGTGTAGGTTTTGGTGAGGTCGAGCTGGGAAAGGCTAGTGATGGGCGGCATGGCGGCAGCGGGCTGGTAGGAAAGTAAAGATACGCGAAGCCGCGGGTGGTAGCGGTGCGTTTGGGCAGCCCTGTAATCCGGGTAGTAAATTAGGGTACTAGGTCTAGTTCCCCTCCTTGGACAAGGAGGGGTTAGGGGTGGTTGACCTCGCGCCAGAACGTCAGCAAGAAGCTAATTCTAAAACCGCCTAACGGTTATCAACCACCCCTAACCCCTCCTTTCCAAGGAGGGGAACTAGTTTCTAGCTATAGTAACCTGCGTCGGTCATTCTCCGCCCAAAAATCAGCCGGGCGCGTACCTTCACGGCTATGCTTTCCCACGCCCACGAAGTCTTTCTGGAAGTTGCCCGGCAGCTGAGCTTCACCAAGGCAGGGCAGACGCTGTTTCTGAGCCAGTCGGCGGTGAGCAAGCGGGTGCGGGCGCTGGAGGAGCACTACAAAACGGGGCTATTCGAGCGGCTCGGCAACTCCGTGGCACTTACGGCCGCCGGCGAGCTGCTGTACCGCAAACTGCTGCTGGCCCGGCAGCTGCAGCACGAGCTGGAGCAGGAATTTACCGAGCTCAGCCCCGAGTTTCAGCCGCGCCAGCAGATGGTAGTAGGGGCCAGCACCACTATTTCGCTGTACGTGATTCCGCCGGTGCTTTCGGCCTACCTGGGCCGCTACCCGCACACCCAGCTGACGCTGAAAAACCGCAACTCCGAAAACATCCTCAAGGCGCTGCTGGAGCACGAAATCGACCTGGGCATCATCGAGGGCATTCACAAAGTCAGCAACGTTACTTACACGCCGCTGCTCACCGATGAAGTGGTGGCCGTGTGCTCGGCGCGCAACCCCCTGCACCGCCGCGAGCTGGAGGCCCAGGACCTGCGTCGCACACCCGTGGCGTTGCGCGAAACCGGCTCGGGCACGCTGGCCGTGCTGGAAGAGGCGTTGCTGGCCCACGGTATCCGCCTCACCGATTTGCCGGTGAAAGTGCGCCTGGGTGGCACCGAGGCCCTCAAGAACTTCGTGCGGGTGGATACCTGCCTGGCCTTTCTGCCCCGGCAGTCGGTGATGAAGGAGCTGACCGCCGGCGAGCTGGTGGAAGTGCCCGTGCGCGACCTGAACCTGGTGCGCCACTTCGATTTCGTGCAGCGCAAAGGCACCGAAAACAACCTGCCCTACAAAACCTTCGTGCAGTTCGCGCGCCGGTATTATGGGAGCGGGCAGCGGTAACAGCGGCAGTACAATCAGAACGTCATTCCGAGCCTGCGAGGAATCTCGCGCGCTGACGTTGTTTACGCCAAACGGTGTAGAGACGCGACACTTCGCGTCTCGTCGTTGAACGACCGGAAACACGCCATTCGACCAACCTCAGCAACGACGAGACGCGAAGTGTCGCATCTCTACACCGTCTAACCTCACACATTTGTTATTCCAAACCGGAATAGGCTATTCCAAGAAGACGTTTGCCGATGGCATGAGCAGGCCGGAGTTTTGCGTTGAACTCCCTGCTATGACCACTATCGAAACCGCCACAATTTCCCGCCTTCACACGCTGCACTGTGCCGCCTGTGCTGCTCCGCACGCTGCCTTCACGCTCCAGCGCGTATCCGACTGTTGCGCCCAGCCCCTGCTGGCCCGCTACGACCTTACCGAGCAGTTGCGCCCCGCCGACGTTATTAACCCCGCCGACAACTCGATGTGGCGCTACCGGGCGCTGCTGCCGCTGCTCGACGAAGCCAACCTCGTGACACTGGGCGAAGGCTGGACGCCACTGCTGCCGCTGCCCCGCCTGGCCGCTCGCTACGGCCTGCGCAGCTTGCTGCTCAAGGATGAAGGCCAGAACCCCACCGGCTCATTCAAAGCCCGCGGCCTGAGCATGGCTGTGTCCAAAGCCAAAGAGCTGGGCGTAACCGGCTGCATCATCCCGACAGCCGGCAACGCGGGCGTGGCCCTGGCCGCCTACTGTGCCCGCGCCGGCCTGCGCTGCGTGGTGGTGATGCCCCGCCACACGCCCACGGCCTTCAAGGAGGAATGCTACTGGTACGGGGCCGAGGTGCACCTGGTAGATGGTCTCATCAACGACTGCGCCGCCCGCGTGCGGGAGCTGAACGCCGCTGGCGAGCTGCTCGACGTATCGACACTGAAAGAGCCCTACCGCCTGGAAGGCAAGAAAACCATGGGCTATGAGCTGGCCGAACAGCTGAACTGGACGCTGCCCGACGTGCTGCTGTACCCGGCCGGCGGCGGCACCGGCCTTATCGGCATCTGGAAGGCGCTGCGCGAAATGCAGGAGCTGGGCTGGCTGCCCCGCAACGCCCGGCTGCCCCGCATGATAGCCGTGCAGGCTGCCAGCTGCTGCCCACTGGTAGAAACGCGCGCCGGCCGTCAGGCAAACTGTCACGCCTACGTGGGCCAGCCCTCCATTGCCAACGGCCTGGCCGTGCCCAGGCCGTTGGGCGAAGCCCTGATGCTGAACGTGCTGGATGAGTCCAACGGCCTGGCTCTGGCCATCACCGACGAGCAGATGCTGGCCGGTATGCGTGAGCTAAGCCATATGGAAGGTCTGTTCGTAGCCCCCGAAGGCGGGGCGCTTTGGAGCGCGGCCCTGCACCTGCTGCACACCGGCCAGATCCAGCCCGAGGAGCAAATCCTGCTGCTCAATACCGGTTCGGCGCAGAAGTACCTGGACAACGTGCTGGGCCGGGCAAACGGGTAGCAGTGAGAACGGTGTAGAGACGCACTAGTTGAAGTCTCGTCGTTGCTGATGTTAGGCTGTCCGAATGGTTGTAGAGACGCGACACTTCGCGTCTCATCGTCCGCGCCGTTAGGCTCGCTCGAACAGCTCAACGTCAGCAACGACGAGACTCCAACTAGTGCGTCTCTACAGCCGGGAAACGAAGCGGTAGAGATGCTTCAACAAGCTCAGCATGACGGTCTTTTTTTTCAACGGTTGCAGCGTCTAGCTCCGCAAACCTCTCACCCACACGTACGCCAGTGTGCCGCCCATGAACGTCAGGAACAGCGGCCCCTCACCTGGCAGGGCCAGCGCATCGAAACTGATGGCCAGCGCGCCCACGGCTGCCAGCCCCCAGCCAAACCACTTCGACTGTTGCCGTCGTTTCGGGTGCCACTCCCGTTGCGTACCTACCAGCGGGAAGAGCAGCCCCAGCGCCACTAGGCCAGCCGTCGTAAGCGAACTGATTTTAGCGTAGTAGCCTGCTCCCAGCAGCGCCAGGCCGCTCACCAGCAGCGCCAGAAACTGGTTGGAGTACCGGGTATCTTCCTCGCTGAGGGCAAAGCGGCCGTAGCGGTTGAAGCGCAGCAGCGAGTTGAACAGGGGCTCGGCAAACCAGCTCATGTACACCAGCACCAGGTACAGCGGCAGCAGCCCCGGCACCACCCGTGAGAGTAGAAACAGCCCAATAAACAAACCCTGCCGCATACCGGGACTCAGCGTCTGGGTCCAGACCATGAAGCGGTAGAAGCCATTGTAGAGCCAGAAGCGGGCTTTCAGGGCCGAAACCAGGCCTTCGCGGGCGTAGTCGGAGGTGGGGTTGAGGCGCAGGGCTTCGCGAAAGTGGCCGGCGGCTTCCTTGGCGCGGCCGCGCTCCAGCGCTACCCAGCCCAGGTCGGCGTGGGTGCCGGCGTCGGTGGGGCTGTGGCGCAGGGCTTCGTCGAGGTCGGCGGCGGCTTCGTTGCGGCGGCCGAGGCGGGCCAGGCAGCGGGCCCGCAAACCCAGGCAGTCGACGTGGGTCGGGTCGGCCTGGAGGCCTGCTTCGGCAGCGCGCAGTGCGGCGTGCAGTTGGCCCTGCTGAAACCGCAGCTGGCCTAGCACATGCTGGTAGTCGGCATCCTCAGGATCAAGGGCCAAGGCTTCTTCAATTGCCTGCAGAGCCGCCGGCAGCTCGTGCTGGCGCTGCAGGGTGGCACTCAGCACGTAGAAGGCAAAGCTGTTTTCGGGGTCGAGGTGAATGGCCTGCTGGGCTTCCGCCTGAGCCTCGGGCAACCGGGCCAGCTCCATCAACGCCAGAGCCAGCAAACAGTGCAGAAAGCTGTTATCGGGGTCGTCGCGCAGCTGACGGCGGGCTTCCTGCTCGGCCTCCTGGGGGCGCTTATGCTGCAGCAGTAACTGTACGCGGCTGATATTCTGGATGGAGTTCATATCAATTCTTGATGCTCAAAAGAGCCATTATTCGAGATAGGAGAAAGCCAGCAGATACAGCCATGTGCTCAGGCTGAACCAGAGCATGAACGCCCGGTTGTCGAGGCCATACTCCAGCTGAAATGCCGTCAGCCCTGCTGACAGCAACAGCAAAATAGTGCCATATAGGTAGCCAGCGTGACGGCCTTGTACGGTACTAAGCGTTTGCCTGGCCAGCGCTACCGCCGCAAAGCTACCTGCCACCAATACCCAAGCTATGACAGTTGTAGCAGGCAGTAGCAAGGCGGCGAGTGTTATGTAGAACGCCACAATGGCCCCGGCTTCCACTGCCAGCATCTGGCGCAGCGGGGGCGGCAGCACGTGGCGGGTGGCAGGCCGCAGCAGCTGCCAGCTCAGGTACAACGTTTTGAAGCTGGCAACCAACAGAGCAGGCAAGAGAAACAGCAGGAGTGCCCCGGCTACTACTGGTGGTGCATATTGTCGCAATGTTGCCGCTGCCACATCTTCTAGCGCAGCGTAAAACATCACCAGAAACATGAGCACAAACGGGAAAATTAAGAAAAAACCTGCCCGCTTGTCTTTGATAAACCAAGGTTTGGGCATCTTGGGCTGTGGCGCAAGGCCCGCCCGTGACACCGCCGTCGATACCACTCCTGCCCGGGCTTCTTGCGAGTTTGGATCGAGGGCCAACGCCTGCAGAAAATGGTCTTCGGCCCGCTGAAAGTGAGCGTGCTCCAGGTAGCTGAACCCCAGATTGATGTGGGTAGGAGCAAACAGAGGCGCTTCGCGCAGTGCCTGCTGGTACTCCGGCTGCCAGTCGGCTCCCCCTTCGAGCCTGGACAGGGCCCGCCCCCGGAGATTGAGGCATTGCACGTGCTGCGGATGCAAGTGCAGACCCTGGTCGGCGGCAGCCAAGGCGGCTTCCACCCGGCCTTCGGCAAAGGCTACGGAGCCCTGCAGGAGATGGTAGCCGGGCACGGTGGGCTGCAGCTGCAGGGCCGTGGCAATATGCAGGGCGGCTTGCGGCAGCTGCCCGCTCTGCAGGCAGGCGAGGCTGAGCACGTAAAAGGCAAAGTCGTTCTGCGCGTCCAACGCCACGGCCCGCTCGGCGGGCGGGCGGCTTTCGGCCGGTTTGTGCTGGCGAATCAGGCTTAGCCCCAGCAACGCCTGCAGTTGGCTGGATTCCGGAAAACAGGCCAATTGCCGCCGGGCTTCTGTTTCGGCCGGATCGGGGCGCAGTTGGCGCAGCAAGACCTGAATCCGGCGCAGCTGAGGGTTATCCATTGAATACATGATAGAGAAAGCAAAAGGGGCAGCTACTGCGCCGCTGCCCGGGCCCGGCGGAAAGCCAGAACCCCAACCCAGCTGGTCAGCCCCAGAACCCCCAGCGGCCCATAGGGCCAGGTGGCCGGCCAGCTCACACACGCAATACCAACGGCCAGCGTGAGCCCAGCGGCCAACACCCGCAGCAGGGGCGACTTTGCGGGCAAAGGCTGCTCAGAAGCTTGCTTGAAGGCCGCCCAGATGGCCATAGCCACCGTAGTAAGTCCGCCCGTGAGGCCTGGGCCCAGGCTGCTTTCCGGGACGCCCAGCCACACCAACAACCAGAAAACGGCCGTGAGCCAAGCCAGCAGCAGCAGCGTAAAAGCCACCACCGGCCCGTACCGCCAGAACGTTTGCTGAACGTACGGAAGGGTCTGGTCGGGGCGGTTGCGCAGGTGCCGCACCTGCGGGTGCAGGCGCCAGTACACGGCCTCAAACCCCATGAACAGCAGAATCGGGATGCACAGCAAACTAAGCGGAATCAGAATCAGCAGAAAGTAACCCCACGCCTTTAGCTTGCCTTGCTTGGTTCCTTCTGAAATGAACGTCAGGTAGTTGTCCAGCCATACGGCTGCCCGACCAATCCAGAGTTGGCGGCGAATTGCCTGACTGGCACCTTGGAGGGCCGTGGCATCGGTGGGGGCTAGGCGCAGTACTTCCTGATAATGCACCTGAGCAGCTGCGTACTGCTGCTGGCGCATTGCCTCGCGGCCCAGCAGCTGGTGCGCCTTGGGCAGGTTAGGATGCGCCGCTACCAGCTGCTGCAGCACCGGCGCCAGCTCCGGCCAGCGCTGCAACTCGTGCAGCGCATCAGCAAGGGCTATCAGGCAACCAGCGTGGGCCGGATTCTGGGCGAGGCCCCGCGCGGCCGCCAGCTGGGCCGCAGCTGGCTGGGTTTGGTGTAGATACAGCTGCGCCTGGGCTGCCAGGTATTTGGGGTTGAGGGGCTGCAGGCGGAGAGCTTCCTGTAGCGCCTTGGCCCGGGCGGGCCCTTGCCCGGCCTGGTCTTCTACCAGAAACAGCACGTAAAATGCCTCACTGGCGGCCGGGTTCAGGGCCAACGCCTGCTGTGCCGTTTCGCGTGCCCTTTCCAGCTGATTTTGTTGGTATAAGGCAAAGCTGAGCAGGATGTGCGCAAATACATCCTGCGGATTGCGCGCCAGCTGCTGCCGAACCAGCTGCTCGGCTTGCTCGGGCCGGTGTATGTCCAGCAGATTCTGTACTGCGCTTTGCCACCGTGCTGCCGGTGTATCGGGCTTCATGGCAATACTTATTTCTTGATGCCCAGATAGGTCAGGATATCGTCGTAGGTGCCACCTTCGTTGGAGTACAGCGCATAGTTTTTGGCGGTGGCAAACCACTCCTTGGTGCTGGGGCGCACCTGCTTGGCGGCGGCCAGCAAGTGGCTCTGCTGCACTGGCCGCACCTGGCCGGCTTTCATCGACTCACGCAAACACGCTTCCACGGCCGTGTCCACTACAGCCTGCAGGTCGGCGCCGGAGAGGCCGGCCGTTTGCGCAGCTAAGGCGGGTAGGCGCAGGTCGGCGGCTACGGGTTTGCCGCGCAGTAACACCTCCAGAATAGCCACGCGGGCGGGCTCATCGGGGGGCGTCACCAGCACAATTCGGTCGAAGCGGCCGGGGCGGCGGAAGGCGGGGTCAAGCTGCCAGGGCGCGTTGGTGGCGGCCAGAATCAGCACGCCGTCGTTGGAGCTGCGGGCCCCGTCCAGCTCCTCCAGAAACTGGTTGATGAGGGTGCGGCCGGCGCTCTGGCGTAGGTCGTGGCGGTTAGCGGCTAGGGCATCTACCTCATCAAAAAACAGCACGCAAGGTGCCTGCACGCGGGCCAGCTCAAACAGCTCGTGCAGCTTTTTCTCGCTCTGGCCCATCCACATGTCCAGAATGTCGCTGATGCCCACGTGGATGAACGAGGCCTGCACCTCGCCGGCCGTGGCGCGGGCCAGGTAGGTTTTGCCGCAGCCGGGCGGGCCATACAGCAGCAGCCCGCCGCCCGCGGCCTTGCCGTAGGCTTTGTACAGGTCGGGGTGCAGCAGAGGCTGAATCATCTTCATCCCAATTTCCTCTTTCACCGCCTCCATGCCGCCCACGTCCTGAAACGTAATCTTCGGCTTTTCCAGACCTGCAAATAAAGCCCGCTCATCCAGGCCTTGGTCTGATATGTGGGTGGCGTTGTAGTCGGCAGGGGCGCCACCACCAGCGGGCTGGGCTGCCGGGCGCAACCCTAGCTGTTCATCCAGAGCCGTGTCGCGGAGGGTGCTGTCCAGCTGCAGGGCCTGCTGGTAGGCGGCGCGGGCCTCGTCGGGTGGGCCGCCGGCGCGGGCCAGTACGCGGGCATGTAGCAAGTGGGCGCGGGCGTGGTTGGGGTGGGCGCGCAGCACTTCTTCCAGCACCACCAGCGCCGCCGAAGTCTTTTGCAGCGCCGCATAGGTTTCAGCCAAACCCAGCTGCAACTCCTCGTCGTCGGGGGCCTGGCGCAGCCCCAGGCGGTAATGGTCTTCAGCCTCAGCAAAGCGGCCCATTTGGCGCAGCAGGCCGGCTACGTGGCGGCGCAGCGGCACGTTTTCGGGCGAAAACTGCAGGGCATCGAGTAAAGGTTGTAAATCGGAAGGATTAGGTAGGGCTGCCATAAAGTACACATAGAAAGGAGTCTGCAAGCTACAGGTTTGCTGCCAATCGGCTTGCCGGAATACGCCTCACAGGCACTGGTTTCTTGCTCTTGCGGATGGGCTGTTGGTTGGCCGTGGGCTTCGAGGGCAAAGTGTCTGTAGTACTCCTTCCACTTGCTGCGCCTGCTGCTTCCCGGGTTTCTGCGTCATGCTCTGCCTGCTCTGTCGGCTGGTTTTCTGGTCCTCGATAAGATGTCCGGTGCCCCAGCTGCAGCTTACCGGCTTTAGGGCTACAACGTGTAGCCGCTCTCTGCTGTCATTCTGTTTCCATGCGCACATAGTGCCGCTACCTTCAACGCTCAGTGCCACACGCAACGGCTGCTCAGCATTTGCTACCTCTGGCGGTGATATGGTGAGGTATCTGGAAATGCAAAGATGCCTACCTCACGTATCAAACATCCTCCAATTTTCACTGCTGCATAAAATTTGCAGGCAAGCAGGCTTATGCAATAAATAGTATGCTGAATAAGTGAAGAGCTGTATTTTTAAGGGGTATTAGGTTGAATAATGAGTAAATAATCGAAACATGGGGTAAAAAACTAGGGGTAATCTTTGATAGATATGTGCTCGTGCTTAAATTGCCTTACAAAATTACACCCCACTGACTTTTGCACCTATGATTGCAACCTCAAAAAAGCTTACCAGTCTGAGCATGTTTTCGCTGGTTACGCTAATCGGGTTGGCGGCCATTGCAGCCTTCACGGAGGTGGCCCATCCAGCGGCGGTGGCGGGCGCACTTAATGGAGCCGATGTGGCCTGGATGCTCACGGCTACGGCCTTTGTGCTTATCATGACGCCAGGGCTGTCGTTTTTCTACGGTGGCATGGTGCGGCCCAAAAACGTCATCAGCACCATGCTGCAAAGCTTTGTGGCTATGGGCGTGATTACGCTGGTATTCTATTTTGTCGGATTCTCGCTGGCCTACGGCGACTCCTGGCACGGCCTGATTGGTAATCCGCTGACGTTCATCATGCTGCGCAATGTGGGCACGGCACCCAATCCGGCGTTTGCGGCTACCATTCCGTTCGTGCTCTACTTTGCCTTTCAGCTGAAATTTGCCGTCATCACGCCAGCCCTTATCACCGGCTCGTTTGCCGAGCGGGTACGCTTCAAGGGCTATCTGGCGTTTATGGTGCTGTTTTGCCTGGTTATCTATTGCCCGCTGGCCCACTGGACCTGGCACCCTGAAGGCTTCCTGCGCCAGTGGGGCGTGCTTGATTTTGCGGGCGGCACGGTGGTGCACATTTCAGCGGGTATTGCGGCCCTGGCCGGCGCCATGGTGCTGGGCCGCCGCAGTACGCACGTTCGCAAAGCGGCTTTCTCTACTCCAAATGTGCCTTATGTGCTGCTGGGTACGGGCCTGCTCTGGTTTGGGTGGTTTGGCTTCAATGCTGGCTCCTCGTTGGGCGCCAACGACGTAGCGGCGCTGGCTTTCGTGAACACCACGCTGGCTTCCGGCGCTGCCCTCACGGCCTGGCTGCTGGTAGAAACCGTGCATGGCGGCAAGCCTACCGCGCTGGGTGCCTGCATTGGGGCCGTGGTAGGGCTGGTGGCCATTACGCCCGCGGCTGGCTTTGTGCAGTATGGGCACAGCATTTTTATTGGGGTGCTGGCCTCACTGATCAGCTACGGCGCCGTGCACTGGAAAAACAACCGCACCACCATCGACGACACGTTGGATGTATTTCCGTGCCACGGCCTGGGGGGCATCGTCGGGATGCTGCTAACCGGCGTGTTTGCCGACAAAGTAGGCCTGGTGCATGGTTCTGCTACCGTGTTTGGCTACCACGTGCTGGGCTTGCTGATTGTGGTAACGTATTCGTTTGTCGGCTCCTGGCTGCTGCTCAAGCTCACAGACCACTTCTTTGGGCTGCGTGTAAAGCTGCAGGACGAAGAACTGGGCCTCGACCTTAGCCAGCACGAAGAATCAACCTACCATATCGACGAAGAATTTGAACGCAGCTACCGTCGTGAGCCGGCTGAGCAAAGCGTATAAGTATCACCCGGTAGCCAGGCTCCCGGCTCCGGAAAGCGGGGATACAAAACGCCGGGTGAGTTGAGGAGTGGGGAGAAAAAGCCGTCAGGGGGGAATCTGGCGGCTTTTTCGTGTGTAGGGTAGCAGGCCGCCATGCTTCGGCTACACCTCTGCATGGCGGCCTGCTACTCCATTTTACTTAGGAAAAACGATACCAGAAACCCCAGCACCGTAATGAAGCCCGTGAAATTATGGGCGACTTCAAATGCTTCCGGAATCATGGTGTCGGCAATCATGGCCAGTACAGCCCCGGCCGATACGGCCATGGTGGCGGCTACCACCTCATCGGAAAACTGGCTGAACACGGTGTAGCCAACCAGCGACGCCACGCCCGAAACCAAAGCAATACCGGCCCACAGCAGCAGCACATAGCGCGCCGGCCGGCCAGCCTTGCGCATACCGGAGGCGCTGGAAAGCCCCTCGGGCAGGTTGGACAGAAAAATAGCGACTACCGCCACCACGCTCACTGCGCCACCCGCTAACATACTCAGCCCAATAACAATGCTCTCGGGAATACCGTCGAGCAAAGCCCCAATGGCCAGGGCCATACTATTGTCGTCGCCGGTTTCTGTGCTTTCCGTCTGGCCCTGCTGCACGGCGGCCCGCTCTTGCTGCTGATACTGGCCGGAGCGTTTGCGGTGCTTGGCACCGTGGCGGGCCAGCAGCCAGTTAGCAAGTGTGAAAGCGCCTGCGCCTGCAACAAACCCAAGGGCCGTAGCCTGAAAGCCGCCTTTGTGGTAGGCTTCTTCCATCAGCTCCAACGAAAGAGTAGCAATCAGGACGCCACTGCCAAACGCCATAATGGCGGCAATCAGCCGCTGTGGCACCTGCACAAAGTAGCCCACTGCTGCACCCAGCAGCAGTGCCGACCCTGACACAAGCCCCCAAAAACCGGCTTGCGCCCACATCGGAAAAGTCATAAGTACGGGCTATGTTTAGTGATGAACCGAATCTAAAAAGCAGAATAGCAAGCCAATGTAGCCTGCATATTCTCATCGGTAAGACCCGCCAAATCTACCTTTTTGAAAGCAGCTGTATGGCCGCTAAGCAGCGTCAGCTGTGACTTGGGCAGCCCAAATACCTCGGCCAGGTAAGCCAGCAGACAGGCATTGGCCTTGCCGTCTTGCGCCGGGGCATGCAGGCGTACGGTAACAGTACCATCTGCCGCCAGGTGCAACGCATTGTGGCGGGCATTGGGCTTGGCCCTGAGGTGCAGCACCGCCACGCTGCTACGCGGGGTCGTTGTAGGCGTCGTAGACGTTCCAGGCCCAGATGACAAACGGTACCACTATGGTCCAGACCAGGAAAAAGCTCAACGCCCCCCCAACTGCCCAAATCAGAAAGGCTTTCAGAATCTGGCCTTTGATGAGCTGTCCCAAGCCCGGAATGAAGAAGGAAAGCAGAGCCGGTACGCCGTAAGTAGGTTTCATAGGAGAGAGATGATGAGGTAACCGTGGATGAAAGGAATGGCAATGGGGCAGCAAATACAAGAATATGCCGGACAAGAAATCAGACAGCACAACTTACCAGCTCACTGCTTCAGTCGTGCCTGCCCGAACGGACATTGGTCGAGAATGACGCAACGGCTGCAGGCGGGCGTGTGAAAGTAGCAGCACTTCTGCCCATGAAACATCAGCGCCTCGTGGTGGTCGTAGACGAGCTGCGCATCCCAATCGGGTGGGAGCAAGGCTTCCAGCAGCTTATGCGCCGCCGCTTCGCCTACTTTGGGGCCAATGAGGCCGAGGCGCTGCGCCACGCGGTGATGGTGGCTGTCAACGGGCATAGCGGCAATGCGCAACGTGCTGAAAAGCAACACGGCGGCACTGGTTTTGGGGCCTACACCCGGAATAGCTTCCAGCCAGGCGCGGGCGTCTGCTACGGGGAGAGTGGCCAGAAATTCCAGGTGGCAGGGGCCACCGTCGCAGCGGGTACTCACTTCGCGCAGCACCGCCTGGATGCGCGGCGCTTTCTGCTCGGGCCAGGTGCAGGCTGCAATGGCCTGCTGCACTTCTTCGGTAGGCGCATCGCGCACCGCCTCCCAAGTAGGAAAACGGGCCCGCAACTCCTGATAGGCCCGGTGTGAGTCTTGGTTGCGGGTGCGGTGCGAAAGCAAGGCACTCACCAACTCACTTAGCGGATCCTTGGTACTGAAAAATGGGAATGGCGCGCCGTATTCTGCGCAAAGCCGCTCGTGTACCAGCAAAGCTTTCTGGCGGCGCGCTTCTGTATCGGCATCAACTGCCGAGAATAGGTCAGGTTTCACATAGGTGCCTACGCGCAGCTGGCGGTTGGTGTTTTTCAGTTGTTCCTGAAACGGGTAGCCAGCTGATATTTACTTGGCGCCTGGCACGCAAGAACAAGCGCAGCAACCAGCCAACCTTCCTGCATCAGGCTACCGGCAGATGCCAGCCGGCCGCAGCAAGGCGCAGGAGGCCTACGGCACCCGATTGTAGAGGCTGATGGCCTGCCGGACGTTGTTCTGGGTTTTGCCGCCCAGCACCAACGGCACAATGAGCAAAGGCAAACTGGCATATACCAGCGGTGAAATAGAAGGGCCATTGCTGTTGGGATTCAGCGACTGCACCAGTCCGGCCACCATCAGGCCGCCGGCCGCCACGTAGCTGAGTGTGGTGTAGGTCTGGTACTGGCGGGCCTGCAGCAACAGGCTGGTAGCGGCTTGGTTGTCGGCGGTGGCTAGGGCCAGAGTGCGCACGTTCAGGTTTTCTATCGGGCCGTTGTCTTTGCTGAAGTACTCGGTTTTTGTGGTGCGATACATCGGTCCGCCAAAGCCGTAGGGGTAGCCCCCAAAGCCGCCATACCGCCCGTAGCCCCCTAAGCCCCCAAAACCCCCCATTCCGTTGCCGGCATACTGTGTGCTGGTGATGGAGTACAAGCTGATGCGGCCGACTTTGTCGCGCCGCAGCGTAGACTCGCGGGAGGAGCGGCCGGGCAGGGTGGTGCGCACATAAAAACCCGTTTCGTCTTCGTAGTAGCGCACTTGGTCTAGCTCGAAGCGCTGCTGCCCGTCCATGAGCAGGTAGGGACGGCCTAGCAGTGGTTGTTTAAGCAGCACATCAAAGCCTTTGTATACCTGCCCGGTTTTCAGGCCAACGCTGTAGCGGGTAGTAGCCGCCGGAGGCAACGGCGCTTGCTGCGGGGCCACATTGCTGGGCGCGGCGGGCGGTGCAGCCAGCTGGCGTGGTGCCGCCTGCCGCGTGGTATCGGGAGTGGCACTGGGAGTGGCAGCAGCCGGGCGGGGCGGTGCCGGCTGCGCCGAAGGCAGCGTGTTAAGCTCGCGTGGAGCCTGCTGGGCCCATACCATGGCAGGAGCAACTACTCCCAGCCCCAAGGACAGCAATAAGGCAGAACGGAATAACATAGAGGAAAGGAGCAGAAGTGACGAAGTAGAAGAGCCGGAAATTGCGCTGCCGGTTGCAACCCGCAAAAAACCATCTTGCCTGAATGCCGCAAAACAAATGCCCAATTCCGGGCAAAACTCCCCGCACCTCAACTAGCGCTGCGTACCACCACGCTACTGGCAGTCCGCCGCGCTATTTAAGCAGTTTCTCCAGCAAACTCATACTATCTACCATGTCGGGTGTCGATTCGAAATCGATGGGCTTGAGAATGTAGCCGCTCACGCCCAGGTTTTGCGCATTGAGGCGGTCTACGTCCATGGCCGAGGTAGTAGTAATGAACACCGGAATATCTGCCAGCTCAGGATTACGGCGGATTTCAGTCAGAAATTCATGGCCGTTCATCTTGGGCATGTTCAAATCCAGCAGAATCACCTCCGGCAGCGGCCGAATGGGTTCCGTGCCGTTGAGCCCCAGCAACAGATCCAGCGCCTCCAAGCCATTGAAGGCGGTGTAAAGCTGATGCTGCACGCTGAATTTTTCGAAGGATTTCTTAACGGTCATGGTATCAAAGAAATCGTCTTCGACAAGTAGGACGGAGCGCATAATGGGGAGATGATGAAATGGAGAATGATCGGCCAAGAGGCAGCAAGTGGTAGGCGCAGGCAAGTGCTGAAGATAGGGCAGCGAGCAACCTACTGCGCATGGCCCTGTTACTGCTTGCTCTATCACCTATTTCGGCCAGGTGAATACGAAGGTAGCACCCTGGCCGATGGCCGATTCGACGTGAATGCTGCCTTTTTTCTCATCAATGATTTTCTTAACGATACTTAAGCCAATACCGGTGCTTTCGGCGGTGTGCCGGTCACGCAGCGTCTGGAAAATCAGGAAAATCTTCTCGTGATACTCGGGGGCAATACCGGGGCCATCGTCCTGCACCCGAAACTCGTAGCACTTGCCTACGTCGCGGCAGGTGATGGTGATGGTGCCCGTTTCTTGGTTGTGGTATTTCACGGCGTTGCTCATCAGGTTCGTGAATACCTGCTGCAAGCTTAGCCGGTCAGTCTGCAGAACGGGTAGCGAACTGGCCAAATGTACCCGAAAGTTGTCGGGGACTACCATTTCCGTGGTTTCACGCACGAGCTGGGCTACGTCTACTTCCTCAACGCGCTGCTCGGTGCGGCCCGCACGGGCGTAGGCCAGCAAGCCATTGATCAGGTCCTCGAGGCGGCTGAGGCGGCCTTTCATCATGCCCAGGTACTCGCGCATCTGGTTGCTTAGCTCGCCCTGCAGTTCGTCTTCAATCCACTTCACCACTGTTGTCACGCCGCGCAAAGGTGCCTTCAGGTCGTGCGAGGCCACGTACGCAAACTGGTCCAGCTCCTGGTTGCGGTTGCGGAGCGCAGTGAAGTTTTCGTCGAGCGTTTGGGTCATGTGGTTGAGCGACGTTGCCAGCTTGCCCAGGCTGTCGCGCTCCGGACCTTGGCTGATCTTCACGCTGAAGTCGCCCTGTACAACCTGGTTGGCCAGGTTTTCAATGATTTCGATTCGGTGGGCAGTGTCTTCGTTTACGGTGGTTAGCTCCCGCTGCAGACGCTGGTTGGCTTGCAGCTCCTGCGAGATTTTCCGGAACAGCCACAGCACAATCAGAACGGCTATTACGGCCGAGATAATAATGGCCAGTGGGCTGGTGTTCTCATAAAAATCCTGATTCTGACGCCGTTGGTCCAGCAGAGCGGTTTCGGTATCACTGATATCGAGAAGAATACGCCGAAGATTGGCCAAAGTAGATTGGTCGGCCAGCACCAGGTCACGGGCAGCGTAGGGCGTCGGAGCCACGGTTCGCCATTTAGTTAGCAGGGCTTTCTCCGTGGCCATCAGCTGCCGCAAAGTATCGAGGCGGCTTTGCTGCAACGGGTTGTCACGCGTGAGCAGCTGCAGCGAATCGAAGTCGCGCAAGGCCCCGTCGAGGCTGCCCTGCACCTCATCCAGCCGCGAGGTATCGGCCAGCAACAGATAATTACGCACATCCAGCTGGGCGTCGCGCATGTTCATGCGCAGGTCGGAGGTGTGCTGCATCACCTGATAGGTGTGCTCCACCTGGCGGGTATAATAGCTCAGTTGCAGAATGCTGCGGTAGGCCAGTAGGGATGTAAGCACCAGCACCACCAGCGCCACCATGAAGCCGAGCAGAATTTTAGTATTGAGTTGTAGCCGCATAAGCGAGAAAAAAGGGCAAAACCGAAAGTGAGCACGCTTACGCGCCTGCAAGAATAACGGTTGAGGTTATGAAAAGCCCCGGTTGTCTTGGCGCAGGCCCCGTATCTTTGGGCGGCTGGCCAATCGGCTGCGCCCGTTTTTGCCATGCCCGACCTCATTTCCAGCCCTCAGAATCCGCGCATCAAGAATCTGCTGCGTCTGCAGCAAAAATCGTCGGAGCGGCGCGAGCAGGGCCTCACCATCATCGAAGGACTGCGTGAGCTGACTATTGCGCGGGCGGCGGGCGTAGTCGTGCCCACCTTGTTTGTGTGCCCGGAACTGGCCGGCCCGGCCCGGCTGGCCGAGCTGCATACGCTGTGCACCGGCACCAACACGGAGTGGATTGACGTGTCGAAGACAGTGTTTGAGAAAGTAGCGTACCGCGAAGGTTCTGACGGCGTATTGGCCTTAGCGCAGCCGCCGCGCCATACTTTGGCCGGCCTCACGCTGCCTGCTACGCCGCTGCTGCTGGTGCTGGAAGCCGTAGAGAAGCCTGGCAACCTGGGGGCCATCCTGCGCACTGCCGATGCTGCCCGCGCCGACGCCGTTATTATCTGCGACCCGCGCACCGACCTGTATAATCCCAACGCCATCCGCAGCAGCATCGGCTGCATCTTTACGGTGCCCACCGTGGCCACCACCCGGCAGGAGCTGCTCGGCTGGTGCCAGCAGCACGGCATCCGCACCTACGCTGCTGCCCTCACCAACCACGCCCGGCCTTATACGCAGTGCGACTTCCGGGGCCCCACAGCTTTCGTGATGGGCACCGAAGCCGATGGCCTCACGCCGGAGCTCATGCAGGCCTGCTCCGAAACCATCATCATTCCGATGGGCGGCTACATCGACTCGCTGAACGTGAGTACCGCCACGGCCATCCTCACGTTTGAGGCTGTTCGCCAGCGCGGATAGGCTGCGCTAAGAAGCTGCAAGCCAGCTATTCACCGATGCGCTTAGTGGAGCCGCCATTGCCAACCGGCCGCGGCCACTACAAGGCCCATGCCAGCCAGCATGGTGCCAGTCATGGCCTGCAGCGAAACACTGCTAGGCGTGCCAGACCAGCTCGCCACCGCGCGCCGTTGCTATGGCGTTCAGCTTCTCATCAAACAGCCAGAAATCGGCCTTGTAACCGGTGGCCAGCCGCCCAAGCTGCCCGTCAAGGCCCAGCACGCGGGCGGGGTAGAGAGAAGCCATGCGCAAAGCTTCTGCCAGCGGAATGCCAGCGTGTTCCACGCAGTTGTGCACGGCCTGGGGCAATATAAGGGCCGAGCCTGCCAGTGTGCCTTGCGCATCCACGAAGTGGTTGGTCTGGCGCCGGAACTGGTAGGCGCCCTGCTCGCTCCCAGTCACGGCGTCCGTAATCAGAAACAGCCGTTCCCGCATAATCTTGTGGCTGATGCGCACGGACGCAAAGTCGCAGTGTACACCATCGGCAATGATGCTGGCGCAAGTTGAATCTGCATCGTACACGGCGCCTACCAGCCCTGGCTCCCGCCCCTGCAGCCCCGACATGGCATTAAACAAGTGTGTCGCCGCCTTAAATCCGCTATTGAAACCGGCCATTGCCTGCGTGTAAGTGGCATTGGAGTGCCCCGCCGACAGCACCACGCCCGCCTCGCGTAGCCGTGGTGCTACGGCCGGTGGCGTGCACTCGGGCGCCAGTGTCATCATGCGCAGCACTCCGTCGGCCAGCGCCAGTAGTTCCTCTATTTCGGCCACAGTGGGCACTTTGATGAATTCTGCCTGATGCGCGCCTTTTTTGGCGGGGTTGATATAGGGTCCTTCCAGATGAAGACCCAGCAAACCCGGCAGTTGCCGAAATTCCCGGCCAACCTTAAGGGCAGCCTGCACCATAGGCCAGGCGTTGGTAGGCATTGTGGCCAGCACACCTGTTGTGCCATGCCGAAAGGCGTGCGTTGTCAGGGCTTCCAGGGCAGCGTAGTCGGGCTGCACGGAAAACAGCCGGCCGTTGGCACCATACACCTGCAGATCGAGCAGGCCGGGGGCCAAGCGCAAGCCGCGCCCGTCCACGGCCGGCACATCACCGGGGGCCTGCTCGTCGGGCACTATGCCGCCAATGCGTCCGTCAGCCGCCACAAGCAGCGTATGATTGGTTAGCACTTCGGTGCCGGTGTACAGGGTGCAGTTGTGCAGGCGGTAGCGCATAAGCAGTCAGTTGGAGTCAGTCAGAAGTCCGCAAGATCGGGCACGCGCTTCGAACCGGCCGGCATCACGCAGGCGTTCCGCGCCGTATTAAAGCTGGCAGCTGGCCTGTCCAGGCGCAAATCAATGGGTGCCCTTTGCTCAAAAACCGTTTCTATGGCTAGTCAACACCGCGTTATTCTTGTTTATGGCCGCGTGCAGGGCGTATTTTTTCGACAGTCGGCGCAGGAGCAGGCCCGGCAGCTGGGTGTCGGCGGCTACACTCGCAACAACCCCGACGGCAGCGTCACCATTGAAGCCGAAGGCCCGGTGGAGGCGCTGGATGCCCTACAGGCCTGGTGCCACCATGGGCCGCCCGCAGCGCAGGTGCACACAGTGCAGGCCACGGCCGGGCCGCTGGTTGGGTACTCTGGCTTTGAAGTGCGCCGGTAAGGGCGTGGTTGGGGCCGATAATAGTACGCTGGCTCTGGCTTTTCTTGGCGCTGGTGCATTCCGCCACCCCAACCAGGCTGCCGGCGCACCCATACCGAGGGACATGACCAAAACATTCCTGCCCCGGCAGCAGGCAATATGGAGGGCCACTGGTAAGGCTTTCTCGATGCTCTAAACGCACGGAATTGGATGCTTTATCTCTTGGCATCCACCACTAGGCACTACCAGCTAAAAAATGGCCTCTGACAGGCTACATATGTAGTCTGTCAGAGGCCAGGAGTTGCATTTTTAGCGTATTGCTATCTGCTGAATAACGAATCAGCGGCTCACTTCCAGCCAGCCTTTGAACGTCAGGCCACATTCGGGGCGAGTGGCAAGGTAGTAGTACAGGCCCGTTGGCTGCTCCTCGCCCTGCCACGAGTCGTCGTAGCGGGAAGCATGGTATACTTCCCTGCCCCAACGGTTGAAAATGCGTATCTCCGCTCCACGCAGCTGGCCCAGCAGCCGGAAGGTTTCGTTTTTGCCGTCTCCGTTGGGCGTGATGATATTGGCTGGCTGCCGCAGGGCTATGGCCCGGACTTCGAAGCGTTGCACGGCGTCGCATTTGCCGGCCACGGCCACCGTGACGGAATAGCTGCCTGGCTGCTGCACAGCAATACTTCGGCTGGTAGCTCCCGTCGACCACAGGTAGTTGCCCGGCGTGTAGGCTTCCAGCACCAGCGGCTGAGCACAATCCAGTGAGTCGCTGCGGTACTGCACGGGTATGGGGGCCGTTGCCTCTATTATTACGGAAGTCGTATCCCGGCTGATGCCACAGGTAGAGCGCTGCTCCACTTCCAGCCGCGCCCGGTAGCGGCCGGGCTGCGTGTAGCGGTGCTGGGGGGTGAAGGTGGTATCGATAGGCGAGCCGTCGCCGAAGTTCCAGCGGTAACGGTTGGTACTAGCAGCCGAAACGCTGCTGGTGTTGCCAAACTGAACGAGCAGAGGCGCGCAGTTCGGGGCCACGGCCGGCACAGCTGCCCGCACCGGTGGCGGCCCCGTAACCACCACCAGCACAGAAGTCGTATCCCGGCTGATGCCACAGGTAGAGCGCTGCTCTACTTCCAGCCGCGCCCGGTAGCGGCCGGGCTGTGTGTAGCGGTGCTGGGGGGCAAAGGTGGTGTCAATGGGCGAGCCGTCGCCGAAGGTCCAGCGGTAACGGTTGCCACCACTGCTGGTGTTGATGAACTGTGCCAGCAGAGGCGCGCACCCCGGATTGACAGGCCGTATTGCCGCCTGCGGCGGAGCGGCAGCCCCGGAAAACGAGAATTTGAAGACTGCCCCGGCATTGCCGGTTACGTTGCGGACACTAACGTAGGAACCGGGCGTGGTTGGGAACTGGGTGGAGGTCGTACACTCCACATGGTAAAGGTCGCCGTTGCGGGTTATCTGGTTGGATGCCGCGAAGTGCAGGTGAGTCTGGAAACCCTGAGGCCCCCCGAAGTAGCTGCCGTATACCAATGCCTGCCCATTGCCTGAAAGTGCGCCCAGATACAGACTGCGCGGAGCCCGTTGCAGCGCATCCGCCGACAGCGGACAGTTGCTGGCCGTCGTGTAGGCACTGAACAGCAGCCGGCCGCAGCCATCTACTCCAAAGCCAGTGACAATGTTGGAATCCAGAAAGCCGGAGCTACTGCCCATCCCAAGCTGAGTGGCAAAAGCGGTGGCACCCAATGTGGGATTAAGGCAATGGATAAACAGCCTGCTGGTGGCATTGGTCGACTGAAACACGCCGGGCGTAGTGGGGTAGCTGCCTGCAGTAGCTCCGGCCACCAGAATCCGGCCGCTGGCATCTACGTCCAGAAACCGGGCGGCATCCTGCTGCGTGGTACCCAGGAATGTGCCATTGCGCAGCGTAGCTCCGGTGCTACTTAGGCTGACCACAAAGCCATCGGTGCCGCCAAGCAGTGTGCGGTTGAGGCCACTGGCGCCCAGCGGCAAGTTGCTGCTGCTTGTGGAGCCGCACGCGTAAACTGAGCCATCGGCAGTCAGCAGCAGGTCGTGCACCTGGTCCAGACCCGAGCCGCCCAGGTAAGTCGACCAGCGTAACTGATTGAGGCCGGAATCGAAGCGGGTGATGCAGCCGTCGATACCTGACGACTTAGTGTTCTGCACGCCATTGAGGGTGGGAAAATCCGAAGAACTTGTGGTGCCGCCCACCAGCACGTCGCCGCCCGGGGCCACTACTATGCTGGCCGCAATGCTGGAAAGCGAACCTCCCTCGCTGCTAAAGCCGCCCAGGTAGGTGGAGCCCAGCAGTTGGCTGCCGGCCGTGTTTAGTCGGCTGATGACGTAGTCCTGCGACCCTCCAAGCGTGCGGTCGAAGCCACCCGTTGGCCGGAGGGGGTAGTCAAAAGAAGAGGAAAGGGAAAGAAGAAAGGGCTCCTGCGCGTCGTTGAACGCAATGTCGAGGGGGTATTCACTGCTGTTGCCGCCCAGATAGGTGGCGTAAAGCAAGCCGCTGCCCGCTGCGTTGAGCTTCATCAAACCGATGTTGCCGCCGCGCATTGTTGTTTGGTAGGCGCCCAGCGTCACTGGAAATGGCGTTGTCAGAACATAGCCCGCCACATACGTCTGGCCCTGGGCGTCGGCGGCCGCCACATTCGCCGACATGCCGCCCGAGTTGCTGGTATAGGTGCTGAATACAAGCGAAGGGTCGATGGTGAGCGGCCAACGCGGGTTGCGCCGGTCTACCACGAAACCTACCTCATGCCCGCGCAAAACAAACCGGCATTTCACTGGGTGGCGCTGGCCTTGTGCATCCGTCTGCCAGGCTATCGGGGGCTGTTCCGTAATAACTCCCATTGAAGTATGCAGCCGTAGGGCGTCATCCACTAGCTCCAACTGTTCGAGGCCTTCATAGCGCAGCCGGATGCGCGCGGGGTCGGTACCGGCGGCCAGCTCGTAATCGTACTTAAGCTGGCCGGCTGCCGTGTGCCAGACCATATCCACACCCGGATACAGCTGCGAATAGCGTACCGCTTGGAATAACGGGACTTTGGAGGCCCATTTGGCGGGGTCGTTACCCACGAAATAGTTGTGGTAAGCCGCCAGCTGCTGCTCCCCCGCTACTGGGCTGCTAGAGCGGGCTCCTACCAGCTGGGCCCGGAAAGCGTGTCCACGCACTGGTTGCGAAGCGGCAGCATCGGTGTGCTGTTCGTGGTCTGGCGCCACCAGGTTGTAAGAAAAGCCCGTAGGCTCCAGGAAAAGCCGGCCGCCGGGAACATCGGCCGCAAACTGTACCTGGGTTGGCCATTGGCCCTTATTCGCAACAAAGTCAAATAAGCTTTTCGGGACTTCAGCTGCCCACACACCCGGCACCAGGCAGAAAGCCATCAATAGGGATAGTAGTTTTTTCATGCGTAGTTATTAGTTCTGACACTAGTTGTAATGAAACCAGAAGGCATAGGCCCACAATCCGGTAAAGATAGAAGCGGGCCCATATACTTAGTGCCTCCCTGCCATAGGATATTGAAAATAAAAGCCGCTCAATAAGGTGGGTTGCAAGCCGTAGCAACCAGGATTGCAATTCGGCTGCTGAGCGTCACTGGTGCCGGCACGCGCCGCAGTGTGTAGCCGTGTAACGGCATGCTTGCTCTCATCTTGCCACCGCTGTTCTGGTTTCACAAACGTGGTGGTTTATCGGACACTAGGCCAGCGTCTGGCCGCTTACACGCGGCGCAGTTCCTGCACCTGCACATCCAGCGGATCGGTGGCGTAGAGCAATGGCGGCCCCAGCGGTGTAGGCAGGCCGTGGCTTTCCACCAGCGTCGAGTCCCATTCGTGCAGCGTCGCCGCTCGTAGGGTCCAGGGCTCATGAAACAGGCGCCCGCGCCACAAGCTGCTGCCCTGTACATCCTGCATTAGATTGGGGCCGGCAGTGTACAGGCAGTAGCGTTCCGTAAGAAAGTATGCCAGTGTGCCCAACTCAGCTTGTGGAAGTACTGCACCGGGCTTCCAGGTAGCCGCGAAAGTAGCAGGAGCGGCACCCCGGTGGGTGCGTTCCGCCACCGCCCGCAGCATGCCCGCTTTTTCCGTCAGGCTGATACGCGCGTGCAGGTATGGTAGGTGAAACAGCGTGCGGGCCGCCCACACCCCCAGCGGCTGTGTGGCATCCAGCGAGAGAAACCACACGCCCGGCACGCCATCGAGCGTGGCGTAGGTGCGCACGTTCAGCTCGTGCAGGGCGCTCAGGCCCGGCACGGCCGGCAGCCCCAGCGGCCGGATATCACTCATCGTGAACGGCACCACGCCCAGCCAAGCCTGCCCCGCAAAGGTGTCTACTTCCAGCCGGGCCGGCAGGTAGGGGCGGAGCAGCTCGGGCGGCACGGGCCAGTGCGCAAACAGCAGGTTGCTCCAGCGCTGCCGCATCAGGTGCAGGCGGCGGGCAGTAGGGGAAGTAACCAGAAAATCAGGCATGAGCAGTTGCGTACAAGACGAATGACACTATAACAATCGGCCTGCCCAGAACGCTTACCAGGGCTAACAAAAAGGGGGACACAGCCCCTAGCCGCGTCCCCCTTCTGTTTTCCTTCACGTAAAGCTTAGTCTACTTTCTTAGCCGAACGCAGACGCTCGTTTTCGTCGAGCAGAATCTTACGCATCCGCACCGATTTCGGGGTTACTTCTAGGTATTCATCTTTCTGGATGTACTCCATGGCTTCTTCCAGCGAGAACTGGCGCTTGGGCACAATCTTTACGTTGTCGTCGGTACCCGACGCACGCATGTTCGTAAGCTTCTTGCCTTTCTGGATGTTGATGGTCAGGTCGTTGGGGCGGGTGTGCTCACCGATAACCTGGCCGGCGTACACTTCCTCACCGGGCTCCACGAAAAACTCACCACGGTCCTGCATCTTGTCGATGGTGTACGCGGTGCCGGCACCCGTATCCATCGAAATCAGCGAGCCGGAAATACGACCCGGAATAACACCTTTATAGGGCTCGTAGGCCGAGAAGCGGTGGTTCATGATGGCCTCACCAGCGGTGGCGGTCAGCACGTTGTTGCGCAGGCCAATCAGGCCGCGGGCCGGGATGTTGAACTCCAGGTGCTGCAGGTCGCCCTTCGGCTCCATAATGGTCAGCTCGCCTTTGCGCATCGTTACCAGCTCGATAACCTTGCCGGCAGTTTCCTCGGGTACATCTACTACCAAGTGCTCAATCGGCTCCAGACGGTTGCCGTTGTCGTCCTCGCGGAACAGTACCTGCGGCTGGCCTACCTGCAGCTCAAACCCTTCACGACGCATCGTCTCGATGAGTACCGACAAGTGAAGAATACCGCGGCCGTACACCAGGAACGTGTCTTCCTTATCGGTTTCCTTTACGCGCAAAGCCAGGTTTTTCTCGGTTTCCTTGAACAGACGGTCGCGCAGGTGACGCGAAGTCACGAACTTACCTTCCTTACCAAAAAAAGGCGAGTTGTTGATGGTGAACAACATGTTCATCGTCGGCTCGTCGATGCTGATGGTCTTCAGGCCCTCCGGATTCTCGGCGTCGGCGATGGTGTCGCCAATGTCGAAGCCTTCGATGCCGGTTACAGCGCAGATTTCGCCTGAGCTAACTTCCGAAACTTTGGTGCGACCCAAGCCTTCGAAAATCTGCAGCTCTTTGATTTTTACTTTCTTGATGGTGCCATCACGCTTCACCAAGCTCATGTTGGCGCCTTCGCGCAACGTGCCGCGGTGTACCCGGCCAATGGCGATACGGCCCACAAACGACGAGTAGTCGAGCGAGGTAACCTGCATCTGAGGCGTGCCGTCCAGGGTAGGAGCGGGCGGAATGGAAGCTACTACCGCGTCGAGCAGCGGAATGATGTTGTCAGTCTTTTCTTTCCAGTCGGTGCTCATCCAGCCCTGCTTCGACGAGCCGTACAGGGTCACGAAGTCCAGCTGGTCTTCATTGGCGCCGAGGTTGAACATAAGATCAAACACCTGCTCGTGCACCTCATCGGGACGGCAGTTTTCCTTGTCTACCTTGTTCACCACCACAATTGGCTTCAAGCCCAAGTCAATGGCTTTGCCCAGTACAAAACGAGTCTGGGGCATGGCGCCTTCGAAGGCATCAACGAGCAGCAACACGCCGTCGGCCATTTTCAGCACCCGCTCTACCTCGCCGCCGAAGTCGGCGTGACCAGGGGTGTCAATGATGTTGATTTTAACGTCTTTGTATCGGACCGATACGTTTTTAGAGACGATAGTAATGCCTCGCTCACGCTCCAGGTCGTTGTTATCGAGGATCAGGTCGTCGAACTGCTGGTGCTCATCGAACAACTTCGAGGCATGAATGATCTTGTCCACGAGCGTGGTCTTGCCGTGGTCAACGTGGGCAATAATGGCGATGTTCCGGATGTTCTGCATACAAAGGGGTTTCCGGGCGCAAAGGTACGGAATGTTTGTTGCAAATAAATTTCAGTAATCAATTGTTAATGAGTGGCGAAGAAACGGACAACACTAAAAAAGTTAATTGCCTGTGCTATTGAGACTCTATGGCCGCCTTTGCGGAAGAGTATATCAGGTTAAGACCGAACCGTGGCCTGGTTGCGTATGTTGAGCTTACAGACGGCTGCGTGCAGCCAACTTGGTTTTTTACTCCTGTTTTCCGGCTTTTTTATGCGCTTCCCCTGCCTGATTGTATTGCTTTCCGTGCTGACATTGAACACGGCCTGCTCCCAGAAAAAGACCACCCGCGACGCCAAAATGGATGCCGCCGATTCCCCTCGCTCCACCACGGCCCCTTCGGCGGCAGCTAAAGTGTATCCTAAGCCCCAGGTGGTGACAGGCAAGCCCGACGAATTTCCGGTGCGTAAAACTGATGCGGAGTGGCGCAAGCAGCTCACTAGAGAACAGTACTACATCTTGCGCGAGCAGGGTACTGAGCGGCCCTTCAATAACCCGTACCACGACAACCACGAAAAGGGCTACTACTATTGCGCCGCCGACCACAATCTGCTGTTTTCGTCGGAAACCAAGTTTGAGAGCGGTACGGGCTGGCCCAGCTTCTGGGCCCCTGCCACTGCAAGCAGCCTGAAGGTAACAGCCGACAACACCATGGGCATGAGCCGCGACGAATTGGTTTGCGCCAAGTGTGGCGGCCACCTCGGCCACGTTTTCAACGACGGCCCAAAGCCCACCGGCCTTCGCTACTGCATGGATTCCTACGGTATGGTGTTTGAAAAGGCGAAATAGAAGAAGTTGTCAGTTGAGGAGTGTAGTCTCTGATAACTGATAACCAGCATCCAGCACCTGACAACTATTTTTGCGTTTCGGCCCGCTGGCAAGCCAAGCCGGTAGGCCACTTCGTTTGTTGTACTCCGGAAGCCATAGCTGGTCTGCTTGTTTTTTGCCCCCAGCATCCGTGCAATCCAGTCAATCCTCATAACCTGCGATTCTCATGTCCACTCCACTTCATTCTGATGCCATTGCTGGCTTGCAAGAAGCTTTAGCTCCGTCCCGGCAGCAATTGGTTGCCCACAGCGTGTATCAGTCACTGCATTCTCTCGAAGATCTGCGCGTGTTCATGCAGCACCACGTGTTTGCTGTCTGGGATTTTATGTCGCTGCTGAAGGCACTGCAACGTGAGCTGACCTGTGTGGAGGTGCCGTGGGTGCCCCGTGGCAACCCGGCCACACGCCGCCTCATCAATGATATTGTGCTGGAAGAGGAAACCGACGTTGACCCCGAAGGCCGGCCTGCCAGCCACTTTGAGCTGTATCTGCGCTCCATGCGGGAGTGCGGCGCCGACACCGCCCCGATTGAGCGTCTGCTGGCCGCATTGGCCCAAGGCGCCACCGTAGCTGAGGCCCTGCAAGCCGCCAACGCGCCGGCCTCGGTGCGCGAGTTCGTGCTGGATACCTTCCGTATCATTGACTCGGGCCAGCCGCACGCCGTGGCTGCCGCCTTCACATTTGGCCGCGAAGACGTCATTCCCGATATGTTCCGCCATTTGGTGCACGACCTGCGCCAGCGTTTCCCCGGCCAGCTCGACACGTTCACCTATTATCTTGACCGACACATTCAACTCGACGAGGAAGTGCATACGCCTTTGGCCCAGCAAATGGTACGCGACCTATGTGGCGTTGACGCCCGTCGCTGGCAGCAGGCCGAGGAAACCGCTAAGCGCTGCATGCAGGCCCGCGTAGGCCTCTGGGACGGAATACAGAAGGCGCTGGAGCCACAGCTCGTAGGATAGGCCCTACATCAGCCAACCCAACGGCAGGATAGGTCGTTGTAAGAAAAGCAGCGCCAGCCTCGGCGTTGGTGGCTTTTCTTCTTCCAATGAAAACGACTCGTATTTATTCGGTGTCTGGTATGCTGCTAATCGGCGCAGCTGGTTTGCTAAGCTCCTGCTTTACGTCGCAGGAGACGTCCAATGAGGTGGCACGGCCCACGGCTGTTCCAGCTGAAATCAGGACAGATGCTGACCGTCAGGCGGCATACAATAGCGGCGGCGGCTATGGCGGTTCCGTCCCGGACGCTACTCCGGGCCGTGTGCAGCTAGGGGAGCAGGCCAGTGGTATTAATTCTCGCAAGCGCCCGGAAAGTCTCAACACCAACGAGGCCAACACTACTTCTCAGGAAACCCGCCTCCGCCGCCTCAATGGTGCGCCAGTAGATACAGTGCGCCGGCCCTAGCTTGCCGGCTTCCAAAGCAGAAAGATGCCCCAGCGCTTCATGTAGAAGCACTGGGGCATCTTTCTGCTTTGAGAGCTAATGGGTGTTAGGATTCAGTGCTAGCGGAATCGGCTGTAGCATCCGTTGGAGCTGCCGGAGTAGGCTTGGGTGCTGCCTTGGAACGGGAGCGGGATGCTGCCGGGCGCGCCGCCACAGGGGCTGGTTTAGCGGCAGACGAAGCAACCGGCTTTACAGTAGAAGCTTTGGTGGCCGCCTGTGGGCGAGTGGCTGGTTTAGCTGCCGTACGCGCGGTTGGGCGGTTGGCTGGCTTGGCTGCAACTGCTGGCGTTGGGTCCGACTCAGTGGAGATACTGTCAGAGGCGGCGGCGGTGCCATTTTCGTGGTGACGCACTATGGTGTGCAGTGCCTGCTCGAAAAGGTGTTCCATATCCGCATCGAGGCGTTGCGTAGCATCTTTCACCACTTCCTGCAGCTTGGCCTTGGTTTCCTTGCGGATACGCTTTACTACCTCACTGATGCGGCCATCCAGTTCCTTCTGTAGCTGCTTGGCTGCTGATTTCAACGCTTTTTTCTGCGTTGACTTCTTGTTGGCACGGGTATCAGCAAGGTTGCTGGAAGCATCTTTGGCTACCTTAGCTGCTTTACGCTGCGCCTTTTCAGCCGAGTCTTTTTCTTTGGCGGCTTTCTTCACCTTCTTAGGAGTTTTCTCCTGATCAGAATTTTTCATGGCTTGGGACATTAGGGTAGGGAGTGCTGACTTCTGATACGCAATACTCAGCAGTAAGTGGCATAAATATAGGAGGATTTATAGGCTCGGATGCTAAGGGTAGATGCAACTGTAAGCCTTGAAACCTTCTTCAGCCATGATATCTGCTGTGCTCTGCGCATCCGGCAGCTGGGGCGTTCTTCTTTTTACTTGTTCCTTTGCACTCCCGTTGGCTTTCCGGTCTCGGTTTTCTTTTGATTTAGCTGCTTTCTGCCCTCGATATGGCCTCTTCTCTTCCCAAGCGCTACACCGTCACGGCCGCGCTGCCCTACGCCAACGGCCCCGTGCACATCGGCCACCTGGCCGGCGTGTACCTACCTGCCGACATCTACGTGCGCTACCTGCGCGCCCAACAGCGCGACGTGAAATTCATCTGCGGCTCCGATGAGCACGGCGTGCCCATAACTATTCGGGCCCAGAAGGAGGGCGTCACCCCCCAGCAGGTGGTTGATAAGTACCACGCCATCATCCGCGACTCGTTCCAGGATTTCGGCGTGTCGTTCGATATCTATTCGCGCACATCCTCTAAAACGCACGCCGAGGTAGCCAGCGGCTTTTTCAAGAAGCTCTACGAGGAAGGCAAATTCATCGAGCAGACTTCTGAGCAGTACTACGATGAGAAGGCCGACCAGTTTCTGGCCGACCGCTACATCGTGGGAACCTGCCCCAACTGCGGCAACGAAAACGCCTACGGCGACCAGTGCGAGAAGTGCGGCACCTCCCTCAGCCCCACCGAACTGATTAACCCCCGCTCCATGCTCTCGGGCAACCAGCCCGTGCTGCGCGAAACCAAGCACTGGTATTTGCCGCTCGACCAATACGAGCCCTGGCTGCGCGAATGGATTGTGGAAGGTCACAAGCAGGACTGGAAAGCCAACGTGTACGGCCAGTGCAAATCCTGGATTGACCAGGGCCTGCACCCCCGCGCCGTGACTCGCGACCTGGACTGGGGCGTGCCCGTGCCGGTAGCCGGGGCCGAGGGTAAGGTGCTGTACGTGTGGTTTGATGCGCCCATCGGCTACATTTCGGCCACTAAAGACCTGCTGCCCGACACCTGGGAAACCTACTGGAAAGACCCCGAAACTAAGCTGGTACACTTCATCGGCAAGGACAACATCGTGTTCCACTGCATCATCTTCCCCACGATGCTCAAGGTCCACGGCAACTACATCCTGCCCGATAACGTGCCCGCCAACGAGTTCCTGAATCTGGAAGGCGACAAAATCAGCACCAGCCGCAACTGGGCCGTGTGGCTGCACGAGTACCTGCAGGATTTCCCCGGCCAGGCCGACGTGCTGCGCTACGTGCTCTGCGCCAACGCCCCCGAAACCAAGGACAACGACTTCACCTGGAAAGACTTTCAGGCCCGCAACAACAACGAGCTGGTAGCCAACCTCGGCAACTTCGTGAACCGGGCCGTGGTGCTCACCCATAAGTTCTTCGCGGGCAAAGTACCCGCCGCCGTGGGCTTCACCACTGAGGACGAGGACGTGCTGCGCCAGCTGCAGGAGTTCCCGGCCCGCATCGGGGAGCTGATTGACAATTACCGCTTCCGCGACGCCCTGAACGAGCTGATGAACCTCTCGCGCCTCGGCAACAAGTACCTGGCCGATCAGGAGCCCTGGAAGCTCATCAAAACCGACGAGGCCCGCACTGGCACCGTGCTACACGTATCGTTGCAGCTGGCTGCCGCGCTGGTCACGCTGCTGGAGCCCTTCCTGCCCGAAGCCGCCGCCCGCCTGGGTGGCATGCTCAACACCGAGAAAGGCACCTGGCCCCAGGCCGGCCGCCCCGACGCGCTGCCCGCTGGCCACCAGTTGGCCGAAGCCGCCCTGCTGTTCACCAAAATAGAGGACGCCACCGTGGAAGCCCAAGTGCAGAAGCTGCTCGACACCAAGAAAGCCAACGAGCTGGCCGCCGCCGTAGCCGCTCCCGCCAAAGAGGATGTGAGCTTCGAGCAGTTCCAGCAGATGGATCTGCGCATCGGCACCATCGTGGCCGCCGAGAAGGTCGCCAAAACCAAAAAGCTGCTCAAGCTCAGCGTAGACCTCGGTTTCGAGGAGCCCCGCACCATCGTCTCGGGCATTGCCGAGCACTTCCTGCCTGAGGCTCTCATCGGCCAGCAAGTGCAAGTGCTGCTCAACCTCGCCCCCCGCGAAATCAAAGGCATCCAAAGCCAGGGCATGCTCCTGATGGCCGAAAACGCCGACGGCGTACTCAGCCTCATGCAGCCCAGCAGCCCCGTGCGTCCTGGTTCCGGCGTGGCGTAAGCTGTAGCTTGTGCCAGACAGAATTTGTTATGGAATTGCTATTAGACTTGTTGCTTTCCTACCCGGGCGCCGGTATTCGGTGGCTTTGGCACAGAGGCAAAATACCCTACAGTAAGCTGCTGGAAGATGATTTTGAATACAACAGCTTGCCTGTATTTTTGCTAATCGGATTTCTGCTGGTTGTTGGAAGCATCATCTTGTGACAAACAAAAAGCCTTTGCTGAGTTATCAGCAAAGGCTTTTTGTTTGAATGCCAAGTTACTTCACATTCACCACGTTCATAGCCCGTTCCACGCCCATAGCCCCAAAGGCCAGCACGGCTTCGGCGGCTTTTTCCAGGCGGCCTTCTAGATCGATGTTTTCATCAGCGGAAAAGGGGCTGAGCACGTAATCCACTTGGCGGCCTTTTGAGAAGCTGGAGTCGATGCCGAAGCGCAGGCGGGCGTATTCGTCGGAGCCCAGGGTTTCCTGGATGTGCTTAAGGCCGTTCTGGCCGCCGGCTGAGCCCTTGGCTTTCAGGCGCAGCTTGCCGAAGGGCAGGGCCAGGTCGTCGGTTACGACCAGCATCTGCTCTTTCGTCAGCTTGAGCGTGCTCAGCCAGTGGGCCGCCGCTTTGCCGCTCAGGTTCATGTAGGTGGTGGGTTTCACCAGCACGTAAGTGTGGCCTTTGTGCTTGATTTCAGTGGTGAAGGCGTGGCGGCCCAGCTGCCAGGGCCCGGCGTCGTGCTTGCGGGCCAAATAGTCGCCCACCATAAAGCCCACGTTGTGCCGCGTATCGGCATATTCCGGCCCGATGTTGCCCAGGCACAGCACAAGAAACTTGCTCACTGATTTTGCGGATTTTTAAACAGATTTCACAGATTCTGTAGACGACTACAGCGTGGATTGTCGCCCACACTCATCGACGGTGCAAAGATGCACCGTCCGGTATCAACCAACATTCATTTTCATAAAACATAAAAGCCGCCCTGCAACAGGGCGGCTTTCATTAACCAAGTACGAATCGTCCACAAAATCCGTGAAATCTGCGGAAAATCCGTGTAATCAGTGGTCCTTATTTGTCGGCCGACATCTGGCCTTTCAGGGCACGTGGGATGGCTACGGTCGCAATCGGGGCCTGCTCGTTGGTCAGGATGGTGTAGTTGTTTGGCACAACTTTGCTCACCTTGATTGACTTGCCGAGGCCCAGCTCTGAAATGTCCACTTCTACGTATTCAGGCAGGTTTTCGGGAGTTGCACGCACTTTGATCTTGCGCAGCTTGCTCACCAGTTTACCACCAGCCAGCACACCTGGCGAAACGCCTACGTACTTCACAGGAACTTCCATCTTCACTTCTTTGCCTTCCTTCAGCTCCAGGAAGTCAACGTGCAGCAGCATTTCGTTCACGGGGTGGAACTGCGCATCCTGCACGATGGCGCTGTAGTGCGTGCCTTCCACGTTCAGGTCCACGATGTGAACTTCGGGCGTGTACAGCAATTCGCGGAAAAGGATAGCGGGAGCGGAGAAGTGCACCTGCTCTGCACCACCGTACAGTACGCATGGTACATAAGACTCCAGGCGGATAGCCTTGGCGTCCTTCTTACCGAGATTCGCTCTTTTAAACCCTACAATCTCGAGGCTTTTCATAAAAGTGTGCTTTTGAGGAAAAAAACGTCTACCCAAAGCAGGCAAACGGGCCGCAAAGATAAGCGGATAGTTTGGGAAAATAGGGCAAATGATATAAAAAGAACGTCATTCAGAGCGGAGCGGGGAATGACGTTCTAATTGGCTACTGCTTACACGAACAACGAGCTAATCGACTCGTGCGACACTACATTGTGAATGGCCTGCGCAAACAGCTGCGCCAGCGAAATAACTTTGATTTTGGGATTCTGCTGCTTCAGTGGAATCGTGTCGGTGATGACCAGCTCTTCCAGCGCCGAGTTCAGAATCCGCTCGTGCGCTGGGCCCGACAGTACGCCGTGTGTAATCACGGCCCGCACCGATTTGGCGCCGCGCTCCATCAGCAGCTCGGCGGCTTTGCAGATGGTGCCAGCTGTATCCACGATGTCATCGACGAGCACTACGTTCATGCCGGTTACGTCGCCAATCACCTGCATCGAGGCAATTTCGTTAGCCCGCAAACGCATTTTGTCGCAGACTACGATTTCGGCCCCAAACTTCTTGGCGAAGCCGCGGGTGCGCACCACGCCGCCCACGTCGGGCGAGGCGAAGATGAGGTTCTCGAGGTTGAGCGACTTGATATACGGTGCCGTGACGGTAGCCCCATCCAGATGATCAACGGGAATATCGAAGAAGCCCTGAATCTGGCCGGCGTGCAGGTCGCAGGTCATCAGGCGGTCGGTGCCCACGCTCTGCACGAAGTCGGCCACTACTTTGGCGCCGATGCTCACGCGCGGCTTGTCTTTACGGTCCTGGCGGGCGTAGCCGTAGTAGGGCATCACGACCGTAACCGAAGCAGCGGAGGCACGCTTGGCGGCGTCCACCATCAGCATAAGCTCCATCAGGTTTTCGGCCGGCGGGTTGGTGCTCTGGATCAGGAATACAGCGCAACCCCGGATACTCTCATTGAAGCTGGGGCCCAGCTCTGTGTCGGCGAAACGCTGGATGCTTAGGTCGCCGAGGGGCTGGCCGAAGGCTTCGGCGATTTTCAAACCCAGTTCGTGGGAGGCGTTGCCCGCGAATATTTTTACCTGCTGTGGCATGGAGTACTGGAAAAGAGGGGAAGGTTAGAAAACGCCTGTCATTCCGAGCGGAGCGAGGAATCTGAGGGAAAGTTGTTCAACAATGCTGACTCAGATTCCTCGTTGCACTCGGAATGACAGAAACTGAAAAAGCGAAAGGCGCCGACTCTTCCGATTGAGGAAGAATCAGCGCCTTTCGCGTTGTAGTAGTCGGTTGTCCGACCAGGGCTCGAACCTGGACTTTCTTGAATCAAAATCAAGCGTGTTGCCAGTTACACCATCGGACAATTTCCCTCGGTTTCCGTTGCCGGTGTGCCGTTTGGGTCTGCAAATGTAGTACGGCTTTTTTTCAAGACAAACTTTCGTCGAATTTTTTTTCAGAAAATTTGGCCCTGTCAGCCTGAAAAGGGCCTTTTACTCGATCTGAGTGCCTGATTTTCAGGCTGCGAGACGCGCAAAATAGCAATCAAAACTTTCCTGAAAGTCTGTCTTTGGCAAAGCGGGGATTAAGCCGTAGTTTTGCGGCCTGAAAAGTTGCATCCCACTCCATACATAAAACGTAATGGCGAATAACGGCAAAATCACCCAGGTTATCGGTCCCGTTGTGGACGTGAGCTTCGCGGGTGAAGGCTCTAAGCTCCCCAACATCCTCGACGCCCTCGAAGTCATCAAAGACAACGGCCAAGTCGTAATCCTGGAGTGCCAGCAGCACTTGGGTGAAGACCGTGTGCGCACCATCGCCATGGACTCGACGGAAGGCCTGACCCGCGGCGCCGTAGTGCGTGACCTGGGCGCGCCTATTTCCATGCCTACCGGCGACAGCATCAAGGGTCGTCTGTTCAACGTAATCGGGTATGCCATCGACGGCATTCCGCAGCCCACGAGCACCACGCGCCTGCCAATTCACCGTCAGGCCCCTCGCTTCGAAGACCTCGCTACTTCTTCGGAAGTGTTCTTCACTGGCATCAAAGTAATCGACTTGCTGGCTCCTTATGTAAAGGGTGGCAAAATCGGTTTGTTTGGTGGTGCCGGCGTAGGCAAAACCGTACTGATTCAGGAACTGATCAACAACGTGGCCAAGGCCTACTCGGGTCTGTCGGTGTTTGCCGGTGTGGGTGAGCGTACCCGCGAAGGCAATGACCTGTTGCGCGAATTCATCGAAGCCAACATCATTCGCTACGGCGAGGAGTTCAAGCACTCGATGGAAGAAGGTGGCTGGGATTTGAGCAAGGTAGACATGGCCGAGATGGAGAAGTCGCAGGCGACGCTGGTGTTCGGCCAGATGAACGAGCCTCCCGGAGCCCGTGCCCGTGTAGCCTTGTCGGGTCTGACGATTGCCGAAAGCTTCCGCGACGGCGACGGCACCGGTGCCGGCCGCGACATCCTGTTCTTCATCGATAACATCTTCCGCTTCACGCAGGCAGGCTCCGAAGTATCGGCTCTGCTGGGCCGGATGCCTTCGGCCGTAGGGTACCAGCCCACGCTGGCCACTGAAATGGGCGCCATGCAGGAGCGGATTACCTCCACCAAGCGCGGTTCCATCACGTCGGTACAGGCCGTATATGTGCCTGCCGATGACTTGACTGACCCGGCTCCGGCCAACACCTTTGCTCACTTGGATGCCACCACGGTACTGAGCCGCAAAATCGCCGAGCTGGGCATCTACCCAGCCGTTGACCCGCTGGACTCCACCTCGCGCATTCTATCGGCCGCCGTACTCGGCGATGAGCATTACAACACCGCCCAGCGTGTGAAAGAGATTCTGCAGCGCTACAAAGAACTGCAGGACATCATCGCCATCCTGGGTATGGACGAACTCTCCGAAGAAGACAAGCAGGTAGTAAACCGCGCCCGCCGCGTGCAGCGCTTCCTGTCGCAGCCCTTCTTCGTGGCCGAGCAGTTCACGGGCCTCAAAGGCGTACTCGTTGACATCAAGGACACCATCCGCGGCTTCAACGAAATCATCGACGGCAAGCACGACCACCTGCCGGAAGCTGCTTTCAACTTGGTAGGCAACATTGAAGATGCCGTAGCCAAGGGTGAGAAGCTGATGGCAGAAGCTAAATAATGTGCTGATTTTAGGATGTGCTGATGTGCTGGCTCTGGTCGCGCATCAGCACATCAGCACAGCAATCAATTAGCACATCAAGCACATGCATTTAGAAATCATCACCCCCGACCGTAAGGTTTTTGAAGGCGAGGTTACGTCGGCGCAGTTTCCGGGCACCGATGGCCTGTTCGAGGTTCTCAACAACCACGCCCCGCTGATTTCGGCTTTGAAGGCCGGCAACGTGGTACTGAACGGCGGCGCTACCACTTTCCGCATCGACGGTGGAGTGGTGGAGGTGCTGCGCAACAACGTAATCGTGCTGGCAGAAGGCGCTTCGGCGTAAAGCTGCCAAAACCAGTTTCAGCAAAGCCCCGCACCTGTTATTAGGTGTGGGGCTTTTTGTGTCTGGGCGAGTTGGTGGTTGAGGCAGGAAATGAATGGTCGGACATAAGCAGAGTAGTTGGATTTTCTTTAACTGCCTGAGCAACCTGTTTTTTTGACGTTTGCCTCACTGCTCCCTACTTATTTCTTACTACTTAATCGGATTGACTGACTGAGAAATTTGATATGGCTCGTAGCTTGCGCCACTCATTTTTCTGCTTTGCCAGCTGCTATGCGTGTTATTATGCCTCTGATGGGTCTGCTGCTGCTGACGGCGGCCACGGGCTTTGCCCAAACCTTTCCTATCGATTACCGCCGAGCAGTGCAGGCCCGGGATACCGCCAAGCAGCGGCGGGTGCTGGCCGCCTGGCAGCTGAAAGAGCCCAACAACCCCGACCGATACGTGGCGCAGTTCAATTACCTGCTGCGCAAGTCCTACCGCGTAGTGGTGAGCACGGCCCCAGCCGCTGGCCGGGGTGTAGCGGTGCAAAAGCAGGATGGTAGCGCCGCCGGCTCCCTCAATGAAGGCTACGAGCCGCGCCTGCTGGAAGCCGCCCGCAACACGCTGCGCGAAGGCATACAAGTGGCCCCGGACCGGCTGGATATGCGGTTCGGGCTGGCTAAAACGTATGAAATGACGCATGAGCCGGTGCCGGAAGTGCAGGTGCTGACGGAAGCGCTGGCCGCGCGCAAAGCCAGCGGCAAGCCGTGGCGCTGGCAGGAAGGCAAGCCCCTGCCGGGGCCGGAGGCTGTTTTTTTGCCTGAAAATCTGGAAGAGTATATGCTGCCTTACTGGCAGGCCGATACGCCCGAAGACGCCGAAGTAGCGCGGCAGCTGGCGGAGCTCGTCAGCGAGTACTACCCGGAAAGCTCCCTTGGGCCTTTCAACTTAGCCATGTACCACAGCTTGCATGGGCAGGAGGGCCAAGCCTACGCACTCTACCAGCGGGCCAATGCCAGCAAGCCCAACGACTGGCAGACGCTGGCTAACCTCACCCGCCTGGCCATCAACCTGAACCACAAAACCGAAGCCCAGCAGTATCTGGCGGCGCTGCAGAAGCTGCCGGCGGGGCGGCCAGCCGCCGCTCAGCTAGGCAAAGAAGTGCGGCTGATGAAATAGTGCCCGGCTGCAACCAGCGCCGTACTTTGCCGTTGTTTTGCCCCGCGCCCGATTTTTCGCCCACTTTCCCACCCATGCACATTCACCCCAAAATCACCCCGATTTACCAGACCTCCGTCTTCAAGTTTGAAGACCTCAACGAGCTGGAGCTGTATTTCGGGGAGCCTGGCAGCCGCTACCTGTACTCGCGCAACGGCAACCCCAACACCGACGAGCTGGCTGAAATGGTGACACACCTGGAAGGTGGGGCCGGCGCAGTGGCCACTGGTTCGGGCATGGCGGCCATCTTTGCGGCCCTGATGACCTACTGCACAGCCGGCGACCATGTGCTGTGTGCGGCCGACATCTACGGTGGCTCGGCAGCGCTGCTCAACCAGGAGCTGGACCGGCTGGGCATTACCGTCAGCTATGTGCCGTTCGGCGACCTGGCTACTAACCTGGCCGCCCACACGCAACCCCGCACCCGGCTGTTGCTTTGCGAAACCATCAGCAACCCGCTGCTGCGCGTGGTAGATTTGCGTGCCGCTGCTGAGGCCGCTCACGCGTTGGGTCTGAAGCTGGTGGTGGACAACACGTTTGCGTCGTCGGTGCTCACGCAGCCCTTCGGATACGGCGCCGACCTGGTGATGCATAGCGTAACCAAGTACCTGGCGGGCCATTCCGACGTGACGGCTGGCGTGGTAGTGGCGCGCACATACGAAGATGCTGCCCGCCTCAAGCAAATCGGGACGCTGTTTGGGCTCACGCTGAGCCCGATGGAAAGCTGGTTGGCAGTGCGCGGTATCAAGACGCTGCGGTTGCGCATGGAAGCGCATTGTCGCAACGCACAGGCCGTGGCCGAACTGCTGGCGCAGCATCCGGCGGTGCAGGAAGTGTTTTATCCGGGTTTGCCGCAGCATCCGCAGCAGAATTTGGCGCGGGAGCAAGGTGCCGGCCGGTTTGGAGGCATGGTTTCGTTCCGGCTGCTAGACGACACCACCGACGCCGTAAACCGCTTCATACAGGCCAGCCAGCGGTTCCCATTTGCCCCGTCACTGGCAGGCGTTGATTCGTCGCTGTCTTACCCGGCAGGCACCTCGCATAGGGCCTTGGCGGAGGAGCAACGGCAGGAGTTGGGTATCACGGCCGGACTTGTGCGCCTGAGCGTGGGCATTGAACCAGTGGAGGAACTACTGGCCGATCTGCACCAGGCACTGGAAGCCACGATAATTTAATACTGCCTGTTGTGCGTTTGTACTAGGTGCTTGGCGTTTTGTGCTGAGTGTACCGGATATTGAACTTTATATACCGGCAATGCGGGCTTTGTGCTGATTTCAAGAATGGTGGTGGCAGGCGAAGGCGTCGCGGATGGTTTCCGCAACCCGCTGCAGGTCAGCTTCGGTAAGAGCCGAACCAGAGGGGAGGCACAAACCCTGAGTAAATAAATCGGCACAAACCTCACCACCAAACATGGGCACGCCAGCAAAGAGCGGCTGCAGATGCAGCGGCTTCCAGAGCGGCCGGCTCTCGATGTTGCGCGCCTCCAGATGCTGCCGCAGCAGCTCCGGCGTAACGGTGGTTTGAGCTGGGTCGAGCAGCACGCACGTCAGCCAGCGGTTGGAGCGGCCTTTGGCGGGTTCCGTGGGACCAAACGAAAAGCCCGGCAGGCCCGGCAGCAGCTTCTGATACCGTCCGAAAACCTCACGGCGCTTTTTCACCCGGTCTTCGAGAAGTTCCATCTGGCCCCGCCCGATGCCAGCCAATAGGTTGCTGAGACGGTAATTGTAGCCCAGTTCGGAATGCTGGTAGTGCGGGGCATTGTCTTTGGCCTGCGTGGCCCAGAACCGGGCTTTTCGGTCCCACTCGACGCTGTTGGTTACTAACGCACCGCCGCCGCTGGTAGTCAGGATTTTGTTGCCGTTGAACGAGAAAACGCCTACTGCGCCAAATGTGCCCAGCGGTTGGCCGTCGTAGCGGGCGCCCAGTGCTTCGGCGGCATCTTCCAGCACCGGCACCTCAAACTCGGCGGCCACGGCCATTATTTCGCGCAGCTGACACGGCATGCCATACAGGTGCACAACAATCAGGGCCTTGGGGCGGCGGCCCTGCTGAATACCTGCTTCAATGGCCCCACGCAGCCGCTGCGGGCAAAGGTTCCAGGTGGTGGTTTCGCTGTCAATGAAAACCGGCGTGGCGCCGAGGTAGGTAATGGGGTTGGCGGTGGCCACGAACGTAAACGACGGGCATAGGACTGTGTCGCCGGGGCCGACGCCCAGAAGCTTCAAGCCAAGGTGAATGGCAGCTGTGCCGGAGGTGAGAGCCACGCAGTGCTTCATGCCCGTAAACTCGCAGATGTCGCGCTCAAAGCCATCCAGATTCGGACCGGCCGGGGCCACCCAGTTGTCTTCGATGGCCTTATGCAGATAGTTCAGCTCGTGGCGGCCGAGGTGGGGCGGGGAAAGGTATATTCGGTCGTAATCTTGGCTGCGCATTGTAGAACTAAGGCGTAAGCTTCCGCTTGCGTTGTGACGGGTGAATCGGGATTCAGAGCAGTCCGGCTGAAATGGTTGATAGGTTGTCTTGCCGGCTGAATACCGTGTAGCAGGCACAGGGCCCAACTACCTAAATCTGATGCTGCTTAATGATTTGGGCTGGTACGCCCACTGCAGTGCAATGCGCCGGCAGGTCGCGCACGGCTACGGCCCCGGCGCCCAAAACGGTACCGGTGCCCACTCGTACATGGTTAATAACGGTGGCGTTGGTGCCTAAGTACGTATTGGCTTCCAGATGAGCACCCCCCCCGATATTGGCGTGCGGCATCAATGAGCAGAAGTCTTCCAGTACGGCATCGTGGCCGATAGTGCAGCCCAGATTAAGCAATACGTGGCAGCCCAGCGTGATGTCGCAGGTGAGAATACAGCCCTGACTGACAATGCAACCCGCCCCGATCTGCAAACGCTGGTAGGGAGCATGCGCCACACCCGGGTGAATGAGCGCTGGGAAGCTAAGGTGAGACGACGTCAGGCGGGCCACTATGGCAGTGCGGTGGTGGCTGTTTCCTACGGCTACTGCTACTTGCAAAGGTTGGGTTGCGGCATTGAGGTCGGCAGCAGTACCCAGGTAGGGCAGCCCGTGCAGGGTTGTGCTGGCGGGGCGTACGTCATCGTAAAACCCCAGCACATTCCAGGCAGGAGCTACAGCATTTATCTGGTGCACCAGCATCAGTACTTCACGCCCCAGCCCGCCTGCCCCGAAAATAACGAGCGGCACCAAGGAAGAATCCATATCAGCTTGCGTAGGTTGTGGCATCGTCAGGATCTGGTAGAAGAAGAGCCCCGAAAGGCTTCGGTGGTAGCCTGGCCGGCGGCCGTAATGCCGTGGGCACTCAGCACGCGCCCCGCCGTGCGCAGCAAAATCCGCAGGTCGAGGCACGGGTTGTAGTGGTCGACGTACCAGACATCGTACTCGAATTTCTGCTCCCAGCTGATGGCATTGCGGCCGTTCACCTGGGCCCAGCCCGTAATGCCGGGTTTCACTTCGTGGCGGCGGGCTTGTGTGGCAGAATAGAGGGGCAGATACTGGGAGAGCAGCGGCCGCGGGCCAATCAGGCTAAGGTCGCCGCGCACTACGTTCCACAGCTGCGGCAACTCGTCCAGCGACGTGGCGCGCACCCAGGCGCCCAGGCGTGGCAGCCGCGTGGCATCGGGTAGTAGCTGGCCTTGGTCGTCATGGGCGGAAGTCATGGTCTGGAGTTTATAGAGCGTGAACAACTGGCCACGCAGCCCTGGCCGTTGCTGCCGGAAGAGCCACGGGCCGCCGTTCTGTATGGCCAGCGCCAGCACCACGGGCAGCAGCAGCGGCAGGGCCAGCACCAGCAGTGGCAGCGCCACTGCTACGTCTAGTGTGCGCTTGCCCCAGCGGTGGTACCAGGTAGCAGTGGAAGACATACGCGGCAGGCAATTGGGACGGTTTGTGAAACGAAAACGATTTAGTGGACTGCTGCCAAAAAAAACGCAGCGTGGCGGGCCGGAGTCAAACTAGTACGGAGTACGTCTAAGGTGGTAGCATCAGCAAAGCTACCACTACATTTGCGCCATGCTCGTTTTTCCGAACGCCAAACTCAACCTGGGCCTATACATCACCGGCCAGCGGCCCGACGGCTTCCGCAACCTCGAATCGGTGTTTGTGCCGCTGCCGTGGACGGACGCGCTGGAAGTGCTGCCCGCCCCGGCCGGTACTGATACCACGCTCACGCTAACGGGTATTCCCATTCCTGGTGAGCCGGCTACCAACCTTTGCTTGCGGGCTTACAAGCTGCTGAAAACTGATTTTGATTTGCCGGCTGTGCAGCTGCACCTGCACAAAGTGGTGCCCATCGGGGCCGGTTTGGGCGGCGGGTCGGCAGATGCCGCGTTTGCGTTGCACGCGCTCAACGAGCAGTTCGCGCTAAACCTGACAGTTGATACACTCGAAGAATACGCCCGCCAATTAGGCTCGGACTGCGCCTTTTTTATTCGCAACAAGCCGGTTTTTGCTTATGAAAAAGGCGACGTATTCAAAGCAATTTCGCTGGACCTGACCGGCACTGCCTGCGTGGTCGTGTATCCTGGCCTCCACATTAGCACCGCCGAAGCGTACGGCCGCGTGCAGCCCCGCACCCCGCGCCACGATCTGCGCCTGGCCCTCCGTGAGCCGCTGGAAACTTGGCGCCACACCGTCAGCAACGACTTCGAGGAAGCCCTGACGCCCTACTACCCGGTGCTCGGCGACATCAAGCAGCAGCTCTACGCCGCCGGGGCCGCCTACGCCAGCCTCTCCGGCTCCGGCTCGGCCGTGTACGGCTTGTTTCCGGGCCTGGAGATGCCGCCGCCTATAGAGCTGCCTGCCACGTATCAGGTCTGGCGCGGGCGGTTGTAGAGGCAAGATTACAGAACTGTCATCCTGAGCTTGCGAAGGACCTTATCCCGTTCGGACTACCATTGAATAGATACCGTTCTGCTGTGATAAGGTCCTTCGCAAGCTCAGGATGACAATGCCAGCATTTTGCGCGCTACTTGCCCACCAGCACTTCGGCGGCCTCGGTTTGGCGCTGGCGGCGTTTCATCCACTGGTCGAGGACGGGGTGAATAAGCACGCTAAGCAGGATAACCACAGTGCCCAAGTAGAAGCCGGTAGACAGCTTTTCCTGGCCGAAGCCGGGGATGCGCAGCGTGTACATAAGTACGGCCAGCAGGATGCCGTACACCGGCTCCAGGTTGATGGTCAGGTTCACCACAAAGGCCGAAATGCGCTTCATCAGCTCCACTGAGGTGGAAAAGGCGTACACTGTGCACACACCAGCCAGCAGCAGCAGCCACAGCCAGTCGTAGCCCTGTAAGCCTAGTTGCAGGCCCTGGCCGCCGGTGAAGTACTGGCTGTAGATGGGCATGAACAGTACGATGCTCAGGCAGGCGCCGCTCATTTCGTAGAGTGTGAGTTGAAACGGTGTGTGGCGCTTCACGAGCTGCGAATTGAGCACGCTGAATAGCGCCGACAGTCCCGCCGACAGAATGGCCACCAGCAGCCCCGCCATCTGGTCCAACTCGGCCTGCGACACCAGGTACAAGCCCACCATCGTCAGCAAGCCCAGCCCCACTTCATACAGCCGCACGCGGCGCCACAGCACCAGCGGCTCCAGCAGTGAGGTCCAGAGGGCCAGCGTGGCCAGCCCGGCCAAACACACACTCACCGAAGACAGGCGGGCGGCCAAAAAAAACGTAATCCAGTGCGCTGCCACCAGTGCCCCGATGCCCAGCATCTTCAGCGCCTCGCGGCCGGCCACGCGCCACGGCTGCCGCCGCGCCACCAGCAGCACCGCCAGCCCCGTGGCCGCCAGCAGCGTGCGCCAGAACACCAGCTCCACCGGCGGCACCGATATCAGCTTGCCCAGAATGGCCGTGAAGCCCCAGAGCAGGACGATGAAATGCAGGCGGAGGTAGTCTTTTAGCATAGTAGGGTCTTGGGGGCTTGGTTTTTTGGTTCTGTCATCCAGAGCAGCGCGAAGGATCTTATGAGATAAGAACGAGGCGTTGTGAAATGGCTGGCGCGGAAGTACGCGGAGGCAGGAGACGGTTCGCGTAGCTGTTCTGTTGTCATCAGGTCCTTCGGCTACTGCCTCAGGATGACAGCACATCAACCAAGCCCCCAAGTCCCTAAGACCCCAAGCCCCTACCGCGGCACCACGCGGTAGAGCACCAGCCCGATGCCGGTGAAAACGATGCTCGGAATCCAGGCGGCCAGCAGCGGCGACACTTCCCCGACCTGCGCAAAGTTGCGGCTCAGAATCACGAAGATGATGAACACAAAGGCCAGCACGAAGCCCAGCGCAATCTGCCCGCCCACGCCCGCACGGCTTTTGCGCGCACTCATAATCACGCCGATGATAGTGAGAATGAACATGGCGTAGGGATATGCGTACCGCTCATATTTGTCACTCAGGTATACCTGCGTGTCATCGGAGCCCCGTTCTATCTTCTGCTGAATGTAGCGGTTCAGCTCGGGCAGCGTCATGGTTTCGCTCAGGCGGTAGGTGCTGGCGAAGTCCTTGGGGTAGAGGTTGAGCGTAGTGTCGCGGGCAGGCAGCGAAAGCAGCGTTTCCCGCTGCCCCCGGAACGTGCGCACCAGCTGCGGCGAGAGGCGCCAGGCCCGCTTGGTAGAGTCCCAGGTGATGGCCTCGGCCGTCATGCGCCGCTTTAGCAGGGTACCCTCAATGGTTTCGAGCGCAAACTTGTAGCCGATGTTGTTGACGTTGTCGTAGCTTTCCATGAAGGCGTAGCTGTTCGGCCCGATCTTCATGTGCACGTCGCGCCCCTTGAAGCGGTAGGGGTTCTTAATGTACTTACGCTCGAATTCCACCCGCGTCTTGTTGGCGTACGGAATGATCCAGCCGGTAAGAGCAATGGTGCTGACGCCCAGCACGAGGCTGCCCATCAGATAAGGCACCAGCAGCCGCTTGAAGCTCACGCCCGACGCCAGAATGGCCACGATTTCGGTGCGCGCCGCCAGCTGCGCCGTCACGAACACCACCGCAATAAACACGGTGATAGGGGAGAGCAGGTTGGCATAGTACGGAAACAGGTTCACGTAATACTCCGTGATGATCTGCCCCGCACCCAAGTTGTGCTGGATGAAGTCGTCGTTCTTCTCCGTGAAGTCAATCACGCAAATCACCATCACCAGCACTACCACCGTGAAGAAGAAGGCCGTGAGGAATTTCCGGAGAATGTACTTGTCGAGGATGCGCATTCAGTTGTCAGTTATTAGTTGTCAGTTGTTAGTTTCTGATTATCAGTTTACTATCAGCCTGACAACTGACAACCAATAACTAACAACTCTTTACAGCCGCGTCATCACCTGCTTCACCATCTTCTCCTTCCACTCGCGGAAAGTGCCGGCCAGGATTTGCTCCCGGGCCTGCTTCACCAGCCACAGATAGAAGCTCAGGTTGTGAATGGAAGCCAGCTGCGGCCCCAGCATTTCCTTGCTCTGAAACAGGTGCCGCAGGTAGCTGCGCGAGTAAAACGTGCTGACGTGGCCGCCAAGTTCGGCGTCAATCGGCTCGAAGTCCAGCTCCCACTTTTTGTTGGTAACATTCATGATGCCCTGCGTGGTAAACAGCATGCCGTTGCGGGCGTTGCGGGTCGGCATCACGCAGTCGAACATGTCTACGCCCAACGCAATGTTTTCCAGAATATTGGCTGGCGTGCCCACGCCCATCAGGTAGCGCGGCTTGTCTTTGGGCAGGATGTCGCAGACGATTTCCGTCATTTCATACATCATGTCGGCCGGCTCACCCACGCTCAGGCCGCCAATAGCGTTGCCCTCGCGCCCCTGCTCGGCAATGAATTCCGCGGAGCGCACGCGCAAATCCTTGAATGTAGAGCCCTGCACAATCGGGAACAGCGTCTGCTGGTAGCCGTAGTGGCCCTCGGTGCTGTCGAAGCGCTGGATGCAGCGCTTCAGCCAGCGGTGCGTCATGTCGAGGGAGCGGGCGGCGTAGTCGTACTCGCAAGGCCAAGGCGTGCACTCGTCAAAGGCCATAATGATGTCGGCCCCGATGGTGCGCTGGATGTCCATCACGCCTTCGGGCGAGAAAAGATGCTGCGAGCCATCAATGTGAGAACGGAACTTCACGCCTTCCTCCTTGATCTTGCGGGTGCCGCTGAGCGAGTACACCTGGTAGCCGCCCGAGTCGGTGAGAATGGGCCGGTCCCAGCCGTTGAACTTGTGCAGGCCGCCGGCCTGGCGGAGCACCTCCAGACTGGGGCGCAGGTAGAGGTGGTAAGTGTTGCCGAGGATGATCTGGGCCTGCACCTCGTCCTTCAGGTCGCGCTGCTGCACAGCCTTCACCGTGCCGGCCGTGCCGACGGGCATAAAAATGGGCGTCTCGATGGCGCCGTGTGCCGTGTGCACCACCCCGGCGCGGGCTTTGGTGTGCGGGTCTTGCGTTACTAAGTCGAAGGTCATTCTGGGAGGAGTCAGTTGTCAGTTGCTGGTTGTCGGTTGTCAGGTAGAGCATCTTCTTATCTGAAAGAACGAACTGGCAACTGACAACCAGCAACTGACAACTGATATGCCCACAAAGGTACTCTACCCACCCCGAATGCCTACTTTTGCAGGCTAATTCATGCTGTCCGCTTTGCTATCGAGTTTTTCTCCGGCCATCTGGCTGCTGCTGGCCTGCGTGCTGGTGCAGCTCTACTATGCCGCCTACTACTTCTGGCCCTTCGCCACCCGCCCGCCCGAGCCCACGCCCACCGAGGCCGGAGCCGAGCCGGTATCGGTGCTGGTGTGCGCGCACAACGAGCTGGAAAACCTGCGCCGCCTGCTGCCATTGCTGCTCAAGCAGGACTATCCCGCCGGCCTGGAAATCGTGCTCATCGACGACCGTTCCGACGACGACACCTACCTCTACGCCCAGCAGCTCAGTCAGTACTACCCCAATTTCCGGCTCGTCACCATTGGCCGCACGCCCGAAGGCTTGTCACCCAAAAAGTACGCTCTTACGCTGGGCATCAAGGCGGCCCGCTACCCGCACTTGCTCTTCACCGATGCCGACTGCATTCCGCTTACCAACCAGTGGGTGCAGCACTTAGCCGCTGGTTTTCGGCAGCCCGCCGATATGGTGCTGGGCTATTCGGCCTATGCCGCCGAGCCCGGCTTTCTCAATCAGCTGGTGCGGTTTGAAACCCTGCTGACCGCCGCGCAGTACCTGTCTTTTGCGTGGCGCGGCAAGCCCTATATGGGCGTGGGACGCAACCTGGCCTACACCCGTGGCGTCTTTACCGCAACCAAAGGCTTTGCTTCCCACATCCGCAGCCTGTCCGGCGACGACGACCTGCTGGTGCAGGATGCCGTGGCGCAGGGCGCGCGCGTGGCCGTGGTAGCCGAGCCGGTGGCCCATACGCTTAGTGAGCCGGCGCATACCTGGGGCGGCTGGTGGCGCCAGAAACGGCGGCATTTGTCGGCCGGCCGGAGCTACCGTTTTGCCGATCAATTTCGTCTTGGAAACTTTATAGGAAGTAATCTGCTTTTCTATGGGGTCAGCATAGGGTTGCTGTTTTCCCAGGCCGATTGGATACCTTTGGCCGGCCTATGGCTGGTGCGTACCGGGCTGGTCTGTGCCACCTACCAACGTTTGAGCCGGCGCCTCGACGACCCACTGCCCGTGGGGCTGTTGCCGGTATTGGATGTTGTCTACTTTTTTTATTATCTCGCTTTAGGAATGTCGCTGTTCCTCTACCGAAACCTCCGATGGAAGTAAATAATCAGGAAAAACAATTCTCTGCCAAGGCCAAGCATGACTTTAAGCTGATTCGGGCTGCCGTGGAAAATGGCGACGAAAAGGCGTATGCTGAGCTGATGCAGATCTACAAAAAGCCGGTGTACCACGTGGTGCTGAAGATGGTGCGCAACCCCGACGACGCCGACGACCTTACCATCGAAGCATTTGCCAAGGCCTTCCGCAACCTGCATAAGTTCAACCCCGAATTTGCCTTCAGCACCTGGCTGTTCCGCATTGCCACCAACAACTGCATCGACTTTATTCGCAAGAATAAAATCAAAACGATGTCCATCGACTCGGCCATCAAGATTGACAACGGCGACGAAATCACCATCGACTTCCGCGACCAGAACCTGAACCCGCAGGAGACGACCATCAAAAACCAGAAAATTGAAATCATGCAGCACGTGGTGTCGCGGCTGCCCGACAAGTACCAGCGCCTCGTGACGCTGCGCTACTTTGATGAGCTGAGCTACGAGGAAATTGCGCAGGAGCTGAAAGCGCCCCTCGGCACCGTGAAAGCCCAGCTGCACCGCGCCCGGGAGCTGCTCTTCGACATGGTGAAAAACAAAAAGGAAATCATCTAGAAAGGAGCTGAACAGACTTAGAACGTCATTCAGAGTGAAGCGAAGAATCTCGCGTGCTGACATTGGGCTACTGGCACAATAGCAGCACGCGAGATTCTTCGCTTTACTCTGAATGACGTTCCTTCATCTTCTATCCAACCCCCTATGCACATCCTGCACCACTACTTTCCGCACCTCACCGACCACCAGCGCCAGCTGTTCAGCCAGCTTGATACCGAGTTTCGCGGCTGGAACGAGCGGCTCAATCTGGTAGCACGCACCGACGTGGATAACCTGGCCGAGCGGCATTTTCTGCACTCGCTGGGCATTGCCAAGGTGGTGGAGTTTGCGGCGGGCTCGTCGGTGCTGGATGTAGGCACGGGCGGCGGCCTGCCCGGCTTGCCGCTGGCTATCCTGTTTCCGGAAGTGAAGTTTCATCTGGTCGACAGCATCGGCAAAAAAATCCATGCCGTGCAGGAAATGGCCCGCGCCCTCAACCTGACCAACGTCACGGCCGAGCAAACCCGCGCCGAGCAGCTACGCCCCAAATACGACTATGTGGTGAGCCGCGCCGTAGCCCGCCTGGCCACCTTCCACACCTGGATTGCGCACCGCTATAAGCCTCAGCACGAAGCTGCCCCCAACAGCGGCCTCTACTACCTCAAAGGCGGCGACCTGACCGAGGAAATCGAGGAATCGGGCCTCAAAGCAACGATGTATAACCTGAGTGACTTTTACACCGAAGAATTCTTCGAAACCAAGAAGGTGGTAGTGGTGCCTAGTAATTCGGCTGGGCGTGGGTAAGGAGAGTTATGGCGTTTCACAAAGGACCCTTTTCGTGAACTTAGTTTTTTAATCGGAGGGCTACAAGATGCTAGAGGAACTAGACGTGAGCATTCGCCGGGGGCACACCAACAAGGTGAAGAAGATACTCCATGCCCTCGTTGCACAAGGCGACGCGCAGCACGCGGCCCACTTACGACCGCTGCTGACGAGTGAGGTTCCCGATGGCATCATGCTGCGCAACTTGGCCCGGGCATTCTTCCGCCTGAATCGCACCAGTTTGAGCGATTGCTCCACCCTGTTCTTGCTGCAGGATATTGCCAATATCAACGTACAAGATGCCCTCTTGGAGGTGGTCGGGTACGACCGCATGGTACCCCCTGTCGAGATGCAGAAACGCATCATCCTGCAGTTCTTTCACTTCGGCGATTTTCTGGACCATCGGCATACGACTGACCCGCGCTACGGCTTGGCAGCGGCCTGTGCGCAGTGGGAGGAAAGCATCGTGCACCGTTTTCTCCTGCACTGCCTTCGCGTCGACGATGCGGGCTTGCGGTATGTGGCCGAGAATTCCTTGAACCGGAAGTACGTGAAACTCCGGTCCCATTGCTAGAAAGGCAAGTAAAACCAGTTCTGTAAAACACAGCGCCCCGTATTTAGTCGTTCAAGCCACCACCGTTTTACTGCCCCTTTTTTAATCCGCTTCCGTGAATCTTAGTCGATTCGGGATATTCTGCTGTCGGCAGCGTGAGGAGGTAGTTTGGGGTTATCAGAAAGCGGCTCGGGAGTCCCTGCACTGGGCCTTCCTGATAGGTAATGCGGAGCGTATCGCCTTGGATGGTATAGCGCCCATCATGGTAGCCTGCCCCCATTTCCACTTCACACTCCCCATTGGTGAAGAGGTTAACGGTATACGAGCCAACCACCAAGTCTTCGAAGGCATAATACCGTAGCGTCCGCGTCTTGCTTTCGCAACCGTTAAGCAGCAGGGTCGCTGACAGGATTAGCATAAAAACTCTCATTCGCTAAAGGTAGAATGCTCCTTAATCTGAACAGAGCGCGTTTAAGGCATCACAGTTTTGCTGAACTGGGATGCTAAGCAACGCTCATCGGGTCTCCTCTTCGCTGGTCCAATAGTTGGGTTTTCGTTCTCGGGCTGGGAACTCCTCCTCGTCATTCACATGGGTGCATCGGGCGAAGGCGTCTTTTACTAACCAGCTTTGAAGCGTATCCGTCCAGAGCGTGCCGTAAACATCGAGTTGCGGATTGCGGCGCGTGGGGAGGACCGGCGTCAAAAAATACACCGGATTCGTTTTTCGGTCGATAACGAGAAAATAAAAGTCGTTGATTGGAAAGATAAAAGGGATACCCTTTCCTCTCATCTGGTCAAGGCTCAAGCCCTTGATGGCCAAAAGTTCGGCGATGCGCTGCTGGATGTCGGGCAGGTGCTCGGGGTAAGAAAAATAGATGGGCGCAAAGTGATAGGGGGTGCCGCATTCTCCGTACACGTTGACCCCCGGCAGGGTCGTTCCATTCATAACCCGGTAAAAGGCCTGCAATTCTTCCGGGAAATCGAATCCCACGGCCGCTTGAAACGCCGCGAGTTCGGACTCGGTTAACCCCGGACGCCAGCGCGTTCCTGGTTGGTGCTGCAGTCCGTAGGCCTCGACGTCCAACTGTAGTTCGGCAAAATGCCGCTCGCTGTGGTCTTTGAACCAATGCATGAATTCACTGGGAACGGCGGGATACTGCATATCAGCTTACCAAGAAAGATTATCTTTCAAGAGTACGCTCCTTTCAGTGAACAGAGTACGTTTTGCTATTCGGACCGTTTTGCTGAACTAAGCCATTGTCTTGATTTTGGCCTCTTCTAAGGCTTGTTTATACAGTTGACCGAACAATAATGCCCGTTGCTCAACTTCGCTACTATCAGCAAGCCGCGTCTTAAAGGCAAGCAGCTCAGGTAAAGACAGCTGGAGGTGTCGACGTAAATTTGCCAGTGTCAGCTCCGCCGACAGAATGTCCTGCGTGAGTTGTGCTGTCTGCCGGCGCATCGCCTCTCGCTTTGGCAACTCGGAGAAATCCTGCCAGGAAACAGTGCTGACCAACCGGGTGCTTTTCGAGACCAGAAAACCAGGTGCTCCCCCAATAGCTAGCGGTTCTTCTGCCAATCGACCAAAGCGATGCTCAAACGTGCGGTCAAAATACCAGGCTTCATCATATTCCGTCGGCTCAGCGACAATCCACTGATAATCTGTGGGCAAAGGAGACTCCTGATTCTGTTGGCTTACAAACCCGTGTGCTATGGCAATTGCTTCTTCCTTAGTCACGTTGATAGCTAGTTGGTTTCTTAAAAATACCCTGTTTTTCGTGAACGGTAGAAATCAGCCTGACACCAGGTGTTAGTAGGCCCTTACAGCGTGGGGTGAGTTCAAGAAACCCGTCTGCGAATCAAAGTTTACGAAATGCACTAAGGGGATGAGTTTCGTAAACGCTCAAAATGGAGCTTGGTCCCTCCGTCAAAGCACCGCGTCTATGGCACTCGTGTAGTTAAGCCAAAACCGCACTTTTTCCGAGGTGTCAGGTGTAACAAGCATTGCAAGAAAAGAATGGTCACAACCCCGCGGCCCTATGCTGGCACCGCCGCTGTCAGAAACTCCACGGCGCGGCGCTCGGAGTAGTATTCGCCATCCGGTGTGCCTTCGCCGAAACCGACGTGGCCGCCGTCGGAGGGCGTTTCCAGGAACACGAACTCGCTGTGGGCCGCCGCGTCGCGGGGGAAGCAGGTGGGCGGCAGAAACGGGTCGTTTTCGGCATTGACGAGCAGCGTCGGGATGCGGATGCCGCTCAGGTAGCGGCCGGAGCTGGCGTGCTCATAGTAGTCCTCCGCCGACTTGAAGCCGTGCATTGGAGCCGTAAACCGGTCGTCGAATTGCGGAAAGTCCTGCAGCTGGTCGAGGTCGGTGAGGTCGATCTGGTCGGGTAGCAGGGCCGCTTTCTGGCGCATCTTCTCGCGTAGCGTCTTCAGAAATCGGTTGAGGTACACCCGGTTTTCGAGGCGGGCAATGTGGTAAGAACTGGCCCGCAGGTCGGTCGGAACGGAGAAAACGGCGGCGCGCTCCACCTGCGTTGGCACCCGGTCGGGGTTTTCGCCCAGGTATTTGAGCGTCACGTTGCCGCCAGCCGAAAACCCGGTCAGGAAGATGCGCTGGTAGCGGTTGGTGGCCAATGCATGCCGCACCACAAAGTCGAGGTCGTCGGTGTCGCCGAGGTGGTAGGAGCGGAGCAGGCGGTTCATTTCGCCACTGCAGCTGCGGTAGTTCCAGGCCAGGGCATCGAAGCCGGCCTGGTTGAGGGCCCGCACCATGCCGCGCACGTAGGGCCGGGAGGCGTCGCCCTCCAGCCCATGCGACACGATGCAGAGCGTATCGGCCGCCGCGTGTGGTTCGCGCGACCAGTCGAGGTCTAGGAAGTCGCCATCCGCGGTTTCCACCCGCTCGCGCTGGTAGTGCACGTTGGGAACCTCCCGCCACAGACTGGGCACAATGGTTTGCAGGTGGCCGTTGAACAGATAAAAGGGCGGTTGATAGCGGGAGTCGGCGACGAGTGGCATGAGCGAGGGCGGCTAGCGGAGGTGCGGTGTGGTAGGTAGGGTGCCCGGCAGATTTGTATAGAATTTAGTGCTTCTGGCGCGATTGTCAACCTTTCAGCGCAAATAAAGTTCGGCATGCCTACTTCTCCGATGGGCGCGGTCAGCTAGATTATTCGGTAGCTGCATGGCAAATTCCGGCTTAGTAGTTTGCACTTTCCATCCAAAGCCCTACCTTTGCCCACCCAATCCGAATTGAAACCGAGCAGAACGTTCATTTCTCCTACACATGGCAAATCATAAGTCAGCCCTCAAGCGCATCCGTTCCAACGAAGCTAAGCGCGTGCTGAACCGTTACCAGGCAAAATCTACCCGCACAGCTGTTAAAAAGCTGCGCGCCACCACCGATGCTTCGGCCGCTCAGGAGCTGCTGAAGAAAGTATCGTCGATGCTGGACCGTCTGGCCAAAAAGAACATCATCCACAAGAACAAAGCCGCCAACAACAAGTCGAAGCTGGCTAAGTTCGTGAAGTCGCTGGCCGCCTAAGCAGCACCAGTAACTTTCTGCTCTTTTGATAGAGAAGGCCCCGTGCGCAAGCGCGGGGCCTTCTTGTGTTTCAGGCATATGGTTTATTTGCTATCTTTTGGCAGTCATATCCTTTTTGATTCTATATGAAACAACTGTACTGCTTATTGCTGCTACTGAGCAGCCTCACTACTCTGCCTGCCGCCGCCCAGAACTGGCGCCCTTTCCGGCCCAATGGTGACGTACACGCCTTTCGCGGCGCCTCCGCTGACACCATCCTGACGCTACGCCTCGACTCGGCCGGCGTGCGCGGCACCGACTCGGTGTACTACTTCAACCGCATCATGCGGCGTGCGGGCAGCTTTGCCTGGCAGAAAGCTCGCAACAACCAGTTCGGCCAGCAGCTGCGCTACACGCCCGCCACGCGCACCTACGTGCTGTTCTGGGATGGTGGTCCCACGCCTCAGTTTACGCTGGACTTGGCGTTGGTACTGAAGCCCTTTGCACGCGTGGGCGAAACCTGGACCAGCATGTGTACTGATGTTGGCTACCGTACCACGCTGGTGTCGCGCGGTACCATGCTGCTGGATGGCGTAACGGATTCGGTGGCAACGTTTGAGTTGGGCAACACACCGAACGTGAGGCAGGTAGTGCTCAGCAAAAATTACGGCCTTGTTTCCGCACCTGCCGATTTAGGATTTTGCTTCGGCCGCCTACGGCTGCTGACCTTGGCGCGTCGTCCTGCACCTGCTGGCCTCAGCTACTACAACCCGCTCACACTGCTGGATCTGCAGCCAGGCGACGAGCTGGGGTACCAATACACGCAGTTTACCTTCAATCCAATCGGGTGTGGCAGCGGCAGTGTGCTGCGTCGCGTGCTGACACGCCAGCTCACGGCCGACAGCCTGACGTACATCTGCCAGGAGCAAAGTCGAACGGTATATAGTGGCGCACCTGGCTGCTCGCAGAGTGGTACTACCGTTTCGCCCGTTTTGAGAGTGCGCCTGTCCGCCTCGCTGCACACCGGGCAGTGGCGCGGCGCCAGCATCGACCGGCTAAGCCCGTTGCGTGCTCCGTTGCTGTCCTACGCCTACCAGCAGCTGCCTTTTAACACGGTGCTTATGGGCTATCCGGTGGTCAGCAACCGGCCGGGAGGCGACTGTGGCGGGCCCGCAGTGTTGCAGACGGAGGTGCTCTACAACCGTGCCGGTATTGGCTACATGCCGGGGTTGGATGCCTTAAATCAGCAAACCATGAGTGCGCCGGGAGTGGGCTTTGTGTGTAACCTGGAATACCGGCTCGCCTACACCCGTCGCAACATCAACGGCACCACCCAGACTTGCGGTGCCCGCACCAACTTCGCCACCCTGCTGCCTGTAAATGCAGGACGTGCAGCAGCTACGTTCCAGCTCTATCCTAACCCAGCGGGCAGCAACGCTACACTCACGCTGGCTGGCCCGGCTCGTGTTGTTACCACCGTGCGTCTGCTCGACGCGCTGGGACGCACTGTGAGCACCCAGCAACTGCCAGCCGGCCAATCCGGTATGTTGCTACCGCTGCAGGCACTGGCGCCCGGGGTGTACGTGGTAGAGGTGCAGGCGGCCGGCGATTTGCCGCAGCAGCTGCGCCTGCAGCTGGAGCGGTAGCAGCAGATTGAACTGGTGCCGAGTAGTTAGCTGCGCAGTATTTCCTCCAACGAAAAAGCCCGCCGGAAGCTATCCCGGCGAGCTTTTTACTGATTGGTCTGGCACAACCTGGGGGTATGCCACGGCAGCTTTAAGCCACGCTGACCTTCACCATATTGGTTTTGCCCTTCTCATTAATGGGCATAGAGGCAGTGTTGATGAATACATCACCTTTGTTGAGGTTGCCGGTAGCGGTCAGAGCGTACTTGATGTCCGAAACGGAGCTGTCGGTGCTCACCATCCGGTCGTAGTAGAAGCCGCGCACGCCCCATATCAGGCTCAGTGTTGTGAGCAAAGAGCGGTTGTCGGTGAAGATGAAGATGTTGGCCTTGGGGCGGTATTTGGCAATCTGGAACGCCGTATAGCCCCGGTGCGTCATGCCGGTAATGGCCTTGGCGCCAGTGTTCTTGGCCAGGTGGCAGGCCGCCGACAGCACGCTGTCCACCATAAACGTGGGCGACTCAGGCGAGATGGGGTGCCAGCGGTGATACAGCGACTCGCGGCGGGTTTCCACGCTTAAAATCGTGCCCACCATCGAGCGGATAACCTCGGCCGGATACGCGCCCACTGCCGTTTCCGCCGACAGCATTACAGCATCGGCGCCGTCGAGCACGGCATTGGCCACGTCGCTGGTTTCGGCGCGCGTGGGGCGCGGGGCCGTAATCATGCTCTCCATCATTTGCGTGGCCACAATCACCGGCTTGCCTGCCTTATTGCACTTCTCCACAATGAGTTTCTGGGCCATCGGCACCTCTTCCATCTTCACCTCCACGCCCAGGTCGCCGCGTGCAACCATCACGGCATCGGTAATGGCAATGATTTCGTCGAGGTTTTTGAGGCCCTCCGGCGTTTCAATCTTGGCAATCACGCGGGCCGATTTGCCGCTCTCAGCAATCAGGCCCTTGATGAAGCGGATGTCTTCGGCGCGGCGCGCAAAGCTCAACGCCACCCAATCCACATCATTTTCCAGGCCGAATTTCAGATCCTCAATGTCCTTGTCGGTCATGCTTGGGGCCGATACTTCGGAGTCGGGCAGGTTGATGCCTTTGCGGGGCTTCACGAGGCCGCCGTAGATCACCTCAACATCCACTTCCTTGTCACGGTCGGTGGCCAGCACGCGCAGCTCGATTTTGCCATCGTCAATCAGGATCATGTCGCCGGGCTTCACGTCGCGCGCCAAGCCCAGGTAGATGGTGCTTAGGCGCGTAGCTGTGCTGGTTTCCTTTTCGCCGCACACCAGCTTGATTTTGTCGCCGGCCTTGATTTCCACGGCGCCGCCTTCCACTTCGCCGAGGCGAATTTTGGGACCCTGCAAGTCCTGGAGCAAGCCCACATTGGTGCGCATGTCCTTGTTGAGGCGGCGCACCGTGTTGATAACCGACAGGTGGTCTTCGTGGCTGCCGTGCGAGAAGTTGAGGCGGAATACGTCCACGCCTTCGCGCATGAGCATGCCTAGTTTCTCGTAGGTATTGGAGGCCGGGCCAACCGTGGCTACAATTTTAGTTTTATTGAAATGGGGCAGAGGTTCCATAGAAGGATTGTTGGGGGCTTAGGTTCTTGGGAGCTTGGAATCCGGCCACATCGGGTTGTCGCTACAGGCTGTACCGTGTAACAGGAGTCCGGTTTTGAAAGGCAGAATCAGCGCAATCTGCGGAGAAATCTGTGTTATCTGCGGTTCAAAAGAGCAGATTTTCTTTAAACTTCAACGAATTCGGGTCGAACTGGCAGGCGTACTGCACCACCGGCAAGGTCGTGAGCTGCGCCAGCAACGCTTCGGCGGCCAACTGGCCGCTGCCATTATTCACCTGAATCAGGTAATCGTATTCTTTAACATCGGGCGCCAGAAAGGGCTTTTTCAGCACCGAGGGGTCGATGGAGCGGTTGCGCAGCAGGCGTAGCGTGAGGTGCTCGGTGGCGTGCAGGTAGTTGCTGATGACCAGCCGGCCCTGGTGGAGCAGGTCGTAAATCAGGTCCTGCTGCTTTACCAGGCGCAGGCGCAACGCCTGGTTGAGCTGCCACGCCAGCGTGTGCTCCCGGCTCGACGAGACTACCCCGAACAGGTCGAAGTCGCACTCATATTCTACGTCCAGCGTGAGGGTTTTCATAGACAGGTGCCGAAGCGGTGGTGCGCAAAAGTACACATCCCATTATCCGAAACGAACCACCCTGGTCAGAATCTTGTGCCCGGAAGAATCGAAGGAGAGGTTTGAAAATGTTAGGGAAGATGATGTTATTTGTGGCGAGTTTTCTCTAAACCCCCACGGAAATGTCTGAAATTGCAGAAAAAGTAAAAGCCATCATCATCGACAAATTGGGCGTTGAAGCGTCGGAAGTAACGCCGGAGGCTTCTTTCACCAACGACCTGGGTGCCGACTCGCTCGACACAGTGGAGCTGATCATGGAATTTGAAAAAGAATTCAACGTCTCTATCCCAGACGACCAGGCCGAAAACATCGGCACCGTGGGTCAGGCTATCAGCTACCTCGAAGAGCACGCTAAGTAATATAGCAGCACGTACTACGGTTTTTTGTGCATTCCGGCCGGCTGCCGCCGGCCGTTTTGCTTTTCCCCTTTTTCGTAATCTCTGCCCCGCCTATGGCTTTTCGGAGAGTTGTCGTTACTGGCCTGGGCGCCATCACGCCGCTGGGTAGCACTGTTCCCGCTTATTGGGAAGGGTTGCGCCAAGGCATCAGCGGTGCCGCGCCCATCACCCGCTTCGACGCCAGCAAGTTCAAGACCCGCTTCGCCTGCGAAGTGAAGAACTACAACCCGGATGACTACTTTCCCACCAAGGAAGGTCGGAAAATGGACCTGTTCACGCAATTTGCCGTCATTGCCAGCGACGAGGCTATCAAAGATGCCGGCTTGCTGGAAGGCGTCAACAAAGATCGGGTGGGTGTTATCTGGGGCTCGGGTATTGGGGGGCTGAAAACCTTCCAGGACGAGTGCTTCAACTTCGCCAAAGGCGACGGTACACCCCGCTACAATCCGTTTTTTATTCCGAAAATGATTGCCGACAGCTCGTCGGGCAACATTTCCATCAAAAACGGTTTCCGTGGCCCTAACTTCGTGACAACGTCGGCCTGCGCCTCGTCGTCGGATGCCATTGTGGCGGCCTACAACTACATCCGCCTCGGTATGGCTGATGTGGTGGTGACGGGTGGTTCGGAAGCGGCTATTACGGAGGCCGGTGTGGGGGGCTTCAATGCCCTCAAGGCCATGAGCGAGCGGAACGACGATGCCGAAACCGGTTCGCGCCCCTACGACAAGGACCGGGACGGTTTCGTGCTGGGTGAAGGTGCCGGTGCCCTGATTCTGGAGGCCTACGAGCACGCCCAGGCCCGCGGCGCCAAGATCTACGCCGAAATCATCGGCGGCGGCTTGTCGTCGGATGCCTACCACATCACGGCGCCCGACCCAACCGGGGAAGGCGTGGTGCTGGTGATGCAGAACGCGCTGCGTGATGCCGGTATTCAGCCCGAAGAGGTGGACTACATCAACACCCACGGCACCAGCACGCCACTCGGCGACGGCGCCGAGGTGAAGGCCATCCAGAAGGTATTTGGGGAGCATGCCTACAAGCTGAACATCAGCTCTACCAAGAGCATGACCGGCCACTTGCTGGGCGGTGCGGGTGGAATTGAGGCGGTAGCCAGCATTCTGGCTATTCAGCACGGTATTGTGCCGCCTACCATCAACCACTTCACCGACGACCCCGAGCTGGACCCCAAGCTGAACTTCACGTTCAATGAGGCCCAGCCGCGCGAGGTGAAGATTGCCATGAGCAACACTTTTGGCTTTGGGGGGCACAACACGTCGGTGGTGTTCCGCAAGTTTCAGGAGTAGCAGCCATGAGTGGCTTACCCTTGTTCGGGTTTTTTCGGCGGATGCTGGGCCACGATAAGGCCTTCCGCCAGGCAATTGCAACGGTAACCGGCCGCACGCCTCAAAACGTGCGGCTTTACCATTTGGCCTTTACCCACTCGTCGGTGGTGAAGCAGCAGGCAACACCAGCCGGGCGCCACCAAAGCAACGAGCGGCTGGAGTTCCTCGGCGACGCTGTGCTGGGCACGGTGGTGGCTGAATACTTGTTCCGGAAGTTTCCGTACGAGCAGGAAGGCTTCCTGACCGAGATGCGCAGCCGCATTGTGAACCGGGAAAGCCTGAATGGGCTGGCCCTGAAAATCGGTTTGGATAAGCTGGTGCAGCTGGACCCCGGCCAGGGCCGCGCAGCCCGTTCGCGCTCCGTGAACGGCAACGCCCTGGAGGCGCTGGTAGGAGCCGTGTACCTCGACCAAGGCTATAAAGCGGCCCGTAAATTCGTGCTCAGCCGCCTTGTGAAGCCCTACGTGGACGTGAAGTCCCTTACCGAAACGACAGCCAACTTCAAGAGCAAGCTGATTGAGTGGGCCCAGCGCAACGGCAAAGCCATCCGCTACGACCTCAACGGTGAGGCCCGCCCCGGCGGCGTCATGGAATTCACGGCCTCTGTGGTGCTGGATGACGAAGTGGTGGCTACCGGGATGGGCCTAAGCAAAAAACAAGCTGAGCAATTGGCCGCCGAGCGCGCCTTAGCGACGCTCGGCGTATAAGCATACTGCGCCCACTGCGCAAAACACTGCGCCCTCTGCGGGCTACCATCGTAACAACGACGTAGCCCGCAGAGGGCGCAGTGTTTTGGCAACCCAAGACCAGGAAATGGAGTTGCTTTGCAGAAACCTACTGACAACTCCATGCGAATAGCCGGCGCCGCCCTTAACCAGATACCATTTGACTGGACCCACAATCTGCGCACCATCCGCGAGGCCATCACCCAGGCCAAAGCGGCCGGCGTGGAGCTGCTGTGCCTGCCGGAGTTGTGCCTGACCGGCTACGGATGCGAGGACCTGTTTCTGAGTGAGTGGCTGCCGGAGTCGGCGCTGGCCCACTTGCAGCAGATCCGGCCCTGGACGGACGGTATCTGCGTGGTGGTGGGGTTGCCGGTCCGGCTCAACCACCGCACTTATAACACGGCTGCTGTGCTGCGCGATGGGCAGATTCTGGGCTTCGCGGCCAAGCAGTTTCTGGCCAACGACGGCGTGCACTACGAGCCTCGGTTCTTTGCGCCGTGGCCGGCCGGCGAAACCACCACCGTGCAGTGGGAAGGGGAGGAGTGGACGCTGGGTGACCTGACGTTCGAGCATCAGGGCGTGAGGTTTGGGTTTGAAATCTGTGAGGATGCGTGGCGGCCCAACGACGTGCGACCCGCCTGCCGCCTGATGGGCCGCGTGGATTTGATTGTGAATCCGTCGGCTAGCCACTTCGCCATGAGCAAAACCGACGTGCGCTACCACCTCGTGACGGAGGCCTCGCGCACGTTCAACTGCACCTACCTCTACGCCAACCTGCTCGGCAATGAAGCCGGCCGCATCACCTACGACGGCGAGATTCTGGTGGCCCGCCATGGCCATCTGCTGTTGCGCAATCAGCTGATGAGCTTCAAGGAAGTGGACATGGAGTACGTGGACGTGGATTTCGGTGAAGCGCTGAAACCAGCCGCCGAAATAGAGCCACTGCCCGCGCCCGATGAGTACCGCGAGCTGAACCAGGCCCTGAGCCTGGCTTTGTTTGACTACCTGCGCAAGGCCCGCAGCCGGGGCTTCGTGCTAAGCCTCAGCGGCGGCGCCGACTCTTGCCTGTGCGCCGTGGCCGTAGCTGAAATGGTGCGCCTGGGCACGGCCGAGCTGGGCACCGCCGAGTTCATGCGCCGCGCCGGCTGCTTCACTGCTGAGGAAATAGCGCAATTGGCTGGCCCCGTAACAGTCGTATCTGACCAGAATGCGCCGGGCCCTAACGATGCCTCGGTGTCAGCGCCAAGCAACCAGCAGCAAGCAGCAAACCGCGAAATCGTGGGGCGTTTGCTCACCTGTGCCTATCAGGGTACCGTCAATTCCTCTGACGACACGTTCAACTCGGCTAAAGAGCTGGCTGACTCCATCGGGGCTGTGTTTCATAACTGGGAAATCGATGCGGAAGTGGGCGGCTACGTGGGTAAAATCGAGCACGCACTGGGCCGGCCATTGAGCTGGCAAACCGATGATTTGGCCTTGCAGAATATTCAGGCGCGGGTGCGGGCTCCGGCCATCTGGCTGCTGGCTAACGTGCAAAACTGCTTGCTCATCACCACCTCCAACCGCTCGGAAGCCAGCGTGGGCTACTGCACCATGGATGGCGACACGGCCGGCTCTATCTCACCTATTGCGGGCGTGGATAAGGACTTTGTGAAAAAGTGGCTGCGCTGGGCCGAAACCGAGCTGAACTATCCGGCGTTGCGCCACGTGAACAGCCTGCAGCCTACCGCCGAGCTACGCCCCCTCGAAGACAAGCAGACCGACGAGCGGGATTTGATGCCCTACGTGCTGCTCAACCGCATTGAGCGGCTGGCGTTCTATGACCGGCTGGCGCCCGAGCAAGTGCTGGCCACGCTCCGCCACGAAGACCCCGCCGCCGACCCCGAGCAGCTGAAAACCTACGTGAAGCGCTTTTATAGCCTCTGGAGCCGCAACCAGTGGAAGCGCGAGCGGTACGCCCCCAGCTTCCACCTCGACGACTACAACGTAGACCCGCGCTCCTGGCTGCGCTTCCCTATCCTGAGCGGCGGCTACACCGAGGAGCTGAACGCGCTGTAGGTGCCGGGGAGAATGTAGCCGGTTTTTAACCAGAGAATCAGATGTTGATTTCTGGTAAGCCAACTCAAATTGCAGTATAGCTGCATAGAGGCGGCAGGCTTGTAGAACCAGTGATACATGATACAAAAGCCGCGTAACGGCGACAGAGCGGGTAAAATCACCTGCCGAACCTGTCGCCGCTACGCGGCTTGTTTATTCTTGGCTTACAGCAATGATACCTACCTGCCGCCGCTATGCAGATACTTGTAATTTGAGTGTGTAAGCCACTGTGAAATAGTTTTTTGTAAGAAAGATGAGAAGTGTGCGCAAGTTTTTCGCGCTAACTTGGCCTAAGCAGTTGTAGTCTCAGTAGTCCCGGGTAATGTCGGGCGCTGAGCAGGTGCCTTTTCCACTCTTCCGTTCCCGCTTCCCTGGTGTATACCCTTCCGCTGCCTGCTGTTCACGGCGTTCTGGCTCCTGCGCAAAGCGTTGCTGCCGCCGCCGATGCCGAACTGGTAGCACAGTTGCAACAGGGCAGCGAGGCAGCGTTCCGGACGCTGGTGGAGCGCTACCAAAACCGCATCTACCGCACGGTGCTGGCGCTGCTGCCGTCGCCGGAAGAGGCCGAGGACGTGGCGCAGGAGGTGTTTGTGGAAGTTTACCAGACTATCGGCCGGTTTCGGGGCGAGGCGGCGCTGAGCACCTGGCTGTACCGGCTGGCTACTTCGCGGGCCCTCAAGCACCGGCAGCGGGCCCACGCCCGCAAGCGCTTCGCCTACTTTACCAGCCTGCTGGGCTTCGACAACCAGGTGCTGCACGAGCCGCCCGACCACGCGCACCCCCAGGCCCAGCTGGAAGGCCAGCAGCAACTGGCGCTGCTGCTGGCGCACATTGCCCGCCTGCCCGGTCAGCAGCAGGTGGCCTTCACGCTGCGCCACGAGCAGGAGCTGAGCTACGAGGAAATAGCGGCGGTGCTCGACACCACCGTGCCGGCCGTGGAATCCCTGCTGTTTCGGGCCCGCAAAACCCTTCGCACCCATCTTTCTCTGCGCCATGACTGATCCTGCCCCCCGGCCCACAGCCGACGACGAATGGGACAACCTGCTGCGCCAGTGGCGCAATCAGACACAAGCCCAACCCCGGCTGTTCTTTTACAGCCGGGTGCGTGCTCGGCTAGTGGCCGAAGCCGCCGCAGAACGCCAACTGCTGCCTAGCTGGCTGCGCTGGCCCAGTTACGCCGTTATGCTGGGCCTGTTGCTGCTGCTGAGCGGCGACGGCGCCCTGCTGCGCTAACCGCCGCCGGCCCACGAGTTGCCGCCAGAGTAGCTGGCAAAGCGGCAAGTGGAATGTCTGAGTACCTTTGAGCCTCTTCTATATTTTGTAACCATGTTTTCTTTTCTCTCTTACATCACCTGGACTGCTGATCCGATTCTGGCGCACATTGGGCCGCTGACGCTGCGCTGGTACGGGCTGCTGTTTATGTCGGGCTTCGTGCTGGGCACGTTTGTGCTGTCGCACATCTACAAGTCGGAGCGGGTGTCGCCGCGCTGGGTGGATGTCATCACCATCTATATGCTGGTGGGCACCATTCTGGGGGCGCGGCTGGGGCACGTGTTGTTCTACGACCCGGCGTATTACCTCACCAAGGAGCATTTTCTGGAGATATTCAAGATCTGGGAGGGCGGCCTGGCCAGCCACGGCGCAACGTTGGGCATCCTGCTGGCTACCTACCTGTTTGCCCGCAACAACAAGTTCGACTACCTCTGGGTGCTCGACCGGATTGTGATTGTGGTGGCGCTGGGCGGCTGTATGATTCGCTTGGGCAACCTGATGAACTCGGAAATCATTGGCCGCGTCACGGACGTGCCGTGGGCGTTCAAGTTCGCGCGCTACAACGAAATCCACGGTGGCAACAGCAACATTCCGTTTGAGCTGCGCCACCCCACCCAGATTTACGAGGCGCTGTTTTGCATTGTGCTGTTGGTGCTGCTCTACTTTATGTGGAACCGCACCAAGGAGCGTACGCCGCGCGGGCAGTTGTTCGGCCTATTTGTAGTGCTGCTGTTCTCGTTCCGGGTGCTGGTGGAGTTCCTCAAGGAAAACCAGGAAGCTTTCGAAGACAAGCTGCCGCTGAACATGGGCCAGCTGCTGAGTTTGCCCCTGATTCTGGTGGGAATCTGGGTGCTGCTGCGGGCCGGCAAAGACCCCAAGAACCCCTACGGCTACGCCCCGCGCGACTTGGAAGCCGGCGAGCCCGCCGACACGAAAGTCGTAAAAGTGTAAGCTTCATCAGCCATAAAAAAGCCCCTCCGCTAAGTTAGCGGAGGGGCTTTTTTTCATGGCTGAAAAACCAATAATTACAGCTTGTAGCGGTACAGGGCGCCCTGTTCGGTGCTGATGAGCAGCGTGCTATTGTCCAGAAAAATTATGCCTTCGGTCTGGCCGGCGCCTTTCAGCGACACGGATTTGGGGGTGGCTTTCAGGGCGCTGCTCAGGTCCGAGCCTTCCAGCAGATACAGCTCCTCGCGGCCCAGCAGCGCCAGGTGGCGGCCATCGGGGCTGAGGTCGGCGCCGGTTACTTCGCCGGCAATGCTGAGCTTGGCCAGCAGCTCAGCCACGTGCGAGCCGGGCTGATCCGACACGCTGTACACTTTGCTGGTGGTTTGGTTGGCGCGGTCTTTCGTGAACAGGTACACCTTACCGGCATGCCAGAGCGAGGCTTCGCAGTCGAAGTTGCGCTCATCTTTGGCGGGCGGGAATGCCTTCTGGTCGGGGTAGCGGAAGCTGATTTTACCTATGCTGTTGGGGCTTTGCGGGTCGACACGGTAAATGGCCAGGTCGCGGCGGGTATTGTTGTTGTTGCCGGCATCCGTCACGAACACGGTGCCTTTGCCGTCATCGGCGAGGCTTTCCCAGTCGATGTTGGTGACAGGCAGCTCCCGTTCGCCCAGCTTCTCGCCCTTCTCATTGATGAGGTAAAGCGTGGGCGAGGTACCGGCGTCGCCGTGGGTGTAGAAGGTGCCCGGCCGGCCGCCGTGGGCCAGGCCGGAGCTTTCCGGAATGCCGCCCTGCAGCTCACCTACGGGCTGTAGAGTACCTAGCGGCGCACTGGCATCGTTGCCCTTTTTATCCTTCTTGCCCTTTTTACCTTTCTTGCCCGACTTCTGTTCCTCCGAGCCATTTTCGGAGGTAGCCGAGGTGGTCAGGTCGTTGGCAGTGTCGCTCTGGGCCTGCGAGCAGGCAGTAGTGAGCAGGGTGGCCAGGCCGAGGGTAAGCAGGAATATTCTGGGCATTGGATAGCAGACGGAGATGAAAAAAAGGCTGCCTGGCTTCAGAAGCCCCGGCAGCACAAACACGCTGTATACGGGAAAAGTGGTGGATTGGTGGGTGGTAAGAGCAACAACAACAAATCCGCCATTCCGCCACTTCATCATCCCGGCTCACGGACTCACGGTACCGGGTCGTAGCCGTGGCCGCCCCAGGGGTGGCAGCGGGCGATGCGGCGCAGCGCCAGCCGGCCCCCGCGCCAGGGCCCGTGCTTTTCAATGGCCTGCACGGCGTAGGCCGAGCAGGTGGGGGTGTAGCGGCAGCTGGCCGGCGTAAGCGGCGAAATCAGGTGGCGGTACACCCAAAGCAAACCCAGCAGCAGCTGGCGAAAAACGGCAGACATAGCGCAAAGAACCGCAAACGGCGCAGAATAAATCCGGGGTTGAACGAGCGGCACGTTGCAGCGCCTTTTCGTAAGTTTGAAGGCCGATGCGCACGCACGGCACCCTGTTCCTTTCCTTCCCCATTCCCCACAGTTTTATGCGCACCAATCATTGGGCCAAGGCCCTGCTGCTGACGCTGCTGCTGCCCTTCACGGCCCGCGCCGACGAAGGCATGTGGCTGCCGCTCTTCGTGAAGCGGCTCAACCAGGCCGACATGCAGAAAAAAGGCCTCAAGCTCACGGCCGAGGAAATTTACGACGTCAACAACGCCAGCCTCAAGGATGCCGTGGTGCAGCTCGGCGGCTTCTGCACCGGCGAGTTCGTGAGCAGCCAGGGCCTCTTGCTCACCAACCACCACTGCGGCTACGACGCCATCCAGACTCACAGCACGCCCCAGAACAACATCCTGCAGAATGGCTTCTTTGCGGCTACCAAGGCTGAGGAAAAGACTAATCCGGGTTTGTTCGTGGATATTCTGGTGCGCATGGAAGACGTGAGCGGCAAGGTGCTGGAAGGCCTCACGGCCGCCACGCCCGAGCAGGAGCGCATGGCCACCATCCAGAAGCGCCAGAAGGAAATGGCCGACGCCGCCAAGGAAAACGGCCAGTACGTGGCCTACGTGCGCGACATGTTCGGCGGCAACGAGTACTACCTGTTCGTGTACCAGCGCTTCGGTGACGTGCGCCTGGTGGGCGCTCCGCCGGAAGCCGTGGGCAAGTTTGGCGGCGACACCGACAACTGGATGTGGCCCCGCCACACCGGCGACTTCTCGATGTTCCGCGTGTACGCGTCCAAAGACAACAAGCCCACCGCCGGCCCCAGCGCCGACAACGTGCCCTACGTGCCCAAGAAGCACCTGCCCGTGAGCTTGCAGGGTGTGAGCGAAGGCGACTTCGCCATGGTGTTCGGCTTCCCCGGCCGCACGCAGCGTTTCCTGCCCGCCGCCGGCCTGCAAATGACCCTCGACCAAAGCAACCCCGCCCGCATCAAGCTGCGCGACACGCGCCTCAAGCTGTGGAAAGAAGACATGGACGCCAACCCCACGCTGCGTCTGCAGTACGCCTCCAAGTACGCCAGCATTGCCAACTACTGGAAGTATTTCATCGGCCAGAATGAGGGCATGAACCGCCTGAAAACCGTGGATGCCAAGAAAGCCGAAGAAGCGGCGCTGGCCCAGTGGATTGCGCAGGACCCCGCCCGCCAGCAGCAGTACGGCGAGGCGCTCAACAGCATCAACCAGGCGTACACCGGCCTGCGGGAATACAACCTGAGCGCCAACTACGTGAACGAAGCCGCTTTCGGCACCGAAATCGTGACGCTGGCCTCGCGCATGATGCCGCTCTACATGACCCTGAAAGCCACGCCCACCGACAAAGCCGCCATCAGCAAAGCCACTGCTGACCTGCAGGAGCCTGTGGCCGAGTATTTCAAGGACTACAGCGCCAGCACCGACAAGAAAGTGTTTGCGGCCCTGATGGACCTGTACCGCAAGGACGTGCCCGCCGCCCAGCTGCCCGACGTGTTCCAGACCGTGCAGAAGCAGTACGGCAACTCGATGCAGAAGTATGCCGACTATGTGTTTGCCAACTCCTTCCTGACCTCGGAGGCTAAAGTGAAAGCCTTCCTGGCCGCGCCTACGCTGGCCAAGCTGGAAGCCGACCCCGGTTTCAAGACCTTCAACTCGGTGTACACCAACTACACTCAGAACATTCTGCCTAAAATGCAGGCTCTGCAAAGCGGCCTAACCCGCGCCAACCGCCTGTATGTGGCCGCATTGCGCGAGAAGAACAGCCAGAAGGTGTATTCGCCCGATGCCAACTCCACCATTCGGCTGAGCTATGGCAGTGTGCGCCCCTACAAAGGCCGCGACGCCGTGCGCTACGACTACAAAACCACGGCCCAGGGCATTGTGGAGAAGGAAGATGCTACCAACCCCGAGTTTGTGGTGCCCCCGAAACAGCTGGAACTGCTCAAGCAGAAAGACTACGGCCGCTTCGCCGACAAAGACGGCAACCTGCCCGTAGCCTTCATCACCGACAACGACATCACGGGCGGCAACTCCGGTTCGCCGGTGATTAACGGTCGCGGCGAGCTGATCGGGCTGGCCTTCGACGGCAACTGGGAAGCCATGACCGGCGACCTGGCTTACGACCCCGAGCTGAAGCGCTGCATCAACGCCGACATCCGCTACGTGCTCTGGTGCATCGAGAAGCTCGGCAATGCCAAGCACATCGTCGATGAAATGACCATCGTCAACAATGGCCCCAACCCCGGCGTGGGCGCCGCCACCGCCTCGGTGAACGGTATGAGCGACGTGGAAAAGATGAAAGTGAAAACCGACGACGGCCAGAAAACCAAAGTCAAAAAGAAGAAAGGCAAGGAAACCACTGCCGCCGGCATGTAGTCCCACGGTAGTCGGAATGAAACCCAAAAATGCCCCGGTGCCGTGTTGGCGCCGGGGCGTTTTTGCGTCTGGTGCGAAGCCGGAATATGGCCCAGTAGATTAGCATGCACGGTTAAAAAGGAATGCGTACGGTGACGGTGTCCAGGGCGGGCACGTTCACGTTCTGGCTGGTGAGAGTCCGCACTCCATCTACGTTGATATACCAACGGACTCTATAGTTCTGACCTCCATCTATGGGCCGTACGAAAGTAGTGTCACGCGGATAGGGCAGTTCGGCCACTAGCGTGTGGGAGCCACCAATACTAATCCACACGCGGCTGCGAGGCGGCTCGTCTACCAGCACGAAGCGCAGCCAGGCGGGGGAGTAGACGGGCATACGCAGGCCCTGGTTTTTGCGGCCCTGGCGCACGGCGGGGGCCTCGCCGTAGGCCGTGTAGTGGCCCTATGCGGAGTGGGCCATCAGGATAACATGGCCGCCGGGCGCCTCAGCGGCAAACGAGAACCGGCCCTGCGCGTCGCAAGCGTGCGGGGCGCCCACAGCGCGATAAGCGCCTGCTCCGGTGTTGGGCGTCACGTGCAGTTGCACCGTGGCGTTAGGCACGGGCTGGCCGTTTATCCGGTCCACCACCTGCCCTTCGATGGTGGTGGTATCCGGCTCTTTGTCGCAGCTGGTGCTCAGTGCTAGCAGGCCGATGGCGAGTAGGAGGGGGCGGGCGTTCATGGTAGCGGCCCAGGCAGGGCGGTTAGCGTAGGGAATAGAAAAACTAAAAAATCGACAGGTACTTAACTGAAGCAGAGGTAGTATTAAATTATGAAAATGCAATGCTGCTACAGACTGAGTTGCCTGCAAAAGAGCCAATAGGCTTCGTGTAAGTGCTGGCAAAACGCCCCAATGTCGTGTTAGCGCCGGGGCGTTTTTGCGTCAGATTATGAAGGGGGAGAAGCAAATTGGCAGGTTTCGGCGAAACAAATGCAACGTAAATTTTCTACTTATGCATAGAAATATTTCCAGCTATATCCATCGTCGCACATGAAACAATTGCTACTCGTCGCGTGCCGTTGCGGCCTTCTCAGTGCGGCTTGGCTACTACCTGCCTTTAGCGCACTGGCCCAGGTACCCATCATTGCTTCCGTAGCGCCGGCCAGCGGGGCAGCGGGCACTTCCGTGACTATCAGCGGCAGTGGCTTTGCGCCGGTGGCCGCGCAGAATGCGGTGCTGTTCGGCGCGGCGCGGGCCACCGTCACAGCGGCTTCAGCCACGCAGCTAACAGTGCAGGTGCCGGTGGGCGCGGCGTCGGTGGCGCCTATTGTGGTGAGCAATCTAAACAGCCAGCGGCTGGGCTCGTCGCTAAGCTCGACTACGCCGTTTTTTACCGTGCGTTTTGCGGGGCCGCCGCTCAACGCGTCGTCGTACCAGACCATTCGCTATCCGCTGGGCACTTCCAGACTCGGCGGAGGAACGCTGGCCACGGCCGATTTCAACGCCGACAACTTTGCCGACTTTGCCCTGACGGCCGACGGGCTGCTGCAGCTGGTACTCAGCGACGGCCAGGGTAACTACCAGCCCCGACTCACGTTGCCGGCCGGCGTTTTTCCGACTATGGTAGTTGCCGAAGACGTAGACGCCAACGGTACGCCCGACCTGCTGGTGGCAACCCAAACCGAATGGCAGCTGCTGCGTAACCTGGGCAACGGCAACGGGTTTGCATCAGCGGTGGCGCTGAATCTGGGCGGCGCGCTTCCGCTATCCAATTTTGCTGTTGGAGCCAGCCCGATTCAGGTACAAGACGTAACCGGCGATGGCCGGCCCGACCTGCTGGTGCTAGCTGCTCCGCCAGGTATGGGCCAGTTTCCTTTTGATCGGCAATTGCTGTTACTGGCAGGTACCGCCGTCGGCTTCGACCCACCTGCCGCGCTGCTTACGGCCCGCCTGGAAGGCCTCGGGGTGGCCGACTTCAACCAGGATGGCCGGCTGGACATAGTGCTGGCCGAAGGAGCGTCTGGCGGCTCCGGGGTGCCGGTGCGGCTGCAGGTGCTGTTGCGCAACGCCGCCAACACCGGCTTCGAGGCCCCCGAAGCCACGCTGCTACCCAACGGCTCCAATTTCTTGGGGCTGGTGGTGGCCGATGCCAACGCCGACAGTCGCGCCGACGCGGTAACATTAACTACTAACCCCAGTGGTGGCACAGAGCTGCGTGTGGCCGTACGTACGGCTACGGGCTTTACACTGCAATCAGGTTTGGCTGCGGGGGCCGGGCCACTGGCCTCAACCTCTTTGCAACTCGTTGCCGATGCCGACGGCGACGGCCTCGCCGACCTGCTAACTGCACAGACAGGCAGCTTCGGCGTGCTACGGGGGCAAACAGGCGGCTCGTTTGCCGCGCCGCTGCTCTACGCGCCTGTTGCATCCAACTTAGTGGCCGGCGACTTCAACAATGACGGCCGCACGGACATATCCAGTTATTTTTTCAACAGCGGTGAGCTACTCATTTACCGCTACACCGGCGCCAGCCCCAACCAGAACAACCCGCCCACGCTCAACGCCCTGCCCGACCTCACGCTGGACGAGGATGCGCCGCAGCAGACCGTGGCGCTAAATGGCATCAGCAACGGCGGCGACGCCGGGCAGGCCGTTACGCTCACGGCTGTCAGCTCCGACCCCAGTCTGGTGCCCAACCCCACCATCAGCTACTTCAGCCCCACCAGTACCGGCACGCTGCGCCTGCAGCCTGCGCCCAATGCGTTTGGCACATGCACCATCACCGTCACGGCTTCGGATGGACAAGCCCAGAACGGCACGCTCACCCGCACGTTCCGCGTAACGGTGAACCCCGTGAACGATGCGCCTACGCTGGACCCAATTCCGGATATAGTGACGCAGCAGCCAGTAACTGTAGCCCTATCGGGCATTACGGCCGGGCCGGCCAATGAAACCGAACCGGTGAGCATCTCGGCGCTGGTAGTGCTGGCAAGCGGTGGCTCCATCGGCAATGGCAACATCAGCTACACCAGTCCCAGCCGGACCGGGCAATTTTTCTTTCCCATCAGCTCTACTCCGCCTGCGCCAGGCCTGTACGCCACCGTCACGCTCACCGTCAACGACGGGCAAGCCAGCAACAGCACGTTCAGCCGCACATTCCGCATCTTCTACCAGCCTGGCGGTTCCCAAGCCAATGCCCCCACCCTCGACCCCATTGCCGACGCTACGGCCAGCCGCGCCCTGGCTACCCAAGTGCCCGTGCCGCTAGCTGGTATCACTGACGGTGACCCTAACCAGGTGCTGCCCCTGACCGTGACAGCCACCAGCTCCGACCCAAGCCTGGTGACACCAGCAATGGTGAGCTACACCAGCCCCGCCACCACCGGCAGCCTCCCTTACACCATCAGCAGCACGCGCGGCGGCACAGCTACCATCAGCGTTACGGTCAGCAACGGGCAGAGCCAAAACGGCAGCATCACGCGTAGCTTCCGCATCACGGTGCCGCAAGTCCTGAGCACGATATCCGGGGTGGCGGCCACCACCCTGGATGTGTATCCCAATCCGACGTCCGGGGGAGGTTTCTGGCTGAAGAGCCCGGCCGCTGGCCCGGCCGACGTGACGGTGCTGGACCTCTCGGGCCGGGTGGTGTGGCAGGGCCGGCTGGCTTCGTTGCAGCAGCCACAACGGATACCGCTGGCTGTGGCGGCGGGCCTATACGTTGTGCGGGTTCGGACGGCGGCGGCTACGCTGGCGCGCCGGTTAGTAGTTGAGTGAAGAGCAGGTTGGAATAACCCCCAAAACGCTCCGGTGCCGTGTTGGCGCCGGGGCGTTTTTACGTCTGGCAGAGCTGAATTTCTCACATGAAATAAATAGTGGCTATGCGCTATGAATAGTTGTGGAGTTGCCGCCTTTCCGGTAATTTTCATCACTTGTAAAAGATGGAAAAGCACTTTATGGCAAAACGCTACCCGATTCTGAGTGTCTTATTGCTAACCGGATTCATCAGCCACGCGCAGGGCAGCGGCCCCGGCGTACGCGGGGCCCGCGCTGCCGCTCTCGGCAATGCCTCCGTCACGCTCAGTGACGTGTGGGCCGTGGGCAACAACGCCGCCGGCCTCGGCCAGCTTAGCGCCCCAGCGGCCGCCGTGTATGCCGAAAACCGCTACCTGCTTAGTTCGCTCAACACTGTGGCGCTGGCTGTGGCCGCGCCGCTGGGCAAGGTGGAAAACGGGCTGGCCCGCCGCGGTGTGGTGGGCCTGGAGGTGCAGCGCTTCGGCGGCAGGCTCTACAACGAGCAGCGCATTGGGGCCGGCTACGGCTACCGGGGCGGCCTCGTCAGTATTGGGGCGCGGGTGGATATGCTGCAGCTCAGCATCGAGGGGTTGGGTAGCCGGCGGGCAGTGGCCGTATCGTTGGGCGGGCAGGCCGAGCTGGTGCCCAAGCGGCTGGTGTTCGGCGCCTACCTCTACAACCTCAACCAGGCCAAGCTGGCCGAATACCAGCAGGAGCGGGTGCCTACGGTGCTCAAGGCCGGCCTCTCGTACCGCCCTACGGCCAAGGTGATGCTCAATATTGAAACCGAAAAGGAAGTGGAGCAGTCGGCGGACTTCAAGGTCGGCATGGAGTACCGCGTAATTGAGGCGCTAGAGCTACGGGCCGGCCTGCGCACCCTCACTGAGGAAACCACCGGCGGCCTGGGCTTTCGGGCCGGCGCGCTGCAGATTGACTATGCCGCCGCCTGGCACGCCGCGCTGGGCCTCAGCCAGCACCTAAGCATTGGGTTGAGCCTCAACGCCAAGCAGCCATGAGAGTACCCAAGCAAATACGTACCGCGAAAGTCCGTTTCGCGACGAGCAGCGTGAGTTCCGGCGCGTTGGCGCGGTATCATATACTCGCTCCGCTCGTCGCGAAACAAACTTTCGCGGTACTGGCCGTTCTGCTGGCAGCCGGTACGGCGCAGGCCCAGGAATACGTGCGCCCCACGCCCGACCTCGACCGGCTGACGCAGGAGTTGTTTGCCGAAATTCAGAGTGACCAGGTGCCCTCTGAGGACCTCTACGAAACGCTGCTGCAGTACTACCAGACGCCGCTCAGCCTCAATACTGCCACGCGCGAAGATTTGCGCGGCCTGCTGCTGCTCTCCGAAAACCAGATCAGCCAGCTACTCACGTACCGCCAGCAGCGCGGGCCGCTGCTGAGCCTCTATGAGCTGCAGGCCGTGCCCGGCTTCGATCTGCGTACCATCTACCGGGCCGCGCCCTTCGTGACGGTGCAGACCGCCGGCGGCACCAACGGCCTGCGCGGCCCACTGTGGCAGCGCGTGTTCAAGGAAGACAACAACGCCCTGTTTCTGCGCTACGAGCGGGTGCTGCAAACCCGCACCGGCTACACCACCGCACCGCTCGACAGCCTCGGCCGCGGCCCCACACGCTACCTCGGCTCGCCCGACAAGCTGCTGCTGCGCTACCGCGTCAGCCACGCCAAGGATTTTAGTTTGGGCATTACGGCCGAAAAGGACGCCGGCGAGCAGCTTGCCTGGAACCCCAAGGGCCGCCAGTACGGCGCTGATTTTCTGTCGGCGCACTTTGTGGTGCAGGAACGGGGCAAGCTGAAAACCCTGGCCGTCGGCGACTACCAGTTGCAGTTCGGGCAGGGGCTGCTGCTGTCGTCGGGGCTGCAGGTGGGCAAGGGGGCCGAAACCATCACCACGCTACGGCGCAGCTCTATTGGCGTGCGGCCGTACTCTTCGATTCTGGAAAGCACGTTTTTCCGGGGTGCGGCCGCTACCGTGGAAGTGACGCCCACGGTGCGGGCCACGGCCTTCGTGTCGAGGAAGCGGGTGGATGCCAACGTGCAGCTGGCGGCCGATTCGTTGGCGGAATTTGACGAATTCTCATCGGGGTTTCTGCTGACAGGTTTCCACCGCACGGCCTCGGAGCTGGCCAACCGCCAGACCCTGCGCGAAACCGTGGCCGGCGGCAACCTCGGCTACACCAGCCGCAGCGGCCACCTCGCCGCCGGCCTCACCGCCGTTGATACCCATTTCGACAAAGCCATTCAGCGCCGCCCCGAGCTCTACAATCAGTACGAGTTTCGCGGTACGCACAACCTGGCGTTGGGCGCGCACTACACCTACGTGCGCGGCAACGTGCTGGTATTCGGCGAAACGGCCCGCAGCAGCAGCGGCGGCTGGGGCACCGTGAACGGTCTGCTGGCCAGCCTCGCGCCCACCGTAGACGTGTCGGCGCTGGTGCGGCACTACACCCGCAACTTCCACACGCTCTACGGCAACGCGCTCAGCGAAAATACCCGCAACATCAACGAAAGCGGGTTGTATATGGGGGTGAAGCTGCGGCCGGTGGCCCGCTGGGAAGTGTCGGCGTACTACGACCAGTTCTGGTTTCCATGGTTGAAATACGACGTGGGCGCCCCTTCTCGCGGCCACGACTGGCTGACGCGCATCACGTACGCGCCCACCAAAACCAGCTTGCTATATGCCCAGCTGCGCACCCGCCAAAAAGCCTACGACACCTCCACCGACCAGCCCAATCCGCAGCCCGAGCCCACCACCCGCCACAGCGTGTTGCTCTACTACGATGCCAACCCCACGGCTACATTTGGGCTGCGCACCCGGGTGCAGGGCAGCCGCTACCGCGAAACCGATGCCAGCCCCTGGCAGCGCGGCTACGTGTTGGCCCAAGATGCCTCCGTATCAGTGGGCCGCCGCCTGCGCCTCACCGCCCGCTACGCTCTCTTCGACACCGACAGCTACGACACCCGCCAGTACGTGTTCGAGCAGGATGTGCTCTATGCGTTTTCGGTGCCGGCCCTCTCGGGGCAGGGCACGCGCATCTACGGCATTGCTGAAATCAGCTGTACCCGCCAGCTCACGCTCTGGCTGCGCCTGGCCGAAACCCACTACCGCCACCAGACCACCGTTGGTACTGGCCTGGAAGGAATCCAGGGCCCCCGCCGCACCGAGTTCAAAGCTCAGGCGCGGTACCGGTTCTGAGGATATGTAGGTTAAGCATCCAGAGCGTCATTCAGAACGTCATGCTGAGCTTGCCGAAACATCTCTCTCGCTTCGATGGATTGCTATGCCAAACGCCAGCACGCGAGCTTCCTCGCGCTGCCCGGAATGACGTTCCAACGAAGCGGGAGAGATGCTTCGGCAAGCTCAGCATGACACTTACAGGAGCTTCGGGTAGCTCATACTCATCCGTATCAAGGCATAAAAAAGGCGGCCCCGATTCGGGAGCCGCCTTTTCTACTATTCATACTTGTAGTAGTCTACTGTTTCAGCAGGCGCACCACGGCGGTGCCTTCCGGCATGTCGAGGTGGAGCTGGTAGACGCCGGTGCTGAGCTTGCTCAGGTCGAGGGCGTGCTTGAGCGGGGCGCCACCCTTGTTGAGGGACACGCTGCTCACGGTACGGCCTATGGCGTCCGTCACGCGCAACGTAACGAGGCCGCGCTGAGCGTTATCCACATTTACCTGGAACTGGCCGGTGCTCGGGTTCGGGAATACCTCCACGCCGCGCAGCATAGCCGCATTCTGGCTGGAAAGCGTTGTGATGCTCACGCAGCTTTCGTTGGTGTAGATGGAGCTGCCGGTAGGGTTGGTGGCCCGGATACGGTAGCAATACGTGCCGTTGGCTCCCGCAATCTGGTCGGCGAAGAACGTGGTATTGGCCGGTACGGTAGTCAGCAGCGCAAATGTATTGTTGTTGACACCTGTGCGCTCAATCTGAAAGCTGGTTTCGTTGTTGGAATTGTCGGCCCACACCAGATTCACGTTTGCCCGGTTGTTGGTCACGCCGTTGAGCAGCGTCAGCAGCGTAGAAGGTGCGGCTGGCAGTTCGGCCAGCGTGCATAGCTCCAGGCTCCAGCCGTTCAGCTGGCCGCCGTTGTTGGCGTTGTTATCCGAAATGGTCAGTGTCCAGTTGCCGTTGGCCGGGTCGTTGAGCAGCGGAGCCAGCGAGTTGGCCGGCCGCACCGTAGCACCGCTGGCCAGCGGGCAGCTAACGGCCGTAGCGGCGGCATCATCCAGGTTCAGGTTCAGGTCGGCGGTGCCGGGGCATACGTTGGCCAGCAGCACTACGGTCCGGCCGGCGGGGTTGGTCAGCGAGATGGTCAGCTCACCCACGTTGGGGTGCGTGATGGCCAGGTTGCGGATGCGGATATCACCGACCCGCTCGGCATTCTGCACGTTGATGGTGGACGTAACCGTAGGCGTGGTACCAAACGGAATGCTCACCGGCACCTGCGTGGCAGCAGTCGGAGCACACGTCACGGTGCCTACCAGGAACGAAGCACCGGCCGAGTAAGGAGCCGTGCTGCAGGGGCTGATGCCCCGTACGCGCCAGAAGTAGGTAGTGCCTGGCGTCAGGGGCAGCGTAGCCACCGTAAAGCTGGTAGCCGTGATGTTGGACTGCGTGAGCAGTACGTTGCTGAAAGCAGCGTCGGTGGCTACCTGCACCTCGTAGGACGTGGCATTCGGAACCGGATTCCAACTCAAACGAGGGCGAGGGCCTACGCGCTGGGCGCTTACCGGGCTAACCGGCACCGCTGCAGCAGTAGCGCTTGGCAGCACCGTGAACGTGAACTGCTGCGCCTGCGTGAGGCTGCCGCTAACGCCGGTCAGCGAAATTGTGTAGTTGCCACCAGCGGTACCGGCTGCTACGTTAACGGTGGCTTGCACCGTAGTGCCGGCAGCTGGGGTAGTGTTATCAAACGAAACCGTGACGCCGGTCGGCAGGTTGGTAGCCGAGAGGGCCACGGCACCGCTAAACGACTGAATCTGGCCGATGGCAAGCGGGAGCGAGAAGCCAGCGCCGGGGCAGACAGCCGGAATCTGGGCGGCCGTTGGAGCCAGGAAGAAGGTCGGCTGGCCGGAGTTGGTGATGGTGAAATTCTGGTTGGACAGGTCAAAGAAGACGTTGCCGGCGGCCTTCACTTTGAGGCGGGCCGTGGTGCTGGCCGCTACCGAGGTAGGCACCGTCACAACGGTGTAGCCATCGTTTGGTGTGTTGGCCTGCAGCACCGTCGGGAACGTGCGGCCACCATCGGTGGAAAGCAGCACGTCTACGTTGGCGGCGTTGATGGGGGCAGCCGTGGTGTTGGCTACATCCCAGGCAACCTGCTGCGGGGCACCCGCCTGCCACGAAGCGGCAGAAGTGTTTGGCAGCGTCATCAGGAACGGACCTGCCGTACCGATTACGGCCACGTTCATCGAGTCATAGTCGACACCGCCGCCACCTACGCGGTTGTCGCGGCCTACCAGCCGGAAAACAAGCTTGCGGGCATACGAAGGCAGAATTTCACCCCGCACCTGCACGTTGGTCAGCAGGGCGCCCAGCGCGCCGCTGGGCGTAAGCGTGGCCGGAAAAGTGCGGGTAGGCGAAGCTACAGGCGAGAAAGCGCGGAAAATAGGGGCGTTGCCGCTCGGTGCGTTAGGCGCGCCGCCGGGGCCCAGGTTGAATTGTTCCCAACTGTAGGTCAGCGCGTCGCCGTTGGCGTCGGTGGCCGAGCCTGTCAGCTCAAACGGGGTGCTCACAGGAATGGCGTAGTTGGCACCGGCATTCACCACAGGGGCGTTGTTGCCGGTAGCGGTATTCACGCCACAGTTGCCGCCGTTGGTCATGTGCGCCACCAGCTCATCAAAGCTGTAGGAATGGAAATACGGGTCGGAAAAACCTTGGGTGTTGTCGTTGCCGCAGATGCCGGCGTAGGCCATGATGGTGGTGCCGGATCCAGGCTCGTAGGCTGCGTTAGCCGAGCGGTTACCGCCCGCGCACGAGCCAATTGTGCCATTGAAGGTGTGGTTGCCGCCAAACTGGTGGCCGATTTCGTGGGCGACATAATCGATGTCGAAGGCGTCGCCGAAGGGAGCAGGCCGGCCGGTCATGCCGCGGGCCTTGCCGCTGGTGGCGCACAGGCTGCGCAGCTGGGCCACGCCGCCGTCGCCGGTAGCGAAGATGTGGCCGATGTCGTAGTTGGCCTGGCCAATGCGGGCCGTTACTACGGCCTGGTTTTCGGTCAGCAGCGTGGTCGACGAGTTGTTGGTGAATGGGTCAGTGGCGCCATCCAGGAAAACCAGGGTGTCATTCTTGGGCACCAGCACCAAACGAGCCGCTACTTCCTTTTCATATACACCGCTCACGCGGTTCACTGAGGCCACAATCTTTGATAAGGTGAGGGCAACAGTAGGGGCATCGGGTGCGCAAACAGCTACTGCATATTCGCCGGTGCAGGACACGGCCAGGCGGTAGGTGCGCAGTGTGGCGCCGTTCGGAATGGCTGCGGGCAGCGGGGGCGTCAGCACCGAGCCTGCCGAGCCAATAGCGCCGGGCGTGAGGCACTCGAAACGCACATTGTCCTTGTTCATGGCCGTGCGGTCGAACACCAGGTGGGCACTGCTGCCCGCCGATACCGGATCAATAAATGTGGTCCGGGTGCCGCTCATAATCATGGCGTGGAAGCCGGCCGGCGAGACATCGAGGCGGGCCGTAGCCGACGGATCGTCAATGCCCTGAGCTTCGTAGGTGCGGATCTGTGGATATCTGGCGGCCAGCTCGGGCTGCATCACGGGCACCTGCACAATGCGAAAACGCTGCGAAGTGCCATCCGGCAGCGGCAACGATACGACCGTGGTGGAGTTGCGGGCGCCGGCACCAGCTTCCCGGGGCGCATTGGCCAGCGCGTCGCGCATGGCGGGTAGCTGCACCGTAATGGGCCGGTACTGGCGCAGTGCCTGGGTGGCCGTGCGGGCTGCCGCGGGCTGGGTTTCGGTGGCATCAGCCCACAGTACGCGCTGGGCCGCTGCCATGCGTGGCAGCCCCGTGGCCGCCAGCAGCAAGCCGCCCACCAGGGCCGGCCGCCACGCACGCCTCGACAAAGTAAAGATTGGCAACATAGACGAAGGGTTAAGAAAAGGGACGTCAACAAGAATTTGTTGCCCTAAGGTACTGGTTTTGCTGTAGGGGCAATGCGTTGAGCCGCTGATTTTCCCCGAAAGCTACCCTAGTCAATTGCGTAGCTGCAACGCTTGGTTGTTGGACTGTAACTAGCACACAGTTAAGAGAATGGTGTATGGAGCTGTGCGCCGTCTGGATGGGCTATATAACGCCGAAGGCCCGCCGGAAACAGTTCCGGCGGGCCTTCGGTATGAGGACGGACTGTTAAAGGTCAGGCGTCGGTTTTTACCAGTACTATCTGCGCTTTATCGGCTTGGCTGATGCGGCGGCGGAAGTCTTGGTAAGCCGGATATTGCTCGCGGGTGAAGCGGGTCTGAGGCATCAGCAGGCGCCGCACATAAAGCAGCGTGCCGTCGGGCAGGGCCTGCACTTGGCTGGAGTAGGTGCCAAACGCCGTAGCGAGCTGCACCTGCGCCGGCAGGCTTTCCGGCTTGAAACCGGCTGGCACATGAATTCGGATGGTATCGGCGTAGCTGAATGCGTTGTCGAGCCACACGGGGGTGCGCCGCTCACCTACCGTGGCTGGAAGCGCCCTCCAGCGGCTCAGCAGGTTGGGCGTCAGAAAGGCTCTTTTTCCCGACACGGAGGCCCATCCTGGCAGCACGAGGCTCAGGTTTTCGGTGAGGACAGGCACTGACTGGCGGTGGTCGGGCTGGTAGCTGAGCTTGCTGATGCTGAAGTTGGCCAGCGGCAGGTGTTCCGACAAGATCTTCTTCTGATCGGCCAAGTTCTGCGAGCCAGCCAGGCGTGCGTAGTTGTCCTGCTCCAGGCCCGACAGCCGGGTCCGGATGCTGGCCGTAGCGCTGCCCTGCGCATCCATATACACGTCGGCGAGCCGGTCGCGGCGGTTGTCGGCGGCCAGGTACTGCGGCGTACGGACCAAGCGGCCTCCCTGCGGCGTCAGGAGCAGGGCATGGCGGTTGCCGACAAAGCTGCTCATATAACCGAACATAGCGGTCTGGTTGGTGCATTCCAGCCACACAGTGTCAGCCTTAGCGGCTTTGCTGAGTGGCACACACAGCACCACATGGTTGAACTGCTGGCTGGGAAACTCGGTACGGATGTCTTCCTCGCCGGCCCGGACCAGGGCTGCATACGCTGTGATGCCAGCTGCTTTCAGCAGTGCCTGGCAGTAATTGGTTAGGGCTTTGCAGTCGCCATAGCCGTTGGCCGCCACGCTGCTGGCCGGAAACGTCTGCCAGCCGCCAATCCCCAGCTGAACCGAGATATAGCGGGTGTTTTCCTGCAGCCATTCATATACCTTCCGGATGCGGGCCCGCTCGTCGGTTTCGCCTTGCACCAGTGCCTGCACTTTGGCCTGCAGGGCAGGCGGCAGCTCGTCGCGGCCGGCATTGAGCTGGTGCGTCCAGAGTCCCAGCGTCTGCCACGAGCTGAGTGTGCCCAGGTGGCCCTGCACCTCAAACTGCATGGGGGCTGTGAATACGGCCGGCGCCATTTCGCTCACGGGCGGTCCGTCGGCCTCGGCTTCTACGGCTGCCAAGCCATGCACCTGCCACTCATAGGCCTGGCCGGCCTCAGTTGTTGGGGTTTTTACGGCCACCGTGCCTGCAGGCAACGCCCGTTCTTGGTAGCGCAAAACCAGGCCAGCCGGCATCAGCACCCGGAACGTGGCATGCTCCACTGCCAGTTGACCGGTAGGCTGAGGCATCCAGGTAGGATAAAACAGCGTGTTGGTGGAGTTAATTTCGTACTCAAACTCCACTGTATAGGGGTACACCGGCTGGCGCAGGTCGGCAACTCGGCCACGGCCATCATTGGCCAAACTGAAACCATCGGACAGAGAAATGTCCTGGATTTCCGAGGCTTTGAGCGTGCGCAATACGCGGCCATCGGCAGCATACGAGGTGCCGCGCAGATAGGTGACCGTGTTGAGCTGGTCGTAGCCAACCAGCGTGCGGGCGTAGTCGGCTCCGGCTTCGTCGAAAATGGTCACGGCGCGGCGTACCGTTTCCACAGTACGGCCGGCTGATTTCACCACCAGCGTTTCGTCGGAGCGGCGCACTACGGCGTGGGCGTTTTCGCGCAGCGCGGCCGCAATGTCCGCTACGGGGTAGCTGGCGGGCGGGCCAGCCAGCGCCACCAGGCCACTGAGGCAGGCCATGAGTAGAACACCCAGCCGGGCCGCCGGCCGCAGAAAGTTTACGGGATACTTCACGATTTCTTCTTGAGAACAAACTGTTCTGCCTGCTTGGCCACTACCAGCCGGTAGAACTCGCGCAGGCCTTCGTATTCCGCGGCCGAGTACACCGCGCGGTTCAGGTTCAAGCGGCTCATAATCTGCACGGTACCATCAGCAGCAGGCTGCGCCTGGTATAGAAAGCGGCCCCCGTTGTCGGGCAGGCTCACGGCCGTTGGCTTGGGCATCTCCTCCAGTTCGTAGCCCGCGGGCAGCGTCAGGGTCACAAGCAGGGTTTCATCTACGGGGCAGCCAAAATCCACCGGAAACTGGCGCGACTCCTGCACAAACGGGTTCTTGCTGTTGCCGAAGTGTTGCAGGGGCCGCACATACAGCAGGCCCGCCGGAGTGTCGCCGCCCGCTGCTGTCAGTTCGTAGTCGAGGCTTAGTGCATCGGCTAGCTCGTCGCGCTTGCCGAATTTGAATTTCTCTACGCTCCAGCCTTCACGGCCAGTCAGCATGTCTTCCACAAACTTCTTCTCGCCTTTTTCGCGCAGCCGGTCGCGCTGGGCCGAGCCGGCATAACCGCCGTGCTCGGAGTGTACCTGGCCGGTATACCCGCCTTTTTCGTCCAGCACCAGCTTGATCTGCTGATACTCAGTGAGGCGCTGCGTAGGCGACAAACTCACCCAGCGCGACTCCGCGGCATTAGGCATAATCAGGCGGCCCTGGCCATTGAGGCAGCGCGTGGGCAGCATGCCGCAGGGCAGCAGTTCTTCGGTGGCATCTACCAGCATTTCCTTGCCTTCGGGCAGCGGCACGTGGGCCACTACGTAGTTGAAGCGCGAAAGCATGGGCATGAAATCGGCATTTACGGCTCCATGGCTGCGGGTGCTCACCAGCACGGGGTTGGCCTGAAAGCCGGCTTCGCGCAGCGCCGCAATCAATAGCAGGTTTACATCGGCCGCATTGCCGCGGTGCTGGTCGTAGGCTTTGCGCACCGAGCTGGAGCTGTAGAGCTGGTCGTGGCCGTCGTATTTCACGGCTTTGCGCACCAGGGCATGTATGGCCGCTACGCGGGCCGCCGGAGATTTCTCTTGCGCCAGCAGTGGCGTGAGTTGTTCTTTCAGGAAACCTGCTCGGCGAAGCTGCATGCCAAATCCCTCGGCCTGCAGCAGTTCATCGTTGATGCTCTGCCAGGTGCTGGTCATGGGCCGGTAGCCCTGGCCGGGCCACTGCAGTCCGGCTAATTCGAAGTCGATGCGTGACACATAGTCGCGCGCGGAGGTCATGTACGGCTCGTCGCGGAAAGCCGTGGCGTTTTGCACAGCCCAGCGGTGGTTGACTACCTGGGCCGTTACTGTTTCGGAACCGCCCGGGGTACGTCCGCCATTCAGGCCCGACTCAATGGATGAACTCCAGCGCACTGTATACTGACCTACTCCCGACGGATGCTCGCTCACGGCCAACGGCAGATAACCCTGCATCAGGGTTTTATAGTCGAAGTATTCCGGTATCTGCGCCCGGTACTCGCTCCAGCGCACCGGAATGGATTGCTGAAACTGCCAGTCCTGAAAATTGAACAGGAAATCCGACACGACCGTGTACGTGTACTCAATCACGGCGCCCTCGCGCACGTTGGGCAGCGTAAACTTGCGGGTGATGGTGTTAGGGCCGGACTCCTCGCGGAACATGGCACTGGTTTCCAGCTTTTCCTTCACAATCTCCCCGTTCACAAGGTTGTAAGTGAAGCCCTTCAGGTTGCTGAGCTTTTCCTCGCTTTTGTTTTTGTGATACAGCGGCACTTCCACAGTGGCCCAGTCATAGCCGGACTTCTTCAGGATTTTGATGCGCGTAACCCGCTCAAACACGGTCTGAAACCCTTCGCCGGCAGCAGCCACTTCGAAGCGCGAGCGGCCGAAGTCGCAGAGCACCACCGCCTCGGCGGCGCTGTCTGCTACAAAGTTTTTGGAGTCAAAATCCTTGAGGTCGGGTTTGCCAAACTTGATGGGGTCGGCCTGGCCCAGGGCAGGCGCCGTGGCGGCGCTACCCAGCACTGCCAGCAGCAAAAGCCGGCGGAGTAAAGGTGTTAGCATGGAGAGCTATATAATGAAGAAGTAAACGCAATGAGCACACACAACTGCTTCTGGCCGGCGGCATGAAAAAGCAGGTAAAAAGGATAGAAATAGGCGGCAGAGAGGAGCGGGCAGAATAACGGAATTCTAAAGCTCCGCATTTTTGGAATAGCCGCCAATAATCCGAGAAAGAAATAATACAGAAGAGCTATTCTTGCCTCACTACCAGCATGGCTGTCAGTCAGTTTGGGAGTGGCGCAGGCTGGCCAGGTAATTGGCCGCCGAGTTCTGGCGGGCGCCGTTGTGCTTCCGGGCCGGCTACCCAGCATACGCCAGCTTCAGACTGCCCTCGATGGTGCCATGCATAGTGAGGCGCAGCTTGACGGTCCGGAACTCCAGATGGCGCGCCGCCGGCCTTGTAGTGAGCCAGCGGCCGGCCGTTAGCTTGGGCTCGGTGGCATCCAGCCGCAGGTCTATTGAGGTGTAAAAGTGTTGTTTACGGTACACCTAGACAGCATCAACAGGAAAACTCCCGAGCTACTGCGTAACCAGGTGGCGCGCGTGGCCAGCTATTGTTTCTGCACTACCACCGGTTCTGCCATCTTCGCCAGTGCCTGGGCATAGAGGCTGCGCAAAGCGGCGTATTCAGCGGGCAGGTAGCGGGTTTTTCCCAGCAGCAGACGGCTCGAAATAACCAACGTTTGGGGTGTTGGACGCGTGATACCATAGATAAATCGCCCACCATTGCCAGGTAAGCTCAGGTTTACGCTGGCTGGCAGCGTGGTAGCGGCGTAGCCGGATGGTAGCGTTAGGGTTACCTGGTATTCGAGGCGGCGAGTGGTGGGCAGGTCCACAGGGTAGCGCCGGTCTTCGGTCTGAAAAGGTGAGGCACCAGAAGCCAGATGCTGCAGCGGCCGCACGTAGAGCAGTTGCGAGGGGGCCTCAGCTCCTGGGAGCTGGGCCGCCAGCACCAGCATCAGCGGCTGGTCGGGCGTAGTAGCCGACTCTTCCTGGCGCTTTACCGTCCAGTCGGGATGCTCCTTCTGCCATTGCGTAAGCAAAGCCGGACCCGCTGAGCGGGCCGGCGCCGCAGCGTAGCCGGCATATTCGTGCCGGATGGTGCCGGCCAGCGCCCCAGCCGCATCCAGCTGCAGCGTGGCCTGCGTGAACTGCAGGTGGGGCTGATTCGCTACCAAAGGCAGCCAGCGACCGGCCGGGCCCAGCAAGCGGCCTTGCCCGTTCAGGCATTGCTCGGGCAGCATAGCAGCAGGCAGGGAAGCATCGGTGGCATCGAGCAGCAGCTCCGTGCCATCGGGCAGCTGGCCGACATAGGCCACCACATAGTTGAACTGCGTCAGCACTGGCAGGTCGGTCTGAATCTGGCCATTGTCGCGGGTGCTCAGCAGCAAAGGCTGGGCATCTAATCCGGCGTCGCGCAGGGTCCGGATCAGCAACAGATTTACTTCTAGGGCACTGCCCCGGCGTAGCTCACACACTTTTTTCGCCGACTGACTTGCGTAAAGTCGGTTTTCGCCGTTGCACACTACGGTTTGCTGCACCAAAGCGCGTACAGCAGCAGCACGGGCCGCCGGGGCCGGATGGCTGGTGCGCAGGGCGTTGGCCGCTTCTGTAAGAGGCGTGCGCCCAGACAGGAAACCACCAAAATCAGCATCTTTCAGCAGCTCCTTCTCGATTTCGGGCCACGTCCCGGCCTGAAAGGTAGGGGCGCGGTCAGGGCCGAACTGAATACGTTCCAGCTCGAAATCCACCCGGCTCATGTAATCTTCGGGGGTAGTCAGGTAGGGCTCTTCGCGGAAGGCGGGCACGTCTTTTAGCACCCACCGCCGGTGTACGGCCTGGGTACTGACGCTGAGGCTCTGCCCCTGATTAAGTGAATTGCCGTGGCTGTCCTGCGGCGTTTGGTTGTAGGCAGTGGTGTAGGGCTGCGTGGTGCTTTCATTAAGCGTAAATGGCCAGTATGTATGGCTGACTTCCTTGTAGCGGAAAAACGAAGGCAGGATGACGCGGTACTCGCTCCAGCGCACCGGCACAGACTGCTGAAACCGCCAGCCCTGCAGGTTGTACAGAAAGCCGGAGCGCACTGTGTAGGTGAATTCGAGGATGGAGCCTTCGCGCACATCAGGTAGTGTGAAGGCATACTCATCCACGAAATCGGTGAGCTTGCGGCTGAACACGGCCTCGGTCCGCAGCAGCGTCTTGAGCAGCTTGCCACTGCCTGTTTCCAGGTTGTAGGTGATGCCCTTAAGTTGCATAAGCTTCTCCTTGGTTCCGTCGCGGTGATACAGCGGCACCCGCACAGTGGCCCAGTCGTAGCCGGCTTTGCGGTTGATGCGGATGCGCGTAGTACGCTCAAAAAGCAGCTCAAACCCATCGGTAGCGCCTACAATCCGGGATTGGCCGAAGTCGCACAGAACCTCCGCTACCGCAGAATCGGGAGCTACTGCCATGGCGAAGTCGTCTTTGGTAACCGTTCCGAACTTAATCGGCGGCGGTAATACTTTTTGGGCGGCCACGGGGCCGGCTAGCAGCAGGCCCAGGCAGAACAGCGCCACATGGCGCACCAGATTAAATGGCATGGAAGGAGATAATAAAAGAAAATAAAGTCACTGATAAGCCACGCAATCAATAGCTTCAGTTTTGTACTCTCCAAATATAGCAGGCCAATCTGCCGCCACCAAGAAAAACGCAGGCTGCCCGGAATACTACTGGTTTGCCTACGCGGCCACCGGCTGCTTGCTGCGCACACCTACCAGCAAATACAGCAGCGCCCCCAGCACCAGCGCCAGACTCATCCCATGCACGTAAGGCAGGCGCGAAAGCTGGTTGCTGAACAGCCAGCCGCCCAGCAGCGCGCCCAGCCCGATGCCGGCTTCCAGGGCAATGTACATGGTGGCCACCGCCCGCCCGCGCCGCTCAGGGTGGCTCAGGTCGATGGTCCAGGCATAGAGCGTAGGCGAGTTGAGGCCGGTAGCAAAGCCAAACAGCACCGCTGCACCCAGAAACAGCGGCACCGAGTGCTCCACCAGCGTCATCATGCCCAGCGACACAACCAGCAGCGCCGTAGACCAGCGCAACACCGGCACCCGGCCATACTTATCGGAGGCACGGCCAGCCACTAGGCGCACTACCAGGGAGGCCAGCGTGTAGCAGGTATAGAATAAGCCTTTGCTGTGCTCGGCGAGGCCCAAGGCTTCGCTCTGGTCAGGTACCACCGTCAGGATGGCCCCAAACGGGAACAAGCACAGCAGCGTCACGACGGCTGGGGCCATCACCTGCGGCTCCAGAATTTCGCCCCAGTTCAGGCGCAGCAGGCTCCAGCTGAACTTCTGGCGCTGGGCCTGGGGCAGGGTTTCAGTCATGGTGCCCTGCACCGCCAAGCTCAGCAGCGCCAAGCCCGACGAGCAATAGAACAGCGTGTTGAGCGAGGTGGCAGCCGTGATGAGCGGGCCCAGTGCCGGGCCGGCCGCCATGCCCAACGAACCCGCTACGCCCAACAGCCCCATAGCCTCGCCGCGACGTTCCAGCGGAATGATGTCGGCAATGAAGGCGGCGGTGCCGGTGGGCTTGAAGCCGGTGCTGAAGCCGTGCAGCAGCCGCAACCCCAGAAACCCCGCCACGGTGGTAGTCCACGGATAAAAGAAGCCGCAGATAAAGCACACCAGCGAGCCGAACACCATTACCGGAATGCGGCCCACAGTATCGGCCAGCTTGCCACTGAAGGGGCGTGAAATGCCGGCCGTAAGCGTAAACAGCGCAATAATGAACCCTTTGTAGTCGCCGCCACCCAGCCGCGTGAGGTACGCGGGCAGCTCGGGCAGCAGCATATTAAAGCTCATGAAAAAGAAGAACGACGACAGGCACATCAGCCAGAAGCCGGCGCTGTAAGTACGGGGATTGGTAGCGGGCATGGGCAGCAAAGGTACGGTTTGGCGGCGGGTGCGCTGGCCGGAACCACAGCCTATTCCGATTGATGTGAGCCCGCACGACAAAATTTTATAGGGTCTCTATTACAGGCTAGTGGAGAATTATTCTCCACTGGAAGGAACTTCCACGCCGAGCCAGTGTATATTGCAGGGTACAATTTTCCTTGTCAACTATGCATTCCAACCAGCCAGAACATCAGCAGAATGGGGCTAATGACGCCCAGTCGGGCACAGGTACGGCCGTAACCGGTGCCGGCACCTCCCACGACCCACGCACCGCCGCCGGCGAAAACGCCCAGACCCTGACCACCCGCCAGGGCCACCCCGTCACGGACAACCAGAACTCGCGCACCGTGGGCAACCGTGGCCCCGTGACACTGGAAAACTACCAGCTGCTCGAGAAAATCAGCCACTTCGACCGGGAGCGTATTCCGGAGCGGGTGGTGCACGCCCGCGGCGCCGGCGCTCACGGCGTATTCACTGCCTACGGCACTGTTGGCGACCAGGCCATCGAGAAATACACCCGCGCCAAGCTGTTCAATACCAAAGGCAAGGAAACGCCGGTGTTTGTGCGCTTTTCCTCAGTAATCCACGGCGGCCATTCGCCCGAAACCCTGCGCGACCCACGTGGCTTCGCCGTGAAGTTCTACACCGAAGATGGCAACTGGGACTTGGTAGGCAACAACCTGAAAGTGTTCTTTATCCGCGACGCCCTCAAGTTTCCGGACATGGTACACTCGCTGAAGCCCGACCCGGTAACCAACCGCCAGGATGGTGGCCGCATCTTCGACTTCATGAGCAACACACCCGAGTCGGTGCACATGCTCACGTTCCTGTTTTCGCCTTGGGGCATTCCGGCCAACTACCGCCAGATGGAAGGCTCGGGCGTGAACACCTATAAGTGGGTGAACAAAGACGGCGAGGCCCAGCTAATCAAGTACCACTGGGTGCCGAAGCAGGGTGTGAAAAACCTCACCCAGCCCGAGGCAGATGCCATTCAGGCCACCAACTTCAACCACGCCACCCAGGATCTGTACGACGCCATTGAGGCCGGCAACTTCCCCGAGTGGGAGTTCTGTGTACAGATGATGCCCGACGGTGAGCACCCCGAGCTGGACTTCGACCCACTGGACGACACCAAAATCTGGCCGGAAGACCAGTTTCCACTGCTGCCCGTGGGCAAGATGGTGCTCAACCGCAACCCCGAAAACTACTTCGCTGAAGTAGAGCAGGTGGCTTTCGGTACCGGTGTGCTGGTAGATGGCCTCGACTTCTCCGACGACAAAATGCTGCAGGGCCGGACATTCTCGTACTCCGACACGCAGCGTTACCGCGTAGGTACCAACTACCTGCAGCTGCCCATCAATGCGCCCAAAAAGCACGTGGCCACCAACCAGCGCGACGGCCAGATGACGTTCCATGTGGATACGGCCCCCAACCAGAACCCGCACGTCAACTACGAGCCGTCGTCGCTGAATGGCCTTACTGAGTCGCCGAAGGCTGGCAAAGACCACGAGCCAGTATACAACGCGCCGCTGATCCGCCAGAAAATCAGCCGCTCCGGCGACGTGGATTTCCAGCAGGCCGGTGCCCGCTGGCGCCAGCACGATGAGCGGGAAAAAACCGACCTCATCAACAACCTGACCGATGCGTTGAGCGCCGCTACCACCGAAATCCAGAACCGGATGGTGGAGCTGTTTACGAAGTGCGACGCCGACTACGGCCAGCGCCTGCGCCAGAGCCTCGACGCCGCCGCCAAGAACCCCAGCCCGGCTACCAGCCGCTACATGGGCCGCCGCGTAGCTAACGGCCACAATGGTTCCGCCCAAAACGGCGTAGCTGTTGCTCAGTCAGAACTGGCCGAGCAGGAAAAGTAAGCCCAGGGCTTTAGCCCGGTGAATGGCCAACGGCCCCGTCTCCTCAGAGGCGGGGCCGTTGTGCGTTTGGGTGGCAGCTCAATCTGTAAAAAGAACGGCACATGCCTGTGGCACAGACTTTAGCCCGTAGCTCGTCAGTGCCAAGTAAGCTGCAGTATATCAGCAGGCTACAGCCGAAAAGCCGGAGTAGTGAATTGAAAGTGTGCCACTCCTTTTAAATGTCATCTGACGGAGCAGCCAGCGTATCCATCACCTCGTCGGCTGCGGGTGTCACCACAGAATCGGCGGCGAGCTGCGCCAGCTCTTCAGCCACGATGATGGAATCGGCAGTGGCGGCTTCGGCCGGCGTAAGGCGGATGGTGTCGGGCTGAATGTCGAACAGGGTAGGAGCGGCGGCTTCTGTGTTATCGTCGGGGTTGTCGTCGGGGCGGCGGATATCCGGCGACGTACTAGCGGGTTTGCGAAGTAAGCTTGGCAGTTGCGTCGCGCCCCAGATACCAACACCGGCCAACAGTGTTACGGCGCCAGCCAGCAACACACGCGGCCACTGCAAACGCCAGGAAGCGCCGGTTGCGGGAGGGCGCGGGGCCGCCGGCCGCCGGACTGCCGGGGTACGGGCCGGAACCGGTGCACTGGCAGCAGGCATTGAAGCAGCTGTTGGGGCCGCGGATGGCATTGGTGCAGTAGTCGGGCGGTCCTGCAACTGCTGCAGTTGCTGGCTTAGCTCCCGAATCCGTGCGTCTAGCGCGCGGTTGCGGGCTTCCGACTCGGCGCGAGCCACGCGGATGGCTTCTTCCAGAGCCGCTTTCTCGCGGGCTTCGGTGGCCAGCTGGGCTTGCAGGCGGGACGTTTCGGGGGCGGCGGCGGAAGCATCAGTAAGTTGCTGGCGGAGTTGAGCAATGGTTTGGTCGCGGGCCGCTTCGCGGATTTGCAGGTCCTGCGTTTGCGCACTCACTTCGGCCCGAATCTGCACGCGGATTTGCTCTAATCGGGCTTTCTCCTGCTGACTATCGGCTAAGGCATTGGGCACCGCCAACGGCGCAGCGGCGCTGTAGGGTGGGTCGGCGGATACGTCTTCGGCGCCCAGCCAACGCCAAAGCTGCCGGGCTTTGCGGGTCAGCAGGTCGTCGGTATCGTCGGCTTCCTGCATACGTTCTTCCGGCAAGTCGTCGGGCTGCAGCAGAGCCGTGGCCCAGGCATCGAGCGTGTCAGTTGGCAACCACTGCGACTTGTCTGCTGGCATCTGCTGAAACTCGCGGAGCACCAGCGCCGGCTGATGCACTAGCCGAAACCGGTTGGTGGTGGGCAGCATCTGCAGCTGTTTCTGCAGTCCATTTTCGAGGTGCAAGACGTTTTGGAAAACGGCCATGGCCCCAATGGTTTCAAGCGCAATGGCCGGTAGCAGCGGCTGCTCGGCCAGCCATGCCGCCAGCGCTGGGCGTTGCCGCTGTAGCCGCTGGTAAGGGTTGTCGGAGCCTGAAAAGTTAGGCAGCTGCTGGCCGTCGAGCAGCCACGGACCGTGCGCGAAGTTGGCGGCGCTTAGGTGCTGGCCGCCGGGCAGCAGCTGCAGCACGGCTACGCCCCGGGGCATCAGTAGCACAGCATCCAGCAGCTCACCGTCTAACGCTAAGTTCAGCAGCAGCACGCCTCCGTCGAGAGCAGACAAGCTTTCCTGCAGGGCTTCGGCGCGAGCTTCGGCCGCCGGACTGGCGTAGGGTTCAAACAGAAGGCTGTGCAGCATGGCAGCAGAAGAAACGGCGGATATCCAGGTAAAAGTACGGGCCAGCCATCCGAAGCGGCTAGGATGTAATTTACGTACCCGAAATAGTCCGCTGAATAGCTGCCAAAACGGCGGCTCCCTGCACTGCGGCCCGAAGTGTGCCGTACAGCCGTCATATGGCTCGTTCTGATTCTTTCTTTTCCACGATTTCCGCTAAAAAGCCCCGCCCCGACGGCAAGCCGGCGCTCACAGTGCGGGAGCGGTTTTCGGCACTAAAAAATCTTCCCGCCTTCCTGCGCCTGATCTGGCAGACCAGTCCGGCGCTGGCCCTCGGCAATATGGCGCTACGCCTGTTGCGGGCAGCCCTGCCGGTGGCTATGCTGTATGTGGCTCAGCTGATTCTCGACGCTGTGGTGCAGCTTAGTGGGCAGCCCGTGGAGGCGCGCCAGCTCACGCCGGTGCTGTCGTTGGTGGCGCTGGAATTTGGCCTCGCCATCTTCTCCGACGCGCTGGGCCGCGGTGTGGCCCTGCTCGACTCGCTGCTCGGCGACCTGTTTTCCAACCAGTCGTCGGTGCGCATCATGCAGCACGCCGCCGAGCTCGACCTCGACCAGTTCGAGGACAGCGCTTTCTATGATAAGCTGGAGCGGGCACGCCGCCAGACTCTGTCGCGCACCGTGCTGATGTCGCAGGTGCTCAGCCAGGCCCAGGACGCCATTACGATGGGCTTTCTGGCCGTGGGCCTTGCGGCGTTCAACCCGTGGCTGCTGCTGCTGCTGTTGGTGGCGGTGGTGCCGGCTTTCCTAGGCGAAAGCCACTTCAATGAGCGCAGCTACTCGCTGGTGCATGGCTGGACGCCCGAGCGGCGCGAGCTGGACTACCTGCGCCAGACCGGTGCCTCCGACGAAACGGCCAAAGAGGTGAAGATTTTCGGGCTCTCAGGCTTCCTGATTGACCGGTTTCGCACGCTCTCCGATGACTTCTACCAGAAAAATAAGGACCTCGTGATTCGACGGGCTGGCTGGGGCGCGTTTTTCGCGGCGGTGGGTGCGGCCGGCTACTATGCTGCCTACGTGTACATCATCAGCGAAACGGTGCGCGGGCGCGTCAGCATCGGGCAGCTCACGTTTCTGGCGGGCTCGTTTGCCCGCATGCGCGGCCTGCTGGAAGGCATTCTGAGCCGGTTCAGCGCCGTGGCGGAAGGCGCGCTGTATCTGCAGGATTTCTTTGATTTCTTTCGGCTGCAGCCCCGCATTATCCGCGCCGACGATGCGCGCTCGGTGCGGCCATTTCCGCGGCCTATTCAGCACGGATTTACCTTTGAAAACGTCGGCTTTAAATATCGTAATGCTGAAAAATGGGCGCTGCGCAACCTGAACTTTCAGCTGCAGGCCGGCGAAAAGCTGGCGCTGGTAGGCGAAAACGGCGCCGGCAAAACTACACTCGTCAAGCTGCTGGCGCGCCTCTACGACCCCACCGAAGGCCGTATCCTGCTCGATGGCCACGACCTGCGCGAGTATGACCCGGCCGAGCTGCGCCAGGAAATCGGAGTGATTTTCCAGGATTTCGTGCGCTTTCAGCTGCCGGCCGGCCAGAACCTGGCCGTGGGCCGCATCGAGGAGAAAGGCAACCAGCCGCGCATCGAGCAGGCCGCCCAGCAAAGCCTCGCCGACTCCGTCATTGCCAAGCTGCCCGGCGGCTACGAGCAGATGATTGGCCGCCGCTTCAATGGCGGCGTGGATTTGAGCGGCGGCGAGTGGCAAAAGATTGCGCTGGGCCGCGCCTACATGCGCGACGCCCAGCTGCTTATTCTCGACGAGCCCACCGCTGCCCTCGACGCCCGCGCCGAATACGAGGTGTTCCAGCGCTTCAAGGAGCTGACCCAGGGCAAAACCGCCGTACTCATCAGCCACCGCTTCAGCACTGTGCGCATGGCCGACCGGATTCTGGTCATTGAGAACGGGCAGTTTCAGGAGATTGGCAGTCATGAGGAGCTGCTAACCCGCAACGGCCGCTACGCCGAGCTGTTCCGGCTGCAGGCGGCGGGGTATCAGTAGATGATTGGCGAAGTCAGGAAACGGAGGTATGTTGCAGCAGGCTTGCCAACAGGGAGTTGCATGCCGCGAATACGAGCATATGAGTTGTCGTTGGGCGGGGGCTGACTGCCTCAACTGACTATCTTTCTCACTACCAAGCAGTAAAACGATATGTCGGCTCAGCAGGATTACGCGAAGCTCACCCTCGAAGAGTTGTTGAGTGAGGAGAAAAAGATCAAACGAAATGAAGCCTTTGCCGCTGGATTTATAGGGTTTCTGGTGGGGATTATGGTGTATGGGATTGTGAGAAATGGGTTTGGCTTTTTGTATATCGCCATTCCCCTGGCCATGATAGTTCTGATCTACCGGAATTCACAGAGTCAGAAACAAGCCCTTCAACAGATCCGAGCGGAAATCAGCCTCCGCAACCGGGGCTAGTGGACTGTGCCTGTAGTGCAGGACAGGCGGCAACCCGTAGTATCATACTTGTGCGACTTGGCAAAATCCCTGCTCGCCTAACTTTCACTGAAACCCCAATGACTAAAAACAGCATCAGCGAAGACCTCACACAGCTCACGTTGGAGGAGCTTCGTGCCAGAAAAAATAAGCTGAAAGGCACCATCATCGGGCTCGGGTTGGTGATGGGAGTGGCCGTAGCTATTATTCTGTATGTAGTAGTAAAAAAAGGTAATTACGGCCTGCTGGTGGTCGGCCTCACCTCGTTTATCACCCTGATGCCAAGTGTTATAGCGCTGAACAACATCAACGATGAAATAAGGGCACGCAACGCTGCATAGAAGCTGCATGCCTGAGCTATTGCAACAGTGCTGCCTGGGGTTCTATGAAGATTACGTATTTATTCCACCCGCATTGCTCTGTTGAAACGCAAGCCGCAATTGCCGCACTACTAGCCACCGCCCTCGAAGCCCCAGCTGCCGAGCTACTCGCCGACCTGCACTACCAGCAGCAGCACCAGTTGGTGCAAGCGTGGCTGGCATACGTGGATGGCCAGCTGGTAGGCTGCAAGCTGGGCTACGAACGGAAGCCGGGCCACTACTACAGCTGGCTGGGCGGCGTACACCCCAGTTTCCGAGGCCAGGGCATTGCCGCCGAGCTGATGCGCCGCCAGCACGCCTGGAGCCAAGCGCAGGGCTACCGCGCCGTGCGCACTCACACCTACAACCGCTGGCGGGCCATGCTCCTGCTGAACCTGCACCACGGCTTCGACATCATCGGCACGGTGCAGGGCCCGCACGGGCTGACGATTGTGCTGGAAAAGGAGCTGAACTGATTTTTCTCTGCTTTTGCGGATTATTCTGCAACCTGCTGCCTGTAGCTTGTCTCCTGTTAATCAGTATCCGCTACCACTATCTATTCTCCACCATGCGAAAAAAATTACTTCTGCTCGGGGCGCTTACCCTGGTGCTGCCCGCCTGCAACCTGCTGTGCGGCGACTGTTGCGACCTGCGCCCACCCGGCAACTACGATATAACGGGCACCCTGCTAGTGGCCCTAGGTACCAGCACCGGCCGTACTGCCACAGTTTTGGCAGCCAATGCGCCGGTCAGGGCCATGGAGCTGCGGCTGCAGCTGGGCCTCGACACGCGGATGGTGGCGGCCCACAGGCCGGTAGGGGTCAGTGGTGTGGCCTATGCCTGCTCACCCCTGGAGCCGGGTTTCACCGAGCAGCTCGATTCGCTGGCCATCACCAGCCGGTTTGATTTCGATGCCCTGCACCCCGCTGGCACCTCCCTCAACGACGTGCTGACCACCTTCGACTGGTCGGAAAGCCTAAACGACTACCTGCGGGTGCAGGCGGGCCGCCCAGAGGTGGCCTTACCGCTGCTCACACTGCGTGCGGTGCCGGCGCAGGCCGGGCCTCAGCAGTTCCGGGTGTTCTACCGCCTCACCAACGGCGAAGAATACACGGCCGAAACCCTACCTGTCACCATTCAGCTTTAAGCCCGCCGCCATGCGCCTCAGGAATGCTTTGGTGGCCGCAACTGCGCTGCCGGCAGTTCTGGCCGGGGCCGCGCTACTGCCCGCCTGTGCTGATGCCGACGACGCCTGCCGCTATGACGCGGTACCGCGTTTCTACCGCACCCAAGCTGTGGAACTATCTGCGAGCAGCCAGCGCACTGGCCAGCCACTGACCTCCAACGAGCCGGTAGCCGCCGCTGATTTGCTGCTGGCCGTGCAGTTCCAGAAAGCTTACTACGGCAACCAGCCCGCCCGGCACTGGCAGCTGCTGCCCGCAGCCCACGCCTGCCCACCCGCACCCGCACCCGGCTACCTGGGCACGCCACAGGTGCTCGACTCGATGGTGGTGCGCAGCCGCTATGCCTACGACGCGCAGCATCCGGCCGGGGCCTCCCTCAACGACCTGCTGCTGGAAACTGACACTGGCCAGCCGCTGCCGGCCCGTGCCAGCCGCAGTGCCGAGCCGCGGCTGCAGTTGCGGGTGCCACCTGCCGTAGCCGGTCCTCAGCAGTTTGTGGTGCGCTACCGTTTCGCTGATGGCACCATGTATAGTGCGCAAACGCCTGTACTGCAGCTGAACCGTTAGCACAAGGCCAAAATTTTGTACGCTCTCTTCCTTCTGAGTATCAAGTCGTAAGCCGGCAGGAGTTTCGTAACTTGAAAATAGTGTCACCCATTTCAACGTTACGCATGAAACCAACTTTTACGCTACTGGCAATGAGCCTGGCTATGGCACTATCCGGCTGCTTTGCCGCCCGCCAGGCCCGTATCGACTCCGATTACAGCTATACCGGCAACTTCCGCCGCTACCGAACCTACGAATTTGTGACCGGCGACGGCCTGTCCGCCGATTCCAGCCGGCTCGGTGAGGCCGTCCGCGACGCCATTCGTACGCGCCTGAAAGTGCAGGGCTACAAATCCAACAAGCGCCGCCCCGATTTGCTGGTAAACTTCCGGGTATTCGAAGGCGACATGAAGTTTCGAGGCTACATGCAGGAGGATATCAGCCGTTGGGTGAAGGAAGAAAAGGTGGAAGACGAGGAAACGCCCGCTGATAACCGCCAGGGCTACCAGCCCCAACGCATTCTGCTGGCCGAAGGCACCCTGCTCATCACCCTGATTGACAACCGCACCAACCGGGCAGTATGGAACGGCTACGCCTCCGGCGTAACCGTGCCCAACGGCCCCCAGGGTGAACTGGTGCTCCGCCGCTCCGTGCGCTCCATCTTCGACCAATACCGCGTCTTCACCGAAGGCTACCTCGAAGGCAGCCAGATGTCGGAGAACTAAGGTCAAAAACGACAGTAATAAGAACGTCATTCCGAGCGGAGCGAGGAATCTCGCTAGTATGGTATAATCACTACACTAGCGAGATTCCTCGCTCCGCTCGGAATGACGTTCTTACTTTGTCACCTGTCACCTGTCACCTGTCACCTCATCTCCATTCCGCACCCGAATCAGCTCGGCGGCTATGCTGATGGCAATTTCCTCGGGTGTGCGGCTGTGGATAGGTAGGCCAATGGGGGCGCGGATTCTGCCGAGCGCCGCTTCGTCGAGGCCGGCGGCGCGCAACTCCTGCAGCAGATGGCCGATTTTGGCGGTGCTGCCCATAAGGCCTAGGTAGCGCACCTGGTGGTGTAGCAGCTGGCGTACGGCCACGGCGTCAGTGCGGTAGCCGACGGTCATAATCACCACGTACTGGTGCAGGCCTTCCGGCACTTCGCGGGCCAACTGCTCATAGGACACTGTGCGGCGGTGATGAGCGTAGTGGTTGCGCTGCTGCGTGGGCAGGTCGGGCCGGTCGTCGAGCACCGTCAGGCCGAAATCCAGCATGCTCATCACCCGCGAGAGTGCCAGCGCCACGTGCCCGCCGCCCACAATCGTAAGCTGGTCGCGGTAGCCGAGCCGCTCCACGTAGTACCAGTCGGGGCCGGGGCGATACTGCGTGTCGGCTGGGGCTGGCAGCAGGCGCAGCCCGTGGCCGGCCGATACCTCCCAGGCGGCACTGCCGGCCTGACGTAAGCAGTTCAGGCAGGCTTCGGTGGTGGCTAGGTCCTGTGGGCGCAGGGGCAGCAGCAGAATCTCCTGCTCGCCCGAGCAGATCATGCCCGAGCGGTCGGTGGGGGAGTGGGCGCGGTGTATTTGGCGGCGGATTTCGGGGGCGTAGTGGCCGGTTTGCAGACGGCTCCGCATCAGCTCCACCAGTTTGTGCTCCATGATGCCGCCACCGATGGAGCCCACCGTTTCAGTGGCTGTTAAACTCAGCTTGAAGCCCTGCCGACCTGGGCTGGAACCTTCGCTGCGCACCACGCACAGCAGCGCCACCGGCACACCCGCCCGCAGGCTGGCCGCGGCGTGTTCCCACACGGGCAGGTCGCGTGGGGTGGCAGGGTGCGCTGTAAGTTCTGGGTAAGCCACTGGAAAAAAAGCAAGTGAAAAAGCTGAGTAGCTACTGCAGCCAGGCAGCACTTAAGGCGTAGTACACCGCCATCAGCCCCGAAAATAGGGCGCTGGCCACAAAGCGCCAGCGCGCTGGCACGTGGTTCTGGATGAGGTAGTTGGCCGTAAACGAAACCGGAATATTGAGCAGAAACGACCGGCCCGCTACCGCCAGCAGCCCCCAAGACACCTCCTGCCACAGCCCCGAGAATAGCTTGATAAATAGCAGGTGGCGCGCAATCCAGAGCGGGTTGAAGTAGAGCAGCGACAGGGCAGCCCGTATCAGTCGGCGGCTTAGGTTGGGGGCAGGTGGCACGCGCCGGTCTATCCAGCGGAAGTAGGCCGGCACTTCCAGCGAGTAGAGCGTGCCGCCCACCAGCGCCATGCCGCCCAGCCGGCCCCAGGAAAACTGGTGCAGCAGCAGCGCCGCGACCGTGTCGCCGGCCGCGTAGATTACGAGGCCACGGAAATGGTTGCGGAGCTGGATTTCCAAGCCGGAACAGAATCGGAGTCAGGATAAAGAGAAAGCAGCACCTTTTCCGGCGTCATCGGGGCGGAAAACGGCAACGCCGTGTGACCTTGGAATGCCCGTACCGCGTCGCGCAGGGCGAAGTAGGTGCCGATGCCGTACATGAGCGGCGGCTCGCCCACAGCTTTAGAGCGCAGGATGGCCTTGGGGTGGCCCGGCGTGTCGAGGAAATGCACGTCGAGCACCTTGGGGGCAGCGTAGATGTCCGGGATTTTATAGCTGTTGAGCGAGTTGCTGAGCAGGCGGCCTTCTTCGTTGTAGGCCACTTCCTCCATTGTCATCCAGCCGATGCCCTGCACCGCGCCGCCCTCAATCTGGCCCCGGTCGATGACTTTGTTGAAGCTCTGGCCGAAATCGTGGGCTATTTGCAGGGCGTCCACGGTGTAGGTGCCACGCAGGCAGTCCACCGTCACCGTGGTGATGGCCGTGCCGTACACGTGGTAGGCGAAGGGGTGGCCCTGATTTACGGTGGCGTCGAAATGCAGGCTGGGGGTGGCGTAATGGGCGTTTTCGGTGAGGGCCACGCGCTTCCAGAAGGCCGACGACACCAGCTTTTCCCAGTTGGTGTCGGCAGGCACGCCGGCGGCCAGCACCTGCTCGTCGTGGATTTCGAGGCCCTCATAGTTGAGCGTATACTCGGTGCTGGCGTGCTGCAAAAGCCGCTCACGCAGGGCCGCGCAGGCCATTTCGGTGGCTTTGCCGTTGAGGTCGGCGGTGGCGCTGGCGGCGCTGGGAGACGTGTTGGCGACGCGGGTAGTATTGGTGGTTTCGATTTTGATGCGTGAAATCGAAATTCCCAGTGTGCGGGCCGCCACCTGCGCAATCTTGGTGTTCACGCCCTGGCCCATCTCCACCGCACCCGTGCTGATGCCCACCGAGCCGTCGGAGTAGATGTGTACCAGCGCGCGGGTCTGGTTCATGGGCGTTTTAGTGAAGCTGATGCCGAAGCAAATGGGCATTACCGCAACCCCCTTTTTCCTCAGTCTGTTGGCTTGGTTGAACTGCGCGACTTCGGCCCGAATTCCGGCCAAATCAAACTCCGCCGCGGCCGTGTCCCAGGCCTGCTCGGCGTGGCACATTTCGGCTGCCTGCCGATACGAGAACAGGTCGCCCTCACGCAGCAAATTCCGCCGCTGAATCTCGAAAGTCGGCACACCCAATTCCTCGGCTGCTTTAGCAATAGCCGACTCGATGACGAACATGCCCTGCGGCCCGCCAAAGCCCCGGAAAGCCGTATTCGGCGGCAGGTTGGTGCGGCACGAAAAGGCCGTGGCCGTTACGTTGGGGACGAAATAGGCGTTGGTGGCGTGAAAGAGCGTGCGCTCCATCACGGCCGGCGAGAGGTCGGCCGCCGCGCCGGCATTCTGGAAGAACGTGACTTCGTAGGCCTGAATTTTCAGGTCGGCATCCAAGCCGATTTTGAAATCGGACGAGTAGGGGTGGCGCTTGCCGGTCATACGCATGTCGGCCATGCGGTCGAGCACCAGCTTTACCGGCTTTTTAGTGATGAACGCGCCCAGCGCGGCCAGCGCGCCCCAGGGCGTGGCCTGGTCTTCCTTGCCACCAAAACCGCCGCCGAGGCGCGTCACGTCTACTTCCACCTGGTGCATGCCCAGGCCCAGCACGTGGGCCGTGTGGCGCTGCACAGCCGTGGGGCCCTGCGTGGACGAAATCATCCGCACGCCGCCCATCTCCGTGGGGAAGGCATACGCGCCCTGCGTTTCGATATACAAATGCTCTTGTCCGCCGCTCTCGGCCACGCCCTCAAATACGTGCGTGCACGCCGCCCACGCCGCTTGAGAATCGCCGATTTTGAAGGTGCGCGGCGGCACAATCAGCTCGCCCTGCGCTGCGGCCACACGCGGGTCGGTGATAGTGGGCAGCGGGTCGATTTCGACCTGGATGAGCTTAAGTGCGGCGTGGGCCTGCGCCTCGGTGCGGGCCAGCACCAGCGCCACCGGCTGCCCCCGGAAATGGACGTGTCCCTCGGCCAGCAGCGGCTCATCGGCCACGATGCCGCCAATCTGGTTTTCGCCGGGAATGTCCTGGGCCGTGAGCACGCGGGCCACGCCGGGCGCAGCCAGCGCGGCGCTGAAATCGAGGCTGCGGAGCACGCCGTGGGCCAGGGGGCTTTCAAACACAGCTGCGTACAGTGTGCCTTGCTGCACGGGCACATCGTCGAGGTACTGCGATTCGCCGCGGACGTGGCGGTTGGGGTCGAGGTGATTCATGGATTCGGTTCTTGAGCATCGTTCCAAACAGAACGTCATGCAGAGCGCAGCGAAGCATCTCGCCAACTCGACTAATCTAATCGATAAAGCGGCATTGATTGCTGTGGCACGCGAGATGCTTCGCTGCGCTCTGCATGACGCATTAAATCAGCTCGTCCACCGCTAATTCCGGCGCGAACTGTAAGAAATGCGCCCACAGCAGCTGGCGCAGCAAAAGCCGCTTATAGTCCACAGTGCCGCGCACGTCGGAAATCGGGCTGATTTCCTCCTGCATCACGGCGTTGGCAGCATGCACGGTTTCGGCCGTAAGCTCACGACCCACCAGAAACTGGCTGGTGCGGGCCAGCAATAGTGGTACCGGGCCCACGCCACCCGCCGAAACGCGGGCCGCCTGGATAACGCCGTTCTCAACCCGCAGCCAGGCGGCGGAATTCACGCTGGCAATGTCGAGGTGGGTGCGTTTGGATACTTTCTCGAAGTGGAAAAAGTCGCCGGCCAGCGGGGTAGGGAAGCTGATTTCGATAACCTGCTCGTCGGCGGTTTTCGCCAGCTTTTTGTAACCGAGGTAGAGGTTGGGTAGGGTCAACTCGCGGGTGCTGCCGGCCGCGTCGAGCAACGTGACGGATGCGCCCAGGGCCAGGAACATGATGGTAAGGTCACCAATCGGCGAGCCGTTGATGAAGTTGCCGGCCACTGTGCCCATGTTGCGGATGGGCGTGCTGCTCACTAGTTTCAGATACTGCGGTAGGTTGGACAGTACGGTGCGCATCAGTTCAGACTCTAGCAGCTGGCTGGCCGTGGTGGCGCCGCCGAGTACTATGCGGCCGGCACCGTCTTGGTGAATACCGCGCCTGCTTGGCTGGTCGAATACCAGTTGAACGGACTGCTCGCGCAACTGTTCGAGGCGCTGCACCAGCAGATCGGTGCCACCGCCGAGGATAGGGGGCGGCAGCGCGGCGCTGTGTTGGTCGTTTTGGCCTTGAGTATGGCCGTTCGGGGAGGTTGAAACGGCGCTGCCGCCGTTGGTGTGCCTTGTAGATAAGGCTGCTGGTGCCGCTGCTGAAGATTCGGTTACCTGATTTGCATTGGGGCGAAGCTGCGCGAGCTGAGTTGGAATGTCAGCGAAATAGGCGGGCACAAACTGCTTCTCAGTAAGCCAGGCCAACGTGTTTTCCGTCGTGCGCTGCTCCAGCTCACTGGTAAGGCGGGCGGCGGCGCGCTCCAACGACTTGTAGCCGGTGCAGCGGCAGATATTGCCGTCGATGGCCGCAATCGTGTTTTTCTGGGTGACTGGTGTGCTGCTGAGGCTGTGGCCGGTCAAGGACATTACGAAGCCTACCGTGCAGAAGCCGCACTGCGAGCCGCCTTCCTCCACAATGGCCTGCTGCACGGGCGTAAGCTGCGCGCCGGCTGCGTTGATGCCTTCCACCGTCACGATGTGCTTGCCGGCGGCGTTGCCCAGCGGCGTGAGGCAGCTGGTCATGCTCTGATAATTCACGGTCTTTCCATCAGCCGCCAGCTCGCCCACCAGCACGGTACAGGCGCCGCAGTCACCCTCGCGGCAGCCGATTTTGGTGCCCTTCAACTGCTCATGGTAGCGGATGAAATCGAGCAGGGCGCTGCCGGCCGGCTCGGCGGTGCTGATGCGCTGGTCGTTGAGGTAAAAGTCAAGCATGGACAGGGAATTTTCTGGAGCGGGACGGACAAGATACATAGGTTTGGTCGTTTTTTCGGCCACCGTGCGAAGGTGCCGCTGTCCAGCGCATACCGAATTATCAGGCCTGGAAGCCGATTAGCCTACCTTCTGCCTAGCGACGCACCAATAACAGGCTGCCGGATGGCTCCACCGAAACCCGGCTTTGGCTGAAGTCGTTATCTTGCCCAACCGGCATGAACATACACCTACAGCAAATCCTCGACAATCCCCTGGCCGCGCTGGCTGTGGTGAGCAATCTGGTCATCATCGAAAGCCTGCTTTCCGTGGACAACGCGGCCGTGCTGGCCACGATGGTCGGCGACCTGCCCAAAGAGCAGCGGCAGAAGGCCCTGCGCTACGGCATCATCGGGGCCTACGTGTTTCGGGGCTTGTGCATCCTGTTCGCCTCGTTCCTGATTGAGTTCTGGTACCTCAAGCCCCTGGGCGGCCTCTACCTGCTGTACCTGGCCTACGACCATTTCCGGGGCCACGCCGCTTCCGCTGACGAGGATGGTGTAGACAAGCGCAAGAGCCTCGTGTACCGCTACACGCTGGGGCTGCTCGGGCCGTTCTGGGCTACGGTGGCGCTGATTGAGTTGATGGACCTGGCCTTTTCCATCGACAACGTGTTTGCCGTGGTGGCCTTCACCGACAACCTGATTCTGATTTGCCTGGGCGTGTTTATCGGTATTCTGGCCATGCGGCTGGTGGCGCAGGCGTTTGTGCTGCTGATGGCCAAGTACCCGTTTCTGGAAACGGCCGCCTTTGTGGTAATTGGGCTGCTGGGGCTGAAGCTGCTGCTGTCGTTGGTGGAGCACTTTCAGCCGGATTCCGTCTTCAGCCATTTCCTGGGCAGCGAGGCGGCCGACGCCGGCCTGACCGCGCTGACGGTGGCCATTTTTGGGGTGCCACTGCTGGCTTCTTGGTTGAAAGCCAAGCGCCGCGCGCCACAATAACCGACCAGTATGTACACAGAGCGGCCCGGTAGCTTCTCAGTTACCGGGCCGCTTTATTTCTATGGTGGCTGCCGCTACCGGCGGCTGTTAGGTACGCGGAACTGCACGCCTACGCTGGGCACAAACGTAAAGCCGCTGAGCTTTCCGGTGGCATTGTTGAGCAGGCGGTAGGTGCCATAATTCTGGTAATAGATGCCCATTGACGGCAGGAAGTACAAGTAGCGGTAGCCGACTTTGGCGCTGGCAAACGCCCCGAACGAGTTGTAGCTCACGCGCTGCTCGGGCAGGCTGGGCACCTTGCCGCCGGGAGTGTATACTTTCTGGTTTTCGAAGCCGTAGCGCAGAAACGAGCGGGAATACACCAGGCCGTAGGAAAACGCCCCTATTTCCTCTTCCGGCCCAAACGAGTGGCTGATAACCAGCGGCACAATCAGGTCTTTGCGCGAGGCACTGAAGCCCAGGGCATCGGATATATTGCTCAGATACGGGATGCTCGGGAGCTTGGCGCGCTGGGTGGCAAATTGCAGGCCCACGCTGCCATATGTGGCCCCGGCCGCGCCCTGTGGGCGCTCCGGCGTGCCCGTCGGACCCATAAACTGGAACATGGCATCGAAGACGTGCGAGCCGAAGGCGTACTTGTAGCCCACATCCACCCGGTCGTAGACGCCGTAGCGCAGGTACAGATCGGGGGAGGCGCGCAGCGGGTCGAGAGTATAGGCCAAGGCCGCCAACTGCAGGTTGTCGATGGTTTTGGAGTAGCCAACAGTGTCTTTGTTGCCTGCCGCTTCTGCTGCCGACTTCAGCGTGGAGCCCGTCTTGCTCAAGGTTTCGGTGGCAACATTAAACGACACGTTGCCGCCGCCCCGGAACTCACCGCGCGGCGTGACCTTACCGGTGCTGACGATGTTGCGCGGGGCCGAGCAAGCCCCGGCCAGCAGCGACGTAGCGGCCGCCACGGCCAGTGCCGGACGAGAAAAAGTAGAGCGTTTCATACGCAGGCAGCAGAGAGAGCAGAAAAGATAGAACCGGCGGCGCACCGGCCAAAACCGGGCCGAAAGTAAGGATACGCGGCGTGCCCTGCCTGTCCTTCTCCCAAATAAGCTGCATGCCACCCGCTGCAGGCCGGAACGAAAACGCGCGCCGGGTGGTATCTTTCCTGATGGAAGCGCTACAGACTGAACCTTTCCGTGGCTTGAGCATCAGGTAGTTGTTGCCGCTTTTTGCTTGCTACTTATGTCCCGACTCCTACACCTGCTTTTCCTGTTGCTGCTGCCGCCATTGGTGCGGGCCGGCGGTCCGGTGTTGCCGGTGGCCACGGTCTACGTGTTTCTGGCCGATACCTGCCCCATCAGCCAGAACGCCACGCCCACGCTCCGCGCCCTGCACGCCGCCTACGCGCCGCGCGGCGTACGGTTTGTGGGCGTGTTTCCAGCTTTGCAGATGCATCCGGCCGATGTGGTGCTGTTTCAGAAGCAGTATCCGCTGCCGTTTCCGGTGCGCCTCGATGCCGGCCAGCAGCTTACGCGCCGCCTGCAGGTGCGCATCACCCCCGAGGTGGTGGTGCTGGCCCCCGACGAAACCACCGTGCTCTACCAAGGTCGCATTGATGATGCCTACGCCCGCCTGGGCCAGCGCCGTACCGTGGTGCAGCATCACGAATTGCGCGACGCTTTGGCCGCTATTGTGGCGCGGCAGCCGGTGCCAGTGCCGCGCACTGAGGCTGTGGGCTGCTTTGTGGCCACGGTCTTGGGTAGCCGCTAAGTTCACTCTGATATATTCCGACTGGTTGAAAATCCTGCTTTCTATGAAACACCTGATACGCTTTGTTTTGCTGCTTACTGTGGCCCCGGCGCTGGCGCAACAGCCGCAGCTCACGTTCAGCGAGCATATTGCGCCCATCATCTACCAGCACTGCACCTCCTGCCACCGCACCGGCGAGGTGGCGCCGTTTCCGCTAGCCAGCTACCAAGACGTAGTCAGCCACGCACCCACCATCAAGTTCGTGACGGGCATCCGGTATATGCCGCCCTGGAAGGCCGACCCCAACTACACGCACTTCCTCGACGAAAACACGCTCACAGACTCGGAAATCCAGAAAATAAGGGACTGGGTGGATGGCGGTATGGTGCGCGGCAACCCTGCCCTAGAGCCGGCGCTACCCACGTTTCCGGCTGGCTCGCAGTTGGGCACGCCCGATTTGGTAGTGCCAATGGCGCAGAAGTTCACGCACCAGGGCAATCTGCAGGATTTGTACCGGGTGTTCGTGCTGCCCACCCGCCTGCCAACCGACCGAGATATTGCGGCCGTGGAATTCCGGGCCGGCAACAAGCGCATCACCCACCACGCCATTATTGGCATAGATACCACGCAGCGGGCTCAGGCCTTGGATGCCCAGGATCCCGGCTACGGCTACACGCGCTTCGGAGGCTTCGGCTTTTCGGCCACCGAGGAAAACTGGGCCGGCTGGGTGCCCGGCGCTACAGCCCGCTATTTCCCTAATGGGTTGGGCAAAAAGCTGGCCCGCAATGCCAGCATTCTGGTGCAGGTGCACTACGGCCCCACGGCCCTCACCCAAACCGATTCGTCGGTGGTGAACCTGTTTTTCAGTCGCCAGCCGGTGCAGCGCTACGTTCAGACCCTGCCGCTGACGCCACTCAATCTCACCAACGGGCCGTTTGTCATTCCGGCGGGCCAGGTGAAAACCTTTCACGCCGAGTTTCGGGTGCCGCTGGATGTGAGCTTGGTGAGCGTGCTGCCCCACGCGCATTTGCTGGGCAAGAAGTGGCGCATCTGGGCCGTGAAGCCTTCCGGTGATACTATCCGCATCCTGAAAATCAACGACTGGGACTTCAACTGGCAGGGTGCCTACCGGTTCCCGCGCCTGCTCAAAATCCCGGCCGGCTCGCGCCTTATGGCCGACGCCACCTACGACAACACCGCCAGCAACCCCCGCAACCCGTTTTCGCCGCCCCAAACCGTGCAGTGGGGCGAGCAAACCACCGCCGAAATGCTGGTCGCCTACTTCGACGTAGTGCCCTACCGCCCCGGCGACGAGAACATCGTGCTCAGCAACCAATCGGCAAAGGAGCTGTTGCGGCGGCCCGAGGCCCGGCTGTATCCGGTGTACCCGAATCCGGTGGCGGCCGGCGTGGTTACCATTGGCTTCAGCTTACCTGATGCCGCGGCAGTTTCGGTGCTGCTGACCGACGCGCAGGGCCGCGTGGTGCGCCAGCCAGCCCAAAGCCGGCGCTACAGTGGCGGCACGCATACTTTGGAGCTGCCCACTACCGGCCTGGCAGCGGGCTTGTACTTAGTGAAGCTGCAAACCCCCGATTTCACCCAAACCCAAAAGCTGGTGCTGCTCAGGTAACTTGTTGTTGCAGGCTCACGATGTTTCTGACGCAAAAAGCGCTGCCAACCGGTAGCGCTTTTTGCTTGCAAGTTGATTAGGGGGCGCTGGCGGGCTGATTTATTGGGGAACTGCGTGCCGTTGGTGCGGCTTCAGGTTTTAATTCCGCATTTTTAGCGCTCAATTCCCGACTACCTGATGAACATACTATACGGAGTGCCCGGCGAGGGTATGGGCCACGCCACGCGCAGCAAGGTGGTCATTGCGCATTTGCTGGCGCAGGGGCACGAAGTGAGTGTGGTGAGCAGCAGCCGGGCCTACCAACTGCTGGCGCGCACGTTTCCGGGCCGGGTGCACGAAATCCGGGGCTTCCATCTGGCCTACAGAGATGTGGTAGTGAGTAAAGCCCGCACAGCGGCCCTCACGCTCCGCAACGCGCCCGACAACCTGCTCACCAACTTCCGGCGCTACCGCAACCTGCCCTGTGCCGACCGGTTCGACTGCGTTATTTCCGACTTCGAGTCGTTCAGCTACCTATTTGCCCGCTGGAAAAACCTGCCCGTCATCAGCATCGACAACATGCAGATTATTAGTCGGGCGCGGCTGGATGTGGTGGTGCCACCCACGGAGCGCGGCAACTTCGACGTAGCCCGTGGCATTGTGCGGGCCAAGCTGCCGCGCAGCCACCATTACTTTGTCAGCACGTTCTTTCCGCTACCGGTGGTGCGGCCCGCCACCACACTGGTACCGCCCATTATCCGGCCCGAGATTCTGGCGGCGCACCCCACGGCCGGCTCACACGTGCTGGTGTATCAGTCGGCTACCACGCAGCAGGGACTGGTGCCGCTGCTGCAGGCGCTGCCGGGGCAGGAGTTTCGGGTGTATGGCTTCAACAAAGAGGAAACCCACGGCAACGTGCAGCTGAAAGCCTTCAGCGAGCAGGGTTTCATCGAGGATTTAGCGTCGGCGCGGGCTGTTATTACCAACGGCGGCTTCTCACTGATCAGCGAGGCCGTGTACCTGCACAAGCCCATTTGTGCTGTACCCATTCCGGCCCAGTTCGAGCAGTTTCTCAACGCTGCCCAAGTGCAGAAGCTAGGCTACGGCCGCCATTTCACTGAACTGTCAGCCGACAACCTAAAAGCGTTTCTCTACGACCTATCCGGCTTCGAGGCGGCCCTGAGTGCGTACCAGCAGGATGGCAATGAGGAGTTGTTCCGGCAGTTAGATACAGCGTTGAACGCACTACCAAAGCAGTAATGCGAAGTCTTGCGTCGCGACTCAGTTCTGCCAGTCGGTTGGTGGTCGGCACAGCTGAGTCGCGACGTAAGACTTCGCGTTACACTATCGTTCAACAACGCACCAAGTAGGAGCTTGGCATTACAATCGTCCACAAAATCCGATTAATCCGGCTAATCCGACGAAATCCGTGATTAGAAGATCTTGCCGGGGTTCAGGATGCCGTGGGGGTCAAAAACCCGCTTGATACCGCGCATCAGCTCCAGATTGGTGTCAGGCAGCGCAATACCGATGTAGCCTTTTTGCACCAGCCCGATGCCATGCTCGCCGGAAATGGTACCGCCCAGCTTCACGCACAGCTCGAAGATTTCGGTGATGGGCTGGCGCAAACCCACATTCCACATCTCGTCGTCCAGGTTGCCGCGGATGATGTTGACGTGCAGGTTGCCGTCGCCGGCGTGGCCGTAGCAGACGCTCTTGAAGCCGTAGCGCTGCCCTATTTCCTTGACGCCGCTCAGCAGCGTGGGCAGTTCGGCGCGGGGCACCACCGTGTCCTCTTCCTTATACACCGAATTGTAGCGCACCGAATTGCCGATGTTGCGCCGGATGCGCCAGAGCTCGTCTTTCTGGGTTGCGTTGTCGGCCAGAAGAATTTCGTCTACATCATAGTGCTCCAGCACGCCATATACCTGCTCGGCTTCCTTGTACAGCTCATCCAGGTCCTGGCCGTCCAGCTCAATGAGCAGGTGCGCCGCAATATCCTCGGGCAGCGTGAGCGGAATCTTCAGATACTCCGACGACCAGGCAATGGCTTCCCGCTCCATAAATTCCATGCCCGACGGGATGATGCCGGCCCGGAACACGGCCGACACGGCTTCGGCGGCCTGCGTCACCTGCCGGAAAGGCACCAGCATCAGAATGTTGTGCTTGGGGTAGGGCAGGAGTCGGAATACCACTTTCGTGATGATGCCCAACGTGCCTTCCGAGCCCACCATCAGCTGGGTGAGGTTGTAGCCGGTGGAGTTCTTGAGCGTGTTGGCGGCGGTCCAGATGATGTCGCCGGTGGGCAGCACCACCTGCAGGTTCAGCACGTAGTCGCGGGTGGTGCCATATTTCACGGCTTTGGGTCCGCCGCTGCTGTGGGCCAGGTTGCCGCCCAGAAAGCAGCTGCCCTTGCTGGCCGGATCGGGCGGGTAGAACAAGCCTACGGCCTGTACAGCCTGCTGAAACGCCTCATTCACCACACCCGGCTCTACCGTCGCCTGCAGGTTGCGCTCGTCAATCTGCAGAATCTTATTGAGCCGCTCGGTGCTCAGCACCACGCCATGGTGGATGGGCAGAGCGCCACCGCTCAGGCCCGTGCCCGCCCCGCGGGGAGTCACCGGAATACGGTGCTGGTGGCAGAGGCGCACAATCTCGCTTATTTCTTCGGCGTTAGCGGGGCGCAGCACCACGTCGGGAGCAAAGTGTAGGTCCTCGGTATGGTCGCGGCCATAGTCGGCGTAGGTGTCGGCTGTGGCGGTAGCTTCGGCGCGCTGGGCCGTGAGGACATGCTGCGGGCCCACAATGGCTTCGAAGGCCACAAGCAGCTCGGGAGTGAGGGAGTTGAAATCCATATATAGAAACGCCAAATGGCTGTTTTACCTATCTTTGACCCGATGCGGGACCCTAGAACGAAGGTACAGTATACGACGCATAGGCGCCTTTGGTGGCCGCTGCTACTGGTGGCGCTGATAGGCTGGCTGGCTGGCTGCAGCGCCCCCAAGAAGGTCAACTACCGCAACGGTCGCTACCACTCAGCGCGCGACATGGCCCGGATGAAAGCCGAAGAGCGGCGCCGCCGCGGCAGCCGCCCGGTTACCAAATCCAAGTCCAAAGCCACTACGGCCTCCGGCAAAGCCAAAATCGTGACCAAGCACCGCAGTACGCCGGCCAACGCCAGCCGCGCCATCGTTACGGTTATTGAAACGGCCCGCTCTTTCCAGGGAACTCCTTATAAGTATGGTGGCACTTCGCGCCTGGGCATGGACTGCTCGGGCCTGCTCTACAATTCTTTTGCCGCCATCGACGTAGCTATTCCTCGCTCTAGCAATGAGCAGGCCATCTGGGGCACCCCCGTAAAGCCGCAGGACCTGAAGGCAGGGGATTTGGTATTTTTCGGGGCCTCGCCGGGCAGCTCCACCATCACACATGTGGGCTTGGTAACAGAAGCTACGCCAGAAGGCGTGCAGTTCATTCACGCATCCAGTTCGGCGGGAGTAGTGGAAAACAGCCTGGAAAGTGACTATTACTTAAGCCGCTACATCAAAGCGGTGCGGCCAGTATTGTAGAAATTCCCTTCTACCTTTGTCCACAAGTATGAACTTTTCTCCCGGTTGCGAATCATAAAGATTCAGTAATGGATTTTGGCAGTTATAGCTGTACTTTTGCGCCGGATTTAAGAAGCTCCCCTCTTTTCTCACCAATACCCCCTTTTATGAAACACCAACGTTTACTCCATCTCCTGGTGCTGTTGCTGACGCTGCTGTCAGCACACACTGGTTGGAGCCAGGGTGCCACAACCTCCGCCATGAACGGGGTTATTACCGATAAGGATGGATCGGGCCTGCCGGGTGCTACGGTAATTGCCATTCATACACCCACCAATACGCAGTATGTGGCGCCTACAAATTCCGAAGGCCGTTACAACATTCAAAACATGCGCGTTGGTGGTCCATATTCGGTCCGCATTACGTTTGTGGGTTATAAGGATGCCAACCGGGAGGGTATCTTCCTGACGCTGGGCCAAAACCTGCGTCTGGACACCAACCTGAGCGAGGCTACCACTGAGTTGGCCGGCGTAACCGTTACGGGCCAGCAAAGCCAGGTAATCAATGCAGGCCGTACGGGTGCTGAAACCACTATTTCACGTGAGCAGATTCAGCGTCTGCCAACCTTGAACCGTAGCCTGCAGGATTTCGTGCGTGTTTCGCCACAGTCGAACGGCGGCGGTAGCAGCTCTATCGGAGGTTCCAACAACCGCTATAATAACATCACTATCGATGGCGCCGTGAACAACGACGTATTCGGTCTGGCTGGTTCAGGTACGCCCGGTGGCCAGTCGGGCACGCAGCCAATTTCGCTGGATGCTATCCAGGAAATTCAGGTGGTGGTTGCTCCGTACGACGTGACGCTGGGTAACTTCACGGGTGGTGGCGTAAACGCTGTAACGCGTTCCGGCTCCAACGACCTGTCGGCTTCGATCTATGGTTTCGGCCGCAACCAGGATATCGTAGGCAAAAGTATTTCGGAGCCCCGCACTAAAGCAGCTGAGTTCTACAACTACCAGACGGGTGCCCGCGTAGGTGGCGCCATCGTGCGTGACAAGGTGTTCTTCTTTGCCAACGCTGAAATCAGCCGTCGCAACGAGCCTTTGGGCTTCGTACCCGGTGCTACTGATTCGCGCCTCGACCTGAATGTTATTAATACCATTGCTACCACTGCTGCTGAGCGCTACCGTTACGACGTAGGTGCCTTCGGCGACATCACACGCCGCACTGAGAGCACCAAAATCTTCGGTCGTCTGGACTTCAACCTCTCCGATGATCATCAGCTCACGCTGCGCCACAACTTCATCGATGCTTTCGACGACAACATCGGTCGTACGTCGACATCGCTGCGTTTTGGCAGCAATACCTACAAGTTCAACAACAGCACGAACAGCACCGTAGCCGAACTTAACAGCCGCTTTGGTGCCGTGTCGAACAAGCTGTTGCTAAGCTATTCGCGTATTCGCGACACTCGCGACGTTCCTGGCTCCCTGTTCCCAACGATTGAAATCAATGAAGCTGGCAACCGCTACACCTTTGGTACGGAGCGCAGCTCGGGCTTCAACCAGCTCGATCAGGACATTGTGGAACTGACCGACAACGTAACGCGCGCTATCGGTAAGCACACCTTCACATTGGGCACGCACAACGAGTTCTTCAAGTTCCGCAACCTGTTTATCAACAACGGTGTGGGTTACTACCAGTTCAACTCGTTGGCTGACTTCACGGCCGCTACGCCTCGCGTAAACCGTTTGCAAGCTGCCTATGCCACCAATAATAACGGCGAAGCTACGTTTAGCGCTATGCAGTTTGGTGTGTATCTGCAGGACCAGTACTCGCCAGTTGAAAACCTGCGTCTGACGCTGGGTGCTCGTCTGGACGTGCCGTTCTTCTTCGACAAGCCCGGCTTCAACCAAGGCGTTACCGACCAGTTCGGTGCTAACATCCGGACCGATAATGTGCCGAATGGCCAACTACTGTTTGCTCCGCGTGCCGGTTTCAACTGGGACGTAAATAACGACGCCCAAATTCAGGTGCGTGGTGGTACTGGTATCTTCACCGGCCGTGTACCATTCGTATGGATTTCCAACAGCTTCACCAACAGCGGCCTGATTCAGGGCGCAGTAGATGCTCGTCCTACGGGCACGGGTGCCAACACGGTGTATCCGCCCGTCGTAACCGATCCAACGCAGATTCCTACAGTCTTCACCACGGCTCCTTACTCGCCGGTGCGTACTTCGGAAATCAACGTACTGGAGAAGGATTTCAAACTGCCCCAGGTATGGCGTACCAACCTGGCCGTTGACTTCCGCCTCCCCGGCGACGTCGTAGCCACGCTGGAGGGTATCTACTCGAAGACCCTCAACGACATCTACTACCGCAACATCAACCTAGTAGAGCCTACCGGCCGTCTGATTGGTCCCGACCAGCGCCCAACGTATCCGGCTGCTCGTCAGCGGAACACCAACTACACCAACGTTCTGCTGCTCGACAACACCAACAAAGGCTACCGCTACAACGGTACTGTGCAGTTGCAGAAGAACTTCACCAACGGTCTGAACACGTCGGCGGCTTACACCTACGGTATGTCGAAAGAGGTGAACAGCGGCTCCAGCAGCACGGCTCTTTCCAACTGGCAGTTCAACCAGGTGCAGTTTGATCCAAACAACCCCGAGGTTGGTTTCTCACGCAACGACCAGCGTCACCGCGTATTGCTGACCGGCGGTTACACCTTCAAGTATGCCGGCGATAAACTAGCTACTAACATTTCAGCTATCTACGAAGGCCTGGCTGGTGCTCCGATTGCTTACGTATACGGCCAGGGTGGCCGCGACCTGAACAACGATGGTGCTTTTGGCAACGACCTGATTTACATCCCGCGCGACGCGAATGACCCAAATGAAATTTCCATCGTGACCAGTGGCGCTTCTGATACGCGTACTGTTGCTCAGATCCGGGAGCAACTGGAGGCTTTCATCCAAAACGACCCCTATCTGCGCAATAACCGCGGCCAAATTGCGGAGCGCTTTGCTGCTCGTACGCCTTGGACGCACCAGGTAGATATCCGCATCGCACAGGATTTCAACTTCATAGCCGGTGATAAGAAGAACACCTTGCAAGTAAGCTTTGATATCCAGAACGTAGGTAACCTTCTGAACAAAGAGTGGGGCCGCCAGTACACTGTGGCTAACAACGCCATTGAGCTGCTACGTCCGGAAACAACCGGTGCCAACAACGTCCGTCCTAACTTCTCGTTCCCCGCTACATTCGCCGCCAACGGCAACCGCGGTTACGACTTCGCTCCCTTTGCTTCGCGTTGGCAGGGCCAGTTGGGCGTACGCTACATCTTCAACTAAGCCTCTAACTTAAGGTATCGATAAACCGGCCGGAGATTTTCTTCGGCCGGTTTTTTTGTGCCCTAATAGAAGATGCAGAGCAAATGTGACTGTGCGAAAAAACAGCGAGCCTACTGGATGTATGTTTTATTCTATATTTATTTTTAATAACATTTTAATAATGCTAAAGCTCAGCCGCCTGACGGTATTTTTGCCAAGTTTTTCACCAATCGTTTTTTATGAAACGCACCTTTTACTGCAGTTTCCTACTGCTGCTGCTACTGCTGATGGCAGCGCCGACAGCTTGGAGCCAGGGCACCACTTCGTCCGCCATGAATGGCGTCATTACCGACAAAGATGGCGGCGGCCTGCCGGGCGCCACCGTAATTGCGGTGCATACGCCTACTAACACGCAGTATGTAGCACCCACCAACTCTGAAGGCCGCTACAATATCCAGAATATGCGCGTAGGAGGTCCCTACACATTGCGCATCACGTTTGTGGGTTATAAGGATGCCAGCCGCGAAGGCATTTTCCTGACGTTGGGCCAGAACCTGCGCCTCGATATCAACCTGAGCGAAGCCACTACCGAACTGGCTGGCGTGACCGTTACAGGCCGCGAGAATCCGGTAATTAATGCCGGCCGCACCGGCGCTGCTACCACCGTACAGCGCGAGCAAATCGAGCGGCTACCTACTATTAGCCGCTCTTTCGACGACTTCACGCGCCTCACGCCCCAGGCTAACGGCCAGAGCTTCGGTGGCCGCAACGGTGGCTACAACAACATCACCATCGACGGCGCCATCTTCAATAACTCCTTTGGTTTGTCGCCGACGGTAGGTGGCCAGGCCAACGCCCAGCCGATTTCGCTTGATGCCATCGACCAGATTCAGGTGAGCATTGCCCCCTACGATGTGCGTCAGGGTTCCTTCACCGGGGCTGGTATCAACGCCGTAACTCGTAGCGGTACCAACAAATTCAGTGGTTCACTCTACGGCTTCTACCGTAACCAAGACTACGTAGGCAGCAAGGTGGGCGACTTTGAGCGAGACTTCCCCAACTTCAACCTGAAGAACTTCGGCTTCCGTGTAGGCGGTCCAATCATCAAGGATAAGCTGTTCTTTTTCGTGAATGCCGAACAGGAAGACCGTATCGACCCGCCAACAGGTAACTTCATCGCCAACCGCGACGGGGCACCTGCGCCTGGCGCCAACTCCACCACGTCGGCCGCTTCAGTGCGTGATTTGGACATCCTGAAAAATTTCCTGCAAACCAATTACGGCTACGATGCCGGCGCCTACGAAAACTACGACTTGCGCTCTTTCAGCCGTAAGGCCACGGCCAAGCTCGACTGGAACATCAGTGACCAGCACCGCTTCAGCATCAAGTACAACTACCTAAAGTCGTACCGTGATGTGCCGCCAAGTGGTTCGGGCGCCATCGGGCCCGCTAACATTGGCCGCTCACAGTCACAGTTCGGCTTGCCGTTCTCGTCGTCGTACTACGTTATCAACAACAACCTGAACTCGATAATTGCTGAACTAAACAGCACATTCAGTACCCGGTACGCCAACAACCTAACTGCCGGCTACTCAGCCTTCCGCGACTTCCGTGAAAGCCTGGGCGGTGGCAATTTCTCGTTGGTAGACATCGGTACGGCTACTACTCGTACGGCCGCTGGAGGTGGGGTTACGGCCGCCAACAACTACACATCGTTTGGCTACGAGCCTTTCACGGCCAACAACGTGCTTAACTCTGATGTGTACCAGATCGGCGACAACTTCACGGCCTTCCTGGGCAAGCACAACGTGACGGTTGGTACCTACAACGAATTTTACAAGTTCACTAACGGCTTCTCGCCGAATTATTACGGCGCCTATACCTTCAACGGAATCGACGATTTTTACGCGGCGGCCCGCACCGCCTCGGCGCCGCTGGGCTACACCCGCAACGCCAATGGTGTGCCGATTGCCAACACGACCGGGACGCTAGCTTTCCCGCAACGCTACAACCTATCATACTCGGCTTTGCCTGACGGCTCGTTTCCATTCGCTGTTACAAAGGCAGCACAGCTGGGCTTGTATATACAGGACGAGTGGAGCCCATTCGACAACCTGAAGGTTACGGCTGGTATCCGCGGCGACTTGCCCATCATTTACTCGGAAATTGCTCGCAACGAAAACGCGGCTAACCTGACCTTTCGCAACGGCGTGAAGCTGGAGACCGACAAACTGCCGGATAGAAAAGTGCTACTGTCGCCGCGCATCGGCTTCAACTGGGATGTGAAAAACGATCAGAAAACCCAGGTTCGTGGTGGTACCGGCGTTTTCACCGGTCGGATTCCGTTTGTGTGGCTGTCCAACCAGGCCGGTAACAACGGTGTGCAGTTCGGCTCATTCTCGCGCACAGGCGCCCAGGTATCAGCAGCCGGCAATTATTTCGACCCCAATGTGGATGCTTACCGCCCCAGCGGCGCAGCGGCTAACACCCAGTACAACCTAGCTGTTACGGCCCGCGACTTCAAGTTTCCGCAGGTGTGGCGATCCAACCTTGCTGTCGACCAGGAACTGCCCGGTGGCATCATTGGAACGCTGGAGGCACTTTACACGCGTGACCTTAATGCCGTATACTTCGAAAACGTGAACCTGCCGAACGCCGTAGGCCGCGCTAATGGCCCCGACAACCGGCCCATTTTCTACACGTTTGGTACACCTAACGCCAGCGGCCTTTATACAGGTAGTGGCCTGATTCAAAACAATCGTATCTATAACGGCCAGGGCGGCGTGTCGCCTACCAACCCCATCATCACGGATGCCATCCTGATGAAAAATACCAATAAAGGCTACTCTTATTCTGTTACTGGCCAATTGCAGAAGTCGTTTAGCAACGGCTTGTATGCCAGCGCTGCCTACACCTACACCGATTCACGTTCTGTAAACGATGGCGGCAGCATCGCCCAAACCAACTGGCGCGACCGGCCGGTATCCGGCGACCCGAATGATAACGTGCTAAGCTACTCCAACTTTCTGCAGCAGCACCGTGTCATTGGCTCGCTTTCGTATCGCCGCGAGTACCTAGAGCATTTGGGTACTACCATTTCGGTGTTTTTTGAAGCTGCACCAGCTGGTCGTTTCTCCTACACCTACGCCGGCGACATGAACGGCGACGGCTCGGGCGGTGCCGGCAACGACCTGATGTACATTCCGCGCAACCAGAGTGAAATTGCATTGCGTGACATTACCATTCCAGCCTCGCAGGGTGGTGGCACTTACACTGCTGCGCAGCAATGGACTGACCTCAACAACTACATTGAGCAAGATAAATACCTAAGTGGGCGTCGCGGCGAATACGCCGAGCGCAACGGTGCCGTGCGTCCGTGGCAGAACCGATTGGATGTACGCCTGCTGCAGGATATCTTCACCAACCTGGGTGAGAACAAGAATACGCTGCAGCTGAGCGTCGACGTGTTTAACTTCGGCAATCTGCTCAACCGCAACTGGGGTACCTTCCAGACAGCTAACGTTTCCAATCCGTTGTCCTTCGCCGGCTACGACCAGCAGGGCCGCCCTAATTTTACCTTTCCCTACCTCACCAACCCGAGCATTACTACACCAGCTTCGGGAACTACTCCAGCGGTTGTGGCGCCCGGTGTACCACTCACTCAAACATTCCGCAACGAAACTGGTGGTCTTGGCTCACGCTGGCAGGCACAAGTAGGTGTGCGTTATATCTTCAACTAAACCAACTGATTATACACTGAAAAATGGGCTGGCACTAGTGCCAGCCCATTTTTATTTACAGGAAAAGCGTTTTTTTTCGAGCAGTAACTTGCACATTCCAAATCGTGCCGTACTTTTGTCACACCAAACGCAACCGGCGGCTGGTACTTATCAAACGGGGGATTAGCTCAGCTGGCTAGAGCGCTTGCATGGCATGCAAGAGGTCATCGGTTCGACTCCGATATTCTCCACTCCCGTTTCAAAAAAGCCTGACCTAATGGTCAGGCTTTTTGTTTTTCCGGCCTTTCGTAAGCACTGTGTCTGATACTAAAAAAAGACAGCCGCTCCCATGAGGAAGCGGCTGTCTTTTTTAGAGTTCGTCTGGCTATACAAACAGACCTTCAACCGACAGGTACCGCTCGCCGGTATCGTAGCAGAACGTGAGTACGCGGCTACCCTGCGGCATTTCGTCGAGCTTCTTGGCTATAGCCGCCAGTGAAGCGCCCGATGATACTCCCACCAGGATACCTTCTTCGCGGGCTGCACGGCGGGCCATGTCGAAGGCTTCCTGCTGCGAAATCTGGATGGTACCGTCGAGGATATCGGTATGCAGATTGTCGGGGATGAAGCCCGCACCGATACCCTGAATAGGGTGGGGGCCGGGTGCACCACCGCTGATAACAGGCGAGGCCTCGGGCTCCACGGCAAAGGTTTTCATGTTTGGAAATAGCGGCTTCAGCACTTCCGTGACGGCCGTGATGTGACCACCAGTGCCGACGCCTGTGATATGAAAGTCGAAGCCTTCGGGGGCATCCTGCAGAATCTCCTGGGCGGTTGTTTCGGCGTGTACGCGGATGTTGGCCGGGTTGCTGAACTGCATGGGCATCCAGGCGCCGGGCGTGTCACGCACCAGCTCATGGGCCTTCTCGATGGCGCCCTTCATACCTTTCTCGCGCGGCGTCAGCTCCAGGTTAGCACCGTAGGCAGCCATCAGGCGGCGGCGCTCAATCGACATCGATTCGGGCATCACCAGCGTGATTTTATAGCCCTTCACGGCCGCTACCATAGCCAGGCCCACGCCAGTGTTGCCGGAAGTAGGTTCCACAATTATCGAATCGGGTGTGAGCAGACCATCCTGCTCGGCCTGCTCGATCATGCTCAGAGCAATTCGGTCTTTGATGCTGCCGCCAGGATTGGCGCGCTCCAGCTTCACCCATACTTCCACGTCGGGGCGGTGGGCAAACAGCTTATTGAGGCGCAGCAGCGGCGTGCGCCCGATGGTATCAAGAATGGTGTTGGCTTTCATTGGTAAGAGGGTTGAATGGCAGAGTGGTGAATTGCGTGATGGTCGTCATGATGGCCAATAAATAAGCAATTCAACCACTCAAATTGAAAACATGAGGTCGGCGGTGGGGTCTTCGGTGCGCGTGACGTGCAGCTGCGCCCGGTGGTATACGCGGGAGTGTGACGGAACACTTTCCGTAAGCCAGACATTGCCGCCAATGATGCTGTGGCTGCCCACGACAGTGCTGCCGCCTAAAATAGTGGCACCGGCATAAATAACTGCATGGTCTTCGATGGTAGGATGACGCTTGATGCCCTGCAGCGCCTTCGTGACGCTGAGCGCACCCAGTGTCACGCCCTGGAAAATCTTGACGTACGCCCCAATAACGGCCGTTTCGCCGATAACGATGCCGGTGCCGTGGTCGATGCAAAACGAAGAGCCGATGCGGGCGCCCGGATGGATGTCGATGCCGGTGTGCTGATGCGCGTACTCGCTGATCAGGCGCGGCACCCGCGGTACCTGCAACAGATACAGCGCGTGCGCCATGCGGTGCAGCGCAATAGCGTAGAACCCAGGGTACGTCGTAATGACTTCATCGAGACCCTGAGCAGCGGGGTCGGCAGCTAAAATGGCGGCGGCGTCGCGTAGCAGCAGGTCGCGCAGGGCAGGTAGGCGGGCCATGCAGGCCGCTGCTATAGCGGCCGGCGGTTCGGGCAAGGCTACATGGGCGAGCAGAGCGGCCAGATCGTGCTGGTGTTGCGTGAGCGTAGCTGCAACGGCATCGGGGTGGCGTAGCGGCTGGCTGGCTCGCTCTGGAAACAGGACCTGCAGCAACTGATCGGTGAGTAGGCAGAATGCACCAGCAGGTAGTGCTGCTGCTGCCTGCTGGTGCGCGCGGGCCAGCGTCCGAACAAAAGGAGAGTCAGAGGAAAATGACATAGGCAGATGAGCTGGCAAGCTAGTACACTGGAGCGCCGCCGCCGCAAGGTAGCGTAACCAGGCTCTGCCCGGAAGGTTTCCAGTATAGTTCATCATAGGCCGCAACCAGCAACCGGCTGTGCTCGTTTGCAAAAGGACTCAGTCAGTTGGCTGGCCCTGAATAGTTACTTCTCATTTTTCTGCTTTTAAAAGTATGGCTGATACTTCCATTACCAAAGTCGACTCTGCCCACTCGCCAAAAGGTCCTGACGGCGAAAAATACCTGGCTTCCGGCACCCAAGTGTCGATGCGCCTCTGGGAAAATGAAGAGCCTGGCGAAGCTAAAGACCCATCTACGCGTCCATACGAGACGGTAGGCTATGTGCTGAAAGGCCGCGCCGAGCTGCATCTGGAAGGTCAGGTGGTGATACTGGAGCCCGGCAATTCCTGGGTGGTAGGCAACGGCGCTTCGCACACCTACAAAATCCTAGAAACCTTTTCGGCCATTGAAGCCACTGCTCCTCCCGCCCAGGTGCACGGCCGCGACAAATAAGCGGTTAGTATACTCACAGCAAAGCCCTCAAATTACCCGTAGCAACTAGCGGCGGGCAATTTGAGGGCTTTGCTGTGAGTATGCTAATTTAATCAGCGCACTACTTCTACTTTCACGATTTTGTCGCCGATAGCCAGTTTCGGAACCACATCAAGGCCCTGTATCACCTGCGCGAAAATCGTGTAGCGACCATCAAGATGCGGGGTGGGGCCGTGGGTGATAAACCACTGGCAGCTTTCGGTGTCTTTACCGGCTGAAGCCAGGCCCACAGCACCCTCCCCATACTGCAGGTCACCGAACTCAGAACGCAGGTTGTAGTCGGTACTGCCGGAACCGTCGCCACGGGGGCAGCCGCCCTGCGCTACAAAATTGGGTACCACCCGGTGAAACGTCTTGGCGTCATAAAATCCTTGCTCTACTAGCTGTACGAAGCTGGCCACTGACCCCGGCGCATCTTCCACCTTCAGCTGCAGCGTAATGTCGCCTTGGCTGGTGCGCACCAGTACGCGCTGCCGGACCGGAATGCGCTGCACCACCTCCCAATCGATAGGATGAGCAGCTGCTTTAGCTACCGGCACAGGCGTAGCCGGGCGGTTCAGCAAGTAGTCGATGGTTTGCTGCAACGACTGCCAGGCTTCCAGGTCGCGGGGCAATACCAGCTTGTCGCGGGCTTCTACCACAAAGCCGGCATCGGGCAGCAGGCGCCGCAGGTTCAACTGTGGGTCGCGCAGCGCTTCGGCAGCCGTACCCATGATGGTGACGTCGCCGCCCCGAAGTGCCCGGCGTAGCGTAAGGGCAAAAGCCGCTTGTTGAGCTTCGGGGAAAGACGACAGCCGCCGGATGGCAACGAGTGCCTCCATTCCATAGGACCCCACCACCAGCAGCTGGCCGGCAGCAAACGTTGCCTGTTCCACAAACTCGTAAGCGGCTGGGTCTTCGGATAATGCTTTTAGCAGAAACCCTTTCTCATACGGGTTCGTGGCTGTTGCAAACCGCTGCTGAATAGCCGTACGAATGGCTCCTTGCTCGGGGCCGCCCAATTTCAGGGCTACAGCCAGCAGTGTAGCCCGCACCCGCCAATCTGTGATTTTGGCAGCTTTCTCCAAGAACTGGCGGCCTGGTTCTCCGCTGGCATGAGCCAAGAAAAACTCAGCTGCCGTAACAGCTACTTGGCTGTTGGCATGTGTGAGGGCGTCCCAGGCGGTTTCCTTCACCGGAGCATACATCGTGGCATTCATAGCCCGCAATGCGCTTACCCGTACCCGGTAATCAACATCCTGCCGCACCAGCCCGATCAGCGTAGGCGCAATGGTGGGACTTTTGACTTTGCCCAAGGCACTGGCTGCCGCTGCCCGCACGACCGGGTCTGGGTCGGCTACGGCAGCCGTGAGGGGGGCTTGGTAAGGTGTTAGGTCGAGGCGGGGCGTGCGGGCCAGCGCAAAGGCCGCGCCCTGCCGGGCTGCCAGCGGCTGCCGTGGCTGCAGCAGTGCCACTGCCCGCGCCACGGCCGCTTCTGAGGTCAGCCCCCGCAAGCCTGCCCGCATCAAGCCCCAGGCCTGGCCAGCGGAGAAACTGGTATCGGAGGTGGCAACGTTGCGCCATAGTAGCCGCAATGAATTGCGCGTCACGCAACGCCCAAGTGCTTCAAACAAGTAGCGCCGCTGCACTGCGCTGCCTGCATTCAGGATCTGTGCTGCCAATGGTTCTGCAGCGGTGCTGTCAGCCGTCTGGCCCAGCGCATAGGCTGCTGCCCGTCGGGTTGCTGCGTCCGGATCCTGCAAAAGTGGCAGCAGGGCAGTAGTGGCCTGCTTATCCTGTACTGAAGCCAACGCTAAAGCAGCTGCTTTCCGGTAGTGGGCCTCGGCATTGGCAAGATAGGGTAGCAGTGCGGCAGTGTTGCGCTCGTCCTGAGCAGTGGCTATCTGGCGAAATGTAGCATCAGCAAATCGGTTGGGCAATGATGTAGTGGTTTGGCGGGGTATGGCAGGCGCGCAGGCGCTGAGCAAGTATGCGGCAACAACTAGGCGCAGGCCGGCACGCGAGGAGAGAAGGTGGATCATGGCTGCCCGAAAATAGCCAAAATCCTAGCCTATGCTTATACAGCACACTCCTAAAAAAGCAGTGCCCGTGCTGCGAGTTGCAACACGGGCACCAGTAAAGCAAGACGGATGGCTTACTGCAGATCCTTTAGCTGCTCTTCGCTGCCATAGGGAGTACCACCCAGCAGGTCGCCGCGCAGGCCTCCCTGCGAAACGCCCGCCTGCTGCTGCGACTCAGCCGCTGGGCTGCCATTCACCTGAGAGCCGGTAGCTGGCTGGCCATTGCCGGTAATAACGGTTGTTTTTTCGCCAACCGGCCCAGCTATTTCCTCCACCTTCTGGATATACTGGCGGCGCGCATCTTCTTCACTCACCCCTTTAAACTTACTCCACGAGTCCCATTGTGCCTGCGACATACCGGCCGGGCCGCTTGGATTGGCCGGCGAGTCGTCGCCTACCACGTCTTTCTCAGTATCATGGTCGCCTTCGGTGGCTTGCTTATAAAGGCCGTAGAGCTCCGTCATGTGAGCAGCCGCTTTATCACCGGGTAGGGTATCTACGCGGGATACAGCAGCTTCAAATTGCTTTTGCAGGGTCATATTTTCTTGCAGATTCATAAGGCACAGAAAGCTGAGGGTGAAAACTAGAAGGTGTACTAAGCTGGCATGGGTTTGGTTGCGAGACTTGACCATTGGATTTTTCAATCAACACTTCTGCTGAACCTTCGTACTTTTGTCCGCTCTATGTGTGGAATTACCGGACTATTTGCTTTCACTGACACGGGCCGCAGCGCGCTGGCCGCCCTGCCGGCCTCAACCGACGCCATTGTCAGCCGTGGCCCTGACTCTCAGGGACACTTTGTATACGACCGTTGCGGCCTCGGCTTTCGGCGTTTGGCTATCCTCGACCTCTCGGCCGATGGTAATCAGCCCATGACCGACGAGTCGGGCCGGTATACTATTGTCTTCAACGGCGAGATTTTCAACTTCCGGGAACTGCGTCAGCGCCTGGTTAAGAAAGGCTACCACTTCCATTCCCAGACTGATACCGAGGTGATTCTGCGCCTGTATATCACGGAGGGTCGTACTTTTCTTAAGAAGCTCAATGGCTTCTTCGGCTTGGCTATCTACGACAAAGAGGAAGACTCGCTGTTCATTGCCCGCGACCGGATGGGCGAGAAGCCCGTGCTCATCTACCGCGACGAAGACAAGCTGTTTTTTGCTTCGGAGATGAAGTCGTTGCTGGCGCTGGGGATTCCGCGCAAAATGGACTACGTGGCATTGAGCCAGTATTTGCAGCTCAACTACATTCCCGGTCCGGCCACCATTTTCAAGGGCGTAAAGAAGCTGCTGCCGGGCCACTACCTGTTCATTAAGGGCAAGAAGGTAGTGCGTAAGCGCTGGTACAAGATTCCGTACGACGCTAAGCGCGTCGAAAAAAACAAGACCACCTACGAGCAGCAGAAAACCAAGCTGGTTGAGTTGATGGATGATGCCACGGCGCGCCGCCTTGTGGCCGACGTACCGGTAGGCGCCTTCCTAAGTGGCGGTATCGATTCGAGCGTTGTCGTGGCGCTGGCCTCGCGCCACACCGACCACCTGAATACCTTCAGTATCGGCTACCGCGACGAGCCGTTCTTCGACGAAACCAAATATGCCAAGCTGGTAGCCGAGAAGTATAAAACCAACCACACGGTTTTCTCGCTTACCAATCAAGACCTCTACGACCACATTTTCGATGTCCTCGACTACATCGACGAGCCGTTTGCCGATTCTTCGGCGCTGGCCGTATACATTCTGAGCAAGCGTACCCGCGAAAAGGCCACGGTTGCTCTTAGTGGCGACGGCGCCGATGAGCTGTTTGCGGGCTACAACAAGCACATGGGCGAGTTTCAGGTACGGCAGGGTGGCTTTAAAGCCGAAGCCGTAACCGGCCTCAACCTGCTCTGGGATATTCTGCCCAAGTCGCGCAATACCTTTTTCGGCAACCGGATTCGGCAGTTTCAGCGCTTCTCGCGCGGGATGCTCAGCGGCCCCAAAGACCGGTACTGGGACTGGGCTTCTTTCACGTCTGAAAAAGACTCGCGTAATCTGCTTAGTGCCGCTTCCCGCCGCAAAGTCGGCAAGAAGCTGGCCGAGAAGCGCCGCAAGGATATACTCGAGAACATTCATGCCGACGGTGACCTGAACGAGGTGCTTCTGACGGATACCACGCTGGTGCTGCCCTACGACATGCTGGCCAAGGTGGACATGATGAGCATGGCCAACTCCTTGGAAGTGCGCCCGCCTTTCCTCGACCCCAACGTGGTGCGCTTTGCTTTCTCCCTACCCGTCGAAAGTAAAATCGACGCGAAAATGAAGAAGCGCATCGTGCAGGATGCTTTCCGCCCATTGTTGCCCGAAGAGCTTTACAAACGCCCTAAACACGGTTTCGAGGTGCCGTTGCTTAAGTGGTTCCGCGGCGAGCTACGCCCTCTTATCGAAGACGACCTGCTGTCGGATGACTTCATCGAGGCACAGGGCGTGTTCGATGTAGACGCCATCCGGGCCCTGAAGACGCAACTGTTTTCCCGTAGCCCCGGCGACGTGCACGCCCGCATTTGGGCCCTCATTGTGTTCCAGCACTGGTATAAGCGCTACATGATGACCCCGGTAGCACAAGCTGCCAAAACCGTTTCTCAATAAGACATTCCACTTCTTTGCATAACATGAAAATAGCAGTAGTAGGCACCGGCTACGTCGGACTGGTTACAGGCACTTGCTTTGCCGAGGTAGGCATTGAGGTAACTTGTATTGATATCGATCAGAAAAAAATCGATAACCTGAAGCAAGGCATCCTCCCTATCTACGAGCCAGGGCTCGAGGAAATGGTAAGCCGCAATGTGGCCGCTGGCCGCTTGAACTTCACTACCAGCTTGGCCGAGGGTATTAAAGACGCTGATGTAGCCTTTATTGCTGTAGGTACCCCTCCCGGTGAAGACGGCTCCGCTGACCTGAAGTACGTGCTGGCTGTAGCTCGTGGTATCGGGGAGCATATGAACGATTACGGCGTAATCGTGACTAAAAGCACAGTGCCTGTAGGCACCGCGGCCAAAGTCCGGACTGAGCTGGAGCAGGCCTTGGCCAAGCGAGGCGCGTCCATCGAATTCGACGTGGCATCCAATCCGGAGTTCCTGAAAGAAGGTGCTGCCATCGACGACTTCCTGAAGCCCGACCGTATCGTGGTAGGGGTGTCGTCGGAGCGGGCCGAAGAGGTGATGAGCAAGCTGTACAAGCCGTTCCTGCTCAATGGCCACCCGATTATCTTCATGGACATTCCGTCGGCGGAAATGACGAAGTATGCGGCCAACTCCATGCTGGCCACTAAGATTTCGTTTATGAACGACATTGCCAACCTGTGCGAAATCATGGGTGCCGATGTGAATATGGTACGCAAGGGCATTGGCTCAGACGCTCGTATCGGTACGAAATTCATCTATCCCGGTATCGGCTACGGTGGCTCATGCTTCCCTAAAGACGTGAAAGCCCTGATCAAGACGGCATCTGAGAATGGCTACCAGATGCAGGTGTTGCAGGCGGTGGAAAGCGTGAATGATGCGCAGAAAGAAGTGCTCTTCGATAAAGTGAAGAAGCACTTTGGCGGTGACCTGGCTGGGAAAAAGATTGGCATCTGGGGCCTGTCGTTTAAGCCCAAAACCGATGACATGCGGGAAGCTCCTTCCTTGGTAATTATCGAGAAGCTGCTGGCGGAAGGCTGCACTGTGTCAGCCTACGACCCGGTAGCTATGTCCGAAGCCAAACACTCGCTCGGCGACACCATTACGTATGCCAAAGACCAGTTTGAAGCTTTGGTTGATGCCGACGCTTTGTTGGTTGTAACGGAGTGGCCGGAATTCCGCTCACCTAGCTTTGAGGTAGTAGGTAAGCTGCTCAAACAGAAGGTGATTTTTGACGGCCGCAACATCTACGACCCTAAAGAAATGCAGGAAGCCGGCTTTGCCTACCATTGCATTGGTATCCGCACGGCTCATCATGAGCCAGTAGCGTCTTAGTTGTCAGGTACTCAGTACTGGTTGTCGGCTTAGCTAGCAGCTGGTACTGAATGGTGCTCCTTACAGCCTCACAACTGACAACCAACAACTAACAACTACCAGCATGTCTGATAAAAAGCGCGTACTTATTACCGGCGGCGCCGGCTTCCTGGGCTCTCACCTATGTGAGCGTTTTCTAGCCGAAGGATACCATGTCATTGCCATGGACAACCTCATCACTGGTGACCTAGGCAACATTGAGCATTTATTCGGCCGCGAAGATTTCGAGTTCCATCATGCTGATGTGTCGAAATTCGTGTTTGTGCCGGGTAAGCTGGACTACATCCTGCACTTTGCCTCACCAGCTTCGCCGATCGACTATCTGAAAATTCCAATTCAGACCCTGAAAGTTGGTTCGCTGGGTACACATAATCTGCTGGGACTAGCCCGCGTGAAAAACGCACGGATGCTGATTGCCAGTACTTCAGAAGTGTATGGCGACCCGGAAGTACACCCACAGGTGGAAGAGTACTTTGGCAACGTAAACCCTGTTGGGCCGCGTGGCTGCTACGACGAAGCCAAGCGTTTTCAGGAGGCCATCACCATGGCGTATCACAATCACCACGGTCTGGAAACCCGCATCGTTCGTATCTTCAATACCTACGGCCCACGGATGCGTCTCAATGACGGCCGCGTGTTGCCAGCTTTCCTGAGCCAGGCATTGCGTGGTGAAAACCTTACCGTATTCGGCGACGGCTCGCAGACTCGTTCTTTCTGCTACGTTGATGATTTAGTAGAGGGTATTTACCGCCTGTTGCTGAGCGACTACGCGCTACCCGTAAACATTGGCAACCCCGACGAAATTACCATTAAGGAGTTTGGGGAGGAAATTGCCAAGCTGATGAATGTGGAGTTCAAGCCAACCTATCAGGAACTTCCGCAGAACGACCCGATGAAGCGTAAGCCAGATATCTCGAAAGCTCGCGAAATCCTAGGTTGGGAGCCCAAAGTAAACCGTGCCGAAGGCTTGCGCCGCACATTAGAGTACTTCAAGGAGCATATCAACGAGGTAACGGCCGGAGCAGTAAATAACACGCCGCGTACTTTCTAGAAACCCTCCGCAGCAGTCTGTTCGTGATACTGATGTACTGCTGAATAACAGACAGGCGCTCGAAAAGGTATCCGGACAACAGCTGGAATATCTGAGGGGCCCTGGTATAAACGTCTCCGGTTTTTTATATAGTTAATTCTGTATAAAAGCCGGAGACGTTTCTATGTACATTGCTGAATAAATTGAGAAACTGCTCTGTGCTCTGCGCAGGTGTTGTTCCAGCGCTTTGCAGGTCTTGCCGTTACCGGTCATCTGCTCGGGTTTGGCGTCCGGCGCTCTGAATTTTAGGCGCATTGTAGCAACTAGGTGGCTGACTGTGCCTGTAAAGTTGTTTAGTGCTGGTAGCCCCGTTCTGAAGTGCTGCGTGCCAACTATTGCAGGGGTAATTACCTGCTTTGCTTACCTACTCATTATTGCCTGAGACGCTTACGCTTCATGGAAAAAAAGCCGGATTTGCAGTTCATTAATGCCACGCCGCGCATTTTGTCGCTGCCCAGATTGGGTGCTCCGGATATTGGCTATATCACGGTTCTGGAGAAAGGAGGCCACCTGCCATTTGCTATTGCCCGCACGTTCTGGACCTATTACACACCGGAAAGCATTGTACGTGGCCGGCACGCGCACTACAGCACCGAGCAGGTATTAGTGGCACTGGCCGGGAGAATCATCGTAACAACCGAACAGGCAGATGGCACCCTGGAAACTTTCCGGTTAGAAAGCCCGGATACTGGACTGTATATACCGCCTAATGTGTGGCACACTATGCAGTACTCCCATACTGCGGTGCAAATGGTACTGGCATCAACGGTCTACGATGAAAGCGACTATATCCGCGAATTTGAGAGGTTTAAGGCGGTATGGGGCATTTCGGAGTAGCGGAGAAGCTGGTTGCTGAACGGCGCGCTGTATTGGAGCGGTTGTCGCCCTACCACTTTCTGCAGGAAGTAGGGGCGCACGACCAGTTGGGAGTTGGCCGGGCTGCTAGGTTTGGCAACCAGGTACACGAACAGCTATTTACCAGTGGGAAAGCACAGTTTTTATACGAACTGCTGCCATGGGATTCCCAGTTTTTTGATACCCCTACTTACCGGCTCTTCTCTGTGCTGTTTGAGCAGGATGAGCAGCTTGCTGACCTGACCAATGCTGTACGGGATTTTCAGCTGAAACTTGCGTCTGTGGCGCCCAGCACGTATTGCTTTGTGGAAGTGCCGGCCGAGGATATTCGGCTGTTGCAGGCCCTCACGCAGGCTGGCTGGCGCTGGAACGAAACACGGCTGCATTATTATCACCAGACCCACCTTGCTGGCTTTGCTGCGCCACGCCACGCCGTACGGCTGGCTCTTCCAGCTGAAGCAGTCCATCTAGGGCAGATAGCCGCCGCCGCACGCAACAATTACGACCGGTTTCATGCCGACCCGTGGTTTGGAGCAGATAGGGCCGATGCTTTTCTGGCCCGCTATGCTGCTGCGGCCACTGAAGGATATTGCGACGCCGTTCTGGTGCCAGACCTGCCTGGGCTGCCCGTTGATTCTTTCATGGCTATCAGTGACTTGCAAACGGATGCGGCCTTGCTGGGCGTGAAGCTGTCGAGGGTGGTGCTGACGGCTGTGGGGCCTGACAACCGCGGCTGGCACCTGCGCCTGCTCAGCGAAACGCTACACCGGGCCCGGGAAAGGGGCGCAGCTGCCGTATTGATGACCACCCAGGCGACCAATAGAGCGGTGATTCGCAACGCAGAAAAGTTGAACTTTGCGCTGGGCGCTACCACGCACGTGCTGTCGTGCCCGTCGCCTATACACGCTTGATTGTGCTTAGTATGCCCCCAACTATAATTCCTTTTCTGGCCTTTGGTCCTCAGCACGACCCTATCCGGGAGCAAGTATTGGCGGCAGTAGCGGCTGTATACGACTCGCACTGGTACGTGCTGGGTGAGGCTGTTCGGCAGTTTGAGGCCGAGTACGCTCAGTATAATGGCACTGCTGAATGCGTGGGGGTTGGCAATGGGTTGGATGCCTTGTATCTGAGCTTAAAAGCACTGGGAGTAGGGGAAGGCGACGAAGTTCTCGTGCCCAGCAACACCTATATTGCTACGTGGCTGGCCGTATCCATGACTGGCGCCAAGCCCGTACCGGTAGAGCCGGACCCAGCTACCTATAACCTAAACCCCGAACGGCTGGCGGCCGCCCTTACAGCGCGCACCCGCGCCATCATGCCCGTGCATCTGTATGGGCAAGCCTGCGCCATGGGGCCAATACTCGCTTTTGCGCACCAGCACCAGTTGTGGGTGGTAGAAGACAATGCTCAGGCTCATGGTGCTACCTGGCAGAATAAACTCACAGGAAGCTTTGGTAACCTGAATGCCACAAGCTTCTATCCCGGTAAAAATTTAGGCGCGCTCGGTGACGCCGGCGCTGTTACCACTGATTCGGCCGAGCTGGCTGAGCAGATCCGGCTGTTGCGCAACTACGGCTCGCGGCAGAAGTACCATAACGAGGCAGCTGGAATCAACTCCCGGCTAGATGAGCTGCAGGCTGCCGTGCTGCGGGTAAAGCTTCCGTTCCTGACCACCTGGACCCGCCAACGGCAGCAAATAGCTGCCTGGTACGACACGCATCTGGCCGGCGTGCCGGAGCTGGTGCTTCCTGCCACAGCAGCCGGCGCTACGCACGTGTATCATCTGTATGTAGTGCGTACTCCGCGCCGCGACGCGCTACAGCAGCACCTCACTGCTCACGGAATCGGAACCCTTATTCACTACCCGGTGCCTCCGCATCAGCAGCCCGCCTATCAGGCCCTGGGCTATAGCGCCGGTGATTTTCCGATAGCCGAAGAACTGGCTGCCACCAGCCTTAGCTTGCCGCTCTGGCCAGGCCTTGCGGAGTGGCAGGTAGCGCAGATAAGTCAGCGTATCCGCAGTTTTTTGTCTGCCTGATTTTACCGGATTAATTGCCCTGTTTTTGTCTCTATGCCTGTCCTGAGCATCATCATTCCCTGCTACTTCAACGAAGCCAATATTCCGCTTACTATGGCGGAGCTATTGGCCAATGAGGCTACGCTGCCAACTGATCTGCAGGTGGAATATGTGCTGGTAGATGATGGCTCGCAGGACGGGACATTGCGGGAACTGCTGGCCGTACGGGCTTTGCACCCAGAGCGGGTGCGGGTGGTAGAATTGGCTGGAAATGTAGGTTCCTACAACGCCATTGTGGCGGGTATGGCGTACGCCAGCGGCGACTGTACGGCCATCATCACGGCTGATTTGCAAGACCCTCCTGAACTGCTGGCCCAAATGGTTGCTTACTGGCAACAGGGGTTTCGCCTAGTTATCGGCAACCGCCAGGACCGCGAGGAAACTGGCCCGCAGAAATGGTTGGCCACCTTGTTTCATGGTATGATGAAGCGTTTTGCGCTGCCCAATATCCCATCCGGTGGCTTTGATTTTGTGCTTTTCGATCGGCAGGTACGGGAGCAGGTGCTGCAGATGCAGGAGCGCAACAGCAACGTGTTTTACCTGATGACTTGGTTGGGTCATGCCTACGTCAACATCCCGTACGTACGCCGCAAGCGCCAGGTGGGCCGTTCGCGCTGGACACTACAGAAGAAGGTGAAGCTATTTATTGATTCCTTTTTGGCTTTCTCCTTTTTACCTGTTCGCATCATTTCTATTACGGGCTTGGTGCTAGGAATGAGTGCACTGCTTTATGGTATCTATCTTGTTTTCCTACGGCTGACCAATCCATCGGAGCCGCCTGGCTGGACCACGCTGATGGTAGTGCTCCTGCTGGTGTCGGCCTTTCAAATGACAGCGCTGGGCGTTATCGGCGAATATGTCTGGCGGGGCCTCGATGCAGCTCGCAACCGGCCGCTTTATGTGGTGAAGAATGTGTATGCAGAGTAGCCACATGCAGTCCAAAGCCCAGGAGCAAAGGCGGCTGGCCGCCATTGTGTTATTAGGCTTTGTGCTACGTGTAGCATTCGTGCTTAAAGGGGCTACTATCTACTATGGTGCAGGGCAGGAGCACTACAATGGCGACACACATTCTTTCATTCAGAGTTTTCTGAATCTGTGGCATACTGGGCACTACACAATAGACCCATTGCTGCCAGAAGCCTCCTTCGGGCGGCTACCAGGCTATCCATTTTTTTATGGGTTGCACTACATCATATTTGGCCCTGCGCTGGCTATTAAGGCGTCGGTTACAAGCCAAGTGCTGCTGGATACAAGCGTTATTGTATTGTTATATAAGGCCAGTCGGCGCTGGGCCAGTAAGGGGCCGGCCCAGATAGTTGCCTTGTTATATGCCACCTATCCATTTGCTATTCTTTGGGTGACAGTAATAGGCAGCGAAACACTGAGTGTTTTCTGTGCAGTGCTTTGGTTTAACCTGATAACCAAAACCAGAAACGATAAGAAGCACTATTGCTTAATTGGAGCTCTTATAGCGCTGGCATTTTATGTTCGGGAATACCTCGGCATCCTGCTACCAATAAGTGTGCTTTTGGTAGTGATAAGAGGCCTCGGCAGTGGAGCGGCCATGTGGCAGCGAAGCGCTTGTATGATACTTGGGTTCGGCGCATTGTATATGTGGTGGCCAGCCCGCAACTATTTAAACCACAATGAAATTGTGCTGCTGAAGCCAGCATCAGCTGGCTACATCAACCTGCGAGAGGATATGCAGGCTTATCTGGATTGGCTGGCATGCTGGACCAACGACAATTCCAGCTGGATGGAGTCGATGCTACATAACCAGCCATACCGCTATCCAGCCAGCATATTTAGCAGTCCCGCCGAAGAGCGCCGAGCCTATGAGCTCACAACTTTGGCTGCCAACTGCGGAAGTAGCTTTCAGGTCCGACGACTGAGCAGTGCAGGCAGTCAGTTGCCCTTACCTTATTCTGCTCCCTGTAACGCCCGGATAGCACAGGGCTTCGATTCCTTACGCAGAAGCTTTATTGCGCATAATCCAGTGGCCTACTATACCAAAGTGCCATTCGCCAATCTGCGCAAAGCATTCTTTAAGAGCGCGACTATAAACCAGGGAGACTCCTACAGGCCATATATTCATCGGATTCTGTTCTTTTATCGTTCATGCCTGTTGCTCTTTACAGTAGCTTCTCTGATTATCTATCGAAACAGAGAGTATCTGTGGCCAATAATAGGGTATGCTGCCTTTGTTTACTGCTATATGAGCTTAGTGTTCAGAAGTTTAGAGATGCGCTACTTACTGCAGGCTGACGTATTGATGCTCGTGCCAGCAGCGCTTTTAATAAGCCAAGTGCTAAAGCAGGCGCTGGATAGTGAGGTGCTGGGCAAAGCACATAAGTGAGACAATTGAGTCATCATGTTTAAATAACATGATTATTTTATTTAAAAATATGCATTTTATAAGATTATCATTATCTTCAGTGCCGGCGTCAGCATGCAAATGAGCAGATGATGCCTGCATCTAATCTTCCTAACTATGAACAAGCGCGCACTCATCACCGGCATCACAGGTCAGGATGGCACCTATCTGGCAGAGCTGCTGCTCAGCAAAGGATACGAGGTCCATGGTATCAAACGTCGTTCGTCACTGATTAACACCGAGCGAATTGACCATCTCTATCAGGATCCGCACGAAGACCATGTCCGCTTTACATTGCACTACGGCGATTTAACTGATTCTACCAACATAATCCGGATTGTACAGGAAGTACAGCCCGACGAGATTTACAATCTGGGCGCTATGTCGCACGTTAAAGTATCCTTTGATACCCCTGAGTACACTGCCGATGTGGATGGTGTAGGCACCTTGCGCTTATTGGAGGCAGTACGCATTCTGGGGCTCACGCACAAAACCCGGTTTTATCAGGCAAGTACCTCTGAACTCTACGGATTGGTGCAGGAAGTGCCACAACGTGAAATCACACCCTTCTATCCTCGCTCACCATATGCTGTAGCCAAGCTGTATGCTTATTGGATTACAGTGAACTACCGGGAAGCCTATGATATGTATGCCTGCAACGGCATTCTGTTTAACCACGAAAGTCCCTTGCGAGGCGAAACATTCGTGACACGTAAAATTACGCGTGCTGCAGCCCGTATAGCGTTGGGCCTGCAGGACGAGTTGTACCTCGGCAACCTAGATGCCAAGCGCGACTGGGGCCACGCCAAAGACTATGTGGAAGCTATGTGGCGTATGCTTCAGCAGGACATGCCTGAAGATTATGTTATTGCTACCGGCGTCACAACCACGGTACGCGAATTTGTGCGGTTGGCTTTTGCGGAAGTAGGAATAATATTGGCTTTTGAAGGTGAAGGAAGCGCTGAAAAAGGAATCGTAATAGCCTGCCATACTCCAGAGTACCAACTGCCCATCGGCTCTGTTATCGTGCAGATTGATAAGCGGTACTTCCGGCCTACTGAAGTGGAGCTGCTGATTGGAGACCCAACCAAGGCCAAGGCAAATCTGCAATGGGAACCCCAATACGACCTGCCTATGCTGGTTGGGGAAATGATGCAGGCAGATCTGGCATTGTTCCGCCGTGACGCCTACCTGCAAGCCGGTGGCCATCCAATACATGGAGCCTTTGTGGAGTAAATCGACTCTCAAACCACAGTAGCTAATTGTTTTTGCTGCAACCGGATGTGCACAGAAGCCCATTGGGTTGCATAAAGCGGCTACGCTGTATCCGCAACTGATTGTATGGAACTGAACGCCAAAATATATGTGGCCGGTCATCAGGGGATGGTGGGCTCTGCACTGGTGCGCCGCTTGAACCAAGCGGGCTATTACAATCTGGTTGTGCGCACCTCCCGGGAATTAGACCTGCGCAATCAAGCAGCTGTTGAAGACTTTTTTGCACAGCAAAAGCCAGAGTATGTACTGCTGGCAGCCGCGAAAGTAGGAGGCATTGTGGCTAACAATACCTACCGTGCCGATTTTCTGTACGACAACCTGATGATCCAGAGTAATGTCATCAACCAGAGCCACGTACACGCTGTAAAGAAACTACTGTTTTTAGGCTCTTCCTGCATTTATCCTAAGTTGGCTCCACAGCCGCTTAAAGAAGAATACTTGCTTACAGGACCCCTAGAGCACACCAATGAGCCATATGCTATTGCCAAAATAGCGGGGCTCAAGCTCTGTGAGACGTACCGGGCCCAATACGGCCGTCATTTTATTTCAGTGATGCCTACCAACCTTTATGGTCCTGGTGACAATTACGATCTGCAAAACTCTCATGTGTTGCCGGCGTTGTTGCGCAAGTTTCATGAAGCCCGGGAACAAGGACTGCCAGAAGTAGAAATTTGGGGTACCGGCACCCCACGACGAGAATTCCTGCATGTTGATGACCTAGCGGATGCCTGCTTGCACCTGCTGCTTCACTACGATGGGGCACAACCCATAAACGTCGGCACCGGTGAGGATCTTACCATACGGGAGCTAGCCACGCTGGTAAAGGAAATAACCGGATACACAGGTGCTATCCGTTTTGATAGCGCAAAACCTGACGGTACGCCGCGCAAGCTACTGGACGTAAGTAAATTAACGGCGCTAGGTTGGTGCTCGTCTATTCGCTTGCGGGAGGGAATTGAGAATATATACGCAGAGACATTTGTGAACATCCTCAAGGCATTATAGTCCCCAATGACAGCGTATCATTCTTCTGCACGCCGGCAACATCGCCTATTATTCCTCTAGTAGGGTGCGCTGGTGCTATCTGGCCGACAAAGCGTACGACAACACACAGGCCGAAACCGCTGAAGCACGCTCAAAACCGAGCTACTGCCTGGCCGCTCCGCCTATGCCTCGCTGGAAAAAGTTCGGCTCTGGGCTGCTCATTGCCTTAGCACCTACTTCAGCCCCAACCGTCGCTATTCAGCCTTGGGCTACGGCTCGTCTGGTCATTCAAACAGGACCTCATGATGAGCCCACCTTGGCCTGTCGCCTGTTTGGGTTAACCCATCCCAGGTTTATGTAAGTAGCTAAGGATTGCGATAGTAAGCCCTGTTGAACGGGGCTTCTTCGCCTTGTAAGCAATGGCTAGAGAGTGTATCTGCTACAAAACGCTTAACTTTGCCCCATCCTGAAATTTGAGAACTGCTGACTCTGAGAGAATTTAGCATCCTGCTTTTCAGTTTTCAAGTAGGTCCTCTCCTTATGAACACCGGAATAATCAGCTATTCACTTAATAGCATACGCTATTATCTGACTTCAACTCAAAAGTACAAAGCCCTCTGGATGTTTGGCTTGGTCTTAGTTTCATCCTTTCTGGATGTCTTTGGCCTAGCCGCTTTGGTTCCGGTAATGATGGTCGCCGCTGAACCTGGGGGAGTACAGAAAAGCAAATATTTTTTTCCTGTCTACCAAGCGTTAGGGTTTCAGTCTGAGAAAGGCTTCTTGCTTTCCCTCATGGCAGTGATATTCTTATTCTTTATATTCAAGAATTTGTTCACGACGTGGGTGAACTATTTGCAAACACGGTTCACAGCAGATATTGGTCTGAAAATTATTGCGAGCCAATTAACAAAGTATCTAAGCTTATCATTCTGGAAATTCAATGACTCTGGTTCAGCTAGCCTGATGAACTCAGCTTTGCATGTGCCTGGAGTATATGTAAGTGGAATTCTAAGGCCCTTGTTTGTTTTCTTCTCAGAAGCAGCTGTAATACTAGTCATAGTAATCAGTATTGTCATCTATAAGCCACTGCTGTTAGCTGTCTTGGGGGTCGTATTAGTTCCTACTACTTGGCTAATGTATTGGCTGCTAAGGTCCCGAACCCAAGAAATAGGCAATAGAATAAATGTATTACGCCCAATTTCTTTCAGCCTTGTCAGTGATTTATTTATTGGATTTATAGAGCTGAAATTAGCTAATAAGCAGCAGGATTTTCGTCGTAAACTGTTAGAGAATCAGGAGGAGTTGCAGAAGTTAGATGCAGAAGGCTATCTGTATGGGTTGCTACCGGTAAAAATGATTGAAATGGTGGCTATCCTAGGGGTATTGACCATTTTCGTGTATGCACTTTTCTTTTCTGACAATACAACCGACTTGATTGCTTTGGTAGGATTATTCGCTGCCGCTGCTTATCGATTGATGCCATCTGTAAACCGAATGCTGCAATCACTATTTCAGTTAAAGCAAGCACAGTATACTATCCAGATTATTAATTCTGATCAAAATTCTGAGCATTTTGTTCCTGAACATCCTAATCAGGAAACAATTTCTTTCAACAATTCCATCTCGTTTAAAAATGTATATTATCGTTTCCCGGGAGCAGAAAACGATACAATCAAGAATGTTTCTTTAGACATCAAAAAAGGCGAAAAAATCGGATTTATTGGCAGCTCAGGCTCTGGTAAAACCACGCTTATGAATGTGCTGCTTAGGTTCTATTTAGAGCAGAAAGGCCATATCTTAGTTGATGGTAAGCCGCTTACATCCCAAAATATATTGTCTTGGTATAATATTATTGGCTACGTAAAGCAGGATACCTTCTTGATGGAAGCGTCTATTCAAGACAATATTACGTTAGGTGATCTGCAAATAGATGCGAATAGACTGCAATACGCCATTGAACAGGCTTCTCTAACTGAATTTATTAAAGGCCTTCCTGAAGGCGTAAATACACATATCGGGGAAAGGGGCTCTAAATTATCAGGAGGGCAACGTCAGCGTATTGGCATTGCAAGAGCTCTATATAAGCGCACAGAAGTATTGGTGTTAGATGAGGCAACTAGCGCCTTGGATAATGACACTGAGCGTGAAGTAAATGAAGCTATTAATAAATTGTCTCACACAGATATTACCATTCTTATAATAGCCCACCGTATTACTACACTTCGTGAATGTGACAGAATTTACGAATTGAACCAAGGAGAAATAGTTGCCACTCATCAGTATCAAGATTTAGTGCGCCAGATTGTACAACAATAGACAGGTTGTCTGAGCTAAATCAAGATCAAAGCATTAACTGAAAACCTGCTTCCACATTTATGAGCATTAACGTCACCAAATCGTACTTGCCTCCACTAGAGGAATATGTAGGCTATTTAGCTGGTATCTGGGAACGGGCCCATCTGACGAATGCCGGACCATTGGTAGTGGAACTGGAACGGTCGTTGAAGGAATACTTAGGTGTAAAACACCTCTTCTTCGTTAACAATGGTACAATCGCGCTGCAAATAGCGCTCAAGGCCATGGACCTGAAGGGTGAGATCTTGACGACGCCATTCTCATATGTTGCTACTACATCTAGCATTGTATGGGAGGGCAGTACCCCTGTATTCGTGGATATTGATCCACAGACGTTGTGTATTGATGCCACTTTATTGGAAGCCGCTATTACGCCACAAACTGTAGCTATTATGGCTACACACGTGTATGGCAATCCGTGTGCAGTGGAGGAAATAGAGGTAATTGCCAAGCGTCATAATCTGCGTGTCATATATGACGCGGCGCATGCATTCGGCGTGACATACAAGGATACTTCGGTATTAAATTACGGTGATATTTCCACGTTGAGCTTTCATGCTACTAAGCTGTTCCATACAGTAGAAGGGGGAGCTATAATTACCGCCGACGACGAATTAGCACATCGTATCAGCTACATGCGCAATTTCGGACACAATGGCCCGGAGGCATTCTGGGGTGTAGGCGTGAACGGTAAAAGCTCGGAGTTTCATGCAGCTATGGGTTTATGCGTGCTGCCAAAGGTGGACGACTTAATTCGGCGCCGTCGTGAATTGAGCGAACGGTATGATGCGCATCTGGCTGGTACCGCCGTTCGTCGGCCCCTGATTCAAGAGCATACAAGTCGGTACAACTATTCTTATTACCCCACAGTAATGCCGTCTGAGCCTGTGTTGCTGCGCGTGCGCGATGCGCTGAATGCAGCTAACATTTTGCCCCGGCGTTATTTTTACCCCTCATTGAACACGCTAGAGTATACAGGCCATCAGTCTGCTCCTGTATCAGAGGAAATCTCGACGCGCGCCCTATGTCTGCCGCTTTACTACGAGCTGACGAATGAGGAAGTAGACACCATCTGTTCCATCATCAGGGCAGTTCTGTAAGCAAGCGGTGCTACCACTCTAGTTTGGCAATATTGTGCTGATGCTACATAAGCATCTTCCCACGCATCTTTCCAACTTTAAAGAATGATCATATGCTGGTAGTAGGTGCTAGGGGGCACGCTATAGAAGTGCTGGAATGCCTGCAGCAGACTTCCGATGGGCAATTGTTCTTCTTTGACGATGTAACTCCTGACCTAGAACCGCAGCTTTTTGGCAGATACCCAGTGCTACGCAGCTTGGATGAAGTAAGCAAGCTGTTTGAGCGAGACCCAACTTTTGTGCTAGGTCTGGGGGGAGGCAGATTGCGTAAGATTTTGGCGCAGAAAATCACTGCTTTAGGTGGGGTGCTCACTTCTGTAATTGCGGCTACTGCCCAAATTGGCCGCTATGATGTGAAGTTGGGCGCTGGCCTGAATGTGATGCATCATGCCCTAATCTCGAATGCTACCCAAATAGGAGAAGGTACGCTGGTGAATGCAAATGCCGCGGTTCATCATAATGCCATAGTTGGGAAATACTGCGAAATATCCCCCGGGGCCCGCGTTCTTGGGGGCTGTTTATTGCATGATTTGGTGCTGGTAGGAGCAAATGCTACAATATTGCCACGGCTAGTGATAGGCGAAGGAGCCAGTATTGGGGCAGGAGCAGTGGTTATTCAGGATGTTCCGGCCGGAGCCACCGTGGTGGGTGTGCCAGGTAAGGTAGTGCGGCAGCGTGTGCACACCGAGTAGCCATAGTTAACTTTCTGGCTTGGTTTTTTTGACACGTCTTGCCTTTTGCACATGTTGAGCGTTTGCTGTATCACCTACAATCACGAAAAGTTTTTGGCTCAAGCCATTGAATCGGTTCTGATGCAGGAAACCGACTTCCCGGTAGAGTTGGTCATTGGGGAGGACTGTTCCACAGACGCTACCCGGCAAATTGCGCTAGACTACCAGAAGCGCTATCCAGACCGTATTCGGCTGCTGCTGCCGGAAACCAATTTGGGGGTTATGGGTAACTTTCTGGGGACATTGGAGGCGTGTACCGGTACGTACATTGCTTTGCTGGAGGGCGACGATTATTGGACCGACCCGCATAAGCTGCAACGGCAGGTCGACATTCTGAAGCGCCATTCGAACTGTACTACCTGCATTCACGATGCAGAAGAGTTCATGGACAACAATTCCATTCCACCCCGGCTATTCAGCGAAAAGTTCTCTGGCGTTTTGCCGGCTACTGAACACGAATTTACGCAGGGTGATATTGCACTGCACGGCTGGTTCATTCCGACCGCCTCCATGGTATTCCGGCGGACTGCCCTGTTTCCTATTCCTGCTTGGGTGAAGGATGCTTTTAGCGGCGACTATTCTTTGCACCTACTGCTTACCCGAACCGGAAATATATACTACCTGCCGGACGTAATGTCACGCTATCGGCTTCATGCTGGCGGCATCATGTCGGCCACACAAAACGACCGAATTATTGCCCGCAACAAGAAGCAGATATTTGAAACCGGCTATTATAAGCAAATGGTTGATGCCCGATATCATGCCCGATTCAATGAGTTTTTAGAAGGCTTGCATTTCGACCAAAGCAAAAAGCTCAAAGACAAGGGACATATACTAAGCAGCTACTATAACTATTATAAAGCCATATCGGTGGTGAGCCCTAAGCGTACCATCAGCTATTTAAAGCAGCTAGTGTATCAGTGGTATAAAAAGTAAAAGGCAAGCCGTTTGAAAAGCACCGCTGGCTGTTGTTTCGACGGAATTTGCCAGCTCCCATCCCGACTGCAATTCGTACATGGAAACAGCACAACAGAACCGTGGTATAACAGTACTGATCTGTACATACAACAGCGCGTCTCGTATCAAAGAAACCGTGCAGGCCTTGGCTCAACAGAAATTCAATGCAACTGAATTTTCTGTTGAGGTACTGCTGGTGGATAATGCCTCAACAGATGGAACGTCGCAGGTGGCGCAGGCCGAATTTGAGGCACTGCAGTTTCCGTTCCCCTACAAGTTATTATACGAAGGCAAAAGCGGCAAAAGCAATGCATTGGAGTTAGGGTTTGCCACTGCCCGCTATGAATACGTGTGCATCGTAGATGACGATAACTGGCTTGAAGAAAACTACCTCGCCTTGGCTTGGGAACTGATGGAGGCTGACAAGCAGATTGGCGCGCTCGGTGGAATAGGGCGCCCGGTATGCGAAGTAACGCCTCCGGCCTGGTTTCCTGAGTTTGCCGTTATCTACGCGGCCGATAAACAAGCTGATAAGCAAGGGGATATTACGCAGCATCCAAGCTATGTATACGGTGCTGGCTGTGTGGTGCGCAAAGAAGCGTGGCAAAAGATCCATCAAGCTGGCTTCAAGTCGATGCTGATGGGCCGGCACGGCGATAAGCTTACATCAGGGGAAGACAACGAAATGTGTTATGCGTTTGTGCTGGCCGGCTACAAAATATGGTACGACGAGCGCCTGCGGTTTCAGCATTTTATTCCGGCCAAGCGCTTGACCTGGAACTATGTTGAGCGGATTTTCGCAGGTAATGCCGAGTCGGAAGCTGCCCTACGACCGTATCTTGACTATATACGAGCTAGGCAAAATGGCACCTCAGGTCGTAAGCCGCTAATTTGGTTAAGGAATGCTAAGTTCACCCTGCAGTATGCGGCGGTAGCACTAAATAAAATGCTGAAAGACAAGGAGCGCTTCCGGGAAGGGGAAGCCTCAGCCATTCGGGCTAACTTTTATTGGCAGCAATCCAAAGCCTTGGTGAAAAAAGAATTGAGTGGCGACAAAAGCTACAAGCTGGTAGAGGCGTTTATTGCCCGTCTGCATCAGCTGGAAAAATAGAATTACTGGCACTGATAGGCAGCAGGCTGCCCTTCAATACTTCATGCATTCTGTGTTCTTAAGGCAGAATGAATCTTCAATTCTGATTTCTGCAAAGTGAACGGAGTAACTTTTCTTATCTGTACGCACAACGGGGCCACTCGCTTAGCGGATACACTACGGCACATAGCAGCCCAGCAGGTAACTAATGGCATTGCATGGGAGGTATTGATAGTTAGCAATGCCTCGTCCGACAACACGATTGAAGTGGCTCTCAACTTACGGGAGACATTGCATATTCAAGTTCCTTTCCGTGTATTGGAAGAACCGGTTGCTGGTAAGGAAAATGCGTTGATTCGAGGATTCAACGAGGCAGCGTATGAATACATTGTCATCATTGACGATGACAACTGGATAGCGCCTAATTATCTGGAATTAGTTAACGAGATAATGAGCGCCCACCCGGAAATAGGAGTGTTGGGCGCACATGCGGAAGGCATGTTTGAAATAACACCCCCTGCATGGTTTGAGCAATTTCAGGCAGTGTATGCCGTAGGGCCTCAGAATGGTGGCCAGAATGGGCCGCTACCAGCACACGAAGGCTATCTATATGGTGCGGGGTCGGTGGTGCGCAAGTCGGCTTGGCAAAAGCTGCTAGAGCATGGATTCCGCTTCACCACTTCCACAAAGCGCGGTAAGATAATCGTAAGCGGTGAAGATGTGGAGCTTGGCGACGCGCTCCAGCTAGCTGGCTATAAGCTATGGTACGACGACCGGCTACGCTTCAAACACTTCATGTTTAAAGAGCGCCTCACGTGGAATTACTTGATGCGTATAGGCCAGGGTACGGCTTCTTCTCAACTGACAAGTATCGTCTATTACTTTATTTTTCGTTACCCTGGCCTGACAGAAAGCAAATTTCGGTTTCTCTACAACAAGCGTTTGGTGTGGCTGGCGGCCCAGATGGCCAAGCAGCCGGGCAACCTGCTGAATGCGGCGTTCCGGCGCGGGCAGGAGGGCCTAGTCAGTAATTTTGAGACACTACGGCTGTTTTACAATTTTCAGACTTCGTTGAAACAGCGCGAGGAAGCGGTAAAAGTGTTTCGGCAAATCAGCGAGCTGCGCCGGCGGCTGATTGGCAACTAGACCGGTCCCGCTACCCAATACGACCACCACAACGAATATCGATGAGCACTTCTGGTAACACTATGCACATTGCAATAGCTTTCGATGAAAACTATCTGACGCCCGTGTATGCGTTGCTTACCTCCATCTTCGATAACAATAAAAACGAAGCAATCCTGATTCATGCTATTGCGACAGGGCTTGCTGCTAACGAGCAGCAGGAACTGCAAGAGTACGCAAAGGTGAACGGTAGCGCAATCCAGTATTACGATATTGAGGAGAGCTTCGGGCGCGATTTTGTGCTGCCACCAACACTCTGGTGGACGGCCTCAATTTATTATCGGTTGTTATTTCCATTGGTAATGGCGCCCGATATCACCCGGTTTATTTATCTGGATACTGACATCATCGTGCTAGGTAAATTGCGCAGCCTGTATACTATTGACATGCAGAATCTGCCTGTTGCGGCTGTGCGCGACTTTGTGGATGCACGGCCAGAACTGGGTATTTTCAGCGCCGGTAATTATTTCAATTCGGGTGTTCTCCTGATTGACCGTACCGAATGGTTAGCCCGCGACGTTACCAATAAGGCTATCGAGTTTATTCGGAACAATGCCGACATTCTGGTTTACCCCGACCAGGATGCGCTGAACGCCACGCTAGTGGACAGTTGGTGCAAGCTCGATAGCCGCTTCAACCGGATGTTTCCGGAAATTCCCAAAGACCAACCCCGCAAAAAGCTGAAGAGCATCTTAGATGATACAGTCATTCTGCATTATACCACCCAGCACAAGCCGTGGTCGATGTTAGGAGAAAACAGACTTCGCAACTTGTATTTTCGTTATCTTAAAAAGGTGCCAGCCAAGTACCGCCGCCGCTACGACGACTTTAGCTGGAACCGCCATAAAATACGGCGGATGTTTGAAATAAGGCTTAACGAGTTATTTGTCGACTATCCTGCATTGATATTTCAGTGGCGCAAAACGTAGTATTAGGAGCCGATTATGTAAGTCTATAGTATAACGTTTAGTATATACAATTAGGTGTTTCAACGCTTAAAAAGTAGTTTCAATGTCACTGTTAGCTGAAGTTACCAATCGGATTGCGGATAAAAGACGCCTTGAGGCCAGAAGCCGCCAGTGCCGTCTAATAACTAATAGAGACTTCACTATTTTCTCGAACGACTGTTGGGGCGCGGAGTTGTACAAATACCTGGATCTGCCTTTTAACACGCCTTTTGTTGGGCTGTTTTTAATGGCGCCCTGCTACTTGGAGTTTCTGCGCAACCCCAGATTCTATGTAAGCCAGGGTACTATATTTCAACACAAGTCTCGTTATAGCATTATCAATCAGCTCCGTGAAGAGAATCCTTACCCACTGGCGACGCTAGGCAGCAAGGTGGAAATCAGCTTTCTGCACTATTCTTCTGAGGAAGAAGCCCGAGAAAAGTGGTGTCGGCGGGTGGCACGTATTAATTGGAATAATCTGCTGGTGAAATTCGATGGCAGCAAGGATGGCGCTACTCCGGCATTGGTACACGAGTTCGAGCAGATGCCCTATCGGCGCTTATTGCTGGTAAAAGAGCCGGTGCCCGGTAGTACTACAGCAGTGGTAGTACCCAACTACACCAACAACGGGTCACATATGTTCTTGAACTCGCTACCGAATTATGATTTTATTAATTGGGTGAACACCGGCAGTCCACATTTCACTGCTCTCAATTGGTTCATGCACAAACTGCTGGGTAGTGGTAGGTAAAAATCTGATTTTCAGATGAATAATATCGTGTTGCGGCTTCTTGAATCTGGTGCAGCCGATGGCGACTTGTAGGGCAATAGAGGTAATTGCGCCGTACGCCGTACCTTTGTCCTATTATGCCTGTCACAAAGTCTCCCCTTGTTTCTGTAATTATCCCTGTGTACAATGCCGGGGAATACTTGCGGCCCGCCATTGATAGCATCCTACAACAAACGTTTCAGGATTTTGAGCTAATCATTGTGGATGATTGCTCCCGCGACGAAAGTTTGGCAGTGGCACGGAGCTACGAAGCCGACCCACGCGTGACAGTGCTGGCCAACGCGCAAAACAAAGGCCGCTCTTTCTCCGACAATTACGGCGCCGAATACGCCCGCGGCAAGTACATCGCTAAGATGGATGCCGACGATATTGCCCTGCCACACCGGCTGCAAACTCAGGTTGATTTCCTAGAACAAAACCCTGCGGTGGGCCTCACGAGCAGCTTTATGAAGTGCTTTGGGGAATCGAAAATCGTATATGAATACCCGGTTTCTGCTGATGCCGTTCGTAGCTTTATGCTATTCAACATGCCAGTGGCCAATCCTACGGCCCTTTTTCGTCGCTCCCTACTCCAGGAGTATGGCCTGAGTTATGACGACACGATTAAGGACACGTTTGGTGAGGACTACGAATTCATTACACGGCTGGCGCAGGTAACGGACATTGTAAACCAGCCGGAAATACTGCTGCACTATCGCACATTTCCCCAAACACTGAAGGCCGACGTGCACGCCCGCCGCAATGCTAAGTCCAATCAGATTAGGGAGCAGCAACTGCGTGCATTTGGTATTCCGTTTACAGAACGGGAACTGCATGTGCACAATACTATTTCCTACATTCCCTTTACGCTTGGCGATATCTCGCTGGCGGAAGTACATGCGTGGCTCTGGAAAATGCATACGTTCAACCAAGCGCGTCAGTATGTGGCCTCGGAAGCTATGCTGCGCTGCCTAGCTGAGCGCTGGTTTCTGACCTGCTACCTGAGTTCCGATAAAAAAGTTAATTCATTACGTGAATTCCGTCGCCAGCTACTTGCTCAGCACTATAATGTGCCAGTGAAGCTGCGTGCAAAATTCCTGCTCAGAAGCTACCTGCTTCGCCGCCTTGGCTGATAAGCTCTGTCTCTTATCCTGGCTGATACCCAATCGCAAAATATGCCCGAGCTTGCCTAAACACTGTATCCTATTTCGCGCTCAAGAATGCCGCAGCAGACGGATTCGGAAAGTGGGAGATTAGGTTGGCTAATGAGTGGATTTTCAGAAATGCAATAATCTGATTATCAAGAAAATTTTCACAAGATGAAAAAGTATTAAAAACACTATGTCCCATAAGGAACAGCAGAAAGTAGACACAGGAGTAATAGCAAAGGCAAAAAATGTCCGGTCTATGGTTGTGTACATCTACAATAGTTTTGATGATCCGCTCTTCAAAGGAATTCTATTGCCTTTCATGGAGCATGCAGCTTCCGAACAGCCGGATCTACACTTTCACCTTATTACATACGAGCAGCATGATTGGCCACTCACCGAGGCACAACGCGCAGAAATTCGCACAGTATTAAGCAGGTATAATATAGAGTGGTATCCGTTAGTTTGGCATTCCGGTAATTTCAAAATCGTAAAAAAGGCGTATGATTTACTAATTGGTTTCTTTTTAGTGCTGAAGTTGCGCTTATTCGGTAAAATCGGCAGTATTGGCGGCCTAGGCACCATTTCAGGCTCGTTTGCTTTCATTATAGCCAAATTATTAGGGCTTAAATTCTTTGGTTTCTGGCATGAACCTCACAGCGAGTTTATGCGGGATTTCAATATTTGGCCAATTAACAGTGTAGCATACCGTGGGCTGAACTACATGGAAAAGATTTCAGGCCGCTATGCGGATGTACTTACCACAGGCACCGACCACATGATCAATCGATTGAAGGCTTCTGGTAGCCAGGCAGCACTCTTTAAGCTGCCAAGTTGCGTCAACGAAAATCGGTTTCGGTTTAATCAAGCAGGTCGGGATAGAGTAAGGAATTTGTTGCCAGTAAACGATAACACACCAGTAATACTATACTTGGGTAAGTTTGGCGGTATATATTATGATCAGGAAATAGGTGTATTGTTTTCAGAATTGCATAAGCTCAACAGTAATTTATTTTTCTTCATTGTTTCTCCTGATGCAGTAGATCATATAACAGAGGTAATGACACAGGCGGGGGTACCGCAGACGCATTATAGCATAAAAAGAAGCCCATACAGCGAAGTGCAGGATTATATTTCGGCGGCTGATTTTGGCATAGTAGCTATTCCCGCATTATCCGCTCAGAAATACCGCTCACCCATCAAAGTTGGTGAATACCTATGCTGTGGCTTGCCTTATCTGGTATGCCGTGGCGTATCGGAGGATGATACAGTAGCTGAACAGTACAACGTAGGAGTGACGGTAGCCGATTTTTCGGAGTCTGAAATTCGCAAAGCATACCCTGCTATAGAGCAGTTTCTGACAGAAGATAGAGTGCCGCTGCGTAACAGATGCCGTGAAGCAGGCATTCAGTACCGAGGAATTAGTAATTACTTGCCGGTAGCTGAACAAATTTTCTCGCGTGTCTCTGCTACATAGTTGAGGGAAGATGCCTAGGAAAGTTAGTATACTGGTGTATCCCTGCACCATATTATATATAACCTGTCACTAATTGCTGTGCTTTAGTCTGTATTTTAGTTTAAGACATACATCGTAGCTAGTTAGCTATATATTCTACAGCACACTTTTTGAATTCTAGCTGATTGTCACTGCGAATGGCCGTGGCTTAGTGACTTCAACTACCCATAAACTCAGTAACAGTGTCTACACGCAAAAACATCTTATTGCTCATACCTCACCTTACCTATGGGGGGGCAGAGAGGGTTTTTCATGATCATGGGCAGCAGTTAGCGCGTCATCATAATGTGGTGGAGTGTATATTCGATAGCGATACGGTTGTGGCATTTCCCACTACCAATAAATTGGTGGCGTTGAATGTCCCGGCTGGGGTCGGGATTTTAGGCAAAATAAAACGTTTTCTGAATCGTGTTCGGCGTGTTAAGCAACTCAAGCTGGAATACAGCATTGATATCTGTATCAGTCACCTGGAAGGAGCAGACTACTTGAACTTGCTTAGTAAAGGATCAGAAAAGGTTCTACTATGCGTCCATAATTCCAAACGCCATGACCCCAATATTCAAGGGCTGATAGGTTGGCTGCGGCGGCGAATATTCATGCCGGTTTCATATCGTTTTGCAGACTGTGTCGTGCCCGTGAGCCGCGACTTACGTCAGGAGTTGATCGACTACTTCAATCTGCCGGCACGGCAAGTACACACTATTAATAACTTCTTTGACGTAGAGGGAATTCAGCAAAGTAGTAGAGAAGAACTACTGCCTGCCGAGCAAGAATTATTCGCTGGTCAATCCATTCTAATTACTGCGGGACGATTGGCGCGCGAAAAAAATCAATCGGCTTTGTTAGAAGTGCTTCACATAATGCATACACGAGGGCATAATACAGTCAAACTGGTTCTGCTCGGTGATGGGCCGCTACGTTCGGAGCTGCTGAGCCGTTGTCAGCAATTAGGCTTGCGCACATGGGCAGCATGGACAGAAGAGGAAATGACAACGGATTATGATGTATATTTCTTTGGCTTTCAAAGTAATCCGTTTCGCTACATTTTCCGTGCAACGGTGGCTCTGTTGTCTTCTGAAACTGAGGGCTTTCCGATGGCACTGTGTGAAGCTATGGCCTGCAGAACGCCTGTTGTCTCCACTGATTGTCCTACCGGGCCACGCGAGATTTTAGCACCGCAAACCCCAGTCAACTCCTATGCCGAGTCGCCGGAATGGACGGAATATGGATTGTTGCTTCCTCTATTGGGAGTTGGCACGCAACTGGCGCAGAGCGCACCTATATGGGCTGATACTCTGGTTAGTCTGCTAGCTGATAAGCATAAGCGCAGTTATTATGCCACGCAGGCATATAACCGTGTTCAGGATTTTGCTCCTGAGCCTATCATGAAACAGTGGGAGTCCTTGTTGCAAAAACCATAAATTCTGTATGGCATGCGCTCAGTTGTTGTATATGTATATAATAGCTGCGATGACCCCTTATTTAAGGGCAACCTGTTATTGTTGCTTATGCATGCAGGCGAAAAACAGCCTGATTTACGGCTGCACCTGATAACGTATGAGCAGGTAGAATACGGGCTGACTCCTGTCCAGCAGGCTCAACGGCATGAACATTTTGCGCGTTTCAATATAGTCTGGTATCCACTTCAATGGCATTCCGGCCGCTTTAAACTGTTGAAGAAAGCGTACGACCTATTGGCAGGAGCTTTAATAGTACTGCGCCTTAAGTTGAAGTTTGGAGTCCGCTCCATCGTATCATTAGGGACGGTTTCCGGCAGCTTTGCTTTCCTGCTGGCAAAACTCTTTACTCTCAAATATTACGTTTATCAATACGAGCCGCATAGCGAATTTATGCGCGACTGCAACATCTGGCCCGAAACAAGTTTGGCCTTCCGTGGGCTTCACTACATGGAGCGAGTATCCGGAATGAAGGCTGATATTCTTTCAACCGGTACGACGCATATGATTAATCGAATGAAGCAATGGGGCACACTAGCTGAAATGTACAAACTGCCGAGCTGTGTTGATGAAGCCAAACTACATTTCCGTCCAGAAGGCCGGGCTAGAATCCGAGCTAAGCATGCCATTGCAGCAGATAAACCTGTAATTCTTTATTTGGGCAAGTTCGGCGGCATCTATTATAACCATGAAATTGCTGTGTTATTTCGAGCTTTTCAGACGCTCAACTCTGATTTGTTTTTCCTCATCGTGTCGCCCGATGCGCCGGACCGTATTGATGCACTGATGCAGGCCGAAGGTTTGCTGAAGGGCAGCTACACTGTTACGCGCAGCCCGTATGAGCAGGTGCAGGATTATATATCAGCCGCTGACTTTGGTATAGTGGCTGTCCCACCATTACCGTCTCAAAAATTTCGCTCGCCGATTAAGGTAGGGGAGTACTTGTGTTGTGGCCTGCCATACCTAGTGTGCGCTGGTGTATCAGAGGATGATGTTGTGGCCAAACAATTTGGAGTGGGAGTGGTAGTAAAAGATTTCTCAGAGGCAGAAGCAGTTCGTGTATATCCACAGGTGGACAAATTTCTAAACCGAGAGAAAACGCAGTTGCGTCATCAGTGCCGCGAAGCAGGTATTGCCTACCGGGGGCTGAGTCAGTACCTCGATACCGCCACCCAGATTTTTGCACAGCTCTAACCTGCCGTTTCGATACAGTACAGTTGCGAGGTGTACCTAATGCTCCCCTGTTTTCGTAATATGCCAAGGCATACGTATTCGGCTATTCTCCTGCTTTTGTAGGATGCGCCGTAAAGCCAGCATTGCCTCTTCCCAAGGCAGCATAGTTTTCAAATCTAAAACCTCTTCAGATGAACCAGGAACTAATTGATTTCGAAAAGCTACAAGCCCATGCAAATGAGTTGAAACAGCAGTGGAACGACCCTAACAAACCATTTCATTACTTGGTGTACGATGGGTTTTTCCGTCCTGAGGCGGCAGAGCAGATTTTGAAAGCCTATCCGGATGTAACAACCGGTAACTGGGATGGTACCACTTATATTAACCAAAAGAACAAATTTGCGCTAACTAAATTTGGTGCGGAGTATCCACTATTGCAGCAGGTATTCGACGAGTTCAATGGTGATAAGTTTCTTCATATTGTAGAAAATATCACCGGTATAGCTGAGTTGATAGGAGATGATGAGCTATTTGGTGGCGGGCTTCATCAGTCCGTGACAGGTGCTTTTCTTGATGTACACGTCGATTTCAATTATCATCAAACCACTAAGTATCATCGGCGTATGAACGCCATTGTGTACATGAATAAAGATTGGAAGGACGAGTATAATGGCCATCTAGAATTGTGGGATATGAAAAAGAAGAAGCAATTAGAAAATGTTTCTCCTGTTTTCAATCGTTGCGTTATTTTTGAAACAAACGAAGTTTCTTTTCATGGTCATCCTAAGCCACTCGCAGCTCCAGGTGGTATAACGCGCAAATCATTAGCAGTGTATTACTATACGAAGACACGCCCAGCTAATGAAATTGCTGGGGAGCATAATACAGTGTATGTGAACACTGAAGGTGCTGGTGGCATGTTTAAGAACCTGAAGTCAGGGCTGAAAGCTGCAGTTGAAAGGATAAGAAAATAAATTAAAAAAAATCTGTTCGATTTTCGGTAGAATAAAAAACAGTTACTGCCTCTATCTGCATGGTCAGTCAATTAATGCATGACTGGGTGTGTAGATAGAAGCAGTAATTATTTTTTGCTTTATGCAGATTGAAATGTAATACTTGTTTTAGCAATGATAAAAAAAGTAGGCATTTTGCAGTCCAATTATATTCCCTGGAAAGGCTACTTTGACTTGATTAACCGTGCTGATGATTTTATTTTCTATGATGAAGTGCAGTACACTAAAAACGATTGGCGCAACCGAAACCGTATTAAAACTACGCAGGGCGTTCAATGGCTGACAATACCGGTTAGGCAGGAACGGCTTGACCAGAAAATCAGTGAAACCCGCATTTTCGAGGTGGGCTGGGGCACGCGGCACTGGCGTACGTTAGCTCAGGCGTATGCTCATTCTGCATATTTCAGCTCTTACCGCTCAGAATTAGAGGAACTCTATCGGAACCCCGGGACTGGCTTGCTCAGCGAGGTCAACCAGCGCTTAATCCGAGTTATCAATCAGTGGTTGGGAATTAAAACGCGGCTGCATTCAGTGGCAGATTTTGCGGTCTGGGGTGACCGGACGGCACGACTGGTGCAATTGGTGCAGGCAGTGGGCGGTACAGAATATGTTTCGGGTCCGGCAGCGGCGGCGTACCTTGAGCCAGCGCAATTTGCGCAAGCCAACATCAAGCTCTCTTGGATGAGCTACGAAGGCTATCCGGAGTACCGGCAGCTTCATGGGCCGTTTGAACACCATGTGAGTGTGCTCGACCTGCTGTTTAACGAAGGGCCGGACGCCACCCGGTATATGCTGTCTTTTCCTGATCGTCTGCTTACATGAAGCCTGAATACTCTGTAGTGGTACCTGTTTACCAGGGGCAGGAAACGGTGAGGCCGCTGGCACACCGGCTGATGCAGTTTTTTACGGAAGCCGGATATTTATTTGAACTGATTTTCGTGCATGACCATGGCCCGGACCAATCGTGGCAGGTGATTGAGGATCTGCGGCGGGAAATGGGCCCGGCGTTAGTGCGGGCCATCCGGTTGTCGCGCAACTTTGGGCAGCATAACGCGCTGCTCTGCGGATTTCAGTATGCCCAAGGTCGCTACATTATCACCCTCGACGAAGACCTGCAACACAACCCGGCTGATATTGCGCACTTAATTGCCCGTCAGCAGGAAGAAGACTTCGATGTGGTGTATGGCTGCTATGCGGCCCGCCAACATGCTGGCTGGCGCAATTTGGCGTCGGGGCTACTCCGCAAGTTGCTGCAGTACAGCCTTCCGGAACTGCACCCTGATTATTCGCCATTCCGGTTGCTGAAAGCCAGTGTGGCGCGACACTGCCTGCAGATGCGCAACTCCTATTCCTTTCTTGACGGCTACCTTACTTGGGTAACTGCCCATGTAGGGAGCGTGCCCGTGGCGCACCAGCCAAGAGCTGCCGGCCAGAGTGCCTACACTACGCGCAAGCTGCTACGCCATTCCCTCAACATCTTCCTGACCTTCTCTGATGCGCCAGTGCGCCTGCTCAGCTATGCGTCAGTGCTCATCTTCCTCGCCACAACCCTGTATTCTGGCTATATCCTGTTGCGTAAGCTCATCTATAATGACTTATTGCCGGGTTTCGCCTCACTGATTATAACCATCGGGTTTGGGGTAGGAATATTGCTGCTGGGCATGGGGATTTTGGGGGAGTATATCTACCGGATCAACCTCAAAACTACTAGGCGGCCTATATTTATAGAAGCCGAAGTACTTGACTGAGCATGCCAAGCGGGTGTTTTTCCATAATTCATCTCTTGCCTCCGCCCATACCTATTTGTCAATGTCGGATTCATCGAAGCGGACAGCTATTGTTGGGGCAGGCGCCCTCGGCCAGCAGTTGGCACAGCACCTCCGGCAGTGCGGGCAGGCTGTAGCTGGCTTTTTCGATGATGAACTACTAGGCCATTCCACTCCGGAAGGAATCGTGCTGGGGCCTGTAGCTGCTGCCAGCGCCGCATTTGCCGCAGGACAATATGAGGAACTGTTACTAGGAGTGGGCTACCGGCATCTGGCTGCCCGTGGTCGGCTGTTCGAGGAGCTATGTGCCCAAGGCCTTCCATTTGGTCGGTTCGTGCATCCAAGCGCCTACATCGATGCCAGTGTGACCCTCGGCAATGGCGTATGCATCTGGCCGGGTTGTCTTCTGGATCTAAACGTACATCTAGCCGACAATGTGCTGCTGTATCCGGGCTGCATTGTGGCGCACGACACTCGTATCGGGGCGCACAGTCTACTGGCACCAGGTGTGCGGCTGGCGGGCCGCATTCGGGTAGGGGAGCGGTGTTTTCTGGGCGTGGGTTCCACTGTGCTCGACTCGCTGGAACTGGCCGATGATGTCCGGACAGGTGGGGGAACTGTCGTGATAAATTCGCTGCTTGAGCCTGGTACGTATGTGGGGGTGCCTGCCCGAATGCTCTAGCTGGGCCAGCAAGCAACACAAACCGGGCACTCCGGCGGCATCCTGCTAGCTTTGCGCTTCTGCGCTAACCTGCTGCCCGCATGCTCCCTTTCAATAAACCATATTTTGTCGGTACCGAAACTCGCTACATTGAAGAGGCAGTGCGCTCCGGCAAAATATCCGGCGACGGAATGTTCACGCGGCGCTGCGAAGCCTGGTTCGAGCAGCATCTTGGTTCGGCCAGAGCGCTACTCACCACCTCCTGCACCGATGCGCTGGAGCTGGCTGCGCTGCTGCTTGATATCCAGCCCGATGATGAGGTGCTATTGCCGAGTTTCACGTTTTCTTCCACTGCCAATGCCTTTCTGTTGCGGGGAGCCCGGCTGATTTTCGTCGATTGCAGCCCTGATTCTCCAAACCTGGATGCGGCCACTCTTGAAGCCCTGATAACGCCCCGCACCCGCGTGATTGTGCCTGTTCACTATGCGGGTATAGCCTGCGACATGCGTACGGTACTGGCCGTTGCTGCCCGGCATCAGCTGGCTGTAGTAGAGGATGCAGCACAGGCTGTGAGCAGCACATTTAATGGGAAGCCATTAGGTGGTCTGGGGAGCCTTGCTGCCTTTTCCTTTCACGAAACCAAAAACATTACCGCGGGTGGCGAAGGTGGCCTGCTGGTCATCAACGACCCGCAACTGGTTGCACGGGCAGAGATTCTGCGTGAAAAGGGCACCAACCGGGCTGCGTTTTTTCGGGCAGAAGTAGACAAGTACACTTGGGTGGATATCGGGTCTTCGTTCCTGCCGGCCGATATCAACGCAGCCTTTCTGTGGGCGCAGATAGAAGCGCTTTCCTTTATCCAGGCGCAACGCTGTGCTATCTGGTACCGTTATCAGGCTGCCCTACAGCCATTAGCGGCGTTGGGGGTTGAGCTGCCCTCTATTCCTGCTTATGCCGTCACGAATGGGCACCTGTATTATCTGGTGTGCCGTTCGGCAGACGAGCGCACGGCGTTGCTGGTGCACCTGAAAGCACGATCCATTGCCGCTATCTTTCATTATCAGCCTTTGCACCGCAGCCCTTACTACACCGCCCGCCACGACGGCCGTCCGTTACCGCAAGCTGACCGTTACGCGGATTGTTTGGTTCGGCTACCTTTGTATGTAGAACTGGCCGAAGCAGAGCAGGGGCGCATTGTGCGTGAGGTGCTCGCCTTTTATCAAATCCGATAGGTGCCAAGTTCTTTCCAGGCTTGTTTTTTTGTGTATGCGCATCCTCTTCATCGTTCCGTATCCGCCGGGCCGGGCACCGTCTCAGCGTTTTCGGTTCGAACAATATCTGCCACTTCTGTCGCAGGCCGGCCACACGTATCGGTTGGCACCATTTATTTCGGAAGCCACCTGGAGTATTCTCTACAAGCCCGGCCATGCGTTGGCCAAGGCCGCGGGTATTGTTGGCGGTTTTCTGCGGCGTACTGGACTGTTGTTTTCAGTGCCTGCCTACGACTATGTGTTTATTCACCGCGAAGCATCACCTATTGGGCCTCCTGTGTTTGAGTGGCTGATTGCGAAGGTGCTGGGCAAGAAAATTATCTACGACTTCGATGACGCCATCTGGATACCAAATACTTCGGAGGCGAATAAGATAGTTGCAGGTGTAAAGTGGCACCATAAAGTGGGTAGTATCTGCCGCTGGGCTTATAAAATAAGCTGCGGCAATGCATATCTGCGCGACTTTGCCCGGCAGTTCAATGCTAATGCGGTAGTCAATCCCACCACAATCGACACCGTTAATCTGCACAACCGTGTGCGCGACCAGAAGGCTCCTGGCCGATTGGTAATCGGCTGGACGGGTACGCACTCCACGCTTAAATACCTGGAGCAGGTAGTGCCGGTGATAGCAGAGCTGGAAAAGCAATACGACTTCGAGTTTCGCGTAATTTCCAATCAGCCACCAACGCTGCCGCTCCGCTCACTCAACTTTCAGCCGTGGCGCAAAGACACCGAAATTGCCGATCTGGCCGGTTTGCATATCGGGCTGATGCCGCTGGAAGATGACCCGTGGGCCAAAGGCAAATGCGCGTTCAAAGCGCTGCAGTATATGGCTTTAGGTATACCAGCACTGGTGTCACCGGTAGGCATGAACACCGAAGTAGTGCAGTCCGGGGTCAACGGATACGTGTGCACGACACCTGCCGACTGGCGCCAGGCATTGGAAACGTTGCTCCGTGACCCAGAACTGCGCATCCAGTTAGGCGAAGCAGCACGCTCCACCATTGTAAGGCGCTATTCAGTGGTGGCTAACGAACAAAATTTCCTAAACCTGTTTTCCTGATTTATTGAAAGCAGGTTTAAGAGGCAGCAAGACGCCGTACACCGGGGCGGCCTTTGCGCTGGCTGCCTGCACTGACGTCTTGTAAAATATACAAAGCGCCTACATAGAAAGGTATCAGTGGAATTTTGTACCGAACCAGTGTGCCGAAATTGTTGGAGATGATTCCGACAGAGGCACCAAATACCAGTGAAAATACAAAGCTGAGTACGAGTATGGGGGTGCTGGCAATACTTCCAAAAAAGCGGGCTATTCCTACCCGAAAGAGGATGCGTAATGTGAAGAACAGGAAGAAAGCAGATTCTAAAGCTGATAAGAGCATAACAGGATTGCGCGCCTCCCACAGGAATGGGCGAAATAGAGATACAATAATGGCCTGTGGCGCCAATTTTACCATGCTGCCGATAGAGCCGTCCTGTTCACCTAGTGTATAAGCAGAGCCTTCCTGCTCCACTGAAACGCGGTACAGATAATCCGCAGTTATTTTGCTTTTCTCTCCAATTTTGTCAATGTCGTAGCTGTCATTGCCCTCTGTCAGGTTACTCATAGCAAACACGGCTACGATAGCACCAATGCCTAATAGGAATGGCTTTGCAATCATCCTAATAGCTGTGTTTTTAATTTTCTGACTATTCTCGTTGAATACCCAGATTAGCGCCGGAGGCAAAAAGGACAATAGGATATATACTTTCGTAGCATAGAGCATATATGCTGCAAGGAAGCCAATAATAAATGACTTTGGAAGCCGTTTCTTCTGAATAGCTCCTTGGTAAAAAGCATAAAAAAGCCAGCCTAATGCTCCCAAACACAAGGAGTCCTTCATCAGGCCAGAGCCCCAAAAGAAAACGGAAGGAATAAAGAAGACAGCAATAGCTAGCTGCTTGTACACTTGAGGCCTGATTTTCGCGAAAGTCATGAACATGGCCCACATTCCGCCGAAGCTAATGCATGCGAAGAACATCCCGACAACTGTGTAGGTATTGAAACAAAGCAAGCCTAATACAGCTGCAATCCGAGCCACCACTAGCTCCGTGGAGCCAGGCATCCACCAATACATGCGGGAGGTGTATTTCGTTAGTTCAGGCAAACGCTCTCCGTCACTGGTTAGCAGTTTCAGCCCCACCGAAAAGGAGTCGCCAAAGGCCTCGTACATCAGGCTGGAGTGCTTGAAGTAGTTGAACGTGTCGCCGCCACCGTAATAAAACTGGAAGATCAGACCGAAAGCAATAGCACCGATGAGCTTCAGGGATAGTGCCGGAATGAAATATTTACGGGTATAGACATTCGTTACCTGCCCGCGTATGGCAAATGCCGCTGCGAAAATAAGACCCAAGTACAGGGGCGTTAAAAACAGGTCTCTTAGTTCCATGCGTGGCGTGCTACTTCTTGTACTTCTTCAAAAAGGCCTTGGACTCCCGGTATTGGTCGGACTTTTTATCGGCTATGTTTTGCACAACGGTATAGTAGCGGCGCGCAGTTCCTAAGTCTTTTTCCTTCTCGGCAATACGGGCTAAATTATAATTGGCATGTAGATAGAAACCGCCATTCGCCTCGTCGGTGCTTTCAGCAAACACAATGCAACGCTGGTAATAGTCTTTGGCTTTGGCAAAGTCTCTGTAGCGGTTCTGCATCAGCCACCCCAGAAAGTAGGTAGCGTAGCGGCCACTTATGCCCTCATATCCGGGCAAGCCCTGGTTTAGCTTGCTGAGAATCTCCAGACTTACTCGCTCGCTCTCGCGAAACTCCCCCATATTGAAGGCCAGCAAAGCGTAAAAGCGCTGAAAATAGCCGTTGTCAGGATAGGTGGAGGCTAAATTACGAGCAATCGGCATGGCCGCTGCAGGGTTGTTTTCCTCGTTGTTGAGGATGCGCATCAGGAACACTTTTGCTTCCGGACCCACATAAAAACCATTATCGGCCACGCTTTGTAACTGCTGCAGCCCCAACTGCTTGCTGCCTTTAGGGAAGAGCAGGAGCACTGGTTTTAGTAAGGGATAGTTGTCTGGTATCCAGACGGAATAGTAATTGAAAAGCGCCTGCCCGAATAGAAACTCGGGACTTAGCCCATTGGCTTCCTTGCTTAGTTCCAGATATTTCAGTGCCCGTTTGGCACTAACAGTAGCGCGCGGCCAGTTGCTGCGCTCGGCGTTCAGCCGGCCATCAAAACCGTAGGCAGCCGCCAGAAAAAAACAGGCTTCGTAATTTTTCTTGTCTGCATCATAAAGTGTCTCTGCTTTCGTGATGGATGAATCCATATAAGCGAAGAAGAGCTTGTCGTACTGCTTAGTCTTGATATTGGTAGGGACTATTTTCCACCATTGGCTGAGGCCCAGCAGGAAGTAGGGCATGGGGTGCTCCGGGTAGCGACGACGTAACGAGCGGAACTGCTTTTCGGCCCGGTCGTATTTGCAGTTGTAGAGGTTCTGAACGGCGCCTTCCAATTCCGTCTGAATATCCTTGTCGAGCAGCAGCCAGCCTTTGGTATCAACGGCGTTGGGCAGCACATCTACATTCTCAGTCTGAATGTTGCGAACAGGGGTGCGGGTAGTGTCCGGCCGCTGGGCGCTGACTGCTATAGGCAGTAGTAGAAGCAACAGGATAAATCGGAGGCGAAGAATCATAGAATCGGCGGCTTGCGGGTGCGGCCAAGCATGAAGCCTGAGGCGCACCGCCCATCGGAAACACTAAAGTATGGCTTTTATCCTAATTTTGGACAAATAACAGGTCGATCATGGAGCTATTACGCACCCTCTGCCAGATTCCGGCGCCTGCTGGAAACGAGGCAGCCCTTACTGAATTTCTACTGCAACACATTCGTGCGGTTAGCTCTGGGTGGCAAGTACAGCCCACAGTGCTGGCCGGAGAAGAGTGGCAAAATTGTATAATTCTCATTTTTGGCAAGCCGCGTACGGCCGTTTTCGCTCATTTGGACAGCATCGGCTTTACCGTACGCTATGGCCGCCAACTGGTTCGAATTGGTGGACCAGTGCTGGATGAAGGCATCAAGCTGGTAGGACGGGATTCGCAGGGGGAAATTGTGTGTACACTGGGTAGTGATGAGGAAACCGGGCAGCCTACGTATGAGTTCACCCGCGACATCGACCGAGGCACGGAACTCACCTACTACTGCGATTTTCGCGAAACCGATACCACCGTCCAAAGCTGCTACCTCGACAACCGCCTGGGTGTCTGGAATGCGCTTCGGCTATGCGAAACGCTGGAAAATGGCATTGTTGCGTTTAGTTGCTGGGAAGAGCATGGCGGCGGCTCTGTGGCCTATTTGGCCAAGTATATCTATGAAACCTACGGCGTGCGGCAGGCACTGATTTCGGATATTACCTGGGTGACAGAAGGCGTGCATGCCGGCCAAGGAGTAGCAATTTCCCTGCGCGACTCGCTTATTCCGCGCCGCAGCTACGTAGAACGTATCCGGCGCATTGCGGAGGCAGCCGGCATTGCGCACCAGCTCGAGGTGGAAGGCAGCGGCGGCTCCGATGCCAAAGAGCTGCAGCATGGCGCTTATCCGTGGGACTGGTGCTTTATTGGAGCGCCCGAAGACAATGTGCACTCGCCCGACGAAATTGTAGACAAGCGTGATATTGCCAGTATGCTAGCCTTGTATAAAATATTAATGATAGAACTGTAAAGATTGCAAAATCATCTAAATTGGCTGTCGTGCTGATTCCTAAGGTAATCTGATCTTTGCTCTTTGACTCAATTTCTTTCAAGTGCTTACTTCCACTTCCTCCGCAGTTTCCACTTCAGTAAAAGGTCTAACCTACCAAGAATTAGATATCCTTCATTGCTTGCGAGGTTTTTGCGCATTCTATGTAGTTATTTATCACGCTAAATACCTTCTGTGGTCGGGTGGCAGACAATTCTTAACTGCTTATCCTCGGGAAACCTGGAGTGTACTTGATTATGCCTATTTCGGTATTGATATGCTCAGCTCTGCCGGCTTTGAAATGGTAGTGTTTTTCTTTGTGCTGTCCGGTTTCTTTATCCGGTATGCTCAGCGAAAACGGCACAGACCAGCTGTGGCATTTTATATCAACAGGGTAGTTCGGATTTATCCGCCATACTTGTTTTCTGTTCTGATCAGCATTTACGCTCTTGCCTGCATAGTCAACTATGTGCCTCTGGTGTTGAATGTATCGGACAACAGAGAACTCAATCAGGAAATAGCGAAGGCGTGGCAAGAACTACAAGATTTTAGATTTCATAATATAGCTAACGTATTGGGTTTTTCGCGCTTAGATCATACGTACGTGGGTTCAAACGGCGTTTATTGGTCTTTATTGCCGGAGGCGCTATTCTATCTAAGTATTCCATTAGCATTTCGATATATTAAAGCCTATTATATTCTTTCAACACTTGCTTTTGCGACTGGTGCGGTGCTCAATGTTCTGCATGTAGAAATGACACCGTTCTCTAACTTTTTAGTGACGCACAATTTCTATTTTGCGGTGGGAGTAGGGCTTTACGACGCGGTAGTTGACACGAAATGGGTAGCTATATTTCAACGTGCTAATGGGTGGTTGCTGTCTGTAGCCGTCATAGTTTTGTTTACGATTATTTTATTTCTTGCCATTCTCAAGCTGAAACTACTTTCAGGTATTATTGCCGTTATTCTGGCTATTGTTGCTATTTCCTCTTTGCTGGCAGGCCGTGTAAAAAGAGAAAACCCACTGGTCCGATTGATGCACTCCATTGGGATTTTTAGCTTCTCACTCTATTTATTCCACTACCCATTGCTTTTGCTGTGCTATGGCTTACTGGTGTACATCACGGGCCAACAGTTTTCCTATCTGCGCTACTATTGGTTAGCCGTTCCGGTCGTGACGGTTGGGAGCTACCTGCTTTACTGGGTCACGGAACGCGTATCGGTCAATTACTTCCGTAAAGTGTAAAAGCTGGGGGCACTGCGTGCTGGGCCTAGGTTGGATTTGCCTGTAAAAATTCTATTTTACAAGCATAAAGCTCATTTCCAACCAAAAACCCACTCTTTACCACCGCTCTATGACGACTGTTCTCTACGCAGTGCCCGCGCTAGGTGTCCTGGCTTTGCTGTATACCTGGGTCCGCTCAGGCTGGGTAAATCGGCAAGATGCCGGTGACGAGCGAATGCGCACCATTGCTGGCTACATTGCCGACGGCGCCATTGCCTTTCTGAAAGCTGAATACCGTGTAATGGCCATTTTTGGCCTGATTGCCTCTGCCTTCCTGTTTTACCTAGGCAGCACCGGCGAAAAGTCCAGTCCGGTGATAGTCATTGCCTTCCTGATTGGCGCTGTTTTCTCGGCGCTGGCCGGCTTCATCGGGATGAAGATTGCCACCAAAGCCAACGTGCGCACAGCGCAGGCGGCGCGTACCAGCCTCAGCAACGCCTTAAATGTGTCGTTTTCGGGCGGCTCAGTAATGGGCATGGGCGTAGCCGGCCTGGCGGTACTGGGGCTGGGCTCGTTGTTTATCGTGTTCTACCAGCTGTTTGTAGTAAGCAGGGGCGGCGGGGCCAACGGCATCGAGATGGAAACAGCGCTGGAAGTGCTGACCGGCTTCTCCCTGGGCGCCGAAAGCATTGCGCTGTTTGCCCGCGTGGGCGGCGGCATCTATACCAAAGCTGCCGACGTGGGCGCCGACCTCGTGGGAAAAGTAGAAGCCGGTATCCCCGAGGACGACCCCCGCAACCCGGCCACCATTGCCGACAACGTGGGCGACAACGTGGGCGACGTGGCCGGCATGGGCGCCGACCTGTTTGGCTCTTACGTAGCCACCATCTTGGCCACTATGGTGCTGGGCCGCGAGGTAGTTGCCACCGGCGACCAGTTTCAGGGGCTCTCCCCGATTCTGCTGCCGATGGTGATTGCTGGTATGGGTATCATCGCCTCACTCATCGGGATTCTGTGTGTGCGGGTGAAGGAAGGCGGCAATGTGCAGGCTGCTCTCAACCTTGGCAACTACGTGTCCGTCATCGTGTCGGGCATTGCCTCCTACTTTATCATTCGCTGGATGCTGCCTGCCGAGTCGCTCGTGATTCGGGGCGTTACGTTCAGCGCCATGGAAGTATTTTATGCGGTGGTAGTAGGCTTGGTTGTGGGCACACTGATGAGCATCATCACTGAGTATTATACGGCCATGGGCAAGCGGCCTGTACTAAGCATTGTGCGCCAAAGCTCCACGGGCCACGCCACCACCGTTATTGGCGGCTTGGCTGTAGGCATGGAAAGCACGGTACTCCCGATACTTGTGCTGGCAGCAGGCATTGTACTCAGCTACGAATGTGCGGGCCTCTACGGCGTGGCCATTGCCGCTGCCGGCATGATGGCCACCACCGCTATGCAGCTGGCCATCGATGCCTTCGGACCCATTGCCGACAACGCCGGCGGAATTGCCGAAATGAGTGAGCTGCCTAAGGAAGTGCGCGAACGAACCGACATTCTGGACGCCGTGGGCAACACCACCGCCGCTACCGGTAAAGGATTTGCCATTGCCTCAGCCGCGCTAACTTCGCTGGCTCTGTTTGCTGCCTTCATGGGCACGGCCAACATCAGCTCTATTGACATCAGCAATGCCCGTGTGCTGGCCGGGCTGTTTGTGGGCGCCATGATTCCGTTCATTTTCTCGGCGCTGGCTATTTCGGCAGTGGGGCGCGCGGCTATGGCCATGGTGCAGGAGGTGCGCCGGCAGTTCCGCGAGATTCCCGGCATTATGGAGGGCACTGGCCGGCCCGAATATGAGAAATGCGTGGCCATCAGTACCCAGGCTGCCATCCGCGAAATGATGCTGCCCGGCGCTATTGCCTTGGTCGTGCCTATTGTTGTGGGCTTCGCTTTTGGGCCTGAGGTGCTGGGCGGCACGCTGGCCGGCGTCACGGTGAGTGGCGTGCTGATGGCCATGTTCCAAAGCAACGCCGGCGGCGCCTGGGACAACGCCAAAAAGAGCTTCGAGAAAGGCGTGATGATTGACGGCGTGATGCAATACAAAGGCTCCGACGCCCACAAAGCCTCCGTTACCGGCGACACGGTCGGCGACCCATTCAAAGACACCTCCGGCCCCAGCATGAACATTCTCATCAAGCTGATGAGCATCGTAAGCTTGGTTATTGCCCCGCACATTGCCGCTCCTGACCAGGGCGTTGCACCTGTCCGCCCATTGCCCCGGCCCGAGCTGGTAGTGCAACCCAAAGTACGCTTCGCCGACGTGACTGACCGTACCGCCGAGGCCGTATTCGTGCTGCTGCGCAAGCAACTATGAGAGTGTTTTTCGGAGGGCGTTTGAGGTTTTCCGTCTCCGGCAGGAAGCCGAACGATTATTCTGCAGCCACTCTAAATCACCGGCAGCTGGTAGAAAACGAATAATCAGCCGCCCATAACGCTTCAGCTTAAGCCGCCCTCTTTCATCAGGAGGGCGGCTTTTTTCTACTACATTTGCCTGCCCGCTCACCCACGGCCCAACCCCAAACGGATGAATCCGGACCATATTTCGCTGCACGATAAGCAGTTTGAACCCTACCTGCCGGCGCAGGAGCTGGCCGCCAGCATTCAGCAGCTGGCCACTCAACTCAACCACGACTACGCCGGCAAAACGCCGCTGCTCGTGGCGGTGCTCAATGGCTCGTTTATGTTTGCCGCCGACCTGATGAAGGCGCTGGCTATTGAGTGCGAGATTTCCTTTATCCGGGTGGCCTCGTACCAGGGCACCAGCAGCACTGGCAGCGTGCAGGAAGTGTTGGGCTTGACCGAAGACATCCGCGGCCGCCACGTCATCATCGTCGAGGACATCGTGGACACGGGCCACACCATGCGCCGCCTGCTCGATACGCTGGGGGCCCGCGAGCCGGCTTCGCTGGAAGTTGCCACGCTGTTTCTCAAGCCCGAATGCCTGCAGCATGAGCTGCCGATTCGCTATGTAGGCCTCAGTATTCCCAACGACTTCATTGTGGGGTATGGCTTGGACTTCGATGGGCTGGGCCGTAATTATCCTGATGTATACAAGGCAGTTGGTAGCTGAATCAACTAACGGAACCAGCTAAAATCCGCTGGCGCTCGTAGAGGCTTTCCTATTCGTTGCTTATATTTCCAGAACCCCGCCCACTTTTCTTTTCCTCCGCGTAACACTTCGCTACCCAACTCATGCTGAATCTCGTGCTCTTCGGCCCGCCCGGCGCCGGTAAAGGAACGCAAAGCCAGAAGCTGATTGCCCGCTATAATCTGGTGCACCTCTCCACCGGCGACTTGCTGCGGGCCCAGATAGCCCAGGGCACTGAACTAGGCCTGCGGGCCAAAAAACTCATGGATGAAGGCCTGCTCGTGCCCGATGAAGTAGTCATTGGCATGATCGACAGCGCTTTGCAAGGCAACAAGCAAGCCGCTGGCTTTATCTTCGATGGCTTCCCACGCACTGTGCCCCAGGCCGAAAGCCTCGACCGACTGCTGGCCGAGCACGAAACCAAGGTATCGTGCATGGTGGCGCTGGAAGTAGCCGAGGAAGAGCTGGTAACGCGCCTGCTGGAGCGTGGCAAAACCTCCGGCCGCCCTGATGACCAGGACGAAACCAAAATCCGCAAGCGTGTAACGGTATATAATACCGAAACTGCCCAGGTGGCCGGCTACTACGCCTCGCAGCAGAAATTTCACGCCCTCAACGGCATTGGCGCCATCGAAGACATCTTCGGGCAAATCTGCGGCATCATTGAAAAGCACCAGCCTGCCACGTCCGAAAGCAGCCAGCAGGCTACCGACGAAGTAAAAGCGTAACTTTGCGCCTGCTACCCGCTTGGGGTAGTGGCAGAACCATCTGTCATCCTGTGTATTTCGCCCCTGCGGCGGAATGTGCAGGATGACAGCTGTTTTACAGACATTCTGGAATTGAGAAGTAAGAATGAAACCAATTCTTAATTTTTAATTCTCAATTTTTAATTGAAGAAAGTGGCTTCCAATAATTTCATCGACTACGTCAAAATCAACTGTCGCTCGGGTAAAGGCGGAGCGGGCTCGCACCACTTTTTCCGCGCTAAAGGCCTGCCCAATGGCGGCCCCGATGGTGGCGACGGCGGCCGCGGCGGCCACATCATCTTGGAAGGCAGTTCCCAGCTCTGGACCCTGCTGCACTTGCAGTACCGCAAGCACCTGATTGCGAAGCCCGGCGAAGGCGGCGGCGAAAACCTGCGCAGTGGGGCTCAGGGCGAGGATATCATCATCCAAGTGCCGCTCGGCACGGTAGCCCGCGACGCTGAAACCGGCGAGAAGAAACTGGAAATCACGGAGGACGGCCAGCGCCTGATTCTGACGCCCGGCGGCCGCGGCGGCTGGGGCAACGACCACTTCAAGTCGGCCACCAACCAGGCCCCGGCCTACGCCCAGCCCGGCGAGCCCGGCATTGATGAGTGGGTGATTCTGGAGCTGAAGCTGCTGGCCGACGTAGGCCTGGTGGGCTTCCCGAACGCCGGCAAAAGCACGCTGCTCTCCGTGGTATCGGCGGCTAAGCCCAAGATTGCCGATTACGCCTTCACCACCCTCACGCCCAACCTGGGCGTAGTGGCCTACCGCGACTACAAGTCGTTTGTGATGGCCGATATTCCGGGTATCATTGAGGGCGCAGCTGAGGGCAAAGGCCTGGGCACGCGCTTCCTGCGCCACATCGAGCGCAACTCCATTCTGCTGTTCATGATCAGCTGCGACTCGCCGGACATCAACGCCGAGTACGAGGTGCTGCTCAGCGAGTTGGAGCAGTTCAACCCCGAACTGCTGGAAAAGCAGCGCCTGCTGGCCATCACCAAGTCGGACATGCTGGACGAAGAGCTGGAGGCCGAAATCCGGGCCACGCTGCCCACCGACCTACCGACGGTCTTCATTTCCAGTTTGGCCAACAAGAACATTCAGCAGCTGAAGGACCTGATCTGGGAGGCGCTGCAGCAAAACCGTGCTGCCACGGCAACCACCACGGCCCAGCGTCAGAGCCAGGACGAGGACGCCGAGGAGCTGGAGACTGACGAGCAAACAGAGGCGGAGCAGGAGTAGACGTCAGAGCCCAGGCTGCCAGTTCGGGCCGCACTCCGCCGGATGTGACTGAACTAACTGCCTGGGCGGGCGGGTTTCTGTGCCACAATGACAGCCGCTTAGGCTTTGGCAAACTCCTTGCGACCCGCTATCCGCCTATGTCTTCCCGATTCAACCCATTCCGACGATTTCAAGCGAAAATGGCTGACGATAAAACCAACCAACCCGACGATACCCAATTCGACCAGAGCAGCGCTGACCACACGGCCGGTGAGCTGACCCAGGAGCCCAATGCCCCCGAAATAGGGGAGATAGAGGACACGAATACGGCTGCTACCGGTTCCAAAACCGAAGCTGAGCTGGCTGATCTGAAAGACAAATACCTGCGCCTGGCCGCTGAGTTTGAGAACTACAAGCGCCGCACCACCAAGGAGCGCGCCGACCTGTTCAAGACCGCCAACCAGGAGCTAATGACGGCCTTGCTGCCCGTGCTCGACGATTTTGACCGGGCCCGCCACCACACCAAGGACACCGACGACGCCAACGCCGTGCGCGAAAGCATCGACATCATCCACAACAAGCTGCAGAAAACCCTCAACCAGAAGGGCCTGACGCCGATGGAAACCAAAGGCGGCGCTTTCGACCCCGATCTGCACGAGGCCATTACCCAGATTCCGGCCCCATCAGACGAATTGAAAGGTAAGATAGTGGATGAAGTGGAGCGTGGCTACTACCTCGGCGACAAGGTAATCCGGCACGCCAAAGTGGTGCTGGGGCAGTAAACCCAGAGAAGGTCGTCATGCAGAGGCGCAGCCGAAGCATCTCGCATGGCACCGTTGACATAGTAACTCCCCAAACGTCAGCACGCGAGATGCTTCGGCTGCGCCTCTGCATGACAGACGAAGTATATTACCAAAGATGGCAGCGAAGCGAGATTATTACGAGGTGCTGGGCGTAGCCAAAAATGCGGCCGCGGATGAGATTAAGAAGGCCTACCGCAAGGTTGCCATCAAATATCACCCTGATAAAAACCCCGACGACCCAACGGCCGAAGACAAGTTCAAGGAAGCCGCTGAGGCCTACGAAGTGCTGTCGGATGCTAATAAAAAGGCCCGCTACGACCAGTATGGCCACCAGGGCATGGGTGGCAACGGCGGTGGCCCAAACATGGAGGATATCTTCTCCCAGTTTGGCGACATCTTCGGCGGTGGCGGCGGCTTCGAGGGCTTCTTCGGGGGTGGCGGCCGCGGCCAGGGCGGGCGGCGCGTGCGCAAAGGCTCCAACCTGCGCATCAAGCTGAAGCTGGACCTTGAAGAGGTAGCCAACGGCGTTGAGAAGAAAATCAAGGTGAAGCGCTACGTAGCCTGCAACACCTGCTCGGGCACGGGCGCCAAAAACGGCACCGACCTCAAAACCTGCGGCACCTGCAACGGCCAGGGCCAGGTGAAGCGCGTGGTGAATACCATGCTCGGCCAGATGGTGAGTGCCTCTACCTGCCCCACCTGCGAAGGCGAAGGCAAAGTAGTGACCAGCAAGTGCGACGTATGCCACGGCGACGGCCGCCAGTTGCACGAGGAAGTTATTCCAATCAACATTCCGGCGGGTGTGGCCGAAGGCATGCAGCTGAGCATGAACGGCAAAGGCAACTACCCCGAGCGGGGCGGCGTGCCCGGCGACCTGCTCATTCAGATTGAGGAAGAGGCGCACGAGTCGTTGAAGCGCGACGGCAACAACATCATGTTCGAGCAGTATATCTCGTTCGTGGATGCCGCGCTGGGGGCTAGCATTGAGGTGCCGACTATTGAGGGTAAAGTGAAAATCAAGGTCGACCCGGGCACGCAGCCCGGCAAGATCCTGCGCCTGCGCGGCAAAGGCATCAAGGACATCAACGGCTACGGCCGCGGCGACCAGCTGATCCACCTCAGCGTCTGGACGCCCAAGAATGTGACCGGAGAAGAGCGGGAACTACTGGAAAAGCTGCGCAACGCTCAGAATTTCACGCCGAATCCCGGCAAAAACGAGAAGGGCTTCTTCGAGAAAGTGAAGGAGTACTTTCAATAACCACGGATTTTTCCGGATTAGACGAATTGCACGGATTTCGTGGACGATTGAACGCCTGCTTCCTTTTGGGGAGGCAGGCGTTTTTTATGGCTGCTGCTCCCAGGCGTCCGAGCATTAACGGGTGGTATGCTGGTCAACTGCCGGCTGCAACTTGGCCTTGAGGTCGCGCCCTATCAGAAACCCAAACAGTACAATGGCTACCAGCACTAGGCCCATCGACAGGTATTTGCGGGTTGGTGAAATGGCCACGGTGGCGGCGGAATACGCGCCATCGGCGCCGGCGGGGCGGTAGTGCAGGTCGGAGAGAAACAGGCCGCCACCCAGGGCTAGCCAGGCGCCGGCCTGTAGCAAGTCGTGGGAAAGCAGCAGGCTGACCAAGCCTGTCAGGACGAAAAGTACGCCGGTGAGCACATTCAGCTTTTTCATGGCAAAGCAGTGAAGTGGTGGTTTGGCGGATTAATCGCGCGAACTGCTGGCGCATTACAGCTACCTGCGGGCTGACCGGAAAATTATTTCGCTAGTGGCCTGTAATGACCCGCCAGGACTGCCGATATAGTAGCTGAAACCGCCGCCCGCATGAGCCCCGCTGCACCCTCCACTGCCTTTGTTGCCGTCGTGAACGAGTACCAGCCGCTGCTGCGGCGCGTGTGCCGCCTCTACTGTGCCGACGCCGACGACCGGCAGGATTTGTTTCAGGAAATACTGCTGCAGCTATGGCGCGCCTGGCCTAGCTATGTGCCGCAGGCTGGCGCCAAGCTCAGCACCTGGCTCTACCGCATTGCCCTGAATGTGGCCATCAGCAACCTGCGCCAGCGCACCCGCCGCCCCGAGCCTTTACGCCTGGATGGGGATGCGCTGCAGCTGGCACAGGAAACCGAGCCTCCCAACTATGAGCCTGAAGAAACTGCCGCCCTCTACCGGGCCATAAACCGGCTTTCTGATGTAGACAAGGCCTTTGTGCTGCTGTATCTGGAGGAGCGCACCTACGAGGAAATGGCCGACATCCTCGGCATTACCCAGAACAACGTACGCGTGAAAATGCACCGCGTGCAAGACAAGATCCGCCAACAACTTACCCGCCCCGTCTGATGGAACTCGATGATCTTCGCCGTAGCTGGCGGCAGCCGGCCGCTACTGATTCAGCCCATAACTTGCTGGATGCTAGTGCGCTGGCCCGTCTGCTTGCCCGTGGCTCTAGCAATCCGGTAGGCAAGATGCGCCGCAATGTGTGGCTGGAAATCGGCTTTGTGCTCTTCTGCTTGATTTGGTGCTTGGTAGCTACATTCACCTCGCACGACCCTTTCTACCTGGCTATGGCCTCCTGGCTGGCTATTATGTGTGTGCTTAGCGGCTTCTACTTTCGGCGTAAGCTGGCCTTGCTAAACAGCCTTGATGACGCTAGCGGCGCTATGCGTGACACAATAACGCGCCAACTGATCAGCCTGCGTGGGTTGGTGCAGATCTACTTTCAGGCTACCATGTGGTCGTTGCCGGTGTCGCTGGGAATTGGGTTGGTGTTTCTCGGCGGACGCATCATACAGAAGCTGAACGGCCAGAAAATGTGGGTGGGCCTAGGAATTTTGCTGGCAGTGTATCTGCTGGCAGGTGTGCTGACTTTTCTCTGGACGCGCAACTTCACCCGCTGGTACTTGCAGCGCCTATACGGCCAGCACCTCGACCGTCTGGAAGCCAGCCTACGCGAGCTGGAAGCAACTGAATAGCGCCGTTCGGAAGCCTTTTCTGCTGGTTCAGGCCGCGGAAATCACCGGTTGAGCAAACCAGATGCAGATTGTGTATTTGATTCGTGTAATATTACGGCACCACAAACCTTTCTTCCATGCCTCCTATTCTGCAAGCAATTGATGTGCGCAAAACCTACGCCGCGCACACTGCTCTCAACGGCGTGAGCCTCGACATTCCGGAGCGCAGCATTTTCGGGCTGCTCGGGCCCAACGGCGCCGGCAAAACGTCGCTCATCCGCATCATCACCCAGATTACGGCCGCCGACTCCGGTGAAATCCGCATCCGGGGCCAGAAGCTCAACCCCGCGCATATTGGTCAGGTTGGCTACTTGCCCGAGGAGCGCGGCCTCTACAAAAAGATGAAGGTGGGCGAGCAGCTGCTGTACTTAGCCCGCCTTAAGGGCCTGAGCCGTGCCGACGCCACCCAGCGCATCAAAAGCTGGCTGGACCGCCTGGAGCTTAAGCCCTGGGTTGAGAAGAATGTGGAAGACCTCAGCAAAGGCATGCAGCAGAAGGTGCAGTTCATTGCCACGGTGTTGCACGAGCCCGAAATCATCATTCTGGATGAGCCGTTTTCGGGCTTCGACCCCATCAACGCCAACCTCATCAAAGACGAGATTCTGGCGTTGCGCGAGAAAGGTGCTACCATCATTTTCAGTACCCACCGTATGGAATCGGTGGAAGAGCTCTGCGACAGTATTGCCCTCATCAACCGCAGCCGCAAAGTGTTGGATGGTACTGTGCGCGACATCAAGAACACGTTTCGCACTCAAACCTACGAGGTGGAAGGCCGCGGCCGGCTGCTCGTCACGCACCCCGATTTTGAGGTAATAAAGCATCAGGACCGCGAAAACGGCCACTTCTACGACGTGATAAAGCTACACGCCGGTACCACGCCCAACGATTTGCTACGCTACCTCATCGGGACGGTGGAAGTGCACGCCTTCCGCGAGATGGTTCCGAGCATCAACGACATCTTCATCCAGCGAGTGCGCGAAACCATGCCCGAAACGCTGATGGAGGAGCCTGTACTGTAGCAGAACGTCATTCCGGGCAGCGCCAGGAATCTCGCTGGGGTAGCAACCAATACTTTCACAACGTCAGCACGCGAGATACTTCGGCTTCGCCTCTGCCTGATGTGCTTTCGATACCTGATTTCCCATGGACAAAATATTCCTCGTTTTTCAGCGCGAATACCTCACGCGGGTGCGCAAGAAGAGTTTCATTATCATGTCGCTGATTGGGCCGCTGCTGACGGTAGCGCTGTTTGCAGTGCCCATATTCATTGCCAAGATGTCGGACAGCGGCAAGACGGTAGTGGTGGCCGATGCCGGCAACCTGTTTGCCAGCCAGCTGCCCGAGGCGAAGGACGACATCCGGTTTGTGCGCACCAGCCCCGACCTGACCCAGGCCAAAGCGGAATTCAAAAAAAGCAAGCACGATGCTCTGCTCTACATTCCGAAGCAGGATATGGCCAATCCAGGCGGCTTCCAGGTGTTTTCGCGCAAGGGTCTGGGCGTGTCGCTGGAGCGCGACATTGAACGCGCCGTGTCGCTGCAGATCGAAAACCAGCGCCTCACGGCTTCCGGCATCGACCGGGCTACTCTTGACAAGCTCAAGGCCGACGTAGACTTGGAAACTGTGAGTTTGAGCGACGATGGTGAGAAAAGCTCCAGCACCGGCGTCAGCACTGGCGTGGCCTACGCCTGCGGCTTCCTGATTTACATGTTCATCTTCATCTACGGTGTGCAGATTATGCGCGGCGTGATGGAAGAGAAAACCAGCCGGATTGTGGAGGTAGTTATTTCGTCGGTGAAGCCCTTCCAGCTGATGATGGGCAAAGTGCTAGGCATTGCGGCCGTGGGCTTCACGCAGCTGGCGCTGTGGGTGCTGCTTTCTATTGGCATCAGCTCGGTAATGGCGCGCTCCGTGAGCCCCGAAAAGATGGTAGAAGCGCGCGTGAACCGCACTACGGCCATCGTCAGCAAGGACACGCCGCAGGACAAAGCTGCCAAGCAGGAAAACAACGTGGCCGCTAAGATGATTACCGCCCTGCGCAACGCCGACCTAAATGTGCCGCTGATTGTGGGCTGCTTTCTGTTCTATTTCCTTGGGGGCTACCTGTTCTATGGGGCGCTGTTCGGCGCTATCGGCTCGGCTGTAGACAACGACACCGATACCCAGCAGTTTATGCTGCCCGTGACGATGCCGCTGGTGCTCACCTTTGTGGTGTCGCAGGCGATTCTCACCACCAATCCCAACGGGTCGGTGGCCGTCTGGATGTCGATGATACCGTTCACCTCGCCCATTGCCATGATGATGCGCCTGCCGTTTGGCGGGGTGCCCGCCTGGCAACTGGCCACGTCTATGGTACTGCTGATTCTGGGCTTCATCTTCACCACCTGGCTGGCTGGTCGCATCTACCGGGTCGGGATTCTGATGTATGGCAAAAAAGTGAACTACCGCGAGCTGTCGAAGTGGATGTTCTACAAAGGCTAACCGGAGCGCCCACATAACTTTACGCTTGCCTCTCGGCCATTTCTAACTGAACACAACAAGCCCCAGTAGCTGTTTAACTCGCAGCTGCCGGGGCTTTCCGGTTACTTTTGCGCCGCTGGTTTTCCAGCCTACTTATTGCTGCTTATGACCTCGAAATTGCTGCTGCCCTTACTAGTGGTGCTGCTAGCCGCCACTTCCCTAGCTGCCCAAGACCGGCCCGCCTACCGCTTGTTCACAACTGCCGGCAAGCCCGCCAGCTACGACAAGATGCTGAAGGAACTGGCCGCCGCCGACGTGGTATTCTTTGGCGAGCAGCACAACGACCCCATGGCGCACTGGCTGGCGCTGCAGCTCACCAAAGACTTGCTACGCCTGCGCCAGGGCCAGCTGGTGCTGGGGTTGGAGATGTTTGAGCGCGACGTGCAGCCACTGGTAGACCAGTACACCACCGGCGAGCTGGATGATAAAGCCTTCGAAGCTGACAGCCGCCCCTGGCCCAACTACGCCACCGACTACAAGCCGCTGCTGCAACTGGCACGCCAGCAGAAATTTCGGGTGGTGGGCACCAACGTGCCGCGCCGCTATGCCTCGCAGGTAGCCAAAGGCAGCCTTGCGGCGCTGGATGCTTTGCCGGCCACGGAAAAAGCCTGGCTGGCGCCCTTACCTCTGACTGTGGACTACGAATTGCCCGGCTATAGGAATATGGCCAAGATGTTCGGTGGCGATGCAGCCCACGCGGCCGGCGTGCAGAACATCATCCAAGCCCAGGCCCTCAAGGATGCGACCATGGCCCACTTCCTACAGCAGGCCCGTCCCGCCGACCACCTGCTGCTGCACGTCAACGGCGCCTATCATTCCGACAACCACGACGGTATTCTAGCTTATCTGCGCCAGCAGAACCCGCAGCTGAAGGTGCTTACCATCAGCACCGTGTCGCAGGCCAGCCTCGACAAGCTGGAAAAAGAGCATCAGCAGAAAGCCGACTTCCTGCTGGTGGTACCCGAGGACATGACCAAAACGTATTAACTGCTGACAGATAAAAGGACGTCCGTAGCAAAGTGAAATAAAAGAACGTCATTCCGAGCTTGCGAGGAATCTCGCGTGCTGGCATCTGATTGCTATTGCAACGTCAGCACGCGAGATGCTTCGGCAAGCTCAGCATGACGGTTATGCCCCCAACCCGCCCCATGATTTCCACCTCCGACCTTTCCCAACTTCCCGAAGCGGCTACGCTGCAGCAGATCTGCCAGTCACTAGCCGCGCTGGACGCCATAAACTCGCCCGACCCGGAGTTTCGCTACTACACCTACAATCCTGCCTGGGACGAAAACGAGGCGCTGTTTGAGATGAGCGACGGTGAAGGTGACCAGATGCTGGTGTTGTTCCGGCCCGAAGGCTGCTGCATCAACGGCTTCCTGCAGGAATACGACCACCCTGAGAAGGGCCAGGTGACGCGCGGCCTGCCCGAAGTGTTCGACGAGTTTGTATTCGGCGAACCGGCGGCTTCTATTGGCACCACGTTCTGCGTGTGGTACACGCCCGCTCACGGCTGGCAGACCGGCGTTGTGGAGCAGGAAGATGACGGCTCGGAAGAATTGCTCTACATCTTCGACAACGACCCCGAAACCTACGCCGACTGGGCCAACGAGTACTACCTCGACGAAACCGAGCGGGAACCTATCGAAACCACAGACGTGGCCCGCATCTACCGCCACGAGCCCCTCACGCAAGCCACCGCCCAAGCCTTGAACTCCGACCTTACCGATTGGCCCCAGCTGGCCGCCGACCTGGAGGCCATCGGCTACCCGCACGAACTACACTAGCCACCCGCTGCTGATGGTTTTCCGACAAGCCCACCTCTCTGATATTCCCGGCATGTCGGTAGTGCGCCTGGCCGTAACGGAAAACGTGCTCCGCGACCCTGCCTGCATCACCGCCGCCGACTACACCGACTACCTCGTGCAGCGCGGCCGGGGCTGGGTGGCTGCAGACGAGCGGTCCGGCCAGATTGTGGGCTTTGCCATTGTCGATTTGCAGGATTCCAGCGTCTGGGCCCTGTTTGTGCACCCTGGCTTCAATCAGCAGGGGATTGGTAAAGAGCTGCATCGGCTGCTGCTGGACTGGTACTTCACGCATACCGCCGCACCTATTTCACTCAGCACCAGCCCCGGCACCCGCGCCGAAACCTTCTACCGGCGCCAGGGCTGGCAGGATACCGGCCGCACCAGCAGCGGCGAAGTGCGGTTTGAATTGAGCCAAAAAGCCTGGCAGCAGCGTGTAGCCTCCGACGGTCATGTGCGTTAAAGGTTGGCTGCTTGCGCTGGCTGGCCTGTTTTGGCAACTGTCGGCTTTTGCTCAACCAGCCTTTACGGTGGTACCATTGGGCGTAAAGGGCGGGCTCAGCGAAGGCAACCTGTCGGCGTATATGGTGGCGGCCGCCGGCTCTTCTGACTACGTGTGCTTGGACGCGGGCAGCCTCTATACCGGCGTGGAAAAAGCCGTGGCGCAGAAAACATTGCCGGGGCCGGTCACCGAAACCATCCGCACCCGCATCAAGGGCTACCTGATTTCCCACGCCCACCTCGACCACGTGGCGGGCCTGCTGCTCAACGCCCCGGATGACGTGCCCAAGCCCATTTATGCGCTGCCGGCCAGTTTGGCCACTATCCAGAACGATTATTTCAACTGGCGTGCCTGGCCTAATTTCGGCCCCGGTGGTACGCCGCCGGCGCTGGGCAAATACCAGCTGCGGCCTCTAGCCATCGGGCAGGAAGTGCCACTCAGCAATACCGAGCTTCACGTCACGGCCTATGCGCTCAGCCACGGCCGGCCGTTCCAGAGTGCGGCGTTTCTGGTGCGCAGCGGCCGCCACTACCTGCTCTACCTCGGCGACACCGGCGCCGACGCCGTGGAGCAAACCCAGAACCTACGGACGCTGTGGCAGGCCGTGGCGCCGTTATTGCGGGCCGGCCTGCTAAAGGGAATCTTCATGGAAGCGTCGTATCCTGATGCGCAGCCGGAAAAGCAGCTGTTCGGCCACCTGACGCCGCGGCTTTTCTGGCAGGAGCTGGCGGTGCTGGCGCAGCTGGCCGGGCCAACTGCTTTACAAGGCCTGCCGGTCGTCGTGACCCACCTCAAGCCCACCGCTGGCTATGAAGCTATCATCCGCCGGGAGTTGGTGGCCGGCAACACGCTTGGGGTGCGGCTGATTTTTCCGGTGCAAGGACAGCAAGTAGTTTTTTGAGAAACTATAATGTTATTTGACTTCAAATAATGTCTAGTCAAAGCAAAAATATCAATCTACTTTAAGGTAAAGAAAATGAAGAAGGTGTTTGCGTTTTTTGCAATTTGGATTGCAATTATAACAATTGGCTCCATAAGCTATTTGCTGTTTTATTTGATAATGAATCCTAATCCCACTATTCCATTGCTGCTAGGTGCGATAGGATATGTTGTTACTAAATTTTACGAAAATTATAAAGACAGACAGACGCGGCTTTATGATAAAAGAAAAGAAATTTATCAGGCTTTAGTCAAGCCTTACGTTGCTGTATTGACTAACATGTTGACGGATAAGCAAACAAACAAGAGTGAAGAATTTGTGCTAACTCCTGATCAAATAAAGGATTCTGTTGAAGCAGCTTCTAATGCTGTGATGTTTGGTTCTGATGATGTTATAAAATCTTACGGACGATACAGAAATATATCGGCTAATGGGTTGGCTGATACAAATTATAATCTATTAGCACTTGCACAGCTCCTGAAAACTATTAGAAAAGATACATATACTAGCGTGGATGAAGTTGATAGCTTAAAGCTATTTATAAATATCACTGCTCATGAAGAAATTATTTTGAGGGAGAGTTTCAAGAATATTAAATAGGAAAGCCCTCAGCTACAAAGCTGAGGGCTTTCCTATTAATCAAAAAAGGATTTAGTATGGCTACGACGAAAACGACGAGCCGCAGCCGCAGGTGCTCTTGGCCTGGGGGTTGCTGAAGATGAAGCCGCGGGCGTTGAGGCCGTCCTGGAAATCAACTTCCATACCCAACACATACATGGCATGCTTCTTATCCATGATCAGTGTTACGCCGTCGAGGTCGAAGGTTTCGTCTTGGTCTTTAGGCTTATCGAAGCCGAGCAGATAGCTCATGCCCGAGCAGCCCCCGCCCTGTACGCCCACGCGCAAACCGTATTCGGCGGGCACGTTTTTCTCGTTCAGAATATTCCGAACCTCTTCCAGCGCGCGCGGCGTGAGGCTGATGGGAGCAAGTTTCGTGGAGACGGCCGTTGCCATAGTGCGTTCGTTTTTAGAAAAGTAAGGCGACAAAGATACGAAGCCGGTGGGGGAGTAGCGTTACTACTCGCGCGGCTTTGTTGCGACTACAACAGCAGCGGCCGGCCGCTGGTTCAGCAGAGCCGCTTGCGGGAGCTGCCGGGCCGTTGGCCGGAAAGTAGCCGGGGGTTGTAGCGCGGCATCTGCGCCGTGTAGTTACCTTCGCAGCCCACACTTGTTTACTGGTTTTTACTCGCCGCTGCCGTTTGCACGGCGGCCCTTGCCGCATGGATACTACTGCCTACCTGTTCGATTTGCTTAAAACGCTGCTGCCGGCCGTGCTGGTCGCCGGCTCCATTTTCTACCTCATCCGGCAGCACCTCGACCGGGACCAGCAGCGCCGCCTGCTGGAGCTGCGTCTGGAAAACAACAAGGCCACGCTGCCGCTGCGCCTGCAGGCCTTCGAGCGCATGACGCTGCTGCTGGAGCGCATCACGCCCAGCAACCTGCTGGTGCGCCTGAGTAGCGCCGGCCAGACGGCTCCAGAGTATCATCGGCTGCTGCTGCAGGAAATCCGGGCCGAGTATGAGCACAACCTCAGCCAGCAGCTCTACATGAGTCCCGACACCTGGGGCGAAGTAAAAGCCGCCAAAGAGCACGTCCTGACGGCCATCAACAAGGCCTACCACACGCTGCCCCAGCCCCAGCAGGCCCGCGGCACCGAGCTGGCCAAGCGCATCCTCGAAAGCCTGATCAGCGACGAAGTGGACCCTACGGAGCGCGCCCTGCTGGCCGTCAAGCGCGAAGCTTTCGGCCTGTTTTAGGTGGCGGCATGACGAAGGCTGGGCTCAGAATAGCTGCCGTGGCCGTGGCGCTGCTAAGTAGCCACCTGGGCGCGGCCGAAGCCATGAAGAATCACACGTCCATGGGAGAAATCCTGTGGGCCATCGTGGTGCTGCTAGCCGGCGTGCCGCTTGGCATTGCGTTTCTGATGTATTGGTTGGTGGTCCTGCTCAAAGACCGACGCCCCAGCGTGGCCGCTACCTCGTTAGTTGCCCTGAGCAGCTGGTGGCTGGGTTTGTTTGTACTTGGGTCGCGGGAGAGTCCGGCCGATTCGGTAAACTCCGCCACGTGGCAGGTGGTACTGGTGGTGGCTTTGCTGACGGCCGTATGCGCCTGGGCAAGTGTTCCATCGGCAGACGAAGACCCTGAGTAACTGCTGTTACGCAGTAGGTAGTAGCGCGAACTTTGTAGTTCGCGTCGCCGCGCCATGTGGAATCGTCGGACTGGCGCGGGGACGCGAACTACAAAGTTCGCGCTACTTCTCAACGGCGCTTTAATAAAGATACTGCGTAATAACAGTAAATAAACCGAGCCCAGTGGCTCGCAGTATTCCCAAAATATGACGAAAACCCGTATTGCCGTGGATATGGACGAGGTAATTGCCGATTCCATTGCCCGGTTTCAGGAGTGGTACGCCCACGAGTTCGAGCAAGAAATGACGCTGGCGCAACTGCGCGGCAAAAACTTCCACGAAGCCGTGGCGCCCGAGCACCAGCAAGCCCTGCGCGACTACCCCAACCGCCCCGGCTTCTTCAAAGACCTGCCTCTCATGGCCGATAGCCAGCGCGTACTGCGCGAGTTGGCCCAGCGCCACGAGCTATTTATTGCCTCGGCAGCTATGGAGTTTCCCAACTCGTTTCTGGATAAGTACGAGTGGCTGCAGCAGCACTTTAGCTTCATTCCGTGGCGCAACGTGGTGTTCTGCGGCGACAAAAGCATCCTCAATGCCGACTTTCTCATCGACGATAACGCCTTCAACTTCGACAATTTCCGGGGTGAAGGTATCCTGTTCGATGCGCCGCACAACGCCCTGGAAACCCGCTACCGCCGCGTGCACAGCTGGCAGGAAATCGGCGACATATTTTTGTAGTATTTCAGCGAAAAGCAAAAGGCCCGGCTTACTGCACTTGCTCTTACCCAAATCTTCCGGAAAGCGAAGAGTTTACGAAACTCATCGCAAATCTGAGTTTCGTGAACTTTGAAAGGTGAATGAGTTTCTTGAACTTAATCTGGTCCGAACGACCATTTCGCTGTGCCAATGAATGTACATGGACAGCCGCTTAGTAAAATACGAGTATAACCTGATTAGGTACTCGTTTCTTTGGCGCGAAGGTGGGCTTGCAAGGTCAGGTTGAGTAAGCCCCCGACGACCAAAATAGCCCCGGCGACAAACGGAAAACCGGCCCCTACTAAGTCCGCTAGGTCGGCGGACCACAGAAAGGGGTAACAAAACAGCATCGCCGCGATGCCCACGGCCATTACCCCGTAGCTGCCCAGCCAACTCAAGCGCAGGTGCAGGTTGGGCTGGTGGATGAGTTTCACTTCTTGATACCGACTGAACAGATAGCTTTGAAGCTGCTGGAGTGATTGGTGCTGACATGCCTCAATGGTCAGGGTAGCAAGCGGCACACAGCGTTGTCCGGCGCGATAATCTTGCCGAAACAAGCGCCAGTGCTGGGGCAAGAGTAGCAGCCCAAACAAAAAAATCAGGAAGCTGGGCAACGTCCAGTTGCCATTGCCCAGCATAAAGGCTTGCATCCGAATTTCGCCCACCGGCTCCAACTCGTACGCCAGCACCACGTGCTTTAAGTCGTGGCTTTCAAAGCCGGGCACCAATGTCAAGTCCCGGGCCAGCAAGCACGCGGCCAACTCGCGGCCAACTGTGCCTTCGGGTAGTTGGCTCAACGCGGCCACCTGGCGATGGTAGCGCGCCATGTCGTGGCACTGCTCCAAACACCATACTGAAAAGAAAAAAGCGTGGCGGATGAGCTGCTCGGGAATGGAGTACTTCATAAGGAACCAAGTTCTCGTTTGGGCACAATCTAGCACTATTCCAACCTTGCGGCACTAACGTGCTACCTGTTCAAATAAACGGTCATTTACGTTAGCATGAGCAGTATGTGCGGCCTAACGGGCTGTAATTTCTGTTGTTTGAGAGGCTACTAACAATACTAAAACAAGTGTTCCGGCCATAAGCCGGAACACTTTATAAAATTTGGGTAAGGCCCGGCGCAATACGCCGGGCCTTTGCTTTTTACTTAAATACAAAATCCAATCAGGCCGTAGCGGCCAGTACGGCATCAATGGCACGCTGGTAGCAGGCCTCGTAGTGGGGCACGATGTTGCCAACGGCAAAAGTTTCAGCGTGGGCTCGAGCGGCGGCTTTGAAGCGGGGCAGGTTGTCGTCCTGGAGTACAAACAGCGCATTTTTTACCATGTCGGCCACGTCGCCGACGTTGCTGGTCATGCCCGTAATGCCGTGTTCGTTCAGCTCGGGAATGCCGCCGGCGTTGGTGCTGATAACGGGTACTTCGCAGGCCATGGCTTCCAGCGCCGCCAGTCCAAAGCTCTCCTTCTCGGAAGGCATCAAAAACAGATCCGATACGCTGAGCACTTCCTCCACAGCTTCCAGCTTACCTAGGAAACGCACGTCGTTGCTGCTGAGGCCCAGGTCGCGGCAAAGCTTTTCAATGCGCGGCCGGTCGGGCCCGTCACCGACGAGCAGCAGCTTGGCCGGTACCGTTTTGCGCACCCCGTCGAAGATGTGCACCACGTCCTCGACGCGCTTCACCGAGCGGAAGTTGGAGGTATGGATAAGCAGCTTTTCGCCATCGGGCGCAATGGCGGCCTTGAAGTGGCCTTTGTCCTGCTTTTTGAAGCGGTCCAGGTTGATGAAGTTCGGAATCACCTCAATGTCCTTCTCGATGGCGAAGTACTCGTAGGTTTCCTTGCGCAGATCGGCCGAAACCGCCGTTACACCATCCGATTGGTTGATGCTGAACGTCACGACAGGCTCGTAGCTGGCATCCTTGCCCACCAGCGTAATATCGGTGCCGTGCAGCGTGGTGATGACCGGCACGCGGATGCCTTTGGTAATCAGGATCTGCTTGGCCATGTAGGCTGCCGAGGCGTGCGGAATGGCGTAGTGTACGTGCAGCACATCCAACTTCTCGTTCTGCACAATGTCCACCATTTTCGAGGCCAGCGCCAGCTCATAGGGCGGAAACTGGAACAGCGGATACGGCGGAATGTAGACCTCGTGGTAGAACAGGTTCTCGTTGAAGAAATCGAGGCGAACCGGCTGGCTGTAGGTGATGAAATGGACGCGGTGGCCGCGCTGGGCCAAGGCTTTGCCCAACTCGGTGGCCACCACGCCGGAGCCGCCAAAGGTGGGATAACAGACGATGCCGATATTCATGATCAGAGCGTAAGCTTGGGCTGGCGCCGTCGCGCGCAGGGGTGGAGCGGCGGGGCAAGCGGGGTAGGGGAGAGCAGCCGGGAAAGCTGGGAAGAGAAAAACGAAACCAAAGGTCAGCAAACATGGCTAACGCCGGCTTGCGGGCGCAAGGACAAAAAAATCGGCGGCAAGCTGCTCCTTCAGGAACGCCTTGCCGCCGATTGCGGGGTCAAAGAAACAGAAAAGCCGGACAACAGGTCATGTCTTTTGCAGCGACTTATAGATGACGTCGTGAATGCGGGTGCGGATGTTGTACTGGCGCAGCTTGTTGTTGCCGGCGTCGGGGTACACCCGGTTGGAAAGAAAGATGTAGAGGATTTTGTTTTCGGGGTCCATCCAGACGCAGGTGCCGGTGAAGCCCGTATGACCAAACGTGCTGGCCGGTGAGAGGTTACTGGTGGGGCCTTCGGGCTTGCTCGGGTCGCCGTGGTCCCAGCCCAGGCCGTGACGGTTGCCGGCCACGGTGCTGCGCGCAAACTCCGTCACGACGGGGCTCTGGAAGTAGCGCATACCGCCGTAGCGGCCATTCTGCAGGTTCATCTGCATCAGGATGGCCAGGTCGTTGGCGTTGGCAAACAAGCCAGCGTGGCCGCCTACGCCGCCAATCATAGCCGCCGTCTGGTCATGCACGGTGCCTTGCAGCTGAGTGCGCCGGAAGTAAGTATCGTTTTCGGTGGGCGCGATGCACGACTGCGGAAACTTCTGCAGCGGGTTGTAAGTCATGGTGCCTAATCCCAGCGGCTTGTAGAAGCTCTTGTCGAGGAAGTTCTCAATGGGCTCCTGCAGCAGCTTTTCGGCCACCCGCTTCAGAATGATAAAGCTCAGGTCGGAGTATTCCACCGGATACTTGCCCTTCACCCTGGGCAGCAGGCCAGAGCGCTGCACCCACGTCCAGACCGAATCTTCCGCCGTCTGCACGCTGTACAGGTTGGGCGTCACCTCGTTGGTGAAGCCGGTCGTGCTGGTGCTGGCGTAAAAAGTGGGCTTGGGGCCGGTTTTGGTGATGGTTTTTTCCCAGGTCGGGATGCCGGCCTTCAGGCCCGCCTGGTGCAGCAGCACCTCACGAACGGTCATGTCGCGCTTGTTGGTGCCTTTCAGCTCGGGCAGATACGCGGCCACTTTGTCATCGAGGTTCAGCTTGCCCTGGTCTTTCAGGTACATAATGGTCTGAAGCGTGCCGGCTACTTTCGTTACTGAAGCCAAGTCGTAGAGCGTGCTGTTGTTGACGGGCTGTTTCTTGTCGTAGGTGCAGTAGCCGTAGCTTTTGTCGAACACCACGGCCCCGTTCTTAGCCACCAGCACCTGGCAGCCCGGCGCCGCCGCATACGCCACCGATTCCAGCGCAATGTTATCAATCTGAGTGAGCACCTTGGAGTCCAGGCCCTCGCTTTCCGGCGTGGCGTAACGCAGGCGCTTGAAATCCGGCGTAGGCAGGCCGGTGCCCGCGGGCAACTCGGGCGTCACCGTGACCGGCAGGCGGCCCACCGCGGGCAGCGCGCCAAACAGCACCTGCGGCACCACCAGCTGCGAGGCGTAGTTGTCTTCGTAGCCGCACACCAGCGTGCGGGCGCCGTCCAGGTACTTCAGCGAGTAGGCATTGCCCATGGCCACCACTACCGTTTTCAGGCGCGGATTGGCTTGCAGCTCCTTCAGGAATTTCAGCGCCCCGTCGCCCAGCCCATAGTTGTGGGTGGGCGTATTGTTCATATTGTGCAGCGTCACGACTACCGTGTTGTAGGGGGCAAGGCGCGGCAAAATCCGGGCAAACGTGGAGTCGGGCGCGTAGCGGTTGGCTACGGCATACACCGGGCCGCTCTGGTACTTGCCCATGATTTCGCCCAGCGTGCTGCCCGCCCCGGCCCCGATGGTGACGGTGGCGATGCGCAGCGTGTCGAGGCGGTGCAGCGGCAGCAGGTCATCCTGGTTTTTCACCACGGTGGTGGCGTGCTCGTAAATTTCCTGCGCCACCGTCCGGCTCTGGGGCCGGTTGAGGTTGGTCATCAGGTTAGGCACGTCGATGGGCTGCTGGTTGTTGAGGCCGGCCCAGAACTTGGCGCGCAGAATCTTGCGCACCCGCTGGTCGATGTCGGCCTGCACCAGCTTGCCGGCAGCCAGATCGTCCTTGATTTTCTGAATGGCTACTGGCACGTCCTCGGAAAACAGCAGCACGTCGTTGCCGGCCAGCAGCGCCAGCGCGTCCAGCTCGCCGGGCTTGTAGAGGTTGGCCACGCTCTTCATGTTGAGCGCATCCGTGAATACCAGCCCTTTGTAGGCCATTTTCTCTTTCAGCAGCCCCGTCACGAGGTTGCGCGAAATGGTAGCCGACACTGAGCGCACGGTATCAAACAGCGGCATGTAGAGATGGCCGACCATCACGCCCATCACGCCCGCCTCAAACGACTGCTGAAACGGGTACAGATCCATGTTGGTCAGGTGGGCCAGGTCGGAGTTGATAACCGGCAGCGCCACGTGCGAATCCACGTCGGTGTCGCCGTGGCCGGGGAAATGCTTTACTACGGCCATAATGCCGTGGTCCTGCAACCCCCGGATGTAGGCCACGCTTCGCTTAGCCACCTGCTCCTTGTTCTCACCGAACGAGCGGTTGCCGATAACCGGATTGTCGGGGTTGGAGTTGATATCGACGACGGGCGAAAAGCTGACGTGCACGCCCAGCGTCTTCATTTTGAGCGCAATTTCGCGGCCCATCTGGTACACGTACTGCTCGTCGTCCATGGCGCCCAGCGTCATCTGCTTGGCGAAGTGCATGCTAGAGTCGAGGCGCATATCCAAGCCCCACTCGGCATCAAGAGCAATGAGCAGCGGCACCTTGGCGGCGGCCTGGTAGCGGTTGGTGAGGTTGGCCTGCCGGCGCGGGCCGCCCTGCAGAAACATCAGCCCCCCGATGCCATAATTCTTTACCAGAAACTCGGTGTACTGCGCGTGCTTTTTGTCTTTGTTGGAGTAGGCCGCCACCATAAACAGCTGCCCCAGCCGCTGGTCGGGCGTGAGGGAGTTGAACACGCTGTCCACCCAGTTCTGCTCGGCCACGGAGCGGGGCTTGGCCGCGTCTTCGTAGGGCACCGCGGAGGTGATGAGTAGACCCGTGGCAGCGAGTAGCAGCAGTAAGAGTCTAATCCGAAATTCCTTGAGCATAGGCTCCCGTGAGGTGTCTGGCTGTAAGTGGTCTGGTTGAACGCAAGAGGATTTCGCCCTACTTTTGTTCCATTCAGGCGTCTTCCACAGCAGGTTTCGGCGGGCCCGGCCACCGTATTGGTGGGCCCCAGGCATCCGGTCCTCTGCTCTGTCCAACGTGCCAACCCGGGAGTCCGGCCGGCACAACGCACACGAATGTTGGCCACAAACTTACGGAGAAAATCCCGGCCGTGGTTGGCAATTCATCGAGCAAGTCCAATTGCTCAGCGGGTTAACGCCCGGATTTCTTTGTTTCGTATCTTCTTTATCCTTCCCGAATGGCCGACATAATTCAGCTGCTTCCCGAGTATCTGGCCAACCAGATTGCCGCCGGCGAAGTGGTGCAGCGGCCGGCTTCGGCCGTGAAAGAGCTGCTCGAAAACGCCGTCGATGCCGGGGCCACGCAGGTGCAACTCATCATCAAAGACGCCGGCAAGCAGCTGGTGCAGGTGGTGGATAATGGCTCGGGCATGAGCGCCACCGACGCGCGCATGAGCCTAGAGCGGCACGCCACCTCCAAAATCCGCACCACCGACGACCTGTTCCGCATCCGCACGCTTGGCTTCCGCGGCGAGGCGCTGGCCTCCATTGCGGCCGTGGCCCAGGTAGAGCTGCGCACCAAGCAGCGCGACCAGGACACCGGCACGCTGCTGCTCATCGAAGGCTCCCAGATCAGCAGCCAGCAGCCCACAGCCTGCCCCGACGGCACCAGCATCAGCGTCAAGAACCTGTTCTTTAACGTGCCGGCGCGCCGCAACTTTCTGAAGAGCAACGCCGTGGAAATGCGGCACATCCTCGACGAGTTTCAGCACATTGCCCTGGCCAACCCACAGATTGGGTTTACGCTGTTCCAGAACGACCTGGAGGTGTTCAACCTGCCGGCCGGCAAGCTCAGCCAGCGCATCGTGAGCTTGCTCGGCAACGGCTATAAGGAGCAGCTGGCCGCTTGTGAGGAGGTGACGCCGTTTCTGAGCGTGAAAGGGTTCATCGGCAAGCCGGAATCGGCCAAGAAAAGCCGCGGCGACCAGTTCTTCTTTGTCAACAACCGCTTCATCCGCTCGGCCTACCTCAACCACGCCGTGCTGACCGCCTACCAAGGCCTGCTGCCCAAAGACGCGCACCCGTTCTACGTGCTGTTTCTGGACCTCGACCCCAAGGCCATTGACATCAACGTGCACCCTACCAAGACGGAAATCAAGTTCGAGGATGAGAAAACCGTGTACGCCATTGTGCGCGCCGCCGTCAAGCAAAGCCTGGGGCTGCACAATATGGCGCCGTCTTTGGACTTTGAAGGCGACGTGAACTTTGCGCCCATCCGGCCGCTGCGCACACCGGCAGGGGAGCTGCCCAAAGGCAACTTCGACCCCGACGACTTCCGGCCCGACGCGCTGGCGTCGGCAGCGTCGCAGGCAGCTACGCCGGCCCGCGACGCCCGCTCCGGCAGCAGCCCGCGCCCCGATACCGGCTACGAGCGGCAGATTCCGCCGCGCCCCACCGAGCAGGCCAAGCGCGACCTGGAGGAGTTCTATAAGAGCCTAAGCAAAGTGAGCGTGCCCGATGTGGAGCGCGAAGCCACGGCCAAAGGTGTGCCCGTGCCTAGCGCGGCGGCTCTCACAGCCGCGGCCACTGTTCCACCGCTAGTGTCGCCGCCGGTGTCGCCGCCGCTGGTGGTGGCGGCCACCTCGGCGGCGGTGCCGGTTGCGCCCGAGCTGCCGTTGCGCGAGGTGCCGGCCAGCACCGGCAACAAGGTGTTACAGGTGCACGGCCAGTACTTGCTGGTGGCGGTGAAGTCGGGGCTGATGCTGCTGGACCAGGCCGCCGCGCGCGAGCGAATCCTGTACGAGCAGTACGCCCACACGCTGGAGCGCGAAACCGGCGCTTCCCAGACGCTGCTGTTCCCGCGCACGGTCACGTTTACGCCCCAGGACTTTGCCATTCTGCGCGAGGTGGAAGACGCCCTGCGCGGCCTGGGCTTCCGGTTCACCGATTTCGGCAAGCACACCATTGCCGTGGAGGGCATTCCGGCCGATGTGCCGGCCCGCGACGAAAAAGAGCTGCTGGAAGGCCTCATCGAGCAGTTCCGGACCCACGCTGGCCCCGTGAAGCTGGACCGCCGCGAGCAGATGGCCCGCGCCCTGGCCCGCCGCGTGGCTACGGCTGCCGCCGGCGCCCGCCTCTCCGATACCGAAATGAACACGCTGGTGGATAAGCTGTTTGCCTGCCAGGTGCCCGGCTACACCCCCGACGGCCGCCGCACCCTCGTCATGCTGGAACTCAGTCAGATACAGGACTTCTTCCGCCGCTGATTTGAAGGCTGTAAAGGCGCGTATTCGCGTCTCGTCGTTACTGATGTTGAATGAATGGAACTACGTCGGTTGAACAACGTCAGCAACAAATAGACGCGAAGTTTGGCGTCTCTACATCGCTCATCCGGCCAAACCGCCCCGTCTAGCGTAAGGGAAGAAAAATCAGCGCAATCCAAATAATCTGCAAAATCTGCGATTCATGTTCCGACTTACTCCCACCGTTCGTACGCTGCTTATTATCAACGTGCTGGTGTTTTTTCTGCAAAATCAGTTTGGAAAGCAAGTTGACGTTCTAGGTGCGCTCTACCCATTAGGCTCAGTGTACTTTCAGCCCTGGCAGTTCCTGACCTATATGTTTTTGCACGGCAGCCTCGGTCACCTGTTTTCCAACATGCTGGGGCTGGTGTTCATCGGGGCCTCGCTGGAAGATGTGTGGGGCCCGAAACGGTTTCTGACGTATTGGCTGATCTGCGGCGTGGGCGCTGGTATCCTGTACCAGGGCGTGCGCGCCTACGAACTGCACCAGATGGACACTGACCGGATTGCGTTTCAGGAAGCGCCATCCGGCGTCGCCCTCTCCAACTACTTTCACAACTATCTGCCTGAGGCCGGCGATTCCTACTCGGTGGTAGCGGCCCAGATGCAGCGCACCCCCAACGACCAAAGCCTGATTGCCTCCGCTACGGAAACCATCCAAGCCATCTACGACCGGGCCATCAACAGCCCAGAAGCCGGCATGCTGGGGGCGTCGGGGGCTCTGTTTGGAGTGCTGTTTGCGTTCGGCTTCCTGTTTCCGCAACAGTCGCTCATCATCTTCCCAATTCCCATTCCTATCAAAGCGTGGCTGTTCGTGACGCTGTATACTGCCTACGAACTCTACCAGGGCATTCATCCGGTGCCCGGCGACAATGTGGCGCACTTCGCGCATTTGGGCGGAATGTTGATTGGGTTCATCGTGTTGAAAATCTGGCAGCGCAACGGCACACACTACGGCTGAGTAGCCGCCTGCCTGCCAACTTGTAGCTTCGCGTAGCCTGCCGTCCTCTTTGCTTTCCCACCCATGAGTTTCCTCGATGACATCCGCGCCACCCTCACTCGGCGCGACAATGCCCTGAGCCAGCTGCTGCTGATCAATGTGCTGGTGTTTGTAGTGCTGCTGCTGATTCGCGTCACGCTGTTTCTGGTGACGGCGGGCCGCCTCGATATCAGCTTGGTGCTGGAGTGGCTGGCGGTACCTTCGGGGCCGCTCACGCTGCTCACCCGCCCCTGGACCTTGCTCACCTACTGCTTTGTCCACACCGACTTCTTCCACATCCTATTCAATCTGCTGAACCTGTATTGGTTTGGCTCCTTGGTACGCGAGTACCTCGGCGACCGAAAGCTGGTGAGCTTATATATTCTGGGAGCTCTGGCCGGCGCGGTGCTGTATCTGCTGGCTTACAACTTCATTCCAGTGTTTGCCGGCCGGCCGGCCATGCTCTACGGCGCTTCGGCGGGCGTCACGGCCATCATTTTGGGAGCCGCCACGCTGCTGCCCGACTACACGTTCAGCATTATTTTCCTGGGCCCGGTGCGCATCAAGTACATCGCGGCCGTGGTGGTGCTGGTGAGCATTGCGGGCATTGATGGCGGCAATCCGGGCGGCGAAATTGCTCACCTGGGCGGCGCGCTGCTGGGCTTCCTGTTCATCAAGCAGCTGCAGCGCGGCCGCGACCTGGGCCGCCCCGTGCAGGCCATCGGCGACTGGGTGGGCAGCCTGCTCTCGGGCCCACGCCTGCGCGTGACGCACCGCGGCAGTAGTGCCGCCGCTCCGACCGCTGGCCCGCGCAAAGGCAGCCTGCCCAAGCCCGAGCAGGAAGACCTCGACGCCATTCTAGACAAAATCTCCCGCTCCGGCTACGAAAGCCTCTCCAAAGACGAAAAGCAGCGCCTGTTCAAAGCCAGCCAGAAATAGCCACTTGTCATTGCGAGCGGAGCGAAGCAATCCTTACTCCCCATGCGCTAAGCCTAAATTAAGCAGAAAGCCCTCCGGCATTAGTGTACTACATTAATGCCGGAGGGTTTTGTCATGGAGGAGGGTGTCTACTATGAGAGGAAGGATTGCTTCGTCCTGCGTCCTCGCAATGACAGTAACCGTGCCTATAGCCTTACCAATTATAAAACCGCACCTGCTTATTCACAAAGTCGATGGTGGTGCGGTACTGGCTCAGGAACGGGTAGCCCACGAGCCCCTGAATTGGCGTTTGGTCGGGCTTGCTGTTGATGTGGGAAATGTCGGTGAACACCGTGGGCTGGTTGCGGAAGGGCAGCTTGCTGCCCACTTTCAATTCCGGTACCTGCCCGCTCACCACGGTGCGCGACAGGTTGTCGGCGCCCTGCAGCGTGACGTTTTCTGGCTTACGCAGCGTTTTCTGGAAAGTGGGAGCGTACTGCTGGTCGAATAGGTTGTATTGGGCGCCGGAGTCCATGGCCAGCTGCCAGGTCTGGCCGGCGGCGGTGGCTTCCAGTATGGGCAAGTGGCCGCGCATAGTGAAGGGCACGCTCAGCAGCGGTGCCGGGCCGGTGGCGGCGGGGTCGGGCTTGCGGAGCTGCACCTGCGCGGCGCGGTAGTCGAGCGTGAGGGCATACTGGTCGAGCAGGTTGTAGCCGATCAGGCCCAGCAGCTTCATGCCCTTCAGCCGCTGCTCCAGACTCGACAAGTCCAGCGTAGGTACTTCCCGGTTCTGGAACCGGATGCCGGCCCAATCAAAGCTTTGCGTGGTGTGGTAGGAGTAGCTGCCCATGCTGCCGTTCACGCCGCGCATGCCGCCGGCCGTGGCGGTGGTTTCGCCGGGGGTGGCAGCAAACTCGCGCTGGTTGAGCATCAGGGCCGGCGCACCCGAATCGAGTAGGAAATTGCCGCGGCGGCCGTCTACTTCGGCCTCCACCACTATCAGGCCGTTGAGCAGTTGCATCGGCACGGTCACGGTGGGCGGCGTGGTTAGCTCTAAGGTGGAGGCGGCTGTGGCAATCTTCTTCATGCTGGCTTTGGCCAGGTTCAGCTCCAGAAACTTGGCGTCGGGAGTTACCAGAAAGTCGTATTCCTTTTCCGCGCCCTGGCGGGTGAAGGCGCACACATAGCGGGTGTTGCTACCCTCGGGCGTTTGCCTTACCAGCCGCACGTTTTCCACGGGCCCGAAGCCGGGAATGAGCTGCGCCAGCAACTGCGTGGTGTAAGCGGCCGGCAAGGCGCCCACCCGGGTTTCGCTGTTCAGAAACGGCTGCAGCGGCGCCACCGACTTCGTGTTGATAGCCGCCACCAGCTGGTCGAGAGGGCGGATGCCGGTGGGTGTTTGTTGGGCCAGGCTAGCCGTGGCGGCGGTCAGCAGCAGCCACATGCTCAGGCAGAAAGCTTTCATCGGTATCTGTATAGAATGAGAGAAAAGCGCTAATAACTGTATCAGAAGTAACAGACTGGAACTGCAACAATTGGGTTGCCTGCATAGGGCCACCACTTGGCTGAAAGGTTGTATGGTTGTTGCCGAATTGATGCAGAGTAGCGCAAACTTTGCAGTTCGCGCCGCCGCGCCGCTCAGAAGGTTCCACTTGCTGCAGTTGCGCGAACTACAAAGTTCGCGCTGCTGCCAAACGCAAAACCAGCCGCCCTGCTTGCGCAGAACGGCCAGTGTGGGTTGCCGGGCTCAGGGAATGTCGTATTTGATATCAGACTCGTTGTGAGTGTAGAAGTAGGCATAATTGCCGCACATTTCTTCCCAATCGGCCACGGTAGCGTGTTTCTGATGCAGCACATCTTCCCAGGCAATCCGCATCTGGCGGGCGCACACCAGCGGCCGCACCTGCCCCACGCCGGTGCCCAGGCCCGGTACCGCCACGGTGCGTATCACGTCCTTTACCGGGCGGCCATCGGGCAGGCGGCCGTGGGCCAACAGGAGTAGCAGCGCCCGCATGCAGTGGTACACGTTGGGGCCCCGCGTGATGGTCATGGGCGTGCGCATGGTGGGGGCCGCAATCAGGTAGGGAAACTGTGCGTGACCGGTGGGCAGAATTTCGGCCTGGCCCACCAGCAGTTCCCCGTAATATTTCTCGCGAATGACGTGTTGCAAGTCCTTTTCCAGGTGCCAGCCCAGGGTTTTGGAAATGGCGAAGTCGATGCCGCCGTTCATGTAGCCGAAGCTGTTGGCCGGGCTCACCAGCGCATCGGCGGGAACGTCAAAAATGGAGCCGTGGCGGATGCTCACCTGGGGAACATCGGCAAAAACATGCTGCCAAGCGTCGGTGATTTCGGAGTTGGTGTCCGTGAAGTAGAAGTGCATAAAAGGGTTTACGGCAGTAAAGTACGCATTTCGGCTTCCCTTGGTCACAAAAAACCGGCCGCCCTGCTTGCGCAGAACGGCCGGTTTCTGTTGGCGGCTGGAAAAGCTTAGGCCGAAGCCTTGCTCATGTTGTCCAGCGCGTCCATCACTTCTTTCACGTGGCCGCGCGAGGTTTCCAGCAGGGCCTTCTCCTCGTCGTTGAGTTGCAGCTCGATTACTTTCTCAATGCCGTTTTTGCCCAGGATAACCGGAGCGCCCAGGTACACGCCGTCGATGCCGTACTCGCCTTCCAGCTTGATGCACACCGGGAACACGCGACGCTGGTCGCGCACGATGGCTTCTACCATCTGAGCGGCGGCCGCGCCGGGCGCATACCAGGCCGAAGTACCCATCAGCTTCACCAGTTCGCCGCCGCCGTTGGTGGTGCGGGCCACAATGGCGTCCAACTCTTCCTTGCCAATCAGCTCCGTTACGGGGATGCCGCCCACGGTGGTGTAGCGGGGCAGGGGCACCATGGTGTCGCCGTGGCCGCCCATGAGCACGGCCTGAATGTCTTTGGGGCTCACGTTGAGGGCTTCAGCCAGGAAGGCGCGGTAACGGGCCGTGTCCAGGATGCCGGCCATGCCGAACACCTTGGTACGGTCGAGGCCGGAAGTGAGGTGAGCCTGGTAGGTCATCACGTCGAGCGGGTTCGAAACGATGATGATAATGGCGTTGGGCGAGTATTTCACCACCTGCTCGGTCACCGACTTCACGATACCGGCGTTGGTCGAAATCAGGTCGTCGCGGGTCATGCCGGGCTTGCGGGGCAGGCCGGAGGTGATTACCACCACGTCGGAGTCTGCCGTGCGGCTGTAGTCGCTGGTCACGCCTACCGTGCGCGAGTCGTAGCCGATGATGGGGGCTTTCTGCCAGATGTCGAGGGCTTTGCCTTCGGCGAAGCCTTCCTTAATGTCAACCAGTACGATTTCGTTGGCAATTTCGCGGGTGGCCAATACGTCGGCGCAGGTTGCGCCCACATTGCCAGCCCCAACTACGGTAACTTTCATCGGGTGAGGAATTGGGTGAGGGTTACGTTATGCGCGTAAAGATAGTGCTTGGGGCTTAGTGCTTAGTGCTTAGGTGGTGGTTTGAGGTAAATTCAACTGCTTAATGCATATGTATTAGGCTATTACAGACGGAGGGAGTCATCAAGTACCAACTTCCTAAGCACTACATCCGCTTCACCACCAGCACCCGCTCGGTGTCGTCGTTCACGCGGAACCGCTCGTCGGGGCGGAAACCGATGACCCAGGCAATTTTGCCGTCGCCGGAGCAGAGCACCTGCACGTTGTCTTTGAGGTTGAGCGGTACTTTCTGGTCGATGAGGAAGTCGCTGAGCTTCTTTTTGCCTTTCATGCCGATAGGCATAAACCAGTCGCCTTCCTGCCAGGGCCGCACGATGAGCGGGAACTTCAGCGCGTCGGCATCCAGCGCGGCCACGGCTTTGCCGCGCGGCACCTCAAAGTTTTCGGTTGCTTCCTGCAACTCCAGGCGCAGGTGCAGCCCGTCGATCTTGAGCACTTCCTGGCCGGCCTGAATCTGGTGCGTGCCGAATTTGGTGAGGTTACGGCGCGTGATGACCAGCTGCTCGCGGTCTTTCACCAGTCGGTGCGTCGGCGACTCGAAGCGGCGGCCGGGTTCGGCCGGGAAGGCCGCCACAATGTCCTTCACCACCGGGAAGCTGAACCCGAACGGCCGCAGCAGCTCGTGCAGCACCAGCGTGGTAGCGGCCGTTTTTTGCAGCAGCCGAATGTCGAGGTAGGTGGCGTCGGTTTCGGTGCGCTGGGCTTCGGCGGCGGTGTCCTGCACGTAGCGGCGCACGATTTCCTCGGCCCCGCCCACCCGCTCGGCCGTGAACTGCAGCGTCTGGTCGAGGTTGGGGTTGATGTCGCGCAGCACCGGCAGCACCTCTTGGCGCAGGCGGTTGCGCTGGTACACGGGGCTGTCGTTGGAGGCGTCTTCGCGCCACATCAGCTGGTTTTCCACCAGATACTCGAACAGCTCCGGCTTACCGATGCCTAGCAGCGGGCGCACGATATGGCCGTTTTTGGGCGGAATGCCGTGCAAACCCGCCAGCCCGGTGCCGTGCGTGAGGTTGAGTAGCATGGTTTCGGCGGCGTCGCGCTGGTGGTGGGCGGTGGCGACGTAGGCGTAGCCCTGCGTCTGGCGGATTCGTTCAAACCACTCGTAGCGCAGCGCCCGGGCCGCCATCTGCGTCGAAATGCCTTCCTGCTCGGCAAAAGCCTTGGTTTGGAAGAACTCCACGAAATAGGGCACCTCGTACTTCTTGGCCAGCTTGCGCACAAACTGCTCGTCGGCGTCGGCCTCGTCGCCGCGCAGCCCGAAGTGGCAGTGCGCCACCGCAAACTGCGCCCCCAGCTGGTGCAGCACTTCGGCCAGCGCAACCGAGTCCTGCCCACCGCTCACGGCCACCAGCAGTGTATCGGTTTCGAGGTTGAAAAGCGCGTGTTCGATGATGTAGCGGCGGACCTGGTCGAGCATGGGGGAGGGGAAGCAAGGAGTAAGCGAGCAGTAAAAGTACGGCCTGAACGGCTGTTTGCCGGCAGGTGGGCTATATTGGGCCGGCGAGTTTTTTCGCCTGATCGTCTATGCCTACTTTTTTCATTGCCCGTCTGCGACCTCTGCTGGGCCAGGCCGGCCTGGGGCTGGCCCTGCTGCTGCCCGCCGCCTGCACCACCGCCCCCACGCTGCCCGCCGACTACCGGCCGCTGGTTATCGGGCACGCCGGCTCCGCGTTCCTGACGCCCATCAGCCCCTTCAACCCGCTGCCGCCCAACAGCGCCGCCAGCCAGCAGCAAGCCCTGGACCGCGGCGCCGACGGCCTGGAAATGGATTTGCAGCTCAGCCAGGACAGCGTGATTATGCTCTACCACGACGCCAAACTGGAAACGCTGACGTCCGGACAAGGGTGCATCAGTGAGAAGTCGGCGGCGGAATTGCAGCAGCTGCCCTACCGTGCCGGCTGGCCTTACGACTGGTTCCAAGACGAAAAGCTGCAGACGCTGGAAAGCCTGCTGCGCCGCACCCAGGGCCAGCACCCCTACCTGCACTTCGACCTGCACCACGCCGACGCCTGCCACCCCGACGATGCCTACGCCCGCGCCCCAATGCTGGCCCGCGCCCTGGCGCGCTTGCTCAAGCGCTACCCCTGGCCTGCGGAGCGTCTGCTCATCCTGACCACCCATCAGCCTACGCTGGCTCTCATGCGCCGCGAGCTGCCGGGCATACCGCTGGGCCTGGAAATAACCGACGATTTTGCGGGCGGCCTGCAAACCGCCAAAGCGCTGCAGGTGCAGGCCATTGTGCTCAGCAAGGACCTCGTGAGCCTGGAAAATACCCAGCAGGCCCACGCCGCCGGCTTGCAGGTAGTCACGTTCGGGGGGCGCTCGGCCGGCACCGTCAAGCGTCTGCTCGGCACCCTGCCCGACGCCATCGAAACCGATAACGTGCCCGCCATGCGCGGCATGATTTCCGGGCAGTAAGGGCCAATTCTGTATAAAAGCCCGTCATTCCGAGGAATCTCGCGTGCTGACTCTGTTGGGAACAGAACGTCATGCTGAGCTTGCCGAAGCATCTCTACCGCTTCGTTGCAATGCTATTAAAACGAAGCGGTAGAGATGCTTCGGCAAGCTCAGCATGACGGGCTATCAGGCTAGATATCAGGTCTTGTCAAACGCCTGCACCTATCTATTATGACTCGTTTGAATTCTTATCTGAGCAGTTGCACCACACGAAGTGCGGGCTGATGGCGTTAGGGGGCAGGTTCCGTACCTTTGCGCTGAAATGACCTTTCCCAAGCATCTTTTTCTGTTGTGGCTGGCGCTGCTGCCCGCTCTGGCTATGGCGCAGCAGCGGCCGGGCGCCCGGCCGGCTGCCGCGGCCACGCCCCCCAAAGGCTCCCGCATCGAGCTGCTGCCGGGCACCCAGCGGCTGGTAGGCGGCACCTTCAACGGCGTGGAAATCCGCAAGCTGCTCGGCAACGTGAGCTTCCGGCAGGGCACTACGCTGCTCTACTGCGACTCGGCTTATCAGTACCTCGACCGCAACGCGCTGGAGGCTTTCAGCAACGTGCGCATCATCCAGAACGACACCATCACCATCACTGGCGACCGGGGCACCTACGACGGCGACACCCGCAAAGCCCGCATCACCGGCAACGTGACCATGCGCGACCCGCGCATGACCCTCACCACCCAGGTGCTCGACTACGACCTGAACCGCAACCTGGCCTATTACAGCACCGGCGGCCACCTCGTCGACCCCGAAAACACGCTCGACAGCCGCTTTGGCTACTACAACACCGCCAGCAAGGTGTTCAGCTTCAAGCGCGACGTAAAGCTGGTGACCAAAGACAACGTCATCGACACCGACACGCTGCAGTATAACACGGTGTCGAAGATTGCCACCTTTCTGGGGCCCACCCGCATCAAAGGGCGGCAGGGTACGCTCTACGCCGAAAACGGCACTTACAACACCATCACGCGGGTTTCCAACTTCCAGAAGAACGCCAAAATCGAGACGCCCAACTACCTTCTGGGCGGCGACCGGCTGGTGTACGACGAAACCCGGCAGTATGGCGTAGCCACTGGCCACGTATCGATGACCAGCAAAAAGGATAACCTCGTGATTCGGGGCGATGTGGGGCGCTACTGGCGAGGCCTGGGCCGCACCAAGGTGTACGGCGCCCCGGTGATGCGCAACATCTCCGGCAAAGACACGCTCTACCTCGCCGCCGATACGCTCATCAGCCAGGAAGGCCGCCCGCCGCTGAACGCCGCCGGCGTGCTGTACGCCTTCCCCCGGGCCAAAATCTTCCGCCCCGATCTGCAGGGCCGCGCCGACTCACTCACCTACGACCGGCAGGATTCCATCATCTACCTCAACAAAAACCCGATTCTCTGGAACGAGAAAAACCAGCTCACCGCCGACAGCATGCAAATCCGGCAGCGCAACGGTAAGCTGGACCAAATGCGCCTGTACGCCAACTCGTTCATCATCGGGCAGGACACGCTGCTGAACTACAACCAGGTGAAGGGCCGCAACATGGTAGCGTACTTCCAGGCTAACTCAATAAAAAAAGTGGATGTGCTTGGCAACGCCGAGAGCCTCTACTATGCTCTTGATGGCGACACCGCCGTGAGCGGCATGAACAAAGCCGTGTCCTCGACCATGGCCTTGCGCTTTGCCGAGGGCAAGCTGCAAACCATCAGCTTCCTCACCAACCCCGACGCCAGCTTTATTCCGCCCCACGAACTCAAGCCCGAAGATGAAAAGCTGAAAGACTTCCGCTGGCGCCCCACGGAACGCCCGACCCGCCGCGTGGTGTTGGGCAAGCACTTCGCCGTGCCCGTGAAAACCAAGGCCAAGCCAAAAGCCAAAAAGCCCGCTAAAGCCAGCACCAAACCCAAAGCCACCAAGGCGCCGGTCCGAAAGACTGCTCCGGCCAAGGCCCCGCCGAAAGCGCCCGCCAAGCCTGCCACACCCGTTCGGAGGTAGCCTGCCAGCGCCGTACGCGGCTGTGGTAGTGGCGGCAGGCACATCAAACCATAAACCCTTCAGCCATTCAGGCAGAATCCGTTACCTTTGCGCCCCTTATGCACTATTTCCGCCCGACCCTTTTTGTTCTGCTGCTAAGCACCCTGCTGCTTGGCGCGTGCACCGGCTACCAGAAGCTGCTCAAGAGCGGCGACGTGAACAAGAAGTACGAAGCGGCCATCCAGTACTACGAGAAGGGCGACTATTTCAAGGCCGGCACCCTGCTCGAAGACCTGCTGCCGCTGCTCAAAGGCCGTCCGGAAGCGGAAAAGGCACAATTCTACTTCGCCAACACCAATTTCCGGCAGCGCAATTACACGCTCGGCGCCTACTACTTCAAGAGCTTCGCCGATACTTATCCGAACTCGCAGTACGCCGAGGAAGCCACGTTCCTGCAGGCTAAGTCGCTGTTTCGCGACTCGCCGGAATGGGAGCTAGACCAAACCAATACCTACTCGGCGTTGGAGGCCATCCAGGAGTTCATCAACCGCTACCCCACCAGCACGTTCCGGCCCGAAGCCGAGAGCATGTCGCAGGAGCTGCAGAAAAAGCTGGAGTTGAAAGCCTACCAGGGCGCCAAACTCTACTACAACCTGCGTTACTACCAGTCGGCCGTAGTGGCACTGGGCGGCTTCCAGCAGCAGTTTCCGGCTTCGGCTTATAATGAGGAAGCCGAGTTCCTGAAAGTAAGCGCGCAATATGATCTGGCCCGCGAAAGTGTGGAAGAGAAGCAGCGCGAACGGTACCTGGAAGTGCAGGCATTCTACCAGCACTTCATCGATACCTACCCGCAAAGCCGCCGCCTGAAGGACGCCGAGAAGATGTTCATTGATGCCCAGGCGCAGGCCGCCAAGCTCAAGCCCGCCGAGCCTGCGGCCGCCAAATAGATGTGCTGATTTGTGATGTTTTGAGGTGCTGGCTGCACACTGCCAGGACAAACTCACTCATCAAGAAAATCAGCGCTTCAGCACATCAACACTTCAAAAATTAGCACATTAGCATCATGAAAGCACCCAACAACGTTTCCGCCTCCATCGTGACCCGCAACATGTCGGAATTTGCCAATGAAACCGGCAACGTGTACGAGTCGATTGCCATCATCTCGAAGCGCGCCAACCAGATTTCGGTGAAGCTGAAAGAGGAGCTGAACGGCAAGCTGGCCGAGTTTGCTACTACGGTTGACAACCTGGAGGAAGTGTTCGAAAACCGCGAGCAAATCGAAATTAGCAAGCACTACGAGCGTCTGCCGAAGCCGACCAACCTGGCCATCGAAGAGTTTCTGGAAGGCAAAGTGCACTACCGCACACCGTCGGAGTTCGACGAAAACGGCAACCTGCGCGCCGTAGAAGGCCAGTAGGCTTTCAGTCAGACAAAAAGAACGTCATGCAGAGCGGAGCGAAGTATCTCGCCAGCGTAGTAGCCTCTTTTACTACACTAGCGCGGTATTTCGCTCCGCTCTGCATGACGTTCTTTTTTGTCGGGCAGCACCAGAATTATCCGATAAATCCGACAACTCCGTGATGCAGGGACACAAGATCTTACTGGGCGTGTGCGGCAGCATTGCCGCCTATAAAGCGGCGCCGCTGGTGCGGCTGCTGATGAAGGCCGGTGCCGAGGTACAGGTGATTCTGACGCCCTCGGCCGCTGCCTTCGTGACGCCGCTCACGCTGGGCACGCTCTCCAAAAATCCGGTGCTGCAGGGCTTCCTGAAAGACGAGCGGGCCGGCGAGTGGCATAATCACGTGCACTTGGGCTTGTGGGCCGATGCGCTGCTGGTAGCGCCGGCCTCGGCCAATACGCTGGCCCACTTCGCCCACGGCCTCTGCGACTCGCTGTTGGATGCCGTGTACCTGTCGGCGCGCTGCCCGGTGCTGCTGGCCCCTGCCATGGACCTCGATATGTATGCTCACCCCGCCACCACCGCTAACCTGGCCACGTTGCGCCGCTACGGCAACCTCGTGCTCGACTCGCCGGCCGGCGAGTTAGCCAGTGGCTTGATCGGCCCCGGCCGCATGCTGGAGCCGGAAGATATTGTGGCGGAGCTGGAGCGGTTTTTTAACGGTCAATAATAGGTCGGGTCATGCTGAGCTTGCCGAAGCATCTCTACCGCTTCGTTGGGCTAGCATTAATTAGTTAGAGGTAGAGATGCTTCTACTGCGGCTGCGCACACTGGCTTGATGCGCCACATGCTCAGCATGACGTTCATTTTCAATTGAAATAAATGCGTGTTCTTCTCACTGCCGGGCCTACTTACGAACCGCTGGATCCGGTTCGCTTCATTGGCAACCACAGCACCGGCAAGATGGGCTATGCGCTGGCCGAAGCCTTTGCCGCCATCGGCGCCGACGTCACGCTGATCAGCGGCCCTACCAATCTGCCCAACCCCACGCACCCGCACATCAGCACGCAGCGCGTAGAAACCGCCGACCAGATGTATGCCGCCGCCGCTGTCGTAGCGCCCGCCGCCGATGTGTGGGTGTTTGCGGCCGCCGTAGCTGACTACAAGCCGGCCCAGGTGGCGGTTGAAAAGATTAAAAAGGCCGGCGACACACTCACGCTGGAGCTGGTGAAGAACGTGGACATTGCGGCCACGCTGGGGAAAAGCAAGCGGCCCGAACAATTTTCGGTGGGTTTTGCGTTGGAGACCAACAACGAGGAAGCCCACGCGCTGGACAAGCTGCGCCGCAAAAACTTCGACCTCGTGGTGCTGAACTCCCTGCGGGATGCCGGGGCCGGTTTTCGCCACGATACCAACAAAGTGACGCTGCTCGACGCGCGCGGGGAATCCCGTATATTTGAAGTAAAGCCCAAGGCCGAAGTGGCCCGGGATATTGTTGCTGCCGTTCTTGCCCGCCTGCCTCGTGAAGCATAATCTGTCGCTGTCTGCTCTGCTGCTTGCCTTCGTTTCGCTGCTGGCCTTCCCGGCTCAAGCTCAGGAAATCCAGGCCGAAGTACGCGTCACCACCGAAAACGTGACCATCTCCGACCGCCAGCTGGTGCAGCAGATGCAGAACGATATGCAGTCGTTTCTGAACACCCGTTCCTTCACCAGCCAAACCTACCGGCCCGAGGAACGCATCCGGATGCGCATTTTCGTGGGCATCACTGAAATTCCGCAGAATGGCCAATACAAAGCCACGGCCCGCATTGTGTCGTCGCGGCCGGTGTATGGCACTGGCTACGAAACCAACCTGCTCAGCTTCGCCGATCGGAACTTCGTCTTCAACTACTCGCCCCAGAACCCGATTGATTTCTCGGAAAACAACTTCGTGGGCAATCTGTCGTCGCTGCTGACCTTCTACGCCTACCTCACCATTGGCATCGACCAGGACAGCTTTGCGCGCCTCGGCGGCTCGCCCTACTACGACCGGGCCCGCATTGTGGTGCAGAATGCCTCCTCGCAGACCATCACCAACGAGCAGGACGACGCCTGGAAGGACGGGCAGTCGCGCAACCGCTACTGGCTGCTCAACAACCTGCAGGACCCGCAGCTGGAAGCTATCCGCACGGGTATCTACGCCTACTACCGGCAGGGGCTCGACGTGTTCATTGAGAAGCCAGAAGAAGCCCGCACCAGCATCTATGGCGCGCTGGAAGGTGTGCACAATGCCGCTATCCGCCGCCCCGGCACGCTGCTGGCCCGCGCCTTTTTCGACACCAAAGCCGACGAAATTGCCAACATCTTCCGCAGCTCTTCGGATGCCCAGCAGAAGCAGCGCCTCACTACGCTGCTCACGGAAGTGGACCCCACCAACTCGGCCAAGTACCAAGCCATGCTGCGCCAACCGTAGATCATGTCATACCGAGTGCAGCGAGGAATCTGGGCTAAAATTGTCGGAACGGTTTTAACCCAGATTCCTCGCTGCACTCGGAATGACAAGATTCTTCCTGCAAATTTTATTGGCAATTAACTAAGTGAACTAGTAGCTTTGCTAAAGCTACTAGACCCGACTGGTTTGTACTGGTCCGTAGCGCATGTTTTTTGGCAGCTACGGCCGGGAGTCCGGCCTTCACTTGGTTTATTATGCTCATTGACCTTCGCATCCGCAACTACGCCCTGATTGAGCAGCTGCAACTGCAGCCCTCAGCACTGCTCAACATCATTACTGGCGAAACCGGAGCCGGCAAGTCCATTATGCTGGGCGCTATCGGCCTGCTACTGGGCAACCGCGCCGACTCGCGCATGCTTTTCGACACCGATAAGAAGTGTGTGATTGAAGGGCAGTTTGATATCAGCAGCTACCAGCTGCAGGATATTTTTGAGGCCGAAGACCTCGACTATGATGCACAGTGCATTCTGCGGCGTGAAATCAGTCCCGCCGGGAAGAGCCGGGCCTTCGTGAACGATACGCCCGTGACGCTGGAAACCCTGCGCCACATCGGGGCCAACCTCATGGATATCCACTCCCAGCACGATACGCTGCTGCTCGGCGATGCGGTGTTTCAGCTGAATCTGCTGGATTTATATGCCGGGCTGGTGCCCACGCGCGGCCAGTACAGCAACGCCTACCGCCAGTACCGCAAGCTGGAAGCCGACCTAAAAACCCTGCAGGACCAGGTAGCGCAGGCCAATAAGGAGCTGGACTACCACAGCTTCCTGCTGACGGAACTGGAAGATGCCCGCCTCGACAACGAGCGCCAGGACGAGCTGGAGCAGGAAGTGAAGGAGCTGGAGCACGCCGAGGAAATCAAATATAAGCTCACGCACGCCCTGCAAAGCCTCACCGAAAGCGAGTACTGCGCCACCAGCGGCATGAAGGAAGCCGCCACGCTGCTGGGCCAGATTGCCAACTACTCCGAGCAGGCCCGCGAGCTAAAGCTGCGCCTCGACAGCTGCCTGATTGAGCTGCACGACATCGCCGCCGAAATAGAAGCCGCCGAACGCCGTACCGAAGGCGACCCGGCCCGCATTGACGAACTGCAGGGCCGCCTGAACGTGCTCTACAGCCTCCAGCGCAAGCACCAGGTGCGCGACGTGGTGGCGCTGCTGGCCGTGCGCTCCGACCTGCGCGACAAAGTTAGCTCCGTGCTCAACCTCGACCGCCAGATCACGCGCCTGCGCCGCGACGCCGATGCTGCGCTTGCCACCGTGCAGAAGCAGGCTACGCGCCTCTCGGAAGCCCGGCGCAAGGTGTTCCCCAAGTTTGAAAAAGAGCTGGCCGCGTTGCTCACCGATCTGGGCATGCCCAATTCGCGCATTGTGGTGCAGCATCAGGAGGGCCCACCTGCTACCAGCGGCATCGACGTAGTGAGCATTCTGTTTACGGCCAACAAAGGTGCTCAACCTCAAACGCTGAGCAAGGCCGCTTCGGGTGGTGAGTTTTCGCGCCTGATGCTGTGCATCAAGTACATGCTGGCCGACAAAACCGCTTTGCCAACAATCGTATTCGACGAAATCGACACCGGCATCAGTGGAGAAATTGCGGTGAAAGTGGGGCGCATGATGCAGCAGATGGCCAAAAAGCACCAGCTTATTGCCATCAGCCACCTGCCGCAGATGGCCGCCGCCGGCGACACGCATTACTTCGTGTATAAAGAAGACCGTGCCGACCGCACCGTGAGCTGCATCCGGCCACTAAACCTGGAGGAGCGCATTCAGGAAATTGCCCAGATGATTTCCGGCGCCAAGCCCAGCCTGCACGCCACCCAAAGTGCCCGCGAGCTGCTGGCGTTGCGCGGCGTGGAAATGGCAGGGTAGAGGAAGAATAGAAAATCCAGAAAGTCATTCCGAGCGCAGCGGAGCGTAGTCGGGGAATCTCGCTGGTGTGGTAAAATCAACGCTACCACACCGTCAGCACGCGAGATTCCTCGACTACGCTCCGCTGCGCTCGGAATGACGTTCTTTTTAGGCTGCCGTTCTATCGGCTCTGCGTGGCGTTCTGTATTTTTTTGCCTCTTTTGTATTTCCAACCACTACACCTCTGAACTTCCTATATGGCTAGTAACCTGCTCGCGGGCAAAGTCGGTATCATTTCCGGCGCGCTGAACGAAGAATCCATTGCCTGGAAAGTAGCCCTGAAGGCCCACGCCGAAGGGGCCCGCTTTGTGCTCACCAACGCCCCGCTGGCCATGCGCATGGGCGAAATCAACAAGCTCTCCGAGCAGTGCAACGCGCCCATCATCCCGGCCGATGCTACCTCGATGGAAGACCTGGAAAAGCTGTTTTCGGGCGCGCAGGAGCAGTTGGGCGGCAAGCTTGATTTCGTGCTGCACAGCATTGGCATGAGCGCCAACATCCGCAAGGGCAAGCACTACGGCGAGCTGAACTACGAGTGGTATCAGAAAACGCTGGACGTGTCGGCGCTGTCGCTGCACCGGATGCTGGCTGTGGCGGAGAAGCAGGACGCCTTCAACGAATGGGGCTCGGTGGTGGCGCTGAGCTACATTGCCGCCCAGCGTGCTTTCCTCGACTACACCGACATGTCGCAGGCCAAGGCTATGCTCGAAAGCATTGCCCGCAGCTACGGCCAGCGCCTTGGCAAGCTCAAGAAAGTGCGCGTAAACACCGTGAGCCAGTCGCCGACCAAAACCACAGCCGGCACCGGCATCAGCGGTTTCGATGCGTTTTACGAGTACGCCAATCGCCTCTCGCCGCTGGGCAATGCCCCGGCCGAAGCCTGCGCCGACTACTGCATCTCGCTGTTCTCGGACCTGACCCGCTATGTGACCATGCAGAACCTCATGCACGACGGCGGTTTCAGCACCACTGGTATTTCGGAGGAAATTGTGGAACTGATTACCAGCGCCAAGCAGTAGTCTGTTCTAGTTTCTCAGTGAATGACAACGCCCGGCCAGTTTGGTCGGGCGTTGTTGCGTTTAGGAAAGTGTAGGATGAAAACGTTCCCGACAACGTGTGCGTGGAAAAGGCAGGCAGTGCGTGTCGTTAAATCAGCGGGTTCCGCGTATCATGCCACTGAATTTTATTGTTTACCCTGCTTTATGAAGTGCGCTGTTTGGTTTTTGCTGCTGGGCTGGCTCTCATTGGGCCAGGCATGGGCCTACGATTTTGTGGTGGCGCAGGATGGCAGCGGGCAGTTCCGGACGGTGCAGGAGGCGTTCAATGCCGTGCCTGATTTCCGGAAGAAAGTCACGACCATCCTCATCAAGAAGGGCGTGTACAAAGAGAAGCTGCTGCTGGCCGGCTCCAAGCAATTTGTGAAGCTGGTAGGCGAAGACCGGGAGCAAACCATTCTCACCTACGACGACTACAACCAGAAAAAGAACATCTTCGGGGAAGACAAAGGCACGTCAGGCTCGGCCAGCTGCTACATCTACGGCTCCGACTTCACGGCCGAAAACCTCACGTTCCAGAATTCCTCGGGGCCGGTGGGGCAGGCGGTGGCGGTGTGGGTGGCCGGCGACAAAGCCCGGTTCCGGAACTGCCGGTTTCTGGGTTTCCAGGATACGCTGTACACCTACGGCTACGGCAGCCGCCAATATTACCAGGACTGCTACATCGAAGGCACCGTGGATTTCATCTTCGGCAGCAGCACGGCGTGGTTTGAGCAGTGCACCATCTTCTGCAAAACGGGTGGTTTCGTCACAGCCGCTTCCACGCCCGACAGCACCCGCTACGGCTACGTGTTCAACCAATGCCGCATAACCGGCGACGCCCCAGCTAATAGCTTCTACCTGGGCCGGCCCTGGCGGCCCTACGCCAAAACCGTATTTCTGCGCTGCGAGCTGGGCCCACAGATCAAGCCCGAAGGCTGGGACCATTGGGACAAGGAAAGCAACAAGCAAACCGCCCGCTACGCCGAGTTTCAGAGCCGTGGCCCGGGCGCTGCTCCCACTAGGCGCGTCAGTTGGGCCCGGCAGCTTTCCGAGGCTGAAGCCCGGCAGTACACCCGCCAGAATGTGCTGCGCAACTGGGACCCCACGGCCGACTGAATTTCAACTGTAATGCTTATAACGGCTACGCTGAGCTTGCCGAAGCATCTCTATCGTGTTGTCTGGATTGCTATTGTACCGAAGCGGTAGAGATGCTTCGGCAAGCTCAGCATGACGGTCTTTATCTCAGCTAGGAAAAGCAAACGGCGCTAAAAATTCAGCTGGGCCTGCAGGCGTAGCAGACCGCCACGCTGGCGGTTATCGGACTTCTGGAAATCCTCGAAGCGTCGGTTGGAAAGCGTGTACATCGTTACCAGCTCGAAGCTCGTGAACGGCTGCCACTCTACGCCCAGCTCGGCCTCGCGGACGGTGTAGCTGCGGGCGTCCCGCTCGTGCTTTTTGCCGCCATCGTAGTATTGGGCGCGCAGGAAGGGGTAGAGCTGGTGCTCTTTGTAGCGCAGGCGGTAGTTGAGCAGCACGTAGCCGCCGTGCAGGCGTTGGGTCTCGATGCTGTCGGTATGCGGGTTGAACTCGGGGCCGCGGCCTACATTGTATTCAGCTTGGAGGCCGAAAGGCTGGGGGTAGAGCACGAAGGTAGCGGCCACGCGCTGGTCGGGGTAGCGCAGGTCGGGGCGGTGCTTCACGCCGCTGGAAAGCTGGTCGCGGTTCACTACGTACTCGCCGGAATATGCCTGCAGCGCCGGCTCAATAATTTGCCCGCCAACTTCCAGCGGATATGTGACGCGGGCCACCATGTGGCGCTGGTTGTTGAGCTCGGGGCGGTTGGCGGTCTGGCCGTTGAAGGCGCCGATGCCCACCACGCCATAGTCGCCGGAGCCTTTCAGGCCATCTTTCACGAGGCGGCTGAACCGCTGGCGCACGGCGCTGGGGGCCCAGTACAGGAACGCGCCCAAATCCCGCTCATTGGAAAAGGCGCTGTTGATACCGTCGCTGCGGTCCAGCGCCAAGCGGTTCTGGCTGGACTGCATATTCTCAAACCCATACGGAATTTTGCTCTGGCCCATCCGTACCCGAAACTGGCTGGTTTTGTCGAGGCCTACATCCAGGTAGGCGTCGCGCAGCAGCCCGGCATTCAGCGAAGAGCTACCGCTAAGCGTGCTGGCGAAATCGGGCTGGATGTAGAAGTAGACCCGTTCGTGCAGCTGCCCGAAAAAGATAAGCCGGACGCGCCGCAAGGAAAACCCGCCGTTGCGGCCCCACGACCGGTCGCACTGCTCGCAGGAAAGGTCGGGGTTGGTTTCCAGCAGGCGGTTGTAGCGCGCCTGCACGTAGCCCCGAACGGAAACGGCTTGGTACCACTTTTTGCCCGGCGCCGGCTCTGAGGAAACCGAATCGGCGGCCTGACCGTGGGCGTGGCCAGCGGCCAGCAGCAGAAGGAGAGTTAGTAGTTTCTTCATGAAATGATAATGCGGCCGCAAAGTAACGCCTACCTGCAGTACACACAGTTCGGCCCCCGCCAATCTGAGTTGCCGGGGGCCGAATAGAGCTTGTGCTGGGTGGTTATCAGTAATTACTCTGCTGCTTCGGCCACTGCGTCCGCCTGGGTGGTGGCTTCGTAGGTATCGGCGTATTTGAAATCATCGAGCCAGTAGGCGGAGCTGACCACGTCGAAAACCACGGATTTGTCGGTTTTCTTTGAGGGCGTAAGCTGCCAGATGATGCTGGGTGCCTCGGGGAAGCTAGTGCCGTCTAGCTGCTCGTGAAAGAGGCGCTTAAGCAGCGTGTTGTCGGGCATGCCCTGGGCCAGCAGGCGCAACAACGGGGCCTCAGGCTGCTGGTCGAATACGCTGAGGTCGTCGGCATCCTCGGCGGTGAGCTGCACCTGAAACTGCACAGCTTCGGCCCGCGGAAACTTGCCGTTGTAGGCGGTGTAAAGCAGTTGGGTGGCCTTGAAAAAGCCTTCGTGCTGCCCCAGTTCGGGATTTTCTTCCCAGAGCTTTTCGGTGAGCATCTGATGGGCCAGATTCTCAATCTGGCCGGTGGTGAGCTGGTCTTCGAACAGATGCTCCAGCACCAACTGGGCCGCCTCGGCGGGCTCCAGGTCGGTGAGGGCCATGTGGGCCATGTCGGTCAGCTCGTTGGCAGCTATTTCGTCGGGGTTGTCGTAGCCGGTTTTAGTAAGAAGGACTTTATAGTCGGCGGGCTGCCAGGAGTTAGGTAGCTGGGTGATAGTATCGAAGGTGAGGCGTTCTACGGTGAACTTCTGCATACAAAAGGCTGAATGGAATGCGCGGCCACTAGTGCGCCGCTGTTCTGCGCGTATACGCTGGCCCTGTGGTAAAGGCTCGGATAAAAACACCAAACCGGCCCTAGCGGCGCCTGGCAGCGTCATTGGGGCCGGTTTGGGGAAAGTAGCGCGAACTTTGTAGTTCGCGTCTCCGCGCCATATAGAATCGTTGGACTGGCGCAAGGGCGCGAACTACAAAGTTCGCGCTACGGCTACGGAATCAGCCGGTCGGTGCGGAGCCGCTCAAACAGGTCAAAGAAGGAGTCTTCGGTGGACTGATAGGCCAGGAAGCCGCGCTTGCGGCTGTTGGTCATGTCGGTCATCACTTCGATAGGGCGGCCCAGGTCGAGGTCGGTGTGCCAGGGCGAAGCGAGACGGTCGAGGGCCGGCTCCTGAAGCTGGTGCCGCTCGGCAATCTGGCGCCACACGGCGGCATCCTGGCTGAGCTCAACTTCCAGTGGGTGAATGGTGCCGTCGAAGCCCACGGCTTCCACGCCAAACCACGCGGCCAGGCGCGGCCACAGCCAGCTCCAGCGGAATACGTCGCCGTTCACAATGTTGAAGGCCTGATCTTGGGCGGCTTCAGCCGTGGCGGCCCAGCGCAGTTGCTGGGCGATGATGCGGGCGTCCGTCACGTCGGAAAGGCCGTTCCACTGGGCTGCCGAGCCGGGCCAGCGGAAGGGGCGGCCGGTTTCCTTGCAGATGCTGGCGTACACGGCCAGCGTGGTGCCCAGGTTCATGAGGTTGCCCACGGCCTTGCCGATGATGGTGTGCGGGCGGTGGATGCTCCAGGTAAACCCGTCGCGGGTGGCGGCAGCGTACACCTCGTCTTCCTGAGCGTAGTAAAAGTTGTCGAGTGGCAGGCGGGGCTGCTCCTCGCGCAAAGGCGTGGGCGGCGGGGTGCCCCCGCTCACGTAGGCCTCAAACGGTCCCAGATAGTGCTTCAGGCCTGTTACCAGCGCCACATGCTGCACCGACTTCTTGGGCGACAGGGCATCGAGCAGGTTGCGCACCATCAGGCTATTCACGTGGATGTTCTCGGCCTCGGTGTCCTGGCGCATCCAGCTGGTGATGAACACGTGGGTGGGCGCAATGTCGGCCAGCGCGGCTTGCAGACTGGCCGGGTCCAGCAAATCGGCAGCAACGGGGTGCAAGCCGGGTACATCGTCGGGGCGGGGCGTGCGGGCCAGGCCGTAGGTGGGCCAGTTGTGGGTTAGTAGCTCGCGGGCCAGGTTGCTGCCGATGATGCCACTGGCACCTACTACAAGGGCTATATTCTTCATGAAGTTTGGGATTCGGAAAATGAGGTGGCCGAGTTACGTACGGCGCAAGGTGCTACAACAGCCGAATTCCGGATTTGTCTTGTCAGATGCCTCGCGGTAGCATCTACTACTGAGTCTATGTGCCTAAGGCGCCTAGGCTAACTCGATATATTTAGGCGCCATTTCCTCAGCATAATCCCGAATGACCTGCCGCAGAATCTCCATGTCGCGGGGGCAGCAGCGGGCAAATTCCTCCCAGTTCGTGAGCGTGAGTACAGGCGGCATTTCCACAATGGCCACCACCGAATCCCAGAAAGCGTCCCAGCTCGGGCCGTACCATTCTTCAAAGCCCAGCTGCTCCTTGAATAACTGGTGCAGCGCCGCTTTGCTGGTAATGCCGGTGAGGTCGAGGGTCATGGGTGAACTAGAATGCACAGTAGCGCGAACTACAAAGTTCGCGCTACTGTGCGCTGCTAGCTTGCCGTGTCGCCTACCTCGTCTTCCTCGTCTACCATCACGCGGGCCAGCTTCTCGATGTTGAGGCTGCGGGCGGAGGCGTCGAAGATTTCGCGGTAGGTGCCGCGCCGGTCGTAGAGCTGCTCGTGGGTGCCGCTTTCCACCAGGCGGCCCTGCTTCATCACGCAGATGCAGTCTGAATCCACAATCTGGGCGAGGCTGTGGGAGATGATGACCACTGTGCGGCCTTCTTTGATGGCCTCCAGGCTGTTCTTGATTTGCTCGGTGGCAATGGCGTCGAGGGAGGCGGTGGGCTCGTCGAGGAAGATGATGGGCGGGTTTTTGAGGAAAAGCCGCGCAATGGCGATGCGCTGCTGCTGGCCGCCAGAAAGCTGCTGGGCGTCGCTCTGGTAGCCGTGGGGCAGCTCCAGAATCTGCGCGTGCAGGTAGGCCTGGCGGGCGGCGGCCTGAATCTGGGGCAGCGTGGCGTCCATCACGCCGTAGCGGATGTTTTCCTCGATGGTGCCCTTGAAAATGTGGTTTTTCTGCAGCACCAGCCCGATTTGCTGGCGCAGGGCGTGGGTGTCGTAGTCGGCCAGGGGCTGGCCGTCGAGCAGCATCTTGCCGGAGTCCGGCTCGTAGAACTTGCAGAGCAGGTTGATGATGGTGCTCTTGCCGGCCCCGCTCAAACCCACCAGCGCGGTGGTTTTGCCGGCCTCAATGGTCAGGCATACGTCGTGCAGGGCCTGGGTGCCGCTGGGGTAGGTGAAGTTGACGTTGCAAATCTCGAAGGTGCCGCGCAGGTGGTCGGGCTTGAGCGCGCCGGTGGGCTCCACGGTGTCCTCGGCATCCAGAATATCGAAGAAGCCCTCGGAGTAGGTGAGGGCGTCGTTCATCTCGTCGTAGATACGGTGTAGCTGCCGGATGGGCGCCGACACGTTGTTGAACAGCAGGATATGAAACATGATGGCCCCGATGCTGATCTGCCGGTCGAGTACCAGATAGGCCGTCAGGATGATGATGAGTACCACTCCAATCTGCTCAGTGAAGGTTTTGAGGCCGTCGTAGAGGAAGTTGGTTTTGCGAGTCTCAAGCTGGGCTTCTTGCAGGTTCTGCTGTACTAGCGCCTGTTTCTGCTCCTCATAGTTTTCGCGCACGAAGCTTTTGATGACCACCGCCGAGTCAATCAGGTTCACGAGGCCCTGGCTTTTAGCCTCGCGCAGGCCACGCAACGCCCGCCGGGTGCCGTTGAGCTTATCGGCTTGGCGGTAGCTGAGCCAGAAGTACACCGGCAGCACCGCCACGGCCACCAGCCCCACGTACAGGTTGGCCGTGAACATGATGACCAGCGCCACAATGGAGTTGGCAAACAGCGGCAGAATATCAATGAAGAAGTTCTGCACCAGTTTCATGAGGCTCTCCACGCCTCGGTCGATGCGGGTCTGAAGCTTGCCGGTTTGGTTGCCGCTGTCGGAGTAGAAGCCGAGCTGGTAGCTGAGCACCTTGCGCACGGCATCCTGGGCCAGCGTGCTGCTCACGTTGATGCGAATTTTCTCGCCGTAGAACTTCTGCCCGAACTGGATGCCGGTGTTGATGATTTCCTTGCCCAGCAGCAGCCCGGTTACCAGCAGCAGCAGCTCAAACCCCTCGGCCAACCCCTGGTTACGGTCGAGCATGCCCTGCACGGTATCCACGGTGTAGCGCAGTACAAACGGGTTCACCTGCGCCGCCAGCGAGCCGACCAGCGTGAGCAGCAGCGTGGCAATCACCAGCCGCCGATACGGCAGTACGTAGGGGTAGAGGCGCTTAATAATTTCCCAAAGGCTCATGCGGCGGCGGCTAAGTAAGGAGTTGCCGGTTAGACGAGCGGGGCGGGGGTGGGGTTATGGGAAACAGTGTTGCCCAAACCACTAAGTTATTTTCTGTAGGATGAGAAACAGTCGGATGCTGTAGAATTCAGGTGTTAGATGCCAATTGAGGGTAGCCAATTCCTGCTGTGCTTCGGATAGCACTTCGTTGTCAGCTAGGAACTCAAGGTGCGAAACCTCATTGTCTATACAAGACATAAAGAAGCGGACCCAGTGGTATTCTTCTGTCAAAGGCAGTGTCTGAATAATTTGCTCAATACGCGTAAATAATTCATCAGGAAGCTGCACAGACATGCCGCTGGTTGATTTGATACCATAATTGCCTACGTACATCCTCCATTCCTGTGTCCCGATATGCCACCGTTCAACATTAATCTGCTCATCAGCTTCAACATGCTGAAGAGCTGCAATGAAGACATGTAGGCTATTATGAGCAAAATTCCGAAGATTATTATGTGTTGCTGCTTCGGCAGTTTCTCCAACGTCGCCGAAGCATTCCAGAATGGTGCGGTTCCCGACAGTAAGCTTGACGTCCAGCCGAGAAGAAACGCCATTCGGGTACTGTTGCTGCGTGACTCGACTTTGGAGAAGTGCCGGTTGCTTTGTCATCAGGAACGCTTTTCTTTCCAAAGGAATGACCTGCACACCGTGTTGAATGAAGAAATCCTGTATGTATGAATTGACGTCAGACATGAATACAACTGTTTTTACTTAATCTTATTCCATCACCGCATAGTGGTTCATCTCCTGAATACTCGTGTAAAACGGCTTCACTAGCTGGAAAAACGTCCCGAACTCCGGGCTTTTGCGAAAGCCGTTCAGGTGTTGTTCCACGGAAATCCACTCGATGCGCCAGATAAACAGTTCCGCATCTTCCTCGCAGTGCGCCAGCTGGTAACTAAGGCAATCGGGGGCGGTGGCCAGCAGTTGGTTGGCCAGTCGGATGGCTTCGAGGAAAGCCAGCTGCTGCCCGGCGGCAATGCGGTAGCGGATGTATTCGACGGTCATGGCGGCAGGCAGTAGGAGGAATATGGAAGTTACCCTTTCCGCCCCGGTTTCTTCAGAAACGAAAGCAGCGCCGGGAAGTAGTGCTGCGGGTCGTCCCACATGGCGAAATGTGCACCAATGGGGCAGATGTACACCTGGCTATTGGGCATCTGCTGGTGCATGGTATCGTAGGCCGAAGGTGGGATGAAATCGTGCTGCGCACCCAGCAGTAGCGTGGGCGTACGAATGGCAGCCAGGCGGTCCGTGAAGTCCCAGGTGGCCATCGAGCGAAATATGGGTAATCGGTCGGTGCGGTTGATGTGGGCGAGGTTGCGCTTGTAAGGCTCAGGCTCCTGGGGCAGGCGCATCATGTGGCGGCGGAAAAATTCGTCCTGCACTTCCTTGGTAAGTAGCGGATACATTTTGGCGTCGCCCAGCAGGCTGTCGGGGGCGGGGGCGCGGCGGTTTTTGGCCGCAGCCTGGTCCCGGATAATGTCAGCATAGAGTTCGAAGCGGTACTTGTTGTAAATAGGCGCGCTGTAGCCCATGTCCGAAATAATGAGGCCCTTGAGGCGCCGGGGGTAGCGGTGCGCATATTCCAGCGCCAGCAGGCCGCCCCAGGAATGGCCCAGCAGGAAGAACTTGTCTAGCCCCAGGCCCTGCCGCACCTGCTCCACTTCCTCCACAAAGCGGTTGATGCGCCAGATGGCGGTATCCTTGGGCTGGTCGGAGTGGTAAGAGCCGAGTTGGTCGTAGAAGTAGATTTCCACACCTTCCTGGGTCAGGTATTCCGGGAAGTTCTCGAAGTACTCGTGGCTGTTGGCAGGACCGCCATGCAGCAACAGCAGCTTGGTCTTGCCCTTGCCGATCCTTTGGGTCCAGACCTTATACTTGCCGTCGACGGTGATCAGACGCACGCCGGGAGCCTGCATTTTGGCGGTGTAGCTGCTGTCTTTGGCTTGGGCGCGCAGCGCGAGAGGGGTTAGCAGCAGGAAGGCGGCTAGCAGCAGGCGGTGGAAATACAAAACGATATCAGATGAAACAAGTAGACGGATATTCGGCCGCAAATGGCCGCAGTGGCCTCAAGATGCGGAAAAATCCGGAGCTGCCTACGCCCTCAGGCAGCCATGAATGACTGCAGCACATCCAGCGTTTCGGTGGGCGCACTCACGTGCGGGCAATGCCCACTGACGGGCAGCGTCACGAGCGTGGCCTGCGGGATGGAAGCCAGCAGGAAAGCGCCCACTTCCGGCGGTGCCACCAGATCATGGGCGCACTGCACCAGCAGGCAGGGCGTAAGTACCCGCTGCAGGTCGTGCCGGTTGTCGGAAGTGAACGTGACGCGCGCAAATTGCTTGGCAATCAATGGGTCGTTTTGGCACAGGCGGTGCGCCATCTCCATCACCAGTGGTGGCTGCTCAGGCGTGCCCATAATGAAGTGCGCAAACGAGTCGGCCCAGCCTACGTAATCCGTTTCCATGTACGCCAGCATAGAGTCGATATCGGCCTGCTCGAAGCCGCCGTAGTAGCCGGGGTGATTGGTGTAGCACGGCGAAGGGCACAGCAGCAGCAACTGCCGAAACAGCCCTGGCGCTTCGATAGCCGCCAGCATGGCAATCATGGCTCCTACCGAATGCCCCACCAGCGTGATCTGGCGGAGCTGCAGCTGCCGGCAGATACCAAGCAGGTCTTGTGTGTAGCCGGCCAGCGAACTGTATTTTTCCGGATCATACGCCTGGCAGTCAGACTGGCCAGCGCCCATGTGGTCGAAGCGCACCACGCAAGACTGCCTGGCTAATGCAGGAGTTACATAGTCCCAGATGCTTTGGTCGCAGCCAAAGCCATTGACAAGCACCAGTGTGCGTGGCCCACTTCCCAGGACGCGTACATTGCTGCGTTTTAGAATGTCGGCCATGGTACCTTGCTACAGTTTCTGTGAACTACTGATTTCACTACCGAACATTTAAAATAATAATTATAATTTATATTAAATATATTATAGTCAAATTGGGAAGTGGCGTCTGCCCTCTAAGGGGTTGTGAAAACACTGGCTATGAATGGCTTAAGCGTGCTGCCAGCCCGAAAACTGTGGGTTTGGGCGCCGTGCCGCCTACCTGCGTCCGCTGAAAAGGCAAGCCACGAAAGGCGTTGAATTTCAAATTGGGAAGGTCATCAGGCCCGGATACGGTGACATCAGCAAACGCAAATACAGTAGAGCTTATCAACTAACAGCATGGCTGCATCGGAAGTGGTGCTGTGGCCACGCAACGCTCACCACTTTAGCGGTACTTTAGCTTTCCAAGCATTTATCCTCTCCAACCAACCCCGATATGACAACACTGCGCTACCTGGTTCTGGCCGGCTCGCTGACCATTATGGCTCCCGCATTGGCCCAGCAAGGCACCAAAGCCGACCCGGCCATGCTGGCCAAAATCAAAGACGAAGGCCTGAACCGGTCCAAGGTGATGGAAACCGCCTTTTACCTCACCGACGTTTGCGGCCCGCGGCTGGCCGGCTCCGAGGGCCTCAGCCGCGCCAATGCCTGGACCAAGAAGCAGCTCACCGACTGGGGCCTCACCAATGCCGAAGTGGAGCCCTGGGGCACGTTCGGCCGCGGCTGGGACATCGAGAAGTCGTACATAGCCATGACGGCCCCTTACTACCACACACTCATTGGGGCGCCCAAGGCCTGGACGCCCAGCACCAACGGCACTCTCAAAAAGCAGGTGGTGGTGGTGAAAGCTGCCACGGAAGCCGACCTGGCCAAGTACCAGGGCCAGCTGCGCGACAAAATCGTGCTCTTTGAAGTGCCTAATCCGCCCAAGCCTTCTTTCGAGCCCGATGCGCGCCGCCATTCCGAGGACGAGTTGAAAAAGATGGCCGACTTTAAACCCATAGCGGCTGCCGCAACCGCCACGCCTGCGCCCGCCGATGCCGAGCGCATGGCGGCCCGGCGTGCGCAGTTTGCGTTGCGCACCAAGCTAGCCGACATGGTGCAAGCCGAAGGCGCGGCCGCTATCCTAAGCTCCCGCGGCGGCTCCGACGGTACGTTCTTCACCTCCAACGGCGCGCCCTACGCCGCCGATGCCAAGCCGGTGCTGCCCGAGCTGGAAATGGCTCCCGAAGATCAGCTGCGCCTTATTCGCCTCGCTGAGGCTGGCATTCCAGTGGAAATTGAGCTGGAAACCCGCACCCGCTTCCAAACCCAGGACCTGAAGGGCTACAATGTGGTAGCGGAAATTCCGGGCACCGATAAAAAGCTGAAAAGCGAAGTGGTGATGCTGGGCGGCCACCTCGACTCCTGGCACGCCGCCACCGGTGCCACCGACAACGCCGCCGGCTGCGCCATCATGATGGAGGCCGTGCGCATTCTGAAAGCCAGCGGCGTGCAGCCGCGCCGCACCATCCGGATTGCGCTGTGGGGCGAGGAGGAGCAGGGCCTGTTTGGCTCGCGCAACTACGTGAAAAACCACTTTGCCGACCCCGCCACCATGAAGCTGCTGCCTGCCCACTCAACGCTGGCCGCCTACTTCAACCTCGACAACGGGGCCGGCAAAATCCGGGGTATATACGCGCAGGGCAACGAAGCTGTGGTGCCCGTTTTCCAGGAGTGGCTGAAGCCGTTTGCTGACCTGGGCGCTACCACCGTAACGCTGCGCAACACCGGTGGCACCGACCACCTGTCGTTCGACGCCGTGGGCCTGCCCGGCTTCCAGTTCATCCAGGACCCGCTCGACTACGGCACCCGCACCCACCATACCAACATGGACACCTACGAGCGGCTACCCGCTGAGGACCTCAAGCAGGCGTCGGTGCTGGTAGCGTCGTTCGTGTACCAGGCCGCCATGCGCGACCAGAAGCTGCCCCGCAAGCCGCTGCCCGCCGCCAAGCCCGAAAACAAGAGCTAAGCCTACCACCGGCAGCGTACGGAGCGCAGGCCGCAAACAGCAGCGCCCCACCGAAACTGGTTCGGTGGGGCGCTGTGGCTTTTCAGGAGCTTAGCTCAGCTTCTCTTTGAACAGCTTGAGCGTCCGGTCCCAGGCCAGCTTGGCGGCTTCGGCGTTGTAGCGGGCCGGCGACGAATCGTTGTTGAAAGCGTGATTGACGCCAGGGTATACGTATTGGTCGAATTTTATGCCTGCAGCCTGAAGCGCTGCAGCATAGGCGTCTTTGCCGGCATTCACCCGCTCATCAAGCTCGGCGTAGTGCAGCAGCAAATGCGCCTTGATGCTTAGCACATCCGACACGGGCGGCTGGGTGCCGTAGTAGGCTACGGCGGCGTTTAAGGTAGGGTCGGCAATGGCTAGCTTGTTGGCCATGGCACCGCCCCAGCAGAAGCCCACGCAGCCGGTGCGGCCGTTGCTTTCAGGGTGGCGGCGCAGGTAGGCCAGCCCCGCCAGGTAGTTCTGCAGGTTCTGCTTGGGGTCGAGCTTGCCGATGAGCGCGCGGCCTTCGTCCTCGTTGGTGGGCGTGCCCCCAAAGACCGACAGCGCATCCACGCCCAGCGCCAGGTAGCCAGCCTCGGCCACGCGGCGTGTCACATCCTTGATATGGGGCGTCAGGCCCCGGTTTTCGTGAATTACTACCACGGCCCCGCGCTTCTTCTTGGACTTCGGATGCGCCAGCAGGCCCTTCATGGTCACGCCTTCCGCTCCGGGCCAGGTTACTTCTTCCAGCAGCAGCTCGTCGTTCTTCTGCGGGCCGGTGGCGGCCTGCGCGTAGCCGGGCTCCAGGGCTGCCAACGCCGCCGCGGCCAAGGCCGTGCCGCCGGTGAGCTTCAGCAGACGCTCCATAAACTCCTTGCGGCTAAGCGGAGCGTGGGTGTACTCGTCGAACAGGTTGATAATGCGCTGGTCCATAGGGCGAAGGAGTGGGTGGAAATACGAAAGTAAGATAAGCAGGAAGCTGCAACAGCTGTAAGGGCCCGCGCTCAGGCAGCGTCGTCGCCGGCGTACACAGTTTCGCGGGGCGGAAACAACCGGTCAACCAGATGCACCAAGCGCCAGCGGGTGTTTTTCAGCATCTTCTTCACCGGCACAGCCCGGAAGTTGAAATCTGCCAGGGCGGCCACTTCCTGCTCCACGGTGCGTCCTTTCAGGCTGGACTCCAGCAGGAATGTGCCGATGGCCTCGTTCCACTCATCTTTATTGCTCCAGTAGTGCCCGATGTAGGGCCGTGCCGCCCGCAGCTCAAATTGCTCTTGTAGCGCCACCGACAGTGCAAACTGCTCTATCAGGCGCGGCGTCACGCCTTGGCGGCTCAAATCGTCGCAGATGGCCAAGGCTAGCGCAATGGCCGCAGGAGCACCCGCCGCCGGAATGCCCACCACGCCCGCATTCCACATTGTGTGGCGCTCATGGAGCTGGATGCCGCCGAAAGTCTGGCCGCCGGTTTGCCGCCACATCAGCTTCTCGGTTTTGCTGCCTAGTGCTGACAAGGCGCCCTCCGGCTCGTGCATAAAGGCTGCTCCTGCCACCAGAGCCTGCTGCAAGGCGGCAAAGGAGCCGTGCAGGAAGGTGTCGGTGTCGAGGTACAGTATAGCCTGCCCGGGGTTGCGCTGCGCCACGTACTCCAGGGCCTTAATCTTAATGCGCCAAAAGAAATCGAACTCACCTTTCCACTCGCGCAGCGTGGCCGCCTCAATGGGCAGCACCGTTACGTGGCCGGCGAGGTGGCGGTAGAAGTCGGGCGCATCCGTCACGACCGTAATGCCGCTCAGCCCGGCCCGATGGCGCAGGAAAGACAGAATGGAGAACTGCGCCTGAAAATGATTCCGAACGGCGTCTCCAAATACCAGATAAAGCAGGTTCATTGGCAGCGTTAGGCTTCCTCGCGGTGTACGGTGGCAGGTGAGAAAGCCGGAACGCACACCGACCAGTACTCGCACTCAGTCTCAAACGGATTGGAATAGCGCACCCGCGCGCCGGCCCTGATCAGCAACGATTCGCCGGCGCCCAGCTCCACTACGTCGCCATCAATCTCGAACCGCTTGCGGCCCCGCACTACTATTGTCACCTCGTCGAACTCGGGGCGCTGGTGCGGCTCGCTCCATTGCGGCGGCGCTACCATGTGCGCCACGCTGTACTGGCTGGTGCCGGTGCTGGCCTGCCCAATGTGCTCCTCAATGAGCTTGCCGTCGGTAGTGGGCACGATGAATGGATTTTGCTGGCGGAAATAGCGTTTTTCGGACATGGCAATGGTTAGCGGGGAGTGGAGGGAGAAGTGGGGCAGGCGCCGGGTACAAAGCTGGCCAGGCCGGCGTTGGTGGCCATGCAGGCGTTGGAATACGTCTGGCCGTTGCAGCCGCACACCGGATCATACTGCATGGTGCATATAGCGTCTTTCCGGATTTTGGCCGGGTCGATGCAAGTAGCGGTTGGCGGAGTGGCACGCTGGCAGGCACCAGCCAATAGCAGAAGCAGCAAATGATACGTTTTCATATGAACAGCGGATGGAGGCGAATGGTCAGACGAAAGTAGAGCTTCGGTTGCATATGCAGGGCCGCAAACCTGAATAAGCCATTACACTAAGCGCCACATATAGTCGTTGCGCCATTTTTTTATAGTTGGGTTATAACCCCGGCTGCCGTGCGCCGTATTAGGCTTCAGAATGCCACAAACCCGGACCTCGTCCTGGGTTTTGGCGGGAATAATCCCTGCCAGGCTACCCAACCGAATTTCATTCATCACCATTCTCTCCCTACTACCATGTCGTATCACGAAGAAGACAACTCTGGCAAAATTCTCCTCGCTGCTTTGGCTGGTGCCGGTGCTGGCATCATTGCCGGCTTGCTGATGGCTCCCGATAAAGGCAAAGCAACCCGCGACAAGCTGGGCAATGCCGCCACCAAATACAGCGGCCAGTTCGGCGAGCAGCTGTCGAAATACGGCGAAGAGTTGGACGCCAAGTTTAAAGGCTACGTTGAGAAGCTGGAAGACCTGGGCCTGACCGGCGCTGGCAGCAGCCTGAAGCTGAAAGGCGACTGGAATGCCTCCAAGGGCAAGCTGAAACAGCAGTATGCACAGCTGACCGACGAAGATCTGGAATATTCCGAAGGCAAAGGCGACGAACTGGTAGGTCGTCTGCAGAACAAGCTCGGCAAAGCCAAAAACGAAGTAGTAAAAATGCTGAACGACTTGTAAGTCAAGCTGCATTACATAAAAAAAGCCCTTGGTTTCTTTGGAAGCCAGGGGCTCTTTTTTAGTTAACCAACGTGCTGTTCTATGCGTTATAAAGTACCTGGCCAGCAGCCTGCTGGTTGCCATTTCTCATTCTAACTCTGTGCGCGCTATGCAAGACACGAAAGGCAAAGTAATCTTTTCGCTGCTGGCTGGTGCCACGGCAGGCATTGTGACGGGCCTGCTGCTGGCGCCCGAAACCGGCGACGAAACCCGTAGCGGACTCAAGAAATCAGCTTCCAAATTTGGTGAGGACCTCAGCAGACTGTTGAAAGATGGCCTGAGCCGTTTCGGTGCTGCAACCCCAACTTCTCAGCAGACCTCCGACCGATCCGCTGCCGACCAATTGCTTAACTCCCTGAACACTTCCGCTAGCGTCAGCCCTCATCCTGAGCCTGCGGAAGAAGCCGACTCTGACTATGATGGTATCGGCAGCGACACGCGCCACTCCGCCAGCTATGGCCGCCCGAAATAAAATTCAATAAAAAAACGACCCAGCTGTAACCTGTTTTCCAGCTTGTCGTTTAAGAATATACAACCGGCTTGAAAGAAGATCAGAGAAGTTATTGAAGTAAAATTGCCGACAGCTGAGCTTCTGCCAAGAAGTTATTTCCTGGCAGTAAAATCAGGTTTGTTCATCGCAAGCTTCTTCACTACACCCTGGTCTAAAAGGTAAGTTGGTTGTATACAAAGGAAAGCCTCCCACGCATTATTCGTGGGAGGCTTTCTGATTTTAAGCGCTGACTCCGAGGAGTGAAGTAGAGTATACGGATGCCGGACATAATGCAGTGGCTGGCACCGAATGAAACCAGCGGATCTATCCAAAATCGAAACGAGGCTGACCATATGGCCAGCCTCGTTTCGGTTTTACTTCTTTGCAAAAGCAGAGTGATTACGCGTGCGGAGCGTTTTCTGACTTCGTATTCTCCGGCTTCATCTGTGGAAAGAACAGCACGTCCTGGATGGAGTTGGAATTGGTCATAATCATGCTCAGGCGGTCGATGCCGATGCCCAGGCCGGCCGTGGGCGGCATGCCATACTCCAAAGCACGCAGGAAGTCCTCATCCAGCACCATGGCTTCCGTATCCCCGCGCTTGCCCAGTTCCAGTTGCTCCTCGAAGCGGGCGCGCTGGTCTATGGGGTCGTTGAGCTCGGAGAAGGCATTGCAGATTTCTTTGCCGTTGCAGATAGCCTCAAACCGCTCCACCAGGCCCGGCTTGCTGCGGTGCTTCTTGGCCAGCGGCGACATTTCCACCGGGTAATCTGTGATGAACGTGGGCTGTATCAGCTTGGGCTCTACATGCTCACCAAAGATTTCGTCGATGATTTTGGCTTTGCCCATGCTTGGGTCGAGGCCTACTTTCAGGTCCTTGGCGGCAGCCCGCAGCTCGTCCTCGCTTTTGCCCTCAATGTTGAAGCCCGTAAAGTGCTCGATGGACTCGGCCATGGTGTAGCGCTTCCAGGGGCGCTGGAAGTTGATAAGGTTCTCGCCCACCTGCACCTCGGTTTTGCCGTGCAGCGCCAGCGCCACCTTCTCCACCATTTCTTCCACCAGATCCATCATCCAGTAGTAGTCTTTGTAGGCCACATACAGCTCCATCTGGGTGAACTCGGGGTTGTGAAACCGGCTCATGCCTTCGTTGCGGAAGTCCTTGCTGAACTCATACACGCCATCGAACCCGCCTACAATCAGGCGCTTCAGGTACAGCTCATTGGCGATGCGCAGATACAGCGTCATGTCCAGCGTGTTGTGGAAGGTCTTGAACGGGCGGGCCGCCGCGCCACCGTACAGCGGCTGCAGGATCGGGGTTTCCACCTCCAAGTAGCCTTTGTCGTTGAGGTAGTTGCGCATGGCCTGCACTAGCTGTGTGCGTTTGATGAAGGCCTCCCGCACATGCGGGTTCACCACCAGATCCACGTAGCGCTGGCGGTAGCGGGTTTCCGGGTCGGTCAGGCCATCGTACACCACTTCCTCGCCCGTGGCCTCGTCTTTGCGCGTTTTCACTACCGGCAGCGGCCGCAAGCTCTTGCTCAGCAGCTGAAAGCCAGTGACGTGAATAGAGGTTTCGCCCACCTGCGTTTTAAACACGCGGCCTGTTACGCCCACGAAGTCGCCCAAATCCACGAGCTTTTTGAACACCGAGTTATACAGTGTCTTGTCCTCGTCGGGGCAGATTTCGTCGCGGTTGATGTAGAGTTGAATCCGGCCCGAGGCATCCATGAGCTCGGCAAACGACGCCTTGCCCATCACCCGCACCGACATCATCCGGCCGGCTAAGCTTACTTCCTGGAAATTGTTGAGCTCGGGATGATAGTTATCCTGGATTTCCTGCGCGTAGAAATTCACGTCGAACAGCTCGGAAGGATACGGATTGATACCGAGGGTGCGAAGCTCGTCCAGCTTCTGGCGGCGTATAATTTCCTGTTCGCTGAGGTGCTGCATGGGGAAGGGCGTAAAAACTGAACCTTGAAGGGCCGGAAAAGTCAAGCTGCAAAAGTAAGGCGGCCTGTTCGCCTAACCTAACAGGTGGCAGCCACCATTCGGTTTTCATCGGCAAGCAAAAAGCGCCGCCCCAAAGGAGCGGCGCTTACGTGTATATGGAGTGAGAGCTAAAATAAAGCGCTGGTTAGGCGGCAATACCCATCTGGGGCAGCGGCATTTCGCCGGTGATGGCAGGCTGCACGCGGGTGCGCAGGCGGTCCTCCACAAAGCTGTGCTGCAAATGCGTGGGAAGCTCAGCCACCACCTGCTGGTAACGCTCCAGGCCCATAGCTTTGGCCACGTACGTCTCGTGGATGCCGTTGAGGTAGCTCACGATGTTGAGCAGCGACTGATGGAACAGCTTGAAGTCAATCTCGGCCTCAATGAAGCGCTCAATCTCGCGGCTGGTCTGCGAGATACGCAGGCGGCCCAGCAGATCGAAGATGGTGGTGTAGCCAAGGCGCCACGTAATCTGCTGCCAGTGCGAGGCAGTCCACTTATCAAGTGGCTTACCGGTTTTCTGACTGCGGATGGCAGTATTCGGGTTGGCCTGAATCTGCTGGCGGGTAGCCGTGGCCTTCAGCTTGCGCGTGGTGCGCAGAAACTGACCGATCTGCGCCTGTGCATCAATCTCCTTACCGGCAATGTGCAGGCCAGCTTTGTAGCCCGCCAGCGGTAGCCGGTGAATGCTGAAGTCGCCGTAGGCCCCGGCCGCGTAAAACGACACCGGCCGCGGATAGGCATTGCGCACCACCAAACGACCAACCTCGCGCCGGATCAGCGACGGATTGTTGCCACGCACGCCAGCCGTGTGCAGAAACGCCTGCAGCCCGGCCATAATGGTGTGATAGGCTTGTGGGAAAGTCCAGTGCAGCGCATTGCGCAGGTAGTCGTCATCACCCAACTCGGCGGTGGAGCGCAGCGCATACTCGGTGCTCCAGCAGGAATGCAGCAGCTTGGTAATGGCCGTCAGGTCAGTGTCCGCCAACTCGGCTTGATGAGCCCGGAAGAAGGGGAGGTGCTGCAAACCGCCGGTGGCGTCGTCGGCTTCCTGAATGTGGTAGTTGATAGCAAAGAAGTAGTTGAGAAACACCTGAGCCGGAATCGACTTCCGCCAGGTTTCATCAGCCAGCTTCTGCTGCTCGTCCGTAACGAGCGGAATGATCGGGGTTTCCATGTTCATTGTCATATCAGTTCAACGAAATGACAACTTGGATAGTTCGCTGTTTGCTAAAAATATTGGGCAAATATATACGTATTTTATAGATTGATTGTCAGTAAGTTATGATGGTATTGGCTTTGAAATATTCCTGCTGCTTTTTATGTCGATTTACTAATGATAGTTCAAAGCGTATTGGCCTGAAAAAAAGTGAAAAAAAAGCCTCCGCAACTAGGTTGCGGAGGCTTTCAGTACTCGCGAATGTTCTGGCTTACATCTGGTCTTTAACTACCGATACAGCTTCGCGGAGCGTGATATCCTTGTTAAGGGTCTTAGTAAAGCGCGAAGCGCGGTTCACTTCTACCGTGTCGGTGCCCAGCGCTTTCAGATCAATAGAAAGCGGAGCAATGGCCAGTGGCTGAGCTGACTTCTGCACGGCGTCGTACTTATCTGATTCAGCCTTGTTCTGCTCCTGCTCGGCGCGGTAGGCCGCCAACTTCAATGATACCTTGGTTTCATCTTTACGCTTGCGCATGCGCTGAGCCAGTTCGTTCACGAGGCGGAAGCTGGGGCTGGCGGCTACGCGGGCCTGGCTGGCCGTGCGCAGCTTGTCGAAGGCCGGCGCCTGCGGCCACGAGCGGTAGCGGGCCGGACTGATTTCATCCCACTTCAGGGCATACTCCTGCTCTTTCTCCCCCTGGTCGAGGTAGCTGTACGCGTCGGGCAGGATGATATCTGGCACTACGCCCTTGAACTGCGTGGAGCCGCCGTTGATGCGGTAGAACTTCTGGGTGGTAAGCTTCAGCGAGCCGAAAGGCTTGATGCTGTTGAATTCAGCTGGCAGGGCATCATCCAAGTCGAAGATACGCTGCACGGTGCCTTTACCGTAGGTGCTGGCGGCACCCATCACCACGCCACGCTTGTAGTCCTGGATAGCAGCCGCCAGAATCTCGGAGGCCGAGGCGCTGTATTTGTTTACGAGCACTACCAGCGGACCGCTATACTGTACACGCGGGTCACGGTCGTTGAGGACGCTGGCAGCACCCTGGCTGCCTTTCACTTGCACGACCGGGCCGCTATCAATGAACAGGCCGGCCATTTCCACTGCGTCCTGCAATGAGCCGCCGCCGTTGAAGCGCAGGTCGAGCACTACACCTTCCACTTTTTCCTGCTTGAGTTTCTCCAGCTCCTTCTTCACGTCCTCAGCCGAGCTACGGCCACCGTTGTCGTTGAAGTCGGCGTAGAACGTGGGCAGCTTGATGTAACCGATTTTCTTGCCGGCCTCATTGATAGTGGCCGACTGCGCGTAGGTTTCCTTGATAACCACCACGTCGCGAATGATGGACACGATGCGGGTATTGTTATCGGGCTTGCGCACCGTCAGGCGTACTTCTGTACCTTTCTTGCCTTTGATGAGTGAAACGGCTTTGTCTAGGCGCATGCCTTCCACAGATACCGGCTCTTCGGCACCCTGCGCTACACGCAGAATGATGTCACCGGTTTTTAGGTCACCCTGGCGGTAGGAGGCGCTGCCCGGAATGATATCCGTGATTTTGATCAGCCCATCCTTTTCCTGCAGCGAAGCTCCGATACCTTCGAAACGGCCGGTCATGGCTACATCGAAGCTTTCCTTGTCACGCGGCGCGAAATACTCGGTATGCGGGTCGTAAGTATTGGCGATGGTGTTGGCGTACATGGCCAACCGGTCGTTGGCATCGTTCTGCAGCAAATCCTTGAACTGGTCTTCGAAGTATTTCAGCACCCGCTTGCGGGCCTCCACTTCCATTTCGGCTGGGGTACGGGTAGGCTCGGTGGTCGTGGCAGCCGAAGGCGTAACCGTAGTTGAAGCTAGCGGCTTGTCCTTTTTCTTGGCCTGCGTATCCATCATCTCCGAAATGCGCACCAGCGTCTGGTACTTCAGAAACTTACGCCACTCCTCCCGCTGAGCTGCTTTATCGGCCGCATAAGACATCTTGTCGGGCTCGGTTTCAAACGATTCGTCGGTAGTGAAATCGAATGGTTTGGACAGAATATCACGGTACAGCACCTGCACGTCCTTCACACGCTGGTCAAGCACGACGTTGGTCTGATCCATGAACTCATGGGTGCCACGCTTCACTTCGTCGTCGATGGTGTTCTGGTATTTACGCAGCTGCGCCACATCGGAAGCCAACAGAAATTTCTTGTTGGAGTCAACGCGCTTCAAGTACAGATCAAACACGCGCTTAGAGAACGTATCGTCGAGCTTCTCAGGCTGGTAATGCTGATAGGTGAGACCCTGTAGCATAGCCTGTACCAGAATAGCGTCTTTCTGAGGCGTACGCGCATCGCCGCGATTGTACAGCTTATAGGATGCCAGCACGAATACTGCCAGCACCACTGCGGCGTACAAGCCTATCTTGATTCGGGGAGAAGACATGAAGAATCAGGTGAAATGGAGGAAAATCAAATGTACACAAAAGCCACCCTGTGAGGTACGGCACAGCCAAGGAGCTGGTTCTGTAAGAAAACCCAACCAGCTTCAGTTAAGTGCCCTATAGCTGGACACTACTGCTAAGCCAGAGGCACTGAATTGCCGGAAGAGGTTGCATCCTTTCTCTGTAACTACTTGCTTAAAAATCGGGCCAGAGTGCCAACATGCAAGTATAACGGAAGCCCATAGGGTATAAACAAAAAAGACTCCCTCCGGATAGGAGAGAGTCTTTTTCAAAGATACAAGGTATGCCTAGTAGCGGCGTACTTTGTCGCCGTTGTGGCGGCGGAACTCCTCTTCAAAATACTGAGCGTCCTCGGCATTACGGGGTTTCACGCCCATTACGATACCGCCATTTTTCACGTCGTTTTCGTATTCTACAGCATGCTCCTCTGGGATGCCCGAGCCTACCAGTGCACCTACCAAGCCGCCCGTCAGGCCACCGGCACCAGCGCCAGCCAGTGCAGCGGCAATTGGGCCAGCAATGATCAGGCCCAAGCCTGGCAGAGCTACCGACGTACCGATGGCAGCAATTGCGCCAATTACGGCACCAGCAGTGCCACCAATAGCCGAACCTACACCAGCACCTTCCATGGCCTTATCGCCCAGGTCAGTATCAGCAGTATTGTCACCGAAATGCGTCTTACGCGTTTCATCCGACATCAGCAGATTCACATCGTCTTTGCTGTAGCCACGCGACGAAAGTGAAGAATAAGCACGCTCGGCACTGTCACGGTCACGGAACATACCCGTGGTGTAGCTGCTGCCGGAACCATACGTTGTGTTGTCGCCGGTTACGGCGCGGGCAGCGTCACCAGCAGCGTTCTGCACGGCATCTACGCCGGAACCAACTACTGCACCTGCAGTGCCAGCAATGGCAGCACCTTTCTGCGTGGCGCTATGGTCATGATGTGGGTTGCTGTCTGAGCTGCTGAGACCGGAATTGCCGGTAGAAGAATTGCCCATATTACCACTCGAGGTAGAGTTGGCGCCAGTGCCATAGCCAGTGCCAGCGTTGCCGGTACCATAGTTTGCGCCTGAACCAGTACCTGAGTTAGCGGGGTTGTTTGAATCGTTGGTGTTCATGTGTGGGAGAGTTAATGTGGAAAAGAATAGAGAAGAACCCAGCGCCAGGTGGATGGTAATGAGCGCTGAATCTGTGGTACTAAACGCGGCCGGTTCTGCGCAGGTTACACAAAATTCGGGCGTAGCAGTATTGCACTTACACTATTCTGCTGCCAGTCAACTCTATCCGTACTTCTCGAAATTCTGCTGGTCCTGCCAAAAATCCCGGCATTCCTGGCGCATATTTTTCAGGAAATCTTCTTGTTGTTTCAGGGTGCGCCATTCTCCCATCCCCAGTCGCTCGCAAAGCTTATAGAAATTGTCTCCCTGGCCTTTTGAGCCTTGTACTTTCACCAAGCAGCTCAACACGGGGCGCCCGGCAGCATGCTCCTGCTCGGAGATTTCCGCCAGCAACTCATTGAGGCGGCTTTTCTCGTGAGAGATGTCCAGGTTGAGCCCTAGTTCTGCCTCCTGAACCAGATTCAGGTAGCTAATGGTGCCTACCTGATGACGGGAAAAGCGAATTAAGTGGTTGCGAATTCGGCCGAACATGGCGTGTAATAAGAGAATGAGAGAGAGCGGAAAGTAGAAAAAAAGTTCGCGGCTTCGCAATATGCGAAGCCGCGAATAGATAATGATAGATATGCCTGAAATTGTGCCGGCTGGGCAGCATGCAAGCTAGCGGCCTTGCCGACGCCGTAATTCCTTCTGAATAAGTAGAAACTCGCGGCTGCTCTGGCCGGAAATGGCCGTATTCTCATCAGCGCGGCGTAGCAAATAAGGCATTACAGCGTCAACCGGGCCGTAGGGTACATACTTAGCGGTGTTGTAGCTGGCATGGGCCAGATTGTAGCTGAGATTGTCGCTCATGCCATAGAGCTGCGCAAACCAGATGCGTGGGTCGTTGGGAGCAAGATTATGTTGTTGCATAAGCTCCGTCAGCAGGCGGGAGCTGGCTTCGTTGTGGGTGCCGGCACAAATACTGATTCGATCCACGTGCTCCACGCAGTAGCGCAAGGCATCATCGTAGAGTTGGTCGGTGGCAGCTTTGGTGGGGTTGATAGGATTTGTATAACCGCGTTGGTTGGCTACACGGGCCTCTTTTTCCATGTAGGCGCCTCGCACCAGCTTGCCGCCCAGGTAGTAGCCATCGTGCCGGGCATCGTCGTGGGCTTGCTTGATGGCGTCAAGCCGATCCTGACGGTACAGTTGATACGTATTCCACACGATGGCCGACTCGCGGTTGTATTTGCGCATCATCTCATACGCCAGCTTGTCGATGGTATCCTGAAACCAGCTTTCCTCGGCATCCACAAACACCCGCACGCCATACTGGTGGGCCCGATGGCAAATGGCGTCCACCCGGGCGTGGGCCCGGTCGTAGCTGGCCTGCTCGGCCGCCGTGAGGGTTTTACCAGCCTGTACTTTCTCCAGCAGCGCACTATCAGCCAGGCCAGTGACCTTAAATACTGAAAACGGGATGTGCGTGGAACGGTGCGCCATGTCCAGCGTGGCGAGAATCTCGTCGCGGGTGTGGTCGAAGCTTTTGTCGCTGCCTTCTCCTTCCACCGAGTAATCGAGGATGGTGCCGATGTGGTAGCGGCCTAGCTCTGCAATAACCGGAATGCACTCCTGAATGGTCTCGCCTCCGCAGAACTGGCTGAAAATAGAGTGTTTAATCAGGAACTTGGTGCCGGGCAAACTCCACTTCAAGGCGGCTTTCATCATACCGCCGCCGGTTTTCACCAGCGTGTTGTTGTTCATGGCCGCAAACAGCGCATACATCTTGCGCAGCTCAGCGTCAGACTTGGAGGCGAAGGCTACGGCTGTGTCGTCGAAGGAAATAGGCGGAGCTTGAGTTAAGGGCATCGGGTGGTAGCTTTGGGCAGGTGGATGGGTAACGCAAATATAGCCGTTAAACCCAGGCTGGACGGGCTGGGTTATGCTGGTAGCCGGTAGCTGACCAACATAGCTTAGCTGGCATTCATTCCGGGCGCCTCCTAGCCCGATTTATACTTTAGCTGCTTTTCATGAACACTCTTCCCGCTGCTGCCTTTTTCACGAGCCGTCTGGCCGCCAAAGGTCAGCCACTGCTTATTGCCGGGCCTTGCTCCGCCGAAACCGAGGAGCAGGTAATGACCACAGCACGAGGCTTGCAGGCGCTGGGCAGCATCGACCTGTTTCGGGCCGGTATCTGGAAGCCGCGCACCCGGCCCGGTTCTTTCGAGGGTATGGGCCGCGAAGCATTGCCGTGGTTGCAGCGCGTGAAGGCCGAAACCGGGCTGCCCACCACCATTGAGGTAGCCACCCCACGCCACGTGGAAGAGGCATTGGCACATGGCATTGATGTGCTCTGGATTGGTGCGCGCACTACTGTCAACCCGTTTGCAGTGCAGGAGCTGGCCGATGCGCTGGCAGGCACCGCCGTACCCGTGATGGTGAAGAATCCGGTGAACCCTGACGTAGCACTGTGGGCCGGCGCCCTGGAACGCTTGGAGCGGGCCGGCATCACCGATCTGGCGGCCATTCACCGCGGCTTCAGCACGTTTGCGCCCTCGCGCTACCGCAATGCGCCTACCTGGATGCTGCCTATCGAGCTGAAAACCCGTTTTCCGCACATTCCGCTCATCTGTGACCCCAGCCACATTGGGGGGCGCCGCGACCTGCTACTGCCCATCGCCCAAAAAGCCCTCGACCTCGACTATGATGGCCTGATGATTGAGTCGCACCCCGACCCCGACCAGGCCCTGTCTGACGCCGAGCAGCAGGTGACGCCGCAGCGCCTAGGCGAGATTCTGGCAGAACTGAAATACCGCTATCGGTCTTCTGACAATGCCGATTACCTCAACAAGGCCGAGGAGCTGCGTCAGAAAATGGACGTTGCTGACCGGGAGATTGTAGAGGCCCTGGCCCGGCGCATGGCACTGGTAGGGGAGCTAGCCGAATACAAAAAGGAAAACAACGTGAAGATTCTGCAGCTTGACCGCTGGCAGGAGATTTTCAACTCGCGGCCGGAATGGGCGAAAAAAGCCGGGGTGAACGAGAAATTCGTTGCCGAGCTCTATAAGCTGATTCATATAGAAAGCATCCGGCGCCAGACCGAGATACTGCAGCGCCCGGAGTAGCCAGCAACGTGCTCCACGAAGAAGCCCGCCTGTTCCGTGGTATCGGAACAGGCGGGCTTCTTCGTGGAGCACGTTGCTGGCAGAAAGCAGTTCAGTCCGCTTGCCAGAGGTAGGTTTCCGTGTAGCCACCGTCGAGGCAGGCGTTTTCTCCTTCGAGCTTAAGATGCGTGCCGGAGGCGTCCGTTTTTATGCTGTAAGCTTTAAGATGGTCGTTGGCTAGCTCAGCCGTGAACGTAACCAGATCCATAGTTTGCTGAGGGGCGCCACATTTTGGCAACGGGCCTCTGGATATCTGATAGGGCACTTCCGAAAACGGCTGGCTGTCATGACGAATGTGTAGCTGACCACTTGTGCCAAACACCAGCTGGCGGGAATAGCCAACCGTAGCCGGGGACACAATCGGGCCTTCTATAGCGCTATGTTGCCATTCCCAATGCCCTGGCTTCTGCGCCAGCGTATCGAAATTGGCAGGTACTTGGTCGATATCGTCGCGGCAGCAAAGCGCAGCCATATTGGTGGTGCATACTACCAGGGCTAAAGTAAACAAGGAAAAGCGGCGCTGATACATAGCAGAAGAATTATTGAGCGGAAGAAACGTAGGATTCGCTGCAGCCATCGTACACATCATGCGTTAGTGTCAGCGTTTGGGTCTGGGCATTCACTTCCACCATGTACTCCCGCCTCTGCGCCGTAAAGAGGATAAAATCGGCTTCCTGCTGCTTCAGCCTTGATGTACGGCGGCTCAGTGTATAGGGGGTGCTGTATCGTAGAACCCCGTTTTCCAGCATTTTCGCTTGTCCATCGGCATCAATCAGCAGTTGCCGCGTCTTGCCAGTGGTAGTAGGCGAGCTGGCACCGCTCCAACCGCAGAAGCTGCTCTGCCATTGCCAGGAGCCTACCACGGGCGCCTGATCCGGGGTAACGTCGTCTTTGGCACAGCCACAGATCAATGTGCCAACCAGCAGGAGGCTGGCGCGGAATAGCGTTTTCATTGGATAAGGAAATAAAGGCAGAAAGATGTTTCTGCAGGGAAGAGCAGAATGCCACCTAAGAGGTTGCAAACCAGCTTGCAAAAAGGCTATAATGCCGGGGCGCCGGCAGATGAAATAGAATGGCTGGCGGGCAGACGCACGTAGCTGTGCCGTGTAATCTGGCCTGTCATTTCCTGCAGGTATAGCACATTGCCTGAAACCGTGTAATACTGGCTGCCGGCATATCCCCGGTACTGAATGATATGCCGGCCCGGCCGCTGCTGGCGGACTGAAAATGCGGCTGCGCCCTGCAGCCCACCATCCTGATAAAACATAGCCCGGCCCCGGCGGTCAAATTCCACTACCACTTCGTGGCCGGTAGTGGCTGGAGTAACAATGCTGGTTGAATTAGTAGACGTTTGCTGCCATTCCCAGCGGCCTACCAGCTGCTGCTCCATAGGAGGCATAGTGTCGCGGCTACAGGCAACGGATAACAGGCTGACAGCCAACAGAGGGGCCAAAAGCCGTGGCCGGGTAAAGAAGTACATAATGGAATAGTTAGTAAGTTTCGACTATAGGAGCAGAATAAAGTTAGTATCGTTGCACTATGCTAATCATTTTCTGCATTTTATGCAACGAGTCCCGATATTAAGTTTTCTTAAAGCCAGTTTAAATTGAACGAAATCCTGCAGATTGGAGCAAATGCCCTGCCAGAATTAGCGGAAATGCTGCGTCGGCCGGCTATAAGCCAGGTTTTTGTGCTCACTGATGCCAACACCGGCCGCTTGTGTTACCCCTTGCTGCTGCCGTATCTGCCTGAGCAGCAGACGGTATTGGAGCTGCCGGCCGGTGAGGAAGCTAAAACTCTGGCTTCGTGCGAAACCGTGTGGAGTACACTCACTGAAAACCGCGCCGACCGGTTTGCTGTGCTGCTGAACCTGGGGGGCGGCGTCATCACCGATTTGGGAGGATTCTGCGCGGCGCTTTATAAGCGCGGTATCCAGTTTATACAAGTACCCACGACTCTGTTGGCGCAGGTAGACGCCAGCGTAGGCGGCAAAACCGGCGTCGATTTCCTGGGTTTCAAAAACCAGTTGGGTGTGTTTCAGGAGCCGGCCGGTGTCTTCATTGAGCCCCGTTTTCTGCAGACCCTCGACCCGCGCCAGCTGAAATCAGGCTACGCCGAAATTGTGAAACACAGCCTGATTGCGGATGCAACAGCCTTCGAGGAGCAGCGGCGCACCGGTATATTCGTGGAAGACTGGACGGCTACTATTGAAGCTTCAGTAGCGCTCAAGCGCCGCATCGTGGCCCAAGACCCTCTGGAAGCTGGCCCCCGCAAGCTGCTCAATTTCGGCCACACTGTAGGCCATTCTCTGGAAAGCTATTTGCTGACGCAGCCAGGCCGCGAAATACTGCACGGCGAGGCGGTAGCGGCCGGTATGGTCTGCGAGGCGTGGCTGAGCGTGCAGCGCGGCCTGCTGACTGCCACTGAGCTGGACCAGATAGAAACTTTTCTGTTTTCAGTGTTTGAAAAGGTGCAGTTCGTAAGCTTGGAAACGGAAGCCATTGCTGAGTATGCCTTGCAGGACAAGAAAAATTCGGGCGCTACCATCAACTGCACGCTCCTGGAAGGCATCGGGCGAGGTGTGTACGACCAGCCAATTACGCTGCACGAAGTGGCCGAATCGTTGCGCTACTACCACCGGCTGTAGGGGGCAGAGAGAGGGTAGGGCAGGTGAAACACAGGCGTCTTGCCGGTTGATGAAGCCGCAGTCCGTAATCCGGGACTAAATTTGTGCCGGCCTGCCACCTGCGGGCCTCTGCGGCCGTGGCCATTCAGTTTTTCACAACGCTCCGGGCACCAGCCCGAAAGCACAGCTAGTCTCATCATCGACTCTTCCCTCACTCTCACCCGGGCCAGCCAGCCGCTACGGGGCACGGCGCACCTGCCGGCCTCTAAAAGCGAAAGCAACCGCGCCCTGATTCTGCAGGCACTGGCAGATGGCGGCACGCTTTCCAATCTTTCCGACGCCAACGACACTCAGCTGATGCAGCGTCTGCTGCTCAACCCCGAGGCTACCGAGTTCAATGCCGAAGACGCCGGTACCGTGATGCGCTTCCTGACCGGTTACCTGGCCGCTACAGGCCGCCACACGCATCTGACGGGCACAGCCCGCATGCTGGAGCGCCCAATCGCTGTGCTGGTAGATGCCCTGCGGCAGTTAGGCGCCACCATTGAGTATACCGGCCAAGAAGGCTACCCGCCGCTGCAACTGAGCGGTTGGAAAACACCTGCGCTGGCTTCCGATGCCCAGGACCTTACCGAACTGTCGGTGCGTGGCGATATCAGCAGCCAGTATATCTCGGCGCTGCTGATGGTGGGGCCTACGCTGCCGCACGGCCTGCGGGTGCGCCTCACCGGCAAAGTCGGCTCGCGGCCTTACATCCGCATGACGCTGGCGCTGATGCAGCATTTTGGGGCCGATTGCCGCGACCTGGGCACGGTGGTGGAAGCCCGCCCCGGCCGCTACCAGCCCACCGACTACTGCATCGAGTCGGACTGGTCGGCGGCAAGCTACTGGTACGCTATGGTGGCGCTGGCGCCGGCGGGTTCCTGGCTGACGCTGCCCGGCCTGCGCCGCTACTCCTGGCAGGGCGACCAGGCCATTGTGAGCATCATGGAGAAGCTGGGTGTAGCTACTGAGTATGTGCAGGACGGCGTGCGCCTCACTCAAACCGGCACGCTCACTCCTTTCGCCCAGGACTTCACTGACTGCCCCGACCTAGCCCAAACCGTGGCTGTAGTGGCGGCCGCGCTACATGTATCGGTGCTGATGAGCGGGCTGGAAAGTTTGCGCATCAAGGAAACCGACCGAATTTTTGCGCTGCAAACAGAGCTGGCCAACTTCGGCGCTTACCTCACAGAAGAAACCGAAGGCCACTTCCGCGTCAGCACCGATGGGTTCCGGGTGAATGGCCAGACCGTAGCCACCTACCATGACCACCGTATGGCTATGGCCTTTGCGCCATTGGCCTTGCTCGGGCCTCTTACCATTGAGGCTCCGCAGGTGGTGCGCAAGTCGTACCCGCAGTTCTGGAAAGAGCTGGAAAAGGCCGGGTTTGAAGTGACTAATTAAGCTGCTGCCTCCCAATTAAGAAGCCCGGACTGCTCAACTGGTAGCAGCCCGGGCTTTTTGCGTCAAATAGCTAACATGTATCTGAGCTAATGCACTACGCAGACGTCTGCAGCTTCTGAAAATAGGCCGCTGATTCCAGCAGCCGGCTACCATACCAGCTGAACAGCTCCCCATGGACAATACGAATTTCTGCCTGCGGGCAAAGCGCCCGGAATTCGGTAATATGCTTCTCTCCGAAAGGGTAGGGCTCTGAGGACAGCAGAATCTGCCGGGGTGCGGCCGCTAGCAGCTGCTCCGGCGTAATTTCGGGGTAGCGGGCTAAGTGCCTGAACACGTTGCGAAACCCAGCCCGCTCCAGCATCTCGTCGATGAAGGTGTTGGCGGCCGCAACCATGTAAGGCTTGCGCCAGATAAAATAAGCCGCGGGCACCAGCTCTGCTGGTTTCGGCAGCTGCTGGAAAGACGCGGCAATCTGCGCGGCCATTGTCTCAGCTGCTTCCTTACGGCCGCAAATGAAGCCCACGCGCCGAACCATGTCCAGCGCTTCCGCCAGACTGTTAATATCGCTCAGCCAAACCGGAAACTGCGCTGCAAGCAGCTCGATACCTTCCTGATAATTCTCTTCCTTGTTACCTAGTATGAGGTCGGGCTTCAGCTCGGCAATCTTTTCGAAATCGAAGTTTTTGGTGCCCCCAATGATGGTGGCTGTCTGCCGGGCCTCCGCCGGATGCACGCAAAACTTCGTGACGCCAACCACCTGCCTGCCCAGTCCCAGCGCAAACAGCAGCTCGGTCTGCGACGGTACCAACGACACAATTCGGCGCGGCGGAAACGGTACGGCTACCTGCCGGTCCATCTGGTCCGTGACAGTGAGCGGCGGAAAAAGAGGCGGCAGATTCATAAGAAAAGCACTCCTTACAGCAGCCGGAAATTGCGGAATTCGAAGAACCGCTTGCCGGTCAGCTTTTCCACCCAATACATCAGCCGGTACCGGGGCTTGTTGAAGCGCTTCTTGCTGACATCAATCTGCACCTGCCAGTTCTGGGCCGCTACGCGCGGCTGCATCACGGCCGGATGGGTGCCTTTGAACACCTCCAGCGAGTCGTAATCATCGAAATTGAACACGTCGGCGGCGGCCAGCGGGTGCTCGTCGGGGCTTTTGTCGCCGTCCCAGAAGCGGCCCAGATTTTTCATCTTGGTGAGCATCTGCTTCGGATTTTTCACCCAGCCGTAGTGGTACACAAAGGCGTTGGCGGGCTTCACCCGGAGCTTTTCGCCGTTGGCGCGCCGGAAGCCCTGCGCGTCCTTGTAGGAGCGGATGTCGGCATCGTTGCGGATGATGCGCACCTCACGGGCGTACCAGCGGCGGCTGTCACCCACGTAGTCGAAGGTGCCATAGAAATGGGCGTAGTTGAACAGCAAGCCTTCCACCCGTTTATTAGGTAAGTGCTGCTCAGCGGCGGCCCGGATGGCGGCGTGGTATTGCTCGTGCACTACTTCATCGGCCTGGATGTAGAAGGCCCAGTCGGCGTCGGAGCGGATCTGGCGGAAGGCTTTGTCGGTTTCCACGGCCAGCACCGTGCCGTTGGTTTTCAGGGCCGGGTCCCACACCGAATGCACAATGCGGATTTTAGGGGAATCGATGCTGCGAATCAGCCCCTCGGTATCGTCGTCGCAGTTGCCAATGCTGACTACCATTTCATCTACTACCGGCAGAATCGAGCGGATGGCTTCCACTACCGGATAATCGTTGATGACAGCGTTGCGAATGATAGTAAAGCCGGAGATAATCACGGATTTTTTCGGATTAAACGGAATGATAGGATTTCGTAGACGGTGCGGTTCTGCTGGTTGCTAATGGAGCAGTGGAACAACCACTGCGCAACCGGTAAAAGTGGCCGTTGCAAAGGGCAGCAACGATACGTGAAGCAAGAGCTTCGCGCTACAATCGTCCACAGAATCCGACTGATCCGCTTAATCCGAAAAATCCGTGATTAGTTGAAGTAGCGGAAGTCGTGGCCGTCCTCGATGCGCAGCAGCGTTTCGTAGATCAGACGCGTCACGCTGTCCACGTCGTCCTGATGCACGGTCTCGACGGTGGTGTGCATGTACTTGAGTGGCAGCGAAATCAAGGCTGAGGCCACGCCGGAGCCGGAGTAGGCAAAGGCATCGGTATCGGTGCCAGTGGCGCGGGTAGCGGCGGCCCGCTGGAACGGAATTTCCGCCTTCTGGGCAGTTTCAATGATCAGGTCGCGCAGGTTGTTCTGCACGGCCGGGCCGTAGGTGATTACCGGGCCCTTGCCGCAGAAAATGTCGCCGCTGGTTTTCTTCTCATACATCGGCGACTGAGTGTCATGGGTCACGTCCGTAATGATGGCCACGTCGGGCTTGATGCGGTGGGCCACCATTTCGGCCCCGCGCAGCCCAATTTCCTCCTGCACGGCATTCACGATGTACAGGCCGAAAGGTAGCTTCTTGTCGTTTTCCTTGAGCATGCGCGCCACTTCGGCAATCATGAAGCCACCCACGCGGTTATCAAGGGCGCGGCCCACGTAAAACTTGTCGTTCATTACCATGAACTCATCCTCGAACGTGACGACCGAGCCGACGTGGATGCCCATCTGCTCCACTTCCTCTTTGCTGGAAGCGCCGCAGTCCAGAAACACCGTTTCGATGGTTGGAGCCTTGTCCTGCTCTACTTTGCGCACATGGATGGCGGGCCAGCCAAACACGGCCTTCACAATGCCTTTGGCCGTGTGAATGTTCACGCGCTTACTGGGGGCCACCAGCGGGTCGGAGCCGCCGTTGCGGCGCAAATACAAAAAGCCCGACTCAGTGATGAAGTTGACGAAGTAGCTGATTTCGTCAGCGTGGGCCTCAATCACCACTTTGTACTCGGCTTCGGGGTTGATAACGCCGACCACCGTGCCGTAAGTGTCTACGAAATACTCGTCGATGTAGGGCCGGATGTAGTCCAGCCAGATTTTCTGGCCTTCCTTCTCGAAGCCGGTGGGAGAGGGGTTGTTGAGGTATTTCTGGAGGAAGTCGAAGCTTTCTGGACGCATGGGATGAAGAATCAGAAGATAAAATACAAACGCAGAGCCTGATGGTTTAATTGGCCGCTGCCGACTCCGGCGCGTGCCACGCCATCGGAATGTCGGCTTCCAGGCCTTGCGCACCGGCAACCCGGCCTTCAAAATGGCCTTCCTGGCGGAAACCCAGCTTTTCGTACAGCGCAATGGCGCGGGCGTTGCTTTCCCGCACCAGCAGCTCCACCCGGCGCACCTGCGGATATTTTGCCTGCACGCAAGCCAGCAATTCCTCAAACAGCCGCTGCCCCAGCCCTCGGCCTTGTGCTGAGGCATCAATGGCCACGGTCAGGTCGCCGAGGACGTGAGCGAAAATCTGCAGGCCGGCGCTGTAAACGTGGATTTCGGCTACCAGGCTGCCGTCACGCTCTGCTACCAATGCCACCCCTTTTGTAAGGCTTTTGCTTAGGAACTGCTGCACATACTCGTCAGTAATTTCCTCAGGCCGCCGAGCCAGCCCGCCGCTTTCCGCCGAAACGCGCTGGTAGAGCTGCCGAATAGCCGGAGCATCCGCAAGGGTAGATGGCCGAATGGAAACAGGCATAGAATCAGCTTACAGCGGAATGTTGCCGTGCTTTTTGCGGGGCAGCGTGTCCACCTTGTTTTCCAGCATCTTGAAGGCCCGAATCAGTTTCTGGCGCGTCTGCGAGGGCAGAATCACCTCGTCCACGAAGCCGCGGTGGGCGGCGCGGTACGGCGTGGCGAACTTCTGCTGGTACTCATCCACCTTCTCCTGCAGCTTGGCGGCGGGGTCCTCGGCCTGGGCAATTTCGCGCTTGAAGATGATTTCGGCCGCACCCTTGGCGCCCATTACGGCAATTTCGGCGGTGGGCCAGGCGTAGTTCATGTCGGCTCCGATGTGCTTGCTGTTCATTACGTCGTATGCGCCGCCGTAGGCTTTGCGCGTGATGACCGTGATGCGCGGCACAGTGGCTTCGCAGAAAGCGTAAAGCAGCTTGGCGCCGTTGGTGATGATGCCGCGCCACTCCTGGTCGGTGCCGGGCAGGAAGCCGGGCACGTCCTCCAGCACCAGCAGCGGGATATTGAACGAGTCGCAGAACCGCACGAAGCGGGCGGCTTTGGTGCTGGCATTGATGTCGAGTACGCCAGCCAGTACCGCCGGCTGGTTGCCTACAATTCCGATGCTACGGCCACCCAAGCGGGCAAAACCTACCACGATATTCTCGGCAAAATTCTGGTGTACTTCCAGGAAGGAGCCAGCGTCGATGATGCCGTCAATCACCTCCCGCATATCGTAAGGCTGGTTGGGGTTTTCGGGGATGATGGTGTCCAGCGCGGCGCGGGTTTCGTCCTGGCCGGCTTCGTAAGGCACCATCGGAGCCGTTTCCTCACAGTTCTGGGGCATGTAGCTCAGCAGCTGCTTGAGGTGGTTGATGCAGGCCACCTCGTTGGCGCAGCTGAAGTGCGTGACGCCGCTCTTGGCCGAGTGGGTGCTGGCGCCGCCCAACTCCTCGCTGGTTACGTTTTCGTGGGTTACGGTTTTCACTACGTTCGGGCCGGTCACGAACATGTAGCTCGTATCCTCCACCATCAAAATGAAGTCGGTGATGGCCGGTGAATATACCGCACCGCCCGCGCACGGCCCCATGATGGCCGACAGCTGCGGCACCACGCCCGAAGCCAGCGTGTTTTTGTAGAAGATATCGGCGTATCCACCGAGGCTCACCACGCCTTCCTGAATCCGGGCTCCGCCGGAGTCGTTGAGGCCAAGCACGGGTGCACCGTTTTTCATGGCCAGGTCCATGATCTTTACGATTTTCTCGGCGTGGGTTTCGCTCAAGGAGCCGCCAAACACCGTGAAATCCTGCGAAAAGGCGTACACCAGCCGACCATTTACGGTACCGTAGCCCGTAATGACGCCGTCGCCGAGGTAGTATTCCTTGTCCAGACCGAAGTCCTTGGAGCGGTGCATCACAAACTTGCCGATTTCCTCGAACGAGCCTTCATCAAATAGCAGATCAATCCGCTCCCGGGCAGTAAGCTTGCCTTTCTTATGCTGGGCGTCGATGCGGGCCTGGCCGCCGCCAAGCAGGGCTTCCTCATTTTTGCGGGCAAGAATTTCGAATTTGCTTAGTTGGGCTTCAGCGTGCGGATCGGACATGCGGGAGTGGGAAGTCTGGTGGGCTACGTAAGGACAGTGGGCCAAAGGTAACGCACCGGTAAAGAAAAGTTGCACCAGAATTTGGCGGCTTCTCTCCTCCTAGGTAGATGCACGGCACAAACAAAAACAGCCGGCTCCCTTACAGGAACCGGCCGTTTCTTACGTAGCCCTAACGATTACTCGCCTTTCTTCTTGTTGTCTTTCGGCTCGTCGTCCGTAGGCTCGGGCGCTTCCTCGGGCCGCTCGTCGCTGGCGAGGTTCATCGACTCGCCACTCTTGCTTACCGCAAAAACCAGCTCCTCGGCACCGGCCGTATAGTCGGCCGTAATGACGTCGCCTTGGGCAATTTCTGCCTTCAGGATTTCCTCGGCAATCGGGTCTTCGATATACTTCTGGATGGCGCGGTTCAGCGGACGGGCACCGTATTTTGGGTCGTAGCCTTTTTCGGCCACGAAGTCCTTAGCGGCTTCCGTTAATTCCACTTTGTAGCCCAGCGTCTGGATACGGCTCAGCAGCTTGCTGAGGCTGATATCGATGATCTTGTGGATGTCCTTCTTCTCCAGCGAGTTGAAGACAATCACATCGTCCAAACGGTTGAGGAACTCGGGCGAGAAGGTTTTGCGCAGGGCGTTGGTGATGGTGCCCTTCGTCAGCTCGTCCATGTTCTCCTGGCGGGCTTTGGTGCCGAAGCCGATACCGGCACCGAAGTCCTGCAAATCACGCGCCCCGATGTTCGAGGTCATGATGATGATGGTGTTGCGGAAGTCCACCTTGCGGCCCAGGCCGTCGGTCAGAATACCATCGTCCAGCACCTGCAGCAGCAGGTTGTACACGTCGGGGTGAGCCTTCTCGATTTCGTCGAGCAGAATCACCGAGTACGGCTTGCGGCGGATTTTCTCCGTCAGCTGGCCGCCCTCTTCGTAGCCCACGTAGCCGGGAGGCGCGCCCACCAGGCGCGATACGCTGAACTTCTCCATGTACTCCGACATGTCGATTCGCACCAGCGAATCTTCCTTGTCGAAGAGGTAAGTAGCCAGCACTTTAGCCAGCTCCGTCTTGCCCACACCTGTTGGGCCCAGGAACACGAATGAACCGATGGGCTTCTTGGGGTCTTTCAAACCCACGCGGGTGCGCTGGATGGCTTTTACCAACTGCTTGATGGCCTTGTCCTGCCCGATAACCTTGCCCTGCAGCTCTTCGCCCATTTTCAGGAGCTTGGAGCTTTCGTTTTGCGCCACGCGCGAAACGGGGATGCCGGTCATCATGGCAATTACTTCGGCCACATTCTCCTCCTTCACGGTGTAGCGCTTCTTCTTGGTCTCCTCTTCCCAGTCCTTTTTGGCTGATTCGAGCTGATCAATAAGCTTCTTCTCCGTGTCGCGCAGCTTGGCAGCTTCTTCGTACTTCTGGCTTTTCACCACGCGGTTTTTCTCCACCTTGATGTTCTCAATCTGCTCTTCGAGCTTGAGAATATCTTCGGGCACCACGATGTTGTTGATATGCACGCGGGCACCGGCCTCGTCAAGAATGTCGATAGCCTTGTCGGGCAGGAACCGGTCGGACATATAGCGGTCCGACAGCTTCACGCAGGCCTCAATGGCCTTGTCGGTGTACACCACATGGTGGTGGTCCTGGTATTTGTCCTTGATGTTGTGCAGGATTTCAATCGTCTCCTCGGGCGTGGTGGGGTCCACCATGACCATCTGGAAACGACGGGCCAGCGCGCCGTCCTTCTCGATGTACTGACGATACTCATCGAGAGTAGTAGCACCGATGCATTGGATTTCGCCGCGGGCCAGGGCCGGCTTGAACATGTTGGAGGCATCCAGTGAGCCGGAGGCTCCACCAGCACCCACAATCGTGTGCAGCTCGTCGATGAACAGGATAACGTCGGGCGACTTCTCCAGCTCGTTCATCACGGCCTTCATGCGCTCCTCAAACTGGCCGCGGTATTTGGTGCCCGCCACCAGCGACGCCAGATCCAGCGTAACCACCCGCTTACCGAACAGCACGCGCGATACCTTTTTCTGGATGATGCGCAGGGCGAGGCCTTCGGCAATAGCCGTTTTACCAACGCCGGGCTCACCAATCAGAATCGGGTTGTTCTTTTTGCGGCGACTCAAGATTTGGGCTACACGCTCAATCTCTTTCTCGCGGCCCACAATGGGGTCGAGCTTGTCGTCTTCGGCCAGCTTGGTCAGGTCGCGGCCGAAGTTGTCGAGCACCGGCGTGCGCGACTTCTCGGTGCCTTTCTTGGGCGTGGCGCCTGCCCCGGCACCGCCGCGGCCTGCCCCACCCCCGAAGAGGCGGTCGTTGTCGTCGTCGTCGGCTTCGGGGCCGTTGGTGGGGTTGTTCGCCGTGTTACCGTGGTAATCCAGCGAATCGCGGACAGATTCGTAGTTCACGTTGAATTTGCTGAGGATTTGAGACGAAATATTGTCTTCATCGCGCAAAATCGAGAGCAGCAAATGCTCCGTACCGATAATCTCGCTCTTGAAGATTTTGGCTTCGAGGTAGGTGATTTTGAGAACTTTCTCGGTTTGCTTCGTCAGCGGGATAGAGCCGGTAATGCTCGTACCCTGCGTGGCCGTGTTACGGGTGGCTTGCTCGAGGGCATATTTCAGCTCGTCTACCGACACACCCAATTTCTTGAGCAGTCCAATAGCCGTGCCTTCCCCTTCGCGGATCATTCCCAGCAACAGATGTTCGGTGCCGATATAGTCGTGCCCGAGCCGGATGGCCTCTTCCCGGCTCAGGGAGATGACCTCCTTGACTCGATTTGAGAATTTAGCTTCCATGCAGATAAGGTAGTGAAGAAAAATGGTACCCTGCAACCGGATTCGAAGCCTTGGTGCAGGTTGGGCCGATATAATCTGAAACAGATTGGCTCGGGCGAAGGTTCGGGGGCGACAGTAGGCACTACGCGAGAAAACTGCCGGCGGCCGGTCCCTGCATAAATAGCAGGTCTAAGATGCTGAGCCCCGGTACAAAATCTTTACCAAACGTTTGCGGGTAGGGCCGGCCCGACGTCCTGTCAGGTTCCGAGCTGGCAGATGCTTTCGGTGTCAGGTGGTCGCGCAGGTCCAGCAGATCAGATGGGAGAGAAGATGACGGGTGAGTGGAAGCAGGGGGTAGGTACTGGTTGGTGACGTGAACGGGCAGCCGCAGCCGCAAACAACGCAGGTAGAAACGCAGCAACTGCAGGTTCAGATCAAACAAGAGCAGCGGCTTTTGCAGATAGATATCGTGCAAGTAATCGGCGTAATACTCGAAGTACGGCGAGCTGCTGTATGCGGTTTGGAGCGTGCGCCAATGTCGATGAATCCAGTTCTGGCGATAATCAATTTCCAAGGCCGTAATGGCTACCTTCTCGCTGCGGTTGCCATCCACTACGGGCACCGTCAGGGGCTGAATTCCCTGGGCCGTAAGTATCAGGCAGCGGTTGCGGTAGGTTTGTTTGCGGTAGTGCTCCTGGCCTTCCAGCCAGAGCGCATCAGCTCCCGGCAGCTGGCTGAAAAAGGCTATTGGGGGATGATAAGGCAACTCGGATAATACAGCAGGCATGAGCAGGTAACAGGAAATGAGAACGACAATGCAAGTGCCAACATAGCACGATACGGGCGGATAATGCCGCTACAGGCACACAGAGGTCCTGCAGCTGTCATACGGCTAGTGTCCTGGAGGCGGCGTACTGCGTTGCAGGTAAGCACCCGTGAAAGTCCAGAAAAAGGATACCGCAAACCCAAAATGGAAAGCAATACAGCCGAGTTTCAGGGGTTACACGGAAACCGGCAACGGCGCCGGACGCGTTGTGCCGTACACAGACTACACTTCTCCTTCATTTGCCAATCTGACATGATGCGTTATTTTTCTCTGCTATTCTTTGTGCTGGTTTCCGCGCTTGGCAAGGCGGCCCCGCTGCCCATGCTCCAGCTCGATGTAGCACGCTTCCGCAACGAAGACGTGGCGGTGAAGGGTACAGTGGTGGAAGTGTATGCCACCATATCGGGCAAAAGCCTGCGCTATATGCGGCGGGCGCCCAAAATGTACCAGGCAGCCGCGGTATTAACGCTGGAAATAATCCGGCCCGACGGGCAGGCGGCCTACCAGGAAACCATTACGCTCAAGCCTCCGGTGCTCAGCGACACAACGGCTGTTATCAAGAACCCGATGAGCTTTCAGAAGCGCCTTGTGCTGCCCGATGGCACGTATACGCTGCGGGGCCTCGTGCGCGACCAGTACCAAAAAGCACAGCAAAGTCTGGTGGAGCAGCCGCTGGTACTGGCCTCGGCAGGTACAAAATCTATTCTCAGTGACGTGGTGCTGCTAGCCCGCGCCCCGGCCCGCGGCGCCGACGCCAGCAATTTCAGCCGCTCCGGCTACAGCCTCACACGGGCCCCTGGCGGCTTCTATGCCCGTGGCGCCGACCGGCTCTGGCTGTATGCGGAGCTTTATAACGTAGCGGCCGACCAGCCGCTGGTGCTTCGTTACCGCCTGCGCAAAGCGGCCGCCAAAACCGATGCGCTGGCCGTAACCGGGGCCGTGCGGGGCCAGGCCGGGCGCCCGGCCCCGGTGCTGGGCGAGCTGGATTTGCGCAAGCTGCCTACCGGCGACTATACACTTACGGTGGAAGTACGCAATGCTAAAAATCAGCTGGTTGCCTCGCAAACTGCCCCCGTGCGGCGGGAGGCCGATGACTACGCGCCGGCTGGTGCGGGCCCGGCCCGTTAACTTTGGGGCATGCCTGACTTGTTGCCCAAGCCCTATCCCTGGTACTACCGCCCCCTGAACTGGCTGCTGCGCGGCCTTGCTCACCTACCGATGCCCGTGCTGTATGTGCTGGCCGACGGCATCTATCTGCTGCTGGCCTACGTGGTGCGCTACCGGCGCAATGTGGTGCTCACCAATCTGCGCAACTCCTTTCCAGAGAAGCCGGAAGCAGAAATCCAGCGCGTAGCCAAGAACTTCTACCGGCATTTTGCGGAGGTGATGGTGGAAACGCTGAAGCTGGTGGTGATGCCCGCCGCCGAGCTGAAGAAGCGAGTTTGGTTCAGCAACCCCGAGGTGATGGAGCGCCATTTTGCGCAGGGCCGCACCGTGCTGGGTTTGTCGTCGCACTCGGCCAACTGGGAATGGGTGCTGACTTCCGGGGCCGTGTGGCTGTCAGCCCATGCCGATGGCGTGTACAAGCCGCTGAGTAATCCGTTTTTCGAACGGTTTATGTATCAGCTGCGCACCCGCACGGGAGCAGGGCTGATTCCGATGCGGGATACGCTCCGCAACATGCTGCAGCGCCGGGGCGAAGTGCGGGTAGTGAGCTTGCTGTCTGACCAGGCCGCTGGCCCCGAGGACCGGCCCTACTGGACCGAGTTTATGCACCAGGATTCCGGCTTCTACACCAGCGCCGACCGGCTGGCGGCCCGTTTTCATTGCCCGGTGGTGTACGTGAGCATCCGTCGGCTACGGCGCGGCTACTACCAGATTGTGCTTACAGAGCTCTACGATGGTGACGCGCCATTGCCTGCCAATGATTTTCCCATAACGGAAGCCTTTGTGCGCCAACTGGAGCATGACATCCGGGAGTTTCCGGCCGATTACCTCTGGACGCACCGCCGCTGGAAGCATAAGAGAGTAATTGAGTAGCGGAGTATCTGTTCTGGCATCAGCATTAGCTGCGCTGTCAGAACAGATACTCCGCTACTCAATTACTCCGCTACTCCTACAGATACTGCTCGATGTCGCCGGCACCCTGGCGGACCAGCTCAAAGTCGTCGTTGGTGCAGTCGATGATGGTGCTGGGTACATTGTTGCCGAAGCCGCCGTCGATAACCAAGTCAACCAGTGAGCGGTACTTCTCGAAAATCAGGTCGGGGTCGGTTACGTACTCGTCGAGTGTGTTTTCATCTTCCCGCACCGAGGTACTCATGATGGGGTTGCCCAACTCGCGCACCAGTTGAATGATAATCTGGTTATCGGGCACGCGGATACCAACGGTTTTGCGCTGGCGGCCAGCCTGGCGCGGTACTTTAGAGCTGGCCTCGAAGATAAACGTGAACGGCCCGGGCAGTGCGCGTTTAATAACCTTGTAAGTAGGTGTGGTGATGCCGTGGGCGTAGTCGCTGATGTGCGACAAATCGGCGCAGATAAAGCTCAGCATGGCCTTCTCAGGATTTAACCCTTTGATACGGCATAACTTGTCAACTGCCTTCGCATTATGAATGTCGCACCCAATGCCATACACCGTGTCCGTCGGATAAATGATAATGCCTCCCCGGCGCAGCACATCTACTACTTGCTGGATACGGTTCTGGGGTGGGTTTTCGGGGTGAATGCGGAGCAGCGTAGCGGCCATAGCAAGACGAAAGGTGAAGTGAGAAAACTGTCGGCACGACTGGGGTGGCGCCGAAGCGGGGCAAGGTAGCCCTTGTGACAGACAACTGCCAACCTGTTCGTGGTTTTTGCACGGCAGGTTACAAATAGTGCTAACTACGTCGCCGGTGGGCCTTTTGCCACGGCCGGAACACACCGCACCTAATCATCAGGCCGGGCGCAAGTTGCGGGTACAAAAAAGGCTCCGGCACAATGCCGGAGCCTTTTTGCATTGGCTTCTCAGCCACTGATGCTTATTGCTTCACAAAACGACGGGTAGCAGCGCCTTCCTTCGTGGTGAGACGTACGCCATACACGCCAGCAGGCAGCGCAGCTACGTTCAGCGTCGTCAGGTCGGTGGCGGCCGTTGAGTGGCTTACTACCTGGCCGAGCGAGTTCAGGATTTCCACCTGCGCACCGCGGGCCCCAGCAACACGGAGGGTGAGCTGGCTGATAGCTGGGTTGGGGTACAAAGCCAACGTCTTGGCAAAGGCCGGCTCGGCCGCAGACTGCACAAATGCCAGATCTGAGTAGCGCCGGGGTACAATCTGGTAGCCTGTGGTATAGGGCGACGTATTATCAAACTGTCCGCCGATGCCCGTGAGCAGGAACGGCGTAGTTGGCGCTGGCTTACCAGCAAAGTCTGAGTTGGCCGGAATGCGCATCTGGTACATCACGCCAGCGGAAGTCATTACGTCTACGTTATACGCTGTAGCAGCACCCGTCCATTGGCTAGGCGTTGTTAGCGTAACAGGGGTAGCAATGGCAATTAGCTCCGACTCTTCATTTTCAGTCAGGGCGGCCACTACGGCGCGGGGCAGGTAGGTGCGGCGGGCACGGCCCAGGGGCGTAATGCCAGTCATCGTAATCTGGCTCAGGCCATTGAACTGGCCCAGTGTGCCGGTAACCAGCACCGAGTCACCTTCAGCTAACACAGTGGTACCAATGGCCGCCGACGCAAACAGGCCAATACCGCCGGTGTTGTCAATCAGGGTGAACTGATAGCCGGCCGTGCGCTGGTTTACGCCATACACAGTGCCGCGGGCCGATACTACCTGCGTGTTTTGGGTGGGTACACCGTTAGCATCGTTTACGGTTAGGGCCGCCACCGTCGAAACGGTCGGGCCGGTAGGGGTGTCGTTGTCGGTGATAGTGATGGTGTAGCTGTCAGCTGATGCGGTAGCTGCGCCAGCAGGCAAAGCGTTCTGCAGCCGCACGATAACCGTTTCGCTGGACTCGGCTACGGCGTCGTCCACGATGGTGAGCGTGGCGTTCTGGGGGGCGGTGCTGTTGGCCGGGAACGTGAGCGTCTGGGTGGTGTAAGTGTAGTCGGATGGTGAAGTGGCAGTGCCAGCCGGTGTGGCCAGTACCACCTGTACCGTTACTGCCTGCGTGCTGGCGGTGCTCAGGCGCACCGGAATCTGCACAACGCCTACGTTTTCAGCCACAGTGACAGCTGCCGCGCCAAACTCGATGGTGGGAGTGGTGGTGCCGCCGGTGGCGCTAACCAAGCCATACGTGCGCACGTTATCGATGCGCCACGAGCCGGCTATAGCCTCTGAATTGTAACCATAAATCCGGAACTCCACCGCTCCGGTACGGGCCGCAAAGCTGGCGGGCAGCGCAACTTTCTTGTTGATGCGTGTATTGGTGTCGTCGGGCACGTTCACCGTAATCAGGTCAGTAGCGAAGTTATCGACGCTGGAACGCACCGACCAGTCGCGGATGCCCGTACCGGAACGGCGCTCATCCAGCACCAAGCTGTCGAGGCGTACCTGAAAACCCGTGGCGGGCTGCACCGTGAAAGCGAAGTAATCAGTAGCGTCTAAGGCAGCCAGCGACCAGCCAGTGGCCGAAATAGAACCAGCACCGGCAGAAGGAGTGACGCCAGCCCCGCGCGACATGGGGCTGAACGAGGCATTGATGGGCTGCGCATCAGCCGGAAGCGTGGCTTCGTCGCCGGTGGCATTGGTGAAGCTATACGTGGCTAGCTGGGCCTGGGCAGTGGTGCCGAAAAGGCCCAACGCGGCCAGAAGGGCCAGCCGCTGCCACCGGGAAGAGTAGGAGTGTTGCATGGGAGAAAGGAAGGTAAAGAAGGATGTAAACAGGTGTATTGCAGGTAAGGACGCAAACCCAGGGCAAAGGTTGGCTTCAGAGCAGCGCAAACGTGCTTAAGCTTCGGCACTAGCGGATTCCGCGTACTTTTGAATTGTAAAACTACTCTAAACGGCTTCTCTCGCCAATCCGCACCCCGGAACTTCATACTTCGGTAATCTGACCACCTTCCTTCCCGATGGCCAAACCCCGCATCGACTACAAAGCCAACGCCCTGAAACGGCGCAACCGGTTCGCCTATATCACCGGCATTTCGGGCCTGATTCTGATTACGTTTTCGTATTACTTCTACCAGGTTTTCTTCACGCCGAACGTGGAAACCAAGATGCCTACCTACGTGCTGGTGCGTCGCGGCCAAACTGCTAAGTCGGTGCTGGACTCCGTGGAAGCCACCGGCGCCATCGTGGATAAGCTCAGTCTGCGCTTTGTGGCCAAGGTGATGAAATATGAGAAGCTGGTGAAGCCCGGCCGCTACGAGCTCAAAAACGGCTACACCAACCGCGAGCTGATCAACGCGCTACGCACCGGCCGCCAGTCGCCGCTCAAGCTCACATTTCAGAACATCCGGCTGCGCGAAGACTTGGCCCAGAAGCTCAACACTGCCATCGATGCGCGCCCCGGCCAGTTCGACAGCCTGCTCAGCAGCTCCAGCTACACCAAAAGCCTGGGCTTCGACACCACGAGCATCATGACCATGTTCATCCCGAACACCTACGAGCTGTACTGGAACTCTACGCCCGACAACCTCATGCAGCGCATGAAAAAGGAGTACGAGAAGTTCTGGACGCCCGCCCGCGACGCCAAGCGCAAAGCCCTGAACCTGAGCCGCGCCGAGGTAAGTACGCTGGCCAGCATCGTGGAGGCCGAGCAGCAGCAGCACGCCGATGAACGCCCGCGCGTGGCCGGCGTGTACCTCAACCGCCTCAAGCGCGGCATGAAGCTCCAGGCCGACCCGACGGTGGTGTACGCCAACAATGACTTCACCATCAAGCGGGTGCTCAATGTGCACCTCACCAAAGATTCGCCCTATAACACCTACAAATACGCCGGCCTGCCGCCGGGTCCTATCAACCTGCCCAGCATTGCCAGCATTGATGCCGTGCTGAACCCCGAAAGCCACGCCTACCTCTACTTCTGCGCCAAGGAAGACTTCAGCGGCTACCACGCCTTTGCCCGCAACGAGCAGGAGCACCTCGTAAACGCCCGCCGCTACCAGGCCGCCCTCACGCGAAGCGGCATTATGAAGTAGTCAGATGGTAATCGTTAACAGGTTGAGCAGAAAGGCGTTTTTGCAGACATTTCAGGCGCCTATGCAAGATGTAACGGAAACAGCAGCGCCTGTGCTGGATATATGGCCTTATGTAGAAGCCATATCAAAAGTTGATTTGAAAAGCTGCGAAGTGCAATTTGATTTGGTCGAATACGTGTACAGAGACGCTGGTAATCGGTTTGATCAAGTACTCGTGCCGACAAATACCAAGGATGTATTCCTAGTAATAGTTATAGACCTGAAGGCTGTCAAAGTATACGGCCATCATCTATTGAACTTGCCAAAACTTTACAACGTCGCTTAGCTCAAATACAAAGATGTACTCTTCCGACACCCAGATCCGCGTGCGGTACGCTGAAACCGACCAGATGGGCTACGTGTACCACGGTAACTACGCGGCCTACTTCGAGGTGTGCCGTACCGAGGCCTTCCGGCAACTCGGTATCAGCTACAAAGACTTGGAGGCCGAAGGCGTAGGCATGCCGGTAGGGGAGATACGCACCCGTTTCCGCCGGCCCGCCCGCTACGACGACCTGCTCACGGTGTGCCTGCTGCTCAAGCAGCCCGCTGAAGGCTCGCGCGTGCTGTTCGAGTACGAAATCTATAACGAGGCGCAGGAGCTGCTCACCGAAGGCCACACCCTGATGGTGTTTGTGAACATGAGCACCGGCCGGCCCGTGCCCATCCCGCTGCACATCCAGCAGAAGCTGTCCGGCTACTTCACCGACGACGAAGCCGGCAGCCCGCTTACGCCGCCCAAAGCCCCAGTGGACGCGCCGGCGCCAGCCGCGTTTCTGAAGAAGTAAGTGAAAATCAAATGAACGTCATGCTGAGCATAGCGGAGCGAAGTCGAAGCATCTCTACCGCTTCGTTGCGATGGTAAGAAGTAGTAATCAGTAGAGATGCTTCGACTTCGTTCAGCATGACGGCCCTTTAATTATCTTCCATCCATGCGCCTGCCCACCCGCCGCTACCACTTGCCCGATGTACGCCGCCGCCGGTCGTACCGCCAGGCCATAGTGTTTCTGAAGCGGCTGCGCTTTGCCGGCGGCCGGGCCTCGGTGTATGATGTAGTGGACCGGCTGATGCAGGAAATCCGGCTGGACGGCATTGCCAAGCGGGCGTCGTACATGGCGTTCAACTTCACCATTGCCATCTTCCCCACCATCATCTTCCTGTTCACACTTATTCCTTACGTCCCGATTCCGAACCTGAATCTGGACATCCTACAGTTCCTCTCCGACCTGATTCCACGGGAGATGTACCTGGCCATTTCAGGCACCATCGAGGACATTGTGAACATTCCGCACGGTGGCTTGCTGTCATTTGGTTTTGCCACGGCCTTAGTGCTCAGCTCCAACGGCATCATGGCCCTGCTCGACGCGTTTGAGAAAAAGTATCCGTCGTTCAAGAAGCGCACCTACGTGCGTAAGCGCGTCATTGCTACGCTGCTGACGGTGGTGCTGTCGTCGGTGCTGCTGGTGTCAGTGGTGGGTATCTTCTTCGGTACCTACATTATTGACGCGCTGGTGTTCCACGAAATCGTGCCCGAGCAATACACAGCCGAAATGATTACGGTCATCAAATACGGGTCGGTGGTGGGGCTGTTTCTGCTCACTACCTGCCTGGTGTACTACTACGTGCCACCCGTGCACGACAAGTGGCCGTTTCTGTCGGCCGGGGCCGTGGTGGCTACGCTGCTTATTTTCCTGGTGTCATTTCTGTTCATTCTCTACATCAAGATATTCGATTCCTACAACCACTTTTATGGGTCGGTGGGTACGCTCGTCGGGTTTATGGTGTGGCTGGATTTCGTGTGCATGACCCTGATTCTGGGTTTTGAAATCAATGTCAGCATCGATGCCGTGACCGGACGGTTGCGCAACGGCCCGGCCGGTCTGCGCCTGATGAACCGCCTGCGCAAACAGGAGGCAAAAAATTAGCGCCTGATAATCAGCGGAGAACCTAGCCGCAAGTGGGAGCGGAGGTGGTTTTTAGAAAAATAAATCAGCAAAAGTTGTGATGGGCGGGCGACGCTGCTACTTTTGTCGTCCCAAACCACTCAGTTTGGACCCCAGAGAGGTGGCAGAGTGGTCGAATGCGACGGATTCGAAATCCGTTATACCTGCAAGGGTATCGGGGGTTCGAATCCCCCCCTCTCTACATTACCCAGTGAATACAGTACGTTAGCTTACACCAAATACAGAGGAGTGGCAGAGTGGTCGATTGCGGCGGTCTTGAAAACCGTTGAGGGTTAAACCTCCGGGGGTTCGAATCCCTCCTCCTCTGCAAATTGAAAGTGCGAAACCCCCTTGGCTGCTGCCAAGGGGGTTTTTATTTTGCGCCCGGCGCACAGTCAGCCACCGGATTACCGGATATAAGCTTTATAAGAAAAGTCAGTCTGCCATCCTGCTACCAGCCGTAGCGCCAAACCTGATACAGCACGAAGCCTGCCAGCCCTACCAGTAGCAGCAAGGCCAATAGGGTTTCCCGTCGTAGTCGGGGACCCGAGGAAGGATGTCGTTTTCGTTGACGACGGGCGTGTCGGGTGGTAGTGTCCTTTGCCATGGCGGGCGGGTAAGTGGTTGAGGCTCAACAGCAACTACGTACTACCGTCTGCTGATAGATTTAGCTTGCGGGCAGCTACCACGAGGGCTCTGGCTGCAGCTAGGCCCGCGAAGAGCGTGTATCAGCACAACGCTGGTGTTTTCCGAGGAGTGGTGGAAGTAGTGGTTGCGTTGCGGATACTGCTGGCGACTATATGAGGGCAGATGTTCCAGGACTACTCACAGCCGAGTGGCTAGCATATAGCTGGCAATCAGAGCAGCAGCTGGCAGCCGGCTTGGTAGTAAAATGGATGTATTGATTTGGATTGCTGCTATCTGCTAGTATATTTCCTTCGCTCTACATGCTGCAATTGCCAGACAAACAGAGTCATAAATTCAGTCCGGCTTATTTTTCTCTCACTTTTCAGGTTAATCCATGCAGAAACTTCTACCCATTATTCGCCGTGCACGCCGTGGCTGGCGCCAACTCGCCGTAGCAGCTGGTAGTCTGGTGCTGTCTGCTTTAAGTCCGAGCCAGGCATGCGCTCAAGTGGATGCCTATCAGTTTGCGGCTACTGCAGGCACTTATGCCCCTTTGCCAGGCACAGCGTCCGTTGCTACTGCAGTGCAAAACGATGATGCTATTTCCACTGCGCTGCCTATTGGCTTCTCGTTTTCCTTCGACGGAATCCCATATACCAATGTGTACGCTAGTTCTAACGGCTTTTTGTCGTTTAATAGCAGCGCTACCAGCAACCTGTCCAACAACCTGACAACCGGCGGTGGCGCCGGCCAGCTGCCGCTACTGGCCCCGCTATGGGACGATTTAGGTGGGGAACTGGCCAGCAGTGCCGCCCGCTACCAAACCACGGGCTCTGCGCCCAATCGGGTATTCACGTTTGAATGGCTGAATTGGTCGTGGAATTACAACGCCACGACGGCAGTAATATCGTTTCAGGTAAAGCTCTACGAGACGTCCAACCGGATAGAGTTTGTGTATCGTCCTGAGGGCGGGGCAGTGAATTCGGCTTCTGCGTCCATTGGTATTGCCGGCACGGGCACGCCTGTGCCGTTCCTATCGGTGGCTAGTACCAGTGCTTCTCCAACGGTTAGCTCGGCTACTGAAACCAACACCATCAGCGCGCTGCCAGCAGCCGGCCAGATCTATGCATTTAGTCCTCCGCTGGCTACTGGCTGCCCTACGCCCCGCAACCTTGCCGTAACCAGTACTACGGCTACTTCGGCGGTGGTTACCTGGAGCGTCATTGGCGGCGGTGGTACGTTTTCCATCAACTACGGCCCCACCGGCTTCATCCCCGGCACGGGCGGGCAAACAATAACCAGCACCGGCACCTCCGTGACTATTCCGGGTCTGGCGGCTAGTACAAATTACCAGTTCTACGTTACGCAGCTTTGCTCGGGCAGCACTTCCAGCCGCTCCAACGTAGGCACCTTCCGCACGGATTGCGTAACGCCGACCTATGCTACGCTGCCATTTAGCGAGACATTCGAGAACACCTGGCTTAGCCGTTGCGCCACGCGCGACGTGCCCGGCAACAACTGGCGCAACACGCCACTGACGGGCAACAACTCCTGGCGGCGTGAGGATGACGGAGCAGCTGGCAACTGGGGCTCGCCTACCAGCTACGCCTACACGCCCACTGGCAGCCAGAGCAGCGCCCACTCGGCCCGCTTCCACAGCGGCAGCGCCAGCGCTGGCCTGATCGGCACTATGGACCTGTACGTGAATCTGAGCGGCGCCGGAGCTCGGGAACTGTCGTTCGACTACATCAATACCACGGGTTCTGACTCGCTGACGGTGCAGATTTCTACGAACGGCGGCGCCACCTTTGGGCCGCTGCTGCTGCGCCTGGGAAGCGCCGCCGGCGGCTTCCGCGCCCAGACATTGGCCTTGGCCAGCACGTCGGCTACTACTGTGATTCGCTTCCGCGCCCGTGCTGACTTCGGCTCGACGGATATTGGCCTCGACAACGTCACGATTTCTTCCTGCCCACGTGTCAGCAATGTGGCCGTGAGCAATATTACGGGCAATACGGCCACGGTTACTTTCACGCCGGTAGCGGGCTCGGGAGGCTACACGGTGGTGGCTACGCCAACTACCGGTCCGGCAGTCACGGCTACGGGCAGCAACTCACCGATCCAACTTACGGGGCTGCAGGGGCTGATGCAATACACAGTGGGCGTGACGAGCAACTGCGGCGCAGGCCAGTCGTCGGCTCCCGTAACAGCCACTTTCACTACGCTGCTGCCGCCTATTTCCAACGACGAGCCGTGCACAGCTACGGCGCTGCCAGCCAATGGCACCGCCCTAACGACTTCCAACCTGGGGGCTACGGCCTCAACGGCCAACGGCTACGCCAATCCGGGTTGCTCGCCTGCCGCCAACCCTAAAGACGTGTGGTTTTCATTCGTGGCTCCCAGCAACGGACCCCGCACGCTGGTCGTGACGGGGGCTGCCGCTGGCCAGGTACGTTTGTTTTCAGCCACATCCTGCAACGGTCCGTTCACGCAGCTGGCCTGCCGAGCCAGTACCGGCTCTGGCACGGCCGCCGGCCCGCTGCCAGTGCCTTCGCTCACGATTGGTGCTACGTACTACGTTTCGGTGTCGGGCTACGGCTCCAGCGATACACAAGGCACCTTCACTATTGCGCTAACTTCTACACTAAGCACAGGGCTTGGCCAGCTGCCCGGCGGCGAGGTGAGTGTATTCCCAACACCACACCAGAATGGCCCGCTTACGCTGCGCCTGCGCGGTGTGGAAGCCAGTGTATCGGTAGTGCACGTGGCGCTGCACAACGCGCTGGGCCAGCAAGTGATGCAGCAGCAGTTGGCTGCCCGGGGTGGAATGCTGGAGCAGCAGCTGCCTGTGCAGGAGCTGGCTAAAGGCTTCTACACGCTGCGAATACAGGTGGGAGCACACACCCTAACGCGCAAAGTAGTACTGGAATAGCTGGCCTTTTCGTAAGGTAGATTTGCCGTGCACTGTCAGGTAAAGAGGGCCAAACCCGCGTTTGGCCCTCTTTTCTTGTTTTTGTACTGTGGCGGTTCACTATTGCGCGGGTGCGGGCAAGCACCACAGTACAACCCCGGCCTGAGTGGCGCGTAGATGCAATGCTTTCCGATGCAGGGTGCTGTGCCCGGCCTTCGCTCAGCGTTTCTGCTTCCTATGCTAAAATGGCTACTCGGGATTCTGGTGCTTCTGGCGCTGTCTCCCTCTTCCGCATCCGCCTACTCGGTGCTTACGCATCAAGCCAACATCGATTCTACCTGGTCGCGCTGCCTGATGCCGATGCTGCAGAAGCGCTACCCGGGGGCCACTGAAGAGCAGCTCATCGAGGCCAAAAGCTACGCCTACGGCGGCTCTATCATTCAGGATATGGGCTTTTACCCATTCGGCTCAAAGCTGTTCACGAACATGACGCATTATGTGCGCAGCGGCGATTTTGTGCGCAACCTGCTGGACGAGGCACACGGCCGCAACGAATACGCCTTTGCCCTGGGTGCCCTGTCGCACTACACGGCCGATGTTATCGGCCATCCGGAAGGCACCAACAAAGCCATGGCCTCCGTTTACCCCGACCTGCGCCGCAAATTCGGCACGGAAATCAGCTATGAGGAAGCCCCAGTGCAGCATACGCAGCTGGAATTTGCCTTTGATGTGGTGCAGCTGGCCGCCGGCCGCTACCGCACCGCCGACTACCAGCGCTACATCGGGTTTCAGGTAAGCAAGCCAGTGCTGGAGCGAGCCTTCCTCAAAACGTATGGCTTGGAACTGGGCAAAGTAATCTTCAATGTAGATCTGGCCGTCAGCTCGTTTCGGTTTGCGGTGCGCAGCCTGATTCCGATTGCCAGCCGGGCGGCGTGGCAGTCGCAGAAAAAGGAAATCCGCCGCCTCAGCCCCCAAGCCCGCCGCCGCGAGTACATCTACGACCAGAGTGAGCAGGAGTACCGGGCGCAATATGGCACCGACTATCAGAAGCCCGGCACGGGTGCCCGCCTGTTGTCATACTTCGTGCGGGTGCTCCCCAAGGTTGGCCCGCTAGAGCCGTTTGCTTTCAAGCTGCCAACTCCGGAAGCCCAGACATTATTTCGGGCGAGCTTCCGCAACGTCATGGTAAATTACTGCCGCCACGTAGAGGCCGAGCCGACTGATACGCTTACAGCGTCTAGGCAGGTGCTGCCCAACACAGACTTTGATACGGGCCGCCCCACAGCAATAGGCGAGTACGAGCTAACCGACGAAGCTTACGGCGAATGGGTGCGCAAGCTGGCCGACAGTAAGTTTGAGGGCCTGACGGCTCCGGTGAAGCAGAATATCCTTGCATTTTTTGGCCCGGCTTCCAAAGAGCCAGTCAATACGGAAGAGAAGGAAACGGATACCCGCGCCAAAACTATAGAAGCCTTGGTGCAGCTGAAAGCCACAACCCCGAAGTAGCGCACCATGCAAACCACTGCACCCATAACGCAGTGCGGGCGCAACGCCAAGCCACTAATGGCCTGGCGTTGCGCCCGCACTGCGTTACACTCACTCTGCTTAGTACTGGCGGTAAACCTTGTAGGTGCGGTATACCGGGCGGTGGATTTTGCCGGGCTTCTGCTTGACGGTAGTGCGCAGAATCGGTAACCGAAAAAACGGCTGGGCTGCGACTGTGAATGCCGAGCAAACGCTCAGCACAACAAAAACCAGAATCAGCGAAAGGCGGCAGAGAAGGGCGAACATAGTGCAATAGGTGTGTGGGAGCGAGCTTCCTATCAAGCAGCCCTTGTGGACGTTCCAGCGAGGAAGTACACAAACCTACAGTATCTGTCAGCCCCAAAACGTTGGTTTCGCCGGGCCGGGGTGGTTTGCCCGTCAAACCATGCATTTACCCGACAAAGCCCAGTGACAATCCTAGTGCGTCGTTAGCTGCCTTCCTGCACCAGACCACTGCTTAGGCGGCGCAGTACAATCTCAGCCTGCTTGGCCTGATATCGGATATCAAGCAGCCGTACTTCGGCATCTAGCTGGGTGCGCTGGGCTTCGCGCAGCGCCAGCGGCACTAGTAAGCCCAGGCGGTAGCGCTCCAGGGCAATAGCCACATTCTCGCGGGCCAGCAGGATGTTGGCTTCCTCCAGCTCCAGCAGCTGCAAACGGTTCTGATACTGGGCGTAAGCCTGCTCGGCTTCGGCTTCCAGCTGCAGCTGCGTCTGGCCCAGCAGCAAGTTGCTGCGTTCCTCGCCGATGCGGGCATTCTGCTCTAAACGGTTGCGGTTGAATCCGTCGAAGATGGGAATAGTGGCCACTACGCCGTAATTGAGGCCATAAGTACGGCCCGTGTTGGTTACAAGCTGAGTACCGAAAAAGGCGGCTCCGTTGATATTGCGGTTGTAGCCATAGCCAGTGGTAAGGCCGATCTGTGGGAAGCGCGAGGCGCGCACCAGCTTTCGGTCGTAGGTGGCAATTTCGGTGTTGAGGCGGGCCTGCTGCAGCCGCGGGTTGCTTTGCTGAATGGCCTGCGCTACGCCTTCGCGGCTTAGGTTGGTAGCCACCACAATAGAGTCGGCGGGGCGAAAGTTGAGGCGTGGGGCGCGGCCCAGCAGGTTGTTGAGGTTGATTTTAGCGGTCTGCAGTGCTTCCTGCTGCTGAATCAGCAACGAGCGGTCAGCATTGTAATCGACGCGGGCTGTCAGCACTTCCACTTTAGCGCTTACGCCTACATCCACCCGGGCCTGTGTCAGGTCGATGCGGGCCTGCCCGATTTTCAGGGCTTCTTCGCTGGCTTTAATTTTTCCGGACTCACGCACCACCACATAATATGCGTCGGTGATGTTGGCTACCGTTTCCTCTACCGTGGCGCGGGTAAGCTGGCGCTGGCTTTGCTCCAAGGATTTCAGCCGATCATAGGCGATGAACATGCCCAGGCCATCAAAAATGGTCCAAGTAGCAGCCACGTTGGCGTTGAGTAGGTTGGACTGCGCGCCGTTGGCAATACTGGCCTCAGGCCGCGCCGACGACTCCTGCCGCACGTTGTTGCGGTTGAAGTTGCGGGTCAGGTTGCCGTTCACTACCGGCAGCTGGCCGGCGTTGCCGCGGGTTACGTTGTTTTCAGAAATGCGCTCATCCTGCCGCGAAACCCGAATGTCGTAGTTGTTTTCCAGACCCAGCCGAATGGCCTCGGCCAGCGTGAGCGGCGGCGCATCGGCCACAGTTTCCGGCTTTTCTGTCTGCGGCTTGCTGGCTGGCTGCTTGGAAGGCAAAACCGGCTGTTGCGCCAGCACCGGCAGGGGCAGAGCCAGCAGAAAAGTGAAAAGGAAGGAGCGGGACATGAAGTGCATCAACTGGAAAGAAAATCGGAAGCAGGCAATGGCTGCAATCAGGCCGTAACGGCCTTCTTTTTGGCGGCCTCCTGCTTCTGGCTGTGCTTTTTGGCCGTAGCGAAATACGAGTACATAACGGGCACTACGTACAGCGTGAGGCCGGTGGCGAAGAACAGGCCGCCCACCACGCCAATACCCATGGCCCGGCGGCTCAGGGCGCCGGCACCCGTGGCAATGGCAATTGGCAGAATACCCAGAATGGCGCACAGGCTGGTCATCAGAATGGGGCGGAAACGGGCCGTGGCGCCTTCAATCAGGCCGGTCATATAGTCTTTGCCATTCTCCACCTGCTGGTTGGCAAACTCCACAATGAGGATGCCGTTTTTGGTCACGAGACCCACCAGCATGATGATGCCGATCTGCGAAAACAGGTTCAGCGTCTGGTTGAAGTACCACAAGCTCAGCAAGGCGCCGGACAGCGCCAGTGGCACTGTCACCATAATGATGACCGGGTCGCGGAAGCTTTCAAACTGCGCGGCCAGTACCAGATAAATCAGCACCAACGCCAGCCCAAAGGCAAACACCAGCGACGATGAGCTTTCCTGAAAGTCGCGCGAGGCGCCCGACAGCTCGGTGGTGAACGTGTCGTCGAGGTTCTTTTCGGCCAGGCCCTGCATAACGGCAATACCTTCGCCGAGGGTCTTGCCTGGGGCCAGAGAGGCTGAGAAGGTGGCCGAGTTGTAGCGGTTGAAGCGGTAAAGCTGGGGCGGTGTGCTGCTTTCCGTGAGGCGAATCACGTTGTCGAGCTGCACTAGCTGGCCTTCATTGTTTTTCACTGACAGCAGGCGTACATCCAGCGGCTGGTTGCGGTCTTCGCGCGCTACCTGCCCGATAATCTGGTACTGCTTGCCTTCCCGGATGAAGTAGCCGAAACGCTGTCCGCTCAGGCCCGACTGCAGCGTCTGGCTGATGCTCTGCACCGATACGCCCAGGCTCTGCGCCTTTTCACGGTCAATGTTCACGCGCAGCTCGGGCTTGTTGAACTTCAGGTTGACATCCACAAACTGAAACGTGGGGTCCTGGCGGGCAGCATCCAGGAACTTGGGCACCGCCGCGCGCAGCTTTTCAAAGTCCTGAGTCTGGATAACGAACTGCACGGGCAAGCCGCCACCTCCACCGCCAATACTCTGGTCCTGCGACACCGAGGTGCGGGCGGCCGTCAGCTTTTTCACGCCGGAGCTTAGGCCGGCCGCAATCTGGTCCTGAGTGCGGGGGCGCTCTTCGGCCTCCAGCAGCAGTACCCGCGCAATGCCGGAGTTGGAGCCACCTCCGAAGCCTGGGGAAGTCACGGCAAATACGCTGCTCAGGTTGGAGCCAGCCGAGTCCATGGCCATCTTGGTAAGCTGGTTCATGTAGGCATCCATGTACTCAAACGAGGCGCCTTCCGGACCAGTAGCATTGATGTTGACGCGGCTCCGGTCTTCCACCGGTGCCAACTCCGACGGAATGACTTTCATGAAAAACCAGATGCCCACGCCCGTGCCCACTACCACCAGCCAGGCTAGCCAGCGGTTGCGCAGGAATGTTTGCAGGCTGCTCTGATACCCTCCAATCATCTTCTCGAAGAAAGGCTCGGTTTTGCGGTAAAACCAGTTGTGCTTTTCCTGGCGCTTCAGCAGCACCGAGCACATCATGGGCGTGAGCGTGAGCGACACAAACGCTGAAATCAGCACCGAACCGGCTACCACAATGCCGAACTCCCGGAACAGACGCCCGGTAATACCGGTCAGGAATACCACCGGCAGAAATACCGCCGCCAGCACCACCGTGGTGCTGACAACGGCCATCAGAATTTCCTCGGAACCTTTAATGGCGGCCGTTTTGGGATCTTCGCCTTCCTCGATGCGCGAGTAGATATTTTCCAGCACCACAATGGCGTCGTCTACCACCAGGCCAATAGCAAGCACCACGGCCAGCAGCGTCAGCACGTTGATGGAGAAATCGAGCAGGTACATCACGAAGAAAATACCCACCAACGACACCGGAATGGCCACCACCGGAATCAGCGTAGAGCGCCAGTCGCGCAGAAACAGGAAGATGATAATTACCACCAGCACAAAGGCCTCGATGATGGTGTGCTCCACTTCCTCAATGGATTTGCGGATAAACACTGAGTTGTCGAAGCCGGGCTTGAGCACCAGGTCTTTGGGCAGGTCCTTGCCATACAGCGCAATCCGCTCATTAAACTCGTCGGCAATGTCAATCTGGTTGGAGCCCGGCTGCGGAATGACGGCCAGTCCCACCATCGGCACGCCGTTTACCTTGAAAATCGTCTGGTCGTTTTCGGGGTACAATTCGGCGTAGCCGATGTCGGACAACCGCACCAGGGAAGAAGCGTCTTTGCGGATAATCAGGTTGTTGAAGTCGGCCACCGACGTCAGGCGTCCCATGGTGCGCAGCGTGAGCTGGGTGTTCTGGCCCTGCACCGAGCCGCTGGGCAGCTCCACGTTTTCGCGGGTGAGGGCGGCCTGCACGTCCACGGGGCTCACGCCCAGCGCCGACAGCTTCACGGGGTCCATCCACAGGCGCATGGAGTACTTCCGCTCGCCGTACACGCGCACCTCCGATACGCCCGGAATCGTCTGCAGACGCTCTTTCAGAGTGTTGTTGGCGTAGTCGGTCAGTTCCAGCAGGGTGCGCTTGCTGGAGCTGAGGTAGGTCATGACAATGGGCTGGGAGTCGGCGTTGGCCTTGCTCACGATGGGCGGGTCGATGTCGCGCGGGAGGCGACCCTGCGCACCCGAAACCTTGTCGCGCACATCGTTGGCAGCAGTTTCCAGGTCGGCATCGAGGTCAAACTCCACGGTAATCTGGGTGCGGCCGTCGCGGGAGTTGGAGGTTAGATTCTTGATGCCCGCAATGCCGTTCAGGGCCTCTTCGAGCGGCTCGGTCACCTGGCCCTGCATCACGTCGGCAGAGGCCCCAGTATAGCTGGCCGAAACGGTAATGATGGGCGGGTCCACGCTGGGGTATTCCCGGATGCTGAGGTAGCGAAACCCAATCACGCCGAAAATCACGATGACGAGGCTCATCACAATGGCGAGGACCGGGCGGTTTATACTGGTGCTGGATAAGCTCATGGCGTTGTTTCTCGCAGTGTTTCGCGGTATTGGCGCAGTGTTTCGCAGTGCTCTGGTGTCAGCACACGGCGAGATGCTGCGAGAAAAATTACTTGGTGGCCTTCACCGCGTCGCCGGGCTTCACCTGCAGAATGCCGGTACGAATCACGGAGTCGCCCACGGCCAGGCCGTCGGTGATTTGAATAACCTTATCAGAGCGGATACCAATCTTGACTTTCTTCGGCACCATCTTGCCGGCCTGTACGGTGTACACACTGTAGCCGCTGGCCTCCGGAATAACAGCCTCTGTAGGCACTTGCAGGGCGTCGGTAGATTCGCCGAGCTGCAGGTTCACTTTCACGAAAGCGCCGGGGCGCAGCTCGTTATTCTGGTTAGCGTAGCGGGCACGCACCGGCTGAGTGCGGCTCACGGGGTCAATCTGTGGGTCGATGGCGTAGACTTTGGCGTCGTACTTTTTGTTGGTGCCCTCGTCGGTGATGCTGACCACGTCGCCGACGCGTACCTTGGTGGCAAAGCGGCCCGGCACGGCAAAGTCAATTTTCACGGGGCGCACCCGGGAAAGAGTTGTTATTTCGGAGCCGGGGCTAACGTAAGTGCCCACGGTAGCCGTCGTGAGGCCCAGTACGCCACTGAAGGGCGCCCGCACGTAGGCCCGGTCCAGCGAGGCCTGCAGCGCCTTCAGGTCTGACTGCGCCGTGAGCAACTGGTTGTTGGACTGCTCGTATTCCTGGGCGCTGATGTATTCCTTATCCAGCAGCGTGCGTTGGCGGCGCTCCTGGTCGCGGAACAGCTTGATGTTGTATTGCTGCTTGCGGATGGCGGCCTGCGCTTCGTCGGCGTTGATGCTGAACAGCAGCTGGCCTTTGCTCACCGGCTGGCCTTCCCGGATGTTGAGGCTGGTAATCTTACCCGACAGCTCACTTTTGATAACCACCGATTCATCGGCCAGAATTGAGCCGGTGGCCGCCACCTCGTCGGAGAGGTTGGTGGGCTTCACCACATATACCTGTACCGGGAGGGCGCCACCGCCGCCGCCGGCCCCTTTGCCGCCCTTACCGCCACTCGGGGCCCCTTTGCCACCGCCGGCCGCTCCCTTGCCGCCCCCGCCTTTGGCATCGGCATTAGGAGAGGGGAAGTAGGTTATCTTGATGAAAGCCAACGCGGCAATCAGCACCGCGGCAATCAGCAACCAGCGCAGCCCGTGGCTTTTACCGGTAGTTTCTTCGGCCGCCAGTTCTTCTTGTTCGTGTTCCTGAGTTTGCATAGTTGAGTGTCGGAGATTCTGCCGTTTGCCGCCTATATCTCGTGTGGGCAGGGCAACGGATGACAACGCGAATCAGTTGGCTGAGGTTTACTTCTTCAGGCAACCGGTCTGCGCGGCCATGCGCTTAAGACACCAGAATAGGCCTTGGGTTGCGCCCCACTGGAAATAGTGTCTCGGAAGATTTGCGGATTGATCTGGGCCGGATACCGTATTCGGGTAGCAATGGCGCTATCTTGCCTGGCTTGTTTTCACTTGTTTTCTGCCCATGATTCCGCGCAATCCCACGGAAGCTCACCGTAATTTTTTCCAGGAAGTGCATGAAGTGGTGCGTCTCGTGCCGGCGGGCCGCGTAACCACATACGGCGCTATAGCGCACTACCTGGGCGCACGGCATGGGGCCCGCATGGTGGGCTGGGCCATGATGGCTGCCCACACCGCTGAAGCCTATGTGCCGGCTCACCGCGTCATCAACCGCAACGGCCAGCTCACCGGGCGCCTGCACTTCGCCACGCCCACAGCCATGCAGGAAGCCCTGGAGGCCGAGGGCGTGCGGGTGATAGAGGACGAAGTGCAGGACTTTAAGCGCCTGTTCTGGGACCCGAGCCTGGAGTTGGAATAGCCGCGTTAGTTGGCGGGCTTCTTCTCGCGGGCCTTGATGTGCTTGAGTTGAAACAGGCCTTCTTTGGCGGCCACCGCCTGCACGGTTGGCGCAACGGTGGCGCTGCCCGGGGCGCAGGCCAAGAAGGTCGTAGTCCCGAACAGAGGCATAAACGTGTGGCACTTTTCCTGCTCGCCCTGCATGCAAATCACCATGTCGCGGCGCTTGTCGCGCCAGCTGAAAGCCAGGTATTGGCCCGGCCCCAGTTGGCCCGCCTCTTTGCCGTCCACCAGCACCCGCAGGGGCGCGGCAGGTCCGGCGTCGGCGCGGCGGTACAGGTAGATGGCAGCGGTGTCGGCCGCGGGCGTAAACCCGCCAATACTGGCATGTTGCAGGCTGGTAACCACGCGGCCTGAGGCGAGGCGTAGCTCGTATAGTTGTGGCTGATTGGTGCCGCTGGACGCCAGCGCGGCTCCCATCAGGCCGCCCACCATTGCGCCGGCCAGTACGTTGCCGCCATCGGGCTGCCGGTGCCCCGTGAAGCTGTAGTACTTGTCGGCGGCCTGCAGGGGAAGGTAGCGGCCCTGGAAGAAAATGTAGGCATTCTGGCCGTCGCTCAGGCCCCAGGCCCCCCGTACCAGGCGGCGGGGCTGGTCGTCGCTGAGGTGCAGGTACCAAGCTTCTGCTACTTCCTCGGTACCAGCCCACTGCGCGCCCTTGCGGGTTTTGCGCTGCAGCTCAAACGGGCCGGCCGTGAGCGTGGGCGCGTTCTGGCGGAACTCCTCGAACGACCGGTAGATGCCGCGCTGCAGCGGCTGGGTCTGCACCGGGAAGCGCGGCACCGCGCCCTCTTCGCCGGCCAGCACCTGCGCCCACGTCAGGGTAGGGGCGGAGGTGGGCGGCGCGGCCGCCGCCAGCCGTTGCAGGCCCTGCTGCAGGGCGCGCCGGATGTTGTCGGGGTGCTTGCTGGTCACATCCAGGCCCTTGCCCTCCGCCAGTTCCGACACGCTGAGCAGCAACCGGTAGGTGTCGGGGCCGGTGGCTTCCAGAAAGTCCATTTCCACCTCCGCACTGCCCGTTTCCGACATGGCCGTAATGGTTTCGTGTACGGCCAAGGCATAGATGCGCACTACCAGCGGCCGGGTAGCCGGGCCGGCCGGCAGCGCCTGCCGGAGCATGGGCGTCAGCTCGGTTTCCAGGCTGCCACCCAACGTAGCAGGCACTAAGCGGTTTTCGAGGCCGCGGTGCACACTGCCGATACTGGACCGGTCAGGCCGCGCGTCTACCAGCTTATCGAAGTGGAAGGCCGAGCCGGCGGCCGGCAGTACCTGCTGGGCGAGGCTTATTTCCAGCTTGGTGCTTTGGGAATAGCCAGCCAGTGGCAATACTAACAGGAGAGGTAGGTAAAGAAGCTTCACGAGTGATGAGTGAAAAGCGGGGTAAAGTACAGGCCGGAAAAAGCCGACGATAAATGCCTTCAAATATAGCGGCCGCCGAGTGGCTGACAAGTGCGAAACTGCTTGGCGCAGCAACTTCCCGCAAACCACTGCCTGGCGTTTTCCGGCTCCCCTTCAATCCCTTACCTTTGCTGAGCGTAAATCCCGCGCTTCCTGCTTTCTGGTATGAAACAACCCTTACTGTCTTTATTGTTTGCGTCTCTGGCTGTCGTTTCGGCGGAGGCGCAAAGCACGTTTTCTATTCGGGGCCGGGTGCTCGATAAGCTTACCGGGGAGGGCCTGCCCGGGGCCACGGTCCAGATCAGTGGCAACGGCGTGAACACTGGTGCCGGCACCGAAGTCAACGGCTCTTACACAGTGCCCAACCTCAAGCCTGGTACCTACTCGGTAAAGGCTTCCTTCATTGGCTATAAGATTAGCGAACAGAAAGTCACGATTGGCAGCCAGAACGCCGTGGCTACCTTCTCGCTAAGCTCCGACAACGCCACGCTCAGCGAAGTGCAGGTAGTGGGCTCGCTCGGTATTGCCGTAGAGCGCTCTACGCCGGTGGCCTTCTCGGCCGTGAACGAGGTGAAGCTGCGCGAAACGCTGTCCAACCGCGACTTGCCGCTGATTCTCAACGAAACGCCTGGCGTGTACGCCACGCAAGGCGGTGGCGGTACCGGCGACTCGCGCATCAACATCCGCGGCTTCGACCAGCGCAACGTGGCAGTGATGGTGAACGGCGTGCCCGTGAATGACATGGAAACTGGTCAGGTGTTCTGGTCGAACTGGGATTTGGGCGACGTAACCAAGAGCCTGCAGGTGCAGCGCGGTTTGTCGGCCTCGCGCATTGCGGTGCCTTCGGTGGGCGGCACCATCAACGTGCTGACGCGCGGCTTCGATGACAAACGCAGCATGCTGGGCCGCCTCGAAACCGGCTCCAACAACTACCGCAAAGCCTCGCTGATGCTGAGCAGCGGCACGCTCAAAGGCGACTGGGCCTTCACGTTCTACGGCTCGCGCCGTACCTCCGACGGCTGGGTGACCAACGCCTTCGACGATGCCTGGACCTACTTCGGCAACATCAGCAAAAAGCTGGGCAGCCACCGCCTGTCGCTCACGGGCCTGGGCTCGCCGCAAAGCCACGGCACCCGCTCGTTTCAGTCGCAGGTGGGTTTATACTCGGAGGCTAAAGCGCTGGAACTGGGCGCAACGCCCGTAGCCAACGGCAACAAAGGTTTCAAGTATAACCCGTTCTGGGGCACGCTGCAGCGCTACGAGCGCAACCCCGTAACGCGCCAAATCAGCAATGTGCAGGATACAGAGGTGCTCAACGAGCGCAGCAATTTCTACCACAAGCCCCAGATCAACCTCAACGACTTCTGGCAGGTGAATGACCGGCTGTTCGTGTCGACGGTGGTGTATGCCTCCTACGGGCGCGGCGGCGGCGTAAGCGGCCTGACCAGCGGTAATTCCAGCACTATTAGTACCAGCTCTGCCACCGGCCAGACCGATTTTCAGGGCATCTTCAACCGCAACGCCCGCAACTACGACCTGGTTTCGGTGACCCGCAACCCCGCCACAGGCCGCAATGACACGGTTTTTGGGGAGGGCCGGCGCGCCACTCAGTTCTTGGTGAATAACGTGAACAGCCACCGCTGGTACGGTTTCGTAACCGGCGCCGATTACACGCTCAACGACAAGCTCACGCTGTCGGCCGGCGTGGACGGGCGCACCTACTATGGCCTGCACTACCGCGAAATCCGCGACTTGCTAGGCGGCACCTATGCCCTGAACATTGCCAACCGCAACGAGGCCCCGACTACTCGCCTGGGTATCGGCGACAAAATCAGCTACAACTACGACGGCAAAACCCAGTGGCTGGGTGGCTACGCCCAGTTGGAATACAAAACGCCGGTGCTGTCGGCGGTAGTTAGCGGCACGGTGTCGCGCATCGGCTACAAGCGCTTCGACTACTTCCAGCCCAAAGTGGTAAACGTAGACGGTGCCAACCGGCCCGTAGGCTTCGGCCAGACCTATACCGGCTCCGACGGCCAAGTATACACCAATGCCGACGGCAGCACCGTGGAAACCAACTGGGCCCGCTACACCGGCTACAGCGTGAAAGCCGGCGCCAATTACAACCTCACGGAGTTCAACAACCTGTTTCTGAACGTCGGCTACAATAGCAAGGTGCCGTTCTTCAACCAAGTATACACCACGCAGGGCTTGCTCTACCCCAACGTGCGCCCCGAGGGCATCACGAGCATTGAGCTGGGTTACAGCATCAACTACCCCAGCATGAAGGCCACGCTGAACACGTACTACACGCTGTGGGCCAACAAAGCCACCAACTCGGTGAGCACGGCTACTGGTGAACCGGTGTACAGCTCGGTGCGCAACGTAGATGCCCGCCACATGGGCGTAGAGCTGAGCGTGGCGCAGGAAATCAGCCGCCGCCTGCAGCTCAACGCCGCCATTGCCCTCGGCGACTGGCGCTGGATCGGGGAAGGCCTGCTCAACCAAACCGACGAAGGCGGCAACCCAATTCCCGGCAGCCAGCTCGACCAGCGCGTGTACCTCGACAACACCCACGTGGGCGACGCCGCCCAGAACCAGTTTCAGCTGGGCTTGCGCTACGAGCCTATTCGCGGCTTGTATATTCGGCCGTCGTTTCTGCTGTTCACCAAGTACTACGCCGCTTTCAATCCCGAGAATATCGTGAATCCGGCCACCCGCACCGACTCCTACCGCCTGCCCACCAGCCGCAACCTCGACCTGCACTTCGGCTACGACATCAAGCCGCTGTTTAACGACCGGGTGAAGCTGGGCCTGAAAGCCTCGGTGCTCAACGTGCTGGACGAATATTACTTCACCGACGTATCGAACCGCAACAACTCCAACGTCATCGACCCCAACCTGATTCAGGCCTTCTTCAACCGGGGCCGCACATTCACGGTGGGCTTGTCGGCTACGCTGTAGAGTAGCTGAGTAACTGAGTAATCTGTTCGCAACCAAAAGCGCCGGCCTCTCATGAGGTCGGCGCTTTTGTATTTCAGTGGTTTTTACGTTGCGCTTAAGTGTTCCAGGCCTACCAACGCAAAAGCGCCGGCTTCCAGATGGGGGCCGGCGCTTTGCTGAATGGATAGGACCAAGTTACTCAGCTACTCCATTACTCAGTTGCTCTACCACGTAGCCAGGGCCGGGCGCGACTCGTTGTTGTTATAGGCGGCCAGAATGGCGCCACGTACTTCTTCCGGGCTGGCGTTTTTGAGCAGGTAGCCGTGGGCACCTTCGGCTTTGAGGCTTTCAATCAGCTCGGGCTCGTCGTGCATGGAGATGATGATGACCCGGATGCGGGCATACTGAGCGCGCAACAGCCGCACCGTCTGCAGGCCATCGAGGTTAGGCATCTGCAGGTCCATCAGAATAACGTCGGGTAGGTTGCCCTGGTCGAGGCGCTGGAGCAGTTCCTCACCGTCGCCGGCTTCGAAGAGTACTTCCATTCCGGGAAAGCCACTGATGAGAGCCCGCAAGCCCTTTCGAAAAAGAATATGATCGTCGGTTACAGCAAGGCGGATAGTGGGAGGTGTCATAGAACGGCAGAAAGTGTAGAGGGCTGATTGGTAGAAATATACGGAATGGGGCAGGATATCCAAACGCGGCTTCCGCTCCCGGTTTCCGACTCGTAGCGAAGGGTGCCCTGTAGCACGGCTACCCGGCTGCGCAGGTTGGTGAGGCCGTGCCCGGTGCGGGCGCCGGGCAGCGGCGCTGCTTCCACCAGCGCCGGGTCGAAGCCGATGCCGTTGTCGGAGTACTGCAGGGAAAGTGTGTCGGGACCAAAGTCGACGACAATGTGAATGGTTTCGGCGTGGGCGTGGCGCAGGCCGTTGCCCAGCAATTCCTGCACCACGCGGTATATAATCAATTCGTACTTGGGGTCGAGGCGGCGGGGCTGGCCGCGCTGCTCCAGTGTGAGGTGCGTGGCGCCATCAGCCGGAACGGTGCGGGCCAGCGCATCCAGTGCAAAGGGCAGCCCAAACTTCTGCAGTGCGGCCGGCAGCAGGTTGCGCGAAATGCGCCGTACTTCCGTAATGGCCTGGTCGAGCAGCGTGGTGGCTTCCTGCGTGTAATGGGGCTGCCCCAGGGTGCTTAGGTGCAGCTTTACAATGGCTAAGGTGGTGCCCACGCCGTCGTGCAGGTCGGCGGCAATGCGGCGGCGCTCTTCTTCCTGCGCCAGCAAAGCAGCTTCCAGTGCCTGCTGCTGCCCCATTTCGCGGGCCAGCCGCAACTGCTCCTGCTGCCGGAGCAGCCGCCGCTGGTAGCGCAGCACAAACGCCACGATGCCCAGCGCCAGCAACAGCAGCACCGGAGTAGCCAGCAGCACCGGAATCAGCCAGTTATTCATGCGTGCAAAAGAAACGAGGGCCGGGCGGCGCAGATAGGTAGCAGGGCAGGCAGCAAGAAGACAAAAGCGAGGAAGATAGAAAGTAAAGCTACTGGATTTTGCCCCGGTAATCCCAACACGGCAAACTGCCCCTTCGTGCTTTGCTTATGCCAGCTGACCGGAAAAGTACGGTGCTCCATCTGAAATCACCACAGTCCAGCTACAATTTCAAGTAGGCTGCTGGCGGCTATCTGCGGCTGGTGTGCTGGCAAGGAGAGCCGCCGGGAACGGGCGGCGGCGGCTTAGCCGAGGGCGCGGCCAGGACGGCTCGCCAGCCAGAAGGCCCGCGTCAGGAGTAGGTGTAGCCCCAGATTAACGACGCTCAGCCCTGCATACGCCAGGCGAAGCTCGGGACCCGGAATCAGGTGGCTCGTCAGAAACAGCGTTATAGTACCCGAATAGAACAGTAGGAACCCTACACTGACTACAAACATGGCATCCTGCCAGAGGCTGGTGGAGCGCAGTTCCAGCAAGATCTGTTCGAAATACAGCAGTACCAGCCCGATAATCAGAATGTGCTTGAGCAGGGTAGTATAGGTGTCATTGAAAATAAGAGTTTGCGTGATGGCCTGCCACAGGTGGCTGAGCACGAAGAAGTCAAACAGCGCCAGCCCCGTAAATACTGTTCCAATCAGGGGAAAGTAGCGCTGCCAGGGCCACCGTAGCGTGTGGTAATAGGCCGCCCCGATAAACCAGAATTCCAGAATGCTAATCAGCTCATTTACTCCATTATTGTTATGCCAAGCCAATCTGGCGTATTCGCTGAAACCCATCAGCACCAGCCACATCAGGCAGCAATTAACCAGGATGCGCAGGTTGCGCGGCAAGCTTCGCCGCCACAGCAGCCCCACCACCACCGGTAGCAGAATGGACGCCTGACAGACGAGGTACAGCACCCGCAGCCAGTACATGATGTCGCTCAGGTCTGGCATAGTAAGCGTAGCAGGAAGTACAAACGATCCGTAAGAGGCCAGCCTTACTAGCTTAAACGGCGGCGGAGCGGCTCTACGGCCGCGGCAAAGCCGGTTGTTGAGCCGTGGACGCCGTTAGCGGCTCCACGGCCAGCTGCGGCTGCCGTCCCGCCAGCCAGAAGGCCCATGCAATAAGCCCGTGCATCACTATGTTGAGCACAGAGTTAACGGCGAAGGCTACGTAGCCTTGGAAAAGAGCATTCTGGTTGAAAAAGTAGTCTCGCATCACTAAAGACATGACCGTGCCGGCGTAGTACAGCAACAGAGCCACGCTGATGACAAACATGGGGTCGCGCTCCAGCCGGACATTGCGCAATTCCCGTAGCACCTGCTCGAAATACAGCATAGTCAGCACTACAACGAGGGCGCTTTTAAGCACAATCGTATAGGTAATTGCCTGCATCAGGCCGTGCAGGACAAAAGTATCGAGCAACGCAAACGCCGTGTACAGAATGCCCAGCAGCAGAAAATAGCGGCGAAAACGGAACCGCAACACTCGGTGGTAAGCCACTCCGATAAACCAAATTTCCAGAATGGCTACTGCGTCCCATACGGCATGATTGTATCCCCAGACTTTGCCGCAAAAAGTGCCGAAAGACATCATTATCAGCCACATTATGCAGCAATAAAAAATGATTCGGGACGCAGGCGCCAGCTGCTGCCGCCGCTGAAAGCCGGTCACTATCGGCACTAGGATTGACGCTTGGCCAAAATACATTAGCCCATACAGCAGTTGTGTAAGCGTAGCAGAGTCCGGCGGCAACATGGCAGTATTAGTGCTGTAATGGGCTATCTACATGAACGGGAGGGGTGCCTAGCCCATCGTCGAATATCTTATTGCCGTCGTCTACCAAGTCGGTGGAGGAGTTGGCACTGACCAGTACCATCGTGTCTGCGCTGCCGTTATTGGCCAGGTAGATGCGGATTCCTTTGGTGTTGGGCTGGGCCATGAGTTCCGTAAAGACGCTGCTGGAAAAGTACACGGAACGCAACTTGTTTGGGTTATCGTGCTGATAGGTGGCAGTCCAGGCTTCTGCCTGGGCAAGAGTGATAGTAGTACCGATGAGTTCCTCGTCGGAATCGGAGCGGAGCGAAGGGTTCATGCGCAACAGGTAAACGGTGTGTAGAGTAGCAGAGCGGAATGGAACAAAAACAGTATGGATTTGAGCCATTCAAATATAGGTGAAAGCCCATTGTATGCAAGCCGCTCATTTTTTCTTTACCGGTAGCCGGCCACTGCGCCGCCGCTAGAACAGCAGGCCGCCGCTGGCGTCGCGCGGGGTTTTGGGCACGCGCCTAGCGGCGGGAGCGGGGGCTGGTGCCTCCGGTTCCGGCAGCTCCTCGTCCTGGTCGAGGTTCTCAAAAACCCGGTCGATGGCGTCTTCAGCGGTGCGCAGCTTCTGCTTGCAGAGGCGGATGAGCGTGGCCGAGCGCTGCACGCGGGCCGTCAACTCGTCTACGTCCACGGTATCGGTTTCCAGGGCCCGCAGAATGGTTTCCAGTTCGGCTATGGCGTCGCGGTAGGTTGTTTCCATTTGAGTGATGGGGTAATGGGGTTATAAAGAACGTCATGCAGAGGCGCCGCCAAAGCACCTCGCCAGTATGCTGATGAATGGTACCACAACGTCAGCACGCGAGATGCTTCGCTCCGCTCTGCATGACGTTCTATTTTGTGACTCCTTTCCGGTCGCCTCATCTCTTCCCCGCCATTTCCAGTAGCCGGATTTCGGCGCGGTGCAGCAGGCGCTCGGCGGCCAGCTGCAGTTGAAAGCGCCGGGCCAGCAGCTGCTCGCGGCGGCGGCGGTGCAGGTAGCGGAAGCGCCGGGCCAGCAAATTGCCCAGGCGGCGCAAGTGGCGGTGCTGGCCTTCGGCGGCGGCGTGGGCGGCTCGCTGCACTGCCTGGCGCTGCTGGCCGAGTTGCAGCTCCTGCTGCCGCAGGCGCTGCCGGGCCAGCGGTGCCGTGGCGCGCACCCGCTGGCGTAGCGCCGAATGATGGTCGTGCAGGCAGCTTTGCGCCGATTGGTGCGTACGTCGGCCCAGCCTGTCCAAGTGGGCGGCGGCGGCGTACAGGCTCTGCTGCGCCAGCTCCTGTACCCGGCCCCCGTATCCGTCAAACACGGCATCGAGGCGGGCCAGCCTATCCGAGAGGAAGGCGGCCACGGCAGTCGGCGTTTTCAGGGCCAGATGCGCGGCCATGTCCACCACGGCTTCATCCCGCTCGTGCCCAATGCCGGTGAGGATGGGTAGCGGAAATGCGCCAATAGCCGCCGCCAGCCCGTAGTCGTCGAAGGCCAGCAAATCGGTTTTGGAGCCTCCGCCCCGGATGATAACCACCGCATCGAACCGGTGGCGGTGGGGCCGGATGGTGTCCAGTGCTGCCCGGATGCTGGCCGGCGAGTCGTCGCCCTGCATGGCCGCCGGAAACAAGGTCAGCGAAAACGCATACGCCGACTCCTCCAGCTGGCGCACGAAGTCCTGGAAGCCCGCCGCCGTCGGCGACGAAATAATGGCCAGCCGCTGCGGGGCCAGCGGCAGCGGCAACGCCCGCTGCCGTTCCAGCAAGCCCTTTTCTTCGAGCTTGCGAATGGTTTCGAGTCGCTGCCGGGCCAGCTCGCCCACCGTGTAGGTGGGGTCGAGGTTAAGCACATCGAGGCTCAGTCCGTACTGCTCATGAAACTTGATCTGCACCCGCAGCATAATTTTCAGGCCGGGGCGCAGCTCCTGGCCGGTGTGCTCGGCGAAGGCCGGGGCCAGCTGCTGGTAGCGCTGGCTCCAGATGGTGGCGCGGGCCTGAGCCTTAAGCTGGGCGCCGCGGCCGGTCTGGTGCTGGTCGGTGAGGGTGAGGTAGCAGTGGGCGCCGGCAAAGCGCGGCAGCGTGAGGTCGGCAATTTCGGCCACAACCCAGTAGGAATCGGCAAACCGCTCGGTCAGGGTCTGCTTCACGCGCAGCAGCAACTCGGCCAGTGGCAACGCCACAGGCGGTGCAGAGGTGGGCGGCAAGCCTGGGTCGGAACGGCGGTTGTAGAGCGGTGGCATGGCAGGTAAAGGTAGGGCCTGCGCGCCGCCCATGCCAGCGCATTCTAGCGCAAACGTCAGGGGCGGGGCAATGGCTGGAACCGGTAGCCCACCTGCAAGCCCGCACCGGCTTGCACTTGCACGCTCTGCGTGCCACCCACCGGAGATGGTGGACGCCACACGCTGACTCCCAGAAAGCTGTCCAGTATCAGGCGGCGGCCCAGGGCACATTGCCGGCCCGCCAGCACTTGCACCTGTATAGAGGCACGGTGGAAGCTGGCGTTGTTCTGCGGGTATTTCAGGTAGTTGGTGTTGCTGTTGTGCTGGGTGGCTTGCAGATTGGCACCCGCAAACCAACCCGTCAGGGGCTTAGGATGGCGGCGGCGGAAGTAGTGGCGCAGCTGTGTCCCCACCGCGTAGTACCGATCACGCCTCATGTAATCATCCTGGACGTAGCCGCCTCCATTGTCGATAAGGGCGAAGCTTTCGTACGAGGAGCCGTAATAGCCTACGCTGCCCAACACCGACCACTGTGCCGACAGCTGCCGCTCGTAGCCTAGCGTGAAAACTCCGGGAATAAGGCCATGTGTACCCAACTTAATAAGCCGGGGAACCGGTGCGGTAGTAATAGTGGTATCGGGTGCGGGCGGCAGTGTGGCGGCACCCAAGGCTAGCGCATAGAAAGCGGACATACAGATGTAGAAATAGCCAGCAGAAATAACAGAGCTAATCCTATACGAACTTCAGCAGCGAATATTGTGGCTGCTACAGACTGGGGCGCCCGCAACTTCAGGCCGGATCTGCCAGTATGGGTTGCGTATCTTTGCCGCTGATTTTTTGGTCTGCTCCCGTATTTATGCCCCAACCGCCCGCCTCTGCCACCTACCTGACCCAGCAAACCCTCACTGTGCTTGTGCCGGTGTATGACGAAGAAGAGAGTTTGCCGCAGTTTGTGGTGGAGATGGACAAGTTCCTGGCCCAGACGCCGGTGCCAACTACTGTGCTCTTCGTCAACGACGGCTCCAAAGACAACTCGTTGGCGCTGCTGCGCGACATCACGCGCCGGAACCCGGCTTACCACTTCATCAGCCTGAGCGAAAACCGGGGTTTGAGCACGGCCATCAAGGCGGGCGTCGACCACTGCCGCACCACGCTGGTCGGCTATATTGATTCCGATATTCAGACCACGCCGCTGGACTTCCTGCAGTTCTTCGAGTTTCTGCCCGAGTACGATATGGTGAACGGCATCCGGGCCAAGCGCCAGGATACGGTGGTGAAAAAGCTGTCCTCGAAAATTGCCAACACCGTGCGCCGCACGCTTATCAACGACGGCATCGAGGACACAGGCTGCCCGCTGAAAATCATTAAGATTGAGTACGCCCGGCGGCTGCCGCTGTTCCACGGCATGCACCGCTTCCTGGGGGCGCTGGTGCAGCTGCAGGGCGGCCGCGTGAAGCAGCTGCCGGTGCGGCACTTTCCGCGCTTCGCTGGCACCGCCAAGTACAACCTCTGGAACCGCGCCTGGAAGCCGCTGGTCGACACATTTGGCTTCCGCTGGATTCGGAGCCGCTGGAAAAACTATGAGATAGGGGAGAATAGTCAATTAGATATTAAGAATTAAGAATTCCGTGGCTGCGCGTAGAGCATAGGAATAGTGTGGGCAGGCAGGTAGGCTACATAAGGCTTCAGCCAATTTTTAATTCTTGATTCTCAATTTTTAATTCAAAAGATGGAGCGACTTGCGCTGGGTATTGGCCTCACCTCGCAGCTGCTGTTCAGTAGCCGTATTGTGCTGCAGTGGGTACAGAGCGAGCGGGCCAAGCGGGTGCTGGTACCCACGCTGTTCTGGCAGATCAGCCTGATTTCGTCGTTTCTGATGATCATCTACGGCATGCTGCGCCACGACCCCGTGATTCTGGCGGCGCAGCTGGTCAGCTACGCCATCTACATTCGCAACCTGCAGCTGCTGGGCGAGTGGCGTAAGCTTAGCGCGCCGTTTCGGGTGGGCGCCTACGTGTTTCCGGTGGCTATGCTGGCGTGGTTTGGCGTCGGCAACCAGCACTTTAGCTTGCGGGCCATGCTAAGCCACGGCATTCCGGCTGGGGTGCTGCTGCTGGGCGCGGTGGGGCAGGCGGTATTCCTGCTCCGGTTTGTGTACCAATGGCTGTATTCCGAGCGCAAAGGCGAGTCGGTGCTGCCGCTGGGCTTTTGGGTGGTGAGCTTTGTGGGCTCGGTGCTGATTCTGACTTATGCCATCCTGCGCCGTCCCGTGGATATAGTGTTGATTGTGGGCAACATCTTTGGAACCGTGGTGTACGCCCGCAACATCGTGCTGCTGCGCCGGGAGTTACAGGGGTAGTTGGTTTTATAGGTATTAGTTGCTGGTTGTTAGTTGATACCAATATTGACAACTGACAACCAGCAACTCATTTGGGCTCTACGATAGTGACACGCCAGAAGCCGCCCTTGCGGTTGCGGTCTAGGAAGAAGCTGTCGGCGACATGCAGCCGTACCTGGTTGCGCCAGGCGGCGGGCAGCTGCCGGGCCACTTTGGCGCCGGTTAGCACAGCTACCGGGCGGGTAGGGCGCAACAGTACCGAGTCGGCGGAACGCGGCCAGGCTGGTGCCGCCCGGCCGGCGCGCCATATTTCCTTGATGTGCAACTCTTCCAGCGTGTACCAGGGCAGGTGCGCCAGTGCCGGATTGCGCTGCAGCACATCGGAGCGGCGCAGCCCGGGTTCGGCTTTGCGCTCCGACCATACGGCGTGCGCCGGCAATAGCAACGATACCAGCACGGCCATGGCCGTAAGTGCCACGCCCACCACAAAAGTGGGCTGCACCACTTGGCGCAACGCCCGGCCCAGCACCCCGGCCAGCCCCCAGAATAGCACCACAGCGCATCCAAAGGGCAGTGAGCCAATGCCAAAGCCCGGCAGATTGGCTACGGCCATAGCTACTGGCACCGTGGCGAACAGCAGCGTCAGCAGACCTGCCCAGATGCGCAGCAACCTAGCTTCCGGCTGTAGCGTGGGTTGCTGGCGCAGAAGTGTCTCGAAATGGCGCAGCAGCCCGGCTACCAGCATGGCCAAGGGCGGCATCAGGGGCAGCATGTAACGTTCCTTTTTTTCGGGCACTAAGCTCAGCAGCAGCAGCGAGAGCAGCAACCACGCCAGCACAGTGCCATAGGGGACATAGCGGCTGGCGCGCGGCCGTGCAAACGGCACGGCCAGCACTGCCACCGCCACGGGCGCCCAAATGCCCGCAAACACCGGAAAGTTCAGGTAATTCCAGAACGGGCGGGAATGGCGGTCCACCCACGAGGTGGCTTCCAGCCGGGCTATGGCCAGCGCCGCCGGTGCTACCGTATCTTGAATGGTAAGGTACGCCGGCCAGGACAGACCTACTACCAGCCCCAGTACTGCCAGCAGCAGCAGCCCACGCTTGCGGGCCAGTGTAAGCGGGCCTCGCGCCGGGTTCAGGCGTGGCACCCCAAAGCTCACCAGAAACGGCAGCAGCATAGCATAGGGCGTTACAGGACCTTTGCTCAGGATGGCACCGCCCAGCAGCAGCCCACTAAGCGCAAACCACCAGCCGCTGCCTTTGACCGCATTCCAGGCCCGGGCCAGCGCCCAGAGGGTGCCTACCAGCAGACTGTTGGCAAAAATGTCCCAATGGCCTTCGCGCCCGACCGTAATCATGAGCAAACTGCTGGCCAGCACCAGTGCCCCCAGCCAGGCCGTGCGGCCCGGTGCCTCACTTTCGCCGGGCAAGTGGCGGGTCAGCTCCCGCATCAGGCCCCAGAAGAAAAATACCAGCAGTGTGGACATAACAGCTGCCGGCAGGCGCAGCAGCGCGGGGTTGGCCGGCTGGCCCGTAAGCTTGATGACACCGGCCACGGCCCAGGTTGGCAAGGGCGGTTTGGCCAGGCGTAACGCGCCGTTCATCGTCGGGATAATCCAGGATCCGCCGGCCGCCATTTCGCGGGCTGCTACAAAATTACGGGCTTCCATCAGGTTCACCTCGGCATTGCCTAAGTGCACAAAAAAGGAAAACACGCACACCAGCGCCACCAGTGCCACCCGTAACCGCGTGCTTTCAAATGCAGCAAAAGAACCGGTAAGCATGCGGGCCTAGGAACGAGAGGTGAGGGGCACCGAAGCCAGATCAGCGGGCGCTGCCTGCGTGTCCAGCCAGCCAATGAACTGGCGCAGCCCTTCGGCCAGCGTGGTGCGCGGCTGGTAGCCCAGCAGGCGCCGGGCCTTTTCGCTGTCGGCGTAGGTGATGTCTACGTCACCGGCCTGAGTGGCCTGGAACTCTAGCACCGGTTTCACCCCCATTGCTTGGCCGATGGCCGCCACCAGTTCCAGCAGGGGCACAGGCTGGCTGTTGCCCAGGTTCACGGTTTCATAAGTCTCTGGGTGGGTCAGCAGGTACTCCAGTCCCCGCACGATACCGTCAACGGTGTCGGCCACGAATGTGTAGTCGCGGGCCATGCTGCCATCGCCGTATACCGGAATGGGCTGGCCGGCCCGCAACAGGCGCGCAAACTTGTGGATGGCCAGGTCGGGGCGCTGCCGCGGGCCATACACGGTGAAAAAGCGTGCGTTGAGCACACTCATTTTGTACAGATGGTGGTACGTAAACGTAAGCTCCTCGCCGGCCAGTTTGCTGGCAGCATAAGGCGAAATGCAACGGGCCAGCAGCGGCTCATCCTCGCGAAATGGCGTACGTGGCGTGTTGCCATACACCGACGACGACGACGCAAAAAGCAGCGTTTTAACGTCTTGCTGCCGCATCCATTCCAGTAGGTGCGTGGTGCCGAGTACGTTGTTTTCCATGTAGGCCGCCGGCTCGCGCAACGACGGCCCTACACCGGCTTTAGCCGCCAGATGAATTACGGCATTGTACGTAATACCGGCCGGCAAAGCAGCTGCCAGTGCTGCCGGGCCTTGCCGCAGGTCGGCCTGGCAAAAGGTGAAATTCAGGTACTGCTGCAGCTTACCCAGGTTATCTTCTTTGATGGTCTGGCTGTAAAAAGGGTCGAAATTATCAAGGCCAACCACCTGATAGCCATCAATTAGTAGCCGTTCACAAAGATGAGAGCCAATAAATCCGGCCGAACCGGTCACTAATACAGTACGCATGCAGCAGCAATAGAATGAGTCCGCCAAAGGTCGGGAAGTTCGGCAACTAACAGACAGAACAGGTATTGATGCAGTAGTGAGCTGTTTCTGTACGCTGCCAGTGCCTTTGGCGATGAATAGACGTGAGGATGCGCAGTTTGTTTTAATTTTATTTTAATGAATCAATCTGCGTCTTCTTCTGCCGGCATTTCCGCCAGCTCTCGGTATTGGCTTTGGGGGTTTGTATTGCTCCTGGCTGTTAGTATGTTATGCGGCCTGAATGCCTGGGGGCCGCTGGAAAGCAGTGAGGCGCGATACGCCGAAATCGGACGCGAGATGTTGGCCAGCCACGACTGGCTGCACCCGCGGCTGCTGGGTATCGAGCACTTTCATAAGCCACCGCTCACGTATTGGCTGACGGCCGTTGGGCTGGCTATAGCTGGCCCGACGGCGCTGGGCGTGCGGCTGCTGCCGGTGCTGGCCGTGCTGGCGCAGGTGCTGCTGGTGTACGGCCTGGGCAAGCTGCTTTTTGGCGGCAACCAGACCCGGGCCCGCACGGCAGCCATCATCTACGGCACGCTGCCGGTAGTGCTGGTGTCAGCCTTCAACGTCACGACGGATGTGTACCTGGCCACGCTGGAGCTGGGTGCCGCTTACGGCATCCTGCGCCACTACCACAGCGGCCGCTGGTGGGGGCTGTATCTGTTCTGGCTGGCGCTGGGGCTGGCGTTTCTTACCAAGGGCCCGGTTGGATTTGTGCTACCTCTGATGGCGGTGGTGGCGCACTACTTCCGGCGCGGCCAGGCGCGGCGGCCTTTCACTTGGCACCATGCGCTGGGTATCGGGCTGTCTGGGCTGGTGGGCCTGACGTGGTATTTGCTGCTGCTACGGGAAAATCCGGCGTTCCTGCGCTACTTCGTGGTGGGGCACACCATCGACCGGTTTGCCAGCGCCGAGGCTTTCGACCGGGCCAAGCCATGGTGGTTTTATCTGGTGCTGGCCCCCGCTACCAGCTTGCCGTGGGCGGTGGTGCTGGTAGTCCAGGCTATCCGAACGGGTTGGGCTGGCTTACCGCAGCTGTGGCGCAATGTGCTGGTGTTCTGGGTGCTGGTGCCGCTGGTTTTTTTCTCGTTGTCGCAGTCCAAGCTGCTGCTCTATGTGTTGCCCATGTTTCCGGGGGTAGCGCTGCTCACGGCCTACTACCTGCACGAGCTATCTGAAAAAGCTGCCCACCGCTGGTACCGCGGCTTGCTGGTGCTGTGGGCGCTGCTGCTGCTGGCACTGGCCGTGTTGCCGGCCGTGGCCGGGCCCCTGCAGCTGGCTCTGGCGCCCACGGCCACTCTGCTGCCAGCGCTGGGGTTGGCCATTTTGGCGCTGAGCGTATGGCGTAGCCGCCAACTGTCTTCGGTGCTGCGGCTGCTGCCCGCTGCAACCATCTTTACCGCCACGCTGGTGCTGGCAGCGAAGCCTGTTTTACAACAGAATGAAGTGAAATTTCGCGGAACACGGCCAGTGGCCGCACTGCTGCAAGCGCACGGGCTGGCCAATCGGCCGGTGCTTGTATACAATGAGCTGCTGCCTTCGCTGGCTTTTGCGCAGGGCCGTATTCCGGTTTCGCTGTATGCCGGCAATTCTCATTTGCAGCGAGAGACGCAGTTTGAGCGGGACACGCGCTGGCGCCAAACCAACATAAGCGTCTTCAATTTGCCGCCTGCTCGCCTCGATTCGCTGCTGCGTCTGCAGCCGGTGCTGTTGGTGCGGGGTGAAGCAGCTGTAAACGAAAACTGGCTGGGCCAGCGCTTCTCTCATCACCTGGATCTGCCGCCCTGGCGCGTGTACTACAACTGGTAACGATAGGTGTAACTCCGCAAAACGGGGTGGTGTCTGTTTGAGCCTATAGCAGGGGCGGCAGTTGTTTGGTCTGCAAAATTGCCGCGCTATTGCCTGTTTCCGCGTACTTTGGCTTTCCCAATCAGACTTTCCACCAACTCAATTCCCATGAAAAACCGCAATACGCTGACGCTGGCTGCCCTGGCTGCTACCGGACTGGCCCTGTCGGGTTGTGCATCCGGTACGGCACCCACGGCTGCCACTACTGCGCCGGTTGCTGTGCCTTCCACTCCCACGGAAGCCCCTGTAGTGCCTGGTATTGGCCTCAATGTGGCCAACCGCGACCTGTCGGTGTCGCCCTGCGACAACTTTTTTCAGTACGCTTCGGGCTCGTGGCTGAAAAACAACCCGATTCCGGCTGCTGAAACGCGCTGGGGCTCTTTCAATGAGCTGGCCGATAAGAATAACGCGGTAATGCGTCAGATTCTGGACGAAGCCGCTGCCAACACCTCGGCCGCTAAAGGCACCAATGCCCAGAAAGTAGGCGACTACTATGCTTCGGCCATGGACTCGATGGCCATTGAGGCCGCCGGCCTGAAGTTCCTCAAGCCCGAGCTGGACCGTATCAACGGCATCAAAGACCTGAAGGGTTTGCAGAGCGCCGTAGTACGGTCCCAGAAAATCCAGACCGGCGCTTTCTTCAACGGCTACGTCGGCCAAGACGATAAAATCAGCACTCAGTACGCCGTAAACCTGTATCAGGGTGGCCTGAGCTTGCCCGATCGGGACTACTACCTCAAAGACGACGCCCGCTCGAAAGGTATCCGCTCGGCTTACATGACCTACCTGGTCAACACGTTCAAGATGCTGGGCGACAACGACGCCGCAGCTGCTAAAAACGCGGCCACGGTGCTGCGCCTGGAAACGCGCATGGCCAAGGCCAGCAAGAGCCGCGTGGACCTGCGCGACCCCTACGCCAACTACAACAAGATGACGGTGGCAGCTGCCAACAAGCAGTTTCCGAACCTGAACCTGCCCGTCGTGCTCCAGCAAATGGGTCTGGGCGCGGCCAAAGAAGTAATTGTGGGCCAGCCCACTTTTTTCAAGGAAGTAAGCACCATGATGAAGGCCGAGCCATTGGCCGACCTCAAAACCTACATGCGCTGGCACCTGGTAACGTCGGTTTCGTCGGCGCTGCCCAAGGCCTATGCCGATGAGAGTTTCAAGTTCACGCAGGTATTGAGCGGGGCCAAAAAGCAGCAGCCGCGCTGGAAGCGCATGTTGCGCTCCACCGACGGCGCCCTGGGCGAAGCGTTCGGCCAGCTCTACGTGGACAAGGCCTTCACGCCCGAAGCCAAGCAGAAGGCCCTGGCCATGGTCGACAACATCAAGGCTGCCCTTGCCGAGCATATTCAGCAGCTGGAATGGATGAGCCCCGCCACCAAGGTGGAAGCTATGAAGAAGCTGAATGCCTTCACCGTGAAAATCGGCTACCCCGACCAGTGGAAGGACTATTCGGCCCTCACCATCTCGCGGGAAAGCTACCTGAAAAACGTGCTGGCTTCGCGCGAGTGGGCCATCAACGACAACGTAAAGAAATTCGGGAAGCCGATTGACCGCAAGGAGTGGGGTATGACGCCGCCTACGGTGAATGCCTACTACAACCCGAGCATGAACGAAATCGTGTTTCCGGCCGGCATCATGCAGCCGCCGTTCTTCGACCCCAAGGCCGACGATGCGGTAAACTACGGCGGTATGGGCGCGGTAATCGGCCACGAAATTACGCACGGCTTCGACGACCAGGGCCGGCAGTACGACGCCGAGGGCAACCTGAAAGACTGGTGGACCAAGGAAGACGCCGAGAAGTTCGACGCCCGCGCCGCCATCGTCGGCAAGCAGTTCGATGCCTTCTCGCCGCTGGACTCGGTGTACGTGAACGGCAAGCTGACCATGGGCGAAAACCTCGCCGACCTGGGCGGCCTCAACATTGCTTACACGGCTCTGCAGAAGCAGCTCCAGAAGCAATATGGCAGCAACCCGCGCCCGAAATACGACGGCCTGACGCCCGAGCAGCGCTTTTTCCTGGCCTACGCCCAGATCTGGCGCACGAATGCCCGCCCCGAGTACCTGCGCCAGCAGGTGATGACCGATCCGCACTCCCCGGCTCAGTTCCGCACCAACGGCCCGCTCATGAACATGCCCCAGTTCTACGAGGCTTTCGGCTGCAAGGAAGACGCCAAAATGGTGCGCGTGCAAACCGAGCGTGCCAAAATCTGGTAGTCGGTAGCGCCGTTTGCTTAAGTGAAAAAGGCGGCCCGCACGATGCGGGCCGCCTTTTTTGTGCTGCAGTAGGCCGAGTGATGCCTAACCACCAGCAAACTGCAACGTATCTTGCATCATGCCTAAAATCTTCCGCCTACTGGCGTGGCTGCCGCTGCTGGCTGCCTGCTCCCGCTCTGAATCTGTGCAAGAGCAAGTTGCTGATCCGCAAGTAGGCGACGTGTACGTGGTGCAGTTTCAGCCCCAGGGCAGCCCGGCGCCGCGCTATTACTTCTACCACCTGTTCCGCGTAGCACCCGACAGTGTGTACCTGCACCCGGCGCGCCAGGACTCGCCCCGCCCCGACGCCGACCTACGCCAGCTAGCCTTCGAGCCGACGCCCAAAACCATTGCCTATACCCGGGCCGAAGTGCGCGAGCTGCTGCTGCCCCAGCCCGGCGACGTCACGAAAAGCCAGCTGATTCAGGTGCGGCGGCCATAGGTGCGTTTGCCAAGTGTAGGCAAGACCAGGATAAAAGAACGTCATGCAAAGGCGCAGCCGAAGCATCTCGCCAATATGGTAGAATCAACTTACTACACTGGCGAGATGCTTCGGCTGCGCCTTTGCATGACGTTCTTTCAATTAGCGGTGAACCACCTTACGGCAGTATCTCCACGCGGATGCCCACGTCCTTAAGGGGCCATTTGTAGGCGTCTACGGGCTCGTTGGCTATCTTATCGATGACGTCCAAACCCTCAGTGACTTCACCGAATACGGTGTATTTGCCATCCAGGGAAGGCACGCCGCCCACGGTGGCATATACGCGCTGCTGCTCGGGCGTGAGGGTGCGGCCAGCCATGGCCTGGCTTTGGGCGGGCGTCATCTTTTCGCCCTGCACGAAGTAGAAATCGGTGCTGGAAGAAAGCTGGCCGGGGTTCTGCTCGTCGTCGTAGCGGGCCATGCCCAGGGCGCCGCGCCGGTGGAAGTGCTGCGGGCGCTGCTCAGGCGGCAGGCGGTAGCGGTTCAGCCGGATGGTGCGGTGCTCAGAAGCGCCGCCCTGCACGGCAAATCCCTTCACCACGCGGTTGAACACGGATTCATCGAATACGCCACGGCGGGAAAGCAGCAGGAAGTTGGCTTTGTGGATGGGCGTATCGTCGTAGAGCTTCACCCGGATGTCGCCGTGGCGGGTGTGTAGCACCACGCCGGAAGCCCGGTACTGCCGGCCGTAGGGCAGCAGCAGGGCGGCCGCCGTACTGTCGCTGAGGGCGGTGAGGGCCGGGCCGGGCGTGGGCTTTTCCTTGGAAACCACGGGCGCGGCCGTTTCTTCCACGGGCTGCTGGCGGTTGCAGCCGCCAGCCAGCAGCACAGAAAGCACAAGCACAGCAGGACGCACAGAAACAGGCATACAGAGTAGATGAGGCAGAAATGAAAGAGGTGGCTACCGTTCGGTAGCCACCTCAAACATACTACTCCTCGGTGGTTTGTGCCTTGCTGTAGGTTGTTTGGCCTGAGTTGGGAACAGTAAGCTGCGAGCAACGAGCGGCTAGAGCTTGATGCCCATCTTTTTGGCCATGTCCATGAACATCTGCGGATCGTACTCGTCTTCGCCGGGTGAATTCAGCTGGGGCTCCTCTTCCAGATCGGGGGCCGGGTAGCCTTCCATGCTGCCTTGAATGAATTCCAGCGGCTGCCCGTCTTCGGGGTGTACGCCACCTTCCCAGATCATGCCGGCCTGCTTGTAGTCGTCTTTGCTGAAGGTGTAAAGCTTGAGGTGCATCTTCTCGTCCATGAACTTCTTGGCGTCCGGAAACCGGTCGTTGCTTAAGTTCGGGATGGGCAGCAGCTTATCCACGGCCACACCGGTCAGCTTTTCGAGGGCGCGGGCGTAGGCCACCACGTGCACGCCGCCGCGTACCAGCAGGTAGCCCACCATCTTGCGGGCCGTAGGGTCGGTCACCATTTCGTATACCCGCATCTTGTTGGCGCGGGCCCCACACTCCAGAAAGAAGTTGTGCAGCAGATCGAGGCGAAGGTTGCCAGAGCTGAACACGTTCTGGCCATTCCAGAAGTGGCCCATCGAGTCCATGGGCAGTGCGGCCTGGCCGCTGGCAATGTAGTGGTGCGTGTTGCGCAGGTCGACGGCAGCTTTCAGCGGCGCTTCGGCCGGGTTGTGGCCCCGCTTGGTTACGCCGGTCAGCAGCAGGTTAATAGCATAGCTGACCACCTCAATGTGGCCGTATTCTTCACCGGCAATACTGGCTGTCAGGTCGTAGAAAGGCCGCAGCTTGTTGCGGCCCCGGAAGTTAAACGACTGATAGGTGTAATTCATCAGCGTCGACATCTCGCCAAACTTGCCACCGAGTAACTCCTGGATGGCAGCGGCGTCGTTGGGCGACGGATTGGTGGGGGTGGGCAGCTCAATCGGCAGCCGATCCATACGTAAGATCATCGGACAAATAGATTAGGTGAAAAGAATAAGGCACCTGCTGCCTCACGCAACAGGTGCCTTATTGCTAACGCCATCTGCTAACTGCCGGACGTACAACTTTTTAGGTCGAGCTTCTACCAGCCGGAACCGGACGGGGTGCCCCAGCCGTCGTCTTTTTTGGCGGCTTTCTTTTTGCGGGCTGGCTCTGCTGCTTTTTCCTTCTGCTTGGCCGTGCCGTCGGCTGTCTTGGTTTTTACCTTCACTTTCTCGGCCGATGGAGCTGGCACAGCCGGCGCTGCGGGTGTACCGGCTGCCGGCGCCGCACTTGCCGGCGAGGTGGTTTCCAGTACGGGTGGCGCCATATCGGTGGCGGCATTAATCTGGTCGGCCTGCACGGCGGTGGCTTGCTTCTGCAGGGCCAATAGCTGCTGCTCTGCCACCAGGCCGTTGTCTTTCCAGGTTTTCAGCTGCGCATCCAGCGAGTCTTTGTCGGCTTTGCCGGGCTTGCGGCCCATCAGCTCATTCAGGTTGGGGCTGCCGCCATCCTTCCAGGCCGTCAGCCACAACGACGAAATGAAGGTAGGCGCCAGCTTCAGGCGGAAGGCCACCATACCGCCTACTTCCTTATGGTAGGCGTCGGCAAAAGCATCAGAATAAAAGCGGCGGGTTTTGCCAAACTTGTGCGAGAAGCTGTATTTGGTTTCGGGCGTAAACTGCCGGGTTACTTTCTCTTCCCGGTCAAAGGTTTCGCCCAGGAAGCCATACGACTCCTGCAGCACCTTCCAAATGTCGTTGAGCGGGTCTTTCACGTATTTGGCTGGGTCCGAGTCCAGCTTGTATTCGGCAATGTGGCGCTCGGGCAGCTTGCTTTCCCAAAGCGAATGCAGGCCCGCCTGGTTGGTGAGCTGGCCATCGTAGTTTTCGGTGGTATGCAGCGGCACGTAGGCATCGGCTACGTAATGGCACAAATCGGCCGAAAGCCGCACAATGGCCACGGTGTCGCGCTGCTTAAAGGCCTGCGTGAGCTGGTCTTTCACGTCAATAATAGTCCAGGGCACGGTGCCGTACTTGCGGAGTGTGTCGGCCGTGTACTTGGCTTCGGCCTTTTCCCAGGCTTTGGGCATGGCCCCGAACGGGTTATCGCCAAAGTGGTCGAGGTCGATGAAGTGCTTGCTGGCTTCCGTAGGGTCAGAGTCACGCCGCTCGTCGGGGGCAATGGACAGGCGCACAATTTCCCGCATGTGCCGGAAATAAAACGACTGCATGCTGGCCGGCAGCGCGTATATCGATATCTGGGCAATGGTGCGATGCGCAAAAAAGCCCCAACCCGGCGACGTAACCGGCACCAGCAGCACCAGGCACAGCAAGAGAAGAAAATGTTTTTTCATGACGGACAGGCAAGTCTGGTAATGACCTTTGCGAAGGTAGCGGATTGACGGATTGCTACGATAACTCCATGATAGATTGCGCGCTAGTTCTGCGTATAAGCAAACCCAATCACGGATTAGCACGACTTTCAACACCGCAGCCCGGCCTGCCGTTGAAGAAGCCTGGCCTGCGTGCCAGGGTGCTAAGCTATACCGCACCAGCTACGCTGCCCGGGCAATTCGCAACAACCTGTGCTAATCTGCGCTACATGACGCTCATCACCAAGAAGAAAATCACCTACGCCATTCAGGAGCCGCTGCGCATTTACCTGCAGCACTACGACCGGGAGGCCTCCCTGCCCATTACGTACCAGGACCTGACCTACAGCAGCGGCTCCTATCCGCTGGCCGACCGCCAGGGCCGCGACACGATGTGGGAAACCGTGGTGTATGAGCCCCAGGCCCTGCGCGAATTGGGCGCTGGCCTGGCAGAAGTGTACGCCTTGCTGAAAACCGGCGGCGACCTGAGCTTCACGGAGCACCTGCTGGCCGACCGGATAGACTATTGCCGCTTCGGCAACTCCAATCCGTTTCGGGTGCGCATCGTCAATCAGCTCAACGACAACTACGACTATTTCTACGTGAAGCGGGCCGACGCTTCGCGGGTGTATGGCCTGGAGCTGGAACATCTGCTTTCGCCCAACAGCCTCAACTACCTGGTTTCCGGCGACACCATTATTGAGGAGCATATCGTTGGGATTCCCGGCGACGATTTCATCCGCGACCGACTGGCTGCGCCGCACCTCAACCAAGTGCGTATTGCCAAGGAATTTGTGAAGTTCAATGAGCGGTGCTTTGCGCGCCTGCTGGGCGATATGCGGGCCTATAACTACGTTATCGACGTAACGCCAGACTTTGAGGACGAGCAGTACCGCGTGCGCGCCATTGACTTCGACCAGCAGTGCTACGAGGGCAAAAAGACCATGTATCTGCCGCAGTATTTCAAAGACAACCGCGCCGTGGTGCAGCTCTGCAGCCGCCTGCTGAACGCCGAAACCACCCGCCAGTACCAGACCGAAGAGCGCGCCCTAATGGCGCGCCGGGCCCGCTCGGAGCGCTACCGCCTCAAAGACCTTATCGACTGCCTGCGCCGCGACGAGGTGTCGCCGCCGGAAAAAGTAGAGCAACTCAAAGAGCAGCTAAGCCAGCACCACCACACCGACCAATTCCGCCGCTGCCGCTCCATGGGCGACATCGTGCGCCTCAACCTGAAGCTCATGCTGACAAAGGGCAGGAGTGACAGGTGATTTTTGATGATGAGGCAATGGAGGGATGAGGAATCTTGCCAGTATGCTAATGCATGGAAACGCAACGTCAGCACGCGAGATTCCTCGCGCTGCTCGTAATGACGTTCTTTCCTGATGACCTCATCACTTCATTACCTCATCACCAAAAACCGCCTCACCGCTCAAAAGCCTCCACACGCACGTCGTCAATGAGGATGCGTTGGGGGCTGTCTGTATTCCAGAAAGCCACGCGGATGTTGTCATAGGCCTGGTCGTGCGGGGCCTCCAGGTCCAGGTAAACTTCGGTGGGCCAATCCTGGCCGACTACGCGCTGCAGCCGGATCATGCCCTCTTTTACCTTCTCGTCGCCGCGGCGGTAGCTCACCAACAGTTGCGTCATTTTCCAGGTGTCCCATTCTTTCTGCACGCACTTGGCGCGGGCGCGCACCCGCACCCAACGCACATCATTCTGGAAAATATCGATGCGGTATTCGGGGCTGGACTGGTGGGCTGGGTCGAGGGCCAGTGAGCAACGGCCCTGCAGTGCGGGCGTGCCGCAGCCAGCCGTAGTGTCCTGCTCGAAATCGGTGTGCCACAGCTCCCGGACATTTTTGCGGTCGGAGTCATTCACCAGCTGGTCGGGGTTGTCGAGCAGCCAAAAGGTGGAAACCGGCACGGCATTGCGGCCTACTACCTGCCAGAAAAACGACCGAGTCATGTCGCCGGCCGCAATCAGGCCGGAGCCGCCGTGGGCCTGGTGCGTCATCCAGAGGTTGTAGTAGATGCCCACCATCAGTACCACCGCAAAAGCCGCCACGCGTATTCGCTGGGCTAGCAGCCAGCTCATGGCGGCGGCCAGCGGCCAGGCCAGCACCGGGTAGCTCTGCACCATGGCGCGCTGCCCCAACGAGCCGCCGTACCACCAAATGTCCCAGGCAAACGTGACGTAGATAAACAGCACCGTATACACCAGCATTGCCCAGAAAACCTCGGGGTGCCGCCGCCACAGTGCCCCGAAGCCCAGCAGGGCCGCCGCCATCAACGGCGAGTAGGTCAGCCATCCACTCCGGAAGCTGAAGATACCGTCCCAGAGGTGGGGGCGCAGCCAGCTGAAGCTTTGGTCGCCGTAGCTGTACACCAGCCAGCGTCCCGTCACGTAGTGCCAGTAGAATAATTGAATGCTGCCAATGGCCACGGCTGCCAGTGCCGCCAGTAGCAGATGGGGCAGGTGCTGGCGCCAGAAAATTAGCCGGGCAGTTAGCACCTGCCGGTTGGGCCGCAAGCCCCATAGTATCGGAATCAGTGAAGCCAGAACTTCGGTAGGCCGGGTTAGGGCCATCAAGCCACACAGCGCCCCAATAGCTAGAGCCCGGCCCAACGTGGGCCGTCTGTAAAACGCCTGTGTAACCAGAATAAGGCCGGCATATAGCGTAAACAGCCAGTTATGGGTCATGGCCGCGTCGATGGCGGCGTAGTTGAGGTAGTTGGAGCCCAGAGCCAGCACCACCAGCGTCAGGGAAGTAGCCGGCTCGCTGAACCGCCGCCGCAACGCCCACCAAACCAGCACAAAGCCCAGGATAGCCACCAGCTCAGCCCCGATCTGTAAGCTCAACTGGTAGGGAGCCGAAAACCCATCGGCGGGGTAGCCCAAAGCTTTGGCGGCCAGGTGGCCGGCTGCAAAAAACGGCAGGCTTTGCACGGCCAGGCCCGCCGGATACTTCATCACCTTATTGCCGCTGGTCGAGTCCAGATAGGCCTGGTTCTGGTACGGGTCGGGGCTGTATTTCTGCGTGATGGCCGGCAGAAAGTCCAGCTTCTTTAGGTCATGGTAAATGAACGTTGCCGGCAGATACATGTAATACCCCGAGGCATCCCAGCTGATCAGGGCCTCTGTCTGGGATTTATTCCAGCGCGGATAATACAGAAACGAAGTCAGTAAGATAGAGGCAGAGCAGAACAGCAGCACCCAAAAGGAAGGAGACTTGCGAAGAGGCATTAGTACAGCAGGTGGCCGATAGGGATGAGCCAGCAAATTGCTCAAAAAATCAGCAGCATGTACCCAGGCAGCAGCAAATCAGGACGCGCCGCAAAACCGGATAGGCCCCGCCGCACTACTATGCCAGCTTTTCCGCTACTGCCTCGTTGGCAAGCTCCTCGGAATAGGTGGTCAGCAGCTCATGCAGCTGCTGGAAGATGAAGTCCACCGCCAGCTGCCGCACCGTATCACAGGAGCCTTCGAACTCCTGGCGCAGCTCGTGGGCCCGCTTCTTATGCAGAATAGTGAAGTACATAGTACCCACAGGCTTGCTGTCTGACTCGGAGGCGCCACCGGCGCACAAACCCGTCACGGCCACGCAGATATCGGCAGTTGGCAGGCGCTTGTGCAGGCCCATTACCATTTCGTTGGTTACCTGCTGGCTTTCGGCAGTGTACAGCGTTAGGGTTTCCTTTTTCACGCCCAGCAGCTGGTGCTTGGCCTCCGGATGATACGTCACCACAGAACCCAGCAGCACTTCACTGCTTCCTTCGGCTTTCACAAACTCGGATGCCAGGAGCCCGGCCGTACAGCTTTCCGCAAAGGCCACCTTGAGCTTGTACTGCAGAAACTTCTTAACTAAAGCATTCAGTTCGGCAGGCTTCATAGCAAAAGAAAAGGATGAGGAAATAGCCTCCTTACGCTGCCGGGCTGGTGCTTGGTTATTGTTGAGTTGCTGTGTTTTGGATGTAAACTGCTGACAATAAAAGTATTGTACTTGTGTTATTCGCTGCGGTATACCACGCCCTGCTTCATCACAAAACGCACGCGCTGCATGGCGTTGATGTCCTGCGTGGGGTCGCCGTCTACAGCCACCACGTCGGCCAGCTTGCCGGGCTCCAGTGTGCCCAGGCTGGGCGTCTGGCCCAGCAGCTCGGCCGCCGATACAGTGGCAGCGCGCAGCGCCGCCAGTGGTGGCATGCCGGCTTCCACCATGTAGCGAAACTCCAGCGCATTCACCCCGTGCCGAAACACCGCTGCGTCCGTGCCGAAGGCAATCTTCACCCCGGCTTTGTAAGCGCGTCCAAACGTGTCCTGCAGCCGCGGCCCAATGGCCAGGGCCTTGGGCGTCACGAGAGCCGGGTAGTAGTTCGGGATTTTGGCCGAGTCGGCTACCGACTTGCCGGCTGTGATGGTGGGCACGTACCAGGTGCCGTATTTCTTCATCAGCTTCATGGTTTCGTCGTCCATGAGTGTGCCGTGCTCGATGCTCGTGACGCCTGCCCGGATGGCGCGCTTCATGCCTTCGGCGCCGTGGGCGTGGCAGGCCACATTCAGGCCTAGGTCGCGGGCAGTTTGCACGATGGTGCGGATTTCCTCCTCAGTCATCTGGGCGCTGCTGCCGTCTTTGGCTACACTCAGCACCCCGCCGGTGCTGGCAATCTTGATAAGGTCGGCGCCCCGCTTGTACTGCTCGCGCACCGCCTGCCGGCCTTGTTCGGGGCCGTTGGCCACGCCTTCGGTGGGGCCGGGCATGCCCATCAGGTCCTGGCGGTAGCCGTTGGTGGGGTCCATGTGGCCGCCGGTGCCCGATATGGCCTTGCCCGCCGTGAAGATGCGCGGCCCCACCACCTGCCCCCGGTTGATGGCGTTGCGCAGGGCAATGTTCACGCCCGATCCACCTAAGTCGCGCACCGTGGTGAAGCCCGAAAGCAGCGTTACGCGGGCGTGAGCCAGTGTGCCGAACGCCACATCGGCCGGGTTCTGAGTGAAGCCTTTCAATTGGTTGTCTTTGCTGGTTTCGCTCTCCAGGTGTACATGGCAGTCAATCAGGCCTGGCAGCACCGTACGGTTTTTCAGGTCGATTACCTTATCAGAGGCATTAGGCGGCGTGGTATAGCCGCGTTCTACGGCTAGCACGAGGCCTTTTTCCACCACCAGCGTCATTTCAGTCTGGGTACGGTCCGAGCGCATGTCCAGCAAGCGGCCGCAGTGCAGATACGTGCGCTGGGCCATGGTGGCAGCAGGCAGCAATAGGGTAGCGGCCAGCAGGCCGGGGAGTAGTTTTTTCAGCATGAGCTTGAAGCGCACAAGGTGAGGCAGAGAGGGCAAGAAAGATACAGCAAGAAAAAACGCTGCATGCCGCCTATTTTTCCAGCAATCCGTATCTTTTGCCACTGGTTCCGGTTTGTCGGAACAGCCAACCCTCTATTTCACCCCTTCACTTTTCACCCTATGGCCACTCCCGAAGAATTTGAAGCCGCCGCGGCCCGCAGCAAAGAACTGCCCGCCAAGCCCGACAACATGACGCTGCTCAAGCTTTATGCGCTCTACAAGCAGGGCAGTGAAGGCGACATTTCCGGCGACCGTCCGGGCGGCTTCGATTTTAAAGCCATTGCCAAATACGATGCCTGGGCTGGTCTGCGCGGCAAAAGTCAGGACGAAGCCCGCCAGGAATATGTGGATTTCGTGACGTCCCTGTTTTAAGAAAGCGAGGGTAAGCCTGCGTAAAGCGCGAAGTTCCCCTTCGTGAGGCGTTAAAACAGAGTCGGCGGGAGTACCCGGTTAACTCAGTTGCAACGCTTCGCGAAGGGGAACTTCCTATTTCCCTGCTGCCAGCTTACGCCAGCGGCGCAGCACTAGCATCAGGCGCAGCGGGGGGCACTACGGGCGGCGTGGCAGCTTTAGGAGCCGGCAGGTCGAAGGCTACGGCCGCATGCTCGAAGTGGCCTTTGTGTGAGCCGTCGCAGAAGGGCTTCTGGCTGCTGAGGCCGCAGCGGCAGATGCTGATTCGCTCCCGGCCGGCCAGGCCGTAAGGCTGGCCCTGGGCATCTACGAGTTCGAAATCGGTGCCTTCCACGCGGAGGGAGCCATTGCTGAGGACGGTGAGTTTGGTGGTGGCCATAACTGAGGTGGTGAAATGATGAGCTGGTGTTTCAGGTACGCAAATTGGGTATAACGAACGTCAAACGCACTATCAAACTACCGGCACATTGCACCCTACAGCTCTTTCCGCATTACGTAGTCGTTCATCCAGTAAGGGCCGATGGCAATATCTTCTTCGCGGTGCCGCGCAAATCCAGCGTGCTCGTAGAAGGCCAGTGCGGGGTTGTGGCGGTTCACGTTCAGCTCCAGAATGTGGCCTCCCGCGGTTCGCACGGCTGTTTCTACGGCGTGTAGCAGCAGCTGCCCAAAGCCCTGGCCCTGGTGCGAAGGCAGGATGTAGATCTTGTTGAGGTGATAGGAGCCGGGCGTTTCCTTAGCCGAATAGGACGCAAAGCCGCCCGGCTGCTGGTCGGCGTCAAGCAACAGCAGAAACTGGTGGCCCTGCTCGGTCATCTGGCGCAGCAGCGAGGCCGGCGTGTAAATCACGCGGTACATGTAGTCAATCTGCTCTTTCGAGATGATGAAGCGGTAGGTGGGCTCCCAGGTGGCTTCGGCCAGCTCAACGATAGTGGAAATATCGGCCGTAGTGGCCGCCCGGATAGTAGCAGAAGCTGGTTCAACGCGTGACATAGGCCGCAAAAACGGCATTATTTCACGAAAAACCGAACCCAAAACGCCCGCTCACTCGTTTTTGGGCCAGAAGTTGCCTGTTGGGGCATACGGCAGCGCGGCCAGTCAGCGTTGCTGATTCTTCTCCCGTTTTCTCTAGGCTCATGAAACCATTTCCCTTTTTACTGGCAGCGGTGCTGCTGTCTGCATCGGCTGCAATGGCCCAGCAAACTTCCGCGCCTAAAGCGCCTGCCACAAAAGCACCGGCCACGAAAGCCCCTGCTACAAAAGCGCCGGCCAGCTCTACAACCCGCCCCACAACCAGCAGCACTGCCTCGGCGGTGGAGCGCGACCTACGCATTTTCTCTGATTGGGTGAGCGACAAAGTAACCCGCGTAGCCGACGATATTGCGCGCGAAACGCCCCGCATCACCGCGGAGTTTGACCGCCAGAGCAAGCGCATCGACAAAGCCGTAGATAGCCTCACGGTGGAAGGCAAGCGCGAATACGACATCCAGAAAAAGCGCTATGGCTCCTGGCAGGCCCGCCAGGATAGCCTTGACCGAGCGGCCCGCATACCCGAAAATGCGCAGCAGGCCCAGAATAAGCTGCTGGGTGAAAACGTAACCATCAGCCGGGCCCGCGCCACCGAGCTGCCGGACCTCTACAGCCGCTTTATTGAAGCCACCCGTACGCAGCGCCGCCAGTGGGCTGCTGCTGACTGGAGCAATGCTTCTGCCGTGCTCGACCGCCTGAACGCGCGCTACGAGCAGGTGCGTGAGCAACTGCCGCTGGAAGAGCGGGTCCGTATTCGGTCGTGGCAGGGCGAATTCCGTACGCTGGAAAAGGCGCGCGACGTGAAAGGTGTGATGGCCGAGTAGCTCTTGCCACCCCCTGATAACCGCAACCCCGATAGTGCGCTACAGCAGAGCATTGTCGGGGTTGCTGCTGTTGTAGCCTAGACTTACTATAACTGCTTTGTCAGCCATTCGTGAGCAGAGTCGGCGTCGTAGAAAAGCTTGATAGCTACGTGTGGGCGGATGCGGGTAAAGAAGGCCAGCGCGGCCAGCTGATTGTGCATGTCGGGCGCAAAAACGTAGGCAAAGGCCCGCATACCGTATTGCTGGGCCAGCGGCAGCCACTCATATTCCAGCCAGTCCATGGCTTCTGTCCAGTCGCCGGTAGCTACGCTTTTGTCGTTGAGCACCAGTGCCGGCCGGATCTGCTGCATGCCTTGTAAGCTGGCCCGGGCGCCTGCAATCACCGATTCGGCTGTGAGGTTGCCAAACCACTGGCCGCAAAGCAGCTGCTCGGGTGCGTAGTAGAGCTGGCGCAGCAAAGGGGCACCGTGTTCATCACGCAAAAAGCCTAACTCCTGCGTACCCGGAGGAAGTGCGTGTTCTGACTCGGGTGAGGGAAAATGGGAAGAGAAAGGCGCCAGCATAAAAGAGAGGGTAGGAAAGAAGTATTAATATAGTCATTATTAAATATAATATAGGTGCCTAAGCTCGTCTGCTTTTGACTTGCGGCGGGTTGTGTACTTTTGTGGTTCGGGCCGGGCCAAGGCGGCTGGCCGCCTTTTCTCTCAGACGTATGCACATTGCCATCGTCGGCAACATTGGGGCCGGCAAAACCACGTTAGCCAATAAGCTGGCCCATCATTTCAACTGGGAAGTATTTCTGGAGGATGTTGACCACAATCCGTATCTGAAGGATTTCTATGATGATATGCCGCGCTGGGCATTTCATCTGCAGGTGTATTTCCTTAACAGCCGCTTTCGCCAGACCCAACAGATCAAGCAGTTGCAGCAGGCCAGCAAAGGCGTGATTCAGGACCGCACTATTTATGAGGATGCCCACATCTTTGCGGCCAACCTGCACCAGTCCAGCCTGATGACTGAGCGTGACTACCGCAACTACCTGGGCCTCTTCGAGTCGATGGTGAGCATGGTGGATCCGCCGGACCTGCTGCTCTACCTGCGCGCCGACCTGCCCAAGCTGGTGCAGCAGATTGAGCGCCGCAACCGCGACTACGAAAACAATATCAAAATCGACTACCTCAAGCATCTCAACGAGCACTACGAGGAGTGGATCAGCAACTATAAGCACGGCAAGCTGCTCATCATCGACGTCAACAACCTCGACTATGTAAGCAAACCCGAAGACCTAAGCGGCATCATCGAAAGCATCAACAGTACGCTGTTCGGGCTGTTTTAGGGCTTAGGGCTTGGTGCCTAGTGCTTAGGAATGAACAAGCAGAAAATAGGAGGCCCCGCCGTAACCCGGAGGGGCCTTTCACATTTACCCTAATCCCTAATCCCTAATCCCTAATCCCTAATCCCTAATCCCTAATCCTAGCTTCTCATGGCTTCATTGAGGAAGCGTACGAAAGGCTGAGCCACGCGCCATGATTCCAGGACCTGGGCCGGAAAGTCAGGGCGCAGCACGTCGGTATCGGGAATGGCCCGCCACACGAAGAAGCGCTTCAGGCGCAGCCACTCAATGTCGGGGTCCAGCTTGTCGTAGCCCTTGGGAGCTGTTTTGAGGGCGTCGCTGGGGTCGAGGCCTGCGGGAAAATGGCGCTGGAAGTCGGGATTCTGGAGCAGGGTACGGAACGCTGGCCCGTTGTAGTGGATTTCCTGCCGGATGCAGGCCAGTTGTGCCGGCTCAGGCTCCCAGCGGCCGGCTCCCACATACGACTCGCCGCCTGGCTCCAGCACCACGTAGTAGCCGGCCCAGGGGCTGTGGCGGCCGCCAGGCTTGAGGCCCGCACTCATATGGCGCTTGTAGGTTTCAGGGTCGCGCTGCGAACGGTCGTTTTTGTGCAGGCGGTACATCACATCGGCCGGGGTAAGGCCGCGGATGGTGGGCTCAAACTGCTGCAGGCCGTCGAGCAGCTCGCGGAGCAGGATTATGAATTCGCTGCGCGCCTGCTGGTAGTCGGCCCGGTGCTCATCCATCCAGGCTTTGTGGTTGTGGGCGGCCAATTCGCGCAGAAACGCCAGCACCAGTGCTCGGTCCATGAGGCAGGAGTTACATGAAAAGGAAACCCTGATACGACGAACCAGCCTTTCAGATGCACCTAGGCTTCTGGCAGACTATATTATTTGTGCAAGGCCTGCGTCGCCGGTAGCGGCTGCTGGTCGTTGAGCGTCCAGCTAAAGGGCAGAAAATCAGGAGTAGCGGCGGCGGCCACAGGTGCTGTAGCGTAGCGGTTGATGAATTCCAGCAGCTGGGTTCGGCTCCCAAACTCGGTGGCGTAGAAGTTGAACAGGCTGGACAGCTGTGGCTGGGCGCCGGTTAATACGTTGCGGGCCGGGTCGTTGATGAAGCGTTTGGTTTGCCGCTCCAGCTGCTGCGCTAGTTGCTCGCCATTGTACGCCTCGGGCAGCAGCTGAGGTCCTGAAACAGCGCCCTGCACCAACGCAAAGTGCAAACGTGGGTCCTGGAAGCGTGCGGTCAGCTTTTCACGCTCAATCTGGTTGAGCGAATACTCTTTGTCGCCGACCTGCACGCAGGGCGCTTCCCACAGGGAGTGAATCCGGCCTTTCGGATGAATATCGTTGATGTTGCTGACGGGGTAATATTGCAGCACCATATACACTATGGCGGCATTGTAGATGTTGATCCAGTAGGCTTCCTGCTCAGCGGCCGACCAGCCAGCTGCTTCCGGCGACACTTTGCGCTGGGCCATCAGATAATCGAGGAGCTTGTCTTCCTCCTCAAGCATGCCTTGGTAGTTCACGAGCCCATCAGGCGCTACGTATTGGTGCAACAGTTCATCCCAGGCAGAGTGCAACTGGGTGCTGGAGGATGTTTGGGCCGCGCCGATCCGGGGCAGGCTGCCCGCCAGAAACAGGAGCAGAACGATAGCCCGGCCGAGAAGCACGCGCGTCATAGGAAAGCAGTAAGGAGAAAACAACAGGTGTGCAGCCCGCAGGCCAGCCAGCATGTTGCCAGGCTGGGTAAGAGGTAGTATAGAGGAGCGGCGTAAAGAGGAATACCTGAAGCAGATGCAGTTAGAAAACAAGTCGGCCCGACCTGCTGTCTGCGCAGAAAGCAACATAGTATCCGGCAAATATACCTATTTCAAGGATATGTACAACCTAGGCAAGATTGCAACGTGCGAGCAGCGCACGATTCACCATTTATGCCTACCTGGCGCAGCAGAGGTAGAAAATAAAGCAATTAAGTGTAGCGGTAAAGCTTACTTCAGGCTGAGCACCTGCAGGGCGTCGCCCAGGCGGAGCTGGCCGCGGCCCGGTCCGGTCACGTTTTGCCCAAACATCACCTTGCTGCCCTGCGTGCGGAAGGTGGCCAAAGTGCGCAGTGGCTCCCCCGCAGTATTCTTTTGCGCCGACTGCTGGTCGATGGTGGTAAGCACGCACCGGCCGCAGGCGCGCACGGCCCGGAAAGGCACGTCACCCACCTGAAACTCCGCCCAGCTATCTTCTTCAAACGGTAGGCCGCCACTGAACACGAGGTTGGGCCGAAACCGGTCCATGGGTACGGGTTCGGCGAGGCGGTTATTGAGGTCATCGAGGGCACTCTGGCCAATAAGCAGTAATGGGTAGCCGTCGGCAAAGCTCACCAACTGGCCATCCGGATTGAATTCCGGCTCTACGTCGCGCCGCACCATATCCGACATATACACCAGCTTACAGGGGCGGCCCAGCGCCTCGCACAGCCATTCATCGGCCTCGCGGGTACCGCGCCAGGCAAACACCATATCGTCCCAGATGGTGACGAACAGGGTGCGCTCAGGAGTAGCCACGAAAGGCACGTACAACGGTAGCAGATCGGGCCGTTGGGCATGCGTGAGCAGAAAGCCATTGTAGGCCGAACTCACCCGCAGCAGCGCCATGTCGGGCGTCTGACGTTGGGTCATGAACTGGTTGCGTTCATCTACCAGCAGCCAGCGCCGGTCGTGGCGCAGGCCCCGGGGCTCAACGTGCGCCTCGGTGAGGCGGATGCCGCCCAGCGACTTAACCGGATAGATATAGAGGTCTTGCAGAGTGAAAGTAGCGGCCATGCCGCGAAGGTAATAGCCGGCACCCACCATTTGCAGTATTAAAAAAGTCTGTTATTTGCGATGTGCCTCCTCATCTTCCCTGCCATGTCTGTTGCTGCCGCCCCCGAAGGAGCCTGTTTGAACTGCGGGCATCCGCTGCCGCCCGGCACCTACTGCCCGCACTGCGGGCAGTAGGTGCCGGGCGGCAGCGGCTTACGCTCGGGCACGTTGCCCACGAGGTGCTGCACGTCTTCACGCACACCGACACGAGCATCATCGGGTATGCGCCGCAGATAGTGCTGCAACCCGGCCGCGTAGTGGCTGACTACTTGGCCGGCCGGCGCAAGCGCTACTTCAATCCGTTTCAGTTTCTGCTGCTTGTGGTAGGTCTGGCCGCCGCTGCTGCCCTGCTGCTGCATTATTATGAGGACACGGGTGCCGAAATCCAGCAGCGCTACGCCAGCCGCATACCCGCGGCGTATGTGGCCCGCATGGGGGAGTACTTTCACTATGTGGGCAAGTACTACAACCTGTGGTGGCTGCTGCTTATGCTGCCGACCTATGCCCTGATAACGTGGTTGGTGTACCGGCGCCAGGGCCTTAACTATGCCGAGTCATTTTTTGTGCACGTTGTAGTGGGGTCGGTATTTCATTTGCTGGTGGCCTGCGTGATGCTGGTGCTGTGGGCCCTGCACATTCGGGCGGTGGCCAGCAGCAACATTGCCAGCAGTATGCAGGTAGGTACCATCACGCTCTACCTTATCCTGATCGGCCGGCAGGCTTTTCAACTCACGTGGGCCGGAGCCATCTGGCGCGCCTTGCTGGTGGTAGCAATTGGGGCCGCGGCCAGTGTGGGCTACAATTACGTGGCTTTTCAGTGGTACGTGTTCCGGTAGCTTATACCCCCAAAAGGCTGGGTTGGAAAAAACAGCCAGCACTTGCTGGGCTACTTCTCGGGGCAATAGGGCCTAATGCAAGGGACGCTTCTTGATCATGCCGCCCTTGGTGTCTTTCACGCTGTGCATCACAATGAAGGCCTGCCGGTCAATCTGGTCGACTTCGCCTTTAAGGCGCGACAGTTCCAGACGCGTAACAACGGTAAATACGATTTCGACGGGGTTGGGCTGGTCGCCGTGGGTGCCATAGCCGCGCTTGCCCAAGTACACGGTGGCACCACGGCCCAGCTTTTCGGTGATCATGCGCCGGATAGCATCGGAGCGGCCCGAAATGATGGTGACGCCGGTGTACTCCTCGATGCCATCAATCAGGAAGTCAATGGTTTTGGCCGCCGAGAGGTACGCCAGAATGGAATACAGCGCCGTTTCGATGGACAGCACCCAGGCGGCCACGGCAAAAATAGCAATGTTAAACAGCAGAATAATGTCGCCGACAGTGAGGCTGGTTTTCTTGCTCAGAAACACAGCCAGGATTTCGGTACCGTCGAGCACACCACCGCCGCGCATGGCCAGCCCAATGCCCGCCCCAAGGAAAAATCCCCCAAAAACGGAAATCAGCAGCTTATCCTGGGTCAGAGTGGGAAACGACACGACCAGCAGTACCGCCGCCAACGCCAGAATAGCGCACAGTGATTTAAGCGCCAGCGTGCGGCCCATCTGGAAGTAGGCCATGGCAATAAACGGCGCGTTGATAATGACAATCAGCAACGAGAGCGGCAGGCCAGTAAGCTGGCGTACCAGCAGCGAAATGCCGGTTACGCCTCCATCGATAAAGTCATTGGGAAGCAAAAAAGCCTTGAGCCCGAATGCGGCCGACAGCACCCCCAGCGCCAGATACAGAGCACTGAACAGGTGGTGCCGAAACCAGCGGCGGGTTGCGGCCGCCGTGCGGTGCGGCCGGCGTTTGAGGCGGCGCCTGGGCCCACTCGGTGGCGCGCCGGTAGGGGTTTTGTTGCGCAGCTTGTCGAGGAAAATCAGTTGAGGTATAAGCATACGGACGCTGGTAGAACTCCTCGGTAGTACGCCGGCTATGGCTGAATGTTGAGAATCTGCCGGAATTGGACAGAGTTGGCCTGGATTTTGGAAACCGCCGCTCCGGTGCTACCAGGAGTAGCGGTACAATTCGTCAACCCGTAATTAGTATGAAACAATACGAATTCTTGCAAGGGCGTTTGGGCCGTTCCGATTATGCGTTGCGGCTGGCGCTGGCCCTGGTGCCGTTGCTGCCGGTATTCTTTCTGCCAGCGCCACAGACTTGGTATCAGGTGCTGCTGGCAGGGCTGGTGCTGGCAGCCAGCACCGCTTTAGCCGCACTGTTTTCGGTGCGCCGCCTTCACGATATGTACCTGAGTGGCTGGTACGCGCTGGTGCTGCTGGTGCCACTGCTGAATCTGCTGGCCTACCTGCTGCTGGTTGTGCGGCCCGGCACGCGCGGCCCCAACCCCTGGGGTCTGGCCCCCGGTGCTCAGCAGTTGGCGTTGGTGCCGGTAACGCGCCACCCAGAGCAACCAGCAGCCAGGCACTGGCTGGCCAATCCGGCAGAATAGCCGCGTAGCCTCCTTCCGGCAATAGCCATAAAGCCGCGTAGCGGCGACAGATCGGGGATTCTCCTGAACCTGTCACCGCTACGCGGCTTTATGGCTTCGGGCAGCGCTATTTCGTGGCTTCCGCGTCGGCGAGCTGCACGGCGCGGTAGAGGTTTACAAGGCCGCCGGTAGCCGATAACTCGGCAAAGTCCACTTGCTTGGTGGTGCCGGGTCTGAGCACTTTGGTGTGGTACATCACCGCCGATTGCAGGATGATACGCTTCAGGTCCGTAGCCGTGAGGGTGGGGAAGTACGACTTCAGCACGGCTGCCATGCCCGATACCACCGGTGAGGCCATGCTGGTGCCGCTTTTGTTGCCGTATTGCTGGCCGGGCAGTGTGGAGTAGATCTGGTTGCCGGGCGCAAATACGTCCACGTTTTTGCGCCCGTAGTTGGAGAAGTCTGCCACCAGGTGCTGGTCGTTGGTGCGGGCACTGGCACCCACCGTAATCATGTTCGGCACGGGCTGGCCATCAGGGTACACCGGCGACGGAAACTCCACATTCACGTCGATATCGTCGTTTTCGTTGCCAGCCGAGTGAACCAGCAGCACCCCTTTGGTGGCGGCGTAGCGCATAGCTGCATCCACGGCCTCGCGCTGCGGCGAGTAGTACTTGCCAAAGCTCATGTTGATGATGCTGGCCCCGTTATCCACGGCGTAGCGGATGGCGTTGGCAATGTCCTTGTCCCGCTCGTCGCCGTTGGGCACGGCCCGCACGGCCATCAGGCGCACGTTGTCGGCAATGCCGAGGATGCCCAGCATATTGGTGCGGTCGGCCCCGATGATGCCGGCTACGTGGGTGCCGTGCATGGGGTCGGGGCCGTGGTTGTCGCGGTTGCCGTAGCGGCGGTCCTGGGTATCGGTGGGGTTGTCGCCGATGATGGCTGCGCGCGGGTTGTAGGCGGGGTTGAGGCTGAACTCCAGCTGGCTGCGGCTATCATCGAGGCCTTCTTTCATATCAGCCAGCACCGTTTCCAGGTCGGCGTAGCCGGCAGCGCGCAGGTTGGCATAGAGGCCAAGGGCGGCGCGGTAGAGGTTGGGGTCGGTGGGAGTTGCGGCGCGCAAACCAGCCGTGTCCAGTCGCGCCAGGCCCAGGGCTTCGCGCAGATTGTCGGCGCCCTTTTTGTTGACCGTGTACGCCTGATCCAGGGATGCAACCCGCTCTTTGTTTTCGGCTACCTTTTCGGCCTGGCTTTTCTTGACTTTCTGGTACAGGTCGTACTCGGCGCGCTTGGCGGCGGGCACCACGGTGCGGGCTTTGCCCTCATACAGCGGCCGGAGCCGGGCTACAAGGCGGGTGTCCTCGTAGGTTTCCACGTCCACGTTGCGGCCGTCGGCGCCACCCAGGAAGTTCCAGCCGTGCACATCGTCTACGTAGCCGTTCTGGTCGTCATCGAGGCCATTGCTGGCAATTTCGCGGGGGTTGGTCCAGAGCAGGCGCCGCAGGTCGGCGTGGGCCGTGTCGATGCCGGCATCAATGATGGCCACCACTACCGGCGTGGAGGGCCGGTTTTTGAGCAGTTCATCGTAGGTTTTACGCACGCTCACGCCCATCACGCCGTCGGCGACGGGGTCGAGTAGGTACCACTGCTGCGGCGGCACGGCGGGTTGTGGGGCAACGGAAACAGCATTCTGCGCCGTGCCCAGCAGGGGCAGCAGCAGGGCCACGCCCAGCAGGCGCAGGCGGGAAGGAACAGAAAAAAGCATCAGCAGATATCAAACGGATAAGGAAACGGCCTATACGCAGCCCCGCCCACGGCGGACGTTGCGTGCTAAACCCCGCTGCCATAGACCCGGTTCCGCCCGGCCCGGACGCATGTCCATTCCGGTCCGACGGCAGCCGTCTGACCGGGAAAGACCCGCTTCCCCGCTTTCCTGAACAGGGTCGGCGGCTCTGGGTTATCTTCACGCCCTCAAGCTGCTTCCCTCTATGCGTACTCGCCTGTTCCGCGCCGCCCTGTCGGCATTACTCATTGCTAATTTTTCATTACTAATTGGCGAAGCCCAGGCCCAGGCTCCCAAAACCTGGTCGTCGTCGGAGATTCTGCTGGGGCTGAAGAAGCTGAACGTGCTGGGCTCGGCCCTGTACGTGGCTGCCCACCCCGACGACGAAAATACCCGCCTGATTGCCTACCTCGCCAACGGCCGCCTCGTGGAAACCGGCTACCTGAGCTGCACCCGTGGCGATGGGGGCCAGAACCTCATCGGGCCGGAGCTGCGCGAGGGGCTGGGCGTCATCCGGACGCAGGAGCTGCTGGCGGCCCGCCGCATCGATGGGGGCCGGCAGTTCTTCACCCGCGCCAACGACTTCGGCTTCTCGAAAACGCCCGAGGAAACCTTCACCATCTGGGACAAGGAGCAGGTGCTGGCCGATATGGTCTGGGTGATCCGCCAGCGCCGGCCCGACGTCATGATTACCCGCTTCCCGCCCGATGCCCGCGCCGGACACGGCCACCACACGGCCTCGGCTATGCTGGCCATTGAGGCCTTCTCGGCCGCCGCCGACCCCAAGCGTTTCCCCGAGCAGCTCCAATATGTGCAGCCCTGGCAGGCAAAGCGGCTGCTCTGGAACACCGGTTCCTTCTTCGTGAAAGCCGGTGAGGACATGAGCCAGTACCTGAAGCTGGATGCCGGCGGCTACAACCCGCTGCTGGGGCAGAGCTACGGCGAAATTGCCGCCCGCAGCCGCTCCCAGCACCGCAGCCAGGGCTTCGGCAGTAGCGCCCAGCGCGGCGAGGCCCCGGAGTATTTCCAGCTGCTGAAGGGCGACAAGGCCACCACCGACCTGTTCGAGGGTGTGGATATGACTTGGAACCGGGTGCCCGGTGGCGCGGCCGTAGGCAAGCTGGTGGATGAGGTAATTCGGAAGTACGACCCGGCTAATCCGTCGGCGAGTGTGGCAGGACTGCTGAAGGTGCGGGAGGCGTTAGATAAGTTTCAGCTTGCTGCGGTAGTCAAAGAAGGAACGGTAAAAGGTGTTGCCAATTTTTGGTACGATGAAAGGCTGGTGCAGATTGAGAAGCTAATTCAAGCCTGTCTGGGGCTGTATATAGAAGCCGTTGCAATTAGCCCAACGGTCACAAAAGAGGATTTAGTGTTGGGTAGAAAGGCAGTCCGTTCTCTGGTGTTGTATGAGATAGTAAATCGTTCAGCTACACCTGTGCAACTGCTCGACGAAGTGGCTTATGTCTATTCACCAGAGTTGGATAAAGTATTTTCTCGGGGTGGTATGAGCGGTATGCATAGTACCAATCCGCATCGTATAGATCTTATGCCAGGTAAAAGACGACAGGATACTCTCTTTATCAAGGAAGATTCGAGGGGCTCGGTCGGAAACTCACAACCCTATTGGTTGCAGAAAAATGGCTCTGTTGGAATGTACACCGTTGAGGATTTACTCAGCCGTGGAAAAGATGAGAATGAGCCTGCAGCTAAGGCGCGTTTTGTCTTTGATATTCCAGGGCATCGAATAATGCTCACCGTCCCCGTCCAATACAAAAGCACCGACCCAGTGGAAGGGGAGAAGTACCGCCCGCTGACGGTGGTGCCGCCGGTGATGGTGAACGTGGGCGGCCACGCCTACGTGTTTGCCGATAACCAGCCCAAAACCATTCCCGTGACGCTGCGCGCCGGCAAAGCGGGCGTGAAGGGCAACCTGACCCTGAATCTGCCGAAAGGCTGGACGGCCGAGCCCGCCAGTATTCCGTTCGAGCTGGCCGCCAAAGATGCCGAGCAGACTGTGCAGTTCCGGGTGCAGCCCGGCGCGGGCGCGGCGGAAGGTAAATCGGAGCTGCGGGCCGTGGCTACCGTGGAGGGGCAGGCGTACGCGCGCGGCTACCAGACCATAGCGTATACCCACATTCCCACCCAAACGCTGTTCCCGGAAGCCGTGGCCCCGCTGGTGAAGCTGGATCTGCGGCGCAAGGGCCAGGAAATCGGCTACCTGATGGGGGCCGGCGACGAGGTGCCCGACGCCCTGCGCCAGATCGGCTACACCGTCACCCTGCTCAAGCCCGAAGACCTCACCGAGCAGAATCTGCGCCGCTACGACGCCGTGGTGCTGGGCGTGCGCGCCTACAACACCGTGGACCGGTTAAAAGCCCTGCAACCCACGCTGCTCAGGTACGTGGAGCAGGGCGGCAACTTAGTGGTGCAGTACAACACCAGCCGCAGCACTGTGCTGCCCCAGGTCGGCCCGTACCCGCTCACGCTCTCCAACGACCGGGTGACGGTGGAAAATGCTCCCGTCACCTTCCTCAATCCCACGCAGCCGCTGCTCAACACGCCCAACAAAATCACGAGCAAGGATTTTGAAGGCTGGGTGCAGGAGCAGGGCCTCTACTACCCCAGCCAGTGGGACCCAAAATACAAGACTGTATTCAGCAGTCAGGACCCCGGCGAGAAAGCCAAGGAAAGCGCCATTCTCGTCGCCGACTATGGCAAAGGCCACTACATCTACACCGGCCTCAGCTTGTTCCGGGAGTTGCCCGCCGGCGTACCCGGCGCCTACCGACTGCTGACCAATATGGTGTCGTTGGGCAAGTAGGGCAGACGTATCAGCCCGACGGTGGTAGCCGTCCAGCTGATACGTTTGGGGACATTGCGCCTTTTGTGGCTGGTGTTGCAATGCTTTACTTTACCTTCGTTTTCTATGTCTGCTACCCCTGAATCTGAAAAGCCCCCGCTGCTGCCGTCGTGGCGGGCCTGGTACTGGTTGGTGCTGGGCGCGCTGGTGGCGGAAGTGGCGTTTTTTACTTACCTCACCCGCGCTTTCGCTGCATGAGTACCTTCGACTGGCTGGTGCTCAGCAGCACGCTGTTGTTTATTGTCGGCTACGGGGCGTGGCGCACGCGCGGCGCCGGCGCCTCCCTGGATTCCTACCTGCTCGGCGACCGGGACGCTTCCTGGTGGGGGGTGGGCCTCAGCATCATTGCCACCCAGGCTTCGGCCATTACCTTCCTCAGTACGCCCGGCCAGGCCTACGACGACGGTATGCGCTTCATTCAGTTCTACTTTGGCCTGCCCCTGGCCATGGTGCTGATTGCGCTGTTTGCGGTGCCCATCTACCACCGCCTGAAAGTTTTTACGGCCTACGAATACCTGGAAGGTCGGTTTGATAGACGCACGCGCACCCTGGCGGCGTCGCTGTTTCTGGTGCAGCGCGGCCTGAGCAATGGCCTCTCGCTGTATGCGCCGGCGCTGGTGCTGTCGGCCATTCTGGGCTGGAACATTATGCTGACGGTGTGGCTGCTCGGCGGCATCATGATTGCCTACACCGTGGCCGGCGGCACCCGCGCCGTAATGGTGACGCAACAAGGCCAGGTGGCCGTGATTTTCACGGGCATGGTGGTGGCCGGCTACCTGCTGGTTCATTATCTGCCCGCCGAAGTAGGCTTCAAGGAAGCGCTGCAGGTGGCCGGCCACCAAGGCAAGCTCAACCTCGTCGACTTCACCTTCGACCCCACGGACCGCTACAACTTCTGGTCGGGCATGACGGGTGGCCTGTTTCTGGCGCTGTCGTATTTCGGCACCGACCAAAGCCAGGTGCAGCGCTACCTGGCTGGCCGCAGCGTAACGGAAAGCCGCCTGGGCTTGCTCATGAACGGCCTCGTGAAAGTGCCTATGCAGTTTGCTATTCTGCTGGTGGGCGTGCTGCTGTTTGTGTTCTACCAGTTCAGCCCGCCGCCGCTTACGTTCAATGGCCCCGTGCGCAATCAGGTGGCACGCTCGGCCACGTATGGCCCGCAGCTGCGCGAGCTGGAGCAAACGCATGCCACGCTGTTTCTGGCGCGCCGCCAGGCCACTACCCAGCTGGTAGAGGCCCTGCACGCCGAAGACCCCGCCCAGCTGGCCGCCGCCGAAACCCACTTGCAGGCTACCACCGCCGCCACCCGCGGCCTGCGCGACCGGGCTCAGGCCCTCATCAAGAAAGCCGTACCCTCGGCCGAAGCCAAAGACACCGACTACGTGTTTCTGACCTTCGTGCTCAACAATATGCCACAGGGCCTAGTAGGGCTGCTGATTGCGGTGGTCCTGTCGGCGGCTATGGGCTCGGCGGCGGCCGGCCTCAACGCCCTGGCTTCCACCACCGTCATCGACCTGTACCGGCCCAGCCGCCCGCTGGCCAGCGAAGCCCACAATGTGCAGGCCTCGCGCTGGGCGGCCATCGGCTGGGGTGTGCTCGGCATCGGTTTTGCCACCTTCGCCGCCCGCCTCGAAAACCTGATCCAGGCCGTAAACATCCTCGGCTCACTGTTCTACGGCACCATTCTGGGGATTTTCATGGTGGCCTTTTTCCTGAAGCGCGTGGGCGGCACGGCGGTATTCTGGTCGGCCATTGTAGCCCAAACGGTGGTGCTGCTGCTGTTCTGGAAGACCGATATCGGCTACCTGTGGTTCAACATCATCGGCAGTCTGCTGGTGGTAGGGCTGAGCTTGTTGCTGTCGGTAGTGCGGCCGCAGCCTCAAGATTTGCCTCACGAGGGTATTACTCCTTAGTCCCCTCTTCTGGGGGAGAGTGGGACTAGCTATAAAGATTTCACAACAAAAAAGCCCGCCGGAGTGTCCGGCGGGCTTTTCTTTTTTCATAGCAAACGGCTAAGCCACTCTAAAAAACTAGTAGCTAGCTCCCCCTCTCCCCCAGGATAGGGAGTTAGGGGGTGAGGTAAGCAGGGAGCTTACTTCGCGCCGTTCTTCTTGGCCATGGCGATGATGTCGTCGTTCATCTTCACGTAGTCGGCGTTTTTGGCGGTCTGGGCCAGGGTGCGCGACTGCTCGGCGGCGGTGAGGGCGCCTTTGTAATCCTTCATCTTCATGCGGATTTTCGCCTCGGTGTGCACGTTCCAGAACTTGGGCTCCTTCTCGTTGACTTTCTGCATCCAGGTCAGGGCCTGCTTCAGGTCCTTGTCGTTGTCGTAGTAATAGACGGCGGCCGCGGCTAGGTCGTTGGTGCTTGGGGAAGCATTTTTGGTTACTTTCTCCTCAATCTGAGCCATCACCTTCGGCTCCACCTCGGTCACCACTTTAAACTTGACACCCGTCGTTTCCCACTGCAAATCCACGTTGGCGGTGGCAGGCGTGAGGTCGATGAAGTTCATGGTGAAGGTTTCCACCTTGGCGGCCGTTTTATAGGGCTTCACCAAGAAGGTGGCTACGTCATCCTTGGCTTCGAAACCGTCGACGTTAGCGCCCTGCTTGGTGTTCTTGCTCAGCACCATCTTCCAGGAGGCTTTGCCGGGCACCGTGTACAGGCCATACTCGCCGGCCGGCACTTTTTTGCCTTCCACCGTCACGTCATCCGAAAATTTGATGGTGGTCGTTTGATTGGCGCCCGTGCGCCAGCGCTTGGCGTAGGGCACAATGGCTTTGGTGGTGGAGTCGCCGAACACCATGCGGCCCTTCACGCCGGGGCGTGAATAGGTGAGGGTGATGTCGGTGAGGCCCACGCGCTGCATGATGGTGCTTTTGGGGCTGGCCGCCGGCGTAGCAATCTGGGCTTGCATGGTCAGCGGGGCCGCCAGCACTACCAAGCCGGCCGAAATAGAGAGAAGAGCTTTCATGAAGTGGGAAAATGATGGAATGGGGTAACAGCCCAAAAGTAGCAAACCCCACGTTGGAACTAGGGTTTGACAGAAATCGTAGAGGCCGCCAGTGGAAATCCGCCCGGTCCGACGGCGTAGCCGTCCAACCGGTTGTCGCCTCCTAACATCGCAGGCATTGGTGGACGGCAACCGGTCGGACGGCTGCGCCGTCGGACCGGAACTACAGCTCTTGCACCGGAATCTGGTGCTGTTGCAGCAGCGCTAGTACCTGCTCAGGCGTGGCCGGGGCTGTCAGGCGGCGCAAATCCAGGTAGTAGCAGGCGGCTTCGACGGGATAGAGCAGCAGCCAGTCGGGGTGCACCCACACGGCGCGGCGCAGCACTTGCCAGCGTATGGCGAAGTGCCCGTTGTCGCTGCGGCCGCGGAGCTGTTCAGCATCCAGCTCGAAGCTGATGGGCGTGTGCAAACCGGTATTGCGGGCGTAGCCGCGCCGGAGTTGGTAGCGCACTAGCTGCATCCGCACCAGCGCATACAGCACCGCCACGGCCAGAAACACGACGGTACTTTGATTGACAACCTGGCCCAATCGGATGACTTCCAGCACCACGCTACTGGCCAGCAGCAGAATAGCTGCTCCCAGCAGCCAGTGGTTGAAGCGGGTGCGGGGCCGGCGGCGCCATAACCGGAAACTCACGGCCACAAACTCGTCGGCCGTCATCTGGACGTTGGGCAGTAGCAGTGGATACGTAGGCACGGGCTAGTGGGCAAGGAGTTGAAAAGTGCCGCTAAACCGACTCGGCCAGCTGGTGCCGCTCGTTTTTCACCACGTTGGCCAGCGTCCAGGGAATTTCCTGGCTGAAAGCATGCTGGCGCACCGGGCAGTCAGTCATGTGGCAGTGCGAGCAGGCCGAGAAGGCGCAGGGGTCGGCGTGCACGAACATTTCCACGTCCACCTCAAACCGGTCCCGTACCAGCTCCTCGATGCGGTGCACTTCCGCATGGGTTTCTTCCAGACTGAAGTAGTAGGGCATGGTCACGTGGCAGTCGATGTGCAGGTTGGAGCCGTAGCGCTGCACACGCAGGTTGTGCACATCAATCCAGGCGGCGCGGCGCTGCTGCTGCAGCTCGGTTATCACCTGCAGCACCGTGACTTCGTCTGATTCGTCCATCAACCCGCCCACCGAGCGGCGCACCATCCGGTAGCCATTCACCACGATGAAAAGGCCCAGAATAACCGAAGCTGCCGCATCGAATAGTACCTTGCCCGTGAGTATCACCAGCACCAGCGCCAAGCAGGATACCAGCGTACTCACGGCATCCAGGTACAGATGCTGCCCATCGCCGACCAGCGCCAATGAGTGGTGCCTGCGGCCCGCCCGCACCAGCACGAAGCCCACCAGCAGGTTCACGACGGCCGTAGCCGCCAGTAGCGCCATGCCCCAGCCCGGCTGCTCCAGCGCGTGCGGCACCAGCAGCGCCCGTACAGCCGAATAGAAGATGTAGCCGCCCGCCATCAGAATCAGCCCGCCTTCAAACCCCACCGACAGATGCTCGATTTTGCCGTGGCCATAGGGGTGGTTTTCGTCTTTGGGCAAGCTGGCCAGATACACGCTATAGAGCGCAAAGCCGCTGGCCACCACGTTGATGATGCTTTCTAGCGCGTCGGTCAGGACGGCTTGGGAGTGTGTGAGGAAGTAGGCGTAGAACTTCACCAGCACCAACGCCACGCTCACCACGAGCGAAAGCAAAGCCAGACGTTGTTTGAGGCGCTTGGTGGTCATGGGAGCGGTGCTGGTTGGGTTATGAGGCGAAGCCACACAGGAAGGGTAGTACAAAAATAGGCCGCTCCGGATTCCGGAGCGGCGCAGAAAAGGACGCGGGCGGCCAATTTCCCGTCTGCCTAGCTCATCTCAAACTGCAGCTTGAGCAGGTTGGCGTACAGGCCGTTATCGTTGTGGGCCAGCTCTTCATGGGTGCCTTGCTCCACAATGCGGCCGCCGTCAATCACCAGAATCTTGTCGACTTTGCGGATAGTGCTCAGGCGGTGGGCAATAATGATGCTGGTGCGGTGCTGCATCAGCTCGTCCATGGCCTGCTGCACCAGCTTCTCACTTTCCGAGTCGAGGGCCGAGGTGGCTTCGTCGAGCAGCAGGATGGCGGGGTTTTTCAGGATGGCGCGGGCAATGGCAATGCGCTGGCGCTGCCCGCCGGAGAGCTTGATGCCCCGCTCGCCCACTAGCGTGTCCAGCCCTTCGGGGAAGGAGCTGATGAACTGCCAGGCATTGGCTTTGCGGGCTGCCTGCATGATTTCCTCGTCGGTGGCGCTGGTTTTGCCATAGGCAATATTCTCCCGGATCGAGCCGCCAAACAGGATTGTTTCTTGGGGCACGATGCCAATGTGGCGGCGCAGCTCCGTAAGATCGTACTGCCCAATGGGGCGGCCGTCGATGGTAATCTGTCCGCCGCTGAGCTCGTAGAACTGCATCAGCAGCTGCACGATGGTGCTTTTGCCGGCGCCCGACGGGCCCACCAGCGCAATCTTTTCGCCGGCTTGGATGGAGAACGTAATGTCCTGCAGCACCGTCAGGTCGGGGCGGGTGGGGTACTGGAATGCTACGTGCTCGTACGCAATGTTGCCCTGCAACTGCACCGGCTGCGCGCCCGGCTGGTGGGTGGGCTCGGTGGGCTCATCCAGGATTTCGAGGATGCGCTCGGAAGCGCCCAGCGTGCTTTGCACCTTGCCGTACAACTCGCCTAAGCCCGCCACCGAAGCCCCGATGAACATGGTGTACAAGGCAAACTGCGTCAGGTCGCCGATGGTCATCTGGCCGGCCTGCACCAGTGTGGCGGCGCGCCACAGTACCAGCACGATGCCGCCGAACAGGCCAATAATAACGAACGACACGAAGCCGCCGCGGTAGAGGTTGCTTTTCAGGGCGGCCCGCACGGTGTTGGTGAGCGAGGCGGTGTAGCGCTGGGTTTCAAACTGCTCATTGGTGAAAGCCTTTACCGTGTTGATGCCCTGCAGCGTCTCCTCCACAATGACGTTGGTTTTAGCCAGCTCGTCCTGGGTGGTTTTGGCCAGCCCCCGGATTTTCTTGCCGAACACCATGGCCAGCACCACAATCGGCGGAAACGTCACGAGCATAAACATCGACAGCTTCACCGACACCACCATGATAAACACGATGCCCGCCAGCAGGGTCGTCACCTGCCGGAACAGCTCAGCCAGCGTCAGGGAAAACGAATCCTGAATGATGCTCACGTCGGAGGTGATGCGCGAGGTGATGGCGCCCACGCGGTTTTTCTCGAAGTACGGAATGGGCAGCGTCACGAACTTGCGGTAGAGCGCCTGCCGGATGTCGCGGACGGTAAACTCGCTCACCTGCGTGAAAAACCAGATGCGCCCGAATGAAAACAGGCCCTGCAACAAAATCAGCACGCCAAAGCCCAGCGCAATCTGATTGATGGAAACGGCCGTACCGTTGGGCAGCACCACCAAGTTGCCGTTGGCGGCGTCGGCCAGCTTACCAATCAGCCACGGAAAGGCCATGGTGCTGGCGCTAGACAGCGTGAGGAGCACCGTGCCCACAATGAATTTGGCGCGGTAGGGCAGCGTGAAACGGAAAATCCGCAACCCCTGCTGGAAGCTTTCCTTCGATAATTTCTTTTTGGGTGCGTCCGGGTCAAGCGTCGCACCGCTGGTATTCATTCCGCTTCGGGCCATTCGGTATGGTAGAAGTGAGACAGGAGACGGGAGAAGCAAAACCTACGCGGGCATCAACCAGATGACAACCGCCATGTCTTGCTTCTGACTTCTGCTATTTCAACTCGTTAGTTGAATTTGGGTTTTCCTTGTTCCACCTTCAGGATCTGGGAGTTGCCGAACGGCACGGGCAGCCGCACCTGCACGGGCACCGGCTCGCCCTTGCGGGTAGCAGGCTTCCAGGCTGGCATGAGCGCCAGCACCCGCAGCGCCTCCGCGTCGCAGTCGGGGGCCAGGGATTTGGCCACTACCGGGTTGGTCAGGCGCCCATCAGCCCCGACGGTAGCCGTGACTTCCACGTTGCCGGTAATACCCTTGACGCGCGACGCCTCCGGATACTGGATCTGCTGCTGAAAAAAAGCGCCCATAGCCTGCGCACCGCCCGGATACTGGGGCGCTACGTCGGGCCGGTTGGCAGCCGGGCGGGCCTGGGCCTGCATGCGGCCGGCCTTCAGCTCGACCGGCGTTTTGGGTGCGGCCGGCTGCTGGGCCTGCGCGGCGTGGGTGGCCACTACCGACAGCAGAAGGAAGAAAAGGTGTTTCATAGGAGAAGGAGGGCGGCGCAAAACGGCATTTTGCGCCACTTGCACAAAGGTACGCCTACTTCCCCGGTAAACACGCCTCAGAAAGCAGGGTTCAATTCGGTGGCCTGGCGCGGCCGCGAAACCGCCAGCAGCCCCAGGAAGGTGAGGATGCCGTTCAGAATCAGAATCTCGAAACCGAACTCGTAGCCCCACCACGCCTTGGAGTTGGCGTTGATAAACCATGTGACAAGCGGCGCGGCCACGCACACGGCCGGCACCAGCCGGTCGTGCAGGCCCCGGCTCGTAAACAGCCCGAACGAGTAGAGGCCCAGCAGCGGCCCGTAGGTGTAGCCGGCCGCCTTAAACACGGCCGTAATCACGCTCTGGTCGTTGATGGCGCGGAAAATCAGGATGATGACGATGAGCACCAGCGAGAAGCCAAAGTGCGTGAGCTGCCGCACGCGGGTCTGCTTTTTCTCGTCGTACTGCTTGATGTTGAGCATGTCCACGCAGAACGAGGTGGTGAGGGCCGTCAAAGCCGAGTCGGCGGAGGCGTAGGTCACGGCAATGATGCCCAGAATGAACACGATGCCCGCAAACAGCGTGAAGTGGCCCGTAGCCAGCAGCGGAAACACGTTGTCGCCGATGATTTTGCCGGTGGCCGGGTTGGTAGGCAGCGCAATGCCCTTGGCAGCCGCGTATTGGTAGAGCAGCACGCCCAAGGACAGGAAAAACACGTTCACCAGCACAATGGCAATCGTGAACCAGAACATGTTTTTCTGGGCGTCCTGGAGGTTGCGGCAGCTCAGGTTCTTCTGCATCAAATCCTGGTCGAGGCCGGTCATGACGATGGTGATGAAGGCGCCCGAGGCAAACTGCTTCCAGAAGAACTTGTCGTCTTTGGGGTCGGAGAAGTAAATCTGCGACATGCTGCTTTCCTTCACCGTTTTCACCAGCCCGGCAAAGCCCAGGTTCAGCTCGTCGGCCATCAGATAGATGCTCACGGCCACGCACACCAGCATGGCCATGGTCTGGAAAGTGTCGGTCCAGAGGATGGTTTTGAGGCCGCCGCGGAACGTGTAGAGGTAAATCAGGAAGATGCTGACCGTCACGGTCACGGCAAACGGTACGCCCAGCGCATCAAACACGGCCAACTGCAGCACGCCCGCCACCAGAAACAGCCGGAACGCCGCGCCCACGGCCCGCGAAACCAGGAAAAAGAACGCGCCCGTCTTATAGCTCCAGAATCCAAACCGCTGCTCCAGATAGGTATAGATGCTCACCAGCCGCAGCCGGTAGTAGAGTGGCATGAGCACGGTGCCAATCACGAGGTAGCCCACAATGTAGCCCAGCACCACGGCCATGTAGCTCCAGCTCTGCGTGGCCACCATGCCCGGAATGGAGATGAACGTGACGCCCGATAGCGAGGTGCCAATCATGGCAAACGCCACCATGTACCAGGGGGCATTGCGGTTGGCAATAAAGAACGATTCGCTGGTGGCTTTACGCGAAGTCAGGATCGAAATAATGATCAGAACAACGAAATAGCCCGCAATCAGGCTCAGAATAAGGGTGGGCGACATGTGCTGGACGTCAGGAGGTAGTTGTCAGTTGCTGATTGTCAGGCTCAATTTCAACAACGGACCCGATCAAACAATAAAAAGGTACCAAAGCTACCAACTCGCTGCCAACAATCGGCAAACATCTGATAACTGCCCACACAACCGGTCAGCTATTTCCTTATTCCCAATCCTGCCAGCGCAGCACCTCGCCCACGGCGGGGGCATGCAGCTCGCCCCGGAGCATGCCACCCTGGGCTACTTGTTGCAACTCGCGCAGCGGCTCCGAGGCTGGCTCGTCGCTCAGATCGAAGGTGCCGTAGTGCATGGGCACCATATGGCCGGCACGCAGCAGGTTGGCTGCCTTCGCCGCTTCGTGTGGGTTTACGTGGCTGAGCTGCATCATGTAAGCCGGCTTGTAGGCCCCGATGGGCATCAGCATAATGTCGAGCGGCCCAAACTGCTTTTCAATCTCCTCGAAGTGGCCGGACATGGCCGTGTCGCCAGCGAAATAAATGGTGCGGCCGTCGGGCAGGCGCAGCAGAAAGCTGCCCCACAGCACCTGGTTTAGGTCGGCGAGGCCGCGGCGGTGCCAGTGTGAGGCGGGCAGATAGAACAGTTCAAAGGGTGGCTGTTGAGGATCTTCCCACCCCATAGCTTCCCAGTCGATGACGTACTGCTGCCACCAGCCGGCTTCCTGCACCGAAATGTTAGGAACCATACCCCGGAGCAGCGGCGTCATACCTAACGAAGTCAAAACTTGCATGGTCCGGTTTTGCCGGGCCAGGAATTTCACCGATTGCTCGTCGAGGTGGTCACGGTGGCCGTGGCTGAGCAGCAGGAAATTAATGTTGGTAAGATCTTCGGGGCGGCAGGGCAGGGCGTGGCGGCGGCGCAGCCCTAAGGAGGAAAACAGCACCGGGTCGAAGAGAAGAGTGGTTGCCTCGATGCGTAGCAGAAACGTGGCGTGTCCCAGCCACACCAGGCCGTCGTCGTGGCCGCGCAGGAATTCGGTGCAGTCCACCACATCCGGTGTCCAGAGGTCTGCTTTCTTCTCTTTTTTCTGCAGATTCTCGCTCAGCTGCCACTTCAGCACGGTGCTGAAGGTGGGCTCGTACAGCTCCTCGCCGTTGCAGTATTGCCGGCCAATCATCTTATTGCCGGGGTAGTTGGGTTTGATGATGGGCAACTGCGGGTTGCTGACGTAACGGGGGGCGGAAGCCATGCGAATAGAACGTTGAAAAGAAATCAAACCTAACACGTCTTACCTACACATGTTCGGCGGGCGCTACCAAGACTCTGCTTTGGCTGGCCGGCAGAATGATGGATAGGGAAATCTGCGTAGGACACGGACCATTTTAAGTGAGCAAAAGCTGCTGGTAAGGCCAGCCAGAACGGAATACATTGGCGATACTGGCTAAAGTCATATATTACTGACTAACTGCTATTTTCTCACCTTTAATTCCCCATTCCTATGCGTGCTCTTACCCTTATTCTCGTCTGCGGCAGTTTACTGACTGCCTGCCAGCACGAAACCGACGTAGCGCCAACCCCTAAAGCACCTCCCGTTGCGCAAGACGCCACCGGCTCGTTGGGTTTGGTTGGCGATGCGGCCGATGTGACGCCCGCTACCGCCGGCGGCACCGTGCTCATGGGCGGCGGCACCGACGTGGATGCGGCTATGCAGTGGATGATTGCCAAATCCGGCGGCGGCGACTTTCTGGTGTTGCGCGCTACCGGCACCGATGCGTACAATGCCTACATCTACGGACTGGGTGGCGCCAACTCGGTGGAAACGCTGCTGATCAACTCCCGCACGCTGGCCAACGACCCGCAGGTGGAAGCGAAAATCCGGGCGGCCGAGGCAGTATTCATTACCGGTGGCAACCAGGCCAATTACGTGAATTTCTGGAAGGATACCCGCGTGGAAGATGCCCTCAACTACCTGCGCAACACCAAGCAAGCTCCCATTGGTGGCACATCGGCGGGCTGCGCTATTCAGGGCAGCACCTATTACAGCGCCCTTAACAACAGCGTTACGTCGGCGCAGGCCCTTTCCAATCCGTATAATGCCGACATGACGCTTGGCCGCAATGATTTCCTCAGTCAGCCGTATCTGGCTAATGTTGTGACAGATACGCATTTCAATAACCCCGACCGGCGTGGGCGCCTTGTGGCATTTCTGGCCCGCATGACTCAGGATAATGGCGTGGTAAGCCGCGGAATTGGGGTAGATGAAGCCACTGCCGTGTGCGTGGAGCCCAACGGCACGGGCAAGGTTTTCGGGACGGGAACGGCCTTTTTCCTGAGTCAGAACGGCGCCTCTGCCACTCCGGAAACCTGTGTTAGTGGCTCCCGCCTCGATTGGTACCGCGCCAAGCAGGCAGTACGGGTTTACAAGATTACGGGCACAGCTACCGGTACCGGCAGCTTCAACCTCAGTACTTGGGGCGGCGGCACCGGTGGTAGCACGCAGTTCTACTACGCCGACCGCGGCACGCTGGGCATTTCGTATTAGCCCCGGCAGGCTCTCACGGACAACGCCGGCCCGGTAGCTTTGAGTAGCTGCCGGGCCGGCGTTGTCCGTGAAAGAGGAGTGAATGCGCTAATGAGCTCTGGCCTACCAGAACCCGCCCGACAGCCCCGGCACGTAGCCCGGGAAGTTGGCGCCTTGGCCGTTGCTCATGCGCAAACCTCCTGAAATAGACAGGTTTTCGGTAATCAGGTAATCGGCCCGCAAGCTCATGCCCGAGCCCATGCTACCGAAGCCGGCGTATGGGTTGATGCGCGGCTGCGCGCCCGGAATTTCCTTCCAGGCCGTGCCCGTGAGAGCCAGCCGCGGCGACACCAGATACTGCGCGCCGCCCTGCATCAGAAACTGGTTGTAGCCGGTCCAGGGGCGCAATTGGTTGTCGGCGGTGGCGCTGGGGTAGTAGGCGGGGCCGGGCGTAAGGCGCAGATAGGTGAGGCCGCCGAACACACTCAGGCGCGGCGTGAGGCGGTAGCTGGCAATCGGGCTCACCCAGGCCGCCGTGCCCAGCCGGCCGGCCGTCATCATGCCGGCGCTCAGCTGCACGTTCTGGCGCGAATTGCGCAGACCAAGCAAAGGGGTGCCTACGCCGAGCGTGGCGCCGGGCAATGGGCTTTGGGCGAAGGCGCCGCCGGCCAGCAGCAAACCGGTAGCGAAAATGGATAGGCGGAGAACAAGCATAGCGCAAAGTACAGAACGACGTACAGCTGATAGACGCGCGCCGCCACCGAAAAGTGGCACGAGCCAAGCGCGGCTTCTGAAAAGGTACCACCAGCCCGCGGAAAAGTTGGTATCTAGCGAGGAATTATTCCCGTTGCGCTATGCCCGCCGAGTTTATCCAGTACCAGACCTTCCTGACCTCTGAAGCCGCCCAGCCATTGCTCTTGCTGCTCAGGCAACAGGAAATTCCCTTCGAAACCAGCTCCGACCAGCACAGCTTCGACCCTGCTTTTGCCTACAACACCACTCGCGCCCAGTTCACGGTGAAGCTGCGCCAGCAGGACTTCCTGACAGCCCGCGGCCTGGAAGCAGCCATCAACGAGCAGCGCACCGCCGAAGTAGATGCCGACCACTACCTGTTTGGCTTCACCGACGACGAGCTGTTCGACATCCTGGCCAAGCCCGACGAATGGAGCAATTTCGATGTGACGCTGGCGCGCCGGATTCTGGAACAGCGCGGCCGCAACGTGTCGGAAGATACGGTGCAGCTGCTGCGCCAGAACCGGCTGGCGGCCCTGGCCCGGCCCGAGGAAAGCCAGCGCGCCTGGATAATGGCCGGCTACGCACTGGCGCTGCTGGGCGGCGTGATAGGGCTGTTTATCGGATGGCACCTGTCGTCGCACAAAAAGCTCCTGCCTGACGGGCGGCAGGTGCCGGCCTTTGCCGCCGCCGACCAAACCCACGGCCGCCGCATTCTGGCGCTGGGCGCCGTCAGCCTGGTTATCTGGACTACGCTGCGCTGGTATCTGCGGGAGTAGCGGTGGCGGGGAGCGTAGCGCGGTTCCAGCCGGCCAATACCGCCACGGCGGCCAAACACAGCGCAAACCACGCCCACGGCAGCCGCAGATCCAGCACCGACAAGGCCCCGAATACAATCGTCGTGGCAAAGCTGGCCAGCCCCTGAAACGCCTGGTTCAGCCCGAAAATCTCGCCCCGATCCACGTCGGTGGTGCGCTGGGCCAGCAGGCCTTCCAGCAGCCCCTGAATCAAGGACAGCGTGAAGCAGTCAATGACAACCAGTACGTAGAGCGCCACCACCGACGTGCCCACCAGCCCGTAGGCGGCCAGCACCGGCGCACCCAGCGCCGCCAGCCACACAATGGCCTTGCGCTGGTTGATCCGGTCGGCGAGGTAGGTGTAGAACCCGTAGTTGAGCGCCACGCTCAGGGCGCCGAAGCACATGAAGAAGTACGAAATGGCGCGGGCATCCATCTGCAGCGGCCCCAAACTCAGAAACGGCACCATGTAGAAATAGTAGCCAGTGCTGAGCGTGAGGGCCACTTGCGTGAGCACAATGCGCCGGACGCCGGGCGTAGTAACTTCTTTTTCGCGCAGCCGCGCCCAGAGCGTGAGCGGGTTGAAGGCCAGCGCCAATTCGGCCCGCAGCTCGGCGCCGCGTACGCCGTTGCGGCGGGTGTGAGTTTCACGCAGCAGCACGCTCAGCACTACGTTCAGGGCGGCCAGCACCAGCGCCAGGCGCACCACGTAGGTGGCTTCCTGGCCCGGCGGCACCTGCAGCAGCGTCAGCAAAACACCCGACACCATGGGCCCCAGTACGAAGCCCAGCGAAATGATGGCGCCCTCGATGCCCAGGTTCTTGAACAGCTTCTCGGGCGGCGAAATGTCGGTGAGAGCCGAGCGGACGGTGGCGTACATGCCGTTGGTGAGGCCGTCGGAGGCGCGGTTCACGAAGAACAGTCCGGCCCGCACCGGCAGCAGCAGCGCATTGGCTAGTAGCGTGCCCACCGCCGATAAAATGAAGATGGGCCGCCGCCCGTAGCCGTCGGAGAGCCGGCCCAGCACCGGCGCCGAAAACAGCTGCACCCCCAGAAATAGCCCCGTGCCCACCGACAGCCACAGCTGCGGCTGCGGAAGGCCCTGCACAAACTCCGGCATCACCGGCCCGATGGCCGCCCCCACAATCACGTCAATCAGGATAATCAGGTAGATGTGGGGCAGGCGGCGGTCCTTGGGGGCGGGCATGGCGCAAAGGTAGAGGCTTTGCGCTACGGCATCGGCAGCGGGCGTTTGGCGTTAGGTTAACCTGCCGCAAACCCCTAATTTGCCTCGACTTTATTTTCACCTCTCATCCTATTCAAATGGAAGATTTTACTTCTTAAAACTATCAGGAGCCGCAACCCCAACTGACCCTTTCGCCGGAGGAAGCCTCCCAGGTAATGGCGCGCTTCATGACGCAGGTGTACGGCTGGATGGCCGGCGCACTGGCCGTGAGTGGCGCCGTGGCTATGCTGGTGGCTTCTTCGGCCGCGCTGCAGGAGCTGGTGTTCGGTAATCGGTTTGTGTTTCTGGGGCTGATTGTTGCCGAAATTGCGCTGGTCGGTTTCCTCTCGCGCAAGGCGTTTGACTGGTCGGCGGGCACTACTACGGCGGCGTTTATGGGCTATTCGGCGCTCAACGGCCTCACGCTGGGCATCATCTTCATGGTGTATACCATGGAGTCCATCAGTTCCACGTTCTTCATCACGGCCGGCACCTTTGGCCTGATGAGCCTCTACGGCTACTTCACCCGCACCGACCTCTCGCGCTGGGGCAATCTGCTGTTTATGGGCCTGATTGGGCTGGTGCTGGCCTCGGTGGTAAATATTTTCCTGAACAGCGAACTGCTGTACTGGATTTCCAGCTTCGTGGGCGTGCTGCTCTTCACGGCCCTCACTGCCTATGACACCCAGAAAGTGAAGATGCTGGCCTTCCTCGGCTACGAAGACGAAGCCACCGACCGCAAAGCCGCCGTGCTGGGCGCCCTCACGCTCTACCTCGACTTCGTGAACTTGTTCCTGTTCCTGCTGCGCCTGTTTGGCCGCCGCCGGTAACGGAAACTATCTGTCATCCTGAGCAAAGCGAAGGACCTTGCTACGTCGGAACGATTCGTACACACGATGGTCGTTCCGACGTAGCAAGGTCCTTCGCTTTGCTCAGGATGACAAACGCTACAGTTCTACTTCGCCTTTCCGCTGAGCCAGGCTTTGCGGAAGGCCAGCTGCTTGCGGGTGGCTTTGTCGTTGAGCACTACTTCCAGGTCGGTGTTTTCCTGCAGCGTGACCGGCACGGTGCGTTTGCCGTCGCGTGCACGCACTTCCACCTGCACCACGTCGCCGGGCTTGTGGGTGGCTAGTAGCTTCTGCACCTGCGGGTTGCCGGTTAGCTTCTGGCCGCCGAGCTTCAGTAATACATCTTCCCGGTCAAGGCCGGCCAAGTAGAGCGGGCTGCCGAGCAGCGTAGTGCCCAGCGTGGCGCTGCTGTCGGCGGGGTTGAATTGCAGGCGGGCGCCCAGCGTGGCCTGGCCGGGGTGGGCGCGGCGCACCAGCAGGCCGGCCGGGGCCAGCAGCTCGTCGTACTTCGGCAGCTCGTGGCCGGTGATGTGCTGGCGGAAAAACTGCCCCGCAAACGTGGTGTCGCGCGTGACTTCGCCTAGCACCCGCTGCAGGTCGCGCAGGTTGTAGGGCTTGGCGGGGGCGTAGTTCTGCTGGGCGCCGTGCTGCTGCCAGAGCGTGCGCATGTAGGTGTCGAGGTCGGTGCGGTAGCGCTGGCGCAGCTCCAGATCTAGGGCCAGCGCATTGGCCGCCCCGATGTAGTAGTAGCTCAGGTAGGTGTTCGAGCGGTTGTTGGGGTCGATGGCGGCGGCGGCATCCACAAACGGCGCCTGCTGGCTCATGTGCACCGGCGAGTACCGCTTGGGCCCCGGCATACTCAGCATGGCATCCACAATGCCGCTCAGGGCTTCCTTGCAATATTCCTCATCGGTGTATACGCCGGCCCGGCGCAGCAGCAGCTCGCCGTAGTATTGGGTAAAGCCTTCGGCGAACCACAAGTTGCTGCTCATGTTGGCCCGCTGAAAATCAAACGGCTCAAGGTCCTGCGGGCGCAGGCGCTCCACATTCCAGCTATGGAAAAACTCGTGCGCCACGGTGCCCAGGTTGTCGATGGCCTCGGGGCCGCGCAAGGGGCGCCGGCTGGTCAGCGACGTGGAGTTGCGGTGCTCCATACCGTCGCCGCTGGTCTGGGGCAGGTAGTTGGCCACGAAGGTGTAGCGCCCGAAGTCGTACTCGGGCAGGCCCCCGAAGATGGCCGCGGCTTCCTTCACCACTTTTTTGGTGTTGGCGGTGTAGGCATCCAGCTCAGCGTCGGTGCCGTCGTGCAGCACCTTCAGCTCGATGGTGCGGCCACCTTCCTGCCAGGTGCGCACCTGCTGCTCGCCCAGGGAAGTAGGCGAATCCATGAGGTATTGCAGGTTGGGCGCCTGCCAGACGGTGCCGGCGGCGTTGGGCTGCAGCTGGCTGGCTACCGTCCAGTTGGCGGGCATGGCAAACTGCACCTCGGCCGGCCGCTGGGCCAGCGCGGGGGCGTAAGCCAGCGTAGCGGGCATGTTCAGGTGGGCGTGGCGAGTATCAATGCCGACGTACGTGCCGTCGGTCCGGTCGCCGAACAGCGTGTAGGTGAACACCACGGTGCCATCGTGGCCGGGCACGTCCCAACCGTAGGGGTCGGGGTGCGTCACGGTCAGAACCTTGCCTTTCGAGTCAGTGGCCTGCACATCGTACACGTTCTTGGCGAATTCGTGCAGGGCATAGCGGCCCGGCGACGAGCGAGCCATGCGCACCTCCAGCGGCCCGGCGGGCAGCTCCCGAAACGTAGCCGTAATACGGGCCTCGTGGTGCACGGCGTTCGGAAAGGCTACCTGATAGGCAACGGGCGCCTGCGCGGCCGCTGGCCGGGCCAGGGTTAGTGACGATGCCAGGAAAAGCAGAGCGGCAAATTTTTGCATGGACAAGGGAGGAGGAATAGGAGTGAGGGCTGGCCGTAAATGTAAGAGGACGCGGGCCTTCACGACCACAATTCGTCACAATGTCACGTCCTGCCACACCACGGCTTCCACCATCCCGCCAAAAAACCGCAGCTCTTGCACCGGGCGCAACCCCAGGCCGCCCAGCGTCTGATGAATAGGGGGCAGGCTCCGGGCGCTGATGCCGGTGGTGAGACGGAAGAAGCCGTACATAGACATCAGTAGGCCGCGCTGCCACCACGTGCGGGGCGCCGCAAAGTCGGCCAGCAGCCAGGGGGCGCCGGGCTGGCGCGCCTGGTGCAGGCGGGCCACCAGCTGCCGCAGCCGCCCGGGCTCAAACAGGTCCAGCAGAAAAAACGTGACGATTACCTCAAACCGCTCGGTGGGGAGCAGCGTTGCTTCCGTGCCCAACCGGAACTCCACCTGCGCGGCCCCAGCAGTAGGCAGCAGCTGGCGGGCACGAGCCAGCATCCGGGGCGAAGCTTCCAGATACAGCACCCGCGCCTGGGGCCGCTGGTGGAGCACTTCCAGCAGTACCCAGCCCGTACCACCCCCGATAATGAGCACCCGCGGGGCTCCGCCTGGCAAACCCGCCTGTAGTGCGGCCTGCTGCGCGGTGTGCAGTGCCCGGCCGTACACCAGCCGTGCCAGCGGGTCGTAGAAGGCGGCTACCCGGTCGAAACCGGAATCTGGCAAGGAGTGTGGCATAAGTCAGGGTTTGTATCGTACGTATAGGTGTGCGCACCCCGGCTGGCCCGGGCCTCAGGACTGGGCTACCAGCTATACGGTCCTGGCGGCGGCCTATACTACAGTTTGTTTCTATGACCAATCATTTGCGCCGGCTGCTGGCTGGCAGCGTACTGTTTCTAACCGAGTTTGCCGTGACGGTGCTGCTCGGCATTGTGGGAATAGTCGGGTTTCTGGCGCTGGGCCGGGAGGTGTTCGATCAGGACGCCGCCACCTTCGACGCGGCAGCTTTCCGCTGGGCGCGGCACCTGCTCGGGCCCAAGCAGCAGTGGGTGGAAGCCGTGACGTTTTTTGCCTCGCGCAACTTCATTACGGTTACGGGGCTGCTGCTCATCAACTGGCTGCTGCTGTTGCGCCGGCACCGCTGGTACTCGCTGCTGGTGCCGGTGGTGGCGCTGGGCAGCATCACGCTCAATCTGGTACTCAAGCAGTTATACAACCGGCCCCGGCCGCTGTTGCCGCTGGTGTCGGCGTCGGGGCTGAGCTTCCCGAGCGGGCACGCCATGATTTCAGCTTCGTTTTACGGGCTGCTGGTTTATCTGGTACAAACGCACGTGCGGCCCCGCTGGCTGCGCTGGCTGCTCACGGTTTTGCTGGTGGCGCTCATCCTGCTCATCGGCCTCACCCGCGTATACCTGCGGGTGCACTACGCCACCGACGTATTGGCCGGCTTCACGGCCGGACTGGTGTGGCTGGTGGTGGCCATTCCGGTGCTGAAGCAGATAGAAAATCGGGTGAAAAATAGATTTAGAAATCAATTGCAATCAACTGAAAAACAGCCTGAATAGCCTGAATAGCTAATTTCTGCACAACTATTTATCGACTTTTTTTGCGCAAAGCTTGTCTGATGACAAAAGATGCCCCTATCTTTGCAGCATCAAAAGCCACCCCGCTAGGGCAAAATGGCCGCTGATACACAAGATGCGCTTGTGGCGAAATTGGTAGACGCGCTGTCTTCAGGCGGCAGTTCCGCAAGGTGTGGGAGTTCGAGTCTCCCCGAGCGCACGAAAGCCGGTCCAGAAATGGACCGGCTTTTTCGTTTTTATTCGTGCTAATCTAACCTGCATGAAGAATCTGACGGCTCGTTTACTGGCACTGTTTAGCTTCCTGACCCTGGAAATCCTGCTGGTGAGCAGCGTGTTTCTGGCGTCGCTGCTGCTGTTTTTCTACCTCACGCGCATCGTGTTTGGGGCTCACTCATTGGTTTTCGATAACTGGGCCATCGGGCAGGCCAATGCGCTGCGGGCCTTCTGGCCGCCGATTACCAACGGGGCCCTGTTCATTACTTTCTTCGCGTCGCTGCCGTTTCTGGTGGCGGCGGCTGTGTTGCTGCCGGCCGCGCTACGGTGGCGAGGGCGCAAGCGCGAAGCCTTGGAGGTTTTTCTGGCCGTGGCGGGCGCCTCGCTGTTCAACCAGCTGCTCAAAACGCACTTCCAGCGGGCCCGACCCGCTACGGCTTTGCTGCCTCAGCTGGGGCTGAGCTTCCCCAGCGGCCACGCCATGATTGGCATGGCGCTCTACGGCTGCCTGGCGTGGCTGCTCTGGCGGCACGGCCGCCACCCGGCCTGGGCACTATTACTGCTGGTCTGGGCTGTGCTGATCGGCCTCACCCGCATCTACCTGCAGGTACACTACGCCACCGATGTGCTGGCCGGATTCGCCGCCGGCCTGCTCTGGCTGATTCTGCTGCGCACCGCGCTACGGCTGTACTGGCGGGAAAAGCAGGAGTTGAACATCAAAGGATAAGACATAAGAAAAGGCCGTTCGATGACTCATTACGAGCTACTAAACGGCCTTCTCATGCTTTAGTGGTCGGTTTCTAGCTGATCCGGACTTTCACCCGCAACGCCAGCAGGCCTTTTACGCCCTGCAACTCTTCCAGCTCCAGCTCCTCAATCTCGTCTTCGAGCATACCACGGTCCTGGAGGTAGTCGAGGTATTCGAGGTATTCGTCGGCTTCGCGCTGCTGCGAGTATACCAGCGCAATGCGGCCGGGCTGCGTGAGCCGCTCGCCGGTGCCCTGCACAGTAGCCTTGTCAATGCGCTTCTTGATGATTTCGTAGCGAATATTGTAGGCGCCGTCCACATCAAACTGGCGCTCATCCTGCCGGAAGCGGATGCCCAGCGGCTGGCTATGAATGAGGATGAGCTGCGTGGTATCGAGCGGCACGGGCAGTTGCGGCTTGAGGGCCACTGTGCGCCGCGTAATTTCAATCATGGTGAGCAGCTGCCACAGCCGCAGGTTCTTCAGGAATACCATGTCGAACGGCTTGTGCTCCACCAGTGATGCGCCCACGTAAATATTGTACTCCACGCCGTCGGTTTTGAAGCGCTGGAAATAGTGTGGGAACATCTGCTGAGCCTTTTCCTCTTCCTCATCGAGGTAGTCGCTCACGGCGTCGTTGAGCAGGGTGGTGCTTTGCTCGAAGGCCTTGCGGCGCTTGTAAAGCACCCCCAGCTCCGGGTCGATGTTCGACCAGTACTGGCTGATGACGGCCTGCAGCTCGGGTGTGTTCTGCCCCAAATACTCAAACAGCGGCTCTACCTCTGTCCTGAGCGACTCAAAGATGCTCACCTCATCGCCCGAAATCAGGCCCTGGCGCAGGCGGCGCAGGTTTTTATTGACGTAGAACTTCAGCTCGTCAAGAATGGGCAGCGCCTGAAACTCCGACGCTTTTTTCAGCACTTTATTGGCCAGCGTGAGGTGCTCCACCAAGTCGCCCTGGATGGCCTCGTTGCGGGCCGTGCTGGACCCCCGAATGTCGCAGGAGCCGTGCAGCGGATACACGTCATGGAACACGATGTCTTCCATTTCGGCGCCCCGGTTGCCGTCTTCCTGCTTTTGCAGCAGATTTTCAGCCGCGTTGGTGAAGCGCCATTCCATGCTCGGATGGATGGCCGTAAATTTCTCCTTGATGATGGATTGCACGCGCGTCTGGATTTCCTCGGCGTTGCGTTTCACGGCCACCGCAAACAACGGCGCAAACTGCGCTACTGTCTCAAGATCAAACTCGTCTAGGTCACCCACGTTTGGCGAGCCCAGCTCCAGCAGGCCCACGGTGTCGTCGCCGTAGCGAAGCAGCGCCAGGATGGCCGAGCGAATGCCAATGCTCAGGATCTGCTGGCGCAGGTCTTCCGGAATATCAGCGGTTTCCACGTCTTCAATCACCAGCGGCTGGCGGTTCTGCCAGAGCTCAGAATAGATCTGGCGGAAGCCGGAGCCGGCATCCTGGTTGTGGAGTTGCTTGGTCAGGAAGCTGTGGTTGATTTTGCGGCCAAAATCCACGAAGGCCCGCTTTTTCTCGTTGTAGGCTGCAATGCCAAGCTGCAGAAACGGCCGCTTAAACAGCACCCGTAGTTTCTCCTGAATCTGCTCCAACCGGTCAGAAGCCTGCAGAACGTCGCGCTCCAGCAAGTCGTACTTCAGCTCCGACAGAATTTCCTGCTCGGTCACATCGGCCAGGTGCAGGATATTGAAGCCTTCCAGCGCGAAGTGTGTTGGCGGCAGCAGCTCCTGCCAGATATCAGGGCGGTTAGGGTTACGCGTCAGCAATTCCACCTGCTCTGATGTTAGCTCGGGCCTGGGCCCCACAAGCCGAACGTCCAGAAATGTGGAGTCGAATACCACGCTATAATGCCGGTACAGGCCGATGCTGTAATCAGGCACGGTGAAGATGATGGTGCCGTTGTCGGGCATCTGCACGCCGTATACTTTATCCAGTACCAGCTGGTACGCCATGCGAGCGGTGTGCACTTCCAGCGTGGCAGCATCAATGTTGAGCGGCTGCTTTACGGTTTTGGCACTCGTAAGCAGTACCTCGGCGAAGCGTGGCGTGTGGTAGAAGCTGTAGCGCTGAAACGGCACAATAGCACCGCTGATATCATGGCGGAAGGAAGCCGGCGGAAACATGGCCAGCATCAGCGTATCCACCAGGTCGCAGTTGCATTCCAGCGTGCTCATGTCGGTGATAGGGCCACGGCACCAGGCTTCGGCCGCCACTTTTTCGCCAATGGCGCGGGCCAGCAGTGCTACCCCGGGATTAGCATCGTTTTCACGCGCCTGCCAATAGGTAATGATAGGCTCCAGACTAAGCGAAACCTGGAAAGGAAATACGGCCAAAGCCGGGCGGTCAACGGTGAGTTCAGGAGGCATATAGCAGCAGCAATTCCGAAGGTAGCCAATTCACAGCAGCTGGTCTTCGGGTGAAGAGTATACGTAAACGCCCGGCCTGCGGACGTACACGAAACTGCCCTGCCAAGCGGGTTAGCGGCTCAAAACCACCGGCACGGGTTTGTCCTGGCCGCTGGGGTCGGTGGCATCGATGGCCTGCGGGTTGCCGTTGAGGAATACCCGCTTGAGCGTGTTGTTGTTGCAGGTGCAGCAGCCGTCGCTCTGCAGGCGGCTGTTAAGCTGGATGCTATCAATGCGGAAGCGCACTGTGGGGGCCCGGCGCTTGCCCAGGTACAGCAGGTAGCGGTATTGGTTGAGCTTGCGGGTACCGCGCTGCCCAAATGGCTGCGCATTGTTGAGCACTACATTGCTGGCGCGCTGCTCGGCAAGGCGCACCAGCAGCACGGTGTCGATGGTGGGCCGACGAGCAGTATCGCGGCGCAGCTCACGCACAAAAAACACTGAATCCAGCTCGTCCAGCGTGAAAGGCCGGGTGGCGCCGGTGGTCTGGTTGAAGCTGAATGTAACGGCATCATCCAGCGAATCCTGGCAGTCGCAGGCAACGGAACCGCAGCAGCCGGCCAGCACTGTGGCGGCAATAAAGAACAGAAGCCAGGTAAACGGAGTGCGCAGCATAGGGCGTAAAGATAAGCAGCAACTGGCGCAGAGCAGGCGGTTGAGCGGCTGGCAACAGGCCTAAATAAAAAGCCAGCCCCAAGGGAGCTGGCCTTCAACGAATAGTAAGCCGCCTTATTCCTTGAGGAAACGCCGGGTTTCGGCGCCGGTGCGGGTAGTGATTTTGTAGAAATAGGTACCGGCCGGCAGCTCACTCAGGCTGATGGACAGCGTGTGCTGGCCTTTTTCATGGCGGCTCTCCTGCCACACCGTACGGAGTGTGTTGCCGCGCCCATCCAGCAACTCAATGGTAACGGGGCCGGTCTTCTGCACCGCATAGGTAAGCTGGTTGGCGGCTGTGGCCGGATTAGGGTAAAGGCTGGCCGCGGCGGCCCTGGGTTGTGGCTGGGTAGGAGCAGCAGGAGTGAGGAGCAGAAAGCGAACCGGGCGCAACAGGTGGCTGGCGGGGCCGCCGCGGCGCTGGTGGCCCAGTGCTGTCGTGTCTGCGTGGCGGGCCCGGATGGCGGCCAGATCAGCCAGCCACTGCTGGTGCTGGGGCTGAATTTCCTGGGTTAGCTGGCTGATATCGGCCTCATACTTCCGGGCTAACTGAGACACGTTCAGCAGGATGGTTTTAGTGGAAGTGCGCAGCTGCTGGCGTTGCTCCAGCTGTGCAGGTGTCAGGGCAGGGCGGGCAGTTCCGGGGGCCGGCTTGGTAGCTTGGCGCAGCGTGTGGGCTTGCTGGCGGAGCGCCTGCAACTCGGTGCGGTAGCGGGTCAGTTGTGCTTTGTCGGCTGCACTAAGCACAGTTTCCAGCTTCTGGCGCTGCTGCCGCACAACCGGTAGCACGTTTTGCCGGATATACGCCTTCGACTCGGTGCGGGCGGGGCTGCCAGGATGTAGCCGGCGTGGGTGGGCATCTGTGTGAGCAGCCAGCAGCAGCCCCAAGAGGAAAGCCAGTAGTGTAAGAGAAGATGTTTTCACGAGCAAAGCACAAAAAGGGGGAGTAAACTACTGCCATAGATGCGCAGCCTACTCAGTGGTTTAACCTGCCAAACGAAAAAAACCGCACCAGTTATGCACTGGCGCGGTTCTGCAACAAACTAATGCGGGCGTACCAAGTCTAGGGTTTAGCGCAACAACTCACTGCTTAACAGCTCACTGCCCGCTGGAAGTGCTGGTGTCAATGGCGTCTTCCTGCAATGGACCCGCACTAAGCAACTGTTGCCGCAATGTATCAGCATTGGCCTCCAGCTGGGGCCGGATCTGGTCGAGGGCCAGGCGGAGTCCTTGGATATCGGCCAGCCGGGGGGCAGTGGTTTGCGAGTACCCATGGTACATAGCTACACGCACCTTCGAGCGGCCTGCACCGGTATAGGTCCCAATGACTTCGTTCCGAGCGTTCAGAATTTGTACTTCGGCCTGCACGGTGGTTCGGTAGTACTCTACCGGTAAGCCCAGCAGGCTGGGCACCATCATGGTCAGAATCTGCACTCCCTGAAAAAACCGACCGGTGCGCGTTACGTCGGCCTGCTTTACCAGCAGCTTCACGTAGCCGTAGCGGCTGCTGTCGGCGGCTTCCATCAGGTTCTGGCCCACTTCCTGCCGAAACACCCGCAGCGGATCTTCAGGCAAAGCACCTTCGGTGAGAGCCATCGGGCCATTGTCCACGGTGACTTCAAGCGGGGGAAGCTGGCTGCTGAGCCGGTGGCTGGGGGTCTGGAACATCACCCGATCAGCAGATTTGCATCCGGCCAGTGTGGTGGCAGCAAACAACAGCAACAACGAGAAGCGGAGAAGTGAAATCATGCAGTTGAACGTTTCTGGTTTCGTATGTCAGAACCCTGAAATTAGGGAATAGAGTTCAGGCGAAATAGGACTACTAATATAACTTAAAAATGAAAATATATTGCTCTGATAATATTTATTTGAAAAAACGTAAAGCCCCAAATCATACTTGAATTGGGGCTTTACTTGAAGTGCTGAAAAAAAGGTGCCTACCAGCGACTAACCGTGCTGCGCCAGGCTGCTATCGGTTTCAGCCAAGTCCAACACCGGGTCCGGTGCTACGTAGTTATCAATGAATTCGCCTTCCCACCGAGCCACCACGGCCGTAGCCAAGCAGTTGCCGATGACGTTGACGGCGGTGCGGGCCATGTCCATCAGCGCATCGATGCCCAGAATGATGAACACCGGCCAGGCCGGCAGGTTGAACGAAGCCACCGTGGCCAGCAGAATCACGAGCGAGGCGCGCGGCACGCCGGCCACGCCCTTCGAGGTCAGCATCAGGGTAAACACCATAATCAGCTGCTGCCCAAACGACAGGTCGATGCCGGCGGCCTGCGCCACAAATACCGCCGCCAGCGACAGGTACAGCGTGGTGCCATCGAGGTTGAACGAGTAGCCGGTTGGCATCACGAAGGCCACAATGCGGCGCGGCACCCCAATGCTTTCCATGGCTTCCATCGCCCGCGGCAGGGCCGCTTCCGACGACGTAGTGGCAAAGGCAATGCTCACGGGCTCGGCAATGGCCTGCACAAAGCGCTTCACCGGAATACGGGCTATAAAGGCAATGGGCAGTAGTATCACCAGCAGGAACACTGCCAGCGCGGCGTACAGCGTCAAAAGCAGCTGGAAAGCGTTCAGCAGGGGCGCAAAGCCCATTTTGCCAACCGTGTAGGCCAGCGCGCCGCCCACGCCCAGCGGCGCGAAGAACATCACCACGTTGGTGAATTTGAACATCACCTCCGACAAACTTTCGGCCCACTCCAGCATGGGGCGGCGGTGCTTTTGGTGTACCATAGCCAGCCCGATAGCGAAGATGATGGCAAACACCACCACCTGCAGCACTTGGCCTTCGGCAATGGATTTGGCAATGTTTTCGGGAAAGATGTGCAGGATAATATCGGACGTGGACTGCTCCACGGCTTGCAGCTTCTCGGTATCGGCGGCCACGCCGGCCTGGCTGATGCCCACACCGGCCTTGGTGAGGTTGATGGCAGCCAGACCGATGAACAGCGCGAAGGTGGTTACGATTTCAAAGTACACCAGCGCCTTGAGGCCCATTTTGCCTACCTGCTTGAGGTTGGCGTGGCCGGCAATGCCTACCACCAGCGTGCCGAATACCAGCGGCGCAATAATGGTTTTCACCAGCCGCAGGAAGGCGTCGCTGAGCACCTTGAGATTGACGGCGAAGGCCGGATAGTCGTTGCCGATTTCAGCGCCCACGAACATGCTCACCACAATCCAGAACGTGAGGGAGCGGCGCTGCACGCCATAGGCCACGAAGGCGGCCAGGAACAGCCAGCGGGCCGCCTGGGCCACGCCAGGACTGATACCGCCCGTATTATAGGTGGCCAGCACAGTGAGGAGCACGGCCACTACGGCCAGCAACAGAACGAGAGGAAGGAGTCGCGAAAACTTCATGCGCGGCGGCAAAAGGAGGAAAGTGGGGGGCAAGGGAACAGCAGCAAAGGTAGTTTCTGGTTTCTAGTTTCTGGTTTTCGGTTATTGCCGCCCGATTGATGAGTTTTTAAGTTGTCAGTTTTTGGTTGTCGGGTGGCGGTTTTTACCTCTCTACTCACAATTGAATTGTTTTTAACCCAATAAAAACGAGGGAGCTAACAACCGACAACTGGCAACCAACAACCTATTCCAATCTATGCCTACTTGGTCGCTTACCGCCCTCGAACTGCCGCTGCGGTTCACCTGGAAAATCTCCCGCAACGCTTCCACCGCCAAAACCAACCTGCTGGTGCAGCTGCGCGACGAAGCCAGCGGCCCCACCGGATACGGCGAAGCGGCCCCCAACGTGCGCTACGGCGAAACTCCGGCCGGCCTGCAGGCAGAATTTGCGGCGCTGCTGGCAGCGGGCCTGAATCGGGTAAACTCCGAGGCGGCGCTACACGAGTTTCTGGCTGGTCAGCCGGTGGCGCATGCGCTGCGGTTTGCCTTGGAGTCGGCGGTGGTGCACTGGGCGGCGGCGCGGGCCGGGCGGCCGGTGTGGCAGTGGCTGGGCGTGCCGGCACCAGCGGCGGCGGTGCCCACGGCCTTCACGCTGCCCATTATGGAGCCTGGCGCCGTGGCGGGGTTTCTGCACGAACAGGATATGGCCCGGTTCGCGCTGCTCAAAATCAAGGTGAACCAGGAAATGGGCTACGAACTGCTGCGCGAGGTGACGAAGGTTTTGCCCGGCCGGCCGCTCATCATCGACGGCAACGAAGCCTGGACCGACCCGGATGCGCTACTGCAATTCGTAGAGCAGGCTGCCACGCTCCCCGGCCTGCGCGTGCGCCTGCTGGAGCAGCCCATGCCCGCCGCCGAAGAGGCTGCCTACCGCTACCTGCACGGCCGCACGCCCTGGCCGCTTTTCGCCGACGAATCGGTGACGGATGCGGCTGACTTTGGAGATATTGCCCGGCAGTTTCACGGCGTGAACATGAAGCTGATGAAGGCCGGTGGCTACCGCAACGGCATCCGCATTCTGCGCGAAACCCAGGCCCACGGCCTACACACCATGATGGGCTGCATGGTGGAAACGTCGCTGGGCATCTGGTCGGCGCTACAGCTGAGCGGGCTGGCCGGCATCTGCGACCTGGACGGGTTGCTCATCATCCGCGACGAGCCGTTTGGCTTGGTGCAGGAGCAGGCCGGGCAGCTTTACCCGCTGGCGGAGCTGCCGGCCGCGCTGCCTGTTGGTTGACCGAACAGCTAAATAAAAAACCGCGCCCAGCTTCAGCTAGGTGCGGTTTTTTGTGTGAAGGCTAAGGCTGCCGCCGATTACTAACGGCCAATCTGGGCGTCCAGGGCCTGCAACTGCTGGTTGAGGCTGTTGATGGCCGCCTGGTTGGCTGGGTTGGGCGTCATCAAGTTGATCTTCTCGGTCAGCAGCTGCACTTTGCGCGTCAGCAGCGACGTCAGGTCGTTGGGAGTGCCAACGGCCGTGACGCTGGTGGTGGTGGGCGCAGTAGGAGTTGCGCCTTTCTGCACGTACGTGGTGTACTGCGCGTTAGCCGGTACCGAGTTGTCGCCGCGGGCGGCGGCGGCGCTGGCGGGCGTGGCAAATACGATGTCGCCGGCGGCAGTTACGTAGTCGCCTTCGCCCAGCGTAGTTTTCTTGCCCGTCGTGAATTCCACAATACCGCTCTTATAATTTACCTTCGTGCCGTTGGCCAGCACCACGTTTTTGGTGAGGGGCATCAGGCGCGAGCCTTGCCGCAGCATCACTTCTGCATTCTGCATGACATACTGGTCGGAACTACTGGTGGTGCCGGCAGCTTTCGGCGCGGTTTTCGTTTGGGCGGTGCCGCAATATGGTGCTGCCACCAGCAAAGCAGCCGTAGCTGCCAAAAAAACAAGATTTTTCATACAGTTGAGTGCTTGGAATGGGGGAAGATTTCTGCTTACGGAAGCATTCGCCAAAAGGCTGGAACGACCAGTCGGATAAAAAGAAAAAATAATTCAGGGGAACAAATGTTGCTACATAAGATGTATGTACATATATTTGCAACACCATTTCCCCGCAGCGAATGCCGGCCATGAAAATTGAGGACGAAATCAAGCAGCCAGTTTTCCGCGATGCACACCAGAAAGCCCAGATCAACGTGATATTCACGGCTGGCTGGCTGGGGCAGCGGCAGGCGGCGAATTTCAAAGTATTTGGCATTACTATGCCGCAGTTCAACATTCTACGCATTCTGCGCGGTCAGCATCCTAAGCCGGCTACCGTTAATCTACTGATTGAGCGCATGCTGGACAAAACCAGCAACGCTTCCCGTATCGTCGACAAGCTGGAAAGCAAGGCCCTCGTGACGCGCACTGTGTGCCCCAGCAACCGCCGTGCCGTGGATATCCGCATCACCGAGTCTGGCCTGGAACTGCTGCAGCGCATGGACCAGGTGATGGAGCAGCAGCCGATTGGCATGCACAACCTCACCGAAGCCGAAGCCACGCAGCTTAGCGCTTTACTCGATAAAATCCGGGACTAATCGTCTCGTTTCTTCCGCTTACTAACCACATCTTTTCTTTTTTTTCAAGACCATGAAAAAGCTCCTTTTGCCCGCTCTTATTGCTGTTTCGCTGCTGGCTGCTCCGGCTTATGCCGGCAACCCTGCCACGGCTGCCGCTGCTGCCCGCACCAGCAAAGCTGCCGATAAGTCGTACAAGCTGCAGCCGCAGCTGAGCACGCTGGGCTGGGTAGGTAAAAAAGTAACCGGCCAGCACAACGGCACCATTCAGTTCAAGGATGGCAACGTGCTGGTGCGCGGCACTCAGATTGTGGGCGGCACGTTCACGGTTGATATGAACTCGCTGAAAGTAGAGGACATCAAGGAAGCCGAATACAACGGCAAACTGGTGGGCCACCTGCGCTCCGAGGACTTCTTCAGCATTGACAAGAACGCCACCTCAACGTTCAAAATCACGAAAGTAGCGGCCCTGAAAGGCGACGCTGCCGGCAACAACGCCACCATCACCGGCGACCTGACCATCAAAGGCATCACGCAGAGCATCAGCTTCCCCGCTAAGGTTGGCGTGAAAGGCGGTGTTGCTTCGGCCACCGGCGTTGCTACCATCGACCGCACCAAATTCGACATCAAGTACGGCTCCAAGTCGTTCTTCGAGAGCATCGGCGACAAGGCCATCATGGATGACTTCACGCTGAGCTTCAACGTTATTGCCAAGCAATAATGCCCCAGGCTGAATGCCGTTGAATGGATGATCTGGCATTCAGTTGAAAAGCCCCTCTGGCAGTAGCCGGAGGGGCTTTTTTTGTGGATTCGGGGGCTACTGCTGGCGGCTCTGGCGCTCCAGCATCTGCTGCTGCAAGGCGGCGGCAAGGGCGGCAGTGGGCTGCCGCACCGGAGCCACGGCCAGGTTGCGCAAATCGAAGCGTAGCCAGTAGGTGCCGTCGGCGTTGGTGTATTCCCGGTCGTGGTTGGTGTCGGGGCGCACTTCCACCAGCAGCAGGTTGGTGTCGGGCAGAATCAGGCGGCTTTCCAGGCGGGTGCCGTCAGGAGTGAGCTGCCGCAGCCGTTGCCCTCCCCGGTCAGATACGAACAGGGCGCTGGCATCTTCCTGATCCTGGTGGCCGTCGGCGTTGGTATCAGCCTTTAGCATAATGTAGAACAGGTAGGGCCAGCGGCTGTCGGGCTTTTTGTCGTCGTCTATTTCGGTGATAACGAAGCGGCCGTGCGGCAGCAACGCCTGCTCGGCCTGCGCGGTGGATTTGCGCAGAAACAGCACGTTGTAGCAAGTGCCCAGAATCCGGTTGGAGGAGCTGCTTTCGCCGTCGTAATAGGAGCTGCTTTCCAGAAGCCGGGTGGTACGGTTGTTGTCCTGCGCTACCACCGAAACGGGCTGGTAGTAATAATCGGTGCTGTCGAGGCTGACGGGCGAGTTATAATGCACGCGGTACTGCTGGGCGGCTTTGCGCACGGCGGCCGTATCGGGCGCGGCCTTGGCCGCTGTGCCGTTTGGGTTCGGGCCGTCACCAGAGCTGTTGGAAGAGCAGGAAAATAAGGCGCCGAGCAGCAGGGCCGGCAGGTAGCGGAATAAGGGCATAGGACGGATATTTTCCGGCAAGTAACCAGTTATTCCGATACCGCCAGCCTATTCCGGCAGCAGCAGCTCGCGGAGCAGCTCGAACTTGAGGCTGCGGCTTTTGGCGCGGGCGTGCAGCTGCTGCAGAAAGTCGTCGATTTCGGCTTTGTACTCCAGCCACAGGTCTTCGTGCAGGTTGTTGAGCACCAGCTGGGCCGTGCGGGCCGCCAGCCGGGCCGTGCCGGTGTAGAAGCCGGCGTACATGCTCTCAAACTGGCCGGTATAGTTGTCGAAGATGTGGCGTAGCGTGTAGAGGTTCAAATCCACTTCCAGGCGTTTGTCTTTGGTAATGCGGCGGGCGCGGGCCACTTCCTTGGTGGCTTTGCCTAGCGCTTTGGTGAGGCTGCGGTTGAGCAGCCGGCCGGTAGCGCCCACCGCAAACAGCTCGTGAATCTGGTCGGAGGCCTGCTCGAACACGGTTTCGGTAGTTACGTCGGGCAGCAGCTCGTAGCACAGCGTGTCGTAGAGCTCGGCGTCGCGGCGGGCGGCCCGTAGCAATAGCGCTTCCTTTTCCTTGTCGGACAGCTTCTTGAGGGCGCGCTTGAATTCGGCAGACGGAACGGGCATTGCTGGGAAAGGAGGGGTCGGTGGGAGAAAGTAAAAATGGGGTACGTTTGCCGGATGAATTTGGCAAAAATGGCGGATTTATTTTTGCTGATTGCTAAATTTATTAGTATATTCAACTCTGTTAGCAAACCCTCTTTTCTATGGCCTTACTTACCATCCAGGATGAAACCGCTACCGGCAGCATCCTCAACCGGCTGGAGCTGGAAATAACGCAGGAAACCCTCACCGTGCGCGAATTAATTGCCCAACGCGTGCAGCAGGAAGTGGAAGCCTACAATTCTCGGCAGTCGGGCGTATTCAATGGGCTGGTGCAGCCCACCGCTTCGGAGCAGGTGCTTAACGGCTTTCGGCTGCGCCAGCCCAAGCCCATTGATGCCGAAGAACAGCTGTATCGGGCGCTGGAGGGCTTTCAGCAAAATGGCTACTTCGTGCTGGTAAACGACCGGCAGGTGGAAACGCTGGACGAGGAAGTATGGCTGGGCGCGGGCGCCACGGCCAGCTTTATCAAGCTCACGCCTCTGGTAGGAGGGTGATATGCCCTTTTCTCTGACCGATTGGCTGTCCCGCCTGTGGACACCAGGCAGCACTGAACCTACGTCTTCTATGGATACCAAAGAAAAAAAATCCTTTACCAAGCTACTGAGTGGCACCAGTCCCGAAGCTATTGAAATGCAGCCGTTTCTGCTAAGCTACCTGACGGAGCTGCAGACGCGTGAGATAGGCTACTGGGATTTGAAGCTGTCGGAAATCGAAGCGTATCAGACGCTGAAAATGCAGGATGCCGCCTACAAGGGCCGCCTGGCGCAGGCTACCGCGGAGGTAATGCAGAATGTGAGCATCGATTACCAAACCCGCAATCAGTTGAGTGCGCTATTGCAGGCACTGCTGCGCACCACGCTGGAGTTAGCTCCAGCCGCCTGGATACAGTTGTTGCATACTTACGGGTTTGATGCGTCAGGCAAACATCCAGACCGGAAGCCTGCTCAAGCACTTGCTATGTTTCCGGTGCTTCTGACGCTGAGCCATCTGGAAAAGCAGGCCAAAAAGGAGCCGCTGGCCGAGGAGCTGCTAACTTACCTGCGCGAATTGCTGGCCACCTCTGCTGCCCATACCACTGATACCGGGGTGGTGAAGCTGCGTGGCAAAATACAGGATATTATGCGGCTGAGCGGGGTGCAAGAGCTGCCAACGGTGGTATTTGCCGCCGATGATGCGTTTGGGGTAGCGCTGAATGAGTTTGTGCGCGGCCTAGGTTCCGGCCCTGAGGCCGCCGCGTGGCTGCGCCTGCTTCAGCTGTGGCCGAAAGCCAGTGGCGGCCAGCCAACCGCCAAGTTCCAGAAAGAGGCGGCAACGGCCGTAGCAGCGGTAGGCGAGGAGGCCGTAGCTAAGCACTATGAAGTGTGGCTGAGTTCCTTAGCCAAGCTGCCCGTGCAGGAACTCACCCGCACCAACAACTACGGTGGCCACTCCTACACCTATACCGAGTGGCATTTTCTGAGCCAGACCAACCAGGAGGCTGTGAAAGGACTGCTCTGGACCTGCGTGCCGTTGCTGAATACCAGCATGCTGCATTTCGTGAGTGAGCTGGCCGCCAAGTGCTACCGCAAAATACCTGGCAAGGGGCAGCTGGCACCCAGCCTCGGCAATGCGGGCGTGTGGGCGCTGGCGCAGGGCGGCCTGCCGGGCGTGGCGCAGTTGTCGCGCCTGCACACGGCCGTGAAGCAGCCCAACACCCAAGCCCTGATTGGGCGCTATCTGGAAAAAGCGGCGCTGGAGCTGGGCATGACGCCGGCCGAGCTGGAAGACATGGCCGTGCCCGATTTCGGACTGGTAGACGGCCGGGCGGAGTATACCTTCGGCGACTACCAGGCCGTGCTGGCGCTGGCCGGCAACAAGGCCGAGCTGCAGTGGAGCAAAGCCGGCAAACCACTGAAATCAACCCCAGCGGCTCTGAAAAACACCCACGCCGATGAGCTGCGGACGTTGAAGCTCACCCAAACGCAGGTGCAGCACACCTACACCACCCAGCGCGACCGACTCGACCGGAGCTATATCACGGGCCGCCGTATCGGGTGGCCCCGGTTTCGGCGCTACTACCTGGAGCACGGCGTAGTGAGCGAACTGGCGCGGCCGCTCATCTGGCGCATCCATCACCCCGACAGCTCTCACCACGACGTTTTGTGGCAAAACGACGCCTGGCGGACTGTGCAGGGCGAGGCGGTGCCAGCGCTTACCGACGACGATTCGGTGCAACTCTGGCATCCGGTGTTGGCGGCCACCGATGAGGTGCTGGCCTGGCGTGCTCTGCTCGATTCGATTGAACTGCGGCAGCCTTTCAAGCAGGCGTACCGTGAGGTGTATCTGCTTACGCCGCCTGAGGAGCGCACCAATGTCTACTCCAACCGGATGGCGGCGCACGTGCTGCGCCAGCACCAGTTCAGTGCTCTGGCGCGGGGCCGCGGCTGGACCTACCGCCTGATGGGGGCTTATGATAAGGGCTACGAGTCGGACTCTACCACGCTGGAGCTGCCCGCGCACGGCTTGCAGGCGCAGTTCTGGGTGAGTGAGGTCAACGCCGACGACGCGTACAACGAGACCGGCATCTGGAACTACGTCAGCACCGACCAGGTACGCTTCGTGACAGACCACGGGCAAGTGCCACTGCCCGAGGTGCCGCTGCTGGTATTTTCGGAAGTGATGCGCGACGTGGATTTGTTTGTGGGGGTGGCCTCGGTAGGCAACGACCCGCTCTGGCGCGACAACGGCGGCTTGGTGCAGTACCGCAACTACTGGGAAAGCTACAGCTTCGGCGAGCTGGGCGAAGTGGCCAAAAACCGCAAACTGGCCCTGGAACGGCTGGTACCGCGCCTGAAAATCGGGAAGGTGAGCGAAATAAAGGGCAATTTCCTGGAGGTGCAGGGCAAGCTGCGGACCTATAAAATCCACCTGGGCTCAGGCAACATCCTGATGACGCCCAACGACCAGTACCTGTGCATCGTGCCCGACCGGTCCGTGAAAACCGCCAGCACCGCCGGCGTATTCCTGCCCTTCGAAGGCGACGCCGTGCTGTCCATCATCCTCAGCAAAGCTTTGCTGCTGATGGACGATGATAAGATTACCGACGACACAATAACCCGGCAGATCAAACAGCGCTAAACGTGGTAACCATAGCCATAGCCAAAAAAGCGCCTTCTGCTAGCAGAAGGCGCTTTTTTGGCTGCTGTCGGCAAAGTGACTACAGCTTGTCGTCGAAGTAATCGGTGATTTTCTGGTAGAGGTGGACCCGGTCTTTGCCGCTCACGTTGTGCGGGTGGCCGGGGTAAACGAAGTAGTCGAGCTGCACGCCTTTATCCACAGCGGCTTTCAGGTAGTCGAGGCTGTGCTGCCACACTACTACGTCGTCGATGGTGCCGTGGATGAGCAGCAGCTTGCCCTGCAGCTTATCTACGTAGTTGAGCAGGTTGGCCTGGGCGTAGCCGTCGGGGTTTTCCTGGGGCGTGTCCATGTAGCGCTCCGTGTACATGATTTCGTACAGGCGCCAGTCGACGACCGGCCCGCCGCCCACGCCCACCTTAAACGTGCCGGGGCTGCGCGTCATCAGCGTGGTGGTCATGAAGCCGCCGAAGCTCCAGCCGTGGATGCCGATGCGCGCCGCGTCTACATAAGGCAAGCTTTTGAGGTAGTCGACGCCCTTGAGTTGGTCCTGCATTTCCACGGTGCCCAGCTGCCGGAACGTGGCCCGCTCGAAGGCCGAGCCCCGGTTGCCGGAGCCGCGCGAATCCACGGTGAACACCACGTAGCCTTTTTGCGCCATCAGCTGCATCCAGAGGTTGGAACCGCCCAGCCACGAGTCCGTGACGAGCTGCACGTGCGGGCCGCCGTAGAGGTACACCACGGTCGGGTATTTCTTGGCCGGGTCGAAGTTGGGCGGCGTAATGAGGCGGCCGTAAAGGTCGGTCTGGCCGTCGGCGGCTTTCAGCGTTACCATCTTCGTTTCGCCTAGCTGGTACTCGGCCACAGGATTCGGGGCTGTGAGCAGCGTTTGGGTGGTTTTGCTGTCGGCCACACTCACCGTGCGGATAATACGGGGCGTAGTGGTGCTGCTGAACACGTCGAGCAGCTGTTTGCCCGAGGGGCTCAGCGTGGCCGTGTGCGTGCCGGTTTCCCGCGTGATTTCGCGCGGCTTGCCGCCGCCGAGCTTCACGGCGTACACCCGCCGCTGCAGCGGGCTGGCCGCCGTGCTCTGGAACACTACTTCGCGGTTGTTGTCGGCGAAGCCCAGCACGTCCGTCACCTGCCACGGGCCCTGCGTGAGCTGGCGCAGTAGCTTGCCGCTGGTGCTGTAGAGGTACAGATGCTCGTAGCCGTCGCGCTGACTGCGCCACAAAAACTGGTCGGAGTGGCCGGGTACGAACTCCAGCGGGTGCAGCGGCTCCACGAAATCCTTGTCCGACTTCTCCTCGAAGAGCGTTTTCACGAAAGCGCCAGTGGTGGCGTCATATTGCCGCAGATGCATCTGGTTCTGGCCGCGGTTGAGCACGGCAACGTAGAGGCTTTTCTCATCGGGGCTCCAGCTGATGTTGGTCAGGTAATGTTCCTTGGGCTCACCGGTTTGCAGAAACACCGTTTTGCGGGTGTTCAGGTCGTAGACGCCCACCGTCACCTCGTGGCTTTTGTCGCCGGCCATTGGGTATTTGAACGGCTTTGCTTGCGCCGGCGTGGCCGAAATATCCACCAATGGGTAGTCCGTTACCATGGTCTGGTCCATGCGGTAGTAGGCCAGCCGATTGCCGGTGGGGCTCCAGAACGTGCCCTTCGTAATGCCGAACTCCGAGCGGTGCGCGGCCTGCCCATTCACGATAGCCGGGTTGGTTTCCTGGGTCACGGCCTCGTTTTCGCGGCCCGCCAGCGAAACGTACAGGTTCTGGTCTTTGGTGAAAGCCACCCGCGTGTTGGTGGGGTCCATTTCCACGTTTTCAGCGGCCTGGTCGTAGCCGAACAGGGCCGTGGCCTGCTTGCTGGCCACATTCACGCGGTACACTTTGTTGGCCCGCGTCAGCAGCGCCTGTTGCGGGCTCACCCACGTGACGGTCGGAAACGCCGTGGCTTTTACGGTCGGGGCGCCGGCTGCCTGCAGTGCCTGGCCCAGCTCGGCCAGCGAGAAAATGGCGGTGGCAGTGCCGTTGCTGCCGCGCACCAGCTCGTCCTGGCCGTTGGTGGTGCGCACGTAGCTGTATTCGTCTTTCGAGCCCGGAATCCAGGAAAGTTGGCGCAGATTTTCGGGCTGCAGGTTGCGGTTGAGGAAGGCGTCGGCCATGGTCAGGCGCTTCTGCTGGGCCTGTAGCGCCGGCAGCTGCGCTGCCACCAACAGGAGCGCCAGCAGCAGCCGGCGCAAAGGAAATGTACGCATGCGGAGAGAAGGGTAGGAGGGTAGGAAAGCGGAAAATTACGGCGGATTTCCCGGAGCCCCCGCGCCGGTCTGCCTGCGGCCACCGCGCCGGCCGGCCCTGCTGCCGATTCCGGCAAAATGCGGAAACGATTCAGGCCCTGAATCGGTTATAGCAGGCCGGGTGACGTGTCTGCAGTCCGGTTATCTGCCCGTTTTTCCGTATTTTTGCGCCATGAACAGCAAGCCGTTAATCGAGTACGACGAAGACGTACTGCTCCTGGAAGAAACCACCGATGTGCGCGACCTAATCGTGTACAACGACGACGTCAACACCTTCGACCACGTCATCAAAACCCTGATGGACGTGTGCGGCCACCAGCCCGAGCAGGCCGAGCAGTGCACGCTCCTCATTCACTACAAAGGCCAATGCACCGTCAAGCACGGCGCCTACGAGGAGCTGGCCGCCATGTGCACCGCCCTTCACGACCGGGGTATTTCGGCGGATATCCTTTGATTTAGTTGTCAGTTGCTAGCTGTTGGTTGTCAGTGCCATTCTAGAGTCGAATGCACTGCCTGAGACAAGCAACGGACAGCCAACAACCAAGTATACATGGAGTTTCCTTCTAAGCTGATAGAAAACGCTGTCGGCGAACTGTCGAAGCTACCCGGAGTAGGCAAAAAGACGGCCCTGCGGCTGGCCTTGCACCTGCTCAAGGCCGAAGCCGATACCACGGCCACCCTGGCCGAGGCCTTGGCCAAAATGCGCTTCGAAATCCGCTACTGCGACACCTGCCACAACATTTCCGACACGCCGGAGTGCGCCATCTGCGCCAACCAGCTCCGCGACCATAGCACGGTGTGCGTGGTGTCGGACATCCGCGACGTCATTGCCATCGAGAATACCGGCCAGTATAAGGGCACCTACCACGTGCTGGGCGGCGTCATTTCGCCCATCGAAGGCGTGGGCCCCAGCGACCTGCAGATCGACAGCCTCGTGGCGCGCATGGGCGGGCCGGAGTCGGAAATCAAGGAAGTGATTCTGGCCATCAGCCCCACCATGGAAGGCGACACCACGGCCTTCTACCTCTCGCGCAAGCTCCGCGACTTCGAGGGCGTACACATCAGCACCATTGCCCGCGGCATTCCCATGGGCGGCGAGCTGGAATACGCCGACGAAATCACGCTGGGCCGTAGCATCGTGGAGCGCCAGCGCCAGGCGCGGTAGCCAACCTCACCCCCTAGCCCCCTCTCCAAAAGAGACGAAGAACTAGCTTTAAAATAGTAGCATAGAAAAGCCCGTCGGATACTCCGACGGGCTTTTATTTATTTAATGAGCGAGTCTAAAACTAGTTTCAAAACTAGCGGCTAGTCCCCCCTCTCTTTTGGAGAGGGGGCTAGGGGGTGAGGCCAATCGTTGCTACCTTTCGGCCTCTATGCCGCCGCTATCCGTGAAGCTTTCCGTCGTCATCGTCAATTACAACGTCTGCTACTTCCTGGAGCAGGCCTTGCTGTCGGTGCGGCGGGCCACGGAGCGGCTGGGGCAGCCGGTAGAGGTGTTTGTGGTGGATAACAACTCCGTGGACGGCTCGGTGGCCATGGTGAAGGCCCGGTTTCCGGAAGTTATCCTCATCGAAAACAAGGACAATCCCGGCTTCAGCAAAGGCAACAACCAGGCCCTGCGCCAGGCCACCGGTGAGTACCAGCTGCTGCTCAACCCCGACACGGTGGTGGAGGAAGACACCTTCCGGGCCTGCTGCGAGTTCATGGACGCGCACCCCAACGCCGGCGGGCTGGGCGTGAAGATGCTGGACGGGCAGGGCAAGTTTCTGCCCGAAAGCAAGCGCGGCCTGCCCACGCCGGGCGTGGCGTTCTATAAGATATTCGGGCTGGCGCGGCTGTTTCCGGCCTCGCGCCGCTTCGGGCGCTACCATCTCGGCTTCCTCGACAAAGATCAGCCCCACGAAATAGACGTGCTGAGCGGCGCCTTCATGCTCATGCGCAAAGCCACTCTCGACCAAGTGGGCTTGCTCGACGAGGACTATTTCATGTACGGCGAGGACATCGACCTGTCGTACCGCATCACGCAGGGCGGCTGGAAAAACTACTACTTTCCCGGCACCCGCATCATCCATTACAAGGGCGAAAGCACCAAGCGCACCAGCGTCAACTATGTGTTCGTGTTCTACCGGGCCATGGTGATTTTCGCGCAGAAGCACTTTGCGCCCGGGCGGGCGGGGTTGTTTTCGCTGCTCATCAACGGCGCTATCTGGCTGCGGGCGGGGGCGGCGGTGGCCATGCGCCTGCTCACCCAGGCGGCGCCCGTGCTGCTCGATGCCAGCCTGATCTACGGCGGCATGTTTTTCCTGAAAAACTACTGGGAAAACAACCACAAATACGTGCGCACCGACTACCCGCCGGAGTTTATGCTGGTGGCAGTGCCGGCCTACTTGGTGGTGTGGCTGACGTCGGCGTACCTAAGCGGGGCCTACGACCAACCCACCAAAACGGCCCGCATTGTGCGCGGCATTTTCGTGGGCACGGTCCTGATTTCGGCCATCAGCAACTTCTTCGACGCCTACCGCTTCTCCAAGGCCCTGATTATTCTGGGCGGCGTGTGGGCGGTGGTGGCGCTGGTGGGGCGGCGCCTGGCCACGCACTTCCTGCGCTACCACGATTTGCGCCTGAGTGAGAAACGGCAGAAAAACGTGGCCATCGTAGGCTCCGGAGCTGAAAGCCTGCGGGTGCGCCATTTGCTGGAGCAGGCCGGCGTGCAGGCCCGCATCATCGGCTTCATCATGCCCGCCGCCGAGGTAGCTGCCGTGTCCACGTCCGCGGTTGATAACCGAGGCCTGCGGACTGCCAATAGCAGTAACACAGCTACGTTGGCGGCACCTCCACTGCTGGCCGAGCCCACCGACGAAGCGCTGGGCGAGGTGCGGCAGCTGGAAGACATCATCCGCATCTACGCCCTCGACGAGCTGATTTTCTGCGGCCGCGACCTGTCGGCCAGCCAGATCATCAGCCTCATGGTGAGCTTGCCACAGCAGCCGCCCGTAGCCTACAAAATCCTGCCCCAGGACAGCGAATACATCATCGGCAGCTCCAGCAAAGACTCGCCCGGCGACTACTACACGCTGGATATCACCCTGAATCTGTTTCGGCCCGAGCAGGTGCGCAATAAGCGGCTGCTCGACATCTTCACCAGTTTGCTGCTGCTGCTGGCCTCACCGCTGCTGTTAGGGTTCCAGCAGCACAGGAGTGGTTTTTTGCGCAACTGCGGGCGGGTGCTGGCCGGCTCCTGCACCTGGGTGGGGCTGCGCTACGCCGCCGCGCCCCAGCGCCTGGCCCGTGCCATCCTCTCGCCCGCCGACGGTGTGCAGGCCAGTGCCCCGCTCACCGAGGCCACCCGCCGCCGCCTGGAGCTGCTCTACGCCAAAGACTACGAGCCCGGCACTGACCTGCGCATCCTGCTCCGCCGCTTCCGCTGGCTGGGGACCGAATAGCGCGCCTGTCATTCCGACATTCCGCGAATCGAGCGGCGAGAGGAATCTGGACAAACTCACTCAGCCGTCTACTCAGATTCCTCCTGTGTCGGAATGACAGACGACCGAGTCCCTACGTTACTTTCGCCGTACTTTTGCCTTATCCCCACCCCAAATTCCCCTCCCGCATGTCCGACGCTTCCACGCTCACGTCTTCTGTTCTTTCCGACCGTATCCTGGCCATGCAGGAGTCGCAGACCATTGCCATGGCCAAAAAGGCCCGCGAGCTGGCGGCGCAGGGCGTGGACGTTATCAGTTTGAGCTTCGGCGAGCCGGATTTTCAGACGCCGCAATACATCAAGGATGCCGCCAAAAAGGCCCTCGACGACGGCTACACGTTCTACACGCCCGTGCCTGGCATCCCGGAGCTGCGCCAGGCCATTTGCGACAAGCTGCAGCGCGACAACCATCTCAGCTACAAGCCCGAAAACATTGTGGTGAGCACCGGCGCCAAGCAGGCTTTGGCCAACGTCGTGCTCAGCCTCATCAACCCCGGCGACGAGGTAATTGTGTTTGCGCCGTATTGGGTGAGCTACGAGGAGATGGTGCGCCTGGCCGAGGGCACCAGCGTTACGCTGATGGGCTCGTTGGAAAACGACTTCAAGGTGACGGCCGCCGAGCTGGAAGCCGCCATTACGCCGCGCACCAAGCTCATCATGTACTCGTCGCCGTGCAACCCCACGGGCTCGGTGTTCAGCCGGGAAGAGCTGGGCGCCATTGCTGAGGTAGTGGCCCGCCACCCGCAGGTGCACGTGCTGGCCGACGAGATTTACGAGTACATCAACTTCGTGGGCGAGCATGTGAGCATCGCGCAGTTTGAGGCCATCAAAGACCGGGTAATTACAGTAAATGGCTTCTCGAAAGGCTACGCCATGACGGGCTGGCGCGTGGGGTACCTGGCTGCCAACAAGGAAATTGCCAGTGCCTGCGAGAAGATGCAGAGCCAGATTACGTCCGGTACCTGCTCCATTGCCCAGCGTGCGGCCCTGGCGGCCCTGCTGGGCGGCCGTAGCTCCGCCGACGAAATGGTGGCCGCCTACCGCCGCCGCCGCGACCTGGTGCTGGCCCTGTGCCAGGAAATTCCCGGTTTCCGTACCCCCACACCCAGCGGCGCCTTCTACGTATTCCCGGATGTGAGCAACTGCTTCGGCAAAACTACCCCCGACGGCCAGGTAATCAACAACGCGTCGGACCTGGCCATGTTTATGCTGCACGATGCCCACGTGGCTGCCGTAGATGGCGGCGCTTTCGGGGCCCCGAACTGCATCCGGTTCAGCACCGCCGCCGCCGATGAGAAGCTGCGCGAAGCCTTCATCCGCATCAAAAACAGCCTGGTAAAGCTGAAGTAGCGAGCTTTGCAGCGGAAACGTAGCGCGAACTGTGTAGTTCGCGTCCCCGCGCCATTTAGTCAATTCCAACGGCGCGGGGACGCCCCCTCCTCAGTTCGCCCTACTGCTTTTCTGGCACCAAGTCGGCGCAACGCGTTACTTCCTACCTTTGCGGCCTCTTACCTGAATCTGCCGTAATGCCCGCTGCTGCCTCCGCGCCCACTTCACTGCCCGAACTGTTTGCCGCTTTCAATGGCCTCACCGTCCTGATTGTCGGCGACGTGATGCTCGACGCTTACGTGTGGGGCAAGGCGGCGCGTCTTTCGCCCGAAGCCCCGGTGCCCGTCGTGACGGTGAGCCGCACCGAGCAGCGGCTGGGTGGGGCCGCTAACGTGGCCCTGAACGTGCAGGCGCTGGGTGCCACCCCGCTGCTGTGCGCCGTAATCGGCGACGACCAGGGCGGCGACCAACTGCTGGAACTGCTGCATACCACCGGCCTCGCCCCCGACGGTATGGTGCGCTCCAGCCACCGGCCCACCACCGTGAAGCAGCGCATTCTGGCCCACGGCCAGCAGCTGCTACGCATCGACTCGGAAGTGGAAACTGACCTCAACAGCACCGAAAACGCCGACCTCACCGCCCGCTTCGAGCAGCTGCTGGACCGCGCCGATGTGGTAGTGTTCGAGGATTATGACAAGGGCGTACTCTGCGAAGCCAGCATTCAGCACTTCATCAGTCTGGCCCGGCAGCGCGGCATTCCTACCGTTGTCGATCCGAAGAAGAAAAACTTTCTGGCATACCGCCACTGCACGCTGTTCAAGCCCAACCTAAAGGAACTGCGCGAAGGCCTGGGGCTGACGTTCGACGAGGCCGACCAGCCAGCGTTCGAGGCGGCCGTGGCGCAATTGCGCGAGCTGCTCAGCCCCGACAACGTGCTAGTGACGCTGTCGGAGCGCGGCGTATTCGTAGAAAACGGCCGCTTCACTAAAACTTATATCCCGGCCCACCTGCGCAGTATTGCCGACGTTTCGGGTGCCGGTGACACGGTTATCAGCATTGCGGCACTGTGCGTAGCGCTGGGCATGCCGGCCCCGGTTACGGCCGCGCTGGCCAACCTCGGCGGCGGCCTTGTGTGCGAGCAGGCCGGCGTAGTACCTATCAAAAAAAGCCTGCTGCTGGCCGAAGCCCAGGAAACCGGATTAGATATTAGATATTAGGGCTTGGTGCTTAGAAATGAGTAAATAGAAAAAAGGCCCCGCCGTAACCCGGCGGGGCCTTTCCCATACACCCTAAGCCCTAAGCCCTAAGCCCTAAGCCCTAAGCCCTAAGCCGGGTGCTGTATTCTTTCACGGTTTCGATGAACACCTTCACGTTGTCTGGGTTGGTGTCGGGGTAGACGCCGTGGCCAAGGTTGGCAATATGGCAGTGTGGGCCGAACTGGTCGAGCATGGCAATGGTGGCGGCGCGCACCTGCGCGGGCGTACCATAAAGGGCGCAGGGGTCGAGGTTGCCCTGCAGAGTTTTGTCGCCGGTGAGCGGGCGTACGGTGCGGGCGTCCTGGTTCCAGTCGAGGCCGATGGTGCGGCAATTGAGCTGGGCGAAGTCTTCCACGGCCCAGAAAGCGCCTTTGGCAAACACCGTCACGGGCACCTCGGGAATAGCGGCGCAGATTTCGGCAATGTAGCGAGTGCTGAATTCCTTGTAGTGCGCGGGCGGCAGAATCCCGGCCCACGAGTCGAACACCTGCACGATGTTGGCGCCGGCCGCTACCTGCGCCTTCAGGTAGGCAATAGTAGTAGCCGTGATTTTGCCGAGTAGCTCGTGCGCCAATGCCGGATCTTGGTACAGCATGCGGCGAGCCTTGCTGAAGGTTTTGGAGCCGTGGCCCTCCACCATATAGGCCAGAATGGTCCAGGGCGCGCCGGCAAACCCGATGAGCGGCACCCGGCCGTTTAGGGCGCGCTTCGTGACGCGGATGGCTTCCAGCACGTAGCCCAAGTGTTCCTCGGGGTCGGCGATGCGCATGCGGGCCACGTCCTGCGCGGTTTTGATGGTTTCCGGGAACAGCGGCCCGCGGGCTTCTACCATTTCGTAGGTGAGGCCCATGGCGTCGGGCACCACCAGAATGTCGGAGAAGATGATGGCGGCGTCCACGTCCAGAGCATCCACGGGCTGAATGGTGACTTCGGCGGCCAGCTCGGGCGTTTCCACCAGCTCTTTGAAGCCGCTGAGGCGGGCGCGCAGTGCGCGGTATTCGGGCAGGATTCGGCCGGCCTGGCGCATCAGCCAGACGGGCGTACGCTCGGTTTCTTCGCCACGGGCGGCACGGAGGAGGAGGTCGTTCTTAAGCACAGGTTTCGCTGATTATTTCGCTGATTCCGCCGCTGCCAAGGCCAGCAGCCGGGGCGCAAAGGTACGCTGCATAGTTTGCAACCGCACACGTCTTATCAGCAGTCCGAATTGGAGTTCTCCTAACTACTGCACCGATAGATAATGATTGTTTTACGGTCGGTTAAAAAGCCAATAAACCGATACGCATTCATGGCGGAACTACCTCCACTTAACCTATAGGCGAATAAAGCAGGCTCTATATTGCCCGCCACTGCAGTAAATGGTTCGCTGCTGATAAATGTGGAATCATAGGCATAAGTAACCAGTGAAAGGGTTGTGTTAGTGGTTACTTGGTGAAGAATGTGCTGATAAACTGGAGCTGGAACCTCAATTCTTGCGCAGGCGCTGTAGTCGCCGTGTTGGTCAGGGTAACTTGCATCCTTGTCTATTATGCTACCTGCCTTGGGAAAAGGCAAAGAGGTGATTTGGTGGAATTCCTTCTCATAAAAGTCATCGGTCGGGTAAAATGCAGTATACACGAAGTAGCCTGTTATCAGTGAAATAGCTACAGGCAAAAACAGAAACAACCGGGCTGCTTTCTGAGAACGTTTAACCAGCCAACGGTAAATGCCCCAGCAGATAGTTGCTGGTAAGGCCAGCAGCAAACAGATTGTAAGCAGGAGTATCAATAAGAAATTCATTACTACCGGCTCAAGCCCGGAAACAGCGCCACAATAGCCGTAGCCATAAAATTCACCCCGATAGCCAGCGTCAGGAAGCCCATGATGCGGGCCAGCGCCGCCATGCCGGGCCGCCCCAGAAACCGTGTGAGCCTGAGCGACGACATCAGGATGATGTAGGCCGCCAGCGCCACCAGCACGAAGCCCAGCACAATCAGGCCCATGTCGGAGTAGCTGAGCTTGCCCGTAAACAGGCCGATGCACACGGCCATGGAGCCGGGCCCCGACAGCATGGGCATAGCCAGCGGCGTGAAGCTGATGTCGTTTTTGTGCATGCTTTCCTCCAGCGTTGCTTCCGACACTTTGGCGCGGTTGCCGCCCGGCGTGAGCAGGTCGAAGGCCGAGCGCATAAGCAGGATGCCGCCCGCAATGCGCAGGTGGTGGATGTTGATGCCGAAGAAGTTGAGCACATACTGCCCTGCAAAAAACGACACCGTGAGTACGCCCACCATGTACAGGCAGGCCTTGAGCCCGATGTTGGCGCGCTCGGCCGGCGTGTCTTCCTCGGTTAGCGTCAGAAAGACCGGCATAGCCCCAAAGGGGTTCACAACCGAAAACAGCGTGGTGAAAGTGGCGAGCAGAATCTCCATAGACCAGACGTGTAGCGCGGCTAAAGGTACGAGCCTTTGAGAATCAGCAAGCAGGGAAAATGCTATGTTTATAGCTGAACCGCCGCCCGGGTAGCCCGTAGAAGCAATTTCCCGGCAGGTTCATCCTGTTTTTCCTCTCTCTCCGCTGCATGAATACCACTCTTCCTCCCACCGTGGCTGCCGCCGATGCCGCGGCCGCTACTGAAACGCCGCTGGTTGGCATCATCATGGGCTCACAGTCCGACCTGAAAACGATGTCAGCGGCGGCCGAGCTGCTGCGCCAGTTCAACGTGCCGTATGAAATTACGCTGGTTTCGGCGCACCGCACGCCACATCGGCTGGTGGAGTATGCCGAAACGGCCCGCAAGCGTGGGCTGCGCGTCATTATTGCCGGAGGGGGCGGGGCGGCCCATTTGCCCGGTATGGTGGCCTCTTTCACTATGCTGCCCGTAATTGGAGTGCCCATCAAGTCGGCGGCCTCCATCCATGGCCTCGACTCCATTCTGTCGATGCTGCAGATGCCGGCCGGCGTGCCCGTAGCTACGGTAGCGCTAGACGGTGCCACCAATGCGGCCGTGCTGGCCACCCAGATGCTGGCCCTCAGCAACGCCCGCCTGCACGACGTGCTGGAAAAATACCGCGCCTCACTGAAAGATAAAGTGATGCGTACGATTGAAGAGCTGCGTAAAGGTGGCTTCAACGACGAGTAATTGCTGGTAGCTAGTACCATTCCACCTCTTTCCACTCCTTTTCTGCTCTAATGCCTGACTTCAACTCGTTGCCTTGGTGGCTTACTGCTCTCCACGGCTTGGTTTTTTTCCTGACGCTGGCTAGCCTGGTGGCAACGCTGCTGCCGCTGCTTCGGGAAACAGCGTGGTGGATCCGGGTATTCGATTTTCCGCGCCTGCAGATTGTGGCAGTGGCCTTGATTACCATGGCAGGGGGCTTGCTGCTAGGTTGGCACACATTGCCTGGCTGGTGGGGAATAGCGGCCCTGGCTGCCCTGGTCGTTGCCATGATCTACCAGTTTTTCCGAATTCTGCCGTATACCCGGCTATCCAAAAAGCAGGTCGGGGATAGTACGCTGCAGGATGGCAAGCGGCATCTGAGTTTGGTGATGATGAATGTGCTGCAGTTCAACAAGCAGGGCCAGCAGGCGCTCAAGGTGATTCAGGACACCGACCCCGATATTATCATGGCAGTGGAAACCGACCAGTGGTGGTATGAGCAGCTGAAGCCGCTGGAAGAAACGCACCCCTATACCTGCCACGAACCGCTCGACAACACCTACGGACTACTGTTTTTCTCCCGCCTGCCGCTGGAAGGCTGCGAAATCAAGTACTTGCTCGACGATGACGTGCCCAGCCTGCATACCCTCGTGCAGCTCGCCGATGGCCACACCAAAGTGCGTGTGTATGGCCTGCACCCCAAGCCGCCAGCCCCCGCCGAGTCCAAAACCAGTACCAAGCGCGACGCCGAACTACTGTTGGTTGGCAAGGCCATCGATAATAAAGACGAACCAACTATTGTGTTCGGGGATATGAACGATGTGGCCTGGTCGCACACCTCCGAGTTGTTCCGCCGCATCAGTGGCCTGATGGACCCACGCGTAGGTCGCGGCCTGCTGCCTACCTTTCACGCCGATTATTCACTGTTGCGCTGGCCTCTCGACCACGTGTTCGTGTCGGCCGATTTCAAGGTCGATGACATGGAGAGGCTACCGTATGTAGGCTCCGACCACTTCCCCATTTACATTAAGCTCAGCTACGAACCACACGACAAGGAGGAGCAAGAAGAAAATTGCGAGGAGGCTGATGCCGACGACCACGCCGAGGCCGTTGAAAAAATAAAGGAGGGCTTTGAAGAAGAGAAAGAGGAGGAAGTAGCAGAGGCCGACGACCCCGGGCACAAGACCGAGAAGCTGACTACATAGTTATAGGTAGGCAATTAGCTGGAAGTAGCTGAACAGTTGAGCTGGATGCCAAGCAGAACCGTAGGACGTTGGTTTGGCTGGCAGGCCAACCGGCAGAGTGAGTGCGAGCAGAAAATGCACGCTGAAAAAGAGTTTGCATACCAAAAGACTAGATGCAAACACGTAGTTTCGTTGTCCGATTCTCATTTTCCGCTCTGCTTCCTGTCCAGCTATGAAGTCTTTATTGCCATCCGCAAGCAACCTGCGCATCTACTTCGAAAACCCGGTGGGCATATTGCTGGAACACCCACTTGGTTATGCCATTGTGCAGTACAAAGCCGGAAAGCGCAACTTCGAGGAAATGAAGGCTTTTCTCACGCATACCAGCACGCTTATGCACGCCCGCAATTGGAATAAAATCCTGGGTGACCAGCGTGATATGGTGGCCTTCACGGAGGAAGAGCGCATCTGGATTACCGGAAACTGGCTGCAGCGTACTGGTACTACCGGCCAGCCAATCTACGGAGCTGTGCTAGTGGCTCACGACGTATTTGCGCGCCTGGCCATGAATTTGGTTATGAACGAGGCCCGTGAGTCCAATCTTATTTACCGTCTCTTCGAGGAGGAAGCTGCTGCAGAAGCCTGGCTGCGGCAGCTTCCGTAAGCTCAGCCCACTGAAAGGTACCCTGGTAGTGGGGGCCTTACACACGAAAAAGCCCCGAAGCATCTGCTTCGGGGCTTTTTTACGCTACGGGCAAGGTAGGCTTACTTGTTGCCGTCCACTTCTTCGTAGTCCACGTCGGTAACGTTGTCGTGAGGCTGGCTTTGCTGGCCGTTGCCGCCGGGCTGGCCGGCACCACCGAAGGGGTTGCCACCGTCGGCGCCGGGCTGGCCGCCTTCGGCACCGCCCTGGGCGTACATCTCCTGCGAAGCCGCCTGCCAAGCCGTGTTAATGGCTTCCATGGCAGTATCAATCTGGCTGATGTCTTTGCTCTCGTGGGCCTTCTTCAGGTCGGCAAGGGCATTTTCAACGGCCGTCTTGTTGCCGGCGCTCAGTTTGTCGCCGTACTCTTTCAGTTGCTTCTCCGTCTGGAAAATCATCGAGTCGGCAGCGTTTACCTTGCCGATACGCTCGGTTTCGGCTTTGTCGGCGTCGGCGTTGGCAGCAGCCTCGGCCCGCATCCGCTCAATGTCAGCATCGGTCAGGCCCGACGAAGCTTCGATACGGATTTTCTGCTCTTTGCCAGTGCCTTTGTCTTTGGCCGAAACGTGCAGGATGCCGTTAGCATCGATGTCGAAGGTTACTTCGATCTGCGGAACGCCGCGGGGCGCTGGCGGAATCGAGTCGAGGTGGAAGCGGCCGATGGTACGGTTCTGCGAAGCCAGCGGACGCTCGCCCTGCAGTACATGGATTTCCACCGACGGCTGCGAGTCCGAAGCCGTCGAGAAGGTCTCGCTCTTCTTGGTCGGAATCGTGGTGTTGCTCTCGATGAGCTTGGTCATGACGCCGCCCATCGTTTCGATACCCAACGAAAGCGGGGTCACGTCGAGCAGCAGCACGTCCTTTACTTCACCAGTCAGTACACCGCCCTGGATGGCAGCGCCCACGGCTACTACTTCGTCGGGGTTGACGCCTTTCGAAGGCTTTTTGCCGAAGAACTTCTCCACTTCTTCCTGGATGCGCGGAATGCGCGTCGAGCCACCTACAAGGATTACCTCATCAATGTCGGAAGTGCTCAGACCAGCATCTTGCAGCGCTTTCTTGCACGGCTCCATCGAGCGACGCACCAGATTATCAGCAAGCTGCTCGAACTTGGCGCGGCTCAGCTTCACTACCAAGTGCTTGGGGCCTGAAGCCGTAGCCGTCACGTACGGCAGGTTGATTTCAGTTTCCGTCGACGACGACAGCTCTACTTTGGCTTTCTCAGCAGCTTCCTTGAGGCGCTGCAGGGCCATAGCGTCTTTACGCAGGTCGAGGCCTTCGTTTTCGCTGGCAAACGTTTCAGCCAGGAAGTTGATGATTACCTGGTCGAAGTCGTCACCGCCAAGGTGCGTGTCGCCGTTGGTGCTCAGCACTTCAAACACACCATCACCCAGTTCGAGGATGGAAATATCGAACGTACCGCCGCCAAGGTCATACACGGCAATCTTCTGGTCTTTGTGCTTTTTGTCGAGGCCGTACGCCAAAGCGGCGGCGGTGGGCTCGTTGATGATGCGCTTCACATCGAGGCCGGCAATGGCGCCGGCTTCTTTGGTGGCCTGGCGCTGGGCATCGTTGAAGTAAGCAGGCACCGTAATTACGGCTTCCGTTACTGGCTGGCCGAGGTAGTCTTCGGCGGTCTGCTTCATTTTCTGCAGTACCATAGCCGAAATTTCCTGCGGCGTATACTGCCTGTCGCCGATTTGTACGGCTACCGTATTGTTAGAGCCGCGCACCAGCTCGTACGATACGTGCTTGCTTTCTTCAGTTACTTCACCGAAGCCACGGCCCATGAAACGCTTAATCGACTGTAGCGTGTTGGTAGGGTTGGTAATCGCCTGGCGCTTGGCCGGGTCACCGACTTTCCGCTCACCCTTGCCGTTGTCGAGGAATGCCACGATGGATGGCGTAGTGCGGCGGCCTTCGCTGTTCGGAATAACTACCGGCTCGTTGCCTTCCATAACGGCCACGCACGAGTTGGTGGTGCCGAGGTCAATACCAATTATTTTGCCCATCAGAATGGTTATCGTTTAGGAGTTGGAGTGTCAGGTTGGAGGATGCGAAGTGCTCGCTCTTGGGGAGTTACAAGACGCGTACCAGCCGCAAAAAGCCTGCTTTTTCGTGACAGATTGTCATTTATGAGCAGTTCGCTAAGTGGTTTCGCGACGGTCTGGCTTTTACGCAAATAAGCTCGGCAGGATATGCTGACACGGGGGCAGGGTAGAGTAAAGAGTCTAGCTTTTAGCCGGTGCTACCAAGAAGGTGCGTAGTGTGTTGTCCTCGGACTGGAATACTTGTGGGTCTACATTATCTCCTGGTGTATAATCGGTGTGGAATTTCGTAAGCCCATAGAAGCTTCCACCGAACAACTGAAGATCCGCATCTGCACCCCATTTATAGTTTTGTGCTTGTCCTACGTCGGCAATAGAAATGATTTCCACTGTTGACTCTGAAAGCATCCTTGCCTCCGCTTTCAACCACAGCTGATTTTGGTAGCCTTGCACAGGTAGATGTATCTCAAGGGTAGACTCTGGGTCTATATGGGCTGGTATAAAGGTGTCGAGGAAGAAACTCAGAATTTCAGTGAGGTTTTCAGGGCCTCCAAATGCTTCAAATTTGCCATTCTCTACTTTATAGCTGAACCAGTCAGTTGCACTCCTGTCATGCGATACATAACTAATAGTCGTTTGCCTGATACATGTATCTGTTAGATCTATCGAGACTATCCAGCCAGGATTATCTAATGTTTGTACGGATATACCATGCCAGACAGAAACCCCATATGTGTGCTCCCAATCACCGTTGCAGTTGAGGATATACCAGCGTTGAATCCTTTGCAGAAGGTCCATTAGCTATTAATTGATTTGAGTATGCATTCGTAAACTTCTGAATCGTCTGCTCCCACAGAGCTTTATTTTTCCACCAGTAGGGTTCGTGGCCGGAGCCGGGGAAATCCTGCCGCTGCTTTGGGCCACGCAAGGCCGCATAAATGCCGTCGGTTTCGGCACGGGTTACGCGCGGGTCGGCGGCGCCCCAGAGTAGCAGCGTGGGCGTGCTGGTGCGCGCCGCGTAGCGCGTGGCGTCTAGGTCGAAGGCCCAGAAGTTGTTGGCCAGTCCGCCCCACAGCACTAGCAAGTTGGCCATGGGGAAGGGCGGCACGTGCATGGACCGGAAGCGGCTTTGGGCGGTCTGCAACATCGAGCCGTAGGGGCACTCCAATATGTTGGCATCGGGCCGGATATCCAGTTCGGCTTCAGCGCGCAACGTAGCCACGGCACCCATGGAGTTGGCGTAGACGAACACTGGGCCGGGTTGCTGCTGTAGCCAGCGTACGGCCGTGGCTACGTCGTTGGCCTCGTGGTGGCCCACGGTACAGACGTTGCCCTCGGAGCCGCCATTGCCGGCAAAATCGGTGAGCAGCACGCTGTAGCCGAGGTGGCGGAAGTAAGCGGCTTCGGTCAGAAGCTTGCTTTTAGAGCTGGTGTAGCCGTGAAACAGTGCCACGGTGCCGCGCGGCTCCGGCACCGGCGCATACCATAATTCCAGCCGGCCGTTGGGGCTGGCGAGGTACACCGTGCGGTACGGAAAGTCCGGCGTCTGCTGGTTGACAGGCTTGGGGTTTTTGATGCCCGTAAGCAGAATCCCCACTTTCTGCAGCGCCGTCAATTGCTCTGGGTTATCGGTGTGGGAGCCGGGTTCAGTGGTGAAATGCGTGAAGCGCCAGGCATGGAAGAACGCCACGGCGTTTAGGGATATAGCTGCCAGCAAGAGGCAGACGAGGAGCCGCTTTAGGATAGGGGACATATACAAAGCCGAAATTAAAGCGAAAAGCGAGTTTCCCTCCTTGGAAAGGAAGGGGAACTCGCTCTTATATCTAGCGCAAATAGCACGCTCAGTAAGCAGTATCGGCCACTAGCCGCGGCTGCTACGGCCGCCACCGGCGGGACCGGGCTTGCGGCCCGCCGTGCCCCGCCCCGCCGATTTCGGGCCGGGCTTGCTACCAGTTTTGCCGGGTGAGGCATTCTTCGGCTTGCCGTTGGAGGGTTTGGCGCTGAACGTGCCCGGCCGGCCGGCACCGCGGCTGCCGGCAGCGCGACCATCGGCAGTGCCGGCTTTGGCGCCGCCCTGGCCGCCAAACCCGCCCCGGTTGTAGCCGCCGGCGCTGTTCTGGCCGGTTTTGCTGGTGGCCGGGCGCACGCCGCCGGGCCAGTATTCCGAGGTTTTGGTGGTGGGTTTATAGGTGCCGGCAGCGGCCGTCTGGGCGGCCATGTCTTCGCGCAGGGTTTGCACTTCGGCTTCAGTCAGCTCGCGCCACTGGCCGGGCTGCAGTTCAGCTACGGCCAAGTCGGCGATGCTGGAGCGCACGAGGCGCAGGGTGGGGTAGCCCACGGCAGCCGTCATTTTGCGCACCTGCCGGTTCATGCCCTGCGAAATCCGGATCTGCACCCAGCTAGTGGGAATGGCAGCCCGGAAACGCACTGGCTTGCTGCGCTCCCAAAGCTGGGGAGCTTCCGGTAGCATCTCCACCTCAGCGGGGCTGGTATAGCCGGTTTTCAGGTCAACGCCGCGGCGCAGGTTTTCCAGGGCTTCTGCGGTCGGAATACCTTCTACCTGCACCCAATACGTTTTCGGCACCTTGAAGCGCGGCTCCGACAGGCGGTGCTGCAGCTGCTTGTCGTCGGTGAGCAGCACGAGGCCTTCCGAGTCGTAGTCCAGCCGGCCCACCGGATAAATGTCGGGCACGGCCACGAAATCCTTGAGTGTCTGGCGCCCGGCTTCGTCGGTGAACTGTGTGAGAACTTCGTAGGGCTTGTTGAGCAGAATGTAACGCATGGCGCAAAGGTACCACGCATTATTGCGCCAGAGTATGTGCCGGCTGTAGAACAATGTAGAGACGCGACACTTCGCGTCTTGTTGTTGGTGATGTTGTTCTGTAGGCGAAGTGCCAAGACCGTTCAACGACGCGACGCGAAGTGTCGCGTCTCTACACCGTTCAACTCATTACACCCCGCCAGAATACTTGCGGGTAGCCCATTCCAGCGTGGCCAGCGCCAGCAGCACGAAAAACAGCCACTTCAGGTTGATCAGGTCTTTTAAGTCTTCCTGCGAGTAAATGACGGGCTTGTAGTCGGCCTTGAGGATGTCGTTGGTGAGCTGCTGAAACTGCTGCGGGAAGTAGAGGCGGGAGTTGCTGCGGCGGGCCAGCTGGTAGAGCAGGTTGTGGTCGGCGCGGCTCTGCAGGGCTTCAAGCTGCTGCTCCTGCACTAGTACCTCGCCGCGGTCCTGCTGCGCCTGGCCCGAAAGGGTGGCGCGGGCCACGTAGCGGTAGAGGCCGCCGGGCAGCGCGCCCAAGTGCAGCGGCGCGCCGTCTTCGGCATTGGTATATGTGAACGTGCGGGCTTTCTGCTGCTCATCGGTGAGCGTGAGCGTGATTTGCTGGCCGTAAGTGCGTTCGAAGATGGTGTTGTAGGTTTCGGCCGCGAAGGTCACGTCGTCCTGCGAGCTGAACACATCCTGCGTGGGGTACACGTCGAGGCGCTTCTTGTTGGCGTTCTGCGTGAGCAGCTGCAGCGTGCGGTTCACCAGCCGGTCGTAAGCTTCGGGCCGGTCGTCGTGTTCCACGGCTTCCTGCAAGCGCCACTGCCAGCTGCCTTCGGTGAGCAAAGTGGCCTGGCGCTGCTGCGGCGTGCCGCCGAAGATCAGCAGCGGCTTCTGAGTGCGTACCCGGCCCACCTGCTGCCAGAGCGCGGCTTCAGCGCCGCCGCCCAGCCGGTAGTCGCCGAACGGCACCGGGGCGGGCGGGTAGGCGGCAAAACGGCGCAGGGCGTCGTCCTCGAAGGTGAAGCGCGAAAAAGCCGGGTTGAGCGTCGGCGTCACGTCGTCGGTCTGGGAGCTGCGGGGCTGCACCGTGAGGCCTGTACCGAGGGCGTTATAGGCGGGGAAATCGGACTGTGCGCCCAGCACGTAGAGGGCCGGAGTGCGGCGGCGGCGCACCTCGGCCAGCACCTCGGCCCCCACGCCGGAGCGGGCCGGCAGCTGGTGCAGAATGGCCACATCGTAGTCCTGGCCGGCTTTCAGGGGGTTGATGCCGGGCAGGTAGGTGACAAGGTCGAAGTTGTCGTTGCCCTGGATGGCGGCGCGCAGGGCCTTAAGGTCGGGGTGGGGGACGGCGCCGGCCAGCAGCACCCGCAGCTTGCCTTTCACCACTTCGAGGTAAGCAAACTTATTGTTGTTGAGAGCTGTGAATTCGCCGGCCTGGCGCTCCACCACCACTTCGTAGCGGCGCTTGCCGGGCGCAGGAGCCACCACCGTAAAGGCCACCTTGGTGCGCCGCTGGCCTGCCGGTAGTGCCACGCGCCGGGTCTGGAGCACGCGGCCGTTTTCGCGCAGCTGCACCACGGCCGCGCCGCCCGCAAACCCGTCGTAGGTGAGGTCGGCTTCAATGGGAAACCGGTTGCCACTGAACGCTACGCGGTTGTAGGTAAGGGCAGGAATATTGAGGTCTTTCTTCGGTACTGTGTCGCCCAGGGCCAGGCTGTAAATCGGGAACCGAAACTCCGAGAAAGTCGGCGACTGGCCCTGGTTCACGATGCCATCGGAGGCCAGCACCACGCCGGCTAGGTTGCGGCCCTCGTAGCTTTCCTGAATGCCACTCAGCAGGGCATTAAGGTCGGTGGAGGCGGCCGTAAAGCGTAGCGAGTCGGCGGAACGCGCCGGGCCGATGAGCGGGCGGGTTTCCACCGTGAAGCCCTTGGCTTGCAGCGCGGCGGCCATTTGCCGCAACCCGCTGGTGGTCTGGCTCAGCACCGGCCGGGGCGTAAACAGCGCTACCGACTGCGAGTTGTCGACGGCCAGCACGATGGTGGGCTTTTCGGTGGTGGTGGTCGTGGTGTTGATGAACGGTGAGAGCAGCAGGAAACACAGGAAGCTCACCACCACGAAGCGCAGCGCCGCCAGCCCGTAGTTCAGGCGGCGGCTCCAGGGCGCCTTGGCCGAGTAAAGCAGCGCCGCATAGGCCGCGCCCGCTAGCAGGCACGGCAAAATCAACCAGGGAGAAGCAGCTATAGAAATCAAAAGACGGAAATAGCGAGTGAGCAGGCTAAGAACCCCGGCAAGCGCCACAGAGTTGCGTAGCGCGCCAAGGCCGGGTAGCGAAGGTAGCAGGTTGCGGGGGGAGAAGACAGAAGGAAACGTGTTGCCGCTTACCTTGGTGCGTAATCAGGCCCCGCTATGCTCCAGAAGGTAGTTCCCGTTTTGTTTGTGCTGATGTGCGCGGCGTTTGTGCTGTTGCCGAAGCTGCTTTTGCCGCCCGCCCACAGTCTGCAGGGTTTACCCAACATCAGATACCAAGACACAATCTGTATCCAGGTTGAATATGCCGGGTGTGGGGAGTGGGGTGGGCACCGCGAAATGATTAAGGTGTATCAGGAGGAGGTAGATCATCGGGAGATAGGCTACGAGGAAATGATAAACACCAAGCGTCCTTTTCTGGCCGAATACTGGGTAGACTCAACAGAATGTTCCTACCGGACAGACAGAAAGTTTCTGCTGCATAAACGCCAGATACTAACCTCTTCCCAGGAAGCTACTGTGCTACGGTACATTCAGGATTTTGTGCCTGCCAGCCTGCAGGCAAGGCAATTCCATGACATGATGGATGGCAATGGGTACGTGGTTTATCTGCCAGTCCTAGGAGAGGAATCTGTAGTACTCAGCTTTTCGAGTTCAGGGAAAGATATATTCCAAGAGTTACACGGGAAAATGTTCAAAAAGTAAGATTGAAGTATTGTCGTCAATTCTCGCTTTTCAACATTCGTATGAGCCGTACTCTGCGCTTTCAGATCCTATTCCGAAAAAAGGCGAAGGCGAGAAAATCATCAATACATCACCACCTCCGCGCACAGCCGCGCAATTTCCAGCTCCTCGTTGGTAGGCACCACCAGCACCCGCACCCGGCTGCCGGCCGCCGATAAGTCGCGGATGCCGGGGGCGCGGCGGGCGTTTTCGGTTTCATCGAGCTGGATGCCCAGGAAGTCCAGGTTGGCGCACACCAGCTGGCGCACCAGCGCGTCGTTTTCGCCCACGCCGCCCGTGAACACCACCGCCTCGGCTCCGTTGAGGATGGCCAGGAAGCTGCCGAGGTACTTCTTGATGCGGTGGGCGTAGAGGTCGTAAGCGAGGCGGGCGCGCGGGTCGCCTTCGTTGAGTTGGCGCGTGATGTCGCGCATGTCGCTGTGGCCGGTGAGGCCGAGCATGCCGCTTTCCTTGTTGAGCAGGTTCTTCACGTCGTCGAGCGAGTAGCCCAGCTGCTCTACCAAGTGGAAAATGACGGCCTGGTCGGTGTCGCCGGCGCGGGTGCCCATCACCAGCCCGTTCATGGGGCCGAAGCCCATGCTGGTATCCACGGCGCGGCCGGCCACGGTGGCGGTCATGCTGCAGCCGTTGCCCAGGTGCACTGTAATCACGCGGGCGTCGGGCTGGCCCAGGTAGCGCAGGGTTTCGCGGCTCACAAACTGGTGGCTGGTGCCGTGGAAGCCGTAGGCGCGCAGCCCGTGCTTGGTATACAGCTCCTCGGGCAGCGCGAAGCGGTAGGCGTGGGGCGGCAGCGTGCTATGAAACGCCGTGTCGAACACCGCCACCTGCCGGGCCTGCGTAAACAGCTGCTCGGCCACCTCCATACCCAGCAGGTTGGCCGGATTGTGCAGCGGGGCCAGCGGAAACAGCTCCCGAATGCGGGCCTTCACCTCTGGCGTCACCAGCGTCGGCTCCCGGAATTCCTCGCCGCCGTGCACGGCGCGGTGGCCCACCAGCTGCACGTCGGCCGGATCGGGCAGCACGCCGGTTTCAGGGTCGGTGAGCAGGCGCATGGCCTGTTCCAGGCCGGTGCGGTGGTCGGGGATGGGCAGGGTGTGGCGCTCGGTGTGCTCCTGGCCGTCGGGCAGTAGGGTGGTGTGCGTGAGCTGGCCATCGGGCAGGCCGATGCGCTCCACCAGCCCGCGGGCCAGCGGCTGCTCCTGCGGCCAGCGAAACAGTTGGTACTTCAGCGAGCTGCTGCCGGAGTTGATGACGAAGATGTGCATGGGGAGAGGCGGGAGAAATAGGAGCTGCTTGGGAGGTCGACAAAACACCAGACCGTCATGCTGAGCTTGCCGAAGCATCTCTACCGCTTCGTTGGATGATTTGTGCGAAGCGGTAGAGATGCTTCGGCAAGCTCAGCATGACGGTCTATTCAAGATGCTGGGGCGCGAACTGCAAAGTTCGCGCTACTGCGCTACCTCCTTCTTGGCCGGCAGCAGCTTCTTTACCAGTCGTACTACCTGGTCAACCACGAAGCCAACCACCAGACCGCCCAAGCCGCAGGCCACTACTTTGGCCAGCCAGGCCACGGCGGGCATGGAGGCCAGGGCTACTTCCAGCTCGTGCAGCAGGTGGGCGGTGAACGGGATGCCGTGGGCAATGATTTCGGCGCCCACCCACAGCATGGCGGCGGTGCCCACGTAGCTCAGGATGCTGAGAAACTTCGGCATGAACTTCACAAGGCCGCGGCCGAAGCTCTTGGTGGCTGCGCTGTTGTCGCCCTCGGCCAGGTGCAGGCCGATGTCGTCGGCCTTCACAATCAGCCCCACGAAGCCGTACACGGCCACCGTGATAAACACCGCCACGGCCAGCATCACCACAATCTGGTTCACGATGGGCTGGTCGGTTACCTGACTGTAGGCAATGGCCATAATTTCGGCCGACAAAATGATGTCGGTGCGGACGGCGCCGGCCACGCGCTGCTTTTCCAGCTCCTCCGGCGTAATGGTTTCCAGCTGCTCGGTTTCCGCGTGGGTCTCGGGGTGCTTGCTGAACATGGAATGCACCTTCTCGTAGCCCTCGTAGCACAAGTAAGCCCCGCCCAGCATCAGGATGGGCGTAATGGCCCAGGGCGCGAAGTAGCCCAGCACCAGCGCCGCCGGCGTCAGAATCAGCAGCTTGTTGAACAGCGACTTTTTGGCAATCTGGTAGATGATGGACAGCTCCCGGCTGGGGTCGAGGCCCACCACGTACTTGGGGGTCACGGCCGTGTCGTCAATTACGATGCCCGACACCTTGCCGGTGGTTTTTGCCACCTGCGCCGGCACATCGTCCAGGCTGGCGGCACTGACTTTCACTAAAGCCGAAATATCATCTAGTAAGGCAAAAAGTCCGGAGGCCATGTAGGTTGGTTGGGTGGTGGGATAAAAAAGAAAGGTGTTTTGTTGGCGTAGCGGGGCGCAAGCTACCGGATAGAATCCGGAGCGCCGCGGCGCCGGCCCGTACTGGATCAGGCGGAGGCCGGGGTGCGGCCGGTGCTCTGGCCACGGTCGGGATGGCAGCCAGAAACGTGCATACGTGCTGTTTGCCCATTCCGATGCTTGGGGAAAGCTGCCCGCCGGCTACTGTCCCCTCCCCGGCAAGGCCGTGAAGCACGGGAGCTACGGGGCAGCAATAGCGAATCTGGAATATTGCCGCTATTTTGGGTTCATGCGCGGTCTCAACAAAGTCACCCTCATTGGCAACCTCGGCAAAGACCCGGAAATCAACATACTGGACGGCAACGTGGCCGTAGCAAAATTCTCGCTGGCGACCTCCGAAACCTACCGCGACAAAGCCGGCCAGGCTCATACCAGCACCGACTGGCACAGTGTGGTGCTCTGGCGCGGCCTGGCCGAGCTGGCCCAGGCCTACCTGCGCAAAGGCAGCTTGGTGTACCTGGAGGGCAAGCTCAAAACCCGCCATTACGACGACGCGGCCGGCCAGCGGCACTACGTGACGGAAATTATTGGGGAGCAGCTGCTGATGCTGGATAAAAAGCCGGGCGAGCAACTGTCGCCGCTGGCGCCATGAAGGCGGCGGTTTCGCTCCGCCTGACCGATGATCGGGCCGGCTTTCGGGTGTTCTTTCCCTACTCCGACGCCGCCCTGCGTCCGGCGCTACTGGCGGCTGGCGTGCAGTACCGGGCCGCCCTGCGGGGCTATTGGCTGCCAGCCACGCCCGAAGCCGTGGAGCTGCTGCGGCAGGCGTGCCAGCGGGCAGCGGTGCCGCTGCACGTGCCAGTGGTACCAGCGCTGGCCGTGGCTCCGCCGCCACCTACCGCGCACGAGGTACTGCTGGCCCGCTACTGCCAGCTGATTGCCCTAAAGCGCTATAGCCCCAACACACTGAAAAACTACCGGGGCGCATTTCAGCTGTTTCTGACGCACCACGCGCCGCGCCTGCCGCTGGAGCTCAGCAGACAGGATGTGCTCAACTACCTGGCCGGCCGTGTGGCCGCCGGCATCTCCGAAGCCTACCAGAACGTGCTCATCAACGCCATTAAATTCTACTACGAGCAGGTAGAAAACCAACCGCGCCAATACTACGAAGTGCCCCGGCCCAAGCAGCCGCTCACCAATCCCAAAGTGCTGGCCCAGGTGGAGGTGCGCGCACTTTTGCAAGGCACTGAAAACATTAAGCATCGGGCCATGCTCATGCTGGCCTATGGGCTGGGACTGCGCCTGGGCGAAGTGCTGGCCCTTACGCCGCAGGACATCGACAGCCGGCGCATGGCCCTGTATGTGAGAGGCGGCAAAGGGAAGAAAGACCGGGACCTGCCCCTGCCTGATAGCCTGCTGCAACTACTACGGGAGCAGTTTCGGCAGTTTAGGCCAGTCACGTTTCTATTTGAAGGCCAGCGGCCGGGGGAGCCTTATAGTGAGCGTAGCCTGCAACTGGTAGTGAAGCAGGCGGCGGAGCGGGCCGGAATTCGCCGGCCCGTTACGCTGCACATGTTACGGCACAGTTATGCAACCCATTTGCTGGAGGCCGGTACTGACATTCGCGTTATCCAGGACCTATTGGGGCACAGTAGTATTAAAACCACTGAAATTTACACCCATATGGCTCAACGCAGCCGACCTGTTTCTCCCCTCGACAGTCTCGGATTGTAGGGACCGGGTTTCGGCAATAAGGCGAACGTCAGTACTATTACCGAAAGACTATTTCGTACAGAGCGTATATTGCCGAAACACAAACCCCCTCGCTACCTTCGGCAATAAAAATGTTATGCGCTATATAGTAAGCAGTCATGAACTTTGAGGAAACAAAGAACATTTACGCTTTCGCTGATGGAAACGTTACAACGTTTAAATTGGAATACGAGCCAAGGCGGTTTTCCATAGGACTCGACATAAAGAAGTTCAAAGGAAAACAGAAGTTTGAGCCATGTACAATTGAACTCGTGTTTAGCGGAACAACAGAGCTATACATATTTGAAGACTTTCCAACCAGTGGCGGGTATACCGATATTACATTTGTGAAACTTGATACGGGTGAGTTTTACTTAACACTTGACCCATATGGTAATTCGGGGGTTCCGCATGATGAAGACAATTTCGTAATGAAAGCTGAGACTCTAATGTTTGTCAACGAAGCGGGAGAAGTAAATGAAGTTCTGTAACATTAGTTATATAAGCGCATAACAGAGGCTTCCCAAAATGGCATCTATGTGCTAATTTGGAGTGGTAAAATAAGAATCATCAACAGAACAACGGCTGAACTGAAGGAATGCCAATGCTGCCACTTCGGAAAGCCTTTGGCCGATGGCTGCAAGCATTTGTGACACCTTAATTTAAAGTGTTTTATGTTAGACAAAACCTCATGGAAAGACTTACTAGCGAAAGCAAGAAAAGGTGATGCAACTGCTCAAAATGAAGTTGCAGACCATTTCTCTTTTGGACTTAAAACAACCACAAACGAAATCATTGTTAGACAAAACTTTTCATCTGCATTTTCGTGGTATGAGAAAGCTGCGATAAATGGAGTTGTTGATGCCTTGACAAACTTGGCAGACTTTTTAAGCGAAGGAAAAGGTTGTGAAAAAGACATTAATAAAGCCATTGATAATTATTTGTTGGCAATTGACAAAGGTTCAAGCAGAGCTGCATTAAATTTGGGAACAATTTATAGAGACAAGGAAAATTTCAAAAAAGCTTTTGAATATTATTCCTTAGCAGACAAAGTTGGTAAAGCTGATTATTCTTTAACTATTGGACTTTGCTACTATTATGGAATTGGTGTTTCAATTGACAAAGTAATTGCTTGTAAACAATTTCATAAAGTTTCAATCGACAAGTTGCAAAGACACACAATATGAAATTGATGAAGCAAACTATCTTCTTGGACTTTCTTATTTGACAGGAGAAGGAGTAAAAAAATCAATTGGTAAATCAAGAGCATATTTGAAACTTGCAAATGCAGACAACGACAATAGAAGTGCAGAACAAATTTTGTTTAATATTGGACAAAACAAACATTAGCAAAATATGCCTGCAGCCAACATTAGGTTTGGCGTTATTGGGGCTTGACGAATATTGCCTCAACATTTGTTCTTTATTGTGCTTCAGTTCGGGCTCGACGTTATAAATTTGGCTTATGAATAAAACATCAGCAATATTGCAATTATTGGGCTTCAGTTATGGGCAGACGGAATACTAATTCCCCAACAACGCCAAGCTTTTTTCGTTGGCCTAATAAAAACAAAAAGGACCCGTTGCTTTAAATGAAGCAACGGGTCCTTTTTGTTACTGCCAAATCTACCCCTGTGCCTGAATGGCCGTCAGTAGCACCGTGTTGTAGATGTCGTCGACGGTGCAGCCGCGGCTCAGGTCGTTGACGGGCTTGTTCAGGCCCTGCAGCATCGGGCCAATGGCCAGGGCGCCGGTTTCGCGCTGCACGGCTTTGTAGGTGTTGTTGCCGGTGTTCAGATCGGGGAAGATGAGCACGCTGGCCTGGCCGGCTACCGGCGAGCCGGGCAGCTTCTGCTGGCCCACGGCGGGGTCCACGGCAGCATCGTACTGGATGGGGCCTTCCACCAGCAAATCGGGACGGAGCTGGCGCACGAGCTGGGTGGCCTGGCGCACCTTGTCCACATCGGCGCCCTCGCCGGAGGTGCCCGAGGAGTAGGACAGCATGGCCACCCGCGGCTCGATGCCGAAGCGCCGGGAGCTGTCGGCTGAGGAAATGGCAATTTCGGCCAGCTGCTCGGCGGTAGGGTTGGGGTTCACGGCGCAGTCGCCGAACACCGCCACCCGATCCGGCAGGCACATAAAGAACACCGACGACACCACCGACACGCCCGGCCGCGTCTTGATGAACTGCAGCGCCGGCCGAATGGTGTGCTGCGTGGTGTGCACCGCCCCCGACACCATGCCGTCGGCCAGGCCCTTGTACACCATCATCGAGCCGAAATACGACACGTCGGTCATCAGGTCGCGGGCCATTTCCAGGGTCACGCCTTTGCTGCGGCGCAGCTCAAACAGGGTTTCGGCGAAGCCCTGGAACAGCGCGGAATTGGCCGGGTCGAGCAGCTGCACGCGCTGCGGGTCCAGGGGGCGGCCGAGGCGCTTGGCGGCGGCCAGAATCTGGGTTGGGTCGCCGAGGATGGTGAGGCTCACCACGTCCTGTTCCAGCAGGCGGGCCGCCGCGCGCAGCACCCGGTCGTCGTTGCCCTCGGGCAGCACAATGTGCTTGCGCTGGCTGCGCGCCCACTGCAGCAACTGGTACTGGAACATGTGCGGGGTGAGGCCGCGCGGCGCAAACGTGCTGAGCTGCTCCAGCAGGCGCGGCGCATCGAGGTGGCGCTCAAACGTCTGGATGGCCAGCCGGATTTTCTTGGTTTGCTGCGGCCCGATGCGCGCCTGAATGTTGCCGATGCGGGTGGTGGTCTGGAACGTGCCCGACTCCACCAGCAGAATCGGCACGGCCGCGGGCAGGCCCTCAATCAGGCGCAGCACCGAGTCTTCGGGCCGGTAGCCGCTGGTGAGCACCAGCCCTGCCACCCGCGGGTAGCTGGCCGACATATTGGCCTGCAGGGCACTCAGAATAAGGTCGGCCCGGTCGCCGGGCGTGATGATGAGCACGTTTTCCTCGAGGCGCAGCAAAAAGTTGGGCACCTGCATCGAGCCGTTGATGAAGTGGTCGACGGGGTTGGTGAGCTGGTCGGCCCCAAACAGCAACTCCCCGCCCAATTGGTCGTGGATTTCCTGCATGGTGGGGCTGCGCAGGGCCGCGCTTTCCGGAATAAGGGCCAGCTGGGTTTCGGGCGGCAGCTGGTCGCGGAGCAGGGTGCGTACCTCATCCAGCTGCGCTGGGGCCACGCGGTTGAGCACCAACGCCAGCACCTGCACCTCGCTTTCCAGCGCGTCGCGGCGGATGGACAGGGCGGCGTTGACGAGCTGCTCCACGGTTTTGTCGAGGCCTGAAATCAGCAGCACCACCGGCACGCTCAGGTTGCGGGCCACCTGCCAGTTGAGGTCCAACTCCAGGGCCAGGCTGCTGCCCACGAAGTCGGTGCCTTCCACCACTACAAAATCGTGGGCGGCTTCCAGCTGCTTGAAGCGGTGGATGATGGTGTCGAGCAACTCGCCGGCGCGGCCGGCTTCCACCATGCGCAGGGCCTCCTGGCCGGTGTAGGCGTAGGTATCGGGGTAGGCGAGGGGCAGCTGGAAGTGCTGCAGCACCGTCTGGATGTGGTAGTCGGGCTGGCCGTCGGCGAGGGGCGTGATGATGGGCTTGAAGTAGCCCACCCGCTGCGCCTGCCCCAGCAGCAGGTGTACTAGCCCCAATGTCACAACGGATTTGCCGCTGTACGGCTCAGCGGTGGCAATGAAAACGGCTTTGCTCATAGGTAAGTCGAGGGTAGTCAGAAGCCCTTACGGATGCGGCGCAAGGTAGGGCTGAAGTGGTCGGCAGCGTCACTAACCTTATCAATTCTCAGCGCGGCCCGCTGCGCTCCGCACGACGGTCTTTTTGAATTCCCCACGCGTTCAGAATGCCAGCCTCACCGCTGCAACACCTTCACTAGCTCCGGACTGTCGAATATGGCAACGGGGGAAATAACCGGCTCGTTCAGCGGCAGGTGGCTGCCGTACCGTTCGCGCAGCTTGGCCTGCACGGCGGGGTGGGAAAGGTCGAAGTCGCGCAGGTGCTGGAGCTGTCCGATTTCGCGGCCAGTTGCCTGCTGGTACATCTTCCATAGCAGCTCCGAGCAGTAAATTCGCTCGTCCGACCAGCCGAAGTACAGGTCGTAGCGGCGGCCGCGGTATTGCTCGCCGGCGGCGTGCAGCTTCCGCAGCACCGGGGGCGTCAGCACGGCCTGGGCGTCGCGCAGGCGCTTTACCACGAAGCGGCCGCCTTGTCCCCGCGCCACCCAAGCCGCTAGGGAGGTTTCACTCACGGGCTGCACGGCCTCAAACACGCGCCATTCGCCGTTTTTCCGGAACAGGATGCCGCAGTGGCTGTACGCGGAATGCGTAGCCAACTGAATGGCACGGCTCTGGGCTGATTGAGACGTCTGGAAAATCAGGTCGCCGTCATGCAGGCGCGGCGCTAGCTGCTGCACGGCGGTGCGAGCCGCCTGGGCCTGGCGCAGCCGGTCGTAGCGGCGGTGCAGGCGCGGGTAGGCCAGCACCGTGAGCAACAGCAGGGGCAGCAGAAACAGCAGCAAGCGGCGCATAGTGGGGTGGGCAGTTAGAGCTAAAAACTAGTTCCCCTCCTTAGAAATGAGGGGTTAGGGGTGGTTGATGCGGGTTGAACAGTTTTTAGAATTAGCTCTAGTACCGTTCAACGAATATCAACCACCCCTAACCCCTCCTTTCCAAGGAGGGGAACCAGCACTAGTATCTAAGTTTAAAAAAACTAGGTCAGCATGCCGCCGTCTACCTGCAGCACCTGGCCGGTGATGTAGCTGCTGTCGTCGGAGGCGAGGAAGGCAGTGGCTTTGGCCACGTCCTCGGGGGTGCCGCCGCGGCGCAGCGGAATGGCTTTGCGCCACTCGTCTACCTGCTTGGAATCGAGGGCGTCGGTCATTTCGGTTTCAATAAATCCAGGCGCTACCGCGTTGCAGCGGATATTGCGCGAGCCCAGCTCCAGCGCCACCGACTTCGTGAAGCCGATAATGCCCGATTTGGAGGCCGCATAGTTGCTCTGGCCGGCGTTGCCTTTGATGCCTACCACCGAGCTCATGTTGATGATGCTGCCGGCTTTGGCGCGCATCATGGGCTTGGTAGCGGCTTTGGTGAGGTTGAACACCGATTTCAGGTTCACAGCCAGCACCTGGTCCCACTGCTGCTCGCTCATGCGCATCAGCAGGCCGTCCTGCGTGATACCGGCGTTGTTCACCAGAATATCCAGCTTACCGAACTCGGCCACTACATCGTCTATCAGCTTTTCGGCTTCGGCATACACCGAGGCGTCGGAGCGGAAACCTTTCACTTTGGTGCCGTGGGCGGCCAGCTCTTCTTCCAGCTGCTGGCCCTTCTCCACGCTGGAGAGGTACGTGAAAGCCACCTGCGCGCCCAGTTGGGCAAAATGTACCGCAATGGCGCGGCCGATTCCTTTGGAAGCGCCCGTAATCAGGGCCACTTTTCCGTCGAGCAATTTTGTCATGCGGCGAAGATAGGTGCGTTATTGGTTTTTTGTTGCTCGTAGGGCACTGTCAAAGCCGGTGCGTCGGAAACCAGTGCGCCGCCGGTTACCTTGCAGCTGCTCTGGCGCGTTGGTACTGCCTACGGATAGAGTGAGGAACGAAAGATCAATAACAAACAACGAATTGCTCGAAACCGACATCTGCATTCTGGGCGCCGGGCCCGGCGGCGCCACGGCGGCCCTGCACCTAGCCACCGCTGACCACCGCTGCCTGCTGCTGGATAAGGCCACCTTCCCGCGCGACAAAGTGTGCGGCGACGCCCTCAGCGGCAAAGTCATCAACGAGCTGCGCCGGATAGGGGAGGCGCTGCCCGCCCAGCTGGCCGCCGACCCTGCCCAGGTGCCCAGCTGGGGCATCGATTTCTATGCCCCCAACGGCCGCAAGCTGGCCGTGCCCTTCAAACCGCACTATAACCCCGCACACGACCGCGCCGCCGGCCACATCATTAAACGCCTCGACTTCGATAATTTCCTGGTGGAAGAAGTGCGCCGCCGCCCCGAAATCGACTTCCGCGAAAACATTGATGTGGCGCTACCCGAGCAGCAACCCGACGGCCGCTGGCTGCTACGCACCACTGACGGCACGCCCGTGGCGCTAGCGCGCCTGCTGTTGGTGGCCAATGGCGCGCAGTCGGGGTTTGCGCGGCAGGTGGCCGGGCACGCGCTGGAGCCAGCCCACCACTGCGCCGGCCTGCGGGCCTACTACCGTGGCGTACAGGGCCTACACCCCGATAATTTTATTGAGCTGCACTTCATCCAGGATTTTCTGCCCGGCTACCTGTGGGTGTTTCCGCTGCCCAACGGCGAGGCCAACGTGGGCGTGGGCATGCTCACGGAAGCCGTGTCAAAAAAGAAAGTGAATCTGCGCGAAAGGCTAGCCGAAATCCTGCAAACGCACCCGGCTCTCAAAGACCGTTTTGCCGGGGCCGAGCGGCTGGGGCCGGTGCGCGGCTTCGGGTTGCCGCTGGGCTCTAAGCGCCGCGTGCTGTCGGGCCCCAACTACCTGCTGCTCGGCGACGCCGCCTCGCTCATCGACCCGTTCACGGGCGAAGGCATCAGCCATGCCATGGTATCGGGGCGGCACGCGGCCGATTGGGCGGGCCGGGCGCTGGCGGCGGCGGACTTTTCGGCCGGTTTCCTGCGTGGCTACGACGCGGCCGTGTACAACCGCCTGGGCCAGGAGCTGCGCCTGAGCCGCGCCATGCAGAAGCTGCTCGACTACCCGTGGCTGTTCAACTTCGTAGCCAACCGCGCCGCCAACAACCCCACGCTGGCCGAAACCCTCTCGATGATGTTCCTGGACCTGGATATGCGCGAGCGGCTGCGCCAGCCCAGTTTCTATGTGAAGCTGTTATTTGGCAAGTAGTACGTTGTCATTGCGAGCGGAGCGAAGCAATCCTTCCTCTCCGTGCGCTAAGCGTGAATTAAGCAGAAAGCCCTCCGGCGTTAGTGGACTACACTACTGCCGGAGGGCTTTCTGTTTAGGAAAACGTCTGCCACGAGAGCAAGGATTGCTTCTTCCTTCGTCCTCACAATGACAGGGGATTACTTGCCGGCGTAGCGGCGCAGGCTTTTGGCGGCTTCGGGATTGAGCTGGGTGGCTTTTTCGAGGTCGGTTTTGGCCTCGGCGGGCTTGTTGATGGAGGCGTAGCTGATGCCGCGGTACTCGTAGGCGTCGGCGTAGGTGGGGTCCAGCTCAATGGCTTTGGTGAAGTCGGGAATGGCGCCTTTGAAGTTAAACATCTGCATGCGGGCCGCGCCCCGGCCGAAAAAGGCCTCCTTGTCGGTGGGGTTGTAGCGGGTGGCTTTGCTGAAGTCGGAGATGGCAGGGGCGTACTGCTTCAGCTTGAGGCGATTCAGGCCTCGGTTGTAGTACACCTCGGCGTTGGTGGGCTTGAGGCGGGCGGCCAAGTTGTAGTCGGCAATGGCGTCGGCGTAGTCCTTGAGGTGGCTTTTGGCCTTGGCCCGGGTCAGCAGCGCGTCGAAGTTGCGGGGCGAGCCTTTAAGCGTCGCATCAGCAATGCGAATTTCATTGCGGTAGTCGGCGCTGGATTTGCGGGCGGCGGCCTCCATCGTGCCGGGCGCTGGTACCGGCGCGGTTACGGTGGCAGCCGTTGCTACCTCCGTACCGGTGCCGGAAGTAGCAGCAGGCGCAACGGTTTCCTGGCGCATGGCGCGCTGCGCGGAACCGGGCTTGTCGGCTTCGACGGTGGTGGCGCACTCACTGAAAAACAGCAGGCTACCGGTGATGGAAAGCAGAGAAAGTAGACGGTGGTTCATGAGCAAGGCAGTCAGAAAAGCGACCTGATGGCGCTGTAAAGTTAAATCGGGTCTTCTACGGCGCAACGACCCGAACGGATATAGCTAGTCCACTATTTTAAGTCCTCCATCGGGGCCGATGAGTAAGCTGCCGCCGTTGGTTGGCGAGTTGCGCCGCCTGCCTATCTTTGCCGGGCCCCACCTGCGGGGTCCGTGCCCGGCGCGGGTTTCCCAATCTCACCCTCAAGTACAACAACATGGCATTGCAATACGACCTGGTCGTTGTCGGCAGCGGCCCCGGCGGCTACGTGGCTGCTATCCGGGCTTCGCAGCTTGGTCTGAAAGTCGGCGTTATCGAGCGGGAGTCGCTCGGCGGCATCTGCCTCAACTGGGGCTGCATTCCTACCAAAGCTCTGCTCAAAAGCGCCCAGGTGTTTGAATACCTCAACCACGCCGCTGAGTATGGCCTCAAGGCCGAAGGTGTGGGCTATGATTTCGATGCCGTCATCAAGCGCAGCCGCGGTGTAGCCGAGGGCATGAGCAAGGGCATTAACTTCCTGTTCAAAAAGAATAAAATCGACGCCCTGATGGGTACCGGCAAGCTGCTGGCCCCCGGCAAAGTGGAGCTGACTAAAGCCGACGGCACCAAGGAAACCGTGGAGGCCAAGAGCATCATTCTGGCTACCGGCGCCCGTTCGCGCGAGCTGCCCACCATGCCCGTCGACAATAAGAAAATCATCGGCTACCGCCAAGCTATGGTGATGCCCGGGCTACCCAAGCGCCTCGTGGTAGTGGGTTCCGGCGCCATCGGCGTCGAGTTTGCCTACTTCTACCGCACCATGGGTTCCGAGGTGACGGTGGTGGAATACCTGCCCCGCATCGTGCCCGTGGAGGACGAGGAAGTGAGCCGCCAGATGGAGAAGTCGTTCAAGAAAATTGGCGTAAACGTGCTGACTTCGGCCGAGGTAACCAAGGTGGATACCAGCGGCGCCGGCTGCATCGTGACCGTGAAAACGGCCAAAGGCGACCAGCAGATTGAGTGCGACGTGGTGCTGAGCGCCGTGGGCGTGCAAACCAACCTCGAAAACATCGGTATCGAAGAGTTGGGCATTAAAGTAGAAAAAGGCCGTGTTATCGTGGACGACTTCTACCAGACCAACGTGCCCGGTATCTACGCCATCGGCGACATCGTACCCGGCCCTGCGCTGGCCCACGTGGCCTCGGCCGAAGGCATTATCTGCGTCGAGAAAATTGCCGGTCACCACCCCGAGCCGCTCAACTACCAGAACATTCCCGGCTGCACCTACGCCTCGCCGGAAATTGCCTCGGTAGGCCTCACCGAAGCCGAAGCTAAAAAGCAAGGCTACGATATTCTGGTGGGTAAATTCCCGTTCTCGGCCTCCGGCAAAGCCTCGGCCGGCGGCGTGAAAGACGGCTTCGTGAAAGTCATCTTCGACAAGAAATATGGCGAGTGGCTGGGAGCCCACATGATTGGCGCCAACGTAACCGAAATGATTGCCGAAGTGGTGGTGGCCCGCAAGCTGGAAACCACCGGCCACGAAATCATCAAGTCGGTGCACCCGCACCCTACTATGAGTGAGGCCGTGATGGAAGCCGCCGCCGCTGCTTATGGTGAGGTTATTCACTTGTAAACCTGTCATATAGATTCAGTTTGTGCCGAAATGCAAAAGGCCCCGAAACTAGATGGTTTCGGGACCTTTCGCTTTTGGTAAAAATCAGACTTAACTACCCAACCGGCTGTCCTGCCGGAACCGCGCCACCTTCGCCCGGATTTCTTCCAGCCCCAGGTTATGCACGCTGCCCAGGTGAGTGGTCTGGAACTCCTTGTGCGGCACGTACGAGCCATCCTCCACGGCCAAGCCCACCTGCTTGTAGGCCGTGCGGAAGGGCGTACCGGTCTGGATCAGCTGATTGATGTTCTCCACCGTGAACACAGCGTCGTACTTGGGCTGGTTGAGCAGGTCGGGCTTGATGCGCAGCTGGGGCAGGGCAAACAGCACGATGTCGAGGATATCGAGAAACTGTGTCATCGGCTCGAACAGGATTTCCTTCAGAATCTGGAAGTCCCGGTGGTAGCCGCTGGGCAGGTTGCCGGTGGCCAGCATGAGCGTATTGGGCAACGCCTGCAACGCGTTGCAGCGGGCCCGGATCAGCTCGAATACGTCGGGGTTTTTCTTGTGGGGCATGATGCTGCTGCCGGTAGTGAACTCCTTAGGCAGCTCCACGAAGGCCATGTCCTGCCCGTTGTAGAGCACTAAGTCGTAGCTCATTTTGGCAAGGGTGGCGGCCATGCCGGCCAGGGCGAAGGCCATGGTTTTTTCGGTTTTGCCGCGCAGCATCTGGGCTCCCACGCTGCTCACGGCCAGATTGCCGAAACCCATTTCCCGGGTGGTCTGCAATCGGTCAATGGGGAAGGAACTACCGAAGCCCGCGCCCGAACCCAGCGGGTTCTGGTCGGCCACGGTGTGGGCCGCTTCGAACAGGGCCAGGTCCAGCAGCAAGTGCTCGGCGTATGCCGAAAACCACAGCCCGAACGAGCTGGGCATGGCCGCCTGAAAGTGCGTGTAGCCGGGCATCAGGTCGGTTTTGTGCACTTCGGCCTTCTGCAGCAGCACCTCCACCAGCTCCAGGGTTTTGGCCGCCGCGCGCCGGGTGTAGTCTTTCAGGAACAGCTGAATGGCCGTCAGCACCTGGTCGTTGCGGGAGCGGGCGGTGTGGATTTTCTTGCCCGCGTCGCCGTAGTGTTCGGTCAGGTACGCTTCGATTTTGGAGTGCACGTCCTCGAAGTCTTCGCCGATGGTGAACGTGCCGGCTTCCAGCTGGGCGGCCAACTCCTGCAGGCCCTGCTGCAACTGCTGGTTTTCCGCCGCGGAAATCAGCCCCGCCCCGGCCAGCATGTTGGCCTGAGCCTGCGACGCCTGCACATCAAACTGCGCCAGGTACATATCCAGCTCCCGGTCGCGTCCGACGGTGAACTGCTCGATTTTCTTATCAACGGCAATGCCTTTATCCCAGATTTTCATGGTGTGGTTCTTATGGCTCGGGTGTGGGTTCTCGCAGTGTTTCGCAGTGGAAAAGCGCAGTGTTTCGCAGTGTTCAGACGACGTTAGCACACTGCGAAACACTGCGCCTTCCACTGCGAAACACTGCGAGAAATGCTACAACTCCAGCCCGTCCAGCAACTCAACATACCCCTGCACGCCGGCGCGGGTTTCGCTGAGCAGGATGTACTCGTCGGGGGTGTGGGAGCGGGCCGAGTCGCCGGGGCCGATTTTGACGGTGGTGAAGGGCATCATCGACTGGTCGGAGAGGGTGACGGAGCCGAAGGTACGGCGGCCCAGCGCCACGCCGCGCTGCACCAGCGGGTGCGTGAGCGGGATGCGCGAGGAGTTGAGGTGAGTGGAGCGCGGCGTCACCTCGGCCCCGATGAGGCTGCGCACGAGCTCCACCACTTCGGGGTTGGTGTACAGCTCGTTGGTGCGCACGTCGGCCACGAAGGTGCAACGGTCGGGCACCACGTTGTGCTGGGTGCCGGCCTGCAACTGCGTTACCGTCAGCTTCACCGGGCCCAGCAACTCCGACACCCGCTCAAACCGATAGTCGCGCAGGCGCTGCACGTCGTCGAGGGCTTTATAGAGGGAGTTTTCACCTTCCTCGCGGGCCGCGTGGCCGGTACGGCCGTGGGCCACGCAGTCGAGCACTACCAGGCCTTTTTCGGCCACGGCAAGGTCCATCTGCGTTGGCTCGCCCACGATGCCCAGGTCAATTTTCGGCAGCAGCGGCAGCAGCCGGCGGATGCCGTTCACACCCGACACTTCCTCCTCGGCCGTAATGGCGCAGATGAGGTTGTAGGGCAGATTCTCCCGCTCGTGGAAGTAGAGGAATGTGGCCAGCAGACTCACCGCCGAGGCCCCCGCGTCGTTGCTGCCCAGGCCGGTTAGCCGGTCGCCCTCTACCACGGCCCCGAACGGGTCGGCGGTCCAAGATGTGCCGGGCTTCACCGTGTCGTGGTGGGAGTTGAGCAGGATGGTGGGTTTGGCCGGGTCGAAGTTCTTCGAAACGGCCCACACGTTATTGGCGTCGCGCTGGGGGCGGGCCCCCCGGAACGCCAGAAACCGAAAAATCAGCTCGGCCGTCTGGTCTTCTTCCCGCGAGAACGAGGGCGTCTGCACCAGTTGGGTCAGCAGCTCGATGGCGTCGTGGGTGAGGGCAGTTAGCTCCGGCATAGCACGGTTTTTACGGGCTCGTTGATGCGCAGGGCGTGCTCGATGACTACCCGCGCCACGCCGGCTTCCAAGGCAGCAAAGGCGTTATCCAGCTTGGGCACCATGCCGGCCGCAATGATGCCCGCGGCCTTCAGCTGCTGGTACTCGGCGGCGGTTATCTGCGGAATTACCGAGGCGTCATCGGCCACGTCGCGCAGCACGCCGTCCTTCTCAAAGCAGTAGTGTAGCTCCACGGCGTAGTGCGGGGCCAGGGCGCAGGCCAGCACGCTGGCAATGGTATCGGCGTTGGTGTTGAGCAACTGGCCCGCGCCGTCGTGGGTGATGGCGCAGAATACGGGCAGCAGGCCGGTTTCCAGCAGCTGGCGCAGCAGGGGCACGTTCACGGCGTCGGCCGGCAGGTCGCCCACAAAGCCGTAGTCGATATCACGCACCGGCCGCCGCACGGCCCGGATGGCGTTGCCATCGGCCCCCGACAAGCCCAGCGCGTTCACGCCCGCGGCCTGCAGGCCGGCCACCAATTGCTTGTTGGTTTTGCCGGCGTAGAACATGGTCACGATGTCGAGGGTGGCCGCGTCGGTGATGCGGCGGCCCTGCACCATCTGGGGTTCCTGGCCCAGGTCGCGCAGCATCTGGCTGGCGCCTTTACCGCCGCCGTGCACCAGCACCTTGCGGCCCGGCACCCGCGCCAGCTCCCGCAGAAACTGCTGCAGCTGGGCGTCATCATCAATAATGCCGCCCCCGATTTTAAAAATTTTCAGGCCTTCGCTCATAGGATGCAAGTAGGGAGAAATGCGGCATTGCGCGCCGTACGCTGTCAAAATGAGGCTCATCGGGCCCCGGCCGCAACCGGGCGGCCTCACTGTTAAGAAATTTATTTTGCTCCCGGAGCGGCAAAGTTTCCGAAAAAAATCCTCTAGTTTTGCAACGATTTAGCGGTTTAAACGATTTAAACCGTGAAAACACTCCCTCGCCGCCCCGCGGCACCCGTCATGATTCAACTCTCTTCTATTGCGCTTCTGCGACGACCTAGACTGGTCGTGCGAATCATGCCAGCTTAATCGCTGGCTGCAATAGTACGTCCGGGTTCCGCCTCTACCGCGAACCGACGCCGGGTCCTCCCACCGGAGCCCACCCCAAGAGACACCTTCCGAATCAACCGACCGTAGTCCGAGTGTAAGCCTTCGTGTGACGTTGCCCGGTATCCGCCGGGATACCCCGCTCCCCGGCCTGCTGGCCCCACCTTCTTTTTGGGTTTTTGTCGCTATCGGCGTTTCTGCCTGAGCATAGGCTTTGCCTGGCCCGCGCCGTTCCCCTCCCGCTTTTCGTCTTTCCGAGTCTGCTGCCAAACTGAGGCAGCCCACCGAGCTTTGACCATGTTCCTACGAGTCGCCGATGCTGCCGATGCGCAGTATGTGGAAACCCTCTGTCAATGGTACGCCGAATCCGCCAAAACCCGCGGCGTCGGCATTGCCAAGCGTGATCCTAACTATCTGATTAAGAAGATGGAAAAGGGTGATGCCATCATTGCCTTCATCGATGACCAGCTGGCGGGTTTCTGCTACATCGAAACCTTCGAGGACGCGAAATTCGTGGTGAACTCGGGGTTGATTGTGAACACCGAGCTGCGCAAGGAAGGCCTGGGCCGCGCCATCAAGCACCGCGTGTTTGAGCTGTCGCGCACCAAGTACCCGGCGGCTAAGATCTTCGGTATCACCACTTCGGCGGCCGTGATGAAGATCAATAACGAGCTGGGCTACCGCCCCGTGACGTTCCCCGAGCTCACGCAGTCGGACGACTTCTGGAAGGGCTGCTCCAGCTGCAAAAACTACGGTATCCTGATGGAAAACCAGCGCAAAATGTGCCTCTGCACCGGCATGGTGTACGACACGCTGGACGACAGTTTCACGCAGCAATCCATTGAAATTCTGGCGCAGAAGCAGTAATCGGTAGTCACCTGAACGTCATGCTGAGCTTGCCGAAGCATCTCTAGCGCTTCGTTCTCACGATTGAGTTAGCCAGAGGTAGAGATGCTTCGACTACGCCTCCGGCTTCGCTCAGCATGACGTTCTTTTTTCCACAACCTCAGCACGCGAGATGCTTCGGCTCCGCCTCTGCATGACGGCCCACTAATACTACACAGCACTCCATGAAAAAAAAGGTAGTTCTCGCCTATAGCGGCGGCTTGGATACGTCCTATTGCGTGGTGTACCTGACCCGCGAGCTGGGTCTGGAAGTCCACACGGTGATTGTCAACTCGGGTGGGTTCTCCGAGGAGGAGCTGGCCGGCATCGAGCAGCGCGCCTACGAAATGGGCTCCACGCGCCACGAGGTGATTGACGTAACCGAGCGGTTCTACCAGCAGTGCCTGCGCTACCTGCTGGCCGGCAACGTGCTCAAAAACGACACCTACCCGCTGAGCGTGAGTGCCGAGCGGATGTTCCAGAGCCTGGCGCTGGCCGAGTACGCCCGCGAAAACAAGGCCGACTACATTGCCCACGGCAGCACCGGCGCCGGCAACGACCAGGTACGCTTCGACGTGGCCTTCTCGGTGATTTCGCCCGATACCGAAATCATCACGCCCATCCGCGACCTGGGCCTTTCGCGCCAGCAGGAAATCGAGTATCTGCAGCAGAATGGGGTGGAGATGAGCTGGGAAAAAGCCAAATACTCCATCAACAAAGGCATCTGGGGCACCAGCGTGGGCGGCGTGGAAACCCTGACTTCCCGCCAGGGCCTGCCCGAGTCGGCCTGGCCGACGCAGCTGAGCAAGCACGAGCCGCAGGAAATCAGCATCACCTTCGAAAAAGGTGAGCCGGTGGCCTTGAACGGCGAAACCATGAAGCCGGTGGACCTGATTGTGGCCCTCAACGAGCTGGCCGGTCAATATGCTATTGGCCGCGACACGCACGTGGGCGACACGATTCTGGGCATTAAGGGCCGGGTGGGGTTTGAAGCGCCCGCGCCGCTGATTCTCATCAAAGGCCACCACTTGCTGGAAAAGCACACGTCCAGCCGCTGGCAGCTGCTGCACAAAGACTACATCGCCAACTGGTACGGCACGCTGCTGCACGAGGCCCAGTATCTCGACCCGGTGATGCGCGACATGGAGGCGTTCCTAGAATCGTCGCAGGAGCGGGTGTCGGGGACGGTGTACGTTACCTTGAAACCGTATCAGTTTGAGCTGCTGGGCGTGGAGTCGCCGTTTGATATGATGCAGTCGAAGGTGGCCACCTACGGCGAGGAAAACAACGCCTGGGACTCGCGCGACGCGAAAGGCTTCATCAAAATCTTCAGCAACCAGCTGCGGATTCACTCCTCTTTCAACGATGAAAATTAAGGCGGGCATCGTCGGCGGGGCCGGCTACACGGCGGGGGAGCTGCTGCGGATTCTGCTGCACCACGAGTTTGTGGAGCTGGGTGGCATCGTGAGTTCCTCCAACGCCGGCAACCCCATCTACCAGGTGCACGACGACCTGGTGGGCGAAACGGAGCTGCGCTTTGCAGCCGAGTTGCAGGGCGACGAGGACGTGGTGTTTCTGTGCCTGGGCCACGGCAACTCCCGGGCCTGGCTGGAAAAGCATCCGCTACCCGAAACCACCCACATCATCGACCTGAGCAACGACTTCCGCCTGGAAGTCGACGCCGAGTTTGAAGGCCGGGAGTTTGTGTACGGGCTGCCGGAGCTGAACAAGGGCCAAATCCAGCAGGCCCAGAGCATTGCCAACCCCGGCTGCTTCGCCACGGCCATTCAGCTGGCGCTGCTGCCGCTGGCCCAGGCCGGCAAGCTCACGGATGATGTGCACGTATCGGCCATTACGGGCAGCACGGGCGCGGGGCAGAGCCTCTCGGAAACGGTGCATTTCTCGTGGCGCACCAACAACGTGTCTATCTACAAGCCCTTCACGCACCAGCATTTGGGTGAGATAGGGGAGAGCCTGGCGCAGCTGCAGCACGAGCTGGATGTGGACATCCACTTCATCCCGTACCGCGGCAACTTCACCCGGGGCATCTTCGCCAGCGTCTACACGCCGTCGGATCTGACCCAGGACGAGGCCCGCGCGCTGTACCAGCAGTTCTACCAGGACGCCCCGTTCACTACGGTATCGGACAAGGAAGTGCACCTGAAGCAGGTCGTCAACACCAACAAGTGCCTGTTGCACGTGCAGAAACTCGGTAAGCAGCTGCTCATCACCTCGGTTATCGATAACCTGGTGAAAGGTGCTTCCGGCCAGGCCGTGCAGAACATGAACCTCATCTTCGGCCTGCCCGAAACGACGGGTTTGGGTCTAAAAGCTGCTAGCTTTTAGCTGTTGGCTATTAGCCCAGTTTTGCCACCATTCGCACAATTCAAAAAAAGCTAACAGCCATCAGCTAGTAGCTAACAGCTAAAAGACCATGGAGCTTTTCAACGTGTATCCGCTCGTCAACATTACGCCCGTGAAGGCGCTGGGGGCGAAACTCTGGGACGACAAGGGCCAGGAGTACCTGGATTTTTACGGCGGGCACGCCGTTATCAGCATCGGGCACTCGCATCCGCACTACGTGCAGCGCCTCACCGAGCAACTCGGCAACATCGGCTTCTACTCCAACTCGGTGCAGATTCCGATTCAGCGGGAGCTGGCCGAGAAGCTGGGCCGTGTGTCGGGCTACGAGGACTACACGCTGTTTCTGTGCAACTCTGGGGCCGAGGCCAACGAGAATGCGCTGAAGCTGGCTTCCTTCCACACCGGCAAGAAGCGGGTCATTGCCTTCAAGGGCGCGTTCCACGGCCGTACCTCGGGTGCGGTAGCCGCTACGGACAACGCCAAAATCGTGGCGCCTTTCAACGCCGACCACCACATCAGCTTCCTGGAGTACGACCTGGCGGCGGTGGAGCAGGTGCTGCAGGGTGGCGACGTGTGCGGGGTCATCATCGAGCCCATCCAGGGCGTGGGCGGCATCATCATGCCCTCCGATGAGTTTCTGCAGGGGCTGGCGGCGCTGTGCCAGCAGTACGGCGCGCTGCTGCTGGCCGATGAGGTACAGAGCGGCTACGGCCGCAGCGGCAAGTTCTTCGCCCACCAGCACGCCGGCATTCGGCCCGACGTTATTTCGGTGGCCAAAGGCATGGGCAACGGCTTCCCTATCGGCGGCATCCTGATTGCGCCCGAATTGAAGGCGTCCTACGGCCTGCTAGGTACCACGTTTGGCGGCAACCACTTGGCCTGCGCCGCTGCGCTGGCGGTGCTGGAAGTTATTGAGCAGGAAAACCTGGTGCAGCACGCCGCCGAGCTGGGCGACTACCTACGCACGGAGCTGGAAACCCACGCCGGAGCCGAAGAAATCCGCGGCCGGGGCCTGATGGTGGGCATCAAGTACGACTTCCCCATCAAGGACCTGCGCGACCAACTGCTCTCGGAGCACCACATCTTCGTGGGCAACGCCTCCGACCCCACGGTGTTACGTCTGCTGCCGCCGCTGAATATCACTAAGGACGAGGTAGACCGGTTTTTGCAGGCGCTGTACGCATTAATTCCGGCCGAAGTGAAAAAGTAAACGACCTGTGGCCTAACTTGCAGCCCCAATGAGTAGCACCCTGAAGTTACCGAGCCACGCTCCCCTTCTGATAAGCTGCCCGCTGCCATTGGTGACTCCTGCGCAGCAACCGGCCGGTTCTTTCCCTGAAAGAACAGCCTCCCCCTTTTCCTTCCAGCAGTTGTGCCCGCCCGACTTTCCGATGCCTGACATTTGGAAGTGGCAGGGTGCGGGACCGATTGATTTAGTTTCTTTCTCTCCCGTTTGGCTTACCTCATTGTTCGGCTGGAATAGACCCCCGGTATTCGGTTCTGTTCCAGCCGAAATTGTATCCGGAAGGTTCCAAAGCCTTCGCCACCAGCATTCTTCCAACCAAGGCTAGAATATGCTTCTTCAGAAACCTCCTTTCCGTTGTGAGACTAGGCAAGCAATTGATGAGCTGGCAAAGGAGTTGAACTTGCCCAATGAGCCGCATATGCAGGACTGGACATGGGAAGTGGCAAATCCACTTGATATTGACAAATACGTTCAGCACTACCTCTCCTTGACCGACGAGGATAAGAAGTTTGCCTTGATGGAAATCATTATTCAAGCGGTAGAGAATCAAGAAAAAACTGTGGAATTCTCAAAATGCTGGGGAGTTCTGGAGCCAATCTTAAAAGAGAATTTCTCCTTACATGAGTGGAGCATATGGTACTGGTCATTTTTCGAAACTGATGATTTAGCCAACTGCTGGCTTATTGCGCCTTTCATGCGTGAAGTTTGGTATAGTGCCAATGGCTTTTTCGATAAGTCATCTATTGGTTAGAAACTCACTGACAATACAGGTCTTTTTCACCTTACCTAAATGTCCAAAACAGTAAAACTCGTCCTCGAAGACGGTACTGAAATCCAGGGCCAGTCGTTCGGCGCCTTCACCTCCGCCGCGGGCGAGGTGGTATTCAGCACGGCCATGACCGGCTACCCCGAAAACCTCACCGATCCGTCCTTCGCCGGGCAGATTCTGGTGCTGACCTACCCGATGGTGGGCAACTACGGGGTGCCGGGCGAGGAGCTGTACGAGTCGATTTCAAAGATTTTCGAGTCGGACAAGATTCACATTGCCGGCCTCGTGGTGAACTACTACTCCGAGGAGCACAGCCACTGGAACGCCGCCAAGAGCCTCGGCGACTGGCTGGCGGAGTACAACATCCCCGGCATCTTCGGGGTGGATACCCGCATGCTCACCAAGAAGCTGCGCGAGAAGGGGGCCATGCTCGGCAAGATTGTGGCTGAGCAGGACGTGCCCCTGCACGACCCCAACCTGGAAAACCTGGTGGCCCAGGTGAGCCCCCAGGGCGTGCAGCACTACGGCACGGGCCAGCACAAAATCGTGCTGGTGGACTGCGGTACCAAAACCAACATCATCCGCTGCTTCTTGGAGCGCGACGTGGAGCTGATTCGGGTGCCCTGGGACTACGACTTCACCCAGCTCGACTACGACGGCCTCTTCCTGAGCAACGGCCCCGGCGACCCCAAAATGTGCACCGCCACCATCGGCCACCTGCAAACCGCCCTGACGCAGGACAAACCCATTTTTGGCATCTGCCTGGGCTCCCAGCTCATGGGCCTGGCTGCGGGCGGCGACACGTTCAAGCTGAAATACGGCCACCGCAGCCACAACCAGCCCGTGAAGCTCACCGGCACCCAGCGCAGCTACATCACCAGCCAGAACCACGGCTTCGCGGTGGATACGGCCACGCTGCCCGCCGAGTGGGACATGCTGTTCGAAAACCTGAACGACGGCACCTGCGAAGGCATCAAGCACAAAACCAAGCCCTTCTTCTCCACCCAGTTCCACCCCGAAGCCGCCGGCGGCCCGCAGGATACGGAATTTCTGTTTGACCAGTTTTTGGACGCTGTGGCGGAGTATAAGGAAGGTCGATAGAAGATTACAAAAGGCTGTCATGCTGAGCGGAGCACAGCGAAGTCGAAGCATCTCTACCGCTTCGTTGAAAACCACCATACAGCTTATGCCCAAACGCAGAAATTTGAATGGAATTCCCCACAATATCACTCAGAGCTTCTTTGGGACGGAGCGGTATTATAGCTGCGGTTATATGGGCGACTGGCTATTGAATGCTGCAAGGCAACTCAACCTAACAAAAGCATCATTGAATGTAATGACTGCCACGTTTGAGCCCGCAGAGTTGAACATTCAGCCACTAACTCTAAATGCTAGAGAGTTAAAGAGCATAATTGCTAGAGAATTACTGGCAAATGGCTTTGAATCAACCTTCATAACAGAAGCTCATATCGACTTTCAATTTCTCAATCCAAATGTCTACCGGACAACACTATACTGTTTTCCATATTTAGTAGACAAACATGGAAAACGTTACGAATCAGGCCGAATTATAGCAGATGGATTTGAGTCGGATTTCGATGTTTTTGATGAAAAGAACATTCATCCGGCGAAGAAGGAAACAAGTATTCTTGACAAGTTGAAGGGTCTATTCGACCAATGAATAGTTGAGCGAATTGCCCAGTAGAGATGCTTCGGCTTCGCTCAGCATGACGTTCTGTTTGCACACACACGACATAATGAACAAACCCAACAAAGTTCTCATCCTTGGTTCCGGCGCGCTGAAAATTGGCGAGGCCGGGGAGTTCGATTATTCCGGTTCGCAGGCCCTTAAGGCGCTGAAGGAGGAAGGTATCCGCACCATCCTCATCAACCCCAACATTGCCACCGTGCAGACGTCGGACAACATTGCCGACGACGTGTACTTCCTGCCCGTGACGCCCTTCTTCGTGGAGGAAGTTATCAAGAAGGAGCAGCCCGACGGGATTCTGGTGGCCTTTGGCGGTCAGACGGCGCTGAACTGCGCCGTGGCTTTGTACCGCGCCGGGGTGTTTGAGAAATACAACGTGCAGGTGCTGGGTACGCCCGTGCAGGCCATTATTGATACCGAGGACCGGGATATTTTCAAGGAGAAGCTCGACCAGATTGGCGTGCTCTCGGCCCGCAGCGTGGCCGTAACCAACATGGACGACGCGCTGGCGGCGGCTGAGAAAATCGGCTTCCCCATCATCGTGCGGGCGGCGTTTGCGCTGGGCGGGCTGGGAAGCGGCTTCGCCAACAACATGGACGAATTGCGCGCTTTGGCCCAGAAATCCTTCACCACCTCCGACCAGATTCTGGTGGAAGAGTCGCTGAAGGGCTGGAAGGAAGTGGAGTACGAAGTGGTGCGGGATGCTTACGATAACTGCATCACGGTCTGCAACATGGAGAACTTCGACCCCATCGGTATCCACACCGGGGAGAGCATCGTGGTGGCCCCGTCGCAGACGTTGAGCAACCGGGAGTACCACAAGCTGCGCAGCATCGGCATCAAAACCATCCGCCACCTCGGCATCGTGGGCGAGTGCAACATTCAGTACGCCCTCGACCCCGTGTCGGAGGATTACCGCGTGATTGAGGTGAATGCCCGTTTGTCGCGCTCCTCGGCGCTGGCTTCCAAAGCCACGGGCTACCCGCTGGCCTTCGTGGCCGCCAAGCTGAGTTTGGGCTACTCGCTGGCCGAGCTGAAAAATAGCGTGACCCAGACCACCTCGGCCTTTTTTGAGCCGGCCCTGGACTACGTGGTGGTGAAGCTGCCGCGCTGGGATTTGGGCAAGTTTGAGGGCGTGAACCGGCAGATTGGCTCGGCCATGAAGAGCGTGGGCGAGGTAATGGCCATTGGCAAATCGTTCGAGGAAGCCATCCAGAAAGGCCTGCGCATGCTGGATACGGGCAAGCGCGGCTTTGTGGCCAACAAGCCCGAGCAGGTGGACAACGCCACCATCGACCAGCTGCTGAGCGAGCCGAACGAGGAGCGCATCTTCGCCATCAACCTGGCCTTCGAGGCCGGCTATACCATCCAGCAGGTCCACGACCTGACCAAGATTGACCTATGGTTCCTGCAGCGCCTGCTCACCATTTTCGAGCTGAGCAACCAGCTGGCCGCCCGCCGCGGCAGCGGCGTGGATGCCCTGGAAACCGGGCTGCTGCGCGACGTGAAGAAGGCCGGTTTCTCGGACCAGCAGATTGCCGTGAAGCTGCTGGGCGAGGGCGACGTGAAAGCCGATGAGCTGCTGGTGCGCGCCCGCCGCAAGGCCTTGGGCGTGCTGCCCGTCATCAAGCAGATTGACACGCTAGCGGCCGAATTCCCGGCCAAAACCAACTACCTCTACAGCACCTACCACGGCACCGAAAACGACCTGGAGCCCGAAACCGACAAGTCGGTGGTAGTGCTGGGCTCGGGCGTGTACCGTATCGGCTCGTCGGTGGAGTTTGACTGGTGCGGGGTGAATGCCGTGCAGACGGCCGCCGAGGAAGGCTACAAAACCATCATCATCAACTACAACCCCGAAACCGTTTCCACCGACTACGACGTGTCGGACCGGCTGTATTTCGAGGAGCTGAGCTTCGAGCGGGTGATGGACATTCTGGAGTTCGAGCAGCCTGAGGGCGTGATTCTGAGCACCGGCGGCCAGATTCCGAACAACCTCGCCACCCGTCTGGCCGACGCCAACGCGCCCATCCTGGGCACCGCGCCGGCCCGCATCGACGAGGCCGAAAACCGCCACAAGTTCAGCAGCATCATGGACGAGCTGGGTATTGCCCAGCCCCGCTGGAAGGAGCTCACCTCACTCGACGCCATGTTTAAGTTCGTGAACGAAGTGGGCTACCCGGTGCTCATCCGGCCGAGCTACGTGCTGTCGGGGGCGTCCATGAACGTGGTGTCCAACGCTTTCGAAATGGAAGCGTTTCTGAAAGCCGCCGTGGAAGTAAGCGCCGAGTACCCGGTGGTGGTGTCGGAGTTTATGCAGGAGGCCAAGGAAATTGAGCTGGACGCGGTGGCCGACAAGGGCGAAATAGTGAGCTACGCCATTTCCGAGCACGTGGAGTTTGCCGGTGTGCACTCCGGCGACGCCACCATGTACTACCCGCCCCAGCGCGTGTACGTGGGCACGGTGCGCAAGCTCAAAATCATTGCCGAGAAGATTGCCAAGCGCTTCCAGATTAGCGGACCGTTCAACATCCAGTTCCTGGAGAAAAACCGCGAAATTCGGGTGATTGAGTGCAACATCCGCGCCTCGCGCTCCTTCCCGTTCGTGAGCAAGGTGTCGGGCAACAACCTGATCAAAAAGGCCACCCAAGTGCTGCTGGGCAAGGACGTAACGCGCGACGAGAGCGAGCGGGTGTACGATTTGCCCTTCGTGGGCGTGAAGGCCCCGCAGTTCTCCTTCACCCGCCTGCCCGGCGCCGACCCGGTGCTGCGCGTGGACATGGTGAGCACCGGCGAAGTAGGCTGCCTGGGCGACACCGCCGAGGAAGCCCTGCTGAAGTCGATGCTGAGTGTGGGCTACAAGATTCCGCAGAAAACCGTGCTGATTTCCGGCGGCCCCATCAAGTCGAAAGTCACGCTGCTCTCGGCCGTGGAGCTGCTCGTGCAGAAAGGCTACCAGATTTACGCCACCCAGGGTACGCACCGTTTCTTCGCCGAAAACAGCGTGCCCAGCAGCCTGCTCTTCTGGCCCGATGAAATGCAGGAGCCCAACGTGCTGACCTACCTCAAAGAGAAGAAAATCGACCTAGTCATCAACATCCCCAAGAACCTCTCGAAGGGCGAGCTGGATAACGACTACAAAATCCGCCGCACGGCCGTGGATTTCGGAGTTGGTTTGCTGACGAATGCCCGCCTAGCCAAAGCCTTCATCCAGGCCTTCTGCCGGCTGGAAATGAAGGATTTGAAGATCAAAAGCTGGAACGAGTATAAGGCTATGTAAGGCTTGTCAGGGACGAGGAAAAAAAAGAACGTCATGCTGAGCTTGCCGAAGCATCTCTACTGCTTCGTTGTAGAAGTAATCATATACCACTGCGGTAAAGATGCTTCGACAAGCTCAGCATGACATTTTTGTATTATTTTCTGTCGAAAATCTGAAGATGATCTAATCATGCGTTTTCTTATATCAATCAGCTCTATTTGTCTATTGCTTGTTTCACCACAAAGAGGCAACCAATTGTATAAATCATATTATATGACTTTGTGCCCTGGTGGAGCACATTGTTTTAATTATAAAATAATATTTAAAAATAACAAATTTACCGAAATAGGATATAGCACCAGCGTAGCCTTTCCTCAGACAAAAGCTGTCGGAATTTATGATATACAAAATGATACACTGATACTTAGATTTCAAAAGCACATAGCGAGTAGACGAAAGATAAGATTCAGAATGAAAAATATATTTAAAAAAATACACCCTATTGCCAGAAGGCGTGTTAATTTTTGTGCTAATAGCGATACTACATTGTACTGTATACAATACTATCTAATTCGTAATGATAGTCTTATTTCGCTATATCGTCCTAAAGCTAATGGCCCATTCAAAAAGAGCCGGTTTTTCTATAAGACGAAATAAAAGTACCCCCGACTGGCGCGAGTTTAGCGCAGCATAACTCGTGACCAGCCATGACGTGGAGGTCGTACCTCCACTACCGCACTGGCGGCAAGGCGGATAATGGTTATCCGCCTTATTCAACAACTTCGTTCTACTGCGAGGCGCTTCCTCACCCGCATGGTCGGCACGAGTTACGCTGCGCGAAACTCGCGCTAGGCTCCATACTATCTTCCCCATGAAAAATTTCACCTCCTTCGCCGACGCGGGCGACTATAAAGCCCTGTTGCAGCAGGCCCTGGAAATCAAGGCCAACCCGTACGGGTACCAGCACGTCGGGCGCAACAAAACCGTTGGGCTCATTTTCTTCAACCCCAGTCTGCGCACCCGGCTCAGCTCGGTGAAGGCGGCCTACAACCTGGGCGCGCAGGCCTGGGTGCTCAACGCCGGCGCCGACTCCTGGACCCTGGAAATGGCCGATGGCGCGGTGATGAACGGCGGCACCCAGGAGCACATCAAGGACGCTATTGCGGTGATGAGCCAGTACTGCGACGTGCTGGGCGTGCGCACCTTCCCCACGCTCAAGGACCGGGAGGCCGACTACAGCGAAGAAGTGTTCCGGAAAATCATGCACTACGCCACGGTGCCCGTCATCAGCCTGGAAAGCGCCACGCTGCATCCGCTGCAAAGCTTCGCCGACCTGATTACGGTGGCCGAAACCAAGCGGAAGGAACGGGTGAAAGTGGTGCTCACCTGGGCTCCGCACGTGCGCGCTTTGCCCCAGTGCGTGCCCAACTCGTTCTGCGACTGGTTCTCGGAAATCGACTGGGTGGATTTTGTCATCACCCATCCCGAGGGCTATGAACTGGACCCAAAATTCACGAAAGGGGCCCGCATCGAGTACGACCAGAAAAAAGCCCTCGAAGGGGCCAACTACGTGCAGGCCAAAAACTGGAGCAGCTACCAGCAGTATGGCCAAGTGCTCCAGAACGACCCCGCCTGGATGCTCACGCCCGAGCACATGGCCCTCACCGACGACGCCAAATTCCTGCACTGCCTGCCCGTACGCCGCAACGTGGAAGTGTCGGATGCGGTGCTGGATGCACCCGGCTCGCTCATCATTCAGGAGGCTGGCAACCGCACTATTTCCATGCAGACGGTGCTGCACGAGCTGCTGAAGTAAAGCGGGTAGGATAAGTGAAGTTTACATAGATTTTTATGTATATTAATAAGCTGGCTGCCTGCCGCCAGTTTGAGCTTCACTTAACCGCATCACCATGAAAACGCCCGCCGCCTGTGCCCTGTTGCTATTAATAGCCGGGGCTGCCACCGCGCAAACCGTCCCGCCCCCGGTAACGCCCACCACGCCGGTTGTCTCAGATTCAGTGCGCAAGCCAACCCCGCCCAGCGCCGACGGGCAGCAGGGAACTATGGTTTCGCCGGCCGTGGCTGAGCCGCAGCCGGCCAAAGTGAAGGAGAAGCGCAAGCGCACCCGCATGCGCACCAACCCTAATTTCCCGGAGTAAACCGGCGAGCTTCTGCGCCACTGAAAAGCCGAACTGCTTCCTGAAGTGGTTCGGCTTTTTGCGTATCAAACACCTGCGAATCGTTGCCAAATCAAAGAAAAAGCCCAAGGCTGCCAGGCGGTTTGTGGGCAAAATCCGTTAGTTTTCTGATAGGGGATTTTAGCAGAAGAACATGCAGCCAACTGGTTTTGGCAGGGGATTTTGGGTGCGAACCACACAGCTGCTCAGTGGGCAAAGTGAAGCCTTAGCTGAACCATACGGAGCAAGGCTACGTTATAGGCTATTCAAAAGGCAGCCACGCGGCTGACTTAAGTAGTTCACCTTCAATCAAGTTTACATGAAAAAGCTACTTGCTATTGCCGCCGTGCTCGTAACCGGTATGTCTGCTGCCAACGCACAGACCACCAACACCACGACCACGACCACCACGCAGCCCGAACAGAGTACCACCATCCAGACGCAGCCTGCGCCCGGCGTGATTAACTCCACCACGACCACGCAGCCAGCTTCTACCACCACTACCGTAGAAACGCAGTCGAGCACCAGCGTAGCGCCTGCTACCACGCTGCCCGCCGATGCTAAAGTGAAAGACAAAAAGAAGAAGCGCAAAATCAAAACCGACGCTGACTAACCGCTCAGGCGAAAGTCTCGTTAGTTGAAAGCCTGGCTGCACTTGTTGCAGCCAGGCTTTTCTTTTGGCGGAGTGCGGCGGCCTGTGCAATTTAGCTTGCGCAAAGGCCGGTTGATTGACGACATAAAGGAGCAATACGACGCTTCCCTGGCAGATTCCTGAGGATATGAACGACCCGGCAATTCGAGCTTTACTGTATCCGCGGCTAGCCGGCGGGGTGTACATCGATGAGCTGCCCACCGGTACCACCCGCGCCGATGTGGTGCACATTACGCCCGATTTTCTGCACGGCTACGAGGTGAAAGGTGATGCCGACACGCTGCAGCGGGTGCCCAACCAGCTGCGCTGCTATGGCGAAGTTTATGATTTCGTGACGTTCGTCGTGACCGAAAAGCACCTGCCGAAGCTGTTGCCGCTGTTGCCCGAGTGGGTGGGGGTGCTGGTGGTAATCGGGGAGGAGCTACAGGAGCACCGGGCCGCCCGCTACAACGCCACCGTGGCCCCGGCACCACTGGCCTGCCTGCTGCTGCTAGAGGAAGTAAAACAGTTTTTGCTGGCCCGCGGCCTGCATGGCGTCAGTGGCTTGCGCCGCGCCGAAGTGCTGCAGTTTTTGCGCACCACGCAGCTGGTGCCGCTTTCCAGCCTCGCCCGCTACGTGCGCGAGCGGCTGATGGCCCGCCTGCCCGACCGAATGGCTGCCCGCGCTGAACGCAAAGAGGAGCGCCAGCGGCTGGCTGGCCTCCGCAAACGGCGCAAGGCCCGCAAAGCGGCCACCAGGAAAAAGACCCCAAACCCAACGGCTACCAGCAAGCCCGCCAAGACGTCCGCCAGAAAGCCCGCGGCACGCTAAAGGCCGAGTGTGAGCTGCTTGCCCACAAAATCTTCTGGGGTTTCGAGGTTGGAAAGCGCCACGCCCAGCAGCCGCACGCCTTTGGGTAGTGGTAGGCAGCCCTGTATAAGCTCCTGACTTATTGCGGCCAACGCGGCTTTGCTGGCCAGCGGTGCCAGTAGGGTCCGGCTGCGCGTAATCTGCTGGAAGTCGGCGTATTTCACCTTGAGCGTGAGCGTGCGGCCCAGCAACCCGGTGCGCTGGCAGTGGTCCCAGACGGAATCCAGGCAGGGCTGCAGACCCGAGAGTAGCTCCTCCAGCGTATGCAGGTCTTCGGCAAAAGTGGTTTCCGAGCCCACCGACTTGCGCACCCGGTCGGGCCGCACGGGGCGGTGGTCTTGGGCGCGGGCAATGAGGTAGTAGTGCCCACCCGCCTTGCCAAAATGCTGCCGCAGAAATGCCTCGTCCTGCTGCCTGAGGTCCAGGCCCGTGAAGATGCCCAACTGATTCAGCCGCGCCGCCGTGGCCGGCCCGATACCGTGAAACTCGCCGACCCGCAGCTGCGCCACAAACGCCAGCCCCTGCTCGGGCCGAATCACGAACTGGCCGTTGGGCTTGCGATGGTCGGAGGCCAGCTTCGCCAGAAACTTATTGTAGCTGATGCCCGCCGAGGCCGTTAACTGGGTTTGACGCAGGATTTCAGCCCGGATTTCGCGCGCTACCTGCGTAGCCAGCCCGATGCCTTTCAGGTTTTCGGTGACGTCGAGGTAGGCTTCGTCCAAGGAAAGCGGCTCGATGAGCGGCGTGTACTCGGCGAAGATGGCCCGGATCTGCCTTGACACTTCTTTGTACACCTCGAAGCGTGGCTTAACGAACACCAGCTCCGGGCACTTGCGCAGCGCCGTGCTGGAGGGCATGGCCGAGCGCACCCCAAACTGCCGGGCCTCGTAGGAGGCCGCCGCCACTACGCCCCGCGCCCGCGAGCCACCCACGGCCACCGGCTTACCGCGCAGTGCCGGATTGTCGCGCTGCTCCACAGAGGCGTAAAACGCATCCATGTCGAGGTGAATGATTTTGCGGGTTTCGGTGGAGTCCACGGCGGAAAAGCGGGGCTACTGCGGCAGGCTGATGCGCGCGCCTTCGTACAGCGCTTTGTTGTCAGGAGGAAATTGCGCGTCCAGTTGGGCTTTCTCGTTGAGAAAGCGCGGGGCATCCTGTTGCGAGAAATCCCACTTGCCCACGTAGTGCATCTGGCCTGGCTGCAGCGTGAAGTAGTAGCGCGTATCGGTGAGCTGGCCCTGGCCTGGTTTGCGCAGCGCATCAAGCCCATACGAGTACTCGTACCACTGCAGGGCGTAGCGGCCGGGCGGCAGTGCCACGCAGAAGCTGTTTTCGCTGCGGCTGCGCATGGCCGGCTTCACCAGAATCCGGTAGAACTTGCCGGAAGTTAGGTTAAGCACGCGCACATACTGGGGCAGCCCGCCGCTGCTGAAGCCAAGGCGCTGGATGCAGTTGCCGTACAGCACGCCTTTATCCGCAGGCAATACTTTGTTGTCGGCAGCGCCCCAGAGTCGGGTTGGCAGCACAAGGAACGGGCCCGGGTTGGCATCCAGCGAATCAGAAGCCGCCACCGGAGGCTCTTTGGTGAGGCTGAAGGTGAGCGGTACGGTGTAGACCACCTGAACCGGCTGCTTATTCTGGGTGCCGGGCTGCCAGCGCACGGCTTTCAGCCGCTGCGCCATGCGTAGCGCTTCCTCGTCCAAGTCGGCCCGCACGCCCTTCTTCACCTTGATATCGGCCACTTCGCCGGTGGGCGCCACTGCAAACGACAGGTACACTTTGCCCTGTACTCCGTCGCGCAGGGCTTTGGGCGGGTACTGCAGGCCGTCAGTCAGGAGCCGGAACAAGGCATCCGGGCCGCCCGGAAACACGGGCATAGTTTCCTGATAGGTGTAGGGCTTTTGAGTGGTATCGGGTGGGGCGGGTTGGTGCTGGGCCAGCGCCGGGCGGCAGGGCATCAGCCAAAGCAGGCCCATATAGAAGAGAACGTAGCGCATATCAACCCGCAAGTTACCCTAGTCCTGCACGGGTTCCAAGGGCACCGTTTGCGCCGCCACGGCCGGCTTGGGTTTGCGGCTCACCAGAAACACACCCCCGAAAATCAGCAGCGCCTGCCAGGCCCGGTCCCAAGTCAGCACGTCTTTGCCGAGGCTCACGGCAATGAGTACGGCCAGGGCCGGCTGCAGGTAGATATAGGCGCCCAGCAGGGCGGGGGAGGCGTATTTCAGGGCCCAGTTGTTGAGCAGGTAGGCCAGAATCGTGAGGCAAATCACCATGTAGGCAATGGCGGCCCAGATGCTGGCCGGGAAGTTGGCGTAGTCGGGTTGCTGCACCTGCTGCCAGCCGGCCGGCACCGCCAGGAAGGCGCCCACCAAAAAGATGCGGGCCAGCACCGTGAACGGGTGGTACTTGCGCATGAGTGGCATCACTAGCACCAGATACACCCCAAAGGCCGTGGCGTTGAGCAGGATGTAGACGTTGCCCAGCAGTCCATCCTGCCCACCGGCCGCCACGGGGCCTTTGCTCAGGATGATGCTGGCCGCGCCCGCGCCCGCCAGCGCTATACCCGCCAGCCGGGGCAGAGTAAGCTTTTCGCCTAGCAGCACCGCCGAGGCCAGCACCGTCACGACCGGGGCAATGGTCTGGATGAGCGAGGCGTTGATGGGCGACGTCAGGTTCAGGCCCGAGAAGAACAGCAGCTGATTCAGCCCGATGCCCAGAATACCGCAGGCCACCGCCCGCAGGTTATCGGCGCGGCCCTGGATGCGGTCCTGCGGCGCTACGATGCGGCTTACAATCCCGAAAAACACCGTCGCGCCTACCACCCGCAGCAGCACCAGCCCAAACGGCCCCATATACTGCGGCATTACATCTTTGGAAATACTGTAGTTGGCGGCGTAAATCAGGGCCACCACAAAAAGAGCCGAGTGGACCCTAGCGGAATTTTTCATTGCAGGCGAAGGTAGTAGCGCGAACTTTGTGGTTCGTGTATTTTGTGGTTCGCGTATAGCGAGTCCCCGGGGCAGTTGTTTCTGCCCAACATCCGGCGCCACCCGAAGTTTGTGCCCCATTCTCGCTCCTATGTCTACCGGTTCCCTTTTCGATTCCGACTCCAAGCCGTCCTTTATACCGCCGGCCGCGGCCAATGCGCCGCTGGCCGAGCGCCGCCGCCCCCGCACCCTGGCCGAGTACGCCGGGCAGCAGCACCTCATCGGGCCCGAGGGCGTGCTGCGCCGCTACCTCAGCGCCGGCCGGCTACCCAGCCTGATTCTGTGGGGCCCACCGGGCGTGGGCAAAACCACGCTGGCCAATCTGCTGGCGCAGGAGTTGGGCAAACCCTTTGCCTCGCTTAGCGCCGTGAATGCCGGCGTGAAAGACGTGCGCGAGGTGATAGAGCGGGCCCGCAAGCAACGCGGCACCGTACTATTCATCGACGAAATCCACCGGTTCAGCAAAAGCCAGCAGGATGCGCTGCTGGGTGCCGTGGAGCAGGGCATCGTCACGCTCATCGGGGCCACCACCGAAAACCCGTCGTTTGAGGTGATTCCGGCCGTGCTGAGCCGGGCGCAGGTGTACGTGCTGGAGCCGCTCAGCAAGGAAGTGCTGACCGGACTGGTAGACAAAGCCCTGGCCGAAGACGAGCAGCTACGCCAGCGCAAGGTGCGCATGCAGGAGTACGGCGCCTTGCTCACCATCTCGGGTGGCGATGCGCGCAAGCTGCTCAACCTGCTCGAAATTGTGGTAGAAGCCAGCCGCCCCGATCCGAAAACCGGCGAAGTCATCATCACCGACGAAGGCGTGCAGCAACTGGCCCAGCAGCATCTCGCCCGCTACGACAAAGGCGGCGAAATGCACTACGACGTCATTTCGGCCTTCATTAAGAGCATCCGCGGCTCTGACCCCAACGCGGCGCTCTACTACCTGGCCGTGATGCTGGAAGGCGGCGAGGACGCCAAATTCATTGCGCGCCGCCTGCTCATTCTGGCCTCCGAAGATGTGGGCATGGCCAACCCCAACGCCCTGATGCTGGCCCAGAGCTGCTTTCAGGCCATTGCCGTGATTGGCATGCCCGAAGGCGACATCATTCTGGGCCAGACCGTGGTATACCTCGCTACCTCGCCCAAGAGCAATGCCAGCTACAAGGCCATCCGGGAGGCGCGGGCGCTGGTACGGCAGCAGGGCGTGCAGCCGGTACCCATTCCGCTGCGCAACGCCCCTACCAAGCTCATGAAAGACCTCGGCTATGGCGGCCAGTACTTATACTCGCACGACTACCCCGGCAATTTTGCCTACCAGGAGTTCATGCCCGAAGCGCTCAGCGGCACCGTGTTCTACCACCCCGGCCACAACCCCGCCGAAACTAAGGTGCAGGAGCGCCTGCGCCAGCTCTGGGGCGAGAAGTACGACTATTGAATCACAGATGGTGCAGATAGAAAAGGATGGCACAGATGCAAGATCGATATAGAACGGCCCTGGTCCGGCGCCTTTCAAATCAATCCTGCATCTGCGCTATCGTTTTTGTTTGCACCATCTGTGTGATTAAAAAACCGTCCGATCAAGCCGTGCAGGCAGCCGAATCAATAACTTGCCGTCCGGTTGTTATACCTAAAGCAAAACGCTGCTTGCGTCGTCTGCATCTGCGTCATCCATCTTCATCTGCACCATCTGTGATTCCATGAGACAATTCTTTAAGTACGTGCTGGCCACGCTCACCGGCCTGTTCGTGTTCGGGCTGGTAGGCTTCCTGCTGCTGATTGGCTTTGTGGCCGCGCTGGCTTCAACAGACAGCGAAGTAAGTGTCGCCAGCGACTCGGTGCTGGAACTCAAGCTCGACAAGCCCATTGGCGAGCGGGAAAGCCGCACCTCGTTCGGCTCCATCGTCAGCTCCCAGGCCGACAACATCGGCCTCGACAACCTGAAAGCCACGCTGCGCCGCGCCAAAAACGACTCCGACATCAAGGGCGTCTTCCTGAACGTGGAGCTGGTGCAGGCCGGCATGGCCTCGCTGGAGGAAATCCGCAATGCGCTGCTGGACTTCAAGAAGTCGGGCAAGTTCGTGGTGGCCTACGCCGATGCGCAGTCGGAGAAGAGCTACTACCTCACGTCCGTCGCCGACCGTATCTACCTCAATCCGCAGGGCACGCTGGAGTTCAACGGCCTCAGTTCCGAGACGATGTACTACAAAAACCTGTTCGAGAAGGCCGGCATTCAGCCCCAGATCTTCCGGGTAGGCTCGTTTAAAAGCGCCGTGGAGCCGTTTTTCAGGGAGAATATGTCGGATTCGGCTCGCCTGCAGACGTCGTCATTCCTGAACTCCATCAACGACTTCATGCTGGGCCACATTGCCACGGCCCGCAAAATCGCGCCCCAGCGCCTCAAAACCATCAGCGACTCGATGCTGGTGCACAACGCCGACGACGCCAAGCGCCTTGGCCTCGTCACCAACCTCGGCTACTACGACCAGGCCCTCGACTACATGAAAGGCAAGCTGGGCGTGGAGAAGGACGAGAAGCTAAGTGTCGTGAGTTTGAGTGATTACAGCAAAGCCGACGACGAGGAAAGCAGCACCGGCAGCAGCCGGATTGCTGTTATCTACGCCGAGGGCGACATCGTGACCGGTAAGGGCAGCGGCAGCAGCATCGGCAGCACCCGCTTCGCCGAAGCCATCCGCAAAGCCCGCCTTGATGACAAGGTGAAGGCCGTGGTGCTGCGCGTGAACTCGCCCGGCGGCTCATCGCTGGCTTCCGACATCATCTACCGTGAGGTGATGCTGACCAAGAAAGTGAAGCCAGTAATTGCCAGCATGTCGGACGTGGCGGCTTCGGGTGGCTACTTCATTGCCATGGGCTGCGACACCATTGTGGCTCACCCGAACACCATCACCGGCAGTATCGGCGTATTCGGCGTGCTGCCCAACATTCAGCCGCTGCTGCGCGACAAGCTGGGCGTGACAACGGACCGCGTGACAACCGGTAAGTTCTCGGACTTCCCGACTATCACGCGCCCGCTCACGCCGTTCGAGCAAAGCCAGTTCCAGCAGGAAATCAACCGCATCTACGCCGACTTCACCACTAAAGCGGCGCAGGGCCGCAACATGCCCGTGGAGCGTTTGCGCGGCTATGCTTCCGGCCGGGTGTGGTCGGGCTCCGAAGCCAAGGCCCGCGGCCTCGTAGATGTGCTGGGTTCCATGGACGACGCGCTGCGCATTGCGGCCCGCCGCGCCAAGCTCAAGGAAGGCGACTACACACTGCAGGCCCTGCCGCGCCAGAAATCATTCATGGAAAGCTTCTTCAGCGGCATCAACGAGGAAGTGCGTATGAGTTTGGTGAAGCAGGAAATGGGCCCAATGTTTCCGGTGTACGAGCAGTACAAGAAGCTCTCGGAAATGAAAGGAGCCCAGGCCCGGATGCCGTTCGAGTTAAATATCCAATAACCCGTCGAATGTCATGCAGAGGCGTAGCCGAAGCGTCTCGCGTGCTGATGTTATGGTACTAACCCTGCGTCAGCACGCAAGATGCTTCGGCTACGCCTCTGCATGACATTCTTCTCTGTGTCTCCACCTACATGCAACACCTCCACGAAGCCACCAACCACATTCGCCCGCTGCTGCAGGGCTTTGAGCCCGAGTTCGGTATCATCCTCGGCACCGGGCTGGGCGCGCTGGTCAAGGACCTGACCATTCACCACACCATTCCGTACGCCAGCATCCCGAACTTCCCAGTTTCGACGGTGGAAAGCCACTCCGGCAATCTGCTGGCCGCCGAGCTGGGCGGCCGCCGGGTGCTGGTGATGCAGGGCCGCTTTCACTTTTATGAAGGCTACACCATGGAGCAGGTGGTGCTGCCGGTGCGCGTGATGAAGATGCTGGGCATCAAAAAGCTGTTCGTGAGCAACGCCGCCGGCGGTCTGCACCCCGACATGAACTACTCGGACCTGATGCTCATCGACGACCACATCAACCTGCAGCCCAGCAACCCGCTCATCGGCAAGAACCTCGACGAGCTGGGCGCCCGCTTCCCTGATATGCTGGAGCCCTATGACGCCACGCTGCTGCGCCAAGCCGAGGAAGCCGCCCGCAGCCTCGGCTTTGCCGATAAAGTGCGGCGCGGCGTGTACGTGAGCGTGCCCGGCCCCATGCTGGAAACGCCCGCCGAATACCGCTACCTGCGCACCATCGGGGCCGATGCGGTAGGCATGAGCACGGTGCCCGAGGTTATTGCGGCCGTGCATATGGGGCTGCCGGTGCTGGCTGTCAGCGTCATCACCGACCTCTGCTCACCGGGCAAGCTCAAGCGGGTGGAAATAGCCGACATCCTGCGCGTGGCCGCCGCCGCCGAGCCCCGCCTCACGGCGCTGCTACAGGCCGTTATTGCGCAGCAGTAAATGCGCAGCCTGGGCTGCAGCCCGTAGAGTATTGCCGCACAAAAAAGGCCGCTGCACCATGCAGCGGCCTTTTTTGTGCACGAATCAGTGGCTTATGGCTGAGCCGAGAAAGTGTAGACTTCCTGCTGATTGTCTTTGTTAAGCCAGCCATACTGCAGGCCCGTATCGGAGATGCTGACGAGATTGTACTGGTGATTTTCACCTTTATGGTCGGTGAAGTGAAGCACGGCGTCGTTGTTCATCAGCATCCAGGTGCCGGTGTAGGTGGTGCCGTTCACGAACTGGTTTTCGGTGTAGGTGCCATCGGCGCGAAACGTGAGACTGAACCGGTCTTTGATGCCGGTGCCAGCGCTGATAACCTGGTTGTTTTCCCGGATTTCATCGAGGCGCCAGCTGCCGGTTGTGAGGGTTTGAATAGGGTCGAAGGAAGGAGTCAACTCAGCCTCTTTCTGGCAGCTGCTGAAGGCAACGCTGAGTACAGCCAACAGGCAAAATAAGCGGGTGAAATAAGATAAGCGCATCGGGTAGGGAACAGGTAAATGTGAAAGGATATCTGGTAGAGTAGCGAAGTCTTGGCAACGTTGTATGTCACCGAGAATTTATCCCATCAGCCGCCCATAGGTCCGCTACGGAATGATGATCTGCTTCCGGTCGTAGCTGAGCACGGTGAATACACCCAGGCCACCCTGCACGGTGCTTTTGATGGCCGACGGCTGCGAAAAAGGGTTGCCGTTGGCGTTGCGCGCGTCATTCACCGACTGCCGGAACAGGTAATAGGGCTGGTCGAAGTGGTAAAGCGTCACCAGCAGCGTGTCGCCGGGGTCGAAACGGTAGCTGGTGCCGAGCGTGTAGGGCCTGCCGTCATTCAGGCGGTCCTCTACGTCGTAGTCGATTTCCGGTTCATCCGAGATACTGTCGCGGTGAATCTGCAGCCGGTAGTAGTCGCCCAGGCCGGCCGGGTCGCGGAAGTTGGTTAGCACGTAGGCTTCGCGCTGGGCGGGTGGAAGGTCGTTGAACTTGTATTCCAGCGAGTCGATGGGCACCCGCGTCGGGACGGTGGCCGTGCCGGTGAGGCGGCGGCCTTTGGTGTCCACCACTTCCAGGCCGAAAACGTCGCCGGGGCGCGCTACTATCGGCCGCCGGCCCATGTGGGTGTAGCCTTTGCCCGTCACCGGATCAACGCCCGGAAAGAACCGGATAACTTCCACCTGCCCGTTGGCCAGCGTGAGGCGCACCGTTACGTCGGTGGGCAGCACGGGGTCGGGGCTGGCCAGGTAAGGCACGGTTTCCGTCACGGTAAGGCGCGGAATCTGGCCGTCTTCGAGGTAGCATTCTGCTACCAGCTGGGCTGGCAGGGCTGGCAACTCCACATCGATATCCTGCTCCAGGTCGCAGGAAGACACTAAGCCAGCCAGCACCAACAGGCTAGCGGCAGTGCGCAAAGCTGAAAAACGCGTCATGAAACCAGGCATAAGCAGAGAAGGGCAGAAGTAAGCAGCAAAGCGGCGTCAGTCACGAAGCAAACCAGCCCAGACCGAGCCGTTTACATAATCCGGCAAATTCGCTGAATCCGTGATTAAAACTTGAAGTTGTAGGTGACGGCCGGAATAGTCGGAAACAAGGACACCTGCCGGGCGCGGTAGCTAGTGACGGGCGTATCCTCGCCGCCGGCCCGCACCTGGTCGAAGTACACGAAATAGGGGTTGCGGCGGTTGTAGGCGTTGTACACGCTGAACGTCAGGTCGGATTCCGGCACCCAGCGGTTGGGCTTTAGCTTCCATACCAGCCCCAGGTCCAGGCGGTTGTAGGGCGCCAGGCGGTAGGTGTTGCGGTCAGGATATACGGGCACCGCCGACAGGTCGCCGCCGAAGATATCCTGTACGGCAAAGCGGGCCGCAGGCAGCGTGGTGGCGTTGCCGGTGGTGTACACAAACGAGCCGGTGAGGTTGAGGCGCTCCGTGAGCTGGTGCAACACCACCACGGTCAGGTTGTGGCGCCGGTCGTAGCTGGGATAGAACACGCGGCCCTCATTGATGCCGGTGGTGCCGCGCTGGGGCAGAAACTGGCGCTTGCTCCAGCTCAGCGTATACCCGATCCAGCCGGTGGTACGGCCGGTTTTCTTTTCCAGGTACAGCTCATTGCCATAAGCCCAGCCCTTGCCGAACAGAAACTCCGAGTCCAGGTCCGGATTCACGAACAGCTGGGCGCCGTCTTTGAAATCCACCTGATTTTGCGCCCACTTGTAGTATACCTCGTTGGTGAGCAAATATTTGCCGTTGCCGAGCAGGAAGCTCACGCCGCCGGCCACCTGCTGCGAACGTTGCGGCTTCACCGACAGCCGGGACGGATACCAGATGTCGGTGGGCAGCGTGGCGCCGGAGTTCGTGACGAGGTGCACATACTGATACATCAGCGCGTAGCTGGCCTTGAGCGAGGTTTTGGGCGTGAGCGAGTAGCGCGCCGAACCGCGCGGCTCCAGCCCCCCGTAGCTATTCGAGCCACTCTGAAAACCGCTCAGGCGCAGGCCATATTCCAGCTGCAGCTTGTCGGTAGCCTTGAAGTTGTCGGAGGCGTAGAGGCCGCCTTCCAGCCCGCGGTACGCCACATCGGACCCAATGCTGAGGCGGCCATCCGAAGATCCGGCCTGCAGGCGGCCCACGCCAAAGCGGTGGTTAACGAGCTGGGCCCCGAACTTAAAAGCGTGCCGGTCGTTGGGCGTGTAGTCGAGGTCGGAGCGCAGCGCCAGGTCCTGAATATCGGAGGCCAAGTTGAAGCTGAACTGGTCGAGCTTGTTGGTGACGTCGTACTTGTAGTTGGTGTACGAGGCCGTGGTATTCAGAAACAGGCGCTTGTTGAACACGTGGCTCCAGCGCGCCGCGCCCAGCGTGTTGCCCCAGCTGAAGTTGAAATCAAAACCGCCCTGCGAGCCGAACCCGAAGACGTCGCGCCCCAGATAACCGCTCAGAAACACCTGGTCTTTGTCGCCGAGCGTGTAGTTGGCTTTGGCGTTGAAGTCATAGAAGTAGTAGTCGGGAATGGGGTTGTAGTCGGGGTTGTCTTCGCTGAGCTTGTTGATCTGGCGCGTGAAAACGTCGAAATACGTGCGCCGCCCCGACAGTAGAAACGAGCCTTTGTTTTTGACAATGGGCCCCTCCACCGTCAAACGGGACGAAATCAGGCCGATGCCGCCGCTGGTCACCAGCTTCTGCTTGTCGCCCTCGCGCATCTTCACGTCAATCACCGACGACAGCCGCCCGCCGTACTGCGCCGGGAAGCCGCCTTTGTAGAGGTCCACGCTTTGCACGGCATCGGGGTTGAACACCGAAAACAGCCCGAACAGGTGGGCCGGGTTGTACACCACAGCATCATCCACGAGCACCAGATTCTGGTCGGAGGAGCCGCCGCGCACAAACAGGCCGGAGGTGCCCTCGCCGCCATTCTGCACACCGGGCTTGAGCTGCAGGGTTTTCAGCAAATCCACTTCCCCAAACAAGGCGGGCAGTAGCTTGGCTTCGGCGGCCGTGAGGCGCTCCACGCTCATCTGAGTGGTTTGCAGCTTTTGCTCCAGCGTGCCCGAGCCTTCCACCACCACCTCGCCCAGCGTGTTGCTGCTCTCGGCCAGCGTGAACGACAAACGCTGGGCGCGCGTCAGGTTCAGGTCGCGGTTCTGGCTCTGGTAGCCGATAAAGGAAATAACCAGTTGATGGCGTCCAGCTGGCAACAAAAACGAATAGAAGCCGGTCGAGTCGGCGGTGGCACCGGCCGCCAGGGCCGGCACGGCTACCGTAGCGCCGGGCAGCCCGTTGCGGTTGGCGTCGCGGATAAAGCCGCTAAGCTGGTAGCGTTCCTGCGCCTGGGCCGCCGAAATGCCCAGCACACTCCACAGCAGCACTAACCCAACCAGAAACAACAAGTAGCGCATAAGCATAAAGCAGAACGAAGGTAGCAAAGGTACATGCCCTGCACTGCCCAACACCTGCCTAGCCCCGATGGTTTGGCCGCCGTTCCGATTACTATGCCAGAGGCATCTAGCTCAGGAAAGGTTGTACGGCCTGCGCAAGTTGCGTGGCCGGTACTGCCCCAGCCTGCCGCCACACCGGCTGGCCTTTATGGAAGAGAATCAGCGTGGGAATACTCTGCACGCGGAATTGCTGGGCTGCCGCCGGGTTACGGTCCACGTCTATTTTAATGATCTTGAGTTTGCCCTGATGTTGCTGCGCTACCTGTTCCAGCACGGGCGCCATGGTTTTGCACGGGCCACACCAATCGGCATAAAAATCGACTAACACCGGCATGCCGGGGCTGTTGATGAGGTCAGAGAAAGACTTTTTAGGCATGGTAGTACGGGCAAAATGTGACAGAGGCCTTTGTAGCAGCCTCCAAAAAAGATTGATACGTAAAACCGTGTGTGGTGCCTAGCATAAGCACAAAAAAGAGGCCCACAGCTATAGCTGCGGGCCTCTTCATATAAGGCTTTTGAGTGCGTTTAAGGCTTCTTTGCCTCAATAACCGACACGTCGTTAGTGGTTTCAGGTAAAGAGAACTTGCCACCCACCACTTTTTTGCCAGCTACCTGGCACTCCCAGCTATAGCGGCCAGGCAGAGCGCGAGCTGCTTCACCGGTTTGGGTCTTGAAGTAGTCGGCCTCCGAAGGCTCCGATGGAAAAATGACGTCTACGCCATTCTGGCCACCAGCTACTTGCTTCACCAGGATGTATTCTTTGCCGGTTATCTGGTTGGTTACCACAAACTTAGCTGTGTAGCCGCCCAGCTGACCGAACTTGTCCATTACGCCCAGCTTGAGGTAGGGGTCCGTAGAAACCATCCAGGTCTGTGCATGTGCCTCGGATGGAGCCAGGCACCACAGGGCCACCAGCAAACCCGATATCCGCAACAGTGACGATAAATGATGGAAAGGAGAGAGAGTAGAAATGCGCATGGGCAACAAGGTAAAGGTGAAGTATATCGCAGGAAGATGCTAAAAGGGAAAAAATCAGGACTGCCGCATGCTGAGTAGCTGTAGCCCAACCAAATATAGAAGTATTTCGACACGTGCTGTATGGGTGGATTTTATTTTTTTGTGGTTCTATATTCTTTCTGACAACTGAAAACTGGTTCTGGCTTTCCCTGTTGTCTGCCATTGCCTATGCCTCGTCGCCATCGTCAAAATGCTCCGGATTTCCTGTCGGTCCCTCGTACAGCGGCGGCCGAAACCCGGTGCGGTTTGTGTGAGCGGGAAGTGCAGCAAACGTCCCGCCACCACTTGGTGCCCCGGGAGGAGGGCGGCCGCCACGGCCCCGTAGTGGAGTTGTGCCAGCCCTGCCACAGTACCGTGCACTTGCTCTTGGATAATAAAGAGCTGGCGCGGCGCTACAACACCATAGAACGCCTGCGTGAGGCCGAAGAGCTGCAGAAATACCTGCATTGGGTGCGCCGCAGCCGGGTGGAGCGCATCAGCAACCGCCGGGCCCGGCGCTGAAGGACTGGTGCAGCCGACCGGGCTGCTACCTTTGGGCGGATTTAACTGATCTGACTTCCGGTGAAATACTTCGTGCCTTTCCGGCAGCTACGGCAGCAGCCAACTATTGTAGTGGATAGCACGGGCCTGGGAGCCAGCCTCACGCTGGCGCACTGGCGCGGGGCCGCCACGCCCGAACCCCTGCGCGACGACACCAGCGCCGGCTCGGTGCTGCGGGCCCTGCATCAGCCCCGCACGCCTGGCCTGGAGGCCGAAGCCGTTACGGCCAACCACTTTGATATTGATGGGTTTGTGGGCGTATGGGCGCTGCTGAATCCCGAGCTGGCCCTACGCCACGAGCACCTGCTGCGCCTGGTAGCTACCCTCGGCGACTTCCGGGAAGCTGACTGGCAGGACCCGCTGGCCGACCAGGCCCTGCAGCTGGTGTGCTGGCTGAATGCCGAGGAAAAAGCCCGGTTTTATGAGCCCTTTGGGGCCCCGGCCCGGCGCCGGCGCGAGGATGAGGCCTCGGCGGAAAAGTTCGACTGGTTTCTGTCCCGCTTTGCCGGGGTGCTGGAAAACCCTGAAAGCGGCCGCGCCGCCTGGGAGCCAGAGTACCGGCGCGTGCAGCAAGGGGTAGCCGCCATGCAGCATCCCGGCACCACCGTGCGCCGTTACCCGGAAATCGGGCTGACGGTGGTCCGGACGCCGGAGCCGCTGCCCTATTACGCGCTATTTGGGGCCACCGTCGGCACCGATATGGTGCTGAGCCTCTACGAGGGGCAGCGCTACGAGTTCGAGTACAAATACACCACCTGGGTTGACCTGGAAAGCAGGCCTACCCTCCCGCGTCTGCCCCTGGATGCGCTTACGGACCGCCTGAACGCCCTGGAAACTACCGCCCGGCGCTGGACCTTCGACGGCATCACCGATACTGGCCCCCTGCTGCGCTTGGGCGGCAAAACCCTGAGCAAAGTGCAGCGCTACGCCGACCCCGACCAGCGCCCCATTCACGCATCCTCCATCCCACCCGCGCAGGTGGAGGAAGAAGTAGTGAAGTTTTTCCGGGCAGGCTACGCCGGCGTTGAGCCCCGCCGTTACTGGACCTGGGCCGAAATCCGGGCAGCGGGCTTGGCAGAATATCAGTAGGCAACGCGGCACTGCCATCCCGAGCGAAGGAAGCTGGGGTATATATCAGGAGGTAGACCCAGATTCCTCCTGTTGGTCAGAATGACAGCACCGTCGGCGCAGCTGGTTACACTTCCTCCCCAAACCCCAGCACCCGCAGGGAGCTTACGCCCCCGGCGCCTTTGTGCACGCTGATTTGGGTAGTAATGCGCTCCTTCAGGCCCTCGACGTGGGAAATGATGCCGATGGTTTTGCCGGTGCCCTGGAGCAGTTCCAGGGCCGAGAGGGCCACGTCCAGGGTGTCGGGGTCGAGAGTTCCGAAGCCTTCGTCGATGAACAGGGTGTCTATCTGGGTGCGGCGGCCAGCCAGTTCCGACAGGCCCAGGGCCAGGGCCAGGCTCACCAGAAAACTCTCCCCGCCCGACAACGAATTCATGGTGCGCACGGCCCCGGCCTGGTAATCATCCTGAATCAGCAGGTCCAGGTGCTGCTCGGGGTTGCGCAGGATGCGGTACCGGTCGGTGAAGCGGTGCAGGTGGCGGTTGGCCAGGTCCACGAGGCGGGCCAGGGTGAGGCCCTGGGCAAACTCGCTGAACTTCTTGCCATCAGCTGAGCCAATGACTTCGGCCAGCTGCCGCCAGCGGGCGGCTTCCTGCTGCTGCTTTTCGAGCTGGGTTGCCAGGGCGGCGTGGCGCTGCTGTCCGGCCTGGTGGGCCTGCAGGCGCTCCTGGCGCTGGCCCAGCTGCTGGTTTAGCGTGGCTAGCTGTTGGGTAATAGTCGCCAGTTGTTGGTCGATGTATTCCGGCGGCTCCGGGGTAAGAGCGCGCTCCTCCTCGGTTTGCAGCAGGGCAGCGGTTTCCTGCAGTGCTTCGGCGGCCAGGGCTACCTCCTGCTCGTGGCGGCGCAGCTGGTTGTGCAGGGTCTGGAGTTCCGGGTCGGGGAGGAGCAGGGCGGGCAGGGCGGCGGGGTTGGGGGTGAGGCCGGCGGCGCTCAGGTCCGCTACCAGGGCCGCGTGCTGCTGCTGCCGGGCCTGCTCCTGGAGCCCGGCGTCCTGCTCGCGCTGCTGCAGGGTGCCGGCGGCCACCGTGTACGCCGTTTCGTGCTGTTGCTGCTGCTGCTCGGTTTGCTGGCGCTGCTGCCCGGTGGTGTATACGGCCTGCTCCAGCTGCTGCCGCACCTGAGCTACGTTGGGCTCCGCCAGCAATTCAGTGCGCTGCTGCTGCTGGCGCTGAATAGCCGCATACTGATCCACCAGACCCTGCTTGCGGACTTTCAGCCAGGCTTGCAGCTCCTGCTGATCAGCCTCGGCTTTGGCGGCTTCCACGCTCACGCCGCCCAACTCTTGCCGGGCTGTGTTGAGCTGCCGGGTTTTCGCCTCAAACTCCGCAATGCGCTGGCGGGCCAGCTCCATCAGGGCCTGCCCGTTTTCGTTGCCGAACGGCAGGCTGAAGTACTGGGCCTGGCTCTGGATGGTGGCCCGCACGGGCAGCACCTGGTCTTCGGCGTCGGTTAGCTCCTGCTGCAGTTTGGCGGCTTCTTCGGTGTAGGCCTGGTGGTGGCGCACGGCGGCTTCGTGCCGGGTCTGGGCCTGCTGCAGGTGCTGGTCGGCGGTGGTGAGCTGCTCCCGCAGCTCCCGCAGCGTCTGCACCAGCTGCTTTACTTCCTCGGCGGCGCTTCGCTCGGCGGTTTCGGGCAGCAGCTGAATGGTGCCGGCAGGGGCGGCCGCGGGTGCCGGGCCCGTCTGCTCCAGCATGGTTACGTAGGTGTTCAGGCGGTTAAACCGCGTGCCCAGGGCCCGCACCTGTTGGCTCAGTTGCTCTTCCCGCTGCAGGTCGCGCTGAAACGAGTCTTCGCTTACGCCCAGCACGCCGACCACGTAGGGGTGCTCGGTGGCGCCGCATACGGGGCAGGGCCGGCCCGTTTCCAGCAGCTGGCGGGTTTCAGTGTGTGAGAGGATGAGCTGCTGCATCTGCAGGCTGCGCCGTAGGTCGTCCCAGTGCTGCTGCTGCTGCTCCTGCTCCTGATGGAGGCTGCGTACGTGGTAGTGCAGGCGCTGCAACCACTCGTCGCGGGCCGTGCTGGCCTCCTCAAAACGGGCGGTGTGGGCCCGCAGCAGTTGGCGGGCCCCCTCGGCGGCCTGCTGCTGGGTGGCTGCTTCGGTGGCGGCTTGCTGCTGGCGCTGCCGGGCTTCGTGCAGGCGCTGGCTTAGCTGGCCCAGGGTGGTTTTCAGGCCGGCCCACTGCTGCAGGTTGGCCGACAGCTCGGGCAGGTCGGCGGCCAGTTCGCTCACCACAGCATTCAGCAGCAGCCACTTTTCCGTTTCTTTCACCTGCTCCCGCAGAATACCGGCGCGCTGGCCTGCCTGCTCGGCCGCCAGTTTCAGGCGCTTGCACTGCTCGTTTTTCTCCTCGTACTCGTCCTTGCCCTGCGTGAGCTGACGCTGGGCCTCGGCCATCAGCAGATCCAGCTGCTCGGCCTCGCGCAGCCTGGGCTCCTGGGTTTTGTAGGTGGTGGTGGCCGTTTCGTGGGCTTGCTGGGCGGCGGTACGGGCCGTTTCGGCGGCGGCGCGGCGTGCCTGCAGCTGGGGCAGCTGGGTGCGCAGCTGCTCCACTTCCCGCTGCAGGCGCGCCAGCTGCTCGTCGGCCTGGCGCAGCAGGGCGTAAGCGGTGGCGAAGGGGGCGGCTTGCTGGTGCAGGGCCAGGCGCTGGCGCAAGGGGGCCAGGGTTTCGGTTTGAGCGTTAAGCTGCTGCTGGCGCTGGCGGGTGGTGTGCAGCTTCTGGCGCAGCTCCTGCAGGCGCCGGTGCCACTGCTGCGCCTCGCGCAGCTGCTCCTGGGTGGCGGTGGCCGCGGCCAGCTGCCCGGTCAGGTCCTGCACTTCGCCTGCCAGAAACTCCACCTCCGCCGCCGAAAGCAGCGCAACGCCCTCCAGGCCCTGGCGCAGCTGCTCGACCACCAGGTTTTCCTGCTTGGCCCGCTCAAACGCCGCCCGGGAAATATCGGAGTACTTGCGGGTATCGGTAATTTTTTCCAGCAGCTGGGCCCGCTCGCCGGCCGGCGCCTTCAGGAAACGGGTGAAGTCGCCCTGGGCCAGGAGCACGGAGCGCAGAAACTGCTTGTATTCCAGCCCGCTCAGCTCGGCCACGCGCGGGGGCACCTTCGACTTATAGGTTTCCAGGAAGGGCCAGGTTTCGGTGCCGTCCTCGGCCATTTTCCGCTCACTCAGCTCCATTTTGGGGTCCTGCAGCGGGCCTTCGGGGCGGCGGCGGGCCCGGTGCTGACCCCACTTGCTGCGGTACTGCTGCCCGTTTACTTCAAACTCCACCTCGGCCCAACTCTCCCCGGTACCGTGGCTCATCACGTGCTCGGGCCCGCTGCTCTCGTGCCGGGGCACCTGCCCGTAGAGGGCCAGGGTAATGGCGTCGAGGATGGTGGTTTTGCCCGCGCCGGTGGGGCCGGTTATGGCAAACAGGCCCGCATCGGAGAGGGGAGTTTGGCTGAAATCAACGGCATGCTCCCCGCGCAGGGAATTGAGGTTGAAGAAACGGACGCGAAGAATTTTCATCAGGAAGCAAAACCGGGGTTGGCGCAATCCGTTGCGCGCCCAATTAGCCGGTAAGATACGGCTCGTAGGCCAACTTTAAGCCTTTCGGATGGCCGCTGTGCGTTTGTACAGTGACAGCAGAAGTCGGTTATTTGAGCATCAGTAGACCTCAGATACGCATGGCCAAAAAACAGGATAATCTCGAAAATGAAGCAGTCAGAAAGTATGCTTTCCTACAGGAGATGTACCAGGACGAGTACTTTCCAAACAAGCTGGTAGACAAAGGCAAAACCATTTTGGTAGGATTGTGCTTCGAAATCGAACGGCAGCAACCCCAATCACTAGACGATTTGTACGAGTTGACCCACGCGGCAACGGATAAATTCAATGAGTTGCAGGAGGCGTTTGATGAAGCGGATAGTGAAATAGAAACGGGCGCGCGCGAGTGTATTGCAGAGGACTTCGAATTTGTAGCAAAGGCTTATGGTTTTGAGGCCGACGTAGAAGAACTGATAGCCACCAGAGAGTGGTAGAGTCTGCCGAATAATACGCTACACATTCACAGCCTATCTTCCCACTTCCACCATCATTCACTGCCCCGATGAAATACCTGCCGCTGGCCACGCTGCTTCTGCTCTTCACGGGGGCCTGCGCGCCCGTACGCCCTGCCACAACCGCCGCTTCCGCAACCCCGCCGCCGGTGGCGCCGGAGCTATACCGCACCATCGCCCGGCAGGACAGCCTGATGTTCGTGGCCTTCAACCAGCACGATGTAGCCACGCTGCAAACCTTCTTTGCCGAAGACCTGGAGTTCTACCACGACAAGGGCGGCCTGGCCAACTTCCAGCAAACCATGCAGGGTTTCCGGAACCTGTTCGATCAAAACAAAACCACCGGCCTCAACCGCCAACTTGTGCCCGGCACCCTGGAGGTGTACCCCATCCACAACTACGGGGCCGTGGAAACCTACCAGCACCGCTTCTGCCACGTAGAAAACGGCCGCGACGACTGCGGCACCTTCAAGAATATGATGGTGTGGCGCCTACGCGACGGGCGCTGGCAGGTGACGCGGGTGGTGAGTTATGGGCACTGATACCTTTAGTTACTGTGCTTTTAATAGGGAAATAAATTGGAATGATACGAGTTGCAATTGCTATACTGGTTGCTGCTGGCTTATTCAGCTTCGACTCCAAAGATTCACTGAGAAACCGACAGACTACCTGCCAGGATAAATGGCAGTATAGTGTTAGTCGTGAGAATACAAGAGGTAAAGTTATTTTTCACGAGAATCCAGATGCTTTGTGTGGGATAGTCCCAACTGCCTCCGTAACGCTAGTGAGAACGGCAGAAGGTGATACGATAAGGGTTCTAGAACTGTGTAACCTGAGTAAGAAATTTGCTAATGGAGAATTGGTGGTGATACATCCAGACGCAATTCCGGAATTAGTGAATGTTGATGTGCCCGTCGATCCACGAGCCTGCTCACTTAAGCAGACATACTTTGGAAAGATTGAATCTATTCCGAAGCGGTGAGTAAGTAAGCTATAAATAGCAGACTCACTCCCTACCTTACCAGCTTCAACGCCACATTGAAGCTGATGAAACTCCTGCCGCTCGCCGCGCTGCTTTTCGCGTCCTTTTCCACCCTCGCCCAGAAAGCTAAAACCACCGAAAACCTGGTGCAGTACGCCAAGCCGCTGGTGGGCACGGCCCGGATGGGGCATACCTACCCGGGAGCTACGGTGCCCTTCGGTATGGTACAACTCTCACCTGATACCGACACGCTCAGCTATGAACTGAACGGCAAGTACAACCCCCGCGTGTACGAGTACTGCGCCGGCTACCAGTACGCCGATAAAACCATCGTCGGTTTCTCGCACACCCACTTCAGCGGCACCGGCCACTCCGATTTAGGCGACTTTCTGGTGATGCCCACCACCGGCCCGCTCCAACTCAACCCCGGTACCGCCGACCAGCCCGAGCGGGGCTTCCGCTCCCGCTTCTCGCACCAAAACGAGGTGGCCGAGCCGGCTTACTACCGCGTAAAGCTCGATGACCACGACATCCTGGCCGAGCTGACGGCCTCCAACCGGGTGGGCATGCACCAGTACACGTTTCCGCAGTCGGACCAAGCGCACATCATCCTCGACCTCACGGCCGGCATTTACAACTACCCCGATAAGAACGTCTGGACCTTTGTGCGGGTGGAAAACGACACGCTAGTAACCGGCTACCGCCAAACCCACGGCTGGGCCCGCACCCGCACCCAGTACTTCGCCATGAGCTTCTCGAAGCCCTTCGTGAGCTACGGCAGCCGCAACCTCTCCCAAAAGCCAGTGTACCGCGGCTTCTGGGGCCGCTTCGACCAGAGCCAGAACTTCCCCGAGCTGGCCGGCGAGCAGCTGCGCCTGTTCTTCGATTTCAAGACTACGGCAGGGGAGAAGGTAAAGGTGAAAATGGCGTTGTCGGGGGTGAGCACCGAGGGGGCGCTGCGCAACATGCGGGCCGAGGTGCCGGGCTGGGACTTTGAGGCAGTGAAGCGGGCGGGGCAGGCGCAGTGGCAGCAGGAGCTAAGCAAAGTGGTGATGGAGTCGCCGAAACGGGCTGACAAGGAGAACTTCTACACCGCCATGTACCACGCCGCCCTCAGTCCCACCACCTACATGGACGTGGATGGGCAGTACCGGGGCCTCGACCAGAACATTCACCGGGCCGAGGGCTTCACCAATTACACCACCTTTTCGCTCTGGGACACCTACCGCGCCCTGCACCCGCTCTACAACCTGCTGCAACCCAAGCGCAACGCCGATATGGTGCAGAGCATGCTGGCCCACTACGACCAGAGTACCCTGCACATGCTGCCCATCTGGAACCATTACGCCAACGAAAACTGGTGCATGATTGGCTACCACTCGGTGCCCGTGATGGTGGATGCCGTGCTGAAAGGCGTGGTGCCCGCCAGCCAGGCCCAGCGCGCCCTTGATGCCTGCGTGGCCACGGCCCACCAGTCGCGCTTCGATGGTATCAGCTACTACGAGCAGCTCGGCTACGTGCCCGAAGACAAAAGCGGCTCCTCAGTATCCAAAACCCTGGAATACGCCTACGACGACTGGTGCATTGCCCAACTGGCCAAAAAGCTGGGCCGGACGGACATCGAAGCAGAGTTCAGCAAACGGGCCCAGAACTGGCAGAACGTATATGACGCGCGCATCAACTTCATGCGCCCCCGCCTCGCCGACGGCAGCTTCCGCCCCCGCTTCGACGTGCTGAGCACCCACGACCAAGGCTTCATCGAGGGCAACGCCTGGAATTACAGCCTCTACGTGCCGCAGGATCCGGCCGCACTCATTGCCAAAATGGGCGGCGAAAAGAAGTTTCTGCCCCACCTGGATTCGCTGTTCACCATGCACCTGCCGGATAAGTTCTTCGCTGAAACCGAGGACATCACCCGCGACGGTATCATCGGCAACTACGTGCACGGCAACGAGCCCGCCCACCACGTGGCCTACCTCTACAACTGGACCAGCCAGCCCCACAAAACCCAGGCCCGCGTCCGGATGATTCTGCCCAAAATGTACCGCCCCACCCCCGACGGCCTCGGCGGCAACGACGACTGCGGGCAGATGTCGGCCTGGTATATCTTCTCGGCCCTGGGCTTCTACCCCGTAGCTCCCGGCTCCCCGGAATACGCTCTCGGCAGCCCCGCCGTGCACGGTGCCACCCTCAACCTGGAAAATGGCCACACCTTCCGCATCACCGTCAAAAACCAGAGCGACAAAAACGTGTACGTGAAGGAAGCCCGCCTCAACGGCCAGAAACTCACCCGGCCGTTTTTGCAGTATGCCGATGTGGTAAAGGGTGGGGAGTTGGTATTTATGATGACGGGAAAGCCGTCTGTATATAAATAATTTTAAACTGTCAAATAAGGAGCTATGATAACTGACAAAAGCAGAATATTGAAAGTGCTGAAAGCTGCACTCCGTAACACCTACTACACACGATTTATCTATTATATAACTGCTTTTGAATGTGAGTTATTTAATGATGAATTGGATATCAGCGCTTATCTTGTTTTTAGTGAAATTGAGTTAGCTGATAAGGATGAGTGGAGTAGATGGATAACATCAGCTCCGTTTGATATTGAGAATTACAACGGCCCAGAAGAACCTGCCAGAGTGTTTCTAATGGGTTTACTGACGCAGGCCACGCTTCAGCATGTAGAAGAAGAAAACGAAGGCACTTTGATAATTACTTTCCAGAATGACATGCGGGTAAGATTGGTGGGTGAAACAGGGATTGAAGATAATTCTTGGAACATTGAATTTAGAAACGCTTACGGTGAAAAAATAGGTAATTGCGCATCCTCATTTAATAAAATGTTCCTAACTATGAGCGAAGAGTTATCAAATAAACTAAGCGTGATTTAACTCAATTACAATTATTTATTCTCTTCTTTTAAAACTATACATTAGCAAGAAGTGAAGACCAGAGGGACGAAACAGCAAATGCCTCGTCAACTTATGACACGATACCCAATGACTACGACAAGTTTGTGCTCATCATGGACGCTGACGGCAACAAAATTGAGCTAGAGCCTGCAGGCTAGGTTGCGCTCCGCATGACCGTTTAAACATCTTCAGAAGAGTACGGATAAAAAATAAACTGCCCGCCCCACGCCAATACGGACGCGGGGCGGGCAGTTTATTGTCGCAACGAGAGCTACTTGTTGCCGATAAAGTTTGGGGTGCTGACGCTCCGGTTTTTGTTGCGGTTATAGAGGTAGGCCGCACCGGCGGCCAGTAGAGCGCCGCCCAGCAGCTTGCGGCTTCCGCCGGAGCGAGCTGGCGTGTTATAGGTGCCAGTAGTATTCACGGCTTTTCTGCCGCCAAACAGGCCTGAAATCAGGCCACCCAGTGTACCGCTCGGGCGGTCAGAACCAAAGATGCTCATAAGTGACAGAGGAAATGGTGGAGCATATATAACGCGGGCCGGCGCGCCCAGGTTGTTCCGGCCAAAGGGGCAAGAGCGAATCTGACGACCTATTACTGTCGCCGCTATACGTGGTCCATCTGAGCCAATACAATGTGGAAGCCCTGTTTGGCTTCGTTACAGTTGCTCCAACAGCTCATCAAACGTGCGCAGCAGCTCGGCCCGGCTGGCTTCGGGCTCGGCATCCAGACGCTGGCTGAATACTTCACGCTCCGTGAAATCGTGGAGGCTGGGCGTGAGGGGCTCGTTGGGTTCGGCATCGGCGCCGAGGGCGCGGAGCTTGATCAGGCGCAGGTGGCGGCGGGCCAGTACTTCCAGCTGCTGCCGGTCCAGATTTTGAATCACCTGCAGCAGGGCGTCGGCCACTTCCAACTGGGTGAGTTCGGAGTGTACCTGCACATCAACCCAGGCCGGGAGCAGGAAGCCGGCGTTGTTGTATGCGGTGAGGCTCTGCGTTACTTCTTCCAACGTGCCATGAAAGCGCACCAGCCGCCGGGCACCGGGAACGGCCAGGCTTTGCAGACCGGTCAGCTTGCCGCCAATAAAATCGAGGAGCACCACTTCCTTTGGATGATCAATTTCCGAAAATGACAGCGGAATAGGCGAGCCTGAGTAGCGGATGTGCTCCCGGCCGCCCACCCGCTGCGGCCGGTGCAGGTGGCCCAGCGCCACATAGTCGAATACGCTGGGGAAGTGCTCGGCCGTCACCTGGCCCAGGTTGCCTACGTGGATGGTGCGCTCGGAATCGGAGGGGGCAGCGCCGGCGGCGTAGAGGTGGCCGGTGGCCAGCACAGGCAAGCCCAGGTCTTTGAGTTGCCACACCTGCTCTATTTCGGCCAGGCGGGCGTAGTGGTCGGCAATGCCTTGCTTGATACGGGCTTCGCGCTCCTCGGCGGTTTCGCCGGGCACCGAGAGGCGCACGTCCCGGTCGCGGAGGAAGGGCACGGCACACACCACCAAACCAGGCTGGCCGGCGGCATCATCCAGTACCAGCACCTGGTCGTCGAAGCAGTCGGGTACGCAGCCCACCACGTGCACGCGCAGGTGGCGCAGCAGCCGGGCCGGGGCATTGAGGGTGGCCGGCGAGTCGTGGTTGCCGCCCACTACCACAATGTCGCGGCAGCCGGTGCCACGGATGCTGAGCAGAAAAGAGTAGTACAGTTCCAGCGCCTGGTTGGAAGGCGAGCCGGTATCGAAAATGTCGCCGGCAATGACCAGCACTTCCACCTGCTGCTCCCGAATGGTTGTCACCAGCCAATCCAGGAAATGACGGTGCTCATCGGTTCGTTCGTGGCCCTGGATGAAACGCTGGCCCAAGTGCCAGTCGGCGGTGTGTAGTACGCGCATGCTGTGGTAAGGAAATCGAGCCAGGAGTTGGTTCCCGCGAAGGGGTACCTAAGAAAAACGCAAAGGTCCGCAGAGAAAAACCTCCACGAACCTCTGCGTTTCACCGTAATGAATTTCAGCGCGAAAGGTTAATGAACTGCCTGAGGCTGAAATGACGTAATGGCTTCTCCCAAATCATACACGGTGGCGCCTGGCAAGGCTGCCTGCACAATGCTGGTGCCGGCCGCCGAGCGGTAGCCGCCGGCACAATGCACCAGTACGGGCTTATCGGTCGGAATTTCGTGGGCCCGCTCGCGCAGCTCGGGTAGCGGAATCACCAAGGCGTTGTCGAAGACAGGCTGCTGGGCTTCGGGGCGGTTGCGGATGTCCACGATGGTGAAATCCTGGGGCTGCTGGCGTACCTGCTCCACGTCCACGGCAGGCGAGGTAGCGGGCATGTCGCGTGGCGTAAGAATTGCACCGCGCACGTTGCCTTCGTAGCCGATTTTGGCTGTTTTACGAATAACGGTATCCAGGGCAATCTGCGAGTCGGCCAGCAGATAAAACGGCTCGTCAGGCCCGATAATGGAGCCTAGCCAAGTTTCAAATTTGCCGCCGTCCATCAGGTTGATGGCGCCGGGCAGGTGGCCGGCCCGGAACTCGGCGGCCGGGCGGGTGTCAATCAGCAGCACGCCGGACTCCAGATGAGCATCCGGAAACAGGCGCGGTACGGCACGAATGCTGTCCTCAAAAGGCAGCGCGCCTACTTTGTTAAGCACCACATCATGCCCGAAGTACTTGGGCATAAAGGGTTGGTCTTCGAGCAGTACCCTGATGAACTCGTCCTGCGACATAGGCTGCAGGGCGTAATTGGTTTTCACTTCCTTGCCGATGGTGCTGTCGAGGTCGGTGCTGGTGGTTTTGCCGCACAACGAGCCGGGGCCGTGGGCCGGGTATACCTTGGTAGTGGCCGGCAGCGTCATAAGCTTCTCGCGGGTGCTGTGGTAGAGCTGGGCGGCCAGGCCTTCGCGGCTGTGGCCGCCTACCAGGTCAGACTCGCGCAGGTCGGGGCGGCCCACGTCGCCTACAAACAGCGTGTCGCCGGTGAATACGGCGCGGGTCTGGGCCAGCTCATCCATCAGCAGCACGCTGATGGAGTCGGGCGAGTGGCCGGGCGTGTTGAGGGCATGCAGCTCGATGCTGCCCAGCGTGATTCGGTCGCCGTCATCGAAGGCTTCGTGCGCATAGCCGGCTTTCACCAGCTTGCTGACGTAGATGGTGGCGCCGGTTTCCTGGGAGATTTCCAGGTGGCTGCTCACGAAATCGGCGTGGGGGTGGGTTTCAATAACGGCCACGATTTTGGCGTCGTGCTCGTCGGCGAAATCGTAGTAGGGCTGCGGGTCGCGGGCCGGGTCGATGATGGCTACCTGGCGGCCACTGCGGATGGCGTAGCTGGCGTGGGCCAGGCCTTTATCGTAGAACTGCTGAATTTGTACCGAGCCGGTACTACTGGGCAGAGGACTCATGAGGTGGAGGATGTGGTGGAGTACGCCGCAGGGGCGTACTTCTTCAAATATAGGACCCGAAGGTAAGTGGAACAAGCAGAAGCGGACATGGCTGGCCGCTAAGTGGCAGGCTGCAGAAACAACTGGTGGGGGCCGCAGCGGGTTGCCGAATAAAAAAAATCCCCGGCCAGAGGTGGCCGGGGATTTTTGGTGCTACGAAGCTGTAGCTAGCTTTTTCGGTTCAGGCGGCCTGCCTTTATTTTTGCTTTGCGCTTGTCGGTGCGGTCTTCGCGCAGCTTTGTGTATTGGGCATACTGCTCGGCTGTAAAGACGCCTTGCAGCTGAGTGTCGTATTTTTCCTGCACCGCTTTCAGTTCCTGGCCGGCACCCTGGCGATTTTCGGCGGCGGCATATTTGCCGCGCAGGGCTTGCAGCTCCTGGTTTTCAGCCAAGGTAATGGTTTGCACTTTGGCGCTTTGCTCGGCCGAGAGGCCAAGCTGCTGGGTGAGGCGTTTGGTTTGCAGGTCGGCGCGCTGCTCGGGCGTGCGGGCAGCGTCCTGCAGGCGTTCGGCACCCATGCGGGAAGTGGGAGCGGTAGTGGTTTGGGCGGAAGTAGTGCTGGCCGATACCAGAGCGGCGGCAAGCAGGACAAGCAGCTTTTTCATGATAAGGAAGTCTATGGGTGTGGTTATGGCCAGTTGGAGTAGTAGCGGCACCCGGAGTTTAATCTGGTGCCTGCCGCACCAGCTAATCGTAAGCTGCTAGCTTGGCAAGCACAGAAACGCCTATATTCGGGGCCTCGCAACGGCTTGCAGGCCGTTGGTAATATTGTATCACCTCTACATTTTCCTCTCTCTCCAAACCTGTATGGCAAATATTTTCGCCAAAAAACCGCTGGCCCAGCTGCTGGGCGAGGCTAATTCCACCGGGCACGGCACGCTGAAGCGCACGCTGGGCGCCGGCAACCTCGTAGCCCTTGGCGTGGGCGCAATCATTGGGGCTGGCCTGTTTGTGCGTACGGCGGCTGCGGCTGCGCAGGCCTCCGGGCCGGGTGTTACGCTGGCCTTCATCGTGGCCGCTATCGGCTGCGTATTTGCCGGCCTCTGCTACGCCGAGTTTGCCGCCATGATTCCGATTGCCGGCTCGGCTTACACCTACGCCTACACCACCATGGGCGAGTTTGTGGCCTGGATTATCGGCTGGGCCCTCATCATGGAATACGCCCTGGGGGCCGCCACCGTGAGCATTGCCTGGAGCGAGTACCTGAACAAGCTCTTAGAGGTCTTTGGCACCAGTGTACCGTATAATCTGAGCCACTCTCCTTTCGAAAGTGCTGTGGTAGATGGCGTTACGCAACACGGCCTCATCAACCTGCCGGCGTTGCTGGTGATTGTGGCGCTGTCGTTGCTGCTCATCAAAGGCACCCAGGAGTCGGCTATGTTCAATGCCATTGTGGTGTTCCTGAAAGTGGCCATCGTGCTGGTATTCATTGCGGTAGGCTGGCAGTTTATCAACCCCGCCAACCACACGCCCTACCTGATTCCTGAAAATGCCGAGCCCGTGAAAAACGCCGCCGGTACTGTTGTGCGTGAGTATACAGCCTGGAACAAGCACGGCTGGGGCGGTATTCTGGGTGGCGCGGCCATCGTATTCTTTGCCTTCATCGGGTTTGATGCTGTGAGCACCGCAGCCCAGGAAGCCAAGAACCCCAAGCGCGACATGCCCATCGGTATCCTCGGTTCGTTGGCTGTGTGCACTGTGCTCTACATCCTGTTCGGCCACGTGCTGACGGGCGTGGCCAACTGGCGCGAATTTGCTGATCCGGCTTTGGGCGGTGAGGCTTCCGTAACCTACGCCATTAAGGCGCATATGCCCGGCTACGAGTGGTTGGGTACGGCCGTGACGCTGGCTATTCTGCTGGGCTTCTCTTCGGTAATTCTGGTGATGCTCATGGGCCAGAGCCGCGTGTTTTTCTCGATGGCCAAAGACGGCCTGATGCCGAAGGCCTTCTCCGAGCTGCACCCGAAGTTCAACACGCCGTATAAGTCCAACCTGGCGCTGCTGGTGTTTGTGGGGGGCTTTGCGGCCTTCGTGCCTGGCTCGCTGGCCGGCGACCTGACCTCATTCGGCACGCTGCTGGCCTTCGTGCTGGTGTCGGCTGGTATCTGGATTATGCGCCGCTCCGACCCCACGCAGCACCGTCCGTTCCGGGCGCCGCTATCGTCGCCGTCGTTTCCCTTTGTGCCTGTGATGGGCGTGCTGGTGTGCACCAGCATGATTCTGGCCCTCGACTCGTTCACGCTGAAAGTGGCTCTGGGCTGGATGATCCTCGGTTTTATTGTGTACTTCCTGTATGGCAAGCGCAACTCCATGCTGCAGAAAGGCATTGTGGTGATGCCCACTGAAATGGAAGAGCAGGCCTTCATAGAGCCCGACAAAAACAACCGGTAATACTCCGGCTTATTACCACAAAAAAGCCCTGCCAGATACACCTGGCAGGGCTTTTTTATGTGGTCTATATTGTGGCAGATACTACTTGTCGGCGCTGGCTGAGGCGGCTTTCACCTCACTTTGCAGCTTCAGCACCCGGTCGCCGTTGTCCTGCACAATCACGAAAGCCGGATTGTCTGGGGTGCCGTTGCGGGTGATGTCGGCGCCCTTCAGCTTACGCGTGACGCTTTCTTTGTGCGTTTCTTCGATTTTGCCGGTGGCCGTGCCGGTGCCGTATTTCCAGGTTACTGTGGTGCCTTTACGCATGGTGGGGCAGATGCAGAGGTGAGAACAGATGAGCAGGCGCAACACCGTAGCGGCCTCGCCTGCTGCTTTGTACTGAGGAAAAAGGGGGAATGTTGCCGGGCAGGTTTTTGCTTTTATCTTGAAAGTTGTATATATACTCTGTAATGCAGTGCCTTGCGCGGGCTTTCACGGCTACGCATGGCTTTGCGGAAGTAGCAGCCAAGGGTGTAAACGGCACATCTGGCTTACCTGACAGGTTACGAATTGCTGGCTATTATCCGGACGCCCGCTTGGTGAGCGGCGGCGGAAGAAGCCATTGTAGTAAGCTCGCCTACACTGCTATGCGCGAATCATTCATTGTAATTTGGCTTTTGTGTAGCAGCGCCGCCATCAGCATGGCCGCCCGGCAGCCCAGCGCCCGCGCCGACAGCCTGCTTCGCTTGCTGGCCACCAGCCGCCTCGACACCACCCGGGTGCAGCTGCTTACACTGCTGGCCTGGGACCGAACCGACGACGACCCGTTGGCGGCCGTTCGCTACGGCCGCCAAAGTTTGCGTCTGGCCCGGCAACTCAACTTTCAAACCGGCGAGTGCCGCGCGCTGCTCATGCTGGGGTGGGCTTTTCTGCGAAGCGGCAACTACCCCACGGCCGTACAAACGCAGCTGCAGGCGCGGCATCTGGCCGAAGCCATTCCGTACGCAGGCGGCATTATCCATGCTGATAACGCGCTGGGCTATGCCTACGCCGAGCAGGGCCGCTACCACTCGGCGCTGCGCTACTACCGCCAGGCTATTGCCTTGGCCCGGCAGCGCCACGATAATGTGTTGCTGACTCCTATTCTGGGCAATGTGGGACAGGCTTATCTGGAGCTTGGGCAACTGGATTCGGCGTGGCACTACACCTGGCAGGGGTACCGCTACGACCTGCGCTACCACGACCGGCACAGCGAAATCGGTGACCTATCCTTGCTAGGCGACATTGCCGCCCGGCGCGGGGCAACACAGCAGGCCCGGCGCTACTATCTGCACTCCATTGCCCGGTCGGAAGGGATGCCGGTATCCTATGCGCTGTGCCGCTCCTACCTGGGGCTGGCCCGCCTGGCGCAGGCCCAGCAACCCAACCAGATGCTGGTTTATGCGCGGCAGGCCCTGCTGGCCAGCCAGCAGGGACGCTACGCCAAAGGCGTATTCGAGGCCAGTGGCTACCTGGCCCAGCTGATGGCTGTCCGCCGCGACAGCGCCCAGGCGTACCGGTTTCTGCTGATGGCCGCCGCCACGCGCGATAGTCTCTTCAGCCATAGCCGCCAGGTGCAGGTGCAGGCCCTGGATTTCAGTGAATATCTGCGGCAGCAGGCCCTGGCCGAGCAGCGCAGCCAGGCGGCAGCGGCGCGCCGACAGTATTGGATATGGGGGGCGCTGCTGCTGCTGGCGGGGGGTATCGGTGGTGGCTACCTGCTGCTGAACCGGCGCCGGCTGCAGCAGCAGGTAGCGTTTGCGCAGGAACGCCAGCAGCTGGAACGACTGCGGGCCGAGCAAGTGCTGGCGGCCGAGGAGCAGGAGCGAAGGCGCATCGGGGCAGACCTGCACGATGGGTTGGGCCAGCTACTGAGTGTGGTAAAGCTTAACCTGGGAGCCCTGCGCAATGAGCTGGAGCCTATCCTCAGAAAAAGCCAGCGGCAGCAGTTCAAGGCGGCCCTGGACATCGTAGACGAGTCGGTGCGGGAAGTCCGGGGTATCTCGCACAACCTGGCGCCCTACGTGCTCATTAGGCGGGGGCTGGCGGAGGCTGTGCGCAGCTTCCTCGACAAAATAGAATGCGTGAGCCGGTTTCAGATTCATTTCGAGGCGCCGGATCTGGAAGATCGGCTGGAGCCGGCAATAGAAGTGGCCTTGTTTCGGATGGTGCAGGAACTGGTGCAGAACATTCTCAAGCACGCCCAGGCCACCAGCTTCTCCGTGCAGCTTATCCGCCAGCCGCAACAGCTGACGGTGTTGATAGAAGACAACGGAGTGGGATTTTGCCCCGCCAAGCAGGCCAGCCAGCCCGATGCCGGTATGGGGTTGCGCAATATTCAGTCCCGCGTAGCTTATCTGGCGGGTTCCATGTACGTTGACTCCCGCCCTGGCCATGGCACCAGCATCACCGTGGAAGTTCCGCTTGGCAAGGCAGACGCTGGTTAGGCAGCCCTGACAGCAACTGACAGCTGGATAACACAAGCGGAATATTGTATCTTCCTAGGCCTGACTGCTTACGGCCGAAAATGGCCTGCCTGCCCGTTAGGGTGCGGCTGTGCCACGAGCCTGATTTTATTCTGGTCATGAACGAACCGCTACCTTCACCACCCAGCATTTATGTGCTGCTGGCCGATGACCATCAACTGGTCATAGAAGGCATTAAAACGCTGCTGCGCCAGGAGCACGATATCCGGGTGGTAGCTCAGGCAACCAATGGCCCCGACGCCCTCCGCTGCCTGCACGACCATCCCGAAATAAGTGTGGCCATCGTCGACCTGAACATGCCGCACATGAGTGGCGTGGAACTTACCCGGCTCATTCAGGGCCGCCACCCCACTGTGCGGGTGCTGGCCCTGAGCATGTGCCACGACCTGGCTTCCGTGACGGAAGTGCTGGAGGCCGGTGGGGTAGGCTATCTGCTGAAAAACACCAGCAAGGCAGAATTGAGCGAAGCCATTCGTTCGGTGGCGGCGGGCAGTACCTTCTTCAGTCCTGAAGTGGGCGCCATGCTGCTGCAGAATATGCAGGCTCCCAAAAATGGCCGATCCTCAGGTGCCGAAGACCGCCCGGTAGTATTGACCAACCGCGAGAAAGAGATTTTGCAGCTCATTGCCCGCGAATATTCCAACCACCACATTGCGGCAGAGCTTTTCATCAGTGAGCGAACCGTAGAAACGCACCGCAAAAATATTCTCACCAAAACAGGCTCCAAGTCGGTGGTTGGCCTGATACAGTATGCCCTGCGCCACAAGCTGATCAGCTAGCCTACGTGCAGTGCCCTCAGAGCCGGATTGTTTCGTGTAGCCACGAGACGAGCCGGCTTTTTGCTGTGTACACTGCACTACTGCACGCTATTAGGCTCTTATCCTAAAACGGGAAGCTCTCGGCCTGAATACTCTATTTGGAGCCTGTAGAATGACTTTATTGGCGACATATGTCCGTGCTGGCACGGATAGAGGCATGCGGATTAATACGGAGGAACATATACGGGAAAACAGGTATTTACATTTTTTTAATAAAAAATATACCTTAGCATCGTTCAATTGAATGGGAATATCTTTACATTTGAAACGATGATCAGAAACCGGGCCCATAGTCTCTGCATCATGTTTTATTGTTCTGCTTTCATGTCTCCGCACGTAGAAAACTAACCTTCGCACCATGGCCTCAAAGATTCTCTCCTTCATCTGTCACGTTCCTGGTATGATGCCCGGAATCTACCCTTCCACTTCTATGCCTACCATCCCGAAGCCCGAGCGCAAAGCCGAGCAAAAGCCTCAGAGCAGCGGCCACTTCACCGCCATCTACGAAAACGACCGGTTTGTTCGGTTCAAGTATATCCACAACGCCCAGTAATCGCGCCGAGCCAGCGCCCGTCGCTTGCTATGAACGCGCCGCGCCTCTCGCAAGAGGGGGGCGGCGTGCTGCTTTTCGGCGGCCGGAGGGTTTTGCCCTAACTTGCGGGCCCTACCTTCCGTTCTGTTGCCCATGAGTCAGTTGTCGTTGCGTTTCTCCCTGGTTGCTTTTTTGATTGCGTGGCTGAGTGCCGGCCCGCTTCGGGCCCAGTACACCGAAACGGCCCCCGAGGAAAACGCCTGGTATGGCATCGTGGCCCGCAGCAGCGGCCGCTCCCTCGATGTCAGCAAGGGCACCCAGGACCCCGGCGCGGCCGTGGTGCAGTGGGAGTTCACGCACCCCAACAGCCAGCAATGGCGCTTTGTACGGGTGGCGGCCGGCAGCGAGTATTACCGCATTGAGGCGCGCCACAGCGGCAAATGCCTTACCGTGGACAAGCCCGACGAAAACGCCCCCATTGTGCAGCGGCCGTGGTCGGGTAGCTTTTATCAGCAGTGGAAGCTGGTGCCCGGCGGCCCCATTGGCAGCGTGCAGCTGGTGGTGCGCGGCAACGAGAAGTGCGCCGCCATTGCCAATTCCGACAAGTTTAATGGCACGCCGGTGGTAGTGCAGCGCCCCCAGAACCGCGCCACCCAGCAGTGGCGCCTGTTTAAGCTGCGCCTCAACGTGGATGCCTCACAGCCCGGCTACGGTACGCCGGAGCCGGTAGCGGCCCTGAACACGCCCGCCAACGAGCTGCACCCTGTGCTGGCGCCCGATGGCAAGACGCTGTACTTTGCCCGCACCCGCTTTGCTGGCAATACCGAAGGCAACACCGAATCCGGCGACGCCTGGGTGAGTACTTCCGCTGACGAGGGCCGCACCTGGAGCCCGGCCACCCGCCTCGATGCCCTCAACACGCCCCAACACAATGGCGTGATGGCCGTGGTGGGGGCGCAAGGCAACCAGCTGCTGGTGCGCGGCACGTATGAGCGCGACAACAGCTTCCGCGACGAAAGTGCCTCGCTGGTGGCCCGCAGCCTGGACAAAGGCGACCGGCCTTCGCCGCTGGAAATCTCTAACTACTACTCCACCGGCCCGGCCACGTCGTTTTTCATGTCGCCCGACCAGAAGGTGCTGCTGCTTTCCCTGGAGCGCAGCGACTCGCAGGGTGCCAACGACCTGTATGTGAGCCAGCCTGCCGCCGATGGCATCTGGAGTGAGCCCCGCAGCCTGGGCAGCGGCATCAACTCGCCGGGCTTCGAGTTTGCGCCCTGGCTGGCGCCCGACGGCAAAACCCTCTATTTCAGCTCGTATGGCCACGCCGGATTTGGTAGTTCCGACATTTTTGTAAGTACCCGCCTCGACGACTCCTGGACGCGCTGGAGCGAGCCGCGCAACCTCGGCACACCCCTCAACGGCCCCGGCTTCGATGCGTACTTCTCGCTCACACCCGACGGCAAGCAAGCATATTACGCCTCGGCCCGCACACCCAACGGCCCTGCCGACCTCTACCGCACGGCTGCGGGCGTGCCACCGGTTGTTGCTCCCGTAGATTCCACGGCGCCGGTGGTTGCCGTGACGCCGCCCGCTGCCGCGCCCCGCACCTTGCTGACTGGCCGCGTGCTGAACGCCAAAACCCGCGAGCTGCTGGCGGCCGAGGTGAAGGTAATCCGGCTCGACAACGACATTGCCTTCAATGCCACGGGCCGCAGCGCAGCGGGCAGCGGCGCGTTTCAGTTGACGTTGCCGCCCGGCCGCTACCGGCTGGCGGCCACTAGCCCCGGCTTCCTCACGGCCACCGATACGGTGCGCATGACCGGCTCGCGCACCATCGATTTGCTGCTGGTGCCGGCCGCCGTGGGCTCCAGCCTGGAGCTCCCGACCCTGATTTTTGCGCAGGGCAAATACACCATGCTGCCTGCTTCCTACGCCGAGCTCAACCGCCTGGCTCGCACTCTGGCCGATAACCCCACGGTCAATATTCGGTTGGAAGGCCACACCGACAACCAGGGCAACGCCGACCTCAACCAGAAGCTGTCCGAGGATCGGGTGGCCGAGGTGCGCCGCTACCTGATTACGCGCGGCGTGCCTGAGCGGCGCCTCAGTGTCATTGGGTACGGCGGCAGCAAGCCCCGCGCCAGCAACGATAAAGAGGAAACCCGCCGCCTCAACCGCCGCGTAGAATTTACGATTGTGAAGTAAGCTGGATGAGTGGATTGTTGGGTTGGTGGATTGACAGCTGACCGGAAAACCAACTGCCACGCTATTCCACCAACTCACCATTCTATCAACCTACCAGATGCGCGCTACCATCCTTCGCCAGCTCGACCTGCTCAACCTGCCTTCCGCGTCGGGGGTGGAAATAGTGGGTGGCACTGTGTACGTTATCGGCGACGACTCGCCGTTTCTGTATCAGTTTGACGCCGCGGAGCTGCAGCCTGGCCAGCGCCTTACGCTGTTTGATACGGCGCACTTCAGCACCGGCCGCATTGCCAAAAGCCTCAAGCCCGACCTGGAATGCCTGACAGCCCTCACCGACCCACGCACCCACGAAACGGGCTTGCTGGCGTTTGGCTCGGGTGCTACTTCGGCGCGGGAAGGCGGCTTCTGGGTGCCGCTGGCCGGTGCGCAGGCAGCCAGCACGGTGTATCCGGTGAGTCTGGCAGGGCTGTACGGGCGGCTGCGCGAGCTACTGCCGGCGGGCGTTACGCTCAACCTGGAAGCTGCCGCCGCCAACGCCACCAACCTGCTGTTGTTTCAGCGCACGGTGGGCGCCGCAGCCGGCAACCTGCTGTTTCAACTGCCGCTGGCGGCAGTGCTGGACTACCTGCACCACCGCACGCCCCACCTGCCGCCCGTACAGGCCACGCACGTTGTACTGCCAACCATCGAAGGCCTCCCAGCCGGCTTTTCGGGCGGCACGTTCTTCGAGGAGCTGCTGTTCGTGACGGCCTCGGTGGAAGACACCCAGGACGCCGTGCTGGACGGCGCCGTGCTGGGCAGCTTCGTGGGGCTGCTGGATGCACGGCAGCCGGGCGCCAAACCGGCCGCTTTCGTGCAATTGGTGCTGCCCGATGGCCAGCCTTACCGCGGCAAGGTGGAAAGCGTAGCCGTACGCCGCCGCCTCAGCTCCGGCCGCTACGAGCTGTTGCTCGTCACCGACGACGACAAAGGCGGTTCCACGGCTGTATTGGTGGATTTTCAGGCTTAAGGCAAGGGCGTTTTAGTGCAAAAGAGAGGGGCGGTAATTTATCTGAGGGATAATGGTTTAACGGGAATTCCCGGACGCAGAATGGTGTTAAAACCAAGCGCCATTTTTCTCCTGAAATTTCTGCCCGATGATTGTCTTCAACACCCGTTTTCTGTACCCCGTGAGTGCCGTCCAGCTGCAGGAGCAGCAGGGGATTTTGCCCAGAGAATTTCTGCAAACCGTGGAGGCGCTACGTCCTTTTTTAGAAAAGGAAAAAGCCTACGGCGACGTCTGCGCCACCAATGTTACCTCGCCCCGGGGCCGCAATCTGGTGGTGTACTACCGCAAGTTGTACGCAACTGACAGCGGCTTTGTGATAGAAATCCTGGACGCGGAAGTGGTGCAGCCGCTGGCTCAGGTGGCGTAATTTTCTGCTGCCTTATAGCTGTCATTCTGAGTAGCACGAAGAATCTTATTACGCTTGGATACCTGTTCAATGCAGTTGTTCAGGCGCGTTGAGGTCCTTCGCGCTGCTCAGGATGACAGTTGTGTTTATAACTGGTTCTACGCGCCGCGCTTCCAGATAAAGCCGTCCAGCACATAGTGCGTGGCCTGGGGCAGCGCCAGCAGCGGCACTAGCAGCGTGAGGCCCAAGGAGCCTGACACGGCCGGCAGCTGCTGAAACCAGCCGAATACTGCGGGGTGCTCGCGCCATACCAGCCCATCCCAGAGGCCTTCTTCCAGTAGCGCCAGCCCAACCAGCACGCCCATAAACAAGGCCACGCCGTAGCGGCCGTGCCACCAGGTGTGGGCCGCCGGCGCGGTAGCTGGGGCCGGCTCACTGGCCGCCCACACCAGCGCCAGGTACGGAATGCCGTGCGCCACCACGTTGAGCAGCGTGAAAGCCAGGTCGCCGTTGAAGAGCACGATACCGACATACCAGGAGGCGGCCGTACCGAGCAGCAGCAGGTTGCGGGGCCAGTTGAAAGACCCACTGCGGCGCCACAGCCACAGCTCTTTGGCGGCGTACGTTGTCAGCAGCACCAAGTACAATACAGTCAGCAGTCGACGACCGGCCGGCCAGTCGGTTTGCACGAAGTCATTGGGTACAAACCAGTTGAAGTTGCGTCCCGGCGCCAGGTGCCACCACAGCAGCGGGTAGAGCGTAGCTGCGTAAATGAGCACGGCATCAAGCTGGCGGGCAGCGGGCGGGACGGTTTCGTGGCGGGCGTAGAGGCGCAGGAAGCCGTATTGCTGGCGCACGAAGTGAAACACCGCCGCGTAGGCCAGCACCCGCCAAAACCACAGCGAGCCGCCCAACCCATGCAGCGCCACGCCAGCCGCGTAGCAACCCAACGGCACCGCCCACAGCAGCGTGCGGAACCGTTGCCGCCGCGCCCGGTCGAAGTAGGTGCGGAAAAGGGTGCTATACACGTGGGCCACGTCCACCAGCACTACCAGCGCCACCCAGGCCCACACTGGCATCTGGGCGGTGGTGCGGGCCGCAGCCGGCAGTGCCGCCACTGCCGCCAGCGCCAGAAACGGCGGCCCCAGAATCCAGAGCCCATCAAACGCCGCGGAGCGAATCCAGGGCTGGCGGCGGGGCGCAACGACAGGCGGTGACAGTACGGGCATGGCGGCAGAAAACCAGAAGGTGACCGAAAATACGGCTTTTTGAACAGGCTGGTGGGTGGAAGTCGGCGGGGCTAACTGGCCGCCAGTACCTCCCCGGCGGCGCGCAGCCCCTGGTAGAAGCCTTCCTCGAAAATGGACATGCCGCTCAGGTCAGTGTGGGCGAAAAACAGCTTCTGCTGCCAGGATTGGGCGGCGGCCGGCCGGGCCGGGCCCCACACGAAGCCGGGCGTGGGCGCCACCATGCCGTGGCCCCACACCCACACGTCGGCGCGCTGCACCAAAGGCGTGAGGCCGGGGTGGGCGGTTTCCAGCTCGGTGAGGGCGCGGCGCACCCATTCGTCGTAGCTGGTTTGGTAGGCCTGGCGGCGGGCCACAATGGGGTCGGCGGCGGGCAGCGGCAGGTACCAGGTGAGCACCAGCGGCTCGGGGCCGGGCTGGCGCAGCTCCTGGTGGCGGGCACTCACGTAGCCTACCGAATCGGTGCCGTAGAGCACGTTGTCCCAGCTAAGCGGCTGGCCGGGGCCCTGCGGCAGCTCCGCTACGGTTAGGTTCACGACCACCCACGGCGCCCGGTGGCAGGGCAGGGCGCGGTGCGCGGCGGCGGGCAGCGTGGTCAGCAGCCGCTCGGTGATGAACAGCGGCGTGGCCATGATGACGCGGCGCGCCTGTACGCGGGTGCTGCGGTGCTGTACCACGTCGTAGCAATCCACGGCCAGGCCCTCGGCGGTATCATGCAGGGCGTAGGCGACGGTGTTGGGCAGGATGGGGGAGGAGGCCTGGCGGCGCAGCTGCTCGGCCAGAAAGCCGTTGCCTTCGGGCCAGGTCAGCACATCGGCGGCAGTGGCGTTGTGGGCGCGGCCTTTGCGCGCCGCAAAGTAGTGCAAGCCTGCCCACGCCGATACCTGAGTGGTGGTAGCGCCGTAGTCGTCCTGGCAGCTGTAGTTGAGATACCAGCGCAGGTGCGGGCTGGTGAAGCCCTGCGCATCCAGATAGGCGTCAAAAGTTTGCTCATCGAGGCGTAGGAACTGTGGGTCGCGGGAGCATTCCTGCACCGGAATCCGGAAGGCGTCGCGCCCATCCTGCCCGACGGCCTGGCGCAGCTCTTCAATCAACTGAAAGAAGCGGGCAATCTGCTGTTTTTCCTCGGCGGGCACGCCCAATTCCGGCACCAGCCCGTTTTGCCACTGCCCGCGCAGGTAAAGGCGCTCTTCGGGGTCGTGGCAGAGATGGTACTCGTTGTAGATGGGCAAGCCGGAAGCCGGGTCAAGGCCGGTAATGACGCCGGCTTGCTGCAGAAACCCCAATAGCGCGTGGTTGCGTGGGTCGGGTACGGGCAGGTAGTGGGCGCCCCAGGGGTAGGCGGCGCTGGCGTTGCGGCCGGCGCGGGAGTTGCCGCCGGGCTGTTCGTCCAGCTCTACCAGCAGCACCTGCTCGGGGCGCATGCCTTGGCGCTGTAGCTCGCGCCGTGCCGCCAGGCCGGCAATGCCGCCGCCCACAATCAGCACTTCCACGGTTTGGGTACGGGTAGGCGCGGGCAGACGAGCCGGGGCGCGCAAAAGGTGGCCGGTGGCGTGGTTGGCGCCGTGCAGACTGCCCCGAATATGGCTGCGCCCGGTGCCCGGCGCGCAGGAATGCAGCCCCGCCAGCGGCGCCAGCAGCAGCCCCGCTCCACTTAGCGCGGCTCGTTGCAGAAAGTGTCGGCGGGAAGTCATTTGTTTAGGGCTTAGGGAATAGGGCCTGGGGCTTAGGCACGGGGTAGAGATGCAATAGTTGAAGGTTCTACGTTGCTGAGGTTAACCGTTTTGTGTCGTTGGTGCTGAGGTAGGCCGTTCTGTGCCACCGTTACTAAAGTATGTCTTCCTATATCGTTATTGCTGAGGTAGGTCGTTCTGTGCCGCCGTTCAACGACGAGACTACAACCATTACGTCTCTGCCCTGCGCCTAGGCCCCAGGCGCTATTCCCCAAGCCTTAAACTCAATGCGTGTATGGCCCCCAGTCTTCCTCAAAATAGCGGACTAGGGCTTGGTTGTTGAGCTGGTTGATGTCGGTGGGGATTTCGGCCATGTCGGGCGGGAAGTCCAGCATCTGGCGGATGGTGACGGGCGTGACGTAGCGCAGGTTGCGCGGCAATGGGCCGGCGTCGGGGCGCCAGTGGGCGTTTTCGCCGGCCAGTACGTAGCCCCACTCCCCAAATGAGGGCACGTAGCAATGGTAGGGCGTGGTGTGAAAGCCGGCCGCCTGCAGCGTGTGCGCAATGCACCAAAACGACTGCCGCGCCACGTAGGGTGAGGTGCTTTGCACCACAATCTTGCCGCCCGGCGCCAGCAGCCGGTGTAGCTCCTGATAAAACGCCGCCGAGTACAGCTTGCCGATAGAGTAGTTGGCTGGGTCCGGGAAGTCGATGATCAGGCAGTCGTAGCGGGTGGTATCCTGGCGCACCCACTGGTAGGCGTCGCCGTTGATGACCTCAACGCGCGGCGAAAAAAAGGCGCGCTTGTTGAGGGCCGTCAAGAGTGGGTTCTGGCGAAACAGCTGGGTCATGCCCGCGTCCAGGTCCACGAGGCGGATGCGTAGCTGCGGGTACTTGAGCAGCTCGCGCACCGCCAGGCCGTCGCCGCCGCCCAGCACCAGCACGCGGCGCGCCCGGGGCAGCGCCTGCATGGCGGGGTGCACCAGGGCCTCGTGGTAGCGGTACTCGTCCTGGGAGCTGAACTGCAGGTTGCCGTTCAGAAATAGGCGCAGCTCGCGCTGGTTTTTGGTGAGTACGATGCGCTGGTACTGGGTGCTTTTGGCGTAAATCACTTGATCCTGGAACGCCAGGGTTTCAGTGTAGCGCTGGATGCGGCCGGCATAAGCGAACGTGAAAGCCAGCGCCAGCAGCGCCACGCCCATCAGGGTGGCGAAGCCGCGGCGGTAGGGGCGGGTTTCGGGGAAGCGGTACAGCGCCACGGCGGCCACCACCACGTTCAGGGTGCCAAATAGCAGCGACGTACGCATCAGCCCCAGCTGCGGCACCAGCACCAGCGGAAAAATCAAAGACGCCAGCAGCGCCCCGATGTAGTCGACGGTGAACACGCGCGACACCAAGTCCTTGAACTCGTAGCGGTTTTCCAGAATCCGCATCAGCAGCGGAATCTCCAGCCCCACCAGAATGCCCGTGAGGCCTACCAGCGCGTACAGAATCAGCCGGAACGAGGCCACATACTCGAACAGCACGAACAGCAGCGGCGCCGAAAAGCCGCCGACCAGCCCCACCAGAATTTCCAGCCGGATAAACCACTTCAGCAGCGGCCCGCCCAGGTACCTCGACAGCCACGAGCCCACGCCCATCGAAAACAGGTAGGCCCCAATGATGGTGGAAAACTGCGTGACTGAGTCGCCGAGCAGATAGGAGGCCAGCGTGCCCGCAATCAGCTCGTAAATCAGCCCGCAGGTGGCAATCACGAACACCGAGCCCAGCAGCAGCACCGACTGCGCCTCCTGCCGCGCCGTGCCGCGCCGCACCGATCCGGGCGCTTCGGCAGTGGCGTTACCCATGAATGGCCGAGCTGATAATCAACGCTACGGCAATCATAAACGCTGCGCCCAGAATGGCCAGAGCCGTGTTGTGCTCTTCCACAATCTCCTTCCAGAGCATGCGCGGCGAGAGTTTTTCGATGACAACAAACGACAGCACCAGAATCAGAATGCCCAATACTGAATAGATAACGGACGCGGCAATGAGCTTGAAGTTGAGGTATTCCATGAATCGAGGTGATGAAGTGATGGAGTGATGGGGTAAGAAGGACCGTCATGCTGAGCTTGTCGAAGCATCTCTACCGCTTCGTTGCAATGCTGTTAGTTGCACTGCCGGTTGATTAGCCAGAGGTAGAGATGCTTCGGCTTCGCTCAGCATGACGGTCTGTGAAGCCCAGACGCTACTTATGATAAAACCGGGCGTGGCCGCTGCGCGAGCCGGTGGTGCGGCTGCCTTCGGGGTTTTCGTTGTCGTCGCCGAGCAGGCGCACGCCATTCAGGCCGGCCCACAGAAATACGCCGTAAATCAGCAGCGCCACAGCCGCGTAGTAGCGGATGGCAAGCAGGGAGCGGATAAAGTCCATGGCAGTAGGGCGTTAGGAGTTGTCGGTGGGGCCATAGTTGCTGTTCAGCCAGCGCGTCGCCTCGTGGGAGTAGCGCCGCCAGTATTGCACGGCCGGATACAGCGCCAGCAGCAGCAGCGCCAGTATGCCATTGGATTGCAGCGGCGTATGCTGGCTGGCGGTGAGGCGTAGCGGCAAATCCATACCGTTTTCCGTGACGGGGTAGAGCGTGAGGTGGTAGCGGCCCGATGGAATATTAGCCAGCGTGGCGTCTTCGTCTTTGCTGCCTTCCTGCCAGCTTTCACCGCCCTCCACGCCAGTATAGAACTCCAGACTTTTGGTGAATTCGTAGCTCTGGCCGGTACGTTCGTTCACCAGCGTCACGGGCACTTCCAGCCACTGGTTGTGGAGCGTCGTCGATTCCAGCTCGAACTGCAGCGCGGCCGGGCCCGTCACCTCAAACGGCTTTGATACCAGCACCGTGTTGCTGCCCGCCGCCATTGCCTCGGTGGCGGCCGGACTCACTTCGCCGCCCGGCGACGCCCGGCCCGTGGAAAACTCTTCACGCAGCAGTTGCTTTTCGGGCTTGATGAACAGCAGTGCCAGTTGGGTCAGCACTACCAACAGCATCATCAGCAAGCTAAACGTGCGCAGCGTTGGCCAGGTAGTTTGGGCCGGGGCGGGCTGCACGGCACCCACGCCGCTGCGGTACGGCAGCGAGTCGCGCGCCACGCCGAAAGCTGCAGCTATTTCATCGGGCTCCAGATGTTCGCCCTTATACCACTTCGCCGGGCCTTTGCCAGGGTCTCTTTCGCGCACCAGCATGTGGGGCGGCGCAATGTATTCGGTGATGGTGAGCTTCTGGTCTGCCCGAAAGTCCCAGTCGAACTCGCCGGCCGCGTACAATACTCTCGGCTGATAGCTGTTGTAGATGTGGTAGTCGTCCTCCACCTCATCAATGTACGCGCCGCGGCCGGTAGCGTGGCCGATGACGCGGTAGTCGCGGCCAGCGGGTTCCAGCAGCAGCCAGTGGCCCTCGTACACGGCCAGCTGGCAGTAGGCGCCCGTCTGATCGTGGCGCAGCATATATTCCTGCCACTGATAGGCGGCGTGTTTTTCGCGGCGCAGCTGGAAGCCCAGCACCCGGTAGGGCTGGCCCCGCAAGGTGCCCGTCGTGCCGAGCGGTAGCACAATAGGCAGCGTGGACTCGCCCTCGAACTTGCCCAGAATCTGAGGCTTTTTGGTGAGGTCGTGCGTTTCAAAGTACGTGAGGCACTTCGGGCAGACGAAAAAGGCGCTGTTGAGCTGGTCGAAGTAGGGCACGCTGTGCTGGCAGCGCGGGCACGGCAGCTGGGCCGGAGCCGGAGCAGCAACAGAGGCGGTAGTGGTTTCGCTCATCGGCGCACTTCCGTTTTGGTGATTTCAATGCCTTCAAAAAATACCAGCGTGGCGGCATATAGCTGCCGGGCGCGGTCGGCGTTGTCGCGCTGGTAGTTGCTCAGAAACACGTCGAAGGTAGCGCGGCCGTACTCGGGCCAGGTGTGGACACTCAGGTGCGACTCGGTGAGGGCCAGCACGGCCGTGAACGAGTTGTTCGGGAATTGGTGGTAGGCGGCGCCCACCTCCTGCAAACCCAGCGCCGCCACCTGCGTCTCGAAAAAGCGGCGGCAGGCATCCATATCGGTAAGAGGGCCGGCGGTGGCCGCAAACGTGGCCAGTACGTGCAGGCCCGGAGAATAGTCAGACATAGAGCATAGTGCGGCCAGGATGGCCGGGCGCCCCGCGTGGTGGCGGCCGGCTGACAGGCAATATTACATAGATGGCTCCCAACCGCCCAAGGCCCGCGCCGTATTTGTGGGGCCTGCCGTTCCGGTCCGACGGCTTTTTCAGCCGTCCGACCGGTTGTCGCCTGCTGATGTTGTTTATGTCCGGTAAGTGTTGTGCCGATGGCGCGACCTTCAACCGGTCGGACGGCTGAAAAAGCCGTCCGACCGGGACGGGCAGCGGCGCGTTCCACTACCTTTCGGCCTTCAAACTCCACCACCCATCCCCCACATTCTCCTTTCTTATGCAGCAGAACTTCCGGCTTGAGCACGATTTCCTGGGCGAGCGTGAAATTCCCGCCACCGCCTACTACGGCATCCAGACGCTGCGGGCCCTCGAAAACTTCCACATCACGGGCATTCCGCTGCGGGTGGAGCCGCTGTTTGTGCAGGCATTGGCCTTCGTGAAGAAAGCCGCCGCCCTCACCAACCGCGACCTGGGCGTGCTGCCCGCCCCCATCGCCAACGCCATTGCCCAGGCCTGCGACCGGGTAGCCACCGGCGAGTTCGATGGCGAGTTCCTGACCGACATGATTCAGGGCGGGGCCGGCACTTCCGTGAACATGAACGCCAACGAGGTAATTGCCAACGTGGCGCTCGAAATCATGGGCCACGAGAAAGGCCAGTACGAGTTCTGCCACCCCAACAACCACGTCAACTGCTCCCAAAGCACCAACGACGCCTACCCGACGGCCTTCCGCATTGCGCTCAGCAACAAACTGATAGGCTACAGCGCTGTGCTCGGTGAGCTGGCTGAAGCCTTTGCCAGCAAGGGCACCGAGTTCCGCGACATCCTGAAAATGGGCCGCACCCAGCTTCAGGATGCCGTGCCAATGAGCATGGGCGACGAGTTCCGCGCCTTCGCCACCAACCTGCGCGAAGAGCTGTTGCGCATCGAGGATTCGCGCCGGCTGATTTCGGAAATTAACATGGGCGCCACCGCCATCGGCACCCGCGTGAATGCGCCCGACGGCTACGCTGAGCTGGTAACCGAGCATCTGCGCACCATCACCGGCCTCGACCTGAGCCTCGCCGGCGACCTGATTGAAGCTACCTATGATACCGGCGCCTACGTGCAGCTCTCGGGCGTGCTAAAGCGCACCGCCGTGAAGCTGAGCAAGATCTGCAACGACTTACGCCTGCTGTCCTCAGGCCCGCGCTGCGGCATCAACGAAATCAACCTGCCGGCGCTGCAGCCCGGCTCCAGCATCATGCCCGGCAAAGTGAACCCCGTAGTGCCCGAGGTGGTGAACCAGACGGCGTTCTACGTCATCGGGGCCGACCTCACGGTGACTATGGCTGCCGAAGCCGGCCAGCTGCAGCTCAACGTCATGGAGCCGGTTATTAGCTTCGCGCTCTTCACCAGCATCAGCTACATGACCAACGCCTGCCGCACCCTGCGCGAGAAGTGCGTGGTGGGCATTACGGCCAATAAGGAGCACGCCGAAAACTTGGTGCGCAACAGCATCGGTATCGTCACGCAGCTTAACCCCGTGCTGGGCTACGAGGCCTCGGCCGAAATTGCTAAAGAGGCCCTCAAAACCGGCAAATCCGTCCACACCATTGCCGTAACCGAGCGGCAGCTGCTCACCCAGGAGAAGTGGGACGAAATCTTCACGTTCGAAAACCTCATTCGGCCGGGCTTTATTCGGTAGTTGTGTTATGAGGTGATGAGAGGTTGCAAGAAAAGAACGTCATTCCGAGCCTGCGAGGAATCTCGCGTGCTGACGTTGGAACGACCAGAGTTACCACGCTGGCGAGATGCTTCGGCTGCACCTCTGCATGACGTTCTTAGGTTGTCACCTGTTACTTGTCACCTCATTACCTCGCAACTCGCTCCAGCAGCACGATAGGCGCGTCGTGGTAAATGGGGCGCGCTATTTCCTGATAGCCAAATTTGGCGGCCAGCGCCAGCGAGGCCACGTTTTCGGGGTCGATGATGCAGACGGTGGGGGAGTTGCCGAAGTGTGCATCGCCCCAGGCTACGATGGCGGCTACGGCTTCGGTGCCGTAGCCGCCGCGGTGCAGGCGCGGGGCCAGCACCCAGCCGGCTTCGGGCACGCCGGCTATGGAAGGCGTCAGGTCGCGGTGCAGCTCCGCAAAGCCTACGGCTCCGCTGAAGCGGCCGGTAGCTTTTTCCTCCACAGCCCAGTAGCCGTAGCCCAGCCACGACCAATGCCCCCGGTGGCATAGCATGCGCCGCCACACGTCCTCAGCCGAATGCGGCTTACCCCCCAGGAAGCGGTAAAATGCCGGGTCCTGATGTAAGGCGGCAAACTCCACTGCATCTTCGGGGCGGAAGCTGCGCAGCAGCAAGCGGTCCGTAGACAGCGTCGGGATGGTTTCGGTAGGAGGCAGGGGAAGCGGCATACAACGTGTCAGTGGGTGAGGCGGGAAGATAAGCGAGGCTACCGAAGATGCCATGTCCGGCCGTCTGGCCCAATAGGTTTCCGGCAACATCTGGCACACCAAATGATGCCGGAAGCTTGGCTGACGTTACTTTTACGCAAACGATTGCACTCGCAGGCCTAGCAAGCTTTGGCTATGCAGTTTGGTCTGTTAGCTTCCGGCAGTCGTATTCAATCTGCAGCTTGTGCCACCAGCACGTACTTGTATTTCCTGTTTATCTGTTTCTGATGTCTGGTTCGTCTACTTCCGTATCCACTGCCGCAAACCTCAGTTCTTCAGAAGCCATTGTGGCAGCTGATTTTGGCCGTACGGCTGATGGTGTTTTAACTCAGCTTTACACGTTGCGCAATGCGCAGGGGTTGCAGGTGAGTATCACCAGTTACGGCGGCACCATCACGCAGCTACTTGTTCCCGATAAAGCCGGAACGCTGAGCGACATCGTGCTGGGCTTCGACCATCTGGATGGCTACCAAAGTCCGACTTACACCAAGGCAGGGCCTTATTTCGGGGCGTTGATTGGGCGCTACGGCAACCGCATTGCCGGCGGGCGTTTTCAGCTCAACGGCCACAAGTACTCACTGGCTGCCAACAACAACGGCAACGCCCTGCACGGCGGTGTCCACGGTTTCGACAAAGTAGTGTGGCAGGCCGAGCCCGGCGTCAGCGCGGAAGGCCCAACGCTGCGGCTGCGCTACCGAAGCCCGGATGGTGAGGAAGGGTACCCCGGCAATCTGGATGTGACAGTGGTCTACACGCTCACCCACGATAACACCCTGCGCATCGAGTACTCAGCCACCACCGACCAGCCCACCCCGGTCAACCTCACCAACCACACCTACTTCAACCTGGCCCTGGGTAGCAGCGCCGACGTGCTGAGCCACGAAATCCAGCTGGCTGCCGACCGCTACACGGTAGTAGGCGAAAACCAGATTCCGACCGGAGAGTTGCGGCCCGTGGCCGGTACGCCGTTCGATTTCACCACGCCGCAACCCATCGGCAGCCGGATTGCGCAGGTGCCGGGCGGCTACGACCACAATTGGGTGCTGCGGCCGGCCACAAAGCTGCGTAGCGCGGCTTCGGTGTATGAGCCCACCACCGGCCGGACGCTGGATGTGGAAACCACCGAGCCGGGCGTGCAGTTCTATACCGGCAATTTCCTGGATGGCTCCTTAACCGGTAAAGCGGGCATAGTGTATGGCAAGCATGCTGGCTTTTGCCTGGAAACGCAGCATTTCCCTGATTCGCCCAACCAGCCAGCCTTCCCAAACACTATTCTGGAGCCCGGCCAAACGCTTGCTTCCACCACCGTCTACCGTTTCGGGGTACGCTCGGCAGAGCAAGAGGCCTAGCGCCGTTCCGACGATTCGCGCGTGAGCAGTTGGGGCGGCAGCACCACGCGGCGGGCCTGAAACCTGGCGGCTCCCACTGCCAGAATCTCCAGAAACAGTCGCACTGTTTCCTGGCCCATCTGCTCGCAGCGCTGGTCCACGGAAGTCAGGCGGGGCTCGGTGAAGGAGGTGAAGATTTCGTTGCTGAAACCGGCCAGCAGCATATCCTGCGGCACTCGCAGCCCATGCGCCTTGAGCGTTTGCAGCGCCCCCACCAATGAAAAGTCGCTGGCCGAAAACAGGCCATCGGGGCGCTGCTCGGGGGGCAGGGCCAGGAGCTGCTCCATGCCGGCCGTGCCGTCGGCCAGTGTCATATCGGAGGTGATGATGAGAGCTTCGTCTTCGGGTAGGCCGTAAGTGCGCAGCGCGGCCAGGTAGCCCAGGCGGCGGTTGCGGTAGATGTTCAGGTGCTGCGGCCCCGCAAAATGGGCAATGCGGCGGCAGCCCTGCTCGATGAGGTGCGTAGTAACCTGGTAAGCGCCCTGGTAGTCATCGAGCACCACGGCATTCACGTTGGGCGTCTCCAGCATCCGGTCGAAAAAAACCAGCGGCAAGCCCCGCTGACGTACTTTTTCGAAGTGGCGCGTATCGTGGGTGGTGCGCGACAACGACACCAGAATGCCCTCTACCTGCGCGTTAATCAGCGTGTCGATGTTGCTCTTTTCCTGCTCCACGTCCTCGTTCGACTGGCAGATCATCACCCGGAAACCGGCCTTGCTAGCCACCGTTTCGATGCCGTGCACCACCGACGCGAAAAAGGTGCCTTCGATATGGGGCACCAGCACGCCCAGCAGCTTGCTGCGCCCGGTACGCAGGCTGGCGGCCAGGTGATTAGGATGATAATTGAGCTCCTGTGCCAGTTCCTGCACCCGTTGTTTGGTGGCAGTGCTGATGGTGGTATGGTCGTTGAGCGCCCGCGAAACAGTGGAAGGCGACAAATTCAGCGCCTTGGCCAGATCGGCAATGGAAGCGCGGTGGTTCTGCACGAGTAAGCGGAGAAAAAAGGGATGTTGGGAAACCCGGGCGGCTACCCCAAGGTGCTGCAAATATAGCGCCCTTGGGGCAGCCAAGTGCTTACCAGAATTTCACGTACAGCGCCGAAATCAGCAGCAGAATCACGGTGATGAGAGCCAGCTGCCGTGGGGCCACCCGGAACATGCCCTTATCCAGGTGCAGCGCTTTGGGGTTGACGGCCGGACCGGCCAGGCTGATAACGCCCATCAGCGCCACAGTCAGGAAAAACGACCAGCCCATGCTCACCAGAAACGGCACCTCAAACACCCCTTTGGCGTTGCGAAAAGCCGTGTAAAAGATGGTTTCGGGGCCCAGCAAGCGTGGGGCGAAGTCGTTGAAGAACAACGAGAAGCCAAAGCCGCCCAGCATGCCGGCTACGGCTGCCGTAGCCGTGGTACGCTGCCAGAACATGCCTAGCAGGAACACTGCCACGATGCCGGGCGAAATGTAGCCGGTGTACTTCTGCACGAACGTGAAGCCGCCGTTGCCGCCCACGCCCAGCAAATCTTCCCAGGTGAAGCCGATAGCCAGCACCATGGCCAGCAGCACCGTCAGGCGCCCTACCCATACCAGTTTGGCTTCCGACGCCTGCGGATTGAGGTAGCGCCGGTAAATGTCGAGAGTGAAAATGGTGGAAATGGAGTTAGCCTTGCCAGCCAGCGAGGCCACAATGGCCGCCGTGAGAGCCGCCAGTGAAAGTCCTTTCAGACCGTTGGGTAGAAACGTGAGGATGGCCGAATAAGCGTTGTCGGGGTTGACGCCGGTCCCGCCGGCACTCATTTCAGCCTGTAGGCTGCCGTTCTGGTGCAGCACGTAAGCCGCAATACCGGGCAGTACCACCACCAGCGGCATAATCAGCTTCAGCAACGCCGCGAACAGAATGCCGGTGCGGGCCGTGTTGAGGTTGGCGCCCAACGCGCGCTGCGTGATGTACTGGTTGCAGCCCCAGTAGTTGAGGTTGGCCACCCATTGCCCGCCGGTGTACATCACCAAGCCCGGCAGCGCCAGGTATTTGCTCACGTATTCCTGCGACGAATTGGGCGTGGGCTTAGCGAAAATCATGTGGAAATGGTCGTCGGCGGAGTGCAGCAGCGTCTGGAAACCGGCAATGGCGCTGTGGCCCAACCCGAACTTCTCGCTCACCAGTGTGAGGGCCAGGTAGCTGGTAGCCAACCCGCCCAGCAGCAATACGGCCACCTGAATTACGTCGGTGTAGCCCACCACCTTCATGCCGCCCAGCGTAATAAACAAGGCAAATACGGCCAGCCCCACCAGAATCAGGTGGAAGCTGCCGCCGCCGGCGCTGCCTACCAGGTTGTTGATGGCCAGCGCGCCCAGATACAGAATCACGGTGAGATTGACGGCCACATACAGAAACAGCCAGAAGATACTCATAATCAGGCTTAGCGTGGCGTTGTAGCGCTGCTCCAAGAACTGCGGCATCGTGTAGATTTTCTGCCGTAGGTAGATGGGCATGAAAAACACGGCCACAAACACCAGCACAATAGCCGCGACCCACTCGTAGGCTGCTACCGCCAAGCCCTGCGTGAAGCCCGCCCCAGACGTGCCAATGAACTGCTCGGCCGAGATGTTAGAGGCAATCATGCTGGCCCCGATGGCCCACCAGGTTAGTGAGCCTTCCGCCAGGAAATAGTCTTTTGAATCCAGCTCCTTGGACTGCTTGCGCTTATAGATATAGTACCCGTAGCCCGAAACTCCCAGCAGATAAAACAGGAATACCAGTAAGTCAAAAGTCGTCAGGCCGTTGCGCATTGCAGGAAAAGGTGGGAAGGAAAAGGAGAGAAAAAGGATAGGCCGAGCAGGCAGGATAAATCATCCTGAACTAGTTGGCAGGAGCTGTTTTGTAATGTGTTTCCGGCTGGCTGCGCAGGCGTTCGGCGGCCCACTCTGGCGTGATGTCGCGCTGGGCATTGGCCAGCAGCTCGTAGCCTACCATAAACTTGCGCACTGTGGCCGAGCGCAGCAGCGGCGGGAAAAAGTGCATATGCAGGTGCCACTCCGGGTACGCCGGCCCATCGGTGGGGCGCTGGTGCAGGCCCGCCGAGTACGGAAACGAGGTCTGAAACAGGTTGTCGTAGCGAATGGTAAGACGGCGAAGAGCGTCAGCAAAGGCACCTTTCTCAGCGTCGGTGAGCTGGGTGAGGTCCTGCACGGCGCGGCGCGGCAGCAGCAGCGTTTCGAAAGGCCAGCTGGCCCAAAATGGCACCAGCGCCACCCAATGGTCGTTTTCCAGTACCACGCGGCTTTGGTCGGCTAGCTCCAGCGCCAGGTAGTCGGTGAGCAGAGTGCGGCTGTGCTCCTGGAAATATGCCAGCTGCTGCTGGCTTTCCTTGGCTGGCTCGCCGGGCACGGTGCGCTGCGCCCAGATCTGGCCGTGCGGGTGCGGATTTGAGCAGCCCATTACGGCACCCTTGTTCTCGAAAATCTGCACGTAGCCGATGTCCTCGCGCGCCCCGAGCGTCTGATACTCCTCGGTCCAGATATCTACCACCCGGCGCAGCTCAGTAGTGCTCATTTCCGGCAGCGTCAGGTCGTGGCGCGGCGAAAAGCAAATCACGCGGCCTACCCCGGTTTCGGCCTCGGCCCGCAGCAAGCCACCCTGGTTGATGGAACCGGCCGGCGTGTCGTCGCGCAGGGCCGCGAAGTCGTTATCGAAGACGTAGGTGCCAGTGTAGGCGGGATTCTGGTCGCCGCTGGCGCGCGTGTTGCCGGGGCAGAGGTAACAGGTAGGGTCGTAGGCGGGGCGGGTAGCCGTATCGGGCGCTTCCTGCTGGCCCTGCCAGGGCCGTAGCGCCCGGTGCGGCGACACCAGCAGCCATTCGCCGTTCAGAGCATTGTAGCGGCGGTGCGGCTGCCGGGCCAGATCGAAGGAGGCGTGTTCAGACATGAAGCTCAGCGCTAGAAAATCAGATAATGGTTGGCGCCGGATGCACCACCGAAACTCCACCCACAATAGTGGTTTGATAGGTTTCCAGGGGCCGGCCCACATGCTGCTCATAAGCGGCAGCAGTGCTGGCAATAAACTCTGGCACGGCAGCAGCCGGCAGCAGATTGATGGTGCAGCCCCCAAAGCCGCCGCCCATCATGCGGGAGCCTAGTACCGCCGGATTGGCCTGCGCAATCTGCACCAGCACATCCAGTTCGGCGCAGCTTACCTGATAGTCGTCGCGCAGGCCCGCGTGGGAAGCATACATCTGCTGACCGAAGGCCACCATGTCGCCGGCGGCCAGGTGCTGGCAGGCCTCTATCACCCGCTGATTTTCCTGCACTACGTAGCGGCAGCGGCGGTACACCACGTCACCCAGCTCCTGTTGGTGCTGGGCTAGCTGCTCCAGCGTCGCGTCGCGCAAGCTCAGCACCTGCGGGTAGTATTGGTTGAGCACGGCCACGCCTCGCTCGCACTCCTGGCGGCGCGTGTTGTACTCTGAGCTGGCCAGGCTATGCTTCACGCCCGAGTTGCACAGTACCAAGTGGTACGCCGTTGAGTCGAACGGAAAATACTGATAGTCCAGCGAGCGGCAGTCCAGGCGCACTACCTGCCCGGGTTGCCCAAACAAGCTGGCAAACTGATCCATGATGCCGCATTGCACGCCGGCAAACTCATGCTCGGCCAGCTGGCTGATGCGGGCCAGCTCCAGGCCACTCAGGTTAAGGTGCAGCAGCTCGTTGAGGGCAAAGGCCAAACCACATTCCAGCGCCGCCGATGACGACATTCCCGCACCCATAGGTATGTTGCCCCCAAATACGCAGTCGAATCCGGGTACTGCCACGCCCCGGCGCTGCAGCTGGGCCACCACGCCGGCCAGATAGTTGGCCCACAAAACATTACCGGGCTGCATTGGCTCGCCGGCAAGCTGCAATTCGTGAGCTTCTCCTTTGTCCAGTGAAAACAAACGCGCTTTACTTAGGCCGTTCAGACCCACCGCATACACGATTTCCTTATTGATAGCCGCCGGCAGTACAAAGCCGTTGTTGTAGTCGGTGTGCTCACCAATGAGGTTCACCCGGCCCGGGGCCCTGACCAGCAACGGCGCATAGCCGTAGCGCTGCTGAAAGAAATCGTGGGATTTTTGCGCCAACATAAAGCGGTAGGGAAGGTGTAGGAACAGGAAAGCAGTCTGGCTAGGCAGGTAGGGCTACAAATCTATGCAATCGATTGCAAAGACAAAATGAAATTGTAGAAATTTAGTTGGGAGCTCTGCTGCTTGTCAAGCTCTGCCGTTTTGCGCTGTGTTTCACTTTACTTAATAACTAATTCAGGCTTTGGTGCAAGGTAATAGCAGGCAGCTATGGGTTCAAGGGTTGATACCTAGTACAAGGAACTGCTGCCAGACTACTTAATGTAATAGACTGTTTGCCATAGGATTAAATAATTATTGCTTTTAGAATTAGTTGGATATTGAGAGGATGATCTATATTTATGCAATCGTTTGCAATAATGCTACCAAGCTGACAGTAAACGCTTATGCCTGCCTGCTCCTTTGCCTGACGCCTTCCCACCCCGATCTGGTTGCTGTATGCCCTGTGCTATTAGCCGTTTTATTTGTGTTTTCGCGCTGGTGCTAAATGCCTGGGCTGCTTCTGCCCAGCAGAAGTCGGCCAGTGCCCAGCTACCCGCTGGTGATGTGTACATTGATGGCCAGGGCGTGCTGCGCTGGCAGCAGACCAAGCAGGAGGTAGCGCTGTTTGGCGTGAATTATACGGCCCCATTTGCTCATGCCTATCGGGCGCACTTAGCAGTAGGAGCCGACGTTGAAAAAGCCATTGCGCAGGACGTGTATCATCTGTCCCGCTTGGGCGTGGATGCGTTCCGGGTGCACGTGTGGGATGTGGAGATTACCGATACGCTCGGTAATCTGCAGGCCAACGAGCATCTGCGGCTGCTCGATTATCTGATTGCGCAACTCAAGCAGCGCGGCATCAAAATCGTGCTGACGCCCATTGCGTACTGGAACAATGGCTACCCCGAGCCCGACACGGGCACCGGCTTCTCCAGCATCTACTCAAAAGTGCAGGCCTACACCAATCCCCGGGCAATTCGGGCGCAGGAAAACTATCTCACGCAGTTTCTTAACCACCGCAACCCCTATACCCAGCAACTCAACCGCCAGGACCCCGATATTATTGCTTACGAGGTCTGCAATGAGCCCAAATACCGCAAGCCGGAAGCGGAGGTAACGGCCTTTGCCAACCGGATGGTGGCCGCCATGCGTGCTACCGGCTACCGCAAGCCTATCTTCTACAACATTGCCGAAAACCCCGACGTGGCCGAGGCCATCCTGGATGCCAAGGTCGATGGCCTCACGTTCCAATGGTATCCGGCCGGGCTGGTGAGCGGGCACACGATGCGTGGCAATCTGCTGCCCTACGTGGATCAGTACCCGATTCCGTTTCGCCATGACCCGCGGTTTCAACGCCGTGCCAAGCTGATCTATGAGTTTGAGTCGGCGGATATTATGCAGCCGGTGATGTATCCGTTTATGGCCCGCAGCTTTCGGGAGGCCGGTTTCCAGTGGGCTACGCAGTTTGCCTACGACCCCCTGGCTATTGCGTTTGCCAACACCGAGTATCAGACGCACTACCTCAACTTGGCGTACACGCCCGCCAAAGCCATTAGCTTGCTGATTGCGGGCAACGTATTTCGGCAGGTAAAGCGGGGACAAAGCTTCGGGCGCTACCCTGCCGATTCGACGTTTGACGCCTTCCGGATCAGCTACCGCGAAGGGTTGAGCGAGATGAATACCGAGGGAGCATTTTTTTACACTTCCTCTACGCAATCGATTGCAAAGCGTGTGTCGCGTCTGCATCGACTGGCGGGCGTCGGCAGCTCGCCGCTGGTACAATATGGTGGCACTGGCGCCTACTTCCTCGACCGTTTGGCCCCGGGCGTGTGGCGCCTGGAAGTGCTGCCCGACGCCGTATCGATTCAGGACCCATTCGAGAAAACTTCCCTGAAAAAGCCTGTTACCCAGATTCTGTGGAACGACCAGCCGCTTCGCCTGCTGCTGCCTGACCTGGGGGCAAAATACAGCTTGCGGGGCCTGAACGAAGGTAACACTGCGCAAGCCCAGGCCACTGATGGCCGCCTGACTGTGCGGCCGGGCGTATACATCGTGGCGGCGGCCGGCAAAAACACCAGCGCCTGGACTGCCGACTCCCGGCTGGGGACGCTTCGGCTAGGCGAATTTGTGGCGCCACCGCCTACAGCTCTTGGGCCGCAGGCCCGGCACACGTCCGTAGCGCAGGCAACGGCCGGCCAGCCGCTCACCATCCGGGCTACGCTTACGGGCGTGGAGGCGGCGGATAGTGTTTATCTCATTGCCCAGCACTACTACGGCCGAACCCAGGTGCTGCCCATGCGCCGGCCCGACTATGCCACCGTGGAAGCAATGGTGCCGGCGGAACTCACCTACGCCGGCCTGCTGCGCTACTGGATTTCGCTGAAAAAACCGGGCCGCCAGCTGACATTTCCGGGAGGCTATTCCGGCTCGCCGCGCGACTGGGACTACTTTTCGCGGGAGCACTGGCAAGTGCCCTTGGTAGCCTCAAAAACGCCGCTCTTCCTGTTTAAAGCCGATACCGATCAGGAGCGGATAGAAGCCCGCGCCTTAAGCCACAATAGCTGGACAGACTACATAACCACCGAAACGGCCGGGGTGGCTCTGCGCTTTGTGCAGTCTGCGGCCAGCCCAACAGCGGCCGCGCCCGAAACCGGGCCGGCTGCCAGCTTGCGCGCCTACTACGCCGACCGCCTGCTGGGCCGCGCCACTGATCTGGCCGGTTTTCGGGAAGTGGTGGTGCGGGCCCGGGCCAGCCAGCCGGTAGGGGCCCGGCTGGTGCTGGCCACCAAGGATGCCGCAGCTTTTGCGGCGACGGTAGCGCTAAGTGCGCAAATGAGCGAGGTGCGCATTCCGCTGACGGCTTTTCAGGCCAGCGCGCTGCTACTCAGCCCCAGGCCGTATCCGGGCTTTTTGCCGCTGCAGTTTCAGGCAACCAGGGCGAAGGCGCTGAAGCTGGCCGATACGGAAGTGTTGCAGCTCTTGCTGGACCCTGCAGCCCCGCTGGGTGCTGCGCCGCTCCAGGTTGATATCGAGTCCATTTATCTGCAATAGCTGCTGGTATGCTGTCTTTTTTACTTGCTTCTCACCGGAAAGAACAATGAAAAACAACCTTCTACTCTGCTTTCTAGTGCTCCTGCTGAGCGCCGCTGGCGCAGATGTACGGGCGCAGGCCGTACCGTTTGCAAAAGGTGCTGATGTGGGCTGGCTGACGGAAATGGAAGCCGCAGGCCGCCTGTTTTATAATGCTGCTGGAACGCAGCAAGACCTGCTGCCGATTCTGTGGGGCTATGACATGAACACTATTCGGCTGCGGGTGTGGGTGAACCCGGCAGGCGGCTGGAATGGTAAGAACGATGTAGTAGCCAAGGCCATTCGGGCCCGCAACCAGGGCTTCCGGCTGATGATTGACTTTCATTACAGCGACAGTTGGGCCGACCCGGGCCAGCAAACCAAACCCGCCGCCTGGCGCACACTCGCGTTCAATGAGCTCAAGCAGGCCCTCTACAACCACACCTACGACGTGCTGGACAGCCTGAAAGACAACGGTATTGTGCCCGAGTGGGTGCAGGTAGGCAACGAAACCAACGACGGCATGCTGTGGCCCGAAGGCCGCCGCAGCACCAACCCGCAGAATTTCGCGGCGCTGATTGACCAGGGCTACGCCGCTGTGAAGGCCGTGAACCCAACCTCCAAGGTTATCGTGCACATTTCCAATGGCTTCAACAACGGCTACTTCCGCAACGTGTTTGATGGCTTGGCGGTAAATGGCGCCCGCTACGACGTCATCGGCATGTCGCTGTACCCGACTACGGCCAACTGGCCCACGCTTACGGCGCAATGCCAGGCCAACATGAACGACATGGTGAGCCGCTACCCAGGCAAAGAGGTGATGATAGTGGAAACCGGAATGCCCGCCAACGCACCCATTCCGACCCGGCAGATGCTGCTGGATCTGATGGCCAAAGTCCGGGCTGTGCCCAATAACAAGGGCTTGGGCGTGCTGTATTGGGAGCCGCAGGCCTACAACTGGCAAGGCTACAGCCTGGGTGCCTGGGGCAACAATGGGCAACCTACGGTGGCGATGGATGCCTTCCGCAATTCGCCACCTTCGGAGGGCTTGGTGGTGAATCCGGGCTTCGAGTACACAGCTGCCACCCAAACCCCGCTGGGCTGGAGCACAGATGCCCCCGATGCCACCGCCGATTTCACCCAGAACTACGGCCGCAGCAGCTTATACCAGCTCACTCACCAAAAAGCTGCGCCGTATCAGGTGCGCACCTACCAGGTGCTGACAGCTGTTCCAAATGGAACCTACACGCTTCGGGCTTGGGTGCAGAGCAGTGGTGGGCAGAGCGTATGCCAACTGTACGCCAATAGCTTCGGCGGTACAGAACGCAACATAGCCGTTCCGGTTAGTCCCACTGACTGGGTGCAGGTGCAGGTGGCTGGTATAATGGTTACAAATGGACAATGCGAAATTGGGCTGCGCTCCAATGCCAGCACCAACGACTTCTGCGCCCTCGACGACGTGGAATTTGTGTTAAGCCAGGTAGCCTCAGTAGGCCAGAAGGGAAGCATCAATCCGCTTGGCGTGCAGGTATTCCCGAATCCGCTCAGCGGCGCTGGTAGCGTCCGGTACACCTTGCCCCGCGCCGAGACCGTGCAGATTGCTTTGTACAGCCTGACCGGCCAGCGCGTGCAGGAATTGATGCCTGCTCGCCAGCTTTCCGCTGGCTTGCACACGCTGCCGCTGGACCTGGGCAGTACGTTGGCGCCGGGTAGCTATTTGCTGCGCATCACGCACGGTGGGCAGCAGAGCATCCAGAAAATCATCAAGTTCTAATACTGCCCTGATACGGCTTTTTCCTACTTCCCACCATTCATTTCTTACCCATGAAAAACCTATTCTCTCTCATTGCCACAGGCTGTCTGGCTGGTGCCTCGCTAAGCGCCCAAGCCCAGTTTACAATTGACGGACGTGCTTCCGCCGCGGAAATTGGCACCGGCATCGGTAAGTACCAGCTGGCAGGCACCTACACCGGCAACCACCTGGATGCTGACCGCGGCCTGAAAGCCATGTATGTCGGCTACACAGCTACCACACTCAATATCATGGTGGTAGGCTCGGCTGAAGCAGCGGATGCCACTACCACGTTTGGTTACCGTGCCTTGGTGCTGTACCTCAATACGCCGGCCCGCGCAGGCGTACCGGCCGGCGTGGAGCTGGTAGGTAGCAGCGACGGACAGTCGCCGCTGAAACACCGCCCAACCATGGACATGCAGGTTGACTATGGCTTCCGGACTTCGGTAGGCTCGGCTGCGGCTACGGCCAGCGACGTGTACTTCAGTGCCGTGTCTTACGTGACGGGTACGAGCGTAGCGGCTGGCACCGACCCCTACATCGGGCAGGGCAGCAAGGCTGGGGCAGTAGTGACGGCCGCGGCGGCCGCCACGGTATTGCCTGGCACGCGCCTCAGCTATTTCAACACCGCTAACCTGACGGCCAACACCACGAATGCCGGCTTTGAAATCGAAATTCCGCTGTCGGCGCTGGGTGGCACGGCCCTCACCGCAGGCAGCCGCCTCGACCTGATGGCGGCCTTCACGGATTCTAATGGTGATTTCTTCTCGGAGGTAATTCCGCAAATAGCCGGCCGCACCACTGCGCTGGGCATCGACCCTAACTTCACTACAATTGCCGGCACGCAGTCGGTGGCGTTTGTGCTGGGCACGGGTGTACTGGCTACACGCAACGAAACGGCCGCCGCGCTGAACTTCGATGTGTATCCGAACCCTGCGCAGGCCGGGGCCACTATTTCCTACCGGGTGCCCACCGGGCAGCAGCCAGTTTCGCTGGCCGTATACAATGCCATGGGCCAGATGGTGCGCTCCGTGGCCAACGAAGTGCAGGCCGGTAATCAGCAGTTTCCACTCGGCAAGCTAGCCGCTGGGGCTTACCTGGTGAAGCTGCAGATCGGCGACCAGCTCACCAGCCGGAAAGTGGTAGTGCAGTAAACTGCCGCATCAACTGACGCCTCGGTACGGCATAAGTGCCCCCGATGCCAGCAACGAATCGTGCTCCAGCCTTGTGCTGGAAAGTTTGCAGCCGGCTTCTCTGCCTGAGTGGGAGAAGCCGGCTGCTAGTGCGAAGGGCCAGTGCGTCAACTTAGAGTCTGGATACCGCAACCAGTTGCCCACCCGACGCTTTATTCCCTGTTCTTTCAAAACGCAACTTACACCTGCTGTCCGTTCCCAATTCTCTTCTCATGCGCTTTCCATCCTTTTTCTTCTCCCTGCTGAGCGCCCTGTGCTGGTTGTTGCTCACTGGAGCTAATCCGGCGGCGGCCCAGGTCCGGCAGGAAATCTTACTGACCACCGACTGGAAATTCAGCAAAGGCGACATGCCCAATGCGGCAGCGCCGGAGTTTAACGACGCCCAGTGGCAAACCGTGCGCGTGCCCCACGACTGGGCCATTTATGGCCCTTTCGATGGCAACAACGACTTGCAGGAAGTGAAAATCGAGCAGAACCAGGAGCAGAAAGCCACTCTAAAAGCCGGCCGCACCGGCGGGCTGCCCTTCATCGGTACGGGCTGGTACCGGCGGCGTCTGGCGGTGCCGGGCTTCGGGCCGGGCAAGCGGGCGGTGCTGCTCTTTGATGGCGCCATGAGCAACGCGCACGTATTTGTGAACGGCCGCGAGGTAGGCCACTGGCCCTACGGCTACAACTCGTTTTCCTTTGACATCACCAGCTTTCTGAAACCAACCGGCTCCGACAACGTGCTGGCCGTGCGCCTGCAAAACCAACCCGAAGCCTCACGCTGGTACCCCGGCGCCGGCCTCTACCGCAACGTGCACCTTATCGTGACCGACGAAGTGCACATTTCGGTGTGGGGCACCTACCTGACTACGCCCGAAATCAGCGCCACCCAGGCTACCGTGCAGCTGCGCACGCAGGTTGCCGGGGCCGGTACGGCCTCCAATCTGCGGCTGGAAACCGAAATCCGCGACGCGGCCGGCCGGGTTCTGACTACCACTTCCACGCCGCTGGCGGCGGGTGCGGCAGCCGTGGAGCAGCGCCTGCTGGTGGCTTCTCCTAAATTATGGTCGCCGGAAACACCGGTGCTCTACACGGCTTCGTCGAAGCTTTTTGCCGGTGAAACGCTGAAGGACACCTACGTGACGCGCTTCGGGATTCGCTCTTTCAAATTCGAGGCAAACAAAGGCTTCTCGCTGAACGGGCAGCCCCGCAAGTTCCGGGGCGTGTGCAACCACCACGACCTGGGCCCGTTAGGTGCGGCCGTGAACGTGGCCGCATTGCGTCGCCAGCTTACCCTGCTCAAAGATTTGGGCGCCGATGCCATCCGCACCACCCACAACATGCCGGCGCCGGAGCTGGTGAGCCTGGCCGACGAAATGGGCTTCATGCTGATTCTGGAGTCGTTTGACGAGTGGAAAAAGCCCAAGGTGAAAAACGGCTACAGCCAGTATTTCGATGAGTGGGCCGAGAAAGACCTGGTGAATATGGTGCACCGCGACTGGAACCACCCGTCCGTAATTATGTGGAGCATCGGCAACGAAGTGCCCGACCAGTGGGCGCCGGGCGGCGTGGCCATTGCCCAGCGCCTCCAGGACATCGTGCACCGCGAGGACCCCACGCGCCCCGTTACGGCCGGCATGGACCAGTTTGATGCCGTTGTGAAAAATGGTTTCGCCGCGTTGCTCGACGTGCCTGGTTTCAATTACAAGCCCAGCCGCTACCCCGAGGCCCGAGCCAAGCTGCCCCAGGCGTTAATGCTGGGCTCTGAAACGGCTTCTACCGTGAGCAGCCGGGGCGTGTACAAGTTTCCGGTGGAACTGGCCAAGCAGAAGAAATACCCCGACAACCAGTCGTCGTCCTACGATCTGGAATCGTGCGTATGGTCGCAGACGCCCGACGAGGAATTTGTGATGCAGGATTCGCTGAACTACGTGCTGGGTGAGTTCGTCTGGACCGGGTTCGACTATCTGGGCGAGCCCACGCCGTATGATGAAGCCTGGCCGTCGCACAGCTCGTATTTCGGGATTCTGGATTTGGCGGGCCTGCCTAAAGACCGGTTCTACCTGTACCGGGCCCGCTGGAACCCCACGCCCACGCTGCACCTGTTGCCCCACTGGACCTGGCCCGGCCGCGAAAACCAGACCACGCCCGTGTTCTGCTACACCAATTACCCTGAGGCCGAGCTGTTCGTGAATGGCCAGAGCCAGGGCCGCCGCCGCAAAACCACCACTGGCAGCCTGCAGGCCCGCTACCGCCTGATGTGGAACGACGTGAAATACGCGCCCGGCACGCTGAAAGTAGTGGCCTACGATGCAGCCGGTAAGCCCGTAGCTACCGAGGAAGTGCACACCGCCGGCGCACCTCACCACATCCGCCTAACTACTGACCACGCTACCCTCCGCGCCGATGGTGAGGACCTGGCTTATGTGACGGCCCGCGTAGAAGACGCCAAAGGCAACCTCTGCCCCGAAGCTACCAATCAGCTGCAGTTTGCGGTGCGCGGTGCCGGTCAGTTTCGGGCCGCAGCCAACGGCAACGCCGCCAGCTTGGAGCTCTTCCATGAACCGCAAATGAAGGCGTTCCAAGGCCAACTCGTGGTGCTGGTGCAAGCCACTGATAAAGCCGGCAAGGCACGGCTGCAAGTCAGCAGCCCCGGCCTGAAAAGCGCTGTAGTAACTCTAAAGGTGAAATAGGGTTGGTAATACCAGCATAATTACAGGGCTAATAGTACCGCCGAGCAGAGTACTTGTAAGTGAGAAAACCACGAGGGCTAGCCTATATAGGGCTGGCCTTTGTGCGTTAGGCAGTTTTAGGATCTGTTACGCTACGCCCAAATCAACCTGCAGGAACGTAGCCGGCTTTGCGCCTAGTGCATCAGCGCACTTCGAGCACCAAACCCGAGCCCGGCATTGGCCTGACTTGAATGCTAGATACCGATTCCCAGGGCCACCGCCGGATGTCTCACAATGGCAACTCCATTGGCTACAACACCCGGCTGGTGCTTTAACCAGAAATAGCTGCAGCAGTGGCGCTGGTCAATAAAAATTCCAGCCAGGAACGTTTCAATGAGTTGGGAATACGACTTATCCGCAGCCTACCGCAGCCGATGGTAGTAGGTCGTAAATTCAGTAGCCACGTTGCCAATCCATGACAGGGTAGTTTCTTTTTAACTAAACTTATTTATTGTGTTAATTTTTCGTGAAGTATTAAAATAACTCATAAACTGAAAAAGGCCCTAAAAACTCCATTTGCGAACAAATTGGGAGCTTTTAGGGCCTTCCGTCAGTAATTCTTAGTACCCAGAGCCGGGTTGCTAGTCGGCGCTGAGTATCAGCAAGAAAGACGGCAATGGGTAAACAAATGCGGGCCTTACTAGAAAAACCGCAGTCTTATGGGCCGCTCCGCTACGGGGCGGCCCTTCTTGTTGCACGGCAGCGCAACGAACGTGGGGAAATACACCTTAGGCAACTTGCTTGCTATAGCGCTTCAACATTTCGATGTGCTGTTGCTGTAGAACAATCATTGCCCGCTGCAACTGGATGAGTTCAGCCTGACACGCAGGAAGCGTATTCGGGACTTCACCTAGGACCGGCAGTTGATAACTCGCGAACTGATCACCTGGGAAAGCGCCAAAAGGCGAGGGAAATTGTGAGAAAACCTCCTTTAAAGCGGGAGCCTCGGTCACAAAATCATACTCTACATACTTGGCAATCTTACGCCAGAGGTCAATAGGCAGTACTGCGCGACTCAAATAATTGGTCACAGTATTCGGGTGAACTCCCAACAGATCAGCCAAGAGGTTCTTTTTAAAGCCCGTTGCGTTGAGAGCTTTTCCCAGGATTTCGCCGTGGTGCGCCATACCCCAAAGCTCCCGGTAAACACTCATAAAATGTTGTGAGTTAATGTGAATAGTTTATTGACTTTGTCACAATAGTTGTGATACTTTGTGGCAATAGTAAGGGTAGTTTTTCGAAAACATACACGCGCATTAGTATTTTATGGAACAAACCGAGGATAGAATTAGACCTATCAAGGAAAACCTCTTTCAGGTTACCATTGATCGGCTGGTAGGCGAAGCCCGGGATTCCTCCCTGAGAGAGTCTATCAAGCGCCGAATCTGTAGCGAGTTGGGAATTACCAAGCGCTACACGATGCTGTTGAACAATACGCTCCAGCCTTCGATGAAGGATCTGCTGACCTTTTCCCAGGTACTGGGCGTGCCGATGGATTCGCTCATCGTGCTGGAGAAGGCGGTATGAGTAACACCACCAGAACGCTCGCCCAAGGGGCCGAACTGGCTCAACATCGCCTGATTCGTGCAATGGTCTTGCTACTTGTGGTAGCCATGCTGAATACTTGCGCCGCTACCCACCCCGACCAGTATGGTCTGCATGAGCCGGGGCAGCCCCAACGCGTTGCCAACCAGTGAATGGCGTTCAACTGCCGGCAGTTACGCACTGCCACATCCTTGATGCCTTACGCACCTGGCTTGATGTGCTGGCCGAAATGCTGACTTGGCTCATGGAGCACCGCTTAGCTTTCATAGAACAGGGGCAGGATGGTTATCTCAGCTATGTGCAAACGCAACTGCTCCAGGAGCATGACCGGTGCACCGATCTACTCGCTTTCTATTTCCACACTGCATGAGTACGCCCGAGAAGATTACCACGCTCCGCCGAGATAGAGATACGTTGCTCAATGAAGCCGCTGAGCTACGCCGGGAAGCCACCGCGAAAGAACAGGCTGGCGCTTGCACACATGTCGTGACCCAACTCCGTGACCAGGCACATAGGAAGGAGCAACTGGCGGTGCAGAAGCAGAGAGATATCACGCAACTGCTGACACACCCTATTCTTTAACTGCACGCACCATTTCCCGCAAGTGAGCCTCGCATCCATCAATTATCCGCACTACAATCCGTTCGATCCATGCCCTTCGACCCGTCCCGGTACCCGCTCAACTGGAAAACTGAAATCCGGCCGCGCATCCTCGCGCGGGAGGGATACCGTTGCAAGTTCTGCGGCATTCTCAACGGCAGCATTGGCTGGCGAGTCAAGCGCTCCGGCAGATTCTACACCCAAGAGCAAGTTGCCGCCGCCGATATCCTTACTGAAGACCGCGCATATCTGGGGTGGGCTCTGCGCAAACCGGCCTTTAGAATCATTCTCACCATCGCGCACCTCGACCATGCGCTAGTTAATCATCGTGATGAGAATCTGGTGGCACTATGCCAGCGCTGCCACCTCAACTATGATAGGCCCAGTTGCGACGCACAGCGTCAGGCTGGTAAGAAATACGGCCCCAGAACCATTCTCAAACGAATTTATGGTACTCTTTTCGATGAAGAAACTCACTCTCTATAACCCCTCGTGCCTGATTCTACCGCAGGGTAGGGAAGTGCCATCCGGGCAAGTGCAGACCAGCCTTAAAATATGAGCTCCGCCGCCTGATCTGCTGCCGTAACCCTCACCCTCAATGTCCACCGAATCAACTATTCCATCCACTCCAGACCCGGTGCCGGCCGATCAGCCGGCACCGCAGTCTTATGCTTTGCGCCGAATCCAGGAAATCGGGATGACGCCTGAGCAAAACCATTTCTACGGCTACGATCCGACCAGCAACGACTCACACCGGAAGCGAAGTTTCAAGGTGTTTTCTGCTGACAAGGACGATAACCTGCAGATTCTGTATCCCATGCTCAGCGGCGAGGTGGAGGTGTACGACAACGGCACCAAAAACAACCCGCACAGCATTTTCTACCGCATCCGGCTGAAGGAGCCCCGCACCTACACCGACAAGGATGGCAACCTGCAGACGCAGAAGTATGACCAGGTGCGCGGCACGCCGGCGCGGCCGTTCTACCCGCCCGGCATCGTCGAGAAGTTCATCGCCGGCACCAAGATCAAAACTCTCTATTTCGTGGAGGGGGAGCTGAAGGCTTTTTCCGGTTACGTTCGTGGCCTCGATATCGTAGGGCTGCCAGGCAATACGCTGCTCAAGGAGAAGGGCACCGGCGACATACGGCTGGAGGGTAGCCTCGTGGGCCTGATCCGCAAGTGCCAGGTCGAGGAAGTAATTCTGCTGCACGATGCCGACGCGCTGACCGTAACGTGGGCTAAGGATAAGGATCTAGGCAAACGCCCGGGCTCGTTTGCCGCGGCTGTCATCAGCTCACGCGAGGCGCTGCAGCCGTTGCTCGATGATAAGGATTGCACGCTGGAGCGTGTGTTTTACATGCATGGTAAACGGGATTTTTGCGAGAAGGGCGCCAAAGGCCTCGACGACTTGCTCATCAGCCACCCTGACCACCACAAAGAGATTCTGGAGGATCTGGGCAAGCATGAAACCGCCAACACTTACTTCCTCGGCAAAAACATCACTACCCCGCACTACGACCGGATTCGGGAGTACTTCGGGGTAGGCCGTAAAGCTGGCAACGAGCAGACGTTTTACGACCTGTACAAGCCCTACATCGGCAACCGGGAGTTCGTGCTTTGGAAACGTCGGTACCAGCACAATGGCGAGGCCGTGCAGTACCTGGCACACCAGGAGTCGGGCAAATATGCCCGTGTAGGCTCCGATTGGTACAAGTGGGTGCAGCAGCCCAACGCCGACGGCGACCCCATCACCACGCTCAAAAACGCCAAGGTGGGCGAGATTCAGCGCGACTTCAAGAAGTTTCCCAACTTCCTCGACGAGTGCCCCAAATACGACGGGTTTACCGTCATGCCGAACTTCAACGGCGAGTATCAGCCGGTCATCCACGGCCACCTCAACCTCATCACCCCGCTGGCCCACGACCCCAAGCCGGGCGACTTCCCCAATACCCGCGCCTTCCTGAAGCACATCTTCGGCGGTAAGGGCACCTTCGAGGAAGGCATCCAGGCCGACCCGTTCACGGTGGCCCTCGACTGGCTCACCGTCTGCCACAACCACCCGACCCACCAGCTGCCCGTTATCATTCTGGTGTCGAAGGAAAACAAGACGGGCAAGACCACTTTCCTGAACTGGATGAACTGGATATACGGCGACAATGCCACAGTGCTCAACAACGACCAGTTCAAGATGAAGTTCAACGCACACTACGCCTCGAAATTCATCATCGGGCTCGATGAGGCTTTTCAGGATCTGGAGAAAAAAGCGGAGAAGGAGCGTCTGAAACAGATGGTCACGTCGAAAGAGATGTTCATCGAGCGGAAGGGTGTGGATCTGCAGCGCGTGCCCTTCTACGGCAAGCTGCTGATGACTAGCAACGACGAGGACAAGGTGATGAAGATCGACGACGGCGAAACCCGCTGGTTTGTCATCAAGGTGCCCCAGTTCACGAAAGAGGACGTGGATATGGAAAAGAAGCTCAAGGACGAGATACCGGCCTGGCTCGACTATCTGCACCACCGTAAGCCGTTTCATGAGCGTGAGAGCCGGCTATGGTTCAAACCCGAGGACTTTATCACGGATCAGTTCACCAAAATTGTCGAATCGACGAAAAACCGCCTCGACAAGTCGGTGGAGACGTTCATCAAGGAAATGTTCATGACTTACCGGCTGGAGAAGCTCAAACTGCCCCTCAAATGGCTCGTTCAGCAACTCAACGACATGAGTAAGTATCGGATGGATGAGCAGGATGTTCGCAACTTCCTCAAAGAGAAGCGCGGCATGGAGCCCGAGAAGCAGCCCCAGCGCGTGAAGGTGCCTATTGCCATCAACCCCGATAACCTCGACACGCAGGGGCGGCCGCACATTGACGAGTACTACACGGCCGTGGCCAGGCCATACGTGTTCAGTGTGCTGCAGTGGCTCAGCGATTCGGAGCTGGAGGAGTGGAACGCGCCACTGCCAACTCCTGAGCCTGCGGCGGCGGCCTCTGCCAAGGCAGCGGAGGTACGGGATGAGAAGGCTTTTTAAACCCTCTCCAGGGTTTGTGAATCTACAAAAGTTACAAAGCGGGCTCCGGCCCGCTTTTTTTGTGGCTGGGGGTAGGGCGAAGGCTGCCGATTTAAAACCTGTTACTTCTGTTACTTTTGTTACAAATAATATAAAAGACTGTAGTAGACCGAGCCAGGGCATTTTTTGCGCTGGCTTTTTTTGTAACAAAGTCGAAGGACGTTGTTACCGTTGTTACAAAATGGGGAGGAGGCTGGCTGGTTTGTAACAAAAGTCACAGTCATTACGAAGCTGTTGTAACAAGTTATTGGGAGGGTAAGGGATTGGTATTGTGAATAGTTGTGAGATAAATACAGCGTTGTAACAGAAGTAACGCACTTTTAAAATCCAGCGCATTTATTGGTTGTATATACTTGTGATAATATTCACAAACGAAGGGCGTATGACCTTTGTGGCACTACTTTTTCTCACTAGGTTCGAAGAAAAGTACAAGCCCGTGAAAATAGAGATACCTGTCAAGCCCTATACTCTTAAATTCCTGCAGCGGTATCTGGGCTCCAGCTATAAGCTGAGTTTCGTGGACCCCTACGGCATCCACTTATTCAACATGCTGCGAAGCCCGCGCCAGAACAAAAGGTTCGACGCGCTGATGGGACAGTACAAACAGAAATTCGTCGTTTCCATTGACCCAGTGCGGGTTATTGATGCAGGCCTGCGTGATGGCGTGGCTGGCTTCAGCTCCGCAATGGTAAACGACTTCAATGCTTGGGTGGAATCAGTCTTCAAGCAAGACTTCCATTCGTACGTCGAGACGCATCACGAAATGGGCCTGCCCGTCTTCTCAGCCATCCGCAAGTATTGCGATAAGCACCAGCTGACAGAAGACGACATCTCGCAGGAAACCTTGCGCACCAGCTACAAACGCTACCTGAAAAAGGAGGTAAAGCGCCGAAAAATGGCTGATTCATCTTTCCCGTTGAACCAAGCCGCATGAACCTCAACCTGATACCATCCGGCCCGGCCTTCGCGGGCCTGCTCGACATCTTCCTCGTCGAGCAACGCTACCTCGGCCAGCTGCCCATATCCGACGGACTCAAGCTGACGAACCCATTGCAGCTGCTGCAGGACCGCAAGTTCTCCGTGCTGCGCAGTACCATCTACAGCGCCACCTTCGACAGTGAGGGCGGCACCTCGCTCCAGGGCAACAGCTACAAACAGGAGCTGGCCGGCTTCTTTCCTGGCGACGACACCGCAGCCGGCGAAATTTTCGCCTACCTCAACGGTCGGCGCTTCGTGGTGCTGGCCCGCGCCTTCGATGGCCAGCTCCGACTGATTGGCGACCGGAGCAGCGCGCTGGAGTTCAGTAGTAAATTCTCATCGGGTGGCAAGCCTGGCCAGCGCAAGGGCTGGAGCTGGAGCTTCGCGGGCATCACCCAGCGGCCGGCTTACTACTACTCGGCTGTTTTCGAGGTCGAGGAACTCGGTACGATGGCTCCACCACCTGGTGCCGGTTCCGGCTTCGTGCAAGTGCGCGACCGTCGCGGCCGGCTACGGGCCAATATTCCCGCTGGGCGCACCCTCATCATCAGTAGCCCCTTTCGCGTGTCGCTACAAATTCAGTAACCATGGCAGTAACCAGCCCCGGCCCGGTAGGGCGCCTGCAGCTGCAGGCATTTCTTGATAAGTTCAACACGCTGTTTGCCGACAATGAGCTGGAAAACATAGCGGAAGCTACGTTCCGGATCTTATTTGGCGATATGGGCCGCACGTTCGTCAACTGGCGCGACCTGAACATGCGCAACATTCGGGGCGGCACCTACCCGCTCCGCTACACCGACGAGCTGGACACCATTCCGGAGGATATGCTGGTCATCGGGATGCAGGCCATTGCCCGTGATGGGGTAACGGGTGAGCAGGCCGCGGCCGGCGAGCGGAAGGAGCCCGTCTACTTTCAGCTCATTCCGCTCAGCGGCAATGGGCTGCGGGCCTATGTGGACGAGAAGCCGGAAACTACCGAGCGCATCGGTGCCACCTGGGTGTTGGCCAGCGGCAGCGAGGAGGATCGGGTTAACTCGTTTCCCGAGTTCGTTGAGGAAGACCACCCTTATAAAAAGGGCGACACGTTCAAATACACGTTTCCGGATGGTCCTACCCGGCTGTTTGAGGTCAAGAATGATATCGACCTGCAGTACAACCCGCTGCCTACTGAAGAGGAAGAACAGCCCTTCTACAAGCCATTCGCACCGTTTGTAGTTGAAACGCACGCACAGAATACTGACCTGGGTACCGTGCTGGACCGCTTCATCATTCAGCTGGCCAGCCAGAACCAGGAGCAGGGCGTGCAGCGCACCATGCTCGGCTTCGGTAAGGCGCAGGGTGCCCGGCCGGCCATGCTGGCGCTGCAGTGGCAGGATGCGAACAGCGAGCCGGTGGCCAAGCTGGAGGTGTGCTACTCGTTTACGTCGGAGGCCGAGTATGCTGCCAACCCCGCGCTGCCCGCCAACGTGTGGGTGCCGGTCGGTGGTGGTCCCGGCCCAGGTGGCGCTGACGTAACGGCGGCTTCGGTCGGTGCCGTGTTCGACAACGACAACGGCGAATTCTTCCTGCAGGTAGTGAATGAGCTGCTGCTGCCTACCATTCGTGATGGCGCTGTGGTGCCGGATAAGCTCGAAGCTGGCTTCCTGGCTAGCATTGGGCAGGCAATTGCTGCCGTGACGTCGCAGGCCCGGCTGGTGCGGCCGCAGGCAGAGCCGTTGTTTTTTTCCAGTGTCGACGAGGCCAACGCGCAGGCGGATTATGGCGACACGGTGGAGGCGCTGGGCACGTATCAGGCGGTGCTGACGCTCAAAGGCGGCGTGACCTACGCCACCGGGGGCCTGATGGTGAACTGGAACCTGCTCACCGACGCCGGCCAGAACGTCATTACCTGCAAAGTGGTGGGCAACTCGCAGGAGGGCCGTTACGGCGGCGGCGCTATTTCCGTCACTGGTGCCGGCTCGGATATCGTAGTCGAGAAGGCGCTGTTCCCGCATGGTGGCTACGCTGTCACGCAATCCGCCGGCCGGCTTACGCATGACGGCCTGTTGCGTGGGGACTCACCGAGCGACATCGTAGCGCAGCTCAGTGGCACGGCTACCTTCCGCCACGTGGCCGGCCCGGTGCGCATCGGTGGCAGCAAGGGCTTTGTGCTGACCGGCGCGGCCCGGGCGTTTGTCAAGTCTGATAGTGTCATCGAGCAGGGCTACCACCGGGTGGTAGAATGTTCCGGCACCGCCAAGATTCGCCTTGAGGGCGGCAGCCTGCTCACCGGCCAGGGGTTTGCTTTGTCGGAGGTGGTGTACATGGATGGCGGCGAGGTGACGCTGGCCAACGGGGCGTATGACAACACCAGCACCGGGGCACCGGGTGCCTACCTGACTGGCGGCACATTGATTCTGGACAATGCCACCCTCAAAAGCGTCGGCGGCACGGCCGGTACGGTCATTCTGCGCAACGGTGGCCAGGTGACGGGTGCTATTTCCGGCCAGCTGACCGTCATCGACGAAAACGCCAGCGGCGCCAGCGGGCCGAGTGAGCTGCACATCGGCAGCACCAGCGGCCTGCGCGTGCGGCGCATCCGCCTCACCAGCCATATCACGCTGCTGAGTATGCTGCTCGACGACAACGTAGCCAGCGTCACCTACCAGGTGGCCACCTTCAGCGGCGGCACCTGGACCGGCACGGCGGACCTAAATACGCTGGCTGAGGCGCAGGCCGCGCTGCCAGCAGCTGGCGACGCGCAGTATGCCGCTGGCGTGGCGCTGCTCGTGAAAACCAATCCGGTTACGGCCGCCAACGCCTCCAACGTGATTCTGACTTATGCCTAAGCTCCAGTTCCTGCAGGCCAGCCGCAATGCCTTCTACCCGCCGCCGGCCGGGGGCGGGCCGCTGCTGGAGTTTGTGACCTACCGCGACCTGTCGGCCGTCACGCAATCGGCCGGCACCATCACGGCCACCGGCCAGTATGCCTACGCCCTCGACACGAAAAAAGCCGTGCTACCGGGCCGGGCCAGCCTGGAAATGCAGCACAACAGCATCTTCGACTACGGCATTGCCGGCTGGTACAACGACAGCTACGCCGCGTTTGCCAACATCCGCTACGGCTTTTACGTCGATTCCGCCGCTACCTGGCAGGTGTTTGTGGAAGGCAGCGGCAGTGGATACCCGACCGGCGGCTGGAACCCCTCGGATCTGCTGCGCATCGACCTGTATGCTGACCGCGTGGAGTGGCTGGTAAATGGGGGGCTGGTGTTCACGCTGCAGCAGGCACCCGCTTATGCGGAGCTGTGGGCCGGTGGCTATATGTTTTACGCCCAGTGTGCCTGGACCATGCGGGCCGGGGCAGAAAACTACGTATTGCGATAAGGTCTACCCTGTCCTTTTTGCCCGAGGGACCAACAGATTGCTTTGCATCGAATCAACTGGATCTAAGCCGGTTTCTCGATGCAAAGCAATTTACGTTTAATCTCCGCGCTTCAGCGCGGCTTGTGGTTTATCGAGGAGGGCTACGCGGATGCGCAGCTGCCAGATATCAACCGAATTCTGGCCGGTGAAACTGTCGGCTTCGCCCGCGGCGACGTGCAGCGCAAAAATGCCGATGCTGCTGCTCAAGAGGACAGTATCGTATTTGCCGTTACGCCTGCCTCCGCTGCTGCCGGCGTCTTCCAGGCCAGCCCGTACCGCTCCTACGACCGGGCCCCACTAGGCTCGGTTGCCGTGATTCCGAACCACGGCATCATTATGCGGGAAGACTACTGTGGCGACATCGGCACCAACTCGCGCATCCAGCTGCTGCAGGAGGCCGCCGCCCACCCCAACATTGCCGCTATCGTCATCGACACCAACAGCCCCGGTGGTGAGGCCTCGGGCATGGCCACGTTCCACGATGCTGTAATGCAGGCCCGTACCGCTAAGCCGGTGCTTGGCTTCGTGAATGACGGTATGGCGGCCAGCGCCGGCTTTTTCCCCATTTCGGCCTGTGATGAAATCTACGTTTCGCACAGCCATTGTGGGGTTGGCTCCATCGGTTGCGTGCTGTTCCTGACCGACTCCAGCAAGGCTGACGAGGCCCGGGGCAACAAGCGCATTGCCGTTTACGCCCCCCAGAGCACCGACAAAAACAAGGATTTCGCGGAAGCAGTAGCCGGCCGCCCTGAGCTGCTGCGCAACGGCATGCTCAAGGCCTGGTGTGCTGATTTCATCGGCAAAGTGCAGTCCGGCCGCGGCGAAAAACTCAACGCCGACGCCGGCAACCCCTTCACCGGAAAAATGTACTGGAGCGCCGACGAGTCGCAGGCCTTGGGCCTGATCGAAGGGGTGAAGTCTTTCCAGGAAGTAGTACAGCGCGCCCTCGACCTGTCGGCCGAACGCGCCTCAGCCGCTGCAGATCCAGCTGCGCCGGCTGCCGCCACCGAGCCCATGCCGCCAGTGGCCACCACCGAACCCAACAACCCTATTTTTTCCACTGAGACGATGAAACACACCCGCCTCCTGACCCTGCTGGGTCTATCAATGGCCTTGGAGACTTCCAAGGAAGGCACCCACCTGCAGGCCGCGCACCTCGACGCCATCGAAGGCGCCCTGGAGCAGAAGGAAAAGGCTGAAGCCGCCCTGGGCACCGCTACGTCAGCGCTGACTGCTGAGCAGACGGCCCACACCGCCGCTAAAACCGACCTCGCCGCGAAAGAGACGGAGGTAGCCACGCTGAAAGCCACCATCGCCGGCTACCCAGTGGGCACTGAAGCCAAGAAGGAAGGCCAGGAAACCCAGCAGCAGGAGCAGGCTCCCGAGGTCGATGCCGACATGGCCGCCATCCTGCAGATGAAAGCGGATCTGGGCATCTCGAACTCGTAGCCTTCCTCCGCCTCAAATCCTAGCCTGAGTCACATACAACAACTTTTTACGCAATAGACGCATGGCATCGAACCCCGATGTAAGCAAACTGATCGGCTACGCCGGTACGTTTCAAAAGAAACTCATCACGCAGATGATGAACGGCCTGCAGGTAGTGCAGGACTGCACGCTCCGCGCCAACATCAAGGTGCAGGAGAACCTCACCAAAATGGTTGTCGGCGGTGAGTTGAAGCAGTACGACGGTGTGCGCGACAACAAAGGCACCATTGCCTATGAGCCCCGCGCTATCCAGGTGCACCTGGCGCAGTACGACCTCGACATCAATACCATCGAAGCCCGCAAAACGTGGATGTCGGAGGTGATGAAGCCGGGCGTAAACCCAACCGACGTGCCTTTCGAGGCGCTGACCTTCCAGAAGGTTACTGAGCACGTCAGCAGCAAAATCAACGACGACACCGCCTGGGGCGGCGTTCGGACGGCCGGCGTTAAAACCGCCGCTGCTCTGGCTGACGGCTTCGGCACCATCATCAAGAAGGAAATTCTTGCTGGCGCCATTGAGCCGGTTATCACGGGCTCGATGCTCACCGACACGGTGGCCAAGATGGAAGCCATCTACAAGTCACTGCCCGAGCGCCAGCGCAAGCAGCAGATGACGGTGTACGTGGCGCAGAACGTGTACGACGCCTACTGCGAGGACTATTCGACCCGCTTCAACCAGTCGCCCATCTACGACAAGTTCGGTCAGACCGTGCTGCGTCATTCGGAAGGCAAGGCTATCCTGAAGGTGGCCAGCTGGATGGCCGGCTCGCAGCGCGTGGTTATCACGCCCAAGTCGAACCTGATTGTAGGTACCGACGCGCTGAGTGACCTGAACCGCATCCTAACCAAGGAGCAGCTCTACCATGTGGAGTGCGGTATCGTCTTCGCCGTCGGCTTCCAGATCGAAGACCTGGAGCCGCTGGCCGTCAACGACCAGGAGTAGCCTGCAGCCTGAAAACGAATCCTAAAACTCACTGCCTACCGGCCCGCTCGATGTAGCGGGCCGGTATCGTAGTACCACAAAGCCCTATCATGGCAGAATTGACCAAAGCCCAGCTGGAGGAACAGTTGGCAGTTGAAAAAGTAGCCCGCGCCACAGCTGAATCCAATCTGGCGGCAGCTGAGCAGGCTCAGCGTGACGCAGTAGCAGAACTGGCTGAAGTGCGCCAGCAGCTCAAGGAGTCGCACGAAAACGTGCGTCAGCTGGAGGCCGAGAATGGCACCCTCGAAAGCCGTGCCATTGATGCTGAAGGCCTGAATGAGCAGCTGGCTGAGGAGCTGGCCAATGTCGGCAGCAACAAGCCCGCCACCGTGAAGCTGGCTGAGCGTGAGTTCGAGGTGACGGCCGGCAAGTTCAAGTTCCAGGGCAAGAGCTACACCCGCGAGGATGTGAAGTCCAACTCGGACGTGCTGAGCGACCTGGTAGCGGCCGGCGCCGGCATCCTGAAGGAGGTCACGGCCTAGCCGCACCCTGGAGCACCCGAAGCGCTGCACTGTAACCCTCAGTAGTAGTAAAATTTTCTCAAGCAATTAAGCCTCAGACATGGCATACGAAATCGAAGACCTCCCATACGAGGAGGAGAATGCCGCCAACATCGGTGGTATGGCGGGCAGCATCTACGCAGCCCGCCCATCGTGGATCAAGACGCTGCCTGAGCCGGTAGATGCCGCCGATGGCGGCCTGACGGTCACTACGGCCATTGTGATGGAAACCGGCAAGAAGTTCATCGACATCTACGCTACCCGCAACAGTGCCGGCTTCGAGGAAAAGCCTGCCGGTGAACTGGATGGCAAGTCCTGGGAGCAAACCCTCAGCTGGTTCCACCCCAAGATCCGCGAAGGTCTGCTCAAGGTGCGCCAGGCCATAAACAATGGCCCCTGGATCTTCCTGGCTAAGGACGCCAACGGCCTGATGCGTATCGTGGGCAGCAAAGACCTGCCCGCCTACTCGATGGAGGGTGCAATGGGCCCGGGCACGGAGCCCAAGTCGCGCAACGGGGCCAACTTCAACGTGCAGGCCGCCAGTGGTCGCCCAGCATTGATATACACGGGGCCAATTCCGCTGACGCCAAGTGTCTAAACCGGCCATCAGCCCACACCTCGCCGGCCACTATCGAGTGGTCGGCGTGGCGCCCGGGCGGGTACATACGCCCAGCCACGGCATCGTGGACCTGCGCACGATGGAGTTGAGCACAGCGCAGGAGTTGATGGCAGGCGAAGGGTTCCCGTACCTGAAAGCAATTAGGAAGCGAAACACTACTTCTAGGGCTTAGGCGCTTGGGTAAGAAAAATGCTAATTGGTATAGCGCTCGGCCAGTGGTCGGGCGTTATTGTTTTATTTTTTATGTACCAGCCCCTATACCCGCTTCCTCAACTAGTGTCGCTGACACATACCACAGCGCTCGATATGAACCCCTTATTATATTATTTGCTAGATGTCTGTGAAGGAGATAAATCACGTTTGGTAGCGTGGCTTTATGAGCTAGCTGACAAGGTAGATCCTGAGTCGACAACACAGAAATTCAACTATAGACAGCAACTGCTTGACTTGGCTGCTGCTCTAGACTCTATAAGCACCTATTACCTCGGCTAAACAATACCGCCTGTTGCAACGCATTTCAATTTATCTGTATGTGGATGTGGTTTTTGTATAAAATTTTATTATTATAGTATTGTATTTGCAGGCCGTATATGCTATGACAATGAGATACTATGTCTATATATCCGATGCTAAAATAGAGCAGTTTTTTAAGCAACTGCCTATCTTCACAAGAATGGTGATTAAGTTTTCTATAAAATTCAATTTAAAGTTGATAGATATTGGAGTTGAAGGTAATGGAGCTGGAGATGAAAACAATAGATATGCGAAAGTGAAAGCAATTGAAAAATTTATGATAGATAATAAATTATTGGACGATGTGCGGTTTGGTGAGAAATTTATAAAAGGTTTAGGAGATTTTATCTGGGGCGATTTCAAAGAGGAATGGTATGAAGGGGATCTAGTATACTTCTTTGCTAATATGTCAGGATATAAACTATTAATGATAGGATCTAAAGCATTTAGTATCAATAGTGTTCCTCTGGGAAGAAAAACAGGCGATGCCTTAGCTGATGTAATACAAACAGATCTTCAGGGTGGCTTTTCTCGGCATGGTTACTATACGTCTAGAGCTTTTATTTCTACTGTAGTAAAGTTGTTGAAAGAAAATAACGCAATAAGGGAAGGTAGTCAATCTATAGAATCCTCTTTAAGCGCAATTAATGCTCACTATGATGAAAAAAGCGGGATACACCAACGAATGGAATTTGTCGCAAAAGTCCTATATCGAGAGGGAGAGATAATCCTAGCGACGCCAATATTTGTATCCATATAGATCTTGCACTCCGCCTTTCATAAATATTTATTCCGAAATATTTATTTCCGTTACATAGCCTAAAGCATGTCCTTGCGCCTGCAATTCCCGCCGTTCACCTTTGGGGCATGTCAGCAATTGCACGTTTAAGGGGATGGCTCAACTCAGGCCAGGACTACACGGAAGGCCTGGCCCTGGCCGAGGAGCTTTGCAGTAACCAGGCACTGCTCAAGCTGCTGCGCGCGGGCGCCAATTCGTTTACCACCCGCAAGTTGGGGGAGGAGCTGGCCCGCATCAGCCAGGCGTTGCCGGACGCGGCCGTGCAGGATCTGATCCGCCTGGTGGTGGCCACGGCCGCGCCCAAGGTGGAGAAGCCGGCCGACGTGGCGGCCCTCGAAGCCGAACGGATTGCCGGCTTCAAGGAAGCCAGCCAGCTGCATGCTCAACTGCGCCGCATTCCTGCCGTTGCAGAACGCTTCGAGGTAGCTAAGCGCATTAAATCCTTGTTTCGGCGTAACGATGAAATATGGGGCCATCTGAGCCACTACCAAGAGCACGGCCACTTGCCGCCAGTGCTGCCCGAGAAGCCCGCCCTCGACCTGCAAGACCGCGCCGTTATCACCCTGCGCCGCAATACCTTGCGCACCTACCTCAGCTCGAAGCGCGGCACGCCCGAAAAGCGTGCCCTGTGGGCAGCTGAGCGCGACGATTTAGATAGGAGGTTGGCCGAATGAGCCTGTTTAAGACCTCCGAATTAGCCAAGCCAGCCGTAACGGCTGCCGGCCAGCTACGTCCCGCTGTGCGGCGTTCAGGCGTCAGCACGGCCCTGTTTGGCATTAGTAGGGGCCGCAAGGAATTGCTCCAGCATTTCGGCCAGTTGGAACCCGGCCAGTGCTACCACTACGCTACTGGCGGCAAGTGGAGCGCGCACGAGCTGCTGCAGTATGTGCTGGAGCGTACCGGCCCGGCCCGGGTTTACATCACTTCCTGGACTATCACCGAGGCCCCGCTCCGAAGCCTGCGCGAACTGCGCAATGCCGGCGTCATCAAGGAACTGACGTTGCTGCTCGACCACCGCATCAAGTCCCGGTGCCCGCAGGCCTGGCAGTTGGTGCCCAGCCTGCAGGCCCGGGTGCATCTTTCGAAATGCCACGCCAAGGTTACAGTCGTCGAGAACGACGAGTGGGCCGTGGCCATCGTGAGCAGCCAGAACTATACCCGCAACCCCCGCATTGAGGCCGGCATCGTCAGCCTCGACCGGGGCGCGGCCGACTTTCACCGTAGCTGGATTGAGCGTGAGCTGGCCGGCGACAAACCCTTTGAGCAATGAGCACCGACCAACTAAGTGAAGTGGAGCGACTGGCCAGCCTGATGTTTTCTGCGGCTGAAGTGTGCCTGATTATGAATGTGCACTTATCAGAATCTGCATTTATCGCTGATGAGCAGGAGTTAGATGAGTTTGGTAAGGCCATGCTGCGTGGTCGGCTGAAGCAGGAGGCCGAAGTGCGCGCCAGCATCTTCGATAATGCCAAGGCCGGCAGCTCGCCCGCTCAGACGCTGGCCACCCAATTGATTCACGCGGCACACGTCGCTGCAGCTGGAGTATGAGTACAAAACCAAAGAAAGCGGCCGAAGTGGCCCGCACGTACGCAAAAATCACCACCCAAAGCGAGGTCGATACCATCAACCGCTACCTGCAGGGAACGGTGGCCACCATTTCGCCCAAGCTGGAGGAAATGCTGAAGCGGCTGGAAACGGCCGCCGATTTGCTGCGCAAGCACGGTAGCCGCCTCGTAGTGGCCGCTAAGCTGCGCCACCTCTACAAATACAGCACGGCCACGGCCTACCGTGACATCGACGACGCTATGGAGGCCTTTGCCCCCACGACGCGGGTAAACCGGGCGTTCTACGTCGATCTGATGCTGGAGAAGATGTTCAGTACCCACGCTAAGGCCATCGTCGCCGGCGACCTGAAAACGGCCGCTTCCGTGGAGAAGAACATCATGGCAGCCATCGACAAGTTCATGGGTGATGCCGATTCGTTCCCCATCGACGAGCTGCAGCCGCCGCGCTTCATCATCGGCCACTTCCCCGAGCTGGTGGGCCGCAAGCTGCCCGACAACTGGGAACAGCAGGTTAAGAACATCCTGCGCGAGAAGCGTTCTGGCAACTTTGCCGGCGCTGAGGAAGCCAAGGTAGTAGGAGAGGAGGAGCAATTATGAGCCGGCAGAACATACCAGATCCTGCGCCCCGCCAGAAGCACATGAACAGGCCGCAGCGGGAGTTTTTGGCGGCTGATCCGCATACGGCCGTCCTGCTGTGGGGCCGCCGTACCGGTAAGACCGAAGGCCCGGCCGCCGTGCACACCCTGCGCCGTATTCACGAGATGCCGCGGGCCAACGGCTTCATTGCCGGCACCACCTATGAGCAGCTGCTGACGCGCACGCTCCCGCCGCTGATTGCGTCTTGGGAGTCGATGGGCTACAAGCGCGACGTGCACTTCTGGGTAGGCAGCTATGCCCCCAAGAACCTCAAGATTCCCAAGGCCCACCGGCACCCGCTGAAAGCCGATCACTACATCCACTGGTACAATGGCAGCGGGCAGTACCTGGTGAGCCAGGACCGCCCGGGCACCATCAACGGCGTGGCCACGCAATGGGGTTATGCTGACGAGGCCAAGTTCCTGAATGTGGACCGCCTGCGTGAGGAGGTGCTGCTCACGCTCAGCGGCTTGGCTGATTTGTACGGCGACCATCCGCACTACCTCTCGATGCTCTACACCTCCGACATGCCCACCACACAGAAGGGGCAGTGGCTGCTGGAGTATGAGAAGGAGATGGATAAGGAGCTGTTCGACCTGATTTTCGCCCTGGTGGCGGAGGAGGCCCGGCTCGAAGCCAGGTACGACGAGGCCAGCCAGCGCGTGCAGTCTACCATTCGCCGGCAGCTGGGTGAGCTGCGCGAGGCCTTGGCCCAGCTGCGTAAGAACTCGGTGTACTACTCGGAGGCCACGACCCTCGACAACATCGACGTGCTAGGTCTGGAGCCCATCCGGGGCTTCCGCCGCACGCTGACGGATTCTGTGTTCAATTCCTCGGTGCTCAACAAGCGCCGGGTCGCGGTAGAGTTTGGCTTTTATGCCATGCTCGATGAGGATATCCACGGCTATGATGCGTTCGACTACACCCACATCGACGGCCTCGACCTGAGCCTGGCCTTATCGGTGGAGCGCGATTCGCGCTGGGATGCTGACGTACGCCGTGACCAGCCGCTGGATTTGGGCGGTGATGCCAACAACATCTTCTGCTGCTGCGTGGTAGGCCAGCAACAGGGACGCAGCTACCGCACGCTCAAGGGCATGCACGTTGAGCACCCGGACCTGCTGCCCGAGCTGGTGCAGAAGTTCATCAAGTACTACCGCCACCACCGCAACAAGCATGTCCGGTACTACTACGACCACACCATGATACCCCGCAATGCGGCCTCTGACGTTAGCTATGCGGATATCTGGTGTGATGGCCTGATTGCAGCCGGCTGGACTGTAGAGCGCATCTACATTGGCCAGGCATCGTCGCATCACAGCCGATACCTGCTCTGGCAGCAGACGTTCAAAGGCTCGGATACGCGCCTGCTCAAGTGGACCATCAACCGTTCCAACTGCCGTGAGCTGATTGTGGCACTGCAGAAGGCAGGCATCAAGAAGTCCGGCGAGGAGTTCAAGAAGGACAAGTGGAGCGAAACGATCCGCGACGGTAAGCCCGTCGTGCCTCCAGTAGAGGCCACCCACTACACCGAGGCGCTCGACATGCTCTGGTGTGGCGCGCACAAGTCGGTCATGCACGAGCTGACCTCCGAGTTTGCTGGCCAGGCCTATGGGTAGGGCGTCTCCCTTCGGGCCGGGCTGTTCGGGGCTCCGCTTCGCTGCGGTGCTTACGCACTAAACCCCTACCATCCCTGACGCATCGTGCAACGCGGGCAACCCATCGGCTGAAAAGGCCGACCGGTTGCCCGCTTTCGGTTTATGTGGTGTCGGACTTGAAAAACGAGGCTCGGAAAATGAGCCCCGTTTTTCAAGTCCGACCTGTAGTAGGGGCCGGCCCGGGCCGGCTACCCCCCCCTCTCATATATCGTCAAACCCATATAGTGCAATTGCAGCCACGCGACAGCGCGGGTCGTGGTGACTTACGTCACGGAGCGGCTACCCGCCGCCCGAAATCAGTGTAACTATTTGATAATCAAGGGCATTAATTTCAATAAATGAGAAAAGTAATTGCTTTGTTGTGTACCGTATTCGGTACATTTATGTATATTTGTATATGGTAGTCGAGTGACAACCAGCACGTTAACCCTCAAATTTTTTAGTCATGCGTAAGCAAACCAAAAACATCGCCGCCGCAGTTCAACCCGCTGCAATCGTTGAAAATGTAGCCCTGGAAGCTGCAGAATCCGCCCCAGTGATGCACGTTGTAACCGACGAGCCCACTACCGACGAAGCCGCCAGCGCCCCCGAAACGGAGCCAGCGCAGGAGCCCGAAGCCGCCCCAGCCGAAGCAACCCAGCCCGAAGAAGTAGCGCCCCGGCTCGCGGCCGTGCTGCCGGTGGGCGAGTTGCTACAGCGCACCCGCGACCTTGAAGCCATTGCGACGAAGTTGGTTTTCTTCCAGTCCACCGCGGCGCAGTTGGGCGAGTTCCGGCTGGGTGCTCCCGGCTTCACGGATAAGCTCACGATTCGCACCGGCACCGGCCAGGAGTGGAGCAGCAGCAAAAGCGGCATTATTCAGAAAGTGCTGGATTTGCTGCGGGCCGAGCTTGCCACCCACACCGAAGCAGCAGAGAGCGAACTCCGCTCGATGATGGCGGCCTAAATGAAAAAAGGGGGCCGCGTCTGATACACGCGGCCCCCTTTAATTTTTTGCACTTGTAACCCTCAAATGCTCCGCTAAGGTAATGAATTACGAAGAAAAAAGAGCACTCGAACAGCAGCAGCGTGACCAGAAAGCCGCTGATTTTCACGCAAAAATGCACGAGGTCGCCCGCCACTTGGGCGGCTACATCTACACGCCCGAACCCGACCAAGACCGTAGTTTGTGGTACGCAGGCGGCGAGTTCAGCCACGCCGGCGAGGTAGTACGGTTTAAGGCTATACTGAGCCTACACGAACGGGGCGCAACCTTCCGCGCCGAGGTTTCGGGTGTGTATGCCACCGGCCCGAAGAACGAGCGGATAACGCTAAGGGCCGATGCGCCGCGTATCGGCTTCTTATCTACTCGCCCAGCGGCCCAGCTGGCCAACGACCTACGCCGCCGCTTCATTCCGGACTACCGCCAGCACGCCGCCCAGGTACGCGAAGCCGCCGACCGGGCCACCTTGTACCACGAGAAAGCCGAAGGGGCGCGGGTGGTTATGAATAGCGCCGGTTTCCGCTTTGGCATTGAAACGATAGAATCCACGGCCTACCGCAACGGGCGCCGCACTACGGCCCACCTGTACGGAGACGTTGCCGACCTGAAACTGCACAGCGTACCGGTTTGGCTGGTGCCGCAAATCATGGAATTAATCGACGGGCTGACGCCTGGCCTAGCCGTTGCTGCGTGATGGTGAAGAAGGCCCCAACCCCCGAACAGAAGGAAATTGCACGGCAGCGCCGCGAGGACTTGAAGCAGCTGAGCAACGCCGTAAAGCCCCTAGTTGAGATGGGCGAATTTCCCACCGTAAACGCCGCAATCATTGAAACGTACCGCCGCGACGGTCACGAAACCTTCAACACCTTCTGGCAGTGGAAGACGCTCGGTAAGGCAGTAAAGAAAGGCGCGAAGGCCTTCGTAGTGTGGGCGCAGCCGGTCCAGCGGGCCGCAAATGCCGCAGAGGACGCGCAGGACGAATACGAGTTTTTTCCTATCTGCTATCTGTTTTCTAACCTGCAAGTAGAGTAGAGAGGCCCACAGCGGCCAAAAACGGGCACTTCCGGAGGCTTTCGGAGGTGTTTCCGTGCGTACGGTCTACTTTCTTTTTGCTCCGCCCAAAAAGAAAGTAGCAAAGAAAAAGGGCGGAGCGACCTCCCCGCGTAGTCTGATTAGCCCGCTTACGTGGTCGGGTAGCCCACCTGCATATCCTTCAGCACCGCCAGCACCGCCTGGCGCGCATCCGGTTTCAGCCCGCGTGCACCAGACACGAAAAACCGCAGCGTCTTCTCCGTCAAACCGGCATCACTCTCGATTCCTGAGAGATTGAGCCGGTTTTTGTTTTTCTGGAGCCATTCCAGGAGCAGATCTGAGGCGGGTGCTTGCATACCCGAAGATACGGAGAATGTACCGAAAGCGGGACGCAAACCCTGTCCTTTTTCCCGCCTGCCTGCCGCGCCAGTTTTGCAGCATGGTGATTCAACTGAAAGAGGCTCTGGCACAAATGGAGGCGCGTGACGAGCGCCGCCGCCCGGTGCCGTTTTCGGTGGAGTTCTGCACCTGCGATGAGAACCGGGAGGAGGGAGGCGAAATCATTCGCCTCGACAACGTGGTGCTGGCCCGCAATACCGCGCCGGCCGCCAAGCGCGCCCCACGCTCAGCAGAGCCTACCGCCACGCGGCAGGCCAACGAGTGGGCCCAGGGCACGCGCAACTTCTACCTGCTCGACAATCAGCAGATCCGGAAGGCCGCTATCCGGCTAATCATCGGCTTCAACAACATGGATGTGGTGTACTAATGCAGGACGAAACCGAAGTACTGGTTGAGGACCAGGACATAATTGTAAACGAGGCGGCCAGCGTAGTCTATATGCCGGGCATTTCGGCAGTGGCTACCGTAACCAGTGGCGACCCGCTGAAGGCTCCTACCACGCCCGGGCAGAAGAAGGAGGCCGAGGGCGGCCACACCAATGAGCTGATTGCGAACTGGGGCCAGAACAACCAGCTGCCCCGCGAAATCCTCAACGACATCGAGCGCAGCCCTGAGCTGTCCTCGGTGCTCGACTGGAAAAAGCGGGCGCTAATCAGTGGCGGCCTGAGCTACGGCTACCTGGAGTACAACGTAAGCACCCGCCGCAAGGAGCTGGTGCCGGTCGTAGATGAGAAGCTCGACGCCTGGTTGCGCCGCACCAACATCAAACGGTACATCCGGGAAGCCACTACCGAGTTTTACAAGCTCTGGCACGTCTTCACGGAGTTCAACCTCGACGCGCAGCGCGACATTGCGGCCATGTCGTGCCAGGAGACGGCGTACTGCCGTCTGGGCCTGCAGGACGCCAAGGGCCGCGTCAACGACTGCTTTATCAACGCCAACTGGGAATCGGCCAAGCCGGAGGACGTAACGACCCTCAAGCTGCCGATGATTGACCCGTACTTCGACGCGGCCGTACGCCTGCGCGCTGACACCCGGAGTTTCAACTACATCTATCCGACCGCCGGCGATGCTTCGGGCTACAGCTACTACCAGCCCGCGCCCTGGCACTCGCTGCGCCTGAGCGGCTGGCTGAAGATGCTGGAGCAGATTCCCAAGTTCAAGCTCGCCCTACTGCGCAACCAGTTCACGCTGAAGTACCACGTCCAGATTCCGGAGTGGTGGTTTGAGTGGAAGTTCAGAGACTGGCACCAAAAGCCAGCGCTGAAAAGCACCCGCATCCAGGCGGAGCTGAAGCTGTTCAACGACATGATGAAGGGCGAGGAGCAGGCCGGCAAGTCCATCCTGACCGTGCTCCGCAACGACCCGCAGAACCACGGCAAGACCTACGAGGGCTGGAAAATCGAGCCGATCAAGGATGAAATGAAGGACGGGCGGCTCATCGACGACTCGGTGGAGGCCTGCAGCCACGTCTTCTTCGGCCTGGGCATGGACCCCACGCTGATTGGGCAGACGCCCGGCAAGTCGATGGGCGCCGGCAGCGGCTCCGACAAGCGTGTGGCAACCAACATCTACATGCTGCTGAGCAAATCCGAGCAGGATATCATTCTGGAGCCCATCGAGTTTGCCGCCGAATACAACGGTTACAAAGCCCCCAACGGGCAGCCCTATACTTTCTGGTTCGAGGCCTACCGCATCGCTACCCTGGACGAGGGGAAAGAGATTTCCAAGAAGGACGCCAACGACGAAAAACAAGTCTAGGGATGCTATTCGCCTACTTTTCCGATGACGCGCAGCTGCGCGCCCATCTGCCCGCCACGGCCGACGTGACGCTGGCCAAGTTCCAGAGCTACATCGACCGGGCCCGCGACCAGTACGCCCGCCACGAGCTGGGCCTACCGCTGCTGGAGTACATCGAAGGCGGCAACGCTCCGGAGGCGCTGCTGAAGGTGCTGCGCCCGGCCCTGGCCAGCTTCGGCTATTTCCTGTTTCTGCCGGTGGGCAGCGTGCTGCTGACCAGCAACGGCGCGGCCCAGTACCAGAGCGACACCCAGAAGGCCGCGACCGATAAGCAGGTGGAGCGGGCCAGCACTTGTCTGGAGGAAGATGGGTATGCCCAGCTGGAGGCAGTGCTCGACTACCTGGAGCTGCACGCCGCCGACTTCCCGGCCTGGCGCAATTCGGCGGCCTATACCGTGAACGAGGGCAGCTACCTACGCACGGCCACCGAATTTGACCGCTACGTGCACATCGACAATTCCCGCAAGCAGTTCCGGGCGCTGTGGCCGTCCCTGCGCGCTTTCGAGCTGCGCTGCCTGCGCCCGGTGCTGGGTGCCCAGCTTAATGCCCGGCTGCTGCAGGAGATAGAGCAGCCGGAGCATGCCGGCGTCATCGACCTGATCCGGATGGCGCTGGCCAGCCTGTGCTACCCGGGCGACGACTTACGCCGCGTGACGGCCGCCGCCGCGCTAGAGGAGCTGGACCAGCACCTGCACGAGCACGTCGCGGAGTACCCCGAGTTTCTCAATTCCCCTTCATATCAGCCGGTGGCACAGCAGTACGACCAGTCTGAAAGCGGCTTCTACGCCTTCATTCCCTAGTATGACCACCAGCGAACTTCTATTCCGAATCATCACGATAGCCCTCACAGCTATCAGCGTGACGGCCGCCGTCTACAACGTGCTGACGGCCCGCAGCACTCGCAACGACGAACAGCAAAAAGCCAAGCTCGATACCACCGCGGAACTGGCCAAGCGCAATGAGCAGGATATCAAAAACCTGAAAGAGCGCATGGAGGCCTGCGATGAACGCACTGAAAAGCGCCTCGACCAGATTGGCAATGACGTGGCAGAGGTGAAAAAGCTCTTTACCAATTTTCTCATCGACACGCTGCGCGCCGCGCGGCCTTAACCCCTTCCTCTTTTATGAATACGCTCAATTTCATTCGTGGCATCTTCCGCCGCTGGTTCCCCGCGCTGCTCGCCGTGTTACTCTGCGCAGCCTACTACCAGTACACGACTGCTCAGCAGGCGACTCGCGCCGCACTGACTACCGCAGTCAGCACGGGGCAGCTCAACGCCGACAGCCCTCTGATTGCTGCCGCCCATAACACGGAAATCCCGCCATTCGGGCTGGTGACCGGCAAGTTCATCTTCGCGCTAGGCCTGTTCTTTGGCGGGCTGGCCGCCGTGTGGTTTGTGCTGCGCTTCGTGGTGCCGGTGCTGCCTCGCTGGGCCACCAATCCGCTGACCGGCTACAAGACCGCTTTTATGGGCCTGGATACTGCTGATCAGTTGCGCACCTTCAACACGGTGTGGCTCTGCCTGCTCGGCTACTTTGCCTTTTGCGTCCTCTCTGCCTGCCTCGTTTCGTAATGCGGGCCTTGCTACTTGGCTGCTGGCTGCTGCTCACCAGCCTGGCCTGCCCAGCGCAGATTGCCTCCCGCGCTAAGCCGGCCGCCATTGAGTGTCAGCTGCAGGCCTCCGCCGAGCGGATGCATGTCCGGGAACGGACCGGCCGCAATGACGGCCCCGAAGTGGAGGCGGCGCAGAAGGCTGCCGGGGCCAAGAAGTTTGATCCGTGGTGTGGCTGCGAAATGTTCGTTCAGCAGCAATCGTGTGGGCTGCCTTCGCCCAAGTGGCCGGCCGCCGCCCGCAACTGGAGCCAGCTCACAAGCACCCGCACCTTCTTCATTCGCGGCTTGCGCGGCTCGGTAGACAGCGTGCGGCTGGGCACCATTGTCACTTTCTACTATGCCAATCTGGGCCGCGTGGGCCACGTCGGCAAAGTAGTCGGTGTCGGCCGACCGCTACGGGCTGGCCGTGCGCCGCGCACCTTCCTCGTCAACAGCGGCAACACTGGCCGGGGCGGGGGCCGTGACGGAGCCGGAGTCTATAACGTCAACTATCCTGCCTATCAGATCTACGGCGGGGCAAACTGGAGCTACTGATTCGATGAAGACTCGCCTGCTAATTCTTATAGGTGCCCTGCTGCTGAGCAGCTGCATCACCCACTCGCCGACCGTTGCCGGCACCACGGCCAAGAAGGGCATGAACAACGTGCCGATTGTAAAGCGTGAAAAACGGCACTTCTAATGCGTAGTCGCTATTTCATTCTGTTCGTGGCCCTGCTGAGCAGCTGCGCAACGCCCCGCATATTCGCGCCTGATCCGGAACCGGCCCCACTAATCGTGAAACTCGACTCCACCGGCATGGCGACCGGTATCTCCATCTCCGGCAAGATCAAAGGCGACGTGTACCTGCAGCAGGGTCAGGGCAATTCCGTAGCCAACAACACCAAGGCCGACCAGCGCGACCAGACGGCTCAGAAAGCCGACCAGCGCGACCAATCCGACCACAGCGAAGGCATCAAGAGCAGCCACGTCGTAGCGGGTGCGGTAGTGCTCGTGGTGCTTGTGGTGGGCCTCGTCTTACTATTTATCCGAACCCGGCCCGCCACATGAGCCAAGCCACCATCAAAGGCCGCACCTATACGGTGGCCGGCACCTGGAACGACCTCACGGGCAAGCAGCTCGTGCAGGTCGTTCGTTTGCTTTTCGCCCCGCGTGAAGTGTTGGATCTGCGCATGCGCCTCGTGCTCGTGCTGCTGCAGGCCCGTTGGAAGCTGCGGCTGAGCAAGCACCTGATGGGCCTGAGTGAGGAGTGGGCGGCTGAGCTGCTGCCGCTGGCTGACTTTTTACTGGAGGCCAGCCAGCTCACCAAGCAGCTGCTGCCGCGGCTGCGGCCGTCGTGGCTTGGGCCCGTGCTACATGGGCCCACCGACCGGCTGGCTAAAGGCGACCTGGGCGAGTGGATTGAAGCGGAAGCCGCCTACCACGACTACCACAAAACCAAGGATGTGCGCCACCTGAACATGCTGGTGGCCGTGCTCTACCGCCCCAAGCGCACGCACAAGCCTGATAATCCGGCCGACGATAACGGCGACGTGCGCGAAGTATTCAACGGCAACACGCTGCCGGCGCGCGCGGAGCTGGTGGCGCGGCTGCCGCTGGCCGTGCGCCAGGCCGTGCTGCTGTTTTATGATGGCTGCCGGCGCCGCATCATCCGGGCCTACGAAGAAACCATCTTCGCCTCCGACCCTGAAAACCCAGGCAAGAACAAGGGCCAGCACCCACGCCAGGCCTTCCTAGGCATCGCCGCCGAACTGGCCACGACGCCTGACCGCTTCGATGCCATCATCCGCCTGCCACGCGGCACCGTCTTTTTCGACCTGGACCGCCGCATCAAGCAGAACCAGGAGCGCGAGGCTGAGCGGGCCCGCAATTCTTAACTTATAAGGTAAGTTCTCATGAGCACCGACGACATCGAGGAGTATTTCGAGCTGATGGCTACGAAGCTGAAGGAAATCCGGCACACGCCGGCACTGCCTCGTTTCGTGCGCTTCAACATCGAGGAGGTACTCAAAGGCCTGCGCCATAACCTCAACATGACCAGCTATTGTCTGCTGCTGGAGGCACCGGAGGGCGTTATCGACGACAACCAGGCCGATCAGTTCTGGGACAACCAGGTAGTGTCGTACATGGTGCTGCGCCAGGTCGAGTTGAACGACTTCGCGGCCGAGCGGGCCACCGTGGCGGAGGCCCGCAAAATCGGTGTCAAGATCCTCACGCGCATCCTGTCTGATGAGCGGTTTGGTGAGGTGAACCTGGCGGAAGATCCGGTCGAGTACGAAAAGGTGGGCCCGGTCTTCAACAATGCCTTCGGCTACCGCATCAGCTTTACGGCCAAAGACCCGATCAGCCTGGCGTACAAATCGTCGGACTGGGATGCCTGATACCAACACGTCGGAGGTGCTGCAGGTAGTGCAGCAGTGGGCCAAGCGGCTGGAGGGCATCCTCGACCAGGAGTTCGACAAGCTGGGTATAGGTCAGAACGACGACCTGCGCCCCTCGGTGCGCCACAAGGTGTACCAGATGGCCGGCGACATGATCGGCTACGACCTAAGCTTTCTGGGCTACGGGCGGTTTGTCGATATCGGCACTGGTAAGGGCAACGGCCGCGCTGAGCGCGACCTGAGCGTGGGCGGCATCCTCACCAAACTGGAAAGCCAGGACACCAACGGGCGCATCCTGAAGCGCCGGCGCGGCAAGGGCGGCCAGTTCAAGAAAAACAAGCGCGAGAAGAAGGGCCGCAAGCCGAAGAAATGGTACTCCCGGGCCTTCTATGGGCAGCTCAACCGGCTGATGGGCGTTGTATCGGCAACGATGGTGGAGTCTGCGGTAATTTCTGTAAAAGCTGGTTTACAGAATCTGAATGCATAGCAGCTTTGTATTGATTAAGTCGAGCCTCTTGAACTGAATCACCCAATATGTAATAGCCGAGTTCGAGTTTCTCTATTTTTTCTTCTGCAATTATGGTCCGAACAGAATTATTGTTACTGAGAAAGAAGTGATGGTTGCCGGCTTTGCCTAGATACTTAGTTAGATTGATACTGCTGTTTTGTGAGCTTGGTATCACGTAATCGTATACGTAGTTGTTTTCTATCTGCCAAGCGTCCTTTCTGCCTTCAATGAAGGCGTTCACAACTAGAAAATTGACGAAAAACAGTACCCCGAGTGTGCCTTCTTTACGCCAGTATCCGGCGTTTTCCGGAATGATAAGCTTCCCAATAAGACTGGAAACAATGAAATTCAGGAACATGAATCCGATAAAATACACATCCCAGTTTGTTCTCGCTTCAATGACCAATCTTTCAGTATCTGAAGTAACAGGCCGTAAGTTCAGGTAGTAGTAAGCGCCACAACTGATAATCACAACTACCAGTACAAACCATCCACTGATGTTGCCTAAACGCTCAAGAACGGCTTTACATAGCATATGGAAGATCGAATTGATTAGTGTTACTACGACAGTAGACACGAGTGGTGCCGTCACTCCTTTTACTAGGTCTTGTATTGGGTAATAATTGAAAGCGTCAATGCCAAAAGTTCCCCAATATCCAGTGTTATAGGCAACGGAGACCAAGTACAAATAGGGCAATATCCAGAAGGCTAATCGGTCAAATGAGATTTTCATAAGGCGTTATTTTGTCAAAGTTATAGCCTTATATCCTTAAAACCCTGTCCTTTTTCCCGCCTCCAGACCGCCGCAGTTTCGCGGCATGAGTGTTCGGAAAGATGAAGTCCAGGTGTCCGTCATCGTCGATGGCAAACAGGGCATAAACGAGCTGGGACGGCTCGAAATGGAGGCTGCCGAGCTACGGCAGCAGATGAAAGGCCTGAAACGCGACTCCGAGGAGTTTGCCCAGGCCTCCGAGAAATACGCCCAGGTGAAGCAACGTACCCGCGAACTGCGCGAGGAACTCGGCGTCACGGGCATGACCATGCGCCAGCTGCGCACCTACTCCAATGAGCTGAAGCGGGAGATGGACAACCTCACGGCGGGCACGCCCGAGTGGGAGCGTCTAAATGGCAAGCTGCAGGAGGTGAATGGCACCATGGGCAAGCAGAAGGAGCAGATGCAGGGGCTGAGCAAGTTCTGGGAGCAGATCAAGGGCGAGGTGAAATCCTTCGGCATGTTGGCCGTGGGCTTCCTGGGCTTTCAGTTTCTCTCGCAGGAAATCGGCAACGTCATCAGCAAAAATGCCAAGTTGAGCGACTCCTTTTCTGATATCCAGAAGACGACGGGCATGACGGCCGGCGAGGTCCGGGCGCTGAATAAAGACCTCAGCCAGGTCAATACCCGCACCAAGGGCGACGAGCTGCGCAAAATTGCTGCTGATGCTGGCCAGCTGGGTATTGCCAAGAATGACATCCTCGCTTTCACGGTGGCCACCGACAAGCTGTATGTGGCGCTGGGTGATGAGTTCGGCAGTGTCGAGGAGGTAACCAAGCAGACGGGCGCCCTGCGCAACATCTTCTCTGATATCAAGTCGCAGAAGGTCGATGAGGATATGCTCCACATCGGCAACGCCATCAACGTCTTGGGGAGTGAGGGCGCGGCCACCGGGCCCGTAATTGCCGATTTCGCCAACCGTATCGGCGGCGTCGGCATCAGCATGGGCCTGACCAGTGGCCAGGTGCTCGGCCTATCTGCCACGATGCAGGAGTTGAATATCAACGCGGAGCGCGGTGGTACCGCTACCGTGAAGATTCTGCAGGGTATGGCTTCGGAGCCAGCCAAATTTGCGCGTGTCGCCGGCATGGAGGCCGCTAAATTCAAGAAGCTGGTGGATACCGACCTCTACGGAGCGTTGGTGAAGGTGATGGAAGGCACCAAGCAGTCCGGTGCTTCGGCCACGGCCCTGGCCGGCATCTTGAATGACTTGGGCGTAGATGGCGCCGGTGCCTCGGAGGTGATGGCCAAGCTGGGCAGCAACACCGACATGCTGCAGGCCAAGGTGAAGCGGGCCAGCGGCGCGCTCAGCGAAACGTCGTCGATTATGGGCGAGTTCGACACCAAGAACAACAACTTCGCGGCGAAGCTGGAGCGCATCGGCAAGGCATTGAACTCCTCTTTCGTCAATTCTGCCATTATGGATGGGCTGGAGGGCATTGTGGATGGCCTCGACAGCATGATTGGCAAATCTGATGAAGTGGAGCAGCTTACGCTGTCCTTCGAGCGCCAGAAGCAGGCCGTAGCAGATCTGGCCAAAAATACCGAGCCGCTTATCGACCGGTATGAGCAGCTGAAGGGCAAAACCAGCCTCAACAAAACGGAGCAGGCGGAACTCGACACCATCGTGGGCAAGCTGGCCGACACCATTCCATCGGCTGTAACCGAGTGGGATAAGTACGGCAAGGCGCTGGGCATCAACTCCGGCTTGGCCCGCGAGTTCCTGGCCGAGCAGAAGGCACTGCTGCGCGTGATGAACGAAGATGCCATCGAAGGGGCTGAAACCAAGCTCACGCGCATCCAGGGCAAAATTATCAATGCTACCCGCGAGCTAAACCAGAAGGATGAACAGGGCCGCACTGGCTACCGTCAGGAAGTAAATGAGGATGGTTCAACATCCTACTACCGGCGTTCCACTGGCGAAATTGCGCTGATGCGCGCCGCCCTGAAGCGCCTGCAGGAGGATGAAGTGGCCGCACGTGGCATCCTGGCTAACCTGAAAGGGGAGAAGACTCCGGAGCAGATCAAGTCCGAAATGGATGCCAAGTGGCTGGCCTACGTTTTTGGTGACCAGAAAGGCCTCAAAGCCGTTGAGGAGCAGCACTTGGGCTTGCTGCAGGAGATTGATGAAAAAATCAAGCGCCTCACGGAGCAGCAGTTGGCTACGCGTAGTAAGGCGGAGATTCTGCAGCTGAAGAAGCAGATCGAGGAGCAGCAGAACTACCGGCTGCGCCTACTCGGAGAGTTTCGTGACAAGGAAGCCGAGAAGGACGCGGCCCAGCTGGAGAAGGATAAGGCTGCCGCCCTGAAGAATTTCCGGGCGCTGCAGGAGGTGGCCATGCAGGAGCAAGCCAAGCTCCGCGCCACCGATGCCGACGCCGACCAGCAAGCCATCAACCAGCTGGAGGCCCACTATGAAACGCTGATGCAGCGGGCCACCGAGTTTGCCGCCAGCACGCTGCTTTCGGAGGCAGAGCACCGGGCGGCCCTGGCCACGGTGAACCTGCTGGCCGACACCCGCGACGAGGCCCGCGACAACCTGAAGAAGCAGCAGGCCGAAAAGCGGGCCGCTGAGGCGCTCAAATTCGAGTACGACCACGAAATGGCGCGGGTGAACCTGCGCATTCTGCTGGCCAAACGAAACCAGAAAAACGACCCCCAGGAGTTGGAGGACGCCATGGTGGAGAAGGTGGAGAAGCAGCGCGACTTCGAGCTGAAGAACACCAAACTCACCGAGGAGCAAAAGCAGCTCATCATCCGCGAGTCGGAAGATGCTATTGCGGCCATCCGGGCCAACGGTGCTGACCGGGCACTGGAGAAGCTGCAGGAGACTGTACGCGAGTTTGCGGGCTACATGCAGGACGCCGCGCAGACGATGGCAGCCTATATGAAGCAGCAGAACGAGAATGAGCTGAAGCGCCTGCAGGAGGGCCAGAACAAGCGTTTGCGGTCACTCGACCAGGAAAACAAGGCCGGCCTCATGGGCAAGGCCGAGTATGAAACCCGGAAGCTGAATCTGGAGGAGCAGTTCGAGCAGAACTCTGCGAATATCAAACGGCGCCAGGCTGAGCGCGATAAGGAGTTTCAGATGTTCGAGGCCATCACGCGCACGGCTGTTGCCGTCGTCGAGGGTCTTATCCAGGGTGGGCCAGCGCTGGCGGCCTTCTATGGTTTGCTGGGCGGTATTCAAATTGCCACCATTGCCTCCGCTGAAATTCCGGCATTTGCCGAGGGCGGTTTCACCGCCGCCGAGGTGGCGGGCATGGAGCATGTCAACCTTTCGCGCTCTACAGGTGGCATGCTGCCCAACAGCGGCCCGTTCCTGGCCACCGTGAATGAGGTAGGCGCGGAGTACTTCGTGCCGCACAACCTGCTTTCGCAGCCGGTCGTGGCCAACCACGTCGCCGCCATCGAAGCCATCCGCACCGGTGCAATGCCGGCATTCGCCCAGGGTGGATTCTCCGCCACGCCGCCGCCGAGCTATAGTGCGCCAACCAGTAGCGCCCCAACCGGCATGAGTGAGGCTACCGCGCAGCAGATGCTTGCCGAGTTCACCACCCTGCGCCAGCTCTGGCAAGCTGGCGCCGTGGTAAGGGCTGAAGTAGTGCCGGAGGCGCTGGCCAAGACCACACAAACCAATACATCCATCTATCAGGATTCCTCAGTGTAATGGCAAAGATTCTGCTGAAACGCGACTACGAAAACCGTAACATCCCAAATCAGCCCGCACTATGGCTGCTGCAGTGGTTTTTCAATACCGAAGCGGAAGCCGATGAGTACGAGGAAATAGGCGTTATCACGGGCGGGCCAAATTCTAATTTCGCCCAGTATGGCAATCTGCCTCTATTCGAGCGTGGTGCTGCCGAAGTAATCTGGTCGCGCTGCGGGCCAACCGTAGCCGACCAGAGCCGGGCGCGCACGACGAAGACGACCTGGTTGTACGTGGCCAACCCACGCGGCACCACCACCATCACAGTAACGCCTAACTCAACGGATTGCGGCTTTGTAGCGCCTTCCGTATTGCTATGCCGCATCCTGATTCCCCGCGTGACCGTCGCCGGCACTACGGCGACCGTTACCACGGCTGAGGCGGCCGGCCAGGTTGAGTACCAGCTGCTCAACCAGGGTGGCCAGATTGTACGGCCACGCCAAACCAGCAACGTCTTCGCGGGCCTGGCCCCGGCCATCTACACCGTCGAGGCCTTCGACACCGGCAGCCAGGTGCCTGGCTGCAAAGCCACCTCGCAGTTTACTGTTTCGGTGCAGTCGTCGGGCGTGGCCACGCTCTCGCCACTACCGGAGTTGAGCTTTGCCGGTAACCCGATCATTGTGCGGGCTACGGCCTCGCTGGCCGGCCGGCCGCTGCTACTGCGCGTGTACCTGGAAACCTCACATGGCAGCAACAACTTCAAAATGGTGTATGAGGCAGTGCGGCCGACCAACGAGGCGGCCGTGGCCACGCTCGACGTGCGCGACATGCTGCGGTCGGACCTGCAGCCGGAGCTAAAAACCGCCCCGGGCTGGCACCAACTCACACGCCCGATCCGGCGCTGGTACGTGTCGGTGTGCGAGGTGCAGAATGGCGCCCTGGGACTCCTCAATACCTCGCCTTTTGTGACCGTGCTGCTAGGTGGGCTACCCCAGGAAATGTTGGCGGAAGGGGTGCAATTCTTCCTGGATGCACCGCTGCAGGGTTCGGTGCGCCGTGAGTTGGGTTTCTTCAGCTGGCAGCCGACGGATAAGCAGGTAGGAGCCGGCCACCTAGAAGTGCTGCAGGTGCTGCACCGGACTGGTGATGAGCCTGAGCTTCAGGTAGCGCACAATCCTATTGGTGCAGATCCTGCTCTAATCCAGCTATTTCCGCATCCTGCGCTGGAAGACATGGGTATCGGCGTAGGTGATGGAAGCGGTAGCCCTATTCAGGATGAGGCCGACCGGCCCGACTGGCAGCTTTCGCAGTTTATATATAGTGTGCCACTGCAGGCACCGCTTTCCACGCGCCTGCAGCTGCAGCTGCGTTACCCAAACTCCGACTACCTGGTGTTTCGCCGCAAGTCCATCGACATTGAGCGCGACCCGCTGATCGAGCCGCGCCAGTTCGTGTACGAAAACAGCCTGGGTGGCTTCGATACCATGGCCGCTTTCGGCCAGCTTCGGGCTTCGCTCAGCACCGAGCAGCAGCTAGTCAGCCGGTATGAGCCCGTGGTCGGCGTGGAAACCGCACGCGAGATGAGCTGGCCGGCCAACGGCAACCGGCTCACCATGGCGTTGGGCACCGGCTGGCTGACGGCCCACTGGCTGGAGTATCTGCAGGAGCTTTTCAAGCCGGGCCGCGAGGTGTACGAGGTAGTGAATGGGCAGCTGCGCCCCGTGGTGCTCACGACCAAGGAACTGGCCACCTACCGCGACAATAACAACGACATTTTTGCCGTGCTGGAGTACCGCTCGGCTTACTCCAGTAATTACTACGCTGACTATGCCCGCAATACGAATCGGAGCTAAGCCCTTGCTGCTACCCGCCGACGTCCAGCTGGCGCTGGAGCGCAACAGCTCCTGGCTGGCCCCACGTGAGCAGAACGGCAGCTTCTCGCTGCCGTTCAAAGCTCCCCTCACCGACAACCGCCACAATAACGCCCTGCTGGGCTTCCCGGAACGCTTCGACCACGCTGGCCGCCCGCCCCGGCGCTACGACCAGGTACAGGCTTTCGACGACACCGACAACCGGGTGGCAGCCGGCCAGCTCGTGCTGCAGGGAATCGAGCAGGATGGTTACTCCCTTAATCTGGTATGCGGCCTCTCAGCCGTGATGACCCGCCTGAAGCAGAAGTCCCTCCGCGAATTCTGGTTTGGCGGCCCGCGCCAGGTCTGCGCCGGTACCGTCAACAACTGGGGCGAGTTGAGCGACCTGATCGGGCAGCACATGCTCGATGTAGTGGATGACGTGGACGCCTATGACTACGTTTTTGCGCCATTCTGCAACAACGACGCCTACGCTGACCATGACGACAAGCTGCCCCACTGGCCCAATATGAACAACTGGGTAAACGATGGCTTCCAAATTCACAACGGCTACAGCCCGCCGGCCCCGGGCGCAACTGATCCGTCGATGGTTTTTGACCCAGCCACGGTTACGTCGTGCGTTCCGCTGCCGAAGCTGGCGTATGTGCTGGCCATGATTTTCGAGGAACTCGACATTCCTTTTGAGCAGGATCTGTTCACCGACCGGGAGTTACGGCAGATGGTGGTGCTCAGCACCACGCCCATCGAATACAACACGGATTGGTATGATTGGACCACTTCAGCAGATATCAACCTGACGTTCCGGATTGCCAACCAGCTGCCGGATATATCGGCCGCTGAATTTGTGCGCCTGATTGCTGATACCTACTACCTGGATCTGGACTTGTCGCCGGCCGGCGCCGTACGCCTCCGGCGCACCAACCGCCTGAGCACGGCCCGGCCCGCGCAGGATCTGACCAAATTAGTAGGCCCAGGGTTTACCCGCGACTTCGCGGAACTGGCAGTACGCGCCACCTACCTCACGGAGGATACTGTGGCCGGCAAGCTGACGCAGGAGGTAGAGCCACCGTTGCTGGCTGAGCCGGTGCAAAGCAGCCTGAATCTGCCCACACCCAGCCGGCCCAATGAAATCCGGTTGGCCACCTTCGACAACTTGTATTACCAGCACGATGGCGAGGAGTGGCGGCCGTACGCCGTGAACCTGCCGCCCGTAGTGGTTGGGAATGGGGAAAACCCGCAGGATGTTCCCCAGGGCATCCTGTTATCGGTTGAGTTGAATGTGCCGGCTACGCCCTCTGACGGCGTGAGCCTGCGCGTCCCGGTCATTGGCCAGCGGGCCTATTTGCCCCTGCTCAACCAGCTGGAGCGCGGTAAAGGTCTGCGCCTGGCTTTCTATCGGGGTATCCAACCGGGCTACGGCAGAAGTTACCCCATGGTGAGCATTAGCAATCAGAACATCAACCGGGGCCGCATCGGCAATTACTCGCTGTATCTGGATGGCGAGGACGGACTCGTGGCCAAGTTCGGCCAACTCTACCTGCAGATGCTGGCTGAGCAGCCGGCCAAATTTCCAGCTTACCTGACTGGTTATGACTTCGACACGCTGAATTTTGGAGAGCCAGTGAGCGTCAGAGGCGACATCTTCCTGATTCGCCGGGCCAACGTAGTGCTGCCGATCACGAGGCCTGGCACACTGGAGCTGGTGCCGCGCCGCAACTACGGCAACACGATATGAAGAAGAAGCCCCGGCGTCATGCTGGGGCTTCTTCTTTTCAGGTGCTGGAGTAGTGCGTGAATAGGTGTCCAAAAAAGGGTGTGAAAATCGGGCCTCGAAAACCGCGTTTTTAGGACCATGAGATGGGGTGGAAAAAGTGTCCAGAAACCGAGCCTTTTTTGGAAGGAGCTTATATGTTAAATCCTGACCGTGACTATGAAAACATAGATTGATCAAAAAGTAGGCTTTTTTGGACACGTTAGTAGAAAAGGCCAAAGGCTTTCGGTTATTTGCGGCCCCTCTAAATCATACTTTCTCATACATGGCTATTAAAACTAATGCTCCAGATACTAGCCTCCTTAATCGATATATCAGTGAAGACGCACCTGAGTCTTCGAAAAGCCATCTTGCTAAACAGTATTTCGACCAACTCTTCAAAGGCAACGTTAGCCATGAAGCAAAGGCACTGGGAGCAGACATATATGTGAAGGACCGGCTGGTTGTCGAACTGAAGAATCGGCAACAGGATTGGCTGGCTGGCTTTTACCAAGCCTTACATTATAGCAAGAAGGGGCTCACTTATGGCTCAGTTTGTGTCATTGCGCATCGATTCATCGGCCTATGGCGCCTTGATAAGATACCAAGTAAAGCCCTTGAGTTAGCTAGGCAGGCAGGTCCCATTCTGGCCGCCAGTGAAGTAGGAGTCTACAATGCTGCCAAGTCCAGCAAAGATCTGAAACTCGCCATTCTGGAAGCAGCATCCTACCGGTTCGACAATCTAGGGGATGGGGGAGAGGATTTTGCTCAAGGTCCTACCATGGCTGTGTATGCGTTGACCAAGCATCTGCGCAATCTTGATACAGGCCGCTTTCAGATCAATCCCCACAACTTCATCTCTATCATCGAGGAGATGAAACAGTATTTTGAACGGCCTATTGACGCGGTTCATACTTTCTATGACATGGTTGGCTTCTGGGATGCCACGTCAACAGTACCAGAGCCTAAGTCCAGTCAGCCGACTCGCCTCAATATCATAGCTGAAAATGGGGGGAGACAGAGCGAAGACTTTGTAGTCAGCCAGGAGCACCAGAAGAAATTCCGCGCCTTCGTTGGCCAACATTATCTATTTACGAATGAGCGCTCAGGCCTGACAGCGGATTACTACTTCAGTCGGTTCGATGAAGTAATGTCCAAGATTGATCCGGAGTATACCAAACAGCACGGCATCTTCTTCACGGATAATGGGCTGAGCAAATTTGCGCTATGGTTTGTACGGCACTACTTCGATGCCAAGCTCAGTGACAACTATGTGGTGTTTGATGCAGCAGCTGGTTCAGGGAACTTGGTGAGCAGTTGGCGTGGACACCTAAAGCATAAGATCATATCGGAGCTGCAGCCTGACTTGCTTCGCATCATTGATCGGCGTTTGAGTACTGATCCGCTGAACGCAATTGAAGGCTTCACAATTATCCCGAAAGTCAGTGAAGACCGAGGGCTTAATTTTCTGAGCATCTCAGCTGGCGAATACTATCAAGTGCTGAAAGACCACTTGTCGAAGGAGCATGTAGCCCTAGATAAGCCGTTTGCCTTCTTGATGAATCCTCCTTACAAGAACACGGATGAGAATTCAAATAAGCGCGAACGAACAGATTCAGGCTATGATATTCACCCCTCCATTCTCTCGTTAACAGGTGCAGACGCAGGGAAAGAGCGATACTTAGCTTTCCTAGGCCAGATCCTAAGAATGGCTCAGGTACAGGTTGCTGAATATCCTGATTTCCGGCCTGTGATGCTTATTTTTACGCCCACTTCTTGGCTTATTCCTCGGCCTACATATGCGGGCTTCCGCAAGCTATTCGACGAACACTTCGAATATGGCGACGGGTTCGTAGTAACCAGCAACGCCTTTTTCAAACTGAAAGGGACGTGGCCACTGGCCTTTACTGTTTGGACCTATCGAGGTGAAGCGGTACCAGGGGCGACGAATGAAATCAAGCTTCGGGATTTTACGCACCTCACCAAGCAGAACTTTGATTTCAACTGGGAAGTAGCGGAGGATGTCGCGCAGCATGAACTGGAAAAGACAGTTAACAAAGCTCCGATAATCAACTTAAGCGCTAAGAGAGGAGATATCCGTACGTTGCTGCCTAGCTTACTCGACAATAAGGGTAAGCTTGTTCGTCAGCCAAGAGTGAATATTTATAGGCCTTTACGGGTCAGCGAGAGAGGACAAACTATCGTGAGTGGGTTTCCTCTCACTGACACTCGTCATCGCACTGTAGCTACCCCATACGGCTTTGCCGAGGGGAAGTATATAGGCTTTATGGATGACCTGACTCCCGTCAGAGTAAATCAGGATACGTGTAACCGTCTGTCGAATAAGCCGGACAGAGTATGGTTTCAACTGCGGCCTGCGTTCATAGATATCAACCTCAATAAAGTACACAACGGCCCACCTGACAAGTATGGCTATTGTGCCTATGACTTGCCTTCTGCTCGCGCAACATTTGCTTGGTTCACGCTAAGCAAAGTGCTGAACGCTGGCTACCCGGTTTGGGCGAACCAATATGACCTATGGGCTCCTAACTTCTCGGATGAGGCCCAGGCTTCTAGATTCTACCGTCTTTGCTACGCTTATGTATTGGCTGAGAACCGGTGCATAGTGCTGACATTCGAAGCAGATAATCCAGTGGTTGGGGCGCCAGAAATCTTCTTGGATAATCCACTATGTCCGTTAAATCCTGAGTCGTTCTGGGCAAGAACAATAGCGCCAGAATTTTTTCAGCAACCGGCAGACGCTGCAACTCATCTGGTCGAAGCCGTGGAGAATTTATACAGGCAGTGGACGGTGACTCACTGCAAGGGGCACTTCAAGTATTATAGTGGACTGCAGACCGAAACCTACTTTAAGCACTTCACTCAACCTGATTATTTGACACCAAGATCAGGCCTGCTTCAGATTCGGCGTTACGCTGAGCAGCATGCCCAGCCGGATCTATTAGCACTTCTGCAGAAAATTAGTCTCCACACTAAAGCTGTGCGTGAGGAATTGCAGCAGATACTGAAGCTCACTGAATACTTTGCTTAAATATGCAAGCAGCCATCTATGCCCGCGTGAGCACTCGCGACAAGGGCCAAGACACTGAAAACCAACTGCGCGAACTGCGCACCTTCGCCGAGCGGCTGGGCTACTCTATATACAAGGAGTACACCGACCACGAGAGCGGGGGCAAAGCTAACCGCGTACAGTTCCAGCAACTCTTTCAAGATGCCCATCAGCGTCGCTTCGACGTGGTAATCTTCTGGGCACTGGACCGCTTCAGTAGGGAGGGCGTGACCGAAACGCTTAACTACTTGCAGAAGCTCTCGGTGGCTGGGGTGCAGTTCAAGAGCTTTACCGAACAATACCTTGACTCTACTGGTGTCTTCAAAGATGCTATAGTTGGGATTCTCGCGGCTATTGCTAAGCAAGAGCGCATACGGTTAGGAGAGCGAACTAAGTCTGGAATGGCAAAGGCATTGGTTAAAGGGAAAGCGATAGGTCGACCAACTGTCAATCGTGCGAAAGCCAATCAGATACAACAACTAAATGCAAATGGTCTGTCAAATAGGTCAATAGCAGCCATAGTGGGGGTTTCGCCGACAACTGTCGCAAAGTATCTTACACTCGTTGATAAATAGATTTTTAATAGTAGAAACAAGAAAACATGGAAAATAAACAGAAAATTGTCACAAAAAAACCATTGCAGATTCAGCAAATAGAAAAATTATATAAAATATCTCTTTATGAAATAAGAACTGCATCTCATAATATTGAGAATATTGAGCCAGTTAACCCTGTGCATTATATTGTAGATAAGAAAAATAGAGTAATTGTGCTTTCTATGCCTGAATGTCAAATTGACAATATAGATATATTAGCTAATTTTGAGCATTTAATGGAATTAAATCTTACAAGTAATAAAATTAGTGATATATCTCCGTTGTTATCTTTAAAATATTTAAAGAATTTGTATTTGGGTGGCAATAAAATAGAGAATATTGATAATTTAAATTTGGGTTTGATCAGGCTTGCAATTTGGAATAATCCAATTGTGGATCCATCCCCGTTAAGTGGCCTTGAGAAACTGAAACAACTATATTGTCAAAATATAGGATTGGATAATATTGATTTTGTACAAGGTATGATTTCCTTAGAGGAGATATCATTAACGGAAAATAGTGTAACTAGCTTAGCTAAATTATTAGATTTACCAAAGATAAAGCTAGTTGATGCTGAAGATAATGAAATAAGCGATATAAATCATCTATCAGGTGCAAGAGCCGATATTGTATTTGACTTGGCTGAAAATAAAATTAAGGAAATTCCAGTAGAAGTTGCTGAAAAATACGATTGGTTGAGTTCAGTAATGCGTCGATATGCCAGAGGTAGTAAATTGATTATTAGAGGTAATCCTTTGGTTTTTCCTCCGAGTTCAGTTATAGCTTTGGGAAAAGAGTCAGTACATAATTATTATGATACTGTGGGGAAATTTGGGTCTGCCCCAATTTCTGAGGGAAGAATTATAGTTATAGGAGATGGAAGTGCTGGTAAATCAAGTTTAATCGAGCGCCTACTTCATGATAATTTTGAGCTAGGTAAATCGCAAACTAATGGAATCAATATTGATAACTGGAATATTAATTACGATTCTAGAGATCTGACATTTCATATTTGGGATTTTGGCGGTCAAGAGATTCAGCATGCCGTTCACAAATTTTTCTTTACCGAAGGGTGTTTATATATTTTGGTGTTAGATAATAGAAAGGAGGAGGAACCTGAATATTGGCTTCAACAAGTGGAAAGCTTAGGCGGTAGTGCGCCAGTAGTTGTTGTCTTCAACAAACAAGACGATAACATAACTGATATAGCAGATAGAAAATTTTTAAAAGAAAAGTATGCGAATATAGTTGGGTTTTATAATGTTAGCTGTAAGACAGGCTTTGGTGTAGGCGATTTAAGAAATATGTTAAAAAGTGAAGTAGTAAAGTTGAGAACTGTTGATGAACAGTTTCCTAATAATTGGTTTGAGATTAAATCGCAAATTGAAGAGTATACATCAGGTAAACAGCACTACTTAGATTTTAAAAACTACAAAAAAATCTGTGTTAATAAAGGGGTAAAGGATATAAAAACGCAAAAATTGCTCTTAAAATATTTTACTACTATTGGTACAATTACTTGGTTCGGTGAAACGTATTTAAGCCTGCTTCATGTGTTAAGTCCTGCTTGGATAACACAGGGTGTGTATAAAATTGTTACATCAAAAAAAACAGCTCATTTGCTAGGTCATATTTCTATAGATGATTTCAGTGAATTACTATGTCCATTGGATGATAATGATTATGGGTATGAAGAAAATCATTATGACTACTTGTTGAGTATGATGAAGAAATTTGATTTATGTTACACGGAAGATGATGTGAATATCTTACTGCCTTCAGCATTTGGTAAGGAACCAAAAGTAGAGTATAGCGAATTTAGAGGACCTCACGTTCGTACTTATATAATGCAATTTAAGGATTATATGCCAATTGCATTGATACATAGGTTTATTGCCAAGAAGTTGTCTAAAGTATATGAAAGCAATTACTGGTATTCGGGTATTGTGATTCATGATGATAAAACAGGGTCATTGACAATGGTTCAAGCTGATAAAGAAGCCAAGCGCATTTACGTAAGAATTAAAGGAAATGAACAATTAGGTGTATGGGAATATATTCGTAGAGATATCTATGAAATAGTATCTAGTTACGCAAACATTAACTATGATGAACTGGCTTTGTTGGAGGAAAATACAAATAGTACTGTAAAATACGATGATTTAGTTAGTTATATTCAGTCCAATAAGCCATTGTATTTCCACCCTAGATTGCAAAGGGATTTTAATGTTGGGTATTTGCTCGGTTTGTTTGAAAGTAAAGAAGTTACTCTTGATAAAATGCGTGCTGGGGTTATTGATCTTGGTGAAAATCATGTGGGTCAGGTGAGAATACCAAACTCAATAATAAATATTCTTAATACAAACAATTCTTCAGTTAATAACGTGAATACTAATAATGTAGATATAGATATAGATTTTAGATTGGTTAAAGGATTGAGCAATGATATTAGGGGTGATATTAATTATCTTTTAGATGAACTTAAGGGTGATAGTGAGCTGAAAGAAAATTTGAAAAAAATACTTCAGTTTTTGAAAGATGTTGAAAAGAGTAAAGAGGTTGGTGATATAAAAAGTAAAGGCTGGATTAGAAAGCTAAAAAGTATATTTCCTGTATTAGTTAATTCCAGTGATCAAATAAAAAAGCTAAGTGACGGAGGTGAAGTCGTTAAGTCAATATTTGACAAAATGCAAGAGCTAACATCTAATATAGACTTAGATGACATAGCAGAATTTATTGGTTCCTTATAATATATGCTTGTGATATAGAAGATGTTATTACATGTCTAAACGCCTAGGCCTCTCACGCATCTGGGATAAACTGGTGATGCGCTTTCCTAAACTCTACTACGTGGAGATGGCAGTTGGCTTAATCATCTGGGCTTTCATATTGCTAGGACTAACAGTTCTAGCCTGGAAAGGGTACCACGGCACCTTATAATCTACACGGCCCGTCAGCACTACGCTGGCGAGCCGTGTTGTTTGTATGAACTCCAAAGTCAAGAACTTTGTAATGTGGTAGCAGATCAAATGGATATTGCCATCTTCTACTTCCTAAGCTCCCAAGAGGGACGTTTGGAAAAGTGGCGAAGTATGTTTCTGGTTTCGTTGCCAGGCTTAAGGAGTCCGTGCTAAGACACCGGTGGGCAAAGGGGATATGGCGTTTTTGGTTATGCCTCTATGCCTTGACAACTATTTATGGTTGTTTCTCAAAAGTGAAAAGCACGTTGACTGACATCAGAACCTTAAACCAAACAACAGCTATGGGAAAAAAACATCAAGATTCGGACTCTCTAGCAAGCATGAGCACGGACACGATGAACCTGGCAGTCAGTAGAGGAACAGCACTTCGTCACTCCAAGCGTGCCATTTAGTCCCGAGGGACTGTACATATGAAAAGAGGGTCACAGACATCTGTGGTCCTCTTTTTTGTGATTTGCCAATGAAATTTGAAGCACTTCAGAGTGAACTGTTTGTCAGAAGAATTAAAGCAATACTTTAAAAAAATCTTGCCTGTTTCCTGACAACTCCTCACCTTTGACCCGCCAAACAATACGCGGTGCCGACTGCCGCTCCAAAAACTAGCCGGGTTTTTTCGAGCGGCAGAATTGTTTTCTGTCGATTCGTATAGTAGTACCGTTTTTCAGGCACGGAAAAGCCTGGATAGGAACGTGGGGTCAGTAATGCCCACGAAATAACCGCGTGTTGTTTGGCAATCCTATCCAGGTGATTCCGTGCCTTTTCTTTTCACCCTTAACCGTTTGCCCAAATGCCAAACAACACGCAAACAGCCCAAGAATTTCCGCTAGACCCGATTCTGGTGGTAAACCCCATCACCAGGCAGGTGCTCAACGTGCAGCCATTGGTGGAACTGCTCCACAACCGCTATGCCTTCGACAAAGGCACCGTAGTGGAGGAACTCGATGATATCATCGAGTACATCACCCGCGACCCGCAGACCGACGAACCCGCCCGCAAGGTGCTGGCCTGCATTCGCACTACGAAAGCGCTGCTCGTCGCCTTCGATTCGCTCACCACGCAGCCCCTGGCCCTATGAGCGCGCCGCTGCTAAAGCTGGCCCCAGCGTGGGAGTGCGCCCGGTTCGTGGTGGAGCTGCGCCACCATCCCATCTTCGCCGCCGACCTGGCCATGCTCGACGAGCTGCACGAGCTGCTACGCCGTTACCCCCCCAGCCGCATTGCGCAGGCCTTCGAGGAAGCCTGCAACCAGCTGGTGGAGCAGGGGCAGTGCCCCGAGTGGCCCGACAACGGCGAAGCCGACGCTTATGTGCGCGTGCTCTCCGGCCTTTGGGATCTGGAAGATCTGTCCACCGCTGCCTAATGAGCGCCCAGGATACCGAGCAGCCCATCGACAACCATTTCGATGCGCTGATGCTGCAGATTCGGGAGAACCTGCAGCCTGCCCCGTCTTTGGACCAGGCTACGCTCAAGCTCAGCACCCACGAGGTGTACGAAAAGCTCCAGGAGTTTTATCCCAGCGCCACCTACGACGCGCCGATGGTGGCCCGGGCGCTGCTGGAGCTGGGCTACAACTATGCCGACCCCTACAAAGACCTCAGCTTTGTCTGGCTGTTCTGCTAGGTACCACAAGCAAAAAAGCCGCCGTGCACGATGCACGGCGGCTTTTTCATGGGGTAGGGGCGGGCTTAGACTACCACGTTCATCGGCCGCTCCGGCAACTGCGCATCTAGGGCCGCAATGGCGTCCCGCTTCATGGCGTCATCGACGTGCACGTATTTCATGGTCGTCGTAATCTTGGAGTGGTCCATGAGCTTCTGCAGCACCTGCACCGGCCCCCCAGCCCGCGTAAATTCCGTGGCAAACGTTTCACGCCCGATGTGGTGGTGCAGCTTGGCCGTCAGCTCCAGGTGCTGAGCGATGCGCTTGAGCATCCGGTTCGAGTACTGGTCGGTGTAATTGAAGAAGCCCGCCCCGCCGTTCTCCTCCTGCGCATCGAGTAGGTAGCGCAAGGCCCGCCGCGTAAGCGGCAGCATCGTTTCGCGCAGCTTCTTGGCATAGGTCTTCTGAATCCGGAACGTCAGCTCCTGCCCATCTAGCTTGGCGTGCTGGATAGCCTTCAAATCCCCGAGACGGAGCGAGCTGAAGCAGCTGAACAGAAACCGTTGCAGTACCCGCCGCTCCGCCGTGCCCGGCTGCAATTGCAGGTAGTAGCGCTCCAGACGCAGCAGCTCAGCCGGCGGCACCGACTTCCACGAGCCTTCCCCAGCCTGGTTCACGAAGTCGGCGTAGGGGTCTTCAAACTTGATTTTCTCCTTGCGCGCCAGGTTCAGATACGCCTTCACGTCGCGGTGCCGGGTCCAGCGCGTATTCACCGACCGCACGTGCCGCACCAGGTGCTCGTGAAAGGCCTCCACCAGCTGCGTTGTCAGCTCGTAGAAGGGAATCACCTTCCGGAAGCGTTTCAGCTCGTTGAGCGTGCTGAAATGGTTCTTGCGCGTACCGTCCTGGATCTTCCTGCGCCGGTGCCGCTCGATGATCTTGCGCTCCATCCAGGCCACGAAGTCGTTGCTACTGCCCGCCGTGCTGTAGCTGTAAAGAAACTCGTCCCGCGTCAGGTTGCGCTTACTCAAGTGGTAGTCCACAAATATCTCGTTGGCCCGCGCCCGGGCCTGCCCGATAATCAGATTGTAGGCTTCGGCCCGCGCCGCCAGCAGCTCCGGAGTACCCCCGGCCCAGGTAACGGCCGTTTGGAGCACCTGCTCGTAACCCGCGGGCCGTTTGGCTTTCGGCAGGCTGGTCAGGCACATACCCCGCCCTTTATCGAATAATTCCGCAAACCAGGTAATTCCCAGCTTTATCGGTACCACGGTGCGACGAATAATAATCTGCATTCGCACCAGGTAAGTCCCATCTTTTCGGGCCGGCGTGCGCAGTGCAATTGAGCTTGAAAAAATCATGGGTAAACAAATGGGGTATTCTGGAATGCAAAATGCCCGAAAACGACCTTTGCCAGCGAACTGGAAAAGCCGTTTTCGGGCTGTTTGGCGAGGTTTTACTACCTCAAAGTACCCAGAGCCGGGGTCGAACCGGCACATCTTTCGATATCGGTGTTTGAGACCGACGCGTCTACCGATTCCGCCATCTGGGCATTTTTCAACCGTTGCTGCCGGTAGGTCAGGAACGGGTGGCAAACTTAGCCAGAGTTTCTTGAATGCGCAATAGGTAGCGCTTTTTGAGATAATAGGTTTGTACCTGGGCTAGGGCCTGAGGACGCATTTCGGCAGGCAGCGCGGCATACCCGGACAGCACCTGACTGATGCCAGTTTCTAAGTTGTGCGTGAGGGTATTAACCTGGTTTTTTAGCTGGTTGATAAGGGTAGGATCAGCATCAAACTCCAACTCCATCAGCTGCTCATTCAGCTCCATTACTTCCATCAAAAAATCAGCAGGAAGTTCCTGCTTTCCTTCATCGAGCAGTCCATGGCGCTGCAGAATATAGGCCATTCGGCGGTCAGCGTCGGAGAGTGTACGATACGCGTTAGTATTGAGAGTAGCCAGCGTCAGAATTTCCTGTTGTCGCGCCGGGCTTGCCGTGGCATGAAAATCGGGGTGGTATTCGCGGCTCAGGGCGTAGTATTTACTTTTGATGGCTTTTTCGTCTGGAAGAAACGATTCGGGAAGCTCATAAAAAGCAAAATAGTCGGTTGTAGGCATAAGTAGGAAGAAGAGGGGCCGAAGCCAGCAAACTCTGTACGTGTACTTCAGCAAAAACAAGCCGGAATGGCTTAAAAATGTTCCTGCTCGTTGGGAGTTTCGGCTGAGCCAAACAAGGCCGGCGCAACTGAAAAGGCCAGCGGTGGCGCTGCAAATAATGCCTTGGTAGCCGGCCATACCTGGCCAAATAAAGCAGAGCGGCGGTAGGCATTCAGCGCATCGGTCGAGTCCCAATGGCTATGGGTGCAATACACGTTCGGTTGGTCTGCATCCTGCCACAGTTCCAGAAAGCGGCAACCGGGCATGCTGCGGATCTGATTCTCCGATGCCTGAAATAGCTGTAGAAAGTTTGGCACATACTTCGGAACAAAGGTCATGCGCACTATGCGAGTCAGCATACAAATGAACAGAGGTGAGAAGAATAGTATACGAAATAACTTAACATAATAAAAAGATAGAGCATAAAACTGCGTCTGCAGTCTTTCAAGCCGGATTATGCCTGTGTTAATTATCCGGCGCAAATCGAATATCCACCTGCGAGTCGAAGTGCAGACCCAACAGTTCCGATGCATTGCCTTGGTTGATGCCGATGCACAGCTGGTCTTGGCTGTTGAAGATGCAGACGGCCTCGCCCGGGTCGGCATCCTGGAAATGGCTGGCAATACTGCGCACGGTTTCGCGGGCGAAGTGAATAGCACACGCTCTATCGCGGCCGATAACTTCCACCGCCGACCGGGTGATGTTGGTAATGAGGTTGCCGTAGTGGTCCACGTGCACCACGTGGCCCGTAATGCGGTGGTCCTGCAGCCGAACCTGACGGTTGAGCAGAGAATAGAGGTCGGTGGTAAGGGAGCCCAGGTCTTGCAGCATTCCTCCCTGAGCCAGATGCACCGCAGCTGGGGCCAGCAGGTCGCGGGTGGGGGAGGCGGTGGGGCGAGCGAGTGGGGCCAGGGCTACCAACTCGTCGGGCTGGCCGTCGCAAAGTAGGGCAAGCAAGCCGTTATCGGCCGCCACAAAATAGTGGTCCTGGAAGCGCGCCGCCTGCCAGGCCGCGCGCGAACCGCCTAAATCATTCACGCCAACCAGGTGTACTGTGCCCGCCGGAAAATCACGAAATACAGCCTGGAGAACGTGCAGCGCGTGCGCGATGTTGAAGGGTTCGATGGCGTGCGTGATGTCCAGCACCGGAACGGCGGGTGCCAGCTGCAGAATCCGCGCCTTCACTGCCGCTACATAATGGTCGCGGTAGCCAAAGTCAGACAGAAACGTAATCAACCCCATTGCCGTAAATCCTGCGTTCTTCGTACTATTGCTTAGACGCCCTAAGGGCGGCAAAAGTAGGCTATTTAGCCGAACTGTACCGTTTTCATGGTGCGCCTTTTTCCTAACTCTCTAGCTACAAAACCCCCACAGATTGGTCGAGAAAGTCATCACGCTCGAAAACGTGTCCCTGATTGATTTCCTGGGACCCGAAAACCAGAATATCCGCCAACTTGCGGCGGCCTTTCCGGGCAGCAAAATTATTTCACGCGGCAATGAGATTAAAATCCAGGGCCAGACCGTGGTTATCAGCCGCATCAACGACATTCTGTCGGCCCTCATTGAGCACTACCACCAGTACGGCCAGATCAGCGAAAAAACAGTTTCCCAGTATTTGTCGACGGCCGATGAAGACCAGCAGGACCGCATTCTGGCGGCCTCGCCCGATGTTATTCTGTTCGGCGACAAAGGCGGCGTTATAAAAGCCAAAACAGCTAACCAGCAGCGGTTGGTGGATGCTGTGCTGAAGCATGACTTGGTATTTGCGCTTGGGCCGGCCGGCACCGGCAAAACATACATATCGGTGGCGCTGGCCGTGCGAGCCCTTAAAAACAAGGAAGTAAAGCGCATCATCATTTCGCGGCCCGTAGTGGAGGCCGGTGAAAGCCTCGGCTTCTTGCCCGGCGACATGAAGGAAAAGGTAGACCCTTACCTGCGCCCGATTTACGACGCGCTGGAAGACATGCTGCCGGCCGAAAAGCTGAAGCTGTATCTGGAAAACAAAACCATCGAAATAGCCCCGCTGGCCTACATGCGCGGCCGGACGCTCAACAATGCGTTTGTGTTGCTGGACGAAGCCCAGAACACCACTCCCTCGCAGCTGAAGATGTTTCTGACGCGCATGGGCCCTTCGGCCAAGGTGATGGTGAACGGCGACCGGAGCCAGATCGACTTGCCCACCAAGGTGAAGTCGGGCCTGATGCAGGCGCTGGATATTCTGCGCGACGTACCGGGCATCGGGTTTGTAGAGATGAGCGCCGAGGACGTAGTGCGCCACCGTTTGGTGAAGCAGATCGTGCTGGCCTACGACAAGTTTGACGTGGAAACCCAGCACGAGCAGGCCAATCAGGCGAACCGGCCCATCCGGCAGGCGCAGCCCTACCGCCGGCCTGGCGGCCCCGGCTCTGCTGATTCCGACCCCTCCCGCCATCCGGATGCCCGTCGTGAAGACGATGGCATGAAGGCGCTGCCCGTCAACCATGAGCAGTAAAGGGTAAACCAGCAGCTGATGTTACTGATGCAGTTAGTGGTATATGCAAACGGCGGTCCTCGCAGGGCCGCCGTTTTGTTTGGCCGTTGACCGGGTAATGCGCTCTGTTGGCTACTTTCGCCGCAGCTTCATCCGCGTAGCGCGGAGAACTTATTTTTTCTGTTTAGAACTCACTACCATGGAATCTGCGCGCGTACACCGGGCTATTTCCGCTGCGGATCTGGCGGCGGCCTTTGCAGTTCGGCACACGGTGTTTGTGCTGGGCCAAAACGTGCCCGCCACCTTGGAGCAGGACATCCACGACCACTCCGATGCCACCCACTACCTGGCTGTGGCAGCCGACGGTACGCCTTGCGGCGCCGCCCGCTGGCGCCCCACTGAGAAAGGTGTGAAGCTGGAGCGTTTTGCGGTGCTGGAAAAATACCGCAACCAACAGGCCGGGGCCGCGCTGCTCCGGCAGGTGCTACTAGACGTAGACGCCGCGCATCCTGCCGCCACGGTGTATCTGCACGCCCAGTTGCCAGCAGTGCGCTTCTACGAACGGCATGGGTTCCGGCAGGAAGGCCCGCAGTTTGAGGAAGGCGGCCTGCAGCACTACAAAATGGTGTGGCAGCGCCCGGCATAGGGCACGTAGCCTAAGCAATAAGCTGGAGAGGTCGTCGTGCATTGCGCGACGACCCTTTTTTATAAGGAACTAGTCGTTTCTGCATAGGCTGTTGCAGGCTTAATCTTGCGCAGAGCGGCAAGCCTTGTTTGTTGACTGCTGCCACGAAGGGTAGCGCAGGCGCTTGGTTTCTGATATATTGGCTATCGAATACCTCTATACTATGCGCTGTTATGATTCATTGGGCTTCTTATACGTTTGTGCGCCTGACCCTGGCGCTGATGGCCGGCATCCTCACGTATCTGTATTTCGGGGAAACGCTGCCGGAGCTGTTGTGGCCGCTGGCCGGACTGGTAAGTGTGTTCCTTGTGATTCAGTGGCGCGTGTGGCGCCATCCTAATCCTGCCGTAGCCGACAAAACGGGCCTACTGGCGCTGCTAGCCGTCTACGTGACCGGGGCTGCCTGTATGCAGCAAGCCACGGAGTCGCGCCGCCCTGACCATCTCTACCACTTCGGGCCGGATATTGAATTTTATCGTTCTGTAGTAGACGATTACACTGTGGTGCGGCCGGCCACATACGCCACTACTGTGCGGGTATCGGCAGTGCGGGTGGCTGGGGAGTGGCAGTCGGCAGTGGGTGGTATCCGGGTATCCATTCCGCGCGACTCGGGCGTGACAGCGCCGCAGTACGGCGACATATGGCTGGTGCGCGGCGCGCCGGCGCCCAGCAAGGCCCCACTCAACCCCGGTGAGTTCGACTACCGCCGCTACCTGCAGTATCACCAGGTCTACCACCAGCAATTTATCCACCCCGACCAATACCAGCGCATTGCTGTTGCGCCCCCCAGCCTGCTGAAAGCTATGGCCATGCGGGCTGCCCGGGTGCTCGACGGTGTGTTTCGGCAGTACGTGGGGGCCAAGCGGGAGTATGCACTGGCCTCGGCGCTGGTACTGGGCATTAAGGATGACGTAGATCAGGAAACCAAGCAGGCCTACGCTAATACCGGCACCACCCACATTATGGCCGTATCGGGGCTGCAGGTGGGGCTGTTGTTTGGGGCCGTGACGGTGTTGCTGGGGTGGCTGCCGGGCCGGCGCGGGCTACTGTTTCGGCTGCTCACGGCCCTGCTGGGGCTGGTCGTTATCTGGAGCTATGCCTTCCTGACGGGCCTTTCGGCCTCGGTGCTGCGGGCAGCTGTGATGTTCACCTTTATTATTGTGGCGCGGGCTTCGCAACGGCAAACCAACATGTTCAACACATTGGCGGTGGCGGCGTTCTGTTTGCTCTGCTATGACCCATACCTGCTTTGCGACGTCGGGTTTCAGCTTTCGTTTCTGGCTGTTATCAGTATCGTGTATCTGCAGCCGCGTATTTCAGGCTGGCTGGACGTAAAAAACTACTTCCTGGAGAAACAGCGGCCCTGGCAGCCAAAATCGGTGCAATGGCTTTGGAAATGGAGCAGCAAATTCTTCAATGGCGTCTGGCAGGCCACGGCGCTGTCGTTGGCGGCGCAGGTGGCCACGTTTCCACTGGGGCTGTTCTATTTTCATCAGTTTCCGCTCAGCTTCCTGCTTTCCAACCTCGTAGCTGTGCCTATTTCTAGTGGTGCGGTGTATGTGGGGCTAGGGCTTTTGGCACTGAAGGGCCTAGTCGCCTCGGTTGGTTTGCTGTCGGCTACGGCGGGGCAAGTGTTGGATGTGGTGCCGCAGGCAGTAGCCTGGGTGTTCGAGAAAATGATTTGGTTGTTCAACGAGTACATCTTCTGGATTGGGCGCACCATGCCCGGTGCCCTCATTTCCGGCATTCACGTCACGGCACCGCAGGCCTGGCTGGTGTTTGGCATCATCCTCACGCTGCTGGCCTTCCTCCGCCTGAAAAAGCTGGTGTGGCTGGGGCTGGCCTGCCTGCTGATGGGCAGCTTTGCCGGTACCCGCGTGTGGGCTGCTCACCAACTCGCCCCCAATGAACAGCTTCTGGTATACAGCATTCCGCGGCGCTCGGTGCTGGGGTTCTGGCAGGGTGCGGCCGCTCACATTGTCAGCGCCGACTCGTTGCCACTTACCGAAACCGAGCGTACCTACCGCATTGTGCCGGGTATCATTCAGCGCGAGGGCCGCGCCGTGCGCTACCACACCCGCTGGGGTGGCTCGTCGGTGCCGGCCCTGGCCGACACGGCAGCCCATCCTGGATTGGTACTGGTTGTGTGGCGCGGCGTGCGGGTAGCTTTGGTGAGTGGGCCGTTGGCCGGCGCCAGGCTTGCAGAGCCGGCTGATGTGGTAGTGCTACGCCGCAATGCACGGGTGTGGCCCGAAGACCTGGCCTCGGTTTTCGCTTCTACCGCTACAATAGTATTCGATTCTTCCTGCAAATCCTGGTATGTGGAATCGATGCGTAAAAAGCTGCAACCCTTTGGCTGGCAGCTACATGACGTGGCCATGCAGGGTGCTTTCGTTTGGCAGGTGCGGCCGATGACAAAGTAAAACGGCGGATAGACGAAACTCGCTTGCCAAATAGGCCGCTATACGCTGTACTTATCGCACCATTTTTGTTAGGTTTGGTTAGTGCCGACCTTCGTATGCTGATTTAGTGGTGCCCGGCCGCTCTGCTGTGCAGAGCCAGTCCTGTACTGCTGCTCACCGTTGCAACCCCTTGGTATCGTATGGATAACATGCCCACGCAAGAGCTAGAGGCCCTGCGCTTCATCCGCTACGAGGCGGCTGATGCTATTGGCTACATTACGCTCAACCGCCCTGATAAACGCAATGCCCTCAGCGCCGACATGGTAACGGAGCTGAAGCTGGCGTTTGAGTTTGCTGAAGACGACGAGGCCTGCAAAGTAGTGGTGCTGCGCGCCGAGGGCCCCGCCTTTTGTGCCGGCGCCGACCTGGCCTACATTCAGGAGCTGCAGGGCTTTGGCTACACCGATAATCTGGCCGATTCTACGCACCTGATGCAGCTGTTTCACCAGATCTACACGCTCAAGAAGGTGGTAATTGCGCAGGTTCAGGGCCATGCGCTGGCCGGCGGTTGTGGCCTTGTAACCGTCTGTGACTTTGCTTTTGGCGTGCCGGAAGCTCGTTTCGGCTATACCGAAGTGAAAATCGGGTTTCTGCCAGCCATTGTGAGCGTGTTTCTGCTGCGCAAAGTAGGGGAGGCCCGCACCAAGCAGCTGCTGCTCACCGGCGACGTGCTGCCCGCCGCGCGGGCCTTGGAGCTGGGGCTGCTGACTGAACTGGTAGAACCCACTGAGCTGGCAACTTATGTCTACGCGTTTGCTCGCCGTCTGTGCGTTGAAAATTCCAGTCAGAGCATGGAAGTGACCAAGGAAATGCTGGCCCGCCTACCCGAAATGCCATTAGAGGAAAGCCTGCGGTATGCTGCTCACCTCAATGCCGAAGCGCGCGGCTCTGCTGACTGCCGCCGGGGCATTGCCGCCTTTCTGGCTAAAGAGAAAATAAGCTGGGACAACTAATCAGGCAGCAAACCCTCCACGAACGTCACATCCGGCAGCTATCAGCCGGGCTTGACGTTGTTTTTTGCAATATTACCGTGCCCAATACAGGCACCTCAAACCTTCTCCGCCAAACAGCGGTTTTCTTTGCATGACGACGCTGGCAGCCTGCGCCATTACGGCAACTACTTTTCTGGGGATGGAATTTGTTGCCTGGTTTATGCACCGTTTCGTGCTGCATGGGCCGCTGTGGTTTTTGCACCGCTCGCACCATGTGCGGCACCCGCACCGCTTCGAGCGCAACGACTTTTTCTTTCTCTTCTACGGGTCCCTGTCGGCGCTGCTTATCATATATGGCTCGCCCGGCAAGGACTGGCGCTTTTGGATGGGCGTGGGCATAGCTATGTACGGCACGCTCTATTTCTTCGTCCACGATGTACTGATTCATGGCCGGCTGCGCTTCTGGCGTAAATCGCGCAATACGTACTTGCGGGCCCTGAACATGGCGCACAAAATGCACCACAAAGCCACCACCCGCGACGATTCCGAGGAATTTGGGCTGCTGTGGGTGTCGCCGAAGTATTTTGAGTTGGCGTTGCGCCGACCTGCTCCCACCCGCACCTTGCGGACCCGGGCTGTATCCATGGAAAAACAAGAAGGAGGGAACTAGCAGTGGGACATTTTTCCATCAGTGATCTGGAGCAACTCTCCGGCATTAAAGCGCATACTATTCGGATCTGGGAGCAGCGCTATGGCATCTTGCGGCCTGTGCGCACTGCCACTAACATCCGCACCTACTGCGACGACGACCTGCGCCGGCTGCTGAACGTGGCCACTCTTTGTGGCCGCGGCTACCGTATTTCCAAGGTAGCCCAGCTAAGTGAGCAGGAAGTGGAAAAGGCTGTCATTGCCTGCAACGACGATGAAAACGACTACTGCCAGCAGGTGCACGCCCTGATGGCTGCTATGCTTTCTATGGATGAAAGCCAGCTTAACCGCTTACTCAGCGGCTCCATCCGGCGGATGGGATTCGAGGCCGCGGTCCTGCACATCGTTTATCCGTTTCTGCAGCGCATAGGCGTGATGTGGCAGGCTGGCAGCGTCAACCCTGCCCACGAACACCTGGTAACGCATCTGTTGCGCCAGAAAATGATGGCGGCCACTGATGCGCTGCCCGCTGCATGCGCCAAAAGCGGGCGTCGTTGGGTGCTGTTTCTGCCCGAAGGTGAAATGCACGAGCTGGCACTGCTGTTCATGAACTTTGCGCTCCGGGCCCGCGGCCATCATGTATTGTATCTAGGGCAAAATCTGCCGATTGCAGGCTTAACTGATGTGTGCCAAGCATACCAGCCGCACACAGTCTGTACTGTACTGACGGCTGTGCCCGAGCGGGACCATCTACAGAGCTTTGTCGAAGAGCTTCGGCGGGTTTGTGTGGGAGCTACCGTTTTACTTTATGGGCCGGTTGCTCAGGCCGAGCCATTGGTACTGCCGCCGAATATGGTGCGCCTGCGGCTGATGACCGACTTTCTGCACTTTGCCGAACAGCTGCCGGAAGCTGTAGCAGAACCGGCTTAACAAAAAAATAATCGGAAAGGGAGTGGTGTACCTGCTATTGGTGTAGGTACATGTAAATGCTTGTTTACCGGGCATTTGGGGCACTATTGCCGGATAAAACGCCGCGTGCTTTCAGCCTTTTTGGACACGGGTGCTAAATTTTGTACAGTTAGATATATCCTGATTATCAGTACGTTCGTGAAGAACAGTCTCCTTATGCGTGTGTAAGCCGGCATAAAAAAAATAGTTGGTTGGTATGCATCCGAGTTCTAGAATAGCACGTATATTTGTTTAACCTTTTGCCACGAAAAGCTAAACAGCATGACCTCACTGGAATTCACCAACCAAGTACAGAAGATTTCATATTCGCTGAAGCCCGTGGCGATGAACCTGACCCGAGACGCTGATGATGCCAAAGACTTGGTGCAGGAGACGTTGCTGAAGGCATTGCTTAACAAAGACAAGTTCAAGGCGGGCACCAACCTCAAGGCGTGGTTGTATACCATCATGCGCAACACGTTTATCAACAATTACAATAAGATAACGAAGCGCAACAGCAACATTGATTCTACGGAGTATTTCCAGTACTTCAACACCGACGAAAACTATATCACGCACAACGGAGCCACCTCCGACTTCGTAGTAACGGATATCAACCAGGCTATTGCCAGTTTATCGGCTGACTATCGGACGCCGTTTATGATGTACTACATCGGGTACAAGTACCTGGAAATTGCGGAAAAGCTGCAAATCCCAATCGGAACCGTCAAAAACCGCATTCATATTGCCCGCAAGGAGCTTAAGGATGCGTTGAAGGTATACGCCCCCGGCGTGTAGGGAATAGGGAGAGAGTATACCCCGCCCCGGGCGTATCACGGGCCGCGAATGACGCCACTGGGCGCTGTTCGCGGCCCGTTTGTGTTGGTAGCTGCCAGAAAAGCTGAACATAATTTCGGCGATTTTTCGGATGGCTCACAAACCTATTACGGGGCTGGCGGTATGCATGCTGTTGGTTGCTCTGCTGTTGGGTTAGCGGGAGTGCCAACCCAAATAGACACCTTTGCGCTTTCGCTTCTGCGAAATCCTGTTCCATTCGCCCAATCTCCGATTTGTGAGTAAACACGTTCTGGTTATCGGCTCCGGCTTTGCGGGGCTTTCGGCAGCCACCTCACTGGCCCAGCGCGGCTACCGCGTCACTATCCTGGAAAAGAACGAAGGCCCCGGTGGCCGGGCACGCGTGTTCCGCACCCAGGGCTTCACCTTTGATATGGGCCCGAGTTGGTACTGGATGCCCGATATTTTCGAGCAGTATTTCGCCCGATTCGGTAAAAAAGTAAGCGACTATTACGACCTGGTCCGGCTAGACCCATCGTATCAGGTGATTTTCAAGGGCCCCGAGGCGGTAGATATTCCGGCGGCTATGGGCGAGCTGCGGCAGCTGTTTGAGCGCTACGAGCCTGGCAGCGGCGCCCGCCTCGATGAGTTTTTGCGGCAAGCGGCCTACAAATACAAAGTGGGCATCGGCAAGTTTGTGCACATGCCGGGCCGCTCGCTGCTGGAGTTTGCCGATCCGCGCCTGCTGGTGGATGCCGTACGTCTGGATCTGCTGCAGAGCATGCACAAGCACGTGCGCAAGTTTTTCACGCATCCGCGGCTACTGGAGTTGGTGGAATTTCCGATTCTGTTTCTAGGCGCTACCTCTGAAAACACGCCAGCCCTTTACTCGCTGATGAACTACGCCGACCTGGCGCTGGGCACGTGGTATCCGATGGGTGGCATGCACAAGATTGTGGAAGGCATGGTAGCACTGGCCCAGGAGCAGGGCGTGACGCTGGAATACAACCAGGAAGTGCAGCAGATAGTGGTGGAAAACGGCCGCGCCACCGGCGTGCAGACCACCGCCGGCTTCCGGCCTGCAGATATCGTGGTGGCCGGCGCCGACTATCACCACGCCGAGCAGCACCTGCTGGCTCCTGAGTGGCGCCATTACGACGAAGCCTACTGGGATAAGCGCACAATGGCGCCGTCGTCGCTGTTATTTTATCTGGGCGTGAACCGTCGCGTAGATAAGTTGCGTCACCACAACCTGTTTTTCGATGAGGACTTCGCACTGCATGCTGAGGAAATCTACGAAGACCCCAAGTGGCCTAGCCGCCCGCTGTTCTACGTATCGGCTCCTTCTAAAACCGACGCTTCGGTGGCGCCTGACGGGTGCGAAAACCTGTTTCTGCTGATTCCGGTGGCTCCGGCCCTTGCCGACCCCGAGGAAACCCGGGAGCATTACTACCACCTCATTATGGACCGGCTGGAGCGCCACTGCGGCCACAGCATCCGCGACGGGGTGGTGTACAAGCGCAGCTATGCCCACCAGGATTTTCAGCAGGACTACCACAGCTACAAAGGCAATGCCTACGGCCTGGCCAACACGCTACGCCAGACGGCCATCCTGAAACCCTCGCTCAAAAGCAATAAGGTCAGTAACCTGTATTTTACGGGCCAGCTTACTGTGCCCGGCCCCGGCGTGCCGCCCTCGCTCATCTCGGGGCAGGTAGTGGCCGGAGAGGTTGAGAAAGAGAATTAGTAATTAATAATTAAGAATTAAGAATTGGTAATACAGAAGAAATTCGCCGCATCAGTTTCAACTACTGCCGAGCGAGTTAATTCTTAATTACTAATTCTTAATTATTAATTCGAAAAGTAATGGACCACATTGCCCTTTTCACGGAAACCAGCCGGGCGTGCAGCAAGCTGATTACGCAACGCTACAGCACCTCCTTCACGCTGGGCATTCGCACGCTTGATGCGCGGTTTCACTTGCCTGTATATGCTGTATATGGCTTCGTGCGCTGGGCCGACGAAATTGTGGACACGTTTCATGGCCACGACAAAGTAGCGCTGTTCGCCGATTTCAAGCGCCAGACGTATGAGGCGCTGGAAATTGGGCTGAGCCTCAACCCGGTGCTGCATGCTTTCCAGGACGTAGTACGCACCTACGGCATCGACCGGGAATTTATCGACGCCTTTCTCTACAGCATGGAAATGGACCTCGACGACCGGGCCTACAACCAGTCGCTGTACGAGAAGTACATCTATGGCTCGGCGGAAGTGGTGGGGCTGATGTGTCTGCGCATCTTCTGCCAGGGCAACGAAGCCCAGTTTCAGCAGCTGCGCGAGCCAGCGCGGCGCCTGGGCTCGGCGTTTCAGAAGGTGAATTTCCTGCGTGATATCCGCTCCGACTACGAGGAGCGCGGCCGCGTATATTTTCCCGGTGTGCAGTACGAGCGATTCACCGATGAGGTGAAGCGCGAAATCGAAGCCGATATCCGGGCCGACTTTGATGCTGCTTATGCGGGTATTGTGCAGCTGCCCCGCTCGGCGCGGCTGGGTGTGTACCTGGCCTATGTGTATTATCTAAAGCTGTTTCACAAAATCCGGCAGCTGCCTGCGGCACGGATTTTGGGCGAGCGGGTGCGCGTGCCCGACAACACCAAGCTGCTTTTGCTGATGGGTTCGTACTTTCGTTACCGCCTTCGGGCTATATAAGCCGGCTTTTTGGGTGTCCTGCGGATCTGGCAGAATCGGAAAACGGCTTGGCTATTCATAAAACCCCAGCTGCGTGTACCTGTCTGTTCGCCGTTACATTTTCCCATTTATCTGCCTTCTGCTTTTACCAGAAGCGAAAGCCGGTGCTGCGTCTGCGGTCCGGTTTCTGCCGTTTGATTTCGCGCTTTTAATCGAAAAAATGCCCTATTCACTTCCTAACCTACGCCGCCAATACCAGCAAGCCGCTACCAACAAGGAAGCCGGCGAGAGATTTCACAAGCTGATGAGTGCCTACACCCAGCGCGACGCGGTGGTGCTGGCCTATAAGGCTGCTGCCGAAGCCATCCGGGCCCGCGACGCTTCGATGTTCAACAAACTCACCTACGTGCAGAACGCCACCAAGCAGTTTGATGAAGCAGTGAAGCTGGATACCAACAACGCTGAAGTGCGATTTTTGCGCCTGAGCGTGGAAAGCAATCTGCCTGCATTTCTTGGCTTAAGCACCCACGTAGACGAAGACCGTCAGTTTCTGGTGGAAACGCTGTTGCAACATCCCAAGTCCGGCCTCGATACGGAGTCGTTTGGGCTAGTGCGCGACTTTCTGGTGGAGCGCGGACATGTTTCAGGCACCGATGCCGAGAAACTAGGCCGTATCAGCTCTTAAAGACAAGCCTGGCTTGGTGTACAAGTGCAAAGCGAAGCGTCTTGGGGCGCTTCGCTTTTTCGTAGCTCACTATCCCAACCTTAAAACGAGAAGTGCGTGCCCGCGCAGCAAGTAGGAATGAGACAAGAGCTCCGCGTCGCCAACTAAAAGAAGCGCTCTGAAAACAAGGCAGGGAAGGAGCTTGTACGATACTGTCCAGTTGAATTTCGTAACTTTTGCAACCTCTGTTGGCAGCCTGATAACCTTATGTGTGCTTCTATGGTTACTTCGTCAGCTATGCCCTACCACCTGAGCGTCCGTATTGACCCCAATTCCGGCTTTTGCTTTGGCGTTATTTATGCCATTCAAATGGCAGAAGACCTGCTTGATGAGCAGGGGTATTTGTATTGTCTCGGCGACATTGTGCACAACGACGAAGAAGTGCAACGCTTGGAGAAGCGTGGCCTGCGCATCATCGACTACGAGCAGTTTGCTGCGCTTCGTGGCGAGGCCGTACTCATTCGGGCCCACGGCGAGCCGCCAAGCACCTACCAGATGGCCTTGCAGAACAACCTCACACTCATCGACGCCTCGTGTCCGGTGGTGCTGAAGCTGCAAAACCGCATCAAAACTTCCTACGACAAAAAGGACCGGATCTTCATCTATGGCAAGCACGGCCATGCTGAGGTGCGCGGTTTGCTGGGCCAGACCAGTGGCCACGCTGTGGTATTCGAGAGCTTGGATGAATTGCTTAGCCACGAGCTGCCAGCCAACATTACGCTCTACAGCCAGACCACCAAAAGCACGGATTCGTTTTACCGCATTAAAGGAGAACTTGAGGGCCGCGGGTATCAGGTGAATGCCAACGATACCATTTGCCGGCAAGTAAGCAACCGGGACAAAGACCTACGGCGGTTTGCCGATCAGTTCGACCAGATTGTGTTTGTGTCGGGCACTAAAAGCTCTAATGGCAAAGTGCTGTACCAAGTCTGCAAAGACACCAACGAGCACACGCATTTTATTTCCAGTACCGACGAGCTGCGGGCAGAGTGGTTTCAACCTGGCCAATCGGTGGGAATCTGCGGCGCTACCAGCACCCCCATGTGGCTGATGGAGCAGGTCCGCGACGCGCTGCTGGCTTTCTGACAGCCAGCCTCTCATCGGCCATCCGTGAATTTTTGCTTGTTCGGGGCTGTTGGCCAGATCAGGTAGCTTTGCTTTTATGCCCGCCACTATTTCTCCCCAATTCTCCGGTCCAGCCACTTCCCGGCGCGTCAAGCCTACTCCTTTGGGAAACAAAGGAGTGTGGATGGCGCTGGGTATTTTGGGGTGTTGGGGGGCTTTGCTGACGTTTCTGCTGGCTTTTTACCGTCCTGACTGGGCTACTCCGTGGCCTTACCTGCTGGCTCTGCTGCAGATGCACCTGTACACTGGCCTGTTTATTACGGCGCACGATGCCATGCATGGCGTGGTTAGCTCCAGCCAGCGCCTCAACAATGCGTTAGGTACATTGGCTGCCGGCCTGTTTGCCTACAATTGGTTTCCGCGGATGCTGCCCAAGCACCACGACCATCACCGCCATGTAGCCACTCCCGACGACCCCGACTACCACAACGGACGGCACCCGGGCTTTCTGCCGTGGTTTGGGCGCTTTGCCTGGAACTACGTGACCGTATGGCAAGTGGTGCTGATGGCTGCCACGTACAACGTACTCAAGCTCTTCTTCCCGCAGGCAAATGTTATTGCGTTCTGGATGGTGCCGGCGGTGCTTGCTACACTGCAGCTCTTCTTTTTCGGTACATACTTGCCGCACCGTGGAGAGCATGCTGTTGATAACGTGCACAAATCGCGCAGCCAGTTCCGCCACCATGCGTGGGCCTTTATTAGCTGCTATTTCTTTGGGTATCACTACGAGCACCACGATCAGCCCTATCTGCCGTGGTGGCGGCTCTGGCGTACCAAATAAGCCCATAAGAAAAAGAGCAATAGGCCACTTATACAACCAGTTGCAGCAACTACCATGCAACGTTTCTGCGTGGTAAGCGTTTTTCAACTGAATAGGAGGGCAACTCACAGAGCAGCAGGCACCACAGTGAAGTTGGCAAAGGCAATGCAGCGATAGGCCGTGCAAAAGCAGCGCAACGCAAACCGCCCCCGGTAACCCCTACAAGAAGGAGAGTGGGCCGACGGTACTTAACATCTGATTTGGTATATATTTATACCTTGCCCGTAACTGCCTGGGAACTAATGCTTGTTAGCGGTACGTATTTCATACTCATCGAGCAACTATGCTATTTGGCCTCTTACATGCGCTGCTTGCCATTCGGAGGCGGATGCTATGGGGGCTTCTGTGGCTGCTAGCAACTACTGCTGCACCAGCGCAGCCGGTAAGTGGTTCAAAGCAAAGCACAACGGCTGTTGCGCAATACCTGCGGAAAAGCGAGGAATTGCTGCCGCTGAATCCGGCGGCAGCATTGCTGCAGGCAGAGCAGGCGCTGCACTTGGCCGCTGTCAGTGGTCCGTCCGTCGAGGTGGGAGCTGCTTATCTAGCCATTGGGGCAGCATATCAGGCCCAGCAACACCACGAGCCGGCCTTGCGCTACTGCATGCGGGCATTGCGCCTGTATCAGCAATTACGCAATAAGCCCGGCCATGTACGGGCGCTACGCTTATTGGGCCGGGCTCAGTATCTGCAAGGCGACACAGGCCAGGCACATGACACATACAGGCAGGCGTTGGCACTAACGCTGGCTTTGCAGGACCCTAGCGCAAAAGCACTGCTATATGGCAACTTGGGAGAGCTGTATGGTGCCGGAGAGCAGTGGCGGCGGGCCCTGCGCAGCCACGAGCAGGCATACACAGAGTGGCAGCAAGCTGGCAGCCTTCCCGGACAGGCTCAGGCCCTGAATGCCATCGGGCTGGCACATCACCAGTTGCGGCAATATAGTCGCTCGTTGTATTACCTGCGTCTTTCGTTGCAGCAAGCCCAGCAACTCAGTGACAGTACCAGCACCGGTGAGGCGCTGGCCAGCACCGGGCGCGTATACCAGGACGTAGGCAACTATGAAATGGCTATGAGTTTTTACAACCAGGCCATCAGCCAACTGCCACAGCAAACGCCGCCAGTGCGGCGGGCGGCGGCCTTACAATCCTTGGCGCTGGTGCAGGATTCGCTTTCCTATCGGGTAGCCGCCATCCGTACCTTAGAACAAGCCCTGCCATTAGCTCAGCAAGCCGGCTCTCCGGTTCAGATTAGCGCCATATACCAAAAGCTCGCCAGCCTATACCAGCGCGAAAACAACTACCCGCAGGCGCTGGCGGCGCTACGCCGCTATTCCGATTTGCAGGATAGCGTGTTTGCCGAACAACGCTCGGCCCAGATTGCAGAGTTGCAGACGCGCTATGAAAGTGAGAAGAAAGGGCGCGAGATTCAGCTGCTGCTGAAAAACCGGCAAATCCAGGATGCCAGTCTGCACCGCCAGAAACTGTTGCGCAATGCCATGGCAGTAGGAGCCTTGCTGCTGCTGCTGACAGTGGCGGCCCTGTACCGGGGCCGCCGCGAGCAGGCCCGCATCAACCGGCTGCTGCAACGAAAAAACCGGGCCATCAACCGGCAAAAACAGGAGCTGAGCCACCTCAACCGCACCAAGGATACGCTGTTCTCTATCATTTCGCACGATCTGCGTAGCCCGCTCAGTTCACTCTATTCCATGCTCACGCTGCAGAGCATCGGCAACCTGCCGCCCGAGCGGATGGCAACGCACACGGAACGACTAAGCCGCACACTCGATGTAACCTTACGGCTGCTTGATAACCTGTTGAACTGGTCGGCAGCGCAAATCCAGGGCGACAAGGCGCGCCCCGAAAGAATTGAACTGCAGACTGCTGCCGACGAGGCATTGGCACTGCTTGCGGGGGATGCTGAGCGCAAAAATATCGGCTTGCACACCCAGCTACCAGAGCAATGCCTGGTGAGTGCCGATGTGAACATGCTGCGTCTGGTACTGCGCAACCTGATAGGCAATGCCATTAAGTTTACGCCGGCCGGTGGTACCGTAACCCTGGCTGCTCGTCTTCAGCAGGCAGGAGTGTGGGAAGTATCAGTGGTGGATACCGGCGTAGGTATTGCCGCACCCGACCAAGCCCGGATTTTCGGCGAAACTGGTTTGCATTCCACCCTGGGCACTGCCCGGGAGAAAGGAACTGGGTTGGGCTTGCGGCTATGCAAGGAGTTTGTAGAGCGCAACGGAGGACGAATCAGCTTTGAGTCGGTGCCGGGGCAGGGCAGTACCTTCCGGTTTACATTGCCGGCTGCGGTGCCTGAAGTGCTGCCAGTACCTCCTGTTGCATCAGGGCCAGCTATTGCTGCTGCCGCCGGATAAGCGTACGGTTCACAATCCGTTCTGTTACCCGCTCACGGTAGGTCTGGCCTAGCGGCAAGGCATGGCCTCCCACCCGCACTTCCAGGTTGCTCACCGACTCAATCCGGGCAGAGTTTACCAGGTAAGACCGATGGGTGCGAATGAACATGCCAGCCGGCAGCTGCTCTTCCAGATTTTTCAGGTTGACCAGGGTAAGGTGCGTGCGGCCGTCGGCGGTGTTAATCTTGGTGAAGTCTTTAAGTGCTTCAATGTACAGTACGTCGCGGTAGTGCAGGCGCACAAACTGGGCGTCAGTACGGATAAAAAAGGAGCCCCATCCCGCCAGTGTATCCTGCTTAGGGTCGTTTTCCGGCGAGTTGGCCCGCAGGATACCTGCTACTTTATTTACAGCTTTAAGGAAACGGTCCAGTGAAATGGGCTTCAGCAGGAAATCAATTACATCAAGGTTGAAGCCCTCCATAGCATATTGCGGATGAGCCGTCATGAGCACCACTAGTGGCGGGTGGTGAAGCGAACGAACCAGGTCCAGGCCACTCAGGTGAGGCATCGTGACATCAGAAAACAGCACCTGTACGTCATTGCTGAGCAGGTAGCGGTGGGCCTCCAGCGGGTCAGTGAATGTTGCTTTCACGTCCAGAATGTCCGTCATGGACACATAGGCCTGCAACAGGTCCAATACCAGCGGATCATCGTCGAGAAGCAGGCAGGTAATCTTCATGAAAGAACGGGAAGAAGCAGGAGATAGGGTCAAGATAGTAGAGTTTTGGAGAGTATGAGATATTTTCTATAAGAAGAAATCAATCTTAACGGCAAATATTACCATATACGTCTACTTTTTGGTGCTATTGCTCTACTTTACTGACTTATAATCAGTGGCTTCACTTAACTTATAGAATAGCCCTGATGCCAAACTGCTGGCGGCTGAAGTATTGGATTTGCTTGTTCTGCTTACCGTTTACCGCGCCCTGTTTCTTTTCTGCCTGCACACCTCGTTTGTACTGTCATGAACCCGGCTTACCTCCCCGCTGCCGCGTTGCCCCCGGTTGTGTTGGGCGTCGCGCTTACAATTGGTTTGCACGAAGGCCTGCGCCGGTCGCTGCACACAGTCTTCGGCTTGAAAACCCGCGCCATCAATATGCGCATTGACCCGAGTATGGATCTGATTTTCCTGTGCGAAGTTACGCTGCCCGGCACACTAGCCTGCCTGGCGGCTCTCACGCGGCCCGGTATTACCGCCGTGGCGCTACGGGAAGCTCATCTGGAATGGCAGCCTGATCCGGCGCATCCTATCGGGCGTGGCACCTCCACACTGGCGGCGCTGGAAAGCGGCAACTGTTTCCTCACGGCTAATACCCGGAAAATTCCGATTGCCTCGTTTTCCGCCGCCGACGTGCACCCGACCCGCGTGGATATGGAGCTTCAGGGGCGGCCGAACTTGCTGGAGTACCTGCGCTCCGATTGGTTTACGCTGGAAATATCCGGTACCAACCGGCGGCGGCTTACCCGGCCATTGGGCTTTAGTGCCGTCCTGGAATTCGACCTGCAAATGAGTCCGGAGCTAAGCTAGATTTGCTGGGTAAGACCAATAAAAAGCCTCTCTGCGAATGTGCGGAGAGGCTTTTTGCTGGTGCTACTCGCCGCCGGTATGGATAGCATTGGTTTTTTTGCAGCAGTCAGGCAGGCGGTTGTAGGCGCGGGCTTCGGCAACCTGCCCATCAGCGTCGTAGCCGGTTTTCTGCACAGCCGAACGCAGTGTGGTTGGGGTGGTTTTGTCGGGCCGGTAGCTGACGGTGAGCACCTGCGTAGGCACATCAAGCACGGCAGACTGCACACCCTTTTCATACGCCATAGCCTTTTCAAGGCGGGTTTTGCACATGTCACATACGGCGGAAGTCTTTAGCTTCACCTGTTCGGTAGCAGGGCCCTTGGTTTTGGCCGGTACGGGTGTCTGAGCCCGTGCGCTGAAGGAAACGAGGCTGATAGCCGAAAGCAGAGAGAATTTCAGGAAGTTCATAGCAAGTTACGCAACGCTGCCGGGCAGCAAGAAAGCAAAGGTGAAGCCAGGGGTACCGGCAAATCACTTAACAAATACACCGCCAGAAGCGTGCCGATACTCTGGCGGTGCGAAATTATTCCAGCCGGAAACGCAGGCCAGCGTAGGTGAGGCGGCCGAATGTAGGCCCCCACACCATTGCAGCATCAAAGGCCGGGCTGAATGGTGCGGCTGCCCCGGTAATAGGAGTAGGCTGGCGGAAGTTGGTTAGGTTTTCAATGCCGGCATACACCTCAAAGCGCTTGAAAGCGCGGGTCACCTGGGTGTTGAGCAGCGCAAAACGGCGCGCGTAAGGCAGCTGCATTTCGTCGGTGCCGTGCTGGTGGCCCAACTCGCTGGGATTGTAGGCCAGTGGGCGGCGACCATAGAGCTGCATGGTCAGGTCGGCGCGCCATTTGTCGAAGGCCGTAGCGTAGCCCACGTTGAAAAACAGGCGGTGCGGCACCGTCAGAGGCCGCGGGAGCAATACGTCGGAGTAGGTGGTCTGCACATCGAGGTACTTGTAGGCCGCTTTTGCGGTGAGGCCTTTCACAGGCTCTATCTGCACCTCGGTCTGGAAGCTACGTGAGAAGGACCGTCCGCCGGCCGCCAGGTTGCTGATCAGCAGTAAATTGGGTGAGCTGTACATATCGGCTATCACCTGGTTCTGAAACTCGGTGTGGTAGTAGTCGGCCACGAAGGTGGCGGGGCGGCTGGCCACTGTGAAGTATTGCGTGAAGCTGCCGCCTACGTTCCAGGCCTTTTCGGGCTGCAGGTTGGGCGCAATCAGGAATTCGCGTGAGCTAAGCAGGGCGCTGCTGTTTTCGGCAATGGGGTTGGCCACCCGAAAGCCCGTACCGGCTGCCAGCCGCAGCACCGTGTTTTTGGTAGCGTCGTACTTCACATTGAAGCGGGGCGTGAACTGCCAGCCGTAGAGGTTGTGGCGGTCGAGGCGCAGGCCACCCACCAGCGTGAGGTTGCGCGCGTTCTGGTAGGTGTACTCAACGAAGGTGCCGGGCACATTTTCCAGGCGGTTGCGGTGCTCCCGGGCGTAGCGTTTCTCAGGCGTATCGGTGGCATACGCAATGCCCTGGCTGAAAAACTCCCGGTAGTCGTCGTGGAGGTAGCTTAAACCCAGGCGGTAGGTGTGGGCCGTGGTGCCCAGTACGCTCTGGAATAGCAGCGTAGCCAAACCGGTGCGCTGGGTGCCGTCGTACTGGCGGATGGTGCGCTGGGTGCTGGTCGGCGTCAGGATGCGGCCGTAGGAGTAGTCGGAGCTGAAGTTGTGGGACGTACCGCTCAGCAGCAGCCCCAGGCTCTGATAAGGCCGGCCGCGCCAGGTATAGGAGGTTTTGGCGTAGCCGGTGTAGCGAGTGGTGCGAGTCGTGAAGCCATAGTCGCGCTGGTAGGCTTCAGCGCCTTTCGGGCGGAAAGCCAGTTGCCCGCCTTCCCGGGTTTCGCGCAGCGCGCCCAGCCCTGCTTCACTCACTAAGCCGTTGCCCGACTGATATTTCCACTTGTTGAACAGGTTGTACTGCGTGGTCAGCGGCAGGTCCATGAACCCGTCGGTGTTGCGGTCCACACGGCGGCTCAGGTGGTCAGTGTGAAGTAAAAAAGCCGTGCTAACCTTCTTGCTTAGCGGCGAGGCCAGATTCAGGTTCAGGTCGAATTTGCCCAGGTCGTTGGCGTAAGCGTTGAAGAACAGCCGCTCGGCCTTATCAGGTTCCTTGAGGCGGATATTGACTTGCCCGGCAATGCTTTCGTAGCCATTCACCACCGAGCCCATACCTTTGATGATGTCGATGCTCTCAATCCAGGTGCCGGCCAGGTAGCCCAGGCGGTAGGGCGTGGCCAGCCCGCGCAAAGCCGGCAGGTTGTCCACGGTCAGCAGCGAGTAGGCGCCATCCAGCCCCAGCAGCTGAATCTGCTTGGCCCCCGACACCGCATCGGTGGTGGAAACTTCCACCGCGGCGTTGGTTTCGAAGCTTTCGGCCAGGTTGCAGCACGCCGATTTGGTTAGGTCGCGGCTGGTTATCACCTGGGTGTTGGTGGGCGTGAGGGCCGAGTACGCCACGGCGCGGCCTTCCACTTTCACTTCGCCCAGCTCAGTGCCGGGCTGCAAAGCCACCCGCACATAGGGGGGGCCGATGGCGGCTACGGCCACGGTATCGGCGCGGTAGCCGAGGGCGTTGATGATGAGCCGGCTGGCCTCGGCGCGGGCCGGGCGGGCTAATGAGAACTGGCCGGTAGCGTTGGTAGTGGCAGCCTCGGTGGTGCCAAGCCAGCGCACCACGGCGCCGGGCAGCGGGGTGGCAGCGGCGGCATCCGTCACCTGGCCCCGCACCGGAGCAATACTATCAGTGGAAGATTGGGCCGAGGCGCTAGCAGCCGCGCCCAGCACCAAGCCGAGAGTAGCCGCCAGCAGAGGCGCAGAAATAGAAGGCATATAGTCAGGAAGTTAGCGTTCATTCAGAAGAAAACAGCTGGTGCAGCACACAGCAGTTTCAGCCGGCCTGAACCCAGGCCGGCCCTGAATAGACGCTAGACGACCAGCACCTGAATGAAGGCCAGCAGCTGCCGGCCCGCCCGTGTGGGTGGCGAGCTGTCGGAGGCGTGCCAGACCGCGGCGTGGGCCACGAGGGGCGCCGGAAACAGTGTGGGCCAGGCAGTAGTTGGCAGCCAATCAGCAATGGCAGGAAGAGGCAGCAGCTTCACCCAAGTTAGCTCCGGCGCGGGCACATCCAGCTTGTGCAGATGCGCCTGGAAGTCGCAGCAGGTACTCTTCAGCTGAGCCTTGGTGGGTTGAAGCAGGGCTTCCGGTTTGGTTTCGGCAGCCGGGCAGCGGTGCTCTGGGGTGCTGAACACCACAGCCGTGCTGTGGTAGCCGCTCTGCCGGCAGGTATGCTGTAGCACCGCCATGCCCACAGAAGCAGTGAGCACCAGCAGCGCCAGTAGCGCACTGAATAGCCGATGGGAGAGGGGACGCGTCATGAGCGTTACAAAGATACGTAACCCAAGGCAGGCTTACAGAGGCAAAGCATCTAGGTGTGCCAGGTAAAGTGTGCCAGGTGAAGCCCGGCGGCCAGTAAGCTTAACAGTGGATGGAGCGGAACCGACGTGCTGGTGTCTGACATTCTGTCAAGTATGCTGAAACAGATGCTTGCAACGTATTCCAATGAGCTTAGTATTGCGCTAAATATGCGGTTTTTAGCGTTTAAACGGCGTTTTCAGGGAGTGGTAGAAAATGGTAAATAGTGGTTGCCTTTTCTACGGCATTGTGTACTTTTGCTATCATCCCTCACCTGTGCCCACCAAGTATGCACCTGCTCTCCGGCGAATACGACTGCAAGCTGGACCCGAAAGGGCGGCTGGTGCTGCCGGCCAAGGTGAAGAGCAGCCTGCCGGAGGCGTCCGGCAACCAGTTGGTGCTGGTGCGGGGCTTTGAGCCCTGCCTGGTGCTCTACCCGCGGGAAGCGTGGCGCGTGATTCACGACAAGGTGATGGCGCTCGACGAGTTCAACGAAGAGTACCGGCAGTTTCAGCGCAACTTCTTCCGGGGCATGACCGAGGTGGAGTTGGACAGCATCGGGCGGTTTATGCTGCCGGGCTCCATGCGGCGCTACGCCGGTCTGGAGAAGGAGGCCATTATCGTGGGCCTCGGCAACCGCTGCGAAATCTGGGATACCACCCGCTACGACGAATACCTCATCAAGGACCAGCAGAGCTTCTCGAAGCTGGCCCAGAAATTTCTCACCACCGAAACCGGGCCTGGCGGCTCTCTGGCCGCATGAGCGAAACCTCCGCAAACGACTACCTGAACGATACGGCCTACCACCGCCCCGTAATGCTGCGTGAGTGCCTGGAGGCACTGGAGCTGCGCCCCGAAGGCCGCTACGTGGATGTTACGTTTGGGGGCGGCGGCCACTCGGCCCGTATCCTGGAGCACCTGAGCGGCGCCGGCCACCTCTACAGCTTCGACCAGGATGCCGACGCCGAGCGGGAGGCTGCCAAGCTGGCCCGGCCGCAGTTCACGTTCATCCGCAGCAACTTCCGCGACCTGTACCAAGAATTGCAGCGCCACGGCGCGTTGCCCGTTGATGGGTTGCTGGCCGACCTAGGCGTGTCGTCGCACCAGTTTGATACGCCGGAGCGCGGCTTCAGCACCCGCTTCGACGGGCCGCTGGACATGCGCATGAACGCCGAGGACGGACCTACCGCCGCCGACATCATCAACGAATACCCGGAAGCCGATCTGCACCGCATCTTCGGGATGTACGGCGAGGTGACCAACGCCCGCACGCTGGCCCAGACCGTGGCCTCGGCGCGGCGCGGCCAGACCATCGACACCATTGCCGGCCTGAAGAAAGCCATTGCCAGCTGCACCCCGCGCGGCAAGGAAAACAAGTACCTGGCCCAGGTATTTCAGGCGTTGCGCATCGAGGCCAACGACGAAATGAAGGCTCTGCAAGAAATGCTGGAGCAAACGGCGCAGGTGCTGCGGCCCGGCGGCCGGCTGGTGGTAATGAGCTACCACTCGCTGGAAGACCGGCTGGTGAAGAATTTTCTGGCCAAAGGCAAGTTCTTTGGCGAAGTGGAAAAAGACCTGTTCGGCAACACGAATCTGCCGTTTGAGGTCCTGACCCGCAAGCCTGTGGAAGCTTCTGAGGCCGAGATAGCCGCCAACAGCCGCGCCCGAAGCGCGAAGCTGCGCATCGCAATTAAGAATTAGTGATTAAGAATGAAGAATTACCGCTTTTCCTGCGCAAAGCATACGCTGCCGGCTCTGACCAACGGGGTGTGCGTTAGCGTGACGGGCACCTGTGCCGGTGTGGTAATGGCCTCATTACTAATTATTAATTGCTAATTATTAATTCCAACGCCGTGGCTCTCAATACCGTCAAACCCGTCGTCAGCCAGCCCCGCTCCAATGCCCCGCGGCACGTGGAGCCGGAGCCTGTGTTCCAACCGGAACCCGAGCCAGCGCGGCCTGCTGAGCGCGCCCCGAAAGCGGCCAAAGCCCCTAAAGTGACGCGGCCGGCGGCGCCCCGCAACTCGTGGAGCGTGTTTTCGCTGCTAGAGCGCCTCACGCGCATGGATGGCCTGTTTCGGGAGGGTCTGCCGGTGCGCTACCTGCCGCACGTGCTGTTCGTAATGCTGCTGATTCTGATTTATATCGGCAATACGCACTACGCCACCCGCATGAACCGCAGCATTCAGCGGCTTAAGGTGGAGGCCGAAGATTTGCGCGCCGATTACACAACGTTGAAATCAGACTATATGGAGGCCAGCAAGCAAAGCGAGGTGGCCCGCAAAGTGGCTGCCTACGGGCTGGTGGAAAGCTCTTCGCCGCCGTTCCGCATCGAAGTGCCCGCGGGCCGCCTCGACGAGGCCGCCCTGGATCTGGTGCCGGTGCTGACGGCCGACTCGCTGGCGGCGCGCGCCTTGCGCGACTCGCTGCGCCGCGCCGGCCCCGTCGGGCCTATTGATTCAATGTCCATTGAGGTGGGGGCCCCGCCCGTGCCTATCGGAACCGACGCGACCGGCGAACCGGCCGCGCCCGAACCCGCTGCTACACCTCGCCGCCGCTAACTGAAACGCTGCTAACCAAAACCATGAAAGGAAGCGTTAAAAAATCCATCGTTACCCGCGTACGGCTGGCGTTTTTGGGCGTCTGCCTGTTTTCGTGCGCGGTGGTCTGGAAGATTTCCAACATCCAGTTCAAGGAAGGCGAAAAGTGGCGCGCCCTGGAGCAGGAACGCCGCGTGGTGTACCAGCCTGTGTTTGCCACCCGTGGCACCATCCTCGCCGACGACGGCAAAAGCATCATGGCTACCTCGCTGCCCTTCTTCCGGGTGGCCTGGGACCCGAGCGTAGTAGACCGGGAAGTGTTCAATCAGGACGTGGATTCGCTGGCCATTCAGCTGGCCCATTTCTTCGGCGACCGGAGCGTATCGGAGTACAAGCGCAAGCTCAAGAACGCCCGGCTGGCCAAGCCGTCGGTGCGCTACATCCGCCTGAACTCACGCCAGATCAACTATCAGGAAAAGAAGGAGCTAGCCAACTGGCCGATTTTTCGGGAAGGCAAAAACAAGGGCGGCGTCATCTTCGAGAAGGTGGACAAGCGCTTCCGGCCGTTTGGCGGGCTGGCGCAGCGCACCATCGGCTTCGTGAACGAAGACAAGAACGGCGCGGGCCTGGAGTTCACCTTCAACCGCCATCTGGCCGGCAAAGACGGCGAGGCCCTGTTTGAGCGCCTGCCCGGCGGCAACAAGCCCATCTACGACGGCACTGAGGTGAAGCCGATTCCGGGCTACGACGTGCAAACCACGCTCGACATCAACCTGCAGGACGTGGCCGAAAATGCCCTCTACAAGTCGTTGGTGGACAATAATGCCCAGTACGGCTGCGTGATTCTGATGGAAGTGCAGACCGGCGAAATCAAGGCTGTGGCCAACCTGGGCAAGGTGGCCGAGGGCGTGTACCGCGAAGACTACAACTACGCCATTGCCGACCAGGGCCGCACAGAGCCGGGCTCCACGTTCAAGCTGGCCTCCATGATGGCCCTGTTCGAGGAAAACCCCGACCTCGCCCTCGACGACATCGTGGACACCGGCAACGGCCGCATGTACATCGGCGGAGCCGTGAAGACGGACTCGCACGGCTACGGCAAAATCACGATCAAGCAGGTGTTCGAGAAATCCTCAAACATCGGCGTGGCCGTGCTCGTGGACCGGCAGTTCAGCAAGCAGCCCCAGCGCTACGCCGACCACCTCAAGCGCTTCGGGCTGCACAAGCCGCTGGGCTTCCAGATGGCCGGCGAGGCACGGCCCTACGTGAAAGACCCACAGGACCGCAGCTGGAGCCGTACTTCGCTCACCACCATGAGCATCGGCTACGAGTTGAAGCTGGCCCCGCTCCAGACGCTGGCCTTCTACAATGCCGTGGCCAACAACGGCGTGAAGGTGCAGCCGATGATAGTGCGCGAAATCAAGCAGGCAGACAAGGTGCTGGAGCGGTTTGAGCCCACCGTGCTGAATCCCAAAATCTGCTCCGACGAAACGCTGGCCAAGATGAAAGCCATGATGGAAGGCGTCGTGACCGAGGGTACTGCGCGCGGTATCCGCAGCGAGGATTTCACGATGGCCGGCAAAACCGGCACTGCCTGGAAGTTCAAGAACGGTGCCTATACTAAGGTGTACTCCACCAGCTTCTGTGGCTACTTTCCGGCCGAGAAGCCCAAGTACAGCTGCATTGTGGTGGTCGATTCGCCCAAGAAAGGCCGTATCTACGGCGCCGACGTAGCCGCGCCGGTATTCCGGGAAGTGGCCGACAAAGCCATGGCCCGCGACGCCGCCAGCCAACGGCCGCTGCTGGCCCGGGCTGCGGTGCAGAAAGCCAAATTACCCTATGCCCCGGCCGGTATGCAAGACGAGCTGCGGCTGGTGTGCGAGCAAATTGGCGTGAAAAGCGAAGGCGCCGCTCCTGATGAAGATTGGGTGCGCACGCCTCTGGCTGCCGACAGCAACTCGGAAACACTGGCTCTGCAGCCCCTGGCTGTGAAGCCCGGCCGGGTGCCCAACGTCACGGGCCTCACTTTGCGCGACGCGCTGTTTCTGCTGGAAAACCGGGGCCTGCGCGTGCGCACCCAGGGCACGGGCCGCGTGAAGGCGCAGTCTGTGGCGGCGGGCACAATGGCGCGGCGCGGCACGGTGGTAGTGCTGGCGCTAGAACCCATTGGGCAGCGCTCGGCGGGGCCTGCACCGGTAGCGGCCCCGGCTCCTAGCCAGTTGGCCGAAAACAAGCTGCTCACGCCCATCGACACCGACCTCGACGCCAAAGCCCGCGCCCTGGCTGCTAAAGCCAAAGCCCGCCTGGCCGGCACCACGCCGGCCACAGCTGCGCCCATTAGGAAAACGCCTGACCCAAAAGCCACAGCGCAGCAGTCCGCCTCCGCCAAGCCTAAAAAGAGCTAGAACGACTCTGCGGGCTAAAAACAAATGAACGACCTTGCCTAATCAGCCCGAAATAACGCCCCCACTTTTCGCCTTGCTCGCCGACGTCACCGTGACGTCGCAGCATGGCCCCACCGACGTGCTGGTGCAACAGCTCACGCTGGACTCGCGGCAGGCCGCTCCCGGCGCAGTATTCTTCGCGTTGCGCGGCGCCGCCACCGATGGGCACCAGTTCATTGAGAAAGCCGTAGCGCAGGGCGTGGCCGCAGTGGTATGCGAGCAGCTGCCCGCCGAGCTGCATCCGGCCACCGCCTACGTGCAGGTGCCCGACTCGGCCGCGGCTATGGCCCACATGGCGGCGGCCTTCTACGGCCATCCGTCGCGCAGCCTCACGCTGATTGGCGTGACCGGTACCAACGGCAAAACCACCTGCGCCACACTGCTGCACAAGCTGCTGCGTGAGCTGGGCTACCACACCGGCCTGCTGAGCACCGTGCAAAACCAGATTGACGAGCAGGTGATTCCGGCCACTCACACTACGCCCGACTCCATCCGGCTCAACGAGCTGCTGGCCCGCATGGTGGAAGCCGGCTGCACGCACGCCTGCATGGAAGTGAGCAGCCACGCCGTCGTGCAGCACCGCACCACGGCGCTGCGCTTCGCCGGGGGCATCTTTACCAACCTCACCCACGACCACCTCGACTACCACGGCACGTTCGACAACTACCTGAAAGCCAAGAAGGGCTTTTTCGACATGCTGCCCAAAACGGCCTTTGCGCTTTCCAACGCCGACGACAAGCGCGGCATGGTGATGCTGCAAAACACCGCTGCCCGCCGCGAAACCTACTCCTTGCGCAGTGCCGCCACGTTCCGGGCCAAGCTGATTGAAAACGCCGTGCACGGCCTGCACCTGGAAATCGACGGACACGACGCGCAGTTTCGCCTGATTGGGGTGTTCAATGCCTACAACTTGCTGGCCGTGTATGGCGCGGCGGTGTTGCTGGGCGAGGAGCCACTGGAGGTGCTGACGGTGCTATCGGGGCTGCTGTCGGCGCCGGGCCGCTTCGAACCTGTCGTGTCCGACAAAACCCGCGTGACCGGCATCGTGGACTACGCTCACACGCCCGACGCGCTGGAAAACGTGCTCCAGACCATTGCCGATATCCGCCAGCCTACGCAGCAGGTAATTACGGTGGTGGGCTGCGGCGGCAACCGCGACGATGCCAAGCGCCCCATCATGGCGCACCTGGCCTGCCAGGGCTCCGATAGGGTGGTGCTGACCTCCGACAATCCCCGTTTCGAGGACCCCAACGCTATTCTGGTGCAGATGCAGGCTGGCGTGAAAGTGCAGGACCTAGCCAAAGTCCTGACCATCCCTGACCGGCGCGAAGCCATCAAAACCGCCGTCACGCTGGCCGGACCCAACGATATTGTGCTGGTAGCCGGCAAAGGCCACGAAACCTACCAGGAAGTGAAAGGCGTGAAAGCCGATTTCGACGATAAACGAGTATTGCAGGAGATGTTTGAGCTGCTGGGCAAGTAGGTCTGACCGTCTCATGAACGTCCTGCTGAGCTTGCCGAAGCATCTCTACCACTTCGTTGCGCAAGTAATTCAACGAAGCGGTAGAGATGCTTCGGCTCCAGCTCCGCCTTCGCTCATCATGACGGTCTGATTTGACTTGCTTTCTTATTATTCTGACAGCCAGCCCTACACCAAAATCAACACAAACGCAACGCTTGCCGAACCCCGAAAAACTGGAACCTTTGCAGCTTGCCACCACTCTGACCGCAACCTGCTGACCTCGCGCCCATGCTGTACTACCTCTTCAACTACTTATATAAAGTGCATCACGTGCCCGGCACGGGCGTGATGCAGTACAGCTCATTCCGGGCGGCGCTGGCCATCGTCACTTCGCTCATCATTGCCCAGTACTTCGGGGCGCCGCTGATCCGGCTGCTGCAGCGCCAGCAGATCGGGGAAAGTATCCGCGACCTGGGTTTGCAGGGCCAGATGGAGAAAAAAGGAACGCCCACTATGGGTGGACTGATCATTCTGCTGGCCATTCTGGTGCCGGTGCTGCTGTTTGCCAAGCTCGACAACATCTACATCGTGCTCATGATTCTGAGTACCGTCTGGCTTGGGCTGATTGGCTTCGTGGATGACTATATTAAGGTAGTCAAGAAGGACAAGGAAGGGCTGGCCGGCCGCTTCAAAATCATGGGGCAGGTGGGTCTGGGTCTCACGGTGGGCTGGGTGCTGTTCTTTTCCAACGATGTGACCGTGCGCCAGTATCTGCTGGCCAACGGCCAGGCCTCGGCCGTGGATGCCAGCACCATCTACCAAGATGTGAAGCTGATGATTACGACGGTGCCCTTCCTCAAGAACAACGAGCTCAACTACGGCGACCTGTTCGCCACGGCCGGCGACTTCTTCAACGAGTACTACGCCTTTTTCTACATTCCCATCGTCATCCTCATCATCACGGCTGTCAGCAATGGCGCCAACATCACCGACGGCCTCGACGGGCTGGCGGCGGGCACTTCGGCCATTATCGGCACCACACTGGCCATCTTCGCCTTCGTGAGTGGCAACGCCTTGCTGGCTGACTACCTGGATATTATGTTCATCCCGAACTCCGGGGAGCTGGTGATTTTCTGCGCCGCTTTTGTGGGGGCGTGCGTGGGCTTCCTGTGGTATAATAGCTACCCGGCGCAGGTGTTCATGGGCGACACCGGCTCGCTGGCCATCGGCGGCATTATTGCCGTGCTGGCCATCATCGTGCGTAAGGAGCTTCTGATTCCGGTGCTGTGCGGGGTGTTTCTGATTGAAAACCTGTCGGTGATGCTGCAGGTAAGCTGGTTTAAGTACACCCGGCGCAAGTACGGCGAAGGCCGCCGTCTGCTGCGCATGTCGCCGCTGCACCACCACTACCAGAAGCTCGGCTACCACGAATCCAAAATTGTGTCGCGGTTCTGGATTGTGGGCATCATGCTGGCCGTGCTGACGCTGGTTACTTTGAAATTGCGCTAATGATAGTTCCCGCAGAGGCCGCAGAGTCGTTCTGGAACGACTCTGCGGCCTTGCAGGAACCTTGTAAAAAACGAAACTATGCACTACGTCATCTTGGGAGCCGGGGAAAGTGGGGTAGGGGCGGCGCTGCTGGCGCACGCCAAAGGGCACTCCGTATTCGTTTCCGACCAAAGCCCGATTCAGCCTGTATACAAGGAGAAGCTTCACGCGGCCGGCATTCCGTTCGAGGAAGACCAGCATACGCTAGCAGAGGTGCTGAAGGCCGATGAGGTAGTGAAAAGCCCCGGCATCCCGGAGAAAGCGCCCGTTATTAAGGCATTGCGGGAGAAGGGCACGCCTATTATTTCCGAGATTGAGCTGGCCGGGCGCTACACCAAAGCCCGGTGCATCTGCATCACGGGCACCAACGGCAAAACTACCACCACGCTGCTCACGCACCATTTGCTGAAGGAAGCGGGCTACAAGGTGGGGCTGGCCGGCAACGTGGGCTTCTCGCTGGCCGAGCAGGTGATTGAGGACCAGTACGAGTACTACGTGGTGGAGCTGAGCAGCTTCCAGCTCGACGACACCTATGCATTCCAGCCCTGGATTGCGGTGCTGCTCAACATCACGCCCGACCACCTGGACCGCTACGAGTATTCGCTGGAGAAATACGCTCAGTCCAAGCTGCGCATCGTGCGCAACCAGGACAGCAGCAACTACTTCGTTTACAACGCCGACGACGAAAACATCCAGCGCTACTTCAAGGCGGCGCTCCGGCCGGTCAACCAAATGCCGTTCAGTTTGCATCACCGCCCCGATTATCAGCTGGGCGCCTACTACATCGATGAAAAAGACGTGTGCGTAGATATGCTGCCGGGGTATTTCAGCAAAACCGAGAAAATCAGCGTGGCCGCCTCGCCCCTGATCGGGCAGCACAACCGCCAGAACATGCTGGCCGCCATGCTGTGCGCCCGCCTGGCGGGCCTGGAAAAAAAGCAGATTGAAGTTAGCCTCGGCACCTTCCACAACGCCGACCACCGCCTGCAGCCCGTGGGCGAAGTTCAGGGCGTGCGCTTCATCAACGACTCCAAAGCCACCAACGTGGAGGCCGCCTGGTACGCGCTGGACGGCCTGCATCAGCCCATCGTCTGGATTGCGGGCGGCACCGATAAGGGCAACGACTATACCTCCCTGGTGCCGCTGGCAGCTTCCCGCGTGAAGGCTCTGATCTGCCTTGGCGTGGAGAATGAAAAGCTGCGCGAAGCCTTCGGCGACGTGGTGCCGCACATCGAGGAAACCCGCAGCGTGGAAACGGCCGTGCGCCGCGCCGCCGCGCTAGCCGAAGAAGGCGACGTAGTGCTGCTCTCGCCGGCCTGCGCCAGCTTCGACCTGTTCAAAAACTACGAGGACCGGGGCCGGCAGTTTGCGGCGGCCGTGGCCCAGTACCGCGACGACCTCACTCAGGAGGAGGCCAACGAATAACGGTGGCGCTTCACGCGCCCGACACTAAAGCACTAGGCACTAAGTACTAAGCCCCAATCATCATGGACATCATCAAAAACTGGCTGCGGCAGAACCTGAAGGGCGACCCGGTGCTCTGGGGCATCGTGATTCTGTTTTCGCTGATTAGCATGGCCGTGGTGTACTCGGCCACGGGCACGCTGGCGTACAAAAACGAGCTGCGGGGCCGCGCCGGGTCGTCGGAGATGATTCTGTTCAAGCATACCAGCCTGATTTTCGCGGGGCTGGCCCTGATGTGGCTGGCCCACCGCATCGACTACCGCAACTACTCGCGCCTGTCGCTGTATGCGCTGCTGGCCTCGGTACCGCTGCTACTGTTCACGTTCTTCATGGGCGGCACCACTCTTAACGACGCTTCGCGCTGGCTGACCATCCCGGTCATCAATCAGACTTTTCAGCCCTCCGACTTAGCCAAGCTGGCGCTGATTACGCACCTGGCCTCCATGCTCAGCCGCCGCCAGCAAAACGTGCAGGACTACAAAACCACGCTGCTACCTGTGATGCTGTGGGTGGGCGTGATTTGCGGCATCATCATTTTGAGTAACGCATCCACAGCGCTTTTGCTCTTTGTTACTTGCTTGCTGCTCATGTTTATTGGGCGTGTGCCGCTCAAGCAAATGGCCATAATGGTGGCCATTGGTGTAGTGGTAGGCGGCGTGGGGCTGGCTTCGGGGCAGCGCTACAAAACTGTGCTTTCGCGCATTGAGAGCTTCACCGACAAGAGCAAGCCGGTGCCGTTTCAGCTGGAGCACTCCTACATAGCCATTGCCACGGGCGGCGTCACGGGCAAAGGTCCCGGCAACAGCACCGAGCGCAACATTCTGCCCCACCCGTATTCCGACTTCATCTACGCTGTCATCATCGAGGAGTATGGCCTCGTGGGCGGCGTGGCGGTGCTGTTTCTATACCTCGCCTTTCTGTATCGAGGGCTGCTGACGGTGGTAAACAGCCACGGCGCGTTCGGGGGGCTGCTCTCGGCGGGGCTGAGTTTTAGTTTGGTCTTGCAAGCCATGGTAAACATGGGGGTGGCCGTGGGGCTGGGCCCGATTACGGGCCTGCCGCTGCCGCTGCTGAGTATGGGCGGCACCTCGCTCATCTTCACCGGCATCAGCGTCGGCATTATCCTGAGCGTAAGCCGCGGCGAGCGGGAAATCCGCCCTGTGGTGGGTGAACCCGCCGACACCGTGCGGATTCCAAGGAAGACGGCGTATGCGTAAGCCGTTAGTTGTCAGTTGTTGGTTGTTAGTCCGGGTTTCGGAGAATAGCTGCCACCAGCCTGACAACTGACAACCAACAACTGACAACTACATGAAATTCATCATCAGCGGCGGCGGTACCGGAGGCCACATCTTCCCAGCAGTGGCCATTGCCAACGAGCTGCGCCGCCGTTTGCCCGACGCCGAAATCTTGTTTGTGGGCGCCAACGGCCGCATGGAGATGACGCGCGTGCCGGAAGCTGGCTATAAAATCGTGGGCCTCGACATCAGCGGCCTGCAGCGCCGCCTTACGCCCGAAAACCTGATGTTTCCTATCAAGGTGATGCGGGCGGTGCGCAAAGCCGGCAAGCTCATCGAGCAGTTCCGGCCTGACGCGGTGGTGGGCGTGGGCGGCTACGCTTCGGCGCCGGTATTGCTGGCCGCCACTTCGCGCGGCATTCCCAGCCTCATTCAGGAGCAGAACTCTTACGCCGGCCTCGTCAACAAGCTGCTTGCCAAGCGGGTCAACAAGATCTGCGTGGCCTACGACGGCATGGGCAAGTTCTTCCCCGCCGACCGCCTTGTACTTACCGGCAACCCGGTGCGCACTGAAATTGCCACCGGCAACCGCGCCGAGGCCTTGGCCTTCTTCGGGCTTGATGCCAGCCGGCCGGTGCTGCTCGTAATTGGGGGAAGTTTGGGTGCCCGCACGCTCAACCAGGCCACGGCTGCCGCGTTGCCGCGCCTGCAGGCCGCCGGCGTGCAGTTGCTCTGGCAAACCGGCAAAGTCTACTACCCGCAGGCCCGGGAGCAAGCCGCGCCCTACGCCGCCACCGGCCAGCATGCGCTGGAGTTCGTGCAGCGCATGGACCTGGCCTATGCCGCCGCCGACGTGGTGGTGAGCCGGGCCGGGGCGCTGTCGGTGTCGGAACTGTGCCTCACAGGCAAGCCCAGCATCCTGGTGCCCTCGCCCAACGTGGCCGAAGACCACCAGACTAAAAACGCCATGGCCCTGGTGCGCAAAAACGCCGCCCTGCTGGTGCATGACACCGAAGCTGCCACCCGCCTCTACGACGAAGCCCTAGCGCTATTGCAGAACCCCACGCAACAGCAGCAGTTGAGCGCCAACGTACGCCAGCTGGCTCACCCGGAAGCCACAGGCGCCATTGTAGATGAGCTGCTGAAGCTGGTAAAGCAGTAACTACAGTACGTCATGCTGAGCGAAGCCGGAGGCGCAGTCGAAGCATCTCTACCTCTGGCTAATCAAATAGTGCTATAACGAAGCAGTAGAGATGGTTCGGCAAGCTCAGCATGACGGCCAACGACTTACTCCATCACCTAATCACCTGTTACCTGTCACCCTTCACCTGTCACTTCACTTGAAACAGCTCGTTTACTTCCTTGGCATTGGCGGCATCGGCATGTCGGCGCTGGCCCGTTGGTTTCGGGCCAACGGCCACCAAGTGTCGGGCTACGACAAAACCTGCACGCCCCTGACCGACGCGCTGCAGGCCGAAGGCATTGCCGTGCATTTCGAGGATGCCGTAGACCAGATTCCGGTTGAAGTTCGCCTGAACCCCGGCAATACGCTCGTAGTCCTGACACCGGCCATTCCAAAAGACCACCAGGAGTGGGCGTGGCTGCGCCAAAACGGCTTCGACATCCGGAAGCGCAGCCAGGTGCTGGGTGTGCTCACGCAGGGCCACCGCACCATCGCCGTGGCTGGCACCCACGGTAAAACCACCACCAGCAGCATGGTAGCGCACCTGCTGCACCACGCCGGCGTGCCCTGCTCGGCGTTTCTGGGCGGTATTAGCGTGAATCTGGGCTCCAATCTGCTGCTGCCACCCGCCGGCCACCCCGAGGCGCCGGTAGTAGTGGAAGCCGACGAATACGACCGCAGCTTTCTGACGCTGCACCCCACCATTGCCATCGTCACAAGCACTGACGCCGACCACCTCGATATTTACGGCGACAAAGAGTCGTTGGTAGAGTCGTTCCGGCAGTTTGTGGGCCAGATTCAGCCTGGCGGGACCCTGCTCATCAATCACACCGCCGACCCCAGCGTGGCCGCCGCCGCGCCCGCTGGTGTGCAGGTGATTCGTTATGGCCTGTCGCAGGAGCAGGGGCCAGAGCTGTACGCCACTGATATTACGGCTCAGGGCCACGAGTTTCATTTCAATCTGCACGGGCCGCTGGGCACGGTGCCGGGCCTCACGCTGGCTGTGCCGGGCTTCCACAACGTGGAGAATATGATGGCCGCCGCCGCCGTAGCCCAGCTGGAAGGCGTGGCGCCAGCGGCCCTGCAAGCGGCTGTGGCAGCCTACCGGGGCGTAAAGCGCCGCTTCGAGTTCATCCTGACGGCTGGCACGCCGGCCGCGCCCCAGGTATATCTCGACGATTATGCCCACCACCCACGCGAAATAGAGGCCTTCCTGCGTTCTGTGCGGGCGCTGTATCCGGGCCGTCGGCTGCGCGTTGTCTTCCAGCCCCACCTGTTCTCCCGCACCCGCGACTTCGCACCGGGCTTTGCCGAAAGTTTGAGCCTGGCCGATGAAGTGGTGCTGATGGACATCTATCCGGCCCGGGAACTGCCGATGCCTGGCGTCACGTCGGAATTGATTTTGTCCCAAATAACCGCCCCTAAAAAATCGTTGCAGACCCGCGACGAAATTCTTGCCAGTGTTGAGCTAGACGAAGATTTCGACGTGCTGGCTACCGTTGGAGCCGGTGATATTGACCAGTTAGTACCGCGTTTAAAGAATATTTTACATCTTCGTTGGCATGGAACTCAAGCGTAAGGTTAATAACGTGCTGTTTGCCGCTGGCTGCCTCGTGCTGCTGGGTGGGCTGGCCGTGTTTGCCGGCGTGCGCCAGGCCAGCCGGCCCGTGGGCCAGGTGGTTGTCACTATCGGCAACGAGTTCAATAACTTTTTCATCAGCGAGCGGGAAGTAACGGCGCTGCTCACCCGCGACGGCCAGCAGCGCCTGGAAGGCACCACGCCCGAAGAACTCAACCTGCCCGCCCTGGAAGCTCGCCTCAAAGCGCATAGCTTCGTGAAGGACGCCCAGGTGTACCGCGACCTGGCCGGCAACCTGCACGCCGACGTACGCCAGAACCGCCCTATCGCACGCCTTGTGCACGCCGACACCCGCCAGGACTCCTACCTCGATGCCGACGGCCACAAGCTGCCGCTTTCATCGTTGTTTACGGCGCGGGTAGTGCCGGTGGCGCGGCCGGGCGGCCAGCCGCTGTCGGCCGGCTTTTTCCAAGATTCCACGGGCCAGCGCTACTTGGAGCTATTGCGCTACATCGACGAGCATTCGTTTTGGCGGGCACAGGTGGCGGAGGTCTTTATTGCCCCCAATGGCAAGGTTTCTTTCACCCAACAAATAGGAGACCAGCAGGTAGAATTTGGTTTTCCTGAGAATATTTCGGAGAAATTTGCGAAACTGATGGTATTTTACCGACAAATACCCCCGGCCCTGGGCTGGGACACGTACCACCGCGTCAACATCGAATTCAAAGACCAGATAATCTGTGAGTGAGATTTTCTCGCTCTGTTATCTTGAAAAGGCTATTTTTGCCTTTCTACACCTGCTCCCACACGCACCTCTCTGCCAGCTTTCCCCGACATCCTCCCCATGCAGCACGATAAGATTGTAGTCGGCCTCGACATTGGAACCACCAAAATCTGCGCCCTTGTAGGCCGCAAAAATGAATTCGGCAAGCTCGAAATTTTGGGCATGGGCAAAGCCGTGTCGGAGGGGGTTGTGCGCGGTATCGTGTCTAACATCGACAAGACCGTAGATGCTATCAAGCGGGCCATCCGGCAGGCAGAAGAGCAGTCCGGTATCAATATCGGCGTGGTGAACGTGGGCATTGCCGGGCAGCACATCAAGAGCCTGCAGCACAACGGCAGCATCACGCGCGCCTCGGCCGACAATGAAATCACGCAGGAAGACGTGGAGCGCCTCACCGGCGACATGTACCGCCTCGTGACGCCTCCCGGCTCGCAGATCATCCACGTGATGCCCCAGGACTACAAAGTCGACTACGAGGAAGGCATTATGGACCCCGTGGGTATGTCGGGCGTGCGGCTGGAAGGCAACTTCCACATTATCACGGCGCAGAGCACAGCTATCAACAACATCAACAAGTGCGTCACGAAGGCCGGCCTCGAAATCGACAACCTGATTCTGGAGCCGCTAGCTTCCAGTATGTCGGTGCTGTCGGACGAGGAGAAGGAAGCCGGCGTGGCTCTGATTGACATTGGCGGCGGCACCACCGACCTGGCCATCTTCAAGGACGGCATCATCCGCCACGCAGCGGTGCTACCGTTTGGCGGCAACATCGTGACCAGCGACATCAAGCTGGGCTGCCAGGTGATGCAGAACCAGGCCGAGCAGCTGAAGGTGAAGTTCGGTAAAGCCATTGCCGAGGAAGCTTCCGACTACGAAATCGTGAGCATCCCCGGCCTGCGCGACCGGGCTCCCAAGGAAATCAGCCTCAAGAATCTGGCTTATATCATTGAGGCCCGGATGGAGGAAATCATCGAGCTGGTGTATGCTGAGATTCAGCGTACGGGCCACGCCGATAAGCTGGCAGCCGGCATCGTGCTGACGGGCGGCGGCTCGCAGCTCCAGAACCTGGTGCAACTCACGGAATATGTCACGGGCCTTGACACCCGCATCGGCTACCCCAACGAGCACCTCGGCAAGAGCAAAATCGAAGCCGTTAAGTCGCCGATGTACGCTACCACCGTGGGTCTTGTCCTGACTGGCTACCGCTCGCTCGATGAGCGCCTGAACCGCAACTACGAGCAGGAGCAGGAAACCCGTCAGGTAGCCACGCCGCACTATCAGCCGGCAGTTTCTGTTCCGGCTGCGCAACCCGTAGCTAAAGCGGAGCCCGCCAAGCCTGCTGAACCCAAAAAGCCTTCTGGTGCCAGCAAATTCCTGTCGGACATCATCAGCCGCACCAAAGGCCTGCTCATCGACGATTTCGACGATAAGCAGTATTAGGTAATTGGGGCCTTGGGGGCTGAGGGTCGTGGTTTTTCTGATCCTACATGTTCATCCAAGACCCTAAGCACCCAAGTCCCTAAGACCTCAACCAATGAACTATAAATTCGACATCCCGGCGCAGTCCAAGTCCATCATCAAGGTGATTGGCGTGGGTGGAGGCGGCTCCAACGCCGTCAACCACATGTTCAGCCAGGGCATCAAGGACGTGGAATTCGTCATTTGCAACACCGACAAGCAGGCCTTGGCATCCTCCACGGTGCCCAACCGCCTGCAAATTGGTTTGGATCTGACGGAAGGCCTTGGAGCCGGCGCCAATCCTGAACGGGGTAAGCAAGCCGCCATCGAAAGCCGCGAGCAAATCCGGGAACTACTCAGCAACGGCACCAAAATGGTGTTTATCACGGCCGGCATGGGCGGTGGTACGGGTACAGGTGCCGCGCCGGTTATTGCTAAAGTAGCCAAGGAGCTGGGCATCCTCACGGTGGGGATAGTGACGGCCCCGTTTATGTTTGAAGGCAAAAAGAAGCGTCAGCAGGCCGAGCACGGTATCAAGGAACTCAGCGAAAACTGCGACACCGTACTGGTAATTCTTAACGATAAGCTGCGCGAGATTTACGGCAACCTGCCCATCCGCTCGGCTTTCGCTAAGGCAGATAACGTGCTGAGCACGGCCGCCAAGTCCATTGCTGAAATCATCACCGTTACGGCTGATGTAAACGTGGACTTCGAGGACGTGAAAACGGTCATGAAGGACAGTGGCGCGGCCGTAATGGGCAGCAGCATCACGGAAGGCGAGAACCGCGCCCGCCGTGCGGCCGAAGAAGCCTTGGCTTCGCCGCTGCTCAACAACACCGACATTCACGGTGCCCAGCGCATCCTGCTCAGCATTATGTCTGGCGACCAGGCCGAGCTGGAGATGGATGAGTTGACGGAAATTACGGAGTGCATCCAAGATAAAGCGGGCCAGAACGCCGAGGTGATTTTCGGCCACGGCATCGACGCTACCCTGGGCCAGAGCATCCGCGTGACGGTAATTGCCACGGGTTTTGCCCGCGAGGCACACACCATCACGGCGGTGCCGGTGCGGGAAGAGGAGCCCGTTTTGCCGCAGCCAGAGCCTCAGTTGAACGTATTCAACAAAGAGCCGCTGGACGTATCGTCGGCGCCGGTAGTGCCTTCCTTCACGAGTGCTCCGCAGCCGGTAGCGGCTACTCCCGAGCCGGTGAAGTTTGATTTGGAGACGTCGCCCTATACAGGGCAGGTGCCGCCAGTGTCCGCGCCCTCGTCGCCTGCACCCGAGCCGGTAGTATACCAGGCTACCCAGCCCGCGCCACCCATTGCAGGCCGCCCGGCCCTTGATGCCCGTGCTGATGAGCGCCGCCGCCGCTTGCAGGAGTTGAGCAACGGCCTCACCAACGACGCCATCAAGGACCAACTGGAAACCCCGGCTTACCTGCGCCGCCAGGTGAAGCTGGAGAACGTAACGCCTTCGTCGGAGCGCAACATCAGCCGCTTCAACCTTTCCGACGACAACGAACTGCTGGGCGACAACCGGTTCCTGCACGACAACGTCGATTAATTATCGAATTAAGCAAACAAAAAGGGCCGTTGAGATATTCTCAGCGGCCCTTTTTGCTTGTTTGCATGTTCAGTTAGCGTGGTGTCTGTAAAGACCCAGAATCTATTCGGGAGGTATCGGCGGGAGCAACGTAGCGCGGGGCGGCAGGCTCCCGGTCAGGACTGAGTTGGTTGTGAGATGCTACCGAGCAGGCGGCTAATCCTGCTGCCAAGCCCACTGCCAGCAGCCAGTTGAACACTTGGTGCAGCGCGCATAATCGGCAAATTAGCCTTAGTGGAGAAGAGAGAATAAACTTCAAAACGGATTGGAAAAGCGTGGATTCTGGATGAACGTAGAATCGGTGAGTGTTTTGAGGAAGGCGACAAGCTGGCGCTTTTCGGTGGTGGTAAGGTCGAGCTTGGTGCCGCCGTTGGTGTTGGAAAGCAGCAGAATCGGGTCGACGTTGGGGCTGTTGCTGCGCATGTGCTCGTTGTAATGATCCACCACTTGCTCCAATGTTTGGAACCGGCCATCGTGCATGTAAGGGGCGGTCAGGGCAATATTGCGCAGGGTAGGCACACGGAACCGGCCCCGGTCGGCGTTCTGGCCCGTCACGTTGAACCGCCCCTGGTCGGTGAAAGTCAGGTCGAGGCCGTTGTTGAAGTATTGGGTGGTGCCGAGGCGGCTGGCCGTGAACAGGAAGTTGCTGCCGTTGTGGCAATGGTCGCATGAGCCGCCGCGGGCCGTGGCGTCGCCGCCTTCGCCAGGATGGTTGAAGAACAGGATGCGGCCCGCCCGCTCGTCGGCACTAAGCACCGCCTGCCCCAGCAGTGACTTTTCGTAGCGGGAATTCGACGAAATCAAGGTCCGCTCGAACTGAGACAAGGCGTTAAGCACATTGGCTTCAGTGATGGTAGTCGAGCCGAAAGCCTGTGCAAACAGGGGCGGGTAGAGCGTGGTTTGCTGCAGCTTGCCAACACCAATGGCCAGCGACTGGTGCAGCTCCACCGGGTTTTCGATGGGCGTGCGGGCTTGGGCTTCAAGGGCGGTAGCCGAGCCATCCCAGTTCAGGTTGGGCTCCCAGAGCAAATTCACCAGTGACATAGTGTTGCGCGGATGCGCAACGCCGTCGACCCCGATGGCCCGCGCGCGGCCATCGGTGAAGGCCTTGCTTTGCTGGTGGCAGCTTCCGCACGACATGGTATTGGTGCTGGAAAGCCGGGTTTCGTAGAACAGCTTGCGGCCCAGCTCAATGCCTTCCACGGTTAGCGGGTTATTGGCGGGCAGCACCACGTTCTGCGGCAGCTGCGAGGGCAGTACCAGCGTGTAGGGCGTGGCCGGCGCTACGGGCGGAGCAGGTGGAGCCGGGGCTACTGCATCCTTACCGCAAGCCGCGGCCAACAGCAGCAAACCGGATAGCGGCAGGCGGAAGCGCAGGCGGGCAGTCATCAGTAAACCAGCAGAAACGAAGTGAGAAGGAAAACTCAAGATACACAATGTGTTTTCAACGCGGCAATTGGTCCGTTTCGTTTCCAATGGCTGCGAGTACGCTAGGTGCACGTGTGAGTGCCATTTGCGTACTTTGGGCCGGCCGGCCGCAGTAGGCGGCCCGTTTTGCTTGCTATGGTTGTCCGTTTTGGTGCGCTGCTGCGCGAATATCGTTTGCTGTTTCTGTTTGGCTGCCGCTGGCTACTCTTGAGTGCCATCATCGGTGGGCTGGCCGGTACAGCTTCCGCGGGCTTTCTGGTGGCGCTCGACTTCGTGACTAACTGGCGGGAGCTGAATCCGTGGATTATTGCACTGCTACCGGTAGGTGGCTTGCTGGTGGGGCTGCTTTACTACTACTGGGGAAAAAGCGTGGAAAGCGGCAATAATCTGCTGCTCGATGAAATAACCCGACCCACTCAACCGGTGCCGTTGCGCATGGTGCCGCTGGTGCTCGTGGGCACGTTGCTCACCCACCTGTTTGGGGGCTCGGCGGGCCGCGAGGGGACGGCCGTGCAGATGGGCGGCGCCCTTGCCGACCAACTCAGCCGCTGGCCGCGCCTCGTGCGGCGCCGCGAGCGGCGGTTGCTGCTGCTGGCCGGCCTCAGCGCCGGATTTGCTTCGGTATTCGGGACGCCGCTGGCCGGGGCTGTGTTTGGGTTGGAAGTGGTGCTGCTGGGCCGTCTGCGCTACGATGCCTTGCTGCCCGCCTTCCTGGCCGCTGCCGCCGCCGACTACGTGACGCGGGCCTGGGGCGTGGGGCATACAGCGTATCCGTTGCTGGCAGTGCCGGCCATTGCACCGCTGCCGCTGCTGAGCGCCGCCGCGGCCGGGGTGGCGTTTGGGCTGGCCGGGCGCTTGTTTGCCGGGGCCACACACTTGGTATCGGCGTTCTACAAGCGCCTGATTGGCTGGCCGCCGCTACGGCCGGTAGTGGGTGGCGCCGTGGTGGCGCTGCTGATTTGGGTGGCGGGCACCACGCGCTACAGCGGGCTAGGGGTGCCTACCATCGTGCAGGCATTCCAGGAGCCGCTGCCGGTATATGTTTTCGCGCTGAAAATCCTGTTTACGGCGCTTACGCTGGGTGCTGCTTTCAGAGGAGGAGAAGTGACGCCGCTGTTTTTCGTGGGCGCCACGTTGGGCAACGCCCTGGCGCTGGTACTGCCGCTGCCTATGCCGCTGCTAGCGGGATTGGGTTTCGCGGCGGTGTTTGCCGGAGCTGCTAACACGCCGCTGGCCTGCACCCTGCTGGCCATGGAGCTGTTCGGGCACGAGTGCGGCCTATACGCTGGGCTGGCCTGCGTGGTGAGTTACCTGTTTTCCGGGCACCGCGGCATCTACGGCGCCCAGATGGTAGGCCAGGCCAAGCACGGTCTCTGGCAGCGCCAGCAAGGACGCCGTCTGCGGGATTTACGGTAGCTACTTGAATATTCACTGGCAGGCAGCGTAATAGCAAGAAGCTGTCTGAGCTAACAACGTCCTGGAAGGAATGCTACCGGTTCAGAGAGCTTACTGCCCGACGGCGCTTACCGTAAACATGTCAGCAGCCTGATTATCAGCCAGCAGCTTGGCATTAGCGCCACCCATTACGTTGTAGATGCTCGCAAACCGGATAGGGTGGGGGCCGGAAAACATCTTCAGAATATCAGCCCGGATCTGTAGCTGCGCAGTGCGTCCCTGCCCAATCTGCAGCGCGCTTCCGTTCAAGCTTGGTGCTACGGAACGGATTGTATTGGTGGGACTGCTGAAGCCGACCACGTGAAAAATGATGGCTGTGTTGGGCGACTGGGGCGAGCGTCCTTCCAGTTTGGTGTTGATATACCCCGTGTTCCATACCCAGAGCATGTCACTCGGCTCCAGTGCCCCGGTCCGAGGCCCCGTCACGTTGCGGGCGCTGTCTACCCCGATTGTGAAAGCCACACTGGTGTAGGTGCCAGCCGGAACATTGGAAATGGTAATGCTTTTGGAAGCTGGCAGCGCTTCATCGAGCAGATAGTAGCTTTCCGGCTGCACGAACTCCGAGCCGTCTGCTTTTTTTAGCTTGATATTAGAGAGGTAGTAGCGAAAGGTAGTGACCGTAAATTCGTCGCCAGCCAATGTGCGGTAAGGCACCGGGCGGCTAAGCTCCAGCACCTCATTTCCTACCATGTTGCTAACGTTCAGCGTCAGGCTGCCAGCCGCTTCGTCTTTCTTACACGCGGTAAAAAAGGCCATCATGCTACCTAAAGCCACGCATGTCAAAGAGGGAAACTGGTAACGACGCATATACAAGGCTGGTAGAAAGGCTGAGTCAGAAACACCGTAAAAGCATCTGCCAGAAAGCTTTATACTACAGTAAAGTAGAAACTCTTTCCCGGCCACACAACTTCTGGCAGTGCGGCATTGCAGCTTCTCAGTAGGGGGTAAGGCTAAAAAGCGACGAGCTGTGCTGCCTGGTCCTGCAACAGTTGTGTGTAGAAAGCATTGGTCAGCTGGCCTTCAGCGGTTAGATGCTGGTCGATGAAGGGCAGGCGTACCCGAGCCGGCAATACGGCAGTGTTCAGGTACATCAGCACATCGGTGAGGTGGCTCAGGGCCAGCAGGCCGCCCTGGGCGCCGGTTCCCAGCCCAACCAAAGCCGCTTTCTTGCCCCGGATACCGCCCTGGTAGGGGAGGCCATCAATGAAGGTTTTCAGCACGCCCGGAAACGAGCAATTGTATTCCGGCACCACAAATACCAGCTTGTCGGCGGCGGCAGCGAGGTCGGCCAGACGGTTGAATGTGTCGTGGCGGCCAGTATTGTGATAGAGCGCCGATACGCTGACGTCGGCAGGCAACTCTACCAGATCCAGAATCTGGTGCTCAGCCTGCAGCTCACTGAGCAGGCTGGCGTATAAGTTAGCAATGCGCTGGGCGCGGGAATCGGGGCGGTTGGTACCGACAATAATGGTAATCATGGGGGAGAGTGAGAAGTAAGAGCCAGAACGCAAGAACTAACGCGGATTCTACGTCTGGGCGACGACGAAATCTTTGCGTTCTAATTGCCCTGCCAGGAAAGCGTCAACAAAAAAGCGAACCGGCAGGCCGGTTCGCTTTTTTGTTGACGCTGATAACACTAACCGTAAACCTTACACGAGGTTATTGGAAGTTGCTTTTGCCGCCAGGAATTCACGGTTCAGGATGGCAATGTTTTCCAGCGAAATGCCCACAGGGCACTCTGCTGCACACGAGCCGATGTTGGTGCAGGCACCAAAACCTTCCTTGTCCATTTGCGCCACCATGTTTTCCACGCGGGTTTTGCGCTCTACGTGGCCCTGGGGCAACAACGCCAGCTGGCTCACCTTCGCCGAAACGAACAGCATAGCCGACGCATTCTTGCACGATGCCACGCAGGCACCGCACCCAATGCAGGTAGCGGCTTCAAAAGCACGGTCGGCAATTTCCTTAGGAATCGGAATTTCGTTGCCGTCGGGCGTGCCACCGGTGTTTACGCTGACGTAGCCGCCGGCCTGAATGATCCGGTCGAAGGCCGAACGGTCAACGCTCAAGTCGCGGTTTACGGGGAAGGCATTGGCGCGCCAAGGCTCAATAACGATGGTGTCTCCGTCGGAGAACTTGCGCATGTGCAGCTGGCAGGTGGTAGTGCCCGTTTCGGGGCCGTGCGCACGGCCGTTGATGAACAGGTTGCACGAGCCACAGATGCCTTCGCGGCAGTCGTGGTCGAAGGCAACAGGCTCATCACCTTTGCGCAACAGGTCCTCGTTCAGCACGTCCAGCATTTCCAGGAAGGACATTTCGGGCGAAATATCTTTTACCTGGTAATCTACAATCCCGCCTGCTGCAGTACGGCTTTTCTGCCGCCATACTTTCAGCGTGAGGTTCATTGGTTTGGCGTTGGGGTTACTTCCGGCCATTGTATTTCAGGGGTATCGAGTAGTGGGGATTGGGTAGTGAGTGGCAGGGAGTGTGCCGAGTGTTCTGCACACTCCCTGCTACTTACTACTACTTGTAGCTCCGTTGCGTGAGCTTGACATTCTCAAACGACAGCTCTTCCTTGTTTAGAATCTCCGGCTGATTATCGCCAACATACTGCCAGGCAGCTACATAGGCATAATTGTCGTCGTCGCGCTTGGCTTCACCTTCTTCGGTGGCATATTCCTCGCGGAAGTGGCCGCCGCAGCTTTCGTTGCGGTTCAAGGCGTCATCCATCATTAGCTCCCCCAGTTCCAGGAAGTCGGCTACGCGGCCGGCTTTCTCCAAGGCCTGGTTTAGCTCGGTTTCGGTACCGGTCAGCTTTAGGTCGTTCCAGAATTCTTTGCGCAGCTTCTGGATTTCGCCTTTGGCGTACTTCAGCCCTTCCGCGTTGCGGGCCATGCCGCAGTATTCCCACATCAGGTGTCCTAAGTGCTTGTGGAAATCATCGGGAGTGCGCGTACCGTTGATGCTCATCAGCTTCTGCACGCGGGCCCGCACGTCGGCTTCAGCCTCCTTGAAGGCCGGATGCTCGGTCGTAACAGGCTTGGGAGGCGTAGAGGCCAGATAATCACCAATGGTGTACGGAATTACGAAGTAGCCATCCGCCAGACCCTGCATCAGCGCTGAAGCACCAAGGCGGTTGGCACCGTGGTCAGAGAAGTTGCACTCACCCGTGGCATACAGGCCAGGGATGGTGGTTTGCAGATTATAATCCACCCAAAGGCCACCCATGGTATAGTGTACGGCCGGATAGATGCGCATTGGCTCTTTGTACGGGTCCTCGTCAGTGATTTTCTCGTACATAGCAAACAGGTTGCCGTACTTCTGGCTTACCGCATCGGCGCCGGTGCGCTTGATGATATCGGCAAAGTCGAGGTACACGGCCAGGCCGGTTGTTCCCACGCCGCGTCCTTCGTCGCACATCTGCTTGGCATTGCGCGAGGCTACGTCGCGGGGCACCAGGTTGCCGAAAGCCGGGTATTTGCGTTCCAGGAAGTAGTCCCGGTCGTCTTCGGCAATGTCAGACGCCTTGATTTCGCCTTTGCGAATCCGTTCGGCCATCTCCACCGTTTTCGGAACCCACACGCGGCCGTCGTTCCGCAGCGACTCTGACATAAGCGTCAGCTTCGACTGGTAGTCGCCGGAAACCGGAATGCAGGTTGGGTGAATCTGAGTGAAGCAGGGGTTAGCGAAGTAGGCGCCCTTCTTGTGTGCCCGCCACGCTGCAGTAGCGTTGCAGTACATGGCATTGGTGCTCAGGTAGAATACGTTGCCGTAGCCACCAGTGGCTAGCACTACCGCATGCGCCGCGTGCTGCTCGATTTCGCCGGTAATCAGGTTGCGCGTGATGATGCCGCGCGCCTGACCATCAACTACCACCACGTCCAGCATTTCGGAGCGGGTGTACATTTTCACTTTGCCGTAAGCAATCTGGCGCGACAGAGCCGAGTAGGCGCCGAGTAGCAACTGCTGGCCAGTCTGGCCGCGGGCGTAGAACGTGCGGCTTACCTGGGCACCACCAAAGGAGCGGTTAGCCAGTAGGCCGCCGTATTCGCGGGCAAACGGAACGCCCTGCGCTACGCACTGGTCGATGATGTTCACCGACACCTGCGCCAAGCGGTACACATTGGCTTCGCGGGCCCGGTAGTCACCCCCCTTAATGGTATCGTAGAACAGGCGGAACACAGAGTCGCCATCGTTCTGATAGTTTTTGGCAGCGTTGATGCCTCCCTGCGCAGCAATGGAGTGCGCCCGGCGGGGCGAATCGTGGTAGGTAAAGGCTTTTACGTTGTAGCCCAACTCCGCCAGCGAAGCAGCCGCTGCGCCACCAGCCAAACCAGTGCCTACTACGATGACATCGTATTTGCGCTTGTTGGCCGGGTTAACGAGCTTGACGTTGAACTTATGCTTTTCCCACTTCTCGGCTAAGGGACCTTCGGGAATTTTGGAGTCCGGAAACATAGGCGTGCTTGGGTGGAGTTAGTTGAAAAAGTAGAAGTAAATCGGCATGGCAGCAAAGCCGGCGCAGACAACAACGGAGAAAACAATGCCCAACAGCTTGATGGCGGGCGTGTACTTGCGGTGCGTGAGGCCCAGCGTCTGGAAAGCACTCTGGAAGCCGTGCAGCAAGTGGTAAAGCAGGGCTACCTGTGCCAGCACGTACAGTGCCACATACAACGGGTTGCGGAACGCGTCAACTACAAGGGCGTAGGCATTTTCATTGCCCTGCGAATCCTTCAGCGGCTCACCGAAACGCAGCGTGCCGAAGAAGTTATAGAGGTGCACAATCAGGAAGAAGAGCACTATGCTACCCAGCACGGCCATGCTGCGGGCATGCCAGGGGCTGTTTTGCTCGATATGGTCGGAAACGTAGCGGCTGCCGCGAGCAGCTTTATTCTTAAGCGCCAAGGATATGCCTTGGTAGATGTGTGCCCCAAATCCTAGTACCAGTCCGATTTCCAGAATCCGGATAATGGTGTTGTGGCTCATGAACTCGGAGTAGGCATTGAAAGCCAGACCGCCGTCGTTTTTAAATAATTGGAAGTTGCCAGCTAAGTGTACTACCAGAAAAGAGCACAAAAACAGACCGGTGGCGGCCATAACGATTTTGCGGCCGATGCTGCTGGAAAACGTGTTACTAATCCAACTCATAGGAGCGAGAAAAAGGGTTTGGTGGGGTCGGTGAATCAGCCAAAGGTACGGGCCGACCCGCTAGGAAACAATCCAAATAAAGTCTCCATCCCAGTCGTTATCTTACGTGAATCTATCCGTCCGGAATGCCGTTAGACGGACTGGTGAACAGGCTTCGGTTGAGTAACCTCTCAGGCAGGATTTTTGTTGGACTGCTATGTATGATTTCACTGGCATCCTCGGGCCAGTAACCTTGTTTTCTCTTTACTGCGCAGACGTATGATTTCTTCCTTACTATTCTGGCTGGCACGGCGTGGGCCGTGGCTGGTGTTATTGGTGGCGTTGTTGGCCTGGGTTACACCTGAAGCGCAGGCTACCCACTTGCGGGCCGGCGACATTCAAGCCAAGGTAGATACCACCATCGGGCCCAGCTTTAACCCAAACAGGGTTTTCTTCAAGATGATTCTCTTCCAGAAGACGCCCGTTGGTCCTATTCCAGACGAGCGTTTTGTCACGATTTTCTTTGGTGATTGTAGCGCACCACAGCAGATTCAGCGCCAGTCGGTGACGGTAATAAATGGCGAAACCAACCGCAACGTGTATGTTTTCGAGCACACGTACAATGCTGTAGGCACCTATACTGTGCACTATATCGGTGAAAACCGCAACGTAGGCGTGCTGAACATGGCCAACTCTGATCAGCAAAGCTTTTACATATCCACTACGTTCACCCTCGACCCGGGTCTGGGCCGCAACCGTTCGGCCATCCTAACTAAGCCTTCTATCGATAATGCGGCGGTTGGGCAAGTGTTTCTGCACAATCCGGCGGCATTTGATCCGGATGGCGACTCCCTGGCTTTCGTGCTGCGCCCCAGCCAGCAGGTGCCCGGCGGCATCAGTGGGCCTACTGCACCCTGCTTCGTGCCAAGTCCTGCTAACGCTACTGGTTACGTAGTGCCCAATCAGCTGATTGGTGCAAATAACGGCCAGCAGGTGCAATACAATGACCCGCCTAGTGGCAACCCCACTGGCGTGCCCGGAGCTCAATCGATTTTTCAGCAAAACCCAGTCACGGGTACCATCATCTGGAACTCGCCGGGCACGGTGGGGGAGTATAATGTGGCATTTGAAGTGCGTGAGTACCGACGCACGCAGTTTGGCCGCCGCCTGATCGGTACGGTGATTCGCGACATGCAGATCAACGTGCGCGGCACGGCTAATCAGCGCCCGATTCTTACAATTCCGCCAGATATCTGCGTGGTGGCCGGCACCTTGGTGACGGGCAACGTGACGGCTACTGATGCCGACCGCAACCCGGTCAGAATTACGGCCAACAGTGGTATTCTGCCGCCGGCTACGTTCACGCAGACTTCTGCTGGCCCGCCTACGGCGGCTGGCACGTTCCGCTGGACACCGGACTGCTCCAACATTGCCGCGCAGCCTATCCGCGTGAGCTTCACGGCCGAGGACCAGCCTACTGGCGGTAACCCGGTGCTGATCGACCAGCGCGTCTGGAACATTACGGTAATCGGGCCGGCACCGCAGAATCTGCAGGCCATCCGACAGGGCAACAACGCGGTACTTACCTGGAACAGCTACGTCTGCCAGCGGCCGGGTGCCCGGATTCTGATTTTCCGCCGGGAAAACCCGGGTCCCCCTATTTCCGGCCCTTGCGTGACCGGCATTCCGGCCTCGGCCGGCTACACCTTGATTGAAACCCTGACGTATCCAACACCACCAGCTACCGGCGACCTGCTATCGTACGTGGATACCAACAACGGCCAGGGGTTGCAGCGGGGCAGAACGTATTGCTACCGCATTTATGTGGAGTTTCCGCTGCCGGCCGGGGGCAAGAGCCTGGCTTCGCAGGAGGCCTGCGTGAGCTTCGCGGGCCGGTCGGCCGTGTTCACCAATGTCACGGTGGACGCTACCTCTCCTACAGCTGGTCGCATCACGGTGAAATGGACCAAGCCCGGCCCTATCAACACGTTTAATGCACCGCTGGTATACCGTTTGTTGCGGGCCACTGGCCAGAGCAGTACGGCGACCTTCACGGAAATTGCCCGCATCGTAGACCGGCCCAACGACACGGTGTACGTGGACAACAACCTCGATACTCAAACCCGCTCCTATATCTACCGGCTGGAGTTCATCAGCAACGCCACCACCCAGCCAGGCTCGGGCACGGTTACGGAAACGGCAGCTCCCGCTTCTAGTGTGCGCGTAGATGGCACGCCCGATCCGCAGAACAACCGTATCACGCTGCGCTGGACCTATAACGTGCCGTGGGACAACAGCCGCCGCCCCACCACCATCTTCCGCCGCGACCCGGGGGCGGGCAGCCAGTTTGTGCAGATTGCCACCGTCACGGGTACCAACGCCGGCGGCACGTATGTGGATCAGGGAACCACGGCCCGGCCGTTGGTGAAAGGCCAGGTTTACTGCTACTACGTCTCGACCAACGGCACCTACAGCAACCCGGCCATCATCGACCCGCTGATCAACCTGAGCCAGCAGCAGTGCATTCCGTTGCAGGCTATTCCGTGCCCGCCCGTCCTGAGCCTCAAGCGGCCCAACTGCGACAGTCTGGCCACGCGCCTGTTTGATTTGCCGGCTACGCCAGCCTCCGGCCCGATTTATACCAACGTGCTGAGCTGGACGCTGGGCGCTACGCCACCTGACTGCAGCCGGGGCATTGCGTCGTACAACATTTTCTACGCCGCCAACCCTACGGATTCCTTGCGCTTCCTGACGTCGGTGCCTGGCAACCAGATGAGCTACCTGCACCGCAACCTTACCTCGGAAGCCGGCTGCTACGCCGTACAATCCGTGGATTCTACGGGTATCCGCAGCGTGCGTAGCAATGTGGAGTGCAAAGAAGACTGCCAGTTGTTCTTGCTGCCGAACGTGTTTACGCCCAACGGCGACGGCCTCAACGACACGTTCCGGCCCAAAGTATTCACGCCGATCCGCCGTACCAACTTCCGGGTATTCAACCGCTGGGGCGTGAAGATCTATGAGAGCGACAAGGAGCCGCTGATTAAGTGGAACGGAGGCAGCCGCGCCGAAGGTAGCTCCGGCTCGACGGTAGTGGAAGGTGTTTACTTCTACCAGGCCGACGTAGAATTTAGTGACGTGAACAACACCAAGCGAACCTATAAAGGGTGGGTGGAAATCAGCCGCTAAGCACCCCAAAGTAACCTGTTTCCTGCCACAAAAAAACCGGGCGTCTCCTCGCGGGGCGCCCGGTTTTTTTGTGGCAGGAAACGCGGCAACGGCGCATGCTCTGGTGTCAGAAAACATTTTTGTGCAGCTTGCATCCGATTTTTCTCCCACCCCGCACGGAAAAGCGGAACCGGATAGGAGAGCCCTGCCAAGTGTCAGCGCCAAAGTTGGGGCCGTCCACAAAATCTGTGAAATCCGCTAAAATCCGTGCTAATCCGTGATCCTTTGAAAGCAGTAATCTTCCCCGGCCAGGGTAGCCAGTTCAGCGGTATGGGCCGCGACCTGTACGAGCAGCATCCCGAGGCCAAGCGCCTCATGGACCAGGCCAACGATATTCTGGGTTTCTCGCTCACCGACGTTATGTTCTCGGGCTCCGAGGAAGACCTGCGCCGCACCGACGTAACCCAGCCGGCAATCTTTCTGCATTCGGTGGCGCTGGCCGCCGTGCTGCCCGATTTCCGGCCCGATATGGTGGCAGGCCACTCGCTGGGCGAGTTTTCGGCGCTGGTAGCGGCCAAGGTGCTGCGCTTCGAGGACGCGCTGCAACTGGTAGCGCAGCGGGCCAAAGCCATGCAGGCCGCCTGCCAGGAGCAGCCCGGCACTATGGCCGCCATCCTGGCCCTCGACGATGACACTACGGCCCGCATCTGCCAGGAAATTACGGCGGGTGGCAACGTGGTGGTAGCGGCCAACTACAACTGCCCCGGCCAGCTGGTGGTATCTGGCTCCCAGCGCGGCATCGAGCTGGCCTGCGAGCAGCTGAAAGCGGCCGGTGCCAAGCGGGCGTTGCCGCTGCCGGTGGGCGGCGCCTTTCACTCGCCCCTGATGCAGTCGGCGGAAGCGGCGCTGGCGGAGGCCATTGCCAAAACCACTTTCTCGGCCGGCATCTGCCCGGTCTACCAGAACGTAGACGCCGCGCCGCACACCAACCCCGACGAAATCCGGGAAAACCTGGTGCGTCAGCTCACGGCCCCGGTCCGCTGGACCCAAAGCGTGCAGCGCATGGTGCAGGATGGCGCCACCGAGTTTGTGGAGTGTGGCCCCGGTAAAGTGCTGCAGGGCCTCGTGAAGAAGATTGCGCCGGAAGTAAGCGCGCAATCTGCCGTAACGCAGGCGTAGCTACTCCTTTGATGCCCAGCAACAGTCACTCCCAGCTTGCTTTCAGCACTGATTGGAGGTGGCTGTTGTTGGGTGTTGCCATTTGGGCGGGCCTGTTTGGCTACGCAACCTGGCACGGCCTGGCCATGACGCCGGACTCCTGGAACTACCTGGGCGCGGCCCAAAGCGTTGCCACTACCGGCCAGCTCCGAAATGCCAATGGCACGCTCTACACTGCGTGGCCGCCCTTGTTTCCGGTGGTGCTGGCGGGCTGGAAAGCGGTTTTGCCGTTTGGTTGGAAGTGGCTGCAGGGCACGTGCCTGGCCGCCAGCCTGCTGCTGTGGGGGCGTTTGGGCCAACAGCTGCTGACTCATCCGGCCTTGATCCGGCTGTATATTCTGGTGTTGGCGTTTTCGACGCCCTGGCTCATGTGCGGCGGCTTTTTGTGGTCGGAGCCACTGTTCATTCTTTTGCTTTCGGGCTACCTGTACGCGCTGTATTGCTACAGCAGAAACGGCACTGCCACGATGCTGCTGTGCGCTACGGTGTGCGGCATTTTGCTGCCTTTGCAGCGTGTGACAGGGTTTTTTGTGCTGGCAGGTGTAGGGTTGAGTGTGGTGGCGCTGTATCCGGTGTGGGCATGGCGCCGCCGGTGGCTGCTGGTGGGGCACGAGCTGCTGACGGTTGGGGCCGGCGCGGTCTGGCAATACTACACGCTGGTAGTGGCCGCCGCCCGCAACCTACAGGAAATTCAGGGCTGGAACATTTGGGTGCAGGCGGCCACTGATTTCGGCCACGCTATGGGCCGCTGGCTTATGCCGCTCACCACGTACGCCAGCCAGGGATACGGCCTGTACGCAGTGCTTTTTCTACTACTCACTACCGGTGGCCTAATGGTGCCGGGGCCCCGGTTTTTGCGTTTGCTGGGCATCATGGTTCCGGTGGTGCTGCTGCCACTGGTGCCACTCGCCTGGCTCGGGCAGAGCGGCGCCGGCCTCACCGATGCCGACCGGTACACGGCCGTACTATATGCTCCGTTTTTCCTGCTGCTTTTTGCGCAAGCCCAGCAGGTACTGGCTAGCCAAAGTCCCAAACGGCAGCGGCTGATGCTACTACTTGGCTTTTGCTGGCTGCTCTACCCAGCCGCCAGAACCATCCGCAACAGCATCTTTCTGCACAACCATCCGTCTGCATTTGCCGCAACCAAGCAATAGCGCGGCTCAGGATTAAATCCGCTAACACTACAATTGGTCGGCTATAGGCGCTGTACTGGCAACTGGTCGGGGCAAGACTCCAGCAGCTCTGCTATTGTTTGCCGCAGGCCCGGGTGTACTACCGAACCGGCAATTTCGGCTAGCGGCGCCAGCGCAAACCGGCGCTCCGGCAGGCGGAGATGCGGAATCCGCAGATCCGAGGTCGTTACTATTTCCTGCCCATAAAGCAGAATATCCACGTCCAGCGTGCGGGCGCCCCAGCGGACCTCACGCACGCGGCCGGCCTGCTGCTCGGTAGCCAGGCACACCTGCAGCAGATTGGCAGGCGGGAGGCTAGTTTGGATACCGATTGCTTGGTTGAGGAACGGCGGCTGGTCTTCCAGCCCCCAGGCGGCCGTTTCGTAGAGGCCAGATGCGGCCACAATAGGGCCAGCGGCTTTGCTCAAATACTGCACCGCTTCCTGCAGAATCGTGGCCCGGTCGCCGAGGTTGGAGCCGAGCAGGAGGTAGGCGATAGGCATAGTGGCTATCAAAGGCTACAACACGCGCCGTAGAAACGCTGCCGTCACTTCTGCTGCCTGTAGTGCCTCGGCAGGTAGCTCTGCTTTCAACCAGGGGTGGGTGCCGCCGAAGTTGTGCGTCACGCCGGGTAGCACCTGCAGCTCGGCGGCCGGGTACCACTCTTTGAGTTGCAAGGCCCGGTCCAGAGGAACGGTTTCGTCCTGGTCGCCGTGCAGCACGAGGACGGGGCGGCCACGCAGCTTGCGGCGTACATTATGGCGGATGTCGAGGCGCAGGCGGTTCTGGTGGTAGTCTTCCACAATTTGGTAGTGCATGGGCAGCTGCTGGCCGGTGCGCGAGTTTTCCACGTGAAAAACGCCCTGCTGTTGCCACTGCTGCATAAGGTGCTCAGGCCAGCCGGGATTCACGTTGCTGATGGCCGCCCACGTCACCACGGCCCGCACGCGGGCGTCTTCGGCGGCTTTCAGCAGCACCAGCCCGCCGCCCCGGCTGTGGCCGATAAGGGCCATATGGGTCAGGTCCATTTCGGCTGCCGGAATACCCGACTGGCCCTGCTGCAGCGTGTCGAGCAGCGCCCCAATATCGTCGAGCTCCAGACTGAAGTTGTTCTGGCCAAAGGCTTCGAGGTCCTCCAGGTCGCCGGTGCCGCCCACCACCAGGCCGTTGTGCGACAGGTTAAGCTTCACGAACACAAAGCCCTGCTCGGCAAACCAATCGGCCAGCACATTGAAGTGGCCCCAGTCCTTGAACCCCTTGAAGCCGTGCACAAACACCACCACCGGCTTGGGCTGGCCAGTGGGCACGTAGCGGGCATCAGCCATGAACGGCCGGTGGTGGCGGGCGCTGGCAAGAGGAAAGTCGAGGCGGACAGGTTGAGTTGGCATGCAGCGAAGATAGGAGATGCAGCGGGCAGTAGCCGGGCACCGACGGCAGAAGGTGTGGGTGCTTTGGCAAGGCGCCCGCGGAAGAACACTCAGCAAAAAGGTCACGCCAGCTGTTTCCAGAACTCATTTCCGTGCCGATTTACCATCTCACCTTTTTCCGCGTACTTTCGCAGCGCCCAAAATACCCGCATGACCGTAACGCTGGACCAGATACAGGCGCCTATTGCCGCCGAAATGTTGGAATTCGAACAGAAATTCCGCGCGTCCATGCAGACCAAGCAACTGCTGCTGGACAAAATCATGGGCTACATCGTGAAGCGCAAGGGCAAGCAGATTCGGCCCATGTTCGTGTTTTTTACGGCCAAAATCAGCGGCGGCGACCCGCTGCCGGAAGCATCGTTCCGAGGCGCGGCCCTCATCGAGCTGCTGCACACGGCCACCCTCGTGCACGACGACGTGGTGGACGAAAGCAACTACCGGCGCGGGTTTTTCAGCATCAACGCCCTCTGGAAAAACAAGATTGCCGTGCTCGTCGGCGACTATCTGCTGAGTAAAGGCCTGCTGCTGAGTCTGGAAAACGACGATTACGAGCTGCTCAAAATCGTGAGCAATGCCGTGAAGGAATTGAGCGAAGGCGAGCTGCTGCAGATTGAAAAAGCCCGCCGCCTCGACATTACCGAGGACGTGTATTTCGACATCATTCGGCAGAAAACGGCGTCCCTGATTGCCTCCTGCTGCGCCGTGGGCGCCGCCTCGGCCGGTGCCGACAAAGAAACCATCGAACGGGCCCGGCTTTTCGGCGAGAAAGTAGGCATGGCCTTTCAGATCAAAGACGACCTGTTCGATTTCGGTACCGCCGAAATCGGCAAGCCGGTGGGCATCGATATCAAGGAAAAGAAGATGACGCTGCCGCTCATTTATGCCCTGCAGCAGGCCGACTGGCTCACCAAGCGCCGCATCATCTACAACGTAAAAAACAACGACGGCCGCAAAGACCGGGTGCAGGCCGTCATCGAGTTCGTGCAGCAGTCCGGCGGGCTCGACTACGCCATCAAGGTGATGGAACGCTACCGCGACGAGGCAGTAGCCGTGTTGCACACGTTTCCGGCCTCCGCTTCGCGCACCTCACTGGAACAGCTTATCAACTACACGATAGAACGCAACCACTAGAATCACTGATTCACACGGATTTTGCACGGATTACACGGATTTTTTGGACGGCGCTGATTCGTTTCCTTCAACCGGACCAAGCAAAAAGGATTGCCAACTGGCAATCCTTTTTGCTTGCTTGAAAGGGACAACCGTCCACAAAATCCGAGGAATCCGAAAAATCCGACCTAATCAGTGATTCAGTTGGTACGACACGCTGCCGGGCGCTACTTCCGACACGTCGAATTTCACGCCGTCGAAGGTGCTTTTGACGGTTATTTCGTGCGTCATATCGCAGCCGGGGCATTTCACTTCCTCTTTCTCGTATTGGCCGTCGTCTTCCATAGAATTGGCCAGATGGTCGGGGGCGGGCACACCGAGCGAATCAGTGAAAACCTCGGTGTGGCACATGTTGCACTCAAACTTGAGGCCTACGGTGTGGCCCTGCAGGTCGGCGAGGGGAGCGAGGGCATCGGGTTGCTGTTGAATCCACATAAGCGGGCGTAGGTTTGGTTGTGAGGAAGGGACAAGAATGCGGCATCCGGCAGCGCCGGGCAGTTGGTTGTACGGGCAGAAGGGCCGGCAGGGTTGTGCGCGAGCTTCGCCGTGCCCAGGCACCTATGAGCTGCGGTTCAGTTTGTTTGCGCACTGATCAGCAGCCGAACTTGCCCTGGTGCCACGCCCCGGTTCGTTATACTTGCGCTGTATATTTCTTGGCCTGCTATCGGGCCTGTCTGTCTGCTTTTCTATGCCCGATTTATCTGATTTGCCGCTAGCCAGCCTGGCCAGGCTGGCGCGCCCACTGCCGCGCGTGCCGCGCTGGCGCACCTTGCTTGGCTCCCTGGCCATGGCCCGCCAGCCCATCCAGAACCTCGACCGCGCCCTCACGCACCACGGCGACACGGTGGGTTTGCACCTGGGTGGCGTGCGGCCCTGCATCGTCACGCGCGACCCGGCCCTGACCCAGCATATTCTCCAGAAAAACCACCGCCGCTACCTCAAGTCCGACCTCACGCACGGCCTGATCCGGTACCTCGGCCGCGGGCTGCTCACCAACGAAGGGGCCGACTGGCTGCGACAGCGCCGCCTGATCCAGCCCGGCTTGCATCGGCAGCGGCTAACGGCCCTCACGCGCCTGATGCAGGCCGCCGCCGAAGAGTGGAGCCAGGACCTGCGCGCCCGGCTGGCGGCAGTTGGTGGCTCGCTCACAGTGGATATTCATGCCGAAATGACCCGCGTGGCTTTCCAGATTATTGCGCAGGCCACATTCGGGACCAGCATGACCGATGCCGAGCGTGACCGGCTGTCGGAGGTTCTCACCCGCATTCAGGCCTTTTACGTGCGCACCATCCGGCAGCCCTACCTGCGGCCCTGGTTTCGGTTGCGCGGTGCCTTCCAGCAGCACGATGCCCTCAGCCAGGAGCTGCGCGAGCTGGTGCGCGGCTACATCCGTCGGCGGCAGGCGTCGCAAGGTGCCGGCGTGCCAGTGGCAGCTGCTTCCGCAACGCCCGCCCCAGTCAAGCCCGGCCAGCCAGCTGACACCGCACCGCCGCCCGACGACCTGCTGCAAATGTTGCTGGATGCCCGCTACGAGGACACCGGCGAAGCCATGAGCGAAGAGCAGCTACTGGACGAAGCCAATATCCTGCTGCTGGCCGGACACGAAACCAGCGCCAATGCCCTGAGCTGGATGCTGCATCTGCTGGCTCAGCATCCCGAAGCCGCAGCGCAGATCCGGCAGGAGCGGGCGGCAGTGGGCCTCGCTCAGCGCCCACCCGAGTTTGCGGAGCTCACGCAGCTGCCCTACGCGCTGCAGGTAGTGCAGGAAACCATGCGCCTCTATCCGCCGGCCTGGATTCTGGACCGGGTGGCCTTGGAAGACGATGAGTTTCAGGGCCTGCCCATCCCAAAAGGCACGCTGTTTTCCATCTACGTCTATGGCATCCACCGCCACCCCGAGCTGTGGCCCGAGCCCGATGCCTTTCGGCCCGAGCGGTTTGCGCCCGGCCAGCAGCCGCCCATTCCGGCGTATGCGTACCTGCCCTTCGGTGGTGGGCCGCGCCTGTGCGTGGGCAGCCACTTCGCCCTCACCGAAATTCAGCTGGTGCTGCTGGAAGCTTTGCGCCACTTCGATTTTGCGCCCGTTTCCGCCGCCCCCGCTGGTACCGATCCGCTGATTACGTTGCGGCCAAAAGGGCCGCTGTGGCTACAGGTGCGGGCAGTGAGTTGATAGTCGGCGTGATGCTTTTCGTTGACCTCAGTAGCTGTTAGCCCCGCTACGACTTCCGTAGCACCATACAACCAGAAACGCCGCAGCTGATCAGCTACGGCGTTTCTGGTTGCTATTAGTAGGTGCTTCGTTCTCTTCCTATCCCAAGAGGCTGGAGGAAGCGTTATTCTGCCAGTAGCTGGTCGATGGTTTTGTTGAATTCAGCCACTTCCTGCTCGTAGTACTTGCCGGTGCCGGGGCCCGAGTAGCCGGTGTGAATCTTGCGCACCTCGCCTTTCTTATCCAGGAAAATGGTGGTGGGGAAGGCAATGACCTTCTGCAGCTGCGGCAACGACTTGCTGGCTTCCGCCGACGAGGCTTGCCCGGCCACGGCCAGGTCGTAGCCGATGTTCATGCGCTCCTTCATTTTCAGCAGCTTCTGCGAGGCCACTTTCTGGTCGGTAGTACGCTCGTAGCCCAGCCCGATGATTTCCACGCCGCGCTGCTTGTTCTTCTCGTACCAGGGGGCCAGGAAGTTGGTTTCGTCCATGCAGTTTGGGCACCATGAGCCCAGGATCTGCAGCACTACTACTTTGCCCTTGTACTTGGGGTCGGAAGGGGAGATGCTACCTCCTTCGTAGATGCTTGGGAACTTGAAGTCCAGCTTTTTCTGGCCGGGCTTCATGCCGGTCAGGGCGTTGGCGTCGGGCAGCTTGGCGCTCGGGTCCAGCGTGGCGGTCCAGGTTTCGTGGCCCGACTTGCCGCTGTAAAAGTCGCCCTGCAGCGCAGTTCCTTGTTTCTGCGCCGTGAACAGGAAGCCGTGGCTGCCATCAAACGTCGAAAGCTTGAGCGTGTTCCCGTCGGCCTGCCCCGCCAGGTAGCGGTAGTCGCCGGTAGAAGTCAGGAAAGTACCGCTTACGTTTGGGCCTTCCTGCTTGAAAATTCCGACGGCCGGATACGTTTTGCCGTCGCTGCCTTTAAACGTGACTTTCCAGGTGCCATCGAAAGATTCCACCTTCTGGTCGGCCATCACCGGAAACAGCGGCTCGGCGCCCTTGGTGGCCGCAAACGCCACACGGTATGGCTCCTTGCCGTCGTATTTCACCCAGGTGCCCTTGAGCTTGTCGGCGCCATCGGCGCGCACCACTAGGGCGGCATCGAACACGCCCAGCCGGATGGTGGTAGAGTCACCGGCGGTGCTGATTTCGTCGAGTTTGAGGCGTTCTTCGCCATTGCGTAGCGTCACGGTGGGCTTGCCGCCGTCGGTGGTCACATCAAACAGAAACGGTATTTCCTGGCCCTGGGCCGACAGTACGCCGCGCCAGGTGCCGGCCGAAAGTGCCGTAGCACCGGCCGTGCCGGCAGCTTCGGTAGCGGCCTGGTTTTCAGAAGTAGAGGAATTGGGCTGGCAGGCCACGGCGGCCAGCGCGAGTCCGGCCCCGAGTACTGCCTTGCGAATGTCAATGGCAACGGGCATACAAAAGAGGGTTAAGGTGATTCGGGGCTAAACTACGGCGCCCCCGAATTAGTTTAAAGCGCAAGAGCCGCGAATGTAGCCCAACTTTGGCCGGCGCCGGCTGGAATCATTCTAAATGCCAGCCGGTATCAGCTTCCAGCCACCGAAAAGTTGGGCTGCGCAACGACCGGTACCTATATTTGCGTACCTGTCTTAGATAGGCACGTTCTCTCCACTTTTTCCCTTTTGAATTATGGCGTTTGACTTAGAAATGATCAAGGCTGTGTACGCTGGCATGGGCTCCCGCATCGAGGCCGCCCGTACCGCCGTTGGCCGCCCGCTTACCCTCACCGAAAAAATCCTGTACGCTCACCTGTACGGCGGCACGGTTTCGCAGGCGTTTGAGCGGGGCGTTTCCTACGTCGACTTCGCCCCCGACCGTGTAGCCATGCAGGATGCCACCGCCCAGATGGCGCTGCTCCAATTCATGCAGGCCGGCAAGCCCCAGGCCGCCGTACCCAGCACTGTGCACTGCGACCACCTGATTCAGGCCAAAGAGGGCGCTACCGAAGATTTGGCCATCGCCAACTCCGAAAACAAGGAGGTCTACGACTTCCTGGCTTCGGTTTCCAATAAATACGGCATCGGCTTCTGGAAGCCCGGCGCGGGTATCATTCACCAAGTGGTGCTCGAAAACTACGCCTTCCCCGGCGGCATGATGATCGGCACCGACTCACATACGCCCAACGCGGGTGGCCTCGGCATGATTGCCATTGGCGTAGGCGGCGCCGATGCCGTGGACGTAATGGCCGGCATGGCCTGGGAGCTGAAGTTCCCGAAAGTAATCGGCGTGAAGCTGACCGGCAAAATGAACGGCTGGACTTCGGCCAAAGACGTAATTCTGAAAGTAGCTGGTATCCTGACCGTAAAAGGCGGCACCGGTGCTATTGTGGAGTACTTCGGCGAAGGCGCTAACAGCCTTTCCGCTACTGGCAAAGGCACCATCTGCAACATGGGCGCTGAAATCGGGGCTACCACCTCGGTGTTCAGCTACGACGAGAAGATGGGCGACTACCTACGCTCCACCGAGCGGGCCGACATTGCCGACCTCGCCGCCGGCGTGGCCCAGCACCTGCGCGCCGACGACGAGGTATATGCTAACCCCGAAGCTTTCTACGACCGTCTCATCGAAATCAACCTCGACGAGCTGGAGCCCTACGTGAACGGTCCGTTCACGCCGGACGCCGCCTGGCCGATTTCGCAGTTTGCGGCAGCCGTAAAAGAGCACGGCTGGCCCGAGAAGCTGGAAGTGGGCCTGATTGGCTCGTGCACCAACTCCAGCTACGAAGACATCACGCGCGCCGCCAGCATTGCCGGCCAGGCCGTAAGCAAAGGCCTCACGGTCAACGCTGAATTCACTGTAACGCCCGGCTCGGAGCTGGTGCGCTACACCGTGGAGCGCGACGGTTTGCTGGACACCTTCGCCCAGATGGGCGGCGTGGTGCTGGCCAACGCCTGCGGTCCGTGCATCGGCCAGTGGGCCCGCCACACCGACGACCCCAAGCGCCGCAACTCCATCATCACGAGCTTCAACCGCAACTTTGCCAAGCGCAACGACGGCAACCCAAACACTCACGCCTTCGTGGCCTCGCCCGAAATCGTGACGGCCTTCGCCATTGCCGGCGACCTGACCTTCAACCCCCTCACCGACACGCTGACCACCAAAGACGGCCAGCAGGTGAAGTTCGACGAGCCGCAGGGCATTGAGCTGCCGCCCGCTGGTTTTGCCGTAGAAGATGCCGGTTTCCAGGCTCCCGCTGCTGATGGCTCGGGCGTGCAGGTGCTGGTAGCCCCCGCTTCCGACCGTCTGCAGCTGCTTGACCCCTTCAAGCCGTGGGAAGGCACCGACCTGAAAGGGTTGCGCCTGCTCATCAAGGCGCAGGGCAAGTGCACCACCGACCACATTTCAATGGCCGGCCCATGGCTGAAATACCGCGGCCACTTGGATAACATCTCCAACAACATGCTCATCGGCGCCATCAACTCCTTCAACGGCGAAGCCAACGCCGTGAAGGATGGCCTGACGCAGGGCACGCCTTACTCGCCGGTACCGGCGGTAGCGCGTAACTACAAAGCTCAGGGTATCGGGTCGATTGTGGTAGGCGACGAGAACTACGGCGAAGGCAGCTCGCGCGAGCACGCTGCCATGGAGCCCCGCCACCTGGGTGTGCGTGCCATCTTGGTGAAGAGCTTTGCCCGGATTCATGAAACCAACCTCAAAAAGCAGGGCATGCTGGCCCTCACTTTCGCCAACAAGGCCGATTACGACCTGATTGAAGAGGATGACACGTTCGACATCCTCGGCCTGACGGAGTTTGCCCCTGGCAAGCCCCTGCAGATCCGTCTGCACCACGCCGACGGCGACACCGACCTCATCACGGTGAATCACACTTACAACCAAGGCCAGATCGAGTGGTTTAAAGCCGGCTCGGCCCTAAACCTGATTCGCTTGAAAGAGTCAGGCGAGGCCCAACTGTCGCAGAAGTAATTCTGAATTCGGTTCCAAGTAAAAACGGCCGCTTCCCGAAAGGGAGGCGGCCGTTTTTTTGTGCCTTATCAGGATGGAACTGCGCCGCAAACCGGTTGAGTCTAGGCTGAAATAGGATGTTTGTAAAGTCTGAATATCTGACTGAAAATAGCTGCAGCGAGATTTTAAGGCAGATTTTAGAATATAGCCGAAGTCCTGAAAACGCAATAATTCGGGTGTAGGAGAGGAGGGCGGTGCGCTATACTTGTCACAGCATATCAGTCCGGAAGACTGGTAGCAATCCTCACCGCCATACGCTCCTGCCATGCTTCGCCCTGCCTCCCGTCTGCCACTTGCCCTGAAAGTGCTCTTCACCGCCTTCCTGGTCGTGATGGTGCCAGTGTATTGGTACAACTACGGTCCCAGCAACTTCCTGTACTTCTGCGACATATCGTTGCTGCTCTGCCTAATCAGCGTCTGGACCGAGAAGGCCCTGCCGGCGTCGATGGCGGCGGTGGGCATTCTGCTGCCGCAGGTGCTCTGGTGCGCCGACTTCGTGGGCGAGCTGCTGGGCGTCCGGCTGCTGGGCATGACCTCGTACATGTTCGATGAGAACCGCAGCCTGTTTCTGCGCGGCCTCTCGTTCTTCCACGGCTGGCTGCCGTTTCTGCTGGTGTACCTGGTGCGCCGCCTCGGCTACGACCGGCGCGCCCTCTGGGCCTGGACCGGCGTGGCCTGGGGCCTGTGCCTGGTAGCATTCTTCCTGCTGCCGCCCGCCGGCGCCGTCATGCCCGACCCAAAGATTCCGGTGAACATCAACTACGTGTTCGGCTTCGATGACGCCGCCCCGCAAACCTGGCTGCCGGCCCCGATGTACTTAGTCTGCTGGATGCTGGTGCTGCTGGTAGTCGCCTATCTGCCCACGCACTTAGTGCTGCGCCGCTGGAGTGCCCGCCGCCCAACTCAGCCGGCTCCGCTGCAGCTGGTAGTGGCCGGAATGCAGGAAGTGCGGTAAGGCGTGGCTGGTTTAGTCGGGAGTATGTAGGAACACCTTGAAACTGCTATAGTAAAGGCTATAGCGCAGTTTACTAAAAACGGCCGCCTGCTCGAAGAGGAGCTGCGGCCATTTTTGTTCGAATAAACTTTGAAATGCAAAGTACTTTAAAGTATGTTTGTTCGCCCCGAGTAACTTGGCAGTTGCCTGATGTGGTGTGGGCGTTATGTTTTCTGAATCTTATGCGTAATCTATTGCATCCGAAATGGTTGTTGCTGGTCAATACCGTGGCCATTGTTGTACTGGTGCTTCTGAGCTATGGGCAGTTCAAGGTTATTCAAAGCCTGCTGCCAACCAGTAGCGTGCAGACCTGGGCGTGCCTGGGGGGCGGCCTGGCAGGGCTGGCCGCCAGCACGCTGATGTATGCGCTGTGGCAGCTGAGGCGCCGACAGGAGGTCCGTACGCTATACTGTGTGCTGACGCTGGCAGGATATGCGGCCTTCATCTGCCTGAGCGTGAGCCTGGCGGATGAACTGGTTCCCCGGGCCGTGCCGCGCTGGATGGTGCCCACCGACCCGCTGGTGTACCTCATCACGTTTCTGATGCCTACGCTGGCCCACGCCGGTTATGCCCTAGTAATGCGCCTGACGCCCGCTGACCGTGAGTATTCCGTCCTGATTAATGTGCTGCTGGCTCTGGCGGTGCCGGGCGTGTGGTTCGTGCTGATTATGCTGCCGGGCGGCTTCCTGCTGGAAAACATTCTGCCTGCCTGGCTTAGTGGCGGGCTTATGGTGACGGGGCTGGTGGTGGGCACCATCGGATTTCTGTTTTACGTGGTGCGGGTGGTGTACATTCTGGAACTGCGACGGGGCGGTTACGGCCGTGAGTTCAGCGTGCTGTGGAAAGTACTACTGGGAATTGTGTTGCCGGTGATAGGCTTGCTGGTGAACAACGGGCTGTTCTGGGGAGGTTTTGGTAGCGCGGAGGCGGGCGTATTTGGCAATTTCAACAGTCCGTGGTTTTATGGGCTGGCCGTATTGAATGGGATGCTGCTGTGTCTGCCGGCCAGTTCCAACCGCTGGCTGCACCTGCTGCTGCTGTTTGGGCGCAGTGTGCTGTTGGGCTACACATTCTACTTTTTTCTAGTGTTTCTGCCGTTCCTGCCGCTGTCGTTGTTAGCCGTCATTATCATTGGAACCGGTTTTCTGATGCTCACGCCACTAGTGCTGCTGCTGGTGCACGTACGCGAGTTGGCTGCCGACTGGAAACTGCTGCGGCCGGTGTTTTCGGGGCGAGTACTGCTGCTGGTATTACTGGGCGGAATAGGTGCGTTGCCGCTACTCATCACGGCCCGTTATCTGTTCGACCGATACACTCTACACCAGGCTCTCGATTACCGCTACGCCCCGGATTACCGCCGCCGGTATGATTTGGATGAGTCGGCCCTGGCCCGCACGCTGGCGGTGGTGAAGCAGCATAAAGACCGCAGCAACCGGGGCGACGTCATGTTTGGCTCACATGTGCCGTACTTATCGTTGTACTTCAATTGGCTGGTGTTGGATAACCTTACACTATCGGATACTAAAATTGCGGATCTGGAACAGGTGTTCCTGGGCGCGCTGTCAGAAGATACGGCATCTAAAACCCGGTCTTTTGCCATACCAACACCAGCCGCCCCGGCCATCACCCAAGTAACTACTAAGAGCACATATGACGCCCACCAGCAGGCTTGGGTGAGCCAAGTGGAGCTGCACGTGGCAAACACCGATACCACCTTGCGCGCCGGTGAGTACACTACGCTGCTGAACCTACCTACTGGCTGTTGGGTAGGCGACTACTACCTGGACATGAACGGCCGTCGGGAGCATGGTATTCTTGCTGAGAAAAAGGCTGCCGCCTGGGTTTATGCCCAAATTCTGAGCGAAACCCAAGTGCGGGACCCAGGCCTGCTGACCTACCAGAACGACCACCAACTGAATTTGCGGGTGTATCCGGTGGTCGGCCGCACCTTCCGCGTAACCGGGTTTCAGCTGTTGCATAAGGAGCCGGTTGTTCTAACGCTGGATGGTCGCACACTCCGTCTGGGGCAGGCACTCAAAGTGCCGGACGTAACGGTCCCGGTACTGGCTTCAGACGGGGAGGTAGCATATATGAGCGGCGCGGCTAAGCAGCGCCTGCCGCTGGTGCAGCGCCGGCCGTACTACCATTTTCTGCTCGATGTGTCAGCCCGTCAGCAGCAGCATCGTCAGGTGTATGCCCGCCGCCTAGAGCAGCAGTTTGGGCCCGAGGTGCTGCGCGATACGTCCACACGCTTTACGCTGGTAGATGCTTATGCTACTCAGGTACAAGCCGGAGCCGACTGGCAGCAGCAGCTTACCGGACACCAGAGTCGGGGCGGATTCTACTTAGAAGGCGCTTTGCGTCAGCTGCTGGTGCACGCCCGCCAACGGCCCCGCGCCACCTACCCGATTCCGATAGTAGTAACTGAAACGCTGACTACGGCCGTGCTGGGTTCCGACCTAGCCGAATTGCAGGCTGCGTATCCGGAATCGGACCGGTTTTACGTACTGGATGCCAACCAGCAGTTAACCGCGCATTCGTTGCGGCAGAATTCACACAAGCCTCTTACGGATTCCTTCACAACGTCGCTTCCCACAACCACCCGCCCGAAAGTGCGCGCCTGGCCCTCGGCTATCCGGCCGCTGGCCTACCTCGCCGATAATGGCACGGCCGAGGTAGTGCTGGCGCACCCGGCGGCTCCAATGCGGCCAGCGCTGGCGGCCGGTGGGCGCTGGCAGACGGGCTTGCTGCTACACGGCTACCAGCAATGGCAGGCGTTCCATCCCGAAGCCACCGACGAGCAGCGTGTACCGTTTGTACAGGCCAGCTTCCGGGCCGGCATCCTGACACCCTTCACAGCTTACCTGGCCCTCGAAAACCAGGCCCAGAAAGCGGCATTACAACGAAAGCAGGAGCAGGTTCTCAGCGGTAAGGCGGCCCTGGATGTAGATGAAAGCGAATCGAATCAGCCGACAGCCGTGCCGCTGGATGACTACCTCGGGCTGCTGGTGGTGGCGGCAATAGGCTTGGCCGCGTGGCACATGCGGAGGCCGCAGACAGCGTAGCGCCAGCTTAAGGGGATACGTGCTTAGTTGGACTGCTCCGCCCGCGCCTCCCGGGGCTTCTGCACCAGGTAGTAGTACAACAGAATCAGGAGGCCCGTCAGGAACGGCAGTAGCGCCAGGTGCTTGCCTGTGACGTTGCCCCACACCCGCACAGTATCGAAGCCCAGGAATTCGCTGACCATCCAGTAGGAATTGGCCGAAATCCAGAACACGATGGCCAAGTTGTGGGCTAGCTCTGACGCTACGTGTCTAGTGCGCCAGGTAATAACGAGGGCAATGGTCAGGGTCGGGAAAATCATGCTGATGCCCAGCGGCTTCCAGAGCATGCACCAGCCGATATCCTTGAGCAGCCAGAACAGGATATGTAGGTTTTCCATCCGGCGGTACGGGGCCGGAATGGTGTAGGTCTGGTCGTCAGGCTGAGACATAGCGAAAGGAAGGGAAGCCAAATATAAGTTGGGAACGGCTTTCTTTGCGCGCTTTCGTATGAGGGGCATCTTCCCTTCCTTCTCTCCCGATTTCGCTGATATATGCCCAGTACGCTGAAAAAAATAGCCAAAGGCGCCGCTTACGCAGGTGGCAGCATTGCCGGTATTCTGGTGCTGTATGGCGTGGCAGCTGTGGGGCTTTCGGCGGTGCCGGTAGGCAAGCGGGGGAAGCCCGCGCCCGATGCTGTGGAGGTGTACATCCTCTCCAATGGCGTACACACCGATATTGTAGTGCCCGTGCGCAGCTCGCAAATCGACTGGACCACGCAAGTCCGCTATGCCCACACGCCCGCCGCTGACTCCAGCATGCAGTTTGTGGGCTTTGGTTGGGGCGACAAGGGCTTCTACCTCGATACACCGACCTGGGCCGAGCTAAAGCCCAGCACGGCTTTCAAGGCCATGTTCTGGCTCGGCGAGTCGGCTATTCACGCTACATTTCACCACCGGCCCACCGAGGGCAAAGACTGCGTGCGGTTATACCTTACCCAGGCTCAGTATGCCCACCTGATCGACTTTATTCAAAAAAGCTTCGATTACGATGTCGAGGGCCGCGTCGAGCATATTGCGGGCCACAGCTACGGCCAGCATGATGCGTTTTATGAAGCCCGGCGCACCTATAATCTGTTTTACACCTGCAACAGCTGGGCTAATGAAGCCCTGAAGTCTGCCGGGCAGCGCGCTGCCTTCTGGACGCCCTTCGATGCTGGCATTTTCTGGCACTATCGGGAGCGAGGAAATTAGCAGTGTGCTGCATTACTTTCTGACTAATAGAAAGTTGCGTAATGCGGGCATGAAAAATATTTTGTGCCTGCTATCATTCAGGGCGAAAGAACGTATATAGCGCCTATGATAACCTACGACGAAATCTTCGAAAAAAACCGCCAATGGGTGGCAACCAACACCACCTCGAACGCGGAGTTTTTGGCGCACCTGGCTGCCGACCAAAAACCTGACTACCTCTATATCGGCTGCTCCGACTCGCGCGTGACGGCTGAAGAACTGATGGGTGTGGCGCCCGGCGAGGTATTTGTGCACCGCAACATTGCCAACCTGGTCATCAACATCGACCTCAACTCCACTTCGGTGATTGAGTACGCTGTGGCTCACTTAGGCGTAAAGCATATTGTGGTGTGTGGCCACTATGGCTGCGGTGGCGTAAAAGCAGCCATGCAACCCAAAGATCTGGGCATTATGAATCCGTGGCTGCGCAATATCCGCGACGTATATCGTCTGCACCACGCTGAGCTCGACAAGATTGAAGACACCACGGCGCGCTACGACCGGCTGGTGGAACTAAACGTGCAGGAACAGTGCGTCAACGTCACTAAAATGGCGGTGGTGCAACAGACGTATCTGGAGAAAGGCTATCCAACGGTACACGGCTGGGTATTCGACCTGAAAACCGGCCTGCTCAAAGACCTGAACTTGGATTTCGAGCACATTCTGCACGACATTCAGGAAATCTATAATCTTGGCGACCAGGTGATGTTCGGGGAAGGCAAAAAAACGCCGGCCATTGAAATTGGCCATGAAGCTAAAACAGAGACACAGCGCTAACTTTCAGATAGTAAGCTGCTAAGCAGCTTATGGCTGCCTATAAAAGTAGAAGCCCGTCTTTTCTGCTACAAATAGCAGGAAAGACGGGCTTTGTTGTGGAAAATGGAGGAAGCTAATTGAGCCACACCTGCGCCACTTTCTCGAAGCGGTGGTGGGCAAACGCCCCATATGGGCGCTCGGCATAGAAACCCAGCACATGCACCTGGGGCTGGCCGGTACGGGCATTGCGGCGCAACTGCACTGGATAAACACGACCAGCTTCCGGCCAGTCACCTACGTGGTCAGCGGGGCGGCGCGAGGCGTCTATGCAGCGGGCATACAGCTGCACTGGAGGCGAAACGGGGAGCTTTACTTTCGACATATCCAAAGATAAGCATATTGCCCGTTTCCTAAAAATATTAGTCGGATTATTTACAGTGGTTATACCCCTCAGTACAGGTTTTAACAGAATTTTAATTCCTGAAAGCAAGCATCTCGACTACATTGAAGACACTGCGTAACGACAGCTTTTGTCTATTCATTTGCTAAACAAGTTAGTCGATGAAGCTGGCGCAATACCCTTTGCAGCACACTGCTGCTATAGTCTTGGAAGAAGCTTCTTGCAGGAACTATATCCTACTACTGCTGCGGTCAGGGCTGCACTACAAGCGTCCGGACCAACTGCCCACCAGTGCCCTGCACTTGTACCAGATACAGACCGGCTGGCAGGCTGCTAACGTCGAGGCTGATGGCCGTACCGCTGAAGCTGACTTGCCGTACTAGTTGGCCAAGAGGATTTAGCAGCAGCACCCGCTGGCCACCAAAACGGGCTGGGATTTCTACCCGCACCCGCCCGGAAGCCGGATTGGGATATAACTGCCAGGCGCCGGCTGCCAGCGCCGGCCGGGTAGGCAGCACTACGTTGTAGCGGGTTTGGGCAGCATCGGCGGCAGCCTGCAGCTGTGCCAGGGTAGGAGCGGCCAGCACTGCAAACGCTACAATGGCCGAGTCGGTGGGGGCAAGCCGAGGAAAGCTGGCACCCACCACGTGGGCAATATCGGTGCCGGTGGGCAGGCCCGTGGTGCGCTGGCGAATGCCGTTGCTTAGGGTGAGGTATTTCTCGATACGGCTGAATCCGTTGGAAAGCTGCACGGCGCTACCGGCCGGTGCATTCACATTGATGGCATAGGTGGTCGGCGTGCCCCCGCTCAACCATTTCACTCCCACATACACATCCGGACTGCTGGCATCGTAGGCGTAGCTTAGGCGGCGCACCGAATCCCAGGCTACCACGTTGCGGGCATATTCGGGCACCACGTCCCAATCCATGAACAAACCCGCGTAAAGTGGTTTGAGCGTGTCCGGCGTCACGTTTTTGAGCTGATATTCCAGCACCACATAGTCGCGGTGCGGGGCCTGGGCCCAAGCGTAGCCGCGCTGGCGCACCTGCACGCCTACGGTGCGGTAGCGCGTGGCCGAGGGCAGTGAGTCCTGCAGCACATTGCTGGCTTCCTGGTCGGCGCGCAGGGGCTGGCGCCGCAACGCGGCCTGTGTCAGGCGGAAAAAGTCGGCATCGGCTACATTCCGCTCGTTGCGTAGGCGGCTGGAAACGCGGCCGGTGCCAGCAGCCAGCAGCAGGCCGCCTTCATAGAGCAGCGGCGTGCCACCCCGGTACGTTACCCCTTCGCCCAGATCAGAGCCGAGGCCGTCGTAGCCGAGGCTGCCGCGGCTGGTGAGCGTGAGAGCCAGGTCGCCGGCATTGAGCACCACGTAATCGGGGTTGAGTAGCACGGTGCCATACTGGTCTTCCTGGTAGCCGGTAGCGGCATCCTCGAAATGATAGCGCAGCACAGCGCGGGTATTGAGCGGCACCCCGGCCGCTACTGCCAGCCGAAACGGGGCCGCCGTATTGGCGGCGCGGGCCAGCGTCGCCAGTGCTCCGGCCCCAAACGTGCCTTGCCGTACGGTGAGATGGGGAGAAAGCGACGTAACAGTGAGTGTCAGGTTCTGAACCGGCAGCAGCAGGTTCTCCACTTCCACCGTCAGCCGGATGGTGTCGGCGGGCTGGTAGGCGCCTTTAGCGGGGCTGAACCGGCGCTGAGTGAGGCGCACGGCCCGCTGGTCGTTGGCGCGCACTGCCCGAAACATATTCAGGCGGCCCGTTCCGAGCTTACCAATGTAGGCGGCGTTGCCGGGCAGCGCCTCAATGTTATCAGTGGTGCGGCGCAGCTGGGCGCGCACTTGGGCAGCCGTAAACTGCGGGAATCGCGCCCGCACCAGCCCGGCTGCGCCGGCTACCAGCGGCGCCGAAAACGACGAGCCCGTGGCCGGGATATAGTCGGTGTCGGTGTCCCCCCATACCGTCAGCACATTGTCGCCGGGCGCCACCAGGTCCAGCCGGCGGCTGTAGGTAGCAAAGCCTGACTTAACATCCGTCCGCCCGGAGGCGCCCACCGATAGCACATGCTCGTAAGAGGCCGGGTAAAAGTCCAGCTCGGCATTGGTGTTGCCGGCCGAGGCCACCACCACCACGTCGCGGTTGACGGCGGCATACGTAATGACGTCCTGCTCGAACTGCGAGCGGCCGCCTACGGCCCCCCAGCTCATGTTGATGACTTGGCAGCCGTGGTCGGCGGCGTACACAATGGCCTCAAAGCCTGCGAAGCTGCCTCCGGGCGTGCTCGGAAAGATTTTCAGGGGTAGAAAGCGGCAATTAAACCCGGTGCCGGCCACGCCGCGGCCATTATCGGGGCGGGCCGAAGCCGCGCCGGCTGAGTGCACGCCGTGGCGGGGCTGCTGGTAGGAGTCAGAAGCCGGATTGTTGTCGTTGTCGGCGAGGTCCCAGCCGCGGTAGTTGTCTACGTAGCCGTCGTTGTCGTTATCGAGGCCATCGGGCGGGTCCTGGCGGTTGCGCTGCCACTGGCCGTTAAGATCTTCGTGCGAGAGCCGGAAGCCCGTATCGGTGATGCCGATCAGCACGGTGGAGTCGCCCTTGGTGACGTCCCAGGCCTGGTAGGCGCGGATGTTGCGCAGATGATACTGGCCGTTGGCATTTGTGGAGTCGGCCAGCGGGTCGTTGGGCTGGTAGAGGGGGGCGCGGGAGTAAAGCGGCTCTACATACGCCAGCACACCGGTTTGGCGCAAAGCCAGCTGGGCTTTAAGCAAGTCGGTGGTAGTTGGCAGCCACACTTGATATACCAGACGCAAATTTACGGCTTCCGGATTTTTAGGGTCGGGAAGCTGGGCATTCGGAAATTTCTGCACCATCCGTATCATTCCCAAACGGCGCAGCGTAGCCTCCAGCCGAGGTATCGTTACGCGGCCTGCCTGCGCCTGCGCGTAGTGTTCCGGCTTTAGCTTGAAGGCCAGCAGACCAGGCTGAACTACCGCAGCTGGTGTGGCCGTAGTGCTGGCGCTGGCAATGCTGCCAGTTTGCGCAATAGTGCTGCCGCTACGCAGCAGAAGCACAGCCAGCAGAGTAATTGCCGAAGAAAGTACTGATGTGCGCATAAGCGAATAGAAAATCAGGATAGGTGGGATGCTGATCCGAACGAAGCAAATCCGCCTTCGGATGTTGCGAAGTGCCTGCTAAACAGGGAATAGCACCAGCGAATTTAGCTGTTTCAGGGCGTTCTGCGGCAGATGCGCATCGGCTTTTCGACCAACTACGCAAATGGCTCTGCCAGCAGCTTCAAACCAATGGTGATAGTGCTGTTTCCTGATTTTGTGCAACTGGCCGCTAGTGGCCGACTATCCAGAAAAGCAGTGCTGTAGGGCAGGTGTCTTCTGCTGATGCTGGTGCGTTGAAAATGCAAAAAGCCCCGCCAATAATGTAGGCAGGGCTTCAGACCAGGGCAGGCAGGCAAGGGTTACCAGCCTACTTTGCTGTATTTATATTTCTTCGGCGCTTTCACAGTTTCGTACTGTGTAGGCTTACGCGGCGAAAGATCAATGCCTAAATCAATGGGGTTGCGTTCTTTACGGAAGCGGGCCTTGTTGTTGCTCCGGCGCTCCGGCTTCACTTTTACGGTGCCGTAGCCACGTGGATTAGCGCTTTGGGCGGTGCGGTCCTGGGCGCAGGAGCCGAGACCAATTAGCGTTGCAAGGGCAAGTATAGGGAGTAGCGTTTTCATGTCGAGGGGCCAGTAGAAAGGGTGTTGCTCCGTGTACTACTGCCGTCCTAAAAAAGATACATATTCTTCGTATTATTCTAAAGGCTAAGTAGTTCGCGGAACCGGGCGGACTGCTGCCGAGATACTTCCACCTCGGGGCCGCCCCGCAACCGGATTTTGAGGGTGCTGCTAAACCAGGGCTCAATGCCTTCGATCCACTTCAGGTTGATAATCTGCTGGCGGTTGGCGCGGAAAAACACGCGGGAATCGAGGCGCTGCTCCAGGTGCTGCAGGGTCCGCGGAATCAGGGGGCGGTGCTGCTCGAAGTAGATCTGGGTGTAGCTGCCATTGATTTCGAAGAGCCGAATGTCGGACAAGCGCACAAACCAGCACCGTTCCCCATCTTTCACAAACACCTGGTCGTGCTCGGTTAACAGGGTGGGTGCGGGCTCATTGGGCAGGGCCGCCGACGCAGGTGTTGGCGCCTCGGCGGCCGGCATCAGCTTGGCCCGCGCCTTTTCCAGCGCGGCGGCCAGGCGGCTTTCCTGCACGGGCTTCAAGAGGTAGTCGAGGGCATTTACCTCAAAAGCCCGCAGCGCATACTCGTCGTAGGCGGTGGTGAAGACGACGTGCGGTGCCGCTTCCAGTGAGGCCAGCAGCTCGAAGCCGGTTTCGCCGGGCATATGGATATCGAGCAGCAGCAGGTCGGGGCGCAGCTCCTGCAGGCGCGTGCGGGCCTCGGCGGCGTGGCGGGCTTCGCCTACTACCGTCACGTCGGGAAAGGCCTGCAGCAGGTGGCGCAGTTCGGTGCGGGCCAGCCGCGAGTCATCAACGAGCAGAACGTTCACAGAAGAGAAGTGATGAGGGGATGAGGTGACGGGGTGAATGGGAAATATTCTGTCATCCTGAGCTTGCGAATGCTGGCAGCAAGCCTATGCTGGCAGCGCCTCGGCCCGCACCGGCAGGCGCAGGTGGGCTACCACGGTGTTGGGCTCGGTGGGGTCGTTGCGGATGTCGAGGTGGGCAGCGGGGCCGAACAGCAAGGCCAGCCGCTCGCGGGCGTTGCGCACGCCTACGCCATCGTGGTTGGGCGGCGGCTGGTAGCGGCCAGTGTTCCGGACGCTCACGTGCAGCTGGCTGGCTCCGTCGAGCTGGGCCGTGAGCTGAATGCTGCCGCCTTCGGGCCGTGGGGCCAGGCCATGCTTGATGGCATTTTCGACGAGCAGCTGCAGCGTCATGGGTGGCAAAAGCACTTCCCGGGCGGCCGGATCGACATCGAGCGTGTACGTGAGGCGCTCTTCCAGCTGCAGGGCTTCCAGCTGCAGGTAGTGCTCCACAATCTCCAGCTCGCGGCTCAGCGGCACTTGCTCGGCCGAGTTCAGCTGAATGGAGTAGCGCAACAGGTCCGACAGGTGCGTCATCATGTCGCGGGCGCGGGCCGGATTTTCAATCACCAGCGCCCGGATGTTGTTGAGGCCGTTGAATAGAAAATGCGGGTTGATCTGGGCTTTGAGAGTGCGCATTTCCGCTTCCTGCACCGCGGCGGCCAGCCGCCACTTATCTACTTCGGCCTGCTTGTAGCGGTGGAAAAAGTGCCAGCCAAAATAGAAGCCCGCCCACAGCCACAGCATAAAGTTGACGTTAAGCGAATAGCCCAGAAACTGCGCCCAGCCGTGTGGCCGCCCATCCGGACTAGGCCGCACCACCCAAAGCAGCAGCGCCCAGATAATAACCTGGCTGAGCACCGACAGCAGCGCATTGGTCAGGAGCAGGCGCCCCAGCAGCGGCAGCGGCGGTAGCTGTTCCCAGCCATTGGCCCGAATGTGGTAGCGCAACGCGTGCGACAGCCCCATGACGGGCAGTACAATGGCAGTAACGATAAGTACCAGCTCGGCGGAAAACCGTCCGAATACTGAAAACACGAACAGGTTGAAAACGAAATACAGGCTCCATCCAACCAATTGCGCACGCCAGTAGAGGCGGCTGGGAGCGGGCACAGAAACGTAGGAGAACATAGCCGTACTATGTTGCTGCTATTGGCCGGCCAGCGGGGTGAGATCATACGCCTGCCGGTTGCGCCGATAGGAGAGCAGCAGCAGCCCACCCAGTACCAGCAGCGCCCCGGCCACAAACGCTGGTATCAGGTACAGGTTGGGCGCGGCCACGCGCAGCCCCAGTATCAGGCAGCCCACCGGAATCAGGCCGGCCATGAATGCGTAGGGCCAGGCCCGATAAAACCACGCGTACGGAAAGAAATGCGCCCCCGTGATGATGCCGTAGGTCATGATGAAATGCTGCGGGTAGCGGCTGAACATAAACATCAGGAACGGGAAGTAGAACAATTGCGCAAAGTTCAGCCACAACCCCAGCGGCTGCAATGGGTTGTGCGGCAGCTTCCAGGTGGTACCAAACACCTTGGACAGCAGGCCCGCCAGCGGCAGCGTAGCCGAACCCACAAAAAAGGTGATAAAGCTGTTTTGGGTGGCCGGGTTAGGCAGCGTCCAGATGAAAGCAATAGCCAGCCAGATGACTGTAGCTGCTACAATGAAGTCCAGCCCGTTCTTGGCTTTTACCGACAATTCCAGCTGCAGCGCGGTGAATTCCTGCGTGAGTGACATAATTACTGATAACTAGGAGGGAAGAGGTAGAGAGAGAGTGAAACGCTTCGGAAAGATAGTTTTTACTTTTTCGCTACATAATGCTGCTGCAGGAAGGCATCCGTCAGCTGGTAAAACCAGGCGGTGTCGTCGTACATGAGAAAATGGCGGCCGGCCTCCGACATTTCGATGCGGTGCTGGGGCAGCTTGGCGTACTGCTGCTCGAACACGGCCCGGGTGCTTTCCTTGGTAGAGCCGTACGCTTTGTAGGCGGCCCAGGCGCCTAACACCAGCACGGGCTGCTGCACGCGGGCAATATCCTGGCGCAGATCGGTCGTGAACAGGTCGTACATGGCTTGCGCCACGGTGGCTGGGTCGGAGGCCACGCTCCAGCGGGCCGTCTGGGTGATGCGGGCAGTGTCCTGCATCATGGTAGCGCTCATCTGACGGGCCGCCGCCATCGTCATAGCGCCGCTGGCCATCTGCTTGCGCATACCTTCGGCCATGGGTTTGGCACCTTCGGCAGTTTGGGCGGGGTTCTGCACGGCGGCCAGAAACGGTAGCGAGTCCACAATCACCAGCGGCCCGATGGCCTCCGGCTGGGTGGTACTCAGCCACAAGCCCATAAAGCCGCCCAGGCTGTGGCCCACCACCACGGGCTTGCTTAGCTTCTGGGTTTTGATGTACGCCAGCAGCTGGTCGCGCACGTTTTGCAGCAGCTGGTTGGTGGAGGCCGGCGCCGCGGTGCCCCCAAAGCCGGCCAGACTGATGATGTGGCACTGATACTGGCGCTGGTAGCGGGCCACGGTTTCGTCCCAGACAGCGCCGGGACAGGTGAGGCCCGGAATCAGCAGCATGGGCCGGCCTTTGCCCACCACGCGCACCGTGAAGTTGGGGTGCGCGGCTGGGGCATCGGCGGTGCCGATGCCGGCACTTGGAGCCGTTGGAGCGGCGGCAATGGCAGGAGCAGCAGTGGCCAGCAGCAGGGCGGCGCAGACGGGGCGGAGGAAGGCGGTCAGGTTCATGGCAGAAGAGTTGGCAGGGTGAAAGGTTGATTTCTGTTTCAAACCTACCTCGCCAACGGCCCCGCTGAAACCGGTTTTCAGCGAACGGTAAATCCGACCGCCGAACTGCTGGTTTTGCCAACCGAACGGATTCGCTGGCCTGCTCTTTTCACCGCTGCAAGTCTCCCAACCGGAATATGGCCGCCCGGTTGCCTCATACCTCCAGCGAGTCGGCAGGCAGCAACCAATCAAACGCCCACGCCCACGGACCAGACAAGTAGAGCAAGGTGGTGGGCCCACACACAAAGAGGACCCGCCGGCTGGCAGGTCCTCTTTGTGTGTTCAAGTATGCAGTAGTTGAGTAATCCGTCTGAAACGACGGCATCAGCGCTTAAATGATGTTGCGTAAATCCTGGCGCAGGTTCTCGATGCCCAGCCAGATTTCGTCCCAGGCGCTCCGGTCAGTGTCAGAGGTGGAGTGGGCTTCAGCGGACGAAGCCGGGGCCGTGCCGAGGCGCTCCTGCAGCTTCTGGCGCTTGGCTTCCAGGCTGGCAATGTGCTCGTGGTAAGTGTGCGAGGCGCCGGCGGTGGTAGCGTGGGCACGGTTGCGGAGCGTCTGGATCTTGCTTTCCAGCTCCGTCAGGGCCTGCCGAAGTGAGGCGTCAGACAGATTCTGGGGCGGACGAACGTGGTCGGGGGAAGGCAGCGTTGACATAGCAGTATCAGTGAGGTGAGCAATGAAAGGTAGGTGAAGCGCTGAGCAGTGCACCAAGCAGCAGAAGCAAGCAGGTGGTATATCCTATCCTTGGCACGGCTGAATGGGGCATTCTTACTCTGTATTCCAAGATACAGCTTTCGGCCCTGAAAGGATACAGGCTATGTTACCAACATAAGCGCAATGCAAGCATAATACTGGCGTTACGGTGGGGCTTGGCAGAGACGGTAGCTTTGTGGGCCAACCCGTTATGCTCAGCTGCTTATGTTTCGTACTGCTACGCTTTTGCTGCCGCTTTCCTTACTGCTGCTGACTCCCCGCCTGCTGGCAGCCCAAACAGCCAGCGCCACCACGCTCATCGACTCCAACTCCAGCCACACCGGCTCGGATAGTCCTGTAGTGGCAGCGCCGCCAATGCTCTACCACGCCGCCGATGAAATGCCAGCCTTTCCAGGCGGCGCGCCGGCATTTCAGCGTTTCTTGCGCGACAAGCTCCAATACCCCGAGGAAGCGCTGCGGCGCAATCTGTCGGGCAAGGTGCACATCAGCTTCGTGATAGATGAGCAGGGCCATATCCTCGACCCCAAAGTGGTGCGCGGCCTGGGCGGCGGCCTCGACGAAGAAGCGCTGCGCCTCGTGCGCATCATGCCCTGGTGGACGCCCGGCCGTGTCGGCGGCCAGCCGGTGCGCGTGGCCTATACGCTGCCCATCGTGTTCCGGGCGCTGGAGTAGAAGGTCAGGTAAAGGAACGACGTGCTGAGCTTGCCGCAGCTTCTCTCCCGCTTTGTTGAAACGTCCTTCCAAACAGCAGTACGCGAGATGCCTCGCACGCTCGGAATAACTCAGGTGAAGCGGTAGAGATGCTTCGGCAAGCTCAGCATGACATTCGAAGGTTTCCCGTAGCTTAATTTGCAATGGCCATCGGCACGCCCAGCTCCCGGGCCAGTGGTGCGGCGGCAGAAGCGTAGAGCAGCGCCAGCACTTCGTTGAGGGCGGGTTCCAGCTCTACCAGATAGTCGGGATGGAGCTTGCTGGCCTGGCGCAGCACTTCGTGGGTGCGGCGGGCCAGGTGCTGCAGCAGCGGCTGCGTGGGGCCGTGCAGGCGGGCCGTAGCTTCGGGCTGGTGGCGCAGCACGTTGCCCAGCAAACGTATCGTTAGCTCAATCTCGCCGAACGTGTCGCCGGTTACCTTGGCATGATAAGTTAAGCGGGCCTGCAGCTGCCGCACAATATGGAGCAGATCGTTGGGGGTTTGGTGGTAGCCGCGCACCGGATCATCGACTTGGGTGCGCAGGCGCTGGCGGCGGGTTTCCAGGGCGTCGGCATCGTCTTCCAGTTCCAGTAGCCGGTAGGTCAGCTGCTCAACCAGCACGGCATCCTGCGCCACGAGGCGCGTCAGGATCTGGTCTTTTTCCTTGGGAGGCAGGGCCAGCAGGGCTTTGCGGAGGTCGGGAGAAAGGGCGGGCATAGCAGGTGAATAACTCGGTAGGGTGTTACCAAACGCAACAGTAAAGTAGCAAAAACAGGCCTGCATGCCGGTTCGGCGCCCTGGGCACCCAACCAACATGCAGGCCACAATAGGTTTGGAAGCATAAGCCTCCAGACTAGCTGCGTTTCTTTTTAGCGGGCTTGCCGCTGGCATACGCAATACGGTAAATCACGCCGTTGTCGTCGTCGGAAACCAGCAGCGCGCCATCGGCGGCCTGCACAATGGCGCAGGGCCGGCCGAACTGCGACTTGTCGTTTTCCACCAACCAGCCCGTGGCGAAATCCTCGAACTGCTGCGGCTGCCCCTGCTCGTTGAAGCGCACCCGCACAATTTTGTAGCCCGAGGGCTGGGCGCGGTTCCAGGAGCCGTGCATAGTCACGAAGGCGCTGTTCTTGTAGTCGGCGGGCAGCTGGGTGCTGCGGTTAAACACCAGCCCCAGCGGCGCCGAGTGGGCCTTGTAGAGCAGCAGCGGGCGCACGGCCTTGGCATCAAACTGCTCATACGACTCGCCGCTTTTGGGCTTGTTGGCCGGGTAGGGCTTGCCGTCGGCAATGATGGACGGCCAGCCGTAGTTAGCGCCCTGCTTGAGCTGGTTGAACTCTTCCTGCTGGTCTTCGTCGCCGAGCCAATCGATGCCGTGGTCCATGCCGAACAGGGCCTTCGTGGTCGGGTGCCAGTCGAAGCCGATGGTGTTGCGTAGGCCGGTGGCGTAGATGCGGCGCCCCGAGCCATCGGTGTTGATTTGCAGCAGGGTTGCGCTTTCGGGGTTATCTTCGTCACAGGCGTTGCAGGTGCTGCCCACCGAGAGGTAGAGCTGGCCATCGGGCCCGAACTGCAGGGTGCGGTTGGCGTGCTGGCCGGCGTCGGGCAGGTCGGTGTAAAGCGTTTTCAGCTCGCCCAGCGTGCCGTCGGCCTTCACGTCGGCCACGTACAGCTCGCGCACGGCGGCCATATACAGCTTGCCGTCCTTGAGGGCGAGGCCGTGCAGATGGGGCTTCTGAGCTACTTGCTGCGTCACCTCCACTTTGCCGTCTTTGTTGGCGTCGCGCAGCAAGGTCACGGTGCCTTTCACGCGGTTGCTCACGTACAGGTCGCCGTTGGGGGCCTGCGCCAACATGCGCGGCGCATCCAAGCCCTCGGCGTATTTACTGACCGTGAAGCCGGCCGGCACTTTCAGCGAGGCTACCCGCTCGGGTGTGGCGGGCAGCTTCTTGGGCAGGTAGATGTTGCCCGTCATCTGAAACGGCGTAGCCTCGGGCGGCACATTCTGGGCAGTAGCAGTAGTGAAGCCGGCAAACAAGGCCGTAGCAAGCAGGAGTGGAGATTTGGTCATGGAAAATCGAAGGGAAGTGTAGTCCCTGTTCAACTCCCATTCCGGCGCCGGGGTTACAGCCCATCTTTCACCCCAGCCACCAACGCCGCCCCAACCGCACAGCAGACAGCAGCGCCATCAGTAGCAACAGTAGCGTAGAGTTGCGCCAGTCGGGAGCTAGTAACTCGGCCAGTGGAAAAGAAAAGGGCGCGTATAATTCAGGCAGATGCGTGCTGTAATAGCTAGTGCCACATAAAAATTGATAGGGTTTAGGCTTGTTTTTGAAGGCGTACAATGCAGTGGAATGCGGTTGAAAGTCAAGCCACCATGTGGTAATATCATTCCGATCCAACAAATCAATTGCCGAAACTAGATTCCCATAAGTTGCATCAGAATCAAATGATATTTTGAGTCCTAAGCGGTAAGTTGAATCCGCGCGTAACCGTTCTGCATCCAGGTTGCTTTGCTGGTAACCGAAGTAATCAACCAGCGAGTTGCCGGAAAAGCTAGTTGATTGCCACTGTCGAAACTGCGCTAGCTGCAGCTCTGCAGAATAAACAGGAGGAATGAACTGCCAATACTCGGATGTGTGTACGGGCACAGCCGTAATTTGCATCACAGACTCCGGCCGTTCCATCCCCCGCATCTGCGGCAGCGCCACGCAGCCCAGCCACAGTAGCCACGCCAGCGCCAGCAGGCCCGGCGGGAACAGCAGCGGCCGGCGGTGGCGGCGGACTAGGTGGAGCTTCACGGTCTGCATGGTAGCATATAGAACGGGTGACTCACTTTTTTAAACGTACGCCCACAGTAAAACCCGCCCGCAGCCACAGAAAAGCTGATTTTTGGCTGAACGAAGGATTGGTGTATTGGGGCGTTTGCCAACGGTACGCCGGCCCGGCAAATGCATCCAGGGTAAGCCGCGAGAATAGTTGCTGATAGCCGAACAGTACGCCGGCTTCCTGTTCCGTGCGTGTGTCTCGCACAGCACCAGGAGGTGGCACGTCACCCAAACCCAGCTTCAACCGGCCCACACCCACAAAAGGGCCTACGAAAAAACCGGTTTGGGGCTGGGCAGGAGTGAAGTAGTATCGATAGTCAAGATATAGCTTAGGGCCGTTGTCCGGCTCCTGATCCTGCGCCCGGAAGTGACGGTAGCTGCCCGTGAGCTGCAGCGCTGAGTGCGGCGTCAGGCCCACTTCCAGCCCCAGGCTGGCCGATAGCGGAATCCGGTCGTCTATGGAGAGCAGGGGGTTAGCGCTGGCTTTCACAGTTATGGTCTGAGCCGAAACCGGATGCGCAAATGCAAACGGCAGCAGAGCTAATAAGGCGCCGCCAGCAAATAGTTGGGCCCGTAAGCCCGGCGGAAACAGCAACAGCGGGCGAGGGTAGCGAAACAAACAGAGTCTAGGGAGCAGCATAGTGGGGTGCAATAAAGAATAGCACTGAAATATCAGCAATTCTCTACGGCTTCGCTCCAATTGTCCGCGGCTATGTAGGGGGGGGCACTGCCTCGCCTTACTTCTCCGCTGCCTCGCATCAAGTTTCCGCGGTGTGGTTTTAGTGAGTTGCGGCCTCGCCTCAGTTCTTCGCGGCTCTGGCTCGGGTTTTCGCTTTCAAGCGTCAGATGCCCGCGGCCATGCCGCAAGTGTCCGCGCCCCGGTCTCGCCTTTGCGCTACAGGTCTCGTGGGGCTTTTTTAGAAATCTTACCAACCCTGCGGCCGCTTTTTGGGTTAGCAACACCAATACTTTTCCTTGCCCGATGCCCTACCGCTACGCCGCGCCGCTGTTGCTGCTGCCTGTTTCCGTCCTTGCCCAAACCGCCGCGCCCGATACCACCCGCGCCGTGGCCCTGCCCGAAGCCACCGTCACGGGCTACGGCCAGCAGCTGCCACTGCGCCGCACCGCCGCCGCCGTGGGTGTGCTCCGCGCCGCCGACTTCGACCGGTTCGGGCAGCAGGCCCTCACCCAGGCTGTAAATACGCTGCCCGGCGTACGGCTGGAGGAGCGCGCCACCGCCAGCTACCGCCTCAGCGTGCGGGGCAGCACGCTTCGCTCGCCGTTTGGGGTGCGCAACGTGAAGCTCTACTACGAAGGCATTCCGTTCACCGATGCCAGCGGCAGCACCCCGCTCAACCTCCTCGACCCCGCCCAGATTGGCGGCCTCGAAGTGCTGAAAGGTCCCGCCGCCAGCGTGTATGGAGCCGGCACCGGTGGCGCTATTCTGCTGCGCAACCGCCGCCCCGAACCCGGGCAGGCCCACGCCCAGGTGGGCTTCACGGCCGGCAGCTTTGGGCTGCGGCGCTACACCGCCACCGCCGAGAGCGGCACCACCACCGGCTACGTGCGCGCCCAGTACGCCCGCCAGACCCTCGACGGCTACCGCCAGCAAAGCGCCCTGCGCCGCGACGTGCTGGCCCTCGACGGTGAGTTTCAGCCAACCGCCCGCCAGACCGTGGCCCTGCACAGTCTCTACTCCGACATCAACTACCAGCTGCCCGGCGGCCTCACCCGCGCCCAGTTCCAAGCCGACCCCCGGCAGGCGCGGCCTAGTACGGCCACCGCGCCCGGCACCGTAGCCCAGCGCGCCTACTACGCCTCGCGCACCCTGCTGCTGGGCGGCACCCACGAGTTCCGGTTCACGCCGCGCCTGAGCTCAGTGGCCACGCTCTACGGCACCGGCAGCGCCATCCGGACGCCGTTTTTGGTGGATTTTGAGCGCAACACGCGCCTGGAAACCGGGGCCCGGGTGGCGCTGCGCTACCAAACCAGCCTGGCTGGCCAGGTGCTGCGCCTGCAGGGTGGGGTAGAAGGCCAGGCGGGTTTCCTGAGTGGCCGCAGCTACCAGAACCGCGCCGGGGAAGCCGGCCCTCTGCGCTACGACGACGAAATCAAGTCCGGCACCGGCTTCCTGTTCGCGCAGGCCGACTACGAGCTACCGGCCGGGTTCCTGCTGACGGCCGGCGCCAGCTACAGCCGCCTGCGCTACGACGTGCGCCGCCTGCTCGATGCCACCCGCCCCGGCACGCCCACCAGCTACGCCGTGCAGCGCGACTTCCGGCCGGTGGTGTCGCCAAGAGTGGCACTGCTCAAGGAGCTGACGCCGCAGATTTCCGTGTATGGCAGCGTGAGCCGGGGATTCTCGCCGCCTACCACCGAGGAAATTCGCCCCTCTGATGGTAGCCTTAATACCGATTTGCAGGCCGAGCGCGGCACCAGCTACGAGGTGGGCACCCGCGGCACGCTGCTAAATCAGCGCCTCAAGTTCGACGTGGCCGCCTACGATTTCCGCCTGCGCCAGACCATCACCACCTTTACCACCGACCAAGGCACCAGCCTGTTCCGCAACGCCGGCACCACCCGCCAGCGCGGCCTGGAAGTGGCCCTGAGCGGCTGGCTGTGGCGGAACATTCAAATTGTAAACGCGGACTATAGGGACGGCTCCTACAAAGTATTGCGTCTGGAATCTAGTCTGCGCGCTTTTGTGAGCTACGCCTACAACCACTACCGCTTCGGCAGCTACGAAAGCGGCGGCCAAGATTTCAGCGGCAACCGCCTCACCGGCACCGCCCCGCACACGCTCACCGCCGGCCTCGATTTCACCCAGCATATCGGCTTCTACCTCAGCCCCACCGTCAGCCACCAGGCCCACATCTTCCTCAACGACGCCAACACCGAAGCCGCGCCCGGCTACTGGGTGTTCGGGGCCCGCGGCGGCTGGCGGCGCACGCTCGGCCGCCTGGAGCTGGACGTATTCGGCGGCCTCGACAACGCCACCAACCGCCGCTACAGCCTCGGCAACGACCTCAACGCCTTTGGTGGCCGCTACTTTCAGGCTGCCCCCACCCGCAACGGCTACGGCGGCGTGCTGCTGGGCTGGAAGCTGTAAAACGGAACGCTGTCATTGCGAGCAGAGCGAAGCAATCCTTCCTCTCCGTGCTGAAAACAAACCTAAGCGCGAAGCCCTCCGGCGTTAGTGTATTACACTACTGCCGGAGGGCTTTTCTGTAAGGGAGGTGTCTGCCACGAAAGGAAGGATTGCGTCGCGCTGCTCGCAATGACAGAAGATAATGACAGGTTCCGCTTACACCTTCACCCGCTTGCCGGTGCGGGCCGCCTCGTAGATGGCCATGATGATGCGGATGTCTTTGAGGCCTTCCTCGCCGGGCGTTTTGGGCGTTTTGTTTTGCAGCACGCACTCGGCCATGTGGTCGAGTTCGGCTGCAAACTGGTTGCCTTCCTTGATCTTGGGCTGATGCTCGCCCTCCTTGTCGCCGATGGTCATGTGGTGCTCGTAGTAGTCGGTGGCGGGGTCGAGGTCCAGCCAGGCTTTGTCGCCGAAGGCCCGAAACCGCTTCACCTCCTGAATGCTGTAGGAACTGGTGCACGAGGCCAGCACGCCGCTGGGGAAGCGCAGCGTGAAATGGATGGTGTCTTCCACCTCCTTAAAGCGCGGGTCCGACTTGTCGCTGAACTCCTGGGCCGTGACTTCCACGGGCTCCTCGCCGGTGAGGTAGCGGGTAGCATTCAGCGAGTAAATGCCGATGTCCATGAGCGAGCCACCGCCAGCCAGCTTTTTCTGCACGCGCCACGCCTCCGCGGGCTCCTCGGTGGGTTTTACGCTGCGGCCGTGGTCGGCCGTAATCTGGCGCAGCTTGCCCAGCTCGCCCTTTTTGATGCGGGCAATGGCGTCGAGGTTGAACGGCTCGAACTGGGCGCGGTAGGCAATCATCAGCTTCTTGCCGGCCTTTTCGCAGGCTTCAATCATCTTCTGGCAGTCGGCCACTGAGGTAGCCATGGGTTTCTCGCACAGCACGTGCTTACCGGCCTTGGCCGCCCGAATGGTGTACTCGGCGTGCAGGCTGGGCGGCAGCACAATATACACCACGTCCACCGCCGGATTGTCCTTGATGGAATCGAAGTTGTCGTAGCTGTATATGCTCTTTTCCTCGACGCCGTATTCGCGGGCCAGTTTGCGGGCCTTGTCGGGCGAGCCGCTCACAAGGGCCGTGATGCGGGCATGCTTGCAGTCCTTGAAAGCGGGCATCATCTGCTGCTGGGCAAACTTGCCGAGGCCCACAATGGCGAAGCCGAGCTTTTTCTGATCATCGTATTGCATAGCGGAGGGAGAAGCGGCCAAAGCTGCCGTAGGGCCGGCCACAGCCGTAGCGGCTGCCGTCAGGCTAAGCTGGCGCAGAAACTGCCGGCGCGAGTCGGCGGAATTGGAAGAAGACATGAATTGCAAGACGGGGTATAATAGGTATCCTAACCAAACGGCCAGCGGCGGCCGGGCGTTTGGTGTGCGGCTACTCGGTGGCGGGTAGCAGCAGCACCGGCACGCTACTGTGCAGCACCACCTGCGCCGACACACTCCGGTTGAAGATCTGCTCCAGAAAATTGCGGCGGCGGGCTACTACTACCAGCAGGTCGGCGCGGGTTTCGGCGGCCGCCTGCAGAATACCACTCGCTGGTTGTGTATGGCGTACACCATGGGTTTGAATGTGGGGCAAGTCGGTACCCAGGCCACTGTGCACTACGCTGGCCAGGGCCATGCGGCAGTCGTCGCTGTCTTCGGGCTCGGCTACGTGCGCTACCGTGAGAGCAAGAGGCACACGCTGCAATAGCTTCTGCGTGGAAGCAATAATAGCAGGCGCCAACCGGAATGGCTGGCCGTCGGCGGCCAGCGTGAGGCGGCCAGGTGGCACGGCAGCCGAGTACCGGCCGGGAACTACCAGTAGCGGTACCTGCGTGGCACGCAGCAGCGTAAGGGAGGTGCTGGCCACCAGTTCATCGGGCGTGGTATCGGTGTTGGGCTTGCCCAGAATAACCAGTACCGCCCGGTGGCGGCTTACGGCTTCCTCTACGCCATTGGCCACACTTTCCACAGCCGTTTCCACTACAATAGGCACCTGCACTGTAGCAGCCCGTTCGGCCAGGGCCGCCGCCACTTCTCCCTCACTCATGTGCCTGATTTTACCGGTAAAGGCGTCAGGGTCAAGCAATGACTCGCGGCGGATGTGCAGCAGTACCAATGAGGCTCCCAGCGGAGCAGCCAGCGCGGCGGCGTAGGCCAGGGCATGGTCGGCATCGGGCGTGAAATCGGTGAGGACAAGTAGGGCGGACATAGGCGGGTAGGGTGGAAATAAATAGGAGGCAACACCACTTATGCGTGTGGGCCTGCTAGAAGGTTGCGTGTGGTGGTTGGCTGCGTGGGCGGCAGTCTGCCAAAGTTGGATTGGCTTTAGGTGCCAGCATATAAACCAGCATGTGAAAAAGGCCCTCCACAAAATGCAGAGGGCCTTTCAGCAACGCCAGGCAGATGGAACCCTAGCGGTTATTGTCGTCGATGGGGTTGTTGAAGCCCGGGTTCATCAGTTCGTCAGTCATGCTGGAATTATCGGGGTCGGGGCCGGTAGTGGCGCTGTCCGTCGGGATGCCCGTAGTTTCGTTTTCAAGGCGGGCTGAAGTATCGAGGGTGCCTTCTTCGTCGCGCTTGTAGCTGTACAGCTCCTCGCGGTGCTTGCGCTGCTCATCGGAGAGGTTGGCGCCGGCTTTCGGATCGAGGGCGTCGGCAGGATTCTGGTTATCGGGAGTGGCCATAGGGCTGAAAAAAGGAAAGTGGAAACGTGTTGGCGGCTTACTTGCCCGGTACGCCTTTGCCGCCGTCGGGGCGCAGCGCGCTGAATTCATCGGGGTTGTCGTTGCTGCCGTCGTTGGACACGGTGCGGCCGTCGTTGCCTTCCTGCTCAGCGGTGCTGGTGGTTTGGTTGGCGGGTTCAGCAGTAGGCCAGTTGCGGGTGCCGCCGGCATAGCGGGGGTCGTCTTTAGCCCAGCCTTCGCGCTGGTCTTCGTACTCGGCGTTTTTCACGTCGCGCACCGCTTCTGGTTCGAGGTTCTGCGGAACGCTGCCACGCTGCTCGGGCTCTGCATAGGAAGGGGCGGCCACACCACCAGGATTGGTCCCGGCCGGGTGCGACGCCAACTGCTCGGGGGTTAGTGCAACCGGCTCGGCATGGCCAAACTCACCGTATTGCGGGGTATGGCTGACAGCCCCAGCCGCCGATGCAGGCTGGTTGGCCTGCTCAGCGCCACGCCGGATATTATCTGGTGCCTGGCGGCTGTTATCAAACGCGTTGTCGGAGTTGGTGGCGTCGTTGCTGTCGGAAGAAGGATGGGTTTGCATAAGAGGAAGGCGTGAATGAAACAAAAAAGAGGGAGAGAGGCCCAGTTAGCTGGGTAGAGTTGCATACGCAGGGTGCCCAGCTCAAGGATACGCTAGCCCCAAAAAAATCCTGCTACTGTCTTTGCGCGTACAGCTTCCGGCCACTAGGCCCCACTTTCGTTTTTAGCCTCCTTCCACTTATGCCCAGCACCATCGAACACCACCCCCAGGACCAGGAATTCATTGCCACCTCCAACGACCACACCGGCGAGCTGGCCTACAGCACGCCCACCGAAGGCGTCGTAGACTTCACGCACACTTTCGTAGACGAAGCCCTGCGCGGCCAGGGCGTGGGCGAGGAGCTGGCCCGCGCTGGCCTGGACTACGCCCGCCAGCACCAGTTGCGGGTGCGCACCAGCTGCAAGTTCATGGCCGCCTTCGTGCGCCAGCATTCCGAGTTCCAGGACTTGCTGGATAGCAAAGCCTAACGGCCAGCTTGCAGACCACAAAAAAGCCCCGGCTTCCATCAGGAAACCGGGGCTTTTTAGCTTGAAAATGGGAGCTGCTTAGTGCTTCACGGCCACGCGGCTGGTGTAGCGCACGCCGTCTACCACTACCCGCACTGAATAAAGGCCGGCGGGCAGGTTCTGCACCTCAATCAGGGTGGCATCGGCGCCGCTGATGGTGCGCTCCTGGAGCAGCACTTGCTGGCCCAGGGCGTTGTAGAGGCGAATGTCGGCAGCGTGGCGGCCGCGCAATCCGGCAATCTGTACCTGCACGGCCGTGGCGGCTGGGTTGGGATACACGGCCAGGCCAGTGTTCAGCGGCGCATTTTTCACCGTTGAGCTGACGATGCAGGCAGTGCTGGTATGGCGGCCGACGTTGGTGTACACGTCAGTGCCCAAGGCCTGCCAGGTGCTGGCGCCCACACTCCAGCGGGTTTCGCCGCGGGCCACGGTGGGCTTGCGCACCAGCGTGTTGTCGGTGGTGGAGCCACCGCCCGGAATGGTCCAGGTGGTGCCGGGGTCGGTGCCAATCACGCCGATAACGTCCAGCGTGTCAGAGCCATCAAACAAGGCCAGCGCGTCGTCGCCGTTGAAGAAACACACCGCCGACTGCAGATCAGTCTGGCCCAGCACCACCGAGGAAACCACACCGGTATTAGCCACCACGTACACGTCGCCGGGGGCAATGGTGCCGCTCAGGGCCTGGGTGGCCGTGGGCGTGCTCGAGCCGTTGGCAAACAGCTCCAGGCGCAGGCCCGTCAGGCTGATAGGCGCGCTGGTGGGGTTGAAGATTTCCACGGCCTTGGTGTTGCTGGCGGCGCCTTCCACGTACTCCGAGAAGTACAGGTCGGTGCAAGGCGAGCCGGCGGGCGCCTGGTCGTCGTTGAGGATGGTAAGCGTGTGCGTGATAGGCGCTACCACCAGCACGGTGGCGTTGGTAGGCGTGCCCAAGCGCAAACGCACCGTTTCGTTGGGCTCAGGGGCCACGTCGCCGTTCACGGTGAGGTTCACGGAAGCAGTGCTCGTGCCGGGCGAGAAAATCAGGCTGGCCGTAGTCAGCACAAAGTCGGTAGCGTCGGCGGTAGTGCCGCTGGTTTCCACGGTCACGGGCACCGAAACCCCGGTAGTCGGAATGTTCTCGGCCGCTACGCTGATGGAGTAGCTGGTGGTGCCGCTGTTGCCTTCCGTGAGGCTAGCCATGGCCGATGTAAAGCGCACGGATGGCGGCGTGCCGTCGTCGTTGGTGATGGTAAGCTCCTGCGAGGCCGGGCCGCCGATGGCCGCACCGCTGGCTGCATTCTGCAGTGCCAGTACCACGGTTTCATTGGCTTCGGCCTGGGTGTCGCCGTTCACCGTCACGGTTACGGTCTGGCTAGTCTGGCCGGCGGCGAAGGTCAGCGTCTGGGGCGAAGTGAAAGTGAAATCCTGGCCGCTGGTGGCAGTGGAGTTGGCGGCGTCAAACGCTACCTGCACGGTGAGGGCAGCGGTTGGCGCGGGTGTCACGTTCACGGTAGCCGTGTAGGTGGTGGTGCCGCTGTTGCCCTCCGTGATGCTGCCGGTGGCGGAAGCAAACGAGAAAGTAGGTACCACCTGGAAACCCCAGGCGCGGGCCACGAGGTCGGGGAAAGCAATGTAGGGGTTGAAGTTGCCCTGGCTTTTGGCGGCACGGCGGTTTCGCTCTCGCTCCCGGGCATCTACCGGGTCGGCCAGGTGCCACTGATACAAGGTGTTCAAGTCTGCCAGCGCCGTAATAACGTCTTTGCCGGGGTCGAACGTCTGGCCCTGGTGCATGGTGTAGAAGTAGAACGCACACCGGGCCAGGTTGCCCTTGTGGTCTTCGCGGGGCTCAAACTGCGAGTTAGTATCCTCGCTGTACTCTTCGATGTTGCTGGTCGGGATAGTGGTCTGGCTGCTGTTGCCACGAATCCACTTGGTGGTCTGGTTGTCCGGGATTTCCGCAAACGGATCCGAGCCGCGGTCAGAGTTCCACTGAATCACGGTTGGGAACAGATGGTGGATATCGGAGCGCATGCGCACTACCTCGTTGAACCATGACTGCGGAATGCTATGCTCACAATTGATGTTGCTGACCACGCCCGGGTTGGTGCTGGTAGAGTCGAGGCGCACGGTTTCCTGGTAGCCGGAGTATACGCACGTCACGCGGCCCTGGAAGTTATCGACGTAGTTGTACATCTTGCCCCGGGCGACATTATAGCTAAGCTCAGTGCGCTTGCCATCATACCAGTTCTGGCGCAGCCAGTCTTTCAGGGCCTGGCCCTGCAGAGAGGTAGGCGGGGCAGGCGGTAAAGTTTGCGCTGAAGCCACGACACTGCTCAAGGTCAGCGCCGCGCCCAGCAAACGGGCGAAAAAGTGTTTCATGCTGGCAAAAAGAGGTAAGGAAAACGTCAGCTAAGGTCGGGAATTTATAGCAATGGTAGCGTGGCTAAATTGTTACCTGCCTAGCAGTTGCTGCCAACCAGGGCCCTGCGCACAACAAGAAGGCCTGCCTCACCAGGAGACAGGCCTTCTTGTTGTGCGCAGGGCCGGAAATCCGGCCGGCTGGCTTTCTGGCTTACTTAGTAGGCATCAGCACCGTGTCAATTACGTGCGTGATGCCGTTGCTCGATACCACGTTCGGGATGGTAACGTTGGCCATGCCGCCTTTGGCATCATGAATCATTACAGAGTTGCCGCTGCGGTGCACGGTCAGGTTTTCGCCTTCCACGGTGGTCAGCGTCTGGCCGTCTTTCAGGTCGGCAGCCATCAGGCGGCCGGGCACTACGTGGTAGGTGAGGATGGTGGTGAGCTTGGTTTTGTTTTCAGGCATCACCAGCGTGTTTACGGTGCCAGCGGGCAGCTTATCGAAAGCAGCGTTGGTAGGAGCAAATACCGTGAATGGGCCAGCGCCTTTCAGCGTCTCCACGAGGCCGCCAGCCTTCACGGCCGCTACCAGCGTGGTGTGGTCTGAAGAGCCCACGGCGTTATCCACGATGTCTTTATCGGGCGTCATCATGGCGCCACCTACCATTACCCCGCCCGTTGCAGCAGTGCCCATGGTGCCGGAGCTCATGGAGGCATCGCCGCTCATCTTCATTTCCTTCATGTCCTTGCCTTTGCGGGGCTTGGTGGTGGCTTTCATCTTCGAGCCATCAGCGGCTTCGCCTTTCACCTTCATTTTGCCGTCGTCGGCCACCTTGGTTTTGGTGGTCATTTCGCCGTCTTTGGTTTTGGTCTTCTCGTCGTCCGACTTGGTTTTGGCGGTCTGGGCGGCGGCAGTAGAGGTCAGGCCAACGTTTACGGCCAGGGCCAGCGTGGCTACGGAAAGGAATTTCTTAAACATGGGTGTGAGAGCTATTAGTGAGTGAGAAGAGGTCAGTTTGGGGCCTTATACGGGCTGAGGCCAGGAATAGATATAGCCAGAGCTATAAAGGCCTCCCGATGTTCTGCGCAGGCTTTTAGGCAGCCGGCAGCAGAACCGTAGGGTCGTTGTGGCTGGGTGAGTTCACCAGCGTGCTTACCACGTACTCCTGCATCTGGTCGGCGGCGTAGGGCAGCAGCAGGCTTTGGTGGGCGGCCGGGCCCAGGCCGTCGTCCAGCCAGGCCAGCTCGGCCGCACGGCCCGGCAGAATCACGGGCATGCGGTTATGGATGCGGGCCATCAGCTCGTTGGGCTCGGTCGTGACGATGGTGAATGTAGGCAGCACCTCGCCGCTGGCGCGGTCCAGCCACTCGTCCCAGAGGCCGGCAAAAGCGTAGGGCTGCTCATCCTGGAGCAGGATGCGGTGCGGCGTTTTGGGGCCTTTGCTGCCGCCGGTCTGCTGCCATTCGTAGAAGCTGTCGGCCAGCACCAGGCAGCGCCGCCGCTGCAGCAGCTGCCGAAATGAGGGCTTTTCGGTTAGCGTTTCGGCGCGGGCGTTGATGGGCTGCGGGCCGGTGGTGCGGTCTTTCACCCAGGCCGGCACCAGTCCCCACTGAAACAGCTGCACCCGCCCCGGCTCGGTGTTCGTGACGACGGGCAGGCGCTGCGAAGGCGCAGCGTTGTAGTTGGGCAGAAGGTCGGCGGGCACAGCCACCTCGAAGCGTTCGGCAATAGTCGGAGCCGGGGCAATGAAGGTATAGCGGCCGCACATAAGCAGGAGAGGAAAAGTCAGAAAACAGTTTCCTCTGCAAACGGCCCACCCGCCACGGGGGTTGGTATTAGGGCGGCTTCAGGTACAAAAAAGGAACGTCATGCTGAGCTTGCCGAAGCATCTCTACCGCCAAAGTAACTTGATTACTATTGCGGTAGAAATGCTTCGGCAAGCTCAGCATGACGTTCTACGACGTTCTAATTATTTAGTAGGCTAGTTTACTACCATCGTCATGATGGAGTGGGCAGGGCTGTTGGCCGTGGCGCCCTGGCCCTGCATCCAGAGCTGGAAATCCTGGGCTTTGTCGCTGTTGTTCATCACCACCACGGCCACTTTGCCGTCGGGGTTGAGGAAGGCCGTGGTGCTCAGATGGTCGCGGTTGGAGGAGCTGATGATGCGCCGCGCACCGGGCTTGATGAACTTGGAGAAGTGGCCGATGTAGTAGTAGGCGTTGGTGTAAATCAGCTTGCCGGTGCGCGTGTCCCCAATGATGGGCGCGAAGCAGAAGTTCTGCACGTGGTTGGGGCCACCAGTCTGGTCGAGCAGGATGTTCCAGTCGGTCCAGCCCACGGTGCCGCTATTGAAGTCGTTGATCATGGAGTGGCCGTACCGCTCGCCCAGGGCCCAGTCGTTCACCTTATCGAAGTTGAATTTCTCTACGCAGCCTTCCGTGAACAATAGGTTGGTGTTGGGGTAAGCCTCGTGCACGCGCCGCAGGTTGTCGAAGAGCATGCTGCTGCCGGTCCAGGTTTCGTACCAGTGGTAGCCGATGCCCCACACGTATTGCGCGGCCTTGGGGTCGTCGAGGATGGTGCTAGCGCGCTGGTAGATCTGGTCGCGGTTGTGGTCCCAGGCAATAAGCTTCCGGTCGCCGAGGCCACCTTTCTTCAGCGTCGGGCCGAGGTATTCCTTGATAAAGTCGCGCTCCTCGGTGGCCGAGAAGATGCACGATTCCCACTTCTGCTTGGCCATAGGCTCGTTCTGCACACTCAGCCCCCAGATCGGAATGCCCTGGCGCTCATACTCTTTGATGAACTTTACATAGTAGTCTGCCCAGGTTTGGCGGTATTGGGGCAGCAGCTTGCCGCCGCGTAGCATGTCGTTGCTGTCCTTCATCCAGGCCGGTGGGCTCCAGGGGCTCACGTACATCGTGAGCTTGCCGCCGGCCGCCGCCTGAGCCTGCTTGATGAACGGAATCCGGAACTGCTCGTCGTGCTTGACGCTGAATGTTTTCAACTGCTCGTCTTTGTCGGCCACGTAGGTGTAGGGCGCGGTGGAGAAGTCGGAACTGTGGATGCTGGTGCGGGCCAGCGTGTAGCCGATGCCGGCCGTGGGGCTGTAGTAGGCCTGCATGAACTCCTGCTGGGTGGCCTTGGGCAGCTTGGCGTAGGTTTCGGCGGCGGCATCCGTTAGGGCCCCGCCAATGCCCAGCATGGTCTGGAACGTCTTGCCGGGGTCCACGAAGATGCAGACCTGCGTTTCCAGCGGCTGGCCCACCGGCTGCAGCGTCAGGCTGGTGCCGGCCGACAGCCGCAGGTCAGAGTTGGCGGCGGTGGTAAACACCTGGGCCTTTTTGCCAACGGCCGAATACGACTGAGAATTACCAAGATTTTTGGCGGCTTTCTGGGCCACGGCGCTGCCGCTGCACAAGGCAGCCACCAGCAGAGAAGGGAGGAGGGATTTGCGCATAGTAAGGAAGGTGGCGGGAGGCTCCGCCAGTACCGCCGGTGGGAGGCAGGTATGAAAAATCAGGAAGTGGTAGTGGGGGTTACCACACGTAGGTGCCCACGGCGCCGGCCGGCAGCGTGGTGCTGGCCGCCTTGCCGCGGTACTGAATGTCGAAGGACTGGTTGGTGGCGCTGGTGTTCTGCACAATCAGCACTTTCTGACCATTGGGCGCCTTAAAGGCCACATTGGTAAGGCTGCCGGGCGTAGTGGAGGCAATGCGCACCGAGCCGGGCCGCACAAACTTGGCTGCGTGGGCCACTGTGTAATAGGCCGTGTTGCGCTGAACCGTGTTACCGTTGATGGTGAGGGCGCCCAGGCAGGTGCTGCAGCCGCCGTTGGTGTGCGGGCCGTAGTTCTGGTCGGCGGCCAGGTTCCATTCCAGCACGTTGCGGCTCCAGTTGCGCGTACCCCCGATAATCAGGTTGTTGATGTGCCAGGTGAAGTCGGCGGCGAAGTTGCCGGGGCCGCCCACCCACTGCTCCGTGAAGTACACGCTCTTGGTTGGAAAGGCGTTGTGCACCTGGCTCATGGCGTTGATGTTGCCGGCGTACAGATGAAACGCCGAGCCATCCACGTAGCGGCTCACCTGCGGATCGGCCAGCAGGGCGAGCGGGTAATCGGTGCGGTCGGTGTTGTGGTCGTAGAGGATGATTTTGGTGGTCAGCCCGGCTGCCTGCAGCGCCGGCCCCAGGTTGTTTTTGATGAAGTTGCCCTGCTCCGGCGCAGTCATCAGCATGCTGGGGTTGTTGAAAGGATTCAGCGGCTCGTTCTGAATGGTTATGGCATCCAGGCGCACACCCTCGGCCTGCATCTGCTGCAGGTATTTCACGAAGTAGCGGGCGTACACGTCGTAGGACTCGGGCTTCAGAGAGCCGCCCACAAAGCTGCCGTTGGTTTTCATCCAGGTGGGCGCCGTCCAGGGTGAGCCCAGGATTTTCAGGCTGGGGTTGATCTGCAAAATCTCGCGCAGCACGGGCAGCAGGTCGGCGCGCTCGGGCTCCAGGCTGAAGCGGGCCAGCGTGGGGTCGGTCTGGCCGCCGGGCAGGTCGTTGTAGGTGAATTCGCGGCTGCTCAAATCGGAGGCTCCGATGCTGATGCGCAGGTAGCTCACGCCAATGCTACCGGCATCGGTGCCGAACAGCTCCCGTAGCAGCGTGGTGCGGGCCGCGGCCGGCAGCTGGTTGAGCAGCTGGGCACTGCCACCCGTGAGCGTGTACCCAAAGCCGTCGATGCCCTGAAACGTCTGCGTTGTGTCCACCACAATGGTCGGATTCTGCCCTACCGGCGTCAGGAAATTCAGCGCCAGCGTGCTTTTCTGGAACAGCGCCGTCTGATCGGTGGTAGTCAGCCACAGCGCCACCTGCGACGGGCCAGCAGGGGGCGGGGGCGTCACGGGCGGCGTCGGAGGTGTGGCCGGGTTCGGCGAATCGGTGCCGCAGTTGCTTAGGCCCAGCAGCAACGCGCCGGCCAGGGTGCAGATCAGGCTATGTTTCATGGAGTAGTAGTTAGTATTGGGTATTGAGTAGTTGGTCGGGAGCAAGCCGCTTAGCAGGATGATGGGTGTGCAATAATCAGCAGGAGGAGAGCAGGGTAACGGCGGCTGTGCATCTGCTGCCGCTACCCTTTCGATGCTCAATACCAACTACTCAATACCAACTACTCAATGCTACTTACCACACGTAGGTGCCCACGGCGCCGGGGGCCAGGGTGGAGGCAAACGTGCGGCCGGCGTGGCGCACGCTGAAGGTTTGGGCGGTGGGGTTGTCGTTCTGCACAATCAGCACCCGGTCGCCGTTGGGCGCCTTGAAGGCCACGTTGGCCAGCTTGCCGGTTACCGTGGAGGCTATGCGCACCGAACCGGGCCGCACAAACTTGCTGGCGTGCGCAATGATGTAGTAAGCATCTTCGCGGCTGACGGTGTTGCCATCCAGCGTGAGGGCGCCGCGGCACTCGGTGCAGCCGCCGGGCGTGTGCGGGTTCTGCTGCGGGTCGGCGGCCAGGTTCCACTCCAGCACTGTGCGGGCCCAGTTGCGCGTAGCCCCGATGATGAGCGTCCGCACGTGCCAGGGCAGGTTTTCCGAGAAGTTGCTCTTCGAGCCCACCCACTGCTCCGTGAAGTACAGGTTCTTGTCGGGGTGGGCGTCGTGCACCTGGCTCAGGGCCTCAATGGGGCCGGCGTAGAGGTGAAACGCCGAGCCGTCCACGTATTGCTTGGCTTCCGGGTCGTTGAGGATGGTAATCGGGTAATCGGGCCGGTCGGCGTTGTGGTCGTAGACGATGATTTTGGTGTCCAGCTTCGCCGCCTTAAACGTGGGACCGAGGTGCTTCTTCACGAACTCGGCCTGCTGCTCGGCCAGCATCAGCAGGCTAGGGTTGTTGCCGGGGTGCAGTGGCTCGTTCTGGATGGTAATAGCGTCAATCCGCACACCTTCGGCCTTCATCTGCTGCACATACTTCACGAAGTAGCGGGCGTAGGCGTCGTAAAACTCGGGCTTCAGCGAGCCGCCTTTGGAGTTGTTGTTGGTTTTCATCCAGGTCGGCGGCGACCAGGGCGAGCCGAGCAGCTTGATGGCCGGGTTGATGGCCAGAATCTCCTTCAGGATGGGCAGCAGGTGCGGCTTGTCGGGGGCGAGGCTGAACTTGGCGAGGGTGGGGTCGGTCTGGCCGGCGGGCAGGTCGTCGTAGCTGAAAACCTGGGCATCGAGGTCGGAAGCCCCGATGCTCAGGCGGAGGTAGCTGACGCCAATAGCGTTGCCGGTGGTGCCAAACAGCTCCTGCAGCAAAGCGGCCCGCTTGGGCGCATCCATGCGGTGCAGCAGCTCGGCGCTGCCGCCCGTCAGGCAGTACCCGAAGCCGTCAATCGGCTGGAACGTCTGGCTTTCATCGACTTCAATAAGAGTGCCCGCAGCCGGACTGGAACTCCACACGGGAGCAGGCTGCAGCTGAAACAAGGCCGATTTATCAGGATTGGTGAGCCAGAACGCGGCCGAACGGCTAGTGTTGGCCGCGGTAGGGGCGGTAGCGGTGCCGGCCTGGGGTGGCCGCTGGCAGCCTGCGCCAAGGCCCAGCAGCAGGAGTAGCGAAAAGCCGGTAGAACGGAAAGTGGAAATCATAGCAAATGGGAAGAGCAAAAAAGAGCAGGAGTGGTAGCCAGGTCCGGCAGTGGTAGCTGCCAGCCCAGGCCCCAAGGGCCGGTTCCGAGGTGTCCCCCCACGAAACCGGCCCTGGTTCCTGTTGGCCGGAAATGCGCCGGACCGCGCAGCTTGCCCCGAAGCGTTGCAGCGCCTCAGGTACAGAGGCCACCTCTGCCTTCCGACGAAAATTGAAGCCTTATCAGGGTCGTTCAGCAGATTCAACCAGGCTTCTTTTTTCGTTGGAATGACAGCGGCGGCCCTGCTGTTAGTACCCCGGGTTCTGGGTTACGTTGGGGTTGGTGTTGGTTTCCTGCTGCGGAATAGGCAGCAGCAGGTAGTTCACGTCGCGGCGGGTCAGCTTCTCCTGGATGGCGTCGAGGGCATCCTTGGGATGGTTGACGCCAGCCTGCGCGGCCTCGTGGCGGGTGTAGCGCAGCAGGTCAAACCACCGCTCGCCCTCGAAGGCCAACTCCAAACGGCGCTGCCGGTCGATTTCGTTGCGCAGCGTGGCCTGGCTGGCAGCTTCCGGCGAGGTGGCCGTGAGGGCGGCCAACCCGGCGCGGGTGCGCACCTGGTTGAGGGGAGGTAGCGCGGCGGCCGTCTGGCCTTGCTCGTTGGCGGCTTCGGCCTGCATCAGCAGCACATCGGCGTAGCGGATGACGTAGGTGTTGTCGGGCGAGTTGAAGCTGTTGGGGTTGCCGGGCCACTTGTACACGAAAGCACCATCGTCGTTGCCGGTGCCCGGGCCGCCGTCCACGTAGCTCACATGGTCGCGGCCGCCCGTCACGTTGCCGAGGTAGGCCCAGCGCAAATCGGTGCGGCGCTGCTGCGGGTTGTTGGGGGCGTACACGGTGGTGTCGGCGCCGTTGGGGCCGCCACCCAGCAGCTCGGGCGTGGGGATGTTGAACTTCGGAAACGAGAAGGTAGCGGGCGGCGCGGGCAACGCCACATCGGGGAAGATGTTGCCGCCATCATCAGCCCCCGCAAACTGCACTTCAAACACCGACTCGCGGCGGTTGTTGGCTGGATACAGGGCTTTGGGTGTGCTTTCGAGAGTGTAGAAGTTGCTGGCTACCACCTGCGCGGCGGCCGCACCGGCCGCGGCCCAGTTGCGCTGCGTGAGCTGTACGCGGGCCAGCAGGCCGTTCACCGAGCCACGGGTGGCGCGGGTGCGGCCCGTAGCGTCGCCGACCGGGGCCAGCTGAGCGGCCTGCGTGAGGTCGTCCACAATCTGCGCATACACCTGGTCGGCGCTGGCGCGGCTCAGGTTCAGCACGGCCGGGTCGCCGGTTTCGGTGGGCTCCAGGCGCAACGGCACGCCGCCGTACAGGCGCACCAGGTTGAAGTAGTGCAGGGCGCGCAGGAAGCGGGCCTCGCCCAGAATCTGGTTGCGGCGGGCTTCGGGCATGGCAATGGCCGGCACGTACTTCAGCACAGCATTGGCCCGGTTGATACCAATGTAGGAGGCGGTGTACACGGTGCGCACCTGCTTGGTGGTGGGGCGCCACGTGAAGCGGTCTAGGTCCGTCACGTCGCCGTTGGTGCTGGAGGCGTTGTCGGTCGGCATTTCGCCCACGGCAATCAAATCCAGGCCGTAGGTGCCTTCCTGCTGCAGGGCATCGTAGGCGGCCACGATGCCGGCCTCGGCGTCGTCGGCGTTCTGGAAAAAGTTGACGGGCGTGATGCTGGGCAGCGGCTCCTTATCGAGAATGTCGCAGCCGGTGGTAACCAGCAAAGCTGCCAGAATGGGATAGAGTATCTTTTTCATGGGTAGGAGTCGGTTAGAAAGTGGCGTTCAGGCCTACCGTGTAGGTGCGGGCCTGCGGATACACGCCCAGGTCGCGGCCAAAGCCAGTGCTGGAGAAGGGGTCGGCGCTTACTTCGGGGTCGTAGCCGGAGTAGTCGGTCCAGGTGAGCAGGTTCTGGCCCGTCACGTAGACGCGCACGCCGCTGATGCCGGATTTCTGCAGCACGCTCATGGGCAGGCCATACGCCAGCGTCAGGTTCTTGAGGCGCACATACGAGCCGTCCTCGATGAAGCGGCTGGACACCTGGTTGTTGCCGGCCGGGTCGCCGAACACGGCGCGGGGCACGTCGGTGTTGGTGTTGGTCGGGGTCCAGCGGTTCAGCACGCGGGTGGTTTGGTTGAGGGCCTGGCTCATGCCCTCGGTGGTGCGGCGGTTTTCGTTATAGAGGTCGTTGCCGAATGAGCCCTGAAAGAATACGCTCAACTCCAGCCCCTTGAACGAGAAGGTGTTCGTGACGCCTGCAATGGAGTTGGGGTTGGCATTGCCGATAATCGTGCGGTCCTGGTCGTTGATGCGGCCGTCGCCGTTCAGGTCCACAAACCGCTGGTCGCCGGCGCGGGCGTTAGGGTTCTGGGCCCGGGCCTCCGCATCGGTCTGGAAGATGCCGTCGGCCTGCAGGCCATAGAAAGTGCCCAACGGTGAGCCGTTGCGCACAATGTTATAGTCGTTGATGATCTGGCGGCCGCTCTCCTGGCCCTGCTCGTTGCGCACCGTCCCGATGTTGAGGACTTTGCCGCGGTTGAGCGTGAAGTTCAGGTTGGTGCTCCAGGCGAAGCCGTTATCCTCGGCGCGCACGTTCACCGTGTTCAAACCCAGCTCCAGGCCCTTGTTTTCCACTTCGCCCAGGTTCTGGATGATGTTGAGCGTCTGGGCGCCGGTGCTCAGCGGCAGCGGCACCTCAAACAGCAGGTCGGTGCTGCGCTTGCGGTACAAGTCGGCGTTGAAGGTCAGGCGGTCTTCCAGCAAGCTCAGGTCGAGGCCCAGGTTGGTTTGCTTGGTTACCTCCCAGCTCACGTCGGCGTTGCCGATGCGCTCCGGCGCGATACCGCCCGAAATGCTGCCGTTGCCCTGGTAGCCGAAGCCCGAGCCGTAGGTGGAGAAGCGCACGTAGTCGCCGATTTCCTGGTTGCCGTTTTCACCGTAGGACGCGCGCAGCTTCAGGCTGCTGATGGCGTCGGTCTGCGGGAAGAAGCTTTCCTTGCTGATGTTCCAGCCCGCACTGACGGCCGGGAAGTAGCCGAAACGCTTGTTTTTGGCAAAGCGGCTGGAACCGTCGGCCCGGAAGCTCACGGTGGCCAGGTACCGGTCGTCGTAGTTGTAGATGGCGCGCCCGAACGCGCTCAGCAGCGCCCATTCCGACTCGAAGCTGCTCACCGAGCGGTTGGCGGTGCCGGCAAACAGGTACGGCACGGCGTTGGACGGGAAGCCCGTGGCGCGGGCGTTGGACGTGAACCGGTTGGACGCCTGCACCGACTGGCCGGCCAGCAGCGTCAGGCGGCTTTTCTCGCCCAGCGTGAGGTTGTAGGTCAGCGTGTTTTCGTTCAGCCAAATCACCTGCTGGTCGGTGCCGGTGCGGGCCTGGCCGAGCGTAGCCGGGTCGGGCGTGCTGGTCTGGCGGTTGCCGGGGTACTCGCGGGTCACGTACTCATTCTCCACCTGCGAGCGGAAATCAATGCCCAGCGACGAGCGGAACTGCAGGTTGTCGAGGATGTCCAGCTCGCCGTAGATGTTGCCGATGGCCTGGTAGATGAGGGCCTTGTTGCGGGTTTCCAGCAGGTTGCCCACGGGGTTGTCGAAGCTGCTGTTGAAGGGGTTGGTGGCGTAAGTGCCGTCGGCGTTGCGCACGGGCAGCGTCGGAATCTGGGTGATGGTGCCCAGCACCGTGCCGCCGTTGCCGGAGCCGCGCTCCGAGCGCACCGAGCCGTTGTTGTTGGTGCGGCTCAGGTTCAGGTTAGTGCCGATACGGAACCGCTGGCTTACTTCCTGGTCGAGGTTGATGCGGAAGCTGAACCGGTCGAAGCCGGAGTTGCGGAAGATACCGTCCTGCTTGAAGTAGCCGCCGCTCACATAATAGCGGGTTTTGTCGGAGCCGCCGCTCACGTTGAGCTGGTAGTTCTGGATGGCGGCTGTGCGGTACACCTCGTCCTGCCAGTCAGTGTTGGCGGGCAGGTTGTTGAGGTCGGGGTAGGCGGCGGTGCGGCCGCCGTTGATCAAGGCTTCGTTGTAGTACTCGGCAAACTGGCGGGCGTTGAGCACGTCCAGCTTTTTGCGCAGCTGCTGCTGGCCGTAGTACATGCTGAGGCCCACCTGGGCCTTACCGGCCCTGCCGCGCTTGGTCGTGATAACTACCACGCCGTTGGAAGCACGCACGCCGTAAATAGCGGCCGCCGCGCCGTCCTTCAGCACGTCGATGCTTTCGATGTCGCTGGGGTTGAGGGCATTCAGCGGGTTCGGCGACTGGTTGCTCAAGCCGCCCAGCTCCCGGTTGTAGGTCGGCAGCACCGGCACGCCGTCAATCACATACAGCGGGCTGTTCGACAAGCTCACCGACGAGTTGCCCCGAATCCGGACGTTGATGCCCGCGCCGGGCGCGCCGCTCGGCGAGGTCACCTGCACGCCGGGCGTCTGGCCCTGCAGCGCCTGGTCGAAGCCGGCCACCGTCTGCCGCTCAATCTGCCGCGCCCCCACCGAAGACACGGCCGTGGTCAGCTCTTGGCGGGTCTGGGTGCCGTAGCCTACTACCACCACTTCGTTCAGTGCCTGGGTGTTTTCGGCCAGGGTGGTGGCGGCCACCTGCGTGGTCTGGCCATCTACTACCGTTATTGGCAGGCGCGTCGTGGTGAAGCCAATCGAGGAAATAACCAGCGTCTGCGGGCCAGCCGGCACGTTCGGGATGGTGAAGTTACCGTTGGCATCGGTGGCGCTACCTAGGGTAGTGCCTTCCACCACTACCGTCACGCCGGGCAGAGCCTCGCCCTTGGCATCCACCACCCGCCCCGAAACGGGACCGTTGAAGGCAGCAAAGAGGTTGTTGCCGGACTCATTAGCGGGCAGGGTGGGGGCGTAGGCCAGCGCCGCGCCAGGCTGGGCGGCTGCCAGGCCCGAGAGCAGCAAGCTGCCCACGGCCGGCGTCAGCAGCAGGCGCCGGAAGGGCAGCTTGCCCTGCGGAGATTGTAAAGGGAACGACATGGGAAAGTAGGTTAGGTGAGACGAAGTAGGGTAGGACAGAACTGAAAAAGCGGACCCGCAGGCGGGTGGAAACTCGAAGAAGTCAGCCGGAAAGCGCCGCAATGGCCGCCTCTGATAATGGGGCAGCCGCTCCGGGCTGCGTGGCTACCAGCGCCGCCGCCGCGCAGGCCCGCCGCAAACTGGTGGCCGGATTGGCGGTGGGCCAGTCAGCTAGTAGTGCAGCCAGGAAGGCGTCGCTGCTGCCTAGTGTGCCGGGCGCGGCCACTGCAAAGCCGGCCTGCTCCAGCAGGTGGCCGCTGTGCCAGAGCGTGGCGCCGGCGGCGCCCCGGGTAAGGCATACGGCCTGCAGCCCGAAGTGCGCCGCCAGCCACGGCAGCGCCGTAGCCGGGGTGTCGGGCTGGCCCAGCCAACCCATTATTTCGGTTAGCTCGGCTTCATTGAGCTTCACTAGATCGGCTTGGCGGAGGAGGTACTGCACCACCGAGCGGGTGTAGTGCGGGGCGCGCAAATTCACGTCGAACACTTTGTAAGACGCCACTTGCAGCAGGCGGTACAGCGTCTCGCGGGTGGTCAGGCCGCGGGCCGCCAACGAGCCATATACCAGCATCCGGGAAGCGGCTACAGTGTCGCGCAGCTCGTCGGTGTGCTGCAGGTAGTCCCAGGCCACGGGCTCCACCACTTTGTAGGTGGCGTGGCCGTGGCGCAAGGTCACTTTCACCACGCCCGTCAGGTGGGTCTGGCTGTGCTGGATCAGCTCCGGACCCAGGCCCTGCGCGGTTAGCTCACGCAGCAGATCCGTGCCCAGCTCGTCGTCGCCGACGCGGCTGATGAGCTGCACCGGCTGCCCCAGCTGCCGCAGGTGCCGCGCCACATTGAACGGCGCCCCGCCGGGCTGGCGGCCATCGGGCAGCATGTCCCAGAGGAACTCACCGAGGCAGACAATGGGGGCAACTGGGTTCATGGAGGCAAGACGATTTCAACAAAAGTCGCCTACTGCCCTCCCGAAGGCTTGCTCATTTATATCAAAATCCGAACAGGGAAATAATTGAGTTTATGTCATTGATAGTTAATGATTTGAAAATAAAAAAACCGAGCCTGTAACAGGCTCGGTTTCGTTTTTAGCACACAGCTTTCAAGATTGTATCAGTGGTGCGGGGTGATGTGCAGAGCCCGGAACTCGGAAGGCGAAATCTGGTAGCGGCCCTTGAAGCTGGTGGAGAAGTAGGAGGGCGAGGAGAAGCCCAGCTCGTAAGCCACATCGGCAATGCTGAGGGCGTCGTCGAGCAGCAACTCGCGGGCTTTGGTGAGGCGCAGATTCTGGATGAAGTCCGTGACGCCGGTGCCCAGCAGCGCCTTCACCTTGCGGTAGAGCTGCATGCGCGAAATGCCCAAACTGCGGGCAATATCTTCCACGCTCAGGTCTGTGCGGGTGAGGTGGGCCTCCACAATGGCCGTGAGGTCGGCCAGGAATTTCTGATCGGGATTGGTGAGCACCGTAGCCGTATCCACGCTCAGCTCGCGCCGGAAATGCTCACGCTGGCGGGCGCGGTTGGCCAGCAGAGTCCGCACGCTTTCCAGCAAAAAGGTGGGGTTGAAGGGCTTGGTGAGGTAGAGGTCGGCGCCGGCCTGCACGCCTTCCACCTGTTGCTCGGGGGCGCTGCGGGCCGTGAGGAGCACCACCGGAATGTGGCTGGTGCGCCAGTCGGCCCGCAGCTGGGTCACCACTTCCAGGCCGCTCAGGCCGGGCATCATCACGTCGCACACAATCAGGTCCGGAATCAGGTCGGTGGCCATGCGAAAGCCGGTGTGGCCATCGGTGGCGCTCTGCACCCGGAAATCGGTGCGCAGCCGCCGCGCCAGAAAGTCGTTTACCTCGGGGTTGTCCTCAATCACCAGCACCAGCGTTTCGCTGCCGCCGTCGGTTGGGGCGGCCGTGGTGGCTTCCAGCTCGGGGCTGAAGGTGGTGGCAATGGCCTCGGGCTCATCGAGCAGGAAGCTAGCCGTGGGCGTGTCGGAGGTGGCGCGCAAGGCTTCCGGCAGCTCGCGCGGCAAAGCCACCACAAATGTGCTACCCTGGCCGGGCTGGCTGCTGAACGTGAGCTGGCCCTGGTGCAGGCGCACCAGCCCCTGCGCCAGCGCCAGCCCCATGCCCGATCCTTTGGCCACGGCGCCCTGGTCGCCCTGGTAAAACCACTCGAAAATGTGGGCCCGGTCCTGGTCGCTGATGCCGCGGCCCGTGTCGGCAATGCTCACGCGCAGCCCCTGGCCGTCGGGGCTGGCCTGCAGGCTGATGGTGATGCAGCCTTGCTCGGGCGTGAACTTCAGGGCGTTGGACAGCAGGTTGAAGAACACCTTGTCGAGGATGTTACCGTCAAACCAGGCCAGCAGCTCGGGCTCGGCGGCCAGAAACCGCAGCTGCACGCCGCGCAGCCGGGCCGGCTTCTCGAAGGCATCCACTATTTCGCGCACGAAGGCCACGAGGTTGCCGTAGGTGGCGTGCACGGCCATCTTGCCCACCTCGATTTTGCGAAAATCCAGCAGCTGATTCACCAGCTGCAGCAGCCGCTGGGTGTTGCGGCGCACCAGCGCCAGGTCCTGGTGCTGGGCAGCGGTGAGGTCGGGCGTGCTGGTGAGCAGTTCTTCCACCGGCCCCAGAATCAGGGTGAGCGGCGTGCGCAACTCGTGGGAGAAGTTGGTGAAAAAGCGCAGCTTGGCCTCCGTGTCGGCGCGCGACTGCTCAGCCAGGGCTTCCAGCTGGTTGCGCTGCAGCCGGATTTCCTCGTTCTGCTGCTGCAGCTGCTGGTTGATTTTGTCGTTTTCGGCGTTGCGCAAGGCCAGCTGCTGGTTGATCTGCCGGTTGCGGCGGGCCGAATGCCAGGCCAGCGTGCCCAGCACCACCGCGCCAAGCAGCGTCGCCAGTAGGCCATTCAGCACGGTCTGCTGGCTGGCGTAGGTGGCGCGCAGTTGTTGCAGCAAGCCCTGCTGCCGCTCGATGTCGCGCTGCTGGCTGACCATCTTATCGGTTTGCTGCTGCATGGTCCGCACGTTGGTCGAGTCGATGACGATGGTGCCGAGCGTGTTTTCCTTGTCGTAGGGCTGCTTGTTCAGGATTTTCAGGGCGGTGCGCATGGCATCCTCACCGCCCGGCGCATACAGAATGCTGGCGTCGAGCACACCGCGCTGCACCAGGTCAATGCCCTCTCCCTTGCCCACCAGCCCGTCTACGCCAATGATGCGCACCTGGCCAGCCAGCCCGAGCTGCTGGCACACTTCGTAGGCACCACGGCCCATGGCATCGTTGTGGGCGAAAATCAGCGTCACATTGGGGTGGGCGCGCAATGCCTCCGTTAAGGCCGGTTTCAAAGTTTTCTCCTGCCAGTTGCCGGTCACCTGGGCCACTACCCGCAAGCCGGGAGAAGCTTTCAGGCCTTCCATGAAACCCTGGTGGCGCTCCGAAGTAGCCGAGGAGCCCGGGGTACCCAAAATCTCAATCAGCTCGCCCTGCGGCCGGCCCAGCAGGCGGGCGCCGTAGCGGGCCGCCGTCTGGCCCACTTCCAGGTTGTCGCCGCCCACGTAAGCAGTGTAGCGCTGCGACGCGGTGCGGCGGTCCAGCAGCACCACCGGAATGCCCTGCGCATACGCCTCTTCCACGGCCGGCGTCACGGGGCCAGCCTCATACGGCGACACAATCAGCAGATCGAGGCCGCCCTGCACCAGCTTGCGGATCTGCTGCTGCTGCAGGTCGCTGTTGTCGTGGGCGTCGGTGGTGCGCAGCTGCACTTCGGGGTGGAAACTCAGCTCCCGGTTCATGCCGTTGAGCATGGCCTCGCGCCACGGCCCCGACGTGCTGCACTGCGAGAATCCGATGCGGTAGGCCGGTTTTTTGGTTGGTTCCGTACAGCCCGCCAGCAGCGTTCCGGCCAATAGCAACAGCAACCGAAGCTCCCGAAAGAGTCCTGCTTTTCTCAAGTGACAACCGGCCCTGCCAGGGGTGGAAACCGGCCCAGCCAAACCAAATATACCGGATTGTGCTGCACGCTGCCAAGAATATAGCAATGGCGCAGTATGGTAGTTGGCAGAAAGGTGCAGCTTGTGTAGACTAGCCGGAGGCATCAGGAACTGACAAAGTCAGCCCTGACTTGGGGCCAAAATTACCTGGTCGGCAGCACCGGATTCTGGTCGGAAGTTGGCGTGAGCGGCTGGGCGTCTAGCTCCTGCGGGTGGTCGTCGAGGCCAACTTCCTGGTGCGCCGTGAAGTACTGTGCCAACGCCTTTTCGCCCACCAGCCAGAACACTACCGGCGTCACGATGATGTCGAGGAACGTTGACGAGAGCAGGCCGCCGAGGATGACCGTGGCCACCGGATACAGGATTTCTTTGCCGGGTGCGTCTTTGGCCAGCGTGAGCGGCACCAGCGCCAGCGCAGCCACCAGAGCCGTCATCAGCACCGGTACCAGCCGCTCCAGCGAGCCACGAATTATCATGGGGATGCCGAACTTTTCGCCTTCGTGCTCTACCAGGTGGATGTAGTGCGAAATCATCATGATGCCGTTGCGCGAGGCAATGCCGGTGAGGGTGATGAAACCCACGAGCGAAGCAATGCTGAACGTGCCGCCCGTGAGCAACACCGCCACCACCGAGCCGATGAGGGCCAGCGGAATGTTGAGCATGATCTGGCCCACCATCAGTGTGGACTTGAAGTGCGAGAACAGCACCAGGAAGATGCCGGCCAGTGAAAACAAGCTCAGCCACAGAATCTTATGCGAAGCCGACTGCTGACTCTCAAACTGCCCGCCGTAGGTGAGGTAGTAGCCGGGTGGCAGCTTCACCTGTTGGCTGACTTTCTGCTGAATCTCTTTTACCGTGGAGCCCAAATCCCGCTCGGCCACATTCAGCGAGATGGTGATGCGGCGCTGGGTGTTTTCGTGGTTGACGGTATTAGGGCCGGGCTCGTACAGCACCTCGGCCACCTCACTGACGGGAATCATGGCGCCGCTGGGCGTTTCGATGCGGGTCTGGCTGATGGCGGCCATATCGTTGCGCTGGGATTCGGGCAGCTTCACTACCAGGTCAAAGCGTTTCTGGCCATCGAGCATCTGTGAAACCACCGCGCCCTGAAATAGGGTTTCCAGGTCGCGCACTACCTCGCCGCGGGCCATGCCGTAGGCGCGCAGGGCTTCGTCGCGGGGCCGGATGAGCAGCTGCGGAATCTGCACCTGCTTTTCCACCTGCAAATCTACCACGCCCGGCACCGTGCCGGCGGCGGCGCGCACTTCATTGGCGTAGCGGCGCAGCTCCAGCAAATCATTGCCGAATACCTTAATGGCCACCTGGGCCCGCACGCCCGACAGTAGGTGGTCGAGGCGGTGGGAAATGGGCTGGCCGATGTTCACGTTTACGCCCGTAATCAGGCTCAGCTTCTGGCGCATGTCGGCCAGAATTTCGTCGCGGCTGCGCATGGTTTTGCCCTCTTTTTCCAGCTCTTCCTCGGTCTTGAAAGCCACCTCAATTTCCGAGTTGTTCACCGATTCGGCGTGCTCGTCCAGCTCGGCGCGGCCGGTGCGGCGGGCCGTGTAGGCCACTTCCGGAATCCGGAGCATCTGCTGCTCGCCCAACGTGCCCAGGCGGTTGCTCTCAGTGAGCGAAGTGCCGGCCGGAGCCGAGAAATTCACCGTGAGCGAGCCTTCGTTGAAGGGGGGCAGAAACTCGGTGCCGAAAAACGGAATAAGGGCCATGGCCGCCACAAACAGCGCCCCGGTCACCCCCAATATGGCTTTGGGGTGCTGCAGGCCCCAGCCCAGCAGGCGCGTGTCCTTTTTTTTCAGCCAGCGCACCAGCCCGCCGTCGGTTTCGGGGTGGTTCATCTGCTTCATCTTCGGCAGCAAATAGTAGCACAGCACCGGCGTCACGGTCAGCGACACGAACAGCGAGGCCACGATGCTGGTGATGTAGGCAATGCCCAGCGGCGCGAAAATGCGGCCTTCCATGCCTTCCAGCGCAAACAGGGGCAAAAACACCAGCACCACGATGATGGTGGCATACACGATGGAGTTGCGCACCTCGGAGCTGGCTTTGTAGATGACCTGGAGCACGGGCTGGGGCTGCGGTAGCTGTTGGTTTTCGCGCAGGCGCCGGTACACGTTTTCCACGTCCACGATGGCGTCATCCACCAGCTCCCCGATGGCAATGGCCAGCCCGCCCAGCGTCATGGTGTTGATGCTGATGCCCGCCGCCCGAAATACCAGCGCCGTAACCAGCAACGACAGCGGAATGGCCACCAGCGAGATAAACGTGGTGCGCACGTTCAGCAGGAAGGCAAACAGCACGATAACCACCAGAATGGCACCGTCGCGCAAGGCCTCCTCCACGTTGCTGATCGACGACTCAATAAACTCTGACTGCTTGAACAGGCGCGTGTTCACTTGCACATCTTTGGGCAGCGAGGGCTGCAGCTCTACCAGGGCTTTTTCCACGGCTTCGGTAAGGCCCACGGTGGCGGCGCCGGGTTGCTTCTCGATGCTCAGAATCACGGCGGGCTTACCGTTTACGCTCCCGTCGCCGCGCTTGAAACGGGCGCCGAACTCCACCTTGGCCACATCGGCCACGCGGATAGGCGACTGGTCGCGGTAGCCCACGATGATATCTTCGATATCCTTCACTGAGCGCAGCCGGCCCAGGTTGCGGATGAGTACCTCCGAGCCGTTGCGGTCGAAGAAGTTGCCGGTGGTGTTCAGGTTGGACTGCCGCAGGGCCTCTTCCACCTGATTCACGGTCAGGCCAGTAGCATTCAGGCGGGGCATATCCAGCAGCACCTGGTACTGCAGGTTGTCGCCGCCGATAGGAATCACCTGGGCCACGCCGGGGATGCTGAGCAGGCGCTGACGCACGGTGTAGTTAGCCAGGGTGCGCAAATCGGCGGCATTGGTCTGCTGCCCGCCCGAAAGTCCCACCAGCATAATCTGGCCCATCACCGACGAAATAGGCCCCAGTACCGGCGTAATGCCCTCGGGCAGCTGCTCGCCGGTGGTTTGCAGCTTCTCGCTCACAATCTGGCGGGCCGTAAAGATGTCGGTGCCGTAGTCGAACTCCACGAACACCATACCCAGGCCAATAGCCGAGTTGGAACGCACCGCCGACACGCCGGTGGCGCCGTTCAGGGCCGTTTCCACGGGCAGCGTCACCAGGGCTTCCACTTCTTCGGGCGCCATGCCCGGCGCTTCCAGAAACACGGTCACACGGGGCCGGTCCAGGTCGGGCAGCACGTCCACCGGCAGCTGCTGGGCCGTGTAGGAGCCCGCAATGAGAAGGCCCACGGCGAAGGCCAGCATGAGCAGCCGGTTCTGCAGGGCAAAGCGGATTATTTTGTCAAGCATTGGTTCTAGAGCGCAAAGGGGAACGAGCGGGAGCACCCAGGGTGGTGCCTGGCTGCTGAATCAAGCGTGGCCGGGCGGCTGACCGTTAAGGCCCACACTACCTTATTTTTTGGGGCGCGGCGTCCGGGCCGAGCTGTGGGTGCTCATGATTTGCCACTGGCCAGCCGCATTTTTGCGTAACACCGAGGTGGCCACGCCGCGCCGCACAATGGGGGCCTTGGCTTCCTTCGCCTTGGGGTCTTTCTTCAGGTGCATGGTGTAAGTGTACGTTTCCGTGGCAAAGGCGTAAGGACCATCTACCTGCACGGCAGCCTTGTAGTCGCTGAAGGTGAAGGCGCTGAATTCTTTGAGCTCCGGACCCAGGTGGTGCTCAGCGTAATGTCGGTAGGTACCTTCCACACCGCCCGACTCGAACACCTGGGAGTTAGCCGTAAACAAGCGGGCTGTGCCCGTGGTGTCGAGTTTTTGTATGGCCTGCTGATACGTGGTCAGCACCAGCTTCACGGCCGCCTCGTCGGCGGTAGTGCTGGTGGTAGCAGACGCCGTCTGGGCCTGCGCCGAAGTGCCGGTGAGTTGCAGCACAGCAGTAAGTGCGGCGAGGGCAAAGGGATATTTCATGGGCAGCAGGGAAGAGAGCTGGCGCTTGTTTTCAAGCGCTACTGGTTCAGGTAGATGGACTTAAGCTGGTAGGTGCCGGTCGTCACCACCCGGTCGTTTTCGTTCACCTGGCCCTGCGTCAGCACGGTTTGCTCGCCACTGACAGTGCCGGGCTGCACAAAGCGAATCTTAAACCGCTCGGGCTCGGTGTGCACAAACACCACCGGCTTGCCGTTGAGGTCGGTAATGGCGGCAGTGGGCACCACCAGCTGGGGCTTGCCGCCGCCAGTCTGGCCCACCACCTGCACGTTCACGGCCTGGCCGGCGCGGTAGGCGTTGCCTGCCGGGGCATCGAGCTCCAGCACCAGCTGCCGGGCTTGGTTCACGGGATTCACCACGTTGCTGAACACCACCAGCCGGGCCGGTACGCCTGCTTGGCCCTGCAACCCCTCCACCCGAAACTGCGCGCCGGGCGTGACTTTGGCCAAATCCTGAGCAAACACCTGGGCCTCCACGCGCAGCTTGCCGGGGTTGATAACCCGAAACAGCTCGTCGCCCTGATTAACCTGCTGGCCTACAGCTAGGCTGAACACGTCCACGGTGCCGCTCACGGGCGAGGTAATGGGCACGCGCCGCTGGCTGGCCTGGCCGTTGTAAATGGCTGCATTTTGGCGGGCCTGGCGCAGGCGCAGCTCGGCGGCTACCACGTCTTTGCGGGCGGCAATGTCGGCAATGCTCTGCAGGCGGGCGTAGTCCTGCTGGGCGGCGCGCAGCTCGGCCTGGGCGTTGGCCCGCTCGGTACTAAGGCCGATTTGCTGGGTGGCGTCCAGCGTCTGCTCGATGACGGCCAGCGTCTGGCCGGCGCGCACCTGCTGGCCCACCCGCGCAGCGAGGCTGACAATGCGTCCGCCCTGTGGCACCACAATACGTCCCTCGCCACCCGCCGCCGCCGACACCGTGCCGTAGAGAGTGGCGCGGCTGTAGGTGGTGGAGTAGGCCGCGAGGCTGGTTTGCACCTGAAACAGGAACTGGCTCTCCTTGGGCAGCAGCACCTCGTCGGTGAGGGCCACGCCGGTGCTGGCCTTGGCCGCGTCGCCGTGGTCTTCGCCGCCGTGGGCCTGCACCAGGCTCGGCAGCGGCAGCAGCACGGCCAGCACGAGGCTGGCAGCGGCCGAGGCAGCCAGGAATTTATGCGTGGTTTTCATAAACGGGAGGCGTTGGAGTGGAAACAGGAGCGTTGGGGCGGCGGCGGCGCAGAAGCAGCACTGTGAGGCCGATGCCCAGCACAAAGGCGCCGACCAGGGCCAGGATGGTTTTCCAGGACGAAAACAACCCGGGCGCATCCGTGTGCGGGGCCTCGGCCACGGGCAGCTTTTCCCCCACCTTAATGCCTTCAAGCAAAAGCAAATCGGCCTTGTCGCCGGCCACCACATTCACCGTGAAGCTGTAAGCCTTGTTGGCCGGAAACTGACCCTCTACTAGGTAAATGCCCGGTTCCTGCTCGGTCACGGCCCATTTCAGCTTTGCGTCCTCAGGATTGGCCAGGGTGAGCTTGGCGCCCTTAATAGGAACGTTGGTGGCGTAGTCAGACAGAAACAGGCGCAGGTCGGCAGGCTGGCCGCCTTCCAGCGGCTCGTAGCGCAGCAGCACCTCGAACTGTTCGGAGAGCGCCGCCACCGAAAACGACGTGGCCCCGGCCGGCGTGCCGGCTTTGGGTCCGTCACCGTGGTCCTCGCCGCCGTGGGCGTGGGCCGGGGCGCTCAGCAGCAAACCCAGCAGCAAAATCAGGAGTTGTTTCATGAGGATTGACAATTATTCGCCCCGCAGGTAATTGAGTTCGACTAAAGCCTGCCGGTAATCCCGGATGGTGGTCAGGTAGGTATTCTGAATGGCGAAGGCCTGGTTCAGGCTCTGAATCAATACCAGGTAGCTGATTTCGCCGGCCCGGAACAGGCGCTGCGACTGGCTGATGATGGCCTGCGACTGGGGCAGGCCGGTTTGCTCGTAATAGGCCAATGACGAGGAAAACTTGCGCGTATCGGCCAGGGCTTGCTCGTACTGGGTACTTAGCTCCAGGCGTTGGGTCTGGAGCTGGTAGCCAGCTGCCTTGCTGCGGGCCGTGGCGGCCTGCAACTGCGCGCGGTAGGTCCAGAACCAAATGGGCACCGACACCCCGAACTGGAAACGGTACCGGATAGCGGAGTTTTCAAATGCCTGGTTCTGGTAGCCCACCGTGAGGGCCGGGGTGCGCCGGGCCCGCACCAGACTGATACCCGACTGGCTTAAGGCCACGTTCTGGGTGGCGACGGCCAGCGTGGGGCTGCGCACCAGGGCCGCACTGTCTTCGGAGGGCAAGCTGGCAAGAAGCGCGCCGCCGGTTTGGGCCAGCTCGGGGCCGCTGCGGCGCAGGTCGGTGCTGGTGGCGAGGGCCGCGGTGGGCTGGCCCAGCAGCAACCCCAAGCGGCGCTGGGCGGCGCGCTGGTCTTCGGTGGCCTGCTGCAGCTGCACCGTCACCTGCCGGGCCTCAGCATCGGTGCTGATGCGTTGCAGCGAGGTAACTTCGCCGGCCGCAAACAGCCGCTCGGTAGCTACCCGCAACGCCCGAAACAAACTATCCTGGTAGGCGAGCTGGCGCACCTGGGCTTCGGCAAACTGCAGCGCCAGGTAAGCCAGCCGCGTGTCGCGCAGTACACTGGCCCGGCTCACCTCACGGTTGCGCTCGGCCAGCGTTACGCCGGCCTCGGCCACCTGCCGCTGCCGGCGGTACACGTTGGGCAGGTCGATGGTTTGTATTACGCCCGGGGCCCACATTTCGCCGGTGGGGGCCGAGAACAGAAAGTCGGGGTTGGCTGGCGCAAACGAACCCCGCTTCAGGGCACGCTGCTCCTCAATCTCCTGGGTTGACTGCCGCAGCCGCGGGTGGCGGCGCAAGGTCAGGGCTTCGGCGCTGTCGAGGCTGATGGTGGTTTGGGCGCGCACGGTTCCCTGGCCCGGCCCCAGCACCAGCAAGACCAGCACCAGTAGCCCGAGGTACGCGCTTTTTATGGCAAAATTCGTCATACAATTAGGTTATAACCAGCCTGGTAGGCCGCCTGCCGTTGCAGCATCGGGCGGCCTGGGACGCAGCCGGCTGGGGCGCCCAGCACTCCGAGTCAGGTGTCGCCTACGACTTTTTCACGAGGGCCATGCCGCACTTTGGGCAGCTGCCGGGTTTGGGGCTGGCGCTGCCTTCGCAGTTCATGGGGCAGGTATAGGCTGCCGTGGTGGCCTTGGAGGCTTTGGCCGTTGCGTCCAGCTTTTCAAACCGGGCTGAGAGGGATTTACCATTGGTCTTCAGGCTGACAATGGCTGTGCGCAGCGTAGTGCCAGCCGGCATGGCGGCCATCAGGTGGTCGCCGCTCACGGTGAGGGGGGCAGTGCTGGTTTTGCCAGCCGCCGTCAGCAGCATTACCGTGCCGGTGGTGCCTTTGAGGGCTACAGTAGCTTCTTTGCCATCGAGCAGATACACGTGTACCGCGCCAGCCTGCTGCACCAACTCAATGTGGTAGGCACCCGCCGTGCGCACCACGCCGCCGTGGGGCGACGCGTGGGCGTGCGTCTCGCCGGCGGCTTTGTGGCCGTGCGCGGCCGTGCCGGGCTTATGGCTGTGCTGGGCCTGCGCCGAGAAAGAAGCAGTGGCGACAAGAGCCGCCGCGAGAATCAGGGAGAATTTCATGGGAGGGTAAATTAGGGGTGTGGGGATTGGAAGAGAGTGTTAAATGTTTGATTGACAGTCCAGATCGTCCTGCTGAGCTTGCCGAAGCATCTCTGCCGCTTCGTCTGGGTGTCAACCTCACATCCCCAGCCCCTCTCCGAAAAAAGAGGGGGCACCGGTTCTGCGCTGGCGTCAGGCGCCCTCTCTCTTGGACAGGGGCCGGGGATGTGAGGTTGGCGTTCCAGCCTGCTGCCTACATCTTGTCGGCATTCTTGCTGTGCCAGTCTTTAAGCTGCTGAATTTCCTTTTCCTGAGCTGTTATCATCTGCTGAGCCATTTCCTTGAGCTTGGTGTCCTTGCCATGAGCCAGCTCGGCCTTGGCCATGTCCACGGCGCTCTGGTGGTGCACCGTCATCAGCATGTTGAAATTCATGTCGGGGTTGGCCACGGGCTTGGGCATGTTCTGCATCATCCCGTCCATAGAGGCCTTCATCTTGCTGGCAAAAGGGTCCGCCGGGTTGTTGGGCTGGTAGTTGGTAGGGGCACTGTCGAGGCGGGTAGCAGCAGCTTCCAGCGCGGTGATTTCCTTTTGTTGATCGGCTTTAATCTGCTCGGCCAGCTGGCGCATGGTGGCGTCTTTGCCGTCGCGCAGCTGAATGTCGGCCATGACCACGGCGCCCTTGTGGTGCTCCAGCATATGATGGGCAAAGTCGTGGTCAGTGTTGCCTTTCGGCTTGTCGGCGTGCATTTTCTGCATCATCTCGTTCATGGCTACCAACTGCGGCGAGGTGTTGGCACCCGCGGCGTCGTGGCCCATAGCGGAGTGGTCCATGCCGGCCATGTTGCCGGAAGCGGCTGAGTCCGTGGCCATGGTGTCGGTGGTGGCCGTGGTATCAGCGGCTTTGTCGTTGTTGCAGCTGCCGAGCAGCAGGGTGCCTGCGCACAGGGCAGCAAGGAAATAAGCGGGCTTTTTCATGGGAATCAGGTAAAGTTGAAGTGAGACAATGAAGAGCAGAAAGCCCGCACCTAGCTGGCTGCCGCGCCCTTCACATTGATAGTGAAGTCGCCGGTGTGGATTTTGCCAGCGTGGTTGAACTGCAGGAACACGCGGTAGAGGCCGGGCTTCTCGAAGTTGGTGTTGAAGCCGATGTTCGGACCCTTATCGGCCTGATCGTTGGGGTGCACGTGCAGGTAGTTCTCGGTATCCTCGCTGATGACTACCACGTGGCCCAGGGCCCCGAGGTAGTTGGCCAGGTCCGTCACGGGCTGTCCGTCTTTGCTGATGTTGATTTTCATGCCCAGCAGCTGGCCCGTGGTCAGCGCCTTATCAAACGACAGTGTAGCCTGGTAGCCATCCTTTTCCCACTGCATGTCGTCGTTTTTGAACTTCACCGGCGCGTACTTTGGCCCCTGCACTGTAAGAGGCTGGCGGCCCAGCTGGTGGCCCGAACCGGTGGGCGTGTAGTCCTGGAAGAGCACATAGTCGCCGCCCTTGGGGAAGGTGTACTGCACTTTGTAGTCGCCGTCGGCGGTGTATTCGGGGTGCTCGTGGTAGAACTGGCCTAGGTCTTTGCTGACGATAATGAGGTGGATTTTCTTCTCATGTACCACGGCCAGCGGCACGGGTGCCGCCTCATTGCCAGCCTCGTGCGGCGTAAAAGCCAGCGTGGTGGGCTGCCCGGCCACCACCTGCGTGGGCGTGGGTACCAGCTTCATTTCGTAGGTTTTACCGTTGGCTACCTTGTCGTTGTGTTCCAGCTTCATGCCGCACTTGGGGCACTTCTCGCCGTCCTTGGTGCTAGTTACCTCCGGGTGCATGGGGCAGGCATAGGTATGGCCGCCACTGTGCTCGGCGGTGCCTTCGGCTGGGCCGTTGGTGGGCGTGGTAACCGTGTTAGCGGCGCTGCTCGAATCGGCTTCCGAGGAACAGCTGGCAGTGAAGAGCAGGCCAGTCAGAGCCAGCAGGGAAAGCGGTAAACGGTACATAAAAGGAAAATGAGTGGTGAAGATGAGGGCACTCAGCTGAGTAGCCTTTAAACTCCTGCGTTTGAGTCTGTTGGTGGCGTGGCTGGCAGCATGCGTCGGCCGGCACAAAATCCTGGACCGCACAGCGCCAGCAGAAAGGTGAGTTGTGAGCCAGGCCTTGCAGGGCAGCAGTTACATTCGTTTTTCCGCCACAACCCACAGTTGTTGGAGAAAGTGAGCCCGCAGGGGGCGCCGCACTTGGGCATTAGGCAGCCACGCAAAAACGAAGGCTCGCGCCGGAACATAGCAATGCTATGCCGGGGCGAGCCTCAGCGCGTTACACCAATCAGACCGTTAGGGACTGAATGAAAATACGGATATCGGGTATTTTGGGCGGCAGGTGCTCACGCAGCACCAAGGTTACCGCACTGGCCTGGTTCCAGTGGCCCGCGGCGGGGCGGAAGTGGAAGGCCGTAGCCTCCAGCAGCAAGGCCGGGGCGAGAGCAAACGACTGCTTTTCAGCTGGCGTTGTTAGTGATGAAAGCAGCGCAGCCGATTTGTCCTGGCAGCAGTTGCGTTTGTTGCTGTGTTTCTGCTGGTACGGCAGCTTAGCTGCAGGGCCTGTGACCAGCTTGCTCTGGCGGCCGGCCGGCTTGCAGCAGGCGTGGCCCGGTTGCATGGGGGCAGCCTTGGCAGTCAACTCACGCTGTGCCGCGCCGGTAGCTGCAGCCTGCCGTAGGCTGGCGCAGTAGCACTGGCCCGCAAACACGTTGACGAAGACAAGCAGGAAGCTTGTCGCCAGCAAACGGCGCAAAGGGAACAGGCTACGGAACATGACAAGTGCTAAGCAACTGCAAAACTATACTTCCGCGCAGAAAGTGCAATGCAGGCTGTGTACTGATATGGCAAACCAAGGGTTCGGGGCCGAAGACGCTTGACCGGTGAGCCAGAGACAAAAACGCCGCTCCTTCCATTAGTAAGGGGTTTCTTATGGCAGTTTGATTTGGTTGCGGGAATAGGCCGATGCAAAATTATGCAAGCATTCGGCATGATTATGTGAAGCCGCCCCTGGACCTGATGTGCAAATTTTGCAAGATCCAGGAAGGATTTCATACCAACTCCGACTTCTGCAACCCGTTCCTTTGTCATGCACTTTCCGGTTCAGCCTTTCATTCTCGGAAGCCTGCCCGGATGCTCAATCTGCTTCATTCTATGGAACCTACTACCAAAACCGAAACGCTCGATATCGAAGGCATGACCTGCGCTTCGTGTGCTTCTTTTGTGGAAAAGTCTCTGTCCCGCACGCCCGGCGTACAGCGGGCCGTAGTCAACTTCGCCACCGAAAAGGCCACCATCGACTACCTGCCCACGCAGGCCAGCCCCGCTACGCTAAAGGAGGCGGTGGTCAATGCTGGATATGGCGTGGCCGAACGTGCGCCCGATACGTCGGCCGCCGACAGGCAGGCAGAAATCGACCAGCAGAAAGCCCTGGCTTACGGCAAGCTCAAGCGCCGCTTCTGGGTGGCAGCGGGGCTGGCTGTGGTCATTATGCCTCTGAGTATGCTCATGCTCTGGCCCGCCCTGATGGAGCGCCTCAACATGCAGTGGCTCAACTATGGCCTGCTGCTGCTCACGCTGCCCGTGCTGCTCTACAGCGGCCGCGAGTTTTACGTTTCGGCCTGGAATGGTTTCCGGCACCGGGCTGCCAACATGGATACGCTTATTGCCGTAGGCACCGGCGCGGCGTTTCTCTACAGCCTGGCTGCCACCGTGGTACCGGGCTGGTTTACGCGCCAAGGCATCATGCCGGAAGTGTACTACGATACCACGGCCACTATCATTGCCCTGATTCTGTTGGGCAAGGTGCTGGAGCTGCGCGCCAAAACCCAGACGTCGGCCGCCATCAAGGCCCTGATGGGGCTGCAGGCTAAAACGGCCCGCGTGGTGCGCCCCGATGGCCAGGAAGTGGATGTGCCTATCGAGCAGGTACAACTCAACGACCTTATTGTGGTGCGCCCCGGCGAGAAAGTGGCCACCGACGGCCTCATCGAAGAAGGCCATTCGGCCGTGGATGAGGCCATGCTCACCGGCGAAAGTTTACCGGTAGACAAAAAAGCCGGCGACCCGGTGTTTGGGGCCACCCTCAACAAAACGGGCTCCTTCCGCTTCCGCGTCACCAAAATAGGCGCCGATACCATGCTTTCCCAGATTGTGAAGCTGGTGGAAGATGCGCAGGGCAGCCGCGCGCCCATCCAGCGGCTGGCCGATAAGGTTAGTGCCATCTTCGTGCCCACGGTCGTTGTCATTGCCATTCTCACGTTCGTGCTCTGGTTTGATCTGGCGCCGGTGGAAAGCCGCCTGCCGCTGGCGTTGGTCAATTTTGTGGCCGTGCTCATCATTGCCTGCCCCTGCGCGCTGGGCCTAGCCACGCCTACGGCCATCATGGTCAGTACCGGCAAAGGAGCCGAGCACGGGGTGCTGATCCGCAACGCCGAGGCGCTGGAAAAAGCCCATCAGGTAGATACCGTGCTGCTCGACAAAACCGGTACCATTACCCGCGGTGAGCCCGCCGTCACGGATTATGTGTCGGCGGCCGGACAGGATGCCGGCCAACTGCTGCAAATGGTAGCCGCCGTAGAGCGGCAGTCAGAGCACCCGCTCGCCGAAGCCGTGGTGCGCTATGCGGAGGCGCAAGGCGTTAGCTTTATTTCAGCCACGGGCTTTCAGGCCCTGGAAGGGAAAGGCGCCCAAGCAGTGGTAAACAGCCAGCCCGTGCTTATCGGCAATTTTCGCCTGCTCGAAGAAGCCGGCATTTCCCTGCCTGTGGCCGTGCGCCAGCAGGCCGATGAGCTGTTGGCTAAGGCCAGAACGGTGCTCTACGTGGCGGTGGCCGGCCAGGCGGCCGGGGTGATTGGGGTAGCCGACACCGTGCGCGAAACCTCTGTGGCGGCTATCAGGCGGCTGCAGCGCATGGGCCTGGAAGTGGTGATGATGACCGGCGACAATCCCCAGACTGCCGCTCAGGTGGCCGGCCAGGTGGGCATCACGCGCTACTTTGCCGAAGTGCTGCCCAGCGCCAAGGCCGGCAAGGTGAAGGAACTGCAGGCCGAGGGGCGCGTGGTGGCAATGGTCGGCGACGGTATCAACGATGCGCCTGCCCTCGCGCAAGCTGATATTGGCCTGGCCATGGGTGGCGGCACCGATGTGGCTATGGAAGCGGCCGGCATCACGCTCATGCGTTCCGATCTGCAAGGCGTGGCGGCTGCCATTGAGCTTTCGCGTCAGACCATCCGCACCATCAAGCAGAATCTGTTTTTTGCCTTTATCTACAACACGCTGGGCATTCCCATAGCGGCCGGGCTGCTGTATCCTTTCTTCGGCATTCTGCTTTCGCCCATGCTGGCAGCCGGGGCTATGGCGCTTAGCTCAGTGTCGGTGCTTACCAACTCGCTGCGGCTGCGTAGTTTCTCCCCAGCTAAAAACTAACGTTACATGGATACGACCGAAATCATCGTGACCTTGGTGGGCCTGGCCCTGTCTGGCTTTGTTGTCTGGTACTTCTTTCTTTCCACCCGCCAAACGGTCAGCGCCGTGTCGTCCTCTGGCGGCGTGCAGCAAGTGGATATCACCGTGAAAGGCGGTTACTCGCCCGACATAATTGAGGTGGAGCGTGGCAAGCCAGTACAGCTAAGCTTCTACCGTGACGAGGAAAACAGTTGCTCTGAGGAACTGCTGATGCCTGATTTCAGTGTTCGGCGCGACCTGCCAGCTTTCAAAACAACCTTGGTGGAGCTGCTGCCGCAGCAGGCAGGTACCTTTGCATTCACCTGTGGCATGGGCATGCTGCGTGGCAGCTTAGTAGTGAAGTAGCCTGCACAGCAGCCGAGTCAATCAGGCATTGCCATTGATACCATCCAGGATGCTATCAATGGCCAGCAAGGAAAATAAAAAAGGCCTCAGCATGCTGCTGAGGCCTTTTTGTGGTCGCGCTAGGAATCGAACCTAGATCTAGAGCTTCGGAGGCTCCCATACTATCCGTTGTACTACGCAACCCGGTAATGAGGGGCAAAACTAGAGAGAAAATGCCGCCGCGCAAAACAACGCAGGCTGATTTATGCAAAATCATGTTCAGCGCAGCTACAACCTTCCGGCCGGTAAAGCAGTTAGCCTTACCACACAACCCGAACTTTTTCTACTTATGGCTTCCACTGAAAAAAAGAACCTGTATACCGCCGACGCCACTGCCGTAGGCGGCCGCAGCGGCCACGTCCGCTCTGCTACTGGCATCATTGACCTGGATATGTCGGTGCCGGAAGGGCTGGGCGGCAAGAAGAATGCCACCAACCCCGAAGAACTGTTTGCCGCCGGCTATTCGTCGTGCTTCCAGCAGGCGCTGCTCGTTATAGCCCAGCGCGCCGGCGACAAGCTTGACCCGCAAACCGAAGTGAAATGCTCGGTAACGCTGTTCCAGGAAGGTGAAGGCTATGGCCTGTCGGCTGTGCTCGACGTGGACCTGAAGTCGTTTGACCAACAGAAAACTGTGGAAATGGTGCGCCAGGCCCACAAAATCTGCCCGTACTCGGTAGGTACCCGCGGCAACATGGAAGTGGAGCTACGTGTGAAAGGCGAAGCCCTGCCCGTAGAAGCTGAAGAAAATGCCGGTGTAGCTGCCAACGGCTAACCGAAGCTTTCATCAGTCCAATAGAAAAGGCCCGTCCGGATATCCGGACGGGCCTTTTCTATTGGACTGATGAAAGCTT
>NZ_JACSCX010000003.1 GCF_014333525.1 Hymenobacter puniceus
ACAGAGTCGTTAAGCCCCGGAGCGCCTATGGTACTGCCTTCATCGGTGGGAGAGTCGGTCGCCGCCAACCTTACTGTCTTTGTGGCCCGCCCCGGCACGGGGTGTGCGGCCACAGCCGAGCGGCCCCCGGACCGGCCTCCCCTGCGGAGGCCGGCCCGGGGGCCGCTTACCATTTGTAGTTAAGCCAATGGGCAAAGATTATATGGGGGCTTAGTGATTTTCTTATCAGTTACGCCTTCGTCTGCTATTTTACCAATTTAGTCTGTAGATATGCAGCGCAACTCTTTACCGTCATTCTTGAGTTATCTTTAGAAAACTGTATTCACGAATGGGCATTACTTATCCTTGGTTTCTGCTAGGGCTGTTGGGTACAGCCATCCCGATACTGATTCATTTATTTGAGTTAAGGCGCCCTACGCGTGTGCTCTTTACGAATCTGGGCTTTATACGGGAAGTGCAAATTGTGACGGCGCGACAGCGTAAGCTCAGACATCTAGCAGTGCTGTTGGCGCGAATTGGATTCGTGGTTTTTCTGGTGCTGATGTTTACGCAGCCTTTCTTACCGGCGAAAAAAGCATTAGCAGGCTCTGCCCGCGTTAATCCTGCGGTGCTGGTAGATGATTCGCCAAGCATGCAGGCTGCCGGGCAAGGCAATTCCCTTTCCAGTTTCGACAAGGCCATTGATCAAGCGAGAGGGTTGCCAACAGCGTTTCCTGCTACTGCTCGGTTTACCCTGAACAAGGAGTTGAATACCTCGTTAACACCGGCTGCATTTCGCACTGCATTAGACCAACTGAAAATAGACGGTAGGTCTATTGAACTGAATAGGTTGCTACAGCAATATTTCGCTGGAAATACGGTCAAGGCGAAGCAGGTCTTTGTTTTCTCTGACTTCCAGAAATCTGCTTTTACGGCGCGCAGTCTGACTGCGGTTGACTCTACAGCGCAGGTGTTGCTTGTGCCTGTGGGGGGAAGCACGGCCCGTAATGTTTATGTAGACAGTGTGTGGCTGGAAGACGCATTCGTACGGCGCGATGCCGATGTGCTGGTGTACATCCGGCTGCGAAATGGTGGTGCAGAGGCGGTGGAGAATTGTCAGGTGCGCCTGTTTGTCGGCGACCGGCAGGCTGCGGCTTTCAATGCTTCTGTTGGCACTCAGGCACCCACAACGATGACGGTCCGGGTACGCTTGCTTTCCGACCAGGTACAGCGGTGTCGGGTGGAACTGGAAGATTTTCCGGTGGTATTCGACAACACTCATTATTTCACTCTGCAGGCGTCGCCTACTATCCGGGTGCTGGAAGTGAAAGCAAGCGGCCAAGCGTCGGCTTTAGGACAGGTATATGGCAATGAACCATTATTTGCCTTTAACCAGGCAAGCAGTGCCCGTCTGGATTATGCGCAAATAGACAAAGCCAACATACTTCTAGTTCAGGGAGTTGGCCGACTGGAGGCGGCTTTGCGTGAGAGTGTCCGGCGAGTGGTACAGCGGGGCGGCTCTGTGGTAGTGGTGCCACCTGCCGACGTAGCTGGGCGCGCCTCATACGACCAGTTGTTTCGGGAGCTAGGCATAGGGCCAGTGCAATGGGAAGCAACCGGAGCCCGGGCTGCCTCCCGTGAGCTGGCGGTGCCAGACCGGCGTAATCCGTTTTTTCGGGAGGTATTCGGAGCGCAAACTCGGCAGCCGGTGATGCCGCGTGTCGCCCCTGTGCTGCGCTGGTTTCGTTCTGGCACTGACATTATGCGTACGCAGGATGGCGACGGATTTCTGTCGGCTTTCAGTAGTGGCAAAGGAACGGTTTATCTGTTCTCCACTCCTTTTGAAGAGGGCGCAACTAATTTTCCGCAGCACGCTCTGTTTGTACCGGTGATGTACCGACTGGCGATGCAGAGCTTTCGCAACGAGCAGCGCTTGGCATATCGGCTCAACCAGGGAAGTGTAGCAGTAGATCTGGGGGATGCAACTGCGGTATCGCAAGGCGAACAGGTTTACAAGCTGATACAAGATAGCCTGACGTTCATTCCAACTCAGCGAGTTCAGGAAGGACGCCTGCGCTTCGAGGTGCCGGCAGGCATGCAGCAGCCAGGGTTTTACCAGCTGACGCGCAACGGCAAGACCATAGCCCAGCTGGCCTTCAACAACGACAAGCGAGAATCGGAGCTGGCAGCCTACACGGCCGCCGAGCTGCGGCAGCTGATTGGGTTAAACCGACCTAATGTGCAGGTGTATGAAACGGGCCAGGGTACGTCGGTGGCGGCGCTGTATTCGGCTGAGCGGGTAGGAACGCCGCTGTGGCAGTACTGTTTGTGGGCAGCATTGGCCTGTTTGCTGGCCGAAGTGCTTTTGCTACGCTTCATGGGGCGCCCTACGCCGGCTGCGGAGGTGAAAGTAGCCGCCTAAATTGGGCGGCTGCGGCGTATCTTGCCGCTTTCATCTATACTACTCTTGGAAAATACGCCTTCACACGCCAACCCGGTTTTGCGCACAGCTCTGCTTTGCGGCATGGCCGCCGGGTTGCTTTGCATTAGCTGGGTGCTGTTTCTGCACTTCACCCACAACAACCCCTATGGCCTTAAGCGTACGCTTTCCGATTTTTTCACTCCGGTAGCGGCCATTGGCAGCCAGATTGTGCTGCGCCGCTACTACCCGCTGGGGCCGGGCCTGGGCAAGGCCGTGGGCGTAGGCTTGCTGACGACCCTGCTCGCGGCAGCGGTGGCCGCTTCCGGGCTGTATGTATACGCCCAGCTAGCCGACCCCAGCCTGATACAGCAGCATCTAGCTGAAGCCCGGCAGCTGCTGGAGAATGCCAGGCGCCTGTACCTGGAAAATCCCAATGGGCGGCAGCAGTTCGAGGCCACGTTGCAAGGGCTGGCGCATACGCCGGCAGGTTTTGCGCAGGACGAATTCCTGAAGAAACTGCTGTGGGGCATGTTTTTAAGCATACCCGGCGGGATATTCCTGCGGAAATAGAATATTGCATCCTGCATTTTCTTCCTTCCACTTCCCTACGCTCATTCTCATGGAGAACACCACTACTCCCGTCACAACTACTTCGGTTGGCATTCGCTATGGCTTGCTGACAGGTTTGGTATCCATCATTTTCTCTTTTCTTCAGCTAAGTCTCATCGAAGACCCAGAAACACCTCTGCGGTGGCTCAGTTTAGTAATTCTGCTTGTAGGCATTGTGTTAGCCCACAAGCAATTTCGGCAGTTGAATGGCGGCTTTATGTCGTACGGGCAAGGTTTGGGCCTTGGCACCATCGTAACGGCTGTATCGGGTGTGCTGGGAGGGGCTTTTAGCTATATCTATCTCACGTTCATCGACCCCGATTACATGAAGCGCGTCATGGACATTACGCGTACCCGCATGGAAGAGAAAGGGCTGAGCGACGTTCAGATCGATCAGTCCATGGCCATGATGGAAAAGTTTACCGGTGGCGTACTCTCCACTGTATTCGCCGTGTTGGGAGCCCTGATCATTGGCTTTATTGTATCTCTGATTGTTTCAGCCATCACCAAAAACCCCCGACCCGAGTTTGAGTAAGCGCACTTCGCATTCGTTTCCGGTGGAGCTGTCCATCGTTATTCCGTTGCTCAACGAGGCGGAATCGTTGCCGGAGCTGACTCGCTGGATCAACCGCGTGCTGGCCCAGCACGGGCTGACCTACGAAGTGATTCTGGTGGATGATGGCTCCACCGACAACTCCTGGGACGTAATCGAGGAGCTGGCCGAAACCGACACGCATTTGCGCGGCATCCGGTTCAACCGCAACTATGGCAAGTCGGCGGCGCTGAACGTGGGCTTCAAGGAAACCACCGGGCGCGTCATCTGCACCATGGATGCCGACCTGCAGGACTCGCCGGAAGAGCTGCCTGACTTGTACCGCATGATTACGCAGGACGGCTTTGAGTTGGTGAGCGGCTGGAAACGCAAGCGCTTCGATCCGCTGTCCAAAACTATCCCAACCAAGCTGTTCAACGGCGTCACGCGCTGGATTTCGGGCATTCAGCTCCACGACTTCAACTGCGGCCTTAAGGCCTACGACCACCGCGTGGTGCGCAGCATTGAGGTGTACGGCGAAATGCACCGCTATATTCCGGTAATTGCCAAATGGGCGGGTTTCCGCAAGATCGGCGAGAAGGTGGTGCAGCACCAAGAGCGCAAGTACGGCACCACCAAATTCGGGCTGGAGCGGTTCGTGTACGGCTTCCTCGATTTGATGAGCATCACATTCGTGAGCCGGTTTCGGCGGCGGCCCATGCACTTTTTCGGTACGATGGGTACGCTGTCGTTTGTGCTCGGAATGCTGATCACGCTGTGGCTGGTGGGGGAGAAGGTGTACCTGTCGTGGCACAACTTAGTGGCGCGCAACGTCACGGACCAGCCGCTGTTTTTCCTGGCTCTCACGGCAGTGCTGATTGGCGTGGTGCTGTTTCTGACGGGCTTTCTGGCCGAGCTGATCCAGCTGAATGGCCCCAACCGCAACGATTATCTGGTGCGGGACAAGGTAAACCTGAAGTAAGAAAATGAGAACCTGAACGTCATGCTGAGCTTGCCGAAGCATCTCTACCGCTACGTTGTTGAAATTATACAACAGTGAGGCAGTAGAGATGCTTCGGCAAGCTCAGCATGACGTTCTTTATTCTAGTGGAATACTTATGAAAGTCGTCATTATCGGGCCGGCGTATCCGCTGCGGGGCGGGCTGGCTACTTACAACGAGCGGCTGGCACGGGCTTTCCGCGAGGCCGGCGACGATGTGCGGCTCGTGACGTTTGCATTGCAATACCCTGATTTCCTGTTTCCGGGCCAGACCCAATTCAGCACCGAGCCCGGCCCTGCTGATCTGGACATCGAAGTCAGCATCAACTCGGTGAACCCCTGGACGTGGTGGCGCGTGGGACAGCAACTGCGCCGCGAAAAGCCCGATCTGGTGATTTTCCGGTTCTGGCTGCCGTTTATGGGGCCCGCGCTGGGTTCCATTGCCCGCCTCGTGGCCCGCAACCGCCACACCCGCGTGGTGGCCATCACCGACAACGTGGTGCCGCATGAAAAGCGGCCCGGCGACTTGCCGCTCACGCGCTATTTCCTGAGTGCCTGCCACGGCTTCGTGACGATGAGCCGCGCGGTGCTGGCCGATCTGCGCCGTTTGCGCTTCAACCAGCCCGCCCTCTACCGGCCCCACCCGCTCTACGACAACTTCGGCTCGCTCAAGCCCAAACCCGCTGCCGTGCAGGCGCTGGGCCTCGATCCGGCGTTTGGGTACCTGCTGTTTTTCGGCTTTATCCGGGCCTATAAGGGGCTGGACATTCTGCTAGAAGCTTTTTCAGATGCCCGGCTGGCGGCACTGCCTGTCAAGCTCATCATTGCGGGCGAGTACTACGAAGATGCCGCACCCTATGAAGTTCTGATCCGGGAGCACAACCTGGAAAACCGCCTCGTGCGCGCCACCGACTTCATCCCGAACGAGCGGGTAGTGGACTATTTCTGCGCCGCTGACCTTATTGTGCAGCCCTACAAAAACGCCACCCAAAGCGGCGTTTCGCAGATAGCCTACCACTTTGAGCGGCCCATGCTGGTGACGGACGTGGGTGGCCTAGCCGAGCTGATTCCGGACGGCGAAGTGGGCTACGTGGTGCCGCCCCGGCCCCAGGTCATTGCCGACGCGCTGGTGGATTTCTACGAGCACCAGCGCGAGGTGGAATTCACGGCCGGTGTGTGGGCTAAGAAGAAAGAGTTTTCGTGGCAGGAGATGGTGAAAGCACTGAAGGAAGTAGGGCAGAAATAATCAGACAGTCATCCCGAGTAGGCCGTCATGCAGAGCGGAGCATCTCGCCAGTGTAGTAGTTTCATTTACCACACTGGCAAGATGGTTCGCTCCGCTCTGCATAACGGTCTTGCGTTTTGGTTGAACTTCACTACATGCCTATTGGCACGCTAGCCCGCACTGCTTCAAACACCTTTTCCGCCGGTAGGTCTTCCATGCAGCTGGTGCCGAGCTGGCAGGAGCCACGGTAAAAGCACACGCACTGCTTGTCGGGCTGCACCAGCTGGCCACGGCCGTATAGGTCGAATTCGTAGGGGTTGAAGATGTTGTTCATCAGGATGGTGGGCTTGCGCAGCGCGATGCTGATGTGCATAGCCATGGTCACCTGTGTCACGATGCCGTCCATCTGGTGCAGCAGGTTGATGAACTGCGGCAGCGGGAACGTGCCCAGGTAAGCGGTGCCGGTATCGGTGTGCAGGCGGCGGTTGCGGGCGTCTTCGGCCTCGCCGCCCAGCAGCACGGGCGTGTAGCCGGCTTGCTGCAGTTGCGTAATCAGCGAAACCCATTTCTCATCTGACCACAGGCGGGTGGTCCACCGGTCGCCGCAGCCGGTATTCAGGCCGATACGGGGGCGGCCGGTAGGCAGCGCGCTCCAGTTGTACCCTTTGTCGTCGTGGGTATCGAACACGTACTCCTCACCCCGGAAATCGAAGCCGCACAGCTCGAATATTTCCTGCACGTAGGGTTTCTGGTTCTGCAGGCTGAGCTCGTCGAACACGCCGGTCAGGAACTTGTGGTTGGCCTGCTCATTGTGCGGCCACGGCACGCCGTCATGCTCGCGCAGGGTGTAGCCGAACTTGGTGCCGGCCTCCACTTTCAGCAGCAGCGCGCAGGCCTCCTTCTCTTTGTCGAGGTTGATGGCAATGTCGAAGCGCCGCGCCATCAGCTGCAAGGCGCTGGCGAAATCGAACTTCAGAATCTCGTCTACCTCCTGTTGGGGCAGGATGGCAGGCGTGAGCGTGAGCCAGGTGATGTAGCAGCCCGGATACTCCTGCCGCAGCCGCCGCAGCAGCGGCGTCGTGCGGATAACGTCGCCGATGGCACCCAGCTTAATGAGCAGAATACGCTGCTGCGCGGGCGAGTACACAGGGCAGCCCTGACACACGTAGCCGTGCGTTTTGTTGGGGCGGCACGGAATGTCACCGCGAAAGTGGCGGCAGTCAGCGTGGACGGTGATGCCGTTCAGGTCGGGCATGGGTAAGCGGAGAAGAGGTAAACTGAAAGTAGCAGGCCTGCATCAAACGCTGCGTATTTCAAATGATGCAGCAACAGCAGCTGGCGGCAACCGAACGACTACTGCCGTGGGACCGGGGCAGCGGCTTACGGCCTCGATGAAGTTGCCTTAAATGCCTACATAATTGTGCGGCGTGATGCCGCGCAGCTCTGCTTTCACTGCCTCACCAACTTCCAGTGTCTCAATGAACTCCCGGATGGTCTGCTCGGTGGTGGAGCCGTGGGTGCGCGTGAGGGCTTTGAGGGCGTTGTAAGGGTCGGGGTAGGCTTCGCGGCGCAGAATGGTCTGGATGGCTTCGGCCACCACGGGCCAGCTGGCATCCAGGTCGCGGGCAAGGGCGGCTTCGTCGAGGGCCAGCTTACCGAGGCCGCGCTGCAGGGCTGTGAGGGCAATAAGCGTGTGGCCCAGCGGTACACCCAGGTTGCGCAGCACCGTGGAGTCGGTCAGGTCGCGCTGCAGGCGGCTGATGGGCAGCTTGGCGGCCAGGTGCTCCAGCAGGGCGTTGGCGAGGCCCAGGTTGCCCTCGGCGTTTTCAAAGTCGATGGGGTTCACCTTATGCGGCATGGCCGACGAGCCTACTTCGCCGGCCTTGATGGTCTGGCGGAAGTAGCCCAGCGAAATGTACTGCCATACGTCGCGGGCCAGGTCAATGAGGATGGTGTTGAGCCGCTTGAGGGCGTCGCAGAGGGCAGCCAGGTGGTCATAATGCTCGATTTGAGTGGTAGGGAAGGAGCGGTGCAGCCCCAGCCGGTTGTTGACGAACACCTCCCCAAACTGGTGCCAGTCGACTTGCGGATACGCCACGTGGTGGGCGTTGAAGTTGCCGGTGGCGCCCCCAAACTTGGCCCCAAACGGCACCTGGCCCAGCAGCGCCACCTGGGCATCCAGCCGGGCCACAAACACCTGCACTTCCTTGCCCAGGCGCGTGGGCGAAGCCGGCTGACCGTGGGTGCGGGCCAGCATCGGCACGGCGTCCCATTCGGTGGCGCGGGCGGCCAGGGCGTTGCGCACCTGCGCGTAGACAGGCAGCAGCGTGTTGATGAGGCCGTGCTGCAAGCTCAGCGGAATGGCCGTGTTGTTGATGTCCTGCGAGGTCAGGCCGAAGTGAATGAACTCTAGGTAGGCCTCCAGACCGAGGGCCGTAAACTTGTCGCGCAGGAAATACTCCACGGCCTTCACGTCGTGGTTGGTGGTCTGCTCATAGGACTTTACCGCGTCGGCATCAGCCAATGAGAAGCTGGCGTAGAGGCCGCGCAGTTCCGGAAAAAGGGCGGCATCCACGTCCTGCAGCTGTGGCAGCGGCAGCTCACACAGCGCAATGAAATATTCCACCTCTACTAGCACCCGGTAGCGAATCAGCGCCAGCTCCGAAAAATAGGGGGCCAGTGGGGCCGTAGTGCGCCGGTAGCGCCCATCAAGGGGCGAAACGGCAGTGAGCGAAGTGAGGGCAGCGTAGTCGGCAGCAGCATTCATGCGTAGAAGGGGTTGGCCAGAATAGGCCAAAGGTAGCGAAGCCCCCGCGGGCCGGAAACGGGCGAGGCCCTTTTTCCCTACCTTTGTGTTCTGATCGGCGGCGGGTTCGGCACGAATCTGGCATGCCCCGCCCGCGACTTACTTTCCTCTCGACTCGCTCGCGTGACTCCAGCAACCAAGAAAAAAATAGCCATCGGCCTGGGCATTGTGGTGGCCTTGCTGGCCATCGGCCTCACGGTATTCCTGCTTAAGCGCCAGCAGCTGCTGGATTATGCCATCGGGCAGGCTACGGCCAAGGTAGAGCGCAAATACCCCGTAACGCTTGCGCTGGGCCCGGCACGGTTCACCGATCTGAATACTGTGCAGATTGCCGGCATGAGTCTGGTGCCCAAAGCCGCGCCCACCGATACGCTGCTGCAGGCCCGTCTGCTGACGGTGTCGTTGAGTGTGCGCAGCTTGTTTGCTGGCCGCCCGGTGTTCAGCAATCTGGAAATCAGCGACGCCCGCTTTACGGCCCGCAAAACCCGCGCCGGCCAGGACAACTACTCGTTTCTGTACCGCAAAAAAGGCGTGCAGCCCGTAGCGCCGCGCGACACCACACAGGGCGTCAACTACGGTTTGCTGGCCAACCAGCTGTTGGAAGCCGGCTTTGATAACATGCCCGGCGAGGCTGATTTTCAGAACTTTCTGGTCACTTACGACAGCCCGCGCCACCGGGCCCGGATTACGATGCCGCGCCTCTCCATTGAAGACGGCGACATTCAGGGCCAGCTTACGGCCGTTATTGATTCGGTGGAAAACCGCGTGGGCGTGCAGGGCCACATCGAGCCCGGCGACTACTCTTTGCAGGCCGAGGTATTTGGCCTGGAACGCCGCCCCGTGACGCTGCCCTACGTGCAGCGCCGCTACGGGGCTCGTGTGCAGTTTGATACACTGCGTTTCAGCGTTGCCGACAAAGATCTGGACGACGACCAACTGACGGTGCGCGGCACAGCCTCGGCCGCCAACTTCATCGTGAATCACCCGAAGCTCTCCGACCGGGACGTGCGTTTCCCGCGCGGCGGCATCGACTTTGTGGCCACGCTGGGACAGGCCTATGCGGCGTTGGAAAAGGGGACCAAGGTCACGCTCAACCGTATGGAATTCTTCCCTACGCTGAGCGTGCGCAAGCTGCCGCTCAACCAGCGTGTGGTGGGCAAGATGATTAATGGGGTGCGCAACCGCCGTGAGCTGCTGGCCGGCTTGCAGGTGAAGGCTGATATTGAGTCAGCCGAAACGCCGGCCAACACGTTCTTCGCTGCGCTGCCCGAGGGCATGTTTAATACGCTGGAAGGCATGCAGGGCCGTGGCACGTTGCAGTACCGCATGCACCTGGACCTGGATATGAACCAGGTTGACAGCCTGGAATTCAGCTCCAGCCTCACTCCTAAAGGATTCGGCATCACGCGCATGGGTCGCGAAGACCTCAATCAGCTTAATCAGGCTTTTCGCTACACCGCCTACAACGACAAGGGCGACTCCATCAAGACATTCAGGGTAGGCCCCATCAACCCGGATTTTGTGCCTTATAGCGAAGTGTCGGACTACCTGAAGTTGGCTATCATGACGGCCGAGGACCCGCGCTTTTTGTCGCACAAGGGCTTTATGGAAAAGGCTTTTGTGAAGTCGGCCATTCAGAATATCAAGGAAAAGCGGTTTGCCCGGGGCGGCAGCACCATTTCGATGCAGCTGGTGAAAAACGTGTTTCTCACCCGGCAAAAGACCGTGACCCGCAAGATTGAGGAAGCCCTGATTGTGTGGCTGCTGGAAAACACGCGCCTCGTCTCAAAAGAGCGCATGTTTGAGGTATACCTCAATATCATTGAGTGGGGGCCGAAGATTTATGGCGTAAAAGAAGCCGCCGAGTTCTATTACGCCAAAAACCCGTCACAGCTCAATCTGTCGGAAAGCCTGTACATGGCCAGCATTATTCCGCGCCCGAAACGCTACCAGATGTCGTTCAACCAGTACGGGGAGATGCGCAGTGCCGCACGCTACTTTCACCGGCTCATTGCCGACCTGATGTTGCAGAAAGGGTTGATATCAGAAGGTGCCCGCAGTACGCTCAGCTACAACCTCAGCTTCCCGGGCCGGGCGCATGGCTCTATCTTCCGTGCCGTGCGCGACACAGTGCGCGTCACGCAGCCCTCCGATTCAACTCAGTTTGAGCCTCTCAACCTGATTGATCTGCTGGGTGGGGCTGCTGCTCCCGATGAGGGCATCAATACAACCGTTCCGGCGCCGCCGGAAGGCACTCCGGTGCCTAAGCCGTAAGCTCAAAGTTAAGTGCCGCAAAAGGCCGTTGTGCATCCTGCACAACGGCCTTTTCAATGGTAAAACAGGCTACGGCGGTGTCAGGCTGGATCTTGCTGCGGCTTAGGCCACAGCAGCGACGCCGCCACGGAAAGCACCAGAATGCCACCTACCACGCCCAGCGAAATACCCATCGGAATGTGGTATAGCTCGGAAAGCAGCAGCTTGGCCCCAATGAAGACCAGAATCAGCGAGAGGCCATACTGCAGGTAATGGAATAGCCGCATCAGCCCCTCCAGGGCGAAATACAACGCCCGCAGCCCCAGTAGCGCAAACACATTGCTGGTATACACAATGAACGTGTCGCGCGAAACGGCCAGGATGGCCGGAATAGAGTCGGCCGCAAATACCACGTCGGTGGTTTCTACCATCACCAGCACCACCAGTAGCGGCGTGGCAAACAGCTTACCATCCAGCCGAATCAGGAACCGGTCGTCGTGCAGGCGGCTGGTAATGGGCAGATGGCGGCTCAGGAAGCGGACTACCGGATTGCTGTCAGGGTCAATTTCGGGCTCCCCGGCATTGGTGGCCATCTTCACGCCGGTGTACACCAGGAACGCGCCCAGCACATACAGCAAGAAATGAAACTTGGCCAGCAGCGCAGCTCCTACCAGAATAAAAATAGCCCGCAGTACCAGCGCCCCTAGAATTCCCCAGAACAGAATCTTGTGCTGATATTGCGCTGGAACTTTGAAATAGCTGAATATCAGCAGAAACACAAACAGGTTGTCGACGCTCAGCGACTTTTCAATCAGGTAGCCGGTCAGGAACTCCAGCCCCGCCTGCTGGCCCATGAAGTGGTAGACCAGGTAGTTGAACGTGAGCGACAGTGCAATCCAGAAGGCACTCCAGCCCAAGGCTTCGCGCATGCGCACCACGTGGGCCCGGCGGTTGAACACCAGCAGATCGAGCAGCAGCATGGCCAGCACAAAAGCATTGAAGGCCACCCAGAACAAGGGAGTAATTTCCATAGGTAGCGCCACTAAGTGCCCAGGAAACCAAACGATGCAGCGGGCAGCTGCAGCTACGCTTACCGGGTTTCGGGAGCCGGGGTTGCACTGCCGGCCGAAACGGTGGCCTGCGGCGGTAGTGGTTTGAAGCGCCGGAACCAGCTGCTGACCTTCATTTTGATGACGCCCAGAAAAGCTTCCTGCACAATACCTTTGCTCATTTTAGAAGAGCCACGGGTGCGGTCGGTGAAGATGATGGGCACCTCCTTGATGCGGAAGCCATATTTGTAGGCCAGCCACTTCATCTCAATCTGGAAGGCATAGCCCACAAACCGAATCCGGTCGAGTTCAATAGCGCGCAGCACGCGGGCCGTGTAGCACTTAAATCCCGCCGTGGCGTCGCGGATGGGCATGCCCGTAATGAAGCGCACATACGCCGAAGCAAAATACGACATCAGCACCCGGTCCATCGGCCAGTTGACCACGTTCACACCCTGGATGTAGCGCGAGCCGATGGCCAGATCGTAGCCGTCGCGGGCACAGGCGTCGTAGAGGCGCACCAAGTCATCGGGGTTATGAGAAAAGTCGGCGTCCATCTCGAATACGTACTGGTAGCCGCGCTCCAATGCCCACCGAAAGCCATGAATGTAGGCCGTGCCAAGCCCCAGCTTACCGCTGCGCTCTTCCAGAAACAACCGGTTCGGAAACTCAAGCATCAGCTCGCGCACAATGGCTGCCGTGCCATCGGGCGAGCCATCATCGATGATGAGCACATCGAATTCCTTGGGCAGCGAAAAAACCTTGCGAAGGATAAGCTCCGCATTTTCCCGCTCATTATAGGTTGGTATCAGGACAAGCCCGTCATTCATCAGACAAAGATAGAGGGGTTTTTGATGCGCCCGTCCGGCAATATGCAGAAACTGCAGAAGAGGAAAAAGCCTCCTGGAAGCTCGCTGATAACCTCGTTTACGCGATAAGCTGCCCTGCTGCTGACTCTGGCTGCGCAACAAGCTGAACAGCAATTTGTCGGGCATGCCGGATGCAGTCTGGCACGCCCACGCCGCCGCGCCAATTAGCTACGCTCCAGATTGCCTGGTTTTGCAGCTTATCGGCCGCGGTGTGCGCAGCCACAATACGGGAGTCGAACTGCGGGATGGCACGCTCCCAATAGTACCGGAACTGCCACACAGGTTGCGCACCTTCCCGGATTTCGTAGAGTTTAGACAGTTCGGCGTGTACGGCTGCTTTCTGCACGGCTTCGGGCTGGCGTGCGTGCTCCTCATACTGCGTACCGCCTACAAACGTGGTGAACAGCACTTGGTCGGCCGGGGCGCGGTTCGGGAAAATAGCACTGGTCCAGATGGTGCCGGCCGCGTAGGGTTGCTCAACTTTGGGACTGAGGGCGCCAAATCCATTGAGTGGATGACGCACATCAGCACGCTGATAGGCTGTGTAGATGGCCGCCATAGGTGGGTAGTGGACCGCCGCCAGCGCCGCCGCTTCTGCCGGAAACAACGGCTGCAGCAGGGGCGCAGCAGCGTAGGTAGGCAGGGCCAGTACAAGTGCCGCGTACTGACGCTCCGGGCCCGCAGCCGTTTGCACTTGGTAGCGGCCATCGGGGAGGCGGTGCAGGGCCTGCACGGGTTGGCCTGCGTGGAGGTGCGTGAGGCGGGCCGCCAATGCGTTGGTGAGAGTTTGGAGGCCGCCTTCCAGCGAAATGATGCGGCGCCGGCCTGCGCCGCCGCCGGCCTTGGCCAGCCCGCGCAGCACTGAGCCGTGCTGCTGCTCCAGCGCCGCCACCTTACCAAAAGTTTTGTGAATAAGCAGCTGCTCCGGGTCGCCGGCGTAGATTCCCGAAATAAACGGGTTGACAGCGTAGTCCACTAACTCGGGCCCGAAGCGGCGGCGAAAAAAGTTGGCTACTGTTTCCTGCGGGTTAGGCGCCGCGGCTGGGCGCAGCAGTTCACGCAGCAAACTAAACCGAGCTTTAAGGCTGAAAAAGCTGCTGGTGAGCAGTGCTGGTGGCGAGCCGGGCAGTTCCTGAATGCGGCCGTCGCGCAGTACATAGCGGTGCTTGCTGACGTCGGCGGCATCCCGGATGCTGCCGGTGAGGTCGAGCTCAGCAAGTAGTTCTTGTAGCTCGTCGCTGAGCTGCAACGAGTTGGGGCCGGTTTCGAGGAGGTAGCCGGCCGGGTGGTGCAGGGTGCGCAAACAGCCACCGGGCGTGGCTTCGGATTCAAACAGGTCGTAGGCAATACCCGCTTTCTGCAGTTGCCAAGCCAGCGTCAGCCCCGAAATTCCGCCTCCAAGAATAGCAATGGACATGGGGTGTAGGTGATGGAAGTTAGAGGAAGTGATAACGCGACAGGAGATAAGCAATGCTGTAACACGCAACAAAGGTAACAGTCACAAATAAGGTGACTCAGGCTGGCGCCCCGCTACCTTTGTCACCTTTTACCTCTGACCTCTCACCTCACCCCGTATGAGCAACAAAGCTGTTTTTCTGGACCGCGACGGAGTTTTGAACCAGGAAATAGGAAACTACGTCTGGCACCCCGAGCAGTTTGTGGTGCTGCCAGGCGTGCCGGAAAGTTTGGCCCGCCTTAAGGCCGCTGGCTATATTCTTATAGTCGTGACCAACCAGGCTGGTATTGCCAAGGGGCTTTACACCGCCGCCGACGTGCGGGCCTGCCACCAGAAACTGCAACAGGCCTGCCACGGCGCGCTCGATGCGCTGTACTTTGCGCCGGGCCATCCCAGCGTGTCGGAGTCACTCAGGCGCAAACCCGATTCGCTGATGCTGGAGCAGGCAATGGCGCGCTTCCACTTAGATGCCGCCCGGTGCTGGCTGGTCGGCGACCGGCTGCGCGACATGCAGGCGGGCGCCAAAGTGGGCGTGCGTGGTATTCTGGTAGGAGCAGAGGAAGCCGCCGTTTTCCAGCCTCGCGTGCCTGATCTGGCCGCCGCCGCCGACCTGATATTGCACGAGGCATAAGGTATGCGCGCAAAAATCAGCGGTTAATCCTGCACATCCTACGTGTATTATTTCAACAAAAAACCGTCCCTTGCTTCTGCTAAAGAAGCAAGGGACGGTTTATGTGAATGGGGAAACGGTTACTGCCCAGACGTGGTAACGGCAGTGTTGGCCATAACGGGAGCCGCCGTTTGGGGGGCGGGCTTGGCAGCGGAGTAGGCAGGGCATTTGGTACGGCACGAGCCTAGCGCAGCCACACCAACCATGGCGAAAATCAAAACTTTCTTCATGTTATCATACAATAAAAAGCAGGCTTTATATCCGTAACCTGCTAACTGCGAAAATCTTCCAGTATATAACGGAGCAGTTCTCTTTAAATTGTGCAGAATAGGTTTTTGCAAGAATTACTCTAAAAGGCAACAAAAAGCCCGCTGCTGCCTAGGGCAGTAGCGGGCTTTGCAGGGCTGATAAGGCTACGGAAATCTACTGGCGTGCAGCAGGCACTTCCACCGACGAAGCCATAATTGGCGACGATACACGGTTGGCGGCCTTGGTGCTGGAGTAAGCAGGGCACTTTTCCTTGTTGCAGGCACTCAACCCCAGAACGGCCACAGCGGCTAGCAGGAAGAACTTTTTCATTATCGTGGCAGAAAGTAAACGGATTAAGAAACAGAAGCTAACACCAAAAATAGGACTTTCGCGGGTGCCTTCCAACCTGTTCGCCTAAAAGTTGTCGAATCCTTATGCCTGATAGCCTAGGATGCGCATCATCGAGTCAGCAGTCTGTTCTTCGGCAAACACTCGGTCGGTGAGCGTGCCATCTTCGGCGCGGTCCAGAATTACCATTTTCGGAGCCGGAATCAGGCAGTGCTTCACGCCACCGTAGCCGCTCAGGCTTTCCTGGTAAGCACCGGTGTGGAAAAAGCCCACGTACAGCTGCTCAGTATCTGCGGGCTTACGCTCGGGCAGAAATACCTGGTAAATGTGTTTTTCGGCATTGTAATAATCCTGCGAGTCGCAGGTGAGGCCGCCAAGTTGAATCTTCTTGTACTTCTTGTTCCAGCCGTTCAGAGCCAGCATAATAAAGCGCTGGTTCAGGGCCCAGGTGTCGGGCAGGTTGGTGATGAACGAGCCGTCAATCATGTACCACAACTCCTTGTCATTCTGAAGCTTCTCGTCCAGGATGCTGTAGATGGTAGCGCCCGACTCGCCCACGGTGAAGATGCCGAACTCGGTGAAAATGTCCGGCTCGGCCACACCTTCCTCGGCGCAGATGCGCTGAATGGTGTGCAGCACTTCCTCAATCATGTACGGGTAGTCGTACTCTTTCTGGATGCTGGTCTGGATGGGCAAACCGCCGCCGATGTCGATGGTAGTGAGGGTGGGGCACACCTTGCGCAGCTCGCAGTACTTGTGCACAAACCGGCTCAGCTCCGACCAGTAGTAACTGGTGTCTTTGATGCCGGTGTTGATGAAGTAGTGCAGCATGGTGAGCTCGAAGCGCGGGTCATCCTTGATTTTCTGCTCGTAGAGTGGCAGCGCATCGGCGTAGCGAATACCCAGGCGCGAGGTGTAGAACTGGAAGCGCGGCTCTTCATCAGAAGCCAGGCGCATGCCTACATTGCACTTTTCGCGGACGTTGTCGTGGTAGTAGTCCACCTCGTTCGGCGAGTCGAGGATAGGCATGCAGTTCACGAAGCCGTCGTTGATGAGGCGCGTAATTTCGTGCTTGTACTCGTCGGTTTTGAAGCCGTTGCAGATGATGAACGTGTCCTTGCTGACCTTGCCCTTGGCGTGCATGGCCCGGATGATGTTGGTATCAAACCACGACGACGTTTCGATGTGCACGCCATTTTTGAGGGCTTCTTCTACTACAAAGCTAAAGTGCGAGGCCTTGGTGCAATAGGCGTAGGAGTATTTGCCCTGGTAGCCTATTTTCTCGATGCCGGCCCGGAACCACTCCTGCGCCCGCTGAATCTGGCTGCTGATTTTGGGCAAATAGGTGAGGCGCAGCGGCGTGCCGTGCTTCTTCACCAGCGCCATCAGGTCAATGTCGTGGAAGCGCAGCTCATTTTGCTCTACCTGAAACTCATCGGTAGGAAAGTCAAACGTCTGGGAAATCAGGTCGTGGTAGGTATCCATTGAAGGAATATGTGAGGGAGAAGTTGGAGGCAAGAACGTCATGTTGAGCTTGCCGAAGCATCTCTACCGCTTTGGTGCGGTAGCAATTGATTACCCTCAGTAGAGATGTTTCGGCAAGCTCAGCATGACGTTCTTTTTCTTCGCAATCCTTTTGTCGAACTTGCAACCGCAAAGATACCCCGCGCGCGGGGTTTTGGTTGTGCTTTGTTCGTTGGTTGCGCCGGAAGGTCTGCGCGCGTCAAGCCTGAGAGGAATTCCCACCCGCTCAATCGGCAAGCATTAAAACCACCCTAACCCTTTTCCTGCCAATGTAATATGCGACGCATTAAGCTTCTGGAAGTCCGCTCCGAGCTTGGAGCCGGGACCCGTGGTGCCAGTATGGGCGTAGATGCCCTGAAAGTGGCCTGCCTCAACAAAGGGTCCGACTACTTCCGCCGGTTCAACTCGGTCCAGATTCCGGACCTGAACCACGTGCTCTTCGAGAAAAACCATTTTCCGAAGGCCAAGCACATCGACTCCATTTACACGGTGCAGAAAGGCATTGCCAGCACCGTAGAGCAAACGCTGCGCTTCGGCGAGTTTCCGCTGGTGCTGGCCGGCGACCATAGCAGCGCCGCCGCCACCATTGCGGGCATCAAGGCGGCCTATCCGCACAAAACGCTGGGCGTGGTGTGGGTGGATGCCCACGCCGACATTCACTCGCCGTACACCACGCCTTCGGGCAACATGCACGGCATGCCGCTGGCCATCAGCCTCGGCGACGACAACCTGCCCTGCCAGCGCAACGAGCCCGAGCCGGAAACCGAGTTTTTCTGGCAGAAGCTGAAGAACCTGGGCGAGCCCGGCCCCAAAATTACCGGCGAGCATCTGGTGTATGTGGTAGTGCGCGACACTGAGGCCGAGGAAGATGCCATTATTGAGCGCCTGGGCATCAAAAACTACAAGCTGGACGAGGTGAAGGCCAAAGGCACCCGCCAGATAGCCCGCGAGGTGTATGAGCGCCTGCGCTTCTGCGACATGGTATACGTCAGCTTTGATGTGGACTCGCTGGACTCGCGCTTCAGCAAAGGCACCGGCACGCCCGTAGAGGAAGGCCTCAACGTGGAGGAGGCCATCAGCCTGTGCCGTGCCCTGCTCGACAACGACCGGGTGGTGTGCTTCGAGATGGTGGAAATTAACCCCACGCTGGACTCCGAGAATACCATGGCCCAGAACGCCTTCGATATCCTGGAGGCCGCCACCGATGCCATTCAGCGCCGGCTGCGGCAGGAAGAAGTGGTGAGCCGGTAACGGCAGACTTGTGCGGCAGCAAAAAGCGGATATATTCGTGACTATTTGTAACGATATCCTGCTTTTTGCTGCCACACCATGCTTTTTCGCTGCCTGCTTGCTCTATCTGTGTCCGGGCTGCTGGCAGCCTGCACCACTTCGCCTTCTGCCACCGCCAACAGCCCCGGCGCCGAAGCTATGCAGCCCATGAAGCTACCGCGCGACACCGTGACGGGCACCGTTACGTACCGCGAGCGGATGGCGCTGCCGGCCACGGCCGTAGTGCGGGTACACCTGCTGGACGTGTCGCGGCAGGATATAGCGGCTACTATCATTGATTCCGTGACCATAAGGCCCAATGGCGACCAGGTGCCGCTACCCTTCACGCTCACCTACGACCCCGGCCGCATCCAGGAAAGCAACACCTACATTGTGCAGGCCCGCATTCAGGTAAGCGGGCAGCTGCTGTTTCTGAGCGACGTGGCCTACCCGGTTATCACGCGCGGTAACCCACAGCAGGCGCAGGTGCTGCTGCGCCGCGCAGGAAAGTGAGGCCGGGCGCAGGGTCTTCCGGCCCAGGTTTCTACCTTTGTGCGCGCAGCAGCCCGGGGTGGTTGCGGCGGTAAGTGCTTATGAACCCGGTTTTTTGGCAGCTTTCTTCCCGACGAAGCTAGCGTAGGCGGCCCCCGCCGCGGCTAGCCTGGGTGTGCCTGTGCGGCTGCTCCGGCCGGTGTTCTGCCTTGGCCGGCTGCTTACGCCTCCTCCCGGATTTCATTCTACAACCTACCCGAAGCCCCGCAAAGGCTTCTTATTCAGCGTTTCGCTCCTTCTAGTGCAGCAACTCGAACAAACCCTTAAAGCCGCCCTGGGCACGGCTATCCAGACTGTATTCGGCACCGAGGTGCCCGCCGCCCAGCTCACGTTGCAGCCCACGCGCAAGGAGTTTGCCGGTCAGTTTACGCTCGTCACGTTCCCGTTCACCAAAACCCTGGGCAAAGGCCCCGAGCAAATCGGGCAGGCCGTGGGGGAGTGGCTGGTGGCCAACTCGCCTTTGGTGAGCGGCTACAACGTGGTGAAAGGCTTCCTGAACCTGGAAATTGCCGATGCCGAGTGGCTGAAGCTGTTCACGGCTTTGCGCCAGCAGCCGGCCGGCACGCCCGTCACTACCGACGGCCCGCGCAACGTGGTGGTGGAGTACTCGTCGCCCAACACCAACAAGCCCCTACACTTGGGTCATTTGCGCAACAACTTCCTCGGCTACTCGGTGGCCGAGATTTTGAAAGCCACAGGCGCCACCGTCACCAAGGCCAACCTGGTCAACGACCGGGGCATCCACATCTGCAAGTCAATGCTGGCCTACCAGCAGTACGGCCAGGGCGAAACCCCGCAGAGCGCCGGCATCAAAGGCGACCATCTGGCCGGCAAGTACTATGTGCTGTTCGAGAAGCACTACCGCGAGCAGGTGCGCCAGCTGGAAGCCGAGGGCGTACAGCCCGACGTAGCCAAGCGCCAGGCCCCGATGATGCTGGAAGCGCAGGACATGCTCCGCGCCTGGGAAGCCAACGACGACGAAGTGGTGAGCCTCTGGAAGCAGATGAACGGCTGGGTGTACGAGGGCTTCGACGCCACCTACCAGAACATTGGCGTCGATTTCGACAAGTATTATTACGAGTCGGGTACCTACCTGCTGGGCAAGGAGCGGGTAGAGGAAGGCCTGCAGAAGGGCGTGTTCTTCAAGAAAGAGGACGGCTCGGTGTGGGTGGACCTTAAGGAAGAAGGCCTCGACGAGAAGCTGCTGCTCCGCGCCGACGGCACCTCGGTGTACATCACCCAGGACCTGGGCACGGCCGAGCTGAAGTATCAGGATTTCGGCTACGACCTGAGCGTGTACGTTATTGCCGACGAGCAGAACTACCACATGCAGGTGCTGAAAGCGGTGCTCCAGAAACTGGGCAAGCCCTACGCCGACGCCATCTACCACCTCAGCTACGGCATGGTGGACCTGCCCTCGGGCAAGATGAAAAGCCGCGAAGGTACTGTGGTAGACGCCGACGAGCTGGTGCGCGAAGTGGTGGAAGCCGCCAAAGCTGCCACCCTCGAAAAAGGCAAAACCGAAGGCCTCACCGACGACGAGCTAACCCAGCTCTACCACATGCTGGGGTTAGGCGCGCTCAAGTACTACCTGCTGAAGGTGGACCCCAAGAAGCGCATGCTCTTCAACCCCGAGGAGTCGGTGCAGTTAGAAGGCCATACCGGTCCATTCATTCAGTATAGCCACGCGCGTATCAGCAGTATTCTGCGCAAAGCTGCCGAAAGGAATATTGACCTGAATTCTTCTTTGGAAGGTATAACTGAGCTGCAGGTTACTGAGCGTGAATTGATACAGGAACTAGGGCGCTACACGTTGGTTGTTGCGGAAGCTGCCCGAACCCAGTCACCAGCAGTGGTAGCCCAGTATGCTTACGACATAGCCAAAGCGTACAACCGTCTTTTTGCAGAGGTTCCGATTTTTTCGGAGAATGACGAAAGTAAGCGCGCATTCCGTGTGGCCCTCTCGGCCCTCACCGGCCGCACCATCAAAGCCAGCCTGGGCCTGCTGGGCATCCAGGTGCCTGAGCGGATGTAACGGCAGTAGGGTACGGGGCTAGTTCCCCTCAGAACGTCATGCTGAGCTTGCCGAAGCATCTCTACCGCTTCGTTGGATTACCGTTGAGCGAAGCGGTAGAGATGCTTCGGCAAGCTCAGCATGACAGTCAACATTTGTTTGTAGTGCAGCAGCAACGCCAACAGTTGGCGTTGCTGCTGTTTTTTTCTTTTGTCACTAATGACGGACGAGGCCCGGCCGAGTCCGGTTTGCTTATGAAAAGCGTAGCCGTGTATTGCGGTGCCAGCAGCGGCACCAACGAATTGTTTACCCAACAGGCCGCGGCCATGGGCCAGGCCCTGGCCGAACGGGGCATCACGCTGGTATACGGCGGTGGCCGGGTAGGCCTGATGGGCGCCGTAGCCGACAGCGCCCTAGCCCATGGTGGCCAGGTTATCGGGGTCATCCCCGACTTTCTGGTAGCCAAGGAAGTGGAGCACCGGGGTGTTACGGAGCTGCACATTGTAAAAAGTATGCACGAGCGCAAGCTGATGATGGCCGACTTGGCCGAAGGCTTCGTGGCCATGCCCGGCGGCTACGGCACACTGGAAGAGCTGTTTGAAGTACTGACCTGGGGCCAGCTGGGTTTGCATAAAAAGCCCATCGGGGTGCTCAATGTGGCCGGCTACTACGACCATCTGCTGCGCGCCCTCGACCACATGGCCGACGAAGACCTGCTGCGCCGCGAAAACCGCAACCAGCTCCTGAGCAACCCTACGCCCCACGGCATCCTCGACGAAATGCTGGCCTACAAGCCTGTAGCGCTGGAAAAGTGGCTCACCCCTCGCACTACATAATCTCCTGGCGTTGTGCTATCACAAAAAAGCCCGGCCCGCTTCAGAAGCAGGCCGGGCTTTTTTGTGATGGAAAATCTCTACTCGGCGGGTACGCGGTACACGACGGCGTTGCAGTTCATGCCGGCACCTACGGAGGCAAATACAATGGTTTCGTTTGGCGAGATGATGGTTTCGGGCAATTGGTGCTTCAAGATCAGGTCGAGGAGGGTGGGTAGGGTGGCGACGGAGGAGTTGCCGAGCCAGGAAATGGTCATGGGCATGACGCCAGCCGGCACAGTAGCTTGGTTGTAGAGGGCATAGAGGCGCTTGAGGATGGCCTCGTCCATTTTGCCGTTGGCCTGGTGGATGAGTAGCTTGCTCATGTCGCCGATGGAGAGGCCGGCTTTAGTGAGCGTGTCGTAGATGGCCTGGGGCACGGTTTTGAGCGCATATTCATAGAGCTTGCGGCCTTCCATCTTCAGAAACAGCTCTTCGCCCACATAATCCGGGTTATACGACTTGGCCATGCGCAGCAAATGGGCCGCCTGCACGGTATCGGAGCGGGAGCCGTGGGCCAGGATGCCGATGGGTGTGTCGCTTTCCCGGGCTTCAAGCAAGATGGCTCCGGCTCCGTCGGCGTAAATCATACTGTCCCGGTCGTGCGGGTCGCAGACACGAGAGAGGGTTTCGGCCCCGATGACCAGCACCCGTTTGGCGTCGCCGGAGCGCAGGTAGTAATCGGCCTGAATAACGCCCTGCAGCCAACCCGGGCAGCCAAACGGCAGGTCGTAGGCAATGTTGTGCGGGTTTTCGATGCCCAGCTTATGCTTCACGCGGGCGGCCAGCGTGGGCACGAAATCAGAGCGACGGTTATCCACCGATACGTCGCCGAAATTGTGGGCCACCAGAATGTAGTCCAGCGTTTCGGGGTCGATGCTATGGGTTTCCAGCAGGTTGCGGGCAGCCAGGTAAGCCAGATCGGAAGCTACCTGGTCGTCCTCGGCGTAGCGCCGCTCCTGAATGTCGGTAATCTGGGCGAAGCGCTCCACAATCTCCGCGCCTGGCTTGGTGAGGGGCTGGCCGTTGGCTTCAAAAAAAGTAGAGGCAACGAAGTCGGCGTTGCGAACAACGCGGGAAGGAAGATAACTGCCTGTTCCGGTAATGACCGAATAGAGAGTCCTACGCATGAGCAGGCTGATAAGAAGTGAGGGAGCGTCAAGAGACGAAAGTAGGGCCTTTTTCGGTAGCGGCGCTTGTCGATGTACAAAATTCCGGCTTGAAAGTCCGGTGTAGCCGGCAAGCCTAGCGAGCGGATGGTAAGCTGAACATTGTTGTGCCGGATGGGTTTCGTAGCCAGTTATTGATTTCCCTTTTATCCATGAAATTCGTTGCTTTCGTGCTGCTGGCCGGATGTCTGGCGTGTTCTTCGCCGTCGGCACCTGCTATTTCTTCCTCCACTTCTTCCACTCCCGATACCATGTCTGCACCCGCTACCTCCGGCTCCGTCTACGATTTTACCCTCCAGAGTATTGATGGCCAGCCCGTGGAGCTGCGCCGCTACCAGGGCAAGAAGCTGCTCATCGTGAACACCGCCTCTGAGTGCGGCTACACCCCGCAATACCAGGAACTGGAGCAGCTGCACCAGCAACACGCCGACAAGGTAATCGTGCTGGGCTTTCCGGCCAACAATTTCGGGGGCCAGGAGCCGGGCTCCAACGACCAGATTGCTGCATTCTGCGAGAAAAACTTCGGCGTCACATTCCCCCTATTCAGCAAAATATCGGTGGCCGGGGCCGATGCCGCGCCGCTGTTCCGCTACCTTGGCAGCAAAGCCCAGAACGGCCGCACCGACGAAAAGCCGAACTGGAACTTCTGCAAGTACCTCATCGACGAGCAGGGCCACGTGCTGGCGTTCTATCCCTCCAAAGTCAGCCCCATGAGCCCCGAGCTGCTGGCCGCCATCCAGAAGTAGCGCCCGGGGCGGGAGGGGCGCGGTAGTGGCTGGCTGCTTACCTTCGCGGCCGCATCAAGCCCCTTCTGCTCATGGTTCGCACGGTTATTTTCGACATGGATGGCGTTATTGTCGACACCGAGCCGGTGCACCGCTACGCCTATTTCCGCCACTTCGAGGAGTTGGGCATAGCGGTGACAGACGACGAGTACGCGCAGTTTACGGGACGCTCGACCAAGAATGTGTACCAGCACCTTAAGGACAAGCACGGCCTGACGCCCGAAGTGCCCGACTTGGTGATGGGCAAGCGCGAATTCTTCAATCGGGCCTTCGATGAAAAGCCTGACCTAGAGTTGCTCGACGGCGTGCGTGCCCTCATCGAAGATCTGCACCAGCACGGCCTTGAGCTGATTCTGGCGTCTTCGGCCTCGCACTCCACCATTGAGCGGGTGATGCGGCGGTTTGCGCTGGGGCCGTATTTCACGCACCTGCTCAGCGGCGAGGACTTCCCGCGCTCCAAGCCCGACCCAGCCATCTTCGTCCAGGCTGCTACGCTGGCCCACTCGCCGGCCGCCGAGTGCGTGGTGATTGAGGATTCCAGCAACGGCGTGACGGCCGCTAAAGCCGCCGGCCTCTACTGCATCGGCTACAACAGCATCCACTCGCCCCTGCAGGACCTGAGCCACGCTGACCTCGTCGTGACCCATTTCAACGAGCTGACGGCCGAGCGCATTACTGCTTTGGAAACGGGGGCAGTAGCGCGAACTTTGTAGTTCGCGTCCTCGCGCCATTCGGGTAACTCTGACGGCGCAGAGACGCGAACTGCAAAGTTCGCGCTACTATCGTGCGTCCTACTCTTGACGGTTTATCTTTCTACAGTTCATGGCAACTTCTTCCCCCGCCGCTCCCGCATCTGTCAGCCCCGCCAAAGCCTGGATTTCGGCGTTTCGGCCGCGCACGCTGCCGTTGGCGCTGGCCAGCATCATGGCCGGCGGCTTTCTGGCGGCCAGCAATGGCCACTTCCGGGGCAGCGTGGTGGGGCTGGCAGCCCTGACCACCATCCTGCTGCAAATCCTGAGCAACCTAGCCAACGATTACGGCGACTCCCAAAACGGCGCTGACAGCGTACACCGCGAAGGGCCGCAGCGGGCCGTGCAGAGCGGGGCTATTAGTCCGGCGCAAATGAAGAAGGGCATGGGCTTGTTTGGGGCGTTGTCTTTGCTGAGTGGGCTGCTGCTGCTGTGGGTAGCGCTGGGCACAGCTGGCGCGTGGGTGTTTCTGGCGTTTTTCGTGCTGGGTTTGGTGGCTATCTGGGCGGCGGTGAACTACACAGCTGGTGCCAAGCCGTACGGCTATGCCGGCCTCGGCGACCTATCGGTGTTCGTGTTTTTTGGGCTGGTGGGTGTGTGCGGCACGTATTTCCTGCAGGCCGGCACGCTGCCGCTGTCGGTGCTGTTACCGGCCGCCGCGCTGGGCTGCTTCGCCACGGCGGTACTCAATGTGAACAACATCCGCGACATCCGCTCCGATGCGCTGGCCGGCAAAATCACCATTCCGGTGCGCCTGGGGCCGCAGCGGGCCCGCGTGTACCACGTGCTGCTGCTCGCGGCAGGGCTTGTTTGCGCAGTATTGTATGTGCTGCTTACCTATCGCTCGCCCTGGCAGTGGCTGTTTCTGCTGAGCGCCCCGCTGCTGGTGCGTAACGCCCGCGCCGTGTGGCAGCGTCAGGACTCTATGCAGCTCGACCCATTGTTGAAGCAAATGGCCCTTACTACGCTGGTATTCACGCTGCTGTTTGGACTGGGGCAGGTGCTGTAAGCAGCAATAGAATAACCAGAAACTATATGCTATCCGACAAACAAACCACTCGCCTGAGCAAGCTCTTGAGCCTGGTGTTGCGCCACGACCCGGCTCACCTGGGCCTGACCCTGGACGAGCAGGGCTGGGTGGGAGTGGACGTGCTGCTGGCGCAGGCTCAAGCGCACCAGATTTCGCTTACGCGCGAAGCCCTAGTCTACATCGTCGAAACCAGTCCTAAGCAGCGCTTCCGACTCAGCGACGACCAGCAGCGCATCCGAGCCAGCCAGGGCCACTCGGTGGAGGTGGCCTTGGGCTACGCGCCAACGGTGCCACCAGCCGTGCTCTACCACGGTACTGCGGTTCGCCACCAAGAGCAAATTATGCGCGAAGGCCTGCGGAAGATGAGCCGCCAACAAGTGCATCTGAGCGCCGATGCAGCTACGGCCCGGCAGGTGGGCAGCCGACACGGCGCGCCGATTGTGCTCCGAATAGACGCCGCCCACATGCACGCCGATGGCCACACCTTTTATCGCGCCGACAACGGCGTGTGGCTGGTGGATGAAGTCCCAGCAGGCTACCTGCAGCTATCAGACGGCCCCGCTTCAGCGTAGCCAGCATGAGGATTACGTTCCCAAAAACCCAGCCTAGGCTGGGTTTTTCTTGCTACGCTCTATATTTGCATCATTGTTGCATTTTAGTAAAAATGAAGCTGATGGAAATGTATGATGTAGTGATAGTAGGAGGGAGCTACGCCGGACTAAGTGCGGCTTTGCTGTTGGGCCGTTCTATGCGCCGGGTATTGGTAATTGATAATCAGCAGCCCGCCAACCGCCAGACACCCCATTCGCACAGCTTTCTGACGCAGGATGGCGCTGCTCCGGCCCAACTGGCGGCCGTGGCCCGGGAGCAGGTGGCCCGGTATCCCACGGTGGCTTTCCAGACTGACACAGTAGTCGCGGCTAGAACTGAGGCGGTGGGTTTTGAGGTGCAAATGGCCGGCGGTGCAAACGTGAAAACGCGGAAGCTGCTGCTGGCTACCGGTGTAGTAGACGAGTTGCTGCCGATTCCGGGGCTGGCCGAATGCTGGGGGATTTCGGTGCTACACTGCCCGTATTGCCACGGCTACGAGGTGCGGGGGCAGCAATTGGGGTTGCTGGCCAACGGTGACGTGGCAGCGGAGTTGGTGGCGTTGATTCGCAACTGGAGTCGGCAGCTGACTGTTTTCACCAACGGCCCCGCCATCTTCACGCCCGAGCAACAGGCGCTGCTGAAAGCGCACGAGGTGCCAGTGGTCGAAACGCCAGTAGTGAGTGTTGCCCACGCGGCCGGCTACCTAACCGCTCTGCGCACAGCGGATGAGCAGTTGCATCCGCTGGACGCGGTATTTGCTCGTTTTTCCACCCGACTTCCCGGTACTCTGGCTCAGCAACTGGGCTGCACCCTCACGGCAACCGGCCACATTCAGGTCACAGAATTCGGCGAAACCGGCGTTACTAACCTCTACGCAGCCGGCGACGCCACCACGCCCATGCGGCAAGTAGCAGCCGCCGTAGCCCAAGGTGCCAAAGCCGGTGCCTGGCTGAATCGGGAGCTGATAGGAGAAGGTATTTACGCTGAAGTATAGGCGCCCCCGCTAAAACCGTCCTGACGCACTGCGCCCCGACTACTCGCGTAATCGGGGCGCAGTGTTGTGGTAGCGGAAAGTTTTACTCTGCGGCTGGCGCTGGCGCGGTAGCCTGCGGTGCTGTAGTGTCGCCTTCGGGCCGAGGGCCCCGGCCGGAGCGGTTGCGGCCACCCCGCTTGCGGCGGCGCTGGCCTTCTGCCTGGTCGTTATTGGCACGGGGTTCGGTAGCGGCTTCGCCTTCCGCACGGGGAGCCCGCGGTTCGCGGTGCGGCCGGGCCTCCCCTTCGGGGCGAGGAGCGCGGGGCTCACGAGGGGGGCGGGCTTCGCCTTCCGGGCGCGGGGCACGCGGCTCGCGGCGGGGGCGGCTTTCGCCACCATCTGGCCGGTCTTCGCGGGGTGGGCGCTGGTAGGGCTGGGATGGGGCCTGGCCGGCGTCGAGGGCGGCCAAGGCTGCTTGGGCTTTGGCAATGCGGGCCAGTTGGTCGGCGTCGGGTTTGCCGTCGCCGCGGTTGGGACGGGTTCCGTCGCGGCCTCCACCGCTACGGCCGCCGTTGCCACCTTCGGGGCGTGGGCCTCGGTCGCGGCCACCGCCGCCAGAACCGCCGGCGCCGCCGTTGCGGGGGCCGCGCTCGGGCCGGCCGCCTACTTTGCCGCGCAGGCCGCTGAACCGTTTGGGGTCGAACTCGGGCGCTTCGCCCAGGCCGAGGCCTTCGGTAATGGTTTGCTTTTCTACTTCGCGCTCAATCAATTTCTCGATTTTGAGCACGCGGTCCTGGTCCTGGTCGGCAATGAAGGTGATAGCCGTGCCTTTGGTGGCGGCGCGGGCCGTGCGCCCGATGCGGTGCACGTAGTCCTCGGCGGCGCGCGGGATGTCGTAGTTCACCACGTGGCTCAGCGAGTCAATATCAATGCCCCGGCTCAGCACGTCGGTGGCAACGAGGATAGGGAACTGCTTGTTTTTGAAGGCGCGCATGATTTCCTCGCGCTCCTCCTGGGTGCGGTCGGAGCTGATGCCCCGGGCCTCGATGCCCAGCTTGTTGATGGCCCGCACAATCCCGCCCACGGCCGCTTTCTGGCTGGTAAACAGCACCATGCTCTGCACATCCTGGGTTTTGATGATATGCTCAAGCAGGTAGATCTTCTGGCGGTCGAAGGCCATATAGAACTGCTGGTCGATGCCGGCGGCGGGCTTGGATACGGCCAGGCGAATTTCCTCGGGGCTCTTGAGCAGCTGCTGCGAAAAGTCGCGGATTTTGCTGGGCATGGTGGCCGAGAACAGCAGCGTCTGGCGCTCCTTGGGCAGCTGCCGCACAATGTTGAGGATGTCATCGGAGAAACCCATGTCCATCATCTTATCGGCCTCGTCCAGCACCAGATATTTCAGGTCCTCGAACTTCACGTAGCCCATCTGCATGTGCGCAATCAGGCGGCCGGGCGTGGCAATGATGATGTCGGCACCGGAAGTGAGGGCGCGCTTCTGCTGCTCCCAGCCTTCACTTTTGCCCCCGCCATAGATGGCAATGGAGCTGGCTTCCACAAAGTAGCCGAAGCCGGTGACCTGCTCGTCAATCTGGGTGGCCAGCTCGCGGGTGGGTACCAGCACCAGTGTGGAGGTGGTGCCGTGCTTGGCGTGCGAAATCTTGTCGAGTAGCGGCAGCAGGTAGGCGGCGGTTTTGCCGGTGCCAGTTTGGGCGCAGGCAATCAGGTCCTTGCCTTCCAGAATGCGGGGAATGGCCTGCTCCTGAATGGGCGTGGCATTCTGGTAATTCATGGCATCGATGCCCGCGAGCAGGTCATCGTGCAGGTTAAACTCGTGAAACGTCAAGGTACAGCTTCTTTAAGATGATAGAGGGCTGACCTTGCGTCTCGGTCAGCAAACCGCTGGGTTGGATTGAAACAAAGATAACGGGATTTGTGTGCGGTTGAGGTCGGATCGGCAGTAGCGCGAACTTTGCAGTTCGCGTCCCCGCGCCGGCAGAACGTCACCTCAACCCGAACATCATTTCAAGAACGTCATTCCAAGCGGAGCGAGGAATGACGTTCTTTTTAGTTTTTACCCGCCAGTACTTCCAGCTGCCAGCGCAGCTGCTCAGGGCGCACCGGGAAGGGCTGGCCGTGGCGGATGGTCTGGTGCACGGCGTCGAACAGGCCGACATAATTGCCGGCGGGCGCGGGCAGAGTGGAAGTGGTGAACCGGCCCGGCTCAGGGACTAGCGTGAGCGTGCCCTCTGCTCCGGCGGGCTCGTGGCCGTAGGCGGCTTCAGTGGGCAGCAGGCCCTGGTCGAGCTGGGTTTCCTGCACGTCGGCGCGGCTTTTCTGGAATGAGCCGCGGGTGCCGTGCAGCACGTAGGCCGGTACCGGCGCGGCCGTGAGCAGACTGCCGGCCACAAATACGTTCAGGCCCTGCGGGTACTGCAGATGCAAATGGAAGTAGTCATCAACGCGGGAGCCGGGGCGGTGGCTGGCGCGCGTGACATGGGCGCGCTCGGGTTGCCCGAACAAGCTCAGGGCCTGATCCAGTACGTGTGGGCCCAGGTCGAAGCTCAGGCCGCTGCCCGCCACGGCCGGGTCTTCCTTGAATGTTTTGGCGTTGAGAGCGGCCTTATACCTATCGAAGCGGAAATGCACTTCCGTGAGCTGGCCCAGCTGGCCGCCTTCCACCACCTGGCGCACCAGCTGAAAGTCGGAGTCCCAGCGGCGGTTCTGGTAGGCCAGCACGTGCCGGTTTTGAGCGGCAGCCAGGGCCAGCAGTTCGTTTAGCTCGGCTACGGTGGTTGCCACGGGCTTCTCGATGAGCACGTGCTTGCCGGCCTGTAATGCCTGTTTCGCGAGGGCAAAATGGGTATCGTTAGGCGTGTTCACCACCACCAGCTCCAGCTGCGGGTCGGCCAGCAGTTCGGCCACGCTGTCGTGGCTGATGACGGTGGGGTATTGCTGGGCCATCTGTTTGCGGCTGCGCTCCACCACGGCCCGCAGCATAAAGCCTGGGTGCGTGCTCAGAAACGGCGCGTGAAAAATGCGGCCCGACATGCCGTAGGCCAGCAAGCCGGTTTGGATGGGAGAGGACATGAGCGTTTTTTGTTATTGGGGAAGCAAGCGTTACAGCGGGTTGTCAAGAACGGTATTCTGGGAACGTCGTTTCAAGAACGTCATTCCGAGCTTGCGAGGAATCTCGCGTATTGATGTTGCAATGGCAACGGTCATGCTGAGCGCAGCCGAAGCATCTCTCCCGCTTCGTTCTAACCGTATAGCTAACCCACGTTACGGAGAAAGCTCCGGTCCGGAGCCCAAGCCAATCGTTCTACATTCTTCGCAATTTGGGTTAGGTGTCCCTGCAACATCAGCACGCGAGATTCCTCGCAAGCTCGGAATGACGTTCTGTTTAGCTACAATCCATCCATCCATCCATGCTTGACCGATTCTCTGCCCAGGCCGACCTCTACGCCCGCTACCGCATCGACTACCCGGCGACGCTCTACGACTGGCTGCTGCCGCAGGTGCCGGGCCGCGCCCGCGCCTGGGACTGCGCCACCGGCAATGGGCAGGTGGCCGCCGTGCTGGCCGGGCATTTCGGGCAGGTAGAGGCCACCGACATCAGCGCAGCGCAGCTGGCCCAGGCCGCCCGGCAGCCCAACATCACCTACCAGCAAGCCCCGGCCGAGCACACGCCGTTTGCCGCCGCTAGCTTTGATCTGGTGACGGTGGCGCAGGCTGTGCACTGGTTTGATATGGCCGCCTTTAACGCCGAGGTTCGCCGCGTGCTGCAGCCCGGCGGGGTAGTGGCTGAGTGGGGCTACGGCCTGCTGCGCATCAGCCCCGGGCTGGACCCGCTGGTGCAGCAGTTTCACGACGACACCATGCGGCCCTACTGGGACGCTAACCGCTGGCACATTACCGACGAGTACGCCCGTCTGCCGTTCCCGTTTACCGCCGTGCAGCAAGCCCGTTTCGAGGTGCGGCGGCAGTGGTCGGCGGAGTGGTTTTTGAACTACCTGCGCACGTGGTCGAGCGTAGTGAAGTACCAGCAACAGCATGGTCACGACCCGGTGCTGCTGCTAGCGGAAGAGGTGATGCGACTCTGGGGGCCGGGCGAGCGAGAGGTGGTGTTTCCGGTGTTTGCTCGGGCCGGGCGGCGGTAAATCCGGGCGGGTCTGGGAATTCACTGGAACGTCATGCTGAGCTTGTCGAAGCATCTCTACCGCTTCGTGTGCGCGTAAACCTGATGCGGAATGCCGTATGATTGTCACTCGGTGTCGCTTGTTTGAGATAGGACTTCGCCTGGCTTTTGCCCGGCGTCCTGTTTCCAGTATATAGCGTCGGATGAAATTCAGGCGTCCTATGGAAACAAGGGAATAACGCCTGATTCGGGGGCTTTGCGTTTCTTGCGCCGATGATTGAATCCGCATTTCACGATACCCTACCGCTGGCCGGGTTGCGCGTGCTGGAACTGGCCTCGGTGCTAGCCGGACCGCAGGTAGGTCAGTTTCTGGCCGAGTTGGGGGCCGAGGTGCTGAAGCTGGAGCCCCCGGCCGGCGACGTGACGCGCACCTGGCGCACTCCCGCCGAAGACCCTGCTACCACCGTTACGGCCTATTTCAGCAGCGCCAACTGGGGCAAGCGCAGCCAGACGCTGGACCTGACCACGCCCGCTGGCCAAACCGCCCTGCACCAGCTAGCCGCCACCGCCGACATCGTGCTGACCAGCTACAAGCCCGGCGACGCCGAAAAGCTCCGCGCCGACTACCCCACGCTGGCGGCCCTGAACCCGCGCCTGATTTACGGACACATCACCGGCTACGGCCCCACGGAAACCCGCGCCGGCTACGACGCTGTGCTACAGGCCGAAACCGGTTTCATGCACCTCAACGCCCCCGGCCCCGGCCAGCCGCCCCAGAAAATGCCCGTGGCTCTCATCGATTTGCTCACTGCCCACCAACTCAAGGAAGGCCTGCTCGCGGCCCTATACCGCCGCGAGCGAACCGGCCAGGGCGCGCTGGTGGAAGTGAGCCTGCTCAATAGCGCCCTGGCCTCGCTGGCCAACCAGGCCGCCACCTGCCTTGTCACGGGCCGGGAGCCGCAGCCGCTGGGCTCGGGCCACCCCAGCATTGTGCCCTACGGTACTGTGTACACGGCCCAGGATGGCACGCGCCTGCTGCTGGCTGTGGGCTCTGACCGCCAGTTTAGTCAGCTGTGTGCCGTGCTGGCGCGGGCGGAATGGGCACAGGATGCGCGTTTCCGCCGCAACGCTGATCGGGTAGCGCACCGCGCCGCGCTGGAGGAGTTACTGGCCCAGCGCATTGCCGAAGTGCCGGGCCGGGAACTGCTAACCCAGTTGGAGCAACTGGCCGTGCCAGCCGGGGCGGTGCGCACGGTGGGCGAGGCCCTGACGCATCCACTGGCCCAAACGATGCTGCTGCCGCCGGCTCCCGGTTTCCCGCACGCCGGTATGCGCACAGTGGCGTTCCGCAGCAACGCGTGGCCGGTGGTAGCCGCGTTAAGCGCCCCACCGCCACTGGCTGGCACACAAACTTATACTGTCTGGTCGGCTGCTTGAAGATTACCGCAATTGAAAGTGGTTGCCAGCCTTGGGCGTGGTGGTTACCAGACAACGCTAAAACTTACCGCCTGTTACCTTGCGTAGATACTACCACCCACAACTGCTTCAGTAGCGGTATTTCTTCCTGCTACGCCTTGTTGCAACTCGTTCTGTTCCCGTCTCTCCATGGATACTATCAAGCCCACCAAGCCCGCCAAGTCCACGGCTCATTCAGCTGCTGAAAACAATCCTAATTCCGGCACGCCCAACTCCGACAATACCGCCACCCACGCCCCCGGTGCGCCCGGCGCCGTTCCTGCCGACCGCCTCGACCTGATCTTTGATGGTTTACGGCAAAAGTCGTCGGCCAAACAGGCCATCTACCGCAATACGCTGGCCACGTTTGCCCTGCTGCGGCAGGTGTCGCAGGAACTGGTGGTGGAGCTAAGCCGCCGCATTACGCCCGTTGATTCCACGGTGATTATCGAGTATCGACCCGTCAACGAAATGGAGTTTCATATCCGCTTTTCCGGCGACCTGCTGGTATTTGTGATGCACTCCAACATCGTCACCTTCCCCGACGACTATGGCCCGATGACCACCAAGTATGTAGAGGAGGACTTCCGGCGGCGCTTTTTCGGGCACATCATGGCCTACAACTTCATGGCTGACAGCATCAAGTACCAGCGCCTCAACGACCCCGGCTACCTGGTCGGCCGTTTGCTCATCAACATCGACAATCACTATTTCCTGGAAGGCGTGCAGCAACTGGAACTGCCCGACAACGATATGTCGGACAACCAGGTGACGGCCGACGGCCTCAAGCTGTTCGTGGAAAGCGCTATGGTGGCCGCCGTCAATAACGACCTGATTGCGCCGCCGCTCAACGATATCCAGAAAATATCGGTGAAGCAGAAGCTGGAAAACCAGCAGGTAAGCCGCGGCAGCAAAGTAGGTTTCAGCTTCTCCAACGAACAGAGCCGCACCATCGACGGGCTGCCGTATTAGCACTTGTTTGCCATTACAAGGACGCAGGACGATGTAATGAATCCTTGGTTTGCTGCACATGGCCCTTACAGAGAAGCCCTCTGGTGTTAGGCTACCAGCCTAACACCAGAGGGCTTCTCTGTAAGGGATTGTGTCGCGCTTAGTGGAGAAAGGAGCGTTTCGCTTTGCTCGCAATGAGCCAGCTACCTTCTCAGGTACCCCACTTTCTCACGCACTTTATTGAGAACTTCGGAGCCGTAAGCCTGGGCTTTGGCGGCGCCTTCGGCCAGCTTGCGGTCTACTTCAGGCAGGTTGGCACTGTAAAAATTGAACTGCTCCCGCTCGGTGGCAAACCGTTCCCGAATCAGCTCGAACAGGGCCGTTTTGGCGTGACCGTAGCCGTAGTTGCCGTTCAGGTAGTTCTGGCGCATCTCGGCGGTCTGCTCGGGCGTGGCCAGCAAGGAGAACAGCTTGAACGTGGTGTCGGTGTCCGGGTTCTTGGGCGCCTCCAGCGGCGTGCTGTCCGACACAATGCTGCGCACGGTCTTGAGCAGCGTTTTATCGTCCTGGAAGATGTCGATGATGTTGCCGTAGCTTTTGCTCATCTTCTGCCCATCAAGTCCGGGAATGGTCATCAGCTGCTCGTCTACGCGGGCCTGGGGCAGCACGAAGGTTTCGCCGTAGCGGTTATTGAAGGCCGAGGCAATGTCGCGTGTGATTTCCAGATGCTGAATCTGGTCTTTGCCCACCGGCACCACATCGGCATCATACAGCAGAATATCGGCCGCCATCAGCACTGGGTACGTGAACAAACCCGCATTCACGTCGGAAAGCCGGTCGCTCTTATCCTTGAACGAGTGGGCATTGGCCAGCATCGGGTAGGGCGCAAAGCAGCTCAGGTACCAGGTTAATTCGGTTACCTGCGGCACATCCGACTGGCGGTAGAACAGGTTACGCTCGGTATCGAAGCCGCAGGCCAGCCACGCGGCCGCTACAGCGTAGGTGTTCTGGCGCAGCGTTTCGGCGTCGCGCACAGTGGTCAGCGAGTGCAGGTCGGCAATAAAGTACAACGACTCGTTGGCCGTGTTTCTCGACAGCTCGATAGCCGGAAGAATGGCGCCTAGCAGGTTGCCCAAATGCGGGCGGCCGGTGCTCTGAATGCCGGTGAGAATGCGGGACATGAAATACTTAGTTCTTTGGTTGAAGTCTTACACCAGCGTTGTACGCACGTACTGCCGCCTCCAGTCGAGCTTCTGAGAGCTTGCCGGATTCAATTCGTTTTTGCAATTCAGGATCATTAACAAAGAAAGCCGTAGTAGCTCCCACAGCAGTAGAAACTGGCTTTTCTTGGAGACTAGCGTTTCCTTCTTCGGAGCTGCCTATACTATCCCGCGAGCCAGGCATATATGGCACAAGTGGCTGACCTGTTCCAGCACGAAGCAGCAGAATATCAGTTCGGCGGTAGCCATCTCCACCGCCACCGTACATCATGTTGCCTGGGCCATTACCCATTGGCATGGAATAGCTGGCTCTGCTACTGCTTGAGTAGCCTACGTATTCATAGCGAAATAACTGCACTCCGCCTGTTGTATCAATTACCTCTACAAAGTCGTGGTCAACGGGAATACCGTCCTTATCGTCTGGCGCTACAAAATTGCCCCCAATAATATAGGAGCGACGACCTAAGCTAAGATGTCTGACTTGGGTAGGTTCGAACTCCTGTTCTGCTTGTCCGTCGTAATAGACCAAGATAGCCGGTGATTGAGCAGTAGCCGTGCGTAGGTTGAAGTTACCATGCAACTGTTGGCCATTCCGCAGTACGCAGCTGCCTTTGCTGAAGCCAGGTTGCGAGTAAGATAAACGGTTGGCTAGTAGAAATACAATGGTTAAAAGTAGCGTGCGAATTAGGATCATATAAGTAAGGCTCAAATAGGAATACTGCTTGCAATTACACTGCTGCATCAGCCGCGGCTTCCTGCTGCAGCTCCCGCGTAGCTTCGTCGCCGAGGTACCGGTCGATGAGGAAGTGGCCGAGGTAGAGCACGGGCGTAAGCAGAATGGCGGCCGCGAATTTATACCAGTAATTGGTGTTAGCCACGCTCAGCACCTGGTCCAGCGTCCAGTTGCCAAACACGTAGAAGGCCACATACAGCACCACAAACGAATCGACGAGCTGCGAGACGAGCGTGGAGCCCGTGGCCCGCAGCCATACGTAGCGGCCCCGGGTGGCTCGGCGCAGCGCCTGAAATACCGTGGCATCCAGCATCTGCCCAATGCCAAATGCCGTGATGGAGCCCACAATGATGCCCAAGCCCTGCCGGAAAATGCTCTGGTAGGCGAAGTCGATGTTGAAAGGACGGCCTTCGGCGTCGGTCTTGTTCACGTCAAGCCAGAAGGCAGCCGGCGGCAGCTTAGTGGTGGCATAAATCACGACGAAGGCAAACAGGATGAGCGCCACCGTGAGGTAGCTCACGCGCAGTACGCCGGCCTTGCCAAAATACTCGTTGATGATGTCCGTCGTGACGAACACGACGGGCCAAATAAGCACGCCGGCCGTGAGGTTGCCGGGCAGGCCTAGCAGCGCCTCGGCCGAGAATATCTTCACCCCGATAATTTCGGCCAGCAGCGCATTGACGATGAAAATGCCGCTAAGGACAAGGTAGAGCTGCTGTTTCTTATGGGACATTGTTTCAATTAAAAATGAGGAATTGTCAAGTAAGAATTGGGCGTGACGCCTGTCTTGGTGCTAGCGGCAGCACCCAAAACTTGGTCGAAAACTGCCCGCTAGTCCTTGCGGCCAGTTTTTAACCCATAATTCTTAATTTCTAATTCATACCGACACCGTCAGGCCTTCCACGGCCAACTCGGTCCACTCGAACACCTCCTTGGCTTCAGCCAATAAGGGCTCCAGGTTGGGGTAGCGGCTGGAAAAGTGTCCGATAAGCAGGCGCTGCGCCTGGGCCCGCCGCGCCAGCAGGCCCGCCTGCCGGGCCGTAGAGTGGTGCGTGGTAGCGGCCCGCTCCCGCATATCGTGCAGGAAGGTAGCCTCGTGATAAAGCAGATCTACGCCGCGAACCAGCTCCGCCAGACTTTCTGTGTACAGTGTGTCGGAGCAAAAGGCATAGCTGCGGCTGGGGTGCGGCGCCGTCGTGACGCTGGCGTTGGCTACCAGCAACTGGCCATTGTCGTCCAGCAGGTCCTCTCCCAGCGTGAGGGCATTGAACTGCGCCGGCGTGAGGCCGGGCGGGAGCAGTTCTTTCACCAGATGGCGGCGTTTGGGCTTTTCCCGAAACAGGTAACCGCAGCACGGAATCCGGTGCCGCATAGGCAGTGTATGCACGGTCAGGTGTTTGTCCTCAAAAATCTGGGCGTGCTGCGTGGTATCAACGGCCACGAAGTCGAGTTCGAAGCTAAGCTGTGTGTAGGAATGCCGGAACTGCATAGTCAGCACTTCATCGAGGCCGGCCGGCCCGAACACCTGCAGCGGCTCAGTGCGGCCGTTAAGATGCATAGTGCCCAGCAGCCCAAACAGCCCAAAGAAATGGTCGCCGTGCAGGTGGCTGATAAAGACGGTACGGATGCGCTGGTGCCGGATCTTATGCTCCATCAGGCGGCGCTGCGTGCCTTCGCCACAGTCGATGAGGTACTGGCTGTTGCCCACCGTCAGGACCTGCGCCGTGTGGTGGCGGTCGAGAAAGGGGGTGGCCGAAGCACTACCCAGAATTTTCAGCTCAAACTCCAAGAGAGTTGGTTGTTGTCAGTTGAGTGTTGTCAGAGCCTCGCTTCCAGAGGTAGGATATGAAATGCAAATTGGTTGTCAGGTGCCAGCTACACTAAGTCTGACAACTGACAACCAACAACTGACAACCGAAAAAACGCTATTCTTTGCTGGTCAGGTCGCGCTCAATGGCGTGCAGAAAAATTCGGTCGATACCTTCTTCCACGGTAGGCAGAATATGCAATACCGATTCGAGCTTGCTGATCGTGATAAGCTTCATTACGTGGTCTTGCAGGCCGGTAAGCACGAGTAGGCCGCCGGTGGAATTGCAAAGGCGATTGGCAATCAGAATAGAGCTCAACCCCGATGAGTCGGTGTACTTTACGTTGCTGAGGTCCAGAATCAGGTTATTGATTCCTTCGGCATTCAGCTTCACGAATTCCGATTTCAGATCGGGAGCTACGGTAGTGTCCAGCTTCTTCTCGTCAATCGTAATTATCGTGTACGTTTCCTTTTTATCAATTGAGTACTTCATACCGTCGGTGGTTCGGAGTTTTAAGAGAGTTGCGAAGGTAATAAAAAAAAGATTTGTTGGAAGTCTGCTCGTCGGTTGAACAATTTCTCAAAAAAACATGAATCAGCGCCCTGTGGCAGGACGAAGTCCAAAAGTGAGACTCGCCCATGTACTCTGCCAATCGGCCTCAGGCAGCGTGGCAGGGGCCATGTGAACAGTGCTGATCATGTAGTGGCCGGCCCCGGTTAAGCGAAACAGCACACGGCCGTTTTGGTTGCTATACAGCTTGCTTATGCGTACCGGCTGGCCAGGACTGCGCTGCCATAGTTGTACCAGCCGGCCAGGCTGCGGCTGGCCTTTGGCCAGCACCCGCACTGTAAGTGAAGCTCCGGGTTTAAGCGCGTAAGGATTCTGCTCAGGCACCAGTTCCAGGGGCAGACCAGTTGGGCGGCTCCAGGCGCGGGCAGTGTCCAGCCCGGACACGGGGCCGGCCTGCACCAGCGTGGTAGCACACCGGCGGTACGCTTCGCGGCCGGGCTGATTGAGGCTGCCGCGCCTTTGCCGCTCCAGCAAAATATAATCGAGGCCTTCCTCTTTGAGGTAAGTGTTGAACTGACTGGCAGCCAGCGTAACAAAGGCGTTGGTGGTGGACAGCGCCACCAGGTGGGTGCCCGGTTCCCGAAAGGTCACGGCGGCGTGCAGCGTGTCGGCGGTGGTGGCAGCAGCCAGCAATTCCTGGGGGCCGATGGGGGCGAAGTGCGTGAGGCGCGTGACGCGGCTACTCTTGCCGGCCCACCGCTCGCCCGAGAAGTTTCCGCCCACCAATACGCGCAAAGTAAGGCGGGTGCCCGGCGCCACAAAAAACGGCGTAGGCTGCAGCCAGAATTCGTGCGCAAGAGAGGCAGTGGTGGCCGCCAGCAGCAGGCCGGCCAGCGGTAAAAATAATTTCATCAGCAACTTAAGCCAGCACCCAACTACTCCCGCTCCAGGGCCAGCGTGTAGGCTCGGTCGTAGTACACGCGCAGGTTTTTCCAGTCGAAGATTTCGGCGTTGCTTTCCACGTTGTTGCGCTGCATGATTCGCTCGCGGCGGTTGAGCAGCACAAATTGCCACATCATCTCGGTGAGCTCCTCCGCCGACTCGTCAAAGCTTTTTTCTTGGCGCTGCACCACAAAAATGCCTTTGTCTTCGTGCTGCGGCACGTGCTGCATCACGTAGTCGCCGAAGCCCGACAGGTCGCTCGTGACGGCCGGTACACCGCGCGCCACGCACTCCAGCGGGGTGTAGCCCCAGGGCTCGTAGTAGCTCGGGAAAACGCCCAGGTGGCAGCCCCGCACAAACTGTCCGTATTCCATGCCAAACAGCGGCGACGTGGGCGACACGAAATCGGGATGATACACGATTTTCACCCGGTCGTGCTGGTTATTGACGAGGTTGGCGCGGCGCACGAAGTTGAGGATGTCGTCGTTGGCGTCATCCACGAGGTTGTGGGTGATAACCGGGGGCAGGTTGGTGGTTTTCCAGCTTTGCAGCGTGCGGCGGTAGCGCAGCTTCCAGTAGTCGTCCACGAGGGCGTCGAGGTCGGGCAGGCGGTGGTCGGTGCTGCCGGCGGCGGCGTAGAACAGCCGCTCGCCCACCTGCCGCTCAATGGCCTCACAGGTTTCCTGCACCTCGTCCAGAATAGCGCGGCTCTGCAGTACTTGCGGGTTGATGCTGTGGAACGGCCGCTTGGTGATAAAGAACATCACGATGTTGCCTTCCAGTCCGCTTTGCTGCAGGCGGTAGTTGAGGCGGGCCAGTGCTTCCAGCGTCAGGTCGAAGCCTTTGTTGTGGTACTCGTAGCGGCCACTCGTGAACAGGTACAGCGTCTTATCCAGATCAAACGAGTAGCTCTGGAAGAAGTGCGCCATCACGAATTCGTGAATCTTGGCTTTGTACTGCTGGTGCAGGTTCTGAAACTCATGCAGGGCCACAAACCGCTCGATGTTGAGGCCGTTGGGCAGCACCGCGTCCGGAATCCGGTCCAGCAGGTAGATGCACTCGCGCACCGTCAGCTCGCTCACCGTCGTGAAAACGTGGCTGCCGTGGGCAGCGGCCCGCTCGATGCGCACGGCCGTTTCGATGTTGAAGCGCCGCGCCTCGGCTTCCCAGTCTACCAGCATCAGGTGCTCGTAGAAGTTGGGGTCGTTCATGGCCAAGTAGCGGCCCAGCAGCGTGGCGTGCGTGGTAAACACGATGTGCAGCGGCGTCTGCTCGCGGCGTAGGGCCGGAATGGCCACGCCCGTCATCCACTCGTGGAAGTGGGCCACAATACGCTGCGGCGGCACTACTTCGGCAGCCAAGACCTGCAAATAAATTTTGGCTAGGTGGCCGAAGGCTTCCACTTGATGCAGCAAATCGTCGTGGTCGGGCGTTGGGATGCCGTGATGATGCCACAGGTCGCTCTTGATCTGGCCGAGCTGCGGGTAGGCCTGGTAAGGGTTGATGAGCACCACCCGCGGCCGGCCCGTGACCAGCCACACGCCCAGGTGCACATCGTAGCCGAGCTTGCGCATTTCACGCACGGCCCCGGCAAATGGGTCGCTGAGCGTGGAAAGCTGGTAGTCGTCGTAGGGCTCAAACTCGCTCTGGGCCTGCTGCGCGAAGTAGGGACCCAGCAGGCAGTACCGGTCGTCCCAGCCCTGCACGGTGGCGGGTACCTTGCTGCGAATGACGGTATAGATGCCGCCTACCTGGTTGCAGACTTCCCAGGCCACTTCTACCAGCAGGGCATCGGGAGCGAGGGGGGCGGGAGCAGTGGCAGGAACTTGCATAATAGGCAGGATTGGGTGCGGGCGGGCAAGATATAGGAAGGCACGGAGTTTCCGCCGCCCAACAGCCTGGAAACCCGGAAAAAATAACGGGAGGCCCGCCGCAGGCTTATGCCTGGTTGCGAACCTCCCATGTATATGGCAGTAGTCCTGCCCTTACGCGGGCTCCTGCGAAATAATCAGCACCGAGTAGGGGCCCAACCCAAACGAGGCGTGGAAAGGTTGGTCATCATAAATACCCGGCTCAGCCAGCGTATCGAGGCTCTCGAAGTTGCCAAACTCTTCATCGTAGCCGGCCCAGTCGGAGTTGAAGCGTACGCGCCAGTGGCCGCCGCGGGGCAGCCCGATTGTGTAGTTGTCGTGCGAACGGTCGGCGAAGTTGCAGAGCACCACGGTGGTGTCGCCGGGCCCCGACTGGTCGCGGCGGATAAAGGCCAGTGTTTTGTCGTCGTTGTTGAGGTGGTGCACTTCGGTGTATTGCCCCAGCAGGCCGCGGGTGCGGCCATCCAGGTTGCGGCGCAGCTTGATCAGGTCGCGGTAGAGGTGCACGAGGCCGGCGTGCTGCTCGGCGTGCTCCCACTGCAGCGGCAGGTCGTCGGAGAAGTAGCCATCGGCCAGCATTTCCTGGCCCTGAAACATCATTGGGATGCCGGGGGCCGTGAACACCAGCGCCGCACCGAGCGTAGCCCGCTTTTTCGGAAACCAGGTGTGGGCGCTGCCGGGCATGATTTCCTCTGTTACCCGTTTCTTGCCATTGGCCACCTCGTCGTGGCTTTCGGTGTAAATGATGCGCTGGAAAGCGTCGCCGTTGTACACGCCTGTCAAGGTTTCGGCTACCTGGTGCATGTTGCGGTCAGCATCTTCCGGCGTCACCAGCGCGTCGCGGATGATGTTGACAAAAGCCGCATCCCATTGGCTGGAGAAGCCCTGGCCGCCGTCTTCGGGGCGGCGCGTGATGTACTCGTTGCCCTGCAGATCTTCGGCAATCATGATTTTCCAGGGCATGTGCTGCTGCACTTCCTCGTTGATCCACTTCATTAGGTTCCAGCCATCGGGCAGGTCGCGGGCAGGGTCGGAGGAGCCGTCTACGTTGCGGACGTGCGAGATGGAGTCGCAGCGCAGGCCATCTACGCGGTAGTCTTCCAGCCACATTAGGGCATTGTCGCGGATGTAAGCCCGCACGGCGTCGCGGCCGTAGTCGGGGCGGTTGTGGCCCCAAGGCGTTTCGGCGCGCCAGTCGTTGTAGAAGTAGATGCCGCCGCCGTCGTTTTCGTGCCAGCCATCAAACTGCCACAAGTCCAGGTCGCCGGGCCCGAAGTGGTTGTACACCACGTCCAGAATCACGGCAATGCCGTGGCGGTGCGCCTGTTTCACCAGCTCTTTGAAGGCCTGCGGCCCGCCATAGTCGGTTTCCAGCGCAAATGGGTGTGAGGGGTTGTAGCCCCAGCTGCGGCCACCCGGAAATTCGGTAGGCGGCATTATTTCAATGGCGTTGATGCCCAACTCGCGCAGGTACTCCAGCTTTTCCACCACATCGAGAAAGGTGCCGGGCTGCTCAGGATTTTTCACGTTGAACGTGCCCACGTGCAGCTCATAGATAACCAGCGAGTTCCAGGCCGGCATCTGGAATTGGTCGTCTTCCCAGTCGAAGCTGTGGTTGGGCACGATGGAGTTGCCGGCCGAGTGCGTGACTTCCCGGGCGTAGGGGTCGTTCTTGAGCAGCTCACCGGCGGGGGTAGAAAGGTGAAATTTGTATTCGGTACCGCTGGGCAGATCCGGGAAATCGGCCGCCCAATAGCCGTCGGCTTCATGCTGCAATGGGTGCGTGGCGGCATCCCAGTTGTTGAAAGGACCCACCACCGAAACGGCAGTAGCGGCCGGAGCCCAGACGCGAAAGGTGGTGCCGTGGTCGTGCGGAAGCGCGCCCATACCGACTTGCAGCGTGGGGGCAGTGGTAGGCAGAGAAGAAACAGTAGGCATGGTAAGCAATAAAGAAATCAGCACTGACAGGAGAGAGTGCGGGGGTTAAACTCCATAAACAGGCGTGGGGTTATATTGTGAGTTGTAAATACTTGACAGCAAGCAGCTAGACTGCCGGAAGTCGCCAGTTCTAGCTCGCTGAAAAGCCTGCTTCCCAGAGCTGCAAAACACGCCCATTAATGTGTGGCGCGCTGCTGGGGGCAACCCGCCGGACTGCAGGATGCCCCCAGGTACCCGCGACCGAAAAGCCGGGGCCTGGGTGGCCGGGCGCCACCGGATAGCTAGCAAAAGGGGGATGTGCGGACAACTTTTGGCGCTGGATCTGGTTTTTTTGCTAGACCTTCGCCCGACTATTTCTGCTCGTATGCCCCGACCCAAACCTGTCATCTACGGCCTATACCCCTGGACGCCCGACTTTGGCTTCCGCTATATTCATCCCGCCAACCGCCGCTCGTTTGAGTGGCTGGAGCCGGTAGGCAAGCTATTCGAGAAAATCAGTGAAGATGAAGACGGCGAGTGGATTACGCTGCGCTACGACGAGCAGCAGTTTCTGGTGCGGCCCGAGCTATTTCGGGAGCTGCACCTGCGCCGGCCGGCCTTCAGCTTCGGCGACGCCGTGGAGGAAGTGCAGCCCGAGCCCGGCCGCTTCCGCCACTTCGGCGTGGTGAGCGACGTGTTCTGGGACGAGCAAACGGACACCGCCAGCTACCAGATTGTGGAGCGCAAGCGCAAGCTGCCCCGCATCTTCCGCGCCGACGAGCTGCGGCCGGATTAGCCAACTGGCACAAACCATAAGTTAGTGCCAGTCGTTGTTTCCACGCGTATGTCGCCGCTACTGCTATGAAATCGTCATTCGAGTGCCGGCATCTGCTACCCGACAGTCCACTGATTTGCTTTGTAGTGCCGGGGGCTTTCACGGCCACCGAGTGTCAGGCGCTGCTAGCTGACTTCGCACACGAGGGATTTCAAACGGCTCGCACGCACTATCCAACTTACTACCGCAACAACGACCGACTGGTAGTAGACAACCCGGCTCTGGCGGCGCGCCTATTTGCTGCCATAGAGCCGGTATTGCCCAAAGTCCTGCCCTCGGACACGGATAGCCTGGCACCCTGGCACCTGCGCGAACTGAATAGCCGCTTACGGTTCTGCGGCTACACTGCTGGGCAGTATTTCCACCGGCACCTTGATGGAGTCCACTTTCGTTCGGCTACCGTGCAGTCACGGCTTACGTTTATGATATACCTAAACGACGCGACTGATTTCGAGGGCGGCCGGACGTTATTCTATCGCAGCAAAGACGATCCGGCCATCTGGGCGGAATATCAGCCCGCCCAGGGTGACCTGATTGTCTTCGACCACACGCTGTGGCACGAAGGCGAACAGCTGGAAGCGGGCGAGAAATTTGTGCTACGCAGTGATATTCTTTACGAAACGGAAGCCGTAGCTTCACCCACGTCTGGGGCATTTGCGGCTGGGCATCTGGGATACATCTGGCAGGTGCTGCCATTCGGTGGGGCGCACTTGGTAAGTGGCGGGCGTGATAAAGTGCTCAAGATATGGAACCTGGAAGGCGATTGTGTGCAACAACTCGTCGGCCATCAAAACTCAGTTCTGTGCCTGGCACAGCTTAATTCTATTACCCTGCTTTCTGGCTCCCGCGACGCCACTATCCGGGTGTGGGAGCAGCAGGCCGGGCAGTTCAGCCAGATAGGTGTGTTGCGCCCCCATGCGGCCACCGTCCTCTGCCTGGCACGGCTTTCCGATGAAAGCTTCGTGAGTGGTGGGGCTGATGGGCTGATTTGCGTCAGCACCGCCACTGGCAAGCTGCTAAACACGTTGCGTGGTCACTCCGACTGGGTGTGGGCTGTGCTACCGCTCGCGGGTGGGCGACTGATTTCCAGCTCCGAAGACGGTACGCTCCGGATCTGGAACGTGGCAGATGCACAGGAGTCCACCATCCTGTGCATTGGGTTGGCGCCGGCCCACGTCCTGCTGTTCGATGCCCGTAGCAGGAGCCTGATCAGCGGCCATTTCGATGGCACTATTCAGGTGCGTCAGGTTTCGCCCGATCTGCAGCATTGCAACCTGCTGCGTACCGTGCCGGCACATACTGGCATCGTGCGCACGTTGGTTTTGCTGGACGACCACCGCCTAGCCAGCGGGGGCGAAGACAATTTTGTGCGTATCTGGAACCTGGACACATTCCAGGAACAGCATCAGCACCAGGATTTTGTGCAAAGCGTAGCGCTGCTTCCGGAAAGGCAGGAGCTGATTAGTGCTTCTTATGATGGGAAATTGAAATGCTGGCCCATTTGAGCCGCCGCTACAGGCCTACCGCAATGCCCACCATCACGGCCACGGCACCTAGCGCAAACAGAATCAGGTAGAGCGGCAGCACGAACTTCCACCACTCATCAAACCGCACGCCGCAGGCTGCCACAATGGCCATAAGGGCACCGTTGGTGGGCGTAATCAGCTCGCAGAGGCCGGCGCCGTACTGGTAAGCTAGCACAGTCACCTGGCGCGAGAGACCGATGAGGTCGGAGAGGGGCACGAGCAGCGGCATGGTAAGCACGGCTTGGCCGCTCACGCTGGGCACGGGCAGATGCAGTGCCGTGTGCACCCCCATCATACCCAGCGCCGACAGCATCACGGGCAGCCCGGCCAGCGGCGCCGACAGCGCATTGACGATGGTATCGACGACCTGGCCCTGCTCCAGCACCACGAAAATGGCGCGGGCAAATCCGATAAGCAGCGCCGAAAAGGCAATGTCGCGGAAGCCAGCCAGGAAGCCTTCGGCCGTGCCCGTGAGGCCGAGGCCGCCCACAAGACCCGCTACCACGCCCAGCCCAAAAAATAAGGCCGCCATCTGCTCGAAATCCCAGCCAAGCTTGAGTACGCCATAGGCGAAGAAGGCAAAGGCCGCGAACAGCAGCAGCAATACAAGGCCGTGGTTGCGGCCTTCGGCCAGCGCGGCCGGGTCGGCGGCGGCGCTGGTTTCGGGTGCTACGCGGTGGCGCAGGGCGTAGCGCACGGTGCCTGCAATCCAGATGGCTAGAGCCAGCACCAGAAACGCCAGCCGGAACCCGCCGCCCGAAAGCAGCGGTAGCTGCGCCAGCTTCTGGGCAATACCCACCTGAAACGGATTTAGGGGGCTGAAGGCCGCGCCTACTGCCGCCGAACCGATGCTGACCGCTGTCGCCGTGAGGGCCGGGTAGCCAATGCGCCGCATCAGAATTAGCAACACCGGAACCAGCGGCACTATTTCCTCCTGCATATTTTCCAGGGCGCCCATGGTGGCAAACAGCACCGAAATAATGGGAATCACGACGGCCTCGCGCCCCTGAAACCGCCGCAGCAGCCAGTCGACGCCACTGCGCAGGGCACCGGTCTGGTCCACTACCGTGAAGGCGCCGCCGGCCAGAAACACCAGAAAAATGACCGACGCTGCATCCACCATGCCTTTCGGAATGTCCACGATGGCCTGCAGCGGGCTGACGGGCGTGGCGGGCACGCGGTGGTAGGAGCCGGCCACCACCACGTCGCGGCCGGTGGCGGCATCGGGGTGGCGGCTGAACACACCGGCGGGCAGCACGTAGCTCAGCAGGCAGGCTAGCAGAATAAACCCCACCAAAAGCACCAGCGGATGCGGAAAGCGTATCGTTTTCATGCCGCGAAGGTAAGATGGTAGGTGATGAAGTGTCGAAGTGATGGAGTAATGAGGTAATAAAGAAAGAACGTCATTCCGAGCCTGCGAGGAATCTCGCGTGCTGATGCCTGAGCAGTAATACTACTGCAACGTCAGCGCGCAAGACTCCTCGCTTCACTCGGAATGACGTTCTTTCTTTATCTGTCACCTCATCTCCCCATCTTCGTATCTTCGGGTTTGCTGTGTTACCCAATGCATCTACGCGTCTTCAAAAAGCTCCCGATGGGCCAGCAGGCCGACCTGCTCCGGCAGCACGGCCACTTTCTGGCCGAGCGGCGCGAAGACAGCTTTGTGCTGCACCTGCACGCCCTCGGCGACTTCTACGCCGAAGAGTGGCGCGTGCAAGGCGAAGACCACATCCTGTTTATTCACCTGTTTCAGCATCCCGCCGGCCTGAGCGAGTACCTGCGCCACATCCGGCTGCCGCAGCCATTATAGCAGTAATTAGGAACTGCATATCCGCAGCCCGCTATATTGAGGCATGAAACCCTACCGCCGTTTCCTGCCGCTGCTGCTGGCGTTGCTCAAGTTCGTGTCGGGCTACGTGCTGGCCAGCCGCGCCTACGAGCTGCACCGCGACGAGTACCTGTACCTGAACTACGGCCAGCATCTGGCCTGGGGCTACCTGGAAGTGCCGCCGCTGATGGCTCTGCAGAGCTGGCTGACGCTGGCGCTGGGCGGGAGTTGGTTCTGGGTGAAATTCTGGCCGCTTCTGTGGGGCAGCCTCACGGTGCTGCTGCTGGCGCGGCTGGTGCTGAAGCTGGGTGGCGGCGTCTGGGCGGTAGTGCTGGCTGGCCTCGGCTATATGGTGGCGGCGTATGCCCGGCTCAACTTTCTGTTTCAGCCCAACTCGTTTGAGGTGCTGGCTTTCACGGCGGCCAGCTACGCACTGGTGCGGCACCTGCAAACCCACCGCCCCGGCTACCTCTACGCACTGGGCGCCTCTTTGGGACTGTCAATGCTCAACAAATACACTACGCTGTTTTACGTGGCGGCGCTGGGCATGGCCCTGCTGCTTACGCCCCAGCGAAGTGTGCTGGCCAGCCGCCACCTGTGGGGCGCGGCCGCGCTGGCACTAGTGCTGTGGTTGCCGAATCTGGGGTGGCAGGCGCTGCACGGCGTTCCGTTCCGGCACCACATGGCCTTGCTCCACGACTCGCAACTGGTGCATGTGGCCGCCACTGACTTCTGGAAAGACCAACTGCTGATGTGCTTTCCGGTGGTGTGGGTGTGGGGCGCGGGGCTGCTGGCGCTGCTGCTGGCCCGGCAGTTTCGGCGGTTTCGGGTGGTGGGCTGGCTGTGGGTGGTGGGGCTACTAATTCTGACCATGCTGCATGGCAAAAGCTACTACAGCCTGGGCTACTACCCCATATTGCTGCCGTTTGGGGCGGTGTGGCTGGAGCAATGGGTGGCCCGCCGCTGGCATCCGCGGGTGTGGCGGCCGGCCCTGCTCGCCCTGCCTGTCCTGACGATGCTGCCACTGCTGCCTTTTATGTTTACGCTTTATCCGCCCGCCTACATGCGCCTGATTGGCCAGAACTATCAGGGCCTGGGCCTCACCCGCTGGGAAGACGGTGTGGAGCACGTACTGCCCCAGGACTACGCTGACATGCTGGGCTGGCAGGAACTGGCCGATCAGGTGTGGCAAGCCTACCAGAATTTGCCCGCTGCTACGCGCGCGCATACCCTTATCAAGTGCGACAACTACGGCCAGGCGGGCGCCATCAATTACTTCAACCGCCACCGCCAACTGCCTCCCGCCCACAGTTTCAATGGTTCCTACCTGTACTGGTTTCCGGCGCGGCCCGCGCAGCCCTGGCCCCATTTGCTGCTGATAGAGGACGACGAGCCCGAAGGTGTGGCGGCACACTGCCAGTCTATTCGGCTGATAGGGGAGGTTACGAACCCGTTTGCGCGGGAACGGGGAACGCGCCTGTTTCTGGTCACACGCCCCGATACGTCTCTGGTGCGCCGGATATATGCCGAGCACCAAGCCGCGCTTACGCCTTGGGAAGACGGCTTAAAATAGTTGCTAATTATTAATGGTTGATTGTTAATAGCTGATCGTTCGTTGTCAGAATAAAAGTGCACTAACAAGCAGCCACTAACAATTGACAATAAACTAAGCAGCAGCCCGCTCCATCTTTTGCAGCAGCCCCACAATCTGCTCGGCGTAGCCATCAATCTGCTCCAGGCCGGTGCGTGACTCTTCCAACTGGCCGCGCTGGTATTGCCGCACCAACGACTGGCCGGTCGTCAGCATTTGCTGCAGCACCCGCTCGATTTCCCGTACCTCAGGATAAGTGCCATAGCGGGGCTTGACAATGGCATTCAGCCACTCGCCCAGCGGGTTTTCGCGCATCGAAAACAGGGCGTCATCCGCCTCCCGCACTCCGTAGAGCACGGAGCGCAGGCGCGACTTGAACAGCACCTGCTTGATGCGGGCCTGCTGAAAATCGAGATTGGTTATGTCCATTGCCACCGTCTGGATAGATGCCTGAAAGCCGTGAGAATATCTGCCTTACTCGGCATTAGAGCGGCCTTCGGCCAGGGCCCGCCGCATCAATACCACGTCGGTTACATCGTAGGAGTAGTGCGAAATGCCCACTATCTGGCCGTTTTCGCGCACCGGCTGATACGTGACGTTGAAGAACCGCTCGGTTGTCTGGCCTGTCTGCGGGTCGACTATTGTAAACGGTACTTCCTGGCCATAAAACGGCTCACCTGATTGATATACGTGGTCTAGAATAGCTATGAAGCCCTGGCTTTCTGCCTCGGGAATAACTTCGGCGGCACTACGGCCCAACAGCTCGCGGTCTGGAAATAATGCCTGGTAGGGCGGATTCACAAACTCGTGTCGGTGCTCGGGGCCGCGGGCAATAGATATCAGGGCCGGAGCCTGCATGAACAGCGCGTAGAGGCTTTCCCGCTGCAGCTGGGCTTCCCGCTGAGCCTGGTATGCCTGCTCGGAAAGCAGAGCCTGCTGCTCGTTGGTTTCCAGCAGCTCCTGCACCAGCATTTTCTGATCGTGGATGTCTGTGCCGCTGCCCACCCACATCGTCAGTTCGCCCTGCTCGTTGTGGCGGGGCACGTTGCGGGCCAGCACCCAGCGGTACTGCCCGTCGTGGCGGCGCAGCCGGAATTCCAGCTGGTATTCGTGGCCGGCCGCAATGGCCTGGCTTACTTCCATAGCAATCCGGCCGGCATCATCCGGATGAATGAGCCCCGGCGTCTCCTGCCATTGCTGGCCGTAGCGCAACCCCAGGCCCGTAAAAGCCTCCCAGCGCGGATTGTAGTAGTCGGGGGTGCCATCGGCGCGGTTAGTCCACACCATCACCGGCAGGTTTTCAAGAATGAACGTGTTGCGCTGCTGCGTTTCGGCCAGCTCCTGCGCCACGCGGGCAGCTTCCAGCGCGGCAAGATGCTGCTCGGTCACGTCCTGGGTGCGCTGCAGAATAAACTGCAGCTGCTGCTGCTCGTCCAAAATAGGATAGTGCGTGGCCTGCCAGTATAGCTCCTGCAAGCCACCACCCTGGGCTGCCGGCCGCTCCAGGTCGTAGCGAATCAAGGGCATGACGTGGGGCTGCCGGTGTTGCCGTACATGTTCGTGCGACTCGCGGATAACGGCAGCCGAGGCCTCATCTGTAGCAGGAAAAGCTTCAAAAAAGGGTTTGCCTACCACGTTTTCCCGCTTCTGCAAGGATACCGCCACGTGGCTATCGGTATTGTCAAGGATGGTTGCCTGCGGATCTGCTCCAATAAGCAGAAAATTCTCAGGCAGGGACCGAAACAGCTTGTGGTAGTTGGTAGGAGTAGCAGAAGCCATGCGGCGGGCAAAAGAAAATTCAGCAGTATAAACAGTTCCGTACTGAGGTAGAAGCTAAACAAAGATAACAGCTGGGATGCCGCTAAAAAAGGGCTGCAGAAGGTATTTAACGGGAATATAACGGCTAGTAAAAAACGACCCTGGTAGGGAAGGCATAGCCGCCGAATTAAGAAATGGAATCAACAAAACCAGCAGCTTACTGGGGGATGGAATAGTATCAGTAGCTTAAAAAGTATGGCGCTTTAAAGCCCATTGTGGCCCTGGCTGCAGTGTAACCCCCGAAAAAAATTATTGCCGCACCATATGAATGTGCGGAATGCCATCTTCGAGGTAGCCGTCGCCGACTTGCTTGAAACCGAAGCTCTCATAAAAGGCCTGCAGGTAGAGTTGCGCCCCAATCTGAATGGGCTGGGCCCCAAACAGCTGCTCTACCGCCCCAATTGCCTGCTGCAGCAGCTCGCGTCCCAGTCCATAGCGCCGAAACTTCGGGCTTACCACTACCCGCCCGATGCTGGCTTCGGGGTAGCTAATGCCCGCCCCGAACAGGCGGGCGTAGGCGGCCAGCTCGCCGGTTTCGGTGTAGCCCAGCAGGTGCGTGGCCGCCTGGTCCTGGCCGTCCAGGTCCTGAAAGGCGCAGGTTTGCTCCACCACAAATACCTCGCTGCGCAATTGCAGCAGGGCGTAGAGCTGAGGCACGGAAAGCAGGTCGAAGGGGAGGGTAGTCCAGGTGAGCGTCATGGCGCAAAGATAACGGCTCGGTCCGTTGCGGCCGGCTGACTGCGGTAGGTACATAATTTTTGTATTCCCTAACCGCCGTCCATGGGTCCCGTTTTAAAAAATGGCTTCCATTGGCAGGAAGTCTTTTTCCAACTGAAAACCCAAGATTATGAGAACGATACTTTTTGCTTTCGTGGCTGCAGCCTGCTTTCTGTTCACTGATTGCTCTACCAGCCGCGGCACCGGCGCCGCCATTGGCGGCGCGAGTGGGGCCGTAGTGGGTGGCGCCGTAGGCGGCACCGGCGGGGCCATATTGGGCGGCGCTGCCGGCGCCGTGGGCGGAGGCGTCATCGGCAACCGCCGCGACAAGAAAAAGGCTGAGCGGGCCGCGCAAGAAGAAGCTCGCCGCAACCAGCAGAACAACCTGTAGCCACGCGTTGCCCCGGTACTGAGCTGCTGGCCGCCAACCTCCAAGCAACCGCCCCGGCCCCTGAACGACAACTTCAGTGGCCAGGGCGGTTGTTTGTTTTAGCGGGCTATTGCCACCACCGCACCTGCGGCAGCAAACCCGCGCCAGGTGTCACGGGCTGACCTAATTCGGGCGTAGTGATGGGCAGCAGCAGGCGGCCGGCTTCGGCGGTGGCGCGGCGCACAGGCTCGTTCCAGGCATGGTTGGCTTCGGTGAAAGCTCCCCAGTGCACCGGCAGCAGCACCCGGCTCCGCACATCCAGCGTGGCCTGCACGGTCTGCTCAGGGCGCATATGAATCTGGGCCCACTGGTCGTCATACTGGCCACATTCCATCAAGGCCAGGTCGAAGGGGCCGTGCTGCTCACCAATGGCGCGGAAGTGCGGACCGTAGCCACCGTCGCCGCTGTAGAACACGCGCTGCGTTCCGGCTTTCAGCACCCAGGAGCTCCAGGAAGTGGAATTGCGGTTGGTGAGGCCGCGGCCCGAAAAATGGCGTGCTGGCGTGCTGACAATGGTGAGGCCGCCGGGCAGCTGCACCGAGTCGTTCCAGTCCAACTCGTGCACGCGGGCCGGTGCCACACCCCAGGCCAGCAGGTGCGCGCCTACGCCCAGCGGCACGTAGAAGCCGGCCACCTTGTCACGCAGCTTCCGGATGGTTTCGTAGTCGAGGTGGTCGTAGTGGTCGTGCGAAATCAGCACCGCATCAATGGCCGGCAGCTGCTCGGCCGTGATGGCCAGGCTGGGGTTGTAGCGCTTGGGCGTGACGAGCGGCAGCGGGCCCATTTTCACGCTCAGCATGGGGTCGAAGAGAATGTTTTTGCCGGCTATTTCCACCAAGCTGGCCGAGTGCCCGAACCAGGTGGCGCGCAGCAGCCCGGCCGGCTTGCGCACGATACTGAGCGAATCGAGCGGGCGGGTGGGCAGCGGAGCGGGCGGCTGTACGTTGGCGGGCTTGCTCCCGAATACGAATTTCCACAGCGCCGAAAACGTGCTGCCGCCGGTCATCAGTTCAGTGGGCACCAAGTTGCGGAACTCGCCATCCATGTAGTGCCCCGACTGCGCAAAGGCAGCCTTTTGAGCTTTGGTGGGCGAGCCGCCCAGCTGCGGGCTCAGGTTGGCGAAGGCCACGCCCGCCACCAGCAGCAGCGCCACAATACTGGCGGTCAGCCGCCCAATCAGTTTCCAGGAAATACGCATACGCACAGAATACGGGGAAGCGGCGCCCGTGGCCGCCAACTTGGTAGTCGGCCCAGACCGCTGGATACTTTAGCCGCCCCGAAGGTAGTAGCGCGGGCCCGCACCGCCGTACCCGGTCAGGCACGGAAATACGCCGCAAAAACGCCAGATTGCCGGTCTATGGCCAATACCACGTCGCAACATATTCTGCCCACGTCCGCCAATCTGCGGGGCTTTTGCCTGTTCGTCATCACGTCGCTGCACATCACCAACAGCGCCACCAGCAGCCTCATCGACGAGTTTACCTCGCTCATTGCGCTGCTGTTCGCCTTCTCGTGCCTGCTCTCGTTCCTCGCCATCCGAACTACCGACCGCGCCAAAGAGCAGCGGGCCGAGCGCCTCGCCGACTACCTGTTTCTGGCCGCGCTGGTAGGCATTGTGGGGATTATTCTGCTGCTGATTTTTCGGGTGATTCGGTAGGTGAGATGATAGATTCAACGAAACGTAAGCAGTTTTTGTCCGTTTTTCTAGCAGCCTTGGGCGCTGTCAGAATCATCTGGAACGAGATGCACGAGGATAAAATCTATGGGACTGTGCTGTATGCCGAAGACGACGATGAGGAACGGCAGGACTTTGTGTGGCACATGACAGAGGTGGCCGTACCATCAGAAAACGTCATGCGCCTCATTGAGTATCTGCGTGAAACCAAGCTGTTAGATGGGGACAAAATCATTATTCATCCAATCAATGAGTTGGCGCTGCCTTGCCTCAAACTGTCAGAGCGCAAACAAGCCCTCGAAGAGTTGTTTGAGGTTGAGGTTAGAATGCTAGATAATGGGGAGGAATCGGACAGCTATTTTATTCACTGTTGAGCAGCTCTCGAGTGTCTTCAAAGCTGTCGAAAACGATTTCCTCCCGGATTTCATCTGGCAAAACTCCGTTTTCAAGCAATGTTTCAACCACATCGCAGCGGTGGATACCGCAGTTCATCCGGTAGTAGATTAACCGCAAAGGATCCAGACAATGGCGAGTTTTATGCTTGCGGTAGATGCCGATGAAGCTAGTGGCTAAGTTCTCTATATCGTTTTCAGAGGTGGCTTGCCGGGCTAGTTGTACCAGAAGCTTATGGTCACCGGAGCGGTAGTGGTTGAGTAACAGATCAACATATAGATCAGGAGAAGCAGAAGTTGCCAAGGCTTGGAGGGCAAATTGCCGGATGGCAGGGGCTTTGAAAAACTGCAGAGCCTGAATGGCATCCTGTACGGGCCGGTCGTTACGGCGCGGGGGCTTTGCTGCTAGCCCCAGCAGGAGTTCGTAGCCGTGCAAATATTTCACGTGCCGAAATACCTGCAGATACTTGGCTTGGCGGGCGCTGTTGGTTTCCACCCGAAAAGCATCCGCCAGCTGCCGAACCTGTGTTTGTGTTAGCGCCTTGACAATGCGCGGATTCAGGCGTTGCTTGTTTTTGTTGGTGATGCTTTGCCGGATGAACTCAAAGCCGCGGGCCGGTGGCTTCTGCACCTGCCGTTGCCGGGTTTCCTGCACGGCACTCAAGTAGCGGGCAATGTGAGCGTTGTGCTGCGCTGCCTTCGCCAGTTCGGCTTCTACCTGTACGTCGGGGTTCTCTTCCTGTGCGTATTTCAGCAGCCATGTTTCTTCTGTTTCTTCCGGATCAGCAGCCAGCACTTGGCCGATTACCTCAGCGGCGCGCTTCATACCCTCCACGCCATCCAACAAAACAGCTTCGTAGGTACCTGTGCAGGCATATTCTGGTAAAGCTCCCAATGCCAGTCGTTCGTAAAAAGCTGCCCGCGCCTCCGGGTGGCCGGCCTGGGCCAGCAGCCGGGCTATTTCGAATAGCTGGTCAAGACCATGGGTATCTTCCTGCTGCGCCACTAGTTTCCGCAGTATCTGGTTGATGAGTTGCTGCTTATTGGTGGAAAGATTGACTAACTCCACGATGTACATACCCCGGCCTCTTTCGCACTGTGGGTCGTAGGCGTAGTTCGTGACGGCCGCTTTGAGAATGTCGAGTGAGAAATTCACATGTGGGTAGTCGCGCATCAGCAGGTGGGCCCGGCCGGTACCGCGCCGGATAGCATCCCGGAAGAGGCGTTTAATCTGGATGGTTTTCTGCATAAGCAACCGATAGGAATAATAAGGCGGTCAGCCAAAGTACGCCCTTCACGCTTCCCGACGCTTCATCCCCCTAATCCGACACTTCGGTAACGACAAGTTTCCTGGGCTGCGGCGGGTGCTCACTTTTGAGCATCACTTCGCCGCTACCCCCATGAAACGTCTGCTACTCGCGCTGCTGCTGCTCCTCGCCTCCGGCCTGCCTTTGCTGGCCCAGTCCGCCACCACGCTTTCCGGTACCGTCCGCGACGCGGCGGGGGGCGCGCTGCCGGGCGTGAACGTGTTTCTGCGCGGCACCTTCGATGGCGCCAGCACTGATTCGGTGGGCGCGTTTCGCTTTGACACCCAACAGACCGGGGCGGCCGTGCTGGTGCTGAGCTTGCTGGGCTACCAGCCGCAGGAGTTGCCTGTGGCCCTCAACGGCCAACCTTTACGGTTGGCCCTGAAGATGAAAGGCACGCCACACGCGCTAGGCTCGGTGGTCGTGACGGCCGGTGCTTTCGAGGCCAGCGACGAGCACCGCAGCGCCGCCCTCAACACCCGCGACGTGCAAACCACCGCCGGCGCCCTCGCCGACGTGGCCGCGGCCCTCAACACGCTGCCCGGCACCACCAAAGTAGGGGAGGAAGGCCAGCTATTTGTGCGCGGCGGGGCTGCCAACGAAACCAAAGTGTACCTCGATGGGCTGCTGGTGCAGAACTTTTACGCCGGCTCGGTGCCCGCAGTGCCGGCCCGCGGGCGGTTTGCGCCCACGCTGTTTCGGGGCACGGTGTTCAGCACCGGCGGCTACTCGGCGCTGTATGGGCAGGCGCTGTCGGGGGGGCTGCAGCTGAATTCCACCGATCTGGCCGCTGAAACGCAGACCGGCGTGTCAGTGTCGTCGGTGTTCGTGGGGGCCTCGCGCACCAAGCGCTGGGAGCGGACTTCGCTGGACTTCTCGGGAGACTACACCAACCTGACGCCCTACATGGGCTTGCTGCCACAGAACGTGGACTGGGTGCAGGCTCCGCGCGGCGGCAGCGGCTCCGTGAAGCTCAGCCACCGCACCGGCCAGGCCGGCATGTTGAAAGTGTACGGCACCTGGAGCGGGCAGCGCTTCGTCATCGGGCAGCCCAGCCCGGAGGCTGCCGGCCGCCAGCAGATAGCGCTGCAAAACCATAACGCCTACCTCAATACCACCTTCCGCAGCCCGCTGCGCCACGGCTGGAGCATCCAGACCGGCGTGGCCCTGAGCCAGGACGACAAAGATTTGCGGCCCGATACATTGCGTTTGCGCACCTTGGAGCAGACCATAGTGGGCCGCGTGGTGCTTACCAACGACTCAGTGGGTACCCGCTGGAATCTGAAGCTGGGCATGGAAGGCGTGGGTCAGCGCGTCACGCAAACCTATCAGCCGCAGGCGGCCGAGCCGCTGCGCTACCAAAGCAGCTTCACGGAGCAGCGCACGGCCGCTTTCGTGGAAACCGACTTCCAACTAACGGACCGGCTGGCGGGCCGGGCCGGCGGCCGCGCCGAGTACTCGGCGCTGCTGGGGCTGGCCAATGTGGCGCCGCGCCTGGCGCTGGCCTACCAAACCACCGCGCACAGCTCCGTGTCGGGGGCGTACGGCCGCTTCTACCAGACGCCCGACAACGCGCTGCTGCTGGTGCAGCCGGCACTGCGCTTCGAGGAGGCCACCCACGCCGTACTCACCTACCAGTACAACCACAACGGCCGCCTGCTGCAAACCGAAGCCTACCACAAAACCTACGCCCACCTCACCTGCTTCGACGGCCGTAACCCCCGCAACCCGGCTGCTTACTCCAACGACGGCACCGGCTACGCCCGCGGCCTCGACGTGCTGTGGCGCGACCGAAAAACGGTGAAAAACCTGGAATACTGGGTGAGCTACGGCCTGCTGGATACCCGCCGCCAGTACCGCCAAGACCCCATACTGGCTGTCCCCTCGTTTGCCTCGCGCCATAATGTGTCGGTGGTGGGCAAGTATTGGGTGCCGAAGCTGAATACGCTCATTGGGGCCACCTGGAGTTACGGCAGCCCCCGCCGCTACCACAATCCCAACCAAGACGGCTACAACCAGGGCGTGCTGCCCACCTACCAGGACCTGAGCCTGAACGCCAGCTACCTCACGCGCCTGTTTGGCCAGTTCACCATCGTGCACGTGTCGGCCTCCAACGTGCTGGCCCGCCCCAACGTCTTCGGCTACCGCTACGCCACCACGCCCGATGCTGCTACCGGCCAGTACCGGCGCGTGGCCGTCACGCCCACAGCCCCGCGCATGCTGTTCGTGGGCGTGTTCATCTCCATCAACAAGAAGAGCCCCGGCGACGTGAACGAGCGGCCGGAGTGACCTCACCCCCTAGCCCCCTCTCCAACTGATAGGGGGGACTAGCTCTAAAATTCAGTGCTGCAAAGTCGTCAGGCTCCCCCTTCTCCACGGGAGAAGGGGGCCGGGGGATGAGGCGAATAGCGCTAGAAGTTCCCCACCGACGCTTCATCCGCCAAATCCGACGCTTCGGTAACAGCAAGTTTCAGGGCCGCCCCGGGCCGCCCACCTTTGAATCACTCAATCACCACAAACCACTTTCCTGTCATGAAAAAGTCGCTGTTCACCTTCGCCCTCGTTGCCGCTTCCTTCGCCGCCACTGCGCAAACGGCCCCGGCGCCGGCCGCTGCCAAGCCCGCGGCTACCGCTGCCGCCACTAACGCCTACACCGACATGCTGACGGCCACCATCAAGGAGCTGATGAGCACCGGCGACATAGCCCAGCTCAAGCAGGCTGATGCCAAGCTGGAGCGCGCCGCGGCTGTCAACAGCAAAGACTGGCTGCCCCGCTACTACCAGGCCTACGCCCGCCTCATCGTTTGCTTCCAGAGCAAGGAAGACGGCGACACCAAAGACAAGTACCTCGACCAGGCCGAAGCCGCGCTAGCCCAGGCCCGCAAGCTGGGTGGCGACGAGTCGGAACTGCTGGTGCTGCAGGCCTACATTTACCAAGCCCGCCTGGGCGTGTCGCCGATGATGCGCTCCATGAAGTACTCGGGCATGGTGACGGCCACGCTGGAGCAGGCCAAGAAAGCTAACGCCGCCAACCCACGCATCTACCTGGTGCAGGCCAACAACGTGTACTACACGCCCGCCATGTTTGGGGGCGGCGCCGATGTAGCCAAGCCGCTGTATGAGGAAGCCAAAAAACGCTACGCCGCCTTCACGCCGACCTCCGGCATGGCTCCTAACTGGGGCGAGCGGCAGCTGCTGGGCCGCCTGAAAGCCTACGAAACGGCCTCGGCCAAATAAGCTTTGGTGTAGCTCCGCAGATAGTTGGCCCGTCCTTGTGCCGGCTATCTGCGGGGCATGTGGTATCTTTTCGCTTGAACTATCGGCCCGTGGGGCTTCTCTGAACTATGCTGGAATCTGCTCTTGCCGCGCAGCAGAAAGCCGCCGCCGCGCCGCCGGCCAGCCGGCATTTTGCTAATCTGGGCCAGTATTATCCGCACCGCAAGTGGCAGCTGATGCTGGGGCTGATGCTGGCTATTTCGCTGGTGCTGACATTTTCGTTCTGCTCTGACTGCCCGATTCTGAGCGAGGATTTTCTGGTTACCTTCGGCTACAACTTCTGCTATACTACCGGCCTGTGGCTGGCCAATGGCTACCCCAGCGAGTGGCTGAACCGCCGCGTGGATTGGACGGCGCACCCGCTGCGCCGCTTCCTGATTACGCTGCTGTTTTCGGTGGTGATGTCGCTGCTCGTTATTCTGCTTGTAACCGGCGGCTTTCTGGTGTTCTACCACCACCGGCCGCTTAGCTCACTCACCTGGCGGCCCTTTGTGATGCCACTGCTGATTACGGTGGTGGTGTCGCTGTTTATGCACAGCCGCTCGTTTCTGATGGGCTGGCGCGAGGCCGCCATCCGGGTGGAGCGGGTGGAAAAGGAAAACGCCGTGGCCCGCCTCGACTCGCTGCGCCGCCAGGTAGATCCACACTTCCTGTTCAACTCGCTGAACGCCCTGACTTCGCTCATCGAAGACCACGACCCGGTCCGCGCCACGCGCTTCGTGCGGCAGCTGGCCCAGGTCTACCGCTATGTGCTCGACTCGCAGGAGCAGGAAGTGGTGCCGCTGCGCGAGGAAATCCGGTTCGTGGAGTCCTACGTGTACCTGCAGCAAACCCGCCTCGGCGAGGGCCTGCAGGTGGACATAAGTTTGCCACCCGCCGCCGACCTGGACACGCTGCTGGTGCCCCCACTGGCCGTGCAGCTGCTGCTCGAAAACGCCCTTAAGCACAACGCCACCTCCCAGCGCGACCCGCTGCGCATCAGCATCACGCTGGACGCGGCAACCCGGCAGCTGGTGGTGCGCAACGCCCTGCGCCACCGCCGCGTGCCCGACGGCGAATCGACGGGCCTGGGCCTCACCAACCTGCAGGCCCGCTACGGCTTCCTTACCGGCCAGCCCGTCCGAATCGAGAAAACCGAAACCGAGTTCGTCGTGACGCTGCCGCTACTGGCCTTGCAGTGCCTGACCTAGACAAAACGCTATCAGCAACAATGAGACGCAAAGTATTGCGTCTCTACACCGCTCACTACTGCTTAAAACGGGCTTCGTCTATTTACTTTCGCTTATGCTCACACCGCTACGCGCCCTCATCATCGAAGACGAGCCTTTGGCGGCCAACCGCCTGATCGGGCTTTTGAACAAGCAACCCCAGCCCGTGGAGGTAGTGGGCACGGCCGAGTCGGTGGCGGAAGCGGAGGCGTTGCTGCGCACGGTGCAACCCGCGCCCGACGTGCTGTTTCTGGATATTCATTTGGCCGACGGACTCAGTTTCGAGCTGTTCGAGCGGCTGGAAATCCGCAGCCCGGTGGTCTTCACCACCGCCTACGACAAGTACGCGCTGCGGGCTTTCAAAGTGAACAGCGTCGACTACCTGCTCAAGCCCATTGATGCCGACGAACTGACGGCCGCGCTAGCCAAGCTGCACCGCCAGCGGGAGGCCGCTACGCCGCAGTTTGATGCGGCGCTGCTGGCGCGGGTACTGCAGCAGGTTCAGCCTGCCAAGGAATACAAAACGCGCTTCGTGGTGCGTGTAGGGGAGCACCTCAAGGCCATTCCGGTCGAACAGATTGCCTACTTCGCCAGCCTGGAAAAAGTGACGCTGCTGCACACCCGCGAAGGCCGCCGGTTTGTGGTCGACTACACCCTGGAGCAGCTCGAAGGCATGCTTGATCCGCTGGAATTCTTTCGCCTCAACCGCGCTTACCTAGCCCACGCCGAAGCCATTCACGACATCATCCACTACACCAACTCCCGCCTGCAAACCGTCCTCAAGCCTGCCCCGCCCGACAACGACACCGTGCTGGTAAGCCGCGAAAAAGTAAGCACGTTCAAGGCCTGGCTGGATCGGTGAGCTGGACTGTGGCAAAGGTGGCAAACAGCCAGAACAAGGTTGTTCTGTGGGTGGCGGCGGTTGTGTCTGCTCTGGGCCACCCACTACTGACGACGGTGGTCTTTGCCGCTTATGTGGCTTGGCGGCAGCTGCCGGCTTCGGTGGCGGCCTGGGTGGTGGGCAGCGTACTGGCCGTGGTCGTGCCGGTGGCTTTGTGGAGCTGGCGCCAGACGCGCCGGGGCGTGTTCACCAACTTTGATTTGTCGGAGCGGCGGCAGCGGCACACGTGGTACCCGGTACTACTGGGGCTGCTGGGTGTGGCGGCAGCGCTGCTGTGGCAACAACCGCAGGCTGGTGCGTTTCGGGCGGGACTGCTGGCGGCCTGGCTGCTGCTGGGGCTGTGCTACGGCATCAACGCCCGGCTGAAGGTGTCGCTGCACGCCGCCATGTCGTTTTTTCTGGCCTGCGCCATGTGGCAGTTAGCCGGGCCGGGCGCGGGGGTGGGGGCGCTGGTGCTGGCGGCGGCCATAGCCGCCTCACGCTGGGTGCTGGGGCGCCACACCGGGCCAGAGCTGGTGGTGGGTACCGCCGTGGGGCTGGCTGCCGGTGGCGGCTTGGCGTGGCTGCTGGCTGGATAGTAGTTTCTTGGGTTCGTTATTAGCCCAGCAGCTACTGGTGCCAAGAATCGACAACGAGCAGCAAACAGTGAAAAACGGACGCCTCACCCTTCCAGCCACTGCTTTAGGGCGTTGGCCTTTTCACGGCTTACCAGCACTTCTTCGCTGGGAGCGGGGTGCAGCTCTAGCAGCAGCTTGCCGTTGAAGTGCGGGTGCAGGCGCTGCACGGTGGGCAGCTGAGCCAGAAACTGGCGGTTGAGGCGGAAAAACTGGCGCGGGTCGAGCAGGCTTTCCAGCTGCTCCAGGGTGTAATCGACCACGAAGCGCCGGCCGTCCTGCGCTACCAGTGTAGTGGTTTCGTGGCGGCTCTGGAACCAGGCCACCTGAGCGGCGGGCAGCGGCAGCAGCTGCTCGCCGTGCCGCACCAGAAACCGGGTTTTGTAGGGCTGCGTAGGGCGCGGCAAACTGTCGAGGAGGCGCTCCAGACGCTGGGCTGGCTGGCTGGGGGCGGCAGCCGTGGCAGCAGCGGGCGTGCGCCATTCGCGCAGCTTGGCCAGCGCCGCCTGCAGCTCCAGCAGCTTCACCGGTTTCAGCAGATAATCCACGCTGTTGGCCCGAAAAGCCCGAATAGCATAGGCATCATACGCCGTGGTGAAGATAACCGGACTGCGCACCACTGCTTGCTCGAACACCTCTAGGCTGAGGCCGTCGGCCAGCTGAATGTCGCTCAGAATCAGGTCGGGGGCGGGGTTGTTGTCCAGCCACTGCAGCGCAGCGGCCACACTGTCGAGCACGGCCAGCACCTGCGCCTCGGGAGCCGCCTGCAGCAGCTGGCGCTGCAGCCGCTCGGCGGCCGGGTATTCGTCTTCGAGGAGCAGAACGGTCATATGGGGAAAATGAGGGATAAAATAGAACGTCATTCTGAGCGAGGCCGGAGGCGTAGTCGAAGAATCTCGCGTGCTGACGTTGGAATAGCAAACTAACGAAGCGGTAGAGATTCTTCGACTGCGGCTGCGCACCCTGGCTTGAAGCGCCACATGCTCAGAATGACAGTCTTTATTACCCCACCACATCATCACCCCTCCAACAACGGCAGCTGCACCCGAAACCAACCGTCGGCAGCCGTTACTGTCACTGGGTGCGGCGCTTGCAGCAGCTCGTAGCGGTGGCGCACGTTGCGCAGGCCGGTGCCGGTGCCGGTGCCGGGCGCGAGGCCGGCCGTGCGGGGGCGCAGGCTGTTTTCGACCACCAGAAACTGCTGCCCGGCATCCACCCCAATCCGCAACTCCAGCGGAAACTCCCGCGAAGCCACGTTGTGCTTGAGGGCGTTTTCTGCCAGCAGCTGCACGCTCAGGGGCGCCACCTGCCGGGTCCGGAGCGCGGCCGGCACGGTGGTCGTCACGCGTAGGTTGTCGCGGAAGCGGGTTTTGTGCAGCGCCAGGTAGGTATCCACAAATTCCAGCTCCTCGCTGAGCGGCACCGTCGTTTTTTCGCGGGCCAGCAGCACGTAGCGGTACACGTCGGCAAGCTGCTCCAGAAACTGCTGCGCCGCCTCATTTTCGGGCTCCACCAGCGCCGACAGCGTATTCAGGGAGTTGAACAGGAAGTGCGGATCAAGCTGACTTTGTAGGGCCTCGAGCTGACTTTGCACGCCGGCGCTTTGCAGCTGCTCGGCGCGGCGCAGGTTCTGCTTCCATTGCTGAAATAGGTGCCAGCTTTCATAAATCAGCTGCACCACTACCGTGGGCACCATGTTCAGCCCAAACTCCGACAGGTAGCCGTGCCCGGTGAGCTGCCCGCCCTGCGCCTTAGCTGCCAGCAGCCCAATACCCAGCGTCACCACGGCCGTGATGGATGTGTTGATACCGGCCAGCCACCACAGCCGCTGCGTCGTCTGCTCGACGCGTGGAAACCGCCGGAGCAGCAGGCGCCACAGCTGCCGGCCCGCCAGCCAGAACGTGGTAGTAATGCCCAGCGACACCACCCAGGCCCCCAGCGCTTCCGGCACGGAGCGCACCTGCAGCAGCCCCCGCGGCAGCAGCACCAGCAGGGCCAGCGTCGGGATGCCGAGCAGCAGAAACCACCGGTCGTTCAGGAAAGCGGCAGGACGTTCGGCGGGCAGCGGCATGCGGCAGGATGTTAGCGCGGGAGTTTCTGCACGAAGCTAACCACTGCCTGCCGGAAGGCCGCCGGCTGCTCCAGAAACGAATTATGCTTGCCGGGCAGCACCACCGTCTGCTGCCGCGGAAACCGGAACGTACCGGGCGCGGCGCCCGTCGTGCGGTCGTCCTGGCCCACGATGTTGAGCACGGGCATCTGGAGCTTCGCGGTGGCAGGCACGAAGTCCTGGCCGTAGTCGGGCAGCTTACCGCTGAACATCTGGGTGCCGAAGTCGGGGTTGGCAGCTACGCTACGGCTTACGCGGCTGGCGCGGGCGGCCAGTGAGTCGGCGGAAAACTGCAGCTGCCAGGCCAGTTTCTGCTGCTGCAGCGCGCCCATCACCATGCCCACGCGCTGCATCATCGGCAGGCCGGGGTTGGGTTGGGCGGCGGCTGTTAGCAGCGTAGTACCATACTGCACCATGCTTTCCAGCGAAGCCGGCGGGTTCAGCACGGCATTCACCAGCACCAGGGCCTGCACCCGCTGCGGATACTGCGTGGCGTAGGCCGTGGCAATAGTGCCCCCAAACGAGTGGGCCATCAGCACCCAGCGTTCCAGCCCCAGATGCTGCCGCAGCTCTTCCAGATCCTGCACCATGCGCGCCATAGCGTAGTTGGGGCGGCGGGGGCTGCCGGAGCGGCCGCTGCCGCGCTGGTCGTAGTAAATCAGGCGCAGCTTGTCTTCGAGGCGGTTGCCGCCTAGCTTCTCAAACGAGTAGCTGCCGGCGCCCGGTCCGCCGTGCACGAATACGCACGGTGTCCCCTGGCCCGCCACCTGCACATACAGCTGCACCGAATCGGAGGTGAGCAGGGTGGTGGGGCCGTTGGTGAGGCGGCTGGCGCGCGGCTGGGCGTAGGTGCTGGCGCTCAGCAGTAAGTTGAAAATCAGCAGCAAATGGCGCAGGAAGGATGGACGAGCGGACATAAGTGGGAGGGTAGGATGGATTGAGAAAGAGTAGGGTTTGTGCTACCGGACGGCCAGCAGCGGCACGCCCTGCATGGCCTGCACGAATAGTAGGGCTACCAGGCCGGCGTAGATGGCCGCGCCCAGCCACGTTAGGAAAGCGGCGCGGTGCGGAAGCCGCTGGCTCAGCCACCAGCCCAGCAACGGCAGCGCCTGCAGGCTATGCAAACCCAGGAAATGCGCGGCACGCAAGTCGCCGGCGCGGGTGCTCCAGCCCAGGCCCGGCAGGCCGGGGCCACCGTCGGGGGCGCCCACGGTGTGCTGGTTGAGGTGAATCATCATGCCACCCAACAGGCTGCCCAGCAGAAACAGCAGCAGCCCCAGCCGCACGCCCCACACGTAGCCGGCCGGGCCGTGGGGCCGATGCCGCCATACCAGGTACACGGCCCAGATGGTTAGCACGGTATTAAGCAGGATGAATACGCCCATCAAACTGAACAGGGCGCCATCCAGCGCCGTGGCGCCGTTGAAGTGCGAGGTGGTGCCGCGGGCCGCCTGCGTCGTAATGCACACCATTTCCACCGCCATACTCACTGCCACGCCCCAGCTGATGTGGCGCACTGACCGTTGTGCGGCCGTCGGCAGATCGGCCAGCAGCCAGGCCAGCGTCCAGAGGTAGAGCAGGCCGGAGAGAGCAAACTTGGCCGGCTTAATCCAGACAGGAAGGCCCGTTACGAGGCGGTGGTCGAAGGGCAGCAGCGCCAGGGCCAGCAGCAACAGCGCCACGTGCAGCCAGCCAACCCAGGCCAGCACCGGATTCACACGGTGCAGCACGCGCAGCCAGGTGGCCGCATAGCCGGCCGGCGAAGCAGTGCCAGTGGCGGCAGAGGTGCCGGATTTCAGCGAAAAGTCAAGAGCAGCCATAACGCAGCAAGATTAAAGGGAAGTAGAATGGGGCGTGGCCGTTTCGGCCGCGGGAGTGGTGTAGAAGCGCCGCGCCACCGCATATAGCAACAGCCCCACCGGCCCGAACAGAAACGTGAGCAGCAAGCAGGGCACTAGCAGCAGGTGCGGCACCCCGCGCCGCCGCGCATCCAGGCTTTCCCAGATGCCGACACTCAAATCGAAGCACAGGTAGTGCACCCAGCCAGCCAGCAGCGCCCACGGATTGCGAAACAGCAGCGCTACATCCTGCAGCGAGCTGAAGCCGCCTTCCGACCCGTGGCTTCCCAGGTAGTGGCCGCCAATCAGCAGCGCGTACGCCACGGCCAGCAGCAGCGGCAGCGCTCCACTAAGCACCAGTAGGCGCGTGAAGCGCCAGCGTGGTGCCAGCACCAGCAGCGCCCAACCCAGCAGCGCTACGGGGTTGGCGAGGGCAAACAGAGCGTCGGGAGTAAAGGCCATGGCAGTGGGGCTTGGATGACGATCCGAAGGTACCAGCCAGTGGCCGCGCACCGAAGCGCAAACCGGGTGAACCGGCCGCCAGCCGGGGCGAACCAACCAAACCGGGCCGGTGAAGCGGGCGGCCGTATTTGCGCCCGGTAGCAACCACGTCCGCTGCAGGCCGTACCTTTGCGCCGTGGTAGCATTGCAGATATTCGGTTTCAGGCAGTGGCGGAGGGCGCTGAGCGTCCTGCTGCTGGCCAGCGCCACCACACTGCCCGCGCTGGCCACCCCTCGCGCCGCGCCCGCCGACGACTCGGTGAGCGTGCGGCATCCGCACCGCCGGCCGGTGTTTCAGCTGGATATCCGCAACTCCATCATCAACCACCAGCTGGTCACTATTCCGGGCCTGAAGCTGGGCATAGAGTGGCGGGGCCGGCTGCGCACGGGCCTGGGTGTGTACCTGCTCAGCAACGGCATTCCGTCGCGCCAGCCTGTTCCGGCGGAGTTTCCGGTTGCTACCAGCTCGGAGCTGCGGCTGCGCTACGTGGCCGCCTACGGCGAGTATGTAGTGCTGGGCAACCCGCGCTGGGAAATAGCCACTCAGCTGCAGCTGGGCGTGGGCAAAACCTACGCCCGCTATGCCCTGCCCGACGGCGCCGTAGTTCGTTCCCCCAAGAAAGTTATCTGGCTGGCCGAGCCCTCCCTGACCGGGCAGATGCGCGTGTACCGCTGGCTGGCGCTGGGCACGGGCGTGGGCTGGCGGCAGCCGGTGTTCGTGAACCGCCTCACGACCCGGGAGCTCAACGGGCCGGTATTCTACGGCCGCGTCAAACTCTCCCTCGGCGACGTGTACAAAGTGATGCGCGGCCGCCAGCGCCTCTTCACCCAGCAAGGCCTGCGCCGCGCCGATTGGTAGTTCGCTGTCATTGCGAGTGAAGCGAAGCACCCGTAGGAAAGCGCAGCTAATAATCTTTCCTCTCCGTGCTCTAAGCTGCCTTCAATTCAAAGCCCTCCGGCAGTAGTGTAATCCACTAACGCCAGAGGGCTTTGCTGTAAGGAAAATGTCTGCCGCGAGAGGAAAGATTGCCACGGCCTTCGGCCTCGCAATGACAGGTGAGGTAGTTACTGCTTGTTCACGTTCACGCCTTGTGAGGAGCGCAGGCGGCGCAGCATAAAGAACTGCTCTTTGTTGCGGGTGCTGCCCGAGTTGATGTCGCCGTAGACCTGCACCACATCCCAGCCGAGGGAGCCCATGTAGTTGAGCGCGCTGATATGGGTGGCAAACACCTGCAGCTTGCCGGCCTCCAGCTTGGAGAGCGAGCCGCCGCCAAGCTTCTCAGGCCCGTAGCCAAAATCGGCGAATACGTCGGCACCCTTGAGGTGCAGCTCGCAGTATTCGTAGCGAGCGGCATCGGAGGCAGTTTGGGCGCGGGCGGCTGGTGCAGCCAGCAGCAGCGCCAGCAAGAGGAAAAGAGCGGAAAGGTGTTTCATGTGGTGTGGTTGAGGTTGGTTGATGTGGGTGAATAGAGCAAAAAGAACGTCATGCTGAGCTCGTCGAAGCATCTCTACCGCTTCGTGTGAACAGCATTGCAACGAAGCGGTAGAGATTCCTCGGCAAGCTCGGAATGACAGAATTACTACACGAGCGAGATGCTTCGGCTGCGCCTCTGCATGACGTTCTATTCGGGAAGACTCGCTAATTGTAGTTCGGGAGCAGCTTGTACTTGCGGCCGTATTCCAGCATCTGCTGGGCGAAATCGGTGGGGTATTCCAGCGTTACGTCCGTAACTTTGCCGTCCCGGAGCACCGGCACCAGCTTAGGCTGAATGAAGCCGGCGTAGGGCGCAATGTTGAGCTTGGCGTAGCGGGCCAGTACTTCTTTGTGCAGCACGGCATCCACTTTCACGCCGTAGGTTTCGATGAGGGCTTTGCCGGCGGTGTAGTCGCCTTCACTGGTGATGCGCTGCAGCTCGCGCAGCAGCTGCCCGAACAGGCCGCGCAGCTTCTCGTAGTCGTTGACGCGGAAGTAGGTTTTGCCGTCGCGGGTCACCTTCTCCACAACCTTGTCTTTCTGACCTTTCTCGAACGCCCATTTGGCCACCATCTGTCGGTTGCGCATGTGCGATTCTTCCACGGTCTCGCCGGGCTGCAGGCGCACCAGCTGGGTCATCAGGCCGTTGCGGATGTAGTTGTCGTATTCGGCCTTGGCCAGCTCGCCGCCGGCCGGCACCACACCCAGCTGCACCAGCTTGGCATCGGGCAGGTAGTAGAGGGCCACGAGGTCGGCGCGGGCTTCTTCCAGCGCCGAGGCGTAGCTTTTCAGGGTTTCCTTGGGCGTGCCCACGCCCTTGTTGATCTGGCCCGAGGCGTGCCCGATTACCTCGTGCATATCGGTGTGGAGCTTGCCGGCCATGCCCGCAAACTGTCGGGCGCGCTGCTTTTCGGCTTCATCGTAGGCAAACTCCTCGAGCATGCCACCGGCATCGGCCGCGCCGTAGGCATCCACGATGTTGCCCAGGTTCACAGATTTCGAGCCGTGCTCTTTGCGAATCCAGGTGGCGTTGGGCAGGTTGATGCCGATGGGCGTAGCGGGCGCGGCGTCGCCGGCTTCCACCACCACCGTTATGACCTTGGCCGTGATACCTACCACGTTCTGCTTTTTGTGCTCGGGCTTGATGGGCGAGTTGTCCTCGAACCACTGCGCCTCGTCGCCGATGGCCTGAATGCGCTTGGTAGCCTCCAGGTCCTTGAACGACACTACCGACTCGTAGCTGGCGCGGTAGCCCAGTGGGTCGCCATAGACTTCAATGAATCCGTTCACCACGTCGGTGCGGCTTTTGGTGTCGTGCACCCAGGCAATGTTGTATTCGTCCCACACCTTCAGGTCGCCGGTCTGGTAGAACTTCACCAGCTTCTGCAGGGCCAGCTTCTGCTCGGGGTTTTCGGCTACTTCCACGGCCTTGCTGAGCCAGAACACCACCTGCGAAAGGGCCTTGTCGTAGAGGCCGTCGGTCATCCATTTGCGCTCCTGCAGCTGGCCCTGCTTGTCTTTCACGAGGCGCGAGTTGAGACCGTAGGAAATGGGCTGCGGGTCCTGGGGGTTGATTTTGCGCTTGTAATAGGCCTCCACTTCGGCCTGGCTCACGCCCTGGTAGAAGTTTACGGCCGAGGTCTTTACCAAATCTTTGCCGGCTTCCTGATTGACGCGCTTGGGCGCCACTGCGGGGTCGAACAGAATGGTCGTCATCGAGCCCAGAAACTTTGTGACGCTTTCATTGGGCTCCAGCGGCAGCTGCTTGGCGTCCACGGCAAAAATCAGCTCCCGAAAGTAAGCCGGCGTGCACTCCGGCAGCATCTTGCGGGTGCTATAGTGGTGATGAATGCCGTTGCTGAACCACACACGCTTGGCGTAGGTGGCAAACTTGGTGGCCTGGTCCAGCTCGCGCGGGTTGGTGCTGGCAGTGCGACGCTGCTCATTGGCCGCCCATAGGGCCTGAATGGTGCGCAGCACGCGCAGGTTGTGGCGGTAGTTCTGGTCGTAGATGATTTCGCGCCCGCTCAACGCCGCCTCGTACAGATAGTACAGCAGCTCTTTCTGCTGCGGCTCCAGCGTCTCGAAGCCAGGAACCTGGTAGCGCAGCACGCGCAGATCGGCAAACTGCTCGGCCACCACCTGAAACGGAGGGGCCGCCGGCGCTGCGGCCGGAGCGGGAGTTGCTGGTGTGGTAGGCGCCGTGGCACTGGCCGCGCCCAACTGGTTTACGGCCTCAGTAGTGGCATTGCCGACGGCAGTGGTGGGGGTAGTGGTGGTGCTGGCAGTGGTGGCACAGCCGCCCACCAACTGGCTGGCCAGCAACAAGGCCGCTACAGAAACTGGGGTACGCTTCATTGATTGGGTGCAGAGTAGGAACTTGCACAAATCAACGGATAATTTCACATAGTTAATATTTGCGCCGGCCCGCTACCGGCCGCCCACACCCGGCGCGGGCGCGAGGCCGCGCACCGTGCCCAGCCTATCCAGCTTGCCGGAGGCAGTAGTACGGAACTGCGGCACGTACACCATGTCGCGGGGCACTTCGTACTTGTCGAGGCGCTGGTTGAGCAGGGCCAGAAGCTGCTGCTGCTGCTGCGGGCGCAGGGCCGGGCCTTCCAGAAACGCCGTCACCTGCTCGCCCAGGCGCGGGTCGGGGCGGCCGGCCACGAAGGCGCGGCGGCCCAGATTCAGCTCCGTGAGGGCCACTTCCAGCACCAGTTCCACCTTTTCAGCCTGCACTTTCACGCCGCCGCTGTTTATCACGAAGTCGGCGCGGCCCAGCCACTCGAAGCTGTGGCCGTCGTCGGAAAGCGTTATCCGGTCGTTGGTGACCACCAGCTGGTCGTTGGTGACGTCGGCGCGGACCGTGAGGCAGCCGCGTGTGTCCTGCGCCACATGGATGCCGGGCAGCACGCGGTAGGTGGTCTGCACCTGCGGGCCATTGAGGCGGCGCAACGCAATGTGCGAGGCCGTTTCGGTCATGCCATACGTCACGTACACCGGCACCTTCAGCTTCCGGATTTCGGTTTCGAGGCTGCGCTCCACGGCCGCGCCGCCCACCAGAATGCCCTTCATGCGGTTGAGGCGCGGGGCGTGGCCAGCATCGAGCACCGTGCGCAGCTGTAACGGCACAAAAGAGGTGAAGTCGAACTCCGCATTGGCCGGCACCAGCGCCAGCGGATCAGCGTGAGGCTCCACAATGGTCAGGTGCATGCGCCGCTCCAGGCCGCGCACCAGCATCATCAGGCCGCCCACAAACTCGCAGTTCAGGCACACCAGCAGCCGGTCGCCGGGGCCCAGGTCGAAGTAGTCGCCGGTGCGGCGGGCGGAGGCTTCCAGCTGCCGCCGCTTCATCTGCACCAGCTGCGGCTTGCCCGTGGAGCCTGAGGTGCGTAAGCCGAACTCCTGCGCACCGTTCAGCCACTGTCGCACAAAGTCCAGCACGCGCGCCTCGTAGCCGTTCAAATCCTGCGGTGAGTTGGCCGGGTACTGCTGAATGTCGGCGTAGCGGAATTCGCGGCCATTGAGCAGGAGGGAATCGGGCAGGAGTAGGTCGGCGGAAGTGGCGGGAGTATCCATAGCGGGCAGCAGCGTGGCAGAGAAGCAGCAAATATTTTCAGAAACAACCGGAACTACGTGCGCTCTGCCTGCTTAGTGGCCGGAAAATTCGATAGGTCTTGACGGAGAGGTAATTAAAAGCGTAACTTATTCCATTCACCTTTTCCTCTCGCCCCATGGATACTACCGCCGCCAGCCCGCTTGTCCGCGCCAAAACTGTGGTATTCCGGCGCCTTATCACCTTCCGCCGCTACCTCAGCGCTACCAAAGCCGGAGCCCACTCCCGGCGCCAGGCCCGCAAGCTGCGCGAGCAGCAAGCAAAAGATGCCCGCCTGCGCGACTTCTTCGGGTGGTGCAGCGGCTGCGAAGCCTACGGGTCGATATTCTAGCCTGCACTTATTGATTGTAGCGAGTGAATTGTAGTGGCTACGGGTACAGCAGGTACTTTTTGCGCATGGCCTTGTAGTGCGACAAGGCCGGCTCCCACGACGCCTGAATCTCGGCGGCCGACTTCCCAGCCATAACCTGCGCTTTGAAGTTGGCGTCGCCGGCCAGGCCATCAATGCTGCCGATCTGCTTGCTCTGCGTGCGGTCGAAAAACCGGGCTTTATCGGGGTAGGCCTGGTAGAGCTGCAGCATCCAGTCGAGGTTGATGCGCTGGGTTTTGCGCAGCTGGCCGACGTCATACGTGCGCAAGTCCAGGCCGTAGCACACCTCGTTCATGTACAGCGGCGCTTCGCTCATGCCAGGCAGACTAACAGGCGTATACGAGTAGGAATAGCTGTTTTTCAGGGCTGGGCTGCCGAGGATGGTGAACGGGAAATAGGTGCCGCGGCCGTGGTTGAGTGCCGTGCCTTCAAACAGGCAGGTGGACGGATACAGCAGAATGCTTTGCTGGGTGTTCAGGTTGGGTGAAGGCTTCACCGGCAGCGTGTAGGCCATTTCGTGCCGGTAGTTTTTCACCGGAATGACGCGCAGCCGGCACTGCTTCTTATCGGCCAGCCAGCCTTCCCCGTTGATCATGCGCGCAAACTCGCCGACAGTCATGCCGTGCGCAATAGGCACCGGAAACTGCCCGATGCCGGACTTCAGGCGCATGTCCAGCACGGGCCCATCCACGAGGTAGCCGTTGGGGTTGGGCCGGTCCAGAATCAGCAGCTCCTTATCGTTTTCGGCGCAGGCTTCCATCACGTCGCGCAGCACGTTGATGTAGGTGTAGAAGCGGCAGCCCACATCCTGGATATCGAACACCATCACGTCTACGTTGGCCAGGTCCTGCGCCGAAGGTTTGCGCTTCTTGCCGTACAGCGAAATGATGTCGATGCCGGTGGCCGGGTCTTTCTCGTCGGCCACCTTGGCGCCGTTGCTGGCATTGCCCCGGAAGCCGTGCTCCGGCCCAAATATCTTCACGATACGAATGCCGCGCGTCACCAAACTGTCCACCAGATGCTGGCTCCCGATGATGGTGGTGGGGTTGGCCAGAATGCCTACTCGCTTGTTGGTGAGGTAGGGCAGGTAGCGCTCCGTCTGGTCGGCGGCCGTCAGGATGGGGCGGCTTTTTGAGGCGTGGAGCGGGGCACTGTACTTAGCGGTAGCGGTGCTGCCCAGCGCCAGACCGGTGCCCAGGAGTACGGCCCATGCGTAGTAGGATTTCATAGGAAAATGGCGGCGGTGGGTAGAGAAACAGCAGAAGGAAACAGCGGCGCGGAAGCACCCAAGTTAGCAAACTTCGGTGGCCAGGCTAGGCAGCGGAGCTGCTGGCCGGCTGGTGGCGGTAGGTGGAATAACGAATAAAAAACGGCCCGGCCCGCACAAGGCAGGCCGGGCCGTTCAGCGCCGGACAACTAGCCGGTTATTGTACCAGCAGACGCAGGTATTCGGCGTGCGCGCCCAGTTGCACCGTCACGAGGTAGACGCCCGGCTGCAGGCTGGTGGGCAGGGCGTAGCGCACCGGCTGGCTGGCAGCCAGCTTGGTGCGGAAAGGCGCGCCTACCGGTTGGCCCTGCGTGTTGCGCAGCTGCACATCGGCGGGGCCGTCGTAGTTGGTAACGCTCAGCCAGGCACTACCTCCGTTTTCCACCGGATTCGTGATGCTGGCCAGCGGCTTAACCGACCCGCCTTGGCGGCTGGCCACGGTGGGTGCGGTAGGAGCCAGCCACGCCGTAGACTGCGTGGAAACCCGCAGCGTGTAGGCGGTGGTGTTGCTGGTTGCGCCGTTGTAGCCGTACACTTTCACGTAATAAGTAGCGGCCGGGGCGCCGTTGTACACAATGCTTTCGGCCGTAGTGCCTGCCGAGGTAGACGAGTACAGCAGCGTACCAGCGGCATTGTACAGCTGCAGCTCATAGTCGGCGGGCAGGGTGCTGAGCGTGATTTTGAGGTTGTTATTGGTAGAGGAGCTGGTGAACTGATACCAGTCCACGTCGGTGGCCGGGCATACATAAGCCGTGTTATTCACGTTCACGCCCACGCTCTTGCCGGCGGCCAGGGTTTCGTTGGCTTCATAGCTGTCGGTGGGGCAGGAGGCCGTGCCACCGCCCGTGGAAGTCCAGCTGGCCGCGAAACCCGCGCGGGTGGTAGCGCAGTCGGAGCGCAGCTCCAGAAACAGCTTGCCCGAAGTGCCGGTGAGGGTGCCCGGATTGGTGGTGCCGCTGTATTTGCCTAGCAGCGGCGCCTGGTTGTTGGCGCCGTTGTACACCAGCAGATGGTCGTAGTTGTTTTCCAGGTCGAAGCTGCTGAATGTGAGCTTCACGCTGGTAGCGCCGGTAGGCGCAATCAGCTGGCACTGGCGCACGTCGTCGGGGTAGTTGGCGGTGCTGCCGCCCGCGTCATACACAGTGCCGGATGCAGCCGTGAGCGTCGTGACGGCCGGCGCGTTGTTGATAAGCTTGTAGAACCGCTCCCAGTCCCAGTTCACGCCGGGGTCGGTGTGGCTTTGGTTGGGGAAATGCTGATGACCTTTAATTTTCACGCACGCTCCCGTGCTGAACGTGCCGGTGGTAGCAGCGCCATAAAACGTGCGCAGCCCGCTGATGCCGTAGCCACTGCCTACAATGTCGCGGGCCAGGGCGGCCGAGCTGTTGTACATGGCCGTGGTATACCAGGAAGCATCATTCACGTAGCCTTCGTGCTCGGTACCAATGGTGTAGGGGTTTTCGGAGCCGATGTGCCAGGCCTTGTTGGCCTCGCTCACCATCTGCGTTACCTGCCCATCAGAGGAGCGCACCACATAGTGCGCTGACACGCTCGACGAGCAGTTCTTGAACCACGAAATGCAGCCCGCATACGTGCCCTGCACGGTATGGATGGCGTAGTGCGTGGCGGCTGTGCCGCTGCGTGAGCTGTAGTTGCAGGTGGTGAAATCGGAAATAGCGGGGCCGTAGTCGGTGGAGGCGGCCACGGCATACGTGGAGGTGCCGGGATTGAAGGTACGCCCTTCGGCCTGCACTTCTTTCTCGGAAACCTGCGTGGTGCCAGCGCTCAGCACGCTGTAGTTGGCGCCAAAGATAGCCGGCAAATCGAGGTGGTAGTCCGGGAAACGGTAGCGGAGCTGGTTGTCGGGCTGGGCCATAAAACGCAGGACGCTGTATAGGTGCGAGTCCAGCGCGAAGGCCGTTACGGCGTCTTTGCCGAGCGGCAGCTCACTGAGCTCCAGCAATACGGGCAAGTGCGCAGCCGGCTCGGTGGCTTTGAGCTGCCGCGCTTCGGCCCGCTGCGCATAGGCAGCAGCATACGCCAGAATATTGGTGCGCGGGTCCTGCTGAATCTGTGCTTCGCTGACGTGCGCCAGCCGGGCTACCAGCCGTAGGTTTTCGCGGAACACACCCTTGCCGTTGGCAAACAAGCCCATTACGCCTGAGGGCAGCGGCATACCCATGCAGCTTTCCGGTTCCTGCGCGGCAATGTGGCGGATGCGGGTTTGGGTGAACGACACGGCCTCCAGCATGCCCCGTGGCACCGCCGGATACTGCCGGTAGGCTTCCGCAAAATACGCGGCGTAAGGCGTTTCGGCACTGATGGCTTGCCGCGCAGATGTCTGCGCTTCAACCACTGGCGACAGGCACAGCATACCTGCCCAGAAGAGTAGGGGTTTCTTCATAAAGGATAACCAAAGTTTGTTGGTGGGAAGGGCTTTGGTGAGGATAAGGTAACGATAGTAGGCAGCAAGCCAAATGCTTATCGGATAATTATAGCTTCTTGCCAAAATTATGTTTCTATGAAAGATGCAAGCTGAAGTAAGCCTGCATGTCTTTCTCAGGAAGGTGAAAAACAGAAAAGCGCCCCTGGTCGATAGGGGCGCTTTTTGAAGTGAAATAAAACGTAAGCCAGCCGGCTGTGGTTGGCCGGCGCAGGGCCACCTACTTTGCGGGTGCAGCTTCCGGGAGTAGCCGGAAATAGGTTGCCTTAAACCGGTTGTCAACCAAAGTGCCTTGCACTTCTGCTTTGCGCACCGTGTTGCAAAAACCATTGTCGGCATGCGCATCTCCGTGCGAATCGATGGTGGTGCCATCCACGAAATAGGCTTTCCCATCCATCCGGATGGCCAGGTCACAGTCTTTGCCTTTCAGCCCAAGCCGGCACTGGCCGCAGGACGCATCCACCTGCAGCACCGGGACATTCGGGGCTGGCTCACTCAAACGGGCCGTGGGCGCCTTCACTGATTGGGCATGCAGCGTAGGCGCAGTTGCTACCAGCAACAACATTACCAGCAATGGGACGATGGTTTTCATAGGTAGGAGAGTTGAAGCCTGAATAAGCAATATACGGAAGGCCGGCTGATAAGAACACTACGCGGAGAGCAGCACAGTCGACGTCATCATTGTCAGGTAGTAGTTGGTGCAATGCACGGCAATCAGCAAGAGCACGTGCTTGGCGGCCAGCGCTTCAAACTCCTCGGTGCTACTGATGGTGTAGTCGTAGTTAGCGCTGTTCCACTTAAAATCGGGCCGAATCAGCAGAAGCTCCTGGCCGCTTTTATGTAGCAGTACATACTCGTTTTTCAGCATCGAGCGATTCTTCAGCACGAATGCCTGGTTTACGCCGCCCAGCCGGGACTTCAGCAAAATGTTGCCATTCCAGTGCATCTTGAAGCTCAGCCGTACCTCGGCTTGCTCTTTCAGCTCGATGGTAGTGCCCCAGAAACCCTTCGGCTCAATTTGCAGGGAAACACCGCCGGGCAGCGTCAACGAAGCCTTGAAAGAAAACCACTCCGTGTACGTCAGCTCGCCCAGCACGGTGCCTGCTTCCCGCAGCGTGAAGGTGCGGGTGGAGTCTGATTTTACCTGATAGTCGGCCATTGCGGAGAAGTGGAAAGACGACGAAAAACGATGAGCTGTATCCGGGGCAGCCCTGACTGGCGCCGTGGCTCAATATAGCACTGTCGTGCTCTAAAACCGCCTTTCAGCACCTGATAAGCCGCTATGCAGCATGAAAACGGCCTGCCCCGTTGCCGGGGCAGGCCGTTTTACCTTACCAATGAAGCGCCACCGTTACGGAAACTTCGGGTACTTCGAGAAGTCGGGCTGGCGCTTTTCCATGTAGGCGTTGCGACCTTCCTTGGCTTCCTCCGAGAGGTAATACAGCAGCGTGGCGTTGCCGGCCAGCTCCTGAATACCGGCCTGCCCATCCAGCTCGGCATTGAAGCTGGACTTGAGCATGCGCAGCGCCAGCGGGCTTTTCTGCAGGATTTTGTGGCACCAGGCCACCGTGGCTTCTTCCAGCTTATCGAGCGGCACAACCTTGTTCACGAGGCCCATATCGAGGGCTTCTTGGGCGTCGTACTGGTCGCACAGGAACCAGATTTCACGGGCCTTCTTCTGACCCACAATGCGGGCAAGGTACGAGGCTCCAAAACCGCCATCGAACGACCCCACATTTGGGCCGGTCTGACCGAAGCGGGCGTTTTCGGCCGCCACTGTCAGGTCGCAAACCACGTGTAGCACGTGGCCGCCCCCGATGGCCCAGCCGGCCACCATAGCCACCACTGGTTTCGGGATGGAGCGGATGATTTTCTGGAGTTCCAGCACGTTCAGGCGGGGTACAGTGTCCTCACCTACGTAGCCACCGTGGCCACGCACGCTCTGGTCGCCGCCCGAGCAGAAGGCCTTGCCGCCCTCCCCCGTGAGGATGATGACGCCGATATCGGTGCGGTCTTGGCAGATGCGCATGGCTTCAATCATCTCCTGCACCGTGAGCGGCGTGAAGGCATTGTGCACCTGCGGGCGGTTGATGCTAATTTTGGCGATGCCGCCGGCCTGCGTGAAGAGGATTTCGCGGAACTCCTTGATCGGGGTCCAGGTAAGTTGTTCTGACATAGAGTGAACGGGTTTCTGCGTCCTCTGCGAAAACACTGCGCCCTCTGCGGGCTAAAGACGTAACAACGATATAGCCCGCAGAGGGCGCAGTGTTTTCGCAGAGGACGCGGTGTGCTAGTGAGAAAAAGAAGTGCGGACTTGCGTCCGGTAGTGTTCAAAGAATTCGGCGTTGGTGGGGCTGTCGGTGGTAATTTCGAGCAGCGCCGCGCCGGTTTCGGCTGCAAAGAAAACCGGTAGCGCCGACTCTAGTTCAGAGAAAGTGGAAACGGCGAAGTAGCGCAGCCCAAAATCCCGGGCCGTATTCTCGGCGCGCAGCGGCTGCCGCGTCTCGAAGAACTCTTCCAGCTCCGGCTGCTGGCGGGGCCCATCAATCAGCCGGAAGATGCCGCCGGCGTGGTTGTTGAGCAGTATCACGCGCAGGTTGGGGGTGGGGTAATTGTGCCAGAATGCGTTACGGTCGTAGAAGAACGCCACGTCGCCGGTGAGCAGCACCACCGGCCGCTTGGGTTGGGCCAGGGCCGCGCCCACGGCCGTGCTGGTGCAGCCATCAATGCCGCTGGTGCCGCGGTTGGCAAACACTTCTATCGAGCGGGTAGCCGGCAGCCCCAGAATGTTGGCGTAGCGTACGGCCATGCTGTTGGCCAGGTGCAGCGCCGTTTGGTCGGGCAGCAACTGCAGCGCCTTATAAATGGCCGTAAACTCATTGAACGGTTGGTTGCGCTGCTGCAGAAACTCTTGTAGGAAACCTGTAGCCCAGTTCTCAGCCGCCAGCCAGGGCTTAAGGTAAGCTGCTTTGGCCGGGTCTGCTTCCGCCGCAAGCCACGTCAGGCGCACCGGTTCATTCAGTGGCTGCGGCCGCGGCGCTACGCGAGTGGCGTCCTGCGCGGTAGTGTGATTGGGTATGGCCGCGCTAGGAATCGAACCTGAAACAGCAGATGCGTAAACTCCTATACTATCTGTTGTACTAAACTTCTCCGCGCCCAGCGCCGCAAAGAAATCAGCTGGCTCCATACGCACCACTTTCGTCAGCGACTGGAACGTGTCGGCCACGGCGCCGGCCGCCTGAATGTGCCAGTGCTGGGCGGGCTTGGCGTTGCGCAGGTACAGTTTTAAGGCTTTGGAAATCAGCGACTGGCCGAAGGTGATGAGCAGCTCCGGCCGCAGAGCTTCTTTCAGGCCCGGCTCCGGCACGGCCATAAACACGTCCTGGCGGCCCAAGGGGCGCAGGCGCTGGTCGAAACCGGCAGCGGCGGGCAAGTGCAGGTTGGCAATCAAATCACCGACTACAGGCACATGGTGGGTGGTGGCGAATTGCAGCAGCGCCAGCCGGAGTTCGGTGTCGGCAGGGTGCTGGCCGGCTACCACCAGCACGCGGCTGGTGCTCTGGATGGCGTTGCGCAACTCCTGCAGCGTGGCGGCCGGCAGCTGGAGCCGGCCAGGCAATTCGCGCGTCACTTTCACTGGGCCAAACTGCAGCTCCTCGCCCTGCTTGGGGTAGAAAGGCTCCCGCAGCGGCACATTCACCTGCACCGGCCCGGCCGGAAACTGCTCTGCCAACACAATGGCCTCACTCACGATCCGCGTGGCGTGCCACTGCGCGTCGGCGTGCGTGGTGTCGGCCGGAAAGGTGAACGAGCCCTTGGCGTGCGCGCCGTACAAATCGGTTTGGCGGATGGTCTGGCCGTCGAGTTGATCAATCCACTCCGGCGGCCGGTCAGCCGTGAAAACAACGAGTGGAATCTGCTGGAAATAGGCCTCGGCCACGGCTGGTGCGTAGTTCAGGCCCGCTGTGCCCGACGTGCACACCAGCGCCACGGCCTGCCGCTGGGCCTGGGCCAGTCCCAGCCCGATGAAGGCCGCCGCCCGCTCATCGGGCACCGTGCGCACCACAATGCCTGGGTGCCGCGCAAAGGCAATAGTGAGTGGTGCGCACCGACTGCCCGGCGACAGTACCACGTCGGTAATGCCCAGTTGCGCGCAGATTTCGGGGATGTTGTGGACGGCTTGCATGCTTGTTAATTAAAAATTGAGAATTGAGACAGGCAGCCGCAGTGACAATCATGTGCAAACCGGCTATGCCTGCGTCTGAATTCAAGTCATTAGAACAACCAATTTTTAATTCTTAATTTAAAATAGCCCCGATGGTGCGCAGCTTCAACTCGGTTTCCTGCCACTCGCGGGCGGGGTCGGAGTCAATGGTGAGGCCGGTGCCGGCGTAGAGGATAGCCTGGTCGGGGCGAAGCTGGAGGCAGCGTAGGTTCACGTAGAGGCGCGCTTGGCCGGCGTCGGGCAGGTTTACAGGGCCCAGGAAGCCGCTGTAGTAGGCCCGGTCGTAGCCCTCGTGGCTGGCAATGAAGTCGAGGGCCGCCTGGCGGGGCATGCCGCCCACGGCCGACGTGGGGTGCAGCAACCGCAGCATATCAGTACCCAGCGTGGCAAACGGCACCTTGCGCAAATCCACCGCAAAGTCGGTGCGCAGGTGCAGCACCTCGCCGGCTGCCACCGTGCGCGGCCCGGTTTCCTGGTACTCGCGCAGCCGCAGCTGCTTGAAGCAATTAACGATATAGCGCGCCACCAGCGCCTGTTCCTCGATTTCCTTTTGCCGCCAGATGGCCTCGCTGGGTTGGTGCCCCGGGAGCAGCGGCTGGGTGCCGGCCAGCGCCATCGTCCGGAACATATGGTCGGCCCCGACTTCGGCCAGCACCTCGGGCGTAGCGCCCAGCCAGGTGCCCACGCCTGGCGCACTCACCACCGACACAAAAGCATTGGGGTAGCGCGCCTGCAGTTTCTCGAACGCGGCCAGCACATCAAACCCCGCGGGCAGCGGCCGGCGCACGGCCCGGCTGCTCACCACTTTCTGCAGCCGCCCGCTGTTGATGGCGTCTACGCCGGCCTGTACCAACGCCTCGTAGGAAGGCTGTGTGGCGGCCGCCGGGGCCGGCTGCGGGCTCACGTGCCAGGGTAGCGGCGCGTCTGTGGGCCGCGCCATAAACTGCTGCCGCAGTGCCGGCAGCCGCGCCATTGCCGTGTTGCTGACCTGGATTTCATCGGGCTGGCCTAAATCAAAATACAGGTCGGCGGGTAGAAACAGCGGCGGGTTGTGGTCGGAATCCTGGAAAGGAAAAAAAGCGAAACCGGCCGGCGCAGTCGGCTCCAGCGCCGGTGGCAACCCCACGTAGGCAGCCTCTACTCGCAAACTCAAACACAGCTGGGCGTGCGTGGCACCGGGCAGCCGCCACAGCGCCACGGGCCGGCCGCTGCTCAGCGCCAGCGCCACTAGCTGGCGTTGGCGGGCCGCCGGCGCTAAGTCGGGGTGCCAGGGCAGGCGCTGCAGGCCACTCACGCCACCGGGTTTTGGGGGGCAGCCGGCAGGTCGATGACGGCCATGGTGATGCGGCTGACGCAGACCAGTACGCCGGTTTCTTCGTGCGTGATGCGGATTTCCCACACCTGCGTGCTGCGGCCTACGTGCAGCGCCGTAGCGTGGCCTATCACATAGCCGGAATGCACGCCTTTCAGGTGATTGGCGTTGATTTCCAGTCCCACACACGCTTTCTTACGTACGTCTACCTGTAGCTGCGCCCCAATGCTGCCCAGCGTTTCGGCCAGTGCTACGGACGCGCCGCCGTGCAGCAAACCCATCGGCTGGTGCGTGCGGCGGTCCACGGGCATGCGGCCGGTCAGGCTCCGCTCACCCACGGCGGTTATTTCAATCCCCAGTTGCTCGCCCAGCGTGTTGCGGCATAAGGCGTTGAGTTGAGCCAGATCAGAGGAAAGGCGTTCGGGGTACATCAGGAATGGTAAATAAGGCGCGAGGTCAGGGATTCCGGGAGCTGAAAAGCTACTTTTGACCCCATAAACAGCAAAGCTAGCGGGAAAGTGAGCGTCAAAAAAATATACCTCATTCGGCACGGCCAGACCGACTTCAACGTGCGCGGCATCGTGCAGGGCAGCGGCATCGACTCCAGCCTCAACGCTACCGGCCACCAACAGGCCGGGCGGTTTCACGCAGCCTACGCTCACCTGCCCTTCGATAAGGTGTACACCTCGGCGCTGCGCCGCACGCATCAGTCGGTGCAGGGCTTTCTTGATCAGCAGTTGCCGCACGAGCAGCACCTTGCCCTCAACGAAATCAGCTGGGGGGCGCGCGAAGGCACACTTATCACGCCCGAAGAAGACGAGGAATACTATGGCGTGCTGCGGCAATGGACCGCTGGCAACACTGCCGCCCGCCTGCCCGGCGGCGAAAGTCCCGACGAAGTGGCCGCCCGGCAACGCCCGTTTATTGAGTTGCTGAAAAGCCGCCCCGCCGAGGAAACCGTGCTGGTGTGCATGCATGGCCGCGCCATGCGGGTGCTGCTGTGCCAGCTGCTCAACTATCCGCTGCGCTACATGGACTCCTTTGACCACCGCAATCTGGGGCTATACTGCCTGCAGTATTCCGGCTCCATGTTCACGATTAGCAGTTTCCTTGATGTAGCGCACCTGCAGGAAGTTGGAAAGTAGGGACAAGCCCACCAGAAGCTTGAATGAGCAAGAGCACTGCGTATGAATATAGTATTTTAAAACTGGTTGGCATGTACTTGCTATCTGGTTTTTTTAGAAGAAATCATGCCCTATAAGTGCCCAAAATATAGCTCTGCAGCCTCCAATAGCCGAAAAATAAGTTGCTATAGTAAATGAACAAGCCAACTGCATTTTGTTTGGTAAGAACAACTTGTAACTTACTCGCAACAAGCAATAGGCAGCCTATGCGCTGTCTGCTGACGAGGTAAAGTCCGGAACGGCTCCGCAGAGCTGCCGGCCGCTGCCGTCCTGAACGCAGGAGCAGGGGCTACCCGGAAAATACAGTTCTGTTTTCTTCCCCATTCCTGTCCATATGCTATCCAGACGTGCCTTTGTAAAGTCCGCTTCCCTGCTGTCGGCGGGTGTTCTCGCATCTCCCGCATTGCTTGCCAAAGGCAAAACTGATATTGGCCTGCAGCTATATACACTCCGCGACGCCATGCAGAAGGACCCGGTAGGTACACTGGCCCGTGTGGCGCAAATGGGCTATACTACAATGGAAGGTGCCACCTACACCGGTAGCCTGAAATTTTATGATATGACGCCGGCCGCTTTCGCGCAGGCCCTCAAAAAAGCCGGCCTACGCATGCCTAGTAGCCATTATTTGCTGGGTGAGCAGCAAAACAACGGCCAGCCCACTGCCGGCACCATCCTGCACGGCTGGGATAAAGCCATAGACGATGCCGCCCAAGTAGGCATCAAGTACATGGTGTGCGCCTGGCTAACCGAGTCGGAGCGTGGCAACCTCGACCACTACAAGCTACTGGCCGAGCGCCTCAATAAAGCTGGCGAGCGGTGCAAGAAAGCAGGTATCCAGCTCTGCTACCACAACCACGACTTCGAGTTTGTGGCGCAGGACGGCAAGATGCCCTATGATGTGCTGCTCACCACTGATAAAGAGCTGGTGAAGATGGAGCTGGATCTGTATTGGGCTACCAAGGCTGGCCAGGACCCGGTAGCATTGTTTCAGAAGCATCCCGGCCGCTTCCCGCTGTGGCACGTGAAGGATATGGACCGCACGCCGGCGCGCAATTTCACTGAAGTCGGCAACGGCTCTATCGACTTCAAGCGCATTTTCGCTCAAGCCAAGACGTCGGGTATGAAATACTTCTTCGTCGAGCAGGACCAAACGCCCGGCTCGCCCTTCGACAGCATCCAGAAAAGCATCACGCACATCAAGCGCACCTTGGTGTAGAGTAGCTAGTTGCTGGTTGTCAGCTAGTAGTTGTCAGTTAGGTCATTCAGCAGCATTATTCTGACTGACAACTACTAGCTGACAACCAGCAATTGACAACTTATTATTCCCCCGTTCTCTACTTTCATCCCACCATATTCATGGAAAAGAACACGTATGACGCCATCGTCATTGGGTCCGGCATTTCGGGCGGCATGGCGGCCAAGGAGCTGACCGAGAAGGGCCTGAAAACTCTCATGCTGGAACGGGGGCGCAACATCGAGCACATCAAGGACTACGTGAATGCCAACAAAAACCCGTGGGAGTACGAGCACCGGGGCGGCAAAACGCAGCAAATGATTAAAGATTATCCGGTCTTGAGTCGCGATTATACTCTCAATGAAACCAACCTGGACTACTGGGTGAACGAGAAGGAAAGCCCCTATGTGGAAGCCAAGCCCTTCGACTGGTTCCGGGGCTACCACGTGGGCGGCCGCTCATTGATGTGGGGCCGGCAGTCGTACCGCCTGAGCGACTACGACTTCGAAGCCAACGCCAAAGACGGTATTGCCGTGGACTGGCCCATCCGCTACCAGGACCTGGCCCCGTGGTACAGCCATGCCGAGAAGTTCGCCGGCATCAGCGGCTCGCGCGAAAACCTGCCCCAGCTGCCCGACGGTGACTTTATGCCGCCTATGGAGATGAACGTGGTGGAAAAAGACGTGGCAGCCCGCCTCAAAAAGCATTACGAGCACCGCCGCATGATCATCGGCCGCACGGCCAACATCACCCAAAACCACAACAACCGCGTCAGCTGCCAGTACCGCAACAAGTGCTGGCTGGGCTGCCCGTTCGGGGCGTATTTCAGCACGCAGTCGGCCACACTGCCGGCCGCCGTGGCCACCGGCAACCTCACGTTGCGGCCGTTTTCCATCGTCACGCGCATCCTGTATGATAAGGACACCAAGCGCGCCAAGGGCGTGGAAATACTGGACGCCGAAACCAACCAGACTTACGAGTACTACGCCAAAATCATCTTCCTGAATGCCTCGGCCCTGAATTCGGCCTGGGTGCTGATGAACTCTGCCACCGACGTGTGGCCCGGCGGCCTGGGCAGCAGCAGCGGCGAGCTGGGCCACAACGTAATGGACCACCATTTCCGGGCCGGGGCCTCCGGCGAAATGCCCGGCTACGAAGACAAATATGTGTACGGGCGCCGCGCCAATGGCATTTACGTGCCGCGCTACCGCAACCTGTTTGGCGACAAGCGCGACTACATCCGGGGCTTCGGCTACCAGGGCGGCGCTGGCCGCGAAGGCTGGGGCCGCGAAATTGCCGAGATGAACATCGGTGGCGACTTCAAGGACGCGCTGAGCGAGCCCGGCGACTGGACCATGGGCATCATGGGCTTCGGCGAAACGCTGCCCTACCACGACAACCGCATTTCCCTCTCGACCACCCAGAAAGACAAGTGGGGCCTGCCGGTGCTGGTGATGGACGCCAGCATCCGCGACAACGAGCAGAAAATGCGCATCGACATGATGGCAGATGCCCAGGAAATGCTGGAAAAGGCCGGCGTGAAGAACGTAAAGACCTATAACAACGGCTACACGCTGGGCGGCGGCATCCACGAAATGGGCACCGCCCGCATGGGCCGCGACCCAAAAACGTCGGTGCTCAACAAATGGAATCAGGTATGGGATGCGCCCAATGTGTACGTAACGGACGGCGCGGCCATGACCTCAGCCGCCTGCCAGAATCCGTCGCTCACATACCTGGCCCTCACGGCCCGCGCCGTGGACCACGCCGTAAGTGAACTGAAAAAACAAAACGTCTAGCGCCCGCCACCATGAACAGAAGAGACGCCGTAGCCCGCGTAGCCCTCCTCATGGGCGGTACGCTCATCGGGGCCGAATATTTCCTGACCGGCTGCACCGCCGATACTGACAAATCCAAGGCCGCCGCCAAAGCTAAAACCGCCCCGGCGAAGCCCGAAAAGCTGGCCGAGGTACTGGATGCCAAGCAGATCAACCTCCTCAATGAGGTGGGTGAAACCATCCTGCCGGCTACCAAAACGCCGGGCGCCAAAGCCGCCAACGTGGGCGGCTTCATGGCCGTGATGGTGCGCGACTGCTACGCCCCGAAAGACCAGCAGATCTTCCTGGAAGGCCTGCCCAAACTGGAGGCTGCCGCGCAGCAGAAATACAGCAAGGACTTCCTGGCCCTCGATGCCTCGCAGCGCACGGCGTTGCTCACGGCCCTCGATACGGAAATGAAGCAGTACGAAAAGGCGAAAACCCCGGAGCAGCCCAACCACTACTTCCGCATGTTCAAGGAGCTGACGTTGCTGGGCTTCTTCACGTCTGAGCCCGGCGCCACTAAGGCTCTGCGCTACCTGCCCGTTCCCGGTAAATACGACGGCGACGTACCGTACAAAAAGGGCGACCGGGCCTGGGCAACTACCTAATCTTATTTCTCATAAACGTCATGCTGAGCGCAGCCGAAGCAGCTCTACCGCTTTCTTGTGGTAGTAATTCAACGAAGCGGTGGAGCTGCTTCGGCTGCGCTTAGCATGACGGTCAGTTGATTACCTAACAACAATTAGGCACTGCATGAAACTACGATTGGGCATGATTGGCGGCGGGCAGGGCTCCTTCATTGGTGCAGTGCACCGCATGGCAGCTTCCCTGGATGGGCTGTATGAGCTGACGGCCGGTGCCTTTAGCAGCAACCCGGCCACTTCCCGCGCCACCGGCCAGGAGTTGGGGCTGGCGGCTGAGCGCGTCTACGATTCGTATCAGCAGCTCATCGAGCAGGAAGCGCAACGGCCGGCCGCCGAGCGGGTGCAGGTTGTCAGCATCGTGACGCCCAACCATCTGCACTTCGCGCCCGCCAAAATGGCGCTGGAGCACGGCTTCGATGTGGTGCTGGACAAGCCGATGACGTTTTCGTTGGCAGAAGCCCGGGAACTGGCCGCTGTGGTGGCCACTACCGGCCGCCGGCTATGCCTGACACATACCTATACTGGTTACCCCATGCTCAAGGAGGCTCGCCACCTGATAGCCTCTGGGGCGCTGGGCACCGTGCGCAAAGTATACGTGGAGTACCCGCAGGGCTGGCTCAGCAGCTTTGAAGAAGGCAACGCCGACAACAAGCAGGCCGCTTGGCGCACTGACCCTGCCCGCAGCGGCATTGCCGGCGCCATGGGCGACATCGGCACCCATGCCTTCAACTTGGCCGAGTACGTGAGTGGATTATCAGTCAGTCAGTTGTGTGCCGATATCAATACCGTGGTGCCCGGCCGGCAGCTCGACGACGACGGGGCGGTGCTGCTGCAGTTTGCCAACGGCGCCAGCGGCGTGCTGGTAGCTACCCAAGTGGCAACCGGCGAGGAAAACAACCTGCGCCTGCGCATCTACGGCGAAAAAGGCGGCCTCGACTGGCAGCAGGCCGACGCCAACACGCTGCTGGTGAAATGGCCCGACCGCCCGGCCGAAGTGCGCCGCACGGGCGCGGGCTACCTCAGCGCCGCCGCCCGCCACAACAGCCGCATTCCGGCCGGCCACCCCGAGGGCTACCTCGAAGCCTTTGCCAACCTCTACCGCAACTTCGCCCTCACCCTGCGCGCCGACCTGGGCGGCCCGCAAGCCCCGCCCGAGGCTGCCGACTACCCCGGCATTGAGGAAGGTCTGCGGGGCATGGCGTTCATTGAAACCGTTATTGCCTCGGGCCGCTCCGAGCAAAAGTGGACTGACCTTACTGTCTAAACTGCCATGCGAACCATCAAAGGCCCCGGCATTTTCCTGGCGCAGTTTCTCGGTGACCAAGCCCCGTTCAACAGCCTAGATAGCATCTGTGGCTGGGCGGCCGGGCTGGGCTACAAGGGCGTGCAGCTGCCCACCACCGACCCGCGCATCATCAACCTGGAGCTGGCCGCCGAAAGCCAGACCTATGCCGACGAGCTGAAAGGCAAAGTGCAGGCCGCAGGCTTGGAAATTACGGAGCTGTCGACGCACCTGCAGGGGCAGCTGGTGGCCGTGAATCCGGTGTATGATGCGCTGTTCGATGGCTTTGCGCCGGAGGCCGTGCGCGGCAACCCCAAGGCCCGGCAGCAGTGGGCCGTGCAGCAGCTCAAGTACGCCGCGCAAGCTTCGCAGCGGCTGGGGCTCACGGCGCACGCCACGTTCAGCGGGGCGCTACTCTGGCCTTATATGTACCCCTGGCCCCAGCGGCCGGCCGGGCTGGTGGAGGATGGCTTTGCCGAGTTGGGCCGGCGCTGGCGCCCGATTCTGGATGCGTTTGACGAGTGCGGCGTGGACGTGTGCTACGAGGTGCACGCTGGCGAAGACCTCCACGACGGCGTCAGCTACGAGCGGTTTCTGGCCGAAGTACACCAGCATCCGCGCGCCTGCCTGCTCTACGACCCCTCGCACTTCGTGCTCCAGTGCCTCGATTATCTGGAGTACATCGACATCTACCACGAGCGGATTCGGGCGTTTCACGTCAAGGATGCCGAGTTCCGGCCCAATGGCCGACAGGGCGTGTACGGCGGCTACCAAAGCTGGACCGACCGCGCCGGCCGCTTCCGCTCGCTCGGCGACGGGCAGGTGGATTTCAAAGCCATTTTCAGTAAGCTCACTCAGTACGACTACCCTGGCTGGGCCGTGCTGGAGTGGGAGTGCGCCCTCAAACATCCCGAAGATGGTGCCCGCGAAGGCGCGCCCTTCATCCAGAATCACCTCATCCGCGTCACCGATAAAGCCTTCGACGACTTTGCCGCCTCGGGCATCGACCAATCTTTCAACCACCAGCTTCTCGGCTTCTAATTCTCCGCTTTTGTCATGAAAAAGGCTTTTCTCCTCTTCGCCTGCGGGCCCCTGCTGCTGGCCTGCGGCTCCGATGACACCTCTGCCACCAAGGCCAAGGAAGACTACACGCTGGCCGAGGAATCTGTGCCGGCCCAGGACAGCACCACCGGCGCCAATCTCAGCGCCGTGGCCCGCCAGCCGCAGGTAGATACCAGCGTCACCAAAATCGGGACGGCGCCGACGGGCGGCGCAGTAGCCGTAGGTGCCAAACTGATGGAAGGCTCCGACTGCGCCAGCTGCCACCGCGAAAATGAAAAGCTCATCGGCCCCGGCTACCGCGAAATTGCCGCCAAATACCCCAACACAGCCGCCAACGTGACCATGCTGGCCAAGAAAATCATAACGGGCGGCCAAGGCAACTGGGGCGAAATTCCGATGACGCCACACCCCGGCCTCTCGCAGAAAGACGCCGAGGAAATGACCAAGTATATTCTGGCGCTGAAGTAGCCGGAGCTGCGGTTGGGGTGAACGGTCATGCTGAGCTTGCCGAAGCATCTCTACTGCTTCATTGGTCGATTGTAGAGACGCGACACTTCGCGTCTCGTCGTTGAACGACCGGTTCCGGCACCAGCTAAAACAACATCAGCACGCGCCTTCTCTGGCGCAACGAAGCGGTAGAGATGCTTCGGCTGCGGCTGCACCTTCGCTCAGCATGACGTTCAAAATCAAGCCATTCCTAATCCCCACCGCCCATGACTGCTTCCATCCGAATACGGCTATCCATCATGATGTTCCTGGAGTTCTTCATCTGGGGCGCGTGGTTCGTGACGCTGGGCACGTACCTGTTGCGCAACTTGGGCGCAACGGGTACACAGGTGGGCGTGGCGTTTCTCACGCAGTCAATTGGGGCCATTGTGGCGCCGTTCATCATTGGGCTCATTGCCGACCGGTTTTTCTCGGCCCAAAAGATTCTGGGCGTGCTGCATCTAGTGGGAGCGGTGCTGCTGTGGCGGGCGTCCAACGCGCCTGATTTTACCAGTTTCTACCCCAGCATCCTGTCTTATATGGTGCTGTACATGCCCACGCTGGCGCTGGTAAACTCTATTAGCTTCCGGCAGATGCAGAATCCGCAGAAGGAGTTTGCCCCTATCCGGGTGCTGGGCACGCTGGGCTGGATTGTGGCCGGCCTCACCATCGGCTGGCTGAACTGGGAGCAGACCAACAGCCTGCAAAGCACTTTCCTGATGGCGGCCGGCGCCTCGACGCTGCTGGGCGTATTCAGCTTCACGCTACCGGCCACGCCGCCCGTGAAAAAGGACCAAACCAGCTCCCTCGGCGACTTGCTGGGGCTGGAAGCCATTGGCATGCTGCGTAACCGCTCTTACCTCATTTTCTTCCTGGCTTCCATTGCCATCTGCATTCCGCTGGCTTTCTACTATGGCTTCACCAACCCGTTTCTCAACGAAGTCGGGATGAAGTCGGCGGCGGGCGTGCAGAGCTTGGGGCAGGTATCGGAGCTGTTATTTATGCTGGCTATTCCGCTGTTTTTCAGCCGGCTGGGCGTGAAAAAGATGCTGGCCATCGGTATGGCGGCCTGGGTGCTGCGCTACCTGTTTTTCGCCTACGGCGACGGCCTCGGCAACTACTGGATGCTGATTGTAGGCATTGTACTGCACGGCATTTGCTACGACTTCTTCTTCGTAACGGGCCAGATTTATACGGATAACCTGGCCGGGGAGCGGTTCAAAAGCTCCGCCCAGGGTTTCATCACGCTGGCCACCTACGGCGTGGGCATGCTTATCGGCACGCTGCTGTCGGGCCGCATTTTCGATGCCTACCAAATCACCCCCACCACCCACGACTGGCGCATGATCTGGCTGATTCCGGCCGGTATTGCGGCGCTGGTGCTGCTGGCGTTTCTGGCGTTTTTCCGGGATGCGTCGCAGCCGCAGGTGGCGTCAACGGCCACGCCGCTGCAAGACCCCGCCACGCCACTCACCCAAGCCGTTTAGCCATGGCTACCTGGAATCGGCGGGCGGCGCTAAAAGGCTTGGTGACCGGCACGGCAGCCGTCAGCACGTTAGGCGTTTCGGCGGCGTGTGCTGCGGAAAACAAGCAACCCGGTTCGGGACAACTGAAGAACAACCTGAAACAGTCGGTGTGCCGCTGGTGCTTCGGCAAAATGCCACTCGATGAGTTGTGCGCGGCCGCCAAAGCCATGGGCCTGAAAGGTATTGACTTGGTTGGGCCCGCCGATTGGCCGACGCTCAAAAAGTATGGCCTCGACTCGCCGATGTGCAACGGCGCCGAAATCAACCTCACCGACGGCTTCAACGACCCCCGGTTTCACGCCCAGCTTCGGCAGCGCTACGCCGAAATGATTCCGCGGGTGGCGCAGGCCGGCTACACCAACCTCATCTGTTTCAGCGGCAGCCGCCGAGGCATGTCGGACGAGCAGGGGTGGACGAACTGCGTGGCCGGCTTGCAGCCGCTACTGCCACTAGCCGCCAAGCACAACGTGGTGCTGGTGATGGAGCTGCTCAACAGCAAAATCGACCACCCCGACTACCAGTGCGACCGGACGGCCTGGGGCGTGCAGCTGGCCAAGCGGCTGGGCTCCGAGCACTTCAAGCTGCTCTACGACATCTACCACATGCAGATCGACGAGGGCGACGTCATTCGCACCCTCACCGACAACCACCGCTATATTGCCCACTACCACACCGCCGGCGTACCCGGCCGCCACGAGCTCGACGACACGCAGGAGTTGAACTATCCGGCCATCATGCGCGCTATCTTGGCCACCGGTTTCAAAGGCTACGTGGCTCAGGAGTTCATGCCCCGCCAGGCCGACGGATTAGCTTCCCTGCGGCAGGCTGTGCAGTTGTGTGATGTGTAGCGCGAGTCAACCAGAAAGCCATTCTGAGCTTGCCGAGGAATTGTGCGCGCTGGCGCTTGGAATGGCTACCGCTCCCTAGCCCAGGGTTTAAACCCTGAGCTAGTGAATCGTTCTGCGAAGCAGTAAGGATGCTTCGGCCAGCGTCCGCGCAACGTTCTAGGTTACAGACTTCCCTATTTTCCGCCCTTCATTTCTCTCCCATGAAACTGGCTTTTCTGCTTCTCCCCACTCTCATCAGCTGTTCGGCCGTGGCCCAGACTCCGCAAAAAGGCAAACCCGAGGACACCGAAGTCTGGAAACCGGTGCCGAAAGTGGTGACGGCCACCGGCGTGTTTACCGCGCCGCCTTCCGATGCGGTGGTGCTGTTCAATGGCCGCGACCTGGCCCAATGGGTATCGGTAGAGGACCGCACCAAGCCCGCTGGCTGGAAGGTAGCCGATGGGTTGCTGACCGTAGATAAGAAAACGGGCAACATCGAAACCAAGCAGAAATTCACCAACTACCAGCTGCACTTGGAGTGGCGGGTGCCAGCCACCATTGCTGGTACGGGCCAAGTGCGCGGCAACAGCGGCCTGTTTCTGGCCTCACTGGGCAAAGGCGACCTAGGTTACGAGCTGCAGATTCTGGATTCGTATCAGAACCAGACCTACGTAAACGGTATGGCCGGCAGCATCTACAAGCAGTTTATTCCGCTGGCCAACCCCACCCAGAAGCCCGGCGAGTGGCAGTCGTACGACGTAATGTGGACCGCGCCAACTTTCAAGGCCGATGGCGCGCTGATGACGCCCGCCCGCGTGACGGTGCTCTTCAACGGCGTGCTGGTGCAAAACAACACCGAGCTGAAAGGCGCCACTGTATACATCGGGCCGCCCAGCTATCAGGCGCACGGCCCGTCACCTATCAAGCTACAGTCGCACGGCGACCCAAGTGAGCCCATCAGCTTCCGCAATATCTGGGTGCGGGAGTTGTAGCAGGCTGGTGCCGGAAGAATGGGAGCGGAGGGGAACCACATTAACGCTTGGGCTGCTAGGCATCAGGTAAGGAAGTACCGGCTGCATAGTCGCGGGCAATGAACCGCGGATAGACGTAAGGCATGGCTGCAGGCGAAAATTCGCTCCTGGCAGGCGTGCGCTTAGCCGAGACTTTCGTTTGCACCCCCGGATTTTCGGGCTAATTTTGACCCCATTCAATTCAACAGTAGACGCAGATGGCCGAAATCATAAAAATGCCCAAAATGAGCGACACGATGACCGAAGGGGTCATTGCCTCGTGGCTCAAAAAAGTAGGCGATAAGGTGAAATCCGGGGACATTCTGGCGGAGGTCGAAACCGACAAGGCCACGATGGAGCTGGAAAACTACGAAGACGGCACGCTGCTCCACATCGGCCCGCAGGCGGGCGAGTCGGTACCCGTTGACGGGTTGCTGGCCATTGTTGGGAAAGAAGGCGAAGATATTTCTGCCCTGCTGGGCGGTGCTGCCCCGGCAGCGCCAGCCCCGACCGAGGCGGCTCCTGCTCCCGAAGCTGCTCCGGCCGCCGAGGCTGCGCCAGCTCCTGCCGCGGCTCCCGCTCCGGAAGCCCCTAAAGCTGAAGCCCCAGCTGCTCCGGCGCCGGCCGCTGCTCCGGCTGGCAACGGCAAGAAAGCTACCGTCATCCGGATGCCCAAGATGAGCGACACGATGACCGAAGGCACCATTGCCTCCTGGCTCAAAAAAGTAGGTGATAAAGTGAAGTCCGGCGACGTGCTGGCCGAAGTGGAAACCGACAAGGCGACCATGGAGCTGGAAAACTACGAAGACGGCACGCTGCTCTACGTTGGCCCGAAAGACGGCGAATCGGTAGCGGTAGACGGCATTCTGGCCATTATCGGCGAAGAAGGTGCTGACGTGCAGGCTCTGCTGGGCGGCCAGAGCGGCGGTAGCGCAGCTCCGGCCGAAGCGGCACCCGCACCTGAGTCAGCTCCTGCCGCCGCGGCACCTGCTCCAGCAGCAACTCCGGCCCCAACGCCGGCTGCTCCGGCGGCCGCTGCGCCCGCCGCTGCTGTTACGTCGGTAGCACCGGCCCCGGCTGGCACCCGCATTCTGGCGTCGCCGCTGGCTAAAAGCATTGCCCGCGAAAAAGGCATCGACCTGAACGGTGTAAAAGGTTCCGGCGAAAACGGCCGCATTGTGTCGCGCGACCTGGAGAATGCCCAGCCTGCCGCTGCTCCGGCAGCGCAGCCTGCCGCCGCTGCGCCAGCCCCGGCAGCTGCCCCGGCTACTACAGAAGCACCCAAGGCCGAAGCCCCCAAAGCAGAAGCTGCTCCGGCCCAAGCTGCTCAGCCCGCCGACGGCACCTACACCGACACACCCGTGTCGCAGATGCGCAAGGTAATTGCCCGCCGCCTCTCCGAGAGCCTGTTCACGGCGCCGCACTTCTACCTGACCATGGAAATCCTGATGGACCGGGCCATGGAGGTACGCACCCAGCTCAACACACTCTCGCCGGTGAAGCTTAGCTTCAACGACCTGGTTATCAAGGCTGCCGCTGTTGCCCTCAAGCAGCATCCGGCTGTCAACTCCTCGTGGCTCGGCGACAAGATTCGCCAGAACAAGGTAGTGAACATCGGGGTAGCTGTAGCCGTGGATGAAGGCCTGCTGGTACCGGTAGTGCGCAACGCCGACGGCAAGGGCCTCTCCACCATTGCCACTGAGGTAAAGGAGCTGGCTGGCAAAGCCAAGAGCAAGAAGCTGCAGCCGGCCGAGTGGGAGGGAAGCACCTTCACCATCTCCAACCTAGGCATGTTCGGCATCGACGAATTCACGGCCATCATCAACCCGCCCGACGCCTGCATTCTGGCCGTGGGTGGCATCAAGCAAACCGCTGTGGTGAAAGATGGCCAGCTGGCCATCGGCAACATCATGAAGGTGACACTCAGCTGCGACCACCGCGTGGTGGATGGCGCCACCGGCGCCGCCTTCCTGCAGACGCTCAAAGCCCTGCTCGAAGACCCAATGCGCATGCTTATCTGAGTTGCGTAAGCTGATTGTGCAACAAAAAAGCCAGCCCGACCGGGCTGGCTTTTTTGTTGCACAGCAGAAGCCCGACCAATAGACGAAAGGCGCAGAACAGGCAAGCGGACAACCCTGCAACAGAAGGGTTTTATTATAAATCCTCTATACTTACTGCCAGAGGTGTTGCGCCTGCAGCACCTGAATGTTGAACTATACACAAGGCAGACGCAGATATGAAGCAACAACTACTAGTGGCCGCATTAAGTGCGGCCAGCCTCACCGCTTACGGTCAGGCGCAAACCCTCTCAGGACAGGTGCTCGATGCGGCTGGCCGGCCCGTTATTGGCGCCACGGTAGTAGAAAAAGGTACCAACAACGGCACTGCCACCGACAATGCCGGCCGTTTCTCGTTGTCGTCGCGGGCGGCCAACCCACGGCTGGTGATTAGCTCGATTGGCTACACCACGCAGGAAGTGGCGGGAAGCAGCTCCGTAAGCGTGAAGCTGGCCGACGCCTCCACCAGCCTGGGCGCGGTGCAGGTAGTAGGCTCGCGCAGCCAGAACCGCTCCGTTACGGATTCGCCTTCACCTGTAGATATTATCGACCTGCGCGAAGTGACCACCAAAACCGGCCAGCTCGACGTGAATCAGCTGCTGCAGTTTGTGGCGCCTTCCTTCAATTCCAACCGCCAGACCGGCTCCGACGGCGCCGACCACGTCGATCCGGCCTCTTTGCGCGGCCTCGGCCCCGACCAGACGCTGGTGCTCGTGAACGGCAAGCGCCAGCACCAGTCGGCGCTGGTGAACCTGTTTGGCTCGCGCGGGCGCGGCAACACCGGCACCGACCTGAACGTCATTCCGGCGGCCAGCATCGAGCGGATTGAGATTCTGCGCGACGGCGCGGCAGCCCAGTACGGCTCCGACGCCATTGCCGGCGTGATTAATATCGTGCTGAAAAGCTCCGTGAATGAGCTGACGGCCAGCGCCAACTACGGCGCCTACGACGCCAAATACCGCCGCGACAACGAGAAATTCGACGGCGGCAACTTCAACGCCAACGTGAACTACGGCGTGGGCTTAGGCGAGCAGGGCAGCTTTGTGAATGCCACCGTTGACTTCAACCAGCGCCAGCACACCCAGCGCGCCAACGTGCCGGTGCCCAATTCCAGTTCACTGGCCCGCCGCGAGTACGGCGACCCCAAAGTGTCCAACCTCTCGGCGTATCTGAACTCGAAATTTGCGCTGTCGGACCGCAGCCACATCTACGTGTTCGGGGGCGCCAATAAGCGCAAAGGCGACGCCTACGCCTGGACCCGGTTCGCCGACGATGACCGCAACGTACCATCCATCTACCCCAACGGCTTCGACCCCATCATCACCAGCGACATCGTGGACGTGTCGGCGGTGGCCGGGGTACGTACCAAGCTGGGCGAGTGGGAGCTGGATCTGAGCAATAACTTCGGCTCCAACCGTTTCGAGTACGGGCTGCGCAACACGCTGAACGCCTCGCTGGGTGCGGCCTCGCCCACCAGCTTCAACGCGGGCGGCTTCCAGCTGCAGCAGGACGTGGTGAGCCTGGGCCTCACGCGCAACTACAAAACCGTGCTGCAGGGCCTGAACGTGGCCGCCGGGGCTGAGTTCCGGCGCGAATGGTACTCGCTGTTTGCCGGCGAGGAAGCATCCTACCGCAACTACGACCCCACCAAGTCGGGTGGCTCGCAGGGCTTCCCTGGCTACCAGCCCGGCGACGCCATCAAGGCTGACCGCGACAATGTGGGCGCCTACGTAGACGCCGAGCTGAGCGTGACGCAGCAATGGCTGCTGGCCGCTGCCTTGCGCTACGAGAACTACACCGATTTCGGCAGCACGCTTAACTATAAGGTTTCGACGCGCTACAACCTCACTGAGTTTCTGACCTTGCGCGGCACCTACAGCACCGGCTTCCGGGCGCCTTCGCTTGCTCAGATCAACTTCAACTCCACCTTCACCAATTTCATCAACGGCGACCCGGTGGAAGTGCTGCTGGCCCGCAACAACAGCGCCGTAACCCAGAAGCTGGGTGTGCCGGCCCTCAAGCAGGAAACCTCCAACAGCGCCAACGTGGGCCTCACCAGCCGCCTGGGCTCGTCGCTGAGCTTGACCGTGGATGGCTATTACATCAAGGTAAAAGACCGGGTGGTACTCACCAGCCAGTTCTCGTCCGACGACCCGGTTATCGGGCCCGATCTGGTGGCGCTGAACGTAGACCAGGCGCAGTTCTTCGCCAATGCCGCCGACACGCGTTCCATTGGCCTGGATGTGGTGCTGAACCACACCGCTACGCTGGGCACCGGCCGCCTCAACTCCACGCTGGCTGCCAACTTCAACAACCTGAAGATTGACCGGGTGCAAACCACCGGCCGCCTGGCGGGCCGCGAAGACGACTTCTTCGGGCCCCGCGAGCAGGCCTTTGTAAAAGCCTCGGCGCCGCCGTCCAAAATCAACCTCACTTTCGACTACCAGCTGGGGCGCTTCAGCACGCTGCTGCGCTTTGTGCGCTTCGACAAAGTGCGGCTCGTGGATTTCGATGGCAACGACATGAACTACGACGCCCGCGTCACGACGGACCTAACCTTTAGCTATGCCCTCACCGACCATTTGCAGCTCTCGGTGGGCAGCACCAACCTGTTCAACCGCTACCCCACGCTGTTCGATCCGCAACTCACGGAAACCGGCGGCGCCTGGGACCCGGTGCAGATGGGTTCGAATGGGCGGTTTTACTTTGCTAAATTGCAGGCCCGATTCTAATAGAAGGTCAGGCAAACGCTACCTGTCATCCTGACGAAGGAAGGACCTTATCACGGCAGAACGAGGCGCTTATGCGTTACCGGTTCTGTGCGGTAAGGTCCTTCCTTCGTCAGGATGACACCCTTTTTTCTGTTCCCTAACTAGCGAAAGACGGCAACTTATAATTCGCAACTGACATGAAAATCCGTTCTACAACCGTGCTGGGCGTGCGCCACAACGGCCAAGTGGCCCTCGGGGCCGATGGCCAGGCCACCATGGACAAGCACGTAGCCAAGAGCAACGTGCGCAAGGTGCGCAAGCTCCACGAAGGCAAAGTGGTAACCGGCTTTGCCGGCTCCACCGCCGATGCGTTTCTGCTGCTCGATAAGTTTGAGGAGAAGCTTGGCAACTACGGCGGGCAGCTGCGCCGCGCCGCCATCGAGCTGGCCAAGGAGTGGCGCAAAGACCAGTACCTGCGCAAGCTGGAAGCCATGATGGTGGTCTGCGACCGGGACGAGCTGCTCATCATTGCCGGCTCTGGCGACGTGCTGGAGCCTGATTCCGATGTGGCCGCCATCGGCTCGGGCGCTATGTTTGCCCAGGCTGCCGCGCTGGCCCTCAAGAAACACGCGCCCCACCTCACGGCCCGCCAGATGGTGGAGGAAGCCCTGCACATTGCCGCCGACATCTGCATCTACACCAACCACAACCTCATGATTGAGGAGCCGGTATAGGGTAGTGCTTATTGCTTGGTGCTTAGTGCTTAGGCAGTAGGCGGCGAGCAGCTAAGCCCCACCCAGTTGATTTTTTTCGTACCGCTCAGGTTGCCGGGACAAACACCCCTAAGCCCTAAGCACAAAGCACCAAGCACTAACATGCAAATCACCAATTTCCTCAAGCACCACTACCGCCACTTCAACGCCGCTGCCCTGATTGATGCCGCCGAAGGCTACAACAAGCACCTGGCCGAGGGCGGCAAGATGATGATAACCCTAGCCGGCGCCATGAGCACCGCCGAAATGGGCATCCAGCTGGCCGAGTTGATTCGCCAGGACAAAGTCCAGATCATCAGCTGCACCGGTGCCAACCTGGAGGAGGACATCTTCAACCTGGTGGCCCACGACTTCTACGAGCGGGTGCCTAACTACCGCGACCTGACCCCCGCCGACGAGCAGGCCCTGCTGGAGCGCCACATGAACCGCGTGACGGACACCTGTATTCCGGAGGAAGAAGCCATGCGCCGCCTCGAGCACTCAGTGCTGAAGTTCTGGGAAAAGGCCGATAAGGCCGGGGAGCAGTACTTCCCCCACGAGTTCTTCTACCAGATCCTGAAGTCGGGCGAGCTAGAGCAGTACTACCAGATTGACCCTAAGGACTCTTGGATGTTGGCCGCCGCCGAGAAAAACCTGCCCATCATCTGCCCCGGCTGGGAAGACAGCACGCTGGGCAACATCTTCGCGGGCCACGTTATCAGCGGCGACATCAAGAACGTACACACCGTGCGCACGGGCATCGAGTACATGATTTACTTGGCCGACTGGTACACCCAGCAGGCCACCGAGGCCAGCAAAGTAGGCTTCTTCCAGATTGGCGGCGGCATTGCCGGCGACTTCCCCATCTGCGTGGTGCCCATGCTGCACCAGGACCTGGGCCGCACCTCGGTGCCGCTGTGGGGCTACTTCTGCCAGATTTCCGATTCCACCACCAGCTACGGCAGCTACTCCGGCGCCGTGCCGAACGAGAAAATCACCTGGGGCAAGTTGGGCCAAGACACGCCCAAGTTCATTATCGAGTCGGATGCTACCATTGTAGCGCCGCTGGTGTTTGCCATGGTGCTGGGCCAGTAGATTGCTGAGTAACCGTACAGAAAAGCCCGCCGCTGACGTTCAGCGGCGGGCTTTTTTGCGTGTTCACTCAGAAAGCATCAGCTGCTACTGCGGATGCAGGCCAGCCTGGGGCGGCCGGGCTCCGGCGGCGCGGCGCTGCTGCTCCTGCTTGGCTTTGGGCTGCTGCTTCACCGATTCTTTGATGCTGGACCAGTTCAGGGTAAACACTGCCACTATACCCACTACAATGAGCAGGAGGTAGCCCACCATAAAGGTCAGGAAGCCGCGCCAGAGGCGGCTTAGCCAGCCGAGGGTGGTATGGGTCAGCAGGTCACCGTAGGCCCACGAGGCATACCCAATTACCAGCACCATTGCATACAGACTGAATGTCTGAATCTGGGGCGTGCCGCTGTAAGCGTACGAGACGGGCAGCAGCAGCAGGGTGATAAAGTTGTTGATGGCCGTGATGAACGAGGCAATGATGAGGCACTCGGCATAGTTGAAGCCGCCGCGCCGCAGAAACAAGCGGGCCGCCAGCGCCCAGGCCGGTACCGTGGCCAGGTAGCACCAGGTCAGGTATTTCATAAAAAACGTGCTGAACGATACCTGCACCTGATACACGGCCTCCGGCATGGCCGGGTCGCGGGGGGGCAGCATGTTGATGTGCAGCGCCGAGAAAAGCAGGGCGTAGAGGCCGGTAATGAAAAACAGCAGCGACAAGGGCCGGAAATGGTCGACGCGCTTGCCCGCCAGATACTCCCGGATAGTAGGGCCGGGCCGTCGGATCATGGTGCGCAACGTGTACAGAATGCCCTTGTCGATGTGCCAGATGCTGTGCAGCACGTCGTGGGGCATGTCGCGCAGGGTAAGACGGTGGGTGTGGTGCGCGTCCTGCCCGCAGTGCCCGCAGTATCGGTCGGGCACGGGATGGCCGCAGTTCAGGCACGTATGCGCGGCGGGGTGCCCGGCCTCTGAAGGAAGGGAATGAGGCGTAACAGGTGCAGAAGGCAGGGAGACGGAGGACATAGTGTGGAGAGCGGAGGATTGAAGGATTAATAATAGTAGATAGTTAAATAAAAAGCCCGCCGCTGACGTGCAGCGGCGGGCTTTCTGGATGTGTTGGCAGCGTCTGCGTGTGTTAGAACAGCACGTGCTGGGCCAGTACTTTCTACAAATCATAGATATTGACCTGCTTGTTGAACTTGCGCATCACGCTGGGTTGGGTTTCGCTGGAAACCCAGATTTTCAGCTCCGCATCCAAGTCCAGATGGCCGGCCGTTTCGATACCGAAGCGGGATATGCTTCTTCAGGCAATAGACAAATAAACGATTCTTCTGCCCGTGAAACCCTGCTTGTCCACCAGGATGAATTGTTTGTTGATGAAAATAAACACGTCTTGAGCCAGCCTCGCTTTTCATAGCTTCATCATCGGCCAGCCACAGGCTGTATTCGGTTTGTAGTTTAAAGCAGCAAGCAACGTCGGTATTGCCTAGTATGGCGGGAAGGAATTTCAGCTATGTAGGCAGTAGAAGGAAAGTATAGTTGAGGTGGCCGGGTAGGGTAGATGCCGGTTTCTGTTAAACAGTCCGCTCCCGGAAAGACCCGCCAGGCTGGCTGGGGTGCTGTTCTGCGTTGTACAACGCCTACCTTCGCCATATTCCATCCTAGCGCCACTTATGAGCATCGACCTTGCCAGCTTTCTTCTTCACACCCCGGAAAGCGAAAAGACCACTGTCTTTATTCATCTGGATGAAGACGAAGTAGCCTCTTACGAAGCTCTTCTGGTAGCCCAGACGCGTTTTCGCAAGCTGTTCATCACGCTGGAACCCAAGCGCCGCTACCTGGTACATACGCAGACACCCGATGAGCCAGAGCCGGAAATCGACTTTCTGCAGGACTATGAGGAGGTGGAAGAGCTTCTGGAAGATGCCGGCCTCGATGGTATTCACGACGGCGAGCAGGGTATTCTGTATCACAACCTGCTGTTTCTGCTCATGAACCCGTAGCTGGTGTGGTATTCACGCGGGCCCCAGGCAAATTGGCTCAGCCCTGACAGCATCAGTATACTCAGTAAAACTCTTGCCATAGCGTAGGGAGGCGGATTGTGGTATGGAATAAAGCACAGGAATAAGGCCATGCACTCCCGACTTATTCCAAGCGGCTGTCTGCTGAACGGAGCAATACACCTGCCAGAAATGCCTGCTGCTACACGCTCCTACTGTTCAGGCTGGCGCATGAAAAAAAGCTGGGGAAAGCACTTACATTTACTGCTGTTGCATCTGCGAGTTCACACGCTCGATACTAATGGTTGCGGTTTACAGGTACGACAGCCACCAGTGCGTATGGGTTTGCTTGAAGCGTTGGTACCAGCGGCACGGCCCATACATGGCCACTACCACCACGGCCCACACCAGATAGGTTCGCGCCAAACTGGGAGAGTAGGCGGGAGGCCAAGCGCTGGCCGGTGCAAACGCCAGGTTCACGGCTCGGTCAAACTCCAGCGTTGTCCATATCCAGGCCGCACTGCTAAGCAGGGTGAAGTGCAGCAGATAGTAGAAAAACGGAACCTGGCCGAAAGTGCGCAGTATGTCACTCAGCCGGGAAGTGGCTTTTTCGGCCTGGCTGAGCAGCAAAAGAGCCACGCCCAGCGTTAGGCATACAAAAAGCAGCGACGGCGGGGATTTGGTTACGTTGACAAATGACAGCCACGTGTGCAGCAGCCCTTGCGGCTGCACACTCCAGGGCGTAGGGTCCCCGTACCAATTGGTGGCCCGCAACATGCAGAATATGCCTAGCAGCCCAACTCCAGCCCAGCGTAAGCGCCTGTTTCGCAGCGGCAGCGGTAGCTGGAACCACGGTCCAAGCAGGTAGCCGGCCAGCAGCACTCCCAGCCAGGGCCCCACCGAATAGGCAACCAGCACCGGCTGTCCCAGCACTGGCAGCACAAACGGCCCGTTGTGCAGCAGGGCCCACCCGGCGTTGGCGGCCGTCACGGGAGCCAGATTAGGCACCAGGTTGTGGCCAGCCAGAACAACAAATGTCAGTGCTATCAACAGCCAGCGGGGCAGCCAAAGCAGGCCAGCCAGCAACGCAAAGCCCGTCCCAATAGCCCAGATAACCAATAGCAGCGTTAAACTATAGCTCCAGGAAAGCACGAAGGTGAGTACTGTCACCTCCACTACAATCAGCCACAGCCCCCGGGCAAGCAGGAAGCGGCTGACGGCAGCCCTATTGTGCCGCTTTTGCGCGTACAGGTACACGCTGCAGCCTGATAGCAGCACAAAGGTGGGCGCGCAGATGTGAGTAACCCAGCGTGTCAGAAACAAAAGGGCCGGGGCATGGGCAACATCTTCGGGCCGCAGGAGGGTAGCGCCCCAGAAGTCGCGGGTATGGTCTAAAGCCATAATCACCATCACCAAGCCCCGTATCACATCGAGGGCCCGTACGCGGGGCGTGGCTGCACGATTCGGTACGGATGCAGTTGTAATAAGAGCAGAGTCTGACATCAGGGTAGGACAGTTCAGCCACGGGGTTGATAGAAATAATTCCGGTCGGCACTTCCATTGACACAGAAGGGGTTATAATGGATTTGCAGGAGTATGCCACTTTACCGATAGGCCGTGTAAGTCCATAGGCCGATTCAAAGTACGGTACTGTAAGCTGGCTTCCTGTTAGAGGCTAATGCTGCATCCGGGCCTCAGTTAGCCTATGCTTTCTGCAGGGCGTAATTGTTGGCGCAGGCATCGGCCCGGTAGGGCAGGGCCGTGCGCGACGGCACACAGACTCTGTTGTTGCTTATTACCCACAACACCTCCCTGCTGAAAGTAAGCAGCATCATTCCAGAGGTGCCGAGCAATATACACGCGTACCAATGTTCGCTCCACTAGCGTGATTCTAGTAAGCTGTAGAATAGGTGCAGGGAAGGATATACAGCCCGATAAACTTTGCATCGGGCGCACAGAAGCTATCAGCAGAGCAGCTCACTGTCGTTAGTTGGTAGATGGGTAGCCTGAGCAGACCGGATCTTTGCCCCAGGCTAAGTATTGCGGCCTAAACAAACGAGCAGATGATGACACCTAGATGGCATCCAGCCCCGGCAGACCAAGCAAATCAGCAGCGCGACGCGCTACGGTTTTAACGCTCGCAACGTCTGGGCCGGTGATGGTAAGGTGGCCCATCTTGCGTCCTAAGCGTGCTTGCGCTTTGCCGTACAGGTGCAGGTGCGTACCGGGCAGGCTGAGTACGGCGTGCCAGTTCGGCTCCTGCAGCTGGCCAGCGGCGTCAAACCACACGTCACCTAGTAGATTAAGCATAATAGCCGATGAATGCTGACGCGGCTGCGGCAAAGGCAAGCCCGCCATAGCATGCACCTGCAGGTCAAACTGCGACGCGTCACAGGCATCTATCGTGTAGTGGCCGCTGTTGTGCGGGCGCGGTGCCATTTCATTGACCACCAGACCACCATGCTCACTGCCGTCTTCCACCACAAAAAACTCGACGCACAGCACCCCAACGTAGCCCAGATGCTGCGCAATAGAAACGGCCGCCTCACGGGCCCTGTGTGCCAGGGCGGGCGGCATGTTTCCTTCGTAGGCGTGGGTTACGGCCAGAATGCCCTCGACGTGCACATTGCGCTGCGGGGCGAAGCTGACGACCTGCCCATCCCAGCCGCGCGCCACTAGCACCGAACACTCGGCGGTGAGCGGCAGCATCTTTTCCAGCACGCAGGCCACGCCTCCTAGTTCCGCCCAGGCGGCGGCCAGTTCACTGGTCGTTTTGACGCGCACCTGGCCCTTACCATCATAGCCCATGCGGGCAGTTTTCAGGATACCAGGCAGCAAATCCGGCCGCTCGTCCTGCACGGCTTGCAGCTGGGCTGGTGTTTCAAGCACCGCATAGGGCGCGCAGTTCACCCCCGATAGGTCAGCGCAGGCTGCGAAGTGGGCTTTTTCCTCGATACGGTTTTGGGCAATGCCCACCACGGCCGCGCCCGGCGCTACGGGGCGGGACTGCGCGAGCGTGTGCAGGGCCTGGGCCGGCACGTTTTCAAACTCAGTGGTAATGGCCTGACACAACTGGGTTAGTTGCGCCAGCCCGTTCGGGTCGTCGTAGCCAGTCTGGATGTGGTGGTGACTCACCAGCCCGGCCGGGCTTTGCGCGTCGGGCTCCAGCACGGCAGTGAAGTAGCCCAGGCGCTGGGCAGCATGCACAAACATGCGGCCCAGCTGGCCGCCCCCCACTACGCCTAGCGTGGCCCGCTGGCCTGCGGCGTCCACACTGCCCGGAAAAACGGGGGGCATGGCTGCAACGTGACTATTGATACTCATAGGGGCAGCGTCATGGCGCGGGCGGCCTCGGTTTGTGCGGCGCGAAACGCCTGCAGCTTGGTTGCCAGCTCGGGGTTGTGCAGGGCCAGCAGGCTGACGGCGAACAGGGCGGCATTAGCCGCCCCGGCCGTGCCAATGGCAAACGTAGCAACGGGTATTCCTTTGGGCATCTGCACAATGCTGTGCAGCGAATCCACTCCCTGTAAATGGCGGCTGGCCACCGGTACTCCCAGCACGGGCACTGTGGTTTTGGCGGCAAGCATGCCCGGCAGGTGGGCGGCCCCACCCGCCCCGGCAATGATAGCCTGCAAGCCACGCGGGCCGGCCTGTTCGGCGTAGGCAAACAGGTCGTCGGGCATGCGGTGAGCCGACACTACGCGCGCTTCATGGGCCACGCCAAAGTCCGTAAGAATCTGCACAGCGTGCTGCATGGTGTCCCAGTCGCTGCTGGAACCCATCACCACGCCGATCAGTGGCTGGGAGGGATTGGGGGAGGAAGGTGTACTCATGGGAAAGAAATTGAAAAAGGCGGTCATGCTGAGCGCAGCGAAGTCGAAGCATCTCTACCGCTTCTCTGTGATTATGCTCATCCCTTCGTGCAATTGGAACAGATGGTAGCCACAGTGCTCAGTGAAGACGGCTATTCCCTTGAATTCCGGTGCTTCAATGGCAAACGCATATCTGAATTCAACTTTTGAGTCGTCTTCGAACTCAATGCGCATCACACTCTCAACCGGGCTGTTAGAAGCATTGAGCGTTGTATAGTTACTTCCTTTCGCAGTTAGGTAATGTCGTCGCTTGATTTTCCAACGTTCAGGTAAATCTGAGTGGCGCATCTAGGCAGTGATTTTAAAGGTGCACCAGAGCTAAGTGAAACAGAACTCAACGAAGCAGTAGAGATGCTTCGGCAAGCTCAGCATGACGGACGACTATTATCTGGGTAAGCGTAACGAGCGGCTAGCGCTCCAGCAGGATTTCCGTGCCCAGAATCACAAGGTCTACACGGCCTTTCAGTGTTTGGTTGATGAAGGGCGTGTTCTGGGATTTGGATTTCATGAATTCCTGCGTGAAGGTCGTTTCCGCTGCGGTATCGAACAAGACACACTCGGCGGGCTGGCCGACTTCAACGGTAGGAACTGGCAGACCCATCAGGCGGCGGGGCTCCGCCGAGTAGCGCTTCACTACTAAGTCCCACCCAAATTTTTCGGGCTGCACGAAGAAGTGGTAAAGCGACACCAGCGCCGTTTCCAGACCAGTAATACCGTTGGGCGCGCTAATGAAATCCTGGGCTTTTTCAAACGGCGTGTGCGGCGCGTGGTCGGTGGCAATAAGGTCGAACACGCCTTCTTTGAGCCCTTCCAGCAGCGCATCACAATCTGCCTGGGTCCGCAGCGGCGGGTTCATCTTGTAGTTCGTGTCGTAGTCGCCGATGTGCTCATCGGTGAACAGCAGATGGTGCGGGGCCACTTCCGCCGTCACCTTCACGTCGCCGCGTGATTTCCACCAGCGGATGGTTTCCATGCCGAGCTTGCTGGATACGTGCTGGATATGCACATGCGCACCCGCCGCCCGGGCCAGGCGGATGTCCCGGTCGATGATAATTTCCTCTGCGCAGGCCGGCGAGCCTTTGATGCCGAGCCGGTAGCTCATCACGCCCTCATTCAGGGCGCGAGGCCCGGCCAGTTCCGGTACCTCGCAGTGGCTGGCGAAAAACATCCCAAACTCGGTGGCGTACTGCATGGCCCGCAGCAGTACCGCCGGGTCGCTGGTGGTATCCCCGTCATCGGTGAGCATTTTTACTCCGAGCTCACGCATACCCTCGATTTCCGCCAGCTCCTTGCCCTCACGGTTTTTGGTCACGCAGCCGGAGGTGTACACCGGAATGCGGGAACGGTGCCGGGCATTTTCCAGTACGGTATCCACGGCCGTTGCCGAGTCGAGAGCCGGGCGGGTGTTGGGCATCATCACCACGCCCGTAACGCCGCCATTAATGGCCGCTTCGCTGCCCGTGGTGATGGTTTCCTTGTTTTCAAACCCGGGGGCGCGGAAATGGACGTGGGCATCAAACATGGCCGGCATCAGCACGCGCCCACGCGCATCGATGACGCGGGCGCCCTCGGGAACCGCCAGGCCTTTACCGATTTTCTGAATGATTCCTTCGACCATCAGGACGTCGCCTTCGAGCAGTACAGGTGAATTTTCGGTGGCGATACGGGTGTTTTGAAGGAGAAGCATGGAGGGAGGAGTGCGGTGAATTGGCAAAAGGGGGAGGAGATATTCTACTTGTCAAAAATCAACGTCCTGCTGAGCTTGCCGAAGCATCTCTACCACTTCGTTGTCCTGTAATTGATTGGTTAGCGGCAGAAACGCTTCGGCAAGCTCAGCAGGGCCACCTATTCAGATGGGCCTTTAGGGCGTAGCCACCGGTGAGCTGGCTAGCTGCGGTGCGGCATACGCTTCCTGCCGCGGGAACTCACCGCCCGGCGTGAGCCAGTCGAGCACGGCCATCCGAACGGATATTCCGTTTTCGACCTGGTTGGTTATCAGGCTCCGCTCATAGTCCATCACGGCGTCACACAACTCAACTCCCCGGTTTACAGGGCCAGGGTGCATGATGTAGAGGCCCCGGTCGCGGATTTCGGCCAGCCGCGCGGTGGTGATGCCATACACCCGGTGATATTCCCGGACGCTGGGGAAAAACTGCACGTCCTGGCGCTCCATCTGCACGCGGAGAAGGTACACCACATCGGGCGCCCAGGCCATAGCCGCCTCATAGTCGGTAAAGCGGGGGATGGTTGCCGGCACATACTTGGGCACCAGGGAACCCGGACCCAGGTAAGCCACCTCAATACCTAGCTTTTGCAGCAGCGTACTGGTAGAGCGCGCAACGCGGGAGTGAAGGATATCCCCGATGATGAGGACTCTTTTGCCCCGGGGGTCGGGAAATTTTTCCTTGATAGTGAAGGCGTCCAGCAGGGCCTGGGTGGGGTGCTCATGTGCTCCGTCGCCGGCGTTGATGACCGACGCCGTGGTTTGGCGGGCAATCATGCCGGGTAGGCCGGGGTGGCCGTGACGGACGACGATGTAGTCGGTGCGCATGGCCTGGAGCGTCTCGATAGTCTCGCGCACCGACTCGCCCTTAGTGATGGAGGAGTGGGCGACGTCGAAATTCGTGACCTCTGCCGACAGTCGTTTGGCGGCAACCTCGAAGGAGGAATGCGTCCGGGTGCTGGCCTCATAGAACAGCATGAGCACGGACTTGCCCTCCAGGGCGGGGATTTTCTTCACCGAATGGGTGAACAGTTTTTTAAAAGAAGTGGATTGGTCGAGCAGGAACTCGATTTCCTCACGGTGGAGGGAGGCAATGTCGAGCAGGTCTTTACGTGCCATACCGGAGTTGGTGAAAGTAAATGCGTAGTGAGTGTAAGGGGCGTGTAAGACTATCTGTTGTCGATGCTCTTACACTGCATTTGCTATGAAGTATAAGTTGGCTGCGGGGCGGCAGCCGAACTCGACGGACATAAAAAAACCGTTTCGGAATCCGAAACGGTAGCGGGGCAACACCCAGAAAAAACAACAGAAATACTGGAACCAGAGGCAAAACCGGGAGAACCGATAGCAGCGAAGACCTTGCGGTCCACTCGCGGTTCCTTGCCGAGCAGGGTTCCACGCTTCATCAACAGGTTTTTGGGTTGAAGCATATTGCAAAACTACGGCATTGTTGCGCCCGGCAACACATCGTTGATGGTAATTTTTTTCTCTCCGGTTTTCTTGCCTTCTATTTTCTGCCTAGCAAGCTAGTTGTTGTAGAACCCAAAAATGTGGTGTTTTTCCCGGGCTGGACTTTCGTACGCATGTATGGAGCAGATACTGTACGGTAGCGCCCGCACAACAACAGCATTGCGGCCCGCGCTGTATACCTCAGCAAAGCAATAGGCCGAGCGGTAGTACCGCACGCGGCCATTTAGGTAGGCCCGATAATATCAGTGAAAGGCTGCCTACCCATGCTCTGATGCCGCCGGCTAGGGGAATGCGCAACGCCTGAAGACCTGGGAAGGGCATTGCCTGCAGACTGAGCCGAATGCAGAACGTGTGGCCCCTACTAACCGAAAGCCCGCGCATCGTCGGATACGCGGGCTTTCGGTTGGCAGAAGCCGTTGTGCTACATATGAAACAGCGGACGGGCCGGGTTCCAGATGCCCCACGGAATCATGAGCAGTACCAGCAGCAATGCAACGGTAAACCAGATAAATGCCTTCTTGTGCTTCAGCACCGGATCGGTGGCTTTCTTGGACAGGGTACGCCCTACCTGCGCCGCTACTACGGCCAGCAGCATACCCACCAGATGTTCTACGGCCCAGAAGCGGCCGGTAGGATCTTTCATGACGGCGCCACCAGCCGTTTCAAAAGCCTTCATGCCGAAAGGGCTCAACCCGAAATACAAAATCAAGCCCAGCAGCAGCTGTAGGTGCATAGAGCCCACAAAAGCGGCACCCATACCGTTGTCGGCTCCTGCAAAAGGCTTGCGGCCCTGCCAGCCTCCGAAAGCACGGAAGATGGCAATCAGCCCGAAAATAAGCACGAGCCAACGGCTCCAGGAGTGCAAAAGCAGTACGATTTGGTACATAGGAAAAGGTCAGTAGGTGAATTGGTGCTGGCAAAGCTACTCACGGATTCAACCGGATGTGCTGGCTCAGGTGGATTTTATGGCTGGTCAGATGTTTAGCCGTGGAGTTAGTGGATCAACGAAAGCGCCCATCAACTGCTATATGCGCCAGCAATACCGCGCGGCCTGCACCAAGTATACAGCAGCAGCGGTACGAAGCCAGTTGATGACAGCCAAGGTACAAGCCGGAGGAGCTTAAAAAAGCTGAGGAGCAGCGTCCTGTTTGTGGCCCTCAAAATGAAAGGTTTTTTCCGGCAGGAACAGTTCGCCTTCCTGACGCATAATGGTGATGTTGTTGATGGCGAGCTTAAGGTTAAAGGTTTGCTGGTTGAGGTATTGCAGCACCGGGCCCAGTAGTTCGGGCGTGGTATCGTGCAGGGCCAGCGAAATGTGCGGCAGCCAGCAGTCGGGCCCACTGAACTTGTCGGTGCGCAAGCAGAGTGGCCGGGTGGCCTGAATAATGCGCTGGTGCAGCCGATTGAGCGCATCGGAGCGTAGCACCGGAATATAAATCACTGGATTGGGACCCGGAAACAGCCCCAGCCCGGTGGTGTGGGCCGGAAACGGCACCGTGTTGCGGGCCACCTCACGCAGTACCTGGTTTAGCGCCGACAGCTTGCGCACGCCGGCCAATTGGTAGGTGAAATGCGGATCAGGCGTGGCCTGCACATCATCAAGCCCAAATTCGGTTTCCAGGCTTTTGATAATGCGGTTGATCCGTTCCGCGTTTTGCGGGTTCAGCACAGATGTTATGGCAAGCATCAGTTGATAACGAGTAGAGCAATGAGCGTGGAATGTGGCCGCCGGCCGGCTTTCTGTTACTCACTTGGCGCCGGATGGTTGCCGGTGCCGGCCGGAAGCAGCAGCGGGCAGGCAAAAATCAGCAATCAGCTGTACTGCCTCGTCCGGACTGGCGTCTTTGTCGTAAGCGCAGAGCTAGGCAGTAAAGAATTGCAGGAGTGTGCTAAACCTAGCCGGCAGTACCCCGGTTTCCTACGCTCCTTAACCACTGAAGCAATCTGCTCCAGCACGTAACCGCTCGTGACGCATCCTGCCACCCACTCTGCTGCCACCCCAACCAGTACGCCCCGCCGAATGCGGGGCTGGTGGTGGCTTGGTGCTACCGCCGCGCTGCTGGTTTTGCTGGCCGTTGCTGCTATCGTGTTTGGGCTTGACTCCTGGCTGCGCCACACCCTGGAAAAGCAGGTGCGCACTGCCAGTAATGGCCGCTATGAGTTGCGCATCGGTGAGCTGGAAACCCACCTGTGGGCCCGCTCGCTCACGGTCCGGCAGGTGCACTTGCGTACTCTGCGCACACCAAACCCTGACACGGCCAAGCTGCCGGAGGTGCGCCTTGCTGTACCGGAAATGCGCGCGTCGGGTATCGGCCTGCTGGCGCTGGCCCGGCGGCAGGTGGTGCCCATTGATAGTGTAGTGCTTGATTCCGTGCAACTGCGGCTGGCCCAGCTGCCAACCAGCGCTGGGCCAAGCCGGCCGCTTCACCAGCAGCTGCCATTGGCGTTGCCCGGGGTTCGTTTAGGGGCGGTAGTTTTGCGCCAGGCGCAAGTGCGCTACGGCACTGTGCAGCATGCTGTGGGGCAGGTCAGCCGCGTTTCGTTGCGGGCATCTGATGTAGCGCTTACGGCAGCCGGTGCCGCCGATACTTTTCGTATAGGGTATGCCCGCAGTATCACGGCGGCGGCGCAGGGGGTGCTGGCGCGGGCACCAGGCCACGTGGTGCGCATAAGGCAACTGTATTTCGCCTCTGCGAGCCGGCAGCTGCAGCTGGATTCGGTGCGCGTGCTGCCCGTGCGTGCCATTAGCGGCCGCCGCACGCCCGCTGCCCGCTTGGCGCTGTGGCTTCCGCGGCTGCGGCTGGTGGGACTGGCCGCTGCAAACCTAGCTCGTGGCCGGTTCCAGGCCGATTCGTTGCTGCTCACCGCGCCCCAGCTGGCCATGACGCTGCCCGCCGTAGCACCTCCGCCTCCGCACCAGCTGCTGGCTCCTTATTTCAAGGCTGTTCATGTGAAGCAGCTACGCCTGACCAACGGACGGTTACGGGTGCTGGGGGCAGAAAGCCGCCCGGAACTGCGTGCTGTTACACTTGTGGGCACTGATGTTCGGCCAGTAGCTGCCACGTACGGTGCTCCGCAGTATTTGTATTATGCCCGGGCCTGGCAGCTGCGCGCCGGGGGCGGGCGCCTGGATGTGGGGGCGCCCTACTACCGTAGCACGTTTGGTGGCCTGCAAGCTGATACACGTACCCGCCAGCTCGTCCTCACCAACGTTGCTATAGCGCCTACGATGTCGGTCCGGGCTATGGCGCGCCGCAAGGGCCACCAGACGGCGCACGTAACGGTGCGGCTAACCCGGATGGCAGCGCAGGGGCTGGACCTGTTTGCGCTGGCACGCCACGGCAGTTTGCTGGCTGCTACTATTGAGCTGGGCCGGGTGCAGGTACTCACGGCCAGCGACGGCCGAATGCCCATCAATCCCAACCACTCCATCGTTACGCCGGAGCGCATCGGTATGCTGCCCATACGGGTAGATGTGCGCCAGCTTCGGCTTCAGCACGCCGACGTGCGAATGAGCTACCGCTCTCCACGCAGCGCTACGCCCGGCGTACTGGCCATCCGGCAACTGCAAGCCACGCTTCGCAACATCAGCAACGACCCACGCCGCATGAGTGCCGCTCAGCCGCTCACCGGCACTGCTGCCGGCTTGGTGCAGGGCCGCAGCTTTGCCCGTGTTAAGCTACGCGCTAACCTGCTCGATAAGCAAGGCAAGCACATATTAGAGGGCTCGTTTGGAGCCGCCCCATTGGCCATACTCAACTCCATGGTGGAGCCTACGCGCGGCCTGCGGTTTCGGAGCGGCAACATCGGTGCCATCCGGTTCCGGATGCAGCTAAACCGCCAGCAGGCGCGAGGAACCATGTGGGCAGCGTACACCGATCTTAAGCTGGACCTACTGAACCGCCAGGGCAAGCGCGACGCGCTACGACGCGTGGGGACCACCTTGGTAAACGGTTTGTTTCTGCGCGACAACAATCCGCGCCGGCCGGGCCAGGGCCTGCACACAGGCCGCATGACTTCTGGGCGGGAGCTGCGATTTTCGGTGTTTTCGCTGTGGCGCCAGGGGTTGGTAAGTGGCCTGCTCAACAGTGCCGGTGTGCCTGCGCCACTAGCCAAGCGGCTTAGTGAAAGCGAGTAAACGTGCGGCGGCCAAAGAAAACTTTCGCGTAAAAATCCCTGACAGGCAAGTAAGCTCAACCGTAATGATTGAACTCTTTCCTAAATTTGTTGCTTGGCAGAAGACAGTACCACGCACTTATTTTTTCGTAAGTACAGGCTGCTGTTTTCTGTCTGCTCCTATTTTTTGCTTTATGACCGACATTTTATTCGACGTAAACCTGCAGCAGATACCCGAAGAATATCTGACGGGCGACTGGTGCGTGGCCGATCGGGTACTCAACCGCAATGCTCCGGACAGTTCTCTGGCACTGGCTACACGGTTTACCCTTCAGCCTGGCACCATGCAGGTGCAGTCGCCGCAGTTGCAGGATTCCGGGCAATGGACCATGGAACGGGACTCGCTGCTGAACCGCCCGTACCTGGAACTGCACCTGCTGCGGGAAGAAACCCGTGCGCTGATTACGCGTCTGCGCCGCTCCACCGATGGCCTGCAAAGCCAACTAAACCTCTACTTTCAGTCGGGCATGGAAATTCAGCTTGCTCGCCCTTGCTAAGCCTTCTGCTGCATGAACCCTGAATCTATTTTCTCTGAAGAACAGCTCCGGCAACAGACCAACGAGCAAATGCGGTTTCTTGCCGATTTTATTCCGCAGCTGGTGTGGTTTACTGACCCCACTGGGTTCCACATCTATTTCAACCAGCGCTGGATTGACTTTACGGGCTACACTCTGGCCGACAGCGTAGGCCCTGATATGTGGAACAACCTGCTGCACCCCGACGACCAGGCCCGTGCCCGCCAAGTGTGGGGTCACTCGCTGGCCACTGGCGACTTCTACGAAATCGAGTACCGCTTCAAGTCCAAGGACGGCAGCTACCGTTGGTTTCTGGGCCAGGCCCGTCCGCAGTTCGACGAGCAGGGCCGCATCAAGCAGTGGTTTGGCACCTGTACCGATATTCAGGACCAGAAGGAAACCGAGTTTGCCCTTCGCAAGCGGGAGCAGGACCTGGAGCGTGCCTACTCCGACCTCGAAGTGAAAGTGACTTTCCGAACCTTAGAGCTGGAGCGCGAAGTGCAGGAACTGCGCCGTCAGGTAGCTTCTGGCCAAGCGCTTTAACACCGCCTAACCGTATAAGAAAGGGGCGAATCCTACCGTAGGATTCGCCCCTTTCTTATATACACAACCAACGGAGGAACGTAAAGCTTAAAAACCAACCTTGCCAATCGTAACTGCCGATGCCGGAAGATTCCGTAGCAATTTTGCCAAAGCTGGCTGAGAGCATGTAGCTGTTGGCACGAGTGCGGCGGGCAACGGTAGTAGGGTGCTAGGGCAGTGTGGCAACCATACATTCGAGCGTAGCCTCCCAGCTCCAGCATCAGCTGGAGCTGGGAGGCTACGTCTTACTTTATCTGTCAGTCGCTACTTGCAGCACTGTGGTGTCCTGAAGCAGCAAGCCAGTGGCTGCGCGCAAATCAATGCCTGTGGTAGTGTGGCGCAAATGAGACTGTGCCAACCTCCCGCAAGGCCGCGGTCATAACCAATCAGGCCAGGGTAGTGTTTGGGCATTACGCCACCTGATGCCGTTTATCATGCCAGTCCCACAAAAGCTCGTTAAAGGCAACCTGCCCACCAAAATCTGCCTCACCTGCGGCCGCCCCTTCGAGTATCGCAAGAAATGGCGCAACAGCTGGGACGAGGTGAAGTATTGCGGCGAGAAGTGCCAGCGCAACAAGCCCAGAGTGCCGCACGCTGCATCGGTATAACACAATAGCCGGTAGCTCCTAATTCTGCTTTATCTTCCCCACAAAAAGCACCCGATGAACCGTAGAATATTCCTGCGCAACAGCTCACTGGCCGGCCTGGCTATTTCCACTTTCACGCTTGATGCCTGTTCCTCGGGGCCTTCCTCGGCGCCCGAATCCGGCGCTGCTGCCGGCGGCGCACCGGATTCAGTGCCGCCATTCGAGCTGCATGAGGCCACCGTGGTGGGGTTGCAGGAGCAGATGAAAAGTGGCCAACGTTCTTCACGGGCTTTGTGCGAGCTGTACCTGAAGCGCATCAAAGCCATCGACAAAGCCGGCCCGCAGCTCAATTCCGTTATTGAGTTGAACCCTGACGCCCTGACCATTGCCGATCAGCTCGATCAGGAACGCAAAAACGGCAAGATGCGCGGCCCGTTGCACGGTATTCCGGTGCTGGTGAAAGACAACATCAACACCGGCGACCAAATGCAGACCACGGCCGGCTCGCTGGCGCTGGCTGGCCACAAAGCCGCTCAGGATGCTTTCATCATCGGCAAGCTGCGTGAGGCCGGGGCCGTGGTGCTGGGCAAAACCAACCTGAGCGAGTGGGCCAACTTCCGCTCGACGCGCAGCACCAGCGGCTGGAGCAGCCGCGGCGGCCAAACCAAAAACCCCTACATACTCGACCGCACACCCAGCGGCTCCAGCTCGGGCTCGGGTGCTGCCGTGGCCGCCAACCTCTGCGCGCTAGCCATCGGCACCGAAACCGACGGTTCCATTGTGTCGCCGGCTTCGTGCTGCGGTGTGGTGGGCATCAAGCCTACGGTGGGACTGCTGAGCCGCACGGGCATCATTCCGATTTCCGCCACCCAGGACACCGCTGGCCCCATGGCGCGCACCGTGCAGGACGCCGCCCTGCTGCTTGGGGCACTGGCTGGCCCCGACGCCGCCGACGCCGTTACGCAGGAAAGCGCCGGCAAAGGGCAGGCCGACTACAGCAGATTCCTGCAGGCCGATGGCTTGAAAGGCAAACGCCTGGGCATAGAAAAGCGTCATCTGGAAGGCGTTTCCGGGGCGGTGCCGCTGTTTCAGCAGGCCGTAGAGCAGCTCAAGGCGCTGGGCGCCACGGTAGTAGAAGTGGAGGTAGACAAGCCCGCCGATGCCTTTGGCGAATCCGAGTACGATGTGCTGCTGTATGAATTCAAGGACGGCGTAAACAAGTACCTAGCCACGGCCAATGCCAAGGTGAAAACCCTGGCCGACGTCATTGCCTTCAACACCCAGAACAAGGCGAAGGCCATGCCGTTTTTCCAGCAGGAAATTCTGGAAGCCTCGCGGAAGCTGGAGGGCCTGAGCAGCCCCAAGTTCCAAGCCGCCCGGCGCAAGTCGCACCTCGGGGCCCGGCAACTGCTCGATGCCACCCTGCGCGACCAGAAGCTCGACGCCATTGTGGGCATCACCACCGGCCCGGCCCGCGTCATCGACCTCATCAACGGCGACGCCGGCGGCGGCCCCGGCTCGTCGTCGCCGGCTGCCATGGCCGGCTACCCGCACATCACCGTGCCCATGGGCACGGTCAACGGCCTGCCTGTGGGGTTGTCGTTTGTGGGGGGCGCCTACCAGGAAGGTCCTCTGCTGACGCTGGCCTACGCCTACGAGCAAGCCACCAAGAAACGCGTGGCGCCACAGTTTCAGGGGCCGTTTGTGGGGTAGCCGGCTGGCGTTGGCAGTACGCACAAAAAAGGGTCCCGCTCGTACTAGAGCGGGACCCTTTTTTTTAGGACCTAAGCAATGACGAATTAGTGCGTGACAACCAAGCGGCCGCTCTGCGTTTTCTGATTGGCCTTCAGCTTGTACACGTAAGTGCCGGCCGGCAGCTTGGCACCCTCAATCACCTGCTCGTGGCGGCCTGCGGCCTGCTGAGCCTGCAGCACGGTTTGCACTTTGCGGCCCATCATGTCGTAGAGCTCCAGGCTTACCGGACCAGCCTCAGCCAGCTGGTAGTTAAGGGTCGCACGCTCAGCAAAGGGGTTGGGCGCTACGTACACCTGCTCGTCGGCCGCGTGAGTTTGGCTGCCAGCAGACAGTGCCGAAGCCGTTGAGCGGGCCGCGGTGGCATCAGCCGGTGCGGTGTTCCATTGCTCGTGGGTACGAGTCACAATCACGGCGAAGTCGGCGCGCTTTACCACCTGGGCAGGCTTAAAAGTGGCATGCAGCGTGGGCTGCAGGTCGTAGGGACCCTGCATGATGGTATAATAGGCGTTGATGATGTTCATGTCGAGGGCCACCTGCACGTAGCCTGCCAAGCCTGCCGGAATCTGGGCGGCGTCGTCAATCGGGATGCGGCGGCCATCTACCTCCACTGTTACGGCGCTGGGAGCCTGCTGGGCTTTGTTTTGCAAGCCCAGGCTCTGCACCAGCGAATACGCCAGGCTGGCCCGCGTAACGGTTTGGTTGGGGCCGAAAGCACCCGCCGCTACCGGCTGCATAACTCCGTTCTGCGCGTAGTTACGGTCGCGCAGCGCTGCTCCCTGTGCCGTGACCGAAGACGCCAGCAGCTGCTCGGCTGCGCTTACGTCGCCGAAGGTTGCGGCGCCGGTAAGGGGCAAGCTCTGGCGGATAGCCTGCCCCATGAGCAGGTAGTCGGCCAGCTGAATGCGAGTCAGGTTCTGTTCGGGCTTGAAGCCGTTTGGCAGGCCATCCATGAGACGTTTGCTGACAGCCAGCTCAATGGACGCCTTGGCCGCATGGTTGGCCGCATCGGCCAGGCCCGTAGAGCCCTGCGACTGGTTGAGCGAAATGGTGCCGTTCACGGTTTCGGGCAGGGCCACACCCTGCAACCCGTCGAGGCGTACGGTCCAAGTGCCGGCTTCGGGGCCTGCCACGGCTACGGCACGGCCGGGGCTGGTGGCAAAGAGCACCGAAATACCCGACGCATAGCGCTTGCCCGTAGGCGAAAGCAACACCAGGTTGACCGGGTTGCCGGTCTCGCCGAGCAGGCCCGACACCTTGCAGCTCACTTCCAGCGAAGACGTGCCGGCGGCCACGCTGAACGTGCGGCTGTTGCTGGCTGTGGTGGTAGGGTTGAAATTGATGGTGAATGGCGAAGTGCTGGCGGCCGTGTTCACGTTGCTGAAAAAGTTGCGCGTGGCATTCACCGTTGGGCCGTAGCCGGCCTCACGGAACGCCCGGTCTACGGCAGCGTAGGCGTTGGCCATGCCGCGGCCCACTTCCCACGATTCGCGGTTGGGCAGGTTGGTGGTGGTTTGCTCAAGAATGGCCTTTACCTGGTAGGGCGTCAGGCTGGGGTTGGCGTCCAGCATCAGGGCCACGATGCCGGCCACGTGCGGTGCCGCCATTGAGGTGCCCGTAAGGGTGGTGTAGTAAGGCAGATGTGCCGGCGCAATGGTTTCCGCGTCTTGCTGGGTGCTGAGCAGGCCTATCGGTGAAACGGCGCGCGCCGACACGATGTCGGTGCCGGGAGCCGTCACGGTGGGCTCGTCGCGCCAGGTCAGCGTCCGGCCATCGGCCGTGACGGTGCCACTCACGCCTTTGCGGCCCCTAGAAGACGATGGCGCCAGCACCCCGGCCTTGTCGGAGTTGGCCACGCAGATAATCCAGGGTGCCTTTTTGTAGTTGCCGGTGATGGTGCCCGAGCCAGCGCCCGAGTTACCGGCCGAGAATACCACCACCATGTTGCGGTCGACGCAGCGCTTGGTAGCCAGGGTAATCGGGTCGGCGGGGTTTACGTCGGTGCCGGTATCGGAAGTGGTGCCAAACGAATTGGAAATAACCCGGATGTTGTACTGAAACTGGTGCACCAAGGCGTAATCAAAGGCACCCACTACATCCAGAATAAACAAGCCGGCGCCCGTACCATAGCCAATCAGGTCGGCGCCCGGCGCAACGCCGGTATATTTGCCGTTGGAGGCTGCTCCTGTGGCGCCCACAATGCCGGCTACGTGCGTGCCGTGGCCGCCAGTCTGGTCGGTGTTGGGCACGTTCTCCACGTACGTGATGGGCAGCATGGAATCCTGGGCGTTCAGGTTGGTGGTGCCCAGCACGTTCTGCTTGAGGTTCTGGCCCAGCTTCATGTCGGGGTGGGTGCCATCGATGCCGCTGTCGTTAACCAGCACGCCAATGCCTTTGCCCGACACAGGCAACCCGCCGTTGCGCTGCGTAAACACCGTTTCGGTGCGGGCACGCCGGGCGCCGGTCAGGGCCGTAGCAACGTCATCGTCGCGCTGCAACGACCGGTTCAGATAAACGGAAAGCACGTTGGGGCTGGCCGCAAGCTGATCAATCTGCTCCGTGGTAGCCAGCACACCCGCTATAGGCAGTGCGTGCATCGTTCGGCCGTGGGTGATACCCAGCGTTTGCAACACTTGCAGATCGGCTGCTGAGGGCGCGCCGTTGCCTTTAAACGTTACCACCACCTGGTGCAGCGTAGTGGTGTTCGACAAGGCGGATGCCAGATTCGGATCGACAAATGCTTGCGAAAAAGCGGCTGCTGAGCTTCCAAAGAAGCAGAGCATGCCAAGTAAAGTTTTTTTCATACAGCAGAGTAGGGTTGAAGACCAATGCGCACAGACGTACGCAGCCCGCTGTTTTTTCGGTTTTCTTATAATTGTTAATCTTATAATGTTGCAATCTTAGTATTAATTGAAAAAGCTGATGATAATGCATTAATTAAGCTGATTTAATAAAAAAATAGCAAATCGTGTTTTGAATGCCCTCTTATGTGAACTAAATTTTATCTTAAAGTAACTGCCTGGCTTTCATGAGGCAATCGGCCTGGCCGGACAGGTTTTTGAAACGTGCTAACTCAGCTGTACCGTGGGCCAGGGTGCTTCATAGGAACGCCAGGCTGCAGGCAAGGGGCTACTGCCAGCCTGAAAGCCAAGCATGGGCAAAAAGCGCGCAAGTTTCTAGGGTACAGCCCTCAGTTGCAAGTCTCAATGGGAAATAGTAAACACAAGCGTCTGAGCCTCATCCTGGGCTACCAGCCACCGTGCTGGCAGGACTACGGCACGTACTGCTCATCTGCCTTCACTACTACACCCTGGCGGGTTTCAATGATGAATGGCGAGAGAGTCAGGGTTTTAGGAACATTGGCTTGCAGCTTGGCTGCTGTAGCCGGGTAACGCTCCAGTCCGTTCTCACCGCTGCGCCACAGCGTGAACGTGGCCTGTGGGTCGAGGCGCAGGGTGCGCAGCCGCGGGTTGTCGTTGATGATGTAATAGTCGTTGAAGATTGAGTACACCGTGTCGCCATTCACAATGTCCACAGCTGCGTCGCCTTTGCGGCGGGCGGCCGCCACGGCCGCCTCTCCACTCAGAAACTGCACGTAATCGACGTCTACGTAGTATTGCCCGCCCTGCTGGTAGAAGCGACGGATATAGCCGTGGTTGCGGCCTGTTGCGCCCGCAGCTTCGGTGGTAGACTGCTCGCTCTTGATATCATCCGGAATGGTTTCGGCCATACCCCGGCCCGACGACTCGCGGTCAGTGGAGGTGCAAGCGGCCAGGAGCAGAAGCGAGGTAAGCAGGAGCAGTTTCATGCCGCAAGGTACGCGGTGGAGCCGTGGCAGTTTTCGGGCTACCAAGCCGCTACCCAACTGCGCGGTGAGTTCTCCACGCCCGGCCTGATGCCAGTAGCCACACTGCCGGAAGTGTAAATGGAGTGCGCGGATGTGTTTGAGGTGGATTTAAAATGGTTTAAAGAGAATTTATATTTATCAGATGCCGCTTAGTAAGGCATATGTGAACCAGATTCCAGCTTGTACCACAAAAACTGATTCAAAGTATCCTTAAAGCTAATCCGATCATGACTTTTAATTCTACCCTTTCCAGGATACATCAACCGGGATATATAAGTTATTTGGTACTCACGGCGAGTTCCATTGAGCTGGGATATTTCAGTAGATAGAGAAATGTCTGGTGGGGCTTCTGATCCTAGATGAAGAAGGTGAGTATAAAAATCAAAATTGCCGTTCCGTTTGTACAAACCAATGCAATCCAAGTATTGGCGCGGCTGGTTTACCATGGCTTGGACCAAAAATGCGGTAACGCTGTCATTGATATAGTAAGTAGCTTCGCGAGTCTGCTGAAGACTGTCAGCCGGCGTTTTTATTTTGGTGAGCATAACGTTTTTGACTGCCGTGAGCACCGATGTCGGCACCGGATCTGTACCTGTCAGTAGTGGCTGTGCTAACGTATCAACATATTTATTTGGAATATATGAATCAATGCCGGTTGGAAGTTGAAGGGCAGTTCTCTGATAGCGTATAGGGTGTGAATCACAGGCGGTCAACACGAGTAATGCGAAATTGGCCAATCGTCTCATAAAGTGATGTGAAGCTCGGCAGAATTATTGGTTGCCAAGCGGCGAAAGTAAAACAATAGCTGGTCAGTGGTTCTCATTATCCTCTGCCCCCAAACCCGTACCTTTGCGGCTTCAAGCCCCGCAAAGTAGGATGATTTCCATTACAGACCTCGACTTCCATTTCGGCTCCCGTACGCTCTACGACAAAGCCAGCCTGCACATCAAACCCAAGGATAAGATTGGCCTGATCGGGCTCAACGGCCGCGGCAAATCCACGCTGCTGCGCATCTTGGTGGGCGAATACAAGCCCGACGGCGGCTCCATTTCGATGAGTAAGGACGTGAGCCTGGGCTTCCTGAACCAGGATCTGCTGAGCTACGACTCGCACGAATCGATTCTGGTGGTGGCCATGCAGGCGTTTTCGGAGGCGCTGGAACTGCAGAAGAAAATAGATGCCATTCTGGTGGAGTTTGAAACCAACTACACCGACGACCTGGTAGAAAAGCTGGCCGACCTGCAGGAGCGGTTTGAGGCGCTGGGCGGCTATACCATGCAGGCCCGCACCGAGGAGATTCTGGAAGGCCTGGGCTTTACTACGGAGGAGCTGCAGCGCCCGCTGAAGCTATTTTCGGGCGGCTGGCGCATGCGCGTGATGCTGGCCAAAATCCTGCTTCAGCAGCCTTCTTTGCTGCTGCTCGACGAGCCCACCAACCACCTGGACTTGCCCTCTATCAAGTGGATTGAGAACTACCTGGCTGGCTACGAAGGCGCCGTTATCATTGTGAGCCACGACCGGGAATTTCTGGACCGCACCACCAACACCACTGTGGAGGTGACGGGTGGCAAGCTGGTACCGTACGCCGGCAACTACTCCTACTACCTCGAAGAAAAGGAGGAGCGCAACGCCATTCAGAAAGGTGCTTTTGAAAACCAGCAGGCCCAGATCAAGCAGGCCGAGCGGTTTATTGAGCGGTTCAAGGCCAAAGCCAGCAAAGCCAAGCAGGCCCAGAGCCGCGTGAAGGCGCTCGACAAGCTGGAGCGCATCGAGGATGTAGCCGGCGACGATGCCAAGGTGAACATCAAGTTCAACTTCACCGTGACCCCCGGCCGCCACATCCTGCGTATGGAGCACGTAGGCAAGAAATACGGCGAGAAAATCATCTTCCGCGACACGCACGTGCACATCGAGCGGGGCGACAAAATTGCTTTGATTGGTGCCAACGGCAAAGGCAAATCCACGCTGATGCGTCTGGTGGCGGGCCAGGAGGCGCCCACCAACGGCAACCACCAGCTGGGCCATAATGTCATCATGTCGTTCTACGCCCAGCACCAGCTGGAAAGCCTGCGCATCGAGAATGAGATTCTGCAGGAGATGATTGAAGCCGGCTCGCGGCGCTCGGAAATGGAGCTGCGCTCGGTACTAGGCTCGTTCCTGTTCACGGGCGAGGAGGTCTACAAGAAAATCAAGGTGCTGAGTGGTGGCGAGAAAAGCCGCGTGGCGCTGGCCAAAACCCTGATTTCGGAAGCCAACTTCCTGTTGCTCGACGAACCGACCAACCACCTGGACATGCAGTCGGTGAACATCCTGATTCAGGCGCTCGACCAATACCAGGGAACCTATATCGTTATCAGCCACGACCGGTTCTTTGTGGAGAATGTGGCCAACAAGATCTGGTACATCGAAGACTACCAGCTAAAGGAATACCCCGGCACCTACGCCGAGTACGAGCACTGGCAGGACGACCGGGAGAAGGCCGCCAAGAAAGCCGGTCTGCCGTCGCCTTCGGCTGCTAAGCCGCTGCCGAAAGAGGAAAAGAAGGTGGAAGCCGCACCGGCCAAAACTCCTTCGCCCGATCAGAAGAAGGCGCTAAAGGAGCTGGCCGAGGTGGAAAAGAAAATCGACGAGCGGGAAAAGGAGTTAGCTGTTTACGAAAAGCAGCTTGCCGACCCACAGATTTACCAAAACGCTGCCCAGCTAAAAGATGCCACTCTCAAATTTGAGCAGGTGAAAAAGGAGCTGGCTCAACTAAATGACCGTTGGGAGATGCTAGCGGAGATGTAGCCATTGGTTTTTGCTTATAGAAAAAGCCTCGCCGGAAACATATAGCTTCCGGCGAGGCTTTTTCTATGAGCTTTGGTAGGCTTAACTGAATGGAGAGGAAACTAATAGAATATCATTCCTTAGCCAGCTTAAAATGGCGTTCTTCTTGGCAACAGAAGCAACTGACGTTCCTACAGCCTAATACACCACTTCCTGCGTGTCGTTCAGGGACTTGATAAAGGCAATAATGGCTTGCTGCTCGGCCGCGCTCAGGTTCAGCTTGTCGTCAGCCAGGGTTTGGTTTGGTACAATGAAGCCCAGGCCAGCGCCACCGCCCTTGTTGTAGAAATCGAGCACCTGCTCCAGCGTCTGGTAGACGCCGTTGTGCATGTAGGGCGGCGTGAGGGCCGCATTGCGCACGGTGGACGTTTTGAACGCGTGTTTCTGGTGCGCCACGCCGTAGAGCAGAAACTTGCCTGGGTCGGCATCCAGCCGCGGGTGCAGCGTGTCGGTGGTGGCGGGTACACCCAGAATTTCGCTTTCACTTTTGTCGTAGAGGGGCGGTACGCTGCCGCTGAACAACGGCATATAGTGGCAGGTGCCGCACTGCGCTTTGCCCATAAACAGATTGAACCCCAGTACTTCCTGCGTGTTGAGAGCGGCCGTGTCGCCGCGCATATAGTGGTCGAAGCGGCTGTTGAGGCGCACCAGCGAGCGGACGTAGGCAGCCACCGCCCGCCGGATGTTGCGCTCTGAAACGGGTTGCTTTTCGGTGGCAAACGCTTGCGCGAATAGCGGCGGGTAACGGCCTTTTTTGCGGAGCAGCGCCGGCGCCTCACTGAGCTGGCCACCCATTTCGGCTTTGTTCGTCACAACGGCGTGTACCTGGTCTTCGAGGTAATGCACACGGCTGTCGTAGAACTGGTCGGGCTGGAGGGCAGCATTGAGCAGGGTGGGGGTGTTGCGCTCCAGGCCGGCGTTGGCCAGCAATGAGCTGTTCACGCGCAAACCGTCGGTGTAGGCGCGGCCGGGCACGTGGCAGCTGGCGCAGGAGCGGCCCGCCTTTCCCGATAGCAGCGGCTCCCGAAATAGTGCCTCACCGAGGGCCAGCACGGCGGGCGTAGGCGCGGCCGCATCAGCCGGCGCGAAGAAAGCAGGATCAAAGGTATCAGCCCCGAAAAAGCCGTCGGCATCGGGCCGCACGGCGCGGCGCGCCCTGACGAACGGAATGGCGCGCTGCACCTGGGCCCGGCGCAGTGCTGCCAGCGTGGGGTTGAAGTGGCGCACAAAAAAGCGGGCCCTGTCGAAGGTGATGAAGTTGTGGTTGGGGGCGCTAACAGCCGCTGCGCTGCGCTGCAGTAGCTTGGTTAGCTCATCCGGCACGGCAAACAACGCCAGTACTTCGCGGCTGGCATTTAGTGTGGCGGCCGCTTCCGGCAGCGAGGCATGAGCAGCCGGAGAATCGAAGCCGGAGAGGCCCTTGGCTGCCAGCCGGTACAGGTTCAGGCGCACAGCATCGAATAGCTCGGCATCAGTGAAGGCTAGAAACGGGGCCTGCTGCTCTAGCTGGCGCACTTGGTAAAGCAGGTTATCGATTTCCTGATGAATCAGGTCCCGGTTAGCGCGGGTATCGGGAGCGGCATATACGTATTCTTCCAGCACCTGAAATCCGGTAGGCGGAATGACTTCGCCTGGCTCGCCTGGCTCCGTTTCGGGCAGGGCTGCGCCGTTGATGCGCGAGGCGGCGTGCGGGTAGTAGTATTCGATGGCAAACTCCAGGTATTTGTATTCCGTCCGGCAGGCGGCAAACTGGCTGCGCAGCGTGGTGGTATCGGCTTGGTAGGCTACTTGCTGGAAGCGCGCCAAAGTGGTGTGCAGCTCACGCAGGTGGGTTTCGTAGTAGTCCTTTGCTTGCTCAGCGGGCGTTTTGCGCAGCACGGCAAACGAAAACAGCACCATTGATAAGCCTAGCAGCAACGGCCGGCCTATCATCAGCAAACGATTCGGGAGCATAGCCATTAGAAATAAAATTGAGCCTGTGGCAGCGCACTGGTGGCCTGGCGGCGGGCGGCGGGCGTAAAGGCGTTCTGCTTCACAATAACGGTTTTGAGTTGCTTCAGCCGGCGCAATGAGCGGGGCAGCGCCGTAAGCTGGTTGTCGTTGACAATCAGCATTTCCAGCTTGCGGAGCTTGCCCAAGCTGCGGGGCAGGGCCTTCAGCTGATTGCCGGACAAGATGAGCACCTTCAGGTTCTGGCATGCTCCAATGCTGGCCGGCAGCTGCTCAAGCTGGTTGTTGGACACGTTCAGTTCTTCCAGCTGCGTGAGGTTGCCGAGGCGGGCTGGGAGCTGCTGCAGCTTGTTGTCGTTGAGGTACACGTAGCGCAGCTTGCGCAAAGCACTCAGGGAAGCGGGTAGAAAAAGCAGCTGGTTGTGCGAGCCGTCAAGGTACTCCAGCTGCGCCAGCTGCGCCAGCTCCTCCGGCAGCGACGTGAAGTTGTTGTAGGCACTCAGCAGGTAGCGCAAACTATCAAGCCCCCCAATACTGGGCGGCAGCTCAGTCAGCAGGTTTTGCTCGAGCTGCAACTGCCGCAGCCGGTGCAGGTTGCCGAGGGCGGGCGGCAAGTCCAGCAACCCATTCTTGTTGAGAAACAGCACCCGCAGGCTATCCAGCTCAGTAAGGGCGTCGGGCAGGTGGCGCAGGTGGTTTTCGTGCGCAAACAGCTGCCGCAGCCCCCGCAGCTGCCCGATGCTGGGGGGCAGCAGCTCCAGGTTCTGGCCCCGCAGGTTCAGCTCCGTGACGTTGGTCGGGTGCTGCAGGGCCTCAGTGAGGGAAAAGGTGGCAGCGGCTGGGCGCTGCGCCAAACACATATTGCCCTGCAGCAGCTGCAGGGCAATATGGAAGGCTAGAAAAAGAAGAAGGCGGCTTCTCACTGCTTGATGAAAGCGCGGGTGGTAGTGGTGGTAGCCGTTTTGATAACCAGCTGATAGTGGCCGCTCTGCAGCTTGCTAACCGATACTTTCAGGTTGTTCAAGCCTTGGCTCAGCACCACGCTCTGCTCCAGCATCCGGGCGCCCAGTGTGTTGAACACCGTGAGCGTGGCCGTTTCTTTCTGGCCGTGCGTCAGTGCCAGCGCCAGTTCGGTACCCGCTACGGGGTTGGGGTACACGTCGGCGCGGGTTAGCTCGGGTTTGCCGGTGGCCGCACTCAGGGCCGTGCCCAGCACGCCTTTGCGGGCAATAACCAGGGCCGTGGATTTATTGAACACCACCGGCTGCCCGGCAGCATCCACGGTAGCCAGGGTGTTGGCGTCGGGGCTTTGCATGGAAATAAACAGGAACCGCTCGTCGGGCGAGAAGGTCATGCCGGTGGGCTCGCAGCCGGCCGGCGTTACGGCGAATACCTCCACGGCCGGAGCAGCTTGCGTGTGGCAGGGCTTGATCAGCCATACGTGGTTGCGGCCCCCATCCTGCAGCACGTACAGGTTGCCCAGCGAATCGAAGGTCAGGTTGTCGTTGCCGGTGCGCCACAGCTCCGAGATGCTGCCCGAGCCGTAGTTGATGGTGTAGGCCTGCGCGGTATTCGTGGGCGTGTTGCCGGCAAAGATTTCAAAGTTGCTGAACGTGGTGCCCGTTGCGCCCGTGTCGGTGAAGCGGTAGATGGTGCCGGGGCCTTTGGCCGTAAAGTACACCTGGCCAGTGAGCGGGCTGATTTCAATGTCTTCTACCCCATTGAAGCTGGTAGCGCCCAGGGCGCGGGCCGCGGCCGTGGTATTGTTGCACTCGGCCGGAGTGCTGTTGGGCACCGGAATCCAGGTGCCGGTAGTGGCCGTGCCGATGGCGCCATCGAGCTGCAGGGCGTAGAGCGTGCCGTTGCCGAGCTGGCCGGCGGTGGTGGCTACATACTTGTACACGAAGCTGTTGCTTGAGCCATCATCGGCACCCTCGTACACAGTGCGCCGGTCGGCCGCCACCACAATATTCTCGTGCTTGAGGCGGCCCATGCGCCAGAGCTTATCGGGCGTGCCGTCGTTGTTCTGGTCTTTCACGGTGTGCGTGGCCGGGTCAATTTCCACGTTCCAGCCCGAGTCCATGTAGCCGTCGTTGTTGGTGTCGGTGGGGGTGGTAGGGCCGGTGTTTTCCTCGCACGTCACCACCGTATTCCAGGGCGTAACCGTGCCCGAGCAGTTGTTGATGGTCCCGACCACCGGGGCGAAGTTCACGGGGTGCTTGGCCGTTACGTTCCACAGCTTGGTGGTGGCGTTGAAGTTCAGGCTGAGCATGCTCACGCCCGACGTGGTGCCTGATCCTTCGTGGTTGATGGACAGGTAGCCGGCATTGCCGCCGTTGCTGGGTACGTAGCCCGTAAAGTCAAAGGCCTCCAGCATGTTGCCGTCGGCGGCATTGGTATAGGGCGTGCCGCCCTGCACCAGCATCTGGAACGTGTGGGTGGCGGGCAGGCGCAGATCCTGAGGCTGGGTGGTGGGCTCCACCGACGTAAACCGGCTGATGTGGTCAGTGGGCAGGGTAGGGCAGGGCGCCTGAGCCGAGGCCTGACCAGCGGCGCTTACCAGGGCGGCAAGCAAAAGCGTAGAAGTGTGTTTCATGACCGACGAGTGAGGGGTTGAAGTACGGCGCAAGTTCAAAATGCACTATTTCGTCTGGTTTACGTCTACGCTACGACTGCGTAAACTTCCTGTGAAGACAATGTTACCAGTCCGCCAGCTGCTGCCTGTTGTGGGTGGCTGCTACCAGGGCTGCTCCCGTAAGCTGAAAGTTCGCGCTACATTCGTTGCTATGCTCCACCGTCTCGTTCCTGCTTTCCTGCTGCTTTTCACCACGGCCTGCGTGCCGCTCGGTACGCCCATCACCGACCCCAACGCCGCCCGCCGGCCCGCTACGCCGGGCCAGACTAAGGCGCCCGAGTACTACGCCGATAAAACCCTGCGCTACCAGGACTACACCTACGACCCCAACGTGCGCAGCGTGCAGTGCTACGTGTTGTCGGGCAGCGTCAATGAAATCTTCACGCCGCCAGTGGTGCCCATCAGCCAGGAACAGCCCATTGCGCTGGAGTTTGACCTGCTCGGCGACCAGAGCCAGCGCCTCACGGCCAAGCTCGTGCACTGCGACCTAGACTGGAAACCGTCCATCCTCACGGATATTCAGTTTCTGAACGAGATAAACGAGATTCTCATCACCAACTACCGCACCTCCGTCAACACCAAAGTGCCCTACTACCACTACCGGCTTCAGGTGCCGCGCGTGAAGCTGAGCGGCAACTACCTGCTGGTGGTGCAAAGCCCGGGGGGTACGCCGCTGGTCAGCCGCCGCCTCTTGGTGTACGACAACAGCGTGCAGATTTCCATGAAGCAGGGCATTCCGGTGGCGGGGCAGGAGCGCTACACGCTGCAGCAGATTGATTTCGGCATCCGCTACAATATGCAGCTTGTGAACCCCGCCCAGGAAGTGAAAGTGGTGCTGCGCCAGAACTACCGCTGGGACAACGCCAAGTATAACCTGCGTCCTACTTTCGTGCGCGACATCGACCGGCAGCTCGACTACCAGTATTTCAACTTCGAAAATGCCTTCCCGGCCCTAAGCGAATTTCGCTTTTTCGATCTGCGCACGTTCCGCTCGTTGGGCATTGGCGTGGCCCAGCTGGATGCCGAAGCCTCGCCCCGGCAGGCACTGCTCCAGCTCGATGATACCCGCAACGGCCGCGCCTACACCCAACTCGACGACATCAACGGCCAGCGCGTGATTGAAAGCCGCGAGTACGGCAACGGCGCCACCAACGCCGACTACCTCGACGTGACGTTTCAGTTGAAAGCCGAGCAGCCTGCCGCCAGCTCCGTGTATGTGCTGGGCGCCCTCACCGACTGGCAGCTCAAAGACGAGTTCCGGATGACCTACGATGCCGCCACCCAGCGCTACACCGGCCACGCGCTGCTCAAGCAGGGCTACTACAACTACGTGTATGCCACCGCCACGCCCCAGGGGCCCAACAGTGTGGTGTGGGAAGGCAGCCACCAGGAAACCGAAAACCAGTACGACCTGCTGGTGTATTACCGCCCGCCGGGCACCCGCGCCGACCTGCTCATCGGCTACCAAAGCCTCGACGTCAACCGCCGCCGGCCGTAAGGCAAGGCAGGCCGAAGTCAGTCGGAATGGGGGTAGCTGCGTAAACCTGCAGTTCCTGAACCATTGTGCTCTGCCGAGCCAGCCGTTGCATGTCGCACTACAACCTGATTCTGGTGATACTAGGCGTGGCCATCCTGGCCGTAGCCTGGCTGCCTTCCTTGCTCAAGAAATTCCCTCTTTCCTACCCCATTCTGTTTGTGGGGCTGGGTGCCCTGGTGTTCTGGCTGCCGCTGGGCTTGCCCAACCCCGACCCGGTGGCTAACTCCGGTTTTGCCGTGCACCTCACCGAAATCTGCGTGACGGTGGCCCTGACTGGCACTGGCCTCAAGATTGACCGCAAATTTTCGTTGCTGCGCTGGCGCGTGCCCCTGCAGCTAGTGTTGGTACTCATGACTATCACCATCGGGGTGTTTGCGGTGGTGGCCTGGAAGCTGGGCGGGATGCTGCCGGCATCGGCGGTGCTGCTGGCGGCCACGCTGGCCCCCACCGACCCTGTGCTGGCCGGCGACGTGCAGGTGGGCAAACCGGGCGAAGGCCGCGAAGACACTGTGCGCTTTTCCCTGACCGGTGAAGCGGGCCTGAATGACGGCTTGGCTTTTCCGTTTGTGTATTTGGCCATTCTGCTGCTGCCGGTGGCCGTTGCGCCCTTTTCCGAGCGTTTGCTGCACTGGGCCTGGATGGATGTCGGCTACCGTACGGTGGTGGGCGTGGGGGCCGGCTGGCTGGCTGGCCGGGCGCTGTCGTTTCTGATTTTCGACCTGCCGCACCACATTCGCATCAATCCGGAGGCGTATGGGTTTGTGGCGCTGGCCGTTACGCTCACCGCCTATGGGGTTACGGAGCTATTGCACGGCTACGGCTTTCTGGCGGTGTTTGTGGCAGCCGTAACCTTGCGTAGCCACGAGCGCAGCCACGAGTACCACACCGAGATGCACGAATTCACCGACCAGGTAGAGCGCCTGCTGATTGTTGTGATTCTGATTCTGTTCGGCGGCGCCATTGTCCGCGGCCTGCTGGCGCCCCTCACCTGGACGGGCGCGGCGCTGGGGCTTTTCCTGCTCTTGATAGTGCGGCCGATGGGCGGTATCCTTACGCTGGGCCGCACCCGTGTGTCGTGGCCGGAGCGGCTGGTGATTTCGTTTTTCGGCATCCGCGGTATCGGCTCATTTTTCTACCTGGCGTATGCCACCGACGGCCATTTTTTTGCGGATGCGCGGGAACTGTGGGCTACTACGGGCTTCACTGTGCTGGCGTCTATTGTGCTGCATGGCGTGCTGGCAACACCCGTAATGGACTGGCTGGACCGCCGCCACGGCCGCCCTACTGCCGTGGAGCTGGAGGAGCAGCAGCAGGCCAAAGCCGCCGGGTCGGGCCACTAAGTCGGCACGGAATTGGACTATAGGCTGAGGTAGCGCGTAACCTTTCTACAGAGTAGGTTCGTTGCAGGCATATATCCTCCCACAACCTTCTCCTCCCACGATCTCGCCCCTTCCGCTATGAACACCACCCTCTCGCACATTCTGTACGCCGGCACTGCCCTGGCGCTGCTGCCCATGGCCGGTTCCGGCTCAGCAACCACTGCTGCCACCACTGCCGTGGCCCTGCCTGTGCAGGGTGCCCAGCCCGACCCCGGCGTAGTAGCACAGTTCGGCCTGCTCAACGACACCAAGCTTCAAAGCTACATCGACCAGAAAGGCATGCAGATGGGCCGGATTTCCGACCGCCCGGCTGATGTCAAAGGCTTTACCATTGTCGATTCGCCCATTATCAACGCCTTTGCCACGCCCGATGGCCACGTGTACTTCACGCGCGGCATCATGGCCCATTTCAACAACGAGGCGCAGTTCAGCGGGGTACTCGGCCACGAAATCGGGCACATCACGGCCCGCCACGGCCAGAAGCAGCAAACCCGCTCTACCATTGCCAACGGCGCCCTGATTCTGGGTTCCATCCTGTCCAAGCGGGTTGCCTCTATTGCCCAGCCAGCCTCGCAGGTGGTGGGCCTCGGGCTGCTGAAATACGGCCGCGACGACGAAAACGAGTCGGATAAGCTGGGCGTGAAGTACTCCAGCAAAATCGGCTACGACCCGGCCTCCATGGCTGACTTCTTCCTGACACTTTCGCGCACCGAGCAAAGCAGCGGCGCCGCCACCATTCCTACCTTCCTGTCGTCGCACCCCAACTCCGCCGACCGCTACACCAACGTGAAAAAGCTGGCTGCACAGGCCGAGCAGCAAGCTGGCCGCCAGCTGGCCGTCAACCGCGACCAGTACCTGCGCATGATTGAGGGCCTTCCCTACGGCGACAATCCGCGCGAAGGCTACGTGGAAAACAGCGTGTTCTACCACCCCGACCTGAAGTTCCAGTTCCCGATTCCGCAGGGCTGGAAGTCGCAGAACTCGCCCAGCCAGTTCCAGATGGCCGAGCCCAATGGCAAGGCCGTGATTATCCTGCTGCCTGCCGGCAACAAGGGCCTCGATGAAACAGCGCAGGCCCTGGCCCAGCAGCTCAAGCTCCAGAATGCCCAGGCTCAGAAAACGACCGTTAATGGCTTTCCGGCTATGGTCATCCAGGGCGACCAGGTAGGGCAGGACCAGCAAACCGGCCAGCAGGGCATCACGGCCAGTTCCCTCACCTACCTGATTCAGGACGGCCAGACGATTTATGCCATGGTGGGCCTCTGCGGCCCCGGCACCCTCGGCACCTACGGCGACGACTTCCAGCGCACCGCCCAGGGTTTCCGCCGCCTCACCGATGCCAGCAAAATCAACCGCCAGCCTGAGCGTATCCGCATCAAAGCCGCCAAAGCCGGCCAGACGCTGGCCTCAGCCCTTGCCGCCAACGGTGTTTCCAGCAAGCGCTACGAGGAAATGGCCATTCTCAACGGCATGAAAACCACCGATAAAATGACGGCTGGGATGCTGTTTAAAGTGGTGGGGAAGTAAGGGATTATAATTTAATCTGGAATGGTAATCGGCAATAAATCACCTATTTGTGAATACAGTAGTATTCGTATAGGGCCTTTATGAACGCAGGCTAAATTGCCTCCATACACAGTCGAAATCTGAGTGCTATATGTTTGCAGATGCTTATGGATAGGTAAGTCGAGAGCATCGTATATACCTATTGATTCTCCAATGCTCAACCAACTCGAATACTCTTCGGAATCAATAGTTGTTGACTTTGCTTCACCCACGATACTGACTACGGGCTCGTCATCCGAGAAGTCCTGTACAACTGAGATGGTATGTTGAAACTCTGCTATCAGAAAGGGCCAATCTGTTTTAGAGTGGCAGAAATCTGGATTCCAGATAGCATCCACCTCGAAAATCATGATTAATGAGTCCTTTGTGTGTAGAAAGATTCGGAACAATGAGGAATCATGTAGGGTAATTTGTTTCAATAATTGAGAAGCTACAATTGTCTTGGTGCTTTCCCAGTCAAATGAGAAGGTAGACAAACGTTCAAGCAACCAATCCGGAAAGAGTTTATCATCCATTTAATATACATTAAAAACGCCCCAACCGATTCGTTCGGCTGGGGCGCTTAAGTTACTAGTTGCCGCTGAAGAAACGGCGTTACGCCTTCTTCAGAAATTCGGTTTTGAGGACCATCGTGCTACCCCCGGCGCGGCCTTCAATTTCGGCGGCGCTGTTGGTTAGGCGGATGTTCTTGACCACCGTGCCGCGCTTGAGTGTCAGCGAGGAGCCTTTTACTTTCAGGTCCTTGATGAGCGTCACCGAGTCGCCTTCCGCGAGCAGGTTACCGTTGCTGTCTTTTACGTCCATGAGAAGGGCGGCTATTGGCGTGATAAGTAGAACGTCATGCTGAGCTTGCCGAAGCATCTCTACCGCTTCGTTGGGTTGGCAGACTTCCTCTCGCCCGTCATGCTGAGCTTGTCGAAGCATGACGGACGGGCAGGTGTGTTCAACTACACGTTGAAGCGGAAGTGCATGATGTCGCCGTCCTGCACCACGTATTCCTTGCCTTCCACAGCCATCTTGCCGGCTTCCTTGATCTTCACTTCGGTCTTGTACTCCTGGTAGTCAGCTAGCTTGATAACCTCGGCGCGGATGAAGCCCTTCTCGAAGTCGGAGTGGATGACGCCGGCTGCTGCCGGGGCTTTGTCGCCGCGGTGCACCGTCCAGGCGCGTACTTCCTGCACGCCAGCCGTGAAGTAGGTAATCAGGTTGAGCAGCGTGTAGGAAGCACGGATCAGGCGGTTCAGGCCCGACTCGGTGAGGCCGTACTCGGCCAGGAACATTTCCTTTTCCTCGGGGTCTTCCATCTCGGCAATCTGCGACTCGATGGCGGCCGACACCAGCACCACTTCGGCGCCTTCCTGCGCTACGTGCGCCTGCAGGGCCGCCGTGTGGGCGTTGCCGGTGGTGGCGCTGGCCTCGTCCACGTTGGCCACGTAAATCACGGGCTTGATGGTGAGCAGCTGCAGATCAGCTACTGCTTCCAGCTCCTCGGGTGTGGCCTGCAGGGCGCGGGCGTTCTGGCCGTCTTCCAGCGCCTGCTTAAAGCGCTGCAGCGCGGCTACTTCCTTCTTGGCAGCGGCGTCGCCGTTTTTGGCCGAACGCTCCGACTTGGCCAGCTTCTTATCGATGCTCTCCAGGTCTTTGATCTGCAGCTCGGTGTCGATAACGTCCTTGTCGAACACGGGGTCGACACCGCCGGCTACGTGCACGATGTTGGGGTCGTCGAAGCAGCGAATAACGTGGATGATGGCATCTACCTCGCGGATATTGGCCAGGAACTTGTTGCCCAGGCCTTCGCCCTTGCTGGCGCCTTTCACGAGGCCGGCAATGTCCACGAACTCAATGATGGTGGGCAGCACGCGCTTGGGATTCACCAGCTTTTCCAGAATCTGCAGCCGCTCGTCGGGCACGGTAATCACGCCCACGTTCGGCTCGATGGTGCAGAACGGATAGTTGGCCGACTCGGCCTTGGCGTTGGAAAGGGCGTTGAAAAGCGTGGATTTGCCGACGTTCGGCAGGCCGACGATACCGCAGCGGAGACCCATATGGTGAGTTTGTAAAGTTGAGAAGTGATGAAATGGGCCAGTGGCGCACTTCGTGGCGCAAAGGTACGGGGCTTTCTTGGGGAAAGCACAGCCGGTAAGCGGCTTCTGCCAGAGCAGCCTGAGCTTACCCTGAAGCTCTGTGCTCAAGTGCTGCAGTGCTGTTGAACCGGACACCTGCTATCCGCTGTTAGCTCAGGCATGTGTGAACACCACAACCCTACTCAGAAACTACAGCGTCTCGGCTTTTACCTGGCCGCTGCCTTACTCGTCGTGGCCAGCCAGTACTACCTGCAGTAGCGCCCCCTAACGCCACAACGGCGCACCTGGCCGAAGCCGGGTGCGCCGTTGTAGAAATTCTAAGCGAGAAAAAACGAGCGTATGGAGTGTTTCGCTAGGCGTCCAGGCAGTTAAAAGTTGTCGTCGGCGCGGTTCGGATTGAAACCGGCTTCCCGCTCCTCGTAGGCCGGGCGCGGGCGGTCCAGCTCTGCTACCTCTTCCTCGGTCAGGAGTTCCTCCCGAACGTACTCTACGGCGTCCTGGAGGGCATCCACGAACTTCAGAAAATCCTCCTTGTACAGGAAGATCTTGTGCTTCTCATACGAGAAAGTATCATCGTCGCGAAGCTTGCGCTTGCTTTCCGTGATAGTCAGGTAATAGTCCTGGCCACGGGTTGCTTTCACGTCGAAAAAGTACGTGCGTTTGCCCGCTTTAATGCGCTGGGAGTAAATCTCTTCTTGGTCGTGACGGTCTTCCACGGGGCCTTCTGTAAAGTTTTGTTATTCCAAGATGGTTGAATTTCAGGCCAAAGTACAACTACCGTATCGGATATAAAAATTTCTAGGCTTCCATTTTTCTATAAACAGCTGACTATCTACATAAATGCGGTTTTCCAGGCGGCACTGCCTGAATTTAGGTAGCAACATAGTTTGGACTGGATTCAGTTTAAATCAGGATTATATTCGATTAATACTATGCCAAGGCCACCTTGCGCAGTTATTTGTTTCTTTGAACCACCAACCCCTGGCAGCTTTGCTCTGAAAGGTGCTGCCTCATTTCACTTGCATGGCCCAACCTCTTGACCTCGCGGCAGTCCGCTCGTTTGAAAACCTGGAATTTCTGGCCCGGCAGCTGGTTGAAGGGTTCATTACGGGGCTGCACCAGTCGCCGTACCATGGTTTTTCGGTGGAGTTTTCCGAGCACCGGCTTTATAACCCCGGCGAAAGCACGCGCCACCTCGACTGGAAGATTTTTGCCCGCACCGACAAGCTGTTTGTGAAGCGCTATGAAGAGGAAACCAACCTGCGTTGCCACTTGCTGCTCGACGTGAGTGCCAGCATGTATTATCCGGCCCCTGGCCACGACAAGCTGCGGTTTGCAGTGCTGTGCGCGGCTGCCCTCGCCACCATGCTGCAAAAGCAGCGCGACGCCGTGGGCTTGGTCACGTTCAGCGACAAAGTGGAGCTGCAGACGCCGGTGCGCTCCACCAGCACCCACCGCCACACGCTGCTACTGGCATTGCAACACTTGCTGGAGCGCCCGCCGGTGGCGGCCAGTGCTACCGCCACCACCGATGTGGCTGGCGTCATTCATACTATTGCGCAGCAAATCCCGAAACGTTCGTTGGTAGTGCTGTTTTCGGATATGCTGGGCCGGGCACCCGAGGAGCAGACCGCCACGCTGGCGGCGTTGCAGCATCTGCGCCACCATCACCACGAGGTGTTGCTGTTTCATATCATGGACCGCGCCACCGAAGCCAACTTCAACTTTCAGGACCGGCCCTATCTGTTTGAGGATATTGAAACCGGCGAGACACTCAAGCTGCAGCCGGCCCAGGTGCGCGAGCAGTACCGCGTGGCCATGCGCGAATACGAGCACGAACTGGCTTTGCGCTGCGGGCAATACAAAATCGACTTTGTGCCGGTTGATATCCGGGAGCCGTTCGATAAAGTGCTGTACGCTTACCTGGTGAAGCGCAGCAAGGTGCGCTAACTTTACGCCATGGATGAATTTGCACTGGGCGTAGGCCTGTTTCTGGTGGCGCTGTTTTCGGCGCTGGTCACGGCCTATATTGCGCACATGTACGGCCGGCCACTGAAGCGGTGGCTGCTGATTGGGTTTTGCCTGCCGTTGTTAGGCATTTTTATAGCTATTGCGGCAAGTCTGCGCGAAGCCCGCCGCCGGGAAGACCTATAGCGCAAAACTTCCGCTGCTGCCTACGGGCAAAGCGAGTATCCGGCACCACGCCACTTGTGCCAACGCGAGTTGCACAGTTCGTTTGTACCCATAGGCGGAAGCGTTGCGCTACGCGGGCTGGTTGTCCAGTGACTGCCACAGGTATTTGCACGCCAAGCTACGGTAAGGGCGCCAGGGTTCGGCCAGCTCCGTTATGCGCCTGAGCAGGGCCCGGCCGGTTTCTTCCAGACCGTAATGCCGGCGCATAGCGTTTTGCACGCCCAGGTCGCCCTCAGCAAACACGTCGGGCTGGTCCAGCGCAAACATCTGCAGCATCTGCGCTGTCCAGCGGCCTACCCCTTTGATTTGGGTGAGGTGGCGCGTGAAATCGTCTTCGGAAAGCTGGCTGAGGTGGGCATGATCGAGCTGGTCGTTCAACGCAAACTCAGCAATGGCTTTCAGATAGCCGGCCTTCTGGCGCGACAAACCGGCCGTTCGCAAATCTTCCTCGGTCATTTCCTGGATGGCCAGCGGCTCCGGGTAGCCATCGGGCGGGAACAGGGCCTGCACCTTGCGCCAGATGGCGGCCGCTGCTTTGGTGGAAATCTGCTGGCTCACGATGGCGCGCAGCAGCGCCAAGTACAGGTCTTCGTGTGGCGCTGGCGCAATGGGTCGGCCTTGCCGGATGATGGCGGCCAGCACTGGGTCGGCTTGCAGCAGGTGCTGCTTGGCGGCAGCATACGCACTGAAATCGGGAACAGTCATGGGGAAGGGTAGGAAGGTGCCGCTAAAGTGTGGCCAGGTCGGTGAGATGAGTGTGAATGGCTATTTCAGCTATCAGTTCGCCGGCAGCTGTGAGGCGCACCCCGGTCAACGACTGCCCGAAAACGGCTCCGGTATCCACGTTAAGGACATTGGTAGCCAGGTCGAAATCGGGTTGCCCCGTGGTAGGGGTGTGCCCAATGATCTGGCGCTGGGGCAGGTGGCGCAGTGGCCCCCGGCGCCACAGCACGCCATCTAGGTTGTCTTCATCAAGCGGATTGGGCGTGTCGGCAAAGCCAGCATGGCTGATGAGCAGGTGCTCGTTTTGCCAATACAACGGGCGCTGGCTCAGCCAGGCCAAGTGCGGCGCCAGCAGCGCCGGGTACTGCTGATACTGCCACACAGTACTTCGGCCACCCCAGCGCAACCACTCCTTATACGGGCCGGCCGGGCCGAGGTGCCGCAGCATGCAGGCCTCGTGGTTGCCTTTCAGAAACGTGGTCTGGCCCGGGTAGCGCACTTCCAGGCTGATGGCCAGTGCCACGCACTCCAGGCTATAGCGGCCCCGGTCCACCAGGTCACCGACCTGCACCAGCCGTTCTGTGCTAGGCTGCCAGTGGCTTAGCAGCTCCTCGAAGGTGTGGAAGCAACCGTGCACATCACCCACTACAAATATGTTCTGTTCGGCCATAAGTTAGGTAAGTGCAAGTAGCCGTGGTGGGTTGCCCGCCAAGCGAATGACAACAGAGGGCGCACCCCGGTGCCGCCACCCGCTTTTCAGGCATCGTTTGAAACGCTTTACGCAGCCAGCTGCTGTAGTGCCGCCGTTATCCGCGTTACCATGGTATCGTCGATATCCAGGTGCGTAACAAAGCGGATGAACTGCGGGCCAAACGATGAGGCACGAATACCCTGTTCTTCCAGTCGGGCCAGAAACGATTCGGCGGGCATGCTGTCGAGGAGGCGGAAGATGACGAGGTTGGTTTCCACGGGCAGTACTTCGGCCACATAGGGCTGCGCCTGCAGCGTATCGCGCAGCTGCTGGGCGCGGCGGTGGTCATCGGCGAGGCGGTTTACGTTGTGCTCCAGGGCGTACAGGCCCGCTGCGGCCAGGTAGCCGGCCTGCCGCATGCCGCCGCCCATCACCTTCCGGATGCGCTTGGTTTTCTGAATGAAGGCCTGGCTACCCAGCAGCACCGAGCCCACCGGCGCCCCCAGTCCCTTACTCAAGCACACCGAAATCGTATCAAACAGGCGGCCGTATTCGCGGGCATCCTGACCGGTGGCTACCAGCGCGTTGAAAATACGGGCCCCGTCGAGGTGCAGCGGAATCCGGTGGCGTTGGGCCACGTCGGCAATGGCAGCCAGCTCGGGCAAGGCGTAGCAGCTGCCGCCGCCGCGGTTGTGGGTGTTTTCGAGGCTGATGAGGCTGGTGGTGGGGTAGTGCACGTTCTGCGGCCGGATAGCGGCTTCCACCTGCGCGGCCGTCAGGCGGCCCCGCTCGCCGGGCAGCAGCGCTACCGACGCTCCCGAGTGAAACGCAATACCGCCTACTTCCCACAAATAAATGTGTGAGGTCTGCTCGCAGATTACTTCACTCATCGGCTCGGTGTGGGCCTTGATGGCAATCTGGTTGGTCATGGTGCCGCTGGGGCAGAACAGGCCGGCCTCCAGCCCAAAGCGGGCGGCAACTTCCTGCTCTAAAGCCCGCACAGTGGGGTCTTCTTCATACACATCGTCTCCGACGCGGGCCTGGAACATAGCCTCCAGCATGGCCGGAGTGGGGCGCGTGACGGTATCAGAGCGCAAATCAATTACGGCAGTAGACATGGAATACGGTGGGTAAAAAAGGGAAAGGTTTCCCGGTTTCAAATTTAGTCGTTACTTTTGCCCCTCGTTTACAGAAAGACCTTAACCGACCCGGAAAAAATGAGCACTACCCGTCTGAAGCGGAAACACCGCAAAAACATTGCCCGCGCCAACAACAAGCAGCGCGTAATTAAGCAGCTCCTGCTGACGCCCGTTCTGAAGAACGTGGACATCGAAGAGTTGAAATCCCGCTTCAACAAGAGCGAAGCTACGACGGCTGCGTAACTAACGCCCGTCTGGCACACCTGCCCCCGGCGTCGGTGGGTTCTGGTCAGAACTTCAAAAGCGTCTTCTCTGCAAAGGGAGGACGCTTTCTGTTTTGATGGGGCGCCTTATTCGCTGGCTCCCCTTTTAGGATGGGCTATTTCGCACCCAACTCCACTACCTGCAGCTGTTGCACTTTGCCGTCGGCTATTTCAAACCGGAGCAGCGTGCGCACCTTGTGAAAGCCGTGGCGGCCGGCGGCACCAGGGTTCAGGTGCAGCAAGTGCAGCTTAGGGTCGGGCATTACTTTGAGAATGTGAGAATGGCCGCTGATGAACAGGCCGGGGCGGTGCTCCTGCAGCAGGGCCCGGGCCGCAGGGCTGTAGTGCCCCGGATAGCCTCCAATATGGGTCATGAGCACTGGCAAGCCCTCCACGATGAAGCGTTGTACCAGCGGCTGCTGCAGGCGCACGTCGCGGCCATCGATGTTGCCATATACGCCCCGCAACGGGGCCAGCGCGGCCAGTTCGTCGGCTACGCTAGCGGTGCCAAAGTCGCCGGCGTGCCAGATTTCGTCGCAGTCCCGCAAATGGTGCAGAATCCGCTCGTCGAGGTAGCTATGAGTGTCGGAAAGCAAACCGATTTTTTTCATGAAACGAAGGTAGGGGCCAGGCAGCAGTGGAACGCAGATAAACGGCCGTTACGCAAGGCTGAGTGGAATAGCGGTCCTCGGGTACATTAATCCAACTGCACCAGTGGGGCTGATTTAGATGGTTTGGTAGGCTGGTCTGCAAGGAAGTTCTCGGCCGCATTCCGTGCCTGCCGACAACACAACCGTGTGCTTCTCGTATCTTGCCCGTCCTGCGGCAGGTTTCGGTTTGCCTGTATGCAGGCTGTGCTTTGTGGCCAGCTTAGCCCAGATTCCCCATTGTTGCCTCTCCTGATTGCCCCGCGATGAACGTCTTCATCAACGATATTCCGCTGATCATCAAAAAGAACAGCGAGAAAGTGTACAAGCACAAGTACGACCTCATCCTGAATCCGGAAGATGAGTTTATCTCCAAAGATCTGGTGGGCGACGTGCTGGTGCGCGACGTTACGGACTTATTTGTGGACCGGCTGCTGCGGCTGATGGAAGTGAAGAAGCTGAAAAAGCTGAAGTCGCTGACCATGCTGGCCCGCAAGAAAAAGCGCCTCATTCTGCACCTGAAAGACCAGTTCCGCATCGTAAAGGCCGCCGGTGGCCTCGTGGTGAAGGACGGCAAGGTGCTGATGATTTACCGGCTGGGCAAGTGGGATTTGCCGAAGGGCAAGCTTAAAAAAGACGAAGATCCTGCTTTGGGCGCCTTGCGCGAGGTGGAAGAAGAGTGCAACATCAAAGTGGAGTTGGGGGACGTATTGCCCAGTACCTGGCACTCCTATGCCTACAATGGCAATAAGATTCTGAAGAAAACTGACTGGTACATCATGCGCTGCCTCGACGATTCGCTGATGAAGCCGCAGGCTGAAGAGTATATCGAGGAAGTGCGCTGGATGACTCCGCAGGAGGCGCTGGGCGTGCTGGATGAGTCGTATGCCAGCATTGCCCTGGTTATGCGCCATTACTTGAGCGAAACCACCGGCTCGACGCCAGCCTCAGAGCCCTCCACTAAATAACTCCCATTTTAAGTAGTACCTCTATGCGTTTCCTTTCCCGCTCTTTGCCCGTGTTGCTGCTGCTGGGGGGCATGGCTGCCTGCACTGGCGTCCAGCAAGCTTCTGAGGGTGGTGCACCCACAACGGGCCGGGCCGAAGCCGTGCCGGCCAACAGCCTGAACTTGCCTTTGCTTGTAGGCCGCAACATCGACCAGCTGCGCCGTAGCCTGGGTACGCCCCGCGAAACCAAAACCGATAAAATCGGGCTGGAACCGACGGCGGAACAAATGAAATCCACGAAAGGCCAGGATTGGATCAATACCTTCGAGAAAGATGGTGCCACCATCGTGGCCACCTTCAATGCCCGCACCCGCAAGGTGAACGATATTGTGGTGCTGGGCAGCGACGAAGACGAAGTGATGCGCCGCGCTAACCTTAGCATCACCGACCCGGCCTATTCTGTGCAGCCCGTTGCCGACCCCCGCAACCCCGGCAACACCATTGGGGTGCGGGTAACGAAGAAGGACTAGCTCCGAAACGCGCCCAATGCAACAAGCCCGGCCGTTTGGCTGCTCCAGGCAGGAGCGCCAAATGGCCGGGCTTGTTGGGCATTATACGGTAGGGGGTTGCCTACCCGGCATAAGGAGGCAATTGAAACGGAACAAAGTCATTGACGTTGCCGCCAAAACGGTGGATTTCGCGGATGATGGTACTGCTGATGGCGGCCAGCGCCGGCGAGGTAATCAGGAACACAGTTTCCAGGTCGGGGTTGACGTGGCGGTTGGCTTGAGCAATGGTGTTTTCATACTCGAAGTCGGTGGTGTTGCGCAAGCCCCGCAGCAGATACCGGGCGCCGGTTTCGCGGGCGTAATCGGCCGTGAGGCCCTTGTAGGACTGCACCGACACCCGGGGCTCGTCGTGGAAAACCTCTGCAATCATCTCCGTCATTTGCTCTACGGGCAGGTAGCGGCTCTTGCTGCTGTTGTTGCCGATGGCAATGATAATCTGGTCGAACAGCGAAACCCCGCGCCGCACCACGTCGAGGTGGCCGTTGGTGAAAGGGTCGAAAGAGCCAGGAAACAGGGCAATACGCATGAGAGAGTAATTGAGTAACTGAGTAGCTGAGTAGCTGAGTAGCGAATAGCTGAATACTTATGCGTTCTGACAGAACGATTACTCAGCTACTCAACCACTCAGTTACTCGCAAAGGTGCAGGCTGTAGAGTTCGAAGAAGCGGTATTCAAACAACTCGTTGAGGCGGTAGCTATAACCCAGGTCAAAGGGGCGGTTGCCGAACTTGACGTGGCGGATATACTTGCGCAGGATAGTAAACAGCTCGGAGTCGTGCATCAGGTCGCCCCATACCATCACCGGGTCCTGGTCGGGGTTGAGCTGGAATTCCTGCATCACCAGGATGGTGTAATAAATCAGGTCTTCAGGCGAACTGAACGCAAACACATTGCAGAACTCCGGCCGCTTGTCGCGAATGACGACGATGGTTAGCTCCAGATGCCCAATACTGAGGTAGAGGCGACGGGGAGCAGCGGCGTCGCTCTGGTGCATGAGGCCTTCGAGCAGGGCACTGGTCTGGTGCAGAAGCGTGCCCGCAGGGTAGCTGCCCCGAAACCAGTCAAGCAATGATTTTTCGGCCGCAAAAATGCTCACCAACTCCTGCCCAGGGTGGGCATAAGCCTGCACGGTTTCGTGCTGCGTGTCTACGGTGTGATGCAGGCGCAGGTAGGTGGCCTCGTCGCCAGGCCGGAAGAGGGGCGAGGGCAGCAGCGTGAAGTGGCGGTTCTGCACGGCCAGCCGCACATGGTTCCAGCCGGGCAGGCCCAGCAAGTCGTGGTGGGCGGCCAGGGCCTGCAGCTGCCCGCTGAGTGAGGTGGCCGCCTGAGGCGCATATTCTTCCAGTACCACAAACTTGTTGCGGCGCACATCGGCAATGCCCAGGCGGAGTCCGGCCGTGCTGGCCGTGAGGTAAAGGTTGTAGGCCGCCAGGTTGTCGGCAGTCAGGGTTTCATCGCGCAGGCGGTGCAGCACCGTGGGAGCAGGCAAAGTCGACGGAGCAGGCACAGCAGGCGGAGCAGAAGAAGCGAGAGACACAGCAGCAGGAGTGGAGGCGAAGCGGCAAAGGTACAAAAGGCAGCCAGCGCACATAGCCCTGGCTCCGGCCCTACCGCTGGAAGCGTATCTGTGGAATAAATACGTCGTCGGGACTGATAATCTGGCGCAACATAGGGTGCACCTGCGCGGCCGGCAGCACCACCAGCTCACGAGGCGACACAAATGCTACCTGCGTCAGTAGTTGAGCACCGGCCTCATGCTCGGGGTCGGAACCGAGGCTGGGCACGGCAGTAGCGTCTTCAAGAGTTACTTCAAAAAACAGCTCAATGGCCTGCAGGTCGTCGCTCTTGTATTCATGCAGGTGTAAAAACCGTCCTACCGTAACAGCAAGGCCGGTTTCTTCGCGAAACTCGCGCCGCAAGCAGTCCTGGATGGTTTCACCGAACTGCCAGCCTCCGCCGGGCGGCGACCAGAACGGTGCCTCCGCAGGCAGCAGGCCGCGGTGGGCCGTCAGCAGCAGCGTGTCCTGATGAACCAGCAGGCCACACACGCGCACCCTTACTTGGCCGGTGTAAGCGCCCAGCAGGTCGCGCGTAGAGAAAGAGTCGGTAGCCATGAAAAGGTGTGATAAGTAGATAGAGCAGTAGGGGCATGCAGAGCAGTGGCCGGTTCAGGCCAGCCGGCCAGACGCCTCGCGGCGGCCAGCACGGCGCTGCCGCCAGCGCCGCAACCGGGTGGCAATATACACCACCACCCCCAGCATGAGGGCGGCCGTCACCACCGGCAGCAGCAGCGCCAGCGCCGAGCCCACAATGGCCAGCGTGTTTTCGGCGGTGGCCAGCACGGGGTTGCCGAGGCCGGCCGTAGTGGCCGTAGAACCGGCCCGCAACAGCGCCGTGCCGGTCTGCACCATACCCGCTGTGCCGCCGCCCACCAGCACGCCCAAACCCCAGCGCACTACCGGGTCGAGGTCGGGCAGGGCGGCCGTCATGAGTACGGCGCCAGCAATAAACGATGCCGGCGTAGTTATGGTATCCAGCACATTGTCTACCACCGGGAAATAATAGCCCAGTATTTCCGCCACCGTAGCCGTGCCCAATGCACCGACAGCCGCCCAGGAGCCCAGCCAGGCAAACCCCGCCGACGGCGCCAGCACACCCGTCTGGTAGGCCAGGCTGGCGGCCAGCAGCGGCACAAACACCCGAAACCCGCTGCACGCCGCCAGGGCCAGCCCCAGCGCACCACTCAATAAATATTCCTGGAGCTGCATAGCGAGTGTTGGTTTAGCGAAAAAAGAAGCTGTGGCAAGCGGCGTGTGGCAATCAATATCGAAAAACAAACGCCGAAAAACGAAAGTCAACCACGAATAACGAACCCTAAACCCCGACCTTTGCGGCAATGAACCCAACAACTCCCACCGCCGCCGACTCGCTCGAAACCCGGATCCGCCGCAAGCTCACGCGCCAGCACTTCATGCACCTCATCGGAGCCGACCTCACCCGCATCGAACCGGGCCGCATAGAAGCCGAAGTGACGCTGCAGCAGCAACATCAGCAGCACAGTGGCTTTGCCCACGGCGGCCTCGTGGCCACCATGGCCGACCTGGTAGCCGGTTTTGCGGCCGTTACGCTCGTGCCGGATGGTACCGGCGTGGTGACGGTGGAGCTGAAAACCAGCTACCTGCACCCCGGCGTGGGCCAGAAGCTGCGCGCCGTGGGCTGGGTGCTGAAAGCCGGCCGCCGCCTGCACTTCTGCGAATCCGAAGTATGGTGTGATGATAAGCTGATTGCCAAGGCCTCCGCCACAATGGCCGTAGTGGAACCGCAGTAAGCATGTGACAAACTGTTTTTTTTGCACCGGTGCCGGAATGCTGCTGGCGTCACCCGGTACGCCTGCTTATCATCCTGCCTGGAATAAGAATGAGCGAATATTCATTGCTAAAGTGCTGATGCAGGCAATGAAAATATTCCGTTACCATGTTTGTTTAGCTACCTAACGATTTTCATGCGCTTCTAAAGGTTTGTCCCGCCCATGACTAATGCCTGCACGAACCCGCTCAGTATCAAGCTTCGTTGCTTTAAAACCGGATTATAAATGCTTCGGCCATGATGGCCGTGGGAGCCTTGCTGGCTGCCTTGCGTTTCGTGTAGGTACCGGAATACGCTGATTTCTTCTCAACTTATCGCCGCCAAGCGGCTGGTGCTTCCGGAAGCTGGCGGCTGCTTATGAAATGGATTTTTACCGTGTGGTTCTTGCTGCTGGGAGGCTCATTGCCGGCGCAGCCGCGGTATTGGAATGCCGATGCTGACTCGTTGCAGCAGGTGCTGGCCGGGCAGCGCGCCGACACGGCGCGCATTCGAACATTGGTGCACATGCTGCACGTGACAGAGCTAACGGAGCCCAGCCACCGGCAGCGGGCAGTAAAGGCGCTGGCTGAGTTGCTGCGCCTGAATGCGCGTGCCCACCACCTGGCTGATGAGGCTCCGTACCAGCAACTGCAGGCTGGCCTGCAGCACTGGCAGCAGCGGCAGTATGCTGCTGCCCTGGCTGGTTTGCAGCAGTCCATCGAACTGTTCGATAAGGCTGGTCAGCCGGTGCCTCTTCTGCTGATTGACCTGGCACCTGTTTTCAATGAATTGCAGGACTCAGAGGGGCGGATGCGCTACTTCCAGGGCAAGCTGCGGCAATACCAGGTGGCTGGTGGGTTTCCAGAGAATGAGGCGGCCTGCCACTTGGTGCTGGGCGGCTCCTACCGCCACCGCGGCAACTACAACCAGGCCATCAGTCACTATCTGCGTGCCGCCGATCTGTTCCGGCATTTCAATCGGCGCCTGTACAGCAACGAGCTGATGGTAGCCGGTAACACCTACGCGGAGTGGGGCAATACACGCAAAGCCCTGCATTACCTGATGCTGGCGTCGCGCTACAACGATCAATCACGTATTGGCGGCCTGCAGCGGTTTTATTCGGAGCGTGCCATTGCCAGCCTGTATCTAAAGCAGGGCAACATTGCGGCGGCGGCCCGGTACGTAGCCAAGGCCACTCGTACGGCCCGCCACGATCAGCTGAACGCCGCCCAGTACACCGCCTACGCGCTACTGCTGCAAAGCGAGTTGCTACTGGCCCGGCAGCAGCCGGCAGCAGTAGGCCCGTTGCTTACGCGGGCCCAGCAGCTCGCCGATTCGCTCCAGATGACTATTGCCGGACGGCCCGGCGAGTTTTCTCTGGATGCCACCTGGGCCCGCTACTACACAGCTCGCCACAACTACCCGCAGGCAGCTGCCCACTGGCGCCAGGCCTACGCGCAGGCCACCGCCTTCAACCTGCAGATGCTACGCCCTCAATACCTGCGCGAGCTGATCCGCTTTGAAGCTAAGCATGGCACGGCCGAAGCAGCGCGGCACTACAGCCTGGCATACCTGGCCCTACAGGATACGCTCAATACCACCCAGGGAGCCGACTTGCTGGCCAACTACGAAGCCGAACGGGTGGAACAAGCCCAGAACGAAGAAATTGTTGGCCTGCGCCACGACCGGGAAGTGCAGAAATTGCGGCTGCACCAGCGTAGCCAGTTGCTGGCGCTGGCTGTAGCAGCCCTCATACTGATTTCGGCCCTGGGCGTGGTGCTTTATCAGCAGCTGCGCCTTCACCGCCGTACGCTAACCCAGTTGCGCCAAACCCAGAACCAGCTGGTGCAGTCAGAGAAATGGGCATTTGTGGGCGAAGTATCTGCTGGCATTGCGCACGAGCTGCAAAATCCGCTCAACTTCATGAAGCGGTTTGCGGAGGTAAGCACTGCTCTCGTTGATAACATGGACCAGCACGCCGATACGCCCGCGCTTCAGGACGAGATTCTGATGGGGCTACGCCGCAACCTGCAGGAAATCAGCCAGCATGGGCTGCGGGCTTCGGCCATCATCCGTGACATGCTGGAGCATGCCCGCGCGGGCGCCGGCCAGCGCTTACCCACCGACCTCAACGCGCTGGTGCTGGAGTATCTGGAGTTGGCCCGCCAAAGTCAGGAATTCCGCGACAAGGCCTCGGAAATACGCGTAGAAACTGCCCTGGCCCCCAATCTGCCGGCCGTGCCTGTGCTGGCTCCCGATATGGGCCGCGTATTGCTGAATCTGTTTACCAATGCTTTCTACGCGGTGCTGCAGCGCCAGCAGGCCGGCGAAAACGGCTACTTGCCCGTGGTGAGCATCAGTAGTACCCAACTCGCTGAGGGCACCGTGCAGGTGTGCGTGCGCGACAACGGGGCCGGCATTCCCGAGCAGATTCAGGCCGATATATTCAAGCCTTTTTTCACAACCAAGCCCCTGGGCGAAGGCACTGGCCTTGGATTGTCCCTGTCCCACGACATTGTGCAAAGCCACGGCGGCACGCTACGGGCAAAGTCGGCAGCCGGGCAGGGAACGGAGTTTATTATCATACTGCCTTTGGAATAAGCAACCAGCTGTTTTAAGGCGTCTTGTTGATGTCGGAATCGGTACGCCGGGGACCTGAAACGGGCGTAGCTTTGTTGCTTGCCCGAACACTTTGCTATGCTCTCCGTCAGAACTCCTTCCGTCCGCGACTATTTTCCTTACGAACCCACTCAGGATCAGGCTCAGCTGTTTCAGAAGCTGGATGTGTTTCTGAAGGACGATTTGCCGGGGCGCAAGGCGTTTGTGCTGCGCGGCTACGCCGGAACCGGCAAAACCACCGTGGTGAGTGCCTTGGTGCAATGGCTGCACAAGCTGGGCCGCAAATACGTGCTGATGGCTCCCACCGGCCGCGCCGCCAAGGTGATGAGCGGCTATGCGGGCGTGCCGGCCAGCACTATTCACAAAAAAATCTACCGCCAGACCAGCGGCACACCCAGCCAGAATCTGTCGTTTCAGCGCCAGCCCAACCGCGCCCAGGACACGCTCTTCATCGTGGATGAGTCCTCGATGATTTCCGATGAGAAGTCGTTCGGTGAAACCGGCCTGCTCGACGACCTGCTCAACTACGTGTTCGAGAAACCCTCCAACCGGCTGCTGCTCATCGGCGACACCGCTCAGCTGCCGCCCGTAGGCCAGCTGCTCAGCCCCGCTCTCGACCCCGAATTGCTGCGCCACCGCTTCCGGGCTACTGTGGATGGGGTGGAGCTGCGCCAGGTGATGCGCCAGGCCGAGCAGTCGGGTATTCTGATGAATGCTACCGTGCTGCGCGAGGAGCTGCGCGAGGAAAAGCCCAACATTCAGTTCCACACCCGCGGCTACTCCGACCTGTTTCAGATGGGTGGCGACAAGCTGGAGGATGGCCTGCGCTGGGCCTACAAGAACTTTGGGCACGAAAACACCACCATCATTTGCCGCTCCAACAAAAACGCCAACCAGTACAATCAGATGATCAGGCGGGTGCTGTTTGAGGCCGAAGACGAAATCGAAAGCGGCGACTACCTGATGGTAGTGCGCAACAACTATTTCTGGCTGCCCAAAGACTCGGAAATGGGGTTTCTGGCCAACGGCGACTTTGTGCAGGTAGTGAAAATCATCCGCTTAACTGAGGAGTTCGGCTTCCGCTTTGCTGATGCCCGCGTGCGGCTCGTGGACTACCCCGATGAGCCGGACATGGAAATCAAGCTGCTCCTGGATACGCTGCACACCGAAAGCCCTGCCCTGCCCGCCGACCGCAGCAAAGAGCTGTATGAAGCAGTGGGCAAGGATTACGACCACCTTACCACCAAGAAGGACAAGACGGCCGCGCTCCGCAAAGACCCGTTTCTGAACGCGCTGCAAGTGAAGTTTGCGTATGCTCTCACCTGCCACAAAGCGCAGGGCGGCCAGTGGCAGGCGGTTTTCGTCGACCACGGGTTTTTAAAGGAGGATATGGTGAATTCCGAGTTTGCACGCTGGCTTTATACTGCTGTTACCCGGGCATCAGAAAAATTGTTTTTGCTAAACTTCAATGCTAAGCTATTGGCTGACAACGTAGAAGTTTGAAAAAAAAGGCGTCAAACGGTAGGTTTTTGAGAAAAGTTCAATAGTGGCAGTTTTTATGGCATGAAGTTGGTAATGTGCCATTCAAGCTTCGCGAGCTACTATTTGTCTTTCTGCTTCTCTTTCCTTGCTGTTATGAAAAAGCTACTACTTTTCCTGCTCTTGTTGGCACTAGCGCCACTGGCCACGCAGGCCCAGACCCGCGAAATCTACACCAACACCAATTTCAAAACGCTGGCCCAAAGCCACAAAACCCTGGCCATACTTCCCTTTGTAGTGAAGCTGCAGCTGCGCCCGCAGGAAGTAGCCAAGAACGGCGGCCCCGAAGGCGTAGCCAAACTGGAAAAGCGCGAAGGCTTGGATGTGCAGCAGGCCCTGCACTCATACTTCCTGAAGCAGAAAGCCTCCAACGACCTGACCGTAGATGTGCAGGACCCTACTCGTACCAACGCGCTGTTGGCGCAAAGTGGCCTCACCCCTGAGCAGTTGGCCATTCAGACGCCCGAGCAACTGGCGCTGTTGCTGGGCGTTGACGGTATCATCTCCGGCACATTTGCCAGCACCCAGCCGATGTCCAACGGAGCTGCTATTGCCCTGAATGTAATAGTAGGTATGAGCGGCCCCACCAATACCGGCAAGCTGCTCATCAACATTCACGATGGAAAATCGGGCGAGCTGCTTTGGAAATACGACAAGAGCCTGGCCCGCGGCTTCGGCAGCGACACCAACACCATCGTGACAACCATCATGCGGAAGGCGTCGCGCCAGTTTCCCTACTCCAAGGAGTTTAAGAGCTAGATTGAAAGTGTATTATTGCCTGATAGATACTAGTTTATGTAATCTGTATTGCTAAGACAGCTATTGATTTTTAGTGGGCTACCTTTATCATTACCTCCTGTAGCAGGACGGGCTCCGGCTCGTCCTGTTTTAGTTTTAGGCGGGGTTGGCGGAACGGGCGCGGCTGGGCAGGTGTCTGTCTTCATGCAGGCTTCACCTGACAAGTAGAAAACTGGCACTCAACTTGCCCCGCCCGGCAAAACGTGTATTTTTGTTTCCATCAACATCTTAACCAAGTAGCAATCATGAAAAAAGCACTTGTACTGGCTCTGTCGCTGGCTTGCGCTGGCTTTGCCGCTCAGGCCCAATCGGCTTCCGTAAAGCTCGCCACTGCGCAGACCAAAGTAACAGGCCCGCAAATTCAGTTCGATGAAATGAAGTATGACTTCGGCAGCGCCAAGCAGGGTGAGGTGGTGAAGCATGTGTTTAAGTTCAAAAACGTGGGCACGCAGCCGCTGGTGATTTCCAACATCGGGGTAAGCTGTGGCTGCACCACGCCGGAATGGACCAAGGAACCCGTAATGCCCGGCAAAACGGGTACTATTACTGCTAACTTCAACACGGCCGGTAAGATGGGCATCCAGAACAAGGTGCTAACTATCGAGTCGAACTCGGCTAACGGCAACGCTATGGTGTCGGTGGTAGGTGAGGTGAAAGAAGCCGCCGCCATAACAAGCGAAAAAGTTGAGCCAGCCGAGTTGAGCGACAAGTCGAAGATGAAAGCCGACGACAACAAGCTGAAAGTGAAATCCAAGAAGTCGTAAGGCTACTGCATTGCAAGTGAAAAGGGCGGCCCGCACAATGCGGGCCGCCCTTTTTGTGTGCTTGTCATTCCGCACAAGGTGGAGAGCCTAAGTTAGCCAACCCATGAGTTTAGCTGGATGCTGTGCCTCGACTGAAACGATACTTAGGCCTGCCGCGCGGCTAGCAGTAGCGCAATCCAGCCGGCAATCAACAGCAGGCCTCCTATGGGCGCTACGGCTCCCAGCTTGGTGATGCCTGTGAAACACAGCAGATACAGTGAGCCGCTAAAGACAACGACGCCCCCGGTCCAGAGCCAGGCTGCCGTGCCCAGCAGCCGCAACTCGGGCCGGGCGTGTAGCAGCACGCCCACGGCTAGCAAGGCCAGCGTATGGTAGAACTGGTAGCGTACCGCAGTTTCGAAGGTGTCGAAGCGGCCTGAAGCCTCCAGCATGGCCCGCAGGCCGTGCGCTCCGAAAGCGCCGATGGCAACGCCTAGTCCGCCCAGCAGGGCCGCAAGTTGTAGAATGAGTTTGGCAGTCATAGGTTGAATTTGAGTGGTCATGAGAATGTCACGCAGATACAGAGCCGTAGCATCCCTACCTCAGACTACCTCAGTTGTGAGAACGAAGCGGTAAAGATGCTTCGGCTAGCTCAGCATAACGGTAACACTTTAGGCAAAGACGGGCTACTGGTAATTCCGCGCCCCAAAAATAGCGCTACCCACCCGGATGAGCGTGCTACCTTCCTCAATGGCCAGGCGGTAGTCGGAGCTCATGCCCATGGAAATTTCCCGGAATTCCTCGTCGTTGGCGAAGTAGCGAGCTTTCAGCTGCTCGAAGTATCCGCGTAGCAACCGGAATTCCTGGCGCAGCTGGGCTTCGTCGGGCGTGTTGGTAGCAATGGCCATTACACCGGTGAGGTGCACGTGGCGCAAGGCACGGAACTCCTCAGATTGCAGAATTTCTTCGGCTTCGGGCAGGGTGAGGCCGGTTTTGGTGTCTTCGGCGGCAATATGAAACTGCAGCAGCCCCCGGATGACGCGGTTGTGCCTGGCTGCCTGTTTCTCTATTTCCAGCAGCAGTTTCAGGCTGTCCACGCTCTGAATGGTGTGCACAAACGCGGCAATGTATTTCACCTTGTTGGTTTGCAGGTGCCCAATGAGGTGCCACTCAATGTCGGCGGGCAGCTCGGGTTGCTTGGCGGCCATTTCCTGCACCTTGTTTTCGCCAAACAGCCGGGCGCCGGCGTCGTAGGCCTCGCGCAGCTTTTCCGCCGGGTGGGTTTTCGTGACCGTGACGAGGCGGCAGCGAGTGCCAGCCAGCTGCTGCTGGAAGAAGTGAAGATTGTCGGTGATGTTGGACATTAAGAACTAGCCTTTTAGAAGTAGAGCGTATATGCTAAACAAGGATGAGCTAGGAATAGGCCAAGAGAATAAAGTGCTCTAATTAATAGAGGAATCCTATTCAACTGAGCTTGAGCACGAAGCCAACCAGATTTGTCATTTTGGGCATAGATAATAACACCTACAGTAAGTGCTGCTGGTGTTAGGTAAAGTATAAACGAGTCAAGCATGTAGTCAGGGGCAATCCAAGTAGTAGCATTTAGGCAAAGCAAATACAAGAACAGACACGCTAGTTTCTGGGCACTGGCAAGTGTTCCATCTGGATTCTGATCCTTTGGGAGTAAGTTGTAATAACCGAAGATTATTGCATGAACAACTTTCATTGTTGTGGAACAAAGGGGGACTAGTCTTCCAATGAATTAGTCAGGAAGGTATTCTTCAGCGCCAGCCACAGCAGCCACAAGCCCACCGACCACCACAGGTAAATGCGGTAATAGTCTTTGGTGTTGCGAAAGCGCGTCTGCTTGATTTCCGACTTTTCGTATTGGTTGATGCGCTGAAAAATCTGGCGGAGCGCGGCGTTGTCGGTGGCCCGGAAAAAATGGCCTTCGCCGGCTTGCGCAATCTGGCGCATAGTTGTTTCGTCGAGGCGGGTTTCCACGTAGCGCGGGCGGCCCAGCTCGTCGCGGCCAAAGGGCACCGTTCCATCCTGGCCAAGGCCGATGGTATAGATCTTAAGGCCGTAGGCGTGGGCCAGCCGGGCGGCTGTCAGCGGGTCGAGGTTACCGGCTGTATTTTCACCATCAGACAGCAGGATGCACACTCGGCTGCGGCTGCGCGAGGTACGCAGGCGGTTGGTGGCTACACCCAAGGCCGTTCCGATGGCAGTGCCGTCGTTGGGAATCATACCCAGCCGCAGGTTATTCAGGCTTTCTCGCAGTAGCTCATAATCAGTGGTAAGCGGAGCCAGTGAGTAGGCGTCGCCGGCAAAGGCCACCAGCCCCAGCCGGTCCCCCTGGCGCCCATTCACAAATTCCAGTGCCATGCGCTTGGCAGCTTCAAGGCGGTTGGGCTTCAGGTCGCCGAGTTCCATGGAGCCCGATACGTCAAGTACCAGCAGCACATCAATACCCTCACCGTTCTGCACCACCCGCTCGTCGGTGCGCTGGGGACGGGCCAGGGCTACCACGGCAAACGCCAAACTCAGTGCCAGCACCACATCGGGCAAAAACCGCAGCACGGCGCTCCAGTCGCGGCGCACTTCGCCCCGCACGAAAGCTACGCCAAGCTTGCTGCGCCGCCGGTAGGCCAGCAGCCACCGCCCCACAAAAAGCAGTGGAATGGCCGCAATCAGCAGCAGCAACCGAGGTTTCTCCCAGGCATAGCTAGCCAACGTGGCATAGCGCAAACTATCCAGTATCGGCCCAAAAATCTGTTGCCAGAGTTGCTGCACTATTCAGTAAACAGGTGATGAGGTGATGGGGTAAAGATAGCTGTCATCCTGAGCAGCGCGAAGAACCTCGTCGTATCGGCGCGACTAGCATATTACCATCTCGCTCTAGTGTGTGTAGGCCTTTCGCGCCGCTCAGGATGACAGATGGTTCAGCCCAGCAGAAAAAACTACTTCTCCACTTGCCGCTGCACCAGCTCAAACCGCCGGTCGGCGAAGGTGCGGAGCAGATCGAAGGCCAAGTCGGTTTCCGTGTCGTCTTCCGAGAACTGGTTGCCATAGATTACCCGGTCGGCGAGGCGCAGTGCAAGGCGTACATCGGCGTCGTTCTGATAATGGGCCACAATTTCGCGGGTGGTAAGGCTGTTGATGGTGTTGTTTTCGAGGTTGGTAAGGTAGTTTTTCCAGAGCGTGATGGCGCGCTCCATGTTGGTGAGGGAGCGGCTTAGCGTGAAGCGCTCCACGTGCCGGGCGTATTGTGCCAGAAAGTACACGTGGTTTTTGCGCAGCTTGTACAGCTGATACCGATGCCGCCAGCGCCGCCCGAAGGTAAGCGCCACGCCCCCAAGCAGCAGCAGCAGCACACCTGCGCCCGCCAGCCAGTAGGGGTAGTTGAATGCCGGCTCCACGGGCAGTAGCGCTGTAGCTTGCCGCAGTGCGGGGGTAGTGCCCGCTGCGGCCGGGGGCACAAGGCGGCGGAGCTGCACAGTGGCACGGGTGCTGGGCAGCGTCAGCGTGTCGCGGCCCCGCAAAATCGTGACGGGCAGCTGCAGCGCCTGTACCGGCGCCAGAGCAAACGTACGCAGCCGGTAGGTGGTCTGGTCGAGGCTGATGCCCTGGCGGGTGCGGGTAGGCTGGTAGGTTTTGCCTACGTACTCAAACGGCGCATACTCAGCTGTGGAGTCCGGGAAGATAACATTCAGGCCCGGCTCGTGACGGTAGCTGAGCTCATACTCTACAATCTCACCCACCCGGACACTGGGTTGCAGGAAACGGCCCTGTGGCGGCGCTGCTGCAGGCTGGCCTACCGCCAGCCCCGGCTGGTATAGCGCCAGCAATGCACCGAGCCACAGAATAGCTATGAACTGAAAGGCGCTACGCACGGCCGGAACGAAGATTGCGCCGCCGAAACAGCCGGATCAGCTGCGGCACATAGTCGGCGTTGGTGGCAATGGATAGGTACTCGGTGCGGTGGCGGCGGCAAATCTGGCTGATTTGGTCGCGGTTCTGCTCGTAGGTGGCACGGTAGCGCGCCCGAAACGCCGCCGAAGACGTGTTGGTCCAGAGCGTGCGGCCCGACTCGTGGTCATAAAGCGGCACGATGCCCAGGGGCGGAAATTCCTGTTCGCGCTGGTCGAGCAGCTGCACCACCACCAGGTCGTGCTTGCGGGCCAGCATGGTCAGCTCCCGTTCGTAGCCGTTGTCAATGAAGTCAGAAATCAGCAAAATGATGCTGCGGCGCTTGAGCAGCCCCAGCGCCTGCTTGATGCCGCCTCCCACATCTGTCTGCTGCGACTGAGGCTCTAAGGCAAACAGCCGCTTGATCAATGAATAGGCGTGGCGCACGCCCTTACCGGGCGCCAGATACAGCTCTTTCTGGTTGGAAAAGGCCAGGATGCCCAGCTGCGCATCCTGCCGGGCGGCGGCCAGCGCCAGAATTCCGCAGATTTCGCGGCCTACGTCGAGCTTGCGCAGGCCGGCCGCGCCCACCTGCTGCGAGGCACTCACGTCGAACAGCAGCAGCACCTGCTGCTCCCGCTCTTCCTTGTAGGTTTTGATGAACGTGCCGTGGCCCTTGCTGGATACGGCCCAGTCGATGGCCCGCACCTCGTCGCCGTACTGATACAGGCGCACATCGTCGAATTCGAGGCCAGTACCCTTGAATACAGACTGAAAATTTCCCTGCAACTGCGCGTCCACGGCTTTCAGCATCCGGATTTCCACCTGCCGCAATTTGCGTACGAGCAACTGAAAAGGCGTGGGCGTGGGCGTATTCATATTGGCTAAACTACGCGAATCGTGGCAGTATTGGCGTTCGAAAGCTGCCGAACCCTTACTTTTGTAGTGTGAAACTTTTGCATCCCCGTGCTTTTTTGTTGGTAGTCAGCTTGCTGCTGAGTGGCTGGCTGGCTGGCTGCCAGACGCCTGAAGAGGTGCCGCCCCCGCAGCCACTGCTGCCCCGCGAGCAGCTGGTGACGCTGCTGGCCGACTTGCACACGCTGGAAGCCCGCGTGGAATCGGCCAGTCTCCATCCTGACTCGGCCCGCGCGCTATACTTGCAGCAGCAGAAAGCGTTGTTCTGGCGCCGTGAGGTCACTGACTCGCTGTTTCAGCAAAGCTACCGCTACTACGCCAGCCATGGCAAAGACCTCGACGAAATTTACGGCCTCGTGATTGATACGCTGGCGTTGCGGCAGGTGAAAATAGGCCCCGCCAAGTAAGGCAGGGTAGTGGACTGGTAGCGTAAGGCCGTTATGCAGAGTTCAGATAAGACGGCTGCCGTTTGGGACCGGGCCGGCCAGTGCTGCTAGTACTATATGCCCCTGCGCATCGGCGGCTCCTGTTACCAGCACTTCCGACATGAATTTGCCGATTTGCTTGGGTGGAAAATTCACGACGCACAGCACCTGCCGCCCCACCAGGTCGGCGGGCTGATAGTGAAAGGTAATCTGGGCGCTGGATCGTTTCAGGCCGATTTCCGGGCCCAAGTCAATCAGCAGCTGATATGCCGGACGCCGGGCCGCCGGAAACTCATGCGCTTCCACAATGGTGCCGACCCGCAGATCAACCAGCTCAAAGTCGGCCCAAGAAATAGTTGGCATAAGGTGGTGATGGAGTGATGAGGCAAGAAAGGTATGGGGTAAGAACGTCATTCCAAGCAGCGCGAGGAATCTCGCCAATGGGGTAAATAATGCCACTGCAACATCAGCACGTAAGATTCCTTGCTGCACCCGGAATGACATTCTTACTTTGTCACCTGTCACCTGTCACCGCGACGCAAAGGACTCCAGTAATGCCAGGCGCTGCTTAACCTGGGTTTCCCAGAACTGCTGCTTTTCCTGGTTGAGGCCGTGGTTGGATTCCACATCGTAGCGGGTTTCTTCCCGCTGCCAGGCCGCGAAATAGTTTTTAGTGAGGGTGCTGAATGCCGGATTCAGGTGCTGGCAGTCCAGCTTAATAGTGCTAAGCTTCTGGCGCAGCAGGCGGGCGTGCAGCTCCGTAATGTCGAAGTGCAGCTGCTCGTGGCGCAGCAGGTTGGCCGAGGCTTTTCCGGCATCCTGCACCCACGATTCCTGGGGCAGAAACACGGCTGTAACAGTAGAGCTGAATACAAAATCCTTGCAGGCCACTTGCACGTCGATGTTGGCGGAAGTCATAGCCTTCAGCCGGTCGGTGCCCATGGGGCGGGCCTTGAAGTCGGCCCAGGTGAGGGGCCGGGCGGCCGACCAACCCAGCACTTCTTTGGTTGGTTTGCCGGGCTGGGCAGCGGGTTTGGGAGTGGTCTGGAGTGGCGCCGTAGCGGGTTGAAGCAGCAGCAGCAACGGAAGTAGAAAGGAATGCAAAGCCATAAGAGCAGCGAGCAGACTAAGAAGTGTAAGTAGCTCAGTGGGTACATCAAATCCGAGGTTCCCGTTCCCCGGGTCAGAAGGTCTGGTGCCTGAACTATCGGGGCCCCAGCTAGCCTGCTGCCACTACGGCCGGCCGCGGCACCGTTGTAGGCACTCGGCTGAACTGGCGGAAGCGCCAGAGCAATGCCCCGGCCACCAGTGTAAGGCCCGTGAGCAACCCCAGCCATACGCCCAGGCTGCCAAGCTTCAGGACGAAACCCAAGCCGTAGCCCAGCGGCAGCGCAATCACCCAGTAGGAAAGCAGCGCCACCACCGACGGAACTTTCACGTCCTGCAGGCCACGCAAGGCTCCTAATCCCACCACCTGCAGGCCGTCGGAAACCTGAAAGGCAGCCGCAATCAGCAGCAGCCCCGAGGCCTGCGCCACCACGGCCGCGTCGTGGTTGTAGAAGTGCGGAATGAACTGCCTGCAACCCACCAGCAGCAACCCCATGAAACTCATAAACAGAAACGTGAGCAGATAGGCCGCGAAGCCTGCCTGCCGCGAGCCTTCGGCGTCGCCGAGGCCGCGCAGGTTGCCCACCCGGATAGTGGCCGCCGCCGCAATGCCACTGGCCGCCATATAGGTCACGGAAGCCACATTAATAGCAATCTGGTGGGCCGCCAGCGACGTGGCGCCCAGCCAGCCAATCATGATGGCTGAAAAGCTAAAGGCGCCCATCTCAAACATCATCTGCACGCCAATCGGGGAACCCAAACCTACCAGGCGGCGCAGGGTAGCGGCATCGGGCCGGAGCCAGTGGGTGGCCGCTTCACGGTAGGGCCTAAGCCGGGTGGCGCGCAGCACGTAAGTGACCATGAACACGGCCATCAGCACCCGCGCAATGAGCGTAGCCCAGGCAGCGCCCATCATGCCCAAGCGCGGCGCTCCGAAGTTGCCGAAAATCAGCATGTAGCACAGCAGTGCGTTCAGGATGTTGGCTAGCACCGATAGATACATGGCCTGCCGCGTGAGGCCCAGACCTTCGGCAAACTGCTTGAAGCCTTGAAATACCATCAGCGGAAGCAAGGACAGAAACAGCACCCGCACCCAGGGCGCCGCCAGCGCCACCACTTCGGCGGGCTGGCGCAGGTAGCCCAGCAGCGGCGCAATCAGCAGGCCGGCTGCGGCCAGCACCAGCCCGGCCCCGGCGCTCAGCCACACGCCTGCCACCAGCAGGCGGCCCAGCTGCGGCACGTCGCGGCGGCCATCGGCGGCGGCCACCAGCGGCGTGATGCCCATCGAGAGGCCCAGTCCAAGCACCATCACCACGGTATTTACGCTCACGCCGAGGCTCACGGCGGCTAGCGGCACCTTGCCCGTCTGGCCCACCATCACCGAGTCGCAGACGTTGACCAGCACGTGGCCCAGCTGACTGAGCACCACCGGGTAGGCCAGCAGCATGAGGGGTTTGAGGTGGGGGCGGAGGGCGGTAAGCGGCATGGCAGAAAGCAAACGAAGAGCCACAAAGGTAGGGCGGTTTGGTCGCGCCGGGGCCGGCGGAAGCGTAATTGTCGGACGGAGGCACCCTGCACCTGCTCAGCCTGCCGGCAGAACGGCGCTGGCCGGAAACGCCGGAGCCGGGCCCGCGGCCGCACGGACATAGATGTAAATGCGTCGCGTAGGGGTGGAAACACAAGCGTTGGGCGTGCGGCGGCGCGTTGACGGACGGAAACGGTACCGCTGGGCACGGAAATGCAGAAGTCGGGCGTGCGGTGGCGCGCTGACGAGCGGAAATACACCAGGCTCAGTTTAAACCCGAGGCTCTCGTTGCGAAACAACATTTTACTGTATCGGCGTTTGAAATGACTCCCGCTCCATTACTCAAGGCTCAAACCCTGGGCTAGTGAATCGTTCGGGCGAAGCAGCAGAGATACTTCGGCAAGCTCAGCAGCACAGACCGGATTAGGTAGGTTCAGTTCAACACAGCACCTGTGCCATGCGCCGGATAGCCTCCTGCAGATCTGCCTCCGGTACGGCGTACGACAGCCGCACAAAGCCCGGCAAGCCACAGGTAGTCCCGTCTACCACGGCCACGCCGGCCGCGAGCAGGCGCGCCACCAGCTCGGCCGAAGCCTGCTCGGGCGGCAGGGTAGGGTCAAGAAAAGCGCGCAGATCGGGGAAGGCGTAGTAAGTGCCCAGGGGCACATGCGGCAGCGCACCTGGCAGGGTGGCCAGAAAGTCGAGCAGCCGCTGGCGGTTCATTTGCAGGCGGGCTCGCAGCTCCTGCGTGATGTCCGGAGTGGCCTCGGTGGCGGCCAGGGCAGCCAGCTGGCTGAGCGCTGCCACGGCCCCACCAGTGGCAAACTGCCGTGCTGTGCACGCCTGCGCCACAGCCAGCGGCGCCACCAAGTAGCCAATGTTCCAGCCCAGCAACGCCAGCGACTTAGAAAATCCGTTCACCACTAGGTGCTGCCCCAGCGGATCCGGAAACGAAAGCAGCGTTGGAATCGGCTCAGAGTTGAACCGGATGCCGTCATAAATCTCATCGGCCAGCACCATCAGTTGTGGGTATTGCCCCGTAACGGCCAGCAGCGCCTCCACCTCTGCCCGAGTGTAAATACGGCCGGTGGGGTTGTTGGGGTTAGTGAACAGCAGCAGGCGTGTGCGCGGCCCAATGGCCTCTTGCACTGCCTTCGGACTGATTTGGTAGGCATTGGCAGGGGTGAGGGGCAACTCCCGCAAAGTGACACCAGCCTGCCTTATTAGCTCCGCGAAGCCAAACCAGTTGGGCGTAAGCAGCAGCACTTCGTCACCGGGGCGCAACACAGCGGTTAGCAGCAGAAAAAGGGCCGCTTTGGTGCCGGGCGTAACAACCAGCGTTTCCGGCGCCACGGTGGCCCCTTGCGTCTGGTAGCGCCAGGCCAGCGCCTGCCGTAGCGTAGGCAGGCCCTCAGTAGGGCCGGAAGGCAGTGGCAGCGCACTTAGGTGCTGCTGCAACTGGTTTAGCACCACATCCGGCAAGGCAAAGTTGCCATAGCCGGAAGCCAGGCTGATCAGTGGTAAATCGGAGGAAGCAGCCATAAAGGAGGAGTAGGGAGCCGGCAGTATGGAAGGCCCATAAGCAGTAGCGCGAACTACAAAGTTCGCGTCCACGCGCGGTTGGAATCGTTTGAACGGCGCGGAGACGCGAACTACAAAGTTCGCGCTACCGTGTTCATGCGCATCATTTACACTGCCAGGCGCAACACCACGTCGGCAAAATACTCCTGGTCGTCGGTGAAGAACTCGGCCACTGCTAACCCGGCATCAGCCGCGAGGCCATGAATCTGCGGGCGAGTGAATTTGTAGGAATTTTCGGTGTGGATAGGTTCCCAGGCAGCGAAGTCGAAGCTCTGGCCCAAGGCTCCAATGTGCACCTGCTGCGCCTGTGTGGGCATCAGAAACGAACGTACAGCCCCGGACAATGGGTCATAGTCGGTGTAATGCTGCCAGGTGGCCAGGTCGAAGTCGGCGGTCAGCTCACGATTGAGGCGCGTGAGCAGGTTCAGGTTGAAAGCGGCCGTCACACCCTGCGTGTCATCGTAGGCGGCGCGGATAAAGCGCGGGTCTTTCTGCAGGTCGAAGCCAACAAGCAGCCGGTCATCAGCAGACAGCGGTGCGGCCAGCTCCTGCAGAAACGCCTGGCGGTCGGCCGGCAGAAAGTTGCCGATGTTGGAGCCCAGAAACAGCACTGCCTTACGACCCGGCCGCACCGCCATCAGGCGCAGAGCTGTGCCATAGTCCGCCACGATGGGCTCTACGCGCAGATTTGGCAGCTCCTGGCGCAGGCTGGCCGCCAACCCGTCCAGCGCCGCGCCGGAAATATCTACGGGCACGTAGGTGAAGGAGGCGTCGGTATCGAGCAGGTAGCGCAGCAGAATCTTGGTTTTCAGGCCGTCGCCGGCGCCTAGCTCCAGCAGAAAAAAGGGCTTCTGCTTATTCTCGGGGCGCAAAGCCGTGGCCAGCGCCGCCTGGTGCCGAGTAAGCAAGGCAAACTCGGTGCGCGTAGGATAGTACTCCGGCAAGGCCATGATCTGCTGAAACAGGCGGCTGCCCTCGTCATCATAAAAATACATCGACGACAGGGTTTTGGGCGTGCGCGCCAGCCCTTCGGCCACATGCTTTTTCAGGGCTTCGAGGGCCTGATCGGGCGTGGCCGCTTGCTGGAGCGCCGGGGCGGCGGTTTCCAGCTGCCCGGAAGCGTAGAATGAAGGCGAGGCAGCAGCGGAGCGGGAAGTCATAGGCAGAGAGCGTGCGGGAAAACCGCCAGGGCGGGTAGAAAGAGAAGCGGCGCAGGAATAAGCAAAAGACCTAACGGGCCAGCCGGATTCCTGTGAACTGCCAGCGCTTGTCGGCGTGGAAGAAGTTGCGGTACGTGAGGCGGATGTGGCTGACTGGCGTGGCGCAGGAGCCGCCGCGCAGTACCAGCTGATTGATCATGAACTTGCCATTGTACTCGCCTAATGCCCCAGCGGCGCGCACGTAACCGGGGTAGGGGTGGTAAGCCGAGTACGTCCACTCCCACACGTCGCCGAGCAGTTGGTGGCAGCGGGTGGGGTCAGCGTCGGGTGGTAGCGGCTGCGGGTCGAATAGGTTGCTTTCGAGAAAGGTGCCGTGGCCGGGCATAGCGCCAAAATAGCGGGCGGCCACTTCCCATTCTGGCTCGGTGGGTAGGCGGGCGCCTGCCCAGTGGGCATACGCATCGGCTTCGTAAAAGCTGACGTGCGTGACGGGCGCGGCCATATTTACGGGCTGCAGGCCGTGGTGCGTGAAGCGGTGCCACTGGCCGTTGTGCAGCGTCCAGTAAAGCGGCGCTTCCCAACCCTGGGTCTGCACGAAGTCCCAGCCTTCACCCAGCCAATAGCGGAAATCCTGGTAGCCGCCAGCTTCCATGAAGGCCAGGTACTCGCCATTGGTCACAAGGCGGTTTTGCAGCGCGAAGTCAGGTGTCAGCACATCGTGCGGGGCCTGTTCATTGTCAAAGCAGAACCCCGAGCCTTCGTAGCCAATCCGCGACACCCCGCCGGGCACGTGCAGCCACGCCACAGGTGGCGCAGCTACAGGCTCGGCCGGCGCCAAAGCTGGCAGGTACGCCGGCGCTAAGGGGCTGGTGCTGAGAATATACTTGATGTCGGTGGCCAGCAGCTCTTGGTGCTGCTGCTCGTGCTGCAAGCCCAGCTCAAACAGCTCCTGAAAAGCAGTCGGTAGCGTGTCGGCCAGGTCCAGCAGCCGGGCCATGTGCTCGTCTACGTGGGCGCGGTAGCGGTACACGTCGGCCAGGGCCGGGCGCGACAGGGTGCCCCGGTCGGCCCGGTTCACGCGCGAGCCTAGCGAGTTGTAGTAGGAGTTAAACAGAAACGCGTACTCCGGGTGATAAACGCTGTAGCCTGGCAGATACGCCTTGAGCAGAAACGTTTCAAAAAACCAGGTAACGTGGGCCAGATGCCATTTGGGCGGGCTTACATCAATAACTGGCTGTACTACAGTATCTTCGGGCAGCAATGGCTCGCACAGCAGAACAGTACGCTGGCGCACCTGCTGGTAGCGGTAGGCCAATGAGGCAGCGGAATCAACTGCAGGAGCGGAAAGGGAAGTAGACATGGGAGTGAGAGTAGGCCGGATTCTTAACTGGTTTTGCACACTCTGGGTTTTGCCTGGCCGTGCCACCCGCCGCTGAAAGCCAGCAGCCGCCCATCCGTATTTGACGCAAAATAGCAAGTATTAATAACGGAGCTCATCCGTAGTAACTGGTATTTTATGGCCTCTACGCTGAATTAGGCTACTAAAAGCTCTCTGTTGAAGTCTGGATTTTCGTTGGTTTAGCTGTTCATCGGTTTTACCAAACACAGAAGCATATGCCAGTCACTGCTCGAACAAATTCCGCCCCTGCTACTTCCGCCACTGTTCAACCAGCTGCCGAAACCAAAATCAAGCGCCCCCGCGGCTTCGCCTCCATGGACCCCGATATGCAGCGCCGCATTGCCAGTGAAGGCGGCAAAGCCTCGCACCTGAGCGGCCGCGGACACCGTTTCACCCCGGAGGAAGCCCGCGCAGCCGGCCGCAAAGGTGGCCAGGCCACGCGCCGTCCGCAGCCAGAGGCCTAAGTGCCTGGCCCAGCACTACACCGGACAGTTGTGTAGATTTCAGGAAAGCCCGCTTTGGCCAGTGCCAAACGCGGGCTTTCTCTTGGCTGGGCAGCTGCCTCTTTTGCGCGTTATTTGCGGGCTCGTTTCAACTGTCTGATTATGCTTGAGCTGCAGTACTCGCGCCGCACCTTGCGGTTCAACTTCCCGGCCCGCACCTCGCGTGGCGCCCTCACCGAGCACGTGGCCTGGTACCTGCACCTAACTGATACTGCCCGCCCTGGCCTGGTAGGGCTGGGAGAGGCTGCCCCACTGGCGGGTCTCAGTCCCGATTTTCGGCCCGACTTCGAAGCGCGCCTGCGGGCGTTGTGTGCCGCTTTCAACCAGCAGCACTTCAGCGCCGATACCGAGCCGGAACCTGTGCTGGCGCTACTAGAGCCCGGGTGGCCTGCGTTGCGCTTTGGCCTCGAAACTGCGCTGCTCGATTTGCATTGTGGTGGCCGGCGCCAGTTGTTCAGCAATGCGTTTAGCTGTGGCGAAGCTGGTGTGCCCATCAACGGGCTGGTCTGGATGGGCGACGCGGCATTTATGCGCAGCCAGATTCGCAAGAAACTCACCGAAGGCTACTCTTGCCTGAAGCTGAAAATCGGCAGCCTCGACTTTGCTACTGAGCTGCAGTTGCTGGCTGAAATCAGAGCCGAAGCTGGCCCCGACGAGCTGACGCTACGTGTGGATGCCAATGGGGCCTTCAGCCCGGCCGAGGCGCCGGCCAAGCTCGAGCAGCTGGCCCGCTATGCCCTGCATTCCATCGAGCAGCCCATTGCGGCCGGCCAGTGGGCTGCCATGGCTGAGGTGTGCCGCCAGTCGCCGGTGCCAGTAGCACTGGACGAGGAGTTGATTGGCGTGACCAACCCCGTTCAACAGGCGCAACTGCTCGGCGAAATCCAGCCAGCCTATATTATTCTGAAACCCACGCTGGTAGGCGGTTTAGCGGCCTCGCTGGCGTGGTGGCAGCTGGCCGAGGAACAAGGCATCAGCTGGTGGCTGACGTCGGCGCTGGAGTCTAATATCGGCCTGAACGCGGTAAGCCAGCTGGCCGGCGAATATGCCCTGCCAGGGTTTCCGCAGGGGCTGGGCACGGGGCAGCTTTACCACAACAACCTGGTGGCTCCCCTCCACATCCGGGCCGGCGAGCTGCTCTATGATCCGCAGGGAAGCTGGGAGCTGCCGCAGGCAAGCGAAATGAGCTGACTTGGGCTGCAGCAGGGCACCGGGCAGCCTGAAAAAGCAGGTGAAGGACACAGATGGTTTTTTGGCTATATTTCCCGGCCTCCCCTGTTTCTATGCCCGCCCGCTGGTTTCGCATTCTTCTGTTGCTGCTGCGTGTTGCGCCCGCCGGGGCGTGCCTGGGGGTAGCGTTGCTTGGGGTTGCCTTTGGCGCCCAGGCGCAGATTCTTGATCCGCCGTTTCAGCTGGAAAACCCCGGCAAGCAGCGGGTGCGCCTGCCCTTCTACTTTCAGCGCAACCTCATTGTAGTGCCGGTGATGCTGAACGGAGCAGGCCCCTACAATTTTCTGCTCGATACCGGCGTAGCTACGTCCATCATCACCGACCCCAGCCTGACGCCGCTGCTGCGCCTCAAGCCCGGCGCCGCTGTGTACCGGGTGGCAGGGGTGGGCGAAGAAGAACCGCTCGAAGCACACTACGCCGACAGCATCCGTGTGACGCTGCCCGGGATTGTGGCACCCCATCTGCCGTTTCTGGTGCTCTCCGCCGATGTGCTGAACCTGTCGGGCTATGTGGGCATGCCAGTGCACGGCATCCTGGGCTACGACATTTTCCGGAGCTTTGTCATCGAAATCGAGCCCAGCGCCACCCAGCTCGTGCTGCACACTCCGGCCACCTACCGCCCGCACCGCGGCCGCCGCTGGACGCAGGTGCCCCTCACGCTGGAGCGCCGCAAGCCCTACCTGACGGTGCCCGTGAGCATGACCGACTCGCTCACGCTGCCACTCAAGCTGGTGCTTGACACGGGAGCCGGCCACGCCCTGTCCATCGAAACCACCTCCAACCCACAGCTGCGCGTGCCCGAGAAGCGGCTCCGCTCGCAGCTGGGCAGAGGCCTGAGTGGAGCCATCAACGGCTATCTGGGCCGGGTGCACAGCCTGCAGTTGGGCCGCTACCAGTTGCGTACGCTGCTTACATCGTTTCCGGAGGCCAACAGCGCAGCCCTGCGCACCGATGTGCCCCGCAACGGCAACATCGGGTTTGAGCTGCTTAAGCGCTTTGATCTGGTGATTGACTATTCGCGCCGTACCGTGTGGCTGCGGCCCAATGCACTCTACTACGACCCGTTCGAGCACGACATGTGCGGCCTGGAGCTGCTGGCCACCGGCCAGGAATACCGCAACTACGTGGTGATGCAGATTGAGGCCGGTTCGCCGGCGGCGCAGGCCGGCATTCAGCCTAAAGACGAGCTGCTATCCGTGAATCTGCAGCCAGCCAGCGCCATCAGCCTCACCGAGCTCAGCCGCATCTTTCATTCCGGTAACGGCCGTGTGCTGCTGCTGGTGCTGCGCCGCCCCGATGGCGAGCTATATACCACCCAGGTGCGGCTGCAGCGCAAAATATAGAAGGAACCACTGAGCCGGTTGCGCCTCTCGAACACAGCTTTGTATACTCTGGCGCCAGGCGTTTGCCTGCACAGCCTGTCGAATAGTTGTGCTTGGCAGCAGCCGGGCTCACGAAAACAGCTGAAACAGCCGGTGCTTTAAAGTGAATTAAGATTGCCCGCTACCCGTCCCTGATTTGCCTGGGCCCGTAAAATGCCTACATTAGAAGCCCACCAGTGCCCGGCGCTGCTGTTCTGGTATTCCCTTCCTGCCCGCCCATTTCGCTTCCCGATGCCCACGGCTACCACGCCCGCCGCGCTGCCCCAGCCGCCACCCGCCATCCAGGCCAACCAGCACATCTACTCCGATTATTTCGAGGAAGACTTCGTGCAAACCCTCGACAACAACATTCTGCAGCTGCTGGATGCCGTTTGGTTTCGTTCGAGGCTGGTGGGGTTCGAGGATTTTCCGGAGCGCAACGACCCAGACGTACCCCTGATCTTCGCCTCCAATCATTCGGGTATGGCTTTTCCTTGGGATGCCATTGTAGCGCTGGCCCATATGTGGCGCACACTGCCGGGGCAGCGCGGGTTGCCGCGGCCGCTATCGGCGCCGCTGCTCTCGCAGTCCACGCTCATGAACCCGTTCCAGGTGAAGGACTTCTGGAAGAAATGTGGCTGCGTGGATGCCACCACGCTCAACTTCGAAACGATGATGTACTACCAGGACCACAACCTGATGCTGTATCCGGAGGGCGTGCCGGGCATCGGGAAGGGGTTCAACAAGAAATACGAATTGCAGCGGCTGGCCAGCAGCATGGTGCGCCACAGCATCTCGCACCGCACCGACGTAGTGCCGTTTTACACCATCAACGGCGAATACCTTAACCCGTACGCTTACAGCTGGCCCTGGCTCAACAACCTGAGCAAGAAAATCGGGATTCCCTTTATTCCGCTAGGCCCCATTGTGCTGCTGGTGCTGCTGCTGCCGTGGTCGTTCTATATGGCCTATCCGGCACAGCTCACGTTTGTGCTTGGCTCGCGCATCCGGCCCTACGAGATGATCGACAAGGCCCCCGCCGACATGACGCGCGAAGACTACACGGCGCTTTCGGAGCGGGTAAGGCTGCTGATGCAATCCGAGCTGGACGCTGCCGTGGCCAAACACGGGCAGCAGCCTTACCGCTGGCGGGAGCTATGGCAGCGCATGAAGCAGAACTGGCGCTATTTCCCGTTTTTCCTGCCCGTGGCGTGGCCAGCGCTGTTTCAGGAGTTCGAGCGCCTCTACGTGCGCGAAGGCCGCCGCGGCTTCAAGATGCAGCTGGATAAGCCGGGAGCCTGGCTGCGCATGGTGTGGCGCAACCCGTTCACGCTGTCGTTTTTCATCCCGATTCTGGGCTGGATTCCGATTGCCATCCGCGGCTACCGCGGCCACCGCATCGGCGAGAAGCCGTAGCGCGTGGCGTCGGTTTTGGCGGGTTCATCTTACGCAACGGAAAGCGGCCTGGCCTAGCGGCAGAACGGCGTAGAGGCATCTAGCTGCGACTCGCTGACTGCGCCATAAGGTTCATTGTGGCAACACGAGCCAAGGGTGCTTACGCTTCGCCACCGATGTAAACGCCAGCAGAGTTGCCGCAAAATGGAAGTGAATGCCACAGTAGCGCAACTCCCATCTTAGAGTTCAAGTAAATCAGTATCTTATCGTTGCCGCAACGCGTATTCAGCTTGTGGTTGAAGAAGTTTACACTTCTATTGCCCTGCTCCGGTTTCTCTGCCTAATTCCCACGTTTCTAATGCCCTCTTCCCAGCACTTGCTGCTCAAGCAATTTTTGGCGGCTGCCACCGGTCCGCTTGCCCGGCAGCGCCCCCACTTGGCCACCATGCGGCTGGCCGTAGAGGCGGCGGCCCTGTTTCAGTTTGTGCCTTGGAATGTGTTTCTGGAGGAAACCAATGTGGAAGGCATGGCTGCTGAGTGGCTACGGCCGGCCGGCGCGCCCACTGAGCGCGTGCTGCTGTATCTGCACGGGGGCGGCTACGTGCTGGGCTCCCTGAATACGCACCGCTCTTTGGTAGGCGCGCTGGCCCGCAGTTGCCAGCTCAATACGCTGGCTGTCGATTACCGCAAAGCGCCCGAATACCCGTTTCCGGCCGCCCTCGACGACGCCCGGCTGGCTTACGACTGGCTGCTGGCTGAAGGCTACGCGCCACAAAACATCATGGTGGCCGGCGACTCGGCCGGGGGCGGGCTGGTATTAGCGCTGCTGCTGCACCTGCGCGACGCCGCCCAGCCGCTACCTGCCGCTGCCATTGGCCTTTCGCCCTGGACCGACTTGGTACTGCCTACCGCCACGCTCCGGCAGGTATGCCGGGAGGAAAGCCAATTGCTTGAAGCCCTCGAAATCCGGGGCTGGGGCGGCATGTACGCTCATAATACGCCTCTGGCCCACCCGCTGCTTTCGCCGGTACGAGCCGAGTTGTGCGGACTGCCACCGCTCCTGATTCAGATTTCCGATGCCGAAGTGCTACACGACGATGTGGTGAAGTTTACAGAAAAAGCCCGCGCTGCTGGTGTCCCTGTTTCGCTACAGGTGTTTGGGGGGCTGGTGCATTGGTGGCACCTGTTCTGGCGCCTTGTGCCAGAGGCCCGGCAGGCGCTGGAGCAGGTAGGTAGCTTCGTGCGTAGCGTATGGGCAGCTCAGGAGGCGGCACAGGCCACCGTGAAGAAAGCTGGTCGGCAGGCGCAAATTGCTGCGCCCTTTCGTTTACAGCCTTTGCGGTAGCTGTCAGGCATTCACCCTAAATAGGGGTGAAGGGAAGAGTTTTTTACCATTGCTGAGTAGGTGCATACAGTATTAGATGAGGTACAGCATAAATTTTAACCCTCATATCCAACTATATAACAGCATTTTCGTAGGTTTGCGTCAAGTAGTCGGCTTGCATACTACTTTTTCCGGCGAGCAGCTTTTCCATTCTGAGTTTCATTTTCTCTCACCTTCATTTTCCAATTTCCTACCGTCTCATGGAAGATCTATTTAAGAAGTTCGTTAACGCCGGTGTAGGCTTTGTTTCCCTCACCACTGACCGGGTGCAGAAAACCATCGACACACTGGTGAAGGAGAGCAAGCTGTCGGAAAAGGAGGGCGCCAAGATTATGGACGACCTGAAGAAGAACGGTGAAACCAAGCGCAAAGAGCTGGAAAAGCAGGTGCAGGGCCTCGCTGCCAAAATGATGAAGACGGTAGGCGTAGCGCCTAACTCTGATGTGGAAGAGCTGAAGCGCACCGTGAAAGGCAGCTCCAAGTCGGCTTCTACGGCGTCGTCGGCAGGCAGCGCGAAAAGCAGCGCCAAGCCCGCCCCTAAGGCTTCGGCCAGCAAAACGGCCGCTACGGCCAAAGGGGCTGCAGCCAGCGCCACCAGCAAAGCCGCCTCTACGGTAAAGAAGGCCGCTGACAAAACCAGCACTGCCGCCAGCAAAACGCAGAAATCGGCTGCCGGCTCGGCTAGTGCCGCCAAGAAAGAGGAAAACAAGGCAGCCGGTGCGGCTTCGTCGCAGGCTAACTCCTAGTACTACGCGGCTTCCGGCCGTAGGAAACCCCGTCCGTGCTCTACGGGCGGGGTTTTTTTAATCACAGATGGTGCAGATGAAGGGGATTTCGCAGATTGCGGATGGGTGGAATAGCTTTGCGGCTGTAGCCCCGGATTTTGCTGCCGCGTAGCTGCTTAGCTTCTTCACCATGGGCGGCCCTCCCAGCGCAGGAGCGCTGTCTTATCTGCGAAATCCCTTTTATCTGCACCATCTGCGATTCCCGATTCATGTTCAAGCAAACGATATCCAACCTGACCCGCATCCGGCAAGTGGCGGAAGTGCTGATCCGCTACGGCTTTGAGGACGTGGTGACGAGCACGCCGCTGCGGCGCCTCGTCACGCGGAGCCGGCGCCTTTCGTGGCAGGAAGGCGAGCAGGCCGTGTTTGAAACCACGCGCTGGCAGCGGATTCGGATGATTATCGAGGAACTGGGGCCTACGTTCATCAAGCTAGCGCAGGCCATGAGCAACCGCGCCGACCTGCTGCCGCAGCCTCTCATCGATGAGTTTGAGAAGCTGCAGAGCAACGTGCCGCCCTTCGATGTGCAACTGGCCAAAAGCATTATCGAGCGGGAGATGGGCCAGCCGCTGGAAGAGGTGTTTGCGGAGTTCGACGACGTGCCGCTAGGCTCGGCCAGTATCGGGCAGGTGCACCGGGCACGGCTGCTCACGGGCGAGGAAGTGGTGGTGAAAGTGCAGCGCCCCGGCGTGCCGGAAAAGGTGCGCTCCGACCTGGCCCTGCTCAACGAGCTGGTGCGCCTCACGGCGGGCTTCCTGCGCAAACAGGGCCTCAGCAACCCCCAGGACGTGGTAGATGCCTTCGAGCGGAGCATGACCAAGGAGCTGGACTATACCTCCGAGGCGCGCAGTATGGAGCAGTTTCGCTCGCTCTACCAGAACTACGAAACCTTCTACATTCCGAAGCCTTACCGCGAGCTGAGCACCGCCCGGATTCTGGTGATTGAGTTTGTGAGCGGCTGCAAAATCACGGACAAGCCACAGCTGCTGGAGTGGGGCCTGAGCCCGGAGAAAGTGGCCGAAACCGGCATGGATATCTATTTGACGCAGATATTCGAGTTTGGCATCTTCCACGCCGACCCGCACCCCGGCAACGTGCTGGTGCGGCCCGACGGCACGCTGGTGCTCATCGACTTCGGGATGGTGGGCAAGCTCAGCAAACAGCAGAAATACGCCTTTGCGGGCGTATTCATTGGTATGGCACGGCAGGACCCGCGCGGCATGGCGCTAAGCTTCCGGCGGCTGGCTCTCACGTCGGATATTCCGGATATGCGGGCGTTTGAGGCCTCATTGGGTGAGCTGATTGAGGATTTCGCCTCGCTCGACGTTAAGGACATGAGCATGTCGGACCTGGCCGATGCGCTGCAGAACGTCATCTACAACTACAAGCTGCAGGTGCCGGGCGCCGTGTTCCTGATTCTGCGGGCCCTCGTAATCCTGGAAGGCATCGGCAAGGTGCTGCACCCGCGCTTCAACACGTTTGAGTTTGTGCGGCCCTACGGTGCGCGCATCGTGGCCGAGCAGTATTCCACCGAGAACATCCTCAGCGAAGCCGAATACACCGGCACTCAACTGCTGGCCCTGATTCAGACGCTGCCCGCCGATATCCGGCAGATTGTGCGCAAAATCTCGCGTGGCGACCTGCGCGTGCGTATCGAGCTGAGTGGCTACCAGCTGCTGATGCACAAAGCCGACCAACTGGTGAGCCGCGGCATTCTGGCGGCGGTGTCGGTGGCGCTGATCCTGTTTGCGGGCCTGAGCTTGCTGGGCCGCTACCCGGCCGGCCAGATGCCCTACTACCGCGGCCTGCCCGTGCTGACGTGGTATAGCCTGGGGCTGGCGGCCTTCCTGCTGCTGATTCTGTTTATTCTGGGTACCAAGAAGGAGCGGCGGCCAGAGTAAACTAAAAAGCCGTGATGAGGAAGCAGAAATGCGCACCAAGCTTGAGATAAAAATAGCTGCTTGGTGCGCTAGCACAGCATTTTATTCTCGGATTTGCAGTTCCAAGCCGAGTATGCCAGCTAGCTCTATAGCTCTTTTTGTGGCCGTTTTTCTAGAAGATTTTTTTACGACAATTCCTATTGCGGAGTCTGCTACAGACAAGATAACTTTCCATCCTCTTTCGTGTGATATGACGGAAGGTTGCTGGTGGTAGTTGGGGCCATCGATTGCGAATGTATGACGCTGCGCAAACGGCAAAACAACTACTCTGGTAACAGCGGGTAGATTTTGCCAGCTGCCAAGCCGGAAGCACAGTATCCACCAGTAAAACCGGTAGCGCCTCCGCTTTCCATCTACGGTTAATCCTCTGTATGAAGTAACTGCTGCTAAAAGTATGCTTCCGCTACAGACTGCTGTAGCATAGGCCGTACCCAGTAAGTCTAATTCAGAAAGCCAGCCAATTAAGCAGAACAATGGCAGGAAACCAGCTAATGCAGCTCCAGTGCCCCGATATATAAAATCGGAAGAATAGCGACTCTCAACGGGCGCATCGTAGAGGTGTTGCATTATGAAAATAGAGTTTCCAGCCAAGGCCAAGCTTTAAACTGAGGGACAGGGAAGCGAGTTGAAGTGGGGCTATATGGCAAGCATAACAACATAAAAACGGCCCGGCTGCACAGGCAGCCGGGCCGATAAAGATAAAGATGCCGCTGCCAATTGCAGCGGCGGGGTTTTACGCTATTCTGTTACCATGATGCTCTTGGTCTGGTCGGCAATGCGCAACTCGAACTCACCGGCTTCCAGCACCGGCTCGCCTTTGGGGCCGGAGTAGCTCAGCTCCGAGATGGGCAGCGTGAACGTGACGGTGCGGGTTTCGCCGGACTTGAGGTTCACCTTCTCGAAGCGGCGCAGGCGGCGCATGTCGGGCGCTACCAGGCTGGCGTAGAGGTCAGAGGAATAGAGGTGCACCACTTCCTGGCCGGCGCGGGCGCCGCTGTTGGTAACCTGCACCGATACGGTTACCTGGCCGGTTTTGGGCAGCGAGGCCTTATCCACGCTGAGGTTGGCGTAGCGGAAGGTGGTGTAGCTCAGGCCATCGCCGAACTTGTACTGCGGATTGTAGTCGGCTTCGTAGTTGTAGGCACCTTCGGCCTTGCTCTGCTCCTCGGCGTACTTGTGGATGTAGGAAATGAGGGCGTTGGGGTAGCGCGGGTAGGTGTAGGGCAGCTTGCCGGAGGGGTTCACGTCGCCGAACAGGATGTCGGCCAGGGCGTCGCCGCCAAAGTTGCCGGGCAGGTAGGTCTGCACTACGGCCTTCATGCCGGGCTCGATGCGGCTGATGACGCGCGGGCGGCCTTCGTTGAGCACCAGTACCACGGGCTTGCCGGTGGCCAGCAGGCGCTGGGCCAGCTGGGTTTGCAGATCGGAGAGGTAGAGGTCGTTCAGGTCGCCGGGCTTTTCCACGTAGGAGTTTTCGCCGAGGCAGAGCAGCACCACGTCCACGTTGCGGGCGGCAGCCACGGCTTCCTCCAGCTTGTCGGCGTACTCCTCGTAGTATTTGCCGTCCATCTTGTAGCTCACGCCGGGCACGTGCTGCACGTTCTGAGCCCCGATTTCCTTTTGCACCGCCTCCAGAATGGTGTTGTATTGCTGGGCAAACTCCTCGGTTTTTTCGCCTTGCCAGGAGTAGGTCCAGGCGCCGTTGAGCGTGCGCATGGAGTTGGCGTTGGGGCCGGCCAGTAGCACCTTGCTGGTTTTCTTCAGAGGCAGAATGTTGTCGGTGTTCTTGAGGAGGGTAATGGCTTCGGTGGCCATCTGGTAGCTGGCCTGCTCGTGCTCCTTGCTGCCGAACAGCGGGTAATCCTGGCGGTTGGTATTGGGCTGCTGAAACAGATTGAGGGCGTACTTCACGCGCAGCACCCGGCGCACGGCGTCGTCAATGCGCTCCTGCTTCACCTGGCCTTCCTTCACCAGCGCCACCAGGTTGTCGCAGAACTGCTCGTACTGGTAGGGCACCATCGACATGTCGATGCCGGCGTTGATGGCCAGCCGGATGGCATCTTTCTGGTCTTTGGCGAAATGGTCGCGTTTGTAGAGATTTTCGATGTCCTGCCAGTCGGTCACGGCCAGGCCTTTGAAGCCCAGTTCCTGCTTCAGCAGCTTGGTGAGCAGGGCGTAGTTGGCGTGCATGGGCACCCCGTTGATGAGGCCCGAGTTGATCATGATGGTGTGGGCGCCGGCCGCCACGGCGGCCCGGAACGGCGGCACGTGGTACTCGTATAGTGCCTCGTCGGAAATGTAGGCGTTGGTGCGGTCTTTGCCCGACTGCGGCACCTGGTAGCCCAGAAAGTGCTTGATGCTGGAGGCTACTTTGGTCGGGTCGCCGATGTTGTTGGGGTCGCCTTCATAGCCGCGCACCATCTGCACGCCCAGCTCGGAAATCAGGTAGGGGTCTTCGCCGAAGGTTTCCCACTGCCGCGGCGAGCGGGCATCGGAGCCTAGGTCCAGCACCGGCGAAAACGCCCAGGGAATGTTGCTGGCGCGGGTTTCGTAGGCCGATATTTCGGCGCCGCGCCGCACCAGGGCGCGGTTGCGGCTGGCGGCCTGCGCTATTTCCTGCGGAAACATGGTGGCCCCGGCCGTGTAAGTTTCGCCATGCACGGCGTCGATGCCATAGATAATCGGGATTTTCAGGCGGGTTTTCTGGGTGGCCACGTCCTGCATCTGCTTGATGGTGGTGTACCAGACTTCGGGGGTGCGGGCGCGGTTGTTGGCCGAGTTCAGCACCGAGCCGATTTTGTAGTCTACCAAGACCTTCTGCAGGTCGGCGGGGTCAAGGGCCAGCGGCTCGTTGGAGCTGTAGCGGTCCTTGCCCTGGGTCACGGCGTCAATGGTCACCTGAGTCATCTGGCCCACCTTTTCCTCCAGCGTCATCTGGGCTAGCAGGGCATCTACCTGCCGGGCAATGGCGTCTTCCGTGAGCGGGGCGGCAGGCTGCCGGGCGGTTTTGGCAGTGCGGGCCGGCTGGCGGGGCCGCGCCTTCTGGGCGTGGGTAGCAGTTGGCGCAGCCAAACCAGCAAGCAGCGTGAGCACAACAAAGCGGGAGAAAGTCATCGGAGGAGTATTGGGTATTGAGTAGTTGGTAGTGAGATGACAAATTGCTTCTGATAATCAGATGGTTACTTCTGATTGTCGGCTTTTTGCTGCCGGCATCTCACTGCTTGAAAAGCCGCGCACCTCAGGCGGCGCGCAGGTTGGGGCTGGCCCCGGCCGCGGGCAGCAGCTGCTGCAGCCGGTGCAGGGCCTTGCCCACCGTCACGGGGCAGATGGATTTGGTGTGGCCCTGGGCCACGAGGTAGGCCGCCAGCTGCCGCAGCGTCCAGCGGCGGGGCGCGTCGGCGCTGCGGCGCGAGAGCAGCGCCAGCAGCGCGGCTTCCACGGCGGGCGTGAGCTTGGTGGGCGCCCCACCGCCCGGCTGGGTGTTGAGGTAGGCCGTGAGGCCCTGGCGCTGGTAGGCGCGCCGCAGGGCATACACCCGGCCCTCGGTCATGGCCAGGTGCTCGGCCGACTCGGCGGCGGACAGGCCAGCGTGCCAGTCCAGCAGGGTGTGGGCGCGGTTGGTTTGGCGGCGCAGCAGAGCGGGCAGCAGCAAATAGTGCTGCAGCTCCTGCTGCTCGGCAGCCGACAACCGGAAAAACTGTCTTTGGCGGCCCATAGTGGTAGAAAAGTTGAGGGCAAAGCGTGGCAACCGGCCCCTGAAAAAGGACCATTGCGCAACGCTGGAAATAAGGCACAAAAGCAAGCCGGGCCCGAAGCCTAGCGCTGGCGCATCTTGTAAAAACGCACGTAATCCACGAGCATTCGTTGCGGGAAAGCCGTCTGGTCGATGCCTTTCAGGCCGCCCCACTCGCCGCCCACGGCCACGTTCAGCAGCAAATGAAACGGATGGTCCCAGGGCCAGGCTTCCCAGCCGGTGTGTTCGTTGCGACTGGTGAAGTAAGGCTTGTTGTCGACAAACACCGTGATGGTTTCGGGCGTCCATTCCATGGCGTAGTTGTGGAAGGCCGTGGTGGCCGTGGGCACGCGCACGGAGTCGGTTTTTTGGTTGTTGAGGCGGAAGTAGTACTTCTTGCTGTGCGTGGAGGCCTGCACCACTTCCGGCCGGTAGCCCACATACTCCATGATGTCGATTTCGCCGTTGGCGGGCCAGCTGTTGTCGCCGTACTTCCACTCGTCGGGCAGCATCCAGATGGCCGGCCAGGTGCCACGGGCGGCGGGCAGCTGGGCCCGCACTTCTACGCGGCCGTAGGTGAGGCTGCCGCCGCCTTTGGCCCGGGAAACCAGCCGGGCCGAGGTATAGGCGTTCTGGGAATTGAGCGCCTCTTTGCGGGCTTCAATGATGAGGTGGCCATTCTCGACACGAGCGTTTTCGCGGCGGGCTTTGGTGTAAAACTGCTCTTCTTTGTTGCCCCAGCCGGTGCCGCCCACGTCGTAGGTCCACTTCACCGAGTCGGGCAGGCCGGGCGTGTTGAATTCGTCGCTCCAGATCAGCTCCTTGAAGCTGTAGCGGGGCACCTTAGCCGGCTTGGCGGCTTTGGTCTGGGCGTGGGCTGCGCCGCCGAGCAGCAGCAGGCCCGCCGCAACGGCCGCGGTCAGGTGGCGGGGTGGCATTCGTAGATTCATAGCAAAAGGAAAGACCGTGAAAACCGGCGCGCAAGCCAGTAGCAGTACGTTACTGGTACTGATAATGGCGCACGTAATCGACCAGCATTTCCTGCGGGAAAGTGGTGCTGGCGTCCGGGTTGCCGTCGAAGTCGCCGCCCACGGCAATGTTCAGAATCAGGAAGAACGGATTGTTGAACGGGTAAGGGCCGGAGCCGACGTCACTCTTGCTGAAGGTGAAAAACTGCTGCCCGTCCAGATACATGCGGATCTGGTCCTGGCTGCGCACCACCGAGTAGATGTGGAAGTCGTCGGACAGGTCGGCGGCCTGCACTTTTGTTGTGGTCCTGAATTCGCGGGAGCCGCCGCTGTTGGCGAAGTGCATGGTGGAAATCAGCTCCTTGGGCTTACTGCCGCGCAGCTCCATGATGTCAATTTCGCCGCACCGGGGCCAGTTGTTCTGGTCGATGTCGGCACCCAGCATCCAGATGGCGGGCCAGATGCCTTTGCCTTTCGGAATTTTGGCCCGCACGTCAATCCGTCCGAACACGAAGGTCTGCTTGCCTTTGGTCAGGATGCGGGCCGACGTGTAGGCGGGGCTGTTGGAGGCCGGCCGGATGGCCTTGATCATCAGGTTGCCGCTCCCGGTGGTGGTTACGTTTTCCGGGGCGTTGGTGTAGGTCTGCAGCTCGTTGTTGCCCCAGCCGCCGGCGCCCAGGTCGAAGCCCCACTTGGTCAGATCAAGCGCGCCGCCGTCGAACTCGTCGCTCCATTTCAGGGTGGTGTAGGCGGCGTAGTCGCGCGGTTCGGCGTTTACGGCCGGCGGAGCGGGCGGCGGAATCACGGGCTTGGGCGACTCGGAGGTGCAGGCCGCCAGCGTGCTCAGCGCCAGGCTGAGCCCCAGGCTGGCACGCGCCCACGAATAAGCGGAAAAGGGCATAGCAGGAAAGAAATCGGGTGGAAAAGGAGGACAGGAGCACGCGCAACCGCTAACCGCCGGCCCGGCCACTTGTGGCAGGGCCAGCGGCAGCCGGGTGGTTGCTTACGGCTTTACGCGCAGCTTCATTGTGAATACCACGCCCGCCGTTGGCCGGCCGGCCCGCAGCACCATGCGCTGGTTGTCGATGGACAGAATCCGGTACACCCGGTCGGGCGCATCGGTGATGCCGATGAAGGCGCCGGTGCGGGCCAGCTCAAACTGCGCCAGGCCGGGGCCCGTAGCGGACCCGAATGTGAAGGCTGAGGTGCCGGAGCGTGGCGCCGAGCACCCGCCGCCGCCGGCCACAAAGGTCTGCGCCTTGGCATCATAGGTGTACACGTTGGCCGCGCTGAACGTGAATTCGTCGTCGGCCTGGCAGGCGGGCAGCGAACCGGCCGGGCTGCCGGCGAAGTATCCCCCAGGGTCAGAATCGTTGGGGCCCACGATGATGGGCGCGTTCTGGGTGTCGTCGAGCACCCAGGTGCGCGTCGAGCCACCGGTAAGCACGGCCTTCACCAGGTCGGAAACGGGCGGCAGGATGATTTCCTTCTGCGCCGACACGCTGGTGCCGCCGCGGTAGGCCGTAATCAAGCGGGGCTTTACGGAGCCGCTGCGCGAGTACACGTGTACTACCTGCTGGCCAGAGCCCACAGTGCCATCGTCGAACTCCCACTGGTACAGAAAGCCGTCGGTGTTGGTAGCCGTGAATGTTACTTCGGTTGTGAAGCCGACGGTGCGGGAGGTGGTGGTGAAATCGGAAACAGGCACCGCACCTTCGAGGCTGCCGGTGTCGTCTTTTTCGCAGGCACCCAAAAGCAGGGTCCCGCTCAGCAGCAGCATGGCGGCTTTATGGAAATGGCTTTTCATGAAAATCAGGCTGAAAATCGTGGAGGAAAGCAAACTAGCCGCTTAGTAGCCAGGGTTCTGTACCAGGGCCGGGTTGGCGTCCATTTCGCTCTGCGGAATGGGCAGCACCAGGTTCTTCTCGGTGGGCACGCCGCGCTGAATACCGAGCGTGCGCAGGAACGCCGACTGCTGGGTCATGCGCGGAATCAGGCCGTTGGGGGTGCCGTTGTAGCGTTTCAAATCAAACCAACGGTCAAACTCGAAAGCCAGCTCGTATTTCCGCTCCCGCAGCACGGCTCCGGTGAAGTCGGGCGTAGCGGCCGTCAGGTCGCGGGTGGCGGAAGGCGTGTTGATGGGCAGGCCAAAGGCGCGGCGCCGCACTTTGTTGATGGCATCCAGGCCTTCGGTAGTAGGGCCAACGGCTTCAGCCAGAATCAGGTACACATCGGCCAGGCGCAACACCGGAATGTTGAGGCCCGAGTCCCAGATGTTGGTGTTCACCTTGCCGATAAACCACTTCTTGCAGTTATAGCCGAACGGCGAGCCGGGTGCCTGGGGCAGCTGCGCGGGCGTGGCGCTGCCAGCCGGATACGGGTCGCCGGGCACCCAGATGGTCACGGCTTTGCGCGTGTCGCCGGTTTCGTAGCCATTCACGAAGTCGGGCTCCGGAATGTTGAAGCCGTAGCCGCCGCCGGCCGGCGTGGTGCCGGAGCCGCGGGGCGCAAAGAACTCGTTGCCGCTGAAGCCCACGTTGTTGCGCTCGTAGCCGTTGCGGCCGCTCACGTACTGCACTTCAAACAGCGACTCTTGGCCATTCTCGTTGGCAATCTTGAAGTTGTCGCCGTAGTTGGCCCATAGGCTTTTGCCGGAGTTGTTGATGACCTGGCGGGCCCACTGAGCGGCTTCCGTCTTTTTACCTTCCGTGATGTACACTTTGGCCAGCAGACCCGCGGCGGCCCACTTGGTAGCCCGGCCCAGATCGGCGCCACTGTAAGAGGCCGGCAGGTTGCTGAACGCATCGGTCAGGTCCTGCTCGATCTGGCGGTACACGTCGGCGGCGGGGGTGCGTGGAATGTACACCTGCGAGGGGCCGGAAGGCGGCGTCGTGAACAAGGGCACGTCGCCGAAGGCCCGCACAAGGTCGAAGTAGTACTTGGCGCGCAGAAACTGCGCTTCGCCCAGGCAGCGCTGCTTGATGGCGGGGTCCATACCCTGAATGTCAGGCACCTTTTGCAGCACCAGGTTGGCGCGCTGCAGCCCAATGAAGCAGCCGCCCCAGAGGCGGTTGGCCACGGTGTTGGTGGTGGGCGTGTTGTAGTCGTCGAGCTGGGTGTACTCGATACCGTCGCTGCCGCCGCCGCCGCCGGTGGTGGAAATGTCGGCCATAATGTCCATGGCCCACAGCGCCAAATTGTATTGGCCTTCTTTGGTCAATTCGCTGTAGGAAGCCGTGACGGCCTGAATGGCGTCGTCCTGGGTGCGGTAGAAGTTGGCGTCGGTAATCTGGTCGGTGGGGGTTTCTTCCAGAAACTTCTCACCACAGCCGGTGAGCAAGCCCAGCGACAGCAGAAAGGCGCCGCAAGCGTATTTGGAAATAGTCATTGCAGTGGAGCTGTTGAGGAAAGGTTAGAACCCAATGTTAAGGCCGCCCATGAACACGCGGGCCTGCGGATACACGCCCAGGTCGATGCCGCTGGGGCTTACTTCGGGGTCGTAGCCGGTGTATTTGGTGAGGGTCACCAGGTTCTGGGCCGTCACGTAGAAGCGCACCTGGGTGGCCGAAATGCGGCTCATCAAGCTCTGCGGCAGCGTGTAGCCGAACGTCAGGTTTTTCAGGCGAGCGTAGGAGCCATCTTCCACGAAGTGCGACGACACACGCAGGTTGGTGTTCGGGTCGCCGTCGATGGCGCGGGGCACATCGTTGCTGGTACCGGGGCCGGTCCAGCGGTTCAGCACGCGGGTGGTGCCGTTGTTGGCGCCGTACAGGGCGCTTTCCGTGATGAAGCGGTTGATGTTGTACACATCATTGCCCTGCACACCCTGAATGAAGAAGCTTAGGTCTAAGCCTTTGAAGGTAAGGGTATTGGTGATGCCGTACGTGAAATCGGGGTTCGGATTGCCGATAAACGTCCGGTCGCCGGCCGCCGTGATGACGCCGTCGCCGTTCAGGTCCTTGAAGCGAATATCACCGGGGGCCGTGCCCGTTTCCTGCGTGGGCGCCGCCGTCACCTCATCGGGCGTCTGGAACAAACCGTCGGCCACGAAGCCGTAGAACGAGCCGAATGCCTGGTTGACGTCGTAGCGCACCACGGCGCTGTTGCTCAGAAAGTTGGGGCCGTTGTAAGGAACGCCCGAACCCAACGACTCCAGGCGCGTCTTGTAAGCCGACACGTTCAGCAAAGTCGTCCAGCTAAAGCCCTGGCCGCTGCCCTGCACGTTGCGCGACGTGAACGAGAAGTCGATGCCCCGGTTGTAGGCCGAAGCGGCGTTGGTGTTCACTGGCTCATACGTACCCGACACCAAAGACGGGGGCACCGGCGCAATCAGGTTGGGCGAGTTGCGGTTGTAGAGGTCGAGGCTGGCCTCGAAGCGGTTTTCCAGGAAGCCCACATCCACACCCACGTTGGTTTGGTTGTTGTTTTCCCAGCGCAAATCGGGGTTAGCCAGGCGGATAGGAGCCGCGCCGGTGTTGATGGTGCCATCGGGCCCGAGCGGGTAGATGGCGCCGAAGTTGATGGTGTACAGGGCGGCGAAGCGGCCGGCATTGAGGGGGTTGCCCACTTTGCCGTAGCCGGCCCGCAGCTTCAGGTTGCTGATGAGGCTGTTGCCACTCAAGAAGTCCTCCTCAGAAATGCGCCAGCCCACCGACACGCCGGGGAAGAAGCCGAACTTCTCGCCGGGCGGGAATACCGAGGAGCCATCATAGCGGGCCACGGCCGACAGCAGGTATTTGCCGGCAAACTCGTAATTGAGTCGGCCGAAGTAGCTGGCCAAACGCTGGGGAGCGTTAATAGCACCTCCGTTGTTGAGCTGCGAGTTGATCGGGCCTGCGTTGATTACCTGCAGGTCGTTGCGCAGGTAGCCCTGGCGGTTGGCCGTTACGTTGCTGAAGTTGAATTCCTGCGCCGACTGGCCCAGCAGCACCGTCACCTGGTGTTTTTCAGCAAACAGATGGTCGTAGGTGGCCGTGTTTTCAATCAGGTAGGTGGGCGCGTAGCTGGCCGTGGCTTCAGCGCTGGCCGTGGCGTAGCGTTGGGTGTAGCCGGCCAGCTCGGGGCCCTTGGGCGTAAATCGGTTGAAGTTGTCGAAGATGAAGTCGACACCCACGTTGGTGCGGAAGCGCAGGCCTTTCAGGGGCTCCAGCTCAGCGAAGAACGTAGTCAGGGCCCGGTTGCGCGTGAATTTCTGGTTGTTGATCAGGGCGCTGGCCAGCGGGTTTTCCTCGATGAAGTTGTCAGCGGCCGAGGTGGGCTGGTACCAGTAGCCATCGGGGCGGTAAGGCTGCACGGTGGCCGGAATGCGCAGCATCTGCTGCACGGTGCCGTACTCACCGCTGTTGGTCGTTACCTGCCGGTCTTGTAGGTGCGTGAGCTGGATGTTGTTGCCCAGCTTCAGCATGCGGCCAACCTGCACGTCGCCGTTGGCCCGTAGCGTAAACCGCTCGAAGTTGGTGCCGATGATGATACCGTCCTGCTGGAAATACGTGCCCGACACGGCGTAGCGGGCCTTGTCGCTGCCGCCAGTGGCCGAGAGGGAGTAGTTCTGAATCTGGGCCCGGCGGAACACCAGGTCCTGCCAGTCGGTGCCTTCGCCCAGTGAGGCCGGGTCGCGCAGCTTGTCCACCACAATGGGCAGGCCTTTGGCCAGGCGGCTTTCGTTGTTGATAACGGCGTATTCCGAAGCGCTAAGCATATCCAGCTTGCGCGTAACGGACTGCACGCCCCGGTAAACGTCCAGGTTGACGTTGGTGCGGCCGGCTTTGCCGCGCTTGGTGGTGATGATGACGACGCCGTTGGCCGCCCGTACCCCGTAGATGGCCGTGGCCGAAGCGTCTTTCAGAATGTCAATCGACTCGATGTCGTTGGGGCTGATGGCGTTGAGCTGGTTGTCGCCGCCATCAGGCAGCGGAAACCCGTCCACCACATACAGCGGGTTGTTGTTGCCGGCCGACGTAATACCGCGTACCCGCACCGACGTGCCCGACGCGCCGCCGGGTGCGCCGCCATTGCTCACCACCGTCACGCCGGACACCTTGCCCTGGATGGCCTGCGTGGCATCGGCCACCGGCTGGCGTACGATTTCCGCAGCTCCCACCGATGAAATAGCACCCGTTACGCTGCCGCGCTCCTGGGTGCCGTAGCCGACCACTACCACTTCGCTCAGCGCTTTGGCATCATCGACCAGTACCACATTCAGGGCCGGGCTGGCGCCATTCACGCGTACTTCCTGCCGGGTAAAGCCGATGGAGCTAATAATCAACGTGCTGCCATCCGGCACCGACAGCGAGAAGTTACCGTTGGCGTCGGTGCTGGTGCCGATGGTGGTTCCCTGCACGATAATGGTCACGCCGGGCAGGCCGTCGCCGTTGCGCTGCGTGACCCGTCCAGAAACCGGGACATCAGCCAGTAAGGCAAGGCGGGCGCCGGGGGCTGTGCCAGCTTCAGCAGCCAGCGGCAGCGCTAGGCTCAGCAGCCCGCAGGCCGCGAGAGGAACCACGCGCCGGAATCCCGGATACGAGTAATGTTTGCGGTTCATGTGTGGGAATTAGGGAAGAGTGTGGGAATTTGAAATCGACGTCCGGTAGCCCTGTCAGGCAAGCCAGGAGTCGCACAGGAAAACAGATGGAGCCCTAAGTGAGCGGCAACTTGGGGCCTTCGGCAAACACTACCTCCAGCTGTCTTGGCGGAACAGGGGAGAGTACAGGTTGCCTGCTTGGCGGAAGCAACTTGCCAGTAGCCTTTCGTGAGGAAGAACTGGGCGAAACGGGCGCGCCGGGGAAGCGCGGGCGTGGGGCAACCGAGGGCGCTCGAAAGCAGTTGCGTGCACGAGTGGGTCTTCACTCACCCGGAGTGGGCGGAAGCAGGTCAGGTAGCTGATCATAAGGGCGGGGGATGATCAAAGGTAGACGCCCTTTTACTTAAGAATCAAGCGGTAAACCCCGCTAGAAATAGCAGGAAGGCTGATTTTCGCTTACGTCGCACGCAGAGCTGTACGCTTACTGCACCCACTTTTGAGAGGCATTTATCCTGTAGTCCTGCCAAATCCTATATTATGGTCGAGGGCTGCTAACGGGTAAAAAACAAGCAAAAAAAAAGGGCTTCAGCCCACTTTTTTTTGCTTGTTTTTCGACTTGACTGTTGCAAGCTCCCTTTCGTGGTCGAACTCGTCCGCAATTGCTAATTCCTGTTCGGTGGACTCGTCGGGCTCTGTGCCGGCATCGTCCAGAAGCAGTCGGGTCCAGCTATCTTCAGCGGTGGGGTCGGCGGGCATCCGGCGCATGGCGTCCAGCACTTTCTGGCTGAAGCTCCAACACGTGGCCCGGCGCAAATCAAGTACCCGGGACAACTCTTGCGCGGAGTAGCTACCGTTATGCGTGTGCAACAAAAACACCGCATAAAACGCCTTCACAATCGAGAACTTGCATTTCTGCAGCAGCGTGTAGGCCGTAGCCGATTCTACGTAGCGGCAGCGAGTGCAGCGGCGCGAGTGTGCTTCCCGGCCTTCACAGTAATTGTCGTGGCCGCACTTGCGGCAGTGGTAGCCGTGGGCCCACTTCAGGTCGGCCAGGTAAGTAAGGCAGGCGTCCTTATCGGGGTAGATCTGGCTGAACTCACCGAAATCTACTTCCTGCGAGAGTACCCGCGCCGTCTGGGCCTTCTGCAGGTCGCGCTGCAGGTCGGTATTCAGCTTTTCGATGGCGGCCGACTGCAAGGCCAGCAAGCCATTGGCTTGAACCAAGTCGCGGTTCTGGGATGCAATGGTTTCGCCTTGGCGCTGCAACTCGGCTGTGCGCTGTGCCACCAGGTTTTCCAGTTCCGAGTTCAGCTGGTCTTTCAACTCCTCATTCTGCCGCAGCTGCTCTACCAGCTTATGCTGTACATCGTGCTTTTTGCGCAGCTGCTTCACCAGGCGCTGCTGCGCCTTGAGCGTAGCATGCTGAATTGACCGGATCTTCTCGCCCAGTGCATACGACAGCACCACTACCTCCACTACAAAAGCCGCGTTCATGCTATACACGGTGTAAGTGTTGGTGAATGTGTGGATGCCCAGCTTGCGCAGAATCAAAAACAGCACGCTGATGGCCACCAGAGAGTGCGCCAGCAGCACGAAGCGCGCCGGCAGGAAACCACGCTGCCACACGCGGAGCGCCGCAAAAAACAGCATACCATACGGCAGCGGGTACAACCCCATGCTCATCCCGGTTTTCCACCAGATGCCGTCAAGCAGCAGCGCCGCCACGCTCAGCAGTACTACGGCCCGCAGCCACTGGTCGTAGCGGGGCAGGCGCTGGGGCGCATCCAGAAACTGACGGGCGTAGTAGCCGAAGGTGAGCAGCAGCAGCGGCGGCGACGCTATTTCCACCACCCGATTCAGCCACGGCTGGCTGGGCCACAGATATTGGAAGCCCAGCCCGTCTTCAGACAAGAACACCAGGCTACAGCTGAGCACGTACAGGACGTAGCGCAGATACGTCTGCTCGCCGGTGAAGCAGAACAAGCAGAAATTGTAGACAATCATGATGAGCAGCATGCCATAGAAGGCTCCCAGCAGCCCATATTCCAGCTGGAAGTGCTCGGCAATGCCTTGCTCGGTCCGCATCTTCGATAGAAAGCTGGTGCGGGAATTGGACTGCAGCCGCAGGTAGTAGGTATGCGGCTCGCTGTCGGCTACTGGCAGCTGCAGCAGGTAGTTTTTGTAGCTGTAGGGCCGGGTAGTGAAGGGGCAGTCGGCACCGGTATGGATGCGGCCTTGCTCGGTGTCAGCCTTCGGGAAAAATACGATGTCGTTGAGGTGGGAGTCGAACAGTTCCAAGTACCAGTGCTGAGGCTGTGGCCCCACTGCCTGAACTGTCAGGCGCAACCAGTAGGCGGAGCCAGGGTGCTCCATGGTAGTGGCCACACGCGCGCCGGATACAAACTGCTGAGCGTATCGGGGCTGCTGCACGTCGCGCAGTGTGAGCTGGCCCGACGGATCTTCCAAGACGCTGTAGTTGAAGGGCGTCAAGAAATTGTCCGGGTTGTCGATGTCGAGCGGGAGAGGGTATTCCGCCTGCCAATCGGAAGGCTGGGGCAGTGCTGCCGCCTGGACACCCAATGAAGCCAATACAACCAGCATTGCAAGCAGGCATCGGCACCGGGGCAAACTGAAACAACGGAAAATCAGGGCTAGGTCAGGCATGTGAATCCCTAAGGTAAAGAAACTCCGGTGTTTGGGGCCGGCTAGGCCGCGCAGCAATCAAAACGGCCCGACTGCGGGGGCAGTCGGGCCGAAATCTATATTAGGCTGGCCGGGCACTTGCAGATTGCTTGTCCGGCAATTGTCGGCGCCTGAGCCACTTTCAGCGTTGAGGTTATGTCGACGCCAAACAGGGCCCGCAGCTTCTCGCGCGGGGCTGCTACTGCAGCTGCATGTCCTCGATGATGGCTTGAATTTTTTCCTGCGCCTGACGCTCAGCCAGCTCGAAATCGACGTGTGACTTCAGGGGGTGCCGCACGCTGAAGTAGAACTTGATTTTGGGCTCGGTACCCGAGGGGCGCGCCGAAATCTTGCTGCCGTCCTCCAGAATGAACTGGAGGACGTTGCTGCTTTCCAGGCCGGTGGGGGTTTCCAGGCCGGTACGCAGGTCACGGATCAGGCCGGTTTTGTAGTCGCGCAGTTCTACCACGGGTTGGCCGGCAATGGTAGCGGGAGGGGTGGCCCGCAGGCCCGCCATCATTTCCTGAATTTCCTCGGCGCCGCGCTGGCCTTTCTTGGTGAGCGAAATCAGATGCTCCTTGTAGAGACCGTACTGAGCGTACATGCGCGTCATTTCCTCGTAGAGCGTGCGTCCATTGTCCTTGGCTACAGCCGCCATTTCGGCCAGCAGCGCACACGCCGATACGGCGTCTTTGTCGCGCACAAAGTCGCCGAGCATGTAGCCGTAGCTTTCCTCGCCGCCGCCAACATAAGTAGCCTCGCCTTCCAAATCCCGGATCAGGCCGGCAATGTATTTGAAGCCCGTCAGGGTCTGGTAGCTCTGCACATCGTGGGCGCGGGCAATGTCGCCGAGCACCTCACTGGTGACGATGGTATAGACGATGAAGTCCTTGTCGGTCTTTTTGCCGGCCTGCTGCCGCGCCGACAACACATAATATGTGAGCAGAGCTGCCGTTTGGTTGCCGTTCACGAGCACCCATTCGCCGCGCGTGTTTTTCACCGCAATACCTACCCGGTCAGAGTCGGGGTCGGTGGCCAGCACGATGTCGGCATCTAGGGCCTTGGCCTGATCCAGCGCCATTTGCATGGCTACCTGCTCTTCCGGGTTCGGCGACAGCACCGTGGGGAAGTTGCCGTCGGGCGTGGCCTGCGCCTCTACCACCGATACGTTGGTGAATCCCAACTGCGCCAAGGCCTGCGGTACCAGCGTAATGCCAGTGCCATGAATTGGCGTAAACACGATTTTCAGGTCGTGCTGGCGCTGGATGGCGGCGGGGTTGATGCTTAGCTCCTTCACTTTGGCCAGGTAGGCGGCATCTACCTCGGCCCCAATGCTGTGAATGCGCGAGGCGTCGGCTTGGAATTTCACTTCCTCTACGCCCTGAATGGCTTCCACTTCCCGGATGATGTTCTTGTCGTGCGGGGCCACTACCTGGGCGCCATCGTTCCAGTATACTTTGAAGCCGTTGTACTCCTTGGGATTGTGCGAGGCCGTGATAACGCAGCCACTCTGGCAGCCCAGGTGGCGGATAGTGAACGACAGCTCCGGCGTAGGCCGTAACGCCTCGAACAGGTACACTGTAATGCCATTAGCCGAGAAAACGCCCGCTACCATTTCAGCAAACTCCCGGCTGTTGTTGCGCGAGTCGTGCGCCACGGCCACCTTGATTTCCTGGCCCGGGAACTCCTGGAGCAAGTAGTTGCTCAGACCCTGCGCCGCCATGCCCAACGTATAGCGGTTCATGCGGTTCGAGCCGGCGCCCATAATTCCGCGTAGTCCACCAGTTCCAAATTCAAGGTTGCGGTAGAAGGCGTCGGACAGAAAATCTTCCTGGTTTTCCGCCTGCAGCTGCCGGATTTCGGCCTGAGTGTTGGCATCGTAGTGGGGGGTGAGCCAGGTGCTGATTTTCTGCTGGATGTCGGAAGTAAGGGGCATGTGGGATGTAATAAGGTGTTGGAAGAGCAGGAACGGTAAAGAAAAGCAGATTTACGCTAAAAGCAGGTAGTGGGCCAGCCAATGAAAGGCCAGCCGAACAGCCAAAAGTGCTGCTGGCCGGGGGTTAAGACGTTTATTAGTCCTTTATTGTTAGCATGGCTTAGTCGATTTCTGCTCCTGCCACAAGTGTCGGCAAACCTTCCCATGCTCAGCTTGCGACTCTCCAAACTATGGTTCGCGCAGGGCCAACCGGTACCTAGGGTAGTGCCGAGGCGGTGCTTCGCTCGCAGATCTGCTACCGTTGGGCTTGTGGTACGCAGCCCGCGTATTTCATCTGAACCCAGGGTATGTTGCTGATTTAAAGGAGTTCAAGCAGGTGAGTAAACTGTCGTTTGCGGCAAAGAGTAGGTCCGGCTATTGGCCCGACCTCAGGAAGACCATAGGTGTGCTTAATCATGGTGATATTCATATTCCGGCAGCTGGCGTTTGGCTGGTTGAAGCAGCCCGCAGGGCGGTTTGCGCAGTAAAAAACAACTTGTTTTCAGTAATAAATGGCTAATTAATAAGTTGTTGTCTAATTATCGACCGAAGGCACTTCTGGCACTTTCCTGATTTAGTTCAAGCACTAGCTGAGGTGCTTGTGGCCTGATTTTGCTGTTGTTGTTCAGCGGCTACCCAGCAGGCACATACAGCACAAAGCCCGTCCTGCTGGGCAGAACGGGCTTTGCTGAAATCTGGAATTCACTGATTGCTACAGGTTGCCGCGCAAGGCCTGTTCCCGCTCGATAGCCTCAAACAGCGCCTTGAAGTTGCCTTTGCCGAAGCTTTTGGCGCCTTTGCGCTGAATGATTTCAAAAAATACCGTCGGACGGTCTTCCACAGGCTTGGTGAAAATCTGAAGCAAGTAGCCTTCCTCGTCGCGGTCCACAAGCAGGTTCAGGTTGCGGATGCTGTCAAGGTCTTCGTCGATGTGGCCGACGCGGTCCAGCAGGTCGTCGTAGTAGGTGGCGGGCACCTGCAGAAACTCCACCCCACGGCGGCGCAACTCCGTCACCGTCGTGCGGATGTCGTTGGTGATGAGGGCCATGTGCTGCACGCCGGGCGAGTGATAGAAGTCCAGGTACTCTTCAATCTGGCTCTTTTTCTTGCCTTCAGCGGGCTCGTTGATGGGGAATTTCACGAAGCCATTGCCGTTGCTGACCACTTTGCTCATCAGGGCCGAGTACTCCGTGCTGATGTCGTCGTCGTCGAAGGTAATAAGCAGCTTGAAGCCCATAACGTCCTCGTAGAACTTCACCCACTGGTTCATCTCGCCCCAGCCTACGTTGCCCACGCAATGGTCTACTACCTGCAGACCCACCGGTGCGCCCTGCGGCACGAGGCTGGTTTTGGCCACAAAGCCCGGCAGAAACGGCCCGGTGTAGCTGCTGCGCTCCACGAAGGTGTGGACGGTTTCGCCGTAGGTGTAGATGCCGGCCAGCGTCACGGAGCCATGCTCGTCCTCGATGGTGTAGGGCTCGAAGGCTACTTTGGCGCCGCGCTTGGTGGTTTCCTCAAACGATTTGCGGGCGTCGTCCACCCACAGCGCCATCACCTTCACGCCGTCGCCGTGCTGGGCCACGTGCCGCGTGATGTCGGAATCGGGCAGCAGGGAGGTGGTCAAAACGAAGCGGATCTTGTTTTGCTGCAGTACATAGCTGGCCCGGTCACGCACGCCGGTTTCGGGGCCGGAATAAGCTACCAGCTCGAAGCCGAACGCCGCCTGATAGTAGTAGGCCGACTGTTTGGCGTTGCCGACATAGAATTCCAGATAATCAGTGCCATTGAGGGGCAGGAAGTCGTGGGCGGGGTGGGCCTGTACTTCGGGCGAGGTCATCGTTTGCATGGGCAGAAGGAATAGGGTGGGATGCGAGGGTAAAAATACGTTTTTGAAGGAAATGATTCCGCCCGGTCCGGCAGCCAACGTGGGCAGCACCCGCGGCGCAGTGCAGTGAGTGTATGGGAAGCTGCAGCAGATAGCTCAACTGCGGTAGGAAAAGCCACTCGGGAAATGCGCTGGCACCAGAAATGAAATGCGGCTTTCTTCGTAAAATTGGGGCGAGAGATGGACCCGCACATGAAACTGGCGAATCCTGTCCACCTTTGCAGCCAAACCCTACGCCTTACCCCTATGAATCTGGAAGAGCTAAACCGCACCCTCGTTACGCTGATCGAGAAAAAGCAGACGCTGCACGATATGCCGTATGATGATGCCCGCTACGATGAGGTAGAAGAGGAACTGCACGATCTGGAAGACGATTTCAACGAAGAGTACGGCACCTATTTGGAGGCAGCCCTGGACAAGGTGCACACCGACCTGAGCTCGGATACTGATGTGCTGCTGCCTACCGCCTACCTGCCCTCCAGCACTGGCGGCACTCCTTCCCCGAAAGAAGGTGTGTGGGTTGATTCAGAGAAGTACCCTGGCAAAGAAGCCCGTATCACGCTCGTACCCAACCCTACGCGCATCATGCTCACGGTAGGCAAGGCCGTGCAGCAGGAGCTCTGGAAGGCTGAGTAGATTCAGTAACTAACGCCTGTGTAAATAGCCGCCTGCTAGCCCGTGAGGGGTTAGCAGGCGGCTATTTTTCTGCTCTAGACTTTCCGTAATCATGCTCTACCGAATTGCCGAACCCGCTGATTGGCAGCAAGCCCAGCAAACCAACTTCTTTATCAGCGCCGACCTGGCCCTGGAAGGCTTCATCCACTGCTCAGAAGCCTATCAGGTGCTGGAAACAGCCCGCCGCTACTACGCCAGCCGGCCCGATTTGTGGTTATTGGAGCTGGATGAAGCGGTTCTGGCCGCGGCCGACGTGCGTGTGGAGCGGGAGTGGGTGGAAAGCCGGCAGCAGCATTTTGCGCACGTGTTCGGGCCCATCCCGCGGGTGGCAGTGCGGCGGATATGGCAGTTTGGCACAAATGATGCGGGAGAGGCAACGCTACCGGCCGACTTATAATTCAGAGCCGGGTCTTATTTCTCTCCAGTTATCTCTTGCCATATGCTACCACTCCGACTTTTACTCACTACGCTCAGTTTGAGTGCGGTGCTTGCCAGCTGCGGCTCTTCTGCGTTCCTAACTATGCAGCCCGTGAAACCCAACGGACCCAGCGTAGGCGGGAGCCCCACCAGCCGCATCTACCACTCCGACAGCGTAGAGGTGCAACTCGGCTTTGTGCGCTATGAGAAAGACGAGCTGGTATTTGAAGTTGAGATTGGCAATGATGCTCACGGACCGGTGGAGATTTTGCCGGAATCATTTTACTACGTACCCAACTACCGCCTCACTGATACTGCCACTACCGCCCAGCTGCCCGATACAGCGGTGGTAGCGGCGGCCACTGGTCTTGCGCCAACTGCTCCCGCGCTGCCCCTTACCCGTGTAATGGCCCTCAGCCCGGAACTCAAGCTGCAGCAACTCACCAACCGCCTCAACAAGCAAGCATCTAAGGCGGAAGGAGGGAGCTGGCTGGAAATTCTGAGCAGCGTTGCTAACATCACCGAAGACATTTCCGCTATCAAGAAAACGGAAACTGCCGAGCAGATTGCAGAACGTGAGCAGCGCCACGCCGACAACGAAGCCCACTTCGAGGCGCAGCGCGAAAGCCACGCCCAGAATGCCGACGAGCTCTACGGCCGCAAGCAGCATATGGAGTCGGTGATTCTGCGCAAGACGGTGCTGCAGCCAAACGAATATGTGCTGGGTCAGGTGCATTTCCCGCGCACCGATGCTGCCCGTCAGCTGCGTGTGGTTTTATTTTTCAACGCCCGTCCGGTTGTATTTGATTTCACCCAGAAACCGGGTACGTACTCTACCGTGCCTGCCAGCAGCACCGCCACTGGCTACTAAAAGGTAGCGCTGCCTTCGGGTTGAGCTTGCCGAAACATCGGTGCCGCTTCGTTCAGATGATTCACCAGGCCAATACTTTACCCTGAGCCCAAACTATAAAGTGCCGCCTCGAAATACAGCTTCCCTTTCCAGGCCAATATCACAAACGGCCCTTCCCGAACTTATCGGAAAGGGCCGTTTGTGGTTTCAGACAGGGCGTGGCTAGATTAACTCGGCTAGCTCCAGCCACCGCTCGCCTTTGGCGTCGAGGTCGGCGTCGGTGCGTTTGAGCTGCGCGGCCCAATCGGCTAGCTCAGTATGGGAGCCGGAGCCGGCGTTGAGCTTTGTAATCAGCTCTTGCTTATTCACTTCCAGCTGCGCCAGCTCTTTTTCTAGGGCTTCGTACTCTTTTTTCTCGGCGAAGCTGGCTTTGCGCTTTGGCGGCGCTGGGGCCGCAACGGCGGAAGGGGCGGGCGCTGCAACAGCCGTTTTGGCGGCAGCGCGAGCAGCTTTAGCAGCTTTTTCTTCGGCTTCCAATGCAGCTTCCGTTTCGCGTTCGGCCAGGTATTCGCGGTAGTCGGTGTAGTTGCCAGGGAAGTTGAGCACAGCCCCGCCGGGCTCCAGCACAAATAGGTGCTCGGCCAGCTGATCGAGGAAGTACCGGTCGTGGCTGACGATGAGCAGGCAGCCGCTGAAGTGCAGCAGGAAGTCTTCTAGGATGTTGAGCGTGCCCAAATCCAGGTCGTTGGTGGGCTCGTCAAGAATCAGGAAGTTGGGGTTCTTGATGAGCACGCGCAGCAGCTGCAGCCGGCGCTTTTCGCCCCCGCTCAGCTTGCTTACCAGCGTGTACTGCTGGGCAGGCGGAAACAGAAATAAACTCAGGAACTGGCTGGCCGTCAGTACGTCGCCGTTGGCCAGCTCTACCACCTCGGCCACTTCCTTCACAATATCAATTACGCGCTGCGAGGGGTCAAATTCCAGCTCGGTCTGGGTGTAGTAGCCGAACACGGTGGTCTGGCCCACCTCAATGGTGCCGGAATCGGGCTGCAGCTTGCCCGTGAGCATGTTCAGCAGTGTGGATTTGCCCGCGCCATTGGGACCCACAAGGCCAATCCGGTCCTTTTTCTTGAAGACGTAGCTGAAATCATCGAGCACTACATTGTCGCCGAACTTCTTGTTCAGGTGGCTGGCTTCAATGATTTTGCCGCCCTGGCGGGTGGTTTTCACGCTCAGCTCCACCTGCTGCTTGCTCAGGTTGGTGCTGGCTTTTTCCTTGGTGATGTAGAAGGCGTCGATGCGGGCTTTTTGCTTGGTGCCACGGGCCTGCGGCATGCGGCGCATCCAGTCCAGCTCTTTCTTGAACAGCTGGCGGGCCTTCTCCACCTCCACCGATTCGCGCATCTCGCGGTCGGCCTTTTTCTCCACGAAGTAAGCGTAGTTGCCCTGGTAGCGGTACATCTGGCCCTTATCCAGCTCCACAATTTCGTTGGCCACACTGTCGAGGAAGTACCGGTCGTGGGTGACCATGAGCAGCGTCAGGTTCGGCGACGACAACCGGTTTTCCAGCCACTCAATGGTGGCCAGATCCAGGTGGTTGGTCGGTTCGTCGAGCAGCAGCACGTCGGGCTCCTCGATAAGCACGCGGGCCAAAGCCACACGCTTGCGCTGCCCGCCCGAGAGCATGCTGATGTTGCGGTTGAGCAGGTCGCCCAGAATGCCCAGCCGGCTCAGGATCTGCTGCACCTGCGCCTCATAGTCCCAGGCGTTGAGGGCGTCCATGCGTTCCAGCACCCGCTGCAAATCATCGGATTTGTGGTCGGGGTCGTTCACCACGTGCTCGTATTCCTTGATGGCCTTGAGCGTGTCGTTCTGGCTGGCGAAGATGGTTTCTTCCACCGTCAGGCTCTCATCAAATACCGGCTGCTGGCCCAGGTACGTCACCCGGATGCCTTTGCGGGTGCTTACTAGGCCGGTATCGGGCTGCTCGAGGCCGGCCAGAATGCGCATGAGCGTGGTTTTGCCAGTGCCATTGATGCCCACGAAGGCCACGCGCTGGCCCTGCAGCAAGCCAAAGTTCAGGTCCCGGAAAAGCCACCGGTCGGCATAGTTCTTCGAAAGGTTCTCAGCGGAAAGCAGATTCATGCCGCAAAGGTAGGGGCCAGGAGTTAGAAGCCGGGAAGAAGTGAGGAATGGTAAAAGCAGCACGTCATTCCGAGCGGAGCGAGGAATCTCGCGTGCTGGCGAATGAAGAGCATTGCAACGTCAGCACGCGAGATTCCTCGCTGCACTCGAAATGACGTTCTTTACTTCTGATTCCTATTACTCCTAACGCCTAGCTTCTTTCCCTATATCACCAGAATCCGGTCTACGTGCAGGTCGTCGCGCAGAATCTCCAGGCCCCGGTAAGCCAGCGGCCGGCCTGTATTGTGGGTTAGCTCGCCGCCGTCGGCGTGCAGGTGGGCTACGTCGAGAATGAGCTGCGTGTATTTTCGCTCGCCCAGCTCAATGGCCACGGGGCGTCCGCGGGAAGAATCGAAAGCTGCCAGGGCATGGTCGATTTCAGCTAAAATGGTGCTCATGACGGGGGTAGCAGTTCGGTACGGAGTCGGAAGATAGGAAATTAGGAGAATTGTAAAAATCCATCGGCTACAACAGTTCCGCCGGTTACTCGTTACTTGCCGCCGATATGAACCCAGACCTTTCCACTCGCCCGATTGGCGTATTCGACAGCGGCATTGGTGGCCTCACTGTGGCGCGCGCCGTGGCCCGCGTGCTGCCCCACGAACGGCTCGTGTACTTCGGCGACACAGCCCATCTGCCCTACGGCGACAAAAGCACGGCCGCTATTCAGGCGTACAGCGTCAAAATCTGCGACTTACTGCTCAAGCAGCAGTGCAAAGTCATTCTCATTGCCTGCAACTCAGCCTCGGCAGCAGCCTACGAGCTGGTGCGCGAATACGTAGGCTCCAAAGCGCGGGTGCTCAACGTCATCGACCCAATTGTGGCCCACGTGGGGCAAACCTACGCCGGCCGCACCGTGGGCTTGATCGGAACCAAGCAGACGGTTAACAGCAACGTGTACCGCAAAAAAATTGATGAGCTGGATGCCGGGGTGCAGCTGCAAAGCCTCGCCACGCCCTTGCTGGCGCCCATGATTGAGGAAGGCTTCTTCGACAACAGCATTGCCGGCAACATCATTGAAAGCTACCTGACCAATCCGGCCCTCGACGGAATTGAGGCGCTGGTGCTGGCCTGCACGCACTATCCGCTCATCAAAAAGCAGATTGCTGATTTCTACCAGGACCGCACAGCCGTGCTGGATGCCTCAGACGTAGTAGCTACGCATGTGCAGCAGTACCTGCAGCAGCACCAACTGGCCGCTCAGCCCGGCAAAGCGGCCCCAATGCACCATTTCTACGTCTCCGACTTCACTCGTTCGTTTGAGGAAAGCACACGTATATTTTTCGGGCAGGAAGTGCATCTGGAGCACTACCCGCTGTGGGAATAGTGTCTTTGGGCAACTCTTCTGCGCCTGCGTTGCTTTCTCTCTGTGTACCACCTCCTTTTCTGCCATTCCCATGAACAAGCCTTATTACCGCCTCGGCGACCTGCGCCGCAACGTGCTGCTGATGGCGGCAGCTACCAGCCTGGGGCTGTTGCTGCCGGCCTGCTCCGGTGGCAGCTCTGAAAACGAAACTGCCGCCACCCAATCAGACTGGGGCGGTGGCGAATCCTACTCTGAAGGCGTCATTACGGAAATGACCGAGGTGAAGCCAGGCGAATGGAAAATCACGGCTGAGCGTCCGGCCGGCAAAGAAGAAGTGGCAGCAGTGCTCAAGCACTTCGATGGCAAAGTCGACACCCTGCAAGGCCAGGCGCTGCAACGCCAGATGCAGGAATACAGCCGCGTGAACCCCGAAAACCGCATGGGTGGCACCGGTATGATGGATATCCTGATGTGGGGAGGCATCGGCTACATGGCTGGCCGCTTTCTGACTCCCAACATGGGCGCCTATGCCAACCCTGGCATTGTGCAGCAGAACAACGGCTGGCGGGGCCGCGTGGCGCAGGAGCGTGACCGGGGCCGCGGCTTCTTTGGACGGGGCTTTTCCGGCAGCAGAGCCAATACGGGCGTGCAACCCAGCTCCAGCGTCACGCGCAGCACCGGTTTCGGCAGCCGCAGCAGCGTGCGTAGCACGGCCCCTAGCAGCAGCCGCAGCTCCGGCTTCGGTAGCCGTAGCAGCAGCCGCGGCTTTGGTGGCTGATATGCCTGGCTGACAGAAGTATTTCCTGCCGGGTAGTGAGCTGGTTGAATGACTGGCTGGCGCAGCTATAAGGCACTAACTTGCTTCCGCTGAGCTGCTTGCTGCCATAAGAAGCGTAATCCAATCAAAGTGAATTTTCATAGCCTACGTGCATGCCTACTATCTCGCTTTTGCCGCTTTCCGGTGATGTAACGCCGGCCGTGCGCGGACTGGGCTGGGACTGGGTGGTGGAAGAGGACTGCCAGAATTACGTGGCGCGGGAAGCTGTGCAGCTGCCGGAAGTGCAAGCCGACGCGTTGCTGCAAGCGGCGGATACGCTGTATGAGTTGCTGGTGCAGTCCGTTCCCGACCCGATTCCGGACACGCTGCTCCAGATGCTGGCTATTCCGGAGCTGCTCTGGCCTGCCGTGCGCCACTCCTGGAACGACGACCGGCACTGGCACCTTTACGGCCGCTTCGACCTGGCCCAAACTCCCGATGGCCCCAAGCTGCTCGAATTCAACGCCGACACCGCCACCGGCCTGCCCGAAACGGCCGTGGTGCAGTGGGCCAGCCTGGTGGCTGCCGGCCAGGCCCAGGAAGACCGGCAGGCCAATGGACTGTTTGAAGGCTTGGAAACCCAGCTAGCTGAATGGCTGGAGCGCAACCCCGATCTGGCACCTACCTTGCTGCTCGTGCATCTGCCCGGCAGCGCGGAGGATGCGGCCAACTGCGCCGTGGTAGCGGAAGCAGCTACGGCAGTCGGCTTCGAGTCCGTTCATATCTGTTCGGTTGATGCTATGCAGGTGGCGGTAGCAGGGGAGGAGCGAGGCGTTTGGGTGGAAACAAAGCCCAGCCAATGGCAGCAATTCGGCTTTTTGTTTAAGCTGGTGCCCTGGGAAATCCTGGCAGCCGAAGAACCCGAGCTTACAGGCGACCTGGTGCAGCTGATGCAAAGCCGTGACCTGATTATTGCCAACCCAGCCTATACGATGATGTTTCAGAGCAAAGCTATTCTGGCGTGGCTCTGGCAGTGCTTTCCATACCATCCCCTGTTGTTGGAAGCATCTCTCACCGAGCTGCCGGGCCATTGTGTGCGCAAGCCTTTATTGGGCCGTGAGGGCCAAAACGTAACCGAAGTACAAGAGGGCCGTGTCGGCAAGGCAATAGCCGGCGACTTTGCCAGTCAGCCACAGCTTTACCAACGCTTCGTGCAGCTTCCTCAGGATCCGCAGCAGCGGCTCTACCAGGCTGGTGTGTTCTGGGCGGGCACTGGTAGTGCCATCGGGTTCCGCCGCGACCCTGGTTTTATCACCAACCTGTCGGAGTTTGTGCCGCACGTACTGGTGTAGCCGCCGAGGCGGGTGTAGTTAATTCTCTTTCGCAGGCCTATTACTGATAGTGGCCGGTCAATGAAAAGGCTCCGTTGTTGCGGAGCCTTTTCATTGACCGGCCACTATCAGTAATAGGCCATTTTATCTGGATATAAGCTAGTTATATAGAAGGTTAGTTGAATTTTTCGTCGATTGAAAAGTAAATGTGGTGTAAATATTTGTATTATTCTTTTAAAGAATTAAGTTTATGGCATAAAAGTGTCTTAACTGCCTCCGATATGCAATCAGGCACTTGATTCTACTTTTTTCAAGCAATTACCCTCTTAGCCTGTCTGCCACATGCACGCTTGCTTCCGCCTACTCATTGCAGCGAAAGACATTAGGCTTGTACCGGCAATCGGGCTGCTGGCGCTTTTTTGGGTGTGTTGCCTGCCGAAGAGCTATGCGCAAAGAATGCCGCCCAAAACCCCGGCTACTACAGAAAAAGGGTCTTCGCCGCTGCCGGCAAAAAAGCTGGAAGAGGCGCTGCAGCTTCTCCTGAAAGCAACCGGTGACTCCACACCCGTGAGCCCGCAGCGCCGCCAGTTTCGGCCCACCGAAATAGAAGGTCTGGTGATTGACCAAACGATATCGAAAGTCGGCCATGACTTCTACGACCAGTTTTATAGCAACTGGGAGGTCCCGCAAGGCGTCGGCGACTACACCATCAATATTAGTGAAAAGCCGGGCCGCGCCACCAGCATCCTGATTTCGGTGGATGTGAATGACAACGAGCTACTGGAAGTGCCGCTTCAGCCTAAAGCGGAGATAATCGAAGATGTAGCCAACTATGCGTTGGAAATGGTAACCAATTTTCTGCTGCAGGCTAAAAATGAAAGCCAGCAGCTAGAGCGTGGTGGGCGGCAGCCGCTTGAAGTGTTTTAAACTCCCCTGATTTTCTCCCTATCGTTCCCTGTTTCAAATTTCCACTCCCATGACTACCCTTCTACTACGCTGCATGCTCTTGCTGCTGTTTGCTTTCGGAGGCCAACAGGCTGCTGCTCAGGATTTGGTATACGAGCCAAAAAATCCTTCTTTCGGTGGAGGCAACACATTCAACTATTCCTGGCTGCTTAGCTCGGCTCAGGCGCAGAACACCATTGCGGAGCCAACATCTGCGTCTGCCTCAAACCCATTCCAGATTGATCCGCTACGGCAGTTCGAGCAGAATCTCAACCAGCAGATTCTCAACCAGCTGGCCCAGCGGCTTATTGGTAATCAGTTTGGAGGAAACGGTACGCAGGGACAGGGCCTGCAGGAAGGAAGCTACTCGGTTGGAGCGTATCAGATAAATGTGGTACCGGGCGGCAATGGCTTCTCTGTGCAGATAACAGATACCAATACAGGCAACCAGACCACCGTTACCATCCCATATTTCTAAGCCGCGCGCTATCATGCTACACCGTGTTATTCGCCGATTGGCAGTAGCTGGGCTACTTACCATTGGTATGGGTGCCTGTGCACCGTATTTTCACCAACCATTCAGCAGTGAACGAGCCCGCCTGGGGGCTGATATTGAGGGGAGCAAGGGCCTGCACAGTGTGCCGGAGCCAAAAGAGCGGATAGTTGCTGCCGTGTACAAATTCCGCGACCAGACCGGGCAATACAAGCCGGCGCAGAATGGCTCCAGCTTTTCCACGGCCATCACGCAGGGGGGCACCACCATTCTGTTGCGCGCCTTGGAAGAAACCCGCTGGTTTACGCCCATTGAACGAGAAAATCTAGGCAACCTGCTCAACGAGCGGAAAATCATTCGCTCAAGCCGGGCAGAGTACCAGGAGCTAACCGGCCAGCGGCAGCCAGCACTACCCTCGTTGCTATTTGCGGGGATAATTCTGGAAGGAGGTATCGTTTCCTACGATGCGAACGTCATTACGGGCGGCGCGGGGCTACGCTATTTTGGCGCCGGAGCATCCGGGCAGTACCGGCAGGACCGCGTAACTGTGTACCTGCGCGCTATCAGTACCAGCACCGGCGAAATACTGAAAACAGTTTACACCTCTAAAACCATTCTGTCGCAGCAGGTCGATGCGAGCTTATTTCGTTTTGTGAATTTCAAGCGGCTGCTGGAAACTGAAACCGGTTTCACTTACAATGAACCCACTGAAATGGCTGTAAAGGAAGCTATTGAAAAGTCAGTTGAGGCACTTATCTACGAAGGGATTGATGGCCGGATCTGGGCGCCCCGCAACATGGCCGACGTCAATGGAGTGGGTATGCAGGCTTATTTTCAGGAGAAAAAGGAAAATCAGAACATTGACGTGCTGGGCCGTGTCCAGCATGACCGCAGAACAACGCTGGGCATTGGTGTGGCAGGCGCTGCAGCCCGCTACCAAGGAGACCTGCGGCGCCCACAGGTTCGGGGAGCGGCAGAGCTAAGCCTGCATTATAACCCGCAGCTGAACAGTAAATTGTCAGCTGTAGTTAACCTGGGACGTTTTGAGTTGGGGGCCGGTGATTTCTACCGCGAAGCTTTCAACTATGCGGAGGTAGCTGGGCAGTTTCGTCTGTTCCCGCGCGACCAGTTCACCCCGTATCTGACTGCTGGTGCGGGAGCAACTTCCAGAGCCACTCAAGGCGTTTTCAAGCCAACGCTTGGGCACATTGTTACGGGTATAGGAATAGAGATATTGCCCACAGATAAGGTGGGAATTACAATCGGCGTTGATAACCGGTATTTCCTGAATGACCGGTTGGATGGTGTTGTGCTAGGAAAATACTACGATTACCTGTGGTCAGGCAAAGTGGGCATCAGCTTATACCTGGGCCGTGGGACTGCCGGAAAGACAACGCCGGTGCCAATGACGGCGCCTGAGCGTTAAAATCGGGATTGTATAACAATAGAAAGGCCCTGAGGGTCAGCTGTAAAATGCTGATCTTCAGGGCCTTTTTAATATTTATAATTATTATCATAAAAAATTTAAAAATTTTGTTTCGACAAAGCTTGATATTAAGTTTTGCCCATATATATTTGTGCTATTCCTCCGGAGGGAATAAAAAGATGATGGCATAGTTCAATGAATATCCCAGCATCTGCCTACGAATTGCTCAATATTCCCCTAATCTTCCCCAACCTCCCCAACGCTCTATTTCCATGAAAAAGACTTCTCTCTTCATCGCCTCTCTGTTCGTAGCTGGTGGTGCATTTGCTCAAAGCAATAGCCAGACCTCTACTTCCACTGGCAATGCCAACTCAGTTACAGTAACTCAAAGCGGTAGTGGTAGCACCGCTATTGGCTCGCAGGTTGGCAACAACAGCGAGCTGACGCAGACACAATCCGGTTCGGGCCAGTCGGCTACATCCACTCAGACTGGCAACAACCAGCGCTCCTTCCAGACGCAGTCGGGCTCTTTGAACACGGCCACCAGCCGTCAGGGTGATGGTATTCCATTGGACGCCGGCAACCTATCCACCCAGACGCAATCCGGTTCGGGCAACAGAGCTTCTGTTGAGCAGCTGAGCGGCAGCAACGTTTCCACTCAGTCTCAGACCGGCAGCAACAACATTGGTTCTGTATTCCAGAGCACTGCAGAAGGCAACGTTGCTACGCAAACACAATCGGGTAGCTCCCTGCGTGCCTCTATCGTGCAGCTTGGCAACACCAACACCGCTACGCAGTACTCGTCCGGCTTCGACACGGACGCTGTAATTGATCAGCGTGGCAACAGCAACACGGCATCGCAGGACCAGGGCCGCAACCCAGGTGGCACCTTCTACGCTGATGCTACCATCATGCAGGTTGGCAACAACAACGTAGCCGAGCAGATCCAGCGTACGGATGAGCACTCCGCTCTGATTGAGCAGGATGGCAACGGCAACCGTGCGTTGCAGACGCAGTATGCCATCAATGGTCCTAACCAGGTTTCGTCGATTGGTGTACTTCCTGCCAACCGCGCCTACATTGACCAGGACGATATGGGTGGCCATACTGCCATCCAGTTCCAGCAAGGCAATGCTAACACCGCCAACACGTATCAGGGTATGAGCGGCAACAACAGCAACGTGTCGCAGGTGGGCGTAGGCAACACCAGCACGGTGAAGCAGAACCACCCATAATTGAGAGTGTCGAAAGTTTGCGCTTTCGATACTGCCTGTAAGTAGATAGCACCTCCAAGGATCCGCCGGTTGGTCCGGGAGGTGCTATCTGTCTTTACAAAACGTGTTATTGGAAGTATGATTCCAGTATTCTGATGCTGCCAGCACTATTCCATATCAGATGGCTTGGTGCTGGCGCTATCGTTTTAAAAACAATTATTGAAAATAACCAATAAGGTACTTTTGTATTGAAAAATAAGCTTATTTTTATGAGATGATACCAGATAGGCCCAAGGATTATACGTACGCCTATTGTCTTTATAGCTTTTCTTCCACTTGAAATCCTGCTTGTTATGAGAACATCCTTTTTTGTAGGAATATGCTGCGGCCTTTTCGCTCTCAGCGAAAATGCTTTTGCGCAAGGGGTAGACGGCCAAGAGGTTAGTACAGGCCAACTGCTGCTGCAAACCGGCGCACTTCCCACAGACGGCACATCATCGTCGGAGGCCCGGGTTGTTACTGCCAACCAGGCTACGCTGATTCAGCAAGGCAACCAGAACCAGGGCACTATTGACCAGAGTATTCTCGGCGCTGGGCGGGGCAATGCTGCCTCTATCATGCAGAATGGCAATAATAATGCAGCTGCTGCGCTGCAAACCGGCTACTATAACCGCACGATCATCTCGCAGGAAGGAAACCGGAATGTGGTAGTCAGCGACATTCAGGGTACCAATACGGAGTCCGTTATTTCTCAGGACGGGAACCGCAACCGGGTAGATCAGGAAATAAAACGCGACAACCAGAGCTACACCGTTGAGCAGATAGGGAACAACAATCATCTGATACAGCGCGAAACTTCTGGCCGTAATCCAGGCTACGAAGTGGAAATGCGGGGCAACGGCATCCAGATTATGATTGAGCAAGGTCGGGTTTCCCGCTTGCCTTAGCAGCAGTAATACAAAGCGCCGGTGATGGTTCATACGCAGCCAAAACTGGCGCTTTTCATTGCTACGAGCAATATTTAAATTCCTCTGCATCAGCCCTGCCCATGAAAATCCCCCTGATTTCTATTATGATTTCATCTCTCGGTCTTTCGTCGTCGCCTACCACTGGAGCTGATCAACACCCGCGCTGCCAGGCCCGGCTGGTAGCCAAGCAGCAAGCAGGCATGCTCACCCTGACAGGGCAATGCCAGAATCTGTCGGATCAGGCCCTGACGCTGCGTTATGAGCTTACCACCCGCAAGCAAGGCGTGTCGGGCACTTCGCAGAATGCGCAATCCGGTTCTGTGACAATAGCAGCACACCAGACAGCCTCCCTTTCTCAAACCTCAATCAATGTGCAGGCATCTGATACTTACGAGGCCCGACTGCGCGTATTGGATGACCAGCGCAACGTAGTAGCGCAGGATTCCATAATCCACAAGCCGTAGTCTTTCTTAAGTAATAAGTACTTGCCGGGCCATCAGTATCAGTGATGCTTATCCTTTTCAACGGATTGAGCTCACACCTGCTGCCCTGGCTTACTTCTACTTCCTGCTCCAGCACTCACCCACCGAATCCTTCTTTTCCCCATTATGTTCACTCGCTTGTATGTGGTAGCTCGGCTACTTGTAGTATTGCTGTTAGGACTGACGCTGTTGAGTTGTGAAGATGATACGATTGAGCCGTTGTATTCCGGCTCAGTGGAAGGAACTGTACTGGACGGCAGCAACAACAACACGCCGCTTGTTAATGCGGTAATTACCACTAATCCCGCAACTTCTTCTTACGTAACCGATGCCCAGGGCCGGTTCAGCTTGCCCAACATTGCTGTAGGCAAATATGCCATTTCAATCAGAAAGGCAGATTTCAAAACAGAAAGCGTAAACGTGCAGGTTGATGCCAATGCCAGCACATCGGTAACGGTGGTTTTAGAAAAGACCTCTGCAAGCAATGTCGCTCCGAACGTGCCGTTCAGCCCAACGCCCGCTACTGGTGCCGTTGATCAACCAGTGGAGCTGACCCTAAAATGGCGGGTAAGTGACCCTAATGGGAAGACTGACTCCCTGCGCAGCGAGGTAATACTATATGAAGGCAACAACGGTAACCAACAGACCTTGGTGACTAACACCCGGGACACAACTGTTGTGGCAAGGGGGCTGAAATATAACACTGCCTATTTATGGCAGGTTATCGTTCGTGATAAAGCCGGGCTGATAACTCGCGGGAACGTATGGTCTTTTAGAACCCGCGACTTGCCGGACAACCCGTATTTGTACGTGCGCCAGGTTGGGGGTAATACGGATATCTACTCCTCAGACGCCACTGGTGGCAATCTGATTCGTCTGACGAACTCGCCATTTGTGGAGGCATACCCGCGGCTTAGCCCCTTGTTGGACAAAGTGGCCTACACTTCCAATGCTTCCGGTCAGTATCGCCTGTACACGATGAACCGCGACGGTTCTGAGCAGCGCCTTGTCTCGCAGATTCCAATTGAAGGCTACCACAACTTTGGTGTAGGCTTCTGTTGGTCGCCGGATGGCGGCCAGTTCATCATTGCCAGCAACGACAAGCTGTGGCGTATCAACCGTGACGGCACAGGAGCACAGATCATTGCAACTGCGCCTGCAAACCGTCATTTCCGGGAGTGCGACTGGAATTCGCAGAACAATCGAATTCTGGTCCAAACAGTTGGGTCAAGCATCTACGACTCCGAGATATACATACTGAATGCTGACGGAAGTAATCTGACTCAAATAGTTGGCAATCTGCCGGGACGGCTGGATTCCCCGTCGTTTAACCTACTTGGCAACCGCATTATGTACACAAATGATGTTGACGGCTTTATGGATGCTACAGGCCGGCAAACTAATGCGCAGATATTTATCCAGAATCTGGATGGCTCCGGAAAGTATTCCCTATCTGCTATCCAAGTTACTGGTGGAAACGGCAGGCCTGAAGGATTTAATGATGTGCTGCCAAGATTCACGGGTAACGGCGCTCAGGTAATTTTTGTACAAGTAAGGAACGTCAACCAGGCCATTCCTGAAGTTTGGCAGGTTGATTTGAACGGCCGCAACAGAGTCCGGCTATTTGAAAATGCAACACAGCCAGATGCGCGGTAACTACCGCTACTGATTGCCTGAACTCAGTAAAAAAGGCCCATCGTTCCACAAGAACGGTGGGCCTTTTTCGTTGGGTCTTGTTTATATCCTGTTTGCGCTAATTAGGCCATGCTAACCTTAAAAGCTGAACTTACTCGTTTCCGGATAGGCTGGAGGGTAAGGATGGAGGAAAGGTCTTAAAATGTTCTGCCTGGAAATATTCTTACATAAGCTGCTAAACACTTGAACTAGATTGCCATTAGTGATGTAATGTGCCAGCTATTGCAACCATGCACTATAGCCAGATGACAATTAAATGAAAACTACACATGACCCACCCGGAGTATATGAAATGGATAATAGACTGACTTCTAGGGAATAGAAGCCACGGTTATTTAGTGCACGACGCACATCCTTGTAGAATTATTCAGAAAATAGCCGCAAATTTGCAGGGCAAAGTAGGTATAGTGAACATAGCATATTCCGTATGCATTAGGCGCACTATACTTTCGGAATTTTTGGCTCGCTAATGAAGTAGGATACTGGTTGTTGGCATGAATTGTGGTCACAAAGTTCTGAGATAATATGCCCATACATATTTTATGATGCTTGAAATTGTTCAATAATATGTAAGAAACGTGGCAATCCTTGCCAATCTTTCTGCGTACCACCCTGTGACATCGGTGCAGTCCAGCGCTGCTTTCTTCTGTTTTTTCACCTCACTTTCGAAACGCTTACCATTTCCATATACATATGAACCACTCTTACCTGCGTTCCATACGACAGGCCCTTCAGATGGACTCTTCTCGCACGAGAGCTTCATATCTTACTAGTGTAAGGCAGTTTTGGGCACTGTTAACCATCTTGGTCTTAGGATCAACTACTGTGTTTGCGCAGACATTCACAGAGCCTATGAGCGAAACAGGAGGAACTGCCGCTGTTTCGCGCGAACTGGTAACCGCCTATACTTCCCGTGGAGGCTTTGCCAATGATGCAACAGGCACTCAGCAGGGCCCCTTTACTTTTACGGGAAATGCCCGAATGGCTACCGCTGCCAGCTCAACCGGATACACCGGTGCTAGCGGTGGTACTTCAGTGTATTTCGGCCCCGCATCCGGCCAGCCACAAGTTCTGCCGCAGGATCTGCGCATAGCAGGCATCAATACTTCGGCGCTGGGACGTACGCAGATTACGTTTGGATTGTACACCGTTCAAGGCGCTGCTCCTGTGGCTGGCGACTTTTTGGTGCAATACTCAGACAATGGCGGCGCTCCGGTTACTGTAAGCTACACGCGTACCACCAACAACACAGCTACTGGCACCACTTTCGCCTGGAACCTGTATACCACTAGCTCCATCAACGTCAGCAGCACTTCTTTGGCGCTGAGTTTCACGCGTACGGCGCAGGCCACCGGCACGACAAAAGAGTACCGCCTCGATGACGTAGCACTGCGGAGCCTGACCCCAACGCTGAATGTCTCTATCAACAATCAGCTGTTCCCTAACACGCCGGTTAACCAGCGTTCCGTTCCTCGTACGCTTACTGTTACCGGCGCTGATCTGTCGACTGATGCCACGGTGACGGCTCCGGCCGGTTTCCTGCTGCGTCTGGCTGGCACCGGCGACCCTTACGAGCAGACGGCTACCATCACGCCAAACGCTAACGGCAACGCATCTGCTCAGTATGATGTGATTTTCGCACCGACGTTTGCTTCGGCACCCGGTCCGTACCCACAAAACATTCAGGCAGATATTACGGTAACCAGCACGGGTGCTACAGCAGTGTCCGTTACGGTATCCGGCAATGCCACGGCGCCACAGCCCATCCTGACTGCTGATCCTACTTCGCTGGCTTTCGGCTCGCAGACGGTAGGTACCAGCTCGCAGCCTCAGTCCTTCCAGCTGACAGGTCGGGACCTGTCAGGCAACGTATCGGTATCGGCCCCGAGCGGCTATGAAATCCGGGTTAACGGCCAGGCCTTCTCGCCTAACCCTATTACGCTGGTGCCTAGCAATGGCGCTATCAACCAGCAGGTAGATGTGCGCTTCGTGCCGGGTGCAACGGGTGCTATTACGGGCAACGTAGTGGCAACCGGCAACGGCGGCTCCTCTGCTTCGGTAGCGGTAAGCGGCTCGGGTGCTCCCGCCCCGGTTACGCCAACCATCAATGCTACGCCGCTGGCTCTGGAGTTTGGTACGGTAACCAACAGCGGTTCGGCCCAGACGCAAACCTTCACGGTTAGCGCTACCAACCTGAGCGGCCCCCTGACGCTGGCGGCTTCGAACGGCAACATTCAGTTCCGTAACCTGACTTCCAACACGGGTAGCTTCACGAGCGGCCCGCTGGATATCCAGCCTAACGCTTCCGGCAACATCACCAACCAGACGATTGAAGTAACGCTGGTGCCAACCGTAGCACAGGGTACTTTCTCGGGTACGATTGCGCTGACCAGCAATGGTGCCAGCCAGGTGAACGTGGCTGTGAATGCCAACAACCCAAGCGGTAGCATCTCCGATATCTCCCTGACGGACGCAATTCTGCGCGAGTTCAGCACGTCGCCCGGTGTGCCTTCCAACATCCAGTCATACAAAGTATCGGCCGATAACCTGCTGCAGGATCTGACGATTCTGGCTCCTCAGTTTTTCCAGATTTCGCGTTCAGCTGACCCGAACGCTCCTGGCGGATTCAACTCGTTGGGCACTACTACCGGCAACTCGCTGACGCTGCCCCGTATTCAGGGTTCGCCTACGGCTTCGTTGAACGGAGACGTTGACCAGACCACTATCTACGTGCGTTACTTCCCACCAGCGGCTCAAACCAACCGTGGTCAGGTAATCTCCAACAGCAGCGCTCCAGCCCGTACGCAGTTTGTATCGGTAAACGGTTCGAGCGAGCCAGAACTGAACGTGCGTGGTACCTTCACGCCGGTAGTTAACCAGGTGAAAGGCACACAATCGGCTACTCAGACGCTTGTACTGGAAGGTGCTCGTTTGAACAGCAGTGTAGTTGTGCGGGTACCGCGCGACCCGGAAGAGCCTACCACGGCTTCGCCGCTGAACCCAAGCCGTACACCACAGTTCCAGATTTCGCTGACGTCTGACTTCTCGGACTTGGGCACGGCTGCTAACCCAACGGGCTTCCAGCTGACGCTGACGCCTGATGCCAATGACAGCCTTGCCTTGGTACCCCTGTACGTTCGCTACTCGCCAACCCGTGTAGGTTCGGCTTTGGCTGACCTGTTGTTCCGTACGCCAGACATCAGCAATGGTGTAGAATTCAACCGGGTGCCGAATGCTCGTCTGCAGGGCCGCTCTATCGATGTGGAGCCTACGCGTCAATCGGCGGCCACGGTAACTCGTTCGGCTGATGGTACGACTGTTACCATCAACTTCACGCAGGAAGATGGTTCGGCCTTCCCAGGTAATCCAGAGGGTGCAGGCTTCGGTGAAAACCGTCTGATTGTGGCTAGCCTCAACGCGACGCTGACTCCCGGCTTCTTCCCTGAGGATGCTACCCCGTACGACCCCGGCAACAACATCTATGGCCGTGGCTCTAACATTGGTGGCAACTTCGTGGTATTTGCCAGCTCGGCTGTAACGGCTATTATCACTGGCCTTGACCCGAACACGCAGTACTACTTCTTCGGCTTCGAATACAACAACGACCAAGTAGGTGGCGCTGAGAACTACAAGACGCCAAACCTGCCAATCACGGTGCAGTTGCCGCTGCCAGTAGAGCTGAAGAGCTTCACGGCGCAGCTGCGTAACGGTCAGGTGGCCCTGAACTGGGTAACGGCTTCGGAGAAAAACAACCGTGGCTTTGAAGTACAGCGCAGCCAGGACGCCCGCGAGTTTTCGACCATCCTGTTCAAGGAGGGCAAAGGAACTACCAATGCGCGCAGCACCTACAATGCCGTAGATGCCCGCCCACTGGCTGGCCTGAGCTACTACCGCCTCAAGCAGATTGACACCGACGGCAAGTTCTCGTACTCGCCAGTGGTAACGGTGAAAAACGCCGGTCTTACCGAGGCTAGCTTCTACCCGAACCCAACTTCGGGCAAGCTGACGATTTCGTTGCCACAGGCGACCACCGCTGAAGGCCTGCGCGTTCGTATCTCCGACCTGACTGGCCGTGTACTGCGCGAGCAGACGCTGCCCGTAACCGGCGAGCTGGACCTGGCTTCGCTGCCCGCTGGCACCTACATGGTAACAGTAGGCACCGGCGACCAGCAGGTGACCCGGAAAGTGGTTAAGAACTAACTAGTGTCGCGGCCTGCGCCGCGCCTACATCAAAAAGCCTCCCGTAGTTGCGGGAGGCTTTTTTTTGTGTCCAATAGGTAATCATTCGATAATCTACTGTAGGTTGTACTTGGCCTTGATTAACTTGTATCTTTGGAGTTAGAAAACTCCGCCTGTCATCATTTTCATTCTTGTTGCATATGGTAGCACCGTTTACTCACTTGTCCGCAACCCGCTCTGGCACTATCTGGCGCGCGCTGTTTGTCTTGTTGCTTTTGTTGAGCCCGATAGTAGGGCGGGGGCAGCGGAGTATCTTAAATACATCTGCCGTAACAGAAGATTTTAATACTCTCGCCAACACAGGCAGCACATCATCATCTTTACCAACTGGTTGGGCTTTCTCAGAAGCCGGTTCCAATGCGAACGGTACTTATGGGGTAGATACAGGTGGGTCAAATGCTGGCAACACATATAGCTATGGAGCAACTAACTCCACTGACCGGGCTTTTGGCGAATTGAGAAGCGGAAATCTTATTCCTACAATAGGTGCTTCGTTTACAAACAACACGGGTCAAACAATCACAAGCCTAACCATCACCTATACAGGTGAGCAATGGCGGCTGGGAGCGACAGGTAGAGTTGATAAGTTGGACTTCCAGTATAGCACAACCGCAACAGGGTTAGGTTCGGGTGCATACATTGATGTAGATAATCTTGATTTCACGGCACCTAAAACAACTGGAACAACTGGAGCACTTAATGGCAATGCGACTGACAATAAAACAACAATCACACACACTATAACAGGGGTGTCTATTGCTAATAACGGTACTTTCTGGATTCGATGGAACGACTTTAGCATTACGGGAGCAAATGACGGGTTGGGAGTAGATGACTTCTCAATCACGGCTACTACTGGCAGTATTGCTCCAACTATCACTACCGGCACAGTTTCGCCGAACCCAGTAACAGCCGGCAGCAACCTAACGGTAAACTTCAGCACAGCTGGTACATTCAACAGTGGCAATACATTCAGCGCAGTATTGTCGGATGCGGCGGGCACTTCCTTCCCAACGCCCCTTACTACCATCTCTTCTACGGCTACTAGCCTGACCGTAACTATTCCGGCCGGTACCGCAGCCGGCACCACCTACAAAGTGCGTGTTGATGGTTCTAACCCGGCTACGACGGGTACCCCGTCCAACAGCTTTGAAATCACGGCTCCCACGGCGCCAACTCCAACCCTCACCGCCAATCCCACTTCCCTTTCCGATTTCACCTATGTGGAGGGGCTTGGGCCTTCGGCTACCCAAAGTTACCGCCTTACGGGTAACGACCTGCCCGCCAACTCTACCGTGACTGTTACGGCCCCCACCAACTACGAGGTGTCGCAGGACAATGCGACATTCGGAACGGGCTTTACCATCAGCAACTTTTCGGCAACCGACGTCTACGTTCGCCTGAAGGGTGGCCTGCCGGTGGGCACCTACAACAACCAAGTGGTAGTGAATACTGGCGGTGGAGCAGCCCAGCTAGATGTACCGCTGAGTGGTAGCGTTGCGCCTCCGAATCCGGTTCCAGCCATCAGCAGTCTGTCGCCAAACACGGCGGTGGCCGGCGGCGCGGGCTTCACGCTCACTGTCAACGGCACGGGCTTTATCAGCGGCTCTACGGTCAGTTTCAATGGCACCAATCGTGTTACCACGTTCGTATCGGCCACGCGCCTGACGGCCGCTATCCTGGCTGCCGATATTGCCACGGCTGGTACGTACGATGTGGTTGTGACCAACGCTGCACCAGGCGGCGGCGCTTCGGCCGCCGCACCCTTCACCGTCACGGCACCAGTCGCAACCCTCACGGCCACTCAGTCTTCGTTGAGCTTTAGCACGCAGGTGAGCACTACCTCCGCTGCTCAGTCCTACACTCTCAATGGCAGCAATTTGCCCGCTTCAAGCACGGTAAACATCACGGCTCCGGCTTCATTCGAAGTGTCGGTAACGTCGGCCACAGCAGGTTTTGCCAGCAGCCAGACGGCTACCACCACCGCCACTGGCACCCTAAGCCGGCAGGTTTGGGTACGGTTCATAGCGCCAGCCACGCCCGGCACCACCGGTCCAGCCGATGTCACCAACGTTGTTGGCAGCACTAGTGTAGCCGTAGCCGTCACCGGCAATGCCACAGCCGCTCCCGTGGCCAATACATACACATGGTCAGCAGCAGGAGGAGCGGGCAACTGGAACAGCTCCAGCAGCTGGACTCCGGCTCGCACTGCGCCACAAACCACTGATATATTGGTGTTCAATGGCCAGATTACGCCAACCGCCGTTGCGAGCCTAGACATATCCCCTACCACGCAAACCATAGGGCAGCTTCGGTTCATCAACAACATAACCGCCGACCTGACACTGCCCGGCGACCGTACCCTTATCATCAGCGGTAACCAGCCCGGTTCAGACTTTGAAATTGCCAGTGGCTCCGTAACACGCTTCCTAAACAATTCCACCACTGGCGCCCGAGACCTGATACTGGATCTGCAAAGCGGCCAGACGGGATTGGTCGCTGGCCGGCTGGAGTTTGAGGGCAACGCCTCGCGAAATGGTGGTCATAGGCTGGTAGCCCGGGGCGCTAATGCTGTGGAATTCACGAGTACCGGCTATTTCCGGGCGGGCACATATCTGACAGGTAATCCGTTTGGTTCAAATACTGCTTCGGCCAATGCAGTAGTGTTCCGTAGCGGGGCTACTTTCGAGCAAAATGGCGGGTCGAATCCTTTTGGCCTCGCTGCGCCGGCGACCGTTGTTGTGTTTGAAAGTGGCAGCCGCTACTACATCAATGGCCTGACTACTGCCACCAGCTTCAATGGCCGAACTTTCCCCACCTTGGAAATTCGGCAGCCGGCCGGTAATAACACCTTGGCAAACCTGACAGGTGGCTCGGGTATAGCCATTCTCAACGACCTGATTGTGCAGAGCGGTAACGTGGGAATGAACTTCGGCTCTACAAGTATTGGGGGTAATGTTACCGTCAATGGTGGCCAGTTAACCTTTGATAATGGCAATGAGGTAATCTTCAATGGTACCACGCCGCAACTCATCAACGGAACGGGCACTAATCCGGTGCTGGTGGGGCCTACTGATTTCTTCACGCTGATTCGTGTTTCAAATCCGGCTGGCTTAACTATTAGTTACCCTGTGATATCAGACGGTGACCTGGATTTTGACGGAGGAAAAATCACCACTTCATACATAAGTGGTAGTACCCCCGCCCGAAGCACACTGCAGATTAATGAGCTGACTGTGACTACCGGTAGCAGCAATACAGCGTTTGTGGATGGCCCACTTTCCTGCTTAATAGAAGCAGGGGGTAACACGGACATTACGTTGCCGATTGGTAAAGGCGACGCGTTTCGGCCAATACGTTTGCAGATATCCGCTCAAGGCAATAATGTTATCTATACAGCGGAGCAAAAAAACATGGCTCCCGTTAGCCCGGTGTTGCTAGGTGACTTGCAGCGAGTATCCCGCATACGGTATTATTCTATCGTCCCGAACGTAATTCCGACGGCCTTCTCCGGTAACATTACCCTTAGCTTTGGTACCGATGACCAAGTAACGGACCCCGCAGCCGCGTCGCTGGTAGTGGCCAAAAACAACGGAAGCGGTTGGGAAAACATTGGCCGCTCGTCCGCAACCGGCACCGCTAGCGCAGGTAGTTTTGTGCCCGGTACCCTTACGTCCGGCACTTTCACCTCGTTCAGCGACTTCGCCCTGGCAAGCACCGACCCCGACGTTGCCAACAACCCGCTGCCTGTGGAGCTGATCCGGTTCACGGCCCAGCGCCAAGCCGACCTGGTGCGTCTGGATTGGGCCACGGCTTCCGAGAAAAACAATGCCCGGTTTGAAGTACAGCGTTCCGCTGATGGCCTGCAGTTCCGCACGTTGGCCACAGTAGCAGGGCAGGGGACCACCACCCAGCGCCACACCTACACTACCCTCGACCGCCAGCCACTACCCGGCACTTCCTACTACCGCCTCCGCCAGGTAGATACCAGCGGGGAGTATTCGTTTTCGCCGGTAGTAGCTGTATCGGTTGGTAAGGAGCTGGCACTCTATCCCAATCCGGCCCGTACGGAGCTACAGGTGCTGGTGCCCGCCTTGGAGGCCACCTACCGCGTATTGAGCCCCATTGGCAGCGTTGTGCTGGACGGCAAAACAACCACCGGTACCGCAACGCTCAATGTGGCTTCGTTGCCGGCTGGCCTCTATCATTTAGAAGTCACAACTGCTGACGGCCGCATGGTACGCAAGTTCACCAAGCAGGACTAGGCGCTTACAAGGGTTTAACGGAAAGCGCCCATCCTTATAATAAAGCAAAAGCCCCTTCTATCAAATTAGAAGGGGCTTTTTGTGCTATATCAACCCTGGTTTGGGTGCTTTTTTTCAGTTGCTCCTATGCAGACGCTTAGCGTGTATTACTGTTCGGGACAATCCATTGGGGCTTCCTACACGTCACACTTCACCACGCGGGTAGTAGCGTGCTGAGCGTTCCGGAAGCCAGCCGCATCGGGAGCATGCAGGACCAGCAGATTGCTGAGGCACTTGAAGCTTTGGTGGAGCCGGAGGCATCAGTTGTGTTAGTGAGGCGGTCCTCAAGGGTGGTGGTCTGCGCCTGTCACAGGTTGCGCCTACTGAAAGAGGTCAGGCGCGAAATACCATTTGGCCAGCTTTATGTTGCGTTCAGACATGAAATGCAGCAGGACCGAAACGGTGTTTTTGTAAACTCCCAAACACACAGAATGGCCTGCCAGCAAACCCAAGTTGCGGAAGAACCGCATAGCGGCGACAGGTTTATAGTAAGTCAGCGGTTACCTGAAACAAGCCGCAAAGCGGCGGCAGGATTGTGGGACTATCTGCCGGCGAATCTGTCTCCGCTACGCGGCTTTTGCTGGCTGTCGATGGCTGGACTACACACCTACCGCCGCTACGCGGCTTCTCCGCAACTTGGGGTAGCTACGCAGAGTCCATTTGGCTTTTCATCGGAATTGCTTGTCGCTACCGGTTCAACGCATGGCGCCATGTCGCTTTATTACCTGTATTATTTTCAACAGGCTAGGTAAGCTAACTGCATAGTTAGCAAAGTTTTAACATGATAGACTTGCTTCAGGAGCACAGTTTCATATTGGGAATGAATAATATAGTGAATTATATGTACGATTCAGGTACATTTAGTGGAATAACGGACAAAACGATACTCTCATGCGACTCATTACACCTTGCTTCTCCAACTTGGCCGCTCTGCGCGCTGCCGCATTGTTTGGTGCTTTTCTGAGCTTGGGACAAACAGAAGCTTACGCCCAAGCTTCCTACCTGCAACAAGGATTCGAAACGGGCGGCAATACGCCGGCCACTGGCAGTGGCTCCAACGCCAGTGGCGGTGCAGGTGGACAGTACATATATAGTGCTACTGGTGCTGGTGCAGTGTATAGTGGTACTTTCTTGGCAGCGTCTGGGAACAGTGCTAATGCATTGCCCAATCCTGGAGCAATTGCTTCAGAAGGTAGTAGTAGTTTTGGTGCGGTCAATAACACAGGCAATGGAAATTCAACCGGGATAGTAAACCTTAATAACGTTGTTTTCCCAGTAACTACCGGCAATTATCTGCAATTTAGGTTGGCCTCATATCAAACCAACAACAACGGAGGCCTCGATAATGCCACGGCCAACAACGGCATACAGGTTGATGTTGCTTATAACGGTTCTTCCACTTTTGTGCCCACTTTAAGAATTATTGGGCTGAACAACGGCTCTGTTTTTGACTATAGTGCTACTGGTGTTGCTACTGCTTCTGTAACCAGCACCAACCCAACGCTACAAACATTTACTTCACCAGATGACCGGACCGGAAGCGGACAGTCATTGGCTATTACTGGTGTAGCAGGCCTCTCTACTGCAAGAATAAACTTCGGGGCTGCCATCACACAGGTTCGAGTAAGAATTACTGTTGCAGTGAATGGCAAAACAGGCGTTTTTATCGACGACATACGCATTGGGAGCGACGGTCCGTTGCCGGTGGAGTTGAAGTCCTTCACGGCGGAGCCAACTGCAAAGGGCACGCAACTTAAATGGGCCACGGCGTCTGAGAGCAACAACGCTGGGTTCGACATACAGCGGGGCGCTACCGCCACTGAATTCATTACCATTGGCCGGGTAGATGGGCAGGGCACCTCTAACCGCACTCACAGCTACGCATGGCTGGACGCTCAGCCATTAGCAGGCCTCAGCTATTACCGCCTCCGCCAGCATGATACGGATGGCACTGAGTCATTTTCGCCAGTAGTAGCCGTGAAATCTGGTGGCACTGCCAAAGCCACATTCTTTCCCAATCCCACCACTGGCCAGATTATTCTGGCAGCCATCGGCCCGGTGCATTACCGGGTGCTGAATACGATAGGGCAGACGCTCCTGACCGGCGACGCTGCTGACGATGGGGTTGTTGATGTGCAGGCGCTACGTCCCGGCTCTTATTTCTTGGAACTGCAGACCGCCACTGGCCGCCAGGTACAGCGCTTTGTGCGGGAATAAGCCTTCTGCCATACTCCACAAAGCAAAAGACCCCATCATGTAGATGGGGTCTTTTGCTTTGTGGAGTATGGCAGACAGCGGCTATACCGAAAAACTCTCGCCGCAGCCGCAAGTGCGGGAGGCATTGGGGTTATCAAAGTAGAAGCCTTTGCCGTTGAGGCCATCCGAGAAGTCCAACTCAGTGCCGGCCAGGTAGAGGAAGCTTTTCATGTCCACTACTACCCGTACACCCTTGTCCTCAAATTCCTGGTCCATATGCTTCACTTCGTTATCGAAGTCGAGCTTATAGCTCAGGCCCGAGCAACCACCACCAGCTACTGAGGCCCGGAGGCGGTAGGTAGCATCCAGCTCTGCATCGCGCATGAGGCTTTCTACTTTCGCTTTCGCTTTTTCAGAAACAGTAATCATGGCGTTGATACTTAATATGGGGCATTTTGGTAGCTGATAGAAGCACCCACAGGTAGTGTCGCCTTCACCAGCTTCGCATCGTATTACGACGATGGATTTAACACAACACTAAACACAGTGATTGTGTTCAGGTCGCGACCGAAGTACAGCTTATCGAGCGCTTCATACGCATTATGGGCGCGGAAATATGAAGTCTGCAACTCTTTGTCGCCGCGTGCGCGCCACTGCAGGGTGAAGGAGCTTTCCTCGTCGCGGTAACGCTGCACGTAGGCCAGCATTTTGCGCAATGTATCCAGCTTATCATAGCCCATTTCATAGCGAAACAGGAAGCTCTGTTGGTGCCGCGGATTCACGGTAATAAGATCCAGGCGGGTTTGCCCATCCAGTTGCCGGAACTCAAACAGAAGGTTGCCCGGTCCCAATCCCAGATAGTCTTCTATCTGCCGCTGAATCCGGGCACTTTCTACGTGTACGTCAGAAGAGGTAACGTCCATTCAGTGTTTGTTGCTGGTTGTCGATAACTGATTGTTGGAAGAACTTCCACAATCTGCTATCGACAACCAGCAATAACTTAGTGGTGCGACTTGGCCATTTCCAGCTCCGGCATCCCGTTTTTCACGCGGTAATCGTTGATGGCAGACTTGATAGCATCCTCAGCCAGCACCGAGCAGTGAATTTTTACGGGCGGCAACGCCAGCTCTTCCACAATCTCCATGTTGTCGATGGCCAGGGCCTCGTCCACGGTTTTGCCTTTCAGCCACTCCGTTGCCAACGACGACGACGCAATAGCCGAGCCGCAGCCGAAGGTTTTGAATTTAGCGTCGGTGATGGTGTTAGTGGTTTCGTCTACCTCGATCTGCAGACGCATTACGTCGCCGCACTCAGGTGCCCCCACCAGGCCGGTACCTACGTTTTTTTTGCTTTTGTCCAGCGTGCCCACGTTGCGGGGGTTGCTGTAATGGTCGATTACCTTATCGGAGTAAGCCATGGCTTGTGTTGTTAGTTGTCAGTTGGTAAGTGGTAGTTGGCAGTGTTTCGTCGTTGGTCATTCCAGACAACTAAACACTGGCAATTAAACGATTAATGTTCGGCCCACTCAATTTTGTCGAGGTCGATGCCTTCTTTAAACATCTCCCACAGGGGCGACATTTCACGGAGCTTAGTAACAGCTTCTTTTACGTGGTTGATGGCGTAATCGATTTGCTCGTCGGTGGTAAAGCGGCTTAGGCCAAACCGGAGGGAGCTGTGGGCAAGGTCGTCGCTCAGGCCCAGGGCTTTCAGTACATAAGAAGGCTCCAGCGAAGCCGAAGTACAGGCCGAGCCCGAGGACACTGCCAGGTCTTTCACGCCCATCATCAGGCCTTCGCCCTCCACATACTTGAAGCTGATATTGGCCACATGCGGCAACCGATGCTCGCGCGAACCATTCACATAACTTTCTTCCAGCGTCAGCAGCTCACGCTCCAGCCGGTCGCGCAGGGCGCTCAAGCGGGCTGTATCGGCTGCCATTTCCAGCTTGGCCAGCTCACAGGCTTTGCCTAAGCCTACAATGCCAGGAACGTTCAGGGTACCGGAGCGCATGCCACGCTCGTGGCCACCACCGTCCATCTGGGCCGTTACCTTCACCCGAGGGTATTTGCGGCGTACGTACAGTGCACCAACTCCTTTGGGGCCATACATTTTGTGCGCCGTGAAAGCCATCAAGTCAATACCATCTGCAACGACGTCCACCGGAATTTTGCCGACTGCCTGTGTGCCATCGGTCATGAACAGGGCACCGTGCTTGTGTGCAATGGCAGCAATTTCACGGATGGGCTGGATGGTGCCCGTCTCGTTGTTGCCGTACATGATGGTCACCAGAATGGTTTCCGGCGTCATGGCGGCTTCCAGCTCAGCTAAGCTGATAAGTCCTTCCGAATCGACGGGCAGGTAAGTTACCTTGCCGCCCAGCTTCTCGATGTGCTTGCAGGTATCCAGCACCGCCTTGTGCTCGGTGGTGGTAGTGATGATGTGGTTGCCTTTCTGGGCATACATCTCAAACACTCCTTTGATGCCTAAGTTGTCGGACTCAGTGGCACCCGAAGTGAAGATAATTTCCTTGGGGTCACAATTGATTAGGCTGGCAATCTGCTCACGAGCGTAATCTACGGCCTCTTCAGCAGCCCAGCCGAAGGGGTGGTTGCGGGAAGCCGCATTGCCGAATACCTCTGTCAGGTACGGCATCATCGCCTCCAAAACGCGCGGATCAAGAGGCGTGGTGGCGTTGTTGTCGAGGTAAATAGGTAGCTTAAGCATCACTCGGGGTCTGGTTTCAGCGGAGAATCTTTCGCAGGTAGAACACAAAAACTGCAAAACAGGTTTTCATTTCTTCCCACATTTGCACCTGCAAAAGTAGAACAAATCCAAACAAGCCGCGCTATGCGGCAGCGGCACTTTTACACCCCCATCATGCTTCTTAACCTCGAACACTTAGGCTTAGCCGTAACCGACTTAGACGCGGCCACCGCACTCTATACCACGCTACTCGGCCAAGCACCTTACAAGCGGGAGCATGTGGCGTCAGAAGCAGTGGATACGGTGTTTTTTCAGGTAGGTGGCTCGAAAATAGAGTTGCTGGCCGGCACCTCTCCTGATAGCGCCATCACGCGTTTTCTGGAGAAGAAACCGGCTGGTATTCACCACGTAGCGTTTGAGGTCGACGATATTGAGGCTGAAATGGCGCGACTGCGGCAGGAAGGCTTCACGCTGCTCAACGAAGCGCCCAAGCGCGGCGCCGACAACAAGCTGGTGTGCTTCGTGCATCCTAAGTCGGCTGGTGGCGTGCTGGTAGAGTTGTGCCAGACCATAAGCTACTAAAGGGCTTGGTTTTTGGCGCTTGGGGCATAGGAATCGGGCCATACCAACCTCTAAGCCTTCCTATGCCCTGCCTGTATCACAAGTCCTGAACCCCGAGTCCCCTTTCTAAGCCCTAAACTCCTATGAATACCCGATTTCTTCGCGAAGAGGTAGATGCCGCCGTCGATGCCCTGCTGATGCAGCAGGTTATCCTGTATCCGACCGATACGGTGTGGGGCTTGGGCTGCGACGCCGAACTACCACGAGCAGTGGAGAAGATCTATCAGCTTAAGAACCGCCCTACCACAAAAGCCTGTATCGTTTTGGTAGCTGATGAGCAGATGTTTGCCCGCTACGCTGCCGTGGTGCCACCCAATCTGCCGGAACTGCTGGCTGCCCAAACCCGGCCTACCACCTATGTGGTGCCCGGCAGCCCTCTGCTGGCAGCCAATCTGCTGGCTCCCGATGGTACCATCGGCCTGCGGGTGGTGCTCGACGATGAGTTTTGCCGGCTGGTGGTGCGGCGCCTAGGGCACGGGCTGGTGTCTACATCGGCCAACCTGAGTGGCGCGCCAACGCCGGCTCTATACACTGAAATAGACCCGGAGCTTGTGCGCAAAGCAGATTACGTAGCCTATTGGCGCCAGGATGATACCACGCGGGCGGCCCCTTCTCGGGTGGTGCGGGTGTTGCCCGATGGTGGTCTGGAAGTGTTGCGCGACTAAGCCTATTGTCCAGCATAAGCAACTGCTTTTCGCTGGCTCCATTGGCCTGTGCATACTTGCCGCAGCTCCGGCATGCAGAATGGTAGCCGCAAGGAAGGACAACTCAGTTGGTGTATGACGGGCACCAATGGGTTTTTTAGTAGCTATGTGTCAGCGGCCAGGTTACATTTTGCCGATTGGTGTATAAAGAGAAACTTACCACCAACACTTCCCCTGACTTATGAAAATGTCCTTCAAATCCCTGCTCGTTGTTGCCGCCTTTGCTCCTTTCGCTCTGGCTTCGTGCTCGGAAGCAACCAAAGAGAATGCCGAAGCAACTGCTGAAAGCGCTGCTACGGACGCTGCCAACGCCACCGAAAATGCTGGCGACGCAGTGGAAAACGCTACCGACAACGCTGCTGCTGACGTGAAAGCCGACATGGCCGCTGAAGCTGGCGACACGGCTGTTGTGATCAACAAGGAAGCCGACAAAGCAGTAGAAGAAGTACCAGCCAAGCAGTAATCTGCCGTCTGACTTCTTTCTGAAAAGCTCCTCCCGATTTTTCGGGAGGAGCTTTTTAATTTCTGTGTTAGTAGCATTTTCTGGGGCTGAGCACACATTGAGTTCCTGCAACGAGTAAGCCGGTGGGTAAGAATCCGTGCGGATGGGCGCCTACCGATGCAGCCAGGACCGTACCTTTGCGCTTCAATTCGACCAGCATGAAAACCCCGCAGCTCCCCAACCTTCCTTTGTTCCAGACCATTGCAGACGCCGCCGGCGAGCTGGGCTATCCGGCTTATGTGATTGGGGGCTACGTGCGCGACCTGGCGCTGGAGCGCGGCAGTAAAGATGTGGATGTGGTGTGCGTTGGCGACGGTATTGCGCTGGCCCAGGCAGTAGGACGCAAGCTGCCCGGCCGGCCGCGGGTTACGGTGTTCAAAAACTTCGGCACGGCCATGCTGCCTACGCCCGAAATTGAGGTGGAATTTGTGGGAGCCCGTAAGGAAAGCTACCGCGCCGACAGCCGGAAACCGGAAGTGGAAGCCGGCACACTGGAAGAAGACCTTGCCCGGCGCGACTTCACTATCAATGCTTTAGGGTTGAGCCTTAACCCCTCCACCTACGGCGAGCTGATAGACTACTACGACGGCATGGGCGACCTGCAGCGCCGCCTGATTCGCACGCCACTAGACCCCGACGTCACCTTCTCCGACGATCCGCTGCGCATGTTGCGGGCCATTCGTTTCGCCACGCAGCTGGACTTTGACATCGAACCGGATACGTTTGATGCGTTGGCCCGCAATAAGGAGCGTATCAGCATTATCTCGCAGGAACGCATCACCACCGAGCTGAACAAGATCATCATGTCCCCGAAGCCCAGCTACGGCTTCAAGCTGCTGTTCAGCTGTGGGCTGCTGCAGCTCATCTTCCCGAAAATGGCCCAACTGCAGGGCGTAGAGAAAGTGGGCAAGCACGCACACAAAGACAATTTCTACCACACGCTGCAAGTGCTCGACAACGTGGTGGCGGCCGGCGGCGACCTGTGGCTGCGCTGGGCCGCCATCCTGCACGATATTGCCAAACCCGCCACCAAGCGCCTGGATGCGCGTGTCGGATGGACATTTCATGGCCACGAGGACAAGGGTGCCCGCTGGGTGCCGGGCATCTTTACGGACCTGAAGCTGCCGCTGGGCGAGGAAATGCGCCAGGTTCAGAAGCTGGTGCGCCTGCACCTGCGGCCCATTGCGCTAAGCAAGGAAATCGTGACGGACTCGGCCGTGCGCCGCTTGTTGTTCGAAGCCGGCGACGACATCGACCGGCTGATGCTGCTGTGCCGCGCCGACATCACCAGCAAAGACTACGACCGCAAAAACCGCTACCTGCGCAACTTCGATGTAGTGGAGCAGAAGCTGAAAGAGGTAGAGGAAAAAGACCATCTGCGCAATTTCAAGCCCGTCATCACCGGCGAAATCATCATGAGCACCTTCAGCCTGAAGCCTTCCCGCGAAGTAGGCGAGCTGAAAGAGGCACTGTTAGACGCCATTCTGGAAGGCAAGATCCGGAACGAGCACGACGAGGCCTTTGCGCTACTGCTGGAGTTGGGGGAGCGTAAAGGCCTCGTGCCGGTGCCCACTGGGGAGTAGCGGGAGGCTGGTGGTTGGGTAGTGAGGTGCTTAACGCGGCTTGGGCTGCGCACACAGCGTGGCCAGTGTTTGCCGGAGCAGTGCCGGGCCGTTGGGGCCGTAGAGGAAGCTGTGGCTGCCGCTGGGTATCGTCTGCAGAAACCATTGCGCGGCCTGCGAAGGGCGTGCGTCGTACGTGGCCTTCACGGCCGAATACTTATACAGTGAGTCGTCCTGGGCGCTGAGCTGGTAGTAGGGCTTGCCCTGGCCCAAGCGCCCGTAGCTGGCTTGCAGCGGCAGCTTGGGCGCCGGCGACAACGCGTAGAAACCGCTGAAAGCAGCGGGGCGCTGGCTGGCAAACCACAGGGCCGCGCTGCCGCCGTTGCTCATGCCGCCGAGTACCGTATGGCGGCCATCGGTGCGGTAGCGGGCCTGCACTTCCGCCAGAATCCGCTCGATCTGGGCGAAGGCCGCTGGCTGTTCCACCCAGCCAAAGCTGACCCGGCCAAAGGGGTATACCACCAGGGCATTGGTGGGAGCTTCTTCGAAAACCGGCTCTTTTACGACGTCCGGATCAGCGTAGCCAAACTGCTTGGTGCTCACTACGCCGCCGTGCAGGTACACCACCACCGGTGCGGGCTTAGCTGGGTCATAACCAGTTGGCACGCGCACCAGGTAGGGCATCCGAACGGTGTCGGTGGGAACCTGACTGAAGTAGAGGGCGAAACCGGACGGAGCCATTTTCCGGACTTTGCCGTTGGCGGCGGGCAGCGTGCGGGTCTGGGTTTGAGCTACCCAGCGCACACTGGCGGCTTTGGTGCTGGCAGTCTGGTCGGCCAAGGCTTGGCGCATGGCAGCCAGCCAGCGCAGCCACGCTGCCTCAGTGCGCAAAGGAGCCAACGCCGGGTCGTTTGCTACGTTGTCGAGGTCCTGGGGCTGCATTCTGAGTGGGCGGAGTCGGCTCAGCTGGCCAAGCCAGCGCCAAGCCAGCGGGCGGCGGGCCAGGCAATTGGCGGCCGCCATAGCCCCGGTAAATAGCTCAAACTCATTAGCGCGGGTGCTGTCGGGCCGGAAAGCCTGCTCGAAGGTAGCTACGGCGCCGCAGAAGTCTTTGGCTTGCATTTGGGCGCCGCCCTGATCCATAAGCTGGGCGTAGGTGGGCGCGGGAGTTTGGGCAAACGCGGCGGCGGGGAACAGCATTAGGCCCAGCGCCAGTGCGGAAAGTAGCAGTTTCATGATAAGCCAGATAATAGAAAGTTGAAAAGGTAGCTGCCAAGCAGCGCGCTGCTTAGTGGGGCATGTGAGCAGGCAACGAAGGCTACGAACCAACCTCAAGGCACCAGTCAGGACCAGATTACCAGCCGCGCAGATTGCGTCTTACAATCACTCCGGCCCGAAAATGAGAAAGCCCCTTGGTCTACCGGTTGCAGCACGGTAGGCAAGAGGACTTTCTCGACCAGTCTTTCACTCACCAGAAAAAGACATTACTGGTCACTCAGGCAGACAGATGCGCGTTTGAGTAGTAAGGTTGCCTGCGTAGGAAATCAATTGTGGGCCTCGATAGGGAAGAAGCTGCCAGCCAGGGCAGTGCTGGGGGAGGTAATCAGTTAGATACGGCACTCACGCGGGATGCCCCGATAACGTCTTTCTCAACGTTGCGCGGATTGCCGCTGTACTGGACGATGCTGGCGCCAATGGCATCGGCTTTCAGGGTTTCCGTGACGTTGAGGCGGGCTTTGCTGATACCGGCCAGGTCTACGTCGGCAATGCGGGTAGGGAAGTCGGCGGCCACAATAGAGCAGGCTCCGGCTGCATCTACATTCAGGTTGCCGGCGCTTCCTTCCAGAGAGGTGCGGCATTTGCCGGCTAGTTCCAGGTCGAGGTTGTTGAAGGTGCCATTGAGGCGCAGGTCGCTGGCGCCGGCTTGCACCACTTCCAGGCGGCTGTCGTCGCTGAAGCCTCGCACATCGGCGCGCACAGCTCCGGCCAGGTTGAGCTTGTCGAGGTTGGGCATTTCAATGGTTACCAATACCTTGCTGTCGTTGGCGCGCCAGTTGGAGCCGAAGTTGATCCGGCCCCGGGGGCGCACCAGCAACTCATCACCTTCCTGGTCAATTTTCAGGTCGCGCAGGTCACGGGCGGCACCGGCGGCGCTGACCCGAAACGTGCTGCCTTCCCTGATAACCACCCGGTAGCTGCCCATCACGCTCACCGCCCGAAAGCCGTCTTCGGTGTAGGTCTGGCGGTCGGGGCCATAGAAATCCTCGTTGAGGTTAAAGGAAGCCGCGCCCCCGTAGTTCAGGTTGACATTCACATCGTCATCATCGGAGTCGATATCAACGTCCATATCGTCGTCGTCGGCCATTTCGTCGTTGCTGGCGTTGTCTTCATCCTCCGAATCGGAAAGGCCCAACTCGTCGGTAGTGCAGTCGAGGCACTCCAGGTCGTTGCCGCGCAGCTGAAACTTATGGCGCTCCACGTTGTCGGGCACCCGGCCACCGGCGAAGTTCTCCCCACCAATCCAGTAGGCAGCGTCATTGCTGAGGCGGAACGTCCGGTTGCGGGGCAGGCGGATAGTCAGTTCCAGGTCCTGGTCGCGGAAGCGGGCATTGGGCTGGAAGGAATAGTGGTCGTCGAGCAGCAAAACCGAGTCGCCGCGGGTGCGGACGGTGTAGGCCAGTGAGTTGCCGGCGGTGCGGGCGGCTTCGGTTTCCGAGGTGCCTTTGGCTGATATGCGGCGCAGCACCTGTACTACCTGGCCGCTGTCGGCGGCAGCCAGCTGCACGCCCACATTCTGGTCACTGTCCCGGTCGAGGTGGCGGGTTTCGAGGCGCAGCACCGGGGCTGTGAGGGTTGGGTAGCTGGTGGTCTGCTCTACATCGGCGCTGTACTGAAACTCGCGGCTCTGGCGGGCCACTGCCACTGTAATGCCGATAACGCCAAGCAGCCAGAGGCCAAACATCGACCAGCCAACAGTGCGGTTGATGAAGGACCGGCGCACCAGCAAGCCTACGCCCACCAGCAACATTCCCAGCGAAGGAATGGCAGCAGCCACGTAGCTAGCCAGCCAGGCCCAGGTGGGCTGCTCGTGCAGCAGCTTCAGAAAGCCCGGGTTGCCTATCGTGGGGTTCTGCGACTCCGGAATCAAGCCCAGCACCACGCCCAGCGTCACGGTGAAGCCCAGAAGCAGGCTGAAGCCGATAACCGACAGCAGCACGCCCGCAAAGATGCGTAAAGCCGTGCCTACAAAGCTCAATAGTGGATTCAGTGCCCCGGCCAGGTCCTCGAAAAAGGTGCCCAGAGGCCGGCGGTTGCCAGTGGTGGCATCGTAGTCGCGGGCGTTGCTGGCAATGCCCGACAAGGTCAGGGCGTCGCCGCGCATTCGCATCCGGTCGGCCACCGTTTTGGCCTCCGGCACCGCAATCCACAGAATGATGTAGAGGATCAGGCCGAAGCCGAAGAACGCACCCAGCAGAAACAGAATCCGCACCAGCGAAACATCCGTGCCCAGGTAGGCTGCTACCCCGGCGGCCACACCCCCGATTTTGCCGGTATCGGTGTCGCGAAACAGCTGCTTTTCGTTGGCATCAGCTGTTTCGGGTACATCGTAGCGCTTCGGCAATACTATCCAGAGCACCACGTACGATACCAGCACCACGCCCGGCAGGAAGCCGATAAAATCGCCGATGACGGGCGAAAACAGGGAGGCCAGCGCCAGCAGCCGCACCCACACTGCATTGATGCGGAAGTATTGAGCCAAACCGGCACACACGCCGGCCACTTTGCGGTGGCTCATGTCGCGCACCAACTGGCGGGGTTCCGTGTCGGCAGCGGCAGCGGTAGCAGCCGCGGCGGCGGCAGGGCCCGTGTAGCTGTTGCCGCCGGCATAAGTGCCCTGTGCCGTGCCGCTGGCTACGGCCCCGGCCAGCAGCTCATCGTCTTCGTCGGCGTCGTCGGCGCTCTGGAAGTCGCTCACGCGGCCCATTTTAGCGGTCATGGCGTCCACATCTTCCAGCGTAATCACCTGCTTGGTGACGGAAAGACGGGCGGCAAACAGCTCGGCAATGCGGCTTTCGATGTCGGCCACGATTTCTTCGTGCCCACGGTAGCCACTAAAGTGGGCTTTCACTTCCGCCAGGTAGCGGCCCAGTACGTCGTAGCCATCCTCTTCGAGGTGGAAGATCATGCCCTGGAGGTTGATGCTGATATTCTTTTTCATCTCAGTTGCTGCAACTAGTCGGAAAAAAATCGGGAGGAGAAGGAAAGGAACCGGGGCCTACAGTAGGACCGGCAGTTCGGGGCTCCCGGTGGCGGAAGGCTTGGTGCGAATGATGCGAATGGACTCTTCGACTTCCTCCCACGTGAGGCGGAGCTGGTGGAGAAACTCCGTGCCGCCTTCGGTGAGGGTGTAGTACTTGCGAGGTGGGCCACTCGTGGATTCCTTCCAGGTGTAATCCAGAAGGCCAGCATTCTTGAGGCGCGTGAGCAGCGGGTAGAGGGTTCCCTCGACCACAATCATGCGGGCCTGGGTTAGCTCTTCGAGCATGTCTGACGCATACACCTCGCCGCGGGCGATGATTTCCAGAATGCAGAACTCCAGGATGCCCTTCCGCATCTGCACTTGGGTGTTCTCTACTTTCATGGGCTTGCGATGGTAGATCGGTGAAGAATGAGTCAAAGATAGTAAAAGGTACTATGTAACACAAGGTACTGTCGAAAATATTTTTTGGTTGCACATTTCGGGCAAAAAAAACGTGGGATGCCAGCGCCTGCCCATACAGCTACCGTCGGCACCAGTACTTCAGGTACAGCTGCGCTGCCGCCGAAAAGCGGATAGAGCGGCTTATGCGCCTGTTGGCGGTATTCTACTGGGTATGGGGCAGTGCCGGGCGCTGAATCCGGAGGAGAGCAGCTGGCGTAAGTGCCGGAATCCGGGTCTGCCGAAAGATGCTGGCAGCGGCCACGAGGTATAGTTTCCGAAGCCCATGAAGCCACGACGCACTATTAGTTAGTACCTTGCGTTGTGAATCGGATTAGCCGTTTTTAGCTTGTTTTCTATGTCGCACGTTTTCCGTATTACTTCTCTGCTAGTGGTAGTTAGTGGAGTATTGGCTCTCACTCCGCAGCAGGCCGCCGCCCAGGATACCACGCCCAAGTACAGCAACGAATTCCTCAATATTGGGGTGGGGGGGCGTGCGCTGGGTATGGGCAAAGTGCAGGTAAGCCTGGCCAACGATGCCACAGCCGGCTACTGGAACCCGGCGGGCCTGCTCGATCAGAAAACCAAGTACGATGCCGTGCTCATGCACTCTGAGCTGTTCTCGGGCATCGTGAAAAACGACTATGGCGCCTTCTCTATGCCTCTCGACGACAAAAGCGCCATTGGCGTGAGCGTGGTGCGGCTGGGCGTTGATGATATTGCCGACACCCGTGACCTTATTAATGAGTACGGCTATATCCAGTACGACCGAATCCGGTATTTCTCGGTGGCCGACTATGCCCTGATGCTGTCGTACGCGCGGCGCCTTGGCAACATCGAGGGCCTAAAAGTGGGAGCCAACGCCAAGGTCATCTACCGCAACATCGGCGAGTTTGCCAATGCCTGGGGCTTTGGCATCGACGCCGGTGTGCAGTACGACAAAGGCAACTGGCGTCTCGGCCTCATGGCCCGCGACATCACCACCACCGTCAACGCCTGGTCTATCAACTCCGATAAGCTACGCCCCATAGCCGGCGACTCCACTGGTAGCAGCGTGCCCAAAGGCAGCACCGAAGTAACCTTGCCCCGCTTTGTGCTGGGTGTAGGCCGCTTGGTGCAGCTGCCCGGCGAGTTCACGGCCCTGGCCGCCGTCGACATCGACCTGACGACCGATGGACAGCGCAACACGTTGGTGTCAAGTGGGCTGGTGAGCGTCGATCCGCGCGCCGGTCTGGAAATTGGCTACAAAAACCTGGTGTTCCTGCGCGGTGGGGTTAGCAACGTGCAAAAAATAAAGGCCTTCACTGGCTCCGAGGAGTGGAAAGTACAGCCTAGCCTGGGCGTTGGGGTGGCCCTTAGTGGGTTGCGCTTGGATGTGGCGCTTTCGCAGCTGGCCATCGAGAAGCTGGCTGGCCGCACCCAGACCAACAACATCATCGTTTCGCTGGGCTACGGCATCAAATAAGACCGAAAGCGGAACCTATTGCCGCGCCATGCGAGTTGGCGCGGCACGCTCTTCTCCTTACGCTTCTACCTCTATCATATGACACAACCTTACCGACTTCGCTACCTGCTGGGCTGGTGTTTCCTGTTGCTGGGCTTGCTGACCGCCGGTTCTGCTTCGGCCCAGACGCTCTACGGCAACGAGTGGATCGTTCCGAGCCAGCAGTATTATAAGATCAAGATTCTCAAAGACGGCCTCTACCGCCTCGATCAGCAGTATCTGGCGCAGGCTGGCATCAGCGGCGTGAATCCGCAGCGGGTACAGCTCTGGCGGCGCGGCCGCGAAGTGGCCATCTTCGGTGGCGGCAACCAGGCCACGCTCGACGCCACCACCTACTTCGAGTTCTACGGCCAGCGCAACGACGGCAAGCTCGACCAGCGCCTCTACAAAGGTGGTGCGGCCACCCAGCCCCACGACCTCTATAGCCTCTACACCGATACTGCCGCTTACTTTCTCACGTGGTCGGCTACGGCCAATGGACTACGGATGGCCCAGCCGGCCGTAGCGCCCACAGCCGCGGCACAGCCGTACCGGATGCGCCGTGAAACCGAAATGTTTGTATCCTCTTTTGCACACGTAGATGACAATGCAGTTATCTACCAGCCCTGGGGCGAATCGGGAGAGGGGTGGCTTTCAGCATCATTCGGGGGAACATTTCGAGGAGAGTCCACTAATGCTACTGCCTTAACTGACTCAATCTGGAGCCGTAGTGCGAACGGCCCTGTGCCCATGATGGAGGTAATGTTGGTTGGGGGATGGCCGGGGCAGCGGTCTGTGGACGTTTCGGTATACCTGCCGGGCAGCAACAACATGCGGCTATTGTCCACCACCTTGGTGACTAATTACAATAAGTATCGCTTACGGTTGCCGCTACAATCCACAGATATTGATGCCAACGGTAATGTGAAAGTGTTTTTTAGCATTACGGGTCGGCCGCCGGCCGCCAATGGCAACAAGTTTCGGGTGGCGTATGCCCGCTACACATATGCACAAACCAACCGCTGGTTTGCCGGCCGCCCACAAATTGCGTTTTCCAACGATTCGACGTTGGCCGGGCCAGCCTATTATGCCCTGGATTCTATTCCAGCAACAGTTGTTGGTTTCGACATCACCGACCCTTACAATGTGCAACGGATTGTTGGCTCTGCGCTGGGTGGTCAGCGCCGGGGATATGTATTTCCGGAGGCCAACAACCGTACTCGAAATATGGTGCTGGCTGATGAAGCGGTAGCTTCCGTGCCTCGTCCTGCAACACGCATACGCTTTCGTCCGCTGAATGCCACTGCCACTAACTTTTTGATAATAAGCCACCAGCTGCTCATGCGGCCAGTAGGCGGCATAAACGCTGTGCGCGACTATGCCACTTACCGCGCCTCTACGGCCGGCGGCCGATATGATACGGTGGTGGTAACCTCGCAGCAGCTCTACGACCAGTTTCACTACGGTGAGAAGTCAGTCGGAGCTATGCGCAACTACGTGCGCTGGGAGCTGGCCAATTCACCTGCCAGCCAAACCAATTATCTGTTGCTGCTGGGCAAGGGCCTGATGGTAGGCGAATACAGCCGCAGTTCGTTGCCGCCCGCCAGCGACCTGATTCCCGGATCTACGCGCAGCGCCTCCGACAACTTTCTGTCGGCCGACTGGGAAAACAACAACTACATTGCCCGCATGCCTACTGGGCGTGTGTCTGCAGCTACTTCTACGGAAGTCCTGAATTACTTGAACAAGCTGAAAGCGCACGAGGCGCTGCCCGCCGAACCCTGGCGCAAAAACGTTGTACACTTGGCCGGGGGACAGAGTTCAAACGAGCGTATGTTGTTCGAAGAGTATATAGATAGATACAAGCGCTTTGTAGAACGTCCTCTGTTTGGGGGGAAGGTGGTGAAAACCTACCGCCGCTCCGACTCGCAGGGAGGAAATTTGCCAGTCAGCATCACCTTAGCACCTGAAATCAATAATGGGGTGTCGTTGGTGACATATTTTGGCCACGGCACGGCTCTAGACTTCGATTTGCAGTTTGGTGACCCCACCGACCCGAGCAAGGGCTACAATAACCCCGGTAAGTATCCGGTGTTTCTAATCAGTGGCTGCTCTGCCAATGCGGTGTTCAGTCTGCTCGGCGGTGCCCGTACGCTGTCGGAAAACTGGATTTTCTCTGACAATAAAGGCGCGATAGGCTTCCTGGCCGGCTCCGATCTTGGTTTTCCGCAGAACCTGGATGCGTTTACTACCCATTTCTACCAGGCTGCCTTCAACGACCCCAATTTTTACGGCAAACCCGTTCCGGTTATTCAAGCAGAGGCTACTCGCCGGATGCTGGCGCAGTTCAACCTTCCCTCTACAATTTCGCAGTCATTGATGAATATCTGGCTTGGCGACCCGGCTCTGCGCTTCTTCGCGCCCGATAAGCCAGACTTCATTGCTAATCAGCCCGGCGACGTGCAGGTGCAGCCCAATGGTGCTGGTCCGCTACAAGCTTCGGCCACCAGCCTCAAGGTGGTTGTGAATGTGAAAAACCCCGGCAAAATCACGACCGATCCGCTGGACGTGCGTATTACGCGGCGCTATCCTACCACCAGCGCCGGCACCCGTGCCCCCGACGTGTACACTTATACGGTACGCCAGGCCTGGCGCGATACCACCTACGCTTTCGTGCTGCCTAATGCCGGCAACGTGTTCGGCGAAAACTGCTTTCAGGTAGAGCTGGACTACCAGCAGCGCATTGCGGAGCTGCTGGAAACCAACAACAGCGGACAGGCTTGCTTCAATTTCCTGCAGGGCGGCGTCACGACGCTGTGGCCCCCGGAGTTTGCCATTGTGCCTGCTACCAACCTGCGCTTGGTAGGCCAGACCAACGACCCGCGCGGCACCTCGCGGGCCTATGAAATGGAGCTTGATACTGTACCTACCTTCAATAGTTCCCTCAAGCAAACCCGCACTGTAACCACCACCCTGGTGCCTGACTGGCGCCCCACGCTGCCCGCCCTCGCTGGCCGCGACAGTGTGGTGTGGTACTGGCGCCTGCGCTTCCAAACGCCTGACCCGACCCTCAACGAAAATCCGGAGTGGGCTACCAGCTCGTTCCGCGTGATTCCGGCCACCCCAGGTGGCTGGTCGCAGAGCCACCATGGCCAGTTCAAACGCAACCAGCTGGCCCGTATAAATAACGTTGCTCCTTCTGGGCGTTGGGAGTTTGCCGATGCCACAACGCAGCCTGTTGGCTTGATTACGCGCGGCGGCGGCGACGGCAGTACGCCTACGTTCAATCCGGTGACGGACGGAATCACGGCGGCCTCTTTGCCTTTTGTTGGCAACTGCGCGGTCATTCAGCCCAATATTATGGTGGCTGTGTTCAGTGGCCGCACGCTGCGGCCCGTGCGCAACGTGGGCGGCGGCGCCTACGACTCGTGTGGCCAGGGTGATCTGCGCTTCTACCACTTCGCCAGCGCTGGCACCGCCTCTGACAATATCAACACACCTGCCCGGCAGGCCCAGCTGCAGGCCTTGCTTACCAATGTGCGGCCCGGCGACTATATCGCGCTGCTATCGATGAACAAGGTGAACTTCTCGGCTTTCCCTGCTTCGCTGAAAGCGATACTCACCAGCCTCGGCGCCACCCGTATCAACAGCCTGCAGGATGGCGACCCGTACGCTCTGCTGGTCCAGAAAGGCCCCAACGCCCGCCCAGTGCAGGAAGTAACCGCCGATCCCACCAGCTCCACCCCGCGCGCCAGCCAGGTGGTCACTCTCAATGGCCAGATTGGTACCCGTAGCGGTAGCGGCACAGTATCGTCTACCCGTATCGGCCCGGCCCAGGAGTGGCAGACGCTCTACCACACCGTGCGCCTGCCTGAGGCCTCCGACAGCTACACGTTGCAGCTAGTGGGCATTGATACGCTGAACGTGGAGCGCCTGCTCAATCCGAGCGTTACAAACCGCAGTTTGGCGCTGGCCGGTATCTCGGCCCGGCAGTATCCGTACCTGAAGCTGGTACTGACCCTACGCGACACTGTGAATCGCACGGCACCGCAGCTGGAACAGTGGCTGGTGACCTATCAGGGTGTGCCCGAAGGCATCGTGCGCCGCGACCTGGCCACCCCTGCCACGGTGTACGACGCAGCTACTCTGGCCCGGCAAGCCGCCGAAACCGGCAGCGTAACGGTACCTGTGGTATTTGAAAACGTGTCGTCTATAAACTTCAGTGGCCCTCTCAAAGCCCGCATCACACTCAGCAACGGCGGAAACACTCGCACTGAGCTGCTAAACGTGCCTGGTGGGCCACTGGCGGCCAATTCACAGGTTCGCTTCAACGCCAGTATGAACATAGTAGGTCTCGACGGCTCCATTAGCGGTAATGTGGTAGTGAACCCGCGCCCGAATGCTGTACCGGAACTGTACTTTTTCAACAACGAACTGCTGCTGCCTGCTTTCCAGGTGGATGACCGCAACACGCCGCCCGTACTGGACGTGGCTTTTGATGGCCGCCGGATTCTGAATGGGGAAATTGTGTCGCCGACGCCTATTATTCGGGTGCAGCTCAAGGATGACGACCGGCTGCGCCGCATCCAGAACGCCAACAACTTCGATGTGCTGCTGACCGCGCCCGGCCAGACCACGGCCACGCGCCTCGACCTGAACGGCTCCAACGTCATCTTTGAATCTGACTCAACGCGGGGCTTGGCAGTGCTGACGCTGGATATGGGCAAAACCCAGGCGCTGGCCGACGGCATCTACACGCTGGAAGTGCAGGGCCGCGACGCTACCAACAAGCCCGCTGGCTCCGAGCCCTACCGCGTGACGTTTGAAGTAGTGAATGCCTCTACCATCACCAACGTCTTCCCGTATCCGAACCCCGTCACCAGCAAAGCGCAGTTCGTGTTTACGCTTACCGGCGCCGAGCTGCCGCGGGACATGAAAATTCAGATCCTGACCCTCACGGGCCGCGTGGTAAAGGAAATTATGATGGAGGACATCACGGCCAAAGGGCCGCTGCGCATCGGCAACAACATCACGGGCTACGCCTGGGATGGTACCGATACCTACGGCGACCGGCTGGCCAACGGCACCTACCTGTACCGCGTCATCCTTGATGACCCGACCAGCAAGTTCAGCCGCCGCGCCACCAGCGCCGAAGCCGACCGCCGGGCCTTCAAAAACGACTGGGGCAAAATTGTCCTGATTCGCTAAGCGGCAAATGATACGCAATGCCTACCAAAAAGGGCCGCCAATTTTGGCGGCCCTTTTTATATGTACAGGATGCTAGTTGACACTTACCTATCGGCGCCGCAGCGTTACGAAGCTAAAGGCGTAAGCATGCCGGTCATCGGCCGGGTGCCGCTCGCGAGACTCTTCGCGCCACTCGGTGTGGTTGAGTTCCGGGAATACGGTGTCGCCTTCGAAGCTGTGGTGCACTTCGGTGAGGTAGATGGTATCGGCGGCCTGCATGGCTTGGCGGTAGATTTCGGCGCCCCCAATCACAAACACCTCCTCATCGAGCTGCGCGGCCCGCTCCAAGGCGGCCGGCACCGAATACGCCACTTCACAGCCCGGCGCCTGCCAGTCCTGCTGCCGCGTGACGACGATGTTGGGCCGGTTGGGCAGGGCCCGTCCGATGCTGTCGTAGGTGCGCCGGCCCATGATAACGGGGTGGCCCTGGGTGAGGCGCTTGAAGTGCTTGAGGTCATCAGGCAAATGCCAGAGCAGCTTGTTGTCGTGCCCGATGACGTTGTTTTCGGCAGTAGCTACTACAAAGGATACCATGCGTTTCAATCAGGATGTTAGAGCAGATACATTGAACCCGCGCAGGAATTCCTGTATGGGCATACGCTTCTTGCCTTCCAGCTGTACATCCAGCAAGCTCAGCAGGCCGCTGCCGGTTTGCACGCGCAGGTAGGTGCGGCCGTCGGTATGCCAGGTGCCGATGCCGCCCGAGTCGGGGCCGCTTGCTTCCTCGTCGTCGAAGGGCTGGGCCCGAAACACCTTGAGCGTACGGCCGTCGGGCAGCTGCGTGAAGGCCGTAGGGATGGGGGAGAGGCCCCGCACGCGGTTGGCCAGCGCCGGCGCCGACTCGCTGAAATCCAGCCGGCCGGTTTCCTTCTGAATCTTGGGGGCGGCGCGCAACTCGGCACTTTCCTGCTGGGGCAGGCTGGGCGCCGTGCCGGCCGCAATAGCCTGCACCGAGCGCAAGGCCAGGGCCGCGCCGGCCAGCTTCAGCTTTTCATAGAGCGAGCCAAAATCGTCCTCGGCGGCAATCGGAATTACATCCTGGAAAATCAGGTCGCCGGTATCGATTTCGTGGCGCAGGAAAAAGGACGTGACGCCGGTTTGGGTTTCGCCGTAGATAAGAGCCCAGTTGATAGGCGCCGCCCCGCGGTACTGCGGCAGCAGCGAGGCGTGAATGTTGATGCTGCCCCGCGGTGGCATGTTCCAGACGGCCTCGGGCAGCATACGGAAAGCCACCACCACCTGCAAGTCGGCCGCGTAGCCCTCCAGCTCCGCCTGAAACTCCGGCGACTTGAGATTGGTTGGCTGCAGCACCGGCACGCCATGCGCTTCGGCTGCCTGCTTCACGGCCGAGCCTTGCAGCTGCCGCCCGCGGCCGGCCGGCTTGTCGGGCGCCGTTACCACAGCCACCACGCGGCAGCCGTCCCAGCCAAGCAGGCTTTCCAGCGTCGGAACGGCAAATTCCGGCGTGCCCATGAAGATGATATTCAGCATTTGTTCGGGTGTTTTTTAGCCTGCAGAGGGCGCCGTGTTTTCGCAGAGGACGCAGCGTTATTCCAGAACGACTCTGCGTCCTCTGCGAAAAACACGGCGCCCTCTGCGGGCTACATCTTACTTAAAGTCCGGATACAGCAAATACTTCTGCCGCATGGCCTTGTACTGCCCCAGTGCCGGCTCCCACGAAGCCCGGATTTCCGGCTCCGTATTCCCGGCCACAATCATCTGGCGCACCGTGGAAGTGCCGGTCAGCTGCTCGAAGTATTTGCCGAAAAACTTGTCTTTGGCGGTGCTTTGCTGGTAGAAGTCGAGCAAGTACTTCACCGTGAAGCCCACCTCGTTGCCGGAGCTGCGCAGGTCGAGGCCGTAGCATAGCTTCCCGTTCTGAGGTGGCGTAGGTGAGCCGGTGTTGGGCTTGGGCGTGAAGCGAAACGGCCGCGTGGCAGGCTGCGTGGGCGCCCCAATCACCTCAAACGGCATATCGGTGCCCCGGCCCACGCTCACATCGGTGCCTTCAAACAGACAGATGGTCGGGTAAAGGCTCACGGAATGAGCGTTGGGCAGGTTGGGGGAGGGGCGCACCGGCAGCTCGTAGCGGGTGGCGTGGGTGTAGCCCTGCACCGGCACCACCGTCAGGCGGCATTGCTTGCCGCCGGCCAGCCACTTTTCTCCGTTGATCATCTTGGCCAGCTCGCCTACGGTGAGGCCGTGCACCACCGGAATGGGGTGCATGCCCACAAACGACTTGTGCTGGGGCTCCAGCACGGGCCCGTCCACGTACCAGCCGTTGGGGTTGGGGCGGTCCAGCACAATCACCTCCTTGCCCTGCTCGGCGGCGGCCTCCATCACATAATGCATGGTGCTGATGAAGGTGTAGAACCGCACGCCGACATCCTGAATATCGAATACCAGCACGTCTACGTCGGCGAGCATGGCGGCCGTGGGCTTTTTAGTGGCGCCGTAGAGGCTGCGCACCGGCAGGCCCGTGCGGGCATCTTTACCGTCTTTGATGGTAGCGCCGTCGGCCGCTTCGCCCCGGAAGCCGTGTTCCGGTCCGAAAACGGCTTTTACGGCCACACCCTGCGTGAGCAGCGTATCGAGCAGGAAGGCGCGGCCCACCAGCGCCGTTTGGTTCACCACCAGCCCCACACGCTTGCCCTTCAGCAACGGTAGGTACCGCTCAAATTGAGCGGCGCCCATCCGCAGGCTGGCGGCCGGCTCCACTATTACTTGTGGCGGCGAAACCACTGTAACTGAGGGAGCAGCGGCGGGAGCAGTGGCCGTGGGCTGGGTGGGCGCGGTAGCGCTGCAGTTGGCAAGCAGGAGCGTGGCGCTCAGCAGGCTGGGAAAATTGGATATCGGCATCAGGAAACGAAGCTAGGAAACTGACCGTAGACGCGTAGCTTTACGGCAGTGAACGTCTCGCGGTACATATCCCACAAGATTGACGGAGCCGACTCGGGGTCTTTTACCTCCTCGGTGACAAAGATAGCCATCATCAGCATTGCCATGGGCGTTGCGGTGATGATTGTGTCCTTTGCTATCCTCGAAGGATTTCGCAACGAAATACAGAGCAAGATCTTCTCGTTTGGCGCGCACTTGCAAATCAGCAAGTACGACACCAATAACTCGCTGGAAGTGGAGCCCATCGGCGGCCCGCGGCTGGTGCAAGACCTGCACCGCTTCCCGCAGGTGCAAACCATTCAGCCGTTTGCCCGCAAAACGGCCATCATCAAAACCAAGGATGAGGTGCTGGGCGTAGTGCTGAAAGGCATTTCGGAGGAAGATGGCAACTCGCCGATGCGCGAAAACCTGCAGACCGGCAAGTTCCTGAGCTTCCCCGACTCCACGGCTTCCAACGACATTCTGCTCTCGCGCAAAGTGGCCGACAAGCTGCGCCTCAAGGTCGGCGACGACGCCCTGTTCTACTTCATACAGAATCCGCCGCGGGTGCGCAAGTTCACCGTGAAAGGCATCTACCAGACCGGCCTCGACGAGTTCGACGACGTGTACGTCATCGGCGACATTCGCCAGATCCGGGACCTGAACGCCTGGCCCGATTCGCTGGTAGGCGGCGTGGAAGTGGTGCTCAAGGACTTCAACCGCCTCGATCCGGTAGCTGAAAACCTCTACGAAAACCTGCGCTACGACCTCAAGCTGGACAAAATCACGGATCAGTACGCGCAGCTCTTCGACTGGCTGCAGCTGCTCAACCGCAACGTCATCATCTTCCTGATCCTGATCATCTTCGTGGCTACATTCAACATGGTGGCCACCATTTTCATCATGATTCTGGAGCGCACGAATATGATTGGGGTGCTGAAGGCCGTGGGTGCCACAGACCGCCAGATTCGCAGCATGTTCTTCTTCCGGGGGTTAAGCCTCACGCTGCGCGGCATGCTCTACGGCAACCTGGTGGGGCTGGGCTTCTGCGCCCTGCAGTACTACACCCACCTCATCCCGCTCGACCCCGAGAACTACTACATGGACCGGGTTCCGATTTTCTGGGACCCCAAAATCATCGTTATTCTTAACGCGGCCGTGTTTGCCACCTCGTTGCTGGCCGTGCTGGTGCCAACCTACCTCATCTCGCGTATCAAGCCCGTTACAGCCATCAAGTTCGACTAATCACGGATTTTAGCGGATTAGACGGATTAATCGGATTTTGTGGACGACTTGAGGCGGGGCATTGCCCCGCCTTTTTCTTTTCAGGAGGCGTGATTTTTTAGGAAACGCTTAAACTTCAGGCTGGGCTCTCCGAAGTTAAGGAGCAAGCCAACCTCCAAGCGGTAGGCTGTGAGGTAGTTGATGACTTGAGCGAAACTGGAGGGCTCCAGCGTTGGCAAGGCCTTGAGTTCGACTAATACCGAGCCGTCAATCAGAAAATCAGCGCGTCTGGACCCGACGTCATGCCCTTTGTAGTACACTGGCATGTGTATTTCGCGGCTGAAAGCAATGCCCGCCATCGTCAACTCCACTGCCAGGCTCCGCTGGTAAATTCCCTCTGGAAAGCCGGGCCCTAACTCACGGTGCACACTCATCGCACACCCAATAATGCTTTTGGTCAGCTCGTTATGGCGAATATCGAGTAGCATAAGCAATAAGTAAGTCGCTTTTTAACTGGCAATCAGCAGCAAGAAAACGATGGGCGAAGAGCCGATGTAATCGTCTACAAAATCCGATTAATCCGTCTAATCCGCTAAAATCCGTGATTGGAGGATCAGGTTTGGGTTGGGGCAGAGGGTGGCCCACTGCCCGCGCTCCTCAGGCAACGCCACGCCGGGGAAGTCGCCGGAGCGGCCCTGCAGATCGGCTATTACCTGGAAGTGCAGGTGCGGCGGCCAGTCGCCGTTTTCGGGGGCAGGGCCGACTTCAGTGAACGTCTCGCCTTTTTCGATAACCATGCCGGGGCGCAGCAGCGCCGTTTCGCGGCGGCTCAGGTGGCCGTAGAGCGTGTAGAAGGTGGTGCCTTCGAGGCTGTGCTGCAGAATGACGGTAGGGCCGTAGTCACCGAAGTTGTCGTTGTCCTGCACGCTGTGTACGGTGGCATCCAGCGGCGCTAATACGGGCGTACCGGCGCGCAGCCACACATCCACGCCCAAATGCAACGAGCGGGCAGGTACGGCCGGGTCTCCGAACAGGCCGGGGCTGCGGCGGTAGATGACACGGTTCTCGAGGTAGCCGCCCACGCCGATATGCGCATCTTTATCGGCCAGTAGTTGAGCTACCAGCTCCTCAAATGCGGCTGTGTCGCGCAGGTCGGCGTCGCGCACTACGGGGTTGTTGGCGGTGAAGTCGAGGCGGGTCACATCGGGCGCGTTCAGGTCGACGGGCAGAATGGCGTGGAATTCGTGTTGGTGGCGTTCGAGCAGATCAGCAAGCATACTTCTGAACAAGAGGAAAAAGAAGAGGTTAGCAAGAGGGCACAGCCCGCTAACTAGGCGAACAGGCCGCTGGTACGTGCCGGAGTATCTGCATAGCGCAATATTTTATACGCCCGGCAGTGGGGTTGCAAGCTAAAGCATCCGCTATAGAATCCCGTACTTTGCAGCCCTCTTTCCAAATCTTCAGGCTGCCTCTGCCTGAGTGCGCAAGCTTCTAGGTCAACCTCCAAGTTATTAAGTACCCAAGCCCCTAAGTTACTAATGAGCAGTCCGTACCTCACGCTTACCGTTGTTGAGCTTACCCAGGAAACCAACGACGCCGTTACCATTCACCTTGAAGCCCCCGGCCGCCAGCTCATTGCCAGCGCCCCCGGCCAGTTTCTCACCTTGATACTGCCCTGTGGCCCGGGCGGCAAAAAGGAGCGCCGCGCCTACTCGCTCAGCAGCACGCCCAGCGAAGCACCCCGCCTGTCCGTGACGGTGAAGCGCGTAACGGGTGGCCTCGTGAGCAACTATCTGCTTGATACAGTGCGCGTGGGTCAGCAGTTGGAGGCCATGGCGCCGCTCGGCAATTTCACGCTCATCCCTAATCCTGCCGCCGCCCGCTCCCTGGTGCTGGTGGGCGCCGGCTCGGGTATCACTCCGCTGATGAGCATGCTGAAGGCCGTGCTGCGCGACGAGCCTCGCAGCCAGGTGCTGCTGGTGTATGGCAACCGCAACGAAGCCTCCGTGATATTCGGGGCGCAGCTGCGGCAGCTGGAAGCCCAGAGCGGTGGCCGCCTGCAGATCGAGCACGTGTACAGCCAGCCCACTGGCCCGGTGGCGGCGCACCAGCACACCGGCCGCCTCAACCGCACCATGCTGCTGCGCATTCTCGAGCAGCGCCACCAGGCCCCGACCGCGCAGGCCGACTACTACCTCTGCGGCCCCGACGGCATGATGGCCGAAGCCAAATCGGCGCTGGAGCTGCTGGGCGTGCCGGCGGCGCAGATCCGGCGCGAGAGTTTCGTGGCTGCGGCCGAAACGCAGGAAACGGCCGCCGCCCAGCCCAGCGGCCACGGCGACGTGTCGGACAGCGACGACGACGGCCAGGCTGTGACCCGCAACGTGACCGTGAACTACGAAGGCACCGAGTACCAGTTTGAGGTGAAGCCCAGCCAGACGATTCTGGAAGCGGCCCTCGACCTGGACATCGACCTGCCGTATTCGTGCCAGGCCGGGTTGTGCACGGCCTGCCGGGGCAAGTGCCTCTCAGGCAAAGTGCACTTAGATGAGCGCGAAGGCCTTTCTGATTCGGAGATGAAGCAGGGCTACGTGCTGGTGTGCGTGGCGCACCCGCTCACCCGCGACGTCGTTATCGAAATCGATTAGTGCCTGTAGCAACCGGCGTGGTGCCACAAGTAGTCCGCAGGGCCTTGTGGTACCACCATCGTTGAACGGCCATCGTGCAGTCAGCAGCCACGATAGTGGTACCACAACTGGAAAAAGCTGTGGTATCACACCCCGCCGCCCCTTTCCCCCGTATCCGAGCTTCTATGCAAACTTCCCCCGAAATGCCGGTGGCCTCTGCCACTGATACCCAGCGCCCACCTCGCCACTACCTGCCCGAAGACTACATCGTGACGGACTGGGCGGCGCTGGAGCCGTTCTTTGTGGAACTGCGCGACCGGACGATTACGTCCGGAGCAGGGTTGGAGCGCTGGCTGCTCGACCGCTCAGAGCTGGAATCGGCACTGAGTGAGGACCTGGCCTGGCGCTACATCCGCATGACCTGCGACACGCAGGATGAGGACCGCAGCACGGCCTTTCAGTTCTTTGTGAGCGAGATTGAGCCCAATGTGGCACCCTACGACCACGCCCTCAACGAGAAGATGCTGGCCTCGGAGTATTTACCCGAACTGGACCAGCAGAAATACCGCGTGTTCTTGCGTTCGGTGCGGCAGGCACTGGATATCTACCGCGCCGAGAACATTCCGCTCAAAACCGACATCAGCACCAAACAGCAGCAGTACGCCGCCATTGCCGGGGCAATGACCGTGACGCTTGACGGTGAGGAAATGACGCTGCCCCGCGCCGCCGACCGCCTGAAAAATACCGACCGCACCGTGCGCGAAGAAGCTTTCCGGGCCATTCAGGCGCGCCGCCTCCGCGACTCCGAGCCGCTGGATGCGCTGTTTACGGAGTTAATTGGGCTACGCCATCAGGTGGCACTAAATGCCGGTTTCGCCAACTTCCGCGACTATATGTTTGCTGCGTTGGGCCGCTTCGACTACACCCCGCAAGACTGCTTCAACTTCCACCGGGCCATCCGCGAAACCGTGGTGCCGCTTATCGACGACCTCGACTTGGAGCGTCGCCAGGACCTTAACTTAGCGGAGTTGCGGCCCTGGGACCTGGACGTGGACGTGAGCGGCAAAGCTCCGTTGCGGCCCTTCGAGACGGGCGCGGAGCTGCTGGAAAAGACCATCGACGTTTTTCAGCGCCTCGACCCCTACCTAGGCGACTGTTTGCGCACCATGCGCCAAATGGGCCACCTCGACCTGGAAAGCCGCAAGGGCAAGGCGCCCGGTGGCTACAACTATCCGCTCGATGAAACTGGTGTGCCGTTCATCTTTATGAACGCCACCAGCTCCTTGCGCGACGTGGTGACCATGCTGCACGAAGGCGGCCACGCCGTGCACTCATTCCTGACCCGCAATCTGCCGCTGGGCGCCGACAAGCACCCGCCGTCCGAAGTAGCAGAGCTGGCCTCCATGAGCATGGAGCTGATGAGCATGGACCACTGGGACGTGTTCTTCACTGACCCCGACGAGTTGCGTCGGGCCAAAAAAACGCATTTGGAAGGCGTACTCGAAACCTTCCCATGGGTGGCTACTATTGACAAGTTCCAGCACTGGATCTACGAAAACCCGGCGCACACCGAAGAGCAGCGCCACCAGCAGTGGCAGCAGGTGTTCGACGAGTTCAACCAGCGCACCGTGAGCTGGCAGGGCCTGGAAGGCATCAAGCCGTATCTGTGGCAGAAGCAGCTGCACCTCTACGAAGTGCCGTTTTACTATATCGAGTACGCCATGGCGCAGCTCGGGGCCATTGCCGTGTGGCGCAACTTCCGCCAGAACACGCAGCAGGGACTGGCCGCCTACAAAAGGGCGCTAGCGCTAGGCTACACTGCGCCCATCGGCGACATTTACGCCGCCGCTGGCATCCGCTTCGACTTCAGCACCGAGTATCTGCGTACCCTTGCCGATTTTGTGCGCGACGAAATGGCGAAGCTGTAGCAGGATGAGAACTCGCTGATAATCCAACCAAACCAGTTGACACACAAACCCCGGCTACTGTTAGCCGGGCGTTTGTGTGTCAACTGATTAGAACTATTTGCCTATTCCTGAGCCGCGCTGATACAGTTGATTTCAGCGTTGCTCCAAGTGTATATTGCTTCGGTTGGGAGAAGTTGGTAGGATATCCGGACACGCTGTGGGGCCAGGCCGCTGGCATTGCTCCAAAAACCGTCCCATACTGCCCCCGATGGTTTGAGTTGCCGGCCGTCGGCCAACACCAGCAGAATATGATGCTGCGCGCAGTTGAGCACGTTGCACATCGGGTATTGAAGGGTAGCGGAAGTTGCGCAACTGTCGGGGTGCGGCTCGTTGGTTTCCTTGGTGCAAGCGCCCACGAGCAGGCCTGTCAGAAGTAGTGCGAAACGGAAGTAATGGTGCGTCATGGCGGGTCGCAGGAATAAGAGGAAAGCCTATGCTGTCAGCGGCAAGACCAAGATTCCTAAGCGCCAGCTAAAGGTTGCAAAGCGCACTAAATACAGTTGATCAGCAAGTCGCTAAAACGTAAAAAAGCGGCCGGTAAGTACCGGTCGCCTTTTCCACAACCAACTCAACCAGACAGGTTAAGGCGCTAAGCGCCTTCGCTATCGGTTTGATATAAGGAGTCGTGTTTGGCCGGATAGGTTGCATGACCCCCGATTTATTGTGGCGGCGCCACCTGCGCCTGATGCAAGCGGCCCGGCCCCGGAATGCCGGAGCCGGGCCGCGAAAAAAGGGTTGCTACGGAAACCCGCCGCTAATTCTGCAGCTCGAACAGCGGGAGCGGAGTTTGCGCTTCGGTTGGCAACTGAGTTTGGTGGAGCTGCAGATAGTTATTGAACTGCTTGGCGGCGCGGTCGTATTTCACGCGGTAGCCGACCACCTGCCCGTCGTATTCGCCGATGGTTTCCAGCGTGTTCTGTACGGTGCTGCTGGCGGCACCCGGCGCCGTTACGAGGCCGCGCAAGGCCGTCAGCAGCGAATCCTGGGCGGAGTCGTAGCGGTCAATCTGGGTTGATTGCATCGTAGTCTGCTGGTAGCGCAACGCCTTCAGACGGTTGTTGGCGTGGTTCAGCTGCTGCAACTGCTGTTGGTTAGCTGCAGGGCTGCGCTCCAGCTCATTCAGAATCTGGGCCTGCGCAACAATTTTGGCATCGTCGCTGGTCATCATTTGCGTCCAGCGTGCATCTACGGAGTCCCGTAATACAGTTAGCTGCGCCGTAGCGGCGGCTGCCGATGCCGGATCAATGGCCTTGGGAGTGCGGTTGCACGCTGTGAAAGCGGCTAGCAGCAAAGCCAGCCAAACGGTGTTTTTCATAAAGCAGAAAGGGCAGGTTCGGGAAAGCGAAGAAAGCACGCGGTAGTGGCAAAATGCTGGCTGTGCGGCAAAGGTAGCCAAGCAATCCGGCGCAGATGACTGGCATTACGAGACATCCACTACAGGCAGAATCTGGCTGGAATACGCAAAAATGGGAGGCAGCATCACGCGCTAAAATAATAGTTATGGCTGATAGTCAAGTTGTTTGGCTGGATGCGCAATATCTGTTTTAGGCGCTGATAACGTATAAACCCCACACAAAGTGCCTATCTTTGATGACAGTTTAGTGGACCTTTCACCAACCTTCTTCATGAAAAAACATTACGTATTAGTGTCGGCGCTGCTGCTGGCGGCCGCTACTTCCTACGGCCAGGGCAACGAACTGTTCCTGTCTGAGTACACCGAAGGCGCCCACCAGTCGGGCATCAGCTACAACGGAGGTGTTTCCAATTCCACCGGCAACGAGCGGGCCCTGGAGATTTACAATCCTACGTCGTCGTCGGTTAGCCTGAACACGTATTCCATCCGTCGCTACTCCAACGGCAGCGCTATCGTAACGGAAGAAGAGAAGCTGCAGCGCACCACCGGCGCCAACACCCTTAACTCGGGTGCGGCCTTCGTATACGCCAACGGCGAAGCCACCATTACAGCCATCCTGAGCAAAGCCAACCAGCTGGCGGCTTCGCCGGTAGCTACTGTGGGCCCTAACACGCTGGTTCGTGGCGGGGTAGCCTACCACAACGGCGACGACGCCCTGGCGCTTGTGCGCTGGACAGGCGCTACGGCCGGCACCGGCACACCCGTTTTGGTGGATATTTTTGGCGTAATCGGTTTCCAGCCACTGCCGGCTGGTGGTGGCACGGGCACAGGCCAATGGAGCGGTACCAATGCCGCCGACCCACCCGTGAACGGCCAGACAACTCCGCCGCTGGTAGCTTCGGCCAACCAGTCGCTGATTCGCCGCACTTCTGTTTCGAGCGGTACGCGTGTAAATCCAGCTTCGGCCACCTACAACATTGCCGATCAGTGGCGGGCTTACAGCTTTGCTTTTCCTCCCGGAGGCACGGCTGATGCTGGCGCGCAGAGCTATTCCCGTCTTGGCGAGCACAACGACTACACTGGCCCATTCGGTACCTACGGCCCGCTGAAGGTGTTGGAGAAGTTCAACAACGGCATCAGCGTATACCCGAATCCCGCCAGCGGCACGGCTATTGTTGAGCTGAAGGACGTGAAAGTGGGCTCGATCGTGGTAATGAACAACCTCGGCCAGTCTATTACGGCACAGCCGCAGGGTTTGTCGTCGGAAAAAATCACGCTGGATATTTCCAACCTGAAAGCAGGCCTGTACTTCGTGCAGTTTATCTCGAAAGACGGCCAGACCAAGCTCTACAAAGAGCTGATGGTGAAGTAAACCACAGATGTTGCAGATGTATATGGATTACGCTGGTTAGGTGGCGTTGTCTATCTGCATCTGCCAGCCAGGAGGCCGCCCCCATGTGAGGCGGCCTTTTTGCCTTCAGGCCCAGGCAGCTGGCATTGGCTATTGGGGTAGCTTGGCGCGCCGGGTGGCCTGCGTGGTTGTTTCGTACCTTTGCTGACAACAGAAGCAGCAGGTTCAGGTGGCGAAGCGCGCCTGTGCCCGAACCTGTGAAATCCTTTTAATCCGCACCATCTGCGATTCTATGAGCGACATAACTCCCCTTGATACACTAGGCGAATTCGGGTTGATTCGCCGGATTCAGGAAACCGTACAGCTGCAGCAGCCCAGCACTATCCTCGGCATCGGCGACGATGCAGCCATTCTGGCGCCCCCAACTGGGCAGGAACTGGTTGTCAGCACCGATCTGCTGGTGGAAGGTGTGCACTTCGACCTCACGTTCTGCCCGCTCAAGCACCTGGGCTACAAAGCTGTGGCCGTAAACGTATCGGACGTGGCGGCTATGAATGCCCTGCCTACTCAAATTGTGGTGGCGCTGAGCGTGCCCGCACGCTTCTCGGTAGAAGCTGTAGAGGAACTGTACGAAGGTATCCGGCTGGCCTGCGAAGCCTACAATGTGGACCTGGTAGGAGGTGATACGACCGGCAGCCGCAGCGGGCTCACCATTGGCATTACGGCCCTGGGCCTGGCTGAAGCCGGCAAAGCCGTACGCCGCAGCGGGGCCGGCCCCAACGACCTGCTCTGCGTCACCGGCGACCTGGGCGGGGCCTATCTGGGCTTACAGGTGCTGGAGCGCGAAAAGCAAGCTTGGCAGGCCGACCCCGAAACCCAGCCCGAGTTAGAGAAATACCCTTACGTGCTCCAGCGCCAACTGCGCCCCGAAGCCCGTATGGACGTGGTACATGAGCTGCGCGACTTGGGCGTGGTGCCTACCAGCATGATTGACATTTCCGACGGGCTGGCCTCCGAGGTGCTGCACTTGTGCCAGGCCAGTGGAACGGGGGCCCGCATCTTCTCCGAAAACCTGCCTATTGCCAACCCCACGCTGGAAGTGGCCGAGGAGTTCGGCCTTGACCCCATCATGTGCATGCTCAACGGCGGCGAAGACTACGAGCTGCTTTTCACGGTACCGCTCTCCACCCACGACAAAATCAAGAACCATCCCGACATCACCATCATCGGACATATGGTGGACAAGAGCGAGGGCGCAAACCTCATCACCAAAGCCGGCCAGCCCATTCCGCTGCGGGCGCAGGGGTTCAACCATTTCTGATCACGGATTGCCGCGGATTTCTCGCGGATTGCACGGATTTCGTGGACGGCGCTATTCCGCTCGTTTCAACCCGACCACAAATAGAAAGAGGCTTGCCACTCGGCAAGCCTCTTTCTATTTTGAATCGTCCACAAATTTGAATTGTCCACAAAATCCGTGCAATCCGTGAAAAATCCGCGGCAATCCGTGATTAGTCCTCCGGGTAGGGGATGTAGACGAAGTTGGTGAACTCCTTATCGAGGACGAACAGGCAGCAGTACTCGTCGGCGTCGCGGTAGGTGCTTTGGAAGGCTTCGATGCCATCCTGGCCGACGATGCCTTGCTGCACAAACAGCTCCAGGTAGCTGGCAAATACGTGCCACTCCAGGTTCAGCTCGTCGGCGTTGATGAGCAGGCCGCCCAGCGGCACCTCCTGGCGGGCAAACACAAAGATGGGATACTTGGAAATATCCCGCTTGCGGATCTGTGAGGAAGCCTCGCTCAGCGTATCGGAAACGGTAGCAAAGTCCTTGGTGATGGTGCCGAGGTATTTGCCGTTCAGTTCGGGGTCGTTGGTGTAATCCATAAGTCAGGTAGTCAGTTGGGTACGGCTATCGGCTGCGGAACGAGCCGGTCGGCGAGGCGCTTGCCCAGCCGGATAGACGGGCGCTCCACGAACCTGTGGAAAACCGCCGCTGCCAGCAAGGTAGCCCCAATTACGGCCAGCAGCAGAACTATGAAGGCCACGTTGCCATTCGGAATCCTCGCGGTTAGCTTGTCCCAATGGTCCATGGTGTACACCACGAAAAACCAGTGCAGCAGATAGACGCTGTAGGAAATGCGCCCCAGAAACAACAACGGCCGACTCTCCAGCAGCCGCTGGCAACGGGGGCTGTTGATGATATAGGCGAGCAGCAACGCGGCGGCAACCCCGCTAAACTGGAACATGTCAATCCGCAGCAGCCCCAGCCAGTACGTGGTGTTGCTGCCTAGTGGATAGATGCGCGTGATATGCCGCAAGGAAAACAGCACGGCCACAAGCAGATAGATGCCAAATCGGTAGGGGTGCCACCAGGCCTGCCGCGTATCGTAGGTGGCAATACGGCGGAAATAGTACGTCAGCAGCATGCCCAGGCAGAAGTGGAACAGTTCCCAGAAGATGACTGAGGAACCGAAAATCAGGATGCCGATGATAACGTACCGGAACAGTTGACGGCTGTAGCGTAGCAGCAGCGCCAGCAACGGCACAAACAGCGAAGCGGCCATTTCCACTTCCAGCGTCCACGATGGGCCGTACAGGTCGTGCTTGCCCCGGATAAGTAGGGCCTCTTCAAACCAGAGGTGCTTGTTGGTAATAAACTCGCTAACCAGTTGACGCACTGGCTCGTGGCGGTGCCCGTAGAAATAGTAGCCGGCCAGCGCCACCAGAAATGGGATATAAAGCCGGATTGTGCGAGTGATGGCAAAATGCCGGTAATGCGCCGCATCAATTGTGAGGGAGGTATCAGGCTCAAAGTATTTCCAGGAAAGGACTAGCCCGCTCAGCACAAAGAACAGCGAAACAGCATCGCTGCCATTGAACACAATAGAGGTGAGCTTGAACCCAAGTGTTTCCGCCCAGCGCCAGCCCACGAAATGATAGACGATTACCGCAAAGGCCGCTAGGCCTCTTACACTATCTAGGTAGTAAAGTCTATTCATCCGCGGAAGAGTAAAGTTGCTTGATTGGTGATGAGGCCGAGGTATTTGCCATTCAGTTCAGAAGCGTTGATGTAATTCATCATGTTGCTACCTGTTCTACTTTGAAAATTCTGATTTCAATATCATCCGTTATGTGGAAGGCAATTGATATAGTATAAGAACCAGGCAAACATTCTATCTCAAGAGAATCTTCACCTTTTACTTTATCAGTTGAGGGAAAAAGAACTAAGCCGGATTCACTGGCTGTAATATGTATGAAAGTGTCGGAAAATTCAGTGGATGGTATTTCTTTAGCTATAATAGAATAATCAGGTTCTTCGTCAGAAAAGGTGTAAGGAATTACGATGTAACCGCCAATGAAACTCTCCGATGCAATCCAAGTTGCAAAAGGAATTTCATCACCTAACAACAGCGCATGGCCTTCACCTATGCTAATTGTCTGCGCATAATCCTTGGCAACTTCGCATGCTCGATCATAATCGGTAGCAACACCAGATTCCGACGAAAATCTAAAGGTTGATTTTACAACTCGCCCATTAGTGGGATGATCTATTTCCTCCCATAGTGGTGCTAGTTCTGCTGGGCATAACAGAAGTGGAACCCCGCTATTTACCGCCGTAATCCAATTCAACTCTGCGGCCACATTACCGCAACTCCAGCAGCACCACATTCTCCACGTGATGGGTGTGGGGGAACATATCCACCGGCTGCACTTTCACCACTTGGTAGGCTTCATCCAGCAGCTCCAGGTCGCGGGCCTGGGTGCCGGGGTTGCAGCTGACGTACACGATGCGGGGGGCGCGCATTTCGAGGAGGCGGGCCACTACGTCGGGGTGCATGCCGGCGCGGGGCGGGTCGGTGATGACTACGTCGGGGCGACCGTGCTTCTGGATGAACTCGGCGTTGAGCACGTCCTTCATGTCGCCGGCGTAGAACTCGGTATTGGTGGTGCCGTTGATTTCGGAGTTGATGTAGGCGTCCTTCACGGCCGATTCCACATACTCCATGCCCACTACGTGCTTGGCCTGCCGGGCCACGAAGTTGGCGATGGTGCCGGCCCCGGTGTAGAGGTCATACACCAGCTCCGAGCCGGTGAGCTGGGCGAAGTCGCGGGTGATTTTGTAGAGGTTGAAGGCGCCGTCGGAGTTGGTCTGGTAGAAGGATTTCGGGCCGACGCGGAAGCGCAGGCCTTCCATTTCCTCGTGAATGTGCGGCTCGCCCTTGTAGCACACCACCTCCAGGTCGTGGAAGGTTTCGTTGCCCTTGTCGTTGAGCACGTAGTTGAGGGAGGTGATGTGCGGGAACCGCTCGTGCAGGAAGTCCAGCAGCGGCATCAGCGCGTCGTGGGCGTAGTAGCACTGCAGAATCACCATCAGGTCGCCGGTGTTGGCCGTCCGGATGATGAGGTTGCGCAGGAAGCCCTCCTGGGTCACGAGGTTGTTGAAGGGCAGGTCGTGCTCCAGGGCGTAGTCGCGCACGGCCAGCCGGATCTGGTTGCTGGGGTCGGGCTGCAGCCAGCAGTGGTTGATGTCGAGAATCTTATCGAAGCGGCCGGGGGTATGGAAGCCCAGCACGCGCCGCTCGTAGTTGTGGCCGCTGGCAATTTGCTCGTTGGTGAGCCAGCCGTTGTGGCTGAAGGTGTACTCCAGCTTGTTGCGGTAATAGGTCTGGTCGGGCGAGGCCTGAATCGGTAGGATTTCGGGCAGGGCCACCTTGCCGATGCGCTGCAGCGTGTCGGCCACCTGCTGGTGCTTGAACCGAAGTTGCGTTTCATAGCCCAGGTGCTGCCACTTGCAGCCCCCGCAGGTGCCGAAATGCTCGCAGAACGGCTGCACGCGCAGCTCCGAATACTTGTGGAAGTGCGTGGGCACGGCTTCCAGGAAGTTCTTTTTGGCCTTGGTCACGCGCAAGTCCACCACGTCGCCGGGGGCCACTTGCGTCACAAAAATGACCAGGTTTTCGCGGCGCACCAGGCACTTGCCCTCGGCCACCATGTCGGTAATTTCGACTTCGCGGAGCAGCTCCGCCGGGATGTTTTTAACGGATTTTCTCACCCGACAAAGGTAATCACGGATTATAGCGGATTTGACGGATTCATCGGATTTTGTGGATCACGGATTCAGGCGGATTTAGCGGATTGGTCGGATTTTGTGGTCGATACTCGCCTGGCTTCTTCAATCAGACCACAAAAAAGAGGCTTGCCAATCAGCAAGCCTCTTTGCATTCACGTGAAGGTGAATTTTAATCGGCCTCAAAATCCGCCCAATCCGCCCTAATCAGCAAAATCCGCGTTCCTATTTCACCACGTCGAACCAGCCTTTGAAGGAGCGGCCGTCGGGCAGGGTGAGCAGGTAGTAGTAAACGCCGGCCGGGCTGGAGCTGGCGTCGAAAGTGTTGCGGTAGCTGCTGGTTTTGTAGACTTCCTTGCCCCAGCGGTTGAAGATGGCCAGCGAGTTGCCAGGGTAGAGCTCCACGTTTTTGATGATGAACTGGTCGTTGAGGTTGTCGCCGTTGGGCGTCACCACGTTGTAGAATACCAGGTCGTTGGCGAACTGCACGCAGGCCTCGTTGGAGCTGGACGTGAGCGTGCCTGGCCCCACGGCCTCAATCCGGAAGCACTGGTCGAAGCCGGCGCTGCTGGTGGCCAACTGCACGCTGGTGGCGGTGCCGGCCACGGTCTGCACCAGCTCGGCAGTGCCATTGGCGGCGCGGCGATAGAGGCGGTACTGCTGCACAGCAAAGCCCTGGTAGGCGTTCCAGCTTACGGTCACCTTGCCTTCGTCGCGGCCCGCGCCGCCTTCCGCGGCCAGGGCCTGGGTCCGGATGGTGGTGTGCTGAGTGCTGGCCAGCAGGTCGCCGCAGGCATTGGTGAGCTCCACGCGGTACTCATAGGCGGCGGCATCGGCATCTACACTGGTATCAACGAAGGTGGTGGCGGTGTTGGGTACATTACCAACGTTGGCAAAGGCGCTGGTGCTGCCCGCCACGCGGCGCAGAATCTGCACGCGGTTGGCATTGCCGGTGTTGTTGGGTACGTTGAGCGCGAGGTTGATTTTGCGGTCATCCTGCAAGTCCACCGAAGCCACGTTCAGGGCCACCGTCGCATTGTCGGGGCGAATGGTGAAGGTGGCGGCGCAGGCGGTGCTGGTGGTTTCCGAAACGCTGAGCGTGGCGTTGGCCGCGCCGGCCGGCACATCCACCGTCACGGTGGGCGTGCCCTGGCCGCTGGTAATGGTGCCGCCCGTTATCGTCCACTGGTACTGGCCGCCGCTGAGAGCCGCGGTACTGTAGCGCAAGCCGGTGCGGCTGGCCGGGCAATAGCTGGCCGGGCCGGCAATAGCCAGCGGCGGCACAACTACGAATGTTTTGGTGAACACCGGACCGGCGCACAAGCTGCTGTTGGTTTCGCGGGCCGTAATGGTGTAAGTGCCCACGGCACTCGGAACGCTCAGGGTGCCGGCTGTAACTGTTTGCGGCGCGCCGTTCACGGTCCAGGCGTAGGTGGAGCCGGTGGTGCCGGCCAAAGTAAACTGCACTGCTCCCTGGCTGGCGCAGGCCCGGGCCGGACCGCTAATAGCCAAATTGGAAGCCGGCGACGGCAGCACCGTCACGTAGAGCGTGTCGCTCTGGCCCAGGCAGCGGCCGCCGGCCGGGTTGCTGGACTCCGTCACGACCAGCTTGGCAATGCCGGGTCGGGTGAAGTTCACCTGCACCGTATTCTGGCTGGTGCTGAGCTGCGTACCGCCCACAATCTGCCAACCGTAGGTGGAGCCGTTGGTGAGCTGGGTTTGGTAGGTGAACGGGCCGTCGGCGAGGCACACGCGCAGCGGGCCGGTGGGCCGCTGCGTCACGAGCTGCTGATTGATTCGCACTGGGAAACGCACCGTATCAGACGAGCAACCCTCGGCGTTGCGGCGGAAGGCCTGCACGCTGGCTGAGTTGGAAGCGCCTCCCCAGTTCACGGTGATGGCTGCCGTGCCCTGGCCGCTGGCAATAGTGCCGCCCGTCACGAGCCACTGGTACGCCGTGGAGCGTGGCGCCCGGATGCTGTAAGCCACGCCTTGTACCGTAGGGCACACCGAAGCTGACCCTTGAATGCTGTCGGGCAGCGGGCGCGGGTTGACGAGGATGCGCACCGTGTCGCGGGCCACGCAGTTCTGGGCGGTGGTAGCCGTAACGATGTAGGTGAGCGTGAGCGGAGCCTGTGTCGTGTTCACGGCCGTGAAAACGGGCCGGGCCGTGGTGGCGCTGCTCAGGTTGGCGGCCGGGCTCCACTGGTAGCGGTAGCCGGTGAGGGCCGCGCTGCCGAGCGTGGTAGTTTGCCGGTCACAGAGCGTGGCGTCGGGGCCGGCGTTGGCAACAGCGGCCGGGTTAAGCGTGACGCGCACCGTGCTCTGGGCTACGCAGCCCTCAGCCGTAGTAGCCGTGACGGTGTAGGTAAGTACCTGCGGCGTGGTGATGGTGTTGGTGAGCGTGAAGGTTGGGTTGGCCGCGGTGGCGCTGCTCAAACCGGTGGCCGGGCTCCACTGATACGTGTAGCCCACGAGTGAGGCGGCGCCCAGCGTGGTGGTTTCACCAGAGCATACGGCGCGGTCGGTGCCGGCCGTGGCTACGGCAGCCGGGTTGATGGTCACGCGCACTGTGTCCCGGTTCACGCAGCTGTTGGCGGTGGTAGCCGTGACGATGTAGGTGAAAATCTGCGGAGTGCTGCCGGTATTAGTGAGCGTAACCGTTGGGTTGGCAGCGGTGGCGCTGCTCAGGCCGGTAGCCGGACTCCATTGGTAACTATAGCCGGAGAGTGAAGCCGAGCCAATCGAAGTAGGTGTGCCCGAACACACGGCCCGGTCGGGGCCGGCGTTGGCTACGGCGGCTGGATTGAGTGTAATGCGTACCGTGTCGCGGCCCACACAGCCCTGCGGCGTAGTGGCCGTCAGGATATAGGTCAGCTGCTGCGGCGTGCCCGTGGTATTGGTGAGCGTGAGGGTTGGGCTGGCGGCGGTGGCACTGCTCAGGCCGGCGGCCGGGCTCCACTGGTAGCTATAGCCTGTGAGCGAAGCTGAGCCAATCGAAGTGGATATACCCGAGCAGGTAGCCCGGTCGGGGCCGGCGTTGGCCACAGCAGCTGGGTTTACCGTCACGCGTACTGTGTCGCGGCCCACACAGCCGTTAGCCGTAGTCACGGTCAGAATGTAAGTGCTGATGATGGGCGCACTGGTAAAATTGGTCAGCGTGACCTGCGTGACCGGAGCCGTAGGGGCCGATAGCCCAGTGGCCGGGCTCCACTGATACGTCTGGGGGCCAACAACCGGCAGCACTACCGGGGAGCCCAGCAGCGCCACGCCCCCCGAGCAAATCACCTGGTCCGGCGACGGGGTGAAGGCGGCGGCCGGGTTGATGGTCACGCGCACCGAGTCGCGGGCCACGCAGCCCTGCGCCGTGGTGGCCGTCACGAGGTAGGTGTAGGTTTGGGGGGTATTGGTAGTATTGCCCAGCACCAGCGTAGGCTGGGCCGAAGTGGAGTTGTTCAGCCCATTAGCGGGGCTCCACTGATACGTGTAGCCCGTTAGCGCCGCCGAGCCGAGCACGGTGGCCGTGCCGGAGCAGGTGGCCGCATCAGGACCGGCATTGGCCACGGCCGCCGGATTTACTGTCACGGTAACCTGGCGGGTGGTGGTGCAGATACCATCTGAAGTCGATACCGAATAGGTGGTGGTAGTGGTAGGACTTACCGTAATGGTATTGCCGGCAAACGTCTGGCCGGTGCTGGCCGTCCAGGTATAGGTGGTGCCGCCGGTGGCTGTGAGAGTGGTGGAAGCACCCGCGCAGATAACGGCACTGGTGGGCGTGACGGCCAGCGCGCCGGCAGGCCGCACATCGATAATGCGCACCACCGAATCGGTGGGGCAGCCGAAGGCCGACACACCCCGCAACACCAGGCGGCCGGCGCCCGTGCCGGTCCAGAGTACCTGCACGGTATTGTTGGTGGCGGGCCCCTGAATGGTACCACCCTGCGCGGTCCAGCGGTAGGAGCTGGCCGTGGGGCCGCCCGCTGTATACTGCTGCGCGACGGCCCGGTCGCAGATAACGCTGTTGCCGCTGATGCTGGTCGGGCCCACTGCCTTTGTCACCTGAATCTGGAAAACATCGGCCACGCTTTTCGCTCCGCAGGCCACATCAGTGGCCGTCACCACTACGTCGTAGGGCGTGGCGCGGCCGTTGCCGCACTGGGTATTGAACACAAACTGGCCATTGACGGCGCCTGTGCCCTGCACGGTGGCACTGCCCGTTACGGCGCCCGGCAGCACGGTACCCTGGCTGCCCGCAAACGTGGCGTTGAACGGGCCGCTGCCATCCAGCAGCACGCTGTTTACGCGCAGATTAATGGGGTTGCCATCGGGGTCAGTAGCCCCCAGGTTGAAGCTGACCGGCTGGCCTTCCTCCACGGTAAACAGGCGCGGCTGCGAAGTGGTAGCGGCCGTAAACTGCGGTGAGTTGTTGGGCGAACAGGTGCGTGACACCAGTTGGATTTCGCGCCTGGTAGCACCAATCAGCACTTCGGCGCCGTTGATGGTTCGATATTCCTTTACTTCCACTGCCACCACGTAGCGCCCCACGCGGGAGGTGGCGTAGCGGCTGATGCCGTTGCTGGCATTGAGAAAGGCGTAGTTGCCGGGCCCACTACCAAACGGCGTGGTGGCCGAGTAGCCGCCGGCCGTGGCATACGTGACACTGGGCGGCGCAATGAAAGTAGGTGCCGCACCCATGTTGCCGTTGTAAGGCGTGCTGAACGAGTAAATCAGCCGGTCGCCGTCGGGGTCAACGGCGTTGTTGACGAGGATGCTGGTGTCGCCCTGGCAGATAACGACTACGGCCGTATCAGAAAAGGTAGGGGAGGAGTTGGGCAGCAGCGGCGGCGCCATTTCCACAAACAGCGTCTGGTTTTGGTTGCTGGGGTTCTGCAGGTTGTCGATGTTGAAATTGCGCGTACCATCAGTATACACGGCATAATAGCCATCAAACGCCAGGGGCAGGTTCACAACGGCCTCGTAGCGGGCCAAACGCACCGGCGGCACCGAGCCGGGCGGAATGCTGCAGCCGCCGGGCTGCGGCGGCGTAATGCTGGGGTTGGAAATGCGCGGCAGCCGGAACGTACCGGCCTGCTGCTGGTCGTTCTGGATGGGGTTCTGCAGCGTCGAGCAGCTGACCTGCGTGCAGGGGTACGTGTTGGCGCCCTCGGTGCTGACAATGCGTTGCCGGGTGGCTTTGTCGTAGATATTGAGGAAAATATTGCACCGCCCATCGGGTACATTGGACTGGGTGCTGGACGAGCCGCCGGCTGGCGGGCACTCCCAGTTCAGATACACAAGCACCGTGACGCGGTAGCGGTAGCGGGCCGTGGCCGGTCCGTTAGCATCCAGATACTGGTAGCGCATTTCGCCGCCCAGCAAGTGCGACGCCACGGCCCGGCCAGGGCTCAGGCCAATGAGTAGCAGCAAAAAGCATATGACGCGGAGTAGAAGTTGGCGCATATAGAGTGGTGAGGTAATGAGGGGATGAGGGGATGCAGGGGGAGGCGTAATGAGGTATGAGGGAAAAAGGTGATGAGGAAAACGTCATTCCGGGCCTGCGAGGAATCTCGCCAGTGGGGTAGATACTGCCACGCCCAACATCAGCACGCGAGATTCCTCGCAGGCTCGGAAGAAGGTTCTCACTCTATCATCTCATCACGTGGCTTATTGCACTTGCACGCGGCGCACGGCGGTCTGGCCGTCGGCGTTCTGCAGGCGCAGCACATACAGGCCGCGGGGCAGGCCGGCCAGGTTCAGCTCGGCATCCTGGCTGGGGCTCAGGCGCAGGCTGGTTTCCTGCACCAGCGCGCCCAGCAGGTTTTCCACCCGCACGGCATAGGTGCCGGCAGCGGCCGGGTCGGGCAGGCGCAGGTGCAGGCGCCCATCGGTGGTCGGGTTCGGAAATACGTTCAGCGCCGGCAGCGTACGAGCTTCGGCGGCGCTTAGGGGGCCATTCACCAGCACCGAGTAGTCCTCGGTTTCTGAGTTGTTCTGGTTGACCTGGCAGGGGTTGGGGGCCGGTAGGGTGTTGAGGCGCACCATCACCCGCATGCGCGTCAGGCCCCGGAAGGCAGGGTTGGTAGGCACCGTGAAACCTGTTGTGAGGGTGGTGGCGGCAGTGGCAGTATTGGTAATCAGCTCAGAGGCTTCAAATGTGCCGTTGCGGTTCCAGTCAACCCAGGCCCAGAGCAGGTGCTGGAAGTTGGCATTCACGCTCATATCCAGGAAGGTATTGGTGCCCTGGTAGAGCGGTATCACCTTGTCGAGGAAGTTGCCGTAGCCGCTGGCGTTGGCGCCCGAGGGATTCGTGAAGTCGGTGGCGCCGGTGCGCCGGACGGCCACGTTGGTTAGCCAGATGTTGGGTGTAGTGCCCGTAGCTTCGCAGTAGCGTACACAAGGCACCATTAGCACTACCGCGTTGGGTTTGCTGACGGTATTGACGCCAAACGCGTTGGTGGTGGTGAGCGTGACCGTAAAGGCGCCGCCGGTGGCGTACTGGTGGCTGGGATTCTGCTGAGTGCTGGTAGTGTTGTCGCCGAAGTTCCAGAGCCAGCTGGTGGGCGCATTCTGGCTTTGGTCGGTGAACTGCACCGGGTTCTGGCAGTTGCCGGGCACGTGGTTGGAGGTGAAGGCCGCCACCGGAGGGTTGGTGTTGTTGCGCACCGTCACGGTATAGTCCTCAATCTGGCCCAGCTGCGGCGAAGCGCAGGCTGTAGCGGCCCCGCCCACAAAGTCGGCCAGCACGCGCAGGCGTAGCGGCACATTTTTGGGGGCCGTAGCCGGAAGCTGCACCATGCCGGTGGGGTTGATACGGTTCAGGGCCGTATACAGCAGCTCGTTGGCAGTGAACACGCCGTCGTTGTTGAGGTCCAGCCACACCCGGATATCCTGCGGATTGGTGCCCGTGACAAGGCTGATGGGGTAGGAGTTTCCCTCAATGAACTGCGCCCGGCTGCCGCAGGTGAAGTCCTCGTAGCCGGCCTGCCCGTTTTGGGAAGTATTGCTGAGCGGACCCAGCGTGAACTGCGTGATGCCGTAGCCGCAGCAGAATGCCGTGGTGGCCGGCGTGCAGGCGGCGGCTACCGGCACGGCATTGTCATACACGATGTAGCTGCTGCGGGTACGCACGTTGCTGCCCGCCGCGTTGGTGGCCGTCAGCGTAACGGTGTAGGTGCCCGGCGTGGTGTAGCAGTGGCTGGGGCTTTGCTGGGTGCTGGTGGTGTTGTCGCCGAAGTTCCAGAGCCAGCTGGTGGGCGCATTCTGGCTTTGGTCGGTGAACTGCACGCAGCCCGTGCAGGTAAGCGTTTGGTTGGCTACAAACTCGGCCATCGGCGCCGCCACGTTGGCCTGCACCGTCACGGCATAGTCCTCGGTCTGCGAATACTGTGGGGTGGTGCAGGGCCCCGGAATCGGAACATTCACATAGTCGGCCGCTACGCGCAGACGCAGGCGGGTGCCCAGCACCGTGCTCGTGGGCAGCGAAATAGACCCGGTATGCACCCGCGCCGAATTAGAGCTGAAAATTAACTCTGTGGTGGGGTTCAGCGTGCCGTCGTTGTTGAGGTCCAGCCACACCCGTACGTTTTCGTTGGCATTAGGATTGGTACGAATGCTGATGGGATAATTCTGACCTACCGTAAGCGTTGTGCCTACCGTGCAGGAATAGTCGCGGAAGCCATCCTGAATGCCAGCCGTGGTACTGTTGATAGTGCCCAGCGTAACATTTAGAATCCCCATACCGAAAGGGAAGTTGGCGGCCGGCGCCGAGCCGGGCGTGCAGGCACTGGCCGCTGCCGGGCACTGCGCCCAGGCTGCGCTGCCCAGCGGCAGCATCAGCAACAAACTACCCCAAAAAAAAGCAGACGCACCGCGCCGAATACGTAGAGTTGGAATCATAGAAAAGCAGCAGCGGGCTGAAAGAGAGACAAGTAGGTGTAGTGACAATGCGGAGGCAAAATACAATTTATCACACCGACAATCCAATATAGCGGGGGATTAATTACGCTTCAGCTGGCAACTGGCAAAAACCCGCTTTACGCCAATGAATAGGCCGGAAATTAGGTAGTTTTGCTGGCCGCCTGCCTCGGCAGATTTCCGGCGGCTACACTTGAATGAAAGACAAAGTAGTATTGATTACCGGCGGTACTTCCGGCATCGGGCGCGCCTGCGCCGTGGCCTTCGGGCAAGCCGGAGCCCAGGTGGTTGTAACAGGCCGCAACCAGGCCCGCCTTCAGGAAACAGCCCTTGAGTTAACCCGCCTCGGCATCCGCCACCACACTGTGCGCGCCGATGTAGGCGTGGCAGCTGATGCGTTGCGGGCCGTGGAAGAAACCATCGGTGCTTTCGGGCGCCTTGATGTGCTGCTCAACAACGCTGGCATCAGCATGCGCGCCCGGTTTCAGGATGTTGACTTAGGGGTGATAGAGCAGCTGATGCAAACCAACTTTTTTGGCACTGTATACACCACCAAAGGCGCTTTGCCACATCTGCTGGCCAGCAAAGGCTCGGTGGTAGGCATTAGCAGCATTGCGGGCTACCGGGGCTTGCCGGGCCGGACCGGCTACTCAGCCTCCAAGTTTGCTATGCACGGATTTCTGGAGGCGCTGCGCACGGAGCTGCTTCCTCAGGGCGTGCATGTGCTGCTGGCCTGCCCGGGCTTCACTGCCTCCAATATCCGTCAGGTAGCCTTGGCCGCCGACGGCTCAACCCAGGGAGAGTCGCCGCGTGACGAGCAGAAAATGATGAGCAGCGAAGAGGTAGCACAGCACATCCTGCACGCCGTGCAGCACCGCCGCCGCGACCTGGTGCTCACCAGCCAGGGCAAGCTCACGGTTTTCCTGAACAAGTGGCTTCCATCCCTCACCGACAAGCTGGTGTTGAGTCACTTTCGTAAAGAGGAAGCCGGCGGTATGAAGTGAAAAGTACCGCGGTGCATGGTGACAAGTATAATCACCATGCACTTCATCACTCCATCACCTCATCACCAAAAACCGCCTCACTGCACCAGTAGCAGGTCCTGAGTGCGGATGTAGGCATCCTGGCCCTGCCACTGCACACGGTACCAGGTATCCTGGCGGCCCTGCACCAGCAGCCGGTCGCCGGCGGCGGCCGTGGTAAGCCAGGAGGCTCCGGCACTCGGGCCGCTCATCAGGGCGGCCCGGGGGCGGGCCACGAGCGCCGCCCGCTCCGGAGCCAGCCACAACAGGTAACTACCTGACAAAAGCAGGTACACGCCATATGAGAGCCACCAGCCGCGCGTGAGTTGGCGGCGGCGTGCTAGCAGCAGCATCCCTGCCGCCACGGCACCAATCAATAAGCCCTGCAGCCCGGGATAGTAGTAGCGTTGCGTAATCAGCAGCAGGTCGTGGCGCCAAGTGTCGGGGTAGCCCGTCAGGCGCCGGTCACGGGCGAGGGCAGCCATCTTGCGCCATGTAGTCAGGCTTGGCTGGCGTTTGTAGGCCATGCTCAGGTAGTACAGCGCAGCGGGGTAGTGCCCCAGGCCATCCTGCACGTAAGCCATACGCAGCAGCATGCGGGGGGAAGCCATTTTGTGGTCACGCAGTGCTTTCCGGTACAACTGAAAAGCCGGAACGTAGGCCCCCGCAACAAAAGCAGAATCAGCTTTTTGTATTTCTACGGTACCGGGCTGAGCAGTGGCGCCGGGCGTGAGAAGCAACCAGTAGAGAAAAAAAAGGAGGAGGTTTTTCAGCAAAACGTTTGGAGAGTAAAACGCGACCAACTACTTTTGTGCCACAATCAGCAAAATAAGACGCGTTTTGCGTGCAAAGTAACTGATTCTGTAGCTCAGCTGGTAGAGCAATACACTTTTAATGTATGGGTCCTGGGTTCGAATCCCAGCGGGATCACCAAAGCCTTCTTCACAACTTGTGAGGAAGGCTTTTTTGTTGCCATTTTCTGACAAGGCTACATCTGGCGCTAGTAGCTGCGTAAGCACAACAGGTTGGCAGCGCAGGTAAAACCAATTTTACTTTCTCATCAAGGTGATTAGGTAAGCGCCCGAGCGGATAAGGTACCAGGCTGTTTACCTACACGGCCTGAATAGTTGATGCAAGCGTAACCGGAGCATAACCTGCAGGTCATAGCATCGGCCCATCTTTGCCAGCGGATAACTTCACTTGGTCGATATGGGCGCTTTAAGTATCCCTTCGCTAGTACGCCGCCTGGTGCGCGGCCTGGGCTACGGCCTGTTTCAGGTGGTGCTGGTGCTACTGTATCTGTTGCACCTGACCCGGGCCGTGGGGTCGCCGTTTCGGGCGGGCTTCCGGCCTTCCATCACGGCCCAGCCGCCGGTGCGGCCCTACTTGCTTCCCGGATGAGAAACACGCCTGCTAAGCGCCGCCGCGTAGATGTGGTGGTAGTGTCTGACGTGCACCTGGGTACCTACGGCTGCCACGCTGCCGAACTGCTGCGCTACCTTAAAAGTGTGAAGCCGCGGGTGCTGGTGCTCAACGGCGACATCGTCGATATCTGGCAGTTCAGCAAAAACTACTGGCCCGCCGCCCACATGCAGGTGGTGCGCCACCTGGCTGGCCTACTAGCCAAAGGCACCCGCATTCACTACCTCACCGGCAACCACGACGAGCTGTTGCGCCGCTTTGCCGGCACCCGACTCGGGGCCCTGCGCCTTGACAACAAGCTGGTGCTCGATTTGCCGCACGGCAAAACCTGGCTGTTTCACGGCGACGTATTCGACGTGACCATGCGCCATGCCCGCTGGCTGGCCCGCCTAGGTGCCCACGGCTACGATGCGCTGATTTTGCTTAACCGCCTCGTAAACTTCGTGCTGAGCCGTTTGGGCCGTCCTCGCGTGGCGTTGTCTAAAGCGGTGAAAGACCGGGTAAAAGGCGCCGTAAGCCTGATTGGCAGCTTCGAGCAAACCGCCGCCACGCTGGCCGCCGATGCCGGCTACCGCTACGTGGCCTGCGGCCACATTCACCAGCCCGCCCTCAAGCCCATAGCCACCGAGAATGGCGAGGTGACATACCTGAATTCCGGGGACTGGGTGGAAAACCTGACGGCACTCGAATACGATTCCGCTACCGGCTGGCAGCTCTACCACTACGCCCATGACCCGCGCATGCAGCAGCCGGCCACGCCCGATGCCGAAGAGCCCGAGGCCACCCCGGCGCAGCTGCTGGACAATCTGTTGGCCGAAATGCGGCAGCCCGCCGCCTCCTGAAGCCGTTTAACGCTGTTTGCTTTCGTTCATCCATCGACTTACGCTGCCCCTTTGCCTCGCATTCTCTACGCCATCCAGGGTACCGGCAACGGCCACCTGAGCCGTGCCCTCGATATTGTGCCGCTTCTGCAGCAGCGTGCCTCCCAGCTCGATGTGCTGGTGAGTGGCCGCGCGCCTTCCTTCGATTTGCCGTTTCCGGTGCGCTACTGGTGCCACGGTATGGGGTTCGTGTTCGGCAAAAAGGGGGGCGTCGACTTCCTGAAGACCTTCTGGCAGCTGAACTCCGCTTCTTTTCTGCGCGAAACGCGGCGCCTGCCAGTAAATGAATATGATCTGGTTATCAGTGACTTCGAGCCGGTGTCGGCGTGGGCGTGCCGGCTGCGGGAGCAGCCCTGCGTGGCCCTGAGCCACCAGAGCGCCGTGTTGCATCCGGCTGCGCCGGCCCCCTCTCAGGTGGATGTGCTTGGGCGCACGGTGCTGCGCCATTATGCGCCCACTACGGCCCAATACGGATTTCACTTCGCGGCTTATGCGCCGGGCATCTATACGCCCGTCATTCGGCGCCAGGTTCGGGAGCTGACGCCGGAAAATGACGGCCATTACACGGTGTATCTGCCTTCCTTCGACGAGCAAACGCTGGTGCGGCGGCTGCGCTACCTCAGCCGCACCGTGCGCTGGGAAGTGTTCAGCAAGCACAGCCAGCAGGCTTCCGAGCACGCCAACGTGCGCATTCTGCCCGTGAGTGGCGCGGCTTTCACCCACAGCCTGGCCCGCAGTGCCGGTGTGCTGTGCGGCGCCGGCTTCGAAACACCGGCCGAAGCGCTGTACCTGGGGAAAAAGCTGCTGGTGGTGCCCATGAAAAACCAGTACGAGCAGGCGTGCAATGCTGCCGCACTGGCTCAGTTGGGCGTGCCGGTTATCAAAAATCTGAAAGACAGGCAGCTGGATGCTTTAGACCACTGGCTGCAGCATGGCCAGCTGGTGCCGGTGCACTACCCGGATGATACAGCCGCGCTGCTGGACCGGGTTTTGCGCGAACAAACCACTTCTTCTCCGCGGCTCGTTTCCTGACGTTTGCTGTACTTACCGCATTGGGTTGCCCGCCGTGGGCGAGCCAGCGCCAGCCCTGCCTGCATGCCCGAATTGCCATCCGCTTTTTTCCCGCCGACCAGTCCGGCTTCTTATACCCGCACCGATTTTGGCTCATCGTTTCAGTGGGGCGTGGCGGCGGCGGCTTACCAAACGGAAGGCGCCTGGAACGTCGGCGGCAAAGGCCCCAGCATCTGGGACGACTTTGTACACCGCCGGCCCCGGTCGGTGCGGGGCCGCGCCACCGCCGATGTAGCCTGCGACTTCTACCACCGCTGGCCTGACGACCTTGACCTATTGCGCGCGCTGGGAATCCCAAACTTTCGGTTTTCGGTGGCCTGGTCGCGGATACTGCCGCAGGGGGTAGGAGCCGCCAGCAAAGCAGGGCTGGACTTCTACGACCGACTGGTGGATGGCTGCCTGGAGCGGGGCATCACGCCCTGGCCGACGCTCTACCACTGGGATTTGCCGCTGGCCCTGCAGCAGCGAGGCGGCTGGACCAACCGCTCAGTGGTCGGCTGGTTCACCGACTATGCCCAACTGGTAGCGGCCCGCCTCGGCGACCGGGTCCGGCATTGGATGGTGCTCAACGAGCCCATGGTATTTACCGGGGCCGGCCATTTGCTGGGGCTGCACGCGCCCGGCCGCCGCAACCTGGGGGCTTTTCTGGCAGCTGTGCATTATGCCGCGCTGGCACAGGCAGATGGCGGGCGGGCCCTGCGGGCCTGCCTGCCCGCGGCAGCGCAAATCGGCACCACGTTTTCCTGCTCCTACCTGACGCCCGCGCGGCCCGGCCTGCCCCGCGACGAAGCGGCCACCCGCCGCGCCGATGCGCTGCTCAACCGGCTGTTCGTGGAGCCCACGCTGGGGCTGGGCTATCCGGTGCATGATGCGCCCTTTCTGGCGCGGCTGGAGCGCTACCACCAGCCCGGCGACGAAGCCCGGCTGCCGTTTGCTTTCGACTTTTGGGGCGTGCAGAACTATACCCGCGAGGTGGTACGGTTTGCGCCCTATGTGCCGCTGGTGTGGGCCCGTTTGGTGGGGGCGGCCAGCCGCCGGGTGCCCTACACGGCAATGGGCTGGGAAGTATACCCCGAAAGCCTGTATCATATGCTGCGCCAGTTTGCCGCCTACCCCGACGCGCCGCCTTTGCTGGTCACTGAAAACGGGGCAGCGTTTCCGGATGCAATGCCGCAGGCCGGCCAGCTGCCCGACCCTGCCCGGCAGGCATTTCTGCAGGCCTGCGTAGGGCAAGTGCTGCGCGCGCGCCGCGAAGGAATACCCGTGGAAGGCTACTTCACTTGGTCGTTTACCGACAACTTCGAGTGGGCTGAGGGCTACGAGCCGCGCTTCGGGCTGGTACACGTCGATTATGCCACTCAGCAGCGTACGGTCAAGGATTCGGGGCGCTGGTATCAGCAGCTGCTGGCAGGTGTGCCGGTGGGCCACGCGCAGGCAGTGGGGGTGGCCTGCTAGGTTGCTGGTTCACAATTCAGTAATCGTCTGGTCATACTTGCCTAACAGGCGGCCTCTAGTTTTGGCCTTCACCTCTAGCCCATTGGTATGCGCCTACACTTCTACGTTTTTCCTGTGCTGGCTTGCCTAGCAGCCGCGCCTCACGCCACGCATGCGCAAACGCTGCCCACCATCACCCGCCCGGCTGCCACCACCGTGGTAGCGGAAAATGCCGGCTCAGTAAGTTTGACCTTCACGCTGCAGAACCCCAACACCAGCAGCAGCAGCGTGGAAGTGGCCGTGCAGGCCCTGAGCACGGCCAGCGCCGGTACCGACTACGTGCTGCCGGCCTTGCAAACCCTCACGTTTCCGGCCGGCACCACTTCCCAAACCATCACGGTGCCCCTCACCGACGACCAGCTGGCCGAAGAAACCGAGTACTTCGTGCTGCGCCTGCAAAACCCCACCAATGCCACGCTCACGGCCGGTGCTACCGATCTGCTGGTGTATGTGCGCGACAACGACACCCCGGCGCCAGCGCTGGCCCGCAGCCTTTCGCTTACGCTAAACCAAAGCTTCCAGACGGCCACGCCTTTCAGCGGCACCACCCAAATCAACTCTGCTGAAATTGCCGCCTACGACCCTTCTACGCGCCGCCTCTATGTGGCCAATTCCATCGGCGGGCGTCTCGATATTCTGAGCTTGTCGCCTTCGGCTGTGCTAAGCTCGGTGGCTTCCATCGATATCCGGACCTATGGCAACATCAACTCCGTGGCCGTGCGCAATGGCATTGTGGCCTGCGCCATAGAAGGTACCGACCCGCAGCAGAATGGCAAAGTGGTGTTTCTAAACCAGGACGGGGTCTTGCTGCAGCAGGTAGCCGTAGGCGCCATGCCCGACATGATAACCTTCACGCCGGATGGCCGCACGGTGCTCACGGCCAATGAAGGTGAGCCGAAAGCCGACTATTCGGTGGATCCGGAGGGCAGCGTCTCGCTGATTGATGTGAGTGGCGGCATACCCGGCCTGACGCAGGCGCAGGTAACCACGGTGGGCTTTACGTCCTTCAATGGGCAGGCTGCGCAGCTGCGCGGGCAGGGAATCCGCATTTATGGCGGCCTGGCAGCCGCGCCCGCTACCGTAGCGCAGGACCTGGAGCCCGAGTACATTGCCCTGAGCGCCGACTCGCGCACAGCCTACATCACGCTCCAGGAAAACAACGCCCTGGCGGTGCTCGACCTGCCTTCCCGGCAGATTACGGCGCTCCGTCCGCTCGGCACTTCTGACCACCGGCAAGCGGGCCGGGGCCTGGACGCCTCCGACCAGACGCCGGAAGTGCTGGTAGCCAACTGGCCCATCAAAGGTTTGCGGTTGCCCGATGCCATTGCCTCCTTTGAAGCGGCCGGCACGCCCTATCTGCTGACGGCCAACGAAGGCGACGCCCGCGACTACACCGGCTTCAGTGAGCAGGTTCGGCTGGGCACTACCAGCACCACCGCGCCCTACGTGCTCGACCCAACCGTATTTCCCAACGCAGCTTTGCTGAAAAACAACGCCGTGCTCGGCCGCCTCAACGTCACCAACCGCCTCGGCGACACCGACGGCGACGGTGATTTCGACGAAATCTACGCGTATGGTGGCCGCTCATTCAGCATCTACCAAGCCAACACCGGCGCGCTGGTGCACGACAGCGGCAACCTGCTGGAACGCCTGACCAGCACCGATGGCACCTATGGCGCCATCTTCAATGCCAGCAACAGCTTTGGTGAGGCACCTACCCGCAAAAACCGCTCAGACGACAAAGGGCCCGAGCCGGAAGGCGTTACGACCGGCCGAGTGGGCAACACGCTCTATGGGTTTGTGACCCTGGAACGGGTTGGCGGAGTGGCCGTTGTCAACCTCACCGACCCTGCCAACCCTGCCCTGGAAGCCTACGCCAACAACCGCGGCCTGACGGCGGGCACCGGCGACCTGGGCCCCGAAGGCATCCTGTTTGTTTCGGCCGCCGACAGCCCCAGCGGACAGCCGTTGGTGCTGCTGGCCAATGAAGTCAGCAGCAGTATTTCGGTGTACCGGCTGGCGCCTTCTGTGCCGGCGTCCACTAGGGGTGGGGCAGTGGCGGCAGCCGCGCTGTACAGCTACCCAAACCCCAGCCGCGGCAGCGCCACGCACCTCAGCCGGCCAATAACGGGCACTTTATTCGACCTGGCCGGGCGAGCCGTGCAGCAGCTGCGTAGCACCGATGTGCTGCCTACTGCCGGGCTGGCACCTGGCCTGTACCTGCTCCGGGCTACCGACGGGGGTACCGCGCGCATTGCTGTCGAGTAGGCTACGTTTGCGCGCAGCCTGCCATGCGTGGTAGCTACGCCAGATACCAACAAAAAAGCCCTCGGTTATCGTTAACCGAGGGCTTTTTTTGTTGGTTGGAAGCTTAGTCTAGGATGTAGCGCAAGCCAATCTGGGCGCGCCAGCGGCTATCCAGGTTGGTGTTGTTGATGAAGGTCTGCTGGCCGCCCCGGAACTGGTATACCGGCGTATTGGGCGCCGTGGGCAGGTAGCTGGTTTCAATGAAACGATTGTTGGCAAACACGCGGCGCACACCCCAGTCCGAGCTGATCAGGTTGCCCAGGTTCTGAATGTCGAAGCTCAGCTGGAAGGTGTGTTTATTGTCACCCGCCATCAAAGAGAAATCCTGCAGCAGCTTGGCGTCCAGCTGCGTGTACCAAGGGCTGATGGCCCCGTTGCGAGCCGTGTAGTTGCCCCGGCGCTCCGAGAGATACTCGTCCTGGCGGATGTAGGCATCCAACTGCTCCCACTGCTGTGCGGCCGTCACCAGCACGTTGCCCTGCGCATCCCGAATGTCCGTCAGGTTGATTTGCTCACGGGTGGCCGGTACGTACAGCAGGTCGTTGCCGGGGATACCGTCGCGGTTAAGGTCGCCGGCGTAGGTGTAGGAGAAGCGGTTGCCTTGGGCGGCTTCAAAGAAGAAGCTCAGCGTGGTGGCCATGCGCTTGTTGGCGTATTCAAACCGCTTGCCGGCGGCCCCAATCACGCGGTGCTGCAAGCCGAAGTCGCTGAAGGCCAGCTGTGGGTCGTTGGCGTTGCCCACTACGGGGTTCCGCTGGTAGGCATCTGCCGCAATTTCGCCGGGGTTCGACGTCACGTCTTTGGCCTGCGAGTAGGTGTAGGCGGCCGTTACGTACAGGCCGTTGGTGAAGTCTTTTTTCAGTTGGCCGGTGAGGCTGTACTGGTAGCCGCGGTTGGTGTTTTCCAGCACAATCACGCCCGCATCCAGAAAGCTGAACTGCCCGTCGGGGCCAGTGAAGCCGGGCGTGATGCGCGGACCTGCCGCCGGGTAAATCAGGCGCGAATCGGCGCCGGCCAGCCGCTCGGTAGGCATCACGAAGTTGTAGTTGCGGTGAATGGCCGCGTTACGGTCTTTCGAGTAGATGCCTTCCAGCGTAGCCACAATGCCCAGCGGCAGCTCCTGGTCGATGGCCAGGTTGGAGCGCCACACCTGCGGGAACTTGAAGTCGCGGGCCGTGCCGTTGATCTGGAACGTGTAGCCGGGGTCGAACTGCGAGTTGGAGGCCTGGTTGCTGATCCACACGAACGGGATGCGGCCCGTGAAGATGCCCGTGCCGCCACGTAGCTGCGTGGTCAGCTCGCCGTTGTCAAGCGAGTAGTTGAAGCCCAGCCGCGGCGACCAGAGCGGCGTAGCTTTTGGGAATTCAGTGACGTCTACTTTGGCGGTCCGGCCCTCCGAGTCAAGCAGCGGCGCGTTCAGAATCTGGCTGTTTTGCGGCACATCGGTGTTGTAAATCGGCATGTCGGCGCGCACGCCCAGCGTCAGCTTGAAGTTGGGCGTCACGTTCCATTCGTCCTGAGCATACAGGCCCAGCTGCGCCACGTTCACGTCCACGGACTTGATTGGCCGGGTGGCGCCCGCTGCCGCAATGGCGTTCAGGTCCACAAAGTCAGGGTTCGAACGGTCCGTCACCTGGAAGAACCGGTTGATGTCCAGCCCGCCGAAGAACGGGTAGCCGTAGCGCTGCAGGTTGAAGGCATTCACGAAGTCGAACCGCTCGTAGGTGAGGCCGGCCGTCAGCACGTGGGCTCCCGCAAAGTAGCTCAGGTTGTCTGTGAACTGCGTGATGTTCTGGTTGAGTATGTTGTTGGCCGAAAACTGCTCGGTGCCCACGCTCACGTAGGTGGTGCCGTTCTTGGTGATGTCAAGCTGGGGAAACAGCTTGGCCTCAGGCAGGTCGCGGAAGTCGCGGAAGGCCGAAAAGCTAAGCTGCGCCTTGTTGCTGAGCCGCTCCCCGAAGCGCGAGTTCAGCTCGCCCACCACCGAGTTCAGGTTGTTGTTGATGGTGTAGCCCGAGTTGGAATACTGCAGCGTGTTCACGCCTTGCACCCGCGACGACGGAGCAATGGCAATGGGGTGGGGGCCCTGCTCGCGGTAGCTCTTGAGGTAGTTGTAGCGCAGCGAGAAGGTGTTTTTATCGTTGATGTTCCAGTCCAGCTTGGCCAGCAGCTTGTCGCTGTAGGTGCGGTAGGTGAAGTCCTGGAAAGAGCCGGGGTCGTAGCCGTACACGTCCCGCAGGCGCTGCTGAATGGCTAGCAGGTCGCTTTCCAGCACGCGGCTCACGCCATCGGCCTGGCCGTTGAGGGCGGCCTGCGCCTCGGCAGCATCGCGCGCCGGCCGAAACGTGAGGCCTGGGTCGTCGCGGCGCGTAATCTCGGCGTTGGTGAAAAAGAACAGCTTGTTCTGAATGATAGGGCCGCCCAGCGCAAAGCCAGTCTGGTTGAATTTCAGCTCGGGGTTGCGCACCGTCACGTCGCCTACTTTGTCGCCAATCAGCTTCTCGTTACGCAAAAACGTGTACACTGTGCCCTTAAAGGAGTTGGTGCCACTCTTGGTTACGGCATTCACGCCAGCACCCGTAAAGCCGCCCTGGCGCACATCGTACGGGGCCAGACTTACCTCCAATTGCTCGATGGCATCCAGCGAAACTGGCTGCGAGTTGGTCTGGCCGCCTGGCGTGGGCGCATCCAGTCCGAACGAGTTGTTGAAAATAGAGCCGTCGAGCGAGAAGTTGTTGTAGAGCGTGTTGCGCCCGCCAAAGCTCAGGCCGCTGCTTTGGGGCGTGAGGCGCGTGAAGTCTTCCTGCGAGCGGCTGATGGTGGGCAGCGTGCGGATGGCGGTGTTGTTGATGTTAGTGGAGGCGCCCGTACGGTCCTTGTTGATCTGGCCGTCACGGTTGCCTTGCACCAGCACCTCACCCAGGGCCTGCGTGCCGTCAGTGAGCTTTACATTGCTTTCAAACGTCTTGCCCAGCACCAGTTGAATCCCCGAAGCCGTGTAGGTCTGGGAACCCACAAACGACACTTTCAATTCGTAGGGGCCGCCGATGCGCATGTTGAGCAGGTCGTACTGGCCATTGTCGCGGGTGGCGGTGCCATAGGTGGTACCCGAGGGCAGGTGAGTGGCTACCACAGTAGCGCCCGGCAGCGGCTCGCCTTTGCTGTCTTGCACCACCCCTTTCATGGCGGAGGTGGTAACCCCCTGGGCCAGCGCGAGGCTGCCGTTCAGGAAAATGCTGCTCGTGAAAAGCACAAAGCCGAGCAGTAAAAACAGTAAAATTCTGTTTTTCATAAGTAGAGCTTTTTTATTTATCCGGAGCGTGTCCCCAGACTTTCACGACAAAGCTAGGTTACCAAATCATGAAGTAGGCTTGCATAACAATTTGATAACAATTAGGAAACATATATTCAAGGTGCTGATATTAAGATAATTAATAAATATGTAATTAGCTATGTGTTTGACAGTCATCGGCTAGTGCTATGATTATAAATGCAGCTAATTGCCCTGCTTTTTTGCTGGCCTAAGTCACAAGTCATGCATAGAATAAATAAAATAATTTCAATAAGTTGGCACTTCTTCCGCTGACTGTGCCTGCACTATCAGTATAAAACCAGCTGAGTTGGCAATTAGCCTCAAGGCAGTGGTTGCTGACTGAGTGATGGAAAGCGAATAACTTCTGGCAGTCATTGGCTACTGTTCTGCTACGCCTATACTCTGTGCAGCAAGGCAAACCCACCCGCCGGTGGTGAGTTTTCCACGGTGGAAAACTCACCACCGGCGGGTGGGTTTGAAAAGGGTGTTTTCAGCTGATTGTGAAGCCGCTTACGCCAGGTCCAAGCCTTAGCGGGGGAAGTACACGGTGAAGGTGGACCCCTGACCGACAGTGCTCTGAACTGCAATTCGGCCCCCGGCGTTTTCCACCATGCGCTTTATCATATATAACCCCACTCCTGTGCCTTCCACATGAGTATGCAGGCGCTGAAACATGACAAACAGTTTTCCTTCGCCCTGCTCCAGGTCGATGCCTAAGCCATTGTCCTGTACTTCCAGCACTGCGTAGGCGCCTTCCGTGCGGCTCCGCACCTGCACCTGCGGAGTACGGTTGGGGTGCGCAAACTTGAGGGCGTTGCTGAGCAGGTTATATACCACGCTCCGCAGGTTTTTCTCGGAAAAGGTGAGCGTAGGCGTGGCCTGCACGTCTACGTCGAGGTGGCCACCGGTTTGCTGGAGCAGGGGCGCCAAATCCTGGCGCACATCTTCAAGCACGGCGGCCAGCGCCACCTGTCCCACAGGCTGGTCATGCTCTTTCTGCAGCTTGGACACGTCGGTCAGTTGGTCGATGGTTTTTTTGAAGCGCTCCACCGAGTCCTGCATCAGGTGCAGAATGTAGGCTACTTCCCCGGCCGGACTCTGCGGCGGCAGCTCTTCCTGCAGCGTCTGCAGCAACCCCTCAATGTTGGAAATTGGCGCTTTTAAGTCGTGGGAGGCCGTATAAATGAACGTGTCCAGATCCACGTTGATGCGCGTGAGCTGCTCGTTGGTTTGCGTGAGTTCGGTGATGTCGATAGCCGAGCCCACGTAGCCGTACAGCTCCCCGTTGGGGTAGTAGCTGGGTGCACCCTGGGCCAGCAGCCAGCGGTATTGCCCGTCGTGGCGCAGAAAGCGGTGTTTGAGTTCGTAAAGCGCCCCGGTCTGAATAGCTTGCTCCAGTGTGCGCTGGGCCGCATCCAGCTCCTCAGGGTGCATGAAGGCCGACCAGCCAGCGTCCAGATATTCGTCCTGGCTCAGCCCCACAAAGTCCAGGAAGGCCCGGTTGACGTAGCGGATGGTGGTGTCCGGGTTGACGGCCCACACGTGGTTGGGCGCCGCGTCGGCCATGATACGAAACCGGGCTTCGCTTTCCCGCAGTGCAGCCAGTGTGCGCTGCTGCTCGGTGATGTCGCGGGCTACAGCCAGCAAGTACGGTTCCTCGCCCACCTGCAGCGCACCCACGCTCACCTCCACCGGGTACACGTAGCCGTCTTGGCGCCGGTGCAGGGTTTCAAACTGCGGAACAGATTCATGTTGCGCCTGGGCGAAGAGCTCGGCGAAGGCTGATGCCTGGTAGAGGACGTCTACATCCGGCACGCGCAGCTGCGCGGCTTCTTCGGCGGTGTAGCCCCAGACTTCCAGTGCCCGGGCGTTGAGGTAGGCAAAGCTGCTGTCGGCGCGCATAAGAATCAGCGCGTCGCGGGCCTGGTCGGCCATGAACTGGTAGCGCTTGAGGGCTTCGCGGCTTTCTTCGGCGCGCTGGCGGGCCACCACCTGCTCAGTAACTTCAAAGGCAAATACAAGCACCCCGTCTACGCAGCCCTGCTCGTCGCGGCGGGCCTGCTGAATGTAGTTGAAGTAGCGGTTTTCCAGCACCCCGTCGCCAGGGCGGGCCAGCGGAATAAGAATCGCCGCTTCCTCATGGGTGACGCCCGTTTCGAATACCTGGCGAAACGTGCGGGCAACTGTATGGTCTGCTATTTCCGGCAACGCCTCCACAATAGGCCGGCCCAGCAAGCGCCGGTCGGGAAACAGCGCCTGGTAGCTGGGGTTTACCAGTTCGTACACCAGCTCAGGGCCCGAGAGGATGCAGATGGCCGCCGGAGCTTCCATAAACAGGCGCTGCAGCTGCTCGCGCTCAGCCTCGCGCTGCCGTCGCGCTTCCACCTGCTCGGTCACGTCGTAGGCATAGATGGACACGCCCACAACGGTGCCCGCTTCGCGGTAAGCCTGATAGGTGAAGTTGAAGTACAACGGGCGCGCCGGCTGGCCCGGGGCCGGGGGCGGCGTGAAGGCCAGCTCGGTGCCGAAAAACGTTTCGCCGGTGTGATACACCTGGTCGAGTAGGATTGCGAAGCCCTGGGCAGAAAGCTCGGGAGCCGCATCGGCCAAGTCGAGGCCCACCATCTGACGACCAGGGAAAAAGGCCTGGTAAGCCGGGTTGATGTACTCGTAGCGGTGGGCCGGCCCACGCAGCAGCGCCACTGCCGCCGCAGTTTGCTCGTACACCTGATAAAACGCTTCACGTTGCTGGGCCTGGCGCCGGGCGGCATCCAGCAGCTGGGTCTGCAGGGCCTGGGCCTGGTGGCGGGCCAGCACCTGTTCGGTTACTTCTATGCCCACCGGCATTAGGCCGGTCACGTGGCCCTGCCGGTCGCGTAAGGGCTGGTAGGTGAACGTAAAATACCCCTGCTCGGGCCGCCCGCTGGTGGCCCGGTCTATGGTGCAGGGTATTTCCTCGACGTGGTAAGGCTCGCCGGTAGTCAGTACTTGGGTGAAAATTTCCTCCAGCCCCTGGCCTGCAATGTCGGGCAAGGCCTCAAACAGCGGCCGGCCAAGCACCGGAGCTACGGGGTGGCCCCAAAGTAAGCCCTGCTCGGCATTGGCCAGCTCCACCACGAAGCTGGGGCCGCGGAAAATGGCAATGGAAACAGGGGCCTGCTCGAACACGCGCTGTAAGTCGCCCCGCTGAGCCTCGGCCTCGGCACGGGCCGCCAATGCCTCGGCCGTGCGCTCCAGTATCCGGGCTTCCAGCTCCTGGTTGAGCTGCTGCACCTGCTGGCGGGCCCGTACCTGCTCGGTTACGTCGTAGGAAAAATTCAGGACACCATTTATCCGGCCTTCGGCATCGCGCAGGGCCAGAAAGAAGAAGTTGTAGTACACCTGCTCCAGTTTGCCGGTGCGGGTAAAGTCGGCCTGCACAGGCACCTCAGTTGCGCTGAATGGCTCGCCGGTCTGATACACCTGGTCGAGCACATCGAGGATGCCGTGGCTGGCCAGCTCAGGCCACACTGCCCGAATGGGCTTGCCCAGAAGGTCGCGCCCCGGGGCCAGCCGCTGGTAATCGGGATTGACCAGAGTAAAGATTTGGTCGGGGCCCTCATGTACGGCCACGTGGGCAGGCAGCTGCATAAGCAGGTCGTAGAAGCGCTGGCGCTGCTTGTCGGCCTCGGCACGGGCCATTTTTTCCGCCGCCTGACTTTCGCGTAGGGCCACTTCCACCGGCGAGCGGGGTTGGTCGGCGGTGTCAGTGAAGCTCACCAGCAGGCCGGCACCGGAGCGGCGCGCGGCCAGGCGGTAGTAGTTGTCGTAGCCGTCGGCCTGGTAGTTGACGTTGTACTCGCGCGGCTCCCCACTCACATAGGCCTCCACGTGAAACTGAAACGTGCCGTGGGCGATGCTGTGAGGCCACTGCTGGTTGTGCGTTACGGTGGGCACTTCGGGCATGTGCATCATGCGCTGGGCCGTAGGATTCAGGTATTCAAACGTGAAGTCTACAATGTCGCCCGAGCCGCCCGGATCATACACGGGGGTGTAGAGAATAACACCGGTGAGGGAGACGGCCAGCAGGTCCAGCAGCAGCGTATCGGATGGGGCAACGGCCGTGAGCAGCCCTAAAGTATCAGGCATGTAGCAAGGGATATAGCAGGCAGTAAGCTCTACATGTGCAAGGGGCTGATAGTTACGCGGCCGGTAATGCCGGCACAGCAGAAGCTTCGGCGCGTACCACAGCAAACAGTTCTTTCTTGAAAACTTCCTTGAAAACGTATGGCACCCGCGCCAGCTGCGGTAGCTCGCCCACCGTGCTGGTGGCCGGCCTGCGCTTGCGCGTGCCGGCCACTTCCAGCAGCCCGCCGCGGGTGCCAGGGTGGTGCACCCGCGGCGGGCTGGTCAGCGGCTTGGTGAAGGCAACGATAGAAGTGCGCGCATTCAGCATTGCGAAAAAATCAAAAAAGCACAAAATAAAGTGCCTAATGTAAGCAGTTTACACTGCACTTTTCTGCGGCAGCCGGCTCAGTTGCCCGCCATTGGCTTTGTTCTGGTTGTGAGAGTAAAGCGCCATCTTTTTTGTTGCCGGTTGCCGGCACCCAGAAACGAGGCTTCATTGGTCTTCTCCTGATGAGGGGCGCACTCAGGCGGGAAACCTCAGCCCAATCTGCAGCACTCGCATAGCACAGGGGCAGGGTGGGAGCTCACTTGGTTTCATAGCGCCCGTATGTTCTTGTAGGCTAATAGCGAGGCAGCGCGATGCGTGCGGTAGTAAGTTTACCGGGTAGCCGTTTCCCTGAACGCCCTGGTGGGCACTGCCAAGCGGCAGCGGCTGGTAGATGCGGCTGGCTGCCCCAGCCTTGGATTTGCTCTGCGCAGCCCGCCCGAGGTGGGTACCACGTTTACCGTAATCTTGCCGGTGCCAATGCAAGCACTAGCATACGCTGCCGCTACGGCCGGGGCAAGGTTGAGGGTATTGACTTGCTTCTGCGTTGCTGAACTTCCTGTCCTGCTTAAACCTTCCTGGCGTATACAGCTTGTCTGCTGCTACCAAGTCCTCTCTACATGCTTACACTCTTCAGCGTGCTGCTGGTCGATGACGACCCCGCCACCAACCACCTCAACGAGCTTCTACTCAAACAGCTGGACGTAGCCGATCAGTACCTTTCTGCCATCGACGGTGTGGAAGCCTTTGCCGTCCTTAAACAGCTCGCCGCATAATCCGGCTGCTGGGCTTGCTCCTAACCGCAAGTAGGCGGTTGGCCCGGTTGCGGTAGCGCAAGTATCTGATGCCGGCCCTATCCCCGGAAAACAACTTACCACCCCGCCGTATGAAGCAAGGACTCTAACGTCCGCGCTCCAATGGTGCGGGCCTGCTTTCGTCTGCTCATGGTTTCTGGCCTACCACCTACTTCCCCCGCGTACTCGTTTCCCGACGGCGTCCTTCAAACGCTCCTGGCCGTTTCGCTCACTGGCGTTAACCTGCTGCGCCCGCTGTACAGCCCTGATAATCCGGATGGTGCCACCATCGTCGATTTTCGTATCGACTACCTCAATCCGGCGGCCCAGCGCATTACCGGCCTGCCCGAGCAGCCAGGCATCAACGCCCTGACTACCTTTCCCAGCATTGCCACCAACGGGGTATTCGATTTTTACTGCCGCACCTTCGCAAGCGGTGCAGCAGACACCTTTGCGGTCAATTACCAGTCCGACGGCCTTGATAACTACTTCCGCCTTAGCGCCCAGCGCCACGGCGACCTGTTGGTGGTGAGCCTTACTGATACAGCCGACCAGCCCCGCGGCCCCGTAGAAATGGCGCTACGCGAGGCTCATGCCCGCACCGAACAGCAGCGGGCGCAGCTCGAAGGGCTATTTATGCAGGCCCCCGCTGCTTTGTGCCGGCTCGATGGTCCGGAGTTGGTTTTTGCGTTGGTCAACCCGGTGTATCAACAGCTTTTCCCTGGCCGGCAACTGCTTGGCCTGCCCTTGCTTGCTGCTTTGCCCGAGTTAGCGGAGCATGCTGTGCGGGATATTCTGCAGCAAGTGTATCAAAGCGGCCAGACCCACGTCGACCAAGGCGTGCACTTTTCCCTGGCGCGCACTACCGGCGGCCCACTGACGGACTACTATTTTAACTACATTTTTCAGCCCAGCCTTGCCGCAGACGGACAAGCCCGCGGTGTGCTCGTCTATGCCTTCGACGTGACGCCGGAAACTCTCGCCAGCCAGCAGCTGCACCGCCTCAACCAAGACCTCGAAGGGCAAGTGAAAGAGCGCACCACTGCTGCACTCACCTTCCAGGCCGACGTGCTGGCCGCTGCCCAGCGCCAAGTGCGCGAGCGGCAGGCCTTCCGCGACGTATTCGAGCAGACGCCGGCCCTGATTGCCTTGCTACGCTCCCCTCAACACCGGTTTGAGTATGTCAATCCGGCTTATCAACACCTATTTGCCGGCCGACAGCTCGTAGGCCGCGAATTAACTGAAGCTGTGCCTGAACTGCGCCTGCTGGGTTTCGTGGCCATTCTGGACCATGTATACCGCACAGGCGAAACCTATTTCGGTGAGGAAGTGCCCTTTGCGCCGGCGGGCCAGGAAGCTCAGCCTCACTACTACAATTTCACCTATCAAGCCTACCAGGAAGAAGGCGAAATTGCCGGCATTTCCATCTTCGCCTACGATGTGACTGCGCAGGTGGGCGCCCGCCAGGAGCGCGAGGCCCAGCGCGAGCAGCTACAGGCCGTATTCGCGCAGGCACCGGTGGCAGTGTGCGTGTTCCGGGGCGAAAATTCGGTGCTCGATGTTGTTAACCCGCCCATGGCCACGATGCTGGGCCACGCCCTCTCAGCCTTGGTAGGGCAGCCTTTTTTTGAGGTGCTGCCCGAGTTGCGTAGCCAGGGCTTACCCGAACTGCTGGCGGAGGTGTGGCGCACTGGTAAGCCGTTTGTGGCCCAGGAACAGGAAATTCAGCTGGCCCACCACCGCCCCAACGAGCCCGGCTACTACAATTTTGTCTACCAGCCGCTACTCGATCCACAGGGTCAGGTGACGGGCATTGTGTGCGTGGCCACCGATGTAAGCGCGCAGGTGGAGGCCCGGCGGCTGGTGGAGGCCCGGGGAGAATCGTTTCGTCTGATGGCCGACAACGCCCCAGCCATGCTCTGGGTAACCGACCCGGCCGGCTACTGCACCTACCTCAATCAGCAGTGGTATGACTTCACTGGCCAGACCGAGGCGGAAGCGCTGGGCATGGGCTGGACACTGGCTGTACATCCTCATGATGCGGCGGCCGCCGGGGCCGCGTTTCTGGATGCCAACGCCCGCCGCGTCCCGTTCGATTTTCTTTTTCGCCTGCGCCGCCACGATGGCCACTACCGCTGGGCCATCGACCGGGGCCTGCCACGCTTTGGGCCTGACGGGGAGTTCGAGGGCATTGTGGGCACGGTTGTGGATGTACACGAGCAAAAGCTGGCCGAACTGGCCCTGCAAAAGCTGACCAAAAAGCTGCGCGTGTCCCGCGACCATGCCGAAAGCCTTAACGCCGAACTGCAAACCAGCAACCGGCAACTGGTACGTACCAACGTGGACCTGGACAATTTCATCTACACTGCCTCGCACGACCTTAAGGCACCCATTTCCAACCTTGAGGGGTTGCTGCACCTGCTGCACGCCGAACTGCCCGCGCCGGCTGCCCAGGATGCTAATGTGGCACCTGTGTTCACACGTCTTTTCGATTCGGTGGAGCGGTTCAAGCGCACCATCGACCACTTAACCGAGGTGTCTAAGCTACAAAAGGAGCACGCCCCTGCCGCCGACCTGGTTGACTTGGCCGCCGTAGTGGAAGACGTCCGCCAGGACCTGCGGCCTCTGCTACTGGAAACCGGCGCCCAGTTGATAATCGACGTAGCCGCTACGCCGCCTGTTTTATTTGCCGAAAAAAACCTGCGTTCCGTGGTGTACAACCTGCTCAGCAACGCCCTCAAGTACCACTCGCCCGACCGCACGCTCCACATTGAGGTGCGGGCCCGCACGCAGGCCGGTTACACCATACTCGAAGTGCACGACAACGGCCTGGGCATTGCCCCCGACCAAGTGCCGCGCCTGTTCACCATGTTTCAGCGCTTTCACGACCATGTAGAGGGCACTGGCATTGGCCTGTACATGATTAAGCGGATGGTTGAAAATGCCGGCGGCCGCATCGAGGCCCGTAGCCAGCTCGGAACCGGCACCACTTTTTTCGTGCATCTGCCTCACGCAGCACCTGCTGCTGCGTAAGCCTGTAATCCACCCTTTATAACGTACCCGATAGATGGCTGTTATTCCCTGCACTCTGCTCGTCGACGACGATGATACCACCAACTTCCTCAATCAGCGCCTGTTCGAGCGTATGGCCGTCACTGATACGGTGCTGGTAGCCGGCAATGGCCAGGAGGCACTGGACTTGCTGAATACGCACTGCCAGGCAGATACCTCGCCTACCTGCCCGAGCCTGATTTTGCTGGACATGAAAATGCCCCTGATGAATGGCTTCGAGTTCCTGCAGGCGTTTGTCCGGCGTCCTCCACGCCCAAACCTGCCGGTAGTAGTCATCATGCTCACCACGTCGCTTAACCCCGATGACGTAGCCCGGATGCAAAGCCTACCTATTGCCGGCTACCTCACCAAGCCCCTGACCACCGAAAAAATTGCGCAGATCCTACAGGAGCATTTCAATATGCCTGCACCAGCTGCCAGCTAGCCACCGCTGTTCAGTATTCAGGCCCTGCGAACCACCGCAAGATGCTTCGTCCTGAGAAAAGGCGCGGTGTTTAGCACTGAAATTTTGCTGCCACCAAAGAAGTGCTTGTCTTTCGGGCCTGCCTGGGCTACCTGGCTGGCAGATAGAGCACACTCTGCGCAAAGCCTGCTTTGTGAGAAGCAGTAAGGCGGCCTACCAAAACAGGAACCTTTTCAGGCGCTTTCTGTTGTTTCGGCATGTCTGACTCTCCCAAACGCCCTCGGGTGCGCAAACCCGCCGAACCACTAACGCAGCCGTTGTCCTCCGCCGAATACCGGGAAGCGCTGCAGGCCCGCGAAACCGGAAAAACCGTCATGTATCAGATTGATGCGTGGGGCCACGTGGAAACCCGCTTTGTACGACCACAAAACGTTGCAGCCTGGCAAGCCAAGGGCTTCTTTATCCGTTAAGCGTACCGCTGTCTTCACCTTCTGAAAGCCCTATACCGGGGCTTTTTTTTGTTTGCACAGTCACTCGTAGAAATTGCGCATGCGGCGCATGGAAGTAAGTACCACCCAATCGCCGAGGCGAGGCAAGTACGCGTGTACAATGGCAATCAGCCAGCCCAGCGCTGAAATAACGGTGCGCTGCCGCCGCTTCCGAATATGCTGGACGATGATAGCCGCCACCTCGGCCTGGGTTTTCTGCCAGCGGGGCGGCCGGTGAGCAATAGCAACTGGCTGGCCCTGCGCATCGAGCACGCGCTTGTCGTTGTCGTTTTGGGTGAAGCCGATGTGCACCACCCCAAAATGCACGCCGGTATCGGCCAGCTCCAGGCGCAGCGTGTGGGCCAGGTTGGTGAGGGCAGCTTTGCCGGCACAGTAGGCCGAGCCACTGGGCATGCCGTTCAGCGCAGAAATAGACGAAATAAACGTGACGCTGCCCCGCGCCGCCAGCAGGTGCGGTAAAGCGGCTTTCAGCGGAAACACCGCGCCGTACACGTTGCTGTCGAGCACCTGCCGGAACACGTCGGGTTGCATGTCGGCGAAGTAGGCGCGCTGCGAGATGCTGGCGTTGGCCACCAGAATATCGAGCCTGCCAAACTCACGCAGGGCCGTAGCCACTAAGGCTTCGCAGGCAGCGTAATCCGTAACGTCGGCCACGCAGGCAGCTACCGAATAGCCAGCAGCGGCCAACTGCTGGCGCGTGTTTTCCAGGCGCTCCGGCTGGCGGCCGTTGAGCACTACGGCGGCGCCGGCCGCACACAGTACCCGCGCGGTTTCGCGCCCAATTCCCGATTCCGAGCCCGTGACAATAGCCACTCGGCCCGCAAACTGCCCGGTGCGTGACAATGGGCGTGGCAGCTGCGGCAGCGCGGCAGCAGACGGCAGATCAGCAGCGCTTAGGTTGGCCGGTGGAGGGTGGTGGTCAAACATACTGATGGGCTTTAAACCACGTGAAGGCCTCTGCAGCAGCCTGCTCGATGGGGGTTTGCAGCAAGCCAAGTTCCTGGCGAGCCTTCCATACACTGAAGTAATGGCCATCGTTGGCCACGGCCGCCATAGCCGAATTGAGTTGACCTGGCCGGCGCGTAATGCGAGCCTGCATTTCGGCAAACGCCCCGTACAGGCGCGTCAGCCCGCCCGGAATGGGCCAGCGCGGTGGCGCCACGCCCAGCACGCCCGCCAGCCTGCCGAAGGCGTCGTGGTAGCTTAGGTTTTCGTTGCCAAGAATATAGGATTCGCCCACGCAGCCCTGCGTGAGGGCATTAATGGTGGCGTCGGCCACGTCCTGCACGTGTACGTAGTTTTTGCCACCCGGCGGGTAGCCAGGCACGCGGCCGCGGTACAGCTCCAGCAGCAGGGCGTTGGAAGTAGGCCGGCTGTCTTGCGGCCCCAGCATAAAAGTGGGGTGTACCAGCACTGCCGGCAGCTGCCACTCGGCCACGGCCCGCAGCACTCGGTCGGTGGCGGCGCGCTTGCTGTCCATGTAGTCGAGGCCGTAGCGGGTGCCAGCGTAGGGGCGGGTTTCGTCGCCGGGGTCGGCCAGTGTCCCGAAGCCGAAAACATTGGCCGTGCCCACATACACGAAGCGCGCCACGCCGGCCTGTCGGGCCAGCTCCAGCATAGCAGCAGTGCCACCGTCGTTCACGGCCCACACGGCGGGGTTGCGGGCCGGGTTTACTTGGGCCAGCGCTGCGGCGTGTACGATGGCCGCGCAGCCGTCGGCGGCGCCGGCCAGGGTAGCAGGCTGGGTGAGGTCGGCGTAGCGGTAGTCCACGGCCCAGGCGGCTGGGAAGGGCGGCGGCGTGCCGGGTCGCACCAGCGCCCGCACCGGCACGCCACGCCGCTGCAGCTCGGCTACCAGATGACGGCCCAAAAACCCATTAGCCCCGGTTACAAGAACAGGCCGCGGCATCAGCGGTGGTTGATCATGGCCTTGTACGTGCGTTCAATCCGAGTGGGTGACACCTTCAGAAAGTACAGTGAAAACGCCGCCAGATTGGCCAGCTGTACGCGCAGCCAGCTGTTGTGCTCATACTTGCGGGCCGACACTACCACATCCTGCGGCACAATCAGAAAGCGCGCCACCCGCCGAATGCGCTGGATAATGTCGAAGTCCTCCATCACCACAAAATGCTCCCGGAAGCCGCCCAGCTGCTCGAACAACGAGCGGGTAATAAACAGTGTCTGGTCGCCGCCCCGGCTCATGATGCCCTTGAACCGGGTGCCGTAGCTGTTGAAGCGCAGCAGCGGGTGGTTGGAGTCGAACCGAAACCGGTAGCAGCCGGCCGGGTAGCCCTCGGCTACAGCCCGCTTAATGGTTGCTGCATAGTCGGGGTGAATCCGAACGTCGGCGTGCACAAAGTAGAAGATGTCGCCGGTGGCGTGAGCGGCGCCGTGGTTCATCTGGGCAGCGCGGCCGGGGCGGGGTGCCAGCAGCACCGTAGCGCCAGCCTGCCGGGCCAGCTCGGCAGTACCATCGGAGCTGTGCGCATCGGCTACCAGGATTTCCACGGCTTCGGCTGAGGTATGCTGGCGCAGCTCCTGCACGAGCCGGCCAATGTTGGCGGCCTCGTTATAAGTGGGAATGATAATGCTGATGGTCATGGGAAAGCGGCGGGCCGGAGGCGTAAAGTTGTGCGTTTTTTTTAGGGTTGGATGAAGTGATTTTCAACCTGCATACCCTATCGGAGTTAAAACGCCTCACCAACGGTCAGATAGAAGCCGCTCGACTCTTTTCCCAGGCCATAATCGAGGCGCAGGTTGAGATGGTCGCGGCGGTTGAGGGTGAAGCGCAGGCCGGCCCCGTACGCGCCCTTGGGCTGGCGCAGCCGCAGGCCGTCGTCGGTGTTGCCCAGCGCCCCCACCGACCCGAACGCCACGGCCCCCAGCCGCCGATACACGGCCAGGCGCAACTCGGTTTGCAGCAGGGCAGCGTGCTGGTCGCGAAAGCGGCCTTCGTAGTAGCCCCGCATCCGGCGCGTGCCGCCCAGCAACGACAGCGCATTAAACGGCGCCGTGCCGGCCGTGAAGCTGGCGAAGTAGTTCAGGGCCAGCACGGCCCGCCGGTTCAGGCTATGGTACGACGACACATCGGCGGAGTAGCGGCTGAAGTGCGTGGTGCCTAGCGGGCCGGAGTTGTCGACGCGGTTGCGGAGCATGGTGGTCAGGTCGGCTACCACGCCTTTGGTGGGATAAAACAGGTTGTCGCGCGAGTCAAAGAATACGCCTAGGCCGCCGCCGCGCAGGCGGCTGCCCAGGCCGCCCGGCACCGTGCCGCTGGCCAACTGCCCACCGGCTTCGGTGGTGGTCACGTCGTAATTTTCCAGCTGATAGCGCAGCCCGGCGTAGAGCTTGCCGGCTGTCAGGGCCGGTATCACGCGCCGAAATGCATTGAGCCGCACCCGCGGAAAGTTGACGCCGTACAGCTCGCGCGGCACGGCCTGTTCGCCCACACCGTAGAAAAAGTAGTTGTAGCGGTAGTAGCCGGCCTCGCCGTAGGCATAGTACGTGTTGTGCTGGTAGAACACCTGAAACGGCACGTACAGCAGCAGCTGCCGGTTTTGGGTGTAGGCCGCGCCCAGCGTAAACTGCGACGGCCGGGCATCGGCGAAGGCGGAATCCTGGCGGAAGCGCCCAGTGAACACCAGCGCGGCGCCGTAGGCCAGCCGGGTTTCCGGCGTGTAGTACACAAGCGGCAGCGGCAGCACCGACAAACGGCGGATGCTGTCGGGCGGTGGTGCCGCCAGCGCCGCCACGCCCAGCAGCACAGAGGTCAGGAGCATGAGTGAAGCAGAGATGAACTAGCCGTACGTAGGCCGCCAAGCGTTGAGTTTGCGCCTGGCCAAATCTTTTTCCGACCAGTAGCTCGTATATGCCACCCAACCCGCTTCTTTTCCATGAAACCATCTTCCTTACCTGCCCGCGTCACGCTGGCATTCAGCCTGGCCCTGGGCGCGGCCACTATTGCGCCGCTGGCTACCGTGGCCGCGCCGCTGTTGGCGCCCGCCGCCGCTGCCCCAGATCATTCGGGCTTCGATAAGCTGCTCAAAAAGCACGTCAACAGCAAAGGGCAGGTGAACTACAAAGGCTTTAAAGCTGACCAGAAAGAGTTCAACCAGTATCTGACGCTGCTAAGCAAGAACGCCCCAACGGCCGCCTGGAGCAAGCAGGAGCAGATGGCGTACTGGATCAACGCCTACAACGCCTACACCATCCGCCTGATCTTGGACCACTACCCGGTGCAAAGCATCAAGGACATCGGCTCGAAAATCAAGATTCCGTTCGTGACCACGCCTTGGGCGGCCAAGTTTTTCAGCATCGGAGGCAAGAAGATGAGCCTCGACGAAATCGAGCACGGCAACTTGCGCAAAAACTACAACGACCCGCGCATTCACTTTGCGCTGGTGTGCGCCTCGGTTTCGTGCCCCAGCCTTCGCAACGAGGCCTATACCGCCGCTAAGCTCGACAGCCAGCTCGACGACCAGGGCCGGGACTTCCTCGGCAACCCGGCCAAAAACAAGATCAGCAAGAGCAGCGCCCAGCTTTCCAAGTACTTCGACTGGTATAAAGGCGACTGGAACGAGAATGGCCAGTCGGTGGTGAAGTGGGTGAACAAGTACGCCCCGACCAAGCTCGATGCCAACGCCAAAATCGACTTCCTGGACTACAACTGGAACCTAAATGAGCAGTAAGCCAAAGTGCAGCCAGCGGTTTAGCTGCGCCGCATGAACGGGCGGAGCTACTGGCTGGGGCTGACCTGGGTGCTGTGGCTGCTGGCTGGTCCAGTGCTAGCGCAGGTGCCCGCCGCCCGACCCGCGCCGCTGGAAACGCGCCGTTATGCCATTGAGGTAGCCGGTGTGCGTGTAGGCACCATGACGGCTACACGCACGCCGCAAACTGCAAGCGCCGATGCCGTGTATACGCTGACGAGTGATGTGAAAGTGAATTTTCTGGTCTACAACCTGAAGATCTATTACCAAGTGGTGAACCGCGTACGCAACGGCCGGCTGCTGCTCTCCACGGTGGAAGCGCACACCAACCAAGGTGACTTTGCCTCCCGCACCGAGTGGAAAGGTGACCATTACGACATCGTGGCCGACCAATACAAGCACCACTACCGCGCCACTGAAAAGCAGCCGATTACCTATACCGTCACGGACATGTTTTTCGGGGAGCCACAAAACCAGACCCGTGCTTTCGCGGAGTATTTCGGTGACTTTTTCGGAGTGCAGCGCACGGCCCGCGGCCGGTACAAAGCCGAACGTGACGGCCGCGAAGACGAATATCAATACGTGAATGGCGAGCTAGTCATGCTCATCAAAAAGAACCCGCTGAAGAACTTCATCATCCGGCTGCTGCCGTGATACGGCAGTGCGGGGCCACGCATAGTGGCTCGGCAGAATCCTCAAAAAAAAGCCCGACTGAAACGCTCCAGCCGGGCTTTTTTGGCAGCAATACATCCTACAGTAGGTAGGGCATAAGCAGCTTCCGCAATGCCCAGAGGCTCCAGACGATGACCATCAAACCTACGCCCACGAACATCCAGCGCACGGGCAGGCGGCCAGCCAGGCGGGCAGCCAATGGCGAGGCCGCTACCCCGCCGATAATGAGGCCCAGGATAATCTGCCAATGCGAAATGCCGATGGTGGCGAAGAACGTGACGGCGCTGGCAAATGTGACAAAAAACTCGGTGACGCTCACCGAGCCAATCACGTACTGTGGCGTGCGGCCCCCGGCAATGAGCGTGCTGGTCACCAGCGGCCCCCAGCCGCCCCCGCCGAACGAATCGAGGAAGCCGCCAGCCGCGGCCAGCACGCCCAGCTTCTTGTGCTTTTTGCGCGGGCCAGGCTTGCTGAACGCCTTGCTGATGATGCGCACGCCCAGCAGCAGCAGATACACGGCCAGCAGCGGCTTGACGTAGCTGCCGTATTTCTCGCCGAAGGTGGACAGCAGATACGCCCCCGTAATGGCCCCCAGCACCCCCGGAATCAGCAGCACCTTAAACAGACGCTTGTTCACGTTGCCGAAACGGTAGTGGTGGTAGCCGGAGGCGCCGCTGGCAAACATTTCGGCGGTGTGAATGCTGGCACTCACGGCGGCCGGGGCAATGTTCAGACTCATCAAACTAATGGCCGTGACTACGCCGTAGCCCATGCCCAGCAGCCCATCAATCAGTTGCGCGCCGAAGCCGATGGCCACGAACAGCCAGAACGTCTCAGCGTTGGAGGCCGCCGTCCAGACCTGCGTCCAGGTGAAGTAGTAGCTCAGGATATTAAACACCAACATGCCTGCAAATGACACCAGCGCCAGTGTAGCAATGCGCCGCCACCGCGCCGCCGCCGGCGACTCGTAGGCCGGTCCGCCGGTCAGCTCGGCCGTCACGGCGTTCAGGGATTTTACCTTGTGGGCGAAGTCGCCACCGACTTTCTCCCGGATCTGGGCCATGCGCTGGAGCACATCGTGCAGCTCGTCGGGGAGGGTGTGGGTGAGCATTTCGCGCAGGCGCTTGGCAATGGTGGGCGACTTGCCGTTGGTGCTGATGGCAATTTTCAGGTCGCCCTTTTGCACGATGGAGCCTAGGTAAAAGTCGCAGGCGGCGGGCGTGTCGGCTACGTTGCAGAGCAGGCGCTGGCGCGTAGCGTCGGCCTTGATCTGCAGGTTGAGGGCCTTATCGTCGGTAGCCACAATCACCAGGTCGTGGCCGACGAGGTGGGTGGGGTCGTAGGGCTGCTCGCGCAGCTGCACGGCGGGGTGCTGGCCGGCCAGCACCCGCAGCTCGGGCCTGAACCAGGTGGCCACCACCGTAATGGCCGCGTTGGGGCTGTTGGCCAGCATGGCCGAGAGCTTCTCATGGCCCACGGCCCCGCCGCCTACCAGCAGCACGTGCAGCTGCTCCAGCTTCAGAAACACCGGAAACAGCCGGTTGCCATCGGGCACCGCGGGCGGCGGCTCAGGCTGGGGCAGGGCGTTGGTGGAAAGGGACATGGTTGGTGATGGTTGGGGTCGGATACAGGAAGGAAGTTGGCCGTCATGCTGAGCTTGCCGAAGCATCTCTACCGCTTCGTTGCAATGGTAATTCAACGAAGCGGTAGAGATGCTTCGGCAAGCTCAGCATGACGTTCTATCGGTTACTCGTGAAACGTGAGGCCGCTTTCGGTGGGCTGCACGTAGCCCTGGCGGATGACAAAATCACCAAACCGTTCCTGCGGCTGGCGGTGCTGGGCGTAATCGGCGAGCAGGGGCGTGAGCTCCCGCACAATACCGTCTTCGTCCAGCATTTCCTTGTAGAGTTTGTTCATCCGCTCCCCGTTGAAAGCGGCGCCGAGGTACAGATTGTAGCGGCCCACGGCCCGGCCCACCAGCCCGATTTCGCCGAGGTAGGGGCGGGCGCAGCCGTTGGGGCAGCCCGTCATCCGCAGCAGAATATCGTCCTGAGCCAGACCCTGTTGGCGAATCACCCGGTCCAATCTATCCAATAATTCCGGAAGATACCGCTCGGCCTCCGCGAAGGCCAGCGTGCAGGTGGGCAGGGCCACGCAGGCCAGCGCCCCGCGCCGCAGGGCTGTATATTCCTTGCCGGCTTCCACCGCCACGCCGTGCTGCTGCAAGGTGGCCTGCACGCTCAGCCGGTGCTCGGGGGCAATGTTGGCGATAATGAGGTTCTGGTTGCCGGTGAGGCGGAAGTCGCCGGTGTGGAAGGCGGCAATTTCGCGCAGGGCGGTTTTGAGTGTGTAGCCGTCCCGGTCGAGGATGCGGCCGCCTTCCACGAACAGCGTGAGGTGGGCCCGGCCATCGGCCTGGATGGACCAGCCGTAGGCGTCGCCGGAGCTGCGGAACTGATAGGGGCGGGCGGGCTCCACCGTGAAGCCCAGGCGGTGGTCCAACTCGGCTTTGAATACGTCGAGGCCCACGCGGTCCACGGTGTACTTGAGGCGGGAGAACTTGCGGTTTTCCCGGTTGCCCCAGTCGCGCTGAATCGTCACGATTTTCTCGCAGGCGTCCACCACTTTCTCGGTGGGCACGAAGCCGATGATGTCGGCCAGGCGGGGGTAGGTTTCCGGCATGCCGAACGTCATGCCCATGCCGCCGCCCACGGCCACGTTGAAGCCCACCAGCTGGCCCCGTTCCTCAATGGCAATCAGGCCCAGGTCGTTGGCAAAGATGTCGGTGTCGTTGTAGGGCGGAATGGCTAGGGCAATCTTGAACTTGCGGGGCAGGTAGGTTTTGCCGTAAATGGGCTCGGCGTCCTCCTCGCCTTCGTTGGGGGCGCTGGTGAACTGGGGCTCGCCGTTCAGCCACAAATCCCAGTAGGCCGAGGTGCGGGGCGTGAGGTGGGCGCTGATCTGCTTCGACACCTCGTACACGGCCGCCTGCAGGGGGCTTTCGTGCGGGTTGGGGTTGCACATCACGTTGCGGTTCACGTCGCCGCAGCCCGCAATGCTGTCGAGCAACGCCTCGTTGAAGCCTTGGATGGTTTTTTTTAGGTCGCGCTTGAGCACGCCGTGCAGCTGGAAGGCCTGGCGGGTGGTGAGCTTGAGCGTGTGGTTGCCATACTCGTCGGCCAGCTCATCCATGCGCAGCCACTGCGCGGGCGAGGCAATGCCGCCCGGCACCCGCACCCGAATCATGAGCGAGTACAGCGGCTCCAGCTTCTGCCGCTTGCGCTCCGAGTCCAGGTCTCGGTCCGTCTGCTGGTAGGAGCCGTGGAACTTGATCAGGTGGGTATCGTCGGGGTAGAGGGCGCCGGTGAGCGGGTTTACGAGGCTTTCGGCCAGGGTGCCGCGCAGGTAGTTGCTGGCTGCCTTGACGTGCTCGACTTCGGAAAGTTTGGGGGTATCAGCCATGAGAATCAGGGAGCTGGGGAGGATGCCGGAGCAGCCGGAGCCGCAGGGCGTAAATCGAAGTTGTGGAAGTAGAAAACCCGGATGGTGTGCTGGTTGCGGTAGGTGCTACCGGCCGGCAACTGCTGAAACAGGTGCATGTAGCCGGCATGCAGTTGCGCGTGCTTGTTGAGCGGGTACACCACGCCGGCAAACAGCCGATTCTGGTCGAAGTAATTCAGCCGAATTTCCTTTCCGAAATTCATCATCACTTCGTTGTTGAGCAGAAACTGCCAGCCGCCGGGCTCAAAACCCCGCTTGGTAAGCGGCAGAAACAGCGCCGCGTTGTAGCGGGTGCGGTAGTTGAAATCGAAGTCGTCGGTGCGCTCATTCTGCCGGATAGTGCGCCGGAATCGTTCTTCCAGACGTACCCACTGCATCAGGCGGGCCTTCGGAAACTTGCTGAACCACTGCACCTGCTGCCAGGGGCGATGCTCGGGCTGACCCACGGTGCGGGCCCCGTCGGGGTAATGGTGCACGTAGGCATAGCCCCCGGTCAGGCGCACATCATCGGTGAGGTAGTACGTCAGGCCCACGCGGGTTACCGTCTGGAATTTGGCCTGCACGAAATGGTCGTGCAGGCGCAGTTGCAGGTCGGTCCAGCTGCCCCAGTGTTGCGAAAACCGGGTTTGGTTGAATATGCCCAGCCACGTCTGCTGCTCGCGCACGTACTGTTTCTGCGCCAGCAAAGGCCGGGTCAGAAGCAGCAAGCCACAAAAGAGAAGGAACCGTTTCATCACACTTACCGCAATACGGTGTTATCAAAAGTCAACGCCACGTAGTACAGGCCCCCGATGGTGGGGCCGGCGGCGTACTGGTAGTAGCGGTTGTTGAGGAGGTTAGCGCCGCCGGCTTTGATGGTGGTTTTGAGGGCGGGCACGCGCACGTTCACCTGGGCATCCACGGTTTGGTAGGCGGGCACGCGGCCGTTGGCCAGGGGGCTTTCCCAGAAGAAGGTGCTCTGGTGGCGCCACACTAGGTTGAAGCCCACGTTGCGCACAATTTCGCGGTTGCCGAAGCTCACGTTGGTGACCCAGTGCGGGGTGTTGAAGCCCGTCACGAAGATGTCGGGGGCGTTGTTGGCCGACAGGGCGTTGTAGTTCACGTTGCCGCCCAGGGTATACTTCTGGTAGAAGTTGTAGGTGACGCCCAGCGTGGAGCCGTAGCTGCGGTAGTTGTTGCGGGCGTTGGTGTACACCCGGTACCGGTCTTGGCGGGCGGCGCGGTTGCTGTTGAGGGCGGCCAGCACGGCATCATCGGAGCCTACCTGCACCTGCTGGCCGGCGGCGTTTTTGGGCACGCTCACCTCCACCTGGCCCAGGAAGCCGGAGTAGATGTTCACGTAGGCGTCGGCGTCGATGGAGAGGCGGTTATCCAGCAGCACGCTGCGGTAGCCCACCTCGTAGGCGTTAATCTGCTCGGGCTGCTCGGTGGGCAGGTTGCCGACTTGCAGCACGCCCCGGATTTCGGGGCGCAGAGCGGCCTGGCTGGCGGTGGTGCCGGCGTTGGCGGCCACGTAGGCATTCACGGCGGCGTTGAACTGCGAAATAGACGCCAGCGTGTAGGAGTTGTCGAGGTAGTTAAGGCCCTCGTTCACGCGGGCCAGCCCGCCCACCCGGCGCACGTTGCCGTTGTTCACGAACGACAGCGCCTCAAATAAGGACGGAAAGCGCCAGCCGTTCTGGTACGAAGCCCGGAAGTTGTGCAGGCCGCCGGCCGTGTACACCGCCGCCACCCGCGGGTTCAGCTTGGGGTTGAACTCGGTGTTGTAGTCCAGGCGCAGCGAGGCGGTGAGCTTCAGGCGGTCCTGCAGCAGGCGCTTGGTGGCCTGCCCGAAGCCCCCGATTTTCTTGTAGTACTGATTCTGGCCGCCGGGCTGGGTGCGCTCGGTGAGCGGGCGGCTGAAATCCACGAAGTTGTTGCCGTCCGGAATTACCTCGTACAGGCGGGCATCGGCCCCCAGCAGCACATCGGCAAATTTCACCCGCGGGCCCAGGTTCCAGATGGCGTCGGTGTGGTAAGTGCGGCTGCGCTGGGTGAGGGCGGCCCCGCCCGGGATGGGCGCGCCGGGCACGTTCACGCCGCTGTCCCAGTTGTTGGTCTTCACAATCTGGGCTTTTAGTGCGTCGAAGGCAGGCGTACCGGGCACGGCGCGGCCGGCGTCGGCCACGGTGCGGGCCTGCTGCATGGCCTGGGCCAACGTAGCCCCGCCGCTCAGCTGGCTTTGTAGCTCCGTCCGGAACTTCGTGCCCCAAGCGGCGTTAGAGTCGTTTTGCAGGTCGAGGTTCAGCGCCAGCGGGTTGAGGTTGTAGGAGTTGCCGGTGTTTTCGACCAGCATGTAGGCCCGGGCCGTGAAGTTCTCGCCCTTCAGCTCCACCTTGTGGTTCTGCACCGTCACGCCATCCAGCTGAATCTTGTTGCCGCGCTGAAACACGCCGTCCATCAGCCCGAACCGATAGCCGTAGCTCAGCTCCAGCTTGTCGGTGAGCTTGTAATGCAGGCTGGCATCGGCCTTGATGTTGCGCACGATGGGGTTGGTGAGGTCCCGCTCGTAGTAGCCCGTGCGGCGCACGTTGAAGGTCTCGTTGCGGCCGTTGTAGGGGATGGTGATGCTCACGTTGCCGGCGTTATCGTCGCCGTAGCGGTTCCAGAGGTCGGCGGCGGGGTTGTTGGCCCCACTCAGCTCCGGGAAGCGCGGGTTAGCCGACGCCAGGTTCTGCGGGTTCTGGTCGTTCTGGGTGTTAGCGAGCCAGTCGGTGCCGCGCAGGAAGCTGCCGTTCACCTTGTAGGCCCAGCGGCCCGAAGCGCCCAGGCTCTGGGCCCAACGCACGGCCGTTTCCGTCAGCACGCTCGGGTCCCGGTCTTTGCCATCCACGTGGTTGACGCCCACCTTCTGGTACACGCTCAGGCCCTGGTAGTTGAAGGGGCTTTTGGTGGTGAGGTTGGCCATGCCGTTGATGGCGTTCATGCCGTAGAGGGCCGAGGCCGCGCCGGGCGTGATTTCCACCGAGGCCACGTCCAGCTCGGTAGGCCCGATGGCGTTGCCCAACGGCACACCCAGGGTGGCCGCCTGCATGTCCACCCCGTCCACCAGCTGCATAAAGCGGAAGTTGTTCGGGATGTTGAAGCCGCGGGTATTCGGCACCTTGAAGGTGAGCGAGCTGGTGGTCATCTGCACGCCCTTCACGTTTTCCAGCGCGTCATAAAAGCTGGGGGCGGGCGTCTCCTTGATGGCCCGGATGTCGAGCTTTTCAATGGCCACCGGCGAGGTCAGCCGGCTTTCCTCTACCCGCGACGCAGACACTACCACCTCGTTCATCGACACGGCCTTCGACTCCAGCTGCACGCTGATGGGCTGGCTGCCGCTGGCAATTTCCAGCTCCCGCGACTCGTAGCCCAGCGTGTTGAACACCAGCGTAAACGGGAACCGGAGCTTGGCTTTCAGGGCAAACTGACCGTTACCGTCGCTGAGCGTGCCGGTAGTGCCGCCCTTCACAATAACGCTCACGCCCGGCAGCGGCTCGCCGGTAGTTTTTTCGCGCACGGTGCCGCTCACCGAAATCAGGGCCTCCTGGGCGTGCAGGCCGGTGGCGCTGGCTGCCACCAGCGCCGGTACTAGTAAGGAAGAGGAAAGAAGATGTTTCATCAGAGTTTTTACAAGGGGAGAAAGAACCCAGGGCGGGGTAGAAGGCAGGCCGGCGCAGCCCCCGCGCCCGGGGCGCAGCGGCCGTTACCGGCTACAACATCGTCTTGGAAAAACGGCAGGCATGGGTCGTTCTAGCGGTTTGCCTCACCCCCCGGCCCCCTCTCCAGGGGGAGAGGGGGAGCCAGACGGGCTGGGCGGTTGTAGAGACGCGACACTTCGCGTCTCGTCGTTGCTGATGGTATTTTGACTGGTTCAGTATCAGTCGTTCTGGCGGGAGACGCGAAGTGTCGCGTCTCTACAATTGGCGGTGCCAACCATTCTGGTGGGAGACGCAAAATGTTGCGTCTTTACATCGGTCCGTCAGGCTCCCCCTCTCCCCCTGGAGAGGGGGCCGGGGGGTGAGGCACCTAATACACATCCTCCAAAAACCGGCGCGACTTTTTGAGCTGGCGCAGGTACTCGGCGGCGTAGTCAGCGTCGTGGCCGCTTTCCTGCTGGATGATTTGGCGCAGGGCGTGCTGCACGTCGTGGGCCATGCGGGATTTGTCGCCGCACACGTAGAAATAGGCACCGTTTTCTAGCTGTTCGTACACGCGGCGGCTCTGTTCCAGCAGGCGGTGCTGCACGTAGAGCTTCTGGGCCTGGTCGCGGGAGAAGGCCACGTCGAGGCGGTCGAGGGTGCCGCGCTTGAGGTGCTGCTGCCACTCGGTCTGGTAGAGGAAGTCGGTGGTGAAATGGGGGTTGCCGAACACCAGCCAGTTACGACCGGTGGCGCCGGTTTCGGCCCGCTCCTCCACGAAGGCCCGGAAGGGCGCTACCCCGGTGCCGGGGCCTACCATGATGATGTCGGTGGCGGCGTCCTGCGGCAGCTTGAAGTACTCGTTGCGGTCCACCCACACCCGGGCCGTGTCGCCGAGGCTGAGGTGGTCGGCTTGGTAGCCGGAGCAGGCTCCGTGCTTGGCGCGGCCGTGGGTTTCGTAGCGCACGGCCCCCACCGTCAGGTGCACTTCCTCGGGGTGGGCCAGCAGCGACGAGGCAATAGAGTAGGCCCGGGCCGGCAACGGCCGCAGCACCGCCGCCAGCTGCTGCCCCGACAGCTCCACCGGAAACTCGGTGAGCAAATCGGCTATGTCGCGGCCGTAGAGGTAGGTGCCTAGCCCGGCCGTATCGGCCAGAATTTCGCGGAGGCGCGGGTGCTGCGGGGCCACGGCGGCGTAGCGCTCCAGCACGTCGCGGGTGATGACCGACAGCTCCAGCCGCTCGGTGAGGGCGGTGGTCAGGTCCAGCTCCTCAGCTTCGAGGCGCACTGGGGCGGCTTCGGCTAGGCGGGCTGCCAGCAGCACTTCCTGCACCAGCGCGGGGCGGTTGCGGGGCTGCACCATCAGGGCGTCGCCGGGCTCGTAGGTCAGGCCCGAGTCAGCCAGGGAGAACTCCAGGTGGTAGGTTTCCTTGGTGGAGCCCCGGCCGTTGAGCTGAATCTTCTCCAGCAGCTCCGCCCCAAAGGAGGTGCGGGCGTTGTACTCCACGGCGGCGGGTAGCGGGGCCACTTCCGGCGCGTAGCCCACACCTACCGAGGCCACCACCGGCGCGGCCACGGTGGCGCCGGCCGTTACGGGGACCGGGGCGGGCTGCAGCTCGGCAATGCGGCTGAGCACCTGCTCGGCCCACTGGCGGGTTTCGTCCTCGAAGGTCACGTCGCAGTCCAGCCGTTCGGCCAGGCGGCGGCCACCCAGCTCGGCCAGGCGCTGGTCGAACTCGAAGCCGGTCTGGCAGAACTGCAGGTAGCTTTTGTCGCCCAGGGCCAGCACGGCGTACTGCAGGTTGGGAAGCTTGGGGGCGCGGCTGCTGAGCAGGAACTGGTGCAGCTCCTCGGCCGCAATGGGCGGGTCGCCTTCCCCCTGGGTGCTCACCACCACCAGCAACTGCTGCTCGGTTTTGAGGTCCTTGGTGGGGTAGTCGTTCATGTCGCGCACCTGCGGCTGCAGGCCCCGGCGGCGGGCCGCCTCGGCCACCATGCCGGCGGCTTTCTTGCTGTTGCCGGTCTGGGAGCCGAACAGGATGGTGAACCGACTGGCTGCGGCTGCTTCCGTCGCCACCGGAGCCGGGGCTACGGCGGCAACGGGAGCAGCCGCGCCGGCGCGGCCGTAGAGGTAGCCGCTCAGCCACACCAGCTGCTGGGAGGTGAGGCCCGCCGCCAGCTGCTGCAGCGCCTGGTCGTCGAGGCCAATGGGAAGCGTGGGGGAAGCTGAAAGAAGTGACATAGGACGTGGTGGTTGGGGCAGTGGGTTGGGCGCGTCAGAGAAGGAAGAAGTCATGCTGAGCTTGCCGAAGCATCTCTACCGCTTCGTTTGGTCGGTTCAGTAGCCCAGGGTGTAAACCCTGGGCTATGGAGCGGTAATCGGTATAATCAGGTTGATTAGCCAGTGGTAGAGATGCTTCGACTTCGCATCCGGACACTAGCTAGATGCGCCACATACTCAGCATGACGTGCTGTTTGTGAATTGCTGTTCAGGCTACCGCCGCGTACAGCTCCGGCAGCAGCGCCAGCTTCTCCGGCGTGGCCAGGCGGGTGACTTCGCCAATGATGATGATTGCCGGCGCGCCGATTTCGGCGGCAGCGGCGCGGGCGGGCAGCTCGGCAACCGGGCCGGTTACCAGCCGGGCGTGGGGCAGGGTACCGTTCTGGATGATAGCGGCGGGGGTATCGGCGTGGCCCTGCTCGCAGAAGGCCTGCACGATGCGCGGCAACTCGCCCAGGCCCATCAGAATGACGGTGGTGCCGCGGGCGTCGCGGGCGGCTTCCCGGATGCTGCCGGCCAGCTCGCCGGTGGCGGTGGTGGCCGTAATCACTCGGAATCCTTCGCTCAGCCCCCGGTGCGTGACGGGAATACCTGCTGCCCCGGCCGCGGCCACCGCGCTGCTGATGCCGGGCACATAGTCCGTGAGCAGGCCGTGGGCTTCGGCGTAGAGCATTTCCTCCCGGCCGCGCCCGAACACAAACGGGTCGCCACCTTTGAGGCGCACCACGTGGCCGTAGCGGCGGGCATAGTCCACAATCAGGGCGTTGATGTCGTCCTGCGAGTGGCTGCGCATGCCGCGCCGCTTGCCCACGGGCACCAGCACGGCTTCGGGGCGGGCGTGCCCGAGCAAAGCACGGTTAGCCAGCGCGTCGTACAAAATCACATCGGCTTCCGACAGCACCCGCGCCCCTTTGAGCGTGAGCAGCTCCGGGTCGCCGGGGCCGGCACCCAGTACCGTAAGGCGGGGCGTTTGCATCGGTGAATGAGAGAATGAGTGATTGAGTGAATTGTCGGTCATGCTGAGCGAAGCCGAAGCATCTCTACCGCTTTGCTTGGGCGGTTCAGTAGCCCAGGGTTTAAACCCTGGGCTATGGAGCGGTTATCGGTGCTGCCACCTGATTAGCCAGCGGTAGAGATGCTTCGACTGCGGCTGCGCCTTCGCTCAGCATGACGTTCTGTTCGTCAGCAGCCTAAATCGAAAACGCTACTGGTGGCGCTACCGGGGCGGTGAAGTACTCGGAGTTGGCGGCTTCTACCAGGCCGGCGGCCAGGGTGTCGCCGGTCAGCTCGTCCACCAGGATGAAGGAGCCGGTGGTGCGGTTGTCGGTGTAGTGGTCCACGGCCAGGGGCAGGGCGGTTTTGAGGCGCACCCGCACGATGTCGTTCAGCTGGGCCTGCTCGGTGTGCACCCGGGCGAAAGTCTGCACGTTCACCTTGTAGAGGATGCTGGGCACGGCCGCTTTTGAGAGGGCTGAGTGGTGCTGGATCAGTAGCTTGCGGCCGGGCCACAAAGGCTGCTCGCTCATCCAGCACAGGGTGGCTTCCAGTTCGCGGGTGAGCGTGGGCTCCTCGGGGCCGGCGGGCACCAGGGCGTCGCCGCGGCTCACATCCACGTCGTCGCGCAGGCGGATTACCACGGCCTGCGGGGCCACGGCCGTTTCCACTTCCTGCTGGTTTACCTCAATGGCTTCAATTTCCGATTCCAGGCCCGAGGGCAGCACCCGCACGCGCTGGCCGCGGCGGTACTGGCCGCTCAGAATCTGACCGGCGTAGCCACGGTAGTCGGGCAGCTCGGGCGTCTGGGGCCGGATGACGTACTGCACCTGGAAGCGGGGCGCGGCCTCGGTTTCCTGGGCACCGGGCACGCTTTCCAGGTGCTGGAGCAGGCTCGGGCCGGTGTACCAGGGCAGGTGCTGGCTGGGCTTCACCACGTTGTCGCCCTGCAAGGCGCTCAGCGGAATGGCCGTGGCGGCGGGCAGGTTGAAGTGGTTGGTCAGCTCGGCGTAGTCGGTGGCAATGCGGGCAAACACGGCCTCGTCGTAGTTTACCAGGTCCATCTTGTTCACGGCCAGCACAAAGTGCCGGATGCCCAGCAGCGCGGCAATGAGGGTGTGGCGGCGGGTTTGCTCAATCACGCCCTGGCGGGCATCCACCAGCACAATGGCCAGGTCGGCGTTACTGGCACCCGTTACCATGTTGCGGGTGTACTGCACGTGGCCGGGCGCATCGGTGATGATGAACTTGCGGCGGGGCGTGGTGAAGTACTTGTAGGCCACGTCGATGGTGATGCCCTGTTCCCGCTCGGCGCGCAGCCCGTCAGTCAGCAACGCCAGATCCACAGTGCCATTGGAAGCCTGCCGCTTCTCCAGCGCCGCCAGCACGTCCAGCGACACCGATTCAGAGTCGTACAGCAGCCGCCCAATCAGGGTGCTCTTGCCGTCGTCCACGCTCCCGCAAGTGATAAATCGAAGTAAGTCCATGTTGGTGATGAAGTAATGAGGTGATGAGGTGAAAAGTGTGTGGTGATGGAGTGATGAGGTTGAACCGGATACCGGACGGCTCCTTTCACCTCATTACTTCATCACCTCATCACCCCACTTAGAAATATCCGTTCCGCTTGCGGTCTTCCATGCCGGCTTCGGAGATGTTGTCGTCGAGGCGGGTGGCGCCCCGCTCGCTTACTTTGGCCAGCAGCAGGTCCTGGATGATGTCCTCCACAGTGCGGGCGTCGCTTTCCACGGCGGCGGTGCAGGTGGAGTCGCCCACGGTGCGGAAGCGCACCTGCCGGGTCACGATTTCGTCTTCGTCATCCAGTTGCAGGTGCTCGGTGAGGCCCAACAGCTGACCCGAAGGCAGCACCACGCAGCGGCGCTCGTGGCCGAAGTAGATGTCGGGCAGCGGAATGTTTTCGCGCTGGATGTAGCGCCACACGTCCAGCTCCGTCCAGTTGGAAATGGGGAACACGCGCACGTTTTCGCCCTTCTGAATGCGGCCGTTGTAGATGTTCCAGAGCTCAGGGCGCTGGCGCTTGGGGTCCCACTGGCCAAACTCGTCGCGTACCGAGAAGATGCGCTCCTTGGCCCGGGCCTTCTCCTCGTCGCGGCGGGCCCCGCCAATGCAGGCGTCAAACTCGAACTCCTCGATTACCTCCAGCAGCGTGTAGGTCTGCAGCGGGTTGCGGCTGGGGTACTTGCCGCCCGGCTCACGCAGGCGCTGCCGCCGGATGGTGTCCTCCACCTTGCGCACCACCAGCTTTTCGCCCAGTTGCTCGGCCAGCTCGTCGCGGTAATGCAGCACCTCGGGGAAGTTGTGGCCGGTATCCACGTGCACCAGCGGGAAGGGGAAGCGGCCGGGACGGAAGGCCTTTTCGGCCAGGCGCGTCAGCACAATGGAATCCTTGCCGCCCGAGAACAGCAAAGCCGGCCGCTCAAACTGCCCCGCCACCTCCCGCAGGATGTGGATGGCTTCGGCTTCCAGCCGGTCGAGGTAATCGAAAGTGGTACTCATAGTTGTCTGGATTTCAGTTCTGTTGTTTTCCGTCATGCTGAGCTTGCCGAAGCATCTCTACCGCTTCGTGTGGTTCACTAGCCCAGGGTTTAAACCCTGGGCTATGGAGCGATTATCGGTGCTGCCATCTGATTAGCTAGCGGTAGAGATGCTTCGACTTCGCCTCCGGCTTCGCTCAGCATGACGTTCTTTTTTGCCGTGCTATCCGGCCGGTACCGGCTCCACCACCGGGTCGGGGCCGTCGTGGGGGGCGGTGGCGTGCAGGCCGCACTCCTTGGCCGAGAGGTCTTCCCACCACCAGCGGCCGGCCCGGAAATCCTCGCCGGACTTGATGGCGCGGGTGCAGGGGGCACAGCCGATGCTTACAAAGCCCTGCTGGTGCAGCGGGTTCACCGGAATGCCCTCCTGCTGCACAAAGGCCAGCGCCTGCTCCCAGGTCCAGTCGAACAGCGGGTGGATTTTCACGAGTTGGTGCGCCGCGTCCCACTCCACAGGGTCCATCGTCTGCCGGTTCTGCGACTGTTCAGCCCGGATGCCGGTCACCCAGGCCCTGCGGCCGGCCAGGGCCCGGTTCAGAGGCTCCACCTTGCGGATGTGGCAGCACTCCTTGCGGTTGTCTACGCTCTCGTAGAAGGAGTTCGGGCCTTTCTGCAGAAGCAGGTTTTCCAGGTCCTCGCGCTGCGGGGCGTACACCGCAATGGGCTTCTGGTACCGGAGCAGCGTCTTGTTCCAGGTGGAATAAGTTTCCTGGAAGTTGCGGCCGGTATCGAGGGTAAAAACCTCAATGGGCAGGTCGTGGGCGAAAATCAGGTGACTGATTATTTGGTCTTCCAGCCCGAACGAGGTGGAAAAAACGGCCTGACCGGGGAAGGTTTCGGCTACCAGACGGAGGCGCTCCAGGGCGGAGCTAGCCACCAGGTGAGGGCGCAGGCGGTCCAACAGGACGTGGACGGCCGGCGCAGCATCAGCTACAGGCATAGCAGGAAGAGGAGAGGAGGAAGCGGCCCGCCGCAAGGGACAAGGGCGTTCCGGCCAGCAGATGGCTTCGGCAAAAACGGGCTATGCAGCGGCGCAGCGCGGTTTTCGGCGAAACAGAAACGGGTGTGCAACTTCCCTGGTCGATGGCGCAAACGCGCAAATCAGCTCAGGGATGGGCGGCGCACAAACCAGGAAAACGGGAGCGTGCCTAGCCCTGACAACAGCCCATGCCTCGCATACCACAACATCCATGCTGTACGGCACAGAAGGTAGCGGAAACGGCGGCAGGGTTGAACAAGGATTTCACGGCTTGTTGTTTTTATATGGTCAGGACTTGGCACCGTTTCGGAAGGTCCGCTGGTTGCCGGCGTTTCGTCGAGCCTGTCTCTCCGCGCCTCTGTATAAAAACAATCCTTTCGGGGGGTAAAGAATTGGTAGTGCAAAGGTAGAAGCCGAAATTTTACACTTCCAAATTATATTTTCTCTCGCATGTGAAATGGTTGCCGTGGTGAGTTGAGTGTATTGCTATTAGTATTCTGATTGTCAATATTTTACGAATTATTAATGTAGAGAATCAGCTTTTCGATATTGTTGTGTCACGACTATGATTACCCCTGTAAAATAAGTGTTTCGACAGTTCCATTGAAGCAAAATGCATTGTTCCGGTAGCGCCTGAACGGGTAGTTTGTGCTGGCTTTTGCTTGAGTCACAACCTGCTTATAGCGTGGTGCCAGAACAGCTACCGCTGAGCCTTTTTAGTGGAAAAATTGCGGATGTTTTCCGTGCCGAAATAGGCCGCACGCCAACGAGTTTTGGCCGGCCCTATCGCAACTTCATGTAACCTGCAGGCGTGCAACCTAGTCTTACAGGTACACTTTGCCTGTCAAGCTATGTCTGCATCCAACTCTTTTGTGCGCCTCAAAAATCAGATAGCCCTCGTCACGGGCGGCAGCTCCGGCATTGGGGCCGGGGTGGCCAAAGCCCTGGCCGCCGAGGGCGCCCGGGTGTTCGTCAACTACTCGCACAGCGCCGACGATGCGGCCGAAGTGGTGCGCGCAATCGAGCAGGCCGGCGGCCAAGCCACGGCCGTGCAGGCCGATGTCAGCCAGGAAGAAGATGTGCTGCGCATGTTCCGGCAGATTCGGGAAGAGGCTGGCACATTGCACATTCTCATCAACAACTCCGGCATCCAGGACGACGCGCCGCTGCTGGACATGACGCTGGAGCAATGGCAGAAAGTAATTGGCGTGAACCTGACCGGCCAGTTTCTGTGCGCCCGCGAAGCCGCCCGCGAGTTTGTGCGGCGCGGCCCCCAGCCGGAGGTTTCCAAAGCCACCGGCAAAATTGTCTGCATGAGTTCGGTGCACGAGGTCATTCCGTGGGCCGGCCACGTCAACTACGCCACCAGCAAGGGCGGCATCATGCAGCTGATGAAAACGATGGCGCAGGAATTGGCGCCGCACCGCATTCGGGTGAACAGCATTGGGCCCGGAGCCATTGCCACGCCCATCAATCTGACAGCCCGCGACACGCCTCAGGAGGAAAAAAGTCTGCTCACCCTGATTCCTTATGGCCGCATCGGCGAGCCGGCCGACATCGGTAGCGTGGCCGTGTGGCTGGCCTCCGACGAGTCGGACTACGTGACGGGCATCACGCTATTTGCCGACGGTGGCATGACCTTGTATCCCGGCTTCGCCGATAACGGCTGAAGGCAGGGGAGTTTTTAGTTGTTGGTTGTCAGTGTCGCTAATCTTGAGCTAATAACTGACAACTGATAACCAGCAATTAATAACTGCCAACTCAAAGCAACCCAACCACTAAACGACGTGCCCATGAATGAGGAGCAGCGCCGGCAACGGGAATTGCGGGAGGGCCAGCAGCGCTGGCACCAGTTTGGGCCTTACGTAAGTGACCGGCAGTGGGGCACCGTGCGCGAAGACTACTCCGCCGACGCTCAGCCCTGGACCTACACCACCCACGACATGGCCCGCAGCCTGGCCTACCGCTGGGGCGAAGACGCGCTGGGCGGCGTGTCCGACGACCAGCAACTACTGTGTTTAGGGTTGGGTTTATGGAATGGGCAGGATGCCATCCTGAAAGAGCGTCTGTTTGGCCTCAGCGGGCCCGAAGGCAACCACGGCGAGGACGTAAAGGAGCTGTATTACTACCTCGACAACACGCCCACGCACTCCTACATGCGGATGCTCTACAAGTATCCGCAGCATGCCTTTCCGTACGACTGGCTGGTGAAGGAAAATGCCCGCCGCAACCGCCACAAGCCCGAATTCGAGCTCACCGATACCTGCATTTTCCGCGAAGACCGGTACTTCGACGTCTTCATCGACTATGCCAAGGCCGGCCCTGCCGATCTGCTGATGCAGATAACGGTGCACAACCGGGGCTCTCACGAAGCGCCGCTGCATGTGCTGCCGCAGTTGTGGTTTCGCAATACCTGGAGCTGGGGCACCAGTTCCTATAGGCCCCAATTAGCGGCCTCTGGTGACGGCCGCATCTGTGTGGACCATGCTAGACTACCCGCTCTGGAGCTGTACTGCGACCAGCCTGCTGGCTTACCGTGTGAACTGCTTTTCTGCGACAACGAAACCAACACAGCCAAGCTGTACGACGCCCCCAATCCGGCGCCATACTGTAAAGACGGCATCCACGAATACGTAGTGCAGGGCATAGAAAAAGCCGTGAATCCAGCCCGGTGTGGCACCAAGGCCGCCGCCCACTATACCTTCAGTGTGCCAGCCGGTGAGAGCCGCAAGGTGCGTGTGCGCTTGGCCGCGCCCGGCCTTCCGGATCCATTTGATGAGTTCGATGAATTGATGAGCCAGCGCCATGCTGAAGCCGACCAGTTCTACGCCGACCTGCAGCACGATTTGCCCAGCCCCGATGCCCGCAACGTGCAGCGCCAGGCCCTGGCGGGCATGCTTTGGAGCAAGCAGTTCTACTACTACGATGTGCCGCAATGGCTGGCCGGCGACCCGGCCATGCCGCCCCCGCCGCCCCAGCGCCAGCACGGCCGCAACAGCACCTGGCCCCACCTCAACAACGCCGACATCATCTCGATGCCCGACAAGTGGGAGTATCCGTGGTATGCGGCCTGGGACTTGGCCTTCCATTGCATCCCGCTGGCGCTGGTGGATGTGGATTTCGCCAAGCACCAGCTGCGCTTGCTTTGCCAGGACTGGTACATGCACCCCAGCGGCCAGCTGCCGGCCTATGAGTGGAAGCTGGAAGACGTAAACCCGCCGGTGCACGCCTACGCCACCTGGCGCGTGTATAAGATGTGCCTCAAGCACAGCGGCCAGCCCGACACAGCCTTTCTGGAAAGCATGTTCCACCGGCTGCTGCTGAACTTCACGTGGTGGGTGAACCGCAAGGACCGCCACAACCGTAACGTGTTTGAAGGTGGCTTCCTGGGCCTCGACAATATTGGCGTGTTCGATAGGAGTGCGCCGCTGCCCACCGGCGGCTACATCGAGCAGGCCGACGGCACCAGCTGGATGGCCATGTTTGCCTTGAACATGATGCGCATTGCACTGGAGCTGGCCAAGACCAACCCGGTCTACCAAGATATGGCCAGCAAGTTCTTCGAGCACTTTCTCTACATCGCCCACGCCATGAGCAGCTTCTCAGAAGGCGAGATTGACATGTGGGACGAAGAGGACGAGTTCTATTACGACGTGCTCAATACCCCCGATAAAGGTCGCCTCAGTTTACGCATCCGGTCCATAGTGGGCTTGATTCCGCTGTTTGCGGTGGAAGTGCTGGACGAAGACGCCTTGCGCGGAGTTCCGCAGTTTGTGCGCCGCCTCAATTGGTTTCTCGACCACCGCCCGCACCTGGCGGCTTTGGTGAGTCGGTGGCAGGAGCCCGGCAAAGGCCAGCGCCACTTGCTGTCGTTGCTGCGCGGCCACCGCATGAAGCTGCTGCTGCGTCGCATGCTCGATGAGGCCGAGTTTTTGTCTGATTACGGCGTGCGTGCCCTGTCGCGCTTCCATTTGGAACATCCATTTCGGCTGGAAGCCGGTGGCGAGACAGCCGTAGTGTCCTACGAGCCCGGCGAGTCCAGCACATCCTTGTTCGGCGGCAACAGCAACTGGCGCGGCCCCATCTGGCTGCCCATGAATTTCCTGATTATTGAATCGTTGCAGCGCTTTTACCACTACTATGGCCCCGAGTTCAAGGTAGAGTACCCCACCAACTCAGGCCACATGCACACGCTGCAGCAAATTGCCCAGGCCCTCACCGAACGCCTTACCAAGCTGTTTCTGCGCGACGAGCAGGGCCAGCGCCCCGCCTTCGGCGACGACCGGCAGCTGCAGACCGACCCGCATTTCCGAGATTATCTGCTGTTCCACGAATACTTCCACGGCGACACCGGCCGTGGCCTTGGTGCCAGCCACCAAACCGGCTGGACCGGCCTGATTGCGAAGCTGCTGCAGCCCCGCGTGTTGGAAGAATAGATTTTAGGGCCTCGGGAATAGGGCTTGGGAATGAAGAAACTCAAGGTTTCACTTTCCAGGCCGAGTTCTATTCAGGCTTAACTCTATTTCCTAAGCCCGAATACCTATTTTCTAAGCCCCAAGCCCTCCTTCATAATCCCTAAAAACTATGTCCTGGCTTGACTTCACGACCACCATTTCCGACAGCATGGCCTACTGGCCCGATAATGCTCCGGTGCGCATCCGCAAAACGCTGAGCATGGCCGAAGGCGCCGCGGCCAACGTCACGGAAATGAGCCTTAGCGTGCACACGGGCACCCACGTGGATGCCCCGCGCCACTTCCTGCCCGATGGCGCCGACGTGACGGAGCTGGACTTGAGCACTCTTATAGGACCGGCATTGCTGGTAGAAACCGACGACGAACGATTTATCACGCTGGCCGATGTAGAGCGCCTGCCGCTGCAGCCCCACGACCGGGTGCTGTTCAAAACCCGCAACTCCCGCCACAACTGGGCCACGCAGCCTTTCGACCCCGGTTTCGTGCGCCTCCGTGCCGATGCCGCCGAGTGGCTTCGCGACCAGGGCGTTGTGTGTGTAGGGGTTGATTACCTTTCTGTTGGGTCCGCCGATACGCACCATGCGCTGCTCGATGCCGGCATTAGCATCATTGAAGGCTTGGCCTTGCAGTACGCCACCGCCGGCCGCTACGACCTTATTTGCCTGCCCCTCAAAATCGAAGGGGCCGATGGTGCTCCCGCCCGAGTAATTGCCCGTCGGATAGCGTGAAGCCAGCATAGCAGCCCGCTATGAGCCATCATGCCGGGCTTGTGCCAGGGTAGCGGGGCAGCAGTATTCAGAGGCAAGCTCGCCACGAATTTCTTTAACCCATCCGTCGTTCGCTACCGTAAAAACCCCTATACTGCTTCTTTCTAACCTGCCCCACCCGGAGCCTTTTTGTAGGTTTCGCTGTTCTATTGCCGTGACTGATTCTTCTGCTACTGCCCCGCGGCCTGATTTGCTGCGTGTTCCCTACGACGACTACCGCGCTCTGCCCGCCATTGCTAATTCCGACCTCTCGCGCCTGCGCGACGCCCTGAACGGCCGGTCGCCACGGCCTGCTTCGGCCAGCGGCGCGCTGGGTTTGGGAACTGCTTTCCATACGGCTCTGCTGGAGCCCGACCTCTATGAGCCTGGCTTGCCCGGCATCAACGATACGCTGGTGTGGTGGATGGTGGAGGGCGTTCAGCTGAATCCTCAGGTCAGCAAATGGCTGGAAACCGGTATTGCCGAGCCCAGCTGCATCTTCACAGAGCCCGTTACGGGTACGCTGTGTAAGCTCCGCGCCGACCTTGTGGTAGATCAGCCAGGCGAGCCATATACGGTCATCGACTTCAAAACCACACTTGCCCACGACCACCAGCATTTTGTGGCGCAGTGCAGCGGCTATGACTACGACCGGCAGGCCGCCTTCTACGCCGATGCCCTCCGCGCCGACCGGTTTGTGCTGGTAGGCGTGCAGAAAGTGGAGCCTTTCAATCTGTTCGTGTATGAGGTGCCGCGCTTTATGCTCTCGGAGGGCCGTGCCAAGTATCTGCGGCTGCTGAAGCTGCTACAGCCCGAGTCGGCGGTGCCAGCCTCAGTAGCCGGAGCCGTGCGCGAAGTGCGCGACACACTTCTAGGCCATGAATAGGGCTATTAATAGAAAATTAAGAAGGTAGATAGTATTATAAGAAGTAATTGCGCTGAAAATGAAAATTAATTATCAATAATGTAGGAGTTGATAATATTGATTTTTATACTTGCATACATCGAACGAAAAACGACACCCCGTCATGCGCTTCTTCTGCAATAATCTTCCTAATAATAACTCGAATAATAATCAGATTCGAGACTGGAAGGCTATTGCTCCATTAGAGATATAAAAATCAGCAGTTGATTTTTTAAGCAGCCTTCCCTCACTCGGAAGGCTTTTTTTTGTGCCTGCCGTACCGATTGCCTGATGTAGCTGATCAAGCTGGTGTCATAATTTTCTGGCACGCTTAATTTCTGAAAATTAAAAACTCCCGTCGGGGAGGCTGAAAACTGCGTGCCTTTTTTAAATAAAAAACACTCACACCATTTAAATAAAAACACGTCATGACTGCCCACGAAATGCTCAAAACCGAAGAAGCCATCAGCTTTGTAAAAGACGCCTTTGCCAAGGAATTGTCGTCGCAGCTGCACCTGGTGAAAGTATCCTCGCCAATTGCCGTGCTCGATGGCACTGGCATCAACGACGACCTGAACGGGATTGAGCGGGCGGTTGGCTTTCCCATCAAGGCGCTGGACGAGCGCCGCGCCGTAGTGGTGCACTCGCTGGCCAAATGGAAACGGGTGCGCCTGCAGGAACTTGGCATTGAGGCCGGCCGTGGCCTGCTCACCGACATGCGCGCCCTGCGCCCCGACGAGGATTACTCGCCTATCCATTCCATCTATGTAGATCAGTGGGACTGGGAAAAGCACATCAGCGCGGAGCAGCGCACACCGGAATTTCTGCACGCCACCGTGGAGCGCATCTACGAGGCGCTACGCACCACCGAAGCCCGCGTGGCCGAAACGTACCCGGAGATTTCGCCGGTGCTGCCAGCCAAAATCACCTTTGTGCACGCCGAAGACCTGCTGCGCCAGTATCCGACCCTGACGCCCAAGGAGCGTGAGCATGAGGTGGTGAAGCAGTACGGCGCAGTGTTTCTGGTGGGCATCGGCGGCGAGCTAAGCCACGGGGAGGCCCACGACGGCCGCGCCCCCGACTACGACGACTGGAGCACCGAAACCGCCGACGGCTACCGCGGCCTCAACGGCGATATTCTGCTCTGGCATCCCGTTCTGCAAACATCGTTCGAGGTATCGTCGATGGGTATTCGGGTGGATAAGCACGCGCTGGTGCGCCAGCTGGCGTTGCGCGGCTGTGAAGACCGGCAGGAACTGTCGTTCCATGCGCGGCTGCTGAAAGATGAGCTACCACAGAGCATTGGCGGCGGCATTGGGCAGAGCCGTGTGTGCATGTTTATGCTGCGCAAAGGCCACATCGGCGAAGTGCAGGTGAGCATCTGGCCGGAGGCTGTGCGCACCGAACTGGCGGGGGCTGGGATAGGGCTGCTATAAGGCACCCTGAAAACGGTTTTCGGGACGGTATGCGGGCGGCGCCTGCCGGAGCCAAACGTGTATCGTTCCGGAAACTAGCATAGGTTCGCTACCTCCAACAGCGAAGCGGAGAAGCGGGCTTGGCGGCCGGAGCTTCTCCGCTTTTTTTTATGGCCAGGAGCATTGTTTCGGCTATTTGGTTTCCTTTTGAACACCAGATGCCCACCAGCATCCAATGCGCATACAGCAGCTTCAAATAGCGTTTGGCGGTCTGTCTGGCGAGCGGCTTCAAGTTGCTGGAAACCACATTGGCACCATGCTTGCCAAAGCCTCGTCAGACGCTTGGCAGTGGCTGCGGCTTTTGTCTGGAGGCGTCGTCCAAACGGCATTCATCTCTTAGCCCATTCCCTATGAAAACGCTGCTGCTCTCATTTGCTGCCGCGGTACTGCTGGCCACTTCCGCCACCGCCGCGCCTTTCGCCTCCCGTTCCGATGACGACCGTTGGGAACGGAAGTATGAGCGTGACCATGACCACGACAAAGGCTCCAAAAAGGATAAGCGCTACGGCAAGAAGGACAAAGACAAGAAGTACCAGGACCGCCGCGACTACGACAACCGCCGTGACGACAAGTGCCAGCGCGACGGCCGCTACTCCCGTGACGAGCAAAACCGCCGTAACGATGGCTACGGCTACGGAAACCGCCGCCGAGAGCCGGCACCTGTGCTAAAGCGTTTTCCCGGCGGAATACTGGGACAATAAATTCCTTTTCTGAAGTGCATAATGAAACACCAGCCCCCGCATCAATCTGATACGGGGGCTGGTGTTTTGGTGCCAGCTGACTTATGGTGTTGGGGCAGGTGCACCGTAGTGGCTTTTTCCGGCCAAAAGAGTATTCTCCCGCTAGCCTAGCTTTTTCAGCAGTCTTGGAAGGGTGTGCTTTTTCGCTTTCACTATAAGCTGGCCAGAAGAAAGCCGGAGGCGCAGCCCGTTGGCCGCTTTGCTTGGTTCTCTTTGCAAGTAAGTATCTTCATCTGGAGAGAAGCTGCCGGGTGCACCAGAGGCGCTTTGTTCTTTTCTTGTTTTGGCTTTATCCACCACCTCTAACTTCCAACGTGCCATGTCACAGCCAGATTCTCTTATGGGCCCTATAAAAGACGCCGACCACCGGGTGGTGGGCAGCGTTGCCATCGACATGGTGCGCACCGGCGCCGCGCGGGTGAAGCGGGTGGTATATCCGGTGGGCTTCCGGTGGTCGAAGGACATGCAGCCGGTGGTGGGCACCGCGCTGTGCCAGCACGCGCACGTAGGGTTTCTGGCCCGGGGCGAGTTTCATATCCAGTACGCCGATGGGCAAGTAGAGCAGTTCGTGGCCCCGCAGGTGGTGGCCATTGCGCCCGGCCACGACGGCTGGGTGATAGGTGAGGAGCCCGCTGTACTTATTGAGTTCGACTTTGAGGGTGAAACCGTGCAACGTCTGGGGCTAGCGGGGCGGTAGCCGCTGCGCCATGGTGTAGTGGGCTGTGGCGGCAAAGCCAAAATCGTGTGGCAACCAATATCCGGCCGGATAGTACAATCAGCAACCATTTCACCTATTTTACTGCATTCCTATGGCTGCCACCGCCTCCAACGACATTCACGCCGATTTCAAGAAAGACGTAAACATGACTGCCACTGAACTGGAAAAGTGGCTGAAAACTGAGGAGTCGAAATCCGTAGGCCAGGACAGCGGCGATGGTAGCAGCATCGGCCACCACTCCGGCGAGCAGATTGTGAAAATTCTGCGCAAAAAGAAAGATGAGCTGACCGAGGCCGACGAAGAGCACATGCACAAAGTGCACAGCTACATAAGCCGCCATTCGGCCCAAGGCCCCCACGACAAAAAAGACGTAGAAACGTCACGCTGGCGCTATTCGCTGATGAACTGGGGCCACGACCCACTGAAGAAGTAGTTGGTTGCCGAAAGGCACTGCTGCCCGGAAAGCCGCCACCTTTGGGTGGCGGCTTTTTTTGTGCTGGCAGGAGTAGCCCGCGTAAAGTGCCCGCTGAGAGGCAGCCTATCCCGGCGGGAGCCGTACACAGAGGGCTGCTATAAACTGCCGTTGTTCTCTGGTTTTCGCTTCTGTTTTCTGATTTTGCTATGACTATTTCCGCTGTTCCACTCCACCAGGCCACCTTCCATAATTCCTTTGTAGACGAGCTGCGTGGCGACAAGCTGCTCGATAACAGCCCCCGCCAAGTTCCCGGCTACCACTATTCGCGCACGGCGCCTACCGTCGTTCCTGATCCGCACCTGCTGGCGTGGTCCGAGGAAATGGCGGCGTTTCTGGGCGTGGCGCGGCCTCCAGAGCGCGGCCCTGGGGCTGATATACTGGCCGGCAACCTCGTCACGGAAACTATGAAGCCCTTCGCGGCGCGCTACGGCGGACACCAGTTTGGCAGCTGGGCCGGCCAGCTCGGCGACGGCCGGGCCATGAGCTTGGGCGAGCTGACCGCCACCGATGGCACGCCGTGGGAATTGCAGCTGAAAGGAGCGGGCCCCACGCCTTACTCGCGCCGCGCCGATGGCCGGGCGGTGCTGCGCTCCTCGGTGCGGGAGTTTCTGTGCTCGGAAGCCATGCATCACCTGGGCGTGCCCACCACCCGCGCCCTCAGCCTAGCCGCCACCGGTGACCAGGTGGTGCGCGACATGTTCTACGATGGCAACGCCCGACCCGAGCCCGGCGCTGTGGTGGCGCGGGTGGCGCCCACGTTTGTGCGCTTCGGTAGCTTTCAGCTGCTGGCTGCCCTCGGCGAAATCGACAACCTGCAGGCTCTGGCCGATTACGTACTTCGGCGGTATTTCCCGGAGCTGGGCGCGCCCTCGCCGGAGGTGTATGTGCGCTGGTTTGTCGAGGTGTGCCGCCGCACGGCCGTAATGGTGGCGCACTGGCAGTCGGTGGGCTTCGTGCACGGCGTGCTCAACACCGACAACATGAGCATCCTGGGCCTCACTATCGACTACGGCCCCTACGGCTGGCTGGAACCCTACGACCCCGACTGGACGCCCAACACCACCGACTTCGGCGGCCGGCGCTACGCCTTTGGGCAGCAGCCCCGGATAGGGCTCTGGAACCTGATGGCGCTGGCCCAGGCCCTGGGGCCGCTGCTGCCCGACCCGCAGGTATTGCGCCCGTTGCTGGATGAGTACGCCGCCACCTTCAACGCCACCTACCGCCAGCTGATGGCCCGCAAACTCGGCCTGGCCACACTTTCCGAACCAGACTACGCGCTGCTGGAAGCCCTGCCGGCCGCCCTGCAAGCTGCTGAGGCAGACATGACGTTGTTTTTCCGGGGCTTGTCTGAGGCCGTGCCAGCTTTGCTGCAAGGCAATGAGCAGGAAGCCACCGATACGCTGCTGACGGATGCCTGCTACACCGCGCCCAACACCGCCGAGCACGCACTGCTGCGGGCGTGGCTGGCGCAGTATGTGCAGCGCCTGCGCCAGGAAATTCCTGAGCCGGCCGCAATCCGGGAAAATATGCTGGCTGCCAACCCCAAATACGTGTTGCGCAACTACCTGGCCCAGCAGGTTATCGAAGCAGCAGAAGCCGGTGACCTGGTGCCATTGCACCGGCTGCAGCAAGTCCTTAAAACCCCTTTCACCGAGCAGCCCGGCCACGACGACCTGGCGGCCAAACGGCCCGAGTGGGCCCGCGACAAACCCGGCAGTGCCACGCTGTCGTGCAGTTCCTGAGCGTACATGCCTGCTGCGTCGCCTCACCAAGCCGCCACCGGAATGAATCTGCCACGGGGTAGCACCACGGATAGCCAGAGAGGCGCCGGGTGCTACCCCGTAGCAGTATAGAAAGGCTGCAGAGCACGGAGAGTAGAAAGCTGAATTTCTGGTTTTTACTGCTAGCTTACCTGGCGTCTTGTCAACCAGCGCGCCACTGCTATGCACTCTGCCTCTCAACCACTATCCGACGCCCAGGCCGAAGGACTGATCAGCGAAGATCTGGCCCCAACTCCGGCCGCCGGCCGCACCTGGACCACCGCCAACTACGCGGCCCTCTGGATCAGCATGAGCTTGTGCATTCCCACATACATGCTGGCCAGCTCCCTGATTGAGGGCGGCATGAACTGGTGGCAGGCCCTGCTGACCATCTTTCTCGGCAATACGGTAGTGCTGGTGCCCATGCTGCTCAACGGCCACGCCGGGGCCAAGTATGGCATTCCGTTTCCGGTGTTTGCGCGCGCCAGCTTTGGGGTGCGCGGGGCCAACGTGCCGGCCCTGTTGCGAGCCATCATTGCCTGCGGCTGGTTTGGTATCCAGACCTGGATTGGTGGGTATGCCCTCTATCAGATGGCGGTGCTGTGGTTGCCGGGCCTAAGGCAGCTGCCCACGGTGTTTCCGGCCAACTGGGGGCTGGCTACGGGCCCGGCCATTACGTTTGTGCTGTTCTGGGCGCTGAATATGTACGTGGTGTATCTGGGCGTAGACAGCATCCGGAAGCTGCTGGTGTTCAAGGCGTTTTTCCTGCCGCTGGCGGCCGTGGCGCTGCTGTGGTGGGCCATTGCGGCCGGCAACGGGCTGGGTCCTATCCTGGCGCAGCCCGATAAGTTTGCGTCGTCGGCCGAGTTTTGGGCGTTATTCTTCCCCTCACTCACCGGCATGGTAGGTTTCTGGGCCACGTTGTCGCTCAACATCCCCGACTTCACGCGCTACGCCGTGAGCCAGCGGGCCCAGGTGCTGGGCCAGGCCCTCGGACTGCCCACGTCCATGACGCTGTTTTCATTTGTGGGCGTGGTAGTTACGTCGGCCACGCTCGTTATCTACGGCCAAACCATCTGGGACCCAGTGGTGCTGGCCGGGCGGTTTGAAAGCCGGGTGCTGGTGAGCGTGGCCATGCTGGCCGTGGCGCTTTCCACGCTGGCTACCAACATTGCCGCCAACATCGTCAGCCCCGCCAACGACTTCGCCAACCTTTCACCGGCCCGTATCAGCTTCAAAACCGGCGGCTACATCACGGGCGTTATTGGCCTGCTGATTTTTCCATGGAAGCTGATTGCCGACCCTTCCGGCTACATTTTTACGTGGCTGGTGGGCTATTCGGCGCTGCTGGGGCCCATCGGCGGCATCATGATTGCCGACTACTACCTGCTTCGGCATCAGCAACTGGACGTGCCCGACCTCTACCGCCGACAGGGCCGCTACACCTACCGCAACGGCATCAACTACGCGGCTATGGTGGCGCTGGCGGTTGGCATTGCCCCCAACATTCCGGGCTTTCTGCAGGCTGTAGGTGCGGTGGCGCCCGGCACTGTTTGGCCCTGGCTATCAGGGCTCTATAGCTACGCCTGGTTTGTAGGGTTTGGTCTGGCGGGTGGGCTGTATGTGCTGCTGATGCGGCTGCAGGCACAGCCTGCAACCCCCGCGCCGTTGGTATCGGTTGGGGTCGGGGAGAAGCTTGTTGGGTAGAACACCAGCGCCGGTCCGACGCTGTAGGCCTCCGACCGTTTGCTGTTGGCTGACGTTGTTTCGTCTTCGATTCGCCGAACTGGTAGCACGACAGGCAGCCGAAATCCAACGGGCTGTCGGTTGGACCTGCGCTAGACAGGGGGAATTTCGGCTATTTGTTCCTGCCGCATTGCCGACCTTTGGGGCATGCATACCCTTGAAGAGCTGCGCCGCGGCCAACTGGCCGGCGTCCGGCGCCTCGACCTCTCAGAGAACCTGACCGAGTTTCCCCGCGAGATTTTCACGCTGGCTGAAACGCTGGAAGTTCTCAACCTGTCGGGCAACGCGCTAACAGCGCTGCCTCCGGATTTCAGCCGCCTGCGCCATCTGCGCATCCTGTTCTGCTCCGACAACCAATTCACGAGCGTACCCGAAGTGCTGGGCGAATGCCCGCAGCTGAGCATGATTGGGTTCAAAGCCAACCAAATTCGTACGCTGCCCGGCGCGGCGCTGCCGCCGGCGCTGCAGTGGCTGATCCTCACCGACAATCAACTGGAAGCCCTGCCGCTTGAAATCGGCAACTGCCAGCACCTGCAGAAGCTGATGCTGGCCGGCAACCACCTCATGGAGCTGCCTGAAACTCTGGCCCGGTGCACCAATCTGGAGCTGTTGCGGCTGGCCGCTAACCGCCTTGCCGGGTTGCCGGAGTGGCTGTTGGCGCTGCCGCGCTTGTCGTGGCTGGCTTATGCGGGCAATCCGTTCAGCGAGGCTGCCGAAGCAGCGGCTTTGGCGCAGCACCCCATCGGCAGCATTGCCTGGGACACCCTGACGCTGGGCCGGCAGCTGGGCGAAGGCGCTTCCGGCGTGATTTCGCAGGCCCGCTGGCAGCCGGGCGGCGCGCAGTTGGCTCGGGAAGTAGCCGTGAAAGTGTTCAAAGGTGCCGTAACGAGTGACGGCCTGACGCACAGCGAAATGGTGGCCTGCATCAGCGCGGGTCGCCACGCTAATCTGGTGCCCGTGGATGGGCGTCTCACGGGCCACCCGGCCGGCGCCGAAGGGCTGGTGCTGGAGCTGATTCCGCCGGAGTTTACTAACCTGGCCGGCCCGCCTAGCTTCGCCACCTGCACCCGCGACGTGTACGCGCCCGGCACCACGTTCACGCTGCCGGCCGTGCTGCGCCTCACGCACGGCATTGCGTCGGCCGTGGCGCACCTGCACAGCCGCGGCATCCTGCACGGCGACCTATACGCCCACAACATCCTGCATACCAGCACCGGCGCAGCTCTGCTCAGCGACTTCGGCGCGGCCTGTTTCTTCGCGCCCCAGGCGGCTGCGGCGCGGCAACTGCAGCAGCTGGAGGCGCGGGCTTTCGGGTGTTTGCTGGAAGAAATGATGGCCCACTGCACCGCGCCTACCGATGATGCCACACTGCAGCGTCTGCAGCAGCTCCGCGACCAGTGCCTGCAGCCGGCAGTAACGCGCCGGCCGCTGTTTGCTGAACTAGCGGCGGCGCTGAGTGAGTTACAGTAAAGCAGTGCACACTCCGATCCGACGGCGGTAGCCGTCTGACCGGTTGCCGTATGCGCCGCTCAAACAACGTCGTACTAACGTCAGCCCGCGGCAACCGGTCGGACAGCTACCGCTGTCGGACCGGGAGGTTCAACACTCAGCACTCAACCATCACCCCATATCATGCTGCGCTGGAAAGATGTGCTGATTTTTGCCCGCTACGCCAACCCCGAGCCGCCGCGGCGGGTGGAGCACACTGAAACCGAGTGGCAGCAGCGCCTAACGCCCGCCCAATACGCCGTGCTGCGGGGCCGCGCCACTGAGCCGCCCTACCGCAACGCCTACTGCCGCGCCTACGAACCCGGCCACTACCACTGCGCCGGCTGCCACAGCCTGCTCTTCGACTCGGCCACCAAGTACCACGCTATTTCCGGCTGGCCCAGCTTCATGCAGCCCGCTACGCCCGCCGCCATCCGCTACCTCCCCGACGACAGCCACCACATGCAGCGCATTGAGGTCCGCTGCAACGTGTGCGGCGGCCACCTCGGCCACGTCTTTCCCGATGGGCCGGCCCCGGCCGGTTTGCGCTACTGCATCAACTCGGTGAGCCTGGTGCTGGCCCCGGCGGCAGCGCCTGTTGCAGGAGCCGACGACTGAAAGGCTGCCTCAACCCGCCACTTTGTGCGCCATTTGTGCGTCCTTTGCGCCCCAACCCGCTTAGACCCCCAACGCTGTATGCTGGCAAGTGACCTTTCGCTTAGAACCGTTGACGTGACGCGCTACGTGACCCCGCTCCGCGAAGGCGGCTCCTTGCCGGCACTGGTAGAAGCCGACGACGGCTTTCTGTACGTGGTGAAATTCCGCGGCGCGGGGCAGGGGCCCAAGGCTTTGGTAGCCGAGCTAATTGTGGGTGAGCTGGCCCGCGCGCTGGGGTTGAATCTGCCCGAGCTGGTATTTATCCGCCTCGATGAAGCATTTGGCCGCACCGAGCCCGACGAGGAAATACAGGATCTGCTGCGCGCCAGCACCGGCCTCAACTTGGCCCTGCACTACCTGGCCCGCGCCAGCACCTTCGATCCGCTGGTGACGACGGTGGATTCGCGCCTGGCTTCGCAGGTGGTGTGGCTTGATGCGTTTACGCTGAACGTGGACCGCACGGCCCGCAACACCAACCTGCTGCTTTGGAACAAAGAACTGTGGCTGATTGACCACGGCGCGGCCCTTTACGTGCACCACACCGCCCCCAACTGGGCCGAGCAAACCAAGCCGCGCGCCTTTCCGCAGGTGAAAGACCACGTGCTGCTGCCCCAGGCTTCGGAACTGGCCGCCGTCGATGCCGAGGGCCGTGCCCGCCTCACGCCAGAGGTGCTGCGCGCCATCGTGGCCTTGGTGCCCGACGAGTGGCTGCTGGAACCGGAACGCACCGCCGGGCAGCAGCGGGACGCCTATGTGCAGTTCCTCCAGAATCGGCTGTCCGCATCAGAAACCTTTGTTCAGGAAGCCAATGCTGCCCGAGAAGCACTTGTTTGAGTATGCCGTGCTGCGCGTGGTACCGCGCGTAGAGCGGGAAGAATTCTGCAACATCGGGGTGGTGCTGTACTGCCGCCCGCTGGGGTTTCTGCAGTGCCGCTTCCACCTCGACGAAGCCCGCCTGCGCGCCCTCGGCGGCCCCGACCTCGACTTGGAGGAGCTGCAGGCGCGCCTCGGGGCCTTTGCGCGGATCTGTGAGGGCCGCCGCCAGGGCGGGCCTATCGGGCAGTTTGGGGTGGCTGAACGGTTCCGCTGGCTTACGGCTACGCGCAGCACCGTGCTGCAAACCTCCGCCGTGCACCCCGGCCTCTGCCACGACCCCGCCGCTACGCTGGAATATCTTTTCGGGCAGTTGGTAGGCTAGCACCCAACAGACTGAAGCGGCGCTTTATTTGCCGGACGACACCTATAAGGAGAATGCCGGGCAAACGAAGCGCCGCTTCGGAAGCTGTTTTCAGTGGACTTTATTGCTTCATCACGCGCTGGGTGGCATCTACGCCTTTTCCTTTGATGCGCAGCACATAGAGGCCGGGCGCCAGGTGAGCGGTGGCGCGGTTAAGCTGCGCCTGCAGCAACGCCTGCGGCCCCTGCAGGCGGAGCATGGGTGCACCCTGCGGCAGGTCCACTTCCAAGGCTAGCGGGCCAGTGCTGGCAGGCAGCTGTGGTAGCGCAAAGGCGCGGGCGCCGCCTTCCGGATTGGGATACATATAAAGGCGTGAGGCGCTGGCATTGGCGGGTGCGAGGCCCCGGAAATTCACCCCAATCAGCACCGGGTCGTGGTCGGAGGAACGGAAGGGGCTTTTGGTATCGGTGTCGGCGCCGGCTACGTCGAACTGCAGGAAGCTGGGCTCGCCGGAGTTGATGTTCCATTTGTGCACGTCAATGAAACCCACCAGGTTGGGCGTTACGATGCAGTGGTCGAGGGAGCCGGTGAGGCCCTTGAACACGTAGGACGCGCTAGTGGGCGGCGTCACGACCACCAGGCCGGCTGCCCGCAGAATGTCAATGGGGTCTTCTTCGTAGTTGGCGTTGTAGTCGCCGATGCAGATAACGCGGCGGGCGCCGGCGGGCCGCACAGTGCCATTGATAAACTGCACAAGAGCCCGGGCCTGGCCCCGGCGCCGGTCATTGGAGCCGCCCTGGCCGTCGTTCTGGTCGGCATCGATGCCCTTGCCGCTGCTCTTGGACTTGAAGTGGTTGACGACCAGTGCCAGCGTGTCGGGGCGGGTGGCGCGGCGGGTGACGAACAGCTGGGCCAGCGGCGGGCGTTCGAACACGCCGGCCACGGTAGCCACCATGGCGGCTTTCAGCGGCGCTACGGTGGCGGGTTTGTAGAGAATGGCGCACCGGATAACGTCGGTATTGTTGGGCTGCTGGGTGGCACCGCCATCATTAACAAAGGCATAGGTGCCCGCGCCGGCCACCTGGTTGAGGCCGTTCACAAGGTCCTGCACTGCCGATTCCGGTCCGAAACCGTCGTTTTCCATCTCACTCAGCCCGATGATGTCGGCGTTCATGGCCACCAGGCCAGCAATGATTTTGGCGCGCTGCCGGGCAAAGTCCTCGGCGGTTTTGGCGCCGCGGGGTGTGGGGTAGCCGCCGCCCGCGCCGTCGCCGTTGAAATAGTTGAGCACATTGTAGCTGGCAATCTTCAGGTCGAGGCGGCCGAAGGTGGGCACGGCCGGGCGGCGCACCTCAAACACGGGCGCATCAACTCCGGCCAGCGGCTGGATGCGCCATTTGCCGTAGCTGTAGCCCATGATGCCGCGCAGCCGCGCCACGGTGCTGCCCACGCGCACGGTGCCCAGGGCGGGGGCAAGAAAGGGGGCAGTGGTGGGCTTGGCAGCGGTACCGTCGTCGAGAATCAACGACCGTTCGAGGTTTGCTTTCTGGTAGGCATTGACGGCGGCCAGGTTGCTGGTGCCGGTGCTGGTGGTGCCGGTGGCGGGGTTGTCGTTGGGGTCAATAAACTGGGTGGGCTGGTAGAGCGTGCCGCCGGTGGTGAGAATTAGCTCGCCGCGCTGCTTGAGGCTGTAGACGTCGGCCACCGTGAGCGGCACCGGAAACTGCACGCGCATGCCCTCGAAACGCTCCAGGTCGGCCGAAGAATACTGGCCCGCAGGCAGCATAGCAAAGTCGGGCAGCTGGCTGTTGGCGGCCAGCACTTCCACGGTGGGCTGCGTCAGCACGGCTTGGGTGTAGGAAGGCGCGTCGGCGCTTTCCAGCACGGTGCCCGTCACGCGCACATTGTCGCCGACTTTCACCTGGGCGTCGGGCTGCACTACGTAGAGGGCGTCGGAAGTGGCGGGGTTGCCGTCGGTGGCGGCAGTGGCTTCCTGCACGTAGAAGCCGCCCGGGCTCAGGCCCGGATACACGCCCGTCACGACGCCCTCGATAGTGTAGGTGCCGGACGTAGCCGCCGGCCCCACGCCCTGAATGGTGCCGATACGGGTAGCAGCCGGAGCCGACTGTGCGGCCACTGGCTGATTGAATAGTGTAGCCGCGCTGAGCACAGCAAGGACGGCAAAACCAGAAATTCTAGAATGCATATAGCGTAGAGCAGGGAGTGGCACATGGTGAGTAGAAACTAAAAGTATAATTTAGCCGCGTAATAATTGCATAAAGTTGCGCTTCCCAGCTTTCGGCCTTCCATACGCCGTGGCTAGTTTGGTGGCAGTGGCTATTTGTCTTATTTGACGGAGTTCACAGAATGTCAGTTTAAAAGCCGACCTTACAGGACTGCTGCCAAAGGATACTTCGGCGCTGGCAGTTTCAGGCGTGGCAGCTATCGGTGCCGGGCCTGCGCTCAACGGCTTTCAAGCCATTGCTCCGGCTTCGGACCATCTCCTTTCTCCCGCATGTCTTCTTTCTACCAGCCTTCGGCTGAGCTGTTGCTCGCGCTGGGGTTCACGCGCTTTGCTTCGCCGCCCCGGCAGGCGCGGTTCAGCCGGCCCAGCGCCTGCGGACTCGAAACCATTGTGCTTTACGATGACGACGAGCTAACACTGCTCGAAGACGTGAATGGCCAGCTGCTGTACAGCTTCCAGGGCCGGCTAGCCTCGGAAGCTGAGTTTCGTGTGCTGCTGCGCCAGGTGAACTGGGCGGCAGAGGAGTAGTACTCAACAATCATCCATCATCCGTCAATACCCAACGAGCCATGAACGATATCTACCTGCGAAGCCTGGGCTTTGCTCCCCTCGATCAGACACACAGTGCCACCCGACCCTTGTTCAACGACGCCTGGCGCTACCAGCACGACCAACTGGCCCAGGACGGCAGCCGGCTCTATATCGAGCACCCGTTGGGGGTTAACCGCTGCCGCCTGAGTGCGCTGGCGGCTCCGCTGGCGGCGCAGGACGTGTTTAAAGACGTTTCGCTGGATGATGCCCAGGGGTTGGAAACGGCGGTAGCTGAGTTCTACGTGGCCCACGGGGGCATCGGCGCAACGGCCGAGGTGTTCGAGCCGCACCAGTTTTTGCCCTACCGCCGCCAGCGGTAATATCCGTTGACCGCACAGGTCCCCCGCTGCTGCTTCCGGGCTGGTGGCGGGGGACCTGTGTGCGGGTGGGGGCGGGGTGGCCGGCCTCTGCTACTCGAAGACGATGGTGCGGTTGCGGTGCACGCAGACCTGCTCGCGAAAAACCAGGGACAGGGCGCGGGCCAACGTCAGCTTTTCCACGTCGCGGCCGGCCTGGGCCATGTCGAGGGCGCTTTGGGTGTGGTCGGTGGGGATGACGCTTTGGGTGATGATGGGTCCCTGGTCGAGCTGGTCGGTGACGAAATGGGCGGTGGCGCCGATGCTTTTCACGCCGCGGGCGTAGGCCTGCGCGTAGGGGCTGGCCCCAATGAAGGCAGGCAGGAAGCTGTGGTGGATGTTGATGAGCCGCTCGGGGAAGTGCGCCACAAACTCCGGCGACAGAATGCGCATGTAGCGGGCCAGCACCACAAACTCGGGCTGGTAGTGCTCAATCTGGGCGAGGACGGCGGCTTCGTGGGCTTCGCGGGAGAGGCCCTCGGCGCTGATGTGGTGGTAGGGCACGTTAAGGCGCTCGGTTAGCTCGCGCAGGTTGTTGTGGTTGCTGATGACGCCCAGCACCTGGGCTGGCAGCTGCCCGAAGAAGTGGCGCACCAGCAGCTCGGAGAGGCAGTGGTGCTCTTTGGTGGCCAGCAGCACAATGCGGCGGGGCTGGTCGTCGCGGAGGCGAAGGCGGGCGGTGGGCGGCAGCACAGCGCGCAGGTCGGGGAGCAGGGCGTCGGGGGCGCAGGGCCCCTCGAATTCGGTGCGCATGAAGAAGTGCTGGTCGTGGCGGTCGACGAACTCGCCATTGCGCAGGATGTTGAGGCCGTGGCGGTAGAGCACTTCGGTGATGCGGAAAACCAGGCCGGGGGCGTCGGGGCAGTCGATGAGCAGGTAGTGGGTCATAGCAGACAGGCAGGGGTAAGGCGGGCGCAAGGATAGGCATAGATTGGCAGACTGCGCGGGTGGGGCCTCACCCCCCGGCCCCGCAACTGCCCGATGCGCAGTATCCCGTGGAGAGGGGGAGCCTGACGATTTTATGGGAATGAGAAAAGCCCCGGCCCGGTTGCAGTGGGGCCTCAGCTTGTCGTGGAGTTCAGTCGCTCGGCTTTGCTGCGTGATTCCGAATGCGCGGCGGTTCGCTAGCTTGCCGGCGGTTTGCTTGATTTCCTGTAATGCCTGTTTCCACTTCTGCGGCTACTACGTCGCCCTTACCGCCCGGTATTGGGCTAATACGTTTGAAATTCCGGCTGCTGTCGGCGCTTTCCACGGAGTGGGCGTTTCGGCAGGCGTGGCTTCTGTTTACTTCGCCCCGGCCGCTGCCAACCAAAAAATGGGAAGCGGCGGCGCTGGCTCAGGCCCGGCAGTTCTGGGTGCCAGCCGGCGGTAGCCGGGTGGCGGCGTATGAGTGGAACCCCGGCGGGGCGCGCACGGTGCTGCTGGTGCATGGCTGGGAGCACCGGGCCAGCTTCTGGGGCGCGATGGTGAGGCCATTGGTAGCAGCGGGCTTCCGGGTGGTGGCGCTGGATGGGCCGGCGCACGGCGCTTCGCCGGGCACGCGCACTACGCTGCCGGCATTTGGGGCGGCGGTGCAGGCTGTGGCCGATGCGGTAGGCGCAGTGTACGGGGTGGTGGCGCACTCTTTCGGCGGGGCAGCCGTGGCGGGCATTCCGGTGCGCTTCAATGAGGCGCAGGGCGGGCAGCTGCCGCGGCTGGTGCTGCTGGCGGTGCCGGCCAGCACGACGGCGGTAGCGCAGCGCTTCGCGGCGTTGCTGCAGTTGCGCCCGGCCGTACTGGCCCGCATCGGGCGCCACGTGCGCGAACAGCACGGCCGCGACGCCGAGAGCTTCAGCTTGCTGCGCATGGGCCATCAGCTACCCGTCGGCCGCGCCCTGCTGCTCCACGACCACGCCGACGCCAGTATCCCGTTTGCCGAGGCCCAGGCCATTGCCGCCAGCTGGCCGGCGCTGGAATTCCAGCCAACCAGTGGCCTGGGCCACAACCGCATCATGCGCGACCCGGCCGTGCTGCAGCAGGTAGTGGCGTTTCTGGGGTAGTGATGGGATGATGAGGTGACAGGTGAGGAGGTGTCATCCTGCGCTGGCGAAGGACCTTATGCAGTTGAACGACCATCGTAACAACGACTCGTTATGGCGTGAGAAGGCCCTTCGCTCTGCTCAGGATGACAGTGCCATCATGGCTTCACTATTATTGCCCTCACACCGTATCGTGGCCGGCGGCGGCCAGCTCGCGCAGAACGTCGCGCAGGCTCTCCGGCTCTCGTATCAGCTGGCCGATGTGGTGCAGATAGTCGGTTTCGGCGCGCAGCTGGCGCTTGAGTTGGCGAATTTCCTGCTCGCGCTTTTTGCCGGTGCTGCCCATAAAGCCGTTGTCGCCGAATTTCAACTCGTTGAGTTGCTGCTTAAGCTCCAGTTGCTGCTGCTGCAGGGCCTGCGTGTACTGCACTAGCAAGGTGTCGTCGGTGGGGTTGGTGGGAGTAGCTTCGGAGAGCAGCTGCAGCAGCGTGTAGAGGTCATTGGTTTCGTAGGCCTCCGTGATGCGCTGCATGAGGGCCGTTTTGAGTTGCTGCACGGCCGGGTCACGCTGCAGGTCAGGGTGGTGGGTGCGGGCCAGCTGGCGGTACAAGGTTTTGGTGTTCGACAGCAACTCCTGCTGCGCCTGGCGGGCTGCCTTTTCAATGGCTTCCTGCGCTTTCTCGGCCTTCGATCTGCGCCGGTTGCGGGCCTGCGCTGCTGCCTGCTCGTGCGGCGGCAGGTGGCTATCTACCGATTCAGAAGTTGCCTCCGGTGGGGCTTCGGGTTGTTGGCTGTCGTCCTCTGCATCAACTGCGCGGCGGGGTGCATATTTGCGCAGCATATCGGCGGCATCTTCACCGAAGCGGTTCTGCAGGGCCTGCGCATTGCCAATCAGCAATGCCGTAATCTGCTGCTCTTCCAGGCGGCTGAAGTAGCGCAGCAGCAAGGCTTCTTCCAGTGGTGCAAACAGTGCCTGCCGGGCTTCCACTACCGCCCGGGCTGCAGGGCCTACCTGCTGCCAATAGCGCCGCCGGGCCTCTTTCTGCTCATCCTGCAGCTCCCGCAGGCGCTGCCGCAGCCCCTCCACCTGCGCTACCGCCGCCCGAAACGCCTGCTGAGCCGGTGTGCCCATCGGCTCACCGGAAGAGGGTACAGGCAACGCATTAGCAGCAGGCAGATCAGTAACAGGGTTGTGCAGATTCATGGTGTAAAGGTAGGGGAGGTGATGGGGGTGATGGGGTAATGACCTGATGAGGTGACGAAAGAACGTCATTCCGAGCGGAGCCGAGGAATCTCGCGCGCTGACGTTGTCATGCTGTTGTTTACCATACTAGCGAGATTCCCCGGCTCCGCTCGGAATGACGTTCCCTTTGTCACCATTCACCTCATCACTCAAAATCACCCAAATACCTCATACGCCACCCGAAACGTGTTGCAGTGGGCGTCCACGATGTCAGAAAGCCGCTCGGAGTAACCGCCGCCCATGCTCACAGCCACAGGCAAGCGGTGCTGCTGGCACAAGCCCAGCACGTACTCGTCGCGCTGGCGGCAGCCGGAGAGCGTGAGGGCCAGCTTGCCCAGCTTATCGGTGGCCAGCACATCTACTCCGGCCTGAAAAAACACAAAATCGGGCCGCACGCGCGCCAGCAGGCCGGGCAGCGTGTCGTGGAGCAGATGTAAGTAGGTGGCGTCGTCGGTGCCCAGGTCCAGCGCAATATCCAGGTCCGACTGCTCCTTGCGCAGCGGATAGTTGGCCCCGGCGTGCATACTAAAGGTGAACACGCGCGGCTCGTGCCGGAAAATACTGGCCGTGCCGTCGCCCTGGTGCACGTCGAGGTCTACCACCAGCACCTGCCGTGCCAGGCCGTGGTGCAGCAAGTGCGCGGCGGCCACGGCAATGTCGTTGAGCACGCAGAATCCTTCGCCCCGGTCGCGGAACGCGTGGTGGGTACCGCCGGCCAGGCTCATGCCAATGCCCGTGCTCAGCGCCTCCCTGGCCGACTGCACAGTGCCCGCCACGCTGCTCAACGAGCGCCGCACCAACTCCGGGCTTTGCGGTAAGCCCAGGCGGCGCACTTCGGTGGGTGTTAGTTGCAGGTCGCGCACACGGTGCCAATAGTCGGCCGAGTGCACACGCAGGATGTCTTCTTCACTGGCCAGGCCGGGGTCGTAGAAGTCGGTGGGTGGCGCAATGCCCTGCCATAGCAGCTGCTCCCGAATCAGTTCGTATTTGGCAATCGGAAAGCGGTGGCCCTGGGGCAGCGTGATACTGTAGCGTTCGGAAGTGGCGAGACGAGGCATATGCTGCCCAAGTACGTAACCCAAGGCCAGAGGATGATAGCGGCTTGGGCCGACGGCTGTTCAGAACTCCAGAACGTGTGTAGAGACGCGTATTCGCGTCTTGCCGTTGATGTTGTTTACATGATGCGGTTACAATGGTGCAGTACCGGTCATTCAACAACAAGACGCAAATATTCGTCTCTACAGTAGTCGGAAAATCACGGCGTCTATTAATGATATGTAGGTAAGTATTGAGCCGCAGTATTACGAATCGAAAAAATAATTAAAATAATTTAGCAATTAATTTGGTGGCTAGAAAAAGTCCTTTCATATTTGTGACACCAAAAACAACAACCTCATGCTGCGCCACATCAACTACACCTTTAAGCAAGACCAGATGAAGCCAAGTGCATCGTCCGTGGTTCGGTATAGCTGAAGCAGTAGCAGATTCCCTCTGACACTTCCGCAACCCGAACCCAGAAGGTTCGGGTTGTTTGTTTTTCAACCCCTTATCCCCTTCGGCCATGCACCAGCCAGCTGCTTACGTTGCGCTATCCTTCCCGAGTAAACGGCAGAATCGCCGCGAGTGGGATATGTGCGGCCGGGACTTTTTATCGAAATATTCACGCGGATAACTTCCGTCTGATGCCTTCGTGAAAAAGCCCGGCTCTCCCCAGAAGCCGGGCTTTTTTCATGTTAATTTTTCAATCGAATAAATTAATTTTTATTCGAAACAGGAAAAGTATGTCTAAATTATAGCGCGCAAAAGCCAGGCTTATTTCTCAATTAAATGCGTGTCGTTTTCATTTTTTTTACCGCCATTTTTATGCGTTTTAATTTACCCTTTCGCAAAGCCCGGCCCGATACTGTAAACCACGCCGGGGCCGCTGCTTTCACTCTCACACCCGCGCTGGAGCTGTACGCTGCCGTTGCCACCACGGCCCTCGCCGATCAGTTCTATGAAACAGCCGATACGCGGCTGGCGCGGCTCCGTGAACTGATTGCGCAGTGTGAGCCTCGCTTTGTGGCCCAGCTGGCGGTGTATGCCCGGGAGCGGATGCACCTGCGCTCGGTGCCGCTGGTGCTGGCTGTAGAGCTGGCCCGCCGTCACCGCGGCGACAGCCTCGTAAGCCGCCTGGTGGCCCGCATCGTGCAGCGCCCCGACGAAATCACCGAGCTGCTGGCCTTCTATACGCAGGCCAACCAGCGCACCGGCCGCAAAACCCTCAACCGTCTCTCCAAGCAGGTGCAGAAAGGCCTGGCCCAGAGCTTCAACCGCTTCGACGGCTACCAGCTGGCCAAGTACGACCGGGCCGGGGCCGTGCGCCTGCGTGATGCGCTGTTTCTGGTGCACCCAGCCGCCAAAAACACCGAGCAGCAAGCCCTGTTCAACCAGCTGGTGGCGGGCACACTGCCCACGCCCTACACTTGGGAAACCGAGTTGTCGGCGCTAGGGCAGGTGGCCTACGCCACACCAGCGGAGCGCACGGCCGCTTTCCGCCAGAAATGGACCGAGCTGATTGGCAGCGGCAAGCTGGGCTACATGGCCCTGCTGCGCAACCTGCGCAACATCCTTGAAGCCGACGTATCGGCTGAAATGGTGGTGGAGGTGTGCGCCGCCCTGGCCGACCGGTTTGCGGTAGCGCGCAGCAAGCAGCTGCCCTTCCGGTTTCTGGCGGCCTACCGCGAGGTGAAAGCCCTGCAGGGCGGCCACGTGTCGGCGGTGCTGGCGGCGTTGGAAGACGCCATCAGCCACAGCGCCGCCAACCTGCGCGGCTTCGGCCCCGACACCCGCGTGGTAATTGCCTGCGACGTATCGGGCTCGATGCAGCAGCCGGTGTCGCCGCGCAGCAAAGTGCTGCTCTACGATGTGGGTCTGGTGCTGGGCATGTTGCTGCAAAGCCGCTGCCAGCACGTCACGGCCGGCATGTTCGGCAACACCTGGAAGCAACTGAGCTTGCCCCGCGGACCCGTGCTGCGCAACGTAGATGAGTTCTACCGGCGCGAAGGCGAGGTCGGCTACAGCACCAACGGCTACCTCGTCATCGAGGACCTGAAGCGCCGCCGCGAGGTGGTGGACAAGGTGCTGATATTCACCGACTGCCAGCTTTGGAACTCCGCCCCCTTTGGCACTAGCATCGCCAAAGAGTGGGCCGACTACCGCCGCACGGTGGCGCCCCAGGCCCGGCTGTACCTCTTCGACCTGGCCGGCCACGGCACCGCGCCCCTTGATGTTCGCGCCGAGGACGGCGTGGCCCTGATTGCCGGCTGGTCCGATAAGGTATTCGACGTGCTGGCGGCGCTGGAAAACGGTGGCTCCGCCCTTACCGAAATTGAATCAATTGAACTCTGATACCTGCAACCCCGGGAGTGGCATTCCGCCAGAAAAAGCTGCCACCGCTCCCGGGCCCCTGCCCGATTTTCTTCAAGCCTCACGCAATAATCATGTCCAGTACATCGTAAACTCTTTGGGACGGCGGCTGACCACTATTCGGCAGCCGTCGGCCGGAACGGCGCGGCGCCGGAGCATCTGCGCTCCGGATGCCCGTTCCAACCCCTGAACTATGGCTTTTGGGTGCCGTAAGTTGGCGGTACTTCGCTGGTGAAGCAGCCTTCTTCGGAGGTGCTGCCGGGTTCGAGTCCCACGCCGTGGCCCTGGCCGCGGTACAATCCGCCGGCTGTCTGTTGCCCCATTTCCGTGGTTTTAAGTGTTATTATTCTGCCGGGTGTCGTCGGGAAGCAGTTCTTCGGGTCGCACGTTCGAGTCGTGCCCGTCCGCCACCTTGGGGTGGGTGGTAGCTCAGTTGGTAGAGCAGATGCGGCGTTGGCCGTTGTTTCTCACCTGTTGCCCCGGCAATAGGTATTCTTTACTTGATATCAATCTCCTTGTACGGGTGCCGTAGCCCAGCCATACTTCGCGCTTTTAACGCCCAGGTCGCGGGTTCGAGTCCCGCTGGCTGTTGCTTCGGCGGCGGCTGTAGCTCAGTTGGGAGAGCAGGTTTTTGGAGGCCGGGCGCCTGTTGCCCCGTACAAATTGCCGGCTGATTGGTGCCGTAGCAGGGCCTTACTTCGATGGGGTCGGTGGGGTCGTGGGTTCAAGTCCCACCTGCCGCAAGGCAGTAGCTCAGTTGGTTAGAGCACGCATGTGGGCCCTGCACCCTGTTGCCCGATTAGCGGAAAAAAGCTGGTGCCGTAGGGCCGCCATACTTCGTCCTGTCACTACCAAGCGGCGGTTCGGCTTGTTGCCCAGCTTTTTTCATCCGGCAAGTGCAACATATAATCCTACTCAGTTATCCGCATTATCCATCATTCACAGCTCATAGTTAATTGCTTGATAAACTACGATTGATACTTAACACTCAATACCATCTACTCAATACTAACTACCTCCCACTCACGAATTCCTCCATCATGGCCTCACAACTACGTGGCAACGACTTGCGCCAGCTGGGATTTCCCGAGGGCCGGGCTATTGGCCTGGCGCTGGCCCAGCTGCAGCGCAAGCACCTCAAAAAACTCTCTCAAACCGACCAGCTGGCCCTACTCAAGGCGCTGCTGGCGAATCCCACAAACTTCCTGACCGACCTCGACTGGAGTCATACGGCCGCTGCGCTACTGCCCGCACCCAGCCGTCACATTGACCTCACCGAGCGAAAAAGCTACGCCGTGTTCGGCGCCGAGCACATCGAGCAGGGCGCCATCCACCAGATGGAAACGGCCATGAAGCTGCCCGTAACCATGGCCGGCGCCCTCATGCCTGATGCCCACCACGGCTACGGCCTGCCCATCGGGGGCGTGCTGGCCACCGATAATGCCGTGATTCCCTACGCCGTGGGCGTGGACATTGGGTGCCGGATGGCGCTGTCGGTGTTTGCGCTGCCGCCTAAGTTTCTGGAGCAGCGGGTGCAGGAGCTGCGCAAGCTGCTGATGGAATACACTCGCTTCGGCAACAAGCAGGGCTTTGTGCGGGGGCATAAGCTCGACCACGCAGTGCTGGGGCGCCCCGAGTTCCGCGACATCGGCTTCCTGCGCAACAAGCAGTCGACGGCCGCTGAGCAGATTGGCACTTCCGGCGGCGGCAACCACTTCGTGGAATGGGGCGTGGTAGATATCCTCGACCCCGCCAATGAGCTGGGCGTGCCGGTGGGCCAGTATCTGGGGCTGCTTTCTCATAGCGGCTCACGGGGACTGGGCGCCAGCGTTGCCAACCACTATACCAAGCTGGCCAAAGACGTCTGCCAACTGCCTGCCGAAGCACAGCACTTAGCCTGGCTTTCTCTGGACAGCGAGGCCGGGCAGGAATACTGGGCCGCCATGAACCTGGCCGGCGACTATGCCTCGGCCTGCCACCACCAGATTCATCAGCGGCTGGCCAAGGCCCTGGGTGAGAGGCCCTTGGCCAAAGTGGAAAACCACCACAACTTCGCCTGGAAAGAGCAGCTGGCTGATGGCCGGAGCGCCATTGTGCACCGCAAAGGCGCTACCCCGGCCGGGGCCGGCGTGCTCGGCATCATTCCCGGCTCGATGACGGCACCGGGCTTTATTGTGCGGGGACGGGGCGAAGCGGCCTCGCTATCGTCGGCGTCGCACGGGGCGGGGCGGGCTATGTCCCGGACCCGGGCCAAACAGGAGCTAGGCGAAGCCGACATGCGGCGCTACCTGCAGCAACACGGCATCGAACTGATTGGCGGCGGCCTTGATGAAGCCCCACAGGCCTACAAGGATATTCGGGCCGTGATGCAAAGCCAGACTGAACTCGTAGACGTGCTGGGTTCCTTCACGCCGCGCATCGTGCGGATGGAAGGTGCCTGAAAAACAAATTGTGGCAAGCTGATTCCGAAAATGCCCGGGCAACCTGCCTGAGCATTTTCTGGTTAGGCAAGCAAACGGCGGTGCCGGCTGATACGATGCTTCAACCGGGTTTTGCCGGTCAGATCCGCGGCCTGTTCAGAGGCGTCTGCCCAGAAAAATGCAGATGTAGCAGAAGGGGCTACGAGCACTCCGCTGGCAACTAATAACAAAGCTACCGCCGTGGTAGGCAAGGACGAGGCAAGTGCACAACGTTCCATACGAATAGGGATTCGTGAAGAGAAAAACCCAATGGAACCTGGCAAGGTGCAATGCGCAGGAGTAAGCGTAGTAGAGTGCGGCACGCGGACAGCGAAACTAGCGCTGTATAACTGAATAGCATGGGTACATACGCACCGTATGAAAGTACTGGATTGTAGGCAGTGCAAATAAAGCCAAAATAAGATAGAAGAAGCAGAAGGACAGAATTTATAGTGTGGTGGCAAGGTTATAGTTTTCGGCTGTTTGGTGCTCAGGCAGTTGCGATAGTATGGCAAAATAAAAGCCCGTTCCTGAGGCAGGAACGGGCTTTTATTTTGCTAAAAACGTGAATCAGCGCTTGCGCCGGTCACGCAGTTTCTTGAGGCCGAAGCCGACACCAGCGGCCAGTAGCAACGAAGCGCCGCCATCAATGGGCACCGCAGTAGGGGCGGGGTTAGGAGTAGGGCCATCGGAACCCGGGCCCTGGGCCTGCGCTAAGTTGAGCCCACCTGCCAGCAGGAAAGTGCCGGCTGTAACGACAGTAAAGCGAAAAAAGGAGACAAGAATTTTCATGAGAGAAGCAAAGTCGGTTCGAAGATACTAACAGCTGGTAGCGACGGTGCCACTGATTTCAAGCGTAAAATCAGTGGCACCGTGTAGGCTATTCCACAATCAGGCGCTTGTTGATGGTGCCTTGGGCGGTTTGCAGACGCAGGGTGTATACCCCAGCGGCTATGCCCGTAAGCGACACGGTCCGCACATCGGTGCCGCCGGCTGGCAGCGTAGCCCGCAGTGCCACCTGGCCCAGTGCATTAATCAGCTGCACATCCGTAGTCTGGCGAGCCAGGGACGTTGGCAAGCTTACGGATACCAGTGCGCGAGCGGGGTTCGGGAATATGGCTACCTGCTGGCTGAGTGAGGCAGAAGCGTTGGCCAGCACCCGCTGCTGGGTGAGCAGCAACGAGAAGCGCCCAGCTGCGGGTGCGCCGGCATTCAGTGTGAAGCTATAGGCGGTTTGGCCTGCCAGATCCGTAACGGTACCGGTTTGGGCATCACGCAGGTAGGCAAATGTGCCAGCCGGCAGGTTGAGCAGCTCAGTGGCCCGCAGTGTATAGCTCCCGGTTAGCGGCGCTGCAACCTGAAGCGCTACCACCCGGTCGGCAGCTGTGAGAGCAGGCAGGCCGTTGATGGATAGGCGCAAGCCGGCGCTAGCCTCAGATGCCATCAGCAACGAAGTAGCGCTCTGAAGCTTATAGGCGTCGTAGGCTGCGTCGAAACCGGTAGTAGCCTGGGGTTCGAAGTATACTACGGCTTCATCCGGGGCGTTGGTGGCACCGCTTACTTCGAGGCGCACAAGTGGCAGCGTACTGGTGCCACGCTGAAACACCGGATTGGCGTAGGTGGTCAGGCGGGCCGCATTGCTGAAGGCAAGCTGACCGTTGGTGCTGTTCGGAGCGCTTACGCGAACAAAAAAGCCTTGTGAAGAAGCTATTTCCGCAGTGCCGCCATTGACGCCAATACCGGTAGTGGCATTGTACGCCGAGTAATTGTTGCCACCATACTGCACAGTGGAGCGGTTCACATACACGGTAGCATCTACGTTCGAGCGGCTCACCAGATTCCAGTTGATGGGCGAAGGATACGGGTTACCCAGCAATTGCCAGCCCGATTCTGTCTGGCCACCCCGCGAGAGGCTGCCTACCGTGACTGGTCCGTTGTTAAGCGTGCCCACAAAATCCACGGTCTGCGAGGCCGGAATATTCACCGTATATCCCCGCCCTACCGTCAGCGCATCGGTCGGGGCGTTTGGCGAGAAGAATCCTTTGTCGAAATCCTGCGGCGCGGGGTTGCCGCTGGTGTTTACCCGGGTTTCATCGTAGCCGAATACGGTAGGGAACGGCGTAACGGCGGCCGGCACCGCCGCCGTATTGTAGGCGGGGTTCACCACCGGCGAGAAGCCACTGGTAGCCAGATCTGCTACCGTAGAGCCAGACACCGGCGCCGAGTAGTGGCGGTAGCCACTGCCACCGTTGCGGCTCGGATCAATATAGCGCTGCACGGTAGCATTGCCGCTTACCACAGCGGCACCGTTGTTTACCACATGCGCCGTGCCAGCAGCATTGGAAAGAAGGGTCAGGTTGCCGTTGGAGGTGAGCGTACCGTTGAGCTGCAGTACCCGCTGCACCAGTACCGGTGCGTTGGCCGTAACGCCGGCTGGCCCGGCGGTCAGGTTATTGAACGTGGTGCTGGTGCCGCCAATGGTTTGCGCTGTTGAGCCTGCAAAGCGAAACTCGCCAGTGCCGTTGCCCAGCACCGTGCCACCACCGTTCGTGAAGTTGCCGTTCAGTGTTAGCTGGCTGCCATCGGCCGTGGTGAGAGTGGCGCCGTTGCCCAGCAGCAGGCTGTTGACCTGCTGGGCAGTGCCCACCACCGGGTCATTGGCCACATTCGGAATCGTTACGTCGTCGGTGGCAGTGGGCACCTGCATAGGGCTCCAGTTGCCCGGATTGGTCCAGTTACTGTCGATAGCGCCCGTCCAGGTAATGCCGTTGAGCACTGGCGTCAGGAAGGCGGCCAGCCCGGTGATATTAGAGCCAGTTCCAATCCGGCCGACCACTGTAGCGCTGCCGCTGGTCAGGTTTACGGTGTACAGGTTGTCGGCGGTAGTACCCGTGGGGGCGGCCACCAGATATGCCGTATTGACAGGCGTAGCCGGGGCAGTAAGGTCAGCGAAAATATCAAAATCAGCGCCGGGGGCAATAGTAAGGCCCGTCGCGCCCTGGTCTACATACGTGCCGGCGTTGGCGTCAGTGGAGCGCAGCAGTACGTTGCGGGTCTGGTCGTAGCCGTAGAGGGTTGTGCCGGTAGCGGTGTTGTTGTCGTTGTTGATATAGGCCACCCCCGACAGTGCCGGCGCGCCGTTAGGGTTTGTGAGCGTGCCATCCGTCAGGAACGTGCCGTCGTTTGGGTTCATCCGTAGGTTGGCTTGGTTGGAAGCCGACGTAATACGAATCCGGTCCGGAACCGGGTTGAAGTCGAAGGCGATGCCAGAGGCCACGTTGCCCAGCAGCATGGGTTGCAGGCCACCTACCGTTGTGAGGGCGCCAGAGCTCAGGTTCAGCGTGTAAAGCTGGCCTTGCTGAGCAGTGGCGTTGTAACCCAGCGCGTACAGCAAGCCGTTGGCAGGGCGGAAGTCCGTTCCTACCAGCACCTGTGAGCCATCCGGTGGCAATCCGGTGATGTTCACGGCCGTGCGGATAACGCCAGGGTTGCTGGAATCAAAGGATACCAAGTTGCCGCCTGCCACGCCGTAGAGCAAACGTCCGGAGAGTGGTGCCGAAGCATCAGCGCCGCCAATCAGCGCGGCCACGTCACGCACCGGAATACCCAGCCCGATGGCGCCCACCAGCGTAGGGTTGGCCGTGCCCAAATCCAGCGTATAGAGGTTGCTGGTAGCCTGCCCATTGGGGTTAGCCGTCAGGAAGGCACGGTTGGTGGAGGTGCTTTGGTCGAAGAAGATGTCAAGGTCGGCCAGGGCATTGGCAGGGTTCAGGGCCAGCCCGGTGTTGTTGCCGATTGTGTTGAGTGTACCGGCATTTGGTGGGTTCTGAGTAGCCAGAACATTGAGTGCCTCATCAATATCATACAGCACAGTGGCCGTGCTGCCCACGTAGCTGTTAGTGTAGCCTACCGTGCCGATGCGGGGTGCCGTGCCAGCGTTGGGGTCGCCGGCCGCGTAGGTGAGGGGCCCATCGGTAGCTGCCAGCGCACCGTTGTTGGGGTTGAGGCGGAAATCAGCGCGGTTGGTGCTCACCACCCGGATGCGGTCTACAGTCGGGTTGAAGTCAAAGCCAATATTGTCGGAAGGGCCGCCCAGCTCCAGCCGGATAGCAGGGCCAACGGGCGTAGCCACGCCGGTGGCTGGCACAATGCTGTATAGCTGCGTGTTAGGCCCGGTGGTGGTAGCATCATAGCCCAAGCCGATATACTGGCCGTTGTTCGGACGGAAGTCAGTGCCTACCAGCGTCTGGCCGGCTGTCAGGCCAGAAAGAGGGGTGGCAGCCAGAATATAGCCGGGCGTGTTGGAATAAAATGAAATCAGCGTATTGTTGGTGTTCAGCGCGTACAGCAGCTGCCCACTTGGGGCCGGAGCTGTCCGGTCAATGTTAAATGCTATATCATCTACAGCCAAGCCAGCTTGGCCGGTCATCAGCAACGAGGCGTTACCGGAGGCCAGATCCAGGGTATAAAAAATAGTCTGCGGAATATTGTTGGTAAACCGCGTAACCGTCAGCAACGCCAGCTGCGTGCGGCTCGCGGGGTCAGTGTAGATGTCGAGGTCGGTCTGGTCGCCGGCTGCCAAAAGGGGCAGTGCGTTGCGCGTAATAGGTGTCGGGGTAACCAGCGCGCCATTGTTGGGCGGGTTTTGGGTGTAGAGGGTCGAGCGGCTCTCATCTATATCGTACAGCGTAGTAGTCGCCGTTCCGATAAAGCTGTTAGTGTAGGCTACCGAGCCCACAGCAGGCGTCCCGGAAGGCAGGTTCAGCGAACCGTCTGTTGCGGCAACTGTCCCGTTATTGGGGTTGAGGCGGAAGTTGCCACCCGCCAGGCTCGTAACCCGGATCCGGTCAACGGTCGGGTTGAAGTCGAAGCCGATACCCTCAGTGCCGCTACCTAAGGCCAAAGGCTGCGGGCCACCAACGGCGGTGGCCGCACCAGTTGTTTTGCTGATGCTGTAAAGCTGTGCTGTTCCACTGCCCGTGTAGCCCAGTGCAAACAGTTCCCCGGTAGCCGGCCGCGAATCCAGCCCGACGATGGTCTGGCCAGCGGTTACCCCAGTGATAGGCAGAAAGGTAGGAACGCCGCCACCCGCGAAACTAGACACAATCAGCTGGTTGCTGGCGCGGTTGATACCGTACACGGTCTGGGCTTGTGCTGCCACAGTGCCCAGTAGCCCCAGGCCCACGGTGAGACCCAGCATGCGGCGGTTTAAAGGCGAAAACGGCGTGCGTAAGGATGTTTTCATCACAGGGAATTAGAAAGTGAAGTGGAAAAAGCAGCCAGATGTCCAAGAGGATGGGTTGTACTTTATTTATGCACCCCTATCCGGGCCGAAGACAAAAACCTTACGAAAGCCACTTCATAACGGATTGATAAATAGGATTAAATTTCAATTAAAATATACTGATGTGTAAGACTTTGGCTAATTCATAACAGATTTATGCACGATGCGTTTAGCGTCATCCTGTGAAAGATGAGCAGGTATAAGTTCAATAAGATTATAAAGTACAGATCAGGCTTGAAGCATCACTTTGGACTTGTTCTTTACTTTTTGGATGGGCTATATGTACCCAATTCTAGCCATTCCACAGCCCCAGTAGCTGGTATAAGCAGGCTGCTTAAGTGAGCTTTGTCCTTATCGGCTAATTGCACAGTGCGTTGATTCCGCTGAAAGAGTATATTTCTCACTTTTGGGCTGTTCATTCCCGAAATGGAGCAGGCGAGTATTGTACAGAGTAGTCCGGAAACGGTAAATTTCAGCCAGAATAATGGCGCGCACTTATGGGTTAGCAGTGGCAGCCATTGGGTAGTGAATTAATCGTCAGCTTTTTATTGGTTTTCTATGCATACCATCCAACGATCTGCGGCGGCCCAATGGCACGGCCGGGGTACCGACGGCGACGGCCAGCTCAGCACTGGCAGCACGGTGCTACAGGAAGCCCGCTTTGGCTACCGCTCACGCTTTGCAGAAGGAGGAGTGGGCACCAACCCCGAGGAGCTATTAGCTGCTGCGCATGCTGGCTGCTTTGCCATGAAGCTGGCCTTTAACCTGCAGTCGGCAGGCTTCACCGCCGACCACATTCACGCGCAATGCGAAATGGCCATGCGCGAAGGCTGTATTGTTGGCTCGCACCTGACCGTTGATGCCGCTGTGCCTGGGCTGTCATCCGAGCAGTTTGAGCTGTTCGTGGATGACGCCAGCCAGAATTGCCCCGTGTCGAAAGTACTGCAGGCCACCATCACCTATAAGGCTGTATTGGCCTGATAGTGCTGCGTTAGTTAATAGCCGGCGTTGCTGCCGGCGCCACTCGCACCACATCCCCAACCCGGATAAGGCCGCCCTGCACAATACGGGCCGTGATGCCGCCATGGCCGCGCATAGCGTTGTAGCCACCGGGGCCCAACTCTTCTTCCATACGCGAGCAGGGGTGGCACTCGCCTGTGATATCCAGCACCACTTCGTCGCCAATAAATATCTGCCGGTTTTTGAGGGCCAGCAGATTCAACCCACTAACCACCAGATTGCGGCGTAGCCGGCCAGGAGCCACTGGTGCATCTAGGCCCAGGTAGCCCGCCACGGCCGCTAGGTGCTCGTGCTGTATGAGCGTAATCTGGCGCTTGCCTCCCGCTTTTGGGCGGGCATGGTCGCCGGCCAGATGCCGGTCGGTTTCCACAGTTGCCTCAACTACAGAAAGCAGTGGCTCGCGGCGGGCTGGGCGCAGGCCTATCCACTCCAGGCGGCCGGTTTGTGGCAGGGTAGACAGGAGTTGAGCAATGGTAGACTTGTCGTCTCCAAAAAAGGGAAAGGGCATTAGGAATAAGGCTAAGGTTGAGAGGCGAGCCGCTAAGAATATTTGCTGGTAGTGCCCTCTTACGGCAGCAAGCAGGTAGCAGCCAAAAGGCCAAGGGCCAAAAGAGGCACCGGCCGAAAGGACCCGCGTAACCCTATCTACCCTCAGACGCTGATCAGACGGGCAACAAAGAAGGCAGCGCCAGCCGCCAGGGCGCCAATACCAGCCATGCGCAACGCCCCAACAACAGGCGGCTGGCCGGTCATGCGGCTTTTCAGGTAGCCAAAAAGCAGCAGGCACACCAGCGTCATCACCGCCGACCAGACGAGGCCTTCGGTGGGAGTAGCAGTGAGAAAGTACGCACTGAGCGGAATCAGCCCGCCCAGCGCATACGCTGCGCTAATAGTGAAGGCACTTTTTGGAGCTTGGCGTGGATCGGGCTGCTCCAGGCCCAGTTCATATTTCATCATGAAGCGTACCCATTGTTCGGGGTCGGAGGTAAGTTCCTGCACGGCTAAAGCACGGGTTTCCGCTGAGAGGCCCATTTCAGCTAATAAGTCATCCACTTCCGCCCGCTCTACCTGCGGCACTTCCTGCACTTCCTGGTGCTCACGTGCCAGTTCGGCTGCATAATGCTCTACCTCGGTTCGGCCCGCCAGGTAGCCGCCCAGGCCCATGGCAATAGCGCCCGCCACAATTTCGGCCAGCCCCGCCGTAATTACCAGTTCCGACGATTGCACTGCGCCGCTCAGACCGGCCGCCAGCGCGAAAGGCACTGTCAGGCCATCAGACAAACCAATAACGATGTCCTGCAGCATAGCAGAACTCGTCAGGTGGTCCTCGGGGTGAGGATGGGTATGCGCGTGTTGCATGGCAAGTAAATGTAGAGCCTAAGCTAACCCAAATTTGGTTTTAAGCGTATTAGATGCACGTTGCCGGGCACTGCCGGGCAGCTTTTTCCTGATCTTACTTCGATTTATCTACCCATGGCCAAAGCTCCCGCCAAGAAATCTGCCGCGCCTGCCGCGCCAGCATCTTCCAAGGCTTCGTCTGCTCGCAAAGCCGACGTTTCTTCTGCTTCTTCACAAGCTGCCCCTAGTGTGCAGCCCATCCTCAACCAGCAGTTTCATGCTCCGACGCCGCTGCAGAAATACGGCACCGTGTCACAGCGCCTGCCCATCGGCCTCGATGAGAAAACCCGTCAGCACAGTGTCACCAATCTCAACCAGCTGCTGGCCGATACCATCACCCTCCGCGACCTATACAAAAAGCATCATTGGCAGGTGGTAGGGCCTACTTTCTACCAGCTGCACCTGCTTTTCGACAAGCATTACGAAGAGCAAAGTGCCCTGGTAGACACTATTGCCGAGCGTATTCAGATACTGGGAGGAGTGGCAATAGCTATGGCACATGATGTTGCCGAACTGACCAGTATTCCACGTCCGCCCCGCGACCGGGAAGAGGCACCTATTCAGGTAGGCCGCTTGTTGGAAGCACACCAGATCATTCTCAAGAACTGCCATAAGTTTGCAAAAGAAGCCGACGAAGCCGGCGACGATGGTACGAATGACTTGGCCGTTAGCGACGTGATGCGTCTAAATGAGTTGCAAGTATGGTTTGTATCGGAGCACGTGGTTGATACGCCATTAGCCCGAGCTGAATAAACAGACCATTTGGATGCTATGAAAGGCCGGCTCGCTTGAAAAGCGGGCCGGCCTTATGCATTAAGTCCACCCAGCTACCAAGCCTTGACAAGGCCAGCGTTTGACACTGGTAGCGCTCCTGCCGTTTTCTTTAGCCTTCTGCGCGCTGAGGGTGCTATAAGGAACGGTAAACAAGCCGGCGCAACCCAATTTTCATAAGATGGTGGCCAGCGGACGAAATTTATATCAGCTGGCTTTTCGCTGATCCTGAGTGCACAACGCTCTGACGCTAGACGCAGAGGCCACCAAATCGGCAAAAAATACGTGTATGGGCTTGCGCTACCCAGCCCTAGTACCTACTTTTGCTCTCGCTTTACCACCTCAGTAAGGCCTTGGTCATTAGGCTGAGCAAGTTTAACAGAGGAGTGCTTGCCAAATCTGCGCACGTGGTGAAACTGGTAGACACGCCATCTTGAGGGGGTGGTGCCTTCGGGTGTGGGAGTTCGAATCTCCCCGCGCGCACTCCAATAAAAAAGCCGCTTCAGCTTAGCTGAAGCGGCTTTTTCGTGCTTGTTTGCTTGCCCGATAGAAGCATAAGCCTAGCCAGGCTGCCTCTCAAACGGGTTGAGAGGTATCACCAGTAGCACTTTTTCGCGCTCTATCAATACCTGGCCGGGCAAGGCGCCTTTGGGCTTGCGCACAAACTTTTTGGGCGTCACGGTCACCGGGCACAGCGAGTCGTTTTGGCGGCGCGAGTACCACGCAGCCAGCTGGGCGGCGCGCTCTACCACGGGCTCGGGTACGGTTTGGCCTGCCCGGTGCCGAACCACCACGTGCGAGCCGCTTACATCCTTGGCATGCAGCCAGAGGTCGTCTTTGTGGGCGTAGCGTTGCGTGAGCAGGTCGTTGTTCTGGGCGTTGCGGCCCACCAGAATGGTAAAGCCGGAATCTTCGAATACTTTGAATGGTAGCTCGGTGGCTGCTTTAGCCTTGGTTTCAGGCTCTAGCTGGTGCTGTTTGCGCCAGGCACGCAAAGCCTTCAGGTCAGGCGGAAGCAGGGGCAGCTCCTCTAAGCGCTCCAGGCACCAGAAGGCTTCGGCTTCGCGCCGCTCGGCTCGCTCCAAAAGCTGGCGCGTTTCCAGCTGCTGGTTTTTGGCTTTGCGGTAGAGGTTCTGGGCCGTGCGCTGGGGCGTTTCGGTGGGCTTGAGCTTGATGGTGCGCAGCTGGTTGTCTTGGTAGAAATCCACAACATCCACGCTGCTGGCGCCAGCCGGAATCTGGCTGAGGTGCGCCATGATGAGGTCGGCAGTCTGGCGGTAGCCAACGGTGTGCTCCAAGGCATAAAGTCGGCGGCGAGCCATGCTGGCACTGGTAGTAGCTTCCTCGGCGCGGCGCTCCAGCGTTTGGCGCAGCTGCCGCAATTCCAGCTCGTGGGCGCGCCGGCTGAGCGCCAGCGGCACGAAGGCACGTAAGGCAGCAACAGGGTCGGAAGCTGATATTTCCCGCTCCACCTCACCAATCAGCAGCAAGCTCAGGCGGGTACGGCCTTCCAGAGTAGTTAGGTAGAAGGCGGCTGGGTTCTCAAGTTGCGCCAGCACCTGCTGCACCAGCTGCTCCTGCTGAGCTATCGGTGCTTGGTCGTAGCCGCTGGCACGCAGGTAGCGCGCGGGCAGGTCGGCGAGGGCAGGGTAGCGCTTGAGCGGATGTGGGGCCGAGGCCGCAGGAGCAGTAGAATACGGGGCGGCAAATACGGGCTGCAGGTCAGCGTCGGTGGTATACCGCTGGTGAAACAGTTCGGCCGGGCCTTCTGGTCGGAGACGGAAAACGGCGTTGGGGCGGGAGCTGTAGAGCTTCAGCAGCAGCGTGGCGCCACTGGCAAAGCGCAGCTGCAATACCCGGTCGTGGGGCGCGGCTGTCACGTCTAGCAGCTGCTGGCCCAGCAAATCGGGTAGCAGATCCACGGAATTGGCGCGGGCCCGGTGGAAGGTTTCGGGCAGCGCCAGCGCCGTGAAGGTGGCCGACAGTTGCGCCTTGAGCCAGAACTCTGCCGTGCCGTTGGTCAAGCCCAGCACCAGCTCATCTTTTTCCTGCGAGAAGCACGCCACTACTTGGTAACCGGCCAGCTGCTGGGTGAGGGCGGGGGCCAGCTGGCGCAGAAAGTAGTAGTTGGTGTGCATGGATTATGGAGAAGAACCGAGTATGTGGAGCGCAAGCCTATTTACAGGAAAGATCCTGGCGAAGATAGAAACGGAACTGCCGCCACTACACCCATGCAACTTCTGGCTGGGCTACAGACTCTTCCAGACAACAGTAAATTCACCCACTCAAACATCCTGTATGAAACAGTCTCTACTCTTTGCCGCACTGGTGGTGAGTCTCGGCGCCTGCCAGAAGTCGGAAAACGACGAGCAGGTGACACCGGCCGCCATCGAATCGAAATTCAGCCAGGATTTCACGCTTGGCTATCGGCAACAGGCTTTGCTGCCGGCAGCAAATCAGCCGGAACTGACGGTAGAGCTAACCGATTTGCAATACTCTATCTGCCCTAAAAATGCCCGGTGTTTCGGCGCCAACTTTGTGTTTCCTATTCTGGCCATAACCGACGCGCAGGGAAGTACCCAACAGATAAAAATGCCGGCAAATCACACAACTGGCTTGCGCTACGGACCTTTCGTTGACACGACCAGCATACGGGCCAATGGCCGCCGCTACCTGCTGCAGTACACGGAGTGGAGCGTGAAAGCTGACTGTGACCAGCCGGAGAAAAAAGACCTGTCCGTTGCGCTGCGCATCAGCAAGCCCGTTGGAGAGTAAACCGAACTATTCCACCTCCAGCCGTAGGCCGTCGTAGGCCAGCCGGATGAAATCGGGCAGGGTGGCTTCCACTTCGCGGTGGCGGCCCAGTAGATGGCTGATGTGCGTGAGGTAGGCGCGGCGCGGTGCCAGCTCTTCCAGCAGCGCCACGGCTTCCGGCAACGAAAAGTGCGAAATGTGCTTTTCCTGCCGCAGCGCGTTCAGCACAATCACGTCGGAGCCGCGCATCAAGTCCAGCGCCGCCGATGACAGATGGTTGGCATCCGTGACGTAGGTGAAATTTCCTACGCGGAAGCCCAGCACCGGCAGCTTGTAGTGCATGGCCCGGATAGGCTGGAATGCCACGCCCTCCACGTCGAACACCGCTGTATCGCTGAGGATGGGAATGGTTTGCACCTGCGGCACACCGGGGTACTTATGCTCGGAAAAAATATAGGCGTACTCGCGCCGCAGCTGGTCCAGCACGCGGGGCTCGGCGTACACCGGCATGTCCTGCTGCTGCTTGAAATTATAGGCCCGGATGTCGTCCATGCCGGCCGTATGGTCTTTGTGCTCGTGCGTGAACACCAGTGCATCAAGGTGGTCGACGTGCTCACGCAGCACCTGCTGGCGGAAGTCGGGGCCGGAGTCGATGATGAAACTCTTGCCCTGCACCTGCAGGTGTACCGATACCCGGAGCCGCTTGTCGCGGTAGTCGAGGGAGCGGCAGACGTCGCAGTGGCACCCAATCACGGGCACGCCCTGCGACGTGCCCGTGCCAAGGAAGGTAACGTTCATTGATGTGCTGATTTTTTAATATGCTGATGTGCTGATGAATTTGATCCAGTGAGCTTCTTCAATCAGCGCATCAGCAAATTATTTCATCATCACATTAGCCTACATACTGCTTTACCACGCGCACCAACGCGTCAAAGTCGAGGGGCTTCGGCAGGTAATCAGTGACACCGGCTTCGCGGAACTGCTCCATTGAGTAGTTGTTGGCGTTGCCGGTGATGGCAATAATCGGGATTTTAGAGATGCGCGCGTCCTGATGGGCCCGGATTTCGCGGGTGCATTCCATGCCATCTTTTACTGGAATATTGATGTCCATCAGCACGCAGTCAATGGGTTGGCTTTCCACTTGCTTGATAACCTCACCACCATTTTTGGCCGACACGATGCGGTATTGCTGAAGTTCGAGGATTTTTTTGGTCAGGTTCAGGATAACGGAGCTGTCTTCCGCAATCAGTATTGTTTTCGTGTCGCTCATGGGAGGAAGAAGAAAGGAGAGGTGGTAGGGCAAAGAGGATGGCCAGGCGTTGCGCAGGCAAAAGCAACTTACTCTGCGCTGGTTAGCGCGAGATACTGTGCTTTAAATTGAACGAAATAACGCAACAAATTCTGGAAATCCTTCTCTATATTTTGAGTGGGGTTCAGTTTTAGCTCATGCTCCAAGTGTTTGGCACATTCGGCGAGGGCAGTAAGCCCTAATGTGAATCCAGTGCCCTTTAGCTGGTGCAAATGTGGTAAAATCCCGGCGTACTGCCCGCTACCTACCAAAGTTTCGGCCTCTTTGAGCAACTGACCAGCTTCTTCTTCGAAGTCTTGGTAGAGCTGTGCGGCAAACTCGGCCCCGCCCAACTGGCGCAGCTGCTCCAGTACTTCCGGGTCGATGAATAGGGGGGCTGAGCGGCCGCAAGCGGAACTGCCGGAGTGGCAGGTGATGACTGAGCTGCCTCAGCAGTAGCCTCGGTGCTGGGTGGTAGCAGGGCCGGGCCCGCCAGCACCCAGCGGCGCAGCACAGCGTGCAGGTCCTGGCTTTTCACCGGCTTCGAAACGTAGTCGTCCATGCCTTCATTCACAAAGCGCTCAGCATCCTCCTTCATGGAATAAGCCGTCATGGCTACTACGGGTGGGCAGGCTGCACCCAGCCGCCGCCGGATTTCGTGCATGGCCGTCACGCCGTCCATCTCCGGCATCTGGATGTCCATGAATATCAGGTCGAAAGGTGATTTGCTTGTGGTAGCCTTGCTGATGGCTTCGAATCCATTATCGGCCATTTCAATTTCGCAACCCAGCTTGTCGAGCAGCCTGGTAGCCACCTTCTGGTTGATGGGGTTGTCGTCGACAAGCAGTACGCGGGGCGGCGTATCAAAGCGGGCAATATCGGGGCCTCGCTCGCGGGACGCCAGGCGCTCCTGCACAATTTCCTCTTCGTTGTGAGCTGCGTGGCAGACCAGCGTAAACCAGAATGTGCTGCCGTCGCCTTCGTTGGAAAGCATCCCGATTTCGCCACCCAGCAGCGCCGCCAGCTGCTTGCTGATGGCCAGCCCCAGGCCTGTGCCCCCAAACGATTTGGTGGGCGTCGTGTCGAGCTGGGTGAAGTTGGTGAAGAGCAGTTTGGCGTTGTCTTCGGAAATGCCGATGCCCGAATCTTGTACGGCAATGCGCAGCATATATTCGTCGCCGGTGCGCGATACCGTCGAGACGATGATGCTGACCGTGCCCTGCGCCGTAAACTTAATGGCGTTGGAGGTGAGGTTGCTCAGCACCTGCAGCAGGCGGGTTTCGTCGGAGATGATAAAGCGCGGCGTGCCAGGCGCAATATGGTAGGTAAAGTTGAGGCGCTTTTGCTGGGCACGGTTCGAAAAAAGCGAATGAATCTTTTCCAGCGTGTAGTGCAGATCCATGCCCTCTACATTAAGCTGCAGCTTGCCGGCCTGAATTTTAGACAGGTCCAGAATGTCGTTGAGGATAGCCAGCAGCGCGTCGGAGGACTTGCGCAGCGTGTCCACATACTCCTCCTGCTCTTCGCTGCTCACAGTCTGGTGCAGCAAATCAATCATGCCGATGATGCCGTTCATGGGCGTGCGCAATTCGTGGCTCATGTTGGCCAGGAACAGCGTCTTGGCTTCCAGCGCGGTTTCAGCCGCTTCTTTGGCTCGGCGCAGGTCGTCCTGCATCTGCTTGAGGCCCGTAATGTCGCGCCCGATGCCTTCGGTGCCGCCGGGGCCGTCCAGCACACGGCGCGCATTCACAAGCACGCTCACCGAGTGGCCATCCTTGTGCAGCATGGCCAGCTCGAAGTTGCGGGCCTCGCCGTGTTCCTGCACGCTGCGTAGCAGTGCCTCGCGCTCCGTGGGGTAGAGGTAGTAGTTGGAAATCGGGGTGCCCGTTACCTCTTCGGGCGTGTAGCCCAGCATTTCTTCCACCGAGGGGCTCACCAGCGTCAGAACGCCTTTGCCGTCAGTGCGGTAGTACACGTCCTGGAACGACTCGAAGATGGCACGGAACTTCTCTTCCTGGGCTGCCAGCTCCAGCTGCCCCCGCTTTTTCTCTGTGATGTCGTGGGCAATGCCCGAAATTTCCTCAAACGAGCCATCATCGAGGTAGATGGGATTGAGGAAGATTTCGCGCCAGGAGTCGCCGCCCCGGGCGTCGCGCAAGCGCACTTCAAAGCGTTGCGGGTGGCCCTGGAAGGCTTTGCGGTAGTTGTCCAGGAACAGCTCCCGGGGGTCCTTCTCCATCATGGCCAGGTCGGCCTGGAACAGGTTGACGTTGGGCGTCGGGTACACCCCGTTGCGGCGCAGGAAATAGGCGGCGTAATTGCGGTTGAAGCTGGTAAGGCGCGAGTGGGTGTCCACGCTCCACATCAGGTGGGAGCCACTCTCAAAAATGGCGTTCAGGCGGGCATTCTGCTTCTGAATCTGTACTTCGTTGCGCTTGCGCTCAATGGCTAGTGCTACCTGGTTGGAGATGAAGTGCAGGATTTCCAGGTCGGTGGGGGCGTAGGCGTCGGCTTTGTAGTAGTCCTGCACGGCAATCACCCCGATAATCCGCTCGCCGATGCTCAGCGGCGAGCAGAGCATCACCTCCGGCATCAGCCCATAGGCCGTGATGGTGCCGTTGGAAATCAGCTCTTCTAGCTCGTGGCGCAGCATGTACTGCGGCCGCCCCGTGCGAATAATGTATTCCGACATGCCCGACGAAAAAGGCCGCGACACCGCGCCCGTCTCGCCCTGCGAGTTCTGATCGACGAAGTAGGCAAACTGCAGCTGCGTGCGGGCTTCGTCGCAGAGCGCAATGAAGAAGTTGTTGGTTTCAATGATCTTGCTCAGCTCGCGGTGAATGGCGCCATAGAGCGAGTGCAGATCTTTGGAGCTGATGGCCAGATTGGCAATGCTGTAGTACACCTTCTGCAGGCGCTCGGCCTTGATGCGGTCCGTAATGTCGTGCAGAATGGCGCGGGTGCTCACCGGCTCGTCGTCTTGCCAGGAGCAGGAAATCGAGCCGATCAGGTGAACGGGCTTACCGGTTTTGGTGAGAAACACGGTTTCCAGCTTGTTCACTTTCTCGCCCTTGTACAGGTTGCGCAGCTGATAGAGCAGCTTGGCCTTATAATAAGGGTGCACCACATCGGACAGCGTCAGGTGCGGCAGGTCCTCATCGTCATAACCTAGCTTTTCCTTCCAGGCCTTGTTCACGAACAGCAGCCGGTTGTCGATGCTGAGGTTCTGAATCAGGTCGTGGGCGTTATCGAGGAAATCCTGAAGGCGGTTGCGGTTGTCGGTGAGGGCGCGGGCGGCCACGTGCCGCTCGGTGAAGTCGCGCCCCACCATGAATATACCGGTAATCTGGCCGTGCAGGTCGCGGGCAAACTCGGCATGCCAGTATACCATGCGGGTTTTGCCGCTCTTGGTAAGCAAGGCGCGCTCGTAGAAGTCCTGAAGCTGCTCGGTCTGCAGGGCGTGGAAATATGTGTCTTCGTTGGCTGCGCGCACGGCTGCCGGCGCAAACAGCTGGTGATACGGCTGGCCGATTACTTCTTCCCGAGCATATTCCGTGAAGTCCAGGAAAAAGTCGTTGACGTCCAGCACAAGGCCAGCCGGGTCGAGCAGAACGTAGCTTAAGGTGGTGCGCGAAAGCAGGTCGCGCAGCCGAAGCTGGCTGTGGTCAATAAGGCGCTGCTGAGCGGTTGCCTCCAGCTGAAGCACTTCCTGCGTGACGTCGCGCAATAGCAATTGCACCCGAATCTGGCCTTCGGGCAGCGCCAGACGGTGCAAAGTAGCCCAGGCCGTGAGAGGCAGGTTGTCGGTGGCGCGACGGCCACACCAGCGGACTGAAGCATCCTCGCCGGTGCGGGCCGTGTGTTGGATGGCTTCGCAGAGCTGTTTTTCGTCGCGCCACTCTACGGGGGCGTCAGGCACGCGCGTAGCTACCGGTGTGGCCAGTGCCATCAGGCCGGTTTCCTGAAGCTTGGCCAGCGTGGTGCCCAGCAGGCGCTGCGCCGTTTTGTTGCAGTCGAGCAGCTTGCCCTGCTCGTTGTAGAGTAGCTGAGCGTCGTAGGCCTCTTCAAACAGGGCCCGGTACAAATCAGAAGGCGAGGCCACGGCAGACGAAGCCAGCGGAATGGCGGATTGCGGCATGAGGGAAGGCAGGAACTTCGGCGGCAACGAGAAACTACCGCCGGGGCCAGGTTTAACCGTTAAATTTGACGAAAATATCCCAAACCCCTGCGCTTTTTGCCCGCAGCCTTTACCGGCCGGGTTTTGCGCTTTGCTCTATGGCTGCACCGCGCCTGATTTTCACCGTCACGACTGATTTGAACTACGACCAGCGGATGCAGCGTATCTGTGGCTCGCTGGCGCAGGCCGGCTACGAGGTGTTGCTGGTAGGGCGGGAGTGGAGCACTTCGCGGCCCCTGACGCCGCAGCCCTACCAGCAGCACCGGCTGCGCTGCTGCTACCAGCGCGGCAAGCTGTTTTACTTAGAGTTCAACCTGCGGCTGTTCTGGTATCTGCTAAGCCAGCGCGCCGCCGCCTGGTGCGCCATCGACCTGGATACGGCGCTGCCCGTGTGGCTGCGGGCGCGCCTGGTGGGGCAGCCGCTGGTATATGATGCCCACGAATTATTCACGGAAGTGCCCGAAGTGGTGGCGCGTCCTAGCGTGCAACGGTTGTGGCGCGCCGTAGAGCGTTTTGTGGTGCCGCGTGCGGCGTTGGCCTACACCGTGGGGCCGGCGCTGGCGCGGCTGTTTGAGAGCCGCTACGGCCGCCCGTTCGAGGTGATTCGCAACATCAGCCGGCTGGAAACTACGCCGCTGCCGCCCGCGCCGGTTGCGGCGCCCGAGGGGGGCTACATTCTCTACCAAGGGGCCCTCAATGCCGGGCGCGGACTGGAGCAGCTGCTGGCGGCTATGCCGAGCGTGGCGGGCCGTTTGGTGATTTGTGGCGAAGGCGACCTGTCAGCAGCGTTGCGGGCGCAGGCTGCGGCGTTGGGTGTCACACAAAGCGGGCAGGTGGAGTTTCGGGGCTTCGTGCTGCCCGATGAGCTGCGGGAAATCACGCGTCACGCTACAGTTGGCCTCAACCTGCTTGAAAACCGGGGCCTGAGCTATTACTATTCGCTGGCCAATAAGTTCTTCGATTACCTGCACGCCGGCATTCCGCAGGTGGTAACCGACTTCCCCGAATACCGCGCCCTCAATGACCAATACGACGTGGCTGAGCTGGTACCTGATCTGCAGCCTGCCACCTTGGCCGCGGCCCTCAACCGTTTGCTGCCGGGCGGTGAGGCCATCCGCTACCAGCAGTTGGCCGAAAATTGCCGGCTGGCCCGCCCGCAGCTTAGCTGGCAGCGCGAAGAAACCCGGCTGCTGGCGCTGTATGCCGCGCTGGTTGGCCCCCCACACCCTGTTTCCGCATGAGCGTACTTCTTACTCTGATAGCCACCGTGGAGGAGCAGCTGGCGGCCACACCCGGGCCCACGCTGGTAGTGGTAGCCGGCCCCACCGCCGTCGGCAAAACGGCCCTCAGCGTGCAGCTGGCCCAGCATTTCCAGACCGAAATCGTATCGGCCGACTCGCGGCAGTTTTTCCGGGAGATGAGCATCGGTACGGCCAAGCCCACACCTGCCGAAATGCAGGGCGTACCGCACCATTTCATTGATTCGCACAGCATCACGGAGGAGTACAGTGCCGGCCGTTTCGAAGTGGAGGGGTTGCAGGTGCTGGCGGAGCTATTCCGGCGGCATCAGGTAGTGGTGCTTACCGGTGGCTCGGGGCTCTACCTGCAGGCTCTTACTGATGGGCTCGACGAGCTGCCAACTTCCAATCCGGACTTGCGCGCTCAACTGCAGCAGGAACTGGCTACCACTGGCCTCGCTCCGTTGGTAGAAGAGCTGGCCCGTCTCGACCCTGTGGCTTACGCCCGCATCGATAAGCAAAACCACCAGCGGGTGCTGCGGGCCGTGGAAGTGTGCCGCGCTACCGGCCAGCCATTCAGCAGCTTCCAAACCGGCCGCACGGCTGCCAGTCGGCCGTTTCACATTCTCAAAACGGCCCTTACCCGCGAGCGGGAAATGCTGTATGCGCGTATCAACCAGCGCGTAGATGACATGCTGGCGGCCGGCCTGCTAACGGAGGTAGAGAGCTTGCTGCCCTTCCGCCACCACAACGCGCTGCAAACCGTGGGCTATCAGGAAATATTCGGCTACCTCGATGGTCTCTACGACTGGGAAGAGGCCATACGCCTGCTCAAGCGCAACACCCGCCACTATGCCAAGCGCCAGCTCACCTGGCTCCGCCGCGACGCGGAATATCAGTGGGTGGAACTGGGAGAGTAAACGGCCTTCATTATGAAGAGGCACGACGACGCAGTTCCTTTGCAAAGGTGAGCGTCAATTAAGCAGTAAGCCCTCCGGCAGTAGGTTATTAACCTATTGTCAGAGGGCTTTTTGCTTAGGGTCGCTTAGCGTACTGAGAGGAAGGATTGCTTCTCTCTGCTCGCAATGACAGCTACACGCTCAGAATCTCCACCATCCGCATGAAGCTCTGGTTGATGAGCTTCTTTTTATTGATGGTGTCGGTGAAGGGCGTGTACACCAGCTTGCGGTCCACGATGCCGGCCATGACGTTGCGCATGCCGTTGAGCAGGCCCTCAACAGCTGCAATACCAATCTGGGAAGCCAGCATACGGTCGGCGGCGGAGGGGGCGCCGCCCCGCTGGATGTGCCCAATAATGGTTACGCGGGTGTCGAGCTCCGGAATGGCTTCTTTCACGCGCTGCGCCACCGTGTGGGCGCTGCCTTCTTCTTCGCCTTCGGCCACCACCACAATGAACGAGGTTTTGGAACGCCGCCAGCTGCTTTGCAACGAGTCAATGACGGCTTCGGTGCTCATCTGGGTTTCCGGAATCATCACAATTTCGGCGCCGCCGCCGATGGCGCACGGAATAGCAATGTAGCCGGAGTCGCGGCCCATCACTTCCACAAAAAAACAACGGTCGTGCGAGTCGGCGGTGTCCCGAATCTTGTCGATGGCTTCCAGGGCCGTGTTCACGGCAGTATCGTAGCCGATGGTGTAGTCGGTGCCGAACAGGTCGTTGTCGATGGTGCCGGGGGCGCCCACAGTCGGGATGCCGAACTCCTGCTCGAACAGCGTGGCGCCCGTGAAGGTACCGTTGCCGCCAATGGCCACCAGGCCTTCAATGCCATGGTTGACCAACTGATCAAAAGCCTGTTGGCGGCCTTCTTTAGTCATGAACTTCTGGCTGCGGGCCGACTTAAGGATGGTGCCGCCTTTCTGGATGGTATTGGCTACTGAGGCCGAGTCGAGGCGTACAAATTCGCCCTTGATCATGCCGCTGTAGCCACGCATAATACCATATACCTCAATGCCGTGGTAAACGGCCGTGCGCACCACGGCCCGAATGCAGGCATTCATGCCCGGTGCGTCGCCGCCGCTGGTGAAAACTGCAATACGCTTCATCGTCCTACTGATCAAAAATGTCCGTTCTGCCTTGCCCGGGAGGGCGGAACGGGCAAAGGTGGCAAATCAATAGCGAAATGCCACTCTGATTTAGCAAGGGCAGGCAAATTTAGTGCAGCCGGGCTGGCTGTTTTTTTTCGCTCTGCGTATGCCCACAAGTTGGAAACCTGTGTTGAGCCTAGTAACTTCCACACGCCGCCCCGGCCGGGCGGCTTTGCCTTTTTGTATCCGTCTGCCCTCCCTAAGCCGCCCCACCTATGTTTGGTTTTTTTGAAAACGAGCAAACCCGGAAAGTCAAAAGCCATATCCAGAACCTGGCGGCACTGGCAAAGGCGGATGGCCACATCGATGAGCGGGAGATGAGCTTTATTGTGGCCGTAGGCAAGAAAAATGGCATCCGGGCCGATGAAATCCGGACGCTGGTAGCTAACAGTGCCAACAGCCGCATGGTAGTGCCCGACAACGATTCGGAGCGCTTCGACCAGATTTTTGATATGGTGGACATGATGCTGGCCGATGGCATCGTGGACGACAACGAAATGGACTTCTGCACCATCATGGCCGAAAAACTCGGCTTTCGCAAAGAAACGGTGGGGCTGCTGATCAAGCAGATTTCGCAGGGCGTGAAAGACGGCATGGACCGGGATAGTATTAAATCTGGTACCCAGGCGTTGTTGAATTAACTGTCATTGCGAGGAGGCACGACGAAGCAATCTGTCCTCTCCCTGAAACCAACGACCCTAAGTGGAAAGCCCTCCGGCAGTAGATTACTAACCTACTGCCGGAGGGCTTGTCGCATAATTAAGGCCCACATCTTTTAGAAGAAGGATTAGCTGCGCTGTCCTTTGGGTGCCACGGCCTCCGGCCTCGCAATAGCAGTCAGGCCTGATCAATAGCCCGGAGCAGGGCGGCGCAGGCTTCGTCGATTTGCGCGTCGGTGATGATGAGTGGTGGGGCCAGGCGCAGGGAATTGTCGCAGAACAGAAACCAGTCGGTGAGGATGCTTTCGTGCTCCAGGGCGTGGTCGATGATGGGCTTGAGAACTTCAAACGAATCGAATTCTACGGCCATCAGCAGGCCGCAGCCGCGCACTGCCCGAATGGCCGGGTGCACCAGCTGCCGCCGGAAACGAGCCGCTTTTTTCGCCACGCCGGCCAGCATATTCTCTTCCTGAATGGCCTGCAGCGTCGCCAACGAGGCCGCGCACGACACCGGATGCCCACCGAACGTGGTGCAATGGCCCAGAATTGGGTTGGTCTTGAAGCCCGCCATGATTTCCTGCGACGAAATGAACGCCCCAATAGGCATGCCGCCGCCCATGCCTTTGGCGCATACCAGAATATCGGGCGTGATGCCGAACTGCTCGAAGGCCCAGAGCGTACCGGTGCGCCCAAAGCCACACTGAATTTCGTCGAGAATCAGCAGGGCGCCCACCTCGGTGCAGCGCTGGCGCAAAGCAGACAGGTAGCCGGGCTCCGGCACGCGCACGCCGGCCTCGCCCTGTACCGTTTCCACAATGACGGCGGCCGTGTGCTCGGTTATCAGGGCCAGGTCTTCTAAGTGGTTGTAGCGGAAGTGCTGCACATCAGGCAGCAGCGGGCGGTAGGAGTTCTTGAAGCCCTCGGAGCCGGTGATGCTGAGCGCGCCGTGCGTGGAGCCATGGTAGGCGTTCAGGCAGCTAATGAAGCCGGTGCGGCCGGTGTGGCGCTTGGCCAGCTTCAGGGCGCCCTCAATGGCCTCGGTGCCGGAGTTGGTGAAATATACCGCGTCGAGGTGAGCGGGCAGGGTGGCGTGCAGGGCCTCAGCGAGCAGGGCGGGTGGTGCCTGCACCAGTTCGCCGTACACCATCAGGTGCAAGTACTTGTCGAGCTGGTTTTTGATGGCCTCGATGACGCGTGGGTGGCGGTGGCCGACGTTGCTCACGCCGATGCCGGAAATCAGGTCGAGGTAGCGGCGGCCGTCGGGGCCGTACATATACACGCCCTCGGCCCGCTCAATTTCCAGCAGCAGCGGAAAATCGGAAGTTTGGGCCTGGTGGCGCAGAAAAAGCTGGCGGGTGGTAAGCATACGGCAAAGGTAAAGTAGAACGGCGTGGCACTCCGTTTCGGCACACCGCACTGCGCCAAGGTATTTAGGAGGGTACCGCGCACAGTCATTGCCGCTGCGCGGCAGAACGGAGTGCCACGCCGTTCTACAACAAAAAAGGCTGCCGAAGCAGCCTTTTTATTAGTCGTCGAGGCCGGGGCCGCCGGGGCCGGGTGGGAGGCCGCCGCGCCGGTCGGCTACGCGCTTAAGTACGTCTCGGGTGAACTGCCGCTCGGCCACGAAAAGCTTGCCTACCTGCCGAATGGTGAGCACCTTCTGAAACTTGTCGAGGTATTCCTTCTCCAGGTTTACTTCCTGCTGACGCAGTGCCAGAACCTGAGTCAGGTTGTCCTTGATCTGTGCATCAGACAGGCCATCAGGCTCATCGGTGCGGAGCTGGCGCATGCGGCGGTTCAGGTCGCGGCGCTTCTGCGTGAATTCGTTGTAGACGGGCCAGAAGCGCTGGGCCTGGTCCTGGGTAAGCACTATTTTTTCGGTGAGGTAAGCAATTTTGGCGTTTTCGAGCTGGCTTAGGCGGCCACCCGGGCGGGCGCCCTGCTGGGCTATGGCTGGCCCAGTGGCCAGCAGGCACAGCAGCAGCGTGCGGAAGAAATAATTCATGGAAGTGAGAGTCGGGAGAGAAAGCAAGGCTAGTTACAGATAGGTTTCGTCGGTGGGCTGGGCATCCAGCACATCCTGCAATTCGGCAGAAGAAGCCCGCAGGTAGGTTTCGGGCAGGGCCTGCGTCGTGGCGGGCAACTCGGCCAGGTCGGTGAGGGTCACGCGCTGCTCGTTGGCCAGCAGGTATGCTACCAACTCGGTGTGTGGCACGCGGGCCAGCGCCACGGCGGCCGAAGTGGCCGGCACCGCGCCAGGGCTACTTAGCAGAAACGATGCCGCAAAGCCCCCTAGCACCACCGCCGAAGCCAAAGCCGTGCGCAATGGTGCGGAAAGGGCGGCCAGCCAGCCTGGTACTGCCGCTGTTCCAGTGGTTGAAGTGCGCAACTCCACGCGCTGCATCACGCGCATCGGCAGCTTATTGAAATAGCCGTCCGGCGGCGGAGCCAGCGGCTGCGGCCGGCGCGGGTAGTTGTCCAGACGAAAAGGAGTTTTCATAGCACTTAGAAGCAGCTCAGGCGGTAAGGTTTAATCTGTTGGTTGAATGCTGATTGTTGATTGCTGTTGGTTGAGGGCTGGGTGATATGTTGTACTTGTTTTTCCTGCAACCATCAACAACCAACTATCAACATCCAATAACAATCAGCAAATACCAATCAACAAACATCAATCAACTCATTCAGCATTCGTGATGTAGGCTTCGATTTTCTTGGCGGCGTGGTGGTAGGAGGCCTTCAGGGCGCCTACGCTGGTGCCCGTCACTTCGGCCATCTGCTCGTAGGGCATTTCGTCGTAGTAGCGCAGATTGAACACGAGGCGTTGCTTGTCGGGGAGCGTGAGGATGGCTTTCTGCAGGCGCAGCTCGATTTCGTCGCCGGCCAGGCCGGGGTCGGCTTCCACCTTGGCCGTGAGTTCAGCGGCTACGTCGTGGATGGGCAAAAAGAACTTGCGGCGCTTGCTTTGCAGGAAATTGAGGCACTCGTTGGTGGCAATCCGGTAGAGCCAGGTGTAGAGCGAGGCGTCCTGCCGGAAATTCTCCAAGTGCTTCCACACCTTCACAAACACGTCCTGCGTGAGGTCGTCGGCATCGTCGTGGTCGATAACCATCTTGCGCACGTGCCAGTACACCTTGGTCTGGTACTTGCGCACCAGCTGGTTGAAGGCCACGTTGCGGGAAGCCGGATCTGCGAACTTGCGGAGGATGTCCTGGTCTTCCAAACAGAAGAAGGGGTTAGGCGCGGCGGAGAGCGAGGAGTTGGCCGGTTAGAGTAGTGGCGTCGGCTTGGGTTTAATCATCGAAAGAAAAGAAACCGGCCGGCTTCCTTGGCTACCGCCGCGTGGTATACGACAGGCCGACCGTGACATTGGTGTTTTCCGGGACTTTGCCCTCGCTGAACTCACTCTCAAACGAGTAATTGTAGGAGAAGCTGACCGCCAGCTGGCGCGTGAGCTTGAGGGCGGCGGTGGTGAGGTTGCTGAAGCGGTAGTCGTTGAAATTATCCAGGGAAGGCTGGTAGAACGTGGTGGAGTTCAGCGTGAGGATCCGCACCGACCAGGCCACTTTCAGGCGGGCCGAGTTGCGGGCTGTTACCTGGCGGCGGCCATCCAGAAAGTTGGTTTGCTCCCGGATAACGAGGTTGCTCACCGACACTTCGCGGCCTAGCGTGTCGGAGTAGAAGGCCCAGCCCGGGCCGGCGCCCAGCTGCGTCCGGCTGGTAATGCCGCGCAGGTTGCTTTGCTCGAACCCGCCGAGGGCGTAGGCCCGGAACCGGCCTTTGTAGTAATAAGGTGTGGCGTTGAGCAGCAACTCCCGTTCTTTCAGACGTTTGTCTTGCCGGCCAAAGATGAAGCTGCCCGTCAGGGGCAGGCCGAAATGCTGGCCGCGTGTGAACGTGAGGTTCTGGATGGTGGACAGCAGCGTGCGGTTTACGCCACCCCGGCTGTAGGCGCCTGTTAGCTGAGTGTTGTAAACGATGAGCGTGGTGTCGGGCTGCTGCTGGTTTTGGGCCTGGGTCCGGTGGGTTGGCAGCAGGGTAACAAGCAGGAGCAAGAGGAAAGATAGGCGCATAAGCAAGGGAAATAACACAGCCAGCAAACCACAAAACCGCGGAAAAACCCGTTTCTTCCCGTTTTGCTTGCGGCTCCAAACATACAGCCGCCGTCCGTGTCTATGAAGCTACTCCTGCATTTTATCCTGGTTGTATTATTAAGTAGCCTGATAATCGAGCCCGCTCTGGCCCTACGTATCACCGAGCATCGCCGCGTGGGCACGGCGCCGCCGGCGCGGCTGCAGAAGCTGGAGCTGGGCTTGGCGCTGGCCACGGCTCCGGTGCGAAACCCCTACGACCCCGCCGAAATAACGGTGGGCGCGGAGTTTACCAGCCCCAGCGGGGTGGTGCACCGGGCGGTAGGCTTCTGGTACCAGGACTTCCGGCGCTGCACCACCTGCGCCCCGTTTCCGCGCCAGAGCGCCACCGACACCTGCACCTACTGCACCACCTGCCCCGAAGATCCACGCTACCTGGTGCCCATCGCCACGCGCCTGCCCTGGCGCATCCGGTTTGCGCCGCCTGAGGCCGGCCGCTGGAGCTACCGCCTGTTGGTGCGCCACCACGATTCCAGCACCGTGAGTGCGCCCACCTATTTCACGGTGGCCGCCGCCGAAAACCCCGGCTTTGTGCGGGTGCACCCCAACGGCCGCAACTTTGCTTTTGCCGATGGCCGCGTGTTTTTTCCGCTGGGCATGAACGTGGTCAATAACGGGGTGGAGGAGCGCTACACCCGCCTGTCGTACCAGGATGTGCGCGACGGAATCAGCAAAATAGCTGACAACGGCGGCAACTTCGCCCGGCTGATGCTGATGCCCGGCCAGTTCAGCCCCGAAGGCTCCGATGGCCCCGCCGGCCGCTACGACACCCGCCAAAACCGCGCCTACGACCTCGACGTGCTGGTGGAGCAGGCCGCCCGCCGCCGCGTATACCTGCAGATTGCGCTGTCCTCGGTCACGGATATTGCCGACAACGGGGAGGTCGGCCAAGCCTGGCAGCGGCACCCGTACCGGCAGTTGCTGGGGCCGGACGCACCGCCCATCCGCTTTTTCACCGACTCCGTGAGCCGGCAGCTGTTCCGGCAGCGAATTCGCTACGTGGTGGCCCGCTGGGGCTATTCGCCAGCCATATTCGGGCTGGAAATGATGAACGAAGCCGACCTGTTCGGGGGCAGCGCCGACAACTTCTGGAACCCCGGCAACTCGGCCCGTGTGGGTAGCTGGGTGCGCGAGATGATAGCCTACGCCCGCGCCCTGGCCCCGCAGTACCTCTACACCAGCTCCCTGGGCTACGCCTTCAGCGCCGACTATCTGGGCCCTGATGGCCGGCCGCTCTACCAGGCCCCGGAGCTGGATTTCGTGCAGGACCACTACTACAGCTCCGACCTGAATGTGGAGCACCAGCGCGCCTACCTGGCCCGGCGGGCAGCGGTGCATTTCCCCGGCAAGCCCTACCAGTTGGCCGAGTTTGGACTGGGCATCGAAAAGCAGTGCTGGTACGGCAGTTCCAACTTCACAGCGGCGCGCTACCCGCCCGGCATCCGCTACCACGACCTGATTGAGATGCACAACACGCTCTGGTCGTCGGCGTTCAACGGCTCGGGCGGCGCGGCGCTGTACTGGTGGGCCAACCAGGTGTTCGGGCTCTGCTATGGTGGGCAGTACTACTATTTCAAGCCGTTGCAGCTGTTTCTGGCCGGTAGTCCTATCTTCAGCGAAGACTACGAGGTGCTGGCCAGCGCCTGCCCCGGCACGGCCGGCCCCAAAGACACGCCGCACACGCCTACCACGCCCGGTAACTGCGTGCCGGTGTGGGCCGCCGGCAACCCCGACAAGGACACCGTTTCGCTGGAGCCCGGCGGGGCCTTCACTTCGGACACTCGTCTGGAAGTATTTGCGTTGCGCAGTTCGGCGCGGGTGCTGGGCTGGGTGCATAACCGCGCCAGCTACTGGTATCAGCTGCCCCACCAGGCCGGCTCGTTCACGGATACCAGCTGCCTGCGCTACAACGACAACCAGCCCAGCACCCGCGCCAGCGTGCCGGCTCTGGTAGGCCAGACCGTGCGCTTGCCGGGCATGGCGCGCCCCGGTCGTTACCGCCTGGAGTTTTTCAGCACCTATCCGTTCTACGCCCTTAGCAGTGGTGGTAAAACGGCGCAGGGTGGGCGCATTGCGCAGTTTACCACCGAGGTCCGCACCGATGCCAGCGGCCAGCTCACGTTCACGGTACCGCCTCTGCGCCCCCTGGGCCAGCCGCCTTTCGCGCCCGATTATGGCTTCTGGGCTACCTGGCTGCCGGATGCTGTGCCCAGCGTTACTCCGAAAGCACCTGCCAAACCCGCCGCTAAAAAGACGGCTACCCAGCCGGCCGTGCGCAAGCCGGCATCCCGGGCCACTCCTCACCGCCGCTAGCTGCCGGCCCAGGTGCCTTGCCTGGGTACATGCTTATGTGATACCGCCGCATCCTTCTATTTCCTAGCTTGAAGAGACGCAATAGGATTGGTTTCACTTAACCCTGCACGCGCATGGAAGCACACCTAGAGCAGATTCGGGAACAGCAGAAAGACACCTGGAATCGGTTTTCGGCAGGTTGGCGAAAGTGGGACAACTTCACCATGGACTGGCTGCGGCCCATGGGTGAGGAGATAGTCACCTGCCTGCGCCTGCACGATACGGATGTGGTGCTGGACGTGGCCGCCGGCACTGGCGAGCCTGGCCTGACGATGGCACCGCTGGTTCCGCATGGCAAAGTGGTTATCACCGATCTGGCCGAGCAGATGCTGGCCGTGGCCCGCGACAACGCTGCTCGCAAAGGCATCCGCAACTACGAAACTGTTGCCTGCGACGTGTGCGAGCTGCCTTTCGACGATGAAACGTTCGATGCCGTGAGCTGTCGGTTTGGCTTTATGTTTTTCCCTGACATGGCCTTGGCCGCGCAGGAGATGGTGCGGGTGCTGAAGCCGGGCGGGCGAATAGCCACCGCAGTGTGGGGCACGCCCGATAAAAATGCCTGGATTACGACCATTATGGGCACCATCAGCCAGCACATGCAGCTGGCCCCACCCGCCCCGGGTGCCCCAGGCATGTTCCGCTGCGCCGCCACCGGCACCATGGCCGACTTGTTCCGGCAAGCCGGCCTGCGCAACGTCACGGAAAAGACAATCACCGGCCAGCTGAATTGCGGCTCCAACGACAACTATTGGAATTTCATGAACGACGTAGCCGCTCCGGTAGTGGGGGCTATGAGCAAAGCCGACGCTGACACCTGCCAGCGGATTAAAGCCGATGTTTTTGCGCTGGTCGATCAGAAATATCCCGGCAAGCAAGCGGCTCTGGACTATGGGGCGCTGGTAGTATGCGGCGAGAAACAACCATAGTTCAGGCAAAGCGCCTGCACGTTGCACTGAGTGTGGCTGCAGTAAGTATACGTTCAGCTTAAGTTCGGTACTCGGCGGTGGTTGTGGATCCGCTAAAGATGGCGCGGTCCATAAGCAAGCCCTGAATAGGGAGACTAAGGAGTGATATAATATGTCTATGCCAACAAATAATTTAAATATTTAAATACATTAGTGGCTTGACATAAGTTGAGTGTCACCTGTCTACCGTTTTTTATGAAAGTACGCATACACGTTTATCTACTGGGATTGGCCTTTCTGGTTGGCGTTCAGGCACAAGCCCAGAAGCTTGATGCTAAAAAGAGGCTCGCCGGCTTCGACAAAACCGTGAACCAGCTCTTGAAAGACTGGAATGTGCCTGGTTGCGGCGTGGCCGTAGTCGTGAAAAACAAGCTGGTGTTTGCCCAGGGCTACGGATACCGTAATCTGGAGAAAAAGCAGCCCGTGACGGCCAGCACCCTGTTCCCGATTGCCTCGAATACCAAACTCTTCACGGCCAGCGCCGTGGGCTTGCTGGTAGAAGAAGGCAAGCTGGATTGGGACCAGCCAATCAAGAAGTATGTGCCCCAGATTCAATTCTACAACAACGAGTTGACTTTCAGCGTGACCATCCGCGACATGCTCTCGCACCGCACCGGCCTCTCCCGCCACGACAACAGCTGGTACAACTCTGATTTCAGCCGCCAGGAACTGTTTGACCGCATCAGGTTTCTGGAGCCCAGCCAGCCGCTGCGCCAGGGCTACCTCTACAACAACCTCATGTACGCCGCCGCCGGGCACATTGTGGAGCAGCTTTCTGGCCAAACCTGGGGAAACTACATCCAAGCGAAGTTCCTTCAGCCACTGGGCATGACCCGGACTGGTTTCTCCACGGAAACCATGCAGCAGCAGCCGGATTTTCTCACCGTTTACTATGAAAAGCGTGACACCACCACGCTGGCACCGTTTCCGTTCTATACCCGTCAGCAGGGAGTAGGCCCGGCCGGCGCTATCGTGTCCGACCTCAACGACATGTCGAAGTGGCTGATTGCGCAGATGAACGGCGGCAAATTTGAAGGCAAGGTGGTGATACCGAAAGCAGTTATCCGGGCCACCATGCAGCCAGCCGCGCTGTCAGCCGGCGTTTCCGACAAGTATTTTGAGAACGTAAATGCCATGTACGGCATGGGGCGCTACACCTCCAGCTACAAAGGTCACTACCTCACCTACCACGGGGGCTCCATCGGCGGGGTGTACTCGCAGGTGGCCTTTTTCCCGGCCGACAGCGTGGGCGTGATTGTGTTTATGAACGGCGCCCACGCCCGCCCCATGCTGGAAGTATTGGTAAATAGCATCTACGACCGGATGCTGGACCTACCCGCCACGGCTTGGAACGAGCGTAGCCTGAAAAATTACCGCCTCAATAAGGCCACGGCCCGCGCCGCCCGCCGCAAACCCGCCACCGACCGGGTGGCCGGCACCAAGCCCTCGCACCCGCTCGCCGACTACGTGGGCCGCACGAAGACCCCGCCTATGGCGTGCTGCAAATCAGCCAGGAAGGCGCTGACCAACTACGCTTCTCCTACAACAACATGAGCTTACCACTCACGCACTACCATTACGACCGGTTCATGTCGGCCGACGACGAAATACTCGGTACCTCGTCGTTCACCTTCGGCGCCGATGCGCAGGGCGACATCCGGGAGGCGCGCATCAGCATGGACGAAAAGGAAGTGGTATTTGTCAAGAAAGGTGATGCCCGGCTGCTGGATGCGGCTTTTCTGCAGACCCTGGCCGGCGCCTACGAGTTGAACGGCTCTACCATGAACGTGGTGTTTGCCAACAAGGAGCTGACGCTGGGCACAGCACCGGTACAACATCTGGTGGCCTATAAAAACAACAGCTTCCGCATCAAGGAATTCACTGATGTACTCGTGCAGTTCACCCTCGATTCCCAGGGTGCCCCGACGGGTTTCAACGTGGTGTCTGATGGCCGAACAATTCCCTACACCCGCAAAAAGTAAGCACTATCTGGTACCTGCCACGCGCCGGGCAGCAACACGCAGCAACGCAAAAGCCCCCGCAGCAACTAGGCTGCGGGGGCTTTTGCGTTGGAAAAGCGCGCCTGATTTACTTCCGACGCGCCATTACCTTCTCCACAGCACGCACAATGGCGGCTTCGTTGAGCTCGTACTTCTCCATTAGCTGGTCGGGCGTGCCCGATTCCCCGAACGAGTCGTTCACGGCTACCATTTCCAGCGGCAGCGGCTCCTCGCGGGCCAGCAACTGGGCAACGGAGTCGCCGAGGCCGCCGTTCATCTGGTGTTCCTCAGCCGTCACCACGCAGCGCGTCTTGCGCGCCGACTCCAGAATCAGCTGCGCATCCAGTGGCTTGATGGTGTGGATGTTGATGATTTCAGCGTTGATGCCTTTTTCGGCCAGCAGCTTGCCCGCCAAAATGGCCTTCCACACCAAGTGGCCGGTGGCGAAGATGCTTACGTCGGCGCCTTCATTCAGTACGATGCCTTTGCCAATTTCAAACTCCTGGTCGGCCGGCGTGAAGTTGGGCACCACGGGGCGGCCGAAACGCAGATACACCGGGCCTTCGTGCTCGGCAATGGCCAGCGTGGCGGCTTTGGTCTGGTTGTAGTCACAGGGGTTGATGACGGTCATGTGGGGCAGCATTTTCATCAGCCCGATGTCTTCCAGAATCTGGTGCGTGGCACCGTCTTCGCCCAGCGTGAGGCCAGCGTGCGAAGCGCAGATCTTCACATTCTTGCCCGAGTAGGCAATGCTCTGCCGGATCTGGTCGTAGACGCGGCCAGTGCTGAAGTTGGCGAAGGTGCCCGTGAACGGGATTTTACCGCCAATGGTAAGGCCGGCGGCCAGCCCCATCATGTTGGCTTCGGCAATGCCCACCTGGAAAAACCGCTCAGGGAAATCCTTCACGAAGGCGTCCATCTTGAGCGAGCCAATCAGGTCAGCGCACAGCGCTACCACGTTGGGGTTGGTTTTGCCCAACTCGTGCAGGCCGGCCCCAAAGCCGCTGCGGGTATCTTTCGATTCGGTGTAGGGGAAATCTTTCATGGGTTGGATATTGGGGACTAAGGGTCTTGGGTTTTATGTGAGAGGAAAGGCCAGCCGCTCGCGCCACTGCAACCCGTCGGGCAGCTCCGCGGCGCTGAATTCCAGGTGAATCACGCGGCGCGGATGGTTGCTGGTGCTGCGGTTGGAGGCGTGCAGTGTGAGCGGCTTCATCAGCATCAGGCCGCCGGCCGGCACGGCGCACGTTAGGGCCTGCGGTGTGAAAGTAGGGTGCTGGTCGTTGGGGATGACGCCGTGGCGGTGCGAGCCGGGCACCACCCGCAGCGCGCCGTTGCTGGCGTCGCAATCATCCAGGTGCAGGCGCACCGTCACGATGCTCTCCAGGATTTCGCGGGGCGACAATACGGTGGTTTCGCCGGTTTTGCCGCTCCAGGGTCCGTAGCCGGATAGTTCTACCCGGTCAGTTACGGCCACCATTACATCCTGGTGCCAGGCTACCAGCCAGTTGGAGCCGGCCGGCTTATCGAAGTAGATGGCCTTTACTAGGTGCGGCGTTTGAGCGGGAAACAGCGCCGCCAGCACTTCCCGAAACCGGGGCGTCAGGAGCTGCTCCCGCAACTGCGGCAACTCCTGCAGCAAATTCCGGATGGCAAACACGTCCTGGCTGCGCCGGAAGCGGGGCGAGGTGGTATCGGCCGTGGCTATGGTGCACAGCAAAGCCGCCGTTTGGAGTGGAGTGAAAACGTTGGGCAGGATGGCGTAGCCGTCGGCGCGGAGCTGCGCGGCGGCTGTACATTCATCACCAACCTGTTGATAACGCTTCGTTTCTGTGCTGGATGCAAAGTGGTTGGCCCGCGGTAGAGATGCTTCGGTTTCGGTTGCGCCTTCACTCAGCATGATGTTGTGATGGTTATCGTTCCTCACCGGCCAAAGATGCTAACCGAGCTGGTCTGGCCCGAGCGGATGGTGAAGTTGCGCACGTCGGTGAACTGGCTGCCGGTAGCGGTTTTCGTGCGGAATATCAGGCGGTAGGCGCCCGGCTGCATCGGCACGTTCACTTTGCTGCTGCCACCGTCGGGCAGGTTGTAGAGCCAGGTTTGAGTTTCGTCGTCGTTGAGGCGGTAGAGGCTGCCGTAGCCTTTCAAATCCGACACAATGTTGAGGATGCCCGGCGCCGGGTACGTAATAACGGTTTCCTGGCCTTGCTTGATGCTGATGCGGCGCACCTGCCGGGGTAGCGTCAGCAGCTCCACTTCGTAGTTGCCGGCCAGCAGCTTCTGCCGCGCCCCAAAGGGCAGTGCCAGCAGCGTGTTGTCGTTTCCGGCCGCCCGGATGACGGCCTGTACTGTTCCATAGGGGTTGGGCGTGACGCTCGGGTTCTGCAGCCAGAGCGTGCCCTGCGGGGTTTTGTAGGTCAGCACATTGGCCCGGCCGGGCCGGATCTGCAGGTTTTCCTGTCGCACCGGCGGCACCGTGTTTATTACTAGGTCGTAGCTCTGCAGCGCGTCGATGTCGAGGGCGTCGGGCTGGCCTTTGGCGTCGCGGTAGTGCACGTAGTTGTATTCCGGCAGGCCCGTGACGTTGTTGAGAAACGTCAGATTCACGTTGGACTCCACGCCCCGGCCGGCTTCGTCGGTGAGGTTGATGGCCACGGTGGTTTTGGCTAGCGTCTGCGCTACTACATCGTTGAGGATGGTCCGGAACGTCTTCACGTCGGCGGCATTGTAGTACTGCCCCAAGCATTCCAGCTGCTTGCCAAACTCCCGCTCGGCCCCGATGCCAATCACGAAGGGCTTGAGAAACACCCGCTTCCGCTGCAGCGCCAGCGAGGTAGCGCACGGGTCGCCCTTGCACGACTCTAGCCCGTCGGTAATCAGAATCAGCACGTTGCGGGCCGTTTTGTCGGTCGGGAAGTCACCGGCCGACTGCAGCAGCGAGAAGGTGATGGGCGTGTTGCCGCGCGGCTCAATGGTCTTGAGCTTGGCCTTGATGGCCCCCGCGTTTTTGGGCGCGAAGGCCACCTCCAGCTTGGAATCCTCGCAGTTGTTTTCCGACTTGTCGTGCAGGTGGCCGTAGGCGCGCAAGCCCAGTTCTAGGTTAGGATAGGCATTCAGCGAATCGACCATGCGGGCCAGCAGGCCCTTGGCCACGTCCATGCGCGCCCGCCCTTCCCACGGCGCCAGCATCGAGCCCGAGGCATCCAGCAGAAACAGAATGCGTGTGACGCGGGGCTTGGCCGGCGGCGCGTTCTGGGCACGTAGCTCCGTCCCCGGCCAAGTGGCCAAGCTCACAAGCACGCATACAAAAACGGCCAGGCGGCGCATAAGGGGGGAAACAGCAGCCCCCCACGAAACGCGGGGAAGCCAAGTGTTACGGGCACGGCAACGACAGCAGCAAGCTGCCACGAAGCCTATATCATCAACGCTCAACAGAAGGCTGCCTGTATAAAAGGCTTCCGCTGACGGAGTCAAGCCACAAATCAAACTTGCGGTTTGATCAGCGACATCACCTTTTTATCAGCAACATCTGCGGTTTAGTAGTCGCCGGCTTCTTCTACCAGCAGTTGCTGCAGTGCCTTTTCCAGCTGCTCATCGTTCGGCGCCACGCCGTGCCACTTGTGCGAGCCCATCATGAAGTCCACGCCGAAACCCATCTGGGTATCCATGAGTACCATAACGGGGCGGCCCTGGCCGAGCAGGCCCTGGGCCTCCTCGATGCTGGCCAGCAGCGTGGTCAGGTCGTTGCCGTTGGTTTCTAATACTTGCCAGTTGAAGCTCTCGAACTTGGCGCGCAAGTCGCCGAGGCCGCCGATTTTGTCGGTAGGGCCGTCGATCTGCTGGCCGTTGCGGTCCACGAAGGCAATTAGGTTATCGACTTTGTGGTGTGGCGCGTAGAGGGCCGCTTCCCAGATCTGGCCTTCCTGCAGCTCGCCGTCGCCCATGAGCACGAACACCGTGTGGTCGTCGCCGTTGAGCTTTTTGGCCTGGGCCGCGCCCGTCGCCACGCTCAGGCCCTGGCCCAAGGAGCCCGACGCAATGCGGACACCGGGCAGGTGCTCGTGGGTGGCGGGGTGGCCCTGCAGCCGCGAGTTGAGCTTGCGGAACGTAGCCAGCTCGCTCACCGGGAAGTAGCCTGAGCGGGCCAGCACCGAGTAGAATACCGGCGAGATGTGGCCGTTGGACAGGAAAAACAGGTCCTGGCCGGTGCCGTTCATGTCGAAGGGCTGGGGCGTGTGCTTCATCACCTTGAAGTACAGGGCCACCAGCAGGTCAGTGCAGCCCAGCGAGCCGCCGGGGTGGCCGGAGTTCACGGCGTGCACCATGCGCACAATGTCGCGGCGCACCTGCGCGGCAATTTGCTGCAGCTCGGCTACCGACTTGGTGGCTTCGGGGGCGTGGGTTTCGGAAGAAGCGGCGAAGGAAGAAGCGTCGTGCGACATGAATTCTATGAAGTTGAGGGAAAGCAAAGGTAGGAACTTGGGCGAGGCGCGCGAAAAAAAGCCCCGCCAAACTGGCGGGGCGACGAAAGCCTACAGCAGCTGGGCTGCGTGGTTTTTGGTATCGACTTTGGTGATGACCTTCTCGATACGGCCGTCGGCGTCAATCAGGAAGGTGTAGCGCATGGTGCCCATGTACTTGCGGCCGTACATCGACTTCTCCTGCCATACGCCGTAGGCTTCCACCATCTTTTTGTCTTCGTCCACGAGCAGCGGAAACGGCAGGTCGAACTTGTCGGCGAACTTCTTGTGTGACTTCTCGCTGTCGATGCTCACGCCCAGCACCTGAATGCCGGCTGCCTGCAGGCTCTGGTAGTTGTCGCGCAGGTCGCAGGCCTGGGCGGTGCAGCCGCTGGTGTCGTCTTTGGGATAGAAGTAGAGGGCCACTTTGCGGCCCGCATAGTCCTGGAGGCGGTGCAGGGTGCCGTGTTGGTCGGGCGCTTCAAACGCCGGGGCGGACTCGCCGGTCTGGGGAATAGGCATAGAATGGGGGTTTGCGGCAAAGATAGCGCGAAGTACTGCGCCGTGAAATCCGTAATCAGGGCTTGCCGGCAATGGGCTGGGGCGTAAACAGCATCTTGTCGGTATCGAAGCCCAGCTCCCGGGCTTTGGCCAGATACTGGTCGCGCAGGGTACGCTCCATGTGCGGGGTGCGGCTCAGCAGCCACAGGTTCTGGCGGTCGGGGCCGCCCGCCACCAGGGCGTGGCGGTAGTCGGAGTGGTCGAGGGCGATAATCCAGTAGTCGCCTTCAAACGGCCAGAAAAAGCTCACTTTCAGCTTGGCGTTGGTGGTGGTATCTACCACGCGGGCCGTGCCCGTTACGGTTTCCACCGGACCGTTGATACCTTCTTTATGACAGGTGTTGCGCACGTTCACCTTGCCGTCGGGCCGCAGCGAGTACTCGGCCGTTACGTGCTGGCAGCCTTTCTCGAAGCGCGTCGGCAGCCGGGCCACCTCGTACCACAGCCCCATGTACTGATGCAGGTTGACGTGGGGCACGGTAGGCAGATTGGGGTGCAGCTTGCGGCGGGCGAAGGCGTAGGCGGCCACACCGGTAGCTACGGCCGCGGCCACGGAGGCCACCAGCACCGGCTTGCGGCGCTTCAGAATATTTGCCATTTTGAAACAAGCGTAAAGTGTAAGCCAAATATACGCGCCAAAGTGCGGGTACAGGAACTGAGTGGCAACGTAGCGGCGGAAGAGGCGTCTGTACTGAAAACCAGTGGCTGAAGTATGCTCGCGGATACAAAGGCCTGTATCAGCGCCTTCGTACGGTTGCGGCCGCACGGGCTCGAAAAAATAATTGGCTTTGCCCAGGTGATACTTGCCCGGTAACAGGATTACTAAGTGAAACCTGCTTATATGCTCCTCATGCAACCTGCTACCACCCAGCCAACCGCCACCGGCGCCGACCTGCGCGAAGCCTTGCTCGCCGACCGGGCAAACTCGCTTACGCAGCTTTACCGGTACGCTTTTCCGGCAGTGCAAGCCTTTGTGCTGCGGCACAACGGTACTGCTGCCGAGGCCAAAGATGTATTCCAGGATGCGGTGGTGATTCTCTACGAAAAAGCCGTGGCCGGCACACTGCACCTGACGGCGGCACCTGCCACGTATCTGCAGGCTGTGGCCCGCAACCAGTGGCGGCAGGAACTGGCGCGCCGGCAGCGCCGCCCGCACACCCGCCTCAATGCCAACCATCTGGAGCTGCCCGCCGACGAGCCCGAAATACTGCCCGCCGTCGTGCCGGTGCTGGACTACCTGGAGCGCCTGAGCGACAAGTGCCGCAACATTCTGCTCTCCTTCTACTACTTCCGGCAGCCGCTGGAGCAGATTGCGGCCACTCACACTTACCGCTCCGTGCGCTCGGCTACAGTGCAGAAGTTCAAATGCCTGGAGCGCCTGCGCAATGTTGCGCGCCAAGCGTTGCGCTAGCCAACCTACTCCTCCCACGCCTCCATCAACTCATAGCCCACACCCATGCGGCCCGAACTTGAACGTCTGCAGCACATCGAATCCTACCTACTGGCGCCTGGCTCCGCGCCCGATGCAACGCTGTGGGCTGCGCGGCAGCTCCTGGACCCCGCGTTGCGTCTGGATATGGATACGCAGCAACTGGTGTACCGGGGGCTACAGATAGCCGGAAGAAAGCAGCTGCTAAAGGAGTTAAGTAGCATTCATGCAGCCCTTTATGGCGGTGTCCGGCCGCCCCGGCGTTGGCTGCAGCATGCCACAGCAGCCCTGCAGCAGCTGCGCCGCCAACTTGGCCGTCGCAACTGACGGTCCTTGCATTTGCTTGTGAACTACTGCCGCCCCATGCTGGGGCGGGCGGTACACGCTTGCGTACTTTTACCCCAATATCATGCTCAATACTCAGCAATTCAGACGTTTCGCCGTGCGTGGCCAGGGCCTCAACAGCCTGCACCTCGACCAGTATCTGCACCACCTTGAAGGTGTGGCCCGTCCTTTTGTCACCAACATGACCCGCTCAGTAATAGAGGAGCGCCCCACGCGCTTTGCGGAAATTGATGTGTTTTCACGTTTGATTATGGACCGGATAATCTTCCTCGGCACAGCAGTCGACGACCAGATTGCCAACATCATCAACGCTCAACTGCTGTTTCTGGAGTCGGCTGATGCCAAAAAGGATATTCTGCTCTATATCAACTCGCCGGGAGGCTCCGTGTATGCCGGTTTTGGGCTGTACGACACGATGCAATACGTGGGCCCGGATGTGGCTACCATCTGCACAGGTCTGGCGGCTTCCATGGGCGCGTTTCTGCTGGCCGGCGGCGCAATCGGCAAACGTTCGGCTCTGCCGCACGCACGCATCATGATTCATCAGCCCAGCGGTGGCGCCCAGGGGCCCTCCGCCGACATTGAAATATCGGCCCGCGAAATCCTGAAGCTTCGCCGCGAGCTGTACGACATCTACGCCGAGCGCACAGGCAAAACCTACCAGCAGATCCACGACGACTCCGACCGGGACTATTGGCTGCGCGCCGACGAGGCCAAGGAATACGGCCTGATTGACGAAGTGCTGGAGCGGAAGTGGGACGGTTTATAGTCATTGCGAGGAGGCACGACGACGCAATCCTTTCTCTAAAAGATATGAACCTGAAGTAAGCAAAAAGCCCTCCGGCACTAGGTAAGTAACCTACTGCCGGAGGGCTTTGCTGTTAGGGAAGTGTCTGCCACGAGAGGAAGGATTGTGTCGCGCTGCTCGCAATGACATCCCTGCTCTACAGCACCACGTTCAGCACCTTCTCGTTGCCGGCCTGGTCGGTGAGGCGGAGCGTGGCGGGGCCACGTAGCGGTGGGCCCAGCGTGTCAGAGCGTTCCGAGAAAAGCGTGGCGTTTTTGTGCTCGAAGCGCAGCAGATGAAACTGCCCGTTCACTTCCAGGCGGTAGCTGGCCAATCCCGACAGGTCGTCGCCGACCTTGAACACCACGCCGCCGGCGCCTTTGCTGAGCAGGCGTCCCGAAGGCGGAATCGTATCGGTAAGAATTCGGAAGCGGCCGAAGGTTTTGATGGGCACCGAAACGGCCGTGCCGTCCGTATTCCATTTGCCGCCTACGTAGCCTTTGCCGCCGTTCGGGGCCACGCTGTAGATGGCGGTGCGGCGCAGGTCGGTGGCCGGCGTAGTGGGCTTGAGGGTGAGGCGCAGGGTTTCGTAGAGTGGCGTGCGGGGCAGGTGCACCGTCCAGAGGCCGGCGGCGTAGCTGGTTTGCACGTACAGCGTGTCAAACAGCGTTTTGGGCATGAAACCCAGCTGCAGGGCGCTGGTAGAGAAGGCGAAATCCTGGCCCGACGGAATGCTGGCCTGCCTATCAAAGCGCCGCGTGACACCCTGGAAGCTCAATGAGTCCGGCAGGCCGGCGCGCAAATCGTAGAGGTAGGTGTTTTCGCTTTGCACCGTGTAGCTGGGCCGCAGCGTGAGGCGGCGGTTGCCTTTGTACAGCGTCAGCGGCCCGCCCACGGCGGCCGTGTCGGGGTCGGCGGCGGTGGCCACCAGCAGGTTGCGGCTGATGTCGAAACGGAGTGCGGGCTTTTTCACTTGCGCCGAGCGGGTTTTGTAGTACGCCGGCTGCTCGCCGCGCAGCACAAAGCGCAGCGGCGTGCGGTTGCCGTAGGAGTCGGCCAGCATGATTTCCACCGCGTAGAGCTTGCCGGCTTCCACGCGCAGCTTGCCTTTGGCGGCGCCGGTGGTGTACATGCTCAGGTCGTTGCCGTCGTCCACGAACAGGCGCTCCATCTGCCGGCCCTGGGTGGCGCGCCACTCATAGTCCACGTGCCGGTTGATCTGGCGCGAGCCTTCCGGAAACGGAATGTCGTCTACCACGTGCGAGTAGAGCGGCTGGCCATTCACGCGCACATCCACACGCTGCAGGCCGTTCTTGTTCCATACGCCGTCGAACCTATCGAAGCCCTGCACCAGCAGCCCCACCTGCCCGAAAGCCGGAATGGTATCGGTCCACACATAGCCGCCGCCGTTGGGCAGCATCGGCGCCTTCGGCACGAATACGCTTTTGCCGAAGCGCCCCTGCACGCGGGCCTCAATACCCAGCGCCTCCACGGCAAACGCCTGCAGCTGCGGCGCCACGTGGTCCTGGATTTCCGGGAAGCCACCAAACTGCAAGGGGTTCAGCTGGTGGTCGTTGGCGGTGCGTACTTCCCAGTGCAGGTGCGGCCCCGCCGAACCACCCGTGTTGCCCGACAGTGCTACCACCTCGCCGCGCTTCACCGGAAACTGCGTCTTGTCGAAAAACAGCTCTAGTTCGTAGGTCTGCTTTTCATACTGGCGGCGCAGCAGCTCGGCCGCTACCGGCCCTTTGAAATGGTTGAGGTGGCCATAGACGGTAACCAAGCCGTTGGGGTGCGTGATGTAGAGCACGTTGCCGTAGCCGTAGCTGCTTTGCTTCATGCGCGAGATGTAGCCGTCGGCAGCGGCGTACACGGGCAGATCCACGCGGCCGTCGGTCTTGATGTCGAGGCCGCCGTGAAAGTGATTGGGGCGCAGCTCGCCCATGCTGCCGGCCAGGTAGTTCTGCACGCCCGGCTTGATGGGAAACAGGAAGTAGCCATCCGCCACCGCCGGCCGTCGGCCGCTAGCAGTGGCAGCCGCCACCGGTTTCGGCGCCGACGAATCGGGCGCCTGCCCCTCGCAGGACATGGGCGCCCAGGTGAGCAGCAGCGGCAGCGCCGCCAAACTCAGCAGCCGGCGCGAAGAGCTGGTAAACAACGAATTGGGCATTCAAAAAAGGAAAGTCAACAGGAGAATAAGAGCGCCGAGGTGATGGTGAATAGCGGAACGTCATGCTGAGCTTGCCGAAGCATCTCTGCCGCTTCTTTGTAATGCCATTCAGACAAAAGCGGTAGAGATGCTTCGGCAAGCTCAGATGACGGTTACCGCTATTCTGCCGCCTCACCGCTCCGCTACTTCACGGCCAGGTTCAGCAGCTGCTGATCTTCGAGGTAGCCGGTGAGCTGGTCGCCGGGCCGCACGGGGCCTACGCCGCTGGGCGTGCCTGTGAAAATCAGGTCGCCCATTTTCAGGGTGATGAACTGGGAGATATAACTGATGATCTTATTGAAATCGTGCAGCATCAGGCTGGAGTTGCCCTGCTGGCGCACTTCGCCATTTACTTCCAGCCGGAAGTTGATGTTTTTCAGATCCGGAAAATCTGCCACCGGCTTGAACTCCTGCGAAATCGGGGCCGAGCCATCGAAGCCTTTGGCCAGTTCCCAGGGCAGCCCCTTGGACTTGAGCTTGCTTTGTAGGTCGCGGGCCGTGAAGTCGATGCCCAGCCCGATGGCGTCGAAGTAGGTGGGCGCAAACTTCTCCTCGATGTTCTTGCCGTTTTTGCAGATACGCAGCACCAGCTCTATTTCGTGGTGAATATCCTGGGAGAAGTCGGGCACGAAGAACGGCTGGTTGCGCTGCAGCAGCGCTGTGTCGGGCTTGGCGAAAATGACGGGCGCGTCGGGAGTGTCGTTCTGAAGTTCGGCAATATGGTCGGCGTAATTACGGCCGATGCAGAGGATTTTCATAGCGTGAAAGCAGAGGAAGGAAAAAGCAGGCCGCAGTGGTTTGCCCGCAGAAAAATTGGATGTGCGAACAGAAGCAACCAACGTAAGCAGCTACCTGAACGTCAAAACTACTCCTAAATAATAGGGGCTAAACGAAGAAACAGCAAAAAACGGGTACGGTGGTAGCTGGTGTGGGGTTAAATAAACATTTTCTGCCCCAGGCCACGTATAGAATCCGCCGACCAGTCTTGGCTGAATTTTGGCCCATTCACTTCTATTCTCCGCTATTCCTCCTTTCACCCATGCTCAGAAAACTTGCCCTCGCCAGCTGCCTGTTTGTTGCCGCCGCCTGCTCCACTGTGCCTATCACGGGCCGCCGCCAGCTCAGCCTAGTTTCCGACACCGAAATGAACCAAATGGCCGCCACCGAATATCAGAAAGTGCTGGCATCCAGCCAGGTGGTAAGCAGTGGTGAGCAGGCCGCAATGGTGAAGCGCGTGGGCCAGCGCATTCAGCAGGCTGTGGAAACATACTTCCGCCAGCAAAACGCGCAAACCCAATTGGAGGGCTATGCCTGGGAGTTCAACCTGATCAACGACAAGCAGGAAAACGCCTGGTGCATGCCCGGCGGTAAAGTGGCCGTGTACACCGGCATTCTGCCCATCACCCAAGACGAAAACGGCCTTGCCGTAGTAATGGGCCATGAAATTGCGCACGCCGTGGCCAAGCATAGCTCAGAGCGGATGAGCCAGCAGATGGCGGCGCAGGGCTTGGGCGGCGTGCTCTCGGCCTCGGCGGGCCAGAATCCCACGGCCACACAAAACGTGTTTCTGCAGGTAGTTGGTGCCGGCTCGCAGCTTGGGCTGCTGAAATATGGCCGCAGCCAGGAATCGGAAGCTGACCGCCTGGGCCTTATCTTTATGGCCATGGCTGGCTACAACCCCGACGGGGCCGTACAGTTCTGGCAGCGTATGGACGCCCGCGAGGGCCAGGCGTCGCCGCCCGAATTTCTGTCTACGCACCCCTCCAACGGTACGCGTATCGCCGATATCCAGCGCGACCTGCCCGAAGCCCGTAAGTACTATACTGCCCGTTAATCTTTTCGCTAGTTAGTTTCGCTATATGATAAAACCCTTCCGGCCATTCTGGCGCCTGCTGCTGGCCACAGGCCTGCTTATGGCCGCATTGCCTGCCTGTGAAACCACCAAGCGCGGTTTTCCGGAAATGAGCTCCCCTGATGGTGAAACCAGTGAAGCCAGCCGCCGCCGCCGCGAGCCAACCAGCAAACTGGTGGCCTCCATCGGCGACCGGGGCCTGATCAAGTATGAGGTGCCCCGCGAGCAGCTTTCTTTGGCGTTTATCCGGCAGTTCGGCGACGGTACCAGCATCGATAAGACGATGGTGCGCAAGGTGCAGGGCAAGCCCAAAGACCCGGCTATGTACTACCTAGTAGGGCTGGGGCTACGCAACGGTATGTTCCGCGGCATGGCTGTGCCTCTGAACCTGACCACCGACAACGACCTGTACCTGAGCACCAGTGCTTCGCGCTACATTATCAGCGGGGTGGGCTGCACGTTCTGCTTTTTCAATTTCGAAAACAACGACATTGTGGGCACCACCTGCGAGGAAAACACCGGCGGTAGCAGCTGCGACCTACGTGTGGAAAGCTCTAACACACTACTTGTAAACCGCTAGCCATGCTGAGCCGCAAGTGGATATTGCGCCTGACGCTCACCGGACTGGCCCTGCTGGTTACCACCGACCGGCGCCGCCGCCCGGCCCCTACGCCACCCGCGCCGCCGGAGCCCGATACGAAACCGGAATAAATTGCAAAGGCCCGCCCCAAAAGGCGGGCCTTTTCTGTAGCCGGAAAGCAGCGGAATCAGTGGCGTTGGTCTTCCATCTGCTCGACGAAGCGGACAATGCGGTTGAGCAGTAGGTCCGGATTCACTTTGTCCAGTGGGTGCGGCGTGTTGAAGAGGATTTCGAAAGTGGCGCGGGGCATAAAGTCCGCGAAGTGGCGGGAGGCGTCCACGCCGGCCGTTTTGTCTAGCTCGCCTACCAGCACCTGCACCGGCACTTCCAGCCCCGACAGATTTTGGGCCGTCAGCAACGGTACGTCGCCGAGGCCGCGCATAAGGCTGGCGGTGGCTGCCAGCAGCGCCGGCAGGGGAGTGGGGGCGTGCTGTAACTCCAGCTGCGCGGCAAACTGCGGAATCTTCGCCCGCATCTTCTCCGCATCCAGAAACCGGGTTTCCAGCGCCGCCGTAGCCGGCGACCAATCGAGCTTGGTGCCCAGCGTGGTGATGCTGCGAAACCGGGCCGGCGCCGCCACGGCCGCCGCCAGTGCCGCGTAGCCGCCCATGCTATAGCCAAACACGTGCGCCGATTCCCAGCCCAGCGAGTCCAGAAACTGTGTGACCTGCGCTGCAAAGTGGCGCATGGTAAAGGCGGCTTCTTCCAGCGGCTGGCCGCCGTGGCCCCCAAAGCTGAAAGTACGCACCGTGTAGTGCGCGGCCAGCTCCCGGGCCAGGGGCCGCAGCTGTTTTTCGCAGGCCAAAGCGCCGTGCAGCAGCAGAACCGGGTGTTTGGTAACGGCCTGCATACCTAGCGGACCACTTTATCAGACAGCTCAACCAAATCCAGCCCGTCGAACGTGCCCGACGACATCATGAGCAGGTTGGCCTCGTGCCAGTTCTGGGCGTGCAGGAAAGCGGCCAGCTCGCGGCTGTCGGTGAACACGCGCAGGTCGGGGCGCTGGAAGGCCTGCTGTACCGCCTCTGGCGGCAGGGCCGGCAGGCGCTTGTGCTCCAGCACGTGCGGGTTGAAATACACCACGGCTACGTCGGGCGCGTCGAAGGTGTGGGCGTACTGCGGCAGGAATGCGGGGTTGAGCGAGCTGAACGTGTGCAGCTCCAGGCAGGCTACCAGCTTGCGCTTGGGAAACTGCTTTTTAAAGGAAGTGGCCGTGGCTTTGAGCTTGCTGGGAGCGTGGGCGAAATCCTTGTACACCACCGAGCCGGCGCCTTCCCGCACCAGCTCCAGCCGCCGCGCCGCGCCCTTAAAGGAGCCCAGCGCCTCGTAGAAGTCCTTGCCCTTAATGCCCAGGCACTTGCACACTTCCTTGGCTGCCGAAATATTGCGCAGGTTGTGCTCCCCGAACACCTGCACCGGCACTTCCTCGTCCTTCTTATTGAGCAGGTAGGTTTTGCCGTCGCGAATTACATTTTCGTGCGGACCGTAGCCCACATACGTCACGTCGGGGCTGCTGGGCACCGTCACAAGCTGCACCTGCTCGTCGTCCCGGTCGTAGATAAGCGTACCGGCCTTGGGCGTCATGTCGGCAAAGATCTTGAACTGCTCGCGGTAGATTTCCTCGGTCGGAAACACGTTGATATGGTCCCAGCTGATGCCGGAAATCACGCCGACATGGTGCTGGTACAAATGGAATTTCGGCCGCCGGTCAATCGGCGACGAGAGGTATTCGTCGCCCTCAATGATGATAATCGGCGCGTCCTCGGTGAGCTGCACCATCAGGTCGAAGCCTTCGAGCTGGGCCCCCACGGCGTAGTCGAACTTGCGGCCGTGGTAGCGCAGCACGTGCAGAATCAATGACGTGATGCTGGTTTTGCCGTGCGAGCCGCCAATCACCACCCGCTGCTTGTCCTTCGACGCTTCGTAGATGAACTCTGGGAATGAATACACCCGCAGGCCTAATTCCTGGGCGCGCAGCAGCTCGGGGTTGTCGGCGCGGGCGTGCATGCCCACAATCACAGCATCAAGGTCGGCGGTTACTTTCTCCGGAAACCAGCCTTCAGCGGCGGGCAGCAGGCCCGCTTTGGCTAGGCGGCCCTTGGCGGGCTCAAATATTTCGTCGTCGGAGCCCGTGATGTGGGCGCCGCTTTGGTGCAGGGCCAGCGCCAGGTTGTGCATGATGCTGCCCCCGATGGCAATCAGGTGCAGGCGTTGGAGCGAAGAAGGAGTAGCAGTCATTCAGCGGAAAAGAATAGCAGGCGCCAAAGGTAGGCATGTAGTAGAAGCTTTGGCGGGTGTAGCTGATAGGAACAAATCAATGGCTTGACTAATAGTTTATTGCAGGTAAGCCGGTGTGTTCGGTTCGGGCACCTGAGCACTGCCTCACGGGCTTGGCCGGCCACGTGCCCTGCTGACGGCAAAGAAACCTTTTCCAGCCTTCCCGGATTGTAAAGCCCAGCCGTTAGCTTTGTACCCCTTTCCAGAAAACTGGGCTGCGGCCGAAGAAATTCTGGTCAGACCGGCCCAACCTGCTTACCTTGTAGTGCACCCCAATTGATGAACGACCGGATGGATGACCGCCTGAAACTTTCGGCCTCGCGCGCCAAAGCCGCCTGGAGCAGCCGCCCCGCGCAGCTGCCCATGGGTGGGCCCGCGGGCAAGCTGCCGCCTCAGGCGCTGGAGCTGGAAGCGGCCGTGCTGGGCGCCCTCATGCTGGAGAAAGATGCCCTCACCACGGTTATCGACATCCTGAAGCCCCAAAGCTTCTACAAAGACGGCCACCAGCGCATCTTCAAGGCCATCCTGAATCTGTTTGATAAGTCGGAGCCAATTGATATTCTGACGGTTACGCACGAGCTGCGCGAGATGGGCGAGCTGGAGCCCGCCGGCGGCGCGCACTACGTAGCCAACCTCACGTTCAAGGTCAATTCGGCGGCCAACATCGAGTATCACTCGCGCATTATCACCGAAAACGCCATCAAGCGGGAGCTGATTAACATTGCCAGCACCATTCAGCGCGACGCTTTCGAGGACACCACCGACGTATTCAACTTGCTCGACAGCACCGAGCAGGCCCTGTTTGAAGTCTCGGAATCCAACATCCGCAAAAACTTCGACGACATGCGCAGCCTGATGGGCAAGGCCATCAAGGAACTGGAAGAAAAGAAAGACCAGAAGGATGGCCTCACCGGCGTCCCCTCCGGCTTCTCGGCTCTGGACCGCGTAACGTCAGGCTGGCAACCATCTGACTTAGTGATTATTGCGGCTCGTCCAGGCATGGGCAAAACTGCTTTCGTAGTGTCGGCGATGCGCAATGCGGCGGTGGAGTTCAAGAAGCCGGTGGCCATTTTCTCGCTGGAAATGTCGTCGCTGCAGCTCGTGAATCGTCTGATTTCGGCCGAGGCCGAGCTGGACTCCGAGAAGATTAAGAAGGGAAACTTGGCCGACCACGAGTGGGCCCAGCTCAACCATAAGATTTCCAGCCTCTCGTCGGCCCCGATTTACATCGACGACACGCCCGGCCTCAGTATTCGCGAGTTGCGCACCAAGTGCCGTCGCCTCAAGGCTCACCACGATATTTCGATGATCATCATCGACTATCTGCAGCTGATGACCGGCAACACCGACGGCAAAGGCGGCGGCAACCGTGAACAGGAAATTGCCTCGATTTCGCGGGCGCTCAAAGGCATTGCCAAAGAGCTGAACGTGCCGGTGCTGGCGCTGTCGCAGCTGTCGCGCTCCGTGGAAACCCGCGGCGGCGACAAGAAGCCGCAGCTCAGTGACCTTCGTGAATCCGGCTCTATTGAGCAGGATGCCGATATGGTTATCTTCCTGTACCGCCCCGAGTACTACAAAATCACCGAGGACGAAATGGGTAACCCCACGCAGGGTACCGGCGAGGTTATCATTGCTAAGCACCGGAATGGCTCTTTGGAAACCGTGCAGCTCAAGTTCATCGGCAAGTTCACCAAGTTCGCCGACCTCGACGGGGCGGGCGGCTTCGGCGACGCCGGGGGCTTCAACCCCAGCGCCTTCCCGCCCAGCAGCTTCGACGAGCAAACCGGCTTCACGCCCAACACCATCCGGCTGGGCTCGCGCCTCAACAACGACAGCCCGCCGCCCGCGCAGCCCTTCCCCCGCAGCAACTTCGACGACGGACCGCCGCCGTTCTAAAACTTCGCTCCAAAAGCGTCAGTCGGCAACGGCTGACGCTTTTTTTTTGACGCATACGGTGCAACTCCAAACCCATCAAGCGTCTCGTTTTACATATGAAAAAATGGTTGTCGCTGCTATTTTGGCTGAGTTCCGTAAATCTCAGTGCCGCCCAAGAGTATATCAATAGTAGGTTGATGTTGGGGCGAGAATTTGCGGGGAAGTGTCTGCAGGCAGCATTAGCTGATTCTGCCCAACAGAAGGCAATTGCCAAGCGCTGGCGGTTGCCTATGGCATCACTCCCGGATACAACTGCAGCGCTAGGCGCCATTGAGCCGCTTTTATTCAGAGTGTATAGAAAAAAGGTAATCGAGCAGCAAAAGCCATATGAAATCTATCGGATAGAGGATTATTGGGTGATAAGTGGGACTCTCCCTTATGGTCACGTTGGTGGCGTTTTTATAGCGGTTGTAGACGTTAGGAACAGCCGTGTTTTAGAGTTAATACATGGTCAATAAGGCAGTTATTACAGGTTTTTAAGAAATTACCCGCATGAAAGACCTGCTGCGCCCTGACCTTGCCTTCCGTCTTACCGGCCGCCTCTGGGTGGAATCCGCCGATGACCGGTTTATGGGCATCGGGCGGCTGGAGCTGCTGCACCAGATCAAGCAGCACGGCTCCATTTCGAAGGCGGCGCAGGAAATGGGCATGTCGTACAAGCGGGCCTGGGATTTGGTGTCGTCCTTGAATGCACAGGCCACCCGGCCGCTGGTGCTCACCCAAACCGGCGGCAGGCGCGGCGGCGGCACCGTGGTAACGCCCGAGGGTGAGACCCTGATTGCGGAGTTTGAGGGATTGCAGGCGCGGTTTCAGGCGTTTCTGGCGGCGGAGTCTGAGCGGCTGTTCTGATGTATGTTTCCGCAGCAGATGCAGGAGGTTGCGCAGAGGATGCAGTAACTGACCTCTGCATCCTCTGAGGGAAAACCCAAACGCGTCATATTCGTTATATTTGGAAAAATATAACGAATGAAACACGTTACGCCTGTGCTGCTTTTGCTTCCGATAGTAGCCCATGCCCAGGCACCCGATACCACGCGGCTGGGTGAGGTGGTAGTGGCGGCATCGAGAGTGGAAGAAAGTTTTCTACAGTCGCCGGTGACGGTGGAGAAGCTGAATGCCCGGGCGCTGCAGCTTACGCCCGCACCATCGTATTTTGATGCTATTGAGCACCTGAAAGGCGTGCAGGTGATTACGCCCAGTCTAAGCTTCAAGGTGATAAATGCCCGGGGCTTCACCAACACCACCAACGTGCGGTTTGCGCAGCTCGTGGACGGCATCGACAACCAGGCGCCCCATATTGGCGCGCCGATTGGCAACGTGCTGGGGCCAAGTGACCTGGATATCAGCTCGGTGGAAATAGTGCCGGGTACGGCTGCCGCGCTGTACGGGCTGAACGCCATCAATGGGCTGGCCAACTTCAGCACCCGCAACCCATTTCAGAGCGAAGGGCTGAGCGTGCAGCAGAAAACCGGCATCAACCACCTGAACGACCCCAACAGCAGCGCAAAACTGTTTTCGGAAACCAGTGTGCGCTATGCCAAGGTGCTAAGGCCCAGGCTGGCGTTCAAAGTAAACGGCACCTACCTGCGCGGCTACGACTGGATTGCCAACGACCAGACCGAGCTGAACCCCAACGGCAACGCTTCCACTGGCCTGTTCGGCCCTGAAAACCCCGCCCAGGACCCCGTGAACCGCTACGGCAACGAGTCATCAAACCGCAGCAACCTTACGCTGGGCGGCAAAGCCTACTCGGTGGCGCGCACCGGCTACGACGAGCAGGACGTGGTAAACTACCGGCTGCAAACCATCAAGTACGACGCGGCGCTACACTACAAGCTTGGCAGCGCCGCCGAGCTGGCGTACACCTACCGTGGCTCCGTGCTCGATAATGTGTACCAGCGCAGCAACCGGTTCCGGCTGGAAGATTACCGCTTGCAGCAGCACGCCGTGCAGCTCAGTGGCCCGGTGGTGCAGGCCCGCGCCTACCTCACCCGCGAAAACACCGGCAAAAGCTACAACCTCCGCTCTATGGCCGAAAACCTGGACCGCAGCTACAAGCCCGATGCCCTTTGGAACCAGCAGTATACCGCCGCCTGGAACGCCGCCACCCAGGCCGGCCAGACCGTAGCGCAGGCCCACGTGGCCGCCCGCGCCGCCGCAGATGCCGGCCGCTTACAGCCCGGAACCCCCGAATTCAGGCAGCGCCTGACCGAGCTGGCCGACATCAACAACTGGGATGCCGGCGCGGCCCTGCGGGTGCAGGCTGATCTGGTGCACGCCGAGGGCCAGGTGAACGTAGCCGAAGCCCTGCGCCGGGGTGGTACTCCGCTGCCCGCCGCCTTCGACGTGCTGGTGGGAGCCGACCACCGCACCTACATCATCCAGCCCGACGGCAACTACTTCATCACCCCCGAAAGCGGCAAAGACCCCCTGCGCGACAACCTGACCTACGGTAAAACCGGCGGCTTTGCGCAGGCCGGAGCGCGGCTGCTGCAGCAGAAGATTCGCCTCACCGCTACGCTCCGGGCCGACAAGAACGACTACTTTCGCACCCGCTTCAATCCGCGCTTTACAGCCGTGTACTCGCCCACACGCCAGCACAACTTCCGGCTGAGCTACCAGAGTGGTTACCGGTTTCCAAGCTTGTTTGAGGGGTTTTCCAACGTGAACAGCGGGCAGGTGAAGCGGATTGGAGGACTGCGCGTAATGTCGGATGGGGTGTTTGAGAACAGCTACCTGCGCAGCTCTATCGACGCCTTCAATACGGCCGTGACGCGCGACCGGAACACCAACGGCCAGACGCAAGCCCAGGCTATTGCGGGCAACCAGTACCGTCTAATTAAAAATCCCTACACCTACCTTCAGCCCGAGCACATCCGGTCGTTGGAAGCGGGCTACAAAGCGGCATTACTGCCCGGCGGCCGGTTGCTGGCCGATGTGGACTTCTACTACAACACCTACCGCGACTTTATTGCGCAGGTGGAAGCCTACGTGCCCCTCAGTTCCAACGGCCAGGCACTCAGCCCCAGTACGGACCTCAACACCATTGCTACGGCCCTCAACACCCGCGCCGGCCAAGCCCGCTACCGCCTCTGGACTAACTCCCAAAGCCAGGTCTACAACTACGGCGGCTCCCTCGGGCTGCGCTACGACGTGGCCGGCGGCTACCTGGCCGGCGCCAGCGCCACCTACACCCGCCTCGACCGCACCGAGTCGGGCGACGGACTGGAGGACGGGTTCAATACGCCGCGCTGGACCTGCAATCTAAGTTTAGGCAATGAGAAGGTCTACCAAAACTTCGGCTTTGGGCTGAACTACCGCTGGCAGGCCCGCTACTATTCCCAAACCTTTCTGGTAACCGGCTACGTGCCCGCCTACAGTACCCTCGACGCCCAACTCAGCTACAGTGTGCCTGAACCCAATCTGCGGTTTAAACTGGGGGCCAGTAATCTGCTCAACCACTACTACACCAGCTACCTCGGGGGCCCCGGCATTGGTGGACTGTACTACCTGCAGCTCACGTACGGGTTGTAAAGGCGGGGTTGAAAGTTTCCCGGCTTGTGCGTGGCAAAGCCGACATCTGCCTGCCATCCCAGGCATACTCCCAGCATCGTCTGTCATCGTTCATGAGCTTGGCAGGCCAGCATCCGGTTTTTTAGGCCTGATGCCTTGGCAGCGGCTTTTAGGATAAGCTTATGTTTAGGGAGCCTGAGTGTGCAGAGTGGACTGCGCCACACACTTGTTAAAGTATCAGCCCTGCACTGCTGAGTTGCATGTGTGGGGAGCGAAGTAAGTTGTGGTGCAGCCAGACGCTGAAATAGCCGGCATTGGCTACAGGTTATGTTTTGGGGAATATTACGAAAGCCAGAAGCAGGGCAATCCAAAGAGTCAGGTAGACTATTGCTGAAATTTAGAATGAATCTGCATAGTTGATAAACCAGTCGTAATCCGGCTGTTCAGCGCGGGTGCTTGCTGAATATAGGATTATGAAAGGGCTAAATAGGGATGAAAGTATAACGCAAATCATCGGAAGCGCGTAAGCCCAACAGTGTGCTTCTGTAGCTCCGGCAGCCGCTTCATCACCTATATTTTCCCTTATGACTCAGCAACCTACCAACTCAGCAGCCACCGCTGGCGAGGTGGCCGCGCCGCCGCCCACTAGCTCGGTTCATCTTTCCATCAATGGCCAGCAGCATACCCTTCAGATTGCTCCCTGGACCACTCTGCTCGACGCCCTGCGCGAGTATCTGCACCTCACCGGCACCAAAAAAGGCTGCGACCATGGCCAGTGCGGTGCCTGCACCGTGCTGGTAGATGGCAAACGCATCAATAGCTGCCTTTCGCTGGCCGTGATGCACGAAGGCGAGGAAATCACCACCATCGAAGGCCTGGGCACTCAGGAAAACCTGCACCCGCTGCAGCAGGCTTTTGTCGACCACGATGCTTTCCAGTGCGGCTACTGCACGCCCGGCCAGATCTGCTCGGCCCAGGGCCTCATCAACGAAGGCCGCGCCCACACGGAAGCTGAAATTCGGGAGCACATGAGTGGCAACGTCTGCCGGTGTGGGGCTTACGTGGGCATTCTGAATGCCGTGAAGGAAGTGGTAGACACTCAATCTGCGAAGCAATAATGAACAGTTTCACCTACCACCGCGCAACGGCCGTCGAGGACGCCGTGCGCGACAAAGCCGGGCATAGCCAGTCTGCTTATCTGGGGGGCGGCACCAACCTCATCGATTTGATGAAGGAAAACGTGGAACGCCCCACGCACCTGGTCAGCGTTGGCAAGCTGCCTCTGGCCGATATTAACACTCTGCCCGACGGTGGACTGCGTTTGGGCGCTACTGCCACCAACGCCGACACGGCCTGGAACGAGGACGTGAAAAAACGCTATCCGCTGCTCAACCAGGCCATTCTGGCCGGGGCCTCGCCGCAGCTACGCAATGCCGCCACCAACGGTGGCAACCTGATGCAGCGCACCCGCTGCTACTACTTCTATGATCTGGCCACGCCCTGCAACAAGCGGGAACCCGGCTCGGGCTGCTCGGCCATTGGCGGCTACAACCGCGTGTGCGGCATCCTGGGCACCAGCGAAGCCTGCATTGCCACGCACCCAAGTGATATGTGCGTGGCCCTGGCAGCCCTGGCCCCTACGGTGCGCGTGAGCGGGCCTAACGGCGAGCGGAGCATTGCCTTCGACGACTTCCACCGCCTGCCCGGCAACCAGCCCGAAAAGGACAACACCCTGGAGCCTGGCGAGTTGATTGTCAGCCTGGATTTGCCGGCCAAGGGCTTTGAGAAGAACTTCAGCTACCTCAAGCTGCGCGACCGAAGCAGCTACGCCTTTGCCCTAATATCGGTGGCGGCGGCGCTGGAGCTGGATGGCAACACCATCACGGACGCCCGCCTGGCGCTGGGCGGCGTGGCCCACAAGCCCTGGCGCGACCAGGAAGCCGAAAAGCTGCTGAAAGGCCAGCCTGCTACAGCAGAAACCTTTGCCCGCGTAGCCGCGAAAGTGCTGGAAAACGCGAAAGGCCACGGCTCCAACGACTTCAAGGTGGAGCTGGCCCGCCGCGCCATTGTGCGCGCCCTCAAGCAAGCCGCCGAAGGCTCGCAAACCGCATCCGACGTCTTTCTAAACTCGAATCCATGAGCACGACCAACCATATTGGCAAGCCCACCAGCCGCGTTGATGGTCCGGCGAAAGTAACCGGCGCGGCTAAGTACGCGGCCGAGTTCAACTTGCCCAACCTGACGTATGGCTGGGTGGTGAGCAGCCCGATTGCCAAAGGCAAAATCACTAAAATCCACGCCGATGAGGTGCTGGCGCTGCCCGGCGTGCTCCAGATTTTCTCTCACGAAAACGTGCCGTCGTTGGCCTGGTTCGACAGGAGCTACAAAGACCAAGTGGCGCCCGGCGGCTCGCCCTTCCGGCCGCTGCACGACGCCGAAATCAAGTTCAGTCAACAGCCGGTAGCGCTGATTGTAGCCGAAAACTTCGAGGTGGCCCGTTATGCCGCTTCTTTGCTGCGCATCGAGTATCAGGAAGAAAAACACGATACCAACCTCGAAACCAAGCGCGACGAAGGCTTTGAGCCTGGCCGTGGCAAAACCGGCTACATGCCGCCGCCACCGCCCCGTGGCAACCCCGACAAAGCTTGGGAAGAAGCCCCGCACCGCATGGAGGCCGAGTATGTGCACGGCGCCCAGCACCACAACCCCATGGAGCTGTTTTCGACCACCGTGGAGTGGCGCGGCGACAACAAAATCACGGCCTACGACAAAACCCAGGGCGTTTTCAATGTGCAGGACTACCTCACCAAAATCTTCGGGTTGAAGAAGGACGACTGCCGCGTGGTAAACGAGTTTCTGGGTGGTGGCTTCGGCGCCGGCTTGCGGCCGCAGTACTCGGTATTTCTGGCCGTACTAGCGGCGCTGGAGCTGAAACGCTCGGTGCGCGTGACGCTCACGCGCCAGCAGATGTTCAGCTTCGGCCACCGACCCCACACGCTACAGTACCTTAAGCTGGCCACCAACTCTGATGGCACCCTGGCTGCCCTACAGCACCACGCCCTCCACGAAACCTCGCAGTTCGAGGATTACACCGAAAACGTGGTGAACTGGAGTGGCATGCTCTACCAGTGCGAGAACGTGAAGCTGGGCTACCAGATTGCCAAGCTCGACACCTACACGCCCCTGGACATGCGCGCGCCTGGCGCCGCTACCGGCTCTATCGGGCTGGAAATTGCCATGGACGAAATGGCCTACGAGGCCGGCCTCGACCCGCTGGAATTCCGTTTGCGCAACTACGCCGAGCGGGACCAGAACCTGGATAAGCCCTTTAGCAGCAAAAAGCTGCGCGACTGTTACCACCAGGGCGCCGCCAAGTTCGGCTGGGAGAAGCGTACCCAGGCCCCGCGCTCCATGCGCGACAAAGACGGCAAGCTGGTGGGCTGGGGTGTTGGTGGCGGCGTCTGGGATGCTACCCAGCAGAAGTCGGCGGCCAAAGCCAGCATCACCGCCGACGGGCACCTGACGGTATCCAGCGCCTCGGGAGAAAACGGCACCGGCACCTACACCATCATGACGCAGATTGCGGCCGAAACACTGGGCTTGCCCATTGAGGCCGTGACCTTCAAGCTCGGCGACACCGACCTGCCCGAAGCCCCGCTGCAAGGTGGGTCCTGGACGGCCGCCTCGGTGGGTACCGCTGTGAAGAACACCTGCGAAGCCCTAGGCGAAAAGCTGCTTAAGCTGGCTCAGAAAATGGACGACTCGCCCCTGAAAGGCGCCAAGCTGGAAGACGTGGAGTTTGTGAGCGGCCAAATCCGGCTGCGCACCGACGCCAGCCAGTCGGTGGTGCTACGCGACGTGCTGCAGGCCAGCGGCGAAACCAAGGTGGAAGCCGACAGCTCGGCCATGCCCAACATGGTCAAGCAGAACGGCTATTCCCTGCACTCCCATAACATCGTGTTTGCGGAGGTGAAGGTAGACGAGGAGTTGGGCACCGTGCACGTAACACGGGTGGTGAATGCCGTGGCCGCCGGCCGCATCCTCAACCTCAAAACTGCCCGCTCCCAGGTATTGGGCTCGGTGGTGTGGGGCATCAGCATGGCCCTGATGGAGGAAACGGTGATGGACCACAAGTTCGGCCGCTACATGAACCACAACTTCGCCGAGTACCACGTGCCCGTCAACGCCGACATCCACGACATCGACGTGCTGTTTGTGGAGGAGGAAGACGACATCGTGAACCCGCTGGGCGTGAAGGGCATCGGGGAAGTGGGCATGCTGGGCGTGGCCGCCGCCGTGGCCAACGCCGTGTACCACGCCACCGGCAAGCGCGTCCGCGACTTACCCGTAATGATTGACAAGCTGCTGTAACCGCCGCCGCTTGCTGTAACGCAAACCGCCCCGTAACCGTGAGGTTGCGGGGCGGTTTTTTTGTGTGGGACTATTTAACTGCTCGAATATGCGTAGTGCGGGATTTTAAGGTGCTTTACTATCAAACCGCCACTTTGTTTATTAATTGCACTAAGTTAAAATTTACAGATTTGCCCCGCATTACGTGTATTTATTGTTGCCAGTTTTTTCTTTTTAATCTATTTCAAATTCTTGCATTGTTTTATAAAAGCTTCTTTCCCATAAGCAGGTGGAACATGGTAAGCAATATATCCATATTCACTTTCCAATAATTCTTTTAATTCACTTAGAACCAGTTCCTCCTTGATTGAGTCTTGGTACATATTTAATCCGAAAACCAAACTATTGTCTTCAAAGTAGTAAAGAGTTAATGCTCTAAATTCAGATTCAGTTGTCGAACGAAAACTTGGTCGAAAGAGAATTTTATTTTGACTATCCAAAAAATTAAATAAATCGGATTCTGATTTAAAAAATATTGATGGTTGATTCTCTGCCTGGTTTGAGTCATTCCAAAATTCAAATTGCCCATCTTGCTTACCCAGCTGATAGCTCCTGTTCAGTAGGTACTTATCAAGTGCTTTTAACACATTCTCTTTTTTTCGGTTGTTTGCTAATACATATATATATGCATTCATATTTTTTGAATTGATGGTAACATTCCTGTTGCCGAAAGTGGATAACACGTCCAAGTTGCGGTTATAATTCTACCGCAGGCAATATAAGCTAAACTCCCTACTGCACCACCCGCCTTCCCCGCCACAACGCCCACAGCCCCAGCGCCGGGCCGAGGGCCAGGGGCAGCAACAGCAGCTGAGGCGGCAGGCGCGGGGCCAGCCAGCCGGTGAGCTGCACGCTGCCGATGGTGAGGGCAAACCCCAGGCAGTTGACGATGGTCAGGGCCGCGCCGCTGTTCGTTCTGAGGTAGTAACTATGGCTAGAGCTTCTTAAGCATCTCGGCGGCGTTGGTATTCTGCGGGTTCAACTCCAATGATTTTTTGTAGTTGGTGGCGGCTAGCTGCTTGTTACCCGAAACCAGATAGGCTTCGGCCAAGCTGTCGAAGGCGTTGCCGCTTTCGGGGTGCAGGGTGGTGTTGAGCTTGAACACTTCCAGCGCCTGCTGCTGGTTGCCTTGGCGCAGCAGGGTGTAGCCCCAGCTGTTCAGGTCGCTTTCCGAGTGGCGGTAGGTGATTTCGCGCTTTTTGAGGTCGTTGGTAGCAGCTACGGCGTACCGCTGGCTGCGCTGCAGCAACCCCAGGTTTTTCTCTTGGCCGGGAATACGGGTGTAGCCTTGCGCAATGGCACTGACTACCAGCGCCGGGTTATCGGCAAAAATGTAGTGGCCGCTGCCGTAAGCTGTAATGCCTTCGCGGTTGGGCTGCGCCGCCACAAACTGCTGATGGCACGCTTTCCAGCGCGCCGCATCGGCCGCTATCGGCGAAAAAGGCTGCTCAGCTACCAGGTCGATAACAGGAATGGTGGCGGGAAACGGCGTTTTGCGGAGCAACGCCACAGTAGCAGGGTAGTTGCTGGTTTGGTAGTAGCGGCCCCGGTGCTCGGTTTTGTTTTTGGCAATATCGGCCTGCATATCGCGCATCATACCAGCCAGAAACTCATCGGTGGTGTAGCAGGCCGTCATGGCATCCAGCAACACCACCGATTTCACGGCGGCGGGGTTTCGGGCGGCGTAGAGCGTGCTGTAAAAGCCGCCGTAGGAGTGAGCCACCAGCATCAGCTGCTTACCGTAGCCCAGCTTTTTGAGGCCGGTTTCCAGGGCCATTACGCCTTCCAGCACCCCGTGTTTGGCATCGTTTAGCTCGCGGGTGTTGGTTTCACTTTTGCCAAACCCGGCCCGGTCGTAGGTGATGAGCGGGGCCCCGGTGATGGTGGCTAGCGGTTGCAGCAGCTCCTGCCACACCCGGGCATCGTCGCCGCCGCCCGCCTCAAACACAATCGGCACGCCCTGGCCCTTGGTGATAATGAAATGCAGCCGGTAGCCGCCGACATCCACTAAGGTATCAAGGGTTTGCGCGTAAGCACCTTGGGTAAATGATAAAATAGCGCTGATAAACAAGATGATGCGTAATAGCTTCATGAGGTAAATGTGAGAAGTGAAATGGAGTTAATAGCAAGTCTATGGATAGCATCTGGCGGCGTCCGGTTGCAAGCAACATACCCGGCAATCCGCCGCCAGCCAAAATAGTAGTGCCCACCAGCGACAGCAGCTTCGAAACACAACCAGAATACTTGGCAAGAATCGTCGTCAAGGAGCCTCTTTCAATGTCCCAGGCTCCCGAAGGCATTGCTGCAGTTGGGCTTGGTTTGGAGGGCGAAATAAGCAACCGATTTGCGGAGTGCTAATCCTGTACCCACACCAAGCTAGTAGCGGCTATTATACCTCTTTCGTCCGCCGCCCGCGCCACAGCGCCCACAGCCCCAGCGCCGGGCCGATGGCCAGGGGCAGCAGCAGCAGCGGAGGCGGCAGGCGCGGGGCCAGCCAGCCGGTGAGCTGCACGCTGCCGATGGTGAGGGCAAACCCCAGGCAGTTGACGATGGTCAGGGCCGCGCCGCGTGATTCGGCGGGAGCGTGCCGGGCCACCAGGGTGGAGAACATGGGCGAATCAGCCACCACTACCAGCCCCCAGAACGCCAGAAACGCCACCAGCCCCACCACCGAGCCCCCGCCCAGCACCAGCCCCGAAGCCAGGCAACACGCCCCCGACAGCGCCAGCGCCGTGGTGGCTACCTGCGTAGGACCCAGTCGGCGGGCCAGCAGCCCTGCGCCCACGCAGGCCAGGCTGCCCCCGCCAATGATGCCGAACGAAAGCAGCGGCACCGGCAGCGCCGACGTCGGGTGCCGCGCCTGAAAGCCAGCCAGCACCACCGGTACAAACGCCCAAAATGCGTACAGCTCCCACATGTGCCCAAAGTAGCCAAATGCCGCCGCCCGAAACTCCGGCTGCCGGAACCCCGCCAGAAACGCCGTAAAGCGGGGCCGCTGCCCAGGCCGACGGTAGGGCCCATTGGGTACGAGTAGGAGCATAGTCACCCCGCCCAGCACCGTCAGCGTGGAGGTAGCCCCTGTGACATAGTACCACGGCAGCTGGCCCGTGAGGCTGCGCAGCAGGTGCGGAAACGCCGTGCCCAGCACCAGCGCCCCCACCAGCCACCCCAACGAGCGACCCAGCCCTTCCTGGTAGTAGTCGGCCGCTATTTTCATGCCCACCGGGTAGATGCCGGCCAGGAAAAAGCCCGTCAGGAAGCGGCAGGCCAGCAGCCCTTCGGCCCCGAGGCCGTTCAGGTGCACGCCCAGGTTGGCCGTGGCCGCGGCCAGCGCACTCACAAAAAACACCCGCGAAGGAGAAAAACGGTCGGCCAGAGCGAGCAACGCAAAGAGCAGGGTGCCGCTGATAAAGCCCAGCTGCACGGCGCTGGTGAGCGAGGCCACAAAGCCGGCCGGCAGCTGAAACCGCGCCGCCAGCTCGGGCGCTACGGCATTGCCGGCAAACCACAGCGAGGTGCAGCAAAACTGCGCCCCCACAATGGTGGGAAGAATACGGGACATGCGAATCGGGTGGGAGAGAGGCAGGCGAGAGAGACGCGAAAGTACCCAAATCAGCCGACTGGCTTCACCGCCGCGTTTCTTACCTAACATCATGGCCCCGAAGTGTTGGGCTGGGTACCTTTGAGTTATGGAAGCAGTCTAGCGCATCCTGCTGATAGAATGTTATGTTGATAGAGCGTCATGCTGAGAGAATATTATGTTGATAGAGTGTCATGCTGAGCCTGTCGAAGCATCTCTACCGCTTCGTTGCAAGGGTAATCCAACGAAGCAGTAGAGATGCTTCGACAGGCTCAGCATGACGTTCGAACGAACTGACCCAACGTCAGCAATGCCGGGGCGCAACCCTTCGCGTCTCGGCATTGCTGACGTTGTTTACCAAACGGGGTGTACCTGATGCAGTGCCGACCGTTCAACGACGCGACGCGAAGGGTCGCGTCTCCACCTTCCGATAACGTCCTCATTTAGCTTCCATGAACTCCCTGCAAGACCTCCACAAAACCGCCAGCAGCTTCCAGACCACCGCCAAAATGCCCGTGCTGTTCGTGGGGCACGGCTCTCCGATGAACGCGCTGGCCGACAACCCGTTCACCCAAACACTACATCGGCTGGGACTAGATATTCGCAACCGGCAGCCGCCGCGGGCCGTGCTGGTGGTGTCGGCGCACTGGCTCACGCGCGGCACCTTCGTAGCCATAAACGAGCGGCCTGAAACCATCCACGACTTTGGTGGCTTCCCTGAAGAGCTATTTGCCATGCAGTACCCCGCGCCCGGCGCGCCCGATGTGGCCCAAGAGGTGCTGCAGGCCCTGCCCGACGCCCACCCCACCGACGAGTGGGGCCTCGACCACGGCACCTGGACGGTGCTGCACCACATCTTCCCTGAGGCCGACATTCCGGTGTTCCAGCTCAGCATTGACTACCACCAGCCCCTGAACTACCACGCCGGGCTGGCCCGACAGCTGCAGTTTCTGCGCCGCCGGGGCGTGCTGATTGTGGGCAGCGGCAACATCGTGCACAACCTGCGCCAGAGCATGCCCAAGCTTATGCAGGGCGACCCCACGCCCTACGCCTGGGCCGCGGAGTTCGACGAGTGGGCGAAAGCCAAAATCAACCAGCGCGACCTGCACGCGCTGGCCCATTTCCAGCAGGCCGGCGCTAGCGGCCCCCTGGCCGTGCCCACCCCCGACCACTACATCCCGCTGCTCTACAGCTTGGCATTGGCCGAACCCGACGACGATATTCGCCACGCCTACGAAGCCGTAGAATACGGTGGCCTGAGCATGCGCACGTTTGTGGTAGGGTAGTAGGCCAGGTTGGCTTTATTCAGCTCATATCATTCTACTATCCGTCATGCTGAGCGAAGCCAGAGGCGAAGTCGAAGCATCGCTACTGTTTCGTTGAATTACGGCTGCAACGAAGTGGTAGAAATGCTTTGGCAAGCTCAGCGTGACAAGCGGTAGTTGGGGTTCCTTAGGGCATCAGGCAACTTCCGCCCTTCGGCTGGCATCTATCGGAGCGCAAGCCTCTACCTTGTGCCCTCTATGCGCCATATCCTTCTACTGACTATCAGCCTGACTGCGGCCGCCGCCGCCGCCCAGACTCCCGCCACTACCTACCGTGCCACCGAGCGTAAAGTCAACGACCTGGTGCATACCCGGCTGGACTTACGTTTCGACTACGCCAAGCGCTATGCTTACGGCAGGGAATGGGTGACGCTGAAACCCCACAGCTACGCCACCGATTCTCTGCGGCTGGATGCCAAGGGTATGGATATTAAGGCCGTAAGTCTGGTGCGGAACGATGTGCCGCAGCCGCTCAAGTACACCTACAACCAGCGCAAACTGCTGATTCAGTTGGGGCGCATGGTGCCGGCCGGAGAGGCGTACACCATCTATGTAGAGTACACGGCCAAGCCCGACGAGCTGGACATCAAAGGTAGCGCCGCCATTGGCGGCGCTAAGGGCCTATACTTCATCAACCCCGACAGTGCCGTGGCCGGCAAGCCGGTGCAGATCTGGACCCAGGGCGAGACGGAAGGCAGCTCAGCCTGGTTTCCGACCATCGATAGGCCCAACCAGAAAACCACCTCGGAAATCAGGTTGACGGTGCCCAGCAAGTACGTCACGCTCAGCAATGGTTCTCTCGTCAGCCAGACGCCCGCCGGCCCCGGCCTGCGCACCGACACCTGGAAGATGGACCAGCCCCACGCACCTTATTTGTTCATGCTGGCAGTGGGCGACTTCCGCAAAACCACCGATACTTGGCGCGGCAAGGAAGTGAGCTACTACCTGGAGCCGCAATACACCGCCCAGGCGCGCACCATTTTTGGCAAAACGCCGCGCATGCTAGAGTTCTTTTCCGAGCGCCTCGGCGTGGACTTTCCGTGGAACAAGTATGCCCAGGTGGTGGTGCGCGACTACGTGGCCGGGGCCATGGAAAACACGTCGGCTTCGCTGTTTGGGCCCCAGGCCCAGGGCTCGGCCCGCGAGCTGCTCGACTGGGAGTACGCCGGCGTGGAGCGGGAAATTGCGCATGAGCTGTTTCACCAGTGGTTCGGCGACTACGTGACGGCCGAAAGCTGGAGCAACCTGACCGTAAATGAGAGCTTCGCCAACTTTTCGGAGGTGCTCTGGGCCGAGCACGCCTACGGCCCCGACGCTGGCGCGGCCCAGGCCTACCGCAGCCGCCGCACCTACCTGGGCAACCCCGCCAACTACACGGTGCCGCTGGTGCGCTTTCAGTACGCCGACAAGGAAGACCTGTTCGACAACGTAACGTACCAGAAGGGCGGCAGCATCCTGAACATGCTGCGCAGCTACTTGGGAGAGGCTGTATTCTTCAGCGGCCTGAAAACTTACTTGACCCAGAATGCCTTTGGCACCGGGGAGCCGCACCAGCTGCGGCTGGCGCTGGAGGCAGCCTCGGGGCAGGATCTGAACTGGTTTTTCAACCAGTGGTACTACACTGCCGGGCACCCGGTCGTCACGATTGACTACGCCTACGATGCCACCCGCCGGGAGCAAGCCGTGACCATCAAGCAAACCCAGGCCGGCCAGGTGTTTCAGCTTCCCATTGCCGTGGATGTGTACTTGAACGGCAAGCCCCAGCGCCACCAAGTGATGCTGCGCCAAGCCACCGAAACCTTCCGCTTCCCGGCGGCCAGCAAGCCGGAGCTGGTAAACGTGGACGCCGAAAAGGTGCTGCTGTGGCAGAAAACCGACAACAAGCCGCTCACGGAATTTGCCTACCAGTACCGCCACGCCCCGCACTACATGGACCGGCGCGAAGCCCTGGCCGCCGCCCAAACCCAGCCCAACGAGGCGCTGGCCCGGCAAACCCTGCTGGCTGGCCTCACCGATACGTCGCCGTTTCTGCGGGTTTTCGCTATTGAAGCACTCGATCTGAAAAACGCCGCCCTGCGCAAGGCGGCCGCGCCTGTCCTGGCCCGGCTGGCCGCCACCGACACGGTGGGACAGGTGCGCGCGGTGGCTCTCACGGCACTGGGCACCCTGCAGGAAAAGCGGTACACGAAAGTGTTCGAGCAGGCGCTGGCCAACCCCTCGTATCGGGTGCAGGGAGCCGCGCTGCGCGGGTTGCTGCCGCTGCAGCCCGCACAGGCGCTGGCGCGCGCCAAAGCCTTCGAAGCCGACAACAAAGGCGCCCTGACCGTGGCACTGGTGGAGGTATATGGCAAGGCGGGCAGCGCCGCCGAATGGCCCCAGATTCGTGCTAAGTATGACGCCGCAGAGCCAAACGGCCAGTTTGAGATGTTGTCTGGCATCTTCGACATCCTGGGCCGCCTCGACGACCCCACGGCCCTCACTGAAGGCATCACCCGCATCAAAAACCTCACAGTGCGCTTTAAGCCCTACGTGGATGCTCCCCGCCTCATTGGCCTACTCCGGCAGATAGAGGTGCAGCAAGCCAGGCGGCCCAACGCGGCATTGGTAGCGCAGCAGGTAACTGCTGCCGTAGCGGAAATTGAGGCGGCGAAGTAGATAAAAAAGTGTGCAGGCGTGACTTTTCGTGCCTGCACACTATTTCGGCATCTGGATGTATTCTGCAATCAGCTAATGTGCAACCGAAGTCCGTCCGTCAACCATTCGGGGGAAAGCTACAAGTGGCCGAATGCAACCGATTGCAGGAGTACAAGAAGGGCCCGTTGGGAAATACAGCTGCGCAAATCAGCAGGAATAGCAGCCGATTTTGGTGTTTGCTGAAATCCCGCAACTTCCAGCCCGACAGTAACCTTGACTTCAATAAACCAGTACGTCTGACCTTCACCCGGCTGAGGCGCGGGGCCGCCCTACCGGAAATGGCCCGACCTTTGGCGGGCGCCACCCGGCGCACCCCAACCGGAGGCTTTACTGTATATGCGAAGAATCGTATATTAAGTGAGGCCTGAGCTTGAAGTTTATGACGCAGGAACAATTACGCTTAGCAGCGGCCAACGCCCAGCGCGCCCCGTGGAAGAAGTTCGGCCCCTACCTTACTGAGCGCCAGTGGGGCACGGTGCGCGAAGATTACTCGGCCGAGGGCAATGCCTGGGACTACATCACCCACGACATGGCCCGCAGCAAGGCCTACCGCTGGGGAGAAGAAGGCATCGGCGGCATCAGCGACGACCGGCAGCTGCTGTGCTTTGCGGTGGCCCTTTGGAACGGCAAAGACGAGATGCTCAAGGAGCGCCTGTTCGGCCTTACCAACGGCCAGGGCAACCACGGCGAGGACGTGAAAGAGCAATACTACTACCTCGACAGCACGCCCACGCACTCCTACATGCGGATGCTCTACAAGTATCCGCAGCGCAAGTTCCCGTACAGCAAGCTGGTGCGCGAAAACAGCCGCCGCACCCGCCTGGAGCCCGAATACGAGCTGCTCGACACCGGTATCTTCGACCAGAGCCGCTACTTCGACGTGTACGTGGAGTACGCCAAGGCCGGCCCCGAGGACGTGCTCATCAAGCTGACGGTGCACAACCGCGGCCCCAAGAAAGCCAGCGTACAGCTGCTGCCCCAGCTCTGGTTTCGCAACACCTGGAGTTGGGACCACAAGGCCACGCGGCCCATCATGCGCCAGTCGCAGCCCGGGGCGGTGCACGCCCAGCACCCCGACCTGGGCCACTACCACCTCTACTGCGAGCCGCAGGGCAGCGCCGAGCCGCCCCAGCTGCTGTTCTGCGAAAACGACACCAACGGCGCCCGCCTCTACGACCTGCCCGCCGAGGGCCGCCACTTCAAAGACGGCATCAACGACTACGTGGTATACGGTACTACCGAGGCCATCAGCGCGGAGCAGGAAGGCACCAAGGTAGCCGCCCACTACCAGCTGAGCGTGCCGGCCGGTGAGGCCCGCACCGTACGCCTGCGCCTCAGCCAGCCCTGGCAGGACGCGCCGTTCGCCGATTTCGACCACCAGTTCTACTTGCGCCAGACCGAGGCCGACGACTTCTACAACTGCATTCAGGAAAGCCTGCCCGCCGATGCCGACGTGCGCAACGTGCAGCGGCAGGCGTTTGCGGGCATGCTCTGGAGCAAGCAGTTCTACTACTACGATGTGAGCCAGTGGCTGAAAGGCGACCCGGCCGTAAGCAAGGCGCCCGTCAGCCGCCGCGCCGGCCGTAACAGCACTTGGCACCACCTCTACAACGCCGACATCATTTCAATGCCCGATAAGTGGGAGTATCCGTGGTATGCGGCCTGGGATTTGGCCTTCCACTGCATCCCGCTGGCCATGGTGGATACCGAGTTTGCGAAAGAGCAGCTGCGCCTGTTCACCAAAGACCGGTACATGCACCCCAACGGCCAGCTGCCGGCCTACGAGTGGAATTTCTCCGACGTGAACCCGCCCGTGCACGCCTGGGCCACCTGGCGCGTGTACCAGATGGACAAAAAGCTCCACCATGGCCTCGGCGACACGGTTTTTCTGGAGGGCATGTTCCATAAGCTGGCCCTGAACTTTGCGTGGTGGGTGAACCGCAAAGACAAGAGCGAGCGAAACATCTTTGAGGGCGGCTTCCTGGGCCTCGACAACATCGGCGTGTTCGATAGGAGTGCGCCGCTGCCCACCGGCGGCTTCATCGAGCAGAGCGACGGCACCAGCTGGATGGCCATGTTTGCGTTGAACATGATGCGCATGGCCATGGAGCTGGCCAAATCCAACCGCGTGTACCAGGAAATGGCGGGCAAATTCTTCGAGCACTTCCTCTACATTGCCGATGCCATGACCCGCGGCGGCGACGGCGAATTCAACCTCTGGGACGAAGAAGACGGCTTCTACTACGACGTGCTCCACACCCCCGACGGCGTGCGCACCAAGCTGAAAGTGCGCTCCATTGTGGGCCTGATTCCGCTGTTTGCGGTGGAAGTGGTGGAGCAGGATATTCTGGATGCGCTGCCCGAGTTTACGGCCCGCGCCACCTGGCTGATTCGGCACCGGCCCCACCTGGCGCAGCTGGTGAGCCGCTGGCAGGAACCCGGCAAGGGCGCCCGCCACTTGCTGGGTTTGCTGCGCCGCCCGCGCCTCAAGAAGCTGCTCGCCCGCATGCTCGACGAAACCGAGTTCCTGTCCGACTACGGCATCCGGGCCATGTCGCGCTATCACTTGCAACACCCCTACGTCTACAGCACCCCCGAAACCGACTTCACGGTGCAGTACGTGCCCGGCGAGGCTGAAAGCAGCATGTTTGGGGGCAACAGCAACTGGCGCGGCCCCCTCTGGATGCCCATCAACTACCTCATCATCGAGTCGTTGCAGCGCTATTATTTCTACTACGGCGACAATTTCAAAATAGAATACCCGACTGGCTCCGGTAGCTTGCTCAACCTGCAGCAGGTAGCTGAGGCCCTGGCTGGCCGCCTCACCAAGCTACTGCTCAAAGACGAAAACGGCCGCCGCCCTGCCTTCGGCAATTATCAGCTACTGCAAACTGACCCGCATTTCCAGGACAATTTGCTCTTCCACGAGTACTTCCATGGCGACGCCGGCCACGGCCTCGGCGCCAGTCACCAAACCGGCTGGACTGGCCTGGTGGTACGCCTGCTGCAACTCAGCGGCCACTAAACTTACCAGATGTATCACCAAAACAGCGGCAAATGAGCCGCTGTTTTGGTGGCAAACTAATACTGGCTGCAGAAGTTAGTTGCTTCGGTCGGTGAGAAGGGTGAGCTGGGCAGCCGTTTCGGCCGGGCCCTGGTACACAAGCCGCCCACTTCGGATGGAGCCCGTGTACACTTCCACGTCGGTGGAGTTGTGGGGCAGAAACACCCGCACCGACTCGCGCCGGCCGGGCCGGATAAGCGTAACACCAGTCGGCGACGTTTCGGGAGAAGCTATTTCGAAAAAGCCGGCGTTAGTGAGTTGTTTATCAAGCATTTCAACCAAGTGAAGTTCACGGGCTCAAATGCAAATTGGTCTTGGATAGTTTCATTCAAGTAAAAGAATTCTCATATGCCTACTGTGGGCAATATTGTATCCTGCACTTGACTATCGTATCGGGCGCGTGAGTGGCCGGTAATGGCAGAAAAAGTGCCCGTAAAGCCTGCTGGCCAGATACTTGCCTAGCCGGCAGGCTCACGGGCAGTTGGTGTCTGCTATTTTGCTTTGTGAATCAGTTTAATTACGTCGGCGCTACCACCTTCCCTGGCGTGGGCCAGCACGTCTTTGCCGTCGTTGTCTTTGGCGTTGGGGTTGGCACCGTTGGCTAGCAGAAACGCCGCCACCTCCGCACTGCCCTGGTCTGCCGCCGCCATCAGGGCCGTGGAGTTAAAAGAGTCGGCTTTGTCGATCTGGGCTTTATGCGCCACCAGCATTCTAACCAGTTCCAGCTGGCCTTTGCTGGCCGCCAGAATCAAAAACGTGGTTGGAAAACCTGGCACCATCTCCACGGGCGCGTTGGCATCAGCTCCGGCAGCCAATAGCGCCTGCAATGCTTCCGGCTGGTTCTTGATTATAGTAGCGTAAACTTTCTGAGTAGTAGTCTGAGCTTTAGCGAAAAAAGGCAGTGCCAGGAATAAGACAAAAAGCAGCAAGCTTTTTTTCATATAGAAGGGCGTTTTGAATGATTGGTTGCTATCAAATATACTGCTGGCTTATCGAAATATCTATATTATCAGTTAACAATAAATGTGTGCCAAAGCCAAGGCTTAGCAGCCTGTTGAGGTACCTGGATCTTGGTTTTTCTGGCCGTGGTATGCGCTTGTAGTTGCTAGATAGTAGCGTAATGACTTGAAAACGAGTGCTATTTATTGGGGCTACCGGGGTTGTAGTAAAGTAAAGTAGGATGAGAGCTGAAGAGCATATAGTAGTAAGGCCACCGTAGGATAATACAGTTTTTAGTAGCTATAAGTCTTTTTTGCTAGCAATTATTGAATTTGTTATATTTTTGATATGGTGAGTGCTACGGCTGCAGCAGGCTGGAAGCCTCTCACGGCACGATACGGACTGGCTGGTTCTGTCTTTAGGTGGTTGTTGGTGCGGCGGGCCGGTAGCTCATTCGTTGGGCCATCATGCTGGCCAGAATGATTTGCAATGCGTGGTAGAGCATAAGCGGCAGCAGGAGCAGGCCCGTGGCAGCCATGCCCGGAAACAGCAGACCAGCCATTACGCTGCCGTGCACCAACGACTTCTTGGAGCCACAGAACAGAGCCGTAATCTGGTCTTCGCGCGAGAAGCCCAGCAACTGGCTCAGCGCCCACACCACTCCAAAAATGACACCATACAGCCCCACCATGCCAAGCGCCAGCAGCGCCACGTCGGCAGGAGCGTAGCTGCGGAAGATGCCCTCAGCAAACGACTCGCAAAAAGCTGTAAACACAATCAGCAGAATCACCACCTGGTCGGAGAGGCGCAAGGTGCCTTTGTGGCGCTCGGCAAAGGCGCCGTAGCGGCGGTTGAGTAGAACTCCGGCTACTACCGGCAAAATTACCTGCCAGAGCAGGCTGGTGGCTAGGACCCAGAGGTGGCCGCCGTCGGCGCTGGTGTTCAGGAACAGGCTGGTCCAGAGTGGGGTGAGTACTATACCCAGCAGACTGCTGATACTGGCGTTGAAGATGGCTGCCGGCAGGTTGCCGCGGGCAATGCTCACCATCACTACCGACGTGGAAACTGTGCTGGGCAGGGTGCACAGAAAGAAAATGCTTTGCCAGAGCTGCTCGCCTTTTAGCCCCTCGAATAGTGGCCGGGCCAGCAGCGCCAGCAGCGGAAATACCAGAAACGTAATGCCCTGCACCACCACATGCAGCCGCCAGTTGCGCAAACCGGCCGTGAGCTTTTCAGCGCTCAGCCGCAGTCCATAGAAAAAGAAAATCAGGGTCACCCCAGCTGTGGTAATTGCTTTCCAGGGAATAGAACTGCTTTTGCTTCCAGCCTCAGGCACAAGGTACGCCACGGCTACGGCCGCTATCAGCCCCAGCAGAAACCAGTCGAGCAGGCCGGCGCGGCGTAGCAAAGCCACAAGGCGGTTTTCGGCGGGCGCGGCAGAGGCTGGGGCGGGCGTAGGAGCAGACGGAATCATGGGCAGAGCAAAAGAAAAGCGTCAGACTACACCAGTCTGACGCTTGCAGGCAATACGCAATGGATTCGGTGGAGGTTAAGTTGCCAGCTGAGGCCCTAAGCCGCCTGAGTGAGTTTGCGCTGCTTTCTGCGGGCTTTGCTTAGGCGGTTCAGCCACATGATAGTGCCCGTAATGGGAAACGTAACGCCCAGCAGACATACTACGAAGCTGATGATTTTGGAGGGCCAGCCAAAGATGGCGCCCGTGTGCACCGGCTTAAACAAGCCCCGCACGCGCTGGCCCAGGTTGCGCTGCTCGTACGTCTGGCTTCTGAGCACACTGCCGGAATACTGGTCGAGGTAAACTTCGTCGGTGGCATTTTCATACACGGCATTGGGTTGCAGCGTGGCCACCCGGATGCTGCCCGCCGCGTCTTTGGGCAGCTGCAGCGAGTAGTACACCGCGGCTGGAGCCAGCTTCTGCGCCTGAGTTAGCGCCGCATCGGCCGTGAGCCCCGGCGCTGCGGCCACCGCAGCCGGCTGCGCTTCAGGAGCAACCGGCACGGTTGGTTCTATGGGCACCAGCGCGGCAGCGCCGGCCGGTACCACCGATACGGGCGGCTCGGGGCGCTCCATAGAGGAGTTAGTAACGGCGTAGATGCCTTTGTTGAACCACTCAAACGACCACGCCAGCCCTGTGAAAGCAAACACGAACAGCAGCAGCGCCGAGTAGAAACCCAGTACAATGTGCAGGTCGTGGTTGAGGCGCTTCCAGCCGCCGCTCCACTTCACTTGCAGCCGCTGCTGCACCGCCTTGCGCGAAGCCGGCCACCACAGCACCAGCCCGGTTCCAATGATAACCAGAAACAGCACCGTGCTGACGCCCACCACCAGCTTGCCGATGGCGCCGCCCACCATGCCGCGGTGCAGGGCCATCATGGTAAAGAAAAATGTTTCTCGGTAGTTCAGCTCGCCTGTCACGGCGGCGGTGTAGGGGTTCACGAATACCACCGGGCCCCGGCCGCCTTCGGCGCCACCTTTGCCGGCTTCCTTGCCACCCTTGCCTTCTTTGCCACGGCCCTCAACGCCTTTTTCACGGGCGCCTTCACTTGGCTTGCTGCCTTGCGCTACGCGGGCAGCCTCGGGTTTCCGCTCGCCGCTGGGCCCGCCAGGTGCCCCGGCCAGGCTGATTTCCACAGTGCGGGCTGGGTCGACGTAGATTTTCAACCCAGCAATTTTGCCTTCGGGCTTGTAGGCGCGCACCGCTTGCGTGAGCTGACTGAGCGGCAGGCGTGGCGTGGAAGCGGGCGTCACGAAGTAGCGCTCGGGGTGCCAGGCTTGTTCCAGCTCTTTCTCAAACACCAGCACGCCGCCCGTGAAGCACACTACGGCAATGACCAGGCCCGACACCAAACTGAGGTAAAGATGGATGTTGCGGAAGAAGGTTTTCATAAGGCAAAAGCTGTGGCCGAACGGCGGCCGAGTCTGGCAGAATGTACTGGGGATAACGCCCGGGCAGAGGAAAACCCGGGCCGACGCCAGTTGCAGCTGGTTTCGTCCGGGCTTTCGGCCTCACGCCTCACGCAATGGTTCTCACTATGTTTCTCAGGGCCTGAAGCTAGGCTAGAGCTTGTAGCCCAACGTGGCGGCAAAGTTGCGCGGCGCAATGGGGTTGATGCTGTTGTCGTCGTGCAGGTTGTAGCTCAGCTCGTTGAGCAGGTTGGCCATTTTTACGCGCACCGAGAACCGCTCGTAGGTGTAGCCCAGCGAGGCATCGAACTGCGTGTAGTTAGGAATGCTGATCAGCTTGTTAACGTCCGTGACCGGGTTGCCGCTGGCATCGTAGAGCAGGCGTGGGTTGCGGCCTGCCAGCTTGTCGCCGACATAGTACGCCGTGATGCCCGCCGTAAGGCCGCGCAGCAGGCTTTGCTCGGAGGCCAGACTCCCGAAATTGTAGAACAAGCTCAGGTTGGCCGTGTGAGCGGGGTTGTAGCGCAGGCGGCTGCCGTTCTGGTAGAGGGTGCTGCGGGTGTAGGCCGTGTTGTTGTAGCTGTAGCCCGTGATAAAGCTCCAGCCCATTACGGGCTTGCTCTGCACGTCCACTTCCACGCCTTTGCTGGTTACCTGGCCCGCCAGCTCCTGGGCGTTGGGGAAGGCCGGGTTGTAGGCCGGGTTCAGGTTGTTGGGGTTGCCGTTGATGAACTGCTGGATTACCTGCGACTGGTTGCTGTTCACGATTTGGTAGGCCGTTACGTTGGCCGACAACGCGCCTTTGAACAGGTCGTTTTTGAGGCCCACCTCGTACTGGTCGATGATGGAAGCTGGCAAAGACGCCCCCTGGTTGTTGGTTACGGTGTTGCCCTGCGGCGTGAAGGAATTGGAGTAGGACGCAAACAGCGCCATTATCTTCAGTGGCTGATACACCACGCCCAGGCGCGGCGAAAAAGCGTTGTCGAAGCGGCGGTTGTTTACCACCTGACCAGCCAGCGGGCCGCTGGCGTTGGTGGCTTTGCGGTTGGCAGCGGTGTTGTAATAGTAGATGTTGCTGGGCGTTTCCTGGTAGCTCCAGCGCAGGCCCGCCAGCACCTTCACCTTCTCCGAAACACTCAGTAAATCCTGGGCATAAAAGCCCGCGCGGCGCGTGTTGCCCTGGGTGGAGCTGTTGCGCACCAGCGCCTCAAACCCGCTAATCCGCTCTGTGGGCTGCGCAATGGCCTTGCTGCGGTCCAGGATATTGATGGCGTCGTAGGCCGTAACCACTTCAGTAGCGGGCTTGGAGGGCGAATTCGGGCCGGTGAAAGCCACCGTGGTGGTCAGGTACTGGTCGGCATCGGCTCCTACCAGCACGGTGTGCCCCAGGGTGCCGGTCTGGAACTTGCCGGTCAGGTCGAGCTGGGCCAGGAAGTAGTTTTCGGTGGTTTCGGTGCGCTGCAGGCTGCGCGTCAGGTTGCCATAGGTAGCAGGCGCGAAGCTGGCCACCGGGCGGCTGGCCGTGCGCAGCGCGTTGTCGTAGCGCTGGAACCCGGCCACGCTCCGCAGCTGCCAGGCGTCGTTGAGGCGGGTAGTAAGCGTAGCTGTGGCGCTGGTCTGCGACGTTGCGTTGCGGGCGCCCGGCACGTTTAGGAAGCGGCTGCGCGACTCCTGAATCTGGTAGTCGATGCTGCCGATGCCGAAGTCGGGTGTGCGGTTGTCGCGCAGAAAGTCGCCTTCCAGCACCAGCGTGGTGTTGGGGCTCAGCTCAAACAGCAGTGAGGGATTCACATACACCCGCTCGGATTTCACCTCGTCGCGGAAGCTGTTGGCTTGCTCGTAGCTGCCATTCACCCGGAAGGCCGCTTTCTGGCTGTTGCCGATGGCGCCATATACGTCTACAGTAGGTTTCCAGAACCCGAAGCTGCCCACCCGCAACCCCACCGAGCCGCCCCGCTCGAACTGCGGCTTCTTCGTGACGAGGTTGAGAATGCCGCCTGCGGCCACGTTGCCATACAGAATGGCCGCGCTGCCTTTCAGCACTTCCATACGCTCCAATGAGCTAGCCTCCGGCATTACGCTGTTGTTGAACCGGATACCATTCTTGAACGTGTTATTCGAGCCATAAGCAAAGCCGCGGCTGCCCAGCTCTTCCTGCGTGCCACCGGTAGTGCTGGTCACGTACAGGCCGCTTACGTTGGCCAGCGCGTCGCTTAGGCGTAGCACCTGCTGCTGCTCCAGCACCTCACGTTCCACCGTCACGGCGCTTTGCGGCAGGTCGAGGACTGCTACGGGCAGCTTGCCCACACTCAGGGCGCGCTGGTTCATAGATTTGGCTCCCGTAACCGTTACCTCCGATAGTGCCTGCGTACTGGCTGCCAGCGTGAAAGTTGGTGCCGTAGCAGTTTCGCCACTCACCACGCTCACCGTAACTTCCTGTGGCGCATAGCCAATGCTGCTTACTACCAGCTGGTAGGAGCCAGGCTGTGCCGCCAGCCGAAACTTGCCATCAGCGGTAGTGCTGGCCCCGAAGGAAGTGCCTTTGAGCGCCACCGTCACGCCTTCTATTCCCTGTCCGCTGGCATCCGTCACCCGGCCGGCCACCCAGCCGCGCCGGGCCGGGTCATCAACTTTCGAGGCCGCAACCGGCCGCCGTGCTGCGGCACCGGATTCGGAGATGGGCAGGGCGGCGGCAGTCAGCGGTACGGTAGCCAGTAGCAGAAGTAAACGTCGGGACATATAGGCGAAGCGCTTTTGCTTGTTTAGATTGATTAAAAACAACGCAAAGCACGAGTCTATTTAGATAGATTCAAAATAAGGATTCATAAAAATTATATATTTGTCGGTAATGCTCTTGCTATCAGAATTTTGTAAAAAAAAGAGCATCAAAACCAATAGGTCCTGATGCTCTTTCGCAGTGGCTGCATACTGTGTGGTAGCTCAGAATGCTGTAGCTGCCGATATCGGAGTTGGTTTGGTTAGCGCAAATGCATCGGCCAGCAACTCATAGGAGCGGAGCCGGTCGTCGTAGTCGTGGGTGATGGTGACAGCCGAAACCTCCTCTACTCCGTAGCTGGCGGCCAACGTCGTGAGGTCAGCCTTTACTTTATCGGGCGTGCCACTCACGATGCGCTGGTGGTGATAAGCCAGCCGGGCCTGCAGGTCGGCCGACAAACCCGCCACGTTCACTTTCTCTACTGCTTCAATAGGCGTAAACTGGCCGGTTTCCAGCTTCAGCATTTGCAGCGCCAGGTTATCGGCAAGGGCCTGGGCGTGGCTGGTTGTATCAGCGCAGGTGACGAATACGGCGACGTTGGCCTGGGGTGCGGCCAGCTCCGGCGACGGGCGAAACCGCTCCCGGTACATCTGCACCATCTTCGGCCCGCCAGTAGGATTGATGAAGTGGGCGAAGGAAAAGGCTGCTCCTACATGTGCCGCAAACAACCCGCTCTGGCCGCTGCTGCTCAACAGCCACAGCTCCGGCACCGTGTCAACGAACGGAGCAGCCTTCACGCGGGCATGAATGGTATCAGGTACGGTTTCGTCGCGCAGGTAGGCCCGCAGGTCCATAAGCTGCTCGGCAAAATCCTCGTCGCGGAACTGGTTGTGCGGATTAAGAGCGTGCGCCGTTATCCGGTCGGTGCCGGGGGCCCGGCCAATGCCTAAATCTATTCGGCCAGGATAGAGCGCCTCCAGCAGCCGGAAGTTCTCGGCCACTTTCAGAGCCGAGTAATGGGGCAGCATCACGCCGCCTGAGCCCAGCCGGATTTGGCTGGTTTCGGCACCAAGGCGGGCCAGCAGCACTTCCGGCGCCGAGCCAGCCAGTGTGTTGGTGTTATGATGCTCGCTCACCCAGAAGCGGGTAAAGCCCAGCCGGTCGGTGAGGCGGGCCAGCTCGATGGTATGCTGCAGCGCCTCGCGCGGTGTGCGGCCCAGCGGCACCGGCGACTGGTCGAGCACGCTCAAGCGGAGAGGTTGCGTTGCAGAGGAAGTCAGGTTCAAGGAATTCATAGCTGCTACAACACCGGCAGGGGGTGGTAAGTTTGCCGGCAGGCAACAATAGCCCGGGGCTTACCATTGCTACTCGGCTGCTTCCAGCGCCTCCAGGTTGGCAGCATTAAGCAGGGATAGATGGCGCGTAATTTTATCGGCGGGCCAGTGCCACCAGGCCAGCGCCTGCAGCCGCGCTATGGTGGCCTCGTCGAAGCGGTAGCGCACCACCTGGGCGGGGTTGCCGGCCACTACGGCGTAGGCCGGCACGTCGCGCGTTACTACAGCTTTGGTGGCCACTACCGCGCCGTTGCCAATGTGCACACCGGGCATAATGGTGGCCTCAAACCCAAGCCAGACATCATGCCCCACCACCGTGTCGCCCTTGGACGGGTATTTCTCCTGCACCGACTGGTTGGCCATCAGCGTTTCCCAGCCACCTCCAAAAATGGCAAACGGAAACGTGGAAACCGGCGCCGTCTCGTGGTTGCCCCCATTCATAATGAACTTAACTCCGGAGGCCAGGGCGCAAAATCGGCCAATAATCAGCTTGTCGCCCAGGAAATCGAAATGGTAGAGTACGTTGCGCTCGAAATTGGCCGGGTCTTCCAAATCATCATAGTAGGTGTAGTCGCCGACGATGATGTTGGGGCGGGTAATCAGGTTTTTAAGAAACACCAGCTTGCGGTGGTGTGGCAGCGGGTACAACGTGGTAGGGTCGGGGCCGTGCATAACAATACGGTAAGGATGGTGCGCCGCAAAATACGCCTTGCCGGCTGCCTATTGCATTGGTTGTGCTGAACCGGGAGCGTTGCGCACTACTTTCGCAGCGTGATAACTCCTGTAGCGCTCGGTTTGCTGTGTTTCTTCGCCTTTCTGGCGGGTTTTATTGACTCTATTGTGGGCGGCGGCGGCCTGATTCAGCTGCCAGCCATGCTGCTGCTGCTCAAGGGCACGCCAGTGCCCACTATTTTAGGCACAGGCAAGGTGTCGTCGTTGATGGGCACGGCAGCAGCGTTGCGCAGCTACGCCGGTAAAGTTCCTATTCGGTGGCGGGCTGTGGGCACGGCGGCAGCAGTAGCGGGGGTGTTTTCGTTTCTGGGGGCCCGGGTAGTGAGCCAGCTGCCGCAGGAGCTGCTGCCACCGCTGGTGCTGGGGCTGCTGGTGGCCATAGCCATCTACACATTCTGGCGCAAAGATTTCGGGAGTTTGCACGCTCCACGTCTGTCGGCGCAGCGCGAGCCGCTCTACGGCGCGCTGGTCGGGCTGCTTATCGGGTTCTACGACGGCTTCTTCGGGCCCGGTACCGGCTCGTTTCTACTGTTCGCTTTTGTCGGGCTTTTTGGCTACGATTTCGTGACGTCTTCGGCCTCCGCCAAAATGGTGAACGTAGCTACCAACCTGGCCGCGCTGCTGTACTTTGCCTACACCAAGCAGATTCTGTGGGCTGTAGCCATCCCGATGGCGCTGTGCAATATGGTGGGCTCCACTCTAGGAGCTCAGCTGGCTTTGCGCCACGGCACCGGCTTTGTCCGCGTTCTGTTTCTGGCGGTGGTCGGCGTCTTCATCGTGAAACTCAGTATGCAGGTTTTCGGGTGGGGATGAAGTAGTGCAGGAACGAGGAAAACAGAACGTCATTCCTAGTAAAGCGCGGAATCTCGCGTAGTGCCATGTGCATAGCATTGCAACGTCAGCACTCAAGATTCCTCGCTTTGCTTGGAATGACACCCTTTTACTTCATCACCTCATCACACCTGCAATTACTCATTGCCCGGCAGGCCGGGAGCGGGGTTACCCTGGGCGCCCTGCCCGCTCGGTACGCCCATTTTTTCTTCGCGCTTGCGCTGGTATCGGTCAAACTGCGCGGGCGTCAGCACATCTTTCAGAGCGCCCAGCCGCGCCTGCCCAATATCATCGATAACGGAGGCCATTTTCCGCATGTTCTGGCGGTAAGTGAGCCGCGCCGTTTCCACGCCCCGCACGCTTACCAGGTTTATCTGGCGCACTTTCTCCACCTGCTGCGGATTCAGGCCAAGCGCTTTCTGCATGTTAGCCGTGAGCGAGGCAGCGCGGGCATCAACCTTGGCGGCATCGGGCTCGGCCGTTGGCAGCGCGGCGGCTCCTGCCGCCGGGCGGGTTGTGGGAGCAGGCGTCCGGGTTTTGGTTTTAGTGTCAGCGCCGGTCGTTTCCGACTTGGTTTTGACTTTGGTAGTGGTTTGGGCCAGTAGCAGGCCGGGCGCGCTTAGCAGTAGCAGCGTGGCCAAAAGGGAGTTTTTCATGGAATGACAAAGAGAGTAGGAGCAGGCCGCCCGTGGAAAGTGCTGCCACGCGGGACGCTGTTCCAATTGATATGTAAAGATGATGCCAATTCGGAAAAGGCAGGGCTATAACGCTGGCTTTTCAGTTTTCAGTCAAAGGGTGGCCGCCCTTCCCGTAAAGGTGCTCAAGTGGTAAACTTCTCGCCCCCTGCAGTAGTATGTAACCGGCAAGCCTATCCCTCAGCAACCCTTAGTATCATGAAGCAAACTACCCGAAACAACTGGCTGGCCGCCGCTGGCGCTGGTCTGGCGCTGGCCGCCGCCACCCTCTGGAGCAACCGCCGCGGCTCCTACAGCCTGCAAGGCCGCGTGGTGCTTGTAACCGGTGGCTCGCGGGGCCTGGGCCTCATTCTGGCTCGGCAGGCTGTGGCCGAAGGAGCTAAAGTGGCCATCTGTGCCCGCGACGCTGAAGAGCTGGAACGTGCCCGCCAGGAGCTGGCCGCCGACGGCGCGCAAGTCATGGCCCTGGTCCGGGACCTGACCAATGCCGTGGAAGTGCGCACGCTGGTGGCCGAGGTGCAGCAGCAACTCGGGCCCATTGAGGTGCTGGTTAACAACGCGGGCATCATCACGGCCGGCCCACTCGACCACATGGAGCTGCGCGAGTACGAAGAGTCGATGGATACGCACTTCTGGGCGCCGCTGCATGCTATGCAGGCGGTACTGCCCGATATGCGCCGCCGGGGCGAAGGGCGCATCGTGAATATTGCCTCGGTAGGTGGCAAGGTGGCTGTGCCGCACTTGGCGCCCTACAGTGCCAGCAAATTTGCCTTGGTGGGCTTGTCGGAAGGCTTTCGGGCCGAGCTGCGCCAGTACGGTATTCAGGTAACCACCGTTTGTCCCGGTTTGCTACGCACAGGCAGCCCCCGCAATTCCATTGTGAAAGGCCAGCACCAGAAAGAGTACGCCTGGTTCACCATTGCCGACTCGCTGCCTGCCCTCACCGTCGCGGCCGATTCGGCGGCCCGCCAGATCTGGAACGCCTGCCGCCGCGGCGACGCCGAAATCATCATTGGCTTGCCCGCCAAGCTTTTATCGGCCTTTCACGGCCTGGCTCCCGGCACTACGGCCGACCTGCTGAGCTGGGTGAACCGGACGCTGCCCGGCCCCACCGACGAGCAGGGCGATGCACGCCGTTTCGGGCACGAAAGTGAGTCGGAACTGTCGCAGTCCTGGCTGACAACCCTCACCCGCAAAGCCGAGAAAGAAAACAATCAAGTAGCCAGCAGCTAACTAGTTGGCTTGTAGCTACTAGCGAGAAAAACCGCAAAAAAGCGCCCGACTGATCAGTCGGGCGCTTTTTGGTGAACGGTGGTAGGAGCGTAAGGTGCGGTTCGCGAAAATTCTAGCGACCGTACACCGACGTCAGCGTGCTGGACTTGCCCTCAGTGCTGGTTTCCGTCTGTACCAGTCGGAGCGTCGTTTCCGTCAGTTCGGCAACAGTGTACGTGGTAGCAACCCCGGCGTGTGTTATAGTCAGCGACTGGCCATTATCGGCGAAAGCCCAAACGCCTTCCGTCTGTTGTGCCGTCTCGGCATCATGCTTAAGTGTGCCCTCGTCCAGGAACAGCTTGCCTTCCGCCCGGAACTGGGTGAGGTTGTCGCGCTTGTCGGCTTTCTCCATTACCAGCAAGTTGGTGGTCAGCTGGTCGGTGGTAGCCACCCGGCTGGTTAGTTTCCAGTCGCCGGTAGTAAGCAGGGTGGTTTTTTCTTCCACTGATTGAGCAGCGGGGATGGCGGAAGCTGTAGTGGCCTGGTCAGGCGTATTTACATTGTCCAATTCTTTCTCGCAGGAAGCCAGGCTTAGAACGGTGGCAGCTAGGCTCAGGAACAAGGTTACTTTCTTCATGAAATGGGTTTTGGGTGATTTTTGAGTTACTTCAACAACACGTCTTACTTCGGCATGGCCACTCGGGGCCGGTACTTCTTCACTAGGCGTCCAACTTCTCTTCTCAACGAATCACCCAGGTGGGCTTCGTTAGTGCAAATCTAACTAACTGTTTATCAAGTTGGTTCGGTGTGTATAGGAAAAGGTCAATTCTTACCACTTTATATCAGAAGAGTGCAGTAATGAATTGATTATCTTGATATTGTGATTAATTTTTCTCCAAAAAAGTAAAAAGGCCTCAGAATCACGTCATGAGGCCTTTCAAATCGAAAATATAGCACTATTCTGAAGCTGGCGGCGCTGGCTGGCACCGCGGGCAGTAGTAAGTGGCCCGGCCTCCTACGTAGCTTTTTGCTATTTCTGTTTTTGGATGACGCGGGCAGAAAATATGGTTATTTGTGCCCGGGGTAGCTGAGGTATCCCACTCGCGGGCATGAATCAGAAACGAGGCCGGAAAATAGCGGTAGGTGGCTTCGTGCTGAATAGCCGTGGTGAGTACCAGTTGAATAGCGTCATGTAACGCTGCGAAATCGGCAGTGCTGAGCGTGTGGGCCCGGCGCTCCGGATGGATGCAGGCCTGAAACAATACTTCGTCTACAATCCAATTTCCGAGGCCAGCCGTGATGCGCTGGTCTAGTAGCAGCGGCTTGATCATGGGCTTGCGGCTGCCCAAAGCCTGCTGCAGTTCGGCGGCTGTAATATCCAGCGCATCAGGACCCAGCTTCTTGGCTTTCTGATACTGCTCTATGCCCTCTGCCAGCCGGATGCGGCCAAACTTGCGCGGGTCAACGAAGGCAATGCGCAGGCCGCTGGTCAGGTGCAGGGCCACGCGGGTGAACCGCGGCGCATCCTGCTCGTCGCGGTAGGCGCCCACGTCGCCGGTCATGCCAAAATGCAGGACCAGTACCCGGCCATCGTCGAGGTGCAGAAAGCAATTCTTGCCCAGCCGGCTGGTGTGCGTGATGGTGCGGCCTGTGAGGGCACGGCGCAGCGTATCTTCCGCAGTGGCCAGCACTTTAGAGTCTTTTACCTCCACTACGGCAATGGTCTGGGTTACTGCCAGGTCGTCAAGAAAGCGGCGGTAGGTTTCTACCTCGGGTAATTCGGGCATAAGCAGCACAACATGAAAAAGCGCGCCCTAGCAGCCGCGCCCGGCTATAACCGCCAACCACCCGTTGAGGTTGCACCGCCCACGCCGAGAACTGTGGTGCACTGCTACAGCGTGAGGTTGCCTTCCAGCACAACCACACCCGTTCCGCTGATGCGCACTGCCTCAATAGCCTCCGGCGGGCCCTGCACCAGTACCTGCACCGTGCCGGGGCGCCCCAGCCAGTGGCCTTGCTCGGCCAGAAACGCCGGCGAGTCTATCAGCCCGTAGTGCCAGAGGTAGGCCGCCATGCCACCGGTAGCCGAGCCTGTTACCGGATCCTCGAGCACGTCGGGTGGGGTGCAGAGGTGGCGCGCAAAGGTGCGGCCCGCCGGCGTGGCGCCCTCCAGGCAAAACAGGTGGGAGCTGAAAAAGCCAGTGGCCTGCCGGTAGGCCAGCAGCGCCTCGGGCTGGGCCAGGTGGGCGCGGCGCAAAGCAGCTGCGTCGCGCAAAGGCACCATCAGCTGCGGCGTGCCGGTGCTCACAGTTTGCACCACGGCCCCGGGCAGCAGATCGGCGGGCGTGAGGCCGAACATGGGCAGCACCTCGGCCGCATCGTGCACCTGCCCAAACACGGGGCGGCGCTGCGTCATGTGCACCACATGCGGGCGGCCAGGCTCGGCCGGCTCAATTGCCACCGCAATAGGCCCGTGCAGAAGCTCCAGGGTGAGGGCCGTAGAGCGGGCGGGGCGCGGTAGGCGGCCTGTATGCAGCAGGGCCGTGAGCGTGGCAATAGTAGGATGGCCGGCCAGCGGAATTTCCTCAGCTGGTGTGAAGTACCGGACGGCAAAATCAGCAGCAGCCGAAACGCGCACAAAGGCGGTTTCAGACTGGTTGAACTCCTGCGCTAGGCGCTGCATCTGTTCGGGAAGCAGGTCGTCGGCGTTTAGCACCACGGCGCAGGGGTTGCCGCCCAGCGCGGTTTCGGTGAAGGCATCTACCAGCAGAAAAGGATAAACAGGCATCGGAAGCAGGACAAACAGGACAGCTGAAACCGCTGCCAACGGCACCGGAGTGCCAAAGATAACGGCCGGCCCCTGCATACAGGAGCCGGCCGTTGCCAGAAGAGAGTTGCTTGCGTTTGATGCCTATGATGGGTCGGAGAGCATGGCTACCTGACGGCCGTTGGCATCAAACACCGCGCCGGCGGCACTCACAAATAGGCGGCGCTGCTGCCCATCCACGATTACGTAAGGAAACGACACCGAATCGGAGCGGGTGAGGCGGCCGACCACCTGTGTGGTGCGGGCATCCTGGTTGAGTCGCACGATGTTGAGGTGGCTGGTAAGGTAATACAGCTCGCTGGGGTTGCTCCGGAACGTGATTTTGCCAATCGTGTTGCTGGGCTGGCTGATACGGCTGGCTGCCGTGGCTACCGGTGCGGGCGTTGGCCGGTTTATTACCATGGCCGGCGAAGCGGAAGGTGCGGTGCTGCGGTTGCTGGCCACAATCTGCTGGCTGGCGCGCTGCCAGCCCTCGTTAATGGCGCGCAGGCGTGTGCTGCGGCCCGGGTGCGTGGGCGAGGCTTGCTCGTCGGATACCACCGCCATGCCGGCCTGCGCCTGTGCCAAGCTGGCACCCATCTTGCGCAGCACAAACCCCGAAAACTCGTCGGCTTCCAGCTCGTCGGTGGGGTTCGAGCCGCCGGGGCGCAGGGTGTGGCCGTTGAGGTGGTGGCCCATTTCGTGGGCCAGAATGCTGATGCCGGCCCAGTCGGTGCGGCCGGCCTGGTTTACGGCCGTTACAAACCGCGGATTATACAGCAAATAGCGCTTGCCGCTATACACCACAGCGGCTGCATTCTGCACCTGCGAAGTGGCCAGCAGCTCGAAGCGCGGCTTGAGGCCCACAACATCGGTGATTTCGCGCAGTACGTCGCGCTGAGGAGCAGCAGACTGAGCAAACCCGCCCGACTGCAGCCCGAAAGAAAGCAGCAGTCCAGCCAGCAGGCGGCGAAAAAAGCGGGGATGGGTCATAAAAAAGTCCTTTAAGTGATACACTGAAGTAGGCAATTATGCTGCCAATTCCTGCGCATACATTGTTTCCTGTACAACGCGGCAAACCCGCCTTTTCGTTTACTAATTTGCGAAAAACCAGTGGCGGAATTATAGCGAAAGGGGTATGGTTATGGAAAAGCCTATTTGCTTTTTGGGGGCGCTGCCTGCATTCTACAATTGCCTTTTTTGCCATACTTGCCCTATGATGAGAAGCTACCTGATTGCCATTGGTATAAGTTGGGTAGCGCCCATGCTGGGCGCGCAGGCCCAACAACAAACCTGTATGTTGGTGCCGGTGCCACTCAGCCAGCGGGCTGCCTCGGCCGCCCTGGTAGTGGAAGCAGAAGTGAGGGAGCAGCAGACAGTGGCAGGAGCTGGCGGCAACCTCTCGACGGTGAGCAGCCTCAGTATTTACAAAGTGCTGGGTGGAGCCGTGCCTACCGGAGTGGTAGCCGTAGCCGAGCCCGGCGGAACCCTGGGCAACCGCCGCGAAGAAGTGACTGGCACCGCCGGGCTGCAGGTAGGGCAGCAGGGAATATTTTTTCTGGAGCCCGACCCCACCGGCCCCCGCGGGGCCTACCGCCTGGTGGCTGGCCCACAGGGCCTGCTTCGCTACAACCTGCCCGACCATACCGCAACAGACCCCTACACCCGCTATAGCTCCATCGAGCGGGAGCTGTATCCGGCCCTGGCGCAGCTGCGGGGCACTCGGTGGCAACAGGTGCAGGCCAATGACGCACTGCAGGCGGAGCCAGTAGCTGGCCGCGCCGCGGCAGCCGTTATCAGCAGCTTTGCGCCCGCCAGTTTGGCGGCTGGCACCGGGGCGCTGCTTACCATTACCGGTACGGGCTTTGGCACCCGCGGCGCTGGCAGCCGCGTGGAGTTCCCAAACGCTGATGCAGGCGGCAATTCCTACGTGGCCGCTAATGCCACCGATTATGTTTCCTGGACCGACACCCAAATTGAACTGCGGGTGCCGTCGAGTGCCGGTAGCGGGGGCGCTGGCTCAGGTATATTCCGAGTCACGCCCGACGGCGGCACAGCAGTCAGTAGCGCCACGCCGCTTGCTGTTCTGTATGCCTACAGCAACATTGGCACGCCAGCGACACGGGCGCGGCTCATCAACGACAACGGCCTGGGCGGCTACACGCTGCAGTACGATGCCGACCTGAATGGCAATGCAGCGGCTTCGGCGGCTTTCAGCCGTGCCCTCAACAGCTGGCAGCTGGCTACCGGCCTGGTGCGTGGCATTGGGGCAGTTGCCGGCACCAGCACCATTGCCGCCGACAATGTGAACATCGTGCGGTTTGATGTGGGAGCCGAGCTGCCCGCCGGTGTGCTGGGCCGGGCCACTTCCCGCTATTCGGGCTGTATTATCAATGGAGTAACTTACTGGAAGCTAACAGAAACCGATTATGCTTTCGATGACGGCGCCGCCTGGAACTTTGGGCCTGGGGCACCCGCGTTTTCGCAGTTCGACTTCGAGAGTGTGGCGTTGCACGAGTTGGGCCATGGCCATCAGCTGGGCCACATCATCCGGCCGGGCGCTGTTATGCACTACGCCATTGCCAACAGCCAGCAGTCGCGCACGCTCAGCCCCGAAAGCGACGTGGCGGGCGGGCGGGCCGTTACTGATTTCAGCCTCAACAGCCCCAACCCCTGCGGCGAGGCCCTGATTCAGTTGCAAAGCGTGGCGCCGCTGCCGGTGGAGCTGATAACATTTGGCGCCCGCTACAACGCCACTTTGCCCGGCACGCAGCTGGAGTGGGCAACTGCCAGCGAGCAGAACAGCGCCTACTTTGTGGTGCAGGCCACCGATGAGCCTGCTGCTGACAACTGGCGTGAAGTGGCGCGAATATCGGCTGCCGGCCAGAGCATCAGCCGCCGCACCTACACCGCCACCGACCAACGCCCGCTGCCTGTTAAGCGCCTACGGTACTACCGTCTGCGCCAAGTAGACCAAGACGGACAAACCAGCTTCTCACCTGTCGTGACAGTAGAAAACTCCGGAACAGACGCAGCTGAGGTGGAAGCGTACCCGAACCCAGTGGCTGACGTGCTGCACATTTGGGTGCCGGCAACTGAAAAAGGCGGGCAGCTGCTACTGCTGGATGCTACTGGCCGGCCGGTGCGGGAACTGCGCGTGCTTGCAGCCACTGGCACGGTGGCGCTCAGCGTAGCAGACCTGCGCAACGGCGTATACGTGCTGCGCTGGGTGCCTGCGAGTGGCGCACCGCGCACGCACCGGATTGTAGTGCAGCACTGAAAACGTGGTTTGCTCTTTCAGTAAAAAGAGCCTGCAAAGCCAAGGGCCGGGACACCGCAATCTTCAATAGAAGGTTGCAGTGTCCCGGCCCTTGGCTTTGTCGCTACTCAGGACGTTTTTTCAGCTTCCTAGATAGCATCAGCGTGGTAAGCTACTGCTTAGGCGGGTTGAGCTTGCGGCCGGATAGCAGCTTGGGGCCGCTCGCCAATCTGCTGGCGCCACATGGCGTAATAGAGGCCGCGCTGCGCCAGCAACTCCTCGTGGCGGCCTGCTTCGGCCACGTGGCCGCGCTCCAGCACGAAGATGCGGTCGGCGTGCAGAATGGTGCTCAGGCGGTGGGCAATGAGGATGGTGATGTGCCGGCGCGAGCCCGACAGCTCACGCACCGTCTGGCTGATTTCTTCTTCGGTAAGAGAGTCAAGGGCCGAAGTGGCTTCGTCGAAAACCAGTAGGGTAGGGCGGCGCAGCAGAGCGCGGGCAATGCTGAGGCGCTGCTTTTCGCCGCCCGATACCTTCACGCCACCCTCGCCAATAATGGTATCTAGGCCCAACGGGGCGCGGGCTAGCAGCGTGTCGGCGGCGGCTTGGTGCAGGGCATGCAGGCACTGCTCGTCGGTGGCGTGAGGAGCCACGAAGCGCAGATTTTCGCGGATGGTGCCGGCAAACAGTTGCGTATCCTGGGTTACAAAGCCGATTTGCTCGCGCAGCGTGTCGAGGTCCAACTCGGGGCCGGGGATGCCGTTGTAGAGAATCTGGCCCTGGGCGGGCGGGTACAGGCCCACCAGCAGCTTCACGAGCGTGGTTTTGCCCGAGCCCGAAGGACCCACAAACGCAATGGTCTCGCCCAGCTTGGTCTGGAAGCTGATGCCATCAAGGGCAGGGGCACTGGCCGTGAGATGCTGGAAGTGCACCTCGTTGAAAGCCAGGGTTTCAATCTGCTCGATGATTTTGGGGTGGGCCGGCTTGACTTCCTTGGGCGTGTCGAGAATCTGCTGGTAGTTGGCCAGTGAGGCCTCGGTTTCGCGGTAGATGTTGATGAGGGTACCCATTTCCTGCAGTGGCCCGAAAATGGCGAAGGAGTAGAAAAAGAAGGTGATGAACTTGCCCGGCTGAATCACGCCCTGCACCACCAGAAACACCAGCATGAGCAGAATGACGTTGCGCATCAGGTTCACAAATGTGCCTTGCACAAACGACAACGAGCGGAGGTAGCGCACCTTTTTCAGCTCCAGCTTCAGGATTTTTTCGGTGGTGGCGTTCAGGCGTTGGGTTTCCTGCTGCGCCAGCCCCAAGCTCTTGATCAGCTCGATGTTGCGTAGGCTCTCGGTGGTGGAGCCAGCCAGGGCCGTGGTTTCGGCCACAATGGTTTTCTGAATCACCTTGATGCGCTTGCTCAGAAAAAAGCTCAGTGTACCCAGCAGCGGAATGGTAAGAAAATACACCAGCGCAATGGGCCAGTACACGCTGAGGGCGTACCACGTCACGAAAATGATACCCACCAAGGAAATGAACAGGATATTAATAAAGCTCTGAATCAGCTTCTCCACGTCGGTGCGCACCTTCTGGAGCTTGCCCAGCGTCTCGCCCGAGCGTTGGTCCTCGAATACCTGGTACGGCAGCTCCAGCGAGTGGCGCAGGCCGTCGGAATACAGCTCGGCCCCCAGCCGCTGGGTGATGACGTTGGTGTAATAATCCTGGAAATTCTTGGCAATGCGCGACACCATAGCCACGCCCAGCGCTTTGAGAATCAGCAGGCCGGCGCCACCCATAAGAAACACCCAGAACGTAGGCTTCTGAGAATTTTTCAGGGCCGGCGACACGTATCGGTCAATGATTTGCCCCAGAATGTAGGGGTCGAGCAACGAGAAAACCTGGTTGATGGCGGCCAGCAGCAAAGCCAGCGCCAGCAGGCCCCAGTAGTGGCGCAGGTAGCGGTAGAGAAGAGTCATTCGGATTTAGAGGACAGAAAAGGTACAAGCGCCGCGACAGGCGAAATGTTCAGGCCGGACAAAGGTCGCACAGAATCGCCTGGGTAAAGACTTATTCTAGGTAGCAGACAGTTGGGGCCGATAGTGGGAATAAGTAAGGCAAGGCAACAGCAGCCTGCGTCGTCATTGGGTAGTACAAAAACAGGATTTTTTAGCGGTAGATCGAGGGGAGTGGGCATAGCATTCTGGTCTGAGTACTGGATAAAAGTTTGTTTTATTAATGTAACTAGGTTGCATTTGCAGGATTCTCAAGTACCTTTGCCGCTCATCAAGTAAGGTGGTGAAGCGTGCGGAACAAGCGTAAATTGTTTGCCTGGTGGCTGATGCTACTGTTGCTGCGAGTGCTCACTCCCGAGGCGGCCGTACTGCGCGCGCACTTTCACCGGCACACCGATGATACGCATATCGTGCGGTACGCCGCTCAGGCAGGCGCCAAGGCTGTTCTTGCGGCCAAGCACCAGCATTGCCAGACAGAGCATCTGTTTGATGCTCCGTTCCAGCCGGCCGCGCCTATTGTAGTGCCCCAGCCGGTTCAGCTGCAGCCTTACGCCGTGTACCGCCCGCAGGCCCCCGTATGCCGGGCCTCCCACTTGCTCGACGGGGCGTCCTTGCGCGGCCCGCCGGCCCGCCAGGCCTGATTCAGCGTCTTTTCCTGGAAGATAGCGCCCGGCCCGGCTCGTGTTTCTGCGAACTGCGTGTGCGGCTTTGACCGGCATGGCGCGCGGCGGTAGCCGGGGCAGCCCGCTGCTACTGCGCATTTCAGGTGTTGTTTGCTGACTGCCCGCCGGTTTCCGGACGGAGCACTTTGCTGCCCTTGAGTGGCATCTCCTCTTCCTTTCTGACTTCAACCCGCCCGGCGGCTTCGCGGCCCCGGGCCTGGGTATGCGCATTCTTTCATGTTCCGACTTTTCCTGTTTTTCCTGGTGCTGGGCCCGTTCCTGGCGCTGGGCCAAGCCTCCACGGGCCACATCGATGGCCACGTAAACGGCCCGAACGGCCACGGATTGGAAGGCATTTCCGTAGTGGAAACTTCCGGCCGCTTCTCGGCCCTGAGCGGGGCCGATGGGCATTTCTCCCTTACCCTGCCGTTGGGCGAATACACACTCATCACCCGCGGCCTGGGCCATCAGGAGCAGCGCCGCACAGTGGTACTGAGCCCCGAAACGCCCACGCTCACGGTGGATTTCAACTTACAGCCCATTGCCACGGCCCTGCAGGAAGTGGAGGTGCTGGGCCGCCAGGAAACCACCTACAAGAGCGACTATAGCCTGGTGGGCACCAAAACCGCCACCCGGCCCATCGACGTGCCGCAGTCGATTTCAACGGTGACGAAGGAGCTGATGGCTGACCGCCAGGCCCTGCGCCTGACCGACGTGGTGAAGAACGTGGCCGGCGTGACGCAGTACTCGCACTACGACGACCTCACGATTCGGGGCTTCCGCAACGGCTACGAAAGCGGCTTCCGGCTGCTGAACGGGCTGCGCTCGGGCTTCAGCTACGGCAACGCGTTTTTCACGGCCCCGCTGGTGGTGAACCTGGAGCGGGTGGAAATTCTGAAGGGCCCCGGCGCGGCCCTCTACGGCGACATCAACCCCGGCGGCACGGTGAACATGGTCACCAAAAAGCCGCTCGACGTGGCCCGGCAGGCCGTTACCTTCTCCACCGGCAGCTTCAACACCATGCGGGCCACGGCCGACCTGACGGGCCCGGTGAACGAGCAGAAAAATGTGCTCTACCGTTTCAATGCGGGCTTCGAGAAGTCGAATACGTTTCGCAGCGTGAACGATACCCGCTCGTTGATGGTGGCGCCTACCGTCACGTTCCGGCCCACCGACAACACCACGCTCAACGCCGAGCTGGTGTACACCCACATCGACGGCTACCTCGACCGGGGCATCACTATTCGGGGCGGGGATTTGTACGCGCTGCCCCGCTCGTTCACGCTCAGCCAGCCCAGTGACTATTTCCGCACCAGCACCTACTACCTCAACGCCTCGCTCAACCACCGCTTCACCGACTGGCTGTCGTTCAACGCCTCCTACCTCGATTTCACCTACAACGAGAATCTGAGCGAGCACCGCACCCTGAACACCTACGCCGATGCGCCCGCCAACACGGTGATGAACCTGCGCTACTTCGACCGGCGGGCCGAGGAGTACACCAAGAACCTAGCTTCTTACTTCGTGCTGAACGTGGCCACCGGCCCGGTGCAGCACAAAGTGGTGGCGGGCGTAGACTACATCCGCTTCACCACCGACCCGCAAAGCACCATGTTTGAGGCCCGGCAGAAACTGGTGAACGGCGTGGCCACGCCGCTGACCCTGGATCTGAAGAAGCCACTCTACGAAATCCAAGACCCCACGAAGTACGTGCGCCGGCCGCTGCCGCAGTTTTTCGTCGATTATATCAACTCCGTTTACCACACTACCGGCCTGTACGTGCAGGACCAGCTGGCCGTGACGCCCCGCCTGAACGTGCTGCTGGGAGCACGCTACGAGCTGTTCAATGATGAGCGGGACTACGGCAACGGCGAGGAAACCATTCCGCAGCGCCGTCTGCTGCCCCGCGCCGGCCTCACGTATGCCCTGCGGGATAACCTGAACTACTTCATCAGCTACAGCGCCGGCTTCCGGCCGCTGAAGCCGGAGTTTCTGCGGTTTCCGGAGCGCTACGGCCGTAGCACGCCCTTCGATACCGAAACCAGCTACCAGCTGGAAACCGGCCTCAAGGGCGAATTCTTCAACCAGGGCCTGCTGGCCACGGTGGCGGCCTACCAGATTGAGAAGCGCAACCAGCTGGTGCCCACCAACGACCTGATGCCCGACGGCACCACCGTGTACCGGCAGAACGACTTGGTCCGCTCGCGCGGAGCCGAGCTGGAGCTGACCGGCAACTTGCTGCCCAACCTCAACCTGAACGCCACCTACGCCTTCAACCACTCCGAGGTGCTGGATGCGGCCCTGGCGGTGGAGGAAGGCCAACCCCTAGCGAATTCGCCCCGCCACTCCGCCGGCCTCTGGACCAAGTACACCTTCGTGACGCCCGCGCTGCGCGGACTGGGCGTGGCCGTGGGCGGCAACGCCGTGGGCCGCCGCCGCACCGAAAACCAGGTGCAGAACACCCGCACCGGCGAGCTGTACTGGGCCTACTGGCCCGGCTACACTACGCTGGATGCGGCCCTGTTCTACACCACCGGCAAGTTCAACTTCCACGTGAACGTGAACAACCTGCTCGACACCTACTACTTCGTGGGCGGCTACGACTTCTTCCGGGCCAGCCCCGGCGCGCCCCGCAACTTCATGGCCACGCTGGGCTACACGTTCTAGGCCGGCAGAAGATCGGCCGTACCGAGCCAACCAGAACGTCATGCTGAGCGCAGCGGAGCGGAGTCGAAGCATCTCTACTGCAGCGCTACTCAATACCCTTGCAACGAAGCGGTAGAGATGCTTCGGCAAGCTCAGCATGACGGGCTTTTATCAGGACACAATACTCTTCCCTAACCCATGACCTACCTTCTCGAAGCCCGGGCGCTGCGCAAGCAGTACGCCGATAAGCTGGCCCTGCGCGGGCTGAACCTGCAGATTGCGCCGGGCGAAATCTTCTGTTTGCTGGGCCAGAACGGCGCGGGCAAATCCACCACCATTAACCTGTTTTTGGGCTTCATTCAGCCCACCGCGGGCGCGGCCTTCGTGAACGGGCTGGAAGTGGCCGCCCATCCGCTCGAAATCAAGCGGCACCTGGCCTACATTCCGGAAAACGTGATGCTGTATCCGCACCTGACGGGGCTGGAGAATCTGGCCTTGTTCAGCAGTCTGGCGGGCTTCAAGTATTCGGAAAGTGAGCTGCTGGCCTACCTGACCGACGCCGGGCTGCCGGCCGAGGCCGTGCGCCGTCGGGTGGGGGCTTACTCCAAAGGGATGCGCCAGAAAGTGGGCATTGCCATTGCCGTGGCCAAGCACGCCAAGGTGCTGCTGCTCGACGAGCCCACTTCCGGCCTCGACCCCAAGGCCAGCAACGAGTTTTCGGAACTGCTGCGGCGGCTTAGCGGCGAGGGCACGGCCGTGCTCATGGCCACCCACGACATCTTCCGGGCCAAGGAAGTGGGCACCCGCGTGGGCATCATGCGCGAGGGCGAGCTGGTGGACGTGCGCCCCACCACCGCCCTCAACGCCCAGGAGCTGGAGCAGCTCTACCTCACCTACATGCACTAAACCGATGATCCGAAGCATTGCCCAAAAAGAATTCATCAGCACCCTGCGCGACCGGCGCTTTGCGGTGCTGAGTACCCTGGTGCTGGTGCTGCTGCTGGCCGCCACGCTGGTGGGCCGCGCCTCGTTCCGCACGTTGCAGCGGGAGCGGCAGACGGCCCAGGGCACCGTGAATGCGCAGTTTCGCAACCAGCCGGCCCGGCACCCGCACCGGGTGGCCCACTACGGCTCGTTTGCCTTCCGGCCCAAATCGGGGCTGAGCTTGCTCGATGGTGGGGTGGACTCGTTTACCGGCAGCGCCGTGTACCTGGAGGCCCACCAGCAGAACAGCGTCAATTTCAGCCAAGCCCAGCAGTCGGGTTCCCTCATCCGGTTCGGGGAGATGACCGTGGCCTTTGTCCTGCAGCTGCTGGTGCCGCTGCTCATTATTTTCCTGTGCTTCGGGGCCTTTACCCAAGAGCGTGAAACCGGCACGCTCAAGCTGCTGCTCAGTCAGGGCGTGAGTATGCGGCAGGTGGCCTGGGGCAAGATTGCGGGCTACGGCCAGGCCGTGGCGCTGGTAGTCACGCCGGCTTTGGCGCTGGCGGCGGCTTTGCTGTTTACCGGCGAGGAGTTTGCCTCTAATACTGACCTGGTGGCGCGGCTGGTCCTGTTCGGGCTCGGCTACGCGGTGTATTTCTTCCTGATGGTGGTGGGCACGGTGGTGGTGTCGGCGCGGCAAAGCAGTTCCCGCGCGGCGCTGGTACTGCTGCTGGGCCTCTGGATTCTGGGCGGCATCATCCTGCCCAAGGCCACCGCCAATCTGGGCGCCACGCTGTACCCCACCATCACCAAGGCCCAGCTGGATGCCGACGTGCACGAGGCGGCCCAGCACGGCATCGACGGCCACGACCCGCACGATAAGCGCGCCGAGGCGCTGAAAGCTGGCCTGCTCAAGCAGTACGGCGTCGATTCCGAAGAGAAGCTGCCCGTGAGTCTGGCCGGGGTGCAGATGGCGGCCGGGGAGGAATATTCCGCCAAAGTCTATCAGCAGCATTTTGCCGAGCTGAACGCCACCTACGAGCACCAGAACCGCCTTTCCGACTGGGCCGGGCTGCTGAACCCGTACCAGGCCATCCGGCCGCTCTCGATGGGGCTGGCCGGCTCCGATTTCGCCCACTCCGTGCACTTTCAGCAGGCCGCCGAAGCCTACCGCTACGCGCTGGTGCAGCGCCTCAACGGCCTGCAGGCCGGCATGGGCCACGGCGACAAGGAGCGCCGCCTCGACGCTGCTACCTGGCGCGAGCTGCCGGTTTTTACCTACCAGGCGCCCGCCGTGGGGTGGGCGCTGCCGCGCCTGCTGCTGCCGGTGGCCGCGCTGCTGCTCTGGGCCGCGGGCCTGAGCTGGCTGGGGCTGCGGCTGATTTCTAAAACCTCTGTTGAGTAAGCTGATGCACCTGTTCCGAATCCTGTTCTACTACGAGTGGCGGCACTTTCGCGCTGCCCGGGGCCTCGTGCTACTGTGCGGGCTACTGCTGGCCACCGGCCTCTACGGCATCTACTACGGCACCACCGAAATAGCCCGCCAACGCACCCAGCTGGCCGCCCTGCCCGAGCTGACGCGCCGCAATGTGGCCGAGCTGCAAGTGAAATTCCCCGGCCCCGCCGACGCCGGCGACATCGGCTACTACCACAGCACCTTCGCCGTGCACCATCCTGATGCTTGGGCCGCCCTCTCGCTGGGTTTGCGCGACGTGAACCCGAGCTACGTGAAGCTGCGCCTGCTGGGCCTGCACAACCAGCTCTACGCCACCGACAACGCTAACCCCATGAAGCTGCTTAGCGGCAACTTCGACCTGGCCTTCGTGCTGGTGTACCTACTGCCGCTGCTGATCATTGCGCTGGGCTTCAACTTGCTGTCGGCGGAGCGGGAAGAAGGCATCCTGACGCTGCTGCCGGCCCAGCCGGTGCGCCCTGCGACGGTGGTAGCGGCCAAGCTGGCGTTTCGGCTGGCGCTGGTGTTGGGGCTGGCGGGGCTGCTGTCGGTGGCCGGGATGCTCTGGGCCGGGGTGCCGCTGGATGGGCGCGTGGCGAGCTGGCTGGCCCTGACGGTGCTGTACTGCCTGTTCTGGTTTGGGGTGGTGCTGGTGGTTACGGCCTGGCAGCGGCCCTCGGCCGTGAATGCCGTGGCCTTGCTGGGCGTGTGGCTGGTGCTGGTAGTGCTGGTGCCCAGTTTGCTGAACCTGGCCGTGGCGGCGGCCCGTCCCGTGCCCCAGGGCCTGGAGCTGACCATCCGGCAGCGCGAGGAAATCCACGCCGGCTGGGACAAGCCCAAAACTGAAACTATGAACCGCTTCTTCGCCCTCTACCCGCAGTGGCGCGACACGACCATCATTCGGGAGCGATTCGTGTGGCGCTGGTACTACGCCTTCCAGCACCTCGGCGACCAAGCCGTGGCTCCGCAGGCCGCCGCCTACGCCCACGGCCTGCAGGCCCGCTACGATTTGGTAGAGCAGCTCAACCTGCTGTCACCCGCCATCAACGCCCAGAGCAGCTTCAACGCCCTGGCCGGCTCCGATTTGCCCACCCACCTGGCCTTCCAGCGCAGCGCCACCCGCTACCACGACTCATTGCGGGCGTTCTATTACCCGTTTCTGTTCCACAAAGTCGAGTTTACCCACGCCGACTACGCCCGCGAGCCAACACATAGCTTCACGAGCACGCCCGAACTGACCACCGCGCAACACGGGCTGCTGAAGCTGCTGTTAAGCGTGGCCGCTGTGTGTGGGTTGGGGCTGCTACTGTTGCGTTTGCGCCCGATTACGCCACGCTAACGCGGAACCCGGCCCGACGGCTGACTGCCATTAGGCCAGGTATTGGCCGGGTAGGAAACACGACGGTAGTACCGACGCCAGTTGCCCATGACCGGCCCAATAACTGTAGCTCCCCCGCATTCGGTAGCTCACCTCCGGCCCGGAAAATACTCCATCTGCTTACTTTCGGCAACTGAAACAGGACACTTCTTATAGGAAAGTGGCTTGTTATACTTTTAGCAAAGTACCTGCCGGTGGGTAAGTTGGCGTCTTATGTGGCCTCGCCGGCGGTGCTGGCTACTAGGCGGGTGCTGCCGGGCACCATGAGCGGGGGCGGCGAGGTATCATGGTAGGCTTGCGCCAGAAGGTGCGCTACCACTGGCGCTTCCGGGCCCTGGTGCATCGCCCGGAGTTGGGTTTTGAGCGCCGCTTCGTCGCGGCTCACACCCCGCTCATGCTGCTGGGCGTGTTCCTCCCACGACTCGGTCATGAAGTATTCCACCAGGCGGGTGGGCTCAGCCAGATCCACGTACAGGCCCCAGCCAATAGCTCCTTCGCGCCGCCGGATGTCAGCCAACCGGTCCATGAGGTAGGTGAAGGTGGGGCGGTTTTCGGGCGCGACGTGGTAGGTGGTAGTAATGATAACCGGGCCGGCAGTAGGCGCGGGCGCTTCGGCCAGCTGCGGTTCGGGGCGGGGGCGGGCGTGTGGTCGAGGGTTTCGGGGGCGTTATAGAGCGAGAAGCGCAGCCCCAGCAGGGTGCTGAGTGTAAGCCAGCTGGCGGCGCCGGCCAGTGCCACTGGCAGTCCCCAGCGGCTGGCTACCGCACCCCACACCACGCTGCCCAGCGCCATGCCGCCCTGAATGGTCAGCAGGTACAAACTGATGGTGCGGGCCTGCACCCAGCGCGGCACCACCGTCTGCACGCCCACGCTAAACGAGTTGAGCACCAGCATCCAGGCCAACCCCACCAGCACCAATAGCGCCATCAGCAGCGGCTTGCTGCCCGAATAGGCCAAGCCCAGCAGCCCCAGCGCAAACGCAGCCGTAGCCAGCGTTACGCGCCAGTCGATGCTGAGGCGCTGGTTGAGGCGTGGTAGCAGCAGCGCCCCCAGCACCGCCCCGGCCCCCATACACGACAGCAGAATGGAGTAGAACGAGGTGGGTAGCTGCAGCTGCCGCACCACCACGGCCGGCATCAAAGCCAGCAACGCGCTGGCTCCAAACGTGAAGCACACGCCCCGCACCAGAATGTGCTGCACCGGGGGGGAAAAGCGGGCGTAGCGTATCCCGCCCCGGATGGCGGCCACCACCCGCTCCGTGGCCAGCGAAGACGTGGCCTGTGGGGCCCGCTTCCAGCTATACACCATGTAGATGGTGGCCAGAAACGACAGTCCATTCAGCAGAAACGCTGCCCCCGCCGAGAAGTACCCAATCACCAGGCCTCCCAGTGCCGGCCCGAAAGCCCGGGCCAGGTTGAAGCTTACACTATTGAGCGCAATGGCCTGGGCCAGCTCGGTGCGCGGCACCAGCTCGGGTGTTACGGTTTGCCAGACAGGGTTGTTGAGGGCGCCGCCCAAGCCCAGTAGAAACGTGAGCGTGAGCAGCAGCCACGGGTTGCTGAACCCCAGCAGCGTGCTGGCTGCCAGCAACAGCGCCACTGCCGCCATCCAGGTTTGAGTGATGAGCAGCATTTTGCGGCGGTCCACCAGGTCGGCGAGGGCACCGGCAGGCAGACTCAGCAAAAACACGGGCAGTGCTGAAGCCGTCTGAAGCAAGGCTACCAGCACTGGCGAGGGCGTCAGCTCTGTCATCAGCCCCACGGCCCCCACGTTCTGCATCCAGGTGCCAATGTTGCTCACAAACGACGCAATCCAGAGCATCCGGAAAATAGGAATGCGCAGCGGAGTAAACGGGGAAGCAGCAGGCAGGAGCGGCAGGGTAGAGGCAGGCATACAAACAAAGGCGGAAACCAGCCTACTACGTAATTGCCAGCTCCGCGACTAGCAAGCTCGCCTGATCAGGTGCGGGACGGACTTTGTCACCTGGCCGGCCGGCGAGCTGCCTATAAAGTAAGCCCCGGCGTGGAACACACCGGGGCTCGGAAGGTATTGCCAGAGGAAAGACAGCTGGAAGAGTAGACAAGTGGCTACAGAGCTGGGCGCCGAACCTGCCCGCCTTTGCGCCCGGCAATTCGGGCTTCTTCGGGCGTGAACCGGTGGCCACGGCCACTGGCATGGGAGGCTTTACCACCTTCCCGGGCAATACGTTTCTGTAGTTCGGGGTCCATGGAGGCAAAGCCGCGGCGACTGATAGTATTGGTTGGAGCTGCTGAATCGGCAGGCTTAATGGCAGAAGAGCGGGAAGTAGCCATAAATAAGGGTGGAAAAGGTGAGGAGTGGAAAGGATAATTGGAATCCGGACAAAGCCAGCTAACTGTTGGCTTTCGTCGTTGCCGGCCAGATGCGGAACAGCTGCTGCAGCTGCAACAGCTGCAAAACCCGCAGCAGTGTAGGGCCTACGTTATAGAGCAGGAGTTCGGCGCCAGCCGCACGGGCAAGCAGCAGCTGTGACACCAGAAAGCTGACGCCCCGCGTGCGCAGGCAGCGCAGCTGCTGGCAGTCGATCAGCAGGTTGGGCCGTTCGGTGGGGTTACGTTTTCGCAGACTACGCACCACCTCCACTGGGTCAGCCAGATTTACGTCGACTACATAGGTAGGCGTCGAGAAAAAAGGGGCGTTAGAAGACATAGGCCAAGGGTGGTTGAAGTAGAAATGAATGAGCTGCTACCGGACGCTTTTGAAAAAATGTAGAACGTATAGAAGCAAAAGTATCCGTTGAGAAAGCCACATAAATCAGGGTTACTTACCAAATTGAAACTACGTATAAGCCGCTTATGCCAAGTGCCTTAGGGTGCATAGGTACAGTATAGGGGAGGCATTGACAGCGCGGCGTTCCGGGGCTTGGGGGGCAATGTTGCCACCGGATCGAGCAGCCATAAGCTGCCACCCGGCTCGAGGCGCTGCAACTCAAACTGCCCGGAAATGTGCTGCCCGTGTAGTATCAGCTTGAGTTGGAAAACACTGCGCTGAATGGGAAACCTGATGATGGAAAGCCCCGCCGGGCCTTCATCCAGCACCTGCTCGGGCATGGTGGAGGCATCGGCTTCGGTGAGCAGTAGCGCGTGTTTTAGCTCCGGAATTACCGGGCATTCGTGGGGAAGAATCCAGTGCGCCTGCGGCGGGGTGCCAGCAGGACTGTGCAGCCCAAACAAAGCCAGATGCTGATAGCTTCCTCCCTTAATAGAATGCCGCAGCTCAAAACGTAGCATTCTCATGGCTTAAATAAATAGGTGATAATTAGTCAGCATTGCCTGCCTACTGTGTGCTCTGTGGCCTGATTTGCGAGCTGATATACTGCTGCTTACGCTGCTCTACATCGGCGGCCTAGTAATCCTTTAACGAATATTATATAGCTGGTAGATAATGTATTACTACTGAAAAGTGCTCATGGAGGTCATCCGTATTTCCCGAAGCAGCGCAGGTATTTCACAAGTTAGCCCCCGCAAAACCCGGTAAGTATTACCAGTGCTTTTGCGGGGGCTATGCCTACGCCGTGTTATTCCAGGGGCTGCTCCAGCGCTATGAAGCGCTGACGTATTTAGCTTATCAAATCAATTTACTGGTCAGAGAGGTGTAGATGCCTGTGGCTGGTTGGGGTAGCACGTTGTGCAGACCAACTGATTGCGCTGCCGGCCGCGCTACACAACTTGCTGACGCCAACTCACTCCTAATCTCCTTTACAGTCTCACCCCAATGCCCGGCCCGAACAGAAAAAATAGGCGGCCAGTACTCACGAGGTAGCCGCCGCCCAGGTAGAGCGGGAACGTAAGCTTGGCATCGGAGCGGGTAGGGTACACGGAGCCCAGCACCACAATGCCCAGGTCGCGGCCGGCGGTGCTGTTGGGGTTGAGGTTGAAGGCGTTCAGGGCCACAAAGCCGGCGCCCACCTTGTAGGGCCGCAGCTTATTGATTTTAGTGGGGTGGTAGAAGCTGAATTGCGCCAGCGTGGCCAGACTGATGCCGCTGAAGGCTGTGTAGTTGTTGTTTTCGCCGCTTTTGGCGTTGAGCTGCTTGGTGAGCAAACCGGCCGGAAAGCTGATGTCGATATCGAACTTCACACGGCGCTGCAGCACCAGCTCCAGCTTTTGCGAGAAGCCAGCCTCCTGGTACTGGGCCGGGTTGTGGCGCACCGTCACGATAATGGTGCTCCAGTCGTCGAGGGCGTAGGTTTTGCGCGAGCCCAGCAAGCTATTCAGGCTGATGTTGCCCACCTGGCACTGCTTGTCCTGGTAGAAAGCGGCCCGCACCGAGTTGTCGTCGGGGCACACCACCACGTTGTCCACGGTGCGCAGCTCAATCAGCTCACCCTTAGCGTTCTGCGTCCGGATATCAAAAATCAGGTACTGCTTGCCAAACAGCTGCTTGTCGGAGTCGATGCCGCCGCTGTTGAAGCCAAACACCACGTCGCTCACGGTACGGTCGTAGAGTACCGGCCCGTTGAGGCGCGTCACGGGCCGCGGCGCTTCGCCAAACGTCACGCTCACGAAGTCCAGCGGGTGGGGCCGCTGAAACTCGCGCACGGCCAGGCTGTGGCCCGTGGCCTGCCCGGCGTTGAAGATGGTGATGCGCTTTTTGTCGATGGTGACGGGCACCTGCACCCGGTACACTACGGCCGCATCAGAGCGCACACTGGAGTCCGACGGAATCACCTGCACATCCTCGAAGTGGAAGCGGGCCCGCGCCAGCGACTCGCCCTCCAGGCGCACGTCCACCGTCTCGCCGGGGTTTACGTTCAGGCTGCTGGTCCAGTCGCCGCCGCGGTGCCGCACGCTCACAGCCGCAATAGTAGTTTTGGGCGAGATGTTGAAGTTGGTGATGTACTTAGCCTGGTCGTTTTCCTTGATGTAGAGGTAGCTATCAGTCTGGCGGTGGGTGTTATACACGCGCAGCCAGCACAGCACCCGGTCGTTGGTGAGGTATTGGCGCGTAAACAGCTCGGCCACCAGCGAGCCGCCCGCTTCTTCCTGTTCCTCAATGCGGTAGGTGCGCTTTAAATCAAACGTGCGGCCGTTGTCGAGAATCAGCTCCACGCCTTTGCGCCGCGACACTTCATCCAGGGTTATTTCTTTTTTGTCGACGCTCAGAAAGCGCAGCCGCGAGGCCTTCACCGTGAATTCCTGCCGGATGGGCGGCAGCGCGTAGCTCACGCGGCGGTTGTTATCAGTCAGGAAGGGCCGCTCGGTCTGGGGCTGTACCGTGAGCAGGCGGGTGCCGGTGGCGTTGGGCAGCACGTGCAGCCGCAGCCCACCCTTCTCCTGCGTAATGCGGTAGTCGATGTCGCGCCCCTTGGTCCAGTCGGCGGTGGTGCGGATATTTTTAAGGTTGTTGGAACTCAGCTCAAACACCTTTTCCTCGCCCACAAACAGCTCCGAATCGGTGGGCCGCAGCTCCAGCGTGGTGCGCGTCACGGGCAGCAGGTTCACTGTTTGCGTGAGCGGCGCCGCGCCCACCGAGTCGTTGGCCTGCGTGAAAGTGAGGCGCAGAAAACGCGCCGCCGTCAGCTCTTTGAACCGCACTTTGGCGCGGTAGTAGGGCCCGGCCGGCCCGGTGGCCGCCGTCAGCGAGTCGAGCAGCAGAAAATCGGCGGAGCGCACCAGCCGCAGCGGGCGGCGGCTGGGAGTGGCGGCCGGATACACTTCCAGCTCGGCAGTTTCGTCTTCCTGACGGTAGTAGAAATACAGGCTGGGCTCGTTCTGCACCAGCACGGCATGGCGGCTGAGCAGGTAGCGGGTAGTGTCGGTGCGGATTGCCAGGTCGCGCAGCAGCGGGCCATGTCCGCTGCCACCAGACTGGGCTACGGCCGCCACAGAACAAACAAACAGCAGCACCAGCAGCGCAAAACGGCGCGAAAGGTGAAATCCCGGAGAAAGGCGCACGGGTAGTCGGCGTAAAATAGATGAGCAATTGGGGCAAGCCACTCCCAAGGCAGCGGCCCATAAGCCCGCAAAGGTAAGCTCCCGCGCTGCAGACCAGCCAGGAAAATTCACTTGATTTCAAGCCGCTCTGGCCGCCCATTCCGCTGGCCTCGCCGCCGTCTGCCAGCTGGTTTTGGCCAAAGCTGTAGCCAATGCAGTGTTTTAGGTGATAGAGCAGTGGGAAAACATCCGGGCTCCAAGCCCGGCCAGACTGGCAGCAGCTTGATTATGGTTCTTATCCGAACAAATGCGGGCTAACATTGTAAACAAACCCATGATGCAGCAGACGCCAGGCACTGGTTCAGGTGCCTGGCGTCTGCTGCTTTTTCCACCATTTTCTTCCTCGCTTCCTATGAATATGCATTACATCCGCCGCGGTAGCGGCCGGCCCCTATTGCTGGTGCACGGCCTCGGCGGCAGCTGGCGCTCCTGGAACACCGTTCTGGCAGCGTTGGTCGCCGAGCGCGACGTTATTGCCGTTGACCTGCCCGGCCACGGCGAAACGCCCAAGCTACCGGGCGAAAACTCCATCAGCTCCTTCGCCGACGCCCTCACCAGCTTCCTGACCCAGCATGACCTGCTCGGAATTGATGTGGTCGGCAGCTCAATGGGTGCCCGGCTGGTGCTGGAGTTAGCCCGCCGCGGTGGGGTAGTGGGGGCCGTGGTGTCGCTGGACCCCGGTGGCTTCTGGCAAGGTTGGGAAGTGCCGTTTTTCTATCATTCCGTTGCAACTTCGGTGAAGCTGGTAAAGGCGCTGCAGCCAGTAATGCCCGCGCTGGCCGGCTCGGCTGTGGGCCGCACCGTGCTGCTGCCTCAGTTTTCGGCCCGGCCCTGGGCCGTAGATGCCCGGCAGGCGCAGGAAGAAATGCACTCCTTCGCCCACACACCCGTATTCGACGAACTGCTCGACCAGTTAGCCCACGGTGAGACGCAAAAGGCCGCGCCCAAAGGCAGCATCCCGGAGCCGCTCGTGATTGGCTGGGGCCGGCAGGATCGGGTGTGTCTGCCCAGCCAGGCCAAGCTGGCGCTAGCGAAATTTCCGGACGCCCGCCTGTATTGGTTTGATAACTGTGGCCATTTTCCGCAGTGGGACCAGCCAACCGAAACCGTTCAACTTATTCTGGCCGCTACCAGCGGGCAGGCCTTTTCCGACGCTTCCGTTGCAGCGCGACGGCCGCACAAGGGCCAGCCTTCACAGGTGCCGGCCGTGGCAGTGGTGGGTGGCATTCTGGCGCTGCTGGCCGGTGGTGTGTGGCTGTTGGCTGCACGCCGCAAGTAGCCAAGCCCGTTTTCGGCCTTCACCTAAAACCACCACGGCCGGCCTCTTATTTAAAAAGGCCGACGTGGTGGTTTTGGACTGTATCGGTTGCCCAGAACGCAAAAACACCCGCTCCGATATGAATCAGAGCGGGTGTTTCTTGTAGTCCGTAGGGGAATCGAACCCCTGTTGGTAGAATGAAAATCTACTGTCCTAACCCCTAGACGAACGGACCATGGTAAACGGCGTTTTCCGTTTTGGTGATGCAAAGATAAGGTACTAAAAATCTATCCTGCAAGTCCCAGGCAAGGATTTAATGGGATTTTTGCCGACGCCGGTCCCACCACACATAGCCGCCGAACAGCACCAGGCTTATTCCGGAAACCCATAGCAGGCCGGTTTTCAGGCGGTTGCTTTCTTCGCCCAGGTAGGCCAGCAGCGCAATCAGGGGCACAACACCGACCACCGTAGCGGCCATAAATTTCCAGTAGCCCAGGCGCGCCACCCCCGCTACAAAGCTGATGGCGTCGTCGGAGAGGGCAGGGGAGAGGCGCGCAATGATGATGGCCCACACGCCGTAGCGCTGCACAATATCGATGACGTTTTTCTCGGTTTTCTTGCCCAGCAGCCGGCTGACAAAGGATTCGCCCATGGCCCGGCCCAGGCCATAGCCAACCGTGGAGGCCACCACAATGCCCGCCAGGGCCAGCAACGAGCCCCACCACGGCCCATATGCCAGAATGGCCACCAGAATGAGAGCCACCACGTTTATCACGAACAGAAACATCTGCACCACCATCAGCCCCACCACTACCACCGGCCCCCAGTTGCCGAACTGTGCCATCCACTGCGCAATCTGGTCCTGCTCGCCGCTTTTCAGCACCTGAAACCCTTCTTTCGCCACTACCTGAAATGCGGGCCAGAAAAAATATGCAGCTACCACCGTTGCCAGGAAGGCCAGGGAAATATAGAGCGGTACATGCCGAGAGCGTGCTTTAGAGGCGGGCATACGTAAGTATAAGCGTGAAGAAACGAGCCCTGAATTGTACTGGCAGCACCTAAATACAGGCTGAAAACAGGCAGTGCTAATGAGCTTTAGACACGCTCTACGTAACCCGGCGCGCCAGGGCTGCCGCAACCCCGGTGGTGCGCACGGGGTACTAGGTGGTGAGTGAGACACTGAACGAACGTCGCCTCACCCTCATCCCCTAGTACTTTTCCGCATGATCAAACACACCTACGACATGGGCCTGATTGGCAACTGCGCCTTTCTCGCCCTTATTCGCAAGGATACCTCCGTGGCCTGGATGTGCTGGCCCCGCTTCGACAGCAGCTTTGTATTCGGCGACCTGCTCGACGGCCAGAAGGGCGGCGAGTTCAGCGTGAAGCCCGCCGCGCCCGGCCGCTTCGAAACACACCAATACTACCTGCAGAACACCAACGTGCTGTGCACCGAAATCGAGAGTGAGGACGGGCGCTACCGCGTCACGGACTTTGCGCCGCGCTTTCCGCAGTATGAGCGCTACTACAAGCCACTGATGCTGATCCGAAAGCTGGAGCCACTGGCCGGCACACCCCGCATCCGGGTGGCCTGCAACCCGGTAGGCAACTACGGCGAAACCAAGCTCACGCGCCGCCGTAGCTCCAACCACATTGCGTTTCTGGGACTGGAAGAGGAAATTCGCCTCACCACCGACATTCCGCTCACCTACATCACCGACGGCGAAGACTTTGTGCTTAGCGAGACCCGCTACTTGGTGCTCACCTACGGCGCGCCGCTGGAAGCGGCGCTCAGCAGCACTGCCGAGCGTTTTTTGCGCGCCACCACCGACTATTGGCGCCAGTGGGTGAAAAGCACCACCATCAGCAACTTCCACCAGCAGGCCGTCATTCGGTCGGCACTGGCCCTGAAAGTGCACCAGTACGAAGACACCGGCGCCATCATTGCGGCCAGCACCACCAGTTTGCCCGAGGCGCCCGGCAGCACCCGCAACTGGGACTACCGCTACTGCTGGATGCGCGACACGTTCTACACGCTCACGGCCTTCAACAACATCGGCCATTTCGAGGAGATGGAGCGGTATTTCCACTACATCGCCAATATCACCAGCAAAGTCAGTGGCGACAAATACCAGCCGCTCTACGGCATCAGTGGCGCCTCGGAGCTGACGGAGCACGAGCTACCGCTGGCTGGCTACCTCGGCAACCAGCCGGTGCGCATCGGCAACGACGCCTTCACGCACATCCAGAACGACGTGTACGGCCAGATTCTGGTGGCGCTGCTTCCGCTCTACGTGGATGCCCGCTTTGTGAGCCCCGAGCGCAACAGCCCCGAGAAGCTGGTATTCGACACGCTGCGCATGATCGAGAAAACCATGGACCAGCCCGACGCCGGCCTGTGGGAGTTTCGCCACATTGCGCAGTACCATTGCTACACCTACCTCTTCCATTGGGCCGGCAGCCACGCCGCCCGTAAGGTTGCCCAAGAGCTCCAGAACCCCGAAATGGAGGCCCTGGCCACGCGCCTCATGCACGCCGCCGAAGAGCGGATCGAGCAGTGCTTCAGCGAGAAGCACCAGGCCTACGCCAACGCCATCAACTCGCCGCACCTTGATGCCAGCACCTTGCAGCTGATTATGATGGGCTACCTCGACCCCACCACCGAACGCGCCCACCGCCACCTGCAGGCCCTGGAAAAGGAGCTGATGACGCCCGAAGGCCTGTTCTACCGCTACCGCCACCCCGACGACTTCGGCACGCCCGAAACGACGTTTCTGATCTGCTCTTTTTGGTATGTGGAGACGCTGGCTTGCGTCGGCCGCCTCGACGATGCCGTGCGCGAGTTTGAGAAGCTCATCACCTACACCAACCACCTGGGTTTGCTCTCGGAGGACGTGGACGCCAAAACCGGCTCGCAGTGGGGCAACTTCCCGCAGGCCTACAGCCACGTGGGCCTTGTGAATGCCGCCTACCGCATCTCCAAAAAGCTGGACCGCCCCACGTTCGTGTAATATCAGTTGTAACTGAAAGTAAAATGGCCAGCTTCTCACCTAGAGAAGCTGGCCGTTTGCTTGTCCTATTGGGCTTTTAATCCGCGTCGGCGGCGCGTAGGTGTACGCGGTTCAGTTCGGCTTTGTGCTGGCGCCAGTCGGGCATGAACTGGTCCATCAGGCCCCAGAAGCGGGCGTTGTGGTACCGCTCGTGCAGGTGGGTCAACTCGTGTACCACAACGTATTCCAGGCAGGGTAGAGGCCGCTTGATCAGTTCCAGGTTCAGCCAGATGCGGCGCGCCTGAATGTTGCAGGTGCCCCAGCGGGTCTTCATCTGCTTGATGCCCCAGCTAGTGGCCTGCGCCCCCACCACCGGCTGCCAGGCAGCCAGCAGTGTTGGCAGCTGCTGGCGCAGTTGCTGGCGGTACCAGCCGTCCAGCGCCTTGCGGCGCTGCTCCGCCGTGCTGTCGGGCCGGATGTGCAGGGCCAGGGTGGGCGGCGTGGTTTCCGGGTGGCGCTCCACGCGGGGGGCGCCGGCGGTGGGGTACACCTGCAATGCGTGCAGTTCACCCTGATACGGGTGCAGCTCGCCCGCAACGTACGCCAGCGCTGCAGGTACTTCGCGGGCGGCAAAGCGGGTCTGGTGCTTGATAATCCAGTCGCGGCGAGTTAGCACCAGCTCCCGGATGGTGGCGTCAGGCGTGCGCAGCGGCGCGGAAACCCGCACCCGTCCGTCGGGCATATGCACGCTCAGGCGCAGCGTCCGGATATTCTTGCGCACCACTTCCACGGGCAAGTCGTCGATCAGCAACTGGGGCATTGGGTGGAGTGGGGAGTTGGTGGAGTAACGCATGACTGACGTTGCAATTGCCAGGGAGCCATGGAGGGGCGAAACATCGGTTGCAAAGCTACGAGCTTAGCTGCAGCAAGCCCCGGCGGGGCGCCACCCTGGCCGCTTGGGCAAGGTAGCGCCCCGCCGGGGCTTGGCGGGGAAGCAGTAGCGCGAACTTTGTAGTTCGCGCCCCCGCGCCGCTCGGACGATTTCGTTTTTACGGTGCGGGGACGCGAACTACAAAGTTCGCGCTACTGCCCACTTACAGCAGCTGCCGAAGCAGGCGGCGCACGTCGGGCGTGCCGGCTACGTGGTAGCGGGCCAGGGAGCGGGTGGTGGTGCCCACCTTCACAGTATAGGCTTCGGGCGGCATTGCCCGGAACGTGTCCTCGTCGGTGCGGTCGTCGCCGATGGCCAGGGTAAAATCCGGCTGATAGGTGGCCAGCCAGCGGGCTGCCGCCGTGCCTTTATTGATGCCGGCCGTTTTGATTTCAATCACCTTATTGCCTTCCATCACCTGCAGGTCGCCGTTGGAGGTCATAAAAGTAAGATGATTGAGCAGGTCGCGGGCCCGCACAGCGCCTAGCTCGGCATCGGCGCGGCGGTAATGCCATACCAAGGAAAACTCTTTGTCCTCAATGAATGAGCCAGCTGTCCGAGTTACGTAAAGTGCCAGAATCGAGCGGATTTCCGGCATCCAGTCGTTGCTGAGCGTTTGAAACATCTGCCAGTCTTCGCCGGCCGGCCGCAGCCAGACGCCATGCTCAGCAATAAAATCGATGGGCAGATGCCCCAGCCAGGACTCCAGCGTAGCCCGGTCGCGGCCACTGATAACAACTACCCGGTTCTGCGGCACATCAGCAAGGGCCTTGAGCAGCAGCAGCAGCTCCTGGTCGGGGCGGGCCCGTTGCGGGTCTGAGTGGAACGAAGCCAGCGTGCCATCGTAATCGAGCAACAGCAGGCGGGAAGAAGCGGCCCGATATTCTTCCACCAACTGCCTGGTAACAGTAGGCAGCAGGATTTCAGTGGCCAAGGTGTGCTGCTTGATCTTCGCGTACGCCAGCCGGTCCATGAATAGTTGGGTCCAGGCAAACACGTTATACTCACGCACCAGGGCCTGCATGGCACTCATGCGGTGTATTTGCTCTTCCTCGGGCATCACCAACGCGTCGTGCATGGCCTCGGCCAGCTGGCCGGTGTCGGTGGGGTTGATGATAATAGCGTCGGACAGCTCACGCGCGGCGCCGGCCCGTTCGCTCAGAATCAGCACCCCGCGCTGGTTCAGCTTGCTGGCGACAAACTCTTTCGCTACCAGGTTCATGCCGTCGCGCATGGGCGTTACCAACGCCACCTCGGCCAGCCGGTACAGCGCCGACAGCTCTTCCAGCGGGAACGAGCGGTAGAAGTAGTGAATCGGAGTCCAGGAGATGGTGCGGTACTGCGCGTTGATGCGGCCCACCAGCTCGTCGATTTCCTCTTTTAAACTGGCATATTGGGCCACCTGGTCGCGGGAAGGCACCACCACCATCAGTAGGCTGGCCTGCTCGCGCCACTCGGGGTAACGCTGCAGCAGCAGCTCGAAGGCGCGCAGCCGCTGCGCAATGCCTTTGGAGTAGTCGAGCCGGTCGATGCTCAGAATCACGCGCACGTCGCGCAGGGCCTCGCGGTAGTTGGCTTCGTGCCGAATAGCTGCTTCGGAAGCGGCAGTGGCCGCAAATCGTTCGTAATCGATACCCATCGGGAAGGCATCAACCAGTACCGTGCGGGTGCCGGTTTCAATCTGCCCGTTCTGCGCCGACATGCCCAGCAGCTGGGCCACGGCGCTCAAAAAGTGGCGCATGTACCCGAAGGTGTGAAAGCCGATCAGGTCGGCGCCCAGCATGCCCTGTAGCAATTCCCGGCGCCACGGCAGCACACGAATCAGCTCGTAGGACGGAAACGGGATGTGCAGGAAGAAGCCGATGGTGCAGTCGGGGCGGGCCTGGCGCAGCAGGGCCGGTAGCAGCAGCAGCTGGTAATCGTGGATCCAAATGGTGTCGTCGGGGCCGGCCAGTTCCAGCACGGCACGGCAGAATTTCTCGTTCACGGCCACGTAGGCTTCCCAGTGCGCCTGCTCGTAGGTGGCGTACTGCGTGAAATAGTGGAAAGTGGGCCAGAGCGTGGAGTTGCTGAAGCCCTCGTAAAAGTCCCGGATTTCGGTTTCCGTCAGAAACACCGGCACCATGCTGTTGTGGGCCAGCTGCTCGCACACGTAGGCTTCTTCGGCGGCATCTTCCACGTACAGTCCCGGCCAGCCAACCCACACGTTGTCATCCTGTTGGTAGATGGAGCCCAGGCCAGTAGCCAACCCGCCTTCGCTGGGCTGAAACGTGAGGCTTTCCTCGGTACGCAGGACTTTTGTGGGCAGGCGGTTCGAGACGATAAGGGTACGGGACATGGGCCGTTGGGGATGGTGAACCCATAGGCTTACGGGAGAAATCGGCGGCAAGTCATTATTATTTCTCGCCAGTTTTCTTACTGCGCCGCTACTGTTGAGCTAGCGCCACGGGTGCTGGTGGGCGCTTTTCCACATGGTGGACTGCGGGGCCGGAACGCCCCAGGTGTGTATCGTGGAAGCTGCTGCCGTGCTTCAGTCCGTAGCCCAGCAGCCTATCGAAGGCAGCATGAAACAGCAGCACGGCGCCGGCCAGCAGCAGAAGCGGCTGCGTGAGCCACCAGCCCGCCGCGCCCACGGCCAGTGCCACGGCTTTGTGGTGCGCGAGGTTGTAGCAGAAGGCGCCCACGCGGGGCCCAGCCAGGTAGCCCAGCATGCTTAGGTCGGGAAGTAGAAATAGGGCCGGCAGCCACCACCATGCGTAGGGCAGCTGCGCAAATACCAGGGTGGCAACCAGCAGCTCGGCAAGTTCTTCAAGTTTGAGCAACGTTTTCATCGGGCAAGGAGTGAAGTGAAACAACCTGCCAAAGGTCAGCCCCCATCAACCCGAAAGTTGTTAACAAACGCTAAGAAACGCGCCCGTCCTCAGCCAGCACCCGCGCCCTTATGCGGCTCAGCGAAACCGGCGTTATGCCCAGATAAGAGGCAATGTACTGCTGCGGAATGCGGGCCGGAATCTTGGTTTTGTGGCTGCGCAGCAAGGCCCGGTAGCGCTCCTCGGGGCTTGAGAGCAACAGTTCGGCCAGCCGGGCATCGGTGCCCAGCAGGTGGTATTCGGCCAGCAGCCGGCCAAACCGCTCATACACCGGAAACGCGTCGTAGAGGCTGCGCAGTACGGCGTAAGGCAGTGCCACCAGCTCGGTAGGGGCCAGCGTCTGAATGCTGAACTGGCTGGGCTGGCCCGTGAGGCAGCTCTGGTAGCTGCCCATCAGGTGGTTTTCGAAAAAGAAGTACGTGGTGCGCTCCTCGCCATCGGGGCGGGTGTAGTAGAGGCGGCACGCCCCGGACAGCACCAGGGCCAGCTCGGAGGATACTGCGCCCTGGGTGGCAAAATCCTGCTTGCGGCGCAGCTGCCGCACAGTCAGGGCAGCGGCCAGCGGCTCCCACTCCGCATCCGTGAGTGGCACAAAGCGGTGAATATAAGCGCGGAGTGGGTGCATGCCGGCAAGATACGCTGCCTGTAGCTTAAGGGCCCGAAACGCGAAACACCCGCTCCGATATGAATCAGAGCGGGTGTTTCTTGTAGTCCGTAGGGGAATCGAACCCCTGTTGGTAGAATGAAAATCTACTGTCCTAACCCCTAGACGAACGGACCATGGTAAACGGCGTTTTCCGTTTTGGTGGTGCAAAGATAGCCACAGCTTGACAGTGGGCAAGAGGTAAGGAATAAAATTTTTGCCTCAACCCGCAAAACTACCTGACAGTCAGCAGGAAATTTTTGCAAAATAGTCGCTGCCGTCCGTATCGGGCACCCGATTTGGCGAAGTACCCCAAGCCCGTTACCTTCGCTGCGCGTTTTCACCGGTCCACTCGGGGCCGATACACTCCCCATTCCCCATACAACTATGGCTAAAATCAAAGTTGCCATTAACGGTTTCGGCCGGATTGGCCGCCTGACGTTCAAAGCGCTGCTCGAGCGTGAGGACGTGGAAGTCGTGGCCATCAACGACCTCACCGATAATAAGACGCTGGCTCACCTGCTCAAGTTTGACTCGGTGCATGGCCGCTTCAACGGTACCGTAACCTATGACGAGAATAGCCTGACCGTAAACGGCAAGCACATTGCGGCTTTGGCCGAGCGTGACCCCAAGCTGCTCCCGTGGGGCGACATGGGCGTGGACGTGGTACTGGAAAGCACGGGCCGCTTCGTGGATGAGGCCGGCGCTGGCCAGCACCTCACCGCAGGCGCCAAGAAAGTGGTTATTTCGGCTCCCGCTACCGGCAACATCCCGACGGTGGTATTGGGCGTGAACGAAGACATCCTGACAGGTTCAGAAACCATCCTCTCCAACGCTTCATGCACCACCAACTGCCTGGCTCCCATGGCTAAGGTGCTGGATGATGCTTTCGGCATCGAGAAAGGCTACATCACTACGGTGCACGCCTACACCTCCGACCAAAACCTGCAGGACGCGCCGCATAAAGACCTGCGCCGCGCCCGCGCTGCTGCCTACAGCATCATCCCCACCAGCACCGGTGCTGCCAAGGCCGTAGGCCTGGTGCTGCCGCAGCTGAAGGGTAAGCTCGATGGAATTGCCATGCGCGTGCCTATTCCGGATGGTTCGACTACGGACCTGACCGTGATTCTGAAGCGCGAGGTGACCAAGGAGGAAATCAACGCGGCCATGAAGGCGGCCGCTGAGGGCTCGATGAAAGGCATCCTGGAATACAGCACCGACCCGCTGGTGAGCATCGACATCGTCGGCAACCCGCACTCGTGCGTGTTCGACTCGGAGCTAACCTCGGCCAACGGTTCGCTGGTGAAAGTAGTAGGCTGGTACGACAACGAAACTGGCTACTCCACCCGCACCGCCGACCTGATCCAGAAGCTGGGCGCGAAGATGAACGGCTAACCCTTCGGGTTTCCGCTGAAGCTACTGAAGCCGCCTGCTCGGGAAACCGGGCAGGCGGCTTTTATTTTGCGTGATAGAAAGCCGGCCCAGGCAGCCGATACGTAAGCGCCCAACAAGAGTATATTTATCGTTCTGTCTACTACCTTCTCATTTCTTCGCTGTGCGCATCTGCTTTATTTTGAACCCAACTTCCGGCACCAACCGCACGCAGGACGTTCCGGCGCTGCTTGCCCGCTACGCTACGGCTGCGGGAGCTGACTTTGAGATTCAGCCCACAACGCACGCCGGGCACGCCGAGCTGCTGGCCCGGCAGGCGGCCGCCGCGGGCTGCCGGGTGGTGGTGGCCGTGGGCGGCGATGGTACCGTAAACGAAGTGGCGCGCGGCCTGCTGGGCACGTCGGCGGCGCTGGGCATTGTGCCGCGCGGCTCCGGCAATGGGCTGGCGCGCCACCTGCACATTCCGCTGGATTTGCCGGGAGCCGTGCGCCGCGCCTGCCAGCCCACTTTCCAGCGCATCGATACGGGTGAAATCAACGGGCGGCCTTTTTTCTGCACGGCCGGGCTGGGGTTTGATGCCCACGTCAGTAAGATGTTTGCGCGGGCCGGCACGCGGGGCCTTAGTACATACATAAAAGTGGCCTTGCGCGAGTATCGACGCTACCGCCCGGTGCCGGTGCAGGTGACGCTGCAGGGGCAGGAGCTGTTCGACACGCATTGCTACGTGCTAGCTTTTGCCAACGCGGCGCAGTACGGCAACAACGCCTATATCGCGCCCCGCGCCAATATTCAGGACGGGTTGCTGGACTTGTGTCTGATTGATGGGTTGTCGTTGCCGCGGGCGGTGCGGGTGGGGCTGGGGCTGGCGCTGGGCACGCTGCCTACCTCGGGCGGGGCGGTGTACCACACCACGCAGCAGGTGCGGGTGCAGTCGGCCACGCCGCTGGGCTTCCACGTGGATGGCGACTACGTGGAGGATGCCACCGATTTTGAGGTGCTGCTGCACCCGCTGGCGCTGGAAGTGGCTGTTTAGTGCAGCAGAAGCAGAAAATTCACTCAGGCGGCGCCTGGCAGTGTCACCACAAACTCGGTGCCGCGGCCTTCTTCAGTTTCGAAAGTAAGCGTGCCGTTGTGGCCGTTGGTGATGATGTCGTAGCTAAGTGAGAGGCCCAGGCCGGTACCTTCGCCGGTGGGTTTGGTGGTGAAAAACGGTTGGAAAACCTTTTGGCGCACCGCCGTCGGAATTCCGTCGCCGTTGTCTTGCACGCCTATCTGCACGGCGCCGGTGGGCAGGCGGCGCGTACGCACGCGCACGGTGGGCTCGAAGCCTACGGGCTGTCGCTGCTGCCGCTTCTGCACGGCATAAAAGGCGTTGGTGAACAGGTTGAGCAGCACACGGCCCAGATCCTGGCCTACGGCGTCCACCTGGCCCACAGCCGGATCGAAGTCGGTGAGGAGCAAGGCATTGAAGGTCTTGTCTTTGGCCCGCAGGCCGTGGTAAGCCAGGCGCAGGTATTCGTCGGTGAGGGTATTAAGGTCGATGGGCTGGCGCTCAGTGCTTTGGGCGCGGGAGTGTTCCAGCATGCCTCGCACAATGCTGGCCGCCCGGTGGCCATGGTGGGTTATCTTCTCCAGATTCTGCCGCAAATCCTGCAGCAGCAACGGCTCCAACTCGGTATTACGGATCGGGTTGTGCTGCTCGGCTTCCAGCTCCTGCACCAACTCCGTGCTGACATCGGCAAAATTGGTAACGAAGTTCAGCGGGTTTTGAATTTCGTGGGCAATACCGGCCGTCAGCTCGCCTAAGGAGGCCATTTTCTCGCTCTGAATCAGCTGGGCCTGGGCATTTTTGAGGGCGGTGAGGGCCTGCTGCAGCTCTTCGGTCTGCTGTTGGAGGGTGGCAGTGCGCTCGGCTACTAGCCGCTCCAGCTCGGCATTCTGAGCTTCTACCAGGCGGCGTGCTTTTTCCTCTTCCTCATGCTGGAGCCGCTCTTTTTCCAGCTGCTTCTTTTGGTTGCGGGCCAGGATGACAAACGTGATAAACCAGATAATAACAAAGCCCTGCGCCGTGTCCACTAATTCGTAATACGTCTTGGACAGGCGGGAGCCAAGCAGTGCCAGCAGCAACTCGGCCACGGCGTGCAGCAGCAGCGGCCCCAGCGCCAGCAGCAGCGTACGGGCCGGGCGGTAGTTGTAGGCCCGTAGCAGCGTGGCGGCCAGTGCCGCGTACACAAACAGGTAATAAAACTCGTCTGCCTGACCGGAAAACCAGCCAGGCAGAAAACTCAACGCAAACAAGACAACTCCGGGCAGCCAGATCCGGCTTAGAAAGGCGTTATGGCGCGGCAGGCGCGAAGGCAGATCCAGGAACCGCCGCAGCAGCCGCACCATCAGCATCGCCATCAGCACCCCAAACACGATGTTGCCATTCACAGAAGGAAGCTGCGACTCAATAACGACGGAGTTAAATAAAACAGCAGCATTCATGAGCATTTGCGCAGAAATGGCAGGACAGCAACTGTCTTCTGACTCAGGGCTTGGCTGGGCCAGGAGGGTAGTAACGCAATAGTGCACCCAGGGGCCAGGCAGGCCTAAGCGGCGGGAGCAAAGACGTGCTTTAAAGATGCAACTATAAATGGTTTTTACTATACTTAAAAGCTCCTTCTTTGCAGCAGCCAGGCACTATAGGATAGCGGGCAGGGTTAGACCGTCCGGGCCGATTCTGCTACATTTCGGACATGAAAGCCGATAAAAACCGCCGGGAAGGCGTGGTGTACTCTACGAATCCCGATTTTGAGTACCAGGATACCAACGAGCCGGCCGCCGTTACGCTGCCCCCGCAGCAGCAGAACCTGCGCGTCCAGCTCGACAAAAAAGCGCGCGGCGGCAAGCAGGTTACGCTCGTCACGGGCTTCGTAGGCCAGGATGCCGACTTGCAGACACTGGGTAAGCTGCTCAAAACCAAGTGCGCCGTGGGCGGCAACGCCAAAGACGGCGAAATCATCATCCAGGGCGACTTCCGCGACAAGGTGATGGCCGTGCTGCTGGAAAAAGGCTACAAAGCCAAGAAGGCTGGTGGGTAGAAAGGAGCCGCACGATTCCCGCCTGCTTTAACCTAGACCGTCATGCTGAGCTTGCCGAAGCATCTCTACTGCAGTGCTAATCTAAAAAGTTAGCCAGCGGTAGAGATGCTTCGACAAGCTCAGCATGACGTTCTGGTGTTATCCGGCTTACTTCCAGCCGCCGCCCAGGACGCGGTACACGTTTACGGAGGCGTTGAGCTGCTGCATCCGGGTTTCGATGAGGTCGAACTTCGATTCCAGGGCGTCTCGCTGGGTGAAGAGGACTTCGGTGTAGTCGGCGCGGGCAGAGCGGAACAGGCTGTTGGAAATGCTGGTGGACTGGTTGAGGGCCAGCACGGCCTTGGCCTTTTCGTTGTAGCTCTGCTGCAGGTTGTTGAGGCTGGCCAGCTGGTTGGCTACTTCCACGTAGGCGTTCAGGATGGTGCGCTCGTAGTTGTAGGCCGCCTGAATCTGCACGGCGTTGGCGTTGCCGTACACGGCCTTGATGCCGTTGCGGTTCACTAATGGCGCCACCAAGTCACCGGCCAGGGAGTACAGCATACTCTCGGGCGTGGTGAACAGCAGCCCGGGCTTGAAGGCTCCGAAGCCGGCCCCGCCGGTGATGCGCAGCGCCGGGTAGAAGTTGGCCCGCGCCACCTGAATATCCAGCTTGGCGGCGGCCAGCTGCTGCTCGGCCTGCCGGATATCGGGGCGATTATGCAGCAGCTGGGCCGGCACGCCGGCCTGTACCGGGGCAGGCAGCAGCTCATTGAACGCCGCCGAGTTGCGGGCAATGGGCTGGGGGTAGCGGCCGGCCAGGAAATTGAGGCGGTTCTCGGTTTCCGTAATGCGCTGCTGAATGCCGTACTGCAGGCTGCGGGTGTTGTGCAGCTGGGCCTCGAAGCGCTGCACGGCCAGCTCGGTGGTGCGGGCCGACTCCTTCTGCAGCTTCACCAGCTCCAGGGCGTTGGTCTGCAGCTCGATGTTCTGGCGCACGATGGCCAGCTGATTATCCAGGGCCAGCAGTTCGTAGTAGGAGGTGGCAATTTCGCCAATCAGGTTCGTGACCGTGAAGTTGCGGCCTTCCACCGTGGCCAAGTAGCGCAGCGCGGCCGACTTGCGGGCGTTGCGCAGCTTGTGCCAGATGTCCACCTCCCAGCTGGCAAACGCCCCGATCTGGTAGTTGGGCAGCGGGTTGGGGTTGCGGTGCTCGGGCCGGATGTTGATGGCTTCCTCGATGGCTCCTTGTAGCGTGTTTTTGCTGGCCCGCGCCGTTTCGGCCTTCACCCCCAAACCCACGAAGGGCAGGTACTCGCCCTTGCGGATCTGCACCTCGTTGCGGGCAATCTGAATTTCCTGCAGTGAGATGTTCAGCTCCTGGTTGCGCTGCAGGGCCGTATCGATGAGGCCCACCAGGTTGGGGTCGGTGAAGAACTGCCGCCACTGGTTGCGGGCGGTGTTGGTGCTGTCCGGGGTGGTGGTAGCGTAGGTGGTGGGTACCGGCCGGCCGGCGGCCTTGGTGGCCAGCTCGGGCATTTTGCACGCCCCCACCGACAAGGCCAGCACCGCGGCGCTCAGCCCCTGATAAATGCGTTTGTTAAGCATGACTATGGCTCGGAACTTCTTCATCAACTAATACGTGCGGCTCAAACTCCGACAGCGGGTTCTCATTCTCATCATCAATCAGCTTGCGGCCGGCGGCCATGGTGCCGAAGATGTAGTACAGGCCGGGCACGATAATCACCCCGAACACGGTGCCGAACAGCATGCCGCCCAGCGCCGCCGTACCAATGGTGCGGTTGCCGATGGCACCCGCGCCGTGGGCTAGTACCAGCGGAATCAGGCCGGCAATGAAGGCGAAGGAGGTCATCAGAATGGGCCGGAAACGTACTTTCGCGCCCTCAATGGCGGCTTCGCGCACGCTCATGCCTTCCTCGTGCTTCTGCACCGCAAACTCCACAATTAGCACGGCGTTTTTGCCCAGCAAACCCACCAGCATCACGAGGCCCACCTGGGCGTAGATGTTGTTGGCCAGGCCCATGGTTTTGATGAGCAGGAAGGAGCCGAAAATCCCGGCCGGCAGGCTCAGAATCACGGACAGCGGCAGGAGGAAGCTCTCGTACTGCGCGGCCAGCACCAGGTACACGAACACAATCACGACCAGGAAGATGTAGATGGCCTCGTTGCCGCGGCCCACTTCGTCCTTTGAGAGGCCACCCCAGTCGATATCGTAGCCGCGGGGCAGGGTTTTGGCGGCCACTTCCTGCACCGCCTTGATGGCCTCGCCGGAGCTGTAGCCCTGGGCCGCGTCGCCGCGGATGGAGGCCGTGGGATACATGTTGTAGCGGTTGATTTCGTTGGCGCCCTGGCCTTTCACAATCTTCATGAAGGCCGACATCGGCACCATTTCGCCCTTGTCGTTCTTCACCCACAGGTCCAAAATGTCCTTGGGCAGGCGGCGGTACTCCGGCGAGGCCTGCACGAACACCTTGAAGAAGCGCTGGTACTTAATGAAACCCAGCTCGTAGGTCGAGCCCACCATGATGCTCAGCGTGTTCATGGCGTTGCCGATGCTCACGCCCTTCTGCATGGCCAGCTGGTTATCAATCTGCAACTCGTACTGCGGATAGTTAGCCGAGAAAAAGGTAAACAGACCGGCCAGCTCCTTGCGTTTCTGCAGCGCGGCCATGAACTCCTCGTTTACTTTTTCCAGGGCTTTGTAGTCGCCGGTGGCGGTTTTGTCGAGCAGCTGCAGCTGGAAGCCGCCGGCCGCGCCGTAGCCGGGTACTGCCGGTGGCTCGAAGAACTCGATGGTCGCGCCGGGAATTTCCTTGGCCTTTTCTTCCAGGGACATAATCACGTCGTGTACCGATTCCTTGCGTTCATTCCAGGGCTTGAGGCTGATAATGCAGGTACCGGCGTTGGAGCCGCGGCCTTCGGTTAGAATCTCGTAGCCGGCCAGCGTGGATATGCTCTCGATGCCGGGTACTTTCTCGGCCAGCTGCTGCAGGCGCTGCGACAGGTCGTTGGTGCGCTCCAGGGTGGAGCCGGGCGGCGTCTGGAGCACGGCGTAAATCATGCCCTGGTCTTCGGCCGGAATAAAGCCCGAGGGCAGGGTAGTGGAGATACCGAAGATGCCCAGCCCGAAGGCAATGAGCACCGTGAAGGTGAGCACGCGGCGGTCTACTACCTTTTCCAGCAGGTTGGTGTAGCGGCCGGTCAGGCGCTCGAAGCCGCGGTTAAACCAGTCGATAAACCGGTTGATGGGCGTTTTCTTGCGGGGCTGGCCGTGGTTGTTCTTCAGAATCATGGCGCAGAGCACCGGCGTCAGCGTCAGGGCCACGATGCCCGAAATGACGATGCTGGCGGCCATGGTAATGGAGAACTGGCGGTAGAAAATGCCCACCGGCCCGCTCATGAAGGCCACCGGCACGAACACGGCCGTCATCAGGATGGTAATGGCAATGATGGCCCCGCTGATTTCCCCAATTACTTCGCGCACCGCGCCATAGGGCGACAGGTGCTTCTCCTCCATCTTGGCGTGCACGGCTTCCACCACTACAATGGCGTCATCCACCACAATACCGATGGCCAGCACCAGCGCAAACAGCGTTATCATGTTGATGGTGAGCCCAAACGCCTGCATAGCCATGAACGCGCCCACCAACGACACCGGCACGGCAAGTATCGGAATCAGCGTAGAGCGCCAGTCGCCGAGGAACAGGAACACCACCAGGGCCACCAGAATAAAGGCGTCGCGCAGGGTGTGGATTACGTTTTCGGTGGAGGCGTCGAGGAAGTTCGACACGTCGTAGCTGATCTTGTAGTCCATGCCGGGGGGCATGGTTTTCTTCAGCTCCTCCAGCTTGGTTTTTACGCTCTTGATTACGTCGAGGGCGTTGGAGCCGTAGGTTTGCTTGAGCATGATGGCCGCCGAAGGGTAGCCGTCGAGGTTGGAGTAGATGTCGTAGAACTCCGAACCCAGCTCCACGTTGGCCACGTCCTTGAGACGCAGCGTTTCACCGTTGGCGTTGGCCTTGATGATGACGTTCTTGTACTCCTCCACGTCGTTGAAGCGGCCCTTGTAGGTCAGCACGTACTCCAGCGCCGAGGCCTCCTTGCCGTCGGAGCGGCCGATGCGGCCCGGCGAGCCAATCACGCTCTGGTCGTTGAGGGCCTCCATCACGTCATCTACCGACAGGTTGTAGGCCCGCATGCGGTCCGGCTTCAGCCACACGCGCATGGCGTATTGGCGGGAGCCCAGAATGCTGGCCCGGCCCACGCCATCGATGCGCTGGATTTCGGGCAGCATGTTCACCCCGGCAAAGTTGAAGAGGTACCGCATGTCGGTATTCTTGTCTTTGCTGTAGAGGTTGACGTACATGAGCATATTGGGCACCACGCGGTTCACCACCACGCCCTCGCGCTGCACCAGCACCGGCAAACGGTTCAAAATCTGCGCAATGCGCGTATTCACGTTCACCACGGCCTGCTCGGGGTCGGTGCCCAGGTTGAACACAATCTGGATGTTGGCCTCGCCGGCCGATACGGCGTCGGAGGTCATGTACTTCATGCCGGGCACGCCATTAATGGCCTGCTCCAGCGGGATAAGTACCGACTCCGTGAGCACCTTGGCGCTGGCGCCCGGATACGCCGTACTCACCATCACCATCGGCGGCGAAATCTCGGGGAACTGGGACGTTGGCAACGTATTGATTGCCAGAATACCCAGGAACATGATTACCACCGAAATAACGATGGCAAACACGGGTCGGCGAATGAATTTACTGAACATGAAATGAGGAGCTGTTCGTGACTATTGGGGCGTCATGCTGAGCGCAGCGGAGCGGAGTCGAAGCATCTCTACCGCTTCGTTAGATTACTGCTGCAACGAAGCGGTAGAGATGCTTCGACTGCGCCTCCGGCTTCGCTCAGCATGACGGTCTGCCTCTGAAGCAAGGTTCTATTCCGAATACACTTTCAGGTGCGAAATCACCGACTTCGGCTCCGCGTAGGTGAAGCGGATTTTGTCGCCTTCCTTCACCTTGCGGATGCCTTCGAGCATGATTTTGTCGGTGGCTTTCAGGCCGGCCGAGATGATGTAGAGGTCGGGCATTTCGGAGGCCACGGTTACCTCGGTCTGGTGCACTTTCTTCTTCTCGTCCACCACATACACGAACTTCTTCTCCAGCACCTCAAAAGTGGCTTTCTGCGGGATGATGAGGGCGTTTTTCAACGGCACGGTCATCAGGACCGAGCCGGTTTCGCCGTTGCGCAGCAGGCCGTCGGGGTTGGGGAAGGTGGCCCGGAAGGCGATGTTGCCGGTTTCGTTGTTGAAGTCGGCCTCGATGGTCTGCACCACGCCGGGGTATTTGAACTCCTCGTTGTCGGCCATGCGCAGCTTCACCTTGGTTTCGGCTTCGGTGCGGGCGTGGGCTTTGTAGGCCAGGTACTCGGCCTCGGGCACGTTGAAGTACACCCACATCTTGCTGTTGTCGGAAAGCGTCGTGAGCAGGTCGCCCTCATCCACCAGGCTTCCCAGGCGGGCCTGGAAGTGGTCCATCATGCCGCTGAATGGGGCCCGGATGGTAGTGAAATCGAGGTGGGTTTTGGCCAGCCCGACTTCGGCGTTGGCCTTGTCGAGCTTGGCCTGGGCCAGGGCCAGCTCACTGCCCGATACAATGTTCTTATCGGCCAGCTTCTTGGTGTTCTGGTATTCCAGGCTCACGTAGCTGGCCTCGGCCTTCGACTTCTGCAGCTCGGCCTTGTACACCATCGGCATGATCTGGAACATCAGCTGCCCCTCGCGCACGGCCTGGCCTTCATCCACGTAGATTTTCTGGAGGTAGCCCTTTTCCAGCGCCCGCACCTCAATGTGCTGGTAGGCGTGAATCTGCGACACGTACTCCTTGGTGATGGTCGTGTCTTTCTGGAGCGGGCTGGTGACGAGGAACTTGATTTTCTCCTCTTTCTCCTTGTGTTCCTTGGAGCAGCTAGTGCCGCCGTACAGTACGCCCACGCCCATGAGCGTCAGCAAAAACCTTGTTTTCATATGCGCGTTGCGTGCCATCCTTATTTGAATGGGACAAAGCAACCGCCAGCTTCATGAAGGCCGAATGAAGCGTGAAAACTCTATCGTATTACGAAACGATAGGCTTAGTGCGCTCTATAATCTCTCTGATCCACGGATACTCCGGCAGCTGTGCCAGCCGCTGTAGCAACTCCGGCGGCAGGCCCGTCGGCCCCGCCAACGCCCCGGCCACCTGCCCCGCCAGGGAGGCATTGGTATCCGTGTCGCCCCCAGTAGCAATAAGTTGCTGCAATAGCCGCGTCAATCCCAATCCCCTGATTTTAGTGGCGCAGAACAGGGCGAACGGTACCGAATTGACGACGTGCCCGTTGTTGCCCAGCTGGGCGGCCTCGGCAATTGTGGCGTTGGCCGGGTAGAAGCTCAGCTCCCGCAGTCGGTCCGTGAGGTTGGTATCCGGTAGGTCCGGCAGCAGCAGTGCCAGTAGGTTATTATGGCCGGTCCAGGTGTGGTCTAAAGCAGCCCGAATGGCTAGGTACACGGCCAGCGTACCAGCATAAGCATCCTCATTTTGGTGCGTGAGGTAGCAGGCGTCGTAAATAGTGTGCCGGGTGGTGGCGGGGTAAAAGGCGAAGGGCGCAATACGCATAGCCGCCCCGTTGCCCGCCGCGTACTGCCCCCGGCGGCCGGTCTGCGTCCAGGACATTTCCGCCTCCGCGTTGCGGATGGCTTGCAGCGTACTGGCCCCAAGGCCAGTGGGCCGCCCTTGTTGGTAGTAGGACACAAACTGCTGCCCCAGCCGGGTGGGGTCAAAGGGGCCGGCTGCCAGCACTTCGCAAGTGGCCAGTGTCAGCTGCGTATCGTCGGTAATGGCCCAACGCCGGATTGGAGCCGGCTTACCGCCGAGGTAAAAAGTAGGTGTGTTGTCGGCGTGCGGCGCGTTTTCGAAGCTGCTACCCCAGGCATCCCCAATGGCCCCGGCCAGCAAACAGGCTTCAAATTTTTCACGTAGCATAGAATGGTTGTATAAAGTCAGCCGATGAACCGGGTCGGCGGCTGTATTTAGCGTTGCAGCTTTTTGAACAACGCGGGCATCGTCGCTGGGTCGATGGCATTCATATCCAGCAGCCGTAACGCCTTTACCATATGCAGCGTTGAGGTTTTGTATTTCTGAAAATGGGGCGTTTTCAGGTGCGCCTGATACGCTTCCTGATTCGCATATATCTCCAGAATTCGGATCTGCTGCGGGGCCGCCTGCTGCTGCATCGGATAGATGGAAATAACCCCGGGCTCCAACCGCACCGATGCTGCCGACTCCTCCCGCAGAATGGCGATATACTCGGCCAAGTAACGGGGCTCGATTTCCAGCTCTGATAGCCGGATAAGCATGTTTTGCGGCGCGGTATCCTGCGCTTTGCCCAGAGAGCTACTGCACGCATAGGCCAAAAGCGTCCCCAAAATTACGGCCGGAAGTATGGTTGCTGGTTTCATAAGTGCTGCGTTATGTACTGTGCTTACGCAAGGACTCTCAGTCTGGCTCACGCGCGGCAAAATCTGCGCGGTAGCTACCTTTTTGAGGCACCTATGGTAGCTATTTTCAAGGGAAGCAAATGAAAGGCGGCACCCCAGACTTGTTATTGGTCACCAACCATACGACTGCCAAAGTAAGCCGTACGGCGAGAACACACGTGCCAAAAATCAATACCGCAGGTAAACCGGGCAACAGAACGGTAGCAAAACCCCCGGCAACAACGCAACTTGCAGCCGGCATTCCCTGACCCTTGGCCCGGTGGGCCGAACCACTTTTATTCCCACCTTCTCCGCATGAATATTTCCACTATTTCCTTTCTGCCCGCCGCTCGCCGGGGCCTGCTGCTGGCGCTGCTGGCGTGGGGCGCCACGGCCCAGGCCGAAGACATCCAGTCGCCGAACAAGCAGCTGACACTGAGCGTGAACGTGCAGGCCAACGGCGTGCCCACCTACAGCCTGAGCTACAAGGGCCGGCCAGTGCTCAACACCAGCAAGCTGGGTTTGGAGCTGCAAAACGCGGTAGCCCTCACCAGCGGCTTCACCCAAACTGCCGCCACCCGCCGCTCCGTGGATGAGAGCTGGAACCCAGTGTGGGGCGAAGTGAAAACGATCCGCAACCACTACAATGAGCTGGCCGTGACGCTCACCCAGCCTGCTACCAAGCGCGAAATGCGGGTGCGGTTCCGGCTGTTTGACGACGGCCTGGGCTTCCGCTACGAATTTCCGCGCCAGCCCGAACTGGGCTACTTCGTGGTGAAGGAAGAGAAAACCCAGTTTGCCCTCAACGGCGACCACAAAGCCTTTTGGTTGCCCGGCGACTACGACACCCAAGAGTACAGCACCGTCACGTCGAATCTGTCACAGGTGCGCGGGCTGATGAAGGCCTCGACCACGCCCAACGCCTCCCAAACGCCGTTTTCGGCTACCGGCCTGCAAACGCCGCTCATGCTCAAGCGCCCCGATGGGCTATACGTGAACATCCACGAGGCAGGCCTGATCGACTACTCGGCCATGCACCTGGAGCTGGACGATAAGACGTTCGTGCTGGAGTCGCACCTGACTCCCGACGCGGTGGGCAACAAGGGCTACCTGCAGACGCCCTGCCAGTCGCCATGGCGCACGGTGATTGTCAGCGACAAAGCGGCCGACATTCTGCAGTCCAAGCTGGTGCTCAACCTCAACGAGCCTACCCAGTTCAAGGACGTGTCCTGGATCAAGCCCGTGAAATACGTGGGCGTGTGGTGGGAGATGATTACGGGCAAAAGCTCGTGGTCGTATACCAACCAGGATAATATTAAGCTCGACTCCATCGACTACAAAACCGTAAAGCCCAACGGCACCCACGCCGCCAACACCGCCCACGTGAAGGAGTACATCGACTTCGCCGCCAAGCACGGGTTTGACGCCGTGCTGGTGGAAGGCTGGAACACCGGCTGGGAAGACTGGTTTGGCAAACACAAGGACTACGTGTTCGACTTCGTGACGCCCTACCCCGACTTCGACGTGAAGGAGCTGCACCGCTACGCCGAGAGCAAAGGCGTGAAGATGATGATGCACCACGAAACCTCGGGCTCGGTGCGCAACTACGAGCGGCACCTGGAAAAGGCATTCCAGTTCATGAACGACAACGGCTACAACGCCGTGAAAACCGGCTACGTCGGTGACGTGCTGCCGCTGGGTGAGCACCACTACGGGCAGTGGCTGATCAACCATTACAACTACGTGCTGGAGCAGGCTGCCGAGCACAAAATCATGGTGAACGGCCACGAAGCTGTGCGCCCCACCGGCCTGAGCCGCACCTTCCCGAACCTAATTGGCAACGAGGCCGCCCGCGGCACCGAGTACGAAGCATTCGGCGGCAACAACGCCGACCACACCACCATTCTGCCCTTCACCCGCCTCATCGGTGGCCCGATGGACTACACGCCGGGCATCTTCGAGACGAAAGTCAGCAAGCTCAACCCCAGCAACAACTCCTTCGTCCACACCACTCTGGCCCGGCAGCTGGCCCTCTACGTGACCATGTACAGCCCGCTGCAAATGGCCGCCGACCTGCCCGAGCACTACAACCAGCACCTCGACGCCTTCCAGTTCATCAAGGACGTGGCCGTGGATTGGGACGACACCAAAGTGCTGGAAGCCGAGCCCGGCGACTACATCACCTACGCTCGCAAAGCCAAGGGCAAGAGCAGCTGGTTTATCGGCAGCACCTGCGACGAACAGGGCCGCACCTCCAAAATCGACCTAAGCTTTCTGGATTCCGGCAAGAAGTACGTGGCCACCATCTACGCTGATGCCAAGGACGCGCACTACGAGAAAAACCCGAAAGCCTACACCATCCGCAAGCTCAACGTGACGCGCAAATCCAAGCTCACGCAGTATTGCGCCCCCGGCGGCGGCTACGCCATCAGCGTGGTAGAAGCCGGTAAATAGGGCTGAACCACTACTATAAGAAGCCCCGGCGGGGCGGCCTACCACGCAAGGGGTGAGGCTGCTCCGCCGGGGCTTTTGGCGTCTGGGGCGGCCGCTCTGCCAGCCACGGAGCTACCCGAAAAAGCAGCACTTTTCCGTTGTTGTATGAAGTCAGAAAGCGTAGCTTTACTGCAATTCCGGAACTCCGGCCAACCTATTAGTTAGTGCTTATTATGAACGCTAGGCGCGTTGTAGCATCCCTGCTGTGGGCGCTGCTGCTGTTGTGCGGCAGCTGCCGCTTCACCCCCGAAGAAATTCCGGCTACTGTTACTACCAAAGCCACGCCGCAGCACCGGCGCGTACCAGGTACTCACATGCTGCTGGCCACTCCCGCCGAGTACAAGTTCAATCCTCAGGAGCAACTGCTACGCCTCAATCCGCTGCAGTTTGTGCAGGTGGTAGAAATGCCTGGGGTGAATTTTGCCGCGTATCTGACGCAGCTGCAGAAAGAACTGGCCGGCCAGCCCGATATTCCGGCCACGGCTTTGCGCCGCCTCACCTACAACGGCCTTCCAGCCGTGTTCCTGACGCAGCCTTACCGCCGCGGGCCCGGTCTGACGGCCGCTTTGCTGGCTTTCGGCGACAGTAGCCGCGTGACGCTGCTGGTCGGGGTGTATCCGAAAATGTTGCCCGGTGCAGCCGCAGATTGCCAGCAGATACTGCTCACGGCGCACTACGACCCCGCCGTGAAAGTGCAGCAACAGGAGGCGCTAGGCTTCCAAGCCAACATGTTGGATACTGACTTCCGGCAGCTAAGCCCGCAGCTCGGGCGCTGGACGGTCTATGCGCCCCAGGGCCGCATCGGGGCTGAAGGCGACACGGCGCACGCCACGCTGTTTCGGGTAACAACGCTGCCGCCCGTTGCCGAGCGCACAACAATTCAGGACATAGCCCTGTCCATCATCCGGGAATACCGTACGGTGGCTAGCGTGGATAACGTGCAGGAAATCAACGGCACCATCAACGGCCACTACGCCTACGAAAACGTGATAACCTTCAACTACGCGGGCAAGGAAGGCCGGGCCCTAGTGCTGCTGCTGAGCACCCCCAGCGGGATAATCGTATTCGACGGCCGCGCCTATGAACAGCCCGAAGTGCGGCTGGAGCAGTTCATGCGCCTTGCCAAAGCCATTCGGCTGGCGCCATCCTCGTCTTAGCCCAGCCGCCCAGGGAATTGGAAGCAGCAGGTAGATTAACTCAGGAAATCAGTTCCTGCTCGCCAGATACCGCAACGCCCGCTCTACGTCTTCCGGCGTGTCGATGCCGATAGTTTCCAGCGTGGTTTCGGCCGTTTGGATGCGGTAGCCGGCTTCCAGCCAGCGCAGCTGCTCCAGGCTCTCGGCCAGCTCCAGTGGCGAGGGTGGGAGCTGGGTAATGCTGTGCAGTACATCGGGGCGGTAGGCGTAGAGACCGATGTGGCGCAGGTAGCCGTGGTGCTGCAGCCACTCGGCCGGCGCGTGCTGACGCTGGTAGGGCAGGGGGTGGCGGCTGAAATATAGAGCCTCGCCCTGGGCGTTCAGCACCACTTTGGGCAAGTGCGGGCTGAACAATTCCTCCTTGCTGATTACCGGCTTCACCAGCGTGGCCAGCTGCGGCGGCTCGGGCACCGCAAACAGCTGCACTAGCGCGTCAATCTGGCTGGGGTGGATAAAGGGCTCGTCGCCCTGAATGTTGATGATGCAGTCGGCCTGTACACCTAGCTGCTCGTAGGCGTCGCGCACCCGGTCGGTGCCACTGGGGTGGTCGGGGTTGGTCAACACGGCCTCGCCGCCGAAGCTGTGCACGTGCGCCAGAATGCGCTGGTCGTCGGTGGCCACTACCACCCGGCTGAGGTTGGATTGTTGGGCCTGGCGCACTACCCGCTCAATCATGGAGTGGCCGCCGAGGTCCACGAGGGGCTTGCCGGGCAGGCGGGTGGAGGCGAAGCGGGCGGGAATGATACCGATGGCAAGCATAATGGGAGGGAGTAGCGCAAAGTTTTAGCTGCGCGAATGATTTAAACGAGTATTGCTACAGACGGAAGCCAGCAACGGCGCGCCAAGCAGAAGCAGAAATTGCGCGCTTCCATCTTCAAAACAAACAATAAAAAGCGGCACTGATACCGTAAGGCTCGGCTACTGCGCCCGAATGCCTAACTTTCGGCAGAATTTATGCACAGCCCCGGTTTTTCGCCGTTTGTTGGCCGTAGCTGTTCTTGCCTGTTGTTTTTATGTTCCGATTCTCGTTGCTGTCCGCCGCGCTGGTTTTTTCTGGTTTCACTGCTTCCGCCGCCGGCCTGGTAGCGCTGCCCGACTCTATTGGGGTGGAATACCGGAGTGGCAAAATGCTCATCCGGCACCGTGTAGCGCCCGGCGAAACCCTCTACGGCCTCGCCCGCCGCTACCGGGTGCCCGTAGAACAGATTGTGGAAGCCAATAATGGCCAGAAAGGCGCCCTCACCACCGGCCAGATTGTGCTGGTGCCGCGCCAGCGCGCGGTGATGAACGCCTCCGACAACCCGCGCCCCGCCGCGGCCGGCACCGCCGCCCGCAGCCTGCCCACCGATGCCCGCGGCAACCGCGTGTACAAAGTGGAAGCCGGCCAGACGCTGTTTGCTATTGCCCGCAAATTCAACACTACGCCGCAGGCGCTGGCCGAGCTGAACAATTTCGCGCCCACCTACAACGTGCGCCAGGGCCAGACGCTCATCATTGCTGCTGGCACTGTCGCCCCCGCACGCCGCGAAACGCCTGCCGCTCCGGCCACGCGCGAGCCAGCCGTAGCCGCGGCACCCGTCCGCGAAACGCCACCACCGTCGGCGCCGGCACCCCGTCCGGAGCGCCCGGAAGCCGCCCCGCCGCGCCCCGCCGACTCGGCTACTTCAACGCCTAACCCTGCCAGCACTCCAAAGGAGAAGCCCGAGGAGCGTGCCCCCACCCGGGCCAGTGAAATTGTGCGCCGCGTGACCGAGGCCGGGCTGGCTACCAGCATCCCCAACAGCACCACCGACAAGTACTTGGCCCTGCACAAAACGGCCGAGGTGGGCACCATCATGCAGGTGCGCAACATCATGAACGGGCAGTCGGTGTACGTGCGCGTTATCGGGAAGCTGCCGGATACCGGCGAAAACAGCAACATCCTGGTGCGCCTCTCGCCCCGCGCCGTGCAGCGCCTGGCCACGCCCGACGCCCGCTTCCGCGTGGAAACCAGCTACGTGCCGTAGGGGTAAGAGTAACGCAGTCGAATAATACCAGCACGTCATGCTGAGCTTGCCGAAGCATCTCTACCGAGGGTAACTCAATGGTTACGACGAAGCGGTAGAGATGCTTCGGCAAGCTCAGCATGACGTGCTTCTTTGGTGCTACACCTTCCTCCTCCATGAACCACGCTCAGGTCCGCACTATCCTCGAAGAGAATTACGCCCGCTACAACCAACCAGCTTTCATCCAGAACGACCCCATCCAGATTCCGCACCGCTTCACGCAGCGGCCAGACGTGGAAATCAGCGGGCTGTTTGCGGCGCTGCTGGCCTGGGGGCGGCGGCCCACCATCATCAGCAAGGTAACCGAGCTGCTGCAGCGCATGGACAACGCGCCCCACCAGTTCATCCTGCAGCATCAGGATGAGGACCTTAAGCGTCTGCTCGGCTTCTGCCACCGCACCTTCTGCGACACCGACCTGCTCTACTTTGTGCACTGGCTGCACTGGTTCTACAGCCGCCACGATACGCTGGAAGAGGCATTTTTGGTGGGTAACACTCAGAAAGAGCGGCTGGAAAACTTCCATAATCTATTCTTCAGCCTCGACGACGCGCCCCACCGCACCCGCAAGCATGTGGCCACACCGGCCCGCGGCTCGGCCTGCAAGCGCGTGAACATGTACCTGCGCTGGATGGTGCGCCACGACGCGCACGGCGTGGACTTCGGCCTCTGGCGCCGCCTGCCCATGGCCGACCTCATCTGCCCCTGCGACGTGCACGTGGAGCGCGTGGCGCGCCGCCTGGGCCTACTGGAGCGCAAGCAGCTGGACTGGCTGGCCGCCGAAGACCTCACCGCCCACCTACGCACCTTCGACCCGCTGGACCCCGTGAAGTATGATTTTGCTCTATTCGGACTGGGTGTGGAAGGGGAGATGTAGAAGAAAAGCGTTCTGAAAATGGAGCAGCAGATGACCACGCAAACATTTGATATGAAGCTCATCAGCCTGCCTAAATATTGGGTAGGCTTACTGGCTTTAATTGTAATAGTGCTATTGTCCTTTGTCGCAGCGGCACACCTCAATGTGGGCAAGATGGGCTTGATTGTGGCCATGACTGGTGGCGCACTGGCGGGCATTTTTTTTATGCAATGGCTGGCGGTATACCGCGCCGTTGCAACAGTTACTCCCAGCGGCCTGAATTTGCACCTCATGAATGGCAAGCTGCTTATGGTAATTGCTTTTGCTGAGGTGGCCTCGTATCGGCACAAGTCAAACAGAAATTGGGATGAACTGCGTTTCAAATTTTTTGATGGAACGCGGCAAAGAATTGTGGCGGATTCTGGCAGGGTTGAGTTTTGGGAGTTAGTGCATGCCGTCAACCAGATAGTGGAGCGCCACTATCGGCCGACTGCTGACTCCGCAGGGCCCACTATACCGGCAGAGTTGTCTGTGGCTCAACAACGCCACCCCGACCGGGAGGTGATGGCCCACGAAAAAAGCTTCTGGGAGAAACCAATATCCACCGTCTTTTTCTGGATGATAACAGGTGCACTTGCACTGGCTTTGTTGGCCGCTGCGCTTACTGATGATGCCGGGCTTTTGGGCCTTTTTGTTGGTGGCTGGGTGTTCTACCTCATTCCCTGGCTGCTGCACATCGACCAGCGTATCAAGAACCGAGAGGCCGCCAAACGATAGACACCCTGCGCGAATCTGTCCCGGCCTATATCCTGTTTCCCTTCACAATCCATTCCGATTTCCAGGACTCCCTGATTTGATTTTACCTCAGAACTTCGGGTAGAAAATAGGCTTTGCGCAGGGTGTGAGCGGCGGCCGGCTACTGCAGCGTATATAGCTTGATGGTGCCGCCCTGCCTTTCGGTTACTTCCAGCAGCAGGCGCGTGGTGCCGCCGGCCAGCGCGCTGATGTAGCGGCGGTACGGCTGCTTGTCTTTAGCCTTGAGCACCAGCGCGTAAGCCTGCTTGTAAAACGGAGTGCCAGTTTGGAAGTAGTACGCTGGCAGAATCTCGCCCATCACCGGCGTGCTGATGTATTGGGTATTGTAGGAAAAGTGCTTCACCGTCGGGGCCAGCTGGTACACGTATTCGTCGGCCAGCTGGGTTTTGCGCCGATCCTTTTCCGGCGTCACCACCACTTTCTCAAACGCCAGCTCGGGGCTGAAGTACAGCACCGCGTGGCCATCCTTGATGACGGCGTCAGCCACGAACTGGCGGCTCACCGGGTCCTGAAACACCTGCACGCCGTCACTTTCGCCTAGCTGCTTCAGCAGGTTTTTCTGCTGCGCCGGCAAAACGTTGGCGTAAGCTACCTGCTGATGAGACGCCAGTTGGCCGGTGAGGGTGTAGCGGTCCAGGAAAAAGCCGGCAGTGACGGGGTCCTGCATGAGCCGGTTTTTGGCCGTCTGCTGGTAGGCCCCGCTCACCAGCAGCTGGTCGGTGGTCGGGTCCAGAGAGAAGGCGGCGGGCTGCAGCAGCTTGCCCATAATCCGGTAGTCGCCCAGGCCCTGGCCCGGCTGCATGCGGGACACCTGCCGGCCCTGGTTATCGAACCCGAGCAGCTCGTACTGCTGCTGCATGATGGGCTCGGGGGTGGTGCCTGTGTTGGACTTGTAGCGGCGGTACAGGTAGGTGATGCCTTTGTAGTGCGTGAGCGGCGCCCAGAACTCCTTGAAGTTTGGTGCCCATCGGCTGTTGCTGAGGGCGGCCAGATTGAGCGGCGTGCGCTGCGTGGTTTTGCGGGCCAGATCGAAGGCGTTGAGCACGTATTCGTCGGTATCCTGCCGGGTGTTCCGCTCGCGGCTGATCTGGTAGAACACGTTACCTTCCACGTAGCTCAGCACGCTCTTGACGGTGGTATGCTGCGGAATCTTGGCGTATGGCAATACCAGCTGCTGCCCGGCCCCGGTCGAATCCAGGCGCTGCAGCAGAATATCGTGCTGGCGAATATCATCCTTCTTGTCCAGGCGGTCCAGGTCCTTGTCTACCACCTCGGCCGCGTAGAGCGTGTTGCCCTGGGCAAAAACTTCCAGCGGCTCCAGCGTGGGATACAGCTCTTCCACCCACGCCCGGTTGAACGGACCCGACGGCTGCTGCGGGTCCCGCAACACCTGCAGACCCTGCATCTTCCTGACAGACTTTTCCCATTTCACTTGGCCGTTAGGCTGGATCAGCAGCACCCGCACGGTGCTTTCCTTGGGCTTGGAAACGAACAGCGCGACGTTGCCATTCTGAAGCTGCAGCGCCGCGCCCGGTATTTCCTTTTTATCCAGCGTGATGGTGGCGGCCAGCTTGGTTTGGGCCGGCGCCGACAACGAAAAAACGCTCAGCAGGCTGCTGGCCGCAATTGCACCATACCGGGTAACGGGCTGGCGTTGAAAGAAAAAGAGCATATCAGAAAGAGAGAATTTCAAACAGAAAATTGGGGCTGGGCCGCCTCAGAAAGACAGCCCCATGACGGCCGTGAGCTGCTGCCGGATGGCAATAGCTTCCACCGGGCCTTCACTGGAATAGTCGGCATACAGCCGGCTGGGCAGCACATCAGCCGACAGGCGCAGGTACATATTGCTGCGCCCGAAGGTGTGCGCGCCTTCCAGCATCAGGCTGGGCGAGCGAAACGGCAAACTGTAGAGTGCATACCGGTAGCCGGCGCCCACACCCACGCCCCAGGCGCTGTCCGACTCGTGGGTGGCCTTGCAGCCGTAGCGCCAGGTTACGTATTCCGGAAAATCGAGCAACGCCGACCCATTGAACCCGTAGATTTCGCGGGGCGCGCCCAGCAGGCCACCGGCCACGTTCAGCGACAATCCAACGGCTTGGTCGGCACTGATTTTCCACAGCGGCGCATCAAAGGCCAGGCCCAGCGAAGCCAGCACCGCCCGGCTCCGAACCGTGGTAAGCGCGTATTCGCCGCGGGCTTGGGTGGCGGTGGGCTGCTCCAGCAGCTCCACGTACGACGCCCGCACTGGCACCGTGCCGGCCCCCACATACATAGAAAAGTTGCTGGTCTGGGCGCAGGCGGCGCCAACGGCCCCCAGACAGGCGGCTACCATGGCCAGCCCTACTGAATAGAAACGGGCCATACTTAGCGGTAGTCAAATCGGGAAACAGTGCCGGCCTCGCCCACCGCATAAAGCGTGGTAGCATCGGCAAAATCGGCGCTGCGGTACACGTGCTGCAGGCTTTGGCCCGTCGAGCCGGCCAGATTCACCCAGGGCGTTACTTCGGGCTGGGCGGCATAGGCCGGGAAATTGCGCAGCACAGTTTTCCAGCCCACGCCTACCACTTCGCCCTGCCACTGCGCAAAATCATACACCGGCACATTCAGCAAATCCTGCGCCGACACCTGCTGGTACTGCCGGGTGGCGGCATCGTAGGTCATGGCCCGAAACGATTTGCCCTGGCCCAGGTCGTCGATGCCGCTGACCAGGTAATCGGTGCCGTTCGGATACAAGTGCAGATCGAATACGCGGTAGGGCATGGGCCACTCCACTGACTCCCAGGTGCTGCCGCCGTTGCGGGTCCGGAAGCACTGATTGGCACCCACGGCCAGGCCCACTTGCTCGGTGGCAAAGGCCACGGCCCGAAAATCAGTGTTTACCGGCGGCCAGACCGGAAACACGTAGTCCCGCCAAGTGCGGCCGCCGTCGGTGGTTTTGCTGAGCAGACCTTTTTCGCCCACCAGAAAGCCCGTGGAGGCATCCAGCATCTGCACATCCGTAATCAGCGGCAGGTGCTTCACCCGCGTCCAGCTGCGGCCGGCAGCAGTGGTGCGGTACAACCCCGTAGTGGTCAGGGCCAGGCCAGTGCTCGGCGATGAAAAATGCAATTGGAGGATGTCGCCTAAAGCAGTATCCGTTAGCTCCTGCCAGCTGGCTCCAGCAGTGGTGGTGCTCAGCAGTGCGCCTTTCTCGCCCCCGATGAAGCCGGTAGACAAACCAACAAAATCAACGCTCAGCCACGTGGCGCCCGCTACGGCAGGCGGCACAGCAAGATTCTGGTAGCGGATGGTGGCGTGCTTTTCAAGTATTGTTATATCTGGCGCACAGCTGGTTAGCAGCAGGCCGGCTAACATGCCGCAACAGCATAAAATTCTATTCATACAAAGAATAAGGAGAGGTCAAATATAGAAGAGGCCACAGGATAATTGAAGCCGCCGCCGTGATTATTTACCGGAATCCGACCCGGTTTCCGGCACTTTCAGTTGGACTGAATCTTTCCCGTCCTATATCCTGTTTACCTTTACACTCCATCCCGATTTCCAAGACTCCCCGATTTGATTTTACCTCAGAACTTCGAGCAGAAAATAGGCTTTGCGCAGTTGCGTGAGATGCTGGAAGGCATGTGTCTGAGCGCCCTGGGCCGCCAGTTTGTGGCCAAGATGAGCTTCCAGACCAAGCACGACCAGCTCCAGAAGCTGCTGCTCCAGACCGACGAGTTCCGCTTCCTGCTGCATAGCGGAGCCGACTTTCCCAGCCAGCACTACCACGACGTAAACCCGCAGCTGGTGCGCGCCAGCTTGCCCGGCGCCTACCTCGATGTGGCCGCTTTCTTCGCCGTGAAGATGAGCTTGCGCACCATCCGGCAGGCCCTCACTTTCTTCACGCAGGCCGCCGAAGAGTTGTACCCTACGCTGCGTCTGCTCGGTATTGGGGTGCAGGTCGACCGCAACCTGCTGGCTGCCCTCGACAAAGTGGTGGACGACGAAGGCCTCGTGCGCGACGATGCCTCGCCGCTGCTGCGCCAGCTGCGCCAGGAGCTGATTACGCGCCAGGTAATGTTACGCAAGCAGATTGCGGGCATCCTGCGCCACGCCAAAAACGAAGGCTGGGTTCCCGGCGATGCCGAGCCGACCATCCGGGGCGGGCGGCTGGTGCTGCCTGTCATTGCCGAACACAAGCGCCGCGTGAAAGGGTTGATTCACGACGAGTCGGCTTCGGGCCAGACGGTGTACATCGAGCCGGAGCCGGTGTTCGAGCTCAATAACGACATCAAGGACCTCGAAAACGCCTATCAGCGCGAGCTGATCCGCATCCTGACTGCCCTCACCGACCAGCTACGGCCCCACATTCCGGACCTGCGCAAAGCCTACCAGTACCTCGGCCTGATCGACTTTATCCGGGCTAAGGCGCGCCTGGCGCTGCGCCTGGAAGCTATGCTGCCCGAGTTGCACCCGCGCCCCCAGATGCTCTGGAAGCAGGTGCGCCACCCGCTGCTGTACCTCACCTTCCAGACCCACGCCAAAGACGACCCGCGCGAAGTGGTGCCGCTCGATATCGAGCTGACGCCGGAACAGCGGATTCTGCTGATTTCGGGGCCGAATGCCGGAGGTAAGTCGGTGAGCATGAAGACGGTGGGACTGGTGCAGTACATGCTGCAGTGCGGCCTGTTGATTCCAGCTGGCGAAGGCTCGGAAGCCGGAATGTTCGATGATATTTTCCTGGACATCGGCGACGAGCAGAGCCTGGAAAACGACTTGAGTACGTACTCGTCGCACTTGCTGAGCATGAAGCAGTTCGTGACGCTGGCCGGCAAGCGCAGCTTGGTGCTGATCGACGAATTTGGTACCGGCACCGAGCCGGCGCTGGGCGGCGCCATTGCCGAGGCGGTGCTGGAGCAGCTTAACCGGGCGCGCAGCTTCGGTGTCATCACCACGCACTACACCAACCTCAAGAACTACGCCGAGCGCACCGACGGCATCGTGAACGGGGCCATGCGCTACGACCCCGAGCAGCTGCAGCCGCTCTACCGCCTCGAAATCGGCAAGCCGGGCTCGTCGTTTGCCATCGAAATTGCCCGCAAAATCGGCCTGCCCAAGCAGCTGGTGGAGCGCGCCACCCAGCTTGTCGGCAAAGACAAGATCCGCTACGACCGGCTGCTGGAAGGCCTGGAAAAGGAGAAGTCGGACTTGGAAGCCCGCACCGCCGAAGCCGCCAAAGCCGAGCGTCGCCTGAAAAAAGCCGCCCAGGAATACCACGACCTCAAGAAGTATCTCGACGACACCACGCTGGAAGTGCTGCGCAAAGCCAAGCAAGATGCCAAGCTGCTGCTGCGCGACACCAACCAGCAGATTGAGGCTACCATTCAGGAAATCCGCCTCGGCCAAGCCGACAAGGACCGCACCAAGGAAGCCCGCGGCAAGCTCGACACTTTCGTGCGCGAGAAGCTGCAAATCGAGCCACCCAAAGCCAAAGCTACCCGCGAGCTGGCCGAAGCCGGCACACTCAAAGTAGGCGACAAAGTGGCGCTGATTGGGCAGGAAGGCTACGGCGAGTTGATGAGCGTGAAGGGCAAAACCGCCGAGGTGAGCTTCGGCGGCATGAAAACCATCGTCAAGATCAGCCAGCTCGAAAAGCTGACCCGCTCCGAAATCCGGGAGCGGGAAAAAGAGTCGGCGCGCCGGGCCCCGGCCCAGTACGCCGGTTTCGACACCACCGGCAAGATGTCGAGCTTCAGCCCTACGCTGGATTTGCGCGGCGAGCGGGCCGAGGATGCCCTCACCAAAATCACGGCCTACGTGGATGATGCCGTGATGCTGGGCGTGCCCGAAATCAAGATCCTGCACGGGCGCGGCAACGGCGTGCTGCGCCAGGTGGTGCGCGACTACCTGCACCGCACCCGCCAGGTGGCCAGCGTAGCCGACGAGCACGCCGACCGCGGCGGTGACGGCGCCACGGTGGCTGTGCTCAAATAATATCGCAGATTTTGCAGATTAAAAGGATTGCGCAGATTGCTCTTTCTGACTGACTGCGCGACGAAATCTGTGACATCCTTTTATTCTGCAACATCTGCGATTCATGCACTCCCGCAACCCCCACGCCGACCGCTACGATTTTCCGAAGCTGATTGCCGCCAGCCCGGCGCTTACGCCATTCGTCACGGCCAGCCCCCACGGCGACCAAACCATCGATTTTGCTAACCCGGCCGCGGTGAAAGCCCTCAACCAGGCCCTGCTGAAGCAGTTCTACGGCGTGGCGCTCTGGGACATTCCGGCCGGCTACCTGTGCCCGCCCATCCCGGGCCGGGCCGACTACCTGCACCACGCCGCCGACCTATTGGGTTCCCTGAATGGCGGCACCGTGCCGCGCGGCAAACAGGTGCACGTGCTTGATATCGGTATTGGGGCCAACTGCGTGTATCCCATCATCGGTACTCACGACTACGGCTGGCGCTTCGTCGGCTCTGATATCGATACGGTGGCGCTGAAGTCGGTGAAGATGCTGGTAGCGGCCAACCCTGGCTTGTCTGGCCGGGTGGAAGTGCGCCAGCAAACCCACGCTAACTATATCTTCGACGGCATTGTGAAGCCCCGCGAGGAGTTCGACCTGACGGTGTGCAACCCGCCGTTCCATGCTTCGGAGGAAGAGGCGCTGGCCGCCAACCAGCGCAAAACCCGCAACCTGGGCCAGCCGCGCACCCCGGAGCCGGTGCTCAACTTTGGTGGCCGCAACACCGAGCTGTGGTATACCGGCGGCGAAGAAGCCTTTGTGCGCAATCTGGTGGAGCAGAGCGTACCGCTGGGGCCGCGCGTACTATGGTTCAGCACGCTTATTTCCAAGAAGGAAACCCTGCCCAGTATCTACCACTTCCTCAAGAAGGCGGGCGCGCTGGAAGTGAAAACCATCGACATGACGCACGGCCAGAAAGCCACCCGCTTCGTGGCCTGGACCTTCCAGACGCCCGAGCAGCAGCAAGCCTGGGCCGCGCGCCGCTGGAAATGAAGTGCTATTGGCTACATATTGGCTTCAGTGAGCCCAGCTTCAAAACTTTCAACGTCATCACCCAAATTATGGGGGTGAGTCCGGAGCCGTGGAAGCCGAAGCCTTTTAGCGTAAATGAGCCAAGTATATGGTCATATTTGGTTGCCTCGGATGGTGAGGAATCTTATTTTGACTTCATCAATGTCTTTCTCGACTTATTGGAGCCGCAGTTTAAGGAGTTACAAAAAATCGGAATCGAAAAAGATTATATCAGTTTTCAGCTTACTTATATCTACACACTGCAATGCAGCTTGGGATTTAGCGCCCAAGAAATGCTTCGATTGGGGGCAAGTGGAATAGGGCTAGCCATTGACTGTTTTGAAGAGAAATAAAATTTAGAAACATCATTAAAAAAGGCGGCACCCAAATTTGGGCGCCGCCTTTTTTAATGAGTTGGAAACAGAGAGACTATTCCACAACCACACGGCTCACCTGCGTGGCTTCGGGCGTCACGATCTGCACCATGTAGAGGCCGGCGGGCAGCTGCGAGGCATCCACCGAAACGTCCTGGCCGGCGAGCGTGCTGGTTTGGTTGAGCACTACGCGGCCGGTGGCATCACGCAGGGTGATGGTGGCGGTGCGGGCCTTGCCGGCCTGCAGGCGCACGGCAAACTGGCCGCGGGTCGGATTCGGATACACCTGCACGCTGCTTTGCTGCACCGTGGCGTTCTTGTTACTCAGCACTAGGTTGCAGACCTGCACACCGCGGTTTTGCTCCGCAATGCGGGCTGCAAACTCCTGGTAGTACTGGTTCACAATGCGCGGCTCGTGCACGATGAGCGTGTTTTCGTCATTTTCAGTGTTGGCCGAGAGGCTCCAGTTGTGCGAGCCCACAAACACCTGCGGGTCCGACTGCGAAGCGCCGGCATCGATGATGGCGTATTTGTGGTGCATGATGCCGCTGGTGTTTTTCACCATGCCGCGGGCCCCAATGGCCTGCCGGATCGTGCGCAGCACCAGGCCCGAGTTGGTGGAGCTGGTGTCGTTGTTGAGCACCTCGGTGCAGGAGGCAATGTTGCGCAGCAGCACCTGGTCGCGGATGGCACGGCCGATGTCGAGCTGGGTGTTGAGCATAGTGGCAATGTGCAGGTCGAAGTCGGCGGTGCGAATGGCGTCGATGAGACGGCCGTTCACATTATCCGTCGGCGAAAACCACGACTCCACCAGCTTACCGCCGATGTTGAGGTAGTGCGGGGTGTTGTCGGTTTTGCGTGAGCCGAACTTCACGGCGCCCGAAGTAGCGCCGCTGCCGCCCCACATTTCCTCGAACTCCATCTTGTACACGCGGGCCAGGGCCTGGTCCTGAATGACAATGGAGTTGTTACGGTCGGTGGAAAGCTGCGCCTGGGTCCAGTTGGTGGAGCCAGTCCATACCCACGGCACGTTGGGGTTCATGTTTTCGGCATCAATAATCACAAACTTGTTGTGCATGATGCCCTGAATGGTACCCGAGCCGGTTTGGGTGCGGGCCAGGCGAGCCACGCCAGCATTCAGGCTGGGTACACTTACGTTGTTGTTATCATCTTCATAAATCACGCGCACCCGCACGCCGCGGGCCTGGGCGGCATTTACGGCTGCCAGAATAGTGGGGCTGTTCCAGTTATAGATGGAAATGTCGAGCGTGGCGGTGGCGCGGTTGATGTAGCGGGCCAGCGTATCGGCAATAGCGCCGCTGGGCAGAAACAGCGCATTGTTGCCGGGCAGCGCCAATGCGTTGTTTACTGTGCCGGTGAAGTAGCTGCGCATCTTGCCCGACGACAGCGAAGCCGTAATCATCGGTACCACGCGCGACTCCGACAGGCCAGTGGCGTTGGTGGAGCTGGCTTTTACGAAATACACCGTAGCAGGCTGCAAACCCGCAATGGCCAAACTGTGGCTGGTGGTGCTGGCGGCGCTGGTTACGGCCGTGAAGGGGCCAGTGGCGCTGGTAGCGTATTCCAACCTGGTGTTGCCGGCGTTCTGGGTTACAAAGTTCACCGTGAAGCCCGACGTGCTGATGTTGGTCGGGAAGGGTGTGTTTAACACGTTGGGCGTGTTGCCCTGGCGAAAGTCTTCGTAGAGGCGAGGCAGCAGCTGATAGCCGGGGCCGGTAGGGCCGGGCGCCGTCGTCGTGAACTGGCTCATGATGCCCACAGCATCAAACGTGCCGCTTGGGGAAGGCTTACCGATGAGGCCGGCCGGGCCGGTAGAAGCCGCATTCACGTACAGCACCGTGGCGGCGTTGTTGTTGATGCGGAACGTGGTGCTGCTGAACGAAGTAACAGGGGCGCCGGTAGCTGTGTTGATGGACGTGGCACCCGTAAGCTGCACCAGGCGGCCTTCGTACTGCTCGGCGTAGGCGGCCGTGAAGCTGCCCGCCGGAAACTGTACCGGCGCCGGCAGCGGCCGGTTGCCGGCCAGCACCGTCAGCGACGAAACCGGGTCCAGCTCCAGCAAACCGCGGAAGTCCTTGAGCGTACCCGTCACGATGATGGAGTCGCCGGGCACAATGCCGGTGGTGAGCGTAGTGGAGTACACGCCGATGCCGGCCGTACCGTCCTGGATGTAGCGGATGGCGCCCAGTTCGGGCCCGTTCGTGACGATGCCGCGCACCGTGACGGTGGCGCCGGACGTGTTGAAGGCAGGAGCCTGCGCCCTGGCTGCCGCAACCGTTATGGCAGTTTGGGCCTGTGCTGGCCGGAAAGCAGCCATGCTACAGAGCAAAGCCAGCAGAGTAAATTTCTTCATGCAGAGAAAAGAAAAGGAAAGGCGGAGTGTACAAAATGAAAGCGGCTGCAAATATCCTGATTTTCAGTCGGAATACCGCCCAATGGTGTGCCAATGCCCGCAACTTGCTGCTGCTGTTGCCGCCACTTGGCCGGGCCGCTTTTGGCAGCAATAAGAATAACCAGAAATGGTTGGAAAAGGCCACAGAGTTCGGGGCTCTTTCTTCCATAGGCAGCAGGAGCACAGTGCTACCCTGCCGGTTAGATGCGGCCGGCTGCCCATACATCTGGTGCCGGCTAGGTGCTACCGGCGCAGATAGGCTGCTGGCAGCAAGTGATTCAGGCGTGATAAGCTTAGTTTTTAGGAGCTTGTGCTTTCTCAAGTGGTTCGCCGGCGCTGGCGGCGCTGCGGCGGCGCGAGTCGGTGGCAATCAGCACGACTGCACTCAGCGAGTTGCCGGCGGCGTTGGTAGATGACGCCCGTACATGGTAAGTGGTGCCGGGCCGTAGGTTGGTGAGCGTAATAACGTGCGTGGTCGTGAGGGCCGCATTGGTCACCACCGAGCTTAGCTCGCCGTCGCGCCCAAAGTCGATGCGGGTATCACCGGGGTTGAGGGTGGTAAACTGTAGCTTCACGGTTTGCGGGCTGGTTTCAAGGGCCACGGGCACGCCCACCACCACTGGCTTGCCGTGGCCTACTTCCAGGTCGGCGTAGGTGCGGGGCAGTAGCTGGTAGGAGCCATGGCCATTGGGAGCATACTGCCCCATCAGCCCGATTACCGTAAACTCGCCGGTTGGTGCCGGGGCACCCACCAGGCCCTGCGTGCCACCCGAAGCGGCCGGCACACGCAGCACTGCGCCGCGCTGCCCACCCAGCAGATAGCTGGTGCTGCCGGCCAGCACGCGCACTGCCACGCCGTTCATCGATGTCAGGAAGGGTACGCCGGTGATGCGCACCAGCCGGCTCTCAAATGCCTCTTCGTACACGCTGGCCAGATCGGCAAAGGCCACCTCATGCAAGGGCAGCGGGCGGCGCTGGGCCAGCCGCCGGGCCCGCGTGATGGTGGTAAGCTCCAGCAGGCCGTTGTAGTTTTTGAGCGTGCCCTGCAGCTCCACACTATCACCCGGCTGCAGCGCCACGAAGGCCGGCGCCGTGGAGTAAGCCGCCAGTCCGGCTGTCTGGTCGAGAAGGTAGCGTACTCCGCCCAGCTCAGGGCCGTTGGCAACAACACCGCGCACCGTGAGCACCGAGCCCAGACTAGCGCGCCGCGCCTGGCCCAGCCGGAGCAGCGGCGCTGTCTGGCCCAGGCCTGGCAGGGAGATGTGCAGAAAGAAGTACAGGCAACAGAATAGCGCAGATAAGCGGGGCGGCATGCAGGGGAATGTCGAAACGAAACGCAAAATGCACCCCTATCCGCAAAGCTGCAAATTCCTGCCTAATGTGGCAATTGATGGCTTTCTGCCTACATAATATTCACCTCAGGATGCAGCTCGATGCCAAATTTTTCCCGAACCGAGGCAATAATTTCATACGCCAGGTCGCGGATATCCTGGCCCTGCGCGCCACCGTGGTTAACGAGTACCAGCGCCTGCCGGTCGTGTACGCCGTGGCCGCCCCGGCGCAACCCTTTCCAGCCGCATTGCTCAATCAGCCACGCGGCCGGCACCTTCACGCCACCGGGCACCGGGTAGCCCGGCAGCCCCTCGTACTGGCGCTTGAGGTCGTCGAAACGAGCCTGCGAAATTTCCGGGTTTTTGAAAAACGAGCCGGCGTTGCCGATCTGGGTTGGGTCGGGGAGCTTGCTGCGCCGGATGCTGCTCACGGCCTCGCTCACCTGGCGCGGCGTGGGCTCGTCGGCCACGCCCATATCCTGCAGCGTGGTCTGAATGTCGCCATAGCGCACGTTGGGCTTGGCGCGGCGGTGCAGGCGCAGCAGCACACCCGTCACGATAAACTGGTTTTTAAGCGGGCCTTTGAACACGCTTTCACGGTAGCCGAAGCCGCATTCGGCCGCCGAAAACGTGCGCAGCAGGCCCGTAGCCGTTTCCAGCGCCTCCAACTGCTCGAACGTGTCCTTCAGCTCGGCACCATACGCCCCAATGTTCTGCAGCGGCGCGGCGCCCACCGTACCCGGAATCAACGATAGATTTTCGATGCCACTTAAGTCCTGGTCGAGGGTGTACTGCACCAGTTCGTGCCAGCTTTCGCCGGCGCCGGCACGCACGAGGGCGCTGTCGTCGTCCTGCTGCACGATTTCCAAGCCGCGGATTTCGTTTTTGAGCACCACACCATTGAAGTCGCGCGTGAAAAGCAGATTGGAGCCGCCACCCAGTATCAGCTTCTCGGCAGCCTGCACTTCGGGCAGTGCCAGCAGAGCACGCAACTCCTCCACTGAACTGAAGCGAGCAAAAAGGCGTGCCTGCACATCTAGGCCAAACGTGTTGTAGGGGCGAAGCGAAACGTGGTGTTCCAGAACGGGAGCCGGGTTCATACGGGTAGCAATAAGCGGAAAGGGTTGCCCGGCAAAGGTAACGGGTTGTTGCCGGCTCGCTCACGCCCAACCCAATGCCGCCCGGCTCTCCGGCTCCGAAGGAGCAAGAAACCAGGCGGCATGTCGTAGAAGCCTGTAGTAGCAGATCAGGCGGCGCAGACCGCCAGTCAGGCCACCGGGCGGGTTGCAGCGCGGAGCCACTGGGGCGCATCCATTACCAGCGTCACGAGCAGCGCGTGCGGCAACGTCACGATGGAGGCCACCACCAGCGCCAGGCTAAACCAAGCCGATGCATCGGGCAGGCGGCCAGCCAGCATCCAGCCTAGCCCCAGCAGCGCCACGCAGCTCAGCAGCAGCAAGGGCGCTGCCTGCCGCAGATAAAACCAGAGCTGCGGCAGCAGTGCCCGCCGGGCAGGAACTGAGCTGCCAGCGTAGCCCAGCCAGCCGGTGAGGCGCAGCACGTGCTGCAGACTGTGCCAGAACACAAAGTACACCACCACCGACCAGCGCGGCGGCAGCAGCAGCAGCAGCGCGGCCAACACCAGCAATTCCGTAAGCTCGCGGAGCAGAAGGCCCCAGCGGCCGTCCAATGCATACCACAGCCAGAGCAGCCCATGCCCGGCGGCCACTAACATGCCTAGCCCGCCCGCCACGGCCTGGAAAGTAGACAGAGAAACGGGCCGGGCACCGGTGAAACGCAACAAATCATTCACGATGCTGGCCGTTTCGGTAGGCCACCAGGCGGCTGGCACCGCAAACAGCAGCATGCCACGTAGCAAGCTGTGGCTTAGCCAGCCCGCCACAGGAATCTGGTTGAGCTCGGGTGCATCAGCTGAGCCCCAATGCCATATGGTCAGCAGGAAGAACAGAGCCACGGTAGCCGCCGGCCACTGCCACCAGAAAAGGCCCACTACGGCCGCCAGACCCAGGTAGCCGGCCAGAAACCGCCCCCAGTAGCGCCAGGTGCGCAACGGGTTGCGGGCCGGTGCCTGCGCCGGCACCACCAGCTGGTCGCAGGCGCCGTGGGCCACGCCCAGTGCCACCATACCCACGGCCAGCGGCACGCCCAGCACCAGCCCGGCCTGCGCCGGAAATAGTCGCCCCAGCACAATGAACAGCAGCACGGCCGCGTAGGAGTAGTGGCGCGGGGGCCCGATGGCCGCCGCCGTACCGGCGAGAAAGGAGGAAGGCATACGAAGCGGATGGAAAGGCAAACAGGCTGAATTGCGCGGCGCCGGGCAACTCAGCCTGCTGGCCGGTGAATTCCAAAAAATGCGGGATTTGCCGGTAAGGCAGGCCGCCGCTACACCACCGAAGCGGCGTTGGCCGGCGCCACTTTCACCGCCGATTCGCTGCGGGCAATGCCGTATACTACCAGGCCAAATCCGATTTTGTTGATGGCGTCGGCAATGTTGTAAAGCAGATCGAGGTCGTGAGGACGGAGCAGCCCGGCCCCGTCGGGACCAAGCCAGCCGCCGGGCATAGCCATGTAGCCGATAGGATAGATTGCCCAGCCTACCAGCACGAACCAGGCCAGGGCCCGCACGCCTTTCTGCACCGCCACCGAGTTGGAAGCCGCCGCCAGCTGCGCTACTTCACCCATCCAGGCCGAATACAGGATGTACACGTAGCCCACCGTAGACAGGGAGCCCCACAACACCGAGTGGCCCATAGAGCCGTCCGTGAAAGCTTCACCGATGTAGCCAAAAACCAGCATAATGACAGCCGCCAGAATCAGCTTCCAGAGCAGGGCTGCTTTAGCCCCCGCCGCCCGCACCAGCAGGTAGAACTCCACCACCATCAGCGGCACCGTGAGGGTCCAGTCGATGTAGCGCAGAGCAATGGGGGTTTCATTGGTTGAGACGTAGTAGTCGCGCATGTAATAGTAATGCACGGCCGCAATGCCCGTAATCAACCCCGAAATCAGCAGCGAGGTCTTCCATTTGTCGGTTACGGTACTCCGCTCAAGCAGGAAAAAGACAGACGCGGCTGCCATGGCCATGTACCCCGTGAAAAATGTGAAAGCCACGGGGTCATCAACCGGTATACGCATGACGTCGAGCAACATGGTTCGCATAAGAGTGGGGAAAAAGAGTGAGAAATGAATGCATGTATTAAATAGTATAGATGTATAAATGTTTAACTTTAATGGGTAAAAGATTAAACAAATGATAAAAAATGAGTTGGAAGTGCTGCTCACAAAAACCAGAACAGGAGAGGTGAGGGCAAGGGGCATAAAAAAGGCGCGGGGCCATGTCGGACCAAGTCCGACATGGCCCCGCGCCTTTCGGGCAGGGAGCAACCAACTGCGCTACCGCACCCGGTAACCGTTCAGGGCATAAAACAGCAGGTAGGCATAGCAGAGGGCCGGCAGCACAAACGCCACCCGGATGCCGCCGCCGTGCGTGGCCAGCAAGCCCATCAGCGGCGGAATGATGGCCCCGCCCACGATGGCCATAATCAGGTATGAGGAGCCCTGCTTGGTGAATTTGCCGAGGCCCGTAATGGCCAGCGGAAACACCACCGGCCAGATAATGGCGTTGCAGAGGCCGCACAGCACCACCAGCCACAGCGCCGTTTCGCCGGTGCTAATGATGGATAGCAGCACGAACAGCGTACCGGCGGCACACACGCCGGCCAGCAGCTTGCGGGCATCAAAGCGGGTGAGCAGCGGAATGCCGATGATGCGGCCGACCATCACCCCAAACCAATACGACGACACCAGCACCGCGCCCACGGCCTTCGTAAAGCCGCTGCTGGTATCAATTGGGTCGGGGGTGTTGCCGAACAAAGCGGCGGCCCAGCTGGTGGCCACGCTCAGGCCGCGCACCAACTCTTGCGTAAAGCCGCTAAGCTGGCTGATGTTCTGGCTTTCGCCGTAGCGGATGATAAACGAGCCAATGCCAACTTCCACGCCCACGTAGGTGAAAATGGCCACCACGCCCAGGGCCAGGTGGCGGAAATCGAGGGCGGAGCGGCGGCCGGTTTCGGCGGCGGCCTGCGCGGCGGCGGCTTCTTCATCGGCGGGCAGGCTCTCTACCTCAGGCAGGCGCACCAGGAAAAACAGTGCCGCCAGCACCGCCAGAAACACCGCCAGCCCCAAATACAGCGGCTTCACTAGCGTGGCTTCCTGGGTGAGGCGCTGCTCCAGCGGCAGCTGCGCCAGACGGGCCTTCAGCACGGCCGAGCCGCCGAACAGAATCAGCCCGCCAATAAGCGGCGAAATGGTGCCGCCCAACCCGTTGGCCACGCCCACGATGCTCACCCGGCTGGCCGCCGTTCGTGCCGGCCCCAGCACCGATACGTAGGGGTTGGCTGCCACCTGCAGCAGCGTGATGCCAGCACCCAGAAAGCTCAGCGCCAGCAGAAATAGGGCAAACGTGCGCGAGTTGGCGGCCGGCACAAACAGCAGCGCTCCGCAGGCCATAATCAGCAGCCCTAGCACAATGCCGCGCTTGAAACCCATTCGCTCCAGCAGCTTGCCCGCCGGCAGCGACATCAGAAAATACGCCCCAAAAAAGGCCGACTGTACCGCCGTCGACTGGAAGTCGGTGAGCTGGCACACGTCCTTGAGGTAGGGCATGAGCACGTCGTTGAAGTTGGTGACGGCCCCGAACAGAAAGAACAGGGTGGTCATCAGCACCATCGGGCCCGCGTAGGAGCGGGTGGTGCCGGCGGTGGCAAGCGGGGTGGAGGACGTAACGGGAGCAGCCATGCAGGAGCGGGGTAGAAAGAAAAAAAGCCGGCCCGGGGCTGGCTAAGCAATGCTACGGAGTTTTTGGCAGAAGTGCAGCGGGAGGTGAACTCAACCAAATAAAGCAGCCAGCTTCAGAGTTTTACTCACAAGGAAATATGGAGCTTTTATTCTCACTTTCTGCTAACGCCGGCCAAACGTTTCGAACAGCCAAATACCTAGCATTGGGAGCAGGAGAATGAAAGGCACCGCCAGGTAGAAGAGACGTTTGGATTTTGCTTTAATGGCTGCTACGATAAAGCCGATTTCGTACATAACCAGCAACGCAATTGTGCTATAAAACAGGCCTAGACCCGCGGTAGCCGTTGCGTAATTATTATCCTCAGAGTATTCTTCCCAGTAGAGAAAATGCACGACGAAAAGCCACCAAGAGAAATAGAGTAGTAGTGCTACTAACGCAACGCCAAAATAGCTATTGAGGAGCTTGATTGTGTCTTTCACTGAACACGAGCTTTTACGACTTATTCGCACTCCTCCGCCTTCACCACCGGCCGCGTCAGGAACTTCCAGGTGAAGACGGCCGCAATGGCGCCCACAGTAGGTGCCACCAGATACAGCCACAGGTGCTCCAGATGCCCCGACACCAGCGCCGGTGCCAGCGAGCGGGCCGGGTTCATGGAGGCGCCGCAGATGGGGCCGGCAAACATGGCTTCCAGCAGTACCACCGCCCCGATGGCCAGCCCCGCAAACATGCCCTGCTCTTTGGAGCCGCAGGCCACGTTCAGAATTACGAGCATCAGGAAGTAGGTGAGAATAAATTCCAGCGCGAATGACTGCCCCTCGGGGCCGGCCGGCAGCGTGGCGCCCAGCAGTTCGTTGGCCGGAAATAGGTAGCGCAGCACCGCGCTGGCCAGCACGGCCCCTATCAGCTGGCTGATGATGTAGGGCAGCACCTGCCGCCCCGCAAACCGCCCTGCAACAGTGAAGGCCACCGTCACGGCCGGGTTGAAGTGGGCGCCCGACACGTTGCCCAGCGCATAAATCATGGCACTCACGATGAGCCCGAACGTCATGGCTACGCCTACGTGCGTGATGGCGCCGTGCGTTTCCTGGTTGATGATGATGGCGCCGGTGCCACAGAACACAATGGCGAAGGTGCCCAGAACCTCAGAAACGTACCGCTGCATACATCAGACTAAATAGGATGGCGAGGCATACGGCCGGCCAGAGCACGCCGGATTGGGGCGGCCGCCGCAAACAAACGGAATTTCCGGCTTAGAGCGGAAACTGCCGGCGCAGCTGCTGGTAGCCGGGGTGGTCATCGAGGCTGGTGAGGCTCTCAAACATGCTGATAAAGGTGCGCACCAGCTCGGGGTCGGTGGTTTGCAGGGCCCGGGCCTCGGCCACCCGATCCAGGTTGTACTGGCCCAGAAACACCACCAGCGCCCGAAACGGCTCCTTGGCTTCGGCATCGAAGCGGAGCAGCAGCTGCAGGGGCAGCACCGGTACTAGCTGATGGATGCCCAGGCCGGCCGCACGCTGCTCGGGGTGCTCCGAGAGCGTCTGGAAGGCATCGTCGAGTTGGCGCAGAGTGGCCAGGTGCTGGTCGCGGTGCTCGGTCCAGTAGTCAAGGTCAACGCTTTCGGCTTCCGGATGAAACTGCTGCCACACACCCTGTACGTAATGGTGCAGCCGGCCGTGCTGGTCGGCGGTCGGGGGCTGGGTTTCGGGCAGTTCGTCGGCGGCTAGCGTGGCCAGGTAGAATTCGCGGGCGTCGCGGGCGCGGTCCAGCAGCAGGTCGTGGATCCGGTCGGTGAGGGCGCGCATTTCGCGCTGGTTGAGCTCGGGGCGGTGGTGGCGGGCATAAAACGTGCCGATGGCGGCCGAGTCGGTCATCAAAGCCAGATACTCGCTGCCGGCCGACTCTTCCAGAAACTCCGCCATGCGCAGCATAATCGGCTGAAAACCTTTGTACAGCTCCCGCGTGGCGTCGCTGATGGTCACAACAGCACTTTTGATCTGCTCTTCCACGGCGCTGCTGCGCTCTACCAGCTGCCGGGTTTCCTGGGCCAGCTGCTGCATCTGGGTGAGGGCCTGGTCGGTGTTGCGGGAGGCATCATCGGCCGCTTTCCAGCTCTGAAACGCCACAAACAGACCCAGAAACGACGCGACGCTGCCGATAATGGAGTAATGGCCGTTTATCGCCTCGTAAGCGGTCAGCCCCAGCACAATCAGGGCCAGAAACAGCACCAGATAGAACAGGGAGCTTTTGTTGGGGTCGAAGAGGAAGGTAGAGCGGGACATAGCAGGGGAGACAGTTGGCGGCCTAATATTACCAAGTATAACGGCGGACAAGCCGGGTCAAGCGGTGCGCACCGCACAGTACAGGAGGGTTGGCCCAGCAGATACCACTTCCTTGAGTTGTATTCCCCGCCCTAACCTCTTTTCTGCCCTATGAAACCCCACCCGTTTATTGCGTTGCTGAGCGGCCTGGCACTGCTAAGTACCGGCGCGCTGGCCCAGGCTACACTCGTGACTGGGGCGCAAATGCCCATGCCCGCCGCCGAGTGGATCGACCAGGACACCGGCCACCGCGTGATGCGCCTCACCCCGCTGGGCGGCAATAACAACAGCTTCTACTTCCACAATAAGCCCTTTCTGGCGGCTAAAGGCAGCGACGGCGACCAGATGGTGTTCTACCATTCCGATGCCCAGGGCAAGCAGCTGCGCACCATCAACCTGAAGACGCGCGCGGTGCAGCCGCTCACGCGCTACTTCCAGAAGATGAGCGGCGAAATTGTAGCCCCCAAGCGCAGGGAGGTGTTCTACCAGACCGGCGACTCGGTATACGCCACCCACGTCGATACTCGAAAAACGCGGCTGGTATTCGTGTTTCCCCAAGATTTCCGGGCCAGCATCACCACCCTGAACGCCGACGAAACTCAGCTCGGCGGGGCCTGGGCTTCTGATGCGGAAAAGGAGATTTCGCGGCAGTATCCGGAGAAAAAGGACTACTTCCGCCGCATCTACGAATCGAAGCTGCCGCGCACCTTATTCACAGTGAGCACCGAGGGCGGCCAGCTCAGCAAGCTGTTCACGGACACGGCCTGGCTGAACCACGTGCAGTTTTCGCCCACTGACCCGAAGCTGCTCATGTTCTGCCACGAAGGCCCTTGGGAGTTGGTGGACCGCATCTGGACCATCGACACGAAAACCAAGGCGGTGAAGCTGGTGCACAAGCGCACGATGGACCGCGAAATATTCGGCCACGAGTGGTTTGCGCCCGACGGCAAAACCATCTGGTTTGACCACCAGCTGCCGCGCGGCGCCACGTTCTTCGTGACGGGCACCAACCTGAAAACCGGCAAAGAGAAGAAGTACGAGCTGACCCGCGACGAGTGGAGCGTGCACTACACCATTTCGCCCGACCAGAAAACGTTTGCTGGCGACGGCGGCTACCCCAGCTCGGTGGCGCACTCGCCCAACGGCCAGTGGATCTACCTGTTCCGGCCTGATAACGACAAATTCAAAGCCGAGAAGCTGGTGAACCTGGCCAAGCACAACTACCACCTGGAGCCCAACGTGCATTTCTCCCCCGACGGCAAATGGCTGATCTTTCGGGCCAATTTCGAAGGCGAAAACCAAGTGTACGCCGTGGAAATAGCCAAAGCCGCCTCGTAGAAACCGACACAAAACACCGTCATGCTGAGCTTGTCGAAGCATCTCTCCCGCTTCGTTAAGATTACCACTGCGGTAGAGATGCTTCGACAAGCTCAGCATGACGAACTGGGTATCATAACCGACGACCTCAAACCCACCCAATGCTCAAATCCATTCTCACGGCCTGCCTGCTGGCCTTGCTTACGCTGACGACGCAGGCCCAGAAGCTGCCCAAAAAGAAGGCCATCCTCAAAACGATGACCCGCGCCAACGACTACTTCATGCAGAAGTGGCCCGACACCGGCAAGGAAATCACGACCAACAAAACCCGCCCCAGCCACATCTGGACCCGCGCCGTGTACTACGAGGGCCTGCTGGCGCTGCACAGCGTAGACAAGCAGCAGCGCTACTACGACTACGCCGTGGACTGGAGCCAGAAGCACCAGTGGGGCCTGCACCGCGGCATCGAAACCCGCAACGCCGACAACCAGTGCGCCGGTCAGACCTACCTCGCCCTCTACGAACTGGACCCGCAGCCCGAGCGGATGCGCGACATCAAAGCCAGCATTGACCTGATGGTGAAAAGCCCGCAGGTAGACGACTGGTGGTGGATTGACGCCCTGCAAATGGCCATGCCTATCTATGCCAAGCTGGGTGCCATCACCCAGGATACGGCCTACTACGAGAAGATGTACCGCCTCTACAACTACTCGAAAACCCGGCACGGCGGCAACGGCCTCTACAACTCGCAGGACCAGCTGTGGTGGCGCGACAAAGACTTCGTGCCGCCTTACAAGGAGCCTAACGGCGAGGATTGCTACTGGAGCCGCGGCAATGGCTGGGTGGTGGCGGCCATGGTGCGCGTGCTGGAAATAATGCCCAAGGGAGCCCCGCACCGCGAAGAATACGAGCAGATGTATTTGGCCATGATGAAGGCCCTGCCACCGCTGCAGCGCCCTGACGGCTACTGGAACGTGAGTTTGCACGACCCCACCAACTACGGCGGCAAAGAGCTGACCGGCACGGCGCTGTTCACCTACGGCATGGCCTGGGGTATCAACCACGGCCTGCTCGACGCCAAGCAGTACCAGCCCATCATCACGAAAGCTTGGAACGCCCTAGCCACCGAATGCGTGCACCCGAACGGCTTCCTGGGCTACGTGCAGGGCACCGGCAAGGAGCCCAAAGATGGCCAGCCCGTGAGCTACACCAGCAAGCCCGACTTCGAGGACTACGGCCTCGGCTGCTTCCTGCTCGCCGGCACGGAGCTGGTGAAAATGAAGTAAAAGTGTAAGAAATGAACGTCATGCTGAGCTTGTCGAAGCATCTCTACCGCTTCGTTGCAATAGCATTAGCTAGCCAGGGGCAGAGATGCTTCGACTTCGCTCAGCATGACGTTCTGAAATATCCATTGCCACCCCGCCCCCATGAAACCCACTCTCGCTTTTTCCCTGCTCGTTGCCGCCACTCTAGCCCAGGCGCCCGCCCGTGCCCAACAGGCGCCGCGCTGGCCGGAAATCACGCAGCAGCACAAGCCCTGGACGCGCTGGTGGTGGCAGGGCAGCGCCGTGAACGAGCAGGACCTCACGCGCCTGCTCACGCAGTACCAGCAGGCGGGGCTGGGGGGCGTGGAAATCACGCCGATTTATGGCGTGAAGGGCACCGAAAACCAGTTCATCAGCTTCCTGGCGCCGCGCTGGATGGACATGCTGCAGCACACGCTCACGGAGGCCGGGCGGCTGGGGCTGGGCGTGGACATGGCGCAGGCGTCGGGCTGGCCGTTTGGCGGGCCCTGGGTGACGCCCGACGACGCCTGTAAGTACGTGGCGCACCAGACCTACACCGTGGCGGGCGGCGCCCAGCTGCAGGAGCCCGTGCGCTTTCTGCAGAAGCCGCTGGTGAAAACCGTCGGCCAGCCCATCGACATCAAGCAGCTGGCTGACCCTATCACCAAAAACCCGAATCTGCAGCTGCACGCCTTCGACCAGGTGCGCTTCGAGAAGCTGCTGCCGCTGCAGGCCCTGGTGGCGTATTCCGACAAGGGCCAGACGCTGGATTTGACCCGCAAAGTGGACGCCGCCGGTAAACTAAACTGGACTGCCCCGACGGGTGCCGCCTGGACGCTCTACGCCGTGTTTGAGGGCTGGCACGGCAAGCAGGTGGAGCGCGCCGGCCCCGGCGGCGAGGGCGACGTCATCGACCACTTCTCCAAAACCGCCACCCAGCACTACCTGGCGCGCTTCGATGAGGCCTTCAAGGGCCGCAACGTGCAGTCTATCCGGGCTTTTTTCAACGATTCGTATGAGGTAGACGACGCGCAGGGCGAAGGCAACTGGACGCCGCAGATGTTCAGTGAATTCCAAAAGCGCCGCGGCTACGATTTGCGCCAGCATCTGCCGGCCTTGTTCAGCAAGGAGGCCGAAGACCAGCAGCACCAGCGTGTGCTCAGCGACTACCGCGAAACGGTGTCGGAGCTGCTGCTCGAAAACTACACCCAAACCTGGCACGACTGGGCCAAAACGCACGGCGCGCTTATCCGCAACCAGGCCCACGGCTCCCCGGCCAACATCCTCGACCTGTACGCCGCCACCGATATCCCGGAAACCGAGGGCGAGGATCTGCTGCGTTTGAAATTCGCCTCATCGGCGGCGCACGTTACCGGCAAGCAGCTTACCTCGTCGGAGTCGGCGACCTGGGAGAATGACCATTTTCTCTCGAAGCTCAGCGACGTGAAGAAAGCCATGGACATGATGCTGCTCGGGGGCGTGAACCACACGTTTTACCACGGCACCAACTACTCGCCGCAGGCTGCGGCGTGGCCAGGCTGGCTGTTCTACGCGGCCGTGCACTTCAACCCCAACAACACCTTCTGGAACGATTTCGGGCAGCTGAACCGCTACGTGGCGCACTGCCAGAGCTTTTTGCAGGCCGGCCAGCCCGCCAACGATGTGCTGGTGTATCTGCCCATCTACGACTCCTATGCCCGCCCCGGCAAGGTACTGCTGCAGCACTTCGACGGCATCAGTCACGGCTTCAAGGGCATGCAGATGGGCGCTACCGGCGAGGAGATGCTGAAGCAGGGCTATGGCTTCGATTTTATTTCTGACAAGCAGCTGCGGCAAACGAAAACTACCGGCCGCACCCTACAAACCGGCGGCGGCACCGCCTACCAAACCTTGCTGCTGCCCGATGCGCGCCTCGTGCCGCTGGCCACGCTGGAACACTACCTGCAGCTGGCCCGCAACGGCGCCACGCTGGTAGTGCAAAACCAGCTTCCCACCGATGTGCCCGGCTTGGGCCAGCTCGATAAGCGCCGCACCACCTTTCGCAAGCTGCTGGCTGAGCTGAAATTTCAGCCCAGCGGCACGGCCGGCGTGCAGAAAGCAACGGTGGGCAAGGGCGCGGTGCTGGTGGGCAAAGATGTAAGCCAACTACTGGCGGCCGCCGGCGTGCAGCGCGAAGCCCTGACCGACAGCGGCCTGCAGTTCGTGCGCCGCCGCCACGCCGCCGGGCACTACTACTTCCTGGCTAACTCCTCCGACAAACCGCTGGATGCCTGGGTGCCGCTGCAAACCGCCGCCAAATCAGTGGCGCTCTACAACCCCATGACCGAGCAGCTGGGGCTGGCTAACTGGCGCCAGTCGGCGAAGGGTACGCCGGAGGTGCGCCTGCAACTGGCCCCCGGCGAGTCGTGTTTGCTGGAAACCACCGGCGCCGCCCTGACCGGCCCCCTGTATGCCTACCATCAGGCCGCTGGCCCTGCGCAGCCTATACAAGGCACCTGGAACGTGCGCTTCGTGTCGGGCGGGCCGGCGCTGCCGGCTCCGGCGCAGATGTCGGAGCTGAAATCGTGGACGGATTTCGGCGGTGACGCCGGCCGGAAATTCTCCGGTACGGCGGCGTACACCATCAGCTTCCCGCAACCCACTGGCACCGGCGAGGGCTGGCTGCTGAACCTGGGCCTCGTGGCCGAAAGTGCCCGCGTGCAGCTGAACGGCCAGGAATTGGGCACGCTCATCGGCCCTAGCTACCAGGTGTTCATCCCGAAAAGCCAGCTGCAGGCCCGCAACACCCTCACGGTCAGCGTCAGCAACGGCATGGCCAACCGCATCATCGATATGGACCGCAACCACGTGCCCTACAAGAATGCCTACAACATCAATATGTCGTCGAAGCTCAAGGAAAACCGGGGCACCGACGGCCTGTTCACCGCCGAGAAATGGGACCCGAAGGAGTCTGGTTTGCTGGGCCCAGTAACGCTCACGCCGGTAACAGCCGGCGGCTCGGGCAAGATGCAATAGATCGGTAAAACGCAATTCAACTCTTTCATCCTGAGTTTGCGAAGGACCTTGTCACAGGAGAACGAGACGTCGCAATGGCTGTCGTTCATGCAGGATAAGGTCCTTCGCAAGCGCAGGATGACAGGATGTTTTTCTTCATTAGTTATGCCTACCCGCCGCCACTTTCTTGCTACCCTTGCGTTGGCACCGTTCGCCCGGATGGCGGCTGGCTTTGCGGCGGGCCGGCTGATTGACTTCCCGAAGGCAGACTTTGCCAAATTCAGCAAGCACCTACAGCCTGTTGGGCGGGCCCTGGAAATGGAGGGCTACTACGTGTGGTGCAACAGCCCGATTTACGGGCCCGATGGCCGGGTGCACGTGTTTTTTTCGCGCTGGGATGCCCGAAAGGGGATGGGTGGCTGGCTCAACGGCTGCGAAATAGCCCGCGCCGTGGCTGACACGCCCGCCGGGCCGTTTGTGTACCAGGAAACCGTGCTGGCCCCGCGCGGCCCTGGCTTCTGGGACGCTACCACCTGCCACAATCCCAGCATTCAGCTCGTGGACGGCCAGTACTGCCTGTTTTTCATGGGCACCAGCAACGGCAAAACCGACACCAAGCGCATCGGGCTGGCCACTGCGCCCACCCTCGAAGGCCCCTGGACTCGCCCCGACGCGCCGTTGCTGCTACCCGGCCCCACTGGCGCCTGGGACGACCACTGCACCACCAACCCTGCCTTTGTAAAACACGAGGGCAAATATTGGCTGTACTACAAGTCGTGGAATACGGCCGAGTACGTGGCTTCGATAGACCCCATGATTCGGGGCAACCGCAAGTACGGGCTGGCGGTGGCCGACCAACTGGCAGGGCCCTACGTGAAGTACGCCGGCAACCCCGTCATCGACTTCTCCCGGCAAGGCCACAACAAGCAGTTCGAGGATGCTTTTGTGTGGCGACAAAACGACCGTTTCTGTCTGCTGGCCCGCGATATGGGCGTGTACAACCACGAAATTGGCCTCTACCTGGAATCCCGCGACGGCAAGGAGTGGAGCTACCCCAAAATTGCCTTCCGCGCCCTGCGCGACTACGACGTGCAGGAGCCGCCCGCTCCGCCCAAACTCAAGCGCTATGGCCGTCTGGAACGCCCCCAACTCCTGCTCCGCGACGGCAAACCCGAATACCTGTTCTGCGCCTCGCAAGGCGGCAAATACATGACCGCCTCTTCGTTTGTGTTTCGGATTACGTGAGCGAGAAATTCAATTCGCAGAACATCATGCGGGCAAAGGCTTGCATGTAACAAATAGGCCGTCATGCTGAGCTTGTCGAAGCATCTCTACCGCTTCGTTGTAATGCCAACCCAACGAAGCGGTAGAGATGCTTCGACAAGCTCAGCATGACGGCCACTACCTTGATTAGCATGCGTTACGCTTAGCATAATACACCCCTCGTCTTATACTCCCCGCCAAAAACCACGCACTATGTATCATTCTTCCCGACTCACCGGCTTCCTCTCAGCCCTGCTTTTGGCCGGCGCCCACACTGCCCTGGCCGACGTCACGCTGCCTGCCCTTATTACCGACAACATGGTGCTGCAGCAGAAATCGGAGGTGGCGCTGTGGGGCTGGGCCGCGCCCGGCGAGGCCGTGACCGTGACGGCCGGCTGGGCGAAAAAGCCCGTGCAGGCCACGGCCGATGCGCAGGGCAACTGGCTAGTGCGCGTGCTTACCACCAAAGCCGGCGGCCCCTACTCGCTCACGGTGCAGGGCCACAACAAGCTTACCGTCAGCAACGTGCTGCTAGGGGAAGTGTGGCTATGCTCGGGGCAGTCGAATATGGCGTTTCCGCTGGCCAAAGGCGCTGCCAAATGGATGACGGGCGTACTCAACGAGGCCGAAGTGGTGCCGAAAGCCACCCAGCCCACCCTCCGCATGTTCACGGTAGCGCAGCGCGTGTCCGACGAGCCCCAGCGCGACGTGCAGGGCAGTTGGGTGGTGTGCAGCCCCCAGACGGTGGGCAACTTCTCGGCCGTAGCGTACTTTTTCGGGCAGGAAATTCAGGCGAAAACCGGCGTGCCGGTGGGGTTGATCCATTCGTCGTGGGGCGGCACGCCGGCCGAGTCTTGGACGCGGCGCGAGGTGCTGGACCAGAACCCCACGCTGCGCCCGATTCTGACCCGCTACGCCGACGGCCTCACCCAGCGGCCCGCCTACGAAACCGCGCTGGCCGCCTGGAAACTGGAGAAAGAACGTAATCCCCAGACCAAGCAGCCTAAACCCAGCGAGCCGCTGAGCGCCACCAGCAACAAGTCGCCGGCCAAGCTCTACAACGGCATGATCCGGGGCCTGGAGCCGTACACGCTGCGCGGCACCATCTGGTACCAGGGCGAAAGCAACGCCGAGCGCGCCTACCAGTACCGCACGCTGTTTCCGGCTATGATTGCCAGCTGGCGCCAGGCCTGGCAGCAGCCCGACATGCCGTTTTACTTCGTGCAGATCACGCCCCACAAAGGCCAGAACCCCGAAATCCGTGAAGCCCAGCTGCTGTCCTGGCAAACCGTGCCGCACACCGGCATGGTCGTCACGACCGACGTGGGCGACTCGCTGGACATTCATCCGCGCAATAAGCAGGCCGTGGGGCACCGGCTGGCGCTGTGGGCACTGCGCAACGAATACGGCGAGAAAAAGCTCGTCACTTCGGGCCCGATCTACAAAGCCATGAAAATCGACAAGAACACCGCCCGCCTCAGCTTCGACTACGCCGAGGGCCTGAAAGCGGAAGGCGGGACGCTACGCGAGTTCACCGTGGCGGGTGCCGACGGTGTTTTTTATCCTGCCCAGGCTGTTATCGAGGGCAATACGGTGGTGGTAAGCAGCGCCCAGGTGCCGCAGCCGGTGACCGTGCGCTTCGGCTGGCGCAAGTCGCCGATGCCGAACCTGTTCAATGCCGCCGGCTTGCCGGCTTCGCCTTTCCGCACCGACACCTGGCCCACGCCCACACAGGATAAAAAGTAAGTACTCACCAACAAAATTTTTGTAAAAAGCGAATTGCAGGTGAGTGCGGGAGGGTGCCGAGAACGGAAATTGGCAGCTTTGGATGAGTGAAGTGAGAGAGCAAAAACCTGATGCGTAGCTGGGCATCGGAGCCGCGGCCGTGGGAATCCGTTGTTCCACAACGCCCGGCTACCATCAGGTTTTGTGCTTTATAAGTTTCTCCCAATCTGCCAACCCATCTGCTTTCCGATATGAACCTGATGTTGTCTTTGCTGTTGCCGCTGCTGGCTTGGCTAAACTCCTTTGCGACGCCACCCGCGGCTGCCCCCGCCGACCCCGCCGACCCCGCCTGGGTGAAGGAAGTGGGTGCTAATTCCATGCCCGCGACCAAAAACACCTTTCTGGTCGCCAAATACGGCGCCGTGGCCGACGGCAAAACCCTCAACACCCAAGCCATCCAGAAAGCCATTGACGCAGCGGCCAAAAAGGGTGGCGTCGTGACGTTTGCGCCGGGCCAATACCTCACGGGCTCTATCTTCCTGAAGAAGGGCGTGACGCTCAACATTCCGCAGGGCGTGACACTGCTCGGCAGCCAGGAGCTGAAGGATTATCCCGAAATTCCGTCGCGCATTGCGGGCGTGGAAATGGTGTGGCCCGCGGCCCTCATCAACATTCTTGATCAGGAAAACGTGGCTATTACTGGTCAGGGTACCGTCGATGGGCAGGGCAAGCCGTTCTGGGACAAGTACTGGGCCATGCGCAAAGAGTACGACGCCAAAGGCCTGCGCTGGATTGTCGACTACGACGCCAAACGGCCCCGTACGCTGCTGGTTTCCAACTCCCGTAACGTCACGCTCAAGGGCATTACGCTGCAGCGCGCCGGCTTCTGGACGGTGCATATTCTGTACTCCAAGCACGTGACGGCCGACGGCCTGGTGGTGCGCAACAACATCGGCGGCCACGGCCCCAGCACCGACGGCATCGACATCGACTCCAGCTCCTACGTGCTGGTGCAGAACTGCGACATTGACTGCAACGACGACAACTTCTGCCTGAAAGCCGGCCGTGACTGGGACGGCCTGCGCGTGAACCGCCCCACCGAATACATCCTCGTGCAGAACTGCGTGGCCGGGGCCGGCGACGGGCTGTTCACCTGCGGCTCCGAAACGTCGGGCGGCATCCGCCACGTCATTGCCCGCGGCCTCAAGGCCAAGGGCACCAAGTACGGTATCCGGTTGAAATCGGCCACCAACCGCGGCGGCGTGGTGGAGGATATTGTGGTGGAAGACATTCAGATGGATAGCGTGCGCGTGCCCATTATCATGACCATGAACTGGAACCCGGCCTACAGCTACTCCACGCTGCCGGCCGGCTATACCGAGGCCACGCTGCCTGCGCACTGGAAGAAGATGCTGGCCAAAGTGGAGCCCGTAGAGCGTGGCACCCCGCACTTTCGCAACGTGCGCATCAGCAACCTGCGCGCCACCGGGGCCGGTGAAGCCATTTCGGCCGAGGGCTTGGCCGTTTCGATGCTGGAAAACTTCACGCTGGAAAACATCAGCATCACGGGCAAGAAAGCCGGCAAAATCGATTTCGCCCAGGGCTGGAGCATTAAGGGACTCGACATCAAGGCCGACGACCAAGAGCCAGTGGCCGTGCAGAACAGCGCGGGTATGAAGTTCTAAAACTGTCTGTAGTTCGCCTGTCATCCTGAGTTCCATCCTGAGTTCCGCGAAGGACCTTATCAGACCAGAACGGCAACCGGTCAACGCTAATCCAGCCGTGACAAGGTCCTTCACGGGGCTCAGGATGACAGTTACCTAGCTGCTGCTGCTCATTCTGCCACCGATGAAGAAAAACCAGAACCTGTTTGCGGTAGCGCTGATTACCTCGCTGTTTTTTCTGTGGGGCTTTGCCGTGAACCTGAACCCGGTGCTGATTCCGCATGTAAAGAAGGCCTGTCAGCTCACTGATACGCAGTCGGCGCTGATTGATTCGGCGTTCTTTGCGGCCTACTTTCTGGTGGCGCTGCCGGCCGGGCAGTTCATGAAGCGTTTCGGCTACAAAGGCGGCATTCTGGTGGGGCTGGGGCTGTTTGCAACGGGCGCGTTCCTGTTTTATCCGGCCGCCGAAACGCGAACCTACGGCTTCTTTCTGGTGGCGCTGTTCATCATTGCCAGTGGCCTCACGTTCCTGGAAACGGCCGCCAACCCCTACATCACCGTGCTCGGCGACCCGGCCGGCGCCACCCAGCGCCTGAACTTCGCGCAGTCGTTCAACGGGCTGGCCGCCACGCTGGCGCCGCTGCTGGGCGGCAAGCTGATTCTGTCGGGCCAGAGCCTGACGGCCGGGCAGCAGGCGGCCATGGCCCCGGCGCAGCTTGAGGCCTACCTGAGCCAAGAGGCTTCGGCAGTGCAACTGCCGTATCTGGTAATTGGGGCCGTGGTGCTGCTGGTGGCCGTGGTGCTCTACTTCACCCGCCTACCCGATATCATCGAAGCGGCGGCCCCTGACGATGCCAGCGCGCAAGGCTCGTTGTGGCAGGAGAAAAACCTGCTGCTGGGCGTGCTGACGCAGTTTTTCTACGTGGGCGCGCAGGTGTGCATCAGCAGCTTTTTCATTCGGTTTGCGGGCAGTGTGGCCGGCATTCCGGAGCAGACGGCTACGCTGTATCTGTCGGGGGCGCTGCTCAGCTTTATGGCGGGCCGCTTTATCGGGACGGCGCTGATGCGGGTGGTGGCCCCGGCGAAACTGCTGGCGGCGTGCAGCTTACTGAACGTGCTGCTGGTGGGTCTGGCCGTGACGCTGGAAGGCCAGCTGCCGGTGGTTGCGCTGATGGGCGTGGAGTTTTTCATGTCCATCATGTTTCCTACCATCTTCTCGCTCAGCATCCGCGGGCTGGGGCCCAGAACCAAGGATGGCTCCTCGCTGCTGATTATGGCCATTGTGGGCGGCGCGGTGTTCCCGGTGCTCATGGGCCGCGTGTCCGATGCCAGCTCCATCCAAACGGCCTACGTGGTGCCGGGCGCGTGCTTTCTGGTGGTGCTGTACTTTGCTCTCCGCAACGTGAGGGTGCCGGTGGGGCCACCGGCTACGGCCCTGGCGGCCGGACATTGAGCCCGCGGCTACCTTCTTTAAAATCAGACCTTCATGTTCAGTTTACAAGGCAAAAGCGCCGTCGTGACGGGCGGTGGCAGCGGAATCGGGCAGGCCATTGCGCAGCTGTTTGCGCAGCAGGGCGCCCGTGTGCACATCATCGAGCTCAACCAGGCGGCGGCCACTCAAACCGTGACCGAAATCCAGCGGGCCGGCGGCGCGGCGGAGGCACACCGGCTCGATATCAGCCAGCAGGCCGACGTAGTGCGCGTGTTTCAGGCCATCGGCCAAGTGGATATTCTGGTCAACAATGCCGGCATTGCCCACGTCGGCAATGTGGCGCAGACCGCCGAGGCCGACTTCGACAGGGTGTATCAGGTGAACGTGAAGGGCGCCTACAACTGCCTGTTTGCGGCCGTGCCCCTGATGCAGCAGCACGGCGGCGGTGCCATCCTCAACATGGCCTCCATTGCCGCCCACGTCGGCATCACCGACCGGTTTGCCTATTCCATGAGCAAGGGCGCCATCCACGCCATGACGCTGTCGGTGGCGCGCGACTACCTGGCGGCGGGCATCCGCTGCAACAGCATTTCGCCGGCCCGCGTGCACACGCCGTTTGTGGAGGGCTTCATTGCCAAAAACTACGCCGGCCGCGAGGCGGAGCTGTTCGACAAGCTCTCCAGAAGCCAGCCCATCGGCCGCATGGGTACGCCCGCCGAGGTGGCTGCCTTGGCGCTATACCTGTGCTCCGCTGAAGCCGGCTTCGTCACCGGCTGCGACTACCCGCTGGATGGCGGTTTCATCACGCTGAATAATTGATTGTTGGTTGTTGATTGGTGATTGTTGGAGGCTGATTGTCAAGTGATGATTGGTGGAAGCTAATTGTTTCGTGCTTTGCAACATCCGACTCATCTGCCCGACCTTCCCAACAATCAACTCCCAACAATCACCAATCAACATCCATCATATGAAGCTAATCCGCCACGGCCGGCCTGAGCAGGAGCATCCCGGCATCATTCTCAACGACCGGAGGTATGACGTTTCAGCTTTCGGCGAAGACTACAACGAGTCGTTTTTTGCCAGGAACGGCCTGGCGCGGCTGGCGGAGTTTGTGCAGGCCAATGCAGGCCAACTGCCGGAACTGGCCAACGACGTACGCCTGGGCAGCCCGGTGGCGCGGCCCAGCAAAATCGTGTGCGTGGGCCTCAACTACGCCGACCACGCCCGCGAAACCGGGGCCACGCCGCCGCCCGAGCCGGTGCTGTTCTTCAAGTCCACCACGGCGCTGGTAGGGCCGAACGACGCCATTATCATCCCGAAAAATTCGGTGAAAACCGACTGGGAAGTGGAGCTGGCCGTAGTGATTGGCCGGCGCACCTCCTACGTGGACGAGGCCGAAGCGCACGAGTACATTGCCGGCTACGCGCTGCACAACGACGTGTCGGAACGCGAGTTTCAACTGGAACGCAGCGGCACCTGGGACAAAGGCAAGGGCTGCGACACCTTCGCGCCCATCGGTCCCTGGCTGGCCACGCCCGACGAAATTCCGGACGTAGATAACCTGCGTTTGTGGCTGAGCGTGAACGGGCAGATGATGCAGGACGGCACTACCGCCAACCTCATTTTCCGGATTCCGTTTCTGATCAGCTATATCAGCCAGTTCATGACGCTGCTGCCCGGTGATATCATCTCTACGGGCACCCCGGCCGGCGTAGGGCTGGGCTTCAACCCGCCGGTGTACCTCAAGCCCGGCGACGTGGTGGAGCTGGGCATCGACGGGCTGGGCACGTCCCGGCAGCAGCTGAAGGCCTATGCCAAGGATTGACGCGCACCAGCACTTCTGGCACTTCGACGCCCGGCGCGACACCTGGATAACGCCCGATATGGTTGCCATCCAGCGCGACTTTCTGCCGTCGGATTTGGAGCCGCTGCTGCACCGCCACGGCCTCGACGGTTGCGTGGCCGTGCAGGCTAGCCAAAGCACCGCCGAAACCGAATTCCTGCTGGAACTGGCCGCCCGCCACGACTTCATCCGGGGCGTGGTGGGCTGGGTTGATCTGCAGGCCGAAAACGTGGCCGAGCAACTGGCGCACTACGCGCAGTTCGATAAGCTGAAAGGCTTCCGGCATATTCTGCAGGGCGAAACTGACCGCGCCCTCATGCTCCGGCCGGATTTCCGGCGCGGCATTGCAGCGTTGCAGCCTCACGGCTTCACCTACGACCTGCTTATTCAGCCCGACCAGTTGCCGTTCGCGGCGAAGCTGGCCGCCGAGTTTCCGCACCAGTTGTTCGTGCTTGACCACCTAGCTAAACCCCTCATTAAAGCTGGTGAGCTGGAACCTTGGCGGCGCGAACTGCAGGCCCTGGCCGCGCACGAAAACGTGGTCTGCAAGGTGTCGGGGCTGGTGACGGAAGCCGACTGGCAGCACTGGGCGCCGCAGGATTTTCGGCCTTATCTGGATGTGGTGTTCGATGCCTTCGGGCCCGCCCGCGTCCTGTTTGGCTCCGACTGGCCGGTGTGCAACGTGGCCGGCAGCTACGGCCGCGTGGTGGAGCTGGTGCAGGACTACGTAACGCGTTTTTCGGTGGCGGAGCAGGCCGGTTTCTGGGGCGAAAACGCCGCGCGGGTGTACCACTTATAAGTCATTTCAGCCATGGATTTACAGCTTCAGGACAAGGTGATTCTCGTGAGTGGCGGCGCCAAAGGCATCGGCGAAGGTATTGTGCAGGTGCTGGCGCGGGAAGGCGCCGTGCCGATTATCATCGGCCGCAACGAAGCCGATAATCAGGCTGCCGTAGCGGCCGTGGTAGCGGCAGGTGGCCGCGCCGGCCAGGTGGTGGCCGAGCTGTCGGAACCGGCGCAGTGTGAATCGGCCGTGCGGGCCGCCGTGGCGCAGTTTGGCCGCCTGGATGGGCTGGTGAACAATGCCGGTGTGAACGACGGCGTGGGTTTGGAGCACGGTAGCTACGAGGGGTTTGTGGCGAGTCTGCACCGCAACTTGGTGCACTACTACCTGCTGGCGCACCACGCGCTGCCGGAGCTAAAAAAGTCGCGGGGCAGCATCGTCAATATCAGCTCGAAAACGGCCGAAACGGGCCAGGGAAATACATCGGCCTACGCTGCCGCCAACGGTGGCCGCAATGCCCTCACCCGCGAATGGGCCGTGGAGCTGCTCAAGTACGGTATCCGCGTGAATGCCGTGGTGGTGGCCGAGTGCTGGACGCCGCAATACGAATCCTGGATTCAGACGCTTACCAATCCGGCCGCAAAGCTCCGCGAAATCACCGCCCGAATTCCCCTGGAAAACCGCATGACCACGGCCGAGGAAATTGCCAACACCACGGCCTTCCTGCTCTCGGCCCGCAGCAGCCACACCACCGGCCAGATCCTGCACGTCGATGGCGGCTACGTGCACCTCGACCGGGCCCTAGCCAATGCCTGAATAACGGCTGGTCATATGCTGTAGAATTGACTGGGCTGGCTCTGAAAACTCCAGAACAGTCATGCTGAGCTTGCCGAAGCATCTCTACCGCAGTGGTAATCTTAACGAAGCGGTAGAGATGCTTCGGCAAGCTCAGCATGACGTTTACTACGCTTTAAACGGCTTTTCAGACGCAGCCTAAGGTACCAGCAGCACCGTCAGGCTGCGGGCGCCGTGCGCGCCAATCACCAACGACTGCTCGATGTCGGCGGTTTTGGAGGGGCCGGCCAGGAACGTGCCGTAGCCACCCACCGTGGCCAGACGGGCGTAGGCTTGGTGCATGGTGGCTACCAGCTGCTGCCGGCTAAGAACCAGGGCGAGGTGCTGCGTTATGATGGGTAGCGCGCGGTGCAGCATGTTTTCTTCCGGCAGCCAGATAGCACCGTTTTCGGCTACCCCAAACTCGCCCTGCAACACCGCCAGTTCTACGTCGGCCAGCACCGCCAGCGGAGTTTGCGCATCAACGGGTACGTTGGCAGAGGAGAGCAGGGGGGAGGCCACGCGGTAGTCCGCCGGGAACAGCTGCCGGACAACCTCCTCCAAGTGAGCCAAGGCGGCGACTTCCACCACGCGCCCGCCAATGGCCTGCACAAGCGCCGTAAACTTTTCCACTGAGGCGTCGCCCTCGAAAAACGGGACGGTGGGCAGCGGTATTTCGGCGGGCTGATTGGCCGTCACGGCGGCCAGGATTTTCTCGCGGCTGCTCATGCCTGGTCGTTTTGGGGTTGTTGGGCGTACCACTCGCGGAAGCTTTGCTGGGGCGGCTCCGGCAGCTCACGCGCAATGGCCCAGGGGTTGTAGCCCTGGCCGTGGGTGAGGCCGTGCGGCAGCAGGCGCAGCGCCTGCCGGGCCACTTTGCCGCCCGCGCTGTACATCCCCGGTTTGGCCAGCACGCGGCTGAGCAGGCGCATGCTCCATTTCTTGCTGGCTGGCAGCTTGCCTGCCTTCCCCAGCACCTGCCGCCACTTGTAGAGCTGCGTATGGATGTCGATTTTGACGGGGCACACGTTGGTGCAGGAGCCGCAGAGCGTGCTGGCAAACGGCAGCGAGGCGTGCTTGCGCATATCGATGTTGGGCGACAGAATCGCGCCAATCGGACCCGGAATCGTGAAGTCGTAGCTGTGGCCGCCGCTGCGGCGATACACCGGGCAGGTGTTCATGCAGGCCCCGCACCGGATGCACTTCAGCGACGCCCGGAAATCAGGCCGGCCCAGCTGCTGGGTGCGGCCATTGTCCACGATGACGATGTGCAGCTCCTTGCCCTCGGCGGGCCGGGTGAAGTGCGAGGTGTAGGTGGTGATGGGCTGGCCGGTAGCACTACGCGTGAGAAGGCGGGTGAACACGCTCAGGTCGGAGAGGCGCGGAATCAGCTTTTCCATACCCATGCACGCAATGTGTACCTGCGCTAGGTTCACGCCCAGGTCGGCGTTGCCTTCGTTGGTGCACACCACCACGGTGCCGGTTTCGGCCACCGCGAAGTTCACGCCCGAAATAGCCACCTGGCCGGCCAGAAACTTCTCGCGCAGGTGCTGGCGGGCCGTTTCGGTGAGCTGTTGCGGGTCGTTGTTGCCTTTTTCGGTGCCCAGGTACTTATGAAACGTGTCGCCGACGTCCTCCTTTTTCAGGTGAATGGCCGGCAGCACCACGTGGCTGGGCGCTTCCTCGCGCAGCTGAATGATTCGCTCGCCGAGGTCCGTATCAATCACCTCAATGCCGTTCGCCAGCAAGTGCGGATTCAGGTGGCACTCCTCGGTGAGCATAGACTTGCTCTTGACCACGCGGGTGGCGCCGTGCTGGCGCAGCAGCCCCAGCACAATGGCGTTGTGCTCAGCGGCATCGGCAGCCCAATGCACGTGCACGCCGTTGCGGCGGGCGTTTTCCTCGAACTGCTGCAAATAGAAATCCAGCCGGCTGAGCGTGTGGTCTTTGATGTCGGAAGCCAGCTGGCGCAGCTCCTGAAACTCGGGCGTGGCGTACACCGCTTTGTCGCGCTTCTCGCGCACAAACCACAGCGTTTCGTCGTGCCAGGTGGTGCGCTCAGCATCCAGCAGGAATATATCGGAGCGTTCAGAATGGCTCATCTTGCTTGTTGATGGCTGGGGGGTGATTGTTAATTGTTGTAGGTTGATGGCTGATTGTTGGTTGGTGATTGACGACTGTCGATTTTCAACAACCATCAGCTAACAATCAACCCTCAGCCATCAACTGATAATTACCCCATTAAGGATTTCGGCGGCGTGCAGCACGCGCACCGGCAGCTTCTGGCGGCGCACGATGCCCTCCAAGTGCATCAGACACGACATGTCGCCGCCGGTCAGCACCTGCGTGCCGTTGCGCACGTGGTCCTGCACCCGGTCCTGGCCCATGCGCGCCGAAATGCCGGCTTCGCTCACGCAGAACGTGCCCCCAAAACCGCAGCATTCGTCGTTGCGGCTCAGCTCCGTCAGCTCCAGGCCCTGCATACCGCTCAGTAGCCGCCGCAGCTGCCCGTCGCGCACCGGCGTCATTTCCGATTCGTTGGCTTGGTGCAGGCCGCGCTGGCCGTGGCAGCTCAGGTGCAGCCCTACTTTGTGCGGAAATGACCCCGGAATTTCTGTGATGCCCAGCACATTGATGATGAAGTCGAACAGCTCCAGGGTGTTGGTGCGCACGTGCTGCACCGCCGGCGTCTGCTCGATGATGTCGAAGTGCTTGCGCACGTGGTACACGCAGCTACCAGCCGGCCCCACCACGTAGTCGTAGTCCTGGAAAGCATCCACGAAGTTGTGGTACACCGGCTTGGCGTCCTGCTCACAGCCGCTGTTGGCCATCGGCTGCCCGCAGCAGGTTTGCTGCTTCGGGAAATGCGCCCGCACGCCTAGTTTTTCCAGCAACTGCAGCGAGGCAATGGCCACCTGCGGATAAAACTGGTCGACGTAGCAAGGGACGAAAAGGGCTACTTTCATGCGTTGTTTTAAACGTCATGCTGAGCTTGCCGAAGCATCTCTTCCGCCAAAGTAACGTGACTACTATTGCGGGAGAGATACTTCGGCAAGCTCAGCATGACAACGAGTTGCTAGGGCGCTGTGACGCGAAAAATCAACTAAACAAGAGTTGCGTTTTCTTCCAGGCTTCGCCCTGCTCCATGTGCATGAGCGCACCGAGCGCCGTGGCCTGGGGCACTTCCAGCGTACGGATTTTAGCGTCGGGGAAGCTCCAGCCGAGCAGCTGCATGAACAGCGGATTACGGGCAAAGCCACCGTCCACGTAAATCAGCTTCTCGTCCTTGCGAATCAGGTTGATGGACTCGGTGAGGATGCGCATCAGGCCGTGCATGAGGTGCTGGTAGGCGTCGGCGGCGGTGCTGAAATTGCTCAGGTCCCACTCGGTAGCGGGCTGCTCGGGGAAGGGGCCGGTGCCGTGCATGCACCAGGGCCGGAAGCTTAGCGAGGCCTCGTCATATGGCCGCGCTACCATTAGAGAGTGGTAGAAATCGGGCTTGACGTGGAAGTAGTGCGCGATACGCTGCACCTGAAAGTCGTGCTCCCGCCCAAAGAATACGCGCGAAGCCTTGGTCATTTCGCCTTTCGGTGAGAGGTAGCTCAGACAGTCGCGGCGCAGCAGCTCGGGCGTGAGTGGCTCGCGGTTAAACGGGTTGAGCGTGACGGCCCAGGTGCCCGTAGAAACCAGCAAAAACGGCTGCTCGTTTTCCTGCAGGTAGGGCAGCAGCGCGGCCGAGCTGTCATGCAACCCCACGCCTACCAGAATGCCATCGACCACCGAGGCAATGGAGTCTTTGGTGAGCGGCGCCAGCTTGTCGTCGATGCCTTCGCGGTACACCCAGTCGTGGTAGCGGCCCAGCTTGAAGTTCCAAAGCCCCGTGTGGCAGCCCACCGATGTGAAGTCGCTGAAGGCCTCGCCCGTGATGAGGTAGGACAGGTACTGTGGCAAGTGCAGCGAGGTGCGGATGCGGGCGTATTGCTCGGGCCGGGTTTGCTTGAGCCAGTACAGTTGCAGCCCCGAGTTGAGCATGCCCAGCCGTGGCGAGCAGGTCTCGATGGCAAAATCGACCGGGCTCTGCTCCAGCTCCGCAAAAAACTGCTCCTGCATAGGCGCCGGCAGCGGTTTGAGGTAGTTGTAGAGCGGCATAATCGGTTGGCCATTAGCCCCCAAATGCACGAAGCTGGCCCCGTACGACGTGAAATTCACGCCTTTCAGGTTGTAGTGCGTGTCGTGGCGGAGCGCCTGCCAGCGGTCCTGCACCCATTGCGAGAGGCGCGTCAGGGTTTCGCACGGGAAGCCTTCCTCGTCCACGGTTTCCAGACATACCTGCTGGTGCTCGTCGATGATCTGGCGGTCCTCGTCGAAGAGGATAACTTTCTTGTTGGTCTTGCCAACATCGAACACGGCGTAGATGGATTTTTTCATGCTTACAGGCCGGTCGAAAGGCTGAGTTTGCCGCGTTGCTGAATGAGTTGCTCGCGCACCTGGCCGGCGCGGTACACGGCCACCGGGTTCAGGGCCCCGCCGGCCTGGCGGTAGGCCTCGGCCACCAGCGGCCGGACGTCGGTCAGGAAGGCGTCGCGGAGCAGCTCTTCGGCCCGCACCACGTCGTTGGACTCCTGGGCTTCGTGCAGGGCGGCGCGGTCAACCAGCAAGGCTTTGGCGTAGGCGCCCAGGATGCTTTCCACGGATTGCAGCAGGTCTTCGAGCGGGTCTTTGGTGTTGTGGCTGGCGTCAATCATGTAAGCCACGGCGGCCTCGGTCAGAGTTTGGTCCTGGGCGGCATCCACCAGCTCGTTGAAAATCAGAAACAGCTGAAACGGCTTGGTGCTGCCGGTAGTCAGGTCATCGTCGCCGTACATCGAGCCGTTGAAGTGGAAACCACCCAGGCGCCCAAAGTGCTTGAGGCGGCCCACAATCTGCTCGATGTTGGTGTTGGGCAAATGGTGGCCCAGATCCACGAGCACCTGCGCCTGCTGGCCCAGATACTGGCACAACGAGTACGACGTGCCCCAGTCCGGAATGACGGTGGAGTAAAAGTGCGGCTCGTAGGGCTTGTACTCAATCAGCATCGTCATGTCGGAGGGCATGGCCTCGTAGATGCTGGCCAACGACTCGGCAGTGCGCTGGTAGGCGCGGCGCAGGTGCTGCTGGCCGGGGAAGTTGGAGCCGTCGGCGAGCCACACCGTGTGGATTTTTGCGCCCAGCTGCTTGCCGTATTCCACGCACTCGATGTTGTGCTGAATGGCCTGCTGGCGCACGGCCGTTTCGGTGCTGCTCAGCGAGCCGAACTTGTAGGAGTAGGGCTGGTTTTTCTGGTCCTGAAACGTGTTCGAGTTCATCGAATCAATCGTCAGACCTGCTTGGTGCAGCTGCTGCTGCAAGGCCGGCACATCCTGCGGAATGTCCCACGGAATGTGCAGCGAAATTGAGTTCGACGACCCGTTGAGGCGGTTAAGCAAGGCCACGTCCTGGATTTTTTCTTCCAAACTGCGCGGCTCACCGCCCAATGGGTAGCGCCCGAAGCGGGTGCCGCCCGTGCCCAGCGCCCAGCTCGGAATAGCCACCTGAAACGCCACCAGCTGCTGCACCACGTCCGGCGCTTCCACGCCACGGCGGGCCAGCAGCTCGGTAAGGAATTGATAGCGGAACTGATGGTCGTCCAGCAGCGGCTGGTTGAGGTCCTGAATCTGTTGATCCGTGAGCATAGCGGAAAAGACGAGGGTGGGAGGGATAAGCCGGCCAGCTAACTGCGGGCACCAGACGGGTGCGGCGCAGGCCGGGTTTAGAGAAGCAACCTACCACCTGCCCCCGCCGGAACTGTTCTGAACTCTCCTGTATGCCGGGTATTTTCAGCGGCAACTTGGGCCAAATCCTTCTGGAGTTGTGGCGCGAAGCTCGGTCAACTAACCAGTGTAGAGACGCAAGGATGCGTCTCTACACTGGTCAGGAAATCCGCCAGACAAACCTGTAGCCTACAGCGAGCCGCGCCGAATCGTGTAGAACGGGTTTTTCACCTTCACGCGCTGCTTTTCCAGCAATAGCTCGGCGGCGGTGCGGCCCATGGCCTCGAAGTCGGTGGTGATGACGGTGATGCCGAGCAGCTCCTTCAGAGTGCTGGAGTTGAAGGACAGAATTCCGATTTCGCGGCCCAGCAGGTAGTGCGTCTGGCGCACTTTCTTAATGAGCTCGGCCAGGTCTGTGGTTTCTACCACCACGTAGGCAGTGCCGGGCTCCATCACCTCGTTCATGGCGCTTTCCTTCACCGAAAACTCTTTGTTATAGTTGATGCAGAACGTGCGGAAGCCCCAGGCAATTTCCACCGGATAGTTGTTGCCGACGCTGGGCAGCACCAGCACCATGCGGTGATACTTTTCGAGCAGGTCATTGGTGCCTTCCAGCGCCGTGAAAATGTCTTTATCGAAATCCTGATACACGGTCAGCGGCTGCTGTTTCAGCTCGGGCAGCTCCTTGTCCAGCAGTACCAGCTCGTCGGTCGGAATGGCGTTCAGGATGCTCTTGTAGTCGGCTTTGTCCAGGTCCTGGGTGAAGTGGGGCATGACCACGTAGTAGTTGTACTTGCCCATGTTCTTCTCCATTATTTCCTGAAAAATGGAGGCGCTGTAATGATGAATCTGCAGGTCTACAGTGGCCCGTTCGCCCAACGCCTGCAGGAAGGCGTAATACACGATTTTTTTGTAGGAGCTGAGCTTGTTGAAGACCAGTAGAATCTTGATTTTGTTGTTGTCGGGGGCCTGCACGTAATATCCCTTGCCCTGCACCGACGTGCAGAAACCCCGTTCCCGCAGCTCCCGATACGCTTTTTCCACGGTGTCGCGGGCCAGGTAGTATTCGGCGCTCAGCTCGCTGATGCTGGGCAGCTGGTCGCCTTTGCGGAGCGTACCCCGCTCAATATCGGTGATGACGGACTGCACAATCTGCTTGTACTTCGGCGTTTTGTCGAACGGCTTGAACTGCAGCTTGTACATGGGTTGGGCGGACGGATAGAGGGTGGGCATAGCGCCGGCTGACCAGCGGGCTAGGTGGGAGGAATAGAGCAGATGCCGCCGATCCGGAAAGTAATGAAGCCGGGTGCGGCGTAGGTAGGAGCGAGGGACTACGCTGGTCACGGGATAAATTACAGCGCTTAGCCTGCAATCCGAAGTAAACGGCGGGTTTAATTGCGCAATCGTTACCGGGAACGTTGCCGAAAACTACCAGATCAGCTGGCTTTTCTGGAGTCGGGTAAAGGAGTCCGGTAAACATAAAAAGGCCAGCATAGCAGCTGGCCTTTTCACGTCCCTTTTCCTTGCAACCAATTAGCGCACGAAGGCTATGGCCACGCCGCCGTCCACGTTGAGCACGTTCCCGGTGCTCTTGCTCAGGCTGCCATCCACGAACACGCGTACGGCCTTGGCAATGTCTTCGGCCAGCAGCTCCTCACCCAGCAGGGTGCGCTTGGCATAGTGCTGCGGCAGCTCTTCCACCGAAATGCCGTAGGCCTTGGCCCGGCCGGCCGCCCAGTCGCCTTCCCAGATTTTGCTGCCGCGTAGCACGGCATCAGGGTTGACGGTGTTGACGCGGATTTTATCGGGGCCCAGCTCGGCGGCCAGCAAACGGCTCATGTGCAGCTGGGCCGCTTTGGCCGTACCGTAGGCCACGTTGTTAGGGCCGGCCACCAGGCCGTTTTTGCTGGCAATGTTCACGATGTCGCCGCCCAAGGCCTGCTGCCGCAGAATGCGCACGGCTTCTTGGCTGACAAGGAATTGGCCTTTCACGAGCACGTCGTTGAGGATGTCCCAATCGGCCTGGGTGGTGTCGGCCAGTGGCTTGCTGATGCTCAGGCCGGCGCAGTTCACGACGATATCCACGCCGCCGAACTGCAGCACGCTGGCCCGCAATGCCTCGGCAATGCTGTCGGCATCGGTTACGTTGATGGAAGCCGTCAGAGCGCTGTCTTTGCCGAATTGCTGGCGCAGCTCGGCCTGGGTTTCTTCCAGCCGGTCGCGGTCCACGGCCACCACGCAGGCGCCGGATTTCAGCAGCTCCTCGCAGATAGCCTTGCCAATGCCGCCGGTGCCGCCCGTCACGAAGGCCACCTTGCCCGATAGGGCTTTGGGCGGGGCCATGCGCTGCAGCTTGGCTTCTTCCAGCAGCCAGTATTCGATGTTGAAGGCTTCCTGCTCGGCCAGGCCCGTGTATTCGCTCACCGCCTCGGCGCCCTTCATGACGTTGATGGCGTTGGTGTAGAACTCGGCGGCTACGCGGGCCGTCTGCTTGTCTTTGGCGAAGGTGAACATGCCCACGCCGGGCCACAGAATCACCACCGGATTGGCGTCGCGCATGGCGGGCGAATTCGGGTGTTTGCTGCGGTCGTAATACGCTGCGTAGTCCTGGCGGTAGGCCGCAAATTGCTCTTGCAGGTATTCCTGCACGGCCGCTGCGGGCTGGTGCATGATGGCCTCATCAAGTACCAGCGGGCGGATTTTGGTGCGCAGGAAGTGGTCGGGGCAGCTAGTGCCTTTCTGCGCCAGCCGGGCCAGATCGTGCGAATTCACGAATTCCAACACGCGGGCATCGTCGGTGTAGTGGCCCAGCATGCGGCGGTGGCCCGAGGCCAGACCGCGCAGCACCGGCATCACGTCGGCAGCCATACGGCGGCGGGTGGCTTCGTCGGGGCTGGCGGAGAGCTTCATGCCGCCGAAAACCGGGGCTTTTTTGCCGTAGTTGGCTTCCAGATACGTGGCCGCCATTTCAATCACCTCCAGGGTGTTGATGTAGGACTCGTAGCTGGTGTCGCCCCAGGTAAACAGGCCGTGGCCGCCCAGAATCACGCCGCGCAGGCCAGGGTTGTCGGCCACAATTTTCTCCAGCTGCAAGCCCAGGTCGAAGCCGGGCTTCTGCCACGGCAGCCAGCCCATGGTGTCGCCCCAGATTTCCTGCATGATCTGCTCACCGTCTTTGCTGGCAGCAATGGCAATCAGAGCATCGGGGTGCAGGTGGTCGATGTGCTTAAAGGGCAGCAGGCCGTGCAGCGGCGTGTCGATGCTGGGGGCTGCGCACTTGGGGTCGAACAGGCAATGGTTGAACAGATCCACCATTTCGTCTTCGAATTCCAGGCCCCGGTAGCGGTTTTTCAGCTGGTGCAGCTTTTCTACATACAGGTTGGCGCAGCCGGCTTTGGTGAGCGTGCCAATGTCGCCGCCCGAGCCTTTCACCCACATAACTTCCACAGGCTGGCCCGTGACCGGGTCAATTTCTGTAATCTTGCACGACGTGTTGCCGCCGGCATAGTTGGTCAGGCGCAAGTCGGCGCCCAATAAATTGGAGCGGTACAGGAACAGCGCGACTTCGTCGTGGGCCAGTTCCAGGGCTTTGGCCTCGTCCCACAGATAACTGACGTGCTGAAAGGTTAAGGTTTTTTCCATTGGGAGGCTTCTATTTGGGTGCCGGAAACCGGATAAGGTGTTTTTCTTTACCAAAGGACGCTACCAACCCTTTGTCAAACCTCCTGCACTCTCCTGCTCCGTTGAGAAATAAAAAATGTGTTGCTGCTACCAGGTGATGACTCACTCACTGGTAGTATCCTGCTTTCAGGAGGGAGCAGGAGGGTTCTGGTTTGGAATCCCGGCAGATTTGAACAATTCAACCCACCAACCTACTTGCACATGAGTATTTTTCTTGGCGTATTACTGCACGCCCTCGGGGGCTTTGCCTCCGGGAGCTTTTATCTGCCTTATAAGAAGGTGAACGGCTGGGCCTGGGAAAGCTACTGGCTGGTAGGCGGACTGTTTTCGTGGTTGCTGGCGCCCATCCTGATCGGCTACCTGACCGTGCCCAACCTGTGGGGCGTGCTGGCCCAGGCCAAGATTGAAACCCTGGTTTGGACCTACATCTGGGGTATTTTGTGGGGTTTTGGCGGTCTTACGTTCGGGCTGGCCATGCGCTACCTGGGCCTCTCGCTGGGCATGGCCGTGACGCTGGGCTTGTGCGCCGTGTTCGGTACGCTGGTGCCGCCCATCTGGGAAGGCACGTTCGGGACGCTACTCAGCACCACGTCGGGGCAGGTAATACTACTGGGGCTGCTGGTGTGCGTGGTGGGCATTCTGATCTGTGGCCGCGCCGGCATCATGAAGGAGCGCAGCCAAACTACCGAGGAAAAGCAGGCCGGCGTGGCGGAATTCGACTTGCGCAAGGGCCTGATGGTGGCCGTTTTCTCGGGCGTGCTGAGCGCCTGCATGTCGTTTGGCCTGACGGCCGGGCAGCCCATTGCGGAGCTGGCCGCGCAAAGCGGAACCAACCCGCTGTATGTCAACAATGCCATTCTGGTGGTTATCCTGCTCGGGGGCCTCACCACCAATGCCTTCTGGACCATCTACCTCAACCTCAAAAACAAGACCTACACTGATTATACCCGCGTGTCGGCGCCCATTCTGCGCAACATCATTTTCTGCGCGCTGGCGGGCTTTACGTGGTATTTCCAGTTCTTTTTCTACGGCATGGGCGACAGCCAGATGGGCGAGTATCGCTTCTCGGGCTGGACGCTGCACATGGCCTTCATCATTGCGTTCAGCAGCATGTGGGGCTTATTGCTACACGAGTGGCGCGGTGCCAACCGCCCCACCATGCGCACCATCTCGCTGGGCATCCTGATTGTGGTGCTCTCTACGGTGGTAGTGGGCCTGGGTAACTACCTGGGCAGCTAAGCTTTTCACGTGCTTTTCCCGGCAACTCCCGCTACCGTGCATTCGGTGGCGGGAGTTGCTTTGCCAGGCTGACCCGAGGCAGAAAAACGGGTGCTGTCGGCTGCCGGAAACCCTGGCCGGAGCAGGTTCAATTAAATGTTGGAAAAATAATTTGTGAGTAATCACTCCGGGCGGTAGTCTACAGGACAGTTTGGGCTAGGAGAGGAAATAATTTAGCAACACTAAAGCACTCCCCTTTAGGCACACACCTCCAAAATCCTACCCTAATATCCCATGAAGAAAAGTTACATCCGTCGGCGGGGCCAGTTGGTAGCCTGCCTGCCGTTGCTGCTGCTAGCGGGGCCGGGAATTGCTACCGTGCAGGCTCGCCCTTCGCTCAGAGCCGTAGCTGAGGTGCCTCTCACCGGCAAAGTAACCTCCCCGAACGGCGAAGGCATTCCGGGCGTGACTGTAGTAGTGAAGGGTACCACCCGCGGCACTACCACGGCCGCCGACGGCAGCTTCACGCTCACGGCCCCCGAGAATACGGGTACGCTCGTGTTCAGCTTCATTGGCTACAGCACCCAGGAGCGCTCATTCTCTGGCGCTGAAACCTTCACCATCAAGCTGGCTGAGGATTCCAAGGCGCTGGATGAGGTGGTGGTGGTGGGCTACGGCACCCAGAAGCGCGCCGATGTAACGGGCGCCATTGCCACACTAGATGCCTCCAAGCTGGAAGAGCGGCCCATTCTGCGCGTCGATCAGGCGCTGGTGGGCACTTTGGCGGGTGTGAACGTGCAGCAGAACACCGGTCTGCCGGGCCGCGGCTTCAACGTGCAGGTGCGCGGCAACGGCTCCATCACGGCCAACAACCAGCCGCTGTACGTTATCGACGGATTCCCGCTGGAAGGCACCTCGCCCAACGGCAACGGCAACTACGCCACCGGCAGCCCCCTGGACAACATCAACCCCAACGACATTCAGTCGATTGAGGTACTGAAAGATGCGGCAGCTGCGGCCATCTACGGCTCGCGCGCTGCCAACGGCGTAGTGCTGGTGACCACCAAGCGCGGCAAAACCGGCAAGCCCCAGATCAACTTCAACGTGTATGGCGGCTACTCGCAGATGGCCAAAAAGCTAGACTTGCTCTCGGCGGAAGAGTGGGTAGAGCGGGCCACCGAAATCATCAACAACAACTGGGTCCGGTCGCAGCCAACCACGCCGGGTGCGCCCGTGCGCCTGGCCAGCCAGACCACGGCGCAGCGGCAGGCCATCCGGGGTATTACCACTATCGATCCGTCGCAGATGATTGACGAGCGGTGGCTGCAGCCCGGCCACCCCGGCCTCGACTATATCGACTGGCAGGACGAAATCTTCCGCACCGGCAAGGTGCAGAACTACCAGATTTCGGCCAGCGGCGCCACCAACAACGTCAACTACTACGTGTCGGGCAACTACACCGACCAGGAAGGCATTGTGATTGGGGTGGCGTACAAGCGCTACTCGGCCCGCGCCAACATGGAAGTAAAGGCCTCCGACAAGCTCAAGTTCGGCCTCAACATCAGCCCCAGCTACGCCGTGTCCAACGACCCCGGCGTGGAAGGCAAAGACAACCTGGCCCAGAAGTTCATTACGATGGTGCCAGTGGCCGAGTCGTCGGCGGGTGTGCTCACCAACTACGGCGACAACCCGGTGTATACCTGGGGCGGCAGCAGCATCAGCCCAGTAGGCGAGCTGCGCAACCGCCAGCAGCAAACCACCGTGTTCCGGACGCTGAGCACCATTTACGGCGACTACGAGGTGGTGCGCGACCTGCGCTTCCGCTCCACGCTCAACCTGGACAACACCGACTCGCGGGCCAAGAGCTACATTCCGAACTCCCGCCTGGTGGGCTCGGGCGCTACCGGCACGTTCAGCGGCTACCGCAAGCAGGCCTTCGTCAACGAGAATACGCTGTCGTATAACCGCATCATTGCCGCCAAGCACGACGTGTCGGCGCTGGCGGGCTACTCCTACAACTTCTTCAAGACGGAAACCGACCGGCTCCGGTCGTCGGGTGGCTTCACCAACAGCGCCGTCACCACGCTCAACGGCGCCACCAACATCACGGGCACCGCCGACAACGGCACCAGCGAAACCCAGAACGTGCTGCTGTCCTACTTCGGCCGCGTGCAGTACGCTTTCGATGGCAAGTACCTGGCCACGGCCAGCGTGCGCCGCGACGGTTCGTCGCGCTTCGGCGAGGCCCGGCGCTGGGGTGTTTTCCCGGCCGCTTCGGTGGGCTGGCGCATTTCGCAGGAAAACTTCATGAAGGCGCTACCCATCGTGAGCGACCTGAAAGTGCGCGGCAGCTTTGGCTTGTCGGGCAACAACGGTATCGGCGACTACAGCAGCATTGCCACGCTCGGCATCAACCCTTACACGTTTGGTGGGGTGGTGGCCTCGGGCCAGTCGCCTAACAAGGCGCCCAACGAGGAGCTGCGCTGGGAAAAGTCGCGAACCATCGACATCGGCCTGGATTTCGGCGTCATCGACAACCGCATTACGGGCTCGTTTGACTACTACACCAAAACCAGCAAAGACCTGCTGCTGAATGTGCCGCGCCCCAGCGCCTCCGGCTACTCGTCGCAGCTCGTGAACATCGGCGAAGTGCTCAACCAGGGCCTGGAGTTGGAGCTTCGCTCGCGCAACACCACCGGAGCCTTCCAGTGGGGTACCTCGCTGAACGTGAGCCACAACCGCAACGAGGTGGTGCACCTCGGCGAAGGCGACGCGACCATCGAAATTGCCTCGCCCTATGGCGCGTCGAGCACGCTGCTGATGGTGGGCAAGCCAATGTTCTCGTTCTATACCATCGAGCAGACCGGCATCCTCACCCAGAGCGACCTGGACAACGGCCAGGCCATCATCCAGGGCCAGACCATCGGCGACCCGCGCTACAACGATGCCAACGGTGACGGCGTCATCAACGAGAAAGACCGGGTGATTGTGGGCCAGCCCAACCCAAAGCTGACGGCCGGCATCACCAACACGTTCAGCTACAAAGGATTCGACCTGAGCGTGCTGGTGCAAGGCCAGCTGGGCGGCAGCCTCTACTCGCTGATCGGGCGGGCCATCGACAACACCAACATGGGCTACAACCAGAACGTGCTGGGGTTGCAGCGTGACCGGTGGCGCTCCGTGGAAGACCCGGGCGCCGGCGAGCGGGGCAAGGCCCAAGCCAACTTCTCGCCCCTCAAGAGCGACTCGTGGCTGTACTCAACCAACTACTACCGGGTGCGCAACATCACGCTGGGCTATAACCTGGGTGGCGTCCTGAGCAAGAAATACGCGCAGGCTGCCCGGATTTACGTGTCGGCGGAAAACTTCTTCGGCCACGATACCTATGTGGGCGGCTACAACGTGGACGCCACCAACTCCGACACCGGCGGCAGCGGCTTCTCGGTGGGTACCGACTACGGCGGACTGCCCCTGACCAAATCAATGACTGTGGGCCTCAACCTTACTTTCTAGCCGGCTGGCTGCTCTGATACCATGAAAAAGACCTTCCTCTCGCTGCTGGCTGCCAGTGTACTTGTGCTGAGCGCCTGCGAAAAAGACCTCGACCAGGCTCCGATTTCCAGCGGCTCGGTCCCGACTTTCTACCGCACGGCCGACGACTTCACGCAGGCCATCAACTCGGTGTACAGCAACCTGCGCGACTACCCCGACCGGCAGCTGACCATGTCGGAAACCCGCTCCGACAACATTTACGGCGTGAGCACCCAGGGCATCCGCACCTGGGAGCCCATCAACAACTTCTCTACTACCATTGCCTCCAACGAGTACCCGGCTGACACCTGGACCACCGACTACGTGGGCGTGTTCCGGGCCAACATCGTGCTCGACCAGCTCTCCAAGAATGGCACGGTCCTGACCGACACCGACCGCACCCGCATCGAGGGCGAGGCCAAGTTTCTGCGGGCCCTGTTTTACTTCGATTTGGTGCGCTACTTCGGGAAAGTGCCGCTGATTGACCGGCCGCTGGAGCCGCAGGAGGTGCTGAAGATTCCGCGCACGCCGGTGGCGGAGGTGTATAACCTGATTATTGCCGATTTGCAGGACGCCGCCACCAAGTTGCCCGACACCCATACTGCCGCTAACCTAGGTCGCGCCACCAACAACGCCGCCAAAAGCCTGCTGGCACTGGTGTACCTCACTCGCTCCGGCCCGACGTACGGCATCCAGGGCCCCGGCCTCGGCACCAGCGACTACGACGCGGCCATCACGCTGCTCGACCAAGTAATTGCCAGCGGCAAATACCAGCTCATCACGGCGGCTGGCACTGCGGCCAGCCCCTACGCCAACGTGTTTTCCTATACCAACGAAAACAACCGGGAAGTTATCTTCGATGTGCAGTACGTAAGCGGCGGCACCGGTATTGGCGGCTCATTTCCCTCGATTCTGCTCACCAACAACTACTTCCAGTCGATTGGGGCCGGCACCGGCTTCGGCACCGGCGACGAACTGCGCCCACCGTCTGACAACCTGGTAGCCAGCTACGCCACCGCCGATACCCGCAAGGCAGCTACGTTGCAGGTGGGCTTCACGACCACCACCACGCCGGTGGCCGTGGAAACCCGTCCAGCTTTCAAAAAATACGTGAACGGTGCACTGCGCGGCACATCCCGCACCGACTGGCCCATCAACTTCATTGTGATGCGCTACGCCGACGTGCTGCTGCTCAAGGCCGAAGCCCTCATTCGCAAAGGCGGTACTTCGGCCGTGGCCGACGGACTGGTGAAGCAGGTGCGCGACCGGGCCGGCCTGACGGCCTCGCCGCTGACCGGCGTGACGCTGGCGCAGTTGATGGAAGAGCGCCGCCGCGAGTTTGCCGGTGAGGGCCTGCGGTGGCACGATTTGGTCCGTTCGGGCCAGCTTGTGACTATTATGAACAACTGGGCCAGCACCGAGGACACCCGCAACCGGATCCGCAAGCCCATCGTGGCCAACGACATCCTGTATCCGGTACCGCAAAATGAGCTGGCGGCTTCGTCGTATCTCTACGAGCAAAACCCTGGCTACTAACCTGACCTCCAACTAACGGCCTCGGCCTGGGCGCTTTCGCACGGTTGCGGAGGGGTTCAGGCCGAATCTGTTACTGCGCCCCGCATGATTCTATCTGCTTCGTCTTTTCCTGCTGCTGTGCGATGCGTACGTCGGGCTTTGCTGCTCGGCGGCGTGGTGGCGGGCGGGCTGTGCCCTGAGCCCGTTCAGGCCCAGCAGGCCAACCCCGCCGCGCCGCTTTGGCACAACGAGGCCCGCACCCTGCGCTACCGCCCCGACGGCCCGGACTTCGTGATTCAGAATGGCAGCAAGCGGTTCACGCGCGCCCTGTATGGCACCAACACCGCCTTCCGCGTGGAAGCCGGCGACCTGCCGGAGTTTGCGCTCTACCTGCCCGGCATGGGCGGCAACCTGAAGTTCGGGCTGCTAGCCGGCGGGCACAGCAAGTGGCTGATCAAGGCTGAAAGCATTGAGGCCCGCTACCGGCCCGGCGCCATGCGCTACCGCCTTCAAGACCCGCTGCTAGGCGGCGGCACGCTGCACCTGGAGGTGCTGGCCATGGCCGATGCCGAGGGCGTGCTGGTGAAGGCGCAGTTCGAGAACGTGCCGGCCGGCCGTGTGCGGTTGCTGTGGGCGTTTGGCGGCGTCACGGGCCGCAAGTTCAGCCGCGACGGCGACATTGGGGCCGACCCCGAATCCAGCTTCTATCTAAAGCCGGAATACTGCCAGGGCAACACGTTTGCGTTGAAAAACAACAGCTTCGCGCTGGAATACGGCCTGCCTGGCAAAGCCAAGCCGGGCGAGTCTGCCCCAAAAGCTGAGCGCAAAACCCTGCTGGGCGTGGTGCCGGCAACGTCCGAGATGCACGTTGCCGATGCCACGCAGCAGGAGTCGCCGCAGCAGTTGTGGGCTTCCGGGGCCTCTGCCACGCCTGCCCTGGCCGGCGCCGTGAAGGCCAAAGCAGCAGAGACGCTGTACTTCGCGGTGCAAACACCCGGCAGTGGCGCCGCGTTGCGCACTGCCGACCTGCCGGCTGCCTGGGCGAAAGCCGAAGCTGCCCGGCAGGTGTTGGCCGGCCGCATTCAGGTAACCACGCCCGACCCCTATATCAACACGCTGGGCGGCGCGCTGGGCGTAGCTGCCGATGCCATCTGGGAAACTCCCACGTATCTGCACGGCTCGGTGGCCTGGCGCATGCGCCTCAACGGCTGGCGCGGCCCCTACGCCGCCGACGCCCTGGGCTGGCACGACCGGGCCCGTACGCACTTTCGGGCCTACGCCCAGTCGCAGCTGGCCAGCCCCGCTGTGGGCGTGCTGGCCATGGACACGGCCCTGAACCTGGCCCGCTCGCAGGAAATGCTGGGCACCAGTGTCTACAGCAGCGGCTACATCAGCCGCAACCCCGGCGGCGACTTCCGGCCCCACCACTACGACATGAACCTGGGCTACATCGACCAGCTGCTGCGCCACTTCCGCTGGACCGGCGACCTGGCGCTGGCCCGCGAGCTGTGGCCCGTGCTGACCCGCCACCTGGCCTGGGAGAAGCGCAACTTCGACGCCGACAACGACGGCCTCTACGACGCCTACGCCGCCATCTGGGCCTCCGACGCGCTGCAGTACAGCGGCGGGGCCGTCACGCACACCTCCGCCTACAACTACTGGGCAAACCGCGTGGCCGCCGAGCTGGCCGCCAAAATAGGGGAGAACCCAACCCCGTATCAGCAGGAAGCCAACAAAATAAAGGCGGCGCTGAATGCGCAGCTGTGGCTGCCGGCGCAGGGTTGGTACGCCGAATACCAGGACGCTCTGGGCCAGCGGCAGCGCCATCCCGCCGCTGGCCTCTGGACCGTCTACCACGCCCTCGACTCGGAAGTGGCCGACCCGTTCCAGGCCTACCAGGCGCTGCGCTACGTGGACAGCGAGATTCCGCACATTCCGGTGCGCGCCGCGGGCCTGCCCGATGACGGCTACTACCTGCTTTCGACCACCAACTGGCAGCCCTACGACTGGTCCATCAACAACGTGGCGCTGGCCGAGGTGCTGCACACCACCCTGGCCAACTGGCAGGCGGGTCGGGCCGAAGAGGCCTTTAAACTCTGGAAAAGCGCCTTGCTGGAAAGCATGTACCTGGGCAGCAGCCCCGGCAACTTCCAGCAGGTGTCGTTCTACGATGCCCACCGCGGCGAGCTGTACCGCGACTTTGCCGACCCCATCGGCATGGCGGCGCGCAGTCTGGTGGAGGGCTTGTTCGGGATTCAGCCCGATGCGCTGGCCGGCGTGCTGATGGTGCGGCCTGGCCTGCCCGCCGCCTGGCCCACCGCCGCCCTGACTACGCCCGACGTCACGTTCAACTTCCGCCGCGCTGGTCAGCAGGACACCTACACGCTCACGCCGCGCTTCGCCCAGCCGTTGCAGCTCCGGCTGCAGGTGCCGGCGCGGGCAGTGCAGGTGCAGTCCGTGACGGTGAACGGGCAGCCGGCCCAGTGGCGCAACCTGGATGCGGCGGTGGGTACGCCGGCCATTGAAATCAGCAGCGCCCCGCAGGCGAAATACGTGGTGGAAATCCGGTGGCAGGGCGATGCGCCGGACGTGGCCGCGCCGGCTGCCCGCTACGCGCCCGGCGAAGACTTTGCCGTGTATTTCCGCCATGCCACTATTAAGAATGTATCTGATCCTCAGCACGCCTTACTTAATGTAGCTCCGACGGCCTATAACGGACAGTGGTTGAAAGCCCAGGTGGCTGGCCTGCCCGGCAGCCGCACAGCCTTCGTGCAGCTCCGGCAAGGCGACCTGACGTGGTGGGCACCGATCCATCTGGAAGTGCAGCCCGCTGCTCCGGTCGCTGCAGTAGCCGCGTTGCCGGCCACCAAAAGCGAAACTGTGGACCTCACGGCCTACTTCAACGACAAGCTGACCAACATCTTCCAGCCTAACAAGTACCTGACGCCCCGGACGGCCGGCCCAACCTTGCAACTGCCCACTCAGGGCATCGGCAACTGGTGCTACCCGCTCATCCAGGCCGACATCAACGATGCGGGTTTGCGCCAAGCGGCGGGTTCCGACAACGAAATCCAGACCCCCTGGGGCGCGCCCTTCCGCACGCCTGGCGCGGCCGCCGCCCCCAACGTGCTGTTCGTATCGCGCTGGGACAACTACCCCGACGCCGCCACCGTGCCGCTCAAGGGCAAGGCGCGGCACGCCTACCTGTTGATGGCCGGCTCCACCAATCCCATGCAAAGCCAGCTCGATAACGGCGCCATCGTGGTGCAGTATACCGACGGTACGGCCGACACGCTGGCCTTGCGCAACCCCACCAACTGGTGGCCCATTGAGCAGGATTTGTTGGACGACGGGTTTGCCTTCAGCACCGGCGCGCCGAGGCCGTACCGGCTGTATCTGCAGTTGGGGCAGCTGAGCCGGGAGGCGCCGGAGAGCTACTCCAGTATCAAGGGTTTCAGCACCCGCGCCATTGCGGGCGGGGCCGCCACCATCCTCGACATGCCGCTAAACCCCAAAAAGAAACTCAAAAGTCTCACCGTGCAGTCCCTGGCCAACGACGTGGTCATTGGCCTGCTGAGCGTGACGCTGGTGCGCCAGTAAGCGGCCACCCGCCCGCTGGCAAAACGCGGCGCTTGGCGTCTGCGCACCCGCGCTGCCTGGGCTGGTAAGGCTACCAACATTCGCAATGCCGAGACGCCAGCTAGTGCGTCTCTACACCGTCCTCCTAAAGCCAGAATCACTTCTATGCTTTCCTTTCCTCGAATCCTTTCGTTGAGTATACTGCTGGCCGGGGCGCTGCCGCTGGCGGCGCAGTCGGGCGCGCCCATTAACCGCCAGGCGGTGGTGGAGCGCCACAAGGTGCGCCTGACTTCCACCGATTCGCTGTCGGCGCTGTCGGTGGGCAACGGGGCCTTTGCCTACACCGTGGATGTCACGGGCCTGCAGACGTTTCCGGCGCACTACGAGAAGGGCGTGCCGCTGGGCACCCAGTCGGAGTGGGGCTGGCACAGCTTTCCCAACCCAAAAGGCTACCAGTTCGAGCAAAGCTTGCGCGACTACGACCTGAACGGGCGCAAGATCAGCTACGCCGTGCAGCGCAAGGAGCCCGCCAATAAGGATGCCGTGGACTACCTGCGTGCCAACCCGCACCGGCTGCAGCTCGGCAACCTCGGCTTCGTACTCACCAAACGCAACGGCCAGCCCGCCACCATCCAGGATCTGCGCGACATCCAACAGGAGCTCAACCCCTGGACTGGTGAAATCAAGAGCCACTTCACCCTGGAAGGCACCGCCGTGGATGTGCTGACAGTGGGCCACCAGCAGCAGGACGTGGTGGCCGCGCGTGTCGAGTCGGAGTTGCTGAAAACCGGCCGCCTGCAGGTATTGCTGCGTCTGCCGTGGCCTACCGCCGGCTGGGCCGACATGGGCACCGACTACTCCCACGCCGACCAGCATAAGTCGACCCTTAGTGCCCAGACCAAGACCGGTGCGCTCGTCTCGCACCAGCTGGACTCCACCACCTATTACGTGGCCCTGAGCTGGGCGCCAGGCGCCACGCTGGCCGCCACCAAGCCCCACGAATTCGTGCTGACGCCCGGCAAGAAAAACAAGGTGCTGGAAGTCAGCGCCCGGTTCTCGTCGCGGCCTCAGGGCGCGGTGCCGACTTTCGCGGCCACCCGCCTCAACAGCCAGCAGCAGTGGGCGGCGTTCTGGAAAAGCGGCGGCGCCGTGGACTTCGGCGGTACCACCGACCCGCGCGCCAAGGAGCTGGAGCGCCGCGTGGTGCTCTCGCAATACCTCACCAAACTCTACAACGCCGGCTCGCAGCCACCCCAGGAAACCGGCCTGCTCACTAACAGCTGGTACGGCCGGCCGCACCTCGAAATGCACTGGTGGCACTCGGCGCACTTTGCGCTGTGGGGCCGCTCGCCGCTGCTGGAAAAAAGCCTGGTGTGGTACGCCCGCCCCGACGTGCGCGCCGAGGCTCGCAAGATTGCCCAGCGCCAGGGCTACGAGGGTGTCCGCTGGCAGAAAATGACCGACCCCTGGGGCCAGGAAGGGCCGTCGTCGGTGGGCGCGTTCCTGATCTGGCAGCAGCCCCACATGATTTACTTTGCCGAGGAAGCCTACCGCGCCCACCCCGACAAGGCCACGCTGACTTTGTACCAGGACCGGGTGGCCGCCACCGCCGACTTCATGGCGTCCTTCCCGTTTTATGAACAGGACAAGGGCCGCTACATATTGGGGCCGGGCGTGATTCCGGCGCAGGAGCGGTTCAAGGCCGAGCAGACCTTCAACCCCACCTTCGAGCTGGTGTACTGGCACTGGGCCCTGACCACCGCTCAGCAGTGGCGCGTCCGCCAGGGCTTGCCCCACAGCGCCAAGTACGACGACGTGCTGGCCAAGCTCTCCAAGCTGCCGCAGGCCGGTGGCGTGTACCTGGCCGCGGAGTCGGCTTCCGACTCCTACACCAACCCCGAGTTCAAGACCGACCACCCCTCGGTGCTGGCGGCGCTGGGCGTGATGCCCGCCACCGGCCAGCAGGATGCGGCCACCATGCGCCGCACGTTTGATCTGGTGTGGAAAGGCTGGAGCTGGGACAAAACCTGGGGCTGGGACTTCCCGATGACCTCCATGACGGCCACCCGCTTGGGCCTCCCCGACAAAGCCGTGGACGCCCTGCTGATGCCCGTGCGCACCAACACCTACCTGCCCAACGGCCACAACTACCAGGAAGGCCGGCTGCCCGTGTACCTGCCCGGCAACGGGGGGCTGCTGGCGGCCGTGGCCCTCATGTGCGCCGGCTACGACGGCGCGCCATCCCCCAACCCCGGCATCCCGAAGGGCTGGCAGGTGAAGTGGGAGGGACTGAGCAAGATGCCGTAACGGAACCCGAAGATTAGAACCTAAGAAGCTGTTTCCTAACTCACAGAAGTTGGAACCGGCCACCCAAATCAACATACGTTGCTTCTCATGCTGAAATACCTGTTGCCTGTTGCGTTGCTGAGTTTTTCCGGCGCTTATGCTCAGTCCTTCGTGCCTAATCTGCCGCCGGTTCGTGCCACCAGTTTTCCCCGGGACACTGTGCGCATCACCCAGTTTGGGGCCGTGGCCGATGGCCTTACTGCCAACACCAAGGCATTCACCGACGCCATCGACGCCTGCAGCCGCAAGGGCGGGGGTGTGGTGCTGGTGCCGCGCGGCCACTGGCGCACCGGTCCGCTCACCATGCGCTCCAACGTAAACCTGCACCTGGCGGCGGGCTCCTTCGTGCAGTTCAGCAACAAGCGCGCCGATTATCAGCTGATCAAAACCAACTGGGAGGGCCTCGACGCCGTGCGCAACCAGCCGCTCATCTACGGCCAGAACCTGGAGAACGTGGCCATCACCGGCCACGGCATCCTCGACGGGGCCGGCGAGGCGTGGTGGATGGTGCAGAAAGGCCGCACGCCCGAGGGCGAGTGGAAGAAGCTGGTGGCCTCCGGTGGCTTCCTCAACGAAAAGCAGGACCGTTGGTATCCATCGGCGCAAAGCCTGAAGGGGACCACCGTGAAGGAAGCTGGCGTGCTGACGCCCGAGAAGCCGAACGTGCAGGACTTCGCCGACCTGAAAGACTACCTGCGGCCCGACTTTCTGGTGCTTGACAATTGCAAACGGTTGCTGCTGGAAGGCGTGACGTTCCAGAACTCGCCGGCCTGGACGGTGCACCCCATGCGCAGCCAGGACGTGACCGTGCGCAGCCTGACTGTACGCAACGGCCCCTACACTCCCAACACCGACGCCCTGGACCTGGAATCCATCAACCGCGCCCTCGTGGAGAACTGCACCTTCGACGTGGGCGACGACGCCATCTGCATCAAGAGCGGCCGCAACGAGCAGGGCCGGGCGCGGGCCATGCCCACCGAAAATGTACTGATCCGAAACTGCACCGTGTACCGGGCGCACGGCGGCTTCGTCATCGGCTCTGAAATGTCGGGCGGGGCGCGCAACATCTACGCCCAGAACCTCACCTTCCTCGGCACCGACATTGGTATCCGGTTCAAGACCACGCGCGGCCGGGGCGGGGTGGTGGAGAACATCTTTATTGAGAACGTGGACATGAAGGACATTGGGGGCGAAGCCATCTTGTTTGACATGTACTACATGATCAAGGACCCGTCGCCGCAGGTGGCGGGTTCCAAGGAGCGGCCCGTGTCGCCGGCCAAGCCCGTGGATGAGAGTACGCCGCAGTTCCGCAAGATTGCCATCCGCAACGTCACCTGCAACGGCGCCAAAACCGCCATCCTGGTGCGCGGCCTGCCCGAAATGGCCATCAAGGATATCAGCATCGAAAACGCCGTGCTGCAAGCCGAAAAGGGCCTGGTGTGCATCGAGGCCGACAACATCCAGCTGAAAAACGTGACGCTGCTGCCTACCAGCACCGACCCGGTGCTGGAAGTGCACAACAGCCGCAACATCACCCTCGACGGCATCAAGTACCCGGTTGGCACGGCCACGCTGCTGCGCGTGTCGGGCGCCGAAAAGGCCAAAAACGTGCGCCTGCTCAACACCGACCCCGCCCAGGCCAGGCAGCCGCTGGAGCTGGGCGAAAAGGTGTCGAAGAAGGTCGTCACGGTGGCCAAGAAATAGGTTCCACCTGTCTGGCTGTCCTACCGCCTGGTTCTCCCTCTCTTTCCCTGCCCTATGATTTTTCGCCTGTTTGTTCTGCTGTTCCTCTTGGTGGCCACCGCGGCCCCGGCCCAGCAAAAGCCCAAAGCCTCGGCGCCGCTGGTCCGCCAGATGGCCGACTCCTTCATGCGCCGCTACCCCGACTCGCTGGGATTGGCCGACAACAAGGCGGCCCGCTGGGGCTACGAGCAGGGGCTGATGCTCAAGGCTATCGAGCGGGTGTGGCAGCAAACCGGCGAGCGGAAATACCTGGACTATATGGTGCGGATTCTGGACTACTCCATCGGGCCCGACGGCGCCATCCAGCGCTACAAATACGAGGACTTCAACCTGGACAACATTAACACCGGCCGCGCCTTGCTCACGCTCAGCCAGCAGCCCGGGCTGGCGCCCGACAAGTACCGCCTGGCCGCCCAACGCCTGCACCAGCAGCTGGCGGCGCAGCCCCGCACCAAGGAGGGTGGCTACTGGCACAAGAAGCGCTACCCGCACCAGATCTGGCTTGATGGCCTGTACATGGCCGAGCCCTTCGCGGCCGAATACGCCAAGGTGTTCAACCAACCCGCCGACTTCGACCACGTGGCGCTGCAGTTTGCGCAGGTGGAAAAGCACCTCGTGGATTCTAAAACCGGCCTGCTCTACCACGGCTACGACGAAAGCCGGGAGCAGCGCTGGGCCAACAAGACCACCGGCCTCTCGCCCAACTTCTGGGGGCGCGGCATGGGCTGGTACGCCATGGCCCTCGTGGACGTGCTCGACTACTTCCCCCAGGACCATCCCGAGCGCGCCAAGCTGGTGCAATACCTGCAGCGCCTCGCGCCGGTGCTGGCCCGCTACCAGGACCCCAAAACCGGCGGCTGGTGGCAGGTATCCGACCAGGCGGGCCGCGCCGGCAACTACATCGAAACCTCGGCCTCGTGCATGTTTGTGTACGCCCTGGCCAAAGGCAGCCGCCTCGGCTACCTCGACAAGAAGTACAACAAAGTGGCCCGCAAAGGCTACGAGGGCATCGTGCGGCAGTTTGTAGTGCAGGAGCCAACCGGCCTGCTGACTCTCAACGGCACCGTGAGCGTCGGCGGCCTCGGCGGCTCGCCCTACCGCGACGGCAGCTACGAGTACTACCTCTCCGAGCCACTCCAGCAGAACGATTTCAAGGGCGTGGGCCCTTTCATCATGGCCGGCGTGGAGATGGAAATGAGCAAGTAAGCCGGGGCCACCTGAGAGGAGGCCATACTGGTAATCAGACCGTCATGCTGAGCCTGCCGAAGCATCTCTCCCGCTTCGTTTGATTACCATTCAGGCAAAGCGGGAGAGATGCTTCGGCAAGCTCAGCATGACGTTTTACAGTATTCAATATTTACTCTCCGCCGGCCCTAAAACAGGTCGTCCTTGGCGGGGGCGGTGTAGGGCTGGGGCTGACGGTCGGTTTTGGGGAGGCCGAAGTAGAAGAACAGGGTGCGCTGGCGGGTGCCGCGCAGGTGGTTCAGCTCGCTGGCCGGGCCCAGGTTGGCGGTGTTGGCGTCGATGTTGAGCGCCAGCTTGGTGCCCAGCGGCGGAATGGCGTCCAGAAACGACAGGTTGCCGACGGGTAGGACGGGGGAGGGCTGCACGCCCGACAGGCCGTAGAAGTCGAACAGGCGCACGTAGAGGCCGGGGTCGGGGCTGGCCACCAGGAACTTGCCTTCTACAGTGTTCATTTCCAGCCAGGCAATGTCGGCGAAGTAGCCCTTGAATTCCGGGTAAATCCAGGGGGCGGCGCCGGTCTGGGTGTTGTTGTAGGCGTTTTCCCACACGTTGTCGGCCACGCCCAGCAGGCGGTTTTTCCACACCCGGTACGGCCCCTTGCCCAGCCACTTCGCCCCGATGACGTAGTTTTCAGGATAGGTGAAGCTCAGGCCGGCAAAGGCATAGTCGGTGGGCGGCAGCGCGTACTCGTAGGTGAGCTGCAGCCAGCCCGAGGCATACATCTTCCAGCGCACCGTTTTCAGGTCGCCGGAGTAGCGCGCCTCCACCACTTCACCGTCGGCCTCGGTGTGGTGCTGCAGGCCCAGGAAGGCAGCCGCGCCACTCACCAGCACCGGGCCGTTGCCGAAGGAAAGCTTGTCGCCATTGTTGCCCCTGATGCCGGTGAGCTGGCCGGTGGTTTTGCTGAAGCCCACGCTGATATTGCCGGCCTTCAGCGTTAGCAGCGAATCGGTATCGGTGGCGGCTACGGCGCCGGGCGCGGTCAGGTCCAATAAGCCGGCCAACACCTTAGCGTTGCCGCCGGTTTTCCAGGTCCATTTGTACACTAGGTTCTTCTGCGCATCAAAAGCCGACAGCACCAACGCGTCGTACTGCTGCCAGTTTTTGGGCAACCCCAGCTGCAAGCGCCCGGTGCCTAGCGGCTTCACATCAGGACTTTTGAGGCGGTTTTTCTGCTGCGTTATCGCGCCCGGAAAGGCGTCGGTGGGCGAGCGGAAGTTCACTAGCTCCCACTGGAAAAAGCACTGGTTGAGGTTGGTGAAGTGGTAGCGGTTTTCCACCGGCAGCGTGCCGTTGAACTTGGCCGGCAGCTCCGGCAGCGCAATGCGGATGGGCGAAAAGATTTCCCGGATGGCGTAGAAGCTGCCTTCCTTTTCGCGGTGCGGGCCCACCACGCCGTCGGGCGCATTCACCCCGTTTACGTCGATGATGTTGCGCTGATCGGTACGCACCACACCCTCGTCCAGCAAAGCCCACAGAAAGCCGCCGCCGCTGCGTTTGGCGTTCCAGTGCAGCTCCCAGAAGTCGGCCAGGCCGGTGCCGCCGCCGCCGTCGTCCTGGCAGTGCAGAAACTCGGTGGGCATGTAAATCAGGGAGTCGGCCAGGAGCTGACGGGTGCTGTAGTAGTTCTCGTAGTGGTTGCCGTCGATGCCGTTGTGGGCGTTGCCGGGCCGGTGGTGGGCGTGGATGACGGGCCGGTTACTAAGGTCGTAACGGCCAAAATCGTCGTCGAGCTCCTTGTTGGTACCGCCCTCGTTGCCGTTGCTCCAGAACAGGATGCTGGGGTGGTTGGCGTCGCGCTGCACCATTTCGCGCACCAGCTTGGCGCCGGCCGCGGTGCTGTAGGCTTTCTGCCAGCCGGCTAGCTCATCCAGTACATAGAGGCCCAGCGAGTCACAGAGGTCCAGGAACTTCGCGTCGGGCGGGTAGTGGGCCATGCGCACGGCGTTCAGGTTCATTTCTTTGAGCAGCTTCACGTCGAGCAGCTGGATGGAGTCGTTGAGCGTGCGGCCGGATTCGGGCCACCAGCTGTGCCGGTTGATGCCCTTCATCTTCACCTGCGTGCCGTTCACAAAAATGCCCTGCCTGCGCCGCACCTCAATGGTGCGAAACCCAAACCGGCTGGTGGTTTCGTGCAGCGTGGTGCCGCCCGCCCGCAAGCTGGTGCGCACCCGGTAGAGGTAGGGCGTTTCGGCGGTCCAGCGCCGCGGCTGGCGCACCTGCGTGCGCACCATCACGACGGTATCCTGTGGGTTGGCCGCGGCCTGCGCCGTGCCCATCACCTGGCCCGCAGCATCCAGAATTTCGGCCTGCACCTGCGCCCCGGCCGGTGCGTTGCGCACAAACACGTTCATGCTGAACGCGCCACTAGCCTGCGCATTGATGGCGGTGCGTGCAATAAACTGCCTCGGGTACGCGGCCAGGTACACCGGCCGGAAAATGCCCCCGAACACCCAGTAGTCGGCCAGCCGCTCGGCGTTGTTCACGGTTTTGTCGGCCGACATCTTGCTCACCGTCACTTCCAGCAGATTGGGCCGGCCGGGTTGGAGCTTGTCGGTGATGTCGTGTTGGAACTCATAGAACGCGCCCTGGTGCACCGGCCCCGCTGCCTGCCCGTTGATTTTTACCTCGGTATCCGTCATCGAGCCCTCAAACACGATAAACACCTGCTTATCCTGCCACGCGGCGGGCACCTGAAACGAGTGCCGGTAGCGGCCCTGCTCGTCGGCGAAGCGGAAGTTCTTGCCGTAGGTTTTGTAGTCGCGGCCGTAGTTGTAGCTCCCGAAACCCATCTGTTCCCAGCACGAAGGCACCGCAATTTTGGTCCAGAAGCCGCTTTGACGCCCCCCGGTGCAGAAGAAGTCCCACTGCACGGTCGGGTGGTTGTCGCGCCCCGAGAGGTACTGCACCTGCGTTTGCGGCGCCGGCTGGGCCACGGCTGGGGTGGGTGGCAGGAAAGCTAGCCAAAGGAACAGTAGCAGAACGAGGGAAGCAGGAAGGCGCATGGCAGGCGGAAGGCAGGGAGACGATGTAACCTAGCTATCCGGCGCGTGGTTGCCCCCCTGTAGTATCCTGTATGCCAATTTGCTGCAGCCTTATGATCAGAGGATCAGGGCTTTTGTATGAAGTAAAATAGGTTTCGCTCCAATTCAAACGCTGTTTTCTGCAGGCGTCTTCGAGCTATTATGTACGGAATGCCTACCACCAAAAGCCCCTGGAATAACAGCATGGCCATTGTAATCAGCGCGTCAGCTAAGGTGGTGCTTTCATCCCGCACCAGCAGTGATACAAAAGCAAAAAGCACGAAAGCCAGATAGAAAAAAGCAGGAAATAGAAGCATACCGGAGGCCCCGTTCAACTCACCCTCCAGGCGTGTGCCCGCTTGGATTGACAGCACGGCACCTTCAAAAGCGGGAAAAAAGAGGTGGTTGCCATCGGGGAGCGGCTTTAGCCGCACATAGTTGGCCTGCACTATCCCGTTGTAGGGTGCAATAGTGGGAGAAAAGAGGCGGCCCAGCCGGCCGAATGGATTCAGGTTAGGAGGCGCCACGTGAGGCTGTAGCCGCAACACAAACTGGGCTGCATCAACCGGAAATTCCAGCGCAAACGGCGTAATCAGCCAGACCCAGCGAAATAGTTCTTTCATTGGAATAAAGTCGTTAGCCAGCTCGGCCAACCGTGGCTGGCTACAGGTAAAGATAGAGCCGGTGGGGCTGAAGCCCGTTACTTTCCCGACCTTTGCACCTTCAACCTCCACGCAACACCCCGCATATGGCCCAGGCCCGCCGCTCCGCCCCGTTCTACATGACCGCCACCACCCAGTTTGGGCTGGAAGAAATTCTGGCGGAAGAGCTGTATCAACTGGGTGCCAAAATCGAGAAGGTGGGCCAGCGGGCTGTAGAATTTATCGGCGACATGCAGCTGTGCTACGAGGCCAACCTGTGGTGCCGCACCGCCGTGCGCATCCTGCGTCCCTTCGCCGGCTTCTACGCCCCCGATGAAAAAGGCCTCTATCGTGAAGTAGGCCGCATCGACTGGGCCGACTACATTCAGCCCGACCAGACGTTTGCCATTACGGCCGTCGTCAACAAGTCCACCTTCGAGCACTCGTTGTTTGTGGCCCAGCTCACCAAGGATGCCATCGTGGACCAGTTCCGCAACCGCACCGGCAGCCGCCCCAGCGTGGACGTGAAGAACCCCGACGTGCGCCTGCACCTGCACATGCTCGACAACGAGGTGGTGCTCAGCCTCGATTCTTCGGGCGAGTCCTTGCACAAGCGCGGCTACCGCCAGCAAACCAACGTGGCCCCGCTCAACGAAGCCCTGGCCGCCGGCATCCTGCTGCTCGCCGACTGGGACGGCAAAAAGACCCTTGTAGACCCCATGTGCGGCTCCGGCACGCTGCTCACCGAGGCCGCCCTCATCAGCCAGCGCATTGCGCCGGGCCTCTACCACCAGGGCAAGTTTGGATTCGAGAACTGGGCTGACTTTGACAAGGCGCTTTGGGAATCGGTGCGCCTTGATGCCGAGCAGGCCCGCTTCGACGAGCCCCAGGCTATGCTCTACGGCTCCGACCTCTCGCCGGAGTTCATCGAGCTGGCCCGTGAAAACGTGGAAGCCGCCGGCCTCGAAGACTTCATCCGCTTCGCTGTGCGCGACGTGAAGGACGCCACCGCCCCCAAAGGCGAGCCAGGCATTGTGGTGATGAACCCGCCCTACGGCGAGCGAATCGGGGAGGAAGCCGAAATGGATGCCCTCTATAAAACCATCGGCGACACGCTCAAAACCGGCTTTCAGGGCTACGACGCCTTCATCTTCACCGGCAACCTGGAAGCGGCCAAGCGCGTGGGCCTGAAAACCTCGCGGCGCATTCCGCTCTATAACGGCCCCATCGACTGCCGCCTGCTGAAGTACGAACTATACCAGGGTAGCCGGAGAGCGAAAACGGACTTATAATCTCCGACATCAAAGATTAAAATGCGGTGCCGTCGCAGTTGTCAGGGCATTTGTCGTCTGTTTCTATCACTGTACATTCTATTGGCACGAGTTGCTTGCTGGTGTAGTTTGCGTCCATGTCTCTGTTTTTGCCGCTGGGGCCAATTTCCACCCCTACAATTATCATTCGGGGTTTATAAGGGGGAATTCTGTTTTTATATGCAGGATAGATGCGAATGCCGATACAGCCGGTTTGGGCTAGGATTTTGGCAATGGTATCCTTGGCAACGTAATAGATTTTGGGATCTTCTTCTGAAGGCCTTGTAGAGCCTGGAAAATGCACTGCTGCATAGTTCCGAGTTAAGTCCTTTAACTTAATTTTATCGGCTGGCTTACCAAATCCTCTGCCCCCCGGGTAGTCAGGGCGTATGGGCACTGCTGCCTGGGTGGTAGGTAATATAGTGGGTGGCTGAGAATCAGAAGCCTTAGATGTGGAAGGGTTAGAATTGCAACTTGCCAAGCAGAAAATTACTGGTAGCAAAGGAAGTGCAGCCACTGGGTAGATATATTTTCTCATTGTTGTTGGGAAATCTGGTGAGAATAGGTGCGGGATAGCCGCTATGGCTCGGACTTTATTGTATCGATAATTTAATAAATAATAAATAAATAATTATAAAAAGTGATAATCAATGAATATGCTGAATGATACTTGGGGTCATGCATAGGTGTCTGGTTAGCGCTACACTCCCTGCCATCTGAGGGGAGGCCCTTAGAACTGCGTACCTTTGCAGGCTAATTCCAAGTTTATGACCTCCTTTGCCGACCTCGGCCTCGCGCCCTTTCTGTTGCAAGCCCTCGAAGAGCTGCAGTTCACCCAGCCTACGCCCGTGCAGGAGCAGGTGCTGCCCCTCACGCTCGCCGGCCAGGACGTAGCCGGGCAGGCGCCCACCGGCTCCGGCAAAACCGCCGCCTACGGCCTTGGCCTGCTGCAACAGGTTGACGTAACAAACGACGCCGTGCAGATGCTGGTGCTGGTGCCCGCCCGCGAGCTGGCCCTGCAGGTGCGCGACGCCCTCAAGAAAATGGGTAAGTTTCTGCCCAACCTGCGCGTAGCGGCCTTCTACGGCGGCCACGCCTTCGGCGAGGAAAAGGCCTCCCTCACGCAGGCTCCGCACATCGTGGTAGCCACGCCCGGCCGTTTCCTCGACCACCTGGAGCGCCGCACCATCATCCCGAACCAGCTCAAAAGTCTCGTGCTCGATGAGGCCGATAAGCTGCTGGAGCTGGGCTTCCAGGACGAGCTGGTGGAGATTGTGAAGCGCCTGCCGCGCCGCCGCCAGACGTTGCTATTCTCGGCTACCATGTCGGATAAGGTGCTGGAGCTGATCCGTAAGAACCTCACCCGGCCCCGCGTGATAAACCTGGGCGAGGACGACGACCAACTGCCTGAGAACCTCACGCTGCTCGGCCACGTCGGCCCGATTGAGCTGAAGCCGGCGGCTTTGCTGCACATCCTGCGCCAGCCCGAAACCGGCCGCGCCCTCATCTTCTGCAACACCCGCGACCGGTGCATGGAGCTGGCCCGCTTCCTGCAGGGCCGCGAAGTGGCGGCCGAGGTGCTACACGGCAAAATGCCCCAGCCCGAGCGCGACAAAGCTCTGCTCAAGCTGCGCAACGGTTCCAGCCAGGTGCTGGTAGCCACCGACGTAGCCGCCCGTGGCCTCGACGTGACACTGCTTGACACCGTGGTACAATACGACGCCCCCGACAAAGCCGACGGCTTCCAGCACCGCGCCGGCCGCACGGCCCGCGCCGGCGCTGCCGGCACGGCCCACATCCTGGCTACCCCCAAAGAGCAGGACCACGTGAAAAAGTGGCCCATTGCCGAAAGCATCAAGTGGAGCCAAATGGTGGCACCCAAGCTGCCACCCGCTGCGCCCAAAGCGCCCAAGCCCGAAAACGTGACTCTGCACGTCACGGCCGGTAAGAAAGACAAAGTCAGTGCCCACGACCTGGTAGGGGCTTTCGTGAATGTGGGCGGCGTGGCCCGCGAGCAGGTCGGCCACATCGAGGTGTTCGACTACTACAGCTACGTGGCTGTGCCGCGCGGCCAGGTGCAGGACGTGGTGCAGCGCCTGCTGGGTGCTAAAGTGAAAGGCAAAAAAGTGCGCGTGACGGAAGTACGGTAGAACCAGTAAAAAACGGGTACACTCCAGAACGTCATTCCGAGCTTGCCGAGGAATCTCGCGTGCTGATGTCTGAATAGTATTTCAACCTCAGCACGCGAGATTCCTCGGCAAGCTCGGAATGACGTGCTATCTAGGCGCTATTATGCCCCACCAGCTCCTCTTTATTTGCAGCCAGAACCGCTGGCGTAGCCTCACAGCGGAGCGGCTCTTTGACGGGCATCCAACCTACGAAGCCCGCTCGGCCGGCACCGAGCCGGGGGCGCGGGTGCGCGTCACGGCCGGGCACCTGGGCTGGGCCGATGTGGTGTTTGTGATGGAGCGCAAGCACGCTGACATTCTACGGCAGAAATTCCAGGCGGAGTTGGCTGGCAAGCCACTGGTAGTGCTGCGCATCCCCGACAAATTTCAGTTCATGGACCACATCCTGCAGGACTTGTTGCGCGAGCGGCTGCGGGAGCACCTGCCGGAGTTGTAGCCTTCCGATTTCCTGTAGAGACGCGTATTCTTGTCTGGTTGCTGAACGGCCCGAACCGCGCCAGCTAAACAACATCCCCAACCAAAGGCCAGGGAGCTAACGACAAGACGCGAGTAGGGGCATACTTTTATAACCAAACGCTCTTCCGGCCGTTTAGCCGGCCATGCCTTACCTTATTTTTGCGGCCATTGTAGCCGTAGTGCTCTTCCTGTTTTACCGCTATCTTACCGCTGATTCGCGCCGGAAGGCCGCCGCATTAGCCGAAGACTTTTCCGAGGGATGGCGCCAGATTCTTGCGGAGCGAGTTGCCTTCTACGGTTCGCTCACGCCCGTGGAAAAAAGCCGGTTTGAAAAGCGCCTGCAGGTATTTCTGGCCCAGACGCGCATCACCGGCATCCAGACCGACATCGACGACACTACGCGGGTGCTGGTAGCCGCCTCGGCTGTAATTCCGGTATTTGGTTTCCCTGATTGGGAGTATGGCAACCTGAGCGAGGTGCTGGTAGTGCCTGATGCCTGGAAGGAACAGCAGGACCCCAACAAGGAAACTGCGCCGCTGGCTGGCACGCTGCTGGGCTCGGTGCGCAACTTCCAGACTTCGCACTACATGCACCTCTCGAAGGCCTCGCTGGAGCGTGGCTTTCAGGACTCGATGGACAAGCAGAACGTAGGCATTCATGAGTTTGCCCACCTGCTGGATGAGGCCGACGGCGTGATTGATGGCGTGCCCGCCACGGTATTTCCGGCGGCGCTACGCCCGGAGTGGGAGGCCGTTATGGCGCGCGAAATTGCCGCCATCCGGGCCGGCCATTCAGAAATCAACGACTACGCCGGCACCAACGAGGCCGAGTTCTTTGCCGTCGTGACGGAGTACTTCTTTGAGAAGCCGGAGAAGCTGCAAGAGCACCATCCGGAGCTGTACGGCCTGCTGCTGCTGGCTTTCCGCCAGAATCCAAAGAGCCGCTTTCAGCGCTGGCGCATCGACCCGCGGCAGTGGCTAAAGACCCTGCGCAGCCGCCGCAAATTCGGCCGCAACGACCCATGCCCCTGCGGCAGCGGCAAGAAATATAAAGAGTGCCACATGCAGCAACACGCAGCGCAGGCCGCGTAGCGGCGCATTCGGTTAAGAATGGCCTGCTTAGGCCTGAACTGGAGCGTTGTTTTATCTTCGTTCGATTTCCTGCTTTTCCAGCTCTATGAAACGCTACTTCCTGCCCACCCTTACAGCGGCGGCTTTGCTGACGGCCTGCGCGCCCACTGCCCAAACGCCCACCGCCACCGCGCCCACGGCTACGCCCGAGCCGGCCACCCAGCCCGCCGTGCCCCGTTGGGATGAGCGGGCTGAAACCTTCCTTACGGCTTATTCTACCGAATATCAGCGCCTCTACACCCAGGCCACAGAGGCCGAGTGGCGCTCCAATACCCGCATTGTGCCCGGCGACACCAGCAACGCCGGCGCCACGGCCCGCGCCAACGAGCGGATGGCGGCCTTCACGGGTTCGGCGACCAATATCAAGGAGCTCCGGGAATTACTTGACCACAAAGACCAGCTCACGGAGCTGCAGGTGAAGCAGCTGCAAACGGCCCTCTACAACGCCGCCAACTCGCCCCAGACCATTGCCGACGTAGTGAAGCGCCGCATCAAGGCCGAAGCCGCCCAAACCGAAAAACTCTACGGCTTCGACTACAAATACGCCGGCAAATCGGTGACGACCAATGACCTGGACGAGCTGCTGCGCAAGGAAAAGAATCCGCTCAAGCGCCAGCAGATCTGGGAAGCCAGCAAGGAAATCGGCCCTACACTCAAAGACGGCCTGCTGAATCTGCGCGACCTGCGCAACCAGACCGTGCAGGCCCTCGGCTACCCCGACTACTTCACTTACCAGGCCTCCGATTACGGCTTGAGCCGCGAGGAAATGCTGGCTTTGGTGCGCAAAATCAACACCGAGCTGCGGCCCCTGTACCGCGAACTGCACACCTACGCCCGCTACGAGCTGGCCAAAAAGTATGGCCAGAAGCAAGTTCCCGACTACCTGCCGGCTTCCTGGCTGCCCAACCGCTGGGGCCAGGACTGGAGCGCCATGGTGGACGTGAAGGGCCTCAACCTCGACCCCGTGCTAGCCAAGAAGGGCGCCGAGTGGCAGGTGAAGCAGGCCGAGCGGTTCTACCAGAGTCTGGGCTTTCCGGCCCTGCCGCCAGTGTTCTACGAGAAATCCAGCCTCTACCCGCTGCCGAAAGATGCGGCGTATAAGAAAAACAACCACGCCTCGGCCTGGCACATGGACCTCAACCAGGACGTGCGCAGTTTGATGAGTGTGGAAGGCAACACTGAGTGGTACGAAACCACCCACCACGAGCTGGGTCACATCTACTACTACCTCACCTACACCAACCCCGACGTGCCAGTGCTGTTGCGCGGCGGCGCCAACCGCGCCTACCACGAGGCCATGGGCAGTTTGATGGGGCTGGCGGCCACCCAGAAACCATTTCTAGCGGGCCTGGGCTTGGTAGATGCCAAGTCGAAAACCGACCAGACGCAGACGCTGCTCAAAGAAGCCCTCAACTATGCCACCTTCATTCCGTTTGCGTCGGGCGTGATGAGCGAGTGGGAAAACAGCTTCTACGCCGACAAGCTGCCCGCCGACCAGCTCAACGCGAAGTGGTGGGAGCTGGCCAAAAAGTATCAGGGCATTGTGCCGCCCACCCCGCGCGGCGAGCAGTACCTCGACCCGGCCACCAAAACCCACATCAACGACGACCCCGCGCAGTACTACGACTACGCCCTGAGCTACGTCATCCTGTTCCAGCTCCACGACCACATCAGCAAAAACATCCTCAAGCAGGACCCGCACGCCACCAACTACTACGGCAGCAAGGAAGTGGGCGCGTTTCTGGCTGACATCATGCGGCCCGGCGCCAGCAAAGACTGGCGTACCGTGCTGAAAGAGAAAACCGGCGAAGAACTTTCGGCCCGCGCCATGGTAAAATACTTCCAGCCCCTGATGGCCTACCTGAAAGAGCAGAACAAGGGCCGCAAATACACCATGTAGCCAGGAGCAGCAGCTGCCCGGCTATATTCGACAAGCTAAAACGGCGTTGGACTCAGTCCAACGCCGTTTTCTTAATAAGACAATGCACAGCGTCATTCTTATTGGCGCCACCTTTTCTATTGTCGAGAGAGTAAAATCCAGATTCTATGACTTTCCTTTCAAGCGCCATACGGCTGATGCTGGCCGCAGCCTTAGTTACGTGCTTTCCTCTGGCAGTATCCGCTCAAAATGCCGCCTCAGTTAGCAATGCCCTAACCATCGGACAGACGTTTACGCTGAACTCGCGGGTGCTCAGCGAAACGCGCCGTATCAACGTGTATCTGCCGGCCGGCTATGCCGAGCAGGGTACAGAACGGTTGCCGGTGCTGTACATGCCGGATGGTGGAATGGGAGAGGATTTTCTGCACGTAGCGGGCTTGATGCAGGTACTGATCGGCAATGGCACGATGCGGCCGTTTCTGCTGGTGGGCATCGAAAATACCGAGCGCCGCCGCGACCTGACCGGCCCTACTACCAATGAAAAAGACAAGAAGATAGCGCCTCGCGTAGGCGGCTCAGTGGCCTTTCGGCAGTTTCTGCGCACCGAACTGATGCCCGAAATCAAGCGCCGCTACCGCACTACCGACGAAAAGGCCATTGTGGGCGAGTCGTTGGCGGGGCTATTCGTGGTGGAAACCCTGTTTCTGGAACCCGACCTATTCGATACCTACCTAGCCTTCGACCCCAGCCTGTGGTGGAACAACGAACTGCTGGTGCAGCAGGTGCCAGCTCTGCTAGCCGCATATAAGGGAAGCCCTAAAACGCTGTTACTGGCCACCAGCAATGAGCCTGAAATTGTGGCCGGAACCGGCCGCCTGACCCGCGCCTTGCAAGCATCTGCCAACCAAGTCATCAGTTGGAACTACGTGCCCATGCCGCAGGAAACCCACCTGACTATCTATCACCCGGCCGCCCTCCACGCCTTCAGAGCCGTGTTCAAGCCCCGGCCGGCGGTGCCCGCTAAGTAGGCCCGGCGCTGACTAGGCTGCCTTGGACAAGTCTGCCATTCGCCGGTCCAATACTTTCGTCACGCTCTTGAGGCGGCGCTGCACTAAAGCCAGCACGTCCTCGTCGTCGAGGTCGATGCGGCCGTTGCGGGAAGTGAGGTAGCGGGCCAGAGCAGCGTTTTCGTCGAGGTTCTCAGCTAGTTCTTCCTGCGCGGCTTCCCAGACGGCGGGCTGCTGCGAGTTGAGATACTTTAGCCGCAGTTCAATTGTGCGGCTTACCAGTCCGGCCAACTCCGTCAACACCCCTGTTTCCACCGGCGACAGGCCGCGGGCTTCGCGCCCGATTACAGCCAGCATCCCGATGCGGGAGCCATCAGGCATGCGCAAGGCCGAGCCGGCGTAGAAGTTCAGCCCCAGGGCCTGCGCCACATCAGTGCTGATCAGGCTGCAACTCTGCGCCGAATAGTCGCCTGTTACCACAGGTGTATCCAACAGGATAGCGGCCGAGCACATACTGTCGCCGCGCACGAGGCCGGGTACGCCCTCGGCCCCGGTTAGAGCTTTGAAGTGCACATAGTCGTCATCTACCAGGGAAATCAGCGAAATGGGAGTGTTAAACAGCTGGGCCGACCACGCTACGTAGTCGTCAAAAATCGGCTCAGCAGTGGTATTTACAATCTGGTAATGATGGAGCGTCCGCAGGCGCGCCGCCTCATTTTCAGGAATCAAGGACTTTGGAAATTCTAGCGACATGCCGTAAGGTTAATAGTTGGCTTCACTGCCGGGCAGGTCGATGAGGATAAACTGGGCATCCTTGGTGGCTCGGATTTCCAGCACATGCTGGTCGGTGGCCCGGATCTGGTCATTGGCTCCAATGTCCACGCCATTAACGTAAAGTGTGCCTTCTTTTACGTAAAGGAAAGTGTTGCGAATAGGAAACGTCTTGAACGTAACCGTTTTATCTTCTCCCAGATTGCACCAGTATACAGTGCTGTTGGAATTCATATACACAACGTCTTCCAGCACTTTTTGGCCGGACACCAGTGGCACCAACTCGTTTTTTGTATCCAGAAAGTCGACGTCCTTCTGCTCATAGCTGGAGGCCAGCCCCTTTTGGTTAGGCAAAAACCACAGCTGATAGATGTGCGCTGCCTTATCGGTATCGTTGAGTTCGGAATGAGCCAGACCAGTGCCAGCTGTCATGCGCTGCACTTCTCCTTTTTTGATGGTTGCCTTATTGCCCATCGTATCCTGGTGAGTTAGCTCACCCTCTAATACCAGCGTCACGATTTCCATTTCCGAGTGTGGGTGCTGCGGAAAGCCTGATTTTCCCTGAATGGTATCGTCGTTGAAAACCCGCAACGGACCGAAGTGCACGTTCTGTGGATCATAATAATCGGCGAAGCTGAAGAGGAAGTAGCTGCTAAGCCATTGAACAGGGGCAGCGTGGTGGCGGTCTGTGGCTGGAATAATTTGAAGCATGGCGGGAGAAAACAGGTTGGTACATGCACGTACGCATCCCACTCCCGGGAAGTTGATATGTAGCCGTCAGGCGCTGGAGCTTAGGCTTTTAAAAAAATGAACCGGGCTTCCCTTATGGGAAGCCCGGTTCATTTTGTAGAGGTCACAGATGACAGCTGGCCAGCTTACACTTTTTTCATCGTTGAGACCTGCTGCTGCAAGTCCAGAACAATGCTAGCCAGACGGTTCAAGGAGAGGTCAGCAATCGGGAAGGTGCTGCTGATATAGGCTTTGGCTTCCCAGATTTCCACTACGTCTTCTACGTCAATCTCGTAAGGAGAGTAGACCGGGTTATCGGAGTGGAGGGCCAGCATGGCGCCTTCCTTAAGGCGGTTGAATACGCGCTTAAAGACGATGCCCTCTTTGCTGCTCACCACAATGCAGGGCGTACCATCCTTGAGGCTCATCCAGTCATCAATGTAGCGGCCCACAATAACGGTGCCGCTGGCAATGGGCAGCATGGAGTCGCCGGCAATTTCGAAGGCGCGGTAAGTACCGGTGGTGCCCAGCATGGGCAGACGAAACTTAGGCAGCTCCTCCAGATACTCCGGGTCGGCGTAGCCATTGAGGTAGCCGGCCGCTGCCTTCTGTGGTACCAGCTCAATATTTTCGTTCTGCTCTTTATCAACGGTAAGCGCCAGAATACGCAGGCTACCGCCGGGACGGGTAGGGGTAGTGCCAGGCGTACCGGACGCTTCCAGCTGACGGACAGCCGCTTTGGCGTTCTTTTTCTTGCTAAAGTCGGTAGTGACCAGCTGGTCGAGCGAAATGCCGAATAGCCGGGCCATATTGACCAGGGTTGTGAGCTTTGGTTCGGCACGGCCTTCCTCGTAGGCGCCTACCAAGGAACGCTTGATACCCAGTTTTTCGGCCATCTGGGCCTGCGTCAGGGCCAGTTCGCGCCGCCAGAATTTGAGGTTTGTGTTAATCATGTCGCAGGGGGAGCCAGGTAACAGGCTTCAACGGTAAAGAATAACCGGCTCACGAAGATACGAACCCATCTACGCGAATACTAATTCAATTAGCTGAAATTTTTAGCAAATTTTTTCTGTAACGCAAAGTGGCACTCCGCGCAGAAGCAAAGCGAGTAGTTGGCACCACGCCGCTGGCCCACGCGAAGGCATACTCGCTTCCTTCGTGCGCGGAGTGCCACTCCGCGCTACTGCGGCTACTCGCCCTTCAGCTTCTTGAAATACATCAAAGCCAGGCGCAGGCGAAAGTAGTCGTACTTCTCGCGCAGGTGGTCGAACAGGTCGCGTAGCAGGGGGCCGCCGCCAAGCTGCGCCTGCGCCGTCTGGATTTCGGCCAAGGCCTCCGGGGTGAGAAAGTCGCTGATGCGCAAGTCCTGGCCACTGGCGTAGCAGGTAGTTAGGTGAGTTTGTATGGTGGAGGCGGCTAGGCCGCGGCGCTCGGCAATGGCTTCCACGCTCAGCCCCATGCGGTGCAGCTGAAACGAGGTTTCGGCGGTACTGCCGGCTTCAGTGTTGGCTTCGCGCTTGCGGGCCAGGCGGGGCGCACCCGGGTCGTCGGGGTCGAGGCTGGCCAGCGGCAGCGCGTCCTCGTCCAGCTCAGCCAGGGCAGCGGGGTTGCCACCGTGTGCAAGCACCTCCCGAATAAACGCTTCGCCGTAGGTGTCGAACTTCTTCATGCCCACGCCCGAAATGCTCAGCATAGCCACCCGATTGATGGGGCGCTCCTGGGCCATTTCCTGCAGCGTGGCATCCGTGAAGATGACGTACGGCGGCACGCCCTGCTCGTCGGCGATGCGCTTGCGCAAGCTGCGCAGGGCTTCGAACAGCTGCGCTTCGCGGCTGGCGGGCGCGGCGGCTGCGGCCGCGGCTTTGCGGCCCCGGGTGGGTTTTTCGGCTTTCTCGGAAGGCTGGAATTTTTTGAGCGCCAACGGCCGCTGGCCCTGCAGCACCTCGCGGCCCAGGTCCGTGATTTTCAGCGCGTAGCCTTCTTCGTAAGCAATGTATAGCAAGCCATCATTCAGCATTTGATGAATGTAGCTGTACCAGTCGAGGTAGGGCAGGTCGGAGCCGGCGCCGTAGGTTTTGATCTGGTCGTAGCCACCCGACAGCACGGCTTGGTTGCGCATACCGCGCAGCACGTCAATCAGCAGGCCAATGCCGGCCCGCTCGCGCATACGCACCACCGCCGACAGCGCCTTCTGGGCAATGAGGCTGCCGTCGAAGGTAGTGGGTGGGTTGCGGCAGATGTCGCAGTTGCCGCAGTCGGTGGCCAGGGTTTCGCCGAAGTAGTTGAGCAGGATTTTGCGGCGGCAACTGGCGGCCTCGGCAAACTGCTGCATACGCTCCAGCTTGGTGAGGTTGAGCTGGGTGAGCTGCGGATTGTCCTTGGAAAGCATCTCGCGCAGCTGCATTACATCAGCGAAGCTATAGAACAGCACGGCCGTGGCCGGAGTGCCGTCGCGGCCGCCGCGCCCGATTTCCTGGTAGTAGCCCTCGATGTTCTTGGGCAGGTTGTAGTGAATCACCCAGCGCACATTGCTCTTGTCGATGCCCATGCCGAAGGCAATAGTGGCCACAATCACCTGCAGATCATCTTTCAGGAAGCCTTCCTGCACCACGCTGCGCTGGTTGGGCGTGAGGCCGGCGTGGTAGAAACCGGCCTTGATGCCCTTGGCCTGAATCTTCTGAGTGAGGGTTTCGCACTGCTTGCGCGAGAGGCAGTAGATGATGCCGGCCTCGCCGGGGTGGCGGCCCAGAAAGTCGAGGATGCCGCCTACGCGGTCCTGGCCGGGGCGCACAATCAGGTTGAGGTTGGGCCTATCGAAGCTGGAGAGGAACACCTGCGGCTCGCGCATGCGCAGCTGCAGCTGGATGTCGCGCTGGGTGAGGCGGTCGGCGGTAGCGGTGAGGGCAATGATGGGTACCTGCGGAAACTGCTCACGCAGCACCCGCAGCTGGGTGTACTCGGGCCGAAAATCGTGGCCCCAGGAACTGATACAGTGGGCTTCGTCGATGGCGAACATGCTGATGCGCATGCGCTTGAGAAACTGCAGAAACCCGTCGGAAAGCAGTTTCTCGGGCGAAACGTAGAGCAGCTTCATGTAGCCGTTGAGGCAGTCGCCGCAGATGGCGTTCTGTTCACTCTGGCCCACGCTGCTGTTGATGTAGGCCGCCGAAATGCCGTTGGCTTTCAGGGCTTCCACCTGGTCTTTCATCAGCGCAATCAGCGGCGATACTACCACGCATACACCTTCGCTAACGACGGCCGGAATCTGAAAGCACACCGACTTGCCACCGCCGGTGGGCATGAGCACCACCGTGTCGCGCCCGCCCAGAATGCTCTTGATAATGTCTTCCTGCATGGGCCGGAAGGTATCGTAGCCATAGTATTGCTTGAGGACCTTGCGGGCAGAGGCGAGCGTAGGGGCGAGGGGTTCGGTAGCGAATAACATCAGGCAAAAATACGACGCAGCAGAGGGACTTGAAGCTTGAAGGTAACCACATCAGGGCGGAAATGGTGCATGGCACCGGCCGAATCCTGCACGGCCATGCGAGATAGATATGCGTAAGACTACCCGTGCCAACGGCTCATCTCTCACCAATACACACTTGTTATGAATCAGTCAACGAATCAATTACCGTCCTCCATCGACAAGCAGATTCTACTCGATGCGCTCAACCGGTGCATAGCAGCCTGTGAGCATTGCGCTACTTTGTGCTTGGCCGAAGAGCACGTGCAGCATATGGCCGGCTGCATCCGCCTAGACCGGGACTGTGCCGACATTTGCGCCCTGACGGCTCGGCTGGTAGCCCGCGGTTCTGAGCATGCCAAGCACATTATGAAAGAGTGCATTGAAGTGTGCCAGCTATGCCAGAATGAATGCGCCAAGCATGAACACGAGCATTGCCAACAATGTGCTGCGGCCTGCATGGCTTGCGCCGACGCCTGCCGGGCCTATCTGGGATAAGAAGCCAAGCAAGCAAGCAAGCAAGGCGTCATCACAATGCTCTGTGGTGCCAACGTCGCTTCGCATTACGGATTGCCGTTCATAGCTAATGTGTATCGTAAGCTCTTTCAATCACGCCGGCAGGCAATCACGCCCGCAGGCTTGGCAGGAGTTGCGCTAGTTGCGTGCGTACTTGCTCCCGCTCGTAAACAGTAGGTAGTGTGCGATGCGCTGCTTCGCCTGCTAGCTCGGCTTGCTGGCGTAGGGCGGCCAGCCGCTCCGGGTCCCGCGTGCGCTGGCCCACCGTGGTCAGCACCGTGAGCAGGCGTTGGTACACGCCTACGTTGCCGTCGGCGCTGCTGCGAATCTGGTCGAAGGCGCTGGCCAGTAACTGCGCAAACGATGGACGAACGGCAATAACGCGCACCCGATTTTTGGCCACGCGAAGCGGACCAGGTAGGTGGCGGTCGGCTAGCTGGGCCAGTAGCGCCCCTAGGTGGTCGACGCAGATGATGGCCGTGGTGGTGTCGTTGATGCCCGGTGAGAGGGCCTTGAGGGCAATGTCCACAATCTGGCGTATGCCAAAGCCCGCATCCTGCTCAATGGTTCGGTAACGGCCGAGGCTGAATAAGCCATTGAGCTGCGTGGTCAGCTCCGAGCCTGGGGCGTCAGCCGGGCCGTCGTAGCTAGCCAGGGATACTAGTGTTGCCCCGCGGGCTATAAAGCCACCAATGCCATGCTCTAGGCGCACCACGCCACCCAGCGTGCGGGCCAGGGTCAGCAGGCTTTCCTCATCAATGCTCTGCACGTAGCCCATGGCCGTGGAAGGGACTGGCTGCCAATTGAGCTGGCCCGCCTGCCGGAGAAGGTCTTCGGCTTCGGCGGCGCTAGCCGGCTCTCCCAGTTCATCAGGAAATAGGCGCGTGATGGCCGTGGCGGTTTCGTCGGCGGCGTTGCGGATGATGTTGGCCGCCTGCATAGCGGAGGCCATGTGATGGATAAAGAAAATCAGTACCCCGATGCTTACTAGCGCCAGAATTAGCCCCATACCCACGGCCAGGGATGGAATAAATCGGCCTTCATCGCCGCCCCGAATGGTGCGTAGCACGATGAGGCAGTAAGCAAAAATGCTTACGAAAAACCCCAGCACCACTTGGTTGGCCCGGTCGCGCATGAAGTTGCGCAACACCCGCGAGGTGTACTGGCTCGACACCTGGGCCAGCGTGTTCAGCGTCAATGAGAAAATAAGGCCTGCTACCGTCACCATGGAGCCCGCAATGGCCGTGAGCATGCCCCGCGCTCCGTCGGCCCCAGCCCCGAACAGCAGCGGGTAGTTGTGCAGGCCGTCGTAGTGCATCCTCGACTCGGCAATTACCAGCCCGAAAGCCAGCACACTAGCGCCCGCTACCATCAGCGCGGGCACAAACCAGAGGCTGGCATTCAGGCTTTGCCACAAGGTTCGGAGGCGGTTCATAGGTGCAGGAAAATCTAGTGAGCGGAGCTCTCGGGGTGACCATCGGCAGGAGGAGCAGTGCTTAAGCCCAACTTTTTCACCAGTGGCCCGATGCTGAGGCCTTGCACGATGATGCTGAAAATCACCACCACGTAAGTCACGCCCACCAGCAGGTCGCGGGGCATGGACTCGGGCAACGATAGGGCCAAAGCCACCGAGATACCGCCCCGAAGTCCACCCCAGGTCAGCACCCGCAACATCTGACGGTCGAAGGGGTAGAAGCGCTTGAGCAGCACCAGCGGCACGCCCACCGACACCCAACGAGCCACCAGCACCAGCCCAATCGACACGCAACCCACCAGCAGTGTGGTGCGGCTGATGTCGAGCACCAGCATTTCCAGGCCGATGAGCACGAACAGCACTGCGTTGAGAATCTCATCCAGGATTTCCCAGAACTTGTCGAGGTACTCGCGCGTGATGTCCGACATGCCCAGGCTGCGGCCCTTGCTGCCCACAATCAGGCCCGCTACCACAATGGCCAGCGGCCCCGAGGTGTGCAGGCTGGTGGCCAGCGCCGTGCCGCCCATTACGAGGGCCAACGTAATCATCACCTCCACCTGGTAGTTGTCGATGGTGCGCAAAGCCCAGTAAGCTGCGTAGCCCAGTGCCGCGCCCAGCACGATTCCGCCCACCGCTTCCACCAGAAAAAGCTCGCCAATAACGGCTGGCGTGGCCTGCTCAGCCCCGAATTTGGCAATCTGAAACAGGCTGATGAACACCACCACGGCAATGCCGTCATTGAACAGCGACTCGCCCACAATCCGGATTTCCAAAGACTTATCAATACGGGCTTCCTTGAGAATGCCCAGCACGGCAATTGGGTCGGTGGGGGAGATGAGCACCCCAAACAGCAGGCAGTAGATGTAGTCGATAGGTTGTCCGAACAGCGGTAGTAGGTAGTAGAAGGCGGTGCCAATCAGCAATGTGGATAGCAGAATCCCGACCGTGGCCATCGTACCGATGGCCACGCCCTGCCGGCCCAGGGCCTGCACATCTACGTGCAGTGCCCCGGCAAACAGCAGAAAGCTTAGCATCACCTCCATGAGCACAGTGTGGAAATCGATACCGCGCACTAGCTCGCTGGCTTGCACCACCCACCCCACCCCCAGCTTACCTAGCCCAATGGCTCCCAAGGACGATACCAGCGCCAGAATCATTAGCCCGATGACGCCCGGTAGCTTCAGAAATCGATGGTTGAGGTAGCCGAAAATGGCGGCCACCACGATAAGCAGGGCCAGGGTATTGTATAATTCCATGGAAGAAGCTTGGTGCAGAAGAGTTCTGCTAGACGCGAATCGAGCGGCCAGGGTTCGGACCGTAGTGACGCCGTGGCCAAATTGTTGCCCAACCAAAAAGGTATCAGACCGAGCAACGGCGAACCAAATACCGCCCTATTCTACCACGTCTACCAGCTGGTAGCGCACCGCTGACTTCTTGGGCTTGATGTCGATATTGGCGTAGTGAGCGTAGGCTTTCGTAAAGCAGGCGCCGAAGTAGAAAATCATGGCTGAATAGAACACAAACAGCAGCACCAGCACAATGCTGGAAGCCGGCCCGTAGATGGGGCCCAGGTTGCGCGGCACCAGCAGATAGCCCAGCACAAATTCGCCCAAATCGATAAGCACGGCCGTGAGAGCGGCGCCGCGCAACACCGCCCGCCACGGCACCCGCGCGCTGCTTAGGTTACGGAACGTAACGGCAAACCATGCCGCCAGAATCAGTAGCGAAGTGAGCTGGTTGAAAAACTGAAACAGATAATAGCCGAAGCTGGCATCAAAGTCGCGCACGTAGTCGCCAAGAAAGGCCAGCACCGCATCCGTCAGGAACGCCAGCAACGACAATACGCCGGTGGCGAATAGCACGCCCAAGGAGCGGCTGCGCTCCTTCAGCACTTTGCCGAGGCGCCCACCGCTGCGCCGTGGCCGGATTTGCCAGAGTTGGTTCAGCGAGTTCTGAATAACGACGAATAGGGTGGTAGAGATAAACAGCAGGAAGCCAAATCCCAGCCACGTTACGAGGCGGCTACGTTCTACATTGGTTACGTTCTGCAGAATCTGCTCCACCAGTCCGGCTGCTGCCGCGCCCAGCAGATTGGAAAGCTTGCCGAGCAACATCACCCGTACTGTGGAGGCCGGATACAGGGAGCTGAGGCCCTGAATCAGAATAATGAAGATGGGTGGCAGGGCAAACGTGGTGAAAAACGCCGTGGCTGCTCCCAGGCGCAACGGGTCGTTGGCGCCCAGCTCGCGGGCCGCGCGGCGCAGCAAAATCAGGATATCGAGGAAGAGGCGGCGGCGGGCTGGCCCCGGCGCGTGTACTTTTGTCATCTGGCCGGCGTGCTGGTTGTGTGGCCGTAGGCCAGTGGGCAACGTACGAAGGTAGCGCCCTGTCCTGATTCGTGTACGTCTGTTTTTTGTTTGCCTGTGCCTGTTTCCAAGCTGCCTGATTCGTGTGAGCCTGTAGAGGTGTCGGCTGCCCCCGTCAGTTGGTGGCGCCGCCGCCTCGTGGGGCCAGTGCTGAACGTGCTCCGCCAGGGCCTCACTCCCGCGCAACTGTCGCTGACGGTAGCGCTGGGCGTAATCTTCGGGTTGGTGCCCACGCTGGGCGTCACCACCCTGATGTGCAGCATTGCCGCCGTGCGCCTGCGCCTGAATGTGGCTGCGCTGCTGCTGGTGAGTCACTTGCTGAGCCCGCTGCAGTTGCTGCTCATTATCCCGGCCATGCACGCTGGCGCCAAGCTGCTGGGCGGCAGCACCGGCCCCGAGCTGACACTGGAGCAGCTGCAGTACCTGTTCGGACACGACTGGCTGGCAGCGTTACACTTGCTCTGGCATGCCATGCTGGGGGCGCTGCTGCTCTGGGCGCTGGCCTCGGTGCCGGTGGGGCTGGCCCTGAATTTTGCGCTACGCCCGGTGTTCCGCCGCGTGCTGGCCAGGCAGCAGGGTGATGGAGAAAAAAACGAGTAAATAAAGGCGTCATGCAGAGGCGGAGCCGAAGCATCTCGCCAGAGTAGTAAATGATGCTACTACACCAGCGAGATGCTTCGGCTCCGCCTCTGCATGACGGCCTTACGGACCCAGGTTAGCTGCGCTTATAGAACGGCTCCTGCTGAGCGAAATACTGGTTGAGCGGCTCGTCGCTGGCGGGGTTGAGCAGCATCATATCCACGAACTGGAAGCCTTCGAGGCGGCCTTCAATCACGGGGCCCAGCTCCTGCAGAAACTCCGGGTTCTGGTCGGGGCTGTCGGCCTGGAAGGCTAGCAGCAGTCGCGGCGGTACGTCGCTGTTTTCAAGGCGCATCTCCGCCAGATAGGCTTGCGCTACAAACTCTTTGCTGGCGCAGAACTCACGCAGGGCTTCGAGCAGCACGGTGGGCTCGATGGAAGGCGGGCCCAGCTGTACGGGCACCTGGTCACCTTCAGCATTAGCAGGTAGGTTCACCAGGTCGGACACCAGCAGATCCTGAATTTCCTGGCTGGTGAGCAGCTTGCCAGCGGGCGAGAAGGGGTTGAGCACGCAGTTGGTGGCCTGCACCATCTGCAGCAGATCGAGGCCGCGCACGTGGAGGTAGGAAACCGAGCCGGGCGTTACGCCGCCCTCAAAAATGCGCTCGGCCGACGAAAACAGCGGAATATTGCCATCGTGCAGCACCTGCAGCTGGATTTCCATACCGGGCTCAATCTGTATTTCGCCGCCGGGCTGGCCTTCCTGGGGCAGCGTTACGGCGTACAGCTGCTCGTGCAGCAGCGCCTGGTAGAAGGCGGGGCGTAGGTTGGGCTCGTGCACGGCGCGCATCAGCAGCTCTTCCAGCACGTTGGTGGGCTGATACGGGAATTCCATCATCTGCTCGTCGCTGGCTTCGTCGGCGGGCATCATGGGCATCATCGGCATCATGGGGGCCGCGGGGGCTTCCTCTACAGGCAAGGTGTAGTTGGAGCCTTTGTAGCGCGGGCCGGCCGGGGCTGGGGCGGCAGCAGAATCGGCGGCGGGGGCAGCCGGCGAGGCCGATGGAGCGGAGAAGGTTTCCGGTGTTTCCGGCTTCTTTTTCAGAAAGTCAAACAGACCCATATCAATACGAAAGATGAAAGTGCAATCTACTCAGAAGTGGTGAGGTGGGGAAATAGTGAAGCCCGGAGTTTTGACTTTCATCGACGGAAATACCGCTGTCAGAGCGTAAGGCGCACTATATCACCACCTCAGCGCCGGCCGTCTACTGGCCGTCGGAACCATGGCAGGGCTGCAGCAGCTCCGATACCTCCCGCACCGTGTAAGGCTCGTTCTGGTTGCCCCAGTTGCGCTGCACGAAGTTGAGCAGGTTGGTGATCTGCGAGTCGGTGAGGTCCTCGTGGCCGGGCATCACCTGGTTGTAGTGGATGCCGTTCACCACCACGTCGCCCTTCATGCCGCGGCGGATCAGGCAGGGCAGGGCGGCGCGGTTGCGGGCCACGTAGTCGGAGGCGGCCACGGGCGGAATCAGGCGGCGCAACCCCTCGCCCTGCTCACCGTGGCAGCTGGAGCAGTGGTTTTGGTAGAGCGTGGCGCCTTCGTTCTGGCGGTTGGAAAAGCAGCCGGCCGTGGCCGTAGCCAGTACGGTGCCGGTAGCCAGCACCGCACTCAGGCGCAGCAAAGGCAGCAGCGGCTTCATTTAGCGGCCGTCTGGCGGGTTTCTGCTTCCTCTTTCAGCAAAATGGGCAGGTCCTTGATCAGCTGATCCACCTGGCTTTTTTCCATGCCATCATACACGCCCCGGATGCGGCGCTTGGAATCGACGAGGGCGAAGGTGCCGCTGTGCGCGTAGCCGCCCTGCACGGTGGAATCCTTCAGAGCGCCGGTCATATAGGCTTTGGCCAATGCAAACACCGTGTCGTGTGGGGCCGTGGCAAAGTGCCAGCGCGAGGCATCCTTGATGCCCAGGCGCTCGGCGTAGTCGCGCAGAACCGGAATGGAGTCGTGGGCCGGGTCGATGGTGTGGCTCAAAAACAGTACGTCGGGGTTGCCTTTGAACTGCTCGTACACGCGCAGCAGCTCGCTCTGCATTTTGGGGCAGATACTGGGGCAGGTGGCAAAAAAGAAATCCGTGACGTAGACTTTGCCGGCAAACGTCTGGTTGGTGATAACCTGGCCTTCTTGGTTGGTGAGCCGGAATGCCGGCACGGGGTCAGGCAGCGTGTCGGAGGGCGAAGTCGGCTCAGAGTATTTAAGCCCCTGGATGGGCAGGCGCTCCGGCTGGGTGGCTGCCGTATCGGGTGAGGAGCAGGCGAGGGGCAGCAGGGCGCTGGCGGCCAGCAGGCTGGCGGCTACGGCGCGGCCCAAGGAAAAACGCAGGTTCAAAGGCATCGGGTTAAGTCAAGAAGAAAAAGCCAAACCAAGTAGCGGAAGCTTGCGGTTACTTGGTCCTTAATACTAACCGGGCCGAGTCGAGGCTGGTTCGAAACAAACCGGCCACCGAATCCATGCGGTGCTGCTGGGCGGCGAAATAGGCCAGGCGCCGGCTGACGGCCACGGTGTCGGCAGGCTTCTGGTAGCGGTGCATCCAGTCTATCATGGCGGCATCGGCGGCGAGCAGAGCGCGGCGGTGGCGGCCGGCAGCCACAGTGTCGGGGCCGGGCGTTTTCTGCAGCTGCTGGCGCAGGGTGGTGAGCTGGTCCATCTGGGCCATCAGCTCGTCGTGCTTGGCCAGCACGGCTTTTTCGGCGGCTTCGGCCTGTTGCTCGTCGCTGTTCAGCGAGAGGCAGGAAGAAAGGCAGGCTACCACGGGCAGCACCAAGAATAAACGGAGGTTTTTCACGCCCGCAAAGGTAGCGTGTAAGCTGCTGTCATTGCGAGCAGCGCGAAGCAATCCTTCCTCTGCTTGCTCTAAATCTTCCTATGCAGAAAGCCCTCCGGCACCAGGTTAGCAACCTACTGTCAGAGGGCTTGTCTGTAAGGGGCGTTTGTCTCAGCGAAAGGATTGCTTCGCGCTGCTCGCAATGACAAATGGCCTACACCCATTGTTGGCTTTCGCCAAGGTGCCAGAGCCAGACGCCCGCGACCCACAAACCCCAGATCAGCAGGCCAAACAGCGCTATTAGGCCCAGCAGCGCCACCAGCAGCAGGCCTTTGCCGCTGCCCTGATGCTTGCCTTCCTGGTAGTGGGCGCGCAGCAGCCGCACGTTCCGGTCATTGGCTTTATAGGCGAAGTCGAAGATGGTGCCCAGGATGGGAATGGCGCCTATCAGCGTATCCAGCAGCACGTTGAGCACCATGCGAACCACCACCTGGCCGCTGGCGCCGTGGCGCATCATGGTGAGAATGAGCACGCCCGACACGGCCAACGACGGAATGCCGCCCACAATTGGGATGAAGCTCATGAGCGGGTCGAGGCCGAAGCGCCACTTGGTGCCGGGAACGCTAAACTGGCTGTCGAGCAGGTGCGAAATACGTTCCACCCAGCGCAGGCGCTCATCGTTTTCGAAGGGAGTGGCAGCGGTGGTGCGGGCCGGAGAGTAGCGGGAGGCAGTCATGGGGAAGAGGGTTTGGCGGTTAAACGCAACATAGGCCCGCGCAGGTTGTGCAGCCGAACCCAACCCTGCTGCCGGCCGGCCGTTGTGGTAAGCTCCAGTTACGTCTTAACCCCTACACTACCTCCGTTATGCAACACCGCACACTGGGCCGCTCCGGCCTTACCGTTTCTGCCCTGGGCCTCGGCTGCATGGGCATGTCGGATTTCTACGGCCAGCCCAACGATGCCGAAAGCATCCGGACGCTGCACCGCGCCACCGAGCTGGGCGTCACGTTTTTCGACACAGCCGATATGTACGGCCCTTACAAGAACGAGGAGCTGGTAGGCAAAGCCCTGAAAGACCGTCGCCAGCAGGTGGTCATTGCCACCAAATTCGGGATTCTGCGCGACCCAAGTGACCCCAGCAAGCGCGGCATCAGCGGCCGGCCCGAGTACGTGCGCCAGGCCTGCGACGACTCCCTGCGCCGCCTCGGTACCGACTACATCGACCTATACTACCAGCACCGCGTTGATCCGGCCACGCCGATTGAGGAAACCATTGGGGCCATGGCCGAGCTGGTGAAAGCCGGCAAGGTGCGCCACCTGGGCATGAGCGAAGCTGCCCCCGACACGCTGCGCCGCGCCAGCGCTGTACACCCGATTGCAGCCCTGCAAACCGAATACTCACTCTGGAGCCGCGACCCCGAGGACGGCGTGCTGCAAACCTGCCGCGAACTGGGCATCGGGTTTGTGCCTTATTCGCCGCTGGGCCGCGGCTTCCTCACCGGCCAGATTCAGCAGTTCGAAGATTTGGCGCCCGACGACTACCGCCGTTTCACGCCCCGCTTCCAGGGCGAAAATTTTCAGAAAAACCTGGACCTCGTGGCGCGCATCAACGAGCTGGCCACCCAGAAAAACTGCACGCCCGGCCAGCTGGCCCTCGCTTGGGTGCTGGCCCAAGGCGACGATGTAGTGCCCATTCCCGGTACCAAGCGCGTGGCGTATCTCGAAGAAAACCTGGGCGCCCTCGACGTGCAGCTGAGCGCTGATGAGCTAACCCAGCTCGATGCCATTGCACCTCGTGGAGCCGCCGCCGGCCCCCGCTACCCCGAGCAGATGATGAAGTCGGTAAACGGCTAACGAGCGGTCAGATAGAAAGACCGTCATGCCGAGGCGTAGCCAAAGCATCTCGCTAGTGTGGTAAATTCATTTATTACTACACTGGCTAGATGGTTCGGTTGCGCCTCTGCATGACGTTCTTGGTATGCGTATTAGCGCCGCATGGGCGGGAGCAGGTCAATCAGGCCATCCTCGCTGACCACCACAGCCAGGCAGGCGTAGCGGCTGCTTTCCACGTAGCGTAGGGCCGAGTTGTAGCGGGAGCCGCGGGAGGAGTCGCCTTTTTCAGTGGCGAGGCCGTCGAGGATGGCGCCGATGGCGTGGCAGGTGCCGTCGGGGGCCACAAACACGGCTCCGTCGATGTTGGTGACCAAACGCAGCACCGACGGCGTCATCAGGCGCGGAGCCACCCGGAAGCACTGCCGTGTGAGGCGCACGGCCTCTTGCGCGGCGCCCTCCGAGATTACCAGAATAGTACCGTTGGTTTGCTCGGTAGCCCGCTGAGTCAGCTCCCAGAGGTAAGAAACAGCGTCAGTGTCGAGGTACGGGAAGATGCGGACAATGGCGCGAGCGAAGTTTTCGGCATCGACGCGGCCTTGCGGCAGGCGCGGCGTGTTCGACACTACCTTCATCATCACCTGCTCGTTGTGGCTGAGCTCCCAGCTGTAGTGGCGCGTGAAATGCACAGTAAACAGCGGCTCATACGCGGGGTCTTCAGGTGATACAAGGTAACCCAAACCGAAAACATCGGTGGCATCGGAAACCAGGGCCGTATGGTCTTCACTAAGCTCCAGCAGCTTCCGGATGCGGCGGTGGTCGCGCAGTGGAATAGGGCTTTCCAGCGTGAGGACCGGCACAATGGCCGGATGATGACGGCGTGCCAGCAGCATCAGCCCCACACCTTCGTCGCCTTCGTGGCGCAGGGCTGCCACACCGTTGCAGGCATCGTAGAGGCCGTGAGTCCCGGCGGCGGCGCGCAACATAAAACTACGGCCCGCGGCCCGCAATACTTCATTGTAGTCTCGGTCCAGCACGGGCCGGTCATCATCGGTATCGGATTCGCGGAGGGCCCGGCTGCAGTCAAGCAGAAATTCCTGCACAGCAGCATGCACCAAAGAAGTAGGACGGTTGCCAGGCCCCGGAACCGGCAGCGAATAATAGGCTTGATAAGATTCAGCAGAAAGCTGCAGAATTACGACCACCTGATAACCGTAGAGGCTGACAGGCGGCGAGCAAAAGCTTAGGCGTTCTTCGCCGCGGCTGGCAGTCAGGTCGTGCAGGGTTTGCTCGGTGGCGCGGCGCAGCAGCTCATACCAGCGCAGCTTTTCGTATCGGTCGTGGTCAGCAGGGTGCAGGTGGTACACTACATCCCGTGGGCCATCGGGTTCCAGAGCAAAGGCGCGAGTTTTTACCCCGGCAAAATCAGCGGGGGTGTAGCGCAGCGTGGCTGGTTCCACCACCACGGCCTGAGGCGCATCAGTTTCTTTGGCTGAGGCAAGCCCCAGCAGGAACACTTCCGGTTTAAGCGTACGGTCGAGCAGATTGAAGATTCCCTCCGCAAAAAGCTGAGCTGAAACGCGAAAAAGGCTTTGGTGGTCCCACATAGATGGGAGCTGAGGGCTGGGCGAGGGTGGCAAAGAGGATGGGGCAGAAGAAGCAGATTGGCTAGATACGGGAAAAGAGCTTCCGAAGATAAGCCTACTACCCCGCAACTTGCCGCCGACGTGGCAACTTCCGGCCCCATGCGGGGTTGTGTAAGCAAGAAGCCCGCATTTTGCCTTGCAAGGCATGGCCGGAACCTGTATCTTAGAAAGTAGTTGCTACTGCCATGCTCGCCTACTTTGTCTTGTCCGGAATAGGGTTTCTGTGCGCCTTCTCGGTGCTGCCGCTGGTTACGGGCTACTGCGCCGTCAGCTATGGCTACTCGTTCTGGCGGTGGTTTGCGCTGGGCTGGGCGCTGCCGATTGTGTCGTTTTTTATTTTGGTGGCCCTGATTGCCCGCCGCCAGCTCAACCCTGGCGAGCGGCTGCTGGCTGAGGCTAAAGCTATTCTGGCCGAAGCCGAAGCTAAAGCAATTGTCAACGAGTAGGTAGTAGCGCGAACATTGTAGTTCGCGCTACTCCTACTTCATACACGCCAACCTGAACGTCCGTTATCCGCTATGCATGGCAACGCTGCGGGCCACCCAGGCGCCCGTGCTGAAGCAGCCCTGCAGCAGATAGCCGCCGGTGGGCGCTTCCCAGTCCAGCATTTCGCCGGCCACGTAGGTGCCGGGGCGGCGGCGCAGCATCAGGTGCTCATCCACTTCCTCCCACGCCACGCCGCCCGCCGTACTGATGGCCTCATCGAGGGGGCGCAGGGCATGTACGGGCAGCGGTACGGCGCGTAGCAGTTGGGTTAGCGCTTCCGGCGTGGCAGTATCTTCCGTTGAGGCGGTTTCGCGCAGCAGCGTCGGGATGGGGTTGCTGAGGCGCAGGGTCTGACGCAGGAAATCGGCGAGGGAGCGGCCGGCGCGGGGTTTTTGCAGCTTCTGCAGCAGCTGGGCATCGGAAAGGTCGGGCTTGAGGTCGAGCAGGAGCGGGGCCAAGCCACCCTGCGCCAGCGCCGCCCGCAAAGCCGGCGTGAGGGCGTACACGGGCGTGCCTTCAACGCCGTACTCAGTAAACATTATCTCGCCCCGCTCCATGTGGCTGCCGCAGCGCAGCGCAATGTTTTTAAGCGGTGTGCGGCCCACTTTCGCCCGGAAAAATTCCGACCACGCTACCTCGGCCCCGCAATTGGCCGGCGCAAATGGCACGCACTGCACCCCGATGGTTTGCAGCGCGGCTACCCATTGGCCGTCGGAGCCGGTTTTCTGCCAGCTGGCCCCGCCTAGTGCCAGTACGGTAGCGTCGGAGCTGATGCAGAGGGTTTCGTTGGTGGCTTCGTTGCGCAGCTGCAGGCTGGTTTCTCCCACGAAGCCCAGCCACCGGTGCCGCAAATGCAACACCACGCCCAACGCGCGTAGCCGCGCCACCCAGGCCCGCAGCAAATCGGCCGGCTTGTGCTGCTCCTGCGGAAACACCCGTCCGCTGGTGCCTACAAATGTGGCAATGCCCAGATCGTCGGCCCAACGGCGCAGGTCGGTGGGGGAGAAATGGGCCAGCAACTCCTGAAAAGCCGGGTGGCGGGCCCCGTAACGCGCGGCGAAACCGGCCGGCTCCTCGGAGTTGGTGAGGTTGAATCCGCCGTGGCCGGCCACTAGAAACTTGCGCCCTACGGTTGCCTGCGCCTCATACACAGCTACCTGGCAGCCAGCCTCCGCCAGCCGCTGGGCTGCCAGTAGCCCCGCCGGACCGCCCCCGATGATGGCAACGTGTTTCACTTGGTTGAGGTGATGGAGTGGTGAGGTGATGGGGTGATGAGGTTAGAGCGTCATTCCGAGCGTGCGAGGAATCTGACGTGCTGACATTGCCAAACTAACCTAATGGAACCGGTAGAGATGCTTCGACAAGCTTAGCATGACGTGCTTTTTCCAACAACGTCAGCACGCCAGATTCCTCGCACGCTCGGAATGACGGCCTTATATTATCACTTGTCACCTCACCACTGTAAAACCCAAAGGTACGGCCGATTCGGCGCTGGGGGCGCTTTTGTCGTATAGCGTGGCATTGCCGGGCCGAGGACGGGTGTTCTGCGCGGCCTTAGCTTGCACGTATGGGCTCCTATTCTATCCTCATCGGCCTCAGTGCGGCCGTCATTCTGTCCTACCTCTTCGACCTGATAGCGCGGGCCACCAAAGTGCCATCGGTGCTGATGCTACTGCTTACGGGCATTGCCCTGCGCCAAGCCGCCGACTACTTCGACTTCACACTGGGTATCCCGAAGGTGGTGCTGGAAATATTCGGTATCATCGGCCTGATTATGATTGTGCTGGAAGGCGCCCTAGACCTGGAGCTGACCCGCGAAAAAGCCCCGCTGATTCGTCGCTCGTTTCTGGCGGCGGTGCTGATGCTGGTGGTGCAGTCGGTGGCTATTGCGCTGCTGCTGCAGTGGTATCTGGGGGCGTCGTTTCAAACCTGCCTCGTGAATGCCGTGCCGCTGGCTGTCATCAGCTCGGCCATTGCTATTCCCAGCGTGGCCAACCTGATGGGAGAAAAGCAGGAGTTTATTGTGTACGAAAGCACGTTTTCGGACATCCTGGGCATTATGCTGTTCAACTTCGCGCTGCAGGACAATTTCGCGCAGGGCATCTCCGTCGTTACGTTCTCGCGCGACGTGGTGGCGGTGCTGGTGGTGGCGGTGCTGAGCACGGCGGCGCTGGCGTTTCTGCTGGGCCGCATCCGGCTGCACGTTAAGTTTTTCCTGATTCTGGCGTTCCTGGTGCTGCTGTATAGCCTGGCCAAGAAGCTGCACCTGTCGTCGTTGGTGCTGGTGCTGGTATTTGGGCTGGCCGTGAACAACGCCTCCCTGATTTTGCGCGGCCCACGCCTACAACGGTGGCTGCACCCCGAGCAGCTGGCCGCCGAGCTGCACCCGCTCAAGAGCATCACCGCCGAATCGGCCTTCCTGATCCGCACGTTCTTTTTCCTGCTGTTCGGCTTTAGCATCACGCTCAGCACACTTATTAGCGGCACGCTGCTGCTGCAGGGGCTGCTGATTGTGGCCGTGCTCACCGTTATCCGCTACCTCTACCTGCGCTTCGTCGCCAAATCCGATTTGATTCCGGAGCTGTTTATTGCACCCAAAGGCCTCATTACAGTGCTGCTTTTTTACAGCATTCCGGCGCGCCATCACCTCGGCGAAGTGGGGGAAAGCCTGCTGTTTGTGGTAATTCTGCTGACTGGCGTGCTGATGATGATCGGGCTGCAGCTCACCAAAAAAGACCCGCAGATAGGCGAATATTAGACGCCGCCTACTCGGTTTCCTTGAGCAACTGGCGGCGGTAGCCGGCCAGAATGCTGGATTTAAGTAGGAAACCTATATAGTGGCCCTGGTCCACTACCGGCAGTGCAGGCACACCGAGTTGTTCCATGCAGCGCAGCGAATCAAGCAGCGAGTCGTCGGAGTTGACGACGGCGGCGGGGTCGGTCATTAGGTCGCGCACGCGGGTGGTGGTGTAGTGTACGTCGTCGAAGAGGGCGTCGCGCACGGTATCGAGCGTGACTACGCCTACCAGCAATCCGTCTTCATCCACTACCGGAAACAGGTTGCGGGTGGCGTGCCGAAAGGTATCTACAAGTGTGCCGAGCGTGTCGTCGGGGTGTACGGGTTCGAAGTCGGTCTGCACCAGCTTTTGCAAATCTAGCTGCGAAAGTAGGCTCCGGTCGCGGTCCTGGTGCATATACACGCCTTTCTGCACCAGTTTCCGGGTATACACAGAGTAGGGTTCGAAATAGCGGGTAATCAGGTACGATGAGCTGGTAACGACCATTAGCGGCACGAACAGCGCGTAGCCGCCCGTTATTTCGGCAATCAGGAAGATGGCCGTGAGCGGAGCATGCACCACGCCGGCCAGCACGCCCGCCATGCCCAGTACAATAAAATGCACCTCCGTGACGCTGGTCAGGCCGCTGAGGTTGATGAGGCGGGCAAACACGAAGCCCAGCAGCGCCCCCGCAAACAGCGACGAGCCGAACATGCCGCCGTTGCCGCCGGCGCCCACTGTAATGGTGGTGGCAAATACTTTGAGCAGCATACTGGCCGCCGCCACACCCAGCAGAATCCACACGTTTTCGTCGCGGTAAACAGCGAAAATGGAGCCGCTCACCAAATCCTCGCCCTTGCCGGCCAGCAGCAGCTGCACAATGTTGTAGCCCTCGCCATACAGCGGCGGAAACAGGAACACCAGCACGCCCAGCACTAAACCACCTACCGCCACCTTGCGGAACGTGCCTGGCCAGCGTTCAAAAAACTTGTCGGCCGCGAAGTACACCCGGATCATGTACACCGACAGCAGCGCCGTGCACAAGCCCAGCATCAGGTAAAACGGCACTGCATCCACGGGCCAGCTGGTGGTGATGAGCACGAATGGCTGGCCTTCAAACAGCGCCTTGGACACCACCGTAGCGGTGGCCGTGGAAATTAAAAGCGGAATAAAGTAGGGTGCGGCTAACTCGCTGAGCACCACTTCTACGGCAAACAGCACGCCCGCAATCGGCGAGTTGAAGATGGCCGCCACGCCCGCCGCCGCGCCGCAGCCCACCAGCAGGCGCCGCTCGCGCCGGCCCACGCGCAACAGCCGCCCCAGGTTGGAGCCCTGCGCCGCACCCGTCACCGAAATCGGGGCCTCCAGACCGGCCGAGCCGCCAAACGAAACTGTGATAAACGACGTGACAAACTGCGAATACAGCTTGCTACGCGGTACAATGCTACCCTGCCGGGCAATGTTGTAGATGATGGGCCCCAGCCCTCGGCTTAGGTTGCCGTCGAGGAAGTAGCGCGTGAACAGCACCGACAGCGCAATACCAATGATGGGGTAGAGGAACAAAGCAAACACGCGCTTCTCTTCCGGTACCCAGGCATACAGCATTTCCTGCGAGCGGTGCACCGAATTTTTGAGCAGTACCGCTGTCAGGCCGGCCATCAAACCCACCAGCACACTCACCAGAATCAGATATACCCGGTCGTTGATATGGCGCAACCGCCACAGCAACAGAGGGCTAAGAATCCGATGAACAATATTCTTGGGCATTGCCGCGCAGCAAAAGGAGAAGCCTGCCTACCACACGGCACGCAGGGCTAATAGCACAACGCAGGATAGTGAAAAAGCGGCGTCAGTGCCCCATAAAAATAGAAAAAAGAAGCACCGAAACTCTGCGGCCAACCGTTGGGCAAGCTGTGGAGCGGGCGTTTTGCGGTCTTCCGGAAACCTATTGCGTCAGGCCAGGCGCCGGGTAGCCGGTGCTTTGCAGCAGGTCTTTCACTTTCTGCATCAGCCCGCTTTTTATCAACAGCGTACCGCTGCGGTACTCCTCGGCCGACGTCCAGAAGTACACGCGCAAATCGGCGGTGGTGCCGGTGGTTTTTTCCAGGATGATGTAAGGCAGACGTGGCGAATCGTGCTGCACTTCGGGCTGCTGCCGCAGAAAAGCCAGCAGCTGCTCCTGCACGGTGCTGGGGTTGCTGTCGGTGCCGTAGTCTACGCTCACCAGGAAGTCTTGGCGCAGGTTGCCGTCGCGGGTGAAGTTGATGAGCGGCTCTTTGAGCACCAAGGAGTTGGGCAGGAATACGTGCTTGCCGTCGAAGGAGCGGATGAGCGTGGTGCGCAGGTTGAGGGCCTCCACGTGGCCCACCTGGTCTTTGATCTGCACAGTGTCGTTGATATGAAACGGGCGGTTGAAGGCCAGAATCACGCCGGCCAAGAAGTTCTCAGCAATGTCCTTGAAGGCAAAGCCCACGATGAACGCCGACAGCCCGGCCCCGGCCAGCAACCCACTCACAATCCCGGAAAGCCCTACCACTTCCATCGCCAGCAGCAGGCCCAGCAGCACCAGCACCCACTTGCTGATGCGGGTCAGGAAATCAGCCAGCAGCGGGTCGTGGGAGCGGCGGCGCAGGCGGCTGCCCAGCAGGACACTCAGGCGGTTGGCCACGAAAATGGCCACAATCAGCAGCACCAATGCCAAGGCCAGCTTGGGCAACACGTATAAAAACTGCTGCCAATACGTGGACAGCACCCGGTTCAAATCATTCAGCATACACAGTCGGTCAGCAACTAAAATCAAGCGCCCCGCGGCACGGGCCGGCGGGGCGTTTAGATGGTTCTACGCAAAAACGGGGCGGGCAGGTTCGGTTAGCGCGGCGCTGGGCGGTTGAGTGAGCGCCAGAAAACCAGCCCGCCGAGGCCGTAGGCCACCACATCCAGCCAGTCGGCGGTGAAGGCGCGCGGGCGCAGCAGTGGCAGCAGCAGCTCAAAAAGCAGGGAGACGCTTAGCCAGGTGCAAACCACCCAGCTGCCGGGCAACACAAAAGCCGGCTGCCGGAAGTAGTAGCGCCGCATGATGCTAAGCGTGATGGACAGCAGCAGCGGAAGTGCCAGTAAATCGGCAAGGTGTGAGTTGAGGGCGGCAGGCAGCGCCCAGAAGTGCCAGTGGCGGTTGAGCAGCGAGAATAAATAGAGTGCGGACAGCGCTAGAAACAGCGGCTGGCGCAGCTCCGGCGGCCACCACCTTAGCCCGCGAGCATTGCCACCAGCCATAGCAGAAACGAAACGATGGCGCCGAAAGCCAGCTGCCCACCCCGAATAATGTGTTTGGCAAACCGCATCAATGGCCCATCCTCGGGCTTGAACTCCACTTGCATAAACGACGGCAGGGGCTTGTCGGCCAGTTCCTGCCGCTGCTGCTCGCTGCGCATGCGGGGCGCATCGAGGTGGAGGCCGCACCGCTCGCACCGGTCGGTAGCCAGCTGCTGCCACGGGCTCCAGAACCCACAATGTGGGCATTTCTTGGTGGCGGTAAGCGGCTTGTTTTCCATGCGAACAAAGGTAATGACTAACGGCCGGGCCTGCTGTCGGATGGTTTCCAACAGCAGACCCGGCCGCTAGATAACCGCTGCCGGCGTGTTCAGTTACGCAGCAATAGGCATTCTATAGCTCCATAATATCCTCGTTCCAGAGCGTAGGCTCGGCCTCGATGAACTCGCGCATCATTTCCACGCACTCTTCGGAGTCCAGAATCACCACTTCCACGCCGTGGCTTTCCAGGAAGGCCCTGGACTCGCCGAAGGTGCGCGCCTCACCGACCACCACTTTCGGAATTTTGAACTGCACGATGGTGCCGGCGCACATGTAGCAGGGCATAAGCGTGGTGTAAAGCACCGTGTCGCGGTAGGTGCGCTGGCGGCCGGCGTTGCGCAGGGCGTCCATTTCGCCGTGGGCAATGGGGTCCAGCTCCTGCACGCGCTTGTTGTGGCCGCGGCTCACGATGTCGTTGCCGCGGCGCAGCACCGAGCCAATCGGAATACCGCCTTCCTTGCGGCCTTGGCGGGCTTCGTCGATGGCAGCCTGCATGAATTCGTCCATAGGATGATTGTTAAGAGTTGGAGGATGATTGTTGAATCTGTAATCGTTAATGGGAGGTGAGGATGCCAGGAGCAGATGCCTGAGCAGACAGCAATCAACTCCCAGCCATCAACAATCACCTGGCACAGATGCCTTTGTAGGGGCAATACTGGCACTTGTCGAGGTCGTCGGTTTTGCGGATGGGCTCCTGCGGGTCGAGGATGCGGTTGATAATGCGGCTCAGCAGCTCCTCGCTGCGAGGCAGGAACTCCTGGCCGTCGTCGGTGAGGAAGCCCATATCGGCGGGCATGGGGCCGGCGGGCAGGTTGCGCAAAGATATGATGGCCGCATCGGCAGCAGGGCGGCCACTCTGGGCCAGCATGAAGCGGTAGAGCCACAGCTGGCGCACCTTGTCGGCGGAGTAGGTGGCGTCGAGCACGAGACGCTCGGCAGCGTCGGCGGCGGTTTCGTTGCGCTTCTGCAGCTTCAGCTCGTGGGCCTGCACGAGGCCGGTTTTGTAGTCTACCACGCGCAGGCGGCCGTCGGGCAGCTGGTCTACCCGGTCGGCAAAGCCGATAAGCCGCACGGGCAGCTTTTCGCCGCTGGGCAGGGGCACAAACACCGTGGCGTGCAGCTCTTCCTCCAAGCCCTGAATCTGCAGCGGCAGACCGTCTTTCTCAGCCACCAGTCCTTCCAGATAGCGCCGTACCAGCTGCGAGGCCACCTGGCCCAGCACATGGTTAAGGCCTTCGTCGGCGCGGGCGTGGCGGTCTTTTTCCTCTTTGCGCAGCGCCTTGGCTACCATCACGGGAGCCAGTGCCACCAGGGCCGGAATGTCGTTGGCCGTGAGGGCCGGTGCTTTGGGGTTTACCACTTCGCGCCGGATGGTGTGGGCAAACGGCGTGAGCAGGTCTTCCAACGCCTCGTGCACTACCGTTCCGAAACCATCGGCTCCCAGGGCTTCCTCCACTTCGTCGGCCTCCCGGAACTTGGCTACGCGGTTGAAGTAGAACTTCAGCGAGCAGGCCAGGTATTCGTTGAGGGCCGTGGGAGAGAGGCCTCTGTCGAGCAACGAGCGCAAAGCCTGGAGCATGCCGGCGTCTTTGTCGAGGACCAGGTCACCTAATGAGGCCTCACCGCCAGCCGATACCTCACCCCCTAGCCCCCTCGCCAAAAGAGAGGGGGGACTAGTCTCTAGCTTTTTAAAGCCTAGTTCTAACTCTAATTCCCCCTCTCTTTTGGCGAGGGGGCTAGGGGGTGAAGTCACCGCCACCATATCCTCCAGTACCATCTGCGGGCTTTGGGGCAGCAGGTCGTTCTGGAGCTGCAGCAGGAAACGGCTTCGCTCGCCGGTGCGGGTGCCTTCGGCGCCGGGCAGCACGTGCACCAAATCTACGCGGCGGGCACGCTGCAGCAGACGCCAGAAATGGTAGGCAGTGGCGGCTTCGTGGTCGGCGTAAGTAGGCAGGCGGAACTCGGTCAGCACGTCGTACGGAAATAGCGAGGTGTGGCGCTTGGGGGCCGGCAGCACGTTTTCGTTGCAGCTGAGCAGGATGATGTGGTCGAAGTCAAGGGCGCGGGTTTCCAAGAGGCCCATTACCTGCACATCGGCAATTGGCTCACCGCTGAAGGGCAGCCGGGTGCGCGTCATCTGCTCGTAGAGAAACCGCCGAAACGAGCGTACCGACAGCCGCTGCTCCCGGCAGTCGAACACCGAGTCCAGGCGCTTGACGAGCGTATAAAACAGGTACAGGTACTCGGCCTCTATGGCGGAATGCTGCTCCTGGTACACCTGTTTCAAGAGGTCAATCAGCGTGTAGCAGGCTGCAATGATGTCGTCGCAGGTGTCCCATGTCTTGAACAGGGCCTGTAGGAGTGGGTGCTCTTTGCCCAGCTCCAGCAGTTCGGTGGCGGGCAGCAGCACGGCGTTGCGCTTCACAATGGCGCGGCAAATGTGGTCGAGCAGGCCGTGGTACTCGGGGTTGGGCTGCTTGTCGAGCCACTGCTGGTAGCGGCGCAGAAACGGGTGCCCTAGCAGCTTGGCTACGGCCAAGTGGTGGTAGCGCGGCACGCCGTAGCCGGTTTCGCTGGATCCTTCCCGAATGCCGGTCAGGTGCACCTCAAACAGTAGGTCCACGAGATTGAACAGCGGCGTGCTTTGGAAGCTGAGGCCCATAGTCACGTTGTAGTCGGGCACGGCATCGGGCGGCAGGCCGTGCAGCACGGGCAGCAGCAGGGTCTCGTCGGGTAGCACCACGGCTACGGTGCCGGTGGGGTGGGCCAGGCGGGCGGCGGCCAGCAGCTGGCCGGCTACTTTGCCCTGCATGCTGGCGTTGGCCACGCCCACAAAGCGCACGTGGCGCGGTAGCCCGCGCAGCAAATCGGCCGGCCCGCCAAACGCTTCCAGCGGCAGCTCCCAGCGCGTGAGGTAGCGGCGCAGGTGCTGGCCGGCGCGGTTGGGCGTGTCGGCATCCATATAAAACGAGTCGCCGTCGAAGCGCACCTCGGCCAAGCCGGCTTTCAGCAGCAGCTGGATCAGGCGCTCCTCGGCTTTCGAGAGGAAGCCGAGCCCCAGAAAGACGTGCCGCGCCAGCGGTTTGCCCTGTTCCAGCAACTGAGCCACACGCTCGGCCGCGCGCCGGTATGCCAGGCCGGGATAGGCCACGCGCTGCGCCAGCATGCGTTGGCGCAAGCGGTAGTACACCTTGCTGAGGTCGTCCCAGAAGCGGAAGTAGCCGGCCGTCATCGACTCCGGCTTCGGCGCTTCGCCCAAATCCCAGCGCTCCAGCGCCTTGGCCTGCGACAGATATTCAAACACTTTGTCGGCGTTGGCCAGGTTTTGGTCGAGGCTGGAAAAGTCTTCGAGTAGTAAACCTGCCCAACTCACGAAACGATCGAAATCCAGCTTGGGGTCAATGTCCTTAAGGATATCGTAGAGCAGTAACTGCAGCGTTATGGGTTCTTCGACCTGCACGCCGGCCAGCTCCACCATGTAGTCTTCCATAGCTGCCACGCGCGGGCTCCACAGCGCCTCACCGGCATCGGTGGCCATGGCCAACTCGTTTTTGAGGTACACCACCGCCCGCCGCGTGGGTACCACCACCACCAAATCCGACAGCTCCTCGGGGGCATAGCGCGCAGTCAGGTCGCGGGCCATCTGGCTCAGAAACGACTCGGTGGAAACAGAAGCAGGCGAAACGAGTGGCGGCAGGAGCGAATTCATAGCTAGTAAAGATACCCTGTAAGCGGCCAGCAAGGGCGCTGTCAAGCATAGAATTGAGCGAATAACCTGTGGCCGCCACGACTATTGCCCCTAAGCGCCCTCATTTTCAATTAATCATGAGTACCACTGAGACACTTTGGGCGGATGCCGAAGAAGTTGGAACCCTCATCAACTACACAAGTATGAAAGTCAAACACTTTCTCGTTTTACTCTTTCTTGGTTTCTGCGTTGATTTTGTTGGCGCGCTGTTCAAGATTCAGCATTGGGCCGGGGCCGACTTGCTGCTGATAAGCGGCATGGCGCTGAAAGCCTTGGGCGTAGTAGGCTTACTGCTGAAGCTGCTCACGCACCCGAAACTCCGGGAGTTTCTGAACTGGTAGCGGGTGCTGGCCGTGCTTGAGGCGCTGAAGAACCTACGGAAGCTGCCGGGTAGTCAGTAGATAAGCACACTGCTGTCATTCCTAGCGTGACGAGGAATCTGAAAAAAGCTGCTCAGTGGTCCTCATCCAGCTTCCTCCCGCGTCGGAACGATGGTTGCTAGTGGCCGGGAGCGGTTTCCACGACCTGCTCCAGCGGCTCGGCCGGGGCCGCGTAATGGCGCAAAGAGCGGGTCACCAGCAGCAAACTGATGAGCGTGAGGACGGAGCCGGTCAGGAAGGCCGCGCCGGGGAAATGCACCGGCGCATTTGGGCTGGTGAAGAACGAAAACAGGTTGGTCATTAGTGGCGGCCCGATGATGGACGTGAGGCTTACCAGGCTGGTGAGGGCGCCCTGTAGCTCGCCCTGCTCGGAAGGCGGCACTTGCCCGGCCATGATGCTTTGCAGCGCCGGCATAGCAATGCCGCCCAGGCAGTAAGGCACCAGGAAGGCAAACATCATCCAGGGCTGCCCGGCAAACGCAAACAGCGCAAAGCCCAGCGTGTACAGCCCTAGTCCGATAAACACCGAGCGTTTGTTGCCGAGCCAGGGGTTGAGGTATCGGATCAGCACGCCCTGCACCAAGCCCGTAAGCAGCCCGACGGCGCCCAGTGAGTTACCTACCTGGTCTTCGGTCCAATGAAACTGGTACATGGTGAAGTACGACCAAGTGCTCTGGGTGGCGTGGGCGGCAACATAGATGGGTACCATGGCCACCACCAACCCCATGATTACCGGGTACTTGCGCAGCTGCCGGAGCGAGCCGATAGGGTTGGCCCGCTTCCAGTCGAAGGGGCGGCGGTTTTCCTTGGCCAGGGACTCGGGCAGCACAAAGAAGCCGTAGAGCCAGTTGAGCAGCGAGAGGGCGGCGGCCGCCAGAAACGGCGCTTGGTGCCCAAACTGCGCCAGCTTGCCCCCCAGCACCGGCCCGATAATAAAGCCCAGCCCGAACGCCGCCCCAATCATGCCGAAGTTTTGCGCCCGGTTTTCGGGCGTGCTGATATCGGCAATGTAGGCCGAGGCGGTGGAGAAGCTGGCCCCGGTGATGCCCGCAATAATGCGTCCTACAAACAGCCACGCCACCGACGGCGCAAAGGCCAGAAACAGGTAGTCGAGGCCGAAGCCGAACAGCGCAAACAGCAGCACCGGCCGCCGCCCGTACTGGTCGGAAAGGTTGCCGAGGATGGGCGAAAATAGGAACTGCATGCTCGCAAACGCAAAGCCCAGCCAGCCGCCGTAGCGCGCCGCTGCACTCAGCGGCTCGCCGGTGAGGTGTGTAATCAGCTTGGGCAGCACCGGAATGATGATGCCAAAGCCAATGACATCGAGCAGCAGCGTGATAAAAATAAACGCCAGGGCAGGCTTGCGGGCAGCAGACATAGAATACAGGTTGGGCCAGACGAAAGTACGGCATGCCACCCCGGCCGCAAGCCGGGGTTGGGCAGCAGTAGCGCGAACTTTGCAGTTCGCGCCCCCACGCCGTTCGGATAGCTATAACAGCGCGGAGACGCGAACTGCAAAATTCGGTGCTACTGGCCCGCGCTAAAACAGCACCACTTCCTCGGAGCCGAAATAGTAGAGCACGCACACCACTTCGCGGTAGCCGAGCTGCCGGAACAGCTGCGCGTACTGCTGCAGCGGCAGGCGGTGGGTGGGGCTGGGCGGCGGCACCTTGAAATCGAGGAGCGTGACGCGTACCTCACCACGGCCAGTGGCGCCGGGCAGTGTCTCAAACACCACCCGGTCGGGCTTGTAGTCGCGCCGCTTCACGCCGCCCACCAATATTTCGCGCTCCGTCTCTACGCTTACGTCGGCGCTGAAGTAGCGGGCCAGCTCGGGGTGCGCCACTACCTGCTGCAGACGCTGCTCCAGCGCCGCCCGCTCCCGCCCGCTGATGAAGCCCTCGGCGGCCAGCTGCCGGCCTACACGCTCCACATCCTCAGCCAGCAGCAGGCGGCGCAACCCATAGTGCAGCTTGCGGTTCCACTCGCCTAGCTGCCCCTGCCGGTCGAAATCGAACACGGTAGTGGCGTGGCGGCGCAACCGCAGCCGCTCTTCCCAAGGCGCGGTTTCGAGGTTGGTGAGGTGGAAGTTATGGGTGGTCGGCTGGTCGTTTTTCAGGTCAGCTTTGGCAGCGGTGCCCTGCGAAACCACAAATGATACCTGCTCTTCATTCCACAGCTGTTGCTGTTTGAGGTAGCTGTGCAGCAGCTCGGCCACGTTTTTGGCGGGCCCTTCCGGAGCGGTGTCATCGGTGGCTTTCCTGCTGGGCTCGGGCCGTTTGCTGAGGATGTAGAGCCGGTGCCGCGGCCGGGTGAGGGCCACGTACAGCATGTTGAGGCCTTCGAGGAAGGTTTTTTCGCGCTCCTGCAGCAGCTGCCCGGCCAGGGCCGTACGGCTCAGGTTTTTGGTGAGCGGCACCACTGCCACGGCTGGCATGTCGGCCACCGGCTTGTCGTCTTCATTGAGGCGGCCCCACAGCAGCGTGCCCCGGTGCGGCTCCAGGCTCCAGTCGGCGAAGGGCACAATCACCACTCCGTAGGCCAGGCCCTTGGCCTTGTGCACCGTGGTGATGGTAATGGCGTCGCGGCCGGCGGGGGCGTTGATGCTGAGGTTGCTTTTGCGCTGCTCCCAATAGGCCAGAAAGTTGTTGAGGTTGTTGCCGTAGCGCAGACTGTATTCCAAAGTCAGGTCCAGAAACCGGAACAGGTACTCACTCTCGCCGTTGCGGCCCAGCAGACCAAACAGCCCAATCAGCCGCTCGGTCAGCTCATACAGGCCCAGGTTGCCGGTTTCCTGCTCCTGAAGGTCGTAGCCCAGCGTTCGGAACTCCTCGAAGAAATCCGCCGCCGACTCCGCATTGGCCAGCTTTGCCAAATGGCGCACGCGGGCCGGGGTGGGGGCCACGCGGCGCACCACTCTATCCAGCAGCAGCAGCGCCTCGGCCCGGGCCAGCGTGTCGGCTGGCTGGTTGAGCACCCGGTAGATGGCCACCAGCAGGTTCACCACCTCCGCAAATTCCAACGACAGCGAATCGGCGGAAATAATATCGTAGCCGCGCTCCTTCAAAAACTTGGCGACCAGCCGGCTGCCCCGCCGCGTGCGGCTCAGCACCGCCACGTCGCGCGGCCGGAATCCGTCGCGCAGCGCCTGCTGCACCAGCGCCAGGGTCAGATACAGCGTGCTTTCGTCGTAGTCGAGCGTGGCCTCCGGCAAATAGCCCGGCAGCGGCCCCGCGTCGTAGGTGCCATCCTGCGGGTGGTAGGGCCGAGCCGGCGCCTCGTTGCCGGTGAACAGAATTTCCACGTGGCCGGCCGGGGCCTCACCCCCTAGCCCCAGGCCGGGCGCCTCACCCCCCCGGCCCCCCTCTCCCTTTGGAGAGGGGGCTAGGGGGTGAGGCGCACGGGAGAGGGGGCTAGGGGGTGAGGTCCGGCCCGGCACCGTCTGCCGGAACCCTGGCTCAAACAAGTCCTGCACCAGCGCAAAATCGGGGTGTTGGGTACGTAGGTGGCTGAAGAACTCGTTATTGAAATCCACGATTGCGGCCGCCGAGCGGTAGTTCACGTTCAGCGACTTCGGCTCTAGGCGGCCCTGCAGGCCCTGGTAGCGCTCCTGTAGCAGCCGCTGGGTTTCGGGTTCGGTGGCGCGGGCGGCCAGGGCATCGGTGTTGTCTTGGTGCAGGCGCAGAATCTGCTCCATCTCGCCGCCGCGCCACCGGTAGATGGCCTGCTTGGCGTCGCCCACGGCCAGGTTCAGGTTGTCTTTGCCCACCGAGTTTTCCACCAGCGGCAGCAGGTTGTTCCACTGCAGCACCGACGTATCCTGAAACTCGTCAATCAGCAGGTGATTGTACCGCTCGCCCAGCCGCTCGTACAGAAACGGCACCGGCTCCTTCAGCACGATGGCGGCAATGCGGCGGTTGAATTCACTGATAAGCACTACGTTCCGCTCGCGGCTCACCTGCTCCACTATCTTGTTCAGCTCACTCAGCAGCGAGGCATGGAACAGGTAGGGCTGCATGGCCGTGAGCAGCAGATACTGGGGCAGCAGCACGTCGCGCAGCTTCTCAAACTGCTCGTAGGCGGTCTGCAGCACAGGTTTGGCGGCGTCTACGCGCTGGCGGTCCGCTTCGGTTTTCACTTTGCCGCTGTACCATTTGTCCTGGTCGAGGGTGATGCGTACGTAAGAGTTGGCTTCCTTGTCGGGCAGCAGGCGCTCCTCCCATTTGGTGGCGTACCCAAAGATGCCACTGCGGCCCTGGTAGAGGTCGGCGTCCGTTACGCCGGCTTCGGTTAGCGCCTCCGCGGCCAGCGTGCCCACGTCCCGGAACAGGTTCTCAATGACTTCGCGGCGCTGGCGCATGGTGTCGTGCAGGCGGCGGAAGTCCTGGAGCGTGAGCGTCTGGAGCTGCGCCACGGCCTCGTGCACAGTTTCGTTGAAGAGGAACTGCCCGAAACCGGCCAGCTCGTCGGGCAGGTTGTTCCAGCTTTTGCCTTCGTCGGCGCGGCTCAGGGCGTACTCGGTGAGGGTGCGGGCCAGCAGTTGGGAGTTTGGGTCGCGGTTCACTTTGTCGAGCAGGGCGGCCACGGCGGTTTGCAGCACGGCGTCGGTGTCCAGCTCCACCTCAAACGTGGCCGGCAGCTCCAGCTCCCGCGTGAAGGCCGTCACGATGCGCTGCACAAACGAGTCGATGGTGCTCACCGCAAAATCGGCGTAGTGGTAGAGCACCAGCCGAAACGTTTCCTGAGCCCGGCGGCGCACTTCCTGCTGGCGTTCCTCGGCGGTTTCGGTGCGGCGCGGCAGCAGCCCTTCGGCGGCCAGCTCCTCGGCCACTTCGGCCAGCAGCGCATCCGTTTCGCCGGCTTTGGGGTAAGCAAACTTGCGCAGCGCCCCAATGATGCGCTGCTTCATCTCGCCCGCCGCGTCGTTGGTGAACGTAATGGCCAGCACCTGCTTGAAATACGCCGGGTCCTCGCTGCCCAGCGCCAGCTTCAGATACTCCTTGGTAAGCTGATACGTTTTGCCGGAGCCGGCAGAAGAAGAGTAGATGCGGAAGGTTGCGGGCATTGGAGGGTAGACCTATAACTGCTAATTCAGCAATATACCGTAGGTTGGCAGGGATATAAGCATGCAAGACATGAGACGTTTTTACCTGGAGATGCTTATTGCTTTATTAGCAGGTGCTTGCAGCGACGACTCGGCCGCCAGGGAAGTGAGACAAGCTTACCGAGCAGACTCGCTGGTTGCGTCCACTGGCTTTGATACCACCCGACACTACACGCAACCGCTGTGCCTACAGTTCCGCGGCAAACCATTGCTTTCCATCGGCAGCCAGTCAAGTGCGCTTGACACATCTCTGACGTTTAATTTTGATCCGAACAGCGGCTACAACTATTGGTATCCTCAAATCAGTGATTATATATCTACGCACCCCCAATTGTCAGTGCAGCTTGAAGATGGCGCCGTAAATGGCGCCGTGAACTTCTCCGCTGACCGCAAAGGAAGGGTATTCGAGGTGCAGGGTACTTGGCTACTGAATGTTGATTCGTCTCAACAAGCGACACAAGCCGCAGTGCGCTCTGTGGCCAAGCGGTTGTTCCCCTGTCTGCAAGCAAAAATTCCTTCAACCCGCAAGTGGAAGCTCACTTTAGACGGGCCGCAGTTCAAGGAGGTGTTTGAGTTGTCTCCAGCTGATTCCAGTGGGTTTCCCAATTACTTGCTTACCTATCAACTTACCTACCAAGTAGTCTTTACCAAACAGGCCGACTAGAAGCCTAAGCTACACTGCTCCCCACAGCCGCTCCACCATTTCCGAAGTAACGCGCACCGGGCGCTTGGTTTGCGGGTCCAGCAGCACCCACTGCGTCTCGGCTTCGCAGAGCAGCTTGCCATCCTCAGCCCGCTCGATGCGCACGAAGCGCTGGCTCTGGGCGCCACGCACCTCGCCAATCCAGGTAGTGCAGCGCAGCTGCTCACCCAGCAGGGCCGGGTGGTGGTAGCGGATGCGGTGCTCCCGCACCACCCAGATAAAGGTATGGCCGTCGGCGGGCGGGTAGGCGGTGTGCCAGTGCGCGGCGGCCGTGTCCTGTACCCAGCGCACGTACTGCACGTTGTTGGCGTGGTCCAGCTCGTCGATGTCTTCGGGCTGGACGGTGAGCAGGTACGAAAAGCGAAAAGCGGGCGTGGTCATGGCAGCAGCGGGTTGGCCGCCGTAAAGGAACGCTGAAACCGGCGCTTCTGAAACTGCACCTGCCCGCAACTATATACAAGTTCTTGGCTTGAGGTAAGCTAAACTCAAAACTTCCACTATCTTTGACACAGTTTAAGAATGGTGGCTACCACAGGCCTGTTGAGTACTTTCGATGAGAAGGGGAAAGCAGCGTTTCGTACTGCTTTTCTTAGAGAACCATCCATCATCACAAGTACCATGCAGACAGGAACTGTAAAATTCTTCAACGAAACCAAAGGTTTCGGCTTCATCAAAGTTGACGGCACCGGCGAAGACATCTTCGTTCACGTTACGGAGTGCATCGACGAGATTCGCGACAACGACAAAGTTCAATTCGAAATTGCTCAGGGCCGCAAAGGCCTGAATGCTGTAAAAGTGAAGCTGGCTTAGTCCATTCCTTTTTCGGATATCTAGAAAAGCAGGTTCCCACTCGGGAGCCTGCTTTTTTTATGCGGTTGAGGGACTATAAGAGAAGAAAGCACGTCATGCTGAGCTTGTCGAAGCATCTCTACCGCTTCACCGGATTAGCACTGCAACGAAGCGGTAGAGATGCTTCGACAAGCTCAGCATGACGTGCTTGAAGTGTCTGCATTGAAATGATTATCTGTTATCTGGATTCCCAATAAATAATCCGTACCTTTGCAGCCGCATTTGAGAACGGCCACGTTCCGCGCAGCTTGTGAGCTGCCTTAAAGAAACTTGTTGGGCCGGCTTTGTCTTCCGTCCGTTGCTTCCGTCACTTGTCGTTGTGTTGAGTGGGAGAGAAGAGCGTCGCTGAATCCGCTGTTTTCAGAGCTATTCACTCCACTCCATTCAACCGACATGGAAAACGAAACCGTTAAGACCAAGTTCAGCGAGCTGACCCTCTCTGAAGAAATGCAGCGTGCCATCACCGAAGTTGGCTACGAAGAAGCATCCCCCATCCAAGCCGCCGGCATTCCGGTCCTGCTCCAGGGCCGCGACGTAATCGGCCAGGCCCAGACCGGCACCGGCAAAACCGCCGCCTTCTCCATTCCCGCCATTGAGCGCATCGACACCGATTCGCGTGAGGTGCAGTGCTTGGTACTTTGCCCCACCCGTGAGCTGGCAGTGCAGGTATCCGGCGAAATCCAGAAGCTAGGCAAATACAAGCGTGGTCTGGCCGTAGTGCCGATTTACGGTGGCTCTAGCTACGACCGGCAGTTCCGCGCCCTAGAGCGTGGCGTGCAGATTGTAATTGGTACGCCCGGCCGCGTAATGGACCACATTGAGCGTGGTACGCTCAAGCTGGAGCATTGCAAAATGATCATCCTCGATGAGGCCGACGAAATGCTCGACATGGGCTTCCGCGACGACATCGAGACGGTGCTCAAGAAAATGCCCGAAGACCGCCAGACGGTGTTCTTCTCGGCTACCATGAGCAAGCCGATCATGGAGATGACCAAGCGCTACCAGAAGGATCCGCAGATCGTGAAGGTAAACCATCAGGAAATGACGGTTACCAACATCGAGCAGAGCTACTTTGAGGTGCGCGGTCCGCAGAAAAAAGACGTGCTGACCCGTCTCATCGACATGTACAACATCAAGTCGGGCATCGTCTTCGCCAACACGAAGCGCATGGTCGACGAGATTGTGGGCGATTTGCAAGCCAAAGGCTACTTTGCCGAAGGTCTGCACGGCGACATGGGCCAGCAGCAGCGCCAGAACACGCTCGATAAATTCCGCAAAGGCACCCTCGAAATCCTGGTAGCTACCGACGTAGCCGCCCGCGGTATCGACGTGGACAACGTGGAAGTGGTGGTAAACTACGACCTGCCCGCCGACGAGGAATACTACGTACACCGCATCGGCCGCACCGGCCGCGCCGGCAAGCAGGGCAAGGCCTTCACCTTCGTGAGCGGCCGCGACATCTACAAGCTGCGCGACATCATGCGCTTCACCAAAGCCAACATCAAGCAGGAGCGTGTGCCGTCCTTCGAAGATGTGTCGGAGGTGAAAACCACGCTGATGCTCAACTCCATCAAGGAGGTAATTGAGAAAGGCAACCTCGACAAGTACGTGGCCCGCGTGCAGCGCCTCATCGACCAGGACCAGGAGGATGGCATTACGTCGCTCGACGTGGCTGCTGCTCTACTAAAAATGACGATGAAGGAAGACAAGCGCGCCCAGGAAAGCCTCGACGCCAGTCGCACCCAGGGTGCCGCCCGCGCCGGCTTCACGCGCTTGTTCGTGACGATGGGCAAGAAGGACCGTCTGCACCCCCGCGACATCGTGGACCTGATTGCCGAAAACACCAGCCTCACGGCCAGCAAAGTCGGCGATATTGCGCTCTACGACAAGTTCAGCTTCGTGGAAGTACCGAATGAGTTCGTGGAAGAAGTGGTAAGCCAACTCGGCCGCAGCTCCATCCAGGGCCGGCCAGTGGCCTTCAACATTGCTACGCCCCGCCAGGAAGGTGATGCGCAGCAGGAAGGCGGCAACCGCGGCGGCTTCGGTGGCGGTGAGCGTCCGCGCCGCACCGGCGGTTTCGGCGGTGGTGAGCGTCGGGAAGGCGGCTTCGGCGGCGAGCGTCGGGGCGGTAGCTCCTACGGGGGCGGTAGCTACGGTGGCAACCGCGGCGGTGGCTCCTACGGCGGCGGCGAGCGTCGCGAGGGCGGCAGCAGCTACGGTGGCAACCGCGGTGGCGGTAGCTACGGTGGCGGCAACCGCCGCGAGGGAGGCAGCAGCTACGGCGGCGGCTACAAAGGCAAGCGCAACGACGACTAACCCACAGCACAAATTGTGCAGATTGAGTTGATTTCGCAGATTTCAAGTTGAACTGCAAAACGCAAAAGAGCCACTTCATTTGAAGTGGCTCTTTTGCGTTGATTGGGGTTTGATGAGCAGCTTTCTTCAAGTTATAGCGGTTTCCCGAACGGTACAGAGACTCGACCCTTCGCGTCTTCTCGTGCCGAGCCGCCTCCGCAAAACCGTTCAATGCCAAGACGCGAAGTGTCGCGTTTCTACAGTAGCCGTACACTGTTTACAAAACCGCTCTATTTACTGCTACCAATTCTGTATTCAGAGAAACGCATAAAGAAAGCCGCCCCACTACGGAGCGGCTTTCTTTGTGTCGATAAAAGTCGAAATCTGCGAAATCAACTTAATCTGTACAATATGTGCTGTTACTTCTTGGCAGCGTCGCGCAGGTCACGGATTTCATCGTGGCCCTGCTTGATGCCGGCCGCCTGCTTCTCAATGATAGTTTTGATGGCAGCCGGCACGTCCTGAATCTTCTGGGCTTTCTCGTAGGCCGCTTTGGCGTAGTCTTCGCCCCGCTCGCACTCGGCGAGGATGCTGTGCCGGTCTTTGCTGGTTACCAGGCCTTTTAGGTTAATGAACGCGCGGTGAATGGTACCGGTGATAGACGACTCTTCCTCGGGATGCAGGTTGAGCTTGTGCATCTGGTCTTCCAGCTCGGTGATGTAGGCAGAGCGCTGAGCGGCGTATTTTTTGAAGGTTTCCTTCAGGTCAGCGTCCTCAACGTCGGTCAGTGCTTCGGCGTAGCCTTTTTGGCCGTCCTTCAGGGTTTCAAGTAGTTCGTTGAGGCCGGCTTGCAGTGCTTTAGCTTCCATGGAGAGGGGTGTTTTGGTGTTTAAGAAAGAACAAGTATGGCTTCCTTTACTGCCAAAAGTGCTGCAAGGTTGCAGCACAGTGAAGGAGCACCATTCCCCGGTTAGGTGGCCAATGGCTTAAAATGTTATGCCTCGAATAGCTTGGGATAAAGCTCTTCCTGATAGCAGGGAGTAACTATTCAACCAAGCGGCGCAAAATTTTACTGCTCTAAAGCCAGGCATTGCACTGGCAAATTGAAGCTTTACAGCTCATTACGCCGTTTGTGCTGCCAGCATCAGCTTGCCCACCGCCTGGCCAGCCAGGTAGCCGGTGGTCCAGGCCGCCTGAAAATTGAAGCCGCCCGTTATACCATCAATATCCAGTACCTCGCCCGCGAAATGCAGGCCCGGCACGCGGCGGCTTTCCATGGTTTTCATGTCAATTTCGCTGAGCACTACGCCGCCACAGGTTACAAATTCGTCTTTGTAAGTGGTTTTGCCGCGCACAGTGAGGGCCGTGTTCAGCAGTGCCTCAATGAGGCGGTTTTGGGGTTTGGCTGGCAGCTCATTCCAGCGCACTTCGGGCTCCACGCCGGCCTGGTCGGTGAGGGTGCGCCACAGGCGCTGCGGCAGCCCGAACAGCGGATTGGAAGCTACTACTTTACGGCTGTTCTGCTCGCGGTACTCGTGCAGCCAGGTACGCAGCGTGGTTTCGGTGTGCGCTGGTACCCAGTTGATGAGGGCCGTACTTTGGTAGTTGAGCTCGTGGAGGCGGCGGGCACCCCAGGCCGAGAGCTTGAGCACCGCCGGTCCGCTCACTCCCCAGTGCGTTACGAGCACCGGGCCTTCGTATTCCAGCTTCTCGCCGGCCACCCGCACGCGCGCCAGCGGCACGCTCACTCCTGGCAGCTCGCGTAGCGGCGAGGACGGCACATTGAAGGTGAACAAGCTGGGAACCGGGGCCGCAATGGTGTGGCCCAAGCCTCGTAGCCAGTCGTACTGCTCGGATTTGGGGGCGCCACCCGTGGCAATCAGCAGCCGTGCTACGTGCATTTCGCCGGCGTGAGCACCTGTGAGCTGCAACCGAAAGCCACCTGCCGGCAGGCCTTCGATCAGCTCGGGTGAAGTCTGGGTGAGGATGCGCACCCCGGCCTGCCGCGCGGCTTCCAGCAAGCACTGCGCAATGGTTTCCGAAGAATCAGTGACCGGGAACATACGGCCGTCGGGCTCGGTCTTGAGAAGCACGCCGCGCTTGGCAAACCATTGGATGGTGGCCTGGGCATCGAACTGCCGGAAAGGCTCTTTGAGCTGCTTGGCCCCGCGCGGGTAGTGCTGCACCAACTGCGCCGGCGTATCGGCGGCGTGCGTCACGTTGCAGCGGCCGCCACCCGAAATCCGCACTTTACTGAGCAGCTTGCCCGTTTTTTCTATCAGATACACTGTCAGGTGCGGGTTGGCCTCGGCGCAGGCAATAGCCCCAAAAAAACCGGCTGCTCCGCCACCCAACACTGCCACCGTCGAATTGATATCCTTCACGGTGCAAATTTACGCACAGATCAACAGTGTTCCAGGGCAGCCAGCAAATCGTCGTGCTGGAACTGGTAGCCGGTGGTTTCGCGCAAAAGCGTGCTGTCGATGGTTTTGCCGCTTTGTTGGGTGCCTTCCGGCTGAAAGGTTGGAGCCTGCAAGCCAAGATGCGCGGCGGCGGCTGTATAGAATGCGCGGCGCGACGGATGGTGACTGGCGCAGGCATTGAAGGTGTAGCCCCAGGCTTTCTCGCGAATGATGTGCTGCAACAGCCCAATACAGTCGTCTAAGTGAATAAGGTTGACGGGGGCATTGGCCTGCGGCAGGTTGTGGCGCCCTGCCAGGAAACGGCCCGGCGGACGGTCGGGGCCGAACAGGCCACCCAGGCGCACCACCGTTGTCAGCCATTGGCCCCAGCGCGGGGTAAACTGTCCTTCGGCCCGCAGCAAATCACCGGGAGCATCCGGCGATGAAACGGCGTCTGATTCGTGCATCAGCCGGTCCTCGTTGGGATAGACGCCGGTGGAGCTTACGAATAGCACGTGCCGCACGCCGGCTGCCGCCACCGCCGAGCCCACCGGGCGCAGCAAGGCCGGATAGGCCCCGGCAGCGGCGGCACGAGGCGGCACGTTCAGCACCAGCACATCCACGCCGGCCAGCAGCGCGTGCAGCGAGTCGGCATCGATCTGAGAAAATTCCGGGCCCAGGCGCAGCAAATAGGGCCGAATACCTGCGTCGCGCAGCGTGAGCATGTGCGTGGGCGTGGTAGTGGAGCCATTTACGGCATAGCCTTCAGCCACCAGGGCCTTCGCCAGGGGCAGCCCAAGCCAGCCGCAGCCGAGCACGGCAACGGTTGTAGGGGTGGGGCGAGCAGAATGTGAGGAGTCTGGCATCGAGGGTAAAGGTGCGGAATTTTCCTGCGTGGAGCGGCAAAGGCCTCCGCAGGCGGCCTGCTGAAGTAGCGTACCCGAGGCTATGTTAGGAGTTTTTTTGAACTTGCCCGCCGGTTGGCCTGAAAAACCAAACGACTCAGATTGTGAAAATTAGTTTTTTGCAATATTCAGCGACGTAGGCTGCGTTTTGCTTCAGCCGGCTGCTGAAATTCTTTCTTTCCCACCTTCCATTCTTCTGCTTTATGTCAGCTCATCCGTACGCTCAGCCTATGCTTCGCGACAATGCACTCCAAGGTAAAACCATCGTCGTGACGGGCGGCGGCACTGGCCTGGGGCGCGCCATGACTACTTATTTTCTTGAACTGGGGGCCAACGTAGTTATCAGCAGCCGCAAGCTGGACGTGCTGGAGAAAACAGCCGCCGAGCTGCGTGAGCAAACCCAAAACCAGAATGTGCTGGCTGTGCAGTGCGACGTGCGCAAGTACGACGAAGTGGAAGCCATGCTGCAGCGCACCATCGACACGTTTGGCGGCGTGGATGTGCTGCTCAACAACGCGGCCGGCAACTTCATCAGCCCTACGGAGCGCCTGAGCCATAAGGCGTTTGACGTGATAGTGGACATCGTGCTGCGCGGCTCCTACAACTGCACGCTGGCCTTTGGTAAGCGCTGGATTGCCGACAAAAAGCCCGGCACCATCCTTAACATCGTCACGACCTATGCCTCCGTAGGCTCGGCCTACGTGGTGCCTTCGGCTGCTGCCAAAGCCGGCGTGCTGGCCATGACCCGCTCGCTGGCCGTGGAGTGGGCCAAGTACGGTATCCGCTCCAACGCCATTGCGCCCGGCCCATTCCCGACGGAAGGTGCCTGGAGCCGCCTGTTTCCGGAGCCGCTGGCCAAAAAGCTCGATCCGGCGGCCTCCGTGCCCCTCAAGCGCGTCGGCGACCACCAGGAACTGGCCAACTTGGCGGCTTACATGGTGTCGGATTTCTCGGCCTACATGAACGGCGAAGTTGTGACCCTGGACGGCGGCGAGTGGCTCAACGGCGCCGGCGAGTTCAACAAGCTCGAAGCTATTCCGGCCCCGATGTGGGATGAGATTGAAAAAGCCATGCGCCGATAAATCACGGATTTCCACGGATTTTACGCGGATTTTGTAGTCGGCGCTATTCCGCATTGTTTGACCATAATACATAAAAAGAGGCTTGCCGTTTGGCAAGCCTCTTTATTTTAAGTGAACGGCAATCGACTACAAAATCCGTGTAATCCGCGTAAAATCCGTGGAAATCCGTGATTAAAGCTTGTATCCCGGAAATCCTTTCGTGAACTCAGCGGCGGGAATGGGCTGGTTAGCGACTATGTCGCTGAACTCAAACTTTTCGAACAAGCCTTTGTCGTCGTGCACCTGCACGACCAGGGGCAGCATAAGCTTCTGGTCGACGCAGACGAGGGTGCGGCGCCCGTAGCTGTTGGGTACCTGCAGCGTGCGGCCGGCTTCTACTTTTTCGCCGGGCGACAGGTTGTTGCGCTCCATCACGCGGTACTCACCACAGCCAAACTTATCGGCAATGCGTTTTGGGGTGTCGCCGGCCACGGCTTTGTACGATACGTAGCGGAACTGCGGGAAATCGGCGCGCAGCAGGTAGCAGGGCCGGCCGGCCACGGTGGTGTCGCCAGCGTAGCGGAAGCTTTTCTCGAAGCTATGGTCGCGGCGCTGGCTGGAGCCCCGGATCAGGTCGGTGATGGTACCGTAGCCGGCGTCCAGTACGCTGTGGTGCTGGTTTTTGTGCATCACTGCGCCTTCGGGGTCCAGGCTCAGCGTCACGTAGGGGAAGCTGTTGGGATACACCCAGGCGTCGCCGTCGTTCTGGCCCGTCACCCAGAGCACCTCAATGCCCTTGGCGTTTTTCAGGTACACTCGAAACGGGCTGAACGTCATTTTCATGGCGGTGCGGGCTTGCTGGTAGCTGCCGCCCGTCAGGCGTTCCTGGGCGCGCACGTTGCAGCGCAGGGTTTTCAGGTTTTCGATGGAAGTGGTGAGCCGGCTCAGGAGCTGCTCGGTGGTAATGCGGTCGGCGGCGGGAGCCGGGGAGAAAGAAGCGGCGGCCAGCGCCACGGCTGGCAGTAAAGAAGCGGCCGAAAGCCGGGTAAAACGCGTCATGAAGCAGGTGGGCAAAATCGTAGAGTCGGTTGGCCGCTACGCATAAACCGGGCCGGAACAAGCAGCAAGATAAGGATAGGACCGTAATGCCGCGTAACAGATTGGAGTTGGGGGGTAGAGGACGGTTCGGCAACTTTTTCGCCCTAAAACCGGAATAACCAACGCACCTTTTCTTTCAAGCACCACACCATGCGCTTCACAGTTATTACGCCTACCCACAACCGTCGCCAGTTTCTGCCTGAGGCAGTAGCCAGCGTTCAAGCTTCCGTTTCGGCTCCCCTGGATTTTGAATTCGAGCATCTGATCTGCGAAAACGCTTCCACCGACGATACCGCCGCCTGGCTGCGCGACGCCGCCGGCCACGACCATTCCGCAATCCGGGTGGTAAGCCAGGCCACCAAGCTGCTGCCCGGCCCCGCCCGCAACCTGCTCATCCAAGACACTCCCGCCGACGGCTGGCTGGTACCCCTCGACGACGACGACCTGCTGCTGCAACGCTGCCTGTATAACTACGCCGGCCTCGTGCAGCGCCACCCCGGCCAGGCCTGGTTTGTGGCCGATTTCCTGCGCGTAGACGAAGAAAAGCGCTACATGCCCGGCGAGGACTACTACGCCTGGAAGTTTGAAACGCCTGCCGATATGCTGCGCGCCATCTTCCGGGCCGAGCACTTTATCCAGGGCAACGTGTGCTACAGCCGGGCGCTGTTCGAGGAAGTGGGCGGCTACAGCGAGGAAATCAGCATGGCGGAGGACCTGGACTTGTACGTGCGATTTTTGCTGGCCGGGCATCTGCCGGTACTCTCGCCCCACATCAGCCATCTGCACCGTTTCCACACCAGCAACGTGAGCATCGGGGTGGACGCCAACAAGCACGCGAATGATTTGCGGGTGATTTACGACCAGTATGCGGAGCAGCTGCAGAAAATGGGAATAGAGCGGCCGTAAGTAGAACGGAGTGACACTATGTTTTGCCGCATAGTGGCAAGCGACGCGTAGGGGCAGTTTGGCGCGGCTCCAACTTGGCGCTGGCGCGCCAGGACGGAGTGTCACTCCGTTCTACTTCACTTCTACGCCACCTTTCAGCACAAGTCGTACCTGCCGCAGCGCGGCCACATCTTGGGTGGGGTCGCCTTGCACGGCTACGAGGTCGGCGAGGAGGCCAGGTTGCAGGCGGCCGCGGTCGGGGAGCTGGAAGATGCGGGCATTGCCGCTGGTGAAGCCGCGTAGTACTTCCAGTGGCGTGAAACCGTATTCGCGCACTAGCAGCTCGGCTTCGCGCGCGTTGTCGCCGTGGGCAAATACGCCGACGTCGCCGCCGTAGGCCAGTTGCACGCCGCTCTGGCGGGCCGCCTTCATGCTCAGTCGCTTCTGCTGGATCTTCTCGGGCTCGGGGTCCTGGCCTTTGCGCCAGCCTTTGTATTGCGCGGTGGCGTCGCCGGCCGCCACGGTAGGGCACAGGGCTACGCCGCGCTGTTTCATCAGCCTGAACACTTCCAGCGTGCCGCCGTCGCCGTGCTCAATAGTCTGGACGCCAGCTAGCGTGGCGCGGCGCATGCCTTCGGGCGTGCTGGCGTGGGCTACTACGGGGCGGCCGGCGCTGTTGGCGGTCTGCACAATCAGGTTCAGCTCCTCCTGCGAAAAAGTGGGGCGGCTGGGTTCGTCTTTGCCCCAGCGGTAGTCGGCGTACACTTTGATGATGTCGGCGCCCTTGCCGATTTGCTCGCGGGTGGCCCGCACCACGCCTTCGGGGCCGTCGGCTTCCTGCGCGCCCTGGGGCACGTCCACGTTGGCCGAGAGCTTGGGGCCGTAGGAGCCGGTGGCTACCAGCGCCCGGGTAGCTACCAGCACACGCGGCCCCGGAATCAGTCCCAACTCAATGGCCTGCTTGACTCCCACATCGGCGTAGCCGGTGCCTTCCGAGCCCAGGTCGCGGATGGTGGTGAAGCCGGCAGCCAGCGTGGCGCGGGCGTGGGCGGTGGCGCGGGCCACGCGCAACGCCTCCGATTCCAGCAGCACCTGGTCGTTCCAGGGCGCTTCGTTGTAGGGGTGGAGCAGCAGGTGGCTGTGTCCTTCGATCAGGCCGGGCAGCAGCGTGAGGCCCGGCAGTTCCAAGGTGCGTGCTCCCGCCGGTGCAGGTAGTTGCGCGGCCGGGCCAACGGCTCGTATCCGGTCGTTTTCTATCAGTATGGCCCAGCCAGGGTGCAGCGTTTCGCCGTCGAAGACAGCAGCGGGGCGCAACAGGAGCAGCACGGTAGCTGATGTGGCGGGCGTTTGCGGCTTTTGAGAAAGAGAAGCAGGTGAAACCGTCAGTAGCAGGCCGGCAAATAACAGTGGACGTAACACGGGCAGCAGAAGTAGGTGAGAGAGGCGAAAGCTACGGCTGGTTTCGCAGCTAATGGAAAACTTCCAGCAGAGCATTCCCTACTAAGAGCCAACGCTCATCTAAGCGGTAGCTGTCACCCTAGGCAGCAGCGGATGATATACCGGCTCCAACTCGAAGCGGCTGCTAGCCGCTCCGAAACCCAGGCTACCTGTCAGATGCTCCCTAATCCGGAACGTGGTCTGCCGGCTGGCGGCCGGCGCGCCTGTAAAAGACACTGCGTCTACCCATAAGTAGCCCACTAATAGCTGCAGTTTTGGTAGAAGCCAAGTGTCGGGAGTGAGATGGTAATTGTGAGCGAGTACACGCTATTGATGAGTTGCATTGGCAATTAAACAAGATACCAGGGCTTCTCTTCCGGCGGTGGCGCTGGCAACCCAACCAGCTGTTGCAGTGCGTAGACCAGGTTGTTGGCAATTCTTATATCTTCTACTTCCAGCAAAAAGCAGCGGGACTCATCTGTCAAGGTTAAAAACAGCTGACCATATAAATGGCTATGGTCACCAGCCCTTCTGCGTTGGCGTAACATCCCAATTTCCAGGACTTCAGAGTAAGCAAATGTCTCCTGTTCAACTACTTTTTCGCGGTAGTATGGGTGCAGGTGCTCGACCAGTACCTGCTGAAGCTCGTTGTCAAAGACCACCTCATTCTGCAGACGCAGCATCTTTGTATCATAACTAGGCCGGTATAATTTATAGAAGTGCCAGGCGAGCATAAGCACTCCGAACGCACCAAACATATATTCATGGCTATAAAGCGTGAACCAGCCGATAAAACAGAAAGCCGCCACACCAGCTAATAAAGTATGCTGCTGTTGCGCGGGGGCTGCAGTGGCCGCCCGCATTATCACTACCGACTCAGAGTAGCGGATTGAAATATCGCTGCTCTTGTAGCGCAGGTCGCGGACGATGGCTTGTAGCTGCGGAAATAGATTGGTGATAGTCATGTATAAAAGAAATACCCGGCCGAATGTACAGCCGGGTATTCAGATAGCGAACAATAAGAAGGCTAAGCGTCTGCCTTTTCCTTTTTCTTGACTTTCACTTTTTTCACCTTCTTGCCATCCGTCGGCGCGGCCGCGTCGGAGGCGCCTACCAGCGTCATTTCCTTCACGAGGTGGCCGGCTCCGGCGAATTTATCGACCACGAACAGCATGTAGCGCACGTCCAGCGTGATGTTGCGCACCCGGTCGGGGTCGAACATGATGTCGGACATGGTGCCTTCCCAGTTGCGGTCGAAGTTGGTGCCGATCAGCTCGCCGCGGCCGTTGATGACGGGCGAGCCGGAGTTGCCGCCCGTCGTGTGGTTGGTGGCAATGAAAGCTACTGGCACGGTGCCTTTGTAGGCGTAGGGGCCGTAATCCTTGTTTTTGTACAGCTCGGCGAGGCGAGCCGGCACCTCAAACTCAGGATTGGTGGGGTCGGCCTTCTCCATGATGCCATCGAGGGTGGTGTAGAAGTCGTACTTCGTGCCGTCGGCGGGGGCATAGGGCTGCACTTGGCCATAGGCCACGCGCAGGGTGGAGTTGGCGTCAGGGTAGAACTTACGAGTGGTTTGCTGCTGGCGCAAACCGGCCACGTAGGTGCGCTGGAGCAGCGCAATCTGGTCGGTGGCGGCGGTGTAAGTGGGCAGAATGGCCGTGCGGTAATTGCCGACGATGGCCGAGGCGAGCTGCGCAGCCGGGTCGTCGAGCAGGGCGCGGGCATTGCCTTTCGCCACTTCATTGAGCACGGCTTGGGCCCCGGCTTCCGAGGTCAGGCGCGACTTGCCGTAGAGCTGGGTTACGTAGGCGTTCCAGCCGCCTTTGGCAGCGTATTGCTGTTGCAAAGTCTTCACATAGGCAGGTAGCAAGGTGGGCGGCGTGCCGTTGGCGTACAGCGGCAGCAGGGCCGCGGCCACTTTCTGGTCGGTAGCGGGAGTGCTGTTTTTGAAGAAGTTGGTGGTGCCGCCGCGGGCTTTGTCTACGGCGGCGGCCAGCTCGGCGGCCGGGGCTTTGTCAGCCATTTCGGCTAGCGGGAGCAGGCTGTTGGCGTAGGCAATCAGCTCAATACCAAGGGCCGCTTCCGTTACGTAGTCGCGGGCCAGGGTGTAGTCGCGCACGGTGGCGTATTGCTTCTGCAACTGCGGCAGCAAGGGGGCATAGGCGGCGCGGCGGGCTTCGTCGCCGGAATTGGCCCACTGCTGGAACTGCACTTCCTGCTCCTGCTTCACGCGCACGGCGTCCAGCTTCTTGAGGCCGCGGTTTTCGCCGATCCACTTTTTCCAGTAGTTGGCAATGCCGGCGTACTTGGCGGCGTACTGAATGCGCACTTTGTCGGAGGCTTTCATGTCGGCGTCGAGCACGCGCAAACGGGCGTCGCGCACCTTGATTTTGGCCGGGTTCGAGACGGAATACACCTCATCGACGCCCCAGCTGGTGAGGTACTCGTTGGTGCGGCCGGGGAAGCCGAACACCAGCGTGAAGTCGCCGGGCTGCACGCCGGCCAGCGAGATGGGCAGGTGGTGGCGCGGCTTGAAGGGCACGTTCTGCGCCGAGTATGGCGCGGGCTTGTTGTCGGGGCCGGCGTAGATGCGGAAGATGCTGAAGTCGCCGGTGTGGCGGGGCCAGGCCCAGTTGTCGGTGTCGCCGCCAAACTTGCCGATGCTGCTCGGCGGGGCGCCCACCAGCCGGATGTCCTGGAACACCTCGGTCACGAACATGTAGTATTCGTTGCCATTGTAGAACGGCCGGATAAATGCCTGGTAGTGGGTGCCCTGCACGGCGGCCTGGCTGATGCGCTGGATGTTGGTTTGCACCAGCTTTTCGCGGTCGGCCTCGGCAATGTTGGCAGTCGGCACGCCAGCCAGCACCTGCCCGGTCACGTCTTCCATCCGGATGATGAAGGTGGCCGTGAGGCCGGGGTTGGTGAGTTCCTGGCTGCGGTCCATGGCCCAGTAGCCTTTGGTCAGGTAATCCTGCTCCACCGACGAATGCTGCTGAATCTGGCCGTAGCCGCAATGGTGGTTGGTGAGCAGCAATCCCTCGTTGCTGATGATTTCGCCAGTACAGCCGCCGCCAAACTGCACCACGGCGTCCTTGAGGCTGCCCTGGTTGATACTGTAAATCTGGTCGGCCGTGAGCTTGAGGCCCTTTTTCTGCATGTCGGCCTCGTTGAGTTGCTTGAGCAGCAGGGGCAGCCACATGCCTTCATCGGCGCGGGCCGGGGCCGCAAGCATAAGCAGCAGTAGAGCCAGTAGGGCCTGGCGGAGGGTTGGACGCATAGCTATGGGATAGAAATGGGTGGGGAAGGTGGAAGGCAAAAGTACGGCTCCGGCAGTTTGGATGCAGACGTTATTTTATGTAGCACTCCGTTGGGTGGGCCGCTATACTCCAACAAAAAAACGCCCGGCCAAAGGCCGGGCGCTGCAAGGGTAGTCGTCCACAAAGTCTGTGAAGTCCGCAGAAAATCCGTGTGAATCCGTGATTCTCAGGAGTGGCCCATTTCCGCCACGGCGGGGGCGTTTTCGGTGTTGGTGTTGGAGGCGGCGTAGGCTGGCTTGGAAGAAGCGGCCGGAATGTCGTTGGTTTCTTCGGCGGCGTGGGTTTTCTCCCACTCACGGAAACGAGAAATTTCGCCCTGGAACTTCTCGATAAACCAGCTGATCAGGGCCAGATCGTCGAGGAAACCGACTACAGGGACGAAATCGGGCACCAGATCCACGGGAGAAAGGGTGTAGAGCAGCACGCCCAGCGCCGATACCACGGTGCTAGTTTCCACCTGGCGGTAGTCGCCGCTCACGTAGTTGCGCACCAGGCGCACCAGCGTGCGGCCCACGTCGAATACCTGCTTGAACTTGTTGTCGCCGCTTTCTTTGCTGGCGAGCTTGTTGGCTACTTCGTTCAGCACCAGCACCACCTTAAAGGGGCGGCCCAGCAGCCGGCCGGCGCGGTTCATGAACACGCTGAAAACGGCGTTTTTAGAAATCGAAAGTCCTTTTTCGAGAAGAGAAGACATAGGTGAGAGAAATTAAATGTAGTGCCTGTACGAAGGCATGCAAGTGGGAGTTATAGCCCCACAGCTCTTAAACCGGAAAATAGCTAGGTTTGCCCCATGAACCCGTTCAGCACCCCACCCGCCGCCACCGAATACGCCCCCTTCTACCACACCTATGTCCGGCTGATAGCTGGCGAGCCGCTGGCGGCACTGCGCGCCCAGCCGCAGGAGCTGCGCCGCCTGCTTGCTAGCCTCACTGAAGAGCAGGCCCTGTTGCGCTATGCGCCTGGCAAGTGGAGCATCAAGGAGTCGCTGGTGCACATGGTGGATACGGAGCGCATCTTTGCGTATCGGGCGCTGCGCATCGTCCGCGGCGACAATACCCCGCTGCCCGGCTTCGAGCAGGACGACTACGTGCCGGCCTCCGGCGCCGATGCCCGCCCGCTGGCTGATATTCTGCACGAGTACGACACAGTGCGGGCCGCTTCGCTGAGCTTGCTGGAATCCGTGACGGCCGAAACGGTAAGCCGGCAGGGCACGGCCAGCGGCCAGCCGGTGAGCGTGCGGGCCTTGGCCTATATTTTAGCGGGGCACGAAGCCCATCATCTGCATATATTGCAGGAGCGCTACCTGCCGCAGCTGGCGGCGTAGCCAGCCCGCGGGCAACACGCCGGCCGGCGGCTGCGTTATTTCCTCAAGTCCTCACCCTTAATTTCTCATCCCATCATGGCCAAAGCCCAGGAACCCCGCAAGGAAAAGAAGAAAGAACCCACCAAGACGACCAAAGAGAAGAAGGCCGCCAAAGAAGAAAAGAAAGCGCTGAAGGCCCGTCAGCAGGACTAGTATTTCAGGAGGTTCGTCTGCCACAGACGAACCTCCTGCTGCGTAATCCCCTTTCTATTTCACCTGATGCCGCAACGTATTGCCCTCGTTACGCTGGTCGTGGCTGAATACGACGAGGCCATCGAATTCTATACTCAAAAGCTGGGATTCCAATTACTGGAAAACACGCGCCTGAACGACCAGAAACGCTGGGTGCGCGTGGCGCCGCCCGGCCCCGGCGGCGCCGAACTGCTGCTGGCGCAGGCCGCTACGCCGGAGCAGATGTACTGCATCGGCAGCCAGACCGGCGGCCGGGTGGCGCTGTTTCTTTACACCGACAACCTGCAGCGCGACTATCAGCAGCTCTTGGCCGCGCAGGTGCGCATTGTGCGCCCGCCAGTACAGCAACCCTATGGCTGGGTGCTGGTATTCAGTGATTTATATGGAAACCTCTGGGACTTGTTGGAGCCGGCTTAGAGCGTGTAATACACTTCCTTTTCTTTGTCGTGGTGCTTGATGTAGCCGTGGAGCGTGAGCTTGATGAGGGTGCGGTAAGCGCGGCGGCGTCCCAGGTTCAGCAGCTTCATGTACTGGTTGAGGGTCAGGCGCGGATTCTTCTGGAGGTAGTCGAGCACGGCCTGCTCCTCGTGGTTGAGGGGGAGCTTTTCCAGCCGCGGTAGTTCCAGCGAATCGTGGCGCTGCAGCACCTTCTCGGTAAGCTGGCTGGTTTGCACGCTTTCGTCGCGCACCCGCACGTAGCTGCGCCAGTCGCCTTCAGCTACCTGCGCCCGATGAGGTTTGTGCTGGCTTTCGGCTACCATTACGATAAGCACCGTCAGACCATCCTGTTCAACTTCCTGAATTCTTAGCGCCAGCGCTGGCTCTACGTAGTGCATAGCGGCCTGGCGGAGCAGGTATATTTCCTCTTCTGCATCGCGCACGCCCACAATGCGGCCATCGTCTTCTATGCCCACCAGCACCCGCCCGCCGTGGGTGTTGGCCAGCGACGCCAGCGTGCGCGAAATGCGCGACGGATGCGTGGTTTTCTTCTTGAATTCCAGTCGCTCGCCCTCGCCCTGCCGAATAAGTTGCTCTAAATCAGTCATGAAAAGTAGAAATGGTGCGTACGCTAACGGGTGCCGGTCAGGACGGCAGATGCTAATGGCTTAGGCACTTACGCCGGTTTCCTCTTCTGAAATGCGCCAGAGGCGTGAAGCATCCATACGGCTTTGCGAGCGGGCCGAGCAACGGCCCGGCCGGGTGTTTTTGAAGTAGGCGCCGCTTACACGGGCCACTTCTGGCGCAGTAGCCAGATAGAGGCTGGTGCGCGCACCCTGCTCTGGTGAAATCATGAATGGCTTGGCCGGATACCACAATGCCTTCATTCCCCAGGAGCTACCAGCGTGCACAAGGCCGGTATCCACCATGCCCGGGTGCAGGCAGTTGGCTGTCACGCCGGTTAGTTCCAGCCGGTGGGCCAGCTCATTGGTAAACAGAATGTTGGCCAGCTTCGAGTCGGCGTAGGCAGTGAGCCAGCTGTAGTTGTCGGGGGCATTGCGTGCTTCCTGTGAAAACTCAATCTCGCCCAGCCAGTGCGCCTCCGACGATACCGTAACGATACGCCCGGCTTCTGCCTGGGTCAGCAGCGGCAGCAGCAGATTGGTAAGAGCAAATACCGACAGGTGGTTGGTAGCCCAACTCAGTTCGTGGCCTTCGGTGGTGATGGTAAGTGGGCCGGGCATGATGCCTGCATTATTCACCAGAATGTCCAGCTGCTGATAGTCACGCTGAATATCGGCGGCCAGACTGCGTACGTTAGCCAGCAGCGAAAGGTCGGAAAGGCGCACGTCGAGGGCCGCATCGGGCACGGCAGCCAGGATGCTCGCGCGGGCCTGCTCGGCCTTATCGGCGTTGCGCCCAACCAGTAGCACGCGGGCGCCCTGCCGGGCCAGTTCACGGGCCGTCACCAGGCCAATGCCGGAGGTAGCTCCCGTAACCAACACCGTTTTGTGCTGAAGAGAAGAAGGAGAAGAAACAACCATGCGTAGCAGAGCAAGCAGTGGATAGCAGAAGAGAATAGAATGGGCGCTGACGGTAGTAACGGAAAAACACCCTCCGGAAGTTTTATCAGGTAATTCATTGCTCTGCCAGTAATCACCCGGCCGCAGCCGGCCCGCCAGTGTCATGCCTGTGCCAGACGGCAAAACAAAAATGCCGCTCCTATGCGGGGAGCGGCATTTGCAAAAGCACTGGGCGTTCTGAGTTAGAACGGCAGGTCGTTGTCGTCGTCCGAAGCAATTGGAGCCGAGGAAGCGCGCAGATTCGGGTTCTGGTTTTGGGCCGGTGCGGCAGCCCGGGGAGCAGACTGCTGGAAATTACCACCACCCTGCGGTGCCGAAGCACCACCGGCAGCCGACTCAATACGCCAGGCTTCCAGGTTGGTGAAGTACAGCATCTGGCCATTTTTGTTGAAGCCACGGCCACGCAGGTTGAAGGCAATCTTCACTTCGTCACCTACTTTGTACGGGTCGATAAGGGCAGTTTTATCCTGCACCAATTGGAACTTGATATGCTCAGGGTACTGGCCATCTACAACTTCCAGCACGAATTCGCGCTTGCGGAATTTCTCGCTCACCTGCTGTTCATCGAAGATTTCGTGCAGGCGGCCGGTAGCATCGTAAGCCATAAGGGGTATATTTTGGAGGGGTGAAAACAGTAGATCAAACGTACGAAAAAAAATGGGTTCCGGCTAGCTGTCTTAGCAAGCCCGGGGCGCAGCAGCCTACGTACCTTTGCCTTACGACCTCATATTTATTTTCGTCTGCCTGCCCATGAACATTCCTTTTGCCCTGGCCATCCACGGTGGAGCCGGTACTATTTCCCGCCAGCTCATGACGCCTGCAAAAGAACAGGCGTATCTGGCTGCTTTGCGCCAAAGCCTAGAGGCTGGTCACACCGTTTTGCGCCAGGGCGGCCCAGCCCTCGATGCTGTGGAGGCCGCCGTGCGCAGCCTTGAGGACTGCCCACTCTTTAATGCTGGCCGTGGAGCCGTCTTCACCCACGATGGGCATCATGAAATGGATGCGGCCATCATGGACGGGCGCAACCGCGCCGCGGGTGCTGTGGCCGGGGCGCGTGCCGTGCAAAACCCCATCCGTGCGGCCCGCCTTGTGATGGAGCAGACCGACCACGTGCTGCTGGCGTATCCCGGTGCCGACGAGCTGGCAAAGGAGCATGGCCTGCCGCTGCAGCCAGCGGAATACTTTTTCACGCAACACCGCTACGACCAGCTACAGGAGGCCCTGCAGGAAGGCCGCATGCGCCTCGATCATTCAGTACCTGTGCTCCCTGAGACCGACGCGCCTATTGTAGAGCCTGGTGCTTTTACAGAAGATCCGAAAAAGAAAATGGGAACTGTAGGCGCCGTGGCCCTCGACCAGCAGGGCAACCTAGCCGCGGCCACCAGCACCGGCGGCATGACCAACAAGCGCTATTCCCGCATCGGCGACTCACCCATCATCGGCAGCGGTACCTTCGCCGACAACAGTACCTGCGCCATCAGCTGCACCGGGCACGGTGAGTTTTTCCTGCGCGCCGTAGTGGCCCACGATATCAGCTGCCTGATGGAATACCGGGGCCTGAGTCTGGCGGAAGCCTGCCGGGTGGTGGTGCACGACAAGCTGGCGCCCGTGGGAGGCGAAGGTGGCCTAGTGGCGGTGGATGCCGCCGGCAATGTGGCACTGCCTTTCAACTCCGAGGGCATGTACCGCGGCAGCATCAGTGCTTCCGCCGGCCTCTATCTGGGGATATACAAAGACTAACCGCGTGGCCATTTTGCGTGCCTATATATATAAGGAGTAGCCTGGCCGAACTTATATACCGCGAAAAGGCCTCCTAAACGTACAGTTTAGGAGGCCTTTTCACTTATTCAGCAACAAGTTAGGTATTACTCGGAACTACTGCCGAGGCATTAGCATCCTGGTTGGCGGTAAGCTCCACCGATTCGGCTGCCTGCAGGCGTAGTTTCAGGTCGGGGTAGAATTCGCGTTGCTTTACATCGTAGAGGTTGCCCTTCACCAGCACGTGCAGCAGCATGCTCTCAATAGAAATGGCTTCGCCCTTCTTTGCAGCCGGGGCGTTGTTATGCTCCAGCTTATGACCGTCCATAATTACTACCAGATTTGAGCCAATGGCTTCCAGCTGGTTGCCTTCCGTGATAAGCACGCCTGTGTCTTCACCTAGGCCGATGCCAATTAGCTTGGGGTGTAAAGCCACCGCCTCAATAATTCGCCCAAACCGGCCACGCTTTACAAAGTGCGAGTCAATCACCACGCTGTCGATCAAGCCCAGGCCGATACCCATCTTCACGGCACCTTTCATCAGCGCATCCGGCACGCTGCCACCCTTGATCATGGTTTTGGACATGGCCATAGCGCCAGCCGATGTTCCGGCAATGATAAAGTTAGGCTGCTCATAGTAGCGCTGCCGCAGAATCTGCAGAAACTCCGAGCCGCCAAACATTTGGGTGAGGCGCGACTGATTGCCACCGCTCATCATCACTACATCGGCCTGGCGCAAACGCTCCAGGTATTCGGGTTGGCGGGCATCCTCAGGTGTCCGAATATCCATAATGTTCACGTTGTTGCAATTGAGCATCGTGAACGAGGATATATAGATGCGGGCCACTTCTTCCGGAATCATGGAAGCGGTGGTAATCACCTCAATGCGCGGGTCTTCCTTGCCTGATTCCAGCACTACCCGTTTAAGAATGCCTAGCTCAAAGAAGTTGAGGTAATATTTTTTCTTGGTACGCGGGTTTGGGTAAGTACCCTTATCCTCGTTGCCGCCAATGGCAATGAGCTTACCGAGTGGTTTGGAGGTCATCAAAACAGAAATCAACAAAAGGAAAAAAATGGAATATGGCACCCCGGCCCGCTGGTAGCAAGCTTCGGGCCAGTACAAAGGGTGATGCCCACCGGCCAAGGCTGACGGCCACCCGTTGTAGCCTACAGTAACAATACGTCGAAAGTGCTGGTTGCGACGGAATGATAATTGGGCCGCGCCTTGTCGTAGATCTGGCGGGCCCGTAATGCGCCAGCGGGCGTTGCCAGCAGGGCCTTGTAGAGCGGTACCAGAAATTTGCGCCGTCCTACCTGGGTGAGAAATTGATGCAGGGCTTCATCAGCAGGGGAGTAGCCTGCTGCAATGGTGCGCGGAAACCAGGCGGCCAGGATTTCGGCGTTGCCAGACTGAGTGAAGTGAAAAGCGGCATCAAGCTCGGCTACTTGGTCAGTGGACAGAGAGGCCGGCAGGCTGTGCAGAAAATACACCCATTCGTGGCTGCTCCAGTTTGTGGTAGGAAGGCGGGTGGCGGGGCAGCCTTTTTGCCAATCCGCTAGTGCACCGGCCACGGCTTCGAACCGGTGGGAGAATACGGGTGGGGCCACGGCCGGAATGCCGGGCTGGTGTACCCAGGCATCCAGTTGGAGCTTTTCCTCCAGGCCGGGGTGCTGGTTGAGTAGCTCATGCCGCAAGTAGGTCAAGAACGAAGGCGTGTCCATGCTTTGAAAGCTGTGCCGCGCGAAGTAGTCCTTAATAAAGGTGTCGAGGGCAGGCCGGCCTACTAGGTGTTCAAGGGTAAGCAGGAGGTAGTCGCCCTTCTCATAGGCAATTTCGTTGAGGCCTTCGTCGGGGTTGCGCCCGGCCAGGTTGAGGTGTAGGTGGGTGTCGGGGCTGGTGGCGCCGAGTTCTGCCACGGTGTGGAGCAAAGCGGAGTGACCCAGAACCTGCAGCATGTCGGCGTAAGGCCGGCCGTAGAGTTGCTCCATTATCCGCCGTTCGAAGTAGACGGTAAAGCCTTCGTTTAGCCAAAAGTCATTCCAGGTGGCATTTGTTACGAGGTTGCCGCTCCAAGAGTGCGCCAACTCATGAGCCACCAGGCTGGTCAGGCTACGGTCGCCGACCAGGATGGTAGGCGTTACAAATGTTAAACGCGGATTCTCCATGCCTCCAAACGGAAAGGAGGGGGGGAGCACCAGCAAATCGTACCGTTCCCAGCGGTAGAGCCCGTAAAGGTCCTCGGCAGTAGATACCATTTTTTCCAGGTCCTTGAACTCATTGGTTGCTACGGGCAGCGTCACGGGCTCGGCATAGATGCCCGTGCGGGCACTCAGCGGTGTGAACTGCAGGTCGCCAACGGCCAACGCCATGAGATAGGCCGGAATGGGCTGGTCCATGCGGAAGCGGTACTGGCCGGTGGCGTTGCGCTCCTGCGGATTAGTGGCACTCATTAAAGCCAGCATGTGCGCCGGCACATGCACCTGCGCCTCGTAGGTGAAGCGGATACCCGGCGAGTCTTGGCACGGTATCCAGGTGCGGGCCAGAATAGCCTGCGACTGAGTGAATAGAAACGGATACTGGCGGCCTGCTGTCTGCTCAGGGCTCAACCACTGCAGAGCAGCTGCGCCGGGGGCCGTCTGGTATCGGATGCTGACCGCTGTGGTGTCGGGCTGGATGCGAATACGCAGAGGCTGGCCCAGCACAGCATCCGGTGCGCCAAGCTCAAACGTAGTAGGCTCGCCGCCGTCCGGGGTGCCCAGCCATACGGCCTCAATCCGCAGGTCGCGGGAGTCGAGCAGCAGCTCGGTGGCGCCGGCGTTTTGCAGCTGCCAGGTAGCCGTGCCCCGCAGCAACCGGTCATCAAAGTCGACGGCCAGACTCAGGGTCAGGTGCCGGACGCTAACCTCCAGCGGCCGGGCGTAGCTGTGCGGATCAGTAGTGAGGTGAGAAGTTGAAACGGGTGCAGGCATAAAACGAAAAACGGAATGAGCTACTACCGGTCAGCAGCAAACAACAGCAGCAAATAGAAAGCAAAGATAGCCTAAACAGTATGGGGGAATAGCTGAGGTGGGAGTGGCTATCAGGCTGCGTGATATGTGGGGTTGCTGCGGCCAGCGCGAAAAAGCCCCTGGAGAAGTAATGACCTCAAACGAATGTATTGGCAAAACAAGTAACTTGCCGCCTGTAGGAGCCGCAGCAGCGGGGCAACTTATCGTTCCGTAATGCAGTTAAAAGCGCAGTTGAGTAAAACAGGGGTTTCGCTACCTGTTTTGCCAATACTTGTCTGTACTCCTATTCTCGTTTTATCTGCATGAATTCACCGTTCCGTCCGGCTTTCTTTTCCACCTTGTTGTTCTGGCTCATGAGCCTCACGATGCTGGCTTCTGCCACTTCGTGCAGCCAAGAGCAGAAAGACCAGCTAAGGGAAGCCCTGCCCGGCACACCGGCCAAAGCCGGTGGTCCGCAGCCCACTCTTGACAGCGTGTATGTGGTGCGTGCCATGAATGCCGAGCCTAAATTTAAGGATCAGGTAGTGTGGGCCAAGAAGTTTTACCGTGAGCGTCAGTTCCGTTTGGGGTGGTTCCGCAATCATACCCTGGTGCCACAAGCCAAGACGATGCTTGGCGTTATCAACAACGCGGCTGCGGAAGGCCTAGACCCTAAAGAATACAAAACCAAAGACTTCGACAAGCTATTCGCTGACTTGGAGGCTGTTCAGGGCGATTCTGTTAAGCGTAACGCGCTGGAGAAGGAAATTGATGTGGCGCTGTCCGGCACGTATTTCAACTGGGCTTCCGACTTCTACCGGGGAACAGTTGATCCGCGTGCGGTAAAGTCAATCGACTGGCAGGTGAAGCGCAATAAAATAAAGCTGCACAAAGCCCTGATGACCATTCTGCAGGAGCGGGAAAGTACGTACCCCTACTACGAATTCGAGCCTCTGCACCCTGAGTATGAGCAGCTGAAAAAAGCCTTAGCTGACTACCGCACACTGCAACGCAACGGTGGCTGGCCCACACTTCCCGCCACTACCAAGCTCAAGCCCGGGCAGGCTGCTCCGGCCGTAGCCACGCTGCGCCAGCGCCTGCTGGGCACTAAGCCCGCGCCAGATGCAACCCCAGCGGCTACCGCCAGTGCTTCTGAGACGCCAACTCGTACAGTGGCCAACAATTCCACGACTCCAGCACCAGCTACTGCTGCGCCAGTCGAGAAATATGATGCTGAGCTAGTGCAGGCCGTAAAGGCCTTCCAGAGCCAGAACGGCCTCAGCCCCGACGCGATAGTAGCCGGGGAAACCCTGCGTCTGCTGAACGTGCCGGTTGCCCAGCGCATCGACCAGCTTATCCTGAACATGGAGCGCTGGCGCTGGATTCCAAAGAAGTTTGAACCGGACTATCTGCTCGTCAATATTCCCGATTACAAGTTGCACGTAGTCGAAGGAAATAAAGAGGTTTTTGATATGCGGGTGATTGTGGGCAAGGCCCTCAACGCTACACCAGTCTTCTCCGACAAAATGGAGTATGTAGTGCTGGCGCCCTATTGGAACGTGCCGTACAGCATCATCGACAAAGAGATGCGCCCGAAGCTGGCCGCCGATGCACAGTCCTACCTCGACCGCCTCGACATGGAAGTGGTGAAAGGGTCGGGGGCCAAAGCAACCCCCGTTGATCCGAACAGCATCGACTGGGCCAGCCTCACGCCTGCCACCTGGAAGTACACGTTGCGTCGCCGCCCGGGGCCTAAAAACGACCTCGGCGACGTAAAGTTCATCTTCCCAAACTCCAATGATGTATACCTCCACGACACGCCCCACGACGAGCTGTTCAGCCAGGCCAAGCGCGGCTTCAGCCATGGTTGCGTGCGCGTAGCCGAGCCGCTGAAACTAGCCGAATACCTGCTCCGCAACAAGCCCGGCTGGGACATGACCAAGATCGAAGAAACGATTGCCGGCCGCAAAGAACTTTACGTGAGCCTGCCGAAGCACGTACCGGTATACTTGGTATACTTCACTTCGTGGGTGGATGAAGCCGGCAATGTCAACTTCCGCGACGATATTTATGGGCATGATAAATCACTAGCCAAGGAGTATTTCAACTAGCCCCAGAGGTATTGGTTGATGCCTCCTACAGGCAACAAAAAAGCCCCGCTTGCCTTTCCGGCAGGTGGGGCTTTTTTGTTGCCTATTAGTTTCAAGTAAGACCAAATGCCTGTATAACCAAGGCAGCCGCCAGATAGTAATATGTTGAAGCAGACGGATTGCAGCCTCTTGTATAAAGGATTATTCTGTTTACATATGTTATACATATGTAAACAGTGGATAACCAGTGTGTCATTTGTGATCTAAAAGTTCGGCGCACTTACGTAAGTTGCAAATGTTCCTATGACTGTCTGGGTGCTTTGCTCGGCTGTAATTGTTGTACATTTGTAATCAAATATAGTATCGACATGGTAGAACGTATTAAAGAACTGCTGCAGGCAGATCAGCTAACTCCAACACAGTTTGCGGACCGTATTGGGGTAGCCCGACCCATTATCAGCCATATTCTGAGTGGACGTAATAAGCCTAGCCTGGAAGTAGTACAGAAGATCCTAGCAGCATTCCCGCAGTTGTCACTTGACTGGCTACTTAAGGGAGCCGGTAGTATGCTGGCTGGAGCTACCCCTCCCGCTACAAGTACTACTACCATAGCTCAAAGCGCAGTTCCTGCTGATGCGCCAGTAAATGCCCCAATTGAAGCACCAGTTGATACACCACCAAGCCCGGCACACACGCATAAAGCCGCCAAAGCGCCCCGCTACAAACCGCAGCATGCACCATCAGTAATGGTAAACCACCCGGAAGCTGAACGTGCAACAGCGGCGCCTTTGGGCTACGCATCATCTGCTCATATGCCCCGCATTTTAGATGTGGCAACTACTGCCGCAGTGCCTACAGGGGCTACTAGTATGCCGGCCAGCCCGCCCGCTGTGCCACCCGGTTTTGCAGCTGCTGATGCACAGGAGTCAGTGCGTCAACAGCCAGACATTTTGTTGTCGCAGCCAACTGAGACTACAGTTGCCAAAACCAATGGTGCCGCATCTGCTCAATCGATAGACAAGTCTTTAGCAGGCGCTTTGGCTGAACCGGGCAAACTAATCCGCCGGATCGTGATTTTCTATCAGGATGGTACGTTCACTGATTACCAGCCAGAGCCGCGCGGCTAATAATTCAACAGCCTACTGCTATAATAAGCCAGAACACTTTCTGCAGAGACATTGCCAGCTGAAAAAGCAAAAGAAGTGCAATTTGTCAGTGCCCTAACAAATGGCGAATCAGATGGCGCAACAAGCTTGTCAACACCGGAATAATTGGATCTTTTTTGACTGGTTGTATGTGGATTAATTTATAATATTAATAAATGTTTATATTTGCTATAATGAACATGTATTTTATTTTTAATAGTCTGTATATCAGTGCAATGTGATTAATATTTAAAGTTTAACTTTCTGTGTATTTGGTGCTTGCTAGGCATGAATTAGTTTTATTATTTGGTTGTCTTTGACAAGCATGTTCTTTTGCTGGGTTCATACTAAATTACTTAACCATGTGCGAAAGTTGTTTAGTTATATATGTTCCGAGGTTCAAACAGCTAACATAATTAGAGATGCTAATGGTACTATCAGGAGCACAGCCGGGTTTCTAACCCTGTAACTGGCATTTCGCAAGGTGCAATGAGTGGCTCACAGTAGATGGTAGCGCAGCTGGTATTGGTTGTAGAAGGCTCAGCCGTTGCTGGAGCTGTATGGCATTCAGCTCCAGCAAAAGCAGCCGTACAGAGATGTTATTTACTTATGTAAAGTATTCCTTGGTAGATAGCCGTGGATGCAAAGTCCAGGCATATTTGGTAGTACAGAATACTGAGAGTAACTGCAGAAACACCAGTTGCTAGTGAGTTGGGGATTTTCGGGTTGCTGCTTATCTTTGGGCTATGAAAAAAATCCGCCTGCTCTTCCTGCTTGCCGCCAGCGCGCCGTTGTTCCTAACTTCCTGCTCGCAAGCCCCCGACGCCGAGAAAGACCCCAACGCTGATGCGGAATACAAGCGCAACCACCGCGCCGAAGGATACCGTGAAGCGCAACGCAGCAACGTTAACTACTAATAGCGGCCTCAGGTACCGCCCGGTAGTCAGCCCTAGTGTCCGACGGCGGCTTCGGTGCTCCTCGCTACGTCGGTGCCATTCGATATAAAATACAACGCCCCATCCGACTCAGGTCAGATGGGGCGTTGCTGTATGTCGTGGCCGGTAACAGGAACTCTAGGCTCCTGCGTATTGCGGTTGCGTGGGTACTGGTGGTGCCGGTAGCAGATGCGGCAGGGCGATGGTAGCCAGTAGCTCATCTTCGAGCAAAGCCGCCCAGGTGCGCAGGTACAGTACCACGTCGTCGCGCTGGTTGTGGCGCAGGGCGTTGCGGCGCTCAAACGGAATGGCCCGCCGGATAAGCGGGTCGGAGAGACGTTCCAGATGCGCCAGGTCGGTGCGAGTGAAGCCAACGGCCAGCATCTCGTCAATAGTCTGGTCGATGGGCAGGCCGCTGGTGGGGCAGTAGTCCGTGAGCTGCCGCTCCCAGTCGCCGTAGCGCTGCATGGCCCGGGCATGGATTTCGGCTTTGGTGAGTTGGGTAACCGTCTGGGCCAGGTGGCCGCAGTTGCAACTGCCCATGTGCCCCCACTGGTAGGGAGCCTGAGTAGCCAGGCGGTGCGCCGTGTCGCGCAGGGCCTGAATGACAGCAAGAGTGCGTTGAGCCATAAGGACGAAAGGCTGAAGAGTACGGCGTGGCAACGGCGCCACCGGCTTTATAATTCGGCAGCGCGGGATTTTGTTTTAAAGCTGTTGTTTGGTAGCGCCATTCGGCTGGTACTGCCCCAGCAAAAGAAGGGTGGCCCCAACAAATCGTTGGAGCCACCCCTTTCTTAGCTCTTTATATAAGACAGCAGTAGCTACTGCTCAGGTCAGGCTACTGCGGGCGTCCGCCGCCGTTGCCGCCACGGAAGCGGCGCTGGCCCGAGCCAGAGCCCTGGCTGCTGCCGGGCGTCCGCTCACCAGCGGGCCGCGACGAAGCCGCGGAGCTGCTACGGTGGCCGCCGCTGGCACTCCGCTCCTGGCCGCCACGCGGGGCGCCGGACTGCTGTCCCTGGCGGGGTGCACGGCCGCCACCCTGGCCACCGCCGCCTTCGCGGCCGGGCCGCGCCGGACGGCCTGCCGGGCCTTTGGGCCGCTTGATGGGGGCCCCGCCGTGCAGCAACACCGGCGCCACTGAGCGAGTGGTATAAGGGTGGTCCTCAATCAGGTCGATCTGACGGCGGATCAGCTTCTGGATATCCTGCAGGTACGCGCGCTCCTCATCTTCCACAAATGTGAAAGCCGTGCCAAAGGCCCCGGCGCGGCCCGTCCGGCCGATACGGTGCACATAGGTTTCGGGCTCGTTGGGTACTTCGTAGTTGATAACGTGGGTCAGCTCATCTACGTCGATGCCGCGAGCGGCAATATCAGTAGCAACCAGCACGCGGGTGGTGCCGGCCTTGAAGTTACTCAGAGCCCGCTGGCGGTGGTTCTGGCTTTTGTTGCCGTGGATGGCTTCAGCCGGAATGTTGGCCTTTTCCAGCGTCTTCACCACTTTATCGGCGCCGTGCTTAGTACGCGTGAACACCAGTACGCGGCGGATTTCCCGGTTTTGCAGCACGTGCTCCAGCAGCGCCGGCTTGTCGTTCTTATCTACCAGGTACACGCCCTGCGTAACCGTGTCGGCGGTGCTTGAAACGGGCGTTACGGCCACCTTCACCGGGTTGGGGCGCAGGATGCTGGAAGCCAGCTCCTGAATCTGGCCGGGCATGGTGGCCGAGAAGAACAGCGTCTGGCGTGAGGCCGGCAGCTTGGGCAGAATGCGCTTGATATCGTGAATGAAGCCCATGTCAAGCATGCGGTCCGCTTCATCCAGCACAAACACTTCCACGTGGCGCAGGTCTACGAAGCCCTGGTTCATGAGGTCGAGCAGGCGGCCGGGCGTGGCGATAAGCACCTCAACGCCGCGCTTGAGGATCTGCACCTGCGGGTGCTGGCCGACGCCGCCGAAGATGACGGTGGAGCGCAGCTTAGGCAAATGGCGGCCATAAGCTTTAAAGCTTTCCCCGATCTGGATGGCCAGCTCGCGGGTAGGCGTGAGCACCAGGCAACGGATGCGCCCGGGAGCATGGCGCTCTACCTGGGCCGTCTGGTGCAGAATCTGCAGAATCGGAACCGTGAAAGCAGCGGTTTTACCGGTGCCGGTCTGGGCGACACCCAGCAGGTCGTGGCCTTCCAGTACCTGCGGAATGGCTTGCTGCTGAATAGGCGTGGGGGTAGTGTAGCCTTCCTCGTGCAGGGCACGCAGGATAGGCTCAATAAGGTTAAGGTCGTCGAAGATCATCAAACGGAAAAAGGAAAAACGGAGCCGCCAACGGGGGCGGCTAAACTATCGGATGTGCCATAGAACAGGCACGAGTCCGCAAAGGTCGGTGGTTTTACGGCGACTTTGTGATGGCCGGTGCTGCCGAGGCTGGCCGGCGCACTAAATACGCCGCTAAAAGGGCCGGTTAGCTGGTGCTGCCCGCCGGAAGTTTAGGGGCAGCAGGATAGCGCCAAGCTAGAAAATAGCCTTAAAGCAATGTAGTAAATGGCTGAGGGAGAAGAGATAAAATAATTATTGGTTTGGTGCTAAGACTGTGGCCGAAGTTAAAGTAGCACCTGCATAACCCGGGCCGCCGCAAAATCCGTTTACTTTTCGGAAAATAAACCTGATTTCCGTTCCGACTATGCACGTAATAGACCGAAAAACCGCTTACGATGGCCATTTCAAACTCCGGCTGCTGACGGTGCAGGACGGCGACGCGCAGCTGAAGCGGGAGCGTTTCGAGCCGGGCCGGGCCGTAGCGGCACTGGTGTGGGACACCAAAAAAGAACAATACGTGCTGACCCGGCAGTTTCGCATTGGGCCGGAAGCCGAGATGCTGGAGCTGGCCGCCGGCATGATCGACGGCGACGAAGCCCCGGAAATTGCTATCCGCCGCGAACTGCACGAGGAGCTGGGCTACGACGTGGACCGGCTAGAGCAGATTGCCCGCATCTATCCCTCGCCCGGCACGAGTGCCGAAACCATCACAGTATTCCTGGCCGAGGTCAGCCACCAGTCGGGGCAGGGGGGCGGACTGGCCGAGGAAAGCGAGAAGATCGAAGCTGTATTCCTGACTTCGGAGCAGCTGCAGCGGCAACAGTTCGAGGATGCCAAAACGATTATTGCGGTGCAGTGGGTTCGCCTGAACCGGTAGCGGCAAACAGGTGTTTTCAGATAGTTTATACAAATGGTAAACGCCTTAATTAGCCTTTTTAAAAGGCTAATTAAGGCGTTTTAACTTTCTTGCTGCTAGGCTATTGAGCTTTAACTACGTACTCAAACGTCTGCTTGGTCTTGATGTCGTTGATTACCAAAGTTAGGTCTTGCGGCGTCTCGGTTTTAACAAATGGGATAGAGCGTTTGCTCACGTATAGGTCGCGGTTCCAAAAGCGGCCTTCACCGGCAGTCAGCGCCGGCACGTTGAAAACTTCCTTGTTGTCCTTGTCCTTGGCTACCACGCTCAGGTAGGAAGGGTCGGCGTTGGCCCCGCCGCGGCGGTACATCGTCACGACCAGCAAACCGCCGGCAGGAAGCTGGCTGAAGCGGCGCTGGTAGGTGGTGTCGGCCCAGCTTTTCAGCTTTTTCAGCTCGTCAATTTCGGTGAGGAGCTCGGCGTAGGGGCGGTAGGCCACGCGGGTCACGCAGGCATCTACTTCGGCATCCTCGTCGGTGTTTTTGGTGACGTTGAATACGTACTGGCACTCTTCGTCCTTTTTGGGGAATGTGTACTTCTTACGGGGCTTACCGGGCATGTACTGAGCCGCCGCCGCCAGGCTGCACAACAGGAGGAATGCGAGGAGGAAATGTTTCTTCATGAGCAACAGAAAATAGAGTAAGCGCCGGCAGGTTAGGTTTCGGCGGTCCAAATATACGCAAGGTAAAAGGCCATTTCACTAGGTTTCGTCCAAAAAACCAGAAACTACGACCGGCGTAATTCGCCGCGCCAAGCTGCTTTCTGCCCCAGAATGCCGGCTTCGTCCGCGGCAACTACTTTCGTACCTTGTCCGCTTCTTATCGTTACGGCGACGAATGCTGCCCCGCCTGTTGCCCGGTTGGTTGTTCTGCCGCTGCTGATACGTACCTACTTGCTAATATTCCTCTATCCGTAGCTGATGCTGCTCACCATTACTACCACCCACCAGCCTGCCACCGACCTAGGCTACCTGCTACACAAGAACCCGGCCCGCCTCCAGACACTGGAGCTCACCGCCGGGCAGGCCCACATTTTCTACCCCGAAGCCACGGCGGACCGCTGCACCGTGGCGTTGCTGCTCGACATCGACCCAGTGGGGCTGGTGCGCAGCCAGAAGGGTGCCGCCGAAAACTTTGCGCTGGCCCAGTACGTGAACGACCGGCCCTACGTGGCCTCGTCGTTTCTGAGCACGGCCCTGGCCAAAGCCTTCAATACGGCCATGAACGGCACCTGCCAGGACCGCCCCGGCCTGCCCGACGCGCTGCTGCCGCTGGAGGCCACCGTGGCCGTAGTGCCGGCAGCCAGCCCCGCGCAGCTGCACCGCCTGTTTGCGCCCCTAGGCTACGAAATCGAAACCGAGGCCCATCCGCTCGACCCTACCCGACCGGAGTGGGGCGACAGTCCATACTACACGCTGCGCCTGCGCCACCCGGGCCTGCGCCTGCGCGATTTGCTGACGCACCTCTACGTGCTTATGCCGGTGCTCGACAACAACAAACACTACTACATCGGGCCGGCCGAGGCCGAAAAGCTGTTGCTGCGCGGCGGCGAGTGGCTGCCGCGCCACCCCGAGCGGGAGTTCATCACGCGCCGCTACCTGCGCTTCGCCGAGTACGTGAACCCCACGCTGGCGCGCCTGCTGGCCGTGGAGAAGCAGGCCGAGGACGACGAGCCCGTTGTTGAGTTGGCCACTGACCTTTCGCAACCCGCAAGTCCCATCCAAAAACTCCACGACCAGCGCCTGGACCGCGTGGCCGAGGTAATCCGGCAACTGGGGGCGAAGCGCGTGCTGGATCTGGGTTGTGGCGAGGGCAAGCTGGTGCGCCGGCTGCTGCTGCTGCCCGAGGTGGAGCACGTGCTGGCCCTGGATGTGAGCTGGCGGGAGCTGGAGCGGGCCGGACAGCGCCTGCACCTCTCCGAAATGCCGCCGCGCCAGCGCGAGCGGCTGACGCTAACCCAGGGCTCGGTGCTCTACCACGATGCCCGTTTGGCCGGCTACGACGCGGCGGCCGTGGTTGAAGTCATTGAGCACCTGGATGAAAACCGGCTGGCCGCCTTCGAGCAAGTGGTGTTTGCCCGCGCCCGGCCCGGTGCCGTGCTCGTCACTACACCCAACGCCGACTACAACCAGCGCTACGAAACCCTCTCGGCCGGCGATTTCCGCCACGCTGACCACCGCTTCGAGTGGACGCGGGCTGAGTTTGCCACCTGGGCCGACGGTGTGGCCGCGCGCCACGGCTACCGGGTGCGCCTGGAGCCGCTGGGGCCGGAAGCCGCTGAAGTCGGCGCGCCCTCACAACTGGCCGTGTTTGAGCGGTAGGATGAAAATCAGCTTTGCTGCGACGCGTTGATGTGCGTGCAAAGAAGCGGTTACTTGCTTGCTGCTCGGTTTATGACTTTGATCTTATGGCTTCTTGGCGCCAATCGTAAAGCCCTCCGGCTTCAAATACGCCTCCCTGCAAAAATCTATTTAAGAACTCTACAATCGAATCAGTCAGAGTAATATTCATGTTGTGAATTCGATACTTGCCTGACATTTGGTCGCTCAGTTCAACTTCCCACATATCACAGTAGATCAAATATTCGGCTACGTAGAATTGATGAGAGGGAAGCTCCTGTTTCCGTTCGAGAATTTCCTCCAAAGGAATCATTCGAAACATATCATCTTCGGACTCAAACCCATTGCAGAACAGGTAAAACGCTTTGAAATCAGCTGGAAGAATCAAATTCATTTCTCGTTCAAACTGATAGATAAGTTGTTCACTTGCGCCAGCATACAGTGTGATATCTGTTTGGCTCAGATTGGCTCTGAGTGACATTAATAGTTCGTAAATCATTGTAAAGCGCTGCCTGCTAGCTGATAATAACCCAAGATACAGCGTTGCTACTCAGTACCATTCACTTGCTACCATAATGCCTCAACCAGCTACCACCCTCAAGCTTCCCGAACTCTCGCTCGTCCTGCTCATCGGCACGTCTGGCGCCGGCAAGTCCACGTTTGCGCGGCGTCTGTTTCAGGCCACCGAAATTGTATCGTCGGACCAGTGCCGGGCGCTGGTGGCCGATGATGAGAACGACCAGTCGGCCACGCCCGAGGCGTTTGCGCTGCTGCACCAGTTGGTAGGGCTGCGCCTCAAGCGTGGGCTGCTGACGGTGGTAGATGCCACCAACGTGCAGCCCGAAGCCCGCAAAACCCTCGTGCAGCTGGCCCGCGACTACCACGTGCTGCCCACCGCCGTCGTCCTCGACGTGCCCGACCGTTTGGCCGAGGACCGCAACCGCCAGCGCGCCGAGCGGCAGCACCTGGGCCGCCACGTCATCCCGAACCAGCGCCAGCAGCTGCGCCGCTCGCTCAAGTCGCTCAAGCAGGAGGGCTTCCGCCACGTGTATCATTTGCGCGGGCCCGAGGAAATTGACGCCGTGCAGGCCGTGCAGCGCGACCCGCTCTACAGCAACCGCAAGCAGGAAACCGGCCCCTTCGACATCATCGGCGACGTGCACGGCTGCTACCAGGAGCTGGTGCAGCTGCTCGACAAGCTGGGCTACACGGTGCAGGAAGAACCCCGGCTGGACGTGCGGGATTTGGGCGTGTGGGTGACGCGCCGGGAAGATGTGGGTAGAGACGCGACACTTCGCGTCTCGTCGTTGAACGACCCGGAAACGCGCAGTCCAGACAACCTCAGCAACGACGCGACGCGAAGTGTAGCGTCTCTACATCACCCAGAGAATGAGGTGCCTCGCCGTGTCCTGTTTCTCGGCGACTTGGTGGACCGGGGCCCCGATTCGCCCAAAGTGCTGCGCCTGGTCATGCGCATGGTGCAGGACGGGTTGGCGCTGTGCGTGCCCGGCAACCACGATATCAAGCTGCTGCGCTACCTCAACGGCAAGCAGGTCAACGAAAAGCACGGCTTTGCCGAAACGGTGCAGCAGTTGGCCGCGGAGTCCGACACGTTCAAGGCGCAGGTGCGGCAGTTTCTGGATGGGCTGGTGAGCCACTACGTGCTCGATGGGGGCAAGCTGGTGGTGGCCCACGCGGGCATGCGCGAGGAAATGCAGGGCCGTGGCTCGGGGGCCGTGCGAGCCTTCGCGCTGTTCGGCGAAACCACCGGCGAAATCGACGAGTTTGGGCTGCCGGTGCGCTACAACTGGGCCTCGGAGTACCGCGGCCGGGCTACCGTGGTGTACGGCCACACGCCCGTGCCCGACCCCGAGTGGCTCAACAACACCATCGATATTGACACCGGCTGCGTGTTCGGCGGCCGCCTCACCGCCCTGCGCTACCCCGAACGGGAGCTGGTATCCGTGCCCGCCCAAGAAGTGTATTGCGAGCCGGTTCGGCCGTTGGGAGTTGTCAGGAATCAGTTGTCAGTTGTTAGTGGAGAGGCAACCGATAATCAGAGCGAACTAACAACTGACAACCAACAACTGACAACTCAACAGCAGCACGACGACCTGCTGGATTTGCAGGATGTGCTGGGCAAGCAGATCATCAGGACGCGGCTGCTGCCGTCGGTGACCATTCGGGAGGAAAACGCGGCGGCGGCGCTGGAGGTGATGAGCCGGTTTGCGCTGAACCCCAAGTGGCTGCTGTATTTGCCGCCCACCATGAGCCCGTCGGAAACCTCGGCGCTGCCCGATCTGCTGGAGCACCCCACCGAAGCCTTCGACTACTTCCGCCGCCAGGGGCTGGAGCGGGTGGTGTGTGAGGAAAAGCACATGGGCAGCCGCGTGGTGGTGGTGGTGGCCCGCTCCGAGGACGCCGCGCGCCGCCGCTTCGGGGTGGTGGGCGAGGGGCCGGGCAAGGTATACACCCGCACCGGCCGTAACTTCTTCACCGATGCCGCGCTGGAGGCTGCCTTCCTCGCCCGTTTGCAGGACGCCCTCACGGCCAGCAGCTTCTGGGAGCGGTTCAGCACCGACTGGGTTTGCCTCGATGCCGAGCTGCTGCCGTGGTCGGCCAAGGCCCAGGAGTTGATTAAAACCCAGTACGCCGCCGTGGCCGCGGCGGCCACCGCCGCGTTGCCCGAAGCGGCGGCCGTCCTCACCCAGGCTGCCGCCCGGGGCCTCGATGGGGCAGAGGCGCTGCTGGCCCGCACCACCGCCCGCCAGTCGGCCGCCCAGCACTACGCCGATGCCTACCGCCGCTATTGCTGGCCGGTGGACAGCCTCGCCGATTTGCGCCTGGCCCCGTTCCACCTGCTCGCCACCGAGGGCCGCACCTACTTCGATAAAGACCACGCCTGGCACATGGAAACCCTGCGCGCCCTTTGCCTCCAGGATGAAGGCCTGCTCCAGGCCACGCCCTACCGCGTGGTGCACCTGCGCGACATTGCCGACGTGGAAGCCGCCACCCAGTGGTGGCTGGGCCTCACCGCGGCCGGCGGCGAAGGCATGGTGGTGAAGCCCTACGACTTCATCCCCGCGGGCCAGAAACAGCTGGTGCAGCCCGCCCTCAAGTGCCGCGGCCGCGAGTACCTGCGCATCATCTACGGCCCCGACTACCTGCTGCCCGGCAACCTGGAGCGCCTGCGCGAGCGAAACGTGAAGAGCAAGCGCAACTTGGCCCTGCGCGAATTCGCCCTGGGCGTGGAAGGCCTCGAACGGTTCGTGGGCGGCGCTCCGCTGCGCCAGGTGCACCAGTGCGTATTCGGCGTGCTGGCCCTGGAAAGCGAAGCCGTGGACCCGCGGCTGTAGGCGCGGCTGCCGAGGGGGGGCATAATTTGCTGTCGCTTAGCAATAACTATCGAGTGGGTCCGGACCTGCCGGGAGGCTGTGTGGATGTGGTAAGTTGAGCAGGTGCCGCGTGACCTATCCATATTCGGCCATGATTCCTTTGCCGGAACAATAATGGCTGGCGGCTTCGCGCAGCATTTGCAGGAGTTTTTACCTTTGAACGAACAGCCCAGCGGAGAAAAACCGCAACGCCTGGTCTTTACTTCTCTCAGCTTACGTTTTGCTTATGCCTGATTCTACCCCTCGTATTTACTCGAATGTTTGGCGCCCGTTGTTTCTGCTACTGTTGCTTCTGTTCACGGCAGGAAGTGCCTGCGCCCAAGCCCCCTCCTGGCAATCGGTGCTGGCGGCGTCGGGTGGTAGTGGCCGCGTTGAGGCGTTGGCGACCGATGCGGCGGGCAACGTCTACCTGACGGGCACATTCAACGGCAACCTCACGTTTGGCAGCACCACGCTCATCGGGGCCGGCTTTGCCGATGTGTTTGTGGCGAAGTGGAATCCCACTACCAACACGTTTGTATGGGCGAAACGGGCCGGCGGCGCCGACAACGACTATGCCGGCGACATTGCCGTCAGCGGCGCCAATATCTATATTGTCGGCTCGTTTGAAAGCACGCCGGCCGATTTCGGGCCGCATATACTCCGCAACGCGCAGCCGCCCACGGTGCCGTTCAACTTCCGCAGCGACGCGTTTGTGGCTAAGTTGGTAGACAGCGGTTCCGACGCCAGCTTTGCGTGGGCCCGGCAGGCTGGCGGCCCCGGCTTCGACATAGCCTCTGCCGTAGTAGCCAGCGGCAACACCGTATACCTGGCCGGTCGCCACGGCGCCCCATCCGCCACCTTCGGCGGCCTTACGGTCGTCAACAGCAGCAGCGGCACCCAACTCAACACCGACTTGTTTGTAGCCAAGCTCACGGATACTGGTAGCAGCGGCACCTTCGAATGGGTGCAGACCGGGGGCGGCCTCGGCTCAGACTACGCGGCGGCGCTGGCCGTAAGCGGCTCGAGTCTGTACCTGAGCGGCGCGTTTCAAAACTACGCTACCCTGGGCTCTACCACCCTGAACGCCCCCGGCTGCACCAGCGGCTATGTGGCCAAACTCACCGATGCCGGCACCAGCGGCCGTTTCGTGTGGTCGCAGGCGCTGGGTAGTTCGCAGAACTTCAACAGCTCCAGCGCCACTGCGTTGGCCGTGCGCGGAGCTAGCGTGTACCTGGCCGGCAACTTTGATGGCACTGGTACCTTTGGTTCGACGGCTTTAGCGAGTGCGGGTTCCTCTGATGTGTTTGTAACCCGGCTCACCGATTCTGGCGCCGGAGCGGCCGTCGATTGGGCGCGGCGCGGCGGAGGAGGGGGTTTCGAAGGGGTGGGCGCGCTGGTGCTGCACAACACCGATGTGTACGTCACGGGCGGCTTTCTGAGCCCTACGGCCACTTTTGGGGGCACTGTCCTCACCAACCTCGACCCGGCCACCACCACTTCCTCGGGCGGCCCCGATATTTTCCTCACCAAGCTCACTGACACCGGTAGCTTCTCCTGGACACAGCAAGCCGGCAGCCGGTACGGCGACACCGGCCTGGCCCTGGCCACGCACGGCCCGGCACTGTATACGGCGGGCTACGCAACCGTTCCGGCCATATTCGGCGGTTTCTCTCTGCCCGGCACCATCAACTTCAGCTTGCCCTTTATTGCTTCGATTGGCACCGGCGACCCGTTAGCCGCTACGCCTGCCCGCCTGCAGCCCCGCCAGCCTGCCTATCCCAACCCCGTGCGGGCCACCGTCACCGTGCCGCTACCCGCTACTGCCGGCCACACCCCAGGCCTGCTGACGCTGACCAATACCGTCGGGCAAGTGGTTGTCAGCCAGTCGGTGTTGCTGACATCGAGCCCGTCTAGTTGCCAGGTGCTACTGGCCCACCTGCCCCACGGCCTGTACACGCTGCAGGTGCAGGCAGGCCGCGTGCTGACCTCGGAAAAGCTGATGATTGAATAGCGAGCAGGCCCTGGCCGGGGGCAAGTCAACAATACCCGCACCAACCCAGCTCCCGCGTATGCATGCTCGTATCCAAACCGCCCTTGCCCAGCTCGAAGCCACGCACAACATCCGCGTTTTGTACGCCTGCGAGTCGGGCAGCCGGGCCTGGGGCTTCCCCTCGCCGGATTCCGACTACGACGTGCGCTTTATCTATAGCCATCCGGCCGACTGGTATCTAACCCTGGACGAGGGGCCCGATACGCTCAGCTTCCCCGTGGATGAGGCGCTGGACCTGGCCGGCTGGGAGCTGCGGAAGGCCCTGAAGCTGCTGCGCGGCTCCAACGCGGCGCTGTTTGAGTGGGTTCAGTCGCCGGTGGTGTACCGGGAGGCGGCCGGATTTCTATCGGCGCTGCAGCCGCTGCTGCCCGCCTGTTGGAACCCGCGCGCCGGCCTGCACCACTACCTGGGCCAGCTGCGGCGCGGGGTGGAGGAGGACCTGACCACGGAGCAGGTGCGCCTCAAGCGGCTGTTCTACGCCCTGCGCTCCACCCTGGCCGCCCGCTGGATTCAGCGTTATCCTGATAAGGTGCCGCCAATGAAGTTTGCCGCGCTGCGGGAGCTGCTGCCGCCGGCCCTGGATGGTGTAGTCGATGAGCTGCTAATCCGAAAAGCCACTGCCGACGAGAAAACCACCGTGCCGCGCCCGGCCGCGCTGGTGGCGTTTCTGCAGCAGGAATACGCCGCCGGCCAAACTGCCCGCGCCACACTGCCCGTACCGCGCCATCCTGAACCGACGGCGGCGCTGGAAGCCGTGTTTCGGGCGTGGCTGGCTGGCACGATGTAAAGACGCATATTCGCGTTTCGCTGTCCGCGCCGTTTCAACAAGCAGTATAAACAACGTCAGCAACGCCGAGACGCGACACTTCGCGTCTCGACAATCGTTCCTAGTACGCTCCATGACCATCCACGACCTGCGCCAGCGCGGCCTGATTTTGTTTGAGGCCCTAAGCGGCAGCCGCGCCTACGGCACCGATTTGCCCCACTCCGATACCGACCTGAAAGGCGTCTTCATCCTGCCCGAAACCGAGTTTTACGGCCTCGACTATGTGCCCCAGGTAGCGAATGATACCAACGATGAGGTGTACTACGAGCTGCGGCGCTTCATGGAACTGCTGCTCAAAAGCAACCCCACGGCCCTGGAGCTGCTGGCCTCGCCCGAAGACTGTGTGCGGTACCGACACCCGCTGTTCGAGGCGTTTCGGGTCGAGGATTTCCTGTCGCAGCTGTGCCGCCAGAGCTTCGCCGAGTACGCCGTGGCTCAGATCCGGAAGGCGCGGGGGCTCAACAAGAAAATCAACCACCCCGAGCCGCCCGCCCGCAAGTCGGTGCTGGATTTCTGCTACGTGACGGTGGGCGCGGGGGCGCAGCCGGTAGCCACCTGGTTGGAACGGCGCGGCTTCCAAGCCAGCCAGTGCGGCTTGGCCAACGTGAACCACCTCCACGACCTATACGCCCTGTTCGTGGACGAAACCCCCGACCGCCGCCACGGCTACCGGGGCCTGCTGCGCGACGCGGAAACTTCCCAGGACGTGCTGCTCTCGGCCGTACCGAAAGGGGAGGTGCCGGTGGCCTATCTGAGCTTTAACCGCAACGGCTACAGCACCTACTGCCGCGTGTTTCGGGAGTACCAGGAGTGGGAGCAGAAGCGCAACCCCGAGCGGTACCAGAACACGGTGCAGCACGGCAAAAACTACGATGCCAAGAACATGCTGCACGTGTTCCGGCTGCTGAGCATGGCCCTGGAAATTGCCACCACCGGCCGCCTGCACGTACGCCGCCCCAACCGGGAGTTTCTGCTCGAAATCCGCCGCGGCAAGTTCGAGTACGAGCAGCTGGTAGCGCAGGCCGAGGCCCTAGTAGCGCAGGTGGAAGCCGCCTTTGCCACCTCTACTTTGCCCGAAACCCCCGACCGCCAAGCCGCTGAGCTGTTGCTGGTACGAGTGCGGCGGGCCTGGTACGCACAGACCAAGCAGGTGTAGCAAGCGTATAGCCCAGAACGTCATGCTGAGCTTGTCGAAGCATCTCTACCGCTTCGCCCTCACGATTGCGCCTCAACCCCCAATTCCCACTCCGAAAAAGGTGAGGGGAAGCCTGACGATTGGGATGATTTTGGGTAGAGCGGCTGTGCACTCTGAATGCTCACGAAAAAGCCCGCCGCGCAGCTTGACTGCACGGCGGGCTTTTTCTGTAGGTGCTTGGCTGGCCTACAGCCGGCCGGTACGCTTACCGGAATACTTGGCTTTGCTGCGGCCGCTCTGGCCGAATCGGAAAAGCTTCTTTTTGTGGCTCTTGCGGCCCTTGTAGCTTTTGTAAAAGGGGCGGTGCGTAAAGGTGCGGCCCTTCATCTTGGCGCGGGCGTAAGCCGTGGGCCGGGCCGCTTGGGAGGGCTCGGCGCCACTCACGAGCAGCAGGGCAAAAAACAGCAGCAGGATCCTGAACATAAGGCAAGCAGCGTTGGTGTGCGGTTAAAACTGTGGGCCCTTGCAGAAAATTGCATTGCGGATCGAAATGGTGGCATATTCTTGTCATTGTGCCAATTAGCTCTTCGAATGATGCCAAAATTTCATTGTCTTCAACAGGCATTGCGCCAGTTCTGACTGAAAACAAGCGGTAAACTCGGCCGGCGCGGTGTGGAATGTGGGGCCGGGCGGCATCAGCAGGGAAACACTCTATCCGGCCCTGCTTATGTGCCTACCGTTACGCGCCCTCCTCTGCCTGCTGGCGCTGCCGCTGCATCTGCCCGCCCAGCAGCGCCTGGCTTCCGCCCGCCAGCGCAGCTACCTCACCAAGGTGTTTCGCCTCACCGAAACCCAAACCCGGCAGCTCTACGAAACCGACCTCAGCCGCGCCCGGCCCGAGTTCTTCACCCAGCCCGTCGATTCGTTCCCGACCGATAGCGCGGCCCTCGGCCGGCGGCGGCCGTTGCCGCCCGGCTACTACCTGGTGGCTCACACCGAAGGCGCCCAACTGGTATACTGGCTGCGCGCCGTCACGGACCGCCAGCTCACGCTGCTCGACAACCAGACCGACCTCACGCTGCTCGTGCGCGACTCGCTCGGCCGCCTGCTGGAAGATGCCCGCGTGAGTTTGCCCAAAGGTCAGCTGGTGCCGTTTGATGCCGCCACGCGCAGCTACCGCCTGCCCGGCAAGGCCGGCCGGGCGGGGCTGCTGGCCGTGGAGCACGCCGGCCGCACCACGTTTCACGCGCTGGAACAGGCATTTCCGAGTGGGGAACGGCGGCGGCCGGTATGGGGCTGGCGGCGGGTGGTGTATGGGTTTCCGCTGGGCTACCTCACGCGGCCGGTGCGCAGTTTGTATTTCCAGCTGCGAAACCCCTCGTACACCACCACCGGGCTGGTGGGGCTGCTGCGCTCGGTATTCAGCGAAGACGTGCGCGACCAGCGCCAGAGCCGCCGCCAGAACCGGCACCAAGACGAATGGGTGAGCTACCTCGTCCTCAGCAAGCCCCTGTACCGCCCCACCCACGACACGCTGCGCCTCAAGGCCCGCATCTTGCGCCAGCGCGACGGCCGGCCCTATAACCGCCCGCTGGAGCTGCGTCTGTATGGACAGGGCCGGCCCAAGAGCCTGGCCGTGCTCAAGCCCATGCGCCCGGGTTCTTACGAGTACATACTGCCGCTGATCGATACGCTGGGGTTGCCGATTGACCAGCCCATACGTGTGTATCTGGCGCAGCCGGGGCCTAAAGGCGAAGACCTGGCCAGCGGCAGCTTCCGGCTGGAAGACTACGAGCTGAAAAACACCCGCTACACGCTGCGGGCCGCCGAAACGCCCCACCGGCGCGGCACGCCGCAGGCGCTGTTTCTGCGCGGCCAGGATGCCAATGACCTTAACCTGCTGGATGCGCGGGTGCGCCTGAGCGTGACGCCGGCCGGGGTAGGGGCCTTTCCTGGCCGCCAGGTGTTTGTGCCCGACACGCTCTGGGCCCGCGCCCAGCCCCTCGATGCCACCGGCGAAACCCGCCTCAACCTCCCCGAAACCGCCCTGCCCGCCGCCAACCTCACCTACTCAGTGCAGGCCACCTTCCTCAACTCCGACAACGAGCGCCGCACCCAAAGCCAGGCCGTCAGCTACACCCTCGACCCCGGCGAGCTGCAGCTGGAGCTGCGCCACGACTCGCTGCTGGCCCGCTACACGGTGCGCGGCACCAGTCAGCCGGCCACGGCCACCCTCGAAACCGAAACCCTCAACTACCTCAACGTATCCACGCTGCGCCGCGAAACCGTGTCGCTGCCACTCGCTCGCCCACTCGATGCCCGTGCCACCCGCTACCGCCTCCTTGATACGGCTGGTCATCAGGCCCTGCTCTACCTTAATGAGGATAATGCCGATCTGTTTTTGCGCTCCGACCGCACCACCGACTCCATTCGGCTGGCCGTGGAGAACCCGCGGCGGCTGCCGTTCTGGTACTACCTGTACCGCGGCAACACGCTGGTACAGCGCGGCTACGGACCGGATTTCGCGCTGCAGACGGCTGCCGCGGGACCGGAGCCGTGGTACATGTCGGTGCACTACTTCTGGGGCGGGCAGCTGCAAACGGCCGAGTACAACGTGCCGCTGCCCCAGCACCGCCTGCTGATCCGGGCCGAGCAGCCCGAGGTGGTGTACCCGGGCCAGCGGGTGCGGCTGCAGTACACCGTCACGGATGGCGGCGGCCGGCCCGTGCCCCGCGCCGACCTCACGGCCTACGCCCATACCAGCAAGTTTGAAACGGCAGAAGCCCCGGAAATTCCCGATTTCGAGCCGGCCGTGGCCGGGCGGCTGTCGTTGCGACGGTTTCGGCTGGGCGCAGGCTTCGAGAACCAAACGGAGCAGCCGGGTCGGCAGGCGCTAACCTGGGGCGCGTGGCGGCAGCGCCTCGGGCTGGACTCGTTGCGGTTTTACCAGTTTCTGTATCCGGAGTACGGCACGTTCCACGAGTACCAGCCCGCGCCGGGCGGCATCACCCAGATTTCGCCGTTCGTGGTGGATTCGGGGCGGGTGCAGCCGGCGGTGGCCGTGTACGTAGATGGGCTGCCGGTGTACGTGGCCGGCGTCAACGGCGAGGAGCCATTTGCGCTGGTGGCCGACAGCGGCCAGCATACCGTTGCCATTCGCACCCCCAACCGCCTCGTGACCCTGCGCGGGGTGCGGCTGCGCCACCTGCACAAGCTCACGCTCAGCATCGACCCCAACCAACCCTGCCACGAGCTGACGGTGGAGAAGCGGGGCCCGCTCACCGAAACCGAGCGCCAGCAGCTGCAACGCTTTCTGCTGCTGATCGATAAGCGCGACTACGACGAGCAGGTGTTGCTGCGCCAGGGCAACCGCCTGCAGCCCCTCGGCGCGGGCCACCCGATGCCGGTGGCTGGCGCTTCCACGCGCCGCTTCAGCTACAGCAGCTACAACCGCTACGACCGCGCCGACTTCCACCTCGCTGGCCCCTTCCGCCCCGATTCCGTGCTGCTGCGCCGCTCCGACGGGCTGCGGCGGCGGTTCCTGCTGGAGCCTAACTACCGCTTCACCTTTGGGGCGGGCCTGCTGAAGATGCGCTGCATGACCGGCTCGGAGTTTGGTCGCCTGGGCGAGGCTACCAGCTTCGGGGTGCTGCCATTTCAGGATTTCGCCTACACCGAAGCCGACCTCAAGCCCCAGCCCGCCACCGGCTACTACCGCAGCAGCTACAGCCCCGAGCCGGAGCTGCACAACCCCGTAACCACGCCCGCCGGGCAGGGGCGGCTAACCGTGCGCCTGCCGGTGCCACCCGCCGCCAACGCGGCCCGGCGCCAGCCTGCCACGCTGCCGCCGGTGCTCTACACGCTGCTCACCCAGCCCGGTAACCCCAAATTCGTGCGGCTGGAGCGCGGCCTGCCCCAAACCGTCCACGCGCTGCCCACCGGCCGCTACCGCCTGGCCCTGCTGCTGGCCGACAGCACCGTGCTGGCCCCAATCGCGGCAATCAGCATTCAGCCCAACGGCACTACCTATGTGCAGCTGGATTCCGCCGGCCTGGTGCCGCCCGGTCCGGCGGCACGGGCGCTGCGCCGCCGTTTCCAACAGTTGGTGCGTGAGCGGCTGCCCCGCGCAACTGCCGTTAGCCCGGCACGCGAGGAGCGCCGCGAAGTGCAGGTGACAGTGCCCGTGGTGCCGCAGCCGGGCTGGCGCGTGCAGCGCGGCCGCATCGAAGACAAGCAAACCGGTGAAGGCCTGCCCGGCGTCACAGTGCTGCTCAAAGGCACCACCATCGGTGTCAGCACCAACGCCGACGGCAGCTTCGAGCTGAGCGTGCCGCCAGACGGCGGCCTGCTGCAACTCTCCTTTATCGGCTACGTGACCATGGAGCATCGGTTGGATGGGCGCGATATGCTGGTGGGGATGACTATGGATTCCAAGCAGTTGAATGAAGTGGTGGTGACGGGCTTCGGAATGGAGCGGCGCCGAGAGCTGACCGGTGCTGTGTCCACCATCACCAGCGCCTCACTGTCGGGCCGGGTGGCGGGCGTGCAGATCCGCGGGAGCAGCACGCTCAGCGGGAGCGGGGTGCCGCTGCTGATTGTGGACGGGCTGCCATTTTCGGGCAACCAAGCCGATATCAACCCCGACGATATTGCGGGGATGAAGGTGCTGAAAGGGGCCGCGGCGGCTGCTACGTTTGGCTCGCGCGCCGCCAACGGCGTCATCATCATCACCACCAAATCCGGCGTCGGCGGCCGCAAGGCGCTGGGTTTCGATACCGACCCGGCCACTGCCATCGGCCCCGACGGCCAGCCTACCGCCGGCCGCGACCCGCGCCTGGCGTTGCGCCGCCGCTTCTCGGATTCTGGTTGGTGGCGGCCCTCGCTCGTCACCGACGCCCAGGGCCGGGTTAGTACCGAAGTCATTGTGCCCGACGACATCACCGGCTGGGACACCTTCGTGCTGGCCTCCGACGACCACGCCCGCACCGGCAGCTTCACGGCCCTGATGCGCTCCTTCAAGGCCGTGCTGGGCGAGCTGGCCGCGCCGCGCTTCCTCATTGAAGGCGACCGGGCGCAGCTGCTCGGCAAAACCCTCAACTACCTGCCCGACACCGCCCAGGTCACGACCAGCTTCCGGGTAGGCGAGGAGCCGGCCCGCACCCAGCGCCACCAGGTCGCCACCGCCGCCCTCGACACGCTCACCCTCACGGCCCCCACCGGCGGCCCCGATTCGGTGCAAGTTAGCTTCCAACTCACGCAGCCCAATGGCTACCAAGACGGCGAGCTGCGCTACCTGCCGGTGCTGCCGGCCGGCACCCGCGAGCGGGTGGGCACCTTCGCCGTGCTCACTGCCACCGATACCACCCTCACGCTGCCCATCCGCCCCGAGCTGGGCCCCGTAACGGTGCGCCTCGAAAGCGACCCGCTGCCTACGTTGCTCGATGAAATCCGGCATGTGCAGCGCTACGCCTACCTCTGCAACGAGCAGGCCGCTTCCAAGCTGAAAACTTTGCTGCTGGAGCAGCGCATCCGCGAGCAGCTCAAGCAGCCGTTTGCGGGCGAAAAAGATGTGAACCGCCTGATCCGGCACCTGCTGCGCGGCCGCCACCAGCCCGAGGGCCTGTGGGGCACCTGGCCCGGCGCGGCCGTCAGCCCCTGGGCTACGCTGCATGTGGTGGAGGCGCTGCTCGATGCCACCCAGCAGGGCTATGCCGTGAAGATTGACCGGGACGCGCTGCGTAACTACCTGCTCCGGCAGCTGGACGTGGCGTTTGCGGATGCCGCGGCCCGCACCGCCTTGGCTGCCACGCCCACCGGCCAGCGCTACGAAGCCCTGTATTTCCGCTCTGACGACGACCGAATCCGTCTGTTGCAGCTGCTGCACCGCCTCGGCGCCCAGCCCGATTTCCGCACCTACGTGCTGCGCCTGGAGCGCGAAACCATAGAGCGCAACAAGGGCCGCCAGCCTCTCGACCGGTACCTGTCCCTAGCTAACCTACGCCATCAGCTGGGCCTCCCGTTTCAGCTGGATACGTTGCGCCGCTACCGTTTGCGCACCGAGTTGGGCGGCGTGTTTTATGCCGATACGCTGCGCGATGCTTCCTTCTACCGCTACCTGCTGCCCGACCGCACCGCCAACACGCTGCTGGCCTACCGCCTGCTGCGCGCCCGCGGCGGCCAGGAAGTGGAGCTGACCCGCATCCGGACTTACCTGCTGCAGCAGCGCCGCAGCGCCAGCCACTGGAGCAGCACTTACGAGGCCGCCCTGATTCTGGAAACCATCGTGCCCGATTTGCTGGTGGCTGGCAGCAAGGGTCTGATGGCGCGGGCGCAGCTCAGTGGCGCTATTAGCCAGGAAGTGAGCAAGTTCCCGTTCGATACCATCGTAGCTGCTGGTGCCGGGCTGCTGGTGCTGCGTAAGGAAGGCGGGCTGCCGGTGTACGCCACGGCGTATCAGTCGTTTTGGAATGCCGCGCCGGTGGCGGTGGCCGCGCCGTTTGGGGTGCGCACCACGCTGGCCGGGCAGGAGGGCAGCCGCGTGCTGCTGCGCGCCGGCCAGCCCGCCGAGCTCCTCGTAACCGTGGACGTGAAGGCCGAAGCCCGCTACGTGCTGCTGGAAGTACCCATTCCGGCCGGCTGCTCCTACGGCGAAAAAGCGCCCGGCAACTCCTTCGAGGTGCACCGCGAATACCTGCGCCATCAGGTCGGAATCTTCATCGACGTGCTGCCCGTCGGGCGCCACACGTTTCGGGTGGCGCTGCAGCCACGCTACCGGGGCCGCTATACCCTGAATCCCACTAAAGCCGAGCTGATGTACTTTCCCACCCGGTTTGGCCGCTCGGCCAGCAAGCAGGCGGTGGTGGAGTAGGGGCCGTTTGGCTGGTTTGTAGAACGGTGTAGAGACGGGACATGTCGCGTTTCGTCGTTGCTGACGTTGTAATAAAGACGATGGCCTCAGTCGTTCGACAACAGACGCGAAGTTTCGCGTCTATACATCGTTTGGCTGGCTCCGAAATGCCGCTTGTCGAAACTGCCCGCCGAAACCGATAACTTCCGGCCTGCTAACACCGTTGCCTGTTTTTCCACCCGACACCAGACATGAAAAAAACGCTCTATACGCTGCTGCTGGCGGCTGCTTTGCTGCCGCTGGGCGCCTCGGCCCAGTCCATTACCCGCCTGAACCCCACCAACTGGTGGGTGGGCATGAAGCACAATACGGTACAGGTGCTGGTGTACGGCCCGCAGGCCGGCACGCTGGCCTACACCGTGAACTACCCCGGCGTGAAGCTGGTGAAAACCAACACCGTCGAGAACCCCAACTACGCCTTCCTCGACCTGATTATCGCGCCCACCGCCAAACCGGGTCAGGTAGCACTGGTAGGCAAAAAGGGAGCGAAAACCGTCACCCAGAACTGGGAGTTGAAGGCCCGCGACAACGCCGTGAAGGCCCAAGGCGTCACGCAGGCCGACTTCATCTACCTGGCCATGCCGGACCGGTTCGCCAACGGGGACCCCGGCAACGACAAGTTTGCCGACATGGCCGACCCCAGCTCGGACCGCGCCCAGCCCTTCCTGCGCCACGGCGGCGACCTGCAGGGGGCCAGTCAGCACCTGGATTACCTGAAGGAGCTGGGCGTAACGGCCGTGTGGTTTACGCCCGTCATCGAAAACAACCAGGGCCTCACCGACGAAGGCGGGGCCAAACGCTCGGCCTACCACGGCTACGGCTTCACCGACCACTACACCGTGGACAAGCGCCTGGGCGGCAACGCGGCCTATAAGGCTTTCGTGCAGAAAGCCCACGGCATGGGCCTGAAAGTGGTGCAGGACGCCGTGTACAACCACATCGGCAATAACCACTGGTTTATCCAGGATTTGCCCATGAAAAGCTGGCTGCACCAGTGGCCCACCTACACCAACACCAGCTACCGCCAGCAGCCCATCACCGACCCCCACGCCGCCCAGATTGACCGCAAGGTGACGCTCGACGGCTGGTTTGTGCCCTTCCTGCCCGACCTGAATCAGCAGAACCCCTACGTGGCCAACTTCCTCATCCAGCATGCCCTCTGGACGGTGGAGAACTTCGGGGTGGATGCCTGGCGCATCGACACCTATATGTACAACGACCAGCCCTTCATGAACCGCTGCAACGCGGCGCTGCTCACGGAGTATCCGAAAATCCACATTTTCGGGGAGTCGTCGGTGACCAGCATCGTAGATCAGGCCTACTACGTGCGCAATAAGATTGACTTTCCGTTCAAGTCCAACCAGCCCGGCGGGCTCGATTTTGTGCTGGAAAACGCCATGCTGGCCGGCCTGAAGGAAGTGGGCACGCCCGGTGCCACCGGCTGGGACAACGGCGCCCAGCGCGTGTACCAGGCCCTGGCCCAGGACGCCGTGTACCAGGACCCCACCAAGCTCGTCACCTTCATCGACAACCACGACCACAATCGGTTTCTGTCGGAGGTAGGCGAGGACGTGGCCAAGTACAAGATGGGCCTGACCTGGCTGCTGACTACCCGCGGCATCCCGAGCATGTACTACGGCACGGAAATCCTGATGAAGAACTTCAAGGACCCCTCCGACGCCGAAGTGCGCCGCGACTTCCCCGGCGGCTTTCCCGGCGACGCGCAGAACAAGTTCACGGCCGCCGGCCGCACCGAGGCCGAAAACGACGCCTTCCGCTTCGTGAGCACGCTGGCCAACTACCGCCGTACGCACCCGGTGCTCAGCTCCGGCAAGCTGATGCAGTACCTGCCCGAAAACGGCCAGTACGTGTACTTCCGCTACTCCGATGCCGGCAGCGTGATGGTGGCCTCCAACACCACCGACAAAGCCACCAGCCTGCCCACCGCCCGCTTCTCCGAGCGCCTCACCGGCTTCACCAAAGCCCGCAACGTGCTAACCGGCGAAACCATTTCCGACCTCAAAACCCTGCAGCTACCCGCCAAGACAGCCCTGGTGCTGGAGCTGATGAAGTAGGATTTAGTTGTTGGTTGCTGGTTGTTAGTTGTCAGGGGAAATCCAATGCAATAGAATAATCTGTTTTAAACAACAATCATCTAACAGCCAATTGCTAACAACTGACAACCAGCAACCAACAACTTACTTATGCCTGATATTCTCGAAGTCCAACTCCGCGCTGCCTTGCTGGGGCTGGCCGTAGGCGACGCGCTGGGCGTGCCCGTGGAATTCCAGAGCCGCGCGGCTCGCCGCCAGGACCCCGTGGTGCACATGCGCGAATACGGCACGCACCATCAGTCCGCCGGCACCTGGTCCGATGACGCCTCCCTCACGTTCTGCCTGGCCGAAGCCATTGCCGACGGCTACACCGTGGGCAAGCTGGCTGAGAACTGCTGCCGCTGGTACTACCAGAACTTTTGGACGCCCCACGGTTCCGTATTCGACATCGGCATCACCACCCGCGAGGCCATCCAACAGCTGAAGGCTGATGACGACCTGATTCTGGCCGGCGGCACCGACGAGTATAGCAACGGCAACGGGGCCCTGATGCGGATTCTGCCGCTGGCCTTTTACCAGACAGCACTTCCGCTAAAAGAACGTTTTCAGCTGCTCTTTGAAGCCTCTGCCGTCACGCACGGCCACATCCGCTCGGCAGTAGCGTGCTTTCTGTATCTGGAAATGGCCCGGCACCTGCGCGCCGGCTTCACGCCCGCCGAAGCCTACGCTCAGCTGTGCGCCGAAGCCCCAGCTCAGCTACGGGAGCTGGATATTCCTGCCGTGGAAATTGCCCAGTTCAATTACCTGTTCACAGGGCGTCTAGCCGATTTGCCGGTGCAGGTAATCCGTAGTGGCGGCTACGTGATGCACACGCTGGAAGCCAGCCTCTGGTGCCTGCTCCGCCACGAAACCTACGCCGAAACCGTACTGGCCGCCGTCAACCTCGGCGAAGATACCGACACCACCGGCGCCGTAACGGGTGGCCTGGCTGGCCTATTCTACGGCGAAGCGGCCATCCCGCCTGAATGGCTACAAGTGCTGGCCCGCCGCCCTGATATCGAGGACCTTGCGCATCGCATGGCCAAGCAAGGAAGCTAAAAAAAAGTCCCTTTAGAGTTAATCTGAAGGGACTTTTTGAATTTTATGGCTCATCTACGTATCCCAAACGGGTAATTGCTGAATGGGCTACGGCTGCTGCCAGGTGCGTACGTAACGGCCCTGGCGGTCGTAGCGCTGGGCCTGCTGGTTTACGTCGAAGGCGGTGTCGCGCACGTCGGTGCCGGTGCCGGCAATGTACTTCCAGTTGCCCCAGTTCGAGGCCGGGTCGTAGTCGATGAGTTGGTGCTCAAACCAGGCGGCTCCCCAGCGCCAGTCCTGGTGCAGATCATGGATGAGGTAGCTGGCCACGTTCTGGCGGCCGCGGTTGCTCATAAAGCCGGTGGCCGCCAGCTCGCGCATATTGGCATCCACGAAGGCATTGCCGGTGCGGCCCTGGGTCCAGCGCTCAAACACGGCGCGGTCGGGGTTGGTGGGCTTTGGCAGCTGGTCGCGCAGGCCGCGCCAGCGGAAAAAGTCGGCGCCGGCGCGCAGGGCCAGCAGCCGGAAATAATCGCGCCACAGCAGCTCCAGGCGCAGTTGCATGGCGCCTTTGCTGCGGGCACCGTGGGTGGTATCGTAGCCGTCGATGGCGGCCCATATCTGGCGGGCTGAGAGGCTACCGTTGGCCAGCCAGGGCGAAAACTTGGTGCTGAAAGCTTCCCCCAGCATCTGGTTGCGGGTGTCGTCGTAGCGGCCGATGAGGTGGCGCTCCACGGCGTAATCGTGCAGGCGGGCCAGGGCGGCGGTTTCGCCGCCACCCAGCACAGGCAGGGCCGAGCGCCGGTCGCGGGGCCGGGTGGCGGGAGCTGGCTGCCCCAGCGCGGCTGCCAGCGCCGCAGCGGTGGGCAGCGGGGCCGGCGTGAAGCCGGCGGGCAGCGGCGGCAGCTGGCTGGGGGCGGGCTCCGGGGGGCGCACCGTCATCTTGGAGAAGACATCAAACCGGAACTTGCTGAACGAGTACGGCAGGTTGCGCACCGGAATGGGCAGGTCCTGGGGACGCAACAGGGTCAGGGTTTCGAAGAAGCGCAAAGGGATTTTGGGGTTTAGCGCGGCTTCCAGGGCATCTTCGGTTTCCCACTCCTCGGTGGTGTGCTCGGCGCTAGCCCAGATGGCATCGGCCCCCACCTGCCGGGCCAGGGCGGGCAGCTCATCCTCGGGCCGGCCCACCACAAAGTGAATGCCGCTGCTCAGGGCGGCGTAGCGCTGCTGCAAGTCGGCCAGGCTTTCGAGCAGGAAGGGCAGCCGGTGCGGGCCGGTGCGCGGCAGCTCCAGGTAGGGGTCGGGGCCCAGGGCCACGGGGTCGAAGCAGTAAACGGGCAGCAGGGCTGTGGCGTGGGGCGGCAGGGCCGTCAGCACGGCGTTGTCGTGCAGGCGCAAGTCGTTGCGCAGCCAGTAGAGGATGGTCATCGAAAAAACAGGATCTTGGTTGGGGGCTAACAGCTGGCCCGGCAAATCTTCCCGATTACGGTGCGTGGGTTTCCCCGGAATCCTGTTCCGCTGAATTTGAAAGAACGTCATGCAGAGGCGCAGCCGAAGCAGCTCGCGTGGTGCCGTTGCTCCGTAGCCCAGGGTTTAAACCCTGGGCTACGGATCGGTTGTGGCTTGACGATTTAACAACATCAGCACGCGAGATTCCTCGCAGGCTCGGAATGACGTTCTGGTTGCTCGCGCAGGTAGCCGGAAAAAGCAAAAGGCCCTTCAGCTTACGCTGAAGGGCCTCTGCGGTCCGGACGGGACTCGAACCCGCGACCTCCGCCGTGACAGGGCGGCATTCTAACCAACTGAACTACCGAACCAGTTCATCTCGCCGGGCAGACCGTGCGTCCTTCCGTTTTGATGATGCAAATATAGAAGCCCGATTCTGACTGTGCAAACAAAAAACTGCCTTAACGGCGTAGAGCAGGGGTTTTCGGAAGGTATCGAACTGTTACTAAACTCAATAGGTCCGATAAAAAAATATTCATTTTTTATCGGACCTATTACTGCAATGAGACAAGGCTGGCGAAACCGTCCCGTCCCGGGGGTTATTTTTTCAGCACTAAGTAGCCATACGCCGGCAGCGAAATTTGCGTGTTCAACGCCACGGAGTTGCCGGTTAGCGCGTCAGTCCACGTGGTGTTGGCCAAGTTGGCAGGCAGGGTATATACCTGCGGGGAGTTGCGCACGTTGGCTACCACAAATGCCTGCTCGGAGCCGGCCGTTTTAGTGAAGGCACACACGTTGCGGGTAGTAAGTGGCGTGGGCGTGCCCACCCGCAGGGCCACGCTGCCGGCGCGGGCTGCCAGGAGTTGCTTGTAGGCGCGCTTGACGTCGGGGTTCTGGCCCCAGCGCACTTTTACGCTGGTAAACGGAAACGGAATGGCTTGGCTCATGCCGGTTTCCTGGCCGTTGTAGATCATGGGCACGCCTTTGTAGAGGGCCGTAATTACAAACGCCGACATGGCACCATCTCTTCCGCCGAAAAGGGTTACGGGCGTGCCGTCGGAGCCGTTTACGTCGTGGTTGGTGATGTAGCGTACCACTTGCTGAGTGCCCGTGGCACCGTTGTACTCGCTGGTATTCAGGGCATCGAAGGTATTGGCCGCATTGGCGCCGTTCTTGTACACCTGGTAAATGCCGCCGTACCAGTTAAAGCCGAAGTTGTAGTCGAAGCCGGAGCTGAAGTTGGCGGGGCGGGTGCCCTCGGCCAGCAGCAGCAGCTTGTGCGACTTGATGTTGCGCAGCGTGTCGGTGGCCTGCTTCCAGAAATCGTTGGGCTGGAAGTCGGCGTAATCGAAGCGGAAACCGTCGACGTTGGCCGTGTACACCCACGATTTCAGGGCCGAAATCATTTCCAGGCGCATGGCTGCGTTGGTGAAATTCAGCTGGGCCACGTCGTTGTAGGTAGTGCCGTTATTGGACACGGGGGTGATGGCGCCGGCCGCATTTTTCTGGTACCAGTCGGGGTGTTGGGTAATCCAGGCGTGGTCCCAGCTGGTGTGGTTGGCCACCCAGTCGAGCATCACGGCCATGTTGCGCTGGTGGGCCCCGTCCACCAGGGCCCGCAGGTCGGTGAGGGAGCCGAACTCGGTGTTTACCGCGCGGTAGTCCTTCACGGCATAGGGCGAGTTCACCGATTTGCTGTCAGTGCCAATGGGGTAAATCGGCATCAGATAGAGCACGTTCACGCCCAAATCCCGGATTGAATCAAGCCGGGCCGTGACGCCGGCGAAATTGCCGCTCTGGCTGAAAGCGCGCATGTTCACCTGGTACATCACCGCATCCTCGCGGTTGGGTACGCCCGCGAATGGGGTACCATACTGGGGCGTCGTCGGGGTGCCCGGGTTGGTGGTGGGCGGCGTGGGTGCGGGGTCGTCGGAGCCGGACGATTTGCAGGCTCCCAGCAGCCCGGCAGCCAGTACAAGGGCCAGGCTGGCGCGGTAGGAGTTGATAAACAGTGACATAAGGCGGGGAAGATGGTGGGAATTGTGCGTGGGGGAAATTTATCAGAACGTCATGCTGAGCTTGCCGAAGCACCTCTACCGCTTCGTTGCAGTAGTAATCCAACGAAGCGGTAGAGGTGCTTCGGCAAGCTCAGCATGACAACTACTGCTTAGCGGCCAACTGGCTTGATACTGATGGCCGTGCCGCCGCCGGCGGCCAGCTGTAGCTTGAGCGTGGTTTTGCTGGTCACTTTCTGCTTGCGAATCTGGTAGGCCATGGGGTTTTGGTCCCAGCTGGCGCCCGGGCCGTCGGTATAGAGGGTAGCTTCGTATTGCCGGCCGGGCGTCAGGAAATCAAGCTTGATGGTTTGCTGGCGCGGGTTTTCGTCGGTGATGCTGCCCACGTACCAGTCCTCGCGGCCCTTGGCTTTGCGGGCCGTGGTGATGTACTCGCCGGGCTCGGCCAGCAGCACTTTCGTGTCGTCCCAGTCCACGGCCACGTCCTTAATAAACTGAAAGGCGTCAAGGTGCTGCTCGTAGGCTTCAGGCAGGTCGGCGGCCATTTGCACGGGGCTGTACATCGTCACGTAGAGGGCCAACTGTTTGGCCAGGGTGGTGTGCACCTGCCGGCCCTTGTTCTGGGCGGGGTTCCAGCTTTCTAGCTTGATCTGGAAGATGCCGGGCGTGTAGTCCATGGGCCCACCCATGAGGCGGGTGAAAGGCAGAATGGTTTCGTGTTCGGGCGGGTTGCCGCTGCTCCAGGCGTTAAACTCGTTGCCCCGGGCCGCTTCCGAAGCCAGCCAGTTGGGGTAGGTGCGGTGCAGCCCCGTGGGCCGCACCGACTCGTGCATGTCCACCATCAGCTGGTTCTGGCCCAGAAAAGCAGCGGTGTGGTTGAAGTGGTTCACCATCCACTGCCCGTCGTGGTGCTCCCCGCGCGGGATGATGCGGCCCACGTAGCCGGTTTTCACGGCCGCGTAGTTATGCTCCTTCATGAAGCGGTAAGCTTCCTGCTGGCGCCGCTCGTAGTTGGTCACGGAGCCGGAGGTCTCGTGGTGCATCATCAGCTGCACGCCCTTAGCGGCGGCATACTGCTGCAGCTCCGTCACGTTGAAATCTGGGTAGGGCGTCACGAAGTCGAACACTTCTTCTTTCCAGTTATTGGCCCAGTCCTCCCAGCCCACGTTCCAGCCCTCCACCAGCACGCTTTGCAGGCCGTGTTGGGCGGCAAAATCGATGTAGCGCTTCACGTTGGCGGTGTTGGCGCCGTGGCGGCCGTTGGGCTTGAGGCGGTTCCAGTCGGTGCCGGCCAGCTTGATGTTGCTGGTGTCGGCGTAGTTCCAGCTGGCTTTATTCACGTGCATTTCCCACCACACGCCCACGAATTTCTGGGGTTTGATCCAGTCGGTGTTGGGGAATTGGGTGGGCTCGTTCAGGTTCAGAATCAGCTTGCTGGCCAGCACCTCGGGCGCCTTGTCCGACATCACAATGGTGCGCCAGGGCGTGTGCTCGGGGGCCTGCAGGTAGGCGGCCGCGCCGGTGGCGCCGGGCACCAGCTGGCTGCGCAGCCCGTAGGTTTTGGTGTCCACGTTCAGGAATAGGGCCGGGTAGTTCACCAGCGCCGCCTCGTGGATGTTCACGTACAGCCCGTCGTCGGATTTCAGCATCAGCGGCGTCTGAATCCGGTTCGGGGCGGCCTTTTGCTGAATGGCTTCAATGGGCGTGGTGTTCACCTCGCTCAGGCGGGAGGTGGTGTAGGCGTACTCGTTGGAGTCGTAGTCGCCGGGTATCCAGAAGGCTTTGTGGTTGGCGGGCAGGTTGAACTCGGTTAGCTCCTGCTGCACCGTGAAGTAGCTCAGGCTAGGCTGCCGGGGCACCTCGTAGCGGAAGCCCACGCCATCGGCAAATACCCGGAACACCACGTCGAGGCGGCGGCCGGGCTGCTGGGGCTGGCGCAGGTGCACCGTGAGCTGCTGGTAATGGTTGCGGATGGTTTTCACCTCGCCCCACACCGGGTTCCAGCTTTCATCCACGTTCTTGGTGTCAGAGCCGGTGATTTCCAGCGGCCCCTCAAAGCCCTTGCCATCGGCCAACTCCAAACCCAGCCGCGACGGATTAACGACGGATTTCTTGCCGTACTGCACGGCGTAGGTGGGCTGCCCGGCGGCGTTAAGAGCCACCGTCAGGCTGACTTTATCGAGGCGGGCAGTGAGCGGGGCCGGAGCCTGAGCGGTGGCCGTTGGCAAGCCGATAGGCAGGAGCAAAACGGCCCAAAAGGTATGGCGCATGGGGAATTTGTAGAGGAGCAGCAGAGCAGTATCGGGCGGCGTACCCACCCGCAACACTACAAAGCAACCCTATCGTGCACCCACCCGAAACATATCAAGCTGAAGTCAAGAAAATATAATCAGATATGGGTGATTATGCATTGACTTACAGATTGATAAGTTAAAATAATCAGCCAAAAATATCAACCGAATATAGCTTGCTATTACCCGATTGAAGTCTGTTAGGACGGGCATTTTGTTTACGAGGTACTGGCGCCCAGCGTGAATATTTCGCGCAAGTCGGCAAGCTCAGCAGGACGGTTCTTTTGTTCCGGGTAACCCGCCAACTCAGACGGCCTCAATAGCCATAATCCGGGCTTCAAACTCCTCGTTCGGCACCAAAGAGCGGTTCTTCACCCGGGTCTTGTAGGTGTAAATCGTGTTGATGGAGTACCCCAGCATCCGGCTGATTTGCTCACTGTCCTGAATGCCCAGACGGATCAGGGCGAAGATGCGCAGCTCCGTGCTCAGCAGTTGGTCGTCGGGCAAGGTGAACTGGTCTTCGGGCCGGAAGAGGGCGTTGAACTGGGTAATGAAATTCGGGAACAGCCGCAGAAACACCGTGTCGAAACCCTTGAACAGCTCCTGCCGCTGCTGGCGGATGTTGAGGCCATCTACCAGCTTCTGCGCGGCCCCGTACTGCTTGTTGCCTAGCTGGGTATCAAGCGCTTTTTTCAGGGATTCCAGCCGGTCGATCAGCTGGGAGTTGTTGTGGAAGTAGTAACCGATATATTCCTGCTTGATGTGGTTGGCCTCGTGCAGGCCGGTATTCAGGCGGCCCAGGTCGTGGTTGCGAGCCTGCAGCGCTTGGTTGGTGGCCGAAATTAGCTGCCCGGCCTTCTGCAGCTTGCGCAGCTGTTTGAAGATGATGACGACGAAGCCCACCACAAATAACGCCAGCAACGTAACGGCCACGGCGTACACCTTCAACGACTTGCGCTGGCGCTCGATGATGCTGATTTTCTGCCCCTCTATAACCGAGGAAATGTGGCTGATTTCAATCTGCCGCTGCCGGGCCTTGTAAAACGCCGCCTGCTCCCGGGCCTCCTTGATAAACGCATAGGCGTTTTCCAGGTCGCCGCGCCGGTAGCAGTAGTCGGAGAGCTGGAAAATGGCCACCGTTTCCTTGGTAGCCGACTGCACATCCGCAATGGCCGATACCAAGAGCAACTCAAACGCCCTGTTCTCCTGCTTGAGTTGGGAGTAGATGTAGGCCGTAGTGCTGGCACTCACGGCCAGATGGTGCGTGGTCAGCTGGGGTAGTTGCCGAATCTGCTGGTACAGGGCCACGCCCCGCGCCAGCTGGCCTTTCTTCATGGCCTGAAACTGCTGCACCGCCAGTTGCTCGTAGGAGCCGGGCCGGCCAAACTGCAGGGCCGTATCGGCGTAGGCCAGGGCCTTGGCGTGGTAGGCGGGGCGGTACACCTGGTCCTGGTTGAAGTCGCCCAGGTCGCTGTAGGCGCGGGCCTGCAGAAAGTAGAAATCCAGCTTACCTGCCTGGTTCAGGTAGCCAGGCCGAATGCTGTTCAACTCCTCAAACGTCTCCTTAAACATGCCCGAGGACAGCAGAATGAACGCCAGTTTGAGCTTAGCTACCTCCGTTTTCTCGGGGCTGTTCAGTTGGCGGGCTATCTGGCTGATCTTCCGGCTATACACAAACGCTGAGTCGTACTGGAAAGCTTTGTATTCCTCGTAAATGCGCAGGCCCAGGTCGAACTTGGCCTCGTCATATTGTTTATTGGAGGCGTAGGCGGCCGTGAGCACCGCAATGCGGTTCCAGCGCTGCTGGTCGTAGTGGGGCTGGCGGGCCAGCGTGGCGTGCAGCGTGCGCAGCAGGCTGTCGGCCGGGGCAGGGGCCGCCTGCGCCCGGCCCGCCAGACTCCCAAAAACAAAAGCGCAGACAACCAGCAGACCTTTCACCCGGCAAATATGCACCGCCGTACCCCAGCAAGGCTACCGCCCCGCCGAATAAAGCAGTTATAATAAACCCTGGAACGTCATGCAGAGCAGAGTGAAGCATCTCGCAGGCTGACAGTGCTTCACTAGCGCAGGGTTTAAGCCCTGGGCTACGGCGGTTGTGGTTAACAATATCAGCACGCGAGATTCCTCGCAGGCTCGGGATGACGTTTTGGTTGCTCGCGCAGGTAGCCGGAAAAAGCAAAAGGCCCTTCAGATTTCTCTGAAGGGCCTCTGCGGTCCGGACGGGACTCGAACCCGCGACCTCCGCCGTGACAGGGCGGCATTCTAACCAACTGAACTACCGAACCAGGTGTTCTACTTTGCAGCCCTAGTGGCGTTGAAGTGGTGCAAAAGTAGAAGGATGAATTGGACTGCACAATAGCCTAGGCTAAAAAAAGCAAGAAACTCCATTCAGAGGGCGTTGGAGGCTGTTTATCAGGAAGAAAAAAATTGCAAAAATCGGCGGTAGCTGGCAGTGCGCGGAGTGCATGGCTTCACTTACCTTTGCTTTCTTCTCTCACTCTGCAACCCTGACGCATTCTGCCGTGGCAATGCTCCTCGATTTTGAACAACCTATTGCCGCTCTCGAAGGCAAACTCCGCGAAATGCAACAACTGGCGCTTGATAGCCAAGTGGACGTTTCGGAAGCCGTAGCAGCCCTCGAAGCCAAAATCAAGACCCTTAAAAAGGAAACTTACCAGAACCTCACCCGCTGGCAGCGCGTGCAGCTCTCGCGCCATCCCGACCGGCCCTATACCCTCGATTATATTGAAGGCATGACCGAGAAGTTTGTGGAACTGCACGGCGACCGGACCGTGGCCGACGATAAGGCCATGGTGGGCGGGTTTGCTGAAATAGAGGGCCGCTCGGTGATGTTTATTGGGCAGCAGAAGGGTCGAAACACCAAGCAGCGGCAGTTTCGCAACTTCGGGATGCCCAACCCCGAGGGCTACCGCAAGGCGTTGCGCCTGATGAAGCTGGCCGAGAAGTTCGGGAAGCCCATCGTGACGCTGATTGACACGCCGGGCGCGTTTCCGGGCCTCGAAGCCGAGGAGCGGGGCCAGGGCGAAGCCATTGCCCGCAACCTCAAAGAAATGTTTCTGCTGAAGGTGCCGGTTATCTGCATCATTATCGGCGAGGGCGCCTCGGGCGGCGCTTTGGGTATTGCCATCGGCGACCGGGTGCTGATGCTGGAAAACACGTGGTACTCAGTTATTTCGCCGGAGTCGTGCAGCAGTATTCTGTGGCGCAGCTGGGACTATAAGGAGCAGGCCGCCGAAGCCCTTAAGCTCACGGCCACCGATATGCTGGGCAATAAGCTCGTGGACGGCATCGTGAAGGAGCCCCTGGGCGGCGCCCACACCGACACCGCCGCCATGATCAAAACCCTAAAGAAAACCATCCTCAAAACCCTCGATGAGCTGGAAGCCCTGCCTCACGAGGAGCGCATCAGCCAGCGCATCGACAAGTTTGCCGCAATGGGCGTGGTGCTGGAATAAAAGAAGGACACTCAAGCACGTCATGCAGAGCGGAACGAAGCATCTCGCCAGTGTGGTAGAATTAGATACTACCCTGGCGAGATGCTTCGCTCCGCTCTGCATGACGTGCTTTTTTTATTTATTCGACTACTGAATTCCTCCCAACCGAAATTCCCATGACCGTTCATACCCTCGATACCGGCCTATTCAAGCTTGATGGCGGCGCCATGTTTGGTGTGGTGCCCAAAAGCATGTGGCAGAAGCTGGTGCCCGCCGACGCCAACAACATGTGTACCTGGGCTATGCGCTGCCTGCTGGTGGAAAACAACGGCCAACTACTACTGATTGACAACGGCATCGGCGACAAGCAGGACGAGAAGTTCCGGGGGCATTTCTACCTGCACGGCGACGATACGCTGGAGAAATCGTTGCGACAGCTGGGATACACGTCAGCTGATATTACAGATGTACTGCTGACGCACTTGCACTTCGACCACTGTGGTGGCTCGGTGGTGCGCACCGCTGGCGGCCAGCTGGAACTGGCTTTCCCAAATGCCACTTACTGGAGCAACCAAAGCCACTGGGACTGGGCCGTGACGCCAAACCCACGCGAGAAAGCCAGTTTCCTGAAAGAGAACATCCTGCCTATCCAGGAAAGCGGCCACTTGCGCTTTCTTGACCCGGCCACCGGCATTCCAGCCGAGTTGGGCGCCCTGCAGGAAATCATCTTTGCTGATGGCCACACCGAGAAAATGATGGTGCCGCTGCTAAACTATAAAGGTCGCAAGCTCGCCTTCATGGCCGATCTGCTGCCCAGCGCTGCCCATATTCCGCTACCCTATGTCATGGGCTACGACGTGCGCCCCCTGCAAACCCTAACCGAGAAAGAACAGGTGTTGCGCCGCGCCGCCGACGAAAACTGGGTGCTGATTTTAGAGCATGATGCCACCCACGAGTGCTGCACCGTGCAGCACACCGAAAAAGGCGTACGCCTAAGTGAAACGTTCAAGCTGGCGGAGCTGTAAGGTCGTTTTTCGCCTTTCGTTGTCGGTTTTTCGTTGAGAGTTAACCCTAGCACCACAGGCACCGTGACGCTGACCGAGAAGCCAATAAGCATCAGTCACCATTCAGCAACGCCCCCCGGCCTGGCCTTGGCTCTATCAGGGGGCGGGGCCCGGGGCTTGGCCCACTTGGGCGTATTAGCTGCTCTCGATGAGCTGGAACTGCCGGTGGCAGCGCTGTCCGGTGTGTCATCAGGCGCTATTGCGGGGGCATTCTACGCGGCCGGGTTTGCGCCCCGTGCTATCCTGCAGCTCTTTGTGGGCACCAGCTTTACGCGGCTCACCCGAATGGCGTTCAGCCGCTATGGCTTGCTGCAGATGGGGGCAGTGGAAGTGCTGTTTACCCGGCACCTTGGAGCAGGCCGCACCTTCGAAAGCCTGCAAGTGCCTCTGACACTAGTGGCTACTGACCTGACAGCCGGGGAATCGGTGCGTTTTTCGCAGGGCCCCCTGATTCCGCCGCTGCTGGCTTCGTCGGCGGTGCCGGTGCTATACCGGCCCATCGAGTATCAGGGCCGGCAGTTGGTGGATGGGGGCCTGCTCAATAATCTGCCGGTTGATGCGCTGCTGGGCCGGGGCTGGCCAGTGGTAGCCGTCAACTGCATCCCGACCAATACCGGCCACCAGATTACGGGCTTCCGTAATCTGGTGGAGCGCACCCTCAACCTGATTATCGGGGCCAACAGCACGCTCAGCAAGCAGCAGTGCCAGCTGCTGCTGGAGCCGCCGGAGCTGCGCGCCTACCGCCCACTGGATTACCGGCGTGGGCAGGAGCTGTTCGATATCGGCTACCGCTACACGCTGGCGCAGGCCCCAGCGCTACGGGCGCTGCTGGCTGTGCAGTAGTGGCAACAGGTCCGGATAGTCCGGCTTACCTTACATTTTCCTAGTTTTGGCTTCCGGCAGCTCCCACACCAGGTGGCTGTTGTTGTCTTTCCACTTCATTCTGCATGGCCGCTCGCAAAACCTCTACGTTCTGGTACTACATTTCCAAAGCTATTTTTGCGGTAGCCGGTTGGCGGCTGGGCCCACAGGTGCCCGCCAACATCAAGAAGAGCATGATGATTGCCGCGCCACACACCAGCAATTGGGACTTCATCTTTGCGCGGGCCGCCTTTTTCCTGATGGACGTAGATGTGCGCCTCACTATCAAAAAAGAGTGGACCACCACGCCATTGCTGGGGGGCTTGGTGCGCAGCCTGGGGGGCTTGGCCGTAGACCGTAGCCGCAACAATAGCTTGGTAGATGGCATGGTGCAACTATTCAAGGAGCGCGACGAACTAGTGATTCTCATCACACCGGAGGGCACACGGGCTTATCAGCCAAAATGGCGTAAAGGCTTTTACCACGCGGCTATGGGTGCCGGCGTTCCGATTCTGCTGGGCTACCTCGACTATAAAAATAAAGAGGCTGGTGTTGGTCCCGCCTTCTGGCCTACCGGCGACTACGAGAAAGACCTGGAAGAAATTAAGGCCTTTTACCGCACCAAGCAGGGGCGCTTTCCCGAGAAAGGCGTACGATAAGTATGCGTCCTGCCTGGAGTAAGGCCGGGCAGCTACCGGCCCTTGCATCTGGCTGTTGAAAGCGTACTTTGCTGGCTGATCACCTCATATGCTACTCAGACACAGCTACCTGCTATGGAAAAGATATATTCGCTGCTGTGGATTGTGCTGGGGCTGGGGGTATTTATCTGGCGGATGGTGCAGAAGGCCCAGGCCACCACGGCGCGCGAGCAGCAGCAGCGCCCGCCCCGGACACGCCAAGCCCCACCGCTGCCAGCCGCTTCGTTTGAGGAGTTGCTGAAACAAATGCAGGCCGGCAACCGCCCGGCTGCGCCTGCCAGCGGGCAGATGACTCCGGCTGGCCGGCCGCTACCGCATGAGACGGCGACGCCAGCCCGAAGCCTGGAACGGCCAACCGTGGCCGCCACTTCACTGGAAACTGCACCAGACGCCCGCTCTTTGGAGGTGCCGCTGCACGAGGCCAGGCGAGCCGCCAGCCAGCCCCGCGCCAGCCGCCGCCCACACGAGCCCGCCGATTATTGGGCCCGCCAGCAGGCCCAAACTCAGGAGCCGGCCCGGGCTACTGTCACAGACTTGCTGCGCAACCCGGCCGACTTGCGGGCCGCTTTCGTGCTAAGTGAGATCCTACAACGCCGCTTTTAAATTCAACTCTTGCGCTGCTTGCGGGTGGGTGTCAATTTATAGAGAATTCTGCCTGCCTAGGGCCGTGTGCTGCCCTGCAGAAATAGTCGGAACGTAGTGCCGTGGTGTTCCTTACTTTCCACCTCAATATGGCCGCCCGGGCCTTCCACTAGGCGGTTAACGAGGAAAAGCCCGACGCCAGTACCGTCGCTGGCTTGGGGGTGAAAGCGGCGAAATAGCTGAAACAGCTCGGCGCCGTGCCGCTCCAGATTGAGGCCCAGTCCATTGTCCTGCACTTCCAGCACGGGTTGGCCCGCCAGTTGGTAAGTCCGGATCTGCACGTGCGGCCGACGGCAGGGGTGGCTGTATTTCAGCGCGTTGCTCAGTAGGTTAAGCAAAATAGTGCGCAGATTGATGCGCACATACTGCAGCGTTGACAGTTTGGAGAAATCGGTGTCGATAACTGCGCCGGTAGCTATGATCTGCGGGCGCAGTTCCTGCTCTACGTCGGCCGTTAGTTCGGCTAACTCCACCGATTCGCTCAGGGGAAGACTAGCCGGCCGCTGCTCCTGCACCACCGCTGCCAGATCGTTGATGGTGGTAGCCAGGCTCTGGAGCGACTCTTTGAACAGGCGCAGAATGGTGGCCGTGTCAGCATCCCGCACTGTGGTAGTACGACTCAGCTCCTCAAACAGCCCCTGCAGGTTATTTACGGGCTGTTTGAGGTCGTGGCTGGCGGCGTACACAAAGTTATCCAGATCCTGGTTGCTGCGGGCCAGCTGCTGGTTGCGGGCCGTTACCTGGTCGTTGGCTGCCGTCAGTTCCGCGTTCTTGCTGTCAAGGGCCTGCCGTGTATTGGTCAGTTCAGCCAGCGAGTCGCGCAGCTGGCGGTTCATGGTCTGGATTTCGGCGTGGTAGCGGTTCTGGTATTGGCGCCATTCGTTTTTTTCGATGGCATGCAGCACTGTTTTATAAAGCAGTTCCCGGTCGAAATGCTGCTTTACCAGGTAATCGAGGGCGCCGTTGTTAAGAGCGCGCACGGCAATGCTTTCATTGCCGCCACCCGTAATCATCACCACGCACAGCGTTTCGCGGGGCACCAACTGGCCGAGCTGGTCCAGCATCTCTAGGCCATCGGTGTCGGGCAGGTTATAGTCCAGCAGGATGCAGTCAGGACGAAAGTGCTGAAATAGTGCCAGGCCTTCTTCGCCCGACGCAGCTTCGACAATTTCCAGCCGCTCGTGCCCCACTTGCCGGCCCAGATAGCGCCGGTACAGCATCCGGTCTTCGGGGTTGTCATCGATAAGCATAATTCGCTTCACGGCACGCTAGCTTATAGGGTATAGTTCAGACGAATCCAGCCAGTAGCGGGCAATAAGCCCTATTTTTTCTTCCAGCATGTGGTACTCAATGGGCTTGGTCAGGTAGCTGTTGGCACCCAGCCGGTAGCATTCAGCTACGTCGCGGCTGTTGGCAGACGTGGTGAAGACAATCACTGGAATGATGCGCAGCGTCTCGTCGTGTTTGATGACGTCGAGTACAGCCTGCCCGTCGGTACCGGGCATGTTCAAATCGAGCAGGATGATGATGGGCAGCATGTTTGGCCAGGCTGGATGGCGGCCATACCCTTGCAGGTATTCCAAGGCCTGGTCACCGTCTTCGCACCGCAGTACGGGGTGGCGCACCGCATTTTTGCGAAACGCACGGCTGAGGGCCGTGAAGTCCTCCGCGTTATCGTCCACAATCAAAACGGGAGCGAATGGTGAAACGAGCATTTACAGGTGCTTGAAAATAGAGAAATAGAAGGTGGCACCCTGGCCCAGCTCGGATTCTACCCACAGCTCACCTTCGTGCTTTTCCACCATTTTTTTGGCAATAGCCAGGCCGGCCCCGGTGCCTCCTTCAAACTTATCCTGCGCGTGCAGCCGCTTGAAAATCCGAAAGATGTTTTCGTGGTGTTTGGGTGCAATACCGATGCCGTTGTCGCGTACGTAAAATACATGATAGTCGGCTGGATTACCGGTTCCTTGCGGGCCACGTGCGGTGTCAGGAGCCAGCCCAATCTCCACAAACTTCTGCTCCGCAAGATTATAGCGCATGGCATTAGTTATTAGATTATTGAATAGCTCGCCCAGCCGCACCCGGTCGGCCCGAACTATGGGCAGGTCGTCGAGCAGGTGTACTACGGTATTGGTTTCGGCGATGCGTGGGTACAGCAAGTCTATCACCGACGCCAGTACTTCGGGTAGGGATATATCTTCCAGCGTCAGATCGAGGCGGCCCACGCGCGAAAGCTGCAGCAATGATTCGATGAGGCCTTCCATGCGCTGGCTGAGGCGTACCAGCGTCTGAAGTCGGCTGATGCCTTCTGCATCCAGCAAGTCGGCGTAATCTTCAAGCAGAAATACCGAGTAATTATGGATGCCCCGCAAAGGCTCTTTGAGGTCGTGCGAGGCTACGTAAGCAAACGAATCCAACTCTTCGTTGCTGCGTTCCAACTCGGTATTGAGGCGGGCTAAGTCGGCGGCGTGCTGCTGCAACGCCTGGAAGCGTTTCAGGCGAACATCAGAAATGTGCTGCCGGATGGCGGCGGCGGCTTCCAGTTCAAACGGCAGCCAGGGCGTGGCCGTGGCTTCCACGAGTTGCTTCCAGGCCTCAAACGACTGGCGCGGCGACAGGAATAGTTGTCCGTCGAGCAGGGTTTCGGGCTTTTCGAGGCGCCCGGCCCAGGTTACGGTTTGCACCTGCTCGGGGCGAAACCAGATGATGTATTCGTCTGGAGCCTGCGAGAGGCTGATAACCAGCAGACCGCTGGCGGTTTCGCGTATAGCCAGCCCGGCCGGGTTGTGCTGGGCGTAGGAGCTGGTGTGGAAGATTGGCTGGGTGTCGTGCTCGTTAAGCCACGCCACCAGGTCGGCTATCTGGGTTAGCGTGGGCGTCTGGCCCAATTGCTGGATTTCCCCACCGTAGCAGATGGCTGCCCCCCCGCAGCGGAACACTTTCAGCAGCGCAGGGCTGTGGCGGGAAAGCTCCTCCGTGAACGTGCTGTCGGTATGTACCAAGTCAATCAGGCGGGTTTGCTGCTCGCGCACGTGCCGGCGGTAGTCCCGCTCATCCTGCTGTTCTTTGGAGCGAAGCAGCAGCGACAGGGTTTTGCCGATGAACTGGCACAATTCGCGTAGCTCGTAGCTTACCAGCCGCGGAGTTTGGTGGTGGCAGGTGATCATGCCCCACAGCACACCTTCCCGGATCAGGGAGATGGTCATGGTGGCAGCCGAGCCCAGGTTGTGCAGGTACTGCAAATGAATGGGCGACACGCTGCGCAACACGGAATAGGTCATGTCGGGCGGGCGGGTGGCGCCGGGGCGCACGGCGGGCACCAGCGGCACCGGCTGGTAGTGCGCATCCGGAATGAAGCGCAGCCAGTTTTTAAGGTACATGGCGCGGGCCTGCTGCGGAATATCAGAGGCCGGGTAGCGCAGCCCCAGCCACGCCGGCAGACCGGAGTGCAGTGCTTCGGCAATCACCTCGCCGCTGTCGTCGGGCGCAAACCGGTAAATGGCCACTCGGTCGAAACCCGTGAGGGCCCGGACTTGGTCGGCGGCCATCTGGCAGCATTCCAGCACGCTGTCGGCGGCCAGTAGCTGGCTCATGGTCAGGTTGAGGGCTGGTAGGTCAAAGGCGTTGCCACCTGCTTCCGCTACCGGCTCGCCTTCCACCCACAGCAGGCCATCGTGGCGGTGCAGAATTAGCTTGTAGAAAGGGTGGCCGGCCACCCGATGGAGGCGTACGCCCAGCAGCCGGGCCGTTTCTGTGAGGGCAGGCAACAACGCCTCCACCTCCGCCAAGGCGGCGGTGTCCAGCAGCACAGCCAGCCCGGCCCCCAGCAGATCCGCCTCCTGCAGGCCCAGCAAGGGCGCTGTGTTGGCACTGACCTGCACAATGCAGTGAGTGTGTTCGTCTAGGCACAGCAGAAAGCCATAGGGCTGGATCAGGCCTGGAATATGAATGGGCTCCCGGTCGCAGTTGGTGAGCGTGACGTCCGGGGCCAGCAGGTTTTCATCGGAGTAGCTCACGGACGATTGAGCCATGCGGCAAGGGTGGTGAATACAAGGATGCTTGAATCAATTATTTCCTGCTCGTTTTCCTCGGTGGTGGATTCCGCAAGCAACTGGCAGAAGGTTTTCCAGCGCAGACCGGTTAGGGCGCCATAGCCCTGGAAGTACTGCGAGTCAGGAATGCCGGCGTTGCTGAGCTGGCGCGCGATTATTTGCCCGCCCAGTGTGGAGCCTTCCAGCACATAAAGCGCGCCCAACAGGGCCGGCTTGGTAGTCAGCGGCGGCATGGCCGGGCACAGCGGCGGCGTACCAGTGTAGCCCAGCGCGGGCAAGTCGGCCAGAATCAGGTGGGCACGGCGCCGCTGGGGAAGTTCCCAGGCCGCGGCAAATTCGTCGGCGTGCTGCTGCAAGTGCGCCTCATGCAAGGCCAGAACGCCATACAGGCCCGCCAGAAACTGCGCCGTTTCGGCAGCCGTGACGGTGCCGGCAGCCAGCGCCTGGTTGAACGGATTCCGCTCAACAGCGTCGTGGTAAGGGCGGGTTTCGGTGCGCAGCCGGGACAGAATCCCTGGCGCTGGCAAAGCAGAAGGCATACAGAAAACGAAATTAAAACACTAAAGCTACGGCAAAGGCGCACGAAGCTCATCCTTTACCGGAAAAAAGAGGGTGGGCAAGCCTTGCCCACCCGCCAAAAGTTTATAGGCAGTGACTAACTTGGCCCTTGGCTGGCAGGTCTGGCCCAGGCAGCTAGTATGCCAGAGACAGAGCAGTACTTAATCCTGGGTGAGGGCATAAGTTATCAGGTTGGCACCCATTTTCAGCGCCGCTTCGTGGGTAGCAGGGGTATCTTCGGGATAGGTGCCCAGGTCCTCCCAGCCGTTGCCCAGGTCGCACTCGTAGCTGTAAAAGCATACCAGCCGGCCTTTGTAGAGCAGGCCGAAGCCCTGCGGGCGCCGGCCGTCGTGCTCGTGTACTTTGGGCAAACCTCTGGGAAACTGAAATTTCTGGTGGTAGATGGGGTGGGAGAAGGGCAACTCCACAAATTCCAACTCGGGAAACACCTTCTTCATTTCGGGCCGGATGAACTTGTCGAGGCCGTAGTTGTCGTCGATGTGCAGAAAGCCGCCGCCCATCAGGTAGCGGCGCAGGTTTTTGGCCTCGGTTTCCGAGAACAGCACATTGCCGTGGCCGGTCATGTGCACGAATGGGTAGCTGAGCAGCTCTGGCGAGTCCAGCTCCACGGTGGCCTCGTCGGGGGCTATGTTGGTGCTGAGCGTCTGGTTGCAGAAGCGGATCAGGTTGGGCAGGCTGGTTTTGTTGGCGTACCAGTCGCCGCCGCCGCCGTAGTGCAGCTTGGCGATGCGGAAGCTGGGCGCTACCACCCGCGGCACGGCGGCCACCGTCAGCAGCACCAGGAAGAAGGACAGGCAAAAAGATTTTAGCATAGCGCAGGGGCAGGAGTAACCCACCGGTAAACAAAGTAACGGATAGCCCGGATAAGTTCAGTGGAAGGCACCTGCTCAGGCCCGCTGCACGGTGAGGGTGGGCCAATTCCTCACTTAATTCATTTCTTGCCGACCAATTATACAGAGTATAAGCACCGATGATAACCGGAAAAGATTTGCTGTAGCTGGGGCTGAAGCCCGGAAAGTGGTTTACTAAAGTAGTTTAAAGAAGTGTTGGAGCGCATCAACACGCAGGGGCTGAGCGTCGCACGGTGCCGGCCGTAACCTGAGTTGTACCCGCCACAAATACAGCAAAATCGGCCAAATCAAAGAGGAGTTGTTCGACGAGTAAAACCAGGGTATCGACGCCCGGTTTTTCTTTAACCGAATCGACATTTCCGAGCTGCCCAGCGCCTACAAAGACACCCACGAGGTGAAGCGGCAGCTTACGGAGTTCGACCTGGCCACCACCATCGACGAAATCCTGCCCTACGGCTGCATCATGGCTGGCGACTGGGAGCAGGACGCACCCTGGCGTAAGAGAAAGCATGTCGAGGAAGCTGCCCGGCTGGCTGCCGACGATACCCAGGCTGACGGTTCGGCGCTGGCGGAATAGTCGCTGGGCTACGCTTCTGCTGCCAGCTCCCGCGCTACGTGCACAGTGTGCACAGCAGCCAGTGCCGCCGTTTCGGTGCGGAGCCGGGAAGCTCCGAGCGTCACGGGCCGGACGCCGTGGGCGAAGGCCGCCGCAATTTCCTGGGGCGTAAAGTCGCCTTCGGGGCCGATGAGCACGCAGCAGCTGCTGCCAGCTGCCGCCACGCGCGCCAGCGGCGTCCGGTCGCCTTCTTCGAGGTGCCCGATGAAGGCGGTGGCGCCATCTATAGTTGGCAGGAAGTCAGCGAAATCCATAAGCTCACCCAGCTGCGGCAGCCACGCCTGACTGGACTGCTTGAGGGCGCTGACGGCTATTTTGTGGAGGCGCTCCAGCTTCAGCTCGCGCCGCTCCGAGCGGGCACAGCGCAGAAAGGAGAGGCGGTCAACGCCGATTTCTACAGCCTTTTCCACCAGCCACTCCATCCGGTCAAGGTTTTTGGTGGGTGCCACAGCTACGTGCACGAAGTAGGAGCGGCGCGGCACTTGCGCTTCGTGCGTGATGCGCAGCTGGCAGCGCTTGGGGTTGGCGTCCGCTACTTCGGCCTGAAACACCCCGCCGCGGCCATCTACCAGCACTACCTCATCACCAGGGGCGAGGCGCAGCACCCGCACGGCGTGCTTGCTTTCGTCTTCGGGCAGCGTGTAGGAGTGGCCGGAAAGGTCGGGGGCGAAGAAAGTATGCGGCATGGGGCAAAGGTAAACCGGAAAAGCACGCGCCAAGGGCCGGGCGCAACACAACGCCCGTGCAACCCACCCGTATGCCCAAGTATGCCCGCCAGCAGCGAGGCGCCTGACCACTTCTCTCTTATTTCTGCACAACTATTATGTCAGTTAAACTCAAAAAACTTTCTCAGCAAACCATCGTCATCACCGGTGCTTCGTCCGGTATTGGCCTCGTAACGGCCCGCATGGCGGCCAAAGCCGGTGCTCGCCTGATTTTGGCAGCTCGAAGCGAAGACGCTCTGCGCCAGCTCACCAGCGAGATCCGGCAGGCCAGCGGCCAGGCCGACTACGTGGTGGCCGACGTCAGCAAGCCCGAGGACGTGCAGCGCCTGGCCCAGGAAGCCGCCACCCGCTACGGCGGCTACGACACCTGGATCAACAACGCCGGGGTGAGCATTTACGGCAAGCTGGAGCAGGTGCCCGTGGAAGATATGCGCCGCTTGTTCGACGTAAACTTCTGGGGCCTGGTAAACGGCTCGCTGGAAGCCGCTAAGCACCTCAAAGGCAAAGGCGGCGCCATCATCAACGTAGGCAGCATCCTGTCGGAAGTCACGGCTATTCTGCAGACCATCTATTCTGCCAGCAAGCACGCCGTGAAAGGCTTCACGGATGGGCTGCGCATGGAGCTGGAAATGGACGAAGCCCCGATTTCAGTGACTCTGATTCAGCCCTCGGCCATCGACACGCCGTACCCGATTCACGCCAAAAACTATATGGAGCGCGAAGCCCAGCACGCGCCGCCGGCCTACGCCCCCGAAACCGTAGCCCGCGCCATTCTGCATGCGGCCGCCCACCCCGAGCGCGACGTAGTGGTGGGTGGCGGCGGCCGCGCCTTCATCGGCATGAACCGCTGGACGCCCGCGCTGCTCGACCAGTTTATGGAAAAGGTATTTGTGAAGCAGGAAAAGGCTGATTACGCCCCGCGTCCGGTACAGCAAAACGGCCTCGACCGGCCCATGGGTGGGCTGGAGGAGCGCGGCAACTACCCCGGCAGCACCCGCGAAACCAGCTACTACACCGAAGCCGTCACGCGCAGCAACACCGGCCTGAAAGCCGCTTTGCTGGTTGGTGCCGGCGTGGCCGCAGCAGCATGGCTGAATGGTAAGTCCAGCCAGAAGAAATAAGTTGACTACCTAGTAATGCAAACGGCCCCACTGATCTGTGTCAGTGGGGCCGTTTGGCGTTTAGTTCAGCTAGATTAGCCCAGCACCTCGTTCAACAAGCCCGCCAGCCGCACGCCGGCCTGCTGGATGCGCTGCTTCATCATTTCGGAGTGCGCCGGGTAGTAGTTGTAGTCGATGTCGCCGTTGGCCGGGGCGCTGCGGTACACCTGCTCACTGGCCTGGTACGACTCCCAGAACCAGCTTTCCGGCGATGATGCCTGCCACTCGCGCACCTGCTGGCGCCGGATGGGACCGTCGTACTTGGTAGCCATTTCCGAGTAGGTGAGGCCCTGATAGTCAATCAGGCCACTGTCCCAGAGGCTGTGCATGTTGGTGTCTTTGCCGCGGTATTTCACCTTGATGTCGTTGCCGCCTTTGTCGTCGGCGTGGCCGGCGTGCAACGGCTGGTGCGCATCACCCACAATATGCACCACGAACTTAAGGGCCGCCACTTTTTCGGCCTGCGATTTGGCGGGGTCGGTTAGTTCCTTGAGCTTGGCCTGTAGCATATTGTAGGCGTTGGGGCTGGTCTGGCCTTTCAAATCCTGCAGATACTGGGTTTCGTTCAGGCCCGAGGGCGAGTTGACGTAGTGCCAGGGGGCAGTTTCCTTGAACTCCGGGTAGTAGCGGATTTCGTCGGGCCAGGTGCTGACCAATGCTAAGGTTTCAGTGCCCAGTAGGCGCTGTACTTCGCGGCGGGCCTTGCGGCTGAGGTGGTTTTCGGCAATCTGGCCCACGGCCCGGTGCCCGTCAACGCCCCAGGCCCACAAGCTCAGTGGCGACAAAAGCAACAAAAACAGCGGCAGCAAACGCTTGCGCATAATCAGAAAGGAAGGTGAGAAGGTCGGAAAACAAGGGCAAATTACTGCCATTCCAAGGATTTGCGGCAATCTTACCAACAAAGTTGGCGCAGGTTAGCGGCTTGTCATGGTTCGTTTCAACTTCTTCGGCGGTAGCTGCTATTCCTAAAATAAAAGAGCCCCGCCGGCAACGCCAGCGGGGCTCTTTTGTAAGCAAACCAACCGTTATACGCTGGCTGCTACTGCTGCTTTGGGGGCGCCGGCCAGGATTTCGTCGTTAGCGAAATCAGCGTACTTCCGGAAGTTGGTTACGAACTTCTGCGCCAGGTCAGCGGCCGTTTTGTCGTAAGCTTCCGGGTCGGACCAGGTGGCGCGTGGGTCCAGGATTTCGGTGGGCACGCCTGGCACCGAAGCTGGCACTTCCACCCCAAAAATCGGGTGTTTGCTGAATTCCACGTCGTTCAGCTCGCCGTTGAGGGCGGCCGTAATCATGGCGCGGGTGTAGCTCAGCTTCATGCGCGAACCGACGCCGTAGCTGCCGCCGCTCCAGCCGGTATTTACCAGCCACACATTCACCTCATTTTCGTCCATCTTCTGGCCCAGCATCTCGGCATACTTGGTGGGGTGCAGGGGCAGGAACACCGCGCCGAAGCAAGCCGAAAACGTGGTCTGTGGCTCGGTGATGCCCATTTCGGTGCCCGCCACCTTTGCCGTGTAGCCACTCATGAAGTGGTACATGGCGTGGCTCTTGTCGAGCTTGCTGATGGGAGGCAATACGCCGAAGGCGTCGGCCGTCAGGAAGAAGATGTTTTTAGGTGCCTCGGCCACCGAAGGCTCAATGGCATTCGGAATGAAGTGAATCGGGTAGGCCGTGCGCGTGTTTTCGGTTACGCTCTTGTTGGCGTAGTCTACGGTGGTAGTACCGGGCACGAAGCGCGTGTTCTCCACAATGGAGCCAGTCTTGATGGCGTTCCAGATTTCGGGCTCTTTCTCAGCGCTCAGGTCAATAACCTTGGCGTAGCACCCGCCCTCAAAGTTGAAGATGCCGGCATCTGGCGTCCAGCCGTGCTCATCGTCGCCAATCAGGCCACGGTTGGGGTCTGCCGACAGCGTGGTTTTGCCGGTACCGGAAAGGCCAAAGAAGATGGCCGTGTCGCCGTCTTTGCCCACGTTGGCCGAGCAGTGCATCGGCAGCGTGGCGCGCTCGTGAGGCAACAGGTAGTTAAGCACCCCAAAGATGCCTTTCTTCATCTCGCCGGCATATCCCGTACCGCCAATCAGAATCATCTTTTTAGAGAAATTCAGGATGGCGAAGTTCTTTTGGCGCGTGCCATCTACGGCCGGGTCGGCCTCGAAGCCGGGGGCGCAGATGATGCTGAAGTCAGGCGTCCAGCTAGTGTCAGCGCCTTCGGCGGGGCGCAGGAACATGTTGTAGCAGAATAGGTTGTGCCAGGCCAGCTCATTCACCACGCGCAGCTTCAGCTGGTAGTCGGGGTTGGCGCCGGCGTAGGCGTCACGCACGTAGATTTCCTTGTCGGCCAGGTACTGCACCATCTTCTGGTGGAGCTGCTCGAACTTGTCTTCGGCAAACGGAATGTTGATGTCACCCCACCACACGCTGTCGGCGGTGCCGGCGTCTTTTACCACAAAACGGTCTTTGGGGGAGCGGCCGGTGAAGGTACCGGTGTCAGCCATCAGGGCGCCGGTGTCGGTGAGCACCCCTTCGTGGCGGCGCAGGGCTTCTTGGGTAAGCTGCTCAGGCGAGAGGTTCAGGTGCACCTGCGCAGCCTGCGTGATGCCAAGCGGAGCCAGGCGGAGGGTAGCGGCGGAATCTAACATAACAGAAGCCGGAAACTGGGTTGGGTGGGAAAATGGGGGAACGGTAGGACAAAAATAGGCAAAACGGCGGTCCGGCAACGTTGCCGGAAAAAAACTTTGCGAAAATTCGCTGGTGAGAGAAGGTAGTTGCAAGCCCTACGGGCAAATAAGGTTGGCTGTTCGGGTGGTTAGGAATCTTTTGTAGCTTTACCAACCTCCGTGCGGTTGCAGCCGGCGGCTTTCCTTCCTTTTTATCACTTCATTTCTACTTCATGCAAACGACCTCCGCCGTGCAGGAGCAGCCCCACATGGCCGCTTCCACCGGCCATCCGAAGGGCCTTTATGTGCTCTTTGCCACTGAAATGTGGGAGCGGTTCAGCTACTACGGTATGCGCGCCCTGCTGTCTTTGTATATGCTCAAGGCGCTCCTTATGAACAAGGAGATGTCGTCTCTGATTTACGGCAACTATACTTCGCTGGTGTACCTGACGCCATTGCTGGGCGGCTACATGGCCGACCGGTACTGGGGCAACCGCCGTTCTATCCTGGTGGGTGGCTTGCTGATGGCCGCCGGACAATTTTCTTTGTTTTTCTCGGCTTCGATGTATGGGGCTGGTCAGACAGAAGTGCCTTCCGCCCAGTTGCTGCTGTTCTTTATTGGCCTCGGCTGCCTGATTTTCGGTAACGGTTTTTTCAAGCCCAATATTTCCTCGATGGTGGGGTCGTTGTACCCAAAAGGAGATTCGCGCATTGACGCGGCCTACACCATCTTCTATATGGGCATCAACCTCGGCGCGTTTTTCTCGCCGCTGGTGTGCGGCACACTCGGCGACACCGGCAATCCGGCCGACTTCAAGTGGGGCTTTCTGGCCGCCGGTATCGGCATGCTGATTGGCAGCCTCACGTTTGAGATGCTGAAAAACAAGTACGTCGTAACGTCAGAAGGCGCGCCGCTGGGCGCCAAGCCTGAGCGCACCGTGGAGCACTCCCCGGTAGTGCCCGTGCAAACCGACGGCCCGGTTCGTTCCGAAACCATTGCCCAGCCCGCCAAGAGCTTTGCCAGCAAGCTGCCCATGCTCATTGGTCTGTTTGCGGTGGTGTACGCGGCCATTGCCTGGCTGATGGACCGTGACTGGATTGGTGCGCTGGTGTTTTCAGCTATGATTGTAGCCCCGGTTACCATCCTGACCGACCCCACGCTCACGGCCCGCGAGAAGCAGAAAATCTACGTTATTTTCATCCTGAGCTTCTTCGTAATCTTCTTCTGGGGCACGTTTGAGCAGGCTGGCGCTTCGCTGACCTTCTTCGCCGACGAGCAGACTGACCGTACGCTGGGCTCTTCGGTGGTGCCGGCTTCCTACTTCCAGTCCGCCAATGCCTTGTTCATCATCATCTTCGCCCCGATTTTCGCGGTGCTCTGGACCTGGATGGGTAAGCGCGGGACCGAGCCTTCCTCGCCTTTGAAAATGTCTATCAGCCTGATGCTGATGGCCGTAGGCTACCTCATCATTGCCTTCGGCGTGAAGGGAGTGGATGCCAGCACCAAAGTGAGCATGTTCTGGCTGATTACTATGTATCTGGTCCACACCTTTGCCGAGCTGTGTCTGTCGCCGATTGGTCTGGCGTTGGTAAATAAGCTGGCTCCGGCCCGGTTTGCCTCCCTGCTGATGGCGGTATGGTTTCTGGCTACAGCCGCCGGCAACAAGCTGGCGGGCGTGCTGTCTGGCCTGTATCCTCCCGGCCCCGGCGAGTTTGCCAAAGCGTCTAAGGAAGGCATCAACCTGCCTAACATTCTGAACGGCACCTCGCAGGCCACCGCCGACGTAACGGCCAAACTGGCGGAACTGGAGCTGGCTTCGAACTGGCCTTCATTCCTGGGCTTCCAAATCACCAGCCTTTACGACTTCTTCATGATCTTTGTGGGGCTATCAGCCGTGGCCTCACTCATTCTGTTTGTGCTGTATAAGCGTCTCAATACGATGATGGCTGAGCCAGTACAAGCGGCGTAGTTTTATTGCTTTCAATCAAAAAGCCCTGTCAGACTTTCCTGGCAGGGCTTTTTTGTGTTTGTAGCTTGCATTAATTTAGCTTACTCTGTCAAGTTTTAGCGCCTTCAGGAATTTCCTACTTCAAAAAATTCTGATGTCAGACCGTGTGCATACCTGGTTGGTGGTAGGCGCCAGCGTGCTGTTGCTGTGCTGCGGCCTGAGCATGCTTGACACGCAGGTGAGCCTGAAATACGAGGTTGGAAATGATTCTTGCCTATCCGTAGTATCGGGCCGTAACCTATGTGCCGACTACGAGCGAATAAAGTGGCTAAGTTGGGCTACACTTGGCGCTTTATGGGCGCTTGTCGGCTTCAGCAACCAACTGATTAGCAAGAAGTAACTTCGCACACCGCCCACGAAAAAGCCCCGCCGAACCAAAGTTAAGCGGGGCTTTTCTTATCTAAGCGGTTGGCTTAGCGGCTGATGCTTACATCATGCCGCCCATGCCGCCCATGCCGGGGGCACCACCGCCATGGCCGTGGTCTTTCTCAGCCTCGGGCTCATCCGAAATCACGCACTCGGTGGTTAGGAGCAGGCCGGCAATCGAAGCGGCATTCTCCAGCGCCAGGCGCGTTACTTTAGTTGGGTCGAGGATACCAGCCGCCATCAGGTTTTCGTAGCGGTCCTCGCGGGCATTGTAGCCGTAGTCGGCTTTGCCTTCGCGCACCTTCTGCACCACCACCGAGCCTTCGCCACCGGCGTTCTGCACGATGGTCCGCAGGGGAGCTTCCAGCGCCGTGCGAATGATGTTTACACCGGTGCGCTCGTCGCCGTTAAGGGTATCAACTGCTTCCAGCGAATCCAGAGCGCGCACCAGCGCTACACCACCGCCGGGTACTACGCCTTCCTCAACGGCGGCGCGAGTAGCGTGCAGGGCATCGTCAACCCGGTCTTTCTTCTCTTTCATCTCCACCTCAGTGCTGGCACCGATGTAGAGGATGGCCACACCACCCGACAGCTTGGCCAGGCGCTCCTGCAGCTTCTCCTTGTCGTAGTCCGACGTGGTAGTGCCGATCTGGGCTTTGATTTCGTTGATACGGGCGGTGATGGTTTCCTTCTCACCCTTACCATTGACGATGGTTGTGTTGTCTTTGTCAATGATAACTTTCTCGGCCGTACCGAGGTACTCCAGCGTCGCGCTGTCGAGCTTGTAGCCGCGCTCTTCCGAAATAACCGTACCGCCCGTCAGGACAGCAATGTCTTCCAGCATGGCTTTGCGACGGTCGCCGAAGCCAGGAGCCTTCACGGCGGCAATCTTCAGCGAGCCACGCAGCTTATTTACTACCAGCGTCGCCAGAGCTTCGCCATCTACGTCTTCGGAGATGATAACCAGCGGCTTACCGCTTTGCACCACCTGCTCCAGCACGGGTAGCAACTCCTTCATGGTGCTCACCTTCTTGTCGTAGATGAGGATGTAGGGGTTGTCGAACTCAGCCTCCATTTTCTCCGGGTTGGTCACGAAGTAGGGGGAGAGGTAGCCGCGGTCGAACTGCATGCCTTCCACCGTTTTCACTTCGGTTTCAGTGCCACGCGCTTCTTCTACAGTAATCACGCCTTCCTTGCCCACTTTGTCCATGGCGTCGGCAATCATTTTGCCGATTTCCATGTCGTTGTTGGCCGAAATAGCGCCTACCTGGGCAATTTCCGACGAGTTTTCAATCTTCTTGGACTGGGCCTTCAGGTTGGCAACCACGGCAATTACTGCCTTGTCGATGCCACGCTTGAGGTCCATAGGGTTGGCACCAGCGGCTACGTTCTTCGAGCCGGCAGCGTAGATAGCCTGGGCTAATACGGTGGCAGTGGTAGTGCCGTCACCGGCCTGGTCAGCCGTTTTGCTGGCTACTTCCTTCACCAACTGGGCACCCATGTTTTCTACTGGGTCGCTCAGCTCAATTTCCTTGGCTACCGTTACACCGTCCTTGGTGATGCTCGGAGCGCCGAATTTCTTGTCGATAACCACATTGCGGCCTTTCGGGCCGAGGGTTACTTTCACGGCGTTAGCCAGTTTGTCTACACCGCGTTTCAGCTTGTCGCGGCCGTCGGTATCGAATTGGATGTTCTTAGCCATCAGTTATTCGGGTATGGGTAATTCAGAAAGAGAGAAAGAAGCGGCTTAGAGTACGGCAAAGATGTCCGACTCCTTCATGATGAGGTAGTCCTCGCCATCTACCGTAATTTCGGTGCCGGCATATTTGCCGTAAAGCACCTGGTCACCTGCCTTTACTTGGGGCTTGATGGTTGTACCATTGTCGGCAACCTTGCCTTCGCCCACGGCTACTACTTCGCCACGCTGGGGTTTCTCCTTGGCCGTGTCGGGAATAATGATGCCCGATTTGGTTTTTTCCTCGGCAGCGGCCGGCGCGACAATCACGCGGTCAGCCAGCGGTTTGATGCTAAGCGACATATTGTACGTTTTGGTTGAAAGGTTTACTTGAAACAAGGTGGTGCCGAGCGTTCCACACTTCCCGTGCCAGCCCGCCAAACCTGACAGAATGAACGCCAAAAAGGCCTCTAATCGGTCAGGTTGCTACGCCAGCCTGCCAAAACCTGACAGAAGCTGTGGGCCCGCTAACTGGCAGTGTGGGCAGTTTGCGGGGCGAAGGTAGCAGAATGCGCGGCTGACGAAAGTGCAGTATTCGGGCGGTAGCGGCCACATTACTCAAGCTGTCTGCGCTATTTTGCTGCTTGCGGCCCTTCGAATGAGGTGCCGCCCCGTACCAGCAGCCACAAAAAACGGCGGCTTCCCGTGAAGGAAGCCGCCGTTGCATGCTGTAGAAAGCCAGAGCTGATTACTGAGCCGGAGCTGGTGCGGGGGCCTGGGCCGGAGCCTGAGCGGGCGCGGTAGCCGGGGCAGCAGCGCCACCGGGAGCGGCTGCGCCAGGAATTGCCGGAGCCGGTGCGGCCGGCAGGCGGGTTTCGAGGGCTTTCTGCTGGTTGATGCTGCGGCCGGGGCCGGCATCCGTGGTGCCGTTGAGCACGTGGGTACCCAGCGTGAGCACCATCAGGGCAATGGCAAAACCCCAGGTGAGCTTCTCCAGCAAGTCGCCGGTGCGCTTCACGCCCATGAGGTTGGCCGCGCCGCCCGAGCCGAACTGGCTGGAGAGGCCACCACCTTTAGGGTTCTGGGCCAGCACCACCAGGGCAAGCAGGAAACACACAAGAATGATTACAATAATAAGCGCAGTGTACATCTACTCCGGAGTTTGCAGTTGTTGAATTTGGTCGGTAAAGTACGCGCTTTTTTCCGGCTGGCGCACCATTAGCCGTTCATATATTTCAATTGCTTTATCGATTTTGCCCTGTTTGACCATGATTTTGGCCAGGCTCTCGGATGCCAGCTGCGGCACCACGCTGGTGCTGCGCACCGATAAATCGGCCTGCTCTTCGGTTGGGGCGGGCCGTTTTGCCGCCGACTTCAGCCGCGGCTGATTCTTCAGGAACTGGTCGATGAGGGTGAGGGAAGAGCGGGCCGGCCGGCGTTTGGGCTGGTGCGCCGCAGCGTGGGCCTGCAGCAGAGCATCGGGCTCGAAGAACTCGTCGGTAGGCAGGCCGGTGGTCAATTCGCCATCCTGCATCTGCAGCGCATAGCCGAGGCGGCTGCCGCCGCCCAGCAGCGCATATGCCAGGGCGGCATCAGAATGGAAGGCCGGCACAACCGGCTTGGGCACCGGTGGCAGCAGGCGGGCCAGCACATCATCTTCCTCCTCATCAGCAGTGTCTCCGGTGAGTTGGTAGGATGAAGGCGCCGGCAGCGTTTCGGCCTCTGCCAGTCCAAACTCAAAGCGGGAAATACCTGCCTCCGCCGGAGGGCGGATGGGCGGCGCTACGGGCGGCAGCAGTTCCTCGGCGGCCAATACAGGCTCGTTTGAAGCGTCGGCAACAGCGGTGGCGGCTGGGGCGCTTGCCACCGCAGTAGGCTGCGCGCTTGCAACTGCCGGCGCTGCTGTAGCGGCTAAGGAATCGGCAACAGCTTCAGGTTCCGAGGTAGCGGCGGCGGCATTCGTGCCCTCAATTAAAGAAGTTACGGTTTCGGCTGCCGTTTCTACTGGGGCGGCAGCTTCTACAGCCGGCTGAGAGGTTGGGTCGGCGGTGGTTGCCGCTGGCTCGGCGGTGTCTGGCAGGACTTCCGCTACTTTTTCGGTAGGCGGCTCAGAAACCGGCAGCGTTTCCGTTTCTGCCGGAGCTACCGTTGTGGTGGCAACCGGGGCTTCTTCTGTTACCAGGGTAGCGCTGCTGCCATCAGCGGAAACCTCTTCCGGCGTGTTTTCCAGCGGCAGCACGTCTTCGGGCTCCAGCGTTTGCAGGAAGGCCGCTGTGTTGCCCGGCGTAGGGGCGGGTTGCGGCGCGGAGGGCGCGCCTACCAGATGTTGCGGCGCGGGAGCAGCAAGGCGCTCCTGCACCGGCTGCTCCAGTAACTGGCGCAGCAATTGGCGGTCGGCGGCGTAGGTGGCAGCCCGGCGCAGGCGCTGGCTGGCCAGCATGCTGCCCCGGTCGTGGGCGGCTTTGGCCAGCAGAATGTGCGCCGACTGGCAATACGGAAAAGCCGCCGCCAATTGCTCCAGCTCCCGGGTTTCCGCTTCCGAAATGCCGCCTACGTGGTCCAGAATATGTAACAGCGACGCGCGGGTCATTTCTTTTTGCGTGTTAGAGGGCCAGATAAGTGGCGCTGGGTTTTGCCGGAAACCAGCCGGCCATTAAAAAAACGAAGTCGGGGGCGCAACAATACGGCAATTACCGCACTTGCGCCAGCCCGGCCACCCCGGCTACCAGTTCGCCACCGACTTGTTGAAGGTATCAGTGATGATGTTCTGGGTGATACGGCGCGTGGCCGTGGGGTCGTTGTTGATGCGCGTAATGTCTTGGTCGGCTGGGAAGTCGCCGTTGCTTTGAAACGTCTGCTCGAAGTCCTGCTTGGGGTCCTTGGTGTTGGAATACTTCACGCGCACCTGAATGGTGAGGCGGTTGACGCCGGCCTGGTCGATGCCGTTTTGGTTCTGGATGGCGGCCGGCGCATAGTCGTAGGCCGTGATGGCGCCCTCAAACTGCAGGTCGCCGTCGCGCGGCACAAGCTTGAGCGTGGTGTTGCGCTGGAAGTAGTCCTTGAAGTCCTCGGTGAAGCGCTGGGCCAGGAAAGACGGCCCGTTGCTGGAGTTATTCTGGAAGGTGCTGATGGAAATGGTTTTCACCTCCGGGTCGATGTTGGTGCCCGAAAACGAGTAAACCGAGCAACCGCTCAGTAAGCTGCAAGCTATAAGCCACAAGCTGCAAGCTAAGAGGGTAGCCGACCTGGTTCCGGCCTTGCGAAAAGGAGCTTGTAGCGCAAGACTACGCATTTTCCAAGTCATACTGCTTGAGTTTACGGTAGAGAGTGCGCTCGGAAATACCCAGGTCGTGGGCGGCGTATTTACGCTTGTTGTGGTGCTTTTTCAGGGCTTTGAGAATCATTTCCTTCTCTTTGGCTTCCAGCGAGAGGGTTTCTTCCTCGGTTTCGTGCGGAATATCTTCCACCCGCTGCACCTCGTCCTCGTAGTCGGTGGCGTCGTCGTCGAGGGGGCCGGGGGTGAGAATGTATTCGGTGGCGCCGCCATCGGGGGAGGGCTGGCGCAACGGGCGGTTGCCGCTTTCGTAGGGCGCGGCGTTGATGTTGGTGAACAGGTGGCTGTTCTGGCGCAGCAACTCCTGCGAGTCCTGCGGGCGCTGGCCGGCGGCCATTTCCAACACCAGCTTCTTGAGGTCGGTCATGTCGCGGCGCATGTCGAAGAGCACTTTGTAGAGCAGGTCGCGCTCCGAGTAGCCGCTGCCGGCCGCATCGGGGCCGGCGGCGTGCAGCAGCATAGGCAGTTGGCTGGCCTGCTCCTGCGGCAGGTACTGGCGCAGGCGGCGGTTGTCAATCTCGCGGTCCGTCTCCAGCACCGACAGCTGCTCGGCCACGTTCTTGAGTTGGCGGATGTTGCCGGGGAAGCGGAAACGCTGTAATTCCTGCACCGCGTCGGGCGTCAGCGTTATCGGCTTGACGCGGTATCTATCGGAAAAGTCAGTGGTAAACTTTCTGAATAATAAGTAGATATCGTCGCCTCGCTCACGCAGTGGTGGAACCGTAATCGGCACCGTGTTCAGGCGGTAATATAAGTCTTCACGAAAGCGGCCCTCGCGCACGGCATCCAGCAGATTCACGTTGGTAGCGGCCACTACGCGCACGTCGGTCTTCTGCACTTTGCTGCTGCCGACGCGGATAAACTCGCCGTTTTCAAGCACTCGCAGCAAGCGGGCCTGGGTGCCGAGCGGCATCTCGCCAATCTCATCGAGGAAGATGGTGCCGCCGTTGGTCACCTCAAAGTAGCCTTTGCGGGCTTCCTGCGCGCCAGTGAATGAGCCCTTTTCGTGCCCGAACAGCTCCGAGTCGATGGTGCCTTCCGGGATGGCGCCGCAGTTGATAGCAATAAACTGCCCGTGCTTGCGCGGCGACAGGGCATGGATAATCTTGGAAAACGACTCCTTGCCGGAGCCACTTTCGCCGGTTATCAGCACCGTCATGTCGGTGGGCGCTACCTGCGTGGCCACCTGAATGGCGTAGTTCAGCGACGGCGCATTGCCGATGATGCCGAACCGTTGTTTGATGCTTTGTATTTCGGAAGGTGTCAAATCAGTTGTCTGTTGGTAGTTGTCCGTTGTCAGTTTGGTAGAACGCAGCATCTTCATGCGCTTGTGACGACGGTGCGAGCGTACGATAATAACGAATGAATCCCTGCAGTAGCTTCTTGCACTCCTGAATAGCTGTCAGAATAAGAGTCAACTCTTCAGAGGAAATATACTGTTGATCAGCGGCCAGATAGCATTGGGTTTCAATCTCAAATAGTGATCCTCGGGCTATAAATAGAAACTGCAGAGTATCACGCGAGTGTTGGCGGCCGCAGCCTTCAGCAATGTTGGACGGAATGGAAACGGCGGCCCGGCGCATTTGATTGCTCAAGCCGAAAAGCTCTTCCTTCGGAAAACGCTTGGTCAGGTTATAGACCGCACTGACCAAAGCCCTGCTTTTTTGCCAGACAACAAGCTCTGTGTAGGACCTTTCAGCTCCGTTTCCCATATCAACAGACACTAACAACTGACAACCAGCAACTGACAACTAATTATTCCACCGAATCCCCCAGCAACGAACCGCCGGTGCCGGTGTGCACGAAGACGTTCACGTAGTCGCCTTTCTGGTAGTGCTTTTTGGGGAAAATGACGACCTGGTTCTGGCTGTTGCGGCCGCTGAGGTGCTGGTCGCTGCGCTTGGAGAAATTCTCGGCCAGCACCCGGTGCATTTTGCCCACGGCCTGCTGGTTGCGGGCGGCGCTGCTTTTCTGCTGCAAATCAATTATTTCCTGCAGGCGGCGCTTTTTCACGTCCAGCGGTACGTCGTCCTGGAGCTTGCGGGCGGCCAGCGTGCCGGGGCGCTCCGAGTAGAAGAACATGAAGGCCATGTCGTACTGCACCCAGTCGATGAGGCTGAGCGTGTCCTGGTGCTCTTCCTCAGTTTCCGAGCAGAAGCCCGCAATCATGTCGGTGCTGATGGCGCAGTCGTTGCCGAGGATGCGGCGGATGGCCTGCACGCGCTCCTCGTACCAGGGCCGGTCGTAGGTGCGGTTCATCAGAGCCAGGATGCGCGAGTTACCGCTTTGGGCCGGTAGATGGATGTATTTGCAGATGTTGTCGTAGCGGGCCATGGTGTGCAGCACCTCGTCCGTAATGTCTTTGGGGTGCGAGGTAGAGAAGCGCACCCGCAACTCCGGGCTCACCAACGCCACACGCTCCAGCAGCTGCGCAAAGTTCACGTGCTCCTGGCCGTCTTCGCTGGCCCACTTGTAGGAGTCCACGTTCTGGCCGAGCAGGGTAACTTCCTTGTAGCCAGCAGCCACCAGATCCTGGGCTTCGCGCACGATGCTGTGGGCGTCGCGGCTCCGCTCACGGCCGCGGGTAAAGGGCACCACGCAGAACGAGCACATGTTGTCGCAGCCGCGCATGATGCTGATGAAGGCCGTGATGCCGTTGCTGTTCAGGCGCACCGGCGTGATGTCGGCGTAGGTTTCCTCGCGGCTCAGCAGCACGTTCACGGCTTTCTGGCCGCCGTCTACCTGCTGGATCAGCTGGGGCAGGTCGCGGTAGGCGTCGGGGCCTACGACTAGGTCCACCAGCTTTTCTTCTTCCAGAAACTTGCTTTTCAGGCGCTCGGCCATGCAGCCGAGCACGCCCACCAGCATGCTGGGCTTGCGTTTTTTGTAGCTGTTGATCTGGGAGAGGCGCATGCGCACGGTCTGCTCGGCCTTCTCACGGATGGAGCAGGTATTAAGCAGCACGAGGTCGGCGCTGGCCAGGTCGTCGGTGGTATCGAAGCCCTGCTCAAACAGGATGCTGGACACGATTTCCGAGTCCGAGAAGTTCATCTGGCAGCCGTAGCTTTCGATGTAGAGCTTGCGGCCCTGACCGGTGCGGGTAGCCGCACTCACGCGCACTTCGCCGGAGGGCTCGTGGGCGTGGGTGGTAGCGTCCACGGCGGGCGTGGGCAGGGTAGGCGTGTCGAGAAAGTCGAGCGTAATCAGCGGTTGGGACATGGAAAAAAGCCTCGGCGGCGTCAGCTACACAGTTCGGTGGAGGGCAAAGGTAGGCTTTTCGGGGCTAAAATGACAGAATGGCAGAGGGGAATGATGTGGTAGTTTCTGTCATCCTGAGCTTGCGAAGGACCTTATCACGCGAGAACGAGCCGCGCTTATGGTAGTTCCTGCAGCGGCTCGGAGGGTTGCGCTGAGGTTCGCGGAGTCGTTCTCATTCTATAAGGTCCTTCGCAAGCTCAGGATGACAGTACCGTTCCAATCCACCCTCTCACCTCAGCCCAGATAGTCCAGCACCTCGCGGACGTCCTGCACGGTGTGAAACGCCAAGCCCTCCAGCAGCTCGGGCGCAACGTGCTCGAAAATCCAGTTGGCATGGTAAGGCACGTGCACGGCGCGGAGGCCCAGCCGGGCCACGGGCAGAATGTCGGATTTCAATGAGTTGCCAATCATCACAAAGTTGTCGGCCGAGGCGTTGTAGCGGGTGAGCAGGCGCTGGTAGGTGGTTTCGTTTTTCTCGCTCACCACTTCCACGTGGTCGAACAGGTCGCCAAGGCCGGAGCGGGCAATTTTGCTTTCCTGGTCGAACAGGTCGCCTTTGGTGAGCACCAGCAGGCGGTGGCCGCGCTGGCGCAGCTCTGTCACCACGTCAATTACGCCGGGCAGGGGCTCGATGGGGTAGCGCAGCAGGTCTTTGCCCATGTCGAGGATTTCCTGAATATCGGAGCCGCGTACGTTGCCCTGGGTGAGTTGGATGGCGGTTTCAATCATCGAGAGCATAAACGACTTGGCGCCGTAGCCGAACAGCTCCATGTTGCGGCGCTGCACGTCATTGAGGTGCGTGCTGATGTGGGTGGCGTCGCCGCAATGGGCCATAATTTCAAAAAGACGCGCTTCCACCTGGTCGAAGTGGGGCTGGTTGGGCCAGAGCGTGTCGTCGGCGTCGAAGGCAATGAGCAGGGGAGCGGGCATGGTCTGATAATAGCTGAAAACCCGCGCCAACGGCCCGGAGAGCCAGCAAAGTTACCGAACTTGCCGGCCATGAAACAGCTGATCGACCAAGCCACCTGGAACCGCCGTGAGCATTTTGCCTTCTTCTCCCAGTTTGAAGAACCGTTTTTCGGGCTGGTGGCGCCCGTGAACTGCACCGGTGCGCAGGCCGAGGCCAAGCGGCTGGGCGTGTCATTTTTCCTGTACTACCTGCACCACGCCGCGCAGGCCGCCAATGCCGTGCCCGAGTTCCGTACCCGCATCGAAGATGGGCAGGTGTACCAGTATGAGCAGGTGCACGTTTCGGCCACGCTCGGCCGCCCCGACCATACGTTTTCGTTTTCCTTTATCGAGCAAAACCCCGACCTGGCCACGTTTGTGGCCTCGGCCGAAGCGGAAATAGCGGCCGTGCAAGCCAGCACCGGTCTGCGTCTGAGTGGTACCACTGCCCGCGTGGACGTGCTGCACTGCTCGGCTATTCCGTGGGTGCGCTTCAGCGGCCTCACCCACGCCCGCAGCTTCACGCACCCCGACAGCTGCCCTAAAATCTCCTTCGGCCAGCTCTACGAGGAAAACGGCGCCACCTACATGCCCGTCTCGGTGAACGTGCACCACGCGCTGGCCGATGGCTACCACGTCGGGCTGTTTCTGCAGGAGTTCGAGCGGCGGCTGGGTGGTGGGTTGGTGGGGTAATAGATTGGTGGGTTGAACGTCATGCTGAGCTTGTCGAAGCATCTCTACCGCTTCGTTTTGCTGAGCTTATCGAAGCAGTAGAGGTGCTTCGATAAGCTCAGCAGGACGTTCTTTTTACCTCGTCACCTCATTACTCCGCCACCACTGCGCCCAGCACATCCAGAATAGCGCGGGCTTTGAGCAGGCATTCCTCGTACTCGCGCTCCGGCACCGAGTCGTAGGTGATGGCCGAGCCAACCTGGAAGCTGAGGTAGCCTGTATCGGGGCGGTACTGCAGGCTGCGAATGACGACGTTGAACTCGAAGTCGCCGTTGGGCCAGGCGTAGCCGATGCTGCCGCTGTAGAGGCCGCGCCGGGTCTGCTCGTAGTGCTCGATAAGCTGCATGGCCCGGATTTTTGGCGCGCCGGTCATCGAGCCCATTGGGAAGGCAGCGCGCAGCACGTCCACCAGATCCACACCAGGGCGCAGCTGGGCCTGCACCGTGGAAATCATCTGCCAGACGTGCCGGAAAGGGTAAAGGCCGAACAGCTCGGGTACCTGCACGGTGCCAGTTTCGGCCACGCGGGCGAGGTCGTTGCGCACCAGATCCACAATCATCAGGTTTTCGGCGCGCTCCTTTTCGTCGTGCAGCAGAGTCTGGCGCTGCTGTTCGTCTTCGGCGGGGGTGCCACCGCGCCGGATGGTGCCTTTGATGGGCTGCGAGACGATGGTGTCGGCTCGGCGGGACAAAAACCGCTCGGGCGAAGCGCAGAGAAGGTAGTGGCTGTGGTGCCGGAAGAAGCCCGCAAACGGCGCCGGCGAAGCGGCGTTGAGGCGCAAAAACACGTCTACCGGGTCCAGTTGCACGCCTTCGGCGTAGAACTCCTGGCACAGGTTCAGCTCGTACACTTCACCATTGAGGATGTCCTCGCGCACGGCATCTACCGCCCGCAGGTAATCCGTTTTGGACATGCGGGGCGTGAGGGCCGGCACGGTAGGTGCCGGCGAAACCGGTAGCTCCGTGGTCAAAATGGCATTCAGCACGCCGGCCGTGTGGCCGTGCAGCTCCAGCGTATCCGGCCGCCAGATCAGCCAGGTTTGCGGCGAAAAGAAATGCAGTGTCGGCCACGCCAGCCCCGAGGCGTTGCGGCTGTGCAGGTCTTCAATTTCATTTTTGACATCGTACGTCAGCAAGCCCAGGCGTGGTGCTGCGCTGGCCTGTTGCTGCCACGCGCGTAGCTCGTCCAGCGTGCGGGGTGCATCGGGCGCATCTGTGGCCACGCCCAGCAACTGGTCGAAAGGGCCCTGTGGATAGGCTAAGTTGTTGGGCTCGAAGTAAGCGCAGTGCGGAAAGCTGACCGCCCAGCGCAGGGCGCGGGCCCGGAAATCGGCGGGCAACTCGGAAAGGGGAACAGACAGCATGGTGGCGGACACGGGGCAAAGGTACACGGCCAAGGGCCGGAAACCGGCGTCAGGGTGCTTACTCGCCTAACTCTTTCAGGGCCAGCTTAGCTTTGGTATCGGTGCTGTTTTTGTACTCGTGCTTTGCGTAGCTCAGGGCTTTTCTGAAATAAATCCGAGCCGTGTTGGCTTGCCCTTCAGCCTGATACAGATAGCCAAGCTGCAGTGCAGCCTGAGGCGCGAAATAATACGGGGCGTTGCCGGCCAGCGCGATAGTGCGGGCGTAGAGCAGCCGCGCCGAGTCGGGGCGGCCGAGCAGGTGCCAGGCGCGGGCCCGCCGGTAGGGCTCCTCCAGCTGGTCGCGTAGGGGCGTGGCGGCAGTGCTCCGGAACCCGGCTAGGGTGGTCAGGGCCTCGCGGTAGTAGCCGCCGTCAATCTGCAGCCGGGCCCGCGTAAGCAACGGGTTGAGCGGCAACTTGCCTTCAATAAAACGCTGCGCATAGGTGTCTTCCTCCACTACGGTGTGGCCGCCAGCGGTAATCTGACGGCGGTAGCGGGCGGCGGCCGGCGCGTCGCCACCCAGCCAGGCGGCCAGGTAAAGCTTGAACCAGGCGTCTTTGCGGTAGTGCTGGCCTTGGTATTGCTGCAGAAATAGCTCGTTTTCGTGGCGGGAAGCGGCATACTCGCCTTGGTAGAGCAGCAGGTCGGCGGCCATGTGGCGCAGGTAGGGCAAGGCCACGTAAGCTGGCCCGGTGGGGCGGGCGCGGTAGGCGGCCAGCGCTGCCTCGGTGTGGTGCTGCTTTTTGTGCAAACTCACAAGTAGGTAGGCGTAGAGCAGGTTGTCGGGTTGCTGCTGCTGGAGCTGGCGGATCAGCAGGAGCCCTGCCTCGGGCTTTTTGTAGTAGGTTTCTTCCACCAAGGCCAGCAAAATCCGGGCTTCTGTCTGGAAGTCGTTGGGCTGGCGGGCAGCGGCGCGCAGGTTGCTCAGGCCGCCCGTTACACTGCCGGGCAGTCCCAGCAGCTTCAGAAACCAGCGGTAGCCGTCCGGCAACGACCCAATAAAGAACTGCATCAGCCCCAGCGTTTTGCGCGCCGGCAGGTAGTGGGGGTAGCGCTTCACCACGGCCTGCATCTGCTGGTAGGCCTGCCGCAAGCTCCAGGCGCCCTGCACCTCGTGCCCAAACACCACCTGCGCTGCCGCTTGGTGCAGCCGGATTTCAGCGCGGGCATACTCCGGCAGCGCGCCTGGCGCCGGCGTTTTCTCCAGTTGGGCCAGCCGCTGGTCCTGGGCGGCCACGGTGGCGGCGTAGCGGCTGGCGTCCTGCGTGACGAGTAGCTCCGTGATGCTGGCGGCATCAAGCACGAGCAGCGTGCCCGCCGTAGCGGGCGACTCGCGCAGCATGGTGCGGGCCGCGTTGGGGCGCAGTTTCAGCACTTCAGTGTAAGCCCGCACCTGAATGGAGCTGAGTTGGTTTTCGGGTTGCCGAAGCTCCAGCTGCGGCCCCCCGTGGGCCATCCCGAAACGCAGCAGAGCGCACAGCAGCAGCAGCCACTGACGTAGTGTACTGCTACACTCCTGACGGCATATTGTGCCCAAAACCAGCATTCAATGACTTATAAGGACAAAGAAAAAGGAACGACGTGAGGCCGTTCCTTTTTCAACTTCAGGAAAGAGAAAAGCTACGCTACGCGGGCTTCTACATCGGCCAGAACCCGGCCACAATGCTCACACACGATGATTTTCTTGTGGGCAATGATGTCGGCCTGGCGCTGCGGGGGCACCGTGTTGAAGCAGCCGCCGCAGGCGTCGCGCTTCACCGTCACCACGGCCAGGCCGTTGCGTACGTTGCCACGGATGCGGGTATAGGCGGTGTAGAGGCGCTCCTCGATAGGCTGCTTGGCGCCTTCGCGCTCATCCAGCAGCTTTTTCTCGTCGGCTTCGCTTTCGCCTACAATGACGTTCAGCTCACCTTTCTTGTTCTCAAGGTCTTTCTTGCGCTCTTCCAGCTTCTGCTTGGTGCCACCAATTTCAACATTCTTCATGTCGATCTGGTACTGCGCCTCCTTGATTTTCTTTTCCGAAATCTGGATTTCCAGCTTCTGCAACTCGATTTCCTTGGCAATAGCCTCGTACTCGCGGTTGTTGCGCACGTTCTGCTGCTGGTCTTCGTAGCGCTTGATCAGGCCATCGGCATCTTTGGCGGCCTGCTTGCGCTGTTTGATTTGGTCGTTGAGGCCGGAGATTTCCTCGTCGAACTTGCTTACGCGCACCTCGTAGCCGGCAATTTCATCTTCCAGGTCGCGCACTTCTTCGGGAAGGTCGCCGCGCACGCGCCGGATTTCGTCGAGCTGCGAGTCAATGCGTTGCAGGTTGAGCAGGGATTCCAGCTTGCTGGCAACGGGGGCATCGGCCGGGGCAGTGGCGACGGTCTTAGCAGTCATATCGGACGGGGTTGGTGTAGGTCTCGGCAATGAAGAGCGCAAAAGTACTTCCAAACTTATCGGTAAGCAAATCCCGGAAGATTTCACCGGTGAATTGTTCGCTCTCAAAGTGTCCTACGTCGCAGAGCAGCAAGTGGCCTTCGGCCTGGAAATATTCGTGGTATTTCAGGTCGCCGGTTACGTAGGCGTCGGCACCGGCGGCGCGGGCTTTGCCAATCAGAAAGCTGCCCGCACCGCCGCAGATGGCTACTTTTTTGATGGGTTGGTCGAAGTCGGTGTGCTTCACCACGGGCACGCCCAGGGCTTCTTTGAGGCGCTGCCGAAACGCCGATGGGCTCAGGGCTTCGGGCAGCTCGCCCACCATACCGGAGCCTACTTCCTGGTTTTCGTTTTCCAGCTGGATGATTTCGTAGGCCACTTCCTCGTAAGGGTGGGCCTGGCGCAACGCCTGCAGCGCTGCCCGCTGCCGATGCAGCGGCAGCAGCACTTCCACCCGCTGCTCGGGCCCGGTGTGCGGCTGGCCCGGCTCCCCCGAAAATGGGTTGGTGCCCAGGCCGGGCGTGAACGTGAACGTGCCATCCATGCGGAAGCTGCACGCTGAATAGTCACCGATCTGGCCGGCGCCAGCGGCGTAGAGGGCGGCCAGCACGGCTTCAGTGTGGGTGGCGGGCACGTAGGTTATCAGCTTGGCCAGCAAGCCGGTTTTGGGGTCGAGGATGCGCACGTTTTGCAGGCCCAGCTTGTCGGCCAGCTTGCGGTTGACGCCGTGGCGGACGTTGTCGAGGTTGGTGTGGGCGGCGTAGAGCGCTACATCGTTTTTAATGGCTTTGAGCAGGGTTTGCTCTACCTCGTTGGCGCCGGTGAGGCGTTTGAGGGGCTTGAAAATCAACGGGTGATGGGCCACCACCACGTTGCAGCCCCGCCGGATGGCCTCGTCTACCACGGCCGGCGTGCAGTCCAGCGCAATCAGCACACCGGTTATTTCCTGCTGTGGGTTGCCGCACTGCAGGCCGGCGTTATCGTAGGATTCCTGGTAGGCGAGGGGCGCCGCCGCTTCCAGCGCACGGGCAAGTTCCTGAACGGTTGGCATTTGGGGAATTAAAAATTGAGAATTAAAAATTAAAAATGACGCTGTGTCATCCTCCCAGTCCGGCGGCGGAGGCTTCCGACCAGAGCAACGTCAACCCGCCGCAAATTTCGCCAGCTGCCCCAATTCATAATTTTTAATTCTCACTTTTTAATTGAAGCAGCACCTCCGCGTATTGCGCCACGTGGTCGGCCAGGTAACGGCGCCGGTACTGCATGATATAACGCGGATGGTCCAGCACGATAATCTTGTCGAACAGCTCCAACTCCTGATTGAGCTTTTCAAACAGCAGCCCATTGCGCCGGCCCAGGCAAATGGCCGCGTGGCGGGCCAGCCCCAACTCCGACACCTGCCGCTGCAGCGTCACCCGGATTTCGGGCTCCAGGGCCCGCTGCAGCGCCGGCGAGTCGTAGTAGTTGTAGTTTTTGCTGTCGCGCAGCAGCACCAGCGGGTACAGGGAGCTTAGGTAGAAGTGGCGGTAGAATTCGGTGGGGCCACCCAACTCGGCTACCACCCGGTACACGAACTGGCTGCTCAGCTCCGGGTGCCGCGGCTGGCCGTTAAGGATGCCGCAATGGTCGGCCAGCGCAGCCGGATCGGTGAAGGCCACGCCGGTGCGGCCCGAACCAAACCGACCCGGATTGATGCCCAGCAGCGCCACCCGCGGGCGGTTGTCGGCGTAGAATTTCTGCGCAAACTGCGTGAGCAGCGCCGCTACGACTGGTTCCTGATAGGGGTTGTAGGCCTGTACCTCGTCGGGCAGGGCCGGGGCCGGCGGAAATGTGACAAGCAGGTGCAGCAGGCGGTCAGCGAAGGTGTCGGGCATATGCTGTTGAGACGCATATTCGCGGCCTGGCGTTGCTAACGTTGGTTGATCTGCTCTGCTGACGACCGAAAGCATCAGGCAAAGGTGCGGCGGAAGCATCTTGCCGAAAGCTGACCCTCTACCCGGATAGCACTCGGAATTCCGGGGTGTAGTGACTGACTTTACTGCACTGGCGAGATTCCTCGCGCTGCTTGGAATGACGGCAAAAACAACGGCAGCAACGACGAGGCGCAAAATATTGCGTCTCTACAGCATACAAGATCCTGCTCCGCTACCTTTGTCACCCTATGCCCTCGTTCCTGACGCTGTTGCTGCTGCCTTTCAGCTGGCTCTACGCCGGCGTGATGGCCGTGCGCAACTGGCTGTATGATACGGGCCGCAAGCCGTACGGCAATTTCTGGCCGGTGCCGGTGCTTGGCGTGGGCAACCTGCGGGTGGGTGGCACCGGCAAAACGCCGCACGTAGCGTGGCTGGTGCGTGAGCTGCTGCGGCAGGGCCAGCAGCCCGCCATCCTCAGCCGCGGCTACGGCCGCCGCACCCGCGGCTTCCGCCTCGGCAGTGCCCAGGAAACCGCCGAAACCTTCGGCGACGAGCCGTTGCAGCACTATCAGGACTTTGGCGCCGCCGTGCCGGTGGCCGTCTGCGAAGACCGCCTGACCGGCCTCAATAAGCTGTTTGCCTTGCCCCAGGTAGGGGCCGTGGTGCTCGATGATGCCTACCAGCACCGCCGCGTTCAGCCCGATTTCAGCGTGCTGCTTACCGAGCAGCACCGGCCTTTTTATGAGGACTACGTGCTGCCCGCCGGCCGCCTGCGCGAAAGCCGGGCCGGGGCCCGCCGCGCCGACGTGGTGATTGTGACCAAGTGCGACACCGACCTGGACGCTGTGCGGCAGCAGGAAATTGCGCGCCGCATCCGGCGCTACGCCCGGCCCGAGGTGCCGGTGCTGTTTTCCACCTATGCCTACGCCGCGCCGGTGCCATTGGCCGGCAGCGCCGCCCCATCGGCCCCGGGCGGGCCGGAAATCGTGCTGCTGACGGGCATTGCGCAGCCGGAGCCGCTGCTGGATTATCTCACGGCAGCAGGCTTCCGGGTGGTGCATCATGCGGCCTTCGCCGACCACCATAGCTTCACGGCCCCGGAAATTGCGGCTCTGGCCGCGCATTGCGGGCCCGGACGTTGTATTTTTACCACGCAGAAAGACGCCACCCGGTTGCTGGCGCCCGCGCTGCATACGGAAATAGCCCGCCTGCCCGTTTTCTACCTTCCTATCACCGTGGAGTTTCTGGCCGATGGCGCCGCCCGCCTGCGCCAGCTGCTGTCACCCTTCATTCAGCCCCAAGCTGTTGTCTGACTCGTTGTTGCCTTCGTTGTGTATGAATTATCGGCTGCTATATGGCCGGTTGGCAGGGCCTGCCCGGTTGCTGGGGCTGCTCTGGATAGTGCTGGCCGGGCCGGCAACCGGGCAGGCGCAGATTCTGGATGATTCTACCAAGGTGCTTTACGGTGCCCGCACCACCCGCGTGCTGCGCGAGGCCGACCTGCTGCGCGACCAGACCGAGGGCCGCATTATCGATACCACGCTCACCAATTTTCCTTCGGCCCGCTACTGGTACCACGACAGCACCTTCCACCAGGACCTGGGGCACGTGGGTACGGCGGCCCGGCCGCTGCTCTGGCGCCCGAATATGGAGCTGGGCGCCCGCCTCGGCCGCCACTCCTTTGACCGGTACGCCCGCGACCCGGCCACCATTCCGTACTATGATTCCAAGTCGCCGTATATGTTCTTCCGCTTCATTCAGGGCGGCAATGGCGAGCAGGTATTTGAGCTGTCGTACACGCGCAGCATCAGCAAAAAAGCCAGCGTGGGGCTGGCCTACGAGCGGATTGCAGCCAACAAGCTCTACACCACCAACCCGCGTGAGCCCTTGGTGGAGCACAGCAACTTTCTGTTTTTTGCCCGCTTAGAAAGCACCGATGAGCGCTACCACGCGCTGTTCAACTACAACAACGCGCGCCACCGCGCTGCCGAGCAGGGTGGAATTCGCCCTCAGAACGGCCCCGAAATTCCCGTAGACCGGCGTGACACCACACTCAGCCAGCTCTTCGACTACGGCGACGAGCGGCCCTGGCTGTTTACGGCCATCAGCACCGAGCACCGGGACGGACTGCGGCTGGCGCATTCCTATCGGCTGGTAGGCCGCGGCCTCACGGCGTTTCACGTCATTGATTGGCGCCGCCAGATGAACCGCTTTCAGGATACCAAGCTTGCTCTGGTGGCAGGCACCAGCCAGCCGCTCTACTACCCGCGGGCCTTGCTCAGCACCATTGGCACCGATGACCGGGCAGAGACGCAGCGGCTGGAAAATACCTTTGGCGTGCTGGGCCGCAGCCCTGCGGTGCAGTACCGGCTGTATGCCCGGCACCGCAGCCTCTCGCTGGCCACGCGCCACCTGGTGGGCACGCCGACCATTGGCGACGTAGGCCAGCTGCAGCCCGCCGCGGCCGACGGCAACACATACAGCCAGGTATTTGCGGGCGGTACGGCCGCTTTCAACTACAAGCTATTTGCCATCGAAACGGCCGGGGAGGTGTTTGCCCTCGACGTGGAAAACCCGGACCGTAACCAGGAGTACTGGCTGCGCGGCGCGGCGCGGCTGGGCCCGCTCACGGGTGAGCTGCTAAGCACCAGCTATTCGCCCACGCTTACGCAGGAGCAGTTCGACGGCAACCATTACCGCTGGGCGAATAGCTTCGACAACACCAAAGTAAACCAGCTCACCGCCCGCCTCGACCAGACGCTGGGCCGGCACCGTCTGGAAGCTTCGGGCGCTATTGTCAACATCACGTCGTTGGTGTACTATGGGGCCGATGGGGCGCCGGCGCAGCTCGGCGAGGACCGGCGGCTACTGACAGCTTCGGCGCGGCACCGCTTCAACATGGGCAATATCTTTTTCGACAACCAAGCCCACGGCACCCAGGGTGGCGACCAGGCAGGCCTACGGATTCCGGCCCTCGTCACCAACAGCAAGGTGTACTACCAGGGCTATCTGTTCAAAAAAGCGCTATTCGGGCAGATTGGGGCCGAGGTATACTACCAGTCCACCTGGAAACCCTACAACTACAGCCCCAGCACCCAGCAGTTCTTCGTGCAGGACAACTTCACGGCCGGCAACTTTGCTGTGGCCGACGTGTTTCTGAGCGGCGACATCAAGACAGTAGCGGTGTTTCTTAAGATGGCCTACGTCAACCAGGGGCTGCTGCGCAACGGCTACTTCATTACGCCTTACTACACCGGCCTGCCCCGCCGCTTCGAGTTTGGGCTGCGGTGGCAGTTTTTTGATTAATAGAGGCTTGGGTTCCTAGGAGCTTGGTTGTTTCATCAGTGAGCCGCCGTCATCCACGCTATACCCGTTCAGGAATTTCCTCATGGAACCAGCAGAAAGAGAAAAAACCATCCTCAAGCTAAAGCTCAACACCGACCCGCGGTGGGTGGATATTGCCAGCAAAAACATCGAGGACATCTTGGTGGACCACGCCTGGTGCGAGCAGAAAGCGGCCAGCACCGGCATCAGCATGATCATTCACTACCCCGAGAAAACCCGGCTCGTGGACGAGCTGACCGATCTGGTAGCCGAGGAGTGGAGCCATTTCGAGCGGGTGCTGCTGGAATTGCGCAAGCGCGGCTACGCCCTGGGCCGCCCGCGCCGCGACGAGTACGTGGTGCAACTGCTGGCGCACGTGCGCAAAGGCGGCGCCCGCGAGCGGCAGCTCATGGATCAGCTACTGGTATCGGCCCTGATTGAGGCGCGCAGCTGCGAGCGGTTCAAGCTGCTGTGGAAGCACATTCCCGACCCCGAGCTAAGCAAATTCTACTACGAGCTGATGGTGTCCGAAGCAGGCCACTTCGTGAGCTACGTGGAGCTGGCCAAAGAGTATTGCGACCCCAAACTAGTGGAAGAGCGCCTGCAGGAGCTGCTGAAAATTGAGGGCGAAATCGTGACCAGCCTGCCCGTGCGCGACGACCGGATGCATTGAGCCGGCCAAGCCCTGGAAAAAATAATCTGTTGGAAAAAAAAGGCTGGCATACCTTTGCCTGATATCCTATATCTTACAGGCTATGAAATTCTTGTCTATTTTTCTTTGCCTTGTTTTTGTGGCTATAGCAGCACTTGGTCAGTCGGCGCCGGAGAAATTTGTTTTTTGCGGTCAGCAATACGATCTGCCCGCAAAAGCCAAGCTAGTGACGCCGTATGAGGTGCAGGCTGAAAACTTTGCTGTCATGCTGATGTACATCAACTTCGCCGATCTGCGTGAAACCCCCAAGGCGTATGCCAAACAGCAAATGAAAAAGCTGAAAGGCGACGATATGCAGGAAATAACGGTTTTCATCCAGGATAATCCCGCGAAAGCCTACAAATTCAATTATCAAACCGAGCGGGGCATGGCCTACGACGTGCTGGCCTACGGCATTGCCAAAGGCCAGCCGGTAATGATTGAGCTGACGCTGGACGTTGACCCCTCCAGCAACAAAGAAATTCCGGAGTTCGCGCGCCAGTTCGTGCGCCTCGATAAGTAAGAGGCCTCTTGTATGGCAGTGTCTATACAGGCACTCCTAAAACCAGCAAAAAACCCAGCCGACTCAGTCGGCTGGGTTTTTTGCTGGTTACTCCGGCGTACTACTGCGAGAGTTGAGTATGCCGGGCGGCACCGACAGCTCGCCGGTGTGCGGGTCGATGATGCCGTTGCGCTCGTCCTCGATGTTGGTGGCCTGCGTGTACACGTCGCCGGCGATGGGGCGGGCCCGCAGCTCTTTTTTAAACTGCCGGATGCGTTCAGTGCGCTCCTCGCCGGCCTGAGGCCCACCGTAGTCGGCGAAGCCAAATCCGCCCCATTCGCTAACTACCAGCGGCTTCTGGCGGCGGTAGAAAAACGCGTCGCCGACAATAAGTGGATATGCCGCCGTGCCAAACATCTCACCCGCTACCAGCCGGTCGAGCAGCTCGCGCCAGCGCGGCAGATCCGGTGTGTAGAGGTGGGCCGAAAGCAAGTCAGATTTCAGGCGGCCCGCATCAGAAATGTGGTGCCAGCCGTCGTTGTCAACCACCAGAAACTGCGGATGCTCGATGAGCATGTAGTGGTAGGTGTCGATGATGTAGCGGCGGGTTTCGAGGTTGGTGGCAATGTCCTGGCAACCCCAGTCTTCGTTGTAGAGGCTCCAGATGACCACCGAAGGATGGCTTTCAATTAAAGCCAGCATGCGCTGTAACTCCTCGAAATGGTTTTGGCGGGAGCGGGGGCTGGAAGTGTGCGGGCTGGGCACTTCCACCCACAGCAGCAGCCCCAGTTCGTCGGCCAGGTTGTAGATGCGCGGATCGACGCCGGCAATATGCACGCGCACCAGGTTGCAGCCCAGCTCCTGCATGGCGTGCATGTGGCGCTTCATTTCCTCGTAGGTGGCCGTGCCGGGCTGGTACAGAATGCCGTCGAGGTAAGTGGGCTGGTTGTTGAGGTAAACATAGGTGCCGCGGCTTTCAATCTTGCGCAAACCGAAGCTGGTTTTGATCTGGGCCTCATAGCCTTCCGCGTCCACCAGGTCGGCCACCAGCCGGTACAGGTGCGGCAACTCCGGCGACCAAAGGCGGGCGCCGGGCATCTCCATCACCACGCGCTGCTGCTTCTGGCCGGCCTCCAAGCGCAGCGGAAACTCGGAAGTGAACAGCGGCTCGCGGCCTTTGGGGCCGGTGCGCTCATACACGCGCAGGCGCAGCGTGTAGTGGCCGGGGTCGTGGATGCGGGTTGTGACGTTGAAGCGCACCAACTGGTCTTCTACCACGCTGTCTACGCCGAGGCGGGAGCGGAGGCGGTTGCGCTCCACCATTTCCAGCCACACGCTGCGCACGGCGCCGGTGTAGGTGTGGTACCAGATGCCCCCCCGCTTATAGATGTGCGACTCCTGCTTGCCGCGCGTGGTTTCGGCGTCCATCGTGTCGGCAATGCGCACGGTGAGGCGGTTGACGAGGTGCAGGTTTTCTTCGCGCAGCTCGTACGAAAACGAGGTGTACTCGCCGTAATGCACGTCTTCGCCCTCGATGGTGCGCAGCTGGCGGCCGTTCAGCCACACCTGCGTTTCGTAGCCGCAGGCCCCAAAGGTGAGCTGCAGCATGGACCGGGTCAGGGGCTCCTCAACTTCGGGTAGCGTGAACTCCCGCTCGTACCAGCCCACAACCTTATCGTGCCAGGCGGTGGGGTGGGCCTGGCCCTTGGCCTGGGCCATGTGCTCTTCAATGGAGCCCGGCCACTGGGCCACGTAGTCGTAGTCGTGGCCGAGGTACCAGGTTTCGCGCAGACCGTTATCATCAGGGTCCAACGCAAACTTCCACTCGCCATCGAGCAGCACGTGGTTGTTGAGGCGCAGTACGGCTCGCGGCAGCGGGTTGGCGGCTTCTACTTCCTGCCGGTTAGCTTCTTCCTGGCTATCCGACAAACTGTAGTTGGTGTGCTCCGAATTCATACGTGTAAGGTTAGACGTGTCGCCGGGCAGGCTCTGCAATGTATGATGCGGAGGTTACTCCAGGCGAGTGGTGCCGGCCGTTTCGGTTGCCTGGAATGCCGCAAGAAGTTGGCAACAGCCTGGTAGAAACCACTCCAAGTCTCCCGATACCCGAACTGACAGCTGACTTTGCCAATAAAAGCGAAATCTCAACTCAGGTTTTCTGTTTCTTCTTTTTAGCAGCCGGAAACAGCACATTGTTGAGAATGAGGCGGTAGCCGGGCGAGTTGGGGTGCAACGCCAGATCGGTGGGCTCTTCCTCCACCAGGTGCTGGTAGTCCTCGGGGTCGTGGCCGCCATAGAAGGTCCAGGTGCCTTTTCCCAGCGTGCCGTGCATGTAGCGGATTTCGCCTGAGGCCTTGTTGTCGCCCATCACCACCACGTCGGGTTTCACCAGCTGCTTGCGAAACGCTGTAGTCTGGCCCATGAAGCCCTTGATGGTTTTTTCGTGGTCTTGGGTGAGCATGGTGGGCACCGGGTCGTACTTGGCCGAGAACGTGAACAGCTGGAAGTAGTCGTTGTCTTCGTACACGCCGCGCTCCTGGGGCTGCATATCGATGTTGCTGTACTCGTACTGGTACGGGTCGCGCACCAGCTGGAAGTTCTGGAAGGCCAGCGTGCGGTTGAAGTTGAGCTTGCTTTGCGCGGCCGGGTCGGCAGCGTCGCCGTCGTACATGCTCTCCACCATGTCTACGCCCAGGCCGGCGAGGGCAATGTCGTAGGTGTCGGTGGCCGAGCACATAGCAAACTGAAACCCGCCGCCGGCAATAAACTCCTGCATCTTCACCACCACCGCGGCTTTCATCTGGCTGACTTTGGCAAAGCCGTGCCGCTTGGCCGTGGCTTCCGAGTCGCGCTGCTGCTGCTGGTACCAGGGCCGGTTGCGGTATTGAGCGAAGAATTTGCCGTACTCACCCGTAAAGTCTTCGTGGTGCAAGTGCAGCCAGTCGTACTTGGGCAGCTTGCCGTCGAGCACGTCGTCGTCGTAGATCTGGTCGTAGGGAATTTCGGCGTAGCCCAGCACCAGCGTCACGGCGTCGTCCCAGGGTTGCTTGCCTTTGGGTGTGTATACCGCAATTTTGGGCACCTTCTCCAGCTTCATGATGTCCATGTTGGCATTGGGGTCGGCTATTTCGGAGAGGATGCCGTTGTACTGAGCCGCCGAAATCACCTGGTACGTGACGCCGCGCACAGCCAGCTCATTTTCCACACCCGGCGCTACTTCGCAGGCAAAGGAGCCGCCGCGGTAGTTGAGCAGCCAGTCCACTTCTATCTGCTTGCCGAGCAGCCAGTAGGCAATGCCGTAGGCCTTCAGGTGCTCTTTCTGAGTGTTGTCCATCGGGATGAGCACCTGGTTGGCCCAGGCGGCGCCCGGCCCGGCCAGCAGGCAGAGCAGCACCAGCAGGCAGGCCCGGAATCGTTGTTTGCTGTGTATCATAGCCAAAGAAAATAAAGCCGTCCGGCCGCGTTCAACCACCGCTCAAGGTACTCAACTTACTGTTGCCAGCACAGCCAGGCAGCCGGTAGCAGCTAGGGGCTGTGCCAGCCAGAACGGGGCGGTGGCAGTTCCGGTTCCGCGCTGTCAGCGGCTGGAATCAGCAAACAAGCAGCCTCGGAAAAATACACGAAAAACCCGCCGCAAATGTGTAGATTGGCCGGAATTTGACGACGTATGGATCTGCTGGAAAACATTCGGGAAGCGTTTCGCTCCATCAAGAGCAACCTGCTTCGTACTATTCTTACGGCCCTCATCGTGAGTATTGGTATTATGGCGCTGGTGGGGATTCTCACGGCCATTGATGCCATGAAATATTCGCTGAATCAGACGTTTGCCAGCCTGGGCGCTAATTCCTTTGAAATGAAGGCGAAAGGCTACACCAACCGGTTTCGCCGGGGTGGGGTGCAAGGCAAGGTGTATCCGCCCATCAATCTGCTGCAAGCCAAAAAATACAAAGAGCAGCTCAGCGACGAAGCGCAGGTGGGCATTTCAGCCTTTATATCGGGCGCCACCGAAGTGAAGGGCAACGGCCAGAAAACCAACCCCAACATTCAGGTGGTGGCCGGCGACGAAAACTACCTGCAGATCCAGAGCTACACCCTGGGCACGGGCCGCACCTTCTCGTCGCTGGAGCTCGACAACGGCACCAACGTGGCCATCATTGGCTCCGAGGTGAAAGACAAGCTGTATCCGTCGGAAAGCGGCCTGAACAAGTACGTGTATTTGCTGGGGCGGCGCTTTCAGGTGGTGGGCGTGCTGGAGAAAAGCGGCAGCAGCGGCCAGGGCGGCGGCGCCGACCGGATGGTGCTCATCCCGCTGGAAACCGGCAACCAACTGCCCCGGCAGCGCGCCCTCACCTTCGACGTGAAAACGGCCACCACCCGCCCCGAGGAGCTCAACTACCTCACGGGCCAGGCCACCGGCATCATGCGCGCCGTGCGCCACGATGCGCTGGGCCAGGAAGACAGCTTCGAGGTGGAGCGTTCCGACTCCATGGCCGCCAAGCTCGATGAGCTGAGCGGTGGCCTGAAAGTAGGGGGCTTTCTGGTGGGCTTCATCACGCTGCTTGGCGCCAGCATTGCCCTGATGAACATCATGATGGTATCGGTAACGGAGCGGACCCGCGAAATAGGGATCCGGAAGGCGCTGGGCGCCACGGCCCGCCAGATCCGGCAGCAGTTCCTCATCGAGGCCATTGTGATTTGCGTGCTGGGCGGGGTGCTGGGCATCGTGCTGGGCGTGGGCGGCGGCAACCTGCTCACGCTATTCATGGAGCAGGGCGCGTTCATTGTGCCGTGGCTGTGGATGTCAATGGGGCTGGTTATCTGCGTTACTGTAGGACTGGCCTCCGGTTACTATCCGGCCAGCAAAGCCGCCGCCCTCGACCCCATTGAAAGCCTACGCTACGAGTAGAGTCGATCCGGTGCAAACTCCCGCTGTCGCTACACAAAGTAGTAACCCATGGCGGCCTGGCTGGGCTGGTATACAGATAGGATAGGGGGCACAAACACCACCTGCGTAAGCTGACGTGGGCTGGTGAACCAGTGTTTCGCCCGTTGTCAGATCTGATAAACCTGCGCGTTTCTAGGTGCTACCGGTACCACTTGCCTCATTCAACTGTAGCGTGGCGTATCAATCGACAGTTGCTGCGCTAGACCACTTAAGAACGTATTTGGGAATTTGCGAAGAGCGTCCTGCTGGGCTTATCGAAGCATCTCTCGCCTCGTTGGGTTACTACTGCAACGAGGCGGGAGAGATGCTTTGACAAGCCCAGCAGGACAGAAACACTGTTTTACAAATTCCCAAACGCGTTTTAAGTACACCAGCTTAGCATGATATGCTGGCGAGCCTGCGACAGCAACTGCAGCTAGTTGTGCGGGAATGTTGCTACAACGGGCATACGATAGGCTGCATTAATGAAGTCCACGTCCGGACAGATGCAGTGTATTATGTGCTGTCAAAGTAGAAGTATCCATTGTCTGTTAAGGTCCAGAACAGCTATCAGGGCGTATCAGAACCGGCCACGCAGTATCACTTAAATCGGTGAACCGAGCGCCGAGCGCCTACCCTGGCAGGAGTAAATAGCTGGTTATGCCGCTCAACTCGTGCGGCGGCTCGGCTGAACAACTGCGGTTAGGTGGCGAGCGTGTCGTTACATGGCGGAGAATAAATCAAATGATTTTATATACATTTGCATATAAAATCATTTGGGTAATATGGTTAACAATACAACAGTAGGGCAGCGTTTTGTGCAGCTTATTTCTCATTTGGGAATAAGCAAAAACGCATTTGCTAACTCTCTTGATAAGACGGCAACCGTGGTGCAACATCTTGTGGAAGAGCGTAATAAACCTGGTTTTGACCTTTTGTGTAAGGTATTTGAAGTGTACCCAAATGTTTCTAAAGATTGGTTGATTGAGGGCGTGGGGCCTATGCTGGTGTCCAGCCCGATAGCGCCTACTACACCGCCGGCCGCCGCTGCAGTTGCCGCTGGTTCCGTTGAAACTGCCCAGGCTCTGCCGCCAGCAGTTGCGCCCGTTGCCACTGAAGCTGAGCTCGAACCCGCTAAGCCGGAAGCTGCTGCCTCTCAGCCTGCACTTGTTTCAGCCCCAACTTCTCAACGCACGCCAGTTGCCGAGGCTCCTATTGAAATTCCCGCCATGCCGGCTCCGGCACCCGCACCGGCCGTAGTTTCAGCGCCAACTGCACCAGTTGTAGCAGCTGCTCCGGCCCCCGATGCGGCTTGGCAAACGGCGCTATACACTCAGCAAATGGCCCACCAGCTCGCTATGGCTGAGCTGCGCAACCAGCATCTGCAGGACCAGCAACGCCTGATGCAGCAAATGCTGGACCTTATGCAGCGCCGGATGTAGCCTGATCTTTAGTTGTGTTCAACAGCGCAGCCAATCCTGCCTCTCATAACAGACACTTTCCTTACAACGAAGCCCTCCGGCAGTAGTGTGATACACTAACGCCGGAGGGCTTCTCCGTTAGGGCTGTGTGTCTCGCGGGAAGGACGGGTTGCTTCGCGCTGCTTACAATAACAGCTGCCGCAAGCCGGCACGAACCTAGTGCTGGAACACCTCAAGGCCCAACTCCTCGGCTTCCATTAGGTTCTGGGGTGTCACGGCGGTGAGGCGCAGGCGTTTTAGCTCGCCTACCAGTAGCGGGTCATATTTGGCCACTACGCGAATGTAGTTGGGCGTGAAGCCTTCCATCTGGCCGTTGGTCACGTCGTCCTCGAAGAGTACGGCGGTTTCCAGGCCCGCGTGCTGCTCGTAGAAATAACGCTTTTTCTTTTCCGACAAGCCCCGCAGCTGGGTGGTGCGCTCGTGGCGGTGGCGGTCCTGCACGCGGCCGGGCAGGGTAGGCGCCAGCGTATTTTCGCGCTCCGAGTACGGGAATACGTGCAGATAGCTCACGTCCAGCTCGTTGAGAAACTGGTAGGTTTCCAGAAAATCGGCTTCCGTTTCGCCGGGAAAGCCCACGATGACGTCCACGCCGATGCAGGCGTGCGGCATCACCTCTTTAATGAGGCGCACCCGCTCCACGTATAGCTCGCGGCGGTAGCGGCGGCGCATCAGGCCCAGAATCTTGTTGGAGCCCGACTGCAGCGGAATGTGGAAGTGCGGCATAAACCGCTTGGACTGCGCCACAAACCGGATAATCTCGTCGGACAGCAAATTCGGCTCGCAGCTACTGATGCGGAACCGCTCAATGCCTTCCACTTCATCCAGGGCCTGCACCAGGTCGAAGAAGTTCTCTTTCCGCTCCCGGTCGGGGCCCTGCAGGCCAAAGTCGCCGAGGTTGACGCCGGTCAGCACGATTTCCTTAACGCCGGTTTCAGCCAGCTTCTGCACGCGCTCCACCACGCTTTGTACCGAGCCCGAGCGGCTGGCCCCGCGCGCCAGCGGAATGGTGCAGAACGAGCACGAGTAGTCGCAGCCGTCCTGCACTTTCAGGAAGGTGCGCGTCCGGTCGCCGTAGGAGTGAGCCGCGTGAAACTCGGTGGCTTCGGAAATAGGGGAGGCAAACACCTGGCCGGGCTGGCCAGCGGCCGGCTTCTGGAAGCCGGCCAGTGTTTCTACCAGCTGAAACTTCTCGGCGGCACCCAGTACGGCGTGCACGCCCGGGATTTCGGCAATTTCCTGGGGTTTGAGCTGGGCGTAGCAGCCTACAATGGCCACGAAGGCCTCGGGGTTGTGCTTGAGGGCCTCCTTCACCACCTTCCGACACTTGCGGTCGGCGTGGTCCGTGACGGAGCAGGTGTTGATGACGTAGATATCGGCCGCGTCCTCGAAGGCCGCTTTCACGAAGCCGTGTTCTTCAAACTGCCGGCCGATGGCGGAAGTTTCGGAGAAATTGAGCTTGCAGCCCAGCGTGTAAAAGGCAACTTTTCTGGTTTCCATTTCCATAAACAAGGCGGCAAAGATACGGCGGAAGTTGCGGGTTTGCGGCAGTGGCTGTAAACCAATGGACTTGGAACTGAGAAATGCCCCCCTTTGCTTTTGGTTGGCCTACCTTGTGGGGAAGATTACAAATCAACCCAATATCTACTCTGAAAGTAGACGTTCTTTTCTTTCATTTGATACACCGACCCCTTCTGAGGCGAGGCTCCAGAATCGTAATCAGTCACGTATCCCCGCACATAATTCAACCCAGTATGTCGAGGCAGTAGGGGGATTCGAATTGATCCACGATGGCCGTATACCACGTGGCCTGCGGTGGTGTCATTGCCGTTAAATAGCGAATCGAAGTCAGCAACAGTTGCTTTTAAGCGCTTGAACTGAGGGCCATGAAGGCGAAGGGTCAATACAACTGTATCGCTCAGTGAATACCGAGGCTGGTTGAATATTGCGTCCAGCTGTTCAAAACGCTTAGTGATGGCCCCAGTAGGACTATAATCAATATGACCGTTTCCCCATTGCTTGCCCCGCACTAATACGTACTCGACACGTCGGCGCACCCGATTAGGAGGTACTTCATAAAAATCGAGGTAGTCACCTGTCGCTTGTCCCCGCCAAAATTTGACGGTATACTGAAGGCTCCCGTTGGGGTAATAGCCTCGTGCAGGTCCCGTTTTTTCATCTTTGACATAGGTTTCAATTGATTTGAGCCCACCACTATCGTAAAATTGTCGCACTCGCCCATTCATGTAGCCGCGAGCATAAGGTGTGATTTGCGCCACATGTCCACTAGGGTAAAAACGGTAAGTATTACCCGTGAGCACACTATCCTGCACATGCATGATGGCGTTTATTTTCCCGTTTGGGGTGTAAGCGATAATGCGGCCGTTGGCCGAGCCATGCCGCATTTCTGTGCGAATAACCTCCCCATCTGGATTACGACGATAGGCGTAGGTGGACTTCTCATCACCGTCATGGCAGCTAGTTGCTAAGAGCCCAAACAAAATGGTTAATCGTTGAATCATATATTTTATAGAAAGCCTATGAGTAAGCAAAATTCAACCATTGCAGCAATTTCGTGGTAGTTGAGCTGTAATATATGCTTCTCCGTGAGGTAAGTCAGTTAAAATAGGGAGCAATCCTGTAGGCCTCTACAGCAACTCCAAGAAAAGTAACTCACAGCAAATCAAGCGGCCAGAACTTGTAGCCGCGTTTCTGAGGTAGTCCTTTGTGTCGCCAGACTGGCTGGAATCTACAGCCGGTCCCGCACCAGCGCCATCAGGCCGGGCAAATCGGTCTGGCTTAGCTCCTGTGGTGTCAGAAAAGGGTGCCAGCTGCCGCCCGCAGTGCGCTGAAACGCGGCAGGCAGGGGCTGGCCGACGAGTTCTGGGTGCTGGGCACGCAACTCGTCGCGGTGCAGGAAGGTGGGCTGGATGGGCAGATTCTGCAGAAACTCGCGCCACTCGGGCCGCATGGTGAAAGCGCCGTAGGTGAGGGCACATAAGGCACAGTCGTAGGTGCCCGGCGACAGTGTTTTGTGCAGCGTGTCCAGCAGGCCGTTCAGCGGGCCGCCGTTAGCGTTGTACACGAAAAGCAGTTCTTTCATACAGCTACAGCAAGCGGGAATTTAGCTACAAAACGAGTGACTACTTCCCCAGATAATCGGCAAACGACAGCTGCTCGTAGGCTTGGCCCTGCTGCACCTGCCGCGCCGTTACGCCGCGGCTGCGGATGATGGGTTGCCGTGCCACGTTGTCGTAGGCCAGGAAACCGGGGGGCGTGATGAAGCCGAATCCATCGGTGTAGCAGTAAAAGGCGGAGGGCTCCAGCACGGGGCGCAGCAGGTTGCGGCTCCAGCGGTAGTCGGTGGTGGGCAACTGCAACTGGGCCAGCAGCGTCGCCGCCACGTCGGTCTGGGAGCCCAGGTTGCCCAGCACCCGGCCGCGCACTTCGGGCCGCAGCGCGCCGCCGGCCAGCACTAGCGGAATCCGGAACTTGGCCGGTTCTTGGGCGGCGCTGTTGCCGGGCAGCGCGTGGCCGTGGTCGGCCACCAGCACCAGCAGCGTGTTGTCGTACCAGGGCTGTTGGCGGGCAACCTGCAGAAACCGGCCCAGCGCCCAATCGGTGTAATACACTGAGTTGCGGAAAAGCGCCGTTTCGGTGGTGCCTTTGAACTTCGGGGCAATGGGAATCTCAAACGGCTCGTGGCTGCTGAGCGTGAAAGCCGTCACGAAAAACGGCTGTGGCTGGGTGCGCAAATCGGCCAGCACCTGGTCAAAGAGCACGTGGTCGTGGGCGCCCCACTTGGAGTTTTGCTGGCTCTGGGGGAAGTTTTCGCGCTCCGTGAGGCCATCGTAACCAGCGGCGCGCAGGTAGCTTTTCATATTGGCAAAAGCCAGCTCGCCACCGTAGTAATAGTGCGAGCTGTAGCCCGCCCTCCCCAGCGACTGGCGCAGGTGCGGCAGTTGCTCGGTTTTGCGCGGATACTTGATGATACCGCCCGACGTGGGCTGGCTGGGGTAGCCCGACAGCAGCGCCACCAGACCCTTCTGGCTTCGGTCGCCGGCCGCATAGATATTGGAGAACAGCACGCCGGTGCGGGCCAGGCTGTCTAGGTTAGGCGTCACGCCAGCCTCACCACCAGTGCCGGCCACGAATTTCGCCGTGAAGCTTTCCAGAATGATAAAGACGATGTTGGGGCGCGTGGTGCGCAGCAGGCGTGCGGTGTCGGGGGCGGTGTAGGTGTAGAGCGGGCGCATCAGCTGCCGGGCGGTGCTGTCGGGCAGAAACCGGTAGCGCGCCGGGTCAGCTTCGCGCATTGTCAGCGAGTTGACCACATTCCAGGGCAGGTTGACGGCAGCGTGGTTGGCAAAAGGCTGTTGGGCAAAATATACGTCGCTCTGGTTCACTGGAATCTGCTGCACGCCGCCTCGCAGCGGCACCACCAGCAGCACCGCATACAGCACGCATACTAGTGCAGCGCGCCCCCGCCCGAAGCCGGCCGGCAGCGCTGGTAGTTTGCCCACCACTAGCCGGTAGAGCAGCCAGCCTAGCAGCAGCAGACCCGCATATAGCCCCGCTAGCAGCAGTAGCGGTGCGCTGCCCGCGGAGGCCGCCATTTCCGCCGGCGAGTTCAGGTATTGCAGCGGCGTGGCATCAAGCCGGAAGCCCCAGGTGCGGTACAGCTCCAGGTCGGCGGTGCTCAGAAACGCTACTACCACGCCCATTATGGCCGTATAGAAGCGCAGCAGCCGGTCGGTGGGCAGGCGCCGGCCCAGCAGACTGCCGGCCAGCACCACCCCAAATGGCACCAAACTCAGGTAGGCCGCAGCCGAAGCATCCAGCCGCAGCCCGTAGCCGAACGTGCCGGCCACCGTGCCTGCCGGCAGGGTAGCCGTCCGGCCAAAATGATACAGCAGAAACAGCGCCCGGTTACCGAAAAAGAAGAGCAGCCAGAACAGGAAGTAGCGTGGCTGAAACGCAAAGCGGTTTTTCACGCCCCAAAGGTAACGCCTGCGCCGCATGCCCACTGCAACGTGCCCTATCTACGGCCCGTAGCCAATAGCCAGCCCGTTAAGCGGAGGGCGCGATACCTAACGAAGTCGGCCTTCTTTATAATAAGTAAGAGCCCATATAGATATAGTGAGTACTTACCTCACTTCTCAGCATCTCTATGGTGTCAGTAAAAGAGGGGGTATAAGGTGGTTTTTACAGATTATTTAAAAATTGTGCGCTTGTGAAGGGGGGGTGTTGGTTCAAAATGACAGGTTTTTGAAAATAATGCCTTCAATTTCGAGGGTAGGTTTGGAAAGTAAGCTCTGATCTATAACCTTTGTATCTCTCAAACTGGTCTATCTACTAATTCCCGCTTACCACTTTCATGGCAATTCTTCGCTTTAAAGCACTTGAACTGGTTGATCAGCGTCAGCCGCTAACGGTAGAAAGCAGTGGTGAGCGTCGCTCCGACAGCTTCGGCAAGAACGTATTCAACCTGGATGCTATGCGGGCTACCATGCCCGGCGAGTATTTCAAGAAGCTGCAAAGCGCCATTAAACTGGGCAGCCCGGTAGAGCGCAGCGTAGCCGACGCCGTGGCTTCGGCCATGAAAACCTGGGCCATGGCTAAGGGCGCCACGCACTATACGCACTGGTTCCAGCCCCTGACCGGCGCTACGGCCGAAAAGCACGATTCCTTCTTCGACCTGAACTCCGACGGTCGGCCAATTGAGAACTTCAAAGGTTCGGCGCTGGTGCAGCAGGAGCCCGATGCTTCGTCGTTCCCGAACGGCGGCATCCGCAACACGTTTGAGGCCCGCGGCTACACTGCCTGGGACCCGACGTCGCCCGCTTTCATCATTGAAACCGCCGGCGCCAAAACCCTCTGCATCCCTACCATCTTCGTCGCTTATACCGGCGAGGCTCTCGACTACAAAGCCCCGCTGCTGAAGTCGCTGGCCCGTCTGGAAAAGGCCGCCGTGGATGTGTGCCAGTACTTTGATAAGGATGTAAACCGCGTGCACACCACGCTGGGCATCGAGCAGGAGTACTTCCTCGTCGACCGCGCCCTATTCAACGCCCGCCCCGACCTGGTGATGACCGGCCGCACGCTGTTCGGCCACTCGCCGGCCAAAGGCCAGCAGCTAGAAGACCACTATTTCGGCTCAATTCCGGCCCGCGTGCACGCCTACATGCTGGAGTACGAAGAGGAAGCCAACAAGCTGGGCATTCCGCTGCGCACCCGCCACAACGAGGTAGCCCCGCACCAATTCGAGTGCGCCCCGACCTTCGAGGATGCCAACCTGGCCGTTGACCACAACCAGCTGCTCATGGACATCATGGAGCGCGTGGCCGACAAGCACAACTTCAAAGTGCTGCTGCACGAGAAGCCGTTTGCCGGCGTCAATGGCTCGGGCAAGCACAACAACTGGGCCATGAGCACCGATACCGGCGTGAACCTGCTCGCGCCCGGCCGCCGTCCGAAGGAGAACCTACAGTTCCTGACGTTCTTCATCACCACCATCAAGGCCGTGCACCGCTACGCCGATTTGCTGCGCGCCAGCATCGCCTCGGCCAGCAACGACCACCGCTTGGGCGCCAACGAAGCCCCACCGGCCATCATGTCGGTGTTCGTGGGGTCGATGCTGGACTCGGTGCTGGATGAGCTGGAGCGCACCGCTAAAGTGCCCCTCGACAAAGGCGACAACATCTATCTGAAGCTCGGCATCGATAAGATTCCGGCCATCCTGCTCGACAACACCGACCGCAACCGCACCTCGCCCTTCGCCTTCACCGGCAACAAGTTCGAGTTCCGCGCCGTGGGCTCCAGCGCCAACTGCTCGTCGGCCATGACCACGCTGAATGCTATTGTAGCGGAGCAGCTCATCGACTTCAAAACGTCGGTGGATGCGCTGATTGAGCAGGGCAAGAAGAAGGAAGTGGCCATCGTGGAAGTGCTGCGCGAGTACGTTATCAGCTCGAAAAGCATCCGCTTCGAAGGCAACGGCTACTCCGACGAGTGGAAAGACGAAGCCGCCAAGCGTGGCCTGTCCAACGTGCCTACCACACCCCAGGCCCTCGACGCCATGGTGGAGAAAGAGTCGTCGGACTTGTTTGAGCGTCACAACATTTTCTCGCACGTGGAGCTGCACGCCCGCCACGAGATTCTGCTGGAAGACTACATCAAAAAGATTCAGATTGAGAGCCGCGTGATGGGCGACCTCGCCGTCAACCATATCATCCCGACGGCCGTAGCGTATCAGACCAAGCTGGTGAGCAACGTACAGGGCCTGCGGGAACTGGGCCTCGACGATGAGTACTCTCAGGTAACAGTAGACACCATCAAAGCTATTTCGCGGCACATCTTCACCATCAAAACGCAGGTGGAAGAGATGGTGAACAGCCGCAAAGTGGCCAACAAGATTGACGACACGCGTGAGCGGGCCATTGCCTACTGCGACACTGTCAAAGCGCATTTCGACGCCATCCGCCGCTCGGCTGACAAGCTGGAGCTGATGGTGGCCGATGAGGACTGGCCGCTGGTGAAGTACCGTGAACTATTGTTCCGGCACTAAGCCCAGCGTTCAGAATCGGACCCGGAGTTGGGTGGGAATTTTCTCTGGGTCATGATTTCAGAAAGGCCGTTTCCGGGTGGGGACGGTTTTTTTGTGCCCATCCAGTACGCTGCATAAGGCATAAGAAACACGGCCTGATGGATACCGTCAGGCCGTGCTTGGTCTCGTCAGCAGTAAGCAGTCGTGTAGCAGCAGTATGCAGGTATCCGCCACCATTCCCGGCGGCACGCCTGCCCTTAACTTAAGCCAGCTCAGCATTGGCTCCTGCGGCAAACCAGATTAGAGACCTGTTTTGAACTGTACTACTGCTGATGCAGACGCACTTGAAACTCTGTTTCCCGGCGCGTTTGCGTGAGGTGTTTTGAACATGCCGGTTGTAATATTGTGTGAACGACCATTTTGGTAAAGCATCTTTATTTAGCTGGTTGCTCTGGCAGATGTGCCCTGGCGGGGGCAAACCCAGATGCTTGGTTGAAATTTTGGTCCGCAAATCGTATTTCCTCGACCTGTATCCCGCTCTTATTGCCTAATTAATGCCTGCACTAGATTTCCTGTCTGTCTTTAACGCTCAGCCCGGCGCTACCCTCTTGCTGTCTCCGGACTGGGTGATACTGGGTGCCAGCGATGACTACCTGGCCGCGACCCTGACCCAGCGAGATACAATTGTGGGACAGTTCATCTTCGAGGCCTTTCCCGACAATCCCCAAACCCCCGAGGCCAACGCCGTAGCAAACGTACGCGCCTCCCTGCAGCAGGTGATGGCGACAAAACGGCCACACGAAATGGCGCCCCAGCACTACGATGTGCCCGACCGCACGCAGCCCGGCCAGTTCGTTGAGCGCTACTGGCAGCCGCGCCACACGCCGGTGCTTGATGCGCAGGGGCAGGTGCAGTTCATCATTCAATCCGTGCAGGACATCACCACTAGCCGCCAGGCCGAGCGGCAGCTGCTGGCCAGCATGCAGGCTGAGCAAGAAGCTTTTGCCGTGGCCGAGCAGCAGCGCCAACGCTTCCGCGAGGTGCTCACGCAGATGCCCGCATACATTGCCGTTTACCAGGGGCCAGACCACATCTACCAGTTCGTTAACCCCGCCTACCAGAGCTTGTTTCCGCACCGCTCCTTTCTGGGCCGGCCATTTCGGGAGGGAACCCCCGGAATCCGTCGAGTTGGGGGTTGTGGCCTTATTTGATTAGGTGTACCTAACTGGGGAGCCGGTCTACCTGCGCGAAATGGAAGGCTGGTTTGACTTTCACGGCAACGGGCAGCCGGTGCAGGTCTTTCTAAACATCTCCCTACATCCGTTGCGCGATGTGCAGGGCCACATCGACGGGGTGATGGACTTCACGTATGACGTGAGCGAGCAGGTGCGCGCCCGCCAGCAAGTTGAGCAGCTCAACCAGGCGCTGGAAACCCGCGTGCAGGAGCGTACCCAGGAGCTGCGCGAGAGCAATGCCCACTTGCAGCGCACCAACGCGGACCTGGATACCTTTGTCTACACCGCCTCGCACGACCTCAAAGCGCCAATCACCAACATTGAGGGCCTGTTACTGACCCTGCACGAGGTACTGCCGGCCGAGGTGCAACAGACGCAGCTGGTGGCTGAGCCACTGCGCTTGCTGCAGGACACGGTCAGCCGCTTCCGCGTCACCATCACGCAGCTCTCCGACTTGGTGCGCTTACAGCAGAGCCAGGCAGGCCCGACTCAACCGGTGATGCTGGAGCCCCTGCTGGAGGCTGTATGCCACGATCTGGCCGCCGAAATAAAGGCGGCCGAGGCCACAGTGCACCTGCATATACCGGCAGAGCTACAGATCAACTTCATCCCGGCCAACCTGCGCTCCATCGTGTATAACCTGCTCAGCAACTCCGTGAAATACCGTGCTCCTGAGCGGCCAGCCCACATCTGGGTGCGAGCTGAGCAGCAGGCCAGGGTGGTAACGCTGACCGTGCAGGATAATGGCCTGGGCTTAAACCAAGCGCAGCAGGGGCGCTTGTTTCAGGTATTTCAACGCCTGCACACCCACGTCGAAGGGTCGGGCGTTGGGCTTTACATGATTAAACGACTCATTGAGAACGAGGGCATTGCTGTGAGCAGTGAGCCAGGCGTGGGCACCACATTCATCGGGACGTTCCGCGCCTGATGCGCGCCTTTCTGTTGTTTCCGTCTTATGCCCCTCTATCTGGGGCCTCGTCGTTCTTAGTCGCTCATGAAGACGCTGCTTGTGATCTGCTGCAACGTGTATTTTCCACTTAACAACACTGCCGACTGCTCTGAAGAGCAGTCGGCAGTTGTATGCAAGGACGCGAATGTAGTTCCGTCCACAAAATTCAATTAACCTGAGAAAGCTAGAAAATCAGCTTTGCTAATTAGCCTCCAAAATCTGAAACAGCTCATCCAGTTTCGGCGTCAGGATGATTTCGGTGCGGCGGTTGATGGCCTTGTTGGCGGGCGTATCGTTGCTGGCTACCGGCATAAACTCGCTACGGCCGGAGGGAGTCACCTGAGCGGCGGGCAGGCCGGCGCTGGTTAGAATGCGCGTGATTTCCGTGGCGCGCAGCACGCTTAGGTCCCAGTTGTCTTTGGCTCCATTCACAACGCCTTTCAGCTGCACGTTGTCGGTGTGGCCTTCCACCAGCACGTTCACGTCCTGGTTGCCTTGTAAGGCAGTAGCCAGTTTTTTTAACGCCTCCTGGCCTTTCGGATCCACTTTCGTCGAGCCCGACTTGAAAAGAAGCTGTTCGGACAGCGACACGTAAACTTTTCCATTTTTTACATTCACCTGCAGATCCTGGGCATTGAAGCCCAGCAGCGCGTCGCCCACTTTCTGGCGTAGCGCTTTCACGGCGGCATCTTTTTGCTCCAGAATGCGCTGCATTTCAGCAATGCGCTGTTCCTTGGAGCGTAGGTCGGCAGAAAGAGCTGTATTGGCCTGCTCTGCTCCGCTCAGATTCTGGTTGAGCTGGTTTACCTGCTGGTTTTTGTTGAGCAGGCTGGAGCGCAAAGCTTCTTCGTTACGGGCCTTTTCCTGCTCCAGAGCCGTTTTCTGGGCCTGTAGCTGGTCGCGGGAAGAGGTCAGGGCCGCATTCTGCTGCTGCAGAGCGGCAATTTCTTTGGCATTGCAGCCGCCGAGCAGCAAAGAACCGGCACTGCACAGCATCATCAGGGAAGTACGCATGGGCAACGGTGGAATAAAAGGGCGAACGATGGGGACAGCACAACTGTACTACTACAGTTTCAAACGGACTAGGCCACCGAGGAGTTGCTGGCGCCCTGAGTGCCGTCCGGATTCTGTGTTACTTTGCTGGCAAGTCTGTCAGGCTCTAACCCAGCAGCAGGCTCCCGGCTGTTGCAGCGTTTCGCCGTGTTACGGCTGGCCCCGGCCAGCAGACTAAGCCGGAAACTAAGCAGGAGAGTAGCGCCTGTATCTGATGGATGTTTTTGCATGAATGAGTTGACGTTTCCGCCGCGATGCGCGGCAGCCATGTGCTGGATGCTGCTCCTGCTGGCCGCAACTATTGCTTCGGCTCAGGCCACTGTTCCGCCAGCCACTGCGGGCTATTGGGTGGAGCTGCGCAATAAGGCAGGCGTAGAGTTCAGCCCGACTACGTATTTCAGCGCTGCTGCCCAAGCCCGGCGCCAGCGCCAGCACCTGCCCGCTGCTGATAGCTCCGACTTTCCGCTACGCGCTGATTACCTGCGGGCGGTGCGTGAGCACACCGATTCGGTGCTGCTTGTCAGCCGCTGGTTTAATGCGGTAGCCTGCCGTGCCACGCCAACGCAGGCGGCTGCACTGGCGCGGCTGCCAGGCGTGGTGCGTGTGTCGCGGCTGGAGGCGCTGGCGTTGCTACCGGCTTCCCAGGCAGCCCCAACCGATGCCCTAACTACTGACCGCCCGCTTAGCACCGCCGACCGGCAGCTGGCCCGCCGCCAGACCCGTAGTCTTGGCGCCGATGCGCTGCGCCAGGCTGCCCTGGCTGGCTCCGGGATACGCATTGCCGTATTCGACGTTGGTTTCAGTGGGGCCGACAAGCACGCGGCGTTCTGGGAATTGTTTGAGAGAAAACGGGTAGTGGCCACCTATGACTTTGCCCGGCATACTACCAATGTCTTCCACGGCGGCAGCCATGGCACCGAAGTACTGGCCTGCCTGGCCGGCCGCTTGCCCGATGGCACGCCGCTGGGGCTGGCCACCGACGCCACCTACCTGCTGGCCCGCACCGAGCGGATGCAGCGTGAGCTATACCGCGAAGAGCTGGATTGGCTGGCCGCCGCCGAATGGGCCGACCGCAACGGCGCCGACATCATCAATTCCTCGCTGGGCTACACCACACGGCGCTACTTTCCGGAGCAAATGAACGGGCGCCGTAGTTTGGTGGCCCGTGCCGCCAGCCTGGCCGCGCGCAAAGGTATGCTGGTGGTAAGTGCCGCCGGCAACGATGGCGACGACAACGACTGGCACACCGTGGGCACTCCCGCCGATGCCGACTCGGTGCTGGCTGTAGGAGGAGTAGATCCCGAAACGGGCCTGCATCTGAACTTCAGCGCCTATGGCCCCACTGCCGACCGGCGGCTCAAGCCTAACGTATCCGCCTTCGGTACAGTCCTGGCAGCGGCGCCCAACGGCAGCTATGTGCGGGTGGATGGTACGTCCTTCTCCAGCCCGTTGGTAGCGGGGCTGGCGGCCTGCGCTTGGCAGCAGCAGCGCGGCCTCACGGCCATGCAACTGTTTGGGCTGCTCCAGCAGTCGGCCACTTTGTATCCTTACTACGACTATGCCCACGGCTATGGGCTGCCGCAGGCCAGCCGACTACTGCACCTGGCTGCCCGTGGGGGCGCCGCCGCTGGCCCGTCGCCAACCATCGATTTTGTGGTGCAGGACAGTTTGCTGGCTGTGAATATTCGGACTGAAGCTCTGAAACCCTTGCCATTCTACTCTGACTCCCTGAGTACGCTGCCTGACCCCAAACGGGTGTCGGCAGTTGGACGTGAAGAGTCCCGTCCGGCCGGTTCCACCCAGTCGGTGGTGGGGGGCGTGAGCGGAGCAATGGGGCTACCTGCTTCGGGCTACCTCTACTGGCATATTGCCGACGCGCGCGGAGTGCTGCGGCGCTATGAAGTGGTGGAGGTCAGCCAGCGGGCTATTCTGCGCATTCCGCGCCGCACCCTGCAGTCCGGTGATGTGGTCCGCGTATTTTATTTGGGCGCTACGCACAGCTACCCGGTTTTATGAAGCATTGCTACCTGATTATCCTGCTGGCTGCCATGTGGCTACACCCTCGCCTCGGGCATTGCCAACGGGTGTTACTGCAGTCCACCGTCTCTCAGGATACCACCTACGAACAGTATGGCCCGAACCGGGCGTTTTACAATCATCTGTATGTCAGTTATATGCCCGTAGTAGGTGTGGCTGCCGGACCGGGCGCCCCGCTGCGCTACGGCAGCTCGGCCGAGCTGGCAGTGGGCGTACGCAACAAGTTCCGGTTCAGTGAGCCCCTGAGCGCGGGTTTCGACCTGCGTTTTGTGCGCCGCACCTATGATCTGGCTCAGAAGACGGGCAAACTGCTGCCCACACCCACGCAGCACTACCGCGAGTCGTTGGCGCTGATGGAAACCCACCTGGAAACATTTGTCCGGTTGAATGTGGGAGCCCGTGGCAACGTTGTCGGCCGCTACCTCGACCTGAATGGCTGGGGCGGCTGGGCCCTGAGCACTGCGCACCGCACCGAAGACCGGTCTTCCGGCAACAGTGCCAAAAAGGTTCGGATCATCGCAACCGGGCTGCCTTATCTGCGCCGCTGGTCCTACGGAGTGGGGGGCCGGCTGGGCACGGGCCGCTATGCCGCTGTGGCCCGCTACCGCCTCTCCGATACGTTCACCTCCGCTGCTCCGATGGAATTTCCGGAACTGCCCCGCTGGACCGTAGGAGTGGAAATAGGCTGGCTATGATGCGCCAAGCCTGAAATGCTAACTGCCAGCGGAGCTTTATTGAAGCTGGAAGCCGGAATTATTGTAGGGATGGAAAAAGAAAAAAGTAAACCAGCCCAACCCTGTGCCATTTTTTGGGTAGATAGGCACAGAGCCGTAACTTTGATAGAGAATTTCCTTGCCGCGGCTTATTAGATGCTTTCCGGATTTTGGGAAGTTTTTCACGCAGCCGAACTGACTTGATAATGGGTTCTTACCACCAGATGAAAAAAATTCTATTGGCCGCCGCCTGCACGGGAATGCTGCTTCAGACTACCTCCTGCATCAATACGGAGAAGGAGATGGGCAACTCCCGCAACCCCGACCGCCCCTTCACGCCTACGCCTGAAGGAACCCGTAGCCGGGTGAACGAGCGCACGGTGTTGCGCACCGTGAATGCTACGCATTACTTTTCTAACACCAAGACCAAAGACAACTTCGTGCTGCAGCTGCAAGGCACTAAAATCCTGAACGCTCAAGCCAACCTTATCATCATCAGCAGCACCGGCGATACGCTACGCAAAGAGTCAATGCCTGCAACGGCCTTGCTCGACGAGCGGGAAATGGACGACCCACAGTCGGCCACCGTGCGCGACAAGGAAATTGCCATTCTGCAGGGTATGAATGCCTTCTTCCGGGAAGACCGATTCACCCAGCCGGCTGTGGCGCGCACCGCCACTCAGCCAGCAGATGTAGATCCAGCCGCGTGGCAAGCCGTGAAGGCCGACACCAAGGCTTATGGCTTCGATTATATTGCCAATGGCAAAGAACGTCGTTTGGCGTATGCCAAGAAGCTACAGAAAGCCGTGATTGTAGCAGAGTAAATACTGCAACTTGTACACAACCAACAAGGCCCTGCTCACAGACGAGCAGGGCCTTGTTGGTTTATAATAAAACGGTGCAATGGTTTAAATAGCAAATAGGTGAATAGGTGGCTGACAGTGTTTTTTTGAATCAGGAGCCGAAGTTTTCGGCGGCCAGCCAGCCCAGCTGGCCTGCTGCACTACGCACCAGCCGGTAGCCGCCAAACTCACCCAACACGGCCACCGAGCTTTTGGCCGGCAACGAATCGAGGGCGGCGGCGCCCACAGCAGGGGCAGCATACAAGTCGGTGGCGGCCGGTAGCGCTAAGCGGCGAAGGGAGGCGGCCGGTACTACAGTGCGCGCCGATACATAGCCAATCTGCCCATTCGGGTGCTGCACGCGGTACCAGTCGGCCTGGCTGCCTACCACCAGCAGCGGGGTATCGCGCGCGAGAACTGCCACAGCGGCTTGCTTGGCTACGGGACCCCGGCGCAGGTCGGTACGTTTCTCCTGCACCCGTACCCATTCGCCCAGGCGGCCCGGGGCCGTGCGCGGCGCGGCGGGGGCAGCATCGGCGCGGCGCACAAACGGGAACGGGTCGACGGCACCCCGGCCGCCGCGGTACACGCCGAAGTGCAGGTGGGGCGGGGTGGTGCGGGCATTGCCGGTGTTGCCCACCAGCCCCAGCGTATCGCCGATGCGCACCTGCTGGCCGGGCTGCACCAGTTGCTTATCAAGGTGGGCGTAGTAGAGGTGCTGGCTGTGCTCGGTGTCCATGAGCCAGACCACGCGGCCTCCGCGTGGGGTCTCATTCACGCGGGTGATGTAGCCGTTGGCAGCTGCCACGGCCGGCGTGCCGCGCTTGGCAAAAATGTCGATGCCCTCGTGGCGGCGGGCCCCGCCGTCCCGGTCAACGCCCCAGAAGCTGCCCACGGCCACGTCGTTTTTGCCCCGCACCGGAAAGCTCAGGCTGGGCGCCCGCTGAATCCGGAGCGTAAACCGGCCGGTGCGCAGCAGTTCGGGCTGCACGCGCAGCAGATGCTGGCGGTCGTCTTCGGCCACGTAGCTGAAGGCCAGTGCTGTTGTGTCGGCGGAAGCCAGCGGCCGGGTGGCGCGGCGTTCCGGGTCCAGCTCAAAGGCATCGAGGAACACGCGGGCGTCGGTGTTTTTGTCGAGGGTGAGGCTGATGCGGACGGTTTCACCCTCGCGCACCTGGTAGCGGTAGGCAGCGGCCGTAGCGCGGTCGGCCGCGAAGTAGCCGGTTTCCTGAAACGGCAGCGTCACCACCAGCGAGTCGCGCAAGGCGCGGTCGGCAGCAGCCAGCCAGTCGCGGCCCAAGGCCGTTTCGGCAAGGCCGGCCTGGCGCAGCTGGCGGGCGTAGGCTTCGTGGGGAGTAGTTTTCTGAAAGATGCCCTGCAGGGTTTGCTGTTTGCCACAGGCAGCCAGCAAGAATAAGGACGCTAGAAATAGGGCGTAACGAACGGGGAGTGGCATGAAGAACAGTTGGTTTCCTGCTCAACCCCATTCCGGGCGCTGTAGTTCGGCCTGCGCCGGCACTACCACGGACTGGTTGCGGTGCGGCTGTTACAGCGGTGCTATTTCAGCAATGACCTGGCAATACCCGCTTGCAACAACCGGTCAGGTGAATTCGGCCTCGGAGCGGCGGTGGTGCTTGGAGCAGCGGAAACCAGTATACTTGAGGCGTTATTAGCCTTACTTCGCCTGCCGTTATGTTTTCTGCTGCCCGTATCGTTACCATTCGTAAAAGTAAAGGGCTTTCTCAGGAAGTGCTGGCCGAGCAATCGGGGGTGAGCTTGCGCACCATTCAGCGGGTAGAGCAGGGCGATACGGTGCCGCGCGGCCACACGCTGCTGGCGCTGGCGACTGCCCTGCAGGTGCCGCTAGAGCAGCTGCACGCAGAGCCCACACGGGTAACGTCTGCAGCGTTGCCGTTGGAACCGGCTCAATCGGCGCCTGCGGCGCTGGCGGCGGCTTCCCCGGCCAACCTGGCTACAACTACGGCCACACTGCCCGCCTGGCAGGAGGCCGCTACAGCTACTGTAGTGCCAGCTGATATGCCCGCGCCCACGCCCGTCCTGCGTTCCGACCCCGATTTCCTGCAGCTTATTAACCTAAGCGCACTTAGCTTTCTGGTGTTGCCGCTGCTCAATCTGGTGGTGCCGTTTGTGCTGTGGCGGAAGCAGCGGCACACCATTGCGCATGCGGCCGAGGTGGGCCGGCGGGTGCTGGGCTTTCAGGTGCTGTGGCAGGTGGGCAGCTTCTTCGCGTACGTGCTGCTGGCCGTAGGACAGGTGGTGGCGGTGCAGTTTCAGCGGACGCCCATTAAAGGAGGCTTCTTGCTGGTGATGGTGGTTACTTACCTGCTCAACGTGCTGACAGTGGCCTACTATGCCCGCCGCCTGCGGCAGGGGCGGCTGGACATCTATCCGGTGCGGCTCTGACAATGACTGGCCGTTGCTTCAGCTGATAAGGGCTGTTAATTGGCTGATAGAAATACGCCATTTTCGAGCTAAAGCAAATCGACGTATATAGTGTAAGCTGCTGATGTGTAGTTGTTTGCGGCATGTGGCGGGCAAATGGCGGGCAAATGACGCACGGCTGAGCGAGAGGAGCAGGTAGGTTTGCTGCCGTCTTCCACCCCTCATTTCAGTGTCATGAAAACGCTCTTCAAAATTCTGCTTTCCGTAGTGCTGCTGCTCGTTGTGAGCGGCATTGGCGGGTACTTCTATATGAAGCAGAAGTTTGCGCCGCCGGTTAACCAACTCTCGGTAACAGGCCTGCCCGCTGTCGGCTCGCTCCGCTGGACCACCGATACTACCGCCAAACCCGCCGTGCAGCACGACGCCCTGCTGGTGCCCGTGCAGCTGCCGAATTGCCCGCGCACGCTCTACCTGCAATTTGATACCGGCGCCCCCTACACCTTGCTCTACGCGCATCAGCTGGAAGTGCTGCGCCGCCACTACCCGGCCCTAAGCACCTCGCTGCAGGTTTCCCAGGATATGGTGCAGAACTTCCGGTTCAGCCTGGGCGGGGCACCCGTGACGATGCGCCAAGCCAAGGTGCTGGCCCTGGGCCGCCCCGAACTGCCCGCCGATAGCCTGGCGCCCTATGTCATTGGTACGCTGGGCACGGATGTGCTGGACGGCCGCGTGCTGGTTCTGGATTATGCCCGTAACCAGTTCACCCTCAGCACCAAAGTGCCCGATAGCCTGGCGCGGCGCGCCGAATTCGGGCCGCTGGCTTTCACCAACCGCCGGGTGCTGCTCGATGCCGGGCTGCAGGGCAAGCCTCAGCAGCTGCTGTTTGACTCGGGTTCTAGTGCCAACGCGCTGATTACCAGCGAGGATATTTGGAGCCAGCTGGCAACGCCGGGTGCGCCCACCCGCACCACTGCTTCCAACTCCTGGGGTAAAAAGCTGCTCGTGCACACGGCCCCCACGGCCGCCCAAATCCGCTTTGGCACCATCGAGGCCCCGCTGCGCACCGTCACCTACATTGAAGGCATGGGCCTGATGCAATCGACGCTGATGCGCTTTTCGGGGATGGCGGGCATGTTGGGCAACCAGCCGTTTGAGGGCCGCACCCTGATTCTGGACGTGAAGGGCCGCCGCTACGGCGTAGTGCCGCGCTAACAGGCCAACCGGGCCACAGCGGGCAGATGTCGGGCAGGCTTCTACCTTTGCGCCTCCCACTCAGCTTGCTGCCCATGAAACTTATCGACTGCCCCCGCGACGCCATGCAGGGCTGGCCCACTTTCATCCCGACCGACCAGAAAACCACCTACCTGAACGCGCTGCTGCGTGTGGGCTTCGACACTCTGGATTTCGGCTCATTCGTGTCGCCGAAAGCCATTCCGCAGCTCGCCGACACCGCCAAGGTCCTGGAAGGGCTGGACCTGGCGCAGTCGGGCACCCGGCTGCTGGCCATCGTGGCCAACCTGCGCGGGGCCGAAACCGCTGCCCAGTACCCTCAGATCCGCTACATCGGTTTCCCGCTGTCGGTGTCCGAAACCTTCCAGCAGCGCAACACCAACAAGAGCATTACGGCGGCATTTGAGGACGTGACGCGCATGCAGGAGTTGTGCGCGCGTACCGGGCAGGAGCAGGTGGTGTACCTGAGCATGGGCTTCGGCAACCCCTACGGCGACCCGTGGAGCCCCGAAATCCTGGGCGAGTTCACTCAGAAGCTCGACGCGCTGGGCGTGGGCATCGTGGCTTTGTCGGATACCATTGGGGCCTCCATGCCGGCCACCATTGCGCCGGCTTTCCGTGAGCTGACGGCGGCCTTCCCGCACATCGAGTTCGGGGCGCACCTGCACACCACGCCCGCCACCTGGCGCGAGAAGGTGCAGGCTGCTTATGAAGCCGGCTGCCGCCGCTTCGACGGCGCCCTGGGCGGCTACGGCGGCTGCCCCATGGCCACGGACCAGCTAACCGGCAACATGCCCACCGAGCGTCTGATTGAGTTTGCCACCGAAAAAGGGGAGGAGCTGCATCTGAACCTGGAAGCGCTGGCCGAGGCCATGCAGCTGAATCAGGAGATATTTGCGGGGCATTAGCTAGTAAATACTATGTCCATGATTGGAATAGAATTTTACAACCGCCAAGCTAATAAGTTAGCAATATGGGTTGAGCCTGATTGCTATGAAATCGAGCTGAAACCAGACACAGAGTACAGAATTGAATCGAATGATAAGGATCAGGAATATCGTTTAGAGTTTGATGCTAGTATGATTGTGCTGTATATACAACGTGCCTTTGGCTATAAGCTTTTTGAACGTAGGTATTCAGAGGAAATTAGTTACCCTTATACATGGCAACTAATTGAGGATTATTTATAACTCCCAAAAACAGTCATCAGCTTCATGCCAACTGCCGTCGATATCTTCATTCCCTGCTTTGTAGACCAGCTGTTTCCGCAAACTGCCATGAACATGGTGAAGGTGCTGGAAGCCGTGGGCTGCGAGGTGCACTACAACAGCAATCAGACATGCTGCGGTCAGCCTGCCTACAACGCGGGCTACAAGGCGGAAAGCCGCGAAGTGGCGTGCAAGTTTCTTGATGATTTCCCCAACGAGCCGGGCCGCTACATCGTGAGTCCTTCGGCCTCGTGCGTGGGCATGGTGCGCAACTCCTACGCCGAGCTGTTCGATGGCAGCCCCGAGCAAGGCCAATACCACGGTATCCAGCGCCGCATCCACGAACTGACCGAGTTTCTGGTGGACGTGCTGGGCGTGCAGTCGGTGCCGCAGGCCCGCCTCAATGGCACTTACACCTACCACGACTCATGCTCGGCATTGCGCGAGTGCGGCATCAAAGAAGGCCCGCGCCGTTTGCTGGATGCTATTCCGGGCTTGCAGCGGCTGGAAATGGTGGAGAGCGAAACCTGCTGCGGCTTCGGCGGCACCTTCGCCGTGAAGTTTCAGGCCATATCCGTAGCCATGGCCGAGCAGAAGGTGGAGCACGCCCTGGCCACCGGCGCTAACTACATCGTCAGCACCGACACGAGCTGCCTCATGCACCTCGACGCCTACATCCGCCGCGAGAAGAAGCCCATCAAGACGATGCACATTGCCGATGTGCTGGCGAGTGGCTGGTAAGGGAGTTTCAACTTGACAAACTCGGCGTTAACGTTCCGATTATGAGTGGCGAACCAAACAGGTATGACACTTGACGAAAAACGTAATGTACTGGCCTCCATATCCACCAGCATTCCTGCTTATCCACGTTTGGTCCGCTTAGCCGTTAGCTTGGCAGAACGCTTTAAGCCAAGTGTAGCTGCAACACTCGAGCGCACAAAGGTCTTAGCTTATTGGCTGTACGTGTATGAGTTACCGGAAATATGCCTGCAAGTTTGTCGGCTGCTCAATGATTTGGAGTTCAAGCAGGATTATAATCAATGGACTTGGGTAGAGTTGACCCTGGCATTGGAATGGAAGCTGCGGATTGAAGCCGGACAAATGGCAGCCGCTCAAATGTGTGTGGAAAAGCTTCAAGCTACCAACTCCGTTGGAAATCCCTTTATGCAGCAGATTAAGGTGGGCGCATTGAGCAGGCGCTTAGCTGGAGGTTTATTACGGGACGTCGAGATTGAGCAAGCAGAGCTATTTGGCGATAGTGCGACTGCTACAGCTTATCGGCTAATTGAATTAGGGGAAATCTTATTTATTCAAGCTCAAGGAGGTTCAGCCGATTTATCTGTAACTGAACTCGAACAGCGTTTTGCTGCAGACTTGACCAAATTGCGTGCTGTCAAGCCCTAGTTGGTAGCTGAACAACAAGCAAATAGGAGAGCCTGTCTTCCTGAGCAAAGTGCGTATGAAGCGGCATGCTCAGGAAGGCAGGCTCGGTGGTAAAAGCAACTAAATTAGTTGCTTCACCCGCTCCATCAGGCTCTCCGAAGCCTCCAGCAGCGGCAGGCGTACGGCGCCGGAGCAGAGGCCTTGTGCGGCCAGGGCGGCTTTCACGCCGACGGGGTTGCTTTCCTCATACATCAGCGGGTTGAGGTCGGTGAAGCCGAACAGCAGCTGGCTGGCCTTTGGGAAGTCGCCGGAGAGGGCGGCGCGGGTCATGTCGGAGAAGCGGCGCGGGAAGGCGTTGGCCAGCACCGAGATGATGCCCACGGCCCCGAAGCTGATCAGAGAAGTCGTCATCATGTCGTCGCCGGAAATCAGCAGGAAGTCGGCGGGCTTGGCGGCGGCAATGGCAATGCACTGCTCCAGGTTGCCGCTGGCTTCCTTGATGCCGATGATGTTGGGGTGCTGGGCCAGGTGCAGCGTGGTGGCCGCCGTGAGGTTAGAGGCGGTGCGGCCGGGCACGTTGTAGAGGATGATGGGCAGGGGCGAGGCGTCGGCCAGCCGCTCGTAGTGGGCAATGATGCCGCGCTGGCTGGGCTTGTTGTAGTAGGGCGAGGCCGACAGAATGGCCGAAACGCCGGTAAGGTCGGTGGAGCGCAGCAGGGCTTCTGTGGCGGCCGTATCGTTGCCGCCGATGCCGTACACGAGCGGCACGCGGCCGGCGGTGTGCTCCCGGGCCACGCGCAGGATTTCCGCCTTTTCGTCGGTGGAAATGGTGGGCGACTCGGCTGTGGTGCCGTTGATGACGAGGTACTCCACCCCGCCATCAACAACGAAATCGAGGAGGCGGCGCAGGGCCGGGTAGTCCACGGCGTGCGTATCAGAAGTAAAGGGCGTGACGAGGGCGACGCCGGTGCCGTGAAGCTTGTCCATGCGAGGAATTAGCTGTTGCTTTGTAGGGTAGGAGGTCAGGAACAAAGGTACGCCGATGTTCTGATGGGCCTTCTTTCCACAAAATTACAGCATTTGCCGGCTCTCCGGCCGCTTTTCCTTTTTCATGAAGCTTACTTCCTCCGCGCTGCTGACCGCCGCCGCCCTGGCCTCGGCCCTCACCCTGCCTTCCTGCAACGACGCCAAAACGGCCGCCACCGCCGAAACCAGCACCCCTGCCAGCACCGCCATGAGCGGCACCGCCGCCACCGCGGCCGCCGAAGACTCTGCTACTAAAGCAGGTACCACCGCCGCTGCTCCTGACCCCAGCACCATTCCGGCCGGTAGCATCGCCGATGCCGCCACCATCACGGCCCGGCCGCAGGTACCCATCCTGTGCTACCACCAGATCCGCGACTGGCGCGCCAAGGACTCAAGAGGCGCTAAAGACTACATCGTGCCGGTGGATGCGTTCAAAAAGCAGATTCAGATGCTGGCCGACTCCGGCTACCACACCATCCTGCCCGACCAGCTCTACGCCTACCTCACCACCGGCGCCAAGCTCCCGAGCAAGCCCATCATGCTCACCTTCGACGATACCGACCTCGACCAGTTCACGGTGGCCAAGCCCGAGCTGGACAAGCACAACTTCAAGGCCGTCTACTTCATCATGACCGTGAGCCTGGGCCGGCCGCGCTACATGAGCAAGGCGCAGGTGAAGCAGCTTTCGGATGAAGGCAACGTCATCGGCTCGCACACCTGGGACCACCACAACGTGAAGAAGTACCAGGGCGAGGACTGGGTGACGCAGATCGAGAAGCCCACCAAAACGCTGGAGGAAATCACCGGCAAAGACATCAAGTATTTCGCTTATCCCTTCGGCCTCTGGAATCCCGAAGCCATTCCGGAGCTGAAGAAGCGCGGCATGGTGGCCGCCTTCGTGCTGGCTGAAAAGCGCGACCCGCAGGACCCGCTGTTCACCATTCGTCGGATCATTGCCAGCGGCTACTGGAGCGCCCGCACCCTGCACAACAGCATCGTGCAGTCCTTCTAGGATCACGGATTAGCACGGATTTTAGCGGATTACACGGATTTTGTAGCTGGTGCTCTTCCTGATGCTTTCGTGAAAACGCCCCGTCTGCTTGCGCAGGTGGGGCGTTTTGCGTTGTCTAGCTGTTGAGTTGGGAGGAAGCTATTCGGTTTTGGCGCCGGCTTGCTTGAGGCTGGGCAAAGAGCCGCCGTTTACCACTCTGCGCATGCCCTGCCGGCGCATGAGCGTGGCGGCTTTGCTGCTGCGGTTGCCACTGGCGCAGTACACTAGGTAGGTTTGGGTGCTGTCGAGCTGGCTGACCTGCTGGGCGAAGTCGGCGGCTTTGAAATCCACGTTGCGGGCCCCCACGACGTGGCCGGTGGCGAATTCGGCCGGCGTGCGCACGTCCAGCACCACCACTTTATGGCGCCGGATGAGCTTGGTGGCCTTGGCCGGCGCCATGTCGGGTGGGGGTGGCGTGGGCGCCTGGGCCAGTACCGCGCTGCCCGTAAGTAGGCTGGCCAGCGCCAGGGTGGAAAGGTAGCGGTACATTGTTAGGGACTTTGTGAAAGAAGGCAAACTGCTAAGTTGTCCAGCCGGGAAGCTAAACCGGACTGCGCTAGAACAATGAAGTTTGGGTTCCGGTGCCCTGGAGTGGCGTTGAATCCGAATCGGCCGACATAGTAGGTGCTGTATCGTCGGTTTCTGCGGGGGCTGAAGTGGCTTCCGGGCCGGCGGGCAGCATGGCCAGCAGCTCAGTTTCGCTGATGATGGGCACCTTGAAGCCAACGGCTTTTTCGCGCTTGGCCGGGCCCATCTTGTCGCCGGCTACCAAAAAGCTGAGTTTCTTGCTGATGCTGCCCGTGATTTTGCCGCCGTGCGCCTGAATCAGGGCCTGCAGCTCGTCGCGGGAGTGCAGCTCAAACACGCCCGACAGCACAAACGTCAGCCCTTCGAGGCGGTTGCTCATAGCCTGGGGCGCCTCGCCGGTGAGGGCCAGCTGCACGCCCGCCGCCCGCAGCCGCGCCACCAGCTCCTGGTTTTGCGGCTCCTGAAACCACGCCGCCGCCGACTCGGCAATGACGCCGCCCACTTCCGGCACGGCCGCCAGCTCGGTGGCTGTAGCGGCCATCAGGGCCTCCATAGTGCGGTAGTGGTTGGCCAGCTTCTCGGCCACGGTTTCGCCTACGTACCGGATACCCAGCCCGAACAGTACCTGGTCGAAGGGCACCTGCTTGCTTGCCTCCAGCCCAGCCACCAGCCGCTGCACCGACTTTTCGCCCATACGGTCGAGCTGCGCCAGCTCCTCGGCTTTGGCCGGCAGGTCATAGAGGCTGGCCGCGTCCGTCACAAGCCCCAGGTCGAAGAAGCGGCCCACGGTTTCGGCGCCCAGACCGTCGATGTTCAAAGCCTTGCGCGACACGTAGTGCTCCAGCTTGGCTTTGCGCTGCGGCGGGCAGCCTCGGTCGTTGGGGCAGCGGAAATGCGCCTCGCCTTCGGGCCGGATCAGGGGGGTGCTGCAGGCCGGGCACACCGTAGGGTACACAATCGGCTGGCTGTCAGTGGGCCGCGCAATCAAATCCACACCCGTAATTTTAGGAATGATTTCGCCCCCTTTCTCCACAAATACCATATCGCCGACGCGCAAATCGAGGGCCGCAATCTGGTTGGCGTTGTGCATGGACGCGCGCTTAACCACGGTGCCGGCCAGCGGCACGGGGTCGAGCAGGGCCACGGGCGTGACGGCGCCGGTGCGGCCCACCTGGTACTGCACGTCGCGCAGACGGGTGCGGCCCGCTTCGGCCGGATACTTATAGGCAATGGCCCAGCGCGGGCTTTTGGCCGTGTAGCCCAGCAATTCCTGCTGCCGGAAATCGTCGATCTTAATAACGATGCCATCCGTAGCTACGGGCAGCGTGAAGCGCTTTTTATCCCATTCGTGCACGAAATCCAGCACCTCCGCAATGGAGCCGCACCGCCGCCACGTGTCCGACACGGGCAAGCCCCAGCCACTGAGGGCTTCCAGTGAGGCACTGTGCGTGTCAAAGATGCTGCGGCCCGGCATCAGAAACGAGTAGGCATAGAAGCGCAGGCGCCGCGCCGCCACCAGCGCCGAGTCCTGCAGCTTGAGGGCGCCGCTGGCAGCATTGCGCGGGTTGGCCAGCAGAGCCTCGCCGTTTTCCTCGCGCTCGGCGTTCAGCTCCGCGAAAACCGGCAGGGGCATGAATATTTCGCCGCGCACCTCAAACTCCGGCGGCTGGGCGGGGCCGGCCGTGCGCAAATGCAGCGGCAGGTTCTTGATGGTGCGCACGTTGCTGGTTACCACGTCGCCGCGGGTGCCGTCGCCGCGCGTGACGCCCTGCGTAAGCTGGCCAGCTTCGTAGGTTAGGCTCATGGCCACGCCATCGAACTTCAGCTCGCAGACATAGGCGTAGTCGGCGCCCTCCAAACCCTTCTGTACCCGTTCGTCGAACTCGCGCAGGTCGGCTTCGGAGTAGGTATTGCCGAGGCTGAGCATCGGGTAACGGTGCGCTGCCGTCGGGAACTGCTTGGTGATGGTGCCGCCCACGCGCTGGGTGGGCGAATTGGTGTGGGCCAGTTCAGGGTATTGCTTTTCCAGTTCCGCCAGCTCCGCCAGCAAGTGGTCAAACTCCTGGTCCGGAATTTCGCTGATGTCGCGCTGGTAGTACTGGTAATTGAGGTGGTGCAGGCGTTCGGTGAGGGCCGTAATTCGGGCTTGGATGTCGGGCGTCATAAGGCAGAGAAGAAAGCAGCCGGCACAAGGGCCGCCCACCTAAAGCAAACGGTAGAAGCAACTGATTTCGGGAGTGCAAGCTACGGCTTTATGCGCAGCTAGAACGGAAAAAGCCCGCCTGAATACCATCAGGTGGGCTTTTTAGTGAGGTTAGCAAAGCGGTGGTGCCCTACAGGGTTTTGTCGGCTACGAGTACGCCGCTGGCTTCAAAATTGAGTTGCACTTCTGGCTTGGTAATGGCCGCCACTTCTTTTTCCGACTTGCCGGCATCCTTGGCATAGTGCTGCAGATCTGACACGGGCACTACCTCGCGGTGGGCCCAGCCGTCAATCACTACCGTCTGGCCGGAAATGTCCTTTGGCACGAAGAAGGCGTAGTCCTTGAACTTAACCCGCATTTCCTGGCCTTCGGGCGTTTTCATGGTCAGCCAGCACCCTTTGGCCTGGCACACGGCATCGGCCTTGCCCACCAGCTTCACCTGGGCCGAGTCCTGAGTGCCGAGCACCTGCTGCAGCTCCGACAGCGGCCGTGCGCCTTCGGCCGTCACGGCGGCCCCGTAGGTTTTGCCAGTGAGGGTTACCGGCGTAGCGGCCGGCGTTTGGGCGGTAGCAGTCGTTTCGGTGGCTGGCGTGGTCTGGCAGGCGGCCAGCGTCAGGAGGGTGGCGGCCAGGCTGAATTGCTTGATGGTCATGGATATGGGCGCTGAAAAAAGGTTGCGCCCTGAAATTACGACTTTTTTGTTTTGACTTTTACCTTCTCGGACGTTTGGCGGCTGGCGGCACTACGAGACGTCAGCTCACGCACTTCACTGAGCTTGCCGTTTTTGGTGTAGCGCTCGGTGCGCACAATGCCCACGCCCGGCGCATAGTAGTCGATTTGCTTGGTGCTGCTGCGCATGGCCATGTCGGGCCGCGGGATGGTGGCTTCCTCACGCTCGGCCTCTACCTTGTAGCACTGGAAGGTGCCGGCCGGCGTGGTAATCGGGGCCGGGCCACTTACTACGCGCCGCTTCTGCAGGGTGGTGCTGACAGTAGCAATGCTCACCACCGAGCTGCTGATCTTGATGCTGACCCCACCGGCCGGTAGTTCCGTGCCTACCGTCGGCTGGTTGGGCCAGGCCAGCGGCGTGGTTTCGAAGGCCAGCTTCCGGTCGCGGAAGGAGCGGAGGGCGTCGTTGTTAATTTCGCCCATGCCATCGGTGAAGCTGGTGTCGCGGCGGGCCCGGAAAGTTAGGTCCTGAATGCGGTCCAGCGTGTTTTTACGGCTGTAGGTGCCGCTCTTGAGCAGTGCCGTTTGCTCGGTTACCTTTAGCTTGTCTTCCTCTCTTTCAGTAGTTTTCAGGTCTGCTACCCGCTGCCGAACCTCGCCTATGGCCTTGCCACCAGCATCAAGCACGCGGTACACCAGTTCTGTATTGTCGGTGAGGGCAAAAGGCTGACTGGCCGCCGTGGCTGTAGCGCCAGGAGCCAGGTTGGCAGTTTGGGCCAGAGCGGAGGAAAGCGGCAGTGCCAGAGCAGGGGCCAGCAGCAGAAAGCGAAAGGAGAAGGGCATAAGCCAGCTGAACAATAAAAAAGGTGAGTGGGCCAACATACGCAATCCGGCATATTTTGATTGCAAGCTTAAGCAGTGACCTCTCAAAAGTGCTGCCAGTATGCTTTAGTGCTACCCACCGGCATTCCGGAGTCCGGGCGGGCGTGTAACTTGCGAACCAGCGCGCCGTTTGGCAGAAACTGCCGACTATTGCGCGTTGCATCATTCCTCAACCACTCATTCTCATGCCCGATTCTTCCGCACAACCTACTTCCTGGGCCGATACGGCCGCTTCTTTGCTATCCAAGCTGTCGGGTGGCGTAGAGCTGGCCCTGGCTTTCGACCAGATGGAGCTGCAGGTGCCCAACCCGCAAAACCCCACCGCGCCAGCTGCTACCTGGCGCCTCAATGGCTCGCTGCGCATCCGTACGCGCGGCGAAAAGCCCGCCGATTCTGCGTTGCCACCCACTACGCCTTCGTCCATTGGCTAGTGGCCTCGAAATAGAGGCGCAGCTGGTTGTTTCGCTGGATGGCGACGATATTCAGGTAGCGGCCTCGGGTACCTACCTGATTCTCAATGTGCCCAGCCAGCGGGTGCTCGACAAGCTCACCAGCGGCCCGCCCAAAGACCCCAACGCGCCGCCCAAGCCCAAAGACCCGCGCGCCCCCGACCCACTACAGCAGCTCAACGACTTGGCCCTGCGCCTAGGGCTGGTGCTGGATTTGCGGGTTGCAGGCAAAACCTACGTCACGTTCGGCACCAGCCGCAGCCCAAAAATCACACTCAACGCCGTGCTAGGCAAAATCGGGTCATTCTTTAAAAATTAGGGCTCAGGGAATAGGGCTCAGTGCTTGGGTGCTTCATTTCTCTGGACGCCCCAAGCACTGAGCCCTATTCCCTGAGCCCCAAAATACCCCAAATCCTGCTTGTCGGGGGGCGTGTGGTTTGCGTATCTTGGAAGGAGGCAGAACGCCTGGGCAGCATCATTTTACCGGAACTAAAGGCGGTTGGAATGGTTTGCCAAACAACCCTTGCTACTTCTGCTGCGCATGAACTCCGATAAAGAACGTAAAGACAAAGTGGGTGCCAACCAGCCGGTTTCCACCTTCCAGCGCATGGAGCGGGTGCCGCCGCTGCAAATGATGCTGTACCTGGGGCTGGTGGGCATCGGTGTGCTGTTCCTGTTTTTGGTGGGCGCTTACATCAGCACCCGCTCGGCCACCCAGCTGCCGGCCGGCATTCAGCAGTTTCCCAAGTTCTTTTCCATCAGCACCATCGTGCTGCTTCTGAGTAGCTACGTGCTGGCGCAGGCCCCGCGCCTCTACCGCACCGACGACGTGAACGGGCTGGCGCGCTGCCTCGGGGCTACGCTGCTGCTGGGCAGCATCTTTGCGGGTTTGCAGGTGCTGGGCTGGCGGGAGCTGATGTTGCAGGGTGTATTCTTCGAGGGGAAAGCCAGCGGCACTTATGTATACCTGATTTCGGCGCTGCACGTGCTGCACCTGCTGGGCGGCATGTTGTTTCTGCTGGCTTTGCTGTTGCGCACCATGCATGCTTCCCGCGACGCCGTGCGTACGCTGGTGTTTATCCGCAACCCCTACCGCCGGCTGCAGCTCCGCATGCTGGGTACCTACTGGCACTTCATCGACGCGCTGTGGGTGCTGCTGTTTGTGGTGTTTGTGTTTATGTATTAGTGGTTTTAAGTGATGAGGTGAATGGTAATGGGGTAATGAGGCGTCGGACACACATGTGTCGCTTCATTATTCCATTACCATTCACCTCATCACTTAAAACCACTACCGCGCCAGCGTGATAGGGCCTTTGAACTTGCGGCCATCCGTGAATTCGATGAGGTAGAAGTAGGTGCCGGGCGCCAGCTGGCCGCCATCCCAACGAAAGTTGCGGTCGGTGCTGCGGAATACCAGGTTGCCCCAGCGCGAGAATATTTTGACGTCGGCAAAGCGCGAGTCGCAGAAGTCGGGCGGCAGGTTTTCCACCTGGAAGTATTCGTTGAGACGGCCCGGGTCGTTGTTGGGTGTGAAGATGTTGGGCGGCGTGAAAGCCACGGTATCCGGATTGATCAACTCGAAACGCACCACGCGGGAGCGGGGCTCGGGGCGGCAGGTGGTTTCCTGCAGCCGAAACGTCACTTCCAGGGCGCCTTCCGGCAGCTTGAGGCCGGTGCAGTTTGGGTCCCAGCGGAAAGTGGCAGTGGCGCGGCCGTTGCCGTTCTGCGGCCGGAAGCTCATGCCCGCTGCCGCCAGATCAAACCCGTTGCCGGTAGCCGACAATACCAGCGGGTCGGTATCGGCATCGGTACCCGTAAAGGTGGCTTCGTAGGCGTTGCCGATCAGGCGCCGGATGCGTACCGGCGCATCAATCGGGCCGGTAGGGCTAGGGGCCGGCAGGCTGGAAACCAGCACGGGCGGCGTGTTGGAGTAGTCAATCTGGATGGGAATGCGCAAACTCACGGCCGTAGGCTCGGAGCAGGGCCCGGCACTGACCGTGAAGTCGAACTCGTAGGAGGTACGGGCCGCCGCCCGGCAGTCTACGCGCCACGTGAAGCGGCCCAGCAGCTGATTGCCGTTGGCTTGCTGCACGAACGTGACGCCTAAGTCGGTGGGCGCAAAGCCGCGCCCGGCCATGCTCAGCGTCATTGGGTCACTGTCGGCATCGAAGCCCGTTACGTCGAAGGTTATCAGGTCACCGATGCGGGCACGGAGAGGCAGGGCGGCCGTGCTGCTGATAACAGGCGGCGTGTTCGGGTCGGGAATAGCCGTGAAAGCCAGACGGACGGTGTCGCGCTTGGGCAGGCTGCAGCCGTTGTCGGCCACTATCAAATCCAGCAGATATACCTGGCCGCGCGTGTTGAAGCAGGCCGGAAAGCACAGCTGCGACACCAGCGTGTCGGGCGCGCCGGGGCTGCGCACCGTGCCCTGGGTGGTGCTGAACGTGGGCAGCTGCCCGGCCGAGAAGTTCACGGGCCGCAGCGACATGGTGAGGCGCGACGGCGAATCGGGGTCGGAAACTTTGAGGGTGAGGCAGCGGCTGAAGCCAGGGCGCAAACGCAGCGTGTCGCGGCCAGGCCGGAAGGTGCCGGCGCCGTTGGGCATTGTCACGCGCATGGTAGGGGCGGCGTTGCGCGGGCAGCTGATGACTTTGAGTTGAAAATCGCGCCGCGCTTCCCCAATCTTCACGCCCTGCCGATACTCCGAGCACCGGATGCCGAACACAAATAGGCCCTCGTCGGTGGGGCGCACCTGCAGGCGGCCGGTCTGCCGGTTGATGCTGAGCGTAGGCGTGCCGGGAATCTGGTTGAAGGTGCTCAGGCCGGCAGTCCAGCGTACTTCCTGGTACGGCTGTGGGTTGGCTACGGGCGGCTTGGGAAGGCCCGGCGTGGAGTTTCCGTTTAGGGGCGTGGCCAGCTCATAAATCAGCGAATCCCCGTCGGCGTCCTGGCCCCCGAAATCGTAGTAGAACAGTTCCCCCAGGCAGGCATAGTCGCCGAGCGGTGGGAAGATGCGGGGCGTGGAGTCGCGGAAAGGCTGTCCGTTGCGCACCACCGGCGGAAACTCAAGATAGAACGTCTGCCCGGCGTCGGCCGGGTCCTGAATATTGCGGATGCCGCTGTTGCGGCAGCAGCGTTCCACGGCCGCGTAGTAGCCGGCGGGGTTGGTGTAGGTGTTGGCGGGCAGCTCCAGCCGGCCCGAGTATACGAGCTTGCGCGTGACCAGAGACGTGGGCAGCGCACAGGCCGGGCTGGTGTAGTTCACCAGCGTGTTGGCGCCCAGCGGCAGCGTCAGGTTCTGCATGCGCCGGTTGGTGCCTTTCTCGAAAATGCTAACCGTCAAATCATTGTCCAGGGCTCCGGAGCTGCCATTCACGGCATCGAAATACAGATTGAGCGTGAGTTGGTAGGTGGCGTTCTGCAGGTATTGCAGGTCCATTTCGCCGCCAACAATGTGGGTAGCGCGGGCTGGCAGGGCCAATAACAGGAGCAGCGCCGGTAGCAGGCGCCGGACCGAACCACAGGGGCCGAAACAGTAGGATAGAAGTGCATGCATAGAAGAGGCCGAGTGGGCTGGCGCGGATACCTTTCGAATATACGACGCCGCGCCGGAACCTGCACCTTAACAGCAGCAGTTGTCTGCTACAGGCTCTGTATCTTGGGAACTGAATTTGTGACACTCCTTTATTCTCACCCACTTAGGCTTCCATGCTGCGATTCTACTCTTTCCTGACGGGGCTGCTGTTGCTGGCTCCTGCTCTGCAGGCTCAACCCTCGGACCCAACGCCCGCCCGGCTAGCGCCCGACGATGCCGCGCTGCTGTGCAGCCAGGCCCGCACCCGCACCGCCCTGCGGGGCCCCGCCACCAGCGTGCCGCACCGCCGGAAGATGGACCGCTACGACGTGAAATACTACAAGCTGGACATTGCGCTGGAAAATAACTCGCGCAATGTGGGCGGCAACGTCCGTATGCTGGCCCGCACCCTCACGCAGCCTCTCGACTCAGTAGCATTTGAACTGTACCCCACGTTTACCATCGACTCGGTGGTGGTAAATGGGGGCCGTGCCAACGGTATCCGCCGCGCCGGCCCCGACGTGACCGTGCTGCTGCCGCAGGTAGTGCCGGCCAATACGTTGTTTAGCACCGTAGTTTATTACCGTGGCACCGCGCCCAACGGCAACAGCGCCGCCATCGGCAATGCCCTGAACACGCAGTTTCAGAGCACTTACGGCGTGAATGTTACCTGGAGCCTCTCCGAGCCGTTTTCGGCCCACGAGTGGTGGCCCTGCAAGCAGGTGCTCACCGACAAAGCCGACTCGCTGGATGTGTGGGTGACGACGAGCAGCGTGAACAAGGTGGGGTCCAACGGCGTGCTGCAGCGCGTGACGCCCCTTGCCAACAGCAAGAGCCGCTACGAGTGGAAGCACCGCGCCAAGCCCATTGCCTACTACCTGGTGTCGGTAGCCGTGGCGCCTTACATCGAGTATGTGAACTACGCCAACCCCACGGGTGGCCCCCAGGTTCCTATCGTCAATTACGTCTACAGCCAGGCGGCCCTCAACTTCTACCGTGCTGAAATTGACCGCACGCCGGGTTTCCTCGAAAACTTCTCCAGTCAGGTAGGCCTATATCCGTTTGCCAGCGAAAAATACGGCCACAGCATGGCCCCGATTGGCGGCGGCATGGAGCACCAGACCATGACCACCCAGGACGGCTTCAGCTTCACGCTCACGGCACATGAGCTGTTTCATCAATGGTTTGGTAACAACGTGACCTGCGCCTCCTGGGAGGATATCTGGCTCAATGAAAGCTTCGCGTCCTATGGTGAGTACCTCTCACTCGACCGGTTTTCGTCGGCGGCCAATGCCCGCAGCTGGATGAACAGTGCGCAGGCTACGGCCCGGCAGCAGCTCGGCGGTAGCGTCCGGGTGCCCGATACCACCAACGTAGGCCGGATTTTCAGCTCCCGCCTCAGCTACAAGAAGGGCGCCACTGTCGTGCACATGCTGCGCTACCTGCTCAACGACGACGTGAAGTTCTTCCGGGCCTTGCGCACCTACCAGAGCACCTACAGCGGCCGCACGGCCCGCACCATCGACCTGCAGCGTATTTTTGAGGCCGAAGCCGGCCGCTCGCTCCAGTACTTTTTCAACCAGTGGTATGCAGGAGAAGGGTACCCGATTTTCAATGTGCGCTGGAATCAGGTAGGCCCAACTGTGTTTATCCGCAACACCCAGACGGTGAGCATGCCGGCTGTCACGCCCTTCTTTGATGTGGAACTGGATTACCGCCTTGTTTTCAGCGACAATACCAGCCAGACCTTGCGGGTGCGTCATGGGCAGGCCGTATCCTCATTTAGTATCCCCACCAGTAAAACCGTTACCGCCGTTTTCGTGGACCCCGACCAATGGGTGCTGCAGGTAACTCCCACCATCCTCCGCGACAATGCGCTGGTGCTGGCCACGGCTGCCACCCGCGCCGCCCGCCTGAGCGTGTACCCAAACCCATGCCGTGAAACGCTACGCCTGAAAGACCTGACGGCCCGTGCCACAGCCGAGGTGACGGACGCTACCGGCCGGGTGTTGCTGCGCCAGAGCGTCGATCCGCTACATGCTCAGCTGGATACCCGCACGCTGGCTGCCGGCCTCTACCACCTGCGCCTCACTTCGGCGGCTGGCGAAGTGTCGCTGGCTCGTTTTGTGCGCGAATAAGGCAAGCCTTCATCACACAAAAAAAGCGGCCCGTCTGTACAGACGGGCCGCTTTTTTTGTGTGATGAAGTTGCCGAGGCCAGGCTAGTCTTTCCAGTATTCCTTGACCAGCGCCTGTACCTCAGGTGGGGCCGGCGGCAGGTCCAGCACGGCTGCCATCAGTTCATCGAAGCTGTGCGCGGGCGTGAAAAAAGAGTCCTGGTAGGGGTTGCTGACCAGGCGAATAAATCCCGGCTGGCCGTTCACACGCACCAGATCCACCATAACATTGCCATAGCGCTGGTTGCAGAGGCCTGTGGCGGTGCAGTCGTTTGGTAGCGGCTTTAAGAAGTGCTTTTCTACGGTTTCTGAGTATCGCTCATGGTGCAGGGTGCGGTGGTCGGAAGCCGAAACATTGTAGCCCAGCGCCTGCACCCGGTCGCGCAGCAGGTCGAAAAAGTGGCGAAAGTTTCCGGGACCGATGCTGGGGTCATAAAGCAGAACGGCTCCCTGGCGGCCGGCTTCTTCCAGCAACTGCACCCGAAACTGCTGGCCCGTGATGCCGGCCTTGCTGTAGTGATACGCTTTGAAGTAAGGGCCCGCCCAGTTCAGATATACCTGCTGTTCCAGCCAGCGGGCACGGTTGCGCTCCTGCGCCGCAGTTCGGTGCAGCGGCTGCCAGTCCGTGGAGTGGGTGGCAGCGCCCGGAGAAAACAACTGTTTGAAAAAGTCAAGCAAAACGGTAGGGGTGTATAAGGCAAGAACACCCGCCGCCGCAAATGGTTTAGAGAGCCGCAGCGCAGTGCTGGCTGCTGAAAAGCGAATTTCAGTCCAAAAAAGCGAAATCCGTGAGGGGTATGCTCTTCAGACTGCTGGCTTACCGCAGCAGCTATTTCACGCGCTGCCAATAGTGTGCTTTACCGATCAGGGAGAAGCCGATATAGCCTTTCACTTCCAGCCGGTCTTTGCCAGCTGCCGCTACGTAGCAGGAGTACGTGCGGCCATTTTCAGGATCATAGATTTCTCCGTCCTCCCAGCGGTCGGTTTCGGCATTGTAGCGCAGGTGCTGGAGCACCGTCAGGTTCTGCAGAGGCTGCGTATGGCGCTCGGGACTGGGGTGGCGTACATCGAGGCGGGGCTTGCCGTTGGCGTCGGTGGGCGCGCGCAGCCACACCAAGCGCCCGCACAGCTGCTCGCCGCAGCGGTACAGCTCGATGTGCGAGTCACCGGTGTCGTCGGCCCAGACGCCTAACGGAGGCGTTTGGGCCGCAGCAGGCAGCAGCGCCAACAGGCTTATCATCAAACTCAGCAACAAGGATTTCAAGCGGCAGGAAATCGTAAGAAAAAACCGGCCCGCCGTCCGCCCCTAAAACCAGGGCGTACCGGACAGGCAACAAAAAAACGACGCCCCCGCAATGCGGAAGCGTCGTCAAGTATACGCAATCAATGGCACAAAGGCCTATTTCACGCGGGTCCAGTTCTGCGACTTACCAATCATGGAGAAGCCGATATAGCCTTTCACTTCCATGCTGTTGGCGTTGATCATCTTCATGTAGCAGGAATACGTTTTGCCGCTTTCCGGATCGTAGATTTTGCCATCATCCCACTTGTTGGCATCGTCGTACTCGAAGCCCTGCATGAAGACCATGCCCAGCCGCGGACGGGTACGCAGCTTTGGGTTAGGGTTCTGCGAGTCGGTTTTAGGCTTTCCGGTTGCCGGATCATTCGGGACAGTCAGCGTCACGATTTTACCGCATAGCTTGGTGCCACACTTGTAAATTTCGAACGTCGCCTTCTTTTCCTCGTTGGTCCAGGTGCCCAGCGGAGAAAGGGTTTGTGCTGAAGCCAGCCGGACGGCGCCGAACAGGAAAATCAGGGAAAGGAAAAGGAATTTTTTCATGGTGTTGAATGGGAATATGGGTAAAGGTGGGAAAAGATAGGACAAATCTCCTGCATGCAAGCATGCCAACTATACGAAACTGCCGACCAGACGGGTGGCAAGTTTGAGGCCAGGCTTTTTACTGGTATGCCTTGGAAAAGAAAGCGCCTGATGGTCAGAGGTATGGCCGGTAAAGGCCGCTGGCGTTCTAAAAAAAGGGGTTTTTATTTTGAACCATCCGGCAGGCTTATAACTTTACCTACCGTAGTGAGTGCTACAGCCCCGCCCAAGCAGCCCTAAGGTGCTGGGAGGCGCGGCCGGGGTTATGTCGAACGTAAAGAAAGGAGGTACAAAATGTCTAGTAGTCCCAAACAAATCCTGCCAAGCCTGTCGAATGTAGTTCGCCTCACCGCCGAACGCGCTTAACAACAGCTTTCGCGCGGAAAAACGCTCTATTTGGCTTTTTCCCGCATTCTGGCAAGGTCTTACACAACGGATGGCGGGGCTGTACCCCAGACTCGTCGCTTGGTAAGATTTGAAGGATTAGATGCCCGGTTCGCCCAGCAGCCTCTCTTGTGAGGACTGCACAGGCGGCCGGGCATCGTTTTTTTATAGCATAACTGAGCAGTTGAGTAACTGGGTACTCGTTCTGTTAGCGTGTGCTTCGAGTTATGTAAAAACATCGGTGCGGTCCTGCTGGGCCTGTCGAAGCAGTAAGGCCGCTTCGACAAGCGGATGCCAGATCAAGCAGGACGTTCTTTTCGAATTACCAAATACGCTCAAACAGAACGAGTACTCAGTTACTCAACTGCTCTACAGCACCCGCCGTACCTGCATAAAGCGGCGCTCATAGTCGGTGCCTTCCACCTGGCTGACTTTAACGCCGGACTCGCGCCGTGCCGACGAAGAATGAATGAACCGCAGCGGCTGGCCCGGGTGGGAAACCACAATGCCCGCGTGGCCCGGTGTGGCAGATGTGGCGGCCGTACCCGTGAACACCACAATATCGCCGCGGCGGGCCTGCTCGCGCGCTATGGGTCGGCCCACGGCAATAAGCAGGGAAGTGGAGTGCGGCATGGCCACCTTGAACTCCTGAAACACATACTGCACAAAGCCGGAGCAGTCGAAGCCCGTTTCGGGGGTGTTGCCGGCGTAGCAGTAGTTGGTACCCAGTTGGCGCATAGCAAACGTCACGATGCTGTCGGCGGTAGGGGTTGGGCGTGTGCTGGTTACTAGTGCCACCTGGCGGGCCGGCAAGGTGCGGGGCTCGTTTGCAGGAGCAGAAGGCGTGCGGGCAGGCCAGGCAAATACACCGACCAGCAGGGCCGCCAGCGCAACAAAGGAAATCCAGACGTAGCGCATAAGTGAAGCAGGGTTGAGGACCTTCCTAACGGTGGAGCTAAGCGCGTAGTTTCCTGGCTGTCGCCGGAGAGGTTGCAGCCCTGCCCACTTTTCGCCGTTCTTTGCCCCAACCATACCTCCTCATTCACTTCTTTTTTCATGACTCATTCTCGTACCCGTGTGCTGATGACGCTGGTGCTGGGGCTGCTGCTGAGCCAGTTTGGCCCGGCCATGGCGGCTCCTGTACTGCGCTACACGCTGGCCATGCCCGCGCCCCAAACCCACTACTTTGAAGTTGAAACCAGCCTGAGCGGTTTTGGCAAGGCTTACACCGACCTGAAAATGCCGGTGTGGGCCCCCGGCTCTTACCTCGTGCGCGAGTTTGCCCGCCACGTGGAAAACTTCACGGCCCAGGCCGGCAGCGAAAACCTGCGCACCGAGAAAATTACGAAAAATACCTGGCGCGTGTACCACCCCAAAGCCAGCAGCTTCACGGTGCGCTACAAGGTATATGCCTACGAGTTGAGCGTGCGCACCAGCTTCCTGGATGCCGCCCACGGCTACGTAAACGGCACCAGCGTATTTATGTACCCAGCCGATGGCCAGCAGCTGCCCAGCACGCTGGAAGTGAAGCCCGCTACCGGCTGGACCCAGGTTTCGACCAGCCTGAAGCCCGCTGGCGCCCCCAATACGTTCCGCTCGGAAAGCTATGATGAGTTGGCTGACTCGCCCATTGAAATCGGCAATCAGAAGGTGCTGAGCTTCGAGGCCAACGGGACGCCGCACACGGTAGCCATGTTCGGGCAGGCTGCAAAACTCGACGAAACCAAGCTGCTGACCGACATGAAAAAGGTGTGCGAGGAAGCGCACCGCGTGGTGGGCCGCAATCCGCTGGACCGCTACCTGTTCATTGTGCACAACATCGACCGGGGTACGGGCGGCCTGGAGCATCTGTACTCCACCACGCTGTCGGTGTCGCGCAACGCGTATGCTTCCGACGCCGGCTACAAAGGCTTCCTGGGCTTGGTGGCGCACGAGTATTTCCACCTCTGGAACGTGAAGCGCATCCGCCCTGTGGCCCTTGGCCCGTTCGACTACGACAACGAGAACTACACGCGTATGCTGTGGGTGAGCGAAGGCGGCACCAGCTATTTCGGCGACCTGCTGGTGCAGCGCGCCGGCTTCGTGAGCGTGGATGAGTACCTGGCCAGCACCAGCAACGGCATCACGCGCGTGGAAAACACGCCCGGCAACAAGCAGCAGTCGGCCGCTGAAAGCAGCTTCGACGCCTGGATTAAAGGCTACCGGCCCAACGAAAACTCCAGCAACACCGGCATCAGCTACTACGACAAGGGCGAGCTGATCGGGGCCGTGCTGGATTTGATGATCATCAACGAAACCAAGGGCCAGAAGCACCTCGACGACGTGATGCGTTACCTCTACGACGAATACTACGTGAAAAAGAAGCGTGGTTTCACCGACGAGGAATACCAGGCGGCCGTGGCCAAAGTAGCCGGCCGCCGCTACGATGACTTCTTCCGCCGCCACGTGTACGGCACCGAAACGCTGCCCTACGCCACGGCCCTCGGCTATGCCGGCCTGAAGCTGACCATTACGCCAGCCCCTGCCGAAGCGGCTCTGGGCGCCACCATCAGCAGCGCCAACGGCAAATACACCGTAACCAGCACCAGCCGCGAAGGCAGTGCCTGGCAGGGCGGCCTGAACGTGAACGACGAAATCCTGGCCCTCGACGGCGCCCGCCTTACCACCGATCCTGCCCAGCAGCTCAGTGCCCGCGCCGTGGGCTCGGAAGTGAAGATGCTGGTGTCGCGCGATGGGCAGCTGCAGGAGCTGCGCTTCCCGCTGCAAGCCAGCACCATGCAGCGCTACCGCATCGAGCGGATGGAAAACCCTACTGCCGAGCAGCAAGCCGTGCTGGCCAAGTGGCTGACGGTGAAGAATTAATTAGTAATTAAGAATTAGTAATTAAAAATGGGCTGTTCAGCACTTCGTCACGAAGTCGTTGAACAGCCCATTTTTGATTATGATAATGGGCCGTTCAACGCTTCGTTGTGAAGTCATTGAACGGCCCATTTTTAATTCTTAACTGCTAATTCCTAATTAACCAACCCACCTACGGCTGTAGCCACGTTCACGCGGCCCCAGCCGAAGCTGCTGCTGCGGGCGGTGCGGTTGGAGCTGGCGGCCACCAACCGGCTCATGATCTGGGCGCGGGTTTCGGTGGGGTAGCGGGCCCAGACCAGCGCCGTGAGGCCGGCCATGCTGGCCGTAGCCACCGATGAGCCACCCACGGTGCTGGGTGCGTCGCCGGACATGGCCAGCGTGAGCGGCCGCCGGTCGATGCTGGTGCGCTGCATCACCACCGTAAACTCCACGTCGGTGCCCACGTGGCACTCGTCGCAGCGGCTGGTGAGGTTGTCTTTCACGCCCGTGATGGCCACGGCTTCGGGCAGGGAAGCCGGGTAGATGACACCCACCACGCCGGCGCTCCAGTCGAAGGAGGTGCCGGCAGCGCAGAAGATGAGCTTGCCCCGGCCGTAGGCGTAGCGGATGGCGTCGGTCATCTGGCCGGAGCTGGTCAGGCGGCCCATGCTCATGCTGATGATGCGCACGTCGGCGCGGTTGCCGGCCAGAATGAAGGCATCAGAAACGCCCTTCACTTCGCGGCTGGCGTCCAGGAACACGTCCTCGGCGGCACGCACCGTAATCAGGTTGGCATTGTAGGCCATGCCCACGGCGGCGCCGTCGGTGCCGCGGGGAGCAGCGCAGGCGCCGGCCATGCTGGTACCGTGGCCGCAGCCGTCATTGGGCGTCTCGTAGTCGCCGTACGGGATGCCGAATATCGTATTGCGGGGCATCGTTACGAGGCGTTCAATGGTGCGGCCCGAGCTGAGGCCTTGGTTGAAGGCCGAGCCGAGGTTTTCCTGCGCGTCCGAGCTGCCTGAGTCGATGATGACCACCTTCACGCCCCGGCCGGTGCTCTGGTTCCAGGCGGTGCGTACGCCGTGGTACTGGTCGGCCTGGTTCCACGACGATTTGCTGCCGTTGCTGAGCACGGTGTAGTCGGAGCCGGCTACGAGGCCGGCAGTGGCGGTGTTGCTGCCGCAGCCGCTGCTGCTGAGTGCCGCCGCGCCTTTGTTGGCCATGGGGCGGTTGGGTTCGTAGCCCATGGGCTCGGCGTAGCGCACCAGGCCGGAGGCCCGCAGCGCTTTGATAGTGCTCAGCTCTCGTACCGTCACATCGAGTGTCGGCAGTACGGTTTCGTCGTATGCCACCAAATCAGTCACCGTCAGCTCCGGATGGGCTTTCTGCTCTTCGGCCAGGATGAGGGCCAGCACCTGGGCGCGGGCCTGCTGCCAGGCAGGGTTACTGGCGGCATCGGCGGGCAGCTGGCCAGAGAAGCGCGCGGGCTGGTAACCGACCGACAGCACATAGTCGGAGCGGCGCAGGGCGCTCCACACGGTGTGGGCGCTGGCCTGGTTCCAATCGAACTTGCCGGTTTCGCGCAGCCGCGCCAGTATCTGCTCGTCGAGTTGCTGGGTGGTGAGGGCCTCGGTGGGCTCGGCTTCCGGTTGCGGGGCCAGTTGTTCATCGGGCTGGCGCTGGCAGGCCGCCAGTAGCAGCGCCGCCAGCACTGCGCCAGATAGGGTAGAAGTATGCATACGCTTGGGGGAGTTTGGGTTGTGGAAAAAGAACGATACCTGAAGGGAAGGAAAATCCGGGCTAAATGCAAGTATTCGGCTTGCCTAATTTTTCAGGGCCGGATTCCGGAAATTGTTACAACATAAAAAAGCCTCACTGACTGGCAGTGAGGCTCTTCCAAGCAAGGTAAAGTGGGCGCAGCGGCTGGCGCTAGGATATACGTTTCAGGGCTACATCGTGCACCGGCGTAATAACCAGCGGAACCTTCTCCACTTTCACGGAACTGGTATCGAGGCCGAAATATTTGTCTTCGGAGGCAATGAACTGCTTGATGTAGAAGTAGGCCTGCATAACCAGCTTCTCCACCCACGGAAACTCGTTTTCCACCGACAGGAATTTCTCCAGCACCACGAAGCGGAAGTCGCCGGTGACGTGCTGCTTGCTTAGCGACTCGTAGCGGGAAGTAATGTCCACTTCCTTGTTGCGCACCAGGTCTTCCACCACCTTACGGAAGTAGAGGTTGATGCGCTGCTCGACGCGGAAGCCCAGCCGGAACGTGATACGGAAGGCGTCATCAGGGGCCAGCTCTACCACCTTGTACTCCATCGTATACGGCTCGTCGGTGGTGTCTACGTGCACAAACCAGTAGATGTCAGCCCGCTTGGGGCGCTTCTGGAAGATGGAGTAGATGATCTTGCTCTCAATTTCCGACGCCCGCTCTGCCGATGTCATGAACACCAGATGGGTGGAATACTTCGGTACGGTTTCGTCGTTGGACAGCTCTTTGAGCGCCTCCATGTACGGCTCAATCTTCACAAATTCCGTGAGGCGGCGCTTGATGTAATACGCCCGCAGCCACACATACATTACCCCCATCAGGGCCGCTCCAATAGCCAGCGACACCCAGCCGCCGTGCGGGAATTTAATCAGGTTGGCAATCAGGAAAGAGCCCTCAATGGCGCCATATACCAGCACAAACAGCGCAATGGCCGGCAGCGGCACCCGCTTGGTGCGCAGCCAGATGGTGAGCAGCACTGTGGTCATGAGCATAGTCAGCGTAATGGCCAGGCCATAGGCAGCTTCCATATTCTCCGACTTTTTGAAGTACAGCACTACCGCTACGCAGCCCAGCAGCAGCAGGCGGTTCATGCTGGGCACAAACAGCTGGCCTTTCACATCGGTCGGATAGTTGAGCTTCACTTTGGGCCACATATTCAGGCGGATGGCTTCTGCTACCAGCGTAAACGAGCCCGTAATGAGGGCCTGCGAGGCAATAATGGCGGCAATGGTAGCAATGCCGATACCGATAAGCAGAAACCACTCCGGCATCAACTCATAGAACGGGTTGCGCTTGTTAAGCATTTCGCCCTGATGCGCCAGTAGCCAGCCGCCCTGGCCCATGTAGTTGAGCACCAAACAGGTTTTAACGAATATCCAGCTGATACGAATGTTGCCTTTGCCGCAGTGCCCCAGGTCGGAATACAACGCCTCGGCTCCGGTGGTGCACAAAAACACCGCGCCCAGCAGCCAGAAGCCTCCCGGATAATTAACCAGCAGATCGTAGGCGTAGTATGGGTTGAGGGCCTTCAGAATCTCCGGGTGCTGCATAATGCCGCTGATACCCAGAGTTGCCAGCATCGAAAACCAGATGAACATGATGGGGCCAAATGCCTTGCCTACAATCTGTGTACCAAAGCTTTGCAGCAAAAACAGCCCGGCAATGATGCCAATAACAATGGGCACCGTAGGAATTTCCGGATACACGGCTTCCAGGCCCTCAATAGCCGAGGAAACTGAAATGGGCGGCGTAATTACCCCATCGGCCAGCAATGCTGAACCCCCGATGATGGCTACCGCCGACAGCCAGGGCCCGCGCCGCCGCACCAATGCGTACAAAGAAAAGATGCCGCCTTCCCCGTTGTTATCGGCGTTGAGCGTGAGCATCACATACTTGATGGTGGTTTGCAGCGTAAGCGTCCAGAAAACGCAGGAGATGCCGCCGTAAACCAGCATCGGCGTTATCTGTTCCGGCACAATGGCCTTCATTACGTAGAGCGGTGACGTGCCAATGTCCCCGTAGATAATGCCGAGGGCAATGAGCAAACCTGCCGTAGAAATGGCCGTGTGCGAATGTTTGGCGTCCATGTGTGGAATAAGAGAAGGAAATGGTGCCGGGAAAAGCGCCCAAAGGTAGGGGAAGGCGCACAAACGTGGCCTTACGCAATACGCGGAAAGAAAGCCGGGACGAAATAAAAATTGGCAGCACTCACTCGGCCGGCGGCAGTTCCGGCGGCAGCATGGCCGCCTGCGCGGCCCACAGCGCCTCGGCAGCAGCCCGGGCCGCCTCTTCCTGGCGGCGCTGAATGCGGCGGTTGGTTTCCGCTACCAGCTTCTGCCAGTCAAACAATTCACCGGGCAAGGCAAAGTTGGCTGTTTCGCGTCCTATGCGGTGCAGGCGCAGGCGGTTGGTGCCGCGCTGGCCCCAGGCCAGCAGCAGCGCGCCCACCGTGAGGCCCAGCGCCGCCGGCATGGTGCGCACCCAGTTCTGCAGCAGCCCCAGCAGGAAGCCCGCCAGCGTGAAACCGCCCAGCAGAACCCAGAGCAGCCACCGCACGTGCTGTACCTCCACGGCCTCCAGCTCCAGCAGCGCATAGCGCTGCCCGTTCACTTGCAGCGTATCGTCGGTGAGCACCAGGCGACCGTCGTCGCTACGGAGGGTGGGCAGCGGTATGGACGGCCCTGGGTTCGGGGCAGGCGAATAGGTAGGCTGCGGTGGCATCGCAGAATCAGGCGAAAGGTCTTCGGAAGAGGAAGCAGACACGGCAGGGCAGGGCTACAACAAGTTCGCCCGGCTGCTGTGGCTGCCGCGCGCCCCGGGCGGGGCGGCAGCTGCCACAGTAGCCGGGCGAAAAACCGGTTACATTAGTTGTTGACCTTCAGCAACTCAACGTCGAAGATAAGTGCCGAGTCCGGTCCGATGTCGCGGCCGGCACCACGCTTGCCATACGCCATATCCGACGGGATGTAGAGGCGCCATTTCGAGCCCTCCGGCATCAGCTGCAGCGCCTCTGTCCAGCCCGCAATTACCTGGTTTACGCCAAACGTAGCCGGCTGGCCGCGCTGGTAGGAGCTGTCGAATACGTTGCCGTTGAGCAGGGTGCCGTGGTAATGGGTGGTTACCTGCGAAGTAGGGCCGGGCTTGCGGCCGCTGCCTTCGGTCAGCACTTCATACTGCAGGCCGCTGGGCAGCGTCGTGATGCCGGGCTTGCTTTTGTTTTCGGCCAGGAATGCCTCGCCTTCTGCTTTGTTGTTGTTCATCGCTCCGTCGTTTGAAGTGTCGTCATCGTCTTCTTCAGCGCCACCCATCTGCTGCTGCAGCTGCATCATGGCTTCCTGCACCTGCTCTTGGCTGAGGCGGCTGGGCTCACCGCTCAGGCCTTCCTTCATGCTGGCCGCCAGAATGTCAACGTCCAGGTCCAGGCCCTGCTGGGAGAAATTACGGGCCATGTCGCGCCCGATGATGTAGCTGATCTGCTCTTTGAGGCTACTCAGGTTCATAAATCAGTGAATGTGGCTGACGCCGGACCGAGGCGGCGCTACGCCACCCGGCCCAAAGAACAGCCGATGAGAGATACCAGAGCCCACCGTGGGCTTCCAGACTGTGAAGTACCGAAAACAGCCGGGAATGGATGTGGTTTTTTGTGCTGAATCTGCTAAACTCCTGATTCTGAATCAGGGTTTGTGCGGAGCGCTAAACCAAACGAACCCTGCCGCAGGGCAGGGTTCGTAGAAGACAGCAAAAAAGCGGCTGCTTAAAAGTGCAGCTCCTCTTCGTCGCGAAGATCAAAAAACAGGTTCAGGTCCAGGACCTGAGCCGCCAGGTAGCTCAACGAGCCAAGGCTCCCTAGGACCAGCAGTGAGGAGAAGGCGACAGTGCTCTTTTTCATGGCAAAGGTTCTATGTAAATGCAAATCAGCTTGATGGCTACAAAGGTAATACGGCTGCATTGATAAATTGTTATGCAAGCATCATATATTTGTTGCCTGCGGCTTATCTGCTACGAGCAGGCTATTCTCTCCACGGTGGCCAGGCTAACAGCTCCGCCGCTTGCTTGCCATCAGGGAATAAGGAACACCTTTTTCAGAAAGTTTACGGTGTAGTTGAGGGTGGGCGTAAACCAGGGGTTGAACAGTGGAAACGGGTGTGGAGCTTCCGGGAACTGGTGCAATTCCGTGTAGATGCCCCCCGCCGTAAGCTGGCGCATCATATCGTCGCGGCCGGCGTGCATGCGCGCCACGCCGCTGTTGATAAACAGGGTGGGTGGCGTGTTGAGGCCTGCATAGCTGAGCGCAGAGCCCTGCTGCCACAGGTCGGGGCGGCTGAGCTTGTTGCTGCCAAACCACTGTGTGGCCGCCGAAACACTTTTGCTGTCGTCGCCCTCGCCTGACTCTGGGTGCAGGAACGCCAGGATGCCATCCACATCCACGATTGCCTGTACGCTGCTGGAGTAAGTGCGGAAGCAGGTGCCCGTTTCGTAGAGCGGGTTGCGGTTGGTAGCCCCCACAAGGGCCGCCAGCTGGCCACCCGCCGAAAAGCCCCACACTGCCACGCGGCTGGTATCCAGGGCGTAGGAGCGGGCGTGGGCGCGCATCCACCGCACGGCCGCTTTCAGGTCCTGTACGGCGGCCGGGTAGGGGGCTTCTGCCGACAGGCGGTACTCGGCCGTAACAGCCACAAACCCTCGCGCCGCCAACTGTTGGGCTAGCGGCACATGCTGGCTCCGGTCGCCGGAGCGCCACCCCCCGCCATGCACAATCAGCACCCCCGGAAACGTCTGGCGTCGCTTAGCCTTTCTTGGGTAAAACACGTCCAGCTGCAGACTACGCCCGTTTTCGGTGCAGTAGGAGAGGTTGTTCTGGCTGCGGATGGAATTGGGAACCGGCGGCCGGGCAATACTAATAGTAGGGTGCTGGACTTTGGCTTTGGTATAGGCGCTGTACGTGGTGAACGACGTGTCGCGGGGAACAGCGGGCTGCTGGGCGCTGGCGGCGCATGGCCACAGCACTCCGGCTAGCAGCACTATAGCAGAACGCAGGAAAAAGATGGGGCGCAGCATATGGCAGGCAGACAATAAAGACGAGGATGATGCCTCTAAACTACAGCTTACGGCCCGGCTGTAGCCAACAGGCTGGCCGGAACCTGATTCGCGGATTCCCGGTCGGCTCTTAATCTGTGAGAAGACCTGGTGCCGCAGCTGCCCTGAAGTGCAGATTGCGTCGTTGTCTTTTCGTCGTTTAACCCAACATTCAGGCTCTGATGAAGCTGAATTCTTGCGTAGCTTGCGTGCTTCTAACGCTACCGTTTTTTCTCTTATATGAAGTACATCTTTACTCTCGCAGCAGTGCTTACCATCCAGCAGGCGCAAGCGCAGATTGGGCTGATAATGGGCGGAACCCGGGCCGCCGTGTCGGTGGCAACGCTGGCTGCCCGGCAGAAAAAGGCGAAAGCCGCCGCTCCAAAAGCTGAAGGGGCTGCTGCTACGCCGACGCTGGGCCGGGGCGTTACGCTGTTCAGCTACCATGGGCAGAGTATCCAGCGCAAACGCACAGCCCCGGAAACCTTCAAAGGCAAAGGTGGCCCCGAGATTCAAGCCCTGGAAGCTCTGTTGGAGCAGCGCCATCAGGCTCTGCTGGCCGACTCCACTGCCTCGGTGCTGACGCCGGAGCAACTAACGGCCCTGACCACGGCCGCCCGCACGGCCGCCACCGCCCGCCCCGACTGGAACTACGCCCCTTACCAGCAGGAGTTGGCTTTCTATCAGAAAGAAGAGCAGCGCCGCCAGCCGGCCGCCCAGCCAGTGCCAGCTAAATAAGAAGTTTTTGTCGGCAGGAGCTGTCAGCAATAGCCAGTGGCTGCCTCTGATTGTAGAGGTAGCCGCTGGCTGTTGCAGGCCGGTTATGCCCGGCCGTGGTGCTTGCGTTCAGCAACATTACTCTGGCTCGGCCGACACTTCCACGCGGCGGTTGCGGGCATCCGGTGAGGGGTGAAGCGGGCGGGCGTCGCCGTAGCCGGTGGTACTGATGCGCGCCGCCGCTACGCCCAGCTGCACCAGCTGCTGCTTCACGGCTTCGGCCCGCTGCTCTGATAAAACCTGGTTTTTCTGGGGCTCCCCAATCCGGTCGGTGTGGCCGGCCACGCGCAGGCGTAGGGTGGGGCGGGCCAGTAGCTCAGTGGCTAGCTGCTGCAGGGCAGGCTGGCTTTCGGGCAATAGCTCGGCCGTGCCCAGCTTAAATAACACGGTAGGCAGTGCTACGGGTGCCGCCGATAAGACGGGCGCTGCAGGGCTGGCCGGTGCCGGCCGGGGTGTATCGGTGGGAGGCACCTCCACGGCACGTGGCGCTAAGGGCACTAGTGGCGCCACCTGAGCTACCGGACTTGAGGCTGGCACTGGCACTGAAGGCGTTCCGGCCACCTGGATGGTGATGGGCACCGCCGTGCTCTGGCGGGTGGGGTAGTAGCTCTGCCTCAGGTAGAAGGTGGTGGTTTTGTTGAGGGTGGTACGGTACGTGTTGCCGGTGGCTATCGGCTGTTTCAGGCTGGCATCGGCGTACCAGAGCACGTTGCGGCCCGACACGCGCAACGTGGTGGCAGCGCCGGCCGGCACCGTAGCGGCCGACTGCAGCCTGATGCGGTAAAACGTGAGCGTGCCTTTGTCACAGTCGCCGAGGGGCGCATAGGTGGCGCGGCCCGTCAGTTTTTCCTGAGTGGGGTCGTAGGTGAAGGTGATGGAGCCCTCGCACCAATAGGAGAAAGGAGTGCTGCCAGTTTCAGTGAGCTTGCGGACGTGCTCCAAACGCAACCCGGTGGCGGTGCGCGTACCGGCCATCTGAAACGTAGCCGACACGCCAGGCTCGCCGCCTACTTCCTGGTAGAGCACGCCAAACAAGTTGGGGCCGCTGCTTTTCTGCAGCCGCAGCACGGCCGGCCACACGGCGCCCGGCTCCCCGGTATCGGTTTCTACGCCCTGCCATTCGCCCGTCAGGGATTGGGCATATGCGGGTGCCAGGCTCAGCAAAGCCAGCACCATCAACCAAAAGCTGCGTTTCATGCCACGAAATAAAACGGATTTGCCGGAAAGAGTCGGGCCGGGGAGGCTCAGGTTGCAACCAGCTGCCCGCGGGGCGCTTACTCCAGATATGCCATGTCCTCGGCACTCAGCTGAATAGTGGCGGCGGCCAGGTTTTCGCGCAGGTGCGCGAGCCGGGAGGTGCCTGGAATGGGCAGAATCCAGGGTGACTTGTGCAGCAGCCATGCCAGATTCAGCTGAGCTTCGGTGGCATTGTGCTGGCGGGCTACCTCTGCCACGCGGGTATCGGCCTGGGGCAAGGCGTGCAGCAGCGAGAAGAACGGAACGAGTGGGATACCGTGCTGCTCGCACAAATCCAGCACTTCCGCGCCGCCGGGGTTGGCGCCATGCGGATGCACCAGCGTGGTACGCTGGGCGTGGCCATACATGTTCTCGACGGTAGCAATGGGCCCCAGCACAAGGCCGGCTTCCAACTCAGCCCGTGAGACGTTGCTCAGCCCTACGTGCAGGATCTTGCCCTCGCGCTGCAGCGCAAACATGGCACCCAACTGCTCATCAAACGGAACCGGGCCCGCGCCCATCAGGCGCAGGTGCACCAGCTGAATCTGCTCCTAGCCTAATGTGCGCAGGTTGTTTTCAATGCTGGCGCGCAGCTGCTCGGGGCGGTTATAGGGCACCCAGCTTTTGTCGGGGCGGCGGGTGGCGCCCACTTTGGTGCAGATAACCAGGTCGGCCGGGTAGGGGTGCAGCGCTTCGCGTAGCAGGCGGTTGGTCACGTCTTCGCCGTAGTAGTCGGCCGTGTCCAGAAAATTGACGCCCGCGTCTACGGCTTCGCGCAAAATCTGCAGGGCCTCAAAGCGGTTGGCTGGTTCGCCCCATACGTCGGGGCCCGGCAGGCGCATGGTGCCGTAGCCCAGCCGCGCAACGGTGAGCGGCTGGTTGGAGTGTGGAGCAATGGTGATGGTAGTGGGATGCATGTCGGATGGAAAAACCGGATAGAAGATGCAGAAATAGAGCGCTGGCGGGTAAATTGTTTAGCGCGGCAGGCGATACACCTGGTCGGCGAGTACTTCCAGGTCGGCCGTGTCGGTGTTGGTCAGCAGAATGACGACACGACGGAAATCAGGGTCAGTGAGAAGCACAGAATTGAAACCGTTGATACTACCCCGGCGTTCGAGAACCGGCTGTGGAAACGTTTTGTCGTTGTAGTAGAAGCCCATGGTGGGGTAGCCGCGGGCATAGTCCAGAAAAGCGGGTTGCTGCGGCCGTAGCAGCGCGGCCATGCCTGCGGCCGACAGCAGCGTGTGGTGGCGTAAGCCCAGCACGAGCTTCAGCAAATCGTCGGTGGTGGAATAGATGGCGCCAGCCCCGGCGTAGTTAGCCATGTGCACCAGCAGGTCGTTCTGGAGCGTGTCGTTGGCCGTGCCCGCGCCAAACGTGTAGTTGTGGTAGCCGTAGGCCAGCTGCGGAATCACGCGTGCCGCCTGCACCACCCCGGAATTGGTCATGCGCAGCGGCCCCAGAATGTTGTCGTGCAGCAGTTGGGCGAAAGGTTTCTTCGTTATTACCTCCAGAATGCGGGTCAGTACCACGTAATCGACATTATTGTAGTTGAAGCCGGCCGGCTTACCGGTTTCCCGTAGTGCCGCAAACCGGGCAACGTACTCGGCCGGGGAGTAGGCTGCTTTGTACGCCTCAAGGGGTTCGTTTTTCAGACCCGAGTAATGCGTTAGTAGCTCTGCCACGGTGATGTGCTGGCAGTTGGCCGGCAGCTCGGGCAGGTACGTGGCTGCTTTGTCGGCGAGCCTGAGCTGGCCATTCTGGCAGAGCTGCAGCACCAGAATGGCCGTAAACGTTTTGCTCATCGAGGCAATCGGGAAGCGGGTAGTAGGGCTGATGGGCACTGCAAACTGCAGGTTGGCCAGCCCCTTGCTAACGCGGGAAACGACCTTGCCCTCCTGTGCTACCAGCACCGTGCCATTGAAGTGGCCAGCTTTGTATTCGGCATCGAGCAGCCGGGGAATAGTACGCTGGGCATAGCCGGCGGCCGGCAAAGACAGCAGCAGCCAGAATAGGAAACGAAGCATAAACGATAGTCTGGATACGGAACCCGGGCAAGATAATGGTAATGCAGCTAGTGGACAGCGGCGTCCGCAGAACCACTTGGCAGGCGCTACCGAAGGCGCAGATCCTCGAAATGAGGCCCATATCGGCCCGGTTGAGGTATCAATATATGAATTGGGGCACCAGATAGGTCGAGGGTGCCGTGCTTTAACCCACTTCCCGGCTACTGCGGCCAGCGAAGCCTGTTACCTCACTTCCACTCACCCGTCAACCCGCTGACTATGGTACGTTTGCTGCGCCCTGTTATTGAACCGCTTGTGCTGCCTCATTGGTGGCAGGATGCGCTGCTGCTGCTGCCCCGGCTGGTGTGCGGTTATTTGCTCTCCACTGAGTTTGGGGCTCCCAAATTCGGCTTGCCCTGGTCGCCACCCGATAACAACCTGGGACTGTTTGAAGTGGCCTTCTGGTTTCCGAACGATGTGGCGGCGTATGGGGGCATTTTTGCGCTGCTGCCGAATTTCTTTGCCTGGATGGGGGCATTCAGCGAAGCTGTGGGCGGGCTGCTGTTGCTGCTGGGGCTGGGCACCCGCCTATCGGCCTTCCTGATAATCTGCACGATGCTGGTGGCCATTTTCATGCAGCAGCTTGCCCAGGGTATGTGGAACGCGCTGCCCGCTGCCGGTTTTCTGTGGGCCGCGCTGCCGGCAGTGGTGCTGGGCTCCGGCCGTTTCGGACTTGATTATGTGCTTGCCAAACCCCGCCGCCATGAAACGCTATAACCTGCTTGGCTGGCTGGCGCTGGCGAGCCTGCTGCCCGGCTGCGTGCAGCCCGCCCACGACAAAACCGTAGTGTACGAGCTGGACGTGCGCGGCTTGCCCAATGTGCGGCAGGTGGGCCTGCGTGGCCGCGACAAACCCCTAAGCTGGGACCAGGATCTGCAACTCATGCCCGTGGGCCCCGACAGCAGCCTGTATCGTGCCACCGTAACCACGCACACCGGCTTTCTTATCACGGAAGTGAAGTTCACGGTTAACGGGGAGTTTGAGCTGAAAGAAGCGGAAAACCGCCGCATCGTATTTGGCCCCGGCGACACCACCGTGTACCGGGCCCGGTTTAATGCACGGAAGTAGCCAGCACTGCCACTTATCAGGTTTGCGCTGCCACGATGCTGCCTACTCCTGCCGGGCGCGCCGCTGGATGCGGGCCTCCCAGCGCTTGCGCTTAGGCGCAATGCTGCCGCGCAGGTATTTTTCCATCACCAGCACGGCGCACGGTGCCGCCGCCGTAGCCCCGAAGCCGCCGTTTTCCAGGTACACAGCCACCGCTATTTTAGGGTTATCGGCCGGGGCAAAGCCGACAAAAGCGGCGTGGTCGTCGCCTTCGTCATTTTCCACGGTGCCGGTTTTGCCTGCCACCGTAATGCCTACATCGGCGAGGCTGGAGGCGTCGGCGGTGCCGCCGCGCTGCAGCACCGCCACCATGCCGGGAATCAGGGCGGCGAAGTTGGCGCTGTCGATGAGGGTGTGGTGCTTGCGGGTGAAGCGGGCCAATGGGCCAGCCTCGCCGATGCCGCGCACCAGATGGGGCGGATAGTACCAGCCACGGTTGGCAATGATGGCGGCCATATTGGCCATCTGCAAGCCCGTCAGGTTGATTTCACCCTGCCCAATGCTGAGTGAATAGATGGAGCGGTAGGTCCAGTTAGTGGTGCGGCGGGCCTTGTCGTAGTAGGCGGGGGTGGGCAGGAAGCCGGGCGCCTCGCGGGGCATATCCACGCCCAGCACCGAGTCCAGCCCGAAGGAGCGGGCGTAGCGCCGCCACTGGGCGAGGTTGGCGTGGCGGGCCGCCACGGTATCCTGCACCAGCGAGTCGGGCACGTGGTTGATGACGGTTTGCAGCACCTGATAGAAGTAAGGGTTGCAGCTGTACTTCAGGCCTACCGTGAGGCTGCCGGGCCTGGGGTGGTGGTGCACGCAGCTCACCAGCGACTGGTCGCAGCGGAAGCCGGTGGCGGGGCTGATGGCACCCAACTGCAGTGCCACGGCGGCATTTACCAGCTTGAACACCGAGCCGGGCGGGTTGGCCAGCATGGCGGGCCGGTTGAGCAGGGGCATATCCTCGTGCTCCAGCAACTCGGCGCGTACGCCGGCCTGATCGGGGGCCGTAAGGGTGGCCGCGGGATACACGGGGCCGGATACATAAGCCAGGATTTCGCCGGTGCGCGGATCAAGAGCTACGAGGTAGCCACGGCGGCCGCCCAGCAGTTTCTCGGCGTAGGTCTGGAGCTTGGCATCCAGGGTCAGGTGCAGGTCCTGGCCTTGCTGGAAGACAGTGTCCTTGGCCCAGGTACCATGCTGCTGCCCTTTGGCATCGAGCAGCGGATGCAGGTAGCCGCGGTGGCCGCTCAGCAGGCCGTTGTAGTACGCTTCCACCCCGCCGTTGCGCAGGCGGTAGAAACGACCCCGCCGGTAGCGCCTGGCCTGGCGGAAAAAGGGCTGGGCCTCGGCACTCAGGTAGCCCAGCACCGGGGCGCCCGCGCTGGTGGTATACACCCGCCGGGGGCGCTCGGTGAGGGTGAGACGCGGTACGGTGGCGTTGCTGTCGCGGCGGATGCGGGCTGCTTCCGCTTTGGTCAGGCGCAGCTGCACGGGGTAGCCGGGGCGGGCATCCGGGTACGGCAGGGCTTCGGCAATGCGGCGGCGTACCGTGGTAGAGTCCCAGCCTAGTAACTCGCCCAGGGCCAGCGTGTCAAGCGGGGGGCGGCTCGGCAGCTGCAGCAGAAACTGCAGGCGCGTGTCTACCAGCACAGAATCGTGGCGGTCGAGGATGCGGCCGCGCTGCGGCACATCGGGTAGTACCACGCGGCGGGCGGTGTAGCGCACGCGCACATCCTGGGCGGTGGGCAGGCCGGGTTGAGAGTCGGGAGAAGAGCAGGCTGCCAGAGCTACGAGCAGGGCTAGTAGGCTGATTTTCCACCGTAAGAAAGCAGTGCGCATGGGGTAAAGCTAGCCAATTGCCAATCTTTTACCGGGCGGCGCGGGCGTGGTTTCGATGAACAGGCATCTATGCCACCTGAACAGGGCCACCCGCCGGAACAGCTAACCCAAAGACCAAAGCGGATAAAGCGGGCCTACTCCGCGTAGCTGTGGCGGCACAGCAGCACCCAGGCCGCCAGGAAGCTGCTAACAGCCAGCAGAGTGGTGAGCCCAAACAAATCAGCAAAAAGAAGAATGAGAAACAGCCCGAATACAATCTGCAGGTACTGCTTGATGTGCTGCCCTATACGGTAAAGGACAGCCCGGAATAGCAGCGTTACACTCAGCAGCAACAGAAACCCAGCCAGGGCCTTAGGCATGGCCGTGGCAACGACAAGGCACCCTAGCTCGGGGAGCAGCAGCAGGCTGTATAAGGCTGCCTGCTGACCGTATAACTGCCCTTTGCTGTACGGAAAGTTGCGGGCAAAGCGTAGATAGGTTAGCTCGAACTCACTTGCCTGATAAATCAATACAGCGTGACTCAGGGCAACACACAGGCCAACCAATCCAATCAAACGTGGGTCGGAGTGGGAGCCGGGAAATACGCTGAAAACAAGGGCTATGCCGGCGAATGAGGTAGCCTTGGTGACGGCGTAGGCAACCCGTTTCCGAACAAGCACCTCAAACAGAAACAGGCTCCACAACGGCTTCGGCCAGGCATGCAGCCACGACACCCCAGCTGATCTGGCCGGTTTGGTCGTCAGGCGGTTGGTCAGGCCTACGTAGTGCCAGGCGCAGAACACGTTCAGGGCCAGCAGATATACGGGGATAAGCAGTGGAACCAGCCAATACCCATACGCCGCGCCTACTACCATGGCATACCCGCCCAGCGCTACAACCGGCAGCAACAGGCTCAGCTGCACCGCCGCCCAGGCCTGCAGCTGCTGCGTCATACTCAACGCGTTGAGACTGTAGAATACAAACGAAGTGTCTGGTGCCTGCAGGCGTGCTCCTACATATTGCCGGGTTTTGGCGCTGTAGACAAACAGAATAACCGCAAACAGGAAAACGCCCAGCGGCTCGCTGACGGTGGATAGTACCAGTTTCAGCGCCGTTTCAAGAAGTTGTTCGGGCGTCAGGTGGCTTTGATTGAGAACGTTGGTATAGAAGAAGTTGCTGAAGATGAAAACAAACAATGAAAGCAATAGCCCGGTGTGTTGCCGGTAAAATCCTGTGGCTAGTAGTTTGGTCAGCACGCGGGTGTGGGCACTTCTCATATGATATGATGCAGCGTATTGCGTTCCACCAGAATTTCCCGCACATCAGGCAGAATGGCGCCTGCAAACGGCTGGTGCGACGACAGCAGAAACGTGGTGCCCGCCTGTTGGTGCTGGTTGGCAATCCAGGAGTACAGAATCGGCAAAGCATCTGCGTCCAGAGTGGTCAGGGGCTCATCAAGCAGAACACAGGCCGGCCGCCCCAGGAAGGCCAGCACCAACGACAGTTTCTTGAGCATCCCGCTGGAATAGGTGCTGATCCGGTCCGGCAGGTAGGCCGTCATGCGCATGCTCTCCACGTACTGTTCCTCCTGCCGGACGGGCGCCTTCTTAGCCGATTTGAACAGCTGGATTAGCTCGGTGCCCGTCAGGAAATCAGGAAATACAGGCTCGGCCTCGGCGAAATTCACCGCGCTGCGGTAGTCTGTCGGGTGCTTTTTTACGCTCAGCGTGTTATGTAGGCTGATTTCTCCCTCAAAGGAAATAATACCGGCTACGGTTTTCAGGAAAGTGCTTTTGCCGGAACCGTTGTGCCCGCGCAGCCAGTGAATTCCGGAATCAATGTTAAAAGCAGGGATGTCAAGAATCAGGTGGCCGTTATACGCTTTGTGATAGTTGTGTAGCGTCAGCATAGAGTAGTAGAAGCTGGATGCAGGCTCCAGAGCAGACCTGCCCAGCAGTAATATTTTTCCGTCAGCAACGCCCAATCCGCCTGCTTGTTGTGCAGTGAGCGAAGGCGTGGCAGATGTAAAGACGTGTATTCGCGTCTTTATATCAGGCGGTGCCTATTCTACTGCCCGCCAATTACCTGTTAAAGCTTTGCCAGTTCTTATGTCAACTTTCACGTGTGTTCCAGATGCAGACCACATAGGTTCGTGATACTCTTTTGCATAAGATTTGACGATCCAAAATATTTCACCGGCAACTCCTGACATCTCAACTTCCCAAGGCTTAATACCTTTTTTAAGTTTAAGATTCTTCGCCTGTGCAAGGGCGTGAGCTTTATTGAAGAAGATATTAGGTGCCTCCTTCCCTTGATTATACAGTTCGATATCTGACATAGAGATTTTGCTGTTGTATTTGCTTTCAACCTCTTTGCCATCAAGCGAGACAATTATCATATTCTTTTTGATAGGCTGTTGCGGTACTATTTCGAACGTGACCATCGACAATACACTTTCATATTGACCAGCATATCTCAGGTGTGCCTTAACGTACTCTTTGCCAAGTTTTTCATCAAGGTATTGCGTTGCAATAGCAAGATTAGTGGAATCCTGAACGGTTTTGTCATTTTCCTTATGGGCTGAAGCCTCGAAGAAGGTGGTCAGTACTATTGAGAGTATAAGTATGGTTTTCATAAAACAGAAAAAAAGGGCGCTACCCCGACAAGGTAGCGCCCTTTTAACTTAGTCCGAAAGAGGCTTACATATTCCTTCTATACTGCCCCCCAACCTCGAACAGCGCATTCGTAATCTGCCCGAGGGAGCAGAACTTGACGGTTTCCATCAGCTCGGCGAAGAGGTTACCGTTGGCAATGGCGACTTGCTGGAGCTGCTTGAGGCGCGCTTCGGTCTGGTCGGCGTTGCGGGTGTGCAGGATGTTGAGCATCTCAATCTGGTACTGCTTTTCCTCGTCGGTGGCGCGGATAACCTCGGCGGGCACCACCGTGGGCGAGCCTTTGGAGGAGAGGAAGGTGTTCACGCCGATAATGGGGTACTCGCCCGTGTGCTTGAGCATCTCGTAGTGCATGCTTTCCTCCTGAATCTTGCCGCGCTGGTACATGGTTTCCATGGCGCCCAGCACGCCCCCGCGCTCGGTGATGCGGTCAAACTCCATGAGCACGGCCTCTTCCACCAGGTCGGTGAGCTCCTCGATGATGAAGGAGCCTTGCAGCGGGTTTTCGTTTTTGGCCAGGCCCAGCTCCCGGTTGATGATGAGCTGAATGGCCATGGCCCGGCGCACCGATTCCTCGGTGGGCGTGGTGATGGCCTCGTCGTAGGCGTTGGTGTGCAGGGAGTTACAGTTGTCGTAGATGGCGTAGAGGGCCTGCAGGGTGGTGCGGATATCGTTGAAATCGATTTCCTGGGCGTGCAGGCTCCGGCCGCTGGTCTGGATGTGGTACTTGAGCATCTGCGAGCGGGCGTCGGCGCCGTACTTCAGCTTCATAGCCTTGGCCCAGATGCGGCGCGCCACGCGGCCAATCACGGCGTACTCGGGGTCGATGCCGTTGGAGAAGAAGAAGGAGAGGTTGGGCGCGAAGTCGTTTACGCTCATGCCCCGGCTCACGTAGTACTCCACGAAGGTGAAGCCGTTGCTTAGCGTGAGGGCCAACTGGGTGAGGGGGTTGGCCCCGGCCTCGGCAATGTGGTAGCCAGAAATCGACACCGAGTAGAAGTTGCGGACTTTCTCCTTGATGAAGTACTCCTGCACATCACCCATCAGGCGCAGGGCAAACTCGGTGGAGAAGATGCAGGTGTTCTGGGCCTGGTCTTCCTTAAGAATGTCGGCCTGCACGGTACCGCGCACCTGGCTCAGGGTGCGGGTTTTGATGGTGTGGTAGACGTCGGCGGGCAAAACCTGGTCACCGGTGACACCGAGCAGCATCAAACCCAGGCCGTCGTTGCCCTGGGGCAGCTCGCCCTGGTAGCGGGGGCGGTTGAGGCCCTTGTCGGCGTAAATCTGGTTGATCTTGGCGTCAACTTCGGCTTCCAGGCCCTGCTCTTTAATATAAAGCTCACACTGCTGATCGATGGCGGCGTTCATGAAGAAGGCAGCCAGCGTGGCGGCGGGGCCGTTGATGGTCATCGACACCGAGGTGCTGGGGTTGGCCAGGTTGAAGCCCGAGTAGAGCTTCTTGGCGTCGTCGAGGCAGCAGATGCTCACCCCGGCGTTGCCGATTTTGCCGTAGATGTCGGGCCGGTGGTCGGGGTCCTCGCCGTAGAGCGTCACCGAGTCGAAGGCGGTGCTCAGGCGCTTGGCGGGCAAACCCATGCTCACGTAGTGGAAACGGCGGTTGGTGCGCTCGGGGCCCCCTTCGCCGGCAAACATGCGGGTGGGGTCTTCGCCCTCGCGCTTAAACGGAAACACGCCGGCGGTGTAGGGGAATTCGCCGGGCACGTTTTCCTGGAGCTGCCAGCGCAACAGGTCACCCCAGGCCGTGTAACGCGGCAAGCTGACTTTCGGAATCTGCTGGTTGCTGAGGCTGGTGGTGTGGGTCTGGATGCGGATTTCTTTGTCGCGCACCTTGAAGACGAATTCCGGGGCTTTATAGGCGGCTACTTTTTGCGGCCAGGTTTCCAGGAGTTTCCAGTTCTGCCCGTCCAGCCGGAGTTTGACCTCCTCGAAGGTCCTCTCCAGGCCGGCCACGAGGCTTCCGGCATCGGGTTGGTTGCCGCTGTTCCCAGCGCCAGGTCCGCCAGCGGCGTTTCCGAGACTTTGGACGGCTCCGACGGCTTGTCGGATTCCGTAGAGCTGCTGAGCGGTGTCAGCTTGTTTAAGAACCCACTGGTCATATTGGCGGTTGGTTTCGGCGATTTCAGACAAGTACCGCGTACGGTGCGGCGGAATGATATAGATTTTCTCGGAATCCTCTTTGGTCGTGGCCAGCTGGGAAGCAAACGGCACACCGGTTTTGGCTTCGACCATGCTCAGAATAGCGCGGTAGAGGCGGTTCATGCCGGGGTCGTTGAACTGCGAGGCGATGGTGCCGAAGACGGGCATATCGTAGAGGGGCTTGTCCCAGTGGCCGTGGTTGCGCTGGTACTGCTTGCGCACGTCGCGCAGGGCGTCGAGGGCGCCGCGCTTGTCGAACTTGTTGAGGGCAATGACGTCGGCGAAGTCGAGCATATCGATTTTCTCCAGCTGGGTAGCTGCGCCGTACTCGGGGGTCATTACATACAGGCTGGCGTCGGAGTGCTCGATGATTTCGGTGTCACTTTGCCCGATGCCGGAGGTTTCGAGGATGATAAGGTCAAACTCGGCAGCGCGGACTACATCCACGGCGTCCTGCACATACTTGCTTAGGGCCAGGTTGCTCTGGCGCGTGGCCAAGCTGCGCATATACACCCGCGGCGAGTTGATGGAGTTCATCCGTATCCGGTCGCCGAGCAGGGCCCCGCCGGTTTTGCGCTTGCTGGGGTCCACGGAGATGATGGCAATGGTCTTCTCAGGGAAGTCCATCAGAAAGCGCCGCACCAGCTCATCTACCAGGCTCGACTTACCCGCGCCGCCCGTGCCAGTAATGCCGAGGATGGGGGTTTTAGTTGTTAGTTGTTTGTTGTCAGTTGTTCGTTTAGTTGTTAGTTGTTCGTTGTCAGTTGTTAGGTCGTTCTGTTGGGCTTTTTCTCCCCCAACTGACAACTGATAACTAGCAACTAACAACTCCCTAACTTTTTCAAACTCCTCGGGGAAGTTTTCGGCGGCGGAAATGAGGCGGCCGATGCTGCGGGCGTCTTTTTCTTTAAGGTGCTTGACTTCGCCGTTCAGGTTCTGGCCGGTGGGGAAGTCGCAGCGCTGGAGCAGGTCGTTGATCATGCCCTGCAAACCCATGGCGCGGCCGGCGTCGGGGGAGTAGATCTGCTCGATGCCGTAGCTGTGCAGGTCCTCGATTTCGGTGGGCAGAATCACGCCGCCGCCGCCGCCGAACAGGCGGATGTGGCCCGCGCCGCGCTCCTTAAGCAGGTCATACATGTACTTGAAGTACTCGTTGTGGCCGCCCTGGTAGGAGGTAATGGCAATAGCCTGAGCATCTTCCTGGATGGCGCAGTCCACGATTTCCTGCACCGAGCGGTTGTGGCCCAGGTGAATCACCTCGGCGCCGCTGCTCTGAATGATGCGGCGCATGATGTTAATGGCGGCATCGTGCCCGTCGAAGAGGGCGGCGGCCGTCACGATGCGAATATGGTTCTGGGGCTTATAAGGAGCGGCGGGAGCAGCTTGCATAGCGCGGGGATGTTGGGTGGAATTTGGGGTAGCGAAGGTACGCAAAAAGCCCCGGCGGGGCTATTCACGTAAGTTTGGATGAATTTACAGGAGCTAAAATTCCACTATCCTATGTCTGAAACCAGAAAGCATGTTGTCTCCTTCGCCGAGTTCAAGCAGGTCATAGAGAAGTTGCAGCACCAACCGGCGTGGCGGAGCCGGGCCGGGAATGAGACAGGATCCATTTTTACGCTGCAATTTGGACTGCTATCATCTACTGATGAAACTCAGGGAGAATTCTCGTTGATGGTTTGGTGCGCGTGGCGAATCGTAAAGGCAGAGCACATTATTTGCACATGGCACGAGGATGCCGGTACCAATCTGGCTCCTGCCTTACAGACATTGGAAAGCAGTACGGTTGCCAGTGCCACTTTCACAGCATGGGGAGATTTAACTATTGATTTCTCGAATGGCTATTCACTTCATATCTGGAACGATGCTCCTTTCAAAGATTTTGATAGTTGGTCTATTGGCTACTCAGGCCTGGGATATTATTCTGTAGCAACTCGTAATACATTCTTCTACGAGCCGGATGTTGATTAACTCGTAACTCACCGCAACTCCGCCAGCCGCAGCCGGAACCCCGGCAGCACCGCCTCACCACTCAACTCATTATCGAAGCCCTGCACGGTTTCGGGCTCGGGCTGGCCGGGACGGTAGAGGTAGGCGGTTTCGGTTTCAGGGTTGAGCAGCCAGGCCAACTGCACACCGTTGCGCAGGTAGTCCAGCATTTTGGCCTGCAGGGTTTTAAGCGAGTCGGTGGCAGATTTCAGCTCCACTACAAACTCGGGGCACACGGGCGCAAACTTATCCTGCTGCGCGGCCGTCAGGGCGTTCCAATTAGCGGCTGAAACCCAGGACGCATCCGGCGACAACACAGAGCCATCGGGGAGGGTGAAGCCGGTGTTGGAGTCGAACACTTCGCCAAGCTCTTCATGTGTGGAAAACCAGGCATAAAGTTGCCCGGTAAGGCGGGCGTTGCGTTTGCCGGAGCGGCTGCCGGTGGGCGACATAAGGAGGATTTCGTGGGAGGCCGTCCGTTCGATGCGCAGGTCGGCATTCAACTGGCAGAAGTCGAAGAACTCATCGTCCGACATGTTAGCCAGCACCGGACTGCGGAGCGTAATGACGTCTTCGGTGATGGTAGGGCGCATACTACAAAACGGGTTGTCTTCTGGAAGATACGCAAAACGCCTGCTGCCCGCCTACTCCTCCAGTACCGTGAAGTACAAACTGGGCTGCAGGGCGTGGATGGTCCAGGCGGCCTGGCTGTTCTCGCGCTCCACCATCACCTGCTGGCGCTGTCGGGAAACAGGGATGGAAAAGTACTTGTCTTCCGGATCAGTTTTCTCGCTTTGCAGCCACTGGATAGTGGCCACAACGGGTTGGGCCTGCAACTGCACAGCGTAGGGGCGCAGGTCAACCGTCTGCCAGCCGCGCTGCTGGTTGGTACACACCAGCTGAATGTCCTGGGAAAGCAGCACCGCGCCGGGCTGGCCGTTTTCCGCGGCGTACAGGTTCAGGCGAAAGCGCAGCAGCTGGTAGGTATTAGTGGCCAGAAAGACGTGAAACTCCTCCAAATAGGTGCGCCGCGTGGGCTTGAGCAGCGTGCCCAGCTCCCAGCCCCACTCATCGTCCACGGTTTCCTTGCCGCTGGAGCCGCCAGTCCAGAGCACGTCGCCCTTGGCCTGGTTGCGGCCCAACAATGCCGGATGCACCCGAGCGTGCTCCACTACAGCCCCCGCCAGCGCCACCGACAACGGCCGCACCCGAAACACCCGCTGGCCGCTCATCAGCGCGGCTGGGGGCACGGCCGTACGCAAAAATCCTACACTCGTCACCACCAGCGTATCAGAGAGTCCGGGTGGCAGGCGGAGCAGGTAGCGCCCTTGCTCGTCGGCCACAGTTCCCACGCTGCGGCCCACCATGCCCAGGGTGGCAAAAGGTACCGGCTCGCCGGTCTGGTCGTTCAGTACCTGTCCTTCCAGAATGCGGGTTTGGGCATTGGCCCGATAAGAACCGGCGCAAAGGGCCGTAATAAGTAGCAATCGACGCAACATGAATCAGCAAAATAGCACTGCCACAAACCTACGGCCCGTGAGGCGGCAAAAGCCGGGCCCCGCAAAATAAAATATTGCCCCGCGACTGGTGCGGTGCTGCAAGCGGGCGGGCCCATAACTGCCCGAATGCAAAACGGCCGGACCACCCCGTAGGGCAGCCCGGCCGTTGATGCAGAAGGCAAGAAGTGTCGACGTTATGCGGGTTCCTTGTCCTTCTTCTTGGCTTTAGGTTTCACGTCCGGAATCAGGTTGTGTGGGTTGATAACGAACTTCTTGGCCACGCCGCTGTCAAACTCGGCGTAGCCCTTCGGGGCGTCGTCGAGGCTGATGACTTCCACGTTCACGGCTTTGGCAATCTGCACCTTGTCGTAGAGGATGGCCTGCATCAGCTGGCGGTTGTAGCTGAGCACCGGCGTCTGGCCGGTGTGCAGCGAGTGGCTCTTGGCCCAGCCCAGCCCGAACCTGATAGACAGGCTGCCTTTCTGCGCCGCCTCATCCTTGGCGCCTGGGTCCTCGGTTACGTACAGGCCGGGGATGCCGATGGAGCCGCCCGCGCGGGTGATTTCCATGAGCGAGTTGAGCACGGCAGCTGGCACTTCCGTCTTGGAATCGGTGCCGTGGCCGCTGGCCTCAAAGCCCACGCAGTCGATGGCGCAGTCGATTTCCGGCACGCCCAGAATCTGGGTGATTTGCTCCGTAAGGGTGGCGTCCAGCGTCAAGTCCACGGTTTCGCAGCCGAAGGAGCGGGCGTGGGCCAGGCGGGCCTTGTTCATGTCGCCCACAATCACCACGGCTGCGCCCAGCAGCTGCGCCGAAGCGGCGGCAGCCAGCCCTACCGGCCCGGCGCCGGCCACGTACACCGTCGCGCCCGGGCCCACGCCGGCCTTCACGGCCCCATGGAAACCCGTTGGGAAAATGTCGCTGAGCATGGTCAGGTCCCGGATTTTCTCCATGGCCTGGTCCTTATCGGGAAAGCGCAGCAGGTTGAAGTCGGCGTAGGGCACCATTACGTACTCGGCCTGGCCGCCAATCCAGCCGCCCATGTCCACGTAGCCGTAGGCGCCACCGGCGCGGCCTTCGTTCACGGTCAGGCAGATGCCGGTTTTCATTTCGCGGCAGGTGCGGCAGCGGCCACAGGCCACGTTGAACGGCACCGACACCAGGTCGCCCTTCTTGAGGAACTCCACGTCGGCCCCCATTTCAATTACCTCGCCCGTGATTTCGTGGCCCAGCACCAAACCCGATGGTGCGGTGGTCCGGCCGCGCACCATGTGCTGGTCGGAACCACAGATGTTGGTGGACACCACTTTCAAAACCACACCGTGCGTGATTTTCTTGCCTTTGGGGTTCCTCAGCTCCGGAAAAGCAATGTTCTGCACCTCGACTTTGCCGGGGCCGGTATAGACTACGCCTCTGTTGTCAGCCATGATAGAAACTTAAGAAAGTGAAAAAAACGAAGCCAGTAAGCCTAGCCGCGGGGCCAGCCGTTTACGATGGCCTGCATGCCGGCTTCGGCTACTGTGTGGTCGTTTTCCACGGAGTCGCCGGACACGCCAATAGCCCCGATTACACGGCCGTTGCTGTCCTTAATTGGAATGCCGCCGGGGAAGGTGATGAGGCCACTGTTGGAATGCTCAATCCCAAACAACGAGCCGCCGGGCTGCGAGAGGCCCCCAATAACGCCGGTCGGCATATCGAAAAAGCGGGCCGTTTTGGCCTTTTTGATGGAGATGTCCAGCGAGCCGAGCCACGCGTCGTCCATGCGGGCGAAGGCCGTCAGGTTGGCGCCGGCATCTACCACGGCAATGTTCATCTTCACGCCTATTTCCAATGACTTCTGGTGGGCGGCTTTGATAGCGGCCTGGGCTTGTTCGAGGGTGATGCTCATGGGTTGTGGGAAGGAGAAGGTGAAGAAACAATGCCTCAACAACGGAATTTACGTGCCTCCGGCCAACCGGCCTCGCCCAGTTGCGACGATCAGTACCCACTTTTGCGACGATTGTGTAGCTCAGCGCCTTTCGCTGCCAATCCCGTTAGCCAGCCAAGCACTGCAGCCGTTGTTTGGGTGGAACGCCAATGGTTGATAGTTGCCTCCAGGCAGCAGGGCAGAAGCGAGGCTATTAGCTTTTACAAGGCCTTTGCCGTATCTTCGCCCTCGGAAAAAACCGCCTCTAGTGAAGAACATCCGCAATTTCTGCATCATCGCCCACATCGACCACGGTAAGAGCACGCTGGCTGACCGCCTGCTGGAATTCACCAGCACTGTCTCCAAGCGCGACATGCAAGCGCAGCTGCTCGACAACATGGACCTGGAGCGGGAGCGGGGCATCACCATCAAGAGCCACGCCATCCAGATGCAGTACCCCTACAAAGGGGAAATGTATACGCTCAACCTGATTGACACCCCCGGTCACGTCGATTTCAGCTACGAGGTATCGCGCTCCATTGCCGCCTGCGAAGGCGCGTTGCTGATCGTGGACTCGTCGCAGGGCATCGAGGCCCAGACGATTTCCAACCTTTACCTGGCCATAGGTTCCGATTTGACCATCATTCCGGTGCTCAACAAAATCGACCTGCCCCACTCCATGCCGGAGGAGGTATCGGATGAGATTGTGGACCTGATCGGCTGCGACCGGGAAGAAATCATTCCGGCCTCGGGCAAGTCCGGCATCGGCATCGAAGCCATCCTGAACGCCATCTGTGAGCGGATTCCCGCCCCGAAGGGCGACCCGGACGCGCCGCTGCAGGCCCTCATCTTCGACTCGGTATTCAACTCCTACCGCGGCATCGAAGTCCTGTTCCGCATTAAAAACGGCACTATGAAGAAGGGCGACAAGCTCCGCTTCATGGCCACCGGCAAAGAATACGGTGCCGATGAAATCGGTATCCTGGGCCTTAACCAGGAGCCGCGTCCCGAAATCGGGGCCGGCAACGTGGGCTACCTCATTTCGGGCATCAAGGAGGCCCGCGAAGTGAAGGTCGGCGACACCATCACGCACGTGGCGCGGCCCACGGCCGAGGCCATCCACGGCTTTGCCGATGTGAAGCCCATGGTATTCGCCGGTATCTACCCCGTCGATACCACCGAGTACGAGGAGCTGCGTTCGTGCATGGAAAAGCTTCAGCTCAACGACGCTTCCCTGGTGTGGGAGCCCGAAACGTCGGTGGCGCTGGGCTTCGGCTTCCGCTGCGGCTTTTTGGGCATGCTGCACATGGAAATCGTGCAGGAGCGCCTGGAGCGTGAGTTCAACATGACGGTGATTACCACTGTGCCTTCGGTGCAGTTTCACGCCACCGGCACCAAAGACCAGTTGCTGACCATCAACGCGCCGAGCGAAATGCCCGAGCCGAACATGATCAAGCACATCGAGGAGCCCTACATCAAAGCCCAGATCATCACGGCTTCCGATTACGTGGGGCCCATCATCACGCTGTGCATGGAGAAGCGCGGCATCATCAAAGGGCAGTCGTACCTGACCTCGGAGCGGGTGGAGCTGTCGTTTGAGCTGCCGCTGTCGGAAATTGTGTTCGACTTCTTCGACAAGCTCAAAACCATTTCGCGCGGCTACGCTTCGCTGGATTACGAGCTGATCGGCTTCCGCGAGTCGGACATGGTGAAGCTGGACGTGATGCTGAACGGGGAGAAGGTGGATGCCCTGTCGGCCATCGTGCACCGCTCCAAGAGCTACGAGTGGGGCCGCCGCCTCTGCGAAAAGCTCCGCGAGCTACTCCCGCGCCAGCAGTTTGAAATTGCCATTCAGGCCAGCATCGGGCAGAAAATCATTGCACGCGAAACCGTGAAAGCCCTGCGCAAAAACGTAATTGCCAAGTGCTACGGTGGCGACATCAGCCGCAAGCGCAAGCTGCTCGAAAAGCAGAAAGAAGGCAAGAAGCGGATGCGTCAGGTGGGCTCCGTAGAAATACCCCAGGAGGCCTTCCTGGCCGTCCTCAAAATCGACTAATGAAGTGGAACGCGCCCCATCGGGGCGCGTTTTTTTTGTGCTGATAAAACGTTCGTTACAGGTAAAAAGAACGTCATGCTGAGCGCAGCCGAAGCATCTCTACCGCTTCGTCTTCACAATTGAGTTCGCCAGAAGTAGAGATGCTTCGACTGCGCTCAGCATGACGTTCTTTTGATCCACTAACAACCGACAACCGGCAACACAATAACCAACAACCCATTTTCCACCTCATACACTTCTTGACACGGCGTGTACTGATTTACTCATCTTAAGACATGTCCGCAAGCCTTCTCAAGAACTGTACGAGCCAGGAACAGCTGGAAAAGATCATCAAAGGCCAGGAACGCAAGTTCCGGTGGAGAGATGACTGGCCCACGATGGAGGCCGCCCTGCAGGCTGCTGGCACCGCCGCCATTGCCGCCCACGAAAGCAAGAAAACCGCTGACCAATTCCAGGACCCTGCTTAACTGCCAACCCCCATGACCACTGCCCCCGACGCCACCACCTACCGCCTCATCGACGGCAAGCAAACCGCCGAGGCCATCAAGGAAGAAATTGCCGCCGAAGTAGCCCAGCGCAAAGCGGCTGGCCAAAAGACCCCGCACCTGGCTGCCATCCTGGTAGGCCACGACGGTGGCTCGGAAACCTACGTGCGCAACAAGGTGTTGGCCTGCGAGCGGGTAGGCTTCGAGAGCACGCTGCTGCGCTACGAAGACACCATCACGGAGGCCGAGCTGCTGGCAAAGGTGCAGGAGCTGAACGAGGATGACCGTATCGACGGCTTCATCGTGCAGCTGCCGCTGCCGCGCCACATCGACACCAACAAGGTGATTGAGGCGGTGCGGCCGGAGAAGGACGTAGACGGTTTCCACCCGATGAACATCGGGCGGATGGTAGCCGGTTTGCCGGCCCTGCTGCCCGCCACGCCCTCAGGTATTGTGGAGCTGCTGCGCCGCTACGAGCTGCCGACGGACGGCAAGCACTGCGTGGTAATCGGGCGCAGTAACATTGTAGGTACGCCGGTTAGTATTCTGCTGGCTAAGAACTTAGAGCCTGGCAACTGCACCGTGACTTTATGCCACTCGCGCACCCAGAATCTGGCTGACATTACCCGCACCGCCGACATCCTGGTAGCTGCTTTGGGCCGCCCGGAGTTCGTGACGGCCGATATGGTGAAGCCCGGCGCGGTGGTAATCGACGTGGGCACCACCCGCGTGGAGGACGCTGACAAGAAGTCGGGCTGGGCGCTGAAGGGCGACGTGAACTTCACTGAAGTGGCGCCGCTTACGTCCTACATCACGCCCGTGCCGGGCGGGGTCGGGCCAATGACCATTGCCATGCTGCTGCTCAACACGCTGCGGGCGGCAAAAGGGGAGGTGTACCCGAAATAAGCTGTCAGGTGGTGGTTGCCGGTTGTCAGTTGCCGCTTACTGGTTTGTTTGCAAAAGCACGCCAGCATATGCTGGCAACCGACAACTACCACCTGTTAACTCATTACCGGCAGCTCATCCGTAAAATCCAACAAAACCAGCTCCGGGCTTTTGAATTTCGGGGCGTTGTACTACTTTTAAAGTCGGGCCGACGGATTTGGAGCCGAATCTGGTTTGATTCGGAGCGCCTGCCGGCAGTCCGGCTTTACCTGTTTCCCATTCATTTTGCTGCACGAACTTTCTCTTGTATCGGCGGCCTCAGGCAACACTGAGGTTCCGGCCGCTGCGCTGCCCCTCATGGAGCAGTTTTATACCATTCAGGGCGAAGGCTACAACACCGGCCGCGCCGCGTACTTTTTGCGCCTGGGCGGCTGCGACGTCGGCTGCGTCTGGTGCGACGTTAAGGAATCCTGGGACGCCGACAAGCACCCGCGCGTAGCCATTGCCGACATGGTGGCGGCGGCCACTGCCCATCCGGGCCGCAACGTCGTCATCACCGGCGGTGAGCCGCTCATGCACCAGTTGGGGCCACTCACGCAGGCGCTGCACGCCGCCGGCTGCCAGAACTGGATTGAAACCTCCGGCGCCTACCCGCTTAGTGGTGAGTGGGACTGGATCTGCGTGTCGCCCAAAAAATTCAAGGCTCCGCTGCCCGAAACGCTGCAGCAGGCCCACGAACTCAAGATTATCGTGTTCAATACTTCGGACTTTGCCTGGGCCGAGCAGCACGCCGCGCAGGTAGGCCAGCAGTGCCGGCTGTACCTGCAGCCGGAGTGGAGCAGGGCGTCGCAGATGATGCCTTTGATTGTGGACTATGTGAAAGACAATCCACAGTGGCAGGTGTCGTTACAGACGCATAAATTCCTTGATATCCCGTAGTTGCCTGCTTTATGCGCCGAATATTGTCTGCCTTGCCATTGCTGGCCTGTACGTTGCTTCCACTGGTTGCGGCAGCGCAAACCACTTTAGCCACAGCCAATACCAAGGCGCGCAGTCTTTGGGACAAAGCCCAAACACAAGCCAAGGAACGCAACTTCACCAAGGCCATTGAAACCCTGACGGTACTCAATCAGAAGTTTCCGTCGTTGGGCGAGCCGTATGTGCTGCGCGGCTCTTTGCTCAAAGCCATGGGCGAAAACCGTCCGGCGTTTGAGGCTTACCGCGACGGATTGGCTAAGCTACCTGCTGACGCCAACCGTGCTACCGACTACTATACGCTGGGCGAACTGGCCATGAGCTTTGGCGAGTACCAAACCGCCGCCGAAAGCTACCGGCGTCTGCTTAAAACCGGCCCCAAAGGGCAGCGTTTTGCCTCCAAGGCCCAACGGCAGCTTTTAAACTGTGAGTTTGCAGCCAAGGCCATTGCCAACCCCATTGGAGTTCAACCCGATCGGCTTGGGGCACCGTTGAACACGTTCCGGTTTCAGTATTTTCCTGCGCTCACTGCCGACAGCCGCTTCCTGCTTTTCACGGGACGCCCTACTTCCGAAAGTGGTGAGGACTTGTTTGTGTCGCGTATGAACAAGGATGGCAGCATCGGCGACCCTGCTTCCATCTCGCCCTTCATCAATACGCCCTACAACGAAGGCGCCGGAACCATTTCCGGCGACGGCAAGACGCTGGTCTTTGCGTCCTGCGACCGGCCAAACTCGGTTGGCAACTGCGACCTGTATATTTCTCGCCGCACCGGCAACAACTGGAGCAAGCCGCAGAACCTGGGCCGCACCGTAAACTCGGTGGAATGGGATTCGCAGCCAACCCTGTCGGCCGATGGCCGCACGCTGTATTTCACGTCTACGCGTCGGGGCGGGCAAGGCCAGGAAGATATTTACGTAACTACGCTGGGCACCAATGGCAACTGGAGCCCCGCCCGTAACCTGGGACGCCCTGTGAATACTGCCGGCAAGGACATGGCACCCTTTATACATGCCAGCACCAGCACGCTGTATTACGTTACGGATGGGCTGGTGGGCATGGGTGGGCTGGATGTGTACCGCTGCGAAATGCAGAGCGCTACAAGCTGGAGTGAGCCCGTTAACCTGGGCTATCCGCTTAACACCCATGAGAATGAAGCGTCGTTGTTCATTTCCTCCGACAACCGCCGCGGCTTTTGTTCCCGCTCACGGGCCGCAGAGCCGGGCGTGCGCAAAGAGCAGGACCGCCCGGTAGAGCTGTTCAGCTTTGAAGTGCCGCCGCAGGTGCGGGCACGTGAAACCAGCACCTACACCCAGGGCCGCGTTTTCGATGCCGTCACCAAGAAGCCCATCCAGGCCGATGTGCAGCTCTATGACCTGAACACGGATGAATTGACCCAGTATGTATCCTCCGACTCGGAAAACGGCGACTACACGGTGGTGCTGAACGAAGGCCGGCAATACGCTATGTACGCCTCGGCTGACAAGTACCTGATGAATAGCCTTAGCTTTGACTACAGCGACAAACGCAGCTTCGACCCGCTGGTGCTGGACATTTACCTAGAGCCGGTGCGCTCCGGCCGCAGTATTGTGCTGAATAACCTGTTTTTCGATACCCGCGAGTTTGCCCTCAAGCCCAAATCGCGCACGGAGCTCAACCGGCTAGTAGGCTTTATGAAGCAGTATCCGGAAATTCAGGTAGAGATAATAGGCCACACCGACGATGTCGGGTCCGACGACGACAACCAGGTACTCTCGCAGAACCGCGCCAAATCTGTGTATAGCTACCTGATTAGTCAGGGAGTGAAAGTCAACCGCTTGCGGTTTAAAGGCTATGGGGAAAGCAAACCGTTGGTAGCCAATGATACAGAAGCTCATCGCCAACAAAACCGGCGTATTGAGTTGAGAATACTGTAGTTCCCAAAGACGCCAGGGGCAACCCAGCACCATTTTAGAATCCGGCAGCAGTAGCTGTCGGATTTTTTTGTTTGCATTATTCCTTTTGGCTAGGATTATAAGATGCTGATTGTCAACAGCAGGAGGGAGGGCTGCAAAAGCTTGTAATTAGAATAGTTATAAAAATAATTTGTATTATTAAATTTTTGTTGTACATTTGATTACTCTGAACGCTCAGACTCCTCCCTCCTACTGGTGCGCCCCGGGTATCATCTGACATTTCATCTTTCACTTTCCAACCCCCTAGTAGTATGAAACGAGTTTTTCTCACTGGCTTGGCAGTGGCCCTGTTCTTTGTAGCGCAGGCTAAATCGAATGGCGAAGCAACCCTGGTAGCCCGCGCAACGGCGCTCACCCGCATTCAGGCAGAAAAGGCCCACCTCGATGAGGGCCAATACCTGCGAGTGAAGCAACTCAACATCCGGATGTTTTCGGAGATGGAAGACCTAAAGACTCGCTTTGCTGCCGATCCTGCTATTATGGATGAACGCCTGGCCGTAGCGCAGGCCCACTACGAAATGGCACTGACTGCCATTATGCGTCCTGCGCAACTTGCCGTGTTCCAGCAGTCACGCACCTCCATGACGGCGCTGAGCACGTCAGCTCCAAAGTAAAAAGCGAACTGTTATTCATAGGAGCAGCTCGTGCAAACGGGCGTTCCTATGAATAAGGCAGTGGCACCGAAACTGTACCGGACTTTGCATACGCTTTAAGCCGGCCAGCGGAAAGCAACAAGGCTGAGCAAGATGGAAGAGAAAAAATACCATCTAATGTTATTTGTAAATAAATCGTTAAAATATGTTGATATTAAGCAATAATGTGTTATATTCATATGCGTAAATGCTGCCATGGGTTGCTGTTTATTGAGTAGCCTTGGTTGATGAACTAGTAAGCCTTTCACCTCCACCAAAACTCCCAACTATCATGAAAAACCTCTCCGCACTCTTAATGCTCCTGCTACTGCTGACTACGGGAGTGGCTGCCGCCGGCCCCGGCGACCAACAGAAGATTACGGCGCGTGCCACCACGCTCACCCGGCAGATGGCCCGCGTAACACCCCTGAATGAAGGCCAATACGTGAAAGTACGCCAGCTGAACCTGCGTCTGCTCAGTGAAATGCAGGTTGTTCAGTCGCGCTTCGCCAACGATGCCACCGCTCTGGATCAGCAGCTGGCAGAAGTGCAGGCCCGCTACGAGTGGGACCTGGCCACGATTCTGTGGCCCCGCCAGATGGTGGCTTATACCCAGGCCAAAGCAGATCTGATGGCCTTCGGCAGCCGCTAGTACGCTTCGCTTAGTAAGTAGAACAAGAAGAAGGCCCGCTCTCAATCGAGAGCGGGCCTTCTTCTTGTTTCAGTACAGTTTACGGGGGCAGACTAGCTGCGCTGCGCAATGTCCTGATAGTCGCGCTCCAGCTCGCCGGTGTAAATCTGGCGCGGACGGCCAATCGGCTCTTTGTTTTCGCGCATTTCTTTCCACTGTGCAATCCAACCGGGCAGACGGCCCAATGCAAACATCACCGTGAACATTTCGGTAGGAATACCGATGGCGCGGTAGATGATGCCGGAATAGAAATCAACGTTGGGATACAGCTTGCGCTCAACGAAATAAGGGTCAGTGAGGGCCGCTTGCTCCAGTTCCTGAGCGATGGTCAGCAACGGGTCATCAATGCCCAGTGCGGTCAGCACTTCGTCGGCCGCTTTCTTGATGATTTTGGCGCGCGGGTCGAAGTTCTTGTATACGCGGTGGCCGAAGCCCATCAGACGGAACGAGTCGTTCTTGTCTTTGGCCTTGGCAATGAACTTGCTGGTGTCGCCGCCATCTTTCTGAATTTCCTGCAGCATCTCCAGCACCTCCTGGTTGGCGCCGCCGTGCAGCGGGCCCCACAGCGCGTTGATACCCGCCGAAACCGAGCCGTACAAGCTGGCGTTGGCCGAGCCTACCAGGCGCACGGTCGAGGTAGAGCAGTTCTGCTCGTGGTCGGCGTGCAGGATGAGCAGCTTGTTGAGGGCGCGCACCACGGTGGGGTTGATGTCGTACTTCTCCGTCGGGAAGCTGAACATCATGTACAGGAAGTTGGAGCAGTAGTCAAGGTCGTTGCGCGGATAGTTCAGCGGGTGACCCATGTTGTTTTTGTACGTCCAGGCTGCAATGGTCGAAATCTTGGCCATCAACCGGATAACGTTGAGGTCAATTTCTTCCTTGCTCAGGTCGGGAGAGACACTTTCGGGATAGAAAGCGGTGAGCGAGCAGATCAGGCTGCTCAGAATGGCCATTGGATGAGCTGCCGACGGGAAACCGTCGAAAATCTTACGCACATCTTCGTGCACCAGTGTATGCTTGGTGATCTGGTGCTGGAACTCGTCGAGCTGAGTTTGGGTGGGCAATGCGCCGTAGATGAGCAGATAGGCCACTTCCAGGAAGCTGGATTTCTCCGCGAGCTGCTCAATAGGGTAGCCCCGGTAGCGTAGGATACCTTCTTCTCCGTCGAGGAAAGTGATGGCGCTTTTGGTGGCGCCGGTGTTCTTGTAGCCCGAGTCGAGGGTTACGTAGCCGGTCTGGTCGCGCAACTTGCCGATGTCGAATGCCTTTTCGTGTTCGGTACCTTCGATGACGGGAAGGGAATAAGATTTCCCATCGAGGATCAATTCAGCAGACTCTGCCATAAGAGAGGATTAGAGGTGGTTCGGGGGCGAAGCTAAAGAATTACCGGCTAGCCGGAAAGCCTGCGCTTGTTTGAGTACTGCTACTACAAACCGTGCCCTTGGGTTGTTTGAGAAAGAATGTATCCGCAAAGAAAAGCAGTCTGGCCGTACGGGTAGCACGCCAGCCGTCATTTTAATCGAGATTAAATGTGCTGGTCAGCGAAAATTCGCCTGCAAGCTACTGGCCGAGCTTTATTTGCCGATGCAGAACTGGGTGAAAATACTGGTCAGCAAGTCGTCGGAGGAAATTTCGCCGGTGATTTCGCCGAGAGCGGCCAGCGCGTGGCGCAAATCAGCGGCCAGCAGTTCGGTGCCAGCTCCGGTAGCCAGACCCGTCAGCACGGCGCCGAGGGCCTGCGCGGCCGCCTCCAGGCTACGGGCATGGCGCAGGTTGGTGACGATGGTGCTGCCGCCCAACCGGTCGAGGCCTTCGCCCCGAACGAGGTGCAGCAGCGTTTGCTGCAGCTCGTCGAGGCCATCGCCGCGGCTGGCGGCAATGAGCACGGTGTCGGGGCGGTTGCGGAAGGCATCCAGTTCCGGATCGGAGGCTGTGTCGAGCTTGTTGCCGACGGCCAGCACCGGCACACCGGGGGCCAGCCCCAATGCTTGAATCTCATCTTGAAGCTGCGCGGGCGTAGTAGTCGTAATATCAAACAGATACACTACTAAAGCCGCCTGTAAAACCCGCTTCATGGTCCGCTCTACGCCCATAGATTCCACCACGTCGGTGGTGGTGCGCAGGCCGGCGGTATCCACGAACCGGAAGCGGATGCCGTCGAGGCTCACTTCATCTTCGATAAGGTCGCGAGTGGTGCCGGCAATGGCTGACACGATGGCCCGCTCTTCGTTGAGCAAGGCGTTGAGCAAGGTACTTTTGCCGGCATTGGGCCGCCCGGCAATAACGGTAGTCACGCCATGCTTGATGACGTTGCCCAACTCAAACGAGCGCAGCAACCGGCGAACCAGGGCCTGGACTTCCTGCAATAGTGTTACCAGCCCGGTACGGTCGGCAAACTCCACGTCTTCTTCGCCGAAGTCCAGCTCCAGCTCCAATAGGGCCGCAAATTGCACGAGGCGGCCCCGCAGGTCCTTTAGCTCGCGGGAGAAGCCGCCCCGCATCTGCTGCATGGCTACCTGGTGCGAAAGCTGCGAGTCGGCGGCAATCAGGTCGGCTACAGCTTCAGCCTGGGCCAGGTCGAAGGCGCCGTGCAGGAAGGCGCGCTTGGTGAACTCGCCGGCCTCGGCGAGCCGGGCGCCGCGCCGCACGAACAGGCGCAGCACTTCCTGCACGATGTAGTCGGAGCCGTGGCAGCTGATTTCCACCACGTCTTCGCGGGTGTAGGAGTGCGGAGCCCGAAACAACGACACCACCACTTCATCCAGAATCCGGTCGGCGTCGCGGATGGTGCCATAGTGCAGCGTGTGGCCCGGCTGGTCGCGCAGGCGCTTGCCGGCAAAAGCGGCATCAGTAAGGGCAATAGCATCCGGACCGGAAAGGCGCAGTACGGCAATGGCGCCCGCGCCCAGTGGCGTCGAGAGGGCAATGATGGTATCGGAAAGCGCGGGAGGGTAGGCGACGGCCACAGGCAAAAAGGCTGGTTCGGCTGCAAAGGTACGCAACCCACACCGGGCACAAGTATCCGAACGAGCAGGCCTATGGCAATCAGCTGGCGGCCTGCCCGGCTACGAAAAGGTTGCGGCTTACTTCCGCCGACAGCATAGTGGTTGCCTGCTTGTTGATTCTGACCTCTAAAGAGTTATCAAAGGCCACCTTGTCCAGCACTTCAATGTAAGAACCCAGCTTGAGGCCAGCTTTATCCAGGTACTGCAGAAAGGTGACGGAGGTATTCTTGACGGCTACCACGGGGCCTTGCTCACCGGGCTGCAGGTCGGCCACGAGGCGGTGGGTGGGGCGCAGCATGGCCCCGTCCTCAGTCGGGATAGGGTCGCCGTGCGGGTCGAGGCGCGGGAATCCCAGGAACTCGTCGAGGCGGCGCACCAGCAGTGGAGAGTCGATGTGCTCCATCTGCTCGGCCACTTCGTGCACTTCGTCCCAGTTGAAGCCCAGCTTTTGCACCAGAAACACTTCCCACAACCGGTGCTTGCGAATAGTGAGTAGGGCCAACTGCCGCCCTTCGGGCGTGAGCGACACGCCGCGGTAGCGCTGGTAGTGCAGCAGGCCCTTCTCGCTGAGGCGGCGCAGCATATCCGTGACCGAAGCCGGGCGGGTTTGCAGCACCTCGGCAATGCTGTTGGTACTCACATCGGAGCCCGGCGCCGCCTCCGCCAGCTTGTACACGGCCTTCAGGTAGTTTTCCTCGGTGAAGCTGGGCATCTGTTTGAATTAAAAATTAAGAATTGAGAAGTGAAAATTAAGAACGGCCGCTTCCGAGCTGTAGTAGCGTCAGGAAGCGGCCATTTTTAATTCTTACTTCTCAATTCTTAATTGACTTCATTACCATTTAATCAGCGCCGAGGCCCAGGTGAAGCCGGAGCCAAAGGCGGCCAGGCATACTAGGTCGCCGCGCTTAATGCGGCCTTCCTGCACGGCCTCGCTCAGGGCAATGGGCACGCTGGCGGCGGTGGTGTTGCCGTAGCGCTGAATGTTGCTGAAGATCTTGTCGTCGGTGAGGCCCATTTTCTGCTGCACATACTGCGTGATGCGCAGATTCGCCTGGTGCGGAATCAGCATGTCGATGTCCTTGGACTCGTAGCCGTTGGCATCCAGCGCCTCGCGGATTACCTGCGGGAACCGGACTACGGCGTGCTTGAACACGTTCTGGCCGTTCATGTAGGGGTACATCTCCAGCTCATTGGCCACCACGTAGTCCACCCGGTTGTTGCGGTTGGAGCCGGGCTCTTTCACAATCAGCTCTTCGGCGTGCTCGCCCTGCGAGTGTAGGTGGGTGCTCAGGATGCCGTGGCCCTCGCGGGTGCAGGGGCGCAGCACTACCGCGCCCGCGCCATCCCCGAAAATTACGGATACGCCCCGGCCCCGGGTGCTGATGTCGAGGCCCGAGGAGTGAATCTCGGAGCCCACCACCAGCACCGTATCGTACATGCCGGTTTTGATGAACTGGTCGGCCATGCTCAGCGCGTACACAAAGCCGGAGCACTGGTTGCGCACATCGAATGCCGGAATGGGGGCCGCAATGCCCAACTCGCGCTGCAGCAGAACGCCCGAGCCCGGGAAAAAGTAGTCGGGCGACAAGGTGGCAAACACAATCATCTGCACGTCGTCGGGGGTGAGACCGGCCATTTCCAGGGCTTTGCGTGCCGCGTTGGCACCCATGTTGGCGGTGGTGTCTTTGCCTTCCTCGAACCAGCGCCGCTCCCGAATGCCGGTACGTTCCTGAATCCACTCGTCGGTGGTTTCCATGAGTTCGGTGAGGTCAGCATTCGTTACGACCCGCGCGGGTACGTAGTGGCCGACGCCGGCAATTTCAGAATGTCGGAGAGTTGACATAGGGAGAGGGGAATTAAGCAGGCAGAGAGACGGGACCGAAGGGGCTGAAAGTAAGAAAAAGTCGGCTGTCCGTTCTCTAACGGCCGGCAAAGGTCGGCAGTTGCTGAATAGAATCCACTACTGCCCCCAATTTTATAGCTTCGGTAGCCCAAAGTGCCGCGGCGGATGGACCAGTTGGGTAAAAGTGCTGTGCCGTCAGCTTCGTAAGCACTGCTTCAGAAACGTGCGGAAACTCTACCACCACAGCCGCCTGGTACCGGCAGGCCACTTCCTGCCAGAGCGGATTGGGAGGCAGCAGCAGCGGCAGGCCGTGCGCCAGATACTCATAGAGCTTGGTAGGAATGCAGTGCGCCGAACTGGGATGTGGCCGGTAGGGTAGCAGCCCCAGGTGGCTGCGTTGGATTTCAGCTACAATATGGGCGTGGGGCACCGGCTCGTCGCCACCAACCAGTACAATGGCGTCGTCGGCGGCAGCCAGCTGCTGCAGCTGGGCCAGCACGGCAGGCTGCTGGCAGAATCCGGCAATTGTGAGCTGGGCGTTGGGCCAATGACGGCGCAGCCGCTGCGTGAACTCCACCGCCTCAAATACGCCATTCAGCTCAGAAATAGTGCCTGAATACAGCAGCCGCAGGGGCTGGCCAAATGCCGGTAGTGAGCGGGCTTGCGTCGGCAGGGTTTCGGTAGGCTGGGGCTGGTATTTGTTTTCCAGCACCACCGTGTTTTGAGGACTTGCAAATGGCAGCTCAGCGGCGTAGCTGCGCTCAGCCAGCAGTATGCGGGCGGCGCGGCGGGCGGCCACGGTTTCGAGGGTGCGTACGGCCCCGGCCAGCAATCCGCGCAGCCAGGCCGGATACACGTGCTGCGTACGGATGTTGAGGGCGTAGTTTTCACGCACGTCGTACAGGAACTGCCGGCGGAAACCCAGGGCCTGCCACAGCAGCGTCAGCGGTAGCAGTTCTGGGGCGTGCACCACAACCAACTGCGGCTGCAGCTGCCGCAGCAGGCGCCAGTAGTGCACCTGGGCCTGCAGCCGGGCCCAGCTCAGGCGAGTGCCGCGCAACAAGCTGTGGGTGTACAGGTTGTCGGGGGTGTCGGGGGGGAGGGCTGCTTCCCGGCCGGCTACGTGTACGGCTGTGCCAGACCGCGCTGCCAGGGTGCGCCCAAATTTCCCGAACATGCGGGTATCATCCAGGGGCTTAAGCACCGAGGCCAATAAAATAACGGTTGGAGGCGGCAGATGCGGCATTGTGGCAGCGAAGATGGTAAGTTTGCGCTTCCCGCTCGTCATGGAGCGCCAAGCAACGCTTCTGCAACAAACTGCCGGGCTGCATGCAGCAGTGGGGAGTTATGGCCGGATGCTCTGCGTTGTGCTTCAGGACACGGGCATGTACCAACATGTATCAATTCAACCAGCGTAAGAATGACTGATCTGCAGCAAACCATTGAAGCAGCCTGGAACGACCGGAGCCTGCTCACGAATGCCACCACCACCGACGCCATTCAGCATGTTATTGAGGAGCTCGACAAGGGCCGCCTGCGCGTGGCCCAGCCCGCCACCGACCAGGAAGGCGCCTGGCTGGTAAACGACTGGGTTAAGAAAGCCGTCATCTTGTATTTCCCCATTCGCCAGATGGAAACCCTGGAAGTAGGCCCGTTTGAGTTCCGCGACAAAATGCGCCTCAAAACCAACTACGAGCAGCAAGGGGTGCGCGTAGTGCCGCCGGCCGTAGCCCGTTACGGTGCCTACCTGGCCCCCGGCGTGATTATGATGCCCAGCTACGTGAACATTGGCGCGTGGGTAGGCGAGGGCACGATGGTGGACACCTGGGCCACGGTAGGCTCCTGCGCGCAGATTGGCGCGGGCGTGCACCTGAGCGGCGGCGTGGGTATCGGCGGCGTGCTGGAGCCGGTGCAGGCCGCGCCGGTTATCATCGAGGATGGGGCCTTTGTGGGCTCGCGCAGTATCCTAGTGGAAGGCTGCTTTGTGGGTCGCGAGGCCGTCATTGGCGCGGGCGTCACCATCACGGGTAGCACCAAAATCATCGACGTGACGGGTTCGGAGCCTATCGAGTATAAAGGTACGGTACCGGCCCGCTCGGTGGTAATTCCGGGCTCCTACACCAAGCATTTCGCCGCCGGCGACTACCAGGTGCCCTGCGCCCTCATCATTGGGCAGCGCAAGCCCAGCACCGACCTCAAAACCAGCCTCAACGACGCATTGCGCGAACATAACGTGGCAGTATAGTTTTGCGTGATGAAGTGAATTGGGGCAGGTGAGAAGTAACTGGAATTTCGTTCTTGCTTTTCCTGACCACCTGTTGCCTGTCACGGTTCACCTCCTCACCCAATCACCTCTTCACTTACTTCAAAAATGAACACGAAATCTGGGCCGGTATCGGCGGCAGAAGCCCGCGACGAAATCCGGAACTACGTTGCTGCCGAGTATGAGAAGCCTGCTGCCGAGGTGCAAACCAAAGTGGTTTTCAACATGGACCTGCCCTGGGTAGATGGGACCGTGCAGCCGTGCTACCTGGTGGAATGGTTTGCCGGCCTAGCCAACGGCGTAGCTGTTACGGGACCGTACACGTATAATCTGCCCGAACTCAACGTGGGCGATACGCGCCAGCTGGGCGGCCTGAATGAGTGGCGCCAGCAGTTGCTCAACCTCTATGCCGGCTGCGAGGTAGCCACGGCCGCGCGCCTTACCCAGCCCCTCACTGACTTCTCGGACCCCACCCGCACCCGCCTGATTCTGGAAAACCTGCAGGACCGCCGGGCCCCACGCTTCGTCATCAACTGCTCGGTGCGGGAGTTTTTGCGCGTCGGCACCGACGAATACTATGTGTTCAACGGCGACTGGGTGCACAACCCACATTATTCCTACTCAGCCACGTTCGGCTTCAAACCCCGGCAGGAAAATACCACGCTGGTGCTGCCCGAAGACGAAAGCGCCATCCGGATTGCGCCCCACAAGTTCCTCACGCCGGTACCGGAAGTTGGGGCTGACGGCGCAGTGCCCGGCGAGCCAGCCGGCTTCATCATGATGAAGAACGGCCGCATTGTGGAGTATATGGCCGCCCCCGCCACCCGCGCCGTGATTGACAGAGTGGCTATGTATTACCTGCTGGGCCAGGAAAACGGTCCGTTTGCCATCAAACGCTAACCCAGGCAGCTGGTCGTCTGTTGCTGAATACGCCCAAACAACAGAAAACCCCGGCCTACACGTGTAAGCCGGGGTTTTCAGTTGTTTGGGCGCAGCCTATTGAAGCGCGCCTTTTCGCAGTTTGTCGCCGAACACGGCACGCACCTTATCTACTTTAGGCCGCACCACAAACTGGCAGTATGGCTCGCGGCCGTTCTGCTTGTAGTAGTTCTGGTGGTAGTCTTCGGCCGGGTAGAAGCTCTTGAGCGGCTCAATCTCCGTCACAATGGGCTGGTCGAAGGCCTTGGCCTCGTTGAGTTTCTGCTTGTACTGCTCGGCGAGGTGCTTTTGCTCGTCGTTGTGGTAGTACACGCCGGAGCGGTACTGCGTGCCGGCATCAGCGCCCTGGCGGTTGAGGGTCGTGGGGTCGTGGGTTTTCCAGAATATCTCCAGCAGCTGCTCGAAGCTGATAACGGCCGGGTCATAGGTGAGCTGAATTACTTCGGCATGGCCGGTCAGGCCGCTGCATACTTCACGGTAGGTAGGGTTGGAGATACGCCCGTTAGAATAACCGGATACCACTTTTTCCACGCCTTCGAGGTCCTGAAACACGGCCTCAACGCACCAGAAGCAGCCGGCTCCAAAAGTTGCCTTTTCCATTCTATTTAGATGTCGTAGGTAAGAGAGAAGAATATGCCCACAGCGCCGGCACAACGTGCGGGGCCGCAGCGTGTGGCATACGCTTAAAAGCCATTTCCAGCCGAAAAAGTTTGCGGCGCATCAACTGCCACAGTTAGCCTACTGAAAGCCGTCCTCGAACTACCACCCACACGCTAAACGGCCTTTCAAACAATTGAAAGGCCGTTTAACTACTCATTTAAAAGCGCACACCAGTGCCGCCAGTAGGTTATTTGCGGAAGCGCTCGGCCACCACCAGGTCTTTGGTGCCGTGGCCCCAGCTGTAGAAGCCCTCACCCGACTTCACGCCGAGGCGGCCGGCCATCACCATATTTACCAGCAGTGGACACGGCGCGTATTTGGGGTTGCCGAGGCCGTCGTGCAGCACGCGCATGATGGCCAGGCACACGTCCAGCCCGATAAAGTCGGCTAGCTGCAGCGGACCCATTGGGTGCGCCATGCCCAGCTTCATTACTGTGTCAATTTCTTCTACGCCCGCCACGCCTTCATGCAGGCTGATAATGGCCTCATTGATCATCGGCATTAGAATGCGGTTGGCCACGAAGCCAGGATAGTCGTTGACCTCAGTAGGCGTCTTGCTGAGCTGCCGCGACAACTCCATAATGCGTGCCGTTACCTCGTCGGAAGTAGCATAGCCCCGGATAACCTCCACCAGCTTCATCACCGGCACCGGGTTCATAAAGTGCATGCCAATCACCTTGTCGGGGCGCTTTGTAACGGCCGCAATTTTGGTGATGGAAATGGAAGACGTGTTGGAGGCCAGGATGGCATCCTGCGGCGCGTGCTGGTCTAGCTCACGGAAGATATTGAGCTTGAGGTCTACATTTTCGGTGGCGGCTTCTACCACCAGCTGTACGTCGCGCACGCCTTCGGCAATGCTGGTAAAGGTGCGGATGCGGCCGACGGTAGCCGTTTTGTCGTCCTCGCTGAGGCTGCCTTTGGCTACCTGACGGTCCAAGTTCTTGGCGATGGTACCAAGGGCCTTGTCGAGAGCGGGCTGATTAATATCAATGAGGGCAACTGGGAATCCGTGCTGGGCAAATACGTGCGCAATGCCATTGCCCATGGTACCCGAGCCGATAACGGCAACGTTGATCATACTGAGTGGAAAAGGAAGGGTGGGAAGAGGAGCGGAGACCAGCAGGAGCCGGCCGCTGGCAAAGCTAGCCCGAAAAACGGGGTCAATCCAACGGAAACAGACTTAGGTGCCGGCCGGAGCCGCCGGAAAACAGCCGGAGCGCTAAAAAGTTTGCTTTCCGAAAAACCCGTTTTCAGGGCTGTAAGCGGGTTTTTAACGAAATCAGCCAGAATGACTCCGAAATTTTAATAACAAGATTATATCCTTTTGATAACCCCCGCGTACAAATCCGCAAATCAGCTTATGCTTGTAGCCCTACTGCAGCATGGGTTGAAAATCTTCCAAATCTCTCTCCACCAACTCAATCCAACCACCATGGGCAATCTGCTGTACATCATCGCCGTAATTCTCATCCTCATCTGGGCACTGGGCTTCTTTGGCGTGCTCGGTACCGGCATGCAGGGCAACAACCTGATCCACATTCTGCTGGTTATTGCCATCATTGCCATCCTGCTGCGTGTTATCCGCGGTGGCCGCGTAGTCTAGCTACGTCTGGTCTGCCCTGGCAGGCCGAAAAATGCGTCTGAAAAACACAAAAACGCCTCCCGGATATCCGGGAGGCGTTTTTGTGTTGGAGCGTAAGCAATACCAGCTCTATTTGCCCAGATTGATAAGCAGGTTTATCCGAAACTCCGGCTGCCCATAAGGCGAAGTGCTCGTGCCGTCCGGATTCAGACCGTTGTTGAAGTTGTACAAACCTACGATATCCAAGGCTACCCGGTCGCTGAACTCGTTGCGGTAGCCAACCCCGGCCAGCGGCGTCCTCAGCGTCTGCCCGAAGGAGTACCGTTGGCCCTGGTAGGTGTAGCGCACGTTGGTGCGTGTCACCTCGTACTCGGCATGCGCAAAAAACTGTTTATACACCATGTACTGCGCAAATACCTTCAGCCCCACATTATTAGCCACAATGTTGGGAGGGTAATTGTTCACCTGCTGGTTGTAGTCGGAGTAGCTCACGTTGGTATACGAGTAGCTAATGCCCGGCCCAACCGCCAGCTTCTCAGTTAGCCGGATGCCCAGGGCCGGCGCAATGCTGGCGTTGAACTGCCCATCACCGTAGAAGCTGCTGTACCCAAGCCCGAAGTTGGTGTACAGAAAATACTTGCGCAGCGGCTTGGGCTGCTCGCTGGCCCGGCTACCGGCCGGAAAGTCCAGGCCCGAAGGACTGTCGGACGAAGGCTGCTGGGCTGGTAGGGGCGCATTTGCCGGGGCTGGGGCGGGCACCGGCACAGCCTGATCCTGCGGGCGTGGGGCCGATGTAGCCGGGCGCGGGGCAGTGCCAGGAGGAGCCGTGTTCAGCTGGGGCTTCACAGTGGACGTGCTATCGGTGCGCTGGGCCAGCGCCACCGACGGTGCCAGGGCCAGCCCAGTGCCCGTGGTGAGGGCCGCTGCCAGCAGAAAACGGAGGGAAACGTTCATACCGGGAGGTAACGCTATTTAGAGACGAGTTGGTATTTGCGCTGGCGCAGCGTCTTGATCTGCTCATCGGCCAGGTATTCCTCGTAGTTCATGCGCCGGTCGATGATGCCGTCGGGCGTGAGCTCAATAATACGGTTGGCAATGGTTTCGATGAACTGCAAGTCGTGCGACACAAACAGCAGGGTGCCCTGGAATTCGCGCAGGCTGTTGTTTAGAGCCGTAATGCTTTCCAGGTCCAGATGGTTCGTCGGATCGTCCAGCACCAGCACATTGCCCGATTCCATCATCATTTTGGAAAGCATGCAGCGCACTTTTTCACCGCCGCTTAGCACGTTGCTTTTCTTCTGCGACTCTTCGCCCGAAAACAGCATGCGGCCCAGAAAGCCCCGGATAAACGACTCGTCCTTCTCGGTGCTGTACTGGCGCAGCCAGTCTACCAGGTTCAGGTCGGTAGCGAAGAACTCGGAGTTTTCTTTCGGGAAATAGCTGGGCGTGATGGTGGTGCCCCACTTGATGTCGCCGGTATCAGGCCGGGATTCTCCGAACAGGATGTCAAACAGCAGGGAAGGAGCCCGGTCGTCGCGGCTGATAATGGCCACCTTATCCTTCTTGTCCAGCGAGAAGCTGACGTCGCGGAATACCACCTGCCCGTCTACCGACTTGCTCAGGTTTTCCACCGTCAGCAGCTGGTTGCCGGCTTCACGTTCGGGCTTGAAGGCAATGTACGGGTACTTGCGTGAGCTAGGCTTGATTTCTTCCAGCGTCAGCTTTTGCAGCAGCTTCTGGCGCGAGGTAGCCTGCTTGCTTTTGGAGGCGTTGGCCGAGAAGCGGCGCACAAACTCTTCCAGCTCTTTGCGCTTGTCCTCGGTCTTTTTGTTTACATCCTGGCGCTGGCGCAAAGCCAACTGGCTGCTCTCATACCAGAACGAGTAGTTGCCGGGATACATGGTGATTTTCGAGAAATCGAGGTCGGCCATGTAGTTACACACCGCGTCGAGGAAGTGACGGTCGTGGCTCACCACAATCACCGTGTTCTGGAACGAGTCGAGGAAGTTCTCCAGCCACAACACTGTTTCGGCGTCGAGGCCGTTGGTAGGTTCGTCGAGCAGTAGCACGTCGGGGTTGCCGAACAGGGCCTGCGCCAGCAGCACCCGCACTTTATCGGAGCCGCCCAGGTCACCCATCAGCGTGTAGTGCTTGTCTTCGCCGATACCCAGGCCCGACAGCAGCTCGGCTGCTTCGTACTCCGCGTTCCAGCCTTCGAGGTCGGCAAACTCGCCTTCCAGCGCCGCGGCCCGCTCACCGTCAGCGTCCGAGAAGTCGGGCTTGGCATAGAGGGCGTCTTTTTCTTCCATCACCTTCCAGAGGCGGTGGTGGCCCATAATCACGGTCTGCAGCACTGGTTGCGTATCGTAGGCAAACTGGTCCTGGCGCAGCACCGACAGGCGCGAGCCGGCTGGCATCATCACTGAGCCAGTATTGGCTTCAATGTCGCCGGCCAGAATCTTTAGAAATGTAGACTTGCCCGCGCCGTTGGCGCCGATAAGGCCATACACATTGCCGGGCATGAACTTGATGGTGACGTCTTCAAACAGTACACGCTTACCATAGCGCAGGCTGACATTGGAGGTGCTAATCATAAGAAAAGAAAGGTCGAAAAATCAGGCGAAACGAGGCGCAACCGGCCTGCGGGCCCGCAAAAATACAGAAAATGCCCTGCGTCTCCGCACCAAAGCCCGAACCAACGGCCTGAGCCGGGCGCAACAGCTGGCCGGAAGTACAAATTTAGGCTTCTGGTGCAACAACACAGCCGCAAAATGGTATAGAGAGAGGCGGTACTTTGGGCAAGCTGCTGAACAACAGCGTCTATTTCAGTTCCGGTTCCGCCAGTCGTACGGGTTTTCTCTTCCACCCTTAACCAATTTTCTACATGAACGACTCCCGCATAACTCCGGAAACCAATGGTGTCCGCTATGGTCTTTTCACTTCCATTGGCATGATGCTGTACTTCGTGGTAGCCTCCTTCCTGGATCTGACCAGCCGTATCGAATTCAGCTTTCTCAACTTTGCCATCATGGCTGTCGGTATATGCTTGGCCATTGCCAATTTCAAGCGTTACAAGCATGACCGCATGCCTTACCTGCAGGGCTTTGGCACGGGTATTATCACGGCTGCTGTGTCGTCGCTGGTGTTTGGGTTTTTCTTTATTGGTTTTACCGCGTTGCGGCCCGACATCATGGACCAGATCCATGCCCGTGACCTGTTTGGGCTGGAACTATCAGCGTTGATTGCGTTTTTGGCTATTCTTCTGCAAGGAGCTATGGTGGGAGTTATTATCTCTCTGGTTGCTATGCAGTATTTCAAAAGCCCCGACCACAAGCCCATTGAAGGTATTGAATAGGTTGCCCAACCAGCTAGTATTCCAGCCTCGCTGGGCATACCAGATGTAACAGAGTAGTAGCTTATACTACTCAACAGGCGGCGCTTCATTCTCTTTTATACCTCTTGGGTTTGTAAAAGGGAATGAAGCGCCGCCTGTTGAGTAACCGGAAAAAAGACCTGTTGCTTGCTGACTTTTACCAAGCGGCCACACGCATGTTCAGCAACCTGTATGTCGTAGATAGCAACGCAGATGGCCTCGCATAACCAGGTGACAGCCGCCGGCTTATCACCTGGTTATGCGAGGCCATCTGCGTTGTTGCTACGGCTGATTATTCTGTTCTGTCTGTTCCTGCTGCTCATCCAACTGCTCTAATTCCTGCAGTTCTTCAACAATCAGCTCGGGCGTGAACAAACCTGTCACGGCAATCAGGTCTTCCAGTTTGGGAAGGATATGAGACGCGCTGTCCGGTGATTCTGGTTGCTCTGGGTTGGTCGTATCCATGATTACAAGAAGCTGAACAATAAGTAGAGAGGAAACGGAGTAAGGATGAAATAGAACTAGAGCAAGCCTTATAGCCGCCTTTCCGCTCTTATTTCCACCCTTGTGTGCTTGCTATCTCTTATACACTTATATGCCTAACCCAGTTCTCAGCTCATAATGATTCGGACTCGTGAGTAAAGCTGGTTACGGACTGCTGTCCGGTCTGCGGGATACAAGTGCTCAAGAACAGCCTGATCTGGGTGATGCTATGCTGCTGCTTTACGTCGTTCTGATTCCGCCTTTACTGCAGCCTTGAAACCTTCGTGTTCGTGTAGCCCAGGATACGCTTTCCAGACGGTGCCAGGGGCGTCGCCACTCTGTAAGCGGCTCATAGCGTCAGTGAGGGTAGCATCTACTGCTTGCTGTTGTGGGGCAGCTTTTGCTTCTGCCGTCAATTGCTCGGATTCCTCTTCCCCGAAAAAGCCGTGCTGGTAGAGGCCTGTTAACTTAAGCACTGCCCGGCTTAGCGCCCTTTTTTCAGCTGTTTCGGCAAAGTAGCTGTTCTTGCAGTTCTCGGGGACGGCGCTGCCGTAGGTTTCAACTGTCGCCTCCTCCATCTTTGCTACAGCCTTGATAACAGCGTATTTGGGTTCCAGTTTCAGGGCTTTATAGCGCACCTGGATTCCGTAGTGCGCTTGCACCTTCTCAATACCTGAACGAGTTAGGATGGTGTAATGCTGGTGCTGAAACACGTCCTCCTTAATCAAGCCGCATTCTTTGTATAAGCTATTAAGCTTATCAGCTTTCGTAGCGGGAACTTGCTTGGCCATACCAATAGACGGGTTGAAAATAGTTGGAAGAGACTTGTGTCGTTGCAACGACGTACTTCCTACGGGTGCCATTTGTCTCTGTTGCAGAAAGGGCTTCGAACGTTCACTTTGTCGTTAGCAACCTCTACTTTGTATATATCACGGTCAATTAGTTGGAACCGTGGCCGGTGACGAATAGCCTGGCAGTTCGGGGATTTTATGTTCATAAACAAAGAATAGCATAAACGACGAAATTCCATTGTAAATCAAGGATTTACAATGGAATTTCGTCGTTTATGAGCCTCCTGTCGGGATCGAACCAACGACCTACTGATTACAAGTCAGTTGCTCTACCAGCTGAGCTAAGGAGGCGAATTGTGGTGCAAAACTAGGGGCTAAATTTAGATTTTCAAGCGGGAGCAGTAAAAAGAATTGAGTTATTTTTAAACCTGCACATAGTCAGGGATTTGCTAAAATACTTGTTAGGGCCTCGTCCCAGCAGTAGATATCCGGATAGAAGCGCAGCTGATTGTTCTGGGCTTCACACGTAGTATATCGAATACGAATGGGCATACCTTGGGCTAAATCATAGCGGCAAGTGGTATGAGTGGCTATATTCCGCCGAATGTCAGGCAGCGCAGCTTGCTGATGCTCACGCCGCAGCAGATAGCTCGTTAACTCAAGAGGCCTTTCCAGCCGTACGCAGCCATGGCTGCGTGCACGGCGGGGCTCCTTAAACAAGGCCCGGGCTGGTGTGTCGTGCAAGTATACAGCATGGTGGTTGGCGAAGTAAAATACCAGGCTGCCAAGGGCATTATGTCGGCCGGCCTCTTGCCGGATCGTAAAATTGAAATTTTGTGGCGTAATGCGGCCCCATTGGACTCGCCACGGATTGATGAGGCGGTTTCGGACATCGAACAATCGGTAGTTATTGTCAGCCAGAAAGCCAGGATCGTCTTGTAGCTCAGGCAAAATTTCCCGAACGGCAATACTGTGTGGTACGCGCCATTCTGGTGCCGTCATAAATACAGTAATGCGGCTGTCAAGAGTAGGAGTGGGGGTATCAGGCTTGCCAACTACTACACGGTGCATCTGTACCACTTGCCCCTGCTCTATAATTTGAAGAGAATACGTCGGGATATTTACCAGAATATATGCCTCCGAATCGGGTAGGGCAACATCCCAGCGAAGCCGCTCCAGGTTGAGGGCCACCCGGCGAAAATCAGCGGCATTACCATAAATTGGGTGGCGCTGGGTAACTGAAGCTGAGTCAGTAGGAAGGGTGCGGTGCCAGGCCTGCTGAAGCGCCTGGTAAGCCCGGGTTGTGGGTTGGCACTCTAAAAATGTTCGCTCAAATTCCACGGCTGCTAATGCACTTGTGAGCCGGGTAATGCTTTGTTGGCCTATCGGTCCGTGTAGTTGAGTTGGGCTGGTGGTGTAGGGCTGGAGCCGGCCGTAGCGCAAGTGGGCCGCATAGAGCAGCAAGGCATCCGTCAGGCGCAACTCAAAGCCACCTAAGCTGGCGGCCCCACTGGCAGCCTGGTGCAAGGAGTCGGGGAGGGTTTGCAGTGCTGGCCAAGCGTAGGATGCCGGGTTGAGCCCAAACTCAGGGGCGCGTTTCAGCAGCGAAAGGGCCTGTAGGGCAGTGTGGTTCCAGCCGGAGTCGGGGTGCGTCCAGGCCGGGGCGAAGTTGCGCTGCAGATAGAAAGACTGGACCGCGAAACCGGCTTTCAGGGCCAGTTTCTCGTAGGTAGCCGTCGAGCCAAGCGCCACCGTATCCAGCAGTGTGCGCAGCGAAACCACTGCGCCCGGGCCCGAAGCTAGTAGGAGTGGAGGGTCATTGCGTAAGCCTTCTGCCGGTAAAGGCAATGGTGCCAGCAGCAGCAGACCGCCTATCAAAGCCCAGCAGGCAGCTACACGGCTGCAACGTCTTAACCGGTCCATGGCTGTAGGAAAGCAAAGCGGTTTTGTATAGGCAGAGAAAGGGTATCCGGCTGGCACCACACTTCCATAAGATACGAATTGCGGCCGGTGAATACAAACGAGGGCGTGCCGTCGCAGCGGGGCAGGCGTGTTGTGGTCAGCTACTTATTCGCGAATCTGGCGGTGCGGGTGCCGGTTCAGGCAAGTAGGCTGGTTACTTTGTGGTGCGGGTGTTGTTGCTTTGCAGCCTCACTAGCACCCTCAGGTTTTGGAAACTGCCCTTATTAGCCGCACTGCCGACTTCGTTCGGGAAAAGTTCTTACACGAAGGTTCCGGGCACGACTGGGAGCATATCCGCCGGGTATGGCAGGTGGCCCGGGCCCTGGCCCTCGATACTCCGGACGCCAACCTACTGCACACCGAACTGGGCGCGCTGCTGCACGATGTAGCCGACTGGAAGTTTCACGATGGCGATGAGGAAGCCGGCCCCCGGGCTGCCCGAGCCTGGCTGGAAAGCCAGCATGCGCCCGAAAGCGTCATTGAGGCCGTAGAAACCATTATCCGCGAAGTCAGCTTTAAAGGCCTTGGCGTACCTACGCCCATGAGCACCATCGAAGGTGCGTTGGTCCAGGATGCCGACCGTCTTGATGCCATCGGGGCTATTGGCGTAGCCCGGGCCTTTGCCTATGGTGGTCATAAAGGCCGGCCTTTGCACGACCCCACGGTGCCGCCGGTGCAGCACGCCTCGTTTGCGAGCTATAAGCAGAACGTGGCCCCCACCATCAACCATTTCTACGAAAAGCTGCTGCACCTGCGGGAGCGGCTGAATACGCCCGCCGCCCGCCGCGTAGCTGAGCAGCGCCATGCGTTCATGGAAACCTTCCTGACACAATTCCTGCGCGAGTGGGAGGGTCAGGATCTGAGCTAAAGCCTAATTTCAGCCGGGCCCACTATGGGGTATAAGCCTAAGCCGCCTCGAACAACCAGAAACTGCCATCTTTGCCACATGACATTCCGCTCGTTTTATTCCCGTTTGCTGGTGCCCGGGCTTGTGCTGCTGCTGGCCGCTTCCTGCCGTACCTGCCCCATCAATTCCTGCCATACCCGCAAGGTGCATTTCCACGACGGCGTGAAGTACCGGGGGCAGCCGATCCTGAAGAAACAGAACCCGGCAATCGGCGAAAAAATCAAGACCTACAACCCCAAGGCCGGTAAGCACAAAGCTGATAAAAGTAAGTCGCTGAAGTAGGGGGGAAGCGCGGTCAGAGGTTGGAAAAACGGCCTTTTTTGCCTATCTTGCAGGCTTAACGCACCCTTCATTCACAGTGCTGGCGCGGCCTTTCAGGGCAGTAGCCAGCCGACTAAGTTCTCCCTATGGCGGAAGGCGAAAAAATCATTCCGATTAACATCGAAGACGAGATGCGCGGCGCCTACATCGATTACTCGATGTCGGTTATCATCTCCCGGGCCTTGCCCGACGTGCGCGACGGCCTCAAGCCCGTGCACCGGCGTGTGCTCTACGGCATGAGCGAGCTGGGCGTATCCTATAATAAGTCCTACAAAAAATCAGCCCGTATTGTGGGCGAGGTGCTGGGTAAATACCACCCGCACGGCGACTCCTCGGTGTACGACACGATGGTGCGCATGGCTCAGGACTGGAGCCTGCGCTACCCGCTCGTGGACGGGCAGGGCAACTTCGGCTCGGTCGACGGCGACTCGCCGGCGGCTATGCGCTACACGGAGGCCCGTCTCAAGCGCCTGGCCGACGAGCTGCTCGGCGACTTGGACAAGGAAACCGTTGACTTCCAGCCCAACTTCGACGACTCGCTGGAAGAGCCGAGCGTGATGCCGGCCAAGTTCCCGAACCTGCTGGTGAACGGAACCACTGGTATTGCTGTGGGTATGGCCACCAACATGGCGCCCCACAACCTCACCGAAGTGGTGAGCGGCATCATTGCCTACCTCGAAAATTCGGACATCACCATTGCCGAGCTCATGGAGCACGTGCTGGCGCCCGACTTCCCGACCGGTGGCACCATCTACGGCTACGAAGGCGTCAAGCAGGCCTTCGAAACGGGCCGGGGCCGCATTGTGGTGCGGGCCAAGGCGCACTTCGAAACCCTGGCCAGCGGCAAAGAGCAGATCATCATCACCGAAATTCCCTATATGGTGAACAAGGCGTCGATGATTGAAAAAACGGCGGCCCTCATCAACGAGAAGCGCATCGAAGGCATTGCCGACCTGCGTGACGAGTCCGACCGGGACGGGATGCGCATCGTTTACGATCTGAAGCGCGACGCCATGCCCAACGTGGTGCTCAACCAGCTTTACCGTTACACACAGCTGCAGTCGTCGTTTGGCGTCAACAATGTGTGTCTGGTGAAAGGGCGCCCGATGACGCTCAACCTGAAGGAGCTGATTCACTACTTCGTGGATCACCGCGCCGACGTGGTGGTGCGGCGGACGCGCTACGAGTTGGCTGAAGCCCAGAAGCGGGCCCACATCCTCGAAGGTTTGCTGATTGCGCTGGACCACCTCGACGAGGTGATTGCCCTGATCCGGGGCTCGCGCGACGGCGAAGTAGCCCGCGGCCAGCTGATCGAGCGGTTCTCACTGAGTGAGGTGCAGGCCCGCGCCATCCTGGATATGCGTCTGCAGCGCCTTACGGGCCTGGAGCGCGACAAGATTGTGCAGGAATACGACGAGCTGATGAAGCTGGTCGATTACCTGAAGTCGGTGCTGGCGTCTGAGGAAATGCAGCGTCAGATCATCAAGGACGAGCTGATCGATATTCGGGAGCGGTACGGCGACAAGCGCCGCACGGCCATTGAGTACGCCGGCGGCGACTTCTCGATGGAAGACATGATTGCCGACGAGAGCATGGTAATCACCATCTCCAACGACGGTTACATCAAGCGTACTCCGCTGGCCGAGTACCGGTCGCAGGGCCGTGGCGGGGTAGGTGCCCGCGGCGCCGGCTCCAAGCAGGACGACTTCACTGAACACCTGTTTGTAGCTACCACGCACGAGTACCTGTTGTTCTTTACGGAGCTGGGCCGGGTGTTCTGGCTGAAAGTCTACGAAGTGCCCGAGGGCGGCAAAAATGCCAAAGGCCGGCCTATCCAGAACCTGATTGAGATTCCGCGCGAAGACTCGGTACGTTCTGTGCTGAATGTGCGTGGCCTGCGCGACCCGGACTACCTGGAAAATACCTACCTGATGTTCTGCACCGAGCAGGGCACCGTGAAAAAGACGCCGCTGGAAGCCTATTCGCGTCCGCGGACGGCGGGCATCAATGCCATTACCATCAACGAGGGTGACCGTCTGCTTGATGTGCGCCTGACCAATGGCAACTCGGAAATTGTGGTGGCGCTGCGTTCCGGCCGGGCCGTACGCTTCCCCGAAGGTAAAGTGCGCTCCATGGGCCGCACGGCCGCCGGGGTGCGTGGCATCACGCTGGCTTCGGACACCGACCGGGTAGTAGGCATGGTATGTGTTTCGGACCCTACGCAGGAACTGCTGGTGGTATCGGAAAACGGCTACGGCAAACGCTCGGAGCTGGAGGAGTACCGCATCACCAACCGCGGTGGTAAGGGTGTGCAGGCCATGAAAATCACCGAGAAAACCGGTGCGCTGGTGGCCATTAAGGACGTAAACGATACCGACGATCTGATGATAATCAATAAGTCGGGGCTCACTATTCGTCTACGTGTGGCTGATCTGCGCATCATTGGTCGGGCTACGCAAGGCGTCCGGCTTCTGAAAATCAACGAAGGTGATGAAATATCTTCGGTAGCTAAAGTGGCGGCCGAGGAAGAAAAAGAAGTTGAATTGGAGTCGCTGGTTGCTGAAGGTGCTGTATCGGATGCTGAAATAGCTGACGTCGTGGCAGACCCGGAAGTTGCTGCCGATGCAGATTCGGCCGAAACCAAATAATATTGCGCAAAAGGAGGGAAGAGGCTGGTTTTACGACCAGCCTCTTGCTTTCCTGGCTTGTCTGCCGTTTGGCTGAACTTCAAGGCCAGTTTCCCCGTTTTCCCTGAAATTCTTTCCTTTTTTTCTTTTTGACCATTCTTCAGAAAAACCTCCCTATGAAGAAGATCCTTCTGACGCTTGTCGCTGCGGCGGCACTGACTTCTGCCTCGGCTCAGACTTCGGCCGTTACCAACGCCATTCTGAACCAGCGCCAGGGCCTGCTCGACAAAGCCCGCACGGATATCGACAAAGCAGTCCTCAACGAAAAGACCTCTACCAAAGCTAAAACCTGGTACACGCGAGGTGAAATCTACGAGGCAATGGCCGCCAGCCCAATTTATGGCAAGTCCTTGGGCGCCGGTGAGGGTACGCGCATGGCGTTTGAGTCGTATAAGAAAGCCATCGAGCTGGAAGGCAAAGATGGTGAGTATGGCAAGCAGGCCGCGGCCAAGCTCGATAACCTGTATGGCATAGCGCTGAATGCCGGTGTAGAAAGCTACAACGGTAAAGACTACGACGGCGCCATCAAGGCGTACCAGTTGGCTCAGCAGATTCGTCCGCAGGATACTACGGCCTATCTGTACTCGGCCTATGCTGCAGAAGCTAAGAACGATTTTGCAACCGCAAAGTCCACCTATGGCCAGCTGATTGCTATGAACTATAAGTCGCCACAGATGTATGGGCGCATGCTGCAGATTGCGAAGCAGGAAAAAAACGAAGCAGAGGTTTCAAAAGTGTTGCAGCAGGCGCTTCAGGCATACCCAACGAACAAGGGTTTTATGCTGGAAGACCTGAACGCTGACCTTAGCGCTGGTCGCGGGAAAGAGGCACTGGCTAAAATTGACAAAGCAATTGCCGCTGATCCTAAGAATGCCAACTTGTATGCGGTAAAAGGTTCGCTGCTGGATCAAGCAAAGCAGCCTGAGGAAGCCTTGAAAGCATATCGTCAGGCAGTTGAAGCTGAGCCCAATAATTTTGATGCTAACTTCAACTTGGGCGTGTATAATTATAACAAGGCCGCTGATTTGTACACTAAGGCCAGCAAGATGGACTTAGCTACCTATAACAAGTCTGGGAAGAAGTTCGAAGCTGACGGCAAGAAGTACTTCTCAGAATCGTTGCCATACTTTGAGAAGGCACTGGCCGCTCAGCCTGATGATCGTGCTACGATTTCTTCACTTGGTAAAGTTTATACTAAGCTAGGTCGGAATGCTGATGCTGAGCGGATGAATGCTCGCCTTGACGCTCTAAAAAAGTAACATTGTCTTTGTTATGGTTCTTGTCACTATAACAATAGGGTAGCACCATGAACCATCCCGGCATCCAGTCGGGATGGTTTTCTGATTATCACTTAACATAATATAAATTATAAGACAAATAGATTTAGTTCTTTCGATGCCGGTTTCTAGCGGCTATGGATTGTCATGTATGAGCTTAGTAGAAGATTAACGGCGGGCTTTGCACGCCTGATGATTATGGGCAAGATAACATGAGCCTGTTTGCTCGTGTACTGCGGAAGCGTTAGTGATGTATAGACGCAGCCGAGGCCTTTCTCTATGAGGCATTGGCCGCAAGCTTCAGCGGACGCCTGTTGCCGCATTAGAACCTCATTCAGCACAAACCCTTTCTCCGCTGGGCACCTGGACCAACGAGGAAAAGAAGGCGACGTTCGAAATTTACAAGTGTGGCGTTACTGGAGAGTTACAAGCTTCGATCCGGCGGTGATTAGCTATAGTTGAGCCCGCGGCTGCGGCCGTGTCATAGTGGACGATAAAAATGAAACTACCAGAGTCCAGATGATTCACCACGTGATACGCTCTTGGCCGTGTCCGGCCTGGACGCTGGCCAGCGCGGTAATTACTTAACGACTGGTACTTAATTCCTTAGTCGGACTGTGTATGTGCACCCGACTAATAGATTCATGGTTTCAAATTGCCGTCGCCGAATTGCTCTTGGCTCCAGTTGCTGTCGAAGCTAAGTAGCATTTGAGGATTCGTTTGATAAAGCTTGGTTTCCCTTCCAGCAAGCATGGTCCATTGGTTTAGAAAACGAGACTCTATCTACCCGGGTGATTTTTTTCTGGGGGCCTCTCTCCTATTTAGTATATCTGAACAATCCTGTATGCACAGGCATTTGCACGGGCATGTCATGCTTAGGCATATTAGCACTCGTCTGGGCCCCAGTTCAGCGATAGGCGAAATTGTCACGGTTCAGAAACGAACTCTATGAGTACTCTAGTAAGGATCGATATGAAGTCCTCATGCAGGATCTAGCAAGGCCCCGCCCCGCCTTGTATTAGTGTGGTATATAAATTACAGAGGTATAGACTATTGTTTCTATTAAGGTAATAGTCAAATTGAGGGGAATTATAAGGCATCTATATCAAAATAGTAAATAAAAGCATATAAAGTACAAAAAAGTATTACCTCTATTAACTATTTTGTGCTTTTTACTACTGGTAATTTACGTTTGTGCTCTTATATTTACGTACTGTTTCATCACATAAGACTCACCTGCTATATGCCAAAGACTATAGACTATCCCAGAACTTCCTATGCCGGTGCCTGGGAAGTAGCAGAAGTAGTTGACGACACGGGTGGCAAGTGTTCTATCGAAGCTTGCGCCCGTAAGCTCAATCGTAAGGTTAGTGGCTCCTTCAAAGCTATTCTGGGTTCAGCGGTGAAGTTTGGATTGCTTACCAGCAAACGGGAGTTACTCACCACAACGAATCTGTTTCGCCGCATCAAGCACGCGTACGATAAGCAGGAGGAATTGCTTTACCATCGCGAAGCTTTCCTGCATCCGCCGCTGTTCTCCCAGATAAGCCGCAAGTTCAGGAACAAGGAACTCCCCGTGCAGATGTTTGACATCATGCTGATCCGGGAATTTGGGGTGGAAGAAATTAATGCGCAGAATGTGGCCAAGGCATTCGTAGATGGCGCCCGCATGGCCGGGATTCTGGATGAGCGCAACGTAATTGCCGATATCGACCAACTGGCCGCACAGCAGGGCCCGCGCCGCGAACTTGCCAGTGGCGAGATGCCGCTGAATCTGTTCAAGGCTTCAGACGCTCCCGATGCATCTTCCTCCTCTCCTGCCGTAGCATATTCTCAGCCCCCCCGTTTAGACCCTACAGAGCGCTACGCTACAGACAGCACATTCCCTGAAACTAGTCTTGTACCTTCTGCGCCTTCTGAGTTGGTTACTGACGCTACAATGGACTCGGATCCGGTATCGGCCCTGTTTGGTTTAAACCGGAAAACTCCCGCTCCGGCCACACAGTATAACCCGGAAGCAGCGGTTGTACCTCCTGTTATACTTCCGGCCGATGCCACCCCGCCTGAGCCCCTATCGGCACCGACACCCCGGCCGGCACCGCCGGCTTCCCCCCGAGTATCCGAACCGACAGTGGCCCCACCCACTGAGGGCTACCTTATTCACATTGCCGGGCCGGGTCTGGACACCCAACTGAGCATTCAGGACGTAGACGACCTGGATATTGTCAGGATCCTACTGGAGAAAATCAGGAAGAATCTGGCTAACAGATAGATAGTTCCTCTTAAATCAAAAAAGCCCCCTTACCGACGTGTAGTTGGCAAGGGGCTTTTTTGATTTAAAGCATTTGGCTAACCCAAGTTACGAACGATGCGGCGGCCGTTAGGAGGAGGTTCCGATCCGGCAGCGGAGAGAACCACCAAACCGGAGTCCCTTCCGCAACTTTCGTCGGCTACTCCCGGCGCACCCCGCCAGAAATGGTGGTGTGGCGCTGCTTGAGCACGTCTACCACGTCTTCCATGGAAAGTCCGGAGGCCGTCAGCAGTACCAACAAATGGTACAGCAGGTCGGCGGCCTCGCCTTTCAAGCCCTCCACGTTGCCGCCCACGGCGTCGATGACGGTTTCTACGGCCTCCTCTCCCACTTTCTGGGCAATTTTGGGCATGCCCTTGCGAAACAGCGAGGCGGTGTACGACTTGGGGTCTTCATCGGGGTGCTGGTGGCGGCGCTGCACCAAGCGCTCCAGCTCCCCGACGAAGCTCACGGCCGGGGCCGGGTAGCGCGTCTGCTGGGGCTGCTCGAAGCAGCTGGTGGTACCCCGGTGGCAGGTGGGGCCGTCGGGGCGGGCCAGGATAAGCAGGGCGTCCTGGTCACAATCCGCGTGCTCACTCACCACGGTGAGGTAGTTGCCGGAGGTTTCACCCTTGGTCCAGAGGCGCTGCTTGGAACGGGAGAAGAATGTCACGCGGCCCGTCTGGCGAGTCACACGCTGCGCTTCCTCGTTCTGGTAGCCCAGCATCAGCACCTGCCCCGTGTGGGCATCCTGCACAATCACCGGAATCAGCCCATCGGGCATTTTGGCAAAATCCATTGGATCTAGTTGTTGGTTAGTAGTTGGTAGTTGGTAGTACAGTCGCGAGCAGTCAATGAACTGACAACGGACAACTACTAACTGACAACTAAAATTACAGCCGCACGGCAATGCCGTCCTGGCGCAGGTGTTCTTTCAGCTCGCGGATGCCGATTTCGCCGAAATGGAAGATACTGGCGGCGAGGCCGGCGTCGGCGTGGGCCTGCTGGAACACGTTGGTGAAGTCCTGCTTGGATCCGGCCCCGCCGCTGGCAATGACCGGAATGGTCACGGCCCGGCTCACGGCCCCGGTGATGTCCAGCGCGAAGCCGTCCTTGGTACCGTCGTTGCTCATGGAGGTCAGCAGGATTTCGCCTGCGCCCCGCTCGGCGGCTTCCCGGCACCACTGCACCGCGTCGCGGCCGGTGTTGTGGGTGCCGGCCCGGGTATAGATCTGCCAGCCGTCAGCATCGTTGTAGCGGGCATCGGCGGCCACCACAATGCACTGGGAGCCGAAGCGGGCGGCCAGTTCGTCAATCAGCTCGGGGCGAGCCAAAGCGGCTGAGTTGATGCTCACTTTGTCGGCCCCGTTCATGAGCAGGGCTTCCACGTCGGATACGGTGCCGATGCCGCCGCCCACGGTGAACGGAATGTCCAGCTCCCGGGCCACGTCGCGCACCAGGGCCACCAGCGTAGCGCGTTTCTGGTTGGTGGCGGTGATATCGAGGAACACCAGCTCGTCAGCGCCTTCGCGGGCGTAGCGGGCGGCCAAAGCCACCGGGTCGCCGGCGTCGCGCAGGCCCTCGAAGCGCACCCCTTTCACGGTGCGGCCATCCTTCACGTCGAGGCAGGGTATGATTCGTTTGGTTAGCATGATTGTTTTTTAGTTGTCAGTTGTTCGTTATCAGTTGTCAGTGATTGTATGGTTTATTGCCGGCTGACTACATCGAGAGTGGACAAGCAACGAACAACTGACAACTAAAAACTAAATCATAGCCAGGGCTGCAGCTGCTCCAGCGTGATGGTGCCTTCGTAGATGGCTTTGCCGATGATGGCCCCGTGCATACCCACGGCGGCCAGGGCATCCACGTCGGCAATGGTGGTTACGCCGCCGCTGGCAATGAGGCGAGCAGCGGGCAGTTGCTTGCGTAGCTCGGTGTACGTAGCCAGCGACGGGCCCTGGAGCTTGCCGTCCTTACTCACATCGGTGCAGATAAAGGTGGTGGCCCCACTGGCCAGGTAGCCCTCCACAAACTCGAGCAGGGTCCGCTCGCTCTGCTCCGCCCAGGCGTTGATGGAAATGTGATTGTCGCGGTAGTCGGCCCCGATGATGATCTGGTCGGCCCCGAAGGTATGGAGCCAGCCGTTCACGGTTTCGGGCTCACGCACGGCAATGCTGCCGGCGGTAATCTGCCGGGCTCCGGCGTCGAAGGCCTGGCGCACGGCTTCCTCGCTCTGCAACCCGCCTCCGAAGTCGATGTGCAGACTGGTGTGGCGGGCAATGCGCTCCAGCACGGGCAGGTTCACGGGGCGCTTGGCGCGGGCTCCGTCGAGGTCCACCAGGTGCAGCCGCTTCACACCGGCGGCCTCGAAGCGTTGGGCCACGGCCAGCGGGTCGTCGTCGTAGGTGGTCTGCTGGGCAAAGTCGCCCTCCGTCAGGCGCACACACTGGCCGTTGATGAGGTCAATAGCGGGAATAATTTCCATGTTGGATTTAGTGCTTGGTGCTGGTAACGGATCAAAAGAACGTCATGCTGAGCGAAGCCGGAGGCGAAGTCGAAGCATCTCTGCCGCTTCGTTGAGTTATTACTGCAACGAAGCGGCAGAGATGCTTCGACAAGCTCAGCATGACCGTTCTTTTATCACGGGCTTACAGCTTGAGAAAGTTTTCCAGGATGCGGGTGCCGACGGGGCCACTCTTTTCGGTGTGGAACTGCACGGCGTAAAAGTTCTCGTGCTGCACGGCGGCGCTGAATGGCGCGGGGTACGCGGCCTCGGCAATCGTATACTCACCCACTGGGGCATAATAGCTGTGCACGAAGTACATGTAGTCCTCGGCGCTGAGGCCTTCGAACAGCGGGCCGCGCAATGCCTGCAGGTTGTTCCAGCCCATGTGTGGCACCTTATACTCCGCGGTGGCCGGGAACCGAACCACGTCGAACGGGAGAATCCCGAGCAACTCGGTGCCTCCCCCTTCCTGGGTGTGGCGGCCCAGCAGCTGCATGCCCAGGCAGATGCCCAGAAACGGCTGCGTGAGCGTGGGCAGCAGTTCGTGCAGACCTTGGGCGCGCAGCTCCCGCATGGCGGAGGCGGCTTCGCCCTCACCCGGGAACAGCACCTTATCGGCGCGGCGAATCACGTCGTGGTCGGCCGTGAGTGTGGCCTGCACGCCCAGCCGCTCCAGCGCAAACAGCACCGACTGCACGTTGCCGCCTTTGTAATCTACTATGGCTATTTCCATTTGAACATATCGAGTGAAGAACGTCGTTTTCTCTTTTGTTTAAACAAACTTTTAAAGAGGTTTTGCTTATAAATAGTCATCCTGACTAGAACCGAGAGCCTTGTTACGGTAGCACGAATCGGTGCGATGTGTAAGGCCCTTCGCTTCAGCCAGGATGACAGTTATATATGCAAATCACGCGCAACCAACTCTTTATCCATTTGTATAAACAAATGGATAAACTACAAAATGCCTTTCGTGCTGGGGATTTCCATGCGGCCGGCGTCGCGCACCAGGGCCATTTTGATAGACTTGGCTACGGCCTTGAATATGGCTTCGATCTTGTGGTGCTCGTTCTGGCCCTCGGCTTTGATATTGAGGTTACAGCGGGCGGCATCGGAGAAGCTCTTGAAGAAATGGTAAAACATTTCGCAGGGCATATCCCCTACTTTCTCGCGCTTGAACTCGGCATCCCACACAATCCAGGGACGGCCCGAGAAGTCGATGGCGGCCTGAGCCAGCACGTCGTCCATGGGTAGTAGGAAACCGTAGCGGGCCAGGCCGCGCTTGTCGCCGAGGGCCTGGGTGAAGGCTTCGCCCAGGGCAATGGCCGTGTCCTCGATGGTGTGGTGCTCGTCGATGTGGAGGTCACCCTGCACGGTGATTTTCATATCCACGCCCGAGTGCTTGCTGAGCTGGTCGAGCATGTGGTCGAAGAAGCCCAGGCCGGTATGCATCTCGGGGCGGCCGTTGCCGTCGAGGTTCAGCTCGATGCTGATTTTGGTTTCGTTCGTGTCGCGTTGTACCACGGCGGTGCGGGCGGGCAGCCGCAGAAACTGATATATTTTTTCCCAGCTCATCGTGGTCAGCGCGGCGCGCTCGTCGCCCTCCCCTTCCGGCTTCAGCAGGATAGACTGGCAGACCAGGTTCTGGGCCAGCTCCACGTCGGTCAGCCGGTCGCCGATGACGAAGGAGTTTTTAAGGTCGTAGCCGCTGCCCTCGCCCAGGTACTGGGTGAGCATGCCGGTGCCGGGCTTGCGGGTGGGCAGGTTCTCGTGGGGGAAGCTTCGGTCGATGTGCTCCCGCACGAACTCCACTCCTTCCGAGCGCAGCACGTCGAGCATCATGGTGTGGGCCGGCCAGAAGGTATCCTCCGGGAAGCTCTCGGTGCCGAGGCCGTCCTGGTTGCTCACCAGCACCAGCTCGTAATCCAGCTCGCGGGCAATGCGCGAGAGGCCGGTGATGGCACCGGGCACAAACTGAAATTTTTCCCGCGTCAGCGCGTCCACCTGAAAATCCGTCGGCGGCTCAATGAGGATGGTACCGTCGCGGTCAATGAAGAGTACTTTTTTCATGGGTAAGTAAAAGTGTTGGTCAACTCAGGCACTTGGCGCGTGATCTGACATTTTGTTTGGCAGCAAACTCACCACTTCAGCAGCTTGCGCAACAATGAAAGCATCCAGACCGACCGCCGAGTCGAGCATACAGGTAAGGTCAGCGTCTTGCTCTTCAAATTTTAAACTGAAGATGACGTTTTGATGACCGAATCCATCAAAGTCGATTTCCTTGATGCCTGTAAAACGAAGTTCGATTTCGCAGTGCTTGGCCTGACGAAAGTATCCCCGCTCATCGGTTGACGCTGTCGTTTCAAATGCAGCAAGCACAAAAGTAGCCGTTGGATAATAGCCTGGATTAGCTTCAAGGGTTACTTTCTTGACTTCTGCATCGTGAAAATCCGGCCAATACCCAAAGTGCTCAAGAACTAGGGACGCATTGGCTATCCGGCCAATCACAGGATTTTCGCTCATGGCTCGGACTTGATTAACGAACGGAACGGTAGAGATGCTTCGGAAAGCTCAGCATGATGTTCTCTACTCCTTATATATACTACCCCGCAAAATCCCGCAGAGCCTGGAGCAGCAGCTCGTTCTCGGCGGGGGTGCCCACGGTGAGGCGGAGCGTGCCGGCGCAGCCGGGCTGGGTGGTGCGGTTGCGCACGATGATGCCCCGGGCAACCAGGAAATCGTACACGGCCGTGGCGTCGGGGTGGAAACGGACCAGCAAAAAGTTCGCGTCCGAGGGGAATACCTCCGCCACGATGGGCAGCGCGGGCAGGCGCTCGGCCAGCCAGTCGCGGCCCACCAGCAGCTGCCGGCGCAGCGCCTCAAACCGGTCGGCGTCGCGCAGGGCCTGCAAGGCGAAACGCTGCGTGGCTTCCGATACGTTGTAGGGCGGCTTGATTTTATTGAGGTAGCCGATGATTTCCGGCGAGGCGAAGGCCATACCCAGGCGCAGGCCGGCAAGACCCCAGGCTTTGGAGAAGGTTTGCAGCACTACCAGGTTGGGGAATTCGGCCAGGCGGGTGGTCCAGCTGGGGACGGCGGCGAAATCGGCGTAGGCCTCATCTACCACTACCAGCCCGCGGAAGCCGCGCAGAATTTCCTCCATGTACCCGGCGTGGAGCAGGTTGCCGGTGGGGTTATTGGGCGAACAGAGCCACACGATTTTGGCGTCGGAAGCCAGCACGCCGGCCACGATTTCGGGCGAGAGCTGGAAGTCAGGCGTCAGCTGCAGGCGCTCCACGCGCACATCGTTCAGGTTGGCGGCCACCTCGTACATGCCGTAGGTGGGCGGCAGGATGAGCAGGCTGTCGTGGCCGGGCACGCAGGTGAGGCGCACCAGCAGGTCGATGGCCTCATCGGAGCCGTTGCCGAGGAAAATCTGCTCGGGGCGCACGGCTTTGAGCTGGGCCAGCTCCTGCTTCACGGCGCGCTGCAGCGGATCGGGGTAGCGGTTGAACTGGTCGGGACCGGCGCTGCCGAGGCTGTTCTCGTTGGCGTCGAGCATGACCTGGGCCTCGCCCTGAAATTCGTCGCGAGCCGACGAGTAGGGCTTCATATCCCGCAGGTTGGGGCGTACGAGGCTATCAAGGTTGAACATCGGTTGGTTTCTTATTGTCATCCTGAGCAGAGCGAAGGACCTTATCACGTCTGGGTTACTACCGAACGTCTGGTTCTGGCGTGATAAGGTCCTTCGACACTGGCTTTATGCGCCACATGCTCAGGATGACAGGTTTTATATATCTGTTTCTACTGCTCCCCGCCGGCCAGGGCTTCCAGGCGGAGGGTCACGGCGCGGGCGTGGGCGCGGAGGCCTTCAGCTTCGGCCATGGTTTCTACCACGGGGCCCACGTTCAGCAGACCTTCGGGGGTGAGACGCTGGAAGGTGATTTTCTTCAGAAACGAATCGAGCGACACGCCGCTGTAGTTGCGGGCGTACCCGTTGGTGGGCAGCGTGTGGTTGGTGCCCGAGGCGTAGTCGCCCACGGCTTCCGGGGTGAGGTGGCCCAGGAATACGGAGCCAGCGTTGGTCACGCCTTCGGCAAGCTGCTCTGGATTTTTTACGGCCAGAATCAGGTGCTCGGGGGCGTACTGGTTTGAGAAGTACAGCATTTCCTCCGGCGTGCGCAGCAGAATGGCGCGGCTCTCCGTGAGGGCCTGGGCGGCAACCTCGGCCCGGGGCAGCTCGCGCAGCTGACGCGCTACTTCGGCTTTGGTCTGCTCCAGCATCGACAGGGAGTCGGACAGCAGAATCACCTGCGAGTCGGGGCCGTGCTCGGCCTGACTGAGCAGGTCGGCGGCCACGAAGGCCGGCGTGGCCGATTCGTCGGCAATAACCAGCACTTCCGAAGGGCCGGCCGGCATATCGATGGCCACGCCGTAGCGGGTAGCCAGCTGCTTGGCGGCCGTCACGTAGCGGTTGCCGGGGCCGAAAATCTTATCCACGGCCGGCACCGAGTCGGTACCGCCGCTCAGGGCGGCCACGGCCTGGGCCCCGCCGGCTTTCACGATGGTAGTGATGCCCAGCAGCTGGGCCGTGAACAGGATGATGGGGTTTACCGAGCCGTCCTTCTGGGGCGGGGTGCACAGCACGATTTCGGGGCAGCCGGCCAAACGGGCGGGCACGCCCAGCATCAGCAAAGTGCTGAACAGCGGCGCGGTGCCACCCGGAATGTAGAGGCCCACGCGCTGCACGGGCACCGCCCGCCGCCAGCACGACACGCCCGGCATGGTTTCTACTCGCTCCTCCTGCGGGATTTGCGCTTTGTGGAAGCGCAGAATGTTGGCGTGCGCCTGCCGGATGGCCGTTTGCAGCTCCGAAGGCACCTGCGCGGCAGCGGAGGCCAGCTCCTCGGGCCCCACGCGCAGGCCGCCCGCGAGGTCGGCTCCGTCGAACTGCCGGGCATAGTCGAGCAGGGCCGCGTCGCCGCGCTGGCGCACGTCCTCGAAAATCTGCTGAACGCGCTGCTCCACGTCCTGGACCTGCTGCTGGGCCGCCCGCTGCTGCAGCGCCGCCCACTCGGCCTGGGAAGGATATTGGAAGATGTTCATCTTTTAGGGTCTTGGGGGACTTAGGATCTTGGGGACTTGGTTTCTGTTCAAACGGAGCTCAAAGTCTATTCTGGCTGATTCAAACATCAACCAAGACACTAAGCCCCCAAGTCCCCAGGTCCCTATGAAATCATTTTCTCAATCGGTAATACCAGGATGCCTTCGGCGCCGACGGCTTTGAGCTGGCTGGTGATGTGCCAGAAGTCGTCCTCGTTTACCACCGACTGCACCGATACCCAGCCTTCCTCGGCCAGCGGCGTAATCGTCGGCGACTTGATACCGGGCAGCAACTGCTTCACCGCATCCAAGGCCGCTACGGGGGCGTTGAGGATGATGTACTTGTTACGGCGGGCGCGGCGCACGGCCTGCATCCGGAACTGCAGCTGCTCGAGCAGCTCCTTTTTCTCGGCGCTCAGGTTCTGGTTGGCAATGAGCACGGCCTCCGAGCGGAACACAGTTTCCACCTCGCGCAGGCCGTTGCCCAGCAGCGTGGAGCCGCTGCTCACAATATCACAGATGGCCTCGGCCAGCCCGATGCTGGGCGCAATTTCCACCGAGCCGCTGATGGTGTGCAGGTTAGCTTTCACGCCGCGCTCCGCGAGGTAGTCGCCCAGAATGCGCGGGTATGAGGTGGCAATGTTCACGCCCTGCAAATCCTCGATGGAGTCGTAAGTGGCGGCGCGGGGCACGGCCAGACTCAGGCGGCACTTGCTGAAGCCCAGGCCTTCCACTTCCAGCGCGGGAAAGCCGGCTTCCACCAACACGTTCTGGCCCACAATGCCCAGGTCGGCCACGCCATCCTGCACGTAGCCGGGAATATCGTCGTCGCGCAGGTAGAGGATTTCGAGGGGGAAGTTGGTGGCTTCGGTTTTGAGCTTGTAGGAAGCCGAAAGGAAGCTGATGCCGCATTCCCGAATCAAATTCAGGGAATCTTCGCTTAAGCGGCCCGATTTCTGGATGGCCAGACGGAGCATATGTCTTTCAATTAGTAATTAAGAATTAGTAATTAAGAATTGACCGGGGTGGCCAAGGCTTAACTGTAATTCGGGTAGGAATCTGTGGGGAGGGGTTGAAAGGCTGGCCAGCGGCAATAGGCTGCCGGGGCCACCACTTTCGGGGGCCGGGGAACCTGAAGCGGTTCGCCCAACGGGACAATATGCGTGTATCATTCCTCTAAAAAGAGGAATGGTGGCCGTGCAGATGATGATGCGCCGCGCGCAGCCCAGCCGAGGCGCCGCACGTAGCGGACGCAGCCCCGGGGCTGTTGGTGCAGAAGAAAAGCGCGGCAGATGCAGGCATAAAAGCAGAGTTGCGGGGCAAAAGTACACGGGAATCGGTCAGAACGAAATTAAATCCAGCAAAAATTCTGTAGAACCTGGACCTTTGCCCTCCCGTTTGCCTTTAACCGATTGTTGGCACTATTGTTTCTGCACGTATTGCTATCCGTTGGCGCTCGGCTCCTATTGCCTCTACTACCCGTCTCCTGCCACCTGTTGCTTTTTGTATGTTCCGTCCATTCGTTCAGCTTTTTGTTTCCGGTGTGTGTAGCCTCCTGCTTTGTGGAGGGCTGCATTCTGGTGCTCTCGCCCAGACCAGACCAGCCCCGGCAATGCCGCCCGCATCTTTGTTTCCACTGCCCCAAGCCAGTCCTCGGGTGCTCCTGACCCATACCATCGGCCTGTCTGAAGTAACACTGGACTACCACGCACCCAGCGTTCGCAACCGTGTGATTTGGGAAGGTCTGGTGCCCTACGGCCAGATCTGGCGGGCGGGAGCCAATGAAAATACGGTTATCACCTTTGCTGATACCGTACGCGTCAACGGTAAAATGCTGCCCGCCGGCAAGTATTCGTTCTATATCTTTCCCCGCTCCGACCAGGACTGGGACATGGTGTTTAACCGCGTGACCACGCATTGGGGCGCCGAAGGCTACGATGAAAAGGACGACGTGCTGCGCGTGCCGGTAGTGCCGGAAGTATCGGCGTACCACGAAACGCTGCTCTACTGGTTTTCTGACGTGAAACCCGGCTCAGCCCACCTGAACCTGAGCTGGGAAAAGAAAACCGTCAGCGTCTTCATCGATACCAACGTGCAGGCCCGGGTGGTGGCCGGCATCGAGAAAGCCGTGGCCCAGCGCCCCGGCGACTGGCAGCTGCTGGCCCAGGCCGCCGACTATCTGGTGCAAAACAACCTGAACGCCGAACGGGCCCTGTACTTCATCAACGAGTCGATCCGGCTGCGCGATGTGTATACCAACAACTGGATTAAGGCGCGCTTGCTGGCTTCCAAGCTCGATTACGACACGGCCATCGTGTACGGCCGCAAGGCCATCAAAATGGGCGACAAAGACGACGTGGCCTTTAAAAGCCAGCTTCCCAACATGCGCACCGCCCTGATTGAGTGGCAGGGAAAGGCGTATTGAGTGATGAGGTGAATAGTAAAAGAAAAGAAAGCAGGCGCTAGGGCCTGCTTTTTTGTTTCTTGACGCTCCGAGCAGTCCACCACAGTCTTACGGGTTGCTTCCTCATAATCCCGATTCCCATTCCCTTCTTCACCTTTTCACCGCGCTGTCTATGGGCCCGTTTCTGCAGGTGTGCCAATCTATCTGTACGCTTTCCGACGGCCTGCAGCAGGCACTGCAGCAGCTGGTGCGCCGCGACGAGCTGCCGCGGCACCATCAGTTGCTACAGCCGGGCCAGGTGGCGGGGCGGCTATATTTCGTGGAATGCGGCGTGGTGCGCGGCTTTTCGCTGCATGAGGGCAAAGACGTGTCGGCGTGGTTTATGCGCGATGGTGATTTTGTGGTGTCTATCCTGAGCTTCTTTTCGCGGCAGCCGTCGCACGAGTATGTGGAGCTGCTCACCGACTGCGTGCTGTGGTCGTTGTCGTGGGAGCAGCTGCAGCAGCTGTACCGGCAGTTTCCGGAGTTCAACTTTGTGGGGCGCGTGCTCACGGAGCGGTATTATGTGCTCAGCGAGCAACGCGCGCTGCATTTGCGCATGCTATCCGCCGCCGAGCGGTACCAGCTGCTGCTGCGCTACTTCCCGGCCATCTTCCAGCACGTACCGCTTAAGCACATTGCCTCCCACCTCGGCCTCACTCCCGAAACCCTGAGCCGCCTGCGTGCCCGACCTTAGCTCGTTTTTCGTGGTTTGTTTTTCGTCGGTCGGTTTCATTTCCTGAACGGTGAAACGAATCACGAACACCAAATCACGAACACCAAATCACGAAAAGCGAACTTGATGTAGATCAAGAGAAAGCGCAGGCAAGGCGGGCACCTTTGAGCATGGTTTCACCAAGCTCTTACCCACTATGCTAAATGCCCTGCTTTTGTCGCTGCCCGACAGTGTTTCCCGCGTGCCGATGCCGGATTTGCCGCCCATGCTCGGCTATATTCTGCTGGCGTTTGCCGGCTGTTTCGTGCTGGAACGCCTGATTCCGGGCTGGCCACTGCCCCGTATTGCCTCGTGGCCGCTGCGGGTGCTGGCCATCAATGGCGCCCAGCTGGGCGTGGTGCTGCTGGCCGGCATCAGCTGGGAAAAATGGCTGTCAGAATATTCGGTGTTTCATCTCTCGCAGCACGTGGGGCCGGTGGCAGGCGGCGTGCTGGCCTACGTGGTAGCCACGTTCGTGTTTTACTGGTGGCACCGCTGGCGGCATACGGTTGATTTTCTGTGGCGGCACTTTCACCAGATTCATCACAGCCCCCGCCGCATCGAGGTGATTACCTCCTTCTACAAGCACCCACTGGAAATGACCGTCAATTCCATGCTGGGCGGCCTCTTGGTGTTCACGCTGCTGGGCTTGAGTCCGGCCGCCGGGGCTGTGTATACGCTTTGCACTGCGCTGGGTGAATTCTTCTACCATACCAACGTGCGCACGCCCCAATGGATCGGCTACGTGTTTCAGCGCCCCGAAATGCACCGCATCCACCACGAATATCAGAAGCACAGCCACAACTACGGCGACCTGCCGCTCTGGGACTACCTGTTCGGCACCTACCACAACCCGTGCGAATTTCAGGCCACCTGCGGCTTCGATGCGCCCAAAGAAGAGCGCCTGCTGCCCATGCTGCTGTTCCGCGACGTGCACCAGGAGCCCATACCCACCGCAACACCCGCCGCTGACCCAGTATAAGCAAGCCCCCCAATAAACCCAGACGGGCCGCCCTGCATCTGCAGAGCGGCCCGTTTAAGTGTGCGTGAGTTTTAGTACTCGCCCCTACAAAAACTCAGAACCGGGCAATGACGCGCAGATTCACGAGGCGCTGCGAGAGGTAGTTGGGCACGGCGTAGGTGCGGCCGTTCAAATCCTGCACGTAGCTATAGCCGGCCACATTGTTGCGGGCCAGCACGTTCAGCACTTCCAGCCCCAGCCAAAGGCTTTCCAGACGGCCCAACCGCCGGTCGGGCTCGGTATTCAGCGCCAGCACCTTGGAAAAGCCCAGGTCCACGCGCCAATAGGCCCGGGTGAGTTTGGTGGTGCCCCGCTCCTGCTCGTTGTTGGGCGGGCTGAACGGCAAACCCGTCCCAAACACCGAATTCACGTAGCCCCGTACCGACGGATTGTTGGGCAAATGGTCCTGGAAGAAGATACCGAAGTTGAGGCGCTGGTCCTGCGGGCGGCGGATGTAGCCCTTGGCAGCGCGGCCCACCAAGCTGTCGGCCCCGATTTTGGTGGTCTGGTACAGGTTCAGCGAGTCGCCCTGCAGGTTTTCGCGGGTGGTGAGCACGCCCAGCGTAAACCACGACTCGGCCCCACTCACAAACTCGCCGCCCACCCGGAAGTCGGCGCCGGCGGCGTAAGCCGTGGCCAGGTTTTTGGCGAAGTAGCGCAGCCGCACGTTGTCGATATCGTAAGGCACCACGTCGGTCATATACTTGACGTACGCCTCGCCCGTGAACCGGAATGGCCGGCCGTACTGCTCGAACCGGATTTCATTGCCCACAATGAGGTGCATGGAACGCTGGGCCCGCAGCTCGGGGTTCAGGCTGGCTTCCACTACCAAGGGACGACCTGGCATGGGGCTGCCCTGCTGGTCGCGCAGCTCGCGGTAAAACGGCGGCTGGTAGTACACCCCGGCCGCCACCTTATAGGAGTGGTTGGGCCGGCTGCGCGGAATAAACGAGTACTGCACCCGCGGGCTCACCACCAGCTGCTGGTTTACCGACCACCAATGTGCCCGCACGCCGTACGTGAGCGTGCGCAAAGAATCCAGCTCGATGGTATGCTGCGCATAGCCCTGGGTGCGGGTGCTTTGCAGATCGAGGTCAGCCACCAGCCGTGTGCGGCGCGCATCGGGCACGTAGTCGGCTGAGTCGGCGAAGCTGTATTCGTTGAGCACATCTTCGATTCGCTCGCGGCCGGTTTTCATCCCGAAGCGCACGGTGTGGCGGTTGCCGGGAGTCCAGCGGGCGCGGGCCTCGGCCGTGGCAATGGCGGCCTGCAGCGTGTTGCGCGAGTGGTCGAAGCGCTTGCCCACGGCGCGCTGGCGCACGGGCTGATTAAAGTCACGCGAGTTGGGGTCCCGGTTGATGTCCGCCAGGCGGTAGTCGGCTTCCACATCGCGGTATTCCAGTTCCCGGGAGTACACCAGCCCGCCCAGTACTTCGCCCTGCAAACGAGGCGAGAAGTTGTGCTTCAGGTCGAAGCCGCCCTGAGCCATATCGTACTGCATCCGCTCCCGGCCCTTGTAGCCAATGTACAGGCGCGTGGCCTGGTTGGTGGCGGTGCTGAAGGTGCTTTCCCCAGATTCGGGCGTGAAGCGGTAGTCGTTGTGGGCGAAGGTGGCCAGCACGCCCAGCGAGGTGCGGTCCTCGTTGCCCTTCGGCCCCAAATTGGCGTTGATGTAGGCCTGCCCGTCGTAGAACGTGGGGTTGTAGCCGCCCTGCGCCTGGTCGAGGGAGCTGAGCACATAGGTGGCATTCTTATAGCGGATGCCGGCCAGATAGCTCAGGCGCCTGCCCGGCGAAGTAGCCTCCACGTGCATGGCCCCGCCCACGAGGCTGCCCGTAGCGGAGGCTGCAAACTTAGTAGGCTGCTTGTAGTCAATGTTCAGTACCGAGGACAGCTTGTCGCCGTATTTGGGCTGCCAGCCACCGGTCGAGAATTCCACCTTGTTCACCAAGTCCGGATTCACGAAGCTCAAACCTTCCTGCTGCGAGGCCGTCACCAGAAAGGGCCGGTAAATCTCGATGCCGTTGACGTACACCAGGTTTTCGTCGTAGTTGCCGCCCCGCACCGAGTACGTACTCGTCAGCTCGTTGGTGGACTGCACGCCGGGCAGGGTCTTGAGGATGGCATTGAAGTCGCCGAATGGCGAAGGCAGAACCTTGGCCGTACGCGGGTCGAGCTTAATCATGCTCACCTGCTCGCGGGTATCGGCCTCGTCGGTTCGGGCGCGCACAGTCACGTTACCCAGCGTCCGGGTGTCGGTCTGCAGCGTTATGCTCAACTCGCGGCGGTCCTCACTCAGCACCACCGGCAGCCGCTGGGCGCGGTAGCGCAGGCTGCGCGCTACCAGCACGGCCGGCCGGCCGGTGCGCAATACACTCAGCGTAAAGCGGCCTTTTGCATCGGTAACGGTGCCCCCGGGCTGGCCTTCCACGCCCACGCCTACCTGCTCCAGCGGCTGGCCGGCGGCGTCGCGCACGGTGCCGCTGAGTGTGATGCGCTCAGTGGTTTGTGCCTGCACCGCCATTGGCAGCAACATAGCTACTGGCGCCGGACCTACCAGCAGTGCCACACGCAACGACCAGGACAAACCAGACAACCTAGAGAAACGGTGCGGCATGCTAGCGGCCCTCTTCTTCGGCACTGACCGTAGCGGCCAGTTGGGCCCGCAGCTCGGCCAGTGTCGCCACCGGGTCGGGCGCGTTGAACACAAACGAGCCGGCTACCAGCACATCGGCGCCGGCTTCTACCAGGGCCGAGGCATTGTCGCTGGTCACGCCGCCGTCAATCTCAATCAGCGCCGACGAGCCGCTATCTACCAGCAATTCCTTGAGCGCCGTGACTTTGCGCAGGGTATTCGGGATGAACGCCTGCCCGCCAAATCCCGGATTCACCGACATGATGCACACCAAATCCAAGTCGGCAGCCACGTCTTCCAGCACCCACACGGGCGTATGGGGGTTCAGGGCCACACCGGCCCGGCAGCCCAGCTGCTTGATTTGCTGAATGACGCGGTGCAAATGCGTACAGGCCTCGTAGTGCACCGTAATGTTGTGGGCCCCGGCATCTCGGAAGGCGCTCAGGTAGTGCTGCGGCTCCTCAATCATCAGGTGCACGTCCAGCGGCTGCTTGGCGTGGCGGTGAATGGCCTGCAGCACCGGAATCCCGAAGGAGATATTAGGCACAAAGCGGCCGTCCATCACGTCGCAGTGCAGCCAGTCGGCCACGCTGCCGGCGAGGCGCTCAGTTTCAGTTTGAAGGTTGCCGAAGTCGGCAGCAAGCAACGAAGGAGCCAGCAACGGCATCCGGCGGCGGTTCAGAGTCATACCGCGAAGGTAAGCAGGTTTGGCGGACAGGTAATGCGGCTAATGCGCCAGATATGGCGGAGTTAAGCAGTTATAACTTACACTACACATTGCGGCTGGTTCGAGAGCGACCATTGCCACGCAAAAAGGCCTTCCGCGAGGCAGAACGACGTCAAACAGCGCTTTGGTACGCTGCCTGCAATCTTCTGCCCAACGAAAGGCCCTGCGGATTAGCAACGGCAACTACGGCCGTTACCGGATTGGCTTATTTGCTGCCGTTTTCTCCTTTGTCGTAGGCGCGCCAATCGAGCTTGCCTTCTTCATTTTTGCGCAGGAAATACGTCTGGTCGTCTTCTTGGCGCTTGCCAAACGTCACATCGGCGCGGCAGTCCAGGCAGCGGAGCGAGGTGTATTTGAACTTGTCCTGGGCCACGCGGGCCGTCAGGTCGAGGTTGTCGGAGCCGCAGATGCCGCACTTGGCCACATCCGGAAAGCTGAGCCGCTCATACTCGGTTACTACTTCGTGCAAGTTGGCGCCCTGCACTGTGAAGTGGAACTGGCGACGCCCCAGACGCTTCGAAATCATCATTTGCAACATGGTATTGCGGCTTGTGGGTGGTGTCACCCTTGAAAAAAGAAAGGAATCCGGTTCGTCCGAATTCCCTTCCAAGGTACTAAAAATATTTGCTTTTCAATGCTAATTACATTCGCAAATTATTGCTTTATGAAGCGCACCGTGCGCCGGACTGTGTCCCCGGCCGTTACGTCGCAGGTATACACGCCTTTGGCCAGCGGCCCCGGCTGCAGCCGCACCGTGGGGGCGCTGGTGGCTGGCAGGGTTTGCTCGGCTACCAGCGCCCCGCGGCCGTCGTAGAAGCGCACCCGCAGTTGCTTGCCCTGCAATGCCGCATTGAGTTGCAAGCTTAACTCCTCGCTTTTCACCGGATTCGGATACACGAACAGCTCACCAGTTATGGCTTTCGAGCTACCTGCCGAGAGTGGTACCCCAGGGTTGGCCAGCGTGTAGGCCGCCACGGCATTCGGAATTCCGTAGCCCAGCAGATTGTTCGGCGCCGCGGACTGGGAAGCCGAACGCTGCAGAAAGCTGATAACCTGCTGCGCCGTAAGCGTGGGGTTGGCTTGCCAGAAGCAGGCCACCATGCCCGCCAGCACCGGGCAGGCATACGACGTGCCACTGCCCCGCGTGGGCTGGCCGGCGGTGTTAACAATAGCCGTCTGAAAGCCCATAGCCGCCAGGTTAGGCTTGATTCGCCCATCGGCGCTGGGCCCGATGGAGCTGAAGCCCACCCGCGCCCCGAACGAGTCGACGGCGGCAACTGCCAGAATGGAATCGGCATCGGCCGGCGCCAGGATGCGCTGCCAGGAGTTGTTGCCCTCATTACCGGCCGAATTCACGACGATCATGCCGGCGCGGGCGGCCAGCGCGGCGGCCCGGGTGCTGATGGCCGTGCGCCCGTTCAGGTCGGTGTAGGCGTAGTTGCCATACGGCGTGTCGAAGGTGCTGTAGCCGAGCGAGGAACTGATAACGTCCACGCCGGCCGAGTCGGCCCGTTCGGCGGCCAGCAGCCAGTTCACTTCTTCAATGGGGTTTTCGCCGATGATATTTTCGGTGAGGTACAGCCGGAACGTAGCTTTCGGCGCAGTGCCCACGAATGCGCCCGTCTGGCTGGCAGCCATGGTAGAAAGGCAATGCGTGCCGTGGCTGTCGCGGCCGTATACCGCCGTGTTGCGCTCCACGAAGTTGTAGACGTCGGCCAGGCGATTCTCATTGCGCATGGCGGCAAACGGCGCGGTCTGGTTTACGCCCGGAAAACCGTCGTCGAACACCGCAATCTGCATGCCTTCCCCCCGGAAGCCGGCGTTGTGCATGGCTACGGCGCCCACCATCAGGGCCTGCTTGTAGGCCGTGCCGTACACGGGGTTGGCCTGCGTGCGCTCCTGCGTGGGCTCCTCGGCATCCTCGGGACTCCGGGGCCGTACTGGCGTTGGGCCGGCGGCGGCAGTGCGGTTGAGGGTGGTGGCGCTGCGCACAAACGGCAGCGCCTGCAGGTTGCGCAGCGTGGCCGAGTCGCAGGAAACCACGGCCGCATTAAACCAGCGCGAGGTATACCACACCGTAGCACCCGGCACAGCTTTCAGCTGGGTTACGTAGGTAGGCGTTACGGGCAGGTCGCGGGGCTGCACGGCAATGTTCTGGCGGGTGCGGCGCTGCACGGCCCGCGCCGACAGGAACGCCTGAGGCTGGCCGACGGTGAAGGGCGTGCCGGTTTTGTCGCGGAAATACACCAGGTGCTTGCGCACTGTGTTGGCCTGCACTTTAGCCGTTACGGCCTGGGCGTGGGCAGCAGTGGGCAGCGCGGCCGTAGCGGCCGCCAGAGCCAGACCCGCCAGCAAAGCGGAATACGAGTGTTGCATGGGAAACGAAACTGATAGACGTGCCGGAAGATACGAATTCGGGGCCGTACTCCGCACTTTGGTCTTCCGCCATAGTTGGCACCAAAACAGCCGTGCAACCCAGCCATAAAAGGCAAAGTGGCACGGCTGTTTTGGCAATTACGCTACCGGTGCTATACGCCGATTAGCGGCCGGCCTCGATCAGCACTTCCGTACGGGTAGAACCCGCGAAAGGGCGCGTGGGGTCCGGCACGCAGTTGCCGGGTGGGCAGTAGATGAAGCGGCGGCGACTCCGGTACACCGGCCCCGTTCCGGCGGCATACACCTGGCGGCTGCGGAAGTAGTAAAAGGCGTTGATGTACTCGCCGCCTTCTTCCGCATCCGTTTCGCGCAGGGCGGTGGTTACGGTTTTCGGGTAGGTTGTGGCCTGGCCGGCGGCACTGGTAGTCGTGAATGACTCGCCAACCTGCTTGTAATGAAAATCGTTTTTATCCACCGGATTCTGCTCGTTGAAAGCATTCAGGTTCCAGTAGTAGCCGGTGCGCACCGGATATATTAGCTCCACGGTGCGGCGGTTGTTGCGCGTCACCAGCACATTGCTAGCCGAAGGGCTAACCACCAGCACACTGTCGTCGCGCCAGGCGTCGGTGCTGGTAGTGCGGCGGGCACGCACCACGCGGTAGGCCGTGCGGCCGCTGGCGTCAGTGAACTTTTCCTCCACCCGCTCCCGAAACTGAAACCGGGGCTGCGGCTGGCGCACGTAGTTGGTCCAAAGCGTGTCCGTCACCTCATAAATCCGGAATTGCCCGACTTCCAGTTGGTAGTAGCTGGTGTCGGTGGGCTCTACGGTCTCGGTTTCGTTCTCGCAGCCCGCTACGGCTACCACCAGCAAAGCCGGCAGCAGCCAGCGCAGGGGCCGCAGCCCGGAAATAACAGTTGAACCCACAGTCATAGAGGTAAATGCGTGCGGCCTAATACGCGGCTGCGGCTTCCGAAGATACGGGAGTTTCGCCGATGGTGTGGCGCTCGATCCAGCCGCCACCAATTACGTCGTCGCCGTCGTAGAATACGGCGGCCTGGCCGGGCGTCACAGCGTGAACGGGCTCGTCAAAATAGATGTGGATTTTGTCGCCGATCTGCTCCAGAAACGCGGCCGCGCCGCCGTTGTGGTTGTAGCGCACTTTGGTGCGGCACGGCACTAGGCCACGGCCTTCCAGCGACGCAAACTTGCCCATGTTCAGCTTGCCCACCGTGGTGCGCGAACTGGCCAGATCCTCGAAGTTGCCCAGCACCACCTCGTTGGTGTCAGGCCGGATTTCTGTTACGTAGGCTGGGTAGCCTAGCGCCACGCCCAGGCCCTTGCGCTGCCCAATGGTGTAGAACGGGTAGCCTTCGTGGGTGCCGAGCACGGTGCCGTCGCGCAGCACAAACTTGCCGCCCGCTACGCGCTCCTCCAGGCCCGGCACGCGGCGACGCAGGAAGCCCCGGTAGTCGTTGTCGGGAATGAAGCAGATTTCGTAGCTCTCGGGCTTGTTCACCAGCTCGGTGAAGCCGCGGCGGCGCGCCTCGTCGTAGATTTCGGTTTTGCGCATCTTGCCCAGCGGAAACAGCGTGCGGGCCAAGCTCTCCTGGCTGACGCCCCACAGCGCGTAGCTCTGGTCTTTGTTTTCGTCGAGGCCTTTGCTGATGACGTAGCGGCCGTCTTCGTGGCGTATCTGGGCGTAGTGGCCGGTGGCAATGAACTCGCAGCCGAGCTGGTCGGCCCGGCGCAGCAGGGCGTCCCACTTGATGTGGGTGTTGCAAAGCACGCAGGGATTAGGTGTGCGGCCGGCCAGGTATTCCTCGGTGAAGTTGGAAATCACAAAGTCACCGAACTCGTCCCGGATATCGATGATATAGTGCGGAAAACCGAGGTCCACGGCAATCTGGCGGGCATCGTTGATGCTGTCCAGCGAGCAGCAGCCGGTTTCTTTTTTGGAGCCACCGGCCGAGGCGTAGTCCCAGGTTTTCATGGTCATCCCGACCACTTCGTAACCTTGCTCGTGCAGCAGCACGGCTGCTACCGAAGAATCGATGCCGCCGCTCATGGCGACGAGGACGCGGCCGCGCGGGGCGGTCGGCGTGGAGGGTGCAAATTGCGTCATAAGAAAGGCGCCCGCGGGGTCAAGGCCCGCGGCCGCAGCGGCAAAGATAACACCTTGGGCGGGCCCGAGGTTTCTTCCCGCTACAAAACGCAGCGGCGGCCACTGCGCAGGCCGGCCGGAATCCGTACTTTTGCGCGGTGCTGGTTGCCGCCCCTCCCTTTTTGCGGAGTGGCACGCCTAATTTTCCTCTGCTATGGCTTTGCTTACGTCCGTGCTGGTGCGCGGTATCAACAACCTGTCCGATGCCCGCTACTGCGCCGGCATGGGCGCCGACCGCCTTTCCTTCCTGCTCGACCCCACCTTGCCGGGCTACCTCACGCCCGAAGCCGTACAGGAAATCAGCGGCTGGGTGGCCGGCGTAGAGCTGGTGGGCGAGTTTGATACGATGCCCGCCGCCGGCATCAACGCCATAGCCACTCAGTGCGGGCTGAAGGACGTGCTGCTGCACCGCCGCCGCACGCCCGCCGACCTCTCCCTGCTACAGCTGCCGGCCCAGAAGCTGATCCGCTGGATTCCGGATATGCTGCCCGAGGACGTGGACACCCGCTTCCGCGAGCAGCAGCCCCACCTGACCGGCTTTATTCTGGCCACGCCGCCACAGGAATTGCTTTCAGCCATTCAGCTCACCCGGCTCACCCAGCAGGCGCGCATGTTTCCGGTATGGCTGGGCACCGGCTTTGCAGCCAGCACCGGCAACTCGGTACGGAAGCTGGTAGAGATGGTGCGGCCGGCCGGCATTGTGCTGGAAGGCGGCGACGAAATCAAGCCTGGCCTGCGCGACTTCACCGAGCTGGAAGCGGTGTTTGAGGAGCTGGAGGCGTAAAGCCGGGCGCCGTAGTGGCGCTTGGCCTGCACAGGCTCGTCAGGCCATAACCGTAATCAGGCTGTATAGCGGCTCGGCTAGCGCCTGGTCTCCTTCGGCCCGCAAATGCTTTGCCGCCAGCTCCCGCGGCAGACTTTTCGTGAAAAGCCGCCAGGCCACCTTTCCATCGAGCATGACGTGCGTAGCCACCGGCCCGGAGTAGTTGGTCCCCAGCTCCCAGCCGTTTTCGGCCCGCCGCAGATACCAGGTATTGCCGCTGGCTCCCGTAATGACCAGAGCCAGTACGGTGCCCACCGGGGCCAGAACCGCGCGGTAGTGGTGCGGCAAGGCCCGCAGGCAGGCACTCAGAAACGGCTCGTAAAGCGCCAAGGCAAACAGCGGCGCCTCCTGCCCCACTGCCTGCCGGATCTGCTGCTGATGGTGCCACTTCTCGGTGTACTCCCGGGCCACGTGAAACCAGTTCAGGGACGTTTCTTCACCCGCCCAGGCCACCGGAAACACGGCCGGCTCGAAGGGCAGTAAGGCGCTGATATACGCATTGTACGCGGCTCCGCTCAACTCCAGCAGCCACCTGATGATGGCCGGGCTGAGGCGCTGTCCCGCCGCCACCCAGTCATTGTTGAGCTGATTGAGGTAGGCTACCACATCGGGGTAGGCCGCACTGCGCGGGGCGCCGGCCCCAAAGTGCCCATCCCGCAGCATCGAGAGCGTGCGCAGGTTACCGTCGAGCAAATGCAGAGCCACGTCGCGCACCCGCCACTGCGGCGCCAGCGTCGGCTGCTCCCATTCCGCCAGGGTCAGCGAGCCAAGCAGTTCCTGCAGTCGCGCATCTAGTACCGGAAACAAGTGCGCAGTGGACAGCATGGGTAATGGCTCCATGTCTTCGAATTGTAAGCGGGCAACTTCAGGCGGAATGCGGGCGACTGTAAGCGGCTGCCTGGGCTACCAACAACGCCCTAACTCAGCTGAAACTGCACGTACTTGATGGGCACGCCCTGGGCGCGGTACTTGCTTTCAAAGTTCGTGACGATGTCCTCGGCGTGCGGCAGCAGCTCCGGCGTAGCGTACAGGTCTTTGGTCTGGGCCAGAATGGTGACACCGGGCCGCTCGGTCAGCACTTCCAGGGTGTAGTCGAACAGGTCCTCGTTGTCGGTTTTGAGGTGGACGAGGCCGCCGGGCTGCAGAATCTGCCGGTACAGGTCCAGGAAGCGCGGCGAGGTCAGGCGGCGCTTGATGTCCCGGTCACGCGGGCGCGGGTCGGGAAACGTAATCCAGATTTCAGCCAGTTCGGCGGGCGCAAAATGTTGCAGCAAATCGTGGGCCCGGGTGCGCACGAAGCCTACGTTGCGCAAGCCCTGCTCCTCGGCCCGCTTGCTGCCGCGCCAGATTCTTTCGCCCTTGATGTCGAGGCCCAGAAAGCTGCGCTCCGGATAGCGGGCCGCCAAGCCCACCGTGTATTCGCCTTTGCCGCAACCCACTTCCAGCGTAATGGGGTGCTCGGTGCCGAAGAATTCCACGTGCCAGCGGCCGCGCAGCTGCTCGTAGTTGGCTTTGCCGGGTTCTACAATGTCGGGCCGTTCGGCGTTTTCGGCGAAGCGTTGGAGTTTGATACGGGGCACTGGGCGTTGGGTATTTAGATGTTAGTTGCTGGTTGTCAGTTGTTAGTTACTGGTTAATCAATTTTCAAGTAAACACCTGACAACTAACAACCCGCAACTAACAACTCAGAAGTCCACTTCGGCTACCACAAAGGTACTGCCCCCGATGAACACCACATCATTGGGGCCGGCGGCGGCGCGGGCGGCGCGCACGGCAGCCGGAACCGGCCCCCATACGACGCCCTGCAAGCCGGCCGCCGCGGCCCGTTCGGCCAGCTCGGCGGCCGGCATAGCCCGCGGGATGGTGGCTTGGCAGAAATAGTAGGTCGCCTCTTGGGGCAGCAGGCTCAGCATTTTGGTCACGTCTTTGTCGTTGACCACACCCAGCACGAAATGCAGCCGCTGCATGGGCAGCCGCGCCAGCTGCCCCACGATAAACCGGATGCCGGCCTCGTTGTGGCCCGTGTCGCAAATTACCAGCGGCTGGCGGCCCAGGATAGTCCAGCGGCCCAGGAAACCGGTGAGGCGGCGCACGTCGCGCAGTCCTTCGCGCACGGCAGCTTCCGGAATCGTGACCCCCTGCCGGCGCAGCTCATCCACCGCGGCCAGCACGCCGGGCAGGTTCAGACGCTGGTAGTCACCCACCAAACCCAGCTCCAGGTCGGCGAGCAGCAGCTGGCCGTTGGGTTGGGTGATGGTGAGCTGTTGGGTTTCCTCATCGGGTGCCGGCGGGGCGGCCAGCTCGGCCAGGTAGTGCTGGTCGGCGAAGAGCAGCGGGGCCTGCACCTCGGCAGCTTTCTGCTCGAACACGGCCTGCACTTCGGGCTGGGTCTGGCTGACGATGGCCGGCACACCCGGCTTGATGATGCCGGCTTTTTCACTGGCAATCTGCGGCAGCGTGTTGCCGAGCAGATTCTGGTGGTCGTAGCTGATGTTGGTGATGAGCGAGACGAGCGGCGTGATGATGTTGGTGGAATCCAGGCGGCCGCCCAACCCCACTTCCACCACGGCCACGTCTACCTGCTCTTCGGCGAAGTAGGCAAAGGCCAACGCCACGCACATCTCGAAAAACGACGGCTGCAGCTCGGCAAACAGCGGCTGCCAGCGCGCCACCCATGCCACTAGGTAGTCGGGCGCTAAATCCTGCCCGTTGATTTTGATACGCTCCGTGAATTCCTTGAGGTGCGGTGAAGTGTAGAGCCCCACCTTGTAGCCGGCCGCCTGCAGCACCGCCGCCAGCAGGTTGGAGCTGCTGCCCTTGCCGTTGGTGCCCGCCACGTGTACGCAGCGCAACTGCCGCTCAGGGTTGCCCATGGCCGCGGCCAGCGCCTCGGTCCGTTCTAGCCCCGGCTTGTAGCCAGCTTCCCCCACCCGCTGAAACATGGGCAGCTGGCTATACAGATAATCGAGGGTTTGCTGGTAGGTCATTGCGGCGGGAGCAGTAGCGCGAACTACAAAGTTCGCGCTACTGCCCGCAAAACAAAGCCGCCAGCCGGATTTCTCCAGCCGGCGGCCCGGTGATGTTCTCTGTGCCTTGAAACTTAGCGCACCGTAAAGCGGAACGTGTAGAAGCCGGTGCCGCCGCCGTTGGCGGAGTTGGTGCGGCGGAATTCGGCGTTTTCCAGCGCGTCGCGGCAGGCCCGCTCCTGCGCCGCCGACACGTTGCCCGATACTTTGGTCACGGCCTCCACTTCACCGTCGGCATTTACTTTGATTTTGAAGCGTACGAAGCCGGAGTTGTTGTCGATAGCCGGCGCCGTAGGCCGGTTGACGAAAGCCCAGCCGCTCATTTCCAAGCCGCCCGAGCCGGGGCTACTGCCGCTGCCGCCGCTGCCGGGCTGGCCGTAGAGGGCCTTGGCATCCAGTGAGCCATTCGGGTCGCCCTGGTCGCCGACGGAGCCGGGCCGGTCGCCGTTATTGTTGCCGGTGGGGGCGTTGCTAGAGCCGTTCACGCCGTTGCCACCGCCATTGGCGCTGCCTTTAGGCGTGTAGAGCGTGCGCGGGCGCTCGGCGGGCTTGGGTGCTTCCTTCACTTCCTCTTTTGGGGCCGGCGACGGTTTCTCCACGGTTGGCGCGGCCACCGGGCTTTCCTCAGCCTCACTCGTCACGGTGCGGGCCTCGGCGGCCTGCTGCGGCACGGGTGGCGCCGTCTGGGGCTGCGGGGGCGTCGGCTGCGGGTCGGGGTTGGAGGCGGGCGGGCGGCTGTCTTCGCGGTTGCGCGAGTCGTTGGCGGTGGCTAGGCTTTGGATGTCACCGGAGCCGGCTTCGTCTACGCCGTAGTTTAGCTCTACTCCGTCGCCGCCCAGCGCGTCGAGGGGCGGGTCAGGGCCTTTGAAGACCGTGAAGAAGAACACGGCAGCCAGGGCCGCGTGCAGCAGCACGGTGCCAACCAGGGCTTCCTTCCGATGTTCTTCGCGGTATTCCATTGTGGTGATGAGGTGATGAGGTGATGAAGAAATCAGGTGATTAGGTAAGGGATGTAAAGTGCCAAAGGTTCAGAACAACAAGCCGGATGATTTTCCTCGCCTGTTTCCTCTTCACGTCTTCACTTCATTACCTCATCACCCAACCTATTTCCCGGCGGCCTGCTGGGCCTGGGTGGCCATCACCATTTTAATCTTGAGGCGGTTGCCGATTTCCAGGATGTCGACGAGCTTCTGCACGTTCAGGGAGGCATCTACGCGCAGCACAGCGGTGGGGCTGTCGAGGCCCTGCACGCGGCGCTGCAGCTCACCTTCAAGCTGGGCGGCGCTAGTTGGCTGCCGGTCGATGAAGTAGCCGCCGGCAGCGTCCACAGAAATCGTAATGGGCTGCTTCATCATCTGCTTGCTGCTTTTGGCATTGGGCAGCATCAGCTTGATGATATTGGGGTTCACCATCGTCGACACAATCAGGAAGAACAGCATCAAAAAGAACATGATGTCGTTCATCGAGCTGGTTTCGACGTGCGAGGAAAGCTTACGGCGCCGGCTTAAATTCATTGGAGTTGTCAGTTGTTGGTCGTAAGTTGTTAGTTACCCGTTGCGGCTAGTAAAAAAGCCTGACAACTGATACCGAGTAACTGACAACTACTTAGTTGTCCTGCAAGATATCCATGAACTCGATAGCCGAATTTTCCATGCGGAACACCAGGCGCTCGACCATGATGCTGAGCCAGTGGTAGCCGATGTGGGCAATGATACCCACAATCAGGCCGGTAGCCGACGTCACCATCTTGGTGTACAGACCGCCCGAAATCTGAGCAATGCCGAAGTCGCCGGTGGCACTGATGGCGTAGAAGATCTTGATAACCCCGATGATGGTACCCACGAAACCCAGCATCGGCGCAATGCCGGCAATAATGCCCAGGATGCTGATGTTCTTTTCGAGGCGGGCAATTTCCACTTTGCCGACATTCTCCACGCTGGTTTCGATGTCTTTCAGCGGCAAACCGATGCGGCGGATGCCTTTCTCGATCATGCGGGCCAGTGGCGTGGCCGTCTGTGCACACAACATTTTGGCGCCCTGCAAGTCGCCTTTCACCATCAGGTTGCGGATGCCGGGCATGAACGACTCCGGCACAGCCGCGGCTTTGCGGATAGTGATGTAGCGCTCAATAATGATGTAGAGCGACACAAACGACAGCAGAAACAGCGGAATCATGATGCCCCCGCCCTTCACAATCAAATCTACCAGCGAAAGGTCGGCGGCGGCGGCGTTGGCAGCCGCGTTGGCGGCCGTGGCGGTGGAGTCGGCGGTGGCCGCGCCGGCGGCGGGCGCGCTGCCGATTTGCATCTGAAGCAGCAGGGAAAGCAATACGGTCATGCTAGTAATTGAGTACCCAGAGAGAGGAACCCATCCGCTTGCGCAGGATGGTGGCCTGCCGGTCGGCCGAGGTGCGGTCGGCGAAGTCGGCAACGGAGAGCTTGAATTGCCGGCTACCGGCCTGCGGCAGAATCACGCGGGCCGGGTGACCCAACCGAATCAGGGCCTGACGGCCTTTTTCCGCATTTTTGAGGCTGGTATACGAACCGGCCACCACGTAGTAACGGTTGGTGCGGCTGTTAATTGTCGCGCTGCTGGCTACCGGGGTTGCATTGGTGGCGCGGGCTTTTTCCCAACCCGGCGCTTTCACCGCTGCTTTGGCCGATTTAGCGGCCGGAGCCTGCACGTCTTTGCTGGCGGGTTTTACGGCAGCTACCGAGGCAGCCACGGCCGGAGTCACTTTTGCGGCGGGCGCAGCGGCCGGAGCTTTCCGGACCACAACGGCTGGCGTTACAGCTACCGGCTTGCTGGCTACGGCGGGCTTATTTACCACCGTTGGCGTTGCTACAGCTACTTCTGGCGCTGGGGTTTCAGAGGCGGGCGTGGCGGCGTAGTTATCGGGGGGCGTAAGGGCGGCCTGCTGACGGCTGATGGCCGGCGCAGTTACCACTGGCTGGATTTGCGGCGTGGTGGCACTCACTTCCTGAAAAGCTGGCAGGCGCAAGCTCTGCGGCAAGTAGCCTTGCTGATCGGCAAACATATAGCTGGCCGAGAACATCAGCCCTACCACCACGGCGGTAAGGGCATTGTAAACCAGCCGCGAGGCGCGGCGGCGCACGATGGCCAGCTGCGGCACGGCCGGCTGCCGCTCGCGCGAGTTCAGCGCATCGGTGGCGCGCACCGGGCGCGACACCAACTCCGGCAGCCCGAAGCTGGCCGACAGCAAATTGTCGGTGCCGGTGTACTCAAACTCCAGGCCGCGGCCGGCAGAGCGGCGGAACGTGCCGATGCCGCTCAGCTCAGTGCGCTGGTTGGCGTCCAGCTCTTCCTGCATGCGCACTACCGCTTCGCGCACCAGCTGGCGGGCCTGCGCCGTGGTCAGGTTGAGGCGCGCACTCAGCGCATCTACCAGCAACCCGTCGTTGCGGGTCAGCGACTGGTTGAAGGCTACGCGCTTGGCCGGCGGGGCCAGCGTGTGCCGCACCGGATGAATGCGGGCAGGCGCGTAGTCGGCAATCAGGCCGCCAAAATCGGGGATGATGACGCAGTCATGGTCCCGGAGCAGGGTGCGGATATGGTCGGAGAGCGGCATATATGTTTAGTGCGTAGTGCCTGGTGCTTGGTATTTAGTAACTGGTCGTAGCACGACCTATGCACTAAGCACCAGGCACCAAGCACTAATTTTAGAAGTCGTAGGTGACACCGGCCAATACGTTGATTCCCTTCACCGGGTAGTTGAGGAACCGCTCATATTGACGGTTAAGCAGGTTATTGCCTTGAGCAAAGATGCTTAGATTTTCCATAATGCGGTAATCGGCGCGCAGATTCAGGTCGATTACGGAGTCGGTGGGGCGCACGAATTCGCGGGGCTGCAGGGCATTGGCGCCGTAGCGGTAGCCCGAGCCGAAGCTGGAGCTGTAGGTGTAGAGCTCAGCGCCCAGCAACAGCTTTTCATACACGTTGTGCGAGGCAAACAGCACCGACTGGAAGGCCGGCCGGTGGAAGGCCTCGGCCAGCGTCTTCACGTTGTAGCCGTTGTAGTCGGCTTTGAGGCCAATGCGGGTTTTCTCGGCCGCGTTGTAGATGATTTCGCCGTGGACATTAAGCAGCTGGGTGGCTTTCTTGTCGTAGACCAGGTCGAACTTGGTGGAGTCGCGGCGGGAGTTGTTGTAGAAGTACAGGTTCCGGTCGTTGCTGAGCGTCACCTTGGCATTCACCTCCAGCGCACGGGCCGGCGCGGCCTGGAAGCCGAAGTACAGCGTGGGGCCGCGGTGCGTGTCGGCCACGCGCTGGTTTGGGGCCAGCCAGGGGTTTTCGGTGGTCAGGTCGTACATGCTCACGCGCTGCAAACCGCCACCCAGGCCCGCGAATACCACCAATTTGTCTTCCGTGACGGTATAGCCCACCCGCACGGCCGGGTACACCTTGAACTGCGACACGTCGCGGATGGTGTCGCCGGTGTAGCCCAAGGTGGCGCCTACGGTCAGGGCCAGACGGTTGAGGGTGAGGTTGTAGGCCGGCGTCACCTGCAGGAAGGGCCGGCGGTAGCTCAGCGAATCCTTGAAGGAAATGAACGACAGGTCGCCATTGACGGTCACGCGGCTGCTTTCGCTCAGGGCGTAGCTGGAGCGCAACTCGGCGTAGATGTTGTTTTCCTTGGCCTCAAACCGGTCGTTCCAGTGCCGGAAACCCAGAGCTACGTCATACTGGAAGGCGGCGTCGGTGGCGCGGTTGCGGGCGTACACCTTAGCATCGGCCCGGAAGAAGGTTTGCTTAAGGCTGTCGGCTACGGGCAGGTCGGCCCGGTCGCGGTTGTAGCCATAGAAGTTGTACCGCTCCCGCCCCACGTCCACCTTGGCGCCCAGCGCCGTGCTGCCGCTGTAAGTTTCGCCGTGCACGCCCAGGCTGGTGCGGCTCTGGCCGGAGTTCTGCTTGTCAACCGGGCCGCGGCTCGACGACAGGTGGTTCAGATCGAGCCCGTAGGAAGCGGCGTTGCTGCGCGTGTTGTGCAGGTGCGCCCGCCCCAAGAAGGTGCCGTAGTTGCCGATGCCCGCCTTGAGGTAGTTGCCGGTCTGCGGCGTCAGCTCCTCCTGCCGGATGGTGAGCACGCGCACCGAGGGGTTGAGCAGGTCCGACGGCAGCTTGTAGTCGGGGTAGGTGTACGGCACCTGGGCCGCGGTTTTGGCGGGCGGCGCGATGTTGATTTTCTCGAAGTTGCGGGTGGCTTCGGGCAGCTGGTTGACCCGCTCTTTTACGATTTCAATTTCGGCCTCCTCGATCTTGCCGCGGGGGTTCGGGCGCGTAGTCTGCGCCTGCGCCACGGCGGGCACGGCAGCCAGCAGGCCAGCCAGGGCCAGCATTTTCGACGGATGAAGCGTCATATGGTTCGGGAGTGGATTCAGTGCAGGCATCAGTTGAGATACACTGCAGCAACCAATTAATAATCAGACAAATATTCCAGACAACACAAGCAACTCTATTCCTATTCCTCCTCGCCTACCGGACCGTCGGTGCGGTTGCTGATGGTATCGGTGGGCTGGGCCGTGCTGGGCTGCAACGAGCTGCGGCCGGCGGTTTTGCCCTTAGGCGTGGTCGGGGCTTTGCTGGTGCCGGGCTTGGTGGTGGCCGGCTTGGTTGGGGCAGGTTTAGTGCCGCCGGCTGGGCTGTCGGAGGGCAGCGCGGTGAGGCGCTGCTTAGCCCCGTCAATCACCTCGGCCACCGGAAATTTGTTGTCGATGATGGAGTTGAGCGTGGCGCGAGCCTGGAAGTTTTCACCCTGCGCAGCGTAGATGTCGGAGATGAGCAGGAAGCCCCGGCCCTGCCACAGCTCGTAGTTCGAGGTGTTGGTTTTGTAGGCGGCGTCGAGGGCTTCGGGGTACTTCTTCTGCTGATACAGCGCGTCGGCCACCAGATATTGGGCTTCGGCGCCGTTCTCGTCGGCGGCAGCGGCCGTGGCGGCCGTGTTCAGCTCCGTAATGGCCTGGTCGAAGTTGCCGGCTTTGAGGCTGGCCTTGCCCAGGTAGAGCAGCGCGGCGTTGGTGGCGGTGGGCGAAGCGGCTTGCGCCTGCAGTTCCTGGGCCACACGGCGCGTGTTTTCTAAGTCGCCGCTTTCGTAGTAGCTGCGCATCAAACCCAGCCCGGCGTTGGCAATTTCGCGCTTGTTCTGCGACGAGGTGCGCAGCCGCGTGTAGTAGCTGATGGCCTCGGGGTAGTTCTTGTTCTCGAACTCCAGCTCGGCCACCCGGCCCACGGCTCGGTTCACAAACTCCGACTTGCCTTCCTGCACCACGGCTTTCAGCTTGGGCAGTGCCTCGGCCTTCTTGCCGGTGCGCAGCAGCGCGTCGGCCAGGAAGTAGCGGCCGTCGGCGGCCAAGGCGTTGTCGGGGTACTGCTTCAGGTACGACTCCAGGCGCGGAATGGCCTGGGCGTACTTCTCGGCCAGGTACAGCGACTTGGCGGCCTCAAACTCCACGCTTTCGGTGGCTTTGCTGTCGGGGTTCTGCTGCTTGAACTGGGCTAGGTACTGGTCGAACTCCTCGGTCTTGCCCTGCGCCGACAAGCTCTCCTGCAGCGAGTAGATGGCGCTGCTGGCCGCCTTGGTGCGCGGATACTGGCTCAGCACCTGCTTGAAGTCGGCGGCGGCCTTGTCGTGCTGCTCCAGGTTGGCGTAGGCCACGCCGCGCTTGTGCAGCGCCTGCGGAATGAGGGCTGAGTTGGGGCGGTTGGTAATCAGGCGCGAGAAGCCATCCACGGCCTGCTGAAACGAGCCAGCCTCGAAATCCAGCTGGGCCTGCTGGTACACGGCGTCGTCGGCGTAGCGCGAGGTGGGCGAGGTGCGCAGCAGCGTACCCAGCGTGCTGGCCGCTTCGTCGCGACGGCCCAGCAAACCCAGCACCACGCTCTTCTGGTAGTAGGCGTAGTCCTTGTCGGCGGCGTTGGCCGCAATGACTTTGTTGTAGAGCTCCAGCGCCTGGGTGTAGTTTTTGGCCACGTAGTAGGTGTCGGCCAGGCGCAAACTCACGTCGTAGTAGTTGGGGTCGGCGGGCTTGGCTGCTGGGTCCTGCAGCCAGGCCTGGAACTGCGGCCGGGCGCGGTCATACTGCTGGGTATTGTAGTAGGCGTAGCCGAGGCCGTACCGAGCCTTCTGCTCGAACACCTTCTCGTCGGCGTCCACGCCACCCTGGCGGGCGGTGCGGGCCGCGGCGGTGTAGGCCGTAATGGCGGGCTGGTACTGCTGGCCCACGCTGTAGATTTCGCCTTTCAGCACCTGAGCGGCGGCGCGCAGCGCGTCGTCCTGCGGATATTTCAGACTCTTATCGAGCAGCGGCAGGGCCTCGGTGTAGCGGGCGTTGTTGTAGAGCGTGGCGGCCTGCAGGTAAGACACGCGCTGGTAGGTGGCGTCGAGCTTGGCGCTGCGGTCGTCGAGGTTGTCGAGGTAGTTGAGGGCCTGGGCGTAGTCGGAGGAGTTCAGGAAACTCTCGCTCAGGATGTCGTCGGCGGCTTCGCGGTTTTTGGAGCGCGGGTACTTCTTGCCGAAGTCCTTGAGGGCCGCAATTACCTCCGGTGTGTTGCCCAGCTCGTAGTTGATCTGCGCGTACTTGAGGGTAGCGTTTTCGGTGATGTTCCGGTCGAAGCTGGCTTTGCGGGCCGCGTCAAACGAGTTCAGGGCCAGCTGCTTCTGGCTGGTCTGCAGGTAGCTCAGCCCCAGGTGGTAGGCGGCGTTCTGCCCCAGCGAGTCGCGGCGGGCGGCTACGCCCTTGAACGAGCCGATAGCGCCTTTGAAGTCGCCCTGCTTGTAGTTGGCGTACCCGATTTTGTACTGCACCTCGGGCTCGATCTTCTTGCGGCCGGCGGCATACTTATCGAAATACTCGGCGGCCTGCTTGAAGTCCTGCTTCTGATAGTACGCGTCGCCCACCAGCAGCTGAATCTCGTCGGCGGACTGCGGCGGCGGCGTCTGGGCCAGGGCCTTGGTGCCGTAGTCGATGAGGCCGTCGAAGTTGCCTTCCTTGTAGTAAATCTGGCTCATCACGGCCGGCACCACCGGGCGGTAGGCGTCGTTCTGCTCGGCCACGGCCAGGTCCTGGCGGGCTCCGGCGTAGTCGCCGGCGCGGTAGGCCAGGTAGCCGGCGTAGTAGGAGCTGGCGTAGCGGTACTCGTGGGTGCCCTGCTTGTTGCGGTCGAACTGCAGCTTGGCCTTGTCGAACTCCTTCTGGGCGAAGTAGCTGTAGCCCAGCTTGAACTCCGACTCGGCGCGCTGCTCGGTGCTCAGATTGTCGGCGCCCACGCGCTGCAGGTAGTCGATGGCCTTGACGTAGTCCTTCTTATCGAAGTAGAACTTGCCCAGCTCGAAAAACGCCACGGCAGCCTTGGGGTGAGCCGGGTTCTGGCGCGCAAAGGCCAGAATCCGGTCCTCGGCGTCGGGGTGAAACAGGTAGAGGCCGGCCACGGCGTAGTAGTACTCGGCGTCGATGGTGCGGCCCTCGGCCAGCTCGCCGGTGCGGCGCTGGGTTAGGTCGAGGTAGCGCTGGAACGCCTGCTGGGCGGCGCCATACTTGCCACGGTCGAACAGTTCCAGGCCTTCCTGGAAGTGGCGCTCGTCGGAGGCGAACACCTGGGTTTGCTGGGCTTGGGCGGCCAGCGGCGCCGCGGCGCTGAGGGAGGCGGCCAGCGCAATCCGGGGGAATAACTTCATTGCTCGGCGTTACGGGAAGCGGCCCCACCAGGGCCGGAGTTGGCCAAAAGTAGTTAAAAACGCGCTTGGGTTGCGGCAGAATCGCCTTTTAGCTCAGGTTAACGCGCCACCGGCCGGGTTTGGTGTAGCCAAAAGGCGGTTGTTACCTTCGGTCCGCTATTTTATATGTTAGCCTCTGCTCTATGCGCCGTATCCGTTTGCTGCTCCCGTTCCTGCTGCTAGCCGGCTGCTCCGCTCCCAACGATTCCGTGAGCAACTATCCACAAAACCCGGCCATTTCCGATGCACAGGGCCAACCACGGGACTCCACCACGTTCTATTTCCCGGCGGATTCCTCCCGTACCCCATTGATTCGGCAGACGCTGTCCCTCCTCACTCCCTGCAATTTGCCTCGCGCAATCTGTACGCATTTAAGGCCCCGGTTCTGGCGAATTATTATAGAGGCACCGACACCTATCGGTTTCTGTGGCTGCGGGCTTTCCACCGCCCCGTTCTGCTGACCCTGGCCCGGCAGGCAAATGGCCCGACGCTTCGCACACAGTTTCTGAATAAACCGGCCGGCCTCCCCAGGATGGTAGACATCCTGTACATACCACCAGATGCCTCGGCGGCGCAAGTCAGGAAATTGAAAGCGCAGTTTCGCCAGCGACAGGCAGCCCCCGCCCTGCAGCGGGAATTGGCCGAAGCCAACCGGCCACCCATGCCGGTTGGTGCCGAAGAAACCACCCGCTCACTCAGCCAAGAGCAATGGCAGCGCTTCGAGCAGCTACTGCTGAAAAGTGAGTTTCGCCAGTTGACCTCCCGTGAAGACCTCAGCGTCATAGACGGTGCCGACTGGCTGCTGGAAGCCCACCTGGCCGACGGCTACCACCTGGTTTACCGCTATAGCCCCGACGAGCAGGAAGGCTTCCGCAAAGCCTGCGAGTATCTGTTGGACCTCAGCTCGGCCCGCGGCGAGGAGCGGTATTAGCTACTGCCGCTCCAGCGTCACCTCGTCGCGGGTGAAGTCGATGGCGCGGCGGTCTACCGGGCCGCGGCACTCCAGCACGCGGGGCGGCAGCAGCTTGCCCTTGGGCCCGTTCTGCACCTGAGCCTCGCCCACAATATCCAGCACGGCCACGGTTTCGCCGTTCAGGCGCAACTCCCACTTGCCTGGCTGCACCGGCCCCGTCAGGTGGCCGATCAGGAAGGTTTCTTTGGGGGATACGGGGATGATGTCGAGGACTTGCATAGGAAAGGCAGCAGAGAGAGCAGAAAAATCACTTGGTCACTTCAGTGGCGTAGCGTAGCCGGAAGGCCTCAGGAAGAAGCCTATCCAGCTTCTCCGAAACGCCGATCAGACAGCTGAGTCGGTAGTCATCCAGTCTGATTTGCTTGATGAAACTTCCCTTCACCACTGTGAACGTGTAGCTGGGCTGGTGGGAGTCGGTGCCGCCGTTTCGGTAGTGGCTTTTTAGCGTAGACAAATACACTTGGTCCAGTGGGGCAAACAGCGCACTCCGTTCCGCTGGTGTTATTACTCTGGTAAACAATGTATCCCGGATGCCTAACCCATGTAGCTCAACCTGAATTGTGCTATCGGTAAGTACGTACTCCCGGTGGGCAAACATCTCTGAAACCGATATTCTCAGACGAGTAACTTTCTGCGGCTGTTGCGCTATACCATAGCGGCACGTCAGCCCAAGTAGCAGCGTCAAAATCTTCTTATCCATCCTGATCTGCACTCAGCCCACTTCCTGCGCCTTGATGCGCGAGTCGAACCGGAATTCCTCCCGGGCCACGATGCGGATGCGCTTAAAATCGGGGTGGCGGCTGTGCAGGATGTAGTTGAACTCCTGGGGCACGATGGACGAAGGCACGCGCAACACCGCCGAGCTGCGGCGGCGGTACCAGGCGTCGCCGAGGGGCTGGCACACGGCGTAGCGGCTGGCTTTTTCCCAGTCGGTGGGCAGCTGGGTGGGGCTGATTTCCTCGATGAGCACGTCGTCGGGCACCTCAATTACCAGCACCCGGAACTGGTCGGTGACGCCCTCACCACTGCGGTGCACCACGTTTTCAAGGCAGGCCAGCGCCCGGGTGGCAGCCGTGTAAATCACGAACTGATCCTTGAAATTCCAGCGCGCCCGGTAGCCCGAGGCAAACAGGTCGTCGGCATACTTAGCCAGGCAGATGCGGTAAACCAGCATGCAGATTCTCGGGTTACGACAAGTCGCCGTAGGCGATGCGCGTGAGTTCTTCGGCTACCAGGTCAATGCCGCCGCTGGTTTCCAGCAGCCGCAGCGGAATCTCGCCGTCGAGGCCGTGGGCGGGCTTGTCCAGCCAGCGCAGGTAGGCCGCCGCGTTGCCGAACACCTCCAGCCCCAGGTTGTAGAGGCTGATAATTTTGAGCGTTTTCTCGCTGCTGGCTGCGCTCAGGTTTTTCTTTTCCTGGGAGTAGGTGCGCAGGGTTTTGGTGGATAGCTCGTAGATGGCCTCCAGCTCCTGGGCCTGCAGCTGGTAGGCCTCGGCCACCTCAAACGCCGTGGCCGCCGGCACACCTTTGCGGGCCTCCATCACCAAGGCGTAGGCGTCCTGCCCGGCCCGGCCCCAGGCGGCCCATTTTTTGCGCAAAGCCGCCGGCATGGGGGCCGTAATCTTGGGTTGATGAGCAGGTGTGGCCATGGTAAATTTTCGGTTAGCGAATCGAACTTATGGAATTTTTTCTGATTAACGAGGAAAAATTTCCTTTGGTTCTCCGGAGCTGTCAGCGCGGGCGTTCCAAGGCGGGTACCTTGGGCTTATCAGCGGGTATCGTAGGCTCCTACATAGACCGGGGCTTCAGGGACACCCGCGCATCTCAACAGGCCCCCCGCCAAGCAGAAAAGCCCGCCCGATTTCCCCAATGGGAGGCCGGACGGGCTTTTCTGGTAATGAGGGAACCAGCTATGGATCTTCACTAGCGGGTTAAGCTGGAAGCAGCCAATGTAAAGACACAACATGTTGCGTCTCGTCGTTGAACGACTTGAAGCGTGAATTTTTAACAACATCAGCAACGACGAGGCGCAAAGTATTGCGTCTCTACGCCGTTCTACTGGCTACGCGGTAAGTTCGGCCGGCTCTGGGATGCTCACGCTGCTCAGGGCTTTTTCCAGGGCCGTATCCTGTACGCCGGGGATGGCAACGCCTTCTACCCGCACTACCGTTACGTCGGTCATGCCCAGGAAGCCGAGGACGGCCTGCAGGTACGGAGCCACGAAGTCGAAGCCGGCAGCAGGACCTTCCGAGTAGATGCCGCCGCTGGACATGGCCACGTACACTTTCTTACCGGTTACCAGGCCCTGGGGCGCGTTATCGACATACTTGAACGTGATGCCGGCGCGGGCAATGTGGTCAATCCAGGCTTTGAGCGTGGACGGGATACCGAAGTTGTAAAGCGGCGCACCGATAACGATGATGTCGGCGGCCTGCAGCTCGGCAATGGCGTCGTCGGAGTGGCGGGCGGCTTCGTGCTGCTCGGGCGTACGGTTGGCGGGCGGCGTGAAGAAGGACTGCAGCTTGGTTTCTTCCAGCTGCGGGAACGGATGCGTGGCCAGGTCGCGGGTAGTGACGGTGCTGCCGGGGTAAGCAGCCTGCAGCTTTTCGATGATGCCGTTGGCCAGTTGAATGCTGAAGGAAGCGCCGCCGCGGGGGCTGGAAATGACGTGCAGAATGTTCATGCTAGTGTAATAGAAAGAAGTAGGCGTCTCCCCGCTGCCCCGCGAAATCGTGCCAGCCCCGCCCCGTAGGTGCGATGCTTCGGCCAGATATGCGGTCCGCGAGAATGACAATTAATGTATAGACATTAATTGTACCGACATTGTTTCAAACCTCTTTCTATTTTGCTCTACCAAGTACTTCTCACCAGCCAACTCGGCACCGACAACTACTCCCCACCCCCAAACGCTCACCACCACCACCACCCGCAGTGCAGCGTCGCCGCCAGCAACAGCCCGAAGCCGCCGAGCCGGCGCAGCTTCTCGCGCAGGGTCAGCCAGCGGCCATAAGTGGCGGCAGCGGCCTCCGGCAGAAAATAGCCCCGCCACGCTCCTTCCGGCTCCGATAGCACCCATACTTCCCGGCACGCGGGGCACGCAAAACGCATCACCGATTCCGCTACTAGAGCCCCCTCAGCAAGCAGCAGCTGTTTACGGAGCAGTTGCTGCTCAAACGCCTCATATTACCACCACGAGGGGAAGCCGGATATCCCGGCCGGGAAGCAGTCAGGGTGCATAGTGCTTGTGTAGCGCGAAGCCTTTGCTTCGCGTAAGGCGGAACAATGCATGGCGGAAGCCCGCAACGATACGCGAAGCAAAGGCTTCGCGCTACTGGCTACCGCCCCACCACCGCGTGCAGCGGCACCGGGTGGATGATGAGCCAGATCAGCTCCCGCAGGATTTCACCGTCGGTCATGGAGCCGCTGTCGATGCCTTTGCTCTGGGCGTCGGCGCGGCGGATGAGGTGCACGATGTCGCGGGTGCGGTGGAAGTCGAATACCTTCAGGCCCACCTGATAGTCCTGGCGTTGGATGGGGAAGCGTAGGCCCATCTTCAGCCAGTCGGCGTCTGCGGGGCTGCCGGGCAGCTGGTGCAGCACCAGCAGGCGGGAGAAGTAGTTGAATAGCAGCGTCAGGTTCGGGATGAGCGGGTTGTTCTTGGGGTTGGCCTCGAAGTAGAGCAGGATGCGGTTGGCCTTGAGCACGTCGCGGCGCACCAAGGCGCTCTGCAGCTCGAAGATGTTGTACTCCTTGCTGATGCCCACCATGCGCTGCACCAGATCCTCGTCGATGCTGTGGCCGGGCAACAGGTTGATGAGCATCTTATCCACCTCGTTAGTGAGGCGGCCCAGCTCTCCGCCGATGTACTCGGCCAGCATGGCCGTGGCCTGGGGCGTAATCTGCTGGTTTTTGGAGCGCACGTAGTTGCTCAGCCAGGGGGCCACCTGGTTGTCGTATAGCTTTTTGCTGGTCATGAGCACGGTGCCGGCCGGGGCAGGCTCCTTTTTGTCGCCGGCCAGCAGCTTGCCCAGCTTCTTGCGCGCATCCAGGGTTTTGTGCTTGTAGCAAAACACCAGCACCGTGCTTTGCAGCGGATTGCGCAGGTACGCCTCCAGAAACGGCCACGACTTCTCGGCCTCCAGATCGGCCACGGTCTGGGCTTCCTTCACGATGACCACCGAGCGTTCGGCCATCATGGGGAAGCGCTTGGCCTGGCCCAGAATGCCGGCCACGTCGGTGTCCTTGCCGTACATGACCACCTGGTTGAAGCCCTTCTCGTGCTCGGGCAGCACGTGCTTTTCCAGCAGATCGGCCAGCAGATCGATGTAGTACGGCTCCTCCCCCTGCAGAAAGTACACGGGCGCAAACTGCCGCTGCTGGAGCTGCTTCAGGATTTCGTCGGGCGAGAGAGTCAATTTTTAATTAGTAATGAGCAATTAGTAATTAAGAATTGATGCGGGCGCACTGGTGAGCACCTTCCCAATTCTTCCTACCCAAAGGTACGGGCTGCCTCTTACCTTTGCCGAACAGCTTTGGAAGAATTGGGCGGCTGGTACCGGATGAGAAAAGCACGTTTGCCTCTCTGGATTTCGCCGGCTCAATTCTTAATTCCTAATTCTTACTTACTACTTACACTTTGAACCTCATAGACGAACTGCGCTGGCGGGGCATGTTTCACGACATGATGCCTGGCACCGAGGAGCACCTGCTGAAGAACGCGCCCATCACTGGCTACATCGGCTTCGACCCCACCGCGCCCTCCCTGCACATCGGCAACCTGGCCACCATCATGCTACTGGTGCACCTGCAGCGCGCCGGACACCGGCCCCTGGCCTTGGTAGGCGGCGCTACCGGCATGATTGGCGACCCCTCGGGCAAATCGGCGGAGCGTAACCTGCTCGATGAAGAGGCCCTGCGCCGCAACCAGGCCGGCATTCAGGCCCAGCTGGAGAAGTTTCTGGTGTTCGACGACTCGCCTACCGGGGCCCGCGTCGTGAACAACTACGACTGGTTCAAGGACTTCAACTTCCTGCAGTTTCTGCGCGAAGTGGGCAAGCACCTCACCGTGAACTACATGATGGCCAAGGACTCGGTGAAGCGCCGCATCGGCGGCAACGAGGAATCCGGCGCCGACGGCATCAGCTACACCGAGTTCAGCTACCAGCTGCTGCAGGGCTACGACTTCTACCACCTCTACAAAGAGTTGGGCACCACCCTGCAAATGGGCGCCTCTGACCAGTGGGGCAACATCACCACCGGCACCGAGCTGATCCGGCGCATGTCGGGCGGCGAGGGCAAGGCCTACGCCCTCACCGGCCAGCTCATCACTAAGTCCGACGGCACCAAGTACGGCAAGAGCGAAACCGGCACCGTGTGGCTCGATGGCGCCATGACGAGCCCGTACCAGTTCTACCAGTTCTTCCTCAACGCCGCCGACGCCGACGTGCCCCGCCTCATCCGCGTGTTCACGCTGCTGAGCCAGCCGGAAATTGAAGCCCTGGAAGCCGAGCACGCCGCTGCCCCGCACCTGCGCACCCTGCAGAAAGCCCTGGCCCAGGACGTGACCATCCGCGTGCACGGCCAGGCCGCCTACGAGGCGGCCGTGGCGGCCTCGCAGGTGCTGTTCGGCAACGGGGAGCTGAGCAGCCTCGACGAGGCTACGCTGCTCGACGTGTTTGCCGGTGTGCCCCACGTGGAGGTGCCCCGCGCCAGCCTCTCGGAGCACAACGTCATCAGCCTGCTCAGCGACGCCACCAACGCCGTCATCTTCCCCTCCAAAGGCGAGGCCAAGAAGATGATTCAGGCCGGCGGCGTGAGTTTGAACCGCGCCAAGGCCACGCTGGAGCAGCAGGCCACCGAGCTGCCGCTGCTGCACGATAAGTACGTGGTAGCCCAAAAAGGCAAGAAGAACTACTACCTGATTAAGGTGGTGTAGCTTCTTTGACTTACGGCCATAAAAAAGGCCTCACCGGACAGGTGAGGCCTTTTCTTTTGCGTACTCCGCATCAGCAGCGGCGGCCGGGGTGAAGGCCGGAACGGTGCCGAAGCCGGACTACTTCTTTTTGGCAGCCGGAGCAGCTTTCTTGGCAGCAGCCGGAGCCGCTTTCTTAGCAGCCGGAGCGGCTTTAGCAGCACCAGCAGCTGGAGCAGCGCTGTTTTTAGCGTTCTGAACCTCCGTACGGATGCTCTGGGCCATGTTCTTCAGTTCCTGCATGCCTTTGCGCACGCGGGTGCCAGCGGCCGAGTTGTTCTTGTCGTAGAACTTCTCGAAGTCACCTTCCAGGCCCATAACGAGGTCCTTGAGTTGGCTGAAATTGCTCATGTGAGGGGGTTGTGTGGAGTGGAAAAAACAATTTAACTGGGCCTAATATACAGGGATTTCAAATACAAGCAAGTAGGCCACTTTTTTTCTTAAACGCGTTTCACGGCTCCCAGGGCCACTTTTTCGCAAAAAAAGTTTACTCCGCCTTCGCTTACCCAGCACACCTACCTCGGAATAATACTAAATACAAAAGCCAGCCCCTTCGCAGAGACTGGCTTTTGTATTTAGCGAAGCCGAAACTAGTTCTGCAGGCCCGCAGGTACTTCAGCTTTGGAATAAAGCCCTTTTGCGAGCTTCTCCTGTACCACTTCGAAGGCTTTGATGGTCGTATCGACGTCTTCCAGTGTGTGTACTGCCGTCGGGATAATGCGCAGCATAATCACGCCTTTGGGCACCACCGGATATACCACGATAGAGCAGAAAATGCCGTGATTCTCACGCAGATCGAAGGTTACCTGGGTGGCATCCGGAATCTGGCCCTCCAGCAGCACCGGCGTTACGGGCGAGGTGGTAGTGCCGATATTAAAGCCTTTCTCGCGCAAGCCACTCTGCAGCGCCCGCACAATGGTCCAGAGGTTTTCCTTCAGCTCGGGCTGGGTGCGTAGCAGCTCCAAACGCTTCAAAGCGCCCACCACAAGCGGCATGGGCAGGCTTTTAGCGAAAATCTGGCTGCGCATGTTGTAGCGCAAATATTCAATTACGTTCTCGGGGCCGGCTACGAAGGCGCCAATGCTGGCCATGCTCTTCGCAAACGTCGAAAAATAAAGATCAATACCATCCTGCACGCCCTGTTCTTCGCCCGTTCCGGCGCCGGTAGCGCCCATCGTGCCGAAGCCATGGGCATCATCCACGAACAGACGGAACTGAAATTTTTCCTTTAGCGCAATCACGCCGCGCAGGTCGCCCTGGTTGCCCGACATGCCAAAAACGCCCTCGGTAATCACGAGGATGCCGCCGCCGGTTTCATCGGTGAGGCGCTTGGCCCGCTCCAGTTGCTTCTCCAGGCTGCCCATGTCGTTGTGCGTGTACACAAACCGTTTGCCGGCGTGCAGGCGCACCCCATCAATGATGCAGGCGTGCGACTCGGCGTCGTATACAATCACGTCGTGGCGGTTTACCATGGCGTCGATAATGCTTACCACGCCCTGGTAGCCGAAGTTGAGCAGCATGCAGTCCGGCTTCATTACGAATTCGGCTAGCTCATTTTCCAGCTGCTCGTGCAGGTTGGAGTTGCCGCTCATCATGCGGGCGCCCATGGGCAGGGCCATGCCGTACTCGGCAGCCGCCTCGGCGTCGGCCTTGCGCACCTCGGGGTGGTTGGCCAGGCCCAGGTAATTGTTCAGGCTCCAGGTGAGCACCTCCTTGCCGCGGAATATCATGCGGGGCTTGATTTCGCCTTCCAGTTTGGGGAACGTGAAATAGCCGTGCGCGTAGTGCGAGTGGCTGCCCAGCGGGCCGCGGTTGGCGGCAATCTTCTCAAATAGATCCACGAGGGGACGGGTTAATGTGAAAGGAAACGAGCGGCTGTCCGCGAAGGGCTAACCGCCGGGGAATGTACAAAGTTATGGCAATCCGCAAAGGTAGCCCTCAGCAGGCAGGCTTCCAACCATCTGCAAATTGGGCTACGCGGTTTTACGGTCCGGCCGGAATGGCGTTTCTTTGGGTACTGAAAGGCATTCCGCCATGTTAAACGTCATGCAGAGCATGTGGCGCATCAAGCCAGGGACGCAGCATGACGTTTCTTTACGCAACTATTCCACTCCCACCCGCTCCACCTCTCTCCTGATGAAGAAAATCACCAAGCTGCTCGTCGCCAACCGCGGCGAAATTGCGCTGCGCGTGTTGCGCTCGGCCAAGGAAATGGGCCTCCAGACCGTGGCCATTTACTCCGAAGCCGACCGCAACGCTTTGCACGTGCGCTACGCCGATGAGGCCGTGTGCGTGGGCCCACCCGCCAGCAAAGACAGCTACCTGCGCGGCGACAAAATTCTGGAAGTGTGCCGCCAGCTGGGCGTCGATGCTATCCATCCTGGCTATGGCTTCCTGAGCGAAAACGCCGAGTTTGCCCGTATGGTCACGGAGGCTGGGCTAATTTTCGTGGGGCCTTCGCCGGAAGCCATGAACGTGATGGGCGACAAGCTTTCGGCCAAACAGGCCGTGAAAGCCTACAACATCCCGCTGGTACCCGGCACCGACGAAGCCATCAGCGACGTGGAAGAAGCCAAGCGCATTGCCGCTACGGTGGGCTTCCCCATCCTGATTAAGGCCTCGGCCGGCGGCGGCGGTAAGGGCATGCGCATTGTCAATTCGGCTGCAGATTTCGAGGAGCAGATGCAGCTGGCCATCAACGAAGCCACCTCGGCCTTCGGCGACGGCTCGGTTTTCATTGAGAAGTTCGTGACCGGCCCGCGCCACATCGAAATTCAGGTGCTAGGTGATGAGCACGGCAACATCGTGCACCTATTCGAGCGGGAGTGCTCGATTCAGCGCCGCCACCAGAAGGTGATTGAGGAAGCGCCTTCGTCAGTGCTTACCCCGGAGCTGCGCGCCGAAATGGGCCGCTGCGCCGTGGATGTGGCCCGCGCCTGCAACTACACCGGTGCCGGCACAGTGGAGTTCCTGCTCGACGACCAGCGCAACTTTTACTTCCTGGAGATGAATACCCGCCTGCAGGTGGAGCACCCCGTCACCGAGCAAATCACCGGCCTCGACTTGGTGAAAGAGCAGATCAAAGTGGCCCAGGGGCTGCCCCTGGCTTTTAGCCAGGACGAGCTGAGCATCACCGGACACGCGCTGGAGCTGCGCGTGTACGCCGAAGACCCGCAGAACAACTTCCTGCCCGACATCGGGACGCTGACCACCTACGTGCGCCCCCAGGGCCCCGGCGTGCGCGTCGACGACGGCTTCGAGCAGGGCATGGAAATTCCTATCTACTACGACCCGATGATTGCCAAGCTCGTCACCTTCGGGGCCACCCGCGAGGAGGCCATTGCCCGGATGCTGCGCGCCATCGACGAGTACCAGATTACCGGCATTGAAACCACGCTGGGCTTCGGCCGCTACGTGCTGCAGCACCCGGCCTTCGTGAGCGGCAACTTCGACACCAACTTCATTAAGGACCACTTCACGCCCGAGTCCTTGAAACCTGCCGCCCCGGACGAAGCTACCGCCAAGCTCGCCGCCGTGCTCACCGCTATGCTCCTGACCGAGAAGAAACCCGGCGCTACTGCCGCTGCTTCAGCTGATACGCCGTCCGCTACCGGCTCAGCCTGGAAGCGGAACCGGCTGGGGGTGCGGTAAAAGGTATGAAACTGGAAAAGCAAAATGCCCGGCTGACCAGTCGGGCATTTTGCTTTGCGTATATGTGCACCTGCTGCCTAGCCTGTTGCATAACGGGCGAGCTAAGCTGCCAGGCAGTATACATCCCTTGAGAAAGAATTTGCCGCCTCTAAATCAACTCTGTAATCTCGCGCACGCCCACCGGCCGCTGACGGGTGAAGCCCTCCCCGAATTCCACCCCTATCAGGTGGCCGAACTCACGGGCGCGGGCTTCCATAAACTTGCTGAACTCCTGACTGGAAAGGTAGGTCTGTGGCTGGTCGAGACTGGGGTTGAAGAACTGGGTTTGGTAGGCTTGAATGGATTCCCATTTCTTTGCCCAGTGCGCCGTAATGTCTACTACAAAGTCAGATGGTAGCTGCCGGTCCTGGATGTAGTGGTACACCACACGGGGGCGCCAGGGCTGCTGGGGCTGGCCATCTTCGCCGAGGGTTTCAATCATGCGCAGCCCGCTCAGGAAGCAGGCATCCGAGGCCAGTTGGGCACCCCGGCCGTGGTCGGGGTGGCGGTCCTGTATGGCGTTGCAGAGCACCACATCGGGCTGGTAGCGCCGTAAGGCTGCAATTAATGGCAGTTGATGCTCCCGGTCGTTGCGAAAAAAGCCATCGGGCAGTCCCAGGTTTTCGCGGGCGCTCAACCCCAGAATACGGCTGGCGGCTTCGGCTTCCTGGGCGCGGGTGGCGGGGGTACCGCGCGTGCCCAACTCACCCCGGGTAAAATCGACGATGCCGATTTTCTTACCGGCCGCCGCCGCCGCCAGCAACGTGCCGGCCGCCGACATTTCCACATCATCGGGGTGCGCCCCAAAAGCCAGGATATCAAGTTTCATGTGATTGTAGTACGGGAAGAGCAAAAGACGAAAATAGCTGACTTCGTCAACGCGTGGTTGAACGCTGCCAGCTATTCCAGGTTTGCTGTTTGCTATGTTTACTTTATCCGCAGCACCCGGCCTACGCGCAGCACGGCCGTACCGCCATTCAGGCGCCGGATCTGGGCCTGCGACACGCCGTACTTATCGGCAATTTCCGAGAGCGTGTCGCCGCTGCGGATCTTGTGGCTGACGATGCGCCGGGCCTGGGTGGGTTTGCCGGCACTGCTGCTGGTACTGCGCGTAGCCGCGCCCGGTACGCTGCCGCCCCGGTACTTCAACGATTTGCTGTAGTAAGCGAACAGGCCCGAGGTAATCTGGAAATTGTCTTTCACCAACCGGTAATCCGGGAAGTCGTACATCTGCTCCGGGTCGATGGGATTACCTTCGTAACGGACCTCAAAGTGCAGATGCGAGCCGCTGCTGCGCCCCGTGCTACCACCACGCCCGATAATTTGCCCGGCCTTCACAAACGTACCCGGCGTGACCAAGGACTTCTGCATGTGCCCGTAAAGTGTTTCGATGCCGTTGTAATGGCGGATAAGAACGTAGTTGCCGTAGCCCGAACCGTCCCATTTCACGATGCGCACCACTCCATCGAAGGCCGCCTTCACGGAGTCGCCGGTTTCCAGGTCCAGGTCGACGCCGTAGTGCCAGCGGTAGCCCCGGAAGCCGAAGTCGGACGTCAAAGGCGTTTTCACCAGCGGCATTTTAGCGAAGCGCTGGCGCTCGGGCTCGGTTAGCTTCAGATTCAACGTGTCGCGCAGCCGGCGGCCATCTACGCGGTATGGGTTAATGTTGTGCGTGTCCCAGATGGCGTAGTAGCCCGCCACTTTGATCCAGGAGGAGTCGATTTTCACTTCCTCCGACATCTCCACAATCTCCTGCCCGCCCTCATTGAGCGTGGTAGTATCCTCACTCACGATGGACAGTTTTTTGGCCGGGTTAAAGAAGATAGATTTGGCCGCGTCAGACCCTTCTTCAGGCAATTCCTCGGTTTGAATGAGAATGGTAGTATCCGGCCGCACGTAGCGAATGGTCGGGGACTTGATGCGGAAAAAGTCGCTCCGCTTGCCTGCGGAGCCGGCTTTCGCCTTGGGCGCCGGCGCTTTGCGCCGCTGGGCCAGCAGCTGGCCGGGCAAGCCAAGAAACAGCCCGATCAGTAGCAGCGGCAGCAGCCATGTTTTCAAAAAATGCAGCAAGGGCGTTCAGTAAAAGGTGAAATTGCGAGGCTGTGAAGTTGTGAAATGATGATATTCCGGGTTTCAACGCCCAATGCACCCAATGTCTTGCATCAAGTGCAAATTCATTATTTCACAACTTCACAACGCCGCTGTTAATGGTCGCCCAGCGCGGCCAGGTACCGCTCGGCGTCGAGGGCAGCCATGCAGCCGGAGCCGGCGGCCGTTACGGCCTGGCGGTAGGTGAAGTCCTGCACGTCGCCGCAGGCAAACACGCCGTCCACGTTGGTTTTGGCCGTGCCGGGTATGGTTTTCAGGTAGCCCTGCTCGTCGTGGTGCAGATAGGGCTGGAAGATTTTCGAATTGGGCTCGTGCCCGATGGCCACGAAAAAGCCCTCAATGGCTAGGTCGCGGGTGGTGCCATCCAGCACGTTTTTTACCCGGGCCCCATCCACGGCGTGCTCGCCCAGAATTTCGTCGGTCACCGTGTTCCAGAGCACCTCAATCTTGGGGTTGTCGGTCACGCGCTTCTGCATGATTTTCGAGGCCCGCATCTCCCCTTTCCGCACAATCATGTACACCTTGTTGCACAGGTTGGCCAGGTAGGTAGCCTCCTCGGCCGCCGTGTCGCCGGCGCCCACAATGGCCACGTCCTTGCCACGGTAGAAAAACCCGTCGCACACGGCGCAGGCCGATACGCCCGAGCCGTTCAGGCGCTGCTCCGAGGGCAGCCCCAGCCACTTGGCCGAGGCCCCGGTGGCAATGATGATGGTATCGGCCGTCAGTTCCACCTTCTCATCCACGGTCACGCGGTGCGGGTGGCCCGAGAAGTCCACCGACGTGGCAATGCCGTAGCGGATGTCGGTGTCGAAGCGGGCGGCCTGCTTCTTAAGGTCCTCCATCATTTCCGGCCCCATGATGCCGTCAGGATACCCGGGGAAGTTCTCGACGTCGTTGGTAATCGTGAGCTGGCCACCAGGCTGCAAACCCTGGTACATGACCGGCTTGAGGTTGGCGCGGGCCGCGTAAATAGCCGCCGTGTAGCCGGCCGGGCCGGAGCCAATAATCAGACACTTGATGTGTTCTGGGGTGGTAGTCGCCATACAGAAAAAATGACGTAAGCAGCAGCTTGCGCCGTGAAGGGTTGAAGTTGGGATGCAAAAGTACACGCGTCCCGGGTTTTCGTCCGGCGCAACTCCGTACTGCCGAAAATTAGGCCAAATCCGTAGCCGGCCACTTTGTCCGAAATGCCGAGAAAGCAGGATAATACAGAGGGCACCACCGTATAGTCAACAAAAAACCCCAACCAAAGGCCAGGGTTTTCTGCGACGGGGCGGAAAAATTTACCCCAGATAGGGCTTCAAAGCCTTGCTCCGCGAGGTGTGGCGCAGGCGGCGAATAGCTTTTTCCTTGATCTGACGAACCCGCTCACGGGTCAGGTTGAACTTCTCGCCTATTTCTTCCAACGTAAGGGAATGCTCGCCGTTTAGACCGAAATAGAGCGTGATGACGTCGGCTTCGCGCTTGGTGAGCGTGCTCAGCGCGCGCTGCACTTCCTTGCGGAGCGAGTCGTTCATCAGGCCGGTATCGGGCGATTCTTCGTCCTCGTTTTCGAGCACGTCGAGCAGACGGTTTTCTTCACCCTGCACAAACGGCGCATCCACCGATACGTGGCGGCCCGAAATCTTGAGCGTGTCCACTACTTCCGAGGTAGTCAGCTCCAGTACTTCGGCAATTTCCTCAGGCGAAGGCTCCCGCTCGAATTTCTGCTCCAACTCCGAGAATGACTTGCTGATTTTATTCAGCGAGCCTACCCGGTTCAGGGGCAGACGCACAATGCGCGACTGCTCGGCCAAAGCCTGCAGAATCGACTGGCGAATCCACCACACGGCGTAGGAAATGAACTTAAAGCCCCGGGTTTCGTCGAAGCGCTTGGCCGCCTTGATCAGGCCGAGGTTGCCCTCGTTGATCAAATCGCCGAGGCTGAGGCCCTGGTTCTGGTACTGTTTAGCCACCGACACCACGAAGCGCAGGTTGGCTTTGGTGAGTTTTTCCAGCGCTTGCTGGTCACCTTCTTTGATGCGTTGCGCCAGCGTTACCTCCTCATCGGGGGTTAGCAGATCCACCTTGCCAATCTCCTGGAGGTATTTATCCAGCGACTGGCTTTCGCGGTTGGTGATCTGCTTGCTGATTTTTAACTGTCTCATTGCGGGCGCGAGAGAATGAAGTTATTGATGCTGATGACGTCGTATTGATCCGGTATACGGAAAGTACCCAAACGCGGGTACCAGGTCAGTTGAGAGCAACACCCCGGTACCCGCGAAAGTTCGGCAGGGCGGTTTAGGCCGCGCCGTTGGTATCGGCGGCGCGCTCCGGCTTCGGGAGCAGCACCTTGCGCGACAAGCGGTATTTGCCGGTTTTTTTGTCGATGTCGAGCAGTTTCACGTCAATCTCCTGCCCTACTTCCAGCACGCCTTCCAGCGCGGCAAGGCGCTCGTGCGAAACCTCCGAGATGTGCAGTAGCCCATCCTTGCCCGGCATGATTTCTACAAACGCACCGTATGGCTGAATGCTGCGCACCTTGCCTTTGTAGGTTTCGCCTACTTCCGGCGTGGCGGCAATAGCCCGGATCCGGTCGATGGCCGCCTGCATGTCTTCCTGGTTGGAAGCGTAGATGCTCACGTGGCCTTTCTCGTCCTTCTCCTCGATGATAACCGTAGCGTTGGTGTCCTTCTGAATCTGCTGGATGACTTTGCCGCCGGGTCCGATAACGGCCCCGATGTACTCCTTGTCGATCAGCATCTTGTGCGAGCGGGGCGTATGCGGCTTCAGCTCGGCAGCCGGCGCCGCAATGGTCTTGGCCATCTCGCGCAGGATGTGCAGGCGACCCTCACGAGCCTGGTGCAGGGCAGCCGTCATGATTTCGGCGCTCAAGCCCTGGATTTTGATGTCCATCTGGCAAGCCACGATACCTTTCTCGGTGCCGGTTACTTTGAAGTCCATGTCGCCGAGGTGGTCCTCATCGCCCAGGATATCGGACAGCACGGCGTATTCGCCGGTTTCTTTATCCTGCACGAGGCCCATAGCAATGCCCGAAACGGCTGCGCGCACCGGAATACCGGCGTCCATCAAGGCCATCGAGCCAGCGCACACCGTAGCCATTGAGCTGGAGCCGTTCGACTCCAGAATGTCCGACACGATGCGCACAGTGTAGGGGTTCTCGTCGTCGGAAGGCATCACCTTCTTCAAGGAGCGTTGGGCCAAGTTGCCGTGGCCGATTTCGCGGCGGCCGGGGCCGCGGTTGGGCTTCACCTCGCCGGTCGAGAAGGCCGGGAAGTTGTAGTGCAGCATGAACTTGCTGTAGCCTGAGGTCATGGCCGTGTCGATGATCTGCTCATCGAGCTTGGTGCCAAGGGCTACGGTGGTCAGCGACTGGGTTTCGCCGCGGGTGAACAGGGCCGAGCCATGGGCACCGGGCAGGTAGTTCACCTCGCTCCAGATCGGGCGGATTTCCGTCAGAGCACGACCATCAAGGCGGGTGCGCTCCTTGATCATCATGTCGCGGATGGCTTTTTTCTCCGCCGACGAGTAGTAGCGGCCGAACATCTTCATGTCCAGCTCGGGCTGCTCTTCCAGCAGTTGCGCGGTCAAAGTCTTTTTGATGGCGCCAAAACCTTCCTTGCGGCCGGCTTTGCTGGGGTTGCCCGAGTGTGCCACTTTATAAGCCTGCTCGTACACACCTTCCTGGATGCGCTTCTTGAGGTCGTCGTTTTCCTCGTACTTGGGATACTCGCGCTTGGTGTGGGACTTCTCCACTTCAGCAGCCAGTTCCAACTGCACACGCACTTGCTCTTTGATGGCTTCGTGGGCGAAGGCAATGGCTTCTACCATTTCCTCTTCGCTCACTTCGTCCATCTCGCCTTCTACCATGGCTACCGAATCAGCTGTGGCGCCTACAATCAGGTCGATGTCGGCGCGGGCAATGTCGGCGGTGAGGGGGTTGATTTGCAGCTTACCGTCGATGCGGGCTACGCGGACCTCCGAGATGGGGCCGGCGAAGGGAATATCCGAAATTGAGAGAGCAGCCGAGGCGGCCAGCGCGGCCAGGGCATCGGGCTGCACGGTCTTATCGGCCGAAATCAGGGTAATCATCACCTGCACCTCGTAGTGATAGTCCTTGGGGAACATCGGGCGCAGGATACGGTCTACGATGCGGCACACCAGGATTTCAGCATCCGAGAGGCGGCCTTCGCGACGCTGGAACGAGCCGGGAATGTTGCCGGCACCACCGAATTTCTCCTGGTAATCAACCGACAGGGGCAGGAAATCCACGTCGCCGCGCGCGCTGGGCTGCGACACGACCGTGGCCAGCAGCATGGCGTCGCCGAGGCGCACCACAACGGCGCCATCCGCGAATTTGGCCAGTTTGCCGGTTTCGATGGAAATCTGCCGACCGTCGGGCAGCGTAATGTGTTTGGTAACCGCGTTGTAATTGGGCATCTGAGAGGGTGCTTGTGGAAAAGCGTGCAGCGGGCGAGCAGCCGAAAAAACGGGGCCGGCGGAGGCCCCATTTTGCTCTAAAAAATCATATTCGGGAAAATCAACGCCCAAACCCGGCAAATGGTGCGCTGGGAATCGGACAAAAAAAGAGCAGGGAACCTTCCGGCGTGGAAGGCTCCCTGCTCCAGGCGGTGAGCTTACTTACGAATGCCCAGCTCCTTGATGATGGCGCGGTAGCGGTTGATTTCGCGGTGCTGGAGGTAATCCAACAGGCGACGACGCTTACCAACAAGCTTCAGCAGACCCAAACGAGTCGAGAAGTCTTTCTTGTTCACTTTCAAGTGTTCGGTGAGGTGCGTGATGCGGTGCGTGAACAGCGCAATCTGAGCCTCGGCCGAACCGGTGTCGGTGGCTACTTTTTGCAGGCTGTTTTTCTCGAAAATAGCCTGTTTTGCTTCGGTAGTGAGTTTCATCGGCAGATAGGTTTCCCCGTCTTTGATAGTAAGTATGAAAAAAGAAAGCCACCCCGCATTTCGGGGTGGCGGCAAAGGTAAGAAAAATAGTGATTTGTTGGTTGTTTGCCGATGCTCGCTCAGAAGTATAGCTTGGGCTGAACAACGACTACAAGCCGTCAGACTGCTTTCTTATAGCCGCGAAACGGCCAGCGCAGCCAGGCAGGCACAAACCGGCTCAAGTCCCAGTCGAGCAAACCGGAGTCGTTGCGCGCCTGATAGAGGAAGAACAAGCCAAACGGCAGCAGCGCCGCCGTCGACATCCACATGCCCAGCGTTACAGGCATCAACCCTTCCCGTCCATACTTCTCGCCAATGATAGACAAGATGTAGTACACGATGAAAAACAGAATGGAAACCAGAATAGGCACGCCCAGCCCACCCTTTTTGATAATGGCCCCTAAGGGTGCCCCAATCAGAAACATCAGCAGAATGGCTACCGACTGCACGTACTTGCGGTAAATTTCGATGCGGTAGTTGCCTGATTCCTTAACCAGGTTAGCCAGCCGCTCGCCAGTAGTTCCGGCGAAGGCCCGTACGTTGCGGGCCCGGTTGGTGGCTTGTTCCAGCACACCGGCATTAAGGGCGGGCAAACGAGCTTCTGCTATCTGAATTGGCTCGGCCCGGCGGTTGAGGGCCTGGCCGGTAGAGTCGAAACGCAGATAAGAATAGTAGGGCGCCAGCTGCTGAGGCACTTGACTACGCTCGGTTTGCAACCGCCCTTGCAGTGAATCGATGAAGGATTCCAGCTGCGGAATGTTCTTCATCATCTTATTTTGAGAAAACAGCTCTACCTGTGTCCGGTTCAGGTCAAAGGATTTCAGGGAAAACGTAATCATGTTGCGGTTGAAGGCCTGCCGAATGAACGTAGCGCCGGAACGACTGCGCGCGTCCGGCTGCTCTACATAGCTCTGCCCCCGGAACAGCTCTAATCCTAAATACTGCCCGCCGAAACGCGTAAACATCCGGCCCGAATCTGCCAGAATCACCCGCATGGTACCGGAACCCTGCGTGTGGTCATAAATCATAATTCCCATAAGCACTTCGCCGTCTTCACCCAACTTGTCATTGACTTTGATGGTGTAGCCCGGAATGCCACTGTAGAACACGCCCGGCCGGATATCCAGAGCCAGCTTTTGCTGCCGCAAATCCCAGAGTAAGCTGTAGGCTTTCAGGTTGGCTTTGGGCACAATGGTATTGTTGAACCAAAAGGCTCCAACCATCAGGCCAAGGCTGGTTAGCAGCACCGGCCGGAGAATCCGCGTCAGCGAAATTCCTGAGGTTTTGATAGCCGTCAGCTCGTGATGCTCACCAAGCGTACCAAAAGTCATCAGGGAAGAAAGCAGCACAGCCAGCGGCAAGGACACCGGCACCATGAGCACGGCAAAGAAGAAGAGCAATTGCCCGATTACCTCAGCTCCGAGGTCCTTCCCGACCAAATCGTCGAGGTATTTTAACATGTATTGGGTGAGCAGAATAAATTCCACCACCGCAAACGTGAGGACAAAAGGCCCCGCGAAGGCCTTGAGAATAAGCTTATCGAGTTTTTTCATGCAGAAGCGGCGACCGGGCGCATAGGCGAAAAGAGGCCACAAAAAAGAGCGGAACAGAAACGAAGATACTGTCCGTTTCGCGTCCGCTCTGCTTTTCAATTATGAAGAACCTTCTTATCCGCCTACCAGTTCACGCAACTTCACAATGAGACTTTCCCACATACCTTGCAACTCATCGTCGTCGGTTTCTTCAGAGTAGTCCAGCACACGCAGGTACACTTCCTGGGTTAGCTGCGATTCTTCCAAGGTGAAATCCAGGTAGTTGGCATCCGGGGTAAGGCGCTTGTTCTGATCGAGGAAAACATAGCGCACCGAGCGGTTGGTACGGTGCGAGTTCATTTCGGCAAAATGAGACTGGTTGTCCCAAATGAAGTTAAAGCGGTGGTCTTCGTCGATGCGCACATCCTGGCAGAACCACTGCGCCAATCCCGAAGCCGAGGCCAAGTAGGGATACAGAATCTTGGGAGAAGCGTTGATTGGAAATTCGACAGTAAACCGATGTTTGTGACGAGTGGCAGAAAGAGGCATAAGCAGAACAGACTTAGGAAATTAATGGTCCGGAAGAATCTACCAAAGACCGTAGGCAAGCAATATACACGGCTTTTTTTGCTTCAGAGCTTGTGCTAGAACAAATCTTGTCCTTACCTTTGCAGCACCAAAAACCCGGCGGGGTAGCTCAGTTGGTTAGAGCACAGGATTCATAACCCTGAGGTCACGAGTTCAACTCTCGTCCCCGCTACTTTTAAAAACGGCCTTTCCATTACGGAGAGGCCGTTTTTTGTTGCATGTTATATTTTTATCACAATTTTATCACAACACCATGTTTTCGTCAGAGTATCCCCCTCGGCTTTTTGACGCGGATGGCGACATGTCAAAGCGGTGGTATATCGACTATCGTATCTGGGATACGGACAAGCAGGACTTCGTCCGCAAGCAGTATACCGGCATGAATAAATACACCACGCTCCGGGATAGGCGGCGGGTGAGCAAAGACAAACTAAAGGAGATCCAGCAGCTGCTGCAGGAAGGCTACACGGCCGGGGAGACGCCGGCGGTAACATTGGGCCTGGACCCAAAGAAAGCCACGGTGCAGGAAGCCATCGAGTGGGTGGTAGCGCGTAAGGCAGCCGCGGGCATCGGCTTGGAATTCTATAACGTTGCCCTGCGTCGGATTCGCGAGTACCGCACCTTTGGCAACCTCCCCTTGCGCTTTCTGACGCTGCCACACGTCACCAACTTTCTGGAGCAGCAAAGCAAGCGAGGCATTACGGCCAAAACCTACAACAACTACCGCAACAGCCTCAACGCTTCGTTTAACTACTTAGTCAAGCAGGAAATTCTGACCCGCAATCCGTGCCAGCCCACGGAACTACGCCGGGTGGAGGCCTCCCCCATCCACACGCCCTATACGGAAGCCGAACGCCAGCGGATTACGGCCGAGATTCAGGCCCGGGGCGATGAGCAACTGCTGCTCTACATCGGGTTCATCTACTATGGCTTTATTCGCAGCGGCAGCGAGCTGCGCCTGCTACGGGTCAAAGACATCAAGGCCCGCACCGTGCTCATTCCGGCAGACCGCGCCAAAAACAACAAGGCCGAGCACGTAGGCATCGTGCGCCAGCTCGAGACGCTCATCGATCAAGCGGGACTGCGCAACTACCCGCCCGACTACTACATTTTCACCAAGCAGCGGCAGCCCGGGCCCGCGCCGGTAGGTAAGAACTGGTTTGCCAAGCGTCACCGCAAGGTGTTGGAGGCTGTGGGCCTGTTTGATGGCGAGCATACGATTTACGGCTACAAGCACACCGGCGCCATTAACCTGTACTTGGCCACCAAGGATATTGAGTTGGTGCGCCGCCACTGTCGACACGCCCACGCCGGCATCACGGCCACCTACTTGCGCAAAATGGGCATGTTTGACGACGACGAGCAGCTGGCTAAGATGCCGGACTTCTAACAAAAAGGGCTCTCAGCACGACGCCGAGAGCCCTTTTTGCATGTACTTATGCTCGACTTCTACTTCGCCAAATAGGTTCAGGCGTTGTTACCATGGCCCGACGCTCACCACGCCGGAACGTGAACTGGTACCAGCGACCGTGCACCCGGCGCCACCTGGTGTAAAATCGATTCGGGTGCGGCTTGCTGCCCTCGTCGGGCAGCACGGCTGCCATCTGAGCTATAATCACCTGCTCGGTTGCAACTGGCACTGCGTCCACATCGATGTACACGTGACGCATCTGCATGTGGAAGGCGACAGGTTCAGGCCTTCGCACCTGGGCATAGGCCGGGCTGCTCAGCGCGCTGGCCAGTAACAAACTGATGCTGCCGAAAAGCAGCACAAAAAATCCTTTCATAAAACTGGGGTTTGGATTGGGATGTGTGAAACATGAGCCCAAAACTCACGCCCAGCGGTGCCGTCAAAAAGGACAGGAAATTGCGGTAACTACCCGCTACACTGTACGTGAAAACCGCACTCCAAACTCCTCATTGGATAAGTACAGAGCCTTTTTTCAGTATAACTCGCATAATTTACCGGGCGTTACGTCAGTATGATTGTACCCCTGTATGAATCCTCGATTTTTTCAGTTAGTGAAGATACCAGCCGGCGTTGGCTCTATATCGAATGGCAAGGCATACAGGATGAAACCTCTGCCTTGGCTAGTTGCGCCATTATTATGCGTTTCGTCAAGCAAACGGGAGTCACGAAAATTCTCTGGGATAGCAGCCAAGGCATAGATGGCTGGGAGCTGCTGGGTGAATGGATGCAGCAGCATTATTTTCCCCGTTTGTGGCAAAACGGGATTGGAGCAGTCGCTTGGGTGAAAGCGCAAGAGCCGACTACTCCCTATAAGATTCAGGATAAGATTCAGGAATTTGCGCATCGCAACAAGCATCCTGTTATCAACATATTTGATCATCTAGCCTCCGCATGCGAGTGGCTTGAACATTATTCATCGTCCACTGCCAAGCGTCAGTAGCACCCTCAGGTGGCAAGGTACTTGGCCACGGTGCTTGGCGAAAGCCCCAGCGCGGTAGCAATGGCCCGGTTCGAAATGCCGGTGGCCTTCAGCCGCAACACATGGACCTGCTTCTCGGTGTCGACACCTGGCCGGCCCAGCGTCGCACCCTTTGCCACTGCTTTGGCCAGGCCTGCCTTCGTCCGCTCCCCCAGCCGTACCCGCTCCTGCTTGGCAATGGTGGCCAGAATGCTGACGATGGCCTCCTTGAACATACCGGTTGAATCTAAGTACTGCTCGGAGTAGCTCTTAAACTGCACGCCCGCGTGCGAGAGTCGCTGCAGGTGGTTGAGCGTTTCAATAACGCCCTCCCGGCTAAAGCGGTCCAGGGCCCAAAACAGCACGACGTCGAAGCGGCGCTGGTGGGCATCGGTGAAGAGTTGCTGGAACTGGGGCCGGTTGGCCTTACCGCCCGACTCGGTATCGAGGTACTCCTTATAGATAGTGTAGCCGAGTCGTTCGGCGAAGGCCCGTAGCTCGCGCAGCTGGTTCTCGTTGTCTTGGCCTTTATCGCGGGTGCTCACGCGGGCGTAGATGGCAGCTTTCATGGGCGTTGGAGTTCGGCAAGCACAAGAAGTAAATGCTGCCGTCCTACCGGCTCAGCTGCCTTCTCATCGAGCAAGAGATTTAAGCGTGAGCAACACACGCAGGATGCATTCCCATGAATGGTAGGTCTGCGAGTGCTTAAACAATTGTTGACACACTTGCTGGGCAATTCGTACTTGGTCAGGCACAGACAAAGAGCGAAAGTCCATGAGACGATGATAGTTTATTTTACTGTTTAGCTTGTTAGAAACAGATTAATACTACTCGTCCAAAAAAGGGTTACGAAAACGGCCCCGAAAAACGGTGTTTTCGGGGCCGTTGAGGCGGGTAACTAAAGTGTCCAGAAATCGACCGATTTATGGACACGCCTGTCACTGGATAGTGGTTGCTTTATCTATCGACTACCCACTTTAATCACTTGCTATAGTTCTGCAAGATTTCTCGCAGATCATCTAAACGACGTGACACAGGCGCTAGAACATCATGCGACACCGGCACTTCAGCTCCGTAGCGTGTATTGACGTAGCGCACCAACGCAACCAGTGCGTGTATCTCCTCGACCAATCGCCGCTGGTTGTCTTTCCAACAATCTTCCCCTAGCTCAGTGCTTACAAGGCAAAAATGCCGAACAGCAATGGTCTGCGCCACCAAACCAGCCAATTGATTAAGCATCTGCTGTTCTTCCTCGCTGAATGAGCGTGGATTTCTATCTATGACGCATAGCGTGCCTATGCTACGCTGATCAGGCATCCGCAACAGGGCACCGGCATAGAAGCGCAGGTTATTCAGCTGGGCAGCCTTCTTAATTTCGTTGGTAACCGGAAGCTGGATTTCTTTTTCTATATCCTGCACCACCACCGCCTTGTCCTGCTGAATGGCGAGCGAACAAAGCGCTTCCACTCTAGGCTGGGATGTCAAACCTTGTAGCCCAGCACTTGCTTTGTACTCTACCTGGTCTTCATCTACCAAGCTGATCAGGGAGATAGGCAAACTGAAAATACGAGCCGTCAGATTCACAAATTCATCGAAAATCTGCTCGTTCAACGAGTTTAGAATGTCATAATAGCGGAGGGTGCGCAAACGCTCCACTTCCTCATTAGCTAAGATGAATGCCGGAGTTGTTGTCATGAATTAGAAGAGGCAAACAAAGTAGGTGAACGAAAAACACCTCCTAAACAAATATACATATTGATCAGATTAAGCAAAAAAACACCCTCGAAAAGTTATATTTTCCAGGACATTGGCTAGTGTAGCTAAACCGAGCGTTTTTTGGAATGATCATAAGTTGAGGAACCACACCCCCAACTGTATTTTCTTACCACTGATTCTGTGAACTAGTTTGTTAAATATTGCAGCAGATTACAAGCAGCGTCTTCATGAGCGACTAAGGACAATGAGGCCCCAGATAGAGGGGCATAAGACGGAAACAACAGAAAGGCGCGCATCAGGCGCGGAACGCCACGATGAACGTGGTGCCCACACCTGGCTCACTGCTCACGGCAATGGTGCCGCCCCCGTTCTCAATGAGTCGCTTGATCATGTAAAGCCCAACGCCCGACCCTTCGACGTGGGTGTGCAGGCGTTGAAATACCTGAAACAAGCGCCCCTGCTGCGCTTGGTTTAAGCCCAGGCCATTATCCTGCACGGTCAGCGTTACCACCCCGGCCTGCTGCTCAGCTCGCACCCAGATGTGGGCTGGCCGCTCAGGAGCACGGTATTTCACGGAGTTGCTGAGCAGGTTGTACACGATGGAGCGCAGGGTGGCCGGAATGAAATTGATCCGCAGCTCTGCCGGTATATGCAGGTGCACTGTGGCCTCGGCTGCCTTAATTTCGGCGGCCAGATCGTGGCATACAGCCTCCAGCAAGGGCTCCAGCATCACCGGTTGAGTCGGGCCTGCCTGGCTCTGCTGTAAGCGCACCAAGTCGGAGAGCTGCGTGATGGTGATGCGGAAGCGGCTGACCGTGTCCTGCAGCAAGCGTAGTGGCTCAGCCACCAGCTGCGTCTGTTGCACCTCGGCCGGCAGCACCTCGTGCAGGGTCAGCAACAGGCCCTCGATGTTGGTAATTGGCGCTTTGAGGTCGTGCGAGGCGGTGTAGACAAAGGTATCCAGGTCCGCGTTGGTGCGCTGCAAGTGGGCATTGCTCTCGCGCAGTTCCTGGGTGCGCTCCTGCACGCGGGTTTCCAGCGCCTGGTTGAGGTGCTCAACTTGCTGGCGGGCGCGCACCTGCTCGCTCACGTCGTACGTGAAGTCCATCACCCCGTCGATGTGGCCCTGCACATCGCGCAACGGGTGTAAGGAGATATTTAGAAAGACCTGCACCGGCTGCCCGTTGCCGTGAAAGTCAAACCAGCCTTCCATTTCGCGCAGGTAGACCGGCTCCCCAGTTCGGTACACCTGATCAAATAAGGCCACAACCCCCAACTCGACGGATTCCGGGGTTCCCTCCCGAAATGGCCGGCCCAGGAAGGAGCGGTGCGGAAACAAGCTCTGGTAGGCGGGGTTAACGAACTGGTAGATGTGGTCTGGCCCCTGGTAAACGGCAATGTATGCGGGCATCTGCGTGAGCACCTCGCGGAAGCGTTGGCGCTGCTGCTCGGCCACGGCAAAAGCTTCTTGCTCAGCCTGCATGCAGGCCAGCAGCTGCCGCTCGGCCTGGCGGCTGGTGGTGATGTCCTGCACGGATTGAATGATGCACTGCACCTGCCCCTGCGCATCAAGCACCGGCGTGTGGCGCGCCTGCCAGTAGCGCTCAACGAACTGGCCGGGCTGCGTGCGGTCGGGCACATCGTAGTGCTGGGGCGCCATTTCGTGTGGCCGTTTTGTCGCCATCACCTGCTGCAGGGAGGCGCGTACGTTTGCTACGGCGTTGGCCTCGGGGGTTTGGGGATTGTCGGGAAAGGCCTCGAAGATGAACTGTCCCACAATTGTATCTCGCTGGGTTAGGGTCGCGGCCAGGTAGTCATCGCTGGTACCCAGTATCACCCAGTCCGGAGACAGCAAGAGGGTAGCGCCGGGCTGAGCATTAAAGACAGACAGGAAGTCGAGTGCAGGCATTAATTGGGCAATAAGAGCGGGATACAGGTCGAGGAAATACGCTTTGTGGACTAAAATCTCAACCAAGCTTATGGGTTTACCCCCGCCAGGGCACATCTGCCAAAGCAACCAGCTAAATAAATGAGCTTTACTGAAACGGGTGTTTACATAAGATGTTACAACCGGCATGTTCAAAACACCTCATGCAAACGCGCCCGAAAAACAGTGTTTTCGGGCGCGTTTGCATGGGTAGCAATGCCACTTAAAAAAGTGTCATAATCAACACTTGATTAATCAGTGACTGCGTTTTCCTGATTCACCTTCTTGTAGGTGTCGTAGGCTTGATCAAATTCGTAGAGCTGCTGCACCACGGTTAGCTCCCGGGCCCAGGTGTCCATGCGCTCGTCCTGCCGGCGCAGTCCCTCGACCAGTGTGCGTAGCAACGCCGTCATTTCCGATGACTCGCCGAGCAGCCCGGCGCCGGTTGGCGTGTGGCCGTCACCCTCAGTGGTTGGGCCGCCATCTCGAAAGCTGCCCCCACCACGCTGGCGCTTCTGCTCCAGCCACTGCTCGACCTGGATGACCTTAGGGTCCTGGCGCATCCATTCGGGAATCACATACTCATTCTCGTGCACCAGGCCCGCGACGGCAAAGCCCTCCTGATCCAGCAGCTTTCCGCTAAGGCCAATGCTGAGCTGGCTCAAGTCGAGCAGATTGCTGCCGTTGCGGCTGAGTGTGCGGCCGCCTTCGCGGAAGCCGGCCACTTTGGCCGTGGCCCCAGCAGCCCCAATGACTGCCAGCGCGTTGGTACCAATGGTATAGGCCACGCCCAGCGGCACGGTAACGGGCGGCGCGGAGGCGGATATCTTGGCCCCAGCCTCGCTGTTGGCGGCAATCTGCTTTTGCAGGCCGATGCCGATTTCGGTTAGCGCAATGGCTTTCTGAGCGGCGACAGCGGCTTTGTAGATGAGCGACTTCTTGCCGAAGAAGTCGCCCAGCATGTTCACTTCGTCCGTGCCGATGATTTTCTTGGCCGCTGCGAGCCCCTTCTCAAACTTGAGCAGCCCATCCTGCTCGGCGCGCACCTTGGTGACGTGGTCGGCCTCGCCTTTGAGAATCTCAGCGTTTTTCTTTTTGGCCTCGGCCGACTCGGCCCCATACTTTTCCTTCAGAAACGCCAGCTCGCGCAGCGCAGCGCTTTGCTTGACCAGGTACACGGCGTCCTGAAAGGCTTGCTCGTCAATGACGCCGTTGGCCAGGTTTAACTCTAGCTGGGCCACCCGCTCGGCCGTGGCCGCCGCCTCGTCCGCCAGCTTCTGGTCGAGGGCCACCTGCTTTTCTTTCAGGTCCTCTTCGGCAAACTTTCCGGCCAGCTCACGCAGCTGCAGGTCACGCTCGGCAACAATGGCTTTCAGCCGCTCCGTATAGTCCAACTCCTGCCCGCTCAGCTGATTGACCTTCTTCGTGGCCTCCTCGAAAATCTTCTCCCGCTGCAGCTGGCGGCGCTGCATCTCGTCGCTCAGGGCCTGGCCGTCGAGCCGGGCGTGCAGCGCCGAGCGCATTTCCAGCAACCCGCCCTCTTGCGCTACCCACTCCTTCAAATCGTTGAGCCGCTGCTGGTCCTTTTTCCTCTGACGAGCCTGGCGCTGGCGCTCCGCCGATTCCTCCTTCTTAGCGCGTTTAGCCGCTGCAGCCTCCGCCAGGCTATCGTCGCCTCCCTCCTCGCCGTTCGTGGCTGGGTCGGCCGCGGTACCGCCGTTGGCGCTGCCGGCCTGCGCTTGGGCTTTACGCACGATGCGGTTGTCCTTGGCCCCTACATAGCCCTTGTAGAAGTTGTCAGCCGCGTGGTAGCCTGCCTTGTAGGTCAGGTCCGATACGCTGTCGAAAGTCTGCTTCAGCCCGGACTTGATTTTAGCGGTATCCAGCGTGAAGATGCCGACCAGCAGGTCACCTACCCCGCCGAGCGTATCCCAGGCGGCCTTGGCTACGCCCTTAAATGTCTCGACCAAGCCCCCAACTACGCCGCGAAATACCTCACTCTTATTATAGAGCGAGATAAAGCCATCGACCAGGGCGTTGATGGTACCCACCGTCAGGCGTACGCCGGCCGTGAGGATGCTGAAAAGCCCAATCAGAAGTTTGGCCACAAAACCCACGGAGTCGCCCTTGTCAGAAACCAGGCCCAGGCTCTCGGCAACGTCGTAGAGGTTGTTGTAGAGGCGCGTGCCCTCTTGCCATAAGTCGGCGAAGATGTCGCGCACCGGCTGGGTTTTGTCCCAGAGTCGGCCCAGCCAGTCGGTGGCCTTGCTCAGCCCGTCCACGACGAAGCCACCGATGGTTTCCTTGGTGTCGGCAAACTGCATTTTCAGCGTACCCAGCGGCCCGGCAGCCTTGCGTGCGGCTTCAGCCGAGCCGCCAAATTCCTTGTTCAGCTCGCCCAGGATAATGCGCTGCGCGCCGGCCGTGTCGCCGGTGGCCACCAGCTGCTCGATGACTTTTTTTTGCTCCTCGGAAAACGACACGCCCACCCGGCTCAGGGCCGTGATGCCCTTGATCGGGTCGTTCAGGGCCTTGCCTACCTGGATGCTGGCCCCTTTCAGATCGGCCGGGCCGTCGCCGGCCATCTTCTGGGCCAGATCCTGAATGGCGGGCATGGCCTCCTGGAATACGCCGTTTTTGATGTTGGTGAACGTGAGCAGCAGCGAGGCCGAGGCCTTGGTGTCGTCATCGTCGAAGAGCGTCAGGCCCATGCGCGCCGTGGCCAGCTCCTCGATCTGCTGCTGCGTGACGCCGGCTGCCATACCCGTGCTCTTGATCGTAGCCTCCAACTGCGCGCCCGCCTGGGCGGCGGACTCGGCGTCGGTTTTGGCATCTTTTAGAAAGCTGAAGGCCTGACCGGCCAGCTCCAGCACGCCACCACCTGTGATGACACCCAAGGCGCTGGCCATGCTCTGTTTAAAAAAACCGCTGCTTTCCCCTGCGCCCTTCAGCTCCTTGTTCACGCCGTCGATGCGGCGCTCCAGGGCCTGGTAGTCTGCCAGCATTTTCGCGCGGCCCGGGTCGTCGCCGGACAGCTCGTGCAGCTGCCGTTCCAGCAGTGCGGCCGCCGACTTCATCTCCTTAAAGGAGGCCGTCACGTGCTGGCCATTCAACATGACTTCGCGGTTTTGCTTGATGAGTTGATCCTGCTCAGCGGCCAGCTCCTCAGCCGACTTAACGTAAGTGCGCTGGGCCAAGGTAGTTTCCCGGATCCTGTCGCGCAAAAGCGCGTGGTCGTTGATGAGCTGCGCCCGGCGCGGATCATCCTGGCTCATCTTGACCAGCTGGCTGTTCATGATGGCAGCCGCAGCCCCCATCTCCTTGACGCTCGCAGTAGCCTGCTGAGCATCCAGCAGAATCCGTACTTTCCGTTCTTCGCTGTTCTCTGCCACTTGGTGCTTTGCTTAAAAGTTAATATTCACATCCTCCGCCGGCAGCGCATCGCTAACGGCGCTGATCAGAATGGTGCCGTGCAGCTCGCTCATCAGCTCACTTAGGCGTTTGGTTTGGTAGGCCATTTCCTTAGCGTACCACTTGCGGGCCTTCCGCTCGCGCCGCTTGAGCTGGCCGCGGCCGTTGCGGATCCGGTCGTAGCCGTCGTCACCACGGCGCACGCCTTGGCCCATGCCGCGGCCCACGCCCATGTCGATGAACTTGCCGTAAAGCGCGTAGCTAAGCTGCAGCTGCAGGCGCCCTTCGGCCCCACCGATGACCTGCTGGCGAAAGCTGGCCATGAGCGCCCCGGTATTGCGAATGCGCAGCTGGCGCATGTTCTCGACGAAAGCCTGCACCGTAAAGTCTAGCCACTTGGTGGCCAGCTCCAACTCGGCTGTTTGTATCTGTATCATCGGCGCACGGGTCGGTAGGTGCAGCGGGCCGACTCCAGGCGGCGGGCCGTGCTAGCGGTGAGCGACATCTTCTCCCACAAATATTTGCGCGGGCCCAGCAGCTCTTTGCGGCCCGGATTCAAACTGAGCAAATCGCCCACTCGAAAGGGCACCACCCGTTCCTCGCTGCCGGCGCGGGCCAGCAGCTCCAGCCAGGGCTGGTGGCACTGCGCATAGAGCCCGTTTACGCCAGCCCACTGCAGCGCCAGCGCGCTGCCCAACTCGCGGCCGTTGGTGCACTGCGGGTAGCCTCCCTGCAGGCCGCGGTCGAAGAGCAGCCGCAGCCCGCAGCGCGAGTCGTCGCCCAGCTCGTAAGCCGGCGAGGCGCCCTTGGCCACAATGTGCGGCATCAACTGCCCGGTCGGGCCATCGGTGAGGCAGTGCAGCGTACCGGCCTCGGCCTTGATGGGCAGCTTGCCGGCACCGAGCACGAGCTTGGCCCAGCTGTTATCAAAGCCCTTGAGCTGCTCGTCCTCGGATTCAAAGCTGAGTTCCAAACTGTAGCCCTCGTAGGCAGTGGGCAGGGCGCGCGTGAGCTGCCCGGCGTCGCGCACCAGGTACGCGTCGTCGAGCGCTACGTCGCGCAAGCGCACGATGCGCAGCTCACGCCGGACCAGGTCGAAGTCGTAGCCCAGGCCGAAGAGCTTCTGCAGCTCCACGAGCAGCCCCCCTACCTTCAGCTCGGCCGGCACGTGGCGGCTCAGCACCAGCTCCGGCAGGCGCACGCCCGCCCCGTCCTCGGCCACCCGGTTGGAATAGGCCACCAGCTGCCGCACCGACGCGTCACTGAGCCACTCACCCGAAACGGTGTAGCCGACCGTGGCCAGCACGCGGCGCAGTAGCGGCACTAGCCGCAGCTGCGGGGCCACGGCCACGCCGGTATAGCTGCCCCCAAAATACGGATTCAGGTAGCCTGAATACGCCGGGTTTTTGTCGCCGTAAAACGCGGTGTTGCGCATTATGCCCAGCGCATAGTCCGGCGCGTCGGCGCGCAGCTCCAGGGGCACCTGGCCTAAGTCCAGGGCGCTGAGCTGCAGGCCGTCGATGCGGCTTTGCAGGTCCGTAGCGCCGGCCACGAACTTGTACTGCAGCAGTCGCTTTTCAGGCTGATACTCTTGGTACACGAGGCTGCCCACCCGCCAGAGCAGGCCGTCAAGGTAGAACTCCACCGGCTCGGGCGCCGGCAACTCGCCCTGGGCGGCCAGCACGTGCGGGAAGCCCAGCTGGCGCAGGTTGGGCGGCGTCATCGGCAGCCCGAACGGGTAGGTGGTGACGCCAGGCACGGCGTCGTAGCGGAAGTAGGGGTTGCTGATTTCAATGCCCACGGTGCCGGGCAGCAGGTCCAGCCAGCCGCGAGAGGTTTTTAGCCCTATCATGGCAGTAGCAGATCCTGGCGCTGCACGGGCGGCACCGGCACTCCGGCCGGCACCACCGGCAGGGCCGGCGTGTAATGCCGCTCGCGCGGCAATTGAAAGTCCAGCTCCAGCGTCTGCTGCCACTCGCCCTCCTTGAGCACGGGCACCGTGCGGGTTTTCACTGCGCCCGGCAACCACCGACGCCCGGGGCCCAGCAACAGCACGCGGCGAGAAAGCAGCAAATCCTGCGTCGTGGCCAGCCACTCGCGCGAATTCTCGCGCGCGCCACTGGCCAGCTTCACCACCGGGCGCAGCGAACGGTCGAGCACCAGCACGTCGCCGGCCAGCGCGTCCGGAAACGGCACTGGCCCCCGCTCGGCTTCCTCGCCGCTTACTTCCGCGTCCAGCTGGGCCTCGCCCAGGAAGGCGACCGTGTTGAGCCCACCCAGCGAGTTGGCGTACAGCACGTAGCGGCGCTGCGCCACCGGGCGGCGGTCGAGCACGTAGCGACGCCGCTCACTCTGCGCTACGCCGTCCTCGTCGACCACGAACACGTCCCAGCTCACCAGGTGCTTGCCGGCCGGCTCAGGCAAAGCCAGCTGGGCGCGGCCGGCCGGCAGGCAGTAGAGCTCGTAGCGGCGCGGACCCTCCACCTCGTCCACGAACACGGTGGCCGTGCTGCCGTCCTGGTAGCTGGCCACGGCCACTTGCCGAAACAACGCCAGCGTGGCCGTGGGCACCTGAAAGAGTAGAAACTCGGGCTGATCGGCGGCCACCAGCAGCTCGCGCGGCTGCCAGGTGAAGAACGGGCGCTGCGCGGGCTGGTAGGACGTGAAAAACGTGCGCTGCGCCGCCTCGTAGCCGCTTAAGCCCCCCAGCAGCACGTAGTGCTGCAGCAGCGTCGTCGTGCCGGCACGCTCAGCCGGCTCGCCGTACACCTCAGCGTGCTGCAAATAAAAGCGCCGAAACAGCGGGTCGGCCCGGGCGATGCGACGCTGGTCGGGCGCCGGCACGTAATAGTCCAGGTACGCGTCGAGCAGCTCCTCGACCTGAAACACGGTGCGCCCGTGCCGGTCGGCGGGCTGCTCTACGGGGGCGCCGACGCGCACAAACTCGCCGCTCAGATACTCGGGCTCGATGAACACCTCGCACAGAAACGTGAGGTTGGGCTTGAGGCTGGGGTCAGCGCGGTACGCGTCGCCGGCATCGAGCGGCAACGTGATGGGGTTGCGCGAGAAGTAGTAGCGGCTGGCCTCCAGCTCCACCGACACCGTAACCGTCGCGCCCTCATTGTCGGTGATGGTGCACTCGTAAGTGCCGGCCGCCAGGTTGCTGCGTGCTGCCGTCGTGGGGCCGTCGGCCCAGGCGAACGTATACGGGGCCACGCCGCCACTCACCGTAAGCAGGATTGAGTCGTCGAACTTGCGCACCACTACAGCCAGGCGCGGGTTCTGCTCGACCGTAATGACGCGCACAAGCGAGGCGCCCGTATCGGCCGTGACGGTGACGGTGTAGTCGCTAGCCAGCAGGGTGCTGCGGTTCTGCGTGGTCGGGCCGTCCGCCCACGCGTAGGTGAACGACGTGGCGCCCACGGCCGTGGGCAGCAGCCGAATGGCGCCGGTGGCCTGGCCGAAACGCAGCACGCGGTCCACTTCCACGCCCAACGTAAGCGGACGGATGGCCGGCAGGCTTTGCTCAGAGTACACTTGGTTCAGGCGCGGGCTGGTCGTGGGCTCAAAGTCCCACTCCAAATCGTACGATCGGGCCGTGAGGGTGATGACGCCGTTGTTGGTCGCCGCATCCGCAGCTACCCCCAGCGTATAGCCGACTGGCTGACCCAATGCCAGCAGCAGCGCTTCGATGGCGTTGTGCAGGGATACGGCGTTGGCGTAGCGCACTTGGCTATTGCTACCAGCACCCGCGCTGCCACTATAGTCGCCCTGGCAGTAGTACTGCTGCGGATCAACCGGAAATTGATCGGCCACGGCCTCAAAGCGCCGATAAGCCCCGTTGAGCCAGATGGACAGCTCGTCGCCCGGAACCGGGGTGATACTGTTAAGAATGAGTTGGGCGTACCGTTCTCCTGCCATGATTTAGATAAATGCGTCGGGGGTGTAAGCCAGGGCCTGGTTGGCCGGCGTGACAAAGTCGAAGTCGAAGCGGGTGCCGTACCAGGTGCCGTCACCGAGCGGGCCCAGCTCGTCGCTGGTGATGCTGCCCGGATCGAAGCGGTACTTGACCTGGTACTTGCGGTCGGCCAGGATGGCGCCCAGCAGCTGCTCCCCGGTTTGCTCGGTGGCGTCGAGCACCAACTCAATGGCGTCGTGGTTCTTGGTCTTGACCTGCTGCAGCACCATGAAGGCGCCCGAGCGCAGGCGGGTGCGGTTGTCGCCGGCCTCGCGGTACAGGGTGTGGAAGCTCTCCACGACCAGCACCTGCTCGCCCGGGCCGGGCTTTAGGCGCACGCCGATGATCTTGGTCATCAGCTCGTGCATGTCCACCACCTTCTGGTAGGGGTCGATGCTGACCACGATGCGCGCGTAGCGCGGGGCGGCCTCGGTGTGCTGAATGAGCTTGTGGCGCGTGGCCAGGCCCCGAAACAGGGAATTGTAGTCGGTGGTGCGCATTAAGTGGAGTGTTTTACTTTGGCGTAGTCGCGGGCCAGATCCTGCATCTCGGCCAGGATGGTGCGCGCGTGCTGGCGGGCGGTTTGCTCGAGCGTGCCGAAGGCCCCGCCGGAGAGCTTGCGCAGCACCCGACCCCAGTCACCGGCCTGCTGCGGGCGGGCGGCGTCGGCCTCGTGCACCTCGAATACTTCCGGGAACTCCTGCTCCAGTTGGCCGCGGCAGCCGCGGTACCAGGTCGTGATGGCCAGCTTCTGCGCGTCCGGAATGCGAGTCAGCAGCGTAGCCAGATACTCGGTGCGGTGCTCGTTAAAGGTCTCACGCCGGTCGCCCTGCCAACGGGCGTCACTCGGGCTCAGGCCCGGCACCAGCGGCCGGTAGAGCGTAGCCAGAAACCAGTCGAGGGCCTGGGGCGAGCGGTGCGTGCTCCAGGCCCGAAAGTAGGTGTCAGCGAAAATGAATTCGCCGAACAGCAGGTTGCGAAAGCTGCCACGAGGGCCCACCCACCGGATCCGGGAGTCCGGCGCTTTTAGCTCAGGCAGCAGCTGCTCAGTGAGGCGCTGCTGCTCGTCGAACAGGAAGTCGGTGGCCGAGTAAAGCTGCACGCACTGCACGGCCGGCAGGGCCAGCAGCTGAGTGGTCGGCACACCGCTCAGCAAGGCCAGCAGCCGCAGCTTGGCCGGCAGCGGCGGGCACTCGGGCCCGTACAATACGCCCATCACGCCCAGCAACTGAGCGCGGGTGAGTTCATTCCAGGAGGCGGGCACGAAATACTTCGTGCCCCAGATCTGCAGCGGATTCATGGGGCAAAACTGCCGCCAGCTACCTCGGTGAAAAAGGACACAAAAAAGCCCCACCGCGTGAATGCGATGGGGCAGCACTGGCGGAAGTCAGGCCGCTATACCAGCGTTACGACGCCGCATTGCTTTAGGTCGCTGACGAAGTTGGCCACGCTATCGATGCGCACAATAGAGCCGTCGTACACTTTACAGCGGGCCGCCATACCTTCCATGAAATCCTCGATACTAACCGAAGGCACCCACTGTTGGGCGTCCTGGCGTAGACCTTGTATCAGGCCCAGGTCGGTGGTGGCCGTTAGCTGGCCACCACCGAGTATGTTATATGTAGGCATTCTATCGGGTTTGGAGCGCCGTCCGGCGGCGCTGGTAGTAGGTGGCAATATCGCGCTGGTTAAAGGTAGCAAATTCGGCTACAGGCAGGTTTGGCATTACGAGACGGGCCTTGGAGTAGTCGACTAAGTTGGTCAGGAATTTAACCCAAAAGCTGATCTTCTCATAGTCCGTGCTGCCGCTATGCTGGCGGAATTCTATCGTACCCTGGCGCGGGAAGCTCTGCATGTTGACCTTGTAGTAGCGGCCGCCCCCATTAGCCGCCAGACTTAGTTCCGGTACCGTGGTGGCAGCGAGTATCTGGCGTTCCGCTTCGACCATCGTGCGGGCGCGCTGCAGGCTCTGGCAATAAGAATTGGCCGAGCCGCGGCGGGCGGGCGGCATTATTTGGTCGATGCTAGTTTCCATGACCAAGTAGTTGCGCACCAGATTTTTCATATTGTCTACGCTCAGGTCGCGTGTGCCCAGGTGTACATGCAGGCCGCAGGAATTATTTACCTGTGCCCCACAGATCTTCAGGGCGCGGCAGGCGCGGGCCAGATCCTCCAGGCCTTCGTAGCCCTGCAGCACTGGGCTTACTAGCTCAAAGCCGTTGGGGCCGGTTACGCTGGCGTCGCTTACTATTTTCCAGTGGGGGCGGGTGTTGTGGTTGTAGCTCTCGCCTTCCGCTTCCAGGCCTTGTGCGCGCAACTCCGCCAGCAGGTCGGCGCGGGTTACGCCGAAGGCTTCAATTTCTACTCCGAAGGTGCGGGTGAAGGCACCAGGCGTGAAGGGGGCCAAGGCGGCGGCTGTAGCCGTGTGGGCCGGCGTGGCCAGGGCGGTGGTGGCGCGGCTGGCTACCCAGGCGGCGTATACGTTCTGGGCGAAACCGTAACCTACGTTCATCAGGGTAGCTACCTCGCGGCGGCTCAGGCCGAGGCCGAAGAGCTGCTGCATTTTCCACGTTTTAGTGGTACCGGCGGTAGCGAGGATTTGGGTAGCAGTCATATTCGTAAGTCGTTGTTTGCGTTCCGTTTAGGTGATACAAACAACGCATCGTTTCCGGCCCCTATCAAGTTAAAAAGCTTGTTTTTGAGTGCGAGAGCGCAGATTCCATGCACGGTGCACTTACCCGACTGGCACGGTACAATCGGGCACAAAAAAGCCCCGCAAGTGAGGCGAGGCTTTCTGCAGCGACTAGTTAGTTCCTAGCTCTTCAATCCGTTTTTCCAGCCCGGCCACTACCTGCAGCAGCTGCTGCTCCAGGTTGCTGAGCGGGGTAAGCGCAAACAGGTCGTAAGCCTTCAAGATGGCCAGGCCCTCCCCCGTTCCAACATAAGCCGGAGCGGCTTTGGGCAAGCGGGGCTGCGGCTCCGGGGCCGGCTCCTCGGGCGCCGCGGCACCAGGCTGCCACTCGAAACCATCACCGGTACCGTTAGGGTCTGGGTCTTTATCCCGGCCGAAGCCAATGGGACGAGTAGGGGTCTTAGCCATGAGGGTGCAGCTGTCGGCGGCAAGCCGGGGAAATCGCTGCGAACATCCTAGAAACACGCTGCGCGTGCGCCAGATATACGGGTCATGCTCCCGCTCTACTCCCCGGCCGTTTTCGATGACGGCCAAGGCGCAAGCGCAGAAGTGTTACTAAGATATTCGCGGAACGAAGGTAGGAAACCAAACTGCCCCAGCCAGCACGGCCAGGGCAGTTTATTTACTTTCGCCAGGGTTTAAGCCAGCAAACCAAGCCGATGACGGCTATGATGATGGACGCTGTAGTGAGTTGCCGACCGGTGATGCCCTGCTGCACCGACACGTCGGAATCAGTATTACCCACATTTTTGAGCTTCACCTTGCCGACCGGCACGTTAACGTTGGCCAGGGCCTGCGTCTGCGCGTCCGTCCAGCGGGCCACTTGCTTGGGCGAAGCCTGCGCCGGTGGCGGCACCAGGTACGGTGGCAGGGTGGCCTGCTGCTGCAGTTGCGCATGGGTGGGGGCAGCTACCAGCGCAGGTACCGAACGCAGGGCGGCGCAGCCAGCGGCGCAGTAGAAGAGCAGCAGAATACCCACAATAAGCGTCCAAGCCTTGAATCGCAACCCCTTCATGGCTTCAGGAATAAGGCGGCCTCGCGCAGGCGGCGCGCTTCGATGGCCGCGCTGGGCTTGCCGTTCACGTTGCGCCAGATCCGGAAGTAGTTCTTCAACGCGGCCGGGTCGCGGACGGCCGTGGAGTTGACGTAGCGCACCAAACTGGACTTGGCCAGCGCCGCTTCGCCCAGGTTGAAGGCAAAGCTCACGAGGGCGTTGAACTGGTTCTGGGTCAGCGGCACCGTCACGACCCGGTTGACGGCCGCTTCGAAGCGCGCCAGGTCTTGGCTGAGCAGCATCTGGCTCTGCTCACGGGTGATACTCATCCGGGCCAGCACGTCGGGCCCGGTGTGGCCCACACCGATGGTGGCCACGCCGGCTGCGCACAGATACGTTTTGAGCACTTCGCCTTCTTCCTTGGTGATGAAGGCCCGACCGGCAACGTCGGTTTTCATGTTTGCGCTCATACAGCGGGGGTTATGGCGCCCTTAGCGGGCACCGTAGGTGAATCATCAATGGCGACGGGCAACTCGTCCGGGGGCGTCTTGCTGCGGAACTGGCCGGTTTCTTCCCAGTCGCTCATACCGCGGCGCAGGAACTTGGGCAGCGGCAAGCCCATACCGCCAAGTCCGCGTAGGTTCTCGTCGATGCTCTTGGTTTCGATCAGCAGAATGAAGAAATAAATGGCGCCCTTCACGCCGAAGGCCATGTACTCGGCCCAGGGAAACTTGCTGCCGTCAACCTCGATGTTGCAGAACACGTGGGCCACGACGATGCCCACGCCGTAGTCGCGCAGTTTGGTGAACATCTGGCGCATGCCGCGCGAGTGGAAGCGCCCCTGCCGAAAGCTGCGGGCCATGCCCAGGCCCGTGTCGAGCAGGAACAGCACCATGAGGAAGGCCAGCGCGTTCCAGTCGTTGAAAATGTACTTCTCGAACAGCTGCCACGCTCTTTGCAGCACGGGTAATACTCGGGGGTTCAGGATGATAGAAAGCATTAGCAGAAGCGGTAAACGCGGGATTCCGCCGTATTCAGGGGCGTCACTGGCGTGGCGGGCGCCCGGTAAGGGCCCAGGGTGAAATAGGTCGCGTAGCGAGTAGCCGAAGCGCGCTGGTTGAGAAAACCGCGCATCTTCTCCAGCAGGATGTCGGCCGCGCGCTGGGCCTCGAAAGCCCGGGCCTGCAGCAGCTGGTCGAGCCCAGCGTCGGCCTCTTTCGCGTTGGAGTCGTCGACGCGGGCCACCATCAGCTCAATGCCGTCGCCGGTCAGCCGCAGGCCCAGCTCGGGCACGGCCCTAGCGAGCGTGGAGCTGGCCAGCGCCGGCCGCACGAACTGCTCGAGCAGTTCCTCGTTCTCAGGCGTCACGGTGCGGGTGCGCACCTGCTCGCGCAGCTCACTCAGAAAATCGTAGCCCAGCTGCGGCTCCAGAACGAACAGCTCCTGCCGCACCAGCAGCGGGCGCAGGGCCTCGAACACCGGCCACGAGTCCTGGATGTTCTCAAAGCGGCTGAACTCGTCGGGACTGGTGAGCAGCTGCCGGCGCCGGTTCCGGCTCGGGCCGGCGGCCCAGTCCTGCAGCGGCAGTTCCGTCGTGGTGGCGTGATTGGCTTCCAGCCAGCGCAGCAGCACGACCATATCGGCGTAGCCCTTGCGGCTGAGCGTCTTGGCCAGGCTGTTGATCTGCCACTGAAACGCCGTCTTGTGCGTGCCCGTGGTTTGAATGTGCACGCCAGTCTCGTCAATGCTCACCTGCAGCTCGTCCAGCGCGCCGGCCAGACTCAGCCGGGCCAGCGGCGCCTGCACCAGCCGCAGCAGCTCGGCGGCCGGCGCGTCGTGCTCGGGCAGCAGGCCGGCCTCGTACTGCGCGTCCAGCCAATGCAGCAAATCGGCGCCAAGTACCGGCAGCAGCAGCGCGCCGCGCAGGCGCTCCTCTTCCCGGCGCACCGGCTCGGGCACGTCGTTGGTTTGCACGCTCACGTAGCGGCGCAGCTCGTCACAAGTCTTAAGTAGGGTCAGCAGCATAATTAGGCAGCTTTAGCCGGGGCCTCGGCGGCCTGGTCCAGCGTATTGATTTGCGGGTTGAGAAAGCGAAACTCGATGTCGGGGTCCCAGCCGTTGTAGTCGCGCACCAGGTTGAGCGGCTCGATGATGAGCTGCTGCAGGTAGTAGTGCGTGGCGATAAAGGCGTTGAAGGCGACGCGCTTGTCCGAGCCACTCCCCGCCCCCATGCCCTTGCCGGGGCTGATGCCGGAGAGCGTCGGATCCACCTGAAGGGCGGTATAGATGTGGGAGCTGGCCTCCTGCGAGTCCTCGATGTAAATGCCCGACTTGATCTTGTCGTCGATGGCCGTCACCTTGAAGGCCTGGATGAGCTCGCCCGACTGCGGGTCGGTGAACGTGATGGTCAGAATCGACTTGCCGGCCCCATCGGCGCCAGCCATGGTCTTCTCAAACTCGGCCAACTCGCCGGCAATGATGCTGCGCCGATCCTCGGTGAGCTTGGTGTCCCAGTCCGGATACTTCCACTTCCAGTAGCCCTCGTGGGCCTCGATGATGTACTTGAGGCTGAGCTGGTTTTTGAACAGCGCCTTCTTGAACTCGGGGATGGCCATGGCCACATCCAGCCAGCCCGACTTGCGGATGCTGTTCCAGGCAATGAGCTGGTACAGGGCCTGTCCGGGCGAAGGCAGCGAAAGCGGGTAGATGTATTTGTAGCCGCGCGTGTCGGCGCGCAGACTCTCCACCACGTCGAAGTAGGGGTCGAGCACCGGCACGCTGGTCGTAAAGCCGTCACCGGGCTTAGCGTCCGGCCAGTTGGCCGAGATGTGCAGCCATTCGGGCACAGCCATGCCCGGCTTGGGCACGGAGTAGCGGCTGAAGGCCGTATCTGGCACGCTCAAACTGGTGATGATGCTCCGGTCACGGCTCAGAATCAGCTCCGGGAAGCCGTTGGCGAAGTTGACCAGGTTCTGCAAACCCTCGAAGCCATACCGCGGGATGTTGGAGCGCTGGAAAAACGCCTTGATTTCCGGGCTGAGCACCCGCTGAAAAATTTCGTTGCCGTCCTTGTCGTAGTCCAGCACCTTGCCGTACACGATGCCCTTGCCGTAAATGGCGCGGGTTTTCCAATCCAGCACGGCCGGGATGATGCTGCTCCTGGAAATTTCGGTCAGCACCTGCTGCGGAAAGTCGTTGGCGTCGCCCCACTGCGCCACGTCGCCTGTTTGTCCCATCACCAGCGGCGAGGTGGGCGCATCCCCATCGGCGGTGCCAGTTTTCACGCCGGTGCCCTTCGCGGCGCCCATAGCGCCGCCCAGGCGGAACACCGACCCGTTCAGGTAAGCGACGTTGGCGCCGCTGTTGAATACTACTTGCTCCATTTAGAGGAAGATTTTGCGGCCCTGCACGGCCACGATGAGGTAGATGTGCACCTTCACCAGCTTGCCGGTGCGCGTGTCCACCAGGTTGCGGGTGGCGTTGGTCCAGTGGTGCGGATTTCGGGGAAGTGGCAGCGGCACTTGGCTCTCGTCAATGCCGGCAGCAGCATCTTCTTCGGGCGTGGTGAGGCGAAACGTGGCGGTTTTGATGCGCTTGCCGCGGCCGATGCGGGCGGCGGGCAACGTGCCGAAGGCGCCGGCCTCACCGGTGCGGCGGTTGGCTTTCACGAAGCGAACCGACACCGGGGCCTCACCCTCGAGCAAAGCCAGCGCGTCCTTTAAGCGAAGTGGTGCGGGGGTTTCCATGTCGCAAAACTGCCGGCCGGCGCACCTCGCAAAAAGGACACAAAACCGCACTTACACGCTGGAAACGAACGAAAAAACTAATCTCACTGCACCCCTTGAATGCAGCGCGCACAGGCCGATTATGGGACTTTCGGGCGTTTTACAGTCTCACTCGTGTAGCGCGGTGCCCCTGCTTGCACTGTCGCGTTTTGGCAGCTGCCGAAGGCTACTTCGGGGATATCTGTGGGAGCCGGGTAGGTCAGCCAGGCATCGAGATAGGACACGCACGGTATGCATCCACCGAAGTAGCCGCTGGCAGTTCGTGGCGTAGGCTATGTGATGGTCATGTGACAATACCCAACAAAAAGCCCCCATGCAGGCTGCATGGGGGCTTCTTCTATGTGACGCGGGGCAGGCCTAGACCACAAGCATCTGACTCCAGTCGACGCCGGAGTTGATGATATCGGTGCCGCAGCTGAGCATGTGCAAATCCACGTTGTCGGTGAAGTGGGTGGCATGGTGCGCCGGGAAGTTCTTGTTCCGCTCACTGGCCTTCACCTTAAGGATGCGGCCCTTGCTGTCCTGGCTTACGGGCGCCAGCAGCATGGCCTGTACCACGTCCTTGGTATTGACCTTGTTGAAGCGCATACGCAATAGCTTTGGGTCACGCTCCGAGAGCAGCGTCTGGGCCAATTGGTAGCGCGTGGGGTGGCCCGGGATGCGGGGCAGGCCGTAAGGCCTAACGCGCCAGCCCCGCTGCCGCAGGCCCCGCATGAACTGCTCATTGAGCGTATAAGCACTATCCGGGCGGCGGGCATTGCCGTACTCTTCGTCACTAAGAAACTCTACTTCCTTGCGTAGGTGGGGCTGGTAGTAGCGGCAGAACTCGTTGAGCAGGTCGTCAATGAAGGCCGGGTGCTTGACGTATAGGCCTTTGAGGAAGCGGTACTCCCGCTTATCCAGGTGCGGCTGCCCCACCACCAGGGTCGTGATAGTAGCGCCCCAGTCTACCGACACGCGCAGGGCCTGGTGGCTCCGGCAGTCACTATCGGAAAGACTCGTGGCGCTGGCCACGTCGCCGGCGGCCCCCAGCTTCTTCAGGTTGAACTCCAGGCCCAGGATGTAGCTGTCGTCGGCGCATTCCTGCACGTGCACGGCTTGGTTGAGCTGCGGGTAGAAGCCGCCCTCGACCGTGGTGGGGCGCCGGTTCATCATCTCCACCATAAAGGTGAAGTCGGTCATGAACTTACGCTGGTCCAATAGGTACTGCAGGCCCAGGTTCTGGATATTATCAAAGGCGTTGGCCTCTGAGTAGAACGTGCCCTTGTTGGCGGCTGAAGGGAAGTACGATACCTCCCGCATGAGCTTCACCACCTCGTCACGCCAGATAGCGAGCCGCTCCTCGTCGCTGCCGGCATCCAGGAAGCGCACCTGGGCGTCGATCAGCGCGTTTTGCCGCTCCACCAGGTCCACGCCGTGGTTTTCGTAGTAGCTCGACTTGTCGAGCAGCCAGCGGCCCTGGTCGCCCCAGGGCATGGAACTGAAGAGGAATACGCCGTGGTGCTTCGGGTTTTTGCCGAAGTAGTGGCCGTTGCCGCGGTTGGTGGCCGAGAGGTCGGCGTCGAGCTTGTTCTTGTCGAAGAGCAGGGCTTCGTCGCCGATAAAGCCGTCCACGTTCAGGCCGCGCGAGCTGGAGCCGCCGGCATCGAGCGAGACCAGGTGAAACCCGGTCCCGTTTTTGAAAATAATGAAGTGGTCGTAGCTCAGTGGCCCTTCGTATGGCCGGTCCCAGTTCAGGGTCGGGGGCGGCTTGCGGCCGATGTAGAAGTCGCGGTTAAGTTTGTAGCCCAGCCGCTCCAGCGACGAAATGGTGCTGGGCAGCGTGCGCGAGAGCACCTGCTTGTAGGTCGAGCCCACAATCACCCAGCAGCTGCGGGGCATGGTCTGCACGATTTCGTGAATGTCCCAGGCAATGATGCTGGACTTGCCCGTACCGCGGCCCCAGACGCTGACGCCCTCCTTTTTGCCGCGGGCCGTGATATAGCGCAGCTGCGGCTGGTTGAACTGGAGCTTGACCTGATCAATGACGACCATCGCCCGGGCCCTCCTCGCCCCTGGTTTCGGCCAGCATGACTTCCATGGCCTCCACGCTAAACACGTTTTCACTCACCGCGCCCTGCAGCAGCTCGTACTCGGCATCCGACACGTCATCGAGCTTAGTGATGTCAAAATTGCGGGTTTTGGGGCCACGAGGACCATTGTAGCTCACGTGGATGACGTAGTTGGTGGCCCCACCGCCGTTGCTGCCGTCCTCGGCCGTATCGGCCCGGTTCAGGCCCTGCAGCGCGGCCAGGAACTTGCCCGCGGCCAATGCCCCGCGCACGTCGGGCGGGCGCTGGGTGAGGCAAAGCTGGAGCATCATCTGGGTGTGCGTAATGAGCATGGCCCGGGCGCCCTGCTTCTTGACCTTCTTCAAATCCCCCATCAGGTTCTGGGCATCGGCCAAACGCCGGTAGCACGTGGCGCGGCTGATGCCGAACTGCTTAGCCAGCAGTGGCCAGGCCTGGTCGAAGGTGTGATAGTTGAGCAGTAGCGCGTAAGCGGCCTCCATCTGCTGGTTCATCAGCTTATCAGCCGGCGACAACGCCGCCAGCCCGGGGCCGGTGCCGTCGGCCTCCTCAATGCTAGCGGCGTAGATGCGCTCGACGGCCGTCGAACCCGGCCCCTTCAGCGTGGCCGGCACACTGGTGGCGGGCAGGTTAGGCGGCAGCTGCGTCGACATACTCGTTAAGCTGGGCCTCGGAGAGTTCCTCCCCGTTGCGGGTGATGCTAAAACGGCGCTGATTATCGTGCATGAACTGGGCAAAGCGGCGCACGTGCACGTCGACGTAGCACGGATCCAGCTCGATGCTGTGGCAGCTGCGCTGGGTCTTTTCGCAGGCAATGAGCAGACTGCCGGAGCCGCCGAAGCCGTCGAACACCACGTCGTCCTCCTTGCTGGAGCACTCCAGCAGGTATTGCAGGATATCGAGCGGCTTCATCGTCGGATGGTCGGCATTGCGGCTCGGCCGGTCGAAATGGAGCACCGTGGTCTGCTTGCGGTCCGAGTACCAGGGGTGCGCGGCGCCTTCCTTCCAGCCGTAGAGAATCGGCTCGTGTTGCCAGTGAAAGTCCTGGCGGCCCATCACGAAGGCCTGCTTCACCCACACCAGGCACTGGCTCAGCTTCAGGCCGGCCTCCTTCAGGGCCAGGCGGAAGTTGGCGCCCTCGCTGTCGGCGTGAAACACGTAGATGGGCGCGCCCGGGACCGAATAGGCGTACACGTTGACGTAGAAGTCGTAGAGAAACTCCCGGAACGAGGCATCGTCCATGTCGTCGTTCTGGATGGTCAGCGCATCTTTGGTTTTGCCCTCGTACTTGACGTTGTAGGGCGGATCGGTAACGGTGAGCTGCGCCAGGCGGCCCTGCAGCAGCTTCTCCAATACGTCGCTCTCGGTCGAGGAGCCGCACACCAGCCGGTGCACCAGGCCACGGCCCACGCTCTGAAACTCGTACACGTCGCCCAGCACGCTGATGGGCGTGGCCGGCGGGGTCGGGTCGAAGGCCTGCTCCTCGGCCGGCGGCAGCACGACGGCCTGCAGGGCGGCCAGCTGCTCGAGCACGGGCGCGTCGAGGATGGAGTCGAGCTGCAGGTGGGCGAAGTTGTCGAGCAGGCTTTGGTAGTCCCACTGGCCGGCGCCAACGTTGCTGGTGACGTTGTACTCGTCCAGCTCGTCTTTCGTCAACTGACGGTTTGGCACGCGCACGTCGATGAGCTCTTCGCCGCGGCCCAGGTCCACGAGCACGGCTAGGCGCTGGTGGCCGGCCAGCACGACGTTGTCGAGGTTGATGGCCGGAATCTCGGCCAGGTTGAACTTGCGGATGCTGCGCGTAAGCCGCTCGCGGCCCTCGTCAGTGAGCGTGCGCGGGTTGTAGCTCAGCGGCACTAGTTCGCGCACGCGGCGCTGCTGAGTGGTCCAGGAAAGGGGAATCAGTTCTTCAGACACGGGTCGTAGAAGTTAGTTTCAATCGAATCAGGGTGATGTCGGCCTCCAGGGCCGGCAGCTCCGCGGCACGCTTGGCGTTCTTGCGCACCTTGGAGCGGGTGGCGACCAGATTGTCGAGCCGGCGGCGCAGCTCGCCCTGGTCGACCACGTCGGCCAGCGCAACCGGGCCGGCCGGCAGCGTACCATGGCTGAGCACGTGGGCGACCAGCTGCTGCAGCTGCAGCACCTGGTCGCCAAGGGCCAGGATTCGGAGCGCGTGCTTACCGCGGTCCTTCTCGCTCAGCCGCGGGGCCGTGAGCTGGGCGTGCAGCTGGCTGCGCTCGTCGCGCAGGCCGCGCAGCTGGGCCCGCAGTGGCAGCAGCTCGGGCGAGTCTGTGTGGACTTGCGTGGGTTCCGGGACGACGGCAGAGGCCGCTGGAGCCGGTTTCGGTGGGGCGTCTGCTGGTAGCGTGGGGAGTGGCACCGGCTCCAGCGGCCCACTGGCCAGCGCCTGCAGCTCCCGCTCCAGCACCTGCCGGCTGTAGCTCGTTTCGCCCAGAGCGAAAAGCTGCCGGTATACCGGGCTGCTGCCCAGCTGCGCGTACAGGGCCACGCCAGCCGCAAAATCAGTCGGATCAGCCAGCCAGCGGATGAGTTCGGGGGTTTGCATGCTGCAAAACTGCCGCGGCCTACCTCGGGCGAAAAGGACGCAAAAAGGAATGATTCGCGTCTGCCACCCTTGGAATTTGCTCTTAATTAACCGAAAAATGAATGTCACATATCCTAGATCATTGTCCTTGAGCAAGCGTCAATCCGGGGCATAAATTGCTAGCATTCCCATACCCAATCTGTCGTTGCTTCCCATGAATACTCAATCGCAAGCCCTACCCCTGATTGCCTTGCTGCTGCTTGGTGGCATACCGAGCGACATACCCCTGCCCGACGTTACGGCGCCGCTTGTTGCTTAATTGCTGGATTGCCTGGCTGCATCGTCAGCGACCATCCTACGTACTACCTCCGCCTCCCTTCCTTTCCACAACCAACTCCCAGGCTCCGACGCATCCAGTCGGAGCCTGTTGTGCGTCTGGAGCATGCAAGAGACGCAAAAAAGCCCCAGCCATTGGCTGAGGCCTTTTCCTCTCACGCACCGTTCCTCTCACAAACCGGCTTTCTTGTGCCCGCCTGGCGTCCGGCTCTTCTTGGCTTTCCTCGCTACCAAGTAGGTGAAGAGAGGGTCCTTGACCAGCTCATCGGCCTCCGCGAGCGTGAGCCGCGTGAGGTCGATTTTGCGCCGGAGCCGCTGGATCTCGATAACACAGGGCGTTATAGTGGCGGTATACTTCTCCGCGACTTCCGGCAGGAGCTGGTGGGGGGACTGCTTGCTCATCTACCTATGGGCCAGGCACTGTGGCGGGCTTCTCGATGACGTCGCCCTTGTAAATTTTGATGCCCACGGCGTAGCACTCGGCCTTCACCGTGGTGCCGCGGCGGCCGCCCGAGAGCTTGCCCGAGCCATAGGCCGGCGCCAGCTCGACCGGCAGGCCCTCCGCGCCCACTTGGATGTAGGTGCCATCGGCATCGGGCACGAGCATGATGCCGTCCGTGTTTTTAGCGATGTTGAACAGCTCCAGCGACTCGGGCTTGTTGCCCGGGTGGAAGCCTTCGAAGCTCAGCTTCTGGCCGCGGCCGTCCCGCTCACCCACTACCTCACCCTTCAGCTCGTTGGAGTCGAGCGTGATGTAGATGCGCAGGAAGCCCAGCCCCATCTTGAAGGCATGGTCGGCCGTGATGACGGCCGACGTGCCGGCTGGCGCGGTGGCCACGAAAGCCGGCGCCTTGGCAATGGTCTGGAAGTAGCTCATGGGCGCCCAGAGCACGTAGCCCAGCAGGCCCGGCGTGTTCTCGGTGCCGTCCAGGCCGCCGAGGTGGGTCAGATTCGACAAATCCATAGGGAGTATCTTAAAACGATGATGGTGTCGATTAACCGGCTATTTGGCCGCCTTGGGCACCAGCTGCAGCAAGCCGCTTTTGGTCTCGATCAGGTGCTTGACAGCCTCCTTGTTCTTGCCCAGGTCCTCGGCTTTGATCAGCTCGCCCTTCACGGTGAACTGCTTGCCCAGCACGCGGTACTGCTTCTGCTCGTGGGTCACGATGACCGCCGTACCCTGCTGCTGCGCCGTTTCGCTGTTGGCAATCTGCTCGGCCTGGCCGGCAATGATGCCCTGGGCCAGCTCCAGCTCGCCCTGCAGGCGAACGTTCTCGGCCGTCAGCGACTCGATGGTGGGCTGACGGGTTTGTTCTGTATTGGCTTCTGCCATGATGGGGAAAGCGTAAAATCAGTGGTTGCTTAGTGGTTGCTCAGTGGTTGAAAAGATGCCGGCAAGTAGCGCCGGCCCCCATTCGGGCGCCGGCGCTACTCCTACCAGGCTTAGACCAGTTCCTGGTCGTTGGTGAACACGATTTCGGGCAGGATAAAGCCTACGCCCATGCTGAAGTCGGTGAAGAACTTGAGCAGTCGGTCCACGTTTTCCACCTGCACGGCCGACTGGTTCTTGACCTTGCGGCGCAGCATGATGGCGTTGCCCACCGGCGTACACCAGATCTTCTCGGTGCTGCGGTGCGAGGGCAGACCCTGCAGCTTGATGTTGGTTTTGTTGATGGTCAGATCCAGCGCCCCGCCGCCGGTGTTCTTGCCGTACTTGCGCTCCTGGCCCCGCAGAAACTGGCGCGCCACCGTCGGTGAGCAGCCCAGGATCATGGGAATCTCCCAGTAGTCCTTGTGGATGCCGTCGGCGAAGGCCTCGAACTGCTCCACCAGCGCCTCCGGGTTGGTCAGCTCCAGCGCGCCCGTCACAATGGGCGTAGTGCGGCCGGCCTGCACGTGACCGTTGATGATCATTTTCAGGCCGTTGATGGACGTGCCGGCCGGGCCAGCGACGCCGGCCACCGGGGCTTGGTACACCCCCTGAAAAATCTCGTTGAACTCGATGTCCTGCTTGATCTGCGGAATCAGGTACACTTCCACGTACCAGCGCACGAAGGGCCAGGCCTTGCGGTCGATTTCCGGGCCGTCCATGAACGCCAGCCAGGTGTCCTCCAGCTCGTCGGGATACTCCTGCGCGTCAACCTTGAGGCGGAACTGGCGGATTTCCACCGGCTGAAACTCCACCCCGGCCAGCGGCGTGAAGGCCTTCTGGAAGGGCTGCACCACGCGGCTGAAGATGGTTTTGGCCGCGCGCCACAGCGTGTCATCCGTGTTGATGGGCGTGAACATGCTCTCCGTGGTCGTCGGGGAGCGCAGCAAGCTATAAAGTCGCTGCAGGTTCTGGCCTTGGTTGAGGTAGTAGGCGCCGAACTGGGCCACTACGGCGGTAATTGCTAAAGCCATGATTAGGGCTTAAAAAGATGAATAATCAGGTTTGAGGCCAGGGACGGCTTAGCCGAGCATTTCGGCGTGCAGCTGCTCGACCAGCTTCTGCGCCTCCGACTCCGAGGTAGGATCCAGCAAATCGGCAGCGCCGTCCTTGCGCACGGGCGAGGTAGCGTCGGCGCCGGGCTTCTTGCCCAGCGTGGCCACCTGCTCGCTGAGCTTGGCATTGGCCTCTTGCAGGTCTGATACCTTTTTCTCGGCCTCGGCCTGGGCCTTCTCGGCTGCGTCGACGCGGCCGGCCTTCTGGGTCAGCTCCTCGAGCGTGGCGCCGGGCACGAGCTGGGCGCCCTTGATGCCGGCAGCATCAAGTTCCTGGTTGGCGGCATCGACCTGCTCGGCCGTGGCGGATTCGTTGCCCACCAGCGCCAGCATCGAGGCGCCGAGAACAAGCGTGGTAGCGGCAGATTTGCCGAAAAGTTGGAGTCCCATGGGGCAGTCAAGTGAAGTAAAAAAGTGGTCGTTGATTTAGAGGGAGCGGCTGGCCTGCACCAGCCGCACGCATTCGCCCAGCGCGTCCTGAAAGGAGCCCAGCGCGTCAATCATGCCGATTTCGCCGGCTTCGCTAGCGAATCCTGCCTTGCCGGCCGCGTAGCCGGATTGAACAAAAAGCTTCTCGTTGAGGCGGCCGGCGCGATTGGCGCGCACGGCGCTGAGGAAGCCGCCGGCAATGGCCGTGAGGCCCGCCTGCACGGCTTTGTAGTCGCCCTTCGCGGCCGCGGCGAAGTCGGCATTCTTCTGGCCGCTCTGCGCGGCGTATACCTCGTGGAACTTGACGCCCATCTTCTCCAGCGCCGGCTGCACGTCCATCCAGCTGGCCATCACGCCGATGCTGCCGATGGTGCACGTCTCGTGGGTGGCAATGATGGTGTCGGCCGCCGAGCCAATCCAGTAGGCGGCCGAGCACATCAGGCCGTCCTCGCACAAAGCGACGACGGGTTTGCCGGCCGCCTGGCAGGCCTTGATGCCATCCACGACGCTCTGCGTGCCGAATACCTGCCCGCCGGGCGAGTCCACGCGCAGCAGCACGGAGCTAATCTCGGTGTCCTTGGCCGTGCGCTGCAGGTCGGCCGCCAGCGACATCAGGCCGCGCGGGCCGCACTCCTGGTCGGCCTTCATCAGCGGGCCATTCACCCCCATTACCCGCACCAGAATCCCATCGGCAGTGCCGCCCGTGGCGCTACTACCCGCCTGGGGACGAGCACCGTAGGCAATAACGCCCTTACTGGCCACGCGCACGGCGAAGTCCAGCGGGGCCGCGGCAGCGCGCAGTTCGGCCAAGTCCTGGCCGAACTGCAGCGAGGCGTTGCCCATGAGCAGCGAGGCCAGCACCGGCATGTAGGAATGCAGGTGCTCACGCGAGATGAGCCAGGGGGAAGCAGACAGACGGGAAACTAAGCCAAGCATCGATTCAGGGTTGAAGTGGTGCAAAGCTGCCGGCCGCCGGGCCGGGCAAAAAGGACACAAAAAAGCCCTCGACCTGCTTGGTTGAGGGCTTCTGGCAACTGCCTGTAGAATTAGCGGAGCGCGTAGTTTTCTGCCCCGGCCCGCATGGTCCAGGCGCACTGGGCGTAAAACATATAGCCACCGGCCCACAGCTCCGCATAAGCGGGTGCCTGCTGCAGCGTGAATACCAGCCCCCCATTCACCAGCCACTCCACGCGGTCTGGATGAATATCAATGCGCAGCAGATCCGAGGGGTTCCAGCCGCCGGTCGGGTAGCCACTGCCGCTGCCTTCCACAAACACCTGCCAGGTAGCGGCGGAATCGACGTAAAAGCCGTAGCGGATGTTGGCAAACGCGGCGTAGCTGTCGTTGTACCAGCCGGCAATGCCGTAGTCGAAGATGCTGTTGTGCTGCATTTCCAGGCTGGCCCGGCCCGGTAGCGCTGCTTTTTTCGTGTCGAGGGCGTAGGCATACTGGCCGGTGGCCGTGATGGTGCCGGCTGCCTGCGTGACGGCCGACAGGTCGCGGTAGGTTACAAACTCCAGCAGCGGCCCGCCCCCGGCTGGCGGTGGGTAGAAGGCATTGCGGCTGGCCTGCAGGAACTGAAGCTTAGGCATAAGTCAGAATCACGTTGGAAGCGTTGGCGGCCGTAACCGGATTGGTTTTCACCAGCAGCGCCACGCCAGCAGCGTACTGCGCGTCGCCGGGCGGGGGCAGCGCGGCCTGCGCCTCAGCCAGCGTATTTAGGTCCGCCGTGCCGGTCCAGATGCCGCCGCTGAAGGTGGCCACCTGGTAGGCAACGCTGGCCGCGTTGTCGTCGAGCAGCATAGAGAGCAGCGTAAGGTGGTTGGTGAGGCGGATGCGCCGTACGCGCAGGCCGCTGGTGCTGCCGATGTGCAGCTCAGTCGGCCCGCTGGCACTGCCGGCGTTTTCGTCGATGACGGTCAGCTGGCCGGAAATAGCGCCCGTCACCTGACCACCGTTGCGCAGAATGACCGTACCGGCCGTACCGCCGACGCTTTTGAGGGTGGCATTGTCCAGAATCAGTGTGCCGCCAGTCAGGTAGGCACCCGGTGCCCCGGTGCTGGTGTTGTCATACACGCCATTGGCCAGCGTCACCTCGCCGCCATCCATGTACACCACCTCTGACAAAGCAAATCCCTGGCCGGTGAGCAGGCTGCCGCCCTCAAGGCGAATCTTGGCGGTGCCGGAGCATTCTACCACCCGGTGGTAGCCCTGCTCGATGACCGAATCGGATTTGACAAACGCCCGGGCCGCGCCGGTCAGCACAAAGCCCTTGCTGCCACCGATGCGCACCGGGCCGGCCACGTGGCGGAAGGTAGCCGTGCCACTGAGTTGCGCTACAATGTCGCTCGGTGAGTCCCCGCGCAGCAGGCCGGCATGCGTAAGCCGGCCGGCGGATTGCAGCACGGCCGTTCCGCCGTGGGGGAAAAGTGCTTTCTCGACTACGATATCCGAGCCGGCACCAGTGACGGAAATAGCGCCCCCTCCGTAGCGGCCCTCCTGCGAGTTGCCCACCACTTTGCAGGTAATCACGTTCTGGCCGGCGTCGGTGAGCAGGTTCCAGTTTACCATCAGGCCACCGGTGGCGTAGGTCACGCCGCCTTTGAGCGTCAGCACCGCCTGATACGTGCCCAGCGCCTCCACCGTGTCGCCATAATCCGCCTGCGCGTTGGCCTCGTCGACGCTGGAAAAAAACAACGGCTCTGCCTGCGGCCGCACCAGCCGCGCCTGCGACGTCACGGCAGCAATTGCCTGCTCAATGCTAGCCAGGAAGCCAGCTTCGAGCTTATCCGGCACCACAGCGCCATTACGAATGGTAGGCAGCAGCAGCTCATTCACTACCTGCAGGAAGAATTCGCCGTTGTCGTTGTCGAACACGGCACCGACCGAAGCCGCCGTTACGTCAGCGCCACCCGGGCCGGGACCACCACCGACCGGCTCCCACGCGTTGGCGGGCAGCGCGGGGTTGGCAGCATACTCGGCCTCCGACGTAAACGAGTAGCACACCTCCAGCTTGGCCACCGGCTCGCTGTTCGCATCCTGCCACTGCAGCGCCAGCATGGCCGGCCGGGCAGCCTGCGCCTTACCGAAGCCGAGCATGGTGCGCTGCACGCCCTGCTCCTGGTTCTGGCTGGCCAGCTGAATGATGAAGCGGTCCAGCACGGTACCCGCATCCGTGTTGGCCCGGTGCGTGTCAAGCGTCAGCGGGGCCAGCGGCAGGTAGTTCGGATCGTCCGTGGGATGGCCGGTCGGCACCGGGTTCAGTATGCCGGCACCGGGCCGCGGCAGGGCGCGGCGCACTTCCAGCGGAATGGTCTGGCCGTTGGGGAACGTGTGCTGCACCGCGTCGCCGGCCTCATACGGATAGTCCTCCAGCTGCAGCACCGGCAGGAACTCGGGCCGCTCATTGGGGTCGCCCACCGGCAGCCAGCGCACGCGCACGCGCAGGCTGCTTTTCACGCTCACGTACGCCCACAGCGGGCCGGTGGAATCCTTGCGCAGTACGAACTCGGCCTCGCCGGCCTCAACCCCCGTGGCGGCCGAGCCGGCGTCGGTGGCGTTGGCTACCCGGGCCGACTGCCCCACGACCGTCGTGCGCTGGTCGACCGTGGCCAGCTCATCGAGGTTGGAAAGCAGCAGCGGCTGGCCCAGCTTGCTCCAAAGCAGCAGCAGGCTGGCCACGTCGCGGGCCTGCTCCCGAAAGTCAGCCTCAGCGATGTCGAAGAAGTCGTTGTCGGCGAAGCGCTCCTGGTACTTCTGCTGAAAAATAGTTGGCGTGAGCAGCTGCGGGGGCGGCGGCGGGATAGGGGGAAGAGCCATTAGATAATCTGGTAAGAGAGTTGGAAGCCCGAGCGCAGCACCACGGTGCGGCCGGCCGGCACGGTGGCCAGCAGGCGCCCCTCGGCCGAGCGCAGCTCCACGCTGCCTCCGGCGCCGGGCTGCAGCACCAGGCCGCCGCCTTCCAGGCCCCGACCCGACACGGTCCAGGTGCCGGTGTAAGGCCGGGCGCGGCGCACGGTCTGCCCCAGCAGCTGCCAGTCGTAGTTGTTGCGGGCCGTTTGCGAGCCGGCCGAATACACGTCCTGAAAGGTGAGCGGCTCGGTGGGCGTGCCCACCAGCTGCACCTGCCCGTTCAGGTCGCGGTAGAGCGCCACGAAGCGGCCACCCTCCATCGTTTCCAGGCCCGCGGCCAACGCGGCCGTGTGGCGCGGCAGCACGCCCTTTAGTTTCTGGCCAAACAACTCGCCGTGACGGCCGAGCGGCTTGCGGGGCTGCTCGTAGCTGACGGTGCCTCGGGTGCTCACCAGCTGGTACCAGACGGCGCCCGGCACCAGGTCGAGCTGCGCCAGGGGGAGCTCGCCGGCCAGGGGCCAGGAGCGGAAGCTACTGGCTGGTGTGTACCAGCAGGCCTCTACCCCGCCCAGGTTGTCGAGGCCCTGCTCCTTTTCCAGGTTGCGCAGGCCAAACGGGTCGTAGCCGGCAGCCAGGTCTGCGGCAGATGCTTGCTCGACTGCCATGCGCTACACAGAAGAGCCGCCCGACTCACGCATAAGTTGCTGACGCAGAGAGCGTACCTCAGCGTAGCGGGACAAACCGACCGAATCGTGGGACAATTCAGCTGTTTTACGAGACAAATCAGCCGTTTTCTGGGACAGATTTACTACCGATTTTCCGCGTTTCTTTTTCAGCGCCGGCAGGTTCACGTTGCGCTGCACGGCCTTGCGCAGCGTCTCGTACTGGATGTCTTCCTCGCGCAGGTCGTAGCCGGCCATGAAGTCGGTGATGACGGCCTTGAAGGTGGTGTGGCGGTTGACGCACTTGCGCACCCAGGTGTAGAGTTCTTCCTTGAGCAACTCGTCGACGTGGTCGTTGAACTGGAAGATGGTGTAGTCCGTGAGCTCGGTCAGCCCGTACTGGTGCACGGGGAAGTTGCGCAGGTCCAGCCGTAGCACGCTGGTGCAATCCTCGCGCGTGCCGGCGTGGTGCAGCTTGCCCTTGATCTGGCGCCGCATCAAGTGAAACAGCATGCGGCCGTACTGGCCCGTGTTGCTGAGCACGTAGGGGCCGACGCCCAAATGCACGTCCAGGTACTTGCGCACGTGCGGTTTGACGGGAAAATCGAGGGTTTTCAGCATGTATAAAACGGATATAGTGCAAACCTATTGGCTGGCAGGGCGTGGCTAAAGGACTGCAGCCCCCGCGCTAGGGTCGGCCCGCAGCAGCAGGAAAGAATAGCCATCAGCAAGGAAGTTAAGCAGTGTTCGCAGGCAAACAAGATAGCCAAAATCCAACGCTACACCAAAGTTTCAATTCCATATAAACTCCTGATTTTTTGACCACTAACCGCACTATTATCAACTAACGATTCACTATTTCACTCAGAGCCGAAAGTGCGCCGTCAGGTTCAGCGCCTTCTGGTTGAGCTTGCCGTAGAGGCAGTTGAAGGCGGACTCGTAGCTGCTCTCAGCCGCGAACAGGGTGCCTTCTACCAGAAGGGCGTTGAGCTGCAGCAGCTCGTCGAACTCCACGCGCCACTGGCGGGGCTTGAGGTGCCGCTCGCGGGTGCGGGGCCACTCCCCTGCCAGCAGCTTTGCCAGGCGCTCATGCACGCGCAGCGTGACCCGGATGCTCATCGTTTCGGCCAGGTACAATGGCCGGTGGCCACTGAGCCAGGTCAGGTGCCGGTGGTAGAGGCCCAGCGCATCGTGCAGGGCCCGGGCCTCGTCGCGGTGCAGCGGCAGCTTCTGGTCGAGCGCGCGCAGGTTCATACCGGAATAGGTCGCAGAGTTCATCGCAGGTGCATTCTACCAGGCTCCTTACACCAGGCGCACACCCTTCGACACCCACACTTCCAGCCGGGCGCCGGTCTGGTTGTCGTAAACAATCATTTCCTTGATGGGCGACGGCCACACTTTTTCGAGCACCCGGCTGCGAAAGCCCCGGATGCCGTAGCGGCGCGCATCGTCGACCTGGTAGCGGCCGCTGGTGTCGTAGGAATGAAACGTTTTCTTGTACCCGTTCTCCCACACCACCCAGGCGCGGGTCAGGGCCGTGGCCGGCCAGCTGGTGGCGGCCACGGGCGTTGAGGAACTGGCAGTGTTAGCGGAGTTGGCAAGCATGGGCTGAACGTGAAACGTGAGAGAAAATGGGGAAGTAAGCGCGAATCAAAAGCGGCCAAGCAGCGGGTCAGGCGCGCACCAGGCCCAGCTGCTCGAGGCGGGCAGCGAGGCGAAACAAACCTTCCTCGCCGGCCAGGCGCCGCAGCAGCGTGCGGTGAGTCCAGTGCAGGGTTTCCAGCGAGAGGCGCTTGGCCCGGTCCGAGGCCTGCACCTTCAGGCCCTGGTCCAGGGCGCGGCGCTGCTGAATTTCGCGCTCGGCCGCATGTAGCGCCTTGTCCAGAGCCGTGAGGCCGCCCTGCTTGCGGTTGATTTTCCTGGCCAGCCAGAGGCGGGTACGGTCAAAGCCGTTCATGTTGCCGGCGTCGAAGTAGCCGCGGCCCTGGTGGATTTCCGCCCAGGGCAAGGCCGGGTAGTGCTCGGGGTGGCGCTGGAAGTACTCGCGGGCCAGGTCCACGCGCTGCAGCAGCAGCTCGTGGATCCGGTCCCAGTGCTGCTCGGGGGCCTGCTCCAGCGCCGGCCGGTACTGCCCTTCCCAGATGGCGAGCTTGGCCCACTGCTGCTCGAGCTCGGAAAACGGCGGCAGCTGGTCGAAAAGCAGGGTGCGCGCATACTGGAAAAACCGCGCGACGTAGGCCCCGGCCCGGGCCTTGCGGGCCGTCAGGGCGGCATCCGGCGCCAGCGGGGCCTGACGGGCCACGCGGGCCGCCGCGCGCCCCCCGTGCCGCCCTTTCGCCGCCTGGCCGGCGGCGCCAGCCCCCTCGGCGCGACCCCCCGGTTCCAGTAAGGGGGTTCCAGTTTTTTGGCCGGGTAGCGACTTATCCACTTGCCCTACTTTCTCTTGCTGAGATTCTAGTGGTTCAAGAACCTCAGTAAGCGAAAGATTCTTATGGTTGGGGCCGAAAAAAAGGCCGGCCGGCGGGGCAGTCGAATCAGCCTCCTCGGCCGCAGCAGGGCTTTCCACCGGCACTTCCCACACAAAAGCGGGGTCTATCCACACGTGAAAGTTGGCGCGCGTGCCGCGAAACTTGCGGGCCACGATCAGCCCGGCCTGCTGCAGCTGGCGCAGGTGGGCGCGCATGGTGACTTCCGACAGGCCGCGGCGCTCCATGAGCTGGCGCGCGTTGACGGCCAGCGGCGGCAGCCGGAAGCGGCCGTCGGGGCCCACGAGCGCCTCGCCGAGCACTGCCTGGCTGAGCAGCCGCGTGACCATGCGGCGCACCATGTGAATGAGCAGCAGTCCGGTTTCCTTGCCCCCGTCGCACACGGCCTTGGGGCGGGTGAGGATTGTGGCCGCGGGCCGCGCCACGCCGAGCACCTGGTGGGCGCGGCGCTGGTGCAGCTTCGGGGCCTGCTGCTGGCGCAGATTTTCGACAAGGCGATGCCAGGACAGGCGAATGCTGTCGAGCGGTAAGAGCGTCGGGCGCGTCATGAAGCGGTGATTGGAACGGTGGGGAAAGAGCGGCGAGTGAGGTCGTAGGTAAGCGGTGTTGGGTACAAGGTGGCGTCGGTGGTCCTGACAGGCGGGTGTTCCTGGCCAGGGCCGGCAGCCGGGCAGCAGCAAAAGGCGCTGACCCCCGCTCCCCGGCCGGCTGCGACGCCGGACCCGTGTGGGCCGCCCCCAGGGGGCGACGAGGAGTATCTGATGTGGTAATGGCCGCAGCGGCCTAGCCAGCCAGCGCGAAGGGCGGCCGGTGGGCCGCGCGCGTGAGCTGGTGCAGGCTCCGGCACACGTTGCGCAGCTGCTCGCTGAGTTGCTGCTCGCGCAGCAGCAGGCGCTGGCGCTCGGCGCGGGGCGTGCTGGGCGGCAGCGCCTGCTGCGCGAGCACTAGCTCGTCCAGCTCCCGGGTCACCGAGCGCTGGTCGCGGCGCAGCTGACGCAGGCGGGCGGCATCGGGGGCCGGTGGCAGGTTCAGGGCCAGGATCATGCGACCAGCCCTCCTTCCTGCCGCCGGGCCGGGGCGGCCAGTTGCTGCTCGAGGCCCGCGACCAGGCCTTCGATGCGGGTGCGGTCAGCCTGGAGCAGCTCGATTTCCTGCGCGTAGCGGCGCGGCTGGCTCTCACCCACGCCCAGCAGGTAGACCACCGTGTCGAGCTGCTCGCGCAGCACGCCCAGCTCGGCGCGCAGCTGCTGGCGCGTGGGGCGCTGGGTATCGGGGGCCGGCAGCGCGGCAATGTCCTGCAGCACGACGGGCCGGGCCAGGTTGTCGGCCAGTTGCTCGGCCACATCACGCAGGGGGGAGCTGAGCGCGGCGTAGAGGTGATGAATGGGCGTAGGCATAGAAAAAGAAGACTTAAAAAGTAGGCTTAGCGTTTGAGCTTCATGCTGGCAGAAATGGGCCGCTCGCGCTGGGGCGCGTATTTGCGCGGGCTTTGCGAGCGGCTGGCGCGGGCCGGCGCGGGGGTAAGCGCCGGCTCGGCGCGGGTGAAGCGCCATTTGAGCAGGTACTTGCCCCGACCGGGCTTGGGCGTGGCGTAGGGGGCCGCGCGCAGCTCAGCCAGTAGCTCAGCCTCGGCCACACTGTAGCCCAGCAGCTTGCCCAGCACCTTGCCCACGTGCTCAGTGGTGTACTCCGTGCCGAAGGGCGGCGTGCCGAACACGACGGCCAGGGCCTGGCTGAGCGTGTAGGGGGCGGCAATAGACTCGTTAGAACTCATGGCGACGCAGGAAAATCAAGTCGACGGAAAGAGCAGTGGAGGCCCCAGAGCGGGCGGGGGCAGCACGCATGATCGGGGCGCGTTGGCGAGTGCTAGGCCGCAAGGGGCAGCAGCAGCTGAAACTCGCGGCGGCAGTCGGTGAGGTCGATTTCGCGGATGCCGGCCGGCAGCGCGGGCACCAGCAGCGTTTCCTCCGCGAGGCTTCCCTCCTGCTGGGCCGTGCGCATGGCCGGGGGCATCGTGCCGCTGACGTACACCGTCAGGTGGCCGCGCTGGTAGGTGTAGCCCAGGATGGGCTCGGGCGTGGGCACCAGGGCGCAACCGGCGGGCAGCGCCTGCACGCGCACGCGCTTGCCGGTGCGGGCGTCGGTGAGCGATACGGGGGTGTCGAAAACCTTTTCCATGCCCTTTTTCATGCGCGGGAGGCGGGTTGGCTGTCTTCTACAAGCGGGGTGCCGCCGGACTGACCGGCCAGGCGCAGCGCGCCGCTGAGCTGGTCGCGGCGGCGGTACTCGTAGGAGAGCACCAGGGGCGTTTCCTCGCGGTAGCGCGGGTTGGTGACGTTGATTTCGTGGCAGCGGCGCTCCAGCTCGGCGAGCGGCACCAGCATCACCACGGCCGGGGGCAAGAGCGTCGTGGTGAGCGTGGCCAAATCGCGCAGGCACGGGCGGCGAGCGGGCTGCGGCGGGTCGGTGTTCAGGTGCATAGCAGTCGAGTGCATAGCAAAAGGCGAAATAGGAAGTGAGAGAAACAGGACTGGCAGATGCAGCCCGGGAGAAATCAGGACTGGAATCAGGGCTGGAGCTGCGGCGTCTCGCTCGGGCGCAGGTGCGCCGGAATGGCGTACTCGGGCATGGCGGCCTCCACGAGCGCCACCAGGTCGGGCAGGTGGGCCACCTTGCCCTGCTTGACGTGGCCCAGGCGCGTGGCGGCCGAGGCGTACTGCTGCCCGTAGCCGGCGCGAATGGCCCGGTCCACGGCGTAGTGCGGCAGGATCTCGCACACCAAAGAGAGCAGGGCGTAGTATTTCTGCTTTTCCGTCATGAGAATGGGGAAAAAGAGTAGATTTGAAACTCGTATGTATGTGTTTGCCGATGACTGCTGACGCCCTTGCTTCCCACCTCAGTATCCTTGGCCAGGCGTTGGCCGAGGCCACCGACGTGGGCGATGCGGGCAGCGACAGTGTGCTGGAGCAGGCGCGCGTGTTTCTGTTTACCTACCTGCCGCAGGAGCCGCACGTGCCGTACCGGGCCGATGAGCTGCTCGAGCTGCTGGCTCCCTCGCCCCACGCGCACCGCAGTTGGGAAGAGGAGCGCCTGCTGCTGCTGGAGGGGTTGACGCTGCTGCACCAGCTCTGGCAGCCGGCAAGGCCACCAGCGCCCGCACCTGCTCCCACGCGGCGAGTACGCTAGCGCATTGGTCGGGCGCCTGAATAAGAAAGCAGGCCTCGGCGGTGGGCAAGGCGCCCAGCACGCGGGTGCGCAGCCGCAGCACATGCTCGCCGGTGGCGGGGTCCAGCTGGTAATGCGCCTCGCAGAGTTGCCCCTCGGGGCCGACGCGGGTGCCGAGCACCGACACGGCCCCGGTGGGGTCAAATACCTGGGTGCAGGCATAGCCTCGCTCCCGCAGCAGCGCAGCAATCGGCTCGCTCAGGTGCAACAGGTTCTCCGGCAGGCAGTACGGGGCGGTGTCTTCCATCGTGTTTGGCAGGTTTCAGCCGAGGCAGCCGTACTTGGCAGCGGCGGTGAACCCGTACAAACATACGTTCAAATGAATCAAAAAGTAAAACACTTGAACAAAGGATTTTACAACAATTGAATTAAAAATGACTGAAACATCTATCAATCAGCGTCTTAAAATTTTGATTGATGCATTGGGGGTCAATACCCGACGTTTCAGTATGATGGTGGGAGTTAATGACGCCACTACCAGGACTTACTTGGACAGAGGCTCAAAGCCGAGTGCAGAGTATGTTGCCTCCATCATTAGTGCAGTTGAACGAATTAATCCGGCCTGGCTCCTACTCGGCAAGGGCGAAATGTTCCTTACCGGGGCCGGTGAGGTACAGGTAGTGGATGCCAAGCGTCCGGATGACGCTACTGACTACGAGAAGGAAGCCCTACGCCGGGAGGTTGAGCAGCTCAGGCAGCTTCTCGAAGCTAAGGATGAGTTGTTGGCGGCTAAGGAAGAGGTGCTAGCGTTGCTTCGTAAGGGGGCGTAGCTGGCTATAATTGAGAGTGATTATTAACCTTAGGTATGAATATCAGCACCCGTAAAAACAATATTCTAGCGGCTAATTTCTACTTCCTCTGGTTGCTTATAGCCATTTTCGTGCATCTCAGCCACCAAATTCTGGAGGAAAATTTCACATTCTCCAGAGACGATTTTGGCCCTACAATCGCATACTTCATTTCCCTTGGGCTGACGTTGGCGCTCATGGCTGGTTTCGGTTATTTCATCCGGGCAGGCAAACTATGGGCTAAGGTTATTTTCATCCTATACACTCTGTATCTGGTTTATGAAATAGTACCAGCAGTATATGGAATGATGGGGGACACACTCTGGATGCTCAGAAGCGTACCCCAACTTGTCGCTGCTTTAGCTGTCACTATCGTCATGCTAAAAGGACTTTTTACACGCCATGATCCAGCCTTAGGCGGTGCGCAGGGCGGGCATAACCGGGTGAACTGACATGGCAGTTACTATCCCTCGGAATGATCATCGCGCTGTATGGTATATTCTTATCAGCTTTGGCATTGCCCTGCTGGCGAAAGCACTTTACCCGACACCACATAGCAGCTTCCGGTTTTCTATAGGCACCTTGATTGGCGTGCTCATCATGGCTGTACCAATTGGCCTAGTCTTGTGGGCAGTTTGGCGCGGGTACTATTGGGCCAAGGTGCTGGTCATCCTGGTAACGCTCTATGGGTTTATCAAGCCCCTCATCCACTTCTCTGAGTTGCGGCTACCGAACTACACACCCCAGTTCGCGCTGTTCATGATTTCGCTTATCCCCCGTATCGCCTCTGTTGCCATCATCATCCGCGACCTACTGCGCCGGCCAGTGACTGGGGAGGCTACGGGCCAGTAGGCACCAAATTAATTAACCCTCTCTAAACGCATCATATAAAAACCCCAATGAACAGCACCGAATTAAATGCCCGACTTAACTTCGCTATTGACAAAGGGAATATAGCTATACGCAATAAGCAGTATTCCGAATACAATGGATCGCACTACGTTAGCCAAGCTGATTTAGCTGCTTTCAATGCTGTCAGCCGAGCTCTTATAGCTCAGCTTTATGGCGAAAACCACGCATACTATCTTGGTTTTGTTAATGCTGTTGACCGTGACAATGTAAGGGATGTTGAAGCAGGTCTTAGCATACTTGACGTAATTAAGCATGAGGTTGCTAACGGATGGCTAGTTACATTTAGAACTCTCGTAAGTGCTGAAATCTTTACTGACTTCCTAGATATGGCACAACACCTGTTGGAAGAGAAATATAAAGATCCAGCAGCCGTGATGACTGGCTCTGTTTTAGAAGAACATCTACGCCAATTATGCCAAAAAAACAAAATTAATACGACTGTATTAAAAGGTACTGATAACGTACCTAAGAAGGCAGATCAACTAAATGTAGATTTAGTTAAAGCTGGAATTTATACATTATTAGACCAAAAAAGTATAACTGCATGGCTTGACCTTCGCAACAAAGCTGCACATGGAAAATATGGCGACTATACGATCGAGCAAGTACAACTTATGTATCAGGGAGTGCTCAATTTTATTAGCCGTACTCAATAACAATTTATTGAACTAATCCTTCTTCGGAAGAAAAATCATAAGAGTATATTTTACACAAGTCATACTGAAATAAAGACAATGATATGAAAAATAACAACAATAATAACAATCCTTACTTAACGGACAAACCAGTTGAGAAAATAGAGCAAGACAGGTTTGAACGCTCTGATTTTGCACATAGAATTGCAGAAACGATTCAATTAAGGAAAAATCCAGAAAGTTTAGTCATAGGTCTGTATGGGCCTTGGGGTGAAGGCAAATCTTCTGTACTGAACTTTATTAAAACCCAACTAACATCCAAAAATATCATAACTGTATCTTATAATCCTTGGAGGCTAGACGGAGAAGATTTATTGCTCAAGGGTTTTTTTACGGAATTAGCATACACTCTAAATAAATCTTTAAAGACAAAAGGTGAACGAGCAGGGGAAATAATTGCTCAATACGCAGAAGCTGTTATACCAAAACTCGAATTCTTTGATGGAGCAGTTGCTACGGAGCCAGGGGCACACCTTAAGAAAATAGGAGAATTACTTGCAGAAACAACTCTAAATGAATTAAAAAGTAGAATTGAAACATTTCTTCGCACAGAAAAAAAAAGCATAGTAGTTATAATTGATGATATTGACAGGTTAAATAAATATGAAATACAAACCATTTTTAGACTAGTTAAATTAACTGCTAATTTTGATTACGTTACATACATACTCTCATTCGATGAATCTGTCGTATCTAGATCTATCGGAGAAATGTATGGTGGTGACGATATTGAAAAATCTGGTAGAAATTTTTTAGAGAAAATAATTCAAGTTCCTCTTTATCTTCCCAAGATTCAAGAGGATACGATGTACTCTTTTTTCTATGATAAAATATCAGAAGTGATTTCATCAACAAATGCACAGATAACAAACACGGATATGAATCGTTTTGAAACAGCGATTCGAGACAGTATTTTACCTCGCATCACCACTCCGCGCCACGTGATTAGATATTATAATATCCTATCCGTTATTTTACCAATATTATCCGGCGAAGCTAATGCAGTGGATTTAATGCTTATTGAAGCTCTACATGTATTTTACCCAGAGTCATATAAGCTCATATCTGACAATCATAACAATATCACTGGCACATTAAAAGGTGCTAGCATAAACGATTTAAAGAAAAACTATGAGAGTAAGTTTGGTAAGAATGGCGCTGATTTTGGCGAATCATTAACCCTTGTATGCCTGCTATTCCCTAAACTAAAAAGTGCTTTTGCGGATTTTATAAGGTCAATTCATTTAGAAAGTTTGCCATCTAGTGATGATGAGCTTTACGAAAAACAGTCGATAGCTTCTCATTACTACTTCAAAAGATACTTTTCGTATGCAGTACAGAAAGGAGAAGTACCAGATAACTTACTTAACCAATTATATAAAAGCATTAATGAAAATAATTTAACAGCAGCTAATACCATTGCAATAAAAATAATCGAGCAGTCCAACGACGAAGAGTTTCTGCGAAGATTGCGCGCAAAACAAAGCGTAGATTTGGTTAATATCACTAATGCTAATAATTATTTTTATCTAATCACAGGCCTTGAAACATCTTTCAAAAACAGAACCTTCACCAGAAGGGCAATGAGAATAGTAAGCCCAGCAAACGACCTGCTATTATTATATTTGGAATTAATTCCTGACGAATTAAAAATCAATAATATACTACATCTTATAGAATCGAGCAAATCTTTTGAAATGCCATTTTCCTTTGTTAAGGATCTAGAAAGAGTTTTAATTCATGTTAGTTTAGATGGATTTACAAAAATAAGGGGTATTATAACTGATGACAATTTTGTCATATTAACCAATGTTTTAATAAGCAAAATGCTTAATATCAATACCAAGACACCATGGTATACGCTATATAATACAGATATTTATTATTTCCTTGAGTTATGGCATAGGAGTTCCATACAGGATAGGGCCGACGAAAATATCAAAAGAAGAATATCTAAAGACCCTAATGAATTGCTTTCACTTTTTCGCAATCTAGCAATTCAAGGCACAATTGGCAATAAGCCGTTTCATGGAAACATAACAAAAGACGAGTACAAAAACATCAAAAAATATTTTGACGTTGATTACTTATATAAGAAATCAATAGATTTAATTGCAAATGACGAACTCCTTCCTTACCAAGAAGATGTTTTCTATATCCCTGAATCGAATTTAGAGCGACTTCATCAATTTGTCCATCTTTATAATCATGATGAAATAACAAAAAATCAATTTTAAAACAATTGTATCTAAACTTTTTACACTTTGCGCATCATATATTCCGAGCATTAACTAATAATTTGATTTAGAGAATAAACACCTATTATTGAGCAATCTTAAATTTTGATAATCACCGAATACACAGCAAATCCTCCCACACGGTCGTATAGGCCGGGCTCTGGAACTGGTGCTGCCCCACCCAAGGCATGACCATCTCCCCTTTTGCCGGCATGGCGGCGGCAAAGCGCACCTTGCCCGCTCCGAACCGCGCGTTGACCTTGTCCAGCTCGGCCATGAGCGTGGCTCGGCGCTCGGCCTGCTCGTTGGGCTCAAACAGTAGTAGCTGCTGCTGGCCGGCCGTCTCCAGCCCGTCGAGCACCACGCCGGCCTTGCGGTACACGCCGCCCGGCTCCCAGAGCCGCTTCAGGGCCGCTTTGGCGTGGCGCAGCAGCTCGCTCGTGTCGCTGGTGGCCGTGGGCAGCGTGAGCACCGCCGAACGCGTGTGCGGGGGCGGCTCGGTGCCGTAGCGGCTTTTGCTGATAAACACCGTGAGCACACTCGCCGCCGAGCCCTGCCGGCGCAGCTTCACAGCCGCCTTGCTGGCAAAGTAGGCCACGGCCGCCGCCACGGTGGCAAAGTCACTGAGCGGCTCGGCAAACGTGCGCGTGCAGGCCAGGCTCTGCCGGCGCCGGCTGCCGTCCTCGCTCAGGGCCAGCTGCTGGCAGGGCGTGCCCTGCAGCTCGCGCACCAGCCGCGCGCCCACCACCCCGCCCAGGTTTCGGCGCGCCCAGGCTTCGCTCTGGCCGGCCAGCTGCGCGGCCGTGCAAATGCCCTGGGCGTAGAGCTTCTGCGCGTACTGGCCCCCGATGCCCCACACGTCCTCCACCCCTACCTGCTCCAGCGCCCACTGCCGGCGCTCGTCGGAGTCCAGGTGCAGCACGCCGCTGAGCGCCGGCAGCTTTTTGGCCAGGCGGTTGGCGAGCTTCGCGAGCGTCTTGGTGGGCCCGATGCCGATGCAGACGGGAATGTGCGTGCGCCGGCGCACCTGCTCGCGCCAGCCGGCCGCCAGCGTGGCCAGCGGGCCGTGGTAGCGCTCCAGGCCGTGCAGGTCCAGGAAGCACTCGTCGATGGAGTACACCTCCACTTCCGGGGCCACCGAGGCCAGGTAGTGCATCACCCGCCCGCTCATATCGCCGTAGAGGGCGTAGTTGCTCGAGAGCACCTGCACCTGGTGGCGGCGCACCACGTCCCGGAGCTTGAAGTAGGGCTCGCCCATGCCAATGCCCAGGTCCTTGGCTTCCTGCGAGCGGGAAATCACGCAGCCGTCGTTGTTGGAGAGTACCACCACGGGCTGGCCCAGCAGCTGGGGCTGAAAGGCCCGCTCGCAACTCACGTAGAAGTTGTTGCAATCAACCAAGGCAAACATGCGCCGCTCAGTTGACGCGCAAATGGCTGCTCAGCCGCCCGCGCCGGGTTTCGGTCACCACGTGCGTCACCACGCCCCACACGTCGAAGATATCGGGCGCGTTGATGGCAATTTCCGGGTACGACGGGTTGTCGGGCACCAGAAACCAGGCGTCGTTGCGCCGCTTCACCAGGCGCTTGACCGTAAACTCCCCCGCGACGGCGGCAATCACCACGTCGTTGGTTTGCGGCTCGAGCAGACAGTCCACGGCCAGCAGCGCCCCGTCCCGAATGCCCGACTCGCCGCCGGTCATCGAGTCGCCCATCACCCGCACCAGGTACGAGGCGTCGGGATGCGGCAGCAGCAGCCGGTTCAGATCCAGCTTCAGGTTCTGGTGGTCCTCGGCCGGCGAGGGAAAGCCCGCCGGCACCCGAATATCATAAAAACGAAACCACGCGGGCTTGCGCAACACGGGAATTACAACTACCTGACACATCGCAAAAAAGAGAATGGTTTGCGCAAGTATACGCCCGACTAAAATTATTAGCTATATTTTTACTAAAATTATTAGTTACTTCGCCGTTGGCGACTCGCTTTTAGCCGGAGTTTGGCCATGGCTGTTTGAGTAGCTGCCGGTTTCTTTTTCTACTCTTGCCGGGCTTGCAACCTCGTATTCCCGCATTCTGGAGCAGTATTTGCGCGCCGACGCATCGTTCACCTTATCCACTACTCCCATCTTCCTCTATGCGTCGTCCTCTCCTCTCCCTGCTGCTGCTGACTACTTCGCTCTCCGCTGCCCTGGCCCAGACACCGAGCGAGGTACTGGCCGCCTCTGCTGCCCCTTTCCACTACGGCGTCGCCTACATCAATCTTTCCGGAACGCTCAGCAACTGCAAGCTCATCCTCATCGATGGCGTGACGCCCAACCCCAAGCTCAAAAACTACGAAGAGGACGGCCGCGACAAGATCTTTGTCGATCAGGCCGCCGTGCTCAACTTCCTGGCCGCCCAGGGCTGGGAAATCATGCCCGCCGGGGGCGAGCCCCACCGCTACCTGCTCAAGCGCCCGCGCCGGTAATCGGCGCCCGGCTGCCCAACAAAAAGGCTTGCCAGATGTTCTGGCAAGCCTTTTTGTATACTCACTACCCAGCTTAGCCGAGGAAATAAGCCAGCGAGAAGTGCAGGCCGCGGTTGTAGGATTTCCCTTCCGGCATCGGCTGCTGCCCGTCCGGGTAATCCAGGATCATGTTGCGCAGCCCCAGCCCGTAGCCCAGCTGCGCCTGCAGCCCGTTTAGCTTGTAGCCTACCCCGAAGTTGAGGCCCGCATCCAGCGCCTGCAGGTATTCCACGTGGCTGACCTTTCCGCGCTTGTTGGTAAAGCTGACGCTTTGGGACAAGGTACCGGAGGAGGTAGTGCGCTGCGCGCCAGCCTGAGTGGTGAAGTCCATATCCGAGTTCGTCCGGCCGTTTAGCCCCAGGGCCACATACGGGCCGGCAAACACCTGAAACCCGCCCTGCGCGCCCTTCGTGCTATAGACCAGGTTCACGGGCAGCTCCAGATAATGCAGGCGGGTCGTGTTGCGGAATTCGAACGCGCGGGTGGTATCGCCGGCATAGGTAAGCGAGCCTGTGGCCGTACTCTTGCCCCCGCGCTGGGTAAATAGCAGTGAGGGCTGCACGGCCAGCTTGCCAAACTGCGCGTTCAGGCTCAGGCCCGCCTGCAGGCCCGTGCGCAGGCGGGTTTCCGGCTCCCGGTAATCACCGAAGTCATAGTGGATAGTGGTAGCGTTCAGGCCCACCCGCGGGCCAAAGGTGAGCTGCGCCTGCGCACCGGTGGCGCCGCCCAGCAGCAGGGCGCTTCCGAGCAGCCCGCGGCAAAGAAAAGTATGCATGGATAGAATAGGTAAAAGATGAGTGACACAGATAGCCCCGCCAGCCGCAGCCAGCCGGCGAGGGCGAGGCCTCTTTAACTGGCTGTATCTGCCTTTTATTGTATAGTGCTTTCCCTTTCCAGCCGCCCCACGGCCGCGCAGAGCCTTTCGCACGATGAGCTAGGCTGGGCGCTGGAACTGGTGCTGCCAGTGGCCGCAGAAACGTGTTTGCGTAAATTGCCCGATCAGGTGGTAGTATTGCCCCTGACAGCCCGCCAAACAGGCTGTGATAACGTCACAGTTTTATCACAAACGTGCTCAAAACCTGCATCGCCGCCGCTTCAAAACCTGCCTCTACAGCGTGCAAATGGGCTTTGGCAAGAGTAGCAACCAATTCAACTCTCGTCCCCGCTACACAAAAAAGGCCCCTTCCTGACACAGGAAGGGGCCTTTTTTCTATCCCACCTGTTCCCTAACAGGGTTCATGTTGCTACCATCTTCTCTCCTAAGAGTAGCGTTGACTATATATTGCCAAAAGCAACTACAGCTAGCACTTATGAATTGATCATGGCACAAAGTCTCCCAATTCGATACTAGAAGTCCCGCAGCTGACTGGTTTAAGAAGCTGGAACGAACGTATGGGCATTATCCAAAAGCGTGAGGGGGAAAGCCATACTCTTTCTGCCTTCCCAATTAATGCATATTCAGCCATCAGCAACAGCCGCTCCCCTATTCGTGTGCCGCAAATGGACCGCCAAGTAGATCAGTGAGGCGGCGAAAAGGTGTTCAAGATCGAAGGTCTGCTCGACGGGAGCCAAGCGCTTCTGTCATTGGATGCACCAGATACTATCATCAGCACTTGGCTGATCCTGGAATAGCGAATTGGCTCTGCTTAGCTGCCCTATATGTGTATGTCCTTCGGCAATCAACTGGCGCACATGCCAGACCACAGGGCTTTCAAGTTTAAAAAGGAAGAAGGCACATAATGGATAGTTGTAACGTGGCATTCCAACCAACCGACACTCCGTTTGAAAGTGGCCGCACGACTATACTTCTATTTATTTTATAAACTCTCCATAAAATCACAGCAAATTTTTACCGCTTCCGTATCAGGGGTCCAAAGTTCTGATGCCTGTCTCAAAATGATACCGGTACACAATTTTGTTCACGCCTTTTTCCCGTTATACCGTCTTGTTTATGAAAACCACCCAACTTATTAAGCGGCTGGCCTGCACAGTTTCCTTTGCTCAAATAGGATTCGCTAGTGCATTGGTTGTGCCAATAGTAACCCCCACCGCTGCCATTGCCCAAACCCAGGCTGGCGCTGCGGCTGGCATTACCAATCGGCTGGAGCAGGTGGTAGGCGGCCTCAACAACGGGCAGCGCGATGCTGTGCGCCAGTACGCCGAGACGCTCGTGCGGGACCGGGACCAGTACAAGGACGCAGCGGTGGCCCAGTTTGAAAACAACCTCAAGCCCGCCCTTTCGCCTGCCCAGTTCGAACAGTACCTGGCCAACCGGGAGTTTGTGATGACCGGCAAAGGAAATCGTCCTCGCCCACAAGCCGCAACTGGCCCGCGTACGCAGGCTGAGTCTGCCAGTGCCATTGTAACCCGACTGGAGCAGCTGGTAGGCGGCCTCAACAACGGGCAGCGCGATGCTGTGCGCCAGTACGCCGAGACGCTCGTGCGGGACCGGGACCAGTACAAGGACGCAGCGGTGGCCCAGTTTGAAAACAACCTCAAGCCCGCCCTTTCGCCTGCCCAGTTCGAACAGTACCTGGCCAACCGGGAGTTTGTGATGACCGGCAAAGGAAATCGTCCTCGCCCACA
>NZ_JACSCX010000004.1 GCF_014333525.1 Hymenobacter puniceus
GCTACGGCCGTGGCTACGTTGGCAATGTCTCGTACCTGCAGAGTCAGGTTCGAGGCCATGTTGTTTACGTTGTCGGTCAGGTCTTTCCACACGCCGCTCACGTTGGGCACAATGGCCTGGCCGCCGAGCTTGCCTTCGGTACCTACTTCCTGCGCCACGCGGGTAACTTCGCCGGCAAACAGGTTGAGCGAGTCCACCATCTGGTTCAGGTTCTGCTTCAACTGCAGCAGCTCGCCCTTTACATCGACGGTGATTTTCTGGGTGAGGTCACCTTTGGCTACGGCCGTGGCTACGTTGGCAATGTCCCGCACCTGAGAGGTCAGGTTCGAGGCCATATAGTTTACGTTGTCGGTCAAATCTTTCCAGATGCCGCCCACGTTTGGTACCGACGCCTGGCCGCCGAGCTTGCCCTCGGTGCCTACTTCCTGCGCCACGCGGGTTACCTCGCCGGCAAACAGGTTCAGGTTGTCGATGGTCTTGTTGATGGTTTCGGCCATCACCTTGAAGTCGCCGGAAACCGGAATCTGGAAGGTTTCATCAAGGTTGCCCTTGCTGATGTTCTTGAGCACTTTGCCCACTTCCAGTACCGGCACCGCAATGCTGTCCACCAGACCGTTGATGTTGTTGATCATGTCGCGCCAGAAACCGGCGGCATTCTCTGCGGATGCGCGGGCCTTCAGGTTGCCTTCCACCCCGGCAACCTTGGAAATGCGCGACACCTCGCCACCTACCCCGCCAATCATTTCCACCATGGAATTGTAGGCCTCAGCTATTTCAGCGAAGATGTCGTCGTTTTGCTTGGTCAGGCGTACCGACACGTCACCTTTCTTAAAGGCATCGAGAGCATAAAGCACCCGGTTGAGCTGCTCGTTGACGTAATCGGTGTTTTCCAGGGTGCCTGTTCCGCGCAAGTTGGAGCCTTTGGCACTACCGCTACGGCGCGTAACGTCGCCATTGGAAGGAAGCTTGCCATTAGCTGGATTGGCAACCGTAACGGCGGTGTCGGCCGAAGCCAGGGTATCTTCAGCCGGGGCGGAAACGGCGGAGCGGCGGGCGGGAGAGGATGTCTTACCTGATGCCATATAGCAAGGAGTATCGGGGGCTGCGGAGGGCGACTGTGCAAGGCGTACTGCACGCCCGGCTGCTTTAGCCCATACTGGCAAAGGTAGCGAATACGCCTGTTTCTGCGAGCAGGAATTCGCACCTAGTTATTATAAGACCAGAACTTACTTGCAATGAACCAGTTGAATCATTCTGATTGTTGCCTGCTCACGGCTATTGCCTTGCTAAACCGGCTCTACTATACAGGTTGGCAATGGCGGGCCGGAATATTCCGACATCTTTGCGGCAAAATTCAACTTCTTATCCGCTACCCCGTTTTCTATTGAAAAGCGCGCTAGCTTGCTCCCCTCCGTCTCCTCATTCCCCCATGGTTAAAAATCTAGTCATCGTCGAATCCCCTGCGAAAGCCAAAACCATTGAAGGCTATCTGGGCAAGGATTTCGTCGTCAAATCGTCTTTCGGGCACGTCCGTGACTTGCCGAAGGATAATAACGCCATTGACGTAGCCAACGGCTTCAAGCCGACCTATGTGGTGTCGGCTGACAAGCGGGAAATTATCAGCCAGCTGAAGAAGCTGGCGAAGGAGGCCGAAACCGTGTGGCTGGCGAGTGACGATGACCGGGAAGGCGAGGCCATTTCCTGGCACCTAGCGGAAACCCTGAACCTGACCGGCAGCCCCAAGACGCGCCGGATTGTATTTCGCGAAATCACCAAGAATGCTATTCTGAATGCCATTGAAAACCCGCGGGAAATCGACCTGAACCTGGTGAATGCCCAGCAGGCCCGCCGCGTGCTCGACCGGCTGGTGGGGTTCGAGCTGAGTCCGGTACTCTGGAAAAAGGTAAAGACGGGCCTTTCAGCCGGCCGCGTGCAAAGCGTGGCAGTACGCTTTGTGGTGGAGCGCGAACGGGAAATCAACCAGTTCAACGTGTCGTCGGCGTACCGGATTACGGCCCGTCTGGATGCTGGCAAAGGCGCTGTGCTGGAAGCCGACCTGCCGACGCGCTACAAAACCCGGGAGGAAGCGGAGGCTTTTCTGGCCCGGTGCGCCGGTGCCGAGTACCGCATCGAGAATCTGGAGAAAAAGCCCGGTAAACGCAGCCCGGCGCCACCCTTCACTACGTCTACGCTGCAGCAGGAAGCCTCGCGCAAGCTGGGCTTCTCGGTAGCGCAGACGATGAGCGTGGCGCAAAAGCTCTACGAAGCCGGCAAAATCTCCTACATGCGTACCGACTCGGTGAACCTCTCGCAGGATGCCCTGGCGGCCGCGCAGGCGGAAATCAGCCGCACCTACGGCGCGGAGTACGCTCAAACCCGCCTCTATAAGACCAAATCGGCTTCGGCGCAGGAGGCCCACGAAGCCATCCGTCCTACCGATTTTGCGCTGTTGAAAGCCGGCTCTGACTCGCAGGAACAGCGCCTCTACGACCTAATTCGCAAGCGGGCCATGGCCTCGCAGATGGCTGACGCCCAGATTGAGCGCACGGTAGCTACCATCGGCATCAGCACCCAGCCCGGTGTTACGCTCACGGCCAGCGGGGAGGTAATTACCTTTGAGGGCTTCCTGAAAGCATATAGTGAGTCGAAAGACGAAGAAGAGCAGGACGAAGCCACCACCGAATCGTCGTTTTCGCGCGGCTTGCCGCCCCTGACCGTGGGCCAGCTAATGCCGCTGCTGCAGCTACGCGGGGTGGAGCGCTACGCTTCTCCGGCGGCCCGCTACACCGAGGCTTCTTTGGTAAAAAAACTAGAGGAAATGGGCATCGGCCGGCCTTCGACGTATGCGCCAACTATCAGCACGATCCAGAAACGCGGCTACGTGGAAAAAGACTCGCGTGAGGGCAAGGAGCGCAAGTTTCATGTGCTGACGCTGGAAGGCAACGCAGTGAAAACGGAGGTGAAAACCGAAACCTATGGTGCCGATAAAGCCAAGCTGTTTCCTACAGATACGGCCATGGTGGTGAACGACTTCCTGGTGGAGCACTTTCCGGTGATTGTGGACTTTCAGTTCACGGCTAAAGTGGAGGGCGAGTTTGACCGGATTGCCGACGGCGAAGAACAGTGGACCGACATGCTGGCCGGCTTCTACAGCACTTTCCACGAGACCGTGGAGCGCGGCAAAGACATCGAGCGTAACACGCTGGGCAGCAACCGAGAAATCGGGCTGCACCCCGAAACCGGCCAGAAGCTGACCGCCCGCCTCGGCCGCTTTGGCCCCTACGTGCAGATCGAGCCTAAGGAAGGCGCGCCCGAAGATGAAAAAGCGGTGTACGCCAGCTTGCGCAAAGGCCAGTTCATCGAGAACATCACCCTGGAAGAAGCGCTGGATTTGTTTAAGCTACCCCGCGTGGTTGGTGAGTTCGAGGAGAAGTCGATGACGGCGGCGTTGGGTCGTTTCGGCCCTTACATCCGCCACGACAGCAAGTTTTATTCGCTGACCAAGGAGCAGGACCCACATACCATCACGGCCCCTGAGGCGGTGGAGCTGATTGAGAACAAGCGCAAAACCGACGCCGAACGCCTCATCAAGACCTTTGAAGGCCGCGAAGATGTTCAGGTGCTGAATGGCCGTTTCGGCCCCTACATTGTAGTAGGCAAAAAGAATGTGAAGATTCCGAAAGGTGAAGAACCAACCGACCTCACGCTGGAACGCTGCCTGGAGCTGGGCGAACTGACGCCGGATAAGCCCGCAAAAGGTGGCCGCTTCGCCAAGAAAGCTCCCGTAGCTGACAAGGCTGATACCGTTGATAAGCCAGCCAAAAAACCAGCTACGAAGAAGCCCGCCGCCAAAAAGCCAGCTGCAAAGAAAGCCACTGGTACCACGGCAAAAAAACCGGCCGCTAAGGCCAAATAGCTCAATTCGCTATTCTTTACTGGAATCCCCGGCTGGAAATGGCCGGGGATTTTTTTGTACTGTTACCCTTGAAATACCGCACGCTCCATATCGTTATGCGGCTATACTACTTCGCGCTAGTTATTCGCTGATATGCTGCAAATCCCGATTTCCGTTCTGCTTCTTGGCTGTGTTGCTTTTGCAGGCGCTTTTTCCGCAGGTGAGGACCATCTTCCCGCTTCCCGTGCGGTTGCAACTTCATTGGCTGCTGGCCCCTATGCGTGGCTGCCGGCGGGCACCTACGATACGCGCCGGAGCCTGGCGGCCCAGTTTGCGCCGCCGCGCGGCTGCGTGCGGATGCCGGTGGCGCCGGGCTCGTTCGGGCAATGGTTGCGTGGGCTGCCGCTGCTGCCGGCCGGTGCGCCCGTGAAGCTTTACAACGGCCAGCTGAAAGACCCTCAAAATGTGCACGCCGCGGTAGTGAATATCGACGTGGGCACGCGCGACCTGCAGCAGTGCGCCGATGCCGTTATCCGGCTGCGGGGCGAATATCAGTTCGCGCAAAACCCGGCACAGGTGCATTTCCACCTTACCAGCGGCCATGATATCCGGTTTGCCGACTGGTACAGTGGCAAAGGCTTCCGGGTAAGCGGCGACGATGTGCTGCCAGCCAACCGCCCGGTGGAGGCACCCAGCCATGCTACCTTCCGCCGCTACCTCGACCAGATTTTCACCTATGCCGGTACCCTTTCCCTGGACCGGGAGCTGACGCCCGTGCCGCTGGCGGCGGTGCAGCCCGGCGACGTACTCATTCGGGGCGGCTCACCGGGCCACGCCGTGCTGGTGCTGGACGTGGCCGAGCAGTTGAGCAGCGGGCGGCGCTACGTGCTGCTGGCTCAAAGCTACATGCCAGCCCAGCAGATTCATGTGCTGCGCAACCCCTGGGGCGACCCGGCCCTGGGTGCCTGGTTTGCTATTGACCCAAGTCAACCTAAATTCAGCACACCAGAATGGACGTTCCGGCGGGAAGAATTAAAGCGGTTCTGACAGTTGTGCGGCCAAATCTTATTTTACAAATCCTGGTAGAACGCCCCAGCTTCCTAAGCCGCCAACTTGCTACATTTCGCATATGAGAAAGAAGATTGTTGCCCTTACCGGCGCGGGCATCAGCGCAGAAAGCGGCCTGGCCACCTTCCGAGGCTCCGACGGGCTGTGGGAAGGCCACCGCATCGAGGAGGTGGCAACGCCGGAAGGCTGGGCTGCCAATCCGGCGCTGGTACTGGAGTTCTACAACCAACGGCGCGCCGCAGCCCGCGCTGCCCAGCCCAATGCGGGCCACTTGGCGCTGGCGGCGCTGGAGAAGGAATTTGAGGTAGTAGTGGTGACGCAGAACGTTGACGACCTGCACGAGCGGGCCGGCTCCAGCCGCGTCATTCACCTGCACGGCAAGCTGCTCGAGGCACGCAGCTCCTACTTCGAGCAACTGGTGTACCCGATGGCTACCGACCGGATTGAGTTGGGTGACCTATGCGAGCAGGGCCATCAGCTGCGGCCCAATATTGTGTGGTTTGGCGAAGCTGTGCCTCTCATGGAGCAGGCTATGGAAGAAACCGCCACCGCCGATATTTTCCTGGTAATAGGCACTTCGCTGCAGGTATACCCGGCGGCCGGCCTCGTCAGCTATGCCCCACCCGGCTGCCCCATTTACATCATCGACCCTAGCCGGCCACCGGTTTCAGCGCGGCGCAATCTGCATTTCATTACCGAGCCGGCCAGCATCGGCGTACCCCAACTGGCCGCCGAACTGCTGGGTCGGCAGTAGCGCGAACTTTGTAGTTCGTGCCCCGGCGCTATTCCGACGGATGCAACGGCGCGAGGGCGCTAACTGCAAAGTTTGCGCTACTATCTGTCCTTTGCCACCTGACTACCTCTCCCTTTTGGCTTCCATCTTCGGACACTGCGCTTTGGGCGCTACATTAGGCAAGCTGCTGCTGCCCAGCCGCCGCCATTGGCGCTACTGGCTGCTGGCGGCCGCCTGCGCCTTCCTGCCCGATGCCGACGTTATTGGCTTCAAGTTTCACGTGCCGTACGCCAGTTTGTGGGGACATCGAGGCCTGACGCACTCCATTCTGGCCGCTGTGGTGGTTGCCTCGGTGCTGGCTGGGCTGGTACGGATGCTCCGCCCACCCGGCGCGCCCGCAATCGGACGGCTGTGGCTGCTGCTATTTCTGGCTACTGCCTCGCACGGCGTCCTCGATGCCCTGACAACGGGCGGCGAAGGTGTGGCTTTTCTCAGTCCGTTCGAGCAGCAACGCTACTTTTTCCCGTGGCGCCCTTTGCAGGTTTCGCCAATTGGGGTGAAGAAATTTGTGGGTGAATGGGCTGCTCGGGTGCTTAAGAGTGAGTTTACATGGGTAGGCCTGCCCTGCCTGCTGGCGCTGGCTGCAAGCCAACTGCTGGCACAATTTCGCAAACCAGCAGCTGAGTGGAAGTTCAGATGGTAGGCTACGTTAAATTTAGGTTAAATCGTATTGTTCAGTTTTCCGTATAGGCGTATCTACCTCCCTCCTATGCATCTACTCTACCGTCGTCTTCTGCTGGCCTCTTTGGGGCTGGCTATGGCGCAGCCCCTGGTGGGCCAGACCGTTTCTTCGCCTGCGCATACAGTATATCTGCTTGGCAACACCGCTACTGCCGACCTGCCAACTGCCCGCCTTCAGGCATTGCGCCGCACGCTGGAGCAGCAGTCTGGCTCATTCACCGTGGTGCACCTCGGCGACATTGTGGGCCATGATGGCTTGGGCACCAAAACCGACTCCAGTCGCGCCGGCGAAACTGCCCGCGCCGATGCGCTGATTGCGCTGGTGCAGGGTTTGCCGAATGGCAAAATATACTTCGTGCCCGGCGACCGGGACTGGGCCAACTCCGGCCCCGACGGCCTGAAGCGCGTGCGCCGCCTTGAAGACTACATTGAAAAGCGCCTGCCCGGCCAGAATGCTTTTGCACCCACCGGCGGCTGCCCCGGCCCCGAGGTGATTGATGTGGCGCCCAACGTGCGCGTGGTGGCCATCAACTCGCCTTGGTTTACGCACCCCTTCGACCGGCCCGAAGCCCCCGACACCGACTGTAAAACCCTTACCCAGCAGGAATTCCGAGAGCAGCTGCAGGATTTACTGGACGACACCAAGGGTAAAAATGTACTGCTCGTGGGCCACCAGCCCGTCATCAGCAATGGCGTGTACGGTGGCAAGCAGCCGCTTAGCCGCCACCTGCTGCCCCCGGTGCTGGGCTCGGTGTACGCAGCCTACCGCCAGAACGTAGGCACCCCGCGCGACCTGGCCAATCCGCAGTATCAAGGGTTCCGCAAGGAGTTGCTGGGCACGCTTAAAGACCACCCCGGCGCCGTATACGCCGCCGCTCACGACTATAGCCTGCAGCTCACGCGTTTCGAAGACAACTACCACCTGATATCGGGCTCGTTTGCTAAAAAAGAGCACGTCGGGGCCGATGGCGGCGCGCAGTTCAACCGCTCCGAGGAAGGATTTTCCAAGCTCGAATATTTCGCCGACGGCACCGTAAAGGGATTTTTCTACGCTTTCGGGCCTGCTGATGCGGCAGTAAATGAAACCTACAACGCCGTGCTGTTTCAGTCGGCGTGCCAGGAGCCGCGCCTGCCCAACGTGCCGGTCAACAGCTTTATTCCGGAGTGCCCATCGGCCCCGAAAGGCGTGGCCGATGTGAAGCCGGATGCGCCGTTTCAGCCTATCCAGACGCTGGCCGCCGGCAAGCAATACGCTGGTACGGGCTCTTCCAAGTTTTTCCTGGGCGAAGGCTACCGCACGTCCTGGACTCAGCCGGTGCAGGTGCGTACACTGGATCTGGCCACCGAAAAAGGCGGTTTGCGCGTGTTTGGGCGCGGCGGCGGGCGCCAGACTACCTCCCTCAAGCTGATTGCGGCCGACTCGTCGGAGTACGTGTTCCGGTCCGTGGACAAGGATGTGACCAAGATTCTGCCGCCGGAGCTGCGCACCTCGGTGGCGGCCGATGTGCTGCGGGGCATCACGCCTACGGCCCACCCCTACTCGGCGCTGGTTATCACGTCGTTGCTCGATAAAACCGACATTCTGCACGCTCGGCCGCGCCTGTTCGTGCTACCCGACAACAACCAGCTAGGGGCCTACCGCCAGGAATACGCCGGCCTGCTGGGCACTCTGGAAGACCGCCCCGGCGACCCTAAACCCAACCTGCCCGGTTTCGGTGGTGCCAATGATGTGCGCCGCTCGTTCAGCTTCTTCCGCCAGCTCTACAAAGACCACGACAACCGCATCGACGCCGAAGCGTTTGCCCAAGCCCGCGCCTTCGATATGCTGGTGGCCGACTTTGGCAAGCACGAAGACAACTGGAAATGGGCTGGCTACACACAAGGCAAAAAAACAGTTTACAAGCCGATTCCGCGCGACCGGGACCAGTCGTTCACGCTTTGGAACGGGCTATTGACGTATCTGGCGAACCGCGAATGGGCCGTAGGCAGCATCGAGGATTTCCAGGGTGAGTTCCACGACCTCAAAAGCCTGAACTGGCCCGCTAGGGACTTAGACCGGTTTCTTTTGCAAGGCCTCACGCGGCAGCAATGGCAGCAGGTGGGCCAGTATATGCAGGCCCGCATCACGCCGGCCGCCATCGACGAAGCCACGGCCCAGCTGCCACCGGAACTGATGCCGCTTTCCGGCAACGACCTGAACCGAAAGCTCAAGCAGCGCATCCAGGAATTGCCCAAGGTGCTCGACGATTACTACCTGATGCTGGCCAAGCGCGTGGACGTGGTGGGCTCAAACAAGGCCGAAGTGTTCCAGGTGGACCGCCAGGCCGACGGCAACATGCGTGTACGGATGTTCGACAAAGGCAAAGACGGCGAGGCCCCGGCCGGCGAGCCACTTTTCGACCGTACTTTCTCGCCGAAAGAAACCCAGGAAGTAAGCTTGTACGGCCTCGATGGCAAAGATGTATTTACGGTGACGGGCACTGCCAAAAACAGCGTGCTGCTGCGCATCATCGGTGGCGACGGCAAAGACCGGATTGCCGACGACTCACGAGTGAGCGGCCTGCGTGCTCTCACTAAGGTGTACGACGTACCCGACACTGACCTGAAGCTGGGGCCGGAGTCCGACAACCGCACCTCCACCGCGCCCGACGTGAATCTGTACGAGCGGGAGTCGTTTCAGTACAACGGCTACAAGCCGAGCGCCACGCTCATCTACAACAGCTCCGACGGGCTCGGGGCCGGCGTGGGCATCGATTTCTTGCGGCAGGGCTTCCGTAAGCCGGGTTACAAGAACCTTTATAGCTTCGACATTCAGGGCACCGCCAACGGTAACTTTCAAACGAGTCTGGCTTCGCGGCACCGCCACGCTATTGGCCTTTGGGATATCGGGGCCCGCGCTGAATACGGCAACTTTTTCCAGTTCTACAACTTCTTTGGGCTGGGCAATAACACTACCAAGGACGACGGCCTCTACGACAACAACTTTTACAAGGCCCGCTACAAAGGCTACACGGCCAGCCTGTTTACAGAGCGCGTCTTCTTCCAGCGCAGCCTGATCCGGCTGGGCGGCGGCTACGAGCAGTACAACACCAACTTTGCCAGCTCCAGCTACCTGGGCCGCCTGGAGCAGGACCCCACCTCCAGCGACCTGCGCCCCAATACCGGCTTCCAGCGCTTAGTAGGTCTGAACGGGTTGTTTGACCTGGATCTGCGTGACCGGCCCCGCTTCGCGCGCCGCGGCGTGCGTCTGCGCGCCCAGCACGACACCTATTTCCAGCTCAACCGCGACAAAAGTAACTTCGGCCTCTCGCAGGGCTTTGCCGAATACTACGGCACGGCACGCCTGGGCATTCCGGTGACGCTGGTAGTGAAAGGCGGCGGCGCCAAAACCTATGGCCCCAACGACGAAATTCCGTTCTACAAGTTTGCCTATCTCGGGCAGCGCGAAAACCTGCGCGGCTACGTACGCAACCGTTTCACCGGCGACGCCAGCCTTTACCTGAATACCGAGCTGCGGCTGGCGCTGGGCCAGGTGAAAAACAACTTCCTGCCCTTTTCCTACGGCGTGTTTGGGTTCTTCGACCGGGGCCGCGTATACTACCAGGGCAGCTCACCCGGCGGCTGGCACGATGGCTACGGTGCCGGCTTCTACCTGGCCCCCGTCACCGACCAGCTAGCCCTGTCGGTTTCCTATCAGATTTCGCCCGAAGAAAGCGGCCTAATCCAGTTCGGCCTCGGCTTCCGGATCGACCAGTAAACCACGGCTCCAGGTGCCACTCGCTCGCCTTGCTACTAGTTTGTAGCGGGGCGGTTTTGTTGGCCGTGGCTAGTAGCTGCCGGAGAGCGGCTATGTGCGAAAACAGGACCAGCGGCACAATAAAGGTGGGCAGCCACACAAAAGGCCAGTGCAGCACCGCCACGTTGGGCTGCGAAAAACCCAGCTGCTGCCAAGGAGTAGGTACGCTTCCGGCGGCCAATACCACCACATTCAGCAGCGACACTAAACTGCCGCTGTGCCACACCAGCAGCAGGCGACGGCTCATTAGCCGGGTTCGAAACCAGTAGGCGGCTAGCGGCGCCGTAAGGCCGGCGGCCAAGTCGAGGTTGCGGTCGGCAAAGGTGATGAGGTCGGGCACCAAGTGGTGCAAAGCCAGCCCATAGAGACACAGCTCCACCGGTATGCGGACAATGCTAAGCCGGGTGAGGTCCACTAAGTCGAAACGGGCCAGCAGGTTCCGGCCCGACTGGCTAAGCACCAGACCAGCCAGCGCCAGGAGCGGCGGCCCCACACCCAGCACCAGCAGCCGGGGCGGCAGAGAATACAGGTTGGTATAAAAGCCCATGAGCACCAGAACGCTTTGCAGCAGCAACCACCACGCCAGCAGTATCGCCGGCGGCAGCAGCCACAAATTGGCACGGTAGCACAGATGCAGCAGCAAACCGATGGCCAGCAATACAGTACTTAAAAACACCCCTACCAGCCAGAAAGGAGCCGGGGCATCCAGGTATGTCAGGTCGGAAAGCATGAGAGCGGGCGTTGATTTATTTATAAGTTACTATATATAAACGAAATAGTGTAGTTTAACTTGATTTCCGACCAGCAGGCAACGGGCCGTTTTGCCCAAACGGCTATCTTTGCGCCCTCTCCTAAGCCAACCCTGCTGCCCGTGCAATATCCTCTGCTGAAGCTTGCCGCCATTGATATCGGTTCCAACGCTGTTCGTTGTCAGATTTCAGCAGTCCTCCATTACGGCGACCGATACCGGCTCAAGCGGGTAGAATATGTCCGCTACCCATTGCGGCTGGGCGAAGATGTATTTGCCACCGGCACCATATCCGAGAAGAAACAGGAGAAATTCATCAAGTTTCTGCACGCATTGCGGCTGCTGATGGAAGTGCACGATGTAGCCCCCAACCATTATCTGGTATGTGCCACTTCTGCTATGCGCACAGCTACTAATGGCACTGCAGTAGCAGCCCGCATTCAGCAGGAACTCGGCATGACGGTGCAGGTGATTGACGGCCAGGCCGAAGCTGCTTACATCAACCGCGTAATTGAGCATTTGCTGGAAGACAAAAAGCACTACCTGCACATTGATGTAGGTGGCGGCAGCACCGAATTCAACATCTACCACGACCGCCGCAAAGTAGCGTCGCAGTCGTTTGAGATTGGCTCCATCCGGCGCATGCAGCAGGAAGAAAGCGGCCTGGCTTCTACGGTAGCCCAAAACGACCTGTGGCAGCGCATGGAAGACTGGGTAAAGGAAAACGCGCGCCGCTACCATGTTACGCGCGCGATTGGCACGGGCGGCAATATCAACAAGCTCTACAGCATGGCGCAGCCGCAGCAGCTCGACAAGTCCGTGACGCGCCGCCGTATTGCAGCCGTACTCAACAACCTCACCAGCATGAGCATGGACGAGCGGGTGAACGTAGCCATGCTTAACCCCGACCGCGCCGATGTTATCGTTCCGGCCGGCCACATCTATCTGTCGGCAATGGAGTGGGCCAATATCAATCAGATGATTGTGCCCGACATTGGTTTGAAAGACGGTATGCTCCAGACCTTATTCGAGGAGCATTTCGACGAAATCCGGGCCCGCGACGACTACTCCAACAGTACGCCCATCCCAAGCATGCAAAGCCGTCCTACGGAAGTGGAATAGGTAGCTACCAGTATAGAGAGGTTGCGTACCGTAACTCAACCACCCAAAATAGTTGCTAGTACTACACGAAAAGCCCTCCGGCGTCAGGCAATGAGCCTAGTGCCGGAGGGCTTTGCATTCAGTTGCGCTGCATGCGCCTCACGGGAGGCTACTGCTGCAGGCCAGCTGGCAGTTAGGCATTCGTCCGCTCAGCTTCCTCTTTGTCCTCGGCTTCCGCTACAACTACATACTCCACGGTTTCTGTTTCCAGCTCATCGGCTGGTGTCTCCTCCTCGGGGCCACACGCTTCCACTGCTTCTTCGGCGGCAGCCAGGGCAGTAGCGGCGGCATCTTTGGCGGCCGTCAGCAGCACCAGCATGCCGTCGGGGGTGGCATTGGCCAGGCGCTCTTCGTCGCGGCGGTAGAAGTCCTTGTGTACGTTCACAATCACCTCGTAGGGCTGCGGCTGGCGCCGGATGTAGGCGCCGTCCTCGCGCATCACATAGCTATTCTGGTTATCGAGCAGGTTCAGCATCAGAATGCCGATGGCCTCGCGCTTGAGCTGCGGATTCACAATCAGGAATAGCGCCTCAATACGCCGGTCGAAGGAGCGCACCATCACGTCAGCGGAGCCGGCATAGAGGCGCGGCTGGCCGGCCTGATGGAAATAGAACAGGCGCGAGTGTTCCAGCAAGTCGCCTACCACGCTGCGCACTTCAATATTTTCGCTTAGGTTGGGGCGGCCCGGCCGCAGGCAGCAGATGCCGCGCACAATCAGCCGGATGGGCACGCCTGCTTTCGAGGCCTTGTATAGCTCGTCAATTACCTCCTTGTCCTCTAGGGAGTTAATCTTGATGACAATGCCGCTGGGCAGGCCTTTCTTGGCGTTGCGGGCTTCCTCCCGGATCAGGTGCACCAGTTGCTGGCGCATGTCTTTGGGCGCCGTAATCAGGTATTCATAGTCGTCGGGCTGCGAGTGGCCGGTGATGACGTTGAAGAACTCCGATACGTCGTGGCCATACACGTCGTTGGTGGTGAGCAGGCTCACGTCGGTGTAGAGCTTGCTGGTTTGCTCGTTGTAGTTGCCGGACCCAATGTGCACGTAGCGCGTCACCTTCTCGCCTTCCTTGCGGATGACCATCAGCATCTTGGTGTGCGTCTTGTACTTGCTTACGCCATAAATCACGAAGCAGCCGGCCTTTTCCAGCCGTGCCCCTTCCCGGATGTTGCGCTCCTCATCAAAGCGGGCCTTGATTTCAAACAGCACCGACACGTGCTTGCCATTTTCGGCTGCCTTCAGCAGCGCGGCCGTTACCCGGGAGTCGTCGGCGAGGCGGTAGATGGTTTGCTTGATACCCAGCACCTGCGGGTCTTCGGCGGCCTGCTCCAGCAGCCGCACCATCGGCTCGATGCTGTTGTAGGGATGGTGGAGCAGCACGTCGTGGTGCTTGAGGTATTCGAACAGGTTTTCGTCGGCTCCGTCGGGCAAGCTGAGCGGCGCAATCGGGGCCGGCTGGCGTGAAGTTTTGCCCCGAAAGTTGGGGTGCTTTAAAATCTGCAGCAGTCCTTTCAGGTCAATTAATGAATTGATAACAAATACATTTCCATTATCAATCTTCCAGCGTTCCTTTAATACCGCCATCAGCAGCGCCGACGCATTAGGCTCCACTTCCAGCCGTACCACGCGGCCCCGCTTACGCGTCTTCAGGCCCTGCTGCAGTTCCTTAATAAAGTCGGTATCAATGTCCTCGGATTCTTCCAGCGTAAAGTCGCCGTTGCGCGTAATGCGGAACAGGTCGGCAGACTCGATTTCCACATTGCGGAACAGCTTGGGCAGATTGGCCCGTACGATTTCCTCAATCGGCACGAACAGCACCTTCTCCTTGCGCGTGAGCTCAAAGAAGCGTGTTAGGTTCTGCGGTATCTGCACGAAGGTGAGCCGCTCCTGCCCTTTCTCGGTTTCCAGGTCGCCGGTACCGGTGCGCGTCACCACGCCCAGAATCAGCATCTGGTTCATCATCAGTGGAAAGCCGTGGTACGAGTCGTACACCATCGGCGTAAGCAGAGGGAAGATGGTATTTTTGAAATAACCGTCGGCCTTTTTCAGCTCCAGCTCGGTCAGCTCATCCATCTTCATGATGTTGAAGCCGTTCTTCTCAAACTGCGGCTTCAGCTCGTTTAGGTACGTCATCGACTGGTCGTTGACGAAGCGGTGCGCGAAGTCGAGCAGCTTGCGCCGGAACGGCAGCTCCCGCAGCCCCGAGTAGTCCACCCGCTCCTTGCCGTAGTCGAGGTAGTTGTAGAGGGAGCCCACCCGAATCATAAAGAACTCATCCAGATTCGACGACGTGATGCTCAGAAACCGCAGCCGGTCAAACAGCGGCCGGTTGGCGTCTTTGGCCTGGTCGAGCACACGGTAATTGAAGCGCAGCCAACTCAGGTCGCGGCTGATGTATTTGCTTTTGCGGATAAGGTCGGCGGACTTGAAGAGTTTCATATCGGAAGAAAGGCATCCAGAGGGCAGTACGGCAAGATACACGCTCGTAGCGGACCTTCTATTGCGCTTTTAAGTAAATGTAGCTGCTTGTACGTGGTTTGCCGGTGGGTTGGCAGCAATAAAAAAGCCCGCTTATTCAGCGGGCTTTTTTATTTTCAGGTGGTTACACGTCCAGCTTGGCGTACTTGGCGTTTTTCTCGATGAAGTCGCGGCGGGGGGCCACTTCGTCGCCCATCAGCATGGAGAAAAGGTGGTCAGCTTCCACGCCGGAGTCCACATCTACGCGCTTCAGGGAGCGGGTGGCGGGCTGCATGGTGGTGGTCCAGAGCTGCTCGGCATTCATTTCGCCGAGGCCTTTGTAGCGCTGTACACCCACCGTTTCCGGCTTGCCGCGGCCCAGCTCTTCCTGGGCAGTGGCACGTTCCTCTTCCGTCCAGCAGTAGCGCTCCTCTTTACCCCGCTTCACCAGATACAGCGGTGGCAGCGCAATATAGATGTAGCCTTTCTCGATCAGTTCCGGCATGTAGCGGAAAAAGAACGTCAGAATCAGCGTCCGGATGTGCGAGCCATCAATATCAGCATCAGTCATGATGATAATTTTGTGGTAGCGCAGCTTATCGAGGTTCAGCGAGCGGCTGCTGCTGCCGTCATCTTCGTCGGTCTTCTTTTCAAAGCTCACGCCGAGGGCCGTAATCATATTCCGGATTTCCTCGTTTTCGTAGATGCGGTGCTCCTGGGCCTTCTCTACGTTCAGAATCTTACCCCGCAGCGGCAGAATGGCCTGGAAAGCGCGGTTGCGGCCCTGCTTGGCGGTGCCGCCAGCGGAGTCGCCTTCTACCAGATACAACTCGCAGATAGCGGGGTCTGATTCCGAGCAGTCGGCCAGTTTACCGGGCAGCGAGTTGGAGCCCAGCACCGACTTGCGCTGCACCATCTCGCGGGCCTTCTTAGCGGCTACGCGGGCTTTGGCGGCCAGAATCACTTTTTCCACGATAACGCGGGCTTCCTTGGGGTTCTCTTCCAGGTACTGGTTGAGAATCTCGCCTACAACTTGGTTCACAGCGCCACTCACTTCGGAGTTGCCGAGCTTGCCTTTGGTCTGGCCCTCAAACTTAGGCTCGGCCACCTTCACCGAAATAACGGCAGTGAGGCCTTCGCGGAAGTCGTCGCCCTGGATTTCAATCTTGGCCTTGGCTACCTCCCCCGATTTCTCGGCGTAGGCTTTCAGCACCCGCGTGATGGCCGAGCGGAAGCCTGCTACGTGCGTGCCGCCCTCGTGGGTGTTGATGTTGTTGACGTAGGAGAAGATGTGCTCCTGGTACGAGTCGTTGTACTGGAACGCCACTTCCACCGGAATACCGCGCTCCGTAGCCACGTACACGGGCTTGGTCATAAGCACGGCGCGGCTGCTGTCGAGGTACTGTACGTATTCGGCCACGCCGCCCTCCGAGTAGAACTCGGTGCGCAGGGGCTGGCCTTCGGCGTCGGCGGCCTGCTCGCGCAGGTCAACGAGAATGATGCGGATACCACGGTTGAGGTAAGCCAGCTCCCGCAAACGCGTGGAAATCCGCTCGTAGGAATACTCCAGCGTCTCATCGAAGATGGTGCCGTCGGGCTGGAACCACACGTAGGTGCCGCGGCCATCAGCCGGCCCGATTTCACGCACGTCATACTGGGGCACTCCAATGGTGTATTCCTGCTCGTACATGCGCCCCTCGCGCTGCACCTTCACGTGAGTATGGGTGCTGAGTGCATTCACGCAGCTCACGCCCACGCCGTGCAAACCGCCGGAGGTCTTGTAGCTGTTCTTGTCAAACTTGCCACCGGCGTGCAGCACAGTCAGGGCAATTTCGAGGGCAGATTTACCAAATTTCTGATTGATGCCGACAGGAATTCCCCGGCCATTGTCTTGTACTGAAATGGCATTGCCAGGGTGAATGCTCACCTCGATTCGGTCGCACTGGCCGGCTAGTGCCTCATCAATGGAGTTATCGACTACTTCCCATACGAGGTGGTGAAGGCCTTTAGCGCCAGTATCACCGATGTACATGGAAGGACGCTTGCGTACCGCTTCGAGCCCTTCGAGTACCTGAATGCTATCCGCGGAGTAGTCCGAGGCACCGATTATCTCTTGTGTTTCGCTCATGTTTCGGGCGTAAGTTCAGCTATGATGCTATCCTACAAAAGTACCGAAAATATCCCGTTTTTGCTAGCGCCAGCCCCGAATAAGCCCGCCTAACAGTGGCAAGAAAGGCCGCCGGAGCATAGGCAAAAAAAGGCCTGCTCCGGGCAGGGAACAGGCCTTCGAATAATCCGATATTCCTGACGCTTCGGCCGCTTAGCGCACCACCAGCTTCTGGCGCACGAGCCCTTCGGGGGTGCGCAGCTCCAGCACATACACGCCCACCGGCTGCTGGCTTAGGTCCAGCGAAAGCGGGGCCAGCGCGGGCGAGGTCCAGGTTTCGGTGCGCACGGTGCGGCCCAGCCCATCGAGCACGCGCGCCGGGGTGGCGGCTTTCAGGCCACTGGCCCGCACCACAAAGCGGCCATCGGGTGCGGGGTTGGGGAAGGCACTGATCCCCAGACGAGCCGCCAGGGCAGCATTGGTGGCCAGCGTGATGCCGGTGTACTTGTTCATGCCATTGCCGCCTGCCACCTCGCCGTCGGCATCTACCAGCAGGCCTCCCGACCAGCCCACGCTCGGGCTGACGAAATCCACCAACGCGTGGTTGATGGTTGATTCGAGGGTTATCCAGGTCTGGCCGTCGTCGGTGGAATACGACGAACCGGGGCCATAGGCGCCAAACCCCGTTGCCACGTAGGTGCGGGTACCGGGTACGTTGTCGAGCCCAACGCGGCGCACCGCGCCGGTGGGGTTGAGGGCTGCCCAGGTGGCGCCACCGTCGGTAGTGCGCACGTAGCTGCCATCTTCGTCTAGGGCCAGGCCGTTGAGCGCGTCGCGGAAGGCCACGTTGGCCGGGTACTCCAGGCCGGTGGCAGACACAGCCCAGGTCAGGCCCCGGTCGGTAGAGCGTAGCATTCGGCCCTCGTCAGTGGCCACCCAGATGCTGTTGCCGGCCTGTGTCACCACCGGCACGCCGGTCACCAGGTCTTCCAGCCCCTGAGACTGAGGTGCGTTGGCAGCCGGAATGGCCGTCCAGGTTTCGCCGGCGTTGCTGGTGGTGTAGATTTCAAAGCGTCCGTTGTTGGGGTTGCCCAGCACCACGCCGTTCACCGCATCAAAGAAACGTACCACGGTCGGGAAGCTATTGGCCCCGGCAAACTGGTTGGCCGTGGTTTGGGTGACCCAGCTAGCCCCGCCGTCGGTGGTGCGCAGGATGCGGCCGGGCCCTACAAAATCGGCAGCCACTGTTACCCAGGCAGTGGTGGCGTTCCGGGCGTAGATGCTGGTCACGAGGTCGTTGGGCGTCAGGCCCGGAATGGCCAGCGTGGTCCAGGTGGCGCCGCCGTTGGTGGTGCGGCTGAACAGCTGGGTGAAGAAATCCTCACTGCCCACCACGGTGGTCCAGGCCACGTTGGCATCTACGGCGGAGATGAGCAGGTTGAATTGGTCGGGCGTGGGGTTGTTCACGGGCTGGTTGACCCATTGGGCCTGAACTCGGGCCGAACCAAACGCCAGCAGAAAGCCCAGCATGCATAATTGTTTGCGCATAATAGATGGAAAAGGATGGAAGTTGACTGCTAAAGTACAGAGCACTGCAAATGGTTGGCTGACGGCGGGCACGAATCCATAAAAAAGCTTCCGTTCTTCTCAAACGGAGGCTTTTCCGCCAGTCGGCGTATGGAGCAGCAGCCTATTTCACCACCAGCTTCTGGTGGGCAGTGCCGGCGGCCGAGCTGATTTCGAGCGTATAGACCCCGGCCCGATACTGGCTCAGGTCGAGCGTGACAGGAGCCGTGCCATTGCCCGTCCAGGGACGGCGCACTACCTCCCGGCCCAGCGCGTCGGATACGCGCAGCATCGTGCCGGTGCGGGCTTCCTGGGCGCGTACTTCAAAGTGGCCATCGGCGCTTGGGTTGGGAAACACGCTGTAGCCTAATTGCGCAGCAGTGGCTTGCTTGCTGCCCAGCACGGAGCTGGTGAAGCGCCGCATTCCCAGGCCAGCCCCGGTAGTGGGGTTGATGGCTCCCGTCCAGCCTGCTGTGGGGCTGATAAAATCAACAAATAGATTGTTGCTGGTGCTTTCCAGCGTCACCCAGGTCTGGCCGTTGTCGCGCGAGTAAGCAGTGCCCCGGATACCATCCCCCAAGTCGAGGCCAGTGCTTATATATTGATTACTCCCCGGTACGTTGTCGAGGCCAAAACCAGGGATGATGCCCGTGTAGCTGACGCGGGCCCAAGTAGCGCCCCCGTCTGTAGTGCGTTCCAACTGCCGCACTCCGGTGTCTTCATCCAGATAAGTGGCAAGTCCATTTTGGGCATCTCTGAAGGCTAGATTGCGGATGGCAGCCATGCTGGTTGAAGCAGCAGTCCAGGTGAGGCCTTTATCTGTACTACGCAGCACCCGGCCTTGCAGAGTACCACACCAAATTGTGTTGCCGGCCACTGCGTAGGCATCATCGGCAGCATCTTCGCGGGCGTTGGAAACGGGCGGTGTCGTTGCTGCCGTCCAGGTAGTCCCCCCATTGGAGGTTACATACACTTCAAATGGCCCGCCATCAACGGGCGGGTCGCCGATAGCCACTCCGTCGTTGGCATTGAAGAAGTGTACAACCGTGGGGTAGCTGTTGGTAGCCCCGAACTGCGCAGCAGTGGTTTGCCGTACCCACGTCAGGCCCCCATCGGTTGTTTTCATTATCCGGCCGTCTGCTCTGGAGCCTACCACTGCCACCCACGCGGTGGTATTGCTGATAGCAGACAGTGACGACACAAATTCCGAAGCGGTATTCACTCCTGTAACGGTGGACGTAGTCCACGAAAGCCCCCCGTTGGTGCTAAGGCCTACCTGGTTGCTGTCATCCCCTCCGACGTAGTCGTAGCCAATGGTCCAGACTACAGTCGGGCTTACCGCTTCAATCAAGGCAGGTGCCGCCGTAGGATTGGCAAATCCTATAGGCTGAGTGGCCCATTGTGCCTGCGCGGTGGCTCCAACGGCCAGAAATGCGGATACTAATAGTAATTGTTTGTGCATGATGAAAAGATGGATGAAGGAATTTGATGATAGGAGTGCAAGTAACCAAGAATGGTTGGTTGGCAATCGGCAACCAGCTAAAAAAAAGTCCCCACTCGTTTGAATGGGGACTTTTTAGTAAAAACTCAGGGCTCGATGTTATTCAATTACCAGCTTCTGCTGAGCTACACCAGCATCGGTGCGCAGCTCCAGCGTATATATGCCCGCTTTTTCGGTGCTCAAATCCACCGTCGTAGACTTGGCGGCCACGGCAGTAGCATTCAACGTCTGGTTGGCTACCTGACGACCTACTACATCAAATACGCGTACCGAAGCACCCGATTTCAGGCCCGAAGCCAGCTGCACCGTAAACACTCCGGACGAGCTAGGATTTGGATAGACAGCCAAGGCCTGCTGCAGTTCGGCGTTGCGGTTGGTTAAGATATTGCTGCCCGTATACTTACCGATGCCTCCACCGCCGGCTGCAGCCGTGAAACCACCAGCCCAGCCCACTGTGCCCGAGGCAAAGCTCACTGACAAGTACTGCGCCCGGTTATCGATTGTCGACCAAGTAGCACCATTGTCGCGGCTGACGGAAGTTCCGATATCTGCGGCAGTCGGAGACGCCACCCGAGCATCAAGGCCGACGGCCACGTACGTGTTGCTACCCGGAATTGCCTTCACATCGGAGTCGCGGAAAGGCGTTGTGTATGTCTGGGTTGCCCACGAGGTACCGCCATTAGACGATACGCTCAGATTCTCGGCATTCCATATGAGGCCATTGGTAGCATTGGCGAATGTTACGCCTGATACCCGGTTAGGAATATTGCTGTTAGAGGAAGTCCAGGTCAGGCCCCGGTCAGTTGACTTAAACACGCGGGCCGGCGAGGTGATAGTTTCCGGATCGTAGAGCGTAGTAAACCAGATGGTGTTGCCAACTACGCTGTACTGATTGGTTACGCCATACTCGCTACCATTGCTGGTTAGGCCAGAAGTGCGGGGCACACGCGTCCAGGTGGTACCGCCGTTGGTGGTCGTGTATACCTCGAAGAATTTGGTAGAGGCGGTTGCTGTACCATTGGGGTCACCCATGCACACGCCGTTGTTGGCATCCCAGAAGTACACCCAGTTGGCAAAGCCATCAGGCGCAGTGAACTGACGCGCACCAGAGGCCGAAGGATCAGTTTGAGCAACCCAAGTAGTGCCACCGTTAGTGGTTTTTGCAATAACACCACCGCCAGCTGGGCCATACATGGCCGTCCAGGCAGTAGTGGCATTCAAAGCAAACAGGTTGCCAGCGCTGTAGCCAGCAAAGTTAGGAACGGCAATTAAGCCTCCCTGCCAGGCGGTGCCACCGTTGGTCGTGCGCAGATACGTGTTGGCGTCGATGCTGGTACCGGCGGCATTCACCGTACCCGATAACCCCCAGGCAGTATTAGCATCAATAGCCTGAATACCTACCACCCGATATTCAGCGGGCAAGTTAGAATTCTGGGCCGTGAAAGAGGTTATGGCCGGTGTGCCCTGGCTATAGCCCTGCAGGCCAAGCCCTAACAGAAAAGAAATGCCGAGTAATGTTTTTTTCATGGTGCGAGGATGTTGGTTTGGAATAAGTGGAAAAACAGAAGTTTTCGCCGCTCAATGTAACAGTTTTCCTGTAACTCAGCCAATTTCACCTCCCCTCGTTACCATTTAGCGCCGTCTTGTTAGGGGCCGTCTCACTCCTCAAGCTACCTGCGCCTTCCTACCCGAAATGGCACTCTCTATTATCTGTCAGCAGCAACCTATGTACTTCACAGGTATTATAAAGTAAGTTAAGTTGCTCTGGCAAGAAGGGAATGCCTAGCTGGCTGCGTCCCTACTGCCGGCGCACAGTGGCCTTCCTCGCCCCTGTTTTTAGCGCACGACGCATATTAGCACTCAGCCCCTATACCTGAGCAGCACCGCTGAGCGCCTGCTGGTAGCGCACCAGGGCTTCCACGCAAAAGCCAGTAGTCATTTCTTCTGAGCCCCAGCCTAGCATGCGCTTGGGGCCGCCATAATAGATAAGCCAGCGGGGCCATGCCCCGTCAGCACACTGGGCCTGCATAATGTAATTTACAGCCGCTGATAATTCGGGTGGGTAACTACGTAAATTGAGCAGACTGCACACCGCCCAGGCTGTATCAACGAGGGTTTCACCCAAGCGCCCATCTGGTTGAGACTGAGCCAGAATCCGGTCGATGATAGGCTGTCGTAGTGGTTCAAGTTGCGTGATGCCGACGTGGTAGCAGCGGGTGAACGAGTAATACACAAAGAAGTGGTCTAGGTACCACAGGTCACAGGTGCCCTCCCGCTTTTCAGCAATGATGCGCAGCAAATAGGCAATAACTGGTTGTGTTTCCGGAATATCTCCCAGGTAGTATAAGGCATTGGCATTGACAACGCCATCCACATCGTTGCGGCCGGCCTCTACACCACGCCAGAAAAGCAGGCTTTTTACAGGATGAAGCAGCTCCCGTGCTGCAACGCGCCAGAAAGTACGGTTAGGCACCCAGCGTAGGCGAAGCAGAAACCAGGAGTAGAATAATCCCTGGCCATTTCGGTTTGCTAAAATCAGGGGCACATTGGTGGGCACCGGACAGGCAATACCCCGCGCCTTTAAGACGGCTGACACACAAGCGGTGTCATCGATGTCAAGTGGGCACAGCTTGCGCAAATGGTGCAGATTAGTGAAGTGGTTCCAGAGCCCGCCATGGTTCATCTGATTGCGCAGAAACTCCGTAGCCCGATCGAGCATCTGACTCACTTCGGGTCTTTCGGCTACAGGCAGCAGGCAATGTGCAACTAATGCAGTAGGAAATACAGCGCTGTCGGCATATTTCCAGCCTTGCATAGGAGCGTCAAGCGCACAATAGGCAACAAACTGGCCATCAACTAATTGGCGTTGCTGTAAGAAAGCAATAGCCCGATTGACAACCGACTTAACGTCGTTTTGCTGATCAGGCCGGGTAGCTAAGCTAGCTGCTGGACATTCCATGAATTTTCAGAAAAATAGCATCAATCTACTGATTACCAATTCAATATCTTACAAACCACCACTTGTGCACGATTGTCGTAGTCCTTACTCAGCTGTGTCTGAAAACTCCAACACGGTCCTGCTGAGCTGGCCGGAGCCTCCGGCTTCCTTTGATTACTTGCACAACTAAGCAGTACAGATGCTTCGATAAGCTCAGCAGAACGGTCTGCAAGTTGCAAACTACTTTTCAGACACTGCCAAACCTGGTCTTAATACGCAGAAATAAAGGGCAAAGAATTGAATAAGCTGGGATATAACTGGAAAGTATGCTCTTCCTTTGTGTAAGGTAAAGCCCGGATAAAGTGGCTACTATACTGGAATGCTGAATTTCTACCATCCGCAGTGAATGTCACGAATACAGACAAATAATACCCCTGCCTTGCGGGGGCCTTTACTGGAAATAGCGCGGGTACAAGACTGGTGGAATTGTAAATTTTCTCCGGTGATGGCCACTTTCTACGCTTCGGCCTGCCTCATTGGGGCGCCCGTGTGGCCCTTGGTGCCCAAACTGCTGCTACTGTTGCTAAGCCTGACAGTGGGGGCCACTTATGTAAGTATTATCAATGATTGGACTGATCAGGCAGATGACCTTATCGGCGGAAAGTACAACCGGGTAGCCAATAAGGCTCCCTGGCTGACGGCTCTGGTGCTGCTACTATGCCTGGCCATCGGGCTTGCAGTGGGCACCTATTTTTGGCGAAGCAGCCCGCTAAGCGGCTTTCTGTACCTGTGTTCCTGGGTAGCATTTTCGGCGTACTCCCTCCCGCCTTTGCGCCTAAAAAAACGCGGTCTGGCAGGTGTAGTAGCTGATGCTTCTGGCTCCCATATGTTTCCCCAGTTGCTCACTGTTTCACTGGTGTCCGCCTGGACCGGCCATCTTTTGCCCGGTATGTGGTACGTTGCCATCGGCACTTGGGCCTTTGCTTGTGGTCTACGCAATATTCTGCTTCATCAACTCAGCGACGTTGAAGCTGATGCCCAAGCAGGTGTCGACACGTGGGTGTTACGCCAAGGACCACAGCGTGTGCAACGGTTTGGGCAGTTGGTCCTTTTTCCTATTGAACTGGTAGCATTCGGTTTATTGCTACTGTTAAGCAAACAGCTCTGGCCCGTGGCATTCCTGATAGTGTACGCCGCCTTGGAAGCCTTTAAATGGCGCATGTGGAATAACCCGCCTCATATTCTTCAACCTAATTCGCGTATTTTATTAGGCGAGTATTACGAGGTATTTTATCCGGTAGCTTTTTTGTTTGCCCTTTACGCACAGCATGCTAGCAACGGATTGGTGCTTGTCTTACATGTACTGCTGTTTGGAGCAATTTACTGGCAACTTCTTTCTCTGCTAGGCTGGGCTGGCTATTTGGTGGTGCGTAAAGCCATAATGCGTCGGAACTAATGTCAACCTTCTTGCGCTATAGCTACTAGTTTGTGTGCCAGCACTTCTGCAGCATCAGCGGGAACCATAGCACGGGCACGCCGGGCCGCTTCTGCACTAATCTGTGGCCAGCTAGCCTGAGCAGCCCAGGCGCGCTCCAACGCTTCGTCTAGCGCCTGGATGGTTGGCGCCGTCGCCAGAAAACCCGTTTCGTTATCAACCAACAGCTCTCCTATACCACCAGCATCGGCAGCAATTGCCAGTCGCCCCGAAAGCATTGCCTCCACCAGTGCCAGTGGCAGGCCCTCGTGGCGGGATGGGAGAATCAGAGCCTGATGCTTCCTCCAGACATGCGTTACATCGGCTACGTGGCCTCCAAAGCTGACATGGCTACCTAGCTTCAGAAAATCAACCATTTCACGCAGAGCAGGCTCGTCAGGCCCGCTTCCATATAAAGTAACATGCAAGGCCCGCTTCCGCCATTTGGATTGGGAAAGCACTTGTAATAGCAAGTCCTGCCCTTTGTCGGCCACGTGCAGGCGGGCTACACAGGCCACATGCACCAGCCTATCGGCTGAAGGAGTTGGCCAAGGCAACTCCCCTTGGAAAGGAACATTAAACGGGTTCCATATAACTTCCGCGCCCGGCAACAGCATACCCAGTTGCAGTTGCGTGATTGTCAGGTTATGACGCGACACAAACAAGCAGCGCTGAGCGGCCCGAAAAGCCTGTTGTACCCGCAGCCGCTCTAAGTAAGGCGGCAGGAAAAAATCGATAGCCTTCTGCGATAACAAGACATAAGGTAAACCTCGAAGGCGGCAAACATCAGCAAAGATAAATCCATCGAAGTTGGACCCCTGTGAGATGATTGTAAGATGCGGTTGCAGAGCGTCCAAGCCCTTTCGCAGAATCTGCTGACCAGTTCTGCGTTGAGTATACTGTCGACGATAGGGAAGCATCCGGTTGACTATACGCCGACGCAACGTAGGTACCGGATCAAGCTCTGTTATCACACATCCGGCAGCAGATAAAGCCCTCAAGCGTGGTTGCCTGCTATCTACATTGGTCTTGAAGGCCTGTATGGTGTGACCAGCGTGCGCTAGAAAGAGTGCAGTACCAGCCCACAATTCTTCACTCCCCCCCCAATCTCCAGTGCAAGAACTGACAAAGGCAATGCGTAAAAGCGGAGTTGTATCAGACGTTGAAATTATTGACCTGGTCACAAACCGGAAAAACTAAAGGTGTAGCGCATACTAGGGCGTACATTAGAAAGAAGCCGACAGTATTTTTGGCACATTAAAAAGTTTCAAATATACTCTTCAAATATAGCAGTAGCTATTCATTCCTTCGACTCATGAATAGATAAATATTAATAGTGGAATTCCTGAAGCATTTCATCCTCTCACTAGCGAACAGTCAACCTCATCCGCTACAAGGGCAGTTGAAAAACAACCTTACCAATGCATCAGACACATTGAGCCACTTAGAGTCATTTGACCACCACCCCACACGTAGCAGTAGGTGGCGCCGAAGCTACATTACCGCTGAACGTGGGCCTACCCAATGGCCCGGCATGAGTGGTATAAATAGGTCACCTGTGCCAAACACTGGTTCTGGCACGGTAACACCCGACAGTTGGAGTATGCTATGTAGGTGTTAAGTTTTCAATTAACCGCTACACAAACTATCTATCAGCATCTGACCAGGCAACTTATCTGTGCATCACGCTTTCTTGAGCCACCACTAACTACTTCCGGGATGCTGTTATCATGTTGCTGCGCAGCTTAGTCATTGCTCAATTCATGCATCGAGGAAACCAACGACTACGGCATGCTCTACTTTATGAGCAGTAAAACGATACGACGTACCTATTTAATACTACTTTAAGAACAGCCAACACATGAATATCTGCTTCCACTAAACAGTTATTCAAGTTCAAATGCAGAATACACGCTGTTGTGTGCATCAATAAAAAACCACTCAGCTAGCAAGCTAAGTGGCTGATTGTAAATGTGGCCCCGATGTGATTCGAACACATGACCGGCTGCTTAGAAGGCAGCTGCTCTATCCAGCTGAGCTACGGGGTCAAAAACAAATAGCCGCCCGCCCCAGAGGTGGGCTGACGGCTATTCGACGGTCGGGGTGGCAGGATTCGAACCTGCGGCCTCCTGCTCCCAAAGCAGGCGCGATACCGGGCTACGCTACACCCCGAAAAAAGAATGAGGAATTGAGAGGTTGAGATACTCATCTCGAAAGCAATTGACATTGCCGCTTCTCAATTCCTCATCTTAAAAGAACTGTGGAGAGGGGGGGATTCGAACCCCCGGTAACCTTTAGAGCTACGGCAGTTTAGCAAACTACTGGTTTAAGCCACTCACCCACCTCTCCAGTGGTGGTCTCTTCCGGCTGAAGAGTGTGCAAATATACTAGGAGAACCGATAAACACCCCTTCATCAAAAAAAATATCTTCAACTTGGTCGAACCAACCCTTACCCATCAGGCTGCGCCAACGGCTATCTTTGCCTGACGCCATTACCTTAGCTGCGTTGCTTTTCGCATGATATTCATTTCGTTGCCTGCTCTTTCATCATGCTAAACTGGGCTTACTCTGTGTCGTGGAAAGAGGCTGCGGCGCTCAGTATTTTTTTTGCGCTTTACCTCGGATTCATCTTTCGTACACGCCGGTTGGCGGCGCCACTCAACCAGAAGGGCTGGCGGCTGAGCTGGAAATTAGCTCTTCGTTTCCTGTACGTGGGCTTACTGGGAGTGGCTCTGCTGGGGCCAGCCTATGGGCTCACCCGGCAGCCAGTGCGCACTACTGGCAAAGATGTATGGCTGCTTGTAGACTTGTCGCGCTCCATGGACGCCCCGGATATAGCGCCTACCCGGCTACAGAAAGCTAAAGCAGAGCTGGCTCAACTAGCAAGCCGCTTCCAGGCTGACCGGATTGGATTGATTGTGTTTGCCGCGGAAGCTTACATACAATGCCCGCTGACGTACGACCAAGGTGCGCTGCAACTGTTTCTGAGTACGCTGCAAACCAACCTAGTGCCTGGCGGTACCACCGACCTCACCCCTCCGCTGGAGCTAGTACTGGCTCGCCTCAACAACTTACCAGCTACGACTCCCCGTGCCACCGCGCTGGTTCTGGTGAGCGACGGCGAGGATTTTGGGGAGAACCTGGAGCCAACGCTCCGGCTGCTGGCCCGCTCCGGCGTGCGCCTGTTTGCTCTTGGGGTGGGCACACTGGATGGCTCCCGGCTGCCGCGCGCGAAAGGCGGCTTCGTGCGCGACGCCCGGGGCCGCGACGCTGTAAGCCGCCTCACTCCTGCCCCGCTACAGCGACTGGCCGAACAAACCGGCGGACGATATTTCGAGCTGTCTGACCGGCGCGACGAGTTTCCGTTGCTGGTGAATGCGCTGAACCGGCTGGAGGGCCAGACGGAGCAAGTACGCACCGTGTCAGTAGCCGACAACCGATACCGCTATCCGCTGGCCCTGGCGCTGGCCCTGATGGCTCTGGACATTCTACTCACTGTTCGCGTAATCAAGCTATGAAGTACGCGGGGCTTCTTCTGGTAACGATTCTGGGAGGTTGGGGCAGTTTAAGCAGCATTCATGACCGCAACGAGGCTGTAGCGCTAGCTCAGCGGGCCTACCGCCGCGCCGATTTTGCGCAGGCTGCTCAACTATATAATAAAGCCGTGCAGCAGCTTGGCGCCACAGACGAAGCTATTCTACTGAACCTTGGCCATGCCAGTACGCGCGCCGGCCAAACTTCTTTGGCCCGGGCTGCTTACGGGCAGCTACTAACCAGCCGCTCCACTGAGGTGCGCAGCGCTGCCCAGCAGCAATTAGCCTTGCTGGCCACCCGCAAAGGTGACTTTGCCCAGGCGCTCGGCCTGCTTCGGCAGGCGCTGCAAACCAATCCAGCCAATGCAGTGGCCCGCTACAACTATGAGGTGGTGAGCGACTACCTGACGCGGCGCCAGCAGGATCCCACTATTCCGCCGCCAGCGCCGGCCGACGCTTCTTCCGGCACCAATAGCCGGCCCGAGCGTGCTGCCGGCCAAAGCTCTGCCCCGCAGCCGCGCGCCGGCCAGGACCAATCGGGCCAGCTTGACGACCCCGAACGGCCCCAGGACCGGCAGAATCCGGCGCAGCCCCAACGCAACCCCAACGGCCAGCGCGACCCAAGCCAGTCCAGCACGCAGCCCGGCAATAGTGCCAGTGGCAATTTCCGGCCAGGCCAAGGCATGCAGCGCAGCGTTGCACAAGGCAGCCAACCCGGCAACACCCGCGGCCTCAGCAGTTCTGCTGAAAACCCAGCCACCGCTGGGGGCACCACCGGCCAGCCCGGCACCGAAACCGCCACCGCCAGCGAGGCACAGCTGCAAACCCAGCGCGCCCGCCTGCAGCAAATGAACCTCAGCAGCGGCCAGGCCCGGCAGATTTTGGAAGCCCTCAGCGCAGCCGAGCAGCAGTACCTGCAGCAATTGCCGCGCCCGGCCACTACCAAGCCCGACCCCAGCAAACCAGCGTGGTAGACTGGTACCGGGCGGCACATCTGCCAATCACTCGTACCTTTACCGGCACATTCCAATCCAACCCCCACCCCCGTTTTATGCAAATCAAAGAAGTAGTAATTGTATCGGCCGTACGCACGCCCATCGGCTCATTTGGTGGCAGCCTGGCTTCGCTGTCGGCTATTGAGCTGGGCGCCATTGCGCTGAAAGGCGCGCTGGACAAAGCGGGTGTTGACGCATCGGAAGTGCAGCAGGTGATTATGGGCAACGTTATTTCGGCCAACCTGGGCCAGGCGCCGGCGCGCCAGGCGTCCAAGAAAGCCGGCTTGCCTGATACTGTGGAGTGCACTACGGTAAATAAAGTGTGTGCGTCAGGCTCGAAGGCCATTATGTTTGCCGCACAAGCCATCATGCTGGGCCAGGCTGATGTGGTGCTAGCCGGTGGCATGGAAAGCATGTCGAACGTGCCCTATTACCTCGACAAAGCGCGTTTTGGGGCTAAATACGGCCACGGCCAGATGATTGACGGCCTGATGAAGGACGGCCTCTGGGACCCGTACCACGACTTCGCCATGGGCGTAGCCGCCGACCGTACTGCCACTCACTACGGTATCAGCCGCGAAGATCAGGACGCCTTTGCCCAGCAGAGCTACGAGCGTAGCGCCGCCGCAGCCCAGGCCGGCAAGAAGAAAGACGAAATCGTGCCCGTAACCATTACGGTGCGCGGCAAGGAAACCGTTATCAGCGACGACGAGGAGTATACCAAGGCTGATTTCAGCAAGTTTGCGGCGTTGAAACCGGCTTTCGGCAAAGAAGGCTCTGTAACGGCGGCCAACGCTTCCACCCTTAACGACGGCGCGGCTGCCGTGCTGCTCATGAGCCGCGAAAAGGCGGAGCAACTCGGTGTGAAGCCGCTGGCTATCGTACGCGGCTTTGCCGATGCCGAGCAGGCCCCTGAGTGGTTCACCACTACACCTTCGCTGGCTATTCCGAAGGCGCTGAAACACGCCGGCCTCGAAGCTTCCGAAGTGGATTTCTACGAAATCAACGAGGCTTTCTCAGTGGTTTCGCTGGCCAACAACAAGCTGCTGAACCTGGAAGGCAAAAACGTGAACGTATATGGCGGTGCTGTGAGCCTGGGCCACCCGCTAGGCGCTTCCGGTGCCCGCATCGTGACGACGCTGCTGAACGTGTTGCAGAATGAAGGCGGCAAAATCGGTGTGACCGGCATCTGCAACGGTGGCGGTGGTGCCAGCAGCATCGTGCTGGAGAAACTCTAATCACGGATTTAACCGGATTATTCGGATTTCACGGATTTTGTAGTCGATTTCCGAAGTAACATAAGGCCCTGCCGCGCTGAAGCGGCAGGGCCTTATGTTTGGCTGGATATTTTTGGAAATCTCAACCACTCTGCGTGCCTTGGTGCCGCCTTAGTGCATCGGCGCAGAAAACCTGCGGCTGCACTATCTCACCCGGACTTTCGTTCTTGCCGCTATGAAAAGAATTGCCATTGCCCTGCTCCTGCTCACGGCCGCTACCACGGCCCAGGCCCAGAAGATGCGGCGCTTCACCACCTATTTCGACTCCACCAACACACGTAAGCGCGAAATTTACTCGGCCGTGGTGGCCGGCGACACGTTGATGGAAGGGCCCTACAAAAGGTTTTACCGCTCCGGCAAGCTGGAAGCTCAGACCCGCTATGCCGGAGGCAAGCGCGACTCAACCTACGTGGAGTTTCACCCCAGCGGGCAGCGCCGGCTGGAAGTCACGTACCAGCAGGGCGTGCGCCAGGGGCCTTTCAAAACTTACTACGACAACGGCAAACCCGCCCAGGAAGGCACCTACGACAACGACCAGCCTACCGGCACGCTGCGCTACTACCACCCCAACGGCGAAGTGAAGTTGGAAACTACGCTGGCCGCCGGCCAGCCCGCCGGCGCCGTGCGCGAGTTGTATCCGTCGGGCAAGCCCAAGGTGGAAATCACCTACCAGAACGGGCAGGCCAATGGTCCGGCCAAAACCTACTACCCCAACGGCCAGCTCCAGAGCGAAGCCACCTACAGCCGCGGCCTGCTGGCCGGCCCCTACAAAACCTATTACGACAACGGCCAGGTGGAAACCGAAGTGCTGGCCGATAAGTCGGGCAAGGGCAGCTACCGCAGCTACTACCGCTCCGGCAAACTCCAGACGGAAGGCAGCTACGTAGCCAGCACCTTCGCGGGCCGCGCCGTGAAAAACCCACTCGGCGACGACCTCACCAAGCAGGCCCGCAGTCTGGCCGGCGGCACCTCCAACCTCGAAGGCCCCGCCAAAGCCTACTACGAAAGCGGCGCCATCAAAAGCAAAATGACCTACCGCCAAGGCGTGCTGACGGGCACGCAGGAGGATTTTTACGAATCGGGGAAGCCGGAGCAGAAGATCGAGCACGCCAACCAGGGCCGTGACCGGAAAGTGACGGCCTATTTCGAGGATGGCACCGTGAAAGCCGAGCAGCAGTTCAAGAACGGGCAGCCGGCCGGGCAGTGGCGCACCTTCCATCCCGGCGGCAAGCAGCCCGCCACCCAGGAAACGTATGCGAATGGGCGCCTGGCCGGTGAAAAGCTGAGCTACTCGCCCACCGGCACGGTGCTCAGCAAGCTGCTCCACGAAAACGGCAAACCCACCGGCCTCGGCCAGGAATTTTATGCATCGGGCAAGCTGAAGGCGGAAACCACCTACGTGAAGGGGCTCAAGACCGGACCTTTCCGCCAGCTCCGCGAAGATGGCACCCCGGAAACCACCGGCTTCTACCGCAATGGCAAAGAATCGGGCGTGTGGACCACTTTCGGTCCTGATGGCAAAACCGTGCAGCAGAAAACCACTTACCGCAACGGCCAAGTGGTACCCGAAGGCACAGCCACTCCGGCCGTACGGCCCATGCCCAGCCGCAAGCCCGCCGCTCCTGTCAAGCGGAAATAGCGGTCAGTAGGGCGAATTTTGCAGTTCGCGTACCTACGCTAATAAGATGAATCACGCTGAACGACGCGAGGACGCGCACTACAAAGTTCGCCCTACAGCCAGATGGTAAACGCCGTGCGGCCGTTGGGCTTCGTTTCAAGACTGAAGCGGCAGTTGTGTTGCAGCAGAATGTCGCGGGTGAGGGTGAGGCCAATGCCCTGGCCGTCGCGCTTGGTGCTGAAGAAGGGCGTGAACAGACGGCGCTGCACCTCGGGCGCCAGGCCGGGACCGTCATTTTCGATGATGAGCTGCGCGGGCTCCTGACGGGTATGCACCCAGATGTTACCGTCTTCCCCGATGGCCTCCTGGGCATTTTTGCAGATGTTGAGCAGGGCCTGTTCCAGCTGCACCGGGTCTACCTCAGCCACTAGCGGCGCGAGTGCCAGCTCCCAGTGCCACCGGATACGGCGGCGCTCGGCCTGCACCTGCAGCAGCCGCGCCGTGGTCCGCAGTAGCTCGTGCATATTGGTGGGCTTGGGCTGCGGGGGCGGCAGGCGCACGAGGGTGGCGAAGTTGGCCATGAAGTTGGCAAGGTGGGTGTTGCGGCCGATGGATACGTCAAGGGCTTCCTGGAAATCGGGCTGGTCCTGGGGCTGCAGCTGGGGGGCGTAGTGGTGGAAGCTCTGCAAGATGGAGTTGATGGCCCCGATAGAGTTGTTGATTTCGTGGGCCATCATTCGGATCAGCTTCTCGTAGGCCTGCTTTTCCTGCCGGATCAACTCCTGAGTCAGCTCCTCCAGCACAATAAACCGCCGCGTGAAGCCCCGATCAATAAACCGCGAACTGTGCGCCCGGTACGTCTGCAGGCCCGAGAGCTGCACCACCTGGGGCTGCGTTTCGCTCAGGGCCGCCAGGGCCGGGCCCCAGTCGCCGGGCAGGTGGGCGGGCAGCTGGCCCAGCAACTGCGCGGCGGGCTGCGCGAGCATCCGCTCGGCGGCGGGGTTTACGCCCTCAATCTGCCCCTCGAAAGACAGCAGCAGCACCCCGGCCGGCGAGGCCCGGATCAGGCTTTCCAGCAAATGGTTTTTCTCGTGCTGCGTGATGCGCTCCTGCCGCAGCGCGTCAAGCATGTGGTTGTATACGTCAATGAGCTGGTCCATGTCGCGCTGGCCCACAGGCAGGAATTTCAGGGAGAAGTCCTGGGCCCGGATGGCTTCGGTGCCGGCCGCAATCAGCTGCAATGGCCGCACAAAGCCTCGGTACAGCCGCCACGACAGCCCCAGACTCACCAGTAGCAGCCCTTCCAACCCTACAAACAGCGCTGCATTCGTGGTCCGCACCTGCGCCGCCAGCACGATGAGCACGCCGTGGAGAATGACAACGAAGAGGATGAATTGCAGGCGCAGGGACATAAGGCATTAGTGTGCGTGGAGAACAAAGAACGTCATGCTTCATCTGGCGTCTGCGCAGCGCAGCGGAGTCGAAGCATCTCTACTGCTTCGTTGCAATTACCTTGATTAGCAAGAGGTAGAGATACTTCGACTCCGCTGCCCTGCGCTCAGCATGACGTTTTGGGGTTGCTACTGGGCCGCCTCGCTCCTACTCCGCGTCGAACGGAATGGCGTATTTCTCCAGCCGGCGGTAGAGCGCGCCGCGGCTTAAGCCTAGGGCTTTGGCCACGCGGCTGATGTTGCCGCCGTAGTGCTCCAGGGTACGGCGGATCATCTGGGCTTCCAGTTCGTCGAGGGTGATGGTGCCGGGCTCGGGCAGCTCGCTGGCGGCAGCTACGCGCGCGGCGGGCTGAAACTGGGCCTGGAAATCCTCGGGGCCCAGCTCGTCCTTGCCCGACACCAGCACGGCCCGCTCTACCAGGTTTTTCAGCTCCCGGATGTTGCCCGGCAGCGGCTGCTCCTGCAGCCAGTGGCGGGCGCGAGTGCCTACCTTCAGGGCCGGGCGGTGGTAGGTGGCGCGCAGCCCGTCCACGAAGTGCTGCACCAGCAGCGGAATATCCTCGGGCCGCTCGCGCAGGGCCGGCAGGCGCACCGTAATCAGATTGATGCGGTAGAACAGATCTTCGCGGAAACGGCCCTGCTGCACCAGCTCGGCCAGGTTGCGGTTGGTGGCGCAAATCACGCGGATATCGAGGCGGCGGGGCTTGCTGTCGCCGAGCACCTCGTAGGTGCGGTCCTGGAGCACGCGCAGCAGCTTCACCTGGCTGCTCAAGTCCAGCTCCCCGATTTCGTCCAGGAAGATGGTGCCGCCGTTGGCCAGCTCGAAGCGGCCCTGGCGGTCGGTTTTGGCATCCGTGAAGGCCCCGCGCCGGTGCCCGAACATCTCACTCTCAAACAACGAAGCCGAAATGCCGCCCAGGTTCACCTTCACGAAGGGCTGCCGACTGCGCCGGCTGTTCTGGTGCACGGCCTCGGCAATCAGCTCCTTGCCCGTCCCCGATTCGCCCTCGATGAGCACCGAGGCATCGGTGGCTGCCACCTGACCCACGCTGCGCAGTACGTGCAGCAGGCGCGCATCCTGGCCCACAATGGCGCGGAAATCATACTGCGCATCAAGCTGGCGGCGGCTAAGGGCAGCGGGGTCGGCCGCGTCGGGGGCGGCCAGGGCCAGCACCGTGCCGATGGTTTGCAGCAGGGCCTCGTTGTTCCAGGGCTTGGTGATGAACTCGGCGGCTCCGGCCTTCATGCCTTCCACGGCCAGCGCAATGCTGCCCCAGCCCGTGATGAGGATGACCGGCAAGGCCGGCCGCAGCCTTTTCACTTGATTTAGCAGTTGCAGGCCGTCCTGGCCGGAGGTATCCAGGGAGTAGTTCATGTCCATGAGCACCAGCTCGGGCGGGGCACTTTCCACCACCCGCAGAGCCTCCTGGGGCGTGGCTACGGCCTCTGAGGCATAGCTGCGCTGCTTGAGCAGCAGCCGCAAAGAGGTGCGCACGGCTATGTCATCGTCGATAATCAGAATCATAAGGCAAGGACGAAGGACGGAAATCGTCAGATAACTCTGTGCTGGCAGGCTTTATTCTTCCCGCAATGCCACCGCCGGATGAATGCCGGCTGCCAGCCGGCTGGGGTAGAACGCGCACAGCGCCGTGATGACGTATACGGCCACACCCGCCACCGCAGTACCAGCCAGGTAAAACTTTGGCTCCAACTCAAACGCCCCCAGCAAGGGAAACTGCACCGCCAGCAAACACCCCAGCACCACGCCCAGCGTACTGACGACCAGCATTTCACCCAGAAACTGCCGGCTGATGGCCGCGCCGGTGGCCCCCATAGCCCGGCGCAGGCCTATTTCGGCCCGGCGCTGGCTGATGTTGTACCACAGCACCCCGAACAACCCCAAGGCCACATTTACAATCAGAAACAGGCTTACCAGCGCCAGCCCCGCTGTCGGCACAATGGTGTAGCGGCGCTTGTGCAGGCGGTCCTCGTCCACCACGCGCACCATGGTGGTCCACTGGCGCGTGACGCCGGCCACGGTGCGGGCTATTTTTTCCTGCAACTCCCCGCCCGCGCCCGGGGCCACGCGCACTACCACGTTGGCCGTTTCCCAGCGCGTCGAGTCAAAAGGCAGCAGGCGTTTCCAGAGGGAGGGTACAGGTGGGCCGAAGTCGTTTTCCATGCGCACGTTTTCCACCACACCCATCACCTGAAACTCGTCTTCGGGCTTGATGTCGGGGCCAGGCTCGGCCCAGTAGAAGATTTTGCCCAAGGCCGGCTCGTTGCCAAACAGGGCTTCGCGCAAATCCTGGCTGATGACCACCGGCCGGTGGTGGCTGCCATCGTCGGCCTTGGCAAACCAGCGGCCTTCGCGCAGCTTCAGCCCCATTACCCGGGCGTACTGGTCGTCGGCGTCGTATATATTCGACTGCTCCGACTTGCGGCCTTTGTAGCTAAACGCGGACGTATTGGTGCGAAAGACAAAGGGCATATTGTCGCTGGCGAGGGCCACCTGCCGGACACCGGGCAGGGCCTGTACCTGACGCAGCACCTCGTCTAGCTCAGTGCGGGGCATGGTTGCGTTCTGGCCGGCCCTGATTTCGAGCCGCCACACCTGCTGGTAGTTGAAGCCGTGGGGGGCCAGAAAGTTGGTACCGAAGGTGATGAGCATGGTGCCCACGGCAAACAGCACGACGAACGAGAAGAAGATTTCCGACACCAGCAGCAGGTTGTTGCGCTTGCGGTTCCAGATAAGTTTAAACAGATGACGAAGCATGAGGCCAAGTGGTGATGTAGTGAACTGGTGGAGTGACTTAGCGGACGTATGGTGAGCGACATTCGCCACGTCACCAGACCACTGTATCACGCTTTATTTCTGCTCGCCGCTGCCGCGCAGGGCCACTACGGGGTTGAGGCGCGACATTTTCCAGGCGGGGTACACGCCGCTCATCAGCCCAAACAGCAGAGCCAGCCCCAGCCCCCAGCCAAACACCCGCCAGCTGAGGCTGAACTGGGCGTAGGCTACCACGTGAGCCTGGTTGAGCAAAGCCAGCGCCCCGGCGGCCAGACCCAAACCCAGCAATCCGCCCACCACAGCCAGCACCACGTTTTCCACCAGAAACTGCCCCACCAGGTTGCGGCCCGTAGCCCCAAAGGCCTTCCGGACGCCAATCTCGCTGGAGCGCTCCAGAATGCGCGTCACGTTCAGGTTCACCAGGTTCAGGGCCGGCAACAGCATAAACAGCAGCCCCAGCACGGTACAAATCAGGTAGAAAGCCCCCACGTTGTCGTCGTCGAGGGTCTGGGAGTTGCCGGAACCTACGGACCGGGTGATGTGGAGGGCGCGGGTGAAGGTGGCCAGCATGGGGTCGGCGTAGGAATAGATGGCCTTCACTTCCTTGGGATTCGGAATTTCCACGCGCTGCACCATCTGGCGGTATTCTTCGCGCATGGCCGGGGCCGCCGCCGCCGTGGGCGCCAGCAGCACCACCAGAAACTCGCCCCCGATGCTGCTGTCGCGCACCAGTGAGGGGCTTAGGGTGTAGGGCACCCACACATCGGCGTAGGAGGCAATGTGCACCGCCGACACGTTGCGCACCACCCCGGCCACGCGGTAGCGTTTCAGATCTATTTCCATGGTGCGCCCCACCACGTCGGCGGTGCCGAAATAGCTGTGGGCGGTGGCTTCGTTGATGACGCAGACGTGCTGGGCCTGCGCCACCTCGGCCCCGGTGAATGCACGCCCGCCCACAAACGCAAAGTCCATGATCTGCCAGAAGTTTCCGTCGGTGTAGCGGATATCCAGCGGGAGCAAGCCGTTTTTGGTGAAAGCCGTGGCATCGTACACATTCGACGTCAGGGCTACTTTCTCCGGCGTCTTCATCCGGCGGATGTAGGTATCCACGAAATGCACGCTGGCGGGCCGGTTCATCCAGCCGTGGCCGTCCGCCAGCTCCTGCCGGATGGTATTCACGAACAGCATCCGGTCGATGCGCTTTTCCGGCATGTTGGGCCCCACCACGTGGTCTACCAGGGCCATCACTACCAGCAGAATCATCAGCGTAAAGCTCACGCCGAACAGATTGATGAAGGTGAAGAACTTGCGCCGTAGCAGGACTTTCCAGGCAAGTTTGAGGTAAGAAAGTAGCATCGGTTCTTAATTAGAAGTTGAGGGGCCGTTATGCTGAGCATGTGGCGCATAAAGCCAGGGTGCGCAGCCGTAGTCGAAGCATTTCTACCTCTGACTAACCAAATAGCATTGCAACGAAGCGGTAGAGATGCTCCGACAAGCTCAGCATGACGGTCAGGCAGCGGCGTGCAGCTAGCAACGTTCTAGGAAACCTGGCTGCCGTCGAAGAAGCGGATGAGGCGCTGGGTTTTCAGGGCCTGCTGCTCGTCGTGAGTGACCATGACGATGGTGGTGCCTTCGTGGCGGTTGAGGTGCAGCAGCAGGTCTAGTATCTCCTCTCCCATCACCGAGTCGAGGTTGCCGGTGGGCTCGTCGGCCAGGATGAGCTCGGGGCGGCCAGCCAGGGCCCGCGCAATGGCCACGCGCTGGCGCTGCCCGCCCGAAAGCTGGCCGGGAAAGTGCTTGGTACGCGCCCCCAGCCCCACCCGCTCCAGGGACGCCAACGCCCGCTCCCGCCGCTCCCGGCCGCTCACGCCACTGCGGTAGAGCAGCGGCAGCTCCACGTTATCGAGCACCGAGAGGTCGTTGATGAGGTGGTAGCTCTGGAACACAAACCCAATTTTCTGGTTGCGCAGCGCGGCCAGCTCCCGGTCGGAGTAGCTTTGCACGGGGCGGCCATCCAGCTCAATCTCGCCGCTGGTAGGCTCATCCAGCAGCCCCATAATGCTGAGCAGCGTGGATTTGCCGCAGCCGCTGGGCCCCATCACCGACACGAATTCGCCCTGACCGATGGTCAGGTTTACCTGGTGCAAAGCCACCGTTTCGATGGTTTTGGTCTGGTATACTTTCTCGATGTTACGCAGCTGCAGCACGGGCGGGCGGGTCGAGGACTGGGCCGCCGAAGCGGTGGGGCGAGCGGTAGACGAGGCGAGGATATTTTCCATGGAAGTAGTGAGAGGAGGTTGTCCGGTTGCGGGCAGTAAGCATACCGGATTGTGGTAGCCCTGCCAAGCTGAATGCCAATTATTCAAGATTCATTAAGTCAGATACTTACGATCTATCCTACTATCACACCCGCCGCAAAATGTGTCCGCTTCCGGACATGGTGTTCGGTTGCAGGCTTTTTGCAGGTTCGGGGCGGGCGCAAAGCAACGGCTTCGCGCTACTGCGCGGCCAGGGGCTGCTGCTGCTCGAAATCGTAGAGAGTAAGGGCGCGCAGGCGGTAGTGGGCCACCCAGGCAGCCCGCAGCGCCAGAATGTAGGCGCGGCGGGCCTGGTCTTTTTCGGCGGAGGCAATGGTGAGGTCGGTGAGGCTGATGCGGCCGACTTTGTAGGTGGCCTGGGCAATATCGTAGCGTTGGCGGGCCAGCGAATCGGCGCGGGTGGCCAATTCCAGCTGCTGACTGAGGGTGGTGAGCTGCGCGGCCTGCACCTCTACGCTGAGCGCAAAGCTGGCTTCGTCCTGGGCCACCTCGGCTTGCACCTGGCGGCGGGTCAGCTCGGCGGTTTTGACGATGGATTTCTGCCGCCCCCAGTCCAGAAGCGGCAGCGCAAACGTGAGCTGCACCTGCTGCTGGTTTTGCAGAGCCAGGTAAGTGTCCCAGAGGTTGCCGGCCTGGTTTACATAGCCCAGGTTGGCTGCCAGCGTAGCCTGAAAACCAGTGGTACCCCGCGCCAGAGCCACCTCCCGCTCGGCCTGCAACAGGCGACGCCGCAAGGCCAGCACCAAGCTGCGGTTCTGCTGCGCCTCAGCTAGCGCCCGGCCAGCCGGCACCACCAACCGCGGTGCGGCGGCGGGCACCGCTAAGCGCAGCTGCTCCGCCCGCAGGCCGGTGTAGCTTTGCAGGTCCACGGCCGCATTTCGGGCATCGAGCTGGCTTTGAGACACGGCCTGGCGGGCGTTCAGCAGGTTCAGCTCCAGCCGCAGCACGTCGCTCTGGGAGAGGCGGCCGAGCCTATACCGCTCCTGCCCGATGCGCAGCAGCTCCTCGTTGGCTTGCACGTTCTGGCCGGCTACTTCGGCGTTTACCTGCTGCTGCAGCACGTCAAAATATAGCTCCGTGATGCGCTGGGCAATGGTTTCGCGCTCCTCCACGTACTGGCGCCGGCTTTCCTCGTAGCGCAGGGGCTCAATCTGCCGGTCCCATTTCAGGCCGTTGAACCTGCCGAGGGGCTGGGTGAGGCCAACAGACACGGGCTGGTTGTTGTAGCGCTTCAGGCGGCCGTTGAAGTCGTCGAAGCGCTGCACCTCGGAGGCCACAAACACCTGCCCGCCGGTACGGCCGATATTCTGGCTGACAGTGAGGGCCAGGTTGGAGTTGTTGATGCGCACAGCCCGGAAGTTGGTGGTACCGTCGGGCTGCACCACAGGCGTAATCACGCGGCTGAAGCCCGGCACGGTACCCTGCAGACCCAGCTGGGGCCGGTAGTTGGCCTGATAGGCCCGCCACTGCCAGTAGCTTTGGTCGCGGCTGGTAGCAGCCTGTTTGGCCACCGCCGACTGGCTGAGCGCCAACTCAATCACCTGTGGCAACGACACAGCCGGCGGCTGGCGCTGAGTTAACGCGGGCATCGGGAGTAACACCATCAGCCCAATGCAGAGACGCGACACTTCGCGTTTCAGTGCGTGCTGATGTTGTTTTGGCGGGGTCGTTCTGACGGGAGACGCGAAGTGTCGCGTCTCTACAGCCCAGGCGGCCAGGGTGGAGAAAAGCTGGTGCATAGCCGTTAGTCGTGAAGGGTGAGTTCGGGCGTATCGGCATAGTCCTTCGTGTCGGACACCACCACTTCCTCGCCGGGCTGCAGGCCACTGGTTATCTGCACATAGTCGAAGTTGCTGTCCCCGAATTGCACGGTGCGGCGAGTGGCTTTGCCTTCCTTCACCACAAACACTGCCTGCTCCTTACCGCCTTGGTAAAACGGTCCGTTTTTGAGGCGCACTACGTTGTGGTGGGCTTTTGTCACCACAAACACGTCGGCGCGCAGGTTGGCGCGTAAGGCCGGGTGATGGTCCTGCTGCAAGGCGGCATAAAACGTTACCACGCCCTTTTCCACGGCCGGGCTGATGGTGCTGATAGTGCCGCGCAAATCGGTGCCGTTGATGCGAACCACGACCGGGTCCTGCAAATGCAGGGCATCGGCGTAGGAGTCGGAAATAGTGGCCCGCACCCGGAAGCGGCTCAGGTCGGCTACGCGGGCCAGCGGGTCGCCGGCCTGCACCGTTGTGCCCAGGTCTTCGTTCACCCAGGTCAGCACGCCGGGCTGCTGGCTGCTGATGTTGGCCTGCGCCAGCTTGCCGGCCAGCTCCGTAATACTGCGGTCCTGAATCTGCAGCGTAAAGCCCAACTCGCGCACGTCGGCGGCATTGGCGGCGCGCTGGTTGCGGATCTGCTCCCGGAGGCGCTGCTGCTCCAATTGGGCCACCCGCAGGTTCAGCTCGGCCTGGCGGACGCTTTCGGAGGTACCGCCCCCAATCTTCAGCAGATACTGCTCGTCGCGCAGGGCCGACTGCAGGCTGCGCACTTTCACTTGCTGCACCTGCTCCTGGGAGCGAAGGTCGTTGAGGGCTTTTTCGAGGCTGAGCTGGAGCTGGCTATTCTTGTTGCGGTGCTGCTGCTGCTCGTCCTGGAGCTTGGCCAGGGCCGTGGTGGTCAGCTCCCGATCCAGCTCCAGAATCGTTTGGCCCAGCTGAACCCGGCTGCCCACCGCCACTGCCACCCGCCGGATGGTACTCTGGATGGGGCTGGTCAGCACCGCTTCGTGGGCTGGAATAATGACGCCGGCCGCCGTGAGGGAAGCCTCCACGTCGCCGGTTTCGGCGCGCGCAGTGAGGATGCTGTTGCGGCTGAGGCTGGGTTGGAGCACCGTGCGGAAGGCCAGCAGGCTCGTCACTAGCAGCAGTAGCAACCCCGCACCCAGCAGCCAGCGGCGACGCTGGCGACGTTTTTGGGTGGCTTGGGAAATGGCTCTGTCCATTTTCGTACAGGTAGAGAAAGGGTTCTGCCTGACGTAGCCAACGGCCGTGCCATAATCATTATTAATTGTTTATCAATTATTTACAGTAAAACACCAGGAATTTGCTTAGCCATATAGTGTCCGAATCCGGACAAGTGTTCGTTGTTGTTACGCAGTTCCGACGGAGTCTTTATTGTTGGGTATCAACCCACGCTTAATGTGTTAGCTATAGGCAAGTGCTCTGTAGTGTGTTGATAAATCAGGCCTGGTGCCGATAGGCAACTAACTGCTTCGCTGATAATCTCCGGCTCTTTTTCAGTTGTCCCGGCTGCTTAATGCAGGCAACAATGCAGGAGCAGCAAATACCCCAAGTTATAGAGCAGCGGCGTAGCGGGGAAAGATGGGTAGTCAATCGGTGCATTAGCTGGAATAAGTCGCGTAGCGGCGACGGGTTACTGAGAAATCTGACGCCGCTACGCAGCTGTTATTCCCCATTAGTATCTACAAACCTGACGCCGCTACGCAATTACTACGGAACTTGAGGTAAATAAATTATCAGTCCCAGGCTACCCTTTGCCTCTATCCCGCATCTATCCTATTACCTCTGACAAAACCGGCCTGCAGCTTCAATAAGGCCGCTTTTCTGCCTGCCGGCTAGCTGCGCTGCCTGCTCCCACCCTGCTTATTTACAACCCAACAACCGCGTAACACAAAAATAATCTATCCAGTACCTTGCGTCGCATAGTACCTTTTGCTACCTTTGGATCATTAAGTAGCAAATCTCCCTGCCGCCCCGGCTTCTCCTGATTCGAAGCCCCCAGCGGCAGCCGCCAGACACCCCCGCGCTAACCGGGCCGGGAGTTGGCAGCCCGCCAGAAACCTGTGTTTCCCGCTGCTGCCGCCGTGTTTTGGCTTTCTGGTGCCTCGGGCAATTGCCTGATTGTCACCCCTCCTTTTCGTGCCTTTGTCACGGGCAAACAGCCACCCAGCGGAACCGCGGCCGCCTGGAACGGCACCCCTTTGCCTGGTTTGTCTTCCAACTCACCACTCCCCATGACTTCCTCTACGCCTTTCAGCCGGACCCTCGCGGGCCTTGGATTCCTCGCTATGCTTGCTCCGCTGACCGCAGCAGCCCAACAGCCCGCCGGCTCCGTGTCCGGCACGCTCCTCGATCAGACCAGCGGGCAGCCGCTGCCATTTGCCAACGTAGTAGTGCTGCGGGCCCAGGACTCTACGTTTGTGAGTGGCGCCCAAACCGGCGAAAACGGCGCATTCGAGCTTACCTCTTTGGGGCTGGGCTCCTATTTAGTGAAAGCCTCGGCCATTGGCTACCAGGGCTTTCGGCGGACGGTGGCGCTGAACGGTGCCACCCCCAGCGTGCGGCTGGGCGCTCTGAAACTGGTTCCGACCGCCACGCAGCTCAAGGGCGTGACCGTAACCGGCGAGCGGGCCACGGTGCAGAATGAGCCCGGCAAGCGCATCATCAACGTAGAGAAAGACTTGGCCAGCGTGGGTGGCATGGCTACTGATGTGCTGCGCAACGTGCCCTCCGTGGCCGTGGACGCCAACGGCACTGTGAGTTTGCGCGGCTCCTCGAACCTGACCATCCTGATTGATGGCAAGCCCGCCGGCGGCTCCAACGGCAGCCCGGGGTTGCGCCTCGACCAGATTCCATCGTCGCGAATTGCCCGGATTGAGGTCATCACCAATCCTTCGGCCAAATACGATGCGCAGGGCACAGGCGTCATCAATGTTATTATGAAGAAAAACGGCAAGGATGGTATCAACGGCCAAGCCAGCCTACTGGGCGGCACCGGCGACAAGTACAACGCCAGCCTGAACCTGAGCCGCCACCGGGGCCCGCTGACCGTGAATGCCAGCTACGACCGCCAGGACGAAAACTACCGCAACCGCACCATCAACGAGCAAACGGCCCGCGTCGGCTCCGACCTCATCCAGACCAGCCAAACCGGCCTCGACCGTGAAAACGACAACTCGCACAGCTTGCGCCTCGGCCTCGACTACGAGATAAGCAAAGAGCAGAGTTTGAGCGTGAACGTGTCGCCGACGCTGCAGCGGGAAGTGGACAGCAACACAATGCTGCTCAGCACCCAGCGCCCCGGCTTGCCGGCCACCTCGCAGCAGGGCACCCAGCTGATGAAAGTGGATGTGCGTGTGCTGGAAAACACGGCCAGCTACCGCCGCACCTGGGCTGCCCACGAGGGCCGTGAGCTGACGGCCGTGGCCGGGGCCGTGCTGGTTGACGCCGATGTGCCCGTGACGCAAACCCTAAGCGAAGGCGGCCTGCGCGGCTGGCGCCAGCAAATGGATGTAAACCTGGGAATGCAGTTTGCGCAGCTCGACTACGTGCACCCACTCCCGAGTGGCAAGGGCAAGCTGGAAACCGGCCTGAAAGTGCAGCGCCAGACCAGCCGCGGCATTGCCGACCTGCTCACCCAATCCACGGACAACCCCACCGAATACGTGCGCGACGCGGCCCGTTCGCTGTCGTATAACTTCGAGGAGCTGGTGCCCGCCGCCTACATCACCGGCCAGCGCCGCTGGGGCAAAGGCTGGAACGCGGAAGGTGGCCTGCGCACCGAGTACACCAATACCAGCGGGGCCGTAGTAGGCGGCGCCGGTGGCTTCCAGCTCGATTATCTGGGTGTATTTCCGACGGCCAGCCTGAGCAAAAGCCTGGGCCGCACCGACTCCGCCAGCGGCGGCGAGCAGCCGCAGCGCCTGCAGTTCAGCTACGCCCGCCGCCTCGACCGGCCTAACTTCATGCAGCAGCTGGCCGTGCCGCTCTATCAGGACCCGCGCTTCTACCGCCTCGGCAATCCGGCCCTGCGCGCCCAGTTCAGCCACAACCTGGAGCTGAACCACCAGCTGAGCTTGCCCGGCGGCGCCGAAATTACCAGCACCCTTTTCGGCCGCTACACCACCCAGGCCATCCAGCGCCTGCGCCTTGTGGATACGGCCGCTACCCGCCTCAACCCCGCTGCCGGCCTGGTGCTGGCCGAAACCTACCGCAACTCAGGTACCACCACCAATGTAGGCCTGGAAATGACCTGGAGCCAGCCCCTGACGAAGTGGTGGCGCGTGCAGGCCACGGGCTCGGCGTATCGCACGCAGTTGCAAACCAACGCCTCCAACATCGGGGCACGTCAGGCGCTGGTGGGCACCGGCCGCCTCACCCAGAATTTCACGCCGCTGCCTACGCTTGATATGCAGCTCACGGGCTCCTGGGAATCGGCGAAGCTGACCGCTCAGGGCCGCAGCCGGGCTGTAGGAGCCATTGATGTAGCACTGCGCCAGCGGTTGTGGCAGAACCGTGCCGCCCTCACCTTCCGCGTCTCCGACGTGCTCAACACCAAGGTCTACCGCACCATCATCGACTCGCCGGAACTGACCTCGAACTATTACTCCAAGCCGGAATCCCGCGTGGCCTGGCTGGGCTTCACCTGGTACGTGGGCGCCAGCAAAGCCAAAGCGGGCCGCATCGAAGGAGGCCCGAAAGGTGGTGGCGGCTTCGGTGGCTAGTCTGAACCTACCGCGTAATGGGGCAAGCCGCTCCACTCCGGCAGGCACCTGAAATTTTTCTCTGCTTTTCAGGCATCCTTTTGCTCCTGCCCCTCATCTATACCGCAGAAGATCAGCTGCTTCTTTTACGCTTCACCGCTCCCGGCCGGGCGCTGTTTTTACTGCCTGCCGTAGTTGTCCCGCCGATTTAGGTGGCGGGGTTTCGCCCCGGTCTACGTCAATTGCGTGCCGGGCATTCCACCTACATTTTTCATTGCTTCCGGTTTTCGCGGGCCCATCTGGGCCGGCCGACGGGCAGCGCCTTGCCAACTTTCCAACCTTTCTGAGTATCATGAAAACGTCCTTGTTGAACCGCTCCCTTCTTGGTTTTATTTCCGCCCTGGCTGTATTACAGGTTTCCACGCAGCTGCTGGGCCACGGCACCGTCAGCGGTAGCCTCCGCGACGGCGACACCCAGGAGCCCATTCCGTACACCAATGTGGTGGTGCTGCGCGCCGACAACCACCAGCTAGCCGCCGCCGGCACCACCGATGCCAATGGCGACTTTAAGTTCAAATATCTGCCGCTGGGGCGCTACATTGTGCAGTCGACGGCGCTGGGCTACCAGCCACTGCAGCCTACCGTGGCTTTCCGGCCGCTACACAACCGCCAGCAGCTGGGCACCCTCACGCTGCAGTCGTTGCCGGGGCAGCCGGTAGTGGTAGGCAGCCGGCAGGCTGTAGCGCAGCGCAGTAGCAGCCAGCCCACCAATGTGCTGGCGCAGCGGCTGGGCTCGTAGTCAGCAGGAAACAGCTATAACAGTAAACCGTGCAATAAAATGCGGTAATTAGCTATAGCTATAGTGCATTTTGACACGTGGCACCACGGCCTACGGAGCAGTGGTGCCACTGCATGAGACGCTGGCCAAGATGGGTGACCAGCGTGTGCATAAAGGTGCAGTAAATCCCGAACGACATCCGAACTTGCAGGCATGTCGGCTGCTTTCACTGCCTTTATACTGTTGCTGATGACCGGGGCACTGCTGCCCGTGAACCGCCGGTTCCGACAGACGCCCAATGGCGTGGCCGTGTTTGTGGTATCGAATGGCACGCACACCGATGTGGTGCTGCCATTGCGCGACGCCCGCACTGATGTAAACTGGCTCCGTCACCTGCCTGATTCGGGAATGCAGGCACGCTTCAGCGGCTACGAGTACGCCGCGTTCGGCTGGGGCAGTGAAGCATTTTTCCTGGCCTCTTACAGCCACCAGCAGCCCGGCCCCAGCGTGGTACTGCGGGCCGTGGTGCCCGGGCCGACGCTCATGCACGTGCGGTTTCTCCGCCAGGCTCCGGTGGCTGGGCCTCAGGTGGTGCCGCTGCGCATTTCGGTGGCGCAATATCAGGCGCTGGCAGCTCAAGTGGCCGCCTCGTTTCAGTCCGACAGCCTGCAGCACTACCAGCTGCGCAACGCCGCCGGCTACACGCCAAACGACTTCTTTTTCCGGGCTGCCGGCCGCTACCACGCCCTGCGCACCTGCAACGACTGGACCGTGCGTACCCTGCGCCGGACCGGGCTGCGGGCGCCGCTAAAGTCGCCGCTGGCGGCGCCGGTGCTGGTGCAGGCACGGCGGGCACGGTAACAGGCGCAGTAAGCGGCCGCGCGTTTGCTTACCTTCGCGCCATCAATCCGCCTAGTTTCTGATGAGCGTTCAAAAACCCAGCATCCCGCGCGGTACCCGCGACTTTGGCCCGGCCGTGGTGGCCCGCCGCAACTATATTTTCGGCGTTATTCGCCGCGTGTTCGAGAAGTTCGGCTACGCCCCGCTGGAAACCCCGACCCTGGAAAACCTGTCGGTGCTGACCGGTAAGTACGGTGATGAAGGCGACCAGCTGCTGTTCAAAGTCCTGAACTCCGGCGACTTCGCTAAAGACGTTACTGCTGAAGACCTCGCCGCCGACAACCGCAGCAAGCGGCTGCTGCCTAAAGTGGCCGAAAAAGGCTTGCGCTACGACCTCACGGTGCCGTTTGCGCGCTACGTGGTGATGAACCGCGGCACGCTCACGTTCCCGTTCAAGCGCTACCAGATCCAGCCGGTGTGGCGCGCCGACCGGCCCCAGCGCGGCCGCTACCGGGAGTTCTATCAGTGCGACGCCGACGTGGTAGGCACCGATTCGCTGCTCTGCGAGGCCGAAATTGTGCTGATGATGTCGGAGGTGCTGACCACGCTGGGTTTGACGGACCACACCATCAAAATCAACCACCGCCGCGTGCTGGGCGCGTTTTATCAGGCGCTGGGCGGCGAAGGCACCGAAACTGACCTGTTCGTGGCCATCGACAAGCTCGACAAAATCGGGCGCGAAGGAGTGGCGAAGGAGCTGGCCGAGCGTAATTTCTCGGCGGCGGCCATTGAGCGGCTGTTTGATTTACTGGGTGTGGAAGGCCATTTTGAGGAGAAACTGGAGCGCCTGCTGGCCGGCTTCGTGACGGCTGGCGTAGACCCCGACAATGCCACCGCCGACGGCTACAAAGGCCTGCAGGATTTGCAGCGCGTGCTGGACTACCTGCGCGGCTTCGGCTTCGAGAAGTGGGACAACCTGGAGTTTGACGTGACGCTGGCCCGCGGCCTGAGCTACTATACAGGCTGCATTTTTGAAATCAAGATCAACAATGTGAACATGGGCAGCGTGAGCGGCGGCGGCCGCTACGACAACCTCACCGGCGCCTTCGGGCTGCCGGGCGTGTCGGGCGTGGGCTTCTCGTTTGGCGTCGACCGCCTCTACGACTGCCTGGAGGAGCTAGCGCTGTTTCCGGAGGCCGTAGCCACCACCACCCGCTGCCTGCTCACTAACTTCGACGTGGAAAGTGAGACGGCCGTACTGCCTGTGCTGCGCGCCCTGCGCGAGGCCGGCGTGGCCAGTGAGTTGTTTCCGGAGGCCGGTAAGCTGGGCAAGCAGTTCAAATACGCCGATGCCAAAGGCATTCCGTACGTGCTGATTCAGGGGCCCGAGGAGCGTGCGGCCGGCTTGTTTAAACTAAAAACGCTGGCCAGCGGCGAGGAGCGCACCGTTACGCTAGCTGAAGTGCTGACGGAGCTGACGAAGTGAGGCCACGTTAGTGCTCCGGTCCGATGGCGGTAGCCGTCTGACTAGGATACGAACCAACAGAATGAACATCGGCCATCTGGAGCAGTGCTTCGGATGGCCGATGTTTTTTAAGCCCGGCGAGTTTCTGCATTTTTGACAATTCTCCACCCCAGCCCACCCGCTGTTTCCCGCACCCGCATGTCTTTGGATTACGTCCTCACGCCCTCAACTCACCTCGACCTCGCTACTCTCAGCCAGCTGCTGCACACCAAAGCGCACGTAGCACTCAGCGACGAGGCGCGGCAACGGATTGCAGATTGCTACCAGTATCTGCACGACCGGCTGGAACGCTCCGACGTGCCGGTGTACGGCATCAATACCGGTTTTGGGGCTCTTTGCAACCAAACCATTCCGGCCGGGCAGCGCCAGCAGCTGCAAACCAACCTGATGATGTCGCACGCCTGCGGCACCGGCGAGGAAGTGCCGGCCGAGCTGGTGCGCCTGATGTTGCTGCTGAAAGTACAAAGCCTGAGCTACGGCCACAGCGGCGTGCAGGTGGCCACCGCCCAGCGCCTGCTCGATTTCTACAACCGGGGCATGCTGCCGGTGGTGTATCAGCAGGGCTCATTGGGCGCCAGCGGCGACTTAGCACCACTGGCGCACTTGTGTTTGCCACTGCTGGGGCTGGGCGAAGTCAACTACGAAGGCTACCGCCTGGCCGCGGCCGATGCCATGAGCCTGTTCAGCTGGGCGCCGCTCACGCTGGAAGCCAAGGAAGGCCTGGCCCTGCTCAACGGCACCCAGTTCATGCTGGCTTATGCCGTACACGGGCTGCTGCGGGTACAGCGCCTGCTGGCCGCCGCCGACGTTATCGGGGCGTTGTCGTTGGAGGCATTTGATGGGCGGGCCGAGCCGTTTGATGCGCGCCTGCACCAGCTGCGTCCCCACGCCGGGCAGGTGGCGGTGGCCGGCCGTATTCGGGAGCTGCTGGCGGGTTCGGAGCTGCAAAGCCAGCCTAAAACCGCCGTGCAGGACCCTTACTCGTTCCGGTGCATGCCCCAGGTGCACGGCGCCTCCCGCGACGCCGTGGCGTACGTGCAGCGCACCGTGGAAACCGAGTGCAATGCCGTTACCGACAACCCCAACATCTTTCCGGCTGACGACGCCATCCTGAGCGGCGGCAACTTCCACGGCCAGCCGCTGGCGCTGGCGCTGGACATGCTGGCCATTGCTACTGCCGAAATCGGGAGTATTTCGCAGCAGCGCACCACCCAGCTGATTGGCGGGCAGCGCGGGTTGCCGCCGTTTCTGGTGGCCGAGCCTGGCCTGAACTCGGGCCTGATGATTCCGCAGTACACGGCCGCCGGCATCGTGAGCCAGAACAAGCAGCTGTGCACTCCGGCCTCCGTAGACAGCGTGGTGAGCAGCAATGGCCAGGAAGACCACGTAAGCATGGGCGCCAACGCCGCCACCAAGGCGCTACGCGTGGTGCAAAACGCAGAGCAGCTGCTGGGCATTGAGCTCCTGAATGCCACGCAAGCCTTGTCTTTCCGCCGGCCAGCGCGCACTTCCGAGACACTGGAGCAGGTGGTGGCGGCTTTCCGCGAGAAAGTACCGTTCGTGAGCCGTGACCGGGTGCTCTACCCCGACCTGCACGCCGCCGCTGCGTTCGTGCGCAGCTACCAGTGGCAGTAGGTCTCTGAGTGCCAGCCGCGCCAGCGTATGCCGATTGTGGGTATCTTGGCGTTACTGTCCGGTCAGGTTCCGACCTGTTTCATCTGCTGCTATTCTATGCGTTCCGTGAAGTTTCTTTGCCTATGCCTGCTGCTGCTGGGAGCAGTGCTGGCCGTTACTGTGCCAGCGCTGGCGCAGCCCTGCGTGTCGTCGCCGAACCCGCCTGCCTGCACGTTTGTAGCGGTGGATGTGCAAACCAACCGGATAGTGGAAAAGCTGTGCGTGGGCCGTACAGTACGCTTCGATCTATGCGCCGGCCGGCCGCCGCTAACCTACTTCTACCAGGTGCTGCCGGGACTCAATTCCTACCCCAATCCGTGCGGCGGGCCCAGCTTCCGGCCTTCGCCTTTCACCTACACACCCACTGCAGCTGGCCCTATTACCGCCACTGAAAACGGCCAGGCGCCTCCCGGCGGCGTGTCTACCATCTACTTCCGGGTGTTTGAAGTGTATGACAATCCGCCGCCGGCCTTTACGGCAGCCGCCTGCTCGCCGGGTTTTGTGCAAGTAACGCTGCCCACCACACCCTACAACAGTTACACGGTCCAGATCGGGAGCAGCACGTTTCCGGCCCAACCCGGGCAGGTCAGCACGTTTCCGGTGCCGGCAGGTGCCACCAGCATCACGGTGGCGGGGGTGTACGCAGACAGCGACCTGTGCACCCGCTCGGCTACGCAGCCGCTGCCGCAGCTGGCAGCGCCGGGGCCACTGGTAATCCAGCGGCTAAGTTTGCAGGGCAGCTCGGTGGTGCTGGAAAGCGCGCCGCTGGTGCCCGGCTACACCTATAGTGTGGAGCAAGCCGACTTTGCCACTCCCGCCACGTTTCAGCCAGTGCCGGGAGCTGTGGCGAATGGGCTAAGCGGCTACACGATACCAGCGGGCCGCCCGGGCCTCTACCGCCTGCGCCGCACCGACATCTGCCAGCAGGCTCGGGCAGTTTCAGAACCCGTAAGCACGCTCACGCTCACAGTGCAGGCGGCCGAGCGCCGCAACGAGCTAACCTGGCAGCTGGGCCCCAACCCTACCACCTACGAACTAACGCGCAACGGCACGCCACTACCTGCCCCGCTGCCCGCCGCCCGTACCTACTCCGATACGGCTGTGGCTTGTGGCATCCGGTACACCTACCGCCTCACGGCGCGTTACCCAGGCGGCGTCACGTCGGTTTCGGAGGCAGCAACGGTGCAGGCTACGGCCACACAGGTTCCGGCCACACCCCGGTTGTTCGCCTCTTTCGATGAGCGTAACCGGGTGGTGCTGACGGCCAGCGTCGCGCGTTTTCCCAGTACCGGCCAGCTCACCTATCTGCGCGACAACACCGTGCTGGGCACCAGCGCCGCCCGCACCCGCCGCGACTCTCTGGCCACCTACAGCCCCGATTCGGCGCCGTGCTACCAGGTGCGGTTCGAGGATGACTGCGCCAACCGCTCGGCGGCCAGTGCGCCCTTCTGCCCGGCCGTGCTGGCTGCCGAGCTGGCCGGCACCCGCGGCTCGGCGGTGCGGCTGCGCTGGTCGGGGTTGCGCGGGGCGCCGGCTGCCGCCTCTTCCGATTCGTTGCGCTACCGGCTGCTGGTGCTCAACCCCGATAACTCCGTGCGCAACAGCTATGCCGTAGGTGCCCGCGGCAGCTACCTGGACCAGCTTCCGCCCACCAACCTGCAAGCAGTGCGCTACCGCCTTGAAGTAACAGGCGCCGGCCTGCCTACTGCTAGCTACTCCAACATTGCCAGTGCAGTGCGTCCCCTGGAAGCATACGTCCCAACGGCCTTCACTCCCAATGGCGATGGGCTCAATGATGTACTGGAAGTGAAAGGCCGCTTTCTGAGCAGCTATACCTTCACGGTAGTAGACCGAAATGGGCAGGAAGTTTTTCGCGGCACAGACCGTACCCAGGCCTGGGACGGCCGAATCCGGGGCCAGCAGCCTGTGCTGGGAGCGTATGTCTGGCGCTTTGAGGCGTTGGATGCCGCCGGCAAGACCGTGGTGCAGCACGGCACGGTTACGATAGTAAAATAGGGCCGTCGGCGACCGAAACGGAGTTTTTATGAGTATGAAAGTCGCAGAGCATGACCCTTGTGCAGGTAGCCAGAAGAGAAATCAGCAGACGATTTTACCGCAGAAAATGTAGCACAACAACGTGTTTCTGCGTAGGCAAGGATTCTGTTGTACCTGTTTTCTGCCTATGCTCCTCGACGTCAAGCTTCCCGTTTACTACATTTTTAAGCGCATCCTGCCCGATATTCTGCGGGTGTTTCTCATTTCTATCATTTTCCAGCTACTGAAGTGGTTTTTCAGTAAGTACCTACCGGAAATTCCGCTGCAACTGGCCACTATTCTGGGAAGCTCGATTTCGCTCCTGCTGGCTTTCAACGTCAGCCAGTCGTATGAGCGGTGGTGGGAAGGCCGCAAAGTATGGGGGTCAGTGGTGAATGACTCCCGGACGCTGGTGCTACAAGTGCGCAGCTTCCTGCAACCCGATGCCTTGCCACAGCAGGAGGCCACCAATCAGCTTACTGCCCTGGCCTACCGCCAGATTGCCTGGTGTTATAGCCTGGGCGAGTCGCTGCGGGGTCAGGACCCACTCGTTTCGCTGGGTAAGTTCTTGTCGGAACCAGAGCTGGCTTATGCCAAAGCCCAAAACAACCGGCCGTTGGCGCTGCTGGCCCTGCACAGCGCCCAGATAAAGGACCTATATCAGCAGCAAGCCATCAACACATTCCAGCAGGTGCAGCTCGACTCCACGTTGGTACGCCTGTGCGAAACAATGGGCCAGGCTGAACGCATTAAGAGCACGGTATTTCCAGCCAACTACCGGCTTCTGGTGCACTTCCTGATTTACTTGTTTCTGGGCACCCTGTCGCTGAGTCTGGTAGAATCGATGGGCTTCTGGGAAGTTCCGATTTTGCTCCTCATTGCTTCTACATTTTTCCTGATTGAGCGCACTGCCCGCTACCTGCAGGACCCCTTCAACAACGCTCCTACCGATACGCCGGTTACAGCCATTGCGCGCAACGTGGAAATCAACCTCAAGCAGCTGCTGCAGGAATCCAACGTGCCCGCACCGCTTACTTCCGATACTTTTTATCTGATGTAGTGCTGCTGTCTGCCAAACGTGCTATGAGCATCGGGCAGCAAGGCAGATAAAGCCTACTCCAAGCCACTATGCTTGGCTGGCTGACAGAACTCCGGGCGCGGCTCCTCGCCTGTGGCATGCTCATGCTACAGGCGAGGAGCCGCGCCCACAAGCGGTGAGGAACCTTTGCTGGGCGCTGCTTGTACTTATGAACGAATGATCATACATTTGCATCACCTTATGAGCCCAGCTTCCCCCTCTGCTATTGCCGCCGACCTGAATATGTCCGTCGAGAAGATGGAGAAGGTGGCGTTTATTTTAAAAACCACGGCTCACCCTACCCGCATTGCCATTGTGCAGCTATTGGCCCAGCACGACAGCCTATCAGTAAACGATATCTGTGAGCGGCTGAATGTCGAGCAGAGCCTGGCGTCGCACCATTTGTCTGGTATGAAGCTCAAGGGCATCTTGAGTAGCACGCGCGAAGGCAAGAATGTTTTTTACAGCCTGAAAATGCGCGAAGTCATCGACGTTATCCAGTGCCTAGCCGCCTGCACTTTTCTGTGAGTCAGGCTTTTTTTTGAGCCAATACATGAACAATCAATCATATTTTCATACGACTCACCTTTTCTGATGTTTTCTCTCCTAGGCTATTTCGCGGCTGTTTTTATTGGGCTTTCCCTGGGCATAATGGGCGGCGGTGGCTCCATCCTGACGGTGCCGGTGCTGGTGTATCTGATGGGCGTGAGTCCCGTGCTGAGCACCGCCTACTCGCTGTTTGTGGTAGGCAGCACTTCGGTGGTAGGCGCGGCGGGCTACTTCCGCAAGGGCCTAGTGTCGGTGCCTACGGCGCTGCTGTTTCTGGGGCCCTCGGTGGCGGCCGTCTTTTTCACGCGCCGAGTACTGATGCCCGCTATTCCGCCCGAACTGTTCCGGTTGAGCGGGCTCGTCTTCACCAAAGATCTGCTGGTGTTGGTGGCATTTGCGGCGCTGATGGTGGTAGCGGCCGCCTCCATGATCCGGAGCCGGCCGGAACCGGTGGCTGTGGGGCCGGTAGCTGTGGGGCCAGATACGAAAACTGCTCAGTTCCTTAACTACCCGCTTATTCTGGTTATCGGGTTGCTGGTGGGGCTGCTCACAGGTTTCGTGGGGGCTGGCGGCGGCTTCCTGATAATTCCGGCCCTCGTGCTGGGCGCGCGCCTGCCCATGAAGCTGGCTGTGGGCACCTCACTGGCCATTATTGCCCTGAACTCACTTATCGGTTTCACCGGCGACCTGAGTGCCGGCACCCACATCGAATGGCCTTTTCTGCTCGGGTTTCTGGCTTTTGCGCTACTGGGCATTGTGCTGGGCACTTATCTGTCGCGCTTTATTCCCGGTGCGAAGCTCAAGCCGGCATTTGGGTGGTTTACGCTAGCCATGGGCAGCTTTATTCTGCTTCGCGAACTGGTACTCTGACCCGCTTTTAGCCTGGCTAACGCGGCAAACACGTGCAGGCCAAGGCGGGCCGGAGTCATCTACACTTCCGCTTTTCACTTGTTCATCTTCCCTCTTATTCTTCCGTCTCATGAAAATCGAACAGTTTGAAGACAAAGGCTTGGCCCACTTTTCCTACGCTATTCTAAGCGAGTGTGCCCGCGAAATTGTGCTCATCGACCCCGCCCGCAACCCGCAGCCCTACTACGACTATGCGGCAGCGAATGAGGCCAAAATCGTGCGCATCATCGAAACTCACCCCCACGCCGACTTCGTTTCCTCGCACCTGGAAATTGCCCAAACCACGGGTGCGACCATCTGCGTGAGTGGGCTGCTGGGAGCCGAGTACGCCCACGAGGCCTTCGATGAAGGCCAGGAATTCACTGTTGGCAAGCTCACGTTTCGGGCCCTGAACACCCCCGGCCATTCACCCGACTCCATCAGCGTTGTGCTGACGCGCGAAGGCCGGGATGTGGCCGTATTCACCGGCGACACGCTGTTTATCGGGGATGTCGGCCGGCCTGACCTGCGCGAAAACGCCGGCAACCTGACGGCTAGGCGCGAAGAGCTGGCCCGCCAGATGTACCATAGCACCCGCGAAAAGCTGATGCCGCTGGGCGCTGAGGTGCTGGTGTATCCGGCGCACGGCGCGGGCAGCCTTTGTGGCAAGGCGCTGAGCGGTGCCAGCAGCAGCACTATCGGGGCGGAGAAAGCCAGCAACTACGCGCTGCAGCCCATGAGCGAGGCCGAGTTTGTGCGCGAGCTGCTGGCCGATCAGCCATTCATTCCGAAATACTTCAGCTACGACGTGGCCCTCAACAAAGCCGGCGCCCCAGCCTACGCTGCCGGCGTGCGGCAGGTGCCCCGCCTAGCCACCGATACTGCGCTGGAAAGCGGTGTGCTGGTAGTGGATGCGCGCCCTGAGGTTGATTTCAAGCGGGCACACCTGGCTGGGGCGCTCAATATCCAGCAGGGCGGCAAATTTGAAACCTGGCTGGGCTCCATCGTGGGGCCGGCGGAGCGCTTTTACCTGGTGGCCACCAACGAGGCACAGCGCGAGGAGCTGCTTGAAAAGGCAGCCAAAATCGGCTACGAACCCCTGATTGCGGGGGCCTTGGTGGGCTCTCCAGCCGCTACTGCCACTCTGCCTCAGCTGGATGTGGCCCAGTTCCGGGCCCGGCCCGAAAGCTACACCATTGTGGATATTCGCAACCCGGCAGAAGCTAAAGCCGAGCCGCTGTTTGCGGGCGCGCTCAACATTCCGCTACCCGAACTGCGCGAGCGGGTCGGCGAAATTCCCACCGATAAGCCGGTGGTAGTGCATTGCGCAGGTGGCTACCGCTCGGCCGCGGGCAGCAGCATTGTGGCCCCGGCTCTGCCCGGCACACCGGTTTATGATCTGGGCGAAGCCGTCAAGTCGTTTCAACCAAAGCAGCCCGCCCATTAGGCTGGCTTTCTGCAACGAGGCCTCCAACCCCGCAACGCACTACCATGGACACTCCTGATTCAACCCCGAAACAGCACTGGGAAACAGTGTACGGCACCCGCCAGCCGCACGAAGTCAGCTGGACGGAAGCCGTGCCGGCCACCTCGCTGGAATTCATTCACGGCTTCCGCCTTTCCCGCCAGTCGGCTATTATCGACGTGGGCGGCGGCGATAGTCGGCTGGTGGACTTTCTGCTCACTGAGGGCTACGAGAACCTAACCGTACTCGATATTTCCGGAGCGGCACTGGCCCGCGCCCGCCAGCGCCTGGGCTCCCGTGCCGACCGGGTGCAGTGGATTGAAGCCGATGTGCGCGCGTTTCAGCCGCCGCAGTCCTACAGCCTGTGGCATGACCGGGCGGCGTTTCATTTTCTCACCACCGCCCCCGACATAGCCCGCTACCTCACGCTGGCCCGCCTGGCCATAGAACCAGGCGGCTACCTCACCATGGGCACTTTTTCTTTGGATGGCCCCAAAGCCTGCAGTGGCCTGCCCATTCGGCAATACAGCGAGCAGGCCCTCGGGGAGCAGCTTCGGCAGGGCTTCACCAAGCTACGCTGCCGCACCGAAGACCACATTACCCCATTCCAGACCACTCAGAATTTCCTGTTTTGCTCTTTCCGCCGCCAGCCAGCTGTTCTGGCCTGATGGTATCTTATTTCCACTCCAATGCTTGATTTCCTCCAACACTCCTGGCCCTGGTACGTGGCCGGCCCCCTTATCGGGCTTACGGTCCCGGCCCTGCTGCTCATTGGCAACAAAGCCCTCGGTATCAGCAGCTCCCTGCGCCATGTGTGCGCCGCCTGCGTGCCGGCGGGCATTCCCTTTCTCACCTACGACTGGCGCAAGGAAGTCTGGAACCTGTGGTTTGTGCTGGGTATCGGGCTGGGCGGCTTCCTCGGCTACCACGTGCTCGGCCACCCGGCCACGGTAGCCATTTCGCCCGAAACCGTGCACGACCTGCGCACCCAGCTACACCTGACCGACTTTTCGGGGCTGCTGCCCAACGAGCTTTTCGCGCTGGAAAACCTCACGAACTGGAAGGGCTGGGTGTTTATGGTGCTGGGTGGCTTTCTGGTAGGTTTTGGGACGCGCTACGCGGGTGGCTGCACCTCCGGCCACGCTATTTCGGGGCTTTCCAACCTGCAGTGGGTGTCGTTGGTGGCTGTTGTCGGGTTCTTCGTGGGCGGCCTGCTGATGACCTGGGTGGTCTATCCGCTGCTGTTCTAACCTCCGGCCGGCGGGCACGCACCGGGCTGTACCAGAGCAACCCGACATTCCAACAACTCATTGAGGCATATACACATGAAAAACCTTAAATACCTGGTTCTGGGCGTACTGTTCGGTATCATCCTGACCAAAAGTGAAGTAATCAGCTGGTTTCGGATTCAGGAAATGTTCCGGTTCCAGGCCTTTCACATGTACGGCGTCATCGGCTCGGCCATTGTGGTTGGGCTGGTTTCCATCCAGTTCATAAAGCGCAGGCATCTCAAAACCATCAACGGCGAGGAAATCCAGCTGGCCGACAAGAAATACAACCACGGCGTGTGGATTGGGGGCATCATTTTCGGACTGGGCTGGGCCATCACCGGGGCCTGCCCCGGCCCGCTGTTCGCTCAGCTGGGAAGTGGTGCCGGTGCCGCCGCCGTGATGATTCTGGCGGCCCTGGCCGGCACCTGGACCTACAGCGCCCTGCGCGAGCATTTGCCGCATTAGCCCTAACGCAGTAGGCAACAGGCCGTTGTTTAATCAATTTGCACCCTACCGCATCATCTAAAGTGGCTGGCAACGCAGCATCTTGCAGCCAGGGCCGCCGATTGTTGCCTTTTGGGCGTATGTGTACCGTAAATTGCGCCCGGCTTAGCGCCTTGCGTTGTGGCATTGCTGCATCGTGAGGGCCGCAGACTACTTCGGCAGTGCCTTGTTTGCGGCAATGCAACGCTGGCAGCTACCACCTTCCAACTCCCTTCCGGTTCGCCGGAAATAACGACCTGAATTCTATGTTTGATATGATGGGCATGATGGGCAAAATGAAAGAGCTGCAGGAGAAAATGCAGCAGGCCCAGCAGGAAATGCAGTTTGTGACGGCTACCGGCGAGGCGGGCGGCGGCCTGGTGCGCGCCACGGCCAACGGCCAGCGCCGGGTCATTAAGCTGGAAATCGACGACTCGCTGCTCTCCGACCGCGAAATGCTGGCCGACCTCGTAGTAGCGGCCGTGAACAAGGCCCTCGACGAAGCCGGCGACAAAGCCAAAGAAGAGCTGAAGCGCAAAACCAGCGGCCTGATTCCCAACATTCCCGGCCTCGACCTCGGCGGCTTTGGCCTCTAGTATTGCTCCGGAATCGGCGGCGGCCACCTGCGCCGATGTAGCCGTGGTGGTGCTGAACTGGAACGGGGCGGCCCTGCTGCAACAGTTTCTGCCCTCGGTGCTGGCGCACAGCCAAGGAGCCACCGTTTGGGTGGTTGATAACGCGTCGACCGATGACTCGGTGGCGGTGCTGGCCCGCGAGTTCCCGAAGGTGCAGGTGCTCCGGCACACTACTAACCTGGGCTTTTGCGAAGGCTACAACCAGGCGCTACGGCAGCTGCCCGCGCAGTTCCAGCACGCCGTACTGCTCAACTCCGATGTGGAAGTGACGCCGGGCTGGCTGCAGCCGCTGCGCCAGCTCCTAGAAGAGCGCCCCAGCATGGCAGCGGTGCAGCCCAAAATCCGGGCCTTCGCCGACCGGACGCAGTTCGAGTACGCCGGCGCCGGCGGTGGCTACCTCGACCAACTGGGCTACCCTTTCTGCCGCGGCCGCCTTTTTGATACGCTGGAAGCCGACCACGGCCAGTACGATGACGCCCGGCCGGTAGCCTGGGCCACCGGCGCCTGCATGGTGGTGCGCCTAAGCAGCTGGCGCGCGCTGAATGGTCTGGAGCCCGAGTTCTTCGCGCACATGGAAGAAATCGACTTGTGCTGGCGGCTCTGGAATGCCGGCCACGAAGTGTGGTACCACGGTGGCAGCACCGTTTTTCACGTGGGCGGCGGCACGCTGCACAAGTCTAACCCGCGCAAAACCTACCTCAACTTCCGCAACGGCCTGGCTTTGGTGTACAAAAACACCCACCCCAGCGAGCTAACCAGCACCCTTGTAGTGCGGCTGCTGCTCGATTGGGTGGCCGCCCTGCGCTTCCTGCTACAAGGCGCCACCCCCGACGCCCGCGCCATCGTGCGCGCCCAGCGCGACTTCTACCGCCGCCGTGCCTATTGGAAGCAGAAGCGGCAACAGTTTCCGCCGCGGCTTACGCTGGCTGAGCGTCCCGGCGTGTTTCGGGGCAGTTTAGTCTGGGCATATTTCGGGCAGGGAAAGCGGAAGTTTTCGGACCTCAACACGAATCTATTAACCTGGCAATCACAACTCTAAGGCAAACAACTTGCAGGAGTTACCAGCACATGAATCTGTGAAATTCCCTTTTTTTAATCTGCAACATCTGTGATTAAAAAAAGCCTGCCTTCTTATGAAGGCAGGCTCTGAAACCAAGTGTATCAAAGTTTATTGATTGGCTTACAAGTCCCAGACGGTGCTGCGCTGCCGGCGCATAGCCCGGCGCACATTCATCCAGAAGGCCAGCGCGAAATACAGCACAATGGGCGAGCCGAAGGTAAAGAACGAGGCGTAAACGAACGACAGCCGGACGCTTCCCGTGGAAAAGCCCAACCGGTTGCCTAAGGCATTGCAGACACCGAAGCTCTGCTTTTCGATGTAGTCGGTGAGTCGTTTCATAACGGTTGGTAGTAAGTGTGGCACGCTGCTAACCTGGTACAAGATAGCATGATACGATAGCGCAAGCAAGCTGAAGCAGGGTAATTTCCTTCGAAGATACGTCTCCCTGGCGCGGTTTTGCGTTTGTTGTTGGAAATTCCGCCCCGAACCTCTTTGTATGAGAAGCCCGTTGCCCCGTAATCTTTCTATTCTGTTGCTGGCGCTGGCTGGTACGCTGCCTGCTTGTACGCTACCCCGGATGCTGAAGGTTGCGCAAAGTGGCCAGCAAGTGAGCGTGCAGCCGGCTGTGCTGGAAAGCAACGGCGAAAATGTGCTGTTTGAGGTGACGGCCCGCGTGCCGGCCAGCCACCTCAAAAAAGGCGCCGCCTACGGCCTCAACCTACGTTACGTCTACGACAACGGCCTGCGCGAAGACACGCTGGGCCGCCTCAGCTTCCAGTCGGGCGAGTATGTCTACGACGAGGAAAAGAAAGATCAGCTGGTCATCAAAAAGCAGCTTTCCTTTCCGTACGCACCCAACAAAAACCCCGGCCAACTCTTGGCCCTGGCCGAAGTGCGGGAGCTGAAACCCAACGGCAAGCGCCTCAAGGGCCAGGAAACCCGGCTGGCGCGGGGCGTGGCCAGCACTGGCCGTCTGGTCGTGCGCCAAGATACAGCCATTGTGCTGCTGCCCGAAACTGCCGACAACAACATGAGCGGCACCCGCGTGCTGCCGTTTTTCTTTGATGCCGGCCGCTCGGAAATCCGCAATTTCCTGGGCACTAACGTAGCGGCGCTGGAAGATTTCATCGAGGCCAACCAGCGCACCGAGAAGGTGATGATTGTGGCCGGCCACTCGCCCGACTCGCTCGATGCCCACGACCTGCGCTTGGCCGACAAGCGCGTGCAGGCCCTGCAGCGCTACTACAAAAACCGCGTCGACACCGACTCCTACCTCAACCGGGTGCGCGACATCGACTTCGAAACCGAAGCCTACCACCGCCGCTGGGACCTATTCCTGAACAAAGTGCAGGAGTCGGCCCTGAAGCCGGCGCAGGTAGATTCGGTGCTGCTGCTCATCAACGACACGCCCGGCACCTACGCCCAGAAGGAGAAAAGCCTGCACGGCCTGTCATTCTTCGACTACTTGGAGCAGTACATCTACCCCGTTATGCGCTTCGGCACGGTGGCCGTGCAGTACACTGCCCCCAAGCGCTATGACTCGGAAATCTACCTGCTGTCCAAGAAGATTGTGGATAAGCAGCTGGAAGTAGACGCTCTGACGCCGGAAGAGTTGCGCTACTCGGCCACGCTCACGCCGCTGCTGGCCGAGAAACAGCGCATCTACGAAACTTCGGCCGCCACCACGGGCCGCTGGGAAGCCTACCACAACCTGGCCGTGGTGCTGCTACAACGCTCCGAAAAGGAAGTGAGCGACAAGGTGCGCAAGGCCTATCTGCGCCGGGCCGCCGTGAATTTCACGCTGGCGGCCCACCGCAACCCCACGGCACCCATGTTCTACCGTGTGGCCACCGCCTACCACCGCGCCGGCGACAAGTTGGAAGCCCTGCAGAACTACGACTACGCCATCAAGCTCGGCGGCGCCCGCCCGGTGCTCGACAAGGTATTTGCTGACAAAGCGGCGCTGGAAATCGAAATCGGGCAGCTCGATGATGCGCTGGGCAGCCTCAGCTACAGCGCCAAAAGCTACCAGAATACCATGAACCGTGCCCTGATCTATCTGCTCAAGGGCAACTACGACGGAGCTGCTGGCATCTACCAAGAGGCCCTCACGCTGCAGCCCAACGACCCGCTGGCCTACTACTGCCTGGCCGTGGTAGCCGCCCGCCAGAAAAACGAAGCCGCCATGGGCGAGAACCTGCGCCGCGCTGTGCAAATCGACCGAAAGTTTGCCAACCGCGCCGTCGAGGACCTGGAGTTCATGGATTACGCCAGCGGTAAGGTGTTTCTGGAGACGCTGCGGTAGATGAGCGAGTGCACTTTTGATATTTATAACTATGAGAACAATTATGAGTTGCGTACTGCTACTAGGGTTAACAGCGTGTAACTCCACACCACAAGAGAAGCAGCAGGTGGTCAAACATTTTAAACCTATTACCTATAGCCTCGCTAAGCTTTCAGAGAATAATAACCATCTGCTGGATAGCCTACGGGCACTTCATAAAGCTGACACTTCTCTCATTAAGTGGCTCTCTCCCACTTCTAACACAATGCCGGGCGAAGATGCTTTCTATCAGGCAACTCGTTTCTACAGATACAACGATTTCACAATAGGTGAAAGCAAAGCGGTGATAGTGGCCGTAATTACAGATTTCAACACTCTATCTGCTTCCCTACAACTCCTCATGTTTGATAAAGCAGGCAAATGGCTTTCTACAATGCCTCTTGCGCTCTATTACGATGAAGCAGGTGCGACAGACGCAATGACTTCTATCCAAACCACCTTGGACACATTCGTTCAGCAACGAGTAGTAGAAGATTTTAAATACGGTCCTGAAACCCCAGAAGTGCCGACCGAAATACTTGGACGTTTATCTACTACTACGCACACATTGGTCAAGCTTGATAAGAATGGTGTTCACAAAACCCAATTAGACAGCACCACGATACTGAAAAAGCAATGACATTCTCAATGTCTACTCTCACCGTTTGCCCGTCCCGGCTACTCGTCGTAGCTTTACGCGCCGGCTGAGGCCGGCTTTTTCATTCTGACTTTCGAACTGCCACAGACTATGCGGACCATCCAATTCCGGGAAGCCCTGCGTGAAGCCCTGTCCGAAGAAATGCGCCGCGACCCGCGCGTGTTCCTGATGGGCGAAGAAGTAGCCGAATACAACGGCGCCTACAAAGTAAGCCAGGGCATGCTGGACGAGTTTGGCCCGGAACGCGTGATTGACACCCCGATTGCCGAACTGGGCTTTGCCGGCATTGGCGTGGGCGCGGCCATCAACGGCCTGATTCCGGTCATCGAGTTCATGACCTTCAACTTCTCGCTGGTCGCCATCGACCAAGTAATTAACTCGGCTGCCAAAATCTATTCGATGTCGGGCGGGCAGTACTCCTGCCCCATCGTGTTCCGCGGCCCAACGGGCAGCGCCGGCATGCTCAGCAGCCAGCACTCGCAGAACTTCGAGAACTGGTACGCCAATACACCCGGCCTGAAAGTGGTGGTTCCTTCTAACCCCTACGATGCCAAAGGTCTGCTGAAAGCCGCCATCCGCGACCCGGACCCAGTAATTTTCATGGAGTCGGAGCAGATGTATGGCGATAAAGGCGAGGTGCCGGAAGAAGAGTACCTGCTGGAAATCGGTAAGGCCAACGTGGTGCGCGAAGGCAAATCGGTGACGCTGGTGAGCTTCGGCAAGATGATGAAGATTGCCCTGGCTGCCGCCGATGAGCTGTCCAAGGAAGGCATCGAAGCCGAAGTAATCGACCTGCGCTCGGTGCGCCCGATTGACTACGACACGCTAGTGAATTCGGTGAAGAAAACCAACCGCATGGTGGTGGTGGAAGAAGCCTGGCCGCTGGCCAGCATCAGCTCGGAGCTGGCCTACACCGTGCAGCGCCGCGCCTTTGACTACCTCGATGCCCCGGTAGTGCGCGTTACCTGCATGGATGTGCCCCTGCCCTACGCCCCTACCCTCATCGAAGCCTCGCTGCCAAATGTAGGCCGCACCGTGAATGCCGTGCGTGAGGTGATGTACGTGAAGAAATAAGGAAGCTTAAATTTCCACAAAAAAGCCCCGCAGCCAGATTGGCCGCGGGGCTTTTTTGTGCGCTGTGCGGTCGGGCTGACCGCTACAGTTCTTCAGCTTTAGTCCTGAAGCAGGATGCGGGTGAAGCGCATGCCTTTGCTGGTTTGCAGGCGTGCCATGTAGAGGCCAGCTGCCAGCTTCTCGCGGCGGAACTCGTAGGTATAGGTCTGGCCGGCTTTGCCCTGGCCTTCAGCTACTACGGCCACCACCGAGCCCTGCAGGTTCAGCACTTCCACGCGGTAGCTGCCTTCATCGGTGAGCTGGAAAGCCAGCCGCGTGGAAGCCGTAGCGGGGTTCGGGCTGGAGGTAAACAGCTCCGATTCGGCCAGCAGTGCCTTTGGCTGCCTCATATCATCCATAGAAGCATTGGCGGCGCTGCCACAAACGCCCACATTGTCGCCGTGCCGCAGGTGGTCGATTACATCGGCGCTGGAAATGCAGATGGAGTTGCCGCGGTGGCACACCTGCACCTTGTCGTTGCGGTTGCCGCAACGCACATCCACCACGTTGATGGTCACCTGCGCTGTTTCCACGCAGCTGTTGATGTTGGTGGCCGTGACGGTGAACGTGTAGGTGCCGGGTGCTGTGGGCGTGAACACCGGTGTGGCGCTGCTGGTGCTGCTCAGCCCGGTGGCCGGCGCCCAGCTATAGCTCACAATATCGACGCCGCTGGCTTGCAGCGTAAGGCTGGGCAGGCCGTAGCCCAGGTAAATCGTTTTAGGTGCCCCGCCCACAAACGTCGTCAGTGGCGAAACGGTGATGGTAGGTGGGTTGCAGGCGTAGAGCGGCGGCAGGTCGAAGTTTTCCACCTGATCTGAGCGGCTGGTGCGCAGGCCCTGGCTGGCGCCGAAACCCAGGCCACGCTTGGCAAACACCTGCCAGATCAGCTTTTGGTTGAGGCCACCGTTGGCCATGTCGGCCGCCAGAATAGCATTGCGCCCATCCACGAAGCCGGGGCTACAGGCCTGCCCCTTCATTCCATCCATCACCAGCTGCATGGCCAGGTTGTTGCCGCCAGTACCGCTGTAGAGGTTGGCATCATACCCATACCGGTCAATCAGGGCCCAGTTCAGGTCCCAGAGCATGGTGCACCACACAAAGCCCACGCCATGCGGCTGGGTCAGGGTTGGGCTATTGGTGTCGCCGTAGGTGTAGTCGTTCACGGCAAAGTCGGTGCTGTAGGGGGCGGGCCGGATGCCCTGGGCTGTGGTAGCCTGGCCCAGGGCGTAAGTGCCAATACCGCGCCGCTTGGGGCTGGTGTCGCCGGTTTTCATGGTCAGCATCAGCCCAAACCAGTCGCTCCAGCCTTCACCCATCTGCTCGGCATTCTGCAGGCAGTTGACTACAGCCGGGCCTCCCGTGAGACGGTTGGAGATGCCGTGGCCGTATTCGTGGGCAATGATACCGTTGTCGAAGTCACCGTCAATTTCCGGGCCCGAGCCCACATTGCGCAGCGCCACCCGCACTTCCTGGGCAGCATCCAGCGCCGCCCGGATGGTAGCGCCATCAGCTTGCCCGATCATCACGGCCGGGATGGTGATGGGCACGGCTGCCGTGCCGCCCATGGCCGTAGGGTCGCCGGCTACGTTATTGATAACTATTGCCGCAATTGCGCCGGCTTCCTGCGCATTCTGCACTTTCTGAGCGAATGTGCAGCTGCCCCGGTACACCACGGCAATATTGCCGGCCATGGCAGTTGCATTGCTGAAAGTAGTGCACCCCTCCTGTCCTACACCCACAGCTGTGGCTGCCAGCACAAGTTTGCCAGTAACGGGTACGGGCGTCAGGGGTGCGCTGAAAGAAGCCTGCACGCTCTTGTAGCTGCCAGCCAGCGCAGCCGGGGCCGTCACCTTGAACATGTCCGGGTCGGGGATGCCGCTCCACAGATACATCTGCATGCGGGGCCGCAAGCCATCGGCGGGCGTGAAGAAGTTGGCGTTGTTGCGGGTAGTAGCAATGTTGCGGCTGTCCTGGGCTTCACCCCGCACGTCGTCGTTGCCGATGCCACCGCGCCCGAAATTATCCACCTGAAAAGAGCCGCTCATCTCATCGAAGCCATACTGGTACCAGATGTCGTGCATGATGTTGTTCATGTAAAACAGGTTGGTGATGGCGGCGTCGCGGTAAGTGACTGGCTGCTGGGTGAAATCAATGGGGTAGTCGAACAGCAGTGAGGCGCCGGCATTGGGGCTGTAGTTGAGGGCGCCGTTGTTGTTGTTGGTGGGGTCTTCGTAGGCGTGCACGTTGTTGCCGCGCGTGGTGGTGTAGCTGGTGGCGCCGGCCGTCTGCCAGCCCGCTGGCGAAGCCGTGGCGTCGGCAGCCGTGGTGGCCACAAAGTCGCGGGTGCCGTGGCTGGGGCTCTCGGCCGGAATCGGGAATACATTGTACGCGTTAGCCGTCGGCGCAGCCAGCATGGAGGCTTGCCGCAGCGGCAGCAGCAACGGTGGCTGCGCGCCCAGGGCCAGTCCCCCGGCTCCATTGTTATCGAACTCGCAGTGGGTCACTAGATTGTCCCGGTCCAGCTGCTGGCCAGTGGCGGCATCCAGCCGGATATTCCACGCGTTCAGAGCGCTCAGCTCATAGATAGCAACCTCCCAGGCCAGCCGCAGCTGGCCATCAGCCAAGGGTTGATAAACGAGCCGGGCCGAGATAGGCTCCAGAGAAATACCCGCCGTGGAAAACACGGCAGCCCGATCCGCACTGCGAGCCTGGGTTTGCAGCGTGAGTGGCGCACGCATGCTCAGGCCCAGTATACGGGCCGCGGCGGCCACTGCTTCTGCAGCCCCCAGCACCGGCCGGGTAGTGGGCTGCTGGTTTCTGGCCTGTGGCAGCGCTTGAAAGCGGGCCTCAACATTCAAAACCTGATCAGCGGCGCTCAAACTCACGGTAGACAGCGCCCCGTGAATATCGATGCCCTGGTACTGCTGCTGCAGGTAGAAGTGCTTCACGCCGTTGTGGCGGCTCATTGTCTCGCTGCTAACTACCAGGTCGGCCAACGTGGCATCCGTCAGGCCCAGCTGCTGCTGGTGCTGCTGCAGATAGCGGGCGGCCCCCACAGGCACGGCACGCCGGCTGGCTTGCTGCTGCCCCAGTGCACTGGCGCTAACCAGCAGCAACAAGAGCAATACCCACATTCCCTCTCGAAATCGTCTGTTTCCGCTCATGGTGATTGTTGGTGTGGTGAGAAGATGTATTATTAATATTATAACATTTATTTATATATTTTTTATAATATTTATAAGCGTAGATAACTAAATCAAGAATGTGCCGAATTATATAACCACAACCGTACTAGCGTTTCTGTCTGGCAAGTTATCAGACCAGGAGGCCTCCGGCGAAAGTACTTAGGATGAGCACCGTGCAGGCTGCCAGCTATTTGCTGCACGCTTCTGCTTATGGCAGCTTTCCGCAGGCTTCCTAAGCAGAAGCGTACTATTGGTGTTCACCGCGAAACACCCACTACTTCAACTCGCTACCAGCACCGCTATAGCACCCTGCGCTATGCCTGGGCAGGTTGCAGCTTAGCCTTCTACCCCACCCCTACCACAAGGCCCGCGGCCCCAACTCCAGCGTGGCCTGCGCGGTGGCAGAAGCCCAGAAGCACAGCAGTACAAACGCTACATACGCCACCCCTACCCCCGCCAGCCGCTGGCGCGGCCAGGCTGCCGGGCGCCACGCAGCTGGCCAGCCAAAGCACAGCACAGCGTATAAAAACAAGTGCAGCGGCAGCAGAAAGCGGCATTCCATGCTCATGGGCAGCATGGGAATACAGGGCACGAGCAGCACGGCCAGCACCAGCCACTGCGGCAGCGTTAGGCGACGAAACTGGGTGCGAAGCAGCACCAGCCCGGCCCCAAACCACACCGAGTAATTCAGCCACGCCAAGCCCCAGGTGGGCACGTAGACTTGCTTGATGTAGGGCGTTGGGTACTGAATATCGAGGCCGTTGAACAGCCGCCACGCATACATCCGAGCAAACAGAGTGGGGTGGCGCAGCACCAGTTGCAGGTAGCTGCTGTAAGAGTCGAACCAGCCGATCTGCTCCTGCCGCACCAGCGCTTCGCCGGCATAATCCCGGAAAATCATGACTCGCTCGGGGTAGTCATTGCCGAGGCTGGTTTCGTATTTCTGGTGCAACAAACCCCATTTTAGCTTCTCGCGGTAGAGGTTGTTGGTTTCCAGGTTTTCATCCTGCGCCAGTACCAGCGGCGAGTTCTGGTGGAAATGCCGCTGGTTGATGAGCAGCTGCGGACCCAGCACCAGTGTTGCCCCAGCCAGTAGCGCCAGCCCGCGCATCAGCCGCTTCACCTGCGAAGGTGCCGGCAACACCAGCGCCAGCGCTACGAAAAACGGCACCGCAATCAGGTAGGAAGGCCGGATGTTGCAGGCTGCCGCCAGACACGCCCCGGCTGCGGCCGTCCACCACGCGCCGCGCCGGTAGAGCAGTAGCAAACCAAGCAGCAGCGCCCCCAGACTCGGAAAATCAGTGAGCGGGAAGTTGAAGTAGTCGCGCCAGAACACGAAGCCCAGCACTGCAAACGCCAGCCGGCGCGGCCAGCTCAACGGCCCCGAGTGGCTGACGGCCTGCCAGAGCCGCGGCCCCAGCCAGCCGAAGCCTACGGCCGCCAGCACCGCCCCAAACACACGCGCAAACAGGATGATGGGCAGCCCGCTGTAGAACTGCGTGATGCGCAGCGGCAGCAACAGCAGCGGCAGCAAATAGCCCCGGAAACCGTCATGGAAGTTGAGCAGTGACAGGTGACCGTTTTTATGAAAGTAGATGGAAATGAACCAGTAGTTCAGCGCATCAAAGTAGATGGCGGTGTACCCCGAGAACGGCAGATATACCAGGTACGCCACCAGAAGCAGTAGCGTCAGGCGCCGGTAAGGTGCCCGGACATGGTTGGCAGATAGCAGAGGGGCCAGCTTCAAGAATAGAGGTTTATAGGAAAAATGGCCGCTTAATCATCTACCAGGGACTTGCCGTGGTCGGGCTGCAGGTTGCGGAAAGTGGCCGCCGAAACCCAAAAGCAGCCCCCCAGCCACAGTCCGGCAGCCAGCACCACAGCCAGCGCCCGGCCCGGCCGGCCGCGCAGCCGGCGTGCCCAGGCCGCCGGCGAAAACCGGAACGACGCTACTACCAGCAGCAGCAAATGCAGGGGCAGCAAAAAGCGGCATTCGATGGCCGTAGGAATGCCGGCCGCACAAGGCAGCAGCAGCGCCAGCAGCATCAGGGCCCGGGGCCACGTCAGCCAGCGTCTGGGGCGGCGCAGCACTACCAGCATTCCAATTCCCAACACGGTGTAGTTGAGCAGCTGCACCCACGGCCGCTCCAACCCATAGTTGCGGATCAGGTACGGAGCAGGCTGCTGCACATCGAGGCCGTTGAAGAGGTGGCGCAGATAGCGTACAGTATAATTGAGCGGATGGTGCAGCAAAATGCTTGTAAACTGCCCATAAGAGCTGTACCCGCGAATTCCTTCCTCCTGCAGGACGTTTAGCCCGGCCGAATCGGCATAGATGAGGCGCTGCTGCAGGCTGGTGTCGTAGCGCAGCACACGGGTGCCCCAGGTGAGCTGCTTGAGGTAGAGTGGCGTGGTATCAGCAGGATTTACGCGAGCCAGTACGAAAGGCGTGTTCTGCCCGAAATGACGCTGGTTGATACGCCACTGCGGTGCTAGCACCAGCGCCACGCCCAGCAGCAGCAATGCCCAACGCCACAGCCGCTGCTGGCGGCTATGCTGCACGCTCCACCAGGCCGCCAGGGCCAATACTGCGGGCACTGCCGCCACGTAAGCCGGCCGGCTGTTACAGGCCGCCGCCAAGCTCAGGCCGGCCAGCAGCCACCAGCCCAATCCGGCCCGGCACAAAGCCCAGAGCGCCAATAATAGTAGCGTCAGGGCCGGTATATCAGTCAGGGAAAAGCTAAGATGGTCGCGCCAGAAGGCAAACCCCAGCAGCAGCAGCAGCAGCCAGCGCCCTCCCGCCACGCGCCCCGGCACCACGCTGCGCCACAGCGCCGGCAGCAGCCACGCATTCAGCAGCGCGGCCCAGCCCAGCCCGGCAGCTTTGGCGGCCACTGGCATCGAGCAATGCGTGATAAAGCGTACGATGAGCGCCGGCAACTGCAGCAGTGCCGCACAGTAGCCACGTGTAGGGTCCCGGAAATTGAGTAGCGAAAAGCCGGTGTCCGGGTTTTTCAGGGCCACGGCCAGCTCCCAGTAGTGGCCGGCGTCATAGGGCATCCGCTCCCCGGTAAGGCCGCCGCCGAGCAGAAAGTAGCTGCCATACAGTGCCAGCACCACCAGCACCCGCACCCGCAGCGGCCATTCCCGGCGCAACAGCGCCAGCCCCACTGGTGGCGCTACCGGAAACGGCGAACCAGAAGATGAGGCAGTTGAAACGGACATAGAACCGGGAGAAGAAAGCCGCGTAGAAGCCAGCGGCAGGGATTTGCGTACCTTTTGCCCAAAGCTACGTCGTAACCGCTCACTCCTGCACTCCTCTATGAATCATCGTCTGCACTTACGCTTCGAGCAACTTGAACTGGCTACTGCGCATTTGCTGCAGGCTGCGGAAGCCCTGGGCAGCAAGGCCCACCAGTCGCCGGGCCCGGGGCAGTGGTCGGCGGCGCAGGTAGTACAGCATCTGCTGGTAGCGGAAACCGGCATTGCGCAATACCTGGAGAAGAAGCTGCAGCAAACGGAAGAGCTGGAAAAGGCTGGCGTAGCACATACGCTTAAATCGTTGCTGTTGCGCGGACTGCTGCGGCTGCCGTTCACGCGCTTCAAGGCACCGAAGCGGCTGGCCGAGCTGACACCGGATGAAGTGGATTCCCTGCCGGAGCTGCAAACCGAATGGCAATCCATCCGGCGGCGGCTGGAGCAGCTGCTCAACGAATACCCCGGCCGGCTTCTCGACCGGGCCATCTTCAAGCACCCTCGCTCCGGCATGCTCACCATCTACCAGACCCTGGATTTCATGCTCGACCACGTGCTGCACCACCAGCGCCAGGTTGAGCGAATTGCCAAAGCCCTGAAAAAGGCGTAGTGCACAGCCAGCAGGTCATTTCACCCAAAAGAGGCCCTTCATACTGCAGTATGAAGGGCCTCTTTTGTGGGTTCTGAGCCGGGATTACGCCGGTCAGCAGGCAGGATTACTCTCCGGCTTTTTTCTCGCGCACGATGTCGGCGTAGGTGGCGTGGTGGGTGATGCCGGTGAAGGCCGCCGTTAGTTCGGGTGGCGGCAGCGTGAGCTTACGCAGGCGCAAATCCAGCCAGGCCCCGTCAACGGTTACGGTAGCAGCTTCGCGGCCGTCGGCTTTGTAGATGGTGTGGATGATGCGCCAGCGCGAGCCGTCGGCGCTGAGGCCCCCCAGCTCCGCCGTCACCCGGATGGTTTCGCTCATGTGTATTTCCTTGAGGAACCGGGTGTCTTCACGAAACAGAATCGGGCCGATTTTCAGCTCGGCGAAGCGCTGCATAGAGAAGCCCTGGTCGGCCAAAAAGTCCAGGCGGACCTGCGCGGCGTAATCGGTGTAGGCGGAGTGGCGCATGTGCACATTGGGGTCCATATCGGCCCAGCGCACTGTAAACGTCTTGCTATAGCTCATAGAGGCAGCGTACTTGATGAAGCGAAAAAAGGTTGAAGCCAGCGGCAGACTTGACTGATCGTCCTGTACTTATCCATTCGCCAGCGTGAGGCGGGCCAGGTATTGCTGCTGCTCGTCTTCGCCCAGGAACTCCACCTCGTAGCCGGCTTCCTCGGCGTAATCCTGCAGAATGCCAGCATCGGCAAACAGCCAGTGAAAGGTGGCCCCCTGCTCGGCGCCGTACTGCATGGTGTAGGTTACTTCGCCGTGGTAAGGCCCATTGAGGTCAAATACCAGTGCGCCGTCTTCGTCTTCGTAGAGGTAGCTAATGTCGGAGGAAGTAGCCAGAATCTGACCGCCGGGGGCCAGCAGCTGGCGCGCGTGGCGCAGAAAAGCCGCCAGCCCATCGAGGGTGCCTACCAGCCCCAAGCCGTTCATGAGCATCAGGATAGTGTCGTACTTTTCGTGGGTGAGGGCGGCGTCGCGCAGGTCGTGGTGCGCCACCTGGCGTACGCCACGGGCCTGCATCACCTGCACGGCCCCGGCCGAGGCGTCGATGGCCTTCACCTCGAACCCGCGGCTTTGCAGCTCCAGCGCGTGGCAGCCGGCGCCGGCGCCCAGGTCGAGCACGCGCCCCTGGCACTGCTCCAGCGCCTGCCGCTCCAGCTCAGGCATTTCCCATAAGCTCCTGAAAAAATAAGCTGCCGGCAGCGGCTCTTCCTCGGCTACATCACTGAACACGGTGAGCGTGGCATCGAGTTGCCCGTGCAGGTAGTCGAGCAGGGCGTGGCCCAGTGGATCGGCAGAAGCGGGGGTGGCAGTAGCAGGCATAAGCATCAGTCGGATGGGTAGGAGCCGGCCAGGCTCCGGCGCTGCAAGGTACGGCATCGGGCGGGCCACCGCAGATTGGCTGGCTCAATAAAGTTTCGCATCTTTCTGTGGTGCCACCCGGCTGGTTTGTTTTACGCTTCCTATCCTACTGAACTGCTATGCGCTACCCGTATTTCTGGCTGCTGATTACCCTGGCGCTGCTCACGAACCCAACCCACGCCCAACGGGCAGATGAGGGAGGCCGGCTCAGCAACTACGACTACATCAACCGGGAGCTGGGCCGCAAGCGCGACGGACTGGCAGCTACCGGCAGCCCGTATCTGCTGCCGGGCTGGGCATTGGGCACTGTGGCCATGCGTACCGGCAACGTGCAGCGCCAGCAGTGGCTGAAATACGACCTGTCGGATGGCCGGCTGCTGTGGCGCCGCCCCCAGGGCGACTCTGTGGAGCTGTTTACAACCATGGTGCGCGAGTTCACCCTGCGCGACTCCGCCACCCATCAGACGCACGTTTTCCGGCTTTATCCCGACGTAAAAACCGAACAGCCCGTGCTGCGCGCCACATTTTTTGATGTGCGCTACGATGCCGGCCGCACGGCCCTGCTGCGCCAGCTCACGCGGCAGGTGCAAACCCAGTCTTCCAGCGGCGCCCTTACCACGGTGAAGAAAGCCATGTGGAGCAGCAAAACCCTGTACTTCATCAAGCGCCCCGACCAGGTGCTGGTGCCGATACGGCTCAATGGCCGGAGCGTGCTGGAAGCGCTGGCGCCACAATACCGGGCGCAGGCCAGCACCTATAGTTCGCAGCAGCAGCTCAACCTAAGCCAGGAAGTTGACGTGGTCCGGCTGCTGGCTTACTACGACAGTCTGCAGCCTTAGCCGGGCGGCGCTGCATCTTTCCCGGGCAGGCTACGTTTGCCAGGGTTCATACCAGATTCTCCTTCTATGTCCACCAACCTAGACTACCTCGACTCCTCTCTATTGCCGCTGGAAGATAAGCTGAATGAATACTTGGCGGCTGAAAAAGCGCTACAGGCCGCCACCAACGAACGCGCCAGCCTCGCGCAGCAACACCAGCAGGAAACACTGGCGGCCGAAGCCTTCGAGCAGCGCTCTGCTACCGGTAGCTTCCCGCAGCACTCCGAGCAGGTGCGTGAGCAACTCGAGACGCTGCAGCAAGACCTGGACCGGTTGCGCCACGAGATACTGGCACTGCTGCCCGTGCGCGACGAATGGGTGAAGGTGAACCTGGGCTACGGCCCCAGCCGAGCGGGCGCTTTCCAGCTTCCCGGCCAGCCACAGGGCACTTACGAGCTGCGCGTAGTACACTAGGCCTGGTTCTCGCCTGGGGCCAGGCTGGATGTTGCAGGCTGCATACACAGGCAGTTATACACCAAACCCATGTACCCATACCAGCCGGGCGCTGAGCAGCCGGCTAATACTATGCGGATGCAGCGCTGAGGGCACTCAGCCCTACGAATGGGCCTAGCCGACCTGCATTCTCAGCCTGCCATTTCATCCTGGTCCTGTGAAGAGCCCCTGACGATTAGTTGGGGGCCTTTTTTATTCCGGGCTCACAGATGGCAAAGCAGCGCTGGGGTGCTCACCCGCTTACCAACAGGCGCTGGCTAAGCAACTCACATGCAAAGCAGGCCAGCAGAAATTCCGCGAAACGCTTCGGCAGGCCAGGATTTGCTGGCACCTTTGAGGCTCGATTGTCAAGTACAGCCCGCCATGAACGCTACGCAGCAGGAAGAAAAAGAATACCTCGAAGAAATAAAGGAACAGCTGACGTTGGCCGTGCGGCGGGTAGATGAGGCCGTCAAACAGTTTTCCAGGGAGCTTCAGCAGAAGAAAGAATACATTCACGAGCACCAGTCGGGCATGGACGAGGCCGATATGGTGGCCGCCGACCAATCCATCAACCGCATGGCCCTGACGGGCGAAGGGGCCGTGGGCCGCAAGCGCCGCCTGCTCAAGCTGGGCCAGTCGCCGTACTTCGGCCGCATTGATTTCGCCAGTTCAAACCAGGGCGCTGTACCGGTATACATCGGCGTGTATTCCTTTTTCGATGAGCAGCAGCGCCGCAACCTGATTTACGATTGGCGGGCCCCGATTTCCTCGCTCTTCTATGATTTCGAGCTGGGGCCGGCTTTCTACACCACGCCTTCCGGCACTGTACGGGGCACCATCGAGCTGAAGCGGCAATATAAAATCCGCGACGGCCGCCTGGAATTCATGCTCGACAGCGACGTGAACATCCACGACGACGTGCTGCAGCAGGAACTGGCCAAGTCTTCGGACGACAAGATGAAGAACATCGTGGCCACGATTCAGCGCGACCAGAACGCCGTAATCCGCAATGAAACCGCGCCGGTGATGATTATTCAGGGCGTGGCTGGCTCAGGCAAAACCTCCATTGCCCTGCACCGCATAGCGTTTCTGCTGTACCGCTTCCGCGAGACGATTGCAGCCAAAGACATTCTTATCATTTCGCCCAACAAAGTATTTGCCGACTACATCTCCAACGTGTTGCCTGAGCTGGGTGAAGAGCATATTCCGGAGCTGGGGATGGACGAGCTGGCCGCCGACCTGCTGGAAAACCGGTACCCGTTCCAGACCTTCTTTGAGCAGGTTTCTGCCTTGCTGGAGCAGCACAACCCGGCGTTTATCGAGCGGATCCGGTTCAAGTCGTCGTTTGAGTTTTTCGGCAAGCTAAACCAGTATCTGCTCCACATCGAAAACAACTACCTCAACTGGACTGAGCTTCGGATCGGCAGAACAGTAGTGCCGGCGTCTCTGATAGAGCAGAAGTTTAAAGCCTACCACCGGGTGCCGCTGCTGAAGCGTTTCGCACTGGTAGCCAACGACGTCCGGGCCTACGTGCGCGACGCCGCCGGGCGCAAGCTCACCGGCCAGGAAAAGGGCGCCATCAGCGAAGCAACCAACCGGCTGTTCAAATTCAACAACGTGCTGGACCTGTACCGCGACTTTTATCGTTGGATTGGCCAGCCGGAACTGCTACAGCTGGGCCACCCCGTACGGTTGGAATACGCCGATGTATTTGCTTTGATTTATCTGCGGATTCGTTTGGAGGGTGCCACCGCCTACGACCAGGTCAGGCACCTGCTGGTCGACGAAATGCAGGATTACACTCCAGTGCAGTATGCGGTGCTGTCCCGGCTGTTTCCGTGCCGCAAAACCATCCTGGGAGATGTAAGCCAGACCGTGAATCCCTACAGTGCTTCTTCTGCTGAAGCCATTGAACGGGTTTTCCCGCAAGCGGATGTGGTTAAGCTGCACCGCAGCTACCGCTCCACCGTCGAGATTACTGCTTTTGCGCAGCGGCTCATGCCCAATCCTCACCTTGTTCCGCTGGAACGGCACGGGCCGGAGCCTGCCGTTGTGCGCTTTGCCAGCCCGGCCGAAGAGCTGGTTGGAATTCAGCAACTGCTTGCGGCTTTCAAAAGCTCCGGAAGCTATTCGCTGGGAGTTATCTGCAAAACGCTGCGGCAGGCCGAGCAGGCATATGAGGCACTGCAGGCTTCCGGTGTCCATCTGCTGACAGATGAGTCGACAAAATTCAAGGAAGGAGTTGTCATTACCACGGCCCATTTGGCGAAAGGGCTGGAGTTTGACGCAGTCATCGTACCGTTTGCTTCGGCCCGCCATTACAAAACGGAGGTTGACAAAAGCATGCTCTACGTGGCCTGCACCCGGGCTATGCACCAGCTCACGCTGACCTACTCCGGTGAACTCACCCCCTTTTTATCTGCCTAGAAAGCAGAAAGGCCAGCCTGCGTGCAGCGGCTTTCCGGCGAACCGGAACGGGTTAGAATAAGCTGCGCTGGCAGCGCGCAAGGCGGCTGGTCGGAACTTGTGCGGGCAGAGTGGGTTATTGTCCTGATTTTTTGGTGGCAGCTTCTGCACGGCACCCCATTACCAGGAAAACTCCGTATCACTCCTCACCCACAGACAACACCTTGATGAAAGCCACTCTTCTTACGGTAGCCCTGGCCGCATTTGCGGTGCAGGCACAGGCCCAAACCGCCCCCACCACTACCGCGCCGCGCGTAGCCCCCGACCAGATTACGACCAAAAAGGGGCCACTCACAGTGCAGCCTATCACGCATGGCAGTGTGGTGTTCACTTGGAATGGCAAGACCATCTACGTGGACCCCTACGGCGGCGCAGAGGCCTATGCCGGGTTGGCAGCACCCGACGTCATCCTGATTACTGACATTCACGGCGACCATCTGGACTTGAAAACAATAGCGGGGCTCTCCGTTGGCAAAGCCCTGATGGTGGTGCCGAAAGCAGTGGCTGAAAAGCTGCCGGCAGAATACAAAGCGCAGGTGCGTATTCTCGGCAACGGCCAGCAGCTCGATACGCTGGGCATGCGTGTATCGGCCATTCCGATGTACAACCTGCCCGAAGCGGCGGATGCGCCGCATATTAAAGGCCGCGGCAACGGCTACGTGCTTAACCTAGGCGGCAAAAACGTGTATCTGTCCGGCGACACCGAGGATATTGCCGAAATGCGCGCCCTCAAGGGCATTGATGTGGCCTTTGTGTGCATGAACCTGCCCTACACCATGGACGTGAACCAGGCGGCGCAAGGCGTGCTGGCTTTCAAACCCGGTATTGTGTACCCGTACCACTACCGCGGCCAGAACGGACTGAGCGACGTAGATGGCTTCAGAAAAACCGTGAATACGGCCAACAAGAAAATTGACGTTCGGCTGCGCAACTGGTATCCGGCCGCCAAGTAAAACAACCAAGCCGCCCCAAAGCGCCCTGCCAAGCTAAATGCTCGGCAGGGCGTTTTGTTTGTTAGGAGCTAGCCAGCCGCCTTACGCTGGCTTAAACCGAGCAAATTGCACTATCTGGCACAAGCTGCCAGAGCCGGTATCCGCTTCTGCTGCTAAGCTCGACTAAATCAAACCTGGGTGCTGGCACCTAACTTTGGCTGTTCCCCACCTCCTACTACATGCCTACTGCCACTCCCGATTATCTGCACCTGTTCCGGCTGCTGCCGCACAACTACCTGCTGCTGCTGCCAGACGGCACCATCGTCGACAACTCCGACAAGCACGTGGGCGTGTCTATGCTGCCCCGCGAGCAAGCCATGGGCCGGAATATTTTCGAGGCCTATCCTTCGGCTCCTGAAAGCCAGCGCGACCTGAGCGAGTCGCACGAGTACGTGCGCCAGCACAAGCAGCCGCACACCATGCCCCTCACGCGCTACGACCTGCAGCGGCCGGCTCATCAGGGCGGCGGCACCGAGGAGCGCTACTGGCGTATCACGCACTACCCGGTGCTGGATAGTAGCGGGGAACTGCTGTACATTCTGCAGCACCCGGAAGATGTAACAACCCAGCACCTGGCCGACCAGCAGCGCGCCGCCGCCGAGCAGGCCTTGCTGCAAGCCCGGCAGCGGGCCCTGTTTACGCTCGAAGCCTTGCCCGTGATGGTCTGGACCGCTCAGCCCGATGGCATCATCGACTATTTCAACCAGCGCTGGCGCTCCTTCACGGGCCTGGCCACAACCGATAACCCCACGCAAAGCTGGCAGTCCGTTATCCACCCCGATGACCTGCCGCATCTTGCTCAGGAGTGGGCCGAGGCCATTGCCGAGCGCCGCGCCTACGAGGCCGAGTTTCGGATGCGCCGCCACACCGGGCACTACCGCTGGGTGCTGGCCCGAACCGTACCGCAGCTTCAGCCGGATGGTAGCGTGGAGCTGTGGGTAGGCAGCGGCGTAGACATTCATGAGCAACGCACGCTGGTGCAGGAACTGATGGAAGCCAACGAGCACCAGATGCTTTTATCAGAACAGGCTTATCAGGCCGCCAAGCTGGCACAAGAGCAGCGCGAGACATTCTACACCCTGTTTATGCAGGCACCGGCTCTGATTGCCATCGTGCGGGGGCCAGCCTATACCATCGAGTTTGCCAACCCCGCCTACCACGAGCTATTTGCCACAAATGACTTGGTGGGCCGCACTGTGCTGGAAGTAGTGCCTGACGCTGCCGAGCAAGGCTTTATCGGGCTGCTGGACCAAGTATATCAGACTGGCGAGCCATTTTATGGCACTGAGATGCCCTTGCAGCTGCACCGGCGCGCCACCGGGCTGGTAGAAGAGCGGTATTTCGACTTTGCCTACCAGGCCTTCCGCGAAAACGACCAGATCGTCGGCATTTTCAGCTTTGCCTTTGACGTTACGGAGCGGGTACTAATGCGCCAGCAGCTCAACCAGCTGCAAGGCCTGCTCAACCCTGATCATAGCTGAGCTTTTGCTCTGTTTTTCTATCTGGTAGCGCCCCTTAGTTATGGATATTGATAGCCTGGAGTTTCAACAGGCCCGCATCAAACAGGTCGTATTCAAGTCCCGGCTGCGGTCGGTGCTCTACGGCGTGCGCGAGCCCGACCCGATGCTATTCTCGCTGGCGCAAAATCCGTTTGGGCAGTGGCTTGCCACTACGCTGGCCCCGCGTTTTGGCCTGACTCCGGAAGTGCGCGGCATAGAGCGGGCGCTGCAGCAGATGCTGCGCCACGGCCAGGAACTGGTTGCCCTCTTCCAACGGGGCCGGATTGAAGAGGCCCGCGCCGGCCTAGAGCGGATTGACGCTTACGCCGCTGAAATCGACCAGCTGCTTTCCCAGCTAGAGCAACGCAGCGCCTAGGCAGCCGATTCTTCGGTTGCTGCAACTGATTATAGAATCCGTTGCCGATAAAACACGTGGTAACTGCCGGGTCCGGTTTGCCTTCCCTACGTTCTCCTTCTTGCTCTGCATGCAGCCAGCCACTTTCCTAACTGCCTTTTCACCACTCGATGACTTGTTCAGCGACTTGCTTGCTGTTTCATTGACGGGTGTAATCTTTTATATGCCGCTTTACAACGCGGCTGGTGAGCTGATTGATTTCACGTTTGAGTACCTGAATCCCACGGCTCAGCGCATGATGCGCATGCCCGAGCGGCCGACACTCACGCACAATGAGCAGTGGCCGCATAGCAAAGCCCACGGCACCTTTGCCTTTCATGTTGATGCCTACGTGACGGGCCAACCCCGCGAATACAACATCAACTACCAGGCCGACGGCTACGATAATTACTACCGCCTGGCTGCGCGCCGCTCGGGCGCGGGGCTGCTGGTGAGTTTCACTGACACTGCTGACCAGCCCCGTAGCCAGGTGGAAGTGGCCCTGCGCGAAAGCCAAACCGCCGAGCGCGCGGCCCGGGCCGAAGTAGAGCGCCAGCGCCAGCAGCTGCAGCAGGTTTTTTACCAGGCGCCGGTAGCTATTGCTGTGCTGGATGGCCCCGAGTACAGTATATCCCTGGCCAATCCTTCCGTCTGCCAGATCTGGGGCCGTTCGCAGGAGCAGCTGCTTGGCATTCCGCTGATGCAGGCATTGCCGGAACTGCAAGGCCAAGGCATCGAGTCCCTGCTTGATGGCGTACTGCACTCCGGTGAGCCATTTATTGGTACAGAGCTGCCGTTCAGCCTGTACCGGAATGGTGCCCTGGATACTATCTACTTCAACTTTGTTTATCAGCCTCAGCGAAACGAGCAGGACCAGACCACCGGGGTGCTGGTGGTAGCCACCGATGTAACCGACCAGGTGCTGGCCCGCCAGCAGGTGCATCAACTCAACCAAGAGCTGGAAGGCCGGGTAGCGGAGCGCACCGCCGCCGCCCTGGCCCTGCAGGCTGACCTGCTGGCGGCCACCCAACGCCAGGTGCAGGAGCGCGAAACGTTTTACCAGGTGTTTGCACAAACGCCCGCCAGTATTGCGTTGCTGCGAGGCCCTGAACACCGTTTCGAGTACGTCAATGAGGCATATCAGCATCTTTTTCCGGGGCGCGTGCTGGTAGGCCGTACGCTGGCGGCGGCCCTGCCCGATGCTGCCGAGCAAGGGTTTGTGGCTTTGCTCGACGGGGTGTACCGCACAGGTAAAACGTTCTTCGGTACCGAGCTTCCGCTGGCAATTGAGCAGCCTGAGGGCCGTCCTGCCCGGCAGGCATACTTTAATTTTACGTATCAGGCCTACCACGAGCATGGCCAGATAGCTGGCATCTCCATCTTTGCCTATGATGTAGCCGAGCAGGTGCTGGCCCGCCAGCAGCGGGAGGCGCAACAGCGGCAGCTGCACGATTTGTTCTGGCAGGCCCCGGCGCCCATTGCCATCCTCGATGGCCCCACCCTAGTGTTCCAGCTGGTCAATCCCGCGTACCAGCGCATCTTTCCGGGCCGCGACTTAGCTGGCAAGCCGCTGCTGGAAGCTCTGCCCGAATTGCTTGGTTCGCCGGTGCCAGATCTGCTGCAGCAGGTGTACACCACCGGCCAGACCTACGTTGCGCTGGAGCTGCCCCTCATGCTGTCCCGCCACGAGGGTGAGCCGCTCGAGGAAATTGTATGGACGTTCACTTATCAGGCGCGCCGGAATGAGCGTGGCGAGATAGATGGTGTCTTGGTGTTTGCTTATGACGTAACCGAGCAGGTGCACGCCCGGCGCCATGTTGAAGAAAGCGGCCAGCAGGCCTTGGCTCTGGCCAGTGAGCTGGCAGCCTCCAATGCACAGCTCACGCGCACCAACATCGACCTGGATAACTTTATTTACACCGCGTCTCACGATTTGCGTGAGCCTATCACCAATCTCGAAGGCTTAATAGTGGCCCTGCGCGAAGAGCTGCCGCCCTCTGCGTTCCAGGTTCCGCTTGTTTCGTCATTGCTGCTGATGATTCAGCAGGCCGTGGCGCGGTTCCAGCTGACCATTGCGCAACTAACAGATCTGGCGCAGCTGCAGCAGGCCCAGTTACAGGCCATTGAGGCAGTAGATGTTGCCAGTTTGGTAGAGTCTATTTGTTTGGACCTGGCTCCTCGCCTGCAGGCCGCTGATGCGCAAGTAAAAGTAGATATACCTAAAGGGCTGGCTGTATCATTCGCCCCGAAGCACCTGCGGAGCATCTTCTATAACCTGCTCAGTAATGCGGTGAAGTACCGTGACCCTTCCCGGCCCTTGGTTGTGTCGTTGCGGTGCTCCCGCACAGCTGACTCCGTGCTGCTGGAAGTCCAGGACAACGGCCTGGGGTTGGATGCAACCCAGCAAAGCAAGCTGTTTGGCTTGTTTCAGCGCCTGCACCATGATGTGGAAGGCTCCGGCATTGGGTTATATATGGTCAAGCGCATCATCAACAATGCCGGGGGTAGCATCACAGTCCAGAGTCAACCCGGAGTAGGCTCTACCTTCTCTGTTACCCTGAACGATTCTTTGCCCTTGGTAGTAGCAGGACGGCCAGAGTAAGCAGTCCGGCTAAGGCAGGCAGTGCGTAGCAGCAAAAAATTATTTGTGCTTCTTAAAGCTCAACAGCTACCAAAAGCCTGGGTTTGCGCCTCATTTTCACCATTCACTTGAAACGAGTGAGGCAGTACCAGCCAGTGCCTGCTTGCAAGGTGGCCGCTGGTCTGGCTCACTTAACGCCACTTAACTAAGCTCTGCTGCCGAAACGACTTTCCGAGCCAGTCACATGATTCTGAGCAGTAGCTCGCTCGACTGTATCTACCCCCACTATCCGCTCATAAAACTAGGCGCCGCTTTCACCGAGCTACGCGCATCTACCTGACTATAAGAAATAAAAAAAGGACGACTAGCAGCCGTCCTCTTTCCCACAACCAAAACACCTAAATATTATTTAGATGATTACAGCGCTTACAACTATCAGGCCAAACAGATAGAATAGGAGCCATTTTGCTGCCCGCTTACTCATGTATTTTTCCTGGCGCTTGTAGCACCTGTAGCTTAAAGAGTTGCCTAGCTACTACTGGCACAGTGCGCGCTGCATGAAAAGCCCACTGAAGATGGTTCAGTGGGCTTTTCCTTGCTACACGTTTTGGCTTATACTATTCCTTCACTATCCGGCTAACCAGGCGTGAGCCTTCTACTTCGATAGAAAGCAGATACATGCCTGCTGCCAAGCCCGGCAGCGCTACGGTTTGCTGGTTGGTACCGGCTCGAACTGCCAGTTGCTGCTGCACCAGAGTGCGGCCCAGCAAATCCGTGATTTGCAGCGTCCCACTACCGGCGCGGCGTGCCTCAAAGCTCACACCAACGGCGGCGCGCGTAGGGTTCGGGAAGGTGCGGAAACCTTCGGCTACCAGCGCCGCTGGCTGCGCCGAAAGCACAATGGCCAAGTCTTTGGCGCCCCGGAATACCTGGCCGCGAATTTCGCCGCCGGGGTTAGTGGCCGTGTGAATGTTTACATACATACTGTCGCGGCGGAACTGCAGGGCGCGGCGCGCCGTGAAAGGCCGGGCGGCATTGGGCGCGGCATTGCCGGTAGGCTGCCAGAATCCTTCCGCAGCGCTAGGTGCTGTCGTTGAATTAAAGAACGGGGTTAGCTCGAATACCACCGGGCCTGCCTGCGTGCGCAGTCCTGTGTGGAAGTGCCCGGCCTGCGCCGGCCCGCTCAGCCCCGCCCAGGTCATGCTGAAGCGTACGTTGCTCTGGTCGCGGTCCATGCTTACAAAACCAGAGCCGTACCCAGCGCTGGCCACGGGGTTGGGGCGCTCCTGTGCTCCATTAAGCGAGAACGTATAGCCTTCCCGTGCCAAACGGTACACCTGCCCCCGAATTTCACCCCCTGGATTAGCGGCCGTGGTGAACACCATGTTCACGCCACCCTGCAGAAACAAGTTTACGAGGGCCGGAGTCGGGCTGGTAAACAGCACCGAAAATGCATTGGGCGTTCCGGCCGGAATGGCCACGTTGGCAATCGGCGCAGCCGGATTGGCTTGCCCGGCATCAGCCTGGTACAATGCGAAATTGGTGGCTGGGCCACTCAGGCCGGTATGGGCCACAAAAATCCGCAGTGAGTCCAGCGTGGTATTCAGCCGCAGAAACGATACGGCTTTGGCCGTGGAGGCATTGGCCGGCACCATCTGGGCGCCGTCGAGGCGGGCATCGTGGCTGAGGTAGCGCGCATCCCGGATCAGCTGGCCCCGGATTTCGCCGCCGGGGTTGGCGGCCGTGTGCACGTTGATGTAAATCTGCCCGGCCAGCATAGCCGTGACAATGGCCGGCGTCGGCGTCACTTCACCTTCAATTACGTTGCCGTTTACCAACGAAAACAAATCGAGCACCACTGGCCCGGCCACGCCGGTAGCGCCTTGGTGGAAGTGGCAGGCCGTAATCGGGCCGCTGAGCCCACCTACCACCACCCGAAACTTCAGCTTGTCCTGGCTCTGCGCCAGGTTAAAGGTGCCAATGCCCACGCCATTGGTGGTAACAGGCGGTACTTCCTGCGTGCCCGACAGCGACGCCACAAACTCTTCGTCCTTCTCCACCTCAATCTGGCCCCGGATTTCACCGCCGGGATTGGCCGCCGTATGAATGTTGAGGTAGTAACCACCGCGCAGGTAGCGGTCCAGCTTGCCCCGGTCGATGTCGGCGCCGGTCAGGAAGCCTTGGATGCGGTTGCCGCGGATGAATCGAAACAGGTCGGTTACCACTGGCCCGGCGACGCCTCTGAGGCCGTTGTGCGTGTGTGCGGCCGTAATTGGCCCGCTAAGGCCCGCAAAAGAGCCGGAAATAAATAGCGTGTCCCGAGTAGGGTTGAGTGTGAAGCTGGCAGTTCCGCGGGCATTGGTGGTTACGGCAGGCACTTCCTGAGAACCGCTGAGTGTAGCCCCAAGGAGCAGATGGGCCCGCAGATGGTCGGCGAAGGCAGTACTGCTGCTTAGCAAAGTGCATAGCAGCAGCAAGCGAGTAAGAAGTTTTTGCATGGGAATAGGGTAAGAAATGAACAGAATGCCAACTGGTTATCAGGCCAGCTATATAGTAGATACCAATTTGATGCCTGCAGGTTATGTATAAAATTGCGTCCTTGCGGGCTTGTTTGCCAACGGCCGGGCCCGCGGCACCCACCAACAGCCTTTCCCGTTCTTTACTTCACCCTGTATGGAAGCTCCCAACCCCGAATTCATGCGCGAAGCCATTCGCCTGTCCGTTGAAAAGATGCAGGCCGGCCACGGCGGGCCTTTCGGCTGCGTTATCGTGAAGGACGGCCAGATCATCGCGCGCGGCTTCAACCAGGTCACCAGTACTCACGATCCTACCTGCCACGCCGAAGTAGACGCCATCCGCAAAGCCTGCGCCGCGCTGGGCACCTTCCAGCTCGACGGCTGCGACCTGTACACCAGTTGTGAACCCTGCCCGATGTGCCTGGGCGCCATCTATTGGGCCCGGCCGCGGCGCGTGTTCTATGGCAACACCAAGGCCGATGCCGCCGCCATTGGCTTCGATGACCAGTTTATCTACGACGAAATCGAGAAGCCCCTCCCCGACCGCCAGATTCCGATGACTGAGTTGCTGCGCGACGAAGCTTCCGCCGGCTTCCGTGCTTGGGAGCAGCACGAAAGCCGCACGGACTACTAGAATCACGGATTTCCTTCAACCAGGCCACAACGAAAAGAGGCTTGCCAATGGCAAGCCTCTTTGTTTTCAACGAACCTCAATCGACTACAAAATCTGTGAAATCCGCTTAAATCCGAAAAATCCGTGATTAGCGTAGCGGGCCTTTCATGCCCATCATGCGGGCCATTTGCTGCATGCCGCCTTTGGTCTGGCTCATCTTGTTCATGGTGCGCATCATTTTGCGCATGTCCTCGAACTGCTTCATCAGGTTGTTTACCTGCTGAATATCTGTGCCGGAGCCTTTGGCGAGGCGACGACGGCGGGAGCCATTCAGCAGTTCAGGCTGGGCACGCTCAGTAGGCGTCATGCTTTGGATGATGGCCTCAATCGGTTTGAAGGCGTCGTCGTCGATGTCCACGTCCTTAATGGCCTTGCTCATGCCCGGAATCATGCCCACCAAGTCCTTCAGGTTGCCCATCTTCTTGATCTGCTCCAGTTGGGAGAGAAAGTCATCGAAGTTGAACTGGTTTTTGCGGATCTTCTGGTTAATGCGCTTGGCCTCATCCTCATCGAACTGCTGCTGCGCACGCTCTACCAGGCTGATAACGTCGCCCATGCCCAGGATGCGCTGCGCCATCCGGTCGGGGTAGAACATGTCCAGCGCCTCCATCTTCTCACCCGTCGAGATGAACTTGATGGGCTTCTCCACCACTGCCCGGATGCTAAGGGCCGCACCACCGCGCGAGTCACCGTCGAGCTTGGTAAGCACCACGCCGTCGAAGTTCAGCCGGTCGTTGAAGGTTTTGGCGGTGTTCACGGCGTCCTGGCCGGTCATGGAGTCCACCACGAACAGTGTCTCCGACGGATTGATGGCGCGCTTCACCGCCTCAATCTCATTCATCATCTGCTCGTCCACAGCAAGGCGGCCGGCGGTGTCGATAATGACGACCTTCTTGTTGTTTTTGCGCGCATACTCGATGGCATTGCGCGAAATGTCCACCGGATTCTTGTTATCCGGCTCCGAGTACACCTCTACGTCCACCTGCGCGCCCAGCACCTTCAACTGGTCGATGGCGGCGGGGCGGTATACGTCGCAGGCCACGAGCAGCACCGTGCGGTTCTGCTTCTTCAGATAAGCGGCCAGCTTACCGGCAAACGTAGTTTTGCCCGAGCCCTGCAAGCCCGACAGCAGCACCACGGCCGGCTCGCCCTTGATGACGATGTCCTGCTTTTCGCCGCCCATGAGCTGCGTGAGCTCATCGTAGACGATCTTGGTCATGAGCTGGCCCGGCGACACGCTGATGAGCACGTCACGGCCCATGGCCTCGTCCTTGATCTTATCGGTTACCTCCTTGGCTACCTTGTAGTTTACGTCGGCATCCACGAGGGCGCGGCGGATTTCCTTAACGGTCGCGGCAACGTTGATTTCGGTGATGCTGCCCTGGCCCTTGAGGGTTTTGAAGGCTTTATCGAGCTTGGTACTGAGGTTATCGAACATCTGGTGATGTGCTGATTATTGATGAGTTGATGTGCTGAACGGGTATTTAAGAGGCTTTGCGCAGCACAATGCTTTCCAGAATTTCCAGGCGGTGCAGCATGTCGGCCTGCGTGGCCTGGTTGGCTTCAATGCGCACTAGCCGCTGGTCTATTTTCTGCACATCCGTTCGCAACTCGGCTACTTCCTGCTTCACACCGGCTACTTCCTGTTTCACGCTAGCCACTTCTTGCTTTACGCCAGCCACTTCCTGTTTTACGCCGGCCACTTCCTGCTTTACGCCATCAATCTTCTTCTCCATGCGGGAAAATCCGTCCGAAGTAGCTTCAGCGAAGCGGTTGAAGATGGCCTCGAACCGGTTGCCTAGGTTATCAATGGCCTTTTGATTGGCTTCTGTTTGCCGGTCTACGGCACGCAGGACGTCACCCATCAGGGCCAGCAGGTCGGTGTAGTCGGCAGCCATAGAGCAGCGTACGAATGAAAAACGGATTTAGCCTTCAAAAGTAACCAGAAAACCCCAAAAGGCCGCATCTGTGTACCTTCGCGCTTTGCCTAGCCTTTTGCCTGTGTCTGCTGCTCGTCCGCTTCGTTTGCTTGTTATCACCTACTACTGGCCGCCGTCGGGCGGGGCGGGCGTGCAGCGCAGCCTCAAGTTTGTGAAGCACTTACCAGCGCTGGGCGTCGAGCCGACGGTTATTACCGTGGACCCCGAAAAAGGTGCGTATCCGGTGCTGGACCACTCGCTGGCGGCCGAGGTGCCGGCGGGAGTACGCGTGATTCGCACAGGCACCTCCGAGCCGTTTGGCTCCTACAAGAAGCTCACAGGTCGCCAGCAGATTCCGTATGGTGGCTTCGTGGGCGAAAGCAAAACCAGTGTAACCCAGCGCTTTTTCAAGTTTGTGCGCGGCAACCTGTTCATTCCGGACGCCCGCCGCGGCTGGAATCATCACGCCCTGCAAGCCGTGGCCGAGCTGCTGGCCCAAGGCGAAACCTTCGACGCTGTACTCACCAGCTCGCCACCGCACTCCACGCAGCTGATTGGGCTGGCGCTGAAGCAGCGCTACGGGATACGCTGGCTGGCCGATTTGCGCGACCCGTGGACCGACATCTACTATCATCAGGAGCTCAACCAAACGCCGCTGGCCCGCTGGCTGGATGCGCGCTACGAGCGCCAGGTGCTGGCGCAGGCCGATATTGTGCTGACGACCAGCCCCGACACGCGGCGGCTGTTTCTGGGCAAGTCGCTGGAGTTGCTGCCCGGCAAGTTCCATGTGCTACCCAACGGCTACGACGAAAACGACTTTCAGCTGCCCTCCCAGCCGCCCAATGACCAGCTGCTTATCACCCACACTGGCACCATTTCCGAGACGTACCACATCGAGCTGTGGCTGAGCGCCGTGGCGGAGTGCGCGCGCCGCCACCCGGCGGTGCCGCTGCGGCTGCGCTTTGTGGGCAAAGTGTCGGACGGGGTGCAGCGCCAACTGGCCGACACAGGGCTGCTGCCTGTTACGGAGCTGGTGCCGTTTGTGCCGCACGACGAGTCGGTGAGCTATTTACGCCGCGCTACGGTGCTGCTGATGGCCATTCCAGACGTGCCGCACAACTTGGGCATTCTGCCGGGCAAGGTGTTCGAGTATTTGGCGGCTAATAAGCCCGTTATCTGCATTGGCCCCGCCGGCTCCGACGCCGACCTGCTGCTGCGTGAGTGTGGCGCCGGCCAGGCGTTTCCGTACGGCGCCTACGAGGCCATGCTGGACTATCTGGAGGAGTTGGTGGCGCAGTGGCAGATCAATCCGAACCTGGATTTGCCTTCACTCAGCCACTCCCGCTACTCTCGCCGCGCCCTCACCAAACAGTTGGTGGCGCTGGTGCAAGGCAATGAGGCAACAAGTGACAGGTAACAGATGTGCTCAATCAATAATATCGGAACAGGCAAGCCGTAGCCGGCCAGAGCCTTTCCAGGCTGCGCGCAGACACCTACCTTTGCCCTTTACCCCCCGATGGGGAACCTGTCACGTGTTACGTGTCACCTATTACCTCTCACCTCTCTCACCTGAATGGCCCTCGACCTCAATCATAAATCCATCCTGGTAACCGGCGGCACCGGCTCCTTCGGCAAGCAGTTTGTGCAGACTGTGTTCGAGCAATTTCCGCAGGTGAAGCGCCTGGTGGTGTACTCGCGCGACGAGCTGAAGCAGTACGAAATGTCGCAGATATTTCCGCAGAGCCAGTTTCCCGCCATCCGCTACTTCATCGGCGACGTGCGCGACGGCGAGCGGCTGAAGCGGGCCTGCGAGGGCATCGACATTATTGTACATGCCGCCGCCCTCAAGCAGGTACCCGCCGCCGAGTACAACCCGATGGAGTGCATCAAAACCAACATTTTCGGGGCTGAAAACGTGATTAACGCTGCCCTCGACTGCGGCGTGAAAGAAGTAGTGGCCCTAAGCACCGACAAAGCCGCCGCCCCCATCAACCTCTACGGCGCCACCAAGCTCTGCTCCGACAAGCTATTTGTGGCCGCCAACAACATGAAAGGCGCCCGCGACCTGCGCTTTTCGGTGGTGCGCTACGGCAACGTTATCGGCTCGCGCGGGTCGGTGGTGCCGTTTTTTCTGCAGCGCCGCGAGTCCGGCGTGCTGCCCATCACCCACCCCGACATGACGCGCTTCCACATTTCGCTGGAGCAGGGCGTGGATTTGGTGCTCTACGCGCTGGAAAACAGCTGGGGCGGCGAAATCTTCGTGCCCAAAATCCCGAGCTACGTCATCACGGAGGTGGCCAAAGCCATCGGCCCCAACTGCCGGCAGGAAATTGTGGGCATCCGGCCCGGCGAGAAGCTGCACGAGGAAATGATTACTTCCACCGACGCGCTGAGCACCGTAGAGCTGCCTAAATACTACGTGATTCTGCCCTTCACACCGCAGTGGGACGTGGAGCAGTTCATCCGGCATTTCAACGGCAAGCGTGTGCCTGAAGGCTTCCACTACGACTCGGCTAACAACGACGAGTGGCTGGACGCCGCGCAGATCCGGGAGGAAATCCGCCTGCACGTGGACGCGGAGTTTGCGGTGTAGCGGCTAGAGGGCTGCTGTTGCAACAAGCTTCCTTCATGCTGTTTTCGATTTAGTTGCACCACCCTTACCCACCACTGCCGCTTCCTGCCCAAGGAGCGGCAGTGGCTTTTATGAAGGGACCAGAACATTGAGGCCAGCCCCTTACTTTTGAATTCTATGAGCGCTCCTGTCTTCCAGCCTATCCGCCCCATCGCCTACGGCCGCCAGCACATCACCGACGACGACGTGCAGGCCGTGGTGGCAACCCTGCACTCCGACTACCTGACGCAGGGGCCGAAAGTGGCGGAGTTCGAGCAGAAATTTGCGGCGTATGTGGGGGCTCAGTACGCGGTGGCCGTGAGCAATGGCACGGCGGCGCTGCACCTGTGTGCGTTGGCGCTGGGCGTGCAGCCGGGCCAGCGGGTCATCACCACGCCCATCACGTTTGCGGCGTCGGCCAACTGCGTGCGCTACTGCGGCGGTGAGGTGCATTTCGCCGATATTGACCCGGCCACGGCCCTGATAGACCTGCAAGCTGTACGCCGGCTGTTAGAAAGCCACCCCAAAGGCTACTTCCACGGCCTGATTCCGGTGGATTTTGCCGGTTTACCCGTGAACTTAGAAGACGCTCGCCAACTCTGCGACGAATTCGGTTTGTGGATGATAGAAGATTCCTGCCACGCGCCCGGCGGCTTTTTCACCGACTCGCAGGGCCGGGAGCAGCGCTGCGGCAATGGGCAGTTTGCTGATCTGGCCATCTTCAGCTTCCACCCCGTCAAGCACATTGCCACCGGCGAGGGCGGCATGATTACCACCAACCGCGCAGATTTGTACCAGGAGTTGCTGAAGCTGCGCACTCACGGTATCACCAAAGACCCCGCCCAAATGCAGCGCAACGACGGCGGCTGGTACATGGAAATGCAGGAACTCGGCTACAACTACCGCATGCCCGACATGCTCTGCGCCCTCGGCATCAGCCAGCTCCAGCGCGCCGACGAGGGACTGGCGCGCCGCCGCCAGTTAGCCGCCCGCTACGATGCGGCCTTCGCGGAAATGCCGGCCGTAAGGCCGCTGCTGGGCGCCGTGAGCCACGCCTACCACCTCTACGTGATTCAGGTGCCCGACCGCAAAGGGCTGTACGACTTCCTGCGGACCCGGGAAATTTTTGCGCAGGTACACTACATTCCGGTGCACACCATGCCCTACTACCAAGGCCTGGGCTGGCAGCCCGGCGACTTTCCGCTGGCCGAAACCTACTATGCGCACTGCCTGAGCATTCCGCTGTTTCCGAGCCTTACCGACGAAGAGCAACAGTACGTTATCGACTGCATCCAGGAGTTTGTAACAGTGCATTTGTCATCCTGAGTTTGCGAAAAACCTTGTCACGTTAGGTGCATCGGACCATTACCGCTCAACGCAACAAGGTCCTTCGCAAGCGCAGGATGACAGTCCTCATCACCTGATTACCTTATCACTTCATCACCGCTTTTGAAAAACGTCGGCATCATCTCGCAGGCCCGCATGACCAGCACGCGGCTGCCGGGCAAGGTACTTCGGGCTGTGGCCGGGCAGCCGCTGCTGCACTACCACGTGCAGCGCCTGCAAGCCAGTGGCCTGCCGCTCTACCTGGCCATCACTGATCAGCCTACAGATGATGCGCTGGCGGACTACGCGGTGGCCAGTGGCCTGCCCTATTTTCGGGGTTCTGAAGACGATGTGCTGGCCCGCTTTCAGCAATGCGCCGCCGCGCACCACCTCGACGTGATAGTGCGCGTGACATCGGACTGCCCGCTGCTGGATGGCACGCTAATAGCCGCAGCTGTGCACGAGTATCTGGCCACCGACAATCCGCGCCTATACCTGTCGAATGTGCTGGAGCGTACGTTTCCGCGTGGCTTCGACTTCGAGGTGTTTTCGCGGGAGTTACTGGACGAAGCAGCCAAGCAGGCTACGCTGCCCTCCGACCGGGAGCATGTAACACCCTACATCCATCAGAACCGCTCGGGGCGGGTGCAGTTCCGCCACATCACGCGTAGCGCTAACCGTAGCGCCTATCGTCTCACGGTGGATACGGCCGATGACTTCGAGCTAATCCGGCAACTGATAGAGAACTACAACGCTGCCACGCTGCCTGCCGACGCCCTGATTGCCCTATTGGACGCGCATCCTGAACTGGTGGCACTCAATGCCCATATCGAGCAGAAAAAGCTGTGACGCACCGGGCCATTGCCAGTAGGTAGAAAGCAGTACTTCACACGTTCAGCCGCGCATTTTTAATTTTTAATTCTCCATTCTTAATTGACTCCTTCCCGCCTTGTGTTTCGTGCCGATGGCAACTCCCGCATCGGGCTGGGCCACGTAATGCGCCTGTTGGCGCTGGCGGAGATTCTGCGGCCGGATTTTGCGGAGTCGTTGTTTCTGATTCGGGAGCCGGACGAGGCGCTAAAGCAACAGTTGCTAGCGGCCGGCCTGCAAGTGACGACGCTGCCCATCCAGCCGCTGGCCGAGGAAGCGGCGTATCTCGTGCGCCACGTGCTGCGCCCCACCGATGTACTGGTGCTCGATGGCTACGATTTCCGCTACGACTACCAGAATACGGTACGCGGCGCAGTGGCCCGCTTGGTGTATGTGGATGATCTGCACAGCTTCTCGTTGGCCGCCGACCTGGTGCTGAACCCGGCGGGCGGCGTGCAGCTTAGTCAGTATGAAATGCGGCAGCCGGGCGCCCGGCTGCTGGCCGGCCCTACCTACGCGCCTCTACGCCGCGCCTTCCGGGATGCCACTCACCAGCCCGCTTCCGAAGCTTCGTACACGTCGGTGCTGGTGTGCCTGGGCGGCGCCGACCCCACCCACCAAACCCGCCATGTGGCGGCTGCCCTGCTCGCGCTGCCCACGGTGGCGCAGGTGCACGCCGTGGTGGGCAGCGCCTACAGCGGACTTGAGGCGCTGCAGGCCTGGTCTGATCAGCAACTCCGTCTGACACTGCACCACAGCCTACCCGCGCCGGAGCTGGTGGCCCTGATGCGCCAGTGTGGCGCCGCTGTATGCTCGCCGAGCACCATCAGCTACGAGTATTGCGCGGCCGGTGGCGGTGTGCTGCTGCTGCTGCCCGTAGCCGAAAACCAGCACGACATCAACCATTTCCTGCTGGAACAGGGCCTGGCGCTACCCTACCCCAGCGCGCCCAACGTACTGACCAGCCCCGAAGCCGGCCGGCTAACGCAGCAGCTACGGCAAGCCCAGCGACGCGTGTTCGATGGGCTGGCGCCGGTGCGGCTGCGCCAGGAGTTCCGGGCGCTGCTGCTGCCGCCACCGCCGTTTCTGCTGCGCCCGGCAACAACCACCGATTCCGCGCAGCTGCTCACCTGGACCAACGACCCCACCGTGCGGCAGTTCTCTTTCAACCCCGATCCGGTAGCGCAGCCTATGCACGAGCTGTGGCTGGCCGCTCGCCTCCGGGACCCCAACAGCCTGCTACTACTGGCCGAGGACGCCGCCAGCGGCCAGCCCCTCGGCCTGATTCGGTTTCAGGTGGAAGCCTCCCAAGCCACGCTCAGCTACCTGCTCGATGCCCGGTTTCGGGGGCGGGGGTTGGCGCCGCTGCTGCTGCTGGCTGGCACCCGGCAACTGGCGCAGACGTTCGGGGCAGTCCGGCAGGTGGTAGGGCATGTGCAGGCTGCCAACGTGGCGTCAATGAAAGCGTTTGAGCGGGCGGGGTTCCGATTGAGCCCGGCGGCAAGTTCTGCACCTGATTCGGTGACATTTAGTTGGGAAACTGCGGGGCTTTAGGCTTCTTTGAGGAATCAATTTCTCTTGATTCATTCTTCCTAGTTTATGCTTCGCGACAATTCGGCCCGCAGTCAGCAGGCACTTTACGTCTTTATTGGTTTGGGCTTGGTTCTGGCAGCCAGCGCCGCCGTGAACGTCATCTATTGCATTATACTGGGTGGTGGCAACCCCTATTCTACTACCGGCACCCTTTTCGCGAGTCTGCAGGGCCTGTTAAGCTTGGCCGTATTCGCCCTGACTATTCTTAGCGCCGTGGCCTTTATCCGGTGGATGCGGCGTGCCTACTACAACCTGACAGCCGTGGGCATTGTGGTAGAGTACGATGACAGCTGGGCCGTATCGGGTTGGATTGTGCCCATTATCAGCTTATCTCGGCCGTACACTATCATGCGCGAAATCTGGCAGCGTACCCAGCGCATGGGCTATGGTACCGTGACTTCGCACGCGCTGTTGCGGGTGTGGTGGACGCTGTTCTTGCTACGCAGCGCCAGCGGCATTGTCACTAGCCTGATTGCCAACCAGGCAAACACCCTGGAAGGAATCCGGGCGCAACTGCTGTGGCTGGCCGGGGCGGCGCTTTTCGATCTGGTGGCCCTATTCGTGACGCTGAAAGTCATTCGGCGGATTACGGATTTTGAGCAGCAGATGCAGCTACAGGCGCAGGTGGCCACGCTGGGTGGGCTACCTCCCGAGCCGGAAAATCTGAGTGCCACAGCCGAGGAAACGTACGGCTGACATTCCTGCGCCCTGCTTCGTAGTTTTGCGGCATGACGATTTCCTTTGGCTCCCGCCTCGTAGGCCCCGATCAGCCACCGCTTATTATTGCCGAGCTTAGCGGCAACCACAACCAGGACCTCAACCGCGGCCTGGCCATCGTGGATGCCATGGCGGCAGCGGGTGCCCACGCCATCAAGCTGCAGACCTACACCGCCGACACGATGACGCTGCCCGGCGCCTACCGCATCGACGACCCTAATTCGCTGTGGTTTGGGCGCGAGCTGCACGAGCTATATCAGGAGGCCCACACGCCCTGGGAATGGCACAAGCCGCTATTCGAGCGCGCCCGGCAGCACGGCATGCTGGCGTTCAGCTCCCCTTTCGACGAAACGGCCGTCGATTTTCTGGAAACCCTCGACGTGCCGGCTTACAAGATTGCCTCCTTCGAGAATACCGACTGGCCGCTGCTGCGCCGCGTGGCCGCCACTGGAAAGCCCGTGATTATGAGCACCGGAGCCAGCACTTTAGCCGAGGTGGCCGAGGCCGTGCAGGTGCTGCGCGCAGCCGGTTGCCGCGAGTTGGTGTTGCTGAAATGCACCAGCACCTATCCTGCTACGCCCCAAAATACCAACCTGCGCACGCTGCCCCACTTCCAGCAGCTGTTTCCCGACGCCTTAGTGGGTCTCTCCGACCACACGATGGGCGTAGGGGCAGCCGTGGCGGCAGTGGCCCTGGGTGCCTGCGTAGTGGAAAAGCACGTAACGCTGCGCCGCGCCGACGGCGGCGTGGATTCGGCCTTTTCCCTGGAGCCTGAGGAAGTAGCCCAGTTGGTGACGGAAACGGAGCGCGCCTGGCAGGCCCTGGGCCAGATTCAGTACGGCGTGCAACGCGCCGAGGAGCAAAGCCGCCTCTACAAGCGCAGCCTCTACGTGGCGCAGGATATCCAGGCCGGCGAGCTGTTCACGGTCGAAAACCTGCGCGTGGTACGCCCCGGCGACGGCCTGCCCCCGCGCTACTATGATCAGCTGCTGGGCAAGCCGGCCCGCCAAAACCTACGTGCCGGCACCGCCCTGACGTGGGACGCGCTATAACGCCGGCCATGCCTGATTCAGCTGTACCACCTACTCCCGCCGCCCGCCTGCGCGACATCCTGCAGCTGCGCTTCACGGCCCTATTTGCCACGCTGCCGGCCCGGATGCTGGAGCCCATTTCGCCGGCCAGCCCGTGGAAACGGCTGCTTAAAGTGGCAGGTTACGCCGGGCTGCGGCTGGTGGGCAATGTGTTTCAGCCCATCCGAAACCCGGAAAACCTGCACGGCAAAGTATGGCTGTATGCGGTGAGCCAGAACAACTACGACTCGCTGTATTTCCTGCGGGCGGCCCGGCCCGATGCGGTATTGGTAGCCGGCCAAAGTAAACAGCTTGGGCGCTACAATGGGCAGGTAAACCGGCTATCGTTGCGGCGCAAGCTGCTATATTATGGGCAGCTGCCGGGCGTGTACCGGGCGTTGCGGCGCACGGAGGGGGAGCAGGCCTGGCGGTTTTTTGATTTGATTTTCAACGCCATTGGCTACTACGAGGTGTACCGCCGAGCCCTGCGCCACCACCGGCCGCGGGCCGTGGTGTTTGCCAACGACCACAACGACGACGCCCGCGCCCTGCTGCTGGCCTGCCACGCCGAAGGCGTGCCCACCGCCTACGTGCAGCACGCCAGCGTGAGTGCCAACTTCCCACCGCTGGGTTTCGACCTGAGTTTGCTGGAAGGCCAGGATGCGCTAGACAAGTACCGCCAGTGCGGCCCAGTGCGCAGCCGCGTAGAGCTGGTGGGAATGCCCAAAGCGGATCCTTTTCTGGCCCAAAAGAATCAGAAGCCGCAGGTACAGCGCGTGGGCGTGGCTTGCAACACGCTGGATACCACCGAGGCCATCACCGAAACCCTGGCTTATCTGCTGCGCGAGTTTCCAGCCCTTACGTTCACCTTCCGCCCACACCCCAGCGACCTGCGCGACTTCTCGTATCTGCGGCAGCTGCACCCGCAGCTGCGGTTTTCGGATGCCCGGCAGCAAAACGTATTCGAGTTTCTGCAGCAGCAAGACGGGCTGATTGCGGCTGATACCAGTACACACCTGGAAGCTACGCTGCTGAACCTGGCCAGCATCTATTTCCGTTTCGGCACCCACGTGGTGGCCGACGACTACTACGGCTACGTGGCCCACGGCCTGGTGCCCCGCGCCGCCACGCTGCCGGAGCTGGCAGCGCTGCTGCGCAACTACCAGCAGCACAAACCGCTGAATTTGTACCGCAAAGCCGCCTACTACAACGCCACGCTGGGCACTCCCGACGAAGGCCACAGCCAGCAGCGCGCCGCCCGCTTCCTGCATGAATGGCTTGCAACTGTAGCATAAGCGTTAGCTTGGGCCGAATAGCTGCTTTCAAGCTTTCAATCCTGCTACTTTTCTGATTCAATTCTCTGCCGAAACCATGCTGCCGCCGCTGCCACCTGTCGTTGCTACCACGCCCGAAAGCCGGCTGGCGTATGTGTTGCACCATTTCTGGCAGGCCTACGATGGACGGCCGGAGGTAACCTGCGGCTATAAAGCCACGCAGCCGCAGGTGAGAATCGTTGACGCGGCCGGCACTTTCTTCGCCGAAACCAACCCCTACCCCGCTCCCCCCAACTGGCGCGACTGGGACGGGCAGCAACTGCCGTTTTTCTTCGACCCGCACCCCGAAAAGCCGCTGCTGGAACTGCTGCCCAGCGGACAAGCGCGTATCAATGCTGATATCGTGTCGGCGGCTTTTTACCTGCTCAGCGGCTGGCAGGAGTTTTTCTCTGACGAGCGGGACCGGCACGGCCGTTTTCCGTTTGCAGCCAGCGTGCAGCACCGCTACGGGTTCGTGGCCGTGCCCGTCGTCAACTACTACTTCGAAGTGCTGAAAACGGCCGTGGAGCACGCCACGGGCCGGCCGCTAGCGCCGCGCCGCTGGGCGGGTGGCGTGCCCTTCGCCACCTTCGTCACGCACGATATCGACAGCCTGCACGGCGCCTGGAAGGCGCCGGCTAAAGCCGCGCTGCAGCAGCGGCAGTGGCTGCGCTTCGGCAAACAACTCTGGCAGCACTTCACTCGGCCCGATGCCTGGGACAACCTGGAGCTGGTGCAGCGTACAGTTGCGGAGTTTGGAGCAAAGAGCACATTCTTCTTCCTGCCCGAACACCGAAAAGCGGCTAACGGCACGCCGAATGCGGATTATCAAATTGCGGCCTTACTACCGCGAATAAGAGCTTTGGAAGCGGCCGGGGCGGAAATTAGGCTACACGCCAGTATTGGCACCGCCAACGACAGTAACCAGTTGATTCGGGAAACTTCTTTGGGGATAGGTACGCCCAACACCGTACCTGGCGTGCGGTTTCACTACTTACAATGGGAGCCGCGCATCACGCCAGGCGTGGTTGATGATTTGGCCTTCGAGTACGATTCTACACTAGGGTTCGCCGAGCATTTCGGCTTCCGCAATTCCTATTGTCTACCTTTCAATCCATTCGATTTCACGAGCGGCCAACGGTATCGTTTCCAGGAATTTCCGCTCAACGTTATGGATGCTACGTTGCATCACCCCAACTACCTGCAGCTGGCCCCCAACGAAATCCTGACGGCCCTGACGCCCATGTTCCGGGAAATCGAGCGGTTCGGTGGCGTCTGCACGCTGCTTTGGCACAACGACCACTTCGACCCGGCCAACACCACCACCGGCCCACGCCAGTTCGCCGAGCTGATGCACTACCTTCGCAGCCGCAATACGGCTTTCGTTAACGGCACGGATATTTGTGCGGCAATGCGCCCTCTATCATCCTGAGCAGCGCGAAGGATCCTTGCGCGTCAGCGAGATACCAGAACTTAGTCAGAGGTAGAGATACTTCGACTGCGGCTGCGCCTTCGCTCAGCATGACGGCCTGATTTCGTTCGATTCCCCTCATCACTTCATTACCTCATCACGTCCATTGGGTATCGTTCGGCGGCAGGGGCTGCGCAACACGGTTATTTCTTACGCGGGCCTGGCACTGGGTTTCGTAAATACGGTGCTGGTGCTGCCCAAGGTGCTGGAGCCGCGCCAGATTGGCCTGACCAGCGTGCTGGTGGCGCTGGCCACGCTGTTTGCGCAGGTGTCGGCGTTTGGATTCGGCAACATGGGCGTCCGGTTTTTCCCGTATTTCCGGCAGCCCGAAACCGGTCATCGGGGGTTTCTGCCGTTTCTGCTGGGCGTGCCGCTGCTGGGTTTTGGACTGGTGGCAGCGTTGTACTTGGTGGGCAAGCCGCTGGTGCTGAGCTGGTATCCCAAGGATGCCGACTTGCTGCGCGAGTACTACGTGTGGGGGCTGGTGCTGGCCTTGTTCACCCTGCTACTCAACCTGCAGGATTCCTACCTGAAGTCACTTTATCACACAGCGTTTTCCTCGTTTGCGCAGGAAATTGTGCTGCGGCTGCTCATAACGGCGGGCGCGCTGCTGTTTGGCAGCGGCTATCTGAGCTTCTCCGGCTACGTGCTCTGGTACGTGGGAGCCAGCAGCAGTATCGCGCTACTGCTTACGCTCTACACCGCCTGCATCGGGGAGCTGCACCTGCAGCCTAAGCGGGAGGCGCTGCACGTGCGGCCGCTTCGGGAGATGCTCAGCTTTGGGGCGTTTGCACTGCTCGGCAACGTGTCAGGCGTCATCATCACCACCATCGATTCGTTGATGGTGGGCTCCAAGGTGAGCTTCGATGGGGCAGGCATCTACAGCGTGGCGTTCTTCATCAGCACGGCGCTGGTGCTGCCGTTTCGGGCGCTCTACAAAGTGGCGTTTCCGCTGCTGGCTGATTACTGGAAAGAAAACGACCTGGCGCGCATGGCCGACTTCTACCAGCGCACCACCCGTATCAACACGCTGCTGGGCTGCTACCTGGCTCTGGGTATTGCCCTCAACCTCGACTTCATTTTTGCCCAGATGAAGCCCGCCTACGCCGCCGGTACAAGCGCCGTGCTTATCCTGCTGGCCGGCCGCCTCTTCGACGGCATCACCGGCGTAAACGGCCTGATCGTCGTTACGTCGCCGCGCTACCGCTACGATTTGCTGTTCAACGCCTCGCTGGCCGGCGCCACGGTACTCATGAATCTGTTGCTGATTCCGCGCATGGGCCTGACCGGGGCGGCAGTGGCTGCGGCCGTGGCATTGCTGGTCATCAATACGGCGCGCACCTGGTTTGTGTGGCGCAGCTTCGGGCTGCAGCCTTTCGATAAGCGCGTCCCGCTGATTTTGCTGCTGGCCGCCGTGGCCGGCGTAGCGGCGTGGCTGGTGCCGTTTGTGCACTCGCTGTTTGTCACGATGCTACTGCGCTCCGCCCTGCTCACGGCCGTGTACGGTAGCCTGCTGCTACTCACCAACGCCGAGCCGCAAGTGCGCGTGGTGCTACAGAAGCTAATTAAGAGGAGTATTGCGTAACCCACACTCAGAGGTCGTACCAGGCCCAACTATCTTACCAGCTACTCTTCTCAACGCTTTCCTCTGAAACTATTCTGGCCACCGCCACAACCTCGAACGTTTCCGGTGTATCAGCTGAACCGGCTGCTTCTGGCAATACGGTGGTTTTGTGTACGCGCCACAGCAACCCAGCCAGCACGAGGGCACTCACTATCACCACAGCGGCGTATATCCAGGGCGTCCCAAACATAGCTGTAACATCTTCTTCCTTGGTAGTTTTGGTGGTAGCCAACATTGCCGTGAAGGCAAACAGGTTGTTGAGGAAGTGCACGCCCATGCACAGCCACAATGAGCGGGTACGGTAATACAGCCAGCCCATCAGCAACCCCAGCAAAAACGTAGCGAGGCTCTGCGGTGGGTTGGCGTGCATCAGCCCAAAGATGAGGGCCGACTGGCCGATAGCTACCCATGGGCGGCCTGGGAAATTGCGCAACAGCCCTTGCAGCAGCACCCCGCGCAACAAAAGTTCTTCCAGCACCGGAGCGGCCACGCACAAAATCAGAAACGCTACTACAGGTAGCTTCAACAGTTTATGATAGGTGTCTGAACTGAGGGCGGGCAGGTGCAGCAAATCAATTAGTGAGAGGATCATATCCGCGGCCAATACCATTACGGGCAAGGCCATAATCAGCCAGTTGGGCACCTGGCCGTGCAGGTTGATGCCAAGCCAGCGGCCGGAGTGTTGCCGCCGCAGAAACCACAGCAACGTACCGTTGCCAGCCACCACAACCAGCAGCAGCGCCACAGCCGGTGGCAAAGAGAGCAGCTTTTCACCTAGTAAAAAGACTGGCACTCCCACCACCAGCGAAACCAGTAAATACCACCCCAAAAAGCCCCAGCTTTCTTTGATGGTCGGATACACGTTTGGGGCTGGCTTGAAAGCCTCAGTGGGTGTTTCGATAACAATAGTTTCCACGGAAGAGCAGGATAAAACAAGACCTAAAGCTACGTGCAAACCACCACGCAACGCAAACAGCCGGAACCTTGCGGCCCCGGCTGTTGCAGTAGGGCCACCGGCCCAAATCGTACTAGCTGCTACTCAGCTTTTACCGGATTCCCCAGCTTGCTGTGCTTGCGGCCGTAGCCATAATAAATAGCCAACCCGATAGCCAGCCACACGGCCAGCCGCAGCCACGTTTCCCAAGGCAGCGCCAGCATCATCACCACGCAGGTCAGGATGCCGAGGATGGGCACCAGCGGCACCCAGGGCGTGCGGAAACCACGCGGCGCATTCGGCTCGCGCTTGCGCATAATCAGGATGCCCACGCACACCATCACGAAGGCCAGCAGCGTGCCGATACTCGTCATTTCACCCACCACCGAAATAGGCACGAAACCGGCAAACAGCGCAATGAATAGCCCCAGCAGCAGGTTCGACTGCAGCGGCGTGCGGAACCGTTCATGGATACGGGCGAAAACCGGGGGCAGCAATCCGTCTTTGGCCATGCTGAAAAATACTCGGCTCTGGCCCAGTAAATCTACCAGAATCACGGAGGTGTAGCCGATGATGATGGCCAGAATAACAGCCGACGACAGCCACGCATACGGCGTTTTTTCGATGGCAATGGCCACCGGCGCGGCGCTGTCCTTGAATTCGGTGTAGTTGGCCAGCCCGGTCATGACGTGCCCGAACAGCACGAATAGTATGGTGCAGATAAGTAAGGAGCCGATGATGCCGATGGGCATGTTGCGCTGCGGATTCTTGGTTTCCTGGGCCATGGTAGCCACGATATCGAAGCCGATGAACACGAAAAATACCACCCCTGCCCCGCGTAGAATTCCGCTCCAGCCGAACTCGCCAAAGGTGCCAGTGTTCTGCGGAATGTAGGGTTGGTAGTTGGTTGGGTCGATGTACTGCCAGCCCAACGCAATGAACACCAGCACCACCGAAACCTTCAGCGTAACCACCAGCGCATTGAACCACGCCGAACCCGACGTACCGCGAATGATAATCATGGTAATGGCCAGCACGATGAGCATGGCCGGAATATTCACGAAGCCGTGCACCTCGCTCCCGTTGGCCAGCGTAGCCGTCTCAAACGGCGACATCACCAGCTGCGGGGGCAGGTTGATGCCGTATTTACTTAGAAATTTGAGCAGGTACTGCGACCAGCTAATGGCCACCGTGGCCGCGCCCACTGAGTATTCGAGCACCAAATCCCAACCGATAATCCAGGCAAACAGCTCACCCATAGTGGCGTAGGCGTAGGTATAGGCCGAACCGGCTACGGGCACCATGGAGGCAAACTCGGCGTAGCACAGCGCCGAGAAGGCGCAGCCCACCGCCGCCACAATGAAGGAAAGCGTCACGGCCGGGCCGGCGTTGTTGGCGGCAGCAATGCCGGTAAGCGAGAACAGGCCCGCCCCGATAATCACGCCGATGCCGATGGTAATGAGGTTGAAGCCATTCAGGCTCCGTTTAAGCGTTCCGGCGCCGGTTTCGGCCGCCTCCTGCCGCAGCAGTTCCAGTGATTTTCTGAGCATGAAAGAGGGTGAAGACGCACACAGTCGTTGTGTAGCGGCGCCTTGCTGGTAGTGGGGTGATAAGCAACTGACTGGGGTTGGGCTGCCTGCCAGTACGTGAGAGATTGACGTTTGAAAGTAACGACGCTACACCAGCGTCTGAATGACGGACTCGGAGAAACGCTCCATTTCTTCCAGCTGCGGGCTGGCCTGTAACAGGAAGAAATCGACGCCCACGGCCTCGAAAGCGCCAATCCGGTCCTGCAGCTGGGCGGGCGTGCCGGTCAGGCCGGTGCGCAGGCCACGGTTGGATACCGAGTAGTCGTGCAAGGACACCTGCTGCTCCAGCTGGGTGCCGGCCAGCCACTGCTGGTAGTTGCCGTAGCCAGAGGCCGAGGCCTTCACGTTGGTGATGCGGTCCAGTTCCTTCTTCACGTCCTGCTCCGAGTCGCGCACTATCGTGTAGCCGGCCACGCCAAACTTCATGGGCGGCAACCCTTTCTGCTCGCGGCGACGGCGCATGTCGGCAATTCGGGCTCCAATCTGCTCTGGCGAGTCGCCGTGCATCACGTAGCCGTCGCACTGGCTGGAAATGAGGTCCTTAGCCGCTTCCGATTCGCCTCCGGCGTACAGGAACGGAGCCTTGGCGGGCTTGGGCTGCAGCACGTTATCGGCCACCTGGTAGTACTTGCCGTCGTAGCTGAAGTGGTCCTGCTTCCACACGTTGGTCACCACGTCCAGCCACTCGCGGGTGCGGGCGTACCGGTCATCGTGCTGCTCGAAGTGCAGGCCGTACTTGGTGGCCTCGTCGCGCCACCAGCTCGATACCACGTTCAGCGACAACCGCCCGGGCGCAATCAAATCGATGTTGGCGGCCTGTTTGGCCAGCAGCGCGGGGTTGTGGAAGGTGGGGCGCACGGCCACCATAATTTCCAGCTGCTCGGTCACGGCAGCCAGGGCGGCGGCCGTGCTCCAGGCTTCCAGCGAGGGCGCTTCGGTGCCCTTAATGTCGTTCAGGTAGAGTTCCGCAATCAGCGTCAGGTCGTAGCCCAGGGCCTCGCTGCGCTGGGCCAGTTGCTTCACGTAGCTCCAGTCGGTAGGCATCTGCTCGTCCTCGACATTGCGCAGCCAGCCCCCGAAAATGGGCATCCAATAGCCAAATTTCATGGTTCGTTGAGTTGAGTTTATTGGAACGTCATGCTGAGCGAAGGCGCAGCCGCAGTCGAAGCATTTCTACCACTTCGTTGAATTACTGCCGCAACGAAGCGGTAGAGATGCTTCGACAAGCTCAGCATGACGTTCTGATTTATTTGCTTGAATGAATCGTCGGCCTACACCGTGGCTACTTCCTTCTGGGCCACAGCCGCCACCGGCAGCTGCGACTCCAAGTAGTCCACGAAGCGGGCGTAGGGGTCGAAGCCGACCACGTTCACGGCGTCGGCCACGAAGTTGGACAGGGCGTTGATGTCATAGAACAGCACGTCGCCGGTGCGGTCGTCGATGAGGTATTCGATGCCGCCTACGTCGATTTTGGCGGCGGCCACAATGCGCTCCACGGCTTCAATCACCTCGGCGGGCGGCGTGAAGGCTTCCACCTGAATTCCTTTTTTCGGGGCTTCGGTGAGGCAGAATTCGGCCGACTGCTCTTCCGGAATCTGGCAGATTTCGGCCGGGCACAGGTTGAAGCTCTCGCCGGTGGTGTACACCTTCATGGCGTAGAGAAACTTGCCGTTGAGCGTTTCTACGCGGTGAATATGGCCGCCGCGGGGCGTTACGTACTCCTGCACCAGCGCCGTTTGGTCGATGCCTAGATCAATCTGGTGGTTGTCGACGGCGGCCTGCAGACCTTCCGGAGTATCGAAGCGGATAATGCCCGCGCCGCTGCCGCCGATATTCACCTTCACCACCACTGGAAAGCGCAACTCGCGGGCCGCGTCCACGGCCCGCGAGGCGTGGTTGATAACGCGTGAGGCCGGATATTTCAGGCCCAGCGACTCGAACAACGACAGTTGCCGGGCCTTGTTGGTCTCGATGGCCGTGGCCGCCGAGCCGTTGATGATGCGCGTGCCGATGCGCTCCAGGTGCGTGGCGTAGCCGGCCGTGTGGAAGATGCCCTGCCCATGCCCGCGCAGGTACGCCGACGAGCTCATACGGTTCACCACCAAGCTGTAGCGGCTCTCCTTTTCCGAGGGATTGAACAAGTGGTGGGCGGCGTCGATTTTCTCATAAGGCAGCCCGCGGCGGTCCAGCTCCGCAAATAGGGGCTTGAACCACTCGGGGTGCTCAAAATAGATACCAATGGGCTTTTGGAGGGATGACATAGTCAGAAGCAAAAAGACAGAAGATGTGAAACGAACCGGTGCCGACAGCAGCGCAAAGCCACTGGCTCCCGGGGAAAAAAACACAGAGGCAGAAGTCCGGCCAGCCTAATTATGCCGCCCGCAAGCCGCGCAACGCACGCATCAGTGGCTCCCGCAGGCCGCCAGCCGGAGCGCGAAGACTACGACTGGCCCGGCCATCGGGCGACAATCCGAGAAAAAAGGGAGGTGCAGACGCGAAGCCGCTTAGTGCAGCTGCCAACCGACGGTCAACGTCAGCTGGCGCGTACCCGCGAGAAGCAAGGAAGGACTAGCTACGCCCGACAACAACAGCAACAACAGCCCCGGCCCGCCAACCGCAAAGCGGCAGCCGGAGCCAAAAAAGCGAGGGTTGAATGCAGGAGGTTGTTAGAAGCGTCCACGGCGTTGTTGTTTTTATATGGTCAGGAATTGGCACCGTTCCGGAGGGTTCCGGGTGGTTGCCGACGCTTCATCGAGCCTGTCTCTCAGCGCCTCTGTATAAAAACAATCCTTCGGGCTAGAAAGAATTGATGGGGCAAAGGTAAAACCGGATTGCTGCCCCCACAACCCGAACTGTACAAAGCCCAAACCACCGCGTTTTGTTGCGGGCCGACGATTCTCTCCGCGCTAGAATGGGTGCAACAAGGCCAATAAGCCCGCGCCCCCGACCCCTGCTTCCCAAGCACCGGACAACGCTTCTGCAGGTTATCAGGCCCATAGAAACCCGCGACTGGGCCAGCAAACGAAGGTTTAACCTGAAAATTTAAATTTTTCAAGAGGCCCATTTTTGGCATTGGTACCAAAAACTGGCACCGGAGTTGCAAACGACCCTGCAGAAGCCCAAACGCCAGTCCGGACGGCAACGGGCTTCTTTCACCCGCCATAACTTTTCCAACCATAGTCATGAAGAAGCTCCTCGTAATCCTTGCCGCTTTCTCGTTCTCCGCCGCCGCCGTTTCGGCCCAGACGCTGCCCACCAAAGCCGCCCACGGCCAGCACCGCATGAAAGGCGACAAAGCGGGTAAAGCCGCCAAAACGCCCGAGCAGCGCGCCGACCACGCTGCCCAGAGCCTCACCAAACAGCTCGGCCTGTCGGCTGCCCAAACCGAGCAGGTTCGTCAGCTGCACCTGAACCGCGCCCAGGAAATGCAGGCCTACAAAGCCCAGGCCAGCACCACACCTACTACCAAGCGCCAGAGCCATGAGGCCATGAAAGGCAAAAAGGCGCAGTACGAAGCCCAGCTCAAGCAAATTCTGAGCGCCGACCAGTACGCTAAGTACACCCAGCTGCAGGCGGACCGCATGGCCAAGCGCAAAGCCCACCAGGGCAGCAAGCAAGCCAAAGGCTAAGCTTCTCAGCTCCTAAAAAAACAGCCCTGACAGAAACGTCAGGGCTGTTTTTTTGTGTCATTCCGAGCAAAGCGAGGAATCTGGGTAAGCATGCGCAACGGCATCACTCAGATTCCTCCTTCGTCGGAATGACACCTTATTGGGTAGAATCCGTCATTTCAGCAATCTGACCGTTCTCAGCAAACCACCGCAGGCGGTAGCACATAATGGCCGTTTCGCCGAGCTGCGCTAGTAGGCGGTAGTTGGCCACGGCCCCTACTGCGGCCCCAATTACGGGCACCAGTTGGGCCAGCTTGGCCAGGTCGATATAGTCGCGGTACTCTTGCTGGAAGGTGCGCCAGTCAAAGGTTTCAGCCGTGACGGCTTGCTGCGTTTCGGACCAGGCCGCCAGCTGGCGGTAGGTTTCGCGGCGGGTGTGCTGGCTGCTGAAGGCCAGTTGGAATATGTGCAGCAGGTAAAGCCGCTCCGGAAAGCTGCGCACATCGTGGCCGTAGAGGGCCGCAATATCAAACAGCAGCTTGAGCTTGATGCCCAGCAACAGCGGAAAATCGGCGAGGCCCAGCAGGAAGCCACCGGCCCCGGTCACGCCACCTTCCAGGGCCGCCGTGTTGCGGTACGCCCGGATACGGGCCCGCACCTGCTCTTCCCGCGCCTGCAACGTCCCCTCCAGCACCGGCCGCTGGGTGGTGTACGTGGAGCCGAACAGCACACCCTGCACCATCTTCTGGATGGCCACGGTAATAGCTACGTGCACTTTCTCCGGCAACAACGCATTCAGCCGCGCCTGCACCCGCCGCGCCACCTGGTTCAGCCACGTGGGCTGCTGCTGCATCCGGCGTTGCCAGATCTGGAGGTCGTGGAGGGCTTGCTGGTCGGAATGTTTCAATGGTATTTTCCTAATTTAATCAAATGAACCTTCATTTAAATATAGTAATGTAGGTCATAGCCAACAATAACAAACCACCCATGATTAGAAATCCACAATCAACTTCATCGGAATATTTACGAGCACCCACTGTTTTCGCGTTTACAGACAGATTAATTAATTTCTGCCTGAAAATAGCATACCCGTTTATCTGAAAGGAATAAATCTGCACCATCTTATTATGTGCCTGAACTTGCACCTTCTCACCCTTAGCGACAGTATCGTTCTTGAGCGACCCGGTGCGAGCCTTTTCGATATTGGCCTTGCTGAAAGTTAAAGTACTTATTGAATCGTATGGTATGCTATCAACAACAATAATCCCTCTTTTGATGATCATGTTTCCGCTCACCAGACTCACTTCACGGGGTAAAACAAGTTCGATGAGTGCCCACAGCCCAAGCCCTAACGCACTCCCGTAGAATACAATAAACAAGACTGGCTCAAGAGAAATATTTTCTCTTAATTTATTTAACGCATCTAACGCATTTTTTGAAAACAACAGAGAAATATTCAGACAAAATACAACACATTCAATCAATAAAACCTTATAAAACAACCTTATTCCACCAATGAAATAAACCATGAGTGCTACTACATTATTTCAACGCGTAAATCCGCTCAATCATCTCCACCACTTTCAGGCCTTCCAGGGCGTTGGTGGTAGCTACGCCGCGCTTTTGAATGGTATCCACTACGTTGTCGATGACGTGGACGTGGTTGGCGGCGGAGCCCTGGTAGGGGCCATACTGGTTGGCGGGGTTGGTGGGCGCGAGTTCGGGCATGGTGTAGTTGCGCAGGTGGCAGTAGTCTACTTTGTCCATGTACTGGCCGCCGAGGCGCAGGCTGCCGTGCTCGGCCACCACCGTGAGGGAGCTTTCCAAGTTTCGGTCCCAGACGGCGGTGCTGTATTGCAGGGTGCCGCTGCCGCCGCGCAGCAGGTCGAACGTGACGAGGCCGCTGTCCTCGAATTCGGTAAGGTCGGCGTGGTTGAAGTCGCGGAAGCGGGCCGCAATGTTGGTGATGTCGCCGAACACCCAGTAGAGCAGATCCACGAAATGGCTGAACTGGGTGAACAGCGTACCGCCGTCGAGGGCCTGGGTGCCGTGCCAGCTGCCGGGCGTGTAGTACCGCTCGTCGCGGTTCCAGAAGCAGTTGAGCTGCACCAGAAACACTTGCCCTAGGCGGCCTTCGTCCATCACCTGCTTCAGCCAGGCGGCCGGCGGCGAGTAGCGGTTCTGCATCACCCCGAACACAAAACGACCGGTCTGCAGCGCTGTGTGCACGATTTGCTCCGCATCGGCTTTGCTGAGGGCCAGTGGCTTTTCTACCACCACGTGCAGGCCGGCGCGCAGGCCGCGCACTGCCTGCGGGGCGTGCAGGCCGTTGGGCGTGGCAATGGTCAGCACGTCGGCGGCGGGGCCTTGGGCTAGGTAGTCATCTAGCGACGCGAAGAACGGGACACCGGGAAGCTCGGTGGCCAACGCGGCCTGGGCTTCGGGGTTTGTGTCAATGAGGGCCACCAGCTGGGCACCGGCGTGGCGCGCCACCAGCGCGGCGTGGCGGCGCCCGATGTGGCCTACGCCGCAGATGGCAAAACGAACGGCAGCAGGAGAATCAGCCAAGGAAAGCGGTTTTCAGAGCACGGGAATGTTCGGCAAGCTCCGAAAAAACGCGGGTTTCTCCTGCACCTCCCCTGCTCCACCTTCGGAACTCCTTTCATAGCCTTCGGAAGTCGTGTCGAAGGCCCCGGACGCGTGGCAGTAGCGCGAACTTGTAGTTCGCGCCCTCGCGCTGCTGAAACAAAATCGTCCGAACGGCACTGGCACGCGCACTACAAAGTTCGCGCTACTGCTAGGCGCTATAGTAACCGAATGTCGGCGCTTATGAAGCGCAAAAAAGCCAGTTCCGGCCGGGCAAGGCTCTGGAACTGGCTTTTTGATTGAATGCAGACAGCAGCAGAAACTACAGAATGCGTTTCAGCTCCGCAAAATTGGTGTTGCTGACTGAGCGGCTGGCGCAACCCAGCGCCTGCGCGCTTTTCTGGATGTTGGCGATGCGCGAGCCGGGGTTGGGGTGGGTGCTCAGGAACTCGGGCGTGCGGCCGCCGCCCTGCTTTTCGGCCTTAATAAAGAAGCCAGCGGCCCCGTCGCAGTCGTAGTAACGAGTGCCGTTGAGGTAGACAGTGGAGTATTTGTCGGCGTCCAGCTCGTAGTCGCGGCTGAACTTGAGCTGGCCTACGCCCGCCGCCAGCTGCACCAGCTGGTTGGACGAGCGGTTGCCGAGCACGATGCCCAGCAGCAAACTAGTGCCGTACTGCTTCTGCAGCATTTGGGTGCTGTGGCGGCGGTCGGAGTGGGCAATTTCGTGCCCCAGGATACCAGCCAGCTCGCTCTCATTGTCCAGGAACTTAACCAACCCTGAATACACGTAGATGTGGCCACCGGGCGTAGCAAAGGCGTTTTGCACGGCGTCGTCCTTGATAATTTTCACGTCCCAGGGAAACTGGGTGCGGTACTTCACGTTGCCGTTGTCGAGCACGCGCTTCACCACGCCGTCGAGCAGCTGGTAGGCGCGCGGGTTGCGGCTGCGCTCCAACAGCTGGCCTTTAGCGCGGTAGATGGAGTCGGTCTGGCGAGCCACCTGGGCGCCCAGCTCGATGTCCTGCTGGATGGAGAACAAGCTGAACTGCGTGGGCTTGTGGACGGCGGCGGTGGTGAGGGCAGCTACCCCGGCCAGCGGCAGAAGGAGCGTCAGGAAGGAACGGCGCATAAGTCAGAGATTCTGGAAGCGTGGAAAGGAATGTCTATACGGCGAAAAGAAAAAACAGTGCCAAGCCATTACCGCCACCCGCTGCAAAGGGTTGCGCCAGGCCACTGCGCTACCGCCAGGCACGCACTACATCCGCCACAAAAGCCACCTGCTCCGCGCTGAGCGTGGGGTGAATGGGCAACGACAGCACCGTACCACACAGCCGCTCGGCTACCGGGAACTGCCCGGCGCGGTAGCCCAAATGGGCATAGGCAGGCTGCAGATGCGTGGGCAACGGATAGTACACGGCACTGGGTACACCGTACGCTGCCAGGTGCTGCTGCAGCGCGTCGCGGCGGCCGGGCAGGTCGTCGGTTATGATGAGCGTGTACTGATGAAAAACGTGGGTGCTGCGCGGGTCGCGGGTGGGGATTGCCAGGCCGGGCAAATTGCCGAGGGCCGCATCGTAGCGGGCGGCAACGTGCTGGCGGGCGGCAATCCAGGCAGGCAGGTGGGGCAGCTTCACGCGCAGCAACGCGGCCTGCAGGGTATCGAGGCGGGAGTTCAGGCCGATGTGGGCATGATGGTACTTGCGGTCCTGGCCGTGGTTGGCGAGCTGGCGCAGGTAGGTGGCGCGGGCCTGGTCACGGGTGAACAGGGCGCCGCCGTCGCCGAAGCCACCCAGGTTTTTGCTGGGGAAAAACGAGGTAGTGCCCACCTCCCCCACCGTGCCGGCCACCCAGGTTTCGCCGTAGCTGGTTTGGAACGTGGCCCCGATGGCCTGGGCATTGTCTTCAATAAGGGCTACGCCGTGCTGGTCGGCCAGCGTGCGCAGCGCCTCCAGATCGGCACACTGCCCGAATAGATGCACGGCCACGATGGCACCGGTACGGGGGGTAATGGCGGCGGCGGCGGCCTGCGGGTCGAGGTTGAAAGTGCCGGGCAGCACGTCGGCGGGCACGGGCACCAACCCCAGCACGGCCGCGGCTTCCAGCGTGGCTACGTAAGTGAAGGCCGGCACAATAATCTCGGTGCCAGGCGGCAAACGCAGTGCCATAAGAGCCAGCTGCAACGCGTCGGTGCCATTGGCGCAGGGCACCACGTAGGGCCCGCCGAGGTGGTCGCTCAGTTCCTGCGCAAACTGCTGCACGGCCGGCCCCTGGATGAAGGCGGCCTCCTGCAGCGCGTGGCGCAGCGCCGTTTCCAGCTCGGCCTGAATGGGCGCGTGCTGGGCGGGCAGATCGAGCAGTTGGATAGGCGACGGAGGCAGGTTGGGAGTGAGCACGAGGGCAAAGCAAACAATTGGAGGCGAAAGATAGAACACAGCCGACGCGCTGGCCGCTGCGCTGGTGGCGTAACCCCGGGCGTTTGGGCTGCGTTACATCTGCCAAAGCCGGCCTGCCAACCAGTTGCCCGCCATTTACTCCCTACACACCCTCTCCCGCCATGTTCAAAAAACAACTCACCCTTCACGCGCTGTCGGCTATGCTGCTGATGGGCGGTGCTGCCTTCACCCAAACCAGCTGCAGCCAGAGCCAGCAGAAAGAAATTTCGGCTGAAAGCGACCAGGCCTATAACGACTTCGCCACGTTTGTTTCGGACGCTGAAACCAAGGCGGATGCCGTAGCGAATGAAGCAGAGGCTGATTACGAGCGGGAAACTGCCCAGATGAAAGCCGACTTCGACGCCAAAGTGGCCGCCGTAGATAAATACGCTGATGGCTACGATGACGCCCGTCGTCAGGAAATCGAGGCGCTGCGCACGCGCTATACTGCCGCCTACGACAAGCGCGAAATGGCTTGGAAAAACCGCTCCGGTGCCGGTATGGCCACCACGGGCACTTCCACTGACATCAGCACCATGAAGCCGGGCAAATACTACAAGCCCATGAGCCCGGCGGCGCAGGTAACGGCCGCTAACGCCCGCGCCACCTACGAGAGCTTCGTGGCCAACGTGAAGCAGAACGAAGACAAATACGACATCGAGGACTGGCGCTACATCAACGCCGAGTGGCGCGCACTCGATGAAGCCTACGATAAAGTAAAAGGCGACATTCCGGCGAAGGATCTGGCCGAGATTCAGAAGGAAAAGCTGAAATACGCCGCCTTCAAATCGTTCGACAAGTCGGAAGCCCGCGCGGCTCAGGGCGCTGATGCCGTAAGCAGCGGAGCCAATGAAGTGAAAGCTGAAACGGCCGATGAGCGCAGCAAAGTAGGCCAGGCCGCCAGCAATACTGCTTCCGACGTAAAAGATGCCGGCAAGAAAGTGGGTGGTGCCGTGAAAGGCGCTTTCAAAGAAGTGAAATCGGAAGTCAAGAACACCGACAACGACTAAGCATCAAGCATTTAGATAAACAAAAAGCCTCTTCCTTTGCAGGAAGAGGCTTTTTTTGTGTTCTATACTTTCAGATTATCTGCTGCCAGGTTACTTCAGCTCCGTAAGGAGCCAGTAAAGTTTGAGGGCGTCGAGCTGGCGTAGGCTGGGCTGGCTGGAAAGCAGGTTGCGGTGCACCTGTGGCTGCCGAAGCGCAAACGCAACGCGCACTGCTTCGCTTAGGCCCCAGCGGCGCAGCTGCAGCGCAGCCTTCAGCAGCTTGGTGTCGGCCCCCAGCCCTTCTGCCAGGTAGAGGCGCGCCAGATTGCGCACAGCATCGTGCGTTTTGCTTATAAACACCGCCGCTGGCTCCAGTCCATCGTGCAGCACAGGGTTGTCGAGGTGATGGACGGCGGTGCCGGCCTGCCGCAACAGCCAGCCGAATTTTGTGTCTTCGTGGCCGTAGCGGGTCAGGCTTTCATCGAGGCCAAAGCGGCGGAACACGGCGGTCTGCACCAGCATGTTGTTGAGCGTAAGCTGGCCGTGCGGGGCGCGCTGGCGCAACGCGGCCGGCCGGGCTTCGCGGCGGCGCCCATACAGCCAACGCAGGTATAGGTCGGGTTCCGTAGGTGGTTGAGCCTCGTAAGCAGTGCCGCCTACCAACACCGGCGCCAGCAAGTGAGCCGCAGCATAGCGGGCCAGAAAATGCCCGTCCGGCAGCAGACTGTCGTTGTCGAGCAGTAGCAGCCATTTGTGGCGGGCGGCGGCGGCCAGTTGGTTGCGGATGGCCGCGCGGCCTATATTCTGCGGCAACTCCTGGTAGCACACGCCCGGCAAATCGGCCAGCGGCTGGTTGAGGTGGCGGTAGTGCGGGGCGGAGGCGTCGTCGAGGCAGCGTATTTCCAGCGGCCCGCCCCAGTCGGCCGCTTGCGCCAGCAACGCCCGCACCAGCGGCGTTACGTCGCGGTTATACACCGGAATCAGCACCGACAATCCGGGGAGAGTCAATTGAGAATTAAGAATTAAAAATTAAGAATGACGCGCCGTGGCGGCCTTACTCTTTACTTAAGTAACTGTCAGCCGCTACCGGTCGCCCTGCAGCTGAAACGGCGTGGTGGCCGAGTCTACCAGCTGGCCTTTCTCGCACTTGAGTACCCGCTTCGGGTATTGCTGAATAATCTGGTAGTTGTGGGTGGCCATGAGCACGGCCGTACCCGAATTGTTGATTTCCACGAACAGGCGCATGATGCTGTCGGCCACGTCGGGGTCGAGGTTGCCGGTGGGCTCATCAGCGAGCAGCAGCAGCGGCTCGTTGAGCAGCGCCCGGGCAATGACCACCCGCTGCTGCTCGCCACCGGAAAGCTGGTGCGGCATCTTGGCAGCCGAATTGGCCAGCCCCACCTGCATCAGCACTTCGGAAATGCGCTGCTGCTTGCGGGCTTTGCCGCTCCAGCCGGTGGCGTTCAGCACAAACAGCAGATTTTCGGCCACCGTACGGTCGAACAGCAGCTGGAAATCCTGGAAGATGATGCCCAGCTTGCGCCGCAGAAACGGCACTTTGCTGCTGCTACTGAGCTTAGGCAGCGGAAACCCCACCACCGTACCCGTGCCGCCGCCCAGCGCCAGATCAGCGTAGAGCGTCTTCAGCAGCGAGCTTTTACCGGAGCCGGTGCGGCCCACCAGATAGGCAAATTCGCCTTTGTCGAGCGTGAACGTCACCTTCTGCAGCACGGTGTTCACGTCCTGCATGATGTAGGCATCGTGGAGCTCGATAACGGGGTTGGTGGCAGTAGGCATAGGGCGAAGATACGGGGCGGAAGGATTTCCTGAAAAACAGCGTTCCGGACAAAGCAAACCGGCAACCGGCCGGTAAACCCGGCCCGCTCCACAGTTCTACTTCATCCGGAACCCTGCAATGGCGGGCGACAGCTCAGACTTCCAGCTTCTGTAGCTTGCCGAACTCCAGGCCTTCAATTACGGCGGCCAGCGGCACTTCCTTGCCCTCCAGACCGTAGCGGTGCAGGTCTTTCAGAGGCCGGTCGGCGCGGAAGTACGCAATCAGCACAAACTCCTCGTCGCGCAGCTGAATGTAGTCCGGAATCTTGGCCTTGCCTTTTACTTTGATGATGTACATCTGTACTTAGTTGATTGATGCTTGTTGAGGGGGTTGATCATTGACAGGTTCGGCCGGCGGCTAAAACGATATGGAGCAAGGCCAACCGATAACCAGCACTTCAACAATCAACATATCAACTATCAGCACATCAGTTACCCATTCACCTTGGCGTGGTCGGCCAGAAACGTGGCCAGGCCCTTGTCGGTGAGCGGGTGGTTGAGCAAGCCGGTAATGACGTTCAGCGGGCAGGTTACTACATCGGCACCCAGCTCGGCGCACTGCAGCAGGTGCGGCACGTGGCGCACCGAGGCCGCCAGCACCTGCGTGGGGTAGCCGTAGTTGGAGAAGATGTCCACAATCTGCTGCACCAGCTGCAAACCATCGTGCCCGATATCATCGAGACGGCCCACAAACGGCGACACGTAGGTGGCACCGGCTTTGGCGGCCAACAGCGCCTGCCCGGCCGAGAAAATCAGCGTGCAGTTAGTTTTGATGCCTTTCTCCGAGAAATATTTGATGGCTTTCACGCCGTCTCGGATCATGGGCACTTTCACCACGATGTTGGGGTGCAGGTCGGCCAGGGCCTCCCCTTCCCGGATCATGCCATCGAAGTCGGTGGCAATCACCTCGGCCGACACGTCGCCGTCCACCAGCTCGCAGATCTGCTTGTAGTGGCTCAGCACCGCGTCGATGCCGCGGATGCCCTCTTTGGCCATCAGCGAAGGGTTGGTGGTTACGCCGTCGAGGACGCCAAGTTCTACGGCTTCCTGAATTTCTTTCAGGTTGGCGGTGTCAATGAAGAATTTCATGCGGGTAGGTTGGGGAACAACAATGGCCGCAAAGCTACTCACTGATTAACCGGATTCGGCGGCATGGCCGGATTTTGTGTGTTACGCTGACAGCAGGCGGCCGATGGAAATGCCGTAAAACAGGAAAAGCGCCCCTTGCAGGGCGCTTTTCACTTTGCTAGATGCAGGCAACTACTTGCGTAGTCATCGACATCCGTGATAAAAAAGCGAGCCAAAATCGCACCGCTCAACCATCTACCCTTGCTACCTTCCGGTCCTGGGGGAGTTCAACAGGAGCTGGTCGTTCTGACTCGCCGGTCCAAAGGTACGCACAGATTCATCTATTGCTGCAACTGCGGGCACTATTTTCTTGAAAATATCACTCTTCAATCAGCCCATATCAGCGCCCATCGACAGTAAGTCATTCTTTCACAAAGGGCTGCACCCGCACTTCACCATCTTGGCGCAGGCGCAGCCAGTAGCTCCCGGCTGGTAAAGTGGCTACAGAAAGTTGCCCAACCCCGGTAGTGCTGGCGGCCAGGCGCTGCTCGGCTCCTACCACCCGACCAAGAAAATCGATTATCTGCACCTGCGCCGCTTGATTTGGCCTCGGCAACTCAACCTGCAGCGTACTGGTTGCGGGGTTCGGATAGAGTGCCAGCACCAAACGGCGGGCGGCAGCCGTAGCCTGGGGCGTGTTGAAGGTGAGCCGGATGTTGCACAGCACGTTGGTGGCCGTTAGCATGGTGGCGCTGGTAACCGGAAGCGTACCGGTATAGCGGCGGCAGGCAATCCGGAGCGGCGCCGTTGTGACGCCGTAAAGAAAGCGCGCCCGGGGCCCGATGGTGGCCTGCACATTGCCACCCCGCCGCAGCACCAGCACAGAGAGGTGCTGGCCGGCAGTATTGGCATAGCTGAAAGGCCGCTGCAGCTGCACCTCTTGGTAGCCGCTGGTGGTGGCATTCGGGAAATTGCCGGCATACACCCGCTGATAGCCCAGCGTATCGAGCGCGCCGCTCTGAAACTCGGTTGCCGTGGTGGTTTTCAGGTACAGAATCACGCCACTGAGCGGGGTAAGCTCCGTACCGTCAGATTTCTCGAAAGCCAGCCGCGTGATAGCGCCGGCCTGGTTGATGGAATTCTGCAGATATATGGTTTCATAGGCGCCTTCGGAACTGGCGTGGTTGATGGGCGACAGCGCCGAAATTTGCGAGCCAGCGGTAACGGTAGCCACCTGGGCGGTGGCCGGGACCAGCGCTATGCCTGCCAGAATACCAGCCAGCAACAGAGAGAATAGAGGTTTTGCCATGTGTAGAAAGCAGAAGGTTAAGGACATACAGACCCCTTAATATACCTCTCCGCCTGACAAGTCTGCTGTATCACACAAAAAATCCTGCTGCTTCCAGCCACTGAACGGCAGAAAGCAGCAGGATGTAAACTCGGTTTCAGCTCTGAGGCGGCTGAGTGGTGCCTGGAGCGTTGATTGAAGCTCAGCAGGACCATCTTGGGTTTTCAGATGCCAGCCAGCTAGCTACACAACGCTAGTTTTTGCGCCAGGCCTTGTCAGCTGACTTCAGTTGCTTTTTGAGTTGCTTCTTGTAGCGCGACACTGCCCGCAACTCCACCACAAGTGGCTGGCCGGGCGGCGGCATCACCACTGTCGTGTCATAGTAGCCGGCAAAGCTCACCCGTAGCTCCGGAGTTGGCTGCGGGCTGGGCAGCAGAAAGCGCCCGGCCGAGTTGGTGATGACAGACGAGTTACGGTTTGCGGCCAGCATAACTGTGGCCCCGGCCAGCGGCTCGCCGTTGCGGTTTGCTATGGTACCTACCAGCTGATGCGGGGCTGCCTGCCAGATTTCTGCAGCAGTGATATTCGGCACAACCAGTGGTGCCAGACTTCCCCCCATTCCTCCACCTACCAGACACAGAGCGACTACCTTGAACAACATGGCAACTACAAATAAATTGAAAACGTGAAACTCGAACGTGCAGCGTGTGCACCCTACTACGGCCCGATACCGGCCACAGTTGGCAGACGAATGCTGCAGTAACAAACTACAGACCGAAATAGAACAGCTTATTCCGATTTTGCAGATAGTGCCCTTTACAACTAACTGAAGGCCTTACATATTTGTGTTGCGTACGTCGGCCCTGCCACGCTTTTGCCGGATTAATCTGCCGGAAATTTCCTATTCCGCAAAATCCGTGAGTAGCTTTGCAGTATGCCTCAACAAATCCTGATTCTTGATTTTGGGTCGCAGTACACACAGCTCATTGCCCGCCGCATCCGGGAACTGAATGTCTACTGCGAAATCCATCCGTATAACCACGCCCCGGCCCTCACTGAGGATATCCGGGGCGTTGTGCTTTCGGGTTCCCCGTGTTCCGTGCGCGACGCCGACTCGCCAAGTCCTGATCTGAGCGCCTACCTGGGCCAGGTGCCGGTGCTGGGCGTGTGCTATGGTGCGCAGCTGCTGGCCCACCAGCAGGGCGGCGAGGTGCTGCCGGCCACCATCCGCGAATATGGCCGCGCCCGCCTCAGCCGTGTGCACCATGATAGCGCCCTGCTACATGGCGTACCTACCGAGTCGCAGGTGTGGATGTCGCACGGCGACACCATTAAGGCGCTTCCGCAAGGCTTCGACATCATTGCCAGCACGCCGGAAGTGGCAGTAGCCGCCTTCAAAATTGAAGGCCAGGAAACCTACGGCATCCAGTTTCATCCCGAAGTAACGCACTCGACAGACGGGAAAACCCTGCTTCAGAACTTCGTGGTGAACATCTGCGGGCTCGACCAAAGCTGGACGCCCGAGCACTTTGTGGACAGCATGGTGGAAACCCTGCAGCGCACCATTGGCGAGCAGGACCAGGTAATTCTGGGCCTCTCCGGTGGCGTAGACTCGTCGGTGGCGGCGCTGCTGCTGCACAAAGCCATTGGCACGCGCCTACATGGCATCTTCGTCAACAACGGGCTGCTGCGCAAAGACGAGTACGAGCAGGTGCTCCACTCCTACCAGGGCCTGGGGCTGAACGTACGCGGCGTGGACGCTTCCCAGGAGTTCTACAACGCCCTGGCGGGCCTCACCGACCCCGAGTTGAAGCGCAAAGCCATTGGCCGCACCTTTATAGAGGTCTTTGACCGGGAAGCCCAGAAAGTGGAAGGCGCGCGCTGGCTGGCCCAGGGCACCATTTACCCCGACGTGATTGAGAGTGTGTCGGTGAAGGGCCCGGCCGTAACCATCAAGAGCCACCACAACGTGGGTGGTTTGCCCGAGAAGATGAACCTGCGGATTGTGGAGCCGCTGCGGGCTTTGTTCAAGGATGAAGTGCGCGAAGTAGGCCACACGCTGGAGCTGCCCGCCCACATCCTGCACCGCCACCCCTTCCCCGGCCCCGGCCTAGGCATCCGCATCCTCGGCGACATTACGCCCGCTAAGGTGGACTTGCTACAGCGCGCCGACGCCATCTTCATCAACGGCCTGAAAGAGCACGGCCTCTATGAGAAAGTGTGGCAGGCCGGCGTGATGCTGCTGCCCATCCAGAGCGTGGGCGTGATGGGCGACGAGCGCACCTACGAGCAGGTAGTGGCTTTGCGCGCCGTAACCAGCGTAGACGGCATGACCGCCGACTGGGCGCACCTACCTTACGAATTCCTGGCCGACGTGAGCAACAAAATCATCAACCAGGTGCGCGGCATCAACCGCGTGGTGTACGATATCAGCTCCAAGCCGCCGGCTACGATTGAGTGGGAGTAGCAATACTTGAATAATAGATTGCTTAGAAAAAGGGCCGCCGGCGTTATGCTGGCGGCCATTTTCTTTGAAACCAGTCAGGCCAGCAACTCTTCCACTTCCAGCAGCAGGCCGGTAGTTTCCAGAATGTCGCGCAGTTGGGTTAGCTCGGCCAACGAAAACACCAATGCCAGCCGGGGGGCCGGAGTGCGCAAGGCAATGCAGCGGGCTTCGGGGTCGGGAGTGCGGGCATGATGGTACTGCCAGGTGTCGGCCACGACCCGCCGGAACTCCCGGAACTCGGCGGGGGTGGTAGCCAGTGCTACGTTGCCGAAGCAGATGTGCAAGTGACAGGTGCGCGGGCAGCGGGCACAATAGCCAAGGTCGTTATGATGCAATAGCTGAGCCATAGAGAAGTGCGTGATAGGTTAGATGCAAAGCAAACAGATTTATTTAGAATTATTCTAAATTATGAATTGTAATCGACCTTTATCACGACTGATGGCTCTGTGGCAGCTAAATATGCCTGTTTCGCGTAAAGCCGCTTTGCCCGGTATATCAGGCAGCAGCTCCTATGAAAAAACCTACTGTTCGTCAACTTCTGGCCATTGGTGTGCTGGGATTCTTGTTGGCGGCAGTGGGCGGGGCTTGGTTGCTGGGCACAAGCTGGGGCCAGCATAAACTGGAAAATCTGATCCGCGAACGGCTAACCCGCAACTCTGACCTGGTGTTGGCCCCATTCCGGGTGAGTATCTCGGCATTGCGCGACTTTCCGTACCTCTCGGCCTCTCTGCAGGGCGTACAGCTCACCGACACTTCCTACCGCCGGGCGGTGCCGGTGCTGCGCATTGGGCAACTGGATGCCCGCCTGGACTTTTCGGACATCTGGCGTGGCAGGTTTCGGGTGAGCCGCCTCACGCTACGCGACGGTGAGTTTTGGCAGCTTACTGATAAGCAGGGGCGCGACTGGGGCTTGCGCGGCAAAGGCCCGCGCAATGCCACCCCCCAGGGCCCGCCCAACTTCAACCTGGACTCAATGCTGCTCTACAACGTGCGCGTAACGGACCGCAACGAGCTGCACCAAAGCGGCTTCTCGGCGTATGTCCGGCAGGGGCAGCTGACGGCGCGCGTCCAGCAGGGCGTGGCGCAGGTGCAGGGTCGGCTGGATGCGCAGCTGGTGTATTTGCGGAGCGGGCGCGGCAATCTGTTTGCCGATGAGCCCGTGGTTGCCCAGGTGCGCTACAGCTACAACTTTCGGCAGCGCGAAGGCCGGTTTCAAAACACGCGCGTCACGCTCAACAACGATACGGTGCTGGTGCGCGGCACTCACCGCGGGGCGGCCCCCGGCGAAACCCGCGGCACCCGTCTCAACCTGCGGTTTGCCGGCCGGCAGCCGCTGCTGGAAGTGTTACGCGTGGCGTTGCCCACCGGCCTGGAGCGTTTTTTGGATGACGCCCGCAGCCCCAGCCACGCTTTTATTCGCTACAGCATCCGGGGTGTGAGCGGGCCTACCACGCGGCCCCGCACTATTCTGCACTTTGCCATGCGCAACGCCCAGGTGCAGTGGGCCGACTCGGCGCGGCGCATCCGGCGCTGGGACGCCCGCGGTACCTTCGACAATGGCCCGGGCCACACGCCGCGCACCACCAGCCTCACGTTCGAGCAGTGCCGCATCTATTCCCGCGCCGGCGAGCTGGAGGCGGCGCTGTCCGTAACCGACTTCACTAAGCCCCGCTTCAACGGCCACGTCCGTGGCCGCACCGACCTGCAGACGCTGGCGGCGGTGGTGGTGCCTGCATTCTGGAAAGCGCGCCAGGGCGAGGCGGCCATCAACCTGCAACTTAATGGTGTGCTGCCCACCATTCCGGCCCGGGCTGAACGCCGCACGGCCCGGGCCGATACGCTGCTGCCACCTATTGCGGCCCGCGGCACTGTGCGGCTCGAAAATGCTTCCTTCACTGTGCCACGGCGCCACGCCGACATGGTGGGCCTCAACGTAAATATCCGGCTGCATGACAGCCTCTGGACGCTGGAAAACCTGACTGGCCGCATCAATGGCATGCAGTTGCGGGCTAATGCCAAAACCACCTACCTGCTGGCATATTTCAGTGGGCAGCACCCCTTTACTACGGTTGCGGGCACTTTTGCGGTGGATGAGCTTCGCCTGAATGAAATGCGCCGGCTGCTGGCTGCCCCCCGTAGCGGCCAGCGACGCAACCGCCCCGCCACGCCAGCCAACCGCAGCCGCACGCCCAATCAACGGCTGGCAGCGCAGGCCCTGAACCTACTTCCTCCGGGCTTGCGGCTTGCTATTCAGCTGCGCTGCAGGCGGCTGGTGCTGGCTGCCGATACGCTGGAGCAACTAGCCGCTACTGTGCGCCACAACGGCCGGCATGTGCAATTGCGCGACCTGCGCGTGCAGGTGTGGGGCGGGCAGGTACGCGGCACTGTCAGCTGGCCCACCGACACGCTTAACCTGCAGCCAGTGGCTGCGCAACTGGCGGTGCATTTCCCTACGCTAAGCTACCAGCAGCTTCTGGGCCGCCTCACGCGCCCTACCCGCCGGGCCAAGAGTGCCCCCAAAGATCCAACGCTGCGCGAAGTGCTGCTGGCTGCCAACGGTCAAGCCACTGTGGCAGTAGACAACCTAGTGCTGCCAGGCTCTGCGGCGCTCCAGCAACTACGGTTGCGCATCGATAAAAACGGGCGCTATTTTCTGATTCCGGCTTTCACCTTTCGCTCTTCCACGGGTGGGCGAGGGCGCATCAGCGCTACGGCCCTACTGGAGGGCACCCAGCTGGCCCATGCCCGCGCCGACCTGGACCTGCACTACGCCACACTGGATATACAGCACCTGTTGCAACTGCTGGCCGCACTGAGTACCATGCCGCTGCCGCCCGAAGAGGCACATTCGCGCCTGCGTCCTACGGTCGGCTCGCGCCCCTCACCCTTTCTGGATGGCACCGTGACAGGCCGCGTGAACGTCACGGCCAACCAGGTGAAATACGGAGCATTGCGGGGCGGCAAGTTTCAACTCAGAAGCAGCCTGGAAGCGGGCCAGGTGAAGCTGGAGCAGTGCCAGCTGCAGGCGTTTGGGGGCGACATATCGTTGCGGGGGGCGCTGCAGACCACTGCGGCGGCAGGCCACCATCCGCTGCGGGCCCAACTACGGCTGCACCAAATTCAGCTAAGCCAGTTGTTTGGGCTGGCCGGTGCCGTGGGGTTCGATGTGCTAGGCGCCGAGAATATCCGGGGCAGTATGAACGGCGAAACGGACCTTCGCACGGACCTTGACAATGCCTTCCTACCCGATGTCACGCAGACCTATGCGTTTCTCGACACCGACCTGCAGCACCTGGAATTGCTAAACGTGGAGGCGTTAATGCAGGCATTGCGGTTTATGCGTGAGGAGCGCACCAATCACCTGTACTTCGAGCCGGTTGGCTCGCGCTTCGTGCTGGCTGGCGGCCGGCTGCTGATTCCTGATCTGCACCTGAACAGCAACCTCACCGACCTCAACATCAACGGCACCTACCACCTCAATGGCCAGGCCGATCTGTATATAGGGTTGAGCCCGCTCCAAACGCTGTTTGGCAACAACGAAAAGCGCATAGAGCGAATCCAGAATGGGGAAGCCACCGAGCGGCCCAGCCGGGGCCTCGTATATATGGGGCTGAGCCGGCAGGCCGGGGCGCGTCGCTACCAAGTGAAGCCGTTTCGCAAGCAGCAGCATCACCAAAGCCGGCAGCAGGTGCAGCAGCAGGTGCAGCTGTTGCTGCGCACCCAGCAGCTAGATACTACGCTGCGCCTGCTGCGCTAAGCTTTCAGGCAGGCAGGCGAACCACAAACTCGGTGTACTTGCCGGGCTGCGTATCTACGGTGAGCGTACCGTGGTGGGCTTTTGTCACGATATCATGAGCTAAAGACAACCCCAGGCCGGTACCCTCCCCCAATGGTTTGGTCGTGAAAAAAGGCTGAAAGATCTGCTGCTGCACCTGTGGCTCCATGCCTGTGCCGTTGTCGCGCACCCGGATGGTTACCTGCCCGCCTTCCCGGCTGGTACTTACGTGCAGTGTAGGCTCGTAAGGTGCTGCCGGCTGGCGCATACGCTCTATCAGGGCATAGAAAGCGTTGGTAAACAGATTCAGCAGCACCCGCTCAATTTCGGTGGGCACCAGCAGCACCTCCCCCACCGAGGCACTCAGTTGGGTATGCAGCGTTGCCCGAAACTCGGGATATTGCAGCTGCACACCTTCATAAGCAAGCTGCAGGGCTTTATCTACCATGTCATTCAGCACGGTGGCTTCCTGCTGGCTAGTGCCGGTACGGGCATGAGCCAGCATGTTGGTGATGATGGATGAAGCCCGTTGTCCGTGCTGGCTGATTTCCTGCAGGTTTTGCTTGAGGCCACTCAGAATTTCCTGCTGCAAGCCGTCCGATGCCGCCACGGCCGAGCCCGGAACGCGGGTGCTGTCGTGGTCGAGAAGCTCCACGCTCACTTCGGCAAATTTTTTCATAAAGCTGAGCGGGTTCTGCAGCTCATGCGCAATACCGGCCGACAATTCTCCCACGAAGGCCCATTTTTCGGCCGCCACCAACTGCTGCTGGGTGGCCAGCAACTCCTGCTGCTGCTGCTCCAGTTGAGTGTAGGCGCGTTTTTTTAGCTGATTGCTTCGCCAGAGCACCATACTTAGCCCGCCTACCAGCGCAAGCCCAACCAACGACACCCCCAGCAGCCATTGCTGCTGTCGGTTTTGCTGCCGGATCAGTTGCTCGTTGCGGGTAAGCTGGCGAATCCGGGTCTGCTGACGAGCCAGATCGGCGGCGTACTGCTGTGCTGCCAGCCGCCGGATCAGGGCGCGGCTGCTGAGGCTGTCCTGGTAGATGCTGAACAGGCGCTGATACCGGTACGCATCGGCAAAGAGGCCCTGCTGCACGCTGGCTTGCGTCAGCACTTCGCTGGCATCCCGGATGCTTTCCTTCACCCCGCTTTTCTGGCTGGCCTGCAGGCTGGCCCGGCCATAGTACAGGGCACTATCCGGGCGGTTGGTGTGCAGATGGGCCCGGGCTAGCACCAGCTGTGTCCAGGGCAGGTAGCCTACCACATCCAGCTCTTCCAAGTGCCGCAGCACGCGGTAGGCGTAGGAAAAAGCCTCGGAGTAGCGCCCCTGGTGCTCGGCCATGTCCGCCACGTTCAGTTCTTCTACCAGAAAGCCGGGCTCGTCGCCCAGCTGGCGCGTAAGGGCAACATCCTGCTCGTAGTAGCGGCGGGCAGTAGCCCACTGCTGCTGCATCCGGTACAAGTCGCCAAGGCCCCGTAACCCCTGCGACACGCCCGGCTGGTTGTTGTGCTGCCGGGCTATCTGCAGGCACTGCTCCAGATAGCGGCGTGCCTGGGCATACTCACCTACCTCGGTGCTGATAATGCCCATCTGCGCGTTCATCAGTACCAGCCAATGCGGGTCGCGCAGCGCTTCAGCTATCGTGAGGGCCTTTTGCGCATAAGTAAGAGCCTGCAGATAGTTGCCCTGGCCGGAATAGATGTAAGCCAGATTGTAGGTACAGGCCAACTGATTGCGCAGGTCGTGGAGGCGGGCAAATGTCTGGCGCGCCTGCTCGGTGTAGGCTTGTGCCGGGCCATATTCGTTGCGCTTGCGGTAATAAAAGCCCAGGCCTAGCTGGGCTTTGGCTGCCCCAGCCTGATACCCCAGTAGCTGGGCCAGCTCCAGCGACTCTTCGAAACGCACGCGCGAATCACGCGGGGCAGTGGAGCGCAGTACAAAAGCCAGCTCGTTGAGGCGGTTCACGCGGGCAGTGTCCAGCTGCGGGTGTGCCCGCACCCGGGCCAGCGCCTGCATCAGCGCCGCCGACTCGGCTCCTAATGCCCGGCTTGCGGGCAGCAACAGAAACAGGAAGAACCAGAACCTCAAGGCTAACGGGCAGATAGATGCGCAGGCATAGAACCTAACAAAGCTACTATATTCCAACAGGAAATAGTCGGCTTGCCGCTTACTTTAACCTGGTCAGTAATGAAGCGCGCAACTGCCCTTTTTCTAGAACCCCTTCGGCAAATCGATGCCCCGAATAGTGCGAAACAAACTAAGAGCATTCTGGTCGGTGAGGCCCCCAATGTAGTCGGTGAGCAGCACAATCTGCTCGTAGGCCGTGGCGCCGTCCTGGGCACCAGAGGCGCGAAATTGCTCGGGCAATAGCTGCAGCAGCTTCCGCGAGCGGGGGCTGGCCTGCGGGTCGAAGGTGGCGTGCAGGAAAGCGTCGAGCAGCCCCGCCAGCACCTCGAAACCGGCAGCCTCAATCTCCAGCACCGGCCGGCTTTGGTAGAGATGCTCGACAGTGAGGCGGTGAATCTCCTGCAGTTGCTGCCAGCAGTCGAGCTGCTGCACCAGCGGCTCGTCGGCGCGGCCACGGAGCAGGTCGGGGGCACGGTCGGCGAAGAGGCGGGCCGTTTGGTGCACCAGCCGGTTGATGAGGCGGGCCCGCAGGTAGCCGAGTTCCTCGCGCCAGTCGCGCCACTCCACGGAGCCGCGGCGGTTGGGGGCGTCGCCGAGCATCGCCCGCAGCAAAGCCAAACCTGTTTCGCAGGGAATCAAGCCCAGCTTTAGCCCATCCTCAAAATCGATAATGCGGTAGCACAAATCATCGGCAGCTTCCACGAGGAAGGCCAGTGGGTGACGGTGATAGAAGCCACCGGCATCAGCCGCGCCAGACTTAGGCAGCAAGCCCAGCTCACAGGCTACTTCGTGAAAGCGCGGCGCTTCGGTCTGAAAATACCCGTACTTTTTTTCGCTGCTACCGTGCGTCCGGCTGGCTTCCTCTACCACCGAAGGGCGCGGGTATTTAGTGAAGGCTCCCAGCGTAGCATACGTGAGGCCCAGGCCAGCTGAACCGCTACTATGAGCGGCATACGTATGCGTCAGAACCCGGAAGCCGGCAGCATTGCCTTCAAACTGCTGCAAATCGGCGCGCTGGGCGGGGTTGAGCATGCGCACAAACGGCTCGGCGGCCGGACTGCGGAAGTAAGCGGAAATGGCGTCTTCGCCGGAGTGGCCGAAAGGCGGATTACCAATATCGTGGGCTAGGCAGGCGGCGGCCACAATGTCGCCGAAGTCGGAATCGAGGTGGGGCAGGCTTTCAGCTAGTCCTTCGGTTTCTTCGAGTAGCAGCCGGCCGCCGAGCCGGCCCAGGGAACGGCCCACGCAGGCGGTTTCGAGGCTGTGCGTGAGGCGAGTATGCACGAAGTCGGTTTCGGGCAGCGGCATCACCTGGGTTTTGCGCTGCAGCCGCCGAAACGCCGAGCTGAACACCACACGGTCGTAGTCGGCCACGAAGGCGCCGCGCACGGGCGGCGCATCCGTCACGACGTGCAGCTGGGGCTGCTCGGGGTAGCGGCGGCGGCTGAGCAGCTGCTCCCAGGTCATGGTGGCGGTATCGGCGGGGTCGGGCGTGAGGTGCAACATGGGGCAGCAAGGTAGCGGAGTGCCGTCAGAAATGCGTGTGAATTATCCGCCGACGAATGTGTTCGGCGTAGACTGGCTTCAGGCCGCCATCATTTCACCCAGCATTACTACCTCGTCGCTCTGTCATTCTACCCCTGCCTGCCCAGCTCCTCAGTTGGCCCCATAAGCCGCACGGTAGCGTAGCCGAGCAACAGAAACACACCGTATAGCAGGGTAACGCCCCAGGTGCCGGAAAAGGCCATGGGGTGCAGAATGCGGTGCAGAATATCGTAGAACAGCGTAAGCGGATTGGTGACTATATCCCAGGAGTTGAACCGCAGGTAGCGGCCCAGGTACACCCCGAAGCTGCTCAGCAATAGCGCCACCGTGGCAAACGCCCAGCCGGCGCCCCAGCCCAGCCGGCGCGCCACCAGCGCCTGCATGTCGGTGAGGGAGGCGTAGGCCAGCATCAGGCCGTTCCAGGCGGCACTTAGCAGTAGAGCCAGATCAAACCAATACGGCACACCGGTGCGGGGCTCCAGATGAAACAGGTCGGTGAGAATGTAGGGTGCATTAGGAAAAAACAGCAGCCACACGGCGCCCACCGGCAGCAGCACCCGCGCCTTCAGTGGCCCCGCCGACAGCCCCAGCATGGTACTCAGCCCAAACGGAATCAAGGCCAGAAACAGGTTCCAGAGCAGAAAAACGAAAGTAATCTGGTGCGTCAGGAACACGCGAAACGTGATGAGCACCACGCTCAGGGTGAGCGAGGCACCCAGCACCAGCAGCAGGCTTAGGCGCTGCCGCAGCTGCGGCATAGCAATAGTCAAGGGCATCGTCATAGCTACAAGTACGGAAATTCCGGGCTTGGAAACGACCAATCTGGCCTGGTATTGCCTGGCTTAGTTATCAAACCACAACGAATAAATGAACCACGCTACCGCGAAGACGACCATGATGTACCAACCCCATTTAGCGGATTCGCGGGATGTATCGTTGTGCAGGCGCGGGCGGCGCTTGAGTTCCGGAAGCAGACCCATGACGATGAAAATAAGTGTTGGGGCTTAACACGCAGGGCCGGCGCTCTGTTCCGAAAAGTAGCTGGGGCTGCGGTGCAAACTTGTGCCCGAAGCCTTGCGCACAGCGTGCTACATACACTAAGGGATGTACCGTCGCCGCTGCTTTCTATTGTTGCTCTACTTGTTCTATGCTGCCGGCCGCCCAGCGCAGTGTTGCCTGGGTCTGGGCATACTTGGCCTGTAGCTCGGCCAGCTTGATGCGGGCACTGACCAGGCTGGCTTCGCGGCTATTGATGAGAAATACCGAGCTTTCCCCGTTTTCAAAGCGGATCTGCTCGCCGTCGCGCAGGCGGCCGGCATTCAGCACCACTTGCTCCTGCAGGCGCAGCTGCTCGCGCAGTGCCTCCCAGTCATTGGCCACGGCGCGCACACCGGTCTGGATTTCACGGCTATCCTGCTGCAGATCCAGCTCGGTTTCGCGCAGCTTCAGGCGGTTGAGCTGCAGCTTGGCCCGCTCTTGGCGCAGCAGCAGCGGATACGCAAAGCTTACGCCCAGCTTGTAGTTGTTTTGCAGATACGTACCACTCAGACTGGCGGCTTTTTCGGGGTTGAATGGCTGGCCGGCCTGCAGCAGGTTGTAATCGACGTTGAGTTTGGGCAGCAGCTTGTTGCTGAGCAGGCGCCGCTCAATGCCCAGCTGAGTTAGCTTGGCGCGGCTTTTCAGCAGGTCCGGATGAATCTGCTGGGCCAGCGCCGTGAGGGCCGCCAGCGAGTCGGGGGGCAGTGGGCGCCAGTCGGCAGGACCAGGCAGCACTTGTGGGCGCACCCCTACCGGCAGCTCGCGCGGCTGCTGCTGCTCGTCCCAGAGGTAGTTGCTGAGCTGCAGCGTGGCGTTCTGCCACTGCACCTGCGCCTGCGAGAGCAGCGCCAAGCGGTTCTGCAGCTCGGTTAAGGCTTCCACCGAGTCGATGGCGGCTAAATCTCCAAAGCGTACCCGCTCACGCACCGCCCGGAAGCGCATATCGGCCAGCTCAGCGTTCTGGCGCAGCAGCTCGCGCCGGCGGAAATTCAGGGTCCAGTCCCAGTAGTCTTTGGCAGCCTGCAGCAGCAGCTTGTTGAGGGCACTGCGCCGCTCGGCTTCGGCCAGCCCCTGCAAGGCTTGTGCCTGCCGCACAGAAGCCCGGCGCTCATCAATCAGCAAGCCCTGAGCCAGTGGCACCGAAAGGCCCACGTAGCTGAGGCCAGCCGGCCCGGTGTAATTTTCACCGCTGATGTAGGGCCCTACTCCCCGGTCAAAGCCGGCCTTCACATCAAGCCCGTACCACACCGGAACCCGCAGCTGGGTTTCCCAGTCGTGAAAGTACTCCAGGCCCTTGAAGGTTTTGCCGTAGTATTTGCTGGTGGCCATAGGGTCGAACAGGCCCCGAGCAAAGCGTACTTCCTGCAGGGCGCGCTCGGGCAGCAAGCCCGCCTGCCGGGCCACCGGGTGGCGCAATGCCACAAAGGTCAGCAGGTCGTTCAGGCCGAACACCCGGCCGGTATCAGGCAGCACCAGCGGGCGGGCCACCAGCGCTGGGGCATTAATAACCGGCGACCGGACAGGCCTACCCTGCCCAGCTGCCGTGGGCGCATGCAGCAGTGCCAGTAGCAGCGCGGGCAAAATCAGCCAGCAGCCCCACCGCCCCGGCCCATTTCCGACGGCTGGGGTAAGATTCAGAAACTGGCTCATTTTGCTTCCTCTTCTTCGCTGGGAGCTTCGGCTTTAGCCCCGCTTTTGGCAGTCTTGCCCTCTTTGCCGCTGGCCGGCGCACCCACAAAATTCGGCGGGAAGCCATTCACTTGCCGCCAGAGCTCATACCAGATCGGCACGTCGTCGAGCAGGGCCCAGCCATACACGCCGGAGCCCACCCGCAACGGCTTGGGCCACGCTTCCTGCGCTGGGTCGGGCGTGACCAGCACCCGGTACTGGCCTTGCGAGTCAATGTTGTCGATGACGGCGACCACGCCACCGAAGGTGCCGAAGCTGGTGCCCGGCCAGCCGCTGAATACCAGCGCCGGCCAGCCATCAAACTGCAGCCGCACCTTGCGGCCCACGCTTAGCAGCGGAATGTCCATGGGCTTCACGTAGAGCTCAGCCGACAGCGCAGGGGCAATAGGCATTACCGTCACGATTGGCTCGCCTTCCTTCACGATTTCGCCGAGGCCTTCCTTGAGCGCGCGCACCACGTAGCCATCCTGCGGGGCCGTAATCTGGTAGTAGGCCGAGCGGATACTCAGGTTGGCCAGCTCGTTACGCATCTTGGCAATCTGGCCCTCCGTGTCGAACTGGTAGGCAGTCACGGAGCGGCGGTCAGACTCCGACTTAGCCAGCTTGTCCTGGTATTCGGCGGCCAGTGAGGCCAGTTCCAGCTGCGAGTTGGTGAGCTCCTGGCGGCTGGCGTCGAGCTTGTTTTGGGCCGACTGCAGCTTGGCCGTGCTTTCCTGAAACTTCAGGCGGCGCTGCTCCAACTCAGTCAAGGATTTAAGGCCTTGCTTGTAGAGGGCTTCCTGGCGCTCTTGCTGGCGCTCGGCAATCGTAAAGTCGTTTTGGGCGGCGCGCAAATCAGCCTGGTCGGAATTTACTTTCAGGCGGCTTTGCTCCACCTTGTTGCGGGCTTTGTCGAGGCTGACGCGCAACGACTGGCGCAAGGCCACCTGCTGGCTAAGCAGGGCCTGGTCTTTGGCGCGGTTTTCCCCCAGCGCCCCAATTTTGGCGTTGAGCTGCTCGCCTGTGCGCTGCACCAGCTGCGGATCGAAGTATTTCTCTTTGACTTCGGCAATATCTACCAGCGTGTCGCCCTTGCGCACGCGCTGGCCTTCGCGCACGCGCCAGCGCTCAATACGGCCGGCAATGGTGCTGGGCACCGTCTGGGGCCGGTCCTGAGGGCGCAGGGTGGTGAGCTTGCCAGTAGACCGAATGTTCTGGGTCCAGGGCAGGAAGCCAGCCAGCAGCACCAGCAGCCCCAGGCCGGCCGCCCAGCGGGCCAGCGTGCGGCCGGCCTGGGGCGTCTGGACCCGCGCAAACGAGCGAAAGCGCCCCGTCAGCGGGTTAGTTTCTGCAAGCGGATTTTCGGCAAAAGCCATCTACTGTGTCGTTTATTAGTTGTTATACAATCAATTGCGCCAGGTAGCAAACCACCATGCGGCTCACGGTATGAGCAGTTGCCCGACAGCAAGCCGACACTCTGGCTGCTACGCCAGCAGCCCCTGCATTTCCGGCTGTTCGGCTACTACTGCGTAAGGGCCGTTGGCGACCAGCTGGCCTTCCCGCAACACGGCCAGCCGCGGGAACAATCCTGTAATACGCAAATCGTTGGATGCCAGCACAATCGTCCAGCTATGGTTTGGTGCCAGCACCCGATTCAGAATGCGTAGCCGTTCTGCGGGCTCCACGCCAGGCAGGAAATCGTCGAGCAGCAGCAGCCGCGGGCGGCGCACCAAAGCACGTGCCAGCAGCAGTTTCTGGCGGGTGCTGTCGGCAAGAGGAGTACCGGGGCCCAACGGGGTATTGAGGCCCAGCGGGCGGGCATATACATTGTCGCGCAGGCCTACCAGATCCAGTGCCAGGGCTACATCATCAGGCCCAATGCCGGCTTGTCCCAGCGTAAGGTTGTCGAGGATAGTGCCCTCAAACAGATGCTGGTGCGAGATATTATCGCCAACGTGCTGCCCCAACGACTCCGGCGAAAGGTCCTGCAGGGCCAGGCCATCGTAGGCAACCACGCCCGTATAGTCTGTTAGCAGGCCGGCCAGAATACGCAGCAGTGTGGTTTTGCCCGAGCCATCATACCCAGCCAGCCCCAGGTGTTCGCCAGGCTCAATAGTGAGCGTAATATCGTGCAGGGGTGCTTTCTGGCCATGCGGGTACTGATAGCCCAAGTGGCGCAACTCGGCCCGCAGGCCATTACTGATGGCGGGCAGCGGCAGGTTGGTACCCGCGCGCTGGTTTACCACGGGCAGGTCCAGCACGTGTCCGATTTTGTCGAGGGAGGTCAGGGCATCATACACTACATCCAGTTTCAGCAGCACCTTTTCCACGGCCGATATGGTCAGGATAATTACGATTTCTGCGGCCACAAACTGCCCGATATTTATCTGCCGGTCAATCAACAACCAGCAGCCAATGACAAGCAGCCCGGCAGTAATCAGCGTCTTGAAAATCACGAAGCCCCAGTACTGCGTGAGCAGCACCCGAAAGTGACTTTGGCGAGCATGCAGGTAGCTTTCTACCAGCGTATCGGTACGGTCCAGCGCCAGCTCCTGCCGGGGCGGATGCCGGAAAGTATGCACGGTGCGGGCCACGTCTTCCAGCCAGGCCACTACTTTGTATTTGTATTTCGATTCCTGCAGACTGCTGCTCAAGCCTTTGGGGCCGGTAATCCGCAGCATAAGGGCGAGTAGCACTATCAGCGACAACCCAAATACAATAAAGATGGGATGGTAGAAAGACAGTAGGATTACGCCGAACAGAATCTGCAGGGCCGCCGCTGAAAACTCGACCAGAATGGTGGCCAGGCCTTTTTGCAGCGTAGGTGCATCCAACAGGCGGTTCATAAGTTCGGGCAGGTATTCGCCGTCGAGGCTTTCGGTGCGCACCCGCGGCAGCCGCACGGCAAAATCCAGGCTGACACGAGCAAACAGGCGCTGCTGAATAAACTCGACCAGGTATACCTGCATTACCTGCAACCCGCCAACCAGTAGCGTACCCAGCACAATAAAGCTGATGAGCACCACCAACGACGTGCTGACGTCGCCGCTGCTCACGAAGCCAATGACGGACTGCACGCCCAGCGGCAGCGAAAGGTTGATGAAGCCGGCCAGCGCCGCGTACACATACAGGTAGGTGATGTCGCGCCGCTCGGAGGCCAGCAGGCGCCAGAGGCGCTGGCCGGGGCTGAGAGCAGGAGCGGAAGAGTCTGCCATAGCAGGAGGTCTGGAAAGAGAGTGTGAGAGTAGATTGGAACAGGACTGTACGACGCAGCCCAGTAAGTGGGTAAGCAGAGAACTGTAAGCCTGCTGCGCAGAGACCCGCAGTATACGTACCGGGCACAAAATTACGGCGGGCACTAAGGCATGGACTTAAACCAGCATTAAATAGAGCTTAACTTTACATTAAAGACGACTTAGGCCGCGCCACAGCCACTGCACCAACCACCCGCCACAGAGGAGTGTTTCGGTTGCCGCGCTTTTGATTGGCAGATGACGGCCCTACGTGCCATGTCCAAGGTTGTCTGATATCTTCCGGGGCGTTCCTGCGTACCTTTGCCGCATAGGTTTCTATCCTGCCTGTTTTTCTCTCTCCCGCCTCTCACTTCTGGCTTCTCTGCCATGCGGTATTTTTTTGCTTTCCGGTTGGCTTGCCTGAGTGCCAGTCTGGCCCTGATGGGTCCGGCGCTGGCCCAGCAGCCTACCCGTCCGGCCACTACACCTGCCACGCGGCCCAGTACGCCGCCCGCCAAAACCCCGGCTAAGCTCGCTCCCGCCAAAGCCGGAACTACACCTGGTAAGTCCCCCACGCCGGCCACCAAGCCAGCTGCTACCACCACTGCACCGGCCAAAGTCGCTACGCCCGCTGCCAAGGTGGTAATACCAGCGCCCAAACCTGCCACCCCGGCCCCAACTCGGCCCGTTGGCCCACCGCTGCCCGCCAACCTGGGTTCCACGGATTTCAACACGCGCTACAAAAACGGCAAAACTCTCATCGGGCAAACCCGCTACGACCTGGCTATGCAGGAGCTGGAGCCGCTCACGGCCCCCGGCAACAAGTTTGGCCGGGCGCCCGAAGCAGCCTACCTCTACGCCGTGGCGGCCACCAAAGCAGCCAAGTGGCCCGAGGCCGAGCAAATGCTGAATCTGCTGCGCAGTGAGTATCCGCAGTGGCCGAACATACCGGAAGCTTTCTTCCTGCAGGGCCAGGTGTCGTTCGAGCAGGGCGACTTCGACAACGCCCTGCGCGTGCTCAGCCAGCTGCCCGCCGACCGCCTCACCACGGAGCGCGAGAACATGAAGGCTGTATACCTGCCGCGCATTAAGGACAAGGCCACCTTTCAGAAACTGCTACAGACCTATCCGCAGGAAGCGGCGCTGGGCAAAACCTACGCCGGTAAGCTGGCCAACGGCGGCTGGTACACCGACGCCGACAAAGACCAGCTCGACCAGCTCGTGGCGCAGTTTGCCCTGGACCGCACCCGCTACACGCCCCGCCTCCGCGCCCAGCGCAAAAGCACCTACAATATCGGGGTGCTGCTGCCCTTCGAGTTCAACGACCCCAGCTGGGAAACGCGCCGCAAAAACCAGTTCGTAACGGACCTGTATGCCGGCCTGCGCCTGGCCCAGGACTCGCTGCAGCGCGAGGGCCGGCCGGTGCAGCTGTTTGCCTACGACACCGGCGCCGACACGCTGCAGCTCAAGCAGGTGCTAGCGCTGCCCGAGCTGGCCGGTATGGACATGCTCATCGGGCCGGTGTATAAGTCGGGCTCCAAGATTCTGGCCCGCTACGCCCAGCAGCACCAGATTCTGTGCGTAAATCCACTTTCCCAGGATGCCGACTTGGTGCTTGATAACCCCTGGCACTACCTCTACGAGCCCAGCACCGCCACCCAGGCCCGGCAGGCGGCGCAGTTTGCCTACACCCGCCTCGGCGGCCCGCGCACGGCCGTGGTGCTCTACGAAGACACCAAAGACGAAGCCGCTTTCGGCCTGGCCTACAAGCAGGCGTACGAGGCCCTCGGCGGCCGCGTGCTACAAATACGCCGCATTAACTCCGACGTGGACGAGTCGCTTGGCAGCGGGTTTGCGGGGCTGGACCTGAAGTCGGTGGGGCACCTGGTAGTGGCTTCCGACGCCAAGAAAGTGGGGCCGTACACGTTTGGCGTACTTAAATCGCAGGAAGCCCGCGTACCGCTCATCACCTACGCCTCCTGGCTCGATAACAGCCGTGTAGGCCTTTACCAGCTGGATGCCCGCGACGTGTATTTCGTGCATTCCAAGTTTCTGGACCGCACCAATCCCGGTGTGCGCCGCTTCCGGCAGCTATACCTGCAGCGCCAGAAGCTGCCGCCCTCCGTGTTTGCCTTCACCGGCTTCGAGCTGCTCTACTACTTCGGCTCGCAGCTGCACCAGTATGGCCCGGCCTTCCAGCAGAATCTGGCGGCCAGCGGCCCGGTTTCCGGCGCCGTGTTCCAGGGCATCGGCTACCCCGGCGGCACCCACGACAACCAATATGTGCCCATCACCAAGCTGGAGCGCCTTGAAGTGGAAGTGCTGAACCCAGTGGGCATCCGGTAGGTTATCAGTAGCGCGAACCAAAGCAAGGCGTAGGTCCTGCTTCAGTTTCGTGTTTCGCCCGCGCCGCCTAGGGCGCTTCATCATCACTCATCAATGCGCGAGGCAGAAGCTTCGCGCCACACGCTTCTCATGTCGCAAGCCACCCTCACTCCTGCTCTCAACCTTTCCACTTCCGATGCGCTGTTTACGCGCGCCAAAAACCACATTCCCGGCGGCGTCAACTCGCCGGTGCGGGCCTTCCGGGCCGTGGGCGGGCATCCTGTCTTCATGCAGTCGGCGCAAGGCGCGTGGCTGACCGACGTAGACGGCAACCGCTACCTGGACTTCATCAACTCCTGGGGACCAATGATTCTGGGCCACGCGCCGCAGATTGTACTGGAAGCCGTGCAAGGTGCCATCGGCAACTCGCTGTCGTTTGGTGCCCCTACCCGCCGCGAGGTGGAAATGGCCGAGCTTATCAAGCAGATGGTGCCCAGCATCGAGAAGGTACGGCTGGTAAACTCCGGCACCGAGGCCACAATGTCGGCCATTCGGGTGGCCCGCGGTTACACGGGCCGCGCCAAAATCCTCAAGTTTGAAGGCTGCTACCATGGCCACGGCGACTCGTTCCTGATTGCAGCCGGCTCGGGTGCCCTCACCCTCGGCACGCCCGACTCGCCCGGCGTAACGGCCGGCGTCGCGCAGGACACTCTCACGGTACCCTACAACGACCTGGCCGCTGTAGAGCAGGCCATTGCCGCCAACGAAGGCCTGATTGCTGCCCTGATTCTGGAACCGGTGGTGGGCAATATGGGCCTTGTGGCGCCGGCCGAGGGCTATCTGCGGGGCTTGCGCGACCTATGCACCACGCACGGCATTGTGCTTATCTTCGATGAAGTAATGACCGGCTTCCGGCTGGCCCGCGGCGGCGCGCAGGAGCTCTACGGCATCACGCCCGACATGACGACGCTCGGCAAAATCATTGGGGGCGGCATGCCCGTAGGCGCCTACGGTGGCCGCCAAGACATCATGGACCAGGTGGCCCCGGCCGGCAAGGTGTACCAAGCTGGCACGCTGTCCGGCAACCCCATTGCCACGGCTGCCGGCATTGCCCAGCTCACCTATCTGCAGCAGCATCCAGAGCTTTACGACGAGCTGAACCGCATCACCACGCGCCTCGCCGACGGCACCCGCCAGATCTGTGCTGAACTAGGCTTGAACTACACAGTGAACCAAGTGGGCTCGATGTTCAGTGTGTTCTTCACCGATAAGCCGGTACACAACCTCGAAGACGCCAAAACCTCTGATACCGAAGCTTTCGGCCGCTACTTCCAGGGCATGCTGCACCGCGGCATCTACCTGGCGCCAGCGCAGTATGAGGCGCTGTTCGTGAGCACCGCCATTACCGACGAGCTGGTGGACCACTACCTCACCGCCTGCCGCGAGGCCATGCGTGAAGCCCACGGCTTGTAGCATTGTTGAGCGCTAGTTTAGCTGTATCTTCTTCAACCTTGTTTGAAACGCCTCCTGACTACTCGTCGGGAGGCGTTTTGTCTTCTGCGGGCCGTTGAGAAAAACCCGCGCAAGCGTATGGGCAACGTGTTACCTTTGCGGCAACCATTCGCGCTGCCATGTTCCGATTTCGCCCGTTGCTGCCACTTTTCCTGTTGCTGTGGCTAGCCGTGCCTGCCGCGCTGCAAGCCCAAAGCAGCACGCCGGCCGCCGCCAACAAGCAGCTGTTCGACCGCACCGTAGACGAACTCAACTTCCGCACCATGGAAACCGTCTACGATAAGTCGTTTACGCGGCGCAAGTTTCCGGCGGCTATGCGCACGGCCAAGGCCCGCCGCGACTTCACCGACTTCAACGGCCGCACTGACCTGCAAACACTGTTTCAGAACTACAACGGTGTGTCGGAGCGCTACAAAAGCCGCTTCGGCAAAGGTCGCACCGACTTGGCCGAGTTTGAAAAGCAGCTAGGCAGCATTCTGGTTGACAAGAACTTCGAATTTTTCATCCGGGTGTTGCCGCGCGACGAACGAGTAGCGCTGATCCGGGCCTTGCAGCGCGTTATTGCCCAAGGAGCCGCCCGTTTTAATGCATCTGAGGACCCGGTAGCAGAGGAACTATCAGCCGACGGTGCCGCAGTGCCGCCCGCCGATGTAGACGCACCTGCCACCACGTCGGCCGCCACCGAAGACCCGTCGCCACAGCCTGAAGCGCCCCTCACTACCGTCACCACCGCCGTCAGCACCAGCCCGCGCAACCTCGACGTGCCCGTGCGCCACGACTGGCTGGACTACCTGACGCTGCTGCTGGCCGCCACCTCCACGCTGCTGCTACTGCTGCTCGTCACGAGCGTGCTACCCGACCTGCGCGCCCGCCTCGACGGCCTGGCCGAAGAACTGGACCAGCACCCTTCCAAGCCCCGCTCCCGTTCCAACGCCTTGCCCAAAGACCGGTACGAAGACGAGGAGGAGGCTTAATTAGTAATTGAGAGTTAGTAATGAAATAATTAAGCGCTACGGGCAGCTTTTCCGCCTTGTCTGTTGACGCTGACTCATTACCATTAATTCTTAATTATTAATTCCTAATTATTAATTCAACCCGTACATGATCCTCACTGACCAGCAGATTTTAACTGAAATCGAAAGCGGCAACATCGTCATCGAACCGTACGACCGGAGCTGCCTCGGCACCAACTCCTACGACGTGCACCTGGGCCGCTACCTGGCCACCTACCGCGACAAGGTGCTGGATGCCCGCAAGCACAATGAAATCGACGTATTCGAAATCCCGGAGGAAGGCTTCGTGCTGCAGCCTGGCGTGCTCTATCTGGGTGTAACGGAGGAATACACCGAAAGCCACGCGCACGTCCCGTTCTTGGAGGGCAAGAGCAGCGTCGGCCGTCTCGGCATCGACATCCATGCCACCGCCGGCAAAGGTGACATTGGCTTCTGCAACACCTGGACGCTGGAAATCAGCGTGTCGATGCCCGTGCGCGTGTATCACCTGATGCCGGTAGGCCAGCTTATTTACTTCAGTGTACAGGGCGACGTAGAAACGTTTTACAACCGCAAGCCCAACGCCAAATACAACGAGCGCACGGTAAAGCCGGTGGAATCGATGATGTGGAAAAACAAGTTCTAGGATGCTAAAACCGCATGAAAAAGGCGTTTTGCCCGGTCCGAGTTTTGGCCTGGCGGAACGCCTTTTTGCTTTGGGTATAAACTCCTTGGCACAGTTTTTCGTTAGAAAACCAAGACTGGCTGCCTACCCTCCCTGCGGCTCCGCTGGTTTTCCTGATTTTCGAACGATCAACGACAGTCCTACAATGAGAAACCAACTTGCTACCGCTGCCCTGCTTTTAGTCGCCTCTCTTGGCGCGCAGGCCCAGCAAAAGCCTGCCCTGGCTCCTAAAGATAAAACGCAGTCGTCGCCACGCCTGACGCCGGTGCAGGTGCGGGCCGCCCGTCTCTCCGACCAGATGGCCCGCGAACTGCGCCTTAATGGTTACCAGTCCACTCGCCTGCGTGCCATCAATGAAGATAAAATTGCGAAGATGGCTGCCATTGAGCAGCGCAACGCCGGGAATAACAAGCTCATTGATGAACAATGCGGGGCCGTATGCAAAGAGCGGGACCGGGAATTGCAGGCTGTGCTTTCCAACGACCAGTATAGCAGCTATTACGGCTCCCGTTCGGCATATTACAAGTATGATAAGGACTACGCTTCACGCACTAGTAATGTAAATTCCGAGTTTGTCAACTCGGTACAGAATCCCTCGCCGGCTTCCAGCGGTGCCGTGATTGCGCCGGCTCGCAAGCCGGCCAGCACCACCCGCTAGTTGGTTCGGCTGGCACATCAGCCTAGTGAATAGCCCACAAAAAAGCCCCGCTCAGCAGCTGCCGAGCGGGGCTTTTTTGTGGGCTGACGAAGCCTACTTCTGTTTGGTGTTCTCCTCGTCGATATGGTCGGTGAGGGCGCGGCACAGGTCGCGCATCTTGGTAGCCATCACCACGTCGTTGGTAGCCGTCATGATGGTTTCGGCCATAGCCCCGATGTTATCGACCACGAAATACTTCATGGCATCAATGGGCATGTCCTTGGTCCAGAGGTCAATCTTCATGGTGCCGTCCTGGTCCCGGTCCCAGATGGCCACGTTGATGGCTTTGGCAAAGTGAATATCGGGGCCGGCATCGGTAGCCGTCCAGCTGATGGCCTCCGGCACTTTCTGGTCGTCGAGGGCAATGCTGAAGCGGATTTCGGATTTCTTCATGAGGTTCAGAGGGTAAAAAGAACGTCATGCAGAGCGGAGCGAAGCATCTCGTCAGAGTAGTAGAGTTACTTTTCTGGCGAGATGCTTCGCTCCGCTCTGCATGACGTGCTGAAGTATTGCAAAAGGTTAAACGTAGTTGTTCAGCATCACCGGCATCACCAGCATCAGGATGCTTTCGTTGTCGTCGGCGAGGGTGGGCATAAGCAGGCCGGCGCGGTTAGGTGTGCTCAGCTCCAGCGTAATTTCCTCGGAGTCGATGTTGCTGAGCATTTCCTGCAGGAACTTGGCGTTGAAGCCGATTTCCATGTCCTCGCCGTCGTACTGGCAGGCCAGCTTTTCGTTGGCTTCGTTCGAGAAGTCCAGGTCCTCGGCCGATACGGTCAGCTCGGAGCCAGCCAGGCGCAGGCGCACCTGGTGGGTGGTTTTGTTGGAGTAGATGCTAATGCGCTTCACCGAGTTCAGCAGCTCCTGACGGCTGATGATGAGCTTGTTGGGGTTGCTGACCGGAATTACGTTTTCGTAGTCGGGGTAGCGCTCATCAATCAGGCGGCACACGAGGCGCATCTGGTTGAAGCTGAAGAAAGCGTTGGAGTTATTGAACTCCACCCGCACCGGCGTGGCCTCGGAGGGCAGCGCGCCTTTGAGCAGGTTAAAGGCTTTGCGCGGAATGATGAGGTTGGCGGTCTGGCCGGCCCCTACGTCAGAACGACGGTAGCGCAGCAGGCGGTGGCCGTCGGTGGCTACAAAGGTTACCTGATTGTCGGCCAGCTGTACCAGAATGCCGGTCATGGCTGGGCGCAGCTCGTCGGTGCTGACGGCGAAGATGGTTTTATTGATAGCGCGGCTCAGCGACGACGACGGAATTTCCACCGGCGTAGAACCTTTCACCACGGGCACGCGGGGGAAGTCGGTGGCGTTTTCGCCAGCCAGCTTGTAGCGGCCGTTGGAGCTGGCAATTTCGATGCTGTAGGTTTCCTCGTCCAGCGTGAATGTCACGGGCTGGTCGGGCAGGTTTTTCAGGGTATCGAGCAGGATGCGGGCGGGCGCGGCGATGCGGCCACTTTCGCGGGCTTCTACGGGCAGCTCGGTCATCATGCTCGTTTCCAGATCGGAGGCCGTAATCGTCAGCTTACCGTCTTCGATTTCAAAGAGGAAGTTCTCCAGAATCGGCACCACAGGGTTGTTCGTGACCACGCCGTTGATGCTCTGAAGCTGCTTGAGCAGGGCGGAAGACGAGACGATGAACTTCATAAAGGATGGGGTTCGGGAGTGTTTTTGGAAGGGAGACAAAGATAGGAAACCGGGCCGGGGTTTTCTAGCGCAAAAACGGGTTGGTATATAGTTAGCTGAACGTATGCCCGACCATCGTAGAATGCCGCAAATTCACGTAGCTGACTCAGGGAAACCTTACAGTACAAGGGCATATAATAGAGTCAGCACTAACAAAATACCGATGGCTGCTATCGTATTCCATACCACTGCCTGCCCGGCATTGGCGTAGCTACTTTCGTATTCCTTTATTAAGGCGCGCCGTACTTTTATCCGGCTTCGATGCCGCAAGTACAGGTATATAAACCCAATAGCGGAGAGTACTATAACGCTGAATACGCTCTCAACCAGACCTTCAACTAAGAGTGTAAGCAGTTCCTCCATTCGGTTGGTTACTTGAACACCTATAGCAGGTAAGGCAACCCTCTACTCAAAACCGCGCATACCGCTGCTTACGGCGCCAAGCCCGCACGGCGCCAAATGCACCCAGGAGCAGAAGTGGAATTACCAGGTTCAGCAGCTGCCACTGGCGGCGTTCCTCGGCTACGCGCAGCTTGTCGAGGGGCCGGAGCGTGACTTGCTTACCGCGCACTGATATGAGGTTGCTTTCGTCGAGCATGTAGTCCACGGCGTTGAGCGCCAGCTCGCGGTTGGCGAATTCGGTGGCGGCGAGGCGGTCGAAGCCCAGGCGCAGGGGGCGGCCGGTTTTGGGGTCCACATCGTTGCGCACGAAGTCGCCATCGGAGAGCACCAGTACTTTGGCCGGGCGGTCCTGAGGACTTGTGGCGGGCTGGAAGCGGGCGGTACCGGGCTCGGCGCGGTTGGCGTAGAGCGAGCGGAATTGGCCTTCGAGCAGGTAGCCAATGGGCTTAAACTTGCTGGTGTAGAGCTTGCGGTTAGGCTCCAGGCGGGCGTCGTTGAGGTTGACGGGCACAGGCGAGGGCAACACGCGGGTGTAGCGCGAGGTGAACAGCAGCGGCGTTTTGCGAATCCCGACGGCCTTCACCGTGTCCATGCTGCTCACAAACTTGGTATATACCGCGTCGAGGTTGCGCGTGACGGGGTGCTCACTGAAGTTGTTGATGAGGGGGTAGAATTGCCACGGCATGGGCTCTACCTTGGGCTTGTTGCCCATCATGCCCGTCACGAGCGGGATGACGCCGGAGTTGAGGTCGAGCAGCAGATCGGGGTTGACGCGCACGCCGTACTTGAACAGCAGGTCGTCGAGGTTGGTCTGGATAGGGAAGGACAGCATGCCGCCGCGGCTGGCGCTGTCGAGGTTGACGCGCATGGCATCCACGAAGAACAGCGCGTTGCCGCCGTGCGTGATAAACTGGTCGAGCTTGAACTTCTCCGGCTCGGAATACGTGCCAGCGGGCTTGGCCACGATCAGGGCGCTGAGCGTGCGCAAATCCTGCGGGCGGGTCTGGGCCAGGTTCACGCGAAATACGTCGTAGAACTGGCTGAGGGAGCCGATCAGGTCCCCGGCTTCCTCGTTCGACAGCTCGCCGTGGCCTTCCACCACGCCGATGCGTTTGCGCTGGCCGGGCACCAGCTTGCGGATGGCGCTGGCCATTTCGTATTCCAGCCCTTCGATGCTTTGGTTTAGGCGCACGTCGGATGGGGCTGCCTGGTTGCCGCGCAGCAGCAGCACTTGCTGCTCTTTGCCGCCCGCCGACACCGTGGCCCAGGGAAAGATGATTTTCTCAACCCGTTTTCCGTTTTCGTTGGCCCCGAGGTTGGTGGGGCGCAGTCCTTTCTTGAGCAAGGTGGCGTAGTACGCGTTGCGGGCTTGCTCGGTGGCGGCCGCCGAAGGGTCGATGAACACGTAGCGCAGGTTCTGGCCGCCGTACACCTGCATTTCGTTGAGGTTTTCACGCACGGCCTGCTGCAAGCGCCGGAAGGCTGGCGGGAAGTCGCCGTCGAGGTACACCGTCACGGTGACGGGCTGCGGCAGATTCTGCAGCAGCGCCTTGGTAGCCTCCGACATCGTGTAGCGCTTCTCCTCCGTCAGATCGAGGCGAAAAAAGAACTGCTGGCCCAGGTAATTAAACAGCAGCAGCAAGCCAATCACCAGCAGAAAGCGGGTCAGGTCACGGCGTTTGCGGGTTTGCGGAAGCGGAGCAGGTTGTGGTTGTTCGGACATGTTCTGTCGGGGGCCTCACCCCCTAGCCCCCTCTCCTGTAGAGAGGGGGGACTAGTTTCTGTTTTCTAACTCTTAACTATACCTCACTACTTCGAAAACTAGCGCTAAAAGGCTAGAAGCTAGTTCGTCCTCTCCCCTTAGAGAGGGGCTAGGGGTGAGGCAAACTACCGACTACCAGTTGCGGCTTTGTAGCACCAGCCGCGTGCCAAGCAGCAGGGCAGCCACGAGACTCAGAAAGTACACCAGGTCGCGGGAGTCGAGCAGGCCTTTGCTGATGTCGCGGTAGTGGGCCGCAATGCCGAGCTGGCCGATGTAGTAAGCCGGCGCGCCGTCGAACACCGAAGCCAGCGAATCGAAGCCGGAATACACCAGAAAGCAGCCAACCACAGCCACCAGAAAGGCAATGATCTGGTCGCGGGTGATGGCGGAGGCAAACACACCGATGGCCGCAAACACCGCCGCCAGCAGCACGAGGCCTAAATAGGAACCGACCGTAGCGGCCGAATCGATGTTGCCGGCGGGTGCCCCCAGCTGGTACACCGAGTAGTAGTAAAGCAGCGTGGGCAGCAGCGCCAACAGGGCCAGCAGCAGACATGCTAAGTACTTCCCTCCTATTATCTGGCCGTCGGTGAGCGGGCGCGTGAGCAGCAGCTCCATGGTGCCGGCTTTCTTTTCCTCGGCGAAGGTGCGCATGGTGAGGGCCGGAATCAGGAACAGGAAAACCCAGGGCGCGATGTTGAACAGCGTCTGCAGATCCGCAAAGCCGTAGTCGAGCACCGAGCTATCCGGAAAAACCCACACGAACAGGCCCGTAGCCACCAGAAACACCCCAATGACCACGTAGGCCACCGGAGAGTTGAGGAAGCTGTTGAATTCTTTGCGAAGGATGGCGAGCATCTAGGCTGGTGATGAGGTGATGAGGTAATGGGGTAATGAAGTAATTAGGTCGTCATGCTGAGCGAAGCGGAGTGTAGTTGAAGCATCTCTACCGCTTCACTGGATTACTACTCAGCCGAAGCGGTAGAGATGCTTCGGCAAGCTCAGCATGACGTTCTTTAAAGCCAGTGCCTCACTTAGTCAGCTCCTGGAACACTTGCTCCAGATTCTGTTCTTCCTGGCGCAGCCCCAGCAGCACCCAGCCCTGCGCGGCGGCCAGGCGTGAAATAGCGCCGCGCTGGTCGGAGCCGGCAGCGGCCCGGATGCGGTACGTATGGCTAGTTTCCACATCCACGCTTCGGATGCCGGGCAGCGCCAGCAGTGGAGCCGGGTTAATGGCCTGCTCGAACTCGGCGCGGATGATGGTTTCGCGCAGCGCCTTGCCGCCCAGTTCCGCCACCGGCGAATCGGCCACGAGCTGGCCGCGGTTGATGATGATGGCGCGGCTGCACAGCGCGGCCACCTCGGGCAGAATGTGGGTGCTGAAAATGACGGTTTTGTCCTGGCCCAACTCCCGGATCAGGCTGCGGATTTCGCTGATTTGGTTGGGGTCGAGGCCGGTAGTGGGCTCGTCGAGGATGAGCACGCCGGGGTCGTGGATGAGGGCCTGCGCGAGGCCTACCCGCTGGCGGTAGCCTTTGCTCAGTGCCCCAATCAGCTTGTTCTGCTCCCGCCCCAGCCCTACCCTATCTACCAACTGGCGCACACGCTGGCGCAGTCCGCTGCCGCCCAGCCCGTGCACCGACCCGATAAATTCCAGGTACTCGTGCACGTACATGTCGAGGTAGAGCGGGTTGTGCTCGGGCAGGTAGCCTATGCGGCGGCGCACTTCCAGCGGCGCCGTCTGCACGTCGTAGCCTTCAATAACGATGGTGCCGGCCGAGGGCGGCAGGTAGCCGGTGGCCATCTTCATGGTCGTGGATTTGCCCGCGCCATTCGGCCCCAGAAACCCCAGAATCTCGCCTTTGCCCACCGTGAAGGAAATATCATTCACGGCCGCCTGCGCGCCGAAGAGTTTGGTCAGATGTTGTATTTCTACCATAAGATATGTGGCCTGTCGATACAGAACGTCATGCTTGATCTGGCGTCCGCTTGCCGAAGCATCTCTCCCGCTTCGTAGGGTTGTTACTTGGACGAAGCGGGAGAGATGCTTCGGCAAGCTCAGCATGACAACGTCTGACGTAGCAGACTATTTCGGCTGCGTGGGCCGCATCTGAATTTCCGAAATCATGGTGGAGTTGGGCGCTTCCAGCGTGTGCACGATGGTAGCGGCAATGTCCTCGGGCTGCATCTTGTGCGGGTCGGGCTCGGCGCCGGGTGTGGCGCCGTTGAAGTTGGTTTCTACGGAGCCAGGCATCACGCATGTCACGCGCACTCCCTGCGGACGCACTTCCTTGAACAGCGCATCAGAGAAGCCGCGCACGGCGTATTTGGTGGCGCAGTAGCCGGCCAGGTTGGCCGTGCCCGCCGTGCCGGCCAACGACGCCACATTAATGATGTGGCCTTCCTTCTGCTTTTTCATTTGCGGCAGCACCACTTTGGTGCAGTAGAACAGGCCGTGTACATTGGTATCGAACATGGCGTGCCAGTCGGCGGCCTCAAACCCATCAATCGGCCCGAAGTTGCCGATGCCAGCGTTGTTGACCAGCACGTGCACTTTGTCGCCGAGCAGCTTGGTGGTGGCAGTATAAGCCTTCTGCACGTCCGCTTCCTTGCGAATGTCGCACTTGATGAAGTGGAAACGCGGGTGCCTGAAGTCGTCGGGGGCAGTGCGGCCCCAGCCGGCCACCTCGGCGCCTTTGGCCAGCAGCGCCTCGGCCGTAGCCCGCCCGATTCCTTTGCTGACGCCTGTGATAATGGCTACCTTGCCGCTGAGTTCCATAGCTGTAGAATGATGATTGGGCGTACGTTTCAAGTGCAAGTTAGTGGCCCCCGCGGGGTTTTACGTGCCGCGCTGTCCTTGGGGCTGAGTGTGGGGCTGTTAGCTTCCTGCAACAGCGACGATTGCCTGACCAGCGCGGGCAAGGAAACCACCGAGCGCCGCGAGCTGCCCGCCTTCCACGACCTCACCGTGGCCGACAACGTGAACGTGACCTTGGTGCAGGATACCGAAACTTATGCCGAAGTCCGCACCGGCGCCAACCTGCAGCCCGACCTCAAGCTGGAAGTGCAGGGTACGCGCCTGTTCGTCAGCAACTCCAGTGGCTGCAACTGGGCCCGCAGCTACGACGTGGCCCACGAGGTAGTGCTGCACTTGCCCCGCCTCATTAACATGGACCACATCGGCCAGGGCACTGTGCGCACCCAGGGCCAGTTTCGGGCCGACACTGCCTACTACCATCTGCGGGGCGCTGGCAACTACGACCTTGACCTGCGAAGCCAGTACCTCTGGCTCGACCAGTACGAGCTGGGCGACTACCGCCTGCGCGGCACCACCGACCAGCTGCTGCTATCCGGCGGCGGGCTGGGCCGGTTTTTTGCTACCGATATGCGCGCCCGTGCCTGCTACCTCAACCTAACCATCTACGCCGGCAACGACATCTACGTCAATGGCTCCGAGGAGGTGGCCGGTACACATGCCGGCCCTGGCACGCTATACTATTCCGGCAACCCCGCCACCGCCAACATTCAAGTGACCGGCAAGGGCAAAGTAGTAAAGTTGAATTAGGGATACTGTCATCCTTCGCTTTGCTCAGGATGACAGCCCATTTTACCAAGCCCCCCAAGCTCCCACCTACAAATCCCCTAGCTGCGGGCGAATCAGCAGCTCCTCTATCACAGCCTGGGGCGAGAGGCTGTAGGCGCCGAAAATGGCTTCCGCCACGTCTTCCGACCGGATAAAGCGCTCCGCCGGCAGGTCCACTCCTTCCCAACTGGCCGTGAGCGTGGCGCCGGGCAGCACGGCCGTCACCCGAATCTGCTGGTCTTTGAGTTCCTCGCGCAGGTTGCGGGTGAAGCCATACAGCGCGTGTTTGGCAATGCCATAGGAGCCGCCATTAGCGTAAGTTGCAATGCTGGCCGTAGAACAGATGTTGAAAATATGCCCTTGGCGGCGCGCAATCAGGCCCGGCAGCAGCGGCAGCGTCACGTCGTAGGCGCTGAGCAGGTTCACGGCCAGCATCTGGCGCAGCTGTGAGCCGTCGGCCGGCTCATCCTGCAGGCGGCCGGGCAGAAAGGCGCCGGTATTGTTGACCAGCACCTCTACCGCGCCGCCCAACCCCAGCACGAAATCCGTGAAGCGGCGGCACTCGTTGGTTTCACTGAGGTCGGCGGGCAGCGTGTGCAGCACGGCCTGCGGAAGCTGCTGCCGCACATCAGCTTGCAGGGCCGTGAGGTCAGCAGCAGAGCGCGCGCAGGTAACCACCGGCAACCCCGCCTGCAGAAAGCGCAAAACCACTGCCCGGCCGATTCCTTTGGTGCCGCCGGTTACTACCACATATTTTTCCATTCCTTTGGTTGTTATTTCGGTTTTCACGTAAGTACGCGGGGCCGAAACGCCCCGTGCACGCTGCGGCGCAAGTTCCTGCTTTTCCTTTCATTCTTCTCTTCCCATGGTTAAGACCTTCGGTTCTTTCCTGCTGTTTATCCAAAGCATGCTTTCCCGCAAAGAGCGGTTTGCAGTACTCTGGCAACGGACTATCGATGAGTGTATTCTCATCGGCATCGATTCAGTTTTCATCGTCTCCATCGTTTCCGCCTTTATTGGGGCCGTAACGTGCGTGCAGATTGCTTACAACCTTATCAACCCGCTCATTCCCAAGAGCACCATCGGGTTCATGGTCCGCGAGATGACCATTCTGGAGTTGGCCCCTACCATTACCAGCATTGTGTTGGCCGGAAAGGTGGGCAGCAGCATTGCCGGTGGCTTAGGCACCATGCGCATCACCGAACAGGTATCTGCCTTGGAAGTAATGGGTATTAATTCGGCTTCTTATCTGGTGTTGCCCCGCATTATTGCTTCCATGGTAATGTTTCCGCTGTTGGTTATCCTGGCCATGCTGCTTTCCATCATGGGCGGCTATTTGGCAGGCACCTTGTCGGGCGCTATGTCGGCGCAGGAGTATATTGAAGGCATCCGTACTGATTTTGTGCCCTACAACATTCTTTTCGCCCTCATTAAGTCGGTAGTATTTGCCTTCCTGGTGTCCGCAATTTCATCGTTTAAAGGATATTATACGGAGGGCGGCGCGCTGGAAGTAGGCGCGGCCAGCACTGGTGCCGTAACCAACTCCATCATTGCCATTTTGCTGGCCGACTACGCGCTGGCCGCCATCCTTCTCTAACTATAAGCTGTAAGCTACAGGCTGCACGCTTTCTATGCAGCACTGAACTGCTTGCAGCTAGCAGCTTACAGCTAGTAGCTCCCTAAAAAATGATTGAGGTTCATAATATTCAGAAGGCGTTCAATGGAAACCCGGTGCTCAAGGGCATCACCTGCACGTTCGAAACCGGCAAGTGCAACCTGCTGCTGGGTGGCTCCGGCACCGGCAAAAGCGTGCTGCTGCAGTGCATCGTGGGGCTGATGAAGCCAGACCTGGGCAGTATCACCTTCGACGGCACCGTCTTTACCAATAATAAGGTGGATATCCGCCAGGAAATCCGCCGCAAAATCGGAATGCTGTTCCAGGGCTCGGCGCTGTTCGATTCGATGACGGTGTATGAAAACACCGAGTTTCCGCTGAAGATGCTGACTCCGGAAATGACCAAGGAAGAGCGCCGCGACCGGGTAGAGTTTTGCCTGAAGCGGGTAGGCCTGGAAAATGCCGGCAATAAAATGCCCTCCGAGATTTCCGGTGGCATGAAAAAGCGCGTAGGCATTGCCCGCGCCATTGCACCCAACTGCACCTACCTGTTCTGCGACGAGCCTAACTCCGGCCTCGACCCTGCCACCAGCATCAAGATTGACGAGCTAATTCACGAAATCACCCACGAATACGGCATCACCACGGTCGTCATCACCCACGACATGAACTCGGTGGTAGAAATCGGGGACCACATCATCTTTATGCACAAGGGCCTCAAGCTCTGGGACGGCACTAAGGATGAAATTCTGAACGCCAAGGTGCCCGAGCTGCGCGAGTTCATCTTCAGCAGCAGCCTCGTGCGAGCCGCCAAGCGGGTAGACGAAGAATCAGAAGGCGGCCTCGAAGCGCTTTCCAACGAGCCACTATCGGAAGTGTAGCTGCGCGAGTAGTCAGCTAGAAACAAAAGAGCAGCAGCCCGGCGGCATCAGATTGATCCTGATGCTGCCGGGCTGCTGCTCTTTTGCTGTACAGGTCAGGCACTGGCAAGCCAGTTACGCGGCTACCATTCTTGGCGACGCCGCAGTTCCGTTATGTGGGCCAGGTGGTGCCGGCCGTGCCAGGAGTATAGCGCCAGCGCCTGATCTAAAGTAAACGTGCGCTCTGAGCCCGGGTGGTAGAAGGTTCGCTGCCACTGCGCGTCCGTGAGGTTGCGCAGCAGCCGCACCCAGCGAATGTGCAGCGCCTCCAACAGCGCCAACGACACAGCCGGCGGCGTAGCGGCCACATCAGGCAGCTCGGCCCAGGCGGCTTCTTCATAGGGCTTGATAGTTGGGTTGTCTTCGGTGAGGGCCAATCGGAAGCGGGTGTAGGCGTTCAGGTGGGAGTCTGGCAAATGGTGAATGAGCTGGCGCACGGTCCAGCCCTGCGGCCGGTACGGTGTATCCAACTGTTCGGCGCTCAGGCCAGCTACCGCGGCACGCACTTGGTCGGACAGGGTGGCAATGTGGGCTATGAACGCCGTGCGGCTGCCGTGGTCTAGAGCAATTTCAGGCAGCACAGGCTGGCCGATGGGGTAGCGGAGGTCAGTGAAAGCAGAATCAGGCATAGAACAAACAGGTTGGGGGCGCAAAGTACGGCAGCAGCTGGCAGCTCGCGGTTACTGCGTGTAGTAGTCAGCACAAAAAAGGCCTTCCTTATGCAGGAAGGCCTTCTGTGACAGGAAGCAACATAGCCTAGCTGTCACGCTTGTTGAGTTCGTCGCGGATTTTGGCGGCTTTCTCGTAGTCCTCACGCTCCAGCGCCTGGGCCAGCATTTTGGTTAGCTCATCCAGCGACACTTGGCCGCTGGGCTCGCGGGGCGTGGGCACCGGCTTGGCCGGACCTTCGTTGGTGTCGTCCTCGTCGTCATCGTCCTCGTCGTCGTCCGAGTCTTCGGCATTCTCGTCGAGGTCCGACAGGATGATGCCGGCTTCGCTGAGCACACTTTCCACCGTGAAGATGGGTACGCCAAACCGCAGACCGATGGCAATGGCATCAGAAGGCCGGGAATCCAGCTCGAACGTGCTGGCCCCATCGGAGCACACGATTTTCGAATAGAAAACACCTTCCTTCAGGTCCGAAATCAGCACTTCCAGCACGGCCACGTGCACATGCTCGGCAAACGACTTGAACAGGTCGTGCGTGAGCGGCCGATTGGGGTTTATTTTTTCAATCTGAATGGCAATGCTTTGCGCTTCAAACATCCCGATGATGATGGGCAAACGCCGGTTGCCGGTTTTTTCCCCCAAAATCAGGGCAAAAGAGCCAGACTGTGACTGGCTCGAAGACAAGCCAAGAATTTCGAGCGGAATCTTCTTCACAGATAAGTGAATGAGTGAGTGGATGGGGAGATGAATAACTGGATAATGTGCCATGAGCGGCCGAAAGACTGCTGTTGCGGCAAGTCACTCAACCGCTCATGCACTTCATTCACTCGCTTAGCCAAGTTCTTTCACTGCCTGCGTCAGCTTCGGCAGCACGTCGAATACGTCGCCTACGATACCGTAGTCAGCGGCTTTGAAGAAAGGAGCCTCAGGATCTTTGTTGATGACCACAATCACCTTGCTGGAGTTGACGCCGGCCAGGTGCTGAATGGCGCCCGAAATACCGCAGGCAATATACAGGTTCGGCGACACGGTGATGCCGGTCTGGCCCACGTGCTCGTGGTGAGGGCGCCAATCTACATCCGACACCGGCTTGGAGCAGGCAGTAGCCGCGCCCAGCGCCTGCGCCAGTTCCTCAATGAGTCCCCAGTTTTCCGGGCCTTTCATGCCCCGGCCACCCGATACTACCCGGTCAGCTTCGGGCAGCAGAATGCCGCCGGCCTGGTCCTGCATCACCACCTGCTTGGGCGCATCGGCGAAGTCGGCGTCCGACAGCTGGGCCGAGAAGGCCTCTACCTGAGCGGTTTTGCCACCCTCGTGCAGCGCTTCGATGGAGTTCTTTTTGACGGCAATGATCTTCCGGTCGCCGTCGAGCTTCACATCAGCAAAGGCTTTGCCCGAGAAGGCGCCGCGCTTCACCGTGAACGAGCCGCCATCGGTTTTGGGCAGCTCTACCACGTTGGTGGCAATGCTGGCCTGCAGACGAACAGACAGGCGCGAGCCAACCGAAGCGCCGATATTGGAGTTGGCCAGCACGATGATTTTAGCGTCTTCCTTCTGGGCCGCGGCGGCAATCAGCTTGGTGTAGGCGCCGTTCACAAAATCTTTGAGGCGGGGCTCGGCGTCGTGCAGCACTTTGGTGATGCCCTGCTCACCCAGCTTGGCCAAATTGGCTTCGGTGGCCTCGCCAACAGCTACCGCCGTGGCCGTGGTGCCGAGCATCTGCGCCACTTGGCTGCCGTAGGAAGCCACTTCCAGCGAGGACTTTTTTACCTCGCCGCCGTCACATTCAACAACTACTAGTACAGACATTTTTTTCTTAATTAGTAATTAAGAATTAGCAATTAAGAATTATCAGCCTTTATTATTAGAGCGACCTTAACCGCTCATATTCAGCCAATTACCAATTCTTAATTACCAATTATCAATTGATGTTTAGATGACTTTGGCTTCGTTGCGGAGCAGCTTGATCAGGTCGCCGGCGCTTTCGGCCGGGATGAGCTTCACGCCTTGCTTGGCGGGCGGCAGCGCGAAAGCCGAAACTTCGGTGCGGGCCGCGTCGGCGGTAGCGTCTACCACTTTTAGCGGCTTAGTGCGGGCCGTCATGATGCCGCGCATGTTTGGGATGCGAGGCTCGCACATCGGCTGCTGGCAGGAAGCTACAAACGGCGTATTCACCTCCACGATTTCTTTGCCGCCTTCGATTTCGCGCTCCAGCGTGGCCGTGTTGCCGCTCATGTCCAGCTTCATGGCCGGAGCCACCGTTGGGATGCCGAGCAACTCGCCCACCATGCCGTGCACCTGGAAGCCGTTGTAGTCAATGCTTTCTTTGCCCATCAGAATCACGTCGTAGCCGCCATCTTTGGCGATGCTGGCAATCTGCTGGGCCACGAAGAAGGCATCTTTCGGATGCGCATTCACGCGGATGGCGTCGTCGGCGCCGATAGCCAGGGCCTTGCGGATGTTCGGCTCGGTGTCGGCTTCGCCTACGTTGAGGACGGTGACGGTGCCGCTGCCGTTGGCTTCTTTCAGCTCAATGGCGCGCGTGAGGGCATATTCGTCCCAGGGATTAATCACGAATTGGACACCAGCCTTATTGAACTCCTTGTTATCGGGCGTGAAGGTTATTTTGGTGGTCGTGTCGGGTACGTTGCTGATGCAAACGAGAAACTTCATCTACGGCTGCTTAAGTGGAGGATAAACTACGGGGAAACCCCCAAATTTGGGGCGAAGATACTGAAAACTCCCTCCCCATGGAAACCAAACCAAGCCGCTTACAGCAACTCCTGGCCTTCTACGAAGACGAGCCCAACGACCCATTCACGATTTATGCGCTGGCAACCGAGTACAAGGCTACCGAGCCACTTCGGGCGCTGGATTTTTTTCAGAAACTTCTGACCGAACACCCCGACTACGTGGGCACGTATTACCACGCCGGCAAGCTGCTCGAACAACTACAAAAGCCCGATGAGGCCGAGAAAGTTTACCGCGAAGGCCTGCGCGTGAGCCGCAAAGCCGGCCAGATGCACGCCGCCAGCGAGTTGCAGCAGGCGCTTAATCAGTGCCTGGGCCTGGATTATGAGGATGAGGAGTAGTTGCTGCTTGTCGGTTGTTAAGTTGTTAGTTGCCGGTCTTTCAAACGACCTGCTGGCAGCCAACAATAGACAAGCAGCAATCAAGAACTACTTCACCGCTACCCCACCCGCGTCCAGCACTTTGCTAAAAAACTGCACGTGGTAGGGCAGCGCGTTCTGCCAGTACTCCCAGGTGTGGGCGCCGGGCCGCTCGGTGTAGTCGTGGGGAGTGTGGTTGTAAACCAAGCGGCGGTGCAGTTCGCGGTTGATTTCGATCAGGAAGTCGTCTACGCCGCAGTCGATGATGAGGGGCAGGCCATTGGCGTAAAGCTTATCGGCCATGTTCACCACCGAGTTGGCGCTGTACACGCTGGGCGCCGGCGTTTCGGGCCCCAGAATGGGGTTAAACAGGCTTTGCCGCTGCTGGGCTTCCTGCGGGTTTAGCTTACGGTTGGTGATGCTCAGGTCTAGCGCGCCGCTCATGCTGCCGGCCGCCGCAAACAGTTCGGGGTGCCGCCCCGAAAGGTAAAGCGCCCCGTGCCCGCCCATTGAAAGGCCCGAAATAACTCTTCCCTCCTTCCGTGCTATGGTGCGGTAAGTCTGGTCGATTTTGCCGATAACGTCCTTGGTGATGTAAGTTTCAAACTGGCTGCCGGGGTTCACCGGCGAATCGAGGTAGAAGCTGAACGTCTCACCCTCAGGCATGACGATAATGAGGTTGTATTGGTCGGCGAGGCGGTGGACGAGGGTTTTGTCGGGCGTTTTGCTGCTCCAATTGTCGAAGTGCCCGTAGGCGCCGTGCAGCAAATAGAGCACCGGGTAGCGGGCCTTTTTGTTTTTGGCGTAGCTGGCTGGTACCGCCACGGCCGCTTTGTAGGTGCGCTGCATGGCCGCGCTGGGAATTTCTAAAGTATCGACCTTGGCGGCACGAACGGCGGAACTCAGCAGCAGCAGCACCAGCAGCAGCAGGCGTAGGGAGTTTTTCATAGAAGGAAGGGATATGGCAGTAGAGACGCGTATTCGCGCGGTATCGTTGCGGATGCCGAAGCCATTGAAAGCAGATGTCCGTATTTCTGCGGCCGGCTACCCAACATACCGCAGCAAAGTTGCCTATCTTTCACTATGCTGCGTCTTCAATCTATAGGGTATGTCTGATTCCACCACCGCCTGGCCTGCACTGCCGGTAGCCGCCTGGGCCGATACTCTGGCCACATTGCACATGTACACGCAGGTGGTGGGCAAAATCCGGCTGGCCAGCACCCCGCTCCTCAACCACTTCTGGAATGTACCGCTCTATGTCACGGCCCGGGGCCTCACCACGTCGGCCATGCCCTACACAGGTCGCAGCTTCCAGATTGACTTCGACTTCCTCGACCACCAGCTCATTATTCGGTGCAGCGACGGGGCCGAGCGGCAACTGGCCCTGCAACCCCGCTCCGTGGCTGCGTTCTACCAGGAAGTGCAACGGATACTGGCCGAGTTGGGCCTTACGGTACGTATATGGCCGGTGCCGGTAGAAGTTGAAAACCCAATTCCGTTTGCCAACGACGAGCAGCACGCCAGCTACGACCACGAGGCAGCCCAGCGTTACTGGCGTGCCCTCACGCTCATCACGCCCATTCTGGAGCGGTTCCGGGCTGATTTTGTTGGCAAGTGCAGCCCAGTGCATTTTTTTTGGGGGTCGTTTGATCTGGCCGTGACGCGCTTTTCCGGCCGCCCCGCTCCGCCGCGCCCAGGCGCTGACAGCATCACCCGCGAAGCATACTCCCACGAGGTTATCAGCCATGGATTCTGGCCCGGTGGCAATGGGCAGGAGGCTGCCTTCTATGCCTACACTGCTCCAGCTCCAGCTGGTTTTGCCGAGGCTAAAGTGGAACCGGAAGCAGCCTACTTCAGCCAGGAGCTAGGCGAGTTCCTGCTGCCCTACGACGCTGTACGCACTTCCTCCGACCCGGCCGCCACACTACACACGTTTCTGGAAAGCACCTACGCTGCCGGGGCCACACTTGCTGGCTGGGACCGGCCAGCGCTGGAACGATAAGGTTGCGTGGCTGCCAAACCCAACCACTTTTGGCCAGCTTGTGATTGAGACTCCACTACTTAATGTAGCGCTGCATTGGCTGAATGGCAACTTGCCGCGGCCAGCTTGCACTATGCGCCGAAAATTTCTCTTGGCTCACCAGTTGGCATTTTCCAGCGAACTTTCCAGCCGTTGAAGGTGTCGGGAGGCATGCGCATGACCACTCTGCTGACTGTTGGCGGGCTTTTGCTCGCGGCCCCTGCCTGCACCCTGGCCCAAACCATAGACCCCAGCGTCGGCAATGCCGACACCCCGTTCATCCGTAATATCCGCCCTGACCGCCCAGGCCAAACTGTAACCACCAGCATGCTACGCCCCGGCCAGGTGCAGCTGGATTTGGGTACGCAGGGGCAGTTGCAGCCCGCAGTCGGGACGCCCCGCTCGTTTTCACAGGGCTTGCTGCGTGTGGGCTTCTTCGGGCTGATGGAGCTACGGGTGCAGCAGCAGTACTTACCACAGGGCCCTGCGCCATTGCCAGCCACCGACGGTGGAAGTGCCGTAGTAGCTCGGCCAGGCGGCTTCGCCCCTCTCACCGTGGGCGCCAAAATGCTGGCCTCATCCAACCAGGATACTCGCTCACAGGTATCGGTGCTGGCTGAACTGACGCTGCCCGGCACCGGAGCCGCTTCGTTTGCGAATAAAGTGTATGAACCGGCTGCCCGCCTGCTGGTGTCGCAGCAACTGGGAGCAAGGTTTGGCCTGGAAGCTAACCTGGGCTTCAGGCAACGCGGCTTCAAGGCAGCTGACACCAGCCGGGGCCAATACCTGGGCACGGTGGCGCTTAATGGTCCAATAGGGGAGCATTTCGGGTTTTTCGCCGAAACATACACCACCTGGCAGAAAACCGCCAGCTGGAAACCAGGCCTGACTGGAGGCCTTTACTGGCGCCCCATACCCAACCTCCGCCTCGACGTGACGGCCGGCGGCGGACCGGGCACCAGCACGTATGCGCCTACCGGCCCTTATGTTGGCGGTGGCCTGAGTGTACGCCTGCCGCATTAAGCTCCTCCTTGACTGCTACGCCAGCCCCAGTTTGCACTACTACATCATTATGTGATTGTGCGGCACCTCACCAACCGGTAAGTTTGAGCACTTACTACCGACTTCTGCTGATGCCAGCGGTAGTAATGCAACTGCCTATACACCTTGCACACTAGTTGCCAGCCGCTACCTCTGTTTTCTGAACGCAAACACCCTGCAGGTAGCCTGCAGGGTGTTTTTTTTAGTGGGAACGGCAGAAATGTTAAACCGCTGGAGCCGGATGCTATTTGTTATTTACCACTTCCCGCAGTCGGAGTTGGCTTCGGCGCTTCCGGCGCAATACGCGTGGGCGTTTGCTGGCCTGAAATAATGCCTGCCGCCCCACGTGCTACGGCCGTTATAACGGCCGTCATGTTCGGAAGATCCAGGCTTTGTACTTCGTCGTCTACGGAGTGATATAGCTTGTCGGTCGGAATCTGGTCGGTGCTGATGCTGTGCGCGGGCACGCCCAGGCGGGCCAGGGTGGCATTATCGGAACGGTAGAAAAGATTCTGTGCAGGATACGGATCGGGCTCAAAGCGAAACAAAGTACCCTTCACATTTTCCTGCAGCATGGCCCCGAAGTTCGACTTATCAAATCCCGTAATAAAAGCCGTGTTAGGACCAAACTTAGCGGGCTTGCCAATCATTTCGATGTTGAACATCGCCACCACGTTATCCGGGTTTAGCTGCTTGGAAAAATATGTAGAGCCGAAACCGCCGATTTCTTCGGCCGTGAAAGCCACAAATACCAGAGTGCGGGCATTGCTGTTCTTCTTTTTGAAATGCTCGGCCAGTGCCACCACGGCAGCCGTACCGCTGGCATCATCGTCAGCTCCGTTTGCAATAGAGTCGCCGGCCACTGCGGGCTGTATCCCGATGTGGTCGTAGTGGGCTGAAAATACCACCTGTTCTTTGCTGCGGGCCGTGTCTTTGCCAGGCAGTACACCCACGATATTGCGGATTTCCACCGTGCGCGTTGTGGTATTAGCGGCGACTTTAAACGTGACTTTGCTGGCAGCCGGCAGCGCCTGCATAATCACCAGGCTGGAGTACGGATTGCCCGCTTTGTCGAGGCGAGGCGTGCTACGACCAACATAGCTGGCTATACGGCGAAATTCTTCGTCGTGCACCGGATGCAGCACAACTACCAGATTTTCACGTGGCCGCATGATGTCTCGCAGGTATGGCTGTACTTTATCATCAGGCCCCACCACTACTACTTTAGTAGCAGGCTCATCAGTGTCAGTCCAGTTAAGATGAGCTTGTGAAGAAATAAGCAGGGCCTTTTCCTTAGGCACCGGCGCATTATTAAGCGTTACAAACAGGGCTACTACTTTCGACTCATATGCTGGAAAAACCTGCTCGTACGTGGTCAGCCCAGGCAACATACCCAAGCCAATGCGTTGAAATTCAGCTGCCAGGAACTGGGCAGCTTTCTGTCCGCCGGCTTTGCCGGTCGCCCGGCCCTGCATATCGTCGGCAGCCAGGGCTTTCACAACTCGCTCGACTGTGGCAGCCGAAACGCCGGTTGAGGCAGGAAGTACTACTGGTTTCTTTTGAGCATAAATAGAGGAGGATGTTGCAAGCAGAACTGAGAGCAGAACGAAGAGAGGGAATTTTCGCATACTGCAAAATAACCCTTTTGTTAGGGTTTATGTACAACTTCATCGGCGCACGGCCTTTTTTTTGTACATCTGTTTCGCCCTATTGTTCTGCTTATATGCGCACTTACTTGCTCTTTGCCACGCTGCTGGCCGCCAGCTGCCAGACTACCCCACCTACCACCACTACTGCCGGCCCGGTAAATGGCCAGCATACCAGCCGCCCTGCAGATGCTGCTCTACGCAACACCCGGTGGGTATTGCGCCAGCTAAACGGCCAGCAGGTGCCGCCGCCCACCAACTCCGAACCTTATGTACTGCTGCGCCAAGACGCACCCAATGCAGAAGGCAATGGCAGCTGCAACCGTTTCCGCGGCACTTATGAGTCGGCCGCAGACGGGCACCTGCGGTTTGGAGCCTTGCTTTCCACGCGCATGGCTTGCGCCAGCCCCGACGGCAACACCACCGAAACCAGCTTCCTGCGCGTCCTCGAAACCACCCGCACCTACCGCATCAGCGGCGACACGCTTAAACTATTTCCAGAAGGTGGCGCTGCGCCCGCGGCAGTGCTGCATGCGGTATATCTGCGCTAAAAATACCAAAGCCGGGCTGTTGCCATAAACAACAACCCGGCTTTAGCGCCCATCGATACTGTCTGTTTACCGCGGATCTGCAGCGACCATAACCCGGCTCCAATCAGCATCAGTTCGGGCAGACTGCGCTTCTGGTAGTGCTTTTAAAGCAGCAGCAAGCTCTGGAGCAGCGCCTTGCAAGCCTCTGAGCGTAAGCTTAACCGGTATGGCCATGGCACCGGGGCGCACTAAGTAATAGATGTTTTTATCGGCTATTTCATCGTAGCGACGAGTGGAGGTATAACCACCAGTCAATTCTGCCTTGCGAAGCACTTTGTCGTACTTTTTGAGTAGGACGTAGCGGCCTTCGTGCAACACTTCCACGTACTTCTGCCGCTGATCAGGCTGTGGCGATTCTGTGAAACGCCGGAACTGCCGTTTACGGGCTGGCTGCCCAGCTGCAGCTGGCTCCTCCAGTACAAACCCGGCCACCAGCCGGTCATCGAGTTGTAATGAGTCGGTGGGCCGGTTAATGGGTTTCATCAACAGACGGCTATTGAGCACATCGTACTTAAGCGGAACGGGGGCTAGCGGCTTGTTGCTGGTCAACTGTAGCTGAGCCGATAGCCAGCGAGAATCTGCGTAAGGCGAACCCACTGTTGATTCAGCAGAGGCTTTTGGCACCACGGCCATAGCCCCGCTGGCCAGCGCATCCAAGTTGGCCTTACCTCCCATGCCAGACTTTTCCACTCCATTCTGGGCTATTGCGGCCCCAGCCCACAGCAGTGTTGGTATAAACAAGAGAAGTCTGCCAGTCATATCCAGATAAAGTTTAAGGGTTGTAGGCACAAGCTAGCACTTTTCCGTCTGTTCCTTCTACCCTAGCGTCAGCACAAGGTCGTCGGCGTTTACCAGGCTTCCCTGAGTTAGGTTCACGGTTTGCACGGTGGTGTCGTCGGGGGCGGTGATGGTAGTTTCCATCTTCATGGCCTCAATGATGAAAAGCGGCGCGTTTTTGCGCACCTGCTGGCCACCTTCCACCAGCACCCGCGACAGTAGGCCTTGGAGCGGGGCTCCTACCTGGCGCGGGTTGCCTTTGTCGGCTTTGGGATTTTGTATCTTCTTCACTTCCACCGAAGTGTCCCGGATTTCCAGGTTGCGAGCCTGGCCGTTGAGGTTGAAGAAGATAGTGCGGTTGCCTTCCTCATTCACCGGCCCGATGCTTTGCAAGCTCACGATGATGCTCTTGCCGCGGGCAATTTCGATGAGCGTCTCGTCGCCGGGCTGCAGGCCGTAGTAGAACACCTGCGTCGGCACCACCGACACGTCGCCGAACTCCTGCTGATGCGCCCAATACTGCTCGAATACCTTCGGGTACAGCAGCCACGACAGCACATCGGTGAACTTGCCGCGCTGCCCGAACTTTTCCTCAAACTTCTGCCATTCGGCATCGAAGTTGATGGGGGCCAAATGCTCGTTGGGACGGTCCGTGAAGGGCGTTTCGTCTTTCAGAATCACCTGCTGCACATCCTGAGGCCAGCCGCCCTCGGGCTGCCCAATGTCGCCGCGGAACAACTCTCGCACCGACTCCGGAAAGTTGAGCGTGGCGCCTTTCTCCAGCACGTCGCGGGTGGTGAGGTTGTTGCTGACCAGAAACAAGGCCATGTCACCCACCACTTTCGAGCTGGGCGTCACCTTCACAATGTCACCGAATAGCTGGTTGACGTCGGCAAACGTAGTTTTTACAGTTTCAAACTTGTCGAGCAAGCCCAGTGAAGCTGCCTGGGGCCGCAGGTTGGAATATTGCCCGCCCGGAATTTCGTGCTGAAACACCTCTGAAGTACCCGCCTTCAGGCCCGACTCGAACGGGTAGTAATGCTCCCGCACGGTGTCCCAGTAGTTGCTGAACTCGTTAAGAGAAAGCTGGTTGAACTCACGATGCCGCTCCTGGCCGCGTAGCATTTCCACTACCGAGTTGAAGTTGGGCTGCGACGTAAGGCCCGATAAGCTGCCCAGCGCCACGTCAATTACATTGACGCCCGCCTCTACTGCCTTCAGATAAGTGGCTGCCTGCAGCGAGGATGTATCGTGGGTGTGCAGATGAATCGGCAGGCTGATGGTGTCACGCAGGGCCGTAATCAGTTCAGTGGCCGCGTAAGGCTTCAGCAGCCCGGCCATGTCCTTGATGCACAGAATGTGGGCGCCGGCATCCTCAATTTGGCGGGCCAGGCGTAAGTAGTAGTCGAGGTTGTACTTCTGGTTGCGCTTGGGGTCGAGAATGTCGCCGGTGTAGCAGATGCTGGCTTCGGCCAACCGGTCCGTTTTGTTGCGCACAAAGCCGATGCAGGCCTCCATGCCCGGCATCCAGTTCAGCGAATCGAAGATGCGGAACACATCGATGCCGGTTTCGGCAGCCTGCTGCACAAACCGCTCCGTAAGGTTGTCCGGATACGCTTTGTAGCCCACACCATTGGCCCCGCGGATCAGCATCTGGAGTAAGATGTTGGGCACGGCGGCGCGCAGCTTAGCCAGCCGCTCCCAAGGGTCTTCGTGCAAGAAGCGCAGCGCCACATCGAAGGTGGCGCCCCCCCAGCACTCCAGCGAAAACGTTTGCGGATGCTGCTGGGCGTAGCGGCCGGCCACTTTCAGCATATCAAACGTGCGCATGCGGGTAGCCAGCAGGCTCTGGTGAGCGTCGCGTAGGGTGGTGTCGGTGTAGTGGATTTGCTTGTCGTGGCGCAACCATTTGGCAAATTCCTCGGGGCCCAGCTCCGTGAGCTTCTGCTTGGTGCCGGCGGGCGGCGCCTGGGTCAGGTCGGCTTCGGGCAGGCGCGGCTTGCGCAGTTCCCGGCGGCTGTCCACGAGGCCGCGCACGTCGGGGTTGCCGTTCACTATCACGTCGCCGAGGAAGCTGAGCACCTTGGTGGCACGGTCCTGCCGGGTTTTGAACTTGAACAGCTCGGGATGGTCCTTGATGAAGTCCACGTTGGCCTCGCCGGCCATGAAGACCGGGTGCGCAATGATGTTCTGCAGAAACTGGATGTTGGTGCTCACGCCCCGCACCCGGAACTCGTCGAGCGTACGCGCCATCTTCTGGGCTGCGTCGGCCAGCGTAGGCGCGTGCGTCGACACCTTCACCAGCAAGGAATCGAAGAACGGCGACACCTTCACGCCGGTGTACACCGAGCCTTGGTCGAGGCGGATGCCGAAGCCGCCCGCCGAACGGTAGGCCGTGATGGTACCGTAGTCGGGCTTGAAATCCTGCTCCGGGTTTTCGGTGGTGATGCGGCACTGAATAGCCACCCCGATTTTCTGGGGCTTCACGTCGGGGCCGAGGTTGATTTGCGGGTCGGTGAGGCGGCGGCCGTCGGCAATGTGGAGCTGGGTTTTGATCAGGTCGATACCCGTAATCATCTCCGTGACGGTGTGCTCCACCTGAATGCGCGGGTTCACCTCGATAAAGTAAATCCGGTCGTGCTCGGGGTTCACCAGGAATTCCACGGTGCCCACGTTGTTGTAGTTTACGGCCCGGCCCAGGCGCAGCGCGTACTCATAGAGCAGGTGGCGCATGTGGTCGGGCAGGTTCAGCGAAGGCGCCACTTCCACCACCTTCTGGTAGCGGCGCTGCACCGAGCAGTCGCGCTCATACAGGTGCGTGAGGCCGCCGTAGTTGTCGGCTACCAGCTGCACCTCGATGTGCTTGGGTTGCTCCACAAACTTCTCCAGGAACACCGTATCGTCGCCGAAAGCCTTGAGGGCTTCGTTGCGGGCCTCAAAGAAGCCGCGCTCCATCTGCTCATCGTCGCGGATGATGCGCATGCCGCGGCCCCCGCCGCCACTGGCCGCCTTTAGCATCACGGGGTAGCCGATGCGGTGGGCTTCGGCTATGGCCGTTTCAGCGTCAATCAAATCGGCCTCGCTGCTCTCAATAATGGGAACCTGACACGCTACGGCCACTTTCTTAGCCGCAACTTTGTCGCCGAGGGCTTCCATCACCTCTGGCCGGGGCCCCACAAAGATGAGCCCTTCCTCGCCGCAGCGGCGGGCCAGCGTGGCATTCTCGCTCAGAAACCCATAGCCCGGATGAATGGCATTAGCCCCGTTCTCCTTGGCCGTACGGATGATGCCTTCAATGTCCAGGTAGGGCTTGAGCGGCTCGTCGTCGCGGCCTACCTGGTAAGCTTCGTCGGCCTTATAGCGGTGCAGCGAGTATCGATCTTCGTAGGTGTAGATAGCCACGGTTTGGATGCCCAGTTCGGTGGCGGCCCGAAGCACGCGAATCGCAATTTCGCCGCGGTTAGCGACCAACAGTTTGCGGATGTTCATCTTGAAAAACAGAGTTTAGGGAGAGAACTAATGCGGAAGGCAAGCTACAGAAAGAGCGGGAAAACGCCAGCGAAAATTCGCTAACACTTTCCCGCTCTTCGTCTTTCCGCTGACTATTAAGCTACTTACCCTTCACTAAATTCTACCAAACCGCTATTTATTAAGTACCCGGACACTCAGGCGGCGGTTCATAGCTCGGCCGGCCGGGGTAGTATTAGATGCTATTGGGTAGTTGGAGCCGTAGCCGCGGGCTTCCAGGCGTGCAGGGCTTACGCCTAGTTCCACTAATGCTGCCCAAGCCGTGCGGGCCCGGGCCTCACTCAGCTGCCGGTTCATCTGGTACGATCCTACGCTGTCGGTGTAGCCGCCCAGCTTGATGCGGGTCTGGGGGTAGCTCTGCAGCAGCAGCGCAATATTTTTGAGCTGCTGCATCGACTCTTTGGTCAGCGTGGCTTTGCCGGTTTCAAAGTACACCCGGTCGAAGCTCATCCAGCCTTTGGTACGGTCTACGGTGTCTATTTTCTGCTTGGAATCGGCCATGAACTGGTTGAGCTTGGCCTCAATGGAATTAACGCCCACCCCGGTCAGCTTGCGCCCATTACTGAGCTGTAGCGTTGTTGGAGCGCCGGTATCATAGATGTAGTTACCGGAGGCGGCATCGTAGTGGCCACCGATAGAAGGAGCTTCAATAGCAGTGGCGGCACGGCTTCCGGGCCGGTAGGCAGGGCGTACAGCAACAGTTGTAGGGGCTGCAGTAGTCGTAGCTGCTGGCTTAGCAGCGGCTGTACTGGCGCTGGATGGTCCAGCCGCCGCCGCTACAGGAGCTAGCACAGCTGCTGCCGGTCGGGCCGGAGCAGGCGTAGCGGCCGGAGCAGGTATCCGGGCTGCTGCCGGGTTTGCCGCAACGGCCCGGTTATTGGGCTGGGCAGAAGCCATTGCTGGCCCGGTGCCCGATGGAATGATGCGGCACTGCTGAATGTACGTGAGATGGTAGCGCGTAGGCACAGGTGCAGCGGCCTGCCCACCAGCGGAGGCCAGCAATGCCGGGCCGGCGTCGGCACCCGTAGCCAGTTTCTCTTTGCCGGCCTTCTTGCGCATAGCAGCCGTGGCCTTGTCGGCCGGGTGCAATACAAATGTTCCGTTAGCAGTTTTGCCGGTTAGCAGAAAAACGTCATTCACGATTTCGGGCTGGTAGTTGGGCTGACTAACCTGCACAGTGTATGGTCCGCCGACGGCCAGCTCCGTTACGGCGAAGTTGCCGGCCGCGTCTGTAATGGTGGTGTGGCGCTTGCCAGTTGGCACATACACAACCAGCACTGATGCCTTAGCCAGCAGTTGGTTATCAGCCGAGCGCACCGTCCCTACAATACCTACCAATGCCTGATATTCACCGGCGGTGGCTGAAACTACTAGGGAGCAGAGCAGTAAAATGAAAGTTAAGAAGAGCTTCATCAGATAAGGAAGTGAAAGCACATATGAAATTCGTCTATAAATGTAATACTTATTATAAAAACAGTGATATAACCAAAGCCAATTCTTTATGGCTTTATTTCTATTTACTCTTCTCGTGTGCATCCATGGCAGTTGAGTGCAACCTGCAACACGCTTCCGGAGGCATGTGGCAAACTTTATCTGTATAGGTCAGTTCTGAACCCACTCCCTCACCCCCTGACTTTTCACCCATGGAATTTGCCAACAAGAATATTCTTATCGTAGGAGCCTCCTCGGGCATTGGCCTGGCTACGGCGCAACTGCTGCACAAGCTCAATGCCCACCTGTTCACGGCATCCCGCCACGAGTCGGCTGAGCTGGCTGAACTGGGCACCACCTTTCTGGAGCTGGACGTGACCAAGCCCATCGGGGCGGCGCTGGATGGCCTGCCCGAGGTGCTGCACGGCGTGGTGTACTGCCCCGGCAGCATCAAGCTGCGCCCCTTCGAGCGGATTCCGGCCGACGATTTCCGGGCTGATTTTGAGTTGAACGTGATGGGCGCAGTGCAGGTGCTGCAAGCCAGTATGAAGCGGCTGAAAAAGGCCAATGGCGCGTCGGTGGTGCTGTTCAGCACCGTGGCAGCCGATACGGGTATGGCGTTTCATGCCAGTATTGCCACCGCCAAAGCCGCCGTGGAGGGGCTCACCCGCGCCCTGGCCGCTGAGTATGCCGCCAGCGGTGTCCGGGTGAATGCCGTGGCCCCGTCGCTCACCAACACGCCCCTGGCCGCCGCCCTGCTCAGCACGCCCGAAAAGGTGGAAGCCGGGGCCAAGCGCCACCCGTTGCAGCGCATCGGTGAGCCTGAGGACCTGGCTTACATGGCTTCCTTTCTCCTATCCGACCACGGCTCCTTTATAACCGGCCAGGTGCTGCCCGTAGATGGCGGTATGGGAAGGCTGAAATGAGTGCCTGTTACGTAGTGCCTGAGTCGCTCAAAGGCTGGAGCACTGAACGCCAGGCAGCATACTCTTTGGCACCAAACCCCAGGCACTATTACTAAGCCTTAAAAAATGAAAATTACGCTCTTTTGGCACCGGCGCGACTTGCGGGTACACGACAATGTCGGCCTAACGGCAGCGCTGCAAAGCGGCCATCCGGTGGTACCACTCTTTATCTACGACCGGGAGATTCTGGATTTGCTGCCTAGCCGCCAGGATGCGCGCGTCACGTTTATCTACGACCAGGTTGAGCGGCTGGGGCAGGAAACCGCGCAGGCTGGCGGCAATTTTCTGGCTTTCTACGGCCGGCCACTGGAAGTTTTTGCTCAACTACTAGCTGAGTACGAGGTAGCAGCCGTGTACACCAACGAAGACTACGAGCCCTATGCTGCCGAACGAGATGCAGCCGTGGCTGCAGTATGCGCACAGCACGGTGCTTCGTTTCAGGCGCTGAAAGACCAGGTAATCTTCGCTAAGAATGAGCTGCTGGGCAAATCCGGGAAGCCGTCGAAGATATTTGGGGCCTACCGCAAGGCATGGCTGGAGAAGCTGCAGGATTCGGATTTGCAGGCCAAGCCGTCGGCGGCGCTGTTTACAGCGGCTAACCTAGCCAAGCTGCCCGATGCGCCGGCCCGGCCAACGCTGCTGGAAATGGGCTTCGAGGAGTTTCGGCAGGAAGTGCCCGCCGCCGAGCTGCCAGCCGAGACGCTGGTGCGCAACTACCACCTCACCCGCAACTCGCCGGGCCGCGTGGACAGCAGCACGCGCCGCTCGGTGCATCTGCGTTTTGGTACACTGAGCGTGCGGGAGCTGATGCGGCAGGCGCAGGCGCTTAACCCCAAGCTGCTGGCCGAATTGATCTGGCGCGACTACTTCATGATGCTGCTCTGGCATTTCCCCTTCACGGCCACCGAAAGCTATGACCCGCGCCTGCGCCACGTGCCTTACCGCAACAACGAGGAAGAGTTTCGGGCGTGGTGTGAGGGCCGCACCGGCTACCCACTGGTAGATGCCGGCATGCGCGAGCTGAACGCCACCGGCTACCTGCCCAACCGGGCCCGGATTGCGGCGGCTGGCTTTCTGGTTAAGCACCTGCTGATAGACTGGCGCTGGGGCGACCGGTACTTTGCCGATAAACTGCTCGACTACGACATGAGCCAGAACGTGGGCAACTGGCAGTGGATGGCCGGCACTGGCGCCGTGGCTGCGCCATGGTTTCGCGTCTATAGCCCCCAAAGCCAGCTCGACACCTATGACCCCGAACTAACCTACGTGAAGCGCTGGGTGCCCGAATACGGCACTGCCGCTTACCCCGCTCCTATCGTAGACCACAAGTTTGCGCGGGAGCGGGCCATTGAAACGCTGCGTGCGGCGTACCGGGCGGCCGGATGACATCTTACATTGTGTTTCGCATTGCACGGCCACGCCGAGCTCCTGCGCAAAACACTGCGAAACACAGTCAAACACTGCGTTAAATCACGTTGTTATATGCGTATGGAACAGCAACAACCTGTGGCCCACGAAACGGCCCCTACTCCCAAAGCCCGCATCAAGCAAGCCTACCTCGACTACGTGCTGCGCAAAGGCAAGCCACCGATTTCGGTGTTTAAGCTGACGCAGAAGCTGGGGATTGCCGAGCAGGAATTCTATGCCAGCTACGCCAATTTCGACGCCATCGACCGGGAAATCTGGGCTGACTTTGGGCGTGAGGCCCGCACCACGGCCGCCCGCGAGCCGGTGTGGGAGCAGTATGGTGCCCGCGAAAAGCTGCTGGGCTTCTATTACACGCTGATTGAGATTCTCAAGCACAACCGCAGCTACGCCTTGCAAAGCCTGCGCCGCTCGCTTTCCCGCATGCCTGGCGTTACGCCCCGCGTCCTCGACGATTTCCGGCAGGAGTTTGAGGCTTTTGTAGAGGACTTGCTGCGTGAAGGCCGCCGCACCGAGGAAGTGGCCAGCCGCCAGCTGGTGCAGCACGCCTACCCCCGCTTTTTCTGGCAGCAGCAGCTCTTCGTGCTCGGCTTCTTTGCCAAAGATGACACCGTAAACTTCGAACGCACCGACGCTGCCATTGAAAAAGCAGTGACTCTGAGCTTCGACCTCGTCGGCCGCAACACCCTGGACTCCGCCACAGATTTCGTGCGGTTCCTGGTGCGCCGGTAAGGTTTTTCAGTTGTCTCAGAACGGTCATGCTGAGCTTGCCGAAGCATCTCTACCACTTTGCCTGAACGATTCACTAACCCTAGGTTTAAACCCTGGGCTGTGGAGCAAGGTCATCACAACGTCAGCACGCGAGATTCTTCGCAGACTTGGCATGACGTGCAGGCGAAGCGGTAGAGATGCTTCGGCAAGCTCAGCATGACCGTTCGGTCTCTTATCTATTCTCATGGACGATACTCCCAAGTCGCTTACCTCCCTGCCTACCACCAAGGTGGCCCGGGCGGCGCGCTTCGCCAAAACCGGCCTCAACGTGGGCGCCAACTACGTGAAGCACTACGCCAAGCGGGCTGTGGGCGCCGACAGCACCACGGCCGACCTGCACGCCGCCAATGCAGCCGAGTTGTACGGTACACTCAGCGAAATGAAAGGCTCGGTGCTGAAAGTGGCCCAGATGCTGGCCATGGAAAAGAACCTGCTGCCTACCGCCTACGCCGACCAGTTTGCCCAAGCCCAGTACCAGACCCCGCCGCTGTCGGGCCCGCTGGTGGTGAAGACGTTCCGGGAGGCGTTTGGTAAGTCGCCATTCGAGGTATTTGACGAGTTCGACATCGAAGCCCGGCAGGCGGCCAGCATCGGGCAGGTGCATTTCGCCCGCAAAGACGGCCGGGAGCTGGCCGTGAAGGTGCAGTACCCGGGCGTGGCCGACAGCATCCGCTCTGATATCCGGCTGGTGAAGCCCATTGCCCTGCGCGTGCTGGGCCTTGATGAAGCCATCGTGCGCCCCTACATGCAGGAAGTAGAAACCCGCCTGATCGAAGAAACCGACTATGCTCTGGAGCTGCGCCGCGGCCAGCAGATTGCCCAGGCCTGTGTCGGCCTCGCGCATCTGCAGTTTGCCCAGTACTACCCCGAGTTGTCGGCGGCGCGCATCCTGACTATGGATTGGCTACCCGGCCGCCACCTAAAGGAATTTCTGGAAACCAACCCCAGCCAGCAGGTGCGCAACCAGCTCGGCCAGGCTCTCTGGGACTTCTATATGTTCCAGCTCAACGAGTTGCGCCAGGTGCACGCCGACCCGCATCCTGGCAACTTCCTGCTCTCCGCCACCGACGGCGGCACGGTGGGCGTGCTGGATTTTGGCTGCGTGAAGGAAATTCCGGCCGATGTGCACCGCCTGTTCACGGCTCTGCTCACATCCGAAACCCTCGCCGACCCCGCCCGCCTGGCGGCGCTACTGGAAGAGGGCGGCGTATTGCGCGCCGGTGATGCGCCAACTAGCCGCGCGTTCTACGTGGACACCATGCGCGCCTCGCTGGAGCTGGTGGGCCGCCCGTTCCGCCAGCCCACCTTCGATTTCGGCGACCCGGCCTACATGCAGAGCCTCTACGCCCTCGGCGACGACCTGATGCAGCAGCCCGAGCTGCGCCAGCAGCGGGAGCCCCGCGGCTCCGAGCACTTCATCTACCTCAACCGCACCTACGTGGGCCTCTACGCGCTCCTCACCGAGCTGCGTGCGTTTATTCGCACAAACTCCGCCGAATAATCAGGGGTTGAGGATTGGAAAAGAACGTCCTGCTGAGCTGGTCGAAGCATCTCTACCGCTTCGTTGCAAGACTAAACCCAACGAAGCGGTAGAGATGCTTCGACCAGCTCAGCAGGACGGTGACTACTCATGCATACGTCCTCAAACAGACCAATCCCGCCGATATAGTAGAGGGTTTCCAAACTAAACCGACACACCCTAGTTTAAGCATCCCGGAGCTACTCGTGTACTTACACGAATGACTCCTGGATGCTTTTCCCTTTCTCCATTTTCACCTCTCCTTTTCTCATGAAAAAACTCTGGACTCTATGCGCCGCGCTGCTAAGCGTGGTATCGGTGGCCTCGGCCCAATCGACGATGAACTGCTGCACCAAGCCCGCCGCCGGTCAGGCTGCCACCGAGGTATTCGCCATGCTGGCTTCTAACGAGGACTTCTCCGGCGGCCACGATGCCCCCCTGCCCTTCACCTACGCCGGCGAAGGCAGCATGATTGAGTTCAAAACCACCGACGGCCAGACCGGCAAAGCCTTCGAAATCAAGAGCAAGACCAAGTCGGACAAGTACCTGTTCGTGATTCACGAGTGGTGGGGCCTCAACGACTACATCAAGCAGGAAGCTGGCCGCTTTGCCCAGGAGCTGCCCGGCGTCAACGTCATTGCCCTCGACCTCTACGACGGCCAGATTGCCACCGACGCCGACCAGGCCGGCAAGCTAATGCAGGCCGTGAAAACCGAGCGCGCCCAGGCCATCATCAACGGTGCCCTCACCTACGCCGGCCCGAACGCCAAAATCGGCAGCATCGGCTGGTGCTTCGGCGGCGGCTGGAGCATCCAGACGGCGCTGCTGGCCGGTTCCAAGGCCAAGGCCTGCGTGGCGTACTACGGTATGCCGGAAAAGGACGTGGCCAAGCTCAAAACGCTGAACACCGATGTGTTGTTCGTCTTCGCCAAGCAGGACAAGTGGATCAACCAGGAAGTGGTAGACCAGTTCCGCAAGGACATGGCCACTGCTAAAAAAGGCCTCACGGTGAAAACCTACGATGCCGACCATGCCTTCGCCAACCCTTCCAACCCCAAATACAACAAGGAAATGGCTGCCGACGCCCACGCCGCTTCGGTTGCCTACCTCAAGAAAAACCTGAAGCTGAAATAACTTTCCGCAGTATCGGTCAGTAGCGCGAACTTTGTAGTCCGCGCCCCCGCGCCGTTAGAATCCTTGTCGTTCTGGGGCGCGAACTACAAAGTTCGCGCTACTGACCGCCCCAGCAAAAAGAGGCTGCCCGCTTGGGCAGCCTCTTTTTGTTTCAGCCTGCACAGCTATAGAGACGCGACGCTTCGCGTCTCCCGCCAGAACAACGAAAACCGCGCCATCGGCGCAACGCCAACACGGTTTCAGCGTGTATTATCCAGACAACCAGCACCGCACTACCTGAACAACATCAGCACGCAGCAAGACGCGAAGTGTCGCGTCTTGCTGCGTGCTGATGCTGTTCAGACTGTGGAGAATATGCTACCTTATTGGCTCCCACCAACGCCCTGCACCATGTCCACCGCCCTCATTTCCCCGGTTCAGCGGCTGCTGAATGAATACGCAGAAAGCCACCAGAATCCTACCAACAAGCTGGTGCATTGGGTGTGCGTACCGCTAATTATGTTCGCCATTCTGGGGTTGCTGTGGTCAGTGCCGGTACCGGTGGCAGTGCAGAAATTCAGCCCTTGGCTGAACTGGGCTACTGTGGTAATGGTGCTGGCCGTGGCGTACTACATTTGGCTCTCAGGAAGGCTGGCGGTAGGTATGGTGCTGGTGTGGCTGCTAATGGCACTGACATTGCGCTTGGTACAGGCCCAGGCAGCCCTACCGCTGTGGGCCGTGTGCCTGATTATCTTCGTGCTGGCCTGGATTGGGCAGTTTTGGGGCCACAAGGTGGAAGGCAAAAAGCCCAGCTTCCTCAAAGACCTGCAGTTCTTGCTCATCGGCCCGCTCTGGCTGCTCCACTTCATCTACCGCCGGCTAGGCTGGCGGTATTGATGGTTTGTTGGATGAAGCAGAACGTCATGCAGAAGCGCAGCCGAAGCATCTCGCATGTTGATGTTGTTAAATCGTCGAACGATAACCGCTCTGTAGCCTAGGGTTTAAACCCTGGGCTAGTGAAGCAACGTCAGCAAGTGAGATGCTTCGCTTTCAGCTCTGCATGATGCTCTACATTCCTGCATCATCTCCTCACCCAGCACCTACTCCAACAGCCGCGCCTGTAGTTGGGCCAGGCTTTCTGGGAGTTGCTGCATGTCGGTCAGCACGAAGTAGAGGTCCTGGAATTTATCCTTCTCAAAGGGCGTGTCGAGTACGCCGTCGAGGGTGAACGGCAGGCGGGTGGGCGCTTCGCTGAGGCTGAACTTCACTTCGCCGTGCGACGACAACAGCCCGGCTCCGTAGATGCGCAGGCCATCGGACTGCTGCACTAAACCGAACTCAGCCGTGAACCAGTACAGACGCGTGAACTGCTCGAGTGTGCCCGGCCAGCGCTGGCCGTGGTGCACGGCGGCGGCACCCAGCTTCTGCAGGAAATCGGCGAAGCCGGCATCCGTCAGTAGCGGCACGTGGCCGAACACGTCGTGGAACATGTCGGGCTCTTCGAGGTAGTCGAGCTGCTCGAGGGTGCGCAGCCAGGTGGTGGCGGGAAACTTGCGGTCGGCCAACAACTGGAAGAACACGGCGTCGTCCACAATGCCCGGTACCACCACCAGCTCCCAGCCGGTCAGCTCCTGCAGGCGCGGGTTCACCTCCCGAAAATCGGGAATGGCGTCGCGGGTGAAGCCTACCCGCCGCACACCTTCCAAAAACGCCTCGGCGGCGCGGCCGGGCAGCAGCGCCATCTGGCGGTCGAAGAGCAGCTGCCACACGTGCTGGTCGGCGGCGGTGTAATCGGCATATACCTGGGACAGCAACGGCAGGGTATCGGAAGCAACTGGGGCGGCAGAAACAGGCTGCATAAGGAAAATGAAAAAAGGTGGAAAAAGAAAAAGCCTGCCTCCGCAGGAAGCGGAAGCAGGCTTGAAATGACGTTGGGGAGGGTGAAGTGCTACTCTCAGTTCCTCGCGTACGCCGCGGCCGCTCCGCTCCGGAGGGGAGCGTAATAGGTGGCGGCGTAATAATAGCGGGACGTGAACAGCAGCATGTGCGGCAAAGGTAAGAGAGTTTTTGGATTACGTGGATTTCACGCTGTCATCCTGAGCGGAGCGAAGGACCTTATCACGTTGCAACGACTCGTGCTGATGTGACAAGGTCCTTCGCTCCGCTCAGGATGACAGCTTGGCTACTCCACTGGCTGCAGCTCCCAGCCCGACGACAATAAGGCGGCCAACTCGGCTACGCTTTCCGTGAGTTGCTCCCAGCAATTGAGCACAAAGTACTGGTCCTGCAGGTGCGCCTCGCTGTAGGGCGTGTGCAGCACGGTGGCCAGGTCGAAGGGGAAGCGGCGTGTGACGTCGCCGATGCAGTGGTGGATTTCGCCCGATGACGACAGCAGGCCGGCCCCGTACATGCGCGTCTGGCCGTGCTCTTCCACCAACCCAAACTGCACCGTGAAGCCGTAGAGCCGCTCGAGGCGGGCCAGGGCCACGGCATCGTCGAGGTGTTGGGCGGCCACCTGGCCCAGGAAGTGCAGGAAGTCGGCGAAGGCCGGGTCCATCAGCAAAGGCACGTGGCCGAATACGCCGTGGAACAGGTCAGGCTCCTCGATGAAGTCGAACTGCGCCATGCTGCGGATCCAGACGGTGGCCGGAAACTTGCGCTGGGCCAGGAGCCCGAAGAACTTGGCGTCGTTGAGCATGCCCTGCACCGGCTCCAGCTGCCAGCCAGTGGCTTTCTGCAGACGCTGGCTTACTTCCTGGAAGTCGGGAATGGCGTTGCGGTGGAAGCCCACGGCCTCCAGCCCCCGGCCAAACGCCGAGCAGGCGCGCTTGTGCAACAGCGCCGTCTGGCGGTCGAACAATACCTTCCAAACCAGCTGATCCTGCGTGGTGTACCGGTCGTAGTGTTGCTGTATCATGGGCCTACAGGGCAGAAAAAAAGCCCGGCTCCTGGGGAGGAGTCGGGCTCTTAAGTGAATTTCAGAGGAGAAACATGCTGTGTTCTACCTTTCAGTTCCGCAAAAGCGCCCGACCTCGTCCTGGACAGGACGATTAATGGTCATAAAGCATTTCGCGGATAGGTGCAGCATGTTGATGCAAATATAGAAGACTTCCGGAATAAACAAGTTCTCAACGGGTATATTATTCACAGGCATTTTCTATTGAATGACTTCAATATCCTGTTACCCCCCTTCTGTTATGAGGTCGTTTATCGGTATAATATACTATTCACCAGCAAATGACTCTAATTCGAGAAGCACTATTTCTCAAATCATAGTAATTAACACTTTGATAATGTATCCAATTTAGAGTTGACCGTTGGGCTCGTAGTTCATACTGAGCTTGGTGTCGCCGGTGATTTTGAGGTCTACTTTGGCCTGCTGCGCTGAAGGATTGAGCAGCAAAGCCGTGGAGCCGGCCATAAACCGCAGCGTGCCCCGAGCACCGGGAGCTAGCGTGGTTTTGCCGAAGATGCCCCCTCCGCGAGGCCGCTCCCTAATTTCAACAGGCACTTTGCCCACGTTGTGCGCCTCTACTTTGAAGCTCCCAAGCTGTCCGCCGCCCAGGGCGAACTGTTTGCCTGACTCGATGAGCAGATTGGAGGTGATGCCTGCCCAGCAGGCCGTAGCCAGCAGCAGCAAGGCAACGAAAATGGTGGCCGCTGCCGGTCGGGAATGCAGAACAGTACTCATGATGCAGTTGTGGGGGTGAAGTGAAACGATTTCCCAAAGGAGCACTCCGCCACTCCCCCAAACGCCCCGCTTTACCACCTGAGACGCCCCAATTTATGGTTTGGCACCGACAGGTGTAGAGACGCGACACTTCGCGTCTCGTCGTTACTGAAGTTGTTTAATTGGCGCGTTTTCAGGCCGCTCAACGTAGATATTGAAGTATCGCTACACCGTATTGTCGGTGCAGGACTGGCGTTCAACCACACGACGCGAATTTGCGGCTCTACACCTGCCGGGCTACTTCGCTGGGGGTCTGGCCCCGCAGCTTTTTAAACACGCGGTTGAAGGTGGACTTGGAGTTGAAGCCCGCCTCCAGGGCCACCGCCAGCAGCGTGTAGTGCCGGAACTGTGGGTCGCGAAGGCGGTTTTCAGCTTCGCACACCCGGTACTCGTTGATGAAGTCGTTGAAGTTCTGGCCGCAGCCGGTGTTGATGACTCTGGACAGCCAGGACGTATTGGTGCGCAGCTGGCCGGCCAGCTCGCTCAAGGTCAGCTCGGGCTCCAGATACGGCCGGGCACTCTGCATGTGAGCCAACAGGCGGCCAGTCCAGCGGGTTAGCTCGGCATCGGCCGCAACGTCTGCCACCGGTACGTCAGCTACCAGCGGCGCGGTGGCGGCCGGTAACGCGGCCAGCTCTGGAGTATCGGGCTGGGCGGGCGCGGGGTGGAAAACAGTAGTTTCAACTGCTACACCTTCTGAGCCTGGCAGAGCTTCCGCTGTTGATAACGTTTCCTCTGTAGGAGGCATGATGGAGGCTAGGGCAACCGTCGTGGCGGCCAGCGGCTGGAAGCGCAGGGCGACCAAGCGGTAACCCGTCAGCAGCCCCGCAATACTGAGGTAGTAGATCAGCAGGCCGGTAAACAGGTAGTCGTACCAGTTCTGCACGTAGTTGAGGGGGCTGATAAAGGTGTTGATCAGGCCGAAAGCCAGTGTAACACTGGTGCCGAGCACCACGGCTACCAGCACATTGCGCAGCCACCGGAAGCGGATTTGCTCGGTATCAGAGAAGTTGTCGTTGAGGTAGCGGGCATAGGCGCGGTACTCGCGCAGGCTGCGCACCGCGTACAGCAGCACCGAGCCATATCCCAGCACATCCAGCAGTAGTCCTATAGGCTGATAGTCGACCCAGGCAGCCAAGGGGCCTTTGGTGCCGAAGTGCTCCGGCAGATGCTGGCTTTGCAGCCCCTGCCACCAGCCGATATCATAGCCAACTACCGCCCCGCGCCATGCCAGCACCGCCAGCGCGGGCGCGAAGTGCCACCAGTGCCGACGCTGCAGCCGGAACTCCTGGTTGGTGAGGCTGCGGAAGTAGAAATACAGCGTGGGCCCCACCGCCAGCCAGTTGCTGAACGGCCAGTAGAACATAAACGTCGTGCGGGCGTCGTGCGAATCGTACCAGCCGGCAAAGCCCAGCATCCATTGGGCCAGCCGTACGGCAAATAGCAGTAGCAGCAGCGCCAGCCAGCCATCAGCGGCCGTATCCTCGCGCCGCCGCCGCGCCCACAGCACCGCCGCCACAATGATGCCTTGCAGGAAAAACGGCAGCAGCAAGCCGCTGTACAGGTTGAAGCTGAAGAACATACCGGCAAGGTAACAGTAGATCGGGTTTCGACTATATAAAAACCGCCCCGGCTTATTAAAGCCGAGGCGGTTTATGCGCTGTTGAACGATGTAGAGACGCGACACTTCGCGTCTCGTCGTTGCTGATGTTGTTTTGAGTGGCGCGGTTCCGGGTCGTTCAATGACGAGACGCGAAGTGTCGCGTCTCGTCATCGTGCTAGTCCGTATCTGAAGCCAATTAAAACGTCATGCTGAGCTTGTCGAAGCATCTCGCGTGCTGACGTTGGGGTAATAATCCGGTGTCAGCACGCGAGATGCTTCGGCAAGCTCAGCATGACGTTCCTTTTCTGCCAACCTAACGCCCCTATTCCAGCTCCTGGCGCAGGGCGTATACTTTGCGCAGATTGCGGATCAGACGCTCCGACTCCTGGAAATTCAGGGTCTGGGCCCCGTCGGAGGCGGCTTCTTCGGGTTTCTCGTGGGCTTCGTAGATGATGCCGTCGGCGCCGGCCATCACGCCGGCCAGGGCCATGGTGGGCACGTATTCGCGGATGCCGATGCCGTGCGAGGGGTCTACGATGACGGGTAGGTGGGTTTTCTCCTTCAGAATGGGCACCGCGTTCAGATCGAGGGTGTTGCGCGAGGCGGTTTCGAAGGTGCGGATGCCCCGCTCGCAGAGAATCAGCTTCTCGTTGCCACCCGAAAACACGTACTCCGCCGACGACAGCAGCTCCTCGATGGTGCCGGAAATGCCGCGCTTGATCATCACGGGCTTGTCCACGCCGCCCAACGCATCGAGCAGGTTGAAGTTCTGGGTGTTGCGCGCGCCCACCTGGAATACGTCCACGTAGTCGTGCATCTCCTCTACCTGCGACACCTGCATGACCTCCGTCACGATTTTGATGCCCCGCTCCCGGGCCATGCGGTGGAAATCCTTCAGGCCTTCCATGCCCAGCCCGCGGAACGCGTACGGCGACGAGCGGGGCTTGAACACGCCCCCGCGCATGATGCGCACGTCGTTGTCCACGAGGTGCTGCATGATCAGCTCCATCTGCTTTTCGCTCTCGATGCTGCACGGACCAGCGGCCAGCGTGAGCGAGCCTTCCCCAATGCGCACCCCGTCGCCGAGGTCGAGCACCGTGGGGCGCACGCGCCACTTGCGGCTCACCAGCTTGTAGTCGTCCGAGACGCGGTGGATGTCGAGGATGCCGGGCAGCTGGCCGATGGTGCGCAAATCCACATCGGCCTTACCGATGGCTACCAGGTAGTGAGCGCGCTGGGTTTTCACCTCCGTAGCCTTGTATTTCAGCTCCTGAATGCGGGCTTCAATAGCGGCTTTCTGGGTTTCGGTGATATGGGGGTCGAGTTGGATGATCATGTTCTTTCGGGGTTCCCGCAGAGGACGCAGAGGTTTTCGCAGAGGACGCAGAAGAACGACCTCCGCGTCCTCTGCGGAAACCTCTGCGCCCTCTGCGGGAAACTTTACTGAATTACAGAAGAAACAAACCGCTTGGCCGCGGCCGGGGCGTCATCCACGCCGTCCAGGGCGCGAATCAGCGCGGAGCCGATGATGGCACCCTCGGCGTACTGGCAGGCATTCTGGAACGAGGCTTTGTCGCCGATACCGAAGCCGATGAGGCGGGGGTTGCGCAGGTTCATGGCCTCAATGCGCTGGAAATAGGCTTCCTGCACGCCCTCGGCCTGGGTGTTGGCCCCGCCCGTGGTGCCGGGTCCCGACACGAGGTACAGGAAAGAATCCGTCAGCTCGTCGATGCGGCGGATACGCTCCGGAGCAGTTTGCGGAGTGATGAGGAACACAGGCCGCAGGTTGTGGCGGCGGAAAATGTCTTGGTACTCGGCCACGTAATCGTCGAGGGGCAGGTCGGGCAGGATGATGCCGTCGGCGCCGGCGGCGGCGGCTTCGCGGCAGAAGTTGTCCACCCCGAACTGCATCACCGGGTTGAGGTAGCCCATCAGCAGAATCGGCGTTTCGGGCACGCTCTCCCGAATGCCTTTCAGCTGCTCGAACAGCACCCGCAGGTTCATGCCGTTGGCCAGGGCCACGGTGCTGCTGGCCTGAATCACCGGCCCATCGGCCAGCGGGTCCGAAAACGGCATCCCGATTTCGATGAGGTCGGCCCCGGCTTCACTCAGGGCTTTGATCAGCGGTACGGTGTCGTGCAGGCGCGGGTAGCCGGCCGTGAAGTACATGTTCAGCAGGTTCTTCTGCTTTTTATCGAAGGCGTCTTTTATTCGGTTGGTCATGTCACATGATATTGTCTGTCATGCTGAGCGAAGGCGGAGCCGCAGTCGAAGCATCTCTACCGCTTTGTCTACAAGTAGAAATTAGCCAGAGGTAGAGATGCTTCGACAAGCGGACGCCAGATCAAGCATGACAATGCCATTGCCTTACATAATAGCGTCAGCGTACTTGATGTAGGTTTCCAGGTCCTTGTCGCCGCGGCCGGAGAGGTTGATGACCACCACGTCGTCGGGGCCGGCGCCGAGCTGATCGAGGGCCGCTAGGGCGTGGGCGGTTTCCAGGGCCGGGATGATGCCTTCGAGTCGGCTGCATTCGGCCACGGCTTTCAGGGCCGCTTCGTCTTCGATGCTGATGAAGCGGGCGCGCTTGGAATCGGCCAGGAAGGCGTGCAGCGGGCCGATGCCGGGGTAATCGAGGCCGGCGGAAATGGAGTAGGGCTCGGTAATCTGGCCGTCCTCATCCTGCATCAGCAGCGTGCGGCTGCCGTGGATGATGCCCGGCGTACCCAGCACCGACGTGGCGGCCGAATGGCCTGAGTGCACGCCGTGGCCGGCGGCTTCCACGGCCACCAGCTGCACCGAAGGCTCTTCCAGGAAGTGGTAGAACGCGCCGGCCGCGTTGGAGCCGCCGCCCACGCAGGCCACCACGTACTGGGGCAGCTCAGAGCCGGTTTTTTCCAGCAGCTGCTTGCGCATTTCCTCGCTGATAACGGCCTGCAGGCGCGCCACCAGATCGGGGTACGGGTGCGGCCCCACCACCGAGCCGATGATGTAATGCGTATCCACGGGGTTGCTTATCCAGTCGCGGATGGCCTCGTTGGTGGCGTCCTTAAGAGTGCGGCTGCCACTCATGGCCGCCCGCACCTCGGCCCCCAGCAGGCGCATGCGGTACACGTTGGGCTTCTGCCGCTCCATGTCGATTTCGCCCATGTACACGATGCACTCCATGCCCATCAGGGCGCACACCGTGGCGGTGGCCACGCCGTGCTGGCCGGCGCCGGTTTCAGCAATGATGCGGGTTTTGCCCAGGCGCTTGGCCAGCAGAATCTGCCCCACGGTGTTGTTCACCTTGTGGGCGCCGGTGTGGCAGAGGTCCTCGCGCTTGAGGTAGATGCGGGTGTTGTACTTCGCCGACAGCCGCTTGGCCTCGAACAGCGGCGTGGGCCGGCCCACGTAGTCGCGCAGCAGCTGCTGGTATTCCTGCTGGAACTCCGGCTCGGCCATGATGCTCAGGTATTGCTGGCGCAGCTCCTCCACGTTGGGGTAGAGCATTTCGGGGATGAACGCGCCCCCAAACTGGCCGTAGTAGCCGCGCTCCGTGGGTTGTTGGTAGGTTGGTTTCATGATGGTATCTCGCAGTATCTCGGGGTGGGTGGCGCAGGGTCTCGCAGTGGATTACCCCGCAAAATCAGACGCAAAAAAGGGTTCCTATAACAGGTCGTTGGTCATGACTTCCGACAGCGGCAGCTTCCGGGTTTCCAGGCCATGCTCGGCCAGCCAGTCCAGGTAGCGCTGCACCTTGGCGGGGCTCATGTGGCCCCAGCCGGGGCCGCTGCCGTAGTATTCGGCCGTGTACTGCTGGCTTTCGAGCAGGAAACCGGGGTTGCGGTCGGCGGTCGGCACCAGCTTCTGCAGCAGCGCCACCGCCTCCTCCGGGTGGTCTTTGGCGTGCAGGAAGCCCTGCCCGGACACCCGCAGAAACTTCCGGTAGGCCTCCCCGTTTTCCAGCACCCGCTTTTCCGACGCCATGATGACGGGCGAATAGCCGTACGGAATGCCATAATCGGCCAGGCGGAAGCTGGTCAGCGCCACGCCCTGCTGCCGGGCCTGCACGCCTTCCCAGTTATCGAAAATCCAGGTGGCGTCGGCCTGCTGCTGCAGCAGCGTGTTCCAGATGCCCAGCTTCTCGGGGTAGGTGATGGTGAGCGGGCCGGTAGCGCCGTCGTTTTCCAGCATCTTCGCCACTATCTGGTCCTCGTAGCGGGCCTGGTACGAGGCGTAGATTTTGCCGGCTAAATCTTTGGGCGACTGAATATCCGGGCGCTTGAGCGTCACGATGCTGCTCAGGTCTTCCGTCAGCAGGGCGGCCACGGCTATGGCATCGAACGGCCGGGCCTTGGTGCGGTAGCTGATGATGCTTTCCAGCGGGCAAAGCGCAAAATCGGCTTGGCCAAGCTCTACTTTCTTGGCCGGAGTCAGGGCGTAGTTGTCGGCCTCCGGGGTCAGCAGCTCCACCTCCAGGCCGTGCTGCGCATACCAGCCCAGCTCCTGGGCCACCACGAAGCCCGTGTGGTTAGTGTTCACCGTCCAATCCAGCGCAATCTTTATTTCGCTCATAGCTTTCGTGTATTCGTCTTTAGCGCAATCTGCCTGTGTATGCTGCTGGCTTATTCTGCTTTCAACTCCTGAAAAAAAGTATCCAGCCGGCCGGCGTCCTTGGTGCCCGGGGCGGTTTCGAAGCGGCTGTTCAGGTCCAGGGCAAACAGGCCGGGCAGCCGAAGGTTGCGCAGCGCCGCCGCATGCTCCGGCCCGATGCCGCCGGCCAGAAAGTAGGGCACTGGCAGGTTGTAGTCCTGCAGCAGCGTCCAGTCGAAGGCGGTGCCGTTGCCGCCGGGCTGGGAGCCGGCCGTGTCGAAGAGGAAGTAATCCACGCAGCCCACATAGGACCGGAGCTGCGCGAAGTCGAACCCCTCGCCTACTGCAAACGCCTTCACCACCGGCACGCCGCCGGCCCGCACCGCGGCGCAGGTTTCGGGCGTTTCGTGTCCGTGAAGCTGGGCCAGTTGCAAATCATACTCCCGCACCCGCGCCAGCACCGTGGCCGCGTCGTCGTCCACGAACACGCCCACCTTGCGGATGGCGGCCGGCAACTCCCGCACCGCCGCCGCCGGCAGCCGCTCCCCCACGTACCGCTTCGACTTCGGGTAGAAGATGAACCCCAGGAAATCGGGCTGCAGCGCCGCCACCGCCCGCAGGCTGTTGGCATCGGCCATCCCGCAGACTTTGAGGTGAGGCATGTGGTGGGTGTTTGTTGGCATGTGTGGAAGGTGTAGAGACGCAATATTTTGCGTCTCCCCGTTGCTGATGTTGTTTGATACGCGCGGTGCTGGTCATTCAACGGCGAGACGCAAAATATTGCGTCTCTACATCGTTCTGGCCCTTACAACAACGTCACCGCCTCGGTGGCGCGGAGCTGCTGCACTAAGGCAGCGCAGGCTTTTTCGGGGCGGGAGTGGCGCATGAAGGTTTCGCCCATCAGGAAGCCGCGGTAGCCTACGGCGCGCAGGGCTTCGATATCGGCGGCGGTGCTCAGGCCGCTTTCCGTCACCTTCACGTACTCGTCGGGGATGCGCTGGGCCAGCTCACCGGAGGTATCGAGGCTTACGGAGAAATCGTGCAGGTTGCGGTTGTTTACGCCTACCAGGCTCACGGCGTCGGGGTGCAGGGTTTTGTCCAGTTCCTCGGCGTTGTGAATTTCGAGCAGCACTTCCATCCCCAGGCTTTTGGCCAGCCGACCCAGGCGCAGCACTTCCTCGCCGCTGAGCACGGCCGCAATCAGCAGCACGGCGTCGGCCCCGAGGCTCTTGGCTTCGATGATCTGGTACTCGTCCACCACGAAATCCTTGCGCAGGATGGGGCAGAAATTGAAGCGCCGGGCCGTGGTCAGGTCCTCATTCTTACCACCAAAAAACTCCATATCCGTCAACACTGACAGCGCCGAAGCACCCGCCTGCATGTAGCCCAGCGTGGTGCGCTCCACCGGGGCATGGGCGTTGATAATGCCCTTGCTGGGCGACTTGCGCTTGAACTCGGCAATGATGCCGCTCAAATCGTCGCGCAGCAAATAGCGGCGCAGGCTTAGCGGCTGGGCCGGCATGTAGAAGCTTTGCTCTAGCAGCTTCACCGGCACTAGGCTCTGGCGGGTGGCAACTTCCTGGTGCTTATGGGCGATGATGGTATCGAGAATGGTCATTTTTTTGAGCTGTTAGCTACTAGCTGTTGGCTGATAGCTGTTTCGAAAATCGTGTGTCATCCTGAGCGGAGCGAAGGACCTTGTGCCATTCGCACGAAGCGTAACAACAACAGTCGTTCTGGTTTGATAAGGTCCTTCGCTCCGCTCAGGATGACAGGACCTATTTACTGGGCTCAGATAGCTGCCACCAGCTCCCGCAGCGCTTGGCGGGCGCGGCCGGAATCCAGCGACTCGCGGGCGGCGGCCAGGCTGTCGGCGAAGCTGAAGGTGGGTTCCAGGCAGCCGATGGCCAGGGCCGCGTTGGCCGTTACCACGTCGCGCTGGGCGCGGGTGGCGCGGCCTTCCAGTACATCAACAAAAATGGCGGCCGATTCGGCGGCGGTGCGGCCACCAGCCAGTTCCTCGGGCTGGTTCAAAGTCAGGCCCAGGTCGGCGGCCGATACCACCCGCTCGCCCTCGGGCGTGGCCAGCTTGGCGGCGGCCGTCAGCGAAAGTTCATCGTAGCCATCCAGGGCGTGCACCACGGCGTAGCGGGTGTCGGTTTGCTGGAGCAGGTAGTGGTAGAGGCGCAGCAACTCCAGGCTGAAGGTGCCCGCTACCTGAAACTTCGGCCGCGCAGGGTTCACCAGCGGACCCAAGATGTTGAAAAACGTGCGTACGCCCAGCTCCCGGCGCACCGGCCCGGCGTGGCGCATGGCCGGGTGGAAGGCCGGGGCGTGCAGAAAGCAGATGCCGGCCCGTTCCAGCTGCCGCTGCAGCACGTCGTTGCCCACCCCAAACTCCACGCCCAGCTGCTGCAGCACATCCGACGACCCGCACACCGACGACACGCCGATGTTGCCGTGCTTGGTGACCTTGTAGCCCGCCCCGGCCACCACAAAGCAGGCCAGCGTACTGATGTTGAGCGTGTCTTTGCCATCGCCGCCGGTGCCCACAATGTCCACCGTGTCGCGGGTGCCCAGCTCCGGGTCGCGGCTGAGGCTCAGCAGGGCCTCGCGGAAGCCCGCCAGCTCCGGCACCGAAATGGGCCGCATCCGGTACACGCTCATAAAGGCCGCCATTTCCGCCGCGTTGGCCTCGCCCTGCCCAATGCGCAGCATGGCTTCCAGCGCCTCGGGGTGAGTCAGCAGCTGCTGGTCGAATAGTTTATTGAGAATCTGTTTCACAATCAGACCGCCACGAAGGCGGATTTGGGGGAAATTGGGTGGGTAATTGCCGGAGGTAGAGACGCAATAGTTGGAGTCTCCCCGCGTGCTGATGTTGTTAGCTCCGCGCTACTATTATCGTTCAACGACGAGACTCCAACTATTGCGTCTCTACATTCAGCCTGTTCAGCTCAGCCAGTTACGCAGCATCTGGTGGCCGTGCTCGGTGAGGATAGACTCGGGGTGGAACTGCACGCCGCGCACATCATACTCCCGGTGGCGGAAGGCCAGTACCTGGCCGTCGGCATCGAGGGCAGTGACTTCCAGCTCGGCGGGCACGCTCTCGGGGCGCACGCTCCAGCTGTGGTAGCGGCCTACTTTAAAGGTATCGGGCAGGCCGTCGAACAGCTTGTCGGCGGCGGTGAGGTGGGCGTCGGTGGCTAGGCCGTGGAGCACCTGAGGCAGGTTGTACAGCTCCCCGCCGAAGCTCTCGGCCAGGCCTTGGTGGCCCAGGCACACGCCCAGAATCCGCTTGGAAGGTGCGTAACGGCGGATAATTTCGGGCATTAGGCCCGCTTCCGACGGCACGCCGGGGCCGGGCGACAGCAGCACCGCGTCGTAGGCGGCCACGTCGTCCACAGCCAGCTTGTCGTTACGAATCACGGTTACGTTGTCCGTATGCCCCAGCTCCCGCAGCACCTGCACGAGGTTATAGGTAAAGGAGTCGTAATTGTCGAGAACGAGAATGTTCATTGGGTTCGGCCGTTTGACCTGATGGTCCCAGGGCTGAAGCCCTGGGCTAGTGAGTGACTTCTATAAGGAATGCTTCGTAGCCCAGGGCTTCAGCCCTGGGACGGCTGCCGCCGATGCTACACCTGCTCCGCGGCCTGCAGCGCCTTGCGCAGGGCGGCCAGCTTGTGGTGCACTTCGTTGAGTTCGGAGTTGATATCGGAGGCGGCTACCACGCCAGCGCCGGCCTGGAAATAAAGTTGGCCGGCCGTGCTCAGGAAGGAGCGGATCATGATGGCGTGGTTGAAGTCGCCGTTGAAGCCCAAGTGGCCGATGGCGCCGCCGTAGTAGCCGCGGGCGGTCGGTTCCAGGCCATCAATGAGCTGCATGGCGCGGTGCTTGGGGGCCCCCGAGAGCGTGCCGGCCGGGAAGGTGTCGGCCACCACCTGCAGGGAGTTGGTGCCGGCGGCCAGGGTGGCGTTCACCTCGCTCACCAGGTGAATCACGTGCGAGTAGAACTGGATTTCGCGGAAGGTTTTCACCCGCACGTTGTCGCCGTGGCGGGCCAGGTCGTTGCGGGCCAGGTCCACCAGCATCACGTGCTCGGCGTTTTCCTTGGGGTCGTCGGCCAGCTTCTGGGCCAGGGCGGCATCCTCGGTGTCGTGGCCAGTCCGGCGGAAGGTGCCCGCAATGGGGAACAGGCTGGCCTCGCGGCCCTGGATGCGCACCTGTGCCTCCGGCGACGACCCAAAAATCTTGAAGGAACCGTAATCGAAGTAGAACAGGTAGGGCGAGGGGTTGATGGAGCGCAGCGCCCGGTACACGTTGAACTCGTCGCCCGAAAAGCCCTGCTGAAACCGGCGCGACAGCACAATCTGAAATACGTCGCCCCGCAGGCAGTGCTGCTGGCCCTGCGCCAGCACCTTCAGGAACTCCTCGTCGGTCTGGTTGGTCTGCTCCTCCCCTTCCGTCCGGAACTTGAAATCGGGCAGCGAGGGGTTGCGGATCAGGTTCACCAGCTTGGTCAGCCCGTCCTCGTCCACCTCCTGGCCCTGCAGCGTGTGCTCGAACACGTACAGCTCGTTGCGGAAGTGGTTGATGGCAATAACGTAGCGGTAAGTACCGTACAGGATGTCCGGAACCTGACCGGCGGGCTGCTTGTCGGGGTTGAGCGTAAGGTCCTCAAAGGCCTGCACCGCCTCGTAGCCCAGGTACCCGAATAGCCCGCCCGTGATGAAGTCGTGGCCGGTATCCTCGGTCTGGAAGCTGGCCGCAAAGGCCTGCAGGCGTGCCAGGGCCGTGCGGGGCGAGTCGAGCGTTTCGGTTTCGGTGGTATCGTCGGGCAGCGTGAGGGTCAGCTCCCGGCCGCGCAGCTCAAAGCGGGCCAGCGGGTCGAAGGCCAGGTAGCTGAACGCGTTCTGCTGACCGTGGTAGTCGGAGCTTTCCAGCAGCAGGCAGTTATCGTACCGGTCGCGCAGGCGCAGGTAGAGGCTCACGGGCGTCACGGTGTCGGCCAGAACGCGCAGGTGGCGGGTGGTGAGCTGGTAGGTTTGCATGAGCGGGGCTGGTTGTGGTGGTGAAGAAGGAGTAGCCAGCGCCGGGCAATAAAAAAAGCCCGGCGGGCGGCCGGGCTTTCTGTATAGTCGTTGCGAAGAAAAGGATTCGATTCTAACGCACGCACAGGCTGTCCCGTCCGGAATTTCCGTAGGGCCACCACCAGGCTTGCTGCGTCGTCGAAAAAATCATAGTTCAGAGAGTAATCAGGGGCTTGAACGCCACAAAGGTACTGGAGGTTCGGTAGCGCGCAAGCAACTGCCATATTTTATACCTGAAATATAGGCAGCCCACGGGGCAGGTTGTTGCAAAAATCACAGCCCGCTACTCCTTAGTAAGCGTCTGCGTGCCCGATTGTTTTCCACCAGATACCCGCAGAAAGTACATGCCACGCGTCAGGGCCGCTATACTGATTGAGTCGCCGGTGCGCACTTTGCTTTTCAGCACTACGCGGCCCGTAGTGTCGAGCACTTCCAGCCGGGCATCATGCAGGCCGGTTGACAACTCTATTCGCAGCAGGTCTTTAGCGGGCACAGGGTAAGCACTGAATGCCAGGTACCCCGCGCTGTTTTTGGTGCTCAGGGCACTTGCCGGCGCAAACAGCCACCGGTAAGCCGCCGAAAACTCCCGCTTCCAGAACCATTCGGCGTGCTGCCCGTCGGTACGGGGGTTGAAGCTCAGGTTGGCAACCGGCACGCCGCCCCGGGCCAGCGAGTCGCGCATGGCCTGCATCAGCGGCACCATGGTCTGGCTTTCGGTGGTGCCGCTCACGAAGTAGAAGCGGGTGTCGGGGTTGGCCGGGTGCTGGCGCAGGTACTGAAACAGCGGTGCCTGCGCAAACCAGTAGGCCGGCGAGAATACGCCTACCTTGCTGTACACCTGTGGATACTTGAGGGCGGCGTACGTTGAAATCAGCCCGCCCATGCTGCTGCCAGCGACGCCCGTGTATTCGCGCCCCGTGAGTGTGCGGTAGTTCTGGTCGATATAAGGCTTGAGCGTCTGCACCATAAAATCCACATACTGGTCGCCCTGGCCGCCGCCGTACTGTGGGTTGTTCCAGGGGGATAGTTCGTTGAGCCGGTCGTTGCCGCCGTTATCCACGGCCACCACAATGGAGCCAGTAGCGTCCAGGCCTTGCTGCTGCAGCTGGCTCAGGGTTTCATCCACGCTCCATTCCCCCGAAAAGCTGGTGCAGGCATCAAACACGTTCTGGCCGTCGTGCATATACAGCACGGGGTAGCGCTTGGCAGTTGCCGTCGTGTAATCATTAGGCAGATACACCCACACACGACGCGTACGGTTCAGCTGCGGCATCTGAAACGAGGTACTGATGACCCGTACGTTGGGCTGAAGCGCCGTGCTTTGGCAACTACCGCCGCCGCTGCCCTGGTCTTTCCAAGTAGCCACCTGCAGGTCTACGGTGGTGGGGCTGCTGCCAATGGTATAGCGCCGGTTGCCAATATCGTTGAACTGAGCATCTGCTTCTACAGTAGCCCAGGAACCACGCGTAAACTTAAACTCCACAGTTCCGGTCACGGTAGCTGGCAGGGTCAGTTGATAGGTTCCATCGGGGTTACGGCTGAAGGCCTGGGCGGCATTGGCCGGGTTCCAGTTATTGACGGTGCCCGCCAAGTACAGGGTGGCGGATGCTGGAGTAGTGGCAGGCACACTGGTCAGGCGCAGGGTGGTTTGAGCCTGCACAGTTCCGTAGCTTAAGAGTAGTGTTGCGAGAAAAGCGTGTTTCATAAGGCAATGGCAATGAGTGTTAGCTCACCAAGTGGAGCATGGTATTGTAAAAAGTAAGCGCTATGGCAGAGTGGCTTCGACCAATCATGGGCCATGATTGTCCGGTATCGGACGTATTTAATACCTGCATTTTTCCGGGAATCTGCTAGTGGAATCTGCAAACTATGGTCTGCGAAAGCCAAGCAAGTTCAGAAGTATTGGCCAAGGTAAGTAACAGCTTGCTTATCCGCCTTTAGGTTTGGCAACACACCAGATAACGCCCTAGGATATATACAAAAATATAGCACGCCGAACCTAAGCTCCACATGCCTGCGAGTGGTACTTGGTTGATTTGTGCTGATCACTCCAAAAACACCAGCAAAACTCATTTTCGCCTATTAGTCGAGTGCCCTGTTATTCTTGAATGGGCATTTCAGTGAGATAACACCATTTTTCTTATTATTCCCCTCTGCCTGAAAGGGGGTTATCAACACGCGAGGCAATTATAGATTTGGTTTATGAAGCTACTTGCTATACAACACCAAGTCAATACAGCACCATATCCAAGCAACAAAGCGTCAGATAGAATGGTCGATTGTTATCGTGCGTCATTGGCCGTAGACTAATGAATCAGCACTTTAGCAGGTGCTTACTCACCCTTCTCAGCGACTTGCGTATGGCCTTAAACTTGACAGCGTTTCTGCCGCGCAGTTTTCATCCGCTGTTTTGCAATCATAGTCCAATTATCACTATACCTCTTTGCTCTGCCTCCGGCGTTGTAAATGTGGACTATCTGCCTTTAACTTGCGAAGTTTTTTAACAGTAATGAGGCAGTTAATCGTCGCTAAAAGTGCCCCGGAAGGCAGTGCTTACTCACTGTAAAACGGACACTGTAGACGCTGCAATGGTCTCATCAATTCCCACTCCGGAGGCATCCGGGAAAAACCATTTCAACCCCTAATACTTTTCCCATGAAACAACCCTACCTGGCGAAACTCTTGTTTCTGCTACTGTTCGTTTGTGCCGGATTTACTGGTGCATTCGCGCAGACTGGTTCCGTGAGTGGCCGTGTTGTAGACGAAAAGAATGGTGGCCTGCCCGGCGTAACCGTTATCGTTGAAGGCACCACGCTTGGCAACTCCACCAATTCAGATGGTACGTACTCCATCCAGAACGTTCCGGCTGGTCCTCGTACGCTGGTTATCTCGTTTGTGGGCTACACCACTGGCCGCATTCCGGTAACGGTAGCGGCAGGCCAGAACACAGCCGTTGCCAGCACAACACTCAACGAAAACACTACTTTGCTCAACGAAGCGGTAGTAGTAGGCTACGGCACCGTGCGCAAGCAGGACGTAACTGGCTCCGTAACGGCAGTTACCTCGCGCGACTTCGTGAAAGGCCAGATTACCACCCCGGAGCAGCTCATCAGCGGTAAGGTAGCTGGTGTGCAGATTACGGGTAGCGGCGGCGCTCCTGGCGCTGGCAGCACCATTCGCATCCGTGGCGGCTCTTCGCTTAGCGCCACCAATGACCCCCTCATCGTTATCGACGGTGTGCCTGTGAACGGCGGGGAAGTAAGCGGCACAGGCAACGCCCTGAACCTGATTAACCCTAACGACATTGAGACTTTTACGGTGCTCAAGGACGCTTCGGCCACGGCCATTTATGGTTCGCGCGCTTCCAACGGCGTTATTATCATCACCACCAAAAAAGGCATCAGCGGCGAGAAAACCCGCGTGAACGTAAGCTCGCAGTTTTCGCTGTCTCACAACCCCAAGAAGTTCGACGTACTGTCGGGTGACGAATTCCGGGCATTGGTAAACCAGCAAGGCACGGAAGACCAGAAGGCGCTGCTTGGCACTGCCAACACCGATTGGCAGGATGCTATTTTCCGTACGGCGTATACCCAGGACTACAACGCCAGCGTCACGGGCAGCGTTGGTGCCGTCCCGTACCGCGTATCGCTGGGCCACCTCAACCAGGATGGCGTTATCAAAACCAACAACTTCAAGCGTAACAGCGTTTCGGTAGGCATTAACCCTACCCTGCTCGACGGCCACCTGCGCGTGGATGCCAACATCAAAGGCTCTTGGGTAGACAACCGTTTCGTAGAGAATGGCATTATCGGCAATGCGGTGTTCTTCAACCCAACGCAGCCTGTCACGCAGGCTGGCTCGCCTTTCGACGGCTATTTTGAGTACTACAACACTAGCCCAACCGGCAGCATTACCCGCGTAGGTTTGGCTCCAGCTAACCCTTTGGCTCGCCTGCAACAGCGCCGTGACCGGAGCACTGTGAAGCGCAGCATCGGTAATCTGGCACTTGACTACAAGCTGCACTTCCTGCCCGACCTGCGTGCAAACGTGAACGTTGGCTACGACATCACGCGCAGCAACGGCAACACCTACGTTGCTGGCAATAATGCCGCTTCGGAGTTCAACCCCAACGGCCCGGGTGGTATCGACAACCGCTACGCTCAGGACCGCGACAACAAGCTGCTCGAGACCTATCTGAACTATACCAAGGACCTCGGCACGGCTGGCCGTCTGGAGTTGTTGGGTGGTTATTCCTACCAGGATTTCCTGCGCAATGCCCCATTCTTCTTCGGCCGTCGTCCTAATGGCGACCTGATCAACCCCGCTCAGCTGGAAGCCTTCCCCGATAAGTCGCAGTATACGCTTATCTCGTACTACGGCCGTTTGAACTACAATTTCAACGACCGGTACCTGTTCACGGCCACGTTGCGTAACGACATTTCGTCGCGCTTCTCTGAAGAGAATCGTTCGGGTATTTTCCCGGCAGCAGCCTTGGCCTGGCGGATTAAAGGCGAGAACTTCTTGGCCAACTCCACTTTCCTCTCCGACCTGAAACTGCGTGTAGGCTACGGCATCACCGGCCAGCAGGACATCGGCACCAACGACTATCCTGCTCTGGCCCGCTACATCAATGGCGAAAGCACGGTTTCATACCCGGTTGGTGGCGTCTACACCATTCCGGTACGCCGGGCTCCAAGCGACCCGAACATCAAGTGGGAAGAAACCACGACCTACAACGCTGGTCTGGACTACGGCTTCGTAGATGGCCGTCTGACGGGTACTGTGGATGTATACCTGCGCAAAACCAAGGATCTGCTCAACGAGATTGAAGTTCCAGCTGGTTCGAATGCTTCCAACCGTCTGTTCACCAACGTTGGCTCGCTGGAAAACAAAGGTCTGGAACTCGGTCTGGTGGGTGTAGTGGCCCAGTCCACTGATTTCAACTGGAGCCTGACAGCTAACGCTACCTTCAACCGCAACAAAATCACGAAGCTCACGCTCAACGACAACCCGAATTCTTTGGGCTCACGCGTGGGCGGCATTGGCGGCGGCACCGGTTCGGTAATTCAAACCAACTCTATCGGTTTCCCTACCCGTTCGTTCTTCGTGCTTAAGCAGAAGTACGACAGCAACGGTAACATCATTGTACCAAGCGCAACGGTTACCGACCTGCAGGCCTTTGAAGATCTGGACAACAACGGCGTTATCAACGAGCAGGACTTGTACCGCTACCAGTCGCCAGCGCCTAGAACCATTCTGGGTTTGGGCTCGAACATGAGCTACCGCAAAGTGAACTTCGCCTTCACTATGCGCGCCAACCTTGGCAACTATGCCTACAACAACATTGCTTCCAGCTCTACGCTGGCGACCATCTTCCCGGCGCAGGCTTTCCTGAGCAATACTACCCGCTACTTCCAGCAGACGCAAGCTACTGGCGTAGGTACCAACTACCGCCTCTCCGACTACTACGTGCAGGACGCTTCGTTCCTACGTATGGACAACATCACGCTGGGATATACCATGGGTGAGGAATCGAACATTAATATCTCGCTGGCTGTTCAGAATGCATTCGTAATCACCAAGTACGATGGCATTGACCCAGAAATATTTGATGGCATCGACAACAATCTGTACCCCCGGGCTCGCACGTATACCATTGGTGTAAACTTCGGCTTCTAATTCCCCCAACTGCCATGAAATTCATTTCAACCCGAGGGTTCGCCGCACTGGCACTATCCTCCTCCCTTGTGCTGGGCACTGCCTCCTGTAACAAGGATCTGGACCGCACGCCGTTTTTTGATTTGAACACGGAGTCGGTGTACCGGGACCCGGCTGGCCAGCGCGCTGCCTTGGCGAAGCTGTATGCCGGACTTATCACCACGGGCCAAAAAACCACTGGTGCTCAGGATATCCTTGGTGATGACGAAGGAGCTACTTCCTACACCCGCGTGTTCTGGAAGATGCAGGAGCTGACCACCGACGAGGCTGTAATTGCTTGGGGCGACGGTTCCATCCAGAACCTAAACGACAATACGTGGTCGTCGAACAACAACTTTGTAAGTGCGATGTACAACCGCATTTATTTTCAGGTTGTGCTTTGCAACGACTTCATCCGGGAAATGAGCGACGCTAAGCTTAGCGAGCGAGGCATTACCGGTGAAAACCTGACCCAGGCCCGCCGGTACCGTGCCGAGGCCCGCTTTCTGCGTGCTCTGAGCTACTACCACGCGCTGGACATGTTCGGTGGCAACGTACCATTCGTAACGGAGGCTGATGTAACGGGCAAGTTCTTCCCGCGCCAAACCAACGCGGCGGAGCTCTTCAGCTACATCGAAACTGAGCTAAAGGCCATCGACGGGGAACTGATACCGGCCCGCCAGGCCGAATACGGCCGGGCCGACCAGGCTGCAGCTTGGGCACTGCTTTCCAAGCTGTATCTGAATGCACAGACGTATGTTGGTACTGCCCGCAACACGGATGTAATCGACTATACCAACCGCATTATCGGAGCTGGCTTCAGACTGACGCCACGCTACAGCAACCTTTTCCGTGCCGACAACGACCGGACTTCGGCTTCAGAAATCATTTTCCCCATCATTGCCGACGGACAGCGGACGCGCACGTATGGCGGCACTACCTTCCTGGTACACGCAGCCATTGGCGGTTCGTTGAGCACCGACACAATGGGCGTAAACTCGGGTTGGGCCGGGTTGCGCGCCAAGAAAAACCTTCCGTTGGTTTTCGGCCTGACAACCGCAGCTCAGGCAGCAGCTCCTGCTGACAAGCGGGCCTTGTTCTTCACGCAGCGCCAAAACCTGGATAACAACAGCCTGACCACCTTCCGCGACGGCTGGCTGGTTACCAAGTGGCGTAACCGCACCTCTACCAATGGTATCGGCTCTGACCCGACTGGTGAATTCGTAGATACGGACATTCCACTGTTCCGCCTCGGCGACGTATACCTGATGTATGCGGAAGCGCACCTGCGTGGCGGTGGTGGCAACCTGCAAACTGCTTTGCAGTACGTCAATGCTCTTCGCACTCGTGGCTACGGCAACACTTCCGGCAACCTTACCAGCCTTACGCTGGATGGCATTCTGGATGAGCGGATGCGAGAGTTGTACTGGGAAGGCCACCGTCGTACTGACCTGATCCGCTTTGGCAAGTTTGCGGGTTCCAGCTACCTCTGGCCCTTTAAGGGCGGTGTAGCGGGTGGTACCAACGTACCTGCCTTCCGCAACATTTTCCCATTGCCAGTATCTGACTTGACTGCTAACCCTACTCTGCGTCAGAACCCTGGTTACTAACACAGCATAGTTTCATAACAAAAAAGGCTTCCCCGGTTTGGGGAAGCCTTTTTTGTTATGAAATGGCGCGCAAATGATCTGTCTTGACTCTCTTCTTCTCGATAGCTGCTCCCCTCGTCAGGCCTTTCAGCTGCTTTTAGATGTATGGGGTTGTGAGCGTAGATTGACCCGACGAAACATGGTTACTATTATGGTAAACACAGCCAAAGTATGCCTGCTGCTTTGCTGAACAGTGCTGAGAAGCAACAGTAGACACATTTCAATTCCGTTTCGTTGCGCTCGGCACAACACTCCACCCACACACGCTCATACAGTTGCTCTGGAGCAGCAAGCCTGTGAAAGCAGGTTCTGTAGGCGAGGAGGTGCTGCGTAGCGTTGTAAAAACGGTGATATTGAACAACAAAAAAGGGCTGCTACAAACGTAGCAGCCCTTTTTTGTTGTTCAAGGTAAAGCTTACAGCAATACTACTTTGCGGGTAGCCGTCATGTCGCCAACCTGTACCTTCACGAGGTAAGTGCCAGCGGCTACGTCCTGCGTGCTAACTGTTTCGCGCTGTGGGCCGGCAGCTACGTTGCCGTTGCGGAGCGTACGAACCGTGCGGCCCATCAGGTCGGTAAGAACGATGTTCACGTTTTGCGACTTGTTCAGCACCTGATACGAAACCGTAGCCTCACCAGCAGCAGGGTTTGGGAATACGTTCATAGCAATACGCTGGTCGTCAGCCTGCTTGAGGCCAAGTACTGCCAGCGTGAAAGGAGCTGCCTGCGTGCCACCAATGGTGGTGAAATCAGGGCTGGCAGCAGCGTTGCCGCTGTTAGCGCTGATAGCTGGCGTAGCCTGAGGAATGAAGTCGGAAGATACATAGCCACCGTCGCCATTGTTCTGCACTGCGAAGATGGTCAACTGTGGGGTACCAGTGGTACCGGCGCCCATGGCAGCACGGTCGAGCTCGAACTCCCAACCAAACGAACCGGCACCACCACCCGTTGCAACGCCTGGGTTGGTCAGCACTTTGCCATCAGTCGAATTGCGGTAAGCCGAACGAGCACCTGCAAAGCGGGTATATGGAGCCGTAGCGGTAGCAGTAGCAGGAACGGTAATAGCGGTACCGTTTACAGCCATACCTGGAGCTAGTACCTTGTCAGTGCCCGTAGTGGCTGTGTACACAATGCCTTCAACGTTGAGGATGGTACCGTCTCCTTTGATGCCGATAGCCATGTCCGGAGCAAAATCCATCAAGGCATCCATCTTCTCAAACGAAGTACCCGAACCGGCAATACCGCCTGGCAGGTCATTAGTGCCCGTTACACCGGGAACGTCGATGTACAGCTGGAATGAGTTCTTACCGCCTGTTGCGGCATTCTCTACAGTGCCTGCAACGAAAAAATAAACCTTGCTGCCAGAGTTGGCGGCGTAGAGGCTCAACAGGCCCCAATCACCGAAACCACGTGGGTTCGTGAACTGGCCAATACGTACGTAACGACCGGAGTTGGCAGCACCAATTTCGGTGGCATTGAGAATACCATCAACCGTGATTTGTGCTTGCGCGGTGAGAGCCGTAGCGGCCATGGCACCTGCAGCTGCCAGAGTAAAGAGTTTTTTCATGATCGTGAAAAAATGGTTGAAAAAGTGTGGAAAAAGTTAGTAGTCACTAGCCGCTTTTGTGGTGGTGCCACTGTGTAGTAAAAGTACCACCAAGAGCTGAAAAAAAAAGTTTTAAAAGCGCTTTTCTACATGAATAACCGTAGAAATAAGGTTCTTTTTCAGGAAAAAAGCCTACTGGTGAGTGGGCGCTATTTCCTAGCACGTCGTGCCCTAATACGGCATCGGCAAATAGGAGGTTTGGTTGGGTAGCACATTTGCAGTGCGGGCCGTACATTCGTAGTAGCCAGCCACCAATTCCGGGGATGCGCTATCTGTTTTTTCATTCAGTTTCAGCCTATGATTCTCATTGCCGATGGCGGCTCTACCAAGAGCAGCTGGTGCCAGCTCGACGAAGCAGGCAACCGGGTACACTTCAACACCGAAGGATACAACCCCGATTTTATTGATACAGCCGGCGTAGTGGCTTCGCTGGAGAAAAACCTTCCGGAGACGCTTCCCCGGGCAGAAGTAACCGAGGTATTTTATTACGGTGCCGGAGTCTCATCGGCAAAGAAGGCCGAAATATTGGCGCAGGCAATGCGCCAGGTATTTTCACAGGCTAAAGTCACCGTCGACCACGACCTGCTGGCGTCGGCGCGGGCGCTACTTGGCACCAAGCCCGGCTTTGCCGCTATTCTCGGTACGGGCACTAATTCTTGCCTGTATGACGGCACCCGCATTACGCATAATGTCGATTCGCTCGGCTACTTCCTGGGGGATGAGGGCTCCGGCTCGTTTATTGGCAAACGCCTCTTGCGGGATTATCTGCGGGGCCTGCTCCCTGACGGCCTGCAGGAGATTTTTCAGGAAGAGTTCAAGCTCACCCGCGAAGACATTCTGGACCGCCTCTATAACCAGCCGCTGCCCAACCGTTTTCTGGCCAGCTTTGCCAAGTTCACCTACGACCACAACAACATCAGCTACTGCCGCGAAATTGTGCTGCAGGGTTTCGAGACGTTCTTTGAGAACATCGTCCAGCATTACCCTAATTACCAAGACTACACCTTCAACTGCATCGGCTCGGTTGGCTACAACTTCCGCGATGCGCTGGTGCAGGTAGCGAAAGCACACAATATGGAAGTGGGCAAAATCATCCGCTCTCCTATCGATGACCTTGTTTCCTTTCATGAAGGCAAGTTTTAGGCTCTAACCGAATCAGACACTCGGACATAAAAAATCCCCGCTGGCGATTGTCAGCGGGGATTTTTTATGTCCGAGTGTCTGATTCGGTTTTAGTGCTGTACCAGAAGCCGAATGGTTTGCTGTTGTTCACCAGCCTGCAGGCGCACCATATAAACACCGTTGGCCAGCCCACTAACCGGCAGTTGCAACTCGTGCGGACCACTGCCTTGGCGACCTATCGTTACCGGAGCTTGTACTTTGGCACCTAGTAGGTTAGTTACGGTTACGGTAACCGGAGTAGCCGAAGTGAGAGTGTACTGCACCGTAGCCAACGTGGAAACGGGGTTTGGTGAAGCACTCAGGCGCAAATCAGCGGTGGTTATGCGGCGCGGCTTGTTGCTCAGCACCACGGCAGCCGGCAGTTTCACGCGGCGCGAAGTATATACCGCATACTCACCGGGCTGCACGGCTACGCGGGCGGCAATATCAGTTACTTGAATACTGTCGCCGCGCAGGTAATTATACCACTTGCCGGTGCTCTGGAAACCAGGCAGCACGCTGTCTGGCTGCACACCAAAATTGCCGATAACCACCACGTTCATGCTCGGGTCGGTGATACGGATAGACTTGGGGCCGCGGGTACCAACGATGGCCACATCGCGCGACTCGAAGGCCGGCTCATTTACTTTCAGTGCGTTGAGTGCAGCATACACGTTGTACAACTGACGGCGGCCAGGCTCGGTCTGGTAGTTCCACCGAATTGGCTTCTGGCCGGTACGGCCGTTGAAATTGATGCTCACATCATAGCCCAGCTCCCCAAACTGCCAGATCATCTTCGGGCCAGGAACAGTCAGGAAGAAGGCAGCGGCCATTTCGGCGCGCGACAGAGCCACTGGCAGCGTACGGATGTTGTAGTTCGGGTTGGCAGTACTTCCATTGGTTAAGGCACCCACGATCAAACGTTCTTCGTCGTGGCTTTCCATGTAACTCACCAGATTGGGATTGTTGAACTGCCGCGACAAGTACGAGACGCCACTGAAATTAGCAGATGCCCCGGTGATGGCCGAAGTATACGCTCCATGCATGTTGCCCCACAGCATCATGCCGGCATCGGCCAGCACCTTTTCTTCGCTGTTTTCAGCAAAATGCTCCAGAATCGGGTACAACGTTGGATCAATGGCCGTCATGGTGCTATGATAGTCAAGCAGAATGTTGATGCGTGACTGGTCGTAGAGGCGGAAAACACCGTCGTCGGTGGAAACCCGTTGCGTGAAACCTTTGCTGAGGTCGAAGCGGTAGCCATCGACGCGGTATTCCTGTAGCCAGTAAGCAATTACCTGCTTGGAGAAGTAGCGTGTGAACGGCGACTCGTGGTTGAAGTCGTAGCAGACGTTGAAGGGGTGCGTGGCCGTGCGGTTAAACCAAGGTGAGTCAGTAGACGGGTTGCCGCCGTCGAAATACATCTGCACCATAGGGCTCTGGCCGCAGGAGTGGTTGAGCACAATGTCAAGCACCACGGCAATACCGCGGCGGTGGGCTTCGTCAATGAAGGTCTTCAGTGCGTCTTTGGTGCCGTAGTATTTGTCGGGAGCGAAGTAGAACGAAGGGTTGTAGCCCCACGAATCGTTGCCCTCAAACTCGTTCACGGGCATCAGCTCGATGCAGTTTACACCCAGGCGCTTCAGATAAGTCAGCGTGTCTTGCAGGGTGCGGTAATCGTGGCGGGCAATAAAGTCGCGCAGGTGCAGCTCATACACCACCAAGTCGGTGCGCTTAGGGCGCTGGAAGTTGTTGACCTGCCACTGGTATGGTGTCTGGTTGCTTTGCAGCACCGATACAATGCCCGTGGTCTGGCCGGTTGGATAAGGCTTCAGGTTCGGATACGTCACAGCCGGAATAAACCGGTCGTTGCTGGGGTCCAGCACTTTTTCCGCGTAAGGATCCGCCACGCGCAGAATGCCGTTTACCTCGTACTGGTAGGCATATTCCCGGCCGGGGGTCAGGTTATCAATTTGCACCCACCAGCGGGCGTTGGCTGCATCGGTGTCGGGGGTTTTCTTCATGAAACCGGCTGTGGTCTGCTGCCAGTTGTTGAATTCGCCGAGCACATATATAAAGCTTTTGCCGGGCGCCGTGAGGCTCAGGATAGCCGACGTACCGCCGTTGATGTAGGTGATACCATCTTTCTTGGCGCCAGCTGGCAGTGCCGCCACCGTCACTTGGGGGCTCACGACGATCAGTACCGAGTCGGAAGCGGTAAGCGTACCATTGGTGGCCGTGAAGCGCACTACGTTGCGCCCAACCTGATTTACTGTAACCGTAGTGCTGAGCGCGGTGCCGGTTTGCTGGGCCACCTGCACACCATTGAGGCGGAAGGTAAGCTGGGCGCTGGCAGAAGCAATACCCGAAACGGCTACCTGCGTGCCAGCCGGCACAAACTGCGCCGTGGTAGGTGACGTGATGCGAGCATCCAGCGCACTTTGCGAGATATTTATCAGAATGTCGCCGCCGTCGCCACGGCCCACTACCGAGCCATCGGCATTTTTGAAAATCATAGCCAGCTTCAGCATCCGCTCGGTGGCCGGCACGCCATAGAACGTGCGTGGCGTGAAGCTGATGGTGTACAGGTTAGGATTGGTAGTGCTGCGTGTCATCTGCGCAGCCGGATCCGGCTGATTGAACGACGGGCTCTTCACGTATTTCCAGTCGGTGTCGTTGGTGCTGCGTTCGGTGATAACACCCGTCCAGATATATACCGGGCCGGTGAAACCGGCTAATGCTCCATTACCTCTGGTTGCATCATAGGTAAGCGTAATAGGCGTGGTATCCTGAAAGAATACCGGGTCGGTGGTCACCACCTGGGCCTGCAAAACCGGCATTCCGGCCAGCATTGCCATAAGGCTTAGTAACAGTCGAAGTGTTTTCATGAAAAAGGAACGTGGGAATTTTTAGTAGGCAACAAACAGAAATCTAATGCTGTATTAACCGATAACGTAACATATCTGCTACATTTCAGTGCAAGGTGGCATTAAAGATACACCAGAGGTGAGCACTCACACAAACTGCAAACGCCATTTTTTGTAGCTTTAAGCCCTTTTTAACCTCCGTCTTTGTGCTATCATTCAGGCTAGCGTTCATCCTATTGCTACCAACTGCCCGGCAGGTGCTTAGCCGATGGAGGGTGGCCGCCTTGCTGGCGCTGCCGTTCCCGGCTGCTGCTCAGGAGCCTGACGCTGCACTACCCGTTTTGGCTTTTGATTCCTTACCGGCTGCCTCGCCTGATAGTAGCTTGCTCAGCCGGCGCCTCCCGGTGCTGGCAGGTGGGCTGGCCGTCACGTACACAGGTTTGCTATATGGCCTGAGCAAAGGCTGGTACACAGGCGAGCGGGCCCCGCTGCACTGGTTCAACGACCTACCCGAATGGAAGCAGATGGACAAGGCCGGACACTTTTGGGGCGCTTTCCATCAGAGCCGTGGCGCGGTAGACATGCTTCGCTGGGCGGGAGTGCCGGAGCGCCGTGCCCTCTGGTATGGCGGTTTTGTGGGGTTCCTGCTGCAAAGCCCCATCGAGTTGCTCGACGGCCGCGACCCGGCCTACGGTGCTTCCGCCACTGATCTGGCGGCCAATTTTCTGGGTTCGGCCGGCCTGATCGGACAGCATCTGGCCTGGGGCGAGGTGCGCCTGATGCCCAAGTACTCGTTTCATACCACGCCTTACGCCGCCCGCCGTCCCAACGTACTGGGCCGGAGTCTGGCCGAGCAGCACCTGAAAGACTACAACGGCCAGACCTATTGGCTGTGCGCCGATGTAGGCGCGTGGCTGCCAGCCTCCTCGCGCTGGCCCCGCTGGCTGCAGCCGGCCGTGGGCTACGGGGCCCAGCAGATGCTGTTCAACGACCCCAACAACAACGCCGCCGCCGGCCTGAATGCCTACCGCCAATATTACCTATCGGTTGACATCGACCTGCGCCATATCCCTACTCGCAGCAAGCTGTTGCGCCGGGTGTTCTATGTGGCCAGCATCTTTCATTTGCCCGCTCCGGCCCTGGAATGGAATCAGCGCCGGGGCTTTGTGATGCGCGGGCTGTATTATTAAATCACGGATTTATAGCGTGTTTTTTAACATACACGTATTGTCTTGCTGCGCTTGCCGAAGCATTTCTCTCGCTTAGTATATACAGATTCAAGGAAGTGGCAAAGCTGCTTCGGCAACTTAGCAGTGCGCCTCATAGTGGCTGCGGCAGAGTCCAAACAAACTCTCAGCCGGACACGAATGCGAATTGCGGCCCTACTACTGCCAAGTCTGGTTTAGCAGTAATAGCCAGAGATAACAGCCTGACAATGCGGCTTTGCTGATGTTAAGCGCCGAGGGCAATGAATGAGCCGCAAGCCGAAACTGTGCGGATGCCGTATTCTTTACGACTTTTACGCTTCTAGAGCCAAGCATTATCGTGCCGGTTGAATCCGCGTAATCCAACACATTCGTTTAATCCGAGACTCATGAACATAGGAGATAGAGTGCGCCTGCTGACGGGCCGCGAGCAAGGCATCGTTACCCGCATCCTCAGCGACGAGTTGGTGGAAGTAGCCATCGACAACGACTTCACCATTCCGGTACTGCGTCGCGAGGTAGTGGTGGTGGCCGCCGACGAAGACAAGGCGTTCGGCCGCCAGGGCCCGCCCCCCGTGACGCCCCACCGGGCCAAAGCGGGCAAGCACAAGTCCGCCAAACTTGCTCCAGCGGCTGCCGCGCCCGCGGCGGGCAGCCCCGCCCCTACTGCCGAGCAACCGGCTCCGCCCAAAGCCACCGTGCCCCAGCCGGCCGCCAAAGGCCTATACCTGGCCCTCAGCCACCAGTCGCCGGAGCTGCTGTCGGTGCACATCATCAACCACACCGACCGGGAAGTACTCTACACTTACGGCGAGGAAAACCAGGGCCGCTACCGCGCCCTGCGCGCCGATAAGCTGTCTGCCAAAGCCGTAAGCGGCGCCCTGGGCCACCTGCACCTCAAGGACTTCGACCAGTGGCCGGCTTCCGTAGTACAGCTGCTGCCGCACCAGATCAACTCTGATACGGCATACGAACTACTTACTAAGCGCACCCAGTTCAAGGCCACCAGCTTTTATAGTAGCCGTCGTGAGGCGCCGATATTGGGCCGCGAGGCCTATTTGTTTCAACTGGATGAGAAGCCGGCCGCACCTGTAGCACCTGAGAAGCTGGCCGAAACTCTACAGGCCCAGCTCAGCGGCAACGCCCCCGCCAAGCCGGCCGCCGTAGCACCTGCGCCGGAGCCGGCCAAGGCCATCAAGGCCCCGCCGCACGAGGTAGACCTGCATCTGGAGGCTCTGCGTCCCGAAGGCGGTGAGGACCTCAGCAACACGGCCATCCTGAAGCTACAGCTGGAAGTGTTCGAGGATACACTGAGCCGGGCTCTGGCCACCAACATGCACGAAATCGTGTTCATCCACGGCTCCGGCAGCGGCACACTTCGCAAGGAAATCCACAAGCTGCTCAGCCGCAACAAGGACATCAAGTTCTTCGAGGATTCCAAGAAGGAGAAGTTCGGCTACGGCGCCACGCTGGTGCGGCTGAAGTAGATTTAATTGAAATTAACTCTGCCCCGGAAAGCTATTGATAGTAGCTTTCCGGGGCAGAGTTGTTAATGACAGCCCTTCGCATATGTCTATTCGCTCCATATACATCTTGATATTTTGTACAGCTTTAAGTTACACTCTCCCAGGATGTACGAATAGGTATTACCATTCCAAATTTCCCCCGAAACAACTTGGGCTCAATCAGATTCAACTGTGGCGGCTCAAACGCTTTGTAGGACAGCAGAATAGTGATAGGTGCGGCGACTGGAAACAGGGTAATTATGTAAAAGCCTACAGATTCTACCCAACAGCCACATCCGCGAATCATATAGGGTTGGTTTCCATTTACCAACGGAACCGCTCTCATAGTTCCTTGGTGTATTTTATAAAGGGGAAACACCGTATTACTCCGCTTGACTTAAAATTGGTTAGGTGCGGCTCAGCAGATTACGTTACTTCAATTGATACTACAGCTGAGAAAAGAAGACAGGTTCAAGTTGTTGAAAGCGCACTGCAACGTTATGCAGATGAATTACCAGTTATTCTTCAGCAGCAAATTAGACAATATTTTCAGTTTATCTACCGGTAATTGCGTTAATGAAACTCCCGCTTCTCTTAGCCGCTCCCCTCCTGCCGCTCTCCCTGGCGGCCCAGCAATTGCCCGTTCCCGTCAATCTGCAGGCCACCTACGCCAAGGGCACCCGCTCCGAAACCGGCGCGCCCGGCCCGAAATACTGGCAGAACTCCGCCGAGTACGACATCAACGTCAGCTTCGACCCGGCCACGCGGCGCGTGGCAGGCACCGTGGACATTGCCTACCAGAACGCCAGCCCCGACTCGCTGCGGCAGCTGCTGTTCAAGCTCTACCCCAACCTCTATCAGCAGGGCGCCCCCCGCGCCGGCCGCATTGCGCCCGAGGACGTAAGTGAGGGCGTAAAAATTGAGGCGCTGAGCCTGAACGGGCAAACGCAGGACGTAAGCAAGCTGCGCATCCAGGCCACCAACATGCCGGTGCGGCTGCCGAAGGCGCTGGGGCCGGGCCGCGCCGTGAAGGTGCGCGTGGCGTACTCGTACGTGCTCAATAAAGGCTCGCACATGCGCACTGGCGAGGTAGAGCCGAACTCCGCTTTCGTGGCCTACTTCTTCCCGCGCGTGGCCGTGTATGACGATATCGACGGCTGGCACGAGCACCCCTACAACGGCTCGCAGGAGTTCTACAACGACTTCTGCACGTTCCGGGCCGCCATCACAGTGCCGCGCAACTTCGTAGTGTGGGCCACCGGCGACCTGCTCAACCCCAACCAGACGCTCACCAAAAAGTACGCCCAGCGCCTGCGCGACGCCGAGCGCAAAGATGCCCTCACCACCATTATTAGCGAAGCCGACCTCAAGCGCCAGGACATCACCCAGCCCAACGCCCAGAACACCTGGCGCTTCGAGGCTAAGGACGTGACCGACTTCGTGTTTGCCACCACCGACCACTATGTGTGGCAGGCCAGCAGCCTCGTGGTAGACCCGGCCACCCAGCGCCGTACCCGCGTCGATGCCGTGTATAACCCCAAGCACAAGGATTTTGAGGAAGTGCTCAGCTTCAACCGCAAAACGGTGGAGGCCATGAGCTACACCTTCCCGAAGTGGCCCTTCCCCTACGCCCACGAAACCGTGTTCGACGGCCTCGACCAGATGGAGTACCCGATGATGGTGAACGATAATCCGGTGGAAACCCGCGACGACGCCATCACCCTCACCGACCACGAGGTGTTCCATACCATGTTTCCGTTCTATATGGGCACCAACGAAACCAAGTACGGCTGGATGGACGAGGGCTGGGCCACCATCGGCGAGTGGCTGATTTCGCCGCTCATTCAGCCGGGCTTCGTGGATGAGTACGGCATCGAGCCCTATGCCAAGGGCTCGGCGCAGGAATTTGATGTGCCCATCACCACGCTCAGCACCCAGCAGACTGGCACGGCTTTCTTCCTCAACTCCTACCCCAAGCCTGCGCTGGGCTACCTCTACGTAAAGGATTTGCTCGGCGACGAGCTGTTCACGAAGGCCCTGCACACCTACATCCGCAACTGGCACGGCAAGCACCCCATGCCCTACGACTTCTTCAACTCCATGAACACCGGCGCGGGCCAGAACCTGAACTGGTTCTGGCAGCGCTGGTTCTTCGACGGCGGCTACCCCGACTTGGCCATTGCCAGCGTCACGAAAACCGCCACCGGCCACGACATCGTGGTGCAGGCCAAAGGCACCAAGCCCGTCCCGGTAGATCTAACCATAACCTACACCGATGGCAAAACCGAGAAGCTGCACCGCACCATCGCCGTATGGCAGGCCGGCAACTCCAGCGTGACGGTGCCCGTGGCCACTACCAAAGCCGTGAAGCGCGTGGAGCTGGGCAGCACCTACGTGCCGGACAAGAACAAGGCGGATAATGTGTGGGAGGGGAAGTAGTATATTGATAGAAGCATGATGCAACCTTGGAGTACGATTTTAGGCTCATCCATTTGTCTTATCCTATAAATCCGCTGCACAATGAAAAGAACTTTTATTCTCGCCGCCGGTGTCTTGGGTGCTTGCCACCTAGCTAGCTGTGAAAAGACTAGCACTTCTCCTACTACTGCTAGTGGTATAGAAGGGAAATGGTTACTCGTTCGGTCAGGTGGCGGAATAACGGGGATTGTGAACGATGTCCCAGCAAGCAACCAAGTCTACAGTGTGTTCGGCCCCGACAGCGCGTACGCACTTTTGCGGTTAGGCCAGCCGGCAGAGCGAAGCATTTACCATCTACGCTCTGTGCCAGGAGCCCAGCACCAGCAGCTTCGACTGAAAGACGCTAGTCCATTCAATGGGGCACCTTATTACCGGACCTTCGCTGTTATTAAACTCACGTCGGACACCTTGCATCTTATAACCCCTGGTGGCTGCCCTTTGGTTAGTATTTATAAACGGCAAAGCTTTTCAGCCGAGGGCTTATAACCAAGCTAGGCTTACCCATTTCATGAAACGCAAAATCTCGACTTGCCACGAATTGTAGGTATCAACCTACAATTCAGATGAAACAACCTAAAAAACGCTGGGCCTGGACGGCACGCCAGCGCGGCCGAATCCGCCTATATAGCAGCTTTGGCTACCAGTTCTATCACCCCAGCGCAGAATTTAATCGTCAGCTCTTGAAGCGTCATCGAAGCCAAACCCGACAAGCGCTTATCCAACTTCGGCAAGGAACAGACGAAGCGGAAATTCACTTTCCGTACCATCACAAGCACAGTGGCCATTGGCTGTGGACTTAACCAAAAGAAAAGGGCGCCCGTTTGGGCGCCTTTTTTTAGTCTGAACTCTATGTTGCACGCAGCCCCTCTGGCAAGCTGCAGTAAGTGCAGGAACTGCTATGACGATGACAATTCGAGATCCTGTAATGTCATATAAATGCCTACTGAATCCGTTACGCCTCTCCATTGGCACCGAAATCATACCACTTCTTCCAAAGCAAATTGACGCTTAGTTGGAAAAAACAGTTTCCGCCATCATTTACTACCACCAAACTCTTCTCCCAATTTGTAGGTGCGTTCGAGCAAAAAGCGTTAACCCACACGGTCTTTTCCCCTTTGGCATTGAGCGCAGGAATTAGCTGAAGCCGATACCGTCTGAGGCCGATTGCCGAGTGCTTGTGCTCAAGATGCGCTTGTTCTGTATTGTACTCATCCACCGCTCCCTGAACCAGTCTGTACACTTCGTCAATATCCTCCCCAGTAAGCGGAGTCATAGTCGCGCCTTTCAGCACGTAGTCGGGCTTTTCGCTAAAGGGAAGAATTACATATTCTCTTTCCTGCCCTTTCGGCTCCAAAAGGGCAGGTGTCTTCACCTCGTTGGCATTTACTTGGCCTATCGTTGAGTCAGATACAATTTCCTTAGGCTTGTCCTTTTGGCAGCTCAACAATAACAGGGCAGTGAGCAAGCACAGTACATTTCTTGTCATTAGAAAATTAGGATTCAAGCAAATACAAAAAAATATCGGCTAGCCTCTTCAGAAGCTAGCCGTTACCAAGTTATCTAAAATCTCTAACCCCTACCCTTTCGCCGTGAGCGTGATGTACGGGATGATGCATTCCTCCAGCGAGATGCCGCCGTGCTGGAACGTGTCCTTGTAGTAGTTCACGTAGTAGTTGTAGTTGTTGGGGTAGGCGAAGAAGTAGTCGCCGACGGTGAAGACGTAGGCGGTGCTCACGTTTTCGCGGGGCAGGAAGATGCGCTCCGGCTTGCGCACGGTGTACACGTCCTTGGTGTCGTCGAAGCCCAGGTTTTTACCGTGCTTGTAGCGCAGGTTGGTGTTAGTGTTCCGGTCGCCCACAATCTTGTAGGGGCGCTTTACGCGGATAGTGCCGTGGTCCGTCGTGATGATGAGCTTGCCTTTTTTCTCGGCAATCACCTGCAGCATTTCATAGAGCGGCGAGTGCAGAAACCACGAGCGGGTGATGCTGCGGTACGCCGATTCGTCGGCGGCCAGCTCCCGGATCATGGCCATGTCGGTGCGGGCGTGCGAGAGCATGTCCACGAAGTTGTAGACGATGGCGTTCAGCTTGTAGTTGTTATGCAGGTTGGCCATTTTGCCCAGCAGGTCCTTGCCGGCCTGCAGGTTGGTTACCTTGTGGTAGCTGAACTTGTGCTTCTGGTTGGCCTTCTGGAACATGATTTCCATGAACTCGGCCTCGTGCATGTTCTTGCCCTCGTCGTCGTCGTCCCACACCCACAGGTTGGGATACTTCTTCTGGATTTCGCCGGGCATCATGCCCGAGAAGATGGCGTTGCGCGCATACGCCGTGGTGGTGGGCAGAATACTGTAGTAAGTTTCCTCGGAATCGACGGTGAACAACTCGGCAATGATGGGCTCCAGCACCTTCCACTGGTCGTAGCGCAGGTTGTCAATGAGCAGGAAGTACACGGGCGTATCGCCGGTTTCCTTGAGCAGCGGAAATACGCGCTTCGCGAATAGCTCGTGCGACATAAGCGGCGCTTCCTTGTCGTAACCGTTCACCCAGTCCTCGTAGTTCTCGGTGATAAAGCGGCCGAAGTAGGTGTTGGCCTCGTCCTTCTGCATATTGAAGACTTCGGCCATGCTTTTGCCTTCCGTCTCGTTTATTTCCAGCTCCCAGTATACCAGCTTCTTATACACGTCGGCCCACTCGGCCGGGCTGAGCCGGTCGCCGAGCTGCATGCCCAGCTGGCGGAAGTCACGCTGGTAGCCGGAGTTGGTTTTCTCGCTTACGAGGCGCTTGTTGTCGAGCACCTTTTTCACGGCCAACAGAATCTGGCTGGGGTTCACGGGCTTGATGAGGTAGTCGGCAATCTTGGAGCCGATGGCGTCCTCCATGATGTGCTCTTCCTCGCTCTTGGTAATCATGATGACGGGAAGCGTAGGCTTCACGGCCTTGATTTCGGTGAGGGTTTCGAGGCCCGACAGGCCCGGCATGTTCTCGTCGAGAAACACGATGTCGTAGTTCTGCTCCTGCACCTGCTCGATGGCATCAGCCCCGGAATTAACACCGGTTACGTCGTAGCCTTTTTCCTTGAGGAAGAGAATGTGCGGCTTGAGCAGGTCGATTTCGTCGTCGGCCCAGAGAATGGAATATTGTTGCATAGGGGGTCTTGGGGTGTACCGCCCGGCAAGGAGCCGGGCGCGTCGTTATACGAGCTCCTGTGGGGGCTTCCCGCGCTGGTTTCCGCTCCCATAGGAAGCAAAACGCCCGGCGTAGGTTGCAACTGAAGTTTCGTAAGTAGCTTTACTCCCAATCCCTGCTTTTTGGTTTTAAAAAAATTGCGTTCGGCAGATATTCTGCGGCAATGACGTCGTAAAGAAGCCGAAAATAGTTGAGTTAGGTTCCCGAGCGGCTGCCCGGCAACCCGCCAGCCGGCCATACACCGCCGCCCGGCGAACTGCCGTAGCAACCACCGTTCCACGATTCTCCGGGCTGGCCCGGTGCCTTTGCATGAACAAAAAGAAAATCTTCAACGACCCGGTTTACGGCTTTGTCACCATCCCGACCGAGCTGCTTTTCGACCTGATCGAGCACTCCTATTTCCAGCGGCTGCGGCGCATTCAGCAGCTGGGCCTGACGATGTTTGTGTACCCGGGGGCGCTGCACACGCGCTTCCACCACGCGCTGGGCGCCATGCACCTGATGTCGCTGGCCCTGCGCACGCTCAAAGACAAAGGCATTGCCATTACGGCCCGCGAAGGCGAGGCCGCGCAGGCCGCCATTTTGCTACACGATATCGGCCATGGCCCCCTCTCCCACGCCTTGGAGCGCAGCATCTTCCACGATGTGCACCACGAGGAAATCAGCTTGCATCTGATGCAAAAGCTGAATGCCGAGTTTGGCGGCGCGCTGGATCTGGCCATCGACATCTTTCAAGGCACCTACCACCGGCCGTTTTTCCACCAGCTCGTGAGCAGCCAGCTCGACATGGACCGGCTCGACTACCTCAACCGCGACTCGTTCTATACCGGCGTGCAGGAAGGCCGCCCCGGCGCCGACCGCCTCATCAAGATGCTGACCGTGGTGGATGAGCGGCTGGTGCTGGAGGAAAAGGCCGTGTACAGCATCGAAAATTTTCTGGTGAGCCGCCGCCTGATGTACTGGCAGGTGTACCTACACAAAACCGTCACGTCGGCCGAGCAGATGGTCATTCGCATCATGCAGCGGGCCCGCGACCTGGTGCGCAGCGGCGTGGAGGTGCCGGCCTCGCCCAACCTGCACTACTTCCTGTCACGCAACGTCACGCAGGCCGAGTTCCAGGCCGACGACCAGATTCTGCGCCGCTTCACCCGCCTCGACGACACCGACGTGTGGAGCGCCGTGAAGCTCTGGGCCGACCACCCCGACAAGGTGCTCAACTTTCTGGCCCAAAGCCTGCTCGACCGGCGGCTATTCAAAATCACGCTCCAGACCGCGCCCTTCGAGGCCGAGTTCCAACTGGGCATCGTGGAGCTAATTGCCGAGCGCTTCAACCTCACGCCCGACGAGGCCGCCCAGCTGATGATTGCGGGCCGCATCAGCAACAACGCCTACGACGCCGAGGGCCAGGACACCATCGATGTGCTCACCAAGCGCGGCCGGGTGGTGAACGTGGCCGAAGCCTCCGACCTGCCCAACATCAAAGCCCTGGGCCAGCGCGTGGAAAAGCACTACATCTGCTACCCCAAGGAGATTCTGTAAATCAGGGCTTAGAGATTGGGGATTAGGGCTTAGGCTGTTCTGTTACATACAACCAAGTGCCTCAAGCCCCAGGCCCCAGACCCTACTCCCTAAGCACTAAGCACAACTTTTCTCTACTTTTGCCCCCTATGGAATTCACGGTAGGCCAGATAGCAGAAGTGTTGCGCGGCGCGGTAGAGGGCGACGCAAGCCAGCGGATAGACCGCCTGGCCAAGATTGAGGAAGCGCAAGCCGGTTCGCTGGCTTTTCTCTCCAACCTCAAATACGAGCACCACCTCTACACCACCGGCGCCTCGGCCGTGATTGTGAGCCGCACGCTGGAGCTGCGGCACCCCGTTTCTACGGCCCTCATCCGCGTCGACGACCCCTATACCAGCTTCACCACGCTGCTGGAATTCTACCAGCAGGCCACCCGCACCGGTAAGCGTGGCGTGGAGGAACCCGCCTACATAGCCGCCTCTTCCACCATCGGCGACAACCACTACCGGGCCGCGTTTTCCTACATCGGCGAGAACTGCACCATCGGCAACGACGTGGTGATTTTCCCGCACGTGTTCATCGGCGACCGGTGCAAAATCGGGGATGGCACAATTTTGTACGCCGGGGCCAAAGTCTACGCCGAAACCGTTATCGGGGCGCGCTGCACCATCCATGCCGGGGCCGTGGTGGGCTCCGATGGGTTTGGCTTTGCCCCGCAGCCCGACGGCTCCTACCGCACCATCCCGCAGATCGGCAATGTGGTGCTGGAAGACAACGTGAGCATCGGCGCCAACGCCACCATCGACTGCGCCACTATGGGCGCCACCCTCATCCGGGAAGGCGCCAAGATTGATAACCTCGTCCAGATTGCCCACAACGTGGAAATCGGGCGCCACACGGTGGTAGCGGCCCAGTCGGGCATTTCGGGCTCCACCAAAATCGGGGACTTCTGCGTGTTGGCCGGGCAGACTGGCCTAGCCGGGCACCTCACGCTGGCCAACCGCACCACCGTTACGGCGCAGTCGGGCGTGGGCAAGTCCATCAAGGAAGAAGGCGTGCTGCTGCAAGGCTCGCCGGCCTTCGCGCTACGCGACAGTCTGCGAGCTAACGCCGTTTTCCGCCACCTCCCCGACCTGGAACGGCGCATTAGCCAGCTGGAACGCGGCACAAACCCGCCGGAAAAGTCCTAGCTTTGCAGCCCTAATAGTTGTCGGTTACCAGTTGTCAGTTGTCAGATGGTTGTCTTATCAGCCCGCGCCACTGACCGCCAGCAACTGACAACTGATAACTACCTAATGAACGACAAGCAACACACTATTAAGTCGCCCGTCACGGTGAGCGGCATCGGCCTGCACACCGGCGTACAGGCCACCATGACGTTTTGCCCCGCGCCCGTCGGCCACGGCTACAAGTTTCAGCGCGTGGATTTGCCCGGCCAACCCATCGTGGATGCCGACGTGGATAACGTAGTCGACCTCTCGCGCGGCACTACCATCGAGCAGAACGGCGCCCGCGTCAACACCGTGGAGCACACGCTGGCGGCCCTTGTAGGCCTACAGATCGACAACGTGCTTATCCAGCTCGACGGCCCCGAGCCACCCATCATGGATGGCAGCAGCCACGAGTTTATTGAAGCGCTGGAGCAGGCCGGTTTAGAGGAGCAAAACGCGCTGCGCAACTACTTCGAGATTCCCGAGGAAATCCGCTTCCTTGACAACGCCCGCGGCGTGGAAATTGCCGCCCTGCCCCTCAACGACTACCGCCTCACGGTGATGGTCGACTACAACTCGCCGGTGCTGGGCTCGCAGCACGCCTCGCTCACCGATATCAGCCACTTCAAGGCCGACATTGCCAGCTCCCGCACCTTCTGCTTTCTGCACGAGCTGGAGGCCCTCTACAAGCAAAACCTGATCCGCGGCGGCGACCTAAGCAACGCCATTGTGGTGGTTGACCGGGTGGTGAGTGAAGATGAGCTCAGCGAGCTGGCCACCATGCTGGGCAAGCCCAAAGTGGCCGTGAAGAAGGAAGGCATCCTCAACAACGTGGATTTGCGCCACAAAAACGAGCCCGCCCGCCACAAGCTCCTCGACATGGTTGGTGACCTAGCCCTGGTAGGACGGCCGCTAAAGGGCCAGATACTGGCGGCCCGCCCCGGCCACGCCGCCAATGTGGCCTTCGCCAAGAAGATCAAAAAAAAGATGCTGGAGGCCGATTCGTCGCCGATTCCCAGCTACGACCCCAGCCGGACGCCGGTGATGGATATCAACCAGATAGCCGCCACCCTGCCCCACCGCTACCCATTCCTGCTCATCGACAAGATCATCCATCTGGATGCCACTACGGTGACGGGCGTGAAGAATGTGACGTTCAACGAGCCATTCTTCCAGGGCCACTTCCCCGGCAACCCGGTGATGCCCGGCGTGCTGCAGATTGAGGCCATGGCCCAGACCGGCGGCATTCTGGTGCTTAACACGGTGCCCGACCCGGAAAACTACTGGACCTACTTCATGGGCATTGAGAACTGCCGTTTCCGCCGCAAGGTGGGCCCCGGCGACACGCTCATTTTCCGTTGCCAGCTGCTGGCCCCTATCAAGCGCGGCATTGCCAAGATGAAAGGCCAGGCCTTCGTGAATGGCAAAGTGGTGATGGAAGCCGAAATGTCGGCCAGCATTGTCCGCAAGGAAGCGTAATCTTGAATTAGTAGTTAGTAGTTAAGAATGAATAATTCTCATACGACATTTGCATTCTGCAGCGTTGAGGCATTCTTAATTATTAATTCTTAATTACTAATTAACCAACGAATGAACCAGCCGCTCGCCTATATCCACCCGGAAGCCAAAATCGCACAGAACGTGGTAGTGGAACCTTTCACGACCATTGACAAGGACGTGGAAATCGGGGAAGGCACCTGGATTGGGCCCAACGTCACGATTATGGCGGGGGCCCGCATTGGCCGTAACTGCAAGATTTTCCCGGGTGCCGTTATTGCCGCCATGCCCCAGGACCTGAAGTTTGCCGGCGAGAAAACCACGGTCCACATCGGCGACAACACCGTGATTCGGGAGTGCGTGACCGTGAACCGTGGCACCGTAGACCGGCTCCGGACGGTGGTGGGCAGCAACTGCCTGCTAATGGCCTACGTGCACGTAGCGCACGACTGCCTGATCGGTGACAACTGCGTGCTGGCCAACGGCGTGCAGCTGGCCGGCCACGTCGAAATCGGCGACCATGCCATTGTGGGCGGCACCTCGGCCGTGCATCAGTTCGTGAAAATCGGGCAGCACGCCATGGTTTCGGGCGGCTCGTTGGTACGTAAGGATGTGCCGCCGTTCGTGAAGGCTGGCCGCGAGCCGCTGACATATGCTGGCATCAACAGCATCGGGCTGCGCCGCCGCGGCTACTCCGACCAGAAGATTTCCGAGATTCAGCAGCTGTATCGCCTGCTGTTTTTGGGCGGTATGAACAACAACGACGCCCTCGACAAGATTGAGTTGGAGCTGGCGCCTTCGCCGGAGCGCGACGAGGTGGTGAACTTCGTGCGCAACTCGGGCCGCGGCATTATCAAGGGCTATTCGCGCGGCGGCAACGGTGCAGATTGAAGCAGCTGCCCTCAGCAAGCGCTACGCCCGCGAATGGATTTTCCGCAACCTGAGTCATACGTTTCGGCCGGGCACTGCTACTGCAGTACTGGGGCCTAACGGAGCCGGCAAAAGCACGCTGCTTAACACGCTGTCGGGCCAGTTGCTGCCCACCGCGGGCACGCTCAGCTACAGCCACCAGGGCCGCCCAGTACCGGTGGAAGAGCTGCCACCGCTGCTGGCCTACGCCGCGCCGTATCTGGAGCTGATTGAGGAGCTGACGCTGCTGGAGCTGTTGCAGTTTCATACCCGTTTCAAGCCGCTGCGCCCGGGCCTCACACCAAAGCAGCTCATCGAGTTGATGTACCTGGAAAAGAGCACTCACAAACTGGTGTGCGACTTTTCCTCGGGTATGAAGCAGCGCCTCAAGCTGGCCTTGGCCCTCTACGCCGACACGCCCCTGCTGCTGCTCGACGAGCCCACCACCAACCTCGACCGCGCTGGCGTGGCCTGGTACCTGGAGCACGTGCAGGCTACGCTGGCGGGCCGCACGGTACTGGTATCCTCAAATGTGCCGGAAGAGTACCATTTCTGCACCGAGCAGCTGCTGATAACCGACTTCGGGGCGCAGGCAGCACGCTGAATTACGGCCTGAATGCTGGGAACCCTTGCTATGGCAGGTCATGTTGCGTGCGTCAGTAACACAAAAAGCGGGTATACCTGCACCCCAAAACCACCTGCGTCGTATCTTCGCCGCAGAAACCACCGTGTTAGCCTCGTTTACTTTTCCATTTTCTTACCGCTCCTGACCAAGGCCATGAGACAATACGACGACTTCGACGATGATGACCTGCTCGGCGACGACGACGAGCTGGATAATTTTGCCAAAACCGGCGGCAGCAAGACCCGCGGTACTTCCGAAGACCAGCTTTCAGCTAAGTACGCCGACTACCTGATGTGGCGTGACACCGGCTCCTCACACGATGAGGCGCTGGATCTGGCCAACATGAGCGAAGATGAGTTCGAGCTGGCCGACACCTCCGAAGACTCGGAAAACGACACTAAATTCACTAGCCTCGACGACCTCGACGATGACGACCTCTCAGACGGTGGCGACGAGTACGGCAGTGCCGGCAGTTCCCGCAACAGCGGCCGCAACTCCGACTACGACGACTATTGATTTGCTGATTGTTGATGCGCTGATGTGCTGATTCTACGTTGACACATTTCTGCAGCCAGAACAATAAAAGCGGCCCGCCTTCCAGTCTGGAAAGCGGGCCGCTTTTGTTGTGCCTTACATCAACATATCAAAAATCAGTACATCAACGGATTAGCTTTTGCGGCCGAATACGCGGCGCAGCAGTTCAGTGGTGCGGGCTACCGGGTTTTCGCGGATGTTCATTTCTTCCTGTGCTACCAGCGTAAACAGGCCACCAATGGCGCGGTCAGTGGCGTACTGGTTGAGGTCGGTTTGCACGGGCTTCACCAGCGGGATCTGGTTGTAGCGGGTGGTGAGGTCGGTATAGTAGCGGGTGGCACCCACTTTGCTGAGGCTCTGCTGAATGATGGGCTTGAAGGCGTTGCTGAGCTGTGTGCTGGTAGTGCGCTGCAGATACTGGGTGGCGGCATCTTTCTCGCCGGTCAGGATATTCCAGACGTCTGAGAACGTTAGGCTTTTGATGGCCGACAAGAAGATGGGCTTGGCGCTTTTGGCCGCATCCTCGGCCCCACGGTTCAACGACAGCTCAAACTTATCTACCTGGCTGCCCAGCCCGATAGAGCGCAACGTATTGGCTACGCGCTGCGCATCAGGTGGAAATGGAATCCGGATCAGCCTGTTGAGGTAGAAGCCATCGGTCTGGGAGGCTTGGTCGGTGCCTTTGCTGATGCCCTGTACCAGCGCCTCTTTCAGACCATTGGCAGCTTCCGTATTGGTGAGGCCTCCCGTGCTACCGGTGCTGCGCGTAGTGGTGGTAGTACCTTTAGTGGGCAGCGGCAGCTTGATGTTCCCGATTTTGGGGATAGTAAATATCTGGGCGGAAGCACTTAGCTGCAGGCCAGCCAGCAGCAATGGCAACACGAGAAAACGGCGGTAGTTCATGGCAAAAAGGCGTAAAACGAATACGTTCTACGCCTTTTGCACAAACCGGACCAAATCCAGTTACTGCCTACTTCCCAAACACCCGCTTGAGCAGCGCGCTGCCCTGGGCGGCGGGGTTAGCCCGAATTCGGCCTTCCTCGGCGGCCATTAGCGCAAACAGGCCATCCACGGTTTTCTCGGTGGCGTAGGGCACCAACTGCGGATTGAGGGGCGTCACGAGCGGAATTTTGTTGTAGCGGCCCACCATTTCGGCGTAGAGCCTAATGGCGCCGGTCTGCTCCAACGACTGTTGCACCGTAGGCTGGAAGGCCGTGCGCAAATCGGTAGCCGTTTTCTCGTAGAGTAGCGTGGTAGCGGCGTCGCTTTCCCTGCTGGTGGCCAGCATAAGGGCATCCTGCAAGCTCAGGTTCTGCACCGCATTCAGAAAAATGGGCTTGGCTTGCGCGGCGGCCGTTTCGGCGGCGCGGTTCAGGGCCACTTCAAAGTTATCAACCAGCGCCCCGGCCCGCAGCTTGCGCAGCGTAGCCGCCACCAGCTCGGCCTCCGGTGGATACGGAATCCGGATGTCGGCATTAGCGTTGAAGCCATCCGTTTCGCCGGCCTGGGCCACGGCTTTGCCCACGGCCTGCGTCAGGGCCTCGCGCAGGCCGCCGGTGGCTTCTTCCGCCGTCAGCGGTATCACCACGGGCGCTACTGCCTTCACAACGGCCGCTTTGGCGGTAGTGGTGGTCGTCGTTTTCTTGACTGGGGTGGTCTTCTTGACGGGCGTGGTTTTCTTGACCGGCGTGGTCTTTTTAGTGTTCGTGGTTTTCTTGGTTGTGGTTTTGGTGGTTTGTGCCTGAGCGGCTGCAGGAACTGCCAGCGCCAACGTGCAGGCCACGGCAAGCGTACGGAAAACGGTCATATACCAGAGCCGACGAAAACCAGACGGCCAGTGTGGCGGTCTTACGCGTCGGGAACGCCAAATTGCGTGAAATCCCCCATTCATCCTAACTCCACCCTCTATGCCGCAGCTTCCCGACGTTGAAATCATGACCATTGGCGACGAGCTGCTTTACGGGCAGGTCATCGATACCAATTCGGCCTTCATGGGCCAGGAGCTCGCCAAAATCGGGCTGCGGGTCCGGCAGATTTCCAGCGTCTCCGACCGCGCCGACGAAATAGTGGCAGCCCTCGACCAGGCCCGGCAGCGCGCGCAGGTGGTGCTCATCACCGGCGGCCTCGGCCCTACCAAAGACGACCTCACCAAGCACGTACTGGCCCGCTACTTCGGCAGTGAGCTGGTGCTGCACGAGCCGACGCTAGCGCACGTAGAAGATATTTTTCGGCGCTTCAAACGGCCTATGCTGGACGTAAACCGCCAACAGGCCATGGTGCCGGCCAACTGCGAGGTAGTGTTCAATGCCGTGGGCACCGCGCCCGGCATGTGGTTTGAAGACCAGGGCACCATATTCGTGAGCATGCCCGGCGTGCCGCACGAAATGAAGTACCTGATGACCGAAGGCGTGCTGCCGCGTCTGCAGCAGCAGTTTCAGGTGAAGCCTATCGAGCATATTGTGGTGCAGACCGTGGGCTTGGGCGAGTCGTTTCTGGCTGAGCAGATTGCCGATTGGGAAGCCGCGCTGCCTGCTAACTTCAAGCTGGCCTACCTGCCTTACCTCGGCGGCGTGCGTTTACGCCTCACTGGCTCCGACGACGGCCAGCCTTACCTGCGTCAGCGCATGGAAGCTTTGCTGCCGGAGCTACGCGCCCGCCTCGGCGAGCATCTGTTTGCCGAAGGCGAAATCAAGCTAGAAGAAGCCGTGGGGCAGCTGCTGCTGGCGCGGGGCTTCACGCTGGGCACCGCCGAAAGCTGCACGGGCGGCTTGCTGGCCCACAAACTCACGAGCATTCCGGGCAGCTCGGCATACTTCCGGGGCAGCATCGTGGCGTACCACAACGACATCAAAATACGGGAGCTGGGCGTGCTACCCGCCACACTGGCGGCCTTCGGGGCCGTGAGTGAGGAAACCGTGCGCGAAATGGCCGAAGGGGCCCGCATCCGTCTCGGCACCGACGTGGCGCTGGCCACCAGTGGCATTGCCGGCCCCGATGGCGGCACGCCTGACAAGCCTGTGGGTACCATTTGCATTGCGTACGCCGATGCGCGCGGGACGGTCAGCCGCAAGTTCACCTTCAACCGGGGCCGGCAGCTGAATGTGGAGTATACCGTGACCATGGCCCTGAATCTGCTGCGCCAAAACCTACCCGCCGCCGAGCAAGTCGCTACAAGTCTGTAGCAGCTGGCCGGCGGCGTGCGGGGCTTGCCGGTTTTCGGCTACCTTTGGGGCCTAACCTCCCCACCCAATACCTCAACCCCTACCCCAAGCGCATGGCACGAGTGGAAATGACGATGCCCAAGATGGGCGAATCCATCATGGAAGGCACCGTCCTGAAGTGGCTCAAACAAGTCGGCGACACTATTGAGCAGGACGAATCGGTGCTCGAAGTGGCCACCGACAAAGTAGATACCGAAGTGCCGGCCATCCACGCTGGCGTGCTGCAGGAAATTCTGGTGCAGGAAGGCCAGGTGGTAGCCGTGGGCGCGCCCATTGCCATTGTAGAAACCGACGCCGCCAGCGCCGGCGCGTCTGCTGCCCCCACTGCCACGCCTGCCGCCGCGCCATCCGACAACGGTGCCGCCGAAAAGCCCGCCGTGCCGTACCTGCCCGAAGCCGGCGACCCGCAGGCCAATCCCGCCCAGACCGTAACGCCTGCCCAACCCCAGGCTGGTCGCTTCTACTCGCCGCTGGTGCTCAGCATCGCCCGCGAAGAAGGCATTTCGATGGCCGACCTGGAGTATCTGCCCGGCACCGGTAGTGAAGGCCGCGTCACCAAAAAAGACATTCTCGATTACGTAGCCGGCGGCAAAAAGCCACTCGGTCAGGCTGCCACTGCTCCCGCTCCTGCTACCCAGCCAGTTGCCGCTGCTCCGGCAGCTGCACCAGCCCCGGTGGCGCAGCCAGCCGCGGCTGCTCCTCAGGCGGCCACGGCTGCTACTATGGCCAAAGCCGTACCGTCTATCAGTGGCGGGCAAGAGTTGCTGGAAATGGACCGTATGCGCAAGATGATTGCGCAGCGCATGGTGGATTCCAAGCGGATTTCGCCCCACGTCACCTCCTTCGTGGAAGCCGACGTGACGGACATCGTGAACTGGCGCAACAAGCACAAGGACGCTTACAAGAAGCGCGAAGGCGAAAACCTCACCTTCACGCCCATCTTCATTCAGGCCATTGCCCGTGCCATCCAGGACTTCCCGATGATCAACGTCTCCATCGACGGCGACTACATCATTAAGAAGCGCGACATCAACGTGGGTGTAGCCGTGGCGCTGCCGTCCGGCAACCTGATTGTGCCCGTGATTCATAACGCCGACCAGCTGAACCTGAACGGCCTCAGCAAGAAGGTGAACGACTTGGCCAACCGCGCCCGCGCCAATAAGCTCAAGCCCGAGGATCTGGAAGGCGGCACCTACACCGTATCCAACGTGGGTTCGTTCGGCAACGTGATGGGCACGCCCATCATCATGCAGCCGCAGGTGGCCATCATGGCCGTGGGCGCCATCAAGAAGAAGCCAGCTGTCATTGAAACGCCGCAGGGCGACCTGATCGGCATCCGCCACTTCATGTTCCTGAGCCACAGCTATGACCACCGCGTGGTCGACGGTTCGCTTGGTGGCATGTTTGTGCGCAAAGTGGCTGACTACCTCGAGCAGTTCGACCCTAATACGGCCATTTAATCAGTTGCCTGGCTCTAAATAACTGGCTGGTTGCGTCACCGGATTCTGGTAGCGCAATCAGCCATTTGTTTAAGTGGCCGGCTAGCCATTCAACCCATGAATAAAGTCCTGACCATTGCCGCGCTGGTTATTGCGCTGGCTACCATTGGTTTTCTTTACCAGACACTTAGCAAAACCGAAGAAGCCCTCAAACGCGCCGAGCAACGCTTCACTGACTGTGAGCAGGTGAACTTCCAGCTCCAGAACCAGCTTACGGCCGCCACCCGCGGCGGCGCTGTGCCCGACAGCCTGAAAGTGCGTTAACCATACTGATTTTTAAATTAAAAAGCCCCGCCGTGCAGTTGCACAGCGGGGCTTTTTGTTTGGACGACTATCATTTCGACCGTAAGGAGGAATCTGGGTTTATCTGTTCAATGATTTCACCCAGATTCCTCCCTTCGGTCGGCATGACAGCTATTATGCTTTCACTCCCAACAACAGCAGCATGAAGGCAAACTGCCGGGCCGTGTCGTGGATGGACTTGAAGCGGCCGGAGGCGCCGCCGTGGCCGGCGGCCATGTCGGTGTGGAGCAGCAGCAGATTCTGGTCGGTTTTCAGGGTGCGCATCTTGGCTACCCACTTGGCCGGCTCGAAGTACTGCACCTGGGAGTCATGCAGGCCGGTGGTCACGAGCATGTTGGGGTAGGCCTGGGCTTTCACCTGGTCGTAGGGCGAGTACGAGAGCATGTAGTCGTAGAACTCCTTCTGGTTGGGGTTGCCCCACTCGTCGTACTCGCCGGTGGTGAGCGGGATGCTTTCGTCGAGCATAGTGGTCACCACGTCCACGAAGGGCACGGCCGCCACCACGCCTTTGTAGTACTCGGGGTGGTTGTTCACCACCGCGCCCATCAGCAGGCCGCCGGCCGAGCCACCCATGGCAAACAGCTTATCAGCGGAGGTGAACTTCTGATCGATGAGGAATTTGGAGCAGTCGGTGAAGTCGGTGAAGGTGTTTTTCTTCTTAAGTTTCTTGCCGTTCTCGTACCACTGCCGGCCCATTTCCTGCCCGCCCCGGATATGGCAAATCACGTAGGCGAAGCCCCGATCCAGCAAGCTCAGGCGGGCGGCGCTGAAGGTGGCATCCATGGAGTAGCCATAGGAGCCGTAGGCGTACTGCAGCAGCGGGGCCGAGCCGTCCTTTTTGAAGCCCTTCCTGTACACGATGGACATCGGGATTTTGGTGCCGTCGGTGGCGGTGGCGTACACCCGCTCGGTCACGTAGTCCTCCTTCTTGAAGCTCCCGAGCACGGTTTGCTCTTTCAGCAGCTTCTTGCTGCGGGCGTTCATGTCGTAGTCGAAGGTGGAGTTGGGCGTGGTGAGCGAGGAGTAACCGTAGCGCAGCACGGGCGTATCAAACTCGGGGTTGATGCTGATGGCGGCAGTGTAAGTAGGCTCCCCGAAGTTGAGGTAGTGCTCCTGCTTGTCCTTCCACCGAATCACGCGCAGCTGCAGCAGGCCTTCCTTCCGCTCGCCCAGCACCAGATAGTCCTTGAACAGCTCCATGTTTTCCAGAAACACGTCGGAGCGGTGGGCAATAACCTCCTGCCAGGCCGTTTTGGCGGTGTTCTTCACCGGCGTTTTCAGCAGCCGGAAGTTGGGTGCCCCGGCGTTGGACAACACGTAGAAGTCGTTGCCGAAGTGCTCCACTTCGTACAGATGGTCGGCCTCGCGGGGCAAAAACACCTGCAGCGCCGCCGTAGGCTTCGCGGCCTCCACGTACCGCACCTCCGACGACATGGTGCTGCCGATGGTCAGGAACACGTACTGTCGCGACTTGGAGCGGTGCACCCCGATGCGGAAGGTGTTGTCCTTCTCTTCGTACACCAGCTGGTCTTTGGCGGGGTCGGTGCCCAGGATGTGGCGGTAGAGCTGATAGTCCAGTAGCGTGCTGGGGTCCTTGCGGGTGTAGAAGACGGTTTTGTTGTCGGCGGCCCACACGGCGTTGCCGCTGGTGTTCGGGATTTGTTCGGGGTAGAGCTGGCCGGTTTGCAGGTTGCGGAAGCGCAGCGTGTAGAGGCGGCGGCTCACCACATCCTCGGAGTAGGCCAGCACCTGGTTGTCGTCGCTCACCTCGAAGCCGCCAATCTGGTAATAAGCCTTGCCCTTGCCCAGCTCGTTGGCATTAAGCAGAATTTCCTCCTTGGCGCTCAGGCTGCCCTTTTTGCGACAGTAAATCGGGTACTCGGCTCCGGCCTCGAAGCGCGTATAATAGTAGTATCCATTCTCCCGGTACGGCACCGACTCGTCCTGCTCCTTGATGCGGCCCTTGATTTCCAGGAACAGCTTTTCTTCCAGCCCTTTCACAGGAGCCATCTGCTGCTCGGTGTAGTCGTTTTCAGCATTCAGGTAGCTGATGACTTCTGGGTTTTCCCGCTCATTCAGCCAGTAGTAGTTGTCGAGGCGGGTGCCGAAGGGCGACTTGAGTTCTTTGGGCTTAACAGCCGCAACGGGAGGTTTGGGCATAGATGGCGAAGTTTGGGCGTATGCCGCCGTAGTGAGGGCCAAAGCGCCGGCCACGGCGAGTAACAGGTGTTTCATACGAGAGCAGGCTAAAGTAAGCAGACCAATATACAACCGCCGGCCACAGGCGGTACTAACAATGTGGTCCTACGAATTGCCAAAAGGGCTTCGTAGGACCACTAAACCCGTTGAACGAAGACGCCCGCAACGGAAGGCGCAATAGCAGTAGTGGTCCTACGAAACCCTTTGGGCAATTCGCAGGACCACACCGTTCTTAAGGCCGGCCGCCGCTGGGGCCCTGCGTGGGCGTAGCGCCGGCGCCGTTACCACCGTCGCCGCCGTCTTTCAGGTCGTCGTTGTTGACGGAGCGCTTACGCTTGGGCTGGGCCATGCTCAGCTTGCCGATGCGGTAGCTCAGGTTCATGCGGAAGCCCAGGCGGCGCAGGTCGTTGACGCTGTTCTGCTCCAGCGTGTAGGAGCTGATTTCGTTGCGAATTTTAATGCGGGGGTTGAAAAAGTTGTCGGCCCCGAAACCGATGCTGCCCTTTTTCTCGGCGAAGTCCTTTTTCACCCCGAGGCTATACACCCCGAAACCGCCCTGGAAGCCTTGCAGCTGCACCTGCCGCCCACGGTAGAAGCTGAAAGCCTGCAGCCCCCACCCTTTCGTGAAGTTGTAAGTGCCGCCCAGTCGGCCACTGATAACGAAGCCTTCGTTGCGGGCCGCGAAAAACCTGTTGCTTTGGTTGTTGTCGAGCACCGCGTAGTAGAAGTCGGTGCCGCCGTTCAGCGTGAGCTTGTTGTTGAGGTTGACGTTGGCGAAGATGCTGCCGCCGTAGGCATTTTCCTGCCCGATATTCTCGTAGTTGGTGGTGATGGTATCCCCGCTGGGCGTACGCACCGGCTGGATGGAGCCGGTGGTATTGCGCACAAAGGCCGAGAATGTAAGCGAGGTTTGCTTGATGAACGTGCTGTAGCCCAGCTCATAGTTGTTGGTTTTTTCGGGGTCCAGCAGCGGGTTGCCCTGGCTCACGTTGAGCGGGTTGGCCGCCTGCCGGTTGGGGTTGAGAAACTGTAGCGACGGCCGCTGGATCCGGCGGTTGTAAGCAGCCTTGAGCGTGTTGCCGCTGGCCAGCTTGCGCGACAGGTTCACGCTGGGAACCAGCACGCCATACGACGGAATGTTGGGCGCCTCGGCCGTGCGGAAGTCGGCGTTGATGGTGGTGTATTCGTAGCGGGCACCCGCCTTGAGCGTGTAGTTTTTCAGGAATCCCAGCGTGTACGAGGTATAGGCGGCGGCTACGTTCTGGTTGTACGTAAACTCATTGGAGTTGCCCACCCGGTCGTCGCGCTGGCCGTTGCGCAACGACTGGTAGTCGCTGTTCACTTCGCGCATGATGTCTTTAGCGCCAAATTCTAGGAGCTGGGTTTTGCTGAGCGGCGTCTGGTAATCGGCCTGCAGTGTCACCTCCTGGTTGTAGCTGTCGTTTTCGTTGAGCAGCTGGTCGCCGGCGCTCAGGCCCTCCAGCACATCGTTGCTGAAGTCGTTTGTGCGGTTGTTGCGGCTGTACTGGCCCAGCACGCTGAATTCGCGCTGCGGCGTCTCGAAGGTGCGGGTGTAGTTGAGAGTGGCGTCCAGCGTGTTGGAGCGGTCCAGCACACGCGTGTCGCGCCGGTCGATGATAGGCTGGCTGAGGTCGGGCCGCACGGTGTTGCGCAGCAGGCCGTCCTGGTAGTTGTTGCCGTTGCGCACGCCCAACTGCACCGAGGCCGAGAGGAAGTTGTACTTGTTGATATCGTAGTCCCAGCCCAGCGAGTAGCGGCCAAACAGGTTTTCCTGGCGCGTATCAGCTTCCTGGGTGGTGGTGCCGGTGAGCGGGCGCGCGTCGGTGAGGGCGTAGGTGCGCTGCACATTGCGGAAGCTGCCGGGCGTGTTGTACTGGCCGCGGCCGCCGCCACCCAGCGAGAAGCCCATCTTACCCACCCGGTACGAGGCGTTCAGGCCCAGGTCAGAGCTGCGCAACCCGATGCTGCTGCGCAAATCCAGCGTGAAGCCCTGCAGGTTGTTTTGCTTGGTTACGATGTTGATAATGCCGCCCGACCCTTCGGCGTCGTACTTGGCCGAGGGTGAGGTAATCACCTCCACGGTCTTGATCTGGTCGGCTGGAATCTGCTTCAGCGCGTCGGCAATGCTGTTGGCCGAGATGGTGCTGGGGCGGTTGTTGATCAGCACCCGGATGTTCTGGCTGCCGCGCAGACTTACATTGCCATCAAGGTCGACGGAGAGGCTGGGCACGCGCTTGAGCACGTCGGTGGCGTCGCCGCCGCGGGTGGTTTCGTCCTTTTCGGCGTTATATACGGTGCGGTCCACCTTCTCCTCCACCAGGCTGCGCTGGCCTTCCACCACCACTTCGCCCAGCTTCTGCGCCGCCGATTCCAGCGTGATGGCGCCCAAAGCCACGGTATTACCGTCTTCGGTAATCACCACGCCGGTGCGCTCCACGTTTTTGTAGCCGATAAAGCTGACCTGCACAGTGTAGGTGCCCGCCGCCACGCGCGGAATCGAGAACTTGCCGTTGTCGTCGGCCGAGGAGCCATCCACGGCCTTACCAGCAGGGTTGAGCATCACCACCGTAGCATAGGGTACAGGCTGTTTGGTGGCCGCATCCGTCACGGTGCCCGTCACGCGGCCGGTGCCCTGGGCAGCAGGAGTTCCTGGCTGGCCAGCAGTGGCCGGACGAGTAGCACCCGGTGGGCGGCCACCCGCCGGGGCGGCCTGGGGCATTTGCGCCCACGCCAATTGGCCGGCGCTGGTGAAAGCCAGGAGGAGAAAAGTTTTTTTCATGAATTCAGGCAGCGCGCCATGCTCCCGGCCTTTTGGCGCGGGGCAGACACAGGATATTTGTAGATAAAACAGGGTGCCCCTACCGGGCAGCGTCTTCCAAACAAGGATGCGGCCCCAATGGCTGGCCGGAAGCCAACATACTTCCAGCGGCCCCACCGACACACGCAGCCACAGACACGCGTTTGCCGGCAAGGTTGGCGCGGAACGCAGATTTTTTGTAGTCCTCACGAAGTTGATGGCGCAGGTTGAAGCTCATGCTCCGTTTTGCTCTGGTCCGACAACTTCACCATCGGACCGGATACGACATGCAAAAGGCCCCGACCAGCTAGCCGGAGCCTTTTGCATATGTGAAATACGAGCCGAAAACTGTGCTACAGCGCGGCCAGGCTTTGCTCCAGAGCGGTGATTTTGGCTTCGGTGTCGGCCAGCTTCTGCCGCTCACGCTCCACCAGGTCGGGCTTGGCGTTGGCCACGAACTTCTCGTTGGCCAGCTTTTTCAGCACCGAGTCGCGGAAGCCCTGGGCGTATTCCAGCTCCTTGCCGAGGCGCTCCTTCTCGGCCCCGAGGTCAATCTGGCCTTCCAATGGCACGAAGAACTCCGAGCCGCCCGCCACGAAACTTACCGAAGCTGCCGGTGCGTCCGTCACCACCGATACGTCGGTGAGGGAGGCCAGCTTGCGGATGATGGGGTCGTAGTCGGTGAGCAGCTGGGCGTCGTCGGTTTTGGCGGCCAGGGTCAGGGGCTTGTTGGGGCCCAGGCCCTTCTGGTTGCGGATGGTGCGCACACCGCCCACGATGGCCAGGGCCTTTTCCATGCGGGCCAGCACCTCGGCGGCACCCGCTACGGGCTGAGCCTTGGGCCAGGCAGCCACGCACACGTACTCCTTGGGGCCACGCTCCTTCAACTCATGCCAGATTTCCTCGGTGATGAAGGGCATGAACGGGTGCAGCAGCTTGAGCAGGGTTTCGAGGAAGCCGGTGGTCAGGCGCAGCGTTTCGGGGTCGATGGGGGCCTGGTAGGCGGGCTTAATCATCTCCAGGTACTCCGAGCAGAAGTCGTCCCACACCAGCTTGTACACTGTCATCAGCGCGTCCGACATCCGGAACTTCTCGAAGTGCTCGTCCAGCTCCGCAATGGTGGCGTTCAGCTTCGCTGAAAACCACTCCACGGCCTTCTCGTTGGGGAAGGGCAGCGCGGCATCCACCTCCCAGCCCTGGGTGAGGCGGAAAGCGTTCCAGAGCTTGTTGGAGAAGTTGCGGCCCTGCTCCACCAGCTTTTCGTCGTACAGCAAGTCGTTGCCGGCCGGAGCCGAGAACAGCATGCCGGTCCGCACGCCATCGGCCCCGAACTGCTTGATGAGGTCCAGCGGATCGGGCGAATTGCCGAGCTGCTTGCTCATCTTGCGGCCCTGGGCGTCGCGCACGATGCCGGTGAGGTACACGTTGCGGAAGGGCACTTCCTTGCGGTACTCCAGCCCGGCCATAATCATGCGGGCCACCCAGAAGAACAGGATGTCCGGCCCCGTCACCAGGTCGTTGGTGGGGTAGAAATAGTTGACGTCGGCATTGTCGGGGTCCTTGAACCCATCAAACACCGAAATCGGCCACAGCCACGACGAAAACCAGGTATCCAGCACGTCCTCGTCCTGGCGCAGCTCCGAGAGTTGCAAATCGGCGTTGCCACTCTGCTCACGGGCCTGAATCAGGGCTTCTTCCGGGGTGAGGGCCACCACGTAGGTGCCGTCGGGCAGGTAGTAGGCCGGAATCTGCTGGCCCCACCACAGCTGCCGCGAGATGCACCAGTCGCGCACGTTTTCCATCCACACCCGGTAGGTGTTCTTGAACTTGGCCGGGTGCAGCTTCACGGTGTCATTTTCCACCACTTCCAGGGCCGGCTTGGCCAGGTGCTCCATTTTCAGGAACCACTGCAAGCTCAGGCGGGGCTCAATCACGGCTTTGGTGCGCTCCGAGGTCTGCACGATGCTAGCGTACTCCTCCACCTTCACCAAGTGGCCGGCTTCCTCCAGGTCCTTCACGATGTTGCGGCGGGCGGCAAACCGGTCCTGACCCACGTAGAGCACGGCCTTCTCGTTGAGCGAGCCGTCGTTGTTAAGGATGTCGATAACGGGCAGATTGTGCTTGACGCCCAGCTCATAGTCGTTCAGGTCGTGGGCCGGCGTCACCTTCAGCGCACCCGTCCCGAAGTCGATGCTCACATACTCGTCCAGAATCACCGGAATTTCCCGGCCCAACAGCGGAATCCGCACTTTCGCCCCGTGCAGGTGCGTGTAGCGCGGGTCGTTCGGGTTCACCGCCACCGCCACGTCGGCCATAATGGTTTCGGGCCGGGAGGTGGCGACGGTGAGATAGTTGCTAGTTGTCAGTTGTTGGTTGTCAGCATCGTTCTGCTGGCCGCCTTCACTAACAACTGACAACGAATCACTGACAACTTCATACCGCAGATGGTACATCTTGGCCATCACGTCCTTGGGAATCACTTCCTCGTCGCTGATGGCCGTTTGGCTTTGCGGGTCCCAGTTCACCATCCGGACGCCACGATACACGAGGCCCTTCTGGTGCAGGTCCACGAATACGCGCAGCACGGCCTCGGTCAGTTCGGGCTCCATGGTGAAGCGCGTCCGGTCCCAGTCGCAGGAGGCGCCCAGCTGCTTGAGCTGCTCCAGAATGATGCCGCCGTACTTTTCCTTCCACGCAAAGGCGTGCTCCAGAAACTGCTCCCGGGTCAGGTCCTTCTTCTCGATGCCCTGCTCCTTGAGCAGCGCCACTACCTTGGCTTCGGTGGCAATGGAGGCATGGTCGGTGCCGGGCACCCAGCAGGCTTCCTTGCCCTGCATGCGGGCCCGGCGCACTAGCACGTCTTGGATAGTGTTGTTGAGCATGTGGCCCATGTGCAGCACGCCCGTCACGTTGGGCGGCGGAATCACCACGGTGTAGGGCTGCTTGCGGGGGTTGGCCTTGGCTTTGAAAAAGCCCTGCTCCTGCCAGCGCTGGTACCATTTGGCTTCAACGTCGGCGGGCGTATAGGTTTTGGCGATGGACATCGTCAACAGAAAATAAGATCAGTGCGGAATGCTGCAAAAGTAGGCATTTCGTGTTGGCCGAATAAAGAGCTTTAAGGTTCCTGTTGCTGCCCCTTCATTCTCATTATGAAACTAACTTCTCGAATCTATTCGCAAGCCCACACATTACCCGTAAATTGCACGCGACATATGGTATGCTATAAGGTTTAATCAAAGCGAGAATTATATTTAGCTTTTGACTTTCACCCCTAAGTTTAATGCCTGTATGGCTGCTTTACTTAACTTCTTTAAAGGAGCCGGTTCTGCCAAAGCAGTGCCGGCCACCCCTTCCATAGCGCGGCCGGTTGCCCATACCACGGGCACTGCTTCTGCCGGCACGCTGCGAGTGGGAATGGGGCAGTTGCTGGTGGAAGGCGGTGAGCCAGAGCGCAACCTCGAACGGGCTGCTCAAATGATTGGCGAGGCCGCGCGTCAAACCTGCGACGTAGTGCTGCTGCCCGAAACCCTTGACTTTGCCTGGACGCACCCCAGTGCCCTTACGGATGCTCAACCCATCCCGGGCATCTATTCCGACCGACTCTGCCAGGAAGCGTTGCGCCATCAGGTGTACGTCTGCGCGGGCCTCACAGAGCGTGGCCCCGATGGGCGTATCTACAACGCAGCCATCCTCATCAATCCGCAGGGCACCATCATCAGCAAATACCACAAAATCAACCTGCTCACAGTGGAGATGCCCTACTACGCGGTAGGCCAGACACTAAATGTGGTTGATACGCCGCTGGGAAAAATTGGCATCAATATCTGCGCTGATAATTTTCTCGATGGGTTAAGCATCGGGCACACGCTGGCGCGCATGGGGGCTGAATTCATTCTGTCGCCTTCTTCCTGGACCGTAGATTACTCTATCACGGAAGAAGACGACCCTTACCACGAGAAATGGGTGAAGCCGTATTCCATCCTGGCGCAACTCTACAACGTGACCGTAGTGGGCACCACCTCCGTAGGCTACATTGTGGGCGGCCCCTACGAAGGCAAGAAAAGTGTAGGCTGCTCCTTGGCCGTAGATGCTTCCGGAATTCAGGCCCAAGGCAAGTTCAATGAGTTTGCCGGCGACTTAATTGTAGCCGATTTGCCTCGGCCGGTACGGGCAGAGAAAGGCACCCAAATAGGCGAGATGCTGCTGCGCAAGGGATTCAAATTTGACACCCTTCCTAAATAGTTGGCAACCTCTCTTACTTTTTTTAATACCAGCTTAACCCGGGTATTCGGCCTTGCGGCCATAACCCGTTTCATTACTGCATGACCAAATTTTACCAACAGTGCCGGCGTTGCATCATGGATACCACTGTTCCCGGCATTCGGTTCGACAGCCAGGGCACCTGCAATTTTTGTGCTGTCCATGATCATATGGACAAGGATTTTCCCTTGGGAGAAGCGGGCCGGCAGAAAGTAGAGGAACTTGCTAACGACATCAAGTCATTAGGCAAAAACAAGAAATACGACTGTGTACTGGGTGTTAGTGGCGGCCGCGACTCGTCTTTCACCTTGTGGTATTGCGTTGTAAAGCTGGGCTTGCGGCCGCTGGCGGTGCACTTCAACGACGGCTTCGGCAACCCTGTGGCCGGCGAGAACATGATTAAGGCCTGCCGCAAGCTGGGCGTGGAAATGCGTACCATCACTTCCGACTGGCGTGAATCCAAAGACCTGAAAATTGCCTTCCTGAAAGCCTCCGTGCCCGATATGGAGGAAGGCACCGACGTAGGTATTGCTACGGCCCTATATGGCGTGGCGGCTAAAGAAGGCATTCAACGTATTATTATCGGGCAGTCATTTCGAACCGAGGGTATAGCGCCGCTCAGCTGGAACTACCTGGATGGCAAATACTTGAAAGCGGTGCATAAACAGTTTGGCACAGTGCCGCTCCGGCCCTGGAAACCCGACGACCCGGGCTTTAATCTGGGCATCAAGGAAATGTTCTACTACGCCTTTGTCCGGCGCATCAAGACCGTTACGCTGCTCTACCACGTGGACTATGTGCGGGCCGACGTAGACAAGCTGCTGGAGCGGGAACTGGAGTGGGTAAACCCCGGCGCGCACTACTTCGACGACCTCTACCAAAGCGTCATCTACTACCTCAACCGCACCAAGTTCAATATCGACCGGCGGCTGTTCAACTACTCGGCCCTGGTGCGCTCCGGGCAGATGCCCCGCGAGGTGGCGCTGGAACGTGTCAGCCACGTCAATAGCATCGAAGACGAAAAGGTGATAAACCTGTGCATCAAGCGCTTGGGGCTGACGCGCGAAGAGTTTGAGCAGATTGTGGCCGCGCCCGCCAAAACGTTCCACGACTATCCCAACAACTATGCCCTGATCCGGCAGTTGCGCTGGCCCATTAAGGTGCTTAGCCGCATGAACCTGATTCCGGAATCAGCCTACGACAAGTACTTCAACTGTGGCACTTAATCACGGATTTTTCGGATTAGCCGGATTGGTCGGATTTTGTAGTCGATTTACGTTCAGCCATATAACCAAGAAAGGCTTGCCAATTGGCAAGCCTTTCTTGTTGTGTATTAAAGCTTGCGGCAGTTGAGTGCCGACTACAAAATCCGTGGAATCCGCGAAAAATCCGCGTTAATCCGTGATTAGCTGTGGAGCCATTCTTTTTTAGCGGTCAGCTTCTCCTGCGATTCGCGGTAGTCAGGGTCGTCTACGCAGCAGTCTACGGGGCAAACGGCGGCGCACTGCGGCTCTTCATGAAAGCCTACGCACTCAGTGCACTTATCGGATACGATGTAGTAATACTCATCAGAAATGGGGGTTTGCGGCGCCACTCCCGATACTGTCTGGCCGCCGTCAACCGTGACTTCCTTGAGCGTAGTTCCGTCCGCCCAGCGCCAGGCGGCACCGCCCTCGTAAATGGCAGTATTGGGGCATTCCGGTTCGCAGGCACCACAATTGATGCACTCGTCGGTTATCATGATGGCCATAGCCTTCGAATCAGTTAAGTGAGCAGTCTGGGGGTTAGTACGCAAAAACCGGCCGGATGGCAGTTTGTGCGGCATGCAAAAGTAGAAACTAACTGCAAGCCGTGCGAGTTTTTTGCGGGTAACGGCTGCGAAATGCCGAATTTGCAGTCCTTACCCGCACAATACCGGCGGCTTAAGAATGCTGTACCGCCCTACTTTGTTTTTTCCTGCTATGCATCACCCCGACCGTCTTGCTGCTTTTGTGGCCCTGGGCCATTTTCTGCGTACCCTTTCTGCTGATGAACTCGCCCACCTGGCGGCCCGCGCCCGCAACCAGAATGCGTGGTTTGATGCTCCCAACGTAACGGCCGCCATTCGGGGCATAGCCGCGCTACTTGCGGAAGAGGACCTCCAGCACTGGGCGGACCGCTACCCAGCGGAGCCAACTATCATCCGGCAGGTAGGTGTGGTAATGGCCGGCAACATTCCGCTGGTGGGCTTCCATGATGCGCTGTGCGTGCTGCTGAGTGGGCACACGCTGCTGGCCAAGCTCAGCAAAGACGATACGGTGCTCATGACCTGGATTCTGAAGGAGCTGCAACGGCTGGAACCACGCTTCACGGAGCGTATCCTCCTGGCCGAGCGCCTCAACGCCGCCGACGCCTACATTGCCACCGGCTCCGATAACACGGCCCGCTATTTCGATTTTTACTTTGGCAAGAAGCCGCACATCATTCGGCGCAACCGCACCAGCCTGGCTGTGCTGACGGGCCGTGAAGAGCCGCACGATTTAGGCTTGCTGGGCGAGGACATTTTCCGGTATTATGGCCTAGGCTGCCGCAACGTAAGCAAGCTTTATGTGCCCGAGGGCTATGATTTCACGCCTTTGCTTGACTCCCTGCAGCCATGGCACCACGTTCCAGACCATCACAAGTATCAGAACAACTACGATTACAACAAGAGCATTCTGCTTGTAAACCGGGTTCCGCACCTGGATACTGGCTTCTTGCTGCTCACTGAAAACACGCAATTGGTTTCGCCTATCTCGGTGCTGCATTACAGCTTCTACACCAACGAAATAGACCTTGTGGACCAGCTCACCGATGTAGCCGCCCAGACGCAATGTATTGTATCGGCGCGGGGGCAATGGGCAGGTAGCTTCCCGTTTGGGCGCGCCCAGTGCCCGGCCGTTACCGACTACGCCGATGGCGTGGATACAATGGCTTTTCTGGCAGAACTAGCGTAAATTAGGTAAAGCGGTATACGCTTGGGCAGAACGGTAGTGATGCCAGTATCCAGTGGCCGTTGGACCGTTGATTGGCGCCTCATCTGTAAGGTACCCCCGCCGGCTTGCCAGACTTTGTTCCACTCTTTTAGCTCCTACTGCCATGTCTCTGGAACTACTCGTTGCCACTGCCGAGGTTATCGACAAAAGCCTGATTCCCAGCTTGCACTTCTCGCCGGAAGATGTCCTGACCGATCCGGCCGCTATCCGGCAGCGCCGCCACGATGCTGAGCGTGCTACCAGCCTTGGCAACAACTATCAGGGCAAGCTGGATGTATATTTCAAAACTGCTGACGGCGCCATAAAACGCGTATACACCACTATCTGGGCCACTCACCAGGACTACCTGACCCTGAAATCCGGCATCACACTGCCGCTCCGTGCCGTGCTGGGCTTTGACTTCTATTAATCACGGATTCGCACGGATTTTTCACGGAGTACACGGATTTTGTAGGCGGCACGAAGTCAGCCAACCTCCCTACTTCTAGAAAACCTACTTCTAGAAAAGAAAAAGAGGCCTGCCAACTGGCAAGCCTCTTTTTCTTTTCATCTGAACGTAAACCGCCTACAAAATCCGCGTACTCCGTGAAAAATCCGTGCGAATCCGTGATTAGAGGCGGTCTAGAGTTTTCTGGATCAAGTCGCCGATAACCTGCTCAGAATTGGTAGCAAACTCACCGGTAGCGCGGTTGGCCACGATGGCATTCAGCGACACTACGTCGTGGCCCAGCAAACGGCCCAGCGCGTAGTAGCCGGCCGTTTCCATCTCGAAGTTGGTGAGGCGGAATTCGCCCTCTGCGCTTTCGTAGCGGAAGTTCTGGAACTGCTCAATCAGATTAGGAATGCGCAAATCCAGGCGCAGCACGCGGCCTTGCGGGCCGTAGAAGCCTGGGCACGTAAGCGTATTACCAACCACCATACCGGCACCCAACTGTTCGCGCAGCAAATCGTTGCCGCGCACGCAATACGGGCGGTAGTCGAGGCCCAGCGCCTGCTGCACCCCTCTTCCTACTTCCACTTCCAGCCCGGTTTCCACCAGCGGATAGAACTGCATCAGCGAGTCGAGGCCCACGGCGTGTTCTGAAACCAGATGTGAGCCAATCGGAATATCCGCCTGCAGGGCACCGCTGGTGCCCACCCGCACAATGCGCAGGGCAATCCGCTCTTCCAGCGGCCGCGGCTCCCGGGTCACGAAGTCGATGTTGACCAGCGCATCCAGCTCATTGAGCAGAATATCGATGTTGTCGGTGCCCATGCCGGTGCTGATGACGGCCAGCCGCTTGCCCTTGTAGTAGCCCACGTGGGTCACGAACTCGCGCTTGCTGATGATGGTCTCAATCGAATCGAAATGCTGGCTCACCATTGGCACCCGCTCAGGGTCGCCAACAGTGATGATGGTATCAGAAATATGGTCGGGCTGCAGGTTGAGGTGATAAATGCTGCCGTCTTTATTGAAAATCAGCTCGGAATCGGGAATGGGCATGGGTGGGAGAGTTAGGCGGAAAGAAGATTTTGAAATACCAGACCGTCATGCTGCGCTTGCCGTAGCATCTCTGCCGTCAAAGTAAATAATTACCCTTGCGCTAGATCTTCTTCGACAAAATCAGCAAGACGAGCTACTAGCACACTGATGAGATTCCTCGCTCCGCTTGGAACGAAGAACCTCTGTAACATACTATTTTGCAGGCGCCCGATACGAAATCAGGCCCTGCTCGGGGCGGTAGTGGTTGCTGATTTTGGGGTAGGTGCCGGTGCCATCGTACGGGCGCTTGGCGGGGTGCTCCTGACAGGCCGGTGAGCAGGCGCCTTCCAACTGCTGGCCGCAGGCTTCGCAGAGCGGCACGTGGGCGTTGCAGTGCGGGTTAGCACAGTTCACCATCCGGTCGGAGGAGGTGTGGCAATGATGGCACTGGCTGATGACGGTGGGGTTGACACTGTTTACGTCTACTGCCACCCGGCCATCAAACACGTAGCACTTACCGTCGAAATCCTCGCCGCCAGCCTCCAGACCGTACTTGATAATGCCGCCGTGCAACTGGTACACATTCTCGAAGCCTTGCTCCAGCAGGAAGGCCGAGGCCTTTTCGCACTTGATGCCGCCGGTGCAATAGGTCAGCACTTTTTTGCCCTTGTACTGCTCCAGCTCAGCCACCTTATCCGGAAACTCGCGGAAGTTTACGATGTCCAGCGTCACGGCATTCTTAAAGCGGCCCAGCTCGTGCTCGTAGTCGGAGCGTACGTCGAGCACCACTACGTCGTCCTGGTCCTTCAGATTCTTGAATTCCTGGGGCGAGAGGTGAATGCCAGTGCGCTCGTAGGGCTTGATGTGGGGCAAACCCACGTGCACGATTTCTGGCTTCACGCGCACGTGCAGCTTCTGGAAAGTGTGCGCCGGAGCGTCTTCGATCTTGAACTCCAGCGCCGCGAACCGCGGATCGGCCTTCACCTCCCGCATGTATTCGGCGCAGTCGGCTACGGTGCCCGACACGGTACCGTTCAGGCCCTCGGGCGCCACAATGATGCGGCCCCGCAGGTTGAGGCGCAAGCACAGCCGATGGTGCTGCTCCCGAAATTGCTCCGGGTTTTCGATGGGCGCGTAGCAGTAATAAAGCAGAACGTGGTACATATTTCAATTAGTAATTAAGAATTAGCAATTAAGAATTATCAGCCTTGTACTTGCAATCAGCCAATTACTAATTCTCAATTGCTAATTACTAATTAAACCTTAACAGCGGGGTTGCCGAACACGGTTTGGTTGGCCGGCACATCGGCTACCACCACCGAGCCAGCGCCCACACGAGCCTTATTGCCAATCTTGACGCCGGCCACGATAACGGCACCGGCCCCAATAAAGGCCTGCTCGCCCACCACCACATCGGCATTGAGGATGGCGCCTGCCCCTAACTGGGCGTAGTCGCCCAGATCGGCGCGGGCATCCAGCACGGCGTTGGGCCCGATCAGGCAGCCGTTGCCCACTTTGGCGGTGCCGGATACCACGGCGTTGGCCCCCACCAGGTTGCCGTGCCCCAGCCAGGCATGCGGCGACACACTGGCCCGCTGGTGAATAGCATTAACCGGCACGGCCTGGTACTCATCGTGGAGCATGCTGGTGAGGCTGCGGCGGCTGGCGGTGTCCTCGGTGGCCACGAATACCTCGCACTTCTTGCCCAGCAGCTTCAGCAGTTCTTTGTCGTCGGTGTTGCCCATCACAGGCACATCGAGCAGTTCGGTGTTCTGCAGCGCCGCATTGTCGTCGAGGAGGCAATAAACCACCACCTCATTGGAGAGAAAAGCGTCGAGAGCGGTGATGCCCACGGTTTGGGCACCAAGTATAATTACAGGATTTTCCATGCGAAGCGAAATGCGGCCCAGGTGGGCCGGCAGGGTTGCAAACCGCAAATTTACGGATTCGTTCGGTGCCACGAAGCAGACGCCGTCGGCTTTTCCTGCCGGCCGCTACATTCCGAGCCGGCGCAGCCAGCGGGCAGCCCCGTCGTGCTGCAGCACCAGCCACAGCAAATACGGCAGCAGCGCCACCCGGTAGCGGCTGAGCGTGCCCAGGTTGGGGCTGCTTAGCCCCAGCAGTGCGGCCAGCAGCACGCAGTACAGCAGCAGCACCAGCACCAGCGCAAATGGCAGCCGGCCCGGCCGGCCCCGCAGCGTTTGCCAGCCGGCCCACAACAGCACCGCCAGCAGCACCAGGTTTTCGAGTCCTGCCGCTAGGTAGAGCGCTCCGCCGCCTTCCCAGGGCCAGGGCCGCACCAGCGTGGCCCCAATGGCTACGGGAGTGTGCGCCAGCAGACTCTCGCCAGTGGGCCGCAGGTCAGGATATTCAAGGCGGGGCCGGCCGGCCGATTTAGCGTACAGTTCGCGGTAGTTGGTGAGCAGGCGGCTGGTGAAGCGGTTCATGGTGAATACGGGACTCACCTGCCCTACCACATATGCGCCGCCAGTTAGCAGCAGCGCCAGCAGCAGCACCTGCCCCCAGCGGCGGCGCAGCCCACCCAGCCATTGCCCCGTGCGGATGGCGGCCAGCCCGGCCAGCGCCGCCAGCAGCAACCCGGCAAAGAAGAACCGGGCCTCGAAGTGCAGCGCCGCCAGCGCCAACATGGCCAGCCAGTGCCACGGGCGCAGCTTGTCGCTGCCATACAACCATTGCAGCACCAGCACCACCAGCGCTGCGCCGCTGCCCACCAGCACACTTTCCTTGGTGAGGCCCGCCGTCCAGAACAACACGCTGGGCCACAGCAGAAAGCCCACCAGCACCGCTCCGGCCGGCGTATCCGGGAATAGCCGGCGCACCGTGCGAGCCAACTCCCAGCCGCCCACAAAACAGAACAGGCTGGTATATAAGCCCGAAAGCCACAAGCTACCCAACGCCGCCAGGTTCAGCACCGACACGACCTTATACATGAAGAACGTGTTGGAGAAACCGTGAAAAACCACGTGCCAGTCGTGAAAATGAAACTCGTTGTCGAGCGCCGTGTGCAACCAGGCTGCCGGGCTTTCCCACAACTGACGCGTGAGAGCATTGCCAAAAATCTGCATGTGGCGTGAGTCGGCGCTTGGGCGCCAGCTGGCGGCCGCCCAGGCCAGCAGCTTTAAACCCAGCAGCGGCAGCAGCCAGCGGCCCAGGCCGGCCTCCGCCAGCCGGGGCCGCAGCCAGCGCCAGAACAGCAGCGCCAAGCCAGCATTGAGCACAACAGCCAGTAGCAGTTTCACGAAGCAGCGGGGGTTCGTTGCAGAATCCGGCTGCCGATGGCGCAGTGCAGGCAGCGGCGTGGCGTACAGTAGCCGCGGTGCAATGCCAGCAGTCCCTGCGAGTCGGCGGCGCTACGGTGGCCGAAGCCTTGGGCGGCGTAGTTGTCGGTAATGTGGTTGTGCTCGGCGGGTAGTTCGTTGAGCAGCGCTACTGCGCTTTCCACAAGCTCTGGCTGGCCTACGTGGCGGGCATACGCTACCCGCAACGGCACCACTACGTTGGTTATCAGCACCTGAATGCTGCTTTTGCCCAGCGCGGGCACTTTGCCGGGCACGCCGGGCCGGAAGTGCTGCCGCCAGTAGTCAGAAGTTGGGGCCTGGAAGAACTGCGTGAGCGTGCGCACGTCGGTGGCCGTAAGCAGGGCGTCGAACAGCGCGGGGCGGGCGTGCAGCACCGCGGCTAGCTGTGCCAGCCGCACTGGCGCGAAGTTGGCGGGCCGCAGCCGCAGAAAGTTCCACTCGTGCGCTTCCAGCGCGGTGCCGTGTAAGCTGTATTTGTGCTGCAGAAACGCAAACTCCTGCCGCAAGCCGGCCAGATAAGCATCGAGGCGCGTAGCATCAGTTTCCATTAGAAAGCCTGCCTGCCCAAACAGCAGCGCCTCCAGCTGCCGGGCGTCGTGGCGGTGGCGGCGCACAATGCTCAGCGGCAGGGCCTTTGCCAAGCGGGCCAACGGCTCACTGTTCTTTTGAAAGCCGAACGCTGCCGCCAGCGCGTGGTAAGCGGTGGCTTCCCAGTCCTGCCCCAGGCGCTGGTGCAGTTCTTCCACTACGCTGGCTTTCTGCTCTACCCGCTCCAGTAGGGCCCGTTCCACCATGCTCATGCGCGTTACGGTGGGCACCGTGCTCAGCAGCGCCGCACACGGCAGCACATCAACAGCATCAGCATTGGTTAGCAGCTTTTCATACGTAGCCAGTAGCTCGGGCGCAATGCGCGACGCCAGCGGCAAGGCGGGCACGTCGCTACCATCTAGGCGGTGCACAGGCTGGTCGGCGTCGTAAACTACGTGCAGCACCACTTGGTCGTATTTGGGGTCGTGCTGGTGCTGGTGGCGGTGCCAATCAGAAGCGCGCAGATGGATTTCCACGGCCCCGTTCCACTCCACTTCACCTAGTTGCAGACGAGCGTTCAGGAAATCCGGGCCGGCATCGGGGTTGCGCATGCCGGGGCGCAGCACGGTTATCGGCTGGCCATCGGTGCTGCACAAGTCGGTTTTATCGAAATACTGATGCTGCCAGACGTAATGGAGGAAATCTTCTTGCATAGCGCCACCTATAATTTACGGACGGGCAAGATACTGGGAAAGCACACGCCATCAGCCGGGCACCATGTACAGATACCGCCGAAACCAAACCGGCCCGCCTCCCAGAAGGAAGCGGGCCGGCCAAAACTGGCAGCGCCGAGTGGCGCAGGTCAGTTAGCGCAGGTCGATAACCTTCACGCCTTTGTATTTGGCTTTGTCGAAGTTGAAGGTAGTGGCATCAACCGGTACGTTCGGCGTGAACTTGTTGATCTTGAAGGTGTAGCGGTTGCCGTTTTTCTTGAACATCTGCCAGCTTTTCACCGACTTATCTACTTTGCTCACTTTCAGGCGCACCTTGAAAACGGGGTTGTTACGGTCTTCCGGCGACAGCTCAATAACATCGACTGCCTCACCGTTTTCCTTGGCTTCCTGCACGTAGGAGTACTTGTAGCCCTTCTTATAGAGCGTGTAAATCTGCGAAGGCGAAATCTCCTGCTCGTCGGCTTCAAAGTCCGAGATGTTGACTTCGTTTTCCGACTTCATGTAGGTCCACACGGTCTGTCCATTGTTGATGACTTCCTGGCCGCTGATTTTCAGGCGGAACTTCTGGCCGCTTACCAGAATGTCGCCGCTCATGTTTTCCTTGACCTTGGTGGCATCATTTTCCAGCGTCTGGGTGAAGTTAGCCCGGAACGCTTTCATAGCCTGGTACTTGGCACTCATCTGGTCGAGAATCTTGCCGGCTTTGGGGTCCTGCTGCGCCGAAGCGGCCGGCAGAAGCGACACGGACAGAGCAAGCAGGGCGAGATATTTTTTCATTGCAAAAAGGTGGTGATTCGGTAGGTTGAGTACAGAGACGTGTAGCAGGCCACTTTGTTTAAATCTAAACCAAAAGAAGTGGCAAATCCTCCCTGGCTCGGCGCAAAACAGCAGTCGGTGCTTACTTGGGCAGCGTATTCAACAACTGTTCCAAACTGTACTCGTCCGGGATTAATACTTCACGGGCCTTACTGCCCTCAAACGGCCCCACGATGCCGGCGTGCTCCAGCTGGTCGATGAGGCGGCCTGCCCGGTTGTAGCCGAGCTTCAGGCGGCGCTGTAGCAGCGAGGTGCTGCCCTGCTGGTGCGTGACAATGACACGGGCTGCCTCTTCAAACATCGAGTCGCGCTGCGCGGGATCCATGTCTTCCAAGTCGCCGCTGCCGCCGCCGCTTTCACCCACCACTTCCGGTAGCAAGTAAGCATCCGGATAGCCCTGCTGCTCCCCGATGTAGTCGCAGAGGCGGTCTACTTCCGGCGTGTCGATGAAGGCGCACTGCACCCGAATGATGTCGGAGCCCTGCGAAATCAGCATGTCGCCCTGGCCCACCAGCTGGTCGGCGCCGCCGGCGTCGAGGATGGTGCGGGAGTCGATTTTGCTGGTCACCTTAAAGGAAATTCGGCAGGGGAAGTTGGCCTTGATGATGCCCGTAATAACGTTTACGGACGGGCGCTGAGTGGCCACAATCAGGTGGATACCGATGGCGCGGGCCAGTTGGGCCAGGCGGGCAATAGGCGTCTCCACCTCTTTACCGGCCGTCATCATCAGGTCGGCCAGCTCGTCAATCACCAGCACGATGAAGGGCATGAAGCGGTGGCCCTTCTTTGGGTTCAGCCGGCGCTCAATGAACTTGCGGTTGTACTCTTTCAGGTTGCGGCAGCCGGCGTCCTTCAGTAAGTCGTAGCGCTTGTCCATCTCCATGCACAACGAGTTGAGCGTGTTCACCACCTTTTTGGTATCAGTAATGATGGCTTCCTCGGTGTCGGGCAGCTTGGCCAGGAAGTGGCGCTCAATCTTGTTGAAGATGCTCAATTCCACCTTCTTAGGGTCGACGAGCACAAACTTGAGCGTGGCCGGATGGCGCTTATACAGCAGCGAGGCCAGTATCACATTCAAGCCTACCGATTTGCCCTGGCCGGTGGCACCGGCCATCAGCAAGTGGGGCATCTTGGCCAGATCGACGACGAATACCTCGTTGGTAATGGTGCGGCCGAAGGCAATTGGCAGGTCCATTTCGGTGTTGGCGAACTTCTCGGTGGCGAAAACCGACCGAATGCTCACCATCTCCTTCTTGGTGTTCGGCACCTCAATACCAATCGTGCCCTTGCCTGGAATAGGAGCAATAATACGGATGCCCAATGCCGCGAGGCTCAGGGCAATATCGTCTTCCAGGCTCTTGATTTTGGAGATGCGCACTCCAGCGTCGGGCACGATTTCATAGAGCGTGACCGTGGGGCCGATGGTGGCTTTGATGCTGGCAATGTTGATGCCGTAGTGCCCCAGCGTCTCCACAATGCGGTCCTTGTTAGCTTCCAACTCTTCTTTGGTTACCTGCGCTTTGGCTACTCCGTAGTCGTTGAGCAGCTCCAGAGTGGGATAGAGGTAGCGCGAGAGGTCCAGCGTAGGGTCGTAGTTGACGGCGGGCATGGTTTCCATGTCCTCATCGTCATCGGCAATGCGGGCCATATCGGCGCCAGCAGCTGGGTCCAGTTCGCCGGGCTTCGCCTCAATCTGCAAGGCGGGCGCAGGCGTCGGCAGCGCAGGTTTTTCGCTGCTCGGCGGCAGTGGTGTGTTATCGTCGGCCAGATCAGCCAGGGAAAGTGGCGTTGGCACCCGCGAAGGCTCCACGGTTATCGGTTCCGGATCGGCAGGGGCTTCAATGGAGAAGCTGGGGCCTTTCGGGGTGGCGGCAGCACCACCCGCCGCCATGGAAGCGGCTGCGCTGGCTGCGCCAACCACTGTGCCGGCGGCCGCCACGCTCATGGGCACGGCAGTACCGGCCGCAGTAGTCAGGGCTACCGCACCGGCAGCAGCAGCAACCGGTGCGACGTTGGGAGTTATCTGGAAAACTGGGGAAGCCACCGAACCAGTCGTCACGATGGGCGCGTCGGGCGTGGTGTAGGCGTCTTCATCGTCCTGCTCGTCGTCAGCCAGGGCGGCCGCGGGCTGTGGAGCAGCTGGGCGGGTGTCGCGTACTACAAAGCCCAGATCAGGCTCATTTTCTTCAGCCTCATCATCAGTATATGCACTGGCAGCAGCGTAGGCCGGACGGTTACCGGAGGACGCTGCTGAAGTGGCTGGCTCTGCGTCTTGCTCCTCCCCTTCTGCCCCGAAGCGCGGCAGCGTGATGGACGTAACGTTGAAGAAGAAAACCACAAAGGAAATCAGCAGGAAAGCCAGCAGCAGCACGGAGCCCCAGCCGATGAGACTGTCGAGCCAGACGGCCGCTTCGTAGCCGATGCCGCCGCTCAGGAAGTCGAGGCGGTAGCCCAGGTTGGGGTCGGCGTCGGGGGCCTGCATGGTGAGCACTACGTAGCCCAGCAGCACGCTCAGCCAGCCCATAATAAACAGGCACAGCGCCAGCACATAGCTCACCGACACGCCGGCACGCCGGAACACAATCTTGTAGCCCAGGAAGAAAACAATCGGAATCAGGGCGAAGGCGGCCACACCGAAGCCCTTGTAAATCAGGAGTTGCGCCGCAAAAGCGCCCACCAGCCCCAGCCAGTTGCCCGACTGTTGGCCGGCTTCTTTCACCGGGGTGTGGTCGAGGCCTTCTACTACGCTCTGGTCGGCGTGGCCGGTGAACAGGAACGAGAAGAAGGCGAACGTCAGATAGAGTGAAGCCAGCAGGAAGAAGAAGCCCAGAAACAGTTGAAACCGCCGGTCGCGCAGGAAGCCGAAAACAGCACCCAACTTGATTGACGGTAATTTCAGCGGCTTCCGTGGCGCTTTCGGCGCGGCTTTAGGTTCCGCGGCCCGCCGGTTTTCACGGGGTGCACCCGGCTCCGGCGCGGCCGGACGGGGCTGCGGGGCACGGGTTGGCCGGGGCTCGTTGCCGCGGCTGGGGGGTGTTGCGTCTTGCTTGTAGGTATTTTTTGCCATTCTCACGCGCCAAAGGGCCAAATCTAGGCAATTGTTGGTGGATTTATGAGGTGATGAAGTGATGAGGTGATGAAGTGAGTGGTGACAGGTTGAACGTCATGCAGAGGAGCCGCCGAAGCATTTCACGTGCTGATATTGTCTCGTCGTGGTGCAACATCAGCACGCGAGATTCCTCGTCCTTACTCCAAGCGCAACATGCTCGGAATGACGTTCAACTTGTCACCGTTTACTTCATCACCTCATCACCTTGTACAGCCAGATATGCCAGTAGGCACCGGGCTGCCGGAACTCGCCGGCCAGCTGCAGCCCGCTACGGGCCGGCGTGGCCAGTTGCGCCGCCGACAGCACGTAGCGCCCGCCCAACTGCCGGAAAGTGGCGGCATCGAAGGCGAAATCCTGCACGGTGCGCTGCTGAAACGCGCCTACCCGGAAATCCTTGCCCAGCTCACTGGAAAACAGGTAGCACCGGTTGCCCCAATCGTCGAAGTAGCGGCGTAGCGTGTCATTTTTGGTAAGCTCACCGGCTATGATTGGCCGAAAACGGTGCTTGTAGGGCAGCGGGTAGTTGTTCTGGTAGGAATCGAGGGTGTAGAAATTATTGAGCTGCGCCACAGCCGGCGGCAAACCCAGGCTGGCCACACGGTACTGCGCGGGCTCCAGGCCGGCTTGCTGCCGGATGGCTTGCTGCACCTGCTGAAACAGTGCCGGCGCGACGTAGGCGGTGTAGTTCGGTTCGTGCGGGTTTGGGCGGCCAGCCAGCTCGCGCAGGTTGTTAATCCACTCCGAATTCATACTTAGCCCAATCAGCAGCTGCAAACCCACCACGGCCAGCCGCCAACGGCCACTGAGGTAGCGCAACGCCAGCGCCAGCACCCAGAACCACAGCAGCGGCGCCAGAAAATGCAGCCGCCCGAAGTTGAATACCCCCAGAATTGGCAGGCGCGACTGGCCCCAGGCCACCAGCTGCGGATAGAAACCGCTGAATACGGCCAGCGCCCCCAGCGCCAATAGCCAGCCACCCAGCTGCCGGGCCCGGGGCCACCGCTGCCTGGCCGGGGCCAGTACCACGGCGGCCCCCACGGCCAGCAGCACTGCCACCCGCAAAAACCGGCTGGCGTGGTATTGCCCGAACAGAAAGTACTGACCGACACTGCGCAAACCGGCTTTCCACCCCAGCGGCGTAATCTGGCCCATATCGAACTCCACGCGGTGCGGCACGAACTGCTTGGCTACCAGCAATGAGTAGAACAGCGGCCACTCCACTACCAGATACACCGCCAGTAGCAGCACCAGCCCACCCAGAAAAAGCCAATTGGGTCGGCGCAGGTGCCACCAGTCGCGCAGCCACAGTCCGCCCAGCGCCGCCAGCGCAAACGGCCCCACAAACACAAACATCGACCACAGCGGAAAAGCCGCAATCAGCAGCCAGTGCCACCACCGCGCCGCACCGCGCCGCGCCGCCAGAAAGGCCAGCAGCAGCGCCGGCTGCCCTATCACCGACAACCCATATATAGAATAGAGCGGCAGCAACGCCCAGGCCAGCGCCACCCCGGCCGCCAAGTGGCGCTGCCGGCGCTCGGGCAGCAGTTCCTGCCGCAGCAGCGCATACATAGCCAGCAGCCCCAGCAGCCGCACCAGTGCCTGTTGGATCAGGTAGGCCGCCCACGGCGTAAACAGGGCAAACAGGCCGATGGTCACGCTCAGTCCGGGGCGCAGGGCATTGCGTGGCAAGCCATTCATAATGGCCGACACTGTTGCTGCCGGGCGGTAGTCGAGCGCGACTCCCTGACGCACAAGCAGATAAGGAATATTCAATTCCGCATCCAGATTATCATCAATGGTAATGTAACTGTGGGCCCGCAGAATGCCGTATGGAAGCAGAAATAGCAGCAAACCAAGCAGTGCCAGCACCAACGGCGAAAACCGCAACGAACCAGGTTGATTTAATACAGGCACAAGTAGAGCGTTTGCTGCAAAAATACCCTGCCGCGCCTTAATCTCTCCGACCACACCAATTGCAATGCTTAGCTAGGATTGAATCCACTCCTGCCCGCATTGTCCTATGACTATTACTTCGCCATCTGCCTCCGAGAAACAATCATTCTGCCAGGTTGAATACGACGCCCGCAACCATTGGCTGCGGGCTACCTGGCATGGGTTCGTAAATCCACAACAGGCGCTCCAGAGCATTGTGCCGCATTTGAGCCTGCTTAGCAGCCCAATGGCGCCGCTATTTCTCAACGATAACAGCCAAGTGCTCAATCCTTGGTTTGACTCGCTGACGTGGCTGCGCTATGTATGGGAAAGCACGGATACCCAGCCGCCCCGCTGCGTAGCCCACGTTATGCAGCCGGGAGCCAGCGCCAATGTCGGTGACCTGGATACTGGCTGGACCCGTAAGGCCGGTACTGAGCTTCAACTGTTTGAGTCTGCCCACGAAGCGGAAGACTGGCTGCACGATTGCCAGCGCGGCCTTACGTAAGCAGCCATATCAGGCCTGCCTTAGCTGCGTGGGTGGAAAGTAGTAATCACCTGCCGCAGGTAGTCCCGGTCGAGGTGGGTGTAGATTTCGGTGGTTGTAATGCTCTCGTGGCCCAGCATTTCCTGCACGGCCCGCAAATCGGCGCCGCCCTCGATGAGGTGCGTGGCAAAGGAATGCCGGAAGGTGTGCGGGCTGATGCTTTTGCGCACCCCGGCCTTGTCGGCGGCGGCTTTGATGACCGTGAATACTGTGACGCGCGACAGGCTGGCGCCACGCTTGTTGAGAAACACGAAGTCCTCGTGGCCCGGCTTAATGTCGAGGTGGCAGCGGATACCTTGCAAATACAAGCCAAGGTGCTTCAGCGCATCGCGCCCGATGGGCACCAGCCGCTCCTTATTGCCTTTGCCCGTCACGCGCACGAAGCCTTGGTCGGCGTACACGTTGGAGAGGCGCAAACCCGTCAGCTCACTCACGCGCAGGCCCGAGGAGTACAGCACTTCCAGCATGGCCCGGTTGCGGGTGCCTTCCGGCGTGCTCAAATCGATGCCGTCCAGCAGTTGCACAATCTCGTCGTAGCTAAGCGTATCGGGCAGCTTGCGGCCGGTTTTGGGCGCTTCCAGCGTGTCGGTGGGGTCGTGTGTGAGCAGGTCTTCCATGATCATGAAACTGAAGAAGGCCTTAATTCCGGACAGAATCCGGGCCTGCGAGGTGGCGCTCAGCCCCAGCTCACCCAGGTAAGCCAGAAATTCGCGCAGAAGCGCCGTCGTCACTTCCTTGGGCGAATTGGGCAGGTGCCGGATTTCCAGGAAGTGGCGCAGCTTGCTGGCGTCGCGCACATACGCCTCCACCGAGTTGCCCGACAAGGACTTCTCCAGTTGCAGGTAGCCTTCGAACTGACGGAGGGTTATGGGCCAAGTGGACATGTGTGGGGCTTAGGGAATAGGGCCTGGGGCTTAGGCCGCGTGAATGGCCGGGCAGTATAGCCGCGAATATTGTTTTGTGGTCGCAAGTTTAACGAAGCGTAATTTGCCGTCGCCAATTAATCAGTCAGTGCCCCCGCCTCACTGAGCCTAAGCCCCAGGCCCCATTCCCTAAGCCCCACACATGCAGCTTCTCATTCTCAACGGCCCCAACCTCAACCTGCTGGGCCGCCGCGAGCCGGGCATCTACGGCACCCGCTCTTTCGACGACTACTTACCCGAGCTGCGCGCCGCCTTCCCGGAATTGCAGCTGGAGTATTTCCAAAGCAACCACGAGGGCGAGCTGCTCGACAAGCTGCACGAAGTGGGCTACACCTACCACGGCATTGTGCTCAATGCCGGCGGCTACACCCACACCAGCGTAGCCCTGGCCGATGCCGTGGCCGCCATCAATACGCCCGTGGTGGAAGTGCACCTGAGCAACCTGCACGCCCGCGAGGAATTCCGGCAGCGCAGCTTGCTGGGCAAGCACTGCGTCGGCAGCATCAGCGGCTTTAAGCTGGAAAGCTACCGTATGGCCGTGCAGTACTTCGAAAGCCAGCGCCCCAAGCGCATGGGGTTTAAGGTATAGCTGTAGAGCGGAGTAGCACTCCGTTTTGCCGCACAGCGGCAAGCCCCACATCAGGGCCGGTTTGGCAGCAGCCAAAGGATGCTGTGATATGCAGCACCGAAACGGAGTACCACTCCGTTCTACTTGTACCTTTGCACCTTCCTCTAGCCTCACTACACCTATGTATACATTCAACCCCGGCCCGTCGCAGGTGTACCCACAGGTGCGCCAGTATCTTCAGGATGCTTTCGATGAGGGCTGGCTGTCGGCGCCGCACCGCGGCGAGCGGTTCACGGGCCTCATGCGCCAGACCGTGCAGGAGCTTAAAAACAAGCTCAACGTGCCGCAGGACTACACTGTGTTCTTTATGGGCTCGGCCACGGAGTGCTGGGAAGTGCTGACGCAAAGCCTCACGCCGCGTAAAAGCTTCCACCTCTACAGCGGCGCGTTCGGCGAGAAATGGTACGAGTACGCCAAGGCCCTGCGCCCGGCCTGCGTCGGCTACCCGTTTGGCATTGATGAGGTGCCCGACGTGGCGGCCCTGCCCCTGCCCGACTCCGAAACCGACCTGGTCTGCATCACCCAAAACGAAACCAGCAACGCCACCCAGTTGCGCGACGGCTTCATCCTGAACCTCTACAACCGCCTGGGGCAGGCGCTACTGGCCGTCGATGCCACCTCGTCGATGGCAGGCGTGCAGCTCAAGTTCATCAAGGCCGACATCTGGTTTGCCTCGGTGCAGAAGTGCTTCGGGCTGCCGGCGGGTTTGTCGGTGATGATTTTGTCGCCAAGGGCCGTGGCGCGGCTGCGCGACCAGAACGAGCGGGCCCACTACAACTCGCTCACGTCGCAGTACGAGAAAATGCTGAATTGGCAGACCACCTACACGCCTAACGTGCTGGGCATCTATCTGCTGAGCCGCGTGCTCCACGACCGGCCCACCATCAAGGCAGTGCATCAGCACTTGCAGGAGCGCGCTACCAAGCTCTACGACTACTTCGAGCAGGCCACGCAGCTCACGCCCCTCGTCACGAACCCCGAAACCCGCTCTACCACCGTCATCGGTCTGCAAGGCCCGCCCGCTCTGATTGATGAGGTGAAGCGCCGCGCTCTAACCCAGGGCCTGCAGCTCGGCAACGGCTACGGCAACTGGAAAGCAGGCAGTCTGCGCATCGCCAACTTCCCGGCCATCCCGGACGAGGCATTCGAGCAATTGGTGCAGTTTTTCGCCCGCGAGTTTGCCTAATCATAGATAGTACAGATGACGCCGCAGATACTGCTGATTCGTTCTGCGCAGCTACACCAGCATTCGTTTGCTGAAAGAGGTAGTTTACCAGAAGAGGTAGCTGTAGCGCCCACTTAACAGTCCACACCTAACTCTGCCCTGCCAGAACCAACCAGAACACCCCTCTGCCCCCGCCTGCTTCCCCTGCCCTATCAGAACGTAGCTGCGGCATCCGCGGCTTCATCTGCACCATCTGCGATTTATGTTCAGCCTCAAAGAAATCTTCTCGGTTACACTCACGCTGTTTGCCGTGATTGACGTACTCGGCTCCATCCCGATTATCATTCAGATCCGGCAGCGCGAGGGCAGAATCCAGTCAGAAAAAGCCACCGTGGTGGCCGGCGTGCTGATGGTGGTGTTTCTGTTTCTGGGGCAAAGCATTCTGAGCTTGTTTGGCGTCGATTACCAAAGCTTTGCGCTGGCCGGAGCTATCATCATCTTCCTGATTGGCATGGAAATGATTCTCGGCATCGAGCTGTTCCGGCACGATCCGCTGGCGACTTCGGGCTCAATTGTGCCGCTGGCCTTCCCCATCATCGTGGGGGCCGGCACCATGACCACGCTGCTGTCGTTGCGCGCCGCTTATTCGCTACCCAACGTGCTGGTGGGCATCGTCCTGAATCTGGTATTCGTGTACGGCGTGCTCAAAAGCTCGGCCTGGATTGAGCGCAAGCTCGGCAAAGCCGGCGAAGACATCCTGCGCCGCGTGTTCGGCGTGATTCTGCTGGCCATTGCCATCAAGCTGTTTAAATCGAATTTCTGAAGCAGTTGTCGGTTGTTAGTTGCTGATTGTCAGCATCATTATTACTAACAACCAGCAACTAACAACCGAGAACTAAGTTGATTTACCTGTTCACCGATGGCTCTTCGCGCGGCAACCCGGGGCCCGGCGGCTACGGCGCTATTCTGCGCTTCGGCCAGCATGAGAAAGAGCTGACCCAGGGCTTCCGCCTGACTACCAACAACCGCATGGAACTGCTGGCCATCATCGTGGGCCTGGAAGCCGTCAACCGCCCCGAGCTACCCATCACCGTCGTGACAGACTCCAAGTACGTGGTAGATTCGGTGGAAAAGAAGTGGGTATTCGGCTGGCTCAACAAGCCGGACTTCGGTAAAAAGGCCAACGAGGACCTCTGGCGGCGCTTCGTGAAGGTGTACCGCCAGCGCACCGTGTACTTCAAATGGGTGCGCGGCCACAACGGCCACCCCGAAAACGAGCGGTGCGACCAGCTCGCCGTGCGCAGCGCCACCGGTGGCGGTTTGCTCATCGATGAAGGCTACGAATTGATTGAGGCGCGGCGTGCGGGGTAAATCCGTACCTTTGCCCTCAGTGATGAGTCGCTCCACCGCGGCGCCGCAAGGCGACGAGGAAAGTCCGGGCAACACAGAGCACCCTGCTTCCTAACGGGAAGGACCGGGAAGTGTAACGCAACCCGGGACAGCCAGTGCCACAGAAAATAACCGCCCAGTTTAGGACATGGTGATTAGGGCGTAGGGAATAGGTGTTCTTGAACAACCTAAGCCCTATCCACTAAGCACCAAGCCCTAAACTAGGTAAGGGTGAAAAGGTGCGGTAAGAGCGCACCAGCGGCTGGGCAACCAGTCCGGCTGGGTAAACCTCAGGGGTTGAAAAACCAAATAAGCTGGCACGCGTCCTGCGCGGACGTACCGGGCGGCTCGTCCGGCGCCAGCGGGTAGGTTGATGGAGCCTTTCCGCGAGGACTGGCCTAGATAAATGGTGGAGGCGCGACCTTTCGGGGCAGCGTACAAAACCCGGCTTACAGACTCATCACCACGGCTTTCGGCCGCCGCAGCTTCGGATGCGGCGGCCGTTTTCGTTGAATCTGTGTCATCCTGAGCTTGCGAAGGACCCTATTGAGTTTGGACTACAAACGTTACATCGACTCGTTCTGACGTGATAAGATCCTTCGCAAGCTCAGGATGACAGCAGGCCAGAATGACGGAGGCATCGTTTGCGGCCTTGTTTTCGTTACTTTCGCTGCCCAACCTCTTTTGCTTATGCCCCGCATTCTTATCATCGACGACGAAAAGGCTATTCGCCACACGCTCAAGGAAATTCTGGAATATGAAAGCTATCAGGTAGACCAAGCCGAGGACGGCCCCACCGGCCTCGACATGCTCATCCGCGACAAGTACGACGTGGTGCTCTGCGACATCAAAATGCCCAAGATGGACGGCATTGAGGTGCTGGAACGGGCCCGCATTGTGGCGCCCGATGCGGCTTTCATCATGGTGTCGGCACACGGCAACGTGGAAATGGCCGTGGATGCCACCAAAAAAGGCGCCTACGACTTCCTGCAGAAGCCACCGGACCTCAACCGCCTGCTCGTGACGGTGCGCAATGCCCTGGACCGCACCAAGCTGGTGGCCGAAACTAAGACCCTAAAAAAGAAGGTCGCCAAAAGTTCGGAGATGATTGGCTCCTCGGCCGGGCTGGGCGCCGTGCGTAAGGCCATCGAGAAAGTAGCTCCTACCGATGCACGGGTACTGATTACGGGTCCCAACGGCGCCGGCAAGGAGATGGTGGCGCGCCAGTTGCACGAACTCAGCAACCGCGCCAACGGCCCGCTGATTGAGGTAAACTGCGCTGCCATTCCGTCGGAGTTGATCGAATCAGAATTGTTCGGGCACGAGAAAGGCTCGTTCACGTCGGCCGTGAAGCAGCGCATCGGCAAGTTCGAGCAGGCCGACGGCGGCACGCTGTTCTTGGATGAAATCGGGGATATGAGCCTTTCGGCCCAGGCCAAGGTGCTGCGCGCGCTGCAGGAAAACAAGATTACGCGCGTTGGGGGCGAAAAGGAAATCAGCGTGAACGTGCGCGTGCTGGCGGCTACCAACAAAAACCTGCTTCAGGAAATTGCCGACCGCAACTTCCGCGAAGACCTTTACCACCGCCTCTCCGTCATTTTGATTCAGGTGCCGGCCCTCAACGACCGCCGCGACGACATTCCGGAGCTGATTGAGAAGTTCCTCAAGGACATTGCCGCCGACTACGGCAATAAACCCAAGAAGATAGACGCTGCCGCCCTCGACTACCTCAAGGGCCTCGATTGGCGCGGCAATATCCGGGAGCTGCGCAACGTGGTGGAGCGCCTCGTGATTATGAGCGACGATACCATTTCTGCGGCCGACGCTAAGGCGTTTGCTGGTAAATAACTTCTGGCCGTAGGAAAACATCAGCTAGCGGCGGCAGTTTTAGTGTAACTACAGACAGCGCGGGCCAGCCGCCGGGTACGCCGGTTGCTGGCCCGCGCTGTTGTTTGTTTTGTCTCAAACCCGATAAGCAATGCAGGAATTTTTCAATAACCTACTGGGTATGCAGGCCACGGCCGACACCATTACCGTGGGGCAAACCTGCGCGCGGGCTGTGCTGGTATTTCTGGTGGCACTGGTGCTGCTGCGGCTGTCGGGGCGGCGCACGTTCGGCGGCAACAGCGCCCTCGACATGGTGGTTAAATTCATGTTTGGCGCCTTGCTCAGCCGCGTCATTATTGCCGATGCACCGATGGGCATTACATTCGTGGCCGCCGCTGCGCTGGTAGCAGTGCACCGGGCGCTGGCGTATGCCGTATACTTTTCACCGCTGTTGCGCAAGCTGGTGAAAGGCTCAGATTCCATCTTAGCGGAAGGCCCAACCATTCATCAGCACGAGCTGCGCCGGGCCAGCGTGAGCGAGCAGGAGTTTCAGGCCGGCGTACGAGTTGCTGCCAATACCGACGACCTTTCCACCACCAACGTGGTGCGTCTGGAGCACGACGGCACGATTACCGTCGTCAAAAAATAAGCTGTCATCCTGAATGAAATGACAGCTTAGCTGCCCGCCATCTGGTTGCAGCCGCGCACGTCAGAGTTATCGAGGCGGCCCAGCACTTCAAACGAGCCGTCGGGGTGCATTCTTGCCAGATCCTTGGTTTCAAGGAAGGCGCAGCTGTCCACGTTGGCCAGGTCGATGATGGCGAGGGCGCCATCAGGGCGGGTTTCGCTCACGGAAAACGGGTCGGCGGGGTCCCGCAGGAGCACGCGCAGCTGGGGCGGCGCGTGGAAACGGCCGTCGCCGAAGCTGTATGCCTGGCTGAGCATTTCCGTCATGCCATACTCGGAGTGAATGCCGGCTGGCCCAAAAGCCTGCTGTAGCTCGGCGTGCAGCTCCTCGCGGATCATCTCGCGGCGCCGGCCCTTCATACCGCCGGTTTCCAACACCGTAATATCCTGCAGCTCCGGTGCCGGACCGTACTTAGCCGCCAAGTCCAGCAGGGCGTAGCTTACACCGAACAGCAGCACCCGGCGGCCGGCGGCTTTAGCCGCCGCCAGCGCCTGCAACAGCGCAGCGTGGTCGTGTAGGAAAAACGCGTCCTGTGCCTGCCCCGACTCCCGGGCAAAGTACTCTACCATGGCTACCAACGATGAGTGGCCCTGCTCCAGATACGAGGGCAGCAGGGCCAAGAATGTCCACTCCGTGAGCGGGCCGTAGAACTGTTGGAAGATGCGGGCGGCGTTGCGTCGGTAGATACTTGGGGCGCGGAGGAGGTGGCGGCTGCGCTGCTGCAGGGTGGTGCCGCTGCTCAGAAACGTTTCCTGCGGCTCCCACTCATGCGGCGCGGTGCGCACGTCCTGGGTTTTGAAAAACTCGATGGGCAGAAACGGAATATCCTGCACGCGCTGCACCTGCTGCGGGTCGCGGCCCAGGGCGGCCAGATAGGCGGCGTAAGGCGGGCAGTGCTGGGCCTGGTAATGAAACAGACGCAGGGCAGCGGCCGGCGCAGTGGCAGCAGTCAGGTGGGGCAGGTCAAGCAGGTACTGTTGGCGGAAACTCATTGGGGCTCGGCGGGGTTTGAAGTGAGCATAACAATTGCCGGGCGGCTTCGTTGAGAAATCGTACCTTTTGCCCTCCACAAGGCTACTTTCGCCTCATAACAGCTAGTTACTATGACCATGTTTCGTACGCTTCGTCTGGGTTTGGGGCTGGCAGCAGCCAGCGTGGCTGTGGGTTCGTGCATCAGCCCGCCGGAGTTTCCGGATACGCCCAGCATCGAGTTCAAGTCGCTGACCGTGGCGCGCCAGCCCACCAATCCCAATGATATTCCCGCCGACAGCGTGATAATCACGCTGGGCTTCAAGGACGGTGACGGCGACCTGGGCCTCAACCAAGACGAGTACACCAACCCGCCCTACCAGCGCCTCAATGCCGATGGCACGCTCAATCCCGACCACTGGAACTACATTATCAAGCTGTTTGTGAAGAACAGCACCGGCCAGTTTGTGCCGTATACCCGCACGCCCGAGGGTCTGGAAATTCGGCCGGAAGCATACTACGGGCAATTTCCACACCTAGAACCTAACGCCGAGAAGAAGGCGCCGCTGGAAGGCGACCTGCGCTTCGGTCAGCGCCTCTCGCTGGGCTCTCCCTTCTACCCCGGCCAGGAAGTACGCTACGAAATCACCATCAAGGACCGCGCCCTCAACTCCAGCAATACCGTCACGACCAGCAGTTTTGTGGTAGTGAGATAAACTTTGGTGATGAGGTGACAGGTGAGGAAGAGGCTGAATTGCGGCTACTTCCTCACCTGTTGCTTTTTACTTCATCACCCCGTTACCTCATCACTTGCCTAATAAATGGCCGGAAACTGCTTCGGAGCCGCTTCCTGAAGCAGCTCGTATACGGCGTCGAATACGTCTTCGGCGTTGGGCTTGCTGAAGTAGTCGCCGTCGGAGCCGTAGGGCGGGCGGTGAGGCTGAGCCGCGAGGCAGCGCGGGGCCGCATCGAGGTGGCGGTAAGCATCCTGGCCATCAAGCACCTGCTGGAGCATGTAGGCTGAGGCGCCGCCGGGCACATCTTCGTCAGCGAACAGCACGCGGTTGGTTTTGCGGATGCTGTCCGTGATGACGTGCTCCAAGTCGAAAGGCAGCAGCGTCTGCACGTCCAGCACTTCCACCGAAATGCCTACCTCAGCCAGCTGCTTGGCGGCGTCGAGCACAATACGGCACATGGAACCGTAGGTGACGACCGTAATGTCGGTGCCTTCGCGCAGCACTTCGGGCACGCCCAGCGGCAGCGTAAACTCGCCTACGTTGCTCGGCAGCCGCTCCTTGAGGCGGTAGCCGTTCAGGCATTCAATGACGATGGCGGGCTCGTCGGAACGGAGCAGCGTGTTGTAGAAACCGGCCGCCTGGGTCATGTCGCGGGGCACGCAGAGGTGGATGCCGCGGATGGCACCCAGAATCATCTGAATCGGGGAGCCGCTGTGCCAGATGCCTTCCAAACGGTGGCCACGGGTGCGCACGATGAGCGGCGCCTTCTGGCCACCTTTGGTGCGGTACTGCAGGCAGGCCACGTCATCACTCAGAATCTGGATGGCGTAGAGCAGGTAGTCGAGGTACTGCACTTCAGTAATCGGGCGCAAACCGCGTAGCGCGGCGCCGATTCCCTGGCCCACGATAGTGCACTCCCGGATGCCGGTGTCGGTCACGCGCAGCTCACCAAACTTGTCCTGGAGGCCCGCAAATGCCTGGTTCACGTCGCCGATGCGGCCCACATCTTCGCCGATGGCGAAAATGCGCGGGTCGCGCTGGAAGTTGGCATCGAAGCAGGCCTGCAGTACTTCGCGGCCGTCTACCAGCGGGGCATCCTTGGCGAATTCCACTTTCACTTCCTCGATGTTGCCGATGGCTTCTTCGCTCTGGCTGAACAGGTAGGAGTTGTAGCGGTCAGCGTTTTCGGCCAGGGCCTGATCGAGCCAGCTGAGCAGGTCGCGGCGGCCGGCGCTGCGGGTGCCGCGCACCTGGCGCAGGGCCCGGCGTACGGTGCGCACCAGGTCGGCACGAATCGGCGTGGGGTTGTGCTCCAGGTGCTCTACCAGCTCGTGCAGGTTGTTTTCCGAGCCGGTTTCCGTCACCAGCTTATTGAGCAGCGTCACCACTTCGTCGCGCTCCTGCTTGATGGGGTTGAAGAACTCAGCCCAGGCGGCCGTACGGGCCACTTTCACGGTTTCCTTGGCAGCGGCTTCAATCTGGTTGAGCTCGTCCTCAGTGGCGTGACCTTCGGCCAGCATCCACTGCTTCATTTTCACGAGGCAGTCGTGCTCTTCCTCCCAGCCCAGACGGTCCTTGCTCTTGTACCGCTCGTGCGAGCCGCTGGTGCTGTGGCCCTGCGGCTGCGTCACCTCCGTCACGTGGATGAGCACTGGCACGTGCTGGGTGCGGCACACCTCAGCGGCGCGCTGGTAGGTGTCCACGAGGGCCGCGTAGTCCCAGCCTTTCACCACGAAAATCTCAAAGCCCTGCTCGCCTTCACCGTCGCGCTGCAGGCCGGCCAGGATGGCGGAAATGCTTTGCTTGGTGGTCTGGTACTCGGCAGGCACCGAAATGCCGTAATGGTCATCCCAGACGCTCATCAGCAGCGGAATCTGGAGCACGCCGGCCGCATTCAGGGCCTCGAAGAACATGCCTTCGGAGGTGCTGGCGTTGCCGATGGTGCCAAACGCCACCTCGTTGCCGTTCACCGAAAACTGGTCGTACTGGTGCAGCTCGGGGTTCTGGCGGTAGAGCTTGGAGGCGTAGGCTAGGCCCACGAGGCGCGGCATCTGGCCGGCCGTAGGCGAAATATCAGCCGACGAATTCTTGCTTTGCGCGAGGTTCTTGAAGTTGCCGTCCTCGTCGAGGATGCGGGTGGCGAAGTGGCCGTTCATGGCGCGGCCGGCAGTGGCGGGCTCGGCTTCGGCGTCGGGGTGGGCGTAGAGCTGGGCGAAGTACTGCTGCCAGGTCAGCTCGCCGGCGGCTACCATAAACGTCTGGTCGCGGTAGTAGCCCGAGCGCCAGTCGCCGGGGCGGAAGGCGCGGGCCATGGCCAGCTGCGGCAGCTCTTTGCCGTCGCCGAAGATGCCGAACTTGGCCTTGCCCATGAACACTTCTTTGCGCCCGGCCAGCGAGGCCTGCCGGCTTTCCCAGCCCAGGCGGTAGTCGTGCAGCAGTTCGTCTTTACTCAGAGTTGCGGTAGTGGCCATCAGGTCAGCAGATACATCGGTGGGCATAGGGCGGGTGGGAATGGGTGTTGAGGCCGGGGAAAACAGGGGGCGGAAAGAATGCCTGCGGCTACCAGGCCCCCAAAAGTACGGATTTGGCCGGGAGCATTCATTGGGCAGGCTTGATACGCGGCCGGACCGTTTTTGTATATCTTTGGAAGTAGAACGGAGTGGCACTCCGTTCGGCCGCACCAGCGGCACTCTGGCGTTTCCTCTTCTACTGTTTTTGCTCCGGCTGGGCGCTTACGTGTCTGAACGGAGTATCACTCCGTTCTACTTTTATGAAACACGTTACCTCCCTCCTGCTTTTCTGTTTGCTGGCGCTGGGCGTCCGGGCCCAGGGCGTTATGACGTTCGAGAAAGACACCCACGATTTCGGCAAAGTGCCGGAGGGCACCATGGCCACCTATGAGTTCAAGTTCAAGAACACCGGCAACCAGCCCGTTATCATCGCCAACGTGCAGGCCAGCTGCGGCTGCACCACCCCCGACTGGACCAAGACGCCGGTACTGCCCGGCAAGTCGGGCATCATCAAGGCCATGTACAGCAGCGCGGGCCGTCCGGGCATCTTCAACAAAACCGTGACCGTAACCAGCAACGCCAGCACGCCCAGCGCGGTGCTCACCATCAAGGGCGACGTGGTGAATAAGTCGGAGATGAAAACCATGATGACGCCAGCCCAGTTGGCGCAGTCGCCGCGGCTGGTGCTGGACCGCAACGTGCATAATTTCGGCAAAATGGAAAGCGGCCAGCAGGCCGTGGCCAAGTTCACAGTGAAGAACACCGGCAAGCAGCCACTGGAGTTGGGCATGGTTACGTCGCAGTGCAACTGCATCGGCTACAAGTCGGTGCCACCCACGATTCAGCCGGGCCAGAGCGCCGTGGTGGAAATCCTGTACGCCCAGCGCCAGACCGGCCCGATGAGCGACGTAGCCACCCTGACTTCCAATGACCTGAACGGCGACGTGAAGCTGACGCTGAAAGCCACCGTGGTGCGTGACCTGAACGGGGCCAGCATGGTAAAGGAAAGCGGCGCCGTCGTACCGTTTAAGTAGAACTGGCATTGCGAGGACGCAGGACGACGCACCCGTAGGACAGCGCAGCTAATGCTTCCTCTTTTTGCAGACACGACCCTGAGCGACAAGCCCTCCGGCAGTAGGTTACTACTCTACTGCCGGAGGGCTTGTCTGTAAATCGACGTTCACATCTTTTAGAGGAAAGATTGCTTCGCTATGCTCGCAATGACAGCAGGCAATGCCAGCGGCAGTACCTATCTTTGCACCTTCAATTTTCACCCACCCACCACCTTCACGTTCTGCCATGATCATCGGCGTACCGAAAGAAATCAAGAACAACGAAAACCGCGTAGGCCTGACGCCTGCCGGTGTAGCTGAATTCCGCAAGCACGGCCACGACGTATACGTGCAAGCTACAGCCGGCAACGGCAGCGGCTTCTCGGACGCCGAATATGAGCAGGCCGGCGCTACGGTGCTGCCCACCATCGAGGACGTGTACGCCAAGGCCGAGATGATTGTGAAGGTGAAGGAGCCGATTGCTTCCGAGTACCCGCTCATCAAGGAAAACCAACTGCTGTTCACCTATTTCCACTTTGCCTCGGGCGAGGAGCTGACCCACGCCATGATCGAGCGCAAGGCAGTGTGCCTGGCCTACGAAACCGTGGAGCTGCCGTCGCGCGCGCTGCCCCTGCTCATCCCGATGAGCGAAGTGGCCGGCCGCATGGCTCCGCAGGAAGGTGCCAAGTATCTGGAGAAGCCGCTGAAAGGCCGTGGTATTCTGCTGGGCGGCGTGCCCGGCGTGAAGCCCGCCGAAGTGCTGGTGCTGGGTGCCGGCATCGTGGGCACGCAGGCCGCCAAAATTGCCGCTGGCCTGGGCGCTAAAGTAACGGTGATGGACATTAGCCTGAACCGTCTGCGCGAGCTGGACGACTTCATGCCGAAGAATGTGGTAACGCAGTACTCCAACGAGTACAACATCCGCGAAGCCATCAAAACCGCCGACCTCATCATCGGCGCGGTACTGATTCCGGGTGCCAAGGCCCCGCACCTCATCACCCGCGACATGCTGAAAACCATGCGCGCTGGCACCGTGCTCGTGGACGTGGCCGTGGACCAGGGCGGTTGCATTGAAACCTGCCGCCCCACCACGCACGAAGACCCGACCTTCATCATCGACGACATTGTGCACTATTGCGTGGCCAACATGCCCGGCGCCGTGCCTTACACGTCCACTCTAGCTTTGACCAACGCCACGCTGCCTTACGCCGTGAAGCTGGCCAATCTGGGCTGGCAGGAAGCGTGCCGCCGCGACGAGGCCCTACGCCTCGGCCTAAACGTGGTGCATGGCAAAGTGGTGTACAAAGGCGTAGCCGATGCCTGGGGCCTGCCGCTGGAAAGCGTAGAGTCCGTGATGGAAGAAGCTGCTGTTTAGTTGGTAATTAAGTGTTAAAAATTGAGCGTTCTGGCGGCCTTCGGACGTCGGGGCGCTCAATTTTTAATTTCTACTCGGTGAGGAAGTGCCACCAAGCTCCAGCTTGATGTACCGCGCCTTACTAAAGATAGTATTCAACAATCCACCAGTCTGGAGCTTGGTGTTACTGCTTATGAAAGGCATTTTGTATACCGGCGGCGAGCTAACTGACCTTGTAAGCTTCGCTCGGCTTCCCTCCTACCTGCAGGCATTTCTGCGCGAGCAAAACGGCGTGGTAGCGTACTTCGGCGGGCTGCACATCCGGGGCTGCGTGACGGAGCCCGGCTGGCACGCGCTGGCCGAGGCCTGGCAGGGTTCAATGGCTTTTTGGCGCACCTATGCCGAGGTGCTCGAAACCGACATTCCGTTTGCGCAGGACTGTGCTGGCAACCAGTTTTTGCTGCGCGGCGACGCCGTGCTGTGGCTGGACACCGAAACCGGTGAGTTGGCCGACCTAGAAGTGGATTTCAAGCACTTTCTGTTTGGGGCCGAGAAATTTCCGCTAGACGCCTTGGGCATGGAGCCGTTGCGGGCATTCCAGATGAGCGGTGGCGTGTTACGGCCCGGCGAACTGCTGAGCATCTACCCGCCGTCGTGCATGGCCACCAGCAGCCAGCAGCCCCCCAGCCTGAAAGCCATCAGCGCCCCTGAGCGACTGGCGTGGCTGGCGGATTTCCACCGCCAGATCAAAGATTTGCCCGACGGCCAGTCCATCAGCCTGAAGCCTCTTTAGCAGAAACTTAGAGCCTGTACAGTTCTGCTCAAACGTGCCAGTAGCGTGAAGCTTTTGCTCCGCGTTTGGCTGCTTCCCCAGTTGTTCACCGACAACGTTCCGCGAAACGCGAAGCAAAGGACTTCGTGCTACAATACCCATTTGCCTCGCTATGCCCGCTGAGTTTTTGCGTTTGTTGGCTCGCCGTTTTCTGTTGCTGCTGGGAGCTTACCTGCTGCTGCGAGTGGGTTTTTATGCGGCCAACCGCGCCACGTTTCAGGAGGCGGAAACCGGGCAGGTTTTGCTGGCGTTCTGGCATGGCTTCCGGTTTGATGTGGCGGCACTGCTGCTGCTCAACATTCCGTTTCTGCTGCTGTCGTTGGTGCCCAGCCGGGTGCGGAACTGGCAGCGGGTGGTGCGGGCAGTGTGGCTGCTGCTGAACGGTTTTGGCATAGCCCTGAACCTGATTGACACCGAATATTTCAAGTTCATCGGGCGCCGCACCAGCAACGAGCTGGCCACCATCGGCGACGATGTGCGGCGGCAGGCAGGCCAGCTGGTGCTTACTTATTGGTACCTGCTGATTCCGTTTGGGCTGCTGTTGGCGGCACTGTGGCGGCTGTACCCGTTGCCTGAGCCGGTTCATACAGACACAAACGAAACACACCCAAGCCTCAGGCCCCAAGCCCTACGCCCTAAAAACGTTCTGCTTTACGCTGCACAGGTGCTGACCCTGGCGGCGCTGGTGGTGCTAGGCATCCGGGGCGGGCTGCAGCTCAAGCCCTTACGCACCGGGCATGCCTTCGGGCAGCAGCCGGCAGTGCTGGGGCATCTGGCGCTCAACAGCACGTTCACGTTCCTGAAAAGCCTGGACGCTCAGACTATCGAGCGGAAGCAGTATTTCCGATCGGGGGCCGAGCTGCGGCAGGCGCTGGCGGCCCGGCCGCTGCCGCCGGCCCGCACCGCGCCGCGCCCCGACAACGTGGTGGTGCTGCTGCTGGAAAGCTTCGCCTCCGAATACACGGGCGTCGAAAACCCGGGCCGGCGCGGCTACACGCCGTTTTTCGATTCGCTGGCCACGCACGGCGGGCTGCTGTTTCGGGAGCATTACGCCAATGGCCGCCGTTCCATTGAGGCACTGCCCGCCACGCTGGCCGGCCTGCCGGGCCTGATGGACAACTCGTTTATCACCTCCAGCTTCCAAACCAACGAGCTGCACGGGCTGGGCGAATTGCTGGGCCGACGCGGTTACCGTACGTCGTTGTTTCATGGTGCGCAGAATGGCACGATGGGCTTCAACACCTTCGCCGGCATGGCGGGCATGCAGCAGTATTTCGGGCTTGATGAGTACCCGGGTGGCGCCGGCAGCCCCGATTTCGATGGGCACTGGGGCATTCCGGACGGGCCGTATCTGCAGTATTTTGCGCAAGAGTTGAGCCAGCAGAAGGAGCCGTTTTTCAGCACCGTTTTCACGCTGAGCGCCCACGAGCCGTTTCTGGTGCCAGCGCCCTACACCAAGCGGTTTGCGCCGGGCACGCTGCCTATCCACGCCACCGTGGCGTATTCCGACTTCGCGCTTCAACAGTTTTTTGCCACGGCCGCCCGCCAGCCGTGGTACCGCCGCACGCTGTTCGTGCTTCTCGCCGACCATACTTCGCAGTCCGACGACCCCACATACCAGAATACGCTGGGCGCCTACAAAACGCCGCTGCTGCTCTTCCACCCCGGCCGCACGCTGCCGGCTGCCAACGTACACCGCATCACGCAGCAGGCCGACGTGCCCGCTACCGTGCTGGATTTACTGCAAGTGCCGGTGCCACTAGGCCAGCTGCTGCCTTTCGGCTCCTCTGCATTTGACGCGGGCTCCACCGGGCGGGCCATATTCCTGAGTGGCGGCAGCTACTTTCTGGTGCACCACGATTTCGTAACGGAGCTTACCGCCGACAACCAAGTGCGGCTCTATCCTTACCAGACCCACGCGTTGCCGGCCGTGCCCCTCGCCCACCCCGATCCGCAGAAGCTGCGTGCGTACGGCAACGAGCTGAAAGCCTGCGTGCAGGTTTTCACCACCGGCCTGCTCGACAACGCCCTCTACCGATAGTAAGCGCGCTGTATTCCAGCCACACTTATTCTGATTCGGCCTGGGCCAGCTCGGCCTGAATGGCTCGGATTTCGCCGCTGTCGATGGGCTTGTGAATCAGGCCGGCCACCAGATCGTAGTGGCGGGAACGGTTCAGATCCGACAAAGCCAGCGACGAGGTGAGGATATAGATGCGGCAGCGCCCCTGCAGGCGGCCACGGTACGGGGCCAGCGCATCAAGAAATTCCCAGCCATTCATGACGGGCATATTCAAATCCAGAAATACCACCCGCGGCAATTCCGGCTGCTCCACCAGTTCCGCCAGCGCCTCGTCGGCAGCTTCAAACGTGCGAATGTTGGACGAGAAATCTTCCATCTTGAGCAGCGTTTCCGTGAGGTAGTTGCTCAGGCTGTCGTCGTCGATGAGGAAGGTAGTCATGCGGAAGGGTAACTGAACTGCAAGGTAAAAGTAGTGCCCTGCCGCGCTATACTATGCACAAAAATACTACCGCCCATTGAATCGACGTGGGCCTTCACCAGAAACAGGCCGATACCACGGCCACTAACGTTGGTATGAAAACGCTTATACAGCTGAAATACATCTTGGCTGACAGGCGGCATGTCAAACCCGGAGCCGTTGTCGGCAATGGTGATGATGGTATGGCCGGGCGGGTGTGCATAGGCCTCAACATCAACGCGCAGCAGCCGATCTGCCGACCGGTACTTGATGGCGTTGGTGAGCAGATTCAGGAATATGCTGTAGAAATAGGCCCGCTTGCCTGGCAATTGCAATGTGTTAGGTATCGAGCAGAAAACCTGGCCCTGGCAGCGCTCCAGGTCAGGGGTCAGCGTCTTTATCACCTGCTGGCATACAATGCTTACTGGCACCAACTCAAGCTCCGCTACAATGGGCGTATCGCGGGCTGATAAAATGGTATTAACATCTTCCAGTACGTCGCCGACCTGCTGCAGACTGGTATGCAGATATTTCAGAGTGGTATCGAACTCCTCTGCCTGGCGCGGCACGCAGGCCAGCAGGCTGGCAAAGCCCTCGGCATTGGCCAGCGGCGCCCGCAGATTGTGCGACAAGATATAGGCAAACTGCTGCAGATCGGCGTTTTGCTTGTATACCTCCTGGGCCATGCGCTGCTGTTGCTCCTCGGCCTGCTTGCGCTCTGTAATGTCCTGCATAGCCCCAATCATGCGTACGGCGCGCCCCTGCGCGTCGCGGAGAATGTAGCCCCTGTCAAATACGATGGCCCACGAGGAGTCGGCGCGCTGAAACCGGTACTCCTGCTGCCAATGGCTGCGGCTGGTATTGTGCGTTGTATGCAGTAAGTCGTCTACGGTACGGGCGGCGTCTTCCGGGTGCACATAGTCAGCCCACTGCCCAAACCCGGTGGGGTTGCCGGATAGTTGGTAGCCAAATAGGTCCTCAAATCCTTCGCCCCAATAAAGCGTATCGGCCTGAACATCCCAGTCATAGATGGCATCGGTGGTGGCTTTGAGGGCGTACATGAACCGCTCATTGCTGGCACGCAGCCGCTCTTCGGTGCGGTATTGCGCCGTCAGGTCATGCACAATGCCTACCAGCTGGCAGCAAACCCCGTCATCGTTTAGCACCGGTGTCACGCAAACCTGGCCCACCAGCTGGCCCGTAGGGTAGTTGCTGGTTTCCTGCCACTGTACCGGCATCCTGGTTTCAACAGCCTGCCGGTAGTTCTTTACCACCAAACTTAGGGAAGGCTGCGGAATTACTTCCTGCACCAGCCGTCCGATTATGGCCTCCCGAGCTATACCCGTGGTAGTCTCAAATGCCTGGTTTGCGAAGAGAAATCTGTACTGAAACGCCGGCAGCACCTCCAGCACAAAAATTACATCGGCAATGCTGGCGAATATTACCGACAGCGGATTTTCCTGCTCGTGAAGGGCTTTTTCTGTGAGCAGGTCAGGCAGTTGAGGGCGCACCATACACGTCAGCTGGCCTTCGGAGCTGCGCGGCAGAAGCGTGAGCTGCACTGGCTGCGCATTGCCGGAGGGGCTGTGTAGCATACCAGCCAACGACAGAATCTGGGCATGCGGAGGCAGCTCCTGTAGTACGGCCATTATGTGCCGGGCAGTTGCCGGGTCAAGTAGGTCAGCAACCGATTTGCCTTGGAGCGCGGCTGCAGGGCACCCTGCCAGATAGAGGAAAGCCTGATTAGCTGTCTGAAACAGGCCGTGCAACGTGAATACGCAATAGGCCTCCTCTACTACCGAAGTAGTGGCGCCTGCGGCCACAACCGTGTACTTATCTGTCATCAGCACATTCAGCTACAGGATCCAACACTACAACTACTTCCTAGCTACCGCCCACTTTGCTATAGATTAGTATACGGTACTTCGCACGAAAATAGCCCGGCAAATTATTCTGTAGCTGACTCGTAGCGAGGAACTTCCACCAACCGCTCGTTGGTACGGGCCACAAAGTTCACGCGCCAGCAGAAGTGCTGCAGGCCGTTGGTAAGCAGCAGCAGCGGCGCGCCCACCATTTGGTTGTAGGTGGCCGCCTGCTGGGCCACAGCCGCCGTGATGGGCACCGACGGCGCCTTGCACTCCACCAGCAGCAGGGGCTGCCCGGTAGCATCCAGCGCTACCAGGTCGGTGCGCTTCTGGCGCTGGTTGTAGCGCAGGCCCCGCTCCAGGCTTAGCAGTCCCTTGGGGTAGCCGCGGTGGCTGATCAGGTAGTGGACCACGTGCTGGCGCACCCATTCTTCGGGCGTAAGCACTACTTGCTTGCGGCGCAGCACATCCCAGATCAGTGTAGTTGGGCCGGATTGTGTAACTTTGTAGTCGAAAGGCGGCAGGTCTAACTCTTGCATCACCTCCAAAGGTACGGTCCTGAACTTCGGTTCCGCTTTTCGCCTCCGTACCGTCACATCCTTTTCCCAAGGGTCTGACGGTTTTTTTTTAGGGTCTTGGATGAAGTTCAAGATCCTAAGACCCAAGACCCCAAGATCCTAAACACCCAACCAAATCCATATGAAAACCAAATCCGACATCGTAGAGAATTGGCTGCCCCGCTACACCGGCGTGCCGCTCGGCGACTTTGGCCAGTACATCCTGCTGACCAATTTTATCAACTATGTGCACATGTTTGCCGAGCAGTTCGGCGTGGAAGTGCGGGGCCTCGATAAGCCCATGCAAACGGCCACGGCCAACGGCATCACCATTATCAATTTCGGCATGGGCTCGCCGATGGCGGCTACCGTCATGGACCTTATTTCGGCCGTGCATCCTAAAGCCGCCCTGTTCTTGGGTAAGTGCGGCGGCCTGAAAAACAAAACCAAGCTCGGCGACCTGATCCTGCCCATCGCCGCCATCCGGGGCGAGGGTACTTCCGACGACTACCTGCCCGCTGAAATTCCGGCTTTGCCCTCGTTCCGGCTGCAGCGCGCCGTGAGCAGCATGATCAAGAAGCACGAAAAGGACTACTGGACCGGCACTGTATACACTACCAACCGCCGCGTGTGGGAGCACGACGAAAACTTCAAGGAGTACCTGCGCCAGATCCGGGCCATGGCTGTGGACATGGAAACAGCCACCATCTTCACGGTGGGCTTCGTGAACGAAATTCCCCACGGCGCGCTGCTGCTCGTCAGCGACAACCCGATGACGCCGGAAGGCGTGAAAACGTCGGAGAGCGACAAAAAGGTGACGGCCGACTTCGTGACGTCGCACCTGCAAATCGGTATTGACTCGCTGCTGGAACTGAAAAACTCCGGCGAATCGGTGAAGCACATGCGCTTCGAGTAAGCTCAACCGCTCTGGTTATTTTTTTTAGCTTGCACCACTGCGTGCAGCTACTACTCCCCAGGACTGCCGCAGCCCTGGGGATTTTTGTTGCTGCGCGTAGCATTGCTTCCGCTTTCCGCTCCCGCTCGCTCCACAACCACGCTGCTATGAATCACTTCTCCTCTTCTTATCTCACCATCGACTATCTGGTGGCGCCGCGCGTGCTGGCGGGCCGCTGGTGGCGCGGCGTGATGCCGTTTGAGCTGCACCGCGGCTACGCGGCCCTGCTGGATGCGGCCGTATCGCGGCGCTGCCGCTTCTGGCTGGTAGACCTGAGCAACCGGGCTGGCGGGGTAGATGCAGCCGACGTGCAATGGATACTGAGCGACTTTTTTCCGCAGCTGCCGGTGCGTCTCAAGCGGCCCGTGTATCTGGCGTATCTGATGGCGCCGCACCAGCTGGCGGGCGTACTAGCCAATCCCGCCATTCCGGCTCTCTCCTACTTCGACGACCGCCCCTATCATCTGGAGCGGTTTACGACGGAGGAAAGCGCCTTGACTTGGCTGGAACAGTGCCGAAAGCAGGATGCTCGGTCCCGGCGCAAACCAATAGTGCAGTAGCCGGGGCGCACATTTTTTGGCGTACAGAATCCTTGGCGGCGCGTACCTTCGTCGCCATGACCTCAACCCTACGCTTGTCCTGGCTGCTACTGCCACTACTGGGATTTTTCGGCTGCAACACTCCCGCCCGCCAGCCTGCCGACCTCATCGTTTACAATGCCACCGTGTACACCGTTGATTCGGCGTTCAGCAAAGCACAGGCGTTTGCCGTGCAGGATGGCAAGTTTGTGGGCGTGGGCACAGCTGAAGAAATCCGGGCCAAGTACCAAAGCAAGCAGGAAGTGGATGCCCAAGGCCAGTTTATCTACCCCGGCTTCTACGATGCGCACTGCCATTTCTACCGCTACGCCTTGGGTTTGCGCGACGCCGACTTGGTGGGCACCAACTCCTGGCCGGAAGTAATACAAAAACTCCAGCGGCAGCGGCAGCAGTACCCGCAGGCGGCCTGGCTCACGGGCCGCGGCTGGGACCAGAACGACTGGCCCAGCAAGCAGTTTCCTACCAAAGACACTCTCGACGCGCTGTTTCCGAACACGCCCGTATTCATCATCCGGGTGGATGGCCACGCGGCCCTCGTGAACCAGAAGGCCTTGGACCTGGCTGGCGTTACGGCCCGCACACCCATCAGCGGCGGCACGATTACCAGGAATGTGGCGGGCCAGCTCACCGGTCTGCTGGTAGATAATGCCGTGGATCTGGTTTCAGCAAAGATTCCGGAGCCGACGCCTGCCGAAGCCGATGCCGCGCTGCTGCAGGCCCAGAAACTGTGCCTGGCTGTGGGCCTCACTAGCATGGCCGACGCCGGGCTGGATAAGGCCAACATCGACCGGCTGGAAGCGCTGCAACAGGCTGGCAAGCTCAAGGTGCGGCTCTACGCCATGCTCAACCCCACCAAGGCCAACAAAGACTTCTACCTCGAAAACGGCCCGGTACTGCAGGACCGGCTGACCGTCAGTTCCTTCAAGGTATATGCCGATGGAGCATTGGGCTCGCGCGGCGCCTGCCTGGTGGAGCCCTACGCCGACCGACCCAAAGAAACCGGCTTTCTGCTTTCCACTGAAAAGGAATACCGGGCGTTGGCCAAAGAAATTGCGGCCAGCAAATTCCAGATGAATACGCACGCCATCGGCGACTCCGCTAACCGCATTATCCTCGACATTTACGGCGAGGCTTTGAAAGGCCAACAGGACCGGCGCTGGCGCATTGAGCACGCCCAGGTCATTACACCCGCCGACATGCCGAAATTCGGGCAGTACGGCATCGTGCCCTCAGTGCAGCCCACGCACGCCACCTCCGATATGTACTGGGCCGGCGAGCGGCTGGGCAGTAGCCGCCTGAAAACCGCTTACGCCTACGAAGAACTTCGCAAGCAGTACGGCCAGGTAGCCATCGGCTCCGACTTCCCTGTGGAAGATATCAACCCGCTATTCGGCTTTCACTCGGCGGTGGCCCGGCAGGATGCCAAAAATTACCCAGGCAACGGGTTTCAGATGGAAAACGCCCTCAGCCGCCCCGACGCATTACGTGGCATGACCACCTGGGCCGCCCACGCCGCCTTCGAGGACAAGCAGAAAGGCAGCATCCGCCCCGGCATGGCCGCCGACTTCGTGGTGCTGAAAACCGACCTGCTGGAAGCTCCTAAAGAGCAGCTCCGCACCGCCAAAGTCCAGCAAACCTGGATTGCTGGCGAACGGGTGTTTTCAGTAAAGTAAACAGCAGAACGTCATTCAGCGCGAAGAATCTCGCGTGCTGACGTTGCAATGGTAATCCTACAACAGGGCTACTATCACAACATCAGCGCGCGAGATTCTTCGCGCTGAATGACGTTCTGCTTTCTTAATTTCCCTTACCCCCAGCCCTGCTCGTCGGCGGAGGGCCCATACATGGCAGGCAGCGGGATGTCGAGCAGGCGCAGGTACACCGACAGCTGGCCGCGGTGGTGGATGCTGTGGTTGAGGCCCATGATGCGAATAGCGGCACCTTTAGGCCGCTCCATCAGGGTTTGCTCGCCGCGGTGCAGGCGGAAGCTGCCGGTTAACTTCTCGTCGTCGGATTCCTGCAGGGCTTGGCGCAAGCTGGCGCTGTATTGATCGAAGCGTTGCAGCAGTTCCTCGGAGCTAGTGGGCGTAGGGCCGGGTTTGGGGCCGTTGGGGTCGAGGAAGTCGCGGGAGGCGTGCTGCACGAACAGCTGGTTGAACGCCAGCAGGTTCACGACGTGCGTGGCCAGCTGCCACAGCTTCATGCTCTTGGGGTGCGGCGTGAAATCGGCCTGATCATAAGGCACGCGCTCCAGCAGCTTTCGGGTGGTGGCCAGCTCGTGGTCGAGCTCAGCCAGAATGTTCTGTTGGAGAGAGGAAGTGTGCATAAGGAACTGCGGTTTGGGAGGGAGGAAAAAGACCACGAGCACCGGTGCGGCCGGTGCTCGTGGGCAAGTACTGAAACTATTTGGCCGCTTCAAAGAAGCGGTTGGCGGCAAGCCAACTTTGCAGATCTACGCCAGCTTTTTAGCGGGCTCCGCCACGTCATCGCGCAGCTTTTTGCCGCGTAGCCGAAGCAGGAAGATCAGCCCCAGCACGAAGAACACGATGAGCGACAAAATGCTGTTGCGCATGGAGCCCGTTACCTGAGCAATGACGCCGAACACGGCCGTCCCAATCACAATACTGAGCTTCTCAGTGACATCAAAGAAGCTGAAGAAAGCGGCCGTGTTGGGCGTGTTTTCAGGAATAATCTTGGAGTAGGTGGAGCGCGACAGGCTCTGCACCGCGCCCATCGTGAGGCCGATAATGGCCGCCAGCGCGTAGAACGACCAGCCCGCCTGCACGAAGTAGCCGCCGATGCAGATCAGCATCCAGATGAACACCGCCCAACTCAAGGCCCGAGTATTGCCGATGCGCTCCGATAGTTTTGAGAACAGGTAGGCCCCCAGAATGCCCACAATCTGGAGCAGCAGGATAGTTAGAATCAGGGCCGAGCTTTCGAGCTTCAGCTCCTCGTCGCCGAAGATGGTGGCCACGTACATTACCGTCTGCACACCCATGTTGTAGGTGAAGTAGGCCAGCAGGAACCGCTTGAGGTTGGGCAGCTGCTGGAGCTGGTCCCACACTTTGCCCAGCTCGCGGAAGCCGTTGAGCAGCCAGCCCGAATCGTCGGCGGCACCGGCGGGGCGGCCGGGGTCGGCGGGCAGTGCGAAGAAGGCAATCTGGGCGAAACCGGCCCACCAGATGCCGGTGAGCAGGAAGGCCAGCCGGGTGGCAAAGCCCTCTTCCAGCCCGATTTTCTCGTGGCCCATAATCAGCCCAAGGCAAACCAGCAGCAGCAGCACCGAGCCGATGTAGCCCATCGAAAAACCCCGCGCCGACAGCGAATCATACTTTTCCTCGCTGGAAATCAGCGGCAGGTAGGAGTTGTAGAAGACGATGGAGCCCGAAAACCCGATGGTGGCCAGCACGAATACGAAGGTGCTGAGCGTGAGCGTATCGGGCGTGAAGAAGAACAGCGCGGCGCAGGAAAAGGCCCCGAGGTAGCAGAAAATCTGCATGAACAGTTTCTTGCGCCCCGAAAAGTCGGCCAGCGACGTGAGAAACGGGCTGATGATGGCAATGAACAGGAAGGCCGCCGAAATAGCGTAGGTCAGCAGCGAGGAACCGGGTACCTGAAACCCCAGGAAATCCACCGGGCTTTTGCCGCTGTCGGTTTTGGTGATTTCCTTCACCATGGCGCCCCAGTAGATGGGGAAGATGCTGGAGGTAATGACCAGGGGATACACCGAGTTGGCCCAGTCGTAGAACGTCCAGCCGCGGGTGATGCGCTTATCGTCCTTGGGAATGTTCTCGAAGCCCACTTCGGGGGCGGTTACGGCGGCGGTAGCGTCGCTCATAGGGGCAATAGTTGAGGTAGGTTCGGGCAAGATAACGGGAATTCCGCGCGGCCGTTGCCGGGCCTGGATTCTTAACATTGCGGCAGCAGCAGAAAACTGAGCCGAACACCTTATAGGCTACTTCCCCGCCAGCAGCGCCGCGTATTGCTCGGGCGTGTCCACGTCCACGGCGCCCAGCGGAAACGGCACTGCTGCTACCAAGGCCGCGTGCTGGCGCAGCAGTTGCCCCGCTCCTGCCCCGGCCGGCAGCGCCCGCAATAATAGCAGCACCTCAGCAGCGAAGTAGACAGGTACGCCCTGGGTTTCTGCGTACGCTGACGCCACGATGGGCCTGCCGGTGCGGACCTGCGTGTTGCGCAGCGCTGCCAGCAGCGCGGGCGTCACAAAGGGCTGGTCGCAGAGCATGACGGTTACGCCGGCTGAGTCTGGCAGCACGGTTTCGAGAAAACGGAGGCCGGATTGAATAGATGAGCCCATGCCGACGGCCCAGTCGGGGTTATGCACCACCGCTACCGGCAGGCCCACCAGTTCTGGTAGTAGCTCCTGGTGCAGCGCGCCCGTTACCACTACCACCGGCGCGCCTATCGCGGCGGCAATGGCCGTTTCGGCGGCGCGGCGCAGCAACGTCTGGCCGTGAAACTGGAGCAACTGTTTGGGCCGGCCGAGGCGGGAAGAAGAGCCGGCAGCCAGCAGGAGAATGGCGTTGGACATGGGGGTGGTAGGTAGCCGGATGAATGGCTATCCGGCTATAAAGTCGGAGGTCTGAAAAGCAGTAGCGCGAACTTTGTAGTTCGCGTCCCAGCACCATCAGATTCGTTGAATGGCGCGGGGACGCGAACTGCAAAGTTCGCGCTACTATGCGTTTACTCACCAATGGCGCACACAGCATCTACCCGGCCTTCGGGCACCAGTGGGGCATTGCTGTGCAGCGACGGGTGGATAGGATCCGGAGAGTCGCGCAGGAAGCCGGCGGGGCGTTTGGTGAGGACCGCCTGAATTTCGGCCACAATGGACAGGGCAATTTCCTCGGGCGTTTCGGCCCCCAGGTTCAGGCCGATGGGGCTGTGGATGCGGCCCCGCAACTGCTCGGCCGCGTCGGGCGTGGTTTGGGACAGTTCTTCCAGCAGCCGCTCATACTTTTTGCGCGGCCCCAGCAAACCAATATACCGGGCCGAAGCTGCGGGCAACAGATGCTGCAGTACGGCCAGGTCGTAGTAGTAATTATGCGTCATCAGCAGCGCAAAGCTGCCGTCGTGGACCTGCTGGCTTACTTGCGCCAACGGAAGTACGCGCACCTCATCGGCCTCGGGAAAGCGGGCGGGCTGCGCTTGGGCGGGGCGGCCATCGACTACCAGCACACGCCAGCCGAGGCTGGCGGCCAGCCGCACCAGCGGCTGCACATCGTTGCCGGCACCATATACAGTGAGGCGTACGGGTGGACGCAGAATCTCCAGGCTTACGCGCACGGTGCCGGGGCCAGTGGCATAGTGCCGGGTGGCCGGCTGCCCGGCGGCCAGTGCAGTGCGGGCATCAGCCAGGATTGAGGCGTATAAGTCGGCAGCTTCCGGCAGGGTGCCCTGGGCGGTGTTGTCGGAGGTGAGCAGCAGGCGCTGGCCTACGGACACCTCGGAACCCAAACCGGCGGTACTGAACACGGTGGCTACCACGGCGGGCTCTTCCACCCCCTCCGCCCAGTGGCGCAACAGTTCCACGGGGTTGTCGGGATTCTGGAAATCGAGGGGCTCCAGCAGAATCTGCACGATGCCCTGGCAGCCCAGTGCAGCCCCGAATTGCAGGTCGTCGTCAGGGTCGGTGGAATCATAGGTGACGACAGTAGGGCGGCCCTGCTGAATTACGCGGCGGGCCCGTTGGCGGGCGTCGCCTTCGAGGCAGCCGCCGCTGATGGCCCCTGTCAGCTGGCCTTCGTCTGTCACCAGCATACGGGCACCCGGCCGACGATACGCCGAGCCAGCTACATCCACCACGGACGCCAGAGCGCAGGCGCGACCCTCGGCACGGTGGGCGTCGTAGGCAATAAGCAGGCGTTGAAGTTCGGTCATGATAAACAGCAATACGGATAGAGTAATGGCGGCGTTGGCCTGAAACTGTCATTCCGAGCGGAGCGAGAAATCTGAGGTACCCGTTGACGAGTAACCCAGATTTCTCGCTCCGCTCGGAATGACAGTTGCACTTATGCCTGCACTGGCTTTGTCTCCAGCACTTTGTCTGGAGTAATTGGCAGGCTGCGCACTCGTTTGCCGGTGGCGTGGAACACAGCATTGGCTACGGCGGCGGCCACGCCCACCATCGAAATTTCACCGATACCTTTCACACCCATGGCGTTGATGTAGGGGTCTTTTTCATCGATGAACTCCACTGTCATGTCCGGAATATCGGCATTGACGGGAATGTGGTAGTCGGCCAGGGAGGCGTTGGTGTAGCGCGAGTAGTTCTGGTCGCGCACGGTGGTTTCCATCAAGGCCGACCCGATGCCGAAAATGCTACCCCCGATGATCTGGGAACGGGCGGTTTTGGCGTTGAGGATGCGGCCGGCCCCGTGCACGCTCACCCAGCGCGTGACGCGCACGGTGCCCAGCTCAGGGTCTACTTTCACCTCGCAGAAGTGCGCCCCAAAGGAGTGCATGGAATGGTCGCCGGCTTCGTCCTTTTTAGTGGGGTCAGCATTGGCGGCGGCCTGGGCGTCTTCGTATCCGCTGCCGTAGCGGCCCTGGCCGTTGCCTTCAATGTCGGTCATTTCGGCGCGCTTCATGATGGCGGCGAAGTCCTCCCCTTTCTGCGGGTTGTTCTTAAGCTGCAAACGGCCCTGCTTCACCTCCACATCGGCCGCTTTGGCGCGGTACAGCGGCGACTTCTTATCCATCACCGCCACCTTAATCAGCTTCTGCCACACGTCCTGCGCAGCCATGTACACCGACGACGACACTGTGCCAGCCGCTACCGAGCCGCCCGAGTTGGGAGCCGTAGGGAGCTTGGTGTCGCCCAACTCGAACCGCACTTTGTCCACGGGCAGAAACAGGGCGTCGGCTGCTACCTGCGTCATCACGGTGTAGGTGCCGGTGCCTAGGTCGGTTGCGCCCGACTGCACCACGGCGTGTCCATCGGCATAGAGGCGGGCGCGGGCCGTGCCCTGCGAGTTGTGTACCGGGTAGCTGGCCGTGGCCATGCCCCAGCCCACCAGCAGGCGGCCGTCGCGGGTGGCGCCGGCTTTAGGGTTGCGCTTGCTCCAGCCAAACAGCTCGGCCCCACGGGCGTAGCACTGTTTCAGACTTTTGCTGCTCCAGGCCTGGCCGGTGCTGGGGTCCTTCTCAGCGTAGTTGCGCAGCCGGATTTCCAGCGGATCAATGCCCAACTGGTAGGCCAGGTCATCCATCGAGCACTCCAACGCAAACGAGCCGGGTGCTTCGCCGGGTGCCCGCGTGAAAGTGGACGTCATCACGTTGGCGCGGGCCAGCTGGTAGCTGGCCTCGAAATTCTCGCATGCATACAGCAGATTTATAATCTTGCTATTGGGCTCGGCGTAGTTATCCCAGGGCGAAGTAGTGGAGGTCTTTTCGTGAATAAGCGCCGTGAGTTTGCCGTCTTTGGTAGCGCCCAGCTTCAGAGTCTGCTCCTGATCCTCGCGGTGGCCCATACCAGTGAACATCTGTGGGCGGGTGAGTGAGAGTTTCACGGGCCGCCCTACAGCCTTGGCAGCCTGCACCGTCAGGATAGTATGAGGCCAGCTGGACCCTTTGCACCCAAAGCCGCCGCCGAGGTACTTGGTCACGACGCGCACCTGCTCCGCCGAAAGGCCCAGCATGGTGCTCACTGCCTTTTGAGTGCGCGTCACGCCTTGCGTGGCGTCGTAGATGGTAAGGCGGTCGGGGGCTTCCCAATGAGCCGTAGTGGCCCCGGGCTCCATAGGGTTGTGGTGGTTGATAGCGTGCGTGTAGGTGTGCGTAAGCTGCACAGGAGCCGCTGCAAAGGCCTGCTGCGGATTGCCGCGCACCGTATGAGCCGGCGTTTTGCCATCCTGCACTTTGGTTGGGTCAAACAGCTTGGCCTGCGGATCTTCGTAAGAAGCAATCGGCTTTTCGGCGGCCACCTGCACCTTCAGCAGGGCGGCGGCGTACTGGGCCCGTTCCAGCGTGTCGGCCACCACAATGGCTACGGGCTGGCCGGCGTAGTGAATCTGGTCGGAGGTTAGCGGCATGAAACCCATCGGGGCACCGATGGCCTTTTTGCCTTCTGCGTCGTTGGGCGTTTTGGCCAGCTTCGGCAGGTTCTGGTGGGTCAGAATGGCCAGCACGCCGGGTTGCTTCAGAGCAGCCGCAGTATCAAAACCAGTGATACGACCCTTGGCGACATCACTGGTTTTGAGCACAGCGTGCACCAGACCAGGCAATTGGTTGAACTCAGCCGAATATTTGGCTTTACCCGTGACTTTATCCCGCCCGTCCACGCGGTTCAGCGGTTTGCCTACGGCGCCGGCTTTTGGGTTGGTATCAAAGAAAGTTGGTTCTGCGGTATCCATAGTGGTGCTTGGTGCTAGGCCTTGTTCGAATAGAACGTCATGCAGAGCGCAGCGAAGCATCTCGCGTGCTGAGGTTGTACTGGTGACTTGACGTCAGCACGCGAGATGCTTCGCTGCGCTCTGCATGACGTTGCTGCGGTGTTTAGCCGGCTACTTTCATCAAGGCCTGCACCAGCGTGTTCTGCGCCAGCTCTACCTTGAAGGCATTTTCCTTGCGGGGTTGCGCCCCGCGCAAAGCAGCCGCGGCAGCAACCCGAAACGTAGCCTCAGTAGCGGGTTTGCCCACGAGCAGCTTCTCGGCTTCGAGGCTGCGCCAAGGCTTTGTACCCACACCGCCCAGCGCCACACGGGCCGAGCGAATGGTACCGCCCTGCACATCCAGCCCCACGGCAGCCGAGGCTAGCGCATAAGCATAAGAAGCCCGCTCCCGCACCTTCAGGTAGGTAGAGCGACGGGCGTGCGTAGCGGCCGGGATGGTCACGGCCACAATCAGCTCGCCAGGCTCCAGTACGGTTTCCTTTTGCGGCGTTTTGCCGGGCAGCAGGTAGAACTCCGTAACGGGCACGCGGCGCTGCTTGCCTTTCTGGTTTTCCAGCGTCAGCACGGCGTCCAGCGCGGCCAGCGCCACTGATAAGTCGCCGGGGTAGGCGGTGGCAATGCAGCTGTCAGAAGTGCCCAGCACGGCCAGATTGTGGTTGTCGCCTTCCAAGGCGGGGCAGCCTGAGCCGGGCACCCGCTTGTTGCACGGAAACGCCGCGTCGCGAAAGTAGCCGCAGCGGGTGCGCTGCAAAATATTGCCCCCGATGCTGGCCATATTGCGCAGCTGCGGTGAGGCTGCCAGTAGCAATGACTCCGAAATGGCCGGGTATTGCTCCAGCACCAGCTTGTTCTCGCCCACGTCGCTCATCCGCTCCATGGCCCCGATACGCAGCCCATCCTTGGTTTGCTCGATGCCTTTGAACGGCAGCGTATTGATGTCCACCAGCTGTGGGTGTTCCACCAGATTGGCCTTCATCATATCCAGCAGCGTAGTGCCGCCGGCAATGTAGGCCGCCTGGGGTTTATCTTTCAGAAGCCCGGTGGCCTCTTTGGCTGAACCAGCCTGCATGTAGCTAAAGTTGTTCATTTTTTCAGTGCTTAGGGCTTAGTGCCTGGTGCTTAGGAATTGATGCGTACTAAGGTTGCGTAGTGCCTGAACCGCTCATTTTCCAGAACGACCTGAGCACTAGGCACCAAGCACTAAGCACCACCCTTCGCTACTTCTCGCACGGCGGCTACAATGTTGGGGTAGGCACCGCAGCGGCAGAGGTTGCCGCTCATCCACTCGCGGGTTTGGTCGTCGGTGCTAGCATGGCCTTCTTTCACGCAGGCCACGCCCGACATAATCTGGCCGGGAGTGCAGTAGCCGCACTGAAAGCCGTCGTGCTTGATAAATGCTTCCTGCATCGGATGGAGGTTGTCGCCCTGAGCCAGGCCCTCAATGGTGGTGATTTCCTTGCCCTGCTGCATCACGGCCAGCGTGAGGCAGGAGTTGATGCGCTTGCCATCGACGTGCACGGTGCAGGCGCCGCACTGGCCATGGTCGCAGCCTTTTTTGGTGCCGGTCAGATCGAGGTACTCGCGCAGGGCGTCGAGCAGCGTCACGCGGGGCTCGGCCTGTATGGTGCGCACCGCGCCGTTGACTTTCAGCTGCAGCGACGTGACGCCCTCCACCGTTTTGGAGTAGGCCGTAAAACGTTCGGCCTGGCTGACAAGCGGTGGCGCCAGCGCTAAGCCCAGGATGCCCCCGGCCTGCTTCATAAATGAGCGACGCGACCCATCATTGGGCTGCGGTTCGGGGGGCGTACCGCCGGCCGGGAAATCGGAAGCAGGAAAATCAGGCATGAGTGGAGGCAAGTAAAACGGGAAGGAGCCAGCCATACGGGCATCGGCGAGGATATGGTCTAAACCACCCCTGTGCCAACTGGTTCAGATCAACGGAAACCTCGGGTCTGCACGTAGCTACTGCGCCGGAACTGGTGCCATACTGTACGTATACCTGAACAGTGGTGTTATGTTGCTACACGAATATTAGGGCGCTCCACGGTAGCCATAGGGGCCGTAGGGGGACAGCAGGACCAACAACCGGCCGTAATGCCCGAATTATGTTCTTAAAAACCCTGGTGTAGCCGCCACAAGTGTTAGCTTGTTGGCGGATAGTTGCGGCCAGTATGCCAGGTATTGCGCCCTACTCTCTATTTTTGGCCTTGCCGGCCAACGCCGGGCCGTTTGCACCTACCTGATTCCGGCATCAGCAGGTACCGGCCGCGGCCTTCGCCCACCTCATCCTTCTGCATTATGAAAAGCTACCAGCGAATTGAGCAAACTGCCTTGCAGCTGTTTGCCGATCGGGGCTACGACCATACCTCCACGGCACTCATTGCCAAAGAAGCCGGCGTTTCGGAGCCACTGATTTTCAAGTATTTCCAAAGTAAAGACAAGCTATTCGAGTCTATTATTAAGGACGGCTACAAGCGCATTGTGGAGGCCAACCGCGGCATGCTCACCGAAGACGACGCCTCAGCGCTGGTGCAGAAGGTCATCGATCTGCCCTATAAGCTGGTGCGGGAAGAGCGGGCGTTCTGGACGCTGCAGGACAAGGCCTTCGACAAAGAAGTGGTGCAGAAGCACTTCCAGAAGTTTATGCTGCCCGTGTACGCGCTGCTCAACAAGGCCTTCATCGACCTGGGCTATGCGCAGCCGGACCTGGCCACCTACCACCTCACGCTGCTGGTACAGGCGCTGTGGCGCCAGCTGCTGCACGAAGAAGACGCCGAGATGCTGAACCGCCTCAACACCTACATCAAGCGCATCTATACGCACCCCGGCCTGGCCGACCTGCACCAATAGCTGCTGCCTGAACGCACAAAAACGGCCGCTTCCTGACAGTCAGGACGCGGCCGTTTTTGTGTGGTGCCAGTTCGCAATCAGGGCCGGAACCGCGCCAGGTAGGGTGCCGTGCGGCTCTTTTTGGACTTCGCTACCTCGGCGGGCGGACCGGCTATTACCACCTGGCCGCCTTCGTCGCCGGCGCCGGGACCCATGTCGAGCACCCAGTCGGAGGCGGCCACCACGCGCATGTCGTGCTCCACCACGATGACCGTGTTGCCGGCCTCCACGAGGCGGTTGAGCTGGGCGAGCAGGCGCACCACGTCGGCGGGGTGCAGGCCGGTGGTGGGCTCATCGAGGATGTAGAGCGACTGGCCGCGCTGGGCTTTTTGCAGCTCCGTGGCCAGTTTGATGCGCTGGGCTTCGCCGCCGCTAAGCTCGGTAGCAGGCTGGCCCAGGCGCAGGTAGCCAAGGCCCACTTCGCGCAGCACCGTGAGGGCGCGCTGCACGGTGGGCTCGTCCTGGAAGAACTCCCAGGCGGCATCCACGGTCAAACCCAGCACCTCGGCAATGTTCTTGTCGCGGTACATGATTTCCAGGGTCTGGGCATTGTAGCGGGCGCCGTGGCAGACGGGGCATGGCGCGTACACGCTGGGCAGAAACAGCAGCTCCACCATCACAAACCCTTCGCCCTGGCACTTCTCGCAGCGCCCTTTGGCCACGTTGAAGCTAAAGCGGCCGGCATCGTAGCGGCGCTTGCGGGCGGCGGGCGTGGCGGCAAACAGCTTACGCACATGGTCGAATAGGCCGGTGTAGGTGGCCATGTTGGAGCGCGGCGTGCGGCCAATCGGCTTCTGATCCACGCGCACCAGCCGCTTGATATTTTCCAGGCCACTCACAATGCGGCCACCAGTTGCGGGAGCGGCGGCGCGTTCCAGCGGGTCGGCCGTTTCGTCTTCCTCCGATGACAGTTCGTGGCCTAAGTGCGCGGCCACCAGTTCCACCAGCACCTGACTCACGAGACTGGACTTGCCGGAGCCCGACACACCCGTAACGGTAGTGAGCACGCCCAGCGGAAACTCCACGTCGAGGCCGTCGAGGTTGTTGCGTTGGACACCGGTTAGCTGCAGCCAGCCCTGCGGCGTGCGGGGCACGGCGGCCGGGGCTGTGGCAGGCGCCGGATACAGAAAGTGCCGCGTTTGCGAGGCTTCCACATCTGCCAACCCTGCTGGCGGGCCGCTGTAGAGGATTTCGCCGCCTAACTCGCCGGCGCCGGGCCCAACATCAACCAGCCAGTCGGCCTGACGCACCACGTCGAGGTTGTGCTCTACTACGAACAGCGAGTTGCCAGCCCGGCGCAAGCTGGCCAATGCCGAGAGCAGGGCTTCGGTATCGGAAGGATGCAGGCCGGCCGAGGGCTCATCAAGCACATACACCACCCCAAACAGGTTGGAATACAGCTGCGTGGCCAGCCGCAGCCGCTGCAGCTCGCCCGGCGACAACGTGGGCGTGCTGCGCTCCAACGACAGGTAGCCGAGGCCCAGATCCAGCAGCACTTCCAGGCGGGCGCACAAATCCTGCGCGATGCGGTGGGCTACTTCGGCCTGCTCGGGGTGCTCGGCATCGTGGGTTTGGCGGGCGACGGTACCGCGGGCGTAGGGCTCCAGCAGCGCCGCCACACGCTTCAGCGGCAAACCGGAAAAGTCGGCAATATCGAGGTCGGCAAAGCGCACGGCCAGCGCCTCACGCCGCAGCCGCTTGCCGTGGCAGGTGGGGCATTCGGTGCTGAGCATGTACTGCAAGGCGCGCTTTTTCATCAGCGGGCTTTGGGTGGTGGCAAACGTGTGCAGCACATGGCGCCGGACGCTACTGAACGTGCCCATATAGTTCGGCGGCTCGCGGCGCTTCACGGCCCGCTGGGTTTCCTGGGGCGAGTAGCCGGGGTACACGGGCACCACGGGCTGCTCCTCGGTGAACAGAATCCAGTCGCGCTGCTTCTGGGGCAGGTCCTGCCAGGGCACATCCACGTCGTAGCCCAGCGTCACGAGGATGTCGCGCTGGTTCTGGCCGCCCCAGGCCTGGGGCCACGCCGCAATGGCCCGCTCCCGGATGGTAAGCGTGGGGTCGGGCACCATGCTCTGTTCCGTTACTTTGTACACGCGGCCCAGGCCGTGGCAGGTGGGGCAGGCACCTTCGGGCGTGTTGGCCGAGAAGCCTTCGGCGTACACGATGCTTTGCCCGGCCGGGTAGTCGCCGGCCCGCGAGTAGAGCATGCGCACTAGGTTGGACAGCGTGGTGACGGAGCCCACCGACGAGCGGGTGGTGGGTGTGCCGCGCTGCTGCTGCAGGGCCACAGCCGGCGGCAACCCTTCAATGGCATCCACCTCGGGCACGGCCATCTGGTGGAACAACCGCCGCGCGTACGGCGACACCGACTCCAGGTAGCGGCGCTGGGCTTCGGCGTAGAGCGTGCCGAAGGCCAGGCTGCTTTTGCCGGAGCCCGACACGCCGGTAAACACCACCAGCGCATCGCGCGGAATATCTACGCTGACGTTTTTGAGGTTGTGCTCCCGGGCGCCGCGCACGCGCACGTAGCCAGCTTTGGGGTCGGGAGTGGCAGCAGAAGGGTCGGCAGAGGAAGTGGGACGGGCCATGCAGGCAGAGCGGAATAGATGAACCCGGTATACCACGCCGGCCCGGCTGGGGTTCGGCAATTACCTTCCAGGTGGCCGTATACCGTTGCCTGCAACTTTCTTGCTTAATCCGGCCTCCCGTGGTTAGCCTCGCTTTTGTCCACGCTCAGCTCCTTTATTGTCATGCGAAATTCTATCCTATTAGTCAGTGCGTTAACCCTGCTCGGCAGCTGCAAGAAGGAAGACGACAGCTCTCCTATCCAGAGTACCCGCTGGATGCTGGTGCAGGTGGAAGGCACCCCCATTGCAGTATCCAGCTACTCCCCTACTTACAGGTCTTATATCCAGTTCAACGCCGACAGCAAAACGGCAGGTCTGGCACCGTGCAATTCGTTTGGCGGAACCTACACTTTGGGTAGCAGCAACCAGCTCAGCGTAAGCGCACAGGCGTCTACCCGGGCCACTTGCGCCGCGCAAAACCTCGAAGACCGCTACCTGAATGCCTTGCCGCGCACGGTGCGCTATGAGCTTAGCGGCCAGGAGCTACGCCTGTTTGATGCTGGCACCGCCACACCCATCCTCGTTTTTCGGGCCGCAGAGTAGCACCGCGGCATTGATGCAGAAGTACAGCGTAGTAGCGCGAACTTTGTAGTTCGCGTCTCCGCGCAAGTTGCTCGTTCTGAAGCGCGAACTACAATGCTCGCGCTACTGTCGCACGGTTCTGAAAACTGTCAGCTCCACTGCTCTAGGTTGATTCCGGCTTCGGCAGCCACTGCAGCAACTCCTGGAAGCCGGCCGGCCGGTTGGCGTAGATGGGCTGGTGAAACGCATCGAGCTTCTGGAGCAGATAGAGTAGCTGCGCCCGCTCCGGCGCGGTCAGGTTGCCGGCAATAAGCTGGGAGGCTTGCTCCATGCGCCCAAACACCTCGAACAGCACGCCCTGCCCTGTCTCCGTGATGGTGAGCAGCTTGCTGCGCCGGTCGGTGGCGTGGGGCTGCTCTTGCACCAGCCCGCGGGCCAGCAGCCGCTTAATTACCTCGTTGCCGCTGGGCTTTTCGTGGACATTGCGGGCAATTAGCTCGGTTTTGGAGAGGGGCTGGTGGCCGAGTACAGTGGCCAGATAGGCGAAATCGTCGGGGGTGAGCAAGGGTGTGCCGGCCAGGCCCTGCCGGATATAGGAGCGGGCGTAGCGGGTAAGAAAGAGGAGCAGCTTGCCGATTTCCGCTTCCGGCGTCATGCCCGGCACCGACAAGGGCGCGCTTGGGCCCCGCGCTGCTTTGGGCGCAGCCGTGTGGCCGTGCAGCCAGGCTGCAAAGGTTTTTATATCAGCCGGCGCACTTCCAGTTGGGCGCAGGCGCTCAAATTCCTCTGCCTGCTCCAACAGCTCTTTGAGTAATGAGTAATTCATGGTTGGCAAGATAACACCGGCAACGACTGCAAAGTTGAATTAAAAAATACTTTCTAGTTTTAAAACATATCAATGTGCAGTAAGTTTGTCTGATATCATCCACAAGCTGCCTTCGCCTTATGCGACACGTCTATTTGCTTCTGCTGCTACTCCTGCTAAGTAGCGCTACTCTGGCGCAAAGCACCGGCATACTCAGCGGCACCATCCGCGACCGGGCCACGCAACAGCTGCTGCCGGGCGTGACGGTGGCATTAGAAGGCACCAGCCTAGGCACCGCCACCGATGAGCAGGGCCGGTTTCGGCTCGCCGACATTCCAACGGGCAGCTACAACGTGCGCGTGTCGTTTGTAGGTTATGAGCCGCTGCTGCGCGCCAACGTGGTTATTACCAGCGGCAACGCCAACATCGTGAGTCTGCAGCTGGCGCCCGCGGCGCAGGCGTTGGGCGAGGTGCAGGTGACAGCCAGCCGCGCCATTCGGGTAGCTACGGCCGAAACGCCGCTGAGCGTGCAGCGCCTCAACGTGGAAGAAATCAAGAGCAACCCGGGCGGCAACTTCGACATCTCGAAGGTGGTGCAGGTGTTGCCCGGCGTGGGTGGCGGCGGCACGGGCGGCACCGCCGGCTTCCGCAACGACATCATCATCCGGGGCGGCGCACCCAACGAAAACGTGTACTACCTCGACGGCATTGAGGTGCCCGTCATCAACCACTTTCAGACGCAGGGCAGCGCGGGCGGGCCGGCCGGCATGCTCAACGTGAGCTTTATTGAGGACGTGACGCTGAGCACCTCGGCCTTTGAGGCGCGCTACGACAACACGCTCAGCAGCGTGCTACAGTTCCGGCAGCGCGACGGCAACCCCGACCGAATCCAGGGCAACGTGCGTTTGAGCGGCACCGAAGTGGCCGGTACGCTGGAAGGGCCGCTAGCCAAAAACACCACGTTTCTGGCCTCGGTGCGGCGCTCCTACCTGCAGGTGCTGTTCAAGCTGATTGACTTGCCCATCCGGCCCGACTACTGGGACTCACAGTTTAAAATCACCACCAAGCTCGGCCCCAAAACCACGCTCACGGCACTGGGCCTCGGCGCGCTGGACCACTTCGAGGTGGCCGTGCCGCGCAAGTCCACGCCCGAAAACACCTACACCATCCGCAACACGCCCACCATCGACCAATGGAACTACACGGTAGGCGTGAGCTTGCGGCAGCTGCTGGAGCGCGGCTACCTCAACCTAGCCCTCAGCCGCACCCAGCTCAGCAACCAGGCCGACTTCTTTGAGGGCGGCGCCGAGTTTGCGGGCGACGAAAGCCGGCGCGTGTTCCAGACCCGCTCCGGCGAGGTGGAAAACAAGCTCCGCCTCGACATCAACCGCAGCCTGGGCAAGTGGCAGTACAGCTACGGGGCCGTGGGCCAGCTCATCAGCTACGACAACCGCTACTTCAACCGCCTGCGCCAGGCTGTGCTCAACCCCGATGGCTCGGTGCAGCAGCCGGCCGTGAACGTGCAGTTTCAGAGCGACCTGCAGTTTGCCCGCTTCGGAGCCTTTGCGCAGGTTACGCGGCCCTTCCTGACCGACGACCGGCTGACGCTGTCGGCGGGGGTGCGCACGGATGGCAACTCGTTTACCGAGGGCGGGGCCAACCTGCTGCGCACTGTGTCGCCGCGGGTGTCGGCGTCGTATGTGCTGGCGTCGCGCTGGAACCTGAACGCCAGCATCGGGCGCTACTACAAGATTCCGCCGTCCACGCTGCTGGGCTTCCGCGACGCCGCCGGCCAGCTCGTGAACAAGCCGAACCGCTACATTGGCAGCACGCACTACGTGGCAGGGCTGGAGTTTCTGCCCAGCGCCAGCCGCCGCTTCACGGTGGAAGGCTTCTGGAAGCAGTACGACCACTACCCGGTGAACACGCGCGACGGTATCAGTCTGGCCAACCTGGGCGGCGACTTTGTGGCCCTCGGCAACGAGGCCGTGACCAGCACCGGCCGCGGCCGGGCCTTCGGGGGCGAGTTTTTCTTTCAGCAGAAGCTCACCCGCAACCTGTTTGCCGTAACGTCCTACACGCTGTTCCGCAGCGAGTTTACGGGCCTCGATGGCCGCTACAAACCGTCGGCCTGGGACACGCGCCATCTGGCCTCGGTGCTGCTGGGGCGAAAATTCGGACGGGGCTGGGAGCTGGGCGCTAAGTACCGGCTGGCCGGCGGCGCCCCCTACACGCCCTTCGACGACGCCGCTTCGCAGCAGAATTACCTCACCATCGGGCAGGGCGTGCTCGACTACGGCCGCCTGAATACGTTGCGCCTCGGCACATTCCAGCAGCTGGATCTGCGCCTCGACAAGAAAATCAACCTGCGCCGCCTCACCTTCGACCTCTACGTGGACGTGCAGAACGTGCTGGCCCTCAAGGCTGCCGCGGCCCCCAGCTACACCTTCCAGCGCACCCCCGACAACGCCGACTTCGTGAGCACCGACGGCCAGCCGCTGCGCCCCGACGGCTCCAACGCCGTGCCCTTCCTGCTCGATAATAACAGCGGCACCGTGCTGCCGACAATTGGGTTTATCGTGGAGTTTTAGGGGGTGAGGCCCCATAAGACGACTACTGCCTATCTTCCCCGCCCGATTTCTACCTCTCTATCCTACTCCGAGTGACTTACCCCGACTTCGCCGCCCGCTGGCGCAACTCCGGCGGCGCCGAGCGTGCCAACTACGGCCTCTTCCTGCAAGACCTCTGCGACCTGCTGGGCGTGCCCCGGCCCGACCCCACCACCGACCAACCCGCCCAGGACCAGTACGTGCTGGAGCGCGCCGTGCAGTTCAACGACGGCGCCAAGAAAAGCACTGGCCGCATCGACCTGTACAAGCGCGGCTGCTTTATCCTGGAAACCAAGCAGGGCACCGACTCGCCCGACTCCCAGCAGAAGGCCGAGAAGTCGGACCGCGCCGAGCTGGGGCTGGCGGCCGAGAAGCGCCGCAAGGGCCACGCCCTGCGCAACTCCGTGAAGTGGGAGCAGATGATGCAGGCCGCCCGCCAGCAGGCGCTGGGCTACGTGCGCGCCCTGCCGCCCGACGAGCCCCGGCCCCTGTTCGTGCTGGTGGTGGACGTGGGCTACTGCATTGACGTGTACTCGAACTTCGCCGGCGTCGGCGACTCCTTCGTGCCCTTCCCCGACCAGGCCCGCTTCCGGCTGCCGCTGGCGGCGCTGGCCGACGAGGACACCCGCACGCTGCTGCGCGGCATCTGGGAGGCACCGCGCGAGCTGGACCCCAGCCGCCGCGCCGCCCGCGTCACGCGGGAGCTGGCCGGCTACCTGGCCGGCGTGAGTGCCCAGCTGGAACGGGCCGGGCACGCGCCCGAGGTGGTGGCCCAGTTCCTGATGCGCTGCCTGTTCACGATGTTCTCGGAGGACGTGGGGCTGATTCCCAAAACCAGCTTCACGGGCATGCTGCGCACCTACTCCACCCCCGAGATGCGCGAGTTTCTGCCCGATGCCCTCAGCACGCTCTGGCATACGATGGACACCGGCGGCTTCTCGCCCGACCTGAAGGCGCGGGTGCGGCGCTTCAACGGCAAGCTCTTCCACGACGCCACCGCCCTGCCCCTCACCCCCGACCAGATGGCCCTGCTGCTCAAAGCCGCCGAAGCCGACTGGACCGAGGTGGAGCCCGCCATCTTCGGCACCCTCCTGGAGCGCGCCCTCGACCCCAAGGAGCGCCACAGCCTGGGCGCCCACTACACCCCGCGCCGCTACGTGGAGCGCCTGGTGCTGCCCACCGTGCTCGAACCCCTGCGCCGGGAGTGGACCGCCGCCCAGGCCGCCAGCGCCCGCCGCCTCGACGAAGGCCAGCCCAAGGACGCCCGCCAGGAGCTGGTGCGCTTCCTCACCCGCCTCACCTCGCTGCGCATCCTGGACCCGGCCTGCGGCTCCGGCAACTTCCTCTACGTCACGCTGGAGCACCTCAAGCGGCTGGAGGGCGAGGTGCTGGCTGCCATCAACGCCTTTGGGCAAACCGGCCTGCTCGACCTCGGTGGGGGCACCACCGTCTCGCCCCGGCAGCTGCTGGGTTTGGAGCTGAACCCGCGCGCCGCCGCCATTGCCGACGTGGTGCTGCGCATCGGCTACCTGCAGTGGCACCTGCGCACCCACGGCATCACCCAGCTCGCGGAGCCCCTGCTGGACGAGTACCAGAACATCCGCCAACAGGACGCGGTGTTGACGTATGACGAAGGCTTTCTGAACGCCAAGCCTACTGTTTGGCCTGAAGCTGATTTCATTATTGGCAATCCTCCTTTTGTGGGCGACAAAGCCATGCGCGGCGCTTTAGGCGGTGACTACGTGGACGCTTTGCGCAAAACCTACAAAGGCGTAGTGCCTGAATCCGCAGACTTGGTCATGTACTGGTGGGAAAAGGCTGCCGAAATCGTACGGCAGAACAAGGCCGAATCCTTTGGCTTTATCACCACTAATTCCATTACCCAAACCTTCAACCGCCGCCTGATTCAGCGGCATCTGGACGCTACGCCACCGCTTGCTCTAACCTATGCTATTGCCGACCATCCGTGGGTTGACAGTGCGCAAGGCGCCGCCGTGCGCATCGCCATGAGCGTCGGCCGTGTTGATTCAACAATGGGCAAGCTTGTAAGGGTAACCAGTGAAGTAGCTACGGATGAAGATGATGCACATGCCGTAGAACTAACGGAAGTGGAAGGCACTATCAACGCCGATTTTACGGTAGGAGCTGATGTAAATAGCGCTAAGTTGCTTGCCGCAACTGCCCGACTCAGTTCACAAGGCATGACACTTGTAGGTGGCGGGTTCATAATTACTAAGCCAGAAGCTGAATCTTTAGGCTTGGGCCGTATTCCTAACATTGATAAGCACATTCGTCCTTACTTGAACGGGCGTGACTTGGCACAACGGCCCCGTGGAGCATGGGTGATTGATTTATTTGGCCTAGAGGAGAACGAAATAATTGCCAATTACCCAGAAGTCTACCAGCACGTATTCGAGAAGGTTAAGCCTGAAAGGCAGCTAAATAACCGAGCCACTTATCGAACCAAGTGGTGGGTTTTTGCAGAAGCTCGTTCGCAAATGCGCCAGTCACTTGCGGGGCTGACTAGATACATTGCTACACCCCGTACAGCTCGTCATCGAATCTTCTCGTTCGTGGAAGCTGAATATGTATCAGATGCCAAATTAGTGGCTATTGGGCTTGATGATGCATATTTCTTGGGTGTCCTTTCAAGTGGAATTCATACACTGTGGGCAGCTGCCACAGGAGGTTGGCTAGGCGTAGGTAACGACTCGACTTACAACCACAGTGAGTGTTTTTCTAAATTCCCCTTCCCCGCCGCCACGCCCGCGCAGCAGGCCCGCATCCGCGAGCTGGCTGAACAGCTCGACGCCCACCGCAAACGCCAGCAGGCCCAGCACCCCACGCTCACCCTCACCGACCTCTACAACGTGGTGGAGAAGCTGCGCGCCAACCAGCCCTTGTCGGCTAAAGACCAGATCGTGAACCAGCAGGGCCTCGCCTCCGTGGTCCTCAGCCTGCACCAGCAGCTCGACGCCGCCGTAGCCGAGGCCTACGCCTGGCCCGCCAACCTGCCCGACGCCGAGATTCTGACGCGCCTCGTGCGCCTCAACCACGAGCGTGCCCAGGAAGAAAAAGCCGGCCACGTCCGCTACCTGCGCCCCGCCTACCAGGCCCCCAATCAGCAGCAAGCCACCCTGGCTTTGCCCACCGAAGCTGCCGCCGCAGCCGGTAGCGCCCTGGCTGCCGGTCCGCAAGCATGGCCCACCGAGCTGGCCCAGCAGATGCAGGCCCTGCGCGACGCCCTGCAGCAAGCCGCGCAGCCGCTCACGGCCACGCAGGTAGCCGCCGGCTTCAAGCGCCTCAAGCCCGAGAAAGTGGAGCCGCTGCTCGCTACTTTAGCGGCCCTAAGCCTGATTCGCCTCACCCCAGAAGGCTCCTACGCTGCCTGACGGTTCTTTATGTTCTGCTATTGATGAAGCTTCTTTACGCCTCCCTACTCCTGCTGCTAAGCGCAGCTGCCGTCCCGGCTCAAGCTCAGAACGCCCGCGTCTGGACCGGCGTGCGCGCCCTGGGCCCCGGCACCCAGTCCATGACCCACGCTGTGGTCGATGTGGCCGGCAACTTCTACGAAGTCGGCAACTTTACCTCCCCCACCGTGGTCGACGGCGTGACGCTCACCCCCCGGGGCGGCAAAGACAGCTACCTGGCCAAGTACACTCCGCAGGGCACGCTGGCCTGGCTACGGCAGCTGGGCACCACCACCGAAGACGGAGCCGCGGATGTGGCCGTCGACGCGGCCGGCAATGTCTACGTGGTGGGCTTCACCCGCGGCACCCTCGACCTGGGCAACGGCGTCGTGCTGCCCGTCGATGGCCTTACTCAGGGCTTTGTGGCCCGCTATTCTCCGCAGGGCACCGCCAGCTGGGTAGTGGGCTGCCGGGTGGCAGGCAGCGCCACCGGCTCGGCCAGCACCGTCGCCGTCGATGGGGCCGGGCAGGTCTACGTCAGCGGCCTCTACCGGGGCACCTTCACGGTGGGCAGCGCCACCCTCACGGCCCCCGACATCTCGGCCTACCTGCTGCGGCTCGCGCCCACGGGGGCCGTGCAGTGGCTCCAGTCGGCCTTCACCTTCGTGCCCGCCGGCTTCACGGCCGCCTATGTGCCCCAGCTGGCCGTGGGCACGGCCGGCGATACCTACCTCTGCGTGGCCTCCAACGTGCCCCTGGGTGTGGCTGGCACCACCTACCCCACCAACAGCAGCAGCTTTGATGGCTACGTTATCCGCTACTCAACCCAAGGCACGCCCCAGTGGGTGCGCCAGTACGGCAGCGCCGGCAACGAGAGCCTGAGCCGCACCGCCGTCGACGCGGCCGGCAACCTCTACCTCTGCGGCGCCTTCGCCCAGACCATGCCGTTCGGCTCGTCCACCATCACCACCCAGGGCCGCACCGACTCCTACCTGGTTAAATACTCCCCCACCGGAACGCCCCTGTGGGGCCAGGGCGGGGGCGGCTCCTCCAACGACGACACCTGGGGCCTGGCCGTGGATGCGGCCGGCAATGCCTACCTCACGGGAGCTTTCTACCGCACCGCCCGCTTCGGCTCCCTCATTCTCAGCGGCCCCCTCGACAACTACGAAGCCATGATCGTGGCCTTTGACCCCAACGGCGCCGTGCGCTGGGCCGAGACGCCCCTGGGCGAGGCCCGCACCATCGGCTGGCACCTGGGCCTCGACGGCAGCAACGGCCTGCACCTGCTGGGCCGGGTCAACGGCCTCAGCACCTGGGGCAGCGAGCTTCTCGTCGTACCCGGCACGGATGATGTCACCTTCATTGCCCGCCTCAGCAACGTGCTGCTGCCCACCCGCCCGGCCGCGGCGGCCCGGCCCCTGGCCCTCTACCCCTCGCCCACCCACGACCAGCTACACCTGCCCGCCCTGCCCGCTGGCACCCCCGTGCGGCTGCTCGACGCGCTGGGCCGCCTGGCCCGCGAAACCACCGTGTCGGCCGCCGCCCAGGTATCGGTGCAGGGCCTGCGGCCCGGCCTCTACACGCTACACGCTACCAATTCCCAGGGTCAGCTCGTGGCAGGAAAAGTACTGGTTGAATAGTCCTCCCGCCCGCTTCAAGCGCCTCAAGCCCGAGAAGGTGGCGCCGCTACTGGCTACGCTGACCGCCCTGAACCTGGTGCGCCAAACGCCGGAAGGGGGCTTTGCGGTTTAACGCTTCCTGCTTTTCTTCGCGCTGCAAAACCTTGATTTCCTCCCACCTTCCTGTTCGATGACTTCACCTTCTACCCGCACGATTCGCCGCATTGCCAGCGCGCTGGCAGGCCTGTGTCTGAGCATGCCAGCCGTGGCCCAAACGCCCCCGAGCTGGGTTAACGCCCGTGTCGTGGGGGCCGGTACCTCTTCGCTCGGCGGTTCGGCCGTGGACGCCGCCGGCAACACCTACGAAGCCGGCAGCTTCTCCACGCCCACCTTCGTGCTGGATGGCGTCACGCTCACCAACCAGGGCGGCAACGGAGATGCCTACCTGGCCAAGTACGCCGCCAACGGCGCCCTGCTCTGGGTGCGCCAGATTGGCTCTACGGGCCTGGATACGGGCCTCGACGTAGCCCTTGACGCGGCCGGCAACGCCTACGTGACAGGCTTTGCCGGGGGGCCGCTGGAGCTCGGCAACGGCGTTTCGCTGCCCGGCAACACCAGCCGCACGTACGTAGTCCGCTACTCGCCCCAGGGCACGCCCCAATGGGGCAAGGAAAGCGCAAACTTTGGCAGTGGCAGCGGCATTGGCACTGATGCTTCCGGCGCGGTGTATGTAGCTGGCAGCTTCTCCCGCACTGTCTCGTTTGACGGGGCCACTACCACCACGCCCAACAACAGCTTTGGGGTGTACCTGGCGCGCTTTTCGGCCGCAACCGGAGAGGTTCAGTCCCTGACGACGGCCTACCACTTCGAGGTGGCCGGCACCGGTACCGCCTCGTATCAGCTGCCCAAGCTGGCCAAGGCCCCGGCCGGTGACCTGTATATACTGAACACGTTCAGCCAGCTGCCGGTGGTGGGCAACACCAGACTTACCAGCCGCGGGGCCACCGACGTGCTGGTGGCGCGGTTTACCACGCAGGGCAGTTTGGTGTGGGTGCAGCAGCTCGGCGGCCCTTCCACTGACTTCGTGAACGACGGGGCCGTGGACGCGGCCGGCAACGTGTATGCTACCGGCACCTTCACCGGCGCGGCCACCTTCGGCACCACCACTTTGCCCGGCGCCGGCGACATTGATGGCTATGTAGTTAAGTATGCGCCGCAGGGCATTATGGAGTGGGTGCTGCCCCTGGCCGGCCCCGGCCCCGATGGCTTCGGCAGTCTGAGCGTGGATGCGGCGGGCAACCCTTACGTGGCCGGCAACTACAGTGCCGGGGCGCAGTTCGCCGATGCTTCGCTCCCCAACGCCGGCAGCCGCGACCTGCTGGTGGCGGCCCTCACGCCCCAGGGCCAGCTCCGCTGGAAGCAGCAGGCCGGTGGCCCCGGCTTCGATTCGGCTTCGCACCTGGGGTTGAGCGCCAACGGCGACCTGCACCTCATCGGGCGGTTTGCCAATGCCTGCGTGGTCGGGCCGTTTACCCTGAACACCTCCGCCGCTTTCGAAACCTTCCTGGCGCGCTTGAGCAGCTCGACGCTGGCCACGCAGGCCGCCCAGCCGCTGGCGCTGGCCTTCTACCCCAACCCCGCCACCGACCAGCTGCACCTGCCTACTCTGGCCGCGGGCACGCCCATTCAGCTCGTGGATGCCCTGGGCCGCGTAGCCCGCACGGCGGTTGTTGCGCCTGCCACACCAGTATCGGTGCGGGGCCTGGCGCCCGGCCTCTACACGCTGCGCGCCACTGATGCGCAGGGCCGGCATCTGGCCGGACGGGTGGTAGTGGAGTAGCGCCGGCCGGTCTGGCGGCGGCCCCGGTTAGTGGGCCGCTTCGCCCACAGTGGCCCGCAGCATAGCGTACAGCAGGTTGTCGGCGGCGCTCAGGCCGGTGGGCAGGTTGTGCATCATCTCGGCAGGTGTGGCGTACCCAGCTGCAGACAGCAGCATTTCTGCGGCCACCGTGTCAAAGGCCATCGACCAGTTGCCGAAGCTGCGGTGTGGAATGTCTTTGTCTGCCAGCTTCATCACGCCCGTATGCCGGGCGTCGGTTTCCACCTTGTCATACAGCGCCTGCACAACAGCCGACTCACCTTCCATAATCTGCATAAACTGTCCGCCGCCATATACCAACGCTCCCGTCACGCCCAGGCGCTCGTTGTTGCGGCGGCACTGCTCCAGAAGCAGCGTCAGGTCGTCGTCGCTCATGGGCTGCGTGGCGCTACTCAGGTAGATGATGTGGTGCATGAACGGGTTGGTGGTGGAGAACAGAAAGGGCCGGAAAGAAGCCTTAGCCCAGGTTAAATGGCTGTTCTATATACATATTGTCCAACCGCCAGGTTCACTTACACGCAATACTCTGTGTTAGTAGCTCGCCCTGTTACAGTTGCGCTTACAAGGCCAGCGTGCAGGCAGGGCCTGACCTGCCGCACACTCAGGCAAACGCGGCTTCAAGAGCCCGGCACACAGCGGCTGTCATATCGGTGGTAGAGCTGCTTCCGCCCAAGTCGGGCGTACGGATGCGCTGCTCCCGCAAAACCGTTTCAATAGCCGCCATGAGTTGAGCGGCCAGCTCTGTTTCACCCAGAAACGCGAGCATCATCTGCACCGACCAGATGCTGGCAATCGGGTTGGCTACGTTTTTTCCTACCAGACTAAAAGCGGAGCCGTGAATAGCCTGAAACAGACTGGGATACTGGCGCTCGGGGTTCAGGTTGGCGCTGGGAGCCAGCCCGATACTGCCCGTCAGGGCCGCGCCCAGGTCGCTCAGGATGTCGCCGAACAGGTTGGACGCCACAAACACGCCGACTGACTCCGGCTGCGTCACCATGCGGGCCGTCATGGAATCTACCAGCTGCTGGTCGGTGGCTACGCCGGGGTAGTGGGTTGCCACCTGCTGAAACACCTCGTCCCAGAACACCATGTTGTATTGCATGCTGTTGGACTTGGTGACGTTGGTTACGAGCGGGTAGCCGTGCTGCCTGGCGTAGTTGAAGGCAAAATGCATCACCCGCTCCGTGATGCTGCGCGTGAATACGGTTGTCTGGAGGGCCACTTCCCGCGCCTTGCCCTGGTGCACCCGGCCGCCCACGCCGGCATACTCGCCTTCGGAGTTTTCGCGGATGCACACCATATCTATTGGGTGCTGCGCCGCATTGCGCAGGGGGCTGGCTACGCCCGGCAGCAGGCGCATAGGCCGCAGGTTCACGTACTGGTCGAAGCCCTGGCGGATGGCCAGCAGCAAGCCCCACAGCGTGATGTGGTCGGGAATATCGGGGCTGCCAACAGGTCCCATCAGAATAGCATCGAAGCCACCCGCTTCCAGCTGCTGCAGGCCATCGGGGGGCATCATGGCACCGGTTTGGTGGTAGTAGGCTGAGTTCCAGCTGAACTCCCGGCACTCGAAGCGCACCCCGGCGTGCAGCTGCTCCAGCTGGCGGAGCACCTGCCGGCTGGCGCCAATCACCTCGGGGCCAATGCCATCGGCGGGAAAAACAGCGAGGTGGATATGCTTCATAGCAAAATGGGGCCTACCGCTTCGGCATTTCTTCGCGCGACGTAGCTGGCTCCACCGGCAGGTTCGGCAACGACGGGCTGTACTGCTCAACTGCCTCTTCTACCGTGGATACCGTGGTTTTGCCGCCCAGCATCCGTGCCACCTGGGCGTGGTCGAGGGCGCCTTCGTTGTGAGCCAGGAAGATGGTAGCCACGCCGTTGCCGATAAAGTTGGTGATGCTGCGCGCCTCCGACATAAACCGGTCGACGCCCAGCAGCAGCGCCAGCCCCTCCACCGGAATCACCTTCACGGCCGTGAGCGTACTGGCCAGCACCACAAACCCAGAGCCCGTGACACCGGCCGCACCTTTGCTGGTCACCATCAGAATCCCGATGATGGTCAGCATCTGGGAGCCAGTCAGCTCCACGTTGAACACCTGCGCCAGAAACAGCGTGGCCAGCGACAGGTAGATGGTGGTGCCATCGAGGTTGAAGGAGTAGCCGGCCGGCACCACCAGCCCCACTACGGGCTTGGCGCAGCCTAGGCGTTCCAGCTTTTCCATGAGCCCTGGCAAGCCTGCTTCCGAAGAGGAAGTGCCCAATACAATCAGCAGCTCCTCTTTGATGTAGCCCAAAAACGACAGGATGCTTACGCGGCAGTAGCGCAGAATGGAGCCCAGCACCAGAAACACAAACAAGGCGCAGGTGGTGTACACCGTAAACATCAGCTTGATCAGGGGCAGCAGCGTGGCAATACCGTATTTGCCGATAGTGAAGGCCATGCCGCCAAACGCACCGATGGGCGCAAAAATCATGACCAGATGCAAGCCTTTGAACACGTATTTCGACAGCCAGTTTAGTTGGTCGATGATGGGCTGGCGGCCGGAGTAGCGGCTCAAAACCATGCCCAGCACAATGGACACCAGCAGCACCTGCAGCGTGAGGTTGTCGGCCAGAAAGTGCAGCCACGAAAACTCGCCGGCCCGCTGCGTGAATTCGCCCACCGCCTGGCCGTTGAGGTTGTCGGTGGCCACGCCGGCACCCGGCTGCACCACATAGGCCACACCTATCCCGATAAGCAGCGCCAGCGTGGTTACCACCTCGAAGTATAGCAGCGCCTTGCCCCCAATGCGGCCCACCTTTTTCAGGTCGCCCATGCTGCTGATGCCCAGCGTGATGGTGAGGAAGATAATCGGGTTGATGAAGACCTTCACGACGTTGATGAACGACTTGCCCAGCACGTCCATCTGCACGGCCGTGGCGGGCGCGAAGTGGCCCAGCAAGGCGCCCGCCACAATGGCGGTCAGCACCCAGAACGTCAGATTAGTGAATACTTTTTTCATACAATCGGGAAAGTTGGCTGGCGTGCAAAGAGCAGCGCAAGCACAGATAGGCAATAGCCAACGAAATCAGTGGAATCTGCGTGCGTGAGGATAGCCCGGTGGCCCAGGCCTTTGTAACCTGTTTACAAAACGGAGGGCAATTGGCCCGATGTAGAGACGCAATACTTTGCGTTTCGTCGCTGAACGATTTCCACGCCAGCAGACGCAAAGTATTGCGTCTCTACATCGGGCTGGCAACTCACCAGCTGGCACAACCAGCTTATCAGGCGCTGGTCAGCCACCAGCCCAGCAAGGCCAGCCAAGGCAACGACAGCGGAATCCCCAGCCCCACCATCTGCGCGGCCAGTGGCGGATTCAGTCCGTACCGGTCGGCCACCACAGCGGCTGTGTTCATCGGGCCGATGGCGGCGCCCAGCACGCAGAGGTCTACCACACGCCCCGGCTGCTGCACCACGGCGTGGTAAAGGCCATAGATAAGCAGTGGCGCCAGCACCAGCTTGTAGGACAGCCCCAGCAGCAGGGCCTGTCCGTGGGCCCGGGGCACCGCCAGATTCATTTGCAGCCCTACCGAGAGCAGCGCCATAACGGCGAAGGGCGCGCTAAGCTTTTCCAGCACGTCGCGCACCAGCGCCGGATGCTGGTAGCCCAGCGCATTGGCTACCATAGCCAGCACAAACGCCAGAAACGGCGGAAACCGCAGCACGTTGCCCAGCATGGCCCGCCACGAAGGCTCGGCAGCCCCGTACCAGGAAGCCACGGCCACGCCCAGCGTGACGCCAATCAGAAACGAGCCCACCTGGCTCATCATAATTCCCAGCTCCAGCCCTTCCCGGCCATACAGCAGCTCGAAGATCGGGAAGCCAACAAACGAAGTGCTGCTGATGCCGGCCGTCAGAATCAAGGCCCCCACGGTGCCCCGCGAGAATTGAAGCCACCGGCCGACGACGCTGAAAAACAGGTAGCTCACGCCAAAGATAAGCCACGGAGCCAGCACTGGCAGCAGAAAATGCTGGTCGAGGTGTGCTACGGATAGGTGCAGAAACGTCAGGGCCGGCATAAATACCAGCACCAGCAGCTGATTCAGCACGGCGGGCGTGCTGGCCGGCACCAGCTGCCAGCGCCGCAGCAACGCTCCTACCGCCAGGCACAAGAGCAGCAAAACCAGGTTTGTCATGAAAGGGGTCTTGGGGGCTTAGGGTCTTGGGGGCTTGGATGCAGTTCCAAGGTCGATTAGGGTTGAATCCGTCAAAACAGAAATCCAAGACCCTGAGCCCCTAAGACCCCAAGCCCCCAACCTCCAAGCCTCTAAAACGTCAGCGTTACGTTGGTGTAGTAGTAGGCCCCGTTGAAGCCAAACTGCGCCACGTTGCGGGAATACGGAATTTCGCCGTTGGAGTAGCTGGCGAAACGGCTGGAATCCACTTTGTCGGGATACACGTTGGTGATGTTGTTGGCGCCCAGCGTAATGGACACCACTTTGGCCGGGTTGTACACCAGCGCCAGGTCAAACAGGGTTTTGCCCTTGAACTCCTGGCTGATGTGCCGCGGGTTGGGAATGGCTGTGGTGGCCGTGGGCTTTTCAAAGGCCGTCACGGCGCCGAAGTACGAGGCGCGGGGCGTCACGCTGAACTTGCCGATCTGGTAGGTTGCCGACAGCAGAATCTTCTGCCGCGGCTGGGCCCGCTCAATCAGCCCGATGCTCACGGTGTCAATTAGCAGGATGCGGTTGGCGGTACCGGCCTGCAGGGCCGCGGGCGTGTCGCGCGTGTTTTCAATGTTGGTGGCGTTGAAGGTCAGGGCCAGGCTGGCAGTGAGGCGGCTGGCGTCGGTCAGCTCGGTTTTGTAGGTGGTTACCAGATCAATGCCGCGGGTGCGGGTATCAATGGCGTTGGTGAAGAAGCGGATTTCACTGATGCCGTCGAAAGCGGGAGTTTGCAGCGCTTTGATGCCCGTGTTGCCCGAGCCCTTAATCAGCCGCTCACTGTTGATGATTCGGTCCCGAATGTCGATCTGGTAGGCATCCAGCGTGAACAGCAGGTTTTCGCCGACCTTGGCCGCCACACCCAGGCTGTAGTTCCAGGAAGTTTCGGCCTTGGGGTCCTGCACGCCCAGCGGTACCAGGCGGGGGTCGTCGTTGCGCAACTGTTTGGTTTGCACAATGGCGCCGCTTTGCACCGTGGAGGTACTCACGCTGTTGAAGGTTTGCTGCAGCGATGGCGCCCGGAAGCCGCGGTTGACGGAGCCGCGCAAAGAAATGCCTTCGGTCACTTTAAAGCGCGAAGCAAACTTGCCCGATATGTTGCTGCCGAAGTCGGAGTATTTCTCGTAGCGCAGGGCCGTAGTCAGCAGCAGGCGCGCCGTAATGTCACTTTCCACATCCACATACACGCCCACGTTGGAGCGGGTGGTGTTGGTTTCATCCTCGGGCGCAATGCCGGGCCGGCCGCTGGAGCCGGGAGCCTTGGCTGTGCGCGCGGGCGTAACGCCTGGCGCAGTACCGATTGCCAGGGGCCCCACAAAATACGACTCGGGGCTGCCGCGCTCCAGCTGAAACCGGTCGACCCGGAACTGGCTGCCCAGGGCGAGGTTAAACGACTTGGTGCCGAAGAGGCCTTCGTAGTTGCGCGACACGTTCACCTCGGTTGTGCTCTGCCCGAAAGCGCTGCGCCCCACGTAGAAATCAGTGGGCGAATCGGCGCCCATCGACGGGTTGGCAGTTTTGTTGGCGTTCAGATCGAGGTAGTTGTAGCCGTAGCCGGTGCTGAAGTCGAGGTTCCAGCCGCCAGCCAGCTTGCGGCTCACGCCCACCACGCCGGAGTAGTCGTCGCTGCGGCCCGGCAACTCGGGCAGGTAGCCGTCGGGGTGAATGGGGCTGTAGTTGACGTTGGCCGGCTGCGCGTTGCGGAAGAAACCGTAGGCCAAAATGTTCTTGCGCGAAAACCCACCAAAGCTGTACACCGACCAGCCGCTGCCGCCCACCGGCACGCCCAGGTTGAAAAAGCCCTGGTAGATGTCGGCCTGGTTGCTGCCATACACGCCCACTTTGAAAGGCTGCCCTACTTGCGGATAAATGTTGCCCCGCTCGGCGCGCCGGGCATTTTCGTTGGCTATCTGGGTGGCACTGGGCTGCGCGGGCAAGGCCGGGAAAGCCGTGTAGATGCCGCCCACGTAGTCGTCGGAGCGGTTGGTTTGCTCCTGCCGCTGGTATTGCAGGGTCAGGTTGAGGTAGCCGGGGTTGGTTTTGCCCAGCTTTACGCCGTAGTTGGCGCCGGCCAGGTACTGGGCGCCGTCGCCTTCCTGCGTGATGCCAAACTGCGTTCTGACGGTAGCCACACCGGTGCTTTTGTTGAGGCCCAGGTTGATAACCCCGGCAATGGCATCCGAGCCATATTGGGCGGCGGCGCCGTCGCGCAGCACCTCAATCCGCTCAATAGCCAACGAAGGCACGGCGTTCAAATCGGTTACTACGGTGCCGGCACCCACGGTTACGTTCAGGTTCAAAGCCGAAAACTGGTGGCGGCGCTTGCCATCCACGAGCACCAGCACCTGGTCGGGCGAGAGGCCGCGCAGCGTAGCCGGGTCGGCGTAGTTGGCTACTCCGTTTACCCCGGTTTTGGCAGAATTGAACGAGGGCGAGTTGAACTGCACCTGCTGACCCAGATCAGTCTGCCCGGTCAGCTGCAGCTCTTTGGCGTTGAGCACATCCACCGGCGAGGGGCGCTCCACGTCGGTGCGGGGCAGGCCGCGCGAGCCTACCACCATCACCTCACTCAGGTCGGTGGTACTGGTTTCCAGGCGCACCTCCAGCGAAGTGCGCTGCCCCACGGCAATTTGCTGGCTTTTGAAGCCAATGGCCGATACCACCAGCGTGGCGCCGGGCTTCACCGTGAGCGTGAAGCGCCCATCGGCGTCGGTGCTGGTGCCGTTGGTGGTGCCCTGCTCCACGATGGTAGCACCCGGAATGGCCTCGCCGCCCGGCGCACCCGTTATTCTTCCCTTCACAACTCCGTCGGCCACGCGCGGGGCGCCGGGAGTTGGGTTGAGCACCGTTTCCAGCAAAGCCGCCGCCGGCCGCACCGTGCCGGCGCCCCGGCTGGCTTCTGCCGCCCCCGGCAAGGCCAGCAGCAGCAACAACACCTGCCCGGGCAGCAATGGCCGGCACCGGGGAACTGAAAGTAAACGAGTCTTCATGTAGTGGTGGGAATGGGGGTTGAACAGGTAGGGGAACAAAGAAAAAAGCACGGCGCACTACAGGAAGCGCCATACGCCGGCGCACCAGCTGCCGTCAGCAATGCAGAGCACGAGCAACGTCTCCGTCAGGGAGCTTCGCTCAGGTCCTGGTCGTGGAAGGAAGTAACCCGGGTTTCAGCCATCAGCAGCGCCACCAGCAGCGAAATTCCGATGCAGCCCGAGACATACCAGTAGAAGTACGACTCGTGGTGCAGCCCCTTGCACCAGAGGGCAATGTATTCGGCGGTGCCGCCAAACACGGCTACCGTCAGGGCGTGCGGCAGGCCAATACCCAGGGCCCGGATTTCCACCGGAAATAGCTCAGACTTCACCACGGCACTGATGCTGGTGTAGCCGCTCACTGCAACGGAGGCCAGTAATAGCAGCCCCAGGGCCTGCCACGGAGTGGTGGTATGGCTCAGGGCCGTCAGGAGCGGCACACTGCCCATTGTGCCCAGCACTCCAAACCCGATTAGCAGCGGCCGCCGACCAATCCGGTCGGAGAGGCTGCCAAATACCGGCTGCATAGCCGCAAACCCCAGCAATGCCAGAAAGCAGGTGTTGGTGGCGGCGGCCTTGGTCATGTGGGCCGTGTTCACCAGAAACTTCAGCATGTAGGTGGTGAGAGTATAAAACGCCAGTGTGCCACCCAGCGTCAGGCCCACCACTTTCAGCACGGCGCCCGGGTAGCGCCGCAGCACTTTCAGGCTGCCGCGCAGTTCCTCGGTCTTCACTTTCTGCCGCTCGAAGGCTGCCGTTTCGTCGAGGTTCTGGCGCAGATACAGCGCCACCACCGACAGCAATGCCCCAATCACGAACGGAATCCGCCAGCCCCAGGCCAGTAGTTCTGCTTCCGTGAGCAGCACTTTCAGCAGCACCAGCTGAATGCCCAGCGCCAGCAGTTGCGCCGCAATAAGAGTGAAATACAAAAAGCTGGAATAGAAGCCGCGGCGACTCCGGGACGCCATTTCACTCAGGTAGGCCGCCGAAACGCCGTACTCTCCGCCCACGCTCAAGCCCTGCAGCAGGCGCGCCGTGAGCAGCAGAATCGGCGCCACGATGCCTACAGTCTGGTACGTAGGTGTCAGGGCAATCAGCAACGAGCCCAGCGACATCAGCAGCACCGACAGCGTCATGGACTGCTTGCGGCCTACTTTGTCGGCAATGCGGCCAAACATCCAGCCCCCGATGGGGCGCATCAGGAAGCCCAGCGCGAAAATACCGGCCGTTTGCAGCAGCTGGGCGGTGGTATCGTCGGAAGGAAAGAAGGAAGCCGAGAAGTACAGCGAAAACGACGAGAAGGCATACCAGTCGTACCACTCCACGAGGTTGCCCACGGAGCCACTGAAAATAGCTTTCAGGCGACGGCGCGAAACATTTTCCGGCCCGGCAAGCTGGCGCCGGGCAGAGTCGAAAGTAGGAGCAACAGAAACGAAAGCAGCCACAACTCAGGGAAATCAGGAGGGATACTTGCCGCGCCAGTTTGTGAGTAGTCACTTACTAGTTAGCACGCTTCAAATGAGCAACCTGATTTTGAGGAAATTTCAAAGAAATGTTAAGGTCAGTCTGAAATTTGCCTGCCAACTCCTTTTTTGCAGCCCTTCTTACTCCCGCACTGCGGCAAACACCACCCGAATACAATGCCAGCCCTCGGCGTAGGTGTACTCGACGCGGTGATGGTACAGCTCACTTATCCGCTTAACAATAGCCAGGCCGATGCCAATGGAATCCAGCGCAGCATTGCCCTTGCGGAAGCGGCCGAACAGTTCCCCAACCGGCACGGAGGGCGCGTGGCCAGTGTTGTGCAGCGCCAGCTCGGTAGGCGTAAGCACCACCCGGATTTCGCCGCCGGGCAGGTTATGGCGAATGGCGTTGCTGAACAGATTGTTGAGCAGCAACTGGGCCAAGGACTCATCCAGGGGCACATGCACGCCGGGGGCAATATCCTGCACGGTGTGCAGGCTTTTCATTTCGGCCAGATCAGCAAAAGCTGCTTCGGTGGCGGGCACCAGCCGGCTCAGGTTGGTGAGCGGCGCGGGCTCCGACTCAAAGTGCTCCAGCTTGGCCAGCAGCGTCAGGGCCTGATTGATTTTGGCCAGCCGTTCCAGCTCGTCGTGCATGGTGGTCAGCATCAGCAGCTGCTTTTCGCTCAGCTCGGAGTCCATGAGCAGTTCGAGTTTGGCTTTCATGCTGGCAATGGGCGTCTGCAACTCATGCGAGGCATTTTCCGAGAATTCCTTGAGGCCCTGATAGTCGCTCTGGGCGCGGCTGGTCATTTGCATCAGGAAGTCATTGAGCACGTTGAACTCCTTGGTGCGGCTGGGCTGCAGGCCGATGGTGGTTTTCTGGCTGAGGTGAAACCGCTCGATGCTCAGCAGAATGGCGTTGAAGGGCTTCAAAATATACCATGAAATGACCTCACTGAGAATTACCACCAGTGCCAGCAGAAACACAAACGTCCAGGCAAACACCAGCACAATGCCTGTCAGGTACTCATCGCTGGGCATCACCACCACGGCCCGGCTGGTGATGGCATAGCGCTGCCGCTGCACGCGGGCGTAGGTGGTGAGGCGCACTACATTCACAGCCGACTGCAGCGTGGGGTCCCACTCCTGCTGCACCTGCACCAGTTGGGCATGGGCCACAGTATCGGTGGCCGCAAGCAGACGGATGCGCACGCTGGCTCGTGCCGGATGGCCACTGTAGTCGCGGCCGCTGCGCAGTTGGGCGGCCACTACCTCGTTGAGGTGGCGCAGCTTGCCGATGGTGGTTTGGGTGACGCTGCGTGACATGGCCCCGTACACGATGGCAAACCCAACGGACAGCACGAACAGCGTGATAACCGCATAGGCCAGCGTGTAGCGGTGGTTGAGTTTCACTACTCAGCTACGTTTAGCTTGTAGCCCAGCCCATACACCGTGCTGATGTAGTCCTGGCCGCCGACATCCGTAATTTTCTTGCGCAGGTTTTTCACGTGCTGGTACACAAAGTCCACGCTGTCAAGGTTATCGGTGTAGTCGCCCCAGAGGTGGGCTGCAATGGCCTGACGGGTCAGCATGCGGCCTTTATTGTTGATGAAGTACAGCAGCAGATTGGTTTCCTTGCGCGTCAGGTTCAGCAGCTTGCCTTTCACGCGGCACTCCATCGAGTCGAGGTCGGCAGTGAGGTCCTGGAAGGTGAGGATGTTGCTGTTTTTGTGCGGGCTGCGGCGGCGCATGATGGCCTTGATGCGGGCGTGCAGCTCGGGCAGCGGAAACGGCTTGGTGATGTAGTCGTCGGCGCCTTCGCTGAGACCGGTGAGCTTGAAATCCAGCGCATTTTGGGCCGAAATGATAATCACGCTGCTTTCGACGCCGTCTTTGCGCAGCAGCTTGAGCAGGTTGATGCCATTGCCATCGGGCAGCATAATATCCAGCAGCACACAGTCGTAGGTGAACAAAATCAGCTTTTCGCGGGCCTCATCAAAGGTAGCCGCCACCTCGCACAGGTAGTGCTCCTGCGTGAGGTACGTGACAATGCTTTTTGCCAGCTCCGGGTGGTCTTCTATCAGCAGGATTTTCATAACAGGCTATAGGGCGCTGGCAAGATGACTAAAAGTAATCAGAAGCTGTTCAGGTTGGCTACACGTACTGCTCTTACTACCTATGCCCTTGCGAAGCCCCTACGTACCGGCTCCGACACACATTTCTGCATCGGAAATAACACCCATTAAAATAGCATATAGCGGAGAAATAAAATCTAATTTATATGTCAAAAACGGGATTTATTGCAAATAATTACTAAAAAAGAATGTCGTTTTGAAGAGCTATAACATACTGGATGTAATCCGAAACTGTGTGAAGCCAGCGACACCTAGCAACTTTTATATGATTGATTTAGTGCCTCTGGTTTGTATTAAGTTTCAAGCTGATTGACTTGAAAAAGGCATTGCGATTCTCTTTATTACTTTTCCCTTCTACATTAAAAGGCTCAAAGTGAAAAGCGTAGGCAATTTTGCCAACCAGCAGCATTCTCACATGCTGAGTTGCAGGCTGCTTTTGACCGGCTACAGGCACCTTATAGGCAAGCTCTATTCCCTCCACACCATTTACAGAAAAGGCAGATTTCTTCAACAGTTCTGCTTCAGAGCCTGCGAGCCAGCCTACTGGAGCTGCCTGATAATACTCTTTTCTTCCCACTGCCGTCAGGTAGTTATCTGACTCATGAGTCATATCATCCCGGATAATTATATATCTACCAACGTTATCCTCTACAGCAGACATACGCATATGTTGCTCAAAATCAACCTCTTTAGTATTAACCTCTTTGGTTGCTGGTGTGTTAGGCAGCTGTACTTGCAACTGGTCATCTACGGAGAAAGCAACCCATGAACTATCAATGAACGAGCTTACAATAAGTAGCAGCGAGAACCAGTATAAGGTGTATCGTTTTTTCATCCCGTTAAATTATGGCAAGTTGTTCATAGAATCGACATTGGCCCTTTTCTAAAAATAAAGAGGGCCGCTGCGTCAACTGACACTGTGGCTTTTTGTTGGTTGGTAGCAACTGGCAACTACTTATTTGGTAAGCAGATCAAGCTAACCAACTGACGCAAAAGTGCGTGCATCATAGCTAGGGCGCGTACCCTGAAAATAAGGTGTGTACCTCAGGAAAATAAAAACCCCGTTTCTGAATCAGAAACGGGGTTTATTGTAGAGAGGATGGGATTCGAACCCACGATGAGCTTTAGACCCATACACACTTTCCAGGCGTGCTCCTTCAACCACTCGGACACCTCTCTGGGTGCGGTTAGGTGGCGCAAAATAACACCCGTTTTTCCGGATACGCAAGCCAGGCCCGCAAATCGTGGGCTAATTAGAAGGCAGCAGTGCACTGCAGCAACAGATGGGGCACGCTGCTACTCTGCACTTGGGCGCGGTTGAAAGGCGTAGCTCACGCCAAGACTTGCGCCGCCCCCGGGCACTATTCCCCACAGGCTGATAGGCGGAATCTGCAGGTTTTTGTTGGCCACCAGCTGCGCATTGACTGCCATATGCGGGCCTACCAGGTAACGCAGGCTAACTCCCCCCACCAAGTGCGGCGCACTGGCCTGAATCGGCTGATATACATACGTATCGGTGCCGGCAGCGGAAGTACGGCGGATGATGTCCTGTTCGCGCCCATGCACCGCGGCTATGCCTAACAGCCAGTCGAACTGCAGGGGCATTTGCGGATGGCTACGGCTGAATCGTGCCAGTAGCGTGACACTGGTACTACGCGTTTTGGTCTGGTTGAGAAAGGTGTAATTCTCGCCATTAACCATTGAGTTGTACTGCTCCTCATCAGTTTCCCGTCCATGCTGCAGCTCCACTTGTAGCGCCACCCGCGGCTTTACCTGGTAGCCAACCATCAGGTTCGCCGGACGCAGCCGGGAATAGGGCCGATTGATGGAATAGTAGGAATGCGCTGCCGCGCCAACCCCCACGTACCATTGCATGGTGGCAGCAGGAACCGCCGCTTCCTGCCCTTGGGCCGTGGCGCCATGCAGCAGCAATAGGGCCAGCACTGGTAACAAATGTTTCATAGTGTATTTCAGTAAGAGATTAGCAATAACAATTGACACGCAACAATATACACGGATTCATCACACAATCAGCAAAACCCAAGCACATATAACAATAGCGTAATACTCTTCCCCTGCCACCGGGCAGCGCAACCCGGCTTAATACTTAACCGAGCGTGATTTCGCCGCGCAAATCATGCGTAAGCAGGCGGCGGGTTTCGGCCGCTGGCTGCCCCAGGCCCAGCACAAACATGAGCTTAGTGATGGCCGCCTCCAGCGTGATGTCGTCGCCGCCGAGCACGCCCAGGTCGGTGAGGTAGGCGCTGGTTTCGTAGCGGCCCTGCAGCACGCGGCCCTCCTCGCACTGGCTCACGTTGAGCAGATGCACACCCTGGTCGGTGGCGTCGCGCAGGCACTTCAAAAACCAGGGCGCAGTAGGGGCATTGCCGGAGCCATAGGTTTCGATGACCGCACCGCGCAGGCCGTCGGCTTCCAGCTGGGTGCGCACCATACGCTCCGTCAGGCCCGGAAACAGCGGTAGAATCGTGACGTGGTCGTTGAAGCGCTGGTGGGCGCGCAGGCGGGCGGCGGGCAGCAGCCGGATCTGCTCGTCGTAGAACTCCAGCTCGATGCCGGCGCGGGCCAGCGGCGGGTAGTTCTCGGAGCGGAAGGCGTTGTACTGCTGGCTTTCCACTTTCTTGGCCCGGTTGCCCCGGATCAGCACGTCGTTGAAAAACAGGCACACTTCCGGTACCCGCACCGTGCCAGCCACCGGGTGGCGGGCGGCGGCAAACTCCAGCGCCGTCACCAGGTTGCGGCGGGCATCAGTCCGGATGCCGCCCACGGGTACCTGCGCACCAGTAAACACCACCGTTTTGCCCAGGTTTTCCAGCAGAAAGCTCAGTGCCGCCGCCGAGTAGGCCATGGTATCGGTGCCGTGCAGCACCACGAAGCCGTCGTAGCGGGCGTAGTTTTCCTTGATGAGGGCCGCAATGCGCAGCCAGTCCTCGATGCTGACGTTGCTGGAATCTATCGGTTCGCCGAGACTCTGCACCTCCACCCGCATGTTGAGCTGGCGCAGCTCGGGCATCTTGCGCCGGATCTGGTCGAAGTTCATCGGCACCAGCTCGCCGCGATTGTTGTAGGCCATGCCGGCCGTACCGCCGGTATAAATAACGAGGACAGCAGTTTCAGGGCGGGAATCGAGAGCAGGCAAGGGCGGGCAGGATTGAGTTGGAGGCAGAAAGGTAGAAAGGAAGTAGCGCGAACTTTGTAGTTCGCGTCCCCGCGCCATCCGGAATCGTTGAAACGACGCGGAGACGCGAACTACAAAGTTCGCGCTACTGCTTGTCAGGCAGCTACTACAGCCGGAACAGCTGCCGGGCGTTGTGGGTGGTGGCTTCCACTACTTCGGATTCGGTTTTGCCGAGCAGTGTGGCGATGCGCCGGGCAATGAGGGGCAGGTAGGCGGGCTCGTTGCGCTTGCCGCGGTGCGGCATCGGGGCAAGGTAGGGGCAGTCGGTTTCGAGCAGCAGGTGCTCCAGCGCTATGCCGGGCAGCACCTTGTCGAGGCCGCCGTTTTTGAACGTGACCACACCCCCAATACCCAGCAGGAAGCCCAGCCGGATAGCTTCTTCGGCCTCAGCCGCGGTACCGGAAAAGCAGTGGTACACGCCGCGCAGCGTGCCATCCTGCCCGGCCTCGATGAGGTCGGTGGTTTCGCGGAAAGCTTCGCGGGTGTGCAGCACCAGCGGCAATTGGTGCTTTTTGGCCAGTTCAATCTGCACGCGCAACGCCTCCTGTTGGATGCCGAGGGTGGTCTTGTCCCAGTGCAGGTCGATGCCGCACTCCCCTACTGCCGCAAATGGGCGCCGGCCCAGCCAGTCTTCCACCTCGTACAGCTCCCGCTCGAAGTTTTTGGTCACGTGGCACGGGTGCAGGCCCATCATGGCGTGGCACTGCTGCGGAAAGCGGGCCTCCGTTTCCAGCATGGCGTCGATGCTTTCGTGGTCGATGTTGGGCATGACGATGGTTTGCACCCCGGCCTCAAAGGCGCGGTTGAGCATGTCGTCACGGTCGGGCTTGAACTGCTCGGAATAAACGTGGGCGTGCGAATCGGTGAAATGCATTGCTAGGGCTTAGGGCCTGGGGATTAGGAATTGGGGCTTGGTAGCGGGGTTGAAAACGGCACCGGCTTGGCGGGTGCAAGTTACGGCGGACCGGGCTCGGGGCGGCATCTGGCCAGCAAGTCAGCGTGCGGCAACCTGCCCAACGGCTAAAAGAGCCGCCGGACCGGAACTCCTCCCCAGCTCACCACACCCATCCACGCCCAAGGCACTGCGCAGCAAGTCTAAGTACTGTGCCCTAATCACTAGGCCCTATTTCCCAAGCTCTAAAACCTACCGATACTTTCTGCCCTTCCAGTCGAAGGAAAGCGGCAGCAGGCGAAATATGGCCAGGGCGGCGGTGAGGACAGGCGTGTAGAGCTCGAACAGCGGCAGCAGATGCAGCGGCGCACGACGGCCGGCGCGGCGGAAGCTGACGGCCGCCAGCACCCCTTGTAGCAGCATTTTGGCCAGCAAAACCAGACCCGCCGCCAGCGGACCGCCCAGCCAGCCCAGCGCCAGCAGCGCCGGATAGAAACCCGCGTAATAGAGCAGCCCACCTTTCAGCCACCACGGCAAACTCTCCACGCCGCGGCTCCAGCGGCGACGCTGGTGCAGCAACGCACCAAACGTGGGCATCGGCAAGCTCTCGGCCAGCACCTCGGGGCGAAACAGAATTCGGTAATGGAAACCATGCCGAAGCGTGGCGCGAAACAGCTCGAAGTCCTCGGTCACGGAAAACGGCAGCGCCTCGTAGCCGCCGGTGGCTTCATAAGCGGCGCGCGTCACCAGCATATTGTTGCCCATGGCCGTCACGGGCCTCCCCAGGTCGGATACCACCTGCACCAGCCCCAGCGAAATCAGCCAGTCGAGGCCCTGCAGCTTATCGAACAGGCGCGGGCCCTGCACCAGTGTAAGGCCCGTCACGGTGCCCACGCCCGGCTGCGTTTGGGCCAGCAGCGCCGAAACCCAGGTGTGGGGCACGGCAATATCGGCGTCGGTAATAAAGAAAAAGTCGGTGGTAGCAGCGCGGGTGAGGTGAGCCAGCACGTTGGCCTTGCCGCGGGCCGTGCCCAGCGTTTCTCGAATCGGCACCACCCGGAACGCGCCACCAAAACCCTGCATGGCCTGGCTGGCTGCCTCCGCGGTGCTGTCAGTGGAGCCGTCGTCGCCGAGCAGCACTTCCAGCAAGTGCGCCGGGTACTCCATCTGCCGGATGGCCTGTAGGCAGCGCCCAATGGCCGCCGCCTCGTTGCGGGCCGCAATCAGGACACTCACGCGCGGCAACGGCTCCGGCAACGGCCCCGGCTGACTGCCGCGCCGCACGGCCAGCAGCAGCGTGGACGTCGCCAGAATCAGAAACCAGCCGGCCAGAAAGAGCGTGAGGAAAAGCAAATTAATGTGCTGATTATTGATGTGTTAATGAGTTGCTCAGGACCGTCATGCAGAGCGCAGCGAAGCATCTCGCGTGCTGATGCTGGATCATTCTTACAACGTCAGCACGCGAGATGCTTCGCTGCGCTCTGCATGACGTCCTGATTTTGTTCTCATGCTACAACAGCTCAAACGAATACCCTTGTTCAGCGCAGCTCTCCAGGTAGCGGGGCAGCACGGCGCGCATGTTCTGGCGGGCCTTGTGGCTGTCGTGAAACACAACGATAGCGCCGGGGCGAGTGTGGGCCAAAGCGGCCCGCAGGCAGGTTTCGGGCGGGTAGGTGGCGTCGTAGTCGTAGGTGAGCAAATCCCACATGATGAGGCGGTAGTGGGGGTGCAGCGCGGCCGCCTGGGCGCGGGTAAGGCGGCCGTAGGGCGGGCGCAGCAGTGGCCGGGTTTCTGGCTGCGGTAGCAGCGCATCCAGCGCCTGCTGGCAGCGCGCCACTTCCTGCAGATACTGCGGCAGCGGCGTGCGCCAGCCACTCACGTGGTGGAAGGTGTGGTTGGCTAGCCGATGCCCGGCGGCCAGCACCTGCCGGGCAATGTCCGGGTGCTTCTCTAGGTTGTCGCCGACGCAGAAGAACGTGGCGCGGGCGCTGTAGCGGGCCAGCTGCTCCAGCACAAAGGGCGTTTCTTCGGGAATGGGTCCGTCGTCGAAGGTAAGGTAGAGTGGTTTCTCCCCTACCCGCACCGGCCCGCGCCACTCAGTGTGCGGCAGCCAGCGTTGCATGATTTCAGGGAGGCGGTGGACACGCATAGGCTTTCAATTAAAAATTGAAAATGGTGATAATTGAGGCTAACAATATCGGGAGTGATAGTAGGCCAATGTCCGCCTGTACTGGGTGCGTAATGATTTGCAGAAGACAATAGGCGCTCATCATTTTTAATTCTTAATTCTCAATTATTAATTGCCGCAAGCACCGCCTCCCACAGCACTTCGGCGCTGTGCTGCCAGGAGTAGCGGTTCACGTTTTGTAGGCCCTTTTCGATGAGTGAAGCGCGTAGTTCGGGCTCCTGCTGCAGGCGCACCAGCGCGTCGGCAATGGCGCTGAAATCCTGTGGGTTGGCGAGCAGGGCCGCGCCGCCGGCTACTTCAGGCATGGAACTGCAGTCGGAAGTCAGGACCGGGGAGGCGCAGGCCTGGGCCTCGATGATGGGAATGCCGAAGCCTTCGAGCAGCGGCACGTAGACGGTAGCGTAGGCGGCGGCGTAGAGCTGCACCAGCTCTTCTTCCGTCACGCGGCCGGTCAGATGCACATCGTGGCGAAACTGCAGCTGCTGGTATACATCGAACATGGGGCCGGCCTTCCAGGCTGTGCGACCCACGATAAGCAGCTTGGTAGCGGCGCCGGTACGCTGCTTGAACGCGTCGAAGGCCAGCAGCAGGTTCGTTAGGTTTTTGCGCGGGTGCAGGGCGCCCACAAACAGAAAGTAAGGGTTGCCGGCCGCGTACCGCTCCCGCGTGGTCGTCTGTACGGCCTGCGGCTGGGGCTGGAAGTGCGCATCTGCCGCGTTGCCGGCCACCCGGATTTTGCCGGGCGCCACGCCATACGTGCGCACCAGATCCTGCCGCGTAGCCTCCGACACGGCCACCAGCTGCGCCGAAGCGCGGGCAAAACGAGGCGCAAAAAACTGGTAGTACCGATGTTCCAGCCCGCTCATGTGCTCCGGAAAATGCTCGAAAGCCAGATCATGAAACACCGTGACGCGGGGCACGCTGGTAGCCAGCGTGGTATAGCCGTCGGGGCTGAGGAACACGGCCGGCCGGTGCCGCCGCAGCCACAGTGCCACGGCCCCCTCAAACCACGCCACCCACAGAAACGGGTGCCGCGCCGACGGCAGCAGCACATGCGGCACCACGTTGGGGCCCGTCAGGTAGCGCGCATCAAAAGCCCGATCGAACAGCAGGTGAAACGTATGCTCGGGGTGTGCCGCTACCAACTGCTTCAGCGTCTCGAACGTGAAACGCCCAATGCCCTCCAGCTGGCCGCCGGGCAACAGAAAGCGGGTGTTAACGGCGATGTGCAAGGTTGGGTGATGAGGTGACAGGTGACAGGTGACAGGTGACAGGTGACAAAGGTAGCTGTCATCCTGAGCAGAGCGAAGGAACTTATCACGTCAGAACGACTCAGCGAACCTCAGCGGGAACCTCGTCGAAATGACATGTGCCGGCGTGATAAGGTCCTTCGCAAGCTCAGCATGACAAGCGGTTCACCTCTTTAGCAGCTGCCGCAACTCGGCTACCTGCACAATACGGATCAGGAACAGGATGCCCACGAAGCTGAGGCCGGCCAGCACCGATTCCGGCAGCCAATGTAGGTGCAAACCCATCTGTAGGGCCGCCCACACACCGCACAGCAGCCCAAACGCCAGCGCCAGCCGCGCCAACCACGCCCACGGCACCGGCACGCCCGTCCGCCGATGCACCAGCCACAGGTAGCCCACCGACACAAACACGGCGCACACCAGCGTGTTGATGGCCCCAGCCACCGCCCCCAGCCGCGGCAGCAACACCAGGTTCAACCCTACGTTCAGCACAATGCTGAGTCCTACCAGCCAGCTTACCGGCCGCTCGTGGTTGGTGCTGGTGAGCAACGTGCTATAGATGGCAAAGAAAGCATGCACCAGCACGCTCACGAACAGAATCTTGAGACAGAGCGCCATACGGGCCACTTCCAGCGGGGTGCTGTGCGTGAACTGCCAGAATAGCACCTCACCCCGAAACAGCACGAAGCCGCAAATCAGCAGCATGGGCACCGTGACCACGCGCTGGCCAAACCAGAGCAGGTCTTTTTGCTCCTGCGGCCGGCCGGTGGCGTGGGCGAACTTGGCAAAAAACAGCGGCAGCACCGTCCAGAGGTACATCATCATGGTATCCAGCCAGCGGTAGGCAGCGGCGTAGTAGCTGGCTTCCTGCGCCGACACCAGCCGCTCCAGCATCAGCATATCAATCCGCTCATTCAGGCCATACACCAGCGTAATAAAGGCCAGCGGCAAACTGGCTTTGAGCACCGTGCGGGCCTGGCCCACCTGCAGCCGGAACCGCACCCGCCCATAGAGCCGCCCAATGACGCCGTAGAGCACCACAAATGTGAAGCCCACGGCCAGCGTGCGGGCGCTCACGTAGCGGTCCAGCGAAATACCGATGGGCACCAGCAGTAGCACTAGCCCCAGCAGCAGAAACTTTTCCAGCACCGACAGCAGCGCATCGGTATTGAAGCGTTGATGCGCCTGCAGCACGCCCCGCAAAAACAGCGTAAACTGCGCCAGCAGCAAGCCGCCCGCCGTGAGGCCGAGCAGCGTGAGCGTGTGGCCGCGGTAGCCCAGCAGCCAGCCAATGCCCAGCGTAGCCAGTAAAAACAGCCCCGACAGCCAGCCTTTCAGTGGGAGCAGCGTCGGGAAATACTCGGTCAGGAAGTTGGGATTAGCTGCCACCCGCTTGGTGGTCAGCTGCGTGGTGCCCAGGTCCGATACCTGCGCCACGATGGTAGCCAGCGTGAACAAGGCCGTAAACGTGCCGAACGCCGCGTGCCCCAGCCGGTCCTGCACCAGGTTTTCCACCACCACCCAGCCGGGCTTCACCAGCAGATTGAGCAGCACTACAAAGCTGATATTTCCGAAAAAGCGTTTGATAGAGGCTAGGAATAGAGGATGGGCCGCGAAAATACGATAGTCGGCGCAAGAACCCGCAGGCAGACGCTGGGCCGGGCGCATAGTTGGCAGCCCGCGGCCAGCATACTGGTCCATTCTTCCTACTTGATTCTTGCCCGATTGCACTAGCTTTGCTGCGTTGTGGTGGAGCCGAAGGACCGGCACCCCCGCAGTAGCTTGTCTTTTCGCTCCTCTATGTCATCCCGATCTTATTCGCTGCTGGGCCTGTGGCCGGTTATCAATCGTTGGAAGTATCTGGTGCTCGGGGCCGTGGCGCTGGCGCTGGTAGTTAGTGCAGTAGTGGCGCTGCTGATGCCCAATGTCTACAAGTCCACATCGGTTTTCTACCCCACCAACCCCAACACCACCGACCCCGACCGGATTGTGACGGAAGGCGGCAAGCTGGAGCTGGGCGGCCGCAACGAAGATCTGGACCGGGTTATCACCATCGGGCAGTCGCAGCCGGTGGCCGAGGGCATCATCCGGCGCTTTAAGCTGCACGAGCACTACAAAGTGGGCAAGCCCGGCGACGACATTGCCGACAACGCCGCGCTCAATGAATTCACCAGCAACCTCAACATCGTTCATAACGACCGGGACGCCATCGAGCTGACCTTTCTGGACACCGACAAGGTACTGGCGGCCCGGATCGTGAATGCTATGGTGCAGAGCATCGACTCCGTCAACCAGCAGCTCACGTTTGCCAACCGCCGCAAGGTGCTGGGCCTCTACGAGCAGCGCCGCAAGTTTCTGGAGCGCGAATACCAAAGCACCTACGACAGCCTGCTAACCGGCCGCCGCCGCTACGGCGTGTATGGCCTGGCCTTGGAATCCCGGTATCTGGCCAAGGAAATCATTGAAACTGAAAGCGCACTGCGGCGCGCCGAGGGTGAAGGCAACAGCAGCAAAGCCGCCGGTTTGCGCCGCGCCCTGCGTGCCCTCACTACCTCCGACGGTGGTAACATCTTCAATCTGGAAAGCTATTCGGCCGGCATCGACCGGATGAACACGCTCTACGCCCGCTTCAACGACGTGCAGGGCCGCCTGCTCAAGGCCCGCAGCGACTACGAATCGGCCAGTCTAAGCATCAGTGGCAAGATTTCCAGCATCTACGTGGTGCAGGAAGCCTACCCTGCCACCCGCAAGGCCGCGCCGGTGCGCTGGTTTATCGTGCTGTCGTCGGTGCTCGTGACGTTTGCCTTCTCCGTCATCTTCATCACGCTGCTGGAGCTCTACCGCGGCAATCTGTCGATCAAGAATTAGTTGTTAGGGCTTAGGCAATAGGGCCTGGGGCTTAGGTTATTTATCAGCTTAACCTCCAGTTAACAATCCCTATTCCCTAAGCCCTAGGCCCTATTGCCTAAGCCCTACATGAAACCCCTGTCTTCCCTGCGGCCGCAATTCACCGACCAGCGCCTTTTTATGGCGTTTGTGGGGCTGTTGCTGAGTTGTGGCACGGCGGCTATGCTGCGCTCGGCGGGGTGGCTGGCGCTTCCGGTGGCGGCGCTGGGCGTGGGCGTGCTGCTCGTAGATTGGCGCTGGGTGTACTACATTCTGCTGGCCACACTAGCCTTCTCGGTGGAAGTGGCGCTGCCCGGCGGCCTGAGCATGGACGTGCCTTCGGAGCCGCTGCTGCTGGTGCTGCTGGTTTGCTTTGTGGTGAGCATATTGCTGGGTGGTAGCCAGGTGCCGGCCCGCGTCTGGACGCACCCGCTGGTGGTGCTGATGGGGCTGGCGCTGCTGTGGTCGGTAGTGAGCACGGCGTTTTCGGTGAACACGCTCAAGTCGGTGAAGTACCTGCTGGCTAAGACGTGGTACATCGTGCCTTTTGTGTTTGTGACGCTGGCCGTGGTGCGCCGCGCCCAGGACATCTGGCGGCTGGTGGCGCTGTTTGCGGCGGGCGTGTGCGCCACCGTGGTGTACACCATGCTGCGCCACGCCGCCAAGGGCTTCGGCTTCGATTCTATTAACTGGGCCATTCAGCCGTTCTACCACAACCACGTGCTGTACGCCGCCACGGCCGCGCTGCTGGTGCCGCTGGCCTTCTATGCCGCCCGCGACGCTACTTCGCGCGGCGCGCGTTGGCTCTGGTACACAGTGGTGCTGATTGCCGTAGGTGGCGTGCTGCTCTCCTATACCCGCGCCTCCATGCTGTCATTAGTGGTGGCTGGGCTGTACTTCGGCATTATCCGGCTGCGCCTGACGCGGGTGGTGCTGGTGGTAGCCAGCGTGGGCACGTTGCTCACCACGGCCTATTTCGTGCGCGACAACACCTATATGCTGTACGCGCCGGAGTTCGAGAAAACCATCTTCAACGGCGGCAACTTCGAGAAGCACCTGGAGGCCACCTACAAGCTGCAGGACGTATCGGGCATGGAGCGGGTGTACCGCTGGGTGGCGGCGGCCCACATGATTGCCGACAAGCCCCTGACCGGCAGCGGCCCGTCCACGTTCTACCCCGAGTACAAGCGCTATACGGTGCGCAGCTTCCGCACCTACGTGAGCGACAACCCGGAAAAATCCACCACCCACAACTACTTCCTGCTGCAGCTGGCCGAGCAGGGCGTGCCGGGCTTTTTGCTGTTTGTGGCACTGGTATTCACGGCACTGCTGCTCGTGGAGCGCCTTTACCACCGCGCCCAGACCGCCCAGCACCGCCGCCTCGTGATGGCCGCCGGCCTGTCGTTGGTCATCACAGTGTTTCACCTGCTGCTCAACGAGTTGGTGGAGGTTGATAAGATTGGCTCCTTCTACTACATTTCGATGGCCATCCTGATCCGGGTGCAGCTGTGGGTAGAAGACGACGAGCAGGCCCGGGCCGCATAGTTGTTAGTTGTTCGTTTCTAGTTGTCGGTGAAAAGAACTTGAACGACCTGACAACTGACAACCAGCAACTGACAATTCCCCGCCAACATCTATCAACCCACTACTAACAACTAATATCTCTAGCCTGTACCTTCGCCAAAGGCAGCAGTGCCCGCACCTATTTCCCTTCTTTTGCCACTGACGATGACGGTTAACGAATTCTTTGAGCTGTTTCTGGATGAATTACGCAGCAATCAGCACCTGACCAGCTACTATAAGTTTCTAGAAAATCCGGCCAGCTTCGAGTTCCGCAAGTCCTACGTCACGCAGCGTCTGCACTACATCCTCGACCACCTGCCCAACCCGGAGGCTGCGATCTGGGACTGCGGCTGCGGCTACGGCACCACCGCTATATTCCTGGCCCTCAACGGCTACAAGGTGCACGGCACTACGCTGGAGTTCTACTTCAAGCATATTCCGGAGCGCCTGCAATACTGGTCGCAGTTCGGCGACGTATCGGGCTTTACCTACAGCTACGAAAACCTGTTCGACTCGCCCCCGGCGCCGGCCAGCTACGACCACGTCATCATTCAGGACACGCTGCACCACCTGGAGCCGCTGCAGGATGCGCTGCGCATCTTCCACTCAGCCCTGAAGCCGGAAGGCAACCTCATTATCGTGGAGGAAAACGGCGGCAATGTGGTGCAGAACCTGAAGCTGTATTTGCGCCGCGGCAACAAGCGCATCATTGAAATCTACGACGAGCAGCTGCAGAAGAACATCCTGCTCGGCAACGAAAACATCCGTGACCTGGCCACCTGGCGCCGTGAGCTGGCCAAGCAGCACCTGCACATCTACCCCGCCGACGTGCAGTACATCCGGCTGTTTCCGCCGTTCATGTTCAAAAACGGCAACTCCCAACAGGTAATGGCCCGCGAAAGCCGCCTCTGGCGCAGCAACTCGCTGCTCAAGGAAAAGCTGTTTTTCGGCCTCAATTTCGTGGCTGGGAAAGCTAAATAAGGCCCCACAGGCGGTCATGCAGAGGCGCAGCCGAAGCGTCTCGCTAGTGTGGTAAATATACTACATGACCGCCTTACTTGCCTACTTGAACCGGCAGCTCAGGATTGTGACGTCATCGGCGAACTGGCTGCCGTTGACGTTGTAGGCTTTGATGGAAGCCAGCAGCTCTTCGTGCAGGCGCTTGAGCGGCAAATAGCGGTTGCGGGCCAGCAGCGTCAGAATGCCTTCTTCGCCGAATTCTTCTTGGTTGGCGTCGAACACTTCGGTCAGGCCATCGGTGTAGTTGAGCAACAGGGCACGACCTGGAATGTGCACCTCTCCCACTTTCAGGCCCGGCAGCTCATCCATCACGCCCAGCATAATGGTGCCTTCGCGCAGGCGCTCCACTTGCCCCGAGTCGGATATCAGCAGGGGGTCGTTGTGGCCGGCATTCACGTAGCGCAGCACGCGGGTGGTGCGGTCATACACCCCAAAAAACACGGTGATGAACTTGTCGCCGCCGGCGTTGCGGAAAATCAGGTTGTTGAGTTCCTGCGCTACCATGGCAATATCTACCTGCTGGCGCAGCAGCGTGCGCAGCCCGGCCTGGAAGTTGGACATCAGCAGCGAAGCCGCCACACCCTTGCCCGACACGTCGGCCACGCAGAACAGAAAGCGGTTGGCATCGATGTCCACCACATCGTAGTAGTCGCCGCCAACGGCCGTGTGCGGCACGTAGGAAGCGGCCACAGCCACATGGGCGTCGTTGGGCAGCTTGCGCGGAAACAGCATGGTCTGCACCTCCTGCGCAATTTCAATTTCCTTGCGCATGGCGGCGGCCGCAATCCGCTGCCGGCCCAGACGGCGGTTGTCGATGGCGCCGAGCAGAATGTTGCTGAGCGTTTCCAGAAACTTAGCCGCCTCACCGCTGGCGTAGTCTTCGTGCACGTTGCCGATGAACACATAGGCCACCACCTCGTCGTTGCGCACCACCGGAATCACAGCTTCCAGCATGCTCCACTCGGGACCCAGGGCCATGCCAGCCAGCGCGGCCGGCTGACCGCCAGTACCCAGCAGCACCGATTCGGGCAGCGCAATGCGCCGGAAATCGGGCAGCATGGCTCCAAACGATACCACGCATTGCCACTGGCCTTCTTCCTTTACGTAAAGCACCAGCCGCCGGATATTGAGCTGGCCGAGCAGCGTGAACTGGAAGATTTTGTAGAGCGCGCCCTCGCTATGGTCCTGGTTGATGGCCTGCGTGATTTCCAGCAGGGCCCCCAGCTCCCGGTCTTTCAGGAAGAGGCGCTTTTCAGGCGTAAGCGTAGAGTTGGGCATGGACTGATATGCTGATTATTGATGTGCTGATTACCGATTTTTACTGGCTGTTCTACCTATTTCGCTAGCTGTCCGATGGGCGTCAATTTCACATCAACACATCATTCATCAGCACATTAGCTCAGCGGCGTTTTAGGATCGTAGGCGTCGCGCAGGCCGTTGCCGAGCAGGTTGAAGCTGAGCACCAGCAGGCTGATGGCCAAGCCGGGCAGTAGCGTCAGCCAGAGGCCGGCTTCGGTGCCCAGCAGCTGGAAGCCTTCGTTCACCATCAGGCCCCACGATGGCGCCGGTGGCTGCACTCCCAAACCCAGGAAGCTCAGGCCAGCTTCGAGCAGAATGGCCGCCGCGAAATTACTAGTTGCAATGACAATGAGTGGCCCGGTCATGTTGGGCAGCAGGTGCCGGATGATGAGGCGGCTTTGCGGCAAGCCCAGCACGCGGCCGGCCTCCACAAAGGTTTTTTCGCGCAGGCTCAGCATCTGGCCGCGCACCACGCGGGCCACGTCCACCCACATGGTCAGGCCCACGGCCACGAACGAAGTCCAGACGCCCTTGCTATCGAGGGCCAGCGAAATGGCAATGACCAGCATGATACCCGGAATGCTCCACACCACGGTCATCACGCCCAGCAGCAGCGAGTCCAGCCACCCACCCACGTAGCCGGCCACGGCGCCCACGGCCATGCCCAGCACCACCGAAATCAATACGGCCACCAGCCCGATACCCAGGCTCACACGGGTACCCAGCAGCAGCCGGCTCAGCTCGTCGCGGCCCGATTTGTCGGTTCCCAGCCAGTAAGTGCGTTGCATCATGCGTTCCTGCGCCACGATTTGCTGCAGTTCATCTGTAGTACCGGCGCGGCCTGCCACCTCGGCCAGCGAATAGCGCCGGGCCTTATCAGCCAGGGCCGAATGGTTTTTATACGGTTCGATGAATACCGAGTCTCCCTGGAAACGGTAGCTGCCGATGGGCACCTCCTGGTAGCGCGGGGCGCGGCCGTAGGCCCAGGTCCGGAAGATGTTGTCGGCGGCAGAGCGGATAGAATCCCGGATGGGCAGGCGCAACACCGTGGCCTGGAAGCCGGGCGCTTCTTTCTGCAGCTGCACCAGACTGTTATTGGCATTAGGCGAGTTGTCGGGTAGCACCCAATACCCTAGCAGCGCAATGAGGGCGCAAAGCACAATAAAGCTCAGCCCGGCCATGGCGGGCCGGTTGCCCAGCAGCCGCTGGCGCACATAGTAGCCCGGCGAGCGGGCAGCGGCCGTAGCCGCCACAGATGGCGTAGTGAGCGTAGAGCCGGCCACGGCTAACGGGTGTTGTGCTGCAGCAGGCCTTCCTTGGAAGCCAGAAACAGGCAATCCTGGCTGAGCGCCCCGAACGAGCTTTCCTCATAGGCCAGTTCGGTATCAGGGTCGGGCCAGTAGCTGCGGATGAGGCCCTGTTCAAGCAAAACGCGCAAGTGCTGGGTCAGCTCGGCGGCCGGTAACCCGGTTTTCTGGAGCAGCGTGGCGAACGGCGTGACAAAGTATAGCTCGTCGAGAATTTCGAATTCGGGGTCAGTCACGGAGGAGAATTATCTGTGGGAAGGGCAAATGTAGCTGAGCGGGGCGGCTTTTCGGCGGCTTTTATCAATCAGCCATTACCAGGCCTGGGCCATTGGTTCCGGAAAAAGCATCCTGCGAACGAACGTAAAGCAGGATCTGCCGGATTTCGTCGTCGCTGAGCTGGAAGCTGGGCATCTGCTGCTTCTGGTACTGGTTGAAAATCTTCACGGCGTACTCGTCGCCGCTGGCTACTACTTTGCTGGAGTTTTTGACCCACGGAATCAGCCAGCTTTCGGGGCGGCGTTTGGCGATACCCGCCAGGGCTGGACCAACTACCACGTCGTTGATTGCGTGGCACTGCGCGCAATTACCTTTAAACAGGGCATCACCGGCCGCAACGTCCGCTGGATTGGTGCCGGGTGGCAGCGGTACGGGGGCCGTAGTTTGTGTGGACTCTGTACCAGTTCTTGGGCCCTCGCAGTAGGAGAGGCTATCTTCTTGAACTTGCGGCTCCTCATGCAACAACCCCGTCATGCTCAACAGAAACACCCCAATCGTGACAACGAGCAGCGCCAGGGCCGCCGGAAACACCAGCTCCAACCAGTTTCGGTTCATCGGATAACGAGAGTAGAATACGTAATCGCCGCTCAGTCACTGCTAAATCCGGCCTGCGCGGCGAAGGCGGCACACCATTGGCCGCCCTGTTGAAGTACGCTCCCGGCGGCCACAAACCCAACCTAATTCCGGCCTTTATTTCACCGGCCGGCCTTTCCAGACGTAGCCGCCGCACAGGCCGGCCAGCCCCACCAGCAGCGCGTACGGCGCGTAGAGCAGCTGCAGCACCGGCACCCAGCGTAGCCAGCGCCGCCGCCCCAGAAACTGCAGTACCGGCGCCAGAAACCAATAGTCGGCGCCCAGCTTGAGCGCCCAGGCGGCGGCCACCCAAGGCGCCAGCGCCGGTTGCCAGCACAGCGCCAACAGCCCAGCCGCCAGCGCCACGTTGGCCAGCAGCACCAGCACCGCCAGCTGCTGCGACGGCGCGTGCCGGTAGTGCCGCCACTTGCTGGCCCAGCGCACCCGCTGCTGCAGCAGCGCCGCCAGCGTGGCCGGCCCGGTGGTGCGCACAATGGCGGCGGGGTGCTTCAGGAACCGGATGCTGCCCGGAAAGGCGGCGTGGAGCTTGTGCAGCAGAAATTCGTCGTCGCCGCTGGGCAGGTGCTCGTTGCCGGCGAAGCCCTGCACGGCCGCAAAGGCGTCGCGGCGATAGGCCAGGTTGGCGCCGTTGCACATGGTGGGCGTGCCGGCCGCAATGCCAGCCGCGCCCGTGCCCACCAGCCCGGCAAACTCCAGCCCCGACAGCTGCTGCAGCCACGTAGCGCCCCCCGTAAGCAGCACCGGCCCACTCACGAAACGCACTTCCGAGCCAGCCTCAGCCAGCAAAGCCGCGTAGCCAAGGAGCCAGTCGGGGCCGATACGGCAGTCGGCATCGGTGCACACCACCCACGGGGCACGCGCCTGCGCCAGCGCCACCTGAATGGCCGCTTTCTTCCCGACTCCGGCCCCAGGAACGGCAGCCAGTTGGATAAGGCGGAGCGCGTAGGGCGCGGCACAGTCGGCTACTACGGCCGCCGTGTCGTCGGTGGAATGGTCATCCACTATCAGCACCTCGAAACAAGCAGCCGGCATAGTTTGCCGGGCCAGATCGTGCAATAAGCGTGGCAGGTTGGCAGCTTCGTTGCGGGCGGCAATCAGCACTGAGAAGCGCGGCTGCTTCGTTGCCGCACCAAGCAAAACGACTGGGGTGGGCAGCTGATCGGATTTCTCTGGTTCTAGGTTTACTGTCGCCATTCGCTGCCAGGCTAAGCGGAAACGCAGCATCTGCAGCACGTAGAGCAGCGGCGCAGCTAGCAATAGAAGCCCGAGAAGTGTACTCATGCGGCGGGCGGCATAGAAGCGGAATCGGCTTTGCGACGTTTGCGCAGCACTTTCAGGCGCAGCACAAACAGCAGCCCGGTGGCGCTGGGTAAGGCAATGTTGAGAATCCAGAGGCTGAGGCTGGCACTGAGCACCGGCAAGGCCGGCTCGCCGAGCAGCCCGAACAGATGCGTGGCCGACAGCTCGCGCACACCCACATCGGCCAGCGCATTGAGCGAGGGCACCAAGGACTTCAGCAGAAACGTACTCGCCACGGCCGCCGCCCCGGGCCCCAACGCGGCCTGTGCCCCGTAGGCTTTCAGCAGCAACCCAAACTGCGCGCAGAACACCGCATACCGCAGCCCCGACAACGCCAGAATGCTGTGGATGGCGGGCGCCCGGTACGTGGGCATCACGGCCAGAAACCGCCGAAACCGCCGAAGCGGCCGGATGGCCATGAGCACCGCCAGCAGCAGCCGGGAGCGGTAGAGCGGCAGCAGCACGGCCGCATTCAGCAGCACCGCCGCCACCACTGCGCCCAGCCCACTGGCCGGGTAGCCGCGCAAATAAAACGTCAGCAGAAAGTAAAGCAAACCCGCCGAACCAGCCAGCACCGTAACGACCAGCTGCGCGTAGCGGCCCAGAAATACTGCCCCCAGCGCGTCGAGGCGGCGGCTTTTGAGTTCGATGATGCGGCCGGCGTAGTCGCCGACGCGGTTGGGCGTGACGAAACCCAGCGTAAGCCCCACCAGCACCGCCCGGAAGCTGCGCCCATACGATACCGGCTCCAGGTGCCGGGCCAGGCGCCACCATTTCCAAGCCTCCACGCCCCAGTTTACGGGCACCAGCACCAGCGCCAGCAGCACTGGCCCGCGCCCGGCCCCGGTGAAAGTGGCCGCCAGTAGCCCGCGCCACGCCGCCGCCGTAGCCCCATCGGCGAAAACGGAGTGGTACAGCAACCCCAGCGTGAGGGCCGTGATAAGCAGCTTGCCCGCCACCACCAGCCCCTGGCCCCAGCGCGGGGCAGTTGCCGGCTTTTTTTCCGGCTTTTGGGCGTAGTTTTGTAGATGCTGGGACAAGAAGAGAAGGCGCTTTCGGTTGAAAGCAGCAAGTTACCGACGAAAATCAACGCCAGCCTTTCTTCTTCCTGATTCTCTGCCCTGTTTGCCCCGCCCATGATTCTGCCCCTCGCTCCTACCGACCTGCTGCCCAAGATTATCATGGGCGTCGACCCCGGCACCAACCTCATGGGCTACGCAGTGATTGAGGTGCAGGGCCAGCGGGTGCGCATGCTGGAGTACGACGTGATTGACATGCGCAAGCTGGGCACCAACCACGCCCTCAAGCTCAAGCGCATCTTTGAGCGCATGACCGAACTCATCGACGAGCATCTGCCCGACGAGTTGGCCATCGAAGCGCCGTTTTTTGGGGTGAACGTGCAGAGCATGCTCAAGCTGGGCAGGGCGCAGGGCGTGGCCATTGCCGCCTGCCTGGCCCGCCAGATTCCGTACGTGGAATATGCGCCTACCAAGGTAAAACAAGCCGTAACCGGCTCCGGGAACGCCAGCAAAGAGCAGGTGGCCCACATGCTCCGCCAGACTCTGAAGCTCCCCCCCATCGAAGAAGCCCCCAAGTTCCTGGACGCCACCGACGCGTTGGCCGTGGCCATGTGCCATCACTACCAGAAGGGCAACAACGTGAAGGCCGGCAACAAAAGCTGGGGCAAATTCCTGGCTGACAACCCCGATAAGATGGCGGCCACCACGACTATCAAGAAGCCGGTTCGCAAGAAGCCCGCGGCGTAAGGAGCGTTAGTTAGCGTAATTCAACTTTTAGGATAACGTGATACCCGATCCTTAGTCGTCTAGTCCCGAGTAATACATCAATGTGAAGAGGTTTTTTTTGTTAAATACGCCCTGATACTGTCTGCGTATTGCTCATCCAACACATCCTTGTGTTCCGCTAGGGCTCTATCCAAAGCGCGCCTGCGCAACTCCCAATTTTGTGCCTCCAGTGGGAAGATGCCTTTGTGCCCCCTGATAAAGTATTGTGCTGTGGAGTGCGACGACGACGGATTTTCAATTTTCATCAACCCGTAGCCACCTGTGGTAATCACTTGAACGAGGCAACAATCGTAAATATTGATGGGGTGGCCTGGCCCCATGTCCTTCCGCAACGTGGCCTTGAGTTTCCTGATATCTGATGCACGCAAATGCAGTTCCGCCATCGAAGTACACCTAGCCGGTAATTTGAGGCGGGCGGGAGGGCGACAGGTCACAAGGCTACTCGCAGCAACCACAACCACGAGAAGCACCTTAAAAACTTTGCGAGAGTGACAGGGCATGTATAAGTTCATTGGACTCCTGTTACTGATAGCGTCGTTATAATGATAATGGACGGGATATTCATACCACAGAGAGGCATGAGCTTTTAAAGCCCTTGCTCGTTCGCAGAATAGTTCAAGAACTAATGACAGTTTTTCTGTTACGCTGTTTCATACATAGATTCAGACATCTTCTATATTTCACAAAATACCATATACCTAACCTATGCAGCGCCGCCCTGTCCGTTCTACATCCCTGAAAGCCGTGGGCTACGAAGCTGCCACGCAGACGCTGAAAATTGAGTACCGCCACGGCGGGCTGGTGCGCTACACCGGCGTGCCGGCCGCCATTCACGCGGCGCTGCTGCAGCTGCCCAACAAGGCGCTGTTCGTGGAACAGGTAATAGAACGCAACGACTACGGACGCGAGCAGTTGCGCGGGTAGCGGCCCCGCGCCTATTTCGGCCACTGATATGCTCCCGCCCAGCCGCGGAACTCCTCCACGGTGGCCGTATGATTGGCCAGCCACTGCTGCACTTCGGGTGTGCGGCCCGCGCGCGACTCTTGAATGGTGTACGCCAATGCCGGCACGTAGCCCTGTTTTTTCATTTCCACAAAGTAGGGCACCATATACTGCCAGGTAAAGCCATTCTGCTTCGCGGATTGCTGTTCGTCCATAACGCTGATCAGCGACTCCAGCTTGCGGATGAGCTGCTCGGTGGGCGTTTTGTCTTTGTTCTCCTCACTGAAATCCAGCGCGCCGCTCATGCTCAGCAGCATATCGGCCGGCCCGAAGTTGTCGGCCCGGCCCTTCTTGCCGGCATCTTTCACGGTTTGCGGGGCCAGGCTGATGGTAACGGCCTTTTCGCCGGTTTTATCTACGCCCTGGCCTACTAGCTTATCGAAGCGTGCCAATACGGCCTCGGCACGGGGGCCGGTGGGCTCTACCTGCAGCAGGCGCAGCATGGCCAGCAGCGCCGGCACCCGGTTGCCTTGCTGCTGCTGCAACAGGCCCAGTGCATTGAGGGAACTGGCGTGCTCCGGCCGGCACCGCACCGATTGCTGCATATTGGCAATGGCCTCGGCGGGCTGCTGCAGCGACGTGGCTTGCGTGACGCCCAGGTTGAAGTAGAGCGGCCCTTCGTTGGGGTAGCGCTTCAGCCCTTCCTGGTAGATTTTGGCCGCTTCCTTCGGTTTTTTAGTGCCGTCGAGGGCATTGCCATAGGTGCTATAGAACCCTGCGCTGGGGTTGGAATCCTGCTTCAGGATTTGCTTGCACAGCTCTACGGCTTCCTCGTTGCGGTCCAGGGCATTGTAGGTCAGGGCCAGCTCGTAGCGGGCGGTGGCGTTGGCCGGGTCTTGCTTCAGCGCTTCTTTATAGCGCAGCACGGCTTCGTCGTACTTGCCCTGGTCGTGGAGCGCCACGCCTTGCTTCACCAGATCCTGGCTGGTGACAGTCTGGGCTGATGCGCATTGAATGGAGAGGCTGAGTGTCAAAGCCAGCGCTATACCGGCATATCGGTTGAACATATTGCAAGAATTATATCAAGGGAAAGTATCGACTTCAAAAATAGAACTGGCGGATAAAGGAACCGTTATACCTCAATTTCGCCCCGCAGATACGTGACGGCATAGCCGCTCATGAGCACCCGCTCGCCGCGCAGCTCACACCACAGGTCGCCGCTGCGGGCCGATACCTGACGGGCGTGCAGGTGCAGCTTACCGAGGCGCTCGGCCCAGTAGGGTACCAGCGTGGTGTGAGCCGAACCGGTTACCGGGTCTTCGGGCACGCCCACCCGCGGACCGAAAAAGCGCGACACAAAATCTACACCCCCGGAGCCGGGCGCGGTGGCAATGACGGCGCGGTATTCCACTTTCATCAGGTGGGCCATGTCGGGCTTTAAGGCACGCACCTCGGCTTCGGTGGCAAACACACACACCAGGTCGGGGCCAGCCAATAGCTGCAGCGGGGTAGCGCGGAGGCCATCGAGCAGGCCGTCGGGGTGTTGCTGAATGGGGTGCGGCGGCCGAGCCGGGAAGTCGAGAGTGAGCATACCGGCCTCGGCCTGGCTCACGCGCAGCGGGCCGCTTTTCGAGTGAAACACGATTTCGGCGCCCGCAAAACCCAGATGCCGGTACAGCACGTGCGCCGACGCCAGGGTGGCGTGGCCGCACAGCTCCACTTCCACGGCCGGCGTAAACCACCGGATTTCAAATTCGCCGCCGGTTCCGGGCACGAAGAAGGCGGTTTCGGCGAGGTTGTTTTCAGCCGCTATGGCCTGCATGGTTTCGGCGGGCAGCCAGCTTTCCAGCGGGCACACGGCGGCGGGGTTGCCAGCAAACGGCCGGTCGGAAAAGGCATCAACCTGGTAGATGGGAAGCGTCATGGGGCGAATGTAGCACATGCCGGGAAGGAAGCGGCAAGTTGTGGGCGGCCAGCGGTAAGCCACAAGCACATGTGCCCAAAGCCTGCAGCCTATAGCTTGCCACTTGTAGCCTGTAGCTTATGGCTTGTAGCGTAGGGCCTGCTGCTCTTTTTTCAGGGCCCACGCAACCCGGGCGGGCGGCGGCCGGTCATGGGGGCAGAAACCGGTTACGCTTAATGTTTATTTGCTATTCCTCCGCCATATCCGCGCATGCCGCAGCCTCTACCTGATCTACTGGCCGATTGTCGTCGTGGGAGTCCGGCAGCTCAGCGGGCGCTCTACGAGCGGCTGGCGTACCAGCTGATGGGTGTGTGCGTGCGCTATTGCCCCAGCCAAGCGGAGGCCGAGGATGCGCTTCAGCTGACGTTCATCAAAATTTTCACCCGCCTCGACCAATATCGTGAGCAGGGACCTTTCGAGGCCTGGGCCCGTCGCATTGCCGTCAATACGTCGCTCAACGCCTACCAGCAGCACCGCCAGCGGGCTCCACAGGCCACCTATGAGGAAGCGGCCAACGTGGCGCACCCCGACGGCTCGGCGCTCGACCAGCTTTCCGCCGATGAAGTAGTGGCCCTCATCAATACTCTCCCTTTAGGCTACCGCACCGTGCTCAATCTCTACGCCATCGAAGGCTACTCACACCAGGAAATCGGCGAACTGCTGGGCATTTCGGAAGGCACCAGCAAGTCTCAGCTTTCGCGGGCCCGGCGGTTGCTGGAAGAGCGTCTGCTGGCCAACAACAACTTCACCTTGTCATGACGGAGCGCGAATCAGAAGAGTTGTACGAGGAACTGCGGCGCAAGCTGGAGGGCTACGGCAGCACGCCCCCGCCCGACCTGTGGGCCGCTATTCAGCAACAGTTGCCGCCTAACGGCCCTAAACCACCCGTACCCGCCCGGCCGGTGCCGCAGCCAGCCCTGCGGCGGCGCTGGGTTTTGGCGCTGCTGCTGTTTATTGGGGTAGCCGTGGTGAGTGTGCTGGGTATCCGGTTGGCTTCCCGTCCTGAAACCGCCGCTCTGCCAGCTGTTTCGGGCACGGCGAACAGGCCGAGCCGCCCTGCCGGCGCCGCCACTATCGCGCAGCCAGCTCCAATTCCTCAGCCACCCACCCGCCCAGTGGCTTCTGCGCCAGTGGCATCAGCTTATGCAGAAACGGCAACAGCTGGCAGTACGAGAGCCGCTGCAACCACATCCGCCGCTACTGCCGCGCAACAAGTCTCTCGCGAAACGACTGGTGGTACAGCCAACAGCACTACTAATGCCACTCCACAGCCCCGCACGGCTCTTCCCAGGTTGCAGGCAGCCGAACTAGCCGGCACCATGCCAGCGGCTACCCCGCAACGGCGGCAGCGGATTTCAAGCCGCTCCGTCGGCTCACAGCCACCTGAGTATACCACCCGCCCACTGCTTGCTGCCAGCCGAAAGGACAAGGCCAAGAGCCAGCTAACAACCCGCAGCTCCGGCCACACGCCACCTGCCGCTATTGCAGATACTCCCGCTCGTTTGCAGGCCGCGACTATTCTGCCGGATTCCGGCGCTTCGCTGGCCGTGGCCGACCGGCTGGAATCTGTCGCCGCAATGCGGGGGCGGCAGCAGTTGCAGAACGCAACAGATACGACGCAGGAGCAGACGACTGCTATTGCGCGCCGCAGGCTGAAAGCTGATGTGAGTATGGCTGCCGATGGTTTTACTCACTCAAAAGCCGAACCACCGAATAGCGGAAGCAGGCGGCAGTCAGCAAAGCCACTGGCACTAGCGGCGCCGAGGAGTGGTTTGCTACCGCAGCTGCCGCGGGCAACTCAGCTGCAGCAATTCGCCGCCACGTTGCCGGCCGTGCAACCGGTGGCTGTAGTGCCGCAAGTACTTCGCCCGGCGAGCCGCTGGGCGGTAGAGCTGCTGGCGGGCCCGGCCATTAGCTACCGGCGTTTGGCAACTTCGGACTCGGCCAGCTTCAGCCAACTGGAGCGGCCAGCCCTGACTTTTGCCACCCAGCTGCAGGTGCGCTACGCCCTTACGCCCCGCCTGAGTGTGAGCGGCGGACTGGGCTACCTCACCTACGCCACCCGCCTAAACCTGCTGCTCCAGCCCCCGCGCGACACCACCAGTACGGCTCTGCAGATGGTGCAGCAGCGCGATACATACCGTTATTTCACCTTGCCGCTGCAGGCGCAGTACCAGTTGGGGGGCCAGACGCGCCTCCGCTATGGAGTGGCGGCCGGCGCCGCCGTGGAGGTTTATGCCGGCGGCCGCACCAGCGGCAATACGCCCTGCACCTGCAGCCAGCAGCAAACCTGGTCGGCTACCAACAGCCCGTACCGGCGGCTGGGCGTGAGCTTGACGGCGGGCCTGGATGTGCGCTATGCCCTCACGCCGCGCCTGCACCTGTTGGTGCAGCCTACCGGTCGCTACGCGCTGATATCCATTGTGGCCCCGGTTGGCAATACATCTTCGCCTATTCCCTCCCTCCCGGCCCGCCATCCGTTTGCGGCCGGCTTGCTCACGGGCTTTTCTTTCGACCTGCGCTAAAGCCGCCCGACTGGCCACCGGGCTGGCAGCAGCCAGGTCGTATTTTTCCACTATTCATTGTTTCTGATCTATGAACCTTCGATTATTAGGCCTTACGGCCATGGTATTGCTGCTGGGCAACTGCAAAAAAGACGCAGATCTGGTGCAAATTCCGGATTGTGACCTGTCGGTGCCTGCACCTCCTATCCAGCGCAAGCTGGCCAGATATGCCTTGCCCGAGCAGCAGTTCTATATCCGTCCGGGCCTAGACACCACGGTCCGCACAGCCAGCTCCTACCGCATCCGCATACCGGCCAACCTACGCCGAGTCTACGGGCAGCCAATGTCTGGCAGCTTGGTGCAGGTGCGGGTACGTGAGATTACTAAACGCAGTGAGATGATCTTCTCGCACGCTCCTACCATCTCAGACGGGCAGCTGCTGGAGTCGGCCGGCATGTTCAGCATCCGGCTTTCACAGGATGGGCAGCAGGTTGTGCTGGCCCCGAATGCCAGCCTTAATGTTACCACCGTGCTACCACCAGCCCTGAGCAGTACTGCTGGCATGGGTCTGTTTTCGGCCCTCAGCAGCCCTGCCGACTCTGCCCTGATCGGCTCCTGGCTTCCGTTGCAGCCAGGCAGCATCACCCCCTTTCCCGCCACAGGCACACCTACCGGGTTTCAGGTCTCGTTGAGCGCCGGGCTTTACAATGCCAATGCCAGCCGCCTAAGCTGGATCAACTGCGACCGGTTTGTGTCGGCCAGCCCGCTCACCACGGTGCAGGTGCGCGCCACCCGGCCCGGAGCCAACAGTGCCAATACCCTTGTGTATCTGGCTTTCAGCACGCTGAACTCTGCTCTCCGCCTCTACCCTGCTATTTCAACCTCCGACACCTTTCTGGCCGGCCAGGTGCCGCAGGGCTACGCCGTAACGGCAGTAGTCATGCACATGGACGGCACCCAGCTGTACTTCGGCAAGGAAAGCGCCACGGTAGCCGCCAACCAAACTTTCGCGCCCACGCTGCGGGCCGTGACGGAGGAGGAGATGGTAGCCGAAATCCGTGCTTTATAGCTTTTATCAATCCACTATAGCTACCTAGCTGGGGCTGCGACTCAGCCGTACCTATCTGATTTATCAGCATTTACTCGCCACACGTATTGTACGCCACGAGAGGCGCCGCCATAGAGTCGGCGCCTCTCGTATTTCGGCGCCAACCAGCACTACTGCAGGTGCCCGCCAATTACTACGCTGCGCACGGGGTTTTCCCCCAGCCAATAGGGTATCTCCTGGTAATCGCGCACGTCCAGTAGCAGCAGGTCGGCGCGCTTGCCGGGCTCCAGGCTGCCGCAGTGCTGCTGCTGCCCAATGGACCAGGCAGCGTTGATAGTGGCAGCGGCCAGAACTTCCTTGGCAGTGAAACCCATTTTCAGGCACGCCACTGACAAGGCCAGCCACAGGTTTTTGCTGGGACAGGAACCCGGGTTGAAATCGGTGCTGACCGCCACCGGCAGACCCGCGTCGATGAAGGCACGGCCGGGGGCATACCGCTCCTGGCGCAAAAACAGCGGCACCAGCGGCAGCAGCACTGCCACCGTCTGGCCCTGCGTTTGAGTGGCAATGCGCGCGGCGGCGGCCGGCGTCAGGTAGTCGGCGTGGTCGATGCTGACGGCGCCCAGCGCGGCGGCCATTTCGCAGCCACCCAGGTCGTGCAGTTGCTCGGCGTGGATTTTCAACCCGAATCCCAATGCCTGCGCCTGCATCAGATACTGCCGGGCTTCTGCCACTGCAAAGGCGCCTTCCTCGCAGAAAATATCCACGAACGGCACGTCGGCGGGGCTGAGTTGCGGCAGCACGTCGCGCACCAGCATCTGCAGGTAGTCGGTGGGGCGGCCTTTATACTCGGGGCCGGGCACGTGGGCCCCCAGAAACGTGGGCACCACCCGCACGGACTGGCGGCGGCCGGCCTCCTGCGCTACCTGTACCAGCTGCAGCTCGGTTTCAGCCTCGAGGCCATAGCCGCTTTTTGCTTCCACAGTCGTGATGCCGTACTGCCGGAAGCCGGCCAGGTGGTGCAGCGCATTGTCGAGCAGCTCGGCGGCCGAGGCGGCCCGGGTGGCACGCACGGTGCTTAGAATACCGCCGCCGCTGGCCAGAATATCAAGATAGGTTTCGCCGTGCAGCTTGCGCTGAAACTCGTGGGCGCGGTTGCCGCCAAACACCAGATGCGTATGGCACTCTACCAGCCCCGGCATCACCACCTGGCCCTGAGCATCCAACACCTGTGTGTCTGCCGTCACCTGGGCTTTATCCAGCGCTGCCATGGGCCCAAGTGCTACAATCTGGCCGTTTTTGCAGGCAATGAAGGCGTTTTCCAGAATAGGCCAGTCGCGTAGTTGTAAACCAGCGAGCGGCCGTTGGGCTGCAGTACCGACCATCGTGAGCAGCTGGCCACAGTTATGAATCAGGAGCGAATAAGGCATTGCCGGATGAGTTGAATTACGCTGGATAAGCCTGAAACCTCCAATATGCACAGTTCTGCCTAACCAGCGGCTGCCCGCATGCAGGGCTTGACAGTTTCCTGATTTCCTTGTAAATTGACTTTCAACTATATAACATATTTCTAATTCAATAATCGTCCTTATTCTATTTGAGAAAACGGATTTTTCAGACGGGCATCCAACGCTGCATTTTTACGTACTGAGTGCATTATTCTTATATTTCCGCTTTCCACCTGTTCCATCAGCGCTTCCCAATATGAAAAAGAGTTTACTTGTTTTTCTGTTGCTTGCTGGAAGTCATACCCTGCTGGCCCAGCTGCCAACCAACAGTTTCGCCGTGACATCAGCCTGCCCGGCCAACGCCGGTAATCCATCGGTGTTGCAGCAAGTGAATACGGATGGCTCACTCACGCCTATTGGCACTGTCACCAGCAACGGAACCCCCATCATTGTTAACGCGCTGGGCTCCGATGATAACGACCGGACGGTTATTTATGGGTTGAATGTGGTGCAGCCGGTTACGGTCACCAATTTCAACACTCCTCCCGATCTGTACCGCATCAACTTAAGCACCGCCGAGGCCACCAACCTGGGCGCAGTAACGCCGCCGCCCCGCCCCACCGACGTCACGACCCCGACGCAGCCCGGCGAATCAGGCTTTATTGATACGGAAATCACGCTCAACTTCATCGGCGACGGCGACGCCAGCTCCAACTACTATGTAGCGGGCGCTACGTTCCGGGTGTTCTATGTTATTGACTTCACGTTTCCTAGCCTGCTGCGGCCGGTGCGCGTATCAGATTTGAGGCTGTACGTGGGTGTGGTGGCCTTGCCTACCTTTCCGGCCACCGCACCAGTCTGGCGCCGCCTCGATGCCTCCGACCCGGCTACTGCGGCCGTCATTGCCGGCTATCAGGCAGAGGTTCAGGCATACCTCAACAGCAATGGTACCGCCCCAGTACCGCAGGGCGGCATTCAGGACTGGGTATTTGATGTGCGCTCGGGCAATCTGGTGAGCTACCTCGGCCAAGAAGACAAGTTTATTACCATCCGCACACCAGGGCTAGCCCCAGTGGGCATCACCACCCAGCCCACCACGCCCATTCCCACGCAGCAGGATATCGGCTCGATGTTTACGGACCGCGACGGCAACGTTTACGCGGTAGACGCCGATGGTGGCACTATCTACAAGCTCGACCGGCTGACCGGCAACTACTCAGGCCAGTCGTTTGGCTCGGCCTTTGGTTGCTCGCGCGGCGATGCCGTGAGCTTGCCGGGTGCTTTGCCACTGCCCGTTACGCTCACTGAATTTCGGGCTGAAGCCAGTGGCCGCGCCGTGCGCCTGAGCTGGGCAACTGCCAGCGAGCAGAACGCCGACGCATTTTTGGTGCAGCGCCGCCACGCAGAAGGTGACTGGCAGACCATTCAGAGGGTTCAGGCCAGCAACCAGCCCAAAGGCCAGCGCTACACCACCCTGGATACTGCGCCGCTCAGCGGGCAGCTCTACTACCGCCTGGCCATGCGCGACCTTGATGGCACGCTAACGTACTCGCCGGTGCAGGCCGTGCAACTAACCGGGAAGCTCAGTCTGCAAACCTACCCCAATCCTTCTGCCGATGGCCACTTGAACGTGCAGCTGACTGAGCCCAGCACTGCCGAAACCACGCTGGAGCTGCTAAGCGCTACGGGCCAGGTAGTACGCCAGCTGCAGCCAGCCGCTGGCCTCACCACTATTCAGCTGGATGCGCATACTCTGCCCGGAGGCCTGTATTACCTGCGCATACGGCAGGCCGGCCAGACCAGAACCGTGCCCGTCGCCCTGACTCATAAAGGCTTGTAGCAGGTTTCAGACCACTTTTTTGGGCCTTCAGAGCATGTTGCCCGGCGCTACGCTTCAGCTTGTTTGCCAATAAACCCAACCTAATGTAAGCGGAGGGAGTTAGGCTATACATGCCTGAACTTCCCGTACCGCTCATTCTTACGCTGGCGCTAGATGCTGACAGCCAACGTTTCTTTGATGCGCTCCGGCGGCAACACTTCCCAGCAGAGCGCAATTTCCTGCAGGCTCATCTGACGCTGTTCCACCACCTGCCCGGCACCGAATATGCCTCCATCTGCCAGACCCTAGCTGAGTTATCGGCGTCCGAGGCACCCCTGTTGCTGTCTGTTACGGGACTACGGTTTCTGGGCCGGGGAGTAGCGTATTCGTTGGAAAACGGCCGCCTGCAGGCGCTGCACCAACAGCTGCAGACCACCTGGCAGCCCAGCCTCACGCCGCAAGACCAGCAGAAGCTCAGGCCTCACGTGACAGTACAGAACAAAGTCGACCCCGCGGTGGCGCGTAGTTTGCACCAGGAGCTAGCTACCGACTTTCAGCCCTTCGAAGTTACTGGCACCGGGCTGCAGCTGTGGGCTTACCGCGGCGGCCCCTGGGAGGCGCTACGGACATTTGCCTTCGAAGCCACCGTATAAAATCACACTATTGCTGAACAAGAAAGGGCGCGTAGCTTGAAGCTGCGCGCCCTTTGTATGTTTAGTGGTGTGATGACAGCCTAGATTTTCTCCGGCAACAGTGTGGCTTCCTCGAAGTTGCCCAGGATCGGCTTGTCGCCTTCCGTTACGGCTTCTACCAGCAGAGCGCCGCCCACGAAGGCGCCTTTCCAGGACTCGCCGAGGCCGCCGAATACTTCCTCCCGGTCGCCGCGGGAACGGAGCTTGTTGATGCCCATTTTGAAGGCACGCACCTCTTTGGCCGTACGCTGGGCCCATTTCTCATCATCCGAAGCCAGCGCGCCTACCAACGCACCGTTGCTGATATTCATTTCGCCCACCAGCTCTTCCACACGGTCCACCAGCACGATGCTGTCGATGGGGCCGAAAGGCTCCTTGAAGTACAGCTCGCTCTGGCGCGGCAAATTCACAAGGGCGCGCGGGGCGCGGTAGGCGCTCATGTCCTGGCCGGGCAGGAACAGGCTTTCGTCGAGCTTGCCTTCGTAGATGGGCGTGGCGCCGGTTTTGAGTGCGTCGGCGTAGAGGCGGTCCAGGTCTTCAGCCTGGGCGCGGTTGATGACGGGGCCAAACGCCAAGTCAGGCAGCTTGTCGTCGGCCGTATCCACGAGCGTGGGGTTGCCCACTTTCAGGCCCTTGATGGTGTTCCAGTAGGTTTCCACGAACTGCGGGAACAGGCGGCGCTCTACCACAAAGCGCACATAGGCCGTGCAGCGCTGCTTGCCATAGTCGTAGCCCTTCTTAAGCTGGTCAGAGAGGCCGTCCCAGTCGGAGAAGTTCCAGATGCCGTAGGTGTTCACGCCTTCCATTTCCAGCATGTAGCGCTTGTGCTCCGAGCTGAGAGCGTCGGCGATGTTGCGGCCGTTGTAGCGGCCACCCACGAAGCTGAGGCAGTCCACGGCGTCGTTTTTCACCAGTACGTCGCTCAATTCGCCACCCGAGCCGCTCACCAGCGTCACGGGCAAACCGCAGCGGCGGGCAATAGCAAAGGTCAGACTCAGTGAAATAAAGCCGCCATCAGTCGGCGTTTTGGCAATGACGGAGTTGCCGCACAGGGCCTGCACCAGCACCGCGTGCAGCAGTACCGACATCGGGTAGTTCCAGGAAGCAATGTTGCTGACCAAGCCCAGCGGCTTGCGCGAGCCCAGCATGCCTTCGATGTTATCGACGTACCATTGCACGCCCTCAATGGCGCGGTCGATGTCGGTGAAGCCCAGCTTGTAGGTTTTGCCGATTTCCCACATGATGAGCTTGCCGGTCAGCTCGACGTGCTGGCGCAGCTGGTCGAGGCAGTCCTGCACTTTGCGCTTGCGCTCATCGAGGTCGACGCGGGCCCAGTCGGCAGCTTCTTTCTTGGCGGCCTGCACAGCGCGCAGGGCAGCGGCGTGGTCGAGCATGGGCAGGCTGCCCAGCGCCGTGCCATCCACCGGCGACGTAAACGGACGAGGCTTGCCGGGCTCCTGCCAGCGGCCTTCCATCAAATTCAGAAAGGTGCCATCGGCCGCAAATACTTCGGGCGTTACGGCTTTCATCTGGCTCAGCAGGCTGCTGAACTCCACTTGGGGCGAAATGATTTTTGGCATAGTGAAGGGAGAGCAGCTAAGTGGTTTGGTGATAACAGAACGATGCTCCCCAAAGTAGGTTCGAGGGAATTTGTTTTCGGACCCGGCGGAATAAAGCCTTACGCCTTCACGGCTACCGGCCGCAACGACGTGAGGTCGGCGATGCGCACGGGCTGGCCGCTGGCAATGCTCTTGCGGGCCCCAATGCCTACCAGAATGGCCATGGCGCCGTCGCGGCTGCCGGCAGCCTGGCGCCAGGTGTCGGGAGCATCGGGAGTGCGGAAGATGCGGGCCCGCAGCAGCTTGTCGCCGCCGCCGTGGCCCTCGGCCTGGGGCACCCGGATGTACTCCACTGATCCAAAATTGCGTGCCACCATGATTTCATCGTAGGGTTCCAAAGTCATAGCGCCCGACTCCTTAATCCAGGCTTCCACGCGGCCCTTGGTGCCGTTGAACGCAATGCGGTAGCCTTCATAGGGCGAGTAGGTGGTGAGTGAGTAGCTGACCTGCACGCCATTGGCATAGCCGATGGTGGCGGCCATCTTGTCGTAGATGTTCACGTCTTCCTTGAACACGCAGCCGTCGCGCAGGTAGCCGTCGTACTGCTCGTTGGCGGCGTACAGGGCCATCAGGCGGGCGTCCTTGGTCATGTCCCAGTAGTACGGGCACTGGGCTTTGTGCGGGCAGGGGCGGCAGTTGGTGGAGCGGAACGGACCATTTTTGCCGTAGTTTTCCAGCGCGCCCTTGGCGTACACCGTCTCGGGCTCCGACTCCAGCCACCAGTTCAGCAGATCGAAGTGGTGGCTGGCCTTGTGCACCCACAGTGAGCCGCTGTTTTCCACGCGGCGGTGCCAGCGGCGGAAGTAGTCGGCGCCGTGGCGGGTGTCGAGGTACCAGTGAAAATCGACGGATGTAATGGTGCCAATAGTGCCCTGGCGCAGCAGGTCGTAGATTTGCTGACGGTGCGGCGAATAGCGGTAGTTGAACGTGACAGTCACCTTTTTACCGGTGCGCTTCTCGGCATCCAGAATGGCCTGGCACTTGGTTTCGTCGGTGGTCATGGGCTTCTCCGACACGATGTCGGCGCCCATTTCCATGCCCTTGATAATGAATTCGTCGTGGGTGCCGTCCACGGTCATCACCAGCAGCACCTCGGGCTTCTGGCGGCGCATCATCTCCTCGAAGTCGGTGTAGGTGGGGCAGCTGACGCCCAGCATCTTTTTGGCAGTTTCGAGGCGGCCTTTGTTTTTGTCGCAGAGGCCCACAAACTCTATCACATCGGCATGCTCTTCCAGCAGCATCTTGCCCCACATGCCGGTGCCGCGGTGCCCGGTACCCACCATGGCCACACGGCGCTTTTTGCCGCCGGGCGCCGCCAGCGCGGCCAAAGGCCCCGGCGTAAGTAAGCCAGCCGTGGCCAGCACAGATTTCTGCATGAAGTCGCGGCGGGAAGAATCGTGCGGGGCCTGGAGCATGGGAAACGAGTGGGAGTTGAAAAAAAGCGCCGCGCAAAGGCAGCTTACAAAGCAGAAGCTTCCACAGAGGCCAGGGCCACCAGACTCTGCACCATATCGGCAGAGCCTACGAACAGCGGGGCGCGCTGGTGGAATTCGGTGGGCACCACGTCCAGCACCGGTCCGGTGCCGGTTTCGGCCTGGCCGCCGGCCTGCTCAATCACGAAAGCCAGTGGGTAGCCTTCGTAAAGCAGCCGCAGCTTGCCCTGGCGGTTTTTGGCCGTGGGCGGGTAGAGGTAGATGCCGCCCGTGAACAGGTTGCGGTGGTAGTCGGCCACTAAAGACCCCACGTAGCGGGCACTCAGGCGCTGCTGCTTGCACTCCAGCAAAAAGTCGCGCACGTATTGGGGGTAGTCAAACCAGTTGCCTTCATTGCAGGAAAAGGTGGTGCCGCCGGTCGGAATCTTGATGCTGGGGTGCGAGAGGAAGAATTCGCCCAGCGAGTTTTCGTACGTGAAGCCCACCACGCCGTGCCCGGTGGTGTACACGAGCATGGTGCTGGAGCCGTACAGAATGTAACCCGCCGCTACCTGCCGGCGGCCGCCCTGCAGAAAGTCCTCAGCGGTGGCCTCCTGCCCCACCGGCGTCACGCGCCGGTAGATGCTGAAAATGGTGCCGATGCTGATGTTGACGTCGATGTTGCTGGAGCCGTCGAGCGGGTCGATGGCCACCACGTACTTGCCCTGGCAGTTGCCGGTATGGATGATGTCGTCTTCTTCCTCGCTGAGCACGGCGCAGGCCTCGCCTCCGTTTGTGAGGGCGCGGATAAAGCGGATGTTGGCTTCCACGTCCAGCTTCTGCTGGGCCTCACCCTGCACGTTCTGCTGGCCCATGGCCCCAATGATGCTGGTCAGGCCCGCCCGGTTCACTTCGCGGTTCACGATTTTGCCGGCCAGCGCAATGTCGCGCAGCAGCTGGCTCAGCTCGCCGGTGGCAAACGGAAACTCGGCCTGCTTGCGCATAATATAGCGCTCCAGTGTAGTGCCAACCGGCTGGGCAATAGCGTTTTCAGACGTAATACTCATGATGAAGGATGGATACTGGAAGGACGCAGCAAGGGCGCGGAGCCTGCCGAATAGCTCGGGGCCCTACTTTGCGCACCCCGGCAGCTGCCGCAGTTGCTTTGCTGGTCGAAAATCTAGTGTAGGTATGCTGCTCCGTGGCAGTGCGCTTAGCTCTTGGCTTCGGGCTGTTTCTGGCTTTGCCAGAGCACTACCTGCCAGCCTTTTTTCGGGTGCCTGACCTGCACTACCACGTACTTGATATGGGCGACGTTGGGCGTGCCGTCGGGCTTGTTGGGCTGGTAAATGGTGATGGTACCATTCACCACGGCCGCTTTGCCGTCGTTGTAGGCGCGCACATTCACCAGTTCCACGTCAATCTTGTCGTAGACGCTTTTGCCGTCTCGGATACTCTGGATGTACTCAGTTTTGTTGTTCTGCTTGCCGTTGGAGTGCGTGTACACCAGGTCGTCGGCAAATACTTTTTCCAGCACCACGTAATCTTTTTTCACCTGCGCCTCGAAGCGCTGGCGCTCCAGGGCTTCCACTTCTTTAGCAGCTGCCAGGTCTTTCTTGCTTTGAGCGAACGTGAACAGCGGCAACAGCAGCGCCAGCACCAATAAGAGCTTTTTCATGGGACAGGATTAGCGGGTGGCAGGTTCGGTGTCGAGGTTGATTTGCTTCATCCTGGGGGCCAGGAAGTGCATCAGCACCCAGGCCAGCAGGTAGGCCGCACCGCAAATCCAGAACATGATGAAGTAGGCGGTTTGCAGCTGCCCGATGCTTTCGTAGTACACAAACATGCGCTTCTGCACCAGCGCCGACAGCAGGATGCCCCCCAGCCCGCCAGCCATGCCGCCAATGCCCGTCACGGACGCCACGGCCCGCTTGGGGAACATATCCGACACAGTGGTGAAGATGTTGGCGCTCCACGCCTGGTGGGCCGCCGCCGCAATGCCAATCACGAGCACCGCCAGCCACATATTCAGCTGCCCCAGATACTGCGCAAACACAATCGGGAACACGCACAGCGCAATCAGCAGCATCGACAGCTTGCGGGCCTTAAAGGCGGGCATACCGTTGCGGATGAAGTTCAGCGGCACCCAGCCGCCACCCACGCTGCCAATGCTCGACAGCACGTACACGGCCGCTACCGGCAGAGCCACCTCGGTGCCCTTGAGGCCGTATTGCTTGTTAAGGAAGTCGGGCAACCAAAACAGATAAAACCACCATATCGGGTCGGTCAGGAACTTGCCTACCACGAAGGCCCAGGTCTGGCGGAACGTGAGCAGCTTAAACCACGACACCTTAGGCTCGGTGGTGATGGATGCTGCGGCCATATCGTCCACGTCGCTGTGGATATAGTCGAACTCGGCTTTGGTGAGGCGCGCATGGCGGGCCGGCACTTCGTAGTAGATAAACCACAGCACCAGCCACACAAAGCCCAGTGCGCCGGTAATCACGAAGGCCCATTTCCAGCCGATGGATTCGGCAATGAGCGGCACCGTGAGCGGCGCAATAATGGCCCCCACATTGGAGCCCGAGTTGAAAATACCGGTGGCCAAGGCCCGCTCCTTCTGCGGAAACCATTCGGCCGTGGTCTTGATGGCAGCCGGAAAGTTACCGGCCTCCGTAACGCCCAGAAACGCCCGGGCCACCGAAAAGCCCAGCGTGCTGCTCACAAACGCGTGCCCAATGGCGGCCAAACTCCACAGAAACGTGGAAAGCGCGTAGCCCATCTTGGTGCCCAGCTTATCGATGATGCGCCCCACGCCCAGCATGCCCAGCGAATAGGCCAGCTTGAAGGCAATTTCGATGTTGGCGTAGTCTCCGGAGTTCCATTTAAACTCGGTTTCCAGATAGGGCTTGAGCAGGGAAATAACGGCCCGGTCGAGGTAGTTGACGGTGGTGGCAAAGAACACCAGACCACAGATAGTCCAGCGGTATTTGCCAATCACATCGGTGACGGGGGCCGAAGCAACAGGAGCAGCTTGTATCATCGGTAGCGGGTGGGAATGGAAATGAGCAGATAGTGGCAGGCCGCAGCCAGGCAGGCCGTTAGTTCTTCAGCGTCGGGAGGTAATCCAGCAAGTCGGTAAGCAGGGTTTTCAGGGCGGCAGGGTCGTCGTTCTTGAACAGCTGGGAGCCCATGCCTACCACGTTCACGCCGGCTCCAAACCACTCACGCAAACTTTCACGGGTGGGCTCTACGCCGCCAGTGACCATCAGTGGCACATGCGGCATGGGGCCCCGCAAGCTTTTGATGAAGCCCGGCCCAACCACATTGCCCGGAAACACCTTCACGATGGCCGCACCCAGCTGCGTGGCCTCGTACACCTCGCGCACGGTCATGGTGCCGGGCAGCCAGGGCGTGCCGTGCTGGCGGCACGCCTCCGCCACTTCAATTGTGATGCACGGCTGTACCACGAAATCGGCGCCGGCGGCAATGAACCGCTCGGCGTCGGCGGCCGTGTAAATCGTGCCGATGCCGAGCAGCATTTCCGGGCAGTTCTGCTGCACGAAACCCATCAGCTGCCCAAACACCTCAAACGCCTGCGGTCCGCGGTTGGTGAACTCAAACACGCGCAGTCCGCCCTCATAGCAAGCCTGCAGAATACGCTGGGCGTACGCGGCATCGGCGTGGTAGAACACCGGCACGATGGGCGTGGCCAGCACAGTTTCGAGGATATGAGCAGCGGAGAAACGGGGCATGTTGTGCGTGGTTCGTTGTTAATTTTTCGTCATGCTGAGCATGTGGCGCATCAAGCCAGTGTGCGCAGCCGCAGTCGAAGCATCTCTACCTCTGACTAATCAATGGCATTGCAACGAAGCGGTAGAGATGCTTCGGCAAGCTCAGCATGACGTGCTTTTCCGGCCGGCTAGCGAAGCAAGCGGCCCGTGAGGTTGCCGGCCATGATGTGCTCCACTTCAGCGGCTGTCACGAGGTTGACGTCGCCGTGGATGGTATGCTTAAGGGCCGAAGCGGCCGTGGCAAACGTCAGGGACTCGTCGGTGGTGGCGTAGTGCTGCTGGCCGTAGATGTAGCCCGAAATGAACGAGTCGCCGCCGCCGATGCGGTCCACGACGGGGTTGATATCGAAGTAGCTGGTTTGGTGATAGGTGCCGTTCACGTAGGCCATGCCCCGGATTCGCTCGTGCGAGGCGCTCTGTGTTTTGCGGCGCGTGGCAATCACTTGCTTGATCTGTGGAAACTGCGCTATCAGCTGCTCGCTCATCGACAAAAAGCTGTTTTCGGCGCCGGCTTCCGCCTTGATGCCGAACAGGTCGTCAGCGTCGCCTTCGGTACACACCACCACGTCGCAGCCGGCCACCAGCTCGGGCATTACATCCTGCGCCTGCTGGCCATACTGCCACAAGTTGCGGCGGTAGTTTACGTCGGCCGAAACGGTGATGCCAAGCCGGCGGGCCGCCCGGATGGCGTCGCGCGTGGCCTGGGCCGCCGAGGCCGAAATGGCCGGCGTGATGCCGGTCCAGTGCAGCCAGTTCGCATTTTTCAGAATCTCATCCCAGTTGAACCACTCCGGCTGCAGGTTGGCGAAAGCCGAGTTGTAGCGGTCGTATACAATGCGGCTGCCGCGCAGCGAGGCGCCTACCTCCAGGAAATACAGCCCCAGCCGCTCGCCTTGGAACACGCAATGCTGCATGTCCACGCCGTGGGCCCGAAACGCCTGCGCGGCGGCCTGGCCCACCGCGTTGTCGGGGAAGCACCCCACGTGCGCGGCCGGCATGCCCAGGTGCACCAGCGCGGCGCCTACATTGGCGTCGCCCCCACCATAGGTTACTTCCAGCGTGCTGGCTTGCGGCAACCGGTAATTGAGCGGCGGCGAAAGCCGCATCATGATTTCACCAAAGGTGACGACTTGCTTCATGTTGGGGACTTGGGAGCTTAGGGACTTCGGGTCTTGGGAACGTCATTCCGAGCTTGCGAGGAATCTCGCGTGCTGACATTGCCGTGGTAATCAGGTGCCAGCACGCGAGATACTTCGGCTGCGCCTCTGCATGACGTTCATTTTCACTTACACTGCAGCAACTTCAGCAGGCCTGACCACGGTTTCAAAGCCGAAATAGGCCTTGGCGTTGCCGTAGCAGATGTTTTTGATGATGTCACCCAGACCTTCCAGATCTTCAGGCAGCTCACCGTTTTCCACATCCTGGCCAAAGAGGTTGCACAGCACGCGGCGGAAATACTCGTGGCGCGGGTACGAGAGGAAGCTGCGCGAATCGGTGAGCATGCCCACGAAACGGCTCAGCAAACCCATGTTGCTCAGGGCGTTGATCTGCTTTTCCATGCCGTCCTTCTGGTCAAGGAACCACCAGCCGGAGCCGAACTGCACCTTGCCCGCCACCGAGCCATCATTGAAGTTGCCGATCATCGTGGCCATCAGCTCGTTATCGGCAGGGTTGAGGTTGTAGAGGATGGTTTTAGTGAGCTTGTCCTGCTCGTCGAGGCGGTTGAGGAACTTCGACAGCGCCCGACCCTGCGAGAAGTCACCAATAGAGTCCCAGCCGGTATCGGGGCCGAGCTGGCGCAGCATGCGGGCGTTGTTGTTGCGCAGCGCGCCGAGGTGAAACTGCTGGGTCCAGCCTTTCTCCCAGTCCATTTCGGCCAGCAGCACCAGCATCGCCGACTTGAAGCGCAGCACTTCATCAGCCGCCAGCTCCTCGCCACTGCGGATTTTCAGGAAGATTTCGTTGCACTCCGACTCAGTGTAGTCGGCAGCGTACATCTGCTCCAGACCGTGGTCGGAGAGGCGGCAACCCAAAGCCGCGAAGTAGTCGTGGCGCAGGCGCAGGGCCGTTTGCAGGTCGAAGAACGTGCGGATTTCCACGGCGGCGGCTTCGCCCAGCTTGTCGAGGTACTGGTTGTAGCTGGCGGCGTCATCAACAGCCATGGCCTTGTCGGGCCGGAAGGTGGGCAGCACGCGCACCTCGAAGTTGCTGCTTTGCAGGGCGCGGTGGTACTCCAGCGAGTCAGCGGGGTCGTCGGTGGTGCAGAGCGTTTCCACGTTCATCTTGCGCAGCAGGTTGCGCACCGAATACTCAGGCGTGCATAGCAGCTCGTTGCACTGGTCGTAGATGCGGCGAGCACTGCCGGCGTTCAGCAACTCCGTGATGCCGAAGTAGCGCTGCAGCTCCAGGTGCGTCCAGTGGTAGAGCGGGTTGCGCACAGTCTGGGGCACGGTTTCGGCCCATTTCTCGAACTTCTCCCAGTCCGTGGCGTCGCCGGTGATGTAGCGCTCGGGCACGCCGTTGGTGCGCATGGCGCGCCACTTGTAATGGTCGCCGTAAAGCCACACCTGCGTGATGTTGTCGAACTGCCGGTCCTCGGCAATCTGGTCGGGCAGCAGGTGGTTGTGGTAGTCGATGATGGACATGGCCGCGGCATACTCGTGGTAGAGCGTGCGGGCGGTGGGCGTTTGCAGTAAGAAGTCGGCGTTGAGGAAGGGCTTCATAATCAAACAGAATTATGATGGGTGGGAGCCGCAGGTGGGCAAGGTGGGTAGGGCGGATTTAAAGATACCGGGTTCAGCCCCCGATTTTGCCCATTTTGGGCGGCAAACGGCGTATTTATCTACGCAAACGTTCCCGGTAATTGAGGTTGGCGGGTGGGCTTTGGCTGAACGTCATGCTGAGCGAAGCGGAGCGGAGTCGAAGCATCTCTACCCCAGACTAATCAATGGCAGTGCAACGAAGCGGTAGAGATGCTTCGACTCCTCTCCGCTTCGCTCAGCATGACGTTCTTATTCTCTGTCGTTCTGCACTACAAACTCACGCCGCGTTTCCACGGAATAAAATCGGTTTGGCCGTGGCGCACGGCGGCCACTTCCTCACCGCTGGCAACCCGAATGACGTAATCCAGAATCCGCTCGGCGGCTTGTTCGATAGTTTCTTCGCCGTCGATGACGGTGCCGGTGTTCACGTCGATAATGTCGGGCATGCGGCGGGCCAGGGCCGTATTGGAGCTGATCTTCACGACCGGGGCAATGGGGTTGCCGGTGGGCGTGCCGAGGCCGGTGGTGAAGAGCACCAAGTTGGCCCCCGATCCTACTTCGGCGGTGGTGCTTTCCACGTCGTTGCCGGGCGTGCACAGCAGGTTGAGGCCGGGCAGCGTCACAGGCTCGGGGTAGTCGAGCACGGCCACTACCGGCGAGGAACCGCCTTTGCGGGCTGCCCCAGCTGATTTCATGGCGTCCGTAATCAACCCGTCGCGGATGTTGCCCGGTGAAGGGTTCATGTCGAAGCCAGAGCCCACGGCAATGGCGGAGTCACCGTAGGCTTTCATCAGGGAGCTAAACCGCTCGGCCGTGGCCGTGTCCACACTGCGGTCTACCAGTTCCTGCTCGACGCCGCACAGCTCCGGAAACTCCGCCAGAATTACGGAGCCGCCAGCCGCTACCAGCAGGTCGGAGACGTGACCTACGGCGGGGTTGGCCGAGATGCCAGAGAAGCCGTCGGAGCCGCCGCATTCCAGCCCGATGCACAGCTTGCTGATGGGCGCGGGCTGGCGCGTTTGCTGATTAGCGACCATCAGGCCGGCAAACGTCTGGCGCAACGCCGCGCTGACTAAGGCCTCCTCAGTCCCTATTTTCTGCTGCTCCAGAATGTACAGCGGCTTCTGTAGTCCACCGGGGCTACGCTTGTCGATTTCATCCTGCAGCATGCTTACCTGCGCGTTCTGGCAGCCCAGGCTGAGCACGGTGGCACCCGCCACGTTGGGGTGCGTGATGTAGCCGGCCAGCAAGCCGCACAGCGTCTGGGCATCCTGCCGGATGCCGCCGCAGCCGCCTTCGTGCTGCAAAAACCGGATGCCGTCGACGTTGGCAAACAGCCGCGGTTTCTGGTGGCCGTTTTCGGCGGAGTGCAGGTCGGTAGCCAGAATTTCTTCCACAGTTTTGCCGGCCTGCATCAGCGAAATCAACTCCTGCGTTTGGGGCTGGTAGCTTTTGCGGCGGGCGTAGCCGAGGTCATTTACCAAGGCTTCTTCCAGTACCTGAATGTTGCGGTTTTCGCAGAACACCAGCGGAATCACCAGCCAGTAGTTGGCAGTGCCCACGCGGCCATCGGTGCGGTGGAAGCCCTGGAAAGTGCGGCCGGCCCATTGGCTTACGTCGGGCGCGTGCCATTCGGGGCGGTTTTGCTGGTGCTCGTCGTAGCCGTCGGTGGCGTGGTGCATGTTGGCCGTGGTCAGCAGGCCGCCGACGCCAATGGCCTGGGCAGCTTTGCCTACCAGCACACCGTACATGTGTACCGGGTCGCCGGGGGCCAGAAACTGCATGGCCAGTTTGTGCTTGGCAGGTATCTTTTCGGTGGTCGTGACGGTGGTGCCGTCCCAGGTGACGGGCGTGCCCACGGGCAGGTCCTGGAGGGCGACCAGCACGTTATCAGCAGGGTGAATTTTGGCTACCAGGTGTTTCATGGGGGTTGTGGGCTACTTACTTGGCCGGAATGTAGGGCCTGCCGGCAAACCCGGTATCCTGTACTCTCCGGTACCGGACCGCAGCGGCCGGTCTTTGGGCCGCGCTAAGCGGCTATTACTTTCTTGTTGAGGGCCTGCGCCACGGTGGCGTGGGCACCCTGCTCCAGCAGCTGGCGCAGGTAGCGGCTCACGCAGTCCGAGAAGCCGGGCAGCGCAGCCAGGTCGTGGCCCCACAGAGTTTGGTTGTGCAGCACGGTGTGCGCAAGCTCGGCAGGCTCCAGGCGGCTCCAAAGCTCCGCGTAGTAGCCGGCTTTATCATCCTGAATCGGGTATTCCTGGCTTTCCAGCTCACCGTACCATACCTGGTCTTTCTGGTGGGTGCCGCGCATGAACAGTAGGTAGGCCGCAAAGCCCAGCGCCATGTAGTGTGGCACGGCCCGCAACTTCTGGTAGTAGTGCAGCAGTGTGGGCACGTTGCGCATCTGCAGCTTGGCCGTGTAGTTCATCGAAATCGACAGCCAGCGGTGCTCGATGGCGGGGTTGCGGAACCGGTCCAGCACCTGCATCCCGAAGCGCTGGCCCACTTTTTCGTCGACGTTGTAGGGAATACCGGGCAGCAGGTCGCCGAGCATCAGGTTGTGGATAAAGCCAGCTACGTAGTCGTCCTGCATGGCCTCGCGCACCGTGGGCAAACCCGCCAGAAACGCCAGCCCGCAGCTAAGCGTGTGCGTGCCGTTGAGCAACCTCAGCTTCAGCTCTCGAAACAGGTTGATGTTGGGCTGCACCACCACACCGGCATCGGCCTGCTCAAAGCTCAGCACCTGCTTCACCCGCTCGTCGCCTTCAATAGCCCAGAGCGTGTACACCTCCGACATGGTCAGCAGGTCGTCCTGGTAGCCGAGTTGGGCGGCCAGCGCGGTTTGGGTGGCGGCGTCGGGGCGGCCGGGCACAATACGGTCTACTAGCGAATTGCAGACCTGATTGGCGGTTTCCAGCCAGTCGATGAATTCCACATCGAGGTTGTTGCGGTGGGCCTGCTCCAGCAGAATGCTTTCCAGCTTGGTGCCGTTGTCCGGAATCAGCTCGGTGGGCACTATCACGAGGCCTTTGTCTTTGGCGCCGCCGAACGCCTGATAACGGGCGTGCAGAAATGCCAGCAGCTTGCCCGGAAACGATACCGGCGGATTCTGCCGGATATCATCGGAAACCAGCTGAATGCCGACTTCGGTGGTATTAGACAGCACCACGGTCAGCTCGGGATTGGCGGCGCAGGCCAGAATATCGGCCCACTGGCTCTTAGCCGACAGCACGCGGCTGATGGCCGAGCACACCACGTTTTCCTCGATTTCCTGCCCATCGTCGATGCCACGGATGCCGAGCGTGTAGAGGCCATCCTGGCGGCGGAAGGCGTCGATGTCGCCGCCGTCGGTGGACTTCACCACCACAATGCGGCCGTTGAAGATTCCCTGGCGGTTGGCTTTGTCGATGAGGTAGTCGGGCAGGCCGCGCAGCAGCACGCCAGTCCCGAATTGCAGCACTTTTTCGGGCAATGCCAGTAAGTCGGCGGTGGGCAGGGCTACAGCCGGGGTGGCAGGCAGCTGGGCAAGAAGATTGGCGGATAGATGCGGCATGATGAAGACCGTTATTTTGTGCTGCCCTGCGGGGCATTAGCATTCCATTTTTGCTGCCAGCGCGGATAGTCGCGGTTGAGCAGCTTGTCGGGCCAAGTGCCGGCGTAAGCGTAGCCGGTCCGGCGCTCGTATTCGATTTCGGCCAGCTTGGCGCGCGGCTTGGAGTCGCGCCCCACGTAGATGGGCTGGTTGGTAGTCAGATCGTAGAAGCGGGCCCAGATGACGGAGCCGGCTTGTGGCACTATCACCCGGTCGAAGCCCTTGGGCTGCTTCGGGTCGGGTTGGTCGGTCACGGTGTAGCCGGTCAGCTGCACGGCCCGCAGCCACGCCACCGCCGCTTCCACCGACGCCCGAATGGCAGGCGTGGGGTTGTCGGTGTCCAGCAAAAACTGCACGATGGCTACGGTTTCCATTCCGCTGAGCGAGGCCAGCTCGAAGGCGCGGGCCTTCACCGGCTGAAGCGTTTTGTCGTCGTGCTGGGCGCACCAGGCGGTGAGCTTGCCGCGCTGCACATACTGGGTTTTCAGGATACAGTCGATGCCCCGGTTTACTGCTTGCGTAGCGGATTCCACTAAGCTGGCGTCCAGCACTTCGAGGCCACGGGTGCGGCGGCTTACGTCGCGCAGCACCTGCAACACCTTCACCATGGCGTTGTCGTTGTAGGTTATCTGGTGGCGGTAGCCGCTGCGGTCGGGGTAGTATTGCGGGAAGCCGCCGTTGGCATACTGCATCTGCAGCAAGTAGCGGACGCCCTTTTCGGCAGCGGCTTTGTAGGTCGGGTTTTGGGTGGTGGCAAAGGCGCCAGCCAGGTAGCGGATTTCGCGGGTGGTGGCATCGTTGTCGATGGTGGCGTCGGGCTTGGCGGTGGCGGCCCGGGCGGCGGTGCGCTCGGCGGCCGTCAGCGGCTGGTCGTATTTCACCTTCACCTCCCCTATTGCCTTGGGCCAGCCGCCTTCAGCGCGCTGATACAGCAGCATCCGCTCCGCCACCGAGTCAACGGCTGGCACGGCGGCGGCGGGTGCTACGGCTGGCTTCGAGGTAGAAACTGTGGAATACCGGTCTTTGGCGGTGGGGTCGTAGGCCGGAATGGCAACCGTAGCTGCTTTGCCCGACACCGGATACCAACGCCCGCCGAACGTCCAGTCGGCGGTAATCTGCGACGCTTTGGGGGCGCCGGCAGCCGCACTCAGGTTGTCTTTGTGCCAGGCGTAGTCGCCGCCTTTGCGGTGGCAGCTCTGGTAGTACACGCGCCGTCCCCACTGCTTGGCTCCGGGGCCCGATTGGGCCCAGTAGATGTCGGCATCGGCCATGTTTTTCGGGAATCGGCAGTTGATCAAAAAGAACTGCGCCTCGCGGTGGAAGCGCCCCAGCTTGAAGTTGTCGTCGCCTTCGAACACGCAGTTTTTCAGCACCGTTTTCGACTCCTGGTTGCCGGAGCCATCGTGCCAGATGGCAGCCGATATATTGTGGCAGATGAAGCGGCAGTTTTCGGCGTAGGCCCAGCCGCGGGGGCAGTAGAAATCCACGCCGCCTTCCATCGTGCAGTCCTTGAAGTAATACATGCCGGCGTCCACGTCCCAGGGGCTCACGGTGTCGCCGTTCAAGGAGCGAAACGTGCAGTGCAGCACCATCAGGCGGGTGGTGCCGGGCATGGTGCGCAGCGCCATCTGGTGGCCGGTGGCACTGATTTTCTTCTGGCCGCTGGGGTCTGCGGGGCAGGGCATCACCAGGTCAGCTTCGCCGCGGTGGTCGAAGCCATAGGAGTTAATGACGGTCAGGTTTTCGAGCGTGATGTCGGGCGAGTTGCGCATGTTGAGCGTGGCTACGCCCCAGTCATCCGGGCCGCCCACCGGGTCGCAGCGCCACGCATCGCGCGACTGCGCGTAGGTGAGCACCACACCCTTTTCACTCTGGCCCTTCAGGATAATATTCTGTTTGTTGTCAATGAACACCTTCTCTTTATAGGTGCCGTTTTTGATGTACACCGTGCGCGGCTGGCTGGCCTCATTGGGCAGACTGTTGAGAGCGGCCTGGATGGTCCGGAACTGGCCCGAACCATCCGCCGCCACCGTCGTCTGCTGGGCCTGGGCAGTTAAGATCCCCATCCCCCCTATTCCAGTCAGCAGAAGCAGTAGTGTTGTCAGTAATTTCATAAGTTGGGTTGGCGCCGTCAGCAGGCCTACACAAAATCCTCGCGCATGGGGCTGAAGGCATCAAGCAGCACGCCGGCCTCCACACACACCACACCATGCACCACATCTGAGGGCGCGTGAAACGTGTCGCCGGCGTGCAGCACCTGCATCCGGCCGCCCACTGTCGCCTCAAATACACCACTGACCACGTGCGTCATTTGGGTGTGCACATGCTGGTGCGGCGCCCCGATGCTTCCCGCCGCAAACTCCACGCGCACCAGCATCAGCTGGGCATCGTAGGTCAGCACTTTCCGGCGCAATCCCTCGCCCACGGTTTCCCAGGGCTGGGCGCTGTCTTCCAGAAAAAAGTTGGCGGCGGGAAGCATGGTTAGCAAGCAGTTAGTAGCCGAAGTTTTGCTTTACGTTCGGGTCGGTGTCGAGCGTGCTTTGCGGAATTGGCATCAGCTCCTTGCCCTTACCAGGCTCAAAGTCAGCCGCCAGACCCGTGCCGCCGGGGCGGGTGTTGGTGATGTAGGCCGCGTTGACGGTAGAGCGCCACGCCACCGACGTGGTGCCGCTCGGCGTGGTAGCGGGAGAAGGCCGGTAGAACGAGCGAGCCCACTGCACCTGGCCATTCACGACGCGGAAGTACTGGGTGACAGGTATGGTGTTGTAGGGCGCAGTGCCGGCCTGCATTTTGGCCAGCTCGGCCTTGGTTTCGGCAAGCTGAGAAGCCAACTGGCCCCAGCGCAGTAAATCATACTTGCGAATACCTTCGCCGCCAAACTCCAAGAGGCGCTCCTTTTTCAAAGCCGTGAAGAAAGCGTCCTTGGACGTCAGGTTGAGGCCGGCAGCGGCGCGGGTAGCGTTGCCGCCGAAGCCGCGGGTACGCACTTCCAACAGCGCCGTGCGGGCCGCCGAAGTAGGACCATTCAGCTCGTTTTCAGCTTCGGCAAACATCAGCAGCACATCGGCGAAGCGGATGAGCGGCCAGTTGTAGCCGAGGTAGTTGCCGGAGCCAGGCAATACCGGCACGCGCCAGTCGCGGCGCCATTTGCCGGTGGTAATGGCCACCAGCGAGGTGCCCGCCTGATTGTTGTTGCTGCCGATGGTGTACGGCGTCAGCGTGATGTCGCGGCGCACATCCGTGGAATCGAAAGCGTAGAAGTAGGTAGGTACAGCCACGATGGAGCCCTGCGACGAGCCGAATATCGGCGACGTATTCAGGCGCGGACCATCGTAGTAGCCCAGCTTGCTGTCGGCGGTGGCACTGCTGCCTCCCATAGCTACCTCGAAAATCACCTCGTTGGCGCTTTCGCGGCGCTGCTCATTGAAGCTCTTGAACAGGTCGTAGAAGCTGGTATTGAGCGTATGCTCGCCGCGGTTGCGCATCAGCTCGGCGCACTCCACCTGCGCAATGCGGTAGTAAGTCAGGTAGTCGGAAGGGCGCGTAATCTGGCCGGTGGTGGCGTTGGCCGAGTAGCCGCCGCGCTGCAGCGCCAGGCGGGCGCGCAGGGCTTTCACGGCACCTTTGGTGATACGCTCATTCACGGCACCCGCTTTGGAGCGCCACGGCACCAGCTTCTGGGCTTTACCGAGGTTGGCAATCAGCGTGTCCAGGGTTACGTTGCGGTCCACGGAGGGCAGCTGGAAGCTCTGCGACGGGTCGGTGGGCGTAAGCGGCGCCGGCACGTCGCCCCAGTTGCGGATCAGCTCGTACAGATACTGCGCACGCAGCGTCAGGGCTTCGCCGTGTAGGCGGTGCAGGGCAGCGGTGTCGGCGGCCGTACCGTTGCGGTAGAGCGCCATCTGCGGGATGTTTTTGATGCAGATGTTGGCCTTTTCCACGCCCGAGTACAGGTCGCCCCAGGGGTTTACAATCTCGGGGTTGGTGGGCTGGGCCTTGTAGCGCGACAGGCCGCGCTGGCCGGCGTTGGCAGCACCGGGCGCGCCAATCAGCTCGTCGGTGTCGTAAGGGTAGTACAGGTTGAGGCGGGTGCCGTAGGTCCGGTCACCGGACAGCAGATCGTAGGCGGTGATGACGGCCGTAGTGGCGCCGCTCACCGAGCTAAAGATCTGTTCAGTGGTGTAGAAAGCGTCCGGATCGGCTTCCAGGTAGTCTTTGCAGCCCCCTATCCCGAGGAGCAGGGTCAGGGCCGCAGCACTGAGAGTAGAACGAAAGAAGGCAGGTTTCATGATGTCAGAATTTAGGGATCAGGGCTCAGGGCCTGGGGCTTAGGATGTTCTTGCTTGGCCGCCGAAACGACCCAGGCCCTAAGCCCCATTTCCTACTCACTAAAATTTACAGTCCCAGGTTCACGCCGAACAGGATGGCGCGGCTGCGGGGGTAGGCAGCGTAATCGACACCGGGCGTGAGGCCCGTAGCGCGGCGCGTGTTGGCCTCGGGGTCGTAGCCGGTGTATTTCGTGAACGTGTAGAGGTTGTTGCCTGTCACGTAGAAGCGCACCTGCGTGAGCTTGGCCCGGCCAATGAGGTCTTTCGGCAGCGAGTACCCAAAGGTCACGTTGTTGACGCGCAGAAACGAGCCGTCTTCAATGGCCCAGGAGTGCGTGAACAACTGGCGCGTCGGCTGCCAGATTTTGGCATCGGGGTTGGCCGCGCGGAATCCATCGAGGGTTGTAATCGGGGCGCCGTTGGCGTCGATGGTACGGTACCGGTCGGTGGTGATATCCAGCATGTTGCTGAGCGGATTGATGGCCGAGGTGAACTCAATCTTGTTGGCGTTGTAGATGTCGTTGCCGTACACGAAGTTGAGGAACACGCTGGCGTCGAAGCCTTTGTACGCGAACTGCTGGTTGAAGCCACCCGTGAACTTTGGGTTGGCATTGCCGATAACCGTGCGGTCAAGGTCATTTACCACGCCGTCACCGTTCAGGTCTTTCAGCTTGATGATGCCCGGCGCCACCGGCTGGCCCTGCACGCCGGCGTTGGACGCAATACCAGCTTTCAGCGTGCCCGTGCGGGTAGTAGCGTTGTAGCTCTCGAAGTCATCGGGGGTGTAGAAACCGTCCGTCACGTAGCCGTACATCAGGCCGATGGGCTGCCCAACGGCCGCTACGAAATCCTGCGAGATGGCCGTGCTGGCCCAACCCGAGTACACACCCGGAATGTTGGGCGCGCCGCCCAGGCTCTCAATCTTGCCCCGGTTGAAGGAGGTGTTGACGTTGGCGGTCCAGGTGAAATCCGGCGTCTGAAGCACTGTGCCGCTCAGCTGCAGCTCCAGGCCGCGGTTGCTGGTCGAGCCAATGTTCTGCAGCTGCGAGCTGTAGCCCACCACCACTGGAATCGGCACGTTCACCAGCAAGTCGCGGGTGGTGTTGTAGTAGGCGTCGGCCGTGAACTGCACCCGGTTGCTGAACAGCGACAGGTCCATGCCCAGGTTGCGCGACACCGTGGTTTCCCACTTCAGGTTTTCGTTGGCCAAGAATGGCACCGAAGCGCCGCCCACCCGAATGTGGTTCAGCCAGTACTCGCCGCCGCCGCCTGAGAACAGCTGCCGGAACGCAAAGTCGTTGATACGGTTGTTGCCGGCCAAACCGTAGCTCAGGCGTAGCTTCAAGTCAGAAATAGAAGTAATCGACTTCAGGAAATCTTCCTGCGACACGCGCCAGGCCAGCGAAGCAGCCGGGAAGTAGCCCACCCGGTTGCCGGCCGCATACTTCGACGAGCCGTCGGCCCGGAACGTGGCCGTAAAGAGGTACTTATCAGCAAAGGTGTAGTTGAGGCGGCTGAAACCCGAGAGCAGGCGCGCGTTAATCGGCACGCTGGTAGTGGGCAGAATCGGCTGAGCCACGGTGCCGGCCGGCAGCACGCCCTGGTTGATGTTGGCCAACGCCTGGCGCGAGGTGATGTCCAGCGGCAGGAAGTTGGTCTGGATGTACTGCGTGGTGCTGTTCTGCTGGTAAATCTCCTGGCCAATCAACGCGTCCACGCTGTGCACGCCCTTCGAGAAGGAGTAGCTCAGCACGTTGGAATTGTTTATGGTAGTGAGCGTGCCCGAGCTCACCGAGGCAAACGGCAGCGCGGCGTAGTTGCCGGCCTGCTGCCGGATGGTGGGCGAGTAGCGGCCGTTGAAGGTTTCAAGCTTGGAGTCGGTGATGTCGAAACCCGCCGTCGACCGAAAAATCAGGTTAGGCAGAATCGTGAGGCCCACGTTGCCGCTGATGTTGGTGGTGCGGCGGCGGTCCAGGCGGTATTCGTTGTCGATGGCAATGATGGGGTTCACCAGGCTGGACTGCTGGAAGAAGTCCTCATCGAACTGGTTGGGGTCGATGGCGCCGGCCAGCGGCACAGCCAGCGGCTGGAACTGCACCGCGTTGCGCAAGCGCGACGTAACCGTGGACAGCGAGCTGGAAGTGCCCGAGCCGTTGATTTTTTGGTTGTTGAAGCGTACGTTCAGCCCGATGGTGAGCTTCTCGGTGGCTTTGGTGTCGAAGCGGAAATTCACCAGCTTCCGGTCGTAGTCCGAGCCTCTCTGAATGCCTTCCTCCTGGTTGTCGGTGAGGCTCAGCGAGTACGTGGTACCCTTGGCGCCGCCGGCCACCGACAGGTTGTGGGTTTGCTGGAAGGCGTCGCGGCCGAACACCTGGTCCTGCCAGTCGAGGAATGGCGCGCTGCGGCTGGCATTCAGCGTATCTGACAGGAAATTGCGGCTGCCGAAGGCCGTCCGGAACGTGTTGATACCGCCGGCCGCTGTACCGATGGATTGGGCACGCTCAAACTGATAGTCCACGTAGTCGGCGGGCTTCATCAGGTCGAGCTTATTGGCCAGGCGGCGGAAGCCGGCAAAACCGTTGTAGCTCACCACCACCTTGCCTTCGCGGCCCTTTTTGGTGGTGATAATCACAACGCCGTTGGCGCCACGGGCACCGTAGATGGCCGTAGCCGAAGCATCCTTGAGCACGTCAACGGAGGCAATATCCTGGGGTGAAATCACGCTCAGCGCGTTTTCCACCTGGATACCATCCACTACATACAGCGGCGAGTTGTCCTGCGTGATAGAGCCACCACCCCGCACCCGAATCTGCACGTTGGCGTTGCCGGGCGTGCCTTCGGCGGAGGTGAGCTGCACGCCGGCCAGACGGCCCGTCAGGGCTTCGGCGGCGGAGTTCACCGGAACGTCTTTAATCTGCTGCGCACCCACCGACGAAACGGAACCAGTCACGTCGCGGCGCTGCACTTCCTGGTAGCCAATTACCACCACGTCTTCCAGCACCTTGCTGTCTTCGCGCAGCGTGATGCTCACGTCAGTCCGGTCGCCGACTGTCACTTCCTGCGCTACGTAGCCGATGTAGCTGATGCTGAGCGTCGGGTTGCCGCCGGGCGGCAGCGTGAGCGAGAAGCGGCCGTCGCCGTCGGTGGAGGCCCCGTTGGTGGTGCCTTTTACCACTACTGTCACGCCGGGCAGGCCTTCGCCCTTATCCGATTTCACAACCCCCTGCACCCGGCGCTGCTGCGCCCAGGCGGGAGCCGCTGCGCACACCATGAGTGGTGCGAGCAACAGTAAATTTCTTTTCATGGTGTGGGAATTTGGTAAGTGAAGAGCAAAGCAAGCCGTGAGTGTCAGCGCCGAACTGGCTAGCGCAAGTCCGGAATGGCCACGGGGTCCATGTCGGTGTATTCCTGGTTTTCGCCGCCCATGCCCCAGATGAAGGTGTAGCCGGCCGTGCCGCAGCCTGAGTGAACAGACCACGGCGGCGAAAGAATGGCCTGCCCCTCGCCTACCCACAAATGGCGGGTTTCCTGGGGCTGGCCCATGAGGTGCAGCACGCGCTGGCCCTCGGCCAGATCGAAGTAGAGGTAGGCTTCCATGCGCCGGTCGTGGGTGTGGGCGGGCATGGTGTTCCAGACGCTGCCGGCGTGCAGCTGCGTGAGGCCCATTACCAGCTGGCAGCTCTGGATGCCTTCGGAGTAGATGTACTTGTAGATCGTGCGCTGATTGGCGGTTTCCAGGGCGCCCATGGTCACGGGCGTGGCCTCGGCCTGCGTCAGGCGGGTGGTAGGATATGCGGCGTGGGCCGGCGTGGAAAGCAGATAGAACTTGGCCGGCTCGGCGGCATCAGCGCTGGCAAATGTCACCTCGCGGGCGTCCTTGCCCACGTACAGGCAGTCCTGGCGGCCCAGCTCGTAGGTGGTGCCATCTACGGTCACGGTGCCGGCCGCACCAGTGTTCAGGATACCTAACTCACGGCGCTGCAGAAAGAACTCGGCCTTCAGGTTAGCGGGGTTCGGCAGCTCGATGGGCGTAGCAGTGGGCACCACCCCGCCTATCATCATCCGGTCGTAGTGCGTGTATACCAGCTGAATTTCACCGGCCACAAACAAGTTTTCGAGCAGGAAATTCTCCCGCAGCTCGGCAGTGTTCATTGCTGCTGTTTCGCGTGGGCCGATGGCGTAATACTGACGCATGTTTGGGTGCTGATTGTTGAGAGGTTAATTGATGATGGCGTGTTGTTGATTTGCTGCCGAAGTGGCCGATGCAAAGTGCAATCAGCCAATCAACACATCAATAATCAGCACATCACCTACCCATCCAGCCGCCATCGACGGTAAGGATGGTGCCATGGATATAGTCGGCGGCTTCGGAAGCCAGAAAAACGGCAGGGCCTTTGAAGTCATCGGGGGTGCCCCAGCGGCCGGCCGGAATGCGGCCCAGGATGCTGCTGCTGCGTTCGGGGTCCTGGCGCAGGGCCTCGGTGTTGTCGGTGGCAATGTAGCCGGGCGCAATGCCGTTCACGTTCACGCCGCGGCCGGCCCACTCGTTGGCCAGCGCCTTCACCACGCTACCAATGGCACCCTTGCTGGCCGCGTAGCCCGGCACGTTGATGCCGCCCTGAAACGAGAGCAGCGAGGCCGTGAAGATGATTTTGCCACTCCCCTGCTGCAGCATGCGGCCGCCAATGGCCCGCGCCAGCCGAAACGGCGCGTCCAGGTTGATGGCTAGCACATTGTCCCAGTCGGCGTCGGAGTGCTCGGCGGCGGGGGCGCGCCGGATGGTGCCGGCGTTGTTGATCAGAATATCGATGCGTGGAAAATCCTGCTGCACCTTTTCGAGGAAGGCGTCCACGGCGGTGCGGCTGCTGAAGTCGGCCTGATAGGCGTGAAACTGGCGGCCCAGGGCCTGCACTTGCTGCGCGGTTTCGGAGCCTTCCAGCGCCAGCGTGGCCGACACACCGATGATGTCGGCGCCAGCTTCGGCCAGGCCCAGCGCCATGCCCTGCCCAATGCCCCGGTTGCAGCCCGTCACCAAGGCTACTTTACCCGTTAAATCGAAGGCTTTGGCAAGTGACATACAGCGGGAACAGGTTTGTAGACTATTTGAAGAAGATCAGCCGGCGCGCAACCCAGTGAGGGTGTTTAGCCGTCAATAAGGTTAGTGTTTGCTTGCGCCAAACGGAAAAAAAGGCGGATGTTTATTCGCGCAATCGTTGTCGGGAACGTTGCCATTTTCGGTTTTGGCACCTCTGGCTCACTTGCATCGTTGATAATCAGTGAGGGGTCACTACTTTCAGCCCCTCAAGCGGCCTTGCCTGATTGCGGTGCGGTGTTGTACTTTAGACAGCCGCGCCATTTCCACCGCTTCCTTTTTCCCTAATCCGTTGGAAACCTACACCATCAAAGACATTGCCCGCGAGCTGGGACTTTCCACTTCCACGGTGTCGCGGGCCCTGCGGGGCAGCTACGAAATCAACCCCGAAACCAAGCGGCTGGTGATGGAGTGCGCCGAGCGGCTCAACTACCGCCCCAACCCCATTGCGCTCAGCCTAAAAGGCAGCGCCAGCCGCGCCATCGGCGTGATTCTGCCCCAGATTGCCAACTATTTTTTCTCGCAGGCCATCAACGGCATCGAGGCCATTGCCTACAACCGCGGCTACCACGTTATCATCTTCCAAAGCCAGGAAAGCTACGAGCGGGAAATGGCTAACGTGCAGCAGGCTATGTCGCGCAAAGTGGATGGCTTGCTGATGTCGCTGTCCAGTGAAACGTCGGATGTGACGCATTTGCAGGAAGTGCTGGACAAAAACGTGCCGCTGGTGCTATTCGACCGGGTTTCAGCTGATCTGAACGTAACGAAAGTGGTGGCCGATAACTTCGGTGGGGCCTTTGCGGCCACTGAGCACCTGATTCAAGCGGGGCGGCGGCGCATTGCCCACCTCACCATTCAGCCCTGGCTGAGCATCACGCAGGAACGGCTGGCTGGCTACCGCGCAGCATTGGAAAAATACGGGCTGGAGTACGACGAAAACCTGGTGCGCTACGGCAACTTTGGCCCTGACGAAGTAGGACCCATGATTGACGGCCTGATGCACCTCGATTTGCCGCCCGACGCCTTCTTCACCGCCTCCGACCGGCTTGCAGTAGGCTGCCTGCAGGCTCTGCGCCAGCGCAAGCTCCACATTCCCGATGATGTCTTGCTCATTGGCTTCACCAACCTGAATGTGGCCGACCTGCTGGACCCGCCCCTGAGCACCGTAGTACAACCCGCGCAGGAAATCGGCCAGATAGCCGCCGAGCGCCTTATCGACCAGATTGAGCGCAAGCTCCGCGCCTTGCCTATCGAAACCGTGCGGATTCCTACCGAGCTCATTGTGCGTAGCTCTACGCGCCTGGAAGCGGTGAAGCTGTAGACTGATGGTGCCATTCTGAGTTGCACAAAGGCCCCTGTTATCTTGCTGCTATCTTGAGCCCAGCGAAGAACCTTATCCTGTTAGCAAGTCGTAACAACGGCTTGTTCTAACTGCGTCAGGTTTTTTGCTGTGCTCAGGATGACGGGTTGTGGGGTTACTGCCCTGCTTCCACCCGAAACCTGTCAACATCGGCACTTCCCGCGTCGTTGGTTTTGCCAGTACGGGTGCAGAACAGCCCCATTTTGGCTCCAATCCACTTGCCTTCCCGAGCCTGAAACTCGGCACCCAACGGCGTGAACACCTGACCGTCGAGGCTGTAGCTGAACTGGCATTTGGCGCCCTTTTGCACTGCCACGCGCAGGTAAATGGGCTGGCGCGCGGGCATGGCTACGGGTGGAGCAGTGGCGGTTTCGGGGGTAAGCTTATCGGCATCTTTGCACACCGTCTGGTTTAGCTGCAACTGACCGCCGATATTGGTGAGCGTTAGCGTGGCGTAGTCGAGGCCCATCATTACCAGTCCTACCTTTTCGCCCTCGAAGCGGGGCATGACGGTTAGCTTGGCGGTGGCGGTGAACTGCTCGGCGGGCAGCTTCTGCAACAGTAGGTTGGGCACCTGCCAGAGGTTTTTGGCGCCATCTGGCAGTGGCACCGAGTAGAGGCGCAATGTACCTGAACTCTGGTTCAGAAATGCCCAGCCCGGCTGCGGATTGGCGTGCCACTGCCACTGCAGGCCCAGCGCGGCGCTGCTGAACTCATCGGAAGTGGCGGGTGTGGCCACAGGCTGCGCGGCCCCTTTCACGGCGGGTTTGCGGTGGGTTAGCACAGGCTGGCCTACTCCGTCACCGTCTGGGTCTTCCCCAATGGTGGGCCAGTCGTTGCGCCACTGCATGGGCTGCAGGTGCACCACGCGGCCGTAGGCACCCTGGTCTTGGAAGTGCAGAAACCAGTCTTCTTTGCCATCAGGCGTATCCACCCAGGCGCCCTGGTGCGGGCCGTTGATGGGCGTTTTGCCCTGGCTCATTACAATCCGGTCTTCATAGGGGCCGAATACGTTTTTGGACCGCAGCACCACCTGCCAGCCGGTACTAACGCCTCCGCCGGGCGCAAAAATGTAATAGTAGTCGTGGCGCTTGTAGAATTTGGGGCCTTCGATGGTGGGGTGCTTCTCATGGCCGTCGAATACCAGCACTTCATCACCCAATAAGCTCAAACCATCCGTACTCATGCGGCTCACGGCCAGCACACTCTTGAAGCCTGCCCGGGAGCCAGCAAAGCCATGCACCAAATAGGCCTGGCCATCCTCGTCCCAGAGCGGGCAGGGGTCAATCCACCCTTTGGCTTCCTTGATGCAGATCGGTGCACTCCAAGGCCCGGCCGGATTTTTCGCCTTGGTCACAAACAACCCCAAGTCGGGGTCGGGATAATAGATGTAGAACTCCTTGTTGTGGTAGCGGATGGCCGGAGCCCACACACCGTTGCCATGCTGGGGCTGGTTGTAGCGCGCCAAAGGTGGCTGCTGACTGAACGCGGCCCCGATGATGGTCCAGTTCACCAAGTCGCGGGAATGCAGAATCTGCAGGCCGGGGGCGCTGTTGAAACTTGACGACGTGAGGTAGTAATCCGGTCCTACCCGCACCACGTCGGGGTCGGAATAATCGGCGTAGAGCACCGGATTTTTGTAGCTGCCGTTGCCCAGATCCGGCACCCACACCTGCGAGAGAGGCGACTGGGCGCAGGTAACAAGCGGCAATAGAAAGGCCAGCAGAACTAGGTGAAACTTCATGCAGAAGCAGTGTTAAGACATGGAAGCGGGCAGTGTAATAGCGCGAATTTTGTAGTTCGCGCTACTGCCGTTTGGTCTGGCTGGCTCTCTTGGCGCGAGGATGCGAACTGCACAGTTCGCGCGCTATTGCCCGGCGGCTGAGGCCAAAAACCGTCATTCCGACCAACCGGAGTCTTCTGCAGCAATCGGCTGGGCCGAACCTCAGATGGCTCCGGTTGGTCGGAATGACGGGCGGCAGCACCTGAACTGGCAACTCACTCACCAAGCAGCCAACCCAACTGCCTGCCGCTACTTGCGGCCAGACTGTTGCAGCAGCCAGGTTGCCAGGTCGCGGGCGGCGTTGTAGTTCTCGAACGAGGCGGGAATCTTGCGGCCGTCCACGTACTCGTTGTACAGCCACGGGTCGCCGACGGCCAGCACGGTGCCCTTGCCCACTTTGGCGGTAGCAATGACGGTGTGCTCCCCCATCTTGACGAGCGGCGTGGCCGGGGCCTGCACCTTCAGCGGGGCCAGCTCCTTGATGTAGGCCGATTTTGAGGTTTTGAACACCGGGCCGCCGGCCGGCAGGTTTACCCGGCCCTGCTCAAATTCGCTGCCTTTCACCATATTCAGATTCAGGGGCAGAAACTCCATGCCAAAGGCCCGGGCCAGGGTGTTGAAGCGCGGAATTTCGCAGTTGCTGGTGTCGTTAGCCATCAGCACCAGCGTACCGCCGTCCTTCACCCATTTGGTGAGCACCTGCACGTCGGCGGGCTGCACAAAGTTGGGCTGCGGGGTTTCCTTCCGGGTGTCGGGGTCTACGATGATGAACACGTCCACGCCTTTAAGCGCAGCGGCTGTGGGCGCGGTGCTGATGGTGGCGGTTTTCGCGCCCAGGTCGCGGAACTGCTGGCCCCAGAAGTAGAAGCCGCCGTGGGTGCGGTCGTCCCAGGTGTAGTGCCAGGTTTCGGGCTGGCCGCTCAGGGCATTTTTGCGCAACTCGTGGTTGAAGTAGTTGTCCACGGCTACGGTTTTGCTAGTTCCCACGGCGCTGGCGACGGCTTCCATCTCCACGCTGGCCAGAATGAACGGGCCCACGCCTTTCAGGTCGTTCTTGCGCAGCGGCTCGGTGAGGTAGTACTCGAAGCTACCGTCGCGGTAGGGCTTGCCGCCGAGGCCGCCCACGCTCACGGTGCCGTTGAAGGCCAGCGCGCCGTTTTCCTCGGCCACGAACTGCTTAATCAGGCCATCATACCCCTTACGGGCGGCGGCGGCGTACTTCTTATCGAGGTAGCCCATGCGCACGCCTTTCTGCAGGAAATACACGAACATGCTGCTGCCCGACGCTTCCTGGTAGTTGCCCTTCCGCGCGGCCTGATCCATCACCAGCGCCCAGGTACCGGCGGTGGCATCCTGATACTTCACCAGCACCGGCGCGAGGCGCTGCACGTTGCGGATGAGCTGCTGGCGCTGTGGGTGGTTTTGGGGGAAATAATCGAGCACGTCCACCAACGCCATGGCGTACCAGCCCAGACCCCGGTCCCAGAAATTGGCCGACTGGCCGGTGGTTTTGTTGGCCCACTGCTGCTCCCGGCTTTCGTCGTAGCCGTGGTATTTCAGGCCGGTTTTGGGGTCGGTGAGGTGCTGCTCAATCAGCGCAAACTGCTTGGCGATGTCGTCGAAGCCAGCGGGCTGGTGGAAAACCTGGCTGTACTCGGCGTAGAACGGCTCGGCCATGTACAAGCCATCGAGCCACATCTGGTTGGGGTAGATTTTCTTGTGCCAGAAGCCGCCGGCCTTGGTGCGCGGCTGCGTTTCCAGCTGCTGGCGCAGCTGCCGGGCCGCCTTCTGATACTTCTCGGCCTGCGGCACCGACATTTGGGCCAGCGTGAGCAAAGCGTGGCCGGTGGTCAGGTTGTCGAGGTTGTAGTCCTCCAGCTTGTAGGTGCGGATGCTGCCGTCGGGGCGCACAAACTGGTCGAGGTCCTTCTGAATGTAGGTGAAGTAGCGGGTGTCGCCGGTGCGATGCCACACGCGTTCCAGCGCCTTCAGCATCAGGCCCTGCTCATAGTCCCAGCGGGCAGTTTTGCGGCTGCCGATAAGGATGGAATCCGGGTGCCAGCTGATAAACGCATCAGCCATGCGCTGCGACATCGGCCGCGTGGCTGGCGCTGTCTGGGCCTGGGTGGAAAGCGAGGCCGTGAGCAGGCCGGCCAGTAGGAAAGGGCGGAAGGACATGGGTAGGAAGCTAGAGCTAAAAACTAGTTCCCCTCCTTGGAAAGGAGGGGCTAGGGGTGGTTGATTCGTTAGACGGTTCGGGGTTAGGTCGTTCAAGTAAACAACATCAGCACGAGGGTCAACCACCCCAGCGTCGGCTGCGCCGCCGCGTCCCCTCCTTTCCAAGGAGGGGAGCTTCGTTCATTACAGCTTGCTCACCGTCACCGTTTTCTTGGCCACCTTCTCCCCCATTTCCACGCCTTTTTTGGCGGGTTTGGTGTCGGTGTTGCGCAGGGTGACGGCTTTGCTGCGGGCACCCGTTACACGCAGCAGCAGCTCGGCGCCGGGCGTGTAACGCAGGTTATCGAAGCTGATGTTGCGGCTGTTCTGGACTTCCAGCACGGGCTTGGTTTCCTGGGAAAGCAGAGTCACGTTTTTAAGGCGGATACCGTCGGCTTCCTGGCACACCATTCCTTTGTTGCATTCCAGCACGGTGTTTTCAATTTCGATGCTTTGCACCGCCATTTCGGGCAAGCCGCGCACCAGAATGCCGGTGTTGGCGCCCTTGCAGGTCACGTTGGTGATGCGAAAGTTGCGGAACTGCGGCGTGCCTTCGCCTAAGGGCTCGGCCTTGATTTCGGGCAGGGCCTGGGCATCACCGTTCACCTGCACGGGGTCTTTGGCGGCGTAGTACATATCGAACAGGATGGCCTCGCCGGCAATGTCGGTCATGTCCACGCCATCCACGAAGATATTCTCCACCACGCCGCCCCGGCCGCGGGCCGTCTTGAAACGCAGGCCCACATCGGTGCCCATGAAGGTGCAGTTGCTCACGTACAGGTTGCGCGCGCCGCCCGACATTTCCGAGCCAATTACAAAGCCACCGTGGGCGTGGTACACTTTCGTATCCCGAATGATGAAGTTCTCGGTCGGCACGCCGCGGCGGCGGCCTTCCGCGTCGCGGCCCGATTTGATGCAGATACCGTCGTCGCCCACGTCAAAGGTGCAGCCTTCCACCAGCCCGTTGCGGCAGGATTCCAGGTCCAGGGCGTCGGTGTTCTGGCCGTACCAGGGGTTGCGGGCCGTCACGTTGCGCAGCGTGATGTTGTCGCAGAGCAGCGGGTGAATCGTCCAGGCCGGGGAGTTCTGGATGGTGAAGTCTTCCAGCAGAATCTGCTTGCAGCGCTGCAGGCTAAGCATGTTGGGCCGCAGGAAATCCTTGAACTCGGCGTACTTGCTGAAGTCGGGCTCCTGGCCGGCGGTCAGGGTCCAGGGCTTGCTGAGAGTGGAGCCTTTCAGCGAGCCGGCCGAGGGGTACCAGGTGGTGCCCTTCTCATCCACCACGCCGCCCGATTTTACGAGACGCTGCCACTGGCCAGCATTGAGCTTTTCCTTTTTCACCATGCGCCAAGCGTCGCCGGCCCCGTCGAAGGTGCCCTGGCCGGTAATGGCAATGTTTTCGAGGTCGTAGCCGGAAATAGGCGACTGGTTGCGCACGGCGTCCTCCCCTTCCCAGTTCGTTTTCACCAGTTGAAAATCGGACAGCCGGTTGCTGAACTGCACCAGCGCACCTTGAGCCACGTGCAGGTTCACGTTGCTTTTCAACTGAATGGGGCCGGTGAGCCAGAGGCCGCGCGGCACCAGCACTACGCCGCCCCGCTGGCTACATGCGTCGATGGCCTTGCGGAACGCCTCGGTGTTGAGCTGCTGCCCGTCGGCCACCGCGCCGTACTTGGTGATGTTGAAGGTATCCTTGCGGAAATACGGCTGCAGCACCACGGGCAGCTCGTAGGCGTATTTGCCGGCGAAGGCCAACGGCCGCAGGTGAGCGGCAATACCGAGGTTCTGTTTTTTCACCTCCTGGGCCACCAACTGGGCCACCCGCTCGGCTCCGTAGGCCGAGAAATGGGTGTTGTCGAGCTTGGGGGCGTCGGCCCCGTTCTGGTAGCTCCAGAACAGGGGCTTGGTGCCCGCGTCGCCGAGCTGGGAGTACATGGCCCAAGTGGCTTCGTGGGCGTCAATCAGCGGCACTTTCTGGGCTTTGGCTACTTCGCGCACCACGCCGGGGTATTCGCCGTGGTCGTCCTTGCGCTTGCCGGCCTCGTCGAAGTAGCGGCGGCCGACGGGCGTCAGCAGCACCGGGTTGGCACCTTTGGCGCGGGCTTCCTGCACGTAGCGGGTCAGGTTCTGGCGGTAGGCCGTTTGGGGGGCGGCGTAGCGGGCGGTGTCCTCCTGCTTGCTGTCGTTGTGGCCGAACTGAATGAACACCCAGTCGCCGGGCTTAAGCTGCTCCAGTACCTTGGCCCAGCGGCCTTCGTGGCGGAAGTTGCGGGTGCTGCGGCCGTTCATGGCATGGTTCTGCACGGCCACGCCTTCCTTGAAAAACTGCTGGAAGTACATGCCCCAGCCCCGCTCAGCCTTGTCCAGGGGCTTGTTGGACATCGTGGAGTCGCCGACGAGGAAAATAGTGGGATTCCGGTCGTCGGCGGCTGGGCGGAAGGCCAGCAGCAGCACGACCAGCATGGCAAGGCACAGGTATTTCATATCGGGTGGGAATGGAGGCGGGCGAAGCAGCGCAGCAGCCAACGAAACAGCAGTTTCCAAGGATGTTGCTGCCGGTCAGAGCAGTGGACTGGTTGATAAGGTTACTGGAATAGTTGGGGCCTTTTGCACCGGCCGTCCCTATTTTTTGCGCAATCGTTATCGGGAACGTTGCCAACACGCCGCAACACCCACTTGCAGGGGCGCGGCTCTGCCACTCAGGCACCTGTTCTGCTCATAGCTTAGGGCACTCCCGCTTCCACTATGAGCTGCCGGAATTGCATTATACCTGCTGAATTACGGCAATGGATAAAAGGGTTGCCTGCGCTGCACCTGACCAATTGCTGCCCGTAACAATTCAACCTTCTACATTCGCGCTACAGCGGATATAGCCCTGCAGCCAAGTACCCGATTTGCCAGTCTTTATGAAAGCTCTCCTGCTGATAGATATTCAGAATGATTTTGTGCCCGGCGGCGCACTGGCCGTACCCGGCGGCGACGCGGTAATCCCGTTGGCCAATGCGCTACAGCCCCGTTTTGAGTTGGTAGTAGCCACCCAGGACTGGCACCCGGCCGGCCACGGCAGCTTCGCCAGCAGCCACGCGGGCCGGCAGCCGTTCGAGCAAACCGACCTGCACGGCCTGCCCCAGACGCTCTGGCCCGACCACTGCGTGCAGGGCACGCCCGGCGCCGACTTCCACCCCGCCCTCGATCAGCACCGCATCGAAGCCATCTTCCGCAAAGGCACCAACCCCAACCTCGATTCTTACAGCGGCTTCTTTGACAACGGCCACCGCAAAAGCACCGGCCTCGCCGACTACTTGCGCGGCCGCGGCGTCAGGCAGGTGTACCTGGCCGGCCTCGCCGCCGACTACTGTGTGTACTTCTCCGCCAAAGATGCTTTGCAGGAAGGCTTCGAGGTATTTTTCATTGAAGACGCCACCCGTGCCATTTCCGCGGAAGGCTACCAACAGGCCCGCACTGACCTTTTGCAGCGCGGGGCAAAGTTTGTGACGGCAGCTGAGGTGCAGTAAGATGTCATTTCGAGCGGAGCGAGGAATCTGGGCTAATCGACTTTACAGATGCGGCCCAGATTCCTCGCTCCGCTCGGAATGACAAGCTACTTTTTTTGGGCTACCACCGAGTATATCATCGGCAGCTTACCGCGCAGGTGCGGAAACTGGTAGCGCCGCTCCCCCACGTCTTCCAGCCCGGCAAAGCAGTTGTAGGGCGAGTAGTCGTATTCGTCGAAGTGCTGGATTTCGAGGCCGTGGCGGAGCAGGGCGCCCAGCACTTCGCTCAGGCTGTGGTTCCAAGAAACCGACGTGGTTGCTATGGGCGCGGCGCGGTCGGCGTAGGTGCCGGTTTCCTGCTCCGTAATGGTTTCGCGGTTGAAATAGGAGTAGTCGAAGCGGGTGAAGGTGTTGTCGAACATCCAGACCACGGGGTGAAATTCCACCAGCAGCAGGCGGCCGCCGGGCTTCAGAAAGTGCGCCACCACGGTTGCCCAGCGGTCCAGGTCGGGCAGCCAGCCCAGCACACCGTAGGTGGTGAACACCACGTCGAACTGCTGCGCAAGATGCTGCGGCAGCTCGTACACATCGGAGCAGATGAACTGCGCATCCAGCCCCAGCTGCGTGTTCAGGGCGCGGGCTTCGGCAATGGCCTTGTCCGACAAATCCACGCCCGTTACCTGCGCGCCCATTCGGCTCATCGACAACGAATCCTGCCCGAAATGGCACTGCAAGTGTAGGACGCTTTGCCCGGCTACGTCGCCCAGCAACGCCAGCTCAATGGCGTTCAACGACGTTTCGCCGGCCACAAAGCCGGGCACGTTGTAGAACTCAGAGGACACATGATGCACGGTTTTGGTGTTCCAGAGCGTGCGGTTTATTTCGGTGTAGTTGGCGGGGTAGTCGGGCATGATGTGGGGGCGGCTATACGCCGGCAGTGTGTGCGGTGGCAAATTCGCGCAGCACTTCGAAAAACGCGCCGTCTATGCTGCGCAGCTTATTAGGCAGAAAGCCATTGCCGCTGAGTGGATGGTAGCCCGCCAGCTGCTCGAACTTCTCGGGCGAAGCAGTAGCAAAGCCCATCGACCAGTCGGGAAAAGACCGTCTGGTGATGGGGCCGTCGGCTAGCTTGCAGAGGTGGGTGTGGCGAATGTCGCGGGCAATAATGGCGTAGAGCTGCTCCACAGCAGACTGTTCGCCTTCCAGCACCTGCAGAACTTCGCCTTCGCTTACCAGCAGCAAACCGGTGATGGCGCGAGCCTGGTTTTTGCGCCGGGAGTGCAGCAGCAGTTGCTTTAGTTGCAACTCGTCCAATTCGCCGGTTGCGGAGCTGAGATATACAATCCGATGCATATAGTAAGTGTAACCTATTTTTTTGCTGGCTGCGGCAGAGTACGCAGGGAAACTACCGGCCAATGAAGCGAAATTTACGCGGTTAGCGGCACAACTCAATCAGGCAACAGCTAGCCCTGAGTGCTCATCCAGACTACAACCTTTGCGGGAGGACGTGGGTACAGGACAGCACGGCCCGCCGGTTTGTGGCGGCTTTTCGCCCTTTCCTTATGCCATTCCAACTTCCCGATTTGCTTCCCGACCAAGTGGAAACCTTGTTGCGTACGCTGGCTATTGTGGCAGGCAGCCTGGTGGCAGGGTGGTTGCTGAAGGTGGTGGTGTTTGGCACGCTGGCGGCTTATGTGCGGCGCGAGCCGACCAGCCTGCTGGCCAGCTCGGTGCTGCTTCACCTGCGCCAACCCAGCGCGTGGTTTTTTCCGGTACTGGTGCTGTCGTTTGTGTTGCCGCTCACAGCCTTGCAGGACCGCACGCTAGAAGTGGCGCGGCGGCTGGTAGAAACGGCGCTGCTTACCACTTTCGCCTGGGGTTTGGTGAAAACCGTGGACGTCATCCAGGATCTGGTGCAGCAGCACTACCAGATCAATGGCGAGGACAATCTGCGGGTGCGCAAGCTGTTTACGCAGCTGCAATTCGTGAAAAAGCTAACGGTGTCGCTCATCATCTTCGTGGCTATTGCGCTGGTTCTGATGAGCTTTGCCACGGTGCGCAAAATCGGAACGGGCCTGCTGACGTCGGCGGGCATTGCCAGCGTAATTGTGGGCTTTGCGGCTCAGCGCTCCATCAGCAACCTGCTGGCTGGCTTCCAGATTGCCTTCACCCAGCCCATCCGCCTCGACGACGTGCTGGTAGTGGAAGGCGAATGGGGCCGGGTGGAGGAAATTACATTTACGTATGTGGTGCTGCGCATCTGGGACGAGCGGCGGCTGGTGCTGCCCCTCAACTACTTTATTGAGAAGCCCTTCCAGAACTGGACCCGCACCACTTCCCAACTGCTGGGCACGGTGTTCCTGTACACCGACTACACCATTCCGGTGGAAGCCGTGCGCGCCGAGTTGCAACGCGTGGTGGCCGCGCACCCGCTCTGGGACCAGCGTGTGTGTGTGCTGCAGGTTACGGATTCCAAGGAGCGCACCATTGAGCTGCGGTGCCTGGTGAGTGCAGCCAACTCCAGCCAGGCGTTTGATTTGCGGTGCGCAGTGCGCGAGCAGCTGATTGCCTTCATTCAGCAGCGCTACCCGCACTGCCTGCCCAAAACCCGCACCCTCACCGAACCCACCGACCAGCCATTCACGCCGAGCATAGTGGAGGAGTAAGTGCCGCGCCTGGATGGTATCAGCCTTGTATCAGCCGGCAAATACAAACCGGCGCTGCCGCAGCCAGCTCTCCAGCAAGTGTGCATCCGCCGAAATGCATCCAACCACGCGGTATTTGGAGCGCAGCGCTGCCGAAGTAGTGGCATCCTCGTCCACTACCTGGGCCTTGCCCAAATAGGTAGAATGGATAAACCGTACTCGCCCAGCCTGCACCAGCAAAAAGCCCACGTGAAAGTCCAGCCCTACAATGTAGAGGCCACTGCCAAGCTGCTGCATCTGCTCCACAAACCGGACCTGCGGCACTTGGCGGTAGCGCCGGATGTGGGCTTCATCAGTCAGGTTCTGAATGAGCTTTTCGGAGGTGGTTTTGGCCAGGGCTATCCGGTCGAGGCGCAGGCCGGCGTCGCGCAGCGTGGTAGTTACGAAGTAGCCACAGGCAATAGAATCCTGTTGTGGCTGCTGGCTGGTACCATAGAAGGCCCACGGCGTGCCGTACCACGCCGGCCAAATGGTGGTGTCCAGACTCGCAACCAGCAAGTGCCGCGCCTGCTGTAGCACTACGGCTTTCTGCGCGGTGGTGCGGGCCTGCCGGTAGCGTGCGGCCAGCATTGCCCGTTGGGCTGCCAGCCGCGCCACACGAGGCCTGTACTCGGCTGCCGCAGCAGGATCGGGTACTGGTTCTATGGAAGCTGTAGCGTTAGCAGATGTATCAGAATGACAGGCCCCGGCAAGCACAGCCAGCAACAGCGGCAGGTATTTCAACGACATGGCAGCAACAGAAATGGAGAGGCCGCAAGCTAACGTCGTGTACGTCGTTTATTGTACTATCCATCTATAGCATGCTACTATTCGACCGCTGCGCAGAATAATCAGGGCCGGCCGGTGCAAGCACAACAATCGGCCCGCGCGCCGCCGTACCTTCGTGTGGCCGGCCGGGCTGATGTTCCGGTTTCCTGCGCACGGCAGCTTTTCCCTGATGCTTTCATGATCCGACTCGAATACTTCACCCCGGCCGACTTTCCGCAGCTTATCGACTGGATAACCGATGCCAAGCTGCTCATGAACTGGTCGGGCTCTTTGTTCAGCTTCCCGCTCACCGAAGACAAGCTGGCCTGGTACCTCGAAGACACCAACGACCCCGCTACTTCCGACGCTCTGATTTACAAGGCCATCGAAACCAGAACCGGCGAGGTAGTGGGCCACATTTCGCTGGGCGGAATCAGCCGTAAGAATAGCGCCGCCCGCATCAGCCGGGTGCTGGTGGGCAACAGCACGGCGCGGCGGCGCGGCATCTGCCAGGGCATGATGCAGGCCATTTTGCGCATCGGTTTCGAGGATCTGGGTTTGCACCGCATCGATCTGGGCGTGTACGATTTCAACACGGCCGCCATCCGCTGCTACGAGAAGGCCGGCATGCAGCAGGAAGGCCTCTCGCGCGACATTCTGCGCTACAATGACGAGTACTGGAGCCTCATTGAAATGAGCATGCTCGACCACGAGTGGCAGGCCCTGCACCCGGCATCCTGAGCCATAAGCCATAAGCCGCAAGCTGACGTTGGAGAGTCAGCTTGCGGCTTATGGCTTAGCACACTACGTCCAGTACAATACCGGAGCCTGCGGAAAGCGGCGCTGCCACTCTTCGTAGAAGAACTGCCGGAGTGGCCGCATGTCCTCGGGCTGGTACACGTATTTCACGCCGCCAAACTTATTGCGCTTGGCCGCCCGCAGGCTTTCATCGAAGTTGAGGGCCGTGTTGGGGTACCATTCCTGCAGCACGTCGCGCGAGTTGGGCGTGAAGCGGTGCGTGATGAACTCCACTGTCAGGTCGCACTCAAAATCCAGGGCAGCGGCCAGCTGGTCGAGCAATTGAGTGTAGTGCTGCTGCCAGTCGGGAACGAGCATAATGGGCGCCAGCACCACCCCCACCGGGTAGCCGCCCCCGCCCTGCGACACGGGTAGCGCCAGTTGCCGCAACGCCTGCAGCCGCGCCTCCACCGAGGCCGTACCGCCTTCCATGCGGCGCACCACCGGCTCGGCATTTAAGCTGATGCGGGCGCGCGTGCGGCCCTGGTGCGGCAGCCCTAGCAGCGGTTCTACATGGCCATATTTGCTCACGAAGCGCAGCCGGGCTCCTTCACGGGCGCCAAAGTAGCGGATGCACTCGGCCAAGCTGCCGGTGAGGTGCTCAATGCCCAGCACATCGGTGTAGCAGCTCACCTCGAAGCTGGTGAGGCGGCCGGGCTGTTCGTAGCTTTCGGTGTTTGCCAGCAGCTGCGGCAGGTTGGCGAATACGCGCACCACTGGCGGCCCCTGCAGGCTGCCGGCCAGGTAGCAGTATTGGCAATGGGCCGGGCAGCCTTCGGCCAGGTTCATCTGCCAGTCGGCAGACGGCGGCGTGGGCTGCAGACGTAGAGCGCCGGGTGGCGCTTTCACCACGGCCAGCGTGTTTTTGGCGTTGCGGTAGGTTTCGCGGGGGTCGGCGCCGCGCAGGTTGGTCAGGCGGTTGCTCTTCAGGAGTTCCACTTCCAGTCCGTGCGCCTTCACGCGGGTTAGTATCTGCTGGCCAAACGGCTCGTCCAGCGCGTCGGGCGTAAACAGTACGCGCTTGGGCAGCCACACCTTGGCAGAGCGCGCTACTGGCTGGTTTTCCAATGGTGGCAGGCCAGCGGCCGGCTGGTTGAACAACGGCAAAACGGGCAGAGAATCGAGCATCAAACGGCAGCTTGGTGAGTCATACTGGCAACATCAAACTGCGCCGGATAAGTCCGTAGAAAAGGGCAAATCATTGTTTTTTGAGGCATTTTTGCGCTGAATTTTAGCTTCTCCGACTTCTGTCCTGATGCCGCTAGCGCAGAGGGCTGGGTGGGCGCTGCCCGCGTAGAGAAAAGCTTGCATTGCTGCTGGCCGGGCAGCATTTGCCCGCAATGGCAACTGGCTCATTTTACATGCTGGCACTACTTTTCTGCAACTTCCCTCGTAGTATGGCTGCTTCACCTTCTGACTGTATGACCACCACCAATACCTCTGCTACTCCGACCACTGATGTTGTGCTGATTGGGGCCGGCATCATGAGTGCCACCCTGGGTTTGATGCTCAAGGAGCTGGACCCAAACCTGACCATCACAATTCTGGAGCGCCTGGACGTAGCGGCCGCCGAAAGCTCTGACGCCTGGAACAACGCCGGCACCGGCCACTCGGCTTTTTGCGAGCTGAACTACACGCCCGAAAAGCCCGACGGCACTATCGACATCAGCAAGGCCCTTAAAATTGCCGAGCAGTTCGAGGAAAGCAAGCAGTTCTGGGCCTACCTCACCGAGCAATACAGCGTGAAAGAAATCCAGCGCTTCATCAACCATATTCCGCACATCAGCTTTGTGTGGGGCGCCGAAAATGTAGAGTATCTGCGCAAGCGCCACGAGGCTCTCACGCAGTCGGCCTTGTTTGAGGGCATGGAATTCAGCACCGACCCCGCCGAGCTCCGTACCTGGATGCCGCTGGTGATGGAAGGCCGCGACCCGCAGCAGCCCGTAGCTGCCACCCGCATGGATTTGGGCACCGACGTTAATTTCGGCTCCCTTACGCGCGGTATGTTCTATCTGCTGCAGGAAAAGCCCGGCGTCACGATGCACTTTCATCATGAGGTTAAGAAGCTGCGCCGCAAAGATGATGGCTCGTGGAGCGTGAAAGCAGAAGACCGCACCACCGGCCAAACCGTGAAAGTGCGGGCTAAATTCGTGTTTATCGGGGCTGGTGGGGGCTCGTTGCCGCTGCTCGAAAAATCCGGAATTCCGGAGGCGGATGGGTTTGGCGGTTTCCCGGTGAGCGGGCAGTGGCTGAAGTGCACCAACCCCGCCGTTATTGCCCGTCACGATGCCAAAGTCTACGGCAAAGCCAGCGTCGGCTCGCCGCCTATGTCGGTGCCGCACCTCGACTCGCGCATGATTGACGGCCGCAAGGAGCTGCTGTTCGGCCCTTACGCCGGCTTTAGCACCAAGTTTCTCAAAACCGGTTCTTACCTGGACTTGCCCGGCTCCATTCAGCTCAGCAACCTGCGCCCCATGATTATGGCGGGCCTGAAAAACCTGCCGCTCACTAAATACCTGATTCAGCAGGTGCGCCAGTCGCCGCAGGACCGGGTGGCGGCCCTGCGGGAGTACCTGCCCGAGGCCCAACCCCAGGACTGGGAGCTGGCCGTGGCCGGCCAGCGCGTGCAGGTTATCAAGAAAGACGAAAAGCAGGGCGGCGTGCTGGAGTTTGGCACCGAGGTAGTCACCAGTGCCGACGGCTCCATTGCTGCCTTACTGGGCGCTTCGCCCGGTGCTTCTACGGCTGTAAGCATCATGGTGCATCTGGTGCAGAAGTGCTTTCCGCAGCAGGCTGCCTCGCCGGAGTGGCAACAGAAGTTTCATGACATGCTACCCTCTTTCGGGCAGTCGTTGGCTACCAAGCCAGAGCTGGTAGCCGAAGTGCGGGCCCGTACCAGCGCGGTGCTGGGTTTGGTGCAGCCTTCTTCAGAGCAGATCAGCCGCTAGCAATTGTTAGCCAGATACCGGCTGCCCATCATCCTGAGCATATGCGGTGTTCCGCCGTTGCGCTCCGGATGACGGGCAGTCTGCGCTTATCCGGCGCTGCCCGTTTGGGCCTGCTCCGGCAAAAACACCTCGGCCAGCATGCATCGCACACTTCCGCCGCCTACCGTTTCGATGGTAGGAATGGGCAGCGGCAGCAGCTTGGCATAGGTGCTGAGTGTTTGGCGCTGAGCGGGCGTAAGGATATCGTGGGCACTTTGCGAAAGCGCCAGCAGCGCTGGCCCGCCTGCCGGCTGCAAAGCCAGCATATTGCCGGCAAACCGCGCCACCTGTGCCAGCGAAATATCCACGAGCTCGTGGCCGGTTTCCTGCAGTGAGAGCACCACGGCAGCGCGCTCCGCTGCATCCCGGATGCTTTCCAAACACACCACCGCAAACCCCGGCCCGACGCTCATCAGCACATTGGTGTGGTAGATTTCCTGGCCCTGCACATCCTGCGCCCGAAACAACACCGGCCGGTAGTCTAAGCGCGCGCACACTTCCGCCAGCAGGCCCGCATCGGTGCGGGGCGAAAGGCCAGCATAGGCCACCCGGTGCTCGTGGTCGAAAATGATGCTGCCGGTACCTTCCAGAAACACTGCCTGCTGCTCCCACACGCCAAAGTCCACTAGTTCCGTCACGACAAACTCCTGCGCTAGCGCGGCCACAATATCGGGCCGGCGCTCCGGGCGGCGGTTGGGTGCGCACATTGGGTAGAGCAGCACCCGGCCATCTGCATGCAGCGAAACCCAGTTGTTGGGAAATACGGCGTCTGGGCAAGCAGGCGTGGCCAGGTCATCGAAGATTAGCACCCGCATACCGTGGGCGCGTAGCTGCGCTACGGCTGCATCAAATTCAGCTAATGCCCGGGCCTGCAGCACAGCCGGCGTTTGCCCGGCAATAAGTTGCTGAAACGAATTGGAAGGCGCGGTTTCGGCATTAAAGCCAAAGCTGGCCGGGCGCACCATAAAGACCGTGAAGGCAGATTGCATAGCGGAAACGAAAAGAAGCAAGTTTGCAAAAATGCAGCGTGCCACTCAATCTAGCTCAACCATGGGTCGGGGCCCGCGTACACCTTATTTCCTCCACGCCAATCCTGCATGTACCACGCCTTACCTGCCCGCGACTTTCTCGACCTTACCTATCGGGACGACGTCTGCTTTATCATCAACCGGATTCTGCGGCCGCTGGCCCCCACAGAAGCGCAGGAGGCCTACGCGCTGATGCTGGATGCGGCCAACCAGCATGGCTGCCAGCATTGGCTGATTGACCTGCGCCGCAACACCACCTACCAGCCCGAGCTGCTCACCACTTTCTTCCCGCAGCCCGGCGACCAGCCTGGCAAGCTCACGTATCTGGCCTATCTGGTGTCGCCGATGCTACTTGCCGAAATCCAGGATCAGCAAGGCGCTCTGCTACCGGGGCGCCAGGATGACCTGCCTTTTCGGGTTCAGATTTTTGTGGATGAGCTGGCCGCGCAGGAATGGCTGACCACCAACAACTAGGCTGTGTCTGGAAAGTCGATGGCAATTCACTGAACGTCATGCTGAGCTTGTTGAAGCATGGCTGTTTTATAGCTCTCAGACACTACCTAAGAAGTAGCCTGACCGGCTTAACAACGACGCTCAATCCGTTAGCCGGCAAGTAGTTCGCTATTTCCTGAGAATGTTGCTTGCTGTGAAGTAGCAGCAGGCATGGAGACGTATCTTTACAATTCGCCTCTGTAAAGTCTCCATGAAACACATTCTACTTCTTTTCTCACTGTTGCTCGGCGTTGCCGGGGCACGGGCAGGCCAGCTCACATTTCGGGTAAACCTGGGCGCGCGCACCGTGCCGGCCGGCGGGGTACACGTAGCAGGCACGTTTCAGGCGCCAGCTGGTTTCCCGACCAACTGGAATCCGGCCACCACGGCCCTCTCCGACCCCGACGGCGACCATATCTGGGAAGCCACCGTAACGGTACCGGCCGGCGTGTATCTCTACAAATTTGTGAACGGCAACAGCTGGGGCGGCGCAGAGCTGGTGCCCGCCAGCTGCGGACTTGACGATGGCGGCGGCAACGTAAACCGCCAGGTAGTAGTAGGTGGCACAACTGTGCGGTTACCCATTGTGGCCTTCGGCGACTGCGCCACCCAGGTGCGTTTTGCTGTGGACATGAGCGGGCAGACTGTATCCGCAAACGGTGTGCATGTGGCCGGCAACTTCCAGGCGCTGGCTGGCTATGGCGCCAACGACGACCCCACGGCCCTGCCCCTCCGCGACGATAATGCCGACGGCATCTATGAAGCGCAGATTTCATTGCCGGCACCAGGCCGGTTTCAGTACCGCTTCGTGAATGGCAACACGCTGGCAGCTGCCGAGATTGTGCCGGCTGCCTGCGGCACGGCCAATGCCGTCGGTACGCTTACCCGCATACTTGATGCCACCGCTGCCGTCACGACCACACCCAGCTTCTGCTTTGGCTCGTGCACAGCCTGCGGCAGCACGCAGCCCAGCACCAATTATGCTACCCATTGGTGGAACGACGCCGTGTTCTACGAAATTCTGGTGCGCAGCTTCCAGGACAGCAACGGCGACGGCAAAGGCGACTTCGCGGGCATGACGCAGAAGCTGGACTACCTCAACGACAACAACCCCGCTACCACCACCGACCTAGGCATTACCGGCATCTGGCTGATGCCCATGATGGAGTCGCCGAGCTACCATGGCTATGATGTAAGCAACTACAAAGCCACCGAAGCTGATTACGGCAGCATGGCCGAGTTTGAAGCCTTTCTGGCTGCAGCCCACCAACGCGGCATCAAAGTCATCATCGACCTGGTGCTCAACCATTCTTCCAGCCGGCATCCGTGGTTTACACAGGCCGTCGGCAACGCCAACAGCCCTACCCGCGACTGGTACCGGTGGTCGGCCACCAACCCGGGCTACCTGGGCCCGTGGGGCCAGACGGTGTGGTACCCGCGCAACGGCAGCTTCAACTACGCGCTGTTCTGGAGCGAAATGCCCGACCTGAACTGGCGCAATCCGCAGCTTCGGGCCGCTATGTGGGATATAAGCCGGTTCTGGCTGCGCAAAGGCGTAGACGGCTACCGCCTCGATGCCGTGAAATATCTGGTGGAAGATGGCCCCACTCTGCTGGATACGCCTGAGACCCTGGCTACTCTAGAAGAATTACACGACTCTGTGCGGGCCGTAAATCCGGCCGCCGTGACCGTGGGAGAAGCATGGAGCACCACTCGCCTAGTGATACCCTACGTCAACAACGACCGGCTGGACCTGTGCTTTGATTTCGATCTGGCGGAAAGCATCCTCAATGCTGTTAACCAGGGCAGCGCCACAGCTCTGCGTACTCAGCTCAACCTTGTGAACACGCTTTACCCAAAGCTGCAGTACGCCACCTTCCTCACCAACCACGACCAGAACCGGGTATTTGATGTGCTGGGCAGCAACCCGGCTCGTATGAAACAGGCTGCCGCGCTGTACCTGACAATGCCGGGCGTGCCGTTTTTGTACTATGGCGAAGAGCTGGGTATGGCGGGCTCCGGCCCCGACGAGGATAAGCGCCGGCCCATGCAATGGTCAGACGGCCCCCAGGCCGGCTTCACGACCGGCACGCCCTGGCGCGCCCTCAATGCCAACTACCGCCAGTATAATGTCGCCACTGCGCAAGCCGATCCGGCTTCGCTGCTCAACCACTATAAAAAGCTGATTGGCCTGCGCACCACCCATGCTGCTTTGCGCAAAGGCTACTACCTGCCGGTGGCAGCTTCAGTGCCGGCGGTGCTGGCGTACGCGCGGGTCTACGAGCAGCAGGCAGTAGTGGTGGCCACCAATCTGAGTGGTAACGCCACCAGCACCCCGGCTTTGTCGCTGGGCATTTCCACGCTGGCCGCTGGCACTTATCAGGTTACGGAGCTATACAGCGGGCAGGCGGCCGGCACCGTTATGGTAGATGCGCAAGGTGGCATCAGCAACTGGACGGCCAGCTTACCCGCCCTGGCCGCTAATGGCACCTGGATGCTGCACCTGCGTGCGGCCACCATCAACAGCACCGTTAGTGCTACACCTGCATTTTCCTTTGCATTGTATCCGAACCCAGCCACGGGCCCGGTGCGCCTTAACTTGGCCGCGGCGCCCGCTGCCAGCAGCCAGGTGCAGGTATTCGACCTGACGGGCCGGCTGGTGCACGCTGCCCGGTTTGTGGGCAGCAGCCATTCCCTGGCTACTGCCGGCCTGGCGGCTGGCACTTATTTCGTGCGGGTGCAGTCGGGCACGGCGGTGGCAGTGCAGCGGCTGGTGCTGGAGCAGTAGGTAGCCAGCACTGCCACTGCCTGCTACAGTAGCAGGCAGTGGCAGTGCCACAGTACACAGCTCAAGGATTCTTTAGTTTGCATGTCGCATTTGAGCATGCACAGTTGGCGTTCCAGGATGCTGCATTCAAGGAGCAGGCACAAAAAAAGGAGCATGCCGGGTGGCATGCTCCTTTTTTGTAGGTGATGAGGGAAACTACGCGCGGCGTACTTTCACAGCGTTCAGGCCTTTGCGGCCTTCTTCTACCTCGAATTCAACCTTGTCGTTGTCACGAATTTCGTCGATCAGACCGGTTACGTGTACGAATACGTCTTGGCCGGTAGCGGCGTCGTTGATGAAACCAAAGCCTTTGGTTTCATTGAAGAATTTTACTGTTCCTGTTGACATGATGCTTAGGAAATGAAAAAAATTGAAGCAACAGGCAACGGAACTCTACAATAATTCAGCATAGCGAATCAATGGTAGTGGTACGAGGCTATTTGCCTTTAACGCTGTAAATATAGAGCTTATTTTTATTTCGCCAGACCTACGCGACTGTAAAGTGGCGGAATGGTGGCCCTATCTGCGGCGGCAACCCCTGCTTTATGGAATGTTCACGGCATGGATACTACGTTTCCTGCACTCAAGGCGCGTATTTCAGCTTTATTTCTTGCTGGGCGGCCATTCCAGTAAATAGTGGCGAATACCAGCAAAGCACTCCTGCAGAAAGCATCAACAGCGCAATTACGTGCGTTAACTGCCTGCTGCCGCCCGCATTATACTTCAGATCTGCCAGCCGTCCTCTACCACAAACGAGCGGAGCAGATAAAGCACTCCATCGTCCATCACAGGCAAGTGCTTATCCAGAAAGTCGGAGCGGTACGGATTTATATAGCCGGTTAACCGGACAAAATCCTCGCCAGTGAGCGACTGAAAGCCCATGGACCAGTCGGGGAAAATTCGCTGCTGGATAGAACCGTTGGAGAGAGTCTGGATACCAGAATGGCGGTGGTCGGCTTTGATGCGGGAAAACAGGTCTTCTGTAGCGTGTTGCTCACCTTCCAGCACTTGCAGGAAGCTGTCGTGGCTGAATAGCAGCAAGCCGGTAATTCCCAGCTGCCGGTTATTGGCCCGCGCCTGGTTAAGCAGCTGCCGGAGGGCAGCAGTGGTAGGGTGGCCGACAGCCGTACTTTGATAAACGATATGGTGCATGTGCCAGGTATTGAGCAAAAAGCCGCCTTTCCAGACCACAGCCGCCGCTAGCCGCCGCTAGCCGCCGCTAGCCGCCGCTACTGAAAATATCGATTTGCTGCGACAGAAACAAGCCGAACCGTTACGGCCTGCGGCAGTTCCTTTCTTTCGATGGTTACCAGAGCCATAGCTGCTACAACCTTCAGATGCATAACCGGGTATTACGGCTTCACACCACCAATTTCTGCTATCCGTATGCCAACTACCAATCTGCCACACACTGGCGGCGCCTCTACTTCTGCAAAGCAACTTGTTGTGCTGGCTGGTGCCACAGGGCAGCTGGGGCTGCTGATTGCCCACTTTCTGCGCCAGCGCGGAGCCACGGTGCGCGCCCTGGTACGCCCCGGTGCCGTAGCTGGGGCCGAGGCCACCTCGCTACGGTTGCAGGGCGTGGACGTGGTAGCAGCCGACTATTCTGATGCCACAGCTCTGGCGGAGGCCTGCGCTGGTGCGTCATGCGTGGTTTCGGCGCTTTCAGGACTGCGGGAGGTGATTGTAGACACGCAGACGCAGCTGCTGGAAGCGGCCGTGGCGGCTGGTATACCGCGCTTTATTCCGTCGGACTTTTCGGCGGATTTCACGCGGCTACCGGAAGGCTCGAACCGCAATTTTGACTTGCGGCGGGAGTTTCAGCGGCGGCTGGACAAGACTCCTATCAAAGCTACTTCCATCCTCAACGGTATGTTCATGGACCTGCTGACCGGGCAGGCACCTGTGGTGCTGCCGGGCCCAAAGCGGGTGGTATACTGGGGCGACGCCGACCAGCCGCTTGATTTCACAACCATGACCAATACCGCCGAATTCACGGCGGCGGCAGCTCTCGACCCGGGCACACCCCGCTACTTGCGGGTAGCGGGCGAGGTAGCCAGCATCCGGGAGTTGCAGGCGGCCGCTACGCAGGCCACCGGGCAGCCGTTTAAGTTATTTCGGGTAGGAAGCCTGAGAGCCTTCAGCAAGGTGATAAAACTTACAAAAGCTCTGCTCCCAGCCAGCAACGACGTATTTCCACCGTGGCAGGGCATGCAATACCTCCACAACATGTTCAGTGGGCAGGCCAAACTGGCCGAGCCGCTGGACAACAACCGGTATCCGGAAATCCGGTGGACGCAGGTGCACGAGGTGTTGGCCGGAGCGCGCAAATAGCTGCTGCTACCTTGTTCAGCCTGGAGAGCCAGACGGAGTAGAAATTAGTTAAAACGGGCCCTGGAGGTGGTGGCACGTCGCTATCAGCAGCTTATGCTGGCGGCCTTTGCGATGTTTCCGAACTTCCGCCCCTAGCTACCTGCTGCTATTTATGGACATCCGCCCTCGTGAAAACGCCGCCACCTGGCAGGAAAAAGCTTACCGCGTCATCTTTGAATCGGATACGCGAGCCGGCCAGCTCTTTGATATTGCGCTGCTGCTAGCCATCGTTCTTAGCGTATTGGCGGTGATGCTGGAAAGCGTTACAAGCATCAGTGCCCGCTATGGAGCAGCGCTGCGAACTGTGGAATGGGTGTTCACCGGCATATTCCTGGTCGAATACCTGATGCGCCTGCTAGTGGTACGACGGCCGCTGAACTATGCTTTTAGCTGGCTGGGCATTATCGACTTTCTGGCCATTGTGCCCACACTGGCAGCACTGGTGCTGGCAGGCAGTCGCTACCTGCTCGTAATCCGGACTCTGCGGCTGCTGCGTGTGTTCCGCATCTTTAAGTTGGGGCAGTTCGTTGGCGAGGGCGAATTCATTATCAGTGCTCTTAAAGCCAGCCGCTTCAAGATTCTGGTGTTTCTGAGTTCCGTTGTGACGTTGGCTGTAGTGGTAGGCACGCTGATGTACGTGGTGGAAGGCGGGAAAAACGGCTTCACCAGCATTCCTAAAAGCATTTACTGGGCCATCGTGACGATGACAACAGTGGGCTACGGCGACATTTCGCCTGCCACGGTATTGGGCCAGACGCTGGCCTCGGCACTTATGATTATGGGCTACGCCATTATTGCTGTGCCCACCGGCATCGTCTCGGCCCAGATGGCGCTGCCTACCGCCAGCCGCCCTATTTACAAGCAGGTTGCGTGCCACGTGTGCCAGGCTACCGACCACCGCAACGACGCCGAATTTTGCTGGCGTTGCGGCGAGAAGCTGTAGCAGGGCACGCTTACGTTACTTTGCCCGCAATTCTGGCCGTATTATCAACCACTTAAAACTGATGCCTTTTGCGTCGTTGGGAGCTAGATCCGGCTTGCCGGGCTTAGGTGTGGGTTTAGCATAAGAGCTCTGTGAGCCGTCGGCAGCTACTACCAGCAGGTTTTTGTAGGGGATGAACACAAAAAGATGGTCGCCAGGCTGGGCGACCTGCTGGAAGGGCCGCAGATCGAGGCGGGACTGAGACACGAGCATGATAGGCAGCACTGGCCGGCCAGCCCGGATCAGCGTGACTTCGGCGCCGGTGGCACGGTAGCTGCTGGCCTGCTGGCAGCCCGGCGCGGGCATCAGGCGCATTTGCGCGCTGGCAGGCAGAGGGCCACCGGTGGCCGGCACCTCCTGGCCGTTGTGCAGCACTTTCAGTACGGGCACGGAGCAGTTGACCTGGGCAATGGCCGCAGTGGCAATCAGGCAACTACAAACTGTGAGCAATACTTTCACCATATAAATCAGCGCAGCCCGTGGCTACGGATACGGGGTAGAATATGGTGGCATATGGCACCGTCTTTCCTCAACGCAGCTACCGCCACCCAGCGTATTCGCTGCAGAAAATAACCAAGCTATTTCACTGGACTAGCCGCAACAAGCTTAACTTAGGCACTGTGCGGCACGCTGCTAGTTTTTGACAGCGGAAAATAGCGCGTGCCGTAAATGGTCGTTGGTGAACTGGAAACGGATAGACCCGCCGGGGCGGCTGATGTGGCTGGTGTAGGTTTTCGCCCATAAAAACGTTTCTTCCTGCACCGGCCCGAAGGCCGACCAGGGAATGAACAGTGGCGGATGGCCCACGAAGAATATTTTCCAGGTAGACAGGTACACGCCTTGGGGCGTCAGGCCCATACGGGCGGCGTTGTTGTACTTCGCCACCCCGATGCGCAGGTAAGCCTGCGTTTGCAGGTTCACGGTGGCGGGCACTTCGGTTGTGGCATATGCTTCGGCCAGGCGGCTCCAGCCCATGCGGGAAACCATAAAGACGACCAAACACCAGAAGGCCCCGAAAACGGGCAGGAACAGCAGCGGAAGCCAGGGCACGATTGGATGCATGCGTTGCCATACGCGGGAGCTTGGGCTAGAGTTGAAACCGGGGTTTTCGTGGTAATCACCTAAAACAAAAAGTGCCGCCCCAGTTTCCTGAGGCGACACTGTTCGGTATGCCACTGCACTTTTATGACCTCATAGCCGGAGTTTCCGCACAGTAGCACGAACTTTATAATTCGCGCTACTATGCTATTCGAACGATTCTATCGGCGCGGAGACGCGAACTACAAAGTGCGCGCTGCTGTGCGGCGGCTCCAGACCTGCTCCGGCTGTTGGCTATTTTAGCTTGATGCCCTGGGCTTCCATTTGTTGCTCCGCTTTGGCGTGGTTAGCCTGGTATTCGGCGTGCTGGGCCTCGGTGCGCTCGGTACCAAGGCTCTCGAAATGCTCGCGCAGCTTGTCGGCGGGCAGGTCGGCGCCGTAGGACGGGGTGCCGGGCTGCTGCCGCCACGACTGGTGCAACGTGCCGTCGTCCACGGCGTCGAAGCCCAGCTCGTCTACCAAGGCCATTACTTTCTGCTTTGCGGCGGTATCATCGGAGGCCACGGGCAGGGCAATGCGACCGGGTGTACCGGTAGGCTGGCCCTTGCCTTCGAGATGATGAGCGTAGATGTTGTTGAACACCTTCACCACGGGGCGGCCCAGGTGCTGCTGCACCCACTCGCTTTCGGTCAGCGAGCCGGACTCCAGCTCCGGAATCCGGCCGTCGCGCAGGTGGGGGTAGTAGTTGCTGGTATCGATGATGGGCGTTTCCTGGGGTACGCTGGCCAGTAGGTCTTTGGGCAGGTCGGGAATATTCTTGAGCGGGATGGTCACCACCACGAGGTCGGTGCCGCGCTGAGCGGCTTCCTCGGCCGTAACGGGCGTAGCGCCAGTTTTCTGGGCTACCTCTTTGAGCGTCTCAGGGCCCCGAGAGTTGGCAATGTATACTTTATGGCCGAGGCTGGTGAGCCGCACGGCCAGGGCGCTGCCGATGTGGCCGGCGCCAATGATTCCGATGTTCATAGTTGCGTGATTTTGGGTTTGAACGGCCGCTCGGTGCTGCCGCAGGGAGGTAAACAACGGGAGCAGGCGTTTTGCTTTTTTCTTGTTGGATGGGGTTAGAACGAGCAACGCCGCCGGAGCAGGGCTCGGGCGGCGTTGAAACCATGAAAAGCATCTGACTAACAGAGAAGCCTCTACTCACCTAATCAAGCCAGTATGCATTCGCCCATATATTACCCTTCTCAATAATGATAAGCGGTTCAGGGTCGAACCGATTATTGTCTTCAAACCTTGTGCCTTCACTCAACATTACCACTTGCTTACCAAACATCGTGGATAGGGTCGTCAGATAATTCATCAACTGCGAATGGTCTTCGGGCTGCTTGAACTGCTTCGGGTCAATATCACCATCAATGATATCCTCGGCGAGAAAGAAGCAATTGATCTGTACCTCCCCTACGGAAATGCTTGCGAAAGGCCAGCCGTCTGCCTCGTTATCATTCCAGCATTTCAAAACCGCTGTAAAGTCTATGCGCTCATGTTCCTGCTCATGCGCATCTCGGAACATGACTTTATAGGTAGCATTTACGAAGTCAACCCATTTGCGCCAGTCGTCGCGGGTGGTGTCCAGCACGTAGGTATCAGGTAATGAGCTGTCAGAAGCATAGATGTATCTTTTCACATCTGCCCAGCTTAGTTCCGTCACGCTGACTTTCATATACTGCGCACTAACACTTACGCCCGACCCGGAATCTGCACGCCCCGCTCCCGCGCCACGTCTTGGGCCAGCTCGTAGCCGGCATCGGCGTGGCGAAAGACGCCGATGCCAGGGTCGGTGGTGAGTACGCGGCGCAGGCGTTCGGCTTTTTCGGGGGTGCCTGTGGCCACTATCACCATGCCGGAATGGGTGGAGTTGCCGATGCCCACGCCGCCGCCGTTGTGCAGCGACACCCAGTCGGCGCCGCTGGCGCAGTTGGCCAGGGCGTTGAGCAAAGGCCAGTCGGCTACGGCGTCGGAGCCGTCCTTCATGCCTTCGGTTTCGCGGTTGGGCGAGGCCACGGAGCCGCAGTCGAGGTGGTCGCGGCCGATGACGATAGGGGCTGAAACCTCCCCTCGCGCTACCAGGTCGTTGATGACCAGGCCGAACTTCTCCCGCTCGCCGTAGCCCAGCCAGCACACGCGGGCCGGCAAGCCGATGAAGGGCACCTTGGCCTGGGCCTTTTCAATCCAGCGGGCCAGCATCTTGTTGTCGGGGAAGGTTTCCAGTAGGGCCCGGTCGATGCGCAGAATATCCGCCGGGTTGCCGGAGAGGGCGGCCCAGCGGAAGGGGCCTTTGCCCTCGCAGAACAGCGGCCGGATGTAGCCGGGCACGAAACCGGGGTAGAGAAACTGGCCGTGCTCGTCGCGCACTTTCAAGCCGCCTTTTTCGGCCTGGCCGCGCAGGTTGTTGCCATAGTCGAGGGCTACGGCGCCGGCGGCCTGCATATCGATAATGGCTTGGCAGTGCTTGATAATGGACTGTAGAGCCTGGCGCTTGAACTCCTCGGGGTTATCCTTGCGCAGCTGCAACACAGTGTCAATGTTGCCCTCGGGAATGTAGTCCATCAGGTCGTGGGCCGAGGTCTGGTCGGTCACAATATCCACCTTATGGCCCTGGGCCAGCAGCTCGGGCAGCACGGTGGCGGCGTTGCCGGTGAGGCCGATGCTCCAGCCTTTGCGGGCCTGCTTGTATTGCTCGCACAGCTCCAGGGCGTGGTTCAGGTCGCGGGCCTGCTCGTCGAGGTAGCCTTCCTGCACTTTCTGCTTTACGCGGGCGTCGATGGGCTCGATAACCAGGCACACGCCGTCGTTCATGGTCACGGCCAGGGGCTGGGCGCCGCTCATGCCGCCCAGCCCAGCCGTGACGGTAACGGTACCGGCCAGCGTGCCCGAAAAGTGCTTGTCGGCTACGGCAGCAAAGGTTTCGTAGGTGCCCTGCAGAATGCCCTGGGTGGCTATGTAAATCCAGGAGCCAGCCGTCATTTGCCCGTACATCATCAGCCCCAGGCGGTCCAGCTCATCGAAATACTCCTGGGTGCTCCAGGCCGGTACCAGGTTGGAGTTGGCAATGAGCACGCGCGGGGCGTGGGCCCAGGTGCGCAGCACGCCCACCGCCTTGCCGCTCTGCACCAGCATGGTTTCGTCGGGCTCCAGATTTTTGAGGGTCTTGACTATCGTCTGGTACTCCTTCCAGTTGCGGGCAGCGCGGCCGGCCCCGCCGTACACAATCAGCTCGTCGTACACGAGGCTTACGGCCGGGTCGAGGTTGTTTTCCAGCATGCGCAGGGCCGCTTCAGCTTCCCAGGTTTTGCAGCGCAGCGTAGTGCCGTGCATGGCGCGCACGGTTTCATCGGGCTTGTACTCGTAGTACATGGGCCGGGAGGCAGGCGCGGCGGGCATGGCAGATTGGCTGGTAGCTTCGAGATTTAGCTCAGGCGTATCGAGGGCGGAATGGGGCATGATGAGGGAACGTTTGGGTGGGGAGCGGCAAGATATTGATTTTCAACGGGCACCGGAACCGCACCAGTTGCTGTTGCGCGCGGGTTGGCAGGAACAGGAACACGGGCCGCTACTACAGCCCGCTGATGGCTTACCCCAGGAAAATTACCAGCTCAATTATTTATCTATAAACAGCTATTTTTTATTGCTTATCAATAAATACTAGTTCTTATTTGCGGCAGGTATTCGTCTCACCCCAACCGTTACGCCTCATGAACCAATTAACCGGGTTGCTGCTAAAATTCCTCCATGCCATTTTCCTGCTGATGAGTATTGCGGGGCTATTATTCGTGGTACCCTTTATTGCCTACCAGATCGTGTTTCCCGGCACTCCCGGCAACGTGGTTATGCTGAACGTCCGGCAGCGCATAGCGGGCTCCGAATCGTTTGATGAGGCGCAGCAACAAGTGGCTCGCGGCAAGCCGGCAAAACTGCTGCTGCACGCTCAAACCGGCACCTTAGTCGTGCAGGAGTCCAACGCCGCCCGGCGCATGCTGCTACGCCTCGTCAATGCTGAAAGAGGGCCGCTGCCGATGGTAGTGGCGGGTGTGGTATTTACGCTGCTCATGGCCAAAATTCTGGGTGACATCAAACCTGGCGCCCCCTTCACCGCATCCAACGTGCGGCGGCTGCGCTGGCTGGCTGTGCTGCTGCTTGGCTGCGAGGCCTACCAACGTGCGGCCAGTTGGTGGATGCAGGAGTACCTGAGTCGCCTGCCAGCAGCAGGCACAGCTCAGCTGGTGTCGAATGCGGACTTCGGGTCATCGTTGCTATCGAGCGGACTGGCGGCAGCTATTCTGGTACTGCTGGCCAGCAGCTACCAGCGCGGCGTAGAGCTGGCCGAAGAAGCTGAACTAACCGTCTGATTCCGATGCCTATTGTTGTTCGATTAGATGTCATGCTGGCACGGCGCAAAATGTCGCTCAGCGCGCTGGCTGCCGCCGTGGATATCACGCTGGCCAACCTGTCTATCCTGAAAAGCGACAAGGCCAGGGCCATACGGTTCAGCACCCTGGAAGCCATTTGCCAGGTGCTGGACTGCCAGCCCGGCGACCTGCTGGAATACGTGCCTGACGCCCCTGCCCCATCTGCCAGCTAATGTGCCGGCCAGGACAGAATCGTGGAATTTGCGGGCCGGGCGCAGCCCCACAGCTTACTTATGCGTATGCAACGGCACACCTTTACTGTTGTTTGCTATGAAACAGGTAGCCGCTGGCGTGACCCAGCTCCAGATTCAGCGTTTCGTTAATCTTTATTTTGTGGAAACCGGCACGCCCGGCGAATGGGTGCTGGTCGATACTGGTCTGCCAGGCTCCGACCAGGATATTATTGCCGCCGCCGACAAGCTGTTCTATCCCGGTACCCACCCTGAGGCCATCATCCTGACCCACGGCCACATGGACCACTCCGGGTCGGTGCAGGCGCTGGCCGAGCACTGGAAAGTGCCGGTACTGGCTCATCCACTGGAAATGCCGTTCCTGACGGCCCGCGCCGTGTATCCGGCCGCCGACCCCACGGTGGAAAATGGCGGCTCTCTGGCATTTGTATCCCGGTTTTTTCCGCCGCAGTCGTTTCAGCTTTCCCAATACGTGCAGGCTTTCCCGACTGACTCGGAAGAGGTGCCGTATCTGCCGGGCTGGCGCTGGGTGCACGTACCGGGCCACGCGCCCGGCCAGCTGGCACTGTTCCGCGAGTCAGACCGTACGTTGCTGGGGGCCGATGCCTTTGCCACGGCCAACCACGAGTCGGTGCCGAAGCTGCTGCTGCAGGTACCCGAAATCAGCGTGGCCGGCGCACCCTTCAATTACGACTGGCAGCAGGTGCGCGAGTCGGTGCAGAAGCTGGCGGCGTTGCGCCCCGCAGCCATTGGCTGCGGGCATGGCCCCGTCATCACCGGCCCCGAAGCCACTAAAGGACTGCAACATTTAGCTGACAATTTCCCCATGCCCACCAAAGGACGCTACGTACAGCAACCCGCCCGCCTCGACGCCACCGGTGTTGTGTCGGTGCCGCTTGCTCCCGCTGACCCGCTTCGCACTAAGCTTGCCATTACCGGCGTGGCCCTTGGAGCGCTGGCCGCTACAGCTTACTTCATCAAGAAGCAGAAGACGCATCAGCAAAACGACTACCCCAAGAAGCAGCCTGACTCGCCCCGCAACCCGCGCACCGAAGAAGTGAAACGCCATCAGCAGGCGTAACAGCCTTTCATACGCTGCGCCCCGGCAACCAGCCCTCCGCCACACCTGACATAGGTATAGCGGAGTGCTGGTTGCCGGGGCGCAGTTGCGTTGACTATTTCCCGATCAGACAGCAACGCTCCATCGGCTTCTTACCTGGCTTCGGGCTCTGAGGCGGGGCTGGCAGGCATCATACCTGTTTGCTGCACATCTATGCTGCCATGCACGGTGGCCAGCCGCAGTTGCGGGCCGCCCTTGCCGAAAGTGGCTATCAGGCTGCGCGGCAAAAGCTGCTTACGGGTGGCAGGCGCCAGCTTCGCTGTTACGCGGCCGTTGGTGGTGCGTGCGGTGAGGGTAGCGGCGTAGGTGGCGGGCAGCTGGCACCGGATGCTGCCGCTGGTGGTTTTCACATCAAAGCCAGTGCCGTCCCAGGTTGAGCCGCTGAGCGTGAGGGCAATGCTGCCGTTGGTGGTTTTGCCGCGCACGTCGCCGGCCAGGTTCAGCAGGCGCACGCTGCCGTTGGTGGTTTCGAAGGTAATAGTCCCCTGCACGTTTTCGAGGTGCAAACTACCATTGGTGGCGTGCAGCGCAATATTGGTGCGGGTGGGCACCAGCACCTCGTAGCTTACGGCCCAATCGTCGAGGCTGCCATTGGGGCGGGCGGCCTGCACCTGATGGCCGGTGGTGCTGATGCGGACATTAGCTGCCAATGCCCAGGCAGCCGCCAGCTCGCCGGAAGAAGCCTGCACCAGCGCCCGCACCCGCACTACGGCACCCGACCAGCTTCGCACCGATATACTTCCGTTCAGGCGAGCATCAATGGAAAGCGCCGTACCAGTGGGCGGTGCAGGCAGCGTCAGGTCACGGGTTTCACAGTAGGTTTTGCGCAGCTGCGTGTTGGGGTTGGCTTCACATTGAAGCTGAAAAGTAGCGGCGGCCGGCGCCTGAGCGGCCACCTGCCCAGCTAGCGTTGCGAGCAGAAAGGCAAAAAGCAGTTGTTTCATAGCAGTAGCAGCAGCAGTTCAGGACAATTGATGCGGAACAGTCGGCAGCAATTACTATTGCAATTCGGCCGCCACGCCGGTAAGGTAAGCCGCCAATACGGTTGCGGCCAGGCGGGTCGTCTGGTTGTCCCGGTCGAATACGGGATTAAGCTCCATGACTTCAAACAGGCGCACTTCGCGCTGGCGGCCGGCAAGAAAAGCCGCTTCCGTAGCCTGCCGTGGCGTGAAGCCGTCAGCACTCGGCGCCGATACGGCTGGTGCAAACGCCTCGGCGCAGCTGTCCACATCGAAGCTCACGAAGCACGCGCCGCTTTTGGCGGCCCGCGAAAGTGCCCGACTCATATACAGCGGTATGCCGTCGGTCTGCACGTGGGCCAGCGGCACTATGGTGGCCTGCTGTTGATGCAGAAACTCGATATCGGGCCAGGTGTTGAGGTTGGAATGCAGGCCCAGCTCGGTGAAGTGTGGGCCATGCAGAAATCCTTCGCGCAGCAGCCGGCCAAACGGGGTGCCACTGCTGATAACGGGCCGGTCTTTCACATCGGCGTGAGCATCCAGGTTGATACCACCAACCACCTGCCCGCCGGTGGCATCAAACAGGCCCCGAACGGTGCTATAGCTGCCATCGTGGGAGCCACCCAGCACCACCACCCGCGGGTATTGCCGCAGCAGCGCCGCCACCTGCTCCCGGATGTGGGCGTGGTTGGCGGCATGGCCGGGACGGTGCAGGGCTAGGTTGCCAGCATCGGCGATGCGCAGACGGTTGAGGTGCACATGGTGCTCCAGGTTGTAGGTTTTGTGGTAGCGGCGCAGTTCGCGCCGGATGGCCGCCGGAGCACCCACCGCCCCGGCCCGCCCCCCTTCCAGCACCGTCCCAAAATCCAGGGGCAAGCCTACCAGGCACACCTCGGCCTCGGGTAGCTCTGTGGCGGGCTTAATTAGCTCATGCAGGAAATTCACCATTCCTCAAAAGTAAGATCTGTGGGTGTCTTCAGCGGCTATCCATCAGTTTCGCTGAAAAGTACCGCGCCTCGCTGTGCAAATAACGTTTTCTATTGTTCTTTAGCTGAACGATACCGCGTATCCGTGTGTTTACTCACCGGTTTGGATTCCCGGTTATTCAACATTACTCATGGTTCTTAGTTTACCTCAGTTACATGTGCTAGTAGACTCGTCCTCGCTGATGATCTACTATAGTCCAACTCATACTTATCTGCTAGCCGAGTGGCTGGGGCATCATGATGCCGAGTCGACCCGGCTTGGCTGCCAGCTTCTGCTGCAGCAAGTGTACAAAACTGGCAGCACCCGCCTGCTCAATGATAGCAGTGAGGCTTTCGGCGACTGGAAGGAATTGGCTGTCTGGATTGGCACCACATATTCTTATCAGTTGCAGCAGGCTGGTATTGAAGCCATAGCCTGGGTGAATTCCATGGACTGGCCGGCCCGCAACTGCGTAGCTTCCTCGCTCCAGTACGTGCCCAAGCCGCTGGTTGCCAGCTTCGATTTCGACCAGCTGGAGGAAGCAAGAGCCTGGCTGCTGCAAACCGACCGCTAAGCCCGTTTAGCACCGTATCTTTCGGTCATGAACAAGCTTTTCTTGCTGCTGGCAGGGGCATTGCTGACGGCCCCGGCCGCACTGGCCCAGAGCCGGCCGGCGGCTACGGCCCGACCGGCACCGTCGTTTTTCAGCACTTACGCCTACCGCACCTACACCATTCTTGATAAGGCCACCAGTCCTACGCCGATGGCCGCAAGCGGCGTGGGCGGCACGCTCACGCTCCGTCCCGATGGCACCTACCAGAAGGCCCTGACCATTGCCGGCAACGGCGGCACCATGCGCTTCGACCAGAACGGCCGCTTCCGCTTCACCGCCGACCGAATTGCCTTCACCTACACCGATAAAAAAGGCCAGGCCCGCACCGATGAAGGCACTTTTCGGCTTGCCAACGGCCTGCTAAAGCTGACTATTCTGGGCTATCCAGCCGGCAACCAGAGCGTGTATACCCTGCAGGCCCAGTAGCTAAACTGCTTGTTTGGAGCAGCACCTTGGCACACGATGCCGGGGCGTGCGTTGCGCCCGGCCGGGCTTTCTGCTAACTTGCGGCCCGTTCGGCTCCGTCCGGGCCTGCTCACTGAATTTCCTCTTCACCAAATCACCTTACTTATAGATGGGACGCGCGTTTGAATTCCGCAAAGGCCGCAAAATGAAGCGCTGGGACCGGATGTCCAAAGATTTCACCCGCATCGGCCGCGAAATTGTGATGGCCGTGAAGGAATCGGGCTCCAACCCCGATACCAACTCGCGCCTGCGCACGGCTATGCAGAACGCCAAAGGCGTGAACATGCCCAAGGACCGGGTGGAAGCCGCCATCAAGCGCGCCAGCTCCCGCGAAGAGAAGGATTACTCGGAAGTGGTGTACGAAGGCTACGCGCCCCACGGCGTGGCTGTAGTCATCGAAACCGCCACCGACAACCCCACCCGCACCGTGGCCAACGTGCGCATGTATTTCAACCGCGGCAACGGCGCTCTGGGCACCGCCGGCTCCTCTGACTACACCTTCACCCGCAAAGGCGTGTTTAAGCTGGCCGCCGAAGGCTTGGAGCTGGATGAGCTGGAGTTGGAGCTGATTGACGCCGGCGCCGAGGACGTATACGCCGACCAGGATGAGGACGAGCACGGCAACGAGAAGCACTTTATCGTGGTGGAAACCGCCTTCACCGACTTCGGCCAGATGCAGAAGGCACTGGAGGAAAAAGGGCTGAACGTGGTATCGGCGCAGCTGCAGCGCATCCCCAACACCACCGTGCACCTCGAAGGTGAGCAATTGGAAGAAGTGATGAACCTCATCGAGAAATTCGAGGACGACGACGACGTGCAGGCAGTGTACCACACGCTCGGCTAATCACGGATTAGCACGGATTGTTCTCGGATTACACGGATTTTGTAGTCGATTCAGATTGTGGCGGGCCGCTCCGGTTGGGGCGGCCCGCCTTTGCGTTTGGTGGTGGCTGCGAAGTTGGCTAGGTTTAGTTTTTCCACCTTCACGCCTGCCTACGTGCTCCATCGAATTCTTGCCCTCGCCACACTCAGCCTGGCCCTGCTGGCCGCCTGTTCCTCACCTGCTCCCACCGAAACCAGCTCCCCTGAAACGCCCAGCCTCGCCAGCTACTTCCCCGCGCCCGATACCACGCAGTTGCAAACCGGCGGCGTGCAGATGGTGCCCATCAACACGCCCAAGGGCAAGTTCAATGTCTGGACCAAGCGCATCGGCCACAACCCGCGCCTGAAGCTGCTGCTGCTCAACGGCGGGCCGGGCGCCACGCACGAGTACTTTGAGTGCATGGAAAGCTTTCTGCCCCGCGAAGGCGTGGAAATCATCTACTACGACCAGCTTGGCTGCGGCAACTCCGACAACCCCAAGGACACCAGCATGTGGAGCCTGCCACGCTACGTGGAAGAAGTGGAGCAGGTGCGCCAGGCCTTAAACCTGGATAGCAGCAATTTTGTGCTGCTCGGCCACAGCTGGGGCGGCATCCTGGCCGCCGAGTACGCCCTCAAGTACCAGCAGCACCTCAAAGGCCTCGTCATCTCGAACATGATGATGAGCGTGCCCGACTACGGCAAGTACGCCGAAGAAGTGCTGGCCCCGCAGTTCAAGCCCGAGGTGCTCAAGGAAATCCGGGCCATTGAGGCGCGCAAGGATTTCCAGAATCCACGCTACATGGAACTGCTGCTGCCCAACTTCTACGCCGAGCACATCCTGCGCCGCCCGCCGGCCGAGTGGCCCGAGCCCGTGAACCGCTCCTTCGCCAAAATGAACCAGTCGTTGTACGTGACCATGCAGGGGCCCAGCGAGTTTGGCGTGTCGGGCAAGCTGCTGCACTGGAACCGCGTGCCCGACCTGCCGAAGCTGCGCGTGCCGGTGCTCAGCATCGGCGGCAAGCATGACACCATGGACCCCGAGCACATGCGCATGGTGGCCCAGAAAGTACAGCACGGCACAGCCCTTATCTGCCCCAATGGCTCGCACATGAGCTTCTACGATGACCAGCCCACCTACATGCGCGGCCTTATCAAGTGGCTGAAAGGTGTGGACCAGGGCGAGAAACAGGTGAAGCTGTAGCGAATTAAATCATGTATCTAGAATGACACGTTACCTTTCGACCTTAAAGCATAAATTGACCATAAACAAATCATTTATATACGGCAATTCGTTTACCGCCTTGCAAAATATCATTCGTCATAAATATAAGTAATGAATTACCAAGCAGGCCTTTTTACATAAACCCAATTGGCAGTAATCATTACGAATTGGTAGCGTACTCCTCATTGGGTGTGATGAGAGGCTTTGTCAGGCGCGTAGAAATTCGCGTTTATATGCACGTTGCAGAGCAAACAGAGTCATCCTGTATTATCTATTTATCAACGAACATAAGACCAGAGAACTGGTTCATATTGCTATTTTTTACAGTACCCCTTACAGCATGTATTGCCTCAAACGAACCTTATTACACGATACTATTCGTAATTTCACTTTTTCTATTAACAAGCACATGGTTTCACTTACTTTATAAATAGCAGGAAAATAATTTAATAAATTACTTACAAAGAATGCTCTTACTAAAGAAGAAGTAAAACACATCTTTTAATAAGGACAGTCATCTTTTTGCTTCGTTTCATGCCTATCCCCTACCGCCCCCTCTTCCTACTCGACGCCGACACAGCCAGCATCTGTGAAATCAAGCGCCTGGATGTGCAGAGCGCCAACCCCGCCGACGTGTATTTCTGGCTGTATTATGACCATGCCAGCCGCCAGCTCAGCCACCTCACTTTCGTTTCGATGCATGCCGACGGCGATGAACAGCAGCGCGAGTTTGCGCAGGGCCGGTTGCAGTTCAATGCCACGTCCGGCACCTACTCGCCCGCTGGCGCCGGCCCGGCGCTGGCCCTGCGGCCTGTGGTGCCACCCACGCTGCCAGCCGAGCTGGAAACGGCCTTGTTTGCGCTTTTCAACCAACCTGAAACTTCCAGGTAGGGCTGCCGCCGCGCTATGCCGTATCTTTGCAGGCTGCCGACCCTTCAGGGGCCGGCAGCCTGCTTTTTACCTGCCTGCCCAAGTGCCTAAGCACCAAGCGCCAGGCCCTACGCACTTACCACCCATGGCTACCCGTCTCAATAAATACATCAGTGAAAGCGGCGTGTGCTCCCGGCGCGAAGCCGACCGCCACATCGAGCAGGGCAACGTGCTGGTTAACGGCAAGCGCGCCCACATCGGCGACCAGGTGACCACCAAAGACCGGGTAGTGGTGAACGGCATTGCCATCGAGCCGCGGGCCGAGGAAGACGCCATTTACATTGCCTACAACAAGCCGCCGGGCATTGTCACGACCACCGACACGAGTGTGCGCGACAACATCATCCGCGACATCAAGCACTCGGTGCGCATTTTCCCTATCGGCCGCCTCGATAAGGAGTCGCAGGGCCTGATTCTGCTCACCAGCAACGGTGACATCGTCAACAAGATTCTGCGGGCCGGCAACCAGCACGAGAAGGAATACATTGTGATGGTCGACAAGCCCATCAACGACCAGTTCATCGACGCCATGGCCCACGGCGTGCCCATTCTGGGCGTGATGACGCAGAAATGCAAGGTCACGAAGGAGACGCCCTATATCTTCCGCATCACGCTCATTCAGGGCATGAACCGCCAGATCCGGCGCATGTGCGAGCATTTCGGCTACGAAGTGGTGCAGCTGGAGCGTATTCGGGTAATGAACGTCAACGTGAAAGGCCTCGGCCCCGGCGAGTGGCGCGAGCTGACCGAGAAGGAACTGAAGGTGCTCTTCGAGATGATCGAGCACTCCAGCGGCACCGACGACGGCGCCCTGCCGCGGCGCCGCAAAACCGTTTCCACCGCCGAAAGCTGGGCCGACCGGCCGTCGCGCAAAACATCGCGCCCCGGCACTGGCCTGCCCAAGACCATCATCCGCACCCCCGCCGGCGCACCCAACGATGACGCCCCACGCGCCCCCAAGGCAGCCCCGGCCGGCGCCTGGGTTGAGAAGCCTGCTGGCCGCAAGTCCAAGCCAGGCTTTCCGGGCAAAGGCTTGTCTACGGCGGGCCGGACTGCTGGCTCGGGCCGGCCTTCGGGCCAGGCGGGCACCCGGCCCGGCCGCCCGGCTGGCCCCGGCCGCCCAGTTGGCGCTGGCCGCCCAGTTGGCGCTGGCCGCCCGGCTGGTGCGGGCCGCAGCGCCGCCAGTGGCCCGCCCAAGAGCAAGCCATCAACCCGGGGCTCACGCGGGGCCAGCCGTCCTGGCAAGCGCAAATAAAGCGGCGCCCTTCGCTACCAGCGGGCCAGGAGAATATCAGGCTGAGTTATTCAAAGCCACTTCATTGCGTTGCATTTTCTACTCGGGCCGCCTGGAAACAGGTGGCCCGTTGTTGTTTCTGGTGGCGAATCATCAAGCAAAGGGGAAAATCAAAAAGTCTGATTTCGCTTTGCATTGAAGTAACCTAATACGGGTAAGACGAATACGGAAACCATTCTTATAGATAGATAAATTCAGTTTAAAAGTAATATACATGATTGTTGATCAAGTCAAATTTGCCTCACCACAGAGCTTGCTGTAAAGTCTGATTACAACGAAAAGTGCATAGCATATTCTATCGGCAACCTTCTATGTTTGAGGCGTCGGGGAATTACCCCGGTTCCAACCCTTTTCTACCTGATTGCCATGACTACCGCCAAACCCTCCAACGCCTTTATTGCTGCTTCCTGGTTTGCTCTGCTGGCCGGAATGGCTGCCTTCATCGTGGGCCTCTGGAACGCCGATATGGCGCTCAACGAGAAAGGCTATTACTTCACCGTGCTGATGTACGGGCTGTTTTCGGGAATTTCGCTGCAGAAGTCGGTGCGCGACCAGCTGGAAGGCATTCCCGTGACGGGCATTTACTACGGCCTGAGCTGGTTTTCCACCATTCTGGCCGTTGCCCTGCTGACGGTGGGCCTCTGGAACGCCACGCTGCTGCTGAGCGAAAAAGGCTTCTACGCCATGGCTTTTCTGCTGAGCTTATTCGGGGCCATTGCGGTACAGAAAAACACCCGCGACGCCAAGGCGGCTCCTGCGTCGGAGCCGGAAACAACGTTTCATAACTAGCAGCCGGCAGTAGCGCGAACTTTGTAGTTCGCGTCCCCACGCCGCTCGAACAATTCCGATGGCGCGGAGACGCGAACTACAAAGTTCGCGCTACTTTTAACCATGAGCCTGACCCCGAAACAACATATGCTGGCCGGCGAGCCGTACCTCGCCAACGACCCTGAGCTGGTAGCCGAGCGCCGGCGCGCCAGGCAGCTCTGCCACCGCTACAACCAGGAGCCCGTGGACCTCAACCGGCAGGTGCTGGCCGAGCTGCTCAGCCGGGAAACCAACGCCCACATCGAAGCTCCCTTCCGCTGCGACTATGGCTATAACATCCAGCTGGGCCGGAATTTCTACGCCAACTACAACTTCACGGTCCTCGACTGCGCCCCGGTCGTCATCGGCGACAACGTGTTTGTGGCACCCAACGTAGTGCTGAGCACGGCTGGCCACCCGGTGGAGGTAGAACCCCGCGTGGCGGGCTGGGAGTTTGCCAAGCCCATCCATATCGGCGACAACGTGTGGCTGGGCGCGGGCGTGCTGGTGCTGCCGGGCGTGACGATTGGCGCGGGCACCACCATCGGGGCCGGCAGCGTGGTTACGCGCGACATTCCGGCCGGCGTGGTAGCCGTGGGCAACCCCTGCCGGGTAATTCGGACGCTGTGAGCGGGGCTTCAACCGCTCACAGCCGGTCGTTTCCGGAAGCACTGTCGGCGCTGTATGCCACATTTTCGCATCTGCGGCTGCGGCAGCTGCTGGAAGCTTGCCCCTGCTGCATCACGGCCGCCGAAAATCTGGTTTTATGTACGGTGCCACTGGCCGACCTGACGGAAGCGCAACTGCAGCGCTATGCGTTCAAAGCCATGACAACCTGGGGCAACGCCGCCGATTTCCGGTATTTCCTGCCCCGCCTGTTGGAACTGTCGTTGCGGCCGGATGCGGACATTGAGAAAGAAACCGTGTTCGGCAAGCTGGAACTGGCCGATTGGACTTCCTGGCCGGCAGCGGAACAGGCAGCCATCCGGGAAATACTGCTGGCTTGGTGGGCCCATCATATCCAGCACGAGTGCTTTTTTGAGGAGGAAGTGATGGCTTGGCTGATACGACTGCTGGGAACCATCAGACCACTGTTGCTGGCGTGGGAGCCCGCCGCGCCGGGCTGGGCCTCCGAAAATCTGGTACGCATGGTACAGAATCTTGACACATTGGAGCAGCATATCCGCACGCTTAATCCGGCTGAGGCGGTTCACCGAATTACCACATTGCGGCAGTGGCTAAAGCAGCAGCTCCCGATTCTGGAGGCGGGCTTTTTTCAGGAAGAAACTCGCCATGAGGAATTTACTCAGGCAATTTCTCTGGCTCATACCCTGGTTGCGGCCCTTCCTGCCACCGGAACACCGCTGTAAATACCCGACAAATCCGCTTCTCCTGTATCTTGCGGGCCGCTGGCAGCTTTGGCGCCGGCGGCCCGCCCCGTTTGGCCCCGTTGCCACGCGACTATCAACCACCGAAACGCCTCCCACCCATGACGCTCCGTACCGACTGGACCCTCGACGAAGTACACGCTATTTACAACCAGCCCGTGCTGGAACTGGTCACCCAGGCCGCCGCCATCCACGCCGAAACCCAAGCCACCGGCGAAGTGCAGGTGTGCACCCTGCTGAGCGTGAAAACCGGCGGCTGCCCCGAAGACTGCGCCTACTGCCCCCAGGCCGCCCGTTACCACACCGGCGTGCAGGCCCACAAGCTGCTGCCCGACGCCGAAGTGCTGGCCTCGGCCCAACGCGCCAAAGACTCGGGCTCGACCCGCTTCTGCATGGGTGCCGCCTGGCGCGAAATCCGCGACAACAAGGACTTTGACCGCGTGCTGGGCATGGTGGAGCAGGTGAACGGCCTGGGCCTGGAGGTGTGCTGCACGCTGGGCATGCTGAACGAGTACCAGGCCGAGCGCCTCAAGCAGGCCGGCCTCTACGCCTACAACCACAACCTCGACACCAGCCGCGAGAAGTACGACGACATCATCACCACCCGCACCTACGACGACCGGCTGAACACGCTGGAGCACGTGCGCAAAGCCGGTATTTCGGTGTGCTCGGGCGGCATCATTGGCCTGGGTGAAACCGACGAGGACCGTATTGCCATGCTGCATACGCTGGCCACCCTGCCCGCCCACCCCGAGAGCGTGCCCGTAAACGCGCTGGTGCCCGTGGAAGGCACGCCCCTGGCCGACCAGCCCCGCGTGAGCGTGTGGGAAATGCTGCGCATGATTGCCACGGCCCGCATCCTGATGCCCCACACCATGGTGCGCCTTTCGGCTGGCCGCCAGGAAATGCCCGTGACAGAGCAGGCCCTGTGCTTCCTGGCTGGGGCCAACTCCATCTTCTCGGGTGAGAAGCTGCTGACCACGCCCAACCCCGACTTCGACGCCGACAAGCAGATGTTTGCCCTGCTCGGCCTCAAGCCCCGCAAGTCGTTCAAAGACGTGCCCGAGGGTGCCACGGTGCTCGGCCGCACGGCGGCAGTGGAGGCGTAGGCAGGCTTCCCCCATTTGTTAACGCTCCTTCGGCCACGACTTTTGTGCCGAAGGAGCGTTTCTTTTCTGGACTAATTCATGCTCTGCGGTGAGTAAATCAGGTATTTGGCTGCTACTTGTGCTTCCGGTTTTCGGGTATGCTCAAGGTCGGATTAAGGAGAAACCGTACCTGACGTCGCTCGATTCTGCTTATGCTGTGCACGGCGTGCCGTTCGGAGCAGCCGAAGGCATAATTCCTTACCTGCGGCCCCAGTTTTCCGGAACCGGAAAACGCTGGAAAATCAGCCGGGTATATGGCCTGCTGCCCCAAGCTGATACCGTGACCCTGGCCCGCCAGCTGGTGCACCCAGAGTTTTGGTTTCGGGGCGGAAAGTTTGTCGGCATCACGTATCAGTTGCGGAAGGAGCAGAAAACCCGTCTCATTCTGCAGGAGCTTACCCGCCGCTATGGGCCGCCAAGCCCCGGCAACGTGGCCGGCATGTGGTACTGGCTGGGGCAGCGCACGTACATCCTATATGAAGATGCACTGCCTGATGTGGCCCTGCACGTAGCCAGCCTGGGCATGCTCAATGAGCAGGTGATTGAAACAGCCGTCCGCCGGGAAGCCCGCCAGAAGCTGGGGTGGCAGCCCGATTCACTGGGTTTACCGCGCCAATTCCCTTTACCCGGCGAGAAAACAAATAAGTAATGTCCTCTCCTCTCCACCAACGCCTGCAGGTAGAATTAGCCAAGCGCGAGGCGGCCGGCACCCGCCGCCGCCTGCCCGCCCCGCCCGCTCCCGGCCTCGTGGATTTAAGCTCCAACGACTACCTGGGGCTGAGTTGGCACCCGCAGGTGCGGGCGGCCGTGCAGCAGGCCGCGCAGATGCCAGCCGGCAGCACCGGCTCGCGCCTGCTTACTGGCAACTCCGCCGCCGCCGAAGCCTTGGAAACCCACCTGGCCCGCTTCCACCGCGCCGAGGCGGCGCTGCTGTTCAACTCCGGCTACGCGGCCAACCTGGGCTTCTTCGCCGCCGTGCCCAAGCGCGGCGACACGATCCTCTACGACGAGGCCTCCCACGCCTCCGTCAAGGACGGTATCCGGGGCTCCTTTGCCACGGCCTGGAGCTTCCGCCACAACGACGTGGCCGACTTGCGCCGCAAGCTGGCCCGCGCTACCGGCAGCGTATTTGTGGCCGTGGAAGCGTTGTATTCCATGGATGGCGACGTGGCCCCGCTAGCGGACTTGGCTGAAGTGTGCCAGGCCGAAGGGCTGTATCTGGTGGTGGATGAAGCCCACACCAACGGCCTCTATGGCCCCCAGGGCGAAGGTTTGATGGTGGAGCTGGGAATGGAAGACGCGGTATTTGCCCGCATCCTCACCTTCGGCAAGGCCTTGGGCAGCCAAGGCGCCGCCGTGGCCGGCCCGACCGTGTTGCGCGACTATCTACTGAGCTTCAGCCGGCCGTTCATCTACACCACAGCCCTGCCCCCGCTTACGGTGGCCGCCCTCACGGCCGCCTACGCGCTGCTACCCCAGCTCGGCTTGGAGCGCGCCCGGCTGTTTGCGCTTTCCGACTACCTGAAAGCCCGCCTGAACACCGTGCCGGGCCTGCACGTCCCGCCCGCAAGCCACGTGATTCACCCGGTCTTCTTCACCACCAACCCCGGCCCGGCCCACGTGCGCGCCATAGCCACCGCCGCCCAGGCCGCCGGCTTCGACGTGCGCGCCATCGTGTCGCCTACCGTGCCGGTGGGTACGGAGCGGCTGCGCCTCATCATCCATTCGTATAATTCGGAAGCGGATATTGACGGGCTGGCGGCGGTGCTGGCGGCAGGCACGGCGTAAAGATGCATAGTTGCGTCTTGTTGGGGTGTAGCGCGAACTTTGTAGTTCGCGTCCCCGCGCCGTTCGGGTGATTTCGCTGTGGTAGTCCGGGGACGCGAACTACAAAGTTCGCGCTACTGCCTGCTCCGAAACTTCAGTCACTGCCGTGCCAACGACCACCGCTCCATAGCCCAGGGTTTAAACCCTGGGATAGTAAACCGAACAAAGCGGTAGAGATGCTTCGACTGCGCTCCGCATGATGGGCTGGTAAAGCAGCCGCCAACCGTTCAACGAAAACCACGCGCCCAAACCCTTTCATCCCCAACCCCAACCGCGTATGAACGACCAGGAAGTTGGCGAATACTGGAACCGCAACGCGCCGGCCTGGACCACCCTGGTCCGCGCCGGCTACGACGTGTACCGCAACCACCTGAACACGCCCGCCTTCTTCGAACTGCTGCCCCCCATAGCCGGCCTCCACGGCCTCGATATCGGCTGCGGCGAGGGGTACAATACGCGCCTGCTGGCCCAGCAGGGCGCCCGCGTCACGGCCCTCGACATTGCCCCGGCGTTTGTGGAAGCGGCACAGCAGGCCGAAGCGGCCGAGCCGCTGGGCATCCAGTACCAGACGGGCAGCGCCGCTGCCTTGCCGTTTGCGGCGGCAGCGTTTGATTTCGCCACCTCCTTCATGTGCCTGATGGATGTGCCCGACCCGGCGCTGGCGTTGCGCGAGGCGTTTCGGGTGCTACGGCCGGGCGGGTTTCTGCAGTTTTCCATCAGCCACCCCTGCTTCACCACGCCCCACCGCCGCAACCTCCGCGACGCCCAGGGCCAGCCCTACGCCGTGGAAGTGGGCGGCTACTTCGACTACCAGCACGGCCAGCCCGAGGAGTGGATGTTTCACGCCGCCCCGGCCCAGGAGCAGGCCCGCCACGCGCCCTTCCGGGTGCCGGTGTTCAACCTAACCATGAGCCAGTGGGTGAATGCCATTGTAGCAGCCGGTTTCGTGTTGGAAGCCCTGCAGGAACCCTGCCCCACCGAGGAACAGATGTCCCAGCGCCCATTCCTGCGCAAAGCCCGGGTGGTGCCCTACTTCCTGCATGTCCGCTGCCGCAAGCCGCTGATGTAAACACCAGTTGTCATTCCGAGCGGAGCGAGGAATCTGAGTCAAACTTTTGAATGATGAACTCAGATTCCTCGCTCCGCTCGGAATGACAATCCGCCCTAAATTCCCCTAATCATTCTCTCCCTTTTGGAACGACTCTTTATCACCGGCATCGGCACCGACGTGGGCAAAACCTTCGTCTCCGCCATTCTCACCGAAGCCCTGCAGGCCGACTACTGGAAGCCCGTGCAGGCCGGCCTCACCCCTACCACCGACGCGGCCACCGTGCGCGAGCTGGTGCAGAACCCCATCAGCTACTTCTGGCCAGAGCGGTACCGGCTGCAGCTGCCGGCCTCACCCCACGCTGCTGCCGCCGCCGAGGGGCTCACGCTGCGCCCCGAGGACTTTCAGCTGCCCCAAACCGACAACCATCTGCTGGTAGAAGGGGCGGGCGGCCTGCTGGTGCCTTTGGCCCCCGGTTTCCTGCTGGCCGATCTGGTCCGGCAATTTGACCTCGATGTGGTGGTGATATCGCGCAACTACCTGGGCAGCATCAATCACACGCTGCTCACGCTGGAAGCCCTTCAGGCCCGCGGCCTGCGCGTGCGCGGCCTCGTGTTCAACGGCGAGCCAACGCCCGCTACCGAAACCTTCATTGCCGAGTACACGGGCGTCCCCCTCATGCCCCGCATCCTCCCCGAGCCTGAGGTAGCACCTGCCGTAGTCAGCCGCTATGCCGCCGAGTTCCGGGCATGGTTTGGGCTGTAAATATGTCGTCCTGAGCTTACGAGGGACCTTACTACAACGAAACGCATGTCGTATTGCAATGGCAAGGTCCTTCGCTTTGCTCAGGATGACAAACCAGCAGCAACACCAGCGCTTATAGAGACGCGACACTTCGCGTCTCGTCGTTGAACGGCCGAAACCGCGTCAGGTAAACAACCTCAGCAACGACGAGACGCGAAGTGTCGCGTCTCTACACCGCCACCCGAAAATCCCCCGCGAAACCACCACCTGCGCGGGCGGTTGTAGCTTTGCAGCGGCCGCTACCTCCGGCCCCACCCGCAATGCCCCATCCTACTTCCCTTGCCCAGCGCGACCACGCCGTACTGTGGCACCCCTACACCCAGATGCAGACCGCTCCGCTGCCCATCCCCATTGTGCGGGGCGAAGGCAGCTGGCTGGTGGCCGAAGACGGCACCCGCTACCTAGACGCCATTTCCTCGTGGTGGGTGAACCTGCACGGCCACAGCCATCCTGCCATTGCTGCCCGCGTGAGCGAGCAGCTGCGCACCCTGGAGCACGTGCTGTTTGCCGGCTTCACCCACCCCGCCGCCGTGGAGCTGGCCGAGCAGCTGCTGGCGCTGCTGCCCGCCAACCAGGCCCGCGTGTTCTACTCCGACAACGGCTCGACGGCCGTGGAAGTGGCCCTGAAAATGGTGCTGCAATACTTCCACAACCAGGACCAGCCCGCGCGCCGCACCTTCCTCTGCTTCCAGAACTCCTACCACGGCGACACCTTTGGGGCCATGGCTGTGAGTGCCCGCGGGACCTTTACCGAGCCGTTCTGGCCCCTGCTGTTCGACGTGGAGTTCCTTGACGTACCAGTACCGGGCCGCGAGGCCGAAACCCTAACCCAGCTCGACGCCCTGCTGCTGCGCCCCGATGTGGCCGGCTTCATCTTCGAGCCGCTGGTGCTGGGCACGGCCGGCATGGTGATGTACGAGCCCGAGGTGCTGAGCGAGATGCTGCGCCGCTGCCACCAGGCCGGCGTGCTCTGCATCTCGGATGAAGTAATGACCGGTTTCGGCCGCACCGGGCCGCTGTTTGCTTCCGAGCTGCTTACCGAGCAACCCGACATCATGTGCTTCTCCAAAGGCCTGACCGGCGGCACGTTGGCCATGGGTTTGACTACCTGCGCCGCGCCCATCTATGAGGCTTTTCTGAGCCACGACAAGATGCGGGCCCTCTTCCACGGCCACTCCTACACGGCCAACCCGGTGGCCTGCGCCGCCGCGCTGGCCAGTCTGGAGCTCACGCGGGCCGACGAATGCACCCAGCAGCGCCAGCGCATCGAAGCCGAGCACGCCGCGTTCCGGCAGGAAATTGAAGCACTGCCGGGCGTACGGGCGGTGCGGCACCTGGGCACCATTTTGGCCGTGGAATACGACCCCGGCGAGGGCACCAGCTACTTCAGCCGCCTCCGCGACGCCTTCTACCAGCTCGCCCTCGACCACCACGTTGTGTTGCGCCCCCTGGGCAACGTGGTGTACCTGCTGCCGCCTTACTGCACCACCAACGAGGAGCTAGACTTACTCTACACCGTGCTGCGTCGCATGCGCGAATTAGTGCTTGACTTCACCCCTGCCCCCAACCTGCCCGAAATCCTGCATGACTAACCCCCTAGGTAACGCTGCCCACGCTGCCGGTCCGGTGACAGTCATCCGGGGTCGGGGCCGGGTATCGGCGCTGGGCCTGGCAGCAGCTCCGGCTGATCTGGCTGCCTCTCCCTTCACGCCCCACGCCACCGGCATACCCGTGGCCGCCCTGCCCCCCGCCGCCGAAACGGCCGTAGCGGAGCTGCGCCGCAGCCAGCCCGCCTTCCGCCAGCTCGACCGCACCGTGCTGCTGGCCGTGCTGGCCGCCCGCCAGGCCACCACCCAAGCCGGCTGGCGAACTGGTGGTGAGCTGTCAGTTGGTAGTGGTCAGTTGTCAGTAGTTACTGGCCAAAACGATTTTATTGGCATTGAGCAGGCTGTTACTGCTACTGATGATTCGGCCACAATGCCGAATTCGGAGGGCACCAGCAACTACGATGGCGCCGCCACCTCATCCTCCCTGCTGACAACCATCAGCCAACAGCCAACAACTGACAACCAACAACCATCAACTGACAACTATCAACTGACAACTCACTTAGCCGTGAGCATTGGGAGCAGCCGGGGAGCTACGGGGCGGCTGGAGGAGTTTCATGCCGGGTTTCTGGCCGGGGGCAGCGTGCCGGCAATGGCTTCACCGCTAACCACGCTGGGCAACGTAGCCAGTTGGGTGGCCTTTGATGCAGGCAGCCCGGGAGGCGCGGCCCTGAGTCATTCCAGCACCTGTAGCAGCGCGTTTCAGGCCTTAGGCAACGCGCTGGCCTGGCTGAAAGCCGGCATGGCCACCCGGTTTATGGCCGGCGGCACCGAGGCCCCGCTCACCGATTTCACGTTGGCCCAGATGCGCGCCATCGGCATCTACTCGCCCCTGCCAGCCACCGACTGGCCCTGCCGGCCCGGGGCGGGCCGCCCCTCCACGTTTGTGCTGGGCGAAGGCGCGGCCGTATTTGCCCTGGAGCAGTTTTCCGCCGCCCAGGTGGCTGCCGAAACCCGGCCGCTTCTGGTGCTGGCCGGCGTGGGTTTTGGCTTCGAAGCCATCAGCAGCAAAACCGGCCTCTCGCCCGAGGGCCGGCACTTCCAGCAAGCTATCCGTCAGGCCCTCACCCAAGCCGCCCTCTCCCCCGCCGACATCGACGCTGTGGTGCTACACAGTCCCGGCACGCCCGCCGGCGACGCAGCCGAGCGGGCCGCCCTGCGCGCCATCTTCGGGGCGGAGCTGCCGCTGCTGCTGTCCAATAAGTGGCTGCTCGGCCACACGCTGGGCGCTTCGGCGGCGCTGAGCCTGGATTTCGCCTGCCACGTGCTGGAAACCCAGCAGTGGCCCGCGCCTCCGTTTACGACCGATCTGGCTTCTGCAGCTGACAAACCCATTCGGCGCATTCTGGTAAATGCCGCCGGCTTCGGCGGCAACGCGGCCAGCGTGGTGGTGTTGCGGCAGTAGCGCAGTAGCGCGAACTGCAAAGTTCGCGCTACTGCGCTACTGCCGCAACACTGGCGGTAATCCTGCGTCTATACCCTTCCACACCCCAACCACCGTCTATGCGTCGTTTTTCCCCTTTGCTGCTGGCCCTCGGCCTTTCCGTGCCGGCCCTGGCCCAAACCAAGCCCGCCACCGCGCCCAATCCGCTTATCCTGAAGATGGTGGAGGAAATCTCCGAAAAGAACCTCCGCGACGACATCGACAAGCTCGTGAGCTTCGGCACGCGGCACACCCTGAGTGACACCAAAAGCAAAAAGCGCGGCATTGGGGCTTCCCGCAACTGGGTGGAAGGCGAGTTCCGCAAGTACAGCAAGGCCAGCGGCGGCCGGCTCAAAGTCGAGCAGGACACGTTCACCATCAAGCCCGACGGCCGCCGCATCGACCGGCCCGTGCTGATGGCTAACGTCATGGCCACACTGCCCGGCACCGACCCCACCGACAAGCGCGTGTTCATCGTGAGCGGCCACATCGACTCGCGGGTGTCGGACGTGATGAACGCCACTGCCGACGCGCCCGGCGCCAACGACGACGGCTCGGGCACGGTGGCCGTGATGGAGCTGGCCCGCGTGATGAGCAAGCAGCAGTTCCCGGCCACCATCATCTTCGTGGCGGTTCAGGGCGAGGAACAAGGCCTCTATGGCTCCACCTACCTGGCCAAGCGCGCCAAAAAGGAAGGCTGGAATCTGGTGGCCATGCTCAACAACGACATCATGGGCAACTCCACTGGCCACGACCCCGAAATTAAGAACACCACCCAGCTGCGCGTGTTCAGCGAAGGCGTGCCCGCCACCGAAACGCCCGACGAAGCCAAAGTGCGCCGCACGCTGAGCAGCGAAAATGACTCGCCCAGCCGCAACCTGGCCCGCTACACCCGCACGGCCACCAAGCAGTATGTGCCCGGCCACGAGGTAATTCTGGAGTACCGCCCCGACCGGTTTCTGCGCGGCGGCGACCATACACCCTTCAACCAGCAGGGCTTCACGGCGGTGCGCTTCTCGGAGGTGAACGAGGACTTCCGCCACCAGCACCAGGACCTGCGCACCGAAAACGGCGAGGAATACGGTGACCACGCCAAGTTCATGGACTTCGCCTACCTGCGCAAAAACACCGGCGTGAACCTGGCCACCCTGGCCTCCCTGGCCCTGGCCCCCGCCGCCCCCGAGAATGTGGGCGTACTTACGGCCAACCTCACCAACCGCACCGAGCTGAAGTGGGAAGCCCCCAAAGCCGGCGAAAAGCCGGCCGGCTACTACGTGCTGATGCGCGAAACCAGCGCCCCCGAGTGGCAGCAGAAGTTCTTCGTAACCGACACCAAAGCCGACCTGCCCCACAGCAAAGACAACTTCATCTTCGGAGTGGTAAGTGTGGACGCCGAGGGCCACGAGAGCCTACCGGTGCTACCCAAGCCGGTGCGGTAATTCAGCCAATCTTCTTATTCAAAAGCCCATTGTGCAGTGCATGATGGGCTTTTGCTCGTAATTTCAGGCTGAATACAGCTCATTTCTATGCGTTACTGCTTTCCCCTTCTAGCTGTGTTTCTACTGCTCACTGCCGGGCAGTCGTTGTATGCGGAGTGCGTAGAACAACCAGTTATTGCAGTGTGGCCTGACGAACATGCGGCAACCATTCAGCCACGCCAGATATTCCTGTTTCCGCTAACAGCCGCACCTACGGCCGCCGCGACATGCTGAATTTTGGTCGGCAGATTCAGGTGTATTTGTGGTCTGCGCACGATTCGGTCCCGTTGCGGCTGCATGATCAGACAGCTAACCCACTCAGTAGCGACCGGCAAATACTAATGCAGCCAGCCCGGCCTTTGCTGCCCGACACGGTGTACCATTTGCGCACCAGCCTGCCACCGCCCGCTGGCGCCAGACTGTTTTGGATGCAGCGCGCCCAGCCTGGCAGCGAAAAACTCGTTGTTGCGCTCCGCTGGCGCGTCAGTAGCACGCCACCTGATACCCAGGCACCGCGCTGGATGGCTACGCCCACTGTCGTGCGCAAAGAGTATTCCGAGAACAGCGAGGGAATCAATAATTACGTGCAATTCTCCTACACTGTGCAGGACGCTTCGCCAGTGCTGGTGCGGGCCACCATCCGAAGTGAGCGGCAAAAGAAACCAATCGTCAGCTACCTTACGCCCTGGCAGAATCAACTGGTCATTGGCTGGTTTACGTGTGGCGGCAACTTCACCTTCTGGCCGAATGAAGTCTGCACCGTGACCTTTGAGGCGCTTGATGCAGCCGGCAACCGCAGCCAGGCTACCGGCCGCCCTATCCCGTTCCGGGGTCCGACGTGGCCGCAACGGGCAGCTACTGACATGGGCCCGCGCGAAGTCAGGCCGTTTGCTCCGCAACGGTAGCAGTGTCCTATCCCAACCATTCTAACCATCACATACTGCCTGCATAATGAGAGCCGGCCGCCCCCAACTCCCGGCTGGCTGACAGCTTTTTTTCGGGGGCTGGCTGGCAGAATGCTATTTGTGTACTTTCTTTGCGGAGCCGGAAGCTGCTTTTGCGCCGGCCTGATGCTTCACTTTTTCCGCCATGTGCGCTGCCCACTCCCGTTTCGCTCTGATGCCGCTGGCCACCGCCGGGGCGAAGTGCGCATGCGTGTTGGTCAAGAAATGCAAGAAACGTCGCCCGGCCTGACCGTCGCCGCTGTTCACTGCATCTTTTCCTTGCTGAACTCCCCGCGCCGGTCCTCTTGGGCCGGCGCTTTTTGTTTGTCTGATTGTCTGCTGATTTTCCGTTTATTCCTCTCATGAAAGTTCTCAAGTTTGGCGGTACGTCCGTCGGGTCAGCGCAGCGGATGCGCGAAGTAGCCGAGCTGATTCATGCGCCTCAGGAGCGGCGCATCGTGGTGCTGTCGGCCATGAGCGGCACCACCAACACGCTGGTGGGCATTGCCGGACTGCTGCAGACCGGCGACGTAGCGGCCGCCACGGCCCGCATCGAAATCATGCGCCAGGACTACCAGATGGTGGCCCGCGAGCTGCTGCCCGATGCCACTCTCGCCACTGCCGCCAGCAAGGATATGGATACTACTTTCCGCACCCTGTTCGACCTCACGCGGCAGCCACTTTCAGCCGCTGGCGAGCGGGTGATTCTCGCCCAGGGTGAGCTACTGAGCACCTGCCTGTTTCATCACTATCTGACTGGCGTGCTGCACCGCGACGCCGTGCTGCTGCCGGCACTGGAGTTCATGCGCCTCGACCAGAACGACGAGCCCGACGCCGACTACATCCGGGAGCATCTGCAGGCCCAGCTGGCGCAGCATAAAGGCCAGCACCTGTTTGTTACGCAGGGCTACATCTGCCGCAACGCGCACGGTAAAACCGACAACCTCAAGCGCGGCGGCTCCGACTACTCGGCCTCGCTGATTGGGGCCGCGGCCGACGCCACCGAAATCCAGATCTGGACCGACATCGACGGGCTGCACAACAACGACCCGCGCGTGGTGGAGGGCACCTATCCAATCCGCGAACTGTCGTTTGACGAGGCTGCCGAGCTGGCGTATTTCGGGGCCAAGATCCTGCACCCCAGCTCTATTCTGCCGGCCGCCAAGCACGGTATCCCGGTGCGGTTGCTGAACACTATGCAGCCCGAGGCGCCCGGCACGCTCATCTCCAGCCAGACCGGCTCTGAGCCCATCAAGGCGGTAGCGGCCAAAGACGGGCTGGTGGCTATTAACATCAAGTCGAGCCGGATGCTGCTGGCGCATGGTTTTCTGCGCAGCGTGTTCGAGGTGTTTGAGCGGCACCGCACGTCCATCGACATGATTACCACCTCGGAAGTGGCCGTGTCGCTCACCATCGACGACGCCACGCACCTGCCTCAGATTCTGGAAGAGCTGCGCCACTTCGGCACCGTGACGGTGGACCGCGACCAGACCATTATCTGCCTCGTGGGCAACCTGATTCAGGAAACCAACGGCGCCGCCCGCCTCGTGTTCGACTCGCTGGCCGACGTGCCGCTGCGTATGATTTCCTACGGCGGCTCGCCCAACAACATCAGTTTGCTGGTGCACTCCTCCGACAAAGTGCGGACCCTGAAAGCGCTGAATGCCGGCCTGTTTCAGCGCAAGATCGTAGCATAACCTCCGATTGTGCCAGCTTGCGGTTGAGCCACACGCAATAACTTATTGTGCGGCACTATCCAGTGTTGCATGAAACGGCAAGGGCACACGCCTCTGCTACATTTCCTCATTATGCCTTTCATCCTTGCTCCCGAGCTGCACGCGCAGCCCACACCTTTTTATCACTACGACCTGGGTTTGCTGGATGCCACGCTCACGGCGCTGCAGCAGGCGGCCCGGCCGCGCAATTTCCAGGTGCACTACGCCCTCAAAGCCAACGCCAACCTGCCCGTACTGGCCCGCATCAAGGCCCACGGCCTAGGTGCCGACTGCGTGAGCGGCGGCGAGGTGCAGCGCGCCTTAGAAGCCGGCTTTGCGCCAGCACACGTAGTGTTTGCGGGCGTGGGCAAGTCAGATGCGGAAATCAAGCTGGCGCTGGCCGCCGACATCTGGTGCTTCAATGCCGAGTCGGCGGAGGAGTTGGCAGTGCTGAACGAGCTGGCCGGCGCGCAGAACCGCACGGCGCGGGTAGCCCTGCGCGTGAACCCCAACGTGGACGCGCACACCCACGCCTACATCACCACCGGCCTGGAAACTAATAAGTTCGGCATTAGCCTCGCCGATTTGCCAGCCGTGGTAGCGCAATTCCCTGGCTGGCCGCATCTGGAGCTGGTAGGTTTGCACGCACATATCGGCTCCCAAATTACCGACCTGACCGTATTTGCCGAACTCAGCCAGCGCCTCAACGAGCTGCAAACCTGGCTGGAAAGCCAGGGCCACCAACTGCCGCACCTTAATGTGGGCGGCGGCCTCGGCATCAACTACAAGCAGCCCGATGGCCAGCTGATTCCGGATTTTGAGGGCTACTTCTCGATGTTTGAGAAGCACCTGGTGCGCCGCCCGGGCCAGCAGGTGCACGTGGAGCTGGGCCGCGCCGTGGTGGCGCAGTGCGGCACACTGCTGAGCCGGGTGCTCTATGTGAAGCAAAGCCAGTCCACGCGCTTCGCCATTCTGGATGCCGGCATGACCGAGCTGATGCGCCCGGCTCTTTACGGCAGCTACCACCACATCCAAAACCTGAGCAGCACCGCCCCCGAGCAGCTCTACGACGTAGTTGGACCGATCTGCGAGTCGTCGGATACGTTCCGCAAAGCCGTGCCGCTGCCCGAAACCCAGCGCGGCGACCTGGTAGCCATCCGTTCGGCCGGCGCCTATGGCGAGGTAATGTCGTCGGGCTATAACCTGCGCGAGAAGGCGGCAGCGGTGTACGTGGGCGGGTAGTTGGTGTCTTTAGGTGTGAGTGAAAGAACGTCATGCTGAGCTGGTCGAAGCATCTCTGCCTCTGCTTAACTCAGGCATGAGGACGAAGCGGTAGAGATGCTTCTACCAGCTCAGCATGAAAGTTAGCTTCTAGCGAGATGCTTCAGCTGCGCCTCTGCGTAACGTTCTGCTTTTCTGGAATTCGGACGTGCTACGGCACGCGGCAACCTCTGCGCTGTCTGGCAGTTACATAGCTACACCTACCGCGCTGCGCCATGAATATTCTGCTTACCGGAGCCAACGGCTACATTGGCCAGCGTTTGCTGCCGCTGCTGGCCGCGGCCGGCCACCACGTGGTTTGTCTGGTGCGCGACCCGCGCCGCTTCGAGATTCCGAACAGTTTGCGCGCCAGCATGACCGTGGCGGAAGGCGACCTGCTCAAGCCCGAAACGCTGACCAGCCTGCCTCTGGAAATCGATGCGGCCTACTACCTCGTGCATTCCATGAGCGGGCACGACAAAGACTTTTTCCGGCTGGAGCAGCAGTCGGCGCGCAACTTCCGCGACTACCTTGACCGCACCAGCGCCCGGCAGGTCATTTACCTGTCAGGCATCGCCAACGACCGGGCCTTGAGCGTGCACCTTCGTTCGCGCAAGGGCGTGGAGAAAATTCTGGGAAAGGGCCGCGTGCCACTCACGGTACTGCGGGCCAGCATCATTATCGGCTCGGGGTCGGCGTCGTTTGAGATTATCCGCGACTTAGTGGAAAAGCTGCCCGTGATGATTACGCCGCGCTGGCTGAACTCGCGCTGCCAGCCCATCGGCATCCGCGACGTGATGCACTACCTCATGCAGGTGCTCGACAACGACGCCTGCCGCGGCCGTTCCTTCGATATCGGCGGGCCCGATGTACTGACCTACCGGCAGATGCTGCTGGAGCTGGCCGCCGTACGCGGCTACCGGCGCTACATCATCACGGTGCCAGTGCTCACGCCACGGCTGTCGTCGTGGTGGCTGTTTCTGGTAACGCGCACCACGTTTTCATTGGCCCAGAGCCTCGTGGAAAGTTTGCGCAACGACACCGTGGCCAACCCCAAGCGCAGCATTGCGGCCGTAGTGCCGCACCCTTGCATGAGCTATTGGCAGGCGGTGGAGCTGGCCTTCCAGCGCATCGAGCAGAACGAGGTGGTGAGCAGCTGGAGCGACGCACTGAGCAGCGGCGTGATGCCCCGCAACTACATGGACCACATCCGGATTCCGCAGTATGGCCTGCTACAGGACCGCCAGACGCTGCGCTTCACCCGCGACCCGCAGCAGGTGCTGCAAAACGTGTGGAGCATCGGCGGCGAGCGGGGCTGGTATAAGGTGGACTGGCTGTGGCGCATCCGCGGCCTCATGGACAAGGTAGTGGGCGGCGTGGGCTTGCGCCGCGGCCGCCGCTCCCCCACCGACCTGCGCGCCGGTGACCCGCTCGACTTCTGGCGCGTGCTCGTGGCCGACCGCGCCCAGGGCCGCCTGCTGCTCTATGCCGAAATGAAACTGCCCGGCGAGGCGTGGCTGCAGTTCCGCGTGCTACCCAACGACGACGGCTCGCACACGCTGGAACAGCTGGCCGCCTTCCGCCCGCGCGGTTTGGCCGGGCGCCTGTACTGGTATTCGCTGGTGCCGTTTCATTTCATCATTTTCAAAGGCATGATTGAGAATATCGTGCACTACGGTGAAGCTATGCCGCTGCCCCAGCCCGCTGTGCCAGCCAAACAGCCTGCATAGGAGGGGTTGAGCAGCTATTGGGTAGCTGAAAACTGGATAGCTACCTCACTATTGGCCTTGTACCTGTTGGCGCTTTCATCCTGAAATATATTGCGTAAACAACAATACCATAGGACATCTTAAAGTCTCATAAGCTGACATTTAATCCACTATCAATCAAGTTGATATTTTACAATTACACTATACACAAAGTCTGACCGGGCCAAATTGTGGTTGGTAGCCGATGATGTGAAACGGTAGCTTAGCTCCCGTTACCACCCTATTCTTATAACAGCCAGTCCGGATTGGAGTGGCGCGCTAATTTCAGTGGCTCAGCAAGGTGTATGTGGCCGTCTTTCTACTGGATTGACGGCCATTTGATTTTACGCCGAAAGCTGCCCTGACTCAAGACTGGTGGGTACCTGTTTCTCCCGGATTTCTCACCGCTGCGCTTATGCTCTGCACCCTTACACTGCCGTTGCCCAGTGCCGTTGGGCATACCTATTACACGCTGTTCTACCTGCTGGCGTTTGCGGTGCAGCTGGTTTTACTGCTGCGGGCTGGCTATCGGCGTGGCTATCCGATGCGCACCTGGCTGATAGTGCTGGCTTGCACCACTCTGCTGTTTATTCTGGGCACCAAGCTGCTGGCGCTGTCAGGCACCGAGTGGCGCACACTGCTAAGCACTGGCCACTGGCCCGACTTCGGGGCCCGTACGGTGCTGGGTGGCGCTATTGCCGGCGGGCTAACGCTGATGACGTTGCGCCGTGTGTTCGGCTTTAGTCGGCATCTGTATGACGTCTTTGCGGTACCAATGTGTGCAGGGCTGGCAGTGCAGTGCCTGGGGTGTCTGTTGGCCGGCTGTTGCTTCGGAATTCCTACCAATAGCGGCGACTGGGGGTTGACGTACCGGCCCGGCACCCTACCTTATATAGCTCAGATAGCGCATGGCTGGCTGCCAGCCGGTGCGGCGCACTCGCTGGCGCTGCATCCTACGCAGCTGTACTCACTGGTGCTGTGCGTAGCAGTAGGCGCACTACTACTAGCTACGCGCCGCCACCCTTGGCCTGCCGGTAGCCGGCTTTGGCTACAAACAGGGTTACTGCTAGCCGGGCGCTTCATAATAGAATGCTGGCGCGACCCGTTCGGTGAGCCAGTGGGAGCTACGATGCGCACATTCGGTGGTGTGTCGCTGCTGGAGCTGCAATGGGCATTGCTGGTGCTGGCATCCGCTGTCCTAGGATGGTGGCTCTGGCAGGTTCGCCGGGCCCGGCACCAGCAACCAGAACCAGAGCTACTGCCGCAGCCCAGGTCGATTCTCACTATGCTGGTGATAGTAGGGCTACTGCTGGTAACTGCTTGGCTAGGGCCGCACACGCTGGCTTTGCCGGAGGTGCTGCTCGTGCAGGCACTGCTGCTGGCCGTCTTGGTGCTGGAGGCTGCCAGTTGGCTGCTACGTGCCGGGTTTGCGGCACAACCCGCCCGGTTTGCGTTGCCAGTAGGCTTGGCCTGCGTAGTGCTGGTGCTTACCAGTCAGATTTTGCCTCCGGACTCCGCCCGGCGCGAGCAGTACTATACTATCAGTGCGGGCGTGAGCCGGGGTTCATTTGAGCGCCTGCAAAATCGCGAAGACGACTGTGGCGGCAGCTCGGAGCTACTGCCCTATGAGCATCAATACACGGTTGGCACCCTGGATATATCACGCACTCAACTGCCGGGCACGGACCGTAAAGGTCGCCAGCACAAGTCGGAAATGACTTCGGGGATTCGCTTGCACGTAGGCACCGACCAGCAGGACGGAATGGTACCTGATTCGCTAACCGCGTTGATTTACCCAAGCTTCCGGCGTAGTACCCCCATCGTCGCCGTCAACCCGTATTTCTCCGCTGAACGACGGTATTTTGGCCTGGGAATGGGCGTGGCATTCGGCACTTTGGGCTACCACCTCGGCAGATCCGGCAACGACGTCAGCGTAGCCGATGTGCATGCCTCCTTGCGGCTGGGTCCGCGGGAGTTGGTATATGCCCAGGCAGACTACAACTATATGGTCTACGGCACCGGCAACCCACCGCTACGGCTAGGGCTGGGCACGGGCTTGGGTGGTACGCGTTGGCAGCTAGTAGGCGGCGCAACGCTGGCTCGACATTATGACCTGCTACCGGGCGCCAGCCGTTGGGCGGGTTTCGCGGAAGCCAAGGGCCAGCTAACGCCACAGTGGGGCGCCAGCGCTTACCTCACGCTCGGCAACGACACGCAAAAACAAGTAGGCTTGCGACTAAGCCACCGACTCAAAAACTAAGCCTCTACTTACCCAGCCGCTGCCATAGCCATAGCAACCCGCTCAGCACCACACTCACCAGCAGCATCGACACGATGGGCACATAGAGCCGAAACCCCGCCCGCTCGATGCGGATGTCGCCGGGTAGCCGGCCGAACCAGCCTAGCAGACTGCCACCACCTAGCCACAGGAAAGCGCCGAGAGCAGCCAACAGTAGGCCTAAAATGACGAGTGATTTACCGAGTTGGGGAGGCATTGTGCGGTAATATTAGGGCATACTAAATTCAAACAGTAAAGCATATAAGCGCCTTAACCCAGTAGTGCCGATGCCATTGAGGTCCTCGATTATTTTACGTTTCCCATTATCGTACTCGATGGTGAGCGTAACGTGGGGATGATGATTCTGATACTCGTTACCATACGCGTTTTGCAGCCGGGGAAAGTCAAGATAATTCAGCAGTATCAATAGTTGCTGGTGTTGCGCGGGAGGTAGCGGCGTATGGTATTGCTGCTTCGTGACTTTAGTGGAATCGAGTATTTCGGTTCGGCGCTGCCAGAAGTGACTGGAATCTTCAGCAACTATTACTCGCGTTTTAACTGCCTGATGATACACAGAATGGCTCTCGTATATCACCCGCTGAATGTGGTGCTGAGCTGGTTTCGGATTGTAGTCTACAAACCCGCCTGACACGTATGCCAGCTGTTGCGTGTGTCGGTTACGCAACTGGCCGCGGGCCCCGCGGCTTCGGGCGAAGTCAGCGTATTCCAGTAGGTCATGGTTGCGCTGTCGTATGACGCGTGCAACCGGGCTGCGGCGCTGCCCGGCGGTAAAGAAATTGCGCACCACGCGTAGGCTGTCGTAGCCCATGTCCAGCACGCAGAACACCAGCGGAATATCCTTGCGGCGGGCCAGCACCAACAAATCAGGCCGACCATTCTGATCGAAATCGGCTTTGAACCATGTCTGCCCGCCACGCACAGCAAACCGAGTGAAACGGTACGGACTATATACTGTCCCGACAGAATCTCCCAGCACAGCTTGTTCATATTCCCACCCTAGCGGCCGAATGAGTTCCAACACCTGCGCATCGGTTTGCAGCGCAGCAATGCGGCTTACAGGATGCTGGGCCTGAACTATAGCAGCCCATACAATCAGTAACCCCACCAAGAAGTATTTGCTCATTAGATGGCGCATCAGTTCTGCCCGAACACCGGCTCTATCCGGCCTTCCGGATTAATCTGCAGCACGGCTTCGTAGTTCTTGCCGGTTTTGGCGGATACAAACCCGCGGATGACGCCGGTCTTGCCTTTGCGCAGCAACTGGTTCATTTGGGTGTCGGTGAGGGTTTTGCCGCCCCATTCGAACGGCACGCGGAACTGGCAGTCCTCGCGGAAGCGGGAGCAGCCCCAGGCGCTTTTGCCACGCAGCATCTGCCCCAGCCGGCACACCGGGCACGGAATCTGGCCGGGGTCCTGGGGCGTGGTGGGCTTGCTTTCAGCGGCGCGCACCAGCTCCAGCGTGCGTGCTGGCGTAAGGCGAATGGCGGCATCGAACTTCTGACCCATATCGTCCACGAAGCCTTTCATAACCGGCGTGCGGCCCTTTTTCAGTAGCTCGCCCACTTGCTTGTCGGTGAGCTTTTTGCCTTCAAATTCGGTGGGCAGCCGGAATTGACAGCCTTCTTTCCAGCGCGAGCAGCCCAGCGCCGACTTGCCACGCAGCACGTGGCCACTGCCGCAGGCCGGGCACGGTCCCAGCGCCCCCGGTACGGCCGGTGTGGCCGCCGCTTTCGGCGGACTGGCTTTGGCGGTGGCGCCGGCTTTCTGGCCGGTGAGGTCTGCCATTTCGGGCTTGAAGATGCTGATGCCGCGGCCCGAGCCGTCCTGTTTCACTTCCTGCACCATCTCGCGCACCAGCTGCTGCAACTCACCCAGAAACTGGCCTGAGTCCAGCTGGCCGCCTTCAATCTGGCGCAGCTTCCGCTCCCACTGCCCGGTCAGCTCCGCCGATTTCAGTGTGGGGTTGCGAATCAAGCCAATCAGCTCGACGCCGGTGGGCGTGGGCACGATTTTCTTTTTATCGCGCCGGATGTAGCCGCGCTTGAACAGCGTTTCGATGATGGCGGCGCGGGTAGAGGGGCGGCCGATGCCGTTTTCCTTCATAGCCTGGCGCAGCTCCTCATCGTCGACGTTGCGGCCGGCGGTTTCCATGCCGCGCAGCAGCATGGCCTCAGTGTAGTCGCGCGGCGGCTGGGTCATTTTGGCGTCGAGGCGCGGTTTGTGCGGGCCGGTTTCGTCTTTCACAAAGCTGGGCAGCACGGTATTCACCACGTCGTCGTCGCCTTCGCCAGCTGCTTTCGGAGCCGAGGGCGCCTGCTGCTTTTCCGGGTCGCCGTACACCTCGCGCCAGCCGGGGCTGAGGATCTGGCGGCCCCGGACGCGGAACGTGCGCCCGGCCACGTCGGCCGTCACGGTGGTGTTCGACACTTCGCAGTCGGGGTAAAATGCGGCCAGAAAGCGCCGCACAATGATGTCGTAGACGTTGCTTTCGGTGCCGTGCAGGCTGTTGGCACTGGCGCCGGTCGGGATAATGGCGTGGTGGTCGGTGACTTTGTTGTTGTTGAAGACTTTGGTGCTTTTGCGGATTTTGCCGGCCGCCAGCAGCGGCGCGGCCAGCGCGCCGTGTGCCCCGCCCAGCCCGCGCATAATGCCCGCAATTTTCGGGTACTGGTCATCGGGCAGGAAGGTGGTATCAACGCGCGGATAGCTTACCACTTTCTTCTCGTAGAGGCCCTGCACGGTCTTGAGTGTGTCTTCGGCCGAGAGACCTAGCTGGTTGTTGCACTGCACCTGCAATGAAGTCAGGTCGAACAGCGCCGGCGGGCTCTCCAGCGCCTTCTTGATTTCCACGTTGGTCACCGTCAGGGGCTGGCCGGTTACCTGGGCCATGGCGGCGTCGGCTTCTTCCTGCGTCACGAAGTAGCCGCGGGCTTTCAGGCGGGCTTTTTCGTCGGGCTCGTCGTCGTCCTTGCCCTTTTTCAGCACGGCCACGTGGCTGAACATGGTGCCGCGGTACTCGGTGCGCAGCACCCAATACGGCTCGGGCCGGAAGTTCTGGATTTCGTGGTAGCGGTCCACAAGGAGTGCCAGCGTGGGCGTCTGCACGCGCCCGATGCTGAGCACCTGCCGCTGGCCGGGCGCGTACTTGAGCGTGAACAATCGAGTAGCGTTCAGACCCAGCAGCCAGTCGCCGGCGGCGCGGCTTTTGCCGGCCTGGTAGAGGTTGTCGAACTCCGAGCCCTCGCGCAGGTTCTGGAAGCCCTGGCGGATGGCTTCTTCGGTGAGCGAAGAAATCCAGAGGCGTTTGAATGGCTTGCGGTACTTGGCTTCCATCAGCACCCAGCGCTGAATGACTTCGCCTTCTTGGCCAGCGTCGCCGCAGTTTATCACCTCGTCGGCGTTGGCCAGCAGGTTCTTGATGACGTTGAACTGGCGCACCACGCCGTCGTCGCGGCGCATGAGCTTGATGCCGAACTGCTCGGGCACCATGGGCAGGTCGTGGATGCTCCAGCGCTTCCACTCGGGGCGGTAGTCTTCGGGCTCGCGCAGCTGGCAGAAGTGCCCGAACGTCCAGGTGACCTGGTAGCCGTTGCCCTCATAATAGCCGTCCATGCGCCGGTCGGCGCCCAGCACACTGGCAATTTCGCGGGCCACGCTGGGCTTTTCGGCAATGCAGACTTTCAAAATCGCAGATGTGGCAGAGTAAACACTGATTTCGCAGATGTGGAAGTCAGCGGGGAATCAACAAAGATAAGGTGCGGAAAGGTCGATTTGAAGCCAGTGAAAATCACCTTTTCGCCCCAACGTTGTTGCCTCATATTTGCTTTTGCCGTCGCCGTTTCCGTGGTTGGCAGTGTGAATTGACGTTGCCTACTTCCGTTTACTTCGCGCATTCCGTGACACCAGCCATTCAGCCTGAGTTGTGGGACAAAATCCAGCGGTTTGAGCTGGATGACACGGCCGCCGCGTTTTCCTTTACCGACCGGCTAGCCCGCGAAAATGGATGGAGCCTGCCCTTTTGCCTGCGGGCCGTGCTGGAGTATAAGCGCTTTATTTTTCTGCTCTGCGTCATCCAGCAACCGCTTACGCCTTCCGACGAAGTAGACCAGGTCTGGCATCTGCACTTGCTGTATACCCGCTCCTACTGGATTGATTTCTGCCAGCATACGCTAAGCCAACCCATTCACCACGGCCCCACCCGCGGCGGCAGCCAGGAGCACGCCAAATTCGACGACTGGTATGCCCGCACACTCACCCACTACACCGCCGTGTTCGGGCAAGCGCCGCCGCCCGACCTGTGGCCGCCGCCCGCCGTTCGTTTTAAGCCAGCTCATTTTCAGCGCGTCAACTTATCTACCCACTGGCTACTTTCCCGTTTATGGCCACTCCGGCGCTTTCGCAACCGCAACAAGTAGACGATTTCCTGATCGACGCCCGGCCTACAGAGCTGTTGCTGCTACTGGCTGACGCCACCCCGCCACTGCGGCAACAACTACGACTCACGTTTCTGGAACTGCTGCGCCGGCAAGTGCTGGTACTGGAAAACCGCGCCGTGCAGCCCCACCCCTCCGACCCGATTAGCTACAGCAGTTACCTACGGCCCGGCCCCACTTTTACACAGTATCAGCCCCGCCCTTATGAAGCGCTGCTGCTACGCCCATTCACGCAGAATTCATTGCCTGAAATACTGCTCAAGCATTTCGTAAAGCTAGCTTTTCGGGCGGCGCAGTCGGCGGGGCAGTTTGGGAAGCTGGTACGCCAGCACCGGACCTTGGTCGGCCTGTACAAGCTTAGCTGGTGGCGCTGGGCACTAGGGCTTTGGCACCTAACGCCAGCTGGTGCCACGTTACGCCATCAGCTGGAAAGCAGGCTTATCGGCTACGACACGACTTTAAGCCAGTTGACCTTGCAAAATGCCGCTGCCGCCACGGCGCTGGCTGCTCAACTTGGGGGAGTGCTGTTTTTGCTGCCCACGTTTCAGTCGCCCGATGGCCACGTGCTCGACCAGGAACTATATCGGGCCCAGCGCGAGCAAGAGCAAACCAGCGGAGCCGATTGGTCGGGTGGCAGCAGCGACGGCATCGACTCCTGGCACGACTGCGGCCACCACTTCGATAACCACGCCGATGGCGCTGATAGTGATGGTTCCGGTGGCTCCGGGTGCGGCGGTGACTCAGGATGCGGGGGCGATTCAGGATGCGGTGGTTGCGGCGGTTGCGGCGGTGATTAATTCGCCGTTATCAATCACAACCCGGATCCTGCAATACCTTTTCGGAACACCAGTTGAGCACAGTGAAATACTCACTAGAAGTATGAGTACTACAGATTGCAGAAAAGAAAGTTGAAATACTTGTACGCCTACTTTACTGCCCTACCCGCCGCACCATGCGCACCGTGGCTACGCAGCGGAAGCCCAGCCAGCTTTGCGGGCCTTGGTAGAGCTGTTGCGACTTTAGTATCAAGCCCAGCATAGAGCTTTGAAACGAGCCGCCTTTTGCTATGCCTTTTGTGGCCGTCATTTCGGCGGCGTTGCCGATGATATTGTAGAGGCCGAGGTAGTTGGCGGGGTTTACATACACGTATTCCAAGCCCAGCAGGCTGGGCTTCGCCGCACACTCAAATACCTGGTTGGTTTCGGTTGTGTAATAGTTTTCGCGCAGGTTGTAGGGCAGCTTGTAGATGGTGCTAGCAGCCGGAATCTGCAGCGCAACCAGGCAGGAGTCGAGCCCGGGTTCTTTGCGCGGAGCGACGGGCTTTAGCTTGGCTTTAGGGCTGAGCGGTACCAACGCGGCCGGCGTATGGCCGCTGCCGAGCGGACCTGCGGCGGCCTGCTGCCACTCGGCTTCGGTAGGCAGGCGGTATTCCACCGTCAGGTCGTAGTCGCGCAGCTCGGGGTGTTTCTTGCGGAACTCTGGTCCTTGACGCAGCAGCTCATTGACGGTGGCGCTGCGCCACTTGCAGTAGGCAGCCGCCTGCTCGTAGCTGATGCCCACGGCCGGATAGTAGCGGAAGCCCGGATACCGGAAGTAATACTCGGTGCTGGGGCCACCGGCCGCTCCCGCCGGTGGCGTAGCCGTCAAGATGGTCCAGGTGGTAGAGTCGGGTAGCTGGCTGCGGTAGAAGGCGGTAGAGGAATCCAGCCGGATGCGCTGCAGGTATTCCAGCCAGTGAATGTTGGCCACCTCCGATTCGTCCACAAACAGGTTGTCGGCCAGTCGGATGGTGCCGGGCGGTTCGGGCGGCCGGGGCGTAGCCCCAACTTGCCCACGCTGGGCTACTGCCAGTTGGGTTAGCAGCAAAATAGCAATCAGCAGCAATGAGTTTTTAGCGCTATGTTTCATGGAATGCAGACAAGGATACTGCCCAATCGGGCTTTTACACTTAGTGGCAGAAAGAATTATTGGCGCTCTATATAGACTGGTAGACAAGGCTTTTGGCAGCTTCTTACCACCGAAAGACTACCCGGCTGCGTACGCTACTGCACAGTCATTCTTTATTCGTGTGTATGTGGGTAGTTTTTTCGTTGCTGGCGGCTTTGTCCGCAGCGGTAGTAGTCACACTTTCCAAAGTAGGAGTCAAAAACATTGAACCCAGTGTGGCCTTTGCCATCCAATCGGTGCTGATTGTGAGTGTGGCCTGGGGCGTGGTGGCGTGGCAGGGACATCTGCCCCAAGTTGCCCAGATTGACCGCCGCACCTGGCTGTTTCTGATTGCCGCCGGCATTATCACCTGTGCTTCGTCGCTATTCTCGTTTCAGGCCCTGAAAATGGGGCAGGCTTCGCGCACTTCGTCGTTCGACAAAATTTCGCTGGTATTTTCGATTCTGCTGGCTGTTTTTTTCCTGAAAGAAAAAGTAACGTGGCAGGTGGTGCTTGGCGCGGCCTTTATGGCCGGCGGTGCCATTCTGATAGCCTTCACCAAGCCCGCCGACTGAGTTGCAGACATATTTCGGCAAGCATAGTAGCCTCACTGCTTTTACACCGTCGTCACTACTAGTTTACCCGCAAAGCCCCCTTTTTCGCTGAGGCGGTGCGCGTCGGCAAGATCGTGCAGGGCGAAGGTTTTGTGAATAAGTGGCTTGATGGTGCCCGCTTGCAGCCACGCCGAAATCAGGGCCATATCGGTACCGCTATTCTTGGCCAGAAACATAGCCTGGCTTTTATCGGAAAAGGCCGTAGCCAGTGCACTTGTCACGAAGGCAGCCGGATCGGGAATGGTGGTAACGTATCGACCCAGACGGCGCAAGGCTCCGCTGCTGGCGCTGAAGCTGCTTTTACCAGCTGCGTCGAACACTACATCGTAGCGGCTGTGGTCCTGCGTGAAGTCGTGCTCTTCGTGGTTTAGTACTCGGTCGGCGCCGAGTGTGCTCACTAATTCCTGGTTGTCGGGTCCGCACACACCGGTAATCTCGCCGGCGCCCAGTGCCCGGGCTATCTGCACCGCAAACGAGCCCACACCACCGGAAGCCCCATTGATGAGCACCCGGTCGCCGGAAAGCAGGTGCCCGTGGTGAAAGAGTCCTTGCAGCGCCGTAAGGGCTGCTAGTGGCACAGCAGCAGCCTGCTCCAGGCTCAGCAGCGGTGGCACAAACGCGGCGCTGGTTTCGGTTAGCACGGCATACTCGGCGGCGGCCCCACCTACTCCATCCGCCATGCCGTACACCCGGTCGCCGATCTGAAAGCGCGTGACGTTGTCGCCGATAGCGGCTACTTCGCCGGCCACGTCGCGGCCCGGAATCTTGGGAAACTTGTGGCCCGTGAGCAGCTTCATTTCGCCCTGGCGCACTTTCCAGTCGATGGGATTGATGCTCGTAGCTCGGACGCGCACCAGTATCTGGTCGGCTTTGGGTACGGGCGTGGGTTGCTCGCCGTAGTGGAGTACGTCGGGAGAGCCATACTGCGTGTAGTAGGATGCTTGCATGGAAGCCAGGGGTTAAGGCAAAAGCTACACTCGCCTACGCAGCAACAGGGGTGGTAGGTTCGCCGAGGCTCCAGGATACGCCGGCTGCAGCCCGCAAAAAAACCGCCGTGGCCAAAGGCCACGGCGGTTCCAACCACACTTAACTACGTAAACTTGCCCAAGGGCAAGGCTGGGTGCCATTCGCTGGCTTTTTGCTGGCAGGCAGGCTGGAAGCCTGGGACACAGGGATAGATAAACCAAGCAGTGCGAAGCTGCCTAGTGGCCGAGAGCCTCTACCTGCTGAATGCCCCGCAACTCCAGTTTCACGCCCCGCTCGGGCGCCGATTGGCGGAAGTTTTCGATGGCCTCCAGCACGTCGTAGTCAATCATTTCTGACTCTGTACCGTCGAGGATGATGTGGCTGCCGGGACTGAACTGCTCCAGCATCCGGACAATGCTGGCTTTGTTAAGAAACGATACATGTTCGCCCAGCTTCAGGTAGTACACGCCTGCAGCCTGCAGCTCCGGCGTCTGGCGCAGAAAGTAAGCCGACTCGTAATGTGTTTTCAGGATGTAGAAGATGCCCACTACCAACCCAATCGTCACGCCCTTGAGCAAGTCGGTAAACAGGATGGCCACCACCGTAATGATGAAGGGTAGAAACTGCTGCCAGCCCAGCTTCCACTGCGTGCGGTACAGTGCGGGCTTGGTGAGCTTGTAGCCCACCACCAGCAGCACAGCAGCCAGCGCTGAAAGCGGAATCTTGTTCAGAATGGTTTCCATGAATAGCAAGCTGACAAGCAGCAGCAACGCGTGGATGAACGCCGACATGCGCGTCTGGCCGCCGGCATTGATGTTAGCCGAGCTACGCACGATAACGGCCGTCATGGGCAGGCCACCAATCAACCCGCTGATGATGTTGCCGGCCCCCTGGGCCATCAGCTCACGGTTGGTAGGTGTGGAGCGTTTGTGAGGGTCCAGCTTATCCACGGCCTCTACGCTGAGCAAGCTTTCCAGCGAGGCAACAATGGCAATGGTAAACGTCACTGTCACAAATCCGGGCTTCGAGAATGCCGACCAATCCGGGAAAGTGAATATGCCCACAAAGTCAGACCACGAACCAACATTCGGCAGCTGCACCAAGTGCTCCGGGCGAACCTTGATAACGGGCAGCGCAATATCAAGCAGAGAACTGAGCGCAATAGACAGCATAACCACTACCAGCGCCGACGGTACCCTCCGCAAAGCAGCAATGCGTTTGGCCAGCACGTTTTCCCAGAGTACCAGCACCCCCAATGACACCAGACCGATCAGGGCGGAGCCCCAGCCAAACGACTTGAGAGCACCAACCAGCGCCGTGAACGTGTTCTGGCCATCGAACTGCAGGAAGGTCATATCCTCGAAGTAGTCTGCATCAGCGCCCAGCAAATGTGGAATCTGCTTCAGAATCAAAATCAGGCCGATGGCCGCCAGCATGCCCCGAATAACCGAAGCCGGAAAGTACAGCCCGATGATACCAGCCCGCACTACGCCCATTATCACCTGAATAACCCCAGCTACCACGGTAGCAGCCAGTACCGCTTCAAAGGAACCCAGGGTTTGGAGAGCCGCCAGCATAATGGCTGTGAGGCCGGCAGCCGGCCCGCTCACGCTAAGCTGCGAGCCGCTAAGCCACGACACAATGACCCCACCGACAATACCCGTGATGATGCCTGCCAACAGAGGGGCACCTGAGGCCAGCGAAATACCCAGGCACAGCGGCAGGGCTACCAGGAATACAACCAGGCCAGCTGGCGCGTCTTTGCCCAGCGAGCTGAACGGGCCGCCAGCGGGAACAGAGGAAATTGGAGTGGACGCCGCTTGTTGCAGCGGAGCCGGTGCTATTTCGGGCATGAGGTAGAAAAGTGGAGTGGCATACACCAGCTATGTGCTGGCACGGATAGATTAGGAGCAGTCTACAAGTGTAAGTCCGGGCAATTAAGCCCCGGTTAAAAGGGTATTAAAACCAGATTAAATCGATGTGCCGTCGAATCACCACTTTGGTCTTTACTTTCTGCCGCTACATGCTACCCCAGCGCAGGCCATTCCAGCCACACTTGGGTGCCCTGCCCTAGGGTACTATCTACCCGGATAAGGCCGCCATGCAAGGCCATGATCTTGGAGGTGAGCGGCAGACCGATGCCGTGCCCGGGCACTGTACGAATGGCTTCGGCCCGGAAGAATGGCACGAACACCTGCAGCCGGTCGGCTTCGCTCATTCCCACTCCCTGGTCGCGCACTTCCAGCACCACCCGTGAGGCAGTAGTGGTAAGGCTGGCCACAATAGGTGACGCCGCATTCTTCGAGAATTTGCAGGCGTTTTCCAGCACGTTCAGAAACGCCGATAGCAGCAGCGCCTCGTTGCCGCGCACCGCAAACGGCTGGCGCACCATAGCCGGCACGTCGCCAAAGTCCAGATCAACGCGGCAGGTAGGGTTGCGGCGCTGCACTTCCTCGTGGGCCTGCAGCAGCAGCTCGTCGAGGCGCAGAGTAGTCAGGGGCACCTGGGAGGGGTCGTCGGAGGCGCGCGCAATCTGCAGCAAGCCGTTGGTGAGGTCCTTGAGCAGGCGAGCGGCATCGAGGGTACTTTGCAGCACGCGGCGGTATTCCTGGGGGCTCCGCTCTTGCAGCAGCGCCACTTCCAGCTCCCCGATGAGCACCGTAAGTGGCGTGCGCAACTCATGCGACGCATCACGCACAAAGGTGCGCTGGCCGGCAAAGGCGGTTTCCAACCGGTCAAGGAGTTGGTTGAAGCGCTGGGCCAAGTGCGCAATTTCGTCGTAGCCATCGGCCTGCGAAAGGCGGCGGTGCAGATCCGAGACGGTGATGCTGTCGACTTCGCGCACCACTTTCTGAATGGGCCGCAAGGCCATGCCCGCGAAAAACCACCCCCCGATACTCACAATGATAAACGACGTCAGCAGCCCGAAAGCCAGGATACTACCCAGGCTGGACAGCTTGTCGCGGCTATCGGTGTCCACGGACGAGGCCACTACCACGAAGTCGCCCCGGCGGGCGTCGCGGTACAGCAGCCCCACCGTTTGGTGATAGTTAGGACGCAACTGCACCTCGCGGCCCTCCTGCCGCACCGCGCTCAGCAAACTCACCGGCACCGGCACATCCGTCAGCTGTCCTTCCCGAAACACCACTTTGTTGCGCGCATCATACACGCGCACCTCTTCTTCCGGCAGCGTACGGTAGAACTGGCGCAAATAGCGGCGATACGAAGCCCGGCTAACCTCATCGGCGCGGCCGGTACCATCAAGGTAGACGTGGGCCACAATGCGGGCCCGGGCAAACAGGTTTTCGGTGAACGACTCCTGCCGGGCCTGGGCCGTGAAGAAGTAGATAACCAGCGAAAACAGCAGCAGCGTAAACGCCAGAATAGCCGCAAACTGCAGCGCCAGCCGAAGGCGAATCGTCATAAGAGCAGAGCTAAAGCAATAGTAACGGGCAGCAAGCTCCCACAAAAAAACCTCTTGCGCAGGGCAAAAGGTTTTGTGGGAGGGAGAAGGTGGGCAGTGTAGTCGTTGGACTGTGCCGAGTGACAGTAGGAAAACCTAATATCACCACGTCCTTATCTCCAACTTCCGTTTACGAACCCAGCGCCTCCAGAGCCAAGCATTAAACCAATTAGCTTTTGCGGGCCACGGCCCATCCTGAGCTTGATACATAGATGACATAGAAAGCTTGCCATCTTTGGTCCAGACAGCTAATGCGGACTCGCCGGAAATCAATTTTTGAGTATAGTCAATGGCTTTTTCCACATCATCCAATGGATATCCGCCCACCCCACCTTCCCCATCGAAACTGGTGAAGTGGCAGTGGTGTTCAGAGAAATACACTGTTAGCTCTTTATTCTCAGAGGAAATGAGAAAAGGCCAGCCGGAAGGCGACGTTAATTGTATGGTGAAATAACCTTCCTGAACGTTGGCGGAGTTCTGAAATTCCGGAAATGCGTCGAGGAGAATAGAGAGGATTTGAGCTGAATACGGGGAAAGCATCAGTAAATAAAGTTAGAAAGCCTCTGCATACAACATACAGAGGCTTTCCCTTGAAATATAGCAGCTAAGGTTACTCAGTTAGTGCCTGCTTCACAGTCATTTGCTCATACTGGCGGGCTCTGCCAGGCAGGGTTTTGTGCTTCTCCTTGCCCAAAGCAGCGGCGGGCTCGGGCACCCAATGGTGGCGGCCGCCGGCTTTTTCGTCGTTGAACTCGGTGGGAATATTGCCGGCCGCAGTGCGCTCCTTCCAGGTGACGTGCTGGGTGCCGTCGTCTTGGCGGTCCATGGTGATGCAGTCCTCGACGGGACAGACCAACGAGCAGAGGTTACAGCCCACGCAGTTTTCCTCGATGATTTCGGGGATGCGGGTGCCGGCGTTGAGCTTAATAGCCTGGTGGGCACCGTCTTCGCAGGCGGTGTAGCAGAGCTGGCAGCCGATGCACTTTTGCGCGTGGATGTTGGCCGTCACCTTGTACTGCATGTTCAGGTCTTCCCAGGGCAGCACGTTGGGCAGAGCTTTACCCACGAAGTCGTAGATGGTGTGGAAGCCTTTGTCGGTCATGTATTGCTCCAGGCCGCTGGTCATTTCGCGGATGATGCCGAAGCCGTAGTGCATGGCAGCGGTGCAAACCTGCACCGAACTCGCGCCGAGCAGGATGTGCTCCACTGCGTCGCGCCAGGTTTCGATTCCGCCGATGCCGGAGATGGGCAGGCGCACGTCGGGGTGCTGGGCGCAGTTCTTGAGCATGTTCAGGGCAATGGGCTTCACGGCCGGGCCGCAGTAGCCGCCGTTCGAGCCCTGGCCGTCCACTATCGGGTAAGGCGCGAACTGGTCGATATCCACGCCCACAATGCTTTGAATGGTGTTGATCAGCGAAATGGCGTCGGCGCCACCGCGGCGGGCGGCCATGGCGGGCTCGGTGATGTCACTGATGTTGGGCGTGAGCTTAACGATAACCGGAATTTTGGCCACTTCCATCACCCACTCCACGATGGTCTGCAGCACGGCGGGCTCCTGACCCACGGCCGAGCCCATGCCCCGCTCGCACATGCCGTGGGGGCAGCCGAAGTTCAGCTCAATGCCGTCGGCGCCGGCGTCCTGGCTTTGGCGCACGATGTCGTGCCACTCCTGCCGGCTCTGCACCATCAGGGAGGCAATGACGGCATGATTCGGAAAGCGCTTCTTGACTTCCTCAATCTCGCGCAGGTTGTCGGCCAGGGGACGGTCCGAAATCAGCTCGATGTTGTTGAAGCCCATCATGCGCTTGTCGCGGTAATTCACGCTGCCGTAGCGGCTCGACACATTCACGACGGGCACGCCCAGGGTTTTCCACACCGCCCCGCCCCAGCCGGCGTCGAAGGCTTTCATCACCTGGTAGCCGGAGTTGGTCGGCGGCGCCGAAGCCAGCCAGAACGGGTTCGGGGACTTGATGCCGGCGAAATTTATGGAGAGGTCTGGCATGAGTTGTTGTTTAAAAAGACGGTCATTCCGAGCGCAGCGGAGCGGAGTCGAGGAATCTCGCGTGCAGTGCTAATCAACTGGCAATACAATGAAGCGGTAGAGATGCTTCGGCAAGCGGACGCCAGATGAAGCAGGACGATACTGTTGCAACATCAGCACGCGAGATTCCTCGGCTTCGCTAGGAATGACGTTCTTATTTGCTCGTTTGCCCGGAACGACGTTCTGGTTACTTGCGGGAAAGGTATTCGTGGATGCCGCGGGCGGTGGCTTTGGATTCGGCGGCGGCGTTGACGACTTCTGCGCCGCCATTGCGGGCGTCGCCGGAAGTGAAGTACTGCGGGTTGGTGGTCTGGCCCGTGCGCTCATCGGCGATGATGCAACCTTTGCCATCGGTTTTCAGGCCTTCGATTAAGCTCAGGAACTGGGTCTGTTTGGCTTGGCCGGTGGCTTTAATCACCATGTCGCAGGGCTCGATGAACTCGGAGCCGGGCACGGTTGTCACCTGGCCTTCGTGCAAAGCGGTGCGGATGAACTTCACGCCTTCGACCTTGCCGTTGCCCACGATTTCGACCGGGGCTACATTGAACAGGCCTTTCACGCCCACGCCTTTGGCGAGGTCGTACTCGAACTCGTAGGCGCCCATATCGTCCTTGCCGCGGCGGTAGGCTAGGATTACCGAATCGGCACCCATGCGAGACGATTCGGAGGCGGCGTCCATGGCGGTGTTGCCGCCGCCAAGCACGATGACCTTGCGGCCGACGGTGGTGGCGTGGTGGTTCATGCGCAGCTGCTCGATGAACTCGACGGCGCCGATACAGTTTTCGCGCTCCTCTCCGGGCAGCAGCAGGGCGTTGGTGCGGCCCAGGCCAATGCCCAGAAAAATAGCGTCGTACTTGGCTTCCAGCTGCTGCAGCTCCACGCGGGAGCTGATGGGCGCGTTGTACTGCATCGAGTAGCCAAGCTGCTGTTGCAGGTAAGCCATTTCGGCCAGCACTTCCTCGTTGGTTATTTTGTAGGGCGCCACACCGTACACCGTCAGACCCGAAGGCTGACTTTTGGCCTCGAATACGTCCACCTCATAACCCAGCATCCGCAGCTCACAGGCCGCCGAAATGCCAGCCGGACCGGCCCCAATGACGGCGACCTTGCGGCCATTGTCGGGGCCGGGGGTGAACAGCGGCTTTTCCGCGTCGATGGCCTTGCGGGTGGCAAAGCTCTGCAGGCGCCCGATTTCGATGGGCTTCACGTCCTGCAGATTGTACACGCAGGCGCCTTCGCAGAGCACTTCCGTGGGACAGACCTTGCCGCAGGCGTTGCCGAAGTAGTTGGCCTCGTAGATGGTACGGGCCGCGCCGGTGTCGTTGCCAGTATTAATCTGGCGGATAAACTGCGGGATGTCGATACCGGAGGGGCAGGCCTGGATGCAGGGCGCGTCGAAGCAGAACAAACAGCGCGAGCTTTCGAACAGTGCCTCGGAGGAGTTCATCCGGGGCTTGAGCTGGGTGAAATTCGCTTGGAATTCCTGCTCGGAAGTTGGGGTAGCGTATTCGGCCATACGGCGAGTGTTGCGGTTGTGAAAAAGAAAAACCGTCTGTCATCCTGAGCTTACGAAGGATCTTGCCACGTCAGCGGCTAACTATCTGATCAGCACGCGAAATATCTCACTGCGTTCGACATGACGCGCTGGTTGATCGTTGACGCTTGATAAGGTCCTTCGCTCTGCTCAGGATGACAGGAAAACCAATGGCCTACAGCTCCACCAGCTTCTCGTAGGTTTCGGGGCGACGGTCGCGGAAAAACTGCCAGGTGTTGCGCACTTCCTCAATCATGTCGAGGTCGAATTCGGCGATGAGCAACTCGTCCTTGTACTCGTCGGCCTGGGCAATAATCTGCCCGCGCGGGTCCACGAAGTAGCTGGTGCCGTAGAAGCGGCCCAGGTTCCAGGGCTTCTCCTCGCCTACGCGGTTGATGCAGCCCATAAAATAGCCGTTGGCCGCCGCGTGGGCCGGCTGCTCCAGCTTCCAGAGGTACTGCGAGAGGCCGGCCACGGTAGCCGAAGGATTGTACACGATTTCGGCGCCGTTCAAACCCAGCACTCGGGCGCCGTCGGGGAAGTGCCGGTCGTAGCAGATGTACACGCCTACCTTGGCGTACTTGGTCTGGAACACGGGGTAGCCCAGGTTGCCGGGCCGGAAGAAGAACTTCTCCCAGAAGCCCGAGGTATGCGGAATGTGGTTTTTGCGGTACTTGCCCAGGTAGGTGCCGTCGGCATCAATTACGGCCGCCGTGTTGTAGAGGAAGCCCGCCGATTCCCGCTCGTAGATGGGCACAATCATCACCATGTTGTACTTCTTGGCGTACTCGGCCATGCGGTCCGTAGTCGGGCCAGGCACCGACTCAGCCGAGGCATACCAGGCTTTGTCCTGGCCGGGACAGAAGTAGGGCGTATTAAATATTTCCTGCAAACACAGAATCTGCACGCCTTGGCGGCCGGCTTCCTCAATGAGCGGAATGTGCTTCTGCACCATGGCTTCCATAATTTCGGTAATGCTGCCTTCGCCTTCCGTCATGGGCAAGCTCATCTGGATCAGGCCGGATTTGATAATTCTGGGCATTGGGAGAGAGAGAAAGGGTTGGGGGAATGAGTTTGAATGTCAGTTGTTAGACCGTCATGCTGAGCTTGCCGAAGCATCTCTACGGCTTCGTTGGCCTCACCCCAACCCCTCTCCAGAAGAGAGGGGCTTAGGTTAGCATTACACCGTCAGCACGCGAGATTCCTCGCGCTGCTCGGAATGACGTTCTGGAGAAGTCGTTCCTAAAATGCCGTTTTGCCGCGCTTGATGAACTGCCCGTAGCCGCGCCCAACCTTGGTTTCGCCAGCGTCCACAGCTACCTGGCCACGCAGCAGCACGGTGTCGATTTTGCCAGTCAGCTCCCAGCCCTCGTAGGCCGAGTAGTCGACGTTCATGTGGTGTGTGTCGGCCGAAATCGTGTGCTTTTTCTCGGGGTCGAAAATGACCAGGTCGGCGTCGGCGCCGATGCTGATGGTGCCCTTTCGCGGGAACATGCCGAAGATCTTGGCCGCGTTAGTGCTGGACACTTCCACGAACTTCTGCAGCGAAATCCGCCCCTTACTCACGCCCTCCGAAAACAGCAGCTCCATGCGGTGCTCGATGGCGGGGTGGCCGTTGGGAATCTTGGAAAAGTCGTCCTTGCCCATCCGCTTCTGCGCCAGCATAAACGGGCAGTGGTCGGTGCCCACCACCTGCACGAGTCCTTGGTTGATACCGGCCCAGAGCGTCTGCTGGTCCTTTTTCTGCCGCAGCGGCGGCGACATAACGACTTTGGCCCCGTTGGCCTCATCCTCATACAGCGAGGCGTCGAGCACGAGGTATTGAATACAGGTTTCTACGAACACGCGCTGGTTGCGCTCCGTGGCCCGACGCACCTGGTTTAGGGCACCCTCGCAGGTCAGATGCACGATGTAGGCATTCACGCCGGTGTAGTTGGCAATGTCGCAGAAGCGGCCTGAGGCTTCGGACTCCGTGACTTCGGGCTGGCTGAGGTAGTGGTAGAGCGGCGTGAGCTTGCCCTGGGCGCGGTGCTGGGCAATGAGCGTGTCAATCATGTCGCCGTTGGTGGCGTGGGCCGTCACGAGGCCGCCGTGCTGGCGCACTTCCTGCATCAGCCCCACCATCTGCGCATCGTCAATCATCAGGGCACCCTTGTAGGCCATGAAGGTCTTGAACGAGGTGATGCCCTCGGCTACCATGTCCTTGATTTCCTCCTTGGTGCTGGGGTTGAAATCCGTCACGGCCATATGGAAGCTGTAGTCGCCGACGGCAGTACCAGTGGCGCGGCCCTGCCACTCAGTAAGGGCTTCGCGCAGGCTGTGGCCCTGCTTCTGTAGCACGAAGTCGATGACGGTGGTGGTGCCGCCGTGCAGGGCGGCGCGGGTGCCGGTTTCGTGGGTGTCGGAGCTGAACGTGCCCATGAACGGCATGTCGAGGTGCACGTGTGGGTCGATGCCGCCGGGCACGATAATCTTACCAGTGCAGTCAATGGTTTGGTCGGCCGTCACGGGCAGGTTGCGGCCGATGGCGGCAATAGTTTCGCCTTCGATCAGGATGTCGCAGATGGCGTCCGAATCGGCGGTAGCAACGCGGCCATTTTTGAGCAGTACAGACGCCATCAAAAACTAGTTAGTGAGAGGGTTACGACTGGAAAAGCTATTGATTTTCAGCTCCAAAAGCAAGAAATAACGCCTTAAATCCGGCAACAGCAAGGGCTAGGCCGATTGGCAACCGGCAGGGATAAGCAGCAGGAAAAGGAGGCGAAGCTGGTTGTATTCGAACGTCATTCCGAGCGGAGTCGAGGAATCTCGCGTGCTGACGTTGCAGTACTAATCAGTACCGTTGAAACGACGCAAGCGGGATGCTTCGGCTGCGCTCAGCATGACACTTACTGTTGCAGCATCAGCACGCGAGATTCCTCGGCAAGCTCGGAATGACTGTTCTTGTAAGTGAGGCCTACTGCACGTGGGCGTCAGTGATTTTCAATGCTTCACTGATAATGGCCAGGCCTTCATCCAGCTCCTCGCGGGTGATGCACAGCGGCGGCGCAATGAAAATATAATTCCAACGCACGAAGGTGTACATGCCCAGCTCCTTGATTTTGGCCATCACCTGGTTCATGATATCCATCTGGTGCGGGGCCGCGTTCCAGGGCGCCATCGGCTCCTTGGTTTGGCGATTTTTCACCAGCTCCAGGCACCCAAACAACCCCGTGTTGCGCCAGTCGCCGATGCTGGGGTGCTGGCCCATCAGCTCGCAGATTCGCTCGTCGAGGTAGCGGCCCATCTGCACGGTGTTTTCGAGCAGGTTGTCTTCCTCATAGATGTCGAGCACGGCCACGGCGGCGGCGCACGATACGGGGTGAGCTGAGTAGGTCAACCCCAGCGGTAGTGGCTTGTCGTCGAAGTGGTGCGCAATTTTCTCGTCCACCATCACCGCGCCCAGCGGCAGGTAGCCGGCCGTAATGCCTTTGGCCATGCACATCAGATCCACTTTCACGCCGTGGTGGTCGGACCCGAACCATTTGCCGGTGCGCCCGAAGCCGCTCATTACTTCATCGGCCACCAGCAGAATGCCGTGCTGGTCGCAGATTTCACGGATGCGCGTCCAGTAGCCGGGCGGATACTTGATGCAGCCCGACGTGCCCGACTCGCCTTCCAGAATGATAGCCGCAATGCTGCCGGGATTCTCGTAGCCAATGATGCGCTCCATGGCGGCGGCGGCGCGCTCGGCGCACTGCTCGGGCGTCTCGGAGTACCAAGGGCAGCGGTAGAAATACGGATTCTCGACGTGCACCACGTTGGGCATGGCCTGGCTGTCGACGGCGAATTTGCGCGGGTCGCCGCCGGCACTCATGGCCCCGTAGCTGGCCCCATGAAACGATTGGTAGAGCGTCACGATTTTGTGGCGGCCAGTATACACCCGCGCCAGCTTGATGGCATTTTCGATAGCCTCGGCCCCGCCCAGCGTGAAAAAGGCTTTGGTGAGGTTGGCTGGCGTAATGTCAGCCAGCTTGCGGCCCAGGTCACCGCGGGCTTTGGTAATCATGCCCGGATACACGTAGCTGACTTCGCGCATCTGCGCGGCTACAGCCTCGGTCACGCGCTGGTCGCCGTGCCCGATGTTCACGTTCATTAGCTGCGAACTGAAGTCGATGTAGCGCTTGCCGTCCCGGTCCCAGAGGTATACCCCCTCCCCTCTCTCGGCGCTGATGGGGTTCAATCCCGCCTGTTTCGACCACGAGAATAGCGTGTGGTCGAGGTTGTCGTGCAGGATCTGGTCTTGGTCGGTGGCGAAAGTGGTTTCCATGGGAAAGGGGGATTTTCTGACTACCTAAATCAGACCGTCCTGCTGAGCTTGCCGAAGCATCTCTACCACTTGGTTGAATCGGTGCAGGCGAAGCGGTAGAGATGCTTCGGCAAGCTCAGCAGGACGGTCTAATAGAACCGTTCTTCTAGCTCATCCAGTTCACCCGCGACTCGGGGTTCCACTTGGTGGTGGTTTTCTTGAGCTGGGTCCAGAATTCGATGGAGCTTTTGCCGGTGATGTCGCAGGCGCCGAACTTGGAGTCGTTCCAGCCGCCGAACGAGAATGGCTCGCGCGGTACCGGTACGCCGATGTTCACGCCAATCATACCGGCGTTGGCGTGGTCCATGACGTAGCGGGCGTGGCTGCCGCTCTGCGTGAAAACGGCGGCGGCATTACCGTACGGGTTGGCGTTTTCAATGGCCAGGGCTTCATCCAGCGTGTTTGTCCGCATGATGGCCAGCACCGGCCCGAATACCTCTTCCTGCGCAATGCGCATGTCGGGCGTCACGTAGTCGATGACCGTCGCGCCCACGTAGTAGCCGTCTTCGTGGCCAGGCACCACGGCGTTGCGGCCATCGAGCAGCACTTTGGCGCCAGCGGCTTCAGCCTCTGTAATATGCTGCTCGATGCGCTCCTTGGCTTCTTTGCTGATGACAGAACCCAGGTTCTGGCCAACCACAATCTTGCGGGCTTCTTCCACGATTTTAGCCACGATGCCATCCACTGCGCCCACGCCCACCATCGTGGAGCCGGCCATGCAGCGCTGCCCCGCGCAGCCCGACATAGAGGCGGCCACGTTGGAAGCCGTCATTTCGGGGTGGGCGTCGGGCAGCACCATCAGGTGGTTTTTGGCGCCACCCAGGGCCACGCAGCGTTTCAGGTTGCTGGTAGCCCGGATATACACCACCTTGGCAATTTTGGTGGAGCCCACGAAACTCATGGCCTGAATAGTGGGATGGTCGCAGATGGCTTCCACGATTTCCCGGTCGCCGTGCACGATGTTGAGGACGCCGTCGGGTAGGCCAGCTTCTTTGAGCAGCTCGGCAATGCGGCCGGCACTGAGCGGTACTTGCTCCGAGGGTTTCAGAATCATGGTATTGCCCAGTACCAGCGCGTTCGGGATGGTCCAGTGCGGCACCATGTTGGGGAAGTTGAACGGCGCAATGCTGGCTACCACGCCCAGCGGCTTACGCTCGGCGCGGGCTTCCACTCCTTTGCTGACTTCCAGAAACTCGCCCTGCACCAGCTGCGGCAACGAGCACGCAAACTCGGTCAGCTCGATGGCTTTCTCCACTTCGGCGCGGGCCTCGTCGAAGGTTTTGCCGTTTTCCTCGCGCACCAGCTCGGCCAAGGCCTGCATGTCGCGCTCCAGCAGGGTTTTGTAGCGGTAGAAAATCTGGACCCGCTCCTTAATAGGCGTGGCCGCCCACCCCGGATACGCCGCCTGCGCGGCCTGCACGGCGGCATCAAGCGCAGCAGAGCTGCTGCGCGGAACGGTGGAAATCAGCGTGCCGGTCAGGGGACTGAAGACATCCAGCGTCGCGCCCGGGGCATCATCGGCAAACTGGCCCGCTATGTAGTTGCGTAAAGCAGGGTACTTGAGGGTTTGCACTTCCATGTTACGGGAATGTTAAGTCCCTGGCAAGCTAGGAGTTTTGCATCAATTTGCTAATCCCTCCGGAAGTCTTCGCAATGATTTTTACTTTTTTAATGAAAATGGCAAAACACAACCCCGCTCCAGTGGTTGCCGCCCATTACTCTGCCAGCCTCAACGACGCCCATTAAGCTTCTCTATTCTTCCTTCATTACGTAGCCCATGCCCACCAGCGTGTGAATCAGCTTAGGGGTGAAATCCTTATCGATTTTCTTGCGCAGGAAGTTGATGTACACGTCAATGACGTTGGAGCCCGTATCGAAAGAAGTTTCCCAGACGTGCTCCAGAATATCAACGCGCGAAATGACGCGGCCTTTGTGGCGCAGCAAGTATTCCAGTAGCGAAAACTCTCGTGCCGTGAGTTGAATGGGCTGCCCGGCGCGCTGCACCAGCTTGCTGCCCGGGTCCAGCGTGAGGTCGGCGAGTTGCAGCACGGCGGCCGCGGCGGCCGCTTCGGGGCGGCGGCGGACCAGTGCCCGAATGCGGGCCAGTAGCTCCTGGAAGGCAAACGGCTTCACTAAGTAGTCATCTGCGCCGGCATCGAGGCCCCGGATTTTATCGTCGGTTTCGCCTAGGGCCGTGAGCATCAGAATAGGCACGGCTGGGTTATGGGCCCGCACCTGCCGGCATACTTCCAGGCCGCTCAGGCCCGGCAGCAGGTTGTCGAGAATGATCAGGTCGTGCTGGCCGGAGAGAGCCAGCCGCAGGCCAGTAGGTCCGTCGATGGCTACTTCCACGTTGTGTTGTTGCTCCGTCAGGCCTTTATGCAGAAAGGCGGCCACTTTGGGCTCGTCTTCTACCAGCAGGATTTTCATGCAGCGGGATGTTAAGGATGATACCGGAATCCGACGGGCCGAAGGTACAGCCTTCCGCTTATCCAGCCCAGCAACCTGCCGACGCCTATCTAGACAGCTGAAACATAGGTTTTTAACTATTAATAAGGCTATAACGACCTGCTATGAGTGCAATATTTTATTTAAAAAATTTAATAAACACTTGCTTTTACAATTTCAATCCAACATTTTTATAAAAAAGTGCCAGTATCAGAAATATGCAGGTTTTTGTATTGCTGACCTTTTCCCGCCCTGCTGCTTCTCCACCACCACGTGCCACTTCTCATGCTGTATTCCGCTGTTCGTCTGCTGTTGCTGGGTGTGTTGCTGTTGAGCATTTCATTGGTTTCATGCGTGCCGACGCGCGACGTTACGTATCTGCAAGGCCCCTACTCGGCACAGCCGACTAGTGTGGTTAACCAACCCACAGAGTACCTGATTATGCCCAATGATGTGCTGTACATCCGGGTGCAGAGTGCGCAGCCCGAACTGACCAAAGCATTCAACCTGCACGAAAACGAAATGCTTTTCGGCCAGTCGGACCCCGGCTCTTTGTATGTGAATGGCTATATGGTAGACAACAGCGGGCACATTCTGGTCCCGACAGTGGGCAAGGTGCTGGTGAAAGGCCTCACTATTAGCGCCGCACAGGATCTGGTACAAAAATCAATTGCCAACTACGTGCGCAATGCCACTGTGGTGCTACGGCTGGTAAGCTTCCGGGTAACCGTGCTGGGCGAAGTGAAAGCGCCTGGCCGCTATACCATCTTCAACGACCGGGCAACGGTGCTGGAAGCCCTGGGTTTGGCTGGCGACCTGACGCCGCTGGGCAACCGGCGCACGGTAAAGCTGATTCGGCAAACCAAAGATGGCTCGCAGGTGATGCTGCTGGACCTGACGCGTCCGGAGTTGCTTAGCTCGCCCTACTATTACCTGCTGCCCAACGATGCTCTGTACGTGGAGCCGGTGAAGGCTCTCACCCAACGCGGCAACTCTGTGAACCTAGGGCTGCTGTTTTCCGGCCTTGGCACAGCCGCATTGCTCTACGGGCTCTTCCGCTAAAGTGAAATCAGGTTCGCGGAAACAAATTCATATAAATAAATCAATTTTTAATATAACAATAGTAAATTCAGTTTTCGGCCATCCGCCCCTGCCAGCCCTACCAGTATCCGGTGGATTTCGGGTAGGCTACTCTTCCGCCTTTCTCCTGCTGCTATGTCTACTAATCAAACTCCTTCCACCGCCGACGAGCTGAACCTGAGCAACATGCTGTTCAAGCTTCGGGCGCGCTGGTACTACTTTGTGGCCTCTCTGGCCTTGGCTATGGCGGCGGCGTTTTTCCTGGCTCAGCTGATGCCCGTGCGCTACGGATTTCATTCCACGCTGATGCTTTCTGACCGTGCTACCGGTTCGCGCCACACGCAGGACTTGCTCACCACCGACAACAAAGAACACGAAACCAAGACTGAAGACGAAATCGGCTTGCTGACGTCGGCGGGTCTGATCAACCAGACGCTCCGCAGTCTGGATTTTGGGGTCAGCTACCACGTAGTACCTGATGTGTGGGTGAATGCGCTGAAGCCCCTCAAAACGCAGGAAATCTATGGCGCGGAAGTGCCCATTCGGGTGCGGCTAGACAGTGCTGCGCCCCAGGCAATCGGGGTCCGCTACTTTGTGGAAACGCTGCCCGACGGACGGCTGCGCGTACAGGCTGAAGGCAAGCAGGTGCCCGTAGTGCAGTACCAGACCGGCGCTATGCTGAACACAATACCTGAGTTTAATTTCGAGCGCACAGTCAGCCCTGGCGAGACAATCCAGGGCCCTTACTCGCGCTTCACTATTGAGGGTAGCACGGTGGCGCTGGGAAACCAGAAATTCTTCTTCGTGCTGCACTCACTGCCCGAACTCACAGATACGTACCGCAGCAGCCTTACCGTTAAGCCAATTGAGCGTTACTCGCGGGTGCTCAACCTAACTACCAAGGGCGCAGTGCCAGCAAAAGAGCTGCGCTTTCTGGATGCCCTGATGCAGACCTACATTGTAAACGACCTTACCGACAAAAACCGGGACGGCCGCACTGCCTTGGCATTTATCGACTCGCAGTTAGGTAAAGTAGGCGACTCGCTGCGCCGCGCCGAGTCGGCGGTGGCTACGTTCCGGGGGCAGCGGGGCCTGGTAGATGCCTCGCAGCAAGCTACTTCGGACCTGCAAATGCGCAGCCAGCTGGAAAACGACCGGGCCCGGGTGCTGAACGCGCGCCTGGCTTACCAGAACGTGTTGAGCTACCTGCGGGCCTCGCCCGATGGCGACGCCGTTAGTTCGGCCACTGGCCTGGGAGTAGAAGACCCCGTACTCAACAGCCAGATTATGGAGCTGGCCCAGCTGAACAGCCAGAAGGCCGGGCTGGCGGTGGAAGCGTCCGAAGGCAACCCCGTAGTGCAGGCATTGAACAACAAAATCCAGAGCCGGCGCGCGGCGCTGCTGCGCAACCTTACCAACCTGATCCGCTCGTCGGATGTAGCCCTGCAGGGCTACGACCAACGCCTGGGAGCCGTACGCAGCAGCATCAGCCGGATGCCGGAAAATGAGCGTCAGCTGGCACTGCTGCGTAGCCAGGCCGATATCAACGACAAGAACTACACCTTTCTGCTCCAGAAAAAAACGGAAGCAGCCGTGACACTGGCCACCAACACCAGCGACAAGAAAGTGGTGGACCAGGCCGCCATGGAAAGCAACGACCCATTGCCGCCCCTGCCCTCGCAGCTCTACCTGATTGCGCTGGTGCTGGGCCTGATGATACCGGCGGGCTTTATCCTGTTGCGCGACCGGGCCGACCAGACCGTGCAGACCGTGGACCAGATCAAGAATGTTACAAACGTTCCGTTTCTGGGCCTGATTGCCGACGCTGGCAAAGCGACGAAGCTGGTGCGCCACGAAATGCCCAAATCGGCTGTAACGGAGTCGTTCCGAACGGTACGCATCAACCTGCAGTATGTAAGTGGTGGCACGCAGCAAAAGGTCATCGGCTTCACTTCTTCTGTTTCTGGAGAAGGCAAGACCTTCTGCTGCGTCAACCTGACGGTGGAACTGGCCTTGTCGGGCAAGCGCACTGTGTTGATTGAAACCGACCTGCGCAAGCCCACGATGAGCGCCTACTTTGGCTTCTCGGCGCGACGAGCGGGGTTGTCATCGTATCTGCGGGGCGAAATCACGCTGGCGGAAGCCATGCAGCAACCCGACCAGATTCCGAACCTGGACGTGCTGGCGGCCGGCCCCATTCCGGATGATGCCATGGCCCTGCTGGAAAACCCGCGCTTTGGCGCCCTGATTGAGCTACTCAAAAAGGACTACGACTATGTGGTGCTGGATGCGCCGCCGGTAGGGTTGGTAGCAGAGTATCATATTCTGCGGCAATACATTGATGTGTCGGTATTTGTGGTGCGCCACCGCTACACCCAGCGCAACAGCCTGCAGCACCTGCATGAACTGGCCGATACTGCCCAGCCAGGCACCCCGGCCGGGCAAGTGTACGTGCTGCTCAACAACGTGAATTTCCACGACACCTACGAATACCATTACAAAAGCCAGGCGGCCTACTACTCGGTATGAGGTGAAATGGCCGGAGAAGCAGACGCTGGGCTAGCCGTGTCACTGGTGCCCTCAGCGCCGCCCTGCGCCGCCAGCACGGCAAATTCACCTATCCCACAACCTCCCCATTTCCCCCTTATGGCCATTGTAACGAGCCTTTGTGTGGACACTGCCGGTACGCCTGCTTCGGTTTATCCGCAGCTGCTGGATGTGGGCGTGCAAGAGCGACGCCGCCTTTACTGGCAGTGCACAGTGGTGTTTTTTGCTACTTCTGTGCGCTGCAACCCAGGCGTAACGCATCTGTTTTATACTAACGACGAGGCACCAGCCTGCTGGGGAGGCATTGATTATCGGGCGTTTCTCGAGCAACTGGGCGTGCAGACGCGACTATTGCCGTTCGAGGAGTTCTGCCCGCCGCCCGCCTTCGGCACCGAGTTTCGCAATGCATTCTACAAGCTGGAAGTATTGCGCGAAATGGCTCGTCCTGAGGCTGAAGACGGCAGCATCCTGCTCGACTCGGACTGCGTCTGGACGCGGCCGGCGCCGGCTTTGCTGGCCTTACTGCGCCAGCCCGGCACGCTGCTTTTGCTGGACGCCGAGCCCGACACCGGCCCCGACACCAAGGTGCATGGCCTCAGCCGCCGCGACATTGGCAACCTGTACCGGCAGCTCGACCCTACCTATCCGGTAGCGGTGCCCCACCACTATGGCGGCGAGCTGTTGGGGGGCAGCCGCCCACGGCTGGCTGAGGTAGCGGCGGCGCTGGAGGTTTTTTGGAAGCTAGTGCTGCGCAGCCACCCAACGGCCGCACCCCGCTTTGCCAGTGGCCGCAGCCTCTTCGATGGCGACGAGTACCTGACCAGCTTCGTGTACAACCGCCTGGAGCGGCCCGGGGTAGATGCCAGCCCGTTTATCCGGCGCATCTGGACTTCCTACCGCAAAACCAATGTGCGCCCCACCGATCTGCAGCTGCCCATCTGGCACTTACCCAACGAGAAAAACCAGGGCCTGCCTATTCTTTGCCAGCGGGTGCTGAACCCGCACAGCGCCTTCTGGAGCACGCCTACCACCGACCTGGCTACTTACCTGGGGCGTTTCCTGGGAATTCCGCAGCCCTTGTGGCACCCGCAGCGCCTACTCATTATGGCCCGGAAGCTTCCCCGCCTGCTGGTCTTGCTCCGGCGGCAGCTTTCGCCGCCGGCCCGGGTGGCGCTTAGTCCCGGCTAGCAGCCAGGCCGCTTTGGTTCTTCTTTCTTCCTCCGCCGCTCCTGCCAACTATCCTTCTGCTGTGCAGCCCGTTGCTTTTGCTTCTGCTATGCCTGCCGTCTCTACTTCTGCCATTCCGGCCAGCACCCTCCGCGGGCTGCGCTGGAGCCTGATTGCTACCGGCCTGATTGCCGTGCTGCAATTCATTTATTCCGGTATCATGTCTCGTCTGCTTTCGCCCACTGATTTTGGGTTGATGGGTATGGCCATGGTTGTTATCAGCTTTGGCGGCTATTTTGCTCATATGGGGCTGGAGCAGGCCCTCATTCAGCGGGCCAATCTGGAACCGGTACACATCCGGGCCACTTCTACGGTTGCCATTGCCCTGGGCATATGCGTGACCAGCCTGATGTGGGGGCTGGCCCCGCTGGCCATGCTGCTGTTTAAGGAGCCTGGGGTGGTGAGTGTGCTGCGGGGCATGTCGCTGACGTTTGTCCTGAACAGCCTTGGGGCCACTTCGCAGAGCCTGCTGCGCCGCCGCATGGCCTTTGATTTGCTGGCCCGCATAGAGCTAGGAGCTTTTTTGGCAGGCTATGGCGTGGTGGGGCTGGGCCTGGCCTGGGCGGGCTGGGGCATCTGGAGCCTGGTGGGCGCTACCCTTTCCAACCTGCTGGTGAAGGCCGTGGCGGCCTGGCTTTGCGTGCGCCACAGCTTGCGCCCCCCGTTGCGCTGGGCGCACTATCGGCCGCTGGTCAATTTTGGCGGGGCCGTATCGGTGGTAAGCTTGCTGGAATACTTCGGCGCCAACCTCGACCGGCTCAGCATCGGGCGGCTGCTGGGTACCTACACGCTGGGCCTCTACAACCGCACCTTTTTTCTGGTTCAGCTGCCGCTCTACCAATTCACCGACAGTATTTCGCGGGTGATGCTGCCCTCCTACAGCAGCCTGCAGCACGACATTCCGCGCCTGCGGCCGCTCTACCTCACCACGCTCAGTTTGTCGGCGTGGGTGATGCTGCCGATGGCGGCCGGCATGGCTACCGCCTCCGACCCGCTGGTGCGGGTGGTGCTGGGGCCGCAGTGGCTGGAAGCGGTGCCGCTGCTGGGGCCGCTGGCCCTTATGGTGGGGGCGCATCTGCTTACCATCTACAGTGGTTCGCTGTGCGAGTCGTTGGGCAGGCTGAAGTTCAAAGTATGGCTGCAGCTAGGCTTCATTGCCGGATTGGGCGCCGGCCTGCTGCTGGCAGCGCCCTACGGGTTGCGCGCGGTGGTGCTGACGGTGCTGCTGGCCGAGGTGCTGCGCCACCTGACGTACCAGTGGGCCATTCGCCGCTACCTCCACATTCCGGTGGCCAGTCTTTGGGGGGCCTACTGGCCGGCGCTGTGCACAGCGCTGGTGCTGGCAGTGGTGCTGAGCACAGTGCAAACCGGCCTGGCCGAACTACAGGTGGCAGCGCTGCCGCAGCTGCTGCTGCTGATGGCGCTGGGCGTGGTGGCGCTGCTGGGCCAGCTGGCCATGCCCTGGAACCGCAGCATCCGGGTTTCACTCTACCACGAGCTGGAAGCGCATCTCAGCGCCGGCCAGCTACGCAACCGGCTGCTGGCGTTGCTGGGGCCCACACCCGCCATCGTCAGCAGCAAATAGCAAACCCCGGACAGGCACCACTACTCAGGCCCTTGCCTATTGCACTGTAGCTCTTTCTTCCTATCACGCTTTTCCTTACTGGCGCTTCACACGTTATGAAAATCGGGCTGGCCACACCTATTGATATCGAAGTGCTGAGTCCGCACCTAGACCTGGCGGCGGGCACTGTGCCGCCGCAGGGCCTGGGAGGCAGTGCCACTACGCCGCTGGTGCAGGGGCTGCTGGCGGCGGGCCACACGGTATCGGTGTACACCTTGGGCCGCAATATTCCAACGCCTGTGGTGCTGCGCGGGCCCCACCTCACGGTGTATGTAGGCAACTTCCGCGCCCGCGCCCGGCAATACTGCCCCGATTTATTTGCGGCGGAAGCAGCCGTTATCCGCCAGTTCATTGACGTGGATCAGCCGGATATCGTGCACGCGCACTGGGGCTACGAGTTTGCCCTGGGGGCTCTTGAAAGTGGCCGCCCTACCCTTATCACGCTCCACGACGACCCCTGGACCGTGCTGCGCTACCAGCCTGACCTCTACCGCGTGGTGCGGCTGCTCCTGAAGATGCGGGTGCTGCGCCGGGGCCGACATTTCACGGCTGTTTCGCCTTATCTGGCCGAGGCATTGCGTAGCAGCACCCGCCACCCAACGGTGGTGCCAAATGCTGTGCTGCCGGGTCCTGGCGGAGTGCGGCCTTTTCCGGTGGGGCCGCAGCGGCGCATCATTTCCGTTCTCACGGGCTGGTCGGCACGGAAAAATGCCGACACGGCGCTCCGGGCATTTCAGCAGGTGCGGCGGCAGCTGGGCTCCGGCACCGAGTACTGGCTGTTTGGGCCCGACTACGGCCCTGGAGAAACGGCGGAGCGCTGGGCCCGGGCCCAGGGCCTGGCCGACGGCGTGCATTTTGCCGGGCTGCTCGACCACGAAGCGCTGCTGCGTGAGCTCCCTGGCTTTGACGTGCTGCTGCACCCGGCCCGCGAGGAGTCTTTCGGGCTGACGCTGGTGGAGGCCATGCAAGCCGGCCTGCCGGTGGTGGGGGGCGCGCATTCTGGGGCAGTGCCGTGGGTGCTGGCAGAAGGCCAGTGCGGCGTCCTGACGGATATAAATTCCGCTGACGCCACGGCCGCCGCACTTGTGCAGCTCCTGACACAGCCCACCTTGTATGAGACGCTCAGTGCCCGGGGTGTGGTGCGGGTGGCCACACAGTTCTCTCAGCAGGCCGTGACAGCCGCCTACGAGACCTTATACCGCCAAGTGCTGGAGCGGCAGCAGCTGACTTCGCCCCTCCCCCAGCCAATAGCCGCACCCTCTGTTTACCGCCAGCAGGCGGCTGCCCTACTGCTATGAAAATCAACCTCCGCTTTCTTTATCTGCTCGGGATTCTGATTTTGTTTTTCTCGGACCCTATGTTTTCGGATCTGCTCACGGGGCATGCCGCCGAAGAAGACACGGGCCCACATCCGGCCCACGACTACAACGTGCTGTACTCGCGCCTGTTCGCGTTTCTGTGCGTGGGCATGAGTGTATTTTATTACCGGTATCTGAGCGGAGTGGTCCGGCTGATGTTCTGGGTGGGAGTGGTTGCTACAGGCCTGCTCGCTGCCGAGTCGTACTGGTTCTACGAGACGCCCATGGTGTATCCGCACGTGTTTCAGAAGCTGCTGGTGCTGTTTGCCATTCCGGCTTTTTATGGCCTCTACGCCCGCTTCGGCCGCATTACCATAGCCGACATCGTGCCGGTAATCTGGCTGGGACTGGCTCTGAACCTGATTTTCATCAATGCAGAAGTGGTGAGCATCGGCGCCTTCCTGGCCCACAACCGGGGCCTCTATGCATCCTCGGCGTATCTGCTGATGATACCGCTGCTGCACCATTTCAACACCTATCTGGCGGGCCGCAAAACGCGGCATCTGGCGCTGTTTTTTCTGGCGGCGTTTGCCATCTTCTTTTTCCAGCACCGCACCGTGTGGGTAACGGCTGGTGCCGCACTAGCGCTGAATGGGCTGCTGGTGATGCGGGCGGCCCCGCGGCGCCTGGGCGGCCTGGCCCTGCCGGCGCTGCTGGGTGTTCCGCTGCTGCTGTTTTTTCTGACAGCCTCCTTCATTTTTGTGTCATATCCAGAAGTGCTCGATAAGCTAGCCGCCAACTTCTCCGACATCGAAAACCACAGCACGCAGGGAACCGGCTCGTGGCGGCTGCTGCAGTTTGAATCGTACTGGCCGTTTGTAGAGGAAAATCCGCTGCTGGGGATGCGCCTAGCGGGTTTCGAGCTGCCGGTGCAGTTCTACAATCCCGAAAGCCACACCACTTTCTTCGAGGACGGACACGGCCACAACCTACACAGCTTCTACCTGGAAATTCCCTTCTATTTCGGGGCGGTAGGCATGTTCCTGTTTGTGCTTCCTCAGCTGAGTCTGGCGTTGCAGCTGGTTCGCCGCGCCCCTGCGTCGCCTGAGGCGCTTTCCTGGGCGGTGCTTATTGTCACGAGCCTGGTGTACGCCTACTCCTACTGCCTGCCGTCGTTTTTCTTCGGTTTCATTGGGTTTGGCCTGCTGCGCATTGCGCAGCAGGCGCCCGCCTCGCCTCTCCAACAGGCGCCCTTAACCCAGCGTCCTGCGTCTGCCGCTCCAACACCTGCTGCCCCTTCCGTTCCGCTTCCTTTTCCGGTCTGAGCTATGACAACTTCTCCTGTTCCTGCCATCCGGCCTCCCCTGGCCTCGCCGCCCCGGGCCGCGGTACTTTTCATCATCTTCAACCGGCCCGACGTGACGCTGCAGGTGCTGGCGGCAATCCGGGCGGCCCGCCCGCCCCGCCTCTACGTGGCCGCCGACGGCCCCCGCGCCCAGCGCCCCACCGAAGCAGCCACCTGCGCTACGCTGCGCCAGCAGGTGCTGGCGGCTGTAGACTGGCCCTGCACTGTGCAGACGCTGTTTCGGGAGGAAAACCTGGGCTGCCGCCGGGCCGTGAGTGAAGCCATCAGCTGGTTTTTCGAGCACGAAGAAGCCGGCATCATCCTCGAAGACGACTGCCTGCCGCACGCCAGCTTTTTCCCTTACTGCGAAGAAATGCTCCAGCACTATGCTCCCGATACGCGGGTGCTGCACATCAGCGGCAGCAACCTGCTGCGGGGCTGGACCCGCGACCCGGACTACTCCTACTTCTTCTCGCAGTACGTGGGTATCTGGGGCTGGGCCACCTGGCGCCGGGCGTGGCAGCTCTACGATGCCGCCACGCCGCTACTGCCTGAGCTGGACCGTAAGGGCTATTTCTGGCGCCGCTTTTTCCATAGCCTGGAGCAGCGCATGGCGTTGCAGCCGCTGTGGGCCACACACAACGGCCAGCTCGACACCTGGGACTACCAGTGGGCCTTCACGCTGCTCAGCCAGTCGGGCCTGAGTGTTACGCCGGGCGTGAACCTGATCAGCAACATTGGTTTCGGCAGCCAGGCCACGCATACCCACAACGTGGGGCACCCCTGGGCCAACCTGCCCACCCAGCCTATGCAACTGCCGCTGCGGCACCCCGCTTTCATGATGCGCGACACACTTGCTGACTACCGGCAATGGCGCTCCATGCTGCGCGACAAAGCCGTGGCCCGGGTGCGCCAGCTGGCCGCCGTTTTTTCCGTGACGCTTTAAGTCTTCTTTCTTTATCCATCCACTTTCCTTGCCATGGCTGCTCTCCAACTCTCCATCATCGTTCCGACCTACAACCGCCTGCCCGATCTGCAGCGGGTGTTGGGGCAGCTGCAGCGCATGTTGCGCCCGCCGGGTTTGAGCCTGGAAATTCTGGTCAGTGACAACTCCACCGAAAACGACACCCAGGAGTGGTTTGCGCGCGAACAGCCGGCCGGCATGGCCTACCACCGCAATGCGCGCAACCTCGGCCAGTACAACAACTGCAACCTGGCCATTCGCCGGGCCCAGGGCGAGTGGGTGCAGATTCTGCACGACGACGATGAAATAACCCCGGACTACCTGTATGCTCTGCAGCCCTACCTCACCGACCCCGGCCTGGTGCTGGTGACGGGCCGCAGCATCTTTGTGGGCACCAACGCTGCGCAGGTGCAGCAACAGCACGACCTGCGCCTGCAGCAGCTGAACTTCACATACCCAAGCCGGCTCGATGGGCGGCAGCTGTTCACCCAAACGCTGCAGCTGGGCTGCCCCTTCATCATTTCGCACTCCCTGATGCGCCGCGAGGCCGTGCTGGCGGCGGGCAGCTTCAAGGAGCAGCTGCGCTACACCGGCGACTTTGATCTGTGGCTGCGCATGATGATGCGCGGCGACTTTCAGGTGGTTGATGCTGTGATGGGCAACTACCACCTGCATCCGGGCAACCAGATTTCCACCCGCTCCACGCGCTGGGCCATGTACACGGAAAGCTACTGCCATGCGCTCTACTACCTGGCCCCTCTGCAGCACTACGACCCGGCCGGCGCAGCTGCCTTTCGCCAGACGCTTTCCAGGGAAGTATCCAAACTGCGTTTTATCTCGGGGCAGCTGCTGCACAACCGCAGCCTGAGCCGGCGCCTCGATACGCTGCTACAGCGCCACCAGCTCCACCCTCGCACCACGCCGTCGTCGTTGCCCTACATGCTGCTCAATGCCTTGCCTGCCGACCTGGGCGGCCAGCTCTACCGGGGCCTGATGAGCGCGCTGCCCGCTTAATAAGCCGTTTTCCTTTCGTTTTCGCTGTTTTTCAGGTTGCGCGCTATGCTTTACATCGTCATTCCGGTTTTCAACCGCCTTGCTTACACCCGAGCCTGCCTGGATTCACTACGCCAGCAGTCAACCCAGGACTTCAGTACCATTGTTGTAGATGATGGGTCCACTGATGGCACAGCCGCCGCACTGGCTGCCGACTATCCGGAGGTAACCGTGCTGCCGGGCACTGGCTCATTGTTCTGGACGGCCGGCGTAAACCTGGGTTTGCGCCATGCACTTGACCAGGGTGCCAGCTGGCTGATGACTATGAACAACGATGTGGTGGCGTATCCCGACTTCGTGGCCCAGATGATGGCAGCTGCCACCAGCCGTCCGCCGGCCTTGTATGGTGCTTTTGAGTTGGATGCGCGTACGCAGGAGCCTATCTATGCCGGCGGCTGGCTGAACTGGCGCACCGGCAGTTTCCGGCGCCTGCTCGATGAAATACCAGCCAGCCAGCGCCACGGCCAGCGCCCCACCGAATATCTGCCCGGCCGGGGGCTGCTAATCCCGCGGGTGGTGTTTGAGCGCATCGGGCTGTTTGCGGCCGAGCTGCTGCCCCACTACTACGCCGACTACGACTTTACGCATCAGGCCCGGCTGGCTGGGTTTGAAGTGTACCTGAACTTCGACGCCCGCCTGGGCACCTACCCAGACGAAAGTGGCGACCAGCAAAACCGGCAGCACCGGACACTGCGCAACTATTATCAGCATTTGTTCAGCATTCGGGGCGGGGCCAACCTACGGGACTTCACGCAGTTTGCACGGCGCAACTGCCCGCCGCGCGACCTGCCGCTATGCCTGCTCACTGGCTACTCACGCCGGCTGGTTGGCTATTTTCTACGGTAGCATCTCATTGCTGATGCTGGCGGCAGCGGGCTGGCTAACGCTGACTGTGAGGCGAGCTAGTTGCTTTTAGACATAATGAGTGGCGTATTACCGGCGAAAAAGCGGACGTCAGACTCTCATTTCAGCGCGGTTTACGCTTGTGCGCAATGCAGTATTTGTCTTCATATTCAATGATTTGCCTACCCTAATGCTTTAATTTCTGTACATGATTTTGTCCTGACTACCAGTGCCGCTTTCCGCGCAGCAGAAGTTGAACCAACGAATACGGATTGTCAATCTTTACCAGCAATAATTCAACCCTCATTGGGCTACTCCCTGAAATTCCTATTCAGCAGAAAAATATTTCAACTATTTCAACGGCATAATTCAATTTTATACAATTCCTCAACTATCATCGATTCCTAGTAGATACATGATTTTTCTAATGCATGAACTTATATATACGATTCATATGTATGCTATTACTACGGCATTACGGGCTTTTATGAATAGCAGCCTGTAAGACGATATGAGTTTTCTTGTTTAACTTTGCCGTAGTAGAAACATCCTTTTCGTCCTTTCACATCTTAAAAAGTGCAAATGCTGAAGAAAAAGAAATTAGGATTGTCTGCCTCTATGCAGACATACGTGTCGTTGGTTGTGTTGCTCTTTTTCACCACGTTTTGCGTCCAAGCTCAATCAGACGGCGGCCTGACTGGCCTGACGGCCAGCGCGCCCATCAACCTGACCGGCCAGAGCAACCGGGTGATTGAAAATCTGGTGATTACCAACTTCTCAACCACGCCGGCCATCAAGCTCACCAACTGCTCTAATATCACCATTCGGCGGGTATCGTTGCGCAACGGCCAGAAGCTAGGCGTTGACCTTTATGGCTGCTCGAACATCACCATCGAAGACTCGTACTTCGAAAACCTGATTGGGGGCATCTATTCCCAGAACGGTACGGGCGGCATGGTAGTGCGCCACAACAACTTTAAAAACATGAACATGGCGGACGCCCGCGGGCAGTTCATCCAGTTCAATAACTGCACCGGTGCCGGCAACGTCATCGAGTACAACTACGGGCTGAACATTGCGGGCCAGAGCAATCCGGAAGACGCCATCAACATGTTCATGACCAGCGGTACGCCCACCAGCCCGCTGATGATCCGCTACAACTACATCAATGGTGGTGGCCCCAGCCCGTCGGGTGGTGGTATTCTGGTAGGTGACACTGGCGGCTCTTACTGCACCATTGAAAGCAACGTTGTTATCAACCCCGGCCAGTATGGCATTGCCAACACGGGCGGTACCGGCAACAAAATTCTTAACAACATAGTATTCGGCCGTCAGCAGAGCTTCACGAACGTGGGCATCTACCTGTGGGGCGGTCCGCGGGCAGTGGAAAACTCCACCGTAACCGGCAACAAGGTGTTCTGGGTGAACAGCGCCGGTCAGCAAAACCCTTTCTGGACGCTGAACACGCCTGGCCTGGTACAGAACAACAACAGCTGGGGCGACGCATCCATTACAGCTAGCTATCCGGCTCCCGCTGGTGCTGGTATCCGCCTGAATGGTACCAGCGCCCCCGCTCCTACGCCAGCTCCTGCACCGGCTCCGGCCCCAACTCCGGCTCCGGCCCCCGCTCCTACGCCTACCACTCCGGTAGCCGGCACGGGCGCACTCTACCGTGCCATTAACTTCAACGGCAGCGCCACCAGCATTGATGGCAACAACTGGGAAGGCGACAACGCTCCGAACATAACGCACAACGGGCAGCGGTTCAGCAACAACAACGTTGCCCTGAACCCCGCTACCGACGCCGCCCGCACCAGCATGATTCGCTCGTCGATTTACAGCAACGCATTGCAGCTCACAGTAGGCAACGTACCTGCCGGCCAGTATGCCGTGTATGCCTACGTTTGGGAAGACAACTTCGCAGGCATTGTGAACCTGAACGTACAGGGCCAGCGCGTGCTCAGCAACTTCAATACGGGTTCGGCTGGTAGCTGGCAGCGGATTGGCCCGTTCGCCGCTACGGTAGGCACCAACGGCCAGCTCCAGCTCACCTCTTCGGGTGGCGACCTGAACATTTCGGGTCTGGAAATCCGCACGGCTGGCACAACTGGCACGACGCCAACCGCACCAGCTCCTACAGCCAACGTAGCACCCCGCGCCCAGCTGACTACCTCGGCTTCGACCCTGACGGCGGGCGGCAGCGTAACGCTGACAGCCACGGCCTCAGACACCGATGGCTCGGTTAGCAAGGTGGAGTTCTTCCAGGGCACAACTAAGCTAGGCGAAGACACAAGCGCTCCGTACACCTTCACCTGGAGCAACGTAGCCGCCGGCTCGTACTCGCTCACGGCTAAGGCTACCGACAACAGCAACGCCAGCGCCGCCTCGGCAGCAGTCGGCCTCACTGTAACGGCTCCGGCCCCGGTTGCTCCGGCTTTCTACCGCGCCATAAACGTGGGCGGCAGCGCCACTACGCTGGATGGCAAAGCCTTCGGAGCTGGCAACAGCGCTAATTTCTCGGTAGTATCCGGCAGCCCGTTCACGGCCAACAACGTTGCCCTGACGCCTGCCACCGACGCCACCCGGGCCAGCGTGATTCGCTCTTCGGTATGGAGCCGCAACCTGGACGTGCGCATGACGGCCGTACCGAATGGCACCTACGAGGTGTACCTGTATGTGTGGGAAGACAACTTCGCTACCACATACAACATGGCAATCAATGGCCAGACCGTCGTATCGAACCGCAACAGCGGCTCGGCCGGCAACTGGGCTAAGATTGGTCCGTTCGTCACTAGCGTAACCAACGGTACCATTGCCGTAACTTCTACGGGCGGCGACGCCAACCTGTCGGGCATTGAAGTACACACCCGGCCCGCAGCCCGCACTGCCAGCGCTACTACTACCACTTCAACCGGCGCAGGCCAGTAGCAGCAACATCGTTTCTGCCACGCACGCAAATGTCGTCAACAAAAACGCCCGGCCGTATGGTCGGGCGTTTTTGTTGACGACACTTGCGTGCTAGTGGTGTTTGCTATAACAAGTACTGGTCGGCCATGCGGCTAAGTGACTTTTTAGCGGAAAACTTCTTTTTGTAGAAGGCAAATGCCTTGGTTCGCCAGTCTTCCAGGCGCCCGTCCTGTTTCATGGCATGCATTTCCAGCAGCGCTTCATCGAAACGCTCGGTGTCGGGGTTGATCCAGAAGCCATAGTTTTCGGCGGGGTTGTCGGGCCGAAAGTCGTTCATGCCCCAGCCTTCGTACAGAATAACAGGCACTTTGCAGGCAATGGCCTGCAGAATAACATTGCCGAGGCCTTCCCAGTGTGAGGAAAAAATAAAGCCATCGGAAGCCCAGAACACTTTGGGCAGGTAGTCGATGTAGTCAAGAAATATTACGTGCTGCTCGATGCCCAGTTTTTGCACGTAGGCGCGTTCCTGGGGCAGGTTTTCGCCGGTGCCGCGGTGCAGAAATACCAGGTTCGGCAACCGGTCCTTCACCCGCGCCACGGCCTCAAATATTTCGTTGTGGCACTTCTTGTCGTTGCAGGTTCCCACGGTCAGCACCACAAAGGCGTCGGGCGCAATACCTATTTCCTGGCGTGCGGCAGCCATCTGCTCGGGTGTCGGGGGCCGAAACTCGTTTTCATCAATCCAGTTGTAGACGATGGTGGTAGGATTGTGGAAATGCTCACGCTCCACCGTCTGCACCGACTCGCCAATAGCCACGTGCCGCACATCCAGTACATGCGTGGCCAGCCAGCGGTGGAACGTGCGCTTCAGGCGCAGGTAAGGCCCGTATTGGAAATACACATCGTGGTGCGTATGCACAATGCGCGCCTTGGGAAAAGCCAGCCGGATGGCCAGGCAATGCCAGATAAACAGGCCCTCCAGATGCAGGTGCACCACATCTGCCGGATGTTGGCGCAGATACCGGTAGAGCTCAATAAATGAGCCCAGGTTGCGGCGGGCGGGCAAATGCTCTACCGGGTAGCCGGCCCGGGCCAGCGTTGGGGCATACGGCCCAAATTCCGGCCCACGGGCTACAATGGACCCGTGCAGGCCCCGCGACTCGAAGTATTCCTTGGCATCATACACCATTACCTCGGCGCCGGAGTAGCGCAGTTCCCACAGCAAATGCAACAGGCGGTGAGTAGGTGGCTGCTGAACGACAGTGGCTGGGGCAAGACTTTCCGGCTCAGATAAAACCGGAGCAGAAGGATACGTTAGGGTTTCCATATGAACTGGATTGGCAAAGCAGTGAACACTCGGCGACAAACTGCAACAGACCAATCAGGGCCTGGCAGCACACGTTTTAAATTTACCATAACTACCACACCTCACAAACTATTATCATATTTTTTATAAATAAATTTTAATTTATTACTCTATATATTCACTGCCCTTGCAAGCCCCTTTATCCACTATAGGCATCAGCAAGAGGCAGCCAATCTTTCAGATACACTCAACCCACTGTCCATCAGGCGTGCTCGTATTGCACGGGTGTGGCGGCAGTAGTCAGTTGTGTACCACGCGCTTCGGCTACCACGGCTTCGTACAGGCGCAGCAGTATTGCGTAGTTGGTGGCGGGCGTATAGAGTGCCTCATATGTTGCCCGGCCGGCCGCACCAAGGTGGCTGGCTAATGCGGCATCTGCCAGCAGGGCCTGGGCTGCCTGCGCCAAGCCTTTGGCGTCGCCGGGTTCAAATAGCAGCCCATTGACACCCGACTGCACCATTTCGCCAGGGCCGCCGCGCCGCGAAGCCAGCACCGGAGTGCCGGTGGCAAAGGCTTCCAGCACTACCATCGGCATACCTTCCACACATTCTGAGGGCATCACCAAAGCCCGGCACCGGCGCATAGCAGTGGCCACTCCGGTGGCATCGGCAGGCCCAAGGTAGCGGACCGAAGGCGCGGCAGCCGCACAAGCTTCTACCTCAGACCGCAAAGGTCCGTCGCCCACTACCAGTAGAGGCAGCGCATAAGTAGCCGCTGCTGTCAGCAGCGTGTGCAACCCCTTTTCGGGCGAGAGGCGGCCTACAAACAGCAGGTGCCCGTCGCGCTGGTTGCCAGGGTGCGGCGCGCCTGGGTCAGAGAGGAAATTGGGTTTGTAGGCCAATTGGCTGGGCTGCAGCCCCAACGAAGAATCCAGAAAGCGCCGACGGGCAAATTCGGTGAGCACGAGGTAGCGTGCCACGCCGGTCCGCCACGTGCCCAGCAGCTTGTGCAGGCCGGTAATGGCCGCCACAGCTGCCGTCTGGAGCATAGAATTGCGGTAGAGCCGCCGCCGCACAGCATCCCAGGGAAACAGGCGGTGCACGCTTTTCTCATACAGCTGCCCACCCGTGTACAGCAACGCACCGGGGCAGATAAGGCGGTAGTTGTGCATCGTCATTACTACCGGTACCCCAGCTTGGCGGGCCGCCCACAGCACAGCCGGCGAAGCCACCGGAAACAGGTTGTGTATGTGAATGACATCGGGCTGAAAGGCCTGGATGGCAGCTCTTAGCCGGCGTGCACTGCCGGGGTTATAAAACCCCAGGAGGCCGGCTTTCACCTTGTCCCACAGGCTAGGACCAATCTGCTGATTATGAAATTCCAGCGTTTCCACCGGGTGGCCGCGGGCGCGCAATAAGTCCCGCTCGGCCCGGAACACGGCATCTTCGCCGCCGGGCTGCTGGTAGAAATTATGCAGGAGCAGAATGCGCAACATAGGATACAACATCAGCAGTCAGAAACGCCGGAAAGCACATAAGCAGAAGCAGGCTACGGGCTACCGCACGCGCAGATGGAAACTACCACGGGCTAATTGCGTGTGCGGTACACCGATTTCACCGGGGCGCCCACTAAGTAGTGCTCTACACCATTTTCCAGTGCCTGGCGGTACACGCCCAGCACCTCGTAGAGTTGCTCCAGCACTTGGTTGATGATGGCCGGGGTGTGCGAGTAGTTGACAATCAGTGACGGCATAAGCAGGCCGCGCCGCATGGTTTCCTGCAGAAACAGCGTCCGCAGAGCGGCCGAGTGCTGGCCGGCAGCGTCGCGGGTGGTGTAAATGAGGCCGCAGGGCTTCCCTACGGCCTGCACCTGGGCCTGCACTCCTTGCTCGCAGGCGGCCTGGTACAAGCCTGCCGCCAGCTGCCGGCCTACGCTCCAGAGGTGCTCTACCACCGGCTGGGTGCGGTATTCGTGCATCACGGCACGGGCGGCGGCCAGGGCATGCGTTTCGGCCCCGTAGGTTGTGGAAAGCAGAAATACCCGATCCTGGGCGTGGTGCAGCCCGCCCAGTTCCATCAGTTCGCGGCGGCCGGTCAGGGCGGCCAAACTGAACCCGTTGGCCAGGGCCTTGCCCCAGGTGCTGAGGTCGGGCCGAACACCGTGGTAACCTTGCGCCCCGTGGTTGTGCCAGCGGAAACCCGTGATGATTTCATCGAAGATGAGCACCGCACCGTGCTGGTCGCAGAGGTGGCGCAAGCCGGCCAGGAAGCCTGGCGCCGGGGGCACGTCTTTCTCCACTTCCAGCAGCAGGCAGGCAATCTGGCCGGGGTATGTGGCAAACAGCGTTTGGGCGCTATCCAGGTTGTTATAGCGGAAGCCCACAGTGAGGGCCTGCACCGCCTGCGGAATGCCTGCCGCCAATGGTGTGGTGCCCATAAACCAGTCGTCGCAGGAAAAGAACGGATGGTCCTGGCAGATAGCCACCAGGTCGCGGCCGGTAGCGGCGCGGGCCAGCTTCACGGCGGCACTGGTGGCATCAGAGCCATTTTTGGTGAACTTCACCATGTCGCCGGCCTGTGTGAACTCCAGAAAGTCTTCGGCGGCTTCCAGTTCCAGCACGGCCGGCCGGCCGAAGTTCACGCCTAGCTCCAGCTGCCGACGGGCCGCGGCCACCACCGGGGCGTAGGCATGGCCCAGCGTGACCGAGCGCAGCCCGGCCCCAAACTCAATAAACTCGTTGCCATCCACGTCCCAGACCCGGCAACCGTCGCCCCGCACGATATAGGGCGCCATGTGCTCTGGGAATTGGTCGTCGCCTTTGGCATACGTGTGTGCCCCTCCCGGAATAGCCGCATGGAACCGGGCCTGCAGTGCCTGAGAGGCCGCAAACCCGAGAGGTGGCGAAGCCAGGGCTGGTGACGGAGATACGAAGGTGGTTTCCATGAGCGACGTTACAAAGTACTGAGGCAGAACCTCTCAGGTGAAAGGCCAGGCAGCGGGTTCGGGGGCCGCAACGGCCAGCAGATCGGTAGCGGCCAGGGCCTGTGCGGCGCGGTGTAGCAGCTCGAAAGGCAGCCCCGATCTGGCGGCTACATCCAGCAGCGGCGTCTGGCCATCAGCGAGGCTGAGTACCCACAGCAGCGCCATCTGCCAGTCTTGTCCTTCGGTGCCGCCGCCCACGCCTTTGTAGAGGCCGCGGCGGCCCAGTTGCGGCTCGCCGTAGGGCTGCAGATTGCGGTAGCAGCGGTTGTGGTCGAGCGTCTGGCAGAAGCGCAGCACCAGCTCCACTGACTCCTGTAGCTGCGACGCCTGCACGAATTCGAGGTTGTCGGCTGAGGTGTGGTATTCAGCAAACTCGCCGAACGGCGTGCGCGACAAACAGCCCACCGGCAGATTGAACCCTGGCGAGCAATACTGCCGCTCATCGTAGCCATAAGGCAGCCAAGGCCGTATTTCGGATGCGGGAGCGTGGCGGCCCAACACCAGGTTTGCCACGGCATCAACGGGTGCATTGCCTCGCCGGCTTTGCTTGTAGGTGAAGTGCCCTGGCCCGCCAAGCAATGCAAGCACCAGCCCGTGCCGGATACGGGCAATGGCATCAGGATTGAGCGCCAGCCAGGTGATACTGCCAATGGTACCCGGCCCAAATACAAACCGATATGCGTAGCGGCGCTCCGGCAGCGCGGCCAGCTGCTGGGCCAGTGCCACAGCCACCACCAGCCCCGACAGGTTGTCGTTGGCCAGGGACGGATGGCAGCAATGGCACGAAAGCAGCACTTCGCCAGCATCGGGCCCGGCCGCAGTGGCAGGCAGCAGCAGCTCACCGTACGTTAGCGAGCCGGCGGCATCCAGGGTACTATCGATGCACACTTCGTAATAGTCGTCCTGCAGCTGCAGCCGGTTGTGGTGGGGCAGGCAGAAGCCCCAGGCGGGCTGGTAGTAGCTGGTGCGGTACGGAATAAGGTCGGGCTGCTCGGGCAGCGAATACAGGTGCTGGTCCAGCTCCTGCCGCGAGAACCAGCCCCGCACTGGAGTGCTGTAGCCCAGCACGTGCAGGGTGTGCTGCGCAAAGTCAATAACCCGCTCCCCGGCAGCGTTTTTCACCCACGCCTCCCGGATGTTCCACTCGGCCGGCACGGTCCAGTCCAGCACCGGCGTGCCGCTGGGCACCTCGTGCACCTGCAGCGCCGGCAAATACTCGCGCACAATAGCCAGCGTTTCGCGCACCCCGTCGCCGGTGATGCTCCGGCAGATTGGAAACAGGCGGCGCAGCAACGCCTGCATATCGTCGGCCGAAACCAGGGCCGCAGCTGAAACGAAGGGCGCAGAGGTGGCTAGCACAAGGGTGAAGTAGAGAAGTAATAAAAAATGATTCGGGTTGATGTGGTCAGGGCTTTTGCGGGCGTAGACTGACAGGCGTTTTCTACTACCAGCCCAGCACCTCATTCATACACCCGTACTTCCGGAATGGGCACTACAAACTGCCCGCCCCACTCCCGGATACCGCTCATCTGCTCCATTATTTCCTCGCGCAGGTTCCAGGGCAGAATCAGCACGTAATCGGGGCGGGTGCTGAAGATGCGGTCGGGGTGGCAGATAGGAATGCGGGAGCCGGGCAGAAAATTGCCTTGCTTGTGGGGGCTAACATCCACGGTATACTCCAGAAAGTCGGTGCGGATGCCGCAGTAGTTGAGCAGAGTATTTCCCTTACCGGGCGCCCCATAGCCCACCACTGTTTTGCCGGCGCGCTTGACGTCAATCAGGAATTCGAGCAGCTTGCGCTTGGTTTCCTTGGCTTTCTCCTCAAAGTCGGCGTAGTAGGCCAGCTCTGTGATACCCAGCACCAGCTCCCGCGTCCGCAGCTCCGTCACTCGGGCCGTTACGGGCCACGCATCTGATGCTGCGTGCCGGGCGTAGATGCGCAGTGAGCCCCCGTGCGTAGGCAGTTCGTCTACATCAAACAGCGTAAGGCCATGGTGTGCGAAGATGCGCTCCACGGTGTAAAACGACAGGTAGCTGAAATGCTCGTGGTAGATGGTATCAAACTGGTTGCCTTCCATCAGGCGCAGCAGGTGCGGAAACTCCATTGTGATAACGCCATCGGGCTTGAGCAGCGTCTGCATACCAGCCACGAAGTCGTTGATGTCGGGCACGTGGGCCAGCACATTGTTGCCCAGCAGCAGATCGGCCTGGCCCATGGTGCCGGCAATCTGGGCTGCCGTGTCGTGCCCGAAGAACTGACCTAGTGTGTTGATACCCTTGGCGCGGGCCACTTCCGCCACATTGAGGGCTGGCTCCACGCCCAGCACCGGAATACCCTTGGCTACAAAGTATTGCAGCAGGTAGCCATCATTTGAGGCCACTTCCACTACCAAGCTGTCCTCGTTCAGGCTGAAGCGCTTGGCAGCCATATCGGTGTAGCGGCTGGCATGGCGCAGCCACGAGGCCGAGTAAGAAGAGAAGTAAGCGTACTCGTTCTGGAAGATTTGCTCAGAAGTCACAAACTCATCTAGCTGCACCAGAAAGCACTCCCGGCACACCCGGGCGTGCAGCGGATAAAACGCTTCGGCACGGTTGAACTCGTGCGGGCGCACGTGGTGCTGGCACAGCGGTGAGGTGCCCAGGTTAACGAATGTAGTATCGAGCGGAGCGCCACAGAAGCGGCACGGGCTGGCCGGTGGCTCTACCGGGCTGGCCGAAGCCGGCATCACAGCTTCGGTAAGCGCAGTAGCCTCTGCTGACCGAAGCTGTCTTGCAGCAGTTTCATCAAGTGGATAAGCAGTTAGCTTGTTCATAGTAGCAGTGAGGAGAGAGCAAGTAGAGCAGCAATGAGGGCACGGCCGGGGTTGGCACGCAGCTTACCGCAGCACCGGAGGCGGCAGGGCCCGATCGGTTAATGAGGCCACGGCACCGGCGAAGTATGCCGTTTGCTCGGCCCGCAGCTGATCAATCAGGCGGCCCTCGGGCAGCACCACATCGTCGTAGGTTAGCACTTGGTCGCGCTGAACATCATGCCGTAGCACGCAGCCCTCTGCTACACCAATGGGCAGCAGGTTGTCGCGCTCCGTGATGTCAGCATTTTCGGCCAGGCCGTAGGTGTGGTAGTGTCCGATGCCGTCGAGGGTCTGGCCGGCAAACAGGTCTATCTTGGCAGCCGTCACCACTTCCACCCGCATAGGGCCGGCCGGCGCCAGCGTGGCATCCTGAAACAGCACGGCGCGGGCCACCGAAGTCGGGGTTTCAAAGTGGCACAGGTGATACGGTGTATAGAAGCAGTAGAGCGGGCCGGGGCCCAGCTTATAGAGTTTGAGGTAGTGCTGCTGCACGGCATCCTCAACGGTGCCCAGCACAAATACGCCCGGCCCGGGCTCGGCTCCCACCACATAATCGACGAGGCCCGGGCCGCCACCAAGCAGCAGCTCCTGCGGATACCACTCGGCGGCCTTGCTGACAGGCGTGCCCGGCGCTACGGTAGGGCCCAGCATACCGCGCCGCGCCACGCGCATATCCAGCGCATTGGCAATAACGGCTTGCTCGAAGCTGATTTTGCTGCCGTCGGCAAAGCTCGTAACCATGCTGGGGTTCTGGCCCCACTGCCGCGCAAAGCCTTCCTGCGTGGTGGGGTTGCGGTACGGGTCGTGCAGGCCTTTAATGTTGCCACACAGCACCGGCGTCACGCCCAGGCCCTTCACGAAACGGGCCAGATTGAGTGTCACGCCGGGCTGGTCGCCATCCGAAACGGTGTAGATGACGCCGGCCCGGTCGGCGTACACCTTCAGGATAGGGCCGACGGTGCCATCCAGCTCGGCATTGAGCAGAATAATGTGCTTGCCATGCCGGATGGCTTCCAGCACCACCTGCGCACCATGCTCCACGGCGCCCGTCACCTCAATAATGGCATCAATGCCGGCGGCGCAACTCAGTAGCAGCGCATCGTCGGTGATGGCCGGCCGGCCCAGCGCAATGCAGGCTTCCAGCTGCGCCACCGAAGCCACTTCTTGCACTTCCGGCACGCCGGCTTCGGCGAAGATAGCGCGGGCGCGGTCGGGCGTGCGGTTGGCAATGGCCACCAGCTCCATACCGGGCACGTAGCGGCAGATCTGCCGGGCCACGCCCCGCGCCATGAAGCCGGCGCCAATCATACCAACCCGAATCGGGTTGCCGTCGCGCTGCCGCTTTTCCAGAGCTTTATCAATGATTAGCATGCGTTTTCAATTAAAAATTGAGCATTAAAAATTAAGAATTGCCGACGGCCTGAGTGCCCTGACGGCTCGAGAAGGCCATTTTTACTTCTCAATTTTTAATTACTTCCAGCTCTTCCGGCACTCTCAGCTGGAAGTCAGGGTGCTGCCGGTCTTTTTCCGACACCAAGGTGGGCTGCAGGGGCCACTGAATCCCGATGGCGGGGTCGTTCCAGCGCAGGCCCCGCTCGGCTCCGGGCGCGTATTTGGCCGACACCTGATAGCACACATCGGTATGGTCGGTGAGGGTGATGAAGCCGTGGGCAAAGCGCCCCGGCACAAACAGCATCCGAAACGAGTCGGCAGTCAGCTCCACGCCCAGCCACTTGCCGTAGGTTGGCGACTCTTCGCGCAGGTCCACTATCACGTCGTAAATGGCGCCGCGGGTGCAGCGCACCAGCTTGGTTTCTTCGTGCGGCGGCAGCTGGTAGTGCATGCCGCGCAGGGTTCCTCGCTGTGGGTTCGAGGAGACGTTGGCCTGCAGCGGCGGCATGAGGATGCCATGTGCGGCAAATTCATCTTCGCACCAAGAGCGCGCAAAAAAGCCCCGCTCATCGGACATGCGCTCCACATCAATGATGAAAGCGCCAGGCAACTCAGTTTCAGTGAAAATCATACGAGAGTCCATTTGGGAAGAGTAGCAACGGTGGAATGTTGGGCAAGAGTAACCAGGCTTGGTCAGACCAGGACAGCGGGACCAGGCACCACCGTCGGCAGCGCCCAATTGAGTTCGTCGGTTAGCTCACCGGCTTCGCGCAGCGCCGTGAGCACCCGCAGCCGCATCAATTGCGACGTGCGGAATGTGGCGTCGCGGAAGTTCATGGCCAGCAAACCGTCGCGCAGCTCGTCAATGGTATCGGGCAGTGTCCGCCGGGGCTGGTGGGCGGGGGCCAGGCGGCGGTACAAACTAAAATCGACGCGGTAGGAGCGTTTGTCGGGGGGGGCAGCAGCATTTAAACTTACTTCTGTACCCGGAATACTCTTAGCAATGGCGTGGGCCAGGTCGCGCACCTGGTAGTTCCAGCTGTCGGTACCGGTATTGATGGCCAGAAAGGCCCCACCCTGGCTAACCTCACGCCCGAGGGCCCACTCAATAGCCCGGGCCATATCCTGCACATGAATCAGGGGCCGCCAGGGCGTGCCGTCGCTGAGGATACTGATGGCACCCGCCGCTACAGCCCCGGCCACAAAATCATTGACGACCAGATCCAGGCGCAGCCGGTCGCTCCAGCCACAGGCCGTGGCAAACCGCAGGCAGGTTACACAGAACTCGTCATTGGCTAAAGGGCGCAAATCCAGCTCGCTCTGCACCTTGGAGCGGGCATACGCCGTAAGTGGATTCACTGCGGAGGTTTCTGTTTTGGCCCCTTCGCCCCCCGCCCCATAGATGCTGCAGGAGCTGGCAAACACAAACGCCCGCACCCCGGCCGCCTTAGCCTGCCGGGCCAGCCGGATGCCAGCTTCGTGGTTTACCTGCATCGTAACGTCTTCGTAAGTCTGGCCCATGGGGTCGTTGCTGATGGCCGCCAGGTGCACGACACCATCGACACCGTCCAGCAGCTCTGCAGGCAACTCACGTACATCACCAAAAAGCTGGCGGTCCAGCCGTGACTCCGGCAGCCGGGAAGCACCGGTCAGGCAGTGCGCAAAGAAGCCCATGTCGTAGCCAATCAGCTCGGCCTGCGGAAACTGGCGGCGCAGGTGCTGTACCACGCCGGGCCCTACATAGCCCATATTGCCGGTTATAAGGATGCGGTTCATTGGAGAGCAGAAGAAGTGTGGCAGAAAAGAGTGCTCGTAGGGCAAAGAGAGGCCCTGCAGCCCCTGTAGAGCAGGAGCTGATTGGTTGGTGGGATGTGGAGTGAGGAGGCGGCAGCTAGCTGGCGGGCACCACGGTGGCCGCGGCTACACGCTGGCCCTGCGGCGCCTGCACCGGCGTGGCCATAATCTCGGCCAGTACGGGGTCGGGCACTGCAGCAGGTTGCGGGGCATTATCCCAGACTTTCCACTGGGCTTGGTTTTTCTGCCAGAGCTCTTCCAGCATGTTCCGGTCGCGGAGGGTATCCATAGGCTGCCAGAAGCCAGTGTGGCGGAAAGCCGCCAGGTGGCCTTCGCGGGCGAGGCGCTCCATTGGCGCTTTCTCCCACATGGTGCTGTCGTCATCAATGTAGTCGAGGACGCTGGGCTCCAGCACGAAGAAGCCCCCGTTGATCCACGGCGTCTCGCCGCCTTCAGGCTTTTCGGTGAAGCTCTCAATCCGGTCGGCGCTATCGTGCAGGTTGAATACCCCAAAGCGGCCAGGCTGCCGGACGGCCGTGAGCGTGGCCAGCACGCCCTGCTCCTGGTGGTAGCGCACGGCGGCACTAATGTCTACGTCCCCTACCCCGTCACCGTAAGTAAGGCAGAACGTGCTGTCATCCAAATACTCCCGCACCCGGCGCAGGCGGCCACCGGTCATGGTTTCCTGGCCGGTGTCCACCAGCGTCACATTCCAGGGTTCGGTGTTGTTGCGGTGCACCTGCATTTCGTTGCGGTCCATCCGGAACGTCACATCGGCATTATGCAGGAAGTAGTCAGAGAAATACTGCTTGATCATATGGCCTTTGTAGCCACAGCAGATTATAAAGTCGCGGATGCCATGATGCGCGTAAATCTTCATAATGTGCCACAGAATAGGTTTTCCCCCTATTTCCACCATAGGCTTCGGGCGCACGCCGCTTTCTTCGCTGATGCGGGTGCCGTAGCCCCCCGCCAGAATTACCGCTTTCATGACTGCAACAGGTTTGGAAACGTTTGGTATTCAGAGAACTGACAAGCCGAGAGAAGTCTAAATAACCTGCATTCATAAGCATAGTGGCTGATGAATATACTGGCTAGTGAAAGGTAACAATATTTATAATATTGCCAACAATTTATATCAATAAATAATAATAAATAACAAATAAAGATTCATTTAGTCCATATACAATCTTCAGCAGTATACACTTGCTGTTTGTTGGCCGACGCGTGTATAGCTGGATGGAACCACACGATATAAGGCAAGGCAGACTGCTACTCGTTGCAGACTGCGTGCGCTTCAGGCCGGCCCACGCTCATGGCTACCAGGCGACGGGTCACCAGATACAGAAAGCGGGAATTGGTGAGCAGGTACCGCCGCCACAAGCGGCGGGGCTCCAGCCACAAGCGGTACGCCCATTCCAGCCACAGCCGCCGGGCCCACAGCGGCAGCCGCTGCTCCAGGCCGGCATACACCGGAAAGGCCTGCCCTACGCCCAGCATACAGGCCCTAATTCGGCCACGATGAGCAGCCATCCAGTTTTCCTGTTTCGGGCAGCCCAGCGCCACAAACAACAGATCGGGGTCGGCGGCGTTGATGGCGGCTGTTTCCGCTTCGTCTTCTTCGGGCGTGAGCGGCCGGAAGGGCGGCGCATAAGCTCCCACAATTCGCAACTCGGGTAGCTCGCGCCGGGCTCGGGCCAGCATTGCCTCCAATACCCGTGGCGTGGTACCATAAAAATATACCGACTGCTGGCGCTGGGCGGCTTCAGCCAGCAAGGCCGGTAGCAAGTCCATGCCGGCAATGCGCGCCTGCTGCTGGCCTGTATTAAACCAGCCTACTGCGGCGGCCACCGGGCTGCCATCGGGGGCAGCGATGGTTGCCTGATTAAGCACTTGCCGAAAGCCCGGGTCGCGCTGCGACTCTACCAGCATATGTACGTTTGCAAAACACACGTAAGCCGAGCAGCGGGCGGCTCCCAGCTGCAGAATAGCATCAACGAAATGAGCGGATGTACCCGTAGAAATACGGGAATCGAGGACGTAGCGCTTGGGTAGCATAAGCGGTAACGAATGCAGGGCATGCTTTTACACCGTACTGCCCGAGCAGGTAGCCCTCGGGGCGAGGCGGGCTGATCAGCCAGCTACCTGACAGGTGATTAGTACGCGTTTTTTTCGCCCCGAACCATGTTCCAGACGGTTTGCCCGATAATTTTCATGTCCATCCCGAACGACCAGTTTTCCACGTACTTCAGGTCATATTCCACCCGTTTTTCCATGGTACCGGCTTCCCGGGTTTCGCCCCGGTAGCCATTCACCTGCGCATAGCCGGTGATGCCAGGCGTGACGGCGTGACGCAGGTGGTAGGTGCGGATGTGTTTGCTGTATTCCTCGAGTTGGGAAATCATGTTGGGCCGTGGCCCCACCACCGACATGTGCCCCAGCAGTACGTTGAAAAACTGAGGTAGCTCATCTAGGTTGTACTTGCGCAAATATTGGCCCACCCGCGTTACACGCACGTCGTGCTTGGTGGCCTGCAATTCGGGGTGGCCGTGGCTGGCCTGCATGGTGCGCAGCTTGTAGCACGGAAACAGCTGGTTGCGCTTGCCAGGGCGCATCTGCCGGAAAAACACCGGCCCCGGCGAATCCAGCTTGATAAGGAGCGCCAGCACAGGCATAATAATTGGAAATATGGTGCAGATAACCAGTCCGGAAAACATAATATCAAAAAGCCGTTTCATTACCTGATTGGTGCGCATCCCCAGCGGCTCATGCCGGATAGTGAGGATAGGCAGGTGGTCGTAGAAATACACATTCACATCTTTGTGCACCGTTCCACGGAAGTCAGGCACGATCCGGAAGGAGAGAAAATTATCGTCGGCGAAGCGCGAGAGTTCCTCGATAAGATGGCGCTGATCAAGTGGCAGCGCGAAGTAGATGTCATTGACTTGTTCGCGCAGGCAATAACTCTTCAAATCGGCCAGGCGCCCACGAACCACCGTCTGGAGCTTTACGGGCAGGGCTTCATCCGAAAAAAACCCCATAAACTCATTCCCGATAGGATCGTGCGAAGCCAGAAAACGGTAAAGCTCCTGGCCACTGTCGCCGGCTCCAATGATGACATACCGGCTGTTGGCACGCGCAAAGTGCTTGTGGTAAGAGCGATAAAGAAACGTCAGCAGAAACCGGCCCGACACAACCCCAACCATGGCGAGGCTGTACACGGAAAACAGGTATTCGATGGGAGGCCAGTGCGTGCCGCCTGCCGCAACTGCCAGTAGCACAAGAGCTGCATGAAGCAAAAAGGTGCGGATCAGATGCACCAGCTTCTCCGGATATGTAATCAGCCGGTCTACCCGGTATATGTTGGCATACTGGCCTGACAGAATCCACCAGAGCAGCCCGAAGATGATAAAGAAAAAGGGATAGTAGCCGCCAAAATCCCAGTCACCCAGGGTGATACGGCCAGCTAGCCGGAAAGCTCCGAAAATAAGGAGCACATCAACGAACAACAGGATGACGCGAGAAGCGTCCGTGTAGTGTCTGTAGCGTTCCATGGAGACTGCTGAGTAAAGGAGGAGGCGCGGACAATAGGTGGAATTGTAGGATGGTACGCGGAGCAACAACAATACAAATAAACATTAATTATTCTTAAATCAATAATTTATATAACTTTATTTTACAAAAGGATAATAATATCTATGAATGATTCCCGATTACCCTCCTCAGTTCGAGGATATAGGTTTATAGGTATATCATGGATAAAACCACTGATCAGCAGTCTGTTTGCTTAGACTGGGCAGTAGACAGTGGTGCTTTATATCACTGGACTGCTACAGTACTGAGTCGGGAGTGAGTTCAGCAAGCCACAGAAATGCACTTGACGCAAATGATGTGTCATTGCTGAAACCTGGCAGTACCAAGTCAACACCATATAAATGACAGCCTTGGTTTTAGAAGTGGGCCCAACCAAGACACAGCAGCGGGTGTGGCTTTGGATGGCAGCAGTTCCAACAGCCTACGCGCGGCGCTCGATGCCTGGGCACGCGTAGCTAAACTTGTCTTACTTAAGAGCCTTAAGAGCAAACTAGCTCAGGAGGTGGAATAGCCGAAGCGTCTTGCTCTTTCACAACCGAACATACGGCTGCCCCACGCCTGAATCACTGTGAAAAGGGCCTTATGCACAGCATGCATTGTCGCTGACTATCGAAACTCGACAATTATCTCCTCCTATTTCAACACCCTAAGCTGCTGGTGGCGGGTACCTGAAGACGAAATGCAGGTGTCGACAAGGGTCTACTCTGCTTATCCATCGACTGGTGATGACAAACACGCATTTAGGCTTCACCTGCACTACAATACTGGCCGGTCACCAGCAGGGCTGATGTAGGCCAGGTGCAGCGGTGGGAGCTGTATGCCACAAAACCAGGCTTACTCCCGCTGGTGCCGCTATCAGTGTACCTACAGGAGCCTTGCCGAGAGTTGGAGGTATACACGGGTGGGTAAAACTATTCGAAAGGGCCAACGCAGCATATTGCGTTAGCCCCTGCTAGATGTCTTAGCGAACCTTCTTTCCTGCACTTATTGCTTGATTGATGATTTGTATACGTGGCAGCATCTGTGCATCGATGCTGTATAGGTTTTCTATTTTTTCTAATCCTTTCCTAGACAACAGCTCCAATTCAGCAGGATTATGATAATAATACTCTACGTAGTCATAAATGTTATCTACGTCATTTTCAATCAGGACTATATCCGTCTTATGTTCAAAATACAGGTTCTGCCCTAACACATCCGAGCAGAATAGTGCAACACCCATTAAGCCAGCTTCAATGCAGCCACCTGTAGGAAATCCATCAAACGCACCATTTCCTAATTTAAAAGGCACATTAGGCGAAACAATAATATCCATCTCAGCATAGAACTGCGCAAAGAAACTGGTTTCGCGCGGACCATAGAAAATGATATTATTATATCCTTCGACATCGATATCGGTTTCGTCGAACGTTCCGACAATGTGAAATTTAATATCCGGGTATTTCAGGCTAGTCTTTTTGGCCAGCGCAATAAAGGTATCGTAGCCTTTATCAATACCCAACGGCATGTATTTATTGGCCACAAAGCAAATTTGAAGGCTCGTGTCCTTTCTTGCACTCCTTGTTTCCTTCTTTTTACTTAAGCTGAGATTGTCAGCAGGCATCACTACACCATAAATCAGTTCTATCCTATCGGATGGGCAGAAGTTGTTATCAACCAAGTAATCGAGCGTTATCTTCTGGGTGACAATAACTTTTCTAAAAAATGGAGAGCTAAAAATTTTTCTTAATTGCCCCTCCACCTGCTCATCGTGCATCAAAAATCCTCCACCTGGATATAATGTAAAGACGAAAGGCGTTGAATTTGCTTCGATTGTTGGAAGAAAGTTATGCGTATTGTGCAGGAAAGTAAGATAAACTAAATCAGCCTTTATTTTACGATATGGACTAAATTTTAATATTCTACCGACATGCTCTGTGTACGTTTTAAGATGGTTAGCCACCACTTTCTCTATACTGTCGTACACCTTCAGATACGAAAGAGAAGATCCAGTTGTATAAACAATTGAATCTGGAAAAACAGCTAGGTAATAGTTGAATTCTACAAACCTAAACGTGGATAATGGCAATGGATAAATATCATCGATAATAACCAGACTATGCTTCCGGTTGCGGAGATAATTAGCTGGAAAAAACTGCCAGAAGTTTTTCTGTTTATTGAAAAGGCTTTTAGACTTTCTTTTAAATATTTTGAGCATACCGGCAAAGACTGAAATCCATTTTTTGTCGCAATATAACGAAATTGCCTGTTTTCAGCCCTTCTGACTGGCTATTCTGCCGGAACACAAGCGTAGTTTAGTAGCCCCCACATCCGGCCCCACAGCGCGTAGAAACGTCAGTTGAGAACAGAATTGCAAGCAGCCAGCATATTGGAAATTACTCGCCTAATAGAAGTTCAGGATGCCACATTTTACCATCAGCAACACCCAAGCACCAGCACCTTCTAATTGCAGTAGTCGCCGGCACCGTCGGCAGTACCGGCCAGTATAGTGGCATAACGTGGCACATCAGCCGCAACTTCCGGTCAACAGGCAACGCGGAGCAATTCGGTGGTCTGGGCTTCTTTAGTGGTAGTAGCAGAACAACTCACAGTCTACGAAGCTACCGTTTTGAGCACCTCAATCAGAATACGCGCAAATTGAACAAGTCCTTAGTGCGAACTTCGTCACCTGATTGTTTTATCGATGCTCTACCAATCGAAAGCAAAATCCCTCTTTCCGGTATGGAAAGAGGGATTTCAACTTCAATGGGTGGGCCCAACTGGAATCGAACCAGTGACCTGCTGATTATGAGTCAGCTGCTCTAACCGATTGAGCTATAGGCCCGGTGCGTTACATGCTGCGACAAGGGTGTAGCAGCGCGCTTCGACGTTGCAAACTTCGGCCATTGCCGCCGCATTTGCAACGCGAAATTGGTATTTGCTGGCGCGGATCAAGACTTTTGCAGGCAGTAACCATCTTGCCGGGCAGCCGACGAACTTTTCAACTGACTTCTTTATGCCTCACCAACTGCCAAACTTGCTCTTCGATTTTGGGGGCGTCATCATCAATATCGACTACCAGCGCACCCTGGAGGCAATGGGCCGCCTGCATCAGCACGGCAGCACCATCGAGTTTACGCAGGCGGCGCAGTCGGAGCTGTTCGACCAGATGGAAATGGGGCGCCTGACGCCGCACGAGTTCCGGGAAGGGCTGCGCGCCACTTACGAGCTGCAGGCCACGGATGAGGACCTGGATGCCGCCTGGAACGCCATGCTGCTGGATGTGCCGGCCGAGCGGCTGGCTTTGATTGCGGAATTGCGGGCCCGGGGCCATCAGACGGCCCTGCTATCCAATACAAACCAGATTCACATCGACCAGATCAACCGGGTCCTGCGTACGCAATACGGTTTCGAGCACGGCATTGCCGATTGCCTGGACCGGGTGTTTTACTCGCAACAGGTGGGCTTGCGCAAGCCGGGCGAAGAAATATTCCGGCACGCCTTGCGCGAGATGAACTGGAAGGCCGAAGAAACTCTTTTTATCGAGGATAGTTTGCAGCACATCGAAACGGCCCAACGTATTGGCCTGCACACGCTGTTTCTGGCTCCGCCCCTTACCCTCACCGACGCACTTCCTGCTGCCCTCCGTGCCTTCCCCAACCGAGAACCTTCCCCCAATACTCCCCTCTCCTGACGCTGCGAACCTCGGAGTACCTACTAAGCCAACACCTACCGAACCGGAGGAGTTGTTGGATGCTTTGTATTCCGAAAAGCCGAAACCACCACAGTGGCGGCGCTACGCGCTGCATCTGGGGTTGTTTCTGCTTACGCTGCTGACCACCACGCTGGCCGGCGCCGAGTGGATGACCGGCAAGTTTACGTTTGAAGGCCTGGGCTTGACGCCAGCAGAAATCTGGCAGGGCTTATGGTTTTCGGTGCCGTTTCTGGGAGTACTGACGGTGCATGAGTTTGGGCACTACTTCACGGCCCGGCACCACCGAGTACGCGCCACGCTGCCGTATTATATTCCGTTTTTCACGGGTATGTTCAGCACCATCGGGACGTTTGGGGCAGTTATCCGCGTCAAGGACCGGATATTCTCGCGCAAGGAGTTTTTTGACATTGGGCTGGCCGGCCCCCTGGCGGGGTTTCTGGTGGCCGTGCCGGTGCTGATTTACGGCTTTACGCATCTGCCAATTCAAGGACAGATTCGGGTTGAAGAATTCTATGATCATGAGGACCTCGAATACGCTGTTATTTTAGCGAAGCCATTGTTGTATCGCCTTCTGGAGCACGTATTCGCCGATCCAAATCGATTACCCTTAGATATTCACCTGATTCACTACCCGATGCTGTTGGCAGGCTCCTTGGCGCTGTTCTTCACAGCGCTCAACCTGCTGCCCATTGGCCAGCTTGATGGCGGGCATATTCTGTACGGCTTGCTGGGATTTCGGCGGTTCAACCGGCTGTCGGGGCTGCTGTTTGTAGGCTATATCTTCTACGCCGGTCTGGGGCTGTTTTCGTTGCGCACCAACAGCGAAACGTGGCTCTATTGGGGCGTGCCGTATTTCGCTTACCTGATTGTGGTATTGCGGCCGGTGGTACCGCGGCCGTGGCAGGCGCTGGTGCTGGCCGTGGCTTTATGGGCGGTGCAGCTAGCCTGTATAATGGCTGTGCCGGGCATTATGGGCAACCCTGGCTGGCTGGTATTCGGGTTGCTGCTTAGCCGGCTGATGGGCGTGTTTCATCCGCCGGCGCCCGACGAAACCCCACTTTCGGCGGGCCGCAAGGTGCTGGGCTGGCTGATGCTGGCTATTTTTGTGCTGTGCTTTACACCTAGTCCGTTCGAGTTTATCTGAGTGGCCTGATGTTCTCTTTGTTTCCTGTGGCGGCTCAGGCCGTCGTTTCATTACTACATGCTTCTTGAACAACGCCGGCTGTGGGCCGGCACCACCCAGCTGGCACTACGCCAGCACGGCCTCTATGTCTGCCAGCGCGAGTTTAGCGGCCGGGCACTGCTGGAAGTGGAGCTACCCTACGAGGAGATTCTGCCCGTGCGGGTGGAGCGCCGCAGCAACATACCGCGCAAAAAGCTGCTCCGGCTGCTGGCCGTTGTAGGTGGCATCCTGTTCACCTACACCATCGACCACCGCCCCGACGCCTCGTTCGTGGCCGACTTCTGGCTGCGGGCACTGGGGTTGGGTGGTTGCCTGCTGGCGTATGCTTGGTATGGCTGGCAGCACCGCTGGCACGAATTCGTATTGCTCACGTCGCGCTCCAGCATCATCCTCGCCGACCGTTCTTCGGAGCAGACCGCCCTGCACGGCTTTGCGGAGGCCCTGGACCGCCGCACCAAAAACTACCTACGCCACGAGTACGGCCAGATCAATCCGCTGGGCCCCATCGAGTTGCAGCTAAACCGCCTGCAGTGGCTGCAGGGCCTGGAAGTGCTGACCGACGCCGAAGCCCGCGCCCGTGCCACCCGCCTCACCGGCCGCCTCTCCTTGGACACCATGCGCAGCATGGGCCAAGATCTGGAAACGCCCTACGTGAATTAGGACATAGGGCTTAGGGTATAGGCCGTTCTATTGAACTTCTGATCGAACGACCTATGCCCTAAGCCCTATATCCTAAGCCCTAACCCAGCGCCGCTACGCCGGGCAATTCTTTGCCTTCCATGTACTCCAGTAGCGCGCCGCCGCCGGTGCTGATGTAGCTCACCTTGTCGGAGAAGCCCATCTGGTTGACGGCCGCCGCAGAGTCGCCGCCGCCGATGAGGCTGAACGCGCCGGCCTGGGTGGCGTCGGCAATAGCCTGGGCCACGGCCTGGGTGCCTTTGGCGAAGTTGGGCATCTCGAACACGCCCATCGGGCCGTTCCAGAGGATGGTCTTGGAGTTGCGCACCACTTCGGCAAACGCTTTGCTGGACTCCGGGCCCAAATCGAGGCCCATCCAGCCGTCTGGAATTTCGCTGTTGGCGGCCTGTTTGGTTTGGGCGTCGTTAGCGAATTTGTCGGCAATGAGGCTGTCGGTGGGCAATACCAGGTTCACGCCTTTGGCTTTTGCCTGCTCGATAAGGCGCAGCGCCAAGTCCATCTTGTCGGCTTCCAGCAGCGAGCTGCCGATCTGGCCGCCCTGCGCTTTGGCAAACGTGTACGCCATACCGCCGCCGATAAGCAGGTTATCGACCTTATCGAGCAGCTTCTCAATCAGCTGAATCTTATCCGAAATCTTAGCGCCACCCATGATGGCCGTGAACGGACGCTCGGCGTGCTCCAGCACTTTCTGAGCGTTGTCGAGTTCACTCTGCAGCAGGTAGCCGGCCACGCGGTCAGCGGGTGCGAAGTGGCTGGCCATCACGGCCGTGGAGGCGTGCTTGCGGTGCGCCGCCCCGAAAGCATCGTTCACGTACACGTTGCCCAGCGGGGCCAGCTTCTCGGCAAAACCAGCGTCGCCTTTCTCTTCCTCGGCATAGAAACGCACGTTTTCCACCAGCAGAATCTGGCCGGGCTGCAGCGCGTCGGCCTGAGTTTGGGCCTGCAGCGCATCGGCAGCAAACTGCACCTCGGTGCCATATTCCTGGCTGAGGCGGGCCACAATATGCTTCAACGAAAACTTGTCCTCGGGTCCACCTTTGGGCCGGCCCAGGTGCGAGAGCAGCACCACGGAGCCGCCATCGGCCAGGATCTTCTTGATGGTCGGCGTAGCGGCTCGGATGCGGGTATCGTCGGTGATGGCGAAGCTCTTGTCGAGCGGCACGTTGAAATCTACGCGCACCACGGCGCGCTTGCCGGCGAAGTTGTACTGATCGAGGGTTTGCATAAGGTAGATGGGGTTGGATGACGGCGCGAAGGTAAAGAAGTAGAACGGAGTGGCCCTCCATTCCTGGCCCACACACGGTGCGGCGGTTCAAGAAACGAAGGGCCACTCCGTTCTACTTCTTTACCTTTGCGCTACCTATGAAAATCGGCATCTTCTTCGGCGGCCCGTCGCGTGAGCGGGAAATCAGCTTTGCGGGCGGCCGCACTGTATACGACAACCTCGACAAGGCCCTCTTCGAGGCCGTGCCCGTGTTTGTGGATAGCAGCGGCAACTTCATTCTGCTCGACTGGCACTTCATCTATAAAGGCACCATCCGCGACTTCTACCCGCCGATATCGGCGCTGCCCCGCACCGAGCGGCCGTGGCAGGTGTATCTGGAAAGCCTCGGCTACCTGAGCCAGGACGAGCAGGACCGCATCATCTCGGAGGTGGGCCGGCGCGTGCAGCCCCAGGAGCTGCGGGAGCTGATGGACTTTGCTTTCCTGGCCCTGCACGGCCCAGCCGGTGAGGACGGCGCCATTCAGGGCTTGCTCGAATGGTACGGCATTCCGTACTCGGGCTCTGGCATTTTGCCCTCGGCGTTCGGCATTAATAAGGTAGCGCAAAAGAAGCTGCTCAAAGCCCTGGACCGCCCTACGCCCGACTTCCGCGTCATCAGCACGGAAGACTGGGACGCAGCCGATCCGCAGGCGACACTCGACTATCTGGTGCGCGAGCTGGGCTTGCCGCTGGTGTTCAAGGCGCCGCGCCAGGGCAGCAGCATCGGCATCAGCATCCTGCGCGAAGCCAACGTAGCCCAGTTTCAGGCTGCCGTGGAGCGCAGCCTGTTCCGCAAAACCGTGACCCGGCAGGAATGGCTGGCGCTGACCGAAGAGAAGAAAATCCAATGGCTGCAGCAGCTGGTAGATATCCGCGACGGTATCGGTTTGCCTGTCTTAATTAGTAATGAAGAATTAGTAATTAAGAATTCTGCGGCTGTTTCGGCGGGCGAACTAGGCACTGAGCACCAAGCACTAAGTCCCAACATCATCTACCACCCCGAAGCGTTGCTGGCTGCCCTTAATGAGCAGCTGCAGACCGCCGAAACGGTGCTGCTGACCAACGTGGACGGCGAGGCGCAGGTGCTGGTGGAAAGCTTCGTGCAGGGCCGCGAGTTTTCGTGCATTGTGGTGGAAGACCCCAACGGCCAGCCGCTGGCGCTGCCGCCCACGGAGATTGTGAAGGGTGAGGAGATGTTCGACTACCGCTCGAAGTACCTGCCCGGCCTGAGCCGCAAAATCACGCCCATCGACCTGCCTGAAGCGGAAATCCAGCGCATCCGCGAGGCCTGCGAGGAAATGTTCACCACCTTCGGTTTCCAGGTGTATGCGCGCCTGGATGGGTTTTTAGTTAGTGAAGAAGTGAATGGTAATGAGGAGAATGATGAAAGCCGTTCTTCATCACCCCATCACCCCATCACCTCATCACCCCAAATCTTCCTCAACGACCCGAACACCACGTCGGGCATGTTGCCGGCCTCGTTCTTCTTCCACCAGGCGGCAGAAATCGGCCTAAATCCGTCGCAGTTCCTGACGTTCCTGATTCGCACGTCGTTGGCGGCACGGCGGCGCGGCGGCATGCAGCCGGTGCGGCTGGCCGGACTGCTCACGCAGCTGGACGCCGCCGTGGCGGCGCGGGCCAGCGACGTGCGCACCCGCACCAAAGTAGCCGTGATTATGGGCGGCTACTCGTCGGAGCGGCACATTTCGGTGGAAAGCGGCCGCAACATCTACGAGAAGCTCAGTTCCTCGGTGAAGTACGAGCCTATTCCGGTGTTCCTGACCGGTAGCAGCGAGGAGTTCCGCCTCTACGTGCTGCCCATCAACGTGATGCTCAAAGACAACGCCGACGATATCCGGGAGAAAGTGGAGCACATGGAAGCCGGCCACGGCCTGCACCCCATCCTAGAACGTATCCGGCAGGAAGCCCAGCAAATCACCAGCACCTTTGCCGGGCAGCTCACCGCTCAGCCGCGCCGCGTGTCGTTCGAAGAGCTGGCCGAGATGGTGGACGAGGTGTTTATTGCACTGCACGGCCGTCCCGGCGAGGATGGCGCCCTGCAGCAGCAGCTGGAAAAGTTCGGGCTGCCTTACAACGGCTCGGGCGTGGAAAGCTCGTCGGTCACCATCAACAAGTTTGAAACCAACCGCCGCCTGCGCGAAGCCGGGCTGCGCGTGGCCGAGCACCGCATGGCCAGCCGCCTGGAGTGGGACGCCGACGCCGAAAGCTTCTACCGCAGCCTGGAAACGCAGTTCCCTTACCCCTTTATTGCCAAGCCCGCCGACGACGGCTGCTCGTCGGCCGTGAAGAAAATCAAGAACCGGCCCGAGCTGGAGGCATTCACCCGCCTCATCTTCCGCGACCAGGAAGACCTCATGCCGGCCGATGCCGCTACGCTCAGTTTGGGCTTCAAGGAAGAGTTTCCGCAGAAGGCTGCCTTCCTGGTGGAAACCCTGATTGCGCGCGACGGTGCGGCCCACTTCCTGGAAGTAACCGGCGGCCTGCTCACGCATTACGGCCCCAGCGGCGAGCTGCAGATAGAGGTGTTTGAGGCCTCCGAAGCCTTGGCAACCGGCGAGGTGTTGAGCCTGGAAGAGAAGTTTCTGGCTGGCGAAGGCCAGAACATCACACCGGCCCGTTACGCACCGGAACCAGCCGAGCGCCAGCGCATTTCCGACGAGGTGAAGCAGGAGCTGCGCCGCGTGGCCGAAATCCTGCACATTCAGGGGTACGCCCGCATCGACGCCTTCGTGCGCGTCCGTGACAACGGGGCGGTGGAAGTGCTGATTATCGAGGTGAACTCGCTGCCCGGCATGACGCCCGCTACCTGCATTTTCCACCAGACTGCGCTGGCCGGCTACACGCCCTACCAGTTCATCGACCAGATTCTGGAGTTCGGCAAGCAGCGCAACGAGAAGCTAACTGTGAAGAGCTAGAGTTGAGAAACCACTAGTTTTAGCGCCAACTCTTCTTTTGCCTCTCCTCTCTTACTTCTTTATACAAGATGTCTTTTTTCAAATCTGATACGCCGCTGGACTTGGTGAAGCACCTGCTGGTGATTGGCCTAGCCACGGCGGCGCTGGTGTTTGGGTTCTTCTTTGTGTATCTGCCCCTCACCACCAACCACGGCGAAACCATTGTGGTGCCCAAAATTACGGGCATGAACCAGGCCGACCTCGAAGACTACCTCGATGAGCGCAACCTGCGCTTCTACGTCGATGACAGCTCCTATAATCCCGGCACGCGCCCGTTCACGGTACTCAACCAGGACCCCGCCCCCGGCGAGAAGGTGAAGGAAGACCGCAAAATCTACATCACCGTGGCCATGAAAAACCCGCCCGTCATCAAAATGCCCAAGCTGACGGATGGCTCTATGAAGAACGCCACGATGATTCTGAACAGCTACGATTTGGTGGTAGGCCAGATTATCAAGGTGCCGAACATCCAGGAAAATGCCGTACTACGGCAGTTGGTGGGCGGCAAGGAAATTGCGCCCGGCGCGGCCATTGCCAAAGGCACCAAAGTAGACCTGGAAGTGGGCGACGGCCTCGGCAACCAGGAATTCCCGGTGCCCAACCTCATCAATATGCCAGTTGATGAAGCCACCACCCTACTTGGGGGCCAGGGCCTGCAGCTAGGCGAAGTATTCTATCAGCCCGCCCAGGACGGCGAAACAGACGGCACCGTGGTGAAGCAGCGCCCCACAGCCGCTCCCGACGCCACCATCCGCATGGGCCAGCTGGTTGACATCTGGGTGGCTGGCGACGAGCCCGTGAAACCAGTGAACTAGAATCGCCGATTGTGCAGATCGAAACAGAATTTCGCAGATTGATTTCCAGCAAAAGAGCCGCGCTGTTGCGCGGCTCTTTTGCTGCCAGGCTGTTATTCCTGCGCACAATCCTACCCTGCAAATTCGCAAAATCCTTTTTCAATCTGCTTCCTCTACGATTGAAATTTAAAGCCCGTTCAGGACGTTTCAGCCTGGTATCCTAACTTGGTGGCAATGATGTGTTCCAGACTTCTACGCGCTTCTGTTTTATCGATTCTGAGCTTGCTGCCATTGACCACGATGGCGCAGGACCTTCGCTCGTTGTCTGCTGACCCCGGCCGCACTCCAGCCAAGGCTGGGTCGGCCACCGCACAGCGCGGGCAGGCGCTGGCCCTGCCATTCTTCGACGACTTCACGACGCCGTTGGATGGCGCGCCCAAAGCCACAAACTGGCTGCCTGCGGGGGGCGTGCTCGTCAACAATCGGTTTCCGGTGGCGCCGCCCACGCGGGGCGTAGCTACGTTTGATGGGCTGCAAGCCAATGGCCGGCCCTACGGCAGTGGCTACAGCGACACGGACACGCTCGTGTCGCAGCCGATTGACCTGAGCGGGCGCACCGCCGCCGACCGCCTGTATCTGGGCTTCTACTGGCAGGCCGGCAACATTTTCCGGCGGCCATCGGCTAACGCCAGCACTGCCGCCGTGCAGCTACAGCTGGAGTTCAAAGACCAGAATGGCCTGTGGGTGCCGGTCTGGACGCGCCGCAGCGACGGCACGCGCGAGGCATTCCGGCGCAAGTTTGTGGTCATCGACCAGGCGCGGTTTCTGCATGGCAGCTTCCAGTTTCGGTTTCGGGCCAAAGGCAGCCTGGCTAACAACGACGACTCGTGGAGCATCGACTACGTGAAGCTGGCCCCGGTGCGGGTGCGCGCCGACTCGTTGTTTCAGGATGTGGCCACCAGCCGGCCGCTGAGCAGCTTGCTGGCGCGCGGTACCGCCATGCCAGTCGGGCAATACAATGCGGCCGCCAACCCAACCGCACAACTCAACCCGGCCACGTTCACCACCATCAACAACCTCTCCGACAGCGGCTTTCCGGTACCGGGCCGCTGGGTGGGCCAGCTCGACGTGCTGCCGGGCGGCCCCTCCGCGCTGTTTCGCACCACCGACTTCTTTTCGCTGGTCAGCCCGCAGTTTCAGGTTCGTATTGAAGGCGACTTGCGTAGCAGCCCGCTGCCCATATCAGCAGCCCCAAAAACGGTGCGCCACCGCCTTACGCTCATCACCAACGAAACCAACACCGACCCGCGCACCCTGCCCAACGACACCATTTCGCGCCTGACGGAGCTGAGCGACTATTTCGCCTACGACGACGGCACCGCCGAAGCCAATGTGAGCGTCCCACCATCCACTCAAACCCAGAGCTATTACGCATTACGCTTCGAGCTGAATAAGCCCGACCAGGTGCGTAGCATCCGTATTTCGCCGTCGTTTCCGAGCGCGGCGGGCCGCACCATTACGGTGAACGTGTGGGATGCCGACCCAGCCAACAACGGGGCGCCTACCCGCCTACCCAAAGCCACGCAGAGCGTGCAAATACCAGCCTCGCTACCGGCCGGCCAGACGTTTCTGGAAGTGCCGTTTCCGACGCCAGTACCGGTGAGCGGACGATTCTACGCCGGCTACGGACATGGTCTTATCACCACGCCTCTGAGCATAAATATTGACCTGAACAACGTGCCGCAGGCAGATGCGTTCTGGCAGTTCACCAGCAACTTCTGGGAGCCCAAATCCACTGCCTCACTGGATACGCCGCCGCAATACGAGGGCTGGGCCCTGATGCTACGGCCGGTGATGACCAACACAGTGCTGCGTACGGCGCCGGAGTCGGTGGCAGCCGCGTTCAGCCTCTACCCCAACCCTGCTTCGCGAGGCCAAGTGCAGGTGCAGGGCCGCTACGCCCACGCGCTGGTGCTGGATGCGCTGGGCCGCGTGGCCTGGCAGCAGCCCGCCAGCCAGCTCGGCCAGCCCATGCTGAACCTGCATTCCTTGCCGGCCGGCATCTACTTAGTGCAGCTAACATTGGCAGATGGCCTGACCGTAACCAAACGCCTGATACTGACTAATTAACCGAATGGCCAAGGCTTTTTTGTGGTAGTTAGATGGAGTTTTGCCACCTTTACACTCCACAATTTTCCTTCAATTCCCTTTAACAAGCAGTATGGCTGATATCACCCCTGCCGAGCTAAAACAACGCCAGGCCTCTGGCGAAAAGCCAACCATTATCGATGTGCGTGAGCCTTGGGAAAACGAGGAAGGCCGCATCGAGGGCAGCCAGAATATTCCGCTCAACACACTCCCGCAGAAGCTGGAAGAGCTGGAAGACCTCAAAGACCAGGAAATCATTGTGCACTGCAAGAGCGGCGGCCGGTCCACCTCGGCTAAAGCCTACCTCACGCAGCAGGGCTTTATGCAGGTGCGCAACTTGCTCGGCGGTTTTCAGGCGTATCAGTCAGCTTAGTCTTACCGCTTTGTTTGCCAGAGCCGTTTCCTCTTGTGAGGAAACGGCTCTTTTTTATGCCTGACTACTAACTTCTTGCACGAATATTATGTATTTAGTTGCACACAATTAAACATTGCACAACCGCAAGCCGTTTATCCATTTATAAACCCATGAGCGACTCTCCTTCCCTCCCATCCAACAACCCGCTGCAGAAGCTGGAAAGCCAGCTGTGCTTCCCTATTTATGCCGTTTCGCGGATGCTGACCAAGGCCTACCAGCCTTACCTGCAAGAGCTGGACCTGACGTATCCGCAGTATTTGGTCTTCCTGCTGCTTTGGGAACATGGTTCGCTGACGGTAAAGCAGCTAGGAGAAAACCTGCTGCTCGACTCGGGCACACTCACGCCGCTGCTCAAGCGCATGGAGCAGAAACAGTGGCTCAGCCGCCAGCGCGACCCGCGCGACGAGCGTTCCGTCATTATCAGCCTGCTGCCGGCGGGCTGCAAGTTGCAGCAGCAGGCCTGCCACATTCCCGAAACGTTGTTTGCCCGCCTGAATATGCCGCTGGCTGAGTTTGAGGCACTGCGCACCCAACTTCAACACTTGCTTACCCAGCTGGCCTGATAGCCAAGCCAGCTTTTTTTAATTCCCTTACTTTCTTCACCCGATGAAAATCAACAAAGTTTTCACTGCACAGGCAAAAGCTAAAGGTGGCCGCGACGGCCAGGTTACGTCCAAAGACGAAGTAATCAACATTCCACTGAGCACGCCGCGCGAAATGGGTGGCCCCGGCAAGCCTAACTCCACCAACCCCGAGCAGCTGTTTGCCGCTGCTTACGCCTCGTGCTTTGAAGGCGCGTTGGGTGTAGCGGCCCGCCAGGCCAAAGTGAAGCTCGACGGCGTGACAGTGGAAGCTCTGATTGGCTTCGGCCAGGCGGAAGACGGCGGCTACGGCATTTCGGCTGATCTGCACATCAACATTCCCGGTGTAGAGCAGCAGCAGGCCGAAGAGCTGGTGCAGGCCGCGCACGGCATCTGCCCTTACTCGCGCGCTACCCGCGGCAACATCGAGGTGAACCTAACGACCACGACCGAGGCCGCGTAAGTGGCCTGAGCCATCTGCCATCCTGAGCTCGCGAAGGACCTTATCACGCCCGAACGACGTCGTCCGACGGTTACTCATGCGTGATAAGGTCCTTCGCAAGTTCAAAATGACAGTTTGCTTAGCATAGCAGCCAATTTCCGTTCTCTCTACTCCCCTTTTTCCCAAGCTATGCAAACCCAAACCATTGTGCTGGCCAGCCGCCCCCAGGGCGCGCCAACCGCCGAACAGTTCCGATTTGAAACGCGGGAGCTGCCGCCGCTGGCGGCCGGCCAGGTGCTGCTGCGCACCCGCTACGTGTCGGTTGACCCCTACATGCGGGGCCGGATGAGCGCCGCCAAATCGTACGTGGCGCCGTTTGAGGTGGACCAGCCGATTGCGGGGGGCGTGGTGGCCGAGGTAGTAGAAAGCCAGTACGATGCTCTGCCCGTGGGCAGTATGGTGGTCGGCAATCTGCCCTGGCAGCAGCTCAGTATCTCGGATGGCAAAGGCCTGAACCGGATTCCGACCGACAAGGCGCCGGTGAGCTATTTCCTGGGGCTGCTGGGCATGCCGGGCCTCACAGCGTATTTCGGTCTGCTCGACATCTGCCAGCCCAAAGCGGGCGAAACGGTAGTGGTATCGGGCGCGGCCGGCGCGGTGGGCATGGTGGTGGGCCAGCTGGCTAAAATCCAGGGTTGCCGCGTGATTGGCACGGCTGGCTCCGACGAGAAAGTGGCTTACCTGAAAGAGCTGGGCTTCGATGAGGCCATCAACTACAAAACCGCCAACCTTGCCGAAGCCCTGGCTGCCGCCGCTCCCAATGGTGTCGATTGCTACTTCGACAACGTAGGCGGCCCCATCACCGACGCCGTCTACGACCTGCTGAACAAGCACGCCCGCATTGCGCTCTGCGGCCAGATTTCCACCTACAACAACACCGAAGCGCCGGTGGGCCCGCGCCCCGAGGGCAAGCTCCTCAAAACCAGCACCAAGCTGCAGGGCTTCATCGTGAGCGACTACCTGCCGCAGTGGCCGGAGGGCGTGGCCAAGCTCACGGAATGGTATGGCCAGGGCAAGCTGAAATTCGAAGAAACCATCACCGAAGGTTTCGACCAGATTCCGGCGGCGTTCCTGGGCTTGTTTCAGGGCGACAACACCGGTAAGGCCATCGTGAAAGTTGCCTAGCTTTTCCATCACCTCAAGTCCCACATTTCATGGCAAATCAAGCTGAAATCTATTGCGTGGCCGCTGAGTGGCTGGTGCAGCCCAAGCATGTGGACACCGTACGCCGCCTGCTGACGGAAGCTGCCGCCGCCGTGCGTCAGCACGAGCCCGGCAACCTGCTCTACATTGCCCATGAGTCGGCCGACGAGCCTGGGCGCTTCTTCATCTACGAGCAGTACGCCAACCAGGAAGCGCAGATTGCGCACCGTGCCGCCCCCCATTTCCAAGACCTTGTGCTGGGCCAGATAGTGCCGCTGCTGGCCGAGCGCAAGACCTCTTTCTACCGCCTGCTGCCCGTGCAGGGCCAGTAAAAGCAGTAGCGCGAACCTTGTAGTTCGCATCCCCGCGCCGTTGTACCGGTTATCATTCTGGGGCGCGAACTACAAGGTTCGCGCTACTACCGCTGAACACCCGTTTTTCAACCTTCTTTTCCCACAACCATGAACATTCTGATGGTATTGACGTCCCACGACCAGTTGGGCGACACAGGACATAAAACCGGCTTCTGGCTGGAAGAATTTGCTGCGCCTTACTACGTGTTCAAGGATGCCGGCGCCACGCTCACGCTAGCCTCGCCAGCCGGTGGCCAGCCGCCCCTCGACCCCAAGAGCGACGACCCGAGCGCCCAGACCGACGCCACCAAGCGCTTCAAATCCGACACCGACGCCCAGAAAGCCCTGGCCAGCACCGTGAAGCTAGACTCGGTTTCGGCCGCTGACTTCGACGCCGTATTCTACCCCGGCGGCCACGGCCCGCTCTGGGATTTAGCCGAAGACAAGAAGTCTATCGAGTTGATTGAGAACTTCTACGCCGCCGGCAAGCCGGTAGCAGCCGTGTGCCACGCCCCCGGCGTGCTGCGCCACGTGAAAGACGCCAACGGCGAGCCGCTGGTACGCGGCAAGCAGGTAGCAGGCTTTACCAATACCGAGGAAGAAGCCGTGCAGCTCACCAACGTGGTGCCTTTCCTGGTGGAAGACATGCTGAAGCAAAACGGCGGCGACTACTCCAAAGGCGCCGACTGGGCTCCTTACGTAGTGAAAGCCGGCCACCTGATTACCGGCCAGAACCCCGCTTCGTCGGAGCCCGCCGCTGAGGAGCTGCTGAAACTGCTGAAGAAATAACTTCGAGCTTTCTCAAGAAAAAGCAGCCCCGGCTGTGCCTGTTTCAGGCGCGGCCGGGGCTGCTTTTTTACTGTAGCTTATTCCATTGCATCCAACTCTCTACTTAGTTCTTGCAGCTGTTTCTTGCGGTAGGTATACACTGTGCTATTCTGCTCGTCCGCCAACCATTGCCGTGCTTCGGCTTTTCGGCCATATATGAATAGCGCCCTGATACCGGCGAATACATCAGGGCCTCGCTCCTGAAACAACTGATGCAGAATATCTTCTACTGACCTAATACCGTCCAGGTACGGAAGCACAACCCGATAGACATCCTGAGTAACCACTTCTTCGACGTCAGACCGGACTGTCTGGTCATCTAGGTTGTACCACAGATCTAAGTCGCTGCCAGCTAGGCTGCCTATTCGTTTTCGTACCAAGCAGTCCGGCTCCAGAAACTTTTCTTCGTTGGCCCGGCCCATTAGACATCTTTCAGCTTCTCGCAGATACAAACCCGTGTTTATCGTGAAGCTGATACTGTTTTTGGTAGAAAACGCGCTTTTCTGCACGTTTACGATCTTTCCCCAGCCAGCAGCATCGTAGTACCGGAAGTTGCCGCGGTGTCTCTTGTAGCCGCGCTTCTTGAATTCCGGCCATAATTTACCGGACAGCAACCGGGTGAATTGAGCTTGGACATCGAATTCATCTAGCATAATGCTGTCTGGCTAAGGATCTAAATTCCTACCCCAGCCGCCCGTCCGGCGCGTACGCCAGCTCGCCCAGCTCCACCAGTTCCCGCAGCTGCTCCGTAACAGCCGTGGCCTGGCCGGGCGCGAACTGTGCGAGGATTTCGCGGGGCGTTTGGGGCGTGGCTTTGAGCAGCGTGAGCAGCAGCTGGCGCAGGTCGGCGGACGGGGCGGGCGTTTGGCGGGCTTTCTTTTCGGCCAGGCAGAAGTCGCAGACGCGGCAGGGCGGCGCGTCCAGCTCGCCGAAATACTCCAGCAGCAACTGCTGGCGGCAGCGGCCCCCGGCGGCGTAGCGTACCACGGCCTCAGTTTTGTGGCGGGCTAGGTCGCGGGCGTCAGTGAGGCGCTTCTGGTCCAGCGGCAGCTTGTCGGCATCGAAGCGCGGCGTAGTGAACAGCGCCTGCGGCGACTCCTGCCGCGGCTGATACTGGATGATGCCCGAGCGGTGCAGGAATACCAGCGTTTTGCGCACGTCCACCACGCTCAGCTTCAGGTGCTGGGCCAGGCTGTTTTCCGAAATCCGCTGAAATCCGCTGAACAGCTCGCCGCCGTTGAAGCGCAGCAAACTCTTGATGAGCTGGTCGTGCTGGGCGTTGGCCACCTGAAACCGGTACAGATCAGTATGGTCGATGGGAATGTGCACCCGTGCCGGCGTGTTCACGGCCTCGTTCAGCTGCACAAACCCTTCGCGGGCCAGCGTGCGCAGACTATTATGCGCGTCCAGAGCCTTGATGCGGTAGGTTTCGGCGAAGTGCTGAATGTCAAAGTCGAACGCCACCAGCTCGCCGCCGCCCACGGCCGTGCGCGAGAAATTGGCCAACGCCTGGTACACGCGGCGCACGGTGTCCAGCGGCGGGTAGGCCTGCTGGGTGCGGCGGCGCAGCTCGTCGGCGTCATTGGGGCCCTGCAGCAGCACGGCAAAAGCGTATTTCTCGTCGCGGCCGGCGCGGCCCGCTTCCTGATAGTAGGCTTCCAGGTTGTCGGGCGCTTCCAGGTGCACCACCAGCCGCACGTCGGGCTTGTCGATGCCCATGCCGAAGGCGTTGGTGGCCACGATGCAGTGCACGCGGTTCTGCATCCAGTCCTGCTGGGTGCGGGTGCGCTGGTCACTGGGCAGGCCAGCGTGGTAGGCCGCGGCGCGCACGCCCTGCTGCTGCAGGTAGGCGGCCGTGTCTTCGGTCTGGCGGCGCGTGCGGGCATACACGATGCTGGTTTTGCCGGCCCCCACGCCCCGCACCACTTCCAGCAGCCGACGCAGCTTGTCCTCGGTAGCCAGGGCAGAATACGACAGGTTGGCTCGCGCAAAGCTTTGCTGAAACACGCGGTGGCCGGGCCGGAACAGTAGCTTTTCCACGATATCGAACTTCACCTCTTCGGTGGCCGTGGCCGTGAGGGCAATGCACGGCACGCCGGGCAGCAGCTCCCGCAGCGCCGCAATCTGCAGGTACGGCGGCCGGAAATCGTAGCCCCACTGCGACAGGCAGTGTGCCTCGTCGATGGCCAGCAAGCTCACTTTCATGCGGCCCACCCGCGCCCGAAACATGTCGGTCTGCAGCCGCTCGGGGCTTACGTACAGAAACTTTACCGGGCCATACACGCAGTTGTCCAGCGTCTGGTCGATTTCCTGGTGGCTCATGCCCGAAAACACCGCTTCGGCCTTGATGCCGCGCTTGCGCAGGTTTTCCACCTGGTCCTTCATCAGCGCAATCAGCGGCGACACAACCAGGCATAGCCCCGGCCGGGCCAACGCCGGCACCTGGAAGCAGATGCTTTTGCCGCCGCCAGTGGGCAGCAGCGCCAATGTATCCTGCCCTGCCAGCACCGACCGGATAATGTCTTCCTGCAGCGGCCGGAACGCCGCATGGCCCCAGTGCTGGCGCAGTACGTGCAGAATATCGTCGGTGGCGTGCTCGGGCATGCTGCAAAAGTAACGCGAAGCACCGCTTCGCCGGGCACAAAAAAAGCCCGGCACCAAGCGGTACCGGGCTTTCGATATATGTAGTGGGGTCTGTTTAGGCGGCAGCAGCCTGGCCATTCTCGCGGTCCTCGATGGCCTTCTTGAGCTTGGCAATAGCCTGCGTGGCACGCTCATCGTCGAGGCGGTTGATGTTGAGCAGCATTTTGGTTTTCTCCGGACGCGTGATGAGCGGATGGTTCAGCAGCCGAATGATTTCCTCTTTCTGCGACGCCGTAGCATAGGACACCGCCGAAGGCTCAGCGACAACTGGTGCATCGGCAGATACTGCCTTCATGGGCGCAGGTGCCTCGGCAGCCACTGCCACCGGAGCTGATGCCGGCACCACGGCCATAGCGGGCTGGGCAGCAGGCGTGTTTCCACCATAGTCCATCTCCTCGGCTGGCGTTGGCTCGTAGCCGGCCGCCCGAATAATCCAGGCCAGAATGTTGCGGTAGGCTTTGCCGATGGCCCGGGTCTGGGCCATGCTCATGATGGCAAACTCCTGGTAAAACTTCTTGCCCTGCTCTTTATTGGAGCAGATAGCGAAGCCCGCCCCTACCGTGTGGCCCGACTTCATGTCGAACAGCGTCACCTTGGCCTGATACTTAATTTCCTGGTCGGTCGAGACATTGATGACGTGGTCGACAATGGGCACGATGCCCAGGCGCGAACCGGCGTACTGCCAGCCTTCCACATTCACGAACTCCTTGCCCTGCACGGTGGTCGTGAGCTTGTTTTCCTTGATAAACTTGGCCAGGTCCGTCGCCAAGTGCAGCGTCTCGTCGGAGCGCGAGATGTCGAAGCTCTCCACTTTGGTCTTGCGAACCGGCTCTTTGATGGTCTTGGTTACGTCAGTCATGGCGTCTGTTGTTTTGATGTCCTGTAATACCGTTGTGTGTTCTGGATATGTAACGCCTTAGCCCTTACAAAGGTGCAAAGAACAGCAGATTTTTAATCAATTTTTAGCTCTGATATTCAGTTACTTACAAAGTAATTTTCCAACCTTGTTAGCTGACTAATATTTTTGGCTATTCGACGCACATTCCAGCGGATATTTTCGCCTCTCAAAGGCTCGTCAGCCCTAAAAAAACAAACCCCTCGCGCCGTTCCGGTGACGGCGCAAGGGGTTGCACTACATAGTCCGGTTCGGGCCGGACGTATGACCAGGGCCAGGGCAAGTTGCCCACAGCCACATATTCTACTGTCCTGAACGTCCACTTTCGCCTTGAGGTTCCCGCCGGCCACGGCCTAGCTCTTCCAAGCCGTTGTGTAACAGTTGATAACCCTGCGCCCGCTGACTACTGGAAAACAACAACGCCTCTCCCTGCTACAGAAAGAGGCGTCGGAATCATAAAGCAAGTGGCGGCTAGTTCTGGCCTTCCCAGATGTAGCCGTCCTTCATGGTGATCTTGCGGTCAGCCATTTCTGCCAGCTGGTCGTTGTGCGTCACGATGACAAACGTTTGGCCCAGCTCTTTGCGCAGCAGAAAGAAAATCTGGTGCAGTTCCTGGGCATTCTGCGAGTCGAGGTTGCCGCTGGGTTCGTCGGCAAAGATGATTTCGGGCGAATTGATGAGGGCGCGGGCTACGGCCGTGCGTTGCTGCTCGCCGCCGCTCATTTCCGAGGGCTTGTGGTCGGCGCGGCGCTCCAGATTCAGCATCCCAAGCAATTCGCGGGCCCGAACGCGGGTTTCCTTCTCGGAGCGACCGGCCAGATACGCTGGCAGACACACGTTTTCGAGGGCCGTAAATTCGGGCAGCAGGTTATGAAACTGGAAAATGAACCCGATGTGGCGGTTGCGAAACCGCGCCAACTCCGACCGTTTCAGCGAGCTGACCGACTGGCCATCGAACAGGATTTCGCCGGAATCAGGGTTGTCCAACGTGCCCAGAATGTGCAGCAGCGTGCTCTTGCCAGCCCCCGAAGACCCCACAATGGACACGATTTCGGCCTTTTCAATGGTTAGGTCGATGCCCTTGAGAACTTCCAGCGTATTGTATTTCTTACGAACGTTGATGGCTTGCAGCAAAACGGAACCAGGTAAAGTGAGCCGGAGTACGAAAAACAAATCTACAGTTTGCTGCGCAGATTACACTCGGCTTCGGTGGGCCCGATAGCAGGGCACGCCGCCAACCAAGCCCACTAATCCGATGCAGATGCAAGCGGTTTTCTGCAATTTGAGCCCTATACGCTGACGCACCTATTTATGGCTATGGCTGTTTTTCCTTCTTCCCGGCGTTCCTCGTGGCTTTGGCTGGGACTAGCAGCGGTGGCCCTGCTGGCGGTGGTAGGGTTGGCGTGGCGCTCAGCTCAATTAGCTGGCCCGGTTTCTCAGGCCAACCCCAGCGGCTCTACTGCTGCCAGTGCTGTACTTATCCGGCCAAAGGATCGTTTGAAGGGCGTGAATTGGGTGGGGGCCGACTCGCTGGCCAGCCAGGACCTGGAGCCGTTGGTGCGGGCCCACGTCAACTGGATAGCCCAGACGCCATTTGGCTGGCAGGCCGGCGCTGCCTCACCCGAAATCCGGATGCACACCGGCACCGGCAGCCGCAACTACTGGGGCGAAAGTGACCGGGGCCTTGTGCGCACCGTCCAGCAGGCCCGGCAGCGCGGCATCCGCACGCTGCTCAAGCCCCACCTGTGGCTGCGCGGCCCCGGCGGCACCTGGCCCGGCGACATTAAGATGAGTTCGGAGACTGACTGGCAGCAATGGTTTGCAGCCTATTCAGTATTCATTGTGCATTACGCCGAGTTGGCCGAGGCCAACGGTATGGAGGCGCTATGCATCGGGACGGAACTGGAAAAAACGGTGGGCCACGAGGCGGAGTGGCGCGCCATCATCGGGCAGGTGCGGCAGGTGTATCACGGCCCGCTCACGTACGCCGCCAACTGGAGCGGCGAGTTCGAGCAGGTGAAGTTCTGGGACGCGCTGGACTACATCGGGGTGCAGGCTTATTTTCCGCTCAGCACCACCGAACGGCCCGCTAAAGCGGCGTTGCTGAAAGCCTGGCGCACGCCGCTGGCCCGTATTGCCGCCGTGCAAAAGCGCTACGGCAAGCCCGTGCTATTCACGGAAGCCGGCTACAAAACCACACCCGATGCCGCCATCCAACCCTGGGTGTGGCCCGACCGCAACGCCCTGCCTGCCACTCCCGACGAAACCACGCAACGCATCTGTTACGAGGCGATGTTCGAGACGTTCTGGCCGCAGCCGTGGTTTCAGGGCATCTTCATCTGGAAGTGGTACCCTGGCCTGCAGCCCAACGGCTCCGCCCGTCGCCACCTCGACTTCACGCCCCAGCACAAACCTGCCGAGCAGGTGATGGCGCAGTGGTATGGGAAATGAGTTGCCAGTTGCTAGTTGTCGGTTGTTAGTTGTCAGGCGCTCTGAAATGGCTTGTATTGGTCTGAGTGCTGAGCCGCAAACGTCAGGCTGTACTACCAGCACCCGATAACTAACAACCGACAACTAGCAACCGACAACTCATTTCTGCCTACTTTCGCGCTTAGTAACCCACCCCGAACATCTCTTTAACCGACCTTTATGAACATTCACGAGTATCAGGGCAAAGAAATTCTGAAACGCTACGGCGTGCGCGTGCAGGAAGGCATCGTGGCCGACACCGCCGAGGAGGCCGTGGAAGCTGCCAAGAAGCTGACTGAAGAAACCGGCACGAGCTGGTACGTTATCAAAGCCCAGATTCATGCCGGCGGCCGTGGCAAAGGCGGTGGGGTAAAACTCGCCAAAAACCTGGAGCAGGTGAAAGAAATTGCCGGCCAGATCATCGGCATGCAGCTCGTAACCAAGCAAACCGGCGCCGAAGGCCGCAAGGTGCACAAAGTGCTGATTGCCCAGGACGTGTACTACCCCGGCGCTTCGGAAACCAAGGAATACTACATGAGCGTACTGCTGGACCGTGCGACCGGCAAAAACGTTATCATCTACACCACCGAGGGTGGCATGGACATCGAGGAGGTAGCCGAGGCGCACCCCGAGAAAATCCACCGCGAGCATGTTGATCCGCGCGTAGGTCTGCGTCCGTTCCAGGCCGCTAAAATTGCCTTCAACCTGGGTTTGACCGGCGCGGCGCAGAAGGAAATGGTGAAGTTTGTGCAGGCGCTGTACAAGGCCTACGACGAGACGGACTCGGCCATGTTCGAAATCAACCCCGTTCTGAAGACTTCGGACGACAAGATTCTGGCCGTTGACGCCAAAGTAACCCTCGACGAAAACGCCCTCTACCGCCACAAGGATTTCGTGGAGCTGCGCGACACCAACGAGGAAGACCCACTGGAAGTGGAAGCTTCGGCCTCAAACCTGAACTATGTGAAGCTCGACGGCAACGTGGGCTGCATGGTGAATGGCGCCGGCCTGGCCATGGCCACCATGGATATCATCAAGCTGAGCGGCGGCGAGCCGGCCAACTTCCTCGACGTAGGGGGTGGAGCCAACGCCCAGACGGTGGAAGCTGGTTTCCGCATCATCCTGAAGGATCCGAACGTGAAAGCCATTCTCATCAACATCTTCGGCGGCATCGTGCGCTGCGACCGGGTGGCGAATGGTGTGGTGGAGGCCTACAAGAACATCGGCGACATCAAAGTGCCCATCATCGTGCGTCTGCAGGGTACCAACGCCGAAGAAGGTGCCCGCATCATCGATGAAAGCGGCCTGAAAGTGTATTCAGCTGTATTGCTGAAAGATGCCGCTGAGCGCGTAAAAGAAGTGCTGGCTGCCCAAGGTATTTAGGTCCTTCCGAAGCTTTCATCAGTCCAATAGAAAAGGCCCGTCCGGATATCCGGACGGGCCTTTTCTATTGGACTGATGAAAGC
>NZ_JACSCX010000005.1 GCF_014333525.1 Hymenobacter puniceus
TCGCCTGCCCAGTTCGAACAGTACCTGGCCAACCGGGAGTTTGTGATGACCGGCAAAGGAAATCGTCCTCGCCCACAGCCAACAGCTGGTCCGCGCACGCAGACCCAGGCTGGCGCTGCGGCCGGCATTTCCAATCGGCTGGAGCAGGTGGTAGGCGGCCTCAACAACGGGCAGCGCGACGCTGTGCGCCAGTACGCCGAGACGCTGGTGCGGGACCGGGACCAGTACAAGGACGCGGCAGTGGCCCAGTTTGAAAACAACCTCAAGCCCGCCCTTTCGCCTGCCCAGTTCGAACAGTACCTCGCTAACCGGGAGTTCGTGATGACCGGCAAAGGAAATCGTCCACAAGCTGCAACTGGCCCACGCACACAGGCCGAGTCTGCCAGTGCCATTGTGACGCGTATCGAGAGAGGCCTAGGTGGCCTTAACAACGGGCAGCGCGATGCTGTGCGCCAGTACGCCGAGACGCTCGTACGGGACCGGGACCAGTACAAGGACGCGGCAGTGGCCCAGTTTGAAAACAACCTCAAGCCTGCCCTTTCGCCTGCCCAGTTCGAACAGTACCTCGCTAACCGGGAGTTTTATCTCACTGGTCGTGGCCAGAGAACGAAGTAGCTGGAGTTGAAGTAGAGGTGTTTAAAACGCTTCAAACTACTGCGCTCAGTTCTCGTGTGCTAGCAGTAAACGCAGTATTGCCACTTCTTGCTCCGGTTGCACTTAGCCATAAAAAAAGCTCCCTCCTGCATAGGAAGGAGCTTTTTTTATGGCTAAGCACATCAGGATTTCGCCTTCAGGACGCTAATAAAAAGTCCAGGGAATTTGCCGGCCTGATTTGCAGTAGCTTTACAGCGCGGCCTCTGCAGCTAGGTCCACTGTGCCACTTCCAGTTCACTTCGTTGGAAAACTGGCCAACGTAGTCTTTCATTCTCTTCTCATTCTGCACGCCTCCATAATGCTCTCAGAACTAACCAATGGCTTTGGTAAAGTATATCTAACCATTGACTACGACGCCGCCAACCATTGGGTCTGCAACAACTGGATAGGCTATCAGACATACACCGGCGTTATTGCCGGAGCCGATGCCTGCCTGTTTCCGATCCGGGACAACAGTTGTCCCTACCTGCTCAACGACAACCGGCAGGTGCTGGGCCCCTGGGACCACGCCGTGGAATGGATTGCAACAAACTGGGCACCCCGCGCCATAGAAGCGGGTCTTACGCATTTCGCTCATATTGTCAGCTCCGAGTCGTTAGCTGCCAGTTCCGCGCAGTCTATGTTTTTGGGCATTGGTGGCCGCCTGCACATGCGCATGTTCAGTGATGCAGCAGAGGCCCAACAATGGCTTCGTGAGGCCCAGCAGCAAGCTAGCCAAGGCTAAAAGAGTTGTAGCAGACTTCAGCCAGCTAATCCTGACAGCAGACTGCGACCTACTCATTGGTATCGTCAGTTGTAAAGCATAAAAAAAGAGCCTGATCAAATAGATCAGGCTCTTTTTGCAAGCAGACTCCGCAGAGTACTACTTGATTTTCTCTACGATGCCTTTGAAAGCAGCCGGGTGGTTCAGGGCGAGGTCGGCCAGAACTTTACGGTTTAGGTCGATGCCAGCCTTCTTGAGGCCGCCCATCAGCTGCGAGTACGACATGCCATGCTCGCGGGCACCAGCGTTGATACGCTGAATCCAGAGGGCGCGGAACTCACGCTTCTTAACCTTACGGTCACGGTAAGCATAGAGCAAGCCTTTCTCAACGGCATTCTTGGCAACGGTCCATACGTTTTTGCGACGGCCATAATAGCCTTTCGCCAAACGCATAATCTTTTTCCGACGGTGGCGCGAGGCCGCGTGGTTGACACTTCTTGGCATAACCAGTTTTTTTTGGCGGCCGGCGGCGGGTTTAGTGCCGCATCTTTTATTTCAGCCGGACGCCTGGTGAAAGAATTGGAAATTGAAAAGCAGGAAGCAGAAGACTGACAGACTAATCGGGCACCTCTGATTCCAAATCTTCAATTAAATCGTAAGCATGTCTTTTACGCGGTTCATATCGGCCGAGCTAACCAGACCAACGTGCGTAAGATTACGCTTCTGCTTGGTGGTTTTCTTGGTCAGGATGTGGCTCTTGTAAGCGTGCTTACGCTTGATCTTGCCAGTACCGGTCAGCGCGAAGCGCTTCTTGGCACCGGACTTGGTTTTCATTTTCGGCATTGTGGTGATGAAAAAAAGGTGAAAAACTGCGGCGGTCGGCTGCCTAGGGCCGGTGCGCCAGCGTACAATGGGGCCAAAGCCCCGCAAAAACTATTCAGTCGGTGTTTCGGCCGAAGCAGTAGCAGCCGGAGCTGCGGCAGCGGGCTTTGCCTCTTTCGGGGCTTCCTTACCGCCTTCTTTCGGAGCAGCGGGCTTGCTGGCGGGCTTTGTCGGTACAATGGCCTTGGGAGCCAGATACAGGAACATGCGCTTGCCTTCCAGCTTGGGCAGCTGCTCTACTTTGCCAAGATCTTCGAGAGCCTGAGCAAACTTGAGCAGCAGGATTTCGCCCCGCTCCTTAAACACGATGCTACGGCCTACAAAGTGCACGTAAGCTTTGATCTTGGCACCTTCGCGCAGGAATTCCTGGGCGTGTTTGAGTTTAAAAGCAAAGTCATGGTCATCGGTGTTGGGTCCAAAACGGATTTCCTTGATGACAACCTTGGTTTGCTTAGCTTTTAGCTCGCGGGTCTTCTTCTTCTGCTCGTACTTGAATTTCGAGTAGTCGATAACGCGGCACACGGGCGGCACAGCCGTGGGCGAAATTTCCACGAGGTCAAGGTTCTGCTCCTGAGCAAAGCGCCGAGCCTGCTCAATCGGATAGATACCTTGTTCGATGTTGTCGCCAACAAGACGGACTTCGCGGGCCGTAATCTTTTGATTGATTTTAAACGGCTCCTCGACCTGGGCGCGAGGAATATAACGGCGGTTGGGGGTTGCTATGGCTGTTTTTCCTTTAGGTGGACGTCGGTTTTAGCTAGGATTGATAAGACACGGTGGGTGCCTGGTGGGTTCAATCAGCGTGCGAATATCCGGCATTTTTTCTGAACGCTCAAGAAAGCCTATATAAAATTGCCGAATGAGTTGGTCTTTTCCCGTCGGTCGGGTGCCCTGGGCGGGCCTTTCCTTGGAGCCTCCCAACGCAAACTGGCCCCTGCTACATGACGCAGCAGAGGCCAGTTCTTCAACAACGAAACGGGTAGTTGGGCTAGTTGCCGTCCATCATGGTTTGCACCTGCTGCTGGAAGTCAGCAATGAAGGCCCCGATGGGCATGGCCCCCACGTCGCCCTGGCCGTGGCGGCGGATGGAAACGATGCCCTCGGCCTGCTCCTTCTCGCCCACGATGAGCATGTACGGCACCTTGGAAACCTCGGCGTCGCGGATTTTGCGGCCGATTTTTTCGTCGCGGTGGTCTACGGTGCCGCGCATGTCGGCCTGCACCAGCTGGTCGTAGACCTGCTGGGCGTAGTCGTGGTACTTCTCCGAAATGGGCAACACGGCAAACTGCTCGGGCGAGAGCCAGAGCGGGAAGTTGCCGCCGCAGTGCTCGATAAGCACGGCCACGAAGCGCTCCAGCGAGCCAAACGGCGCCCGATGAATCATCACGGGACGCTGGCGCGAGTTGTCGGGGGCCACGTATTCAAGCTCGAACCGCTCAGGCAGGTTGTAATCAACCTGAATGGTGCCCAGCTGCCACTTGCGGCCAATGGCGTCGCGCACCATGAAGTCGAGCTTGGGGCCGTAGAAGGCGGCCTCGCCTAATTCCGTGACGGTGCTCAGACCTTTCTCGGCGGCGGCTTCGATGATGGCGCGCTCGGCTTTCTCCCAGTTTTCGTCGGACCCGATGTATTTGGCTTTGTTTTCAGGGTCGCGCAGCGAAATCTGGGCCGTGAAGTCAGGGAAGTCTAGGGCTTTGAGCACGTAGAGTACGATGTCAATCACCTTCAAGAATTCCTCCTTCACCTGGTCGGGGCGGCAGAAGATGTGGGCGTCGTCCTGGGTAAAGCCGCGCACCCGGGTCAGGCCATGCAGCTCGCCGCTTTGCTCATAGCGGTACACCGTGCCGAACTCGGCGAGGCGCACCGGCAGGTCACGATACGAACGGGGTTTGCTCTTATAGATTTCGCAGTGGTGCGGGCAGTTCATCGGCTTGAGGAAGAACTCCTCGCCGGGGTTGGGCGTCTTGATGGGCTGGAACGAGTCGGCGCCGTACTTTTCGTAGTGGCCGCTGGTCACGTACAACTCCTTGGAGCCGATGTGGGGCGTCACGACGGGCTGGTAGCCGGCCCGCAGTTGGGCGCGGCGCAGAAACTGCTCCAGCTTCTCGCGCAGGGCCGTGCCTTTAGGCAGCCAAAGGGGCAGCCCCGCTCCTACTTTCTCGGAAAACGTGAATAGCTCCAGCTCCTTGCCCAGCTTGCGGTGGTCGCGGCGCTTGGCTTCTTCGAGGCGCTCCAGGTACTCGGTGAGCTCCTTGGCTTTGGGGAAGGTGATGCCGTAGATGCGGGTGAGCTGCTTGTTCTTCTCGTCGCCGCGCCAGTAGGCCCCGGCCACATTGAGCAGCTTCACGGCCTTGATGGGCGACGTATCGGGGATGTGCGGGCCGCGGCAGAGGTCGGTGAAGTCGCCCTGCGTGTAGAAGGTGATAGAACCGTCTTCCAGGCGCTCCAGCAGATCCAGCTTGTAGGGGTCCTGCTTTTCGGTGAAGTAGGCAATGGCATCGGCCTTGCTCACTTCTTTGCGCTCGTAGGTGCTTTTCTTCTTGGCCAGCTCGAGCATCTTCTTCTCGACTTCCGGCAGGTCGTCGGTGGAAATAGTGTGGCCTTCGCCCAGGTCGATGTCGTAGTAGAAGCCGTTTTCGATACTGGGGCCGATGCCGAGCTTCACGCCGGGGTACAGGGCTTCAAGGGCTTCGGCCAGCAAGTGGGCCGAGGAGTGCCAGAACGTGGACTTGCCATCCTGGTCGTTCCAGGTCAGAATGGCTACTTCGGCATCCTGGTCAATGGGGCGGTGCAGGTCGCGCACTTCGCCGTTGACGCGCACGCCGAGGGCATTGCGGGCGAGGCCTTCGCTGATGCCGGCGGCAACGTCGTAGCCCGTGGCGCCATCTACAAACTGGCGCACCGAGCCGTCGGGGAGGGTGATGTTAAGCATAAAAAAGAGGGGAAATAATGGCTATACAAACAGCCGTGAGTGCGCAAGTTAGAAGTTTCTAGCGGCTCTCGACCCTTCCAATGCCACAATTCCGCCTATTGGCAAGGGCGCTAAAACCCGGACAAGGGGCGCTGCGGACTGATGGGCTCCACCGCCTCCACGGCCGGACGGCGCACAGGAGTTTCATCCACGACGATGCCGCGGGCCCGGTTGCTGACTTTCCAGGCTTTGTAGGTCCAGTGGCGGTTGCCGGGGTTTTCCTGCACCAGCAGGCGGTATTGATCGGCCGCTTCAGGGTAGCGTCCCAGGCTTTCAAAACTTTCGGCCAGCATCTGGCGGGCACCGGCCAGGCGCGGCGAGCGGCGTAGGGCCCGCTGCAGATGCGGCACTACTACGGCATAGCGGCGGGCTTTGTAAGCTGCCAGCCCCAAGCGGTAATCGGCGCGGTAGAACGTGGTATCAAGCTGCACGGCGCGGGCGTAGATGCGCACGGCGCTGTCGGGTTGGTTTTGCAGTTCGAACTGGCGGCCGTAGTCGTACCAGAGCGGGCCGTAGGTGGGGGCTGCTTTCAGGCCGCGGGCCGCATACACGGCGGCGTTGGCGGGCTGGCGGTAGGCATTCGACAGAAAGGCCAGCTGGTGCAGGGTTTCAGGCTGGCGCGGGTCGCGGGCCAGGCTGGCGCGCAGGTAGTCGAGGGCCTGAGCGGTGTCCTGCAGCCCGATGTAGGCCATGCCCTTGTAGAACAGAGCCGCGGTGTGGTCGGGCTCCTGCTGCAGGGCGCGGTCCAGGTAATCGACGGCGGTCTGGTATTCGCGGGCGGCCAGATGGGTTTCGCCTACCAGCAAGTTCAACTCGGCGGAAGCGTAGCCACGGCGGGAAGCTACGTCGGCGGCGGCCAGGGCACTGCGCAGCTTGCCCTGAGCCCGCAACGCCCGCGCTTTAATAAAGTGAAATTCGCCCTGGGTGTCGTCCAGCCCCAAGGCCTCGTTGATGTCACGCAGGGCTAGCTCTAGTTGGCCGGCATCGAGGCGGAAGGCCGCCCGACGGGCGTAGAGTGAGGCATTGCGGGGCTGCCGGGCAATGGCGCCGTCCAGCTCCTGAGCCTGGATGTGGGGCCCGCTTTGCACTGTAGCCAGGTTCACCATGGTTTCGGGCTGGTCGGGCGCGGGGGTGCCGCAGGCCGTCACCAGCCCGGCGGCCAGTGGCAGCAGCGGCCGGGCAGCTCGCCGCAGGAAAGCAAAGGCAGAAAGAAAAGCAGGCATCGGGGGCAAAGATACACAGCCGACTGTGGCAGTTGGCGGCCCAGGCCCCGCTCCTACTCTATGCCCCGCATATGGCGCTGCACCTGCTTCACCAGCCGGCGGTTGAGCTGGGTGAGCAGGTTGCGGGAGCGGCGGCTGACTTCCAGCTCCTCGGCCGTGACGGGCGTCAGGGCCACGGCATCCTGCAGCGCCGCCACGGCCTGCCGGTTGTGGCCCTGGTTGAGGTGTACGCGGGCCAGGTCGTAGGCGTACTGAATCTGCTGGGGGTCGAGGGTATGCGCGGTGGTGAGGGCATCCAGGGCCGCGCCGGTGCTGGCCCCGCCCGGCATGCCGCCCAGAAAAATTCGGCTGAAAATCCGCTCCAGGATATTGTAATGATCCACGCGGTAGTGCCAGCGACCCAGCAGCTGCCAGGCCGGCGCAAAATCGGGCCGCTGCTGCACGGCCAGAAACACGTGCGGCTTCATCACTTTATAGGAGAGCAGCCGGCTGCGGGCCGTGAGCAGCGTGGCCTGGTTGGCCAAAGCCAGGGCCTCGGCGTAGTTGCTTTCAGCGCCATTGGGGCGCACTACCAGGGCCCGGTTGGCGTAGAGCCGGGCGGCAGCGAAGTAGGCGGTTTTGCGGGTATCGTCGGTGTAGCGCGCCCCGATGCGGACGCTAAGCACGGCAGCCTGCCACAGTGCCTCGTAGGTAGCCGGGGCCAGCGCCAGCACCTGCTCATACTTGCCCAGCGCCTCCGACTCCTTGTACTGGGCCTGCAACGCCTGCGCTTCGGCCAGCAACCGCACCACCGTGGAAGGCGGCGGCGTTTCGAGGACGGGCGCCGGCCTGGGTTTGGGCTTGCGGAACTGTGCCGCCACTGGCACCGACCACAGCCCCAGCAGCACACTCACCCACAAAATCATTCGGCCAAACGGCATACTCGTTTCCTGCTAGCGACAATCCGGACGGTAAAGCTGCGGGTTTTCGGGCTATAGCTCCAAATACCGGTTGGCACCAGCCAGTTTCCTGAACATCAAAACGCCCCACCAACAGCGTTGGCGGGGCGTTTTAGAATTGAAAAGCGCGTCACAGGCTTTTGCGCTTCTGCTACGCTAAAATAGCTTGAGCTGCGACTTGGGCGTTTTAAGAATAGCCTGGGCCTGCGCAATGTCGGCCTCCGAAATGTCCACGTCGCCGCTGGGTTCGGGTAATGGCTGCTCAGGCGAAGCCGGGCTGGCCGAAGCCGGCCGGGGCAGCGTGGCCGGGCCAACTTTGCGCTTCACTTCGCGGCGCTCGGGCTCGGGCCCTTCATCGGTGAGCAGCGCGAGGCTGTGGATTTTGAAGTAATTGAGCTTGTTGCCCATGGCCTTCCAGCCTTTCACGTCGATGAACTCGTGCAGGTTGATTTTCTCGGTTTCCTTGTCAGCCTTCTTATCGCGCTGCAGCTTCACCTCCACTTGCGGCTCGGGGTTCGCCGTTACGGCCAGCATCCGGGAGCCTTTGGTTTCCGAAATAAAAGTGAAGCGCTTGGCCACCGTGCTGGTTTCAATCTTGAACCGCTTCACGTAGTGCACCTTGGTTTCACCCTCCATGTACACGGTGCTAAGCACGGTATCGGGCTCCAGCTTGCGCAGCAGCACAATGTTGGGCACGTCGAAGTGAATGGCCGGGTCGGGCGCGGTCAGCTCGTAGGAACCGTCCTTGAACACGACCAGAATCGTATTATCGGTGTCGAAGGTGCCCAGGTAGCGGCCGTGGCCGGCCGTGTTGAGGCGGCCCACCACCGAGTCGAAGAACACCTCCCGACCGCCGAGCGTGGAGTCGCCGAGGCTTTTCTGGACTATTTTCTTGATGGGCTGCTTGGTAACGATGTTGCCCATCGAGCCCTTGCCTTTGATGGCCAGCTCGGCAAAATCGAAGTCGAACTGCTTCACGCGGGCCGGCGCCTTGTCGGACAGCTGAATACCCACAATTTCCGACTCAGAGTTGGGGTTGGCCGTCAGGTAGAGCGTTTTGGTGCCCTTGGTGCCTTTGGTCAGGTCGTATACTTTGTCGCGGGTGATGCCCGTGACGAGGAAGCGCTTGGCGAAGCTGATGCCCGAGGCGCCGTCCTGGTACACCATGTTGTACACCAGCCGGTCGTCGTTTTTATTGTAGACGCCCACGTGCAGGATGTCTTTGCCCACAAAGGTCTTCTCGGCGATTTTGGTGACCGTGAACGTGCCGTCGCGGCGGATGGCGATGATGTCGTCCAGGTCCGAGCAGTCGCATACGGTTACGGCTTTCTCGTCTTTCTTGAGGCCGTAACCGATGAAGCCGTCGGTGTAGTTGACGTACAGCTTCTGGTTGGCCACGGCCACTTTCTGAGCCGTTACCACGTCGAAGGTGCGCAGCTGGGTTTTCCGCTCGCGGTTCTGGCCGTACTTTTTCAGCAGCCCCTCAAAATAGTTGACGGCATAGCGCGTGAGGTTCACCAGGTGGTCAGCTACCTCAGCCAGCTCGGTTTCCAGGCGCTGGATGTACTCCTCGGCCTTGAAGCCGTCGAACTTGCTGATGCGCTTGATGCGGATTTCGGTGAGGCGCGTGAGGTCGTCCTCGGTGATGGCGCGGCGCAGCACAATGCGCGCGTCATTGGCTTTCTCCTTCTCCCCTTCGATGCGCACAAACTTGCGCAGCCCGGCGTCAATGGTAGCCAGAATGTCTTCCCAGGTTTCGCACTCCTCGATTTTGCGGTAGATGCGGTTTTCAATGAAAATCTTCTCCAACGAGGCCGAATGCCACTTTTCCTGCAGTTCGTCCTGCCGGATTTCCAGCTCCCGCTCCAGCAGCCGCACCGTTTTCTGGGTGCTGAGCTTGAGCATATCCTCCACCCCCACAAAGCGCGGCTTGTCTTCGATAATCACGCAGGTGTTGGGCGAAATGCTGATTTCGCAGTCGGTGAAGGCGTAGAGCGCATCCATGGTGAGGTCGGGGCTCACACCGGTAGGCAAGTGCACCTGGATTTCCACCTCGGCGGCCGTGTTGTCGACCACCTTCCGGATCTTGATTTTATTGGCCTCCGAGGCTTTCACGATGCTTTCCATTAGCGCCGTGGTGGTGGTGCCGTACGGAATGTCGCGGATGACCAACATGGTCTTGTCGGCCTTCTCGATGGTGGCACGCAGCCGGATTTTGGCGCCACGCAAGCCGCCATTATAGTTGGTTACGTCGCAGAGGCCGCCGGTTGGGAAGTCCGGAAACAGCTGGATTTCCCGGCCCCGCAGCACATCAATACTGGCCTTGCACAGCTCGCGGAAGTTGTGGGGCATGATCTTGGTGCTCAGGCCCACGGCAATGCCCTCCACGCCCTGCGCCAGCAGCAGCGGAAACTTCACGGGCAGCGTGGTGGGCTCGCGCTTGCGGCCGTCGTAGCTCATCTGCCACTCCGTGATGTCGGGATTGAACACCACGTCCAGCGCAAACTTGCTTAGGCGGGCCTCAATGTAACGCGGGGCAGCCGCGCCGTCGCCGGTCCGGATGTCGCCCCAGTTGCCCTGGGTTTCAATCAGCAGGTCTTTCTGGCCCAGGTTCACCATGGCGTCGCCGATGCTGGCGTCGCCGTGCGGGTGGTACTGCATGGTTTGCCCGATGACGTTGGCCACTTTGTTGAAGCGACCGTCGTCCATTTCCTTCATGGCGTGCAGAATGCGGCGCTGCACCGGCTTGAGGCCGTCCTCGATGGCCGGTACGGCGCGCTCCAGAATCACGTAGCTGGCATAGTCCAGAAACCAGTTCTGATACATGCCATTCACGGTGGCCACGTCGTGGATGGTTTCGCCGGGGGCAAACTTGGGCTCTTCCTCGGCTTCCTCAGCTGGCGCAATCGGCTCCGGCTCGGTCACGGCGTGCACATCGGCCGAGGACTCAGCCAGCAACAGCTCGCCGGCTTCGTTCACGACCGAAGGCGCGGCCTCCTCGGCCGGCGTGGCCCCAAATTCCAGCGAGTCGCCGGCACCGAACAGGTTTTCCGGCTGCTCTTCGGAATCAGGGGTCTGGGGGTTGGTTTCTTCTGACATGGGAATTGTTGTTCTTGTACCTCTCTCCGGGGCTCAGGCAAACGCCCGAAGGTTAAATTTTTCAGAGATGCGCGTCATGCTGAGCTTATCGAAGTACCTCTACCGCTTAGTTGCAGAAGCATTGGTTAGCCAGCGGTAGAATTGCATTGACAAGCTCAGCAGGACGTTCTACGATTACGCCAGGTCTTCCTCGGCCACTTCGGCCAGCGGCAGCACGTCAGACGTAATCAGGTCTTTTTCCAGGCGCAGGTTGTCGATGATGAACTCCTGGCGGGCCGGCGTATTCTTGCCCATGTAGTAGGTGAGCACCTGCTGAATAGAGCGGTCAGACTGCAGAATGACAGGTTCCAGCTTGATGTTGTCGCCGATGAACTTGCCAAACTCATCGGGCGAAATCTCGCCTAGACCTTTGAAGCGCGTGATTTCGGGGTTGCGGCCCAACTGGCGCATGGCGGCCTGCTTTTCCTGCTCGGTGTAGCAGTAGATGGTGGTTTTCTTGTTGCGCACCCGGAACAGCGGCGTTTCCAGGATGAACACGTGGCCGTTGCGCACCAAGTCGGGGAAGAACTGCAGGAAGAACGTGAGCAGCAGCAGCCGGATGTGCATGCCGTCCACGTCGGCATCGGTGGCAATAACCACGCGGTTGTAGCGCAGCCCTTCAATGCCTTCCTCAATATTGAGGGCGTGCTGCAGCAGATTTAGCTCCTCGTTTTCATACACAATCTTTTTCTTCAGCCCGAAGCAGTTCAGCGGCTTGCCGCGCAAGCTGAATACGGCCTCGGTTTCCACGTTGCGGCTCTTAGTGATGCTGCCCGACGCCGAGTCACCCTCGGTGATGAACAGCGTCGTCAGGGCTTCGGCGTCCTGCTTGCCTTCGCCGAAGTGGAAGCGGCAGTCGCGGAGCTTGCGGTTGTGCAGGTTGGCTTTTTTGGCGCGCTGGTTGGCCAGCTTTTTCACGCCGGCCATGTCCTTTCGCTCCCGCTCGTTCTGCTCGATGCGCTTCTTGAGGGCTTCGGCGGCCGCCGGGTTTTTGTGCAGGTAGTTGTCGAGGTGCTCTTTTACAAAGTCCAGGATGAAGCCGCGCACCGTGGGGCCGTCGGGACCCATATTCATCGAGCCCAGCTTGGTTTTGGTCTGGCTCTCGAACACCGGCTCCTGCACCCGCACCGAAATAGCGGCCACAATGGAGCCGCGGATGTCGGTGGCGTCGTACTCCTTTTTGTAGAACTCGCGCAACGTCTTCACCACGGCCTCGCGGAAGGCCGCCAGGTGCGTGCCGCCCTGCGTGGTGTACTGCCCGTTCACGAACGAGTAATACTCTTCGCCGTAGTCGTTGCCGTGCGTCAGGGCCAGTTCGATATCCTCGCCCTTGAGATGAATGATGTCGTAGCGGCGGCTGTCCTGGTCGATTTTGCGGGCCAGCAAATCCAGCAGGCCGTTCTCGGAATAGTACTTCTGGCCGTTGAAGTTGATGGTCAGGCCCGCGTTCAAATACACGTAGTTCCAGATCTGGTTTTCCAGGTATTCCGGAATGAAACGGTAGTTGCGGAAGATGGAATCATCGGGCTGAAAGGTCATCAGCGTACCGTTGCGCTGGCTGGTTTTCACCGGCTTAGGGTCGCTGGTGAGCATGCCCTGAGTGAACTCCGCCGACTTCATCAGCCCTTCGCGCACGCTCTGTACCAGAAAGTAATTGCTGAGCGCATTAACCGCTTTGGTACCAACCCCGTTTAAGCCCACAGATTTCTGGAAGACCTTGGAGTCGTATTTGCCACCCGTATTGATTTTGCTCACCACTTCCACCACCTTTCCCAGCGGAATGCCGCGGCCGTAGTCGCGCACCTGCACGCGCTGGTCGGATATCTTGATTTCGATGGTGCGGCCGTGGCCCATCACGTATTCGTCGATGGAGTTGTCAATCACCTCCTTGACCAGCACGTAGATACCATCGTCGTAGGACGAGCCATCCCCGAGCTTGCCGATGTACATGCCTGGCCGCAGCCGGATGTGCTCACGCCAGTCCAGGGAACGAATGCTGTCCTCGGTGTAGCCGTGGTCGGGGGTAGTGGCGGGTACTAGTTCTTCAGCCATGAAATCTGGAAATCGAAATTTGAGGTAAAATAACACAGAAAACCGGCGGTTTCCGCGCGCTTATTTCGCTAGCGAAGTTAGCAAATACTTGTTTCAAAACCCAGCCCGGAGCCTGTTCGTTCCCGGCTAACTTGCCAATAAGCGGTCTGTTTGGCCGTTATCCGCTTCTCTCATTCCCATTTTCTTTAGCAAATGTTTCCTCCCGCTACTCAACATCATTTACCACCTTCCGGCCACAAACCCAGCCAGGAAGTCCGGCAGACTCCCGTTGTTCAGTTTGCCTTTTTTATTCTGGGGGCAGTACTGTTGGTGTATTCGCTGAAAGTATTGGATGATATTCTGCTGCCGCTACTGTTCTCGGCGGTTTTCACGCTGCTTTTGCTGCCGATTTGCCGGTGGCTGGAAGCGCGTGGCGTACACCGTATTCTGGCCATCATTCTGTGTTTGCTGCTGCTGCTAGCCATTTTTGCCGGCTTTATTATTGGGTTTGGCTCGCAGCTCACGCAGTTCCAGAGCGAGATTCCGAAGCTGCAGGTGAAGATGATGGAGTTCTTCAACAACGCGCAGGAATGGGCGCATTCCAAGTTCGGCTACCAGCCCATGAGCATTGAGGAGGTAAAGGAAACCTCCATCAAAGCCCTCAAAAAGTCGGGCGGCTCCTACCTGGGTACTACACTCAACACTACCTCGGCGGTGCTTGGCAACCTGGCGCAGGTGCTTATCTATATCTTCTGCTTACTGCTCTACCGCGACCATCTGCGGCAGTTTATGTTCCGCTTCGTGGCGCCAGACAAGCGCACGTCGGTGCTGCATACCGTCGATAATATTCAGACGGTAGTGCAAGCTTACATTTCGGGTCTGATCAAGGTGATTATCATTGTGGCCGTGCTCAATGGCATCGGTCTGCTGGTGCTGGGCGTGAAATTCGCCATCTTCTTCGCCATTTTTGCCTCGGTGCTGGCCATCATCCCCTATATCGGCATCCTGATCGGGGCTACCATTCCGGCCATTATTACGCTGGTAGAAACCGGCTCGCCGGTGCAGGCAGCGCTGGTAATTGGGGTATTTGTGGTAGTACAGTTTCTGGAAGGCAACTTTATTACGCCCATGATTACGGGCTCCCAGGTGAGCATCAACCCACTAGCCGCCATTCTGGCCCTGATTCTGGGCAACGAGCTGTGGGGCACGCCGGGCATGATTCTGAGTATTCCGCTGATGGCCGTGATTAAAGTGGTGCTGGACGCCAACAAAACCACCGAGCCCTGGGGCTTCCTGCTCGGCGACACCGCCGACGGCGAGGACTCCGCCAAGCCTGGCAACCAGGAACCCGGCGGCCTGCGCAAAATCTGGAACCGCGTCACCAACCAAACCTGACGCGCCTCTGGCCGAAGCAGCCAGTTTAGCCAGATAAAAGTTGTTTGTGTTACAAATCGAGGGTGTAGGTGTCTGTGGTTTCGGCCGTAGCACCGAAGCCCTCTTTTTGATTTAAAAGCCCCGAATTCAGCACGCCCTGCACCGTAGATATGCCGAATGACAGGCGCTGATAAGTGGGCTGCTTGAGGCGTAGCACGGCCGCCAGCACGGCATCTACAGCTCCTACCTGTTTGCCAGTAGGGCTGCCTGCAATGTACTGCGTATGCACAAACCCCTGCCGGGTATCCTCAAACACCAGCACGCCACCTACCACTGTTTCGGCCAGGCGGGCCACCCACAACTCCAGGTTCGCCGGATTCTGGTCGCGCAGCCGGCAGATTTCGGCCAGGGTGTGCACTGGCCGGCGGTTGTGGTTTTGCGCCAGATTATCAGTCAGCAGTTCCCAGAAGGCTGCGTAGTCGACGTCGGCAGTGGTGCAGCTTACGGCTACGCCGTGGTGGCGGGCCTTGCGCAGGTTGCCGCGGCGCCAGGTGCCAATCCGGAACGGGCGGGTCAGGTCGATGACCGAGTTCAGCTCGCGGGCGGCTAGGTGGGCGCCTTGCTGGTGCAGCCAGAACAGCACGGCATCGGAGGGCTGCCGGCAGAACACGCGGGGCACGGGCTTCAGCAGCAACTGCCGATATCCTGCCGCCTGCCAGGCCCCTCGCAGCGCATCCAGCCACGCCAGAATATCGAGGGTCTTTACTGATTCAGTGGTTACGAGTCCGCCGTAGGCCAGGCCTGGGTGCGCTATCAACAAGGCCGGAGTGGCTGTATCGCGGGGCCGGCCAGCCACAAATACGGCCTGCAGCCGCGAACCCTGCCACACCAGCCACGAGCAATCCTCGAACCGGTCCTGGTGATAGTTTAGATAAGAGCGGCGAAACAGAAACGGACCGTTGGTGGAAGCACCAATAAACGCGTCCCAGGCAGCAGTGTGGCCGGGGTGATACTGCTCTACCCGGATGGCCGCCGGCAGCAGGCCGCTCATCGGGGTTGCGGAATTAGAGTGGCCGTGGGTGCCAGCGCCCGGAACGTGGCATAGTCGCGGATGTAGCTGGCTTCAGAGTAAGGCTCTGATACCAAACATAGCAACACTGCCTGCTCATGAAAACGCACCGTGCGCCAGTAAAGGCCGGGCAGATAGAGGCCGAAGTCGGGGCGGTCGAGCACGAAATGCTGCTGCTGGCCGGCAGGAGTTTCCAGCGTTATGTCCAGGCGGCCACCAACAGCCACCAGTAGCTGCTGCAAGGTATGGTGGGCATGGTGGCCACGCTGCACTTGGTTGGGAGTGTGATAAATCCAGTAAGACCGCGCAACGGTAAAAGGCAATAGGCCAGCAGACGCCACGCTAACCGTGAAGCCGCTTTCGGCGCTGCCGATGCGCGGCAGCGGCAGCAGACACGGTACTGAATAGACGGCGGGCGTCGGGAGCATAAAAGCGGAAAGGCAAAACTGCCGGCAGTACCAGCAAACTAATCAGCCAAAAGTAGTGCTTCTGTCTTTGTTATGCCACGCACGTAGCTGGGTAACGCAGGCACTGCTTGCCTACTAACTGGCACAGCAGGCCAGAATTTTGTTCAGCTTACGCACAACTCCTCTCCCGGCACCCTAGTATACTTACTCAGTTTCCACCTGCTTGACCTGCTTGGGCAGGGCTCGAAATTTTCTCCCACCTAAATTCAAACCAACATGGCTGCTATTACCGGCGAAACCGCACGCGCATACAACGACCTCGTAGAAATCAATAAAACGGCTGCCAAAGGCTATCAAGAAGCTTCCGAAGGCGTATCCAACGCTGAGCTGAAGTCCAAGCTAAGCCAGATGAGCCAGCACCGCGCCCAGTTTGCCGCTGAACTCACACAGCACGCCCAGCAATTAGGTATTCAGCCCGACCAGGAAAGCACCATTGAAGGTGTAGTTGCCGAAGCCGCCGCTGCCGTACACCGTGGCTGGATCAATATCAAGTCGGCCGTAACAGGCCAGGATGATTCGGCTATTCTGGGCGAGTGTGAAACCGGCGACTCGGTGGCACTGCAGTCGTACGAAACAGCGTTGAAGTCCAACGAACTACCCGCGGATGCCCGCGAGGTAATCCAGAAACAGCACGGCGCAATTCTGTCAGACAAGAATTGGGTAACGCAGCAGAAGGCAAGCCGCTAACAACTTGCTTGCATAGCACAAAAAAAGCCCGCCTTGTGCGGGCTTTTTTTGTGCAGGCTGCCGGGCAGAGCCCGGTAAGGTGGCGCGTGCAACCTTCCGGCCGTGTATCTTTGTTACCAATCAGCTTAGCATCGTTTTTTACCTGATATCGCGCCGCTTTTGTACGCCATCATTGACCTTGAAACCACTGGGGGCCAGCCCACGCAGGACCGAATCACTGAAATAGCCATCTTTATTCATGATGGGGAAAAAGTGGTGGACCAGTTCGACACGTTGCTCAACCCAGGGCGGCCCATACCGTTTTTTATCACCCAGCTCACGGGCATCAGCGACGAGATGGTACGGGACGCGCCTAAATTTCATGAGGTGGCCCGCAAAGTAGTAGAAATGACAGAAGGGTGCGTGTTTGTGGCCCACAACGTGCGGTTCGATTACTCGTTTTTGAAGAAGGAGTTCGGCGACTTGGGTTATACTTACTCACGCAAGACGCTCTGCACCGTGCGCCTGAGCCGCTCACTTATGCCGGGCCAGCCCAGCTATAGTCTTGGCAAATTGTGCCAGAATATTGGCATTCCACTGCACGGGCGCCACCGTGCCGCCGGCGACGCGGCGGCCACGGCCATTCTGTTTGACCGGCTACTGAAAATCAGCCAGCAGGAAGAGGCCTTAACGCAGCCTGGCCTGTCGCCTGCTGATACGCTGGCCGCTGTAGATGCCAATGCCCCCGCGGGCCGCCGTCCGGTGCCGGCCCGCAGCACGAGTGCTACGGGCAGTGCCGCCACGCCGGAAACAGTGGTAGCAGTACCTACCAAGCAGCCTTCGGCCCGCAAAGTAAAAGCCGTGCAGGAAGCTATTCGCACGGCACTGCTGCCGCCCAATATCACGCCCGAGAAAGTAGCTTCGCTGCCCCACACAGCGGGCGTGTACTACTTCCACGACGAAAAGGGCGAGGTGATTTATGTGGGCAAGAGCATCAATATCTACAAGCGGATTCAGCAGCACTTTGCCATCGACTACAAGTCGCGCAAGAGCATTGAGTTCAAGAATTCCATTTCGGATATTACCTGGGAGCTAACCGGCTCGGAGCTGGTGGCGCTGCTGTATGAGTCGCACGAAATCAAGCGTCTCAAGCCGCTCTACAACCGCAAGCTGCGCCGCTCGGTGTTTCCGGCCGGCATCTTTCTGCGCACCGACGAGCAAGGCTACAAACGCCTGTACTACGGCCGTGCCGACGACCATAGTGGCTCGCATCCGCTGATTGCTCTTGGCAATCAGTTTAAGGCAAAAGGCTTTCTGTTTCATAAGGTGTCTAAGTTCAACCTCTGCCAGAAGCTCTGCGACCTGTACAAAACCAATGGTTCGTGTTTCGACTACCAAGTGCACCGCTGTAAGGGTGCCTGCCTGGGGTTGGAGCCCGCAGAAGAGTACAATAAGCGCGTAGAAGAGGCCATTGAGAGTTTCACGTATGAGCACGGCTCGTTTGTGGTGATTGGGCCAGGCCGCCGCGACGACGAGAAAACGGTAGTGCTGGTGGAACATGGCCGCTACCTCGGCTTCGGCTACGTGGATACCGAAACCTTCTCGGCAAGGCGTCTGGAAGACTTTAAACAGGTGATTACCCGCTACAACGACAATAAGGATGCGCAACAGATTATCCGCCAGTACCTGCGCACCAAGCACAAAGACAAAGTGAAAGTTTTCAAATAAATAGGCTCACTTCAGATACTTCCTTAGCTCCGTCTTACAGGCGGGGCTTTTTTGTGCCTAGCACCTGCTTAGCAGCCATAACAGGTAGCCTTTTCAAGCAACGCAGAAAATAAAAATCACCTCGTGCAAAGCTCGTCAGGATAGAACCTGTATATTCAGTTACTGTCGGCTTTGCATTCAATCTGCCTATTCTTATAAGTACCCATACGCAGGAAATGGCCTGATTTTTTATTGATGCCTGTTACTATGGACAAGCTGCTATACCCATTCCAGAAATCCTTATATTTTCACAGCAATCTGGCCATCATCACAGAATACCCCGGGCATTATGTGCAAATAGAATGGCAGCCAGTTCCCATGATCAGCAGTGGCCTGCGCGAGGCGTATGAGCAGCTGCTGCAGCTGCTGAAGGAGTCGCAGCTAAGTAAAGTATTGTCTGACCACCAGATGATGCCGGCTATTATGCCCCTCGACCAGGAATGGCTGGCGGCCGACTGGGCACCGCGCGCGGTGCGGGAAAGCAGCTACCGCTACTGCGCTATCATAGATTCCCATGATGTATATAACCATTTAAGCACAAGTGAGGTGGCACGCCGTGTTCAGCGCAATTCTCCTCTGCTCGTGTCCCACTTTCCGGATCCTGATTCAGCAACGCGGTGGTTGCTCAGCAGCGCATCTGAAAAAAGCTAAAGGCTTCCGACTATGCGCGCCCCTCACGGCCACTGCATCATACCAACGTTGTTGAAGTAGCGCACAGCACAGGGCAGGATGAAAAAGTGGCCTGCGGGGAAGCAGGCGTACGTAGTGCCCAAGCCGGGCAGCTAGTATAGCCGGTGGCGGAGCAGCCAGCCGGCCGCGTCAAACTCGTTGGCTGCCGGGCGGTATTTTTCCACTTTTACCGCGCGCGGCAAAGACAGTGTGCTACCGTCGCCACTATCGAAAACGGTAGTACGGGTGTGTGAGGAAGGAGATAAAACGGAGTTGCGTACCACGTCCTGCCCGGCGCCGTCATAAATTCCGACGCTTATACCTGTCGGTGGTAGCGCTTGCAGCTCAAATACGTCGTTGCCACCCAACCCAAAGAGTTTCAAAGTGCCTGTTTCTCCTACCTGAAAAGTACGCTGGCCTATCAAACTATCGGGCCGGGCCGAAAAGCGCTGATATACCTGTACCCGTACCTGCGCTGGTTTCGGAACGTCAATCACAAACCGCTCCGGCTGGTCGGTGCCTGGCAGCTCCACATTGCGCGCCAATAGGGTATAGAACTTATCGGCTACGGCCGGCAGTTGGGCTCTTCGGCTGTTGAGCTTCTGCTCGAACTCCTGCCCTACCAGTCCATATACTTCCCTGGGCCACACACTCAATGCCTGCTTCACGACTGCCGGCGAAAGCTGCTGCTGCAGCGAATCGGCAACTTGGCGAAAGTCTTCGCGGGAGAGATACACCAGCAACGATTTATCCATTGGCTGAGCGGCCCGGTTGAGGCCTTCTACATCGGAGAGCCGAATCTGCTTGTCAAACGTCTGGTAGTTGGACTTCACCCAGCCAATAATATGCGTGAAAAAACCGTCGTTGAATTTGAAAAACGCGTGGTCCCGGTCACGCGGAATAGGCCGGTAGCGGATGTCGCCGCCCGATACCGCAAAGCTGGCCCAGCGCCACTGGTCTTCGCGGCGGCTCCAGTCGCCGAGCCACATGTCAAACAGGCGGGCCCGCAAGTAGCGCCGGGCATCCACTTGAAAACGAGGATTATTGAGCAGATTGACAAACACTTTACGGGAGCTTTCCACATGGCTGGAATTGCCGAAGCTGGCTACCATACGCTGGTCGCCTTCGGGCCGCTCTTCCAGCAAGTACAGCGCATTGGCGAAGCTCTTGCGAAACTCACCCAGGTCCGGGTCGTCGGCTATATATACTAGGCGTGGATTGGTGTGGTACACACCAGCAGCCTGTGCCAACCGAGGCACGATATACGCCCCATACGGATTGATGACACTGGTCTGGTCTTTCATCAGCCGGCCTACAGGACCGTTCTGCAAGCCCTCTGGTAAGGCTTTGGTGGCATCTTTGTCTACGGAGCGCAACACGTACTGCACACCGTTTCGGTCTACTAGGCGCAGGTTTTTGGTTTGAAAAGACCCGCCCTCCTGCACCGGTTTCAGGCCCCCGGGCACAGCCTTGCGCAACTGCACGATGGGCACCGTAACGGGCAATGCCCACAGTTCGCGGTAGTGCTTGCCCCAAAAGAAATTATGCAGGCCCGAGCGTTCGTATTGTGGGCCGGCGGCCACCTGTACCGTGGAGTCTGACAGCACCCGTACCGGGAGCTTAGCGGGCGGCGCTGCAGGAGCCGAGCAGGCATGGCAGAGCAAGGAAGCGGTGCACACCCCCCCAGCAATTCGGCTGCGGAAATTCAAGACAAAAAACGACACGCGGTAAACCGAATAAGATGATAGCCGAACAGACAGCCGCCCTTATAGCGTAAACCCGGGTGTAGGGGTTGGCTGCCACCTCCGGCCACTGCCTATCCAAGGTCTTGCCTAACTACTGCCGAGTCTCTACGTTCAAGGACTCCAGCCGCGCTTTCCGCTCCGCATGATTTCTCGCTACGCCCTTCCTGTTCTTTTGCTGACTGCCGTTAGCTGCACCCGCCACCCCTTTTTTCAGGCCGATGCCCGGCTGGATACTACCTCGCTTCAGCCGGGGGCTGACAGTGCCCGGGTTACGGCTGGCCGCCACTACCAGCGCGGAACTCTTGGCCGGTTTTTTTTAGGCCGACATCATCGGCCGGCCTGGGTGCAGCCTGTTATGGTCCCCGTGCTGGACCTGGCTACCACTGTGCCGGGCGGGCTGCGCGCCGGCAAGGTAGGTGGCGGCTTTCAAACCATCAGCATGACCGTGGTGGGCGCTGATGGCCGTGGCTATGCCTTGCGGTCCGTGGATAAAGACCCGTACCGCACCCTTCCCAAAGTGCTACGCCAAGGGTTTGTGCTGGGCCTAGTGCGTGATGCCACAGCCGCCGGCCACCCCTATGGCGCTTTTGTGGTGCCCCCGCTGGCTGAGGCTGCCGGCCTGCCGCACACCAACCCAAAGCCCTATTATATTCGCCCCGACGAGTCTGGGTTGGGCGAAGCTTCGGAGCGTTACCGGGGCCGGGTAGTACTGCTGGAAGAAAAGCTGGAAGGGAAGCAGAACATTGCCGGCCGCCTGCCGGGCGCTACCGAGCTGGAAGAAAGCGGCAGCATGCTGGCGGAGCGCTACCAATCACCAAAACACCGGGTTGATGAGGCCGCCTTTTTACGGGCTCGTTTACTTGACCTTCTGCTCGGCGACTGGGACCGGCACGAAGGCCAATGGAGCTGGGCGGCATACCCACAGGTGGATGGCCGTACGCGCTGGGTGCCCGTCCCGCAAGACCGTGACCAAGTGTTTTTTCGGTTTGATGATGGCTTGATTTCGTGGCTGGCCAGCAAAGCAGTAGCCAAGTTCCGCACCTTCGGGCCGCGTTACCAGAGTATTGAGGGCTACACTCGCAATTCCCGCTACATCGACGAGCACGTGCTGACCGAGCTGGACCGCGCCACCTATCTGCGTACGGCCCGCGACCTGCAGCGCCGCCTGACAGATACCGTTATCGAGCAGGCGGTCCGCCAGGGGCTGCCTCGGGAGGTGTATCAGCAGGAAGGCACCGAGATGGTAGCCGCCCTCCGTGCCCGCCGCGACCAGCTGCTCCAGGCCGCCGCCGACTACTATAACCTGCGGGCTGAGTCCGTGCTGGTGGCGGGCACTGATGCAGAGGAACGGTTTGTGGTGGAGCGGCTTACTGACTCGACTACCGTGGTGTCCGTGTACGAACTCGAACCGCCGGCCAAGCGCCCCGATTCGTTGCTCTACCGCCGCGTGTTTAACCCGGCCGAAACTCACCAAGTGCTACTGCACGGCCTCCAGGGCGACGACGTTTTTGAGCTACGCGGCACCGTACGCCGCAGCCCTTTCATTGACATTTATGGTGGCCCCGGCGAAGACCAAGTGCGCGACAACTCCCGCGTAGCCGGCCTGCGCCGCAAAACCCGCTTCTACGACACTGGCCGCAACAACGATTTCGAGCCCGCCCCCGAACTCAAGGACAAAACCTCGCACGGCGTCGAAAGCCACGCCTTCGACCGGGACGGCTCGGGCAGGTGAGCCGATCTTTAACTTAATCTATTAATCTATCAGCACACAACCGCCAACACTCTTGGATAAAAACACATTATCCCAGGAGTGTTGGCGGCCGGCTTTCGCGCTTTTTTCAGATCTGCGCGGTAGTTGGGGCTGGACTACTGTGCTGTACGATACGCTAGGTTATCCAGTGAAATCCGAAAGGTCTGGGGAGACTCTTCATAGCCAATGGTATAACTGGCGGGATAGTACCCCGCCCGCTGAAAGGCCTGCGGCTGCCGGATAGGCGTGGTTTCGACGCGACGACGACGCAGGTACGCCTCCGTAAACATAGGCTCCATAAAGGTCAGGTTGCCATTGTAAGACCCGTAAATGAAGGTCTTGGTGAATACGCCGCCAGGTTGAAACTCATCCGATAATACATCCACCCAGTGAGCTCCCATATTTGGCACCAACCCCGGCGTTTGGATATACGCCGGGGCAACGTAGCGGGGAGCCAGCGGCAGATCGAAAGCTGGCGGCGCCAGAAACGGAATGGTAGCCTGAGCGGCCGAGCTGATCATGTAGGCGTGCAAATCAAAATGTGGCAAAGTATAGATTCCATCCGGCTCATGCCCCTGTGGGTTCCACCCTAACTCGATATGGTCGAAGGGAGGTACCTGTATCTGACGTGGCAGCTGAAATATATATTCTCGGGGCTCAGAGCCCTGGTTGAGAGCCGCGCGGGCCGATATGTCGACACCAAAAGCCAGAGGCTGCTTTCGGCTGCCCATTATCACCCAGGCGCGGCCTACGCCTTGGCCCATGGGTACGGCCGGGCCATAAAACGTGGTATTTCGCTCTTCTCGGGAATCAGCTGTGGCCGTAACACTGGCAGCCGGCTCTATAGCATCTTGCTCAGAACAGGCTGGCACCAGAGACATTAGGCCTACAGCCGTCACAAGCCGCGCAAGCACTACTGGTACATATGTGAGCTTTTTCATTGAATTGAGGGAGTTAGGAAGTGAGAATACTTCGGCAGGGTGCAGCCCATTTGCGTACCTGTGCGCCGCACTATCAAGCGCTGCTTCTCCGAAGTACCGGGCGTTCCTGGTCCGTAGTAACCGCCAATTGGATTGGCACAATGCCAGCTTCTGCGGGCCCCCAGCCACGTCGGCACCATGCTGCGGGAGCACCGCCAGCTTACCGGAAGTCGGTGAGCATACGGCGGCTAGGCAGCACGGCGGTGGCTGGCCATGGTGCAGAAAAGCGGACATACACAGCGCGGCCACGCGGCCGGCTTCCGTCTGCAGGATGATGCATTTAGCTACTCGCGGGGGTGGCCCTACCCGGGTGGTCACTACAGCGGCACCAAATACATAATTAAATATATAATATTTTTAATTAATTCAACACAAGAAGCTTCCCATAAAATAAGGGCGTCCGGACTACTGCTGACTTAGCAGGAATCCGGACGCTCGTAATTGCACTCGCAAACCCAAGTTGCGGAAGAGCCGCATAGCGGCGACAGGGTTGTAGCAAATCAGCGGTTACCTGCAACAAGCCGCATAGCGGCTGCAGGTTGTAAGACTATCTGCCGGCAAATCTGTCGCCGCTACGCGGCTTTCGCCGGCGGTCGATGGATGGACTACACACCTACTGCCGCTACGCGGCTTCTCCGCAACTTAGGTTAGCTAGTCTTAGCTGGCGGCTTCCAGTTCGGCCAGCATATCCAGCACCATGTGCTCGATGGGAGTCAGCAAATCGTTTTTGGCGGGGTTGGCATCGTGGCGGCGCAAGTAGTCAATGAGCTTATCGGAATTGAATAGCTCTACCACCTGCGGATGGACATAATATTTCGAGCAAACGGTGGGGGTATTTCCCAGGTCGTGAGCCACATCCTTGAGGGCGCGCTTCAGCGTTTTGGGCTTCGGGAAGTCGGGTTCTTCATCGAGCACCCGCTCCAGGCACTCCACCATCTTCACGGTACCGCCCCAGGTACGAAAATCCTTGGCCGAAAGCTTGAGGCCCGTTACCTGCTGCAGGTATTCGTTTACGTCGCCGGATTCCAGCTCCTGGCGCTGGCCGTCCGGGGTGTAGTATTGAAACAGGTGCTGGCCCGGAATTTCCTTGCACTTCTGCACCAGCTTAGCCAGCTTCCGGTCGTGTAGCGTGAGGTCGTGGGCCACACCTTTTTTCCCGACAAACGCAAACCGCACATCGTTGCCGCTTACCTGCACGTGCTTGTCGCGTAGCGTGGTAAGGCCATAGGTTTTATTTTTCTCGGCGTACTCGCGGTTGCCAACCCGGATAAATGACTTGTCCATCAGGGTAAGCACCAGCGCCACTACTTTCGGTTTGTCGAGTGCAGGGCGGGCCAGATCCTTATGCATCTGGGCGCGCAGGTCGGCCAGCTTTTCCCCGAAAGCGCGCAGGCGGCTGAATTTGGTGAGACTGCGGGCCTGGTCCCAGGCCGCGTGATAGAGGTACTGCTTGCGGCCTTTGGCGTCGCGTCCCGTGACTTGCAGATGCGTGTTGGCCGAAGGCGAAATCCAGACCTCGGTCCAGGCCGGTGGAATTACAAACCCCTGGATGCGGGTCAGCACTTTTTCGTCTGTGATTTTTTCGCCCGATGCTGTGTGGTAGCTGAATTTGCCGGCCCGAGTGGCTTTGCGGGTCAGGCCCGGCTTGGTGTCCGTAAAGTAGCGCAGGCCGGCCAGCTCGGCCTGGCGGGCGGGGTCCTTGTAGAGCTCATGGGCCTCCTGAAGCGGTGGCAAGTGCTTTTTTTTGGTTTTGGGGCGGGCAGCGGTAGCAGACATAAAATGGCCGGAGTAATTCCCGGCCAAAACAGCGCGGGTAGGCTGCATGTACGCAAAATCACCCGAAAAGATGAAGCGCTTTTCCACCAGCATATTGCCAGGACAACCAATATACGCAGTGTTTTTTATACCTGATCTGCAGCCATATGCAGCCACTTTTCCGGCCTGCTACAACACCCGCTGGCCAAAAGCGTACCGGACTGCGTGATTCTGGCACCGTTTTTTCATTCGGCAGTCAGCAACCCTATTGTTTCCTTTCTTCTCTTAACTCCAGCTTCGATGCGTCGATTCTTGCTTAAACCCTGGCTTCTTTTCTCGCTGGCTGCTACCCTTGGCGGCACAGCAGCCTGCTCTTCTGACGGCGGCGATGGTGTGGTATTGTTTTCCGTGGAAGACGACAAAACCTTAGGCCAGCAGGTGGCCGACCAGACCGACTCCACGTACCGCGCCAAAAGGCAATTGCTGGAGCGCAACACCCAAAACGCCCGCGCCTACCAGCTGCTCGATGGCGTAGTGAATAAGGTGCTGAACTCCGGCGAGGTGCGCTACCGCAACGAGTTTCCCTGGGACGTGAAAATCATTAAAGATGACGCCGTGCAGAATGCCTTTGCCACGCCCGGCGGCCACATCTACGTGTTTTCGGGTTTGATTAAGTTTCTGGATAATGAAAGCGAGCTGGCTGGCATCCTGGGCCACGAAATTGCGCACGCCGACCGCCGCCACACATCCAAGCAGCTGCAGCAGCAGTATGGCATCAGCTTGCTGCTGAGTTTACTAAGCGGCGACAATCCCAACCAGTTGGTGCAGATTGCTGCCGGCCTTAGCCAGCTCAAGTTCAGCCGCGACGACGAGAGCGAGGCCGACCAGTATTCGGTGACTTACCTCAACAAAACCCAGTATGCCTGCGACGGCGCGGCGGGCTTCTTTATAAAGGCGGAAGCCCAAAACCAGAGCGGCAACCCACCCGCCTTCCTAAGCACGCACCCTGCCCCGGCCACCCGCATCCAGGAAATCCAAGCCAAAGCCGACCAACTGAATTGCCGCAGCCGCTCAGTATCCAACACCAACTTCGAAGAGCTGAAGCGCATCATTTAGCTTGAGTTGCACCAGCAAGCTTACTTCATAAGCCGGCCGCCCATGCGGCCGGCTTATTTTATGCGCAAATGTGTTCAGCCAACCTATCAGGTATCAATTCCGAGGATTTCCGCGTACTTGGCTGCATGTCCCTGCTCAACCATCTCGGCAACCTGGCCGAACGCGCCGATTCTCTGCTGACCCGTGCCCGGGCCCGGCTTGGCTTGCTGCACCCGCTGCAGCTGATACCTTACCGCAGCTATGGCACCCCCACCCGGCTCTACGTGAAAGGCCGCCTGCTCACAGACAAAGGCATTACCGAGCCTGACGACACTGATTCGCGCCTGCACAACCTGCTGAACATGTACCGCCGTTTCGACAGCAACGAAATCGGCGGCGCGCAACTGCTGGTGCGGCCCGCCGATGGGTCGCAGCACCCGGTTGTGACCGATGAGGAAGGGTATTTCAGTTTGAATCTGGAGCCCAGGAGCCTGCCGGAGCCAATCGACTACCTCTGGTATCCGGTGGAAGTGCTGCTGCAGCAGGTGCCTCACCCCTACACTGCCGCCGAACTGCAGACTATGGCGCCGGTGCTTATTCCGCCCGCCGATGCGGAATACGGCATTATTTCCGACATCGACGATACTGTTATTCAGACTTCAGCCACCAATCTGCTGCGCATGGCGCGCACGGTGCTGGTGCGTAATGCTCGCTCACGCTTGCCGTTTAAGGGTGTGGCTGAGTTTTACCGGCAGTTACAGGTGGGCCGCAACGGCAAGCGCAACAACCCCTTCTTCTACGTCAGCAGTTCTCCCTGGAACCTGTATGATCTGCTGGAAGACTTTCTGAATCTCAACGACATTCCGCCCGGCCCGCTGTTGTTACGGGATATGGCTCTAGCCGGCAAGAAATCCAGTGATGCCTCAGCCCACCACGGCCACAAGCTCAAGGAAATCGACAATCTACTGCTCACCTACCCTACCTTACCGTTCATCCTCATCGGCGACTCAGGCCAGGAAGACGCCAATATCTATCGGGAAGTGGTGCGCCGCCACCCGGGCCGCGTACTGGCCATCTACATCCGCGACGTGAACCTGCCCGACCGCGCAAGCCTGGTAGAGCGCGTATCCGAAGAGTTGCGCGGAGAAAAAGTGGAAATGCTGCTGGTGCAGGATACTGTGCAGGCCGCTGAGCATGCGGTTAAGGCCGGGTTTATCTTCCAGGAGGCTGTTTCGGCCATAGAACAGGAAAAGCAGAAAGACGAAGCCGCTGATACCGAGGACGACCTGGATGGCGAAGGCACCGGCGAGCCGGTGATGAGCTAGGGCATCTTACTCAGTTAAATCTGCCCTCCCGAACAACGCAAAACACCTTATCACGCCAGGACTGCCACCGAAGGTCCTCGTTACAAGATGATAAGGTGTCTTGCTCTACTCGGGAGGGCAGCCTTTCCTTGCACTCTCTAGCTCGAATGGTCGGCGACAATAACCCACTGGCCGTTCAGGCGGCGCAGCACTAGCAGGTAATGGCCTTGCAGGTTGCCGGCGGTGGGGCGGGTAAGGTGCCAGCGGCCAACCACCTGTGCCGTTTCCGGAGTGAGCGGCGTGATGCGCAGGCCATCGAAGCGGAGCTGGCCCATGGCTTCGGCGCTGGGGTAGCTGCGGCGGTAGTTGTCGAGGGTGCGCTGCCAGCCATAGGTGAGGCCGCTTTTCCCGATAAATACCAGCGAATCGTTCTGCCAGTACCCCTGCATAAACCCCGCCACGTCGCCACGGTTCCAGGCGGCAGTCTGCGTGGTTAGCAGCTGCCCAATGGCCCGGCGCGCTTCAGCGGGCGTTTCGGCGGTAGTCTCAACCAAGGTACCAGACCGGCTGGCAGTACAAGCCAGCAGCAAACCCAGGGGCAGAACTGCAAATCGATTCATATAAAACAGGTAATTACAGGAAGTGTGAGTGGAGCGTAGCAGGCCAGCAGTGGCCGCCCTCGTGCAGAAGTCACGAAGATGAAGACTCCCGCCGAGTTTACCAGCAGGCCGACTGACAGCAGTATTAGTTGAGCAGTTCGCGCACGTAGGCGGTACCTCCCAGGCGGCGCATGTTGCGCACTACCCGGCGCTGCTTGGCGCGAGCCTGGGGCCCAGGATTACTGGCCCGGAACCGCAGCGGGTTGGGCAGCACACCTGCTAGCAGGGCAGCTTCCTGGCGGTTGAGGCGGCTGGCCGGCTTGCGGAAATAGCGCTGTGAGGCAGCTTCCACCCCAAAGGTGCAGTCGCCCATTTCCGCCACGCTCAAGTACATTTCCATGATGCGCCGTTTGTCCCAGAGCAGCTCAATGAGCACCGTGAAGTAGGCTTCAGCCGCCTTGCGGATATAGCTGCGGCCGTGCCACAAAAACACATTTTTGGCTACCTGCTGCGTGATAGTGCTGCCACCACGCAGCTGCTTGCCTCCACCGAAGTTGTTTTTGGCCGCTTTCCACAGAGCATTGCCATCGAAGCCATGGTGTAGCAGAAAGCGTTGATCTTCGGCCGCAATAAGCGCCAGCGGCACTTCCGCCGATACTTCATCTAGGCTTTTAAAATGGTATTTGATGCGCCGGTCGTGTTCCTGAATGCCGTAGTAGCCGAAGCCCACGGGCGCGTGGGCGCGGCGGTCCAGCATCAGCCAAGTGGCCGGCGGCGCCACCCACCGGTAGATGAGCACCCAAGCCACCGAGGTCAGAAAAAGGGCTGCCAGTACCTGTAATGCCACTTGCCGTGTTTGCCGCCACACTTTGCTATAATCCGTTGCCACAGGCGCCTCGCTGAAAATATCTAGCAGAATTGCTGGAGCCAAAATGGCCTCATCTGGCGCAAAAGTAGCATGTTGGGGACCATTGGCCGGCATGTTTCTGGTTTTCGACTACCTTTTCACTGTTCTTTTGTTTACAAGCCATGTCGCGTCTGCTAGCCTTATTTCCGCTTAATCTGGTTGTTTTTCCTGGGGAAAAGCTCAATCTGCACATCTTCGAGCCTCGCTACCGCCAGTTGGTGCGCGACTGCCTGAGTGAGGGCATTACCTTCGGCATCCCACCTTACCGCAACGAGGCCGTGAGCATGCTGGGCACTGAAATGCAGCTGATTGGCGTCGAGAAAAGCTACGACAGCGGGGAGCTGGATATTCGCACCCGTGCCGTTGGCGTGTTTCGCATCGAGGAGTTTTACCGGCAGGCACCGGGCAAGCTCTACGCCGGTGGCCTGATAGAAGAAGTAGCCGACGACAACACGCCCGATATACTGCTGCAGGCGCGTATCACGGCACAAGTAGAGCAGCTATATGATATTCTGGGGCTGCGCAAGCTCATGCAAGAGTTGCCGGCCAACTACCGGGTGTATGACATTGCGCATCATCTGGGGCTAAGCACCGAGCAGGAGTTTCAACTGCTGGAGGCCGAAACTGAAATTGAGCGTCAGGAACTGGTGCTGGAGCATTTAGAGCACATTCTGCCGGTATTGCTTGAAACCGAGCGGCTTAAAGAACGGGTGCGCCTCAATGGGCATTTTAAAAACCTGACCCCGCCGAATTTCTGATCTGACACGAAAGCCACTGGTTCTGGCCCGAACGATAAGGCGGCCTTCCTACGTATAGCAAGTAGCGTTCTATTGGCATGCCTGTGGCTTCTTTCTCAACCTTGTTTTTGTATTTGCTGGCGGCGCTGGCAGCGGCTCTCACGGCCTGGCTGCTGGTTCGCTACCGCCAGGAACGGCACTATCGGCGGCGGCCTTATGTGGCGCCGGCTCACAACGACTGGCTGCTTCATCTGCCTGACCCGGCAACTCCGCTACTGCACCGCGTGGCCTTGCTCGGCGACCCGGGAGCCGTGGCCACTGACGGCACCGACAACTTACTGAAACTACTGCAGCACTGGCAGCAGGAAACCGGCCCGGCCGGCACCGTCATCATCCTCGGCGACAATGTCTACCCTACAGGGCTGCCGGCACCGGAGCACATCGGCCGCGCCGCCGCCGAAAAGCACCTGAACGCGCTGCTGGACGTGCTCCGGCCTTTTCCTGGCCGGGTGGTATTTCTTAGCGGCAACCACGACTGGAACAAAGGCCGCCCGGACGGCTACGAGTACCTGCTGCGCCAGGAAGCCTACATCCGCGAAAAGCTTCCGACAGCGCAGTACTTGCCGGCGGGCGGCACACCCGGCCCCGTGGCGCTGCAGCTAGCCGATGGTGTGCTGCTGCTGGTGCTCAACACGCAATGGTGGGTGCAGCAGGGCCCGCGCCCGATGTCTGATACCAAGCAGCCGTTCCGGCAGCTGCAGCAATTACTGGTAGAGAACCAGCACCAGCGCATTGTGGTGGCCGGGCATCACCCCTTGTACTCCAACGCCCTGCACGGCGGCAAGTTCACGGCCAAGCAGCACGTGTTTCCGCTCACAACCGTGCATAAACGTGCCTATGTACCGCTGCCGTTTATTGGTTCTTTGCTGCCGCTGTACCGCAAGCTGGTAGGTGCCGCCGAAGATATGGCCCACCCCCGCTACCGAAAAATGCGCCGCCGCCTGCTACGGGTGCTGCATCAGCATCGGCACTTGGTGTACGCTGCCGGCCACGACCATAATCTGCAGTATTTCGAGCAGCATGGCAGCCACTACCTCGTGAGTGGCGCTGGCAGCAAAACGGCATTCGTGCAGAAAGGCGGGCAAGCTACTTTCGTGCACGAAAACAAAGGATTTTTCAGCCTGGACTATTATACCAACGGCGAAACGTGGCTGCGTACGCTGGAGCCTGACGCTACCGGCGCGCCGCTGCCCGAAGTGTTTCGCCAGCGCCTCTACCCTAGCCCAATGGTAGCAGCACCCTTGGTGCCGTCGGTGGTGGTGGTGCCGCTGGCGGCAGAACTGCCCTTATAGCACCGGGGCCTCCGGCACCAGCACTCGAAGGCTACGCGGCCGGATCTGCACTTCAATGGGCGTAGTAAGGTAGCAGGGCTCACCATCTATCTGGCACAGCACCTGCGTGGCACCAGGAACCGTAATGCAAACCTGCCGGCCCCGCAGCCGCCGAGTATATTCTGAAGCGTCAAACCCAGCCGTATAGAGGTTATACAGGATTCCGGGGGCAGCAGTACCAGGGAAAGGTTCGATCAGACAAACCTCAAATTCGCCATCATCGAGGTGGCTGTCGGGGTTGATGATGACGTTGCTGCCGAACGTGCGGGCGTTGGCAATCGTGAGCATGAACGCCGGGCCCTCCCACTGGTCGTGCTCGGTTGCAATCTGGTAAATGGCTGGCGTGTAGCTCAGATACTCCTGCGTGGCAATGCGCACATATGCACCAGGCCCGCGGGTGTCGCCTTGGTTGAACCGCTCCACAATCAAAGCATTGAAGCCCAGATCAGCTAAATGCGCCGCAAACCGGCCATTGATCTGCAGCGTATCGATGGCGTGTATCTGGTGCTGCCATGTCAGTTTCAGGGCCTCCTGCGTGTCCTGCGGAATTCCCAGATCCTTGGACAAGCCATTGCCAGAGCCAAGCGGCAGTATGCCCAGCGGTATCCTTCCATCAAGTAGGGCCTCCGCCACCAGACTTACGGTTCCGTCGCCGCCGGCAGCAAACACGGCATCGTAGGTGTGCTGCTGCAGGTGTTGCTGCAGGTGTTCCAGGTCGTTTTTGCCAGTGGTATGGTGGAAATGAGCCGTGCGGCCTCGCTCAGTACAATAGGCCGTGATAGAGCTTTCCAGTTCCGCCTTGCTGATATCCCCCGACACCGGGTTCAACACAAACAGTAAGGTGCGTAGTGGCACTGAAACAGGAACAGACATGTCAAAGGAAGGTAATGCGTGTGCGAAAACAAAGATATACATCTACCAAACCACAGAGGCCGACCACAGGGCCGGCCTCACAGGACAGTAACGCAAGAACATCAGGAGTGGCTAGGGCTTCAGGCCGGTCGGCACCCCTTGCGGATACTCGGTAGCAATGGCCTGCTCCAGCTCGCCGATCCGGTTGCCGGGGTTGGGGTGCGTGCTCATAAACTCCGGCTGGCCACCGCCACCACCGGCCTTTTCCAGCACTTGCATTACCTGAATCATGGCCCGGGGGTCGTAGCCAGCCTTGGCAGTGTAGGAAACAGCCAGCCGGTCAGATTCCAACTCATCTTCCCGGCCAAAGCGCAGCGTCATTAGCTTGCCTACCATGGCGGCGGCAGCAGCACCGGCAGCTGTAGCGGGGCGGTCAGGGTCGTACATGCCAATAGCGGCAGCGCCACTTAATCCCTGCGTCAGCTGCGACTTGGCAATCTGCTCGGCAGAGTGGCGGCCGACTACGTGACCAACTTCGTGGGCCAGCACACCAGCCACCTGGCCTTCGCTCCGCAGGTTTTTCAGCAAACCAGCCGTTATGAATACCTGGCCGCCGGGCAGAGCAAAGGCGTTGATGGTGTTTTCATCGGCCAGCAAATGAAACTGAAACTTGTAGGGGCTCTGGCCCGCCTTGGTGTTCCGGACGATATCCTGCCCAATCTGCTCGACGCGGGCACTGGCCTGGCGGTCGGGGTGCAGGCCGCCGTACTGCTGGGCCATTTCGGGAGCAGCCTGCAGACCCAGCGCAATTTCCTGCTCGGCTGTCATATCCACGTGCTGAACCTCTCCAGTCACCTCATTCACAGATCGTTTGCAGTAGTAGGTTAGAAGGGTTACGCCAGCCATCAGCAGGGCAATAATGAAGCGAAGATTTCCTCTCATGGTTGGAGTTAGTTGAAAAGGGAGCGAAAGAGAGAATATGCCGTTCTAACGGCTATTTGGGCTTGTAACGGGCCCTAGCAGGCAGGGTTGCCTACCCTATATACCCAAAAGGCTGGCTTCGTCGTATGTGTCCCCATCAGGCCGGCTGGCCCCTCTCCCTTCTCTTCTTTCACCACTATTCCTCCTCTCCCATGAATCAGAAACGCACTTTCGGCGCTATCCTCACCATACTGGGTATCGTCGGTATCATTTATGGCGCACTGGGCTTCCTGCACATGGCTGGCGTATCGCTGAGCAAAGTCAATTCCATCGTGCCGTTTGCCGTGGGCCTGATTTTCTTCTTTGCAGGCATCAACCTGGTGAAAGCAACCGGCGACCGGGCGTAGCGCCATAGCTACTCCGCAGAAAGGGCCCGTCTGGATTCAGACGGGCCCTTTCTATTATTTTATTAGAGAATTTGGCAGGATTATGCTCCCGGCAGGCCACGCCACTGCGCAAAAGCCAGCAAGGCCGGATCGAGCTGCAGCCAGCTTGAGGTGTAGGAAGCACTACTAGGCCCGTGCGCAAACACCACCGACCCATTGCGGATAGCCCGAATGATGGTGGGCGCCTGCGTAACCGGCAGCGCCGGACAGCCCTGGCTCCGGCCCAGGCGGCCATGCTGACGCACAAACTGCTCACTCACATACTCAGCCCCATGCACGACCACTGCCCGACTGGCCGCGTTAGTGTTGTGGCGGGCGTCTTGGCCGTGCAGCTTCAACGACAGGCCATGCTTGCCCTGATAGGTCTGGCCGGTTACGTAGAACCCGAGGCTGCTCATTTCCGAGCCCTCCACATTGGAAAAGCGTTGGGCCATGTTGTCGCCGGTATTTTTGCCGTGCGCTACCAGCGTATGAAACAACACCTTCTGCTGCTTCAGATCAATCACCCATAGCCGTTTTTGGGTGCTGGGCAACGAAAAATCGATGATGGTAACCACTGGCTGCTTGGCTACGCCCCTGCGGTGCAGGCTATAATAGCCAAGCAAGGCTTCTCGGTAAACATTCGGGGAAAGCCCATAGCTGGTAAGCCGAGCCCCGGTGTAGCTACTTAATGTATACTGCTCGAAAGCTGCCAGATAATGGACGCGCAGAGCACGGCTATTGATGTCGCCTACAGGCCCAGAATCGGTACGGGAGCCTGCAACCGGTGAAGCAGTAAAGAGGCTGGCAGCAAGAAGTAGCGTGGCTACGGCAGTCGGTGCAAAGGTCATCGGCTGAACAGGCAGAATAAGTCGGGAAGGCAAGCAAAAACTCCGGGCCCGGATTGGGGTTTACAAAAATAGTATTTTAGCGCATTCAATCCTGCTGATGCCAACCCTTTTTAGCAGGCAGTCAGTTCCGTACCTTCCGCTTATGTACTTCCGCAGATTTGCCTACACCTTCATTATCGTGCCACTTATGGCCGCCTGTACTCCCACTGTTCCCGACTTGCCCGGCTTTGATGCCACCGTCTGGCGCCGTGACACCTACGGCTGCCAGGATTCACGGCCTGCACAGCTAAAAAGCCTGTTGCAAAGCAAAGAAATGCTATATGGCCTCCGCACTCCTGTTATCGAGCAACTACTGGGCCGCCCCGACGAGGAGGAACTTGCCGAACAGACCGAAAAAATCTATAACTATTATCTGGAATCGGGCCCCCATTGCCTGCCACCGCACCAACGCTCAGCAGCCAACAAGCTCAGCATTCGGTTTGGCCCGTTAGGAACGGTAACTGAAGTAATAACAACTCGCCCAAGTACACTATAAATATAATTTATTCAATATTTACTTTTTATTTGCAAGCTTCACCCCCACATTTACACGTCCTCAAACTCACTGGCACCAACGAGAAGCGGCATCCCCTGAATGGAGATGCCGCTTGTTTTTTCATACAAGACCAGATGCCAACTGGCTACTAGCCGAGGCCACCTTCCTGGGGGTCCGTTTTCACTGGAACGGTGTCCTGATGCTGTTCGGCACGATAGAGGCTCAACTGCGAAGGAGTCAGAATGCGGCTGCATTCTACCTCGTACTGGGCCTCCAACTCACCAAGTTTGGCCCGCTGCTGCGCAACGTCATCTTTGTATTGCCAGCTGATTTCGTCCATGCGCGTGAGCTTGATCTGATTGACCGCCCGCAGACGGATAAACTGCGCCTCATTCAAATGCAGTGAATTTGACATCTGGCGGGTCATTTCATCAACTAAGGCAGCCGGTGGTTCGCCGATTCCCGGCAACTCAGCATGACGGTCCTGCTTCTGCGCAGCCGCAACACCAACCAGACCGATCATCAGCAGGAGAGTAAAGACGATGGTTTTCATAATAAAGCAAAAAACAGAGAGGCAGAAGAAGCAGAAAGTGAGTGAATAGAATGCATGTTTAATTCTGCATACCTCATTCACTATATTTAATCCAAATATATGTTGCCAAAATTACAACAACAATTTTTCCGGGTATTTTTTTATTTCCGGTTTTGACACAACCTGTTTCTTTCCTGGAAAGTGCCCGTTTAAAGGAATAAATGTGATTTTGTTAGACTAAGAGCTACGAGAGCAGGCCGGTCTACGGCCATTATTCCTGAAGCATTGATAAGAGCTTCTCGTAGTATGTGAGCTATTTTCCACTTGTAGCATATGTGAAGCTTAAGTCAGGCCAGCTCATTGTTGCTTGCTATTGGCCCAAAAGGATTACATGCGCATCATCGAACATGCCTTAAGCGCTAGGCCCTGCTCAGAAATCGGTGTATAGGCCAGTGTGAACCCCGTTTGCTACTCTTTCTATGCTCTGCCCGCTTGCAGCTAGTACGCGACGGCTACAGGCGAGCAGACAAGGCGACGCACCCAATCCTCTAAGTGCGTAAGTGCAGAGGCAAGCCATTCGGCCAACGATGAGCAGGCAAATGCGTATTCCCTACTGCCTCTTAGTTGTATATCTGTCGCAGATGAAACACTCTTTAACCTGTCCTCTACAAGCCGGCGCACCTGCCCCAAACGGCTTATTGCCCGACGGCACTCCCCTTTCTGCTTTGCGCGGCCAGCCTGTGGTGCTGGCTTTTTCTCCCGATGAGTGGAACCCTAGCCATGCCTACCAAAGTGCACTGTTTGCGCGCTTGCTGCGCGAGTTCAATAGCGAGGTAACCTTTGTGGATACAGCCGGCGCGAACTGGCATTCCTTGAACTGGTGTGGGATGCTGGCAGAGCAGTTTGGTGTGAGCGGCCAGCGGGCGTTGTTTTTACTTGATGAGCAAGGCGTAGTACGCTGGCAGACGGTAGTAGATGCCAACGTAAGTATCCGGCCCGGCCAGCTACTGGCGGCGCTGGAGGAGCTCAAATCTACAGCCGCTCCCACAGCTGATACCTCCACCGTCAGCGGAGTGTCGCGGCGCACCTTCGTGACGGCCCTACTGGCTACGGTGGCCCTGCTCCTGCTGCCCAACACGGACGCCGCCGCTGCCGCCGAATCGGCCCCGGCCGGCCCCGACGCACCTACCCCCAGCGCCACCGCCGACACCGTACCTGTCACGCTGAATATCAACGGCAAAACGCACCAATTGCAGCTGGAACCTCGCGTAGTGCTACTGGACGCCTTGCGTGAAAATCTACACCTCACGGGCACCAAGAAAGGCTGCGACCATGGCCAGTGCGGCGCCTGCACCGTGCATCTCGACGGCCAAAGCGCGCTGTCCTGCCTGCGGCTGGCCGTGATGAGCCAGGGCCAGCAAATCACCACCATCGAAGGCTTGGCCGCCGGCGAAACGCTGCACCCAATGCAGGCTGCTTTTGTGAAGCACGACGCGTTTCAGTGCGGCTACTGCACACCGGGCCAGATTATGGCCGCCACCGCCCTGGTCCAGGACAAGCAGCCGCGCTCGGCCGTGGAAATCAGGGAGGCTATGAGCGGCAACCTGTGCCGCTGCGCCGCTTACCCCAACATTATTGCCGCCATCGAAGACGCTCAGCGTGCCTAACTTCTGCTTATGACTCCTTTCCAATACCAGCGGGCCGGCAGCGCTGCCGATGCCGTGGCTCTGGTTGCCCAGGACCCGGCCGCTACGTTTATTGCCGGCGGCACCTCCGAAGTTGATTTATTGAAAGAAGGCGTGCACCAGCCCAGCCGCTTGGTAGACCTGGCCGGACTCCCGGCCGGCACTATTGCCCCGCTCAGTGGCGGTGGGCTGCGCTTTGGGGCCGGCGTGAGCAACAGCGCAGCGGCCACGCACCCCGAAATCCGGCAGCGCTACACGGCCGTGAGTGAAGCCCTACTGGCAGGCGCCTCCACCCAGATCCGCAACGTGGCTACCATGGCCGGCAACCCGCTGCAGCGCACCCGCTGCCCGTATTTCCGCGACCCGGGCCAGCCCTGCAACAAGCGCACTCCTGGCAGCGGCTGCGCCGCTCTCGAAGGCCTCAACCGGGTGCACGCCATATTCGGTGCCTCGGCCAGCTGCGTGGCCACCCAACCCAGCGACCTGGCCGTTGCGCTGGCCGCCCTCGATGCGCAGGTGCAAACCACTGGCCCCCGCGGCAACCGCACCATTGCCTTCCCCGACCTGCACCGCCTGCCCGGCAACACTCCGCAACTGGACACAATACTGGAGCACGGCGAGCTGATTACGGCCATCGACCTACCGACCTTCGCGGGCCGCTCGCACTACCTCAAAATACGTGACCGGGCTTCCTACGCTTATGCGCTGGTGTCGTGCGCGGTGGCGCTGGAAATGGATGGCTCCCGTATTCGGCGGGCTCGGGTGGCGCTGGGCGGCGTGGCGCACAAGCCTTGGCGGGTTCCAGCCGCTGAAGCCCTGCTAGCCGGCCGCAAGCCCACCGAAAAGCTGTTTCAGGCCGCCGCTGAGCAGGCTTTTGCCGATGCCAAGCCACTGGAGCATAACGCGTATAAGATTCCGATGGGCCGCAACCTGTTGGTGCGAGCCCTGCTGGAAACCAGCGGCCTGCAGCCGCTGGCCGGGCCGGCCGGAACGGCCTTTGCCGCCAGTGTGGGCGGCATGGGCGGCCTTATTTCTTCTCCCCGCTAATTTATTCAGACTGCTATGACAATGACCGAAGCCACTGGCCAACCCCTCGACCGGGTAGATGGTCGGCTGAAGGTGATGGGCGACGCCCGCTACACTGCTGAATGGGACGTGCCGGGCCTGGTATACGGTGCGGTAGTGGTCAGTACCATTGCCCACGGTACCGTGCGTATGCTGGATACGGCGGCGGCCCTGCGCGCTCCGGGCGTGCGGGCAGTACTCACCCACGAAAATGCTCCTCGTTTGCAGCCCATTCCCGAAAAGGTGGGCGAAACGTTGTTTCGGGGCGAAGGCGGCATCACGGAAACGCGCCAGCCCTTGCAGGATGCTACCGTAGAATACGCCGGTCAGCCCCTGGCCCTGGTAGTAGCCGACACGCACGAACAGGCCCGCCACGCAGCTACGCTCGTGCGCGTGGCTTATGAGGAGCGCCCGCCCCAGCTCAACCAGCAGACTGCTCCTCAGCAGAGCAAGCCGGAGTCGTTTCTCGGCAACAAGGAAGAAAAGCTACAGGTAACCCTCGGCGACCCTAAGTCCGCGCTGGCATCTGCTCCGGTGAAGATTCAGCAGGTCTACGAGTCCGGCATCACCCACCACAGCCCCATTGAGCAGGTAGCCACCATTGCCCACTGGGAGCTGCGCGGCGGCACCGATTTTCTGACGCTTTATGATACTACCCGCGGCCTGGAAAACACCCAGGCCGTGGCGGCGCTGTCGTTGGGGCTGCCCAAGGAGCGGGTGCACGTTATCTGCCCATTCGTGGGCGGGGCGTTTGGGGCCAAAGGCTGGCTGTTTGCGCCGGTGCTGCTGGCGGCCATGGCGGCCCGCGTGGTGAAACGACCCGTGAAGCTGGAATGGCGCCGGCAGGAGATGTTTACGGTAGCCGGCCAGCGTGCCGCCACGCATCAAACCCTGGCTTTGGGCGCCACCCGCGACGGTAAGCTAACGGCGCTGCAGCACGACACGCACACGCACTCCTCGCAGTCGAGCGGGTTTACGGAGCCGTGCGCGCGCGTGTCGCGGATGATGTACGCCGTGCCCAACCTGGGCTTCTCGCACCAGCTGGCCCACCTGCACCTGCCCTCGCCGTGCCCCATGCGCGGCCCCGGCGAAACTGTGGGCGGCTGGGCTCTGGAGTGCGCCCTCGACGAGCTGGCCACCGAGTTGAGCCTGGACCCGGTGGAGCTGCGCCTGCGCAACTACGCCGAGAAAAATCCTGAAACCGGCAAGCCTTGGTCGAGCAAAAACCTGCGCGAGTGCTACACCCGCGGCAAGGCCCTGATCGGCTGGGATGCACGCAACCCCAAGCCGCGCTCCATGCGCGAAGGCCGCGAGCTAATCGGCTACGGCATGGCCACCACTATGTATCCGGCCGGGCGTCGCAAGGCCGCTGCCAAGGCCACTATCTTCGCCGATGGCCGCGCGCTGGTGCAGAGCGCCACCCACGAGCTGGGAAACGGTGCCTATACCATCTTCCGCCAGATCGGGGCCGACGGGCTGGGTTTGCCGGTGGAGCAGGTGCGGTTTGAGCTGGGCGACTCTGCCCTGCCTCCTACGCCCACCTCGGGCGGCTCTGTCACGACGGCCACCGTGGGCCCAGCCGTACTGCAGGCCAGCCGGGCCGCGGTGCGCGCCCTGCAGCAACTGGCGGCCCGCGACACGAAGTCGCCACTGTACGGATCGGCTCCGGAAGCAGTGGAGGCCCGCAACGGCCGGCTGCAGCTCAAGGTTACGCCTGCTACCGGCGAAACTTACGCTGCCATTCTGAGACGGGCCAAGCTGCCTTCCATCGTCGGCACCAACGAAGCCGAGCCGGGTACGGAGCGGGAACAGTTCTCGTTCTATTCCTTCGGGGCAGTATTTGCCCAGGTGCGGGTCAATGAAGAGAGTGGTACAATTCGGGTGGCCCGGCTCTGTGGCGTCTACGACGTAGGCCGGCTGATGAACCCCAAAACGGCGCACTCCCAGATTATCGGGGGCATGACCATGGGGCTGGGAGCTACGCTGATGGAGGAAACCACCTACGACCCGCGCAATGGCCGCGCCGTGGTGCGCAACTTCGCCGACTACCACGTGCCCAGCATGGCCGACACACCCGACATCCAAGTGGAATGGCTCAATATTCCTGACCCGCTCATCAGTGAGCTGGGCGCCCGCGGCATTGGCGAAATCGGCTGCGTGGGTACTCCGGCGGCCATCACCAACGCCGTATTCCACGCTACTGGCCGGCGCTTCCGCTCCCTGCCTCTAACCCCCGACAAGTTTTTCAACGCCTAAAAAACTCCGCTACTGTGTCGGGTCCGTGGGGTACAACAGGCTTTCTTGCTGTTTTTTGTTTTAGCCGATAGCTGATAAGTCATCCCTGATTTAAATACAGGTTCAGTAATTAGCGACCTGATAATAGTAATTCACTGCAGCTTCATAGTTTCCCCTCATTCCAGCCTTACACTATCAACACGTTATGGTTCTTCATTGTCATCATTCAAGGACGTTCAAATGAACAGCTAATTTAATTTTACTTGTGTCCACCTTAATTCTGCGAGAAAGATTATTTAATAATTTCTGCAGCTTACTGCATTCGTTTAGCGTAGTGAGAATTATTCTGGTAGGTTTGTACCATTCATTCTCCCTGCTCACGTTCATTTTAAAATCCTCGCACCATGGCCCTAGACATCAGCCAACTTGAAGAAGTAATTAAAAACGCTAAAAATAGCGACATTGTAAAGAAGGACCTGCGTAAGGCGCTCCGCGGTGTTACGGCTGCTATTCGTACGCTTAACCAGGCGGTTGAAGATATGGACGCTATTCTAGCTGATAACTACCAACCGGTAGCTAAAGAGCGTAAGCCACGCACTGTAACACCAGGTGGCGCTAAGCGTGGCCGTAAGCCTAAAAACGCTGTACCAGCCAGTGAATAACTAATTACTACCTGGCAGAAAACAGAAAAGCTCCACTAGCGTGGAGCTTTTCTGTTTTCTGCTATCACTGCTTTGCTACCAGCAGCTACACTATTCCGTGTGGGTAGCGAGAATTATTGACAGCAAAAAATCTGCACTAAGCCACGCCACAACCTGCACTCCAGGATCGGCTACATCTTAAAGCCCCATACCAGATACGTTCGACTTTCCTTTATACAAGTTCAAGTTACAGACAACTAAAGCACTACCAGCAGCTCATGTATACGTTAACTGACTCCCATGAATTCTAGTAATTCAGACTGCATAAAAAAGGGACGAACCCGGTAATTAGCCGGATTCGCCCCTTTTTCTACCTAGCCTAAATAGCCTAATTCAGGCTAGCTGCGCACAACGCGCAACTGCTTTTTCAACCCTTCAATGCGGCGTTGTGCCTCATCAATACGCCCCTGATATTCTTCGCGTAATTGGGCAGCATTTTTAGAACGGGCAAAAAACTCCAGGTTCGTTTTCAGCGTGGAAATGTCATTTTCCAGCTCATTAATTTCCCGACGCAACGTCTGCTCCTTTTTATACAGCTGCTGCTGAGCATCAGGGCTGGACTTCAAGCGCTCGACTTGCAGATTGAACAACAGGTCGGTTCGCTCCTCATAGGCCAGGCCCGGTACCGTGTCGAGGTATTTTCCCATCACGCTCTGGAAACGTTCGTCGGCGCGGCTATCAGCCCCAAAAGCTTGCCATTCCTGTACGTGCAGTCGGAAACCGTCGAGGCTACCCGGCTGATCGGCTGACAATGCGGCGGTGCTGGCCGCCAGTTGGTCGAGGTAGGCAGCCTGTTCCTGGCTGAGCTGCTGTACACGCTCCTGGCGCTGCTTCTGCTCTTGGTTTTTGCGGTCGAAGAATGAGTCGCAGGCAGTGCGGAAACGGTTCCACACCTTATCAGACTGCTTTTCCGGCACGCGACCAATGGTTTTCCAGTCTTTCTGCAGCCGGATAACAACTTCACGCCCTTGCTCCCAATCAGGATTAGCCAAGGCAGCTTCGGCCTGCTCTATCAGTTCCAGCTTGCGCTTAAGGTTGCCGTTTTTCTCTTCGTCGAGGGCCTTAAAGTATTGATTCTTGCGCTGAAAAAAGCCTTTATAAGCGCTCCAGAACTGCTTATTCATGTTCTCAGCCTTGTCGCGAGGAACGAGGCCGGCGGCATCCCATTCTTCCTTGAGCTTCTGCAACTCATCGGTTTTGGCGCGCCACTCATTCACGCGCTCCGTCTGAAAATCACCAAACGGACGCAACTGCTCCAGCAATGCCGCTTTACGGGTCATGTTGGCATTTTCCTGGGCCGAACGAGTGTCCAGGAATTCTTTCTTGCGGCCGTGCACCAGCTCCGACGCCTGCAGGAAACGCTGCCACAGCGGCTCGCGCTGCTCATTAGGCACTGGCCCGATATGCTTCCACTCTTCGTGGAGCTGACGCAAATCCGTTAGCGCCTTATTGATGCTCGACTGCCCGGCCAGGGCCTCGGCCCGCACAATCAGAGCTTCTTTGGCTTCCAGGTTGCGGCGGCGGTCCAGTTCCTTCATCTCAAAGAACAAACCGCGGTTGTTGTAAAAGATATCGAGCAGCGCGTGGTAGGAATTCCACAACTCCTGGGTGTCTTTTTGCGGCACCGGGCCGGTGGCCTTCCAGTCGTTTTGTAGCGCCTTGATGCGGGCTGAGCTGTCCTTGGTTTCGGCCGACTCTACCAACAGACGCAGCTGCGACAGTAAGTGCTGCTTATGCAGCAGGTTGCGGGCGCGCTGCTCATCCTCGGCTTTAGCATCACGCACGCGGCTCTCGCGGAATTCCTGCATGCTCTTGCTGAGTTCCTGGTAGCCTTCGGGGCCGGAGTAGGTGAAGTCGTCGCCTTCGTTGCCGGCTTCGGTGAAGCGCTGGCGGGCCGCAGCGCGGTCAGCCTGCACGGCGGTGTCGTACTGCCGGTACAGGTCGGTGATTTGCTTGCGGTTCTGGCGGGCATCAGGGCGGCGCAACAAGCTCAGCAGGTGCGTCGTCTGGGCGGGCAGGTCCAGGGTGGAGAAATCGAGGGCCGGCGTTTCGGGCACGAACTCCTCTTCTTCTTCGTGGGTTGCGCCCGTAGCCGGTGGTGGCGTCTCCGATGAGGTTGGCAGCGTGGCCAGCTCCTCGGGAGCCGTTTCCAGCTCGGCTGCGGCGTGAATGTCAGCAACCGGCAGCTCGGGGTCCGGCGACTCAGCTGACTCCTGCGCAGTGCCTGCGCCAGTCAGGGCTTCCGTTTCCGGCGAAACCAGCGTGGCGGCAGCTTCCGGCAGGTCGCCGGTCAGGGCTTCCGGCTCTGGCGTTACGGGCACCGATTCGGCAGTTACCACATAACCGGGGGCGGAAACGCTGGCGCCGGATTCCTGGGCCTGGGCACTTGCTACGCCCGGGTTGGAGGAGCCATAGTGGTTTTCGGCACGCGCCTGGGTGTCGGAAATGGCAGGGCTGTGCGCGGGAGGCGCTACCGAAACCGGCGTAACGGGCACTTCGGACGGCGTTTCGGCAGTACCTGCTTCCTGGGGCTGGCCGGGCTGCGGGTGAGTTTCAGTGGCGGGGCGTTCAGTTATATCGTCATCGGCGGCCGGCGGCGTGGCGGGTGCCGGGGCGCTGCCGGAAGTAGCTGGGGCGTCGGGCTGCTGGGAGCGGATTTCAGCCAGCCGGCGCTCCAGGATGCTCATCGGCGACTCAGAGTCGGCAGCAGAGCCGGCGGGGGTGGCGTTATCGTTTTCGGGTAGCATAGTTCAGGAGAAAAGGCCCGGCCGGCAGTTGAAAACCAACGGCACGGGCGGCAGGGGAAGAAAAAAGGTCAGTTGAGGCGGGGGTCCAGCGGGTAGTTGGACAGGGCACGGTAGCGGCCACCTTTCTCGCGCAGAATGGCCTGCCAGAAGGCATCATGGTCCAAAGTAAAGACTTTCCCGGCATCATTCGGGTGCACAATCCAAACATTTTCGTTGACTTCGGCGGCCAGCTGCCCGGCAGTCCAGCCGGAATAACCGGCGTAGAAGCGCACGGTTTCGGGTAGTAGCTCACCACTAAGCAGGTGTTCCAGCAAAACGCCAAAGTCGCCCCCCCAGTACACATTCTGCCCTAAATCTATAGCACCGGGAATAGTGGGGCTCTGGTGCAGAAAGTGGAGCGTATCGGGTTGCACGGGGCCGCCCATTAGCAGTGGGGCGCGGCCAAGTGAGCCAGCATCGGCCGGTGTGGGCAGCTCCAGTACATCGCCGAGGCGCAGGGCGGTTGGGCGGTTCAAGACCAGTCCAAAAGTCCCGTCGTCGTCGTCGTGGCGGCACAGCAGCACCACGGTACGCTCGAAGTTAGGGTCACCCAGAAAGGGCTGGGAAATCAGAAGACTACCGGGTTGTAGGCGAGGCATGGCAACAGGTCTTGGCAAACAAAAGCAACGCCCAACCCGTTGCCGACCAAACGGCCAGCACCAGTTGGTGCCCTGCTAAACTACCTGCAGTACGTGAGCTGCCCTAACTCAGGTTCCGCCAAGCCCACATTATGCTACCTTGCGCCCGATTTGGGCCTGAAATAGCTGTCCGCATCCTCAATACTCGTTTTCTCTCCCTAGCTTACCATGCTCGATCCGCACCTGGCCGATTTGCGCAAAACCTACGCCCAGCGCACCCTTTCGGAAACTGATGTTCTGCCGCTGGCTGTGCCGCAGTTCCGGCGCTGGCTGGATGAGGCCCTGGCCGCTCAGCTCGACGAGCCTACGGCCATGACGCTGGCTACCGTCAGCGAAACCGGCCAGCCCTCGGCACGGGTGGTGCTGCTGAAAGGGTTGCCCGAAGAAAACGGCTTTCTGTTCTATACGAATTATGAGTCGCGGAAGGGCCAGGAGCTGGCGGCGCGGCCGCTGGCGGCTCTCACATTCTTCTGGCCAGGCCTGGAGCGGCAGGTGCGCGTGGAAGGCCGAGTGGAAAAAGCGCCCGCTACCCTTTCCGACGAATACTTCCAGAGCCGCCCCCGTGCTAGCCAGATTGGAGCCTGGGCCTCGCCCCAAAGCCAGACGATTGAGAGCCGCGAGCAGTTGGAGCAGCGTGAGGCAGCTTTGCTGGACGAGTTTGCCGACCAGGATCCGTTGCCGCGCCCCGAAAACTGGGGCGGCTACATTCTGCGGCCGCACCGCGTGGAATTCTGGCAGGGCCGCCCCAGCCGCCTCCACGACCGGATAGTATACGAACTGGAGGGCAACGGCTGGCGACTGAGCCGCTTGGCGCCTTAATTGTGATGAGGTGATGAGGTAAATGGTGACAGGTAACAGGTGAATAGTAGGCACTTTGCCACTCACCTTGAAGCCTGCTTCTTTATCAATCCCCCATCACCATTTGCCTCTTCACCTCATCCCCGTTTACCTCATCACCTCATCACTCCAAACAGATTTGGCTGAAATTCAACCCCTCCGTGGCTGGCGCTACAATGCAACGCTGAGCCAGAACATCGATGACTTTGTTTCGCCACTCTTTGATGTAGTATCGGCCCGGCAACGGGAGGCGCTATACCGCAACCCGCTCAACAGCATCCACCTCTCAGTGCCGCGCGGCGACACGCCAGCCGAAGCAGCCCGAATCCGGCTGCAGGAGTGGCAGCAAACCGGCGTACTGCGCCAGGATGAACTGCCGGGCATCTACGCTTACTACCAGTATTTCCGGCTACCGGGCAGTACCCGCGAGTACTGCCGCAAGGGCTTCATGTGCCATATCCGGGCCTACGACTGGGTTGAGGATGTGGTGCTGCGCCACGAAAATACGCTGCCTGTGGCCGTCAACGACCGGGCCGAGCTGCTGGCCTGCACCGAATTTCAGACCAGCGCCACTCACGGCCTCTACCGCGACGATGACTTCGAGCTGGAGCGCTACCTCGACGAGGCCATCCTGACGCCGCTCTACCAGACCGAGGAAGACTACCAGGGCGCCCGCGATGTGCTGGCCGTAATTCAGGATGCGGCCGTTATCAAGCGGTTTCAGCAGGTGCTGGCTTCGCGGCAGGTGATTCTGGCCGATGGCCACCACCGTTATGAAGGCTCGTTGGCGTATCGGCAGGCGCGGCAGGCGGCCGAGCCCACCGCCACCGGCCAGGAAGGCTGGAACTTCCACCTGATGTACCTCACCAACGCGGCCGCCGACGACCTGCGTATTCTGCCCACGCACCGGCTGCTACTGGAACTGCCCAATGGCCTCAGCAATGAGGAACTACTGGCGCGGCTGGAAGCCTACTTTCTGGTGATGCCCAAGGAAGACCCCTACGACTTGCCCGAGCTGATTGCCGGCAAGCCCTGGGCTTTCGGGCTGTATCTGGGCGAGGGCCAAACCTACAAGCTGCGGCTGCGGCCCGAGGTGCACGCTCAGCTCGACTGGGACACCACGCCCGAGGTGAAAGCGCTGGATCTGACGGTGCTGCACTTCTTCGTGCTGGAAAAGGTGCTCGGCATTATGGGGCCCGATGCGCAGCGGCAGTGGCCGGGCGTGGCGTACGTGCGCAACTTCCCCGAGTGCCTGCAGCGTGTGGACCACGGCGAGGCCCGCGCCGCCTTTATTACCAGCGAAGTGACCATGGACGAAGTGGAGCGGGTGTGCCACTCGGGCGCCGTGATGCCGCCCAAGTCCACGTTTTTCTACCCCAAAACCATCGGCGGCTTTCTGTTTAGCAGTATCCGCGCCGAGGAAACCCAGCACCCGTTTATGCGGGAGTTTTCTGCCCCACTCTAGATGAAGCTGATTCTGGCCTCCAATTCGCCGCGCCGCCGGCAGCTGCTCTCCGACCTGGGCCTGGCCTATACTGTGCGTTTGCAGGAAGTAGACGAGTCGTTTCCGGCGCACCTGCGCCGGGCCGAAGTAGCCGAGTACCTGGCTGCCCACAAAGCGGCTGCCTACCGCGCCGGCCTGGCCCCCGACGAGGTGGTGCTGACGGCCGACACCATCGTGTGCCTCGACGACGATGTGCTCAACAAACCCGCCGACGAGGCCGAAGCCATCCGGATGCTGCAGCGCCTGCAGGGCCGCACCCACGACGTCTTCACCGGCGTCTGCCTGCTCAGTGGCGACGGCCGGCAAGTAGTTTTTTCTGACCAGACGCGGGTTACATTTAGGGCATTATCCCACTCAGAAATAGAGCACTACGTTCATCAGCATCAACCACTGGATAAGGCCGGGGCCTACGGCGCGCAGGACTGGATTGGGATGGTGGCCGTGACGCGGCTGGAAGGTTCTTACTTCAATGTGATGGGCCTGCCGGTGCACCGTGTGTGGGAAGAACTTTCGCGCCTGACCGACTCTAATTTATTAGCTAACCGATAAGAATCAACCCTTCCTTCTTGCGCTAGTGCCCACGGGCCAGCAGCGCAATGCCGCCCACGATAAGCAGCATGCCCAGTGCCTGGGACCAGCCCAGCGTTTCGCGCAGCACCAGCACACCCAGCAGCGCCGTTAGCAGCACCGAGCCGCCTACAATCAGCGGCGTACCCACTGAAGCAGGCGCCCCCCGGCTGTACACCGCAAACGTCAGAATTTCGGCCAGCCCGATACCCACGCCGGCCAGAGCCGCCAGGGTGAGGCCACGGCTGGTGGCCAGCACCGACGGCAGCGCGCCGCGCAGATAAAGCACCAGCAGCAGACCTGCTCCTACCAGCGCGGCTACCACCTGCAGCACCACGGCGCCCACCATTTCGTGCACCTGCCCGGCCGAGGCCTTGATCAGCAGGTTGTAGAGCGCCATGCACAAGGCGGCGCAGGCCGCCAGCAACAGCCAGTTCATTTGCCGCTATGATTCATCATCGGCTTCACCGGCCTCGTCGTGGAGGCGGGCCAGCAGGTCTTGCTGCAGCTGCTGCCAGCTGGCATAGTCTTCCGATTCTGCCCACCGCTCCTGCAGCTCCGAGTTCTTTAGCACGGCCGCTACGGCGTCTTCGGCCAGCTCGCGCAAGTCCTCGCTGTCGGCGGCATCAAGGTGAGCCACAGCGGGCAGCAGGCCAGGCGGGAAGTCGGCGGCGGGCTTGCCCAGGATGGCGGCTACGATTTCGGCCGCGGCCAGCGCCTCGCTGGCTTCGTCCAGCTCCAAATAGCCTTCTTCCTCGGCCGCCGTGGCCAGCGCCTCGTAGAGCGCAGCTTCATTAGGCGTTTCGCGGAAACTCTCGCCGAGGTCAGCGGCGGCGTCATTGTCGAAGTTGTGGTAGTCCCAGGTGCTCATGAATGTTATTTTTAGAGAACAGCAAATGCTAATAATCTACGACTCGCTTGGCTGCATAAGCATCGTAGCAGGTCCTAAACCAGATTCTACAATTCGCCAGCGAGCCTGCTTAGCGGCAATCCAGCGATAATCATTCTTGTCATCTGATTCTAAATTCCATGCATGATCTTCGGCCCAGTACAGAATATCACCCTGCCAAAAGCAGGCTGCCTCAAATAAGATAGTTAAGCCAGTATCGGCATTTCTTTCATCCTGTACCCAATTGAATGTTTGAACGTCCTCAAATAGAATTTCAATAACAGATGTACTGCGAAATTGGCTTTGAAACAACATTCTAACAAACGTCTGATTATGAAAAGACATAGCCAGACGTTCGCTCACAAACTCCCGATTTTGCACTGCTATTTCTTTGATGCAGCTGTCGTGAAAACTCCGATATGCTAGCATCAGATTATCAACATCGACTTGATTGGCTATAATGTTCCACATAAAGCCCTACCGGAACTTCTCCTTCAGCAGCTCGATTTCCACGGCCGGCGAAATCTTCTCGTAGAGGATATGGTACGCGGCTGAGGTGATGGGCATGGGCACCTGCAGGCGCTTATTTATCTCGTAGATGCTCTTCACGGCGTAGTAGCCCTCAGCCACCATGTTCATCTCCATCTGCGCCGACTTCACCGAGTAGCCGCGGCCCACCATATTGCCGAAGGTGCGATTACGCGAAAACTGCGAGTAGGCCGTTACGAGCAGGTCGCCGAGGTAGGCCGAGCCCGACAGGTCGCGGGGCGTGGGGTTGAGGGCGTGCACGAAACGGCGCATCTCCTGCACCGCGTTGCTTACCAGCACCGCCTGGAAGTTGTCGCCGTAGCCGAGGCCGTGGGCAATGCCGCTGGTGAGGGCAATGATGTTTTTCATGACGGCGAAGTACTCGATGCCGTCGAGGTCCTGGGCGGGATTGGCCTTCACGTAGCGGTTGCGCAGCAAGCGGCAGAAGTCCTCGGCCAGCGTGGAGTCGGGCGAGCCGATGGTGAGGTAGCTCTGCTTTTCTAGCGCCACTTCCTCGGCGTGGCACGGGCCCGCCACCACGCCCAGGCGCGAAGGCGGCAGACGAAACCGGTCGGCTACGTAGTCGGTCACCAGCACGTTTTTGCCCGGAATCATGCCCTTGATGGCCGAAATCACCCGCTTGTTCTTCAATGAGTCGCGGTCCAGCTTATCGAGCACGCCCTGCACAAAGGCGGCCGGCACACCCAGCACCAGCCAGTCAGCTTCCTCCACCACTTCCTGCAGGTCCGTAGACGGAAACACACGCGTAAGGTCGTGGGCCACCGACGAGAGGTAGCGCGGGTTGTGGCGCGTGGTGCGCAGGTGCTGCACGTCGTCTTTGGAGCGCAGCCACCAGCCTACCCGGGACCCGTTTTCGGCCAGAATTTTGGTGAGAGCAGTGGCCCAGGAGCCGCCGCCGAGCATGGCTATTTTTTCCAAATCAGGGGAATTTTAAGAAGGAATTTGTAAAAAAGTAGAACGTCATTCCGAGCGAAGCCGAGGAATCTCGCGTGCTGAGGTCGTGGTGCTCAATGAGTACCCCACTAGCAAGATTCCTCGGCTCCGCTCGGAATGACGTTCCAACGAAATAGGGTGGCAATGCCTCCGCATTTCGCTTTTCAGAGCCTTGTACGCTACTTCGCCTCCTCGGGGCCTTCTTTCAGCGCCTCCTTGTTGAGGCTTTTGGCATCTTTCACCACTACGGCCTCGCCCGGCTTCAGCGTTTTGGCCACGGCCCGGAACGGCCCGCTCACTACTTCGTCGCCGACTTTCAGGCCGCTCAGAATCTCGATGTTCTGAAAGTCGCTGATGCCGGTTTTTACGGGCGTAATCACAGCCTTGCCGTCACGGATGACAAACACCACTTCCTGCACGTCGGTGGTTTTCTTGGCGCTGGCAGCCTCCGTGGCGCCGCTACGTCCGCGGCCTCCTACACCACCCACCCGCACGCGGGGGCCGCTGCTGCTGCCGGCACCGGCGGCGGCCGTCATGGCGCTGTCGGAACGGGTCGTGACGGCGGCCAGCGGCACGCTCAGCACGCCGGTTTTGCGGTCGGTAATAATATCCACGGAAGCCGTCATGCCGGGGCGGAAAGGCACTACCGTGCGGCCATTGACGGTGCGCAGCAGGTGGCGGTACGAGTCGGGCAGCAGGCGGATGCGTACTTCAAATTCGGTAACGGCTTCAGCCGTGAGAGCGTCTTTGGCGGTGTTGGCAATGCTGGTCACGAGGCCGCGGAACTTCTCGTCTTTGCTGGCATACGAGTCCACTTCCACCACCACCGAGTCGCCGAGGTGCACGTTGATGATGTCGTTTTCATTGACATTCACCCGCACTTCCATGGAGTTAAGGTTGGCAATGCGCATGATTTCGGTGCCCGACATCTGCGACGTGCCCACCACCCGCTCGCCTTTCTCTACGTTGAGCTTGCTGATGGTGCCGCTCACGGGCGCATAAATGGTGGTTTTGTTGAGGTTGCGGCGGGCATCGTCGAGGCCGGCCTGGGCGCTCTGCACGCTGCTCTGCGCCGAGCGGATGCTGGCCCGGGCGCTGTTGAGCTCTTCCTGCGAAGCGTCGTAAGCGGCTTTGGCGGCCTCGTACTCGGCCTGCGAAATCACCTTTTGCTTGTACAGCGAGGCGTTGCGGCGGTAGGTCAGCTCGGTTTGCTTGGCGTTGGCAATCAGCTGCTGCAGGCGGGCCTGGGTCTGGCCCACGTTGGCGCGTTGCGAGTTCACCACGGCCGACTGCTGGTTTACCAACGCCTGGTAGTTGTCGGGGCGGATGCGCAGCAGCAGCTGGCCTTTCTTGACCGAGTCGCCTTCCTGCACATACAGCTCGGTAATTTCGCCGGATACATCGGGCGAGATTTTCACCTCCGTTTCCGGCTGCACCTTACCCGAGGCACTCACCTGCTCCACAATATTGACGGTACCGGCTTTGGCTGCCGTTACCTCGGTGCCAGCCGGCTTGCCCACCCAGCCTTGTTTTTTGCCGATAGCGTAGCCTCCAATCAGCACCACCACGACGGCCAGAAGGATGTAGAGTAAGCGGTTGTTTTTCATAGTTATGTCTTGGATTCTTGTCGGACTTGGAAACGTGGCAACCGGCTAGAGCGCCAGCGGGCGGCCCTGGTAGAAGTCCAGCACCTTGCGGCGGAACGTGTACTCGTACTTGGCCTGAATCATGGTCGATTCGGCGGCGGCGAGGTTGTTTTTGGCGATGTTGAACTCGGTACCGTTGAGCAGGCCGTTGTTGAAGCGAATTTCGGCGTTGCGGTAGGCAGTGGTCAGGGCTTCGGTCTGGCGCTTGGCCGAGGCGAACTTCCGCTGGGCAGCCAGTGCGTCGGCAGCGGCCTGCTGAATGTTCTGGCGCAGCGTGAGGCGGGTTTGCTCGGCGCGCAGCTCGGCCTGGCGGGTGGCTACCTGGGCCCGCTGCACCGTGGTACGGGCCTGGAATCCGTTGAGAATCGGAATGTTGAGGTTGAACTGCAGCTGCCGGCCAATGTTATCCTTGATTTGGCTGGAGAACTTAGCGGGCAGAAACTCCGGAATGGCCTGCCGGGGCTGCAGCACTGCAAACGTAGTGGGCACCGGCCGGCCGTTCACGTACTGCACCACCGGAATAGGAATGGCCGCCGTGGAGTCACCGCTAAATACGCGCGCCAGCCGCGACGATGAAAAGCCGGTGAACACACCCGCCCCGAACGTCAGGCGCGGCAGGTAAGCTCCGCGGGCTACCTCAACGCCCAGCTGGTTGGAGCGCACACGCAGATCGGCAGCCCGGATTTCCGGCATCACACTCTGCGCCGTCTCGAAAATGGCGGCCGGATCGTCGTTGAAGTTGGCGTTTTCGTCGGGGTCAGGCACCTGGGGCATGTCAATCTGGAATGCGGCCGCGCCGGCGGCATCCAGATTGAGCAGCTGAACAAGCTGCAGGCGCGCAATGTCGCGCTGGTTCTGGGCTGTCACCACGTTCAGCTCGTCGGAGGCCAGCTGGGCGCGGCTGTCGAGCAGCTGGCTTTCGGCCACAGCGCCGGCCTTGAGCAGCTTTTCGGTGCGCGAAATCTGCTGCTGGCTGCTGTTTACGCGGGCTTGGTTGGCCCGGATCAGCTCTTCGGCCAGCACATACTGCAGGTACACCGACGCCACGTTCAACGATAAGTCGTTGCGGGCCTGCTCGATATCAATCAGCGCCGCCTGATAGTCGAGGGCGTTGCGCTTCACGGTGTTGCGCAGCTGAAAACCCGAGAACAAGGTCAGCTGCGAAAAGGCCGAGAAGTTGTTGGACCGGATGGTCTGGCTCACGAAGTCGTTGGTGAGCGGGTCGAGGCCGGTACCGTAGTTCCAGGTCTGGCTGCCGCTCAAGTTGGCCGTAGGCAGCAGCGCCCCGCGGCCGGCGCGCTGCGTCACGTCGCTGAGCTCGGCATTGAGCTGGCTCTGGCGCACGTTGAGGTTGTTTTTTACGGCGTAATCCACGGCCTGCTGCAATGTAAAGGGCGTGCCGGGCGCCGCAGGCGCCTGGGCCAGGGCCGTGCCCGGTGGCTGGGCGGGCGGCGTAGTCTGGGCCGCTGCAGGGCGGGCCGCAACTAGCAGCAGGGCCGTAGAACCAGCCAGCGCCAGCGCCCGGGGCAGAGTAGCAGGTGATTTCATAGAGTAAGTAGAGGAAACGAAAAACAGAACGATAGACCTGCGCAGGTATTTCAGGCCAAATATGCAGAAACTCGAATTAAAGACCGATGTGCGTTAATCGATGGTCGGAATGTAGGTAACGCGGTGCACCCAGCTTAACTGACGCAGGTATTCCAGCGTGATTTTCTTGATTTCCGAGTCGATTTCAATGAACTGCCGGGCCACGTCGTTTTTGCCTTTCCGCGACACGAGCATAGTGGCAATGTTGCAGTCGTCGTGGGCAATAACCGAGGCAATGAAGGCAATAGAACCCTTTGCATCGTCGGCATCGAGGATGAGCGTGTGCAGGCTGCCGGAGAAGTCCGACGGAAAACCATCGACCTCTACAATCCGGATAACGCCTCCGCCCCGGCTCTGCCCAATGACTTCCACCGCGTGGCCCGTGCGCTCATCGCGCAGTTGCAGCCGGATGGTGTTGGGGTGCATGGTCGAGGCATTGCCGACGCCCTGAAATGTGTACTGTAGCCCGGCAGCGGCCGCATGGTCGAAAGCCTCCCGAATGCGCACGTCGTCGGTGGGCATGTCCAGCAGACCGGCCACAATGGCGCGGTCGGAGCCGTGGCCCTCATAGGTGCGGGCAAACGAGTTGTAGAAGGTGATGACGGCATGCGTGGGCGTGCTGCCCAGGATGCGGATGGCGGCGCGGGCAATGCGCACTACGCCGGCGGTGTGCGACGAGCTGGGCCCGATCATTACCGGCCCAATCATGTCGAAGATGCTGCTTTTCTCGGCCATATACGGGGTAAAGGTAGAAGTATTGGCGGATTTGTGGACTGGTGTTTTGGCTCGCCAGCACAACTGTGAGTTGGGCAGCGGCCGGTTTGCGAGCAAGGCCCGCTGCCTGACGCGCCGCGTCAGCTCACAAGGATACCGGCAATAGGGCTGGGGTTGCCTGCAGCTGGCAGTTTCGGCGGCTTTTTCGTTCCTTGTGGCCGGATTCCCACCCCGTTTCCTTTCCCACTCCCCCAGCCCATGCCCACCCCCGAGGACGAATTTTCGCCCGCAGTTTTCGAGCAGCTGCGCCTGTTGCAGCAGAAGTACGCTGCTGACCACCAGGACCTGGCCGCCTACCTGGAAGGCCTGCTCCACGCTAAGTATATCAACTACTGGGATTACATCAGCCTGGACACGCTGCTGAGCTTGCAGCGTCCGCTCACGCTCATTCCCGATGAGCGCATCTTCATCATGTACCACCAGATTACGGAGCTGTATTTCAAGCTCTGCCTCTGCGAGTACGAGCAGATTGGGGAGCTGCAGCAGCCCACGCTGCAGGAGCTGGTGCTGCGCCTGGGCCGCATCAACCGCTACTTCGAGAACCTGATCGACTCGTTCGACGTGATGGTGGACGGCATGGACAAGCAGCAGTTTCTGCAGTTCCGTATGGCGCTGATGCCGGCCTCGGGCTTCCAGAGCGTGCAATACCGCATGATCGAAATTGCCAGCACCGACCTGAGCAACCTGCTCGACAAGGAAAAGCGCCGCCTGCTGGGCGAAGCTGCTGCCCATGATGAGCTGATGGGCTGCATCTATTGGAAGGCCGGTGCTACCATAGAAGATACTGGCGCAAAGGCCCTTACCCTCATTCAGTTCGAGCAGAAGTACACCCAGCAGCTTACCGCCCACGCCGCCCACTACCAGCACCGCAACGCGTGGAGCGTGGTGCAGCGCCTGCCCCTGGAAGACCAGCAGCACCCGCGCCTACTACGCCAGCTCAAGCAGCTCGACATCAACGTGAACGTGAACTGGCCGCTGATGCACTTCAAGTCGGCGGTGCGCTACCTGGAGCGGCACCCCACGGCCGTGGCCGCCACGGGCGGCACCAACTGGAAGAAGTACCTGCCTCCCAAGTTCCAGCGCCGCATCTTCTACCCCCAGCTCTGGACCGCGCAGGAGCTCGAAGACTGGGGCAAAGGCTGGGTGGAAAGCGTGCTGGGCGAAGCCGAGCGAGCGTAATTGCAGATTGGTTGTATACTAGAGCCGTGAAAGCGCAGACAGCTGCATTTTCACGGCTTTATCGTGTCCTATTCTACCTTCCGCTATTACCGTATGCGCGTCATTCTGACTGCTTTATTGTGGCTGCTCCTAGCCCCTGCTTACGCCCAAACTTCCGAGGCCGGCACCACGTTGCTCACCAACCAGACCGGGTTTATCGGCCCGGATGCCATGGAGCTGAACAGTATGCTGGGCGTGGAAAAGCAGCACTTTGAACTAGCCGACCCACGGCTGGCCGGGCGGGTGCTGCACCTCACCTACTAGGAATTTCGGGAGGGCGTGGCGCAGCCGGAGCAGGACCTGCTGGGCAAAGACCGGAGCCGGTTTCAGCTGGACTCAGCCGGCCGGCTGGCGTTCAACGTCTACGCCCGCGCCGCCACCGACGCGCGGCTGGAGGTGCGGTTCTTCTTCCCGACCATTGGCAAGCGGCAGCAGTTTCAACCGCTAATCGGCGCTATAGCGTCCGATTACAGTCTGCGCGCCGACATTCAGGCCTACAAAAAGCAGAAAGCCAGCGTACCGGTGGGCCGGAAATTTCCGCTGCTGGTGTACACGCTGCCCTACGTCAAGGACGGATTTCTGTACTACTGCGACCTGGCCCAGAGCAAAGTGCCACCCGCCGAGTGGTTCAAAAAGTTCGGCATCCGGCACTTCGTGGTGTATCAGCTGACGATTGAGTAGCCCGCAGCGGCCATCATCTTTCTAAATCATTGCCTCATCCCCTATTCATACCCATGCGCAACACCTTATTGCTGGCGGCCGCACTGCTGCCGCTGGCGGCCACCGCTCAGAAAACCACTAAAGTGGTAGTCAAACAGTCTAATCCTTGGAGCCAGGAAACTTACTATGTGCTGCAGGACAACAAAAATGTGAAGCACGGACCCTACCTGCAGCAAAGCAACAGCTTACGCGCCCAGCCTATTCAGCAGGGCTTCTACAAGCAGGGCCAGCGCGACAGCACCTGGGTAGAATATGGCTGGAACGGCCGGCCCCAAGGCACCGGGCAGTACCGCAACGACCAGAAAACCGGCGTCTGGAGCTACTATGCTTTCGGCGACACCTTGGAGCAGCGCTACAACCACTCCACCCGCCTCCTGGAATTTGCGCGCATCCGGCCCGCCGACCAGCAGAAGCAATACACCGTTGTGGAGGGCGCCAGCTCCCGGCAGGTTACTCTCGACCGGCCGCCGCTCTACATCGGAGGCCCGCAGGCCATGAACCAGGCCATTGGCACTTCGGTGCGCTATCCGCCGCAGGCGTTGCGCAACCGCACCGGCGGCGAGGTAGTGATTGAGTTTCTGGTGGATGAGCACGGCCGCGCCAGCGGGCACCGCGTGAAGTCCGGCATCGGCCTGGGCTGCGACGAGGAAGCGTTGCGGGCTGTGCAGCAGTTGCCCGCTGAATGGCTGCCCGGCATGCTGGCCGGCCAGCCGGTAGCCGCTTTGATGGCAGTACCCGTCAAGTTTCAGATTCGATAATCCAGCTCAGCCCCCCGACCAAAACCGGCCGCCGCCTCTGCCCTGAAAAGCAGAAACGGCGGCCGGTTTATATTCGGCTGCTAGGCCGGGAATGGCTTTACTTCACTGTGAAAGTAACTTGCGTGTTGTCCCACATCAGCGTTACCACACCGGCCTTGTCGGCGGCAATGGTGAATACTTCTACGGGAGCGGCGGTTTTGGTGGGCTTCGCCTGCACACGCAGGGCGTCGTCGGCCTGCTTGTACTCGTAGGCCCCCCACTGCTTGGCGGTTTTGTTGAAGATGATGGTCCACTCCTGCTCGCCGGGGATGGTGAACAGGGCGTAGGTGCCGGCGGCCAGGGCCTGACCGTTGACTTTTACGTCTTTGGTGGTCGTGAAGGTGGTAGCCTCGTTGGCGCCGGTGCGCCATACTTTGCCGTAAGGCTCCAAGCCACCGAAGGCTTTGCGACCCTTCAGGGACGGGCGGCTATACTCAATCGTGAAGTTGGGGCCCGTGACGGTGGCCGGCGGGCTGGGGCGCTTGCTCTTGTCTTCGGGCTTTTTAGCCTGGGCCATGGTCTGGCCGGCTAGCAGCAGGCCGCAGAATACGAACAGCAGGGTGAGAATCTTTTTCATACGAGAACAGGAAAAGGTGAGTGAGAAAGCAAAGTAACCAACCGGACCGCAGCGTTGCGCGGCAATCCAAAACCAGCCTTAGCCAAAAAGGTTAATTGGCCGCCGTATTCATGCGCGACGTGTCGCGGGTGTCAGGCATGCGCAGGTATACGACCAGCGAAATGGCCGCGCACACCGTCACGTACCAGTAAAACCAGCTTTCCACGCCGTGGCTTTTGGCCAGCAGCGCCACGTACTCGGCCGTACCGCCGAAAATGGCCACGGTGAGAGCATACGGCAACCCCACGCCCAGGGCCCGGATTTCGGTCGGAAACAGTTCGGCCTTTACCACGGCGTTGATGGAGGTGTAGCCGCTCACAATAGCCAAGGCCAGCACCAGCAGCCCGAAGGCCACCCCAGTACTTGGGGCCGCACCCAGCCCCGTCAGCAGCGGCACGGTACCCAAGGTGGCCCCGATGCCAAAAAACAGCAGCACCGGCCGCCGTCCCACCCTATCCGACAGCGCCCCAAGCAGCGGCTGCAGCAGCATGGCCACGCCCAGCGCCCCAAACGAAACGAGCGTGGCCTGGTCTTTCGTGAAGCCGGTGGTATTTACCAGAAACTTCTGAGTGTAAGTAGTAAACGTGTAGAACACCACGGTGCCGCCCAGCGTGAGGCCCACCACCGTCAGCACTTCGCGCGGGTAGCGCAGCAGCAGCCGGAGCTTGCCGGACTGCGGCGCGGCCGCGGCTTTTTCCGCGGCGGTCTGGTGCGTAAAGGCGTCGGTTTCTTCCATCGTGCGCCGCAGATACAGCGCTACCACAGCCGCCGCGGCCCCAATCCCAAACGGCACGCGCCAGCCCCAGGCCTGCAGCTCGGCGGCCGAAAGCAGCTGCTGCAGGGCCAGCTGCACCAACAAGGCCAGCAGCTGCCCGGCAATCAGGGTCACGTACTGAAAGCTGGAGAAGAAGCCCCGGTTGCGCTGGTCAGCCATTTCGCTGAGGTAGGTGGCCGAAGTGCCGTACTCGCCGCCCACGCTCAACCCCTGCAGCAGCCGCGCCACTACCAGCAGCACCGGCGCCGCCACCCCAATCTGGTTATAAGTAGGCGTGAGGGAAATCAGCAGCGAGCCGCCGCACATCAGCAGCACCGAGGCCATGAGGGCCGCCTTGCGCCCGGCGCGGTCGGCGTACAGGCCCAGCAGCCAGCCACCCAGCGGCCGCATCAGAAAGCCCACCGCAAAGATGGCGGCCGTGTTGAGCAGCTGCGCCGTCTGGCTGCCCTGCGGGAAAAACGAGGGCGCGAAGTACAGCGCAAACGCCGAGTACACGTACCAGTCGTACCACTCCACGAGGTTGCCGACGGAGCCACTGAAGATACTGCGGATGCGGGAAGCCATGCTGTGGCCACCCGGCGCGGGAGAAGTATGCATGGCGCAAAGTAGCAGGTGGCAGCCAGAGCTCGTACAATATTCCGGCCCTTCCGCCTACCTTCGCCGTGCTGTTCACTGGTCGATTTCCAGTCAGACGGCGGAAGGTTTTGGGGTAATACCCAGATTAATAGGGAACCGGGTGCAAATCCCGGACAGACGCGCTACTGTAAGTCCCGCGCAGTTTTCTCCTTATCAGGTCCATTGTCCGGCCCCGCGCTGGCTGAGAAGGACGGGGAAAATGGGACAAGTCAGGAGACCTGCCTTCCGCTGCATTGATGAGGCTGCCTTCGCGAAAAAGGGTCTTATCGGGTGTTTGGGCGCTGCTACCGGGCAGGCAGGCCGCTATGGCCAGCCAATGCCGGGCAGCACCTAGGTGGCCGGTAGCACTCGGTAGCGCAAGGCAGGTTCCGGAATCGGACAGGTAGGCTTTTTCCTCCTCACTTTCCCTATTTCCCGCCATGACGACTGATTTCGCCGCCAAAATTGCTGCTGCCGAAACGCGCATCTTTAAAGCCGTATTTCCCAACACCACCAACCACTACGACACCCTGTTCGGGGGTACCACGCTGCACCTGATGGACGAAGTGGCCTTCATCACGGCCACGCGTTTTTCGCGCCTCAAGATGGTTACTGTATCATCGGATAAGGTGGATTTCACGCACCCCATTCCCGGCGGCACGCTCGTGGAGCTGATTGGAAATATAGAGCACGTGGGCAACACCAGTTTGAAGGTGAGTGTAGAGCTGTTTGTGGAGCAGATGTACTCCGAGGAGCGCGTGAAAGCGGTTTCAGGTGTCTTCACCTTTGTGGCCATCGACCACAACAAGCGGCCGGTGCGCATTATGCCCACTGCCGTGTAAGATTTTGGCAATCATTAGTTGCCTCTTGCAAATCTTGATTTTGCGCCTAACCCCAACTGCGGAATACCGTTTCTCCGGATATACATCAACTATCCTCTGAACTTTCTGGCTGTTCCCAGGGGTTTAGGCGACTAACCGCAACCGACTTCTTCTCTTGGCAATGGATCAGCAGCAGAATGATAACATCACCGCTCGATTGGAACAATCATTTAAAGATGCCGACCAGGCACGTGAAGAATTAACTGAGTCAATGTCGAACTCAGTAGCTGCTAACTGCGACTTGCTACATCATGGTTTGGTGAGTGCGAAGGGGTTAGAAAACACCACTGAAATGTACCGCTTCATGCTGGGCCAGCTGCTGCGCCACAGCTCTGGCGAGGTACGTTCCCAGACCTTGCAGGCATTCAACCAGTCAATGGAAAAGTTTTGGCCCCGCAAACCGCATCAAAACGACTTGCAGGACCGGCAGGAAAAGGCCTGATTTCAGCTCACTCCCTGTTTCATCCGCCTCTCTGGCAACTGCCGGAGGGGCGGACGTGCTTTATAGCCTCGTCAAGATAGCCTCATCAAGGGCATGCCCGCCTGGCTGCGTATCTTTGCAGGCCTTATATCAGCCTACGCTTAAAGGATAAAAGGATAACCACCTTTCCCCTGTTTCATGTCTGCTCTTGTCCGTGAGATTGAAGTGCTGCTGCCGCCGGCCGTAGCCTACGACGAATTTGCCCGCTACCAGGCCCTGCTCGAAGCCGCTGGCCTGCACGCTGGCCAGGCCGATTTTGTGCACCTGCGCAAGCGCTCCATTGATGCGCGCGGCCGTAGCCCCCAGGTGCGTCTGCGCGCCGATATCTACCAGACGCCGCCGCCCACCAGCCTTTTCGGCCCTTGGTTTCGCTACCCCGATGTGCGGCAGGCCCGCCGTACCGTGCTCATTGTGGGCGCCGGCCCGGCGGGGTTGTTTGCCGCCTTACGCGCCATTGAGCTGGGGCTGAAGCCAATTGTGCTGGAGCGCGGCAAAGACGTGCGCACCCGCCGCCGCGACTTGGCTGCCCTCAACAAAGAGCACCTTGTCAACCCTGATTCCAATTACTGCTTCGGCGAAGGCGGCGCCGGCACCTACTCCGACGGCAAGCTCTACACCCGCGCCACCAAGCGTGGCGACGTAGGCCGCGTGCTGCGCTGCCTGGTGCAGCACGGCGCCACCCCCGACATTCTGGTGGACGCCCACCCGCACATTGGCACCAACAAGCTGCCATCGGTGGTGGCCGCCCTGCGCGACAGTATCCGGGAGGCCGGCGGCGAGGTGCGCTTCGATACGCGGGTGGACGACCTGGTGCTGGAAAGCCACCGCCTGCGCGGCGTGGTCACGGCCACCGGCGAAACGATTGAGGCCGACGCCGTTATTCTGGCCACCGGCCACTCAGCCCGCGACATCTACGAGCTGCTGCACCGGCGTGGCGTGCTTATCGAGGCCAAGCCGTTTGCGCTGGGCGTGCGCGTCGAGCATCAGCAGGAGCTGATTGACCGGGCTCAGTACCGCCTCCACAACCGGGGCGAGCTGCCGGCCGCGTCGTACTCGCTGGTGCACCAGACACAGTGGCAGGGCAAGCAGCGGGGCGTGTTTTCGTTCTGCATGTGCCCGGGTGGCTTTATTGTGCCGGCCGCCACGGCGCCCGGCGAAGTGGTGGTGAATGGTATGAGTCCCAGCCGCCGCGACTCGCGCTTCGCCAATTCCGGCATTGTGGCGGCCGTGGAGCTGGAAGACATGGACGTGCGCCAGTACGGTGCCCTGGCCGGCCTGCGTTTGCAGCAGCAGATTGAGCAGCGGGCCTGCCAGGTGGCCGGCAACACCCAGCGCGCCCCCGCCCAGCGCCTCGGCGACTTCCTGAAAGGCAAGCTTTCCGCAGAATTGCTGGAAACCAGCTACCAGCCCGGCCTCGTGCCTGTAGCTATGGACGACGTGCTGGGCGCCGGCCTCGCGGAGCGCCTGCGGCAGGGCTTCCAGGATTTTGGGCGCAAGATTCCGGGCTACGCCACCAACGCCGCCCAGATTGTGGGCGTGGAAAGCCGCACGTCCTCGCCCGTGCGCATCCCCCGCGACCGGGACACGCTGGAGCACCCCGAGGTGCGCGGGCTGTTTCCGTGCGGCGAAGGCGCGGGCTACGCTGGCGGCATCGTGTCGGCGGCTATGGATGGTGAGCGGTGCGCCGAAGCGGCTCTGGCAGCCATCGGCGCGAAGTAGCCGTTTAAAGCAGATACCCGCGCGTTTCTTGGAGGTGGGCACTGGCTGTTTCCTACCTCTGAGCGTTGTACTTCAATTGGCCTCTGACGCTGGCCGGGCACTTTTCCTTTATCCGCACGTTCACCTCATATATGAAAAAGACCCTTGTTCTCGGCGCCTCCGATAATCCGGCTCGCTACTCCTACCAGGCCGTGCACCGGCTGCAGCGCCACGGCCATGAAGTGGTGCCCGTAGGTATCCGCAAAGGCCAGGTCGGCGGCCTCGATATTCACACGGACCGGCCGCAAACTGAGGCAGTGGATACCGTTACGCTCTATGTAGGCCCCCAAAACCAGCCTGCCTGGTACGACTACATCCTGGATTTGCAGCCAAAGCGCATCATCTTCAACCCCGGCACCGAAAACCCCGAACTGGAGCGCTTGGCCCAAGCCCGCGGCATCCGGACTGAAGAAGCCTGCACGCTGGTGATGCTTAGCATAGGCCAGTATTAATACGCCCCTACGGCGCTTTTGCGCTATTCAGTGAGTGCTGCCTTTCTCTTTTGCAGGAGAAGACACAAGTAAAGCCCCGGTTTCGGATTCAGTTCCGAAGCCGGGGCTTTGCACTTTAGCAGCTACTTAGCAGGCAGGCACATATTTATGTGATACAATTTTATATTTAAAATGTTCATTATTAGTATATTCAGTGTGCCGTCCCATTCCGGGCATACGGGTGTCACTAAACCTCTTATTCCGATGGCCAGTCGCTTCAAACAGATAACGTTAGCTGAGTTCGTGGCGATGCTCGGCCAGTTTCGGTTTACGCGCCGCGTAACCGGTGTGCACATGCACCACACGTGGCGGCCCAACCGCAAGCAGTACGCGGGCCGCGCCAGCATTGAGGCCATGTGGCAGTACCATACCCAGCACAACGGCTGGTCGGACATTGCCCAGCACATCAGCATTGCCCCGGATGGCACCATCTGGACCGGGCGTAACTGGAATCTGGCCCCGGCCAGCGCTTCCGGCCACAACGGCAACAGCCTGGCCGGGCCGTTTATGTTCGAGATGATTGGCGACTTCGACAAGGGCCGGGACCTGTTTGATGGCGCCCAGCGCCACACGGCCCTGCACGTGGTGGCCCACGTGCAGCAGCATTTTCAGCTACCGCTGGAGTCGCTGCACTTCCACAGCCAGATGTCCACCAAAACCTGCCCGGGCAGCAGTATCAGCTATTCGGCCACGCTGCAGGAAGTGAAGCGGATTCGGGCAACGCTGGGAACCCGCCGGGCAGCTATGCCTGCCAAGCTGCCAGCTGAGCGGCTGGCCGAGCTGCAGCGGGCCTTGGGCTACACGTCCATCGTGAGCCGGGCGCGCGGCCAGGAGCCGGAGGCGCTGGCAGAACCCGCCGAAGAAGGCATGAGCCGCCAGCAGCTGCTTTTTCTAACCGCTCCAGCAGACACCACAGAAAAGCCGCTGAAGCAAGCGGCCCGCAGAGCCCGGCCGCGGGCCGCAGGCGAGCTTACGGCCGCGCAGCATAAGTTGCTGCGGGCCCACGTCGTCAACCTCGACCAGGGCCGGTTTTCCACCGATGGTGCCTTTACCACTTCAGCGGCTGATGTAGACGCCCTGTTTGAAACCCATCTGGAGCAGGCCCTGCACAAGGCCCTGGCGGCCGGGCAGCCACTGGAGCTGCTGCTGTATGCCCACGGGGGGCTGGTAGCCGAAAAATCAGGGCTGGCCAGCGCCTTGCGCTACATTCCATGGTGGAAAGCCAACCACGTCTATCCGCTGTACTTTGTGTGGGAAACCGGCCTGGGTGGCACGCTGGGAGCCCTGATCCGGGGCAGCAGAACCCGCGAGCTTAGCCGTGGTATCACAGACCTGAGCGACAAGCTGATTGAGCGGGCCGTGGGGCCACTGGGCGGGCAGATCTGGAAAAATATGAAGGACAGCGCCGAGTGGGCCAGCGAAGCAGACGGCGGCGGCCACTACGTAGCCCAGAAGCTGCACGCATTTTGCGCAGCCCACGCCGCCGAAGTAGCGGCGGACCAGCTGCGGCTGCATGCCGTGGGGCACAGCGCCGGCTCGATCTTCCACGCGCATTTCCTGCCCACCACCCTGCACATGGGCACGCCTGCTTTCCGGACGCTGCAGCTGCTGGCCCCAGCCATTCGGATTGACGCGTTCCGGCAGCAGCTGGCCGGCCTGCTCACGCGCGGCATCGGGCAACTCACTGTGTACACCATGCGCGACGAACTGGAGCGGGCCGACACCTGCTCGTTGTTCTACCGCAAGTCGCTGCTGTATTTGCTTCACCACGCCCTCGAATCAGAGCACGAAACACCTATTCTGGGGCTGGAAGCCAGCCTACGGGACGATGCCGAGGTGAGTCGGCTGCTGGGCCTGCAGGCAGGCTACCCTGCTACAGCGGCCGAAGTGGTGTGGTCGAGCACTACTGAGCCGAGCGGCCGCAGCTCCAGTACCAGCACCACCCACGGCGGCTTCGATAACGACCCGGCCACCATGGAAAGTGTGCTGCGGCGCGTGCTCAACCGCTCCGACATTGTGCCGTTTCCGCGCACCCGCACCCTGACCGACATCTGGCACGAGCCCATTGAGCTGCCCGAAGAAATAGTGATGCTGGCCCAGGCGCAGGCCGAAGCGGCACCGAAGCCTCCCAAGAAAGTTTCGGCGCCGGCCGCTCCTACCCCAGCCACCCCCAACGGCCACCCGCGCCAACGGGCTTTGTGCATCGGCATCAACGACTACGCTGCCGCGCCGCTGCAGGGCTGCGTAGCCGACGCCCACGCCTGGGCTGCAGCCCTGCAGCGGCGCGGCTTTGCCACGGAGCTGCTGCTGGAAGCCCAGGCCACCCGCCAGAATATCCTGGATGGCATCAGCCGGCTGCTGAGCGAAAGCCGCGCGGGGGATGTGGTAGTGGTGCAGTTTTCGGGGCACGGCACCCAGATGCGCGACGAAAACGCGGGCGACGAGGCCGACGGCCAGGACGAAGCCCTCTGCCCCCACGACTATGCCCGCGGCGCCTTCGTACTCGACGACGACCTGCGGGCTGTGTTCCGGCGCGTGCCTCCGGGCGTCAATGCCACTTTCTTCGCCGACTGCTGCCACTCCGGAAGCGTGGCGCGGCTGTTTGGCAGCCCGGCTACGCCTGTTCCGGCCGGGCAGCGGGCCCGGTTTATGCGCGCCCGCACCGGCGAAACCGACTTCAACGTGCTGCACCACGCCTTCCGGGCCAGCCTACCCGCTGACCCCGCCGCCCGCAAGCCCGCCGATGCCAGCCGCACCGCCATGCGGGTGGTTAACTTCTCGGCCTGCCTGCCCGAGCAGGTAGCCTACGAGTCCAACGGCAGCGGGGCCTTCACGGTGCGGGCGTTGCAGCTGCTGGAAAAGGCCGCCAGCGTCACGCATAAGCAGTTCCAAGACCAGTTACGTCGGTCGTTTCTGCGGCACACGCCCCTGCAGAGCCCTACGCTGGACTGTGCGCCGACCGCCCAGGAGCTGCTACTGCTGCAGCCACTCGCCAAAACTGCCCGGGCCCCTCGGCGCCGCACTGCTACTACCGCTTCGTAGCGGGCACCGGTGTTTTTAAACTTGAACTCTCTTTAGCTTCTCTGCCGAATGGCCACTTCCCATGCCCGGACTTTGGCTAACGGCGCGGCCTCTTCCAACGGCCACCACCAGCCGGAGCGGGTTCTCAACCCCGCCTTGCTCGACTGGCTTGCGCTGCGGGCATTGCTGGAGCTGCCGGAGCTGCTGAAATCGGCTTCCCCAGCTCAGAAAGCGCAGGAACAGGCGCTCAACGATTTTTTTGGGGAAGAAAAGCGGGACGAGCTGCGGCTGCTGGCCCAAACTGTGGCGGCCGCGCCACCCGGGCTGCACCGGCCCCACATTCTGTTTTTGCCCGGTATGATGGCCTCCGCCCTCACCGGCCCGGGCGCGGGCGGCACCCCGGAGCTGGTGTGGGCCAACCCGGCCCGCATGGCCGACGGCATTGGGGAGCTGGCCCTAACGCCGGCCGGCAACTCGCGCGAAGGCGTGCGGACAGGCCCCGTGGACTACCGCACCTACGCCCCCACGCTGCTCGCCCTAGAGGCAACCGGCACCGTGGAGCCCTGGCCCTACGACTGGCGCCAGGACCTGGACGAAACCGCCGCCCAGCTGGCAACCTACGTACAGAAAAACTTTCGGGGCCAGCCTCTGCATTTGGTGGCGCACTCGGTGGGCGGGCTGGTGGCCCAGCGCCTCATTCAGGACAACCGGGACTGGTGGGACACCCTGGGCGCCGACGGCCAGGGCGGCCGGCTGGTGCTGCTAGGCACACCCCACTATGGCACCTACGCCACGGTGCCGCTGCTGGCCGGCTCCGACAAGGTGGTGCGCTGGCTTTCCAAGCTCGATCTAAAGAACAGCCAGCCTGAGGTGCTGCGCATTCTCAACACGTTTCCGAGCACCTACCAGCTACTGCCGGCTCCCAGCCGCCTGCCCGACGATCTGCAGACGCTGTTTCATGCCGGTACCTGGAACAACCCGGCCGTGCAGCCCAATCTGCTGGAGCGCGGCCGCTTGTTTCAGGAAAAGCTTGGAGCCGCTCTGCCACTGGACCCTGAGCGCACGGCCTGCATTGTGGGCTGCAATCACCGCACCCTGTCGCGGCTTAGTATTCTGGCGCCGGGCGAGTTTCGCTACTTCGAAGCCCTGGCCGGCGACGGGCGGGTGCCCAACGAGCTGGCGGTGCTGCCCGGCGTGCCTGCCTTCTACGTGGATGAAGACCATGGCAACCTGCCCACCAACCCCCTGGTGCTAAAGGCCGTGAATGAGCTGCTTGCGTACGGCCATACGCTGGTGCTACCCGGCCAGCCCATTGTCACGCGCACCACCCTGGCCCCCGACAGCCGCTGGCACCGCCCCATCGGCGACGATCTGGTGGCTTCGGCGCTGGAGAAGATGGCCCGCAATCAGCAGCAAAACGCGGCCCTTACCAGCAAAGCCGCTGAGCACGCCCGCCGCCTCGACGATGCCATTATCAGCCAGACGCTGTTGCGGGCCGCCATCGGCGACGACCAGCCGGCCCGCAACCTCGGCCGCTCGGCGCGCCGGCCGGCCCGCTCGGCGCCTACCCACCAGCTGGCGCTGGAGCTCATCTGCCTGCCCATCACCAAGGTGGCGGCTCCGGTGCTGGTGATGGGCCACTACCAGGGCGCGCCTCCCACCTCGCGGCTACGCGAAATGGATCGGGCGCTCAACTACTGGATCAGCGAAGCGCAGGACCATGCCATGCTCAGCGGCGAGCTGGGCCACATTGCCATGGTGCCCGCGCCGGCCCTGGGAGGCAGCGCCAGCACCCATGCCCTGCTGCTGGCGGGCATGGGCGAGGAAGGCCGCTTCACGCACCAGGACCTGCATTATCTGTTCACTAATATTGCGCGCACTCTACTCATGCTGGGCTGCGCTGAGGCCGCTACTATTCTGGTGGGCGCCCGGGCCGGCACCATGAGCGAAAAACAGGCCCTGATCAGTATGCTGGAAGGCTTGGCCGAGGTCCTGACTACCACTCTCAATCCGAAGCGGGCGTGCAGCCCGCAGCTCAAGAAGCTGACTTTGGTGGCCCGCTCCTACGACGACGGCCAGCAGCTGGCGCGCCTCAACGAGCTGCTACGGGAAGTGCACCGCGAGCAGCCGATAGCCGGCCTGCAGCTGCGCTACGAGCAACCCGTGCCGTGCCCGGTACCGGCCGCCAGCACCACCACCCGCGAGCAGCAGCTCATGGAAGATGACCGGCCCCGCGACCTGCCGCCCGTTCAGTCGGGCCCGCGTATCACCATTGAGCGCACCGACAACCAATTCCGGTTTTCGGCGCTGGTGGATGGCGCCGTGATTCCGGTGCGGGAAGTGAAAGCACAGGCCTATTTTCCCAGCAGCCTCGCCGGCCGGCTCATGGATTCGGTATCGAGAGAAGAACAGGAAACGTATGGCCAGCTGCTGACCACGGCACTGTTTCCGCTCGACTTTCAGGAGCATCTCAATGAGCCGCTCACCTTTATTCTGGACCGCAACACGGCCGGCTTGCCTTGGGAAATGGCTTGCTTTGCGCACCGCCAGCGTCGCGAGCTGCAGTACTTCGGGCCGCAGCTGCAGCTTACGCGCCAATTCCGCTCGATGCTCTCGCCCCGCCCCGGCCAGCCACCCGCCCGCAACGAGAGCCTGCGGGTGCTGGTGATTGCCGACCCGGCGCCGGAGCCCGAGCTGCAGCTGCCCGGCGCCCGGCGAGAGGGCCGGGCCGTGGTGCAGATGCTCAGCCACCTCAAGCAGCACTGGGGCCTGAAGCTGGACCTAGTGGAGCGCATCGGCGACACCGACTGCGACCCGCTGGAAATTCTGGCCCTGATTCTGGATGGCAACTTCGACGTGGTACACTTTGCCGGCCACGGCACCTTCGATGCCACGCACCCCGATTGCGGCGGCTGGGTGTTTGGGCGTCGTATTTTTCTTTCGGCCCGCGAGATTTTTCAGGCCCGGCGGGTGCCGCGGCTGGTGTTTGCCAATGCCTGCTTTTCGGCGCAGGTGGCAGGCCGGCAGCGGGCCTCGGCCGCCGAGGAGCTGAACCGCAATCTGGCGGGCATTGCAGAAGCCTTTTTCGAGCGCGGCGTACGCAATTATCTGGGCACAGGCTGGCCCGTGAACGATGCCCTGGCCGAGCTGTTTGCACAGGAATTCTACGCCCAGGCGCTGGTGGGCCTCAGCGCCAAAGCCGTGTACCAGCCCGCCAGCTACGGCCTCCGCTCCACCGACTCGCCGCCAACGCTAAGCCGGGCCATTGCCCGCGCCCGCACCCTGATTGCGCACCGCGGCTCCACCTGGGGCGCCTACCAGCACTACGGTCAGGCCAACGACTTGCTGCTGGCACGGTGAGGGTGTATTAAAGCTAGAACACTAGTTCCCCTCCTTTCCAAGAAGGGGAACCAGTGTTCTAGCTCTAGCTTTTAGCCCCCACCCAGGGGCTTTTTCATGCCCACTTCACAAACTTTTTTATCTTCTCAGGCAACGTCCGTGCAACCTTTGCCATCTAGCCTTCCAAACACCCTGCTACTGCCTCAACCTCTACTCAACCAACCGTGACTGAAGCCGACCTCATTGCCGCCTGCCGCCAGGGCAGTGGCCGGGCCCAGAAGCTGCTCTACGAGCAGTTTGCGGGCCTGATGCTGGGGGTATGCCTGCGCTACCTGCGCCGCCGCGAAGACGCCGAAGAGGCCATGCTCGGCGGATTTGCCAAGGTGTTCCGGGCCCTCGACCAGTACCGGCACGAAGGCAGTTTTGAGGGCTGGATTCGCCGGATTATGGTGAACGAAGCGCTGGGGCAGCTGCGCCGCAAGGAGCCGCTGCACCTCGCCATCGACGACCTGACGTATGACGTACCGGCTACGGCCGCCGAAGCCGAAAGCCACCTGCACGCCGCCGACCTACTGGCGTTGCTGGCAGAGCTGCCGGCCGGCTACCGCACCGTCTTCAACCTGTACGCCCTGGAAGGCTACACCCACCCCGAAATCGGCGAACTGCTTGGCATTTCGGAGGGCACCAGCAAGTCGCAGCTCAGTAAGGCGCGGGCCATGCTCCAGCGCCGCCTCGCAGCGGCCAGCCAGCAGGCTCAGGTTTCCACCTCCTCACCGAAAGAACTCTATGCAACCGGAAGATATTGATAAGCTGTTCCGCGAGAAGCTCGCGCAGCATGCCCCCACCCCGCCGGCCTACCTCTGGAACCAGCTCGAAGACGAGCTGCAGCCCACCAAAAAGCGCCCCTTGCTGTGGATATGTGCTGCTGCAGCCAGCGTACTGTTGCTACTGGTGAGCGGTGTAGTGTGGCTGCAAAACAATGGCCTGCAGCCTGCCAGCTCCGGCGCTATAGCCACAGCCCAGAGCTCCGCCCAGCGCCCACAGCTAGCCACACCCGAGCCGGCTGCCCCAGTTGAAAATAAAAACACGGTAGCGTCAACTCCTCAGGCAACCACCCCGCCGCCGGCCGCATCTAGCCCCTCAGACGCTACCACTGGTTTAGTTGCCAGCAGCCGGCCGTTGCAGTCGCCCGCTACCAGCACCCGGCAGCCAGCCACCACCACGGCCCGCCCACGGGTAGTAGCTCCGGCCACCCAGCCAGCCAGCCAAGCAGCCCAGGAAGCTGTAGCAGTTCAGGCTCCCAGCCCGCAACCGGAGCGGCCGTTGGAGCCAGTTGCTCCTGCTTCGCAGCCGCTACCGGCTCTGGCACTGGCGGCCACACCGGCCCCGGCTCCTACCGGCCCTATTGAGGTGGAAGTACGCCGGAGCACTGTGCCTGCCGTGGCCACGGCAGCGCAGGCAACTCCGCGGCAGCGCAGCTTGGGTGGCGTATTGCTTCGGCAGGCTCGCAATGCGGTGCGCGGCGAGCGGCTAAGCCTGGCGGAAGCCGGCCTGCCCGAAACCGTGACGGTACAGGCCCACGTAGCCGGCCGCACGCTTACTAAAGTGATTCAACTCTAATTTTCCTCTCTGTCATGAAACGCTTCTCCGCTTTGCTGGCTGCCTTGCTGCTGCTGGCCCTGGCCGCGCCATGCTTTGCCCGCCCGGCCCTCCCCGCCCACCTCGACGACACGATTGTGGTGAAATTGCCCAACCAGGCCATCATGACGCTGTTCGTAAAAAACCGCCAGCAGCTGCGTGAACTGCGGGCCTACAAGCTCGATTCGCTGATGATTCTGCTCGACAACTACATTGCGCAGGCTGAAACTGCCGGCAAAAGCTCGAAGTCAGAGCAGGTGACCATGGAGTTCTACCCCGCCAAAGACCAGCCCGGCCGCCAGCTGCCCGAGCAGATTCGCATTACGATGCGGGGCGAAGACAACGCCCCCCGGCGCGGCGACAAAGTAGAGGTAAGCATGGGCAATCTGTTCGGGGTGAAGGTAGAAGAAAACGCCGATGACAATGGTAATGACCGGGTGTCGGTACATCTGGGCAGCCTGGACTCTGACTCGCTGAAAAACGCGAAGCGCGAGCAGAAAATAAACCGTTCCAGCCACAGTGAGTTCGGCATCGACCTGGGCTTGAACGCGCTGCTGAACAAGTCGGTAGCCCAAAACCAGGTTAGCCCCAGCTTGCGCGCCGTCGGCTCCCGCTACCTCAGCCTGAACTGGCACTACCTGCAGCGCCTGGGCAACACCCGCAGTCCGCTCTACATCCTCACCGGACCGGAATTGTCGTTCAATAACTACATGCTGGAAGGCAATAACCGGTTTGTAAACCTGAATGGCATCACTTCCGTGCAGAACACACCGGACCTCAGCCTGGAAAAAAGCAAGCTCGCCACCTCCACCCTGAACCTGCCGCTGATGGCGCTGCTTAACTTCCGCAACGCGCAGCACAACAGCACGTTCCGACTCGGCGTTGGGGGCTTTGTGGGCTACCGCCTGGGCTCACACACCAAAATCAAGTACAACGACGAAGAGCATACCCGCAAAGACAAGGACCGCGACTCCTACAACCTGCAGGACTTCCAGTACGGCCTGCAAGGCACGATTGGCCTGCGCAGCCTCACGCTGTTTGCCAAGTACAACCTCAACGAGCTGTTTCAGAATCAGCGCTCCAGCTTCCAGGGCAATACGCTCAGCTTCGGCATCTCACTCGCCGATTTCGACTAACAAGCTGCGCCACGGCGCTACCAAATGGCTGGTCACTCAATACCGCATTGAATGGCCAGCCATTTATGCGTAATGGCCCCAACGCGCCAGCCTGCCACTAGCTGAGCCTGGCCCGTGGATACGGCCAGATCAGCCCACCCTGAACATCATTTGCAAAGAGGAATCTCTCACTTTATAAGCAGCCCAAATGAGCAGTGCTACCGAAACTTCGCCCTGGCGCTATGCCCGCCTTGGCGGCGCACTTTACCTGATTATCATTCTGTGCGGAGCTTTTGCAGAAGGATTTGTGATGGACAAGCTGGTGGTTTCGGGTGATGCCGTGGCTACTGCTCATAACATCCTGGCCGCACCTTCGCTCTGGCGCCTTGGCGTGGCAAGTAATGTGCTGCTGGTGATGTGCGCCGTGCCACTGCTCTGGATTGAATATCAACTGCTAAAGCCTGTCAGCAAAAGCCTGGCGCAGCTCTCCTTGCTGTTCAATGGGGTTTCGCTGGCGGTGGAAGCCGTTAGTAAGGTCTTTCTGCTGCTGGTGATGCCCATCTTGGCCAGCACCGCCACTCTGCCGGACGGCAGCGGTTTGGGGGAGTTGCCGCTGCTGGCCACCCTTGCCCTCAAGTCGCACAACATTGCATTCAACGTGGCGCTGCTGTTTTTTGGCTGCACTTGTCTGGTGAATGGGTACCTGATTTTTCGGTCGGGCTACTTTCCGCGCTTTCTGGGCGTATTGCTGCAGATTGCGGGGGGCGGATACCTCGTGGCTTGTACGGCAGCCCTATTTGCCCCAGCGCTGGCGGCTGTTTTGCTGCCCGCCATCCTGCTGCTGCCCCTGGTTGGTGAGTTGGCGCTGTGCCTGTGGCTGCTGCTCAAAGGTGTAAACCGCCCACAGTGGCAGGTTCGGGTAAGCGCTAGCGCCTAGGCTACCCTATCAACAACCCGGCGGGCACGCTACGGGCGGACACATGCACAGGTAGTTAGTATCAAAACACGGGTGGCAAACAAGTAGCTGACTAGGGTGTGTGCCTGAGACATTTACTGGCAGAAAAACGCTAGTTTTAATTTCCTCCCACCCTCAGCCGTTCCTGCCATGAGTGAGCTTCCCGAGTTACCGTCGCGCCGTACGTTTCTGGAGCAAAGCGCTGCTGCCGCCACTTTCTTTATTGTGCCGCGCTTCGTGCTGGGCGGCCCGGGCTACACCGCCCCCAGCGACCAGCTGGTGGTGGCCGGCGTGGGCGTGGGCGGCAAAGGCGCCAGCGACCTGGCCATGTTCGCCAAAACCGGCAAGGTGCGCATCGCCTACCTCTGCGACGTAGACGACCGCCGCGCCGCCGGCGCCGTGAAGGCGTACCCGCAGGCCAAATACTATAAGGACTGGCGGCAGCTGCTGGCCAAGGAAAGCAAAAACTTCGACGCCGTTTCCATTGCCACGCCCGACCACAATCACGCCAACGTGACGCTGGCCGCCATGCAACTGGGCAAGCACGTATACGTGCAGAAGCCTCTCACTCACGATATTCATGAGGCCCGCACCCTCACCGACGCTACCAAGCGCTACAAAGTGGTGACGCAGATGGGCAACCAGGGTGCTTCCGGCGACGGCGTGCGGCAAATGCAGGAATGGTACGACGCCGGTTTGCTGGGCGAAGTGCACGAGGTGTACTGCTGGACCGACCGGCCCGTGTGGCCCCAGGGCATTGCCTGGCCCGCCACGCCCGCCCCCGTACCCGCCGGCCTCGACTGGGACCTGTGGCTGGGCTCGGCACCCGCCCGCCCCTACGTCGATAACCTGGTGCCCTTCAACTGGCGCGGCTGGTGGGAATACGGCACCGGCGCCCTCGGCGACATGGGCTGCCACCTGATGGAAGCGCCGTTTCGGGTGCTGAACCTGGGCTACGCCAACGCTGTGCAGGCTAGCGTGGGCAGCGTGTACGTGGGCGAGTTCAAGCGCGGCTACTTTCCCGAAAGCTGCCCGCCGTCCAGCCACGTCACGCTCACATTTCCGAAAACCAACAAAACCAAGCACGACGTAACCGTGCACTGGATGGACGGCGGCATTCAGCCCGAGCGCCCCGATGAGTTGGGGGCCAACGAGCTGTTTGGCGACGGCGGCAACGGCACATTGTTCGTCGGGAGCAAAGGCAAAATGATGGCCAGCACCTACGGTGCCGACCCGCGCCTGCTGCCCACCAGCCGCACCCAGCAGACAAATACCAAGCAAAAGCTGGCCCGCGTGCCGGGCGGAGCCGATGGCCACTATGCTCAATGGGTAGAAGCCTGCCTGGCCGGCTACGGCAACAAAGCCGTCAGCTCGCCTTTCGAGCTGGCCGGCCCGCTAACCGAGGCCTTGCTGATGGCCAACCTCGCCATCCGCGGCTACGATATCCAGCGCCCCAAAGCCACAGGCGGCGTGGAGTACCCCGGCCGCGGCATCGAGCTGCTTTGGGACGCCCAGAAGCTGCGCGTCACCAATTTCGAAGAAGCCAACCGCTTCGTGCGGCGCGAGTACCGCGCCGGTTGGCAGTAAAGGCAGGCAAAGAACTGTCATGCAGAGCGCAGCCGGAGGCGGAGCGAAGCATCTCGCCAGTGGGTAAATTCAAACGTACTGAACGATTGGGCTACCATTGCAAGCGAGATGCTTCGCTCCGCCTCCGGCTGCGCTCTGTATGACAGTTAGGTTGGCAACGTCAGCATGCGAGATGCTTCGGCAAGCTCAGCTTGGCAAGCTCAGCAGGGCGTTCTTTTCACTCAGCCGTGCCGGAAGAAGTTGTCCAGCAGAATAGCGCCGGAAATGGCTACGTTGAGGCTTTCGGCCTGGCCGCGGCCGGGAATGTGCAGGCGCTGCGTGAGGCAGGCCTCCACGGCCGGCGTGAGGCCGTGGCTCTCGCTGCCCATCACGAGTACGCCCTGCGGCCGGAGTGTGAGTTGGTGCACGTTGTCGCCGTGCAGGTCGGCGCCGAATACGGGCTGGCCGGCGGGCAGGCTGCCGAGCCAGGTGGGCAGGTCGCGCTGCCAGATGGGCACCCGCGTGAACGAGCCCATGGTGGCGGCCACAGTTTTGGGTGCCCACGGGTCGGCGCAGGTTTCGCTGAGCACTACGCCGGGCAGGCCGTACCAGTCGGCAAGGCGGATGAGCGTGCCCAGGTTGCCGGGGTCTCGCACTTCATCTAGGGCCAGCAGCAGCCCGGAGGTGGCCGTGAGGGCTAGCGGCAGCTCAGCGGGCAGGCGCGCAACAGCTAGGGCCGTGTTATTGGTGGCCAGCGTGCCGAGGCGGGTCAGCTCGTCTTCGCTGAGCTCTTCCACGAGGCTTGCTGGCAGACTGGCCGGTAATTTTCCGGCAAATTCCGCCGTTGTAAACACGCGTTCCGTTTGAAGTCCGGAACTTAGCAGCTCCAGTACGCTCTTGCCGCCTTCCACCAGAAAAGCCCCGTGCCGGAGCCGATATTTTTTCAGGTGCAGCGCGTGTACGTATTTTGTCACTGCTTTCGAGACCATACCCTTTGCTGAACAGACGCCCCACAGGACCTCAGGTGAACGATAAACTACGGAGCCGGGCGCTGCCGGCCGGGCTGCTGCTGCTGGGAGGATGGCTGGCAGTGGGCTGCTCGCCGCTCCGCCTGCTGGGCCCCAACCAGCAGCTGCTCAGCCACATCGAGCTGGAAGGCGTGAAGCAGGCCGACGCGGAGCGCATTCAGGCGCTGTATCGCCAGGAACCCAACAGCCGCTTTCCACTCCCAAAACTAGCAATCTATCAGCTAGGCCGCACCTTTTATACACCCGACAAGCTGCAGCGCAAGCTCGATGCCACTCGCGCCCGCTACGATGAGCGGATTCTGGCGGCCCGGCCCGACTCGGCGCTGGTGGGCAAGCTGCTCACCAAGCGCGAACGGCAAACCCGGCGCCTGCAGCTGGCCCTCGACAAAGGCAACGCCATCATGCGCCTGGGCGAGCCGCCCGTGATTTACGACTCCGCCCTGACGCGTCAGACGGCCGAGCAGATTGCTACTTTTCTCAAGTCGAAGGGCTTTTTCCGGAGTGGCGTGCAGTATTCGGATAGCCTGGCCGACCGCCGGTTTTCGCTGGGCCGCCTGCTGGGCGGCTCCGACAGCCTGCACCGCCGCAGGGTGGTCGTGACGTACAAGGTCACGGAAAACGAGCCGTTCCGCTACTCGCAGCTCGACTACGACATTGCCGATACGGCCGTGGCCCGGCGCGTGCTGGCGGCGCAGCCGGCCTCGCTGCTGCGCGTCGGCGACCAGTACGACGAGGAAGTAATCGGCCAGGAGCGCGCCCGGTTTGAAACGCTGCTCAAAAACGACGGCTACTTTGATTTCCGCCAGCAGTACATCACTCTGGAGGCTGACACCAGCTTTGCCCCGGCCACGGTGCGCCTGCGTACGCTCATTGCCAGTCCGGCCTCTGGGCAGCCGCACCCGCGCTACACTATCCGGCAAGTGCGTTTCATTACGGATGCGGGCACGGTGCGCTTCGGCCAGAAGCGCGACACCATCCGGCAGGATTCTACCTATTTTCTGGCGTTCCAGCATAACATCAGCACCCAGCTGCTCAACCGCAAGGTGGCCGTGCACCCAGGCCAGTTCTACAACCTGACCAACACCCAAACCACGCAGCGCCAGATCAGCCAGCTCGACGTGTTTCGGTTCACGAACGTGAACTACGTGCGCGTGCGCCCCACCTCGGCCGCCGACAGCACTCGCCGCCAGCTCGACGCCGTTATTGCGGCCTCGCCAGCCAAGCGCTACCAGGAAACCGTGGAATTCGGCGGCACCTACGTGGCGTATCTGGTGGGCCCCTTCGCCAACCTGCGCCTGAAGGCCCGCAACCCGTTTGGCGGCGCCGAAGTGCTGGAGCTGGGGTTGCGGGGCGGCTTTGAAGGGCAATATGAGTTCACCACCCGCAACAACGACCGGAACCAACTCAACAGTGTGCTCACCACGCAGCTGGGCGCCAACCTGAACCTGATTCTGCCGCAGTTTCTGGTGCCGTGGCGTACCAATGGCTTACTTACCAGATACAACCCACGCACCCGCATCAATGTTGGCTACAACTACGTGAGCCGGCCTGAGTATGCCCGCACCAATCTGGAAGGCACCTTCGACTATATCTGGCAGCGGTCCACGTTCCACCAGTTTGTGTTCACGCCCATCGACTTGAGCGTAGTAAACACAACCCGGCTTAACGATTCTTTCTTCGTAAAGCTCAGGAACCAATTCCCCAATCAGGAAGCCGCCAGATTTACATTTAGTCGCCAATTTGTACCAAGCATAAGTTTCACGTCTTTATACAATTCCAACGACTTCAACCAGACCCGGGACGCCAAGTACATGCGGCTGTATGCCGAAGTAGGCGGCATCACCAAACCGCTGTATGAGAACGTGCTCAGCGACAGTATCCGGGTTGCCGATTTCTACCGTCTCAACGCCGACTACCGCCGCTACCATAAGGTAGGCGTGAAGTCGTTTCTGGTGTATCGGCTCAATGGCGGGCTGGTGCAACCATTGCGCGCCAGCACCAACGGCCTGCCCTACGATAAGTATTTCTTTGCGGGAGGCGCCACCAGCCTGCGGGCCTGGAAGCCGCGCCGCCTGGGGCCAGGCTCGTTCACGTCGTATCTGCAGAATACTACCGGAACGTTTATTCTCGACGAAAACGGCAACCGCATCCGCAACTACAACCTGGAGCAGCCCGGTGAATTGCTGCTGGAAGGCAGCGTGGAATACCGCTTTCCACTCTTCAGCTTCATCAATGGTGCGCTGTTCACGGATTTCGGCAACACCTGGGCCTTGCGCTCCGACGACCGGCGTCCGGGCGCGCAGTTCAGTGCCACGCGCTTTTATCGGGAGTTTGCCGTTAGTTCCGGCTTCGGTTTGCGCTTCGACTTTACGTTCCTGATTCTGCGTCTCGACGTAGCTACCAAGGTGTACGACCCTACCTCGCCCGGCAACAAGTGGGCAATCCGCAACGCCAACCTGTTTGGCAGCCAAGACCAGACCGCCTTCAATCTGGGCATCGGGTATCCATTTTAAATACCTTGTAACTCGGCCGCCTGCTCCAGGGCGTGATGCATTGATCGTGCATCACGCCCTGGAGCAGGCGGCCGAATTTGTTTTAAGAATTATTTCAGCAAATCAGATCAACATCACGATAGATTACTATTTTTGCCTCGATTACCCAGACATGTAGTGTCTTGATAATCTCTAAGTTCGCCCCTTTTACGCCCTTTTCTATGAAACAACGCATACAGTTTTGGAGCACACTTGGTGCCGCCATGATAAGTGGGCTACTGGTAGCCACTTCGGCCCAGGCAGAAGGGTCCAAACAGCTCACGCCCAACAACAACCCATCGCTGGCGCTCACCGACCCAGCTAACACGCGGGCGGGCTACCTCACACACGATGTGAACCTGAGCGGGACTGGTACGACCGGCGGCCAGGACGTCTCGTTGGGCTTTCTGAAACCCAGCACATGGGTAGGGCCAGCAGGCCAGGCATTCAGCCCCGACTACCGCATGCTGGTGCACATGGAACCCGGCGAAACCCTATACTACGGTGTGCACCGCCAACCCGTGTCCTCTAACGCCCAGACGCAGGCTGACCTGATTCTCACGTTGCGCTATGGTGCCAATGCCGGCACCGTTGTGCAGACTACTACGCTACAGCGTGATGCTGCCAGCCCTAACCAGTCTACGCTTCTCACTACCATTAATGGCCAGCCGCAGGCCGGCGTCATTGCCAACGCTACGCAGGCGCAGGCGGGCCCGCTACCAAATGCGGGCGGCTATCAGCCCCTGACATATACCAACACCACCGGAGCAGCCCAGGAATTCTACGTAGAGTTCACCCAGGTAGGTGAAGCCAGCATGACGGCTGACGACCTGCGCTCTGACTATGACCTCTGGGACTTTACGGTGCGTACGGCCGCCGGAGTAGAAAAGCCCGGCCGCCTTTACAGCAAGCACTGGGCCTTCACGGCTGGTATCTCAGAAATTTCCGGCAATACCAACCAGTTCCTTAACCGCCTGTCGGCCAACTTCATTCTTTATCCTATGGTAGAGAGCCGGCAAAACCCAGGCAGCTACTTTGTGAAAGAAGTGGAACTGGCCGGCATGCGTCCATTGGTATTCTTCTTCGTATCCAACGAATTCGGTTCCGATACGCAGTTTGGCACTACGTTCGCCACCCGGCGCAGAAGCCAGCTAAGTAAGTCTTCGTATACGCAGTATCCCAATTTCGTTAACAACCCGGACCCGGCAGTCTGGCCCAGCGCCGCTGAGCCGACGGTTAGCGTGACGCCGCAGGCTTTTTGCCAGGCCGGCGTTACGAAGGTGGCTTTTACGACCCAGGCAGCAGAATCCGGCGATTTTGAGATTCTGATCGACCTAAACGGCACTGCTGGTTACCAGGCCGGCACGCGCGACGTATTGATTCCGCAAAGCGTAACGGCCGGTACAACCAATACGGTGATTTGGGACGGCAAAGATGGGCTGGGTGCGCAGGTGGCCAGCAACACCACCGTTACGTTCAACTTCACCAGCAACGGTGCGCCGGTCAACTTCCCTGTGTTCGACGCCGAAGGCAACCCCGACGGGTTCCGGGTGCGCAACGCCCGCTCCTCCAACCCCAGTGCCTATGACTTGCTGTACTGGGACGACTCATTGCTGCCTACTGCCAAATTTCCAGCTCCTCAAACTCAGTTGACAGGGGTTAACTCCAGCACGGGCGTACACCGCTGGGGCACAACCACTGATGATGGCGACAGCTACACTGTTAACACCTGGACGTATGGCTTCTCGGTGTTTACCGGCAGCCGCACATTTGTGTACACCGATATCTGTGACAACGACAAAGACGGCGTTGCCGACGCAACTGATATTGACGACGACAACGACGGTATTCTGGACGTAGTGGAGGCCATGTCGGGTACTACTTCTGTTGACCCGGGCGCCTTTGCTTCCGCTACCTCCCCTATTCGCTACCTGGATGCATCGTATGTTCATCCAGTACTGGGCGCCTTCCTCGACACCAACAATGACGGCGTAAACGACCTGATGGACGTGGACCGCGACGGTATTCCCAACCACTTCGACCTGGATGCCGATGGCGACGGCCTGGCCGATGCGTTGGAAGCTAATGGCAATACGAACCCGACCCTCAACTTCGGCCCAGTATCCGTCACTATTGGTAATGGCAGCAATGCTACTACGTATACTTACCAGAGCTCTTACAGCGCGGCGCAGGGACGCTACATAACTACCGCTACAGGCACTGCTCCTATAAATGGCATATATGCGGGGGTTGGCCGCAATGGCCTGCCTGACGCAGTGGAAGGCTCTGTTGCGTATGGCAAAAGCGGCACCGGAAACAATGAAACTGTTACCGTAACGGAAAACAGCGCCAGCAGATACTCCCTGACCGACAATGATAATGACCTGCGCACCAATTCAAACGGCACGGCGCGCAACTACAACTTCCTCGATATTGATTCCGACAACGACGGCATCACCGATGAGATAGAGGCCCTGAGTACGGCAGTATACAACACCCGCCGAGGACAAGCCAATTTCAATGCCGACACCGACCGGGACGGCCTGCGTGACGCCTACGATCCGAACAACGGCGGCACTGCCATTACCAGCGTACTCAACTCCGACGGCACTGATGTAGCCGACATCTTCGACATTGACTCCGACAACGACAATGCAGGTAAAGGGGCGCTGGCCATTAACCTGCAGACGGCCGATTGGTCGGAAGGATTTGCCAACCCTACTTTCGGGGTTTCCGGCGGTGAAATCATTGCCAAGGCTCGTCAGTTTGCTCTTAACAACCCTGGTAAAGCCAACTATTACCCTGTGGGCGGCCCGGCCAGCGGCGTTACCAATTCGCCCTTCCTACTGGACGCTGACAACGATAAGCTCCCCAACTTCCTTGACCTTGATAACTCGTACTATCACGACGACAACTTCAATGGCCTGGCAGACATCTATGATCCTGCCTATGGTGGTACGCCATCCACGGCTCCGCTTGGCGCAAGCGGCGCTTCAGAAGCAGCATTCCGCACAAACGCCAACCAGATTCCGCTGCCGGTAGAGCTTATCAGCTTCCAGGCCCGGGCGGCCGGCCGCGATGCACTGGTGACGTGGGCTACGGCTTCAGAAAAAGACAACGCCCGCTTTGAAGTGCAGCGCTCCACCGATGGAGAGACCTTTGAGCTGGCCGGCACAGTACAGGGCAAAGGCACCCGCGCCAGCCGCTCCGACTACTCCTTCACCGATAAAGGAGTTGGTGCCGTTGCAGGCACACGCTACTACCGCCTGCGCCAGATTGACCTGAACGGCAAAGAATCGATGACGGAAGTGCGGGTAGTGAACTTCGATGGACGTGGCGCCGCTACGCTCGTTACGGTTTATCCGTCGCCAACGGTTGACAACGCTACCCTGGATCTGCTGGCCCTCAGCAAAGCCACGTATCAGGTGGACATTATGGGCGCCGACGGCCGCCGGATGCTGCGCTTCGAAACTACAGGCGGCCGCGAGGTAGCGCTGCCGGTTGCGGAGTTTGCCAAAGGCACCTACCTGATTCGCGTGAGCGGCCAGGGCCAGCACTACCTGGTGAAACTACTCAAAGACTAACCAGCAGTAGCATACCATTGAAAAGGGCTTCCGGATATCCGGAAGCCCTTTTTGCATTTCATCCGGTCCGTCCGTACAGGGCACGCCTTGCGCAGGCATAAAGAAAGCCCGGCTGCGGATGCGGCCGGGCTTTCTTTATGAAATAGCAAACGAAGCTCAGTACCCTAGCAGTTCAGCCAGAGCGGCGGCCACTTTGTCGGGGTTGGGCAGCATCTGGCGCTCCAGTTCCACGTTGAGGGCAATGGCAGGCAGGTTGGCGGCGCCGAGTGTAAACACCGGCGCATCGAGCTGACGGAAGCAGGTGCGCTGGACGCGCCCGGCCAGGCTTTCAGCGAAGGAGTTCATCAGGGGCTCCTCGGTGAGCACCAGGGCCTTGCCGTGGCGGCGCACAGCAGCTTCCACAGCTTCGTAGTCGAGCGGGTTGAGGGTACGCAAATCCAGGATTTCCACCTGGCCGGCAAACTGGCGGCTGGCGGTGCGGGCCCAGTGCACGCCCATGCCGTAGGTGACCACCACGCAGGTTTCGCCGTTTTGCAGCTTGGTGGCATCGGCCTTCTGGGCTACGGCCGCTTTGCCAAGCGGGATGACGTAGCCGGTGGCGGGCTCGGTGGTTTTGGCGTCCTCGGTGCCGGGCACTTTGCTCCAGTAGAGGCCTTTGTGCTCCAGCATCACCACAGGGTTGGGGTCGAGGTAGGCAGCGCGCATCAAGCCCTTCATGTCGGCCGCGTTGCTGGGGTACACCACCTTGATGCCACGGATGGTGAGCAGCGTGCTTTCGATGGAGCCCGAATGGTAGGGCCCGCCGCCGCCGTAGGCCCCGATGGGCACCCGGATCAGACTCTGCACCGGAAACTGCCCGTTGGAGAGGTAGCAGCTCTTGCTGAGCTCTTCCACCAGCTGATTCAGGGCCGGCCAGATGTAGTCGGCAAACTGGATTTCCACGATGGCCTTGGCCCCCACGGCACTCATGCCGGCCGTACTGCCCACGATGTAAGCTTCCTGGATGGGGGTGTTAAATACGCGGGCGTCGCCGTACTTTTTGGCCAGCAGCGCCGCCTCGCGGAACACGCCACCCAACTCGCCGCCCACATCCTGCCCGTAGAACAGCGCCTCCGGAAACTCGCGCAGAATATCATCCACGGCGTGCAGTGCGGCGTCGACCATCAGGGCTTTGTCGGCGCCGGCGGGGGCCCGCTCGCCGGCTTCTTCGGTCACGGCCGGTGGGGCAAACTCATGGTCGGCAAAGGTAGCAGGGTCGGGATTGGGGGCGGCCAGGGCGCGCTGGTAGTCGGTTAGCACGGTGGCGCGGGCCTCGCCGGCCAGCTCTTGCAGCTCTTCTTCCGCAAAGCCCAACTCCAGCAACTGCTGGTGAAAACGCGGCAGCGGATCCTGCAGAGTGTGCTGAGCCAGGTTGTCGCCGCGGTACCACTCGCGGCGCACGCCGCTGGTGTGGTGGCCCAGCAGCGGGCAGCGGGCGTGCACCAGCACCGGGCCGCGCCGCTCGCGCACATGCTCGGCGGCCTGCTGCATACCGGCATGGCTGGCCAGAAAATCGGCGCCATCAAACTGCAGGCGGTGCAGGCCTTTGAAGCCGGCCGCAAACTCGTAAGCATCCATGGCCCGCATCTCGCGGCCCGTGGCCGAAATCCCCCACTCGTTGTCCTGCACCAGATAGATAATGGGCAGCTGATGCAGCACGGCCATCTGCAGCGCCTCGCTCACCTCCCCTTCGGTCATGGCCCCGTCGCCGATAGAGCACAGGACGAGCGGTTTCTTTTCTGAATTAGTAATTAGCAATGAAGAAGTAAGAATTGGCTGTTCATCATCGCCTGAACCCGCCTCCGCTGGCAAATCCGTGGATGAATCACTAATTACTAATTGCTCATTACTAATTGTCGCCAGCCCCTGGCTTTCCAGGTACTTGATGCCGTGGGCGACGCCGGTGGCCGGAATGGCCTGCATGCCGGTGGCCGAGCTTTGATGCGGGATAGTGGGGAAACCAGCGCGCCGCAACGAAGGGTGACTATAGTAAGTGCGGCCGCCCGAAAACGGGTCGTCGCGCTTGGCCATGAGCTGCAGCATCAACTCATAAGGCTGCATGCCGATGCCCAGCAGCATGGCGTCGTCGCGGTAGTAAGGCGCCACGTAGTCTTGGGGGCCAAGCTGGCAGGCGGCGGCCAGCTGAATGGCTTCGTGGCCGCGGGCCGTGGCGTGCACGTACTTGGCCGTCACGGCTTTGTTTTCTTCATAGAGGCGGGCCAACTCATCGGCAGTGCGCATCAGGCGGTACACCCGGCGCAGGGTTTCGGAGTCGGGCCGGGCGGCGGTAAAGTCAGCTTCCAGAATCGGGGCGGCGTGCAGAGACATGGGCGGGGATTGGGTTCGGGGCGAAATTACGGCTTCGGGCGGGAACAGCCGCGACCGGCCGGTGGCGCGTGCCTTACCCAACCGTATCTTCGGGCCCATGTTCGTTCCGCTGCAGATTTCCCCCGCCACTTCCGCCGACTTACCCGCCTTGGCCGACCTGGTCAACAACGCCTACCGCGGCGAAGCCAGCCTACGCGGCTGGACCACCGAAGCCCACCTGCTCGACGGCCCCCGCACCAACGAAGCCGACCTGCGGGAGCTTTCCGCCGCGCCCGGCGCCACCTTTCTGCTGGCCCGCACCGACTCCGGCGAGCTGGTGGGCAGCGTCTATATCAAGCCCCAGGCCCCCGACCTGTACGTGGGTATGCTGTCCGTAGACCCTACGCGGCAGGCCGCGGGCATCGGGCGGCAGCTGCTGGCCGCCACCGAAGTTCAGGCCCGGCAGGCAGGCCACAGTGGCGTGCTGATTTCCGTTATTTCGGTGCGGTATGAGCTGATTGCTTGGTACGAGCGGCTGGGCTTCCAACGCACCGGCGAAGTCCTGCCCTTCCCGCTCGACGCCAGCCCCAGTATCCCGAAGCAGCCGCTGGAGCTGCTGCTGCTACGCAAGGCGTTGTAAACTATTCGATCAGTGAGAAGCCGCCGTTTTTTGAAGGGGCAGGAGTTCACGAAACGCACGCCTGAAGGCGTTTTCTCAACGTTGATTTTGTGAACCAGTTTTTGAAACTCAAAGCAAACTACTGGCAACTTGCTTCTCTCGGGAGTAATCAAGCATAGTAGTTCACCTAGAAGGCTAGAAATTAGTCAATGGTCGCCCTAAAGGAAACCTTCGTTAGCGTCTCTTTTTCAAAAGTTAATGTAACAAGCGCCATTCCTTCCAAATCCTGAACGAGCACCGTATTAAAACCCTTTAATCTACCTAGCTTTTTTAACACCTCGCTCTTTGAGGCCCCCAGCTTCAAGAACGGAGTCAGAATGGGGTCGGGTTTGGTGATGTCAAACGAGGCGGTAAAGGCGTTGTACTGACTTTTAAAGCACGAAAACGTATTGCTGCCATTGGTAAAACGAATCATCTTTCCCCCACCCTTTACGGGAGTGCTGGATTTGCTGTATTTGGTGCTGGCTAGCTTCTCATAGGATACGGTTTCCAATAAACCCGAAATGAAATCATCGCTGGTGATGGTCGTTCGCTGTTCGGGAGGAAGGGAAATGGCGTGGGTGCCGGTCATCACCAGTACACAAAGTGCCAGTAGGCAGAGGAGTTGTCGCATAATTAAGCAAGTTCAAGAAAAGGGCCGTTTACACCATGTCACAAACGCATGTCTAAAATACCTCATGCAAACGCCCCCGAAAAACCGTGCTTACTGGGACGTTTACGTGGGTAGCAAAACCGTTCAGAATAGAATCTTTTTACTGATTACTCTGCTGGTATGCATTGCTTGCGCCCGGCCTGTGGCTTCTATCCACCCTGTTCAGGTGGAGGTGCGGTTTCCAGCCTGCATACTGGGAATTCCTGCCATTGAATACGTATTTATTAACCCCAACAGCCAGCCTGTTACCATCCACTCTCTACAAGCACAGATAGGGTTAAGTGAGCCGGAGAGTATCTCTACTTTTACAAATTCATTCCGACACAGCATTACAGAGCCTCAGCGTGACAGGCTGCCAGAAGAACTGCTGGTGCCCGCCTTTGGCAGGGTGCAAATTCAGTCCCGCTTCTCCTACTTAGCGCAGTTCGAGATACTGAAAGATGAGCAGTATCGACAAGAATTCAGCGCTGTAGAGCCGCGCATCGTCTTTCCTAATCCGCAGATGATGTTTACTACCTGTGAGTAAGCATATCCGTCAGTCAAAATCCCACCACGTTTCCTGTTTTACTAGCTCCCCCAGCGTGTAGGGTTCCCCGATGCGCGGCACTGTTACGGGCAGGCCCAGGGCCGCAGCGGCGGGCAGCAGCAGGCGGATAGGCTCGTTCCAGGGATGATAGCCGAGCGTGAACTTGGCCCAATGCACCGGAAGCAGCAAGTGTGCGCCCAACTCCTGCGCCGCCCGCGCCGTTTCGATGGGCAGCGTGTGCACGGCGTGCCAGAGCTCGTTGTACTGCCCGTTTTCCAGCACGGCCAGATCGAATGGGCCGTACTGCGCGCCAATGGCCCGGAAATGCGGCCCGTAGCCACTATCGCCACCCAGAAACAGGCGGTAGCCGGGTAATTGTAGCACATACGACGCCCACAACGTGCGCCGCGCCCGCACCCCACGCCCCGACATATGCTGGGCGGGCGTGGCCGTGAGCTGCGCTTCGCCCGGCAAAGCCGTGGTATCGTGCCAGTTCAGCTCCGTGATGCAGGCCGGATCGAAGCCCCAGTGCGTGAAGTGGCTGCCCACGCCCAGCGGCACTACCACCCGCGCCACCCGGCCGCGGAGCTGGCGCACGGTGGCGTAGTCGAGGTGGTCGTAATGGTCGTGGGTGATGAGTAGCACGTCGATGGGAGGCAGGTCTTCAACCTGGTAGGTGTTGGCACCAGCGTAGGCCTTCACCGAGTACGGCACCGGCGAGGCAGCCCCACTGAACACCGGATCCACCAGCACCGTAAGCCCCTGCGCCAGAATCAGGTACGACGAATGGCCGAACCACACCAGTGTGGGCGCCGCCAGCGCGGGCAACTGCCGCAGATCGGTGGTTACGGCTGGTATCGGGCGCGACGGCCTGACGGTGGCTGGTCGGCGTAGGTAGTCGCGCAGCATCTGGCCCATCTGGGCGTCGGCGGGGCTAAACCGCACGCCGTCAACGTTTTGAAACTGGCCGTTGTGGTAGTTTTCCAGGCCGCTAAACTGGCGTTGGCTGCTTAAAGAAGGGTTTTTACCCAGTATATTCATGTGGAAGGAACCGCAAAAATCCGGCGGCCAGCTAACAGGACGCAGCGCCGACCGGTTTACTTGACCAGCGGCAGGTATTTACCGAAAAAAGGCTTCCAACTACTAGCACGCTGCAACCATTCGCCGTTGCGTGCCTCTGTGGACTGGCACGTGGCAGGCCCCGGAAATTTCTACCTTTGCTGCCACAGAAACAGCCTTTCATTTGATTTCTGCCAGTTTAGCGCTTGATTTTTCGGCCGAAGTTTGCCCTCGAACCCACGCCTCTGCCGTCATGAACCCTATGCTTTCCGCTTCTCCGGTGTCTTTTCCTGTGCCTCGTGCTGCTGCTTCCTTCCGCGAAACGGTGGCCGACTGGATGCGCCAGTTTCAGGACTGGCTCTGCCAGCAGATTGAACTGGCTGACGGCACTGGCCGCTTCCAGGAAGACGCCTGGCAGCACCACAGCGGCGGAGGTGGCCGCAGCCGGGTACTCACGCATGGCACTATCATCGAGAAAGGCGGCGTAAATTTTTCGGGCGTGCAGGGCATCATGAGCGAGCAGGCGGCCCGCGTGCTGCTCATGCCCAACCCCGAGTATTTTGCCACCGGTGTGAGCGTGGTGCAGCACCCACGCAGCCCGCAGGTGCCCATTGCCCACATGAACGTGCGCTATTTTGAGGCCGGCAACGGCGAGGCCTGGTTTGGCGGTGGCCTCGACCTGACCCCGATTTACGTGGACGAAGCCCAGGCCCGCTGGTTTCACGAGCAGATTGCCGCGGCCTGTGCGCCCCACGACCCCACCTATTACGCCCGCTTCAAAACCTGGGCCGACGAGTACTTTTTCCTGCCGCACCGCCAGGAAACCCGTGGCGTTGGCGGCATCTTTTTCGACCGCCTGACGGTGGGCAAAGATGGCAACCGGGAGGCACTTTTTTCTTTCATTCAGGCCGTTGGGCAGGTGTTTGGCGAAGCCTACTGCACGTTGCTGCGCCAGAATGCCAACCGGCCTTACACCGAACGGGAGAAGCTCTGGCAGCTGGTGCGCCGCGGCCGCTACGCCGAGTTCAACCTGGCCTTTGACCGGGGCACGCGCTTTGGCCTGGAAACTGGTGGCCGCACCGAAAGCATCCTTATGAGCTTGCCGCCGCAGTGCGAGTGGCACTACAATTTTCCCATCGAGCCGAACTCGCCCGAAGCCGCCACCCAACAGTGGCTGCGCAAAGGAGTGGATTGGCTAGCGCCTCGTTAATTGGTTGTCAGTTGCTGGTTGTCAGTTGTTAGTTGACAAATGGAAGAATTAGATTGCCAACCAGCAACTGCCAACCAGCAACTGACAACTACCATTGATAGAAGCACTACAATCGTTTGACAGCTGGCTGCTGGTAGCGGCCAACACGCACCGGACGCCCACGTTAGACACGCTTATGGTGTTCTTCACAGAGCGGCTGGTGTGGTTTCCGGCGTATTTCGTGCTGCTGGTGATGCTGGCCTACCTGTTTGGGCGGCGGGCCTGGCTGCTGCTGCCGCTGCTGGGCGCCAGCGTAGCCCTGGCCGACGGCATTTCCAGCCGCTTGTTCAAGCCGTATTTCGCGCGCCTCCGCCCCTGCCACGACCCCGACCTGTCGGCCACACTGAATTTGGTGAACGGGTGTGGCGGGCAGTTCAGCTTTATGTCGTCGCACGCGGCCAATGCCTTCGCTCTCACTGTATTTATGGCGCTGGTACTGCCCCGGCGCTTCCGTGTAGCCAAGTGGCTGCTGCTGGGCTGGGCGCTGGTAGTCAGCTACAGCCGCTTGTATCTGGCTGCGCACTTCCCGTCCGATGTGCTGGCCGGCGCCCTGTTGGGCAGTCTGCTGGCTTGGGGATGCGCCACGCTGTTCAAGCGCCTAGACGCCCACTGGTTTGGCACCAGCAACGCGAAGGCGCCACTACAGCCCACCCCAGAACAGGCCACATTGCGCCGCTAGCTGCGCAGCGACCGGCAACGCGCCCGTCAGAAGCCTTTCACTGCACAGTAGTTTAACAACCGCACAGCCCCCGCTGCATTGGATGTAGCGGGGGCTGTGCGGTTGTTAGACTACTGTGCAGAATTATTTTTTGGGTGGATTGCGGCTGCCGGTATGGCCGTCGCCTTCGTCGCCAGGTTGGCTGGTGTGCTCGGCATTTTGGTCGTTGTCGCGCGACAACGAGCGGTTCAAATCGTCTGACTCCGTGAATTCGCCTTCGTCGTTGCGGCGCACGTAGCGCTTGTCGTCGGGGGTAGGCTATAGCTGTTCGCGCTTTGCCATAGAGTACAGGAAGTTAGGTAGGGTTTTGTGTATGTACCGCCTCCACTAGGGTTTGTGGTTTTCTATCGACCAGTTACCCCAACAATTACCCCAAAATCCCCATCAGTTTGCGCCCAGCCTTGCATGGGCACGTAGGCCCGCGACACGAAGCCGTCCAGATACAGGGCAGTGCGGCACCCCTGTTGCAGGAAGAATTGCGCGAACTCATGGAAGTTGACCGGCCTTTTCGACAGCGCGAACAGCACCCGCCCGTCGGGCAGAACGCCGACGCCGTTGCGGATTTGCCGGTTGGTTGAACCCGCCTGAAAAGCCGGGTGCAGCTGCCCATCCAGCACCAGCATCGGCCCCGACTGGGTGGCGTAGCGCACGACGCCTTGTAGGTGCCGCCGCTGAAAATCGGCGGTGCTGCACACGCCGGCTTGGTTGTCGAGCGTGGTGTAAAAGACGCCGTTGGGTTTTAGGTAGAAATTGCCGGCACCTTCGAGCGTATCCAGCGGCGTTAGCTGCTGCCGGTTCTCGATGTAGAGTCCCAGCGGCGCATTGCCAGGCCGGAACATGCCGCCGTTCATGGCAAACACCAGCGTGTCGCCGCGGCCGGCCAGCCAATTGCGCAGCCGACCCAGGCTCCGGAGCGGGTGGTGCTGCTCGTCCTGCCAATAGAGCTGGAGTTTCTGTTGGCGCAGATCAGCCTGGTAGCTAAGAAAGTGTGCGGCCGGTGGCTGGGGCTGCGGACGGACCAGCAACCAAGCCAGAACACACGTAATCAGCAGTAATCCGGCAAGCAGAGGGTTCAATAGCCTGGCACGCATGAGCAAAAACGAAATCAGAGCGCCTTTCAGGAAACAAACCGGCTGGACTGGGCACGGCCCCAGCGCTTAGTACGCAACGGTCAGATTCAGGGCAGGAAAATGCGCAATTTCGCCCTGGCAGTGCTCATCGAAAGTAAGCGTCAGGCAGTTAGCGGCTGCCGGCCCGAACGCCAATTGCGGCTGGCCCGCCAGCTGCTGCAGTAGCAATTCAGACGTATCGTACTTCGTCAGCCCGAAAGCGGCGCGGGTGAGACGGCGCAGGCCGGCCGGGTGCCGGGTGGGCTCGGTGGTGACAGCCGGCGGCCCGGTGAAGGGCAACCGGAACGTCCAGGGCAAACTGGGGTTGTGCGCGTGGGGCAACACCGCAATGGTGAGGCCCGCCGGAAAATAAACCGGCTGATAAGCCAGGGCCGCCTCAAAAACCGGGTCGGTATCGGGCGTATTGCGCAAGCACAAACCGTAGGGCGAGGCCCCGGTAGTGGCGTAGCGGGCCCGCTCACCCAGTTGGGTGGGCAGCAGCAGCGGGCTGTTGATTTCGGCCGCATCATGCACCCACAGAATCTCCAGAAAGAAATTCTCGAAGTAGAACTTGCGGTTGGCAGTGCCCTGGCCCGGATGCACGCGGCTACTGCCCTCGGTTAGGCCCAGGGCCCGCAGATCGTCGGCCGCGGCTTGCGGCGAGTCGCAGAAGATGAACAGGTGGTCAATTTCCATCATCGTAACAAGACTACACTGTAACCGATAAGCAAACCAGCCCGGGCGACTTGCCCGCCAGCCGGCACTTTTCCCCTACTTCCCCAGCAATTTAGCCACGTACTTGCCCACGATGTCAAACTCCAGGTTCACCTGGTGGCCGGGGCGCAGGTCCTGGAACGTGGTGTGCTCGTAGGTGTACGGGATGATGGCCACCGAGAAGCCGTCGTCGGTGCTGTTGAAGCAGGTGAGGCTGGTGCCATTGATGCAGATGGAGCCTTTTTCCACGGTTACGCGGCCGGGGCCGGGCGCATGGCGGAAGCGGTACAGCCAGCTGCCGTTCTGGTCTTCCACGGCCTCGCACTCGGCCGTGAGGTCCACGTGGCCCTGCACGATGTGGCCGTCGAAGCGGCCATTGGCGGAGAGGCAGCGCTCCAGGTTCACGCGGCGGCCGGGCGCCCAGTGGGCCAGATTGGTTTTCTGCAGCGTCTCGTCGATGGCCGTCACGACGTGGGTGCCGGCCATGCCATCCACGGCCACCACGGTCAAACACACGCCGTCGTGGGCCACGCTCTGGTCGATTTTCAGCTCCGAGGCAAAGCCGGACTGCACGGTGAAGTGAATGTTGGAATTTTCGCGACGCACATCCGTGATGGTGCCGAGGGTTTCAATGATGCCGGTAAACATAGGTTGGTGTGCTGATTTTTGATGAGTTGATGTGCTGATTCTTAGTGCGAGGGCATTTGAACACAATTCAGTTCTTCACGCATCAACACATCAGAAATCAGAACATCCTTAGCTGTTTTTAGAAGAGGCAATGATTTTGGAGAGGATTTTACGAATGCTCAACAGCTGCGCTCTTAATTCAGTTGTGTCACCGTAGTTGGTGGAATGGTGGCAGAGCAACAACCAGTAATCTGTTTCTTCGGCTTCCTTTGCGGCTATTTTACACTTGTGAATGAAGTCAACCTTGCTTTCCGCACCCTGCGCTTCGCGCACGTTGGCTCCGATTGAGGTGCCGCTCTTTAGTAGCTGGTTAGCGACAACAAACCGCCGTTATGCTTCCAGCTGCTCCGTAAACTGAACGATGCTTAAGGCAAACTCAAACGTTAGATTCACAATCAGATTATCACGCGCTGGCACACTCATAACTTTTTACACAAGGAGAAAACGCAGCCCCAGTAACCAGCACATCAAAAATTAGCACATCATTTCCCCCGCCCCTCAATGATAATCTTGAGCGTGTAGAGCAGCACCCGGAAGTCCATGGCCAAACTCATGTTTTCGATGTAGAGGATGTCGAACTTTAGGCGCTCGACCATCTGGGCCACGGTTTCGGCGTAGCCGTACTTCACCTGGCCGAGGCTGGTGAGGCCGGGCCGCACGCGGTGTAGGTGGCGGTAGTGGGGCGCAATCTTCACAATCTGGTCGATGAAGAACTGCCGCTCGGGCCGGGGCCCCACAATGCTCATGTCGCCCTTGATAACGTTCCAGAACTGCGGCAGCTCATCCACCCGCACCTTGCGCATAAAGCGGCCCCAGGGCGTAATGCGCGGGTCGTGGTCGGAGCTGAGCGAGGGGCCCTGCTTTTCGGCATCCACGTACATCGAGCGGAACTTGTAGATGCGGAACGGCTGGCCCAGGCGCCCGATACGCTCCTGCGAGTAAAATACCGGCCCCGGCGACGACAGCTTCACCATAATGGCCGTGAGCAGGTAGCCCGGCCAGGCCAGCAGCAGAAACACGCTCGACGCCACCACGTCAATTATCCGCTTGAGCACTTTTTGCCACACCGGCAGCAAATCCTGCTTGATTTCGATGAGCGGCGTACCGAACACGTGGCTCACTTTCACCGAGCCCAGCAGCATCTGATAGAGGTCGGGCAGGATGCTCACACGGGCCGGCGTGCCTTCCAGCAAGGTCAGAATCTCCTCAATCACGCGGTGCTCACTGGGCTCGATGGCAATAACAATCTGCTCGATTTGCAGCGCCCGGATCAGGGCGGGCAGGCGGCGGTAGGAGCCGCGGGCGGGCAGCTCAGCCGCCAACGCCTCATCAACGGCACCATCCTCAATCGGCGTGAAGCCCACCACTTTCAGGCCCAGGTGGCGGCCGGTGCGGCGCAGCTCCTGCAGCGTGCCCAGGGCCAGCGCATTCGAGCCCACCAGCAGCGTATTAAAGAAAATGGTGCCGTTGCGGACCAGATGCTGCACACTGCTCACGGCCCAGGTGCGCAGAATGGCTGTCAGGGTGAAGTGCAGCAGGAAGTACGCCGAAATGGTTTTGTAGTACGAGCGGTAGTTCTGCACGCCTTCGTCATCGAGCAGCAGCACAAAGAAAATCACCAGCGCCCCCAGCACCGACACCCGCGCCAGCCGGATAATCTCGGCCAGCCGGGACTTGCGGAAAATGTCGCGGTATTCGCCAATCAGGGCGTATAGCACGGTCCAGAAGGCGGCAATCATCAGGGCCGAGCCGGAGAGAAAAAACAGAGCGCCCTCCGTGAACCGGTAGCCGGTGGTAATTTCCTGCAGCAGGTATTTGCGCACCAGAAAGAAACACACCCAGGCCAGCAAGGCCGCCAGAAAGTCGGCGGCTATCAGCTTCAGTAATTGGAAGGTGCGAATCAAGGGCAGTGCAATCAAGCCGGCGGCTGGGGCCAGCGCGTGATTTTATGGGGGCGAATGGGTAGCTTCGCACCGGATTTAAGGCCCTGACAGGCCTGCACGGCCCGTTTCGGAGCGTCGCAAAGGTAGAGCAATAAACCAGAATCCATATAGTACCTGTGGGACACAACCTGCCGCTGCCGGGCGGGCGCCGCCAACTCCACGCCCGACCTCTCGCCTTATGCACGCCGACACCTACCGACACCGCGGCCAGCGCCGCACCCTTGTAGAAGAGCTGCGCCGCAAAGGCATCCGGCACGAACGGGTGCTAGCCGCCGTACTGGCTGTGCCGCGCCACGCGTTTTTCGAGGCCGGCTTCGAGGCCCATGCCTACCAGGACAAGGCGTTTCCCATTGGCGAGGGCCAGACCATTTCGCAGCCTTACACTGTGGCTTACCAAACCGCCCTGCTCGACCCCGCCCCCGAGCACCGGGTGCTGGAGGTCGGTACGGGCTCGGGCTACCAGTGCTGCGTGCTGCTGGAGCTGACGCCCCACGTGTTCAGCATTGAATATCAGCCGGTGCTATTCGAGCGCACCTGCCGCCGCCTGGCCCATCTGCACCGCTCGGCCCACCTGTTCTGCGGCGACGGCTCGGTGGGCCTCCCCCAGCACGCACCCTTCGACCGGATTCTGGTGACGGCCGGCTCCCCTACGTTGCCCCGGCCGCTGCTGCGGCAGCTGCGGGTGGGCGGCTGCCTGGTGATTCCGGTGGGCGATGCGCAGGTGCAGCGCATGGTACGCGTGACGCGCGTGAGTGAGGAAGAATTCACGCGCGAGGAGTTCGAGGAATTCCGCTTTGTGCCGCTGCTGGGCCAGGCCGGCTGGGCCAGCTAAGCACCTCTGCTCAACAGAAAATGGATGCCGCACTTCTTTCCGGCCGGAAGGACGCGCGGCTTTTTTGTGGGCCGTGTTGGCGGTTAGCAAGCCTAGGGCTATGGTTTCGCCTGTTGTTTTGCTGCTGAGTTGTAACTTGTCAGGCCGCCGCCGGCTTGCTGCCGCGAAACCTTTGCCAGGCAATCTTTTAGCGGCTTTCGTTTGCAACTTCTTAAGCCATTATTTCAGACCGTTTCCCCACCTTTTTTTCCTGTTCGATGCAGAACAAATCATTACTCAACCTATTGCTGATGTTAACCGGGCTGCTTGCGCAGCTAGGCGCTAGTGCCCAGCAACGCGGCACCCGCTACCCCGAGCAGCACTATGGCTTCCGGTGTGCCTCCGACAGCGTGCAGCAGCTGGAATGGGCCCGTAATCCGGCCGCCGAGCGTGAATACCGCGCCTTTATCCGGAGCGTGGCCATGATGCCCGCCGCCGAGCAGGCCCGCCTGCTGGCCGCCCCCGACGTAACCGTCCCGGTAGTTATCCACGTTATCCATTCGGGCACCGGCAACAACATCACGGAAGCGCAGGTAAACGACGCTATCCGCATTCTGAACGAGGATTTCAGCAAAACCAACCGCGACACTGCCGACGTTATTCCTGAGTTCCGGCCAATCTATGCCAATGTGGGCTTCCGGTTCCGGCTGGCCAAGAAAGACCCGGATGGCAACTGCACCACCGGCATCACGCGCACCTACTCCACCCAAACCAACATCGGCAACAACAGCGTGAAAGACGTAATCCGCTGGGACCCCAACCGCTACCTCAACATCTGGGTGGTGGATGTGGCTAATGGTGCCGGTGGCTACGCCTACCTTCCCTGCGTAGGCACTGCCCTCGATGGCATCGTGATTCGAAATGCACAGTTCGGCAGCATCGGACGCTCGGGCGGCTCCAACTTTGCGGCCCGCTCGCTCACCCACGAAGTAGGCCACTATTTTGGCCTGCCCCACACCTGGGGCGGCACCAACACGCCTGGCGCTGCCTCCAACTGCGGCCTCGACGATGGCATTGCCGACACACCCAACACGTCGGGCGTTACGTCGGGCTGCCCTTCCGCTACCTACCGCCCCTGCAACGCCGACGGCACCGGCAGCACCACCCCCAACAACAACCCAGGCGGCATCCTGTCCAACGTTCAGAATTACATGGACTATGCCACCTGCGCCAAAATGTTTACGCTGGGGCAGAAAACGGTGATGCGCGCTTCACTTACGCGGTTGTGCCGCTCAACCCTGGTATCGGCGCAAAACCTGCTCAATACGGGCACCAACGACGGCTACCAGCCAGGTATCTGCGCACCGGTAGCAGCTTTCCGGCCCTCCACTAACAACATCTGCGAAGGCGGCAGCGTGGCCTTCACCGACTACTCGTATAACTACGACTTCGTGGCCGCTACCACCCAGTTCGACTGGCGCTTCACAGGCGGTACGCCGGCCACCAGCACGGCCCGCAACCCGGTCGTGACTTATCCAACGGCCGGCACCTACGATGCCACGCTCATCATCATCACCCCAAACGGGCGCGATACGCTGAAGCTGGAACGGGTGGTGCAGGTTATCGGGGCTAACTCCGGCGAGCAGGCTCCGCTGATTGAGTCGTTTGAAAACGCCGATTTCCCCATCAACTACACCAGCACGCCCATCCGCAACTGGACCATCACGTCGTCGGTGCCCGGTGAAAATCCGTTTAGCTGGCAGCGCGCCAACGGCACGGCCGCTACTGGGGTAGCCTATCTACTGGCGCCCAACCCGTCGTTGCCGGATGGCACGGTAAGCACGCTGATTTCGCCTAACATCAACCTGAGCAGCATTGGCACTACACCTACGCTCAGCTTCGAGCGGGCCTACGCCCGCCGCTCGGCCACCATCAACGACGTGCTGCGCGTGTCGTTCAGCACCGACTGCGGGGCCACCTGGTCGTCGCCGCTCACGTATAGCGCCGCCGCCCTCGACACCAAGAATGGCGCGATTATCACCAACTTCGTGCCCACGGCCCGCGCCGACTGGCAGACCACCACTATTCCGCTGCCCCTCGCCTACCAGGGCAGCACCCGGTTCCGGGTGCGCTTCGAGTCGGTGAGCAACGTGGGCAACCGTATCTGCCTGGACAATGTACGGCTGCTGGATCCGCAGGCACCGCTGGCCAACCAGCAAGCCGATCTGGCCCGCCACGGCATCAGCGTATACCCAAATCCACTGACCGCCGAAACTGCCATGCACTTCACCCTCACCAGTGCCACCCGTGCCGCCATGCGCCTGACCGACATGCTGGGCCGCGAAGTGGCGCAGGTAGCTGCCAAAACCTACGGTGCGGGCGCCCAGAGCATCCAACTGCAGAGCGCCGCCGGCCAGCCGCTGCCTGCCGGCGTGTACCTGGTGCACCTCACCCTCGGCGACCAGACCTTTACCACGAAGGTGCTGGTGAACTAGCCGATTTTGCTTTTTGCTGAAAAGCCCTTGGTGCCTGCTGGTGCCGGGGGCTTTTTTGTGGGATACACCAGCTGCCGGTGCCGCCCTGCTAACCGCGCCGGGTCTGTGCGTATCTTTGCAGCTTCATTTCTGATTCACTTTTTCTGCATGATGCGCAAACAGAAGCCCGTCAAAGACTCGTTCGTGATTATGACCGAGCTGGTGCTGCCCAACGACACCAACACGCTCAACAACCTGATGGGCGGCCGTATGATGCACCTGATGGACATTGCCGCCGCCATTGCCGCGCAAAAGCACTCCAACCGCATCGTCGTGACGGCCTCCGTCGACAACGTGTCGTTCCGGGAAGGCATCCGGCTGGGCAACGTCGTGACGCTGCAGGCGCAGGTGACCCGCTCTTTTGCGTCCAGCATGGAGGTGCACATTGATGTGTGGGCCGAGGACATTCCGAGCGGCACCCGCATCAAAAGCAATGAGGCGTTCTTCACCTTCGTGGCCGTCGACCAGTCGGGCCGCCCGATTGACGTGCCGGAGGCCCTGCCCGAAACGCCCGAGGAAATTGCCCTCTACGACGGTGCCCTCCGCCGCCGCCAGCTGCGCCTAGTGCTGGGCGGCCGCATGAAGCCCGAAGAAGCCACCGAGCTGAAGGCCCTGTTCTCCATTCAGTAGCCCAATGGCGGGGCCAGTCACGCAAGCTGGCCCCGCTGTTACCTGGCTGCTTTTCCCTACCTTCTGCGCATGGACACTGCCGCTTCCCTCGCCTTCTTCCAGAACTTCTACACCGATGTGTCGCTGTACGCAGTGCCCGACCCGCAGCCCACCGCACCTGTGGTAACGGCAGCGGCAGTTGTGCCGGTAGCAACTAAGCCACAAAAAGCGGCGCCAGCGCCGGTGGCAGCAGCTCCGGCAGGCAATCCAGTGTTAGCCGCGGCCGCGCCAGTAGCTCAAGCAGCTCCGGCGCCCGTTATGCTTCCAGTACCGGTTGCGTCGGCAGTGCCTCCCACTCCACCGCAACCATTGCCGGCTCCAATGTCCGCGCCGGTTGCGCCACCCGTTCAGGTGCCGGTTGCTGCGGGGCCGCTGTTCAACTCCTTCACGCTGGCAGAGCTGCCGGCCGCACCGGTGGCGCCACCTTCGCAGCCGGGCCGCATCCAGCCCACACCTACCCAGTCGCCGGTGGCGCACATTCCGTTTTCCACCATGGGCAGCAACCCCAACGGCCTGCTGATTCTGGTGCGCGTGTCGGCTGAGGAGTTTAAAAAGCTGCCGCGCAACGTGTTTTTGAACAACATCCTCAAGGCTATCCGACTGGTGATGGAAGACGTGGTGCTGGTGAACGTAGAACACGACAAATTTCCGGTGGCGCTGTGCAGTTTGCGCCAGCATCTGGCCGCCAGACAGTTCCTGGCCTTCGGCAAAAACCTGCTCGACGTGGCCGTTTACACCACTCAGCCCTACGAGCCGGTGCTGCTCTACGGCGACACGGCCTTCCTCGGCGCCAGCGAAATCAAGATGCTGGAATATGATGCCGGCCGCAAAAAGCAACTGTGGCAGTCCATGCAGCGGATGTTTCTCGGGTAGCTGCCATCCAAACCAAGCTCCCTGATAGCCAAAAAGCCCCGACGTTCCACAACGCCGGGGCTTTTTTCTTTGCTTGAGCAGACCCACCTGCACCTCACCTGCAACGCAGTATACAAATGCCCTGCGCTTGCGGGGCCGTGCGAAGGCACCTGGAAATGAAACGGCTGGTTGCCGACCACAGATACGTTGCCCTGGCAGCCAGCCGCTTCAGTAGGCCGGCATGTCGTTAGAACGCTACTTTCGCAAGCTTAAACCGTGGCGCGGTGGCGTTGTAAGGATACAGCACATACGCATCGGAGCCCCGCTTGGTGATGGTGGTAGGACTCACAGCGCCCGTTGCAAAAGTACCTGTGGAGCGCACGTTAGCCCAGGCGTCGGTGCTGTTCAGGCGGTAAACGGTGCTTTGGCCACCCGATACGAGCAGTAGGGTTTGCGGGTCGGTCAGGAGCAGGCCGTCGGCGCCGGTCAAACTCAGGCCGGCGGCGTTGGTGACGGTAGTGAAGCTGGTGGGGTTGGCGATGGGCACTTTGAAGAGCGTCCCGGTATTGGCTTTGGCGACCAGCAGGTAGCCATCGGGATGGTACACAATGCCGTTGAGGCCGAAGGCCGTGCCGGCATCGAACTGTGGGCTTGTAAGAAACACCGACGCCACGCCCTGCAGGTCTACTTTATAGATAATAGGCGCATTGCTGTCGGTAACGTACGCATTGCCGGCAGCATCAACGGCAATGTCGTTAGCAAAGTGGTTGGGGTAAGATGCCGCGCCGGTGATACCGCCCAGGTCCACGTAGTTGAGCAGCGCGCCGGTGGTGGCGTTGAAGATGGCCAGCGCCGCCCGTTTGCGCAATGTAGCCGCCGAAGTGCGGGCCGCATTGGCACCATTGTCGGATACGGCCACCAGCACCCGGTTGCGGCCAGCGTCGAGGTTGACGCCAATCGTAGAAATCAAGCGGGGGTCGTCGGCGAGCTGGGTGAAGGTGCTGTCGTCGCGCACGGTGCTCACGACTCCTTTCGTACGAGAGCTAACGATAAAGCGCTTGTTGGTATCGTCGTACTGCACGCCTTCGGGATGGAAAGCGGCCTGCGGCACGGAAATCAGGCTCGGAGCGGCTACGGGAGGAGTGACGGGCTCATCGTCATCGGAGCAGCCGGGCAGCAAACCCAGCAAGCCAGCGGCAAAGGCGGCCAGCAGCACAAAGCGCGGCATCGGCGTAGCAGCAGGCCGGATTGAGAAGAAACTATGACGCATAATACGGTAGGTTAATGTTTGAGATACGAACCGCCCGCACTTACGTATTATTGAATAAAACCGCCAGCCCTCAAGACCAAAATTATGCTGAGTGAGGCCTTTGCCACGCAGCTGAACGCCACTGATATGCACGGGGCTCTGCCTTCCTTTTGCGGCTGGCTGGCTAGCTGGCAAAACGACCAACGAATTGGATGGAAAAACCGGCAGGGCAAGCTACGCCTGATACCACAGTGCCAGCTGGCGGAAGTCAGTGCCACTAGCGGCCACAAAAAAGCCAGCCCCTTATAGAGCTGGCTTTTGCATTGCACCTGAAACCGGGTTATTTCAACACCGAGGCCAGTTTAGCTTCCAGGGCTTCGCCGCGCAGGTTTTTGCCAATGATGCGCCCCTGCGGATCAAGCAGCACCGAGGCCGGGATGGACTTGACGCTGTACGTCTGGCCCGCGGCCGATTCCCAGCCTTTCAGGTCCGAAACGTGCTTCCAGGTGAGGCCGTCGGCTTCGATGGCCTTCAGCCACTTGCTGCGGTCCTGATCGAAGCTCACGCCATAGATTTCAAAGCCCTTGCCTTTGTACTTGTTGTAGGCGCGCACCACGTTGGGATTTTCGCGGCGGCAGGGGCCGCACCAGCTGGCCCAGAAGTCAACCAATACATATTTGCCGCGCAGGCTGCTCAGCGGTAGCGGCTTTCCATCGGGCGCCAGCAAGCTGATTTCGGGGGCGGCGGCACCTACGGCCGTGCTGCGCATAGGCTCTATTTTGGCAGTTAGCGCCTTGGTGTAGCGCGAGTCGGGCAGCGTGGTTTTGAACTGCGTGGTCATGGAATCCACGAAGCCAAACTGCTCTTCCGCGTTGATCAGGTTGGCCACTACGAAGGCCGACACCACCGACTTGGGGTTTTGCTGCACCAACGTTTTGATGCTTTTGGTGCTGCGGGCCTGCGCATCGTAAAACATCTTCTCAATGGCCTGCATGGAGTCGGTGCGGTTGGCGGCGGCGTTCTGGTTGTAGCGCGCCTCCAGCCCACTCATCTGCCCCTTCGACTGCTGCATGGTGCGGTTGAGCTGCTGCAGAAGCTCGGAGTCTTTGGAGCCTTTCACGGTGTAGGTTTCGGCCAGCTTTTGGGCGTCGCCGGACAGCTCTACGCGGCTGCCGTTGCTCAGGGCCAGCAGTACCTGGCTTTGGTCGGTGGTTTTCACCTGGTAGAGGCCGGGCTCGGGCACGGTGCCGGTAAAGCGAAAATTACCTTTCTCGTCGAGCGTGACCGTGTCGCGCGAGATGAACTGGGTTTCGCCCAGCTCGGCGAGGTAAAGCTTGGTACCGGCCGGGGCGTTGGTGAGCTGGCCGCTGAGCTGGTAGCCGGCGGCGGCATCGGCCGTACCGGCAGTTGGCGGCGTGTTCTTGGTGCAGGCATTGGCCATGCCCAGCACAGTTCCAACAATCAGCAGACTCTTCATTTTCAGCATATTCAAAAGAAAAACCGGCCGGGCGCCGGCAGTTAGGTAGGCAAAAGACAGCCAAAGCCGCCGCAAGTTGCCACTTTCAACCGGATTTGGAAAAATGCCCACTCCGTTGGGTTGGACAACACCGCCCTGGCGGCTCCGGTTCGGGCGCGACAACCTGAAATTCGCCTACTGCAGCTATTTCCCACCTGGCATATGGTTCTCCTTTGCAGCAGCTTACGGGCTTACACCGCTACGGCATCAGCTCGGCCAGCTTCTTTGCCAGGTCTTCGCCGCGCAGGTCTTTGGCGATAATGCGGCCAGTGGCATCCAGCAAAAACGACGAAGGAAACCGATAAATATTGTACACAGTACCCGCTACGCTGGTTTTTGAGGGCTCATCGCGCACCTGCGGCCATGGCAGGCCATCCTTCTGGATAGCGGACAGCCAGGCTTCTTTCTTACTGTCGGCCGACACGCCGTATATCTCAAATCCTTTGCCCTGGAACTGCTGATAGATGCGTACCAACGCAGGGTTTTCCTGCCGGCAGGGGCCGCACCAGCTGGCCCAGAAATCAATCAGCACGTACTTGCCGCGCAGGCTACTAAGTGCCAGCAGCGCGCCGGCCGGCGTGGGCAGCTGAATATCCGGTGCCAGCCGGCCAATGGCTGTGGCTTTCCGCATGTCCTGGTAGCGCTGCAGCTGCTGCGTGTGGGGCGAGGCCGGCCACTGCCGCATGTAGCGGGTGGTAGCCGAATCTAGAAACGCTACTTCCGCTGCGTCGTCGGTGCCACTCAGGAAGGCGGCCGCCACGTAGGGCGCCACGTACGACGCCTGCCCGGCCACGCGCCGCGCAGCCATCCTGAAGGCCGCAAAAGTAGCGTCCCACTCCTGCCCGATGCGGCGGAGCGCGGCCGTATCGGTGGTGGTAGCGCGCCGTTGAACAAGGGTGTCGATGTGGGAAAGCAGGCGAAACTGCTCCTGATTCATTTCAGACAGCGCAGCCGCTTCCGGGGTACCCGTTATTGCGCCGGTGAGCCGGAGCTGGGTGGCGTCGGCGCGCACGCGCAGGCGGCTGCCAGGTGCCAGCGCCACATCGGTAGACATGCGCTGGCCGGCCACCCGCAAGCTGTATACCCCCGGGCCCGCAACCGCGCCCCGCAACCGAAAACGGCCTTTAGAATCGGTCAGGGCCGAATCTACGGGTACCCGCTGCCCGGTGTGGTCGTCGGTTAGCAGCACCTGCGTACCGGCCGGGGCATTGGTCAGCTGACCGCGCACCTGATAGTTGGAAGCCGGGCGGCGGAGCTGTTGCGCAGCAGCTTCTGAATACGCTACTACAGCCGAGGCCAGCATTATTAATCCAATGAAATACCGCATCTGGGATAGAATAAAGTCAGTTAAAAAAGCAGCTCCCCTCAATTGAGCTCAACTGAGGGGAGTTGCGTTGCATGTGCAGCTATTTTAGTTGCTGTTACGAGTCCAGCTTCTGGCGCAGCATCTGGTTGGCCAGCTTGGGGTCAGCTTTGCCGCCGGTGAGCTTCATCAGCTCGCCCATGAACATGCCCGTCAGGCTCTTTTTGCCGTCGCGGTACTCGGCTACTTTAGCCGGGTTAGCATCGAGCACCTGCTGAATCATGGCTTCCAGCGCACCAGCATCTGACTGCTGCAGCAGGCCCTGGGCCTCGGCAGCCGCGGCGGCGGTGTGCGTGGGGTTTTCCAGCAGGAACGGAAACAGCTGCTTGCTGGCTACCGAGTGGCCCACCTTATTGTCGTCGATGAGCTGGATGATGTCGGCCAGGTGCTGGGCCGTGAGTGGGAACTGGTCGAGGGTGAGAGCGCGCTCGTTGAGGTAGGCTTTCACGGGGCCCGTCACCCAGTTGGCGGCAGCTTTGGCGTTGGGCGTCAGGCGGGTCAGCTCATCGAAATACAAGGCTACTTCCTTTTCAGCAGTCAGCACCGTGGCATCATAATCCGAGAGGCCCAGCTCGCCGGTGAAGCGGGCATAGAGCTGCTGCGGCAGCGCCGGCAGCTCGCTCTGCACGCGGTGCAGCCACTCGTCGGAAATGATAACCGGCGGCAGGTCGGGCTCCGGGAAGTACCGGTAGTCGTTCATGGTTTCCTTGCTGCGCTGGCCGTTGGTGGTGCCAGTGGCCGCGTCGAAGCCGCGGGTTTCCGAGTCGATGACTTCGCCGGCTTCCACCAGCGCAATCTGCCGCTCAATCTCGTACTCGATGGCCCGCTGCACGTTGCGGAACGAGTTCATGTTCTTCACCTCCACCTTCACGCCGAACTGGGTGGCATCCTTGCGCATCACCGAAATGTTGGCGTCGCAGCGCAGAGACCCTTCCTCCATGTTGCCGTCGCAGATGCCCAGGTACTCCACCAGCTTCTTGATTTCGGCCAGGTAGGCATAGGCTTCCTCGGCGTTCCGGATGTCGGGCTCACTCACGATTTCGATGAGCGGCACACCGGCGCGGTTGAGGTCCACGAGGGTTTCCACCTCACCAGCCAGGTGCATGCTCTTGCCCGCGTCCTCCTCCATGTGGATGCGGGTGATGCCGATTTTCTTCACCGAGCCATCGGCCAGGCGGATATCCACGTGGCCTTCGGTGCAGATCGGGGTTTTGTCCTGCGTAATCTGGTAGCCCTTGGGAAGGTCGGGGTAGAAGTAGTTTTTGCGCGCAAACAGGTTGTCGCGGCGGATGTGGCAGTTGGTGGCCAGGCCCATTTTCATGGCAAACTCCACGGCCGAGTAGTTCACGCGCGGCAGCGTGCCGGGGTGGCCCAGCGTAATGACGCTCAGGTTGTTATTGGGCAAAGCGCCGTACTCGTTTTCGTCGGAGGAGTACATCTTGCTGCGCGTGAGCAACTGGGCGTGTACTTCGAGGCCGATGACGGGCTGGTATTTCGATTTGATGCTGTCGTCCATAAGAGGGAATTGGGCGAGTTGGCCGCCGGGGCCGCAAGTTAATCACGGATTTAGCCGGATTATTCGGATTCCACTGATTTTGTAGCTGGCATGCCGACGCTACCAGTGCCGCACCTGCACAATTCGACTAATCCGTCTAATCCGTACCAATCCGTGGTCAGTCGTTGAAGACCGGGATGTAGGCGGCCTGGAAGTTGTTGGCGGCGCGGTTGTAGGCGTCCAGCAACTTGCTGTTCTGAATGTTATAGGCCTTGATGTAGCCGTTGAAGGTGTCCACGTCCACCTTGGTGAGCTTGTCCTTGTTTTCGATCAGCTCGGTCATCTTCTTGAACTGGTTGGCGCTCCAGATCAGGTAGAACTTGGCGTAGTCGCGAGTAGCGTCGCGGTACTGCGTGTCTTTGCCGCGGAAGGCGGGCACGGCGTTGAGCTCGGCCAGGGCCTTGTCGGTTTCGGCGGCCAGCAGCACGCGGGCGGCTTCAAAATCGGTGGCGTTCTGAGCGTTGAGGCCGTCGGTGAGCTTGGCGTTGGCCTTTTCCACCCGGAAGAAGGCCAGAAATACCTTGTGCTGATAGGTGTTCACCTCCGACACCTGCCGGATAACGGCGTTCATCTTGCGGGCTTCGCCGTCTTCGCTCATGGTCATCTTGTAGCGGGCGGCAAAGCGCTGCTGGGCGGCCTGTACACTGTCGCCGGCCACTTCCAGCTTCTGCTCGGCGGCTTCCACAGCATCGAAGTAACGCTGCATGGCCTCCAGGCTCTGCGTGCGGCTGGCAGCCAGCGAGTTCACCTGCTTATAATCGGCGGCATATACGTTCAGCATCTGCTGAAACGCGGCTTTGGCCCGGTCGCGGAACTCGGTGTTGCCTTCGTAGCCGGGCATGTGCGAGATTTTGGCCAGTGAGGCTTTGTTCTGGGCTACCACATCCTGGCGGCGGGCCTCAATCTTGCGCTCATTTTCGCTGTGAGCCGCTTTGCTGATGTAGCGCAGATTTTTCTTCTGCATGATCAGCTGCTCGGCCACAATGGCGTTGTTGTAGGCGCCGGGGTCGGTGAAGGCCTGCCCCGAGGCGGTGGTGGAAACGGCCGCCAAAAGGACGGCCGCAGCAAGAGTAGAAAAGCGCATAGCGTAACAGTAAGGGTGGGAAAACGGAAAATCAGCGAATGGCAACGACGCCTTCACTACTTAAAGAGTAAATTTGATGGGCAAAGTGTAGCTGACGCGCACTGGCTGGCCATCCTGCTGACCCGGCTGAAAACTGCGTAGCTGACGCACCACCCGCATAGCCTCGGCATCGGTTTCGGGGGAAAGCGACTGAATGACGCGGACGTTTTCAACCTCCCCTTTTGCATTCAGCACAAAGCCAATCTGCACCTTGCCCTGCACTCTGTTGCGAAACGCCGTACCCGGGTAATGCACGTTGCGGGCAATGAAATTGAGCAGCGCGTTCTGCCCGCCCGGGTATACGGGCAATTGCTCATACTCGAAATATGCAACCGGCTTCCCATCGGGGTTGAAACATTCCCCAGCCGTGCGCTGCCCCGCTACAAACTGGTCGCGGCGGCGCAGCTTGCCATCGGGATAGTACACCAGCAGTTCGCCGTGCCGCTTGCCAGCCACGTAGTCCTCGCGGGTGTGGGGCTTGCCGTCCTCGTACCAGGTAGTGCTGGTGCCGTGCTGCATGCGTTTCTTCAGATCAGCAAAAAACAGTATTTCCCGGAGGCTGCCACTGGGGTAATACACGCGCATGATACTGCCCAGACTGTCGCGGTGAATGGTTTCAACCCGGTGGTGGGCATTTTGCGCCGACGGCAGTTTCTCGCCATCCTCGGAGTAATATTCCACTGTCTTGACTGGTGCCGGGCCTTCCGGGGTTTGCTGGGCATAGGCGGCGCTGCCGCCCACCAGCCACAGGGCAAATAGGATTCTTTTCACGCAGTGAATACTGGATAATAATAGACATGGCAGGGCCCGCAGCCGACTGGCCTGACAACCTGCTCATCCAAAACTACAGTCTTGCCGCTAAATCACAAATTCCGGTAAACTGCCTGGGGGCGCCCCGCTCGTTTGGCCGGAAACCGCAACATCCTGGCAGAAGCTAGGAGGTATCTGAAGACCCTAAAATGATCCTGCTTCATCTGGCGTCGGCTTGTTGAAGCATGCAGGTTAATGAATTGCCAACGACTCTACAGACACCGCCTAGTTGGCACTATGGGCTGTTAGATTATTAAAGTCATGCACAATCGCACTAATCCAGCGCGGAAAGCGTAAGGGTAGCAAAACTTATATTTTAATGTAGTTTTAATTTCTCATCCAGTTCATTACTGCCTCATGCGCTTCCTCGCCTTTTGCCTCTCCGCCTTGCTGACTGCCATGGGCGCCCAGGCCCAGACGGCCCCCGCCACCTGGAATACCGATCTGGCGGCTGCCATGCAGCAAGCCAAAGCCACCAATAAGCCCGTGTTGGCCGTTTTCTCAGGCTCCGACTGGTGCAAGCCCTGCATCATGCTCAAGCAGGAAGTGTTCGATAAGCCCGAGTTCGAGCAGTTTGCGAAAGACAGATTCGTGCTGGCCCGCTTCGATTTCCCGCGCAGCAAGAAAAACAAGCTGCCTGCCACCCAAACCAAAGTCAACGAGCAGGCCGCGGCCCAGCTCAACAAAGAGGGCTCATTTCCGCTGGTAGTGCTGCTTTCACCCGAGGGCAAGATTCTGGCGAAGACCGGCTACCGCCCCGGCGGCGCCACCGCCTACGACGCCTACCTCACGCAATTGCTGGCTAAGAAATAAGCTCCGTGCGCACTCTCCCCCCGTGGTCCGGCACCCTTTGCTGGCAGCAGGCGCCGGTATTGGCGCTACTTGGCACCTTGCTAATCGGCGCCTACTCGGCTGGCGCGCAGACGGTGGCGGGCAAGGTGCCGGCCCCCGGCGCTCCGGCTAAGGCGCGCAGCTTCACCCGCTCGGCCCACCTGATGGGCTCGCACTTCACGTTCACGGCCGTTTCCGACGACGACTCGCTGGCGTGGCGGGCGGTGCGGGCCGGCATCCGGGAAGGACAGCGCATCGACCGGCTGTGTTCCTATTGGGACTCCACCTCGCAGATCACCCAGATCAACCGCGCGGCGGGCTTGCGGCCGGTGGTCGTGGATCAGGAAGTGTACGATTTGATTCAGCGCACGCTCAGGCTCTCCACCCTCAGCGACGGTGCGTTTGACATCACCTTCGCCGGCGGCGAGAAGATCTATAAGTTCGACAAGCAGGAGCACGCCGCTTTGCCCGACCCCGCCACCGTGCAGGCCTCCGTGCGCCGCATCGACTACCGCAAGGTGCTGCTCGACCCAATTACGCACTCGGTGATGCTCAAGGACAAGGGCATGCGCCTGAACCTGGCCGGCATCCTGCAGGGCTACGGGGTGCGCCGCGCCCAGGCCCTGATGCGGCAGATGGGCATCCGGGGCGGCCTTATCAACGGCTCCGGCGACGTATCGTGCTGGGGCCGACAGGCCGACGGCTCGCTGTGGCGCATTGCCATCGGCGACCCGGCCTACCCGCAGTCGGTATCGTCGTGGCTGACGGTGACGGACGTGGCCGTGGTGACGGCCGGCAACTACGAGCAGTATTTCACGGTGAAAGGCCAGTACTATGGCCACATCATCGACCCCAAAACCGGCTATCCGGCCACTGTCCTGCGCTCGGTCACCATTATCTGCCCCGATGTAGAGCTGGCCGACGGCCTCGACGAAGTGGTGTTCGTGAAAGGGCCGGAAGCGGGCCTGGCGTTCATCAACAAGCTCAAAGGCGTGGACTGCACCCTCATCACCAACGACGGCCGCACCCTGGCTTCCAAGGGCATGGCCCTCAATTACTATTCCACGCAGCCGGCCAAAATCGCGGCCCCAACCCCATGACCAACGCCATGAATCTTCTTCCCCTCGCCCGGCTAATGCTGGGCGGCCTGCTGCTGGCCGGCGGCAGCAGCCTGAGCAGCTGCGTTTCGGTGGCCGCTTATCAGAAAGTGTACCTCAACGACGAGGACATGAAGCTGAGCAACAAACGCATCGAAGTGTACGAAACCAATTTCCAGAGCTACCGCGAAGGAGCCGGCGGCGCCAACGGCGGCAAAGTGGGCGGCGGCTGCGGCTGCAACTAGCCCGGTGAGCAAGTAGACGCGGGCATTGAACCGCCGCGTTCCACTCACTCAGGCCCCAAGGCTTTTCCTTTCTTGATTATTGCTCACTGACCTTAAATGCTCCATACTTTGCCTCTTTCGGGGCCTCGCGGCGCTGCCACCGTGCTACTGGCATTGCTGCCCGCGCTGGCCTGGGCCCAGGCCACACCCACGCCCAACCGCATCGACGGATACGGCACCCCCAACACCACAGCGCCCAGCCCGCCCAACCCCAGCAACCACGGCGAAACCGAAGTAAACATCCTCACCAGCTACTACTCGCAGGATGGCAACAATGGGGCCGTGGAAGGCGGCATCGGCACGCAGCAGCTCACCGACCTCACGCCCACCATCATCCTGAACGTGCCCTTGGACTCGGCTACTCGGCTGTCGGCCAACCTGGGCATGGACTACTACGCCTCCGCCTCCACCGACCGGATCGACCAGGTAAATTCGTCGCCGTCGTCGAGCGACACCCGCATTCACCTGGATTTGGGGTTGGCGCGCCAGCTGGCCGATAAGCGCACAATTGTGGGCGTGGGCGCCGGCTTTTCGGCCGAGTACGACTACCTTTCTTTTAACGTGTCAGGCTCCTGGGCGCGTGCCTCCGCCGACGGCAACCGGGAACTGAGCGTGGCGGGCCAGGCATTTTTTGATCAGGTCACGGTTATTCGGCCCGTGGAGCTGCGCAACACGCCGGACATGGCTGGCGGCACCACGCGCCAGAGCTACAACCTCAATATCGTGTATTCGCAGGTAATCAGCCAGCGGCTGCAGGTGGCCGTCAGCACCGAGCTGGTGGCCCAGCGCGGGCTGCTAAGCACGCCGTTTCACCGGGTGTACTTCCGCGAAACCGGTGGGGCGCTGGGCACGGCCCGCACCGAGCTGCTGCCCCGCCAGCGCCTGAAATATCCGGTGGGTTTGCGCCTGAACTACTACGCCACCGATCTGGTGCAGCTGCGCGGCTACTACCGCTTCTACAACGACAACTTCGGTATCCGGGCCCATACGTTTGAGTTGGAAGCGCCAGTGAAGGTGACGCCGTTCTTCGTGCTTTACCCGTTCTACCGCTACCACACCCAGACGGCCGCCGACTACTTCGCGCCCTACCTAGCCCACTCCATCACCGACGAGTACTACACCTCCGACTACGACCTAGCCGATTTCTCGGCCAACAAAGTGGGCCTGGGTCTGCGGTACTCGCCGGTGTACGGCATCAGCCGCTTCAAAACGCCTTTTGGAGGCCGCGTGGCCAAGTTTAAGGCCCTCGACCTGCGCTATGCCTACTACCGCCAAAGCACCGGCCTGACCGCCAGCCTCATCAGCGCCGACCTGTCGTTTACGCTGCCGTAGCCGGCCCATGTGCTCCCATTTACCGATTTGAAAACGCCCGGCCCGGAACTCTGAGTCGGGCGTTTTCTTTGGCGGCGTAAGGCTGATTTTTGTCTCGGGTAGCACTCCGGCCTTCCCCGGCCGAAAGCAGGAGTGGCAGCCCGCTTGATGACTGGCAGCGGGGCCAGCACAGATATATGAAAATTTGTTCATATATTTACGTTGTCTCCTTTCACGCTACCCCGGCCTGCCACTCGCCGGATTTGCCTTGCAGGTAGCCGCCGCCCGTTGTCAGCGAGCTGCTGCCTTGCGCTCTCCGCTGCTGCTGGATCTGCTTTTGCTCCGGTTCCGTTGGCTCTTTGCCACTGGCAAGCTGCTTTTCGCAACCAACACCCAACGTTGGCGGCCCGCTTTTTCCACCAGTTGCTTTCCTGCTTTACTTTTCGGCTAGTGTCCTCATTCCGCTTGCCGGAGTGAGCATACGATGCCGGCAGCGGGTGATTTTCCTGCCATTTTCCTTCACCCCTTTTTCTGCTATTATGTCCGACATTCTGAAATCCACCACTACTGTTGCCTACCGGGACCTCAGCGCCGACCAGTTTGCGGCCGGCATGCGCCAGCCCGGTACTGTACTCGTAGACGTACGCCGCTCCGATGAGTTTGGCGCCGGCCACCTGCCCGGCGCGCTTAACATCGATGCCAGCGGCCTTGATTTCGCCCGGCGCGTAGCCAGCCTCAATCCAAACCGCCCTACCTATGTGTATTGCCGTAGCGGTGCCCGCTCGGCTAAGGCAGCCGCTCAGCTCAGCGCAGCCGGCTTCGGCCAGGTAAACAATCTGGCCGGCGGCATCCTCGATTGGGCCAGCCCGCTGGTGCGTTAAGCGCTGCTTTCGAGCCTTGTTTTGATTGTAGCAGTCGGCTTTTGAGCTGGCAGTTGCAAAAAGCCCACGGGCGGCCAGTTGTTGGCCGCCCGTGGGCTTTTTATATGGGCATGCAGCCTCCTCTGGCCAGTAGCCTGCAGTGTCACAGACTGGCTGTAGCCACCGGCACACCAGCCCAACAGACCCGCTTGTCCTCGTTGAAATGTGTATTTTCAGGCCATGCTACTCCAACCCTTCACTGCTGCCCACTGGCCCGAGGCTCGGGCTATCTACGAAGCTGGTATTGCTACCGGCCAGGCTACCTTTACCACCACTGCCCCTAGCTGGGAAGACTGGGACCAGAGCCATCAGCCCCACAGCCGCTTAGTTGCCCTTAGCAAAACCGGACAAGTAATGGGTTGGGCAGCGCTGTCGCCGGTATCGGGTCGGTGCGTGTATGGGGGCGTGGGCGAAGTGAGCGTGTACGTAGCCGCTGAAGCGCGCGGGCAGGGCGTAGGCCGGCAGTTGCTGGCCGCGCTGATAGCCGAGTCGGAGGCTCAGGGCATGTGGACGCTGCAGGCCGGCATCTTCCCCGAAAATACGGCCAGCGTCCGCCTGCACGAAGCGGCCGGGTTCCGGGTGGTAGGCCGGCGCGAGCGAATCGGGCAGCTACACGGCCACTGGCGCGACACGCTGCTGCTGGAGCGCCGCAGCAGCCAAGTGGGCGTATAGCAGGCTGCTAAGCATTGAGCCCACACCCACTTGACAGGACGCAGAAAGGCCCCGCCAGATTACTGGCGGGGCCTTTCTGCGTCTGCAACGTTGCTTGACTTACGCCAGCAACCCGCTTACCAGAGCTTCGGCTTTGCTGATGGCTGCACCCAGCCCGGCCACGTTTTTGCCGCCGGCTGTGGCGAAGAACGGCTGTCCGCCGCCGCCGCCCTGGATTTCCTTGGCTAGCTCGCGCACCATAGTGCTGGCATTCAGCTTGCCGCCTTTGGCCAACTCGTCGTCAAGCATCACGGCCAGCTGGGGCTTGCCGTCGATTTCGGCGCCGAGGACGGCTACGAGATTAGGCACGGTTTGGCGCAGGTTGAAGGCCAGAGTTTTGAGGCCGTCGGCGGAGGTAGCCTGCACTTGGGCGGCCAGGAAGTTCACGCCGTGCAGGGCCTTCACCTGGCCAGCCAGTTGGTCTTTCTGCTGGTTGATGCTCTGCTGGGCGAAGCTGTCGATCTGCTTCCGGAGGATGGCAATTTCCTCAGTCTGCTTCTCGATGCCGGGAATCAGGTGCTGGGGGTTGCCGAGGGCCTCGCGCACCTGGGCCAGCAAATCCAGCTGCTGGTTCACGAAGGCTTCGGCGGCCTCGGCCGTCACGGCCTCGATGCGGCGCACGCCCGCGCCCACGGCGCTTTCACTCGTGATTTTGAAGAAGCCGATGTCGCCGGTGGTGCGCACGTGGGTGCCGCCGCACAGCTCCACCGAGAAGTCCCGGTCGAAGGTGATGACGCGCACGAACTCGCCGTATTTCTCCCCGAACAAGGCCGTAGCTCCGAGGGCTTTGGCATCGTGGATGGGCACGTTGCGGCGCTCATCCAGCGGAATCTGCTGGCGGATGCGGGTGTTAACCAGCGTTTCCACCTGGCGCAGCTGGTCGTCGGTGACTTTGGTGAAGTGCGAGAAGTCGAAGCGCAGCAGCTTCTCGTTCACGAGCGAGCCTTTCTGGGCCACGTGGCTGCCCACCACCTCACGTAAGGCAGCCTGCAGCAGGTGGGTGGCGGTGTGGTTGCGCTGAATCTGGGCGCGGCGGGCGTGGTCGTAGCGGGCCGTGAACTCGGCGTCGAGGTCCTGAGGCAGCTCCAGCACGGTGTGCACGATGAGGTCGTTTTCCTTTTTCGTGTCGAGCACGCGCACCTTGCTCAGCGGCGACTCCAGGTAGCCGGTATCGCCAATCTGCCCGCCCGATTCGGCGTAGAACGGCGTCTGGTCTAGCACCACCTGGTACTCGGTTTTGCCTTTGCGGTCGGTACGGCGGTAGCGCAGGATGCGGGCCGGGGCCTGCTCCTGGTCGTAGCCCACAAAGGCGGGCTGCTCTTCGGATTCGCGCACCACGGTCCAGTCGCTCTGCTCGGTTTCCTGGGCGTTGCGGCTGCGGCTTTTCTGCTGCTCCAGCTCTTTCTTGAAGCCCTCCTCGTCCACGCTCAGACCCTTTTCGCGGGCAATGAGGGCGGTGAGGTCGAGCGGAAAGCCGAAGGTATCGGACAGCTCGAAGGCTGTTTTGCCGTCGATGCGGCTGCCGTTCTGGCGGAACCCTTCTTCCAGGGTTTCCAGGCGGCGCAGGCCGTTTTCGAGGGTTTTGAGGAAGGCAATTTCTTCTTCCTCCACCACGCGCTGCACAAACTGCTGCTGCTGCTTGAGCTCGGGGAAGATGCCAGCCATCTGGTCGGCCAGCACGGGCACAATCTTATACAGGAAGGGCTGCTTCTGGCCCAGCGACGAAAATGCGTAGCGCACGGCCCGGCGCAGAATCCGCCGAATCACGTAGCCGGCCTTCACGTTGCTCGGCAACTGCCCATCGGCAATGGCGAAGCTAATGGTGCGGATGTGGTCGGCAATGACGCGAATGGCAATGTCCGTTTTCTCGTTTTCGGTGGCCGGCTGGTCGTTCACGGTGGCCGGGGCGGTGCCGTGGTACTCCAGCCCTACCTCGCCGGCAATGAACTTGATAAGCGGCTGAAATACGTCGGTATCGTAGTTCGACTTCACGCCCGACACGGCCATCATCAGGCGCTCGAAGCCCATGCCGGTGTCCACGCTCTGCTCGGGCAGCTTGATCAGGCTCTTATCGGCCAGGCGCTGGAATTCCATGAACACGTTGTTCCAGATTTCTACCACCTGCGGATGGTCGGCATTCACTAGCTCGCGGCCGGGCTTGGCGGCCCGCTCCTCCTCGGAGCGTAGGTCGATGTGGATTTCGGTGCAGGGGCCGCAGGGGCCGGTGTCGCCCATCTCCCAGAAGTTGTCCTTCTTGTTGCCGGGCAGAATCCGGTCGTCGGTGGTGTATTGGCGCCAGAGGTCCTGGGTTTCGGTGTCGGCGGCGGTACCATCGGCCTGGTCGCCCTCGAAATAGGTGACGTAGAGGCGGTCCTTTTCCAGCTTGTACACGTCGGTGAGCAACTCCCAGGCCCAGGCAATGGCGTCCTTCTTGAAATAATCCCCAAACGACCAGTTGCCGAGCATCTCGAACATGGTGTGGTGGTAGGTGTCGTAGCCTACCTCTTCCAGGTCGTTGTGCTTGCCCGATACGCGCAGGCACTTCTGGGTATCAGCAATGCGCTTGAAGGGCGCGGGCTTGTTGCCCAGGAAATAGTCCTTGAACGGGGCCATGCCCGAGTTGATAAACAGCAGCGTGGGGTCGTCTTTCACCACAATAGGGGCCGAGGGCACGATGTGGTGGCCTTTAGAGGCAAAGAAGTCCAGGAACTGCTGGCGAACGTGGGAGGCAGTGGGGAGTGACATGGCAGTATGAATGGCGGCGGGCGCCAAGAATTGGCGGCGGCCTGGATTTTGGCTACTTTTCGCCTTTCCGACGGAATGGCGCTGCCGGCAAAGGTAGCCGACTGTGCCGGAAAGCGAAACTACCGCCGTCCATTGCATTTTGTGCCGTCATGCTGAGCTTGCCGAAGCATTTCTGCCGCTTCCTTGCTGTAGCACTGGTTGGCCAGCGGTAGAGATGCTTCGGCAAGCTCAGCATGAAAACGATTTCACTTCTCCTGCCCCACCCATGCCCTACAAAGACCGCGAAATCGAGAAGCAATACTTCACCATCGGCGAAGTGGCGGCCCAGTTCAACGTGGCCCCGTCGCTGATCCGGTTCTGGGAGACGGAGTTTGAGGAACTGCGGCCGCGCAAAAGCAAGAAGGGCAACCGCCTCTACACACCCCAGGACGTGGACATTTTCCGCACGATCTACCATCTGGTGAAGGAGCGCGGCTACACCATCCCCGGCGCCCGCGACATGCTCAAGCAGAAAGGGCCGCAGCTCAAAGAGAAAATCGATGTAATTCAGAGCCTGGAGAAAGTCCGCAAGTTCATGGTGACGATGAAGAAGGAGCTGGACGCTATTGGCAAGGCGCAGCAGAATGGATAAAACAAAGCAGATGGTCCACCACAACGTTACTCGGCTTGTCAATCAGGGGCCTGATGAATGGCGCACTGCCCTTTTAGCTTTGGGTATGATACTGCTGGCTGACGTCTTCGTCCTGTATGTAGGCGCCTACTTATGCTATAAAAACCGCCTGGTTAATAGCGCCGATGACCTGTTCTTTCTGCTGCTATTGTGTTATGCAATGTCGGTGATGGGTCTAGGTTGTTTCTGGTGGTACCGCCGCCAAAACCCGATGCGGCTCATCGGCATGATGGTGGGCTTAGTTTTGCCGGCAGCTCTGCTTTGGTTTGCCTTGGCATTGACCCCATAATTACCTTATATCCTATTACGTTTTACTATCTTGGATAACGATACCCTCCTTCACGAAGTCGCCCTCACACTTTTCCCTAACATCGGGCCGCAGCTGACGCGGCAGCTGATGAGCTACGGGGGCTCGGCGCGGAACGTGCTGCACCTGCCGCCGGGCAAGTTGCTGAAGATTCCGGGCGTGGGGCCGGCTACGGCGGCTATTCTGACCGGGGCGGAGCGCGGCAACGCGTTGCGGCAGGCCGAGGCCAGTCTGCGCCGGGCGGAGAAGGACGGCGTGCAGCTGCTGTTCTACACCAGCAAGCAATTCCCGGCCCGCCTCAAGCTGATTCCCGATGCTCCTGCCCTGCTCTATTACCAGGGCACCGCCGACCTCAACCAGCCCAAAACCCTGGCCATCGTGGGTACCCGCCAGGCCACCGACTACGGCCGCGAGCAAACCGAGCGGCTCATCAACGGTGTGGCGCCGCACAGGCCACTCATCGTCAGCGGCCTGGCCTACGGCATTGATATTGCCGCCCACCGCGCCGCGCTGCAGGAAGGGCTGGAAACCGTAGGCGTCATGGCTACTGGCCTGGACGTACTGTATCCGGCCGTACACCGCAAAACTGCCGAAAAGATGCTCACGCAGGGCGGGCTGCTCACCGAATTTCCTTTTGGCACCCAGCCCGACAAGTACAATTTCCCCAGCCGAAACCGCATCATTGCCGGCCTTTCCGATGGTACCGTGGTAGTGGAAGCAACCCGAAAAGGAGGCGCCCTTATCACGGCAGATCTGGCTTTGGGCTACGACCGGGATGTGCTGGCCATACCCGGTCCGCTGGGCTCTACTGCCTCTGAGGGCTGCCATGAACTCATCAAGGCCCACAAAGCCGCGCTCTACTCTGAGCCTTCGGATATTGAGCAGCTACTCAACTGGGACCTGGCCCTGCACCTGACCGGCAAGCCCCACAGCCCCACCGCCTACGACCCCATGGATTTTACGCCAGAAGAACTACAACTGCTGCTAGTATTACAAGCCGCCCCCAGCCGCGAGGAGCACCTAGACACGCTAGCATGGAAAGCACAGCAGCCGGTGCACCAGGTAGCTTCCCTCCTGCTGGGGCTGGAGTTCAGAAGCATCCTGAAGGCGCTGCCGGGCAAGCGCTTCGGCTTGCTGTAAATGGCGTGCGCCAGATACTCTGGCTGTGGTAAGCAAAAATCCGTGGAACACAATAATGTTCCACGGGGAACCTCACATAAGTTAATCGCCTAAAAACGGGTCCTGCGCTGGTGTTCAATTGATTGAAAAGGTGCACTTTATTTTCAAGAGAGTAAAGCCAACAGCCCTATACGGTGCCCCGCAGTCCAGCAACATGGCGGTACTCCTGCCCTACCGATTATGAACACACCCGTCCTGTTGAATGGGCACCTAATGCCCGCTAATGCCGTAAGGTTGCCGCTGCCCAACAGAGGGCTCTACTTCAATGATGGTTTCTTTGAAACCATGATCTGGAGCGCGGGTGGCATACGCTACCTGCCTTATCATATGTCACGCATGCAACGAGCGGCAAACGTGCTGGGCCTGGTACTACCCCAAGAGCTGTCAACTACCGAAAATCTGAAGGACACGCTACGCCAACTAGCCGATAACCACAACATGCACTCTGAGATACGCATCCGTTTGCAGCTCTGGCGAAGCGGTGGCGGCTTGTATACTCCGGAAACCGGAGCGGTGGAATGGCTGGCTACCAGCCAGCTCTTTCAGCCACACGCAGCGCCCATTACCACCTGCGAATTTGCTGAAACCATCCGGACGCACGCGGCATCCTTCTCTTTCTGTAAAGGGCCCAATACCTTAACCTATGTGCTGGCCGCACAGGAGCGGCAGCAGCGGGGCCTCGATGAAGTGATTTTGCTGTCGGAGGCCGGCTATATAGCTGAAACGGTAGCAGCCGCCGTAGCCTGGATCAGGAATAACACTATTTACACGCCATCTGAAGCAGTAGGCTGTGTGACTGGGACCAGGTTGGCGCACCTACAGACAGTGGCCATGAAGCAAGGCATCGAGTGGCGGGAGGGAAAATTCTTTCCGAATGATCTGCTGGAAGCCGAGGCTATATTTACGGCGAACGTAGCGGGTATTCGGGCGGTGCAGCAAGTGCAGAGAGTACCGTTTGACACTGAGAAACACCCAGTATTTATGCAGTTGCTGGCTGCCGAGCAGATATCCGCATGATTTAAGCTATTGCCTGAAAATAGCCATTGCCTGAAAATCAGGAACGATTACCAGAGGCCCGACACCGCATCTGCAGCCAGCTTTCCTCGAATTCCAGCATGTCGGCTTCGGAAATACTGTTTTCGCGCAATATCTCGGCTCGGTTGCGGTGGCTGCCATCCAACGAATACAGGGCAATCCATACTCGTTGCCGACGGCTCAGAACTGAGTTATGGCTTGATGAATCAGTGCAATTGTCAGGCATGGTCACGGTCATGCCGGCAAGTACGACAATTTTAAGATATTGGATTTTATCGTACCTATATAATTTTTTATACCTGTGGGCAGCATTTCCTTTAATTCCCTATAGGACACGCATACGTGCACGGGTCTGCAGTTGCATCCAGCTAGTAACAGAATCTGCCAGGTCGGCTTCCGTAATGGCATTTTGACGCAATACCTCTGCTCTGGTACCAAGACCAGCTTGTAGTGTATATAGGGCCACCCACGCTCGCTGTTGGCTGGTAAGCAAAGTAGAGGCGATTGTGGAATCTTGCGTAGCAGGTAGGAGCATGCCAGAATCTACGTATCCCGATATGCAAATGGATCTTTTTAGTTCCCATTTGGCTTATATAAATTACGGCTCCAAATCAGAATTGCAGTATCCTACTATTAATCAGATAAATACAAAGTCACACAATCACCAGATTTAAGCTAGCAGCAAAATAGCCGTGCTGCTTACACGGCCACCGGGGCCTTGATGGCGGGCCAGGGGTCGTAATTTTCCAGCGTAAAATCTTCGTACCGGAAGCTGAAAATATCCTGCACGGCCGTGTTCAGGCGCATGGTGGGCAGCGAGCGGGGCTCCCGGGTAAGCTGCAGGCGGGCCTGCTCCAAGTGGTTGCTGTAGAGGTGGGTGTCGCCGCCGGTCCAGATGAACTCGCCGGGCTCCAGGCCAGTTACCTGCGCCATCATCAGCGTGAGCAGGGCGTAGCTGGCAATGTTGAAGGGCACGCCCAGGAACACATCGGCGGAGCGCTGGTAGAGTTGGCAGCTGAGGCGGCCATCGGCCACGTAAAACTGGAACAGGGCGTGGCAGGGCGTGAGGCGCATTAGCGGCAACTCGGCCACGTTCCAGGCACTCACCACCATGCGGCGCGAATCGGGCTGGGTGCGCAGCAGGTGCACCATCTGCGCAATCTGGTCGATGCTCTGGCCGTCGGGGGCGGCCCAGCTGCGCCACTGCTTGCCGTATATGGGGCCGAGCTGGCCGTGCTCGTCGGCCCATTCCCGCCAGATGCTCACGCCCACGTCTTCCAGCGACTGGTTGCTGGTGTCGCCGCGCAGAAACCACAGCAGCTCGTGGATGATGCTTTTCAGGTGGACTTTCTTGGTGGTCACCAGCGGGAAACCCTGCTGCAAATCAAACCGCATCTGGTAGCCGAACACCGAGAGCGTGCCGGTGCCGGTGCGGTCGGTTTTGCGGGTGCCATGGTCGAGGATGTGCTGGAGCAGGGTGTGGTACTGGTGCATGTAACGTGCGCTTTAGCTTGAGCCGGAGCAGGGCAAGCCGCCAAAAATAGAAAAAGCCGCCCAGTTCAGGCTGCTTTCCTCATGAAATACTGGTTAGCTGGCCAGCGCCACGCGCCTACCGCTTGCTGATTTTGTTGTGGGAGATACTGCGCTGCTGGTTGCTCTTGAAGCCGTCCACGTCATTGGGGCGGAGGGCGCGGTGCTTGGTGGCGCGCCCACTCATGCGTGCCCGCCACATCCGAAACGAGGACCCCTTCATTTCGCGCCGCATTAGGGCAATGACGTCCTTTTCAGCCAGGCCAAACTGGGTTTCAATGGCCTCGAAAGGCGTGCGGTCCTCCCACCCCATTTCGATGATGCGGTCAATGTCTTGGGGGGATAAGGCGGGGGCGGGATTCTCGGGCATCAGGTAGCTGGTTGTGCGGGGCTGTCGTGCCCGGCGCTTCTGCAACCGTTGGGCTTCGGGGGATGTTTCGGGTAGCTGGCGGCCATTACTGCGTGGGTAGCACCGCACGCCACTGGCCGCTTTCGGCGTAGTGTTTCACCTCACGGCCCCACTCTACCAGAAAGCGCCGCAGATACCATTTTAGCACTAACGCGTCCACGATACTTCCCAACCAGACCAGCGGCGAAACAAATTCGAATACGTCCCGCATCAGGGTGCCGGAACCGTGTGATTCGAAATAGTGCTCATGGCGCATACGTTTAAAAGCGCCCCGCTGCATTTCGTCGCAGAAATACACCGGGTCCTCATACTCCGTCACTTTGCTCGTCAGCGTCTGCCACACACCAAAATGCCGCGCCCGAAACGTGACGGAGTCGCCAAGCTGCAGCACGCTGCTGCGGACGCCACCGACAATTTTCTCCTGGGTTTGGATGGCCGAAATGGTGTGCAGATCCATGCTCAACGCCAGCTGAAAACAGCGGGCCTGCTGGGCGTTAATGAATGTCAGCACTTCAATAGTGGGCATCTGCTACAAGATTCGGAATGAAATTTTTGCTTCCTCCTCCGTAGCTGATGCGGCGGGTTCAAAACGCAGGCACTGCAGTATCTCGCGCGTCTGCTGTACTATTTCAGCCTCGCCGCCAACTCCCGGAGGAATGGTCGTTTCAAGTAACATTACCTTGACTACCCGACCAGTTACATCCACTGATAGTCGCATCCAAACCTCCCCTTCCGTCTGAGCCCGCAGCGCTGCGGCCGGGTACCGAACGGAGCGTCCTACGAAATCGAAGTACGGCTGATCTTCGGGCTGCAACTGCTGGGCACTTATTCGTTGACCAATTCCGCGCTTGAGAGGTGGCACTTTGTCCCAATAGGCTACTCTACGTACAGAATCCTGCTGGGCTTTTGTCTGAGTTGTTTGGGGTGTAGCTACTGGACGCGCATCCCAGCGGTTGTAGGTAGTCTGTGCCTTAACCCGACTCACACCAGCAGTAAGCAGTAACAACAATCCACCTACAACCATCTTTGTAGAGCCCATACCGAGTCTTTATTCAAGCAGAACACCTCACGCAAACAAGCTGCGTGAGGTGTTCTGCTTGATCTTCGTAATTGACTATGATTACAGCGACTTCACGGCCGGGGCGGCAGCTGGAGCAGGCGTTACGGCAGCGGTTTTGGCGCCTTTCTTCATGCAGCAGGAGCTGCCCATGGCGGTCTTCTGCGCCTCAGAGCACTCCATTTTGGCGGCGGATTTCTTGCCTTTCTTGTCGGTTTTGTCGCCCTCATGGGCAACGGCGGAACCGGCGAAGGCAAACAGGGCAAGGGCGAGCAGGGCGTTTTTCATGGCAGCGAAGAAGTGAGAAGGAGAAACAAATGTCCGAAATCCGGGGTTGGCTTTCGGTTGTCCTAAAGTAGCTCCGTTTCGGCAGAAAACCGAACCCCACCTGCTGTAGCTTTGCGGTGGCCGGTTTCCAGCTGCCGCACTCGTTTCCTGATGCCCGAAGCCCTGGCTTCGTGGCCTTGCTTATGCCCCTTCGCAAACTCGCGCACCTTACCCTGCTGGCCCTTGGGCTACTCACGGCCCTAGCTGTTTTTTCCGTGGCCCAGCTGCGGTTCAACTACAATTTCAACGACTTCTACCCCGCCGGCGACCCGGACCTGGACTACTACGAGCAGTACGCCAGCCGCTTCGGCAACGACAACGACTACGTGCTGCTGGGTGTGGAAGCCCCGGCCGGCCAGACCGTGTTCGAGCCCCGGTTTCTAACCAAGGTGGATTCGCTGACGCGCTTTATCCGGGCGCGGCGTCACGTCACGCAGGTATCGTCGCCGACGACGGCCAGCAACCCGGTGGTGGAAGGGCTGGGCGTGTTCAACGTGCCCTACCTGCACCCGCAGGAGCCCGCCCGCCGCGCCCAGGACTCGGCGCTGGTGTACCACACGCCGGGGCTCGTGGGCAACCTAATTTCCAGGGATGCGCGGGCCGTGACGGTGCTGTTCCAGACCTCACCCAACCTGAGCAAACCGCCCGGCGACTCGCTGCTGGCGGCAGTGCGCACGGAGCTACAGCGCCAGGGCATCCCCGAAAACGAGTACCACATGGCCGGCAAGATGGTGGCTCAGTCGGTGTTCGTGGACCGGTTGCAGATGGAGCTGATGGTATTCATGAGCCTATCGGTGGTGCTCGTGACGGGGCTGCTGTGGCTTACGTTCCGGACCTGGTGGGGCGTGGTGCTGCCGCTGGTGGTGGTGTTGGGCTCCATTCTGTGGGGGCTGGGCGTGATGTCGGCCTTCGGGGTGAGCATTGATTTGATGACGGCGCTGCTGCCGGTGATGTTGTTCGTGGTGGGCATGTCCGATACCATCCACATCATCACGCGCTACGTCACGGAGCTGGGCTACGGGGCCAGCAAGCGGGATTCGCTGCTGATTGCCCTCAAGGAATCGGGCTTCGGCTCGGGGCTGTCGGCGCTGACGACCAGCATCGGGTTTTTCACCCTGATGACCAGCACCATCCGGCCGATTTATAACTTCGGGCTGTTTACGGGCATTGCCGTGCTGCTCACGTTTGCCCTCAGCTTCACGCTGCTGCCGGCCATGCTGGTGCTGTTGCGCAAGCCGCAGCTGCGGATTCCGCGCGAAACTGGCCACAGCTGGGACGGCGTGCTGGGCCGGATGTTCCGGACGGTGCTGGCGCGGCGGCACTGGGTGGTGGCCATCAGCGCCGTGGTGCTGGTGCTGTCGGTGGCGTCAGCCTCACGTATCCGCATCAACTCAGCCCTGCTCGACGACCTGTCGCAAAACGACCCGGTGAAGCTAGATTTCCAGTTTTTCGAGCGGCAGTTTGCCGGTGTGCGGCCCTTCGAGCTGGACTTGAAGCCGGCTCCTGGTCGCTCGATTTACGACCTGAACGTGCTGCGACAGACCGAGCAGATTGAGAACTATCTGCAAAAGGACTACGGCCTGAACTTCGTGGCCTCGCCGGTTACCATCATCAAATCGGTGCGCAAGGCCCTCAATGGCGGCCTGCTGACCGAGTACCGCCTGCCCGACTCCGAGGCCGAGCTGCAACGGCTGATGCGCAAGGTGAAGCTATTCCGGAAGAAGCCGGAGTTTCGGGCGCTGGCCCTGCCCGACGGCTCCGAGGGCCGCCTCACCGGCCGTATGCCCGACGTGGGCAGCGTGAGGGCCGGGCAGCTGAACGCCGGACTGCGGCAGTTTCTGCGCACGTCCGTGGACCCTGCCGTGCTGCAAACCCGCCTCACCGGCTCGGCCAACCTCATCGACAAAAACAACGAAACCCTCACCCGCAACATGATTACGGGCATGAGCATCGACATTCTGATGGTCACGCTCATTGTGCTGGCGCTGTTCCGCTCGGTGCGCATGACGGTGGTGGTGCTTATCCCGAACCTGGTGCCCATCCTCATCGTGGCCGGCGTGATGGGCGCGGCCGGCGTGAGCATGAAGGTGAGCACCAGTATCATCTTCACCATTGCTTTCGGCATTGCCGTCGACGACACCATTCACTTCATCTCGAAGCTGAAGCTGGTGCTGCTGCAAGAGCCTAGTTTGTTTAAAGCCGTGCGCAAAACCTACCTGATGGCCGGAAAAGCCGTTATTGTCACCTCCCTGATTCTGGTGGGCGGGTTTTCGACCTTGATATTTTCTTCGTTTGATGGGACTTTTTACGTGGGTTTGCTCATCGGCCTCACGCTGCTGTTTGGGGTGGTAGCCGAGCTGACGTTGCTGCCGATTCTGATTCTGGCCTTCTACCGGCATAAGCCCAGGGAAATCCGGGAGCCGGTGCCGGCGTTGGGTGGGTAACGGATTTTCTCGCAGAGGTCCGCAGAGGTAAAGAAAGGTCGTTTCTCTGCCAACCTCTGCGCATCCCTCTGCGGACCTCTGCGAGAAATCTACGAATGCCCCATCTTTGCTGCCTCTATGACGAACCGCCTTCTGCCCTTCCTGCTCGCCTTTTCCTGCGGAACTGCCCTCGCCCAAACTGCCCCGGCCACTACCGCGCCTGACGACCCGCTACCCCGCCTGATTCAGGAGCGCCAGCAGATGGTGCAGCAGTACGAAGATGCTGCCGCCCAGCGCAACGCTTTCCTGGCCAATAAGCCCAGCAAAAAAGACCTGCAGGAAGTAGTGGATGCCTTGAAGGGCATCATTCGCAAAGACACCGAGATTGTGCGCGCCGTGCAGGCCGGCACCCTGCGCAAAACTGCCGCAGTGGTGGCCGAAAACCAGCAGGTAAAGCAGTTGGCTACCGTGGCCCAGACCGACCAAAGCAGCACCCGGGAGCGGTTCCACGACCTGGAAAGCCAGATTGCCAACTTGCAGGAGCGCGACCGGCAGCGCAACAAAAAGCTGCAGGACCTGCAAGCCACTGCCGATGAAGCCACCGCCGCCCGCTCCTCCCGTGAGCTGCTGGCCGCCGCCCTGGCCGTACTGTCGGCCGGCCTGCTGTTCTACGTGCTCAAGCTGCGCGGGCAACGTGGCGGAACGGTAAAGCGCCGGAAGTAATACACTAACCAGCTGTCATCCTGAGCGGAGCGAAGGACCTTACCACGTCAGAACGAATTGCACTGACGTGGTAAGGTCCTTCGCTCCGCTCAGGATGACAGGGTATTTTCCTCCACTTCTCCCCCATGCTCCTCCCCGCCGCCCAGTTCCTGACCTACGCCGAGGCGGTGGCGCTGTACAATCAGCTTAAGGAAGCCGAAGTAGATGCACTGGTGAAAACCTGCGGGCCGCCCTCCTTCCCGTTTGGCGACGGGCTGTTTTACCAGCTGCTGATTGAGGAAGCCGACGTGCCGCACGCCCAGGAAACAGTGGCAGCCTTTGAGTTGCAGCGCGCCGCGCCGAAAGTCCTACGCTGCCCGCGCTGCCGGGCCGAGGGGGCCGCGCCGCTGGCGCGGACGGCGTGGTGGCAGCGGCTCTACTACGCGGGCACCGTGCTGCACCAGTGCCCGCAGTGCCGCGCCACGTTCCCGGTCTGAGCCCCCGATATCGTACCTTGCTGCCCATGTCTACCACCTATCCGTTCCTAGTTGCCGACCTCGAAGACCAAGCCACGCCCGGCCGCCAGCAGCGCCTGCTGGTGAACCTTTCGAACATGGACGACTATTACAACGTGTTCGAGAAGTACGGTTTCAGCGGCAGCGGGGCCAGCTGGGCCGAGCACATCGAAACCATTCTGGAAGAGCACGCCCCCGCCCTGCTCGACCACGTGGAACTACTGGGGCAGGGCGAAATTTTCGGGGTGTATACCGACGGCCCCGGGGCCACCGAGCAGTTTCTGGCCCTGATTCAGCCCATTTTCGGCGACCTGGGCAGCCTCAACAAGTACCTCAGCCAAGCCGACCCCGACGACTTTTTTGAGTAGCGCGGGCAGCTGCTTGCGCCGGAGCAGGTGCTGGCTTCCGGCTACTTTCTTCGCCCGCTGTTCATCTTTTGCGTAGGTGTCAGGGCCGTCTTTTAGGGCAGCGCTTCGCATTTTTTCTTGTATGAAAATACTTCTGGTGGAAGACGAGCCCAAGCTGGCGTCTTTCGTGAAAAAAGGCTTTAACAACGAAGGCTACGAGATTGAAGTGGCTTACGACGGCCGCATGGGCCAGTCTTTGATTCAGCAGAACCGCTATGATCTGGTGATTCTGGATGTGAACCTGCCTTATGTGAATGGCTTTGAGCTGTGCCGGCTGGTGCGCCGCCAGGATGCTCATGTGCCCGTGCTGCTGCTCACTGCCCTCGACAGCCTCGATGATAAAGTCACGGGCTTTGAGGCCGGCACCGACGATTACCTGGTGAAGCCCTTCGAATTTAAGGAGTTGCTGCTGCGGGCCCGGGTGCTCATGCGCCGCCACACCGAGGCCGCCACCGTGCAGCCCACCCTGCGCATTGCTGATCTGGAACTAAACCTCGACGCCAAAACCGTCAGCCGCGCCGGCCAGCGCATCGACCTGACCACCAAAGAGTACTCCCTACTGGAGTATCTGCTGCTGAATCGGGGCAAAATCATTTCCCGCGTGGATATTGCCGAAAAGGTCTGGGAGCTGAATTTCGATACTAACACCAACGTCATCGACGTGTACGTGAGCTACCTGCGCAAGAAGCTCGACAAAGGCTACCCCGTAAAGCTGATTCATACCGTAGTGGGCATGGGCTACGTGCTGCGGGAAGGCTAAGCAAAGGTGAAGTTGTGCGTAGTAGCGTAGACAGGTGTCATGCTGAGCTTGCCGAAGCATCTCTACCGCTGGCTAATCAATGCTTCTGCAACGAAGCGGTAGAGATGCTTCGGCAAGCTCAGCATGACGTTCTTTTTCTTTTTTGTCCACACAGCCTAACGCGGTAAGGTCCTGCGCGCTGCTCAGGATGACAGCCGTCTACCCTACTACTCACCATTTCACAACTTCACCACCTGATTCATGCTCATTCGCAACAAGCTGATTCTACGCTTCACGCTGCTGGTAGTGGGGATTCAGCTGTGCTTTTCGGCATTCCTGTACTACTTCCAGGCTACCACGCGGGAGCAGCGGTTTGTAACGCGCCTCACCACCAAGGCCACCATGACCACCCGCCTGCTGGTGCGGCGCGGCGGCCGGGTAGACGAGAGCCTGCTGCGCCAGCTGCACCGCCGCGACCTGTTCACCATCCCGCAGGAGCAAATCAGCATTTACGGTCCCGGCCAGCACCTGCTCTACACCAGCGCCGACAACCTCAGCCAGCGACTGAACTCCCGGCAGCTGCCGCGGATACGGCCCAGCCGGCCGGTGCGCTTCGCCGATGGCGAGCTGGAAGCCGTGGGCCTGCTCTATCAGTACCGGGGCCAGCCCTACTGGCTGTTTGCGGCCGGCCACGACGACTTTGGGCTGAGCCAGCTGCACAAGCTGCGCCTGATTTTGCTGGCCGCCAACCTGGGGGCGCTGGTACTCATTATTTTGGCCGGCTGGTACTTCGCCGATGAGTCGCTGAAGCCGATTTCGCGGGTGGTGCGGCAGGTGGAGCGCATCACGGCCTCCCGGCTCAGCACCCGGGTAGACGAGGGCAACGGCACCGACGAAATTGCCCAGCTGGCCCGCACCTTCAACCACATGCTGGGCGGCGTGGAGCAGGCATTTGAGTCGCAGAAAAGCTTTCTGAGCAATGCCAGCCACGAGTTGCGCACGCCGCTGGCCTCGGTGCTGGGCACCCTGGAAACGGCCTATGCCTACGATACCACCCTGCCGGAAGCCCGGCAGAGCATTGGCTCGGCGGTGGAAGAAATCAAGAAGCTCATTGAGCTCACCAACGGCCTGCTGAGTTTGGCCAAAGTCACCGACCCCTCGTTCCGGCAGAAACCGGTGCGCCTGGATGAGTGCCTGACCCAGGCCCTGGCTACCTGCCAGCGCCGCCACCCCGGCCGCGAGCTGCGCCTGGAGTTTGGGGAGCTGCCGACGGAGGTAGACGATATGTTTATGGTGCGTGGCAACGAGCAGCTACTCACCACGGCCCTGCTCAACCTGCTCGATAATGCCTGCAAGTACTCTGCCGGCCCGGTGCGGGCCCTGCTGGGCTACCGCACACCTACTACCCTGCGCGTGCTGGTTACGGACCAGGGTATTGGTATGGCCCCCCACGAGCTGGCCCGCATTTATGAGCCGCTGTACCGGGCCGGCTTAGCCACCTCGGCCACCGGCTACGGCCTGGGCCTGCCCATGACGCGCAAAATTGTGCAGGTACACGGCGGCGAAATCAACCTGGCCTCCCAACCCGGTCACGGCACTACCGCCACCATAGAGCTGCCCGCGGTAGTGTGAGGGTAAGAGGGTAAAATAGAACGTCATTCCAAGCCTGTGAGGAATCTCGCGTGCTGACGTTGCCACAGTATGCCTGCCGTTTGGCCGGGCGGGACGCGGTTATGCGCTCCGGTAGCTGCCACAAAGCAAAACACACTACGGAGCAGCAACTATCTGACGGTACTGAACCAAGGGGCCAGCGGGGCTTTCTAACCTCTTCTAATTTGCTTCTCATACCGTTTTAATCCCGCCACGCGTGTTTTGGGGGATGATGGGAAAACGGACCATGCTGCGCGGCTCCCGCGCCCTGTTGCTGGGGTTACTGCTGGGTACACTGCTGCTGTCCACGGGGCTCAACCTGTACCTGCTATGCCAGGAACCCGCCTACCCGCTGAGCTACGACCCGGATGGCCCGCTGCTGGAATCGGCGGCCGAACTGGAGCTAGTGCAAACGCGCCGGGCCCTGGCCGAGTGCCAGGCGCGGCGGCCGTTGTCCCTGGCCGCAACTGACTCGCTAGCCGCTTCCCTGCTTTCTGCTACTCCCTGAGCCATCGGCGTTTTGCCGCTGGCTTTTTGTGTTTTCTCACTTTCCCTTTTTCATGCTCCCCCGCCAACAACACGCCCTCAACACCCTGGCTATTTGCGCCGCCGCCTGTGACCAATGCACTGCTTTCGGCCTCACCGAAACGCCTCCCGCTCACTGGCTGCGCAGTTTCCGCCTCAGCCGCGACTGTGCCGATTTGTGCCGCCTGACGGCCGCTTTTCTGGCGCGCGAGGCCGAGCACACCTCCCATCTGCTGCGCGAGTGCGCCGAGCTGTGCCGGGCCTGCGCCGACGAGTGTACCCAGTTCGATACGCCCCAGCACCGCACCTGCACCGAGGCTTGCCGCCGGGGCGAAGATGCCTGCCGCACGGCCTTCTTGTAAAGTCAGGTTTTAACCTTTTCTAATGTGAGCCTCACGCGGCTCTAATGCCGGCGCGGCAGCTTTGTGCGGAACGCTCACCTACTCCCGGCCTCCATCCTTTTCCTATGCCTACTCCCCTGCTCAACTCCTTCCGTTGGCTTCTGCTACCGCTGGCTGCCGCCACCCTGGCCGGTTGCGGCGCCGATGGCGCGGCCGAAACTGCCACCACTTCCGAAGCGCCTCTGTCGCTGCCCGTGGTGCAGCTCGTGGCCCGCGACACAGTGCTCAGCCGCGAGTACGTGGCCGACGTGCAGGCCACTCGCAACGTGGAGCTGCGGGCCCGGGTGCGGGGCTTTCTGGAGAAGATCTACGTGGATGAGGGCCAGAAAGTCCGCCAGGGGCAGGCCCTGTTTCACCTCAACGACGCCGAATACAAAACCCGGCTGGCGCGCACTCAGGCCGCCCTCAACAACGCCCTGGCCCAGGCCCGCGTGGCCAGCCTGGAGCTGGACCGCGTGCGGATGCTGACCCAGAAGAACATCATCTCCAAAACTGAGCTGGACGTGGCCCAGGCCAAGCTCACGGCCGCCCGCTCCACGGTGGAGGAAGCCCGCTCGGCCGCCTCCAACGCCGCCCTCATGCTCAGCTACACCACCATCCGCGCCCCGTTTGACGGCGTGGTGAACCGGGAGCTGCTGAAGGTGGGCAGCCTCATCGACGACGGCACGCTGCTGACCACCGTGTCGGATACGCGGGCCGTGTTTGCTTACTTCAACGTGTCGGAGGCGGAGTATCTGGAGTACATGAAAACGCGCCGGCAGGACTCGGCCCGCAGCACCAACCAGGTGCGGCTGGTGCTGGCCGATGGCACGCTCTACGCTCCCACCGGCCAGATTGAAACCGTGGAAAGCCAGTTTCAGGCCGGCACCGGGGCCATTGCGTTTCGGGCCCGCTTCGCCAACCCCGAGCGGCTGCTTAAGCACGGGGCCACCGGCAAGGTGCGCTTGGCCAACACCGTGACCGACGCGCTGCTCGTGCCCCAGAAGGCCGTGTTCGAGCAGCAGGACAAGAACTACGTGTACGTGGTGGATGCCCAAGGCCAGGTGCGCCAGCGCAACTTCGTACCCCAGAGCCGCCTCGACGCCTTTTACGTGGTGGAAAGCGGCCTGAAAGCCGGGGAGCGGATTGTGTGCGAAGGCGTGCAGGACCTGCGTGACGGCTCCCGCATCACGCCCCGCCCGGTGACGCTTGCCAGCCTGACCACCGCTTTGTAGCCGGTCAGTGCATCGCCACGTCGTGCCTACCAGCCCGTCATGCTGAGCGAAGGCGCAGCCGCAGTCGAAGCATCTCTACCGCTTCGTTGAATTAAAGCAGGCGAAGCGGTAGAGATGCTTCGGCTTCGCTCAGCATGACGGGCTGACGGCCTACCCCAGCCAACGGTACCCCTCCTCACGACACCCACTTTCTATGTTTTCTATCTTCATCAGACGGCCGGTTTTGTCGTTGGTTATTTCGTTGTTTATCACCCTGCTGGGCGTGGGCGCGCTGTTTACGCTGCCCGTCACGCAGTTCCCCGACATCGTGCCGCCTTCTGTGACGGTACGGGCCAAATACAACGGGGCCAACGCCGAGGTATCGGCCAAGGCCGTGGCCACGCCGCTGGAACGAGCCATCAACGGGGTGCCGGGCATGACCTACATGAACACCGTAACCACCAACAACGGCACCACCCTGGTGGAGGTGTTCTTCGAGGTGGGCACCGACCCTGACCTGGCCGCCGTGGCCGTGCAGAACCGCGTGACGACGGTGCTGGACGAGTTGCCCCAGGAAGTCATCAAGGCCGGGGTGGTGACGGAGAAGGAAGTGAACAGCATGCTGCTGTACCTGAACATCGTCAGCGACGACCCCACGGCCGACGAGCAGTTCATCTACAATTTCGCCGACATCAACATTCTGCAGGAGCTCAAGCGCATCAAGGGTGTGGGCTTGGCCGAAATCCAGGGCAGCCGCGAGTACGCCATGCGCGTGTGGCTCAAGCCCGACCGGATGCTGGCCTACCGCGTGGGCGCCGACGAAATTGTGGAGGCCATCCAGACCCAGAGCGTGGAAGCCGCCCCCGGCCGGACCGGCGAAAGCTCGGGCCGCTCGGCCCAGGTGCTGCAATATGTGCTCCGTTATACCGGCAAGCTCTTCGAGCCCGAGCAGTACCGCAACATCGTCATCCGGGCCGAAGCCGACGGCTCGGTGCTGCGCCTCAAGGACGTGGCCGACGTGGAATTCGGGGTGCAGACCTACCGGATGCTGTCCAAAAGCAACGGCCAGCCGTCGGCCGCCATCCTACTCAAGCAGCTGCCCGGCTCCAACGCCTCCGACGTCATTGCGCAGGTAAAAGCCCGCATGGCCGAGCTGAAAGCCAACAGCTTCCCGCCCGGTATGACCTACAACATCAGCTACGACGTGTCGCGCTTCCTCGACGCGAGTATTCACGAGGTGGTACGCACCTTGTTTGAGGCGTTTTTGCTGGTGTTCGTGATTGTGTACCTGTTTTTGCAGGACTGGCGCTCCACCCTGATTCCGGCGCTGGCCGTGCCGGTGGCCCTCATCGGTACCCTGTTTTTCATGCAGCTGCTGGGCTTCAGCATCAATTTGCTCACGCTGTTTGCTCTGGTGCTGGCCATCGGCATTGTGGTCGATAACGCCATTGTGGTGGTGGAAGCCGTGCACGCCAAGATGCACGAAAAGCACCTCTCGGCCATGGATGCCACGCTGGAAGCCATGGGCGAAATCAGCGGCGCCATCGTGGCCATCACGCTGGTGATGTCGGCGGTGTTTATTCCGGTGTCGTTTATGAGCGGGCCGGTGGGCGTGTTCTACCGCCAGTTTTCGCTCACGCTGGCCATTTCCATCGTTATTTCAGGCTTGAACGCCCTCACACTGACCCCGGCGCTGTGCGCGCTGCTGCTTAAGGGGCCCACCCCCGATGCCGAGCGCACGGGCCTGCTGGGCCGCTTCTTCGCCGGCTTCAATAGCCGCTACGAGCGGTTTGCCGACGGCTACCAGCGCCTAGTGCGCGTGGTGGCCAGCCGCCGGCTGGTGACGGTGGCGCTGCTGCTGTTCTTCTTCGCGGCCACCTGGGGCGTCAATTCGGTGCTGCCCACTGGCTTCATTCCGAGCGAAGACCAGGGCATGGTATACATCAACGTGACCTCGCCGCCCGGCGCCACCATGGAGCGCACCCAGCAGGTGTTGCAGGAAGTGCAGCGCGTGGCCCAGACCCTGAAACCGGTGGAATCGGTATCGACGCTGGCCGGCTACTCGCTCATGAACGACGTGTCGGGGGCCAGCTACGGCATGGGCATGATCAACCTGAAAAGCTGGGACGAGCGCAAAGAATCCGTAACCGAACTGATGGCCCAGCTGCGCGCCAAAACCCGGCACATCACCGGGGCGCAGGTGCAGTTTTTTACCCCGCCCACCGTGCCCGGCTTCGGTAACGCCGGCGGCTTCGATTTGCGGGTGCTGGACCGCACCGGCCGCGGCGACCTGCGCCGCACCGACGAGGTGACGGACCGCTTCATCAAGGCCCTCAACAACACGCCGGCCATCGAAAACACCTTTTCCGGCTTCGACCCCACCTTTCCGCAGTACCTCATCCACCTGGATGCCGACCTGGCCGCCAAGAAGGGCGTGACCGTGGCCAGCGCCATGAGCACGCTGCAAACCCTGATGGGCTCCAACTACGCCGCCAGCTTTATCCGCTTCGGGCAGATGTACAAGGTGATGGTACAGGCCCTGCCCGGCTACCGCACCAAGCCCGAGGATCTGCTGAAGCTCTACGTGAAAAACAACCGGGGCGAGATGGTGCCCTACTCCACGTTTGTGCGCTTGGAGCGGGTGTACGGCCCCGAGCAGTTCACGCGCTACAACATGTACACCTCGGCCACCCTCAACGGCGACACCGCCCCCGGCTACTCGTCCGGCGACGCCATCAAGACCATCGAGGCCGTGGCGGCCAAGGAGCTGCCGCGCGGCTACACCTTCGAGTGGAGCGGCATGACCCGGGAGCAGATCATCTCCGGCAACCAGGCGCTCTACGTGTTCGGCATCGTGCTGGTGTTCGTGTATCTGCTGCTGGCGGCCCAGTACGAGAGTTTCCTGCTGCCGCTGCCGGTGCTGCTGAGCTTGCCCACCGGCATCTTCGGCGCGTTTCTGGCGCTCAAGCTGCTGGGGCTGGAAAACAACATCTACGCCCAGGTTTCGCTGGTGATGCTGATTGGTTTGCTGGGTAAAAACGCCATTCTCATCATCGAATTCGCGGTGCAGCGGCAGCAGGAAGGCCTGTCGGTGCTGGACGCGGCCGTGGAGGGCGCCCGCTCCCGCCTGCGCCCCATTCTGATGACCTCCTTCGCCTTCGTGGCTGGCCTGATTCCGCTGTGCATTGCCACCGGCGCGGGCGCCATGGGCAACCGCAGCATCGGCACGGCAGCGGCGGGCGGCATGCTCATCGGCACTCTGTTCGGGGTGGTCCTGATTCCGGGCCTTTATGTGTTGTTTGCCCGCGACAAGAAGCCCGCCAAACCCGTTGCCGAGCCCACGGCTCACCCCGTTCCAGCCGCCCACCCCGAGCCCGCCCACGCGGCTGCCTAATCCTGCTCTATGACTCTGTTCCGCCCCTCACTTGCCGGCCTGTTCTCTAAAAGAGAGGAGACATCAGCAAAAGCCAACCGGCCTTTCAAACGCTTATTCGGACTGCTCACGCTGGCGGTCCTGGGCAGTTGCCAGACCATAAAGCCGGTGCTCACACCCCGCGCCACGGCCGTGCCGGCCACCTTCGGCGCAGCCTCTGTCTCCCCCGCCACCGACTCCGCGTCCATTGCCGCCCAGCCCTGGCAGCAGTTCTTCGCGGATCCCAACCTGATCGGGCTGCTTGATACGGCCTTGCGCGCCAACCCCGATTTGCTGATTGCCGTGCAGCGGGTGGAAGTGGCCCGCGCCAGCGTGCAGGCGGCCCGGGGCGCGCTGCTGCCCGCCGTCAACGGCGTAGCCGCCGCCAGCGCCGACCGGTTTGCCACCCTCAGCGGCACCGGCTACAACGCCACCAACGACGGCCGCCAGTTGCCCACGGTAGCTCCCGACTACTTCCTGGGGCTGCGTAGTTCGTGGGAAATTGATTTGTGGGGCAAGCTGCGCAGCCGCCGCCGGGCCGCCCTGGCGCGGATGCTGGCCACCGAGCAGGGCCGCCGGCTGGTGCAAACCGCGCTGGTAGCTCAGGTGGCCCGCCTCTACTACGAACTGCTGACGCTGGACAGCCAGCTGGACGTGCTGGGCAAAAACGAACGGCTGCAGAATCGGGCCCTCGAAATCGTGAAGCTCCAGAAGCTGGGGGGCCGGGCCACCGAGCTGGCCGTGCAGCAGTTCACGGCCCAGCTGCTGCGCACCCGCAGCGGCGAGGTGGAAGTGCAGCAGCGCATCCTGGCCACCGAAAACCAGCTCAACCGCCTGCTGGGCCGCTATCCGCAGCCCATTACCCGGGGCCTGCCCATCCAGCAGCAGCCATTGCCCGTGGCCCTTTCTGCCGGGCTGCCGGCCGAGCTGCTGCTGCGCCGCCCCGACGTGCAGCAGGCCGAGCTAGCGCTGCTGGCCACCAAGGCCGACGTGGCCGCCGCCCGGGCCGCCTTCCTGCCCTCGCTCACCCTGTCGCCGTACGTGGGGCTGAACGCCTACAAGGCCTCCCTGCTGCTGAGTACGCCCGGCTCCCTGGCCTACGGCCTGCTGGCCGGCGTATCGGCCCCGCTCTTCAACCGCAACGTGCTGCGGGCCGAGTACACCCAGTCGGCCGCGCGGCAGCGCATTGCCTACTTCGAGTACCAGCGCAGCATCCAGACCGGGTTTGAGGAAGTGACGACCAGCCTGCGGGGCCTGCAGAACTACCAGCGCGTGTACGCCCTGCAGCAGCAGGAAGTGGCCGCCCTGACCAAGGCCGTGGACATTTCCAACGACCTCTACACGGCCAGCTACGCCACCTACCTGGAAGTCATCACGGCCCAGCGCAGCGCCCTGGAAGCCGAGCTGAACCTGACCACCACCCGCCGCGAGCAGTTCCTACAGCTCATCGACCTGTACCGGGCCCTGGGCGGCGGGGCCCCGCCCGCGCCGGGTACCGCCGCTTTGCGCTAAGCCCTGCGCTGGATCAAAAGCAAAAGAGCCCCGCCAACTGGCGGGGCTCTTTTGCTTTTACCGAAAAACACTACGCTTCAGCGGCTGGCGCTAAGACCCGCGTGCAACGAATGGGCCGGCTATAACGAGGCAGCTACTTCCTGCCTATTACAATTCCCCGCAGTCATCGGAGCCGATGGGGGCACCGTCGGGCATGGGGAGGGCGGGCGCGGGCTGGAACTTCTCAGGGGCCTGCTCAAACTGCCGGAGGGTGCGCAACCCCAGCAAAGCGGTGGCGCGGCGGTTTTCGTCGCGGGACTTCTGTTCTTTTTCCAGCTGCTGCTTCAGCTCCTGTACTTTCAGCGCAGTGACGGCCTGCACGCCAGCCGGGGCCTGGGAAGCGGCGGCCAGGGCCAACAGTTTTTGCAGCGTCAGCATTTGCACGAGGCGCTGTAGCTCGCCGGGGTAGCCGGTTTCGGGCCGGGCCTGCCAGGTAGCGGCCAGCAACTTATCGAGCACGGCGCGCAGGCCAGGCTGCTCGGGGTGGCGGGCATGGTACTCCTCCAGGCGGGCCGCCCGCTGGGGGTTCAGCAGAAACTCCAGCGTGGTGGCCGCCGCCGATTCGGCCGCGGCCAGGGGGTCGAAAGTGAGGCCGGTGCGGGCTGGGAAGGTTTCGCGGCTGCGGCCGTAGTTCACGGGCCGGGGCGGAATCTTCATCAGCAGCTCCTCCGGCAAGGCCAGCTCCCGGGGTGAAATCGTGCGCAGCAGCGCGTCAAAAGCCTTCCACTGCTCGGCGGGCTCCACAAATTTAGTAATGGTTTGGCCGTCGCCCTTCACGGCGTAGGTGTAGTACAGGCCGCCCAGTTCCTTGGAAGCCGCCTCCACCTGATAGCGCTGCAGCAGATACATGGGCACCAGCACTTCCTCCAGCATGGCCATGGGCTGGCCGGGGGCCAGAGCTTTTTCGGAGAAGCGGTTCAGCAACTGCCGACGCACATCCATGAGGCGGTTGAGCTCGGCGGCGGCGTTGGGGCCGTCGTCCCAGAGGTGGGCCGTGGGGTGCGCTCCGCCGGCCGCGCGGGCGTCGGCATCGGAAATGAACACGTAGCCCTCGGCCAATGTCTGCTTGATAATGGCTTGCAGGGCCGCCTTTTCATCAGCCCGGGGGCCGAAATCCTGGTAGCCGTAGAGGATGGCGCGCTTATCCCAGCTGCCGATGCCAGCGGCGTAGGCCTCGCTCAGGTCGATGCTGCCATCGGCCCGCATTTTGATGCGCGGCATGGGGTAATCCATCACCGACGACCGTTCGCGGGTGCTGGCCGAGTAGTTGTGGTAGAGGCCCAGGGTGTGGCCCACCTCGTGGGCGGCCAGCTGGCGCAGACGCGCCACGGCCATCTGCAGCATCTCGGGACGCGGAGGCTGGCCGTCCTCGTAGGGTTGCAGCAGGCCCTCGGCAATCAGAAAATCCTGGCGCACCCGCAAGGAGCCCAGCGACACCTGCCCCTTGATGATTTCGCCGGTGCGCGGGTCCGTGATGCTGGCCCCGTACGACCAGCCCCGGGTGGAGCGATGCACCCACTGAATGAGGTTGTAGCGGATGTCCATGGGGTCGGCGTCCTCGGGCAGCAGCTTCACCTGAAACGCGTTGCGGTAGCCGGCGGCTTCAAAGGCCTGATTCCACCACGCGGCGCCTTCCATGAGGGCCGAGCGCACAGGCTCGGGCGCGCCCCGGTCCAGGTAGTACACCAGCGGCTCCACGGCCTCGCTCTGGGCAGCGGTGGGGTCTTTTTTGGCCAGGCGGTGTCGCACCAGCTGCCGCTTCAGAATGGGCTGGTCGATGGGCGTGGCGTAGTCCATGTACTCGTTGGCGTAGTAGCCGGCGCGGGGGTCGAAGGCCCGGGGCTGGTAGCCGGCGTCGGGCAGCTGCACGAAGGAGTGGTGCATGTGCACCGTCACGGCGTTCGGGTCGGGGGTAACCGACTGAATTTCGCGGCCTTTGGCTTTGCCGGTGAGGGTGATGATGGCCTCAAACTCGGAGTTCTGGGGGAAGCCCTTGGTGTTGGGCAGAAACACCGCCGAGCGGCTTTCTTCGGCCTTGAAATTGCCCTGCTTGAGGTCTTCGAGCCGGTCACTGATCTGGTGGGAGTCGCGCAGCAGAAACGGCGTGAGGTCTACCAGCACCCGGTTGCCTTCCTGGGCCTCGGCCTTGAAGCCCCAGATAACAGACTGCGCAAACGCCTGTTCTACCGATTTGCGCTCGTCGGGGTTCGGGCTCACGGCGCGGTAGTCGTAGTTGGGCTGGAGCAGCAGAATCTTGGGGCCACTCCGCACGAACTTCACGATGCGCGTCTGCCCGATCTGGCCCCGGTCGAGGCCCAAATCGTTGGAGCCCACGCCCTGGGGCAAGCTGCTTACATAGAGGATTTCCTGGTCGAGCTTGTCGATTTCCAGCAGAATCCGGCCGCCTTTCTCATCCCAGTAAAACGGGAAATAGCCTGGGAATTTCTGGAGGCCTTTGGTTTTTTCGGCCAAGGTCTGGGCCGACGCGAGCGGGGCGTTGAGCAGCAGGGTGCCCAGCAGCAGGCAGTAGAGTTTCTTCACGCAGCAATACGGCTAGGGAGTACGCCGTAAGGTAGAAACGGAAGTTGGTTATCAAACATCGCCGCCGTGCGCGTTCATACCAGCCGGCTCTTACGTTATCTGACTTTTTCCACATAATCCGCCCCGCCATGCCGCAGCCCCCCAACCTCCAGCGCTTCCTCGACGCCCAGCAGCGCGACTACGCCACGGCCCTGGCCGAAATCCGGGCGGGGCGCAAGCGCAGCCACTGGATGTGGTACATCTTCCCCCAGATTCAGGGCCTGGGCTATAGTGAAACTGCTCAATTTTACGCCATCCGAGGCCGGCAGGAAGCCGAGGCCTACCTGCAACACCCGGTGCTTGGCCCGCGCCTCCGGGAAATCAGTGGTGCCCTTCTCACGCTGGAAAGCCACGACGCCACCCGTCTCATGGGCAGCCCGGATGATGTGAAGCTCCGGTCGTCGATGACGCTGTTCGGCGCGCTGGCAGGTTCTGACCCAGTTTTTCAACGGGTGCTGGACACGTATTTTGGCGGTGCTCAGGACGCCAAAACGTTGCAAATCCTGCGGCAGAGCCCGTAGAGTGGCAGCATCTGTAAATGATTGCCTGCCTGCTTACTGACCCGGCACGTCAAAAAAAGCACGTCATGCTGAGCTTGCCGAAGCATCTCTACCGCCAAAGCAATTCTGATTGCCTCCGGTAGAGATGCTTCGGCAAGCTCAGCATGACGTGTTTTTGTAAAGTCGGCTTCTTCGCTTACCCCAACACTGCCTCAATCCGCGCCAGCTCTTCCGGGCTGAACTGCAGGTTTTCGAGGCAGCGCAGGGAGTCGGTGAGCTGCTCGGGCTTGCTGGCGCCGATGAGTACGGACGTAATTCGCTCGTCACGCAGAATCCAGCTGAGGGCCATCTGGGCCAGGCTTTGATTACGCTGCCGGGCCAGTTCGTTAAGTTCACGAATTTGGCTCAGGCGCGCTTCCGTTAGCTGCATTTCGGTGAGAAAACCCACGCCTTTGGCCACGCGCGAATCCTGGGGGATACCGTGCAGGTACTTGTTGGTGAGCAGGCCCTGGGCTAGGGGCGAAAACGGGATGCAACCCACGCCTTCCTGGCCCAGCAGCTCCAGCAGACCGCCTTCCACCCAACGCTCAAACATCGAGTATTTGGGCTGATGAATCAGGCAGGGCGTGCCCAGTTGGCGCAGAATCCGGATGGCCTCGGCCGCCTCGGCAGGCTGGTAGTTGCTGATGCCCACGTACAGGGCCTTGCCCTGGCGCACAATGTGGTCGAGGGCGCTCATGGTTTCTTCCAGGGGCGTGTCGGGGTCGGGTCGGTGCGAGTAAAAGATATCCACGTAGTCCAGCCGCATCCGGCGCAGGCTCTGGTCTAGGCTGGAAATGAGGTATTTGCGGGAACCCCACTCGCCGTAGGGTCCCTCCCACATGTGGTAGCCGGCCTTGGTGGAAATGACTAGCTCGTCGCGGTAGCCGCGGAAATCCTCTTTCAGGATCCGGCCGAAGTTGGTTTCGGCCGAGCCGGGGGGTGGGCCGTAGTTGTTGGCCAGATCGAAGTGCGTAACGCCCGAGTCGAAGGCGCGGTGCAGGATAGCGCGGAAGTTCTGTAGCACGTCCACGTCGCCGAAGTTGTGCCAGAGGCCCAATGATACGGCCGGCAGTTTGAGCCCACTGCGGCCGCAGCGGCGGTAAGGCATAGCGGCGTAGCGGCCGGGGCTTGGTTGGTAAGGCATGATGCAGGGAGTTAGGTGGCTTGGAGCAGCAAGTACGCAGGAACCCCCGGAAAGCCCGCGTGGCGCCGGTCGGTTTTTATGTTCGCCCTCCTATCTTTCCCCACCTGACTATTGCCAGGCAGTATCACCCTCCCCCCCTTCCTCTGATGCCCACGCCAGCCATCCGCTCCCTCCGGCCCTTCATCGGCTCCCGCGACTTTGCCGAGTCGCGCCGCTTCTACCGCACCTTCGGCTTCACCGAAGTGGTGTTGTCGCCGGCCATGTCGTTGTTTACCCTTGCGGGCGTGAGCTTTTACCTGCAGGACTATTACGCGGCAGAATGGGTAGACAACACCATGCTGTTTCTGGAGGTGGAGAACGTGGAGCAGTACTGGCCACAGCTGGAGGCCCTGGACCTGCCCGGCCAATTTCCGGGTGTGCGGGTACTACCCATCCGGCAGGAGGCCTGGGGCCGGGAAGGCTTCGTGCACGACCCGGCCGGCATCCTCTGGCACATCGGCGAGTTCAGGAAAGACTAAGCCTTGCCCAACAAACACACCAGAACGGTCATGCTGAGCTTGCCGAAGCATCTCTACCGCTTCGTTCTCAACACTGAATTAGTCTGAGGGAGAGATGCTTCGGCAAGCTCAGCATGACGTTTCATGAACTCTATCTGCCCCCCTGAACACCGTGCAATTTAACCAACCCATGACCGCCCAAGGCATCATCCGTGACCTGCAGCTGCTGCCCCACCCCGAGGGCGGCTATTACCGCGAAACCTACCGCTCGGCCCACACCCTCACCACCGCCGAGGGCCAGTCTCGCAGCGTAAGCACGGCCATCTACTACCTGCTCGAAAACGAGGACAAGTCGCACTTCCACCGCATTAAGTCCGATGAGCTGTGGTTTTTCCACCAAGGACAGGCGCTGGAAATCATCCTGCTCACGCCCGGCCAGCCCACCCGCCTCATCCTCGGCCCCGACTTCGCCAGCGGCGAGCTACCCCAGGCCGTTATTCCGGCAGGCGTGTGGTTTGCGGCCCAGGTAAAGCACCGCCGTGGCTACGGCCTCGTCAGTTGCACTGTAGCCCCCGGCTTCGATTTCGCGGATTTTGAGTTGGCCGAGCGGGCAGCGCTGCTGCGGGAGTTTCCGCAGGCGGCGGAAGTGGTGGAGCGGTTTACGAAGGCGGCGTGCTAACGTCGCGGAACGTCATGCTTCAGCAAGCTCAGCATGACGTTCCGCGACGTTAGCACGCTCGACCCATTACATCAGCACTTTACTTAGCCCTGTGAAACTGCTACTCGTTGTTATCCTGACCTTGACGCCGCTCTTTGGCAGATGTCAAACAGCTGTATCCTGCCTCGACAAGCTGTATGCGGAAGCCTATTCCTGCATCAGGTCCGATACCGTATTTCAACGATACCAAGGGCCTGAACACTGCGTGGCCGTGTTTGACAGCTTGGTAGCCCAGAGACCTTCCATGTTCTCAGAAGTTCTTGCTAAGCACTGGGGATATACCGGCTATAAGAGAATGAGCCGACTGCGGGATTCATTGAGCACGCTCGATAAACAGGCCTATTACAAGCCATATTTCTCGAAGCTGGCAGCCCGCATTACGGCTGCTTCCGGTGCAGCGAAAGGCTGCGTGGTGATATTGTTTTCGCGTGCAACCAATGGGATGCTACTGGCGGAAGTCAGCGACAACCAGGAAGGCGGCCCAGTCCTCCGAAACGTTGTTTCCACCTTCGACCAGTCCATTCTATACCTGTTCCTGCTGGGGGCCGATGGCACAATAAAGCGGTACCACACACAATCCGTCCACTACAACTAACCGGTCGGCTTCAAGTCATTCCCGAAATCCTCCCGACCTTCGGCCACCTTTTCCCCGGTTTCGTTGTTAGAAACCAACCTTATAAATAGAACCCAAGCTGTTGGCTGAACAACCTACCTATACCGAACCTTACGTCCTCGAAAAGGAGCTGCGTAAGGTGCAGGCCCTCATGAAGCTCGAGCAGCAGGAGGACCTCGAACAGTTCAAAATCAAGAGCGCCCAGGCCACCATTGCCGAGCGCCAGAAGCGGGGCCTCACCTGGTACCCGGTCAAAATCACGAAGGAAGACATTGGCTTCGGCGGCAAGCTCGTTATTGAGCTGGAGCGCCAGGGCGGCGGCAGCGGGTTGCACCTGTTTCAGGTGGGAAAAAACGCGGCTTTGTTCGGCAACATCCCCGGCCGCTCGGGCTCCGACCGCCCCACCCTGTCGGGCGTGGTGACCAGCGTGAAACGCAACAAAATCCTGCTGGCCACCACCAAGGAAGACCTGCCCGATTGGGTGGACGAGGGCAAGCTGGGCGTGGACCTGACTTTCGACGAGGTGAGCTACCGCGAGATGGAGTACGCCCTGGGCAAGGTGATGGGCGCCTACGACTCGCGCCTGGCCGAGCTGCGCGACGTGCTGCTGGGCGCCAAACCGGCCCGGTTCAAGCCGGAATCGGAAGCCACGCTCTACTACCCCTCGCCCCTGAACGAGAGCCAGCTTTCGGCCGTGCGCCACGTGCTGGCAGCTCAAGATGTGGCCATCATCCACGGTCCGCCCGGCACCGGCAAAACCACCACCCTGGTGCAGGCCATCCTGGAAACCATCCGGCGCGAACGGCGGGTGCTGGTGTGCGCCCCCAGCAATACGGCTGTGGATTTGCTCACTGAAAAGCTGGCCGAGCGCGGCGTGAACGTCATCCGGATGGGCAATCCCTCCCGCGTGTCGGATTTGCTGCTGCAGCACACGCTGGACGCCCAGATTATGGCCCACAAGAGCTACGCCGAGTTGCGCAGCCTGCGCCAGACGGCCGAGCAGTACCGGGAGCAGGCCGGCAAGTTCAAGAAGCACTTCGGCTGGGAGGAGCGCGAGCAGCGCCGGTTGCTGAAGCAGCAGGCCCACGAGTTGCTGCAGGAGTCGGACCAGCTGGAGCGCTACATCACGGAGGATCTGCTGGAGCAGGTGCAGGTGATTACGTGCACGCTGGTGGGGGCCGGCAACCGCGCCATCCGCCACCTCACCTACGAAACCGTATTCATTGACGAGGCCGCCCAGGCCCTGGAGCCGGGCTGCTGGATTCCGATTACCAAGGCCAACCGCGTGGTGCTGGCCGGCGACCATCAGCAACTGCCGCCCACCGTGAAAAGCGAAAAGGCGGCCCGCGACGGACTGCGCGAAACCCTGTTCGAGAAGTGCATTCGGCGCCAGCCCGACACGGCCCGCATGCTGCAAGTGCAGTACCGCATGCACGAGCAGATCATGGAATTCAGCTCCCAGCAGTTCTACGACGGCAAGCTGGTGGCCGCCCCCACCGTGGCCCACGCCGATCTGCCTGACTACGACCTGCGCTTCGCCCCCGACATGGCGGTGGAGTTTCTGGATACGGCCGGCTTCGGCTTCCAGGAAATCACCATCGAGGAAAGCCGCTCCACGGCCAACCCCGAGGAAGCTGACCTGCTGCTCAAGCGTCTGGCGCAGTTGCTGGAGCCCTACGACCAGGCCGACCACGAAGCCGACCTGCTCACCATCGGCGTGATTGCCCCGTACCGTGCCCAAATCAACTACCTCAAGGACGCCATCGAGGAAAATGACGAGCTGGTGGGCCTCATGGAGCACCGCATGCTGAGCGTGGGCACCGTGGACTCGTTCCAGGGCCAGGAGCGCGACATCATTGCCATCAGTCTCACCCGCTCAAACCCCCAGGGCGAAATCGGCTTTTTGAGCGACATCCGCCGCATGAACGTGGGCATGACCCGCGCCCGCCGCAAGCTCCTGCTCGTCGGCGACTCCAGCACCCTGGGCTCTCACCCCTTCTACAAGGCCTTCCTCGATTACGTGGAAAGCATCGGAGCCTACCGCACGGCCTGGGAAATGCAATAGAATCTCCCCCCTAGTCCCCTCTCCAAAAGAGAGGAGGAACTAGATTTTAGCCGTAGCGTAAACGCAAAAAGGGCCATTCAGCTAAGCTGAATGGCCCTTTTCATTTCTAGAAACTAGCAACTAGTTCCCCCTCTCTTTTGGAGAGGGGGCTAGGGGGTGAGGTCCGTTACGCCGCGCCGTGAGGGGTTTTGTCCAGGGCGTCGGCGGGGGCGTATTTGGCGCGCAGGGCTTTGAACTGGCCGTTGAGCGGATACTCGGGCAGCTGCACGTTCAGGCCGGCGGCAATGCCGTTGCCCAGCTTCTCGTCCACCTTGTACCAGTGGCTCAGCTGGCGTTTGATGATTTCGTCGCGCTTGGGGCCTTCGATGCCGTCCATGTGGCCCACGATGTTCTTGATGGTATCGTCCTGGGCCTTCTCCGTCATCAGGCGGAACAGGTCGCCGGGCTGGGTGTAGTGGTCGTCGTCGCCGGGGGCGTTGCGGTCGAAGCGGGCGGCGCGGGTCGCCTCAATCGGGTAGGCGTACTCGCTCACGCTCTTGTCCTCGGTGGGGCCGCCGAAGGAATTGGGGTAGTAGTTAACGCCGGGGCCGCCATTGTTGCCGAAGGCCATGTGGCCGTCGCGCTGGTAGTGGCTGGTAGCGAAGGGGTTGCGGTTGGCCGGCAGCTGGTCGTAGTTGACGCCCACGCGGTAGCGGTGCGCATCGGGGTAAGCCAGCAGGCGGGTTTGCAGCATCTTATCGGGCGAGAAGGCAATGCCGTCCACCACGTTCGAGGGCGAGTACGAGGCCTGCTCCACGAAGGCGTGGTAGTTTTCCGGAATCCGGTTCAACTCCAATACGCCCACTTCCTGCAACGGAAAATCGGCATGGGGCCACACCTTGGTCACATCGAACGAGTTCCACTTGTAGGTCGCGGCCTGGTCTTCGGGCATGGTCTGGATGAAGAGCTTCCACTTCGGGAAATTGCCCTGCGTGATGGCATCTACCAGGTCGTGCTGGCTGAAATCGGGGTCGAGGCCGGCCATTTCGTTGGCTTCGGCATCGGTGAAGTTTTTGATGCCCTGCTGAGTGAGGAAGTGGAATTTCACCCAGGTGCGCACGTTGTCCTTATTGATCATGGAAAACGTGTGCGAGCCGTAGCCGTGCATGTGGCGGATGCCATAGGGCGTGCCCCGGTCGCTCATCAGGATGAGCACCTGGTGCAGGCTTTCGGGCAGCAGACTCCAGAAGTCCCACATCACCGTTTTGCTGCGCAAGTTGGTGTATGGGTCGCGCTTCTGGGAGTGGATGAAGTCGGGGAACTTCTGGCCGTCCTTCACGAAGAACACGGGCGTGTTGTTGCCCACCATGTCCCAGTTGCCGCCTTCGGTGTAGAACTTGAGCGAGAAGCCGCGCGGGTCGCGGGCCGAGTCGGCCGAACCCCGCTCGCCGGCCACGGTGCTAAAGCGCGACAGGACGTCGCACTGGTTGCCCACCTGGCTGAACAGCTTGGCGCGGGTGTACTGCGTGATGTCGTGGGTGACGGTGAACGTGCCCTGCGCGCCCACGCCCTTGGCGTGCACCACCCGCTCCGGAATTCGCTCCCGGTTGAAGTGGGCCAGGCGCTCGAAGGCCACATAATCTTCCTGCAGCACAGGCCCGCGCGGACCGGCCGTAATGGAGTTCTGCACATCATCGACAGGCCGGCCCGACGAAGTGGTGATTTTATCGCCGCCGCTGAGGTCGGCCGGCTGCGGAGAGTTGGGGGTAGTGAACTTAGGGGGATTCTTAGCCATGAGATGCGTAAATAGCCAGCGTGAAGAGCCGAGCACAAGCTCGGCAGGAAGGCTTACGGTTCAGGTTGGAATAGCGCCGGAAAATGCCGGAATATTTTAGTCTCAGAAGTGCCGACAGCAGCGGCTTTTGACGGTTGCTGATTCGACAAATCCGGGCTAATTCCGTAACTAGCCTGCTCAAACCCATTCCTTCACCCCCATGCCCCGGCGCGCCCGCGCCCACCCCGCATATGGCCCAGATTAGCGAAAACAAAGTCGTTACCATCACCTACGACCTGAGCGTAACCGACGAAAACCAGGAGAAAGTACTAGTAGAATCGGCGGAGGAAGATGCGCCGATGGTGTTCCTGTTCGGCCAGAGCGGCCTGCCCGAGGAGTTTGAGCGCCAGCTCAGCGGCAAAAGCACCGGCGACTCGTTCACCTTCTCGCTCACCCCCGAGCAGGCCTACGGCGAATACGACGAGCAGGCCGTGGTGGAAATCCCGAAGAACGTGTTTGAAATCGACGGCCAGATTGACGGCGAGATGCTGCAGGTCGGCAACTTCCTGCCCATGGCCGACAACCAGGGCCACCACATGCAGGGCAAAGTGGTGGAAATCGGTGACTCGGCCGTGAAAATGGACTTCAACCACCCCCTGGCCGGCATGGTGATGCACTTCGACGGCAAAGTAGCCGAGGTGCGCGAAGCCACCCAAGAAGAAATGGACCATGGCCACGTGCACGGCGAAGGTGGCCACCAGCACTAGGCTTTCCGCTTTATTTACAAACAAGAAGAGCGACTCGTAAGGGTCGCTCTTCTTGTTTTCAGTAGCGCGAACTGTGTAGTTCGCGCTACTGTCTGACGTTCAACGGCCCTAAACGACCACCCTACTGCCAACCCTGCACGGAAGCGCCGCCGAAAACGCCTTTGTTGATGGCGGGCGTGAAAATGGCGTAGGGAAATGCCGGAGCAAGCGCGCTGGCATCATGGAGTTGCTGCAGGTGGGCCGGGGTCAGGTGCAGGTCGAGGGCGGCGAGGTTGGTGCGGAGCTGCGCGAGCTGGCTAGCCCCCAGGATGAGCGAGGTAATGCCGGGCTGCGCCAGGGCCCAGGCCAGCGCCACCTGGGCCGGCGGTCGGTTTAGCTCGGCGGCCACGGCTTGCAGCGCCGCCAGAATCTGCCAGTTGCGCTCAGTGAACTTGCTGTCCTGAAACGGATTGGGGCCGGCGAGGCGGCCTTCGCCGCGGGCTTTGGTGTCGGGGCCGTTGGGGCGCTGGTATTTGCCGGCCAGAAACCCGGCCGCCAGCGGACTCCAGGGCGTGATGCCCAACCCACACTCGCGGGCGGCGGGCACGTACTCGTGCTCGATGCTGCGCTCCACCAGCGAGTATTCCAGCTGCAAGGCAATGGGGCCCGGAATGCCGTGGGCTGCGGCCAGCGTGGCGGCCTTAGTGGCGTACCAGGCCGGAATATCGGAGAAGGCGAAGTAGCGGATTTTGCCGGCCTGCACCAGGTCGCCGAGGGTCTGGAGCACTTCTTCCACCGGCGTCACCATGTCCCAGACGTGCAGCCAGTACAGGTCCACGTAGTCGGTCTGGAGGCGGCGCAAGGAGGCTTCCAGGGCCTGGTGGATGCTCTTGCGGCCGTTGCCACCGCCGTGCGGGTTGCCCGGCTGCCCGCTATGAAACCCCGATTTGGTGGCCAGCACCAGCTGGTCGCGCAGCTGACCCTCGGTCACGTAGCGGCCCACCAGCTCCTCGCTGCGCCCCTTGGCGTACACGTTGGCCGTATCAATGAAATTGCCGCCGGCCTCCACGTAGCCCCGGAAAATGGCGCCCGATTCCTCGTCCGAAGAACCCCAGTGTGGGGTGCCGAACGTCATGGTACCCAACGCCAGCGGGCTCACCACCAGGCCGGAGCGGCCCAGGGTGCGAAAATCAGTCAGTTGCATTGGAAAAAGAGTGTAAAGTGGAGCCGTTAATGGAGTGCGGCAGGAACACAATGGAAACGTCATGCTGAGCGAAGGCGCAGCCGCAGGCGAAGCATCTCTACCGCTGGCTAATCATCATATAGTATTCAACGAAGCGGTAGAGATGCTTCGACTTCGCCTCCGGCTGCGCTCAGCATGACGGTATTCAGTCTGACCTATAGTACTCAACGAAGCGGTAGAGATGCTTCGGCAAGCTCAGCATGACGGTCTACGAGCGTGACGATTACCTTTAGGTTCAGCCGTAACCTACCCGCTCCTACTGCACCGACAGCCGGAAGGCGGCGGGCGTAAAGCCGGTTTTGCTCTTGAACAGGCGGGTAAAATACTGCGGATACTCGAAGCCCAGCTGGTAGGCCGTTTCGTTCACGGATAGTGAGGTACTGAGCAGCAGCTGTTTGGCTTTTTCGATGAGCGTCTGATGGATGTGCTGCTGAGTGCTCTGGCCGGTGAGGGTGCGCAGCATGTCGCCGAGGTAGGCCGGCGACACGTGCAGGGCGTCGGCGAAATGCTGCACAGTGGGCAGGGGCCGCTCGGCGCTTTGGGCGAAGTAGTCGTGTAGCTCTTGCTCGAAGCAGGTTAGCAGGTCGTGTTCAGCGGTGCGGCGCGTGAGGAACTGCCTGTGGTAGAAGCGGTTGGCGTAGCTCAGCAGCACGTCGAGCTGGGCCACCAGCACGTCTTGGCTGAACGTGTCAATCGGCTGCTCGTGCTCGGCCTGGATGGTGTGTACTAGGCCTTCCAGCAGCTGCTCCTCCCGGGCCGAGAGGTGCAGGGCCTCACTCACCTGGTAGGAGAAAAAGGTGTAGCCCAGGATTTTCCGGCCCAGCGGGTGCTTAAGCAGCAGATCGGGGTGGAACACCAGCATCCAGCCCTCCAGCTCCGACAAATCTATCGATGGGTCGCTGGCGCACACCTGGCCGGGGGCGTAGAAGGCCAGCACCCCCTCACTGAAATCGTAGGTGCGGTGCCCGTACTGTAGCCGGCCCTTAAGCCCTTTTTTCAGGGTGATGATGTAGAGCTGCCGCAACGCCGGCCCCGTAACGGGTGGGTTGCGGTGCTGCGACAAATCAATCACCGACAGCAACGGATGCACCGGCGACGGAAACCCAAAATGCTGGGCGAAGTCGCTCACCGAGGCAAGCAGGCGGAAAGGCTGAGCGGCTGGTTTCATATATAGAAGAACAAAGAAAAGACAAGATAGGCCGGCACGATGTAGAGACGCGAACCTTCGCGCCTCGTGGTTGAACGGCTGGTACCGCGCAGGATAAACAACTTCAGCAACGAGGAGACGCGAAGTGTCGCGTCTCTACATCATGCCGGACCCTAAAAACCTTCCGGGTACGCTGCGCCGACTGCACCGCCGACTGGCATACTGGCTTCCAGTTCGGCCAGCTCCTGGGGGCTGAGGGTGAGTTGGGCGGCGGCTACGTTCTGCTCCAGGTACTTGCGACGCTTGGTGCCCGGAATAACTACCACGCCCTGCGCCAGCACCCAGGCCAGCGCCAGCTGCGCCGAAGTCACGCCTTTGGCCGCGGCCAGGGTCTCGAGCTTCTGCACCAGCTCCAGGTTCTTGTAGAAATTCTCACCCTGGAAGCGCGGGAAAAATCGGCGCGAGTCGCTGGCCTCGAAATCGTCGGGGCTCTTGATGTCGCCCGACAGAAAGCCCCGGCCCAGCGGCGAGTAGGCCACGAAGCCGATGCCTAGCTCCCGCGCCGCCTGCAAGGCCCCGGTTTCCTCCACGCCCCGATCGAAGAGCGAATACTCGGTTTGCAGGGCCGTGATGGGGTGCACGGCGTGGGCGCGGCGCAGCACCTCGGCTGGCGTTTCTGATACGCCCAGGTAGCGCACCTTGCCTTCCTCCACAAAGCGGCTCATCTCCCCGATGCTGTCCTCGATGGGCACCTGGGGGTCCTGGCGGTGCAGGTAGTAGAGGTCCACGTAGTCGGTGCGGAGGTTGCGGAGGGAGCGTTCCAGACACTTGCGGGCGTAAGCGGGGTGGCCGTTGAGCTGGCCGGTAAACGTGCCGCTGTCATCGACTTCGAATCCAAATTTGGTGGCCAGAATAACATTGGGGCGGCGGCCGGCAATGGCGCGGCCCACCAGCTGCTCATTCAGCAGCGGGCCGTAGAGGTCGGCGGTGTCCAGCAGGTTCACGCCCAGCTCCAGGGCGCGGTGCAGGGTGGCCAAGCTTTCCGGCTCGTCGGCCTCGCCATACACGCTCATACCATTCACGCCGCTGGTCATGCCCATGCAGCCCAGGCCTTCTACTGGTACTTCCAAACCCTGGCTGCCCAGGGGTACTCGTTTGAGGTTGCTCATCGTAACGGAGTCGTAAAAGGGTGACGTATTTTCCGTTACAAAGGTCCTACCCCGCCGCCCTGCCGCAGCTATACAAACCCGCGCATCTGCAATACAAACCGCAGTGATGGTGGCAGATGCACATCGAAGACACAGCAGTTAAAATCAGGAAGCTACCCCTCTGAACTCAAACCATAATCATAATCGAGGCAAAAAACAGTAACGGCAGTAGACCCAGCAGTACCGCCAGAGCATCCAGATACTGTTTCATTAAGAAATAGTAAAGCAACGCAAATGCTCCAAAAACTAACCCCATTACAAAAGTCGTTTCGCTTCTAACAAATGTCTTACTATCATTTCCCTTTGTGTAATCGGCCATGCCAAGCGCTAGGGCCACGGCTAAAATAACACAGCTATACAGGCCAGCTATACCCGACCTCACGATGAATCGTAAGCCGGAAGTTTGGTGAGGGGCCGGCGGCTTGGGAGTTGGCGAAACGTCGTTAGGGAGCATAAGAATGTGATGAGTATATCAACTCCAATTTACGGGATTCAGAAGTCTTGCCCTGCCATATCCATTTTTCACAACTGCTCATTCGACCCCACCCCCGCCCGCAGTTCCGGCCAGAACTCCCGAAAATCTGCCTCGTAGGCCGGCAGCTCAGCCAGGAACGCGGCGGCCCCGATGGCCAGCACGGCGGCGGCAGGCACGCGGCGGCTGAGGCCCAGCAGGGCGCGGTGCAGGCCTTCGGGGTGGGCATAGCCGGTTAGCCAGTCGTGCTGGCGCATGTAGTGCAGCATGTGCTGCAACCGCTCTGGCAGCTCGTGGCGGCGCTGGTGCAGCAGCTGGTACTGGCGCTGCGCAAACTGCGGCAGTGGCTCTTCGGGGTGATGCTGGGCGAAGTCGCGGGCCAGCAGGTGGTCGAAGCCGACGTCGGACACTACGCCGGCCCACTTGCCCAGGCCGGCCCCGCGCAGGCGGGCGGTGGTGCGGCGCACGGCCGGGTGGCTGTCCGTAAACGAGTCGATGAAGCGGTGCAGGCGGATGCCGCGCTGCACGGCGGCCGGGTAGGCCTCGAGGGCGGCGCGGCCCCGCACGGCCTCGGCGGCGAAATTGCCGATGACGAGGTCTTCGTAGTCGGGGGTGGTGGCGGGGGAGCCGGAGAGCAGCAGGTGAGCGAGGAAATTCATGCGGGGCGAAAGGTCGGCAAAATCCGGCCGGCGGTACGGTTGGGCTCAACCCAGGGCAGTGCCTGGCCGTACTAGCAAACAGGCCCGGCCCGTATTCGGCCGCCTCTTTCGCTGATTTCTATCTTCTTTCCCAACACCGCTTCCCATGTCCACGCAACCCAACGTCACCAACGACCTAAGCAAACTGCTCGAAAAAATCAAGGACGTGCGCATTGCTATGCTCACCACCCAGGACCAGGACGGCAGCCTGCGCAGCCGCCCCATGTTCACCCAGAAGCCCGACGGCAGCAGCGCCCTGGTGTTCCTGACCGATAAGGATTCGGCCAAAGTATACGAGGTAAAAAAGGACAGCCACGTCAATCTGAGCTACGGCAACCCTGAAGACAATGTCTATGTGTCGGTATCAGGCCGCGCCAATGCCTACCGCGACCAGGCCGAAATCGACAAGCTCTGGAGTGAGCCGATGCGCGCCTGGTTCCCCAAAGGCAAAGACGACGAGAGCATCTATATCCTGAAAGTGGAAATCGAGAAAGGCGAGTACTGGGACACGCCCAGTAGCCTGCTTACCCAAGCCGCCGCCTACGTGAAAGCCTTGGCCACCGGCGAGCGGAGCACCTCCGACGACGTGAACGAGCACGCCAAAGTAGAAGTGAAGTAGGTTTCGTCTGCTTTTATATAGAAAGGCCCGGAAGCAATTCCGGGCCTTTTTTGTTGTTTTAACAGTTCAACTAGCGCTAAAAGTTATTTCCCTTCCTTTGAAAGGAGGGGCTAGAGGTGGTTGACAATCGTTGAACATCAACTATGTAACTAGCTCTAGTATCGCTCTGAAAGCATCAACCACCCCTACCCCCTCCTTTCCAAGGAGGGGAACTAGCCTCTAACTCTAAATCATCCCCTTGCCTTTCACTACCCTCTCTATTCTCACTCTCCTGCCCAACCAGCGGCGCTGGGGCTTTGCGCAGATGGGCACCGCCCAGCGGCCCTTGCAGCGCGTGCCGGGCCTGCGGTTTCAGAAGCTGCTGGGCAGCGGCGCGAGCGGCTTCGGGGCGCTGCCTAATCTGCTGCGCTACGGTTTTATGGCCGTGTGGGAATCGGAGGAAGCCGCGCAGGCATTCTTTGAGAGGCACGCGCTATGGCAGCAGTACCGGCAGCGCACCTCGGAAATCTGGACGGCCTGGCTGGCCCCTCTCAAGTCTCATGGCCTCTGGGACGGGGTGAATCCGTTCGAGTATCCAGCCGAACACCTACCCGCCACCGCCGCCGACGGGCCTGTGCTGGTGCTCACGCGCGCCTCCATCCGGTGGCGGAAAACACCGCGCTTCTGGCGCTACGTGGCCCCCGTGAGTGCCACCATTGCCGGAGCACCGGGCGTGCGCGCCGCCATCGGGCTGGGCGAGCTGCCGGTGGTGCGCCAGGCCACCGTGAGTGTGTGGGAATCAGCCCAGGCCATGCAGGATTACGCCTACCGCAGCCCAAAACACAAGGAAGTAATTCGCCTCACTCGCCAGGAGGATTGGTACGGCGAGGAGATGTTCGCCCGTTTCCGGGTGCTGCGCACCGAAGGCACCTGGGACGGCCGCACCCCCCTGGCGGACTAACGTAAGCCGGCCACGCAGCCCCTGCTGAAATGAAAAACACCCTACCGTTTTGGTAGGCTTGCGCATCCTCGCTTGGCTCTGGCCCGGGCGAGGATTTATTTTTGTTATCTATAAATCAAACACTTACAATCACATATACCTGGCAAAGTAGCGGACGGCATCTGGTTTGGCAATAGGCATTTATCCTCCAAACGCCGCCAACCATGCCGCTCTTCGATAACATTGCCAAAGCTGCCAAAGACTTCTTTATTGAGGAAGCTTCCCCAGGCGGGCCCTCAGTAGCCCCAGCAGCTGCCCGGCCTTTGCCGGGAACTTCAGCGGCTCCTTTTCCGCTGGCCAGCCCACCCACAGCCACCCTGGCCGCGCCGCCCATAGCCCCGCCCCTGCCTCTCCAACCCGAGCAGCGCCACCTCGACCACATCCGGCAGCTGCTGGCCGGCGACGGCAAGGATTTCATGGCCTTCACCAAAATGGTGGGCAGCCTGCAGGCCAGCGGCCTTTCAGGCCCGATTCTGTACCAGACGGCCTTCAACGCTTTTGCCGCCGTGACCAGCCTGGATTTGCCGGCTTTGCTGAAATCGGCCGAGCAGTTTGAGCTGAAGCTGACCTCGGACCGCAACAGCATTCTGGAGCGGCACCGCGAGAAGGTGGGCGAAATCCGGATTCCGAACGTGCCGCCCAGCCCCCTGGTGCAGCTGCAGCAGCAGGAGCAGCAGCTCCAAACCGGCCTCGCCGACCTGGCCCGGCAGCTGGAAGAAGCTCAGCAACGCCTGCAGGCCGTGCGCCAGCAGCTACAGGAGCAGCAGCAGAAAGCCGCCGCTGCCCTGGCCTCCTACGAGCTGGCCCACGCCACCGCCGCCGCCGAACTAAAAGCCCACCAGCAGGCTGTGCAGAGCTTTTTGCTGAAGTGAGGTGATGAAGTGAATGGTGAACAGACCTCACACTTGGCAGCACACACCACTTCTTACCCATTCTCCCATTCACCCCTTCACCTGTCACCCCATCACCCCCTTCACCTGTCACCTCATCACCTTAAAGACATGAACTCTCTTTCCACTCCCGATTTTAAAACCGGCGAACTGCCCAAGTGGCAGCAGCCCGAGAAGGTAGCCGGCTGGGTATTTCTGGCCGGGCTGGCCGGGGCTGGCGTCTACTGCTGGGGCACAATTGTGCCCTTCCTGGTCGACGTGGTATTTAATACCGTGAAGTTGGGTATCGGGCTGGGCGTACTGCTGGCGGCCTGGCTGGTGCTCACGAGCCCGCGCGTGAAGGCGGGGCTGTGGTACGCCGGGCAGCGCATTTTCCGCACCGCCGCCGGCATCTTCGTCAACACCGACCCCATCGGCATCATGGAAGACTACATCAAGAGCACTTCGCAGGAGGCGCGCAAGATGGAGGAAGAAGTAGGCCACGTAGAGGGTGCGCACGAGCTGGTGAAGCGCAAGCTGGACGCCAACACCTTGCAGATGCGCGAGTACCTGGCCCTGGCCGATGCCGCCACCCGCCAGCGCGAGCCCGACGCCGCCGAGCAGTACGCCAGCCGCGCCGCCCAGCTCCAGGACTACAACCAGCGCCTGCAGCCCATGCTCACTACCACCCAGAACGTGAGCCTGGTGATGCGCCAGATCTTGAAAGCCGCCCTGCGCCAGATCGACGGCAGCAAGTTCAAGGTGAACCTGCTCAAGGACGAGTACCAGCTGGTGAAGCGCACCAGTAGCGGCATGCGGGCCGCCATGAACATCCTGCGCGGCGACCCGGACAAGAAATACTTCTTCGACCTGGCCACTGACCGGGTGGCCCAGGACATGGCCCAGCAGCTCGGCCAGATCAAGCAGGCCATGCGCTACTCGCAGGAATTCGTGAAGGAAATGGACATCCAGAACGGCGTGATGAGCGAGAAGGGCCAGCGCCTGCTCGAAAAGTATCAGAAAGGCGACTTCAACGCCCTGCTCGACGAGAAGCCCGCCCCCACCACGCCCGCCCAGCAGCTCACCGCCACCAACGACGCCTTCCGCAGCCTGCTGGACTGAGGGAAGGAGCCAGGAGTGAGGAGCTAGAAGCTAAAAAACTCCCCTCCTTTTTTCAAGGAAGGGTGCCCAAAGGGCGGGGTGGTAAATCCGCCAGAACGATACTAGAAACTAAAACTAGAGCCCCCTCTCCTTTTTCGGAGAGGGGTTGGGGTGAGGCGACTAGAGCTAGCCAACGAAGCGGTAGAGATGCTTCGACAAGCTCAACAGGACGGCCTGACGTCATCAAAAAAACAACCAACCAAAAACGAATAACCAACCATGACAACTCGCGGTAAATTTGTATTGGGCGTCCTCATCGCGGCGCTGCTGTACTTCAGCATCAACAAACTGGTATCCAGTGGCATCGTCTTCAAGAAGGCCGCCACAGAATCGGTGCTGCTGAACTCCATTGAGCTGCCGGCCACCGCCGCCGGCTCGCGCACCAACGTGGCGGTGCCGCTGGCGCCGCTGCCCTCCGAAACTCCGGCCGGCACCGGCACCCCGGTGGTATGGGAGGTGATGGCCTGGAACTCACAGATGGCGGGCATGCTGGCCAACGGCGGCCCGCGCACCACGCAGGGCTCCAGCCTGGCTGCCAATGGCATCGACATGCAGATCGTGCGCCAGGACGACGTGGCCAAGATGCAGGCCGACCTGGTGAAAAACGCCCTGGACCTCGACCAGAACCCCGACACGCCGGGCCTGATTGTCAGCATCATGGGCGACGGGCTGCCGGCCTTCTCGGCGGTGCAGACCCAGCTGGAAAAAGCCGGCACCGACCTGCAGATCATCCCGTACTCGGTGGGTAAGAGCTTCGGCGAAGACAAGCTGATGGGCCCCAAAGCCTGGCTCAACAACCCCAAGCTGGCGCTGGGCAAAACCATTGCCTGCTACCTGCGCGACGGCGACCAGAACATTGCCCTGAAGTGGTGCGCCGACAACGGCCTTAAGGTCAACCCCGACGAAACCACCTACGACCCCGACGCCGTGAACTTCATGGCCGCCACCGACTTCCTGGTTGCCGCCGAGAAGTACATCACCGGCAAGGCCGAGCAGCGCACCAAAGTGGTGAACGGCAAAAACACCGGCGTGACCGTGGACGTGCCCGCCGACGCCGTAGCCACTTGGACGCCCGGCGACGTGAACATTGCCAAGCAGAAAGGCGGCCTCGTCACCATCGTGTCCACCAAGGACTACTCCAACCAGATGCCCAACATCATGGTGACCACCAAGCGCTGGTATGAGGCCCACCCCAAGCAGGTAACGGCCCTGATGACGGCCTTCGCCGTGGCCGGCGACCAGGTGAAATATCACCCCGAAGCCCTGAGCCGCGCCGCCGATATTTCCAGTGAGGTGTACGGCGACAAAGACAAGCCCGGCGCCTACTGGCTGCGCTACTACAAGGGCGTGAGCGAGGCCGACCGCAACGGCGAGGTGGTGGAGCTGGGCGGCAGCAAGGCCTTCAACTTCAGCGACAACCTGGCCCTGTTCGGCCTCAATGAAGGCGGCACCAACATCTACGCGGCCGTGTACAAAACCTTCGGCGACGTGCAAAGCAAGCTCTACCCCAAGGAGCTGCCCAGCTACGTGCCGCTGGAGCAGATGCTGGACCTCGCGCCGCTGCGCCAGCTGCAGGCGCAGTACAAGGGCAAAGCCATTGCCCCGGCCGAAACCCGCCAGTTTGCCGCCGACGATGAAATCCGGCAGAGCGTGAGCAAGCGCGCCTGGAACATCGAGTTCAACACCGGCCAGAGCACCTTCACGCCCGTGGCCGAGCGGGAGCTCAACCAGCTCTTCAACGACTTGGTGGTAGCCGGCAACCTGAAAGTAGCTGTGCACGGCCACACCGACAACGTAGGCGACCCGCAGCGCAACCAGCAGCTCTCCGAAGACCGCGCCCTGGCCGTGCAGCACTGGCTGGAGCAGCGCAGCCGCAGCGCCTTCCCCGCCGGCCGCGTGCAGGTCTACGCCCACGGCCCCACCGAGCCCCTGGCCAGCAACGCCACCCTGGTCGGCAAAGCCAAAAACCGCCGCGTGGAAATCGTGCTGGGGAATTAGTGGTGAGATGGTGAGGTGCAGATCGTCATGCTGAGCTTGCCGAAGCATCTCTACCTCTGACTAACCCAATCATTACAACGATAACCGCTGCATAGCCCAGGGTTTAAACCCTGGGCTAGTGAGGCCGACCAGCGAAGCGGCAGAGATGCTTCGGCAAGCTCAGCATGACGTTCTCCCATACCCTCATCACCACCTCACCGCATGAAATCCCTCTTCACCCCCAACGCCCGGCCGCCGCGCAGCACGCTGCTGCTCATGGCCGGCGCGCAGGGCCTGGTGGTGCTGCTGCTCTGGCTCTGGATGCCGCTGCAGCTGTTCCCCTCCCTCACCGACGTGCTGCGCGCCCTCGCCGACCTCACCACCAGCCAGGGCCTCATTCAGGAACTGTGGGCTAGCATGCTGACGGCCCTGCAGTCGTTGGCCGTGGCAACGGTGCTGGCGCTGCTGATTGCCTATCTCACGGCGCTGCCGTTTTTCCGGCCGCTGGCCTACGCGGCGTCCAAAATGCGCTACCTCACGCTCACGGGCCTCACGTTTTTCATGGCCCTGCTGCTCAGCTCCGGCCACCAGGTGAAGCTTACGGTGCTGATTTTCGCCACCACCGTCTACCTCGTCACGGGCATGACCAGCGTGATTCTGACCACCACGCAGCAGGAAATGGACCACGCCCGCACCCTGGGCCTCGGCGAGTGGCGCAGCTTCTGGGAAGTGGTAGTGCTGGGCAAGCTCGCCGACATGCTGGAAGTGGTGCGCCAGAACTTCGCCATCATCTGGACCATGATTACGCTCGTCGAGACGCTCTACCAATCGGAAGGCGGCATCGGCCTGCTGCTCTACAAGCAAAACCGCTACCTCCACCTCGACGACGTAGTAGCCATCCAGCTCGTCATCCTAGCCACCGGCGCGGCACAAGACTACGCATTTGGCCTGCTGCGGAAAGTGTTCTTTCCCTATTCCACGCTGAGCGTGGCGCGGTAACGGGACCTCACCCCCTAGCCCCCTCTCCCGTGGAGAGAGGGGACTAGTTCTAGAAAAAAACACTAGCTCTAAAAAAGCTAGCAGCTAGTTCCCCCTCTCCACGGGAGAGGGGGCTAGGGGGTGAGGCCAATCGTTGCAACGAAGCGGTAGAGATGCTTCGGCAAGCTCAGCATGACAAACGCCAAAAACTCCTACCCCCACACCCTCCCACCCTCATACCCTATCCCATGACTCCCTACTTCTACAAAGCCCCCGTCCTCACGCTCGAGAGCGTGTCCATGGAATTCAACGGGGAAACCATTCTGCGCGACATTTCGGCGCAGGTGCTGGATGTGTGCCGGCCGGGCCTGAGCCAGGGGCAGGTGGTGGGCTTCTACGGCCGCTCGGGGCTGGGCAAGTCGGTCCTGTGCCGCATTATGGCGGGGCTGATACCGCCCAGCCGCGGCGCGGTGCGGGTGGGCGAAACGCAGCAGCCAGTAGCGCCCGGCGCCGTGGGCTTCGTGCAGCAGCACTACCCGCTCTTCCACCACCGCACCCTCCACGACAACCTGCTGGTGGCCGCCGCCCGCAAATACCCGCCCGACGAAGCCCAACGCCAGACCGACGCCTACCTCGACCGGTTCCAGCTCGCGCCGCACCGCAAAAAGTACCCCGCCCACCTCTCCGGCGGCCAGCGCCAGCGCGCCGCCATTGCCCAGCAGCTGCTCTGCTCCGACCACCTCATCCTGCTCGACGAGCCCTTCTCCGGCCTCGACGTGGCCATGATGGACGAGGTGCGCAAAATCATCCTCGAAGTCACCACCATGGACGAGCTCAACACCGTCGTCATCGTCTCCCACGACCTGCAAACCACCACCGCCCTCTGTGACCGACTCTGGCTGCTGGGCTATGAGCGGGACGCCAGCGGCCAGCTGCTACCCGGCGCCACCATCACCCCCGAACACCAATACAACCTCGCCGAAATGGGCCTCGCCTGGCACGAAAACGTGGAAGCCGAGCCGGAGTTTGCTAGGTTTGTGGAGCATCTGAAGGAGGAAATTCGGGGGAGTTAGGGCAGAGTGGTAGAAGCTTGCAAACGAATCCACCAAATAAGACTAACCAACAAAAAGCCTGTTCCTACTGCTGCAAACAGCCATTCAAACCACGTTTTCTCGTCATCTATAACAATAAAATCGTTGATATTTTCACGGTTGTAACGAATAGCAACAGTCTGCCCAGTTTTAAAACTGCTGAATGCGTTACCGCACTCATACCGAAGAGAAATCCATTGTTGATTAATGAATACACCTATAATAGGAAGATAGGTTGTGTTGTCTTCGCTGTCTAATTCCTCTTCTATCCTGATAATAATGCCTTCCACTTGAATACCCTGTTGCTGAAAAAACAGCCGGTTCCTCCGTTCCTTATATGCAGATATAAAAAAGAAAGGACTCGCAAGAAATAAGGCCAGCGGGGCTAACATATCAGTTGAAAAATCCATGTGGTGCGCTAGTTGTGCTTACCCTGACCGACGGCCTAAGTTCAACTCTTTCATATCGAAGAAACAAGCATCACAAATAAGCTTGATCTGAGCAAAAGACTCTGATTCATCATTCCATTCGCCTACTTCCATCAGTTTTTCATCGCACATATCGCACCATGCATTCAACTCACCATCAGGATAAGTCTTAGCTAGATCGGATGCGAAGGGTTCATAAAAACCCACTGGTGCGTGCGTATTCAAATGTTGGCAAACGTAAGCTGGATACCTATTACCGTGGTTACAGCATTCTACTATATTTTTTTGAGTCATTATTTTCCGTGTTTCAGTCCTATTATTTGCCCGTTTTGAGAATTTAGTACGATGGTAAACGTGCCACCATGCCAATTTTCAGGGAGCGTGCCCATCAGTATCCAGTAGTTATCAATCAGATATATTTCATAAGGCTGCTGTTTCAAAATCTGCTTTTTCCCATACGTGCGAAACAAGATAGGCTCCGCTACACGCAATGCAGCCGCACTGTCTGGTAAAGACTGGCCAACAGTATTTATGGCCACGGCAGGCTTGTTTTTCAGGATTTCCTGCAGCTCTTCCCGGGCTACTTCCCGGCCCAGTATGCTGTGCCTTTCATCCTGCGCAAAACTGTTGATGCTGATTGTCAGCAGGCCAACTATACAAAAAGAGAATAAGCTTGTAGACATGGCGAGGACTCGTTAAGGGCGTTGTAGGGGGTGCAATATATTTCGCCCCTACTGTTCATCCAGCTATTTACCCAACAAGCCGATACTTTCGCACCCAAAGCCCCCAATTCTTCATTGCTAATTACTCATTACTAATTTCCAAAAATGCCCACCGGAACCCTCCTGCTCATCGATGACGAAGCCCGCTTGCGGCAGCTGCTGGCGCGGGTGCTGGAGCTGGAAGGCTACACCGCCCTGCAGGCCCCCGATGCCACCCGCGGCCTGGAGCTGCTCCAGCAACACGCCGACGAAGTGCTGGTGGTGCTCTGCGACGTGAAGCTGCCCGACGCCCACGGCGTCGACCTCATGCCGCGCCTCAAGGCCAAGGCCCCCGACATCGAAATCGTGCTGCTCACGGCCTTTGGCAGCATCCCCGACGGCGTGCGGGCCATGAAGCAGGGCGCCTTCGACTACCTCACCAAGGGCGACTACGAGCAGCAGCTGGTAGTGGTAGTAGAGCGCGCCGCCGAAAAAGCCCGCCTGCGCCGCCGCGTGGCCGAGCTGGAGCGGCGCATGGGCCAGCGCTACAGCTTCGAGAGCATGATTGGGCAGGCCCCCGCCCTGCGCCGCGCCCAGGACCTGGCCCGCCAGGTGGCCCCCACCGACAGCACCGTGCTGCTGGAAGGCCCCACCGGCGCCGGCAAGGAGCTGTTTGCCCAGGCCATCCACGAGGCCAGTCCGCGCAAGCTGAAGTCGTTTGTGGCCGTCAACTGCTCGGCTTTCCCGCGCGACCTGCTCGAATCCGAGCTGTTTGGCTATAAGAAAGGCGCCTTCACGGGCGCGCTGGCCGACAAAAAAGGCCTGCTGGAAGAAGCCAACGGCGGCACGTTGTTTCTGGATGAAATCGGGGAGCTGGAGCTGAACGTGCAGGCCAAGTTCCTGCGGGTGCTCGAGATGCGGCAGTTCACCAAGCTCGGCGACACCAAGCCCAGCAGCGTGAACGTGCGCATTGTGGCCGCCACCAACCGCAACCTCAAGCACGAAGCCGCCGAGGGCCGGTTCCGCGCCGATTTGTACTACCGCCTGTCGGTGTTTACGCTGGACGTGCCGCCGCTCAAGGACCGCACCACCGACGTGCCGCTGCTGGCCGCGCACTTCCTGCAGTACTTCGCGGCCCAGCTGCGCAAGCGCCTGCCGGGCCTGGAGCCTGAGTGCCTGGCGCTGCTCAGCCGCTACGAGTGGCCCGGCAACGTGCGCGAGCTGAAAAACGTGCTGGAGCGCGCCGCCATCCTCGCCCCCGCCGACCAGCCCCTCGCCGCCGGCTACCTCCCCGACGAGTTCCACGCCCTGCCCGCCCCCCTCAGCCCCGACGCCGACCCCGCCGACCAAAGCTTGCGCGCCCTCGAAGCCCGCCACATCCGCCAGGTACTCCACCAGTGCCAAAACAACAAAACCGAAGCCGCCCGCCGCTTAGGCATTGGCCTGACAACGCTGTATCGCAAGGTGCAGGAATATGGGCTGTAGTTGTAGGGCGTGAGGGTATGAGGGCAGGAGTTTTTATCTGTCATCCTGAGGCGGCAGCCGAAGGACCTTGCCACGCCAGAACAACTCTGCGGACCTCTGCGCCAAACCTCTGCGTCCTCTGCGGGAACCTCGTTATAACGACCTGTTCAGGCGTGATAAGGTCCATCGCTCCGCTCAGGATGACAGTTACCCCCCTAAACTTCCCAACTCCCACCCTCCTACCCCCATACCCTCCCACCCTACAAACATGTCCCTCAAACTCAAAATCCGCCTGAGCATCCTCGCCCTGCTGGCCCTGCTGCTATCCGTGGGCGGAGTTGCGTTCTACTCGCTGCAGCAGCTGGAAGGCGGGGCGCGGGGGATACAGCAGGCCAATTTCCGGTCGGTGGAGTATGGGGCGCAGATGCTGCAGGCCCTGGCGCAGCTGCAGGAGCAGCCAACGGCCGCCGCGCCGCTGCAACAGCTGCGGCGGGCCCTCACCCGCGAAGCCACCAACATCACCGAGCCCGGCGAGCTGGAGCTGGTCGACACCCTCACCCAGCGCCTCTCCGACTACCAGCGCCTCGTGGATGACCACGCCCCCGCCGCCACCCAGCAGCAGACGCTGCGCGAGCTGCGCGCCGGCACGCACCGCATGATGGCCCTCAACGCCACGTCCTTCAACCGGCAAAACGAGCACGCTGCCGATGCTGCCGTACGGGCGCGGCGCGTAGTGGCCACCCTGATGGCACTGGGCGCGGCCCTGGGGCTGGCGCTGCTGGTGCGGCTGCCGCGGGTGGTGCTGCGCCCCCTGCGCCGCCTCACCGCCGACGTGGAGGACGTGGCCAGTCCGGGCCCGGCCACGCAGGTTTCCATTGCCAAAAACGACGAAGTGGGCGCCGTGGCGCTGGCCCTGAACCGCGCCTTCGGCTACATGCAGGACCAGCGCAGCGCCACCCGCGCCGCCCTCGCCACCGAGCGCAGCCGCCTGGAAAGTCTCATCGAGCACCTCGACGAAGGCCTTCTCCTGCTCGACCCCGACCGCACTGTGCTGCTGGCCAACCCCACCGCCCGCCAGCTGCTGGGCCGCGAGGCCGCCGACCTGGTGGGCCACCAGGCCGAAGCGCTCAGCCGGGAATCGGAGCTGCTGCGGGAGCTGTTTCGGCCGCTGCTGGAGCAGCCGGCGGGGCGCGCCGGCGAGGTGCCCACGCCGGTGCTGCTCACCATCACGCGCCCCAACGACGGCGAGGCGGCCTACTACCAGCTTTCGCTCAGCCACATCGTCAGCCGCAACCGCGAAACCGGCCGCACGGAGTTTGTGGGCCATATTCTGAGCTTGCGCAACGTGTCCGACTTCAAGAAGCTCGACGAGGTGAAGTCCAACTACCTGGCCACCATTTCGCACGAGTTGAAGACACCGCTGGCCAGCATCAAGCTCAGCCTCATGCTGCTCCAGGACGAGCGCACCGACCCCGCCGAGCGCCAGCGCCTGGCCGACGGCATCGGCGACGAAACCCAGCGCCTGCTGGGCATGGTGGGCCAGCTGCTGGCCGTGTCCAGGCTCGATGCCGGGGCCGAAATCCAGTTCGACGTGCAGCCCATTACCCTGGCCCAGGTGGTCAACTACGCCATCGACACCGTGCGCCCGCAACTCGACGACCGGGAACTGCAGCTGCGCCTGGAGCTGCCCGCCACCCTGCCCGCCGCCCGCGCCGACGTGGAAAAAACCACCTGGGTGCTCATCAACCTGCTCGCCAACGCCATCCGCTACTCGCCACGCGGTGCCGACCTCTGCGTGCGCGCCGACCAGCACGCCCCCCACGAGCTGACCATCAGCGTGCAGGACTGCGGCCCCGGCATCGCGCCCGAGTTCCACGAGCGGATTTTCCAGCGCTTCTCGGAAGTGCCCAACGCCTCCGGCCACAAAGGCGGCTCGGGCCTGGGCCTCAGCATCTCCCGCGAGTTCATCGAAGCCCAGGGCGGCCGCCTGTGGGTGGAAAGTGAGCCGGCGCAGGGCAGCCACTTCCGCTTCACCCTGCCCATAGCCGGGTAGAACGGTCCGGCGGCTTATCGGAGTTGTCGGGCCGGTCGCCGGCAGAACGAGGACGCCCGCCGGTCTGCTGGCTTTTTCGCCAGCTGACTGGTCAAATCTCGCGCCGTTGAACGGTGTAGAAACGCGACACTTCGCGTCTCGTCGTTGGTGATGTTGTTTGATCAGGCTCAGCCCCAGCTGTTCATCGAAGAGAGGCAAAGTGTCGCGTCTCTACACCGTTCCATCGGCCCCTAGACCACCTCCGACCAAAGCAAAACACCTCCTGACCGGAAGCGAAACACTCCAGCACTCACAATCGTCAGCCCCCCCCCTCGCTGAAGGATAGGTGGCCGGGGGTGAAGCCCCATTAGCCATTCCCAGCAATTGCCCGTAATTTCGCCGCTTCACACGCAGCAGAACCCTATGCCCGGCTATCATCCCCAGGATATCGAGAAGAAGTGGCAAGCCCACTGGAAAGATCAGCAGACGTTCAAGGCCGATAACGCCTCCGACAAGCCCAAATACTACGTGCTGGATATGTTCCCGTACCCCAGCGGGGCGGGGCTGCACGTGGGCCATCCGCTGGGCTACATTGCCTCTGATATCGTGTCGCGCTACAAGCGCCTGCGCGGCTTCAACGTGCTGCATCCTATGGGTTTTGACTCGTTTGGCCTGCCCGCCGAGCAGTACGCCATCCAGACCGGCCAGCACCCGGTCCTGACCACCGAGCAGAACATCGACACCTACATCCGACAGCTCAACTCCCTGGGTTTCAGCTACGATTGGAGCCGCGAGGTGCGCACCTCCGACCCGGCCTACTACAAGTGGACGCAGTGGATTTTCCTCAAGCTGTTTAATAGCTGGTACAACCTCGACACCAATAAGGCCGAGCCGCTGAAAACCCTGCTGGAGAAGTTCGAGCAGAACGGCAGCGAAGGTATCCGCGCGGCCGGCGACGACGAGGAGCGCCACAGCTTCACGGCGGGCCAGTGGAAGCTGTTCTCGGAAAAGCAGCGCCTGCAGGCCGTGCACCCCTACCGCCTGGCCTACCAGCAGGACACCTACGTGAACTGGTGCCCCGGCCTGGGCACGGTGTTGTCGAATGACGAGGTAAAAGACGGCCTCTCGGAGCGCGGCGGCTTCCCCGTGGAGCGCCGCCTGATGCCCCAGTGGAACCTGCGCATCACGGCCTACGCCGACCGCCTCCTCCAGGGCCTCGACACCCTCGACTGGCCCGACGCCGTGAAGGAAATGCAGCGCAACTGGATTGGTAAAAGCATCGGCGCCGAGGTAACCTTTGCGGTGCAGGGCCACGAGCAGGCACAGATCAAGGTCTACACGACCCGCGTGGACACCATTTACGGTGCCACGTTCCTGGTGCTGGCGCCCGAGCATGAGTTGGTGCAGGAGCTGACCACGCCGGAGCAGCAGGTGGAAATCCAAGACTACATCGATGCCACCAAGCGCCGCTCGGAGCGGGACCGGATGGCCGACACCAAGACGGTTTCCGGTGCTTTCACCGGCTCCTACGCCCTCAACCCGTTCAGCAACGAGCCCATCCAGATCTGGATTGCCGATTACGTGCTGGCCGGCTACGGCACCGGCGCGGTAATGGCTGTGCCCTCCGGCGACCAGCGCGACTACGTATTCGCCAAGCACTTCCAGCTGCCCATCACGCAGGTAGTGGATGCCCAGCAGATCGACGAGCAGGCTGACCCCACCAAGGACGGCCTCTACCTGCACGGCCTCATCCAGGGCCAGAACTACAAGCAGGCCACCCAAACCCTGATCGGGGAGCTGGAGCAGCGCGGCATCGGCAAGGGCAAAACCAACTTCCGCATCCGCGACGCCATCTTCGGCCGCCAGCGCTATTGGGGCGAGCCCATCCCGATTTACTATAAGGAAGGCACCGCCTACGGCGTGGCCGAAGCCGACCTGCCGCTGGTGCTCCCGGAAATCGACGAGTACAAGCCCACCGAAACCGGCGAGCCGCCCCTGGGCCGCGCCAAGGACTGGAAATACAAGGGCCTCTACGAGTACGAGCTGAGCACCATGCCCGGCTGGGCCGGCTCCAGCTGGTACTACCTCCGCTACATGGACCCGCAGAATACCGGTCGTTTTGTGGGCGAGGAAGCCGAACAGTACTGGCAGCAAGTGGATTTATATATGGGTGGCGCAGAGCATGCTACGGGTCACCTACTCTACTCCCGCTTCTGGCACCTGTTCCTGAAAGACCTCGGCGTGGTATCCGCCCCCGAGCCCTTCCAGAAGCTCATCAACCAGGGCATGATTCTGGGCCGCTCGAACTTCGTGTACCGCATCAACGGCACCAATACGTTTGTAACGGCCGGCAAGAAAGACCAGCACGAAACAACCGCTTTGCACGTTGACGTGAACATCGTCAACAATGATGTATTGGATACCGACGCCTTCAAAAAGTGGCGTCCAGACTATACTTCGGCAGACTTCATCCTGGAAGATAATGGCACCTACGTGTGCGGCTGGGAAGTTGAGAAAATGTCGAAAGGCAAGTTCAATGTAGTTAGCCCCGATACGCTGGTAAGTCAGTACGGGGCCGATGCGCTGCGTTTGTACGAGATGTTCCTGGGGCCGCTAGAGCAGTACAAGCCCTGGAATACCAACGGCATGAGCGGCGTGGCGGGCTTCCTCAAGAAGCTCTGGCGCCTCTACCACCCCCAGGACGGCACCTTCGCCGTAACCGATGAGGCCGCAACACCCCAGGAGCTGAAGGCCCTGCACAAGGCCATCCGCAAGGTGGAGGAGGACATCGAGAAATTCTCATTCAACACTACCGTCAGCGCCCTGATGATTACAGTGAACGAGCTGACGGCCCTCGACTGCCACAAGCGCACCATCCTGGAGCCACTGGTGCTGCTGCTCTCCCCCTACGCCCCGCACCTGGCCGAGGAGCTGTGGCAGCAGCTCGGCCACCCGGCCGGCAGCATCAGCCACGCCCAGTACCCCGAGTTCCGGGAAGAGTACCTGGTGGAAGACACCGTGAACTACCCCGTGGCCATCAACGGCAAGGTGCGCGAGACGCTGCAGTTCCCCGCCACCGCCACCCCCGCCGACATCGAAGCCGCCGTGCGCGCCTCCGACTTCCTGCCCCGCTTCGCCGACGGCAAGGAGCCCAAGAAGTTCATCGTCGTGCCCGGCCGCATGGTGAACGTGGTAGTGTAGTTTTAGCTGTTAATCAATAGCAAAAAGGCCCACCGGATTCTCCGGCGGGCCTTTTTGGCTTAAGTAAGAACGTCATGCTGAGCGAAGGCACAGCCGCAGTCGAAGCATCTCTACCGCTGACTAATCAAATAGCATTACACCGATAACCGCTTCATAGCGCAGGGTTTAAACCCTGGGCTAGTGAACCGCCCACACGAAGCGGTAGAGATGCTTCGGCAAGCTCAGCATGACGGTTGCTTTGGCAATGTCAGCACGCGAGATTCCTCAGCTCCGGCTTCGCCTTCGCTCGGAATGACGGTCTAGTGGCAACGCTTTAGTACGCCGCGGTAAACCGCTGGCGGCTGTGCTTGGGCTGCTCTACTTCGTCGAGGACCACTACGGCCAGGTCTTCGCCGGAGAGGATGCTGCGGCCTTCGGCGTTGAAGACCGGGCTTTCGGTGCCGAGGCGGTAGTGGCCGGTGCGGCCGGTGTCGATGCCGGGGTGCATTTCGATGGCGGGGCTGAGGAACGTCCAGTCGAGGGTGTCGTTGGTTTTCAGCTCGTTGTGGTAATCGCGGGCGGCCTGGGCGCCGGGCTTGATGTCGGCCGGGAAGTCCGGGCCATCGACCAACTGCTGGCCGTTGAGGTAGAGGCTGCCGGCCCCGCCGATAGCCACCAGCCGCGCTACGCCCGATTGCACGGTGGCCGCTTCGATGGCGCGGGAGCCTTCCAGGAAGTCGTGGTAGAGGTTGGGGTTGGTCCAGCCCGCGCTGAAGGCGTTGATAACCACGTCGTGGCCGGCCAGCTGGCGGGCGGTTTCGTCGATATGGGTTACGTCGCCGGTTACCACGGTCAGGTGGTCGGAGGTCTGGGTGAGTTTGGCAGGGTCGCGCACGAGGGCGGTTACGTGGTGGCCGCGCTGCAGGGCTTCGGCCAGGATGCGGGAGCCAACAAAGCCAGTGGCACCAATTAGGGCAATTTTCATAGGAGAAAAAGGTAAAGGGAAGAAAAAAAGGGACACACTGTAACCAATACAGTTACAATCAAGCGCAAAAAAAAGTCAGGAAATAAGGGCTTTAGCCGCAATGTCGGTGGTAACCTGCTGCAGGGTGGTATGGGCCAGCACCTGTTCCAGGGCCGTCTGGGCGCGCTGCAGCGTGTCATCCAGCGCCGACTGAATGTGGCGGCCCACCAGGCAGGCCGGGTTGGGCTTATCATGGACGCTGAATAGCTGGCCTGCCTCCACCACTTCCACGGCGCGGTACACCTCCAGCAGCGTGATGGTGGCCGGCTGGCGCGTGAGGAACGTACCGCCCGAAGCCGGCCGCACTTCCACCAGCCCGGCCTTCTTGAGCTGCCCCAGAATCCGCCGAATCACCACCGGATTGGTGTTCACGCTGCCTGCCATGCGCTCCGACGTCAGCAGCACGTCATCTTGCTCCGGCAATGCCAGCAGAGAAAGTACGTGTACGGCGACTGAAAAACGTCTGCTGATCTGCATAATTCAAAGCGTCAAGCCAATGGAACGCCCTTGGCTTTGAGTGAGTGCGACAAAGGTAGCATTGTAACCAATAAAGTTACAATATGATTTAACAAAAAAACGGCCGGGCCGCTTTCTGCGCGCCTTGTACGCTATTGTTCAGCCTCGGCCAGTTCGTCGCGCAGTTTCCTGGGCAATGACGCGCGCACCAGGTCGTAGGAATGATCAATCAGCTCGTGCAGCTGCCGCTCGGGGGCGCCCGAGCCGACGAGCACTGTATTCCAGTGCTTTTTGTTCATGTGGTAGCCGGGCAATACGTACTCGTGCTGCTCGCGCAACTCCTGGGCGCGCTCGGGGTCACACTTGAGGTTGATGCTGCCGAAGGTTTCGATATCAGTGAGGGCAAACACTTTGCCGCCGACTTTAAACACCAGCGTTTCGGGGCCGAAGGGCGTTTCTTCGGTCACGCCGGCTTTCAGCAGGCAATAGTCGCGGAAGTCTTCGATGTTCACTCGGAGAGTTATCAGGTGGTAGGTGTCAGTTATTAGGTGTCAGTTGCCAGTCAGGATACCTTACAGCAACCCCTGACAACTGGCAACCACCACCTGACAACTAAATTACCGGATAAACCAGCGGTAAATCAACACGATGAGGCCCACCAGAAACATGGCCATGCTCAGCTTATTGATGAAGTGCATGGTGCGCAGGTTGAAATTGGTGTGGCGCGTGGGGTCGTCTTTGCGGAAAAAGTACCCGAACATCGGGCCGAAATTAAACAGGTCTTTGCGCATAAGTCAGTTGGATTCGGTTTCAGAAAGATAACACCTGGGGCCCGGAAAAGATTTGCGCCCCGGCCAGTTAGCCGAGCACTAGTGCGCACTTTGCAGTGCGCGTCTGTGTGCCGTCAGCATCATTGCAATGGATAGCATTGTGGCCTTTTAACATCAGACCATCCTACTGAGTGTACCGAAGCATCTCTCCCGCTTCGCCTATACCAATTCAACGAAGCGGGAGAGGTGCTTCGGCACACTCAGTAGGATGGTCTCTCAGGCTCCAGACACTTTCTGCACCGCTCCGACGGTGCGGCGACGCGAACTACATAGTTCGCGCTATGACCCTACCCCCGAAACAGCTTCTCGATGCGCTGCTGGTTGTTTTGGCTGATGATTTTGCGGCGCACCTTGAGCGTGGGTGTCAGCTCGCCCGACTCCACACTCCAGAGCGTGGGCAGCAGCTCGATCTTCTTGATTTGCTCCCACTGGGCAAAGGCCACGTTGGTTTGCTGCACCAGTTGCTCATAAAGCTGCCGCACCTGGGTATGGGCGGCCAGCGCGGCATCGGAGAGGTCGGCGGGGAGCTGGTGCTGCTTGGCCCAGGCGCGCAGTTCGGCGAAGGCCGGCACCAGCAGCGCGGCCGCGAACTTCTCGCCTTCGCCCACTACCATCACCTGCTCCACCAGCGGCGACTCCGACAAGCGCGACTCCAGCGGCTGCGGGGCCACGTACTTGCCGTTCGAGGTCTTAAACATCTCCTTTTTGCGGTCCGTGATTTTCAGAAAGCGCCCCTGCACCAGCTCGCCGATGTCGCCGGTATGCAGCCAACCCTCGCTGTCGATGACCTCGGCCGTGAGGTCGGGGCGGTTGTAGTAGCCCTGCATCACGGAGGGCGAGCGGGTCAGGATTTCGCCGTCGGCGGCAATTTTCACTTCCACGCCCGGCAGCACCGGCCCCACGGCCCCGATGAGGTTGCCCTCGGGCACGGGCTGGCTGGCGGCAATAACGGGCGAGGTTTCGGTCATACCGTAGCCTTCCATCACCCGGATGCCAGCAGCCCAGAATACCCGCGCCAGCCGCGGTTGCAGGGCCCCGCCCCCGCTCACGATATAGCGCACCTGCCCACCCATGGCCTCGCGCCACTTGCTGAACACCAACTTATTGGCCAAGGCCAGCTGCGCGTTGTACCACGCGCCCTGGTCCTGCTGGGTGTCGTAGCGCAGCCCCAGGTCGAGGGCCCAGAAGAACAGCTTGCGCTTGAGGCCGGTGAGTTGCTGGCCAGTGGCTACAATCTTGTCGTAGATTTTTTCGAGCAGGCGGGGCACCGTGGTGAATACGTGGGGCTGCACCTCGCGCAGGTTGTCGGCAATGCGCTCCACGCTTTCGGCGTAGTAGATGCTGAAGCCCAGCTGCAGATAAAGAAATGTAGCCGTGCGCTCGAAAATGTGGCTCAAAGGCAGGAAGCTGAGGGTTTTGTGGCCCGGGGTTAGCGGCAGGTAGCTCAGCAGATTCTGGCAGTTGAACAGGATGTTGCGGTGGCTGAGCATTACGCCCTTGGGCCGGCCGGTGGTGCCGGAGGTGTAGATGAGCGTGAGCAGGTCGTCGGGCTGCACTGCGGCTTTGATGGGTTCCAAAGCGGCTACATCGGCGGCGACACCCAGAGCTAGAAGGTCGAGGAAGGAGCGGTGGCCGGGCGTGGGCTCGAAGGTGAGGATGTGCTCGGGACCGTGCGGCAGCCCGGCCACGGCCTCTTGCACCCGGGCCAGCAGCTTCCCGCCCTCCACCAGCACTACGCGCACGCCGGCATCCTGGAAAATATGGCGGTAATCCTCCACTGTAATGGTCGGGTACATGGGCACGCTCACGGCCCCGAGCTGGGCAATGCCCATATCGGCCACCACCCACTCGGGGCGGTTCGGGCAAATAATGGCCACTTTATCGGCGGCCCGCACGCCCAGCGTGCGCAAGCCCAGGCTGACGTGGTTGCTCAATTCCTGCACCTTGGCGGCACTAAGCGGCTGCCACTGGCCGTTCTTTTTTTCAACCAGGCAGTCGGCTTCGGGGGTGGTGTGGGCCAGGTGGGCGAGCAGGTCGAAGGTGCGGGAAAACGTCATGGGAAAAGCGCGGGAAAGCTGCCGAGACTGCGGCAATCCGCAAAAGTAGGCGGCTGCCCGGTGGCAACGACGGTAAGTCATAATTTTGGTAGCGCGAACTTTGCAGTTCGCGCCTCCACACCGTTAGTGCGGTTGTCGTTCCGGGGCGCGAACTGCAAAGCTCGCGCTACTGCCTCGCGCCCACGCATTGTTATTGTAATTGTCGTTCCGGGGTGCGAACTACAAAGTCCGCGCTGCTGCGCTGCGGCTTTCCGCTACCTTGCGTCCCACCCTATTGTCCCAACTGATGAAGCCTCTGCTCCTGCTGCCGCTGCTCCTAGCCGCTTCGGCTACTTTCGCCCAAACCAAGCCAGCCGCCGAAATCGAGGCCGTGCAGCAAACCGTCCGCCGGTTTTTCGACGGCATGCACCGCGGCGACAGTGCCACCGTGCGCGCCACGCTGGCCCCAGGGGCCGTGTTTCATACCCTCGCCGCCAAAAACGGCCAGACGCAGCTGCGCCCTGAAAACCCATCCGACTTCGTGAAGGCCGTGGGCACGCCACACAAGGAGGTGTGGGATGAGCGCATCACCTTTGAAAAAGTGCTTATCGACGCCAACCTGGCCAGCGTCTGGACGCCCTACGAGTTCTACCTGGGCAGCACCTTCAGCCACTGCGGCTACAACTCGTTTCAGCTGGTGAAGCTCGCCGACGGCTGGAAGATTGCCCACGTCATCGACACGCGTCGCAAAGACAAGTGCAAGTAGGCCCGGTGTAAGCAGGGCCGGCCGGGAGCGGTAAATACGACCCGGCCGGAACAGTGGGCACCAATGGCCGTACGTAGAGGCCAACCCGGACGCCTGCGCGGCCGACTTTACGCTCCCGTTCATGCACCGAACCCTGGAAATTACCGTACCCGCCACCGTGACTGAGCCGCTGTGCCGGCAGCTGACGGAACTGGACGACGTTGTTGGCCTGAGCGTGCAGCCGGGAGCCTCGCGCAAGCCCGCCGGCGACGTGCTGATTGTGCACGTGCTCAACCGCGGGGCCGACGAGGTACTGCGCCGGGCCCGAGCCGCCGTTGCCCACAAAAACGACTTAAGCGTGGTGACCAGCGAGGCGGCCAGCTTCATTGCCCCGGCGTCCCACCAAACCATCGTCGATGATAAGGACGAGGCCATTTGGGAGGAAATGGAAAGCGGCTTGCGCCATCAGGGCGCCATCACCACCAACTATCTGCTGTTGATGGCCCTGGGTGGACTGATTTGCGCCATCGGGCTGGTTTCCGAGCCGGTGCCGCAGGCCGTGGCCTTCACGGCTTCCGCCATCATTGCTCCCGGCTTCGACCCCATGACCAAGGTGCCGGTTGGGCTGGTGCTGCGCCGCTGGATTGTAGTCTGGCGCGGCATCCAGTCAACGCTCACCGGTTACGCCGTCCTGATTGGCACCGCCGCCCTGACCATGTACTGGCTGGTGGCGGCCGGCGAAACCACGGGCCAGCTGCTGGCCGAAAACCCCGAGGTCAAGCACCTGTCGCACCCTGGCCTGATGGAGCTGCTGCTATCGGCCGCCGGGGCTTTGGCCGGCGTGGTGATGCTGGCAGCCTTCCGGCGGAGCTTCCAGGCCGGGCCGCTCATTGCCATGGCCTTCATCCCGGCCGCCGCCCTGATTGGGGCAGGCCTGGCCGTGGGCAACTGGGCACTAGCGCTGGAAGGCCTGGAGCGTTTCGGGGCCGACTGGGGCTTTATCGTGGGGCTGGGCGTGCCGTTTCTGTGGCTCAAGCAGAAGTTCCTGCACAAGCGCAAGCCCATCGTATAAACGGGCCGGGCTGGGTGGCGCGGGCGTTGCTGTTAACGAACTGGCACCCGCCGCGCCTGTTGGAACAACCTCAGCAACGAGGAGACGCGAAGTGTCGCGTCTCTACACCGTTCAACTCCATATTGAATAGCCTGAATCCCGCCCGTTATTCAACGTCAGCAACGACGAGACGCAAGATATTGCGTCTCTACCCTTTCGCCGCCGCCACAATGTCGGGCACTTCCAGCACGGATTTGGCGTAGCCGCAATGGGCGACGTGCAGCATGGCCCGGCCTAGTTCAGTCAGCGTGGAGGCAAATTTGGGGGCCAGTCCGCGCACCACCGGGTACAGCCAGCCGAAATACTTGTAGTAAGGCAGCACGTGCTGCTGGCCAGGCGTAGCACGCAGGAAGCCGGGGCGGAACATAAAGGCCTGCCGGAAACCCAGCTGCCGCAGCGCGTTTTCGGTTTCGCCCTTCACGCGGGCCCACATCTGGCGGCTTCGCAGCGTATTATCGGTGCCCGAACCAGAAACGTAGCAGAACGTGAGGTCGGGGCCATTGTGGGCCAGCAGGGTGCGGGCGAAGTGCAGGGTCAGGTCGTAGGTAAGGCGGCGGTACTCCGGCTCCTGCATCCCCACCGATGATACGCCCAGGCAGAAAAAGCAGGCGTTGTAGCCCGTGAGCTGGCCGGCAATGGGCGTGAGGTTCTGGAAATCCTCGTGCAGCAGCTCCCGCAGTTTGGGGTGCTGGTGCCCGCTGGGCCGGCGGCTGATGCTGAGTACCTGCTCCACTTCGGGGTCGTTCAAACATTCCAGCAGTACCCCTTCCCCCACCATGCCGGTCGTGCCGGTGATTATCACGCGTAGTTTCATGCTGGGGAGGACGGATGAGCGGCGCGTATGTTTTAGCCGTCAGGAAATAGCCGGTTCATTTGCTGAAATCCAATTCCGCAAACATTAGCATCAACCTTGTCGAAACCTTCTACATCAGTAATATCTATTCCTCCCTCTGCAACGATTTCACTGGTCAAGGGAGAAACAGCTTTAAGATCCAGTGCCGCAAGACCTTTCCAGTCGGGTGTTTCCAGGTGTGCCCAGAAGAAAGGCTGATAGTTGGTATAATAAGCGGAAGTTGGCTTCAGGGTGCCCCAGATTACGCCCATCGAAACGTCTACTACTTTAGCTTCGATGGTGCCTAGGAGAGTCAGGCCAGAGGATAAATGAATTTTAGGGTTCATTGCACAGGCAGGTTATTTAGCCAAGCCAGAAGTATACCTGCTGTTACTAACAAACCATAACCAAAAAATCCATATAGCAGCCTTGGTAGTCCCTGAATTCTTTTCAGCCGACTTATCATACCCGTATACTGTCGGCTTTCATACATCCTATGTAACAGTATATTGGAGAGTGCGGACGGAATTAATAGAATCAGAAAGAATTGAATCTCGCTCACCTCTATATAAGCTTTCAAGTGCTTTAATGAGAATAAGATAATGTCTAAGCTAGCAAAGCCGAATAGCAGCGACATTCCTCCAATGGGCCTTGCCAACGAACGACTTTGAGAAGATGCACAGTAAAAGCACTTAAACAGAAAGTGAAGAAAGCGCATAAGTCTAGACTACCCCACTACCGGCTCTTCCAGCAGCTCCTTTTCCAGCCAGCGGCCGTCCTCGCGCATGAGCTCGATGAGCTCGTCTACGGCGCGTTCTTCGGGCACGGATTTCTTGATGACTTCCTGGCCGCGGTAGAGGGCAATTTTGCCTTTGCCCACGCCTACGTAGCCGTAGTCGGCGTCGGCCATTTCGCCGGGGCCGTTCACGATGCAGCCCATGATGCCGATTTTCACGCCCTTCAGGTGGTCGGTGCGCTTGCGGATCATGGCGGTGGTTTCCTGCAGATCGAACAGGGTGCGGCCGCAGCTGGGGCAGCTGATGTACTCCGTCTTGGACATGCGCGTGCGGGCCGCCTGCAGGATCCCAAAGCTGAGTTGGTTGAGCTGATCCAGCGTGGTAAGCCACTCCTCCTTGTTGCGCTCCGGCAGCAACTCGGTGCTCAACACTACGCCGTCGCCGAGGCCGTCGAGGAGCAGGCCGCCCACGTCGGTGGCGGCGTAGAGCTGGGTTTGCTCGGGGCTCAGGGCCGGGTATTGGCGGTTGATGATGACCGGGTTGGTGACGCCGTTGTTCAACAGTTCGAAAAACGCCCGTCGGATTTCGGGCATGGCGTGGGCGTTGTCAGTATAGAGGATGATAACAGCCGTGGCATCGTGGCGCAGTTGGGCCAGGGCGGCGGGCGTGAGCGAATCCAGGTTCTGGAACACGAAATTCAGCTCGGGGTGGCGGGCACCAGCGGCGGCGTACTCAATTTGAGTGAGCACCGGATAGTGGTCGGCACGCTGGCCGGCGTCGAGCCAGGCGGCGTAATCCACCACTTCCTTGAGGCCGTTGGGCAGCATGAACGGCACGGGGCGCTGGCCCGAGTATAGGTAGTCGGCGCCCAGGTCGTTCATCTGGAACTTGTCGAGGAAAGCCGAATACAAATGCCCCACAGCGCGCAAATCGGCATACTCCACCGACGAGAGGCGGGAAATATCCACCATCACGCGGGGCACGTTCTGCCCACCCAGGTTCAGTACCTCCCGCGTCGCGCGGCGGTGGTACTGGAAGGGGTCGATGGGAATATTAGTTGTTAGTTGTTGATTGTCAGTTGTTGGGTCGTTTGGAGCGTCATTCTCACTGCCAACTGCCAACGAAGAACTAACAACTGAAGGAATAGGCTTAGCTTCCTGGGCCCGGTTGGTGTACCGGTCGATGAGGGCGCGGGCCACGGGGGCTTCGGCTTCGGGGGCTTCGGTGAGGCTCACGCGCACGGTATCGCCGAGGCCGTCTTCGAGCAGCGTGCCAATGCCCACAGCCGACTTGATGCGGCCGTCTTCGGCCTCGCCGGCTTCGGTTACGCCTAGGTGCAGCGGGTAGGGCTGCAGGCCTTCGGCGTCGAGCTTCTGCACCAGCAGCCGGTAGGCCTGCACCATCACCTGGGTGTTGCTGGCCTTCATGCTCAGCACCACGTTGTAGTAGTTTTCCTCCTCGCAGAGGCGCAGAAATTCCAGCGCCGACTCCACCATGCCCAGCGGCGTATCGCCGTAGCGGCTTAGAATCCGGTCGGACAAGGAGCCGTGGTTGGTGCCGATGCGCATGGCCGTGCCGTACTGCTTGCAGATCTGGACCAGCGGGCGGAACCGTTCCCGGATGCGCTCCACCTCGGCGGCGTAGCTGCTGTCGGTGTACTCAATGACGTCGAACTTCTTCTTGTCGGCGTAGTTGCCGGGGTTCACGCGCACTTTCTCCACGATGCGGGCGGCCAGCTCGGCGGCATTGGGCGTAAAGTGGATATCGGCAATGAGCGGCACGGTGCAACCGCGCTTGCGCAGCTCCTTTTTGATTTCCAGCAGATTCTGGGCCTCCTTCACGCTGGGCGCCGTGATGCGCACGTACTCGCAGCCAGCCTCCACCATGCGCAGCGTCTGCTCCACCGAGCCCAGCGTGTCCATGGTGTCCACGGTGGTCATGCTTTGCACCCGAATCGGGTTCAAGCCGCCCATCGGCAGGTCGCCGAGCTGAACTTCCCGGGAGAGGCGGCGCTTGTATTCGGTGAGGCTGGGGCAGTACGTCTTGTTCATAAAGGAAAAACCGGCGGCGGAAGGCGAAAGTTGCGGTACCCGGCAAAGGTACGAGCGAACCGCTACGTTCGAGCGCCTGCCAGGCGGCCAACCTTATAGGCCCGGCCACTCGTGCAGCGCGGGTGCCAATCCGCCATAAATTCCGGACTGTGGCTACCTTGGCAGCTGGTGCTCACTTATTTTATATCACTCTGATGCCAGGCCCTTCCACTTCCCGCCGCCATTTTCTGAAACTGACCAGCCTGACGCTGGCGGGCTTACCGCTGGGCCTTTCCGGCTGCGTTAGCGCCCTCACTGGCCGCGGCCGGCCCGATTTGCTGGTGTATGTGGGTACTTATGCCAAGGAGGGCGCCGACAGCATCTTCCTTTACCGCCTCAACCCCAAAACCGGTGCTCTCACCCGCCTGCGGGCCGAGAAAGGTGGCCCCAACCCCACCTTTCTCACCCTCGACACCAAGCGCCAGCGCCTGTACGCGGCCAACGAAGTAGACGAGTTTCAGAGCGCAAAAAGCGGCTACGTCAGCGCCTTTGCCATCGACCGGCGCACAGGTGGCCTCACGCTCCTCAACCAGCAGCTGTCGGGCGGCGGCGGCCCCTGCTACGTTAGTCTGGCCGGCCGCAACCAGGCGGCGCTGGTAGCCAACTACGGCGGCGGCAGCGTGAGCTTGCTGCCCATTGCGGCGGATGGCACGCTACAGCCACCAGCTGCCACCGCCCAGCACCGCGGCTCGGGGCCCGTCAAAAACCGCCAGAGCGAGGCCCACGCCCACTGCATCCTCCCCGACCCTGCCAACCGCTTCGCCTTTGCCGTGGACCTGGGCACCGACCAGGTGCTGGGCTACGAGCTGGCGGCCAATGCGGGGCCGTGGACGCCGCTGCCGGCGCCGGCCTTCACCACCCAGCCGGGCGCCGGGCCGCGCCACCTTACGTTTCACCCCAACGGCCGCTGGGCTTTTCTTGTCAACGAGCTGGCCTGCAGCGTAACGGCGCTAACCTATGATGCCACGGCCGGCACGTTCCGGGACCTGCACACCGTGCCAACGCTGCCGGCCAACTTCACAGCTCCCAATACCTGCGCCGATATTCATGTGCACCCCAACGGCAGGTTTGTGTACGCCAGCAACCGGGGCCACGACAGCTTGGCTGTATTTGCGGTGGCTGCTGACACCGGCCGCCTCACGCTGGTAGAGCACGTGAGCACCCAGGGCAAAACGCCGCGCAACTTCGCCATCGACCCCAGCGGCGCCATTCTGCTGGTAGCCAACCAGAATTCCAACAACATTGTGACCTATACCATCAACGCCCAGACAGGCCAGCTGACGCCCACCGGCGTGGTGGTGGAAGTGCCCGCTCCTGTGTGCCTGCAAGTAATTCCGGATTTTCTGGCGTAGCAGATGGTTAGGCTGCCATTTCCGGCCAGGCCCGCAACTTCTGCAGCCATTATGTGTCTGTTTATAGGGTATATAGTATTCCTTCTAACCATTTTCTGACATGCACAAAGGCCTGACGGCGGTCCTGGCGGCCTTCCTGCTTGCACTACCTGGCCAGGCGCAACAGGTGGCTGTCATCAGGCTGCCCCAGTTGCAGCAGCGGCTAAGCCAGCCCAACGATACCACCTACGTAGTGAATTTCTGGGCTACCTGGTGTGGGCCTTGCGTGAAAGAGCTGCCGTATTTCGAGCATCTGAGCCGCGTTTATGCCGGGCAGAAAGTGAAAGTACTGTTGGTCAGCACCGACTATGTGTCGCAGCTCAGCAAAAAGGTGAAGCCTTTTATTGTGAAGCAGAAATTACGGTCGGAAGTGGTGCTGCTCAACGAAACCGACCCCAACACCTGGATGGACAAGGTGGACCGCCAGTGGTCGGGGGCGTTGCCTTTCACCCTGATGATCAACAATAAGCGCCAGAAGCGTGCTTCGTTTGAGCAGGAGTTTACACAGCCCGAGCTAACGGCGGCGCTGCAGAAGTTTCTGCAATAAGCATTCCTTCACCTCACCCATTTCATTGTCATGAAAAAGCTTTTTCCTATTCTGGCCGCCTGCCTGCTGCTGGCTTTGAGCAGCTTTGTGATGCTGCGTACGGTGGTTGCCGGCTACCAAGTTGGTGATAAAGCCGCGGACTTTCAGCTGAAAAACGTGGACGGCAAGTTGGTGTCATTGGCTTCCAACAAAGCCGCCAAGGGCTACATTGTGGTATTTACCTGCAACACCTGCCCCTACGCTAAAGCCTACGAGCAGCGCATCATCGACCTGCACACCAAGTATGCGCCGCTGGGCTACCCGGTGGTGGCCATCAACCCCAACGACCCCGCCGTGGCCCCCGGCGACTCCTTTGCCGACATGCAAAAACGGGCCAAGGACAAAAGATACGGCTTCCCTTACCTGCAGGACGAGTCGCAGGAAGTGGCGCGGCGGTATGGTGCTACCCGCACGCCCCACCTGTACGTTCTCAACCGCCAGGGCAACGACTTCGTGGTAAGCTACATTGGCGCCATCGACGACAACTCAGAAGACGCCAGGCTGGTAAAAACCAAGTACCTGGAAAACGCCATGACAGAGCTTCTGGCTGGCAAGCCGGCCACTGTGAGTACTACCAAAGCCATTGGCTGCACCATTAAGTGGAAGAAGGCATAAGGCAAAGCAGAGCATTCTGCCAACGAGTGAAGCGCGTATGCGGGGGGCACCAACTGGCGCCCCCCGCATACGCGCTTCACTCGTTCATGAGAGCAGGCGCTTGGTGTTACTGACTTGCGCGCCGAAATACGCCTTCCAGCGTGTCGGTTTGCACGCCAGGCTTCAGGTCGAGGGCAGCGTTGATCATGGCCTGCGCAACATCGCGGCCGTGAATAGGGCGGTACTGATGCAGGCCCGGCAACCGGGCTAGCAGGTCGGCTAGGGGCAATGCAAGGCGCTCGGCCAGCCGCGGAGTGTGGCGACTGCCCGCCAGCACACCAGGCTGGATGATGCGGATTCGCTGGAAAGGCAGGCGCTTAATGGCTTGCTCCAATTCGCCCTTCATGCGGGTGTAAAACATGAAAGCATCCGGATTGGCGGAGGCCGAAGACACCAGCACGTAGGTACTCACACCGTTTTGGGCGGCAGCTTCTGCCGCTTGGTGCTGATACGTGTAATCTACTTTGTATTGCGCAGTTGCACTACCAGCCTGTTTCAGGGTAGTACCCAGCGCAGAAAACAGTATGTCGCCGGTAAGCAGGTGCTGCCACTGGTGCGGCTGGTCGAAGTCCACGAGGTGCTCTTCGAGCCGTTCGGGATTCTGGTAGCCGGTGGGGCGGCGGGTGAAAACTTTGATGCGGCTAAAACGGGTATCGGAAAGCAATTGGCGCAACGTATGGTCGCCAACCAGTCCGGTGGCTCCAATAAGTAAAGCGGTAAGCATATAGGTGTGAAGGAGAGCAAAGAGCGGCACTTCGCTGCGCATAGGCCGGCGAAATCTCCCTTACTACGCAGCTCACAGTTTTTTGTTCACCGCAAAATCCTGCTTCCCCAAATTATTCCTGTGGCAGCAGTACCAGTTTGCCAATATGAGTGCTGCTTTCCAGCAAGGTGTGCGCGGCAGCGGCTTCAGCCAGCGGAAACGTGCCATGCAGCAGCGGCTTCAGTTGGCCAGTTGCCAGCAACGGCCAGACATGGCGCTCTACTTCGGCGGCCAGCTCGGCCTTGAAGTCGGCGGTGCGGGGCCGCAGGGTGCTACCCGTGATGGTCAGGCGGCGGTGCATAACATCCAGCGCATTGAACTCAGCCTTGCCGTCCTGCATAGCATTGATGAACACCAGGCGGCCATCATCGCGCAACAGCCGCAGGTTTTTGGCCGTGTAGTCGCCCCCCACCATGTCCAGCACCACATCGGCGCCGCCAGCGGCCTGCACTACCTCCTCAAAATCCTGCTCCTTGTAGTTGACAACCAACTCGGCACCGAGCTTCCGCACGGCGGCGGCTTTGGCGTCGCTACCCACCGTGGCAGCCACCACGCTACCCAGCGCCGTGGCTAGCTGCACGGCCGTGGTGCCAATACCGCTGCTGCCACCGTGCACCAGCAGCCGCTCGCCGGGTTGCAGCTGCCCCCGCTGGAACACGTTGTGCCACACCGTAAACACGGTTTCGGGTAGCGCAGCGGCGGCGGCAAACTCCCAGCCAGCCGGCACGGGCAGGCAGTGGCGGGCATCCACCACGGCATACTCAGCATAGCCACCAGCGGCCAGCAGCGCGCACACCCGGTCGCCGGGCTGCCAGCGCATGGTTTTCGCGCCACACTGCACCACTACTCCGGCCACTTCAAGCCCCGGCACAGTTCCTGATACGTCGCCGGAACCTGCATATTTGCCCTGGCGCAGCAGCACATCGGGGCGGTTGACGCCAGCCGCATACACGTGGATAAGTACCTCGTGTGCAGCGGGTACCGGCTGAGGTTGCTGTTGTAGCTGCAGCACCTCGGGGCCTCCAGGCTGCGTGATTATAATGGCTTTCATAGCTGCTGGTTGAGAATTGATGGTGGTTGACTAAGCTAGGTCTGAAACGTCGCTTCAGGCTTATTGAACGTTCTGCAGAATTTGCCGAAGCATTTCTACCGCTTTATTTGGGCTCGTATGATAAAGCAGTAAAGATGCTTCGGCAAACTCAGCAGGACCGTATTCAAATTTTCAGAAACAGCCTGGAATAGATGCGCAAATACTGATACCAGACAACCAGCAACTGACTCCCAAACCGCACGTATTTTCATTGATCATGAAAAAAGTAAGCCTGCTCCCCCACTTCCTGCGCACCGCTGGCCAACTTACAGGCATGGCAGCCTGGCAAACAGGCCGCCTGTTCCGCAAAGCTGCGTCTTCGGCCCTCGATGCCATTCAGGAAGTACTGCGGGCTGAGCTTAAAAAAGGCAATCAGCAACTGGTAGTAGACTTTCTGACCAACAAGGCCCTGCCTGCAGCGCGGGCACTGCTGCTGGAGCGCATGGCAGCCCGGCTGCTGGTGCGCATCGGTCTGCGCGGGGCACTGGCATCCAACGTCGTCGGCTGGATTCTACCATTTGTGCTGGAGCAGATGGTGAAAGTAGCCCAGAGGACCGGGCTATTCGACAAAATCCGGAGCCATAGCTCGGTGCAGGACACTATGCACCGCCTGGATGAGCTGAAGCTGGCCGTATGGAAACGCCTTGCCCCCGACTATGGCAGTGGGGTAGAGCTGCTGGATGATGACACGGAAGAGCCTCGTCAGATTTCGCCTCCGAAGGAGAAATAAACGCCGTAATGCAGCGGATAATTCCCAGGCAAAAATTTAGTTGTTTTCGGCCTAAACACTAAATCCAGGGCGTTTTTTTTCGTCGTAGGTGTGCGCAATGGACCCTATAAATGAACTCACTCCCGAGCAGCTCATTCAGGCTTCTCACTCGCTAACCCGGTCGTTGCGTACCCTATACCGTAGTGCCCGGCACCTGCAGCACACCGACCCCTATGCCGCGGCTCGGCTCGGCCGCATTGCCGACCAAGCCGAATATTTTCTGCAACAGTGGCCCGATAGCCAGTGGCCCAAGTATGCTTCCAGCCCCGACTGGCCCATGCCTGAAAAGCAAGTGCTGCTGACGTGGCTTGACACTGCCCGCCGTGAGGCTACCACCACTGATGCTCTCACGTATACCCGCTGGCACCAGATGCTGAATACCCTTCTGGCTGCCTTGGTCTTGTTCACGTAGCTTCCGTTGTAAGTCCAGCGCAAACAAGTGCAAGCGTGGGCCAAGCATGACCTCTGACAGTTTCGCCTGCCTATACCAACGTTTTATTCCTTGTCTCAGCGAAGGATGCATTTTACTTTAAGCACCATTTGTCTCCTGATTACCTATGCAATCAGTTGAAATTCAGCAATTTTCTCCCAATTCCGACCATTATGGCGGAACAAATTGAGTGAGGTAGCCTGAAAACTGGCTTCGTAGGTACGAGTTGCAAAGTCCTGGCGAAGCGCTGGTACCAGTGCCGGCGACAGGTCGCGGGTGGCCAGTGTCATGTGAGGCGTGAAGGGGCGTGATTCTGGGCGTACAGCGGGTAAGTGCTGTCTGCACCAGTTCATGAGGGCCGCCTGCAGATGCCGCAAGGCCGCTGCTTCAGTTACCTGCACGAACAGTGTGCGGTCAGTGAACCAGCCGAAATCCTGCAACCCAACCTTACATGAAGCCTGTGTGGCTGCAAATTGGTGCAGCGCCTGCGTGGCTTCAGCAGCAAACGATTCGGGCTGGCGGGTAGGTGGTACCAGCGTGATATGAGGCGGCAGGCCGATGGCATTGCGGCTGCCAGTGCGCTGGTGCAGCTCCTGTTTCAGAGCCCACACCTGCCCGCGCACCGGCTCCGGCGGCACCAGCGCAATGAGGTATAAATGCATTAGTTAGGCAGGAATTGTGATAATGACTGTCATCTCAAGCTTGCCAAAGGCATTGTGTACGTTGCAACGACTACCAGGCGAATCCTTCTAACATAACCAGATCCTTCGCAAGCTCAGGATGACAGCCAAGCCTTACAACCCATACTTGCTCATCAGATATACCAAAGCAGCCATGCTGGCGCCACCCAGCTCCAGCTCGCGGCGGTTCACCTTGTCGAAGGTGTCGGTGGCGGCATGGTGCAGGTCGAAGTAGCGCTGGGAGTCGCAGTCGAAGCCGATGAGGGCTTTAGCCTGGGATTTCAGCGGGCCGATGTCGGTGCCGGCGTGGCCGGCATTGAACTCGGCGCTGCCGTAGGGCCGCAGCAGGGGCTGCCACTGCTGCACTTTGCGCACAGTGGCCGCATCGGCCTCTATATTGAAGCCGCGGGGCGTGAAGCCGCCCCCATCCGACTCCATGGCGGCCAAATGCTTTTCATTGGCCGCTTTGGCTAGCTCGGCATACTTCTCGCCCCCGCGCACGCCGTTTTCCTCGTTCATAAATAGCACGGCCCGCACGGTACGCTCGGGCTTTAGGCCGGAGGCTTTCAGTAGGCGCAGTACTTCCATGCTTTGCACGCAGCCCGTGCCGTCGTCGTGGGCACCCTGGGCCAAATCCCAGGAATCGAGGTGGCCGCCCACGGTGATGATTTCATTGGGATACTTAGTGCCTTTGAGCTCCCCAACCACGTTGTAGCTTTTCACGTCAGGCAAGGTCTGGCAGCTCATGTCCAGTTCGAACTGCAGATCGGGGTCGGCTTTGAGCAGCTGGCTGAGCTGGTCGGCGCCGTTGGTGCTGAGGGCGGCGGCAGGTACTTTGGCCACAGTTTCGTCGTAGCGCATAGCGCCGGTGTGGGGGTAGTCGTCGTGGGTGAGCGTGAGGCTGCGCACGAGTGCTCCAATGGCGCCCCGCTTGGCCGCTTCGGACGCGCCAATGCGCCGCTGGTCGCCGGCTTCGCCGTAGGCCCGGCCGGTTTCCACATGCGTGGGGTTCATCGGGCGGTTGAAGAATACGAACTTACCTTTCACTTTCTCAGCGGGTAACGCGGCCAGCTCGGCCATGCTGTGCACCTCCACTACCTGCGCCTTCAGCTTACCGCCGGTGCCGACGGAGCCGCCCAGCGCGCACACATTGAAGTCGATGCCCTTGCCTTTAGCGCCGGTGGCGCGGCCTTTTTCCTTGGCGCCGCGCACCCAATGCGGCACCATCACCTCCTGCAGATACACCCGGTCGAGGCCCATCTTTTCCATCTCCTTTTTGCCCCACTGCACAGCCTGTTCGGCCTGCGGCGAACCACTAAGGCGCCCACCAATTTTGGTGCACAGCTCACGCAATTTTTCGTAGCTCTGTCCCCGCAGCAGGGCTTCATCGTAGAGGCGGCGGATGGCCAGGGAGTCGGAGGCGGGGGCAGTCTGGGCGGCTAACGGGCCAGCGGCCAGCAGCAAGCCGGCCAGCGTGAGGCGGCGAAAAGTTGAAATCATGGAAAGCAGAAAACGAGAGAAACCGGCGGCGCCTGGGGTGGCGCAGCGACGCTAAAGTAGCAGGAAATGCGGGGCAGGTTGCAGTAACGCGCCCACTACTGGCCGCTACGGGTCCCGTAGCGCCGGGCTGTTGCCGTGGCAGCGCGGGTGGAATCCTTTGGAATGCGTACTTCCAGCAGGTAGTCGTATTCATTGTCGCCGACGGTGGGCACCGGCCGGGCGGCCCCCAAGGCTTCCACGGTTTCGAGGATGGTGTTGGAGTGGCCGACCACCAACACGGTGCGGCCCCGGTATTTGCGCCGGATGCGAGCGGACAGAGCGGGCAGCTGCTTGGCATCGTAGGGCATGATCTGCTGACGCTGCTGCGCCGCCAACGGCTCGGCGGTGGTGCGAGTACGGATGGTGCTGGTAGAGAAAACAGCAGCTACGCTGGCCTTGCGTAAGGTGTCGCGCAGCGCCAAAGCCCGCTGCTGACCAGCGGGCGTCAGGGGCGGGTCGGCGAGGCCAGGCGTAGTTTCCTTTTCGGCGTGGCGCACCACATATACCACTGTGTCAGCAGGGGCAGAAGAGGAACTGCCGGCCGGCCGGGTGGCACATCCAGGCAGCAACAGCACCGACAGCAACAGCTGGCCGAAGGTGCGACGGGAAAACAGATGGTTCATATGGGAATGTCTGAAGTAGTTAGCGGACAGTCAGAATCTGCTTGAGTTCTGCGGCACTCACCGTCAGCAGCCCCACTTTGGGCAGCCGCTCGGTGAGCACGCGCCAGTTGGGCTCCTGCCGGAAGATCGGGGCCAGCAGCTTCAAAGCGGCCGGCATCTGCTGCTTGTTGGCCAGGCTGATGGCGTGCCAGTACTGCATTTCCAGGTTGTTAGGAAATAGCTTTTCGGCAGCTTCATACTCCCGGATGGCACCGGGCACATTGTTTTTCTCTACGGCCAGGTCGCCGGCGTTCATGTGCTCATAGGCGCGGTGGAGGCTCAACAGTCGGCGCAGTTCCTTGAGCGGCTCGGCAGCATCATCCACGCGCAAATCCACGAGCCGGTCTTCCCACACGCCTGCGCCCGGCTTGGCCCGCACCACCAGTAGCGCCGCCGACTGCCGCCCGCGCACGTCGCCGCCGGCACCCTGGGCAGCATCCAGCGCCGCCAGCATCCGCTCGGGCAGCGGCAGCTTGGCGCCGGCCTCAAACGCCTGCTGCATTGCGGCGGGCACTTTCTCTGTGAGCATCATATTGGCCTGCACCGAAAACTGCGTGCCCTGCCGATGGCCGGCAAAATCGATGCACTTGGCGCCGGTGTGGGTGGCTACATTGCCGTTGCGGTCCACGATGGCCACCTGGCGCACGTCGCGGCCGTCGTCGGTGCTAAGCAGCTCATCTAAAGCCTGCTGAGCGGTTTTTCCGGCGCGCAGCAGCGCCAGCCCCCGCGGCCCAAACGACTTGTTGGTGAACGACTGCGTGGCAATGGCTCCTACCCCGGCCTCGGCCCAACTTACGCTGGTGCCCACCGAAAACCAGTGACTTTGCACGGCCACGGCCAGGTCGCCGGTGGTTGGGTCGCGGGCCACGATGCTGTAGGTGTGGGCCAAGGGGTCGGTGGTGCGGTAAACCTGGGCGGCAGCCGGGCCACAGAAGCTTGCCAGTAGCAATAAGGCGCAAAGGAGTCGTTTCATGCACTAAAGCACGCAAGAAATCTGCGGGCGAGCAATTCGGGCGGGGCATAGAATTGTGCCAGACCAATTGGAAGCGGCACCGAATGCTGCCAGTAGCGCGCACAACCAAGCTTGCCGCCAGCTGTTGCTGCCGTATCCCGTGCTACCTTTCCAGCCTATGCCTGCTGCCACGCCCGCCATTGCGGTACATCACCTGACCAAGCACTACGGCCCGCACGCCGTGGTGCAGGACGTTTCGTTTGCGCTGGAACCCGGCGAGACGCTGGTGCTGCTGGGCCCGAGCGGCTGCGGCAAAACCACGCTGCTGCGCATGCTCAACCGCCTCGTAGAGCCCGACAGCGGCACCGTGCACCTGGCCGGCCAGGACGTGCGCCAGCTGCCGCCCGAGCAGCTGCGGCGCGGTATCGGTTACGTGATTCAGCAGGTGGGCTTGCTGCCGCACTATACCGTGGCCGAAAACGTGGGCGTGGTGCCGGGCCTGCTCGGGCACGATGCGGCCACCATCAGGCGGCGCACCCACGAACTGCTGACGCGCCTGCACTTGCCGCCCGAACGCTACGCCGCTCAGTACCCGCACCAGCTGTCGGGTGGGCAGCAGCAGCGGGTGGGGCTGGCCCGCGCCCTGGCCGCCGACCCACCTTTAGTGCTGCTCGACGAGCCCTTCGGCGCCCTCGACCCGATTACGCGGGCGGGTATCCGGCGCGAGTTCCGGGAGCTGGAAGAGCTGCGCCGCAAAACCATGGTGCTGGTGACCCACGACGTGCAGGAAGCCTTCGAGCTGGCCGACCGGATTCTGCTGCTGGACGCCGGCCGGGTGCAGCAATTGGGCACGCCGCGGGAGCTGCTGTTCCAGCCCGCCAACGACTTTGTCCGGCGCTTCTTCGAGGCCGAAAAGCTGAGCCTGCAGCTCCGGACTTTGCAGTTGCAGGACGTGCTACCCGATTTAGCTTCTCATTACACAAACACCTCATCTTCAAATAACCAGCCTATTTCACTTACAGCAACCATCCAAGAAGCACTGGAGGCGCTCAGCACGCCTGACCCAGCCGCAGCCAGTACCATCGAGCGGGTACTGCTGACGCAGCCGGAAGCTGCTGATGCACCGGCCGTGCCCTTCACGCTGGCTTCGCTGATGAGTGCTTTTGGGCAAGCCATCCAACGACTGCAACGGCCATGAACACGCTCCACGAACTCCTGGCTTTCTGGCAAACGCAGGCCGGCAAACTCGGCGAACAGACCCTGCAGCACATCGGCCTGACAGCCGCTTCCCTCCTGTTGGGCGTGCTGGTAGGCGTGCCGCTGGGGCTGGCTCTCACGCGCCGGCCGCGGGTAGCGCCGTGGGTGCTGGGCGCGGCCGGCGTGCTCCAGACCATTCCGAGCATTGCGCTGCTGGGCTTCCTGATTCCGCTGCTGGGCATCGGGCCGGGGCCGGCTATTCTGGCGCTGTTTCTCTACTCGCTGCTGCCCATCATCCGCAATACGGTGGCGGGCGTGCAGGGCGTGCCGCCGGCCGTGACGGATGCCGCCCGCGGCCTGGGCTTCACCGACGGCCAGCTGCTTCGCCGCGTGGAGCTGCCGCTGGCGCTGCCGGTGCTCATGGCCGGTATCCGCACGGCGGCCGTCATCAATGTGGGAGTGGCTACGCTGGCGGCCTACGTGGCGGCGGGCGGCCTCGGCGAGTTCATCTTCGGCGGCATTGCCCTCAACAATCCGGTGATGATTCTGGCCGGCGCTATTCCGGCAGCGGCCTTGGCGCTGGCGTTTGATGCGGTGCTGGGCGGCGTGCAGCGGCTTTCGGGGCGGAAGCTGGTGAGCGTGGGTCGGGCGCTGCTGGTGGCACTGCCGCTGCTGGCGGGCCTCTACCTGCTGCCCCGCGCCACCGGCAAGCTGCTGGCCGGCTTCAGCCCCGAGTTCATCGGCCGCGCCGACGGGCTGCCAGGCTTGCGCCAGGCGTACGGCCTGGGTGGCCTGCCCAGCGTGGTGCTGGCCCCGGCGCTGGTATATGAGGCCGCCCGCAGCGCCAACGTCGACCTTATTGATGGTTACTCCACCGATGGCCGCATCAAGGCCTACCACCTGCGCGTGCTCCGCGACGACCGGCGCGTGTTTCCGCCCTACTTCGCGGCGCCCGTAGTGCGGGCCGGACTCTTGACCAAACACCCTGAGCTGCGCGCGGTATTTGGAAAGCTGGCCGGCCAGCTTTCCGACTCCGTGATGACCGACCTCAACTACCGCGTCGACTATCTGCACGAGGAGCCTAAGGCGGTGGCACTGGCATTCTTGAAGCGGCGCGGGCTGTGGCGCATGCCCCGGCCGCTGGCTGCGGGGGCACCGGTGGTGAAGCTGGGCTCCAAGATCTTTGCCGAGCAGTACATTCTGGCCGAGCTGTATGCCAGCCTGATCCGGGGCTACACAGCGCTGGACGTGAGCACCAAAACCGGGCTGGGCGGCACCACCATCTGCTTCGAGGCCTTGCGCAGCGGCGCCATCGATATGTACCCTGAGTACAGCGGCACCGGGCTGCTGGTGCTGCTGCAGCCCCCGCCCGCCACCGTCGATTCGCTGGGGGCTGATGCCGGGGCGGTGTTCGGCTACGTGCAGCAACAGTTTCGGCGGCGCTATCAGCTGGAGTGGCTGGCGCCGCTGGGCTTCAACAACACCTACGCGCTGCTGATGCGCCGGCAGCAGGCTCGGGAGCTGGGCATTTCCTCCATTTCCGACCTGAGCGCTTACCTGAAGTAGTCGGCTTCCGGCTGGTTGGGCTTCATGTTTTCTTCACGCTCAGGGCGCGTATGTTGCACTTCATTTAGCTGATTTCTATGCACATTCTGCTTGTCGAGGACGAGAAAGGCTTGCACCACGAGGTAAAACAGTTTCTGGTACAGTCGAAGTACCTCGTCGATTCGGCCTTCACGTTTGCGGAGGCTTCCGAGAAAATCTATGTCAACAGCTACGATTTCGTGCTGCTGGATTTGGGCCTGCCCGGCGGCGACGGCCTGGAGCTGCTGCGCGAAGCCCGTCAAAACGACAAGCAGGAGGCCTCGTTCATTATTCTCACCGCCCGCGGTGCCCTCAACGACCGAATCAAGGGCCTAGACCTGGGCGCCGACGACTACCTGCCCAAGCCGTTTTCGCTGCTGGAGCTGCAAAGCCGGATGCAGGCCATCACGCGCCGTAAGTTTGGCTTGCGTCGCCAGGAAATCACCTTTGGCCCAGGCTTCGTGATGGACGTGACAGCCCGCGTGCTGCGCCACGGCGAGCAGGAAGCGTCGCTCACCAAAAAGGAATTCGACCTGCTCCACTACTTGCTGCTGCATCGGGGCCGGGTGCTCACGCGCCTGCAGCTGGGCGAGCACCTGTGGGGCAACGTGCTGGAAGACGATTCCGATTCCAACTACATCGATGTGCACATTAAGAACATCCGCAAGAAGCTCACAACCTTCGCCCCCACCGACTTCCTGGAAACCGTGCGCGGAATTGGGTATCGGGTGGCGGAGTAACTGTCTGTCATTGCGAGGAGCCACGACGAAGCAATCCTTCCTTTCGTGGCAGACATTATCCTAAGCCCGCAACCTTCGGGCGGTTGCTTGCTAACCCAAGCCGCGTAGCGGCAGCAGGCTTGTAATCGTTGCTTAGTTGGCGAATACAAGCCGCATAGCGGCGATAGATTAGCCTGCAAACCTGTCGCCGCTATGCGGCTTTTTCCCGGTGTCGACTGATGTTCTACACATCCACCGCCGCTACGCGGCATCTTCTCACATTGAGTTAGCTTCCCCTCCTGCGGGAGGGCTTTTCTGATAATTGACGCTCACATCTTTTTAGAGGAAGGATTGCGTCGTCCTTCGTCCTCGCAATGACATCCTATGCGTCTTGAAGCTAAGCTGGCTCTTTTTAATGCCTTGTCCAAGCTGCTGCTGGTGCTGCTGGGGGCGCTGGTGATTCCGCCTATCGTGAGCCGGGTGGCCGTGGCGCACACCGACCAGCGCCTGCACGAAAAGAAGCGCGAGGTGCTGGCCCTGATTGCCCGCGACGGGCTGGCAGCTTTCGTGCGGCAGGAACAGAACGAGGCCTATGCCGACTACAACATCCTCAAGCAGGAGTACATCAGCCTGACGCCGGAGGCCGGGCGCACGGCGTCCGTAGCCGTGGAACGCATCTTTGATGAGCAGCGGCAGGTCGACAATGCCGTGGAGGATTTCCGGATTCTGAGCTACCGGTTTGCGGCGCAGGGCCGTCCCTACCAGCTGGAAATCGGCTCGTCGCTGGCCACGGTGGAGCTGCTGGAAGCCACATTGCGGCAACTGGCGCTGTGGGTGCTGGTGGTGGGCGCCCTGGTTACCATCGTGACGGATGCGGCCTTTGCACGCTTCCTGCTGCGCCCTCTCGGCGACCTGATAACGCGCAAGCTGCGCAATGTGCGCCACCCGTCGGCCTTCCCGTTCACGCCCATCAGCACCTCCACCACCGACTTCCGCCGCCTCGACGATAGCCTTAACGAAATGATGCGCCAGGTGCAGTCGGCGTTTGAGAAGGAGCGCGAGTTTATGAGCAACGTGTCGCACGAGCTGCTGACGCCGGTGAGCATCCTGCAGACGCGCTTCGAGAATATGCTGCAAGACCCCGAGTTGGGCCACGCGCACTCGCTGAAAATTGTGGAGTCGCAGAAAACGCTCTACCGCTTGCGCAACACCGTCCGGACGCTGCTGCTCATTGCTAACATCGAAAACGAGCAGTACCTGCGCGAAGAAACGGTGAGTATAGCGGTAGTGCTGGCCGAGGTGCTCAACGAACTCGACGACCGGTTAGCTCAGCGCGAGCTGCACCTACGCACTCAGCTTTCCCCCGACCTGGTGCTGCCCCGTGCCAATCACTCGCTGCTGTTTACGCTGCTGTTCAATCTGCTTAGCAACGCCATCAAGTACAACCGCTGGGGCGGCAGCATCACCGTGACGGGCACGCAACTGCCCGCCGGCGGCTACCGCCTGGCCGTAGCCGACACCGGGCCCGGCATTGCCCCCGAAAACCTGCCCCACCTCTTCGACCGGTTCCAGCGCTTCAACGCAGGTGGGGCCGCGTCGCCGGAAGGCTTCGGCCTCGGCCTGCCCATTGCCCTTACCATTGCCACCTTCCACGAGGCCACGCTCACGGCCACCTCGGAGCTGGGCAAAGGCACCACGTTTGCGCTGGAGTTTGCCGGCGCACCAACGGGCAACTCAACCGAAGTGTAGCGGAATTCCCTCATACAGTCTTCATGTTGAGCGTGCTAGCTTAGAGCTCCCACTCACGCTACGCCTACCTTGCATGAGCCACACCCTAGTTCGCCGCCATACCTACGCCAAAGCTCTGTTTGGCATTCTGATGCTGCTGGCCACACTGCTTGCGCTGCGCTACCTGCCCGTGCTGCAGAACCCCGCGCCGCCCGCCGCCGTGGCGCATGGCATCCCGCTGGTAGTGCGCCACGCACCCAGGCCAATAGTGCACCATGTGGGGAGAGTAGCGGAGTAAATAGCCCACAGTGCTACTTATTAAGAAAGCCGCGTAGTGACGGTAGATTCTGCTTATGAACCTGCCGCCGCCACGCGGCTTTGCCCTAGAATAGACTGGCTGACTGCTACAAACCTGCTGCCGCCACGCGGCTACTGCGTACTCTGGGCAATCTTACTCAGCTACTCAATTACTCAGTTACTCGTTATCCCAGTCCTCCGGCCGATTCGCCGGGCTCAGGAGACGCGCTGCCCAGGTGTGGGGCGGGGGCGGTTGATACTTCCAAACGCGGACCCAGCTGCCAACTGGCGTTCAGGCTGCTGATGGCGTGGTGGGCCGTGAGGTCGAACTGGCAGGGCACCACCGATATGAAGTTGTTGGCCAGCGCCCACTCGTCGGTATCGGTACCCTGGTCGAGGTTCACGAACTCCCCGATCAGCCAATAGTACGGCCGCTTGTAGGGGTCGTGGCGCAAGTCGAACTCTTCCTGCCATTTGGCGCGGGCCTGGCGGCAGATGCGGATGCCCGCAATCGGCTGCTCCGACTTCTTGGGGATGTTCACGTTCAGGGCCGTACCAGCCGGAATGCCGTGCGTTAGCGCCTCTCGCACAATGTGCTCCACCCAAGCTTCGGTGTGTTCAAAATCAGCGTTATGGCCGTATTCGCACAGCGAAAACCCGATGGCCGGCAGCCCTTCGATGGCCGCCTCAATGGCCGCCGACATCGTGCCCGAGTACAGCACGTTCACCGAGGAGTTGGAGCCGTGGTTGATGCCCGATACCACCAGATCGGGCTGGCGGTCTTTCAGCACGTGGTGCTTGGCCAGCTTCACGCAGTCGGCTGGCGTGCCGCTGCACTCATAGCTTTCGATACCGGGGAAGATGGTGCTGGGGTCGAGGCGTAGCGAGGTGCCGATGGTGATGGCGTGGCCCATACCCGACTGCGGCGAGTTGGGCGCCACCACCACTACCTCGCCGATGCGCCGCATGACGCGCACGAGCGTGGCAATGCCGGGCGCCGTGATGCCGTCGTCGTTGGAAATGAGAATCAGGGGTTTACGGGCAGTTTCAGACACGATGCGAAAGAGTGTGGTGAACGAAGAGGACAACAAAGGTACACGCTTCCCTACGCGCCGCCCGGGCTTCGTGGCCGACATATTCACCAGATTCTCCGCCTAGAGCAGCATCAACTACGGTGGCGATTCCGCCGTATGCCCATGATGCTGAATCGATTTACTTCTCTGGTTCCCACGCTGGCAACTGCTTTTCTGGCCAGCGCTCTGCTTGCTTCCTGTGGCTCCCCTTCCGACTCGGGCACGCCCCCTTTCCTGCCCGCCGACGGCGCCACCGACCCGGCCGCCCTCAAGCCCGGCAGCACGGGCGTAGCCCAGGAGCCTGGTGTTCCGGCCGCCGCCGCCGACCTCGACCTGCAGTACCTGATCAGTCCCGGCCGCGCCGGTTTGCTGCGGCTGGGCATGCGCGAAGCCCAAATCAAGAAGATTGTGCCCGCGGAGCAGTTGCGCGCCACCACTTACTCCGACAACGGCCAGCAGCTGCCGGCCTATGAACTGCGCGACGCCCGGCGCCCCACTGCCCCCGCCAACATCCTGCACATGATTGCCGACTCGGCGGGTGGCTACCGCCTGCGCCGCATCCGCATCTACGACCCGCAGTACCGCACGGCCGAGGGCATTGGCGTGGGCTCTCCGTTTGGGGCTGCCCGCCAGAACCTGGGGCTCACACGGGTGCGCAACACGCCTGCTGGCTTTGCGGCTGTATCGGGCGAGGTGAAGATTGCCTGGGTTATCGACCCGAACTCGCTGCCCGATAAGCATCCGGCGGAAATGAATTCGACGGATATTCCGCCGGCAGCGCGCATCACGGGGGTATTACTTTACCAGTAGCCGACAAACGTCGGGGCTTGCAGTGCTGCATATTTCTTGTACTTTGCCAACGCAAGCACCATTCCACCCCCGACTAAGTATTCCGGAATACCCTTTTTCCTATGGTTCTGTTCGAAAACCGCTACCGCACCCACGACCTCGGCCTGCTGCTGCTGCGCGTGGGCATTGGTGTCATGTTCACCGTACATGGCTACCCCAAGCTGATTGGCGGACCCGAGGCCTGGGTGAAAGTGGGTAGCGTGATGAAGGTGGTGGGAATAGACTTTGCGCCGGCTTTCTGGGGATTTATGGCGGCCGTAGCTGAAGCTGTGGGCGGGCAGCTGTTGGCGTTGGGCCTGTTTTTCCGGGTGGCCTGCGCCCTGCTGCTGGGCACCATGCTTATGGCCACCGTACAGCACCTGAGCGCCGGCGACGGGTTCAGCGGCTACTCGCACGCGCTGGAGTCGGCCATTCTGTTTCTAGGGTTGCTGCTGAGCGGCCCCGGCCGCCTCAGCCTCGACCAACTGCTGTTCCCGGCCCGCCGCCGGCTGTATTAGGCTTAAGAGTTAGGGCTTAGGGACTAGGGCCTGGAGCTTAGGAAATATACGGGACCGTTGTGGCCTCTTTCTATCCTAAGCCCCAGACCCTAGTCCCTAAGCCCTAATACATACCTTTGCCGCATGCTTTCCTTCCTGCTTTCTGCGCTGCTGCTGTCGTCGGCGCCTCCCAAAACCGACTGGCGCACGCCCTACGAGCTGGGCAACGGCAATACCACCACCACCCACGCCGCCTGCATCGACTACTACCAGCGCCTGGATGCGGCCTACCCGGAAATAACGCTGCGCGAGGCTGGCACCACCGACAGTGGCCGTCCGCTGCACGAAGTGGTGGTTAGTCTCGATGGCGACGCCGACCCCGCTTCGGTGCGAGCCAAAGGGCGGCGCGTGGTATTCATCCAGAATGGCATTCATCCGGGCGAGCCGGAGGGCATTGATGCTGCCATGATGCTGGCCCGTGACTACGTGCAGCAGCCTAAGCTGCGCCGCCAGCTCACGGACATTACACTGGTAATCATTCCGATATACAACGTCGATGGCGCACTAAACCGTAACTCCACGACCCGCGCCAACCAGAACGGGCCCGAGAGCTACGGCTTCCGCGGCAATGCCCGCAACCTCGACCTGAACCGGGACTACATCAAGCAGGATTCGCGCAATGCCCGCGCCTTTGCGCAGCTGTTTCAGCGCTGGCAGCCCGACGTGTTCGTGGACACGCACACCTCCGACGGCGCCGACTACCAGTACACGATGACGCTCATTGCCACGCAGCAAAGCAAGCTGCACCCGGCTTTGCGCAGCTACCTCAACGGGCAGCTACTGCCGGCCGTGTACGGCGGCATGGCCAAGCGCAAAAGCCCCATGACGCCCTACGTGGACTTCGAGGGCCGCACGCCCGACGCGCGGGGCCTGACGGGCTTCATGGAGTCGCCGCGCTACTCTACGGGCTATACTACGCTGTTCAATACCATCGGCTTCGTCACGGAAACGCACATGCTCAAGGCCTACGCGCCCCGCGTGAAGGCTCAGTACGATTTCCTGGAGCTGCTGGTGCAAGCCGTGGCCCAGCAGAAAGACGCGCTGGCGCAGGCCCGCGCCGCCGCCCAGCAGCAAACCGCCGCCCAAACCACGTTCCCGCTGGCCTGGAAGCTTGACACCACGGCCGCCGACAAAGTGACGTTTTTGGGTTACGAAGGCAAGCTGAAGCCCAGCGACATCAGCGGCCAGCCCCGCCTCTACTACGACCGCAAAGCGCCGTATTCGCGCCAGATTCCGTATTACAACACGTTTCAGCCCACCGTGCAGGTGCAGCGGCCGGTGGCCTACCTGATTCCACAGGCCTGGGGCGAGGTGCTGGAGCGCCTGCGCCTCTCGGGCGTGCAGCTGCGCCGCCTGCGCCAGGATACTACCCTCACCGCCGATGTGTACTACGTGCAGGACTACAAAACCGGCCAGCGCCCCTACGAAGGCCATTACGTGCATACGGCCGTGGAGCTACGCACTGCGCCGCAACCGGTAACCTTCCTGAAAGGTGACTACGTGGCCGACCTCAACCAGCCGGCCGCCCGCTACCTTATCGAAACACTGGAGCCGCAGGCCACCGACTCGTTTTTTGCCTGGGGCTTTTTTGACAGCGTGCTACAGCAGAAAGAGTATTTCTCGGATTACGTGTTCGAGGATGTGGCCGCCGACCTGCTCCGCCGCGACCCGGCCCTGCGCGCGCGGCTGGAGAAGCTCAAGCAGCAAAACCCCGCCTTTGCCGCCAGCGGCGCTGCCCAGCTGGACTGGGTGTACCGCCAGTCGCCGAACTACGAAAAAACCCACCTGCGCTACCCGGTAGTCCGCTGGCTGGGCGGCGCGCTGCCGGTAGAGTAGACTAACTGTTGGAAGGCCGTCATGCTGAGCGCAGTCGAAGCAGCTCTACCGCTTCGTTGTGAAACCATTTATTAGTTTGAGGTAGAGATGCTTCGACTGCGGCTCCGCACACTGACTTGATGCGCCACATGCTCAGCATGACGGCCTGAAAGCGTTGTGTATCCCTTTTATTACTTGCTCCCCACTCATGCCCATCCTCGAACTCGACAACCTTTCCAAAACCTACGGCAGCACCACGGCGCTGCGGGGCCTGACGCTGCAGGTGGAGCCGGGCAGTGTATATGGTCTACTGGGGCCGAACGGCAGCGGCAAAACCACCACGCTGGGCATTGCGCTGGGCGTGCTGCGGGCTTCGGGCGGGACGGTGCGCTGGTTTGGGCAGCCACCTACCTCGGCCGGGCGGCGGCGCATCGGGGCGCTGCTCGAAACACCCAACTTCTTCCCCTACCTCTCGGCCCGCCAAAACCTGCAGCTGGCCGCCGACATCAAGCAAGCCGACCCGCGCAGCGTCGACCAGGCGCTGGATACTGTGGGGCTGGGCACGCGCCAGCACGATGCCTTCCGGGGCTTCTCGCTAGGCATGAAGCAGCGGCTGGCCCTGGCTTCCACCCTGCTCGGCAACCCCGAGGTGCTAGTGCTCGACGAACCCACCAATGGCCTCGATCCGCAAGGCATTGCCGAAGTGCGCGGCCTGGTGCAGCGCCTGGCGGCGGAAGGCAAAACCATCATCCTGGCTAGCCACCTGCTCGATGAAATCGAGAAGGTGTGCACCCACGTGGCAGTGCTGCAGCGCGGCGAGCTACGGGCGGCCGGGCCCGTCGGCAACATCTTGGCCACCGCCGACCGGGTGCTGCTGCGCCCCGAGCCGCAGGCTGCGGCCACCGTGCAGCAGGCCCTAGCTGCGCTGCCCTGGGTGTCGGACATACGTGCCGAAGCTGACGGCCAGCTTAGCGTGGCCCTCGCGCCCGGTCACGGCTCCGCCGACCTCAACCGCGCCCTGTTTGCCCAGAACATTGTCCTGGCCGGCCTGGAGTTGCGCCGCCGTAGCCTGGAGGCACAGTTCCTGGAACTGACGAAGTGAGGTGCTGATTTTTTGATATGCTGATGTGCTAATAATGCGTTGATTTTTTAATGAGTTAGACCAGCGCAGCACCAAAAACCAGCATTTCACCAACGCATCGAAAGACAGCACATTAACTCATTAAAAATCAGCACATCAAGAAATGTTTTTTCGCGCCGAACTTCGCAAGATTCTTCCTTATCGTACTGTCTGGATTATTCTACTGGCTTACGCCGTACTGCTGCTGCTGTTTGTGGCGGCGGGCGGCAACCTGAACGTAAATGGCCAACGCCTGGGCGAGTCGCTGTATGCGTTTCCGGGGCTGTGGGACAAGCTGAGCTACGTGGCCAGCTACTTCACCATGCTGCTGGGCATCCTGTTCATCATCCTGATTACCGACGAATTTCAGTTTCGCACGTTCCGGCAGCAGGTCATTGATGGCAGCTCGGTGGCAGGCTTGCTGCAGAATAAGCTGGCGGTATCGGGGCTGCTGGCGGGATTTGCGGTGCTGGTAGTGCTGGGCATCGGGGCATATTTTGGGCTGACGCGGGCGGCGGGTACGGTGGCACAGGCCGCGGGTGGTTTGCCGGCCGTGCTGCTCTACGGAGTGCAGGTGCTGGGGGTACTGGCGCTGGCCGCGCTGGTGGCCGTGCTGGTGCGCCGCAGCGGAGCCGCCATCCTGCTGTTTCTGCTGTATCTGTGGGTAGCCGAGCCGCTGCTGCGCCTGTCCCTGCCCGATGAGCTGGACCGCTACCTACCCGCCAAAATCTTCAACAGCCTCACGCCCATGCCCGGGCAAGAGGTGCTGGCTACCGTCACGGGTCCTTCTGTAGCGCTGCTGCCCAGCCAGGCGTTGCCGCTGGCGCTGGCATATACGGCCCTGTTCTGGGGTTTGAGCTACCTGCTGCTGCGCAACCGGGATTTGTAAGGTTGCTGTCATTGCGAGAAGGTACGACATTCCGCGCATCAAGCGGCGTCAATCCTACCTTTAAAAGATGTGAGCGTCAACGCACAGCAAAGCCCTCCGGCATTGGTTTAGCACACTACTGCCGGAGGGCTTTGCTGTCAGGCCCCTGTCTGGTTATGAGAGGATGGATTGCTTTGCTCCGCTCGCAATGACAGCGCCGCCACTCACTCCTTTACCAGCGAGTTGGCGTAGTTCACGATAAAGGCCAGCTCGCGGGCCACGGTGAAACTGAGGTTGTTGGTGCGGGCGTACTGCTCCAGCTGCTTTGCCTGCCCCCGAAATACAGCCAGCAGATCCTTCTTGGGGTTGCGCAGCGCAATGATGCTGCCGGTAGGCGTAGCCAGGTAAAAATCGTCCTTTTTCTCGGTGTAGGTGCCGAAGTTGCGGCCGCCATAACCGTAAGCGCCGTAGCCGTACGGCCCATTATTCACGGTGCGCTCCACCAACGACTCGCGGCGCAGCAGCATGCGGGGGCCATTGCTGAGCTGCTCGAAGAATGCCGGCGACGTGAAGTCGCTGTAGTCATTGCCGCGGTTCCAACGGAAGGTGCGGAACACCCGCACGCGGTTCAGGTTTTCGGTTTCGGGGCGCAGGCGCGGCACGCCGTACAGAGGGTTGCCGTAGTAGTAGCCGTTGCGGGCATCCAAGAAGTTGTCGTAGTAGCCGTTGCCGAGGCGGCTGTCGATTTGCTCGCCCTTTACGGCAAAGCTGTTGACTGATACCGCCGAAAGCGTCGTCAGAGTGCCATCGGGCTGGGCCATGAGCAGCACGTCCTGGTCGCGGCGCAGCGTAACAGGGCCCCGGAGCGTGTCGCCGGACGCCAGCAGAATGGTGCTGCCGGCAAACTCCTGCACCAAAGCCCGCTGGTTTTGCTGGGCCAGCGCGACGGGTGCGGCACTCAGCGCCAAGGCGGTCAGCAGCGTACGTACAACGGTAGGAAGCTTCATCATATGCGGAGAAAGATAGCCGAAAAAATACGGGCCCGCCATGCCTGCACGCGGCTTTTTCCAGCTAACTCTGCTGTTGTGCGGTGGGTTCCGTAGAACCGGACGCAAGGCGGGCCTTTCCCCAACCATTGGCCCGCTGCCAGGCCGCCAGAACTCGTATCTTCAGGCTCTCACCGCTCCCACTCCTTTGCTATGCAAAAAACCCTCCTCTCCTTCCTGCTCTGCTGTCTGTCCGCTGGTTGGGCTACGGCTCAGCTGCCCCTCACGCCCCGCCAGCTCTATCCCGGCCTGTTCGAGGCAGTGCAGCAGGGCCGTGTGTACCCCGACAATAAGACGTTTGTGGATATGGTGCCACTGGCCCCGCCGGCCCGCATTCTGGCCGACTATGCCCAGCAGCGCACCCAGCCCGGCTTCAACCTGGCCACCTTCACGAAGGCCCGCTTCCAACTGCCGGCCTCCGATGCCAGCACCTACCGCAGCAACGTGGCCGCCGGCCTGCGCCCCCACCTCGATACGCTCTGGCGCGTGCTGGAGCGCCGCCCCCAGGATTCGGTGGCGCGGTTCTCGTCGTTGCTGCCGCTGCCCAAGCCCTATTTGGTGCCGGGCGGCCGCTTCCGGGAAGTGTATTACTGGGATTCATACTTCACGATGATCGGGCTGAGTGAGGCCGGCCGCACGTCGCTGGTGCGCAGCATGACCGACAACTTCGCCTACCTGCTGGGCCGCTACGGCTTCATCCCGAACGGCAACCGCAGCTACTACCTCACCCGCTCGCAGCCGCCCTTCTTTGCTTTGATGGTGCAGCTGCTGGCCCAGCAGCAAACCGACTCGGTGCTGCCGCGCTACCAGCCCGCGCTGCTGCGCGAATACGCCTACTGGATGGCCGGGGCCGATTCGCTGGCGCCCGGCAAGGCCAGCCTCCGCGCCGTCAGGATGCCGGGTGGCGAGGTGCTCAACCGCTACTGGGACACCAGCACCGAGCCCCGCGAAGAGTCGTACGCCGAGGATGTGGCCGCGGCGAAAGGCCTGGCCAACCCGCGCCAGTTTTATCGTGATATTCGGGCGGCAGCCGCTTCTGGCTGGGACTTCAGCACCCGCTGGTTCGGGCCCGATGGCAAGCTGACGTCCATCCGCACCACCGAGCTGGTACCCGTGGACCTGAACTGCCTGCTGCTGACGCTGGAACAGACGCTGGCCCGCTCCTACAAAGCCCAGGGCCAGGCCGCTACGGCTAAAAGCTGGGACCTGAAAGCGACTAGGCGCCAGGCAGCCATCCAGCGCTACTGCTGGAACAAAACCGCCAGCTGGTTCACCGATTATGACCTCCCACAGCGCCGCCCGGCCGCCATCCGGACGCTGGCGGGCGTGTTTCCGCTGGCATTTGGGGTGGCCACTGCCCCGCAGGCCAAGCTGGTAGCGGCCGGCCTGCAAAAGGATTTTCTGAAGGACGGCGGCCTGCTCACGACGCTCAACGCCAGCGGCCAGCAATGGGACGCGCCCAACGCCTGGGCGCCGCTGCAGTATCTGGCCATCCAGGGCCTGCGCCGCTACGAACAGCAGCCCCTTGCCGACACGGTAGCCACGCGCTGGGTACGCCTGAACAGCCGCGTGTTTCAGCAAACCGGCAAGCTGCTGGAAAAATACAACGTGCAAAACACCAGCCTGCCCGCTGGCGGTGGCGAGTATCCGCTACAGGATGGCTTCGGCTGGACTAACGGCGTGCTGCTCTACCTACTGAACCATTCCAGCGCCAAGCAGCCGTAAGTGGATAGTGCGCCGCACTTGCTTCGCATAAGTCGAGGCAGAAAAGTAAGCTACAGACCTTCGGCACTAACAAAAAAAACGCCCCGCACGAATCCGTGCGGGGCGTTTTGCAATTACTCCAGTAAGCGTCAGGCTGCTCTACTCCACGCCCACTACCGAATCCGGGTCGAGGTGCGGGGTGCGGTCTTTGTGCAGAATGGTGTGGCCCAGCTTGTCGCGCTTGGTGGTGAGGTAGCGCTCATTGTGCTCGTTGGGCTCCACCTCAATGGCTACCGATTCCACGATTTCGAGGCCGTAGCCAATCAGGCCGGTGCGCTTGCGGGGGTTGTTAGAGAGCAGACGCATCTTGCTGATTCCCAGGTCGCGCAGAATCTGCGCGCCTACGCCGTAATCGCGCTCATCCATACCGAAGCCTAGTTCCAGGTTGGCTTCCACCGTGTCGCGGCCCTGCTCCTGCAGCTTGTAGGCGCGCAGCTTGTTGAGCAGGCCAATGCCGCGACCTTCCTGGTTCATGTACACAATCACGCCGCGGCCTTCGCGCTCAATCTGCTGCATGGCGCGGTGCAGCTGTGGGCCGCAGTCGCAACGGCACGAGCCGAAGATGTCGCCGGTGACGCAGGAGCTGTGCACGCGCACCAGCACCGGCTCGCCGTTGGCAATGTCGCCTTTTACCAACGCCAGATGCTGGGCGTTGGTAGTGCGCTGGGTGTAGGCAATCAGGTCGAAGTCGCCGTAGTCGGTGGGCAGCTTCACCGAAATTTCGCGATTGATGAGGCTTTCCTTCTCAAGACGATACTTGATCAGGTCCTGCACCGAAATCAGCTTCAGATTCCACTTGTCGGCAATTTCGCGCAACTCGGGCAAGCGGGCCATTTCGCCGTCTTCCTTCAGGATTTCCACCAGCACCCCGGCCGGCTCAAACCCGGCGAGGCGCGACAGGTCGATGGCGGCTTCGGTGTGGCCGGCGCGGCGCAGCACGCCTTCCTTGCGGGCTTTCAGCGGGAAGATGTGGCCCGGCTTGCCCAGCTCCTCCGGCTTGGTGTCGGGGTCGATGAGGGCCAGAATGGTTTTGCTGCGGTCAGAAGCCGAAATACCGGTGGTTACGCCGTTTTTCAGCAGGTCGATGCTGACGGTGAAGGGCGTGGAGTGAAGGGCCGTGTTGCGGCCCACCATCAGCTCCAAACCCAGTTCTTCGCAGCGCTGCTCGATGAGCGGGGCGCACACGAGGCCGCGGCCGTGGGTGGCCATAAAGTTGATGACCTCAGGCGTGGCACAGCGGGCGGCGCAGATAAAGTCGCCCTCGTTTTCACGGTCTTCGTCGTCCACGACTACCACTACCTTACCGGCGCGGATATCGGCAATGGCGTCTTCGATGGAATCAAGCATGAATTGCAGATTTTGCAGATTATTAGGATTTCGCGGCGTATGGTTCCGGCCGGAACCGCGCGAAGCTGCTGCTACAACCAGCATCAGTGCCGCGAAGTTACGAGAGAGTGAGCGAGTAACTGAGTAGCCACGCGAATTAGCGTTCTGTCATCCTGAGCTTGCAAAGGACCTTATCACGCTTGGGAAGCTACTTGCCCAAGTTCGTGCAGCAGTGATAAGGTCCTTCGCAAGCTCAGGATGACAGAACAATTACGCCTCAACTCAGCTACTCTTTCGCCAGCTCTTTGGCGCGTTGCTGGGCAGCTTTCATCCCGGCCTGCAAAGTTTCAGCCAGGCCACCGGCGCGGAATTCGCGCAGGGCGGCTTCGGTGGTGCCACCTTTGGAAGCCACGGCCGCAATCAGCTCGTCAGGGGTTTTGTCGGAGCTGTTGAGCAGGTGGTAGGCGCCCAGCATGGTTTGCTTCACCAGCAGCCCGGCCACCGACTCGGAGAAGCCCAGCTCGCGGCCCGCCTGCATCATGGCCTGCACGATGTAGTAGAAATACGCCGGGCCGCTGCCGCTCACAGCCGTCACGGCATCGAGCAGGCTTTCATCTTCCAGGAAAATCGACCGGCCGGTGGCATTGAGCAGGTTCTCCACCTGATGCAGGCGGCTGCGCTCCACTTCCGGCGCCGCCGAAAACCCGGTGATTCCCAGCCCCAGCAGCGCCGGCGTGTTGGGCATGGCGCGCATCACCTGCTGGTGGCTTAACTCGCGTTGCAACCGCCCGATGGTGATACCGGCCATAATGGACACCACCACCTGCCCGGGCAGCAGCACCGCCCGCAGTCCGGCGGCTATCTTACTGAAATCCTGCGGCTTCACAGCTACCATCACCACATCGTAGCTGCCCACGGGCGCTTTGAGCAGGCCGGTGGGCAGACCCTGGTGGGTGGCGCCCAGCCGCTGGCAATGCGCCGCGTCGCGGCCGAGCAGCAGCAAATCGGCGTGCTCCACAAGGTTGTAGTGCAGAAACGCTTTGGCGAAGGCCATGCCCATGTTGCCGCAGCCCAGGATTGCAATGCGAAGAGGAGTCATGGGGTTTACAGTTAAAATTGGTGAGCTATGCGAGTATGCTTGGCGCAGTCGGCAGCAGTACAGCCATTGACAGCCATTGCGGGCAGACACAGGAAGGCGGCTAATGCACACATGGAAGAAGCATGAGCCACCCTACGTGAGCAACTTCTGAATTACGAAGCCAACTGTCAATAATCCCCCAATTGCGGGGACTGCAAGACCCAAAACAGGCCCGCTGAACAACGCCGCAAAGCTATCCACTTCGGCCACTTCAGGTGTCAGCGGATCATGAATGATATTGATGTAAGTTCCGGCAAGGCTTTTTTCGTCGGAGCCAATCTGCGACACAAATTGCCACTGCTTGCCCTGATAGGAAAAGACTATAATAGGGGCAAAATACCTGTACCCCTCGCTATCAGCACTTTCCTCGAACCCGATTACCTCTCCGGTTTTGTGTATTCCGTGGCGCTTTAGCTGAATAGCCGCCAACAGCAGCCTACATGACTCTCTACCGACCCGAAACCACACGCTACCCAGAATTAGTGCTGTAAGTAAAGCAGTCAACCAATCCAGCATCAGGCGGGCTATTCAAACAACGCTTCCAACTTGTTGGTGGCGGCTTCCCAGTTGTAATGCTCCTGCACGAACAGGCGGCCTTGCCGGCCCAGCTGGGCCGCAGCGGCGGGGTCGTTGAGCAGGCCGATGATGAGGGCAGCAAGGTCCGGAGCCGACTCGCCCACGAGCAGGTTTTCGCCGGGGCGGCCGCGCAGGGCGTTGTTGGCCAGCGGTGTCGTCACGCAGGGGCGCTCCATAGCCATGGCTTCCAGCAGCTTGTTCTGCAGGCCCGTACCCACGCGCATGGGTGCCACAAATACCTGCGCGGCAGCGTAGGCGTCGCGGATGTCGGGCAGGCGGCCGCTTACTGTTACTGCCTCGGAGGATAGTGCCTGCACCCGGGCTGCGGGCGTGGTGCCCGCAATCAGCAGGCGGGCTTCGGGGTGCAGCTGGCGCACCAGCGGCAGGATTTCCTCGGCCAGAAACACAGCGGCATCCACGTTGGGGTGGTAGCTCATGTTGCCGCAGAACAGCAACTCGTAGGTGGTTTCGGTGGCGCGGGGCTGGAAAAACTGCGTGTCGATGCCGTTGAGCACCACCTGAATCTGGGTGCGGTGCGGATGCTCGATAAGCTGGCGGTCCTGGTCGGAGATGATGGTGTGGTGGCGAAACCAGTCGAAAGCCCGGGCCTCGTAGGTACGAAGGCGGCGGCCCTCCCGCAGCCAGAGCGGCCGCTGCCACCCCGGCGCATTCTCGGCCCGGCGCAGCATGCCCTTCGAAAACACGTCCATGTAGTCGAGCGTCATGGGCAGGCGGGTGGTGTGGGCGCGCAGATAGTGCGCCATCCGAATCAGCTGGCAATACACGTGGTCGGGCCGAAACTGCCGGATCAGGGCATCAAGCCGGGTTTGAGCGGTGCGGTCGTAGAAGTAGCCGACCTGCAGCGGCAGCCGCTGGGTTAGGGCGCGGGTCATGTTCAGCACGATGCCGGGGCGGCGTAGGTGGTGCACATGCAAGCCACCGGCGCACAGCGGCTGCACGGCGGCGTAATCGGCCGCAGTTACCGGCTCATCCGACAGCGCAAACAGACAAACCTCGTGGTGCCGGGCCAAGTGGCGCAGCTGATGAAACGCGCGCAGCTTGTCGCCCTTGTCGAGCGGATACGGAAACCGGGACAGCAGAACGAGAAGCTTCATTGAGGCAAACTTACGCGGTTTCGGCGCGGCGCTGGCGCACTACGCTGTACAAATCCACAAAGCTTTCTACTACGCGGCGGTTGTCGTAGAGGCGCCGGATGGTGCGGGCGGCCTCCTGCCCGATCAGGCCGGGGGCCAGCTGGCCGGCGTAGTAGCGGTCCAGCACCTCCAGCCAGGCGGCCGGCGAATCGCGCACCACGATGTCGAAGCCGTCTTTTACGTGAATGCCTTCCGCACCCAGCGTGGTGCTCAGAATGCACTTGCCCTGGGCCATGCCCTCAATAATTTTGATGCGCATGCCGCCGCCACTCAGCAGTGGCACCAGCATAATTTCGTATTGCTGCATGAAGGCCGCTGCCGACTCCACGAAGCCGTGTACCGTCACGCCGGGCAGCTGCAGCTCCCGAAAGCGGGCGGGCATTTCCTTGCCGGCTATATGTAACTCCAGACCGGGATATTTAACGGAAACCTGGGGCCAGACTTCGCGCAAAAACCAATCGAGCCCCTCCTGATTGGGCAGCCAGTCCAGCGAGCCAATCAGGAACAGCGTGCGGGGTTTGGGCTGAGTGTGGGGCGCCAGCTGCAGCCGGGCCAGCTCCACCCCGGCCGGCACGAATACCACCGGCTCCGGGCAACCCAAGGCGCGCAGCCGCTGCTGGTCAGGCTCGGTGATGGCCGCCACCGCATCGAACCGGGGCAAATAGTCGTGCTCGAACTGCTCCACGCGCCCGGCCAGATGCCCCAGATAGAACCGTTTCAGGGGGTTTCGCTCGCGCCGGGCCAGCATCTGCCAGATGGTGTATTCTACATTATGTGAGCGAAGCACCACCGGTACTCCCGGTGCCACCCGGCGCACCACGTCCACGTACCACGCCACAAACGTGCCTTCCATCTGCACAACATCCACGGCCTGCGTGCGCAACAACTCGGTTAGCTGCGCGGCAGCAGCTTCGCTCACAAACCGCTCGACATTGTACGGCAGCTCGCTACCAAGCAGGTTGCGCAGGGCTTTGACCGGCGACAGGCGCGTGTCAATATCCACCGTAACCAGGCGGAAGTTGGAACCCAGATGGTCGAGGGCGGTGGCAGGCTGGTAGTGCTTGGGCGTGTTCAGGGCCAGCATCGTCACGCGGTGGCCGGCCTGCACGAGGCCAGCGGCCACGTCATACATGGCAATGGCTCCACCATCAGTGGTAGGAAACGGAACGCGCGGACAGATTTGAAGGATGTGCACTTTCGTGGGATGGCGGAGTGATGGGTTGGACGTCATGCAGAGCGCAGCGAAGCATCTCGCTAGTGTAGCAATTAATAGCGCCACAACCTCAGCACGCGAGATGCTTCGCTCTGCTCGGCATGACGTTCTAGATAATCTACCATCACCACTGCTACGCCTGAAACTGGCGCACCAGCGAGGCAATCTGGTCATCGGTACCCAGGAACAGCATGACGTCGCCGGGCTGGGGCACGGTATCGGCGCTGGGGCTCACCAGCAACTCGCCGTCGTGGTGCTTGAGGCCGATGACGGTGGCGCCGGTGCGGCTGCGGATATCCAGTTCACGGATGCTGCGGCCGCGCCATTCAGGGCGCATTTCGTCGGGGCGCAGCTCTTCCAGGCGCAACTTATTAGGGCCTAAACCTGAAATCATGTCCAGGAACCGAATAACCTCGGGCCGAATCACGAGGTTGGCCATGTGCGAGCCGCCGATTTCGTCGGGCATCACCACCGAGTCGGCGCCGGCGCGCAGCAGCTTGGCTTCGCTGGTTTTGAGGCTGGCCCGCGCAATGATTTTAATGCCCGGATTCAGCTCACGGGCGGTCAGGGTCACGAACACATTATCGGCATCCTTGGGCAGCGCCGTGATAATAGCCCGCGCCCGCGCAATGCCCGCGGCCAACAGGGTTTCGTCGGTGGTGGCGTCGCCGAAAACGGCCAGCATTTTGCCGCCGCCGTCCAGAATGCTTTTGAGCAGGACATCATTTTGCTCGACAATCACCACCTGGGCGCCACTGTCGCGCAATTCGAGGTAGGCTTTGTTGCCGTTGCGCCCGAAGCCACACACAATGATATGGTTGGACACATTGCGGATTTCCTGGTCAGTGCGAAGCATGTGGAAGAGGTTGCGCAGCTCGCCATCGAAGATGTAGGTGGTGAGCACCGACACCAGGTAGGCCACCACGAGCAGGTTGAAGAAGATGTAAATCGAAACGAACAGCCGCCCCGCCGGCGACAACGGGTGCAGCTCCCCAAACCCCACCGTCGAGATGGTAATCATCGTCATGTAGAACGCCTCGAGCAGTGTGAATTTCTCAATCCACATAAAGCCCAGAATGCCCCCACCAAAGCTGATAATCGTGAGGACTACAGCCAGGAAAAACCGACTCAGATTAAAGCGTTGCCACATTTTTTCAATTAAAAATTGCGAATTAAAAATTAAAAATGGGGGCTTTAGACTGGCTGTTATGACAAACCAAAAATCGAGAAATAAGCGAGACTTTCGAGGCGCAACAACGACTGCACGAAATTAGCCAGCCACGCAATTTTTAATTTTTAATTTTTAATTCTTAATTTTTAGTTGAATCAGGCCCCGCGCGGAATCACCGTGCCCAGCAGATTGGCCAGCTGGTTGTCCATCTGCTTGAGCAGGTGGATGGTTTGCAGGTTTTCCATCATGCTGGCCTCATCTACCGGATTGCGCAGGGCTTCGAGGCGCACGGCCAGCTCACGCTCCACATTCACCTTGTTGAGGCGCAAAATGGCGTTGTCGCAGGCGGTTTGCAAGAGGTCCAGCTCGCGGGGGACATGAATCTGGTGGGTGGTCCAGTTGGGACTGAGCTCGTACTTTTCGGTGGCCAGCTCGGCTACCACGCTGCGGATGTCGGAGCGGCCGTGCTGAATGAGGGTGCGCACCTCGGGCCAGCGGCCCTGCTCCAGCTCCTGCCGGCACAGGTGCAGCAAGTCGGCATACACGCCGGTTTTAAAGGGCGTATCATCGAGCTGTTGCAGCAGGTATTGCGCCACGGCCACCTCGGGGGCCAAGGGCTGCGCCGAATAGAGCAGCAGCAGGCGCACCACTTCCCGCTCGCACTGCTCCAGCACGTCGGGCACGGGCTCCAGGTCCTCACGAGTGAGGTTCTGCAGGTCGCCACCGCCGCCCATCAGGTCCTCGGGCGAGGCGCCGTACATCAGGGCTTCGGCCTCTTCCTCGGGGCTCATGGGCCGCGGGGCGGGGCGCTGACTAGCGCCGCCATTGGGCACCTGCTGGCCGCCGCTATAGCCGCTGGCCGGACTGCCAGTCGCCCCGCTCCCACCGCTGCTGGCGCTGCTCTGGCCGCCGGACGCCTTCTGCGTGGCGTTGCGCACCAGCTTGTTGTACTCCGTGATAAGCACCTGCTCATCAATACCAAACGCCTGCGAAGTCTGCTGCAGAAACACCTGCCGCTTGATGGGGTCGGGTACTTTGCTGATGCTTTGCAGCACCTCGCGGATGGCTTCAGCCTTCTTCACCGGGTCGTGGGCCGCTTCGCGCGAAACTAGGTCGGTTTTGAACTGGATGAAGTCCTGGCTGGCCCCTTCCAGGTGCTCCTTAAAGCGCTGGTCGCCGACTTTGCGGATGTAGCTGTCGGGGTCGTCGCCATCTGGAAACAGCACCACGCGCACGTTCAGGCCACCTTCCAGCAGCATATCAATGCCGCGCAGCGAGGCCCGAATGCCGGCCGCGTCGCCATCGTAAAGCACCGTCACGTTGTCGGTGTATCGCTTGATGAGGCGGATCTGGCCGTCGGTGAGCGAGGTACCCGACGAAGCCACCACGTTCTTGATGCCGCCCTGGTGCAGACTCAGCACATCGAGGTAGCCTTCCACGAGGTAGCACAGCTCCTCCGAACGAATGGGCTGCCGGGCCTGGTAGAGCCCATAGAGCACATCCGACTTGTGGTAAATCTCTGATTCGGGCGAGTTGAGGTACTTGGCGGTCTTGTCGTTAGGCTTGAGCGTGCGCGCCCCGAAGCCAATGACGCGGCCCGACACGTTGTGAATCGGGAACATCACGCGGCCCCGGAACCGGTCGTAGCGGCGGCCGGTGTCTTGGCCCTGGTCGTCTTCGCGGCGCACTACTAGGCCGGTTTTCTCCAGATACTTCAGCTCGTAGCCCTGCTTCTCCGCCGATTTCAGCAGGTCGTCCCACTGGTCCAGCGAGTAGCCCAGCTCGAAGGTTTTGATGGTGGCCTGGTTGAGGCCGCGCTGCTTGAGGTAGCTCCAGCCAATGCTCTGGCCTTCCTCGTTGTCCTGGAGCAGCTTATGGTAATGGTCCTTGGCCCAGTTCGAGACGATGAACTGGGAGTCCTTTTCGTTCTGGGCCAGCTGCTGCTCGGGCGTCTTTTCCTCTTCCTGAACGTCGATGCCGTACTTTTTGGCCAGGTACTTCAGGGCCTCCACGTAACTGGTGCCCTCGATGTCCATGATGAACTGCACCACCCCGCCGGCCTTGCCGCACCCGAAGCATTTATACAGGCCCTTGGCCGGGGCCACCGAGAAGCTCGGCGACTTTTCGTGGTGAAACGGGCAGCAGGCCCACATATTCTGGCCCTTGCGCTTGAGGCTCACGAAGTCGCCCACCACCTCCACAATGTCGGCGTGGTGGATAATCTGGTCGACAGTTTCTTTGGGGATACGGGCCAAGGCGGTGCGGGCAACAGGGGTAGCAGCGGAACAGAACCCCAAAGGTAGGCAGGAACCGCCGCGAAGTGGCAGCCTAAAAGAACGTCATTCCGAGCGGAGCCGAGGAATCTCGCGTGCTGACATTGTAATAGAAACTGTCATGCTGAGCTTGCCGAAGCATCTCTACCGCTTCGTTGAGTTACTACTGCAACGAAGCGGTAGAGATGCTTCGACAGGCTCAGCATGACGTTCCATTTGAGCCCCACTCCCCTGATTCTACCCCAGCAACGGCTTCACCCGCTCGCCCAGCAGCTCAATAGCGCGGAGCATCTTTTCGGGGGCCAGGTCGGCGTTGTCCATCTGGAACGTGACGCGGCTCACGCCGCCCAGCGACTCGGCGTGGCGCAGAATCTTGGCAGCTACTTCCTCGGGGTTGCCGACCAACAGCGCGCCACGGGGTCCACGCTGGGCCTCGAAGTGGCCGGGCGTGACGGGCGGCCAGCCCCGCTCCCGCCCGATGCGAGTGAACGTGCGGGCATAGCCGGGGTAATAGTCGGCCACGGCCTGCTCGCTGGTTTCGGCAACGTAGCCTAGGGAGTGCAAACCCACCTGCAACTGCTCGGGCGCGAAGCCGGCTTTCCGGCCAGCTTCCCGGTATAAATCGACCAGCGGCCGGAAACGGTGGGTTTCGCCACCGATGATGGCCACCATCAGCGGCAGTCCCATGGCCCCAGCCCGCACAAACGACTCGGGCGTGCCGCCCACGCCGCGCCAAATGGGCAGCTGCGCCTGCATGGGCCGCGGGTACACGGCCTGCCCCGTGAGGGCCGGCCGGAACCGGCCGGACCAGCTCACCTGCTCCTGGTCGCGGATCTGAAGCAGCAACGCCAGCTTTTCCTCGAACAGGGCGTCGTAGTCGTGCAGGTTGAGGCCGAAAAGTGGGAAGGCCTCGGTGAAGGAGCCGCGGCCCACCACCAGCTCGGCCCGGCCGTGGCTGAGCAAATCGAGGGTGGCAAACTGCTGGAACACGCGCACCGGATCGGCGGCGCTGAGCACGGCTACGGCGCTGCCCAGCCGGATACGTTGGGTGAGAGCCGCCGCCGCGCCCAGAATCACGGCCGGGGCTGAGTCGAGAAACTCGCGGCGGTGGTGCTCACCGATGCCGAAGAAATCCAGGCCCACCTGGTCGGCCCGCTCGATGCGCTCCAGGAGCTGGCGCAGGGCCGTGGCGTTGTCGGAGGCGGTGCCACCCGTAGGGGCCGCGGCGAAGCTGTCGATTCCAAGCTGCATGGTGGTGAGTTGTCCGTTGTTAGTTGTCCGTTGTCAGGGCTAAAGCTACGGCCTGCCGGGCAACTGGCGGTTCGCTGAACGATGTAGAGACGCGACACTTCGCGTCTCTACATCGTTCAGCGACCGGGGCCACACCGACTAAACAACGTCAGCAACAACGAGACGCGAAGTGTCGCGTCTCTACGCCGTTCATCGGCTCAGAACGGCAGTAGCGCGAACTTTGTAGTTCGCGTCCCTACACCGTTGCAACAACTCCAGCGGCGCGGGGACGCAAACTACAAAGTTCGCGCTACTGCTGCCGGGGCTAGATATTGTGGCTGGCGGTGGTTTCGGGGATGATGACCACGTAATCAAAGTTCATGAGGGTAGTCACCAGGGCGGCACTGCTGATTTTCAGCTGGTCGCGGAGCAGGGCGCGGCGCAGAGGGCGTACGTCGAACACCTGCCAGGCCGCGCCGGCCGGTGTGGCCGCCACAAAGGGCCGGATCATGCTGGTTTCGGCGTTGGAATAGGTGGCCACGTTCTTGCTGAAATCTTGCAGATTGAAGCCGCTGGTCTGGGTGCCCTGCTTGCCGATGATGAAGATGTGCAGCGACTTCTGGTCCTGCATTTCGGCCAGATTCAGAGCCAGATTGCCCACGTCGTACACGCCGCCCGTGAAGCTGGCGCCGCGCCCCATGTGGCCAGCCCCGAACTTGAAGAGCATTTTGGGCAGCGGCTGGCTGGGCAGCTGGTAAGCGGGCAGCTCGACCATCAGGTTGCGGCGCATCAGGTTTACGCGGTCCTGGTGGCTTTGGAGGCCGGTTTTGGGCTGGATGGCCGTCTGGTTGATGCGGACACTGGTGATGTACTCCTGCACCATGCGCTGCACTTCCGGGCTTTCCGAGCGGGCCAGGGCCGTGAGGCTATCCAGGGTGGCCGGCGTGTGGCGGTACACCATCAGCTGGCCGGGGTCGGTGCCCATCACAGCCTGGTTGTGGGCCTGGTAGGCTGCGCCCCGTTGCCGCAGGTATGCCGCCGACTGCCTGTTCTTGGTTTTCTCAGCCAGTAACGAGTAGAAACGGCCCGGCGCGAAAAATCCTACCTGCTCCAGTCCTACAATAGCTGTGTTCTGCGCCCGCAGCGCCCGGGCTAGCTCAAACTCCTCGGCCCAGCTATAGAAGGAAAGCCCCATCGGGTACTGCCGCTCAACAGCTACGGGCAAGCCTGGCTGCGCAGCTAGCCGGGCTAAGTCACGAGCCTGGTACTTGTCGATTTCAGCTACGTATACTTTGGGCTTCAGCACCTCGGCCACAGCTTGCGTGAACCCCGGAATCTGGGCCATGCCGTGGTCTTCGCCGACCAGCACCACCTGGCTTTTCTCGATGTCCTCCCGCAGCTTATCCCAGCCCGCACCTGAAAACCGGGTGCCCTTCTGCTCCAGCGCAAACTGGTATTTGCGGGTGAGGCGGGTGAGCGTGCTGTCCTGGGCCTGAACCTGCAGGTTGAGCAGACTGATCAGAGCGACGCCGGCGGCCAGGCGCAAACGGCGGGTGGTCGTATGAAAGCGAAGCGGCATACGCGGGGAAGGATACATGACTAATAAAACGGATAATAGGAGAAGCCACGAAGATAGCGGGGGATTACGCGCAGCCAAATCCGGCGCGCAGTTGCGTATGGGCGGGTGGACGTTCCAGGGAAACCATACCACGCAACCGCCGCCCCGGTTTCCGGGTTATCTTTGTGCTTTGCATCCGCACTTTCTTCGCTGACTATAATGGAACCCATTACCAAAGAAGCCGTCCTCAAGGCCCTGAGCTACGTGGAGGAGCCCGATCTGGGCAAAGACCTCGTGACGCTCAACATGATTGAGGACGTGCAGATTGACGGCCGCCGCGTGTCGTTCACGGTGGTGCTCACCACGCCCGCCTGCCCCCTCAAACAGCTCATCCACGACGCCTGCGAGCGGGCCATCCACACGATGGTGGACAAGGACGCCGAGGTGGTGATTGTGATGACCTCGCGCGTGACCACCATGCGCCAGAACCGCGACCTGCTGCCCGGCGTGAAAAATATCATTGCCATTGCCTCGGGCAAGGGCGGCGTGGGTAAAAGCACCGTCACGGCCAACCTGGCCATTGCCCTGGCCAAAACCGGCGCCAAAGTGGGCCTCGTCGATGCTGATATCAGCGGCCCCAGCATGCCCCTCATGTTCGGCGTGATGGACGAGCGGCCCCACGTATTTCAGGGCCCGGATGGCAAAAACCTCATTCAGCCGGTGGTAGCCCACGGCGTAAAGCTGATGAGCATCGGCTTCCTGGCCCCGGCCGAATCGGCCATTGTGTGGCGCGGCCCGATGGCCTCCTCAGCCCTCAAGCAGTTCATCACAGAAGTGGACTGGGGCGAGCTGGACTACCTGCTACTCGACATGCCTCCCGGAACCTCCGACATCCACCTCACCATGGTACAGACGGTGCCCGTTACCGGCTCACTCATCGTGACCACGCCCCAGAAAGTAGCCCTGGCCGACGCCGAAAAGGGCCTGCAGATGTTCCGCCTGCCGCAAATCAACGTGCCGGTGCTGGGCATCGTGGAGAACATGGCCTGGTTTACGCCTGCCGAGCTGCCCGACAACAAGTACTTCATCTTTGGAGAAGGCGGCGGCGTGGCCTTGGCCGAAAAGCACCAGGTGCCGCTGCTGGGCCAGATTCCGCTGGTGCAAACCATCCGCGAAAACGGCGACCAAGGTACGCCTGCCATCTTGCAGGAAAACACGCCGGCCGCTGAAGTATTCGCCCAGCTGGCCGAGGAGCTGGCCCGCCAGGTCAGTATCCGCAACGCCGTAGCCCCGAAAACCAACATCGTGGAAATGAAGTCCTAACTGGCGTAACGACGGAGTAGATAGACCGTCATGCTGAGCGAAGCGGAGCGGAGTCGAAGCATCTCTACCGCTTCGTTTCAATGCTATCAATTAGCCGGAGGTAGAGATGCTTCGACTGCGGCTCCGCCTTCGCTCAGCATGACGGGCAATTTCTCACGTTCTCCGTAGCTATGTTCCCCCTGAACTTCTCCCCGCTCCGGCCGGTTTACTGTAGCGTCGGCTGAATGTTCTACCTTTGCTTTTGTATTGCCGACGCTGGCTTACGCTTTCCGGCCCAACCAGCGTACAACCCGTGAAATTCCCGTTATGACCGTATCGCCCGCCGTGGAAACTCATCCGCTCCTGCCTCGCATCGAACAGGCTCTGGACACAATCCGGCCTTATCTGGCTGCCGACGGAGGCAATGTGCGTGTGCTTGATATCACCGCTGATATGGTGCTACGGCTGGAGCTGCTCGGCGCTTGTGGCACCTGCCCCATGTCGCCGATGACGCTGAAAGCCGGCGTGGAGGAATCGGTGAAGAAAGCGGTGCCCGAAATCCGGGCGGTAGAAGCCATCAACCTCACGCCCATGTCGGCGCAGCCCGCTGGCCAGACGGGTCATCCTGTGTCGCCGACTCCCGTACCAACACCAGAGTTTTAAGTTACTTCGTTAATTGCCCTGCGCCCCGCTCCTGCCGTTTTCCGGTGAGAGCGGGGCGCGCCGGCTTTAGGGCCTGGGTGAACAGTTCATGTATCGTATACTTAAACTTTTTCGCTCGTCTGGCCCACTCGCGCCACCAGACTCAGGCAGCTGAGCGCACCGGATCCAGGGCCTGAATCTGGGCTTTGTAGGCAGTGGGCAGCAGTGCCTCGCGGGCCCACTGGCTTAGCCCGAGCCGCTGGGTGCGGCGGTACACCGGAATGACGAGGCGCAGCCAGTAGCCCCGGCCCAGACCCAGCAGGAAGCGCACGTGCGGCGGCACTATCAGTCCCTGCGCGGCCAGCAAAAGCGGGTAGCGCACAGGCCCCAGGTGCTTGCGGTACTGCTGATACAGGTTGGTAGTGTAGCGGCTGGGCGCCAGGTTTTGCTGCAGATGCTGGTAGCGGGCCACTTGCCAGGTGGCATACGTCAGGGGTACCTCCGGAATGCTCATCCGCTGCCCCACCCGGCCAAACACCACCACCACCTCTTCCTTTTCGGCAGCAGTCAGCGGCCGCTCCAGCGTCTCAAACGCCCGGATGGAGTAATCGATGAGCATAAACAGCACGTCGCGGTAGGCCCAGTCGGAGATGCGCTGGCCCCGACGCGCCTCCACGGCGGCGTGAATGGCGGTAATGGTATCAATGGCGCGCTCGGCCGCGGCCTGCTCAGCAAATACAATCTGGCGGGCGTATTCTACCGTGGAGAACAAACGCCCCAGCGGGTCGGCGGGCAGACGGCCGGTGAAGTACAGCCAGTCCACTGCCTTATTGACGGCAAACTCCGCCGCGGCTCCGGCAAAAATGAACAGGATGGTATCGGCCTTGCCCCAAATGACACGCACAACCGAATTCTGCGACACAAAATATTCCATAACAAGTTGCTACTCTACGTCCGCTTACTTCACTAACAGTTGGGAAAAGCTGATTTCTGCCTGCAAGTTACCAAAGTACTTTCAAATACAAAGTTTACTAAATTTGAGGCAACTTCTATGATTACTGGTGATGCCCCGACCCCTACTAGTTAACCTATCTACCCAACGGCTGCGGCTGCTGGCCTCTGCGCTACTTACCCTGTTGCTAGGGCTGGGCGCCCGGCGCTACGCTCCGGAACTCCCGGCGTGGCTGGCCGCCTACGCCGGCGACACATTGTGGGCCCTGCTGGTTTTCTGGCTGATTGCGCTACTCCGGCTCCGATGGCTGATACGCAACATCGGCGCAGCTGCCGGACTTGTAGCGCTGGCTATCGAAACCAGCCAACTCTACCAGGCGCCCTGGCTTACTGCCGTGCGCCACACCACGCTGGGCGGCTTGGTGCTGGGCTACGGCTTTCTGTGGACGGATGTAATTTGCTACTGCGTGGGAATACTGCTAGGCTGCGGCCTGGAAAGCGGCTGGCGCTACCGTCAGGCGCCAGTGTAAAGGGAAGGTCATTTTTTATGTAAAACAGCAACGCCCCGCTCCTGCCGGTTTTCCGGTTGGGGCGGGGCGCTGTGAGTTTGGAAAAGTGTACGTTTATCAATATTAATATTCGCCCGCAATACCTATTAGTCACTGATAAAAACAAAAAATTCAGCTTTCGAATATTAGTCTTAAAAAGCTACTCATATCATTTATACGTTATAGCTGATATTCTTTCACTAAATATCAAATACATTTCCATGATCATTAAAACCACGAATGCAGAACACTAAGACAACTCAAGTGCACATTACACAAACGCTAAAATAACAATTCATTATATATACACGCATTTCATAATTATATGATTAATATATTCACATACTATAACCAATTATCACGTATAACATAGACGCGAATATGGAAAAGCATATAAAATATAATGTTTTAGTACGCAAAAGATTATATTCACGTACTTTAAACAGCTTTATTAACGCATAGTAAATAACCACAGAGAATATCAATACCTGAGTTATTTAATTGAAGTAGCATGAACTGCTTAATCTATTATCTAAGACAATATAATATAATGGCGATATTACAAATACCTCTGCTGTAAATAACATTATATATTTATTAATTCTTATCACGTCAAATCCACAGATGACTAAATACAATAACATAACCCAAACAATTTTTGCATATAAAAACAAAATCAATCGACGATTAAACAAAGGAATTAAATGAGGACCAATATTCTCGGGCTCATACTCATAATAATTTCTTACACTTATGCAAATCCCTGTAGACAACAAAATTGCCACTATAATTCGGAGCATGCTAATCCTTTTGACTATGTACATACTACTATTATTTTACTTTTTTTTATATGGATCAATATAGCAGCTTCGTAAATAGCGGAGCCACTGAAGAATACATACTGACTTTGTGCGCTGTGGCGCAGTTCAGTTTTTTCTCAAGACTTAGTGCTTAGCGCGAAGATACTTAAAGTGTTTAGCTGCCGCTCGCCCATCAGTTCCACTAGCCGGCCCCATTCCGTCGTCCCCGTTACCTTTACCGCTCCTACCACTAACGAGCAACCGAATGGCTAACCCCAACGACCCCGCCCTGCATTCCTGGATTGATATTGCCCCCGGCAGCGACTTTCCCATTCAGAACCTGCCCTTCGGCGTGTTTGAGACAGAGGAGCGCGGACCGCGGCTGGGCGTGGCCATTGGCGAGTATGTACTGGATCTGTACGCCGTGGCCCAGTTCGGTTTTTTCGATGACCTGGATTTAGGCGCCAAGATGCCCAAGGTGTTCCGCCGCCGCTCGCTCAACCAGTTCATTGCCCTGGGCCGGCCGGCGTGGCGGGCCGTGCGCCAGCGCGTCTCAGAGCTGCTGCGCCACGACAGCACCGCGCTCCGCTCGGATGAGGTGATGCGCGAGTGTCTGCTGCGCCAGCGCGAGGTGCGGATGCTGCGCCCCGTGAAGCCCCACAACTACACCGATTTCTACAGCAGCATCGAGCACGCCACCAACGTGGGCATCATGTTCCGCGACCCGGCCAACGCGCTGCTGCCCAACTGGCGGCACATTCCCATCGGCTACCACGGCCGGGCCAGCAGCATTGTGGTGAGCGGCACCGATATCCGCCGGCCCAACGGGCAGCGCAAGGCGCCCGATGCTGCCGCGCCCACCTTCGGACCGTCGCAGCAGCTGGACTTCGAGCTGGAAGTGGGCTTCATCGTGGGCCAGGGCACGCACCTTGGCGACACCGTGCCGATTCAGCATGCCGAGGACCACATCTTCGGGCTGGTGCTGTTCAACGACTGGAGCGCGCGCGACATTCAGAGCTGGGAGTACGTGCCGCTGGGGCCGTTTCTGGGCAAGAGCTTCGGCAGCAGCATGTCGGCGTGGGTAGTCACGCTGGACGCGCTGGAGCCGTTTCGGGTGGCCGGGCCGGTGCAGGAGCCCGAGCCGCTGCTGTATCTGCGCCAGCTGGATAAGCACAATTTCGATGTACACCTGGAAGTGGAGCTGCAGCCTGAGAACGGCCCCGCCACCACCATTTCGCGCTCCAACTTTGGGCTCATGTACTGGAGCATGGCCCAGCAGCTAACCCACCAGGCCTCCAACGGCTGCAACCTGCAGGTCGGTGACCTGTACGCCTCAGGTACCATCTCGGGGGCCACGCCCGACTCATTGGGCTCGATGCTGGAGCTGGCCTGGCGCGGCACCCGCCCTGTGCCCCTGGCCGACGGCTCGGAGCGCAAGTTTCTGCTCGATGGCGACACCGTGACCATGCGCGGCTACTGCGAAAAAGACGGCCTGCGCATCGGTTTCGGCGAAGTGACGGGCAAAGTGCTGCCCGCGCCGGTGGTGTAGGACTTTCCTGCTTTAAAAAACCTGTCTGAAAAGCTGGCGGCTGCCCTTGCGAGGATGGGCCGACAGCTTTTCAGCTTTCCGGCAAACTGCGGTACCCAGCCGCCAACTGCGCAAAATCCGCCAGCTGTTGCTGTTGCCACGTTTCGGAATGACCTAGCTCAGTGGCAAGCAGATGCGCTACTACCGGCGCCGCCGTAGTGGCGGCGGTGGCGTCCAGGAATAGCAGCCGCAGGCGGCGGGCCAGCACGTCGGCTACGGTACGGGCCATTTCGTGGCGGGCAGCCCATACCACTTCGGCCAGCAGAAAGGGAAAGCCGGGGGCTAGTGGGGCCGCCCAGACTGGATTGTCAGCCAGCAATTGCTGCAGCCCGGCAGCATCAGCGCCGTAAGCGGCCAGGTGAGAACTGGGCAGCGAATCCAGCGGTGCGGCACCGTGGATGGGCATTGTGGCGGTGCGGCAGGCTTGCTGGGGCAAGGCAGCAAGCTGCTGGGCGCGGTCCACTGCATCTTCGGCCATCTGGCGGTAGGTAGTCCATTTGCCGCCGATGATCGTGAGCAGGCCTGACGCTGACACCAGCAGCTTGTGGCTGCGCGAAATTTCCTTGGTAGCGGCTCCTGCCTGCGTGGGTGCTGCTAAAGGGCGCAGGCCGGCCCAGGTGCTGAGCACATCACTAAGCTTGGGCGGGCGCGTGAGGTAGCGGCCGGCCGTTTCCAGGATAAAGCGCACTTCGTCAGCTTGAGCGCGGGGCTCAAGCGTGGCTTGCGGCACCAATGTGTCGGTGGTGCCTACCACCACCCGGCATAGCCACGGCACTGCAAACAGCACCCGACCGTCGGGCGTCTGCGGAATCATGAGGGCCTCGGGGCCGGGCAGGAAGTCGGTGGGCAGCACCACGTGCACGCCCTGGCTGGGGCGCACCAGTGGGGCGGCAGCGGGCGTATCGAGGCGCAGCACGTCATCTACGAATACACCAGTGGCATTTACCACCACTTTAGCCTGCAGCGCATAGGTATGGCCGGTTTCCTGGTCGCGGGCAATGGCACCGCACACGCGGCCGGCAGCATTTTTCTGCAGCGCTGCCACAGATACGTAATTGAGCACCGTGGCGCCGTGGTTGGCGGCCGTCTGGGCCAGGTTGAGCGCCAGCCGGGCATCATTGAACTGCCCGTCGAAGTAGCGCACGCCGCCCCGCAACCCTGTTAACTGTACGCCCGGCAGATGGCGGGCAGTTTCGGTGACATCCAGCGCCCGGGCCCCACCGATATTGTGCCGGCCGGCCAGCAGGTCATATATCTTCAGGCCAAGCAGGTACCACGGCCGCTCCCACCACCGGTAGCACGGAATCACGAAAGCCTGCCGGTGCGCCAGGTGCGGCGCATTCTGTAGCAGCCGGGCCCGCTCGCGCAGGGCTTCGCGCACCAGCCCCACCTGGCCCTGCGCCAAATAGCGCACCCCGCCGTGCACAAGCTTGGTGCTGCGGCTGCTGGTGCCCTGCGCAAAGTCGGTGCGCTCCAGCAGCAGCGTGCGGTAGCCGCGGCTGGCCGCATCCACCGCCACGCCCAGCCCCGTGGCGCCACCTCCAATAACAAGCACGTCCCAGGCGGGCGTTGCGGTAAGCTGGGCCAGATGAGCGGCGCGGACAAAGTCAGGCATGGTGAAAGCTGAGTTGAGTGCGGCAGTATACGGAAGTACCAGCTGAATTCAGCCGGCTTTTCAGCACAACAGCCACTGGCTATTTGTCCGCGCCTCAGCGCCTTGGCAGGCAACCACTTCTAGGTTCAACTCTCAAAATTGAAGCTGAACACTAACAACCTTGGCACAGACGACCGGGTACACCTTAGCGTCGACCCTAGGTGTAATCGTTGTTTTTCAACCTTCCTCGTTTCGTCTCACCTGTTCTACTTTCTTCTTAAACCAAGACGCATATGCTAGCTATGGACTACCGGGGCCCGAAAAGGGTCCGTGCCGTGCAGAAACCCATGCCGGAAATAAAGCACCCACAGGATGCTATTGTGAAGGTGCTGCGCACCTGCATCTGCGGCTCAGACCTGCATCTCTACAACGGCAACGTGCCAGATACCCGCGTGGGCACCACTTTCGGCCACGAATTCGTGGGCGAGGTAGTGGAAATCGGCTCTGAAGTCACGAAGCTGAAAACCGGGGACCGGGTAATTGTTCCGTTTAATATTGCCTGCGGCGAGTGCCACTTTTGCCGCCAAGGCATGTTCGGCAATTGCCACGAATCTAATACCGAGGCCTCGGCTGTGGGTGCCATCTTCGGCTATTCGCATACTGCCGGCGGCTACGACGGCGGCCAGGCCGAGTACGCCCGCGTGCCGTACGCCAATGTAGGCCCGACCATCGTTCCGGAAGGCATGGACCTGGATGATGCCGTGCTGCTCACCGACGTGGTGCCCACCGGCTACCAGGCGGCGGAAATGGCCGGCATCCAGACCGGCGACACAGTGGTGGTGTTTGGCGCAGGCCCGGTTGGCATTATGGCCGCTCGCTGCGCCTGGCTGTTTGGCGCCGGCCGCGTGATTATCATCGACAAAGAAGAGTACCGGCTGGAGTTTGCCCGCAACTACTCGTACTGCGAGGCCTACAACTTCGAGGAAATGGACGACCCGGTGGTGTTCATCAAGCGGCTGACCGACTGGATTGGGGCCGACTGCGTGATTGACGCCGTAGGGGCCGAAGCGGCCGGCAATGCCATGCAAACCATTACGGGCCGCAAGCTGCTGCTGCAGGCCGGCTCGGCTACGGCCGTGCACTGGGCTATCAACTCGGTGAAGAAAGGAGGCGTGGTGTCCATTGTGGGCGTGTACGGGCCGACCGACAACTTGATTCCGATTGGCAATGTGCTCAACAAGGGCCTGACCATTCGGGCCAATCAGGCCTCGGTGAAGCGCCTGCTGCCGCGCTTGATCGAGCACGTGCAGAATGGCACGCTCAACCCCAAAGAGCTCATTACGCACCGCATTCCACTGGCGGAAGTGGCCGATGGCTACCGCATGTTTTCGGCCAAGCTCGACAACTGTATCAAGCCCGTGCTCATTCCTTAACCTTCCCTTTCGAAACACCGACTGACCATGGAAAAGAACGTAGTAAATACGCCCATAGACCCCAAGCAGATTCCGGGCTGGGGCGTGGATGCAGACCCTGAAAACGACCCCACTTACCCCATGCGGGCCCGCATGAACGTAGGCCAGGACCCCGACAGCAAGCACCGCCCTACCCTGCAGCACGATGACACCGAGAAGCTGCGTTCCATTGAGCGGCCCAATATATCGGCCGTATATGGAACTACCGTGCCCCCAAGCGGCCTCAGCGGCCTGATTCGCCGGTTTGCGTTCAAGTACAGCGAAAACCGCTACCGCCACTGGCTGCCTTTGGTGGTTGCTGACCGAGTGAACGTGGTTGAGGGCATTCTGGACGATTTTGTGCACGGCAAGGTGCCCAACATCTTCGCCGAGAAAGGCTACCCCGTGGAAATGAAACACAACCGAACGGCGTTCCTGACCAAGATGGCCACAATTGGCGCGGTTACGGCGGGCCTGGTCGTATGGCTGTCGGCTGACAGCAAGAAGAAACCAAAACAGCGTAAGAAAGACTACCTGAGCCGGTTTTAGAACGAGTGCAGGCCAGCAGTCTGCTCCCAATTTAAAAAGGCCTCAGCTTTTCAGCTGAGGCCTTTTTATGCTTTGCGTCGGTGAGCTTATCAGTCCGACAAACCGTTAAGTCGCACGATTCTACTTACGCCCTTCGATGATTTCGTCTACCACAGCCGGGTCGAGCAGGGTGGTGGTGTCGCCGAGGCTGCTGATTTCGCCCTCGGCCACCTTGCGCAGAATGCGGCGCATGATTTTGCCGGAGCGGGTTTTGGGCAGGCCTGATACAATCTGAATCTTGTCGGGTTTGGCGATTTTACCGATTTCCGCCACGATGGTTTCAATGATGCTGGCCTCAATGTGCGCCTTATCCGACTCCTTCCCCACAGCGCCCGAACGGCAGATGACGTAGGCATAAATGCCCTGGCCTTTCACGTCGTGGGGGTAGCCCACGACGGCGCTTTCCACCACGTTGGCGTTCTGGTTGATGGCGTTTTCAATTTCGGCTGTGCCGAAGCGGTGGCCGCTCACGTTAATAACATCATCCACGCGGCCGATGATACGGTAGAGGCCCTGCTCGTCGCGGCGGGCGCCGTCGCCGGTGAAGTAGTAGCCTTTGTAGGGCGCAAAGTAAGTTTGCACGGCCCGGTCATGGTCGCCGTAGGTGGTCCGGATGATACCCGGCCAGCTTTGCTTGATGGCGAGGTAGCCTTCCTGGTCGTTGCCCTCGATTTCGGTGCCATCCTGGTTGAGCAGCACCGGATGCACGCCCGGCAGCGGCAAACCCGCATGCGTGGGCTTGCTGGGCGTGATGCCCGCCAGCGCCGAAATCATGATACCACCGGTTTCGGTCTGCCACCACGTATCCACGATGGGGCAGCGTTCCTTGCCCACGTGCTGGTAGTACCAGTACCAGGCTTCCTCGTTGATGGGCTCCCCTACCGAGCCAATCACCCGCAACGAGTCCAGCGAGTAGCTAAGCACGTTGTCGAGGGGCGCGGCCATGAGGCTGCGGATGGCTGTGGGCGCGGTGTAGAACACGCTGACCGAGTGCTTGTCGATGACTTCCCAGAAGCGGCCGGCGTCGGGGTACGTGGGGATGCCCTCGAACATGAGCGAAGTGCTGCCGGCCAGCAACGGGCCGTAGAGCAGGTAGCTGTGGCCCGTTACCCAGCCGATATCGGCGGTGCACCAGTAAATGTCGTTTTCTTCCACCTGAAACACGTTGCGGAACGTGTAATCGGCCCACACCATGTAGCCGGCGGTGCTGTGCACGACGCCTTTGGGCTTGCCGGTGCTGCCCGAGGTGTAGAGGATGAACAGCGGGTCTTCGGCGTCCATTTCTTCGGCGGGGCAGGTTTTGGCCACGCCCTCTGCTTCCTCGTGGTACCATACGTCGCGGCCTTCCTCCATGTGCACAGGCCAGCCCAGGTGCTCTACCACAATCACGCGGCGCACGCCGGGGCAGGTTTCCAGGGCCTCATCTACCACGCGCTTCACCGGAATCTGCTTGGCGCCGCGGTTGAGGCCATCGGCCGTGAGCACCACTGTGGCCTGGGCGTCGTTCACCCGGTCGGCAATGGCCGTGGCCGAGAAGCCGGCGAAAATCACCGAATGTACCGCCCCGATGCGGGCACAGGCCAGCACCGCAATGGCCAGCTGCGGAATCATGGGCATGTAGATGCACACCCGGTCGCCTTTCTCCACGCCGTTGTTGTGCAGCACGTTGGCGAAGCGGCAGACTTCCTGGTGCAGCTCGCGGTAAGTGAGGCGCAGGTGGCGGGTTTTGGGGTCGTTGGGCTCGTAGATGATGGCCAGCTTGTTGCCGCGCGTGGCCAGGTGGCGGTCCAGGCAGTTCTCGGTGATGTTGAGGCGGGCGCCCTGAAACCACTCGTTGTGGCCGGTTTCCATGTCGGAGTGCAGCACCTTGTCCCATTTGCGGCGCCAGGTGAAGGGCGCCGCTACCGAGGCCCAGAACTCTTCGGGATGGTTGATGCTGAGGTGATACGCCTCGTGGTAGCCTTCGAGGCTGCGAATGCGCGCATGCTTGGCAGGAGTTTGGTCGGGCATGATATGGGGGAATGTGTGGGTGAAATTTTAGAGGTAAAATTCTCCTCCTTTTTCAGGGAGGGGAGTGATGTATTAACTGGCATTCTGTTCAAACGCCTGCCCGATACCCCTTCTACGCAGCACCGCGCGGATTTCGTCGAGGATGGCAGGGTCGTCGATGGCAGAGGGCATGGTAAACGCTTCACCGTCGGCGAGTTGGCGTAGGGTTTTGCGCAGGATTTTGCCGGAGCGGGTCTTGGGCAGGCGCGCCACCACGGCCGCCTGCCGGAAGCACGCCACTGCCCCGATTTGCTCCCGGATCAGGCACACCAACTCTTGCTCCAGCTGCGGCTCCGCAATGGTCTGGCCGTCTTTGAGCACCACCAGCCCTACCGGCACCTGCCCACGCAGCGCGCAGGCAATGCCCAGCACGGCGCACTCGGCCACGGCTGGGTGGGCTGCCAGCAGCTCCTCCATCTCGCCGGTACTCAGGCGGTGGCCGGCCACGTTCATCACATCATCCACCCGGCCCATGATGTAGCAGTAGCCCTGCTCGTCGCGGTAGCCACCGTCGCCGGAGAGGTAGTAGCCGGGAAAGGTGTCGAGGTAGCTGCGCTGAAAACGGGCGTCGTCGTGCCAGAGGGTGGGCAGGCAGCCGGGCGGCAGCGGCAGGCGCACTGCTACCAGGCCGGTGGTGCCGCGCGGCACAAGCAGGCCGGCTTCGTCGAGAATCTGCACGTCGTAGCCGGGCACGGGGTGGCCGGCACTGCCGGCGCGGGGCGCGGGCATACTGGGCAAGCCTACCAGCGTAGCCAGCATCGGCCAGCCCGATTCCGTCTGCCACCAATGGTCTACCACGGGCACGCCCAGCGTGGCGCCGGCCCAGTCGTAGGTGGCGGGGTCGCACCGCTCGCCGGCCACAAACAGGTGGCGCAAACTGCTGAGGTCGTACTGCCCGGCCAGCTGGCCGGTAGGGTCTTCCTTCTTGATGGCCCGGATGGCAGTAGGCGCCGTGAACAGCACCCGCACCTGGTAGTCCTGGATGACGCGCCAGAACGTGCCGGCGTCGGGCGTGCGCACTGGCTTGCCCTCAAACAACACCGTGGTGCAGCCGTGCAGCAGCGGCCCGTACACGATGTAGCTGTGGCCCACCGCCCAGCCCAGGTCAGAGGCGGCCCAGAAGGTTTCGCCAGGCTGCACGCCGTAGATGGCGCTCATGCTGTACTTCAGGGCTACAGCGTGGCCGCCGTTGTCGCGCACCACGCCTTTGGGCTTGCCGGTGGTGCCGCTGGTGTACAGGATGTAGAGCGGGTCGGGAGCATCGAGGGGCACGGCTGCCACGGGCGCGGCCTGCAGCAGCGTCTGGAAATTCACGTCGCGCGGGGCCTGCATTTCCGCCACGCAGAAGTCGCGCTGCACCACCACCACGTGGGCAGGCTTGTGGGTGGCTTTGCTGATGGCAGCATCCACGAGCGGCTTGTAAGGAATGGGCTTGTCGACTTCCATCCCGGCCGAGGCGCAGACGATGACGCGAGGCTGGGCATCGTCAATGCGCACAGCCAGCTCGTGGGGCGCAAAGCCGCCAAACACCACCGAATGCACTGCGCCCAGTCGGGCGCAGGCCAGCATAGCCACCACCGCCTCGGGCATGTTGGGCATGTAGATGATAACCCGGTCGTGGCGCTGCACACCCACCTGGCGCAAGCCGCCGGCAAAACGGCTGGTCAGGTCCAGCAGCTCGCGGTAGGTGAAGCGGCGCACGGTGCCCGTCACCGGCGAATCATGGATGAGGGCCAGCTGCTCGGCGCGGCCGTTTTCTACGTGGTAATCCAGGCAGAGCCAGCTGGTATTGAGCTGCCCACCTTGGTACCAGCGGTAAAATCCGGTGTCAGCGGCCTGGCTGAGTACCGGCCGAGGTGGCTCCCGGAACCAGTGCAGCTGCTGCGCCTGCGAAGCCCAGAAAGCGTCGGGGTCCAGGAGGCTGGCGGCGTGCTCGGCGCGGTAAGAGTGATGGGCAGAGTTCATGGGGTGGGAAGCGGGATAGTGGGAAGCGGCGGACAGGAGGCAGTTTTCGGAAGCCCCGGGTGGCTAGCCGCTGCGGGCCAGCGGCAGCAGCTCCCGCACTTTTTCCATGAGTTGGCGGGTGCTGAACGGCTTAGGTAGGTAGAGGTCGGCGCCGGCGTCGTAGCCTTTCTGCACGTCGGCCTCCTTGCTTTTGGCTGACAGCATCACCACGCGGGTGGCAGTGCGGTCGGGGCGCTGGCGCAGGTGGCGGCATACCTGGTAGCCGTCCACGTCGGGCATCATGATATCGAGCAGCACCACATCGAAGGCGGTGTGGTCGATGGCCTCCAGGGCTTCGGTGCCATTGCGGGCGATGCTGACCTGATAGCCACTCTTGCGCATCAGAAATTCCAGCGACATGACGATGTTGGGTTCGTCATCGACAATGAGAATGTGCGGGACCGTAGGCATGGGAACGTTTGTTTTCGAAGGATAGGGCGGGTGGAGCGGAAGCACGTCATGCTGAGCTTGTCGAAGCATCTCTACCGCTTTGTTGCAGTAGTAAATCAACGAAGCGGTAGAGATGCTTCGACAAGCTCAGCATGACGTGCTTTTCAGCATGACGTACTTTTTGTTCTGGCACTCTCATAAAACCGGCAATTCAAACGAGAACCGGGCACCCTGCTCGGGTGCGCTTTCCACCCAGATGCGGCCGGCGTGCAGCTCCACTATTTTCTTGGTGATGGCCAGGCCCAGGCCCGAGCCTTCTGGCTTGCGCATGGTTTGGTTGCGGGCCTGGAAAAACTTGTCGAAGATGAGCTGGTGAAACTCCGGCGCAATGCCCTTACCGTTGTCCTGCACCGTGATGCGCAGCTGGTCAGCGGGGGTTTCCACGCTCACCAGAATGCGGCCGCCACCGTCGGCGCGGCACGATTTGACAGCGTTGGAAAGCAAATTCACCAGCACCTGCATCAGCCGGTCCCGGTCGCCGGAGAGGGGCGGCAAGCCGGGCGGCACGGCCAGATCGAGGTGGATGTGCTTGGCGCGCAGGAGCTGCCCCACAGCCTCCAGCGCATCGGTGATGACGTCGGCCACGTCCACCGGCGCTTTTTCCAGCGTGGCCTTGCCCGACTCGTACTTTTCCAGGTCCAGCACCAGCGTAATCAGGCGGCTTAGGCGCTCCGACTCCTTGGTGATGGTGAGCAGAAACCGGTGCTGCTCTTCTTCCTCCAGATCGGGGTTGTCGGTGAGGATTTCCGACAGCGCCCGGATGCTGGTGAGTGGCGTGCGCAGCTCGTGCGTGACGGTGTAGAGGAACTCGTCTTTGTGCTGATCCAGCTCCTGCAGCTGGTCGTAGGCGGCCTGCAACTCCTGGGTGAGGCGCTGCAGCTGCCGCTGCTGCTTCTGCAGTTGGCGGTTGGCCTCCAGCAGCTGTTGGCTTTCGCGCAGGATGCCTACCACGTTGTCGAAGCTGATATCCTCCACCCCTACCGACGAGCGCAGCAGCAGCCGCGCCGACGCCGGGCCTATGCTGCCGGCCAGCAATTTCTCGGCATAGGCCAGCAACCGCGGATCTGCCTGGAGGGGTGCGGGCACGCTGGCCGTATCGGGTGCGTGGGCATCCGGAAACCGTTGCTCGAAAGCCCGCAAGGCCTGGTTGGTGCGCTTTTTCCCAAGGAAGCCGGCCAGCAGTGCCCGCACATCGGGCAGGGCCGCGGCGCCCTGCCAGCCGGCCCGTCCTTCGAAGCCAGTGCCGTGCCGAAACACGTCTACAAACACGTCAGCTTGGTGCAGCTCCAGGTCGGTGGGCTGCTTCCACAACGACACACCCACGTACAGCGCCAGATTGAAAAACCAGCTCCAGAACAAGCCGTGTGACAGATAATCGAGCCCTTCGAGGTTGAAGAGTGCAAACGGCCGCAACCAGTGCAAGCCAAACAGCCCCTCGCGCAGCACGGTATCGGGCAGCAGCGCGGGGCCGACCAGCGTGGGCAGCACCAGCGTATAGAACCACACCACAAAGCCCGCCATAATGCCGGCCGTAGCACCCTGCCGGGTACCGCCTTTCCAGTAGAGGCCGCCCAACACCACCGGCACAAACTGCGCCACCGCCGCAAACGACACCAGCCCGATGTTCACCAGCGGCAGCAGGTGGCTGACTTCGACGTAGTAGCCGTAGGCCAGCAGCAACACCAGCACCACGGCCAGCCGGCGGCTATGCAGCGCCACTTGGCCCAAGTAAGCAAACCAGCGCGGCCCTTCGGCGCGGGCGGCCGGCACCCGCACCAGCAAGGGCATCAGCAGGTGGTTGCTCATCATCACGCTCAGGGCAATAGTTTCCACGATAATCATGCTGCTGGCCGCCGACAGCCCGCCCAGATAGATGAGCAGCGCCAGCCACGGCCGGCCCGCCTGCAGCGGCAACGCCAGCACAAATGTGTCGGCATCGAGTTGGCCGGCCCCGTCGAGCAGCCGCCCGCCAAAAGCCAGCGGCAGCACAAACAGATTGATAATGATGAGGTAGAGCGGAAACAGCCACATGGCCTTGCGCAGGTGGTTTTCGTTGACGTTTTCCACCACGGCCACCTGGAACTGACGCGGCAGCAGCAGGATGGCCGACATGCTCAGCAGCAGCAGCGTGAGCCACTGGCTGCCGCCGGTGCCCGCGCCCTGCAGCGTAAACAGTCGGCTGAGGTCGGGCACCTTGGCGGCCCGCTCAAACACGTCCGCAAACCCGTCAAACAGGCCATAGGTGACAAACAGGCCGGCCGCCAGAAACGCCACCAGCTTCACCAGGCTTTCCAGGGCCACGGCCAGCACCATGCCCTCGTGCCGCTCGGTGGCCTCAATGGAGCGCACCCCAAAAATGATGGTAAAAAACGCCAGCGCCACCGTGGTAGCAAACGCCGACGACACCGCCACGCTGCCCGAGGCCTGCAGCGTGCCACCGCCCCCGGTCAGGATGTCAAACGAGGCCGCAATGGCTTTGATTTGCAGCGAAATATAGGGCACCACACCCAGCACGCACACCACCGTCACGAGGGCGCCGAGCCAGGCGCTTTTGCCGTAGCGCGCCGAAATGAAATCGGCAATGGACGTGAGGCGCTGCACCCGGCAGATGCGGATGATTTTGCGCAGCACCAGCCACGCCATCGGGGCCATGAGCGTGGGCCCAAGGTAGATGCCCACAAACTCCAGCCCGAAGTATGCTGCCCGCCCCACCGAGCCATAGTACGTCCAGGCGGTGCAGTATACAGCCATGCTCAGGGCGTACACATACGGGTTGCTCACCAAGCTCCGCCGCGCCGAGCCGGCCCGCCGCTCCGCCGCATACGCCACCCCAAACAGCAGGACAAGGTAGCCGAACGAAAAGCTGATGACGAGCCAGGTGGGCATGAGGATGACTTGATGTAGTAATTAAGAATTTTCGGGCAGTTGGGGTTTACGAAGACGTTATGCTGCGCCTGCCGAAGCATGAAGGCTTCGCCTGAACTGTCCGACGAAGCGATAGACATGCTTCGTCAGGCTCAACATGACGCTCTGTTTTCCGAGGTTTTCCAATCATCTCCCTTTAGCTTTTAGCAGACTTACCCCGTACCAGCCAGCCCGTCAGGGCTACCAGCGACGCCCAGGCGAGCAACACGTAGAGGTAGAGTCCGGGAATACCGCCAATGCGTGTTTCCCGGTCGAAGGTGCCGAGGAACGGGAACGTGAGCAGCACCCCGAACAGCACAGCCACGAACAGCAGGCGCTGGCCAAGGCGCTGCTCCGGGCGGTCGGGCAATGGGCCGGATGGCAGCGGCGCAGGTCTGGTAGAAGCGGGTGGCAAAGGAGCGGCCATAACACAGCGTAAAAGGTGGTATTCGGCTTGCCAGCTAACACAAGGCAAACTGGCAAGGACCGGCCGAAACATACAAAATCCGCCGAACCAACGGCCCGGCGGATTTTGTATGTTTCGGCCGGGAGGGTTCAGCCTATTTTACGTCGCCGGAGTTTTCTTCCATCAGCTTCACGTTGCGCACGTCCTTCATCAGCGCCTGCCCGATAAACCAGCAGATCAGGGCAATGATGACCGGATAAAGCAGGCCAGCGAAACTGCTGTAGGTTTTAAACAGCGTGCCTTCGGGCTGGGCCGCGGCGCGCAGCGTAAGGGCCGTGGCAATGAAGGGCACGAAGCCCCCGAATACGCCGTTGCCGATGTGGTACGGCAGCGAGAGGCTGGTGTAGCGCACTTTCGTGGGGAACAGCTCTACCAGATAAGCCGCAATCGGGCCGTAAGCCATGGTCACGAACAGCACCAAACAGAATGTCAGCACTGTCATGGGCACGAGGCTCGGCGAAAGGGCTTTCATTACGGCGGGAACGGCTTTGCCGGTGGCATCCACGGTGGCAGCGGCGGTTTCGGTGAGTGGGCCGGCAAACGCCTTGAGGCCGTAGAAAATCGGAATGGTGAACAGCGCGCCGCAGAGCAAACCCATCATGATGATCTTTTTGCGCCCGATACGGTCCGAGAGACTACCGAAATACACGAAGAACGGCGTAGCCAGCAGCAGCGCAATGCACAGCACCAGCGAGGCATCCACGAGGTCGAGCTTGAGCGTGTTCTGCATAAACGAGTAGGCGTAGAACTGGCCGGTGTACCACACCACACCCTGGCCCATGGTGGCGCCGAACAGCGAAATGAGCACGAGGCGGCGGTTTACGGGGTTCACGAACGACTCGCGCAGTGGGTTGGTGCTGGTTTTACCCTCTGCCTTGGCTTTGGCAAACAGCGGCGACTCGTGCAGCTTGCGGCGGATGTAGTAGGAAGCAATTACCAACAGACCCGACAGCAGGAACGGAATGCGCCAGCCCCACTCCTTAAAGGCATCCTCACCCATGGTTTTGCGGGTCGTGATAATCACCAGAATGCTCAGAAACAGGCCGGCCGTGGCCGTAATCTGAATGAACGAAGTGTAGTAGCCCCGCTTGTTGTCCGGCGAGTGCTCAGCCACATACGTAGTGGCGCCGCCGTACTCACCACCCAGCGCCAGACCCTGCAGCAGGCGCAGCAAGGTCACGATGATGGGAGCCGCCACCCCGATTTTGTCGTAGCTTGGAATCAAACCCGTCACGAACGTGGCGCCGCCCATGATGAGCAGCGTCAGCAGAAACGTGTACTTCCGCCCGATCATGTCGCCGATGCGGCCAAAGAACACGGCACCAAATGGCCGCACCACGAAACCGGCCCCAAACACAGCCAGCGTACCCAGAATGGTGTCCTCAATCTTGCCCGTTGAGCCGAACAGCACCGGCCCGATGATGGCGGCCAGCGAACCGAAAATGTAGAAGTCGTACCACTCGATTACGGTGCCTACTGAGGAAGCCGTAATCACCTGCCAGATCTTGCTGGTCGAAACGTCGTTGTTGTCGTGGCTCACGGCCTCGGCCGTGCCAGCCACGGGAGTGGCTCCGGAGTATGCTCCGGAATCACGCTGCGGTAGGTTTTGGTTCATGGTGGGCAGAAATGAAGTGGGAAGATGGATGATGAGCGCCAACACCACGTACGGCGCAGGAATCAGTGGCTTTCAACCACTGATTCCTGAGGCCATGGCGGCAGTCTGCAGCAAAATGTTTTACAGGGCAACCTGCGTCTGGAGCGTAATTTCCGGCTTGTAGTTCACGTTGTTCACGTCCGTAAAATCGGGCCGGGCGCGGTAGTTGAGCGTGAATTTGGCGTTGTGGCCATCAACGTAGAAGTTGGCGCCGGCATCGAAGATGTTCACGTTCTGCTGCTCCCCGTCGGACTTGCGCAGGCCTTCGTAGCCGGCCAGTAGGTGCGAGGCGTAGGGCTGCACCCGCAGCTTGGGGCCCAGCAGGCTCTTAGGCAGCAGATAGCCGGCCTGCACGTAGCCCACGTTGCCGGTGCCGGAGTGCGGCACGGCATTGCCGCGGCGGGCATCCGTGCCCCAGCCAGGGTTCGAGGCCCCGATGAAACGGGTATGATTGGGGCCCATGTTGTAGTTGTAGTACACTGCGTAGGCCGTGAAAGCCGTACCGGTTTCCTTGTTGACCGGTGTATCAAAGAACACATCAGCCGAAAACAAAGCAATATCGTGCTTCTCGGTAGGCACTGTGTTAAAAGCGCTGGTACCGGCGGCGTTAGCCGCCGTGATACCCGCGGCATCCAAAACGCTGCTATTCGGGCGCGACACCATTCCGTCCTTGTTGTAGAAGAAGCCGGCCCCGATGTTGAACACGCGCTTAGAGCCCAGGTATGTGCCTACATTGAATGGCAGCAGGTTGGCTTCCTGCTCCAGAAATTCGTAGCTGGCGTAGCCTTGGTACACATGGTTGGTGCCTTGCGGATTGTACTGTGCCACATTGGTGCCCGTATTCACGGCCGCGCTACCCGTACCGGTGGTAGTGCCCAAGCCAAGCGGCGTGCTGAAGGCACCGGTTTGGTTGGTCAGGAATGATTCGTTGACCGACAGTACGTAATCGAGCTTGCCGACGCGACCTTTGCCGTACACGCCAATGCCCCGCACAAACTGGTCGATGGCTTCAATAACGGGCCAGTTGGTGAGCGGCGCGTCCAGCGTGAGGTAGTTGATGGTGCTGGAGCGCGTCATGCGCGAGAGGCCATTCTGGTAGTGCATGCCGGCCCCCAGGTTCAGGTACTTGTTCACCTTGTACTCTACCACCGCCTCGTGCACAAACAGCTGCGGCTTCTTGCCATCCACGGCCGGGGCCGTACCGCCGCTCACGGCCGTCTGGTTGTTGATGCCGATGTGGGTGTACACCAGAAACCGCGGATTCAGCTGCGACAGCACAATAAAGCGGGAGCGGCGCAAAGCAAAGTCCACCTGATCGGACTGGGGCTTGCCAGGGGCGCGCAGGGTTCCGGTGTTGTTTTCAGTGTAGCGGGCCCATACCTGGTGCCAGGTGATAAAGCGGATATACTTAGAGCCGTCAGCCGAGATATTCACTTTCATACCTGGCCCGTAGGGCGCCGACTCGGTGGGTGGCGGCGGCGTGGCGGCTACCACCGGGACCGGAGCTGCGGGAGCCGGAGCGGGCGGGGTAGTGCTTGGTGGCGGAGTAGGCGCCACTTGGGCAGACGCGCCGGCTGCTGACAGCAGCGCGCCTAAAGCCAGCGCATAACGGGTATTTTGCATGGTGAAGGTGGTGGGAATGAATGTGGAAGAAGGTCAGGAAAGACAACCCGCGCCTCGTGGAGGCCAGAACGTGCCGTCAAGTAGTAGAATCCTCCCACAGAAGCCACCCATTTGCTATAGTTCCGCTAAGCGCTATAGCCCCTACCCTTGCCGAAACCGTTCCCAGCGGATCATCATATACTTGTCGCCCAGCTCCGTTACCATTAATCCCGCCTCCTTCAGGTTTTCCGGCTTCTGAAAAAACTCCGCCAACTCTTTCTGGTTAAGTATTTTATAGGTTGGATGATATTCCGTCTGGCGCGGAGCTTTGACCCCGTATTTCTTTACCCAATTCATCACGCTCACATGGCTCACCCCCAGCAGCCGCTCGATTTCGCGGTAGCTGACTCCCTCAACGTAGAGTTGTAAGGCCTTAATGACATAGTATGGATTGGTTTCCTTGCCCGTCTTGGCTACCGAGTAATGGTAACCGCAATTTCGGCACTTAAAACGCTGCCGACCGCCCACAATACCGCTTTTAGTGGCTTCTTTGGATTCACACTTAGGGCAGCTGATCTGTGACATGGAGTGGTGAGTGAGGACTTACAAAATATCTATAGCTATTTAGTAAAGATATAGTATTTTAGCAAAAAAACGTTTCTATTCGCTATTTCAATCGGGTAGCCATGAGAGTCATCAAGCACCGTAAAACCACTTACTATCGGGATTGTAAAAAGATACGTGGTGGCAAACGGCACCTGAGGAGGCTACAGAACGAAAGCACCTAGGCAGCAGCCCTTTCTACTGATGCTCTGTTGAACCGTCGCTATTACTACGAAAAACTTGGGCTTCACCCCTAGCACTGGCACCATCGGCAACCACCGAAACGGGTGCGGCAGCTGGCCGCCCAGTACCTGCTCACCACCTTTTTCAACTGGCAGCAACAGCTACAAGCGCAGCCGGAGCCATTCTATCTGGCTACCTGGCTGGTACAGGGGCCCGAGTTTGCGCACAGCTCGCAGGTTGTTGTGGGCATACAGAAAAAGATAGAGTGGTACTCCGCGCGCTTTGGCGACCCGGATCCGGCTGGTCCTCCGCTGCCGCCAGAATACCGCGCATTGCCCGGCGCGGATACGCTAACGTGGCAGCCCTACCCCTGGGAAGTTCTGGTAGACTCATTTGATTACCCGGCTGGCTGGCCGGCCTGGGCGCTGGAAAAACCGCATTACCTCTGTCAGCCAGAGGACAATGATGCGTACCTGCTGGTGCAAACCGGCTGGGTGTGGGTGGGGCAGGCTCTCGGAGCTACGGCCTCAGCCACGTAGCAGCGTAGCCAGCAGCGCGTCTACGGCCAAAGCCAGGCGGCGCATGTCCAGGCGGGCCAGGGTGTCGGTTGGCTGGTGGTAGTGCTTGTTGCGGTAGAAGGCCGTGTCGGTGAGCAGCACGGCCGGGTAGCCGAACTGCCAGTAGTTGAGGTGGTCGGAGAAGTCGATGCCGGGCAGCCAGGCCGGGGCCTTGAAGCGCCGCACGGGCAGCGTGGCCAGGCCTTTGTAGCGGCGCGCAAACTGCCGCCCAAAGCGCCCGTTACCGAATTTCTGGGCCACCGTCACATAGTTGCCGCGGCTACCATAAATCCATTCCAACGGCCCAAATGGATACTCCTGGCTGCCTCGGCGGTCATCGTAGTAGCCCAGCATTTCCAGGGCCACCATCCCACGGATAGGGACGCCGGCCTCGTGCAGAGCGCGAGCATGCACATAGCTGCCCATTTGCGGCGTCCGGAAAAACGGGGGCTCCTCCAGCGTGTAGGCTACCAACTCGATGCCGTAGGGCAGCGCCGGCTGCTGCCCTAGCAGCCGGGCCAGTTCCAGCAGCGCTGCCACGCCGGTACCGTTGTCGTCGGCGCCGGGCTGCTCGCCGCACACATCATAGTGCGCCCCAATAATCAGCCGCGGGCCAGTGGCAGGACCGAAGCGGCCCACAACGTTGTAATAGGTAGCGCCCTGCACTTCGTAGGGCTGCCGTGTGGGTTGGGCACCCAGCGCTTTCAACTGCTGTTCTATGTAGCTGGCTGCCAGGTTGAGGCTGGGCAGGTGCTGGTAGTTGCGCGGCTCGGGCGTACTGGTAAGTGCTATTAGATGCTGGCGCAGCCGGCTGGTATCGGCCGTAGCAATGACGGGCGCAGCAATAGGCGCGGCTACGGCAGCAGACAATGGCCCCGACAGGCTGGCAAGTAGCAACTGAAACATACGCCTGCGCATCAGATAGCCTGAGAAGAAGAAACGAAACCGGTAATATAGGATTTGAACTTGTTAAACACGAAACACAGCCTCCGGCCTCACCGGCAAGCTTGCCACGCGTTGCGCCGCTGGTTACCTTCACGCATGACTATACGCCGTTGGCTGCCGTTGCTGGGTGTTTTGGTAGTGTTGGCTGGTATTCCGGCAGCAGCTCAGAGCCCCGAGTCCGGGCCAGTGCGGCGGGCCCTGGCTCAGGCTACCACCGACACGGCCCGGGTGCTGCTGCTTGCCGACCTGAGTGCCACCTACCGCTACTCACGCTTCGATTCGGTTCGGTTTTATGCGCAGCGCGGGTTGCAGCTGGCCCGGCGCATCGGCTATGCCAAGGGCGAAGGGCGCTGCCTGTCCCGGCTGGGCATTCTGATGGGCGAACGAGGCAACCTGCCGGCGGCGCTGCGCATCAACCTGCAGGCCCAGCAGCTCAACGAAGACAGCAACGATTGGGTGGGTACCGCCCGCACCCTCAACCAAACGGGTTTGCTCTATTTCGCGCTCGACGATTTTCGGCCGGCGCTGCGCTACTTTTTTCGGGCGCTGCACTTGTACAAGCAAAGCAGCAGCCCCGACGACTCCCAGTTGATCAGTGTGCTTACCAACATAGGCGCCAGCTACGAGGGCCTGCAGCAGCTGGATTCAGCCACTTACTACCTCGATAAGGCCCATGCCCTCACCATCGCGCCACATCCGCGTGGCTGGAGCTGCTGGGGCAACCCGCTGCCGTATGTGCTGCGCGAAATAGGCTTGCTGCACGCCTCGCGCGGGCAGAGCCTCCAGGCCATTGCCTACTATCACCGCAGTGCCACAGCTTCTGTGCCCGAAAACGACCAGCGCAGCCGCAGCCGCGCCTACCAGTACCTGGCCGAGCTCTACCACAAACGCCAGATGCCCGATTCCAGCATTCACTATGCCCGGCGGGCGCTGGCAGTAGGCCAGACACTCCCCTTTATGCTGGGTATTTTGCGCAACAGTGCCCTGCTGGCCAACGCCTATGAGCTGCAGCGCCGCCCCGATAGCACGCTCAAGTACCTGCGCATTATGCTCACGGCCCAGGACAGTCTGCATGATCCGAAGCGCATCAAACAGCTTGATGCTATTGGGTTTGCCGAACAGCAGCGCCTACGGCAGCTTGAAGAAGAAAGCTCTCGTCTGGACAACTCTGTCCGGCTGTATCTGCTGTGGGCCGGGCTGGGGGTGCTGGCGCTGGTCGCGGGGCTGCTAAGTGGCTATATCTGGCGGCAGCGCCGGGCCAATCAGTTGCTGCAGCAGCTCAACAGCCAGATAACCGAGCAAAAAAGCCAGCTTACCCACCAGCGCGACCGACTGGCGCTCATGCTTCAGGAGCTACGGGCTGCCCAGAGCCAGCTGGTGCTACGCGAGAAAATGGCGACTCTCGGGGAGCTGATGACCGGCGTGGCCCAGGAAATCCAGAACCCAATGAATAATGTCCGGAACCTGGCGGCTATCAGCGTGGATTTGTGTCAGGAAATCCGGGAAGAGCTGGCCAAGCTGCCGCTGGCCTTGGATGAGCAGCAGGATATCGAGGGCATGTTCGAGAACCTGAGCCGTTACCAGACGCGCATCGTAAAGCACAGCCAGCGCGCCGACGACATTGTGGCCGGTATGCTGGACTATTCCAGCAGCAGCCCCGCCCAGCGCCAGCCCACCGACCTTAATGTACTGGCCAATGAGTACATGCGCCTTGTCTATCACGACCAGCGGCTGAAAAACCGCCATTTCAACGCGGCCCTGCTGCCGCGCCTCTCACCCGACCTGCCCATGGTGCCGCTGGTGCGCCAGGATGTGGGCCGGGTGCTGGTCAGCCTCTTTACCAACGCATTCTACGCCGTGCAGCAGCGCCAGCGCCTGGGCCTCGACGACGAGTATGTGCCCCAGGTGATTCTGGCTACGCATGTTGTTGATGGCTGCGTGGAAGTGCGGGTGCGCGACAATGGCCTGGGCATTTCGGCGGCGGCGCAGGCCAACGTGTTTCAGCGCTTTTTCACTACCAAACCCAGTGGTGAAGGTATCGGGTTGGGGCTGGCTGTCAGCTACGACATTATTACACGCGGCCACGGCGGTACGCTCCGAGTGGAAAGCCAGGAAGGCGAGTACACCGAATTCATCATGCAGCTGCCGCTGGAAGCCAAAGCAACGCCCATCCACTGGAGCAGCCCCGCCTAAAAACCATTCTACCGGCGTATTGTGGCATATTTGCAGGCCCAAAGGGCTTGTCTTTTTCACTCTTCCTCTTGCTTATGCCTGCTGCCTTCCGCACCATCGTTCCTTCCGAGCTCAGCCCCACCGACTGGCACCCGTTTATGGTGGGCGCCGTGGCGCCGCGCCCGGTGGCCTTCGTGAGCACCGTGGCCGCCGATGGCAGCGTGAACCTGAGCCCGTACAGCTTCTTCAACTGCTTCGGCTCCAACCCGCCCATCCTGGCTTTCTCGCCGGCCAACCGCGTGCGTGACAACTCCCAAAAGCACACGCTGCAGAACGTGCGCGAGGTACCCGAGTGCGTGGTGCACATCTGCGACTACGCCATGGTCGAGCAGATGTCGTTGGCCAGCACCGAGTATGCTAAAGGCGTGAATGAGTTCGTGAAAGCCGGCTTCACAGAAGCGCCCAGCCAGCTGGTGCAACCGCCGCGCGTGCTGGAGGCACCGGCCGCCTTCGAGTGCGTGGTGGAGCAGGTGATTGAGTTGGGCCAGAACAACGGTGCTGGCAACCTCGTGCTGTGCCGTGTGGTGCTGGCCCACTTCCGCGAAGACATCATCCTACCGTCCGATATCGGCATCGACCCACGCAAGCTCGACGCCGTGGCCCGGCTCGGCGGCGACTGGTACAGCCGCTCGGCCGAAACCCTGTTCGAGGTGCCCAAGCCCAACCGCCGCCTCGGCATCGGCTTCGACCAGCTCCCAGCGCACCTGCGCGAGTCCACCATCCTAACCGGCAACAACCTGGGCCGCCTCGCCAACATCGAAGCGGAAGCCATGCCCACGCCCGAGCAGGTGCAGGCGTTCCGCCAGGATCCAATGGTGAGCTACACCCTCAGCAAGCACGCCGCCAACCAGCCCGAGCAGCGCCGCCAGCTAACACTGCTGGGCCAGAAACTGCTGGAAGAAGGCAATATGCCGGACGCGTGGAAGGTGCTGCTGCTGGCGGCGGAGTAAGCAGTTAAGCTCACATACCCTTGTACCATTCAGGAAGATAAGGCGCTCAGCGCACTATGGTATAAGGTATTCGTATGTGGAAGGTAGTGTCCTGATCCACCAGTCGAAACGTAACAGAGCCGTCCCAACTGGTCCGCATTGTGTCCATGCCCAGACGTAAAGCTGGTGGCGCAGGAAATGCTACTCGCCCTACCCCATCCAAGTCTACTGCAATCGAACGTCCGTTGGCAGTCATCCGCATGTTCCGGGCATCGGTGGTGTGTTGAACAAGCATCAGCACTGCCCTGTACGTTTCGCCTGCACGTACCACATTTGATTGAGAGCTGGCAAAGACTCCTATCCGGTCTGTGATAATCTGGTATCCGCATCCTATACGCTGTGCCTGGTTTTCCAGAATAGTACCTCCCAGCCGCAGTACTTCTGCCTCCTGCTGCGCCAACACAGCCAGCACTTCAGCCGCCCCAGCATCCTCGAAATAAAACCGGCGGTAATCGGCGGTACTGACTGGGGTTCGGCTGGCTATGGTTGGGTGCACAGCATCCTCCGGCAGTAGCCAGGGCAGCTGCTCTGTCTGCGGCGCCAGCTGCTGCATATAGTCCGTGTAAGCGCGCAGATGTGCATACAAGCTATCAAATGATACGGGAGAGTTGGTCGGCAGCAGCGTATCATCCACAACCTGTTGGCTACCCAACTCACGCGGGTGATATTCGCCGCCCAAGCGGGCCAGCAGCGCTGCCCGCATCCGGCGCAGCCGCTCCGAAACAGCTTGCGTGCGCTGCAGGATAGCCCGGGCCTGCGCCAGTACCGCCAGATCCCGCGGCGCGTTGCGGTTGCGCTCCACATTAGCCTGAATCCTTTTCACGGTGGCGCCAGCCTCACGCAGGGCCCGGTCGTTGGCGCGCTGCTGCGTGTCGGCTAGTAGCTTTAGGCGCAGCATGCGCGGGTCGGGCTCGGGGCTGCAAGAAACCAGATTGCTGCTTACCAGCAGCAATAGCAACAAAGAGCAGAATATACGCATAGCCATAAAACGAAAAGGCCCGCGCTTTAGCGCAGGCCCTCAACTTACCGAATCGTCCACAACATCCGTGTCAATTTGCAAAATTCGCGTACTTAATTGCGAACCGCAATCATCAGCCCCAGCTCTTTGTAGCGCATGTTGAAGCGCTTGGCGATGGTGGCATTGGTGAGCGAGCCTTTGTAGATGTAGACGCCGCTGCGGAAGTGCTCATTCGTGAACAGCACCTCGTTGATGCCACCGTGCTGGCTTATTTCCTGCAGAATGGGCGTGAAAATGTTGCTTAGCGCGTTGGTAGCAGTGCGCGGCACGCGGCTGGCAATGTTGGGCACGCAGTAGTGAATCACGTCGTATTTGCGGAAGACGGGCTTGCTGTGGCTGGTCATCTCGCTGGTTTCAAAGCAGCCGCCCTGGTCGATGCTCACGTCGATGATGACCGAGCCGGGCGCCATGCTGGCTACCATGCTTTCGGGCACCATGAACGGCACGCGGCCCTCTTCGGCATTGAGGGCCCCAATCACCACATCGGCGCGGCGCAGCTGCTGGCTGAGGGCAAACGTGTCGAGGGTGCTGGTGTAGAGCTGGGTGCCCAGATTCTGCTTGAGGCGGCGCAGCTTGTAGAGGTGGTTGTCGAACACCTTCACCTCGGCACCCAGGCCGGTAGCGGCGCGGGCGGCGTACTCGGCTACGGTACCAGCCCCCAGAATCACGACCTGCGACGGCGGCACGCCCGTAATGCCGCCCAGAATGATGCCCTTACCCTCGTTGGAGCGCGCCAGATATTCGGCCGCAATCAGCATGACGGTGGAGCCTGCAATTTCGCTCATGGCGCGCACCACTGGCCGCGCCCCGCTCGGGTCCTTGATCAGCTCGAAGCTGATGGCATTCACCTTTTTGCGGGTGAGAGCCATGACGTATTCCGAAGTGAGCGTGCCGAACTGCAAGGCCGAAATCAGGGTCTGGTTGGCGTGCAGAAACTCGATTTCATCGTGGGTGGGCGGGGCCACTTTCAGGATGAGGTCGGCCTCGTACACTTCCTTCTGCGAGTAGGCAATGGTGGCGCCGGCCTCGGAGTAGTTATGGTCGGAGTACTTGCTGGGCTCCCCGGCCCCGCTTTCCATGATGATTTCGTGGCCTTCCTCCACCAGATGCTTCACGGCCTCGGGCGTGAGGCAGATGCGGTTTTCCTGCAACGACGTCTCGCGCGGCAACCCGATAAACAGCTTGCGCTTCCGGGTTTCCACCGCCAGCATGGATTCCTGCGTGAAGTAGGCGCGGCCCGTAGCCAGCGACTCGAATCCGGGGGGTACTGCGTCGGGCATTTTTTTCAATTAAAAATTGAGAATTAAAAATTAAAAATCGAGACCATTGCACTTACACAACTCATTCGGAGAAAAGGGTTTCAGGCAATTTTTAATTTTTAATTCTCAATTTTTAATTCCCTTGATGAAGGTCCGGTGACGGTGAGCGTGAGGAGTAGTCGTTCGGGGGGCAGCAGCGCCTCAATGCGGCTGGGCCACTCGATTAGGCAAAGATAGCCGGAATCGAAGTACTCCAACGCGCCAATATCCTCGGCTTCGCCGGGATGGTTGAGGCGGTAGAAGTCGAAGTGATAGATGGGCTGGTTGCGGGCGTCGCGGTACTCATTTACCAATGAGAAGGTGGGGCTGCTGACCTCGTCCTCGGGCACGCCCAGGCTGGCGCACAGCGCCTTGATAAACGTGGTTTTGCCGGCCCCCATTTCGCCCTCGAAGCACACGATGGAGCGGCCCTGAATGGCATCCCGGACCTGATTGGCGACGGTGGGCAGGGCCTGCAGGCTGGATATATCTAGTGTCAGCATACGAGTTCAAAGGTTGGGGTTGCAAGGTAGCACGCAGCAGAGAGTCATTCGGCACCTTGGCAGCAGCAGTATCGGCAGCTTTGCCGGCAGCCGGAATTTTTCCACCACCCCGTTCTTCCTACATTTGGCTTATCATAAACTATCTTTCTCATGCAAGTTTCGCGAATGGCCGGCAGCCTCATCGGCTCGGAAATCATTAAAATCGGCAACGAAGTAAACGACATGATCCGCCGGGGAGAGCAGATCTGCAACCTGACCATCGGCGACTTCGACCCCGCCATTTTCCCGATTCCGGCCGCGCTCGAAACTGAAATCACCAACGCCTACCAGGCCGGCCACACCAACTATCCGCCCGCCAACGGCATGGCTGCCCTGCGCGAAGCTGCTACCGCCTTCACCAAGGAGCGCCTGGGCCTCGACTACTCGCCCAATGATGTGCTGGTGGCCGGCGGCTCGCGCCCCCTCATCTACGCCACCTACCTGGCCCTGGTAGACCCCGGCGACCGGGTGGTGTTTCCGGTACCAAGCTGGAACAACAACCACTACTGCCACCTCTCGGGCGCCACGGCCGTGATGGTGGAAACCCGGCCCGAAAACAATTTTATGCCCACGGCCGAGGAACTGGCCCCGCACCTGGCCGGCGCCACGCTGCTGGCCCTCTGCTCGCCGCTCAACCCCACCGGCACCGTCTTCACCCGCGACAACCTGCTAGCCATCTGCGACCTGGTACTGGCCGAAAACCAACGCCGCCAGCCCGGCGAAAAGCCGCTCTACCTGCTCTACGACCAGATTTACTGGATGCTCACCTTCGGCCAGACCGAGCACTTCGACCCAGTGAACCTGCGCCCCGAGCTGCGCAACTACGTAGTGTACATCGACGGCATCTCGAAGTGCTTGGCCGCTACCGGCGTGCGGGTGGGTTATGCGTTCGGGCCGGCCGTCGTGATTGACAAGATGAAGGCCATTCTGGGCCATGTGGGCGCCTGGGCCCCCAAAGCCGAGCAGGTAGCCACCGCCAAATTCCTGCCTGACACGCCGGCCGTCGATGGGTTCATTGGCGAGTTCAAGGAGAAAATCCAGCGCAGCCTTGATAGTCTGCATACGGGCCTGCAGGAGCTGAAGGCCGCCGGCTACCCCGTAGATTCCATCGTGCCGATGGGCGCCATCTACCTCACGGCCCGCCTTGATGTGCTGGGCAAAACTACCCCGGCCGGTCAGGTGCTTAGTACCGCCAAGGAGCTGACTTCCTACCTGATCAGCGACGCCGGGCTGGCGCTGGTGCCGTTCAGCGCCTTCGGCACGGCCGGCACGGCGCCCTGGTTCCGCATGTCGATAGGCGGCGCGTCCCTGGAGTCGATTGAGGCGGCGCTGCCCCGTTTGCGGGCCGCGCTGGACGCTTTGCGGTAGTCGTGTTCGTACATCTTTTGGCAGTTCGGCTTTGGGGCTCAACTGGCAAATTGTGGTGTTGTAAAGTCTCCAACCAGCTTGGTTGGAGACTTTTTTGTTGGCTGGCGGCGTCCAAACCCGGTTACGTCTTCCGGTAGCTAGCCAATTGATGGCTGGTTCCGCGACGCGGCATAGATGGAATGCCTTTGGGCTTATGAAATAATTACTTACGTGGCATTTTAACCGGAACCTGGTTTGTCCCTATCTTTCGTAGCGTTAAGTAGTACCGGTTTTAGTTTGGCGGCGCTTAGCAGTTATCCTTGCTCTCTATCCCCACAAAGTAAGCACCCCATTACCCGGGCCAATTACTTTGCCTGCCACCTATTGCACGTTCCGTTTTTTCTCACCGGAAAGTGCGCACATGGATTCTTTTTTTACCGGCACGCTGCGCCGGATTACGTGCCTGCTGCCGGCGCTGCTTGTTCTGGCAGCCTCCCTGGCAGCGCAGGAGTTGCCCACGCCCATACTGGGCCAGGTTCGCACCGGCGCCGGAGCGCCAGTGGAATATGCCACGGTTACGCTGCACCGTGCCCTTGACTCGGTAGCACTCAAAACCGAGTTTACGGATGCCGGCGGGCATTTTATGATGGTGCCCGCCAGCACGGGCCAGTATCTGGTGTCGGTGGCGCACATCGGCTACGCGCCGGCCTGGGCGGGGCCCTTCCCAGCTACGGGTAGCGCTATTGCGCCACTGCGCATCACGCTGGTGCCGGGTGCCACACAGCAGCTACGCGGCGTTATTGTCACGGGCCAGAAACCGCCTTTCGAGCGCCTCGCCGACCGCACCATCATCAACGTGGAAGGCAGCTCGCTTTTCAGTGGCAGTACGGCGCTTGACGTGCTCAGCCGCTCGCCGGGCGTGACGGTGGATGGCAGCGACAACCTGGCCTTGCGCGGCCAGCGCGGCGTGCTGGTGCTGCTAGACGGCAAGCGCGTGCCCATGACCGGCACGGAACTGGCGGATCTGCTGCGGTCTTTGCCCGCCGAGCAGGTCAGTACCATGGAGCTGCTCACCAACCCGCCGGCTAAATACGATGCGCAGGGCACCGCCGGAGTTATCCTTATCAACCGGAATAAAGACCAGCGCCTGGGCACCAACGGCAGCGTGAATGCCAGCTATGGCCGCGGGCACTACGGCAAGCACACCTCAGGACTGTCGCTAAACCACCGCGGGCCACACGCTAACTTCTACGCTACCTATGCCTACTCCGACCGCCGCAACTTTCAGAACCTAACCTTTTCACGCATCTACCGCCCCGAAAACCAGCTGCCGGTAACCAGCCAGCAGCGCAATGAAATGCGCAACCATCTGGTTTCGCACTCCTGGAAAGTTGGCCTCGACTATACGCTGAGCCCGCAAACCACGCTCGGCGCTATGGTGAGCGGACTGGCCAGCCGGTCGCCGTGGCAGGGCACCAACACCTCCACGTTTTTGGATGCGCAGGGCCAGCCCGTGCGCCAGTACACTTCCGACAACTTCCGCAACCTGCGTACGCCCAACGTGGCCGCCAACCTCACGCTGCGCCACACGTTCCGGCCCGACTCAGCAGGTACGCCCGAGCTGACCGCCGACGCCGATATGGCGCGCTACGGCATCCTGCGTACCCTGGACCTGGCTACCACGTTCAGCTTACCTGCCAATCAGCCTTTCACGTCCCTCACCGGCACGCAAGATGGCTCCCTGCTCATCCAGAGCGCCAAGGCCGACTATGTGCGGCCACTGGCGCGCGGTTTTCGCCTGGAAATTGGGCTGAAAGCCAGCCAAGTGCGCGCCGATAACGACGTGGTGTTCTACCGGGACGGCAGCCGCCTTCCGGACACCACCCAATCGAACCGCTTTCACTACGACGAAAACATCAATGCAGCATACCTGACGTTGTCGCGCACCCGGCCGGGGCTGACCCTGACGGCCGGTCTGCGCGCCGAGCATACCGTAGCCACCGGCCGCCAGGATATCGGCAACGAAAACTTCGACCGCCGCTATCTGCAGCTGTTTCCGAACCTGAGTCTAAGCCGGACGCTGTCGGAATCCCATACAGTAAGCGTTGGCCTGAGCCGCCGCCTCGACCGGCCTACGTACAGCCAGCTCAATCCCTTCCGTTCGTACGTAGATGCCACCTCGTATCGCGCCGGCAACCCCTATTTGCTGCCCATGACCAGCTACAGTGCCGAGCTGACGCACACGTGGCGCCAGAAATACACCACGGGCCTCAGCTACGCACGCGGCCATCAGCCTATCGTGCCGGTGTATCTGGCGCAGCCCGGCCCCGAGCGCCTGGTAGCGGCCACCGACGTAAACCTGCGCACCCGCCACTACTATGCCTTCACTCTGGCAGCCCCGCTGACCCCAACTAAATGGTGGCAGCTTTACACCGATGTCGAGCTGTTCTATATCTACTTTGATGGCCGCCTGAGCAATACCGTTGCGCCCGCCGGACGCCCGGGGGCCATTGCCACTGCCAACAGCACGTTCACGGTTGGTAAGGGCTGGACCGCCGACCTGAGCGGCAGCTACCATTCCCGCGAGCTATATGCCTTTCAGGTGGTGAAGGCGTTTGGGCAGGTAGGCGTAGGGCTGCAGAAAAGCTTGCTGGACGGCCGCGCCACGTTGCGCTTCAATGCCACCGACCTGTTCTACACTGCCCCCATTACGGCTACTTCCCGCTACCAAGTGTTCGAGGAAACGTACCGGGCCAACCAGGATAGCCGCGTGGCTACGGCGTCGTTTTCGTACCGCTTCGGCAGCAACGAGGTGCCACCGGCCCGCAAGCGCGCTACCGGCGCAGAGGAAGAAAAGCGCCGCGCCGTCAGCCAATAGTGGCACCTGGCTCACGCTTTTCAATAAGCGGCCGGCAGAATATGGAGGTGCTGCCTGAGCAGCGAAACCAATCCAGCTTGGCTGGCTTGAGGCTGCCACGAAAGCAGGTAATTCGGGTATATTAAAGCCAAGTGCTGAAAATGAGGAAAAATATTTTCCTTGAGGCGCAACTTCTATGACATATCATACATCTATATTTCAGTAATCAGAAAAGCTTTGGTATGCTCTCCAGTGTCATCTTTTATTCCCTCGATAAAGCCATCCGGCAGTACCGCAAGCTGGCGCAGGCCAATATCGACCGGGCAGGCATTGCCATTACCATCGACCAGTGGCTGGTGCTACGCGTGATTCAGGAGCACGACGACCTGACCCAGACCGACATTGCCGAGCGCGTATTCAAAGACCAGGCTTCGGTGGCCCGCATGATCAGTTTGCTGGCGGGCCGGCAGCTGCTGGTATCGGTGCCTTTGCCCTCCGATGGCCGCCGGAGCCAGCTCCGCGTGACCGAAGAGGGCGAGCGGGTACTGGCTGCTGTGCAGCCGGTGGTGCTCAGTAACCGGGCCCTCGCCCTGCGCGGCCTCTCCGAGGCCGACCTGACCGTGCTCCGCACCTTGCTAGAACAGATTTACCAGAACTGCCTCCCTCCCGCCACCTGAGTTTCACGTTGGCGCCACGCCTTTCCTGAGTTCAGCTGCTACCGATGCCTGCTGAGGTGTACTTGCCGCTTCCACACTCCCTCTACCTAGCAACCTGCTGTACGGGTAAGTCAAGCAAAAAATGTAGCTAAAACTTGCATCTACGAATATATTCGCATACAATTGTACGAACAATTTCGTAGATCAAGATAAAGCGCGACAATTTCCTATCGGGCCCTGCTGCAGCGGGCTTGCCTGGGCATTTCGCACTGGTTGCTGTCAGCCTTCTGCTGAAGAAGCAGCCCAATTCCTCATTTTTCTTATTCACCAGTAAAACAGCGTATTGCGCATGAAAATCTGGCTTTTCTGGCTGCTACGGCGGCCGGCCCTCTTCGCTATTGCCTTTTTGTCAGGGCTATTTACCTCGGTATCTGCCTGGGCACAGGGCGCGGGAACTATAGAAGGGACTGTACAGACAGCTGCCGGCGCGCCACTGGAATTTGCCACACTTACGCTGCATCGGGCGCAGGATTCGGTGGTAATGAAGTCAGAGTTCAGTGACGCGAAAGGCGCTTTCCGGCTTGGGCCGGTAGCAACTGGGCGCTATCTGGTGCTGGCGTCACAGGTGGGGTTCCAGCGGCGCTGGAGTGCACCCGTGGAAGTGGCCGGCACCCTGGTGAAGCTGCCGCCGCTGGTGTTGCAGGCCAGCGGCGCTACAGCCCTGAAAGAAGTGACGGTAGTCGGCCAGAAACCCCTGTACGAGCGCCTCGCCGACCGCACCATTGTGAATGTGGAAGGCAGCACGCTGGCGGCTGGTGCTACTTCCTTGGAAGTGCTGGGCCGGGCACCGGGCGTAACCGTGGATGGCAGCGACAACCTGGCGTTACGCGGCAAGCAGGGCGTCTTGGTGCTGATCGACGGCAAGCGCCAGCCCATGACCGGCACCGAGTTGGCCGACTACCTGCGCGCCCTGCCCGCCGACCAAGTGAAAAATATCGAGCTAATCACCAATCCGCCCGCCAAATACGATGCGCAGGGCGGTGCCGGTATCATTGCCATCAACCTCAAGAAAGACCAGCGCCTGGGCACCAACGGCAGCGTGAATGCCAGCTACGGACTGGGCCGCTACGGCAACGACAAGTACACGGCCGGGCTCACGCTCAACCACCGCCGCAAAGGCCTCAACTTGTTTGGCAGCTACAACTACGCGGACCGCACGAATTTTGGCGCCCTGACGATTTATCGGGACTTTTTCAGCTATCCGGACGGGCAGCGCACGTTTGCGGGCAGCACCGAGCAGGACAACTTCAGCAAGAGCCGCTCCTACTCGCACACCTGGAAAGCGGGCCTGGACTACGACCTGACCGAGCGCACGGTGCTGGGCGCCGTGGTGAGCGGCGTCGGGTTTGAGCTGGGCCAGGACGGCACCAACCTAACCGAGCAGCTAACCGATGCCAGCCAGCTGCAAGCCCGGTATGGCTCGGTGAATACGCGTAGCGTTGAGGCGCCCAACGTAGCCGCCAACCTTAACTTCCGCCACACTTTCGGGGCTGATTCGGTGGGGCCGCGCGAGCTTACCGCCGATGCCGACCTGGCCCGCTACGACACGCGCCGCCTGCAGCTGCTGAGCACCCGCTACACCTTCCCCCGCGACTCCTCGGATTTACTCGACAGCAACCAGCAGGGGAAGCTTTCTATCTGGTCGGTGAAGGCGGATTACACGCACCTGCTAAGCAAGCAGCTCACGCTGGAGGCCGGCGGCAAGCTGAGCTGGGTGCAGTCAGACAATGACCTGCTGTTTCAGGTGCCGGGACCCGACGGCGGCCCGCTGGTGCGCGACCCAACCCGCTCCAACCGCTTCCGCTACGATGAAAACATCAATGCCGGCTACGTGAACCTGGCGTACACGCGCCCTGGCTGGACACTACAAGCGGGTTTGCGAGGCGAGCAAACCAAGGCTACCGGCGTTCCGGACCTACCGGCGCAGGGCTTCGACCGCAACTATTTCCAGCTGTTTCCGAGTGCTGCGCTAAAGCGGGAGTTTTCCAAGAATCACTCGGTTTCGCTATCGTTGAGCCGGCGCATCGACCGGCCTTCCTACGGGCAGCTGAATCCGTTCCGGTCCTACATCGACGCCACCACCTACGGCGCCGGCAACCCCGACCTGCGCCCGCAAACCAGCTACAACTTCGAGCTAACCCATACTTTCCAGCAGAAATACAGCCTGGGTGTAAGCTACAGCGTCACCAACGACCCCATCATCGGGACTGTGCAGCCGGCCGCTGACACGGGCCGGGCAGTGGTATCCACGAGCCAGAACCTGGGCCGCCAGCAGTATGCGGCGCTTACGCTGGATGTCCCAGTGGAGCTGGCCAAGTGGTGGACACTGACCAACAACGCGGTGCTGTATTACAATCATTTCACCGGCGCCCTGGCCGGCACCAACCTCAACACCGGCAAAGTGGCGTATACGCTCACCAGCAACAGCTCCTTCGTGGTGGGCCGCGGCTGGAGTGCCGACCTGAATGCCCGCTACCAGTCGGCCGAGGTGTATGGCTTCTTTACGGTGCGGCCGCAGGGGCAGCTAACGGCCGGCGTCCAGAAGGCGTTGTGGGACCGGAAAGGCACGCTGAAGCTGAACGTAACGGATATTTTTTACACCAGCGTGGTCCGGGCTACTTCCACTTATCAGAACTACGTGGAGCAGTTTTATCAGCGCGGCGACTCCCGAGTGGCCACGCTGTCGTTCAGCTACAAGCTTGGCAACGATAAAGTGTCGCCGACGCGGCGCCGCGCCAGTGGAGCCGAAGACGAGAAGCGCCGCGCCGGTGGCTCATAAAAACACGCCGTGGCTAACTGATTCTGCTGACCTTTGTGGCTGTAGCTGCTATAATCTGCCGTGGCCAATTCGTATTTTCAGTTCAAGCAATTTCGGGTCGAGCAGGGCGAATGCGCCATGAAAGTCAGCACCGACGCCTGCGTGCTGGGCGCCGTGGCCCCAGTAGCCGGGGCCCAGCGGCTGCTGGATATTGGCACCGGCACCGGCCTGCTGGCCCTGATGGCCGCCCAGCGCACTGCCACTGCCGATATTCATGCCGTGGAACTGGACCCGGCCGCCGCCGCGCAGGCCACAGCCAACTTCCAGGCCAGCCCCTGGGCGCCGCGCCTGACGCTGCATGCGCAGCCACTAGCTAGCCTAGCTGCCACTCGCCCCGCCCCTTTCGATTGTATTCTCTGCAACCCGCCCTTTTTCCGCCACTCGCTCCGCTCCCCCGATGCCCGGCGCACCACCGCCCGCCACACCACCGACGCCTCGCTGACCTTTGAGGAACTGGCTGCCTTTGCCGCTGACTTTCTGACGCCCGCCGGCCACCTCACGGTACTGCTGCCACCGCCAGAAATGCAGCACTTCGAGCGGGCCGCAACCTTGGCGGGACTATGGCCGGTGGCGCAGCTCGTCTTGCGGCACCGGGCTGGCAGCAAGCCGTTGCGCCATATTACCACCTTTGGGCGCCAGCGGGCCACATTCCAGCCAACCGAAATACTGGTGCGGGACACCAACGAGCAGTACTCCCAGGAGTTTCAGGCGCTACTGCGGCCGTTTTACCTGGACCTATGAGCCAGCCTTTAGTTGGCTTGGTGCATCGGCCGTTCTGGTTTGCTACAGATATAAATTTTCTACGTTGTGGGGAGTAGCTGGCGCACCTGAGCCAGCTTGTCCTGGTAAAACTCATCCAGCAAATCAGCCTGCACCTGCCCAAACTCGGCCGCAACATAGCGGCGGCGCACGGTGCCATCGGCCAGTACGGTCAGCTCGTCGCAGAGTTCCGTGAGGGAGCCCAGCAAGTGCGAGGTCAGCAGAATGCCAGTGCCCTGCTCGCGCAGCCGCCGCAGAATTTCCATCAGCAGCAGGTTGGCGTTCAGGTCGAGGCCATTGAAGGGCTCGTCGAGGATGAGGTAGCGGAAAGGCTGCACCAGCAGCGCCAGCAATGCCAGCTTCTTTTTCATGCCAGCCGAATACTCTTCGGCGTATTGGTCGAGCGGCAGTTCCAGCAGCTGGTTCCAGCCGTTGAAATCCGGGATACGCCGCCCGCAGGCCTGCAGCGTGAACTCCAGGTACTCGCGCCCGGTGAGGCGCGGGTAGAAATAGGGCTCGTAGGGCAGCAGCCCCGTATGCGGCCGGATCGGCAGGCCGGTGCTTTCCGCCACAGTACCCCGGTAGTCGGCATGCAAGCCGTAGAGGCAGTGGAGCAAGGTGGTTTTGCCAGCGCCGTTGGCCCCTACCAGGCCGTGCAACGTACCAGGACGTAGCGTCAGGCTCACTTCCTGCAATACCTGCTGGGTGCCGAAGGCTTTGCTCAGGTTACGTATTTCAATCATGCCGAAAAGTGGACAAACGATGGCGGCTTTTCCAGATCAGGCCACTGAAAACAACCAGCAGCAACGCGGGGAAAACGGGGTGGCCAGCAAGCAGCACTGTCATGGCCACCACGCCGCTTTGCGTGAGGCGCACCAATAGCGCGTCGGGGTAGAAGGCATAACGGGCCAGCACGACCATCAGCAGCAAGGCTCCGCCCCACACCAGCAGCAACGCGGCCCCGCTCAGGCCAGCAGGCCCCAGGGCCAGCAATCCGGCAAATGGCGCGGCCGTGAGCAGGAAATACAATACAGCCAGCCCAACCCGCCGCCGCAGCCACACGCCTGGCCGCCGCAGTGCGGGCAGCAGCAGCGTCCAGGGCTCAGGAGTGCCATAGCAGCCAACCAGCAGCAGCACCCAAGCCGCCAGGGCCAGCGCCGGCACTATCGGGTGCTGCCGCCACCAGGCCGCTGCTGCCAGCAATAGCAGCCACCATAATTCGGCGTGCATTTGGCGGAAGCCACTCACCAGCTCCAGCGATTCGCTGCGCACCAGACTGAGGCGGCCGCGCATGCCTGCCTGATTGGTGGCAGCGGGTAGCCAGGCGGCAGCAGCGGCCAGCACCACAGTCAGCAAGGCTGGCCAGACGCGTCCAAGCCCTAAAAGGGCTGCGGCAACCGGCAAACTCCACAACCCATACTCCAGAGCCAGCCACGGCCGAAAACGAGGCGCCGTCAGCTGCAGAAACTCCAGATCCGGACGGCGGCGGTGTTGGCTGGCCACCAGCCCCGCCACTACCAGCGGCACCAGCCACTGCCCGGCAGCGTGCGGAGCCAGCACAAACAAAGCCCGCGCCACGGCCAGCAGCAGAAAAGGCCCCAGCAGCGCCAGCCGCCACCAGCCCAGCTCAGCCAGCAGTCGGCCTGCTATTCGTAGCCGCAGCCACAGATACCGTTTCAAGCGCGCAGATATTACCGATTCAAGACAGTGAAACTTCTCAAAGCGTATTCAATACGGCAGGCACTCACCTGCAGCTGCTCTAACGGAACTGACGCACTGTTTCGTGCTCCTCGAACCGAACGCCATAGTCGGCGGCCAACTCAGCCAAAATAGGCTTGTACAAGTCGGCGCGGGTAGGGATGAGCACCCCACGGGTGGCCACTTCACCCCGCGCCAGGCGGCGCACGGCCATGCCCAGCGGCAGTCCTACGGTCTTGGCCATAGCCGTGTGCGTGGCATCGTCGCCGAGCACGACCAGTGACGAAGTACTATCATAATGCACGCCAGCCAGTTCGAACTCGAACAGGTGCTGCATCACAATCATGTCGTGGTCGGTGGGCTGCAGCTGCCACTTTTCCGTCAGCAGGCGCTCCAGCAGCTGCGCGGGCGTGGCGTCGGCAAGGCCTACCGGTTGTTCGGTGAACATCCCCAGCCATTGTAGCCGCTGCATTTCAGGCCCCGCCAGCGGCAAGCCTAAATAGTTGGCGCAATGCGCAGCCAGTTCGATTTCAGTGGTGGTATGCGGCACCGCAACCGGCAAGTACGATTCCAGCAGCTCGCGCCACGTCAGATCGGCTGAGTTTCCAAGGTGTACCGAATCATCCGTCAAGCCCAGGCAAACCAGCGCATGCCAGGCGGCGCAATAGCCGGCCCGGCGCAACGTGCCCCGCAGAATCGTGGGAATATCCTCCAGCCCATAGGGCGCGCGGTAGCCGAGCGAATCCCGGTTGGCGTAGCCGTCGAAGTCGCCGTAACCCGGCATCGTAATCGTTTCGGTGCGGGCAAACAGGTGCTGGTACGGAATGAAGCGCGCCCGGCCGTTTTCCAGGTATTTGGCCGTTCCCTGCCCGGCCAGCACCACGTTGCGCGGGTTCCAGGTGAACTTGTACTTCCACGGATTATCACCTTCCGAATCGGGCGCCAGAAGGCCGCCGCAATACGACTTGAAGGACGTAATCCGGCCGCCACGGGCACGGATATTTTCAATCATAGCCATAGCCGACATATGGTCGAGGCCGGGGTCGAGGCCACATTCCATCAGCAACGTACTGCCCGCAACTCGTGCGGCGGCATCAAGCCCCCTGATTTCCTCACTCACGTAGCTGGCCGTAGCCAGATGCCGGCCTAGCTGCACACACATCCGGGCCACCGGGCCGTGCAGAAGAGCCGGCAGCATTGAAATAACGATGTCGGAGTTAGCTACCAATTCCTGCAACAGGGTTTCGTCTTCCAGCGCGAAGGGCACAGCACGGGCATATTCGCTGTGAGCGGCCAGCACCGGCGCCAGATGCGCAGGATTGGCATCTGCTACAATGATTTGCCAGTTTTCGGTGGCTGCCTGGCGCAGCAGATACTGAATCAGCGAGGAAGCAGAGCGGCCGGCTCCTAGCAAGGTAATACGAGTCATGCAGGGGAATTTGCGGGGGAATAGCGTCGTCGGCTTGGCAAACGAAACAGCACAAAGCGGGGTCAATTCTAGTGAATTCCAGCCAATCAGCTGCTACCTCCCTGCGCGCACATCACGCAGTGGCAGCGAAACTCTGCCGCGTACTGGCTGCCAGCTACGCCTTCAGCAAGCCAGTTGGCGTCATTGCGTAAGAATTGTAGTACATTCACCGCCCCTTCTACAGCCGGGGCCGCGAGCCGGTACCGCAATATCTATTTCTGCCTACTTCATGGCCCACCCGCTCCACCTCACTATTCACGTCGAGGTTCTCACTGAAGCCGAGCTAACGCCCGCCGAAGCTACCACCTGGCAGGCTGCCCGCGCCGCCACCGACCAGGCCTACGCGCCGTATTCCCATTTTCACGTCGGCGCCTCTCTCCTACTCGACGACGGCACCATCTTCCGGGGCACCAACCAGGAAAACGCCGCTTTTCCTTCGGGACTATGCGCGGAGCGCACCGCGTTGTTTGGCTTAGCGGCTTCGCAGCCCGAGCGGCGCATTCTGGGCATGGCCGTGGCCGCCCGCCCTGCAGCCGGCGACTTTGTGCCGGTGTCGTCGTGCGGGGCCTGCCGCCAGGTGATGGCCGAGTATGAGCATCGCCAGAAGCAAGCTATTCCGCTCCTGATGCCCGGCCCGAATGGCAGCATCTATCGGTTTCGCAGCCTTTCCGATCTGCTGCCCTTCGGCTTCAGTGCCGACGACTTGCCCCAGAAAGGGTAGGCGAGCATTACTAGGGCTTTAGGCTTTTTTTGGGCTGACTTCCCGGCAGCTTTGGCTGTATTCTATGCTCTATGGCTCAGGAACACCACTTACCCGTTACGCGCACGGCCCGCTACTTTCAGCTGGGTGAGCTCACGGCCGCTACCCGGCAGGTATGGTTTGTATGCCATGGCTACGGTCAGCTGGCGCAATATTTCATTCGGCACTTCGCCGCCCTGAGTACCACCGACCCGACGCTGGTTGTTGTGGCGCCAGAGGGACTGTCACGGTTCTATCTGCAGGGCACTGGCGGGCGCGTAGGTGCCACCTGGATGACGCGTGAAGACCGGCTCACCGAAATCGACGACTACGTTGCCTATCTCAACCAACTGGCGGCATCCCTCCTGCCTCTTGCCGCACCCGATGTGCGCGTGACGGTGCTGGGCTTCTCGCAGGGCGCTGCTACCGTTAGCCGCTGGCTGGCGCACGCAGCCTTCCGGCCGGCCCGGCTTATCCTGTGGGCCGGCGCTTTCCCGCCCGACATGGACTTCCAGGCGGCGGGCCAGTTGCTGCGCGGTTTGCCGGTTACGTTGGTCTGCGGCGACGCCGATGAGTTCGTCTCGCCCGCCGACATTGAAAAGCAGCGCGACTTTCTGCGTGGCTTCGGCACAGAGCCGGAGCTACTACGCTTCGCCGGTCAGCATACGCTTCATGCCGGCCTGCTGCAACAATTAGCTTTCCGGCCAGCTTAGATCTTGTTTATAAATTTAAGGAGAACGTCATGCTGAGCCTGTCGAAATATCCCGACTGCAGTGCTCACTAACCGTTACTGCAACGAAACAGCAGAAACCCTTCGGTAAGCTCAACATGAAGGAATCGACGCTTTCATAAAATCCTAAACACGTTCTTATCATCAGTTGGGCCGTTAGCAATAGGCTGCTTGTGCGCTAGGCCTCGCGCCGAATAGTCGCCGCCGCACCTTGCGCTGTTGGCAGCAACAGCACTTCAGCCACGTTCACGTGTGGCGGGCGCGTCACCATAAACTGGATAACTTCGGCTACATCCTGCGCTACAAGCGGCTGAAACCCTTTGTATACTGCCTCAGCGCGGGCTTCATCCCCTTTAAAGCGCACCTTGGAGAAGTCTGTTTCCACTGCGCCAGGGTTCACTTCGGCCACCCGGATATTGTGCGGGAGCAGGTCCAGGCGCATTGTCTTGGTTAGCATCGACACGGCCGCTTTGGATGCACAATACACGTTGCCATTTGCGTAGGCCTCCGAGCCGGCTACAGAGCCAATGTTAACGATATGGCCCACCTGCCGCTGCGTCATGGCTGGCAGCACAGCCCGGCTCACGTAAAGCAGGCCTTTCACGTTCCCGTCCAGCATAGCGTCCCAGTCATCTGGGCTGCCGTCCTGAACCGGAGCCAGCCCGTGGGCATTGCCCGCATTATTGATCAGCACGTCAATAGTGGCAAAAGCATCAGGCAGGCTACCCACCGCAGCTTCCACCGCGCCCCGGTCGCGCACGTCGAAAGTGAGAATGTGCGTTGGAGTATCCAGCAGCTCCCGGGCCAGTTCCTCCAGCTTCTCGCGGCGGCGTCCGGTAATAACCAGTTGAAAGCCGGATTGCGCCAGCGCTATGGCCGTGGCCCGGCCAATACCCGAAGAAGCACCGGTGATGAAAGCAGTTTTCATAAATGCAGTTAAACGCTACCTGCCTGAACCGAGAAATGGCCGACCGTACCAACAGAATGTTGGGTGGCCAGCCATTTCTCGGTTCAGATATGCAGCTGTGATTTACTCAAAATTCAGGTACAGCGTTACCGTATTGCTGCGCAGACTTTGCAAGCTGCGGCTGTAGATGTTATCGACGCCTTGGTGTTGATTGCTTAGCCCGTGCGAGAAGCGCAGCTCTGGCGCAAACTTGAAGAACGGGTAAAACAAATCGAGCCCTACTCCATACTCGATAGCCAAGTCACTGCTGGCCACCGACAGTTGGTTGCGCTCCGGGTCTTTACGGCGGGTTCCCACATTCACGCTGGGCTTGAGGCCGCCCACTATGTACACGCGTGTATTGCGGCGGCGCTCCGAATGAAACTTCACCAGCAGCGGCAGATCCACTTGTGTGGCTCCTACTTCCTGCGTCAGGATTTCCGGTGGGTCGTCTTCATTGGCAGGGTCAGGAATGTAGCCGTCAGGCTTGAACTCAATCTGGCGCGTGATAAAGCTTACGCCCGGCGCAAAGCGCAGATTCAGGTAATCATTGAGCCGCGCATCTCCCACAAAGCCAACAGAAAAACCAGGGCTTATCTTGGAATTAGCCGTTACGCCCCGCGAAGTGCCGAAGTTTGCAATATACGCTGGCGACTGTTCGATCTTATAGCTGGAAAAGTTAGGCGCAATGAAAAACCCCGGGTGAAACCACTTGTCGTCATAGCCAGGCAGGTTTTGCACCGTAATGGACTTAACGCGGCCCCCTTTGCCCCGGCTGGCGCTGGAGCGGCTATTATTCTGAGCAAGGCTACTAAGAGGTATGGCTAAAGCCAGCAACCCGGCCAGCGTGAATTGGCTTACTTGAGTGCGGTGTAGATGGAGCTGATGCCGAAAGTGAGGGGTTGCCATGCGGGAGTAGTAAAGCCAACCTGCCGGAGAATAGCCAGAAAGTCGGGGCCATCCGGAAAGGCCTGCACCGATTCGGGCAGGTACGTATAGGCGGCGCGGTCCTTGGAAATGAGTTTGCCAAATACCGGCAGAATATGCCGGAAGTAAAAATTGTAAGCCTGCTTCATAGGAAAGGCCGTGGGTTTGGAAAACTCCAGTATCACGAGCTTGCCGCCCGGCCGCAGTACCCGGCGCATTTCAGCCAGGCCAATGGCCAGGTTTTCGAAATTGCGCACCCCAAACGAGGCGGTGACTGCATCAAAGTGGTTGTCTGGAAATGGCAGGTTCTCAGAATCGCCTAGTTCCAGCTTAATCCGGTTGGTAAGGCCCTTGGCTTCCAGCTTACGGCGCCCGACAGCCAGCATGCCTTCCGAAATGTCTACGCCCGTCACTTGGGCGTCGGCCGAGGCAGCCCGTAGGGTCTCAATAGCGAAATCAGCCGTTCCGGTAGCAATATCCAGAATCCGGGCCGGGCGCAGCTGTGTCAGTTCGCCCACAGCCTTACGCCGCCAGTAGATATCGGTGCCAGCACTTAGGAAGTGGTTCAGGAAGTCGTACTTCCCGGCTATGCTGTTGAACATATGCGCCACCTGCGACTTTTTGCCGGCGGTGTCGTCTTTGTAGGGTACTACGGCCATGGTTCTGGGGCGAACAACGAGAATTCAGGGGCGAAATTGCCCAAACATAACGTGGGTTCGGCCATTATGTTGAAAAAAAACGGGCCGGACAATTTGCCCGGCCCGTTTTACTAGCTGCTGGAAGCAACTTAGTCGTTGTCTGTCTTCACTTTGGTCTTCTCGCCGTTGGCATCTTTGGTCTTGGCATCGATGGTACCTTCTTTGGTTACCGTCTTGCTCTTCTCGTCCGAAGCACCTTTGGTTTTCACTTTAACTTTGTCGCTGTCCTCGTCCACTTTGGTTTTCACCTTGGTGCCGTCGGCCATCTTCACCTTGCTCTTGCCAGGCTGCAGCGGCGTAGTACGCACCGGCGTACCGGAAGTAGGCGTAGCAGGCGGCGTCATGGTTGGCATGGCTTCGCCTTCTTTCAGGATGGTGCGGAACTCTACGCGGCGGTTAAGCTGCATGTTCTCCGGCGTGTCGTTGCCAGCGGCCGGACGACGCTCACCGTAGCTAACCGTTACCATGCGGGTCTCATTTACGCCCTGCTTCTTCAGGTAGTTGTAAGCAGCATTAGCCCGGTTCTGGCCCAGTACCATGTTGTACTCGTCGGTGTTGCGCGAGTCGCAGTGGCCTTCGATGGAGATATTTACGCCGGGGTTGGCAGCCAGGATAGCGGCAATGTTGTTCAGCTCCGTGATGCTCTCAGCCCGCAGCTTGTACTTGTCGGTATCGAAGTAGATTGGCTTCATAGCCACACCTGCCACCATGCTGGTGTCGATGTAGTCTACGTAGAAGTTCTTCTCAATTACCGTCGAATCGTTGGTCGATACGGGTACTGCAAATTCCTCAGTGGCTACATTCTGGCCGTCCTTGGAGGCAGCTACCTGGTAGGTACGGCCCGAAAGCACATTCACCTGGTAGTCGCCGGTTTCGGGCTTGGTCACGTCACGGTAGCTCAGTGCCGTTTTGTCGGCCTGCGTACCGCTGAACACCACCTCTACGCCTGGGATTACCGTCGTGCTGTCGCGCTTGCTGAACACTTTTCCCCGGATGATGGCGTTTTTGATGTAGTTGATGGTGTAGATATCCTTCTCACCATAACCACCGATGCGATACGACGACAGGTAAGCGTACGAGCCGTTCGGGCTCAGACGGTAGTATGTATCATCATCCGGCGTATTCACCGGATAGCCCATGTTCTCGGGGCGGCCCCACTTGTTGCCCACCGAGTCGTAATCCGACTTGAAGATGTCGTAGCCGCCCATGGTATTGTGGCCACGCGAAGCGAAGTACAGTGTCCGGCCGTCTTTGCTCAGGTACGGGCTGTCGTCGTCGTACTTGGTGTTGATGCCTGCAACCGGCTTGGCCGTGCCCCAGTCGCCACCCTGCTGGCGGGTTGCGTAGTAGATGTCCAGCGTACCGTCCTCCGAGTACTTACCCGTAGAGAAGTAGATGGTGCGGCCGTCCGGCGTGATGTATGCATCCGATTCAAACGCCTTAGAGTTGATGTTATCGTTCAACTTCTTCGGCTCCGTCCAATCAGCACCCGACTTCTCGGCGTACATAATGTCGCCGTTCTCGTCGTTGCGGTACATCAGCAGCTTGGTGTCGTTGTCGAACACCTGAATCGAAGCGTCGTGGCCTTTGCCGTTGAGTACGGTGCTCAACGAACGAGGCTTCTCCCAGTTCTCGTCGTCGATACGGCGAGCCTCATAGATATTCTCGTAGTACTGTCCGTCGGTGGCAAGGTTTTTATCCTTCTTGTTCTTGGCGTCCTGTGCAATCGACTGGGCGCTCATGTTGTCGGAACGCGACGTGAAGAGCAGGATTTTATCGTCCTGCGAAATCACCGGGCTGTGCTCCGAGTACGGCGTATTAATCGTCGGACCCAGGTTTTTCACGAAAATATCCTTGGGGCTGTTGAACTGCACCTTGGCATTTTTCGAATGCTGAATCAGCTGGGCCAGCTGTGCTTTGCGCGTATCCTTAGGCTTCAGCGTAGCATTATACGCCTGGTAGTGCGTGATGGCCTCGTCAAAGTTGTAGTTAAGGTGGTCAACGCGGCCCAACCAGTATTCTACATCCTTGGCAACTTTCGGCTTCAGCTTCTGGGCCTTATAGATGTAGTCGCTGGCCTTCTCCTTATCAAACGACATGTAAGAAATACCAGCCCGGAACAATGCCAATGCATTGTTAGGCTCCTTGGCTAATACCTGCTCATAGTAAGGAATGGAGGCCCGGTAGTTCTCTTGGTCGAATAACTTATTTGCAGTCTTAAGCTGCTGGCGCGTGCTCTGGGCCAGCGCAGGCTGGGCCACGGCAGCGGTAAGAGCTAAGGCGCAAGAGGCTTTCAATAACCTTTTGACTAAGTTGTCCATCTGAGGAGGGGTTTGAGGAATAAGGAGTTGCAAGAGGAGTTAACCCAGGTGCGAATGCTGCTGGCAGCAGTAGTTTTTCGGTAAGATGCCTCTTATACTGAAAACCTGTCCTAGGGTTAAGTAGGGAACTATTTTTTTCACGCTAAGAAGAGTGGAATCTCTTCTTTATGCTGCTTGTTTTGAGATACTGGCGAGTGTGAGGCAAAGGAATTTGGGGGCAAAGATAGAAATTTTATAATACCGCCTTAGTCCCATCCAATTAATTAAAATTATTGTATCAGCCCAAAAAAATATAATTCAATGCCATTAATTTTGTTTGGGCCGGGCATTCGAACCGCGCAAATATAGGCCTGCTTTGCAAACAACCTCATCTAGGCCATGAATTTTGCTTTTCCTGTAGGCAGGTGAGCATGGCAGTGGCAAAGTGTTTCTGGGCGTACCTTTGCCGCCACACCAGTTCGATTTATTATGCAAATCCGTGACGCTTCTTTTTTGATGAGCAACACGCGGGTGGACCAATGTCCGCCGCCCACGCTGCCTGAATACGCTTTTATTGGACGTTCCAACGTGGGAAAGTCCTCGCTTATTAATATGCTACTGGAGCGTAAAGGACTTGCAAAAACTTCTTCCCTACCAGGAAAAACGCAGCTTATCAACCACTTTTTGGTGAACAAGGAGTGGTATCTGGTTGACTTACCGGGCTATGGTTACGCGAAGGTCAGCAAAGACAGCCGCGTACAGTGGGGCCGCATGATTAATTTCTATCTGCGCCAGCGCGAAAACTTATCGTGTGTGTTTGTGCTCATTGATTCCCGGCATAAACCACAAGCTGTAGACTTGGAATTTATGGAAATGCTAGGCACCGAGGGCATTCCATTCGTAATGGTTTTTACGAAAGCCGACAAACAATCGGGGAGCCGCACGCACCAGAACGTAACGGAATATATGCAGAAGATGAGTGAATCGTGGGACGAGGTTCCCCGGCATTTTGTCACGTCGGCAGAGGAAAAAACCGGCCGCGACGAGGTACTAGCGTTCATTGAAGATGTAAACCGCCAAATAACCCAAACGGAGGAGATTGTGTAGATTGGCCCCGTAATTGTCTGGGTACTACGCTGGATTATTCCAGCTGTTTTTCTTCCCTGTTTTGTTGACTCGCTCATGAAAAAAACTTCCTTCGCGCTGGCCCTGGGCCTGCTGGCCTGTTCGGTACCGGCATTGGCGCAGAAAACCAAAGTAAAGGTCAAGACGGACGGACCCGCTCCGGAAACGGTGGTGCCGGAAGCTGCACCAACTGCACCTGCCCACCAGATTGGGAACGTGGCGAAAACCATTCCCGTGGCGGAGTATTACGAAGGTGGTCAGGACGGCTTGTATGCCTTCATTGAGAAGGAGAAGAAGTATCCGGTAATGGCCCGCCGCAACCGTATTCAGGGCACCTGCATCGTGAGCTTTACGCTGAATACGGACGGCACTATGTCGGGCATTAAACTGGTGAAAAACATCGGCGGGGGCTGCGGAGAAGAAGCGCTGCGTGTGGTGCGCCTGCTGCAGTTCAAAAAGCCTGATTACGCCGTACTTACCAGCCTGCCCATCGTATTTAAGCTACCAGCACCCGGCCAAGCCGCCGCAACTGAGTAACTTTGCTTTTTCCAACAACTGTTTTACCCCTATGCCCTACGACCTGAAGGAGATTGCCGCTATCAGCGGAATGCCCGGTCTGTACCGCCTCGTGAAGCCAACCCGCGCTGGCGTTATCGTGGAAGCCCTCAATAAGCAGGCGACCCGCTCCGTAGCTTCGGCCCGCAACAAGGTGTCTCTGCTGCAGGAGATTTCCATCTACACCCAGGATTACGACCAGACGGTGCCGCTGACGGAAGTTTTTGACCGGATTTACCAAAAGCATGGTAGCAGCCTGGCCATCACCAACAAGTCGGATGATCGGGACCTGACTGCTTTCATGGGCGAAATCATTCCTGATTACGACCGGGACCGGGTGTACATGTCTGATATCAAAAAGCTGGTGCAGTGGTACCATGTAATAAGCAGCCGCCTGAAGTATCAAGCAGCTGAGGAAGCTGCTACAGTCTCGGAGCCTGTTGCCACCGAGACGGAAACCTCGGCTTCATCTGCGCCTAAAAAAACAGCTAAAAAATCTGACGATACGGCTGCTGAGGAAAAGCCGAAAGCCAAAAGAAAAGCAGCCGAGCCAGCTGAAGAAGCGGAAAAGACGACCAAAAAGACTGCTAAGAAGAAAGACTAGCTCTTTCTGGACAAACAAAAAACAGATGCCCGGCTGCGCAAGCGCAGCCGGGCATCTGTTTTTTGTTTGTGGATTGGCAGCAGCGCTAAGCGGCTAAAGCCGCACCAGTTATTCGGCTGGAGCCAGCTCGCGGGCCATAAACTCTTCAGCCTGAGTTACCAGGTCCATGGAGCCAATAAACAGTGGGCACCGGTCGTGCATATCCAGCGGCTCAATTTCCATGGTGCGCATGTGGCCGTTGCTGGCTTTGCCGCCGGCCTGCTCTACGATGAAGGCGAGCGGGTTGCACTCGTACATGAGGCGCAGCTTGCCCTTCGGCGACTTCTGCGTAGACGGATAGATGTAGATGCCGCCCTTGAGCAGGTTGCGGTGAAAGTCGGCGACCAGTGAGCCGATATAGCGGGCCGAGTAGCCCTGCTCCTTGCAATGCGCCACATAAGCAGCCATGCCAGGCGAGAAAGAAGCGGAGCTGCCTTCATTCACGGAGTACACGCTACCCGATTTTGGCGACTGGATGTTGGGGTGCGACAGGAAAAACTCACCCAGGCTGGGCTCGTAGGTGAAGCCGTTGACGCCATTGCCGGTGGTGTACACCATCATGGTGCTGGAGCCGTAAATCACGTAGCCGGCAGCTACCTGATGGGTGCCGCTCTGCAGGCAGTCGGCCATAGTGCCCTCGCCTCCGGTGGGGGATACACGCCGGTAAATGCTGAAAATAGTACCGATAGACACGTTTACATCGATGTTGCTGGAGCCGTCGAGCGGGTCAATGGCCACGATGTACTTGCCTTGCACGTTGCCGGTCTGGATGACTTCCTCGTCTTCCTCGCTGATGATAGTACACACCTCGCCGCCGTTACGCAGGGCCCGAATAAAGCGGATATTGGCAATAACGTCGAGCTTCTGCTGGTCTTCGCCCTGCACGTTGCGGTTGCCGTAGGCGCCGGCAATATCAATGAGGCCGGAGCGGTTGATTTCGCGGTTCACGATTTTGGCCGCTAAGGCAATATCGCGCAGCAACTGGCTTAGTTCGCCGGTAGCATAAGGAAAATCCTCCTGCTTGCGCATGATGAAACGGTCCAGGGTGGTGCCTACGGGCAGCGCCAGCTTGTCGTGTTGATTCATAAAATCCTGAGAGAATGAACGGATGGGTGGGAAGCCAAAATTAACCTTTTTCGGGCGTAGTGGCACAAATATCCGTTCCGCCCTACATTTGGGCCTATGCAGGAATCTTCCCAGTTGAAAGTCTACAAGTTTGGTGGCGCCTCCGTGAAAGATGCGGCGGCCATCCGCAACCTTGGTCATATCGTGCAGGAATATGGAGCCGGCGCGCCGCTACTCATCGTGGTGTCGGCGATGGGCAAAACCACCAATGCGCTGGAACGGATTTTTCAACTGGCGTTCGAGGGGCAGCCTTACGAGGAGGCATTGCAGCAGGTGGAAACATTTCATCTGGCAACAGCTGCGGAACTCTTAGGACCAGAAAAGCAAGACGAAGAGGGCGATACGCAATACCTCAACATTCAGACTTGGCTGCGCGAGCTTCGGACTGCACTAGCTGCAGTGAATGCTCAAAACAATTATGATTATCAATACGACCAGATAGTGAGCTACGGCGAGTTGCTGTCGTCACAGCTGGTATATGAGTTTTTGCACCGCGAAAATGAGCTGCCGGCTACGGTTCGGTATTGGCGCTGGCTTGATGCCCGCCGAGTTATCTGCACCGATGACATGTGGCGGGAAGGGAAAGTCGACTGGACGGATACACAAACTCAGCTTGACCGTTTCCAGGAGGATGAACACGCCGCTTTCGAACACCATATCACCATTACGCAAGGATTTATAGGCGGCGCTCCTGGTGTGCGGGCACTAAATCCGCATCTGGAAAGCATCGGCATGTCGGACTGGCACCAGCCTACTACCACGCTGGGCCGCGAGGGCTCCGACTACACGGCGGCCATCTTTGCTTATTGCCTACGGGCCGAGTCAGTGACAATCTGGAAAGACGTGGCGGGCTTGCTCAATGCCGACCCCAAATTTTTTCGGGATACGGTGCGCTACCCGGAAATCAGCTACCAGGAAACCATTGAAATGGCGTACTACGGCGCCAGCGTGATTCACCCCAAAACCATCAAGCCGCTGGCCGTGCGCCGGATTCCGCTGCTAGTGAAGTCGTTTCTGGACCCCAGCGCCGAGGGCACCCGCATCCACGACTGCCGCCATGGGCTGCTGGCGCCGGCTTTCATCCGCAAAGACGGGCAGTGCCTGGTGTCCTTTGAGAGCAAGGACCTCACGTTCATTTCCGAGGAAAATCTGGAGGTAATCTTTGGGGCGCTGGCTCAGGTGCGGCTCAAGATTCATTTGATGCAGAATTCGGCCATCAGCTTCTCTGTGTGCACCGACTTTTCAGCCTACCGCCTTGAGAAGCTGCTGGAGCTATTGCGCGGACAGTTTTCCATTCACTACAACACGGGCCTGGAGCTATATACCATTAAAAACTACGATGCTGCCAGTATCCAGCGTCTCACGGAAGGGCGCGAGCTGCTGCTGGAACAGCGCACACGCCAAACGTTCCAGGTGGTGTGCCGAGGGTAGCTGTTGGTTGTTATTGCTAGTTGGAAAACTGTCCTGCTGAGCGGAGCCGAAGCATTTCTGCCGAGGGCAATCAGTTACTACCACCACGAAGCGGTGGAGATGCTTCAATTCCTACTCCGGCTGCGCTCAGCAGGACAGTCGTTCAACCGACAATGAACAACGGATAGCTACGTTCCAGCAGCCTGACTGAACATTTCTGGCTTGTGCAGGCTTATAGGCGTATCTTTGCGGAGAAGCATTTTTTCCTAGTGACCTTTCACCCTGACCCTACGCCGCCCACTCCGGGCCACCTGCGCGACCGGCTGGCCAAAGCTGGCCTGCGGGCCACCCGCCAGCGCCTCACCATTCTGGAAAGCCTGCTGCACCTGCCAGGCCACCCTACTGCCGAGCAAGTGCATCGGCGGGTGGTGCAGCAGGTACCCAATCTGTCGCTGGGGACAGTATATAAAGCTCTCGATTCCTTTGTGGAGGCTGGCCTCACGCGGCGTGTAGCCTCGGCCGAAGGCTCCTCGCGCCGCTACGATGCTGACTGCTCGGCCCATCATCACCTGATCTGCTCCGATACGCAGGAAATCATGGATTTCCACGACCCGCAGCTGGATGCTTTACTGCAGGATTTTTTTGCGCAACGCAGCATGCCCGGCTTTCAGGCCCACACTTTCTCATTGCACATCACCGGCGAAAAGGTGATAGGACAACAGGACTAAAAGGCCTTTCATTCCAGACAAAGCACTGACCTTTGTTGTGCGGAAACGCCCCGCGGTGCCACCAACCACTTGCCAGGAGCAGGCCCGTGCGGCCTGGCCAAGTAGGCTATATGCGCAGGATGACGTCCTGATTTCACTTTCTTGCTACATTATTCAGCGCTCAGTCGCTCCACTTTTCATCACCCAACACTTAAGTACCAACCAATGGCAGTTCTCGTAGGCAAGCGTGCCCCTTCTTTTAAAGCTACCGCCGTCATCGACAGCGAATTCGAGGAAGACTTCTCCCTCGACCGTTATCTGGGCAAAAAACACGTCATCTTCTACTTCTACCCCGCCGACTTCACGTTCGTTTGCCCTACTGAGATTATTGCCTTCCAGGACCGCCTAGCCGATTTTGAGGCAAAAGGCGTAGCAGTAGTGGGGTGCTCGACGGATACGCACTTCTCGCACTTCGCCTGGCTGCAGACGCCGCGCGACAATGGCGGCATTGAGGGCGTAAAGTATCCATTGGTAGCCGACGCCACTAAAACCATTGCAGCCAACTACGATGTGCTCGGCGGCCACTACGACTACAACGAGGCCGGCGAAATGACCTTCATCGGGTCGCCTCTCGCCTACCGCGGCCTGTTCCTGATCGACAAAGACGGTATTGTGCGGCACCAGGTGGTAAACGACGGCCCGCTCGGCCGTAGCATCGACGAAGCCATGCGCATGGTGGACGCTTTGCAGTATTTCGAAGTTAAAGGCGAAGTATGCCCTGCCAACTGGGAAGAAGGCAAAGAGGCTATGTCGGCCACCCGGGAAGGTGTCGCCACTTATCTTGGCAAGCAAGCCAACCCTTCTTAGGGCTTAGGGCTTAGGGCTTAGGGCTTAGGGCTTAGGGCTTAGGGCTTAGGGCTTAGAAGCTACTTTAGTTTAAAGGTCCCGGCGGATTCGCCGGGACCTTTTTAGTTACCCTGCTGGCAAAAACTTACTTTTGCGCATTCCTGCTTCGCTTCAAACGCCTGATGTCCGGCATGGTGCTTTGGTTACCTTCTTTCCAGAGCCCTAGGCCCTAAGTCCCAAGCCCTAAAAATTGTCCTTCCTATATTCTGTCATCCTGCGCCTGTATGCGGGGCTGCTGCAACTGGTAGCGCTTTTTGTGCCTAAAGCGGCGCAATGGGTGCAGGGGCGGCATGGATTGCTGCCGCGAATTCAGGCAGCACTGCAAGCTGAAACTGCACCACTGGCCTGGTTTCACTGTGCCTCCCTGGGCGAGTTCGAGCAGGGCCGCCCCCTGATGGAAGCCTACGCCGCCCGCTACCCCAGCCACAAAATCGTGCTGACGTTCTTCTCACCTTCCGGCTACGAGGTTCGCAAGCACTGGCCTGGCGCGCAGTACATTTTTTATTTGCCGCTGGATACGGCTGCCAATGCCCGAGCTTTTCTGGATGCTGTACAGCCGCAGCTAGCTGTGTTTGTGAAGTACGAGTTCTGGTATTTCTATCTGGCCGAGTTGCAGCGGCGGCGCGTTACCACTATCTGCGTGTCGGCTATCTTCCGGCCCGACCAGCTGTTTTTCCAGCCCTGGGGTCACTTCTTTCGCAAAATCCTGGGCTGCTTCACCCACATCTTCACCCAGAACCCTACCTCAACCGAACTGCTGCGCAGCGCCGGAATCCGGCAGGCCAGCGTGGCCGGCGACACCCGCTTCGACACGGTGGTGCGCACTGCCGCTGCTCAGCCCCGGCCGCTGCCGCTGGTAGACGCCTTCACCGACGACTGGATGCCCGTGTTCATCATTGGCAGCAGCTGGCCCGAAGATCTACCGGCTCTCACGCCGCTGGTGCGCCAGTATGCCACGCAGCTCCGCTTTATTGTGGCGCCCCACGAAATCAGCGAGGCGGCCCTACGACTGGTGGAAGACATATTGCCCGGCCAGGTGGTACGCTACTCCCGCGCCGAACCCGCTACTGTGGCACAGGCCCGCGTGCTGCTCCTCGACAATGTAGGGCTGCTCAGCCAGCTGTACCGGTTCGGGCATTTCGCTTACGTGGGAGGAGCTTTCGGGAAGGGCCTGCACAACACGCTGGAAGCCGCTGCTTTTGGTTTGCCGTTGTTTTTCGGCCCCACGTACCACAAGTTTCAGGAAGCCGAAGACTTGGTGGACCTGGGCTGCGCCTTCCCGATTACAACTTCTGAGGAACTGCTACGGGCTTTTGGGCTTTTGTTTCATGAAGAAGAAGCACGCCTGAAAGTGCAGGACCTCAGCCTCGACTACGTACACGACCACAGCGGCGCCACCAATAAGATCATGCAGTGGCTGGAAAAGAGCCGCTGAGCAGCGCCAAAACACCGTCATGCAGAGCGCAGCGAAGCATCTCGCTCGTGTAGTACCTACTCCCACAACGTCAACACGCGAGATGCTTCGCTGCGTTCTGCATGACGTGCTTCATTCTCTTATATTACTCTCATGACCGGAACCGTAGTAAAATCCACAGGCTCGTGGTATGTGGTGCGTGAAACGGAAACGGGCCAGCTACACCGCTGCCGGCTGCGGGGCAAGTTTAAGATCAAGGGCCTGAAGGTGAGCAACCCACTGGCCGTGGGCGACGAGGTAGCTTTCACGGTGGAAGAGCAGACGGAAGGTGCCGGCGTGATTCACCACATCGAGCCGCGCCGCAACTACATCATCCGGCGCTCGGTGCACAAAACCGAGCACGCCCACATTGTGGCCGCCAACCTCGACCAGGCTATGCTGGTCGTGACACTGGCTTCGCCGGCTACCTCATTCGGCTTCATCGACCGGTTTCTGGTGACGGCTGAAGCCTACCGGATTCCGGTGACGCTACTCTTCAACAAAACGGACCTCTACGACGAGGACTTGGCCGACTATCAGCAGCAGATTCTGGACATGTACCAGCGCATCGGGTATCCCGGCATGCGGTGCTCGGCGCACACCGGCGAGGGCGTAGCGGAAATCGACGCCCAACTCAACGGTAAAACCACCTTGCTTTCCGGCCACTCCGGCGTAGGCAAGAGCACCCTCATCAACGCGCTGGTGCCCGACCTCGATCTGAAAACGGCCGAAATCAGCGAGTTTTCTGATAAAGGGGTACACACTACCACGTTTGCTGAAATGCTGGAGGTGCGCCCCGGCACTTTCCTCATCGACACGCCCGGCATTAAGGAACTGGGCCTCGTGGATATGAAAGCCGGCGAACTGGCCCATTATTTTCCTGAAATGCGGGCTCTGCTCAACCAGTGCCGCTACCACAACTGCCAGCACCTGCACGAGCCCGGCTGCGCCGTGCGCGAAGCCGTGGATAAAGGCCGCATAGCCCTACCCCGCTACGACAGCTACGTGAGCATGCAGCAGGCCGACGACAACCGGAAATAAGCTGTCAGGCTTCACCTCTGCTCTGCTGCCGGGGAGGTTTGGCCTAGGCGCAAAAAAAAGCCCGGCTGCATCAGCCGGGCTTTACTATAAGCTCTGTAGGCAGGGAAATTTATTCCGCTGTGGGCAACAGTACGCCATCGATAACGTGCGTTACGCCGTTGCTGGAAACAACATCGGCAATAGCCACATTTACGGGCGCGTCTTTGCCGTTACTGATCATCACTTTGCCGTCCTTGGCCGTCACGGTCAGCTGCTGGCCGTTGACGGTGGTCAACTTCTGACCATCCTTGAGGTCCTGGGCTAGCAGGCGGCCGGCAATTACGTGGTAAGTAAGCACGCCTTTCAGCTTCTCTTTGCTTTCAGGCTTCAGCAGGCCATCGAGGGCACCGGCAGGCAGCTTACCAAAAGCATCATTGGTGGGTGCAAACACCGTGAACGGACCAGGTCCGCTGAGCGTGCCGTCAAGGCCAGCAGCCTGTACGGCTTTTACCAGCGTGGTCACGCTGCTAGCCTGCACTGCGTTCTGCACAATAGTTTTATCGGGCGTCATAGCCACGCCATCAACCATCACGCCTTCCGGCTTCCCCATGCGGGCCGAATCACCCATCATGGCTGTCGAGTCGGTGGTGGTTGCTACGTCGGTGGTAGTAGTTGTTTCGGCGGTTTTGTTGTCGCCGCAGCTAGCCAGGCCAAACGAGAGAAGACCAGCCGATAAGAGGCTCAGCGAAGCGGTGCGCATGTTCTTTTTCATGGAAAACAGACAGTGGATTGGTTGAGATGCAGCGCCTCCAGTCGGAAGCTACTGTTGGGTTGTTTCTACGAAACTGGTTGGCCGCTCGGATGTTTATGCCGTAGCCGAATTGGCTACCTTTGCGTGTGGGCGCGTAGCTACGGGCCCAGTCACCGCGTATAGGTGTTCATACTACCCATTCCCTTCCTTATGAAGACTGCCGAAATCCACACCAACAAAGGTGTCATGAAAGTGGAGTTCTACGAAAAAGACGCTCCTAAAACCGTAAAGAACTTCACTGACCTGGCGCAGCAAGGCTTCTACGACGGCCTGAAGTTCCACCGCGTCATTCCTAACTTCGTTATTCAGGGTGGCTGCCCCAACTCGCGCGACGGCGCCAAAGGCATGCCCGGCACGGGCGGCCCCGGCTACAAAATCGACTGCGAGCTGAGCGGTGACCACCAGTACCACGAGCGCGGCGCCCTGAGCATGGCCCACGCCGGCCGCAACACCGGCGGCAGCCAGTTCTTCATCGTACATGACCGCCAGAATACGGCTCACCTCGACCGCAACCACACCGTGTTCGGCAAGGTAGTGGAAGGCCTCGACGTGATTGACCAGATTCAGGCTAACGACGAGATTCAGAAAATAGTGGTGCAGGACAACGCCGCCTAGGCTTCGGCCTAACCGGCACCTTGCACGCCCGAAAAAAGCCTGCTGACGCGCTCAGCGGGCTTTTTTTTGCGCTCTATGTAGCCGCTGGGTGGCCTGAGTGCCTCTGGCAGACTGCCACTTGTTCGGGTGATACGTATGCAGGGTATTCTTCGGCTTTTCCACCTGCTGCTATGTCTTTTGCTTCTGTATCCCGCCGCGACTGGCTGAAAACCACGGTGCTGGCCACCCCGCCCCTGCTTTTGGGGTCATTGCCATCTTTACCGACCGCAGCGCCGCCTATGGCGCCTACGCCAACTCTCACGGCAGCTGAAATAGCTGCTATTGAAGCCGCACTGGGCAAGAAAGGCACTTATGTGGCGGCGCAGGCCACACACAGCACTGCCCTCCCCCGCAACGACCTGCGCGTAGCCATTAAAGGCGAGACTGTACCGATTTCATTTGGGTTTGGTGGCTGGGTAGCCATCAAGCATACCCTCGACGGCCGCTCGGCGATGCTTATGAGCGACACCGTGCTGCTGCAGGAAGAGGTGAACCCGCTGATGTCGGCGGCGCTGGCTAACGGCTTGGAGATTGGGGCTGTACACAACCACTTTTTTTACGAGGAGCCGCGCATTTTCTACATGCACCTGCATGGCATGGGCACCCCAGCCGAGTTGGCCCGTAAGTTTGCGGCTACACTGAAGGACTCCAAGCTGCTACCCGCCAACCAGCCCGCTGCTGGCCCGGCCGCCCAGCCCGGCACCAATGCCACGCCCGCTGCCGCAAGCCCCACCGGCCAGAACCTGTTCGATATTCCGGCCCTCGATAAAGCAGTCGGACATAGGGGCGTTGTGAACGGCCCTACCTACAAATACACCGTTGGCCGCCCCGACCTGCGGGTGCTGATGATGAACACTGAGATGACCGCCGCCATGGGCCTCAACTCCTGGGCGGCCTTTGCGGGCCGGCAGGCCAACGCCCACATTGCCGGCGACATTGCCATGCTCGAGCACGAAGTGAACCCGGTAATCCGGACGCTGCGGGCGCACCAACTGGAAGTGGTGGCCGTGCATAACCACATGCTGTTTGATGCGCCCCGCATGGTGTTTCTGCACTATTACGGCCGCGGCCCAGCCCTGCAGCTGGCAGCCGGTTTTCGCGCCGCGCTGGATCAGTTAGGTCGTAAAAAGTCTGCCAGCAGCATGCCCATGAAGCATTAGCGGCAGCAGGCATACGGCTCAGCAGCAAAAAGCCCCGCGCACCTCTTGGCACGCGGGGCTTTTTTTGCGTTACTGGTAGTCTGGCATTTCATCGGACTTCGGGGCCCGCACATAGCGCCGAACCTCTTCTTGACAGACGCTAAGCTGCTGAAAGTTTCTTCGGGCTTCATTCGGGCTAAGCGCATCATTAGCCCCGCTTACATAATCGGGGTCCTGGAACTGCAAACCATCATCTTCCCAAAAACAGACAGAGCAGATGTCATAGCTCCCGCCTTCTCCTTCTGATAATGTAAAGTAGCCACAACAGGGGCACTGATAGTTACCGAAGCGGTTGGCGGCATACATGTGGCTACCGACGACGGCCGCGCTGGGGCGTTGAATCTTCGTCGTCCTCGTCGTCATCCTCGCCAAAGCTGGGCATGGTGAACATGCTGCTGAGCAGGTCCTTGAATTGGGCACCAGCGGTGAGGCGGTTGCGCGAAATCAGGCTGTACTCGCTCAGGCCGTGGAGCAGGAACTCCATCAGGAAGTAGGTGTGCTCGGGCGTCTCGGAAGGGTGCAGCTCCGTCACGATGTCGCGCAGGCCGGGCACCTGGTCGAGCACGGCACGGTAGTCTTTCGTGCTGGCATCATGGAGCAGGTCCACGGTATTGCCGGAGCCGAACCACTCCTGCACCGTTTTGTAGGGCGAAGGGCGGCCTTTGAGCTTCTTGGCCTTGTCGGGGTCGGGGAAGTAGTTGAGGAACAGCGTGCGGATGGCTTTGCCCATCAGCTTCTCGGCCACAATACCGGCTCCCTCCTGCTCGCCCTCATACACCAGCTCCACCTTGCCCGTCACGGCCGGCACTGCCGAGATGAAGTCGCCTAGGCGCACGTAAGTGGTTTTCTCACCATTGATAAGGGCGCGGCGCTCAGCCCCGGCCACCACCTGCTCATAAGCCGAGATGGTGAGGCGGGCCGACACGCCCGACTTGGCATCCACGAACTCCGAGGCGCGGGCCTCCACGGCTACCTGCTCCACCAAGTCGTGAATCACTTCGTTGGTGGTTACCATGCCGCGTTGCTCATCTTTGATGCGGGCTTCCTGCTTGGTGATGCGCTTGCCGATTTCAATGGATTTCGGGTAATGCGTGATGATTTGGGCGTCGATACGGTCCTTGAGGGGCGTTACGATGGAGCCGCGGTTGGTGTAGTCCTCGGGGTTAGCCGTGAACACAAACTGCAGATCCAGCGGCAGCCGCACCTTGAAACCCCGAATCTGGATGTCGCCTTCCTGCAGAATGTTGAACAGCGACACCTGAATGCGGGCCTGCAAATCGGGCAGTTCGTTGATAACGAAAATGCCACGGTGCGCCCTTGGAATCAGCCCGAAGTGAATCACCCGCTCATCGGAGTACGGCAGCCGCAGCGTGGCCGCCTTAATAGGGTCGGCGTCGCCGATAAGATCGGCCACAGATACGTCGGGGGTGGCCAGCTTCTCGGTGTAGCGGTCTTCGCGGGCCATCCACGTTACGGGCGTGTTGTCGCCATGTTCCTGAATCAGGTTTTTGGCAAACACCGATAATGGCTGCAATGGGTCGTCGTTCAACTCAGAGCCGGCCACCACGGGCACGTACTCATCGAGCAGGCCAATGAGTAGGCGGGCAATGCGGGTTTTGGCCTGGCCGCGCAAGCCCAGCAGGTTGATGTGGTGGCCGGCCAGAATTGCGCGCTGCAGCTCGGGAATCACGGTTTCCTCGTAGCCGAAGATGCCAGGAAACACGTCTTCTTTGCTTTGGAGTTTCTTGATCAGGTTGTCGCGCAGCTCCTGCTTCACGGAGCGCGGCTGGTAGCCTGCCTGCTTCAGGGCACCAAGGGTGGTGATTTGCTGGAGCTGAGCGGCGGAGAGAGAATCGTACGAAGGCATGAAGGGAGAATAGAATGAGCGAATGGAAAGAGGTAGACAGTAGCGCGAACTTTGTAGTTCGTGTCCCCGCGCCGTTCGGAGTCGTTGAAACGGCACGGGGGCGCGAACTGCAAAGTTCGCGCTACTACACGCTGTTCAACGCTTACACGTTTTTGCGGCGGTTGCGCTTGTAATCCTCGAAAATCATGTGGCCAAGACCCTTGAGCGACGAGTAGTAGGCCTTGCCCTGGTTCACCTCCGTGAATTCCTCCACGAAGCGGCGCAGATACGGGTCGTCGGCAATCATAAACGTGGTGATGGGCACTTTAAGGCGACGGGCCGAGGCGGCCAGGTTCAGGGTTTTGTTGACCACTTTGCGGTCGAGCCCGAACGAGTTTTTGTAGTAGCCGCCGGGCTCTTTGAGGCAGGTAGGCTTGCCATCGGTAATCATGAAGATCTGCTTGTTGGGCGTTTTGCGCTTGCGCAGCAGATCCAGGGCCAGCTCCAGGCCAGCCACAGTATTGGTGTGGTAAGGGCCCACCTGCAGATACGGCAGCTCTTTGACCTCAATCTGCCAGGCGTCGTTGCCGAACACGATGACGTCGAGGAAGTCCTTGGGGTACTTCTGCTTCACCAACTCGGCCAGGGCCATGGCCACCTTCTTGGCTGGCGTGATGCGGTCCTCGCCGTACAGAATCATGCTGTGCGAGATGTCAATCATGAGCACGGTGCTGGTCTGGCTTTTGTGCTCGTTCTCGCGCACTTCCAGGTCGCCCTCGGTCAGCATGAAATTGTCGCCGTCCATGCCGTGGTTGAGCTGGGCGTTGCGGATGCTCTCGGTCATGGAAATCTGGTCGAGCGAGTCGCCGAAGCGGAACTCCCGCATGTCGGTGCTCTGCTCGTCGCCCTGGCCGGTGTGGGGCGTGCGGTGGTTGCCCTGCCCCGATTTCTTGAGCTTGCCGAAGATTTCCTCCAGCGCCGACTTACGAATCGTCTGCTCGCTTTTGGCCGTGATGTTGAACGAGCCCGGCTCCTGCTCGTTCTCGTCGATGTAGCCCTTCTTCTTGAGGTCCTCGATGAAGTCGCCCATGCCGTAGCCGTCGTCTGTGAGGCCGTACTGCTTATCCAGCTCGTTCAGCCAGGAAAGCGCCTCGCCCACGTCGCCACTGGTGATGGTAACCAGCTGCATGAATATCTTGAAAAGGGAGTCGAAGCCTTTCTCAGTCGACTCCTCGGGCACAAAATCCCGAAAACGAAAGCCTGCAGACATAGGTAGATAAGGAGTGAGCTTTCAGAACAACGGAAGCTGGTTTTTAGTTGTCGGGGAAGTAGCCGTTGTCAGTACGAAACCAGACAGCCGACAACTGGAACTTGGCAACCAACAACTACCAACTAAACAATAATCACCGATGAAAGCCATCTGGAACAACACAGTTATTGCCGAGAGCGACGAAACCGTCGTTGTAGAAAACAACCATTACTTCCCGGCCGATTCCATTAAGCGGGAGTTCTTCGAGGATAGTATCGCGCATACTTCCTGCCCCTGGAAAGGCCAGGCCAGCTATTATTCCTTGCGCGTAAACGGCGAGCTAAACAAAGATGCCGCCTGGTATTACCCCGAGCCCAAAGAAGCTGCCAACCAGATAAAGGGCCGCGTAGCATTCTGGAAAGGCGTGAAAGTGCAGGCCTGATTCTACTCCTATCCCCCTTGACTGGATTGAGGTCTGGAAAACCAGAAGCCGGTAAGAAACCTTTATGGAATCTTACCGGCTTCTGGTTTTCCAGTTATTTCAACCCAGCACCACAAGATATGCCGGCCAGTATAGTGTACGCTATCAGCGCATTGCCGAAAATCCTAGTTGCAGAAACAGCCATCAACATAGTTATACATTACTAGTATTTGTTTGATTTTAATTTGTATTTGACCGAGAACACAGTATCTTGCGTATACATTGCGCATTCTTTGTTTGGCCTACTGCTTTTAGTTGGCTTGTTTGCATTACTCTTTTACTGGTCTTCAGGGCCGGTGGCTCCTTGTTGCTTGAGCCCAATAGCTGTACCACTCTTCCTAACTTCTTTTTATGAAAGCTCCAATTTTTGCCTTGCTCGGCACTGCTCTGGTTACCGTTACTGCCTGCGACTCGTCGCGTACGGCAGTTGAAGACACTTCTTCCAGCACGCCGACGGTAGAAAACACGGCTTCTACCGAACCAGTAAGCTTCACGCGCGAAATCACCCAGGGCAACTCCCGCTTCGAAGTTCGCACCACGGGCGAAAGCGCCCAGCGCCAGCTTACTATCCGCGCCTACCGTGGCTCGGCCCTTTCCGCTGACCCTGTTCGGGTTGATATCAACGGTGCCGTTCGCGACGCCGTTTCGGCTGACCTGAACGGCAATGGCAAGCCCGAGCTGTACATCTTCACCGACAACGCCTCGGCCAACGGTGGTTTCTACGGCTACGAGTTTGGTGAGCGGGGCTATACGCCCGTTGCTTCTCCTGGTATGATTACAGGCACGGCGGCCACTGGCTACAGCGGCAAAGACACGTATATGCTCAGCAATGGCATGCTAAGCCGCTCGTTTCCGGTAACTACCGCCACTGCTTCCTCGGATGGCACCACGCCTGCTACTACGCCTACCAGCCGTACCATTACCTACAAGCTGGGTGCCGACGGCAAGTGGACCATGGGCCAGGTTATGGACGGCCAATAGAATCACGGATTTTCCCGGATTCAACGAATTGGTCGGACTTCGTAGCCGACACACCATAGCCCAAAACAAAAGAGGCTTGCCGTCTGGCAAGCCTCTTTTGTTTTGAATTGATAGAAAATCCAATCAGCTAGCGCCAACTACAGAATCCGACCAATCTGTTGAATCCGGGAAAATCCGTGATTAGGTTAGTCGATCCACTTGAAGCGGTACTCCAGCTTGGGCACCGACATACGGTCTGCGACGCGACGCAGGCGGTTGGGCAGGGCCATGATGTAGTCACGAGCTTTTTCAGCGGGGCCATTGAGGCCGCTTACATCGGCTACTTTCCACTCGGTGATTAACGTTTCCAGAATGTCGGTATAGTCCTGGCTGGTATATACCCCCAGGCGCTGGGCAGCATCCGTGAAATGACCAAAGGTTTTGCCCATTTCGATTCCCATTTCGCGCATGTAATGGGCCGGCATTACAATCTTTTTGCGCATCATGTCCTCGAAGGCCAGCATCATTTCCGAAGGATCGACTTCGAAAATTTTCTCCACAAAAGTCTTGTAGACGCGGGCATGGCGGTTTTCGTCGCCGGCAATCATACCGCAGATTTTAGAGAGGCCATCGTCGCCTACTTTGCGGGCCAGCTGCCCCACACGCCGGTGCGAAAGGTTGGTGGCTGTTTCCTGATAGCTCGTATAGACGAAGGCGCGGTACGGGTCGTGGGCCGTACCCAGGTCGAAACCATCGGCAATCAGGTATTGGGTGCTGACCTCGAACTCCCGCATGTTTACGCGGCCGCTCAGGTACAGGTAGCGGTTGAGCAAGTCGCCGTGGCGATTTTCCTCAGCCGTCCAGCCCCGGATCCACTGAGCCCAGCCGTTGTTTGGGTCGCGTCCCAGGTCATCAAGCTGATGAAACCAGGCTTCGTAGTTGGGCAGCGCTTCTTCCGTGATGGTGTCGCCGATAAGTACAGCCAGCAGGTCGTAGCTGAGGCCCTGGGCCCGCTCACGCAGCAGCTTCACCTCATCAAAGAACGTGTCGAGGCGCGAATCCGGCAGATAGTCAGCTGGTTGCCAGCTGTCTTCCACGCTCTTCAGGAAGGTACCCAGGTTTTCGCGCAAAAACGGTTCGAGGTGCTGCAAAACCTCTCCGCGGGTAATGGTAGTTGCAATCATGGCAATGGGACTAAGCAATAGGGAAGGAAGAAGAGCAACCCAAAGGTATACAACCACTACCCTGTATTGTATTGAATAGGTCCGCCAGCCCTGCTATAAAATTTTGTCCTTTTCGTTTATTCCATCAAAACCAGAGCTGGTTTGTACGCCTGGGCAGCGCTGGAGAGGGTATTCCGGTTCGGTATGCCAGCTCCCAAACTGTCCGGCGCTTGTAGCTTAATTGGTACTAATCGAACCCGGGGCTCTGCCAGCCGGGCGAGTTGCCGGTTGAGGATGGTGGCCGTAGCAGGCGTAAGTACCCACGCCACATCGGGCCGGGCTGTTAACCGGCGCAGGCTTTCGGCGAAGTGGCGCGTGCCTGTAAGCTGCTGCCGCCACGCCGCCTGCGAAGGGTGCAGCGTAGTCCAGCCCATGACAGGCATGCGGTGCGAACCAAGGCGCGCTGGCTCGGCAGACGATTTGCCTTCCGTGAAGGGCGACTCAGCTTTGTACGTGGCCTCGAAAGCGTCGGATACGACTAGCCGTGGCGCCGGGCGGCCGGGCTGCTGAACAAGTTGCATAAGCCGCTGCCGCTCAGCCTGATTTTGCTGCCGCTCCTGCCCTAGCACGGAGGCCCGGTGCAGCGTTTTGTAGGCGTAGGGCCCGGCCACCAGTGCCAGCGCCCCCAGCAGCACCCACGGAGCGCGGCGGCCGGCGGCGGGTAGCACTGCCGCCAGATTGCCCAGCAGCCAGATATCAAGCAGGGGCAGTGCAATGCGCGGCGGCAGCTTCAGCACTGCTGCCAGGCCAAGCAGCATGCCCACAAACAGCAGTTGCACCAGCCAGAAGCCCCGGGTCCGGCCGGCGGGAGCCTTCCTTATCAGCCAACAGCTGGCGGCCAGCAGCACCAGCAGCGGGAAATAGTCGCGCAAGAGCTGCGGCAAAGCCAGCCCGAGCTTCTGCGGCGCCACAACACGCAGGAAGTAGCTGGGCGTAGGCAATGGTGCAGCGCGGGCAAAAAAGCCTTCATTTACCACTGTGGAATCAGCAAGCAGCCAGTGCTGCGCGGCAGCCAGCCCAAGGCTGTCGGGCGGAGTTAAGGTGGCAGCCGCGGGTTGGTACAGCTGAAAGTCCAGCAGATTGGACTTCAGCACATCGAGGCGACGAAAGGTGACGGCGGCAGGGCTCCAGGTTAGGTTCAGCCAGAAAGCCCCAACCAGTGCCCAAGTAGCAGCGCCACCCAGCACTGGCAGGGCCTGCCGGCCAGCCAGCCACCAGGCTCCCGGCGTAGCGGCCAGCAGCCCCAGCAGCGCCGCGCTGGGCCGGATCAGCCAACTCAGCCCAAATGCCAACAAGCCCAGACCCACTGCAGCCCGGCTGGCGGGACGCTGCGCCGCCGTCAGCACTCCTATGCCCGTCAGTAGCATCGGCACCCGAACGTAGTTGAACCAGAAGCCGTGCTCCAGCCAGGCCGTGAGGAAAAACAGCACAAGCACCACCGTAATCCAGGCGCCAGGCAACTTATTCAGCAGCAGCCGGTCAAGGAAAGTGAAGGCGCCGACCGTGGTGGCATACAGCAGGCCGTAGAGCAGCAGCGCGTACCAGGGCACAGCCGGCGCCACCTGATAGAGCCAGCTCAGGCCGGCACCCAAACCATGAAAATACAGGTGCAGATCCGGAACGGGTGCGGCCGCCGTGGCGCCGCGCAGCAGCAGGATGATGGCTGCATCGTCGTTGGTTTCCCAATAAGCCCCCAGCCCCCAGCCCACTGCCAGCAGCAGCAGCGCCGGCAATAGCACCCGTCGGAATAGCGTGACTGGCATTTTTTTGGTGACAGGTGACAAAGGAAGAACGTCATTCCGATCCTGCGAGGAATCTCGCGTGCTGACGTTGTGCAGTAAATGTACGTTGCAATACAGCTGCGAAACGACTGCATGCGGGCTGCTGGCATCGACTTATACTCAGAACTGGCAATTGCAAACTTGCCCTGGAGTAGCCGCAGGCCTAGTTCCTCACCGCAAGAACGTCAGCCCGCGAGATTTCTCGTCTTTGCTCCAGGCGCAATACGCTCGGCAAGATGGTCTTCCTTACCTGTTAACTCACCACCTCAACACCAGCTACCCCCTACTCACTTAATCCTCATCTTTGCTGATGTGAATGACCGTTTGCTTTCCCGTTTTCCCACGCTGGCTTTAGTGCTGGTGCTCGTCGTAACGGCGGCCTTTTTCGTGCTTGCCCACGAAGGCCTCTACGACCTCGACGACTACCTCTACGCCCGCTACGCGCACATGCTGGCCAGCGGCACCTACCGCCCCCTCCCCGACCCGCAGCACCTCCTCCACGACCCGCTACAGGAGCGCCTGCTGATTTTTGGGCCAGTGGCAGTGCTCTACCGGCTGCTGGGTGTGAGCATTATCAGTACCACGCTCTGGCCGCTGTTGTGTACACTGGGTTGCGCCGTTGTTATCTGGCAGCTGTACCGGCGGCGCGAGCCAATGGTGGCGGCCGGGGCGCTGCTACTGCTGGGACTGCACTACTTCACGCTCAACCTGAGCACCTACCTCTACCCCGACAACATCCTGATGTTCTGGTGCCTGGCGGGGGCAGCTGCGCTGGTGGCAGGGCGGCGGCAGGGGCAGCTTAGGCCTGCAGCCTGGGGCGCAGGCTTTGCTGTCCTGAGTTTTGCGGCCCTGCTGAGCAAGGAAACCATTGTATTCTACTTACCCTTCTATCTGGGGTTGCTGGCGCTGGATGCCTGGCGCCGGCAGCACGGCCGGTTCTGGCGCATGGCCCTGCTGACCGGCGTCGGCCTGCTGGCTGCCTATCTGCTGTACTATCAGCTGCTCACCGGCGACGTGCTGTACCGCTACCACATCATCGAGCAAACCAACGCCTACATGCGCGACGGCAACTATGTGCAGGGCCGCGCGGGCGCGCTACTCGGCCGCGTAACGTGGGAGCCGCTGGCGTTTTTTGTGGCGCTGGGCATGGGCGTGATGCTGGTGCTGGCAGCTGCAGCCGGCTTCGGACGCCGCCATCAGCCCGGCCCGGCCGGAACCACTGCCTCATCTGACGAAGCCGGCTACTGGGTGGCGCTGGCAGCCAGCACGTTGGCCTTCTACTGGTGGGGCAGCACCTCGCTGCACGAGTACAACCCGATTTCGTTGCAGGCGCGCATGGTGACGCCGCTACTGCCGCCATTGGCTGTGGCAGCGGGGTTTGGCCTGCGCAACCTGTGGCAGACCGGGCGCGGAAGTTGGGTGCTGGGGCTGTTATTGCTGGGCTTTGCGGGCTGGCTGCACAATGGGGTTTCGGTGCTGTATGGTGGGCTGGGCTTGCTGCTGCTGGGCATAGCCGGGCTGCCGCGCCCCATGCCGGGTTGGCTCACGCCGGGCACATCAGGTTTTGGGGCGCTGCTGCTGAGTGTGTTGGCGTTGCTTCTGTTGGTGCGGCCGGTGTACTATTTGCGCAAACCCAGCGTGTCGGCCCATTTTGCGCAGGCCCGGCTGCTGAAAACTCATCTGCCAGCAAGCCAGCGCGGCATAGTATTCACGGATGATTTTCTGCTGCGGCACGCCGACTTCTACTACGGCTTCCGCCCCACGCCCGGCTTGCGCTACGAGCGGTTTGCCCGGCGCGACTCCGTAGCCCACCGACCCGCCGACAAGTCGTGGCTGCTGCTCAACCGCGCTACCCTCCGCAACGGTGAGCTAACCCGCCTGCTCATCCACTACTCCGCCGATTCCATGCTTGCCTGGTTTCCGCGCCGCCGGCTGGTGGCGCAGGATGGCCCGGTGGAGTTGTATGAGGTGATGAGGTGATGAGGTAAAAAAACGAAAGCCTTCATTACTTCATCACTCTATTACCTCATCACTCCATCACTTCCTGATTTTCAGATAGGCCCTGATACTGTGTTCCACCAAACCCGCGCCACCTAACTCGCGCAGCAGGGCGTACAGGTCGCGGGCTGCGGGGAGGTTGCCCCACCGGGCGGCCTGGCGAAGTTCCCAGCGTACGCGCTCAGTCAGCGCCTGGCGCTCGGCACTGGTGCGGCACAAAGCGGCAGCTTTGTGGCAGATGCGGGTGGTAGACGCCACCAGCGGGTCGCCGGGCCGGTAGGCCTGCACCGACATGGAGCGCGGGTGCAAGCGTTTTTCAGTCAGGATTTCATCCTGGTAGCTGAACTGCCAGTTGCGGGAGGCACGCACCCAGAAGTCGAAGTCCTCGTAGGCCAGGCTTTCATCGTAGCCGTGCAGCTGCTCCAGCGTCGCGCGCCGCATCATCATAGACGGCGCACTAATGAAAAACCGGCGCAGTACGTCCTTGAACACCCAGCCCGATGCCGGTGCCGGCTGCAACGCGCCCCTGCCATCCGGCGCATGAAAGAGCCGCTGGAACTCTCCGGCCTCGCTGAGTAGGCGCACGTTGCCGTAGAGCATACCGTAGCTGGCATCCAGCTCCTGGAACCGTGCCACCTGCCGCGCCACCCGCTCGGGCAGCAGGATATCGTCGGTGGCGAAGTCGATGATGAACTCCCCCTTACTTTGGAAAAATGCCCGGTTGAAGGCCGCGCAGTTGCCTATGTTTTCGGGCAGGAACACCGTTTGCCAAGTCGGATGAGCAGCGGCGTACTCGCGCAGTACTGCCACACTGTCGTCGGTGCTGCCGTCATCCACCAGAAACACCTCCAGCCGCGGATACGTCTGCGCCAGAATAGAATCCAGGGCAGGGCGCAGAAAGCGGGCGTGGTTGTAGCACAGCGCCACAATGGTAACCAGAGGCGTCATTTCTTCTTTGGGGACAGGTGATGAGGTGACAAAATTAGAACGTCATTCCGAGTGTCGTGAGGAATGACGTTCTCATCTAACCTGCTCCCGCAACCAAAACCGCCGGAAATACCAGCCGCACCAGAGCAGCAGCACGCCGTGGCGTAGCGCGGAGGCCCATAGGGCTCCTACCAGACCTACCCGCGGCAGCAACAATGCCAGCGCCAGCGCATACAGCACCGCCGAGGCTGCCTGCAGCGCCACGTAGCGTCCCACGCGTGCCTGCGCCATGAGCACCATCACCAGAGGCCATGCCACAAACCGCAGCCAGTCGCCGAGCAGCTGGGGGGCCAGCAGGCTGGCGGCCGCCCCGAAGCGGGCTTCAAACAGCAGCGGCAGCAGCCAGTGGCGCAGCACGTATAATAGTCCGAAACCAGCAGCCAGCAGCGGCACCAGCACCCTAAGCACTGTGCGCACCCAGGCACGCTGGGCGCTGGGCTGGGGCGCCAGCGACGCCAGCCGCGGGTAGTACACGCTGCTCATTACGGCGGTCATTACCATGGTATAGTTGTCGGAGAGCTTGGCCACGGCTTGCCAGAGGTCGGTTTCGGCGAGGCTGAACTGCCGGATGAGCAACTCCCGCACCGCAAAGTCTATGGCTTTACCGAACAGCAGCAGCCCTACTGCCATCAATAGGAAGCGCCCCAGGCCGCGTAGCGCGGCCTGGCTTAGGCGGCCCGGCCACAGTGGCGGCAGCAGCCCGGCCCGGTGCGTCAGCCAGCTGGCCGGCAGCAGCGTGGCGCCCTGCGCCAGCAAATACGCCAGCAATGCCGTGGTGGCCGTACCACCATTGGCCAGCACAACTGCCACGGCTGCCGGCCCCAGCAAGCTCAACGCCACCGTCAGGCCGATATAGGCGCGAAGCTGCCGGGCGGCCAGCAGCACGGACCCCAGCAGCGCATAGGCCGTGAGTTGCGCAATTCCCAGCCCAAACAGCACCACCCAGCCCGCCGAGGGTTGAAACACGCCAACCAGCGGCCCCGGAAACACCAGCAGCATCCCCAGCCCGAGCAGCAGCGCGGCCCCATTCAGCACCAAGGCTGCCCCCAGCCAGGCCCGGTACCGGCCGGCGCGGGCTGGCAGCGGCGCCAGGTACTTCACCAGGCCCACGTGCGTACCGTCGTTGGGCAGCGTTGTAAACAGGGCCATCAGGTTCTGGAAGTGTGCCAGCAGCGTGAGGCCGCCGGGGCCGCCGTACACGGCCAGCAGCTTGTTCAGCAGCAAAGCTCCCAGGGCGCGTGCCACCACTGCCACACCCGAGCCTACCGAACCCCGCACAAACTGCGCGGCGGGCGGCGCAGAAGCAGGCAGGGCAACAGAGGAACGAGATGCTGGCATAGGCTACAAAAGTACGCCTGCCAACTTTCTCCCCACCTTCTCGCGTACATTGGGCGCAATCCGCCTCCCCATCTATGGAATCCGCCACTTCTACGGACCCGGCCGAGCTCCTGCTCGCGTCGCCCGATCTTGCTGCCGAGTCTGAACCCAACAACCGCCATTCTGTATCCGACCACGCCGATACGCGCCTGGCACGTGAGGCACACGTCGGCCAGCGGCCGGGCACGCTCACCATCCGCGCCGGCTCGCTTAAGCCGCGGCTGTTTCTAATTTCCTACGACGAAAACTCCTGCGTAGAACACGAATACGACGACTACCAGAAGCTGCTGGCCTATTTCCGGGACCACCCCGAACTGCGCCACTGGATTGACGTGCGCGGCTATGATGATCTGGAGTTGATGCAGCACATCATGGCCGACTTCGATTTGCACCCGCTGCAGATGGAAGATGTGCTGGGCGACTACCAGCGGGCTAAAGTGGACGTTTTCGACGACAACCGGCTGTTTCTGGTGTCGCGCATGACGGAGTTCACCCAGCTGCTTGAAATCGACGACGACCAGCTCTCCATTTTCACCGGCCCCAACTATGTGCTTACCTTCCAGGACGACTACGTAGACTGCCTCGACACCGTGCGCCAACGCATCCGGTCGGGCTTCAGCCAGATCAAGCGCAAGCCGCCACTATACCTGGCCTATGCCCTCACCGACGTGGTGCTCGACCAGTACTACCCTACCATGGCCGCCATCGGCGACTATATCGAGAAGCTGGAAGACCGGATTCTGCAGGACCGCCCCGACCGGCGCGTGCTGGGCAGCATTCTGCGCACCAAAAAAGATATTATCCGGTTTCGCCGCTTTGTATACCCGGAGCGCGAAAAAGTAGCTGAAATCCTGCGCATGCCCGACGAAATAGTACCCGAGGAAATGAAGGTCTACTTCCGTGACTGCTACGACCACGCCATTCAGGCCCTGGATTTGGCGGAAAGCTACCGCGAATCGGTGACGAGCTTGGTGGATCTGTTTATGTCCAACCAAAGCAACCGCATGAACGAGGTGATGAAAGTGCTGACCATTATCAGCTCTATCTTCATCCCACTCAGCTTTGTGGTAGGCCTCTACGGCATGAATTTTCAGCGCGAAAACCCCGATGGCAGCATCAACCGCCTCAATATGCCCGAGCTATACAGTCCGTGGGGCTACCCGGCGCTGCTGGCCGTGCTGGCCGGCATTGTGCTGGTTCAGATGGTGTATTTCTACCGCAAAGGCTGGCTTACAAACAGGTGATATTATGTATATGATCTAAGCCTTTTTTGAACTCAGGCCCGGCACTTTAACTTTCTGGCACCGGCTACTTATCCACTGCTTCCGCCCTACTCTGCTTAAGCCCACTGCTAGCGCCACGTGCATCAGGTGCGTTATCAGCGCACTTGCCATTGCTACGTGTTTTTCCGGCACACTCCAGCACGTCTGCGGGCGGTAACCTGCTTACTGAACTCACACCAATACAACGCGTGACGGTGCGGCACATGCGTTATTTACTGTTCAGATTTGGCGTTTCCGCCGCTTCTGTTTGGTGAAATCTTCGTATTTATGTAGCACCCGGCGTATCTCAGTTGAGTCTACCTGCCCCGCAATCAGCATGGAACCAACGCACAATACGCAGCCCGAATCCTTCCTCCTGGGCCCAACTCTATCCGCCGATGAGTTGCTCGACACGTTGCCCTTGGGGATGCTGGTGCTGGATGAGCAGCACATTATCCGGCGCGCAAACCAGCAGGCGGCCCATTGGGGCGGTGTTTCCGCCGCGCAGCTACTGGGCCAGCCGCTCCTTCAGGCTGCTCTGCCCCTGGACATCCGCACAGGTTTTGTGCACCTGCTGAAATCGGAAGGTTCGGCACCCCAGGAAGTATACCTGCCCGAGCAACCAGAGCAGTGGCTTTCACTTTCAGCCAGCCGCCAGCCGGGCGGCTGGGTGCTGTATGGGCAAGACATCAGCCAGCAAAAGCAGGCTCAAGCCCAAGCCCTGCACCTGCACGACGAGCTGATAAAGCGGGCCACCGACAAGTACCATGCCCTGTTCTACACCATGGACCAGGGCTTCAGCCTGTTGGAACTCCTCTTCGACGAAACCGGGCAGCACGCCGTTGACTACCGCTATCTGGAACTCAATCCGGTATTTGCCCAGCAATCGGGCATGCCAGCCAACGCGCAAGGCAAATCCCTGCGGGAGTTGGTGCCAAATATTGAGCAGCCTGTTTTGCAGCGTCTCGAAAGAGTGGTTCGCACCGGCGAGCCGGTTCGCTACGAGCACTATATGTCCGAGCTGGGCCGCTGGTTTGAAGTGTGCACCTCGCAGGTGGGCGGGCAGGGCAGCCACACCCTTGCCAATGTTTCCACCGACATTACGGCCCGCAAGCGCCGCGAACAGAATCTGGCGTTTCTGGCTGACCTGAACGTGGATTTTGCGCCGCTGCTTAGTGCCGAGCAGATTATGGCCCGCGTGAGTGAGCAGCTTGGTGACTACCTGCACCTGTCGCGCTGCCACCTGGCGGAAGTAGACGAGGCTGCCAGCACTTTGGTGGTGATATTTGACTGGCAGCACGCGGCCGGGCAGCTGCCGCCGCTGCTGGGGGCGCACCACATAGCCGATTACCTGACAGCCAACGGCCGCCAACACCTTAGCGCCGGCCAACCGCTGGTATTCAACGGCCAGGACGGCAGCGCCCTGATCAGCACCTCGCCCGATGTGCTAGCCACCATGGGCTTTGGCGCTTCCGTTGATATTCCGTTGCTCATTGATGGCCACTGGCGCTTTTTACTTTCTGTAGCCCGGGCCGCGCCCGGTGAATGGCGGCCCGACGAAGTGGAGCTGCTGCAGCAGTTGGCCGCCCGCATTCACGCGCGCCTAGCGCGTGCCCAGGTTGAAACAGACCTCAGGCAAGCGCACGACCAGCTGGCCGACGTGCTTGAGCACACAAACGACGCCTTCTACGGCCTGGATGCAGATCTGCGCTTCACGTACATCAACCAGCGGGCCGCGCAGCTCTGGGGCTATGAGCAGGCCAGCCTTATCGGGCAGGTGTACTGGCAGCTATTTCCGCAGGTAATGGGCACCGAAGTTCTTCGCCAGCACCAAGAAGTGTTGCAAACCCGGCAACCAGTGCACTTTGAAACCATATCGCCTATCCTCGGCATCTGGATTGAGATGAGCATCTATCCCAGCCAGCGGGGCGGCATTTCTGTGTTTTTTCGCGACATCACCGCCCGCCGGTACGCCGAGGTGCGCCAGTCGTTTCTGCTGCAGCTCAGCGATACACTGCGCTCGGTGACGGAGCCTGCCTCTATTCAGGAAACAGTGATGCACCTGGCGCGCCAGCACTTCGGGGCCGACCGCTGCTACTATGGCGAAATTGAAGGTGATGCTGCCGTAATCCGGCATGATGCGTCGGCCGAAGGACTGCCTCCGGTAGCTGGCACATATCGGCTGGCTGATTTTGCGTTGCTGCAGACAGTTATTGAAGCCGGACAGCCGTTGATGGTGCGCGACGTGCGCCAGGATCTGCTGGCCGACGAAAACCTGCTTCAGCTTTGCCTGCAGCTACAAATCATTTCCTTTATCAATGTACCCGTTGTAAAAAACGGGCGGCCAAGCGGCGTGCTGTGTCTGGCGCAAGGCACCCCCCGCGACTGGACCACCGCCGACGTGAATCTGGCTGCTGAGGTAGCGGACCGCACCTGGGCTGCTGTGGAACGTGCCCGCGCCGACGATGCCCGCCATGCCAGCGAGCAGCGTTTACAGGCCGTAATGGAAAACCTACCGGGTGGAGCCGTATTTGTAGTGGATACCCGCTTACGCTACCAGCTGGCCGAGGGCGCTGCGCTACGCCAGATGGGCCTGCTGGCATCCGACTACGTGGGCCGCTCGGTGCAGGAAATGGTAGTTCCGCATCTCTGGCCCGACTACCAGCGCCTCTACGCGCAGGCTTTCACGGGCCAGCCATTTGAGTACGAGCACGAGCAGGATGGGCAGACATTTACCGTCCGGGGCGGTCCGCTGCGCGACGTAGAAGGCAGCGTGGTGGCCGCGCTGGTCGTCAGCCACAACATCACCGCCCGCAAGCAGGCCGAAGACGCCTTGCGAAAGTCAGAAGAGAAGTTCCGGCTTTTCGTGACAACCAGCTCTGACACGCTCTACCGCATGAGTCCCGACTGGCGGCAGATGCTTACGCTGGAAGGCAAAAGCTTTCTGGCTGACACTACCGACCCGACCATGAGTTGGATCGAGAAGTATCTTCCGCAGGAAGACCAGGCCTCTACCTGGGTTACTATTCGGGCGGCCATCAGCAGCCAGCAGCCTTTCCAGCTGGAACACCGCGTTCATCGTGCCGATGGGTCGGTGGGCTGGACGTATTCCCGGGCCGTACCGGTACTCGATGAGCAGGGCAACACCATCGAATGGTTTGGGTCGGCCACCGACATCACCGCCCGCAAGCAGGCGGAAGAGGCCTTGCGCCTGAGTGAGATGCGCCTGTCGCTGGCGCTGCAGGCAGGGCGTATGGGCAGCTTCGAATGGACCTCAAAAGACAACCGTATCAGTTTGTCGGCCATGTCGAGGGAGGTGCTGGGCTTACAGCCGGATATGTCTATTACCACCAGCGACGAAGGATTTTTGCTGCTGCACCCCGACGACCGTACCCGTCATCGGACTCTTTTTGAAGAGGCCGGCCGCACAGGCCAGGATTTTCACAGCATCTTCCGCATTGTGCGCCCCATTGATGGGGAAGTGCGCTGGATTGAGGAGCGCGGACAAGGGGCGCTCGACCCAGCCGGAAAAGGTATTTGCCTGCGCGGCGTACACTGGGATGTGACCGAGGCGATGCTGGCCCAGCAGCGGCTGGCTGAGTTCAACACCAGACTGGAGCAGCGCGTGGCCCGCCGCACCCGCGACCTGCAAGCCAGCCGCGACCTGCTGCAGTCCGTGTTTGATACCAACCTAATTGCTATGTCGGTACAGAAAGCCGTACGCGACGAAACCGGGGCGGTGCAGGATTTTCGGCTACAACTGGTAAGCGGAGAACTGGTGCGCTCCACCGGCCGTACCGACCTTGTGGGCAAGCTGTATTCCGAGGAATACCCCGGCATCCGCGAAGCTGGCATCTTCGACCTGGCCGTGCGCACCGTAGAAACCGGTGTGCCGCACGGCGCTGAGTACTACTATGGGTATGAAGGCTTTAACAAGTGGTTTGCCTGCCAGTTTGTGAAGCTGGACGACGGTATCGTGGCCACCAACCTCGACATCACCGAGCGCAAAACGGCTGAGCAGGAACGCCTGCGGAACCTGCGCCTGCTGGAGCAGGCCGAAGCCGTGGCTGGCCTGGGCAGCTGGGACTACGACCTGACCACCAATACCATGCACTGGTCTGATGGCATGTACCAGCTGTTTGGCTTGCCCGTGGGCAGCCCCGTGACACCAGCCGACTACCTGGCCATGGTGATGCCTGACGACCGGCCCCGGGCCGAGCAGCTAGTACGCCGCCTGGCCACCGGCGCGGGCGACTTCGAGGAAACGCTGTGCCTGCGCGTGCACGGCCAGGTGAAAACAGTGCGCATAAAGTCGGTGGTGTTTCATAATGAGCAGCATCAGGCTGTGCGTGTGTTGGGCGTAGACCTGGACATCAGCGAGCTGCAGCGGCTGGAGAAAGACAACCTGCGCCTGCGCTTGCGCCAGCAGCGGGACCTGTTTGAGGCCGTGCAGGCTGCTCAGGAAGCCGAGCGCAAGCGCATGGCCGAAAGCCTGCACAACGGCATCGGCCAGATGCTGTACGCCACCAAGCTTCGCCTCGACCGGCTGCATACTCCACTGCTGGACACCGACCCCACCCTGGCTACAGCCCGCCGCGAGGTAGATCAGCTGCTGGGGGAGGCTATTCGCCAAACCCGTAGCCTCTCGCACGAGCTGGTACCCATGGTGCTGGCTGAATTTGGTTTGGCTGCCGCCCTGAAAGATATATGCCGCAACAGCAGTAGCCCGCACCTGCGCCTACAATGCCACCTGATCCTTGACGATGCTGCCGCACCGCTCAGCCAGCCCCTCCAGATGGCGCTCTACCGGATGGCCCAGGAGTTAGCCCAAAATATCATAAAGCATGCGCAGGGCGCTAGCGAGGCAAGTCTGGAGCTGGAAACCATGCCCGGCTGGGTGATACTGCGGGCTGAAGACAACGGCCGGGGATTTGCCCAGACGCCAGCTACCTCCCCCGGCTTGGGTTTGCGCAGCATGCGCGACCGGGTAGCCCTGCTCGGGGGCCGGTTGGAAACTGGTTCCGTCACTTCAGGCGGCGCGTACGTACGTATACGTATTCCCTTACCTGCTACTTCTGCCCACCATGATTCGGATATTCCTTGTTGATGACCACACTGTCCTGCGACACGGTCTGCGGGCGCTATTTCAGCAGGAAAACACATTCCAGGTTGTTGGAGAAGCTGAAAACGGCGAACAGCTGCTAGCCCAGCTACCCACCACGCCCTGCGACGTAGTGCTACTGGACCTGAACATGGCCGGCCTGAATGGCTTGGCTACCACCCAGCGCCTGCACACTGAGTTTCCCGATGTGCGCGTGCTGGTGCTGTCTATGGTGGCCTGCGAGCGGGCCATTGGGCAGGTGCTGGCGGCCGGGGCCCACGGCTATATACTCAAAAACGCCGGCCACGAAGAAATTGTACTGGCCGTACGGACAGTAGCCGCTGGCCAGCGTTTCCTGTGCTCTGAGGTAGGCTTGGCGCTGCTGGAAAAAATGCTGGCCAACTCCCCGGAACCCATTATCAAACCCATAGGTGGCCTTTCAGTACGGGAGCAGGAAATCCTTCGGCTGGTGGCCGATGGCATGACCACTGCCCAGATTGCCGACAAGCTGTTTACCAGCCCGCGCACTGTGGAAACTCACCGCCAGAACATCATGGAGAAAACCGGTGCCCGGAATACAGCTGCGCTGGTGAAAACGGCTGTCAGTGCAGGGTGGCTTAGCTAATTAACCCAGGCGACTGACTTACATCTGGCGGGTTGCGGCTGACCCAAAACCGGCCTCCGTACATGTACGGAGGCTGCTGGAATAACCACGTAATTTCCTCATAAAGGGCAGTATACGGCCCTCCGTCCGGCATTTTCAGCCGTAGAAACAGGCCCTGGTGTGCCATTGCCGCTAGGCCTGTTCCTACGCTCTACCCATGAAAACCGACGCTTCCCTGTCTCGCCCATGGTTGGCTTTGCTTGCGGCAACCGGTGCTTCCCAGAATACCGCACCCATTGCGCCAGAAGCTACACCGCCTAAAAAGTGGCCGCCGTATTACAGCAGGCCGGTATGCTGGCCTCACCCCCGCTTGTTGGAATTTGGCCGCCCTATGTAGGGTGTAACCGGTAGCACTTTCCTGCTCCAAGCCTGGATATGCCTCCATTGCTGGTAGTACCGCACTATCTGCTGAGGATCCGCTCTGCCGCCCCAACCTCACCATCTCCACCACCCAACCCATGACGAACGTCGAACTATGGGGCGGGGTCGAATGCACCTGCCGGCGGATTGAAGACAGCTATTCCGACCAGCTCACGCGCAGTGGGCACCGGCACCGGCTAACCGACCTCGACCTGTTTGCCGAGCTGGGCTTACGTACGCTGCGCTACCCGGTACTTTGGGAGCACACAGCCCCCGATAGCCTCGACCACCCTGACTGGCGCTGGCCTGACGAGCGGCTGCCCCGGCTGCAGGCCCTGGGCATCGAGCCGATTGTGGGTTTGGTGCACCATGGAAGCGGCCCCCGCTACACTGCCCTCAACCAGCCTGATTTTGCTCCTGGCCTAGCCCGCTACGCCGGCCTGGTAGCTAGGCGCTACCCGTGGGTGCGTTACTACACCCCCGTAAACGAGCCTCTGACCACAGCCCGCTTTAGTGGTCTTTATGGGCTATGGTATCCCCACGGCACCACCGATGCCGCGTTTGTGCGTGTCCTCTACAACCAACTGCTTGCCACCAAACTGGCGATGCAGGCCATCCGGCGCGTAAATCCCGCGGCGCAGCTGGTGCAAACCGAAGACCTGGGCCAGACCCATTCGACGCCGCTTCTGGCCGACCAGGCTAGCTTTGAGAATCATCGGCGCTGGCTAACGTTCGACTTGCTGAGCGGCGCCGTGACGCAGCAGCACCCGCTGTGGTCGTATCTGCGCCGCCACGGCCTGCATACTGCCGAGCTGTTGAACTTTCAGTACGATCCGCTCCCGCCTGACATTCTGGGCATCAACTACTACGCCACCAGTGAGCGGTTTCTGGATGACCGGCTCCGCTTCTACCCCGGCCGGGGCACACTGCCAGCCCTGAGTGGACGCCCCGCCTACGTTGATGTGGAGGCAGTGCGCGTACCTGATGCCCATTTACTGGGCCTGGAAGGCGTGTTACAGCAAGCCTGGGCGCGCTACGGCCGGCCACTAGCCGTAACAGAATCGCACCTGGGGTGCACCCGCGAAGAGCAGATGCGCTGGCTGCACCAAGCCTGGGAGGCTACCAACCGCCTGCGGGCCAGCGGCGTGGATGTGCGCGGCCTCACGGTGTGGTCGTTGCTGGGTGCTTACGACTGGGACAACCTGCTCACCCACGATGGAGCCTCCTATGAAAGTGGGGCGTTTGATGTGCGCGGTGGTCAGCCCCGCCCCACGGCCCTCTGCAAAATGGTGCAAAACCTGGCCCGCCATGGCCACCATCAGCACCCCGTCCTGCAAGGTCCTGGCTGGTGGCAGCGTCCCACGCGCTTCTATGCAACCGCCTGATTTCCTTTTTCGCATGAACTACCCTACCCCTTTGTCAGCTACCGAAACAGCTTCGCTTGGCAGCCCACCTTTGCTCATAACGGGCCGCACCGGTACGCTGGGCCAGGCGTTCCGGTGGGTGTGCCGCATTCGTGGGCTGGAAGCAGTGTGCCTCGGCCGCGCCGAACTGGACATTGCGGATGCCTCGGCAATTAACCGGGCCTTGGAGCGCTACCAGCCCTGGGCCGTAGTGAATGCTGCAGGTTATGTGCGCGTAGATGAGGCTGAAACCGATATGGCCCGCTGCTACCGCGAAAATACCATTGGCCCGGCGCTGCTGGCCGAAGCCTGTGCGGCCCGCGGCATCCAGCTGCTCACCTTTTCCTCGGACCTGGTATTCGACGGAGGGCAAAACCATGCGTACCTCGAAACCGACCGTACCCGGCCCCTCAACTTCTATGGCCACAGCAAGCAACAGGCCGAGCAGGCAGTTCTGACTTGGCTGCCAACGGCGCTGGTGGTGCGTACCAGCGCCTTTTTCAGTGCCTGGGACTCGCACAATTTCGTGCACCATGCTTTGGCCGCTGCCCGCACCGGCCAGCTTTTTCCCGCCGCCAACGACCTGCTCATCTCGCCCACCTATGTACCTGACCTGGTGAATACTGCCCTCGACCTGCTGCTGGACGAGGAGCACGGCATCTGGCACCTCGCCAACCACGGCACCTGTACCTGGGCTGAGCTGGCCCGCCAGGCAGTAGCCGCTGCTGGCCTCGATAGTACGGGCATTGTGCCCCAGCCGGTATCGTCGTTTAGCTGGGCAGCGGTGCGGCCTGGTTTCAGCGCGTTGCGCAGCCAACAGGGCATGCTGCTACCGAGTGTGGAAAATGCCCTGCAACGCTATTTGATTGACGAACAATTGCTGCAGTCAGCAAATCCCCCAGCGCTGCTGGTTGAATGAATGGTAAAGCCAACTGCCACACATAGCCTGCCAGAACCACTCTGTTGCGTTGCGCTCCAATCGAACAGCCGCTATGCCCCACAGAGTAGCTGGCATACATAAGGTACAGCCTAGTACCCGGAAACTTTAGTTAAATCTGTCCTCAACACGAATCTGCCTCATGCCTCTGCACCCCGAGCTAGACAAAAAGCTAAGCAAAATCTTCGAGCCTAAAACCAGCATCAACGACGTGTTTAAAGGCTACGACATCACCTTTGTTACCAACGAGCATGGCGAGCCGGTGCTGCTGTTCTTCGGCCAGCGGCGGCCCGATGGGCTGATAGTTGGCGAACGGTACACGCGTACCATCAAGCGCCAGCCGGGCAGCCTGGAAGTGAAATCCAGCCATTGGGACAATCAAGGCAAGATTATGCGCTAAAGCAGAAGCAGTATAGCCTCCGGCAAAGCTACTGGTTGGCGGTACTGCCGTCCTTGAAAGACCCCGGCCCCGGCAAAGCAGCAGCTGTCTGGCAACTGCTGCTTTGCCGGGGCCGGGGTCTTCTGTGATTGTACAATCCACATTTTACCCGCCTGGGTTACGCTGCTGCTTGAATCAATTGCAGGCAACTTACTCCGGCGTTTCAACCGGGGGCTTGCTGGAGAAAAAGCCGGGCAACGTGAAGCGCTGCCCTTTGGCCAGCAGGTGCAGGCGCAGGTCGCGGATGGAAAACACCTCTCCGGGCTGCACTTCGGGAATCGTGTTGCCCGTGCATCCGTGGCCATCCAGCAGCACCGCAATACCGTTGCCGATAACCTCCAGCTCATTGCCTTTGGTGACGAGCACGGCGGTGTCTTCTTCCAAACCCAGGCCGATGCAGCCGGGATTGGTAGCAATAATCTGAGCCATACGCACGATGCGGCCCCGGGCAATGAAGTGCGTATCCACGGCTACATCACGCAGTAGCTGCAGGCCAGTGGTGATGTGGATTTCATCTTTCACGAAGCCGGCATCATTGCGGCCCTGATAAATCATGGGAGTGCTCATGGCAGTGGCCCCCGCGCTGGTGCCCGCAATAATTATCGGCTCGCGCAGGTAGCGTTCTGTGAGGCGTTCCAGCACCAGCGTCCCCCCAAGCAGGGCTGTGAGGCGCAGCTGGTCGCCGCCCGTAAACATCACGCCATTGGCCCGATTCAGTATTTCCAGCGCCTCCACGCTGTTGGCCTGCTCACGGCTTTGTATGTTCAGCACCTCAACATGCTTGAGGCCAAGAGTATTGAAAAGGTCAACGTAGTCTTTGGCTGAAACTTCTGGCTCTTCTGACGCGGTAGGAATGACGACGATGGTACCTTTCTTGGGTAGCTCATCCACAAATCGCTGCAAAATAAACTCCGGTGACTGCTCGTGCGAAGGACCGGCTTTCTCGCGCTGCTCATGGCCACCAATAAGAAGCAGTTTGCCTTTGGGAACAGGAAATATGTTGGGCATAATGGGAAAAGAGAGTGAAAAAGGCAGCGCTGCTACCTGATACCGGCGCCTCAACTGACTGACGCCAGTGAAGCGCCGGCAGAGATAAGGAGGCCTAAAGCAAACACTAAAAAATAGAGAGAGGCCTCAGCTACTTCCTGCCCAAGTGCATAGCAGGAAAAGCTCGGATGTTTGTACGGCACCACAGCGCCTTCTATGGCGCCAGAAATACTGGTTCTGGACTTCGGAAAACCCGTATTTTAACTGCGGTTTGAAGCTCTCAGCTATAGTCATTCATCAGCAAGCCCGATAAAGTATCTCACACAGGAGTTGGAAATTGACAGGTGCTGGTGTAGGCCACAGGCAATTTATTCCTGTTCTTCTTTCCACATAGCCACTACCGGTTTGCCGCCACCTACGTGGTAGGCCCGGCGCATGAAGTTGGTGTTGAACTCTAATGCAACATTGCCGTCTTTATCGATGGCAATCATGCCCTTGTCGCCGCGCAGCTCGTCGGCGCGCAGGCTTAGGGCAGCCTGGCAGGCTTCAGCCAACGGCAGGCCTTTATATTTCACCAGGGCGTAGACTTCGTGCGCAAGTGCGCCGCGCATAATCACCTCTCCGTCGCCGGTGCAGGACACGGCGCAGGAGTCGTTGCTGGCGTAGGTGCCGCCTCCCAGCACAGGGCTGTCACCAACGCGGCCTTTCAGCTGGCCTTCAATACCGCCGGTGCTGGTGGCCACGGCCAGATTACCGTCCTGGTCGAGTGCCACGGCGCCTACGGTGTCGTGGCCGGCCATGGCGCCTTCCTTCTGCACAATTCCCAGCCACTGCTGGTAGGTTTTTTCGGTGACGAAATAGCTGGGGCCTTTCACTGGCAGGCCTTTTTCCAGAGCCAGCTCCAGAGCCCCAAGCTCAGCAAGGCACACATGTGGGCTGTGCTCCATCACGGCACGGGCCAGGCTGATGGGATTCTGCACGTAGGGCACGGCGCTTACGGAACCCGCCTTCAGAGTACGGCCGTCCATAATAGCGGCATCCATTTTCACCTCGCCCTGCTGGGTGAGGCCACTGCCACGCCCGGCATTGAAATGCTCGTTGTCTTCAAGGCTCCGCACTACAGCTTCCACTGCATCGAGAGCCAGGCCGCCGCGGTGCAGAATTTTCCAGCCGTCCTGCAGGGCTTCCGTTAAGCCTTCGCGCTGTGCAGTTTCTTCTTCCGGGCTTAGCTCGCCGGGCTTCATCGTCACGGCACCGCCATGGATTACGAGGGCATACTTTTTCATATTTGACCAATAGGAGTAAGCTGCCAGAGCTGCCCGCAGCCGGTGGGCAGGCATTGCAGGCGGTAGTAGCCACGCAGCAGGCGGCCGCTGAAATTGAGGCGGAGCAGGCCCTGCGCCAGCTCGGTGCGCAAATTGCCGCTAATACCGACGTGTTCTGAAGCCAGCTGTACGGCACCAGATTCTAGGCGGGCCAGCGAATTGAGCATAGGTGAAGCCGACAAGAGCCACAACAGTACCGGACGTTTGTTGAGTTGTTTGAGTGGCAGCGGAACAACCCAGTGCGCTCGGCTGCCCTGGCTGTCTTCCAGGCTCAGCTCATAGTAAGTTGGTATTTCCCGGGAGTGGCGCACAGCAAAGGAGATGCTGGGCGCAGGTGCCAACACTTCCTTGTGGGCCAGGGCAAAGGTGGGGTGCATAGCGCAGCGTTGGAAAAGTACAGACTGGTGTATTATGCGCCTTGGAGTAGCGTAGCAGCGAGCAAGAAGCTGAGCTGTTCGCGAATAAGCCCAGCTTCTGCTTTCAGTTTTTATACCGGGCAGTTTCTGCTGCTGAGGCACTGCCCTCGCACATCACGCTGTCAGGCACAGCGCCACACACCGTTTTGCAGCCAGCAGTCGGTAGCAGTGCTGCCCTCGCGCAGCACCCAGTTGCCGGGGCGGCCCTGCCATTTCAGGTGCCCATCGGGGTCAGCAGAGCAGGCAATGTCGAGTGAGCGGACATCCAGCACATCTGTGTCAGCCGATACGTGATGCACGCGCAGATGCTCCACATAGTCCAGCGTGAGCTTGGCGGCATCGAGGCAGGCGGGGTGCAAGGCCAGGTTGTGGGCTGGGGAAGCCATGGCTGCCGACGGAAACAGCAGCCCGTCGAATGCATTGCCTAGCTGGCAGGCTTCAGCTATGGCAATGGAGAGGCGGTAGTGGTGATGGTTTGTTTCATCCACAGGCTTAGTGAAAGTATGGGTGAGAAAAGCGGCCAGCTCGCGGGTTTCGTCAGGTAGTTGGGCCAAGGCACGGCGCAGGGCTTTCTCACGGTCTGAATGCGGGTCATCTGTGCAGATATCGGCGTAGCCGAAGCTGAGGATGCGCAGCGGCTGCCGCGTTTGCCAGCGCCCAATAACGATACCGTCGCCGGGCTGCACATGAGCCTCGAAAAACGGTGGGTGCCACGTAGCGCTGCAGTAGAACATAGACGCTCCGGCCCTGTTAGCGCGCTGGTTTTGCTGTACCGCTTCCGCTGGCGGATACGATACATCTGCCAGCCGCTCAGGCAGCTTATCACTTAGGATGCCGCGGTAGAGCAGCCGGCCAGGCGCCAGCGTGAGGCAGCGCAACGGCTGACCTTCCAGCAGCTTACGCACGCGCTCCACCAGCTCGTCGATGGAGTGCTGCCGCAGATTAAGGTGCCTTAGCGAAGCTAGCTGGTGCCTGGCCTGCGTAGCTGAAGCAGTTGGGAAGCCGGTTTTCATGGGAAGCAGCAAGCCAACTCCTGTCCCATGCCCGGGGCGGCAAGCAAGGGCAAGAGCACGATAAGTATTTACAGTTCTATTGGTTGCCTGCACGTGCTGACGGTCTTATTGAAGCATCTCTCCCACTGCAGTTTCTCCTGTTGTGCCAGTTGCTGATGTTGACTTAGCCGGCAACGTGCATCGTACCTCAGTAGCTTGGTACAGGGCAGGGCCGAGATGCGTCGGCTTCGTTTGGCAGGCCATGCAGCCGTTCTTGGGGCAGTTGCGGGCTACAGTGCTTTCTGGTTGAGGTAGTTCTTGGCCAGATCATTGAGCTTGGTGTCGGTGAGCTGCTCTTCCTCTAGTGTCTGGCGGAGCAGCCCGGCGGCCTGAACGTGGCCGAGACGCTCGGCATAGTGGGCAGCAGTGCCGTAGCCGGAAATTTCGTAGTGCTCAATGCGTTGAGCAGAAGCAATCAGGGCAGCATCCATCACCTCTTCAGTGGCACGCTCCGACATGGTTTCCTGGCCTTCGGCAATGAGGCCGGCCATGGCCTTGCAGGTATGGCCGTCGAGGTCGAGGTTCAGTGCTTTGCCGATTTGCTCCAGGCGCTGAAGCTGCGTTTCTGTTTCGTGCAGGTGCTTGGTGAAGCCAGCCTGCAGGCGGCCATCCTTGGCTTTCTTGGCCATCTGGGGCAATGCCTTGAGCAATTGGCTTTCGGCACTGTATAGGTCTTTGAGCTGCATCTCAAACAGGTCGTCGAGGGTTTCCAGTTTATCGAACATGGGAAAGAGGAAAAGGTGGAAATAATGAGGGTATCGGCCGGTGTTGCGGCCCCTCGTTGCTTACGCCTTCCCTACCAGGCACGTTAACTCCTGAGCAACGGAAAACTTGCCTGAGCCACATTCGCTATCAAATTTAAATTATTGATTATCAAATAATTACAGAATCACAAGCCTCATAGAACGGAGTGGAATTGCAGGAAGTACGCAGGCAGCAAATACGTATTATAGCGTAGATAATTCCGCAGTTTACGCACGGCTACTGCGTGGGTAGGTTACCCAAGCTTCCCGGTACAACGGTATCAAAAGTGGCGTCTGTACCGGCTGGCGACTGGCACCGGGCGGCAGTAGCAGAACGGCTGTACTGCAGCTTCCAGCAGTCCTGGCTTGCCAGGTAGCATTGAGCACTGCCATCAAGTGCTACCACCAAGAGTAACAGACAGATTTACCGTGTTTCTTCCTACGTATTTCCTGACCAGAACACGTAATAATCCTTCCTCTTTAGCCTCATTATCAATCGTATAACCGACACAACAATTCTTTCACTTTTCTTTAAGTAAGTCTATCATGTACACATCATCTTTCCGACCCGCATTACTGGGCTTAGTGCTTATTGGCACGCAGCTGGCTGCCTGCAGCTCCAATAGCGGCCCCGAAACAACTACTACCACCAATCCTGCTGGCACTGGAACAGGGGGCGGTACTGAGGCAACTATGGATACCAGCGCCATGAATGACAACGGCGACGGTATGAGCAGCGGTGCCACCGGTGATACGGATGACATGAATGGCAACTCCACAATGGGTGCCGGAAATTCGGGTAGCTCAACCGGTTCCGGCACTAATGGCAGCAACACCGACGCAGCCAACGGCGCTACCTCTGGCAGTACCAGAACCAATGGTCCCGGCGGTACTTACTGAGCTTTTTGCTGGTACCACTCTCCCTAACACAAACCGGCCGGCCTCCTGATGAGGCCGGCCGGTTTGTGTTAGGGAGAGTGGGTGCTGCTATTGGCGGCATGCTATAGCGGAGAAACCAGCATACAGCCCTTCGTGGCTGTTAGGCACTTCAGATCAGGCACTTGCCTGCCTAGCACGCCTAGCGCAGTTCCACGAAAAAGCAGGTTCCTTTGCCTTCCTGGCTTTCCACCCACAGCTTGCCACGGTGCAGCTGCACAATCTGCCGGGTGATGAACAGCCCCAGGCCTGTGGCAGCGCCCCCACCAATGCCAGGGCGGGCCGAGGAAGTAAATTTCTCGAATAAGTTGGCCTGCAGCGCCTCCGGAATGCCGATACCAGTATCACGCACCGTCAGCAGCACGCGGCCGGCATTTTCCTGCAGCCCCACTGTCACGTGGCCGCCAACGGGAGTGAACTTCAAGGCGTTACTCACCAGGTTGTCTATCACCCGCCCAAAACTATCCAGATTCAGGTTGACCGGCAGAGACTGTGACGGTAGCTCTACCGCCAGGACAAGGCCTTTTTCAATAGCAGCCAGCTGGTAGGTTGCCAGCCGGCGCTGCAGCAGGTCAACCAAGTCAACTGGCTGTTTCTTCAGGTGGCCGGCATCTAGCGAACCTAGCAGTAATATGTCGTGCAGTAGCTTGGTAGCATCGGCGCAGGCCTGGCGAATAAGGAACAGATAGTGTCCTGACTCCTGCCCGGATTTGGGATTCCTGGTTTCGTCTAGCTCGCGCTGCAGCAGTTCGGCGAGCAACTGAATATGGGCAATAGGCACCTTCAAATCGTGCGTAACCATATGCAGGACAGTTTCCTGCATATCATAGAGGCGCTTCAACGACAGTTCCAGGGCTTTCCGGTCGCTGATATCTTCCAGCTGCGTGTAGCCCAGCTCCTCGTTGCCATCAAAAAAGCAAATAGAGGTAACCTGGCACCAGAAAGAAGACCCATCAGCGCGTACCAGGCAGGTTTCTAGGGTGAAGCTCAGTAGCTTGTGGTTCCATAGCCGCTGCTGCAGAAAGTGCCAGTCGTCGCGGTGGTCGGGGTGGGCAAACTCCATGATGCGGTGGCCTACCACGTCCTCCATGCGGGTGCAGTCCAGCATCTCCAGCATAGCTTGGTTGGCCTGCCGGATAATCAAATCGGAGCTAATGATTTTTTGCCCAAACGGCGAATTTTCGAATATTGTACGGAAACGGTCATGCGCCTGGTCTGTGGGGGCAGCTGGCGGTACTTGGGCAGATGCTGTATTGCCGGGCAGCGGCTCTTTGGGCTGAAGTACGTTTTGTTGTTTATTTGGAAGGGGTTGGTTGGAGGTTTTCATAGCGGGGTTCAGCAAAAAGCTGAGGAGTATTAGGCGAGGTAAGATAGAGCCTAATATTGTCTTGACTATATACCACTGTTCAGCGCAAACAGTAATGCAGTGGTCTTACAGATACAGCTTTCACAGCTCTGGCTAGGCCCGATGCCACTGACAGCGCGCAACTAAGGTTTCACTCCGTAATTCACGCGGCCCTCTGCGTAGTTATGCGGTCGGCCTGCGGTAAGAACTGAATTTACTATGAGCGGGTATCTGCCTTTGTTTAGGCGGGGTTTGGCAGTAGTAAGCCCAACTGCCAATCAGTGCTTGATTGGTAGTTGGGCTTTTATGCTTCACTGCATTCATTACAATCTTGCCCTTGTTGGCTCCGACCACCAAAACCGTAAGCGGATTGCCAATTAGAGCGTATGACTGCCCGAATGCCGAAGTATTCATCTGGTGCATACACTCACTGCTCACCCCCACTTGCGCGGGTCGGTGGTGAGGTCGGAGGCCAGCATATTCTGCGGCGCGCCAAGCACGGCGTACACTTGCTGTAGGCGCTCCTCTACCGAGCCGGTGAGCAACGTGTACGGAATCTGCAGCATATCAAGCTGCATGGCCACCATACCGTGGTGAAAGTCGCGCAGGGCTTCCGGGTCGCGCCAGCCGTCATCTTCGTACGGAATATCGGGGGCGCAAAGGAAGGTGTGGAAATAGCGCTGCCGGCACTCGGCGGCCAAGGTAAGCAGCTCGGGGGCGCAGCGGGCGTAATAGAAGTACGAAAACTGCGCCGTGGTGGCAGCATTGGTATCTACAAAAAGGAAGTGCCGGGCGTGCGGCACGGCTTCGTCTTCCAGCTCGCGGTGGCGGTGCGCAATGTAGAGCAGGTCGTCGAAGTCGGTGGCGCCGTTCTTTTCCTCGTGCAGCGTGCGGCCGTACTCGTGCACCCACACCGTGCCATAGGCGGTGGCCAGCGCCTTGCTTAGCGTCGATTTGCCGGTACTTTCAGCCCCCATCAATACAATCTTGCGGATGAACTGCGGCGAGTGAAAGTGCGCCTGCACCACCGGATGCAGAAAGGCGGTATGCCCATACAGGTCTGCCCGAATCTGAGTACCGGAAACGGGCACCGTTGCGCGGGCAGGGTCCACCGCCACGTACTCGGCGCCGATATGGGCCGCGAAGCCGGGGCCGTATTCCTCGGAAGCAAACACCACATCGGGCTGCAATGGCTGCTGCCGCAGCCAGCGCCGCACAAACTCGCGGTGCGAGTGGTCGTCGGCTTCGTTGGGCGGCACGGGCAGCTGGCCTACTGGCAGCGCCACCACATGCAGCACTGTAGTACCAATGCGCGGCGGCATGCCCGGCTCGGCGCCGGCCGGCGTATAAATCTGCCGGATCCAGTTGGCGCGGGTTTCGGCGTCCATCGTGGCCGGGTCGGGGTTGGAATACACCAGCACGTAGAGGTCTTGCACGCGGGCGGCCGCCTGCTCCAGCAGCAGCTGGTGGCCGGCATGAAACGGCAGAAACTTGCCCACCACCAGCCCGATAGGCCAGGAAGGAGTAGCAGTTGTAGAAGTAGGGTTCAAGCGTGCGAAAGTTGAGGCCCGCCGGAAAAGCAGCTGGCGGGACAGGCAATATATTGAGTTTTGTACTTCTGCCGGCTTAGCGGCGGGCAGCATCAGCCCAAGTAGCAGCTATTTCAGCTGCAGTCCGGTCCGGCGCATTTCCGAGTTGGCCGTGCGGTACAGGTGGTATGTGTTGGTGGCCGCCTCATACTCCAGCCCGATTTCCGAAGCGCTGCTTTCGAATGGCTGCCCGCCCAGCAGCCGGCCCTGGCTGTCGTAGAGGTAGCACTTACGGGGGCCGGGCTCGGTGAGGGCATACACGCGCCGCCCACCCCCGAAATCGAAAAACTGCACCGGCTTGAAACCCGACGTAAGAAAGCGCTGGCCCAGCACACGCCGCCCGGTGGCCTCAAACACATCCACTTGGCCACCTTCCTCGCGGGCCACCACATAAGAGCGGCGCTGCTGGTCAGAAATAAGGCGAAACACTGAGCTGCGGCTCCAGGTGGACACTCGGCGCCGGCTCACGATGTCGCCGGCCAGCGTGAACGTCACCTGCTCGCCGTGCTGGTTGACGGTGGTGAGGCGGGTGCGGCTGAGCGTGGGGCCGGCCGTTTCCACCAGAGCCTCGCTTTGCAGCCGCGCCCCCATACTGATGGGGAAGCCCGGGTAAGTTCCGCCCTGCTGATCGAAGGCGTAGACGTAGCCGTTTTCCAGAAGCACCACCAGCACGTCGCGCCCGCCCACTACCAGATAGAGCGGTGGGGCAGCCAGGTTGAAATCCAGCCGCTTGGGCTGCCAGTTAGGGTAGGCGTTGCCGTTGGTGTCGTACAGAAATAGGTTGCCGCCCCCACCCGTCACCAGCAGCCGCGGGGCGGCCCCCGCTCCTTCCGGCGACACGCTCAGGGCCGTGGCCCGCACCGAATCGGGCAGGTTGAGCGGAAACTGCGGCCCCGGCCGGCCCTGCTGATCCAGGAAGTGCAGCTGGCCGGCCGTGGCCAGCAGGTAGCCGGCGCGGCCTGCCACTATGCGGCGCAGCACCCGACCCACCAGCGGCCCCGGCAGCGAGTCAGACCAGGCCACCACGTTTTCGGGCGTCACGTAGTGCAGCACCTGCGCGGCATCCTGCACCAGCACGCCGGGGCGGGTAGCGCCGGCCACGGGCACCAGCAGCGGAGCGCCGGCCAGCGGCGTTTTGAAGGCCAGCACGCTGCCCGTGCCGGTGCTGCCCTGCGGCCGTGCCACCGCCGGCCCCACCAGCGGGTGGCGCAGCAGCAGCTGGCTGAAATATTGGGCACCATCCTCCTGCTCGTTGGCGGCTGGCACCAGCTGTAACGCCACCTGCGGAAACCGCTTAAACAACGACTCGTTGCGCAGCAGCCCGGCCCGGCGCTCTTCCACCAGCCCGCGCAGCAGCAGGTTCCAGGCATTGCGAGTGTCCAACACCACACTCAGGCGAGCCAGCGGCTGGGTTTCCTGCAAGAAAGCCACCTGCGTAGGCGACCGGGCCCACACATTCTCGGCCGCCACATCCTGCAGCCAGGCCCGGAGCGCGGCGGCATCATCCCCGAAAACCAGGTAGCTGCCCACCACTGCCACCACCGGCGCCCGGAAGCCGGCAAACAGCGGCCCTACCAAGCGGGCTGGCAGCTCCGGCACGCCGGTCTGGTGAATCTGGTAAGGCCCCACCCGCTCGAACGACGGGCTGGCGCCCACCACTCGGCGTAGCTGGCCCAGCAGCAAGGCCTGTTGCGCAGGGCGGGCGCACCACATCAGGGCCAGGCGGCCGGGCTTCACGCGGGCCGTGGGCGGCGCCAGGTAAACCAGCGCCACTTCCTGGCTGAGGCCGGCCGTGAGGCTGTCGAGCAGCGGCAAAGCGTCCGGATTGAGCGTATCGGGGCGCGCCGTGGTGGCGCGGGGGTTGCGCAGGATACTAGCCGGCCCTAGCCCCAGGTGCACCAGCAGGGCGGTGCGCATACTAAGCACTTCGGCCATGCGCAGGCGTTGGGCGGGCTGGCCACGTAGCCGCTCGTGCAAACTACCGGCCGTAGTTTCGGGATTCACGAAGCCATTGAGCACCACCTTGTTGCCAGCCAGCTTCATTTCCAGCTGCCCGTTGCGGGCCAGGCTGGTTACGGCCCCAATCCCCGGCACCACATCCGACCGAAAGAACACGCCCAGCAACTGCGGCAGGCGCCGGTAGTTCACCAGCAAGGTGGCATCCACGTCGCGCAGCCGGAAGAAGTCAGTGCCCTGGAAGTCGGCCGCTACGGTAGGCTGCTTGGGCTCCGCTAGCCGGCGCACCACGGCTTCCACCAGCTGCGAATTGGAGCTGAATACCAGATGGTTGCGGTGGTTGATAAACGTCAGACCGCGCTCGGTGCCGGGCTCGGTGATTTCCGTAAGTAGCGTGCCTTCGTAGTCGCGGGTGCGCACCCGAAACTGCGGGTCGCGGCCCAGCGCATCCACCAGGCTGCGCACCTGCCGGTACTCGCGCACGCTGCCCACAGGCACCTGCAGCAGCACATCGAAGCGCCCGGGCCCGGTGACGTGCACCGACGTCAGCACGTTTTTGCGGCCCAGAAAGCGCAGCACCACGTTGCGGCTGCCGGTGAGGCTGTCGATCATGGCCACGGTGTTTTCCAGGCTCTGAAAGTAGCTGACGGTGGTAAGGTTGTCCCAAACCTGCGTTTCCTTGAGGTGGCGCACCAGCGTGGGCTGGTCGCGGGTAGCCGTCACCAGCACGGCATCGTCGGGCACCAGCGCCCAGGGGTCGACGGGGACGGCGGCTACCGTGCGCCGGTAGTACACGTACGACGCCAGCGCCGCCAGCAGAAACAGACCGGTAAGGAGTACAAGTAGCTTTTTCGACATTGGAACACCGGGAGCGGGCGGCAAAAGTAGCTATTCAGCCGTAGCCAACCGATTTACTGCCCGTCATACGGCTTCTGGCAGCCAGTGGCCAGTTAATGGCCAGCAATACAGTTAGCCGAATTGGTGAAACCGGAGTTGTCGGAATGCAAATCTGCTTATCTTCAAGCATGACATTTCGCCGCAGATTTCTCGGTTTTCGGAATGCGGCAGCTCGCCCGCGGGCCGGGCTGCTGGTGGCGCCGCTGATGCTGCTTTCGTCCTGCTTTCAGCTGCGTGAGCCCGAACCGGCCGGCGCGGCCAGCGACTGGCTGCCTCCCACTCAGATTGATATTCTGCTGGCCAATTTCACAACGGCTGTGCAAACGCTGAACGTGGTAAACTACGAGCGCACGTTTGTGGGGCCGCAGTACCGCTTCCTGCCCGACCCCACGGCGGCTGGCACTGCCACTACGCTTTTCGCCAACTGGAGCGTGAACGAGGAGCGCGACTACCTCAACGGCCTGCGCCGCCGCTCATCTGCCACCACCCAGAACCAGCTCACGTTCAGTGGCCGCCGCGACCAGTTTTTCACCGCCGATTCGGCCGAGGTTTCGGCGCTCTACCAGCTCCGGATTGTGCAGTCGGACACGGCATTTCGCTCCACAATGCTGGAAGGCAACATCCGGCTGCTGGTGCGGCGGCGCAACAACGAGTGGAAAATAGCGAGCTGGCGCGACCAGCGCACATCCAGCGCCATGAGTTGGACCGACCTGAAGCAGTATTTCATCCGCAACTGAAGAGTAGCTGAGTAGTTGAGTAACTGAGTAATTAATGTTACACAGTGATAAGTAGCGCGAACTTTGTAGTTCGCGCTACTTCCCACAGCGCTTCAAGAAAGACCCTGTGTAACAGCAGTAAGTAGTTGTTCGGGTATCAGAATGGACTATCGTATGCCAAAGCACCTTACTCAGCTACTCCGTTGCTCTGTTACTCTCTGCGCCGTAGGTGCGGCGGGCTGTAACCCCTTTGCCCCCGGCCTCGACGACCAGCCCACCGACCCTAACCAGCTGCTGGGCAACCCCGTGACGGTGCGCGGCTTCTTCGAGCGGTTCCGGAGCGCCTACCAGCTGCGCGACTCCACGCTCTACGGCCAGCTGCTGGACCGGCGCTTCACGTTCACGTACCGCGACTTTGCGGCCAACCTGGACCGCACCTGGAACCGCGACGTGGAAATTGCCACCACTTACCGCCTGTTTCTGGCCTCGCGCACTGCCAATCTGCAGTGGACCCAGTATCTGCCTACTACCGACACGCTGTTTTCGGACACGCTGATTTACGTGGAGCGCAACTTCCAGCTTAGCATCGAGCAGCGCGACAATCAGCGGTTCACTGGGGCCGGCTCGGCGCGGCTGATGCTGGTGCGCCGCCAGAAAGGCGACCCATGGCGCATGCGCAGCTGGTACGACCGTAGTGAATTTTAAGGATGCTGTAAAGACTCGTAGAATGCCTTTTCCCACTCCCGGGCCCGCTGTCTTTTGCGCCGCTGCCGCACAACGAGACATGTTACCAGGATAATAGCCACGGCTACGCTCCCACCCGCCGCCAACAGCAGCCCCTGAGCCAGCGCAGCCACTTGGTACTCTATGTGGTTGAACTTCTCGGCCTGCGCCACGGCCGCCAGCAGTAGCGCACCCGTCAGCAAACTGCTCTTCTTCATTGGGCCAGGGCTACAAAACCAAAGGGGCAGCCGCCGGAAGTTCCAGCGGCTGCCCCATATGGCAAGCATCAGCAGTTATTGGAGGTTTGTCAGCTCCACATCGAAGCGCAACGGAGCGTCGGGCGGGACAACGCCGTTGGCACCAGTTGGGCCATAGGCCAGTTCCGAAGGCATCAGCAGAATGGCTTTCTCACCTTTGCGCAGCTGCGCAATGCCCAGCTCCCAGCCAGCAATTACCTGGCCGCCACCTACGCGGTACACAAACGGCACCGGTAGGCCATCGGCCCCGATGCGCGACTTATCGAACACCTGGTTGTTGCTGATCAGGCGGCCAGTGTACACCACCGAAGCCTGCTGGCCGGCAGTGGGCAGGCTGCCGGCACCAGCCTTTTTGGTGATGATGTACAGGCCCGAAGGCTGCCGGCGCGCCGTAGTAAAGCTGCTGTCGGCAATGTATTTGGTGATGGCCAGCGAGTCGGCCGTGCGCACCTGCTTCTGCCGCAACAGCGCCTGCGCATTCAGGGCGTCAATGTCGATGCCGGAGTCGTTGCAGGCCGTAAACAGCACTGCTGACGAGAGCAGCAAGCTACCGGCAAGGGCGAAACGGATGCGAGAAAGAATGCGGGAGAAAGAAGAAAGCATATACGAAAAGTGAAGGGCTGATTAAAGGCAAGAGGCCGTTCTGCCGCCAAGGGTTGCAGCAAGTTGCTGCGAGTCTGCCAACGCCAGGGCCGGCACTAGCCAGCCCATGGCAATTGTAGCTATGCGGCAATCAAAAGTACGCACATTACCCGACCACTGCCAGCCCTACTGCCCACTACAGCGCCGCCCCCGCCAATGGTTCCGGACCGCTGATTTCTGGCGCTGTCATCCACTCGGATGGTATGTGGTGCTCAGAATCCTTCTATCTTCCCGGCCCTAATCCTGTTTTCGCTCTTTTTATGTCTGAGAAACAAGGCCATTTTCAGCGGGCCATTACGCTGTTCGACGCCATCATGATTGTTACCGGCAGCATGATTGGCTCCGGTATTTTTATTGTCTCGGCCGGCATTGCGCGGCAGGTCGGCTCGGCGGGCTGGCTGCTGGTAGTGTGGCTGATAACGGGCTTCATTACGCTGGCCGGCGCCGTGAGCTACGGCGAGCTGGCCGCCATGTTCCCGAAGGTGGGCGGGCAGTATGTGTATCTGCGCGAGGCTTACAACAAGCTCGTGGCCTTTCTCTATGGTTGGTCGTTGTTTCTCGTAATTCAGACCGGCGTAATTGCGGCCGTGGCGGTGGCGTTTGCGCGGTTTGTGGGCGTGCTGGTGCCGTGGTTCAGCGAGCAGAACGTGCTGTTTGAGCTGGGCCCGCTGAAATTCTCCACCGTGATGCTGCTGGCGATTGGTATGCTGGTGGGCCTGACGTGGGTGAACTCGCGCGGGGTACGCGGCGGCAAGCTGATTTCCAACATCTTCGGCAGCACCAAGTTGGTAGCGCTGGCCTTGCTGATTCTGTTTGGGCTGGCGCTGGGCATCAGCGACCAGGCCGTGAGTGTCAACTTCGATAACATGTGGGAGGCCGTGAGCTACGACGCTGCCGGCCAGGGCACGCCCCTCACCACCTGGGGCCTGGTAGGCGCCATCGGGCTGGCCATGACCGGCTCTTTATTCAGCTCTGATGCCTGGAACAACATCGGCTTCTCCGGCGACGAAATCGTGCGGCCCGAGCGCACCATCGTGCTGAGCATGGCCATCGGCACGGGCATCGTCACGGGCCTGTACCTGCTCATCAACCTGGTGTATCTGCTGGTGCTGCCGCTGCACGGCGACCCGGCTGCTGCCGCTTCCGACCTTATGAGCCGCGGCATCATGTATGCCGCCGACGACCGGGTGGGTACCGCCGTAGCGGGCAGCATCCTAGGCAAAGTAGGCGCTGGCTTTATGGCTGTGCTGATTATGATCAGCACCTTTGGGGCCAACAACAGCATCATTCTGAGTGGCGCCCGCGCTTATTATGCCATGGCCAAAGACGGCCTGTTCTTCCCCGGTATGGCCCGCCTCAATAAAGCCGGCGTGCCTGGCGTGGCGCTGTGGGCGCAGTGCATCTGGGCCTGCGGACTGTGCCTTTCAGGCTCCTACGGGCAGCTGCTCAACTACGTGATGTTCTCGGTGATTCTGTTTTACGTCATCACTATCATCGGCATTTTCATTTTGCGCCGCACCCGGCCCGATGCACCGCGCCCCTACCGGGCGCTGGGATACCCCGTAATCCCGCTGCTGTACGTGGTGCTGGCCTCGGCTTTCTGCATCATCCTGCTGGTGTCGCCGGCCACGGCCCGCGACGCTGGCCTGGGGCTGCTGCTGGTAGCAGTAGGTGTGCCGGTGTACTACCTGTTCGGCAAACGCTTCGGCAGGCAGCAGCAGTAGAGCAAGCCTATCTGCCCCGAAACGAAAAAGGCCTTCCCGGATATCCGGGAAGGCCTTTTTCGTTTCGGGGCAGCAATGGGTAGTTGATATCAGGCATTCAGCAGTGCGACGTTTGTGCGAATGCCGAGCGTTTGGTCCGGCACTCAATCTCAATGCTCGATACTAGCTACTCACTACCTAATACGCCATACTATCTACTAGCCACTACTTGCGGCGGCGTTTGGTGCCTTCCGAGGGCAGCAGCGTCACGTTTACGGGCTGAGAGCCGCGGGTGCGCACTTCCTGATCCTGGTAGCCGCCGTAGCCGTACACGAGGGCGTTTTCGCCGGCCGGCACTTCCAGCGTATAGTTGCCATTGGCATCAGTACCAGTGCCTTTGCGTGAGCCTTTCAGCAGCACCGTCGCGCCGGCCATCGGGCGTCCGTCTTCATCGAGAATGCGGCCTGAAAGCGTAACAGTGGCTGGAGCAGCGGCAGCGGCCGGCGAAGCCTCGGCTGCCGGGGCTGTTTCGGCAGTAGCGGCCACCAACGGCGCAACCGACTCCGCCGTGCGGGCCGCAAGGCCTGCTTCGGCGGCCGGACGCACTACCGGCTTCTTGGCATCAGCAGCCGAAAGTTTTACCGCCTCAGCTGCCGTTTCTTCCTCAGTTGCGGCTTCTTCAGCCGGAGCTTCAGGAGCTACTTCTTTGGCGCCCGTCACGCTGGCCTCACCCAGCATCACCGACGGAATAATGGTAGTAACGACGCGGCGGCCGCTGGAACCTGGCAAAAGCATGTAGCCGATTACGGCAAACAGCAGAATGGCACCTACTATCAGCGCCAGCCGACCGTTGCCAGAAGAATAATCCTCTTCTTCGCTCTGCAGCGTGTCGTTGTCGGTTTCAGGCTCAGGAACAGTAAATTTAGTGGGCATAGGGATGGATTGGGAGGTTGAGAAAAAGCAGCGCGGGCCGCAACGAACCGGCTGGTCTGCGCTGAAAATGCAGCACCTGACAAACGAATTCACCACGGGTTCCTAAAGATATAGGAACTGTCACATTCCATCCTAATTCTTGCGACTACTGAACCTAATAGTGCCTTTTATTTCCATTCTCGCAAAAGCTTCTTTGCCCCTGATATAGCGCACAAAAAATCCCCGCTCTTTACTGAGCGAGGATTTTTCAAGATAAGCAGCAGCTACGTGTCCGCTAGTCTTCAACCGGTTTGGCGGGGCCGCTGGGGGCCTCTTCGCCAAACTTCTGCTCCTGCGTGCGCAGCTGATGATCAAGCTCTACACTGCCCTCGGCCTCGAAGCCCGGGCCCTGGGCCTGCTCGCCAGCATTGTGGTGGTCGCTGCCACCCTGGGGCTCGGTTTCGCTTCCCCCGATGTGCAGATTCTCCAGCTGGTTTTTCTGGTCGTTGCGCTGCGTGTAGCCATTGGCACCGGTGTTGCGGGCTGCCGAGGGGTCACTGGCTTCTTTGCCGTTGCTCATCAACGACTTAAAGTCTTTCTCCTTTTCCAGCTGCTCGTTGTGGACTGTGGCGTTGTTATCGGTGATGTCCTTATTTTCCTGGTCGTTCTTGTTGACATCGTCGCCGCTGCCAAACAGACTATCTAGTGCCATGTCGGGGAATTGTAGAAGGTGAGAAATCGTAATCAGTAGGTACGCGCCCTATCCTGCGAGGTTGTGCATTTCAGGAAGTGTCAGGCAAAGCATTTCCGATGCACACGTACGCAGCCAGTGCGGGGTAGTGGCCCCGCTGGACTGCCGCGCTCTGGCTCTTTCCCCAAACCGCCGTCTGCGCCCAGCCCGTATAGCGTATTGCCTGGCCGGGCTATACCGGCAGGGTTTGTCTGACATTGACGATGTTTGTGGCCCGGCTCTCCTTTCTTTTTTTCTTCCCGTTATGCACCTCGTTATCATCGGCAACGGTATTACGGGCGTCAGTTGCGCCCTGGCCGTGCGGCGGCTTTCCCCCGAAGCCCGCATCACGCTAGTGTCCGATGAAACGCCGCACCATTTCTCCCGCACGGCCCTCATGTACGTGTACATGGGCCACCTGCGCCCCCAGGACATCAAGCCTTATGAGGATTGGTTTTGGCTGGAAAACCGCCTGGAGCTGGTGTACGCCGCCGCCACCACACTAGCCGCCGACCAGAAAACCGTGCACCTGAGCAACGGCCAGCTTCTCACTTATGACAAGCTGCTGCTGGCTACGGGTTCGGTGAGCCGACGGGCGGGCTGGCCCGGCCAGCACCTGCCGGGCGTGCAGGGCCTCTACTCCCTGCCCGATCTGGAGCAGATGCACCGCGACACGCACGGCGTGCGCCAGGCCGTGGTGGTGGGCGGCGGCCTGATCGGGATTGAGTTGGCCGAGATGCTGCACTCACGCGGCATTGCCGTGACCATGCTCGTGCGCGACACTCATTATTGGGGCTCGGTTTTGCCGCCCGAAGAAGCTGCCCTAATCAACCAACAGCTGCGCGAACACCACATTACGGTACACTACGGCACCGAGCTAACCGAAATCGTGCCTGATGCTGCCGGCCGGGTGCGTGCCGTGCGCACCACCCAGGGCCATGAGCTGCCCTGCCAATGGGTGGGCTTGGCAACCGGCGTAACCCCCAACCTGGCGCTGGCTCACACCTGCCCAAGCCTGGAAACTGACCGGGGAATTCTGGTAGACACTCACCTGCAAACCAGCCTGCCCGACGTATACGCGGCCGGCGACTGCGCCCAGCACCGCCAGCCCGCGGCCGGCGAAGTGCCCATCGAGCAGCTTTGGTACACCGGCCGCATGCAGGGCGAAACCGTGGCCTACACTATCTGCGGGCAGCCAACGCCGTATCAACGCGGACCGTGGTTTAACTCGGCTAAGTTCTTCCAGCTCGAATACCAGACCTACGGCCGCGTGCCAGCCACGCCCGAAGCCGGCGAGCAAACCTGCTACTGGCAACACCCCAACGGCCGCCACGCTCTACGCATCAACTTCCGGCTCGACCAGGGCAATGCCGTAACCGGCGTCAATGCCCTGGGCATCCGGCAGCGCCACGACGTGTGGGAAAACTGGTTGCGTGCCGGTACGCCCGTGCAGGAGGTGCTGCGCCAGCTGCGCCGCGCTAACTTCGACCCCGAATTTTTCCGCCGCCACGAACCCGCCATGCTGCGTACGTTCAACGAGCAGCTTCTTTCAATTAAAAATTAAGAATTGAGAATTAAAAATGATTGATCAGCCTGTTAAATCAGTCCGGATTTATTCATTTCACAGTCCATCCATTCTTAATTCATAATTCCCTTCCTCCGTGGATTTCTCCAAGCTTTACCGCCCCAGCGCCCTCAATAGCTTCCAGTTCATTGCCGTTACCGGCCTGATTATGAGCGGCGGCGCGCATCTGATTCTGCACTTTTTCACGCACCACTCGCTGCCCGGCTACAACTGGCTCTACGTGTGCTGGGCGGCGCTGTACGTGGTTGGCTCGCTGCTAAACCTGTTCGGCAAGCCTGATGAGGGGCACCATCACCATCATTAGGCGCAGTCCGCCTTCGGCTCCTGCTTCCGCCTGTACTCCGCTGTCTGCCATGAACTTCGATTCCAACCTCGCCCTGCCCCGCCCGCCGGTACCCAATACCTCGGGCACCGAAAAAACCCTGCTCACGGTGGTGGGGCTAGGGCTGCTGGCGCTGCTTACCGTGGCTTTTGATGCCGATGCCAATCGGGCGCGCCTCAGCTTCTGGGTGGGGGTGCTGCTGCTGAGCGCGGGCACGCTGGGCTGGGCCTGGCACAAGTTCGGGCGGCAGCCGGCCGGCGTGCTTCAGGACAACCTCTGGCTGCGCGCCAGCAGCAGCCGCGGCGCCGTGGCCTGGCTGACGGCCGTGGTGCTGACTGGGTTCTACGTAGTGCTATACTGGTTCAGCAACGACGACGGGCAGGGCAATTTCGGGCCGCTCAACCAGCTCATCCACGCCCTCGACCCGTTCAGCCAGTGGCTGCGCCATAAGCCCTCTGACCAGTGGTTTCTGTACGGCACCTTCTACACGCTGGCGGTGCTGCTGATGGGCGGCCGGGCACTCTGGAAGTACCGCCACTCGCCGTATCAGCGCATTCGTACGGCGTCGGTAATGTTCTTCCAGTTGGGGTTTGCGTTCCTGCTGCCGGGCTTGCTGCTGGCCTTCCAGCGGCCCGAGTACTACTTCTCGTACTTCTGGCCTCTCAAATACGACTACCTGTTTCCGGGCACCGTAGGCTATCTGCTCAAGGATGGCGGCCCCGCGCTGGGCGTGTTCATGGTGTTCTGGGGCGCGGTGATGTCGTTTGTAGGCACCCCGATACTCACGTATTTCTTCGGCAAGCGCTGGTATTGCTCGTGGGTGTGCGGCTGCGGCGGGCTGGCTGAAACCGCCGGCGACCCATACCGCCACCTCTCCGACAAAAGCCGCGCCGCCTGGCGCTGGGAAGTGCGCATCATCTACACCGTGCTGGTGCTGATTGTGGTGATTACCGCGCTGCTCTGGGTAGGCGCTTCGGGTGCGGTGCCGGCCCTGCAATCCGTTACGGAGCCGCTGTCCAAGGCGTATGGCTTCGCCATCGGCTCGGTGTTTTCGGGCGTGATTGGCGTGGGTTTCTACCCGCTGATGGGCGCGCGGGTGTGGTGCCGGTTTGGGTGCCCGATGGCGGCGTACCTGGGGCTGCTGCAGAAGCACTTTTCGCGCTTCCGCATCACCACCAACGGCGCGCAGTGCATTTCCTGCGGCAACTGCTCCAACGTCTGCGAAATGGGCATCGACGTGAAGCAATACGCCCAGCGCGGCGAGCCCATCATCCGGGCTTCGTGCGTGGGCTGCGGCATGTGCTCCACGGCCTGCCCGCGGGGCGTGCTCAACCTCGAAAACGGCCCCACCGAAGGCCGCTACCAGGGCAGCCAGCTCATCCACGCCGACTCGCTGCGAATCCTGAACTAAGCCAACAATCGATTGCCATAACAGAAGACGGCGGCACTTCCCAGTAGGAAAGTGCCGCCGTTTTTCTGTGCTTGTTGGCCTGAGTCTGCGTCTGTAGACTCACGCTCCCTACCGCTTGAAGTCCAGCGGGCCTTTCGGCTTCAGCCAGGCACTCAGCTCGGCGTAGGGAAACAGGTAGTCGGCCTCGGGCTGCAGGGCCTGAACAACGTGCGGGAAGCCGAAGTCGTAGTAGAGCGTGAGGCCGAAGGGCGTGAGGGCGAAGTCGTAGAAGCGCGGGTCGTTGGCTTCGAGCGTGGCGGTGCGGGTGCTGTCGTTCCAGTGCAGGCGCTGGCGCACATCGGCCAGCATTTCGGCGTCCAGCTCGGGGTAGTTGGTGGGCAAAGCGGCGAGGTGCGCCCCGATACGGCGGTTGATGGACTGCTGCCAGCGCTGCCGCAGCGCCAGGGTATCGGCCAGCAGGTCGCGCACCTGCAGCAGGCGGCCCGTGTGCAAATCGAAGGTGGCGTGCCGGGTAACCGACGACGGATAGGCCGTCAGATACTCCGCCGTAAGGGCCACCGACAGCAGATAGTTGTCGTTGTAGAGCACCTCGTAGCTGGTGCCTACAAACCCGCTCTGCTCGTTGGCTGCGTACTCGGCCAGCGCCTGCCGGATACCGCTGGCTGCTGTCAGGGGCTGCGGCAGCAGTTCCAGATCTTCCCCCAACGCCGCATCTACCAAATATTGGTTGATGCGGGCCGCGGCCGTTGCATCTGGCAGCTGCACCTGTGGCACTACGAAGGCGCTTTTGCCGGTGTCTCCCACACTGACAATCAGCGCCTGGGGGCTGGCCGGAACTGCAACCGGAGCCTTAGCGGACTGGGCGGCGGGCCGAGGAGAAGCAGCGCGGGCCGGGCGGGATTGAGGGCGGGCAGCACGCTGAGCCGGCGCCGGAGTGGCCATCAGCAACAACGCTGGCAGCAGCCAACGCAGATAAGTTTGAAGCATAAACAAGTAGGATTCGAGCGCAACTTACGCCTGATTCCACACATCCACCTTGCTGGCACCGCGCGACTGGCACCGCGGCAGTTCGCGCCCGTCGGTTGGCCGCGTACCGCCAGCACTGAAAGCCGCCAACGCTCTACGGCTTCACAAACGCCAGCAGCGCCGCCAAAAACTGCGGCGTGGCTTCCAGATGCGGAATATGGCCTACGCCCGCCAGCGGCACCAGCTTGGCCCCTTTGATCTGGGCGGCTGTTCGGCGGCCCAGCGCCGGATACTGGCCCATGCCAGCCAGCACCTGCGGGTCTTTGATGAGGCCTTTTCCCACCACCGTACGGTCGTCCTGCCCGATAATCAGCAGCGTGGGCACCCGCAGCTGGCTAAACTCGTAGCACACCGGCTGCTGATAAATCATGTCGAAGGTGAGGGCATTAGCGCGGGCCACCTGCCCAAAATCCGGGCTTTTGGTTTGAGCGGCCAGCGGAAGCAGCCATTGGTCGTGGGCGGCGGGGTAGCCGTGCGGGTAGTAGGTGGCGTGGTACTTCCGGATGCTGGCCTCGGTGCTTTTGCGCTCGGTGGCTTCGGCTTGGTCAACGGACTGAAACGGGACACCCACGCGGTAGTCTTCCAGCCCGATGGGGTTTTCGAGCACCAGCTTTTCGGTGGTTTCGGGGTAGAGCAGCGCAAAGCGTGTGGCCAGCATGCCGCCCATGCTGTGCCCCACCACCACGGCCCGCTGCACGCCCAGCGTATCCAGCAGCTGCCGGGTGTTGCGGGCCAGCTGATGAAACGAGTAATGAATATCCGGCTTATCGGACTTGCCAAACCCCAGTTGGTCGGGTACTACTACCCGGAAGCCAGCCGCCGCCAGCGCCCGAATGGTTTCCTTCCAGTAGGCGCCGAAGAAGTTTTTGCCGTGGAGCAGCACCACCGTGTGACCGTTGGGGCGGGCCGTGGGCGCTACGTCCATGTAGGCCATGCGCAGTGGCTGGCCTTCCAGCTTCAGTGGCAGCAGGCGCACCGCAAACGGGTAATCGTAGCCGGTGAGGGTGGCATTGAGGGTAGCGGGCACCGATTGGGTGGCCCCAACGCGGGCCAGCAGCAACAGCAGGACCAGAAAGCAGAAACGCAGCATCAGCAAAGCAAAACAGGTGAATTGCCGCTTACGCAGAACCGGCGCGGTAGTATGCCACTGCAGGCAGCTAGCTACCGGCCGCCGGGTTGCGCTGGCGGAGCAGCAGCTCGATGGTGCGCGTGTCCTCGTCGCTCCAGATGACGCTGCGCACGTCGTCGAGGCCGAGCACGGTGTGGCCGTCGGCCTCGCCGTACTGGGTATACACTTCCAGCAGCAGCTCTTCCTCCGTGAGCTGCACTACGTAGCCGTAGAAGTCGTGGTCGTTCTGGGTTTCGAGCAGCAGCAGCTGGCGCGCATCCAAGGCGTGCTGCAGTAGCAAGGGTACCGTCTGGTAGGTGGTGTCGAGGCCTTCGGGCGCGGCGGCCTGGCCGTAGGCTACCTCGGGGTTGTTTTCTTTGAACTCAATCAGGCGCACGTACCGGTCATCGAAATGCACCTCCGATACGGTATCGAGGCCGAGCGTGCGCACGCCCGTGAGCAGGCCCTGCCGCGTGATGGTGCGCAGCACCAGCAGCTCAGGGTTGATGCTGAGCACGTAGCCTAGAAACAGCGTGCCGCCAGTCTGCACCGACACAATGCGGCGGTTGCGCTGCGCCCGCTGCAGCATATCACTCAGTAAAGCTCCCATGGAATTTAATCAACTAGCAGCCGCAAAGATAAGCGGCCGCCCAGTGGTGCTGTTGCGCAGCTAGACGTTTTCCGGGGCGGTCGGCGGGCCCAGCAATGCTGCTTCCGCCAGCCGCTGGCTTAGGACATTTTGCAGCGTCAGCAGCCGTTGCTGCACGCCCAGCAAGTCAGCTTCATTTATTGAAATAGTACCGGTGCGGCTAGTGAGGTAGCGAGCCAAGGCCGAGTTTTCGTGCAGCAACTCCTGCAGCTCTGCCTGAACCTGTAGCCACTGCTGCTGCTGATTGTGGTCCAGCAACTGCTGGCGGAGCTGGATGGTGCGGCTTACGAGGCCGGCCAGCACGGTCAGCAGGGTCTCTTCGCTGGCCGTAATGGGTCGGGCTTCCCGGCCAATCACGCACAAAGAGCCAATATTATCGCCGTTGGGCATGCGCAGGGCCGCTCCGGCATAAAACCGCAGCCCCGCCGACTGAGCCGTATAGGGGTTGATTAGATTGCAGTCCTTTACCGACAAATCCTCGAATGAGAGCACCTGATCCTGGAGAACGGCAGCAGAGCACAAGCTGTCAGGACGACTGATTCGCTCCAGACCTGGCAGGCCCGTATTGGCTTTGAAAAATACCTGCTCTTCATCCACCAGCGAAATCAGCGAGATGGGCAGATTGAAGAGCTGCGCCGCCAGCGCCACATACTCGTCGAATATGGGCTCGGGGGTGGTATTCACAATCCGGTATTGATGCAGGGTGCGCAGGCGGTGCGCATCGTGGGCCGGAATCAGGTGGTCAGGCAAAGCATCCATAGCAGCAAAAATACCAGCCGGCGGGCACAAAGGCTATTCTAATTTCACTTTGCTACGGTTTTCCTTGCCTGAGTTCTGTCCGGCAATGCAGCCCCACGCCGAGCTGGCGGCGCTAACTTACCCTGCTGCCTGCTGCTGCTGCCACCGGCCAGCTACGCCTGATTCAGCTCGGCCAGCACTTTTTTGGCGGTTTCCACGTGGTCGGTGGCCCGGTTCATGGAGTTGAAAATGTATCGAATAGCACCTTCCTTGTCGATAACGAACGTGACGCGACCGGGCAGCAAACCCAGCAGCGCGCGGGGCACTTCATAGAGCTTGCGCATCTGCCCGCCGGCGTCAGCCAGCAGCGGAAAAGGCAGCCGGTGCTTCTGCGTGAACTTCTGGTGCGAGGCTTCCGAGTCGGAGCTCACGCCCACCACTTCGGCCCCCAGGTCCTGGAAATCCTGATACTGGTCGCGGAACGAGCAGGCTTCGGCGGTGCAGCCGGGCGTGTCGTCTTTGGGGTAGAAATACAGCACGATGGCGCGCTGGCCACGCTGCTCGCTCAGGCGGAACGTGTCGCCGGTGGTGGTTTTGAGAGTGAAGTCGGGAGCCTGGTCGCCTATCTGAAGCATGTGCGGGGCGCAATACGCGCAAAACAAAGAGGATGAAACGCGCCAGCGCCAGCTAACAAACCGGCCACTCGGCGCACAAAAGTAACCGGAAACCCACCACGCCGGTCGAATGTTGCGCCTGGCAGTGGCCGCAGTGGGCACCAACCGGGTTCAAGTCTGCATCTTTGTGGCTTGTAACTTTCTCTGCCCTTCAAATGCGGGTGGCGATGCGCTACCCCTGCCATGCTGATTGACGTCATTATTCCTGCTTTCAACGAAGAGCAGTCCATTGCGCTGGTGCTGCGCGAGATTCCGGCCGGACTGGTGCGCGAGGTAATTGTGGTCGATAACAACTCCTCGGACCAAACCGGCGCAGTGGCCCGCGCGGCCGGCGCCACCGTGCTGCGCGAGCCGCGCCCCGGCTACGGACAGGCCTGCCTGGCGGGTATGGCCCACGCCTTCGCCCGCCCCCTCGCCGAGCAGGCCGACATCATCGTGTTTCTGGACGGCGACCATTCCGACTACCCCGAGGAAATGCCGCTGCTGGTGGCCCCCATCCTGCGCGGCGAGGCCGATATGGTGATTGGCTCCCGGGCGCTGGGCGAGCGGGAATCCGGCTCGATGATGCCGCAGCAAATCTTCGGGAACTGGCTGGCCACCACCTTGCTTCGCCGCCTCTACGGGGCCCGCTTCACCGACCTGGGGCCGTTTCGGGCAATCCGGCGGGAGGCGCTGCAACGTATTGGCATGGCCGACACCACCTACGGCTGGACGGTGGAAATGCAGCTCAAGGCCGCCAAGCTGCGCCTGCGTAACACCGAAGTGCCGGTGCGCTACCGCCGCCGCATCGGTACCAGCAAGGTGTCGGGCACGGTGCGCGGCACGCTGGGGGCCGGCTACAAAATACTCTGGACCATTTTCCGGTATCTGTAAGGGAGTGATGAGGTAAGTGGTGATGAAGTAAGAAGAGCTGGAGGTAGTCAGGCAGGCTGCATCAGTCTTTTCAATTTTTATCATCCGTTACCTCATCACCCCATTACCTCATCACTCCATCACGCTGAATGCTATTCCTTGAAATCACGCTGCTGGTAGTTTATGGGGCGTGTCTGCTGTTTGTGCTGGGGTTCAGCCTCACGCAGTTTCAGTTGACGCGGCTGGCCCGGCGTGCCTACCGGCAGGGTTTGCCGCCGGAGCCAGCTGCGCCGGCAGTCTGGCCCCGCGTAACGGTGCAGCTACCACTATACAACGAAGTGTTTGTGGCCGAGCGCCTGATTGACGCCTGCGCCACCCTCGACTACCCCACCGACCGGCTGCACATCCAGATCCTCGACGACTCCAGCGACGAAACTGTGGCGCTGGTAGCAGCGCGGGTATCTTACCACCAAGCCCACGGTCTGCACATCGAGCAGGTGCGCCGGCCCACTAGGCAGGGCTATAAGGCTGGGGCGCTGGCTTACGGCCTGGAGCATTCTGACACCGAATTAGTCGCCATTTTCGACGCTGACTTTGTGCCGCAGCCGGATTTCCTGCGTCGCACGGTGCCTTACTTTCAGCAAGAGCCGCGGCTGGGCGTGGTGCAGACGCGCTGGGGCCACCTCAACGAAGAATACTCGCTGCTCACAGAGCTGCAGGCGTTCGGGCTGAACGCCCACTTCCACGTGGAGCAGCTGGGCCGCAACGCCGGCGGGCACTTCATCAACTTCAACGGCACGGGCGGCGTCTGGCGCCGCAGCTGCATCGAGGATGCCGGCGGCTGGCACGCCGACACGCTCACCGAGGACCTCGACCTCAGCTACCGGGCCCAGCTGCGCGGCTGGCGCTTTCACTACCTGCCCCACGTGGTGGCCCCGGCCGAGTTGCCGGCCACCCTGGACGCGCTGAAGTCGCAGCAGTTCCGCTGGACCAAGGGCGCTGCCGAAACGGCCCGCAAGCACCTGCGCAACGTGCTGCGCTCCGGGCAGCCGCTGTCTACTAAGCTGCACGCCACGTTCCATTTGCTCAACAGCTCGGTGTTCGTGGCCATTCTGGTGATGGCGCTGGTGAGCGTACCGCTGGTGTTCGTACGGGCCGATTTGCCGGAGCTGAAGCCAGTGCTGCGGGTAGCCTCAGTGTTTCTGCTGGCGTTTGTGCCGCTGGTGTATTACTACTATACAGCCTGGCGCCTCGATAAACCCACAGCGCCGCGCTGGCGCTTTACCGCCGATTTTCTGCTGTTTCTGTCGGTGTCGATGGGGCTGACGCTGCACAATGCGCGGGCGGTTGTGCTGGGCTACCAGGGCCGGCAGTCGGCGTTTATCCGCACGCCCAAGCTGGGGCTGGTGCAGCGCAGCGGCGGCTGGCGCGGCCGCCGCTACCGCACCGGCGACCTGCTCGACGGCCTCACATTTACGGAAGGCTTGCTGACGCTGTACTTTGCTTTCGGGGTGGGCGCGGGCCTGTATTTCAATGACTGGGGCCTGCTACCTTTCCACCTGATGCTCACGGTTGGCTACGGCATTATCTTTCTGTATTCCGTGCGGCACCGGGCGTAGGCGGGGCCCGCAGCTTCTTCATCCAACAGATTAGCTCACCGGCATGAACAAGCTGACCAACAGCATTTCACTCCAACAACTTACTAACGATTCGCAGCCGATAACACCACGGCAGCTTGTGGTGCTGCTGGTGTCGGGAGCAGCTTACGTGGTGCTGGCCTACGCCACGCCGCGGGCAGAATTCGGGCAGTTGCTGGGGCTGTTTGCGGTGGCGTTTGGCGCGTATGCGTGGCTGCTGCATTCGCGGTTGCCGCTACGGGCGGGCCTGCTGGCAGCGTTGCTGCTGCGGCTGCTGTGGCTGCCGGCCCTCCCGTCCCTCTCCGACGACTACCACCGCTTCCGTTGGGACGGCCTGCTGGTAGCCAACGGCCTCAACCCCTACCAGTACCGCCCCGACCAGGCCACAGTTCAGGGCTCAATACCCGATTTTCGCGCCGCCGAACTACAGGCCTCGAAAGACAATCAACCAGCAACTAACAACCAACAACTACCAACTGACACTCAACTCCAGACGCTCTATTCGAAGCTAAACTCGCCGCACTACTACTCCGTGTACCCGCCAGTTTGCCAGGCAGTGTTTGGGGTGGCTTCGGGCATGTTTCCGGGCAACGAGCGGGGCGCGGTGCTGCTGATGCGGCTGGTGCTGTTGCTCGCCGAGGCCGCTACAGCCGGGCTGCTACTGGCGCTATTGCGGCAACTAGCACTGCCGCCGCAACGGGCGCTGTGGTATCTGCTCAACCCGCTGGTGCTCCTGGAGCTGACCGGCAACCTGCACTTTGAGGCGCTGGTAGTGACGCTGCTGCTGCTAGCCTTGTGGCTGCTGATCCGGGGGCGCTGGGTGGTATCGGCGGGAGTGCTGGGGCTGGCGGTGGGCACCAAGCTGCTGCCGCTGCTACTGCTGCCGCTACTGTTGCGCCGGCTGGGCTGCTGGCGCACGGTGGCTTACGGCACGCTCACGCTGCTAACCGTGGCGCTGCTGTTTGCCCCCTTCGTGTCCGCGGAACTGATTGGCAACATCGGCCGCAGCCTCAACCTGTATTTCCGCAGCTTCGAGTTCAATGCCAGCGTGTACTACCTGCTGCGGGCCGGCGGCTACTGGCTTACCAGCTACAACCAGATTGCCCGCATTGGGCCGGCGTTGGCGCTGGGCAGCGTGACCTGGATCCTGCTGCTGACTTTCGGCGAGAAGCGTCCTACCTGGCTAACACTGCCGGCCACGTTGCTGCTGCTGCTCACGGGCTACTACCTGCTGGCCACCATTGTGCACCCCTGGTACCTGACGCCGCTGCTGGCTTTGAGCGTATTTACGCGCTACCGCTACGCCTTCGTTTGGTCGGGGTTGGTGGTGCTGTCGTACGCGGCATACCAGACCACCGCTTACACCGAGAATCCGTGGTTGCTGGCGCTGGAATACGGCGGGCTGCTGGGCGCTATGGTTTGGGATTATCGGCAGCGGCGGCCGTTGCTTTCGGCTGTTTAAATCCTGGCAGAAGCCTGAATAAACTCCCGGTTTCTAAGCGCCTGTGCTGCTGCGCCAAGCAGCCAAGTCGGCGGCATCGTCTACGTCGCGCAGTGTGGGCAGCTGTGCCACGGCCAGGCCGAGCCGGTTGGCATCAGCCAATGTATGGGCCAGTACGGAGTCGGTACTCCAACTTTTGTTTAGGAAAATATCTTCGCATAACTCTTTCATGCCCAACAGATAATACCCACCATCCTCAGCCGGCCCTATAACCAGGTCATGAGTGGCCAGCGCAGTATAGGCCTGCTCCAGAATTGCCGCGGACAAGCCCGGGCAGTCGGTACCGACGATGAGCACGGCGCGGGCGCCCTGGTTGAACGCGTGGGCAAAAGCCGTGAGCATGCGCGCCCCCAGGTCGCCGGGAAACTGTAGCTGCTGCTCGTAGTCGGGCCACTGGTCGGGGCTGCTTTGAGACTCAGTCGGAGCCTCGGCCAGCCACACGGTTTTGTGGGCCGGCAGCGCCTTCGCCACGGCCCGGGTGTGGGCCAGCAACTCCCGGTACACGGCCAGTGCTGCTTCGTTGCCGATGCCCGCCGCCAACCGGGTTTTCACCTTGCCCAGTTCCGGGTGGCGGGCAAAGACGAGCAGGTGCTGAGGCGTGTTGGAAGTACTGGCAGCAGACATAAGCGGAAGAGTATTCAGAAGAAGTAATTGACAAGCTGACTGACGCCGCTGAGTGCAGCGCGGACTTTGCAGTTTGCGTTGCACTCAGCGGCGTTGAAGTCGTTCTATCGGCGCAAAGACGCGAAGGCGCGAACTGCAAAGTTCGCGCTACGTCCAACTAACAGCGGGCAAGGCCAACGCATCTACTCGTACACCTTGCGGCCCTTCTTCAGCCAGGGGCTCCACAAAACGGAATACGGATGCACTTCCTCGGTGCGGCCCTGCGCGTTGAACACCGGATAGCCGTCGTTCACCCACTGGAAAATACCGCCGTAGAGGTTGCGCACGTCGCGGAAGCCAAGGGCGCGCAGCCGCTCCCCTACCCGCTCGCTGCGGTAGCCTACGGAGCAATACACTACCACCGGCCGGTCGCGGGGCACGTCCTTGAACTCGGCTTTCTCAAACGTGCCAAAGTCTACGAACCGGGCTCCCTGCAGGTGGCTGATGCGGTACTCGTCGGGCGTGCGGGTATCTAAGAGCACCACGCCGTCGGGGCGGGTACGCAGCGTAGCCGCCAGTTGCGCCGGCTGCACCAGCGGCACGGTGTTGCGGTAAAGCGTCTTCAGGAGCTGGTCGTAGGCGGTGTTGGCGCGGGCCGGCTCTCCTTGCCGCTCCCGCCCGCAGGCTGCCAGCGCCAGCAGCCACAGCCCCGAAGAAACAAAGCCAGCACGACGCAGCCAGGCCAGCTTCGGTACAACACGTTTCAACATATGCAGGTACTGAATTAGGAACGGACGCAGCCGGTTACGTGGTGGCGCCGCCGCAGCTGGAGCCCGCACCGGCCGTGCAGCCGAAGCAATGCTGGTTTACCACGATGGCGCGGGCGGTGAGAGCTTCCTCGTTGAAGTCGCGGATGTGCTGGGGGGCAGTGGCGGCCACCGGCAGTTCCAGCATCTGGTTGAAGTCGCAGTCGTAGAGCAGGCCGTCCCAACTGACGCTGAGCGTACTGCGGCACATCACGTTTTCGGCGGCGGTGGGGTTGTAGGCCGCCACCAGCTTCTCCATGTACGCTTCGTAGTTGCCGCTTTCCAGCAGATATTCCAGGAACCGGCTTACGGGCAGGTTGGTGATGGCCAGCAGGTTGTTGAACACGATACCATGCTCGCGCAGCAGCCGCTGCTTGAACTCGCGCTCCAGCGAAGCCTGGTTGCCGGGCAGGAAAGCGCCCGACGGGTTGAACACCAGATCCAGCAGCAGCCCCGAGTTTTCCACGCCGTACCCAACCTTGTTGAGCATCTGCAGCGCCGTGATGGAGCGCCCAAATACGCCGTCGCCGCGCTGGGCGTCGGTGCGGGCCGCCGAGAAGTGCGGCAGCGACGACACCACCTGCACCCGGTGCTTGGCAAAGAACTCCGGCAAATCGTGGTACTTCTTGTTGGCCACGATGATGGTCAGGTTGCAGCGCACGATTGTTTGCCGGCCCAACGCCGAAATCTGCTCTACCAGCCAGCGAAAGTTTGGGTTCATCTCCGGCGCTCCGCCCGTCAGGTCCACCACCTGGATATCCGACTGCGCCAGCGCCGCCAAGCACTCCTGCATCGTTTCGCGGGTCATGATTTCGGTGCGGTCAGGCCCGGCGTCTACATGGCAGTGTTTGCAAACCTGGTTGCACATCTTGCCCACGTTAATCTGCATTACGCGCAAACTGGTGGGCCGGAGCGGCAGCAGGCCGGTTTCGCGCAGCTTGTGCGCAAACAGCGGCAGGTGCGCGCCAGCCGCATCAGCCTGGGAAAGAACCGTCAGCTGGTAGCCGGTGTCGGCCAGCAGCGCGTGGCGGGCTTGAAGGGACTTCATAAATTATTGGTTATTCGCTGATTAAATCGAGGAATCTGCTTGCTGAGCAGGCTGTGCTGCCCGTGAACTACTGCATGAAGCGGCACGGCACCAACGCCAAACCTGAAACAGCCGCAGAACCACCCACGCCATCGGCAACTGGGGTTACATCGACAGCTCTTTGGCTTTGTTCATCATCTGCACACCGTGAACCAGGGCCGCCCCGCCCTTGATGGCGGCGGCTACGTGCACGGCTTCCATCATCTGGGCTTCGTCGGCACCTTTCTGCAGCGAGTCGGAGGTGTAGGCATCGATGCAGTACGGGCACTGCACTGCGTGGGCCACGGCCAGCGCAATCAATGACTTCTCCCGCTCCGACAGCGCGCCGTCCTTGAATACCTCGGCGTAGTAGGCGAAAAACTTGTTGCCCATTTCGGGCTGCCACTCTGTGATGTTACCGAATTTGGCCAGATCGGCGGGGTTGTAATAGGTTGACTTTTCCATGAAAACTGGGGAAGGCGGTAATGAAAAAAAGACTGTTGCTGCTACTAAAAAGCCATAGCGCCCATACTAGTCAGCCGGTAGGCGGCGCACCCGAATACGGACCTGCTCTCCGTCCTCACTGGTTTCGGGTTCCACGATTATGCGGTCGGCTTCGTCATAATACACGGCAATGCCACGCACAATGCCCACGGCCAGCGCGCCCATGCGGCGCTTCGATACATAGTTGATTTCCAGCTCGTCGGGTGAGAGGCGCGTGACCTGCAGCACGGGCGGCGCGTTTTCCACGTGCTCCTGCCGCACTTGCCGGTGCATGGTGTTCTCCGTGTGCTCCAGCATATCCAGCGTGGTCCAGTGAGGCTGCAGCAGCTTTTGATACATGTACATCAGGTCGGGCACTAGGTACTCACCGAACTTCTCGTGCAGTTCCTGCGCCGAAAGGCCGGTCATTTCGGCTGCGTGCCCTACCAGTGCATACATATGCTCATCGGGATACACATTTTTATGGTCGAAGCTGGTGGAGTTCAGGCCAGCGGCATCTATCAGCCGCACCCACGTACTGTGGTCGTACTGAGTTTGAACATACCGTTTTAGGAGCGTGAATATGGTGCCGTGCACTGCTGTAGAGTCAAGTGGAGAAAGAATTGCCAGCCTAGATAACACTAACCCAGCAAAAACAAGTCTACAAAAAGGGGGCGTAAGGAAGTTTTCTTCCCCACGCCCCCTGCTGCGTCAGCAAGAATACTAGAGCATTTTGCCTAGTACCGTCATCGTCGAGAGAGTTGGCGAGACACTGCCGCCAGCATCTTCCACCGTCATAGCGAAAGCCTGGGCACTGGCAATGTCTTTCATCTGCTGCAGACTGTCGCCGGCGGCAGTGGTGGCCGCCAGCACGCCGGCATCCACGGGTTTGCCGTTGTCGAGAGCCCAGAGCTGATATTGCTTGCCGGCGGGCGGCGCGGGCAGGCTGCGTACGTTCACGTACACGGCCTTGGTAGTTGGGTTGTACAGCACCCGGGCTTTGGCCGAAGGCGCGGCCGGCGTACCAGCCAGAATCACGCTCTGGTATTGCTCGTCGCGGAGCACGGCCAGTTCACGGTCCTGGGTGAGCAGGCGCTTTTCGGAAGCCTGCTGCGTGGCAGCGAAACGAGCCTGGTCGTTCTGAGCGGCAAACAGCGCAGTTTCCGTGTTCTGCCAGCGGTTGTACAGAATGTAGTTGCCGGCCAAACTCAGCAGCAGCGCCACGGAAGCGGCCATCAGCCAGCCGAAGCCAGTATGGGGGGCTGCCTCGTATGTCGGCTCCGGCGCACTGCCGATGGGCCGCACAACGGGCTGATCCTTGGTTACCGGGTCGGGCACGATGGGGGCCGTAGGCACGCCCAGCGGAGCCGTGACAGGAACTTCGGCCGCCGCTACCGGAGTAGCAGGCGCCAGAGGGACTACGGGCGTTTCGGTGGAAGCATCCGCGGATGTGTTCCGGATGGCCTGCTGCCAGCCCGCCAGCACCCGCTCCCGCATGGCGGGCGGCGGCGTAATGGCATGGGCCTCAGCGTAAGCATCCAAGCCAGCAAGGATGACCTGCAATTCCTGCTGCACTTCCGGATGCGTGGCAGCCAGCTGCTCTACCTGAGCAGCATCAGAGGCGGAAAGTACGCCCAAAGCGTATTCCTCCAGAATGCCTGATTCGATATATTGCTGAATGTCCACGGCTATCGAATCAGTTTAGAAAGTACTTTGATTGCAGCGCGGGCACGAGTTTTCACTGTGCCCAGCGGCAAATTCAATTCGTCGGCTACCTCACTCTGCGTGTAGCCTCCGAAATACAGCATATCAACAACCTGCTGTTGATCGGGGGAGAGTTTTCTAGTCATTTCCTGCAAACCGATGTGCTCGGGCCGGAACGTGGGCGAAGCGGGCTCACGTACTGCGGCGCTGTCTTCAAGCGGCTGGGTACGAGTACCTACGCGGTACTGTCGGGAGCGGATTTTGTCGATGGCTAAATTCCGGCTGACGTTCATCACCCACGTAAACAGCCGGCCTTTGCTAGCATCGTAGGAGGCGAAAGAATTCCAGATCTTCACCATGCTTTCCTGCAGCACGTCTTCAGCTTCTTCCTCTTTCTTTACAATGCGCATAATAACGCCGTAGAGGGCAGCTGAATACCGGTCGTAGAAGAGCGTCATGGCCGCCTCGTCCCGGTCGCGCAGACGCTGCACCAGCAGGTCTTCGCCATCGGCTATCGGGGGCATGGCTTCGGGGGGAATGACATTCACGGGCAATGGGATATAAGACGAGTGAGCAACGAAGCAAAGCTTACCGACAAGCGAAAGTACACTTCCCAGGCAATTGTTCGTACCGGGCTGGCAGTAAATTCATTTCAGCTCCGGCAGATAGGCTGGCAACCCGGGTGCTACGGCTGCGTTTTGTGCATGGTTGTGCATGATGCGTAGTAGGGTGCCTGGCCGCTCATGCTTCATCCGATTATCCTCCTGCACCTCCCAACACTCGGCACCAACGCACTGCATTATGTCTATCGAATCCCGCAACCCGTACACCGGCCGCGTAGAACGCCGGTTCCGGGCTTTTTCCTGGCCGAAAACCGAGCGTATCCTCGCCCAGAGCCACCGCGCCTCCGCCACCTGGCCCACCACGCCGTTTGCCGAGCGCAGCCGTTTGATGCGCCGCGCCGCCGAGCTGCTGCGCGAGCGGCAACACGAGCTGGCCCGACTCATGGCCGTGGAAATGGGCAAACCACTAGTTGACGGCCGCGCCGAAGCCGTGAAGTGCGCCCTCTGCTGCGACTATTATGCCGAGCACGCCGAGCAGTTTCTGGCCGACGACATCATCAAGACCGAAGCCCAGCGCAGCTTCATCAGCCATGAGCCCATCGGGGTGGTGCTGGCCATCATGCCCTGGAACTTCCCGTTCTGGCAGGTGGTACGCTTCGCAGCCCCGGCCCTGATGGCCGGCAACGTGGGGTTGCTCAAGCACGCCTCCAACGTGCCGCAGTGCGCTTTGGCACTAGAAAAAATCTTTCACGACGCCGGCTTCCCGACCGCCACATTTCGCACCCTGCTCATCGGCTCCGACCTGATTGAGCCCCTGATTGCCGACGACCGGGTGCGGGCCGTAACGCTCACCGGCTCGGAAGCTGCCGGCGCCCAGGTGGCCGCCACGGCCGGACGCTACATCAAAAAAACGGTACTGGAGCTGGGCGGCTCCGATGCTTTCATCGTGCTGGCCGACGCCGACCTTGAAGTGGCTGCCAAGACGGCCGCGCAGGCCCGCATGATCAATGCCGGCCAGAGCTGCATTGCAGCCAAGCGCTTTATCGTGGAGAAGCCGGTGCTCAAAGAATTCATCTCGAAGCTGAAAACCCACCTGCTGGCGTTCCGGCCCGGCGACCCGCTCTCCGAAAGCACGCAATATGGCCCCCTGGCCCGCCCCGACCTGGCCGACGAGCTAACTGAGCAGGTAAACGACTCTATTAAGCAAGGTGCCAAAGTGGAACTGCACGGCGGCCAGAGTGAGCCCGGCACGGCCCTGTTCCGGCCCATGATCCTGAGCAACATCCGGCCTGGACAGCGCGCCTACGCCGAGGAGCTGTTCGGGCCGGTGGCGCTGGTGCTGGAAGCCAAAGACGCTGACGACGCCGTGCGCCTCGCCAATGACTCGCGCTTCGGCCTTGGCGGCTCGGTCTGGACCCGCAATGTGCAGCGCGGCGAGCAGCTGGCCCGGCGCGTGGAAGCCGGCGCCGTATTCGTCAATAGCCTCGTAAAGTCGGCCCCGGAAATGCCGTTCGGTGGCGTAAAGAAGTCGGGCTACGGCCGTGAGCTGTCGTACCTGGGCATTCGGGAGTTCGTGAATCAGAAGTCTATCTGGATAGCGAAAGAGGAGAAACCGGCGGGCAAGAAAAAGGTGGAGTAAGCTGGTCAGACCGGCAGACCAAAAGAACGTCCTGCTGAGCTTGCCGAAGCATCTCTACCGCAGTGCTGACCTATTTGATTAGCTTCGGTAGAGATGCTCCGGCAAGCTCAGCAGGACGTTCTTACTTTAACCCCATCACTTTACTACCTCATGCGTAGCCTAGTAGCTTATATATCACATAGCCGCTGATTTCGTGCAGCAGTAAACTCCAATGGCCGAGGGCCTGCGGATCGGGTATGAGCCAATAGTCGGGGGTGGCGGTGCGGTTGGTGCTGTAGTAGCCGGCCGGGAAGGGTTGCGGGTGCAGCCCCACCTGCGCAAAGCAGCCCAGCGCCCGCCGCTGATGAAATGCCGACGTTACCAGAATGAGCGTGTCCAGCTCGGGGTGGGCCTGCGTGATGCGGCGCGTGAACAGCGCATTTTCGCGGGTGTTGCGGCTCTGGTCTTCTTTAATAATAACAGAGTCGGGCACGCCGGCCAGGTGCAGCAGCGTGATGAGGTCGGCGGCTTCGGTGTGCGCCTTGCGCAGCACAGCCCCCGAACCGCCCGATACCAGAATGTGGCGCACCCGCCCGGCACGCCACAGCCAGAGCGCATTGGTCAGGCGGTCGGCCCCTTCGTGCAGATACACCCGGTCGTGCGGCGACTTGCTGACATTGGTGATGCCTGTGAGCAGCACGGCCGCATCGGCGCGCGGCGGCAGCTGGCGCAGGCGCACCGGCGGCAGCTCCCAGGCTAGCAGTGCCTCATTGATCAGGCCCGGATTGGTGAGCACCAGCAGCAGCGCCAGCGCCATGAGCAGCAGCTGCCGCCGCCGCATGGGCTGCCGCACCAGCACCGCAGCCAGCAGCAGCGCAAGCAGCCACACGGCCGGCGACAACAGAAAATCGAGTAGTTTAGAAAGAATGAAAAACACTACGGAACGCTGAAAATTGGCTTCCGGAAGTGGCCGCCAACGGCCGCAAAGGTAGCCCCAACCCTGCTCCTCAGGTGCCAGCCGTCACACCTTTCCATTCTGATTTCAGCACCGCCATCATGATTTTGTCGTGGAACCGGCCATTTCTGCGGCAGGCTTCCCGCTGGCGGCCTTCCACTACAAACCCCGCCCTGGCATACGCTTTCAGGCCGCCGATATTCGTTTCTGACACCGTGAGCATAATGCGGTTTAACTCGTGTTCAGTGAAGCCCAGCGCCAGCACCTGCCGGGCAACGGCAGTGCCTATGCCCCTGCCCCACCAGCTTTTCTGCCCGATCAGGATAAAGAACTCGGCCGCCAGATTGGTAGCGGAGATGCCCGAAAGTCCCGCGTAGCCAATCAGCTCATCAGAATCCGTGAGGAAGATGCCTAGGTTGAAGCTGGCTTGGTTTTGCAGCGTGGCCGCCAGCCACTCGTTGATTTGGGTTTCGGTGTGCATGTGCTGAAATGCTGACAGCGAATACTCAATCACCTCCGGGTCGCGGAGCCACGGGTAGAAACTGGCCGCGTGGTGCTGCGCTAATGGTGCCAGTCGTATCATAGCAGGCGAATAATACAGGTTTACAAAAGGGTATCTGCTTTTTTCCCAAAGCACATGATGCAGAGGCAAGTAAATGCCTCTGCATCGTTGAATGGCAGCCGTCTAACAGACGGCGCGGCTGGTTTGCCGCAGGAATGCGTCTCCACCCTGTATAGGCAAGCCATAAAAAAGCCCGTTGTCGCGGCCTGACACCAACGACAACGGGCAGCAGTATAGCAAGCGAAAATGCCGCCGCTACCGAAACAGCAGCAACATCAGCAGCAACGACACTACTAGGGCTACCAGCGCCCACACATCTTTGTGCAGGCGCACATTCTTCATGAGGTTTGGGGCATGAACTCCCGTAGCCGGTTGAGCATACTCAGCACTGCGTCTTCGGTGGTTAGCATGTCGCACTCCAGCAGGCGCCCCTGGCAATACGACACAAAGAACGGGGCTACTTTCTCCTGCATAATTTTTTTGGCGACCGGGTTTTCGTCGGAATTCAGCCGCACAAACAAGATAGTTTTAAATTCCTCGTCATCCGAAAATTTCGCGAACGGCGGCGCCAGCAGTTCGCAGATGTCACAATTTTCCGACGTGAATTTGGCAAACACCTTTAGGTGCTCATGCGTGAGCTGGCGCAACTGCTCATCATTTACATCATGTACCTGCTGTCGTTCAGCAACTTTCATAAAACTCAAAGAAATGCGCGCGGCCGCGCGGCCGCGCATTAAGAGTAGAACTAACTTCGAAGATACACTGCCTCGGCAGTATTACTGCCAACGCATACGAAAAAGCCGCCCCGGAAATTCCATTTTGGGACGGCTTTTTCATAATGATTCACACTGTCAGGGGACTATTCTTTTTTCAGCATCATGGCCCGGATATAACGCACCGGGGCACTGCCATAGCTTAAGAACTGCTCGTGAAACGCTTTCAGGTCGAAGGCGTTGCCTTGCTGCTTTTTCAGCTCCTGGCGCAGGTCGTAGATTTCGGTGTAGCCTGTGAAGTACGAGCTAAGCTGCACCTGGCTCAGAGTGGCGCGGCGCCACTTGTTGCGAGCTTCGGCTTCCTCCTGAAACCCGTCGCGGCGCAGCATGGCCACGGTAGCAGCCTCGGAAGCGTTGTTCACGTGTACTTCGTGGTCGAGGATGGCGTTCAGCGTCACGCGCATATTCCACTTGTCCCACATCAGCCAGATTTCATCGGTGTTGCCGCCGTAGCCGCTTTCCAGCATCATGCGCTCGGCGTACACAGCCCAGCCCTCCACCATGGCCCCGTTGCCGAAGATAGACTTGATGAGCGAAGGGCTGCGGTTGGCGTACACCAGCTGCGTGTAGTGCCCCGGGATGGCCTCGTGGATGTTGAGAATCTGCAGCGTATAGTCGTTGTATTCGCGCAGGTAGCTCTGGGCCTGGGCATCGGGCTGGCCGGTCAGGGGGTCCACATTGTAGTAGGTGTTGGCAGCCTTATCGTAGGGGCCGGGGGCCGAGATGCTGGCGCCCGCACCGCTACCGCGCATGTAGAGCGGCGTTTCGCGCACCACCAGCGGCTTGCTGGGGTCCTGCGTGAGCAGCTTCTTGTCGTTCACGAACTGCACCAGCGTGGGCATCTGGTCTTTCACGGCCTGCACAAAGCCGGCCGGCGTGGCGTGCTTCTCCGAGAGCTTGCCGATGACCTGCTGCACCGTAGCCAGCGAGTCGGCGGGCAGCGGCTTGCCAGGGAAATACTTGGGGTAAAGCCGGGTGGCGCGCGTCTTCATGTCGCGCAGCAGCTCCTGCTTGTGCGTGAGGGCCTTCTGATACACCTGCTCGGCCGAGTACGTGCTCTGGATATCATAAGCAAACTTGCGGGCAAACAGATCCTGGCCCAGCCGGAAGCTGCGGAACTTGCCGGCCGGCAGCACTTCCGTTTTCAGAAACCGCAGGTAGTCCTCGATACTTAGGCGCGTAGTGGCCAGGCGGTTGGCGAACTCCTCTTTTTCCCGCGCACTCAGCCCCGAGCGGGCCACAGAATCTTCCAAGGCCTTGCCAAATACGGCCAGCCCGCCCTGGTTCTGCAGGATGGCCAGCTCGGTGTGCTCTTTGGTGGGCGTACTGATGTTCTGCTCGGCCGCGGCGTAGTAGTCGGCAGCGCGCGAAATTTTCAGGCTGATGGCCCGCAGGCGCCGGTCGAGGGGCCAGTAGCGGCCGTTGAGGATTTCGCCTACCGAGGCGCCCAGGTTGTAGTTGGCCGGGTTCCACTGCCAGTCGCGCAGCGTGTCGGCGTAGAAACCGCTGCTGCGCACGTAGTTCTGCATCAGGCGCCAGTCGGTTTGGTTGTTCACGTTCAGCTCCTCGGGCTTGAACGTAGCCAACTCGGTCGCGCGCCGCCGTAGGGCCTTGGCCTCGGTGCGCCGCCGCCCCTCGTTGGGCACCACCAGCAGCGAGTCGTAGCGGTGGTAGCCGGCGCCGCTGGCCCACTCGGGGTTGTAGTACCACAGCGAATCAATAAAGCGCGACTTGTAGCGCTCAAACGCCGCGTCGGGCTGCGCATCGGTTTCGGCCGCTTTGCGCCCTGGCGAGTCGGAGCAGGCAGACAAAGAAGCAGCGGCGGCCACGGTAGCAGCCAGGAGTAGCGGGTGTTTCATGTAAGGAATAAGGGAGGGGTTGAAGCGGCAAGGTAGCGGGCAAGGACGGGGTTTGGTGCGTGGCGTTGCGTTAAGTCCACAATCAGCAACGAAGCTACTGCGCAGCACAATTTCCTCCCTGAACTTCGCCATACCGTTTCAGTCTGGCGTACCGTTTGCATACGGCCACAGGCACTTACTTTCGTGCTTGCTCTTCGCTGTATCACGCTATGAAGCTGATTCTTTCCCTGCTGCTGTTGCTGCTTACCCTCCCGGCCCACGCCCAGTCCATCACCCGCCTCGACCTTGCCAACGGCTTCCGGGGCCTCCCCTTTGGGTCGCCGCTCACCGAGGCGCTGCACCTGAAAATAGTGCAGGACAAAGGCGACGAGAAAATCTACGAGCGGCTGGATGAGCAGCTGCGCGTTGGGAGCTTCACGGCGGCGCGTATCCACTACAAATTTTTCCGGGGCCAGTTTGCGGCCGTTACCATCATCGTGAAAGGCGCCGCCGACGCCCAGAAGGTGCGCCCCACTTTTGAGTCGCTCTATGGCCCCGGCCGCGTGGAAGGCTTCAGCTGCAAATGGCAAGGCGCGCTGGTGGCCCTATCCTGCGCGTCTCTGTCTGACGATCAGGCCATCCTGGCCATGAGCAGCCTGCCACTGGCTGCCCAGATGCAGCAGGCCAAAATGCCCGTCGGCACCAATAAGCTCAAAACCAAGCACAAGTAGGTTTCGGGGCTTGCACACCATCATTGCACACCAAATACTGCCACAAAGGTTAACTATAGGGTAGCGACGGGCAGGGGCAAGCCCCGCACCTTACTCCGGCGCGGCCGAGGTAGAGTAGCGGATAGTGCCGCCCAGCTGCTGCCCGACAGCCTGCAACTCTTCCCATTTGGTATTATCGCCCCCACGGCGGCGCACCCGTTTGTTGGATTCGGGGTTGCCGTCGTTCTGAAAAACCTCGTAGGCCCGCAGTATCAGCTTCTGGCCTTCCACCATGCCACTGATGCGCACCGCTGAGCGGCGCACCTGCAGCGCATTCGTGGCCAGCGTCAGCAGCTCCGGGCTGCTGTGCTCGATGGCGTAGCCGCGCGCCACCAGCACCTGCGCCAGCCGCTGCCAGATTACCGCCGGCGCGTCAGTCAGCTCTATCACTATGGTATCGTGCTCTTTGGTGGCCGTGACTTCCAGCACCGACCCGCGGGCCGGGGCAGGCACGGGGGCAGGCACCATACGGACTTGAGCGTACGTCAGCGAAGGGGCACCGGTCAGCAGTAGCAGGCAGGATAGTTTTTTCAGCATCGGAAAGGAAATAAAAGGTTTAGTGTAGTTTTCAGACCAATTTCCGACAAGCAAAAACCCGCCGCCAGCCCTGGCTTTGGCGCGTGTCAAAATTCGCACCACTCTCCGTTCTTTCTTTGCCTTACCACGCTATGCGCCTCTTCCCACTCCTTCTGCTCCCACTCCTGGCCTGCTCGCAGGCACCCGTCGAGAATAACCGCCCGCCGCTACCTGAAGGCCCACCCGCTATTCCGGTGGAATCGGGCGGCCGCAGTGTGGCGCAGGCGGGCAGTGCTTTCCCCGAAACATTTGAGGCAGGTAGCAAGGGCGCCTACACGGCGGCAGCTGAGCCGTTGGGCACGGGGCTCTGGTATTTCGAGGATGCGCTGATCGGTTCTTCAGAGCAGGACCACAAGCACGGCGAGCATGCTGCCCGCCTGCGCGGCAAAGGCCGGCTGCGCATGAGCTTCGATGCACCAGCCGGCGTGCGCACCATCCGGGTCAGCAGCGCGCTGTATGGGCAGGATCCTGCCGCCACCTGGGAGCTGTGGGGCAGCGTAGATGGCGGCCGCAGCTACCGCCGTATCGGGCAGCCGGTGCGCGTGCAAAGCCCGCGCCTGCTCAGCACTACGTTTCAGGCAGGAGCCACATCCACGCCGCTGCGCCTGGAAATCCGCAAAACTGACGGCGGTAGCGGCCGCCTCAACATCGACGACATTGCGCTGGAAGCGGCCAACGGTGCGGCCATCGGCGGTGGCAGCGTGGCTACCACTCCCCAGCCCAGCACTCCTGCGCCCACTGCTCCGCAACCCACCAACCCGAGCCAGGCTGTAGTGGTCGGCCGCGACGACAATATGGCGCTGGGCAACCCCAGCGGTGCTACCGCCGACGCCAACAATCCTACCAACTACCTGCTCACCAAGCCCCAGTTCACCATTGGCTACAATGCCCAGCGCGGTACGCCCACCTGGGTGAGCTGGCACCTCAACCGCGCCTGGATGGGCTCGGCGCCGCGCCAGGACGATTTCCGGCCCGATCCGGCTTTGCCGCGGCAGTTCTACGCCGTCACGCGCAACAGCTACACGGGTTCCGGCTTCGACAAAGGCCACAACTGCCCCAGCGCCGACCGCACCACCGACCTCGACGATAACTCGGCCACCTTCCTGATGACCAACATGATTCCGCAGGCGGCCAACAACAACCAGCGCACCTGGGGCAACCTCGAGGAATGGACCCGCGCGCAGGTGCAGCGCGGCCAGGAAGTGTACGTGGTGATGGGCTGCTACGGCAAAGGCGGCACCGGCCTCAACGGCCTGAAAACCACCATCGACCAGGGCCGCGTAACGGTGCCGGCCCGCGTCTGGAAGCTGCTGGTGCTGCTGCCCGAAGGCGCCAACGACCTGCAGCGCATTGCCGCCGGCCAGGCCCGCATCCTCGCCATCGACACGCCCAACGACCAAGCCGTAAACCCAGACTGGAGCCGCTACCGCGTGAGCGTAGACGCCCTGGAAGCCGCCACCGGCCTCGACCTGCTCAGCAAGCTCCCGCTGGATGTCCAAACGCGCCTGCAAGCTACCGTGGATATGGGCCCGGTGCGGTAGCACGCCGACTTGAACATCAGGCGTTTAATAAACAATCAAAAAAAACGTCATGCTGAGCTTGCCGAAGCATCTCTACCGCCAAACTAATTTCTGATTAGCCAGCGGTAGAGACGTTTCGGCAAGCTCAGCATGACGTTTAATATACAGCCCGGCCCTGCTTCTCACCTTGCTCTAGCATTCACCCAGGAACTAATAGCGCAGGGAAGTACTTTTCAGCCATCTTCCTGCTGATGGCCGGGACGCATTTTCGGTTCGTTCGCAACTTCCTGATTGAGTGGTATCTTTGTGGCGGCTGCACCTTGGTGCCGCTACTGCCTCCGACCTGCCTCTCCCGCCCATCATACCCTGCCGCCAGGGTGTAGTGGGCTTTTTTGTGGGCTGTTGCGGCCTTGTTGTCTGTTGATTCTTCTGCTTGTTTCTATGCTTACGCTTCGCCTTCCGCTGGTTGTTTCCCGCCCGCCCCGCCAGATTTACCGGGCGGCCGTTGGGGTCTTGTTTTTCCTGATGGGCCTCACATTTGCCACCTGGGCGTCGCGCATTCCCACCATTCAGCAGCAATTGGGTATTTCGGAAGCTCAGCTGGGGCTGCTGCTGCTGGCGGCGCCGGTGGGCTCCATGGCGTCGTTGCCGGTAGCGGGGTGGCTGGTGGCGCGGCTGGGCAGCCGCCGGGTGGTGCTGGGCGGCATTGTGGGCTACGCGCTGGGGTTGGTGGCGCTGGGGTTGGCGCAGTCGGTGCCGCTGCTGGTGGTGGGGCTGGTGCTGTTTGGCTTCGTATCCAACCTCTCCAACATTGCCGTGAATACTCAGGCCGTGGGCGTAGAGCAGCTGCACCGCAAGTCCATCATGGCTTCCTTTCACGGGCTCTGGAGTCTGGCGGGCTTTGCCGGGGCGGCGCTGGGCACCCTCATGATTGGCCAGCGCGTGGCGCCGCTGCCGCATTTTGTGCTGGTGGCTGTGCTGGTAGTGGCGGGCGTGGCAGCGTGCAGCACCTCTATCCGCCCCCGCGACGCCAGCCTCAGCCCCGACGTGAAAGTGCCCCTGTTTGCACTCCCCGATAAGTCGCTGCTGCTGCTGGGGGTGCTGGCCTTCTGCTCCATGATCTGCGAGGGCGCCATGTTCGACTGGAGCGGGGTGTATTTCCGCAAGGTGGTGCACGCCGATGCTGCCTGGGTGGGTGCCGGCTACACGGCTTTCATGTGCACTATGGCTGGTGGCCGCTTCATTGCCGACGGCTTCGCGCACCGCTACGGGCTGCGCCGCACGCTGCAGCTAAGCGGCTTGCTGACGGCCGCCGGCTTACTACTGTCGGTGCTGCTGCCGACGCTGCCGACCGCTATTCTGGGCTTTCTGCTGGTAGGATTCGGGGTGTCGTCGGTGGTACCGCTGGTGTATGGGGCGGCGGGCCGCTCCACCACCATGCCCGCCAGCGTGGCGCTGGCGGCTGTTTCCACGGTTGGGTTCCTGGGGTTTCTGTTTGGGCCGCCGCTGATTGGCATCGTGGCCGGCTTTACCAGTCTGCGGGTGTCGTTTTCCATCATTGCCGGCCTGGGGCTGTGCGTGGCTGTACTGGCCGGGCGCATCAAAACCGAGTAGCCTGCTGCTTGGCGCAGTAGACAACGGTCATCGGGGGCAGCTTGCTCCGGATGACCGTTTTTTTGTGGTATACTGTTTCCGTCATCACTCAGCTGCACTGCCATGTCGCACTCCATCTACACTCCCCGGCAGCAATACGTGCTGCTGATTGCCTGCCTGCTGGTACTGGCGGGGCTGGTGCTGTTCGGGCTGGGCAGCTACACCACCGGGCTATTTGGGGCAGGCATTCTGTACGTGGTGTTTCGGCCGTGGTGGGAGGCGCTGGTGCACCGGCGCAGCTGGAACCGGCCGCTGGTCAGCATCGGGCTGATTACGTTTGCGCTGGTGGTCATCATTCTGCCCTTCACGGCCCTGAGCATCATGCTCATCAACCGCCTGCGCTACTATGCCGTGCACACCGACACCACCCAACTCATGGCGGTGCTGCATGCGCTGGAACGCCGCGTCGGGGTCACGTTTACGGCCGAGCAGAACGTGCAGACGCTGGTACGGCAGGGTCTGGGGTGGCTGAGCCAGCGGCTGCCCTCATTGGCCAGCGGGCTGCTGCATTTCGCCATCATCATCGGCCTGATGCTGTTCACGCTCTACTTTATGTTTGTGCAGGAAGAAGGCTTTCTGCGCGGGCTGCGCCGCTACCTGCCCTTCCGCGACGCAACGCTGCAGGAGTTGGGCGAGGCTCTCCGCAACAACGTACACGCCAACGTGCTCGGCCAGGCCCTGATTTCGCTGGTGCAGGCCATCCTCACGGGGCTGCTGCTTTGGGTGTTTCAGGTACCCGATGCGCTGTTCTGGGGTATGGTGTCGTTTTTTCTGGCCTTCATTCCGGTGCTGGGCACGCCGCTGGTCTGGGTGCCGGCGGCGCTGTTCAAGCTGGCGCAGGGCCACACCGGCCAGGGCGCTGGTATTCTGCTGCTGGGCTTGGTGGTTGTGATGAACATCGACAACTTGCTGCGCATCGTGCTGGCCCGCCGCATCGGCAACATTCACCCGCTCATCACGCTGGTGGGCGTGATTCTGGGGGTGGAGATTTTCGGCATCCTTGGCCTCGTCATCGGGCCGCTGCTGCTGTCCTATTTCATGGTGCTGATGCGCGTATTTGAGCGCGAAAACCGCCACCGCCCCGCCCCTGATGACACGGCCATTCCCCAGCCCTAACCGCTACTTGCCAAACCGCTCCCCGAAGAAATTGCCCGGATTCCAGGTGGGCCGCTGCGGGTTGTTGGCCACCAGATAGCCCACCAGAAAATTCAGCTGGGCGTACGTCTTTCCCGCCTCGAAGTCGAACTGCCCGTTGATGTCGTCCTGAGGCTTGTGGTACGTGACGGCGCGCCACTTCTGCACCTGCTCGCTGAGGTTGTTGCGCCCGTCGGTGGTTTTGTTGCCGTATTTGATGTGCAGCGCCGGAATGCCCTGTGTCACGAAGCTGTACTGGTCGGAGCGGATAAAGCGGTTTTGGGCAGGCTCGGGGTCAGCTTCCACCGTAAGGCCCAGCGCCCGCGCCGCTGCCGCTACCGGCGCCGCCAGCGTGGAGTTCTCAGCGCCCAGCGCCACCACCGACAGCAGCGGCGCAATGATGGTGGGCATGTCGGTATTGACGTTGGCTACCAGCTGGTCGCGCGGTACGGTTGGGTTGCGGGCAAAGTATGCCGAGCCGAGCAGCCCCAGCTCCTCCCCTGTCACCACCGTCAGCAGCACCGAGCGTTTCGGTTGTTGCCGAGGCTTGAGCTGCTGATACACACCAGCAATTTCCAGCAGCGTCGCCACGCCGGTGGCGTTGTCGTGGGCGCCGTTGTAAATGGAGTCGCCGGCGACAGGTGTGCCCACGCCCAGGTGGTCGAGGTGGGCGGTGTGCACCACGTATTCCTGGCGCAGCTGCGGGTCGGCGCCCTCTATTTTACCTACCACGTTGTAGCTGGTTACATCCTGGTAGCGGGTGCGCTGGGTGATGGCAAGGCGCGGCAGCAGCGCCACCGGAGCCGGTTTACCGGCCCGCAGCGCCGCCATAGCCTGCGTGGTGTCGGTGGCGGCTCCGGCAAATAGCCGTTGCAGTGTAGCCGCGCTGATTGAACCCGCCACCTGAATCTGCGGCTGGAAGCTTCTGGATACCGCCACTTTTCCATCCGGCCCCAGCACACTTACCAGGCCTCTCGGCGGATCAGGCAGCTTTATTGTGGATTTGGGAGCGGCCAGCAGCACGCCTACGGCCCCGTGGCGGGCTGCCGTTTGCAGCACCGTAAGCAGGTCGGTGTTGTAGAGCCGCACGGCGTCGGGGAAGCGCGTGGGCTCCAGCCGTGTCAGTATCACCACCTTGCCGCGCGCATCAAGGCCGGCATAATCGTCATACCCCAGCTCGGGCGCACTGATGCCAAAACCGGCAAACACCAGCCCGGCTTCCACGGCCATTTCGCGCTGCTCGGGGTTGGGGTAGAGCGTAAAGTCGGCGCCAAAAGCCAGCGCACTGGCTGAGCCGGCCGGCGGCAGCAGACGCAGGGTGGCCCCGGCCTCCGTGATGGCGCGCCGCAGCTGCACAGTTTGCAGGAATGTACCGTTTTCGCCGGCCGGCTGCACGCCGCGCTGTTGTAGTTGCGCTACCACATAGTCAACGGCCATCTTGTAGCCCGGCGTGCCTGGCTGCCGTCCGCGCAGCTGGTCGTCGGCGAGAAACTGCACGTGCGCCTTGAAGCCAGCCGGGCTGATGCTGCTTAGCGGTTTGCGGAGCGGTTTGGGTGGTTGCTGGGCAAGAGCCGCTAAGCTCGTCAGCGGTATGCTAACACCAAATAAAATCTTCCAAAACATCATACTTATTCTCCCTTCCTGTAACGGGGCGAAACCCAGCCTTCCGGTACCCGGCGCGAGCCTTTACTGTCAAATGAAGTGTAGCTTTTGCCTTTCAGCTCCACATTGTTCTTAATGAAACCATGATAAACACAGGCAGTGTCCTGCGGTTGACTCAAGGTGAATTCAATGGCTCTTACTTCCATTACCGAATCCCCATCCAGCACCGTCGGCACTTGGTAGGTAATACAGTCCAGCCAGCCGTTAGGGAAGTACTCGATGATGTAAGGAAACCGGCGGCCCTTTGTGTAATAGGCATCTGACTGCAACTCTCCGGCATTGGTAAGCCGCCTCCAATGGCCATACGGAATGTATGTGTGCTTCTTGCCGGGGCCAGGCTCCACACGCAACGGCCCTTCATCGTAGTTGGTGCGCCAGACCGTGCGATAGGCCTTATGGATCTTACCAACTGTGTCACCTTTGGCCAGTATAGCTTTCTCCTGCTTGGTCAAATGACGGCGGTACTCGCCGTCCTGCCAGTTCTCGGGTAATTTGATGTGCTGAAGCGTAAGAATGGTAAACGCTACTATAGCGGAGGTGATAATTCCGATTTTAAGCTCTTCCATATCAACTAGTTGTCATATATAGCTAAGTCAATGTATTTCCTTAGAACGGCAGGCCGTAACGCGCATTGGGTAGTTCGCGCTACGGCCCGACGATTCTTGAGGCAAGCTGCCGCTCAACAGCAGTCAACTGCTCTACTTAATACATTAGGTTTCCGTCAGCACGGTTTTGAAGCCGGCCAACTTCCCGCTGGCGGTGCGGCCCAGAGCGTAGGCCTGTACCTGCGGGCCGGTGCCCACGCGGTACACTTTCACGTCCTGCAGCTCCTGCTTCAGATACATCTGCAGCGCCTTGAAGCGGTTGGCCTGGGCCGGGTCGCCGAGCACGCCGTCGTCGGCGGTGTGGTTGCGCAGGAATAGGGTCAGTTCCTGGGTTTCCACTTTGCTGCCCGCTTCGGCCCCTATAGCCTGCAGCAGGGCCGCATCGGTTAGCGTCCCGGCGGGTGCGTCGTAACTCACCGGTTCCAGCGCCGCATCCGACTCACTCATAAACACCAGCCCTTTCGTGAGCTGCTGCAGCGGTGCCGTGCTGCTGTCGGTGGCCTCGGTTTCGCGGCCGGCTTTGGTGTCTGCAGATGCGACACTGGCGGCACTAGCGGCGCGGCTGCCCTCGGCGCCGGGCACCTGCGCAGCAATGGCCGCGGCCAGCTCCTGCATGCGGTTTTCGGCCACCTTGATTTTGGGGTTGGCGAAGTTCATATCCGACACCTTGTTCATCGGAATCAGGTGAATGTGCGCGTGCGGCACTTCCAGCCCGATGACGGCCACCCCAATCCGCTTGCACGGCACGGCGGCCTGCACGCCCTTGGCTACGCGCTGCGCAAACCGGTGCAACGCCGCCAGCTCGTCGGCCGGCATGTCGAAGATGTAGTCGATTTCGCGCTTCGGAATTACCAGCGTGTGGCCTTCCACCAGCGGCGTGATGTCGAGAAACGCCAGATGCTGGTCGTCCTCGGCTACTTTATACGCAGGCAGCTCGCCCGACACAATACGCGAAAAAATGGAGGCCATCAGGAATAGGTGATGAGGTGACAGGTGATGAAGTGATGAGGTAACAGGTGACACGTCACAGGTGAAAGGGGCCTGACTGCGGTGCGTTGGGTAGCCCCAAAGTAAGGCAAAAAGCCAGACGGCGAAGCAAGGTGCTTCGCCGTCTGGCTTTTTACGGGTTGGTGTCGGGGCGGTTTACCTGTGACGTGCCACGGCTCCCTTCATCACCCTTACCGGCTGATTTCCAGAATTTCGAACTGCAGCTTGCCAGCAGGCACGGTAATCTCGGCCTTGTCGCCGGCCGATTTGCCCAGCAAGCCTTTGCCGATGGGCGACTTCACGGAGATTTTGCCGGCCGCCAGATTGGCTTCTTCCTCGGCTACCAGCGTGTAGTCGAGCACCATATTATTTTTCAGATTTTTGAGCTTCACCTTGCTCATAATGAGCACCTTGGTGAGATCAAGACCGGCTTCATCGAGGATGCGGGCATTGCCAACCACCTCTTCAAGCTTCGATATTTTCAGTTCCAGCAGCCCCTGCGCTTCCTTGGCGGCGTCGTACTCCGCATTTTCGCTCAGGTCGCCTTTGTCGCGGGCTTCACGCAGCGCTTCGGCCGCTTCGGCCCGGCCGCGGATTTTAAGGTCCTGCAGTTCGTCCTTGAGTTTTTGCAGGCCTTCGGCGGTATAATAGTTGATGGTGGCCATGGGAAGGTGATGGGTAAGCTAAAAAACAAGGAGAACGGCCGGCACTGCCGACCGTTCTCCAACACGGGTTCCTGACAAATATACGAATCTGCGGGGAATGATGCCAGCCCCCAACTCCAGGGCTGCGCAGCTTGAGCAGCACCTGTAAGGCGTCAGCAGTTGGGTTTGAGCGCGCTAGCCAACCTACTCAACGTCCCAGAAACGCTCGAATTTTGCGCGCCAGCACCTCATTTATCCGTTCGTAGCTCTGGTAGCTCCAGCCGCCCACGTGCGGCGACAGCACCACATTGGGAGCCGCCGCCAGATACGCAAACCGCGCCTGCTGCTCCAAGGTCAGGGCCGCCAGCTTTTCATTTTCCAGCACGTCGAGAGCCGCGCCGCGCACCTGGCCGGTTTGCAGGCGCTGCACCAGCGCCGCGTGGTCGAGCACCTCGCCACGGGCGGTATTGAGCAGCCAGATTGGGTTGCGGAAACCCGCCAGCAGTTCCTCATTCACGAAGTGGTGGTTGGCCGCTGAGTATGGAATGTGCAGACTCAGTACCTCGGCCCGGCCCTGCAGCTCGGCCAGGCTCACCAGCGTGGCGTTTTCGTCAGCAGCTACCTTCACGTCCAAGTCATAGGCCAGCACAGTGCAGCCGAACGCCTGCAGCCGCCGTGCAAAAGCCCGCCCCATATGGCCGTACCCGAGCAGGCCGATGGTCTTGCCCCCGATTTCCTCACCCCGGTTGGCTTCGCGGCGCCACTGCCCGGCCCGCACCTCATGGTCGGCGCGGGCAATGTTACGGAACAAGGCCAGCAGTAGCCCCACGGCGTATTCGCCCACCGCGTCGCGGTTGCCCTCGGGGGCGTTGAGCAGCGTGACGCCCGCCGCTGCCATTGCCTGTTCGTCAATGTTATCGACGCCAGCGCCGGCGCGGGCCACGTAGCGCAACTGCGGACCGTGGTGCAGCAGCTCGGCTGTTACACGCAGCTTCGAGCGCACCATCAGGCCCTCGTAAGGGTGCGCAGCCAAAGCAGCGGGCACCTCGGCCACTGTTAGGTCGGGCCGGTAATGCAGCGTCACCCCGGCTTCCTGCAGCAGGACGGGCAGGCTGGGGTGCATTTCGTCGATGACGAGGCAGAGGGACATGTGGCTTGAACGGTTAGAAAGGGCCTACTTCATATATAATAGTGTCGCCGGATAGCTGCTTCAGCATCTGGTATAACTCCTGCCTGGAATAAGGCCCACGTCGCTGGGCAGTTGCTTCCGACAATGAGCGGGCCCGCAACGGATATAGGAAGTACACATCGGTTCCGGCACGAGCTACCAGCAGCTTCGCATTGATTTGCGTTTCATAAACCTGTTCCAAAAGTGGCTCACTGACAGGAACGAAGCCGTTTTCATACAGATGCAGGGCCGTACCATTGTTGAGACTAGAGGTGTAGTAGTATCCGGCGAGATGAGTAACATTGTCCTCGTCGTAGATGTAACTATAAAACAGCCAGCAGATTCCAAACAGCAATACAACCGAAAAGAGCATCCGAACTGGAAGGAGAATACGATGCAGCATTAAAAGTGCTTACAGGATAGCAGGGCTAGAAATTCATTTGAAATCAATAATGAATTAGTGGCTTTCATCGGCAGGATATTTTCTACGGAAGTACCGAATTGCAGCTACGCATACAGCTGATAGAATTGACGTTACCAGCCACGATTCCTTGATTTCTGCTTTCAATGTTCAACCGCTCCACTGACCGGAAGTCAACGTAAGCCCACCCATCAGCGCTAGAAAGACAGTCACAAAATCATACAGCACCATTTGAACCTTGGTTGCGGTTCGCTTGGCGTTATCTGATAGGTGTTGGCTTACCTTTTCGCTGGTTATTGGCCCGAAAAAAGCGGAAACGAGCATAAACAGCCACATCCAGTAACTGGCTTTCATAGCGAGTCAGGATAACAGGTAGCAACCGGGCCGCAGTAGCATAGCATCATATAGCATCATTACGTCAGAGGTGAAACGCCCAACGGCATTAACCGGCGGTGCAATTCTTCGCTGCAGTTTATATCTAATCGACCTTGTTTCCCGCTACATGCTGCGTCAGCCCCACGAAATCGGCCACGCTGAGTTGCTCGGCGCGCTTGTCGAAAATGGGGTCGGTAGTGGCTTCGGCAGGCATGCCGAAGGGTTTGAGGGCGTTGCGGAGCGTTTTGCGGCGCGTGGAAAATGCCTGCTTCACCACTTTAAAAAACAGCACCTCGTCGCAGTCCAGCTTCTCGGTGGCGTTGCGTGTGAGCCGGATAACGGCCGACTGCACCTTGGGCGGCGGGTTGAACACGTGCGGCGGCACCGTGAACAGGTAGTCAATCGTGTAGAAGGCCTGTAGCAGCACGCTCAGGATGCCGTACGTTTTTGAACCCGGCCCTTCGGCCAGGCGGTCGGCCACCTCCTTCTGAATCATGCCCACACTCTCGCGCACCTGCTGGCGGTGGGCCAGAATCTGGAAGTAGATCTGGCTGCTGATGTTGTAGGGGAAGTTGCCGATGATGCTGATGGGCTGATTAGGATACAGCGTGGCAAGGTTCATCTTCAGGAAATCCTGGCTGTGAATGCGGCCTTCCAGCGCCGGAAAGTGCTTGCCTAAGTATTCCACTGACTCCCGGTCAATTTCCACCACCGACGTGCGGTACTCCGCATGCTGCAGCAGCGTGCCGGTCAGCACGCCCATTCCCGGCCCGATTTCCAGCACTTCCTGCACGCCGTCGGGCAGGCGCAGCGCCTCCACAATCTTGCGGGCAATGTTGGCATCGGCCAGAAAATGCTGGCCCAGGTGTTTTTTGGCTTTAACGGAATCCATGCAGTCGGAAGGAATGAGGTGACAGGTGATAGAGGCAATACTGCGGAGCGCACATGAAGTGGTAAATGAAACCAGGCCCTCAAGATGCCTGCGGAATAAAAACCCCGCCCGCTGCCTGTTGTCTGTCCTTATAGCACTTCATTATCTCACTTCCGCAAAAGGCCTACCTTCACGGCCGCAAAGGTACGGTCCCGCCTGCTGAATCCGGCGGGAGCCGGCTTTTATGGTTTCTTCCGCCTCAATTCCCTGTTTCTATGTCGTTGCTCCTCCACTACGCTGCCGATTTTCCCGCTTCGGCTGACACCGTGTTCATTCTGCCCGCTGGCACCACCGAGCTGCCCGTAGCGGCTGCCGCCGACCTGGCCGCGCCGGCCCGCCAGTACGTGGCCGATCAGCTGGCCACCGACAGCAAGCTGATCCGGATCAACCACTATGCTCACCACCATTATTATGTGGTGGCGGCCGACAAGAAAACGCCGGCCCTCGTGGCGGAGGCGCTGCGCAAAAGCGGCCACCAGCTGCACGCTCAGCTCAAGGCCGACAACGTGCGCCACTTGTTTATTCAGGACCTGACCGAGGGCGGCGCGCTGCCGCTGGCCGAGGGCCTGGCCCTCACGGCCTATCAGTTTGAGGGCTACAAAACCGACGAGAAATCCAAGCAGGCCCCGAAGCTGGAAACTCTGACGCTGGTGGGCCCGCACCTCAGCGCCGAGCGGGTGCAGGAGCTGCAGCACGTACTGGAAGGCGTATTCCTGGCCCGCGACCTGGTAAACGCGCCCCTCAACAAGCTCAATGCCCAGCAGTTTGCCGAGCGCATGGCCGCGGCCGGCGAAGAGGCCGGTTTCCACACCGAAATCCTAGATCTGGTGCGGATTGAGGCCCTGCGTATGGGCGGCCTGCTGGCCGTCAACCAGGGCAGCCCCGAGCCGCCCACATTCACCATCATGGAGTACAAGCCGGAAGGTGCCACCAACGAAAAGCCCTACGTGCTGGTCGGCAAAGGCGTGGTGTTCGATACCGGCGGCCTGAGCCTTAAGCCCACACCCGCCAGCATGGACATGATGAAGTGCGACATGGCCGGCGGCGCGGCTGTGGTGGGCACGCTCTACGCGCTGGCCAAAAACCAGGTGCCACTACACGTTATCGGCCTAGTGCCCGCCACCGACAACCGTCCCGGCGGCCTCGCCTTCGCCCCCGGCGACGTAATTACCATGTACAGCGGCCTCACGGTGGAGGTGATGAACACCGACGCCGAAGGCCGCCTGCTGCTCGGCGACGCGCTGGCTTTTGCTAAGAAATACAACCCCGAGCTGGTGCTCGACTTCGCCACCCTCACCGGCTCGGCGGCCCGTGCCATCGGCAAGGAAGGCATCGTGTGCATGGGCACTGCCGATGAAGATGTGCTTAGCGAGCTGAAAAAGGCCGGCCACACCACCCACGAGCGGCTGGTGGAGTTTCCGCTCTGGGACGAGTACGCCGACCACATCAAGTCCGACATTGCCGACATCAACAACATCGGCAAGGCCGAAGCCGGCGCCATTTCGGCCGGCAAATTCCTGCAGCGCTTCACCGACGGCTACCCTTGGGTGCATTTCGACATTGCTGCCCCCGCCTTCCTCACCGCCCCCGACTCCTACCGCGGCAAAGGCGGCACCGGCACCGCCGTGCGCCTCACGTATGAATTCTTAGTGAATAGGGCTTAGGGAACAGGGCTTGGGAAATAGGCCCATCGTCTCTTCGCAGCAGTCCGCACTGGCATTCCAAACTGCCACTATGAACAATCAAAGCTTCACTGATCTGCTTGCCTGGCAAAAAGGACGATTATTGGCAAGTACTGTATATAGCCTTACTCGTCAGTTTCCGAAGGAAGAAACATTTGGTTTGACCAGTCAGCTGCGGCGAAGTGCAGTTTCTGTGCCTTCAAATATTGCGGAAGGTTACGGCCGTCAGCACGCCAAGGACAGTTTAAATTTCTTTTACATAGCCAGAGGTTCGCTGTATGAAATGGAAACGCAGCTTTACATCAGCTACGACCAGCAACTTTTGCCACTCAACGAGCTTGAGGCAGTTTTGCTTCATCTGACAGAATGCAAGAAGCTGCTACACGGCTTCATCAACCACTACAAACAGAAGCTTGGTTAGTGCAGACAGTTTCGTACTCTGCTTGGACCGACTGCACCTAATCCCCAAGCCCTATTCCCCAAGCCCTAACAACATGCTTCCACGCATTGGTATTTCCGTTGGCGACCTTGCCGGTATCGGCCCGGAAATCATCTATAAAACCTTCCTCGACCAGCGTCTGCTCAAGTTCTGCACGCCGGTAGTATACGGCACGGCCACGGTGCTTTTCGACGACTTTCCCGTGCCGGCCGACGGGGAGCAACTCACGTTCCGGCAGGTGCGCGAGGCTGCCGACATTGCGCCCGGCAAGCACAACGCCGTGACGTGCTGGGAAGACGACTTCCACCTCACGCCCGGCCAGCCCAGCGCCGCCAGCGGCACCGCGGCCCGCCAAAGTCTGCTCGCTGCCGCCCGCGACTTGAAAGCCGGCCTGCTCGACGCCCTCGTAACAGCGCCCATCAGCAAGGAAAACACCCAGGCCGACGACTTCCGCTATCCTGGCCATACCGAGTTCCTGACAGCCTTCTTCGACACCAAAGAGAGCCTGATGCTGCTGGCTGCCGACGGGCTGCGGGTGGCCACCGCCACCGGCCACATTCCGCTCAAAGACGTGCCCGGCCGCGTAACCAAAGAGCTGTTGAACAACAAGCTGCGCATTCTGCTCAAGTCGTTGAAGCAGGATTTCGGCATTGAAAAGCCACGCGTGGCCGTGCTGGGCCTCAACCCCCACGCCGGCGAAAACGGCCTGCTGGGCACCGAGGAGCGCGACATTGTGACGCCCGTAATCCAGCAACTGCTGCACGATGGCCACCTCGTATATGGCCCGTACCCCGCCGACGGCTACTTCGGCACCGGCCAATACCGCCAGTTCGATGCCACACTTTCCTTGTACCACGACCAAGGCCTGATTCCGTTCAAAACGCTGGCCTTCGAGCGGGGCGTGAACTTTACGGCCGGCCTGCCCGTCATCCGCACTTCGCCCGACCACGGCACCGCCTACGGCCTGGCCGGGCAGTTCAAGGCCGATGAAACGTCGTTCCGGGAGGCGCTGTACATGGCCTGCGAGCTGGTGCGCCAGCGCCAGTTGCTGGCCGGCATCAAGCCGCTGATACCCGGCCCACCATTGCGCGGTGGCCGCCACGAATAACCTTCTACTGGCTTACCTACCCGCTTGGAAGCTGCCTTCTACCTCTGTGGTAGGGGCAGCTTTTTTGTTTCTTAACTGAAACATTCTTTTCAAAATCGAAATTTTGTTTGGCCTTTCGAAACATGCACTGTAGCTTTGCAGTCTAGTCAGCCGGCTTCCGGTTGCCGTTCTGTTTTCTGCATGCTGCTTCTCACTCCGCCTGATTACCGTACTGCCCTGCGCCGACTCGACGCGCTGGTAGCCGCCGGCGTGGAAGGCAACGCGGTATTGGAAACCGAGCTGCGGGAGCTAATTGCGGCCCTCGACACCTACGAAGGCAAGCTGGGGCTGCTGCCGATTCCGAACCTGCCGACTTCATTGGCCGAGATGATTGAGTTGAAGCGCCAGCAGATGCGGCTCAAGCAGAAGGATCTGGCGCAGCTGCTGGAAGTACCGGCCGGGCGCCTCTCTCAGATTCTGAGCGGCAAGCGGCGCGTCACCCTCGACTTGGCCAAGCGGCTCTACGAGCGGCTCGGCATCCCGCCGGATTTCATCCTGAAATACGCCTGACCGCCAGCCAAGCGCCACTATCTGCTTTCAACCAGCTTTTACAAAACGGGGGAAACTTGTTACTTTTGCCCCCTGCTACTTACTAAATCGTGAAGAAGGACTCGCAATACGATCTGAATATTGCCAAGCTGGCCGACAAAACGCACCACTTTGCGTTCGAGCTGGACCGCGCCTTTTTCGAGCAGTTCGACCAGCAGCTCATTCCCGATGGCAAGCTGCACGCCGACGTGACGCTGCACAAAACCGACCGCCTGCTGACGCTCGATTTCGACATCAAAGGCACTGTGCGCCAGATCTGCGACCGGAGCCTTGATGATTACGATCAGGAAATCGACACGCAAGAGCAGCTTCTGGTGCGCTACGGCGACCGGGAGCTGGAACTCGACGACAACGTGCTGCAGATTACGGCCGATACGCAGGTGCTCCCGCTGGCCCAGCACCTGTTCGACTACATCGGGCTGGCCCTGCCCATGAAGAAGCTGCACCCGCGCTTCCAGAATGAGCCCGACGAAGACCCCGACTCCGCCACCAAGCTTATCTTCACCACTCGCCAAGACGGCGACAACGACGGGGATGACGAAGGCGACGACGATATTGACCCGCGCTGGAATGCGCTGAAAAACCTCAACTAGGCTTCGGCTTAGCTCCCTTTTCCTGATTTCAACTTTTCTTTTTTTAACTGTACCATGGCTCATCCTAAACGGCGGACCTCGTCCGCAAAACGCAACAAACGTCGCTCCCACGATAAACTGACCCCGAAAGCCGTAACGCTGTGCGCTACCACCGGCGACCTGCACCTGCGCCACAAGGCCTATGTAGTGGACGGCGACCTGTACTTGCACGGCAAAGTGGCCATCAAGGATTACGCTCCGGTAACGGCTCCGGCTGCCGCCTCCGACAACGACGAAGAATAGTCGCGTCACTGCATTTCCTGCCGACACTCCTGCCAATGGCTCCGGCTTCACCGTTTAGGTGCAGGCCGGAGCCTCGGAGTTGGCTGCAGGCTTCTCTCCCAGACTCCTCTTTGATACTCCGTACATGAAGATAGCCCTGGACGCCATGGGGGGCGATTTTGCGCCCCAGGCAGCTGTTGACGGTGCTGTGCTGGCTGCGCAACAACTGGCTGGCAAAGCCCGGATTGTGCTAATCGGCCAGGAAGATGCTGTGCGCCCATTACTGGAAAAGCATGGGGCGGCGGCGGCTGAGCTGGAGTTGGTACCCGCCTCTCAGATTATCGAGATGGGCGAACACCCGGCTAAAGCTTACCAGCAAAAGCAGGACTCCAGCATTGCTGTGGGCTACCGCATGTTGCACGAGGGCCAGATTGAGGCGTTTTGCTCGGCTGGCAACACCGGCGCTATGCTGGTAGGAGCCATGTTCAGCGTGAAGCCCGTACCCGGCGTGATGCGCCCGGCTATTGCCAACTTTGTACCCAAGCTACACGGTGGCCTGGGTATTCTGCTGGATGTGGGAGCTAACGCCGAGTGCAAGCCCGAGATGCTGGAGCAGTTTGGCGAACTGGGCTCCCTGTATGCCCATTATGTGCTTGGCATAGACAAGCCTAAAGTGGGCTTAATGAACCTGGGTGAAGAGGAAGGCAAAGGCACTTCCATCACGCAGGCAGCACATCAACTGCTGAAAGTAAATCCGCATCTGCACTTCATTGGCAATATTGAAGGCCGCGACCTGTTCAATGATAAAGCGGATGTAATTGTCTGCGATGGGTATACCGGCAATGTGATGCTAAAAATGGCCGAGTCCATTTACGACATCATGGCTGATAAGAAGATGCAGGATCCGTTTTTCGACAAGTTCAACTACGAAGCAGTCGGCGGCTCTCCTATTCTAGGCATCAATGACAACGCCATCATTGGGCACGGGGTCAGCACGCCGCTGGCTATTTGTAACATGCTGCTGCAGGGCTACCAAATGGCGCATTCCGGCATTGCCGACCAGATAAAAAACACGTTCAAGTCTTAGCGACTAAATCCGGCTCCGGCCGGATTTTTTCTTGCCGCGCTTCCCGACCTTTCTTCAATGAAAATTACCGCTGCAATTACCGGAGTGGGCTCTTATGTGCCCGATTATGTGCTTACCAATCATGAGCTCGAGAAGCTGGTAGATACCACCGACGAATGGATAACCAGCCGCACGGGCATCAAGGAGCGGCGCATTCTGAAAGGTGACAATCAGGGTACTTCGGTGATGGCCATTCAGGCAGTGCAGCAACTGCTGAAAAAAACCGGTACCAAGGCCGAGGATATTGATTTGCTGATCTGCTCGACCACCACTCCCGATCTGGTATTTCCGGCTACCGCCAACATCATCTCGGCTGCCGTCGGTACCACCAAAGCATTCAGCTTTGATATGCAGGCAGCTTGCTCAGGCTTTTTGTTTGCGCTGGCTACCGGTGCCCAGTATATCCAGACTGGCACCTACAAAAAGGTGGTGGTGGTAGGAGCCGATAAGATGTCGTCCATCATCGACTACACAGACCGCGCTAATTGCATCATTTTCGGGGATGGAGCCGGGGCCGTGCTGCTGGAACCAAACACTGACGGCTACGGCGTCCTGGACCAGGTTTTGCGCTCGGATGGCACTGGCGAGCAGTACCTGCACCAAAAAGCCGGGGGCAGCCGCCGTCCGCCGTCTTCTGAAACCGTGGCTAACCGTGAGCATTTCGTGTATCAGGAAGGCGCTACAGTTTTCAAGTTTGCTGTGACCAATATGGCCAACGTAGCTGCTCAGGTAATGGAGCGCAACCATCTCACCCACGACGATGTGGCGTGGCTGGTGCCGCACCAGGCCAATAAGCGCATCATTGATGCTACCGCCAACCGCATGGGTGTGGGCCCGGAGAAGGTGATGCTTAACATTCAGCGGTACGGCAATACCACCAACGGCACGATTCCCCTCTGCCTAGCCGACTACGAGCCCCAACTGCGCCGGGGAGACAATCTAGTGCTAGCTGCTTTTGGTGGAGGGTTCACATGGGGCTCCGTTTACCTGAAGTGGGCTTACGACCCAAAACCCGATCCGCAAACCACCTAGCATAGCGGCGCAAAAACGGAAAACCTCTATACTTGTACTCCCGTCGTGCCGCCCCACCATTACCCCGGGACGGCACTTCTTTTTTCAATTAAAAATTGAGAATTAAGAATTAATAATTGGCTCACAGCTCTCCGGCAGCTTTCTGGTCGATTGATAATGCTCAATTCTTGGCTTTTAATTCTTAATTCCTAATTCCCACTCATGGCTACCACTGCAGACTTTCGCAACGGGCTCGTTCTGAACTACAACGGCGAGTTGCACGTCATCACCGAATTCCAGCACGTGAAACCCGGCAAAGGCCCGGCCTTCGTGCGCACCAAGCTTCGCAACATCAAAACCGGCAAAATGCTCGACAATACGTTCAATGCCGGCGTGAAAGTGGAAACGGCCCGCGTAGAGCAGCGCCCCCACCAGTACCTGTACAAAGATGACTACGGCTACACGTTCATGGACAACGAGTCGTTTGAGCAGGTGGTATTGCCGGAAGCTATGGTGCCCTTTGCTGATTTGATGAAGGAAGGCCAGGTAGCCACCATCCTGTTCCATGCCGAAACCGAGCAGCCCCTCACCGCCGAGCTGCCTACCACCGTGGAACTAGTAGTGACGTACACCGAGCCCGGCCTGAAAGGCGACACCGCCACCAACACACTCAAGCCGGCTATCGTGGAAACGGGCGCCCGCATTCAGGTGCCGCTGTTCATTGATACCGATACCAAGATCCGCATCAAGACCAGTGACTACTCCTATGTCGAAAGAGTCAAGTAAGCAGCCCCTCAAGCCTTCCTCCATGAAAGCCAAAGAACTCCAGGAACTCATCGACTTCATTGCCAAGTCGGGCCTCAACAAAGTCAATATTGAAACCGAGGAATTTAAAATCTCGGTTCAGCGCGAGCCCAACACCCGCCAGGTGATGAGCGTAGCCACTCCGGCGCCGCAGGCAGCACCCGCCGCTGCCCCCGCCCCAGTGGCAGCAGCCCCCGTGGCCGCCGCCCCCGCCCCAGTAGCTGCTGCCCCGGCCCCGGCCGAAGGTGCCAACCTGGTACCGCTAAAATCCCCGATGATTGGCACGTTCTACCGCAGCAGCGGCCCAGAATCGCCCGCCTTCATTCAGGTAGGCGACTTGGTAGAGAAAGGCCAGGTGATTTGCATCATCGAAGCCATGAAGCTCTTCAACGAAATTGAAGCCGAGCAGAGTGGCCGCGTGGTGAAAGCCCTGGTGGAAAACGCCTCGCCGGTGGAGTACGACCAGCCGCTGTTCTTGATTGAGCCGATGTAATTGGTTGGGGTCTTAGGGTCTTGGGGACTTGGGGTTTTGGTTTCTCCGGAAACTGATGCTCAGGCCACAAGACTCTTTTTCTTTTCCAAGACCCCAAGTCCCTAAGAACCTAAGACCCATGTTTAAGAAAATACTGATTGCCAACCGGGGCGAAATTGCGTTGCGCATTATCCGCACCTGTAAGGAAATGGGCATCAAAACGGTGGCCGTATACTCTACCGCCGACAAGGAAAGCCTGCACGTGCGCTTTGCCGATGAGGCCGTGTGTATCGGGCCGCCGGCTTCGTCGCAGAGCTACCTGAGCATCCCGACGCTGATTGCCGCCGCTGAAATCACCAACGCCGACGCCATTCACCCAGGCTATGGTTTTCTGAGTGAAAACGCCGAATTCTCGCGCGTGTGCCACGAAAACGGCATCAAGTTCATCGGCGCCTCGCCCGAGATGATCAACCAGATGGGCGACAAGGCTTCGGCCAAAGCCACGATGATCAAGGCTGGGGTGCCCTGCATTCCGGGCTCGGTGGGCTTGCTAGAGTCAGTAGAGCAGGGAAAGAAGATTGCCGCCAAAATCAAGTATCCGGTGATCCTGAAGGCTACGGCCGGTGGCGGTGGGCGCGGCATGCGCATCATCAACACCGAAGACGAGTTCGAGAAAGCCTGGAACGACGCCCGCACCGAGTCGAAGGCGGCCTTCGGCAACGATGGTATGTACCTAGAAAAGTTTGTGGTGGAGCCCCGCCACATCGAAATCCAGATCTGTGGTGACCAGTTTGGGCACGTATGCCACCTCTCGGAGCGCGACTGCAGCATTCAGCGCCGCCACCAGAAACTGGTAGAGGAAGCTCCCTCGCCGTTCATGACCGACGAGCTGCGCGAGAAGATGGGCGCGGCGGCTGTTGCCGGCGCATCAGCTATCGGCTACGAAGGCGTGGGCACGATTGAGTTCCTGGTAGATGCCAACCGTGACTTCTACTTCATGGAGATGAACACCCGAATTCAGGTGGAGCATCCCGTGACAGAGGAAATCATCAACTACGACCTTATCAAGGAGCAAATTAAGGTGGCAGCGGGTATCCCGATTTCGGGCCAGAACTACTACCCACGCATGCACGCCATGGAGTGCCGCATCAACGCTGAAGACCCAACTAAAGATTTCCGCCCTTCCCCCGGCAAAATCACGACGCTGCACATCCCCGGCGGCCACGGGGTGCGTGTAGACACGCACGTGTATGCCGGCTACCAGATTCCGTCGAACTACGACTCGATGATTGCCAAGCTCATCACCGTGGCCCAGACCCGCGAGGAGTGCATCGTGAAGATGAAGCGCGCCCTCAGCGAGTTTGTGGTGGAAGGCGTAAAAACCACGATTCCGTTCCACTTGAAGCTGATGGACAACGCCGACTTCAAGGCCGGTAACTTCACCACGAAGTTTTTGGAAACGTCGTTTGACTTCTCGGAGCTGTAGGTTCAACCAGCTTTTCAGTTTTATTCCAACGCCCGGTTTGCTTTGCAAGCCGGGCGTTTTTGTGTACTACAATCCTCAGATAAGGCAACACAGCACTAGCCTTGATCAATATAGTATTATTACAAGCATGCCACAAAGTACGCAAATCAATGCAGCATGGCTTGCCTGCCTTAGAACAGCATATTTAGAATATTAGCCCAAATTATGCACGCAAAATCACTGAGCTTCAATTGAATAATTTTTATAAATCTGGTAGTATTGCTTCGTTCTTTCTTACCACAACCAACTCCCACTTTTATGAGAAAAATGAACGCGCTGGCCCTCTGGGGGCTGGCTGCCGCAGGACTGCTTGCGCAAGCCTGTACCAAAGATGCCGTACAGCCCATAGCAGCCCCAAGCGCCGTGCCGACTACGCAGGATGCTGTGGTTACCAATGGCGTGATGATGCAGGCCTTCTATTGGGATGTGCCCATCAGCAATACGCAGGGTACCTGGTGGCAGGTGCTGGGCTCTAAGGCCGCCGAACTTAAGGCTGCTGGTATTACGGCCCTGTGGCTGCCCCCAGCGTACAAGGGCGGCAGCCAGAGTGACGTGGGCTACGGCGTGTATGACCGCTACGACCTAGGCGAATTCAACCAGAAAGGCACTGTAGCCACGCGCTATGGCACCATCGGACAGCTGCAGACTGCTATTGGGGCGATGAAGGGCCAGGGCTTGCAAGTGTACGAGGACATCGTGATGAACCACATGGCCTGGGCCGACGCGCAGGAAAACGTGAATGGCAACCTGGTGTACACCAAGTTCAACTTCCCCGGCCGCGGCAACACCCACAGCAGCTACAAGTGGGGCTTCAACAACTTCACCGGTACGCAGCAGGCCCCCAACAACGGCTGGTACCAGTGGAAAAGCTGGGACTTCCAGCCCTACGCCAACAACGACGCCTACGACAACCTGCTGGGCTCGGAAATCCAGTACAACAACAACGCGGCCAACCAGACCGAAACCATCAACTGGGGTAACTGGATTACCACCAAGATGAGCCTTGACGGCTACCGCCTCGACGCGACCAAGCACATTTACACGCCCTACGTAAACCAGTGGCTGGATGCGGTGAAAACCAACGGCCGCTTTGCCGTGAGTGAGGCCTGGTTCCGCAACCTGCAGGACCTGAAAAACTACGCTGCCGCAACCGGGGGCCGCACTAGTCTCTTCGACGTACCGCTGCACTACACCTTCCAGGATATGAGCAACGGCAACGGCAGCTGGGATATGCGCGGGCTGCAGTTTGCGGGCTTCACCGAGTCGAACCCAACGCTGTCGGTGAGCTTCGTGGATAACCACGACACCGACCACCCTGGCGCTCTGTACTCGCCCGTTACCAACCTCAAGATGCTGGCCTACGCCTATATCCTGACCCGCGCCAACGGCTACCCCTGCGTGTTCTACAAGGACTACTATAACTACGGCCTCGGAAACCAGATCAAAACCCTGAACGGCATTCGCCAGGCCAACGCCTACGGTGCCGCGGCCGAGTACACCAGCGTAAACGACGCCGACGTGTACGCCTACTCCCGCGCTGGCGACACCTCACACAAAGGCCTGCTCCTGCTGCTTAACGATGGTGGCTCGGCCCGCACCAAGACCATCACCACGCCCTTCAAGAGCGCCACGCTGACCGACAAAACCGGTAACAACACCAGCACTGTGACCACCGATGCCAACGGCGCGGGCAACTTCCCAGTGAATGCCCGCAGCTACTCGGTGTGGGTACCAAGCGGCACCGTCACGACGCCTCCCTCCACCACTACCACGGCCGTTTCGTTTAATGTGACGTACAGCGGCACCGTCTCGGGGCAGGATGTGTATGTGCTGGGCAGCACCGCCCAGCTCGGCGCCTGGAACACGGCCAACGCCATCAAGCTCAGCGGCGCTAGCTATCCGGTGTGGAAAGGCACCATCAACCTGACTAGCGGCACCAGCGTGCAGTACAAATACATCCGCAAGGATGCGGCCGGCAACGTACTCTACGAAGGCGGCTCTAACCGCACCTTCACGCCTACCGGCACCACTCAGACGCGCACCGAAACCTGGCAGTAAACTGGTTTCGATGACCTAAAAAAGAAGAAGGCCGGCTAAGTAGCCGGCCTTCTTCTTTTCCGGAAGCCTTACTCGGCTGGGTTGCCGTGTTCAATTTCGTACACCAGCTCCCCGTACCAGTCCGCGCCGTACTTACGAATCAGCGGCTCCTTTAGGAACTGATAGACGCGCACGCCCAGGTTGGCGCCAAAGCTGCAGGCGGGGGAGCAAATGCTCCACCGGTCGTAATTCAGGGCCTCGAAGCCATCATACTTAGTGATGCGGATGGGGTACAGGTGGCAGCTAATGGGCTTTTTGAACGAGGTAGCCCCAGCCAGGTAGGCCTGCTCGATGCCGCATTTGAGGATGCCCCGCTCATCGTAGAGGGCGTAGGCGCACTCCCGGTCGTTGATGGTGGTGGTGCTGTAGTCGCCCTCCCAGTCTTTGATGTAAAGGCCCTGCGCCTCGATGGCCTGCTGGCCGGCCTCGGTGAGGAAGGGCTTGATGGCGGCGTATTCCTGCTCCAGGATGGCCAGCTCGGCCTCTTCCAGCGGCGCGCCTAGGTCGCCTTCCACGCAGCAGGCACCTTTGCAGGCTTCGAGGTTACAAACGAAAAAATTATCCCGAACGTCGTCGGAAATCAGGGTATTCTGAATCTGAATCATGGTAATGGGGTTCCGCCGCACATGCCGACGATTCTGCAGCGGAGTCAAAGGGAAGCCCCAATCAACGGTAGAACCGTCGGGGCCCGCGGCTGGAAATCGGAGATGCAAAGATACCCGCTTTTACCCCAGTTGCCACAGCACTTGTTCTGTCAGCTCGCATTGGCGGGTGTGAGCGTACGTGGCCAAGGCTTCGGCCTGACCCGCCGCGCCCAGCCGCGCTGCCAGGCCGGGTTGCGTTAGCAGCCGTTCTACGCACACCGCAAACGAAGCCACATTGCGCAGCTCAAACAGCAGACCGGTGCGGTTGTCGGCTAGCAACTCCCGGGTACCGCCCGTGGCCGCGCCTACCACCGGCCGGCCGGCCGCCATAGCCTCAATGGTCACCATGCCGTAGGTTTCGTTGGTAGAGGCCGTCACGGAAATGTCGAGGGCACGGTAGGCCACTTCGGGTCGGGGCGTGAAGCCGCGCAGGTGCACTACGTCGGTCAGGCCCAGCTCTTGGATGCGGCGAAGCAGCGTGTCATAGTAGTTGGTGCCTTCGTTGCGGGTGGGCTCCCCTACCAGCAGCAGGTGCAACTGCGCAAACCGGGGCCGCAGCTGCGCCAGCGCCTCCACCAGAAAATCCTGGCCCTTGCCATCATCAAACCGCCCGATGAGGCCGAGCAGCACAACCCCGGCGGGCAGTTCCAAACGCAGCTGGCGGCGGGCTTCGAGGGTGGTAAGCTGCTCATCCATGAACTTATCCAGCTCTACGCCCAGCGGCACCACATGCAGCTTTTCGGGAGCCAGCCGGGTTTTTTCCAATACCTGCCGGGCCAGGCTGGGCAGCGGAGACAGCCAGGCCGCCAGGGCATTATAGCGCAACGTGTGTACCAGCCCGCGCTTGTTCAGGCCCAGCTGCATGTGCTGCTGATACACCAATGGCATATCGGGACGAAACAGCCCCTTACTGAGTACGGCCACGCCCAAATCGGCATTGCGGGTGACAATGACGGCGCGGGTGCCGAACTGCGCCCAACCCAGCGCCAGCCGGCGGGCGGCGGCCACGTCGAGGGCTTTCCAGCGGTTTTCAAGCGCCACTAGCCGCAAGCTCATTTCCTGGGCTCGTAGTGCCAGCGGCGAACCGGCGCGCGTAATCAGCTGCACTGGCCAGCCCCGCTGCTGCATCCAGCCGGCAAACCGGGCCGTATTCAGCTCCAGCCCGCCCCAGCTATCCGAAAGGCAGAGAATAGACAGCGGAAATACGGTGGGCGCAGTAGCAGGATTCATAGCGCGAAGATACGGGCGGGCCTTCTACCAGCCCGAAACCACTTGGTTTCGCCCACTGAGGCGGCCTCGCGACCTAAAAACGAGTAGCGCGAAGCCCGGGCACCACCTCATTGCTCCGCCTGCGAGTAGCGCAAACTTTGTAGTTCGCGCTACTCGCGCTGTTGCAGTAACTGTCGTTCCGGGACGCGAATTACAAAGTTCGCGCTACTGTGCCACTGAGCCTCTCAGCTCACTGCCTGGCATCCAGGGGCGCGAACTAAAAGTTCGCGCTACCTGCGCTATAACCGGCCGCCCTACATTTCCTTCCCCCGCCTCAAAGCCCTACCTTTGCTAACAAGCCAACCGGCTTAGTTTCCGATTCTGACTTACCACGCATGGGACTCGATTATCACTCGTTACTGAACCCCTCGCAGGCGGCCGCCGTGATGCAAATCGAAGGCCCCTGCATGATTATAGCCGGTGCGGGCTCGGGCAAAACCCGGGTGCTCACCTACCGCATTGCCAACCTGCTCGAGCAAGGCGTCGACCCGTTTAATGTACTGGCCCTCACTTTCACTAACAAGGCGGCCAAGGAAATGCGCGCCCGGATTGAGAAGGTGGTGGGCCCAAACGCCAAAAACCTGTGGATGGGCACCTTCCACAGCATCTTCGCCCGTATCCTGCGCTCCGAGGCCGATAAGATGGGCTACCCGCGCTCCTTCACCATCTACGACACGCAGGACAGCAAAACCCTCATCGGCCAGATTCTCAAGGAAATGGAGCTCGATGACAAGCTCTACAAGCCCAACATGGTGCTGGGGCGCATTTCGTCGGCCAAGAACAAGCTGATTTCGGTGCAGCAGTACGTCAACGACCCCGTCATCCGGCAGGACGACGAGGCGGCGCTGCGGCCCAAGCTGGGTGCCATCTACCAGCAATACGCGGCCCGTTGCTTCAAGGCCGGCGCCATGGACTTCGACGACCTGCTCTACCAGACTAACGTGCTGTTCCGGGAACACCCGGACGTGCTGAACAAGTACCAGAATATGTTCCGCTACGTGATGGTGGACGAGTACCAGGACACCAACTACTCGCAGTACCTGATTGCACGCAAGCTGGCGGCCAAGGAGCGCAACATCTGCGTGGTCGGCGACGATGCCCAGAGCATCTATGCCTTCCGGGGCGCTGATATTCAGAATATTCTGAATTTTGAAAAGGACTACCCGGAGCTGCAGGTGTTCAAGCTGGAGCAGAACTACCGCTCTACCAAGAACATTGTATGGGCGGCCAACTCGGTCATCAAAAACAACCAGGCCCAGCTGCGCAAAGACGTTTTTTCCGACAACGAGGAAGGCCCGCTGATTGAAGTGCTGAAGGCTGCCTCCGACAACGAGGAAGGCAAGCTGGTGGCTCAGAGCATCTACGAGGACAAGATGAACCAGCATCTGTCGTACGACGATTTTGCCATCCTGTACCGCACCAACGCCCAGAGCCGGGCCATGGAGGAATCGTTGCGCAAGCTCAACATCAAGTACAAGATTGTTGGTGGCCTGAGCTTCTACCAGCGCAAGGAAATCAAGGACTTGGTGGCCTACCTGCGGCTCACGGTGAACCCCAACGACGAGCAGGCGCTGCGCCGCGTTATCAACTACCCCAAGCGCGGTATCGGCGACACCACCATTGCCAAGCTCATCAACGCAGCCGAAGAAAGCAACCACACCATCTGGGAAGTGGTGGCCAACGCCGACCAGTTTCTGCCGGCCCGCGCCGCCAACCCGATTGTAGACTTTGCCGAGAAAATTAAAGCCTACACGGCCATAGCAGCAAAGGAAGACGCTTTCGAGGCCGCCAAGTTCATTGCCAAAAACTCCGGCATGATCGAGGAACTGTATGCGGATAAAAGCATCGAGGGCCTGAGCCGCTACGAGAACATCCAGGAACTGCTGAATGGCGTGAAGGCTTTCGTGGAAGACCCCGAGCGGGACGAAAAGACACTGGGCGCTTTCCTGCAGGACATTGCTCTCGTGACAGACGCCGACACCAAAGATGCCCAGGCCGAGGGCGAGCAGGTGACCATGATGACGATTCACTCGGCTAAGGGCCTGGAATTCCGTAACGTCTACATTGTGGGCATGGAGGAAAACCTGTTCCCGAGCCAGATGATGATTACCTCCCGCGCCGATTTGGAGGAGGAACGCCGCCTGTTCTACGTAGCCATCACCCGCGCCGAGAAAAAGCTCACGCTCAGCTACGCCACCTCCCGCTACCAGTGGGGCAACCTGCGTAGCTGCGAGAAAAGCCGCTTCCTCGACGAAATTGACCCCAAGTTCGTGGACTTTAAGTACTCGGCCGGCCCCGGGCCCGACCGCGCCGGGCCGGGCGAGTCGCCGTTTGGGCACGTGTTTGAGCGCCGTTCCAACCTGATTCCGCCGGCGCCGCGTAAGACCACAGCCACCAAGTACGTGGCACCGGCCGATTTCGTACCTTCCGACACCAGCAACCTACAGACCGGCCAGCGCGTCGAGCATCCCAAGTTCGGATTCGGCCAAGTAACCAAGCTGGAAACCGTTCAGGGCTCCACGAAAGCCATCATCACCTTCGACGAAGTGGGTGAGAAGACGTTATTGTTGAGTTTTGCGAAATTGCGCGTGCTAAGCTAGTTGTTGTTCGGTGCGCCGGGAGTAGCCTGTCCTAGCTGTCTAGCCCCCACCGCTGTTTCGCTTTGCGCGGAACAACTTCCTATTTTTGCACTGCCGCCAACCCAAGCTGGCGCTTATTCCCTTCGAATGCCTCTTCCTATCCTACATAAACACGAGCTGCTTCAGCGCGAGTACGGCCAAACCACTTTCCAACTCATTCAGGGCCTGCGCGAAGTGGAAGACAAAACCGAGCGCACGCGCCGCGCCACGCAGATTGTGCAACTGATTTTCCGGCTGCAGCCTAGTTTGCGCGACCAGCCCAATTCGCAGGAAAAAGTCTGGAACCACCTCTATGAGATGGCCGATGAAGACCTGGACATCGACGCGCCTTTCCAGTTGAAAGGGCTGAAGGAACTGCACCAGCATCCCAAACCCCTCGCCTACCCCGAGAAAAGCCTGAAGCTGCGCGCCTATGGCCGCGGCGTGGAGCTGATGGTGGAAAAGGCCCTGACGCTGGCAGACCCTACGGAGCGCGAGCAGGCCACCATCACCATCGGCCGCACGATGAAGTTCCTGTACCGCTCGCACAACAAGGAAAACGCAAAGGACGTCACGATCCTCAAGCACCTAAAGGACCTGTCTGGCGGCCAGCTCACTCTCGACCCAGCAATTGTGGAGGCCCAGAGCTTGTTTGAAATGGCCACAGCTCCGGCTGGTGCGGCCGGTGGTGGCCGCCCAGTACCATTTATTGTACCCCAGCCCCGCCAGGAGCGCGAAGGCCGCCGCGGGGGCAATGGTGGCAACGGCAACCGCCGCGACAAGCAGCGGCGGGGCGGCAAGAAAGGCCGCCAGGAACCTCAACAGCCTCCGCAGTAACCACGAAGCGGCAAACGGCAGGCTACCACTTGCCAGCTTGCTACTTCATTTCTTTATCAACCCTACATCAGCTCGCAGCTTGTAGCTTACGGCTTGCAGCTTACTTAACACATGGCTTCATTTGAAGTAATCGGCGGCCATCCGCTAAAAGGCGAAATCGTACCACAAGGCGCCAAAAACGAAGCCCTGCAGATATTGTGCGCGGTGTTGCTCACACCCGAGCCCGTCACGATTTCTAACATCCCCGATATCCGCGACGTCAATAAGTTGATTGAGTTGCTGCGCGATATGGGCGTGAAAGTGGGCAAGCTGGCCTCCGACACCTACCGGTTTCAGGCCGATGCCGTGAACCTGGACTACTTGGACACGCCGGAGTTTGTGGCACAGGCCGGCGCGTTGCGCGGGTCCGTCATGATTCTGGGACCCATGCTGGCCCGTTTCGGCAAGTGCCAGTTGCCCAAGCCCGGCGGCGACAAAATCGGCCGGCGCCCCATGGATACGCACTTTTTAGGCCTTGAGAAGTTGGGCGGCAAGCTCACCTTGGAGGGCACCGATTTCTACCGCATCAAAGCTGAAAATGGCTTGCATGGTGCCTACATGATGCTAGATGAGGCCTCCGTGACGGGCACCGCCAATATTGTCATGGCGGCCGTACTGGCTCAGGGGACCACCACTATCTACAATGCTGCCTGTGAGCCCTATCTGCAGCAGTTGTGCAAGATGCTGGTGCGCATGGGCGCTATCATCAACGGCATCGGCTCCAACCTGCTCACGATTGAGGGCGTGCAGAGCCTCGGCGGCACCGACCACCGCATGCTCCCCGACATGATTGAAATCGGTTCCTTCATTGGTCTGGCGGCCATGACGGGCTCGGAAATCACCATCAAGGACTGCCAGATTCCCGAGTTGGGCATCATTCCCGACACGTTCCGCAAGCTGGGCATCAAGCTGGAATTCCGTGGCGACGATATTCATATTCCGGCGCAGGAACACTACGAAATTGCCACTTATCTCGACGGCTCCATCCTGACTGTATCGGACCACACCTGGCCTGGTTTCACGCCCGACCTGCTCAGCATTGTGCTGGTAGTGGCAACGCAGGCCAAAGGCACGGTGCTGATTCACCAGAAGATGTTCGAGTCGCGCCTGTTCTTTGTGGACAAGCTGATTGACATGGGCGCGCAGGTGATTCTCTGCGACCCGCACCGCGCCACGGTTATCGGCCTGGACCAGCGCCAGAAGCTGCGCGGCATCACCATGACCTCACCCGATATCCGGGCGGGCGTGGCGCTGCTGATTGCGGCCCTCTCGGCGGATGGGCGCAGTGTAATTGAGAATGTCGAGCAGATTGACCGCGGCTACCAGTACATCGACCAGCGCCTCACGGCTCTCGGCGCCCAGATTCGCCGACTGTAATACCGTTGGGTGCCTTAACTACAATCGGCCCTGCTGCGCTTCACTGGTGCGGCAGGGCCGATTGTATTAGAGGTTCTTTAGATTCAACTGGTGCTTTGTGTCTGCATATACGCCTTGACAGGCGCTACCAGCAGCGGCAATATGATTTTAATGGCGGCCCTTTCCTCTGCTGTCCAGTGGCGCGGAGTGCTAAACAGGCAGGGCTGCAGGATGCCCCACAACTGGCCCTCCTCGGTGATGTGCGCGTGAATCAGGGCGCGGTGCCCAAATGTTTCGTGTTCAAAAGCGCGGTTAAGTACGGTTGGAGGAGCCGTTTCCACGTCCTCTACAAACACGGAGGGCTGCACCGACAGCGCTGCCCGAAACAGCGGATCTTGTTGCGGCAGCTCCGTGGTATCGTCCTGCCAATCGTGAATAGGATTCGGAATATCGTTGGTGCGGCGCCAGCACAGCGCAATTCGGCCCCGGCCTACGGCGGGGTCCCGCACATACAAGAAGCACCGGTCAGCATCTAGGAATGTCCCAACTAATTCCAGTGCGTGCAGGAGCCCTGCCTGTGGGTCCGAAGCTGTATGCAATGCCTGCTCTACAGCAGAAAGCAAGGTAGTGGTCATAGCTGACTGGTGAGGAAAGAGTGGATGGCATAAAAAAACCCCGGCAGCACAAGCAGCCGGGGTTGTCTACGTTAGGGCAGCGCAGTCGTTAGTCTACCACCATATCCACGATGGACGTCACGACGGACAGCACAATGCTGAAGAGCAGCGCGTACAGGAAATTGTCGACGGCAAAACCCGGAAGCAGCGCATCGGCAATCATCACAATGGCCGCATTGATAACCAGCAGAAACAAACCCAACGTCAGCACTGTAATCGGGAAGCCCAACAGCTTGAGAATTGGCTTGAGAACAGCATTGAGCACGGCCAGCACGACTACCAGCAGAATGGCGTCGCTGAAGCCATTGATGTGCGAGCCGGGTAGAAACTTTGCCAGCACATAGGTGATGATGGCCGTGAGCAGGAACTTAAGAATGAAGCCTATCATAGGAAAGTGTGGGGTAAAAAGGGAAAAAGGAGAGAAAATCTGGTCGGTGTACGCACTGCCCTCAAAAAAGATAAGCTCAGCGCTATACTTCCCTCTTGCTCTTCAACTCTCCTATCCCCGATTACTTGTCAGCGCCCCGGTCCTGCAGGCGCCCCTGCGACACGCCCATCCAGTTGGCCATGCTGTAGAGCAGGCGGGCACCCACAATGGCATTCCACTCGGTGTCGCCGGGAGCCACCTCGTTCAGGTCACAGCCAATAATTGTGCGGCCCGAGCGGACGACAGTCCGAATTAGGTAGAGTGCTTCCTCAAATTCTAAGCCGCCGGGCACAGGCGTGCCAGTGCCGGGGCACAATTTGGGGTCCAGGCCATCAATATCGAAGCTCAGGTATACTTTCTGAGGCAGCTGGGCAATGATTTTACCGCATACTTTCTTCCACGACTTCTTGGCAAAACGCTCGTCGCTCAGGAACCGGTTGTGGAACATAGTGATGCGCCCTTTACTCTGCTCCACCATTTCAGCTTCCTGCTGGCACAAGTCGCGGATGCCAACCTGCACCAGCTTTTTCACTTGAGGCAGCTTGAGCGCATTGTACATAATGGAGGCATGCGAAAACTCGAAGCCCTCGTAGGCCGGGCGCAGGTCGCAGTGCGCATCAATCTGCAGGATACCAAACTCTTCGTGGCGCTCAGCCAGGGCGTGCAGATAGCCCAGTGGCGTGCTATGGTCGCCACCCAATAGAACCACGCCTTTACCGGCATCGAGGTAAGCACCAGTTTTCTGCTTGAGGTACTGTAGCAGTGCTTCGCCGCGTTGGTTGATGTGGGCTGGCGCCGTGGAATACTTGGCGTGGCTGGACTCCGGCTCGCCCTCTTCCAGCCACCCGATATAGGCTTCGGCCTTCGGGCGCAGCTCCTGGCTTTCAGCTGCCACCTTTTCATCGTCATTTTCCATAGCCAGGCCCATGCGCCATGCCTCCGGCAGGTCCGGATCGTAGAGGTCCACCTGCAGCGAGGCGTCGCGGATGGCAGCCGGGCCTTCGGCGGTGCCGGCGCGGTACGATACCGTTACTTCCCACGGTACGGGCACCACCACCACCTGGGCTTCTTCTACAGTAAAGGGCAAGCCATATACCCCACCCTGCGAATCGCCGAGGGCATTGGGGTCGAAAGTGGCAAGTTTTCTTTCAAGACTGGTTGACGTTGGCTGGGCCATAGGGCAAGGAAAACAGGAAAAGATGGTCAAAAATAAAAAACCACTCCGTAAAGGCCGCCGGACGGCTACCTACGGAGTGGCTATAGAGTACATTTTGGAATGCCGCTAAGCGGGCGTGCCGCCCAGGAAGTCGTACGTGCGAATGATTTCCAGAATTTTCTCGAACGTCGGTCGGTCGAAGAACAGCATGAGCGGCAGTTCCACCGAGTTGTCTTTATCAGAAAACTGGGTGATAACCGAGAAAATCATGGGCTGCACTGAGGGATGGGTTTCCAGTAGATTATGTAACGACTCAGCAATGTCGCCGTGCGGAGCCGACGGCGGCGCCCCATAGATTTTGGCCTTTAGAATATTGGCCAGCTGTGTGACCAGCGCTCCGGTAATGATGTTACTGATTTCCAGCAGCAACGACTCCTGCATTTCATCAATACTGATGGAGGCAGAGGTGTTCATGCGCAGGCACACCTTGGAAAGCCGCTGAATATGCTGGCCGGAGAAGAACATCAGCGTGGTGCCATTGAAGTCACCCCGGATATCGGACAGAATAGGCACGTTGACTCTCTGTATATCCCGCACCATCTCCAGCACACCGTCGCCAGACACCAGATCAAGGCTGGGAACTTCCAGCAGTACCTTTTCCTGAGCTATTATCGCAAACGAGTCGGCTGCGCGGGCCAGTCCTATGTTCAGAATCTCGCGGACAACGTCGCGCTCCATCTCTGTCATGTGCAAGTCCATATGATTCAATCAGTTGGCCAAAGTAAACCGAGGAGCGGCTGCTTCGGAATCAGCATTACGTATTTTCATACTCGTCGGGCTAGAAACAGACGAGTTAAAGCTGGAACGTCCAGCACCAGGCACACCTGTCCACTGCCGAGCAGCGTAACGCCGCCAAACAGTTCGATGGTATCTAGGGGTTTGCTCATGGGCTTGATAACGATGTTCTGCTGACGCAGAAACCGGTCAACGATCAGGCCCAGTTTGCGGTTATTGTAGGCGATGATGATGATGTCCTGGCGGCCCACCAACTCGGTGCGCGAGGCCATGGGCAGCGGCCCGTCGCTGGCGTGCAGCAAACGGCGTAAACTCACAACCGGAATGTTTTCGCCCTGTACCTGCGCCATCAGCACTCCACCCACCACATTCAGCACCTCCGGCATCAACGACACAACCGAGTCGGTGTGCATGAGCGGAATAGCATAATTGCGGTTATCCAGTTGAAATAGCAGCGCGCCTTTTACAGCAATAGAAGTAGGCAGCACCAGCGTGAACGTGGTACCTTTTCCGAGCACAGAATCTACCCGCAGCTGCCCGCCCAGCGAATCAATAGCCAGCTTTACGACGTCGAGGCCCACACCTCGGCCGGAAATCTCGGTTACCTCTTTCGCCATCGAGAAGCCTGGCTCGAACAAGAATGCCCGCACGGCATCGGCATCCAGCTGCCGGGCGGCTTCTTTGCTCACTAAACCACGTTCTATAGCCTTGCGCCGCACGCTCTCTACATCGATTCCACGGCCATCATCTGCTACCTGAATCAGCACATCGTCGCGCTCAGTCTGCGCCGAGAGCACCAGATTACCCTGTGCGGGCTTACCGGCCTTTACGCGGTCAGCGGGCGTTTCCAGGCCATGGCCAATGGCATTGCGCACCAAGTGCAGCAGCGCATCGGTGATGATTTGCAGAATGTTGCGGTCAATCTGGATATCCTGTCCGCTGAGTGTCAACTCCACCTGCTTTTGTTCGGTAGTGGCCACGTCGCGCACCACGCGCGGAAACTTGTTCAGCAGTGAGCCCACGTTCACCAACCGCGCATCCATTACGGAGTACTGTAGCTCGTCGGTGATACGGAACAGGTGAGCGGCTGTGCTTTGCAATGCCGGATGCCCGATTTCCTGGCTTAATGTCAGAATTCGGTCCCGGTCAATGATCAGCTCCCCTACCAGGTTTAACAGGTGGTCCAGCTTTTTAATCTGAATATAGACCAGATCAGACAGTTCCAGCTTGCGGTTGGCATCTTCCTCATCCAGATCTTCTTCGGCCAGAATGGGTTCCTGTCCTTCAACCAGACGGGCCAAGTTTTCCAGCAGCGCCGTGCTGTCGGGCATAATCGACTCATCCTCTACCGCCCGGATCATGGTGCTAAGCACATCGACACCGGTAAAGAGCACCGTAGCCAGACTGCCACTGAATTCCCGCTCCTTGCTGCGAATCAGGCCGAAGATGGTTTCCATGTTATGGGCCACCTCCCCAATCTGCACAAACCCCATAGCCCGTGAATTGGACTTAAGGTTGTGCATGAGCCGGAATAGCTCGTTGAGCGCCTGCTGATCCTGCGGGTTGCGCTCTAATTCACTGATATGGCGGCTCATGCCGTCATAGGCCTCCAGGGCCTCAGCCATGTACATTTCCCGGTACTCCTGCTCGCGTGATTTCATAAGCTAGAAAGCGCGAGCGGGAATAAGAGCGGGCTGCCGTTCCGGGGCCACAGCCTGCCGGAATAGAGCGGCGTGCCGCCCGATGGCAGTTGGTAACTCATGTAGCGGCAGCACAGCATTGGCCCATCCTGCCTGAATCACTGACTTGGGCATTGAGAACATGGCGGATGAAGCTTCATCCTGCGCTAGTACCGTGCCACCACACTGCCGGATGGCCTGAGCACCCAGGGTACCGTCGTGTCCTAAGCCAGTGAGCACCACCCCCAGCACATTGCGGCCTACCGTACAGGCTGCTGACCGCATCAGCAGATCCAAGGAAGGCTCATCGCCGGAGGGGCCGGCTTCATTGGTTAGCTCCAGCTTCCAAACCCGCCAGGGGCTATTGGCAGCACTGACCAGACTGTTGACGCCACCAGGAGCCACTACAATCTGCCCGGGCTGCAACATGATGCCTGCATGCCCAGCTATTACCGGTAAAGTAGTAGCCCGCCGCAAACGGCTGACAAAGGAAGTCAGGAAAGCGGCCGGCAAATGGATTGCTACCAATACGGCGCAAGTCAGATTAGCGGGCAAGGACCGTACGAGTTGTTCCGCCGCTAAGGTGCCTCCCGTAGAGCCCCCAATCACCACCAGCCCGGTAGCAATGCCGGGGACAGATGCAGAAGCGGTTGGTAGCGCGGCAATGCGTGGTTGGGCTGGCAATGCCTGCCGCACCTTGTGCAATATATCAGCTGCCCACAGCGGATGATTGGAGTCGGGTTGAAAATAGCTGTACACTCCCCACGCAGCCACCTCACGCAGCATGCCCGGCAACGGAACCGTTTCAGCAAACAGCAACACCGGAATGCTGGCCGATCGGCGTAGCTGCTCAATATCCCGCAGTTGGTCCTGTGCCACAATAATCAGGCTCGGCCGCAACCGACGCGCGGAAGCTAGCAGATCTGAGGTACTTCCTCCACCCACTATCTGCCAGCCGGGCTGGCCCTGGAACAGACGTGCCAGCCGCAGCCGTAGCGCGGTGGGCAGGTTGCCTAGCAGAATGGAAAAGGAAAGAGAACGATTGGGCACGGAAAGGAAACTAAGCAGATAGGTTTCCGGCGACAGCAGTGCGTTGCCGGTCCCTATCAAAAAAGGCGGTAATCAGATTATTCGGCAGTCTGCAATGCAGTGCTTACAATTTCCAGTACCTTCTCCTCTGAGAAAGGCTTTACGATATAAGCCGAAGCACCACTTTCCAGTGCTTCCGTTACAATCACCTCTTGCCCCACCGCGCTGCACATTACCACTTTCACGTCCGGGTCGTTCAGGCGGATACCTTTAAGCACATCCAGTCCGGTATTATCGGGTAAGATTACGTCTAGCGTGATAAGGTCGGGTTTGGTGGCGGCCGCCATTTCAAGTGCTTGCTGGCCGTTGGCAGCCTCTCCTACTACTTCGTAGCCAGCATCAGTAAGCATGTTCTTGAGCATCGTGCGCATGTAGAAAGAGTCGTCGACGATGAGAATGCGGTTTTTCATAAGAAGCAATTCAGAATGCGGGAGAATGAGGGTTGAAGGGGAAAACCGAGCTTTGTACGGCTAGGCGCCAGCAAAGATGTTAGCGTGCCTGCAGCTGCATAATTTCCGTAGGCGTAAGCAGCTTCATCATGTCGAGCACGATGATTATACGGCCGTCGGCCTTTACAATTCCCTCAATGTACTTGTCGTTGATGTTGATGTCCTGAATGAATTCAGGGGCTTTTTCGATGCTGGAAGCCGGGATTGACAACGGCGTAGGCACTTCGCGCACCACAATCCCGATGGTGTAGTCTTTGGCCTCAATAGCCAGCGTGTAGGAAAGTGCTGGCAGTTCTTCCTCGTAGCTGCGCAAGCCAAAGCGCTGTTCCAAGTCGATGATGGCAATAATGTCGCCGCGCAGGTTGGCAATACCCTTCACAAAAGGCGGCGTCTTGGGCATACGCGCAATTTCGGGAGTTAGTGTGACCTCCTTTACCTGCTCGATACGCAAGCCATACTCTTCGCTTCCGAGTCGGAAAACAATCAGCTGGATGATGGTATCGAGCTTTGATGACTTTTTATCAGTGGCTTGTTCAGCTTCGGCCATATGGCAATGATATTCCGCTTCTGGGCTGACCTCCTTGGCGAAAGTCAGCCCTTTCGGGAGTTAACAGTTCAACTGGCTATTTCGCTTGCTTTTTGCTGCGCACCCGGGTAGGTTTTGCGGCAGCAGCATTCTCCTGAGTTTTGCCGGCAGCAGGTTCGGTAACGGCGGCTTCAATCTTGCGGTTAGTAGCCTTACGGCTACGCTGTGCTTCTGCCTGCTCGGCATTAGTTTGCGTACGCACCGGGGCTGGCGCCGCCACCGTAGCCCGGGCGTCGCCGCGACGGGTGGTAGTCAGCGGGCGGCTGGCCACTGCCTGAGCGTGCGCTGCATCTGTGGCCGCGTCGGCACGGCGGGCCGTAGCCCGGTCGCGTTCCGGCGTGGCAGAGGCTGGGAGTTGCGCCACGCGGCGCGTTCGGCGACGGATTGGTTCGGGCTCAGGCTCGGGCTCGATTTCCTCCAGCAGCTGGAAGTTAGACAAGCCCAGTTGCAGGTCGTCGGCAATGTCAGTAAGGCGCTGGCTGGAAACGGTCAGCTCGTGCATGCTTGACGAGAGCTGCTTGGCAGTGCCGGCCACTTGCTGCGTGCCCGAGGCCGTCTGTTCGGCAATGGCTACCACTTCTTCCACGTACTTCACCACGTCGCCAATCGACGTTTTCTGAATCTCGGTGGCGGTAAGGATGTCGCGGGAGGTGCGCAGGGTTTCGCCCGAGCTGGTGGCAATGTTCTTAAAAGCCGAGCTGGCCTCGAAGGTGGCATTTTTTCCTTTCAGTACCCGGCCTTCCATGGTGCTGATAGCAGTAGCGGCCGAGGTAGTATCCTTTTTCACGTCGTCTACCAGCGTACCGATTTCCGAGGCCGAGCGGCGGGAGCCTTCGGCCAGCTTGCGGATTTCTTCGGCTACTACCGCGAAACCTCGGCCGGCTTCCCCGGCGCGGGCGGCCTCAATGGCAGCGTTCAGGGCCAGCAGGTTGGTTTGCGAGGCAATATCAGTTATTACGCCCAGCGACTTGCTGATGTCCTGCGAGCGGGCCGAGAGTACTTCGATGGTTTTGGCCGTTTGGGCAGCTGCCGCCGAAATCTCCTCCATGTTTTTTACCACTTCCGCCACGGTCTTGAGGCCGAGCTGTGAGGTTTGCTCACCCAGGATAGCCGCTTTGATACCGACATCGGCTTTGCCAGCGGTTTCTTTGGTGGCCTGCATGATTTCTTCGATCAGCTTGAAGGCCTGATCGGTCTTGAGAGCCTGATTCTGGGCGCCTTCGGCCATCTGCTGCATGGCCAGGGCCACGTCAACTGTCACCCGGCTCATCTCCTGCCCTTTCGCCGCCATTTCTTCCGAGGAAGTTCCTACTACCTGCGACGACTCGTTGATTTCGGCCAGCAGATCGTTGAGGTTGTCCACGGCGAGGTTCAAGGCGTCGGCCATCGACTTGATGTCGCCGGCTGTCTGAATTTCCACTTGCTGCGTCAGGTCACCTTCGGAAATGGCCCGCACCACGCGGCTCACTTCCAGTACCGGCGAGGCAATGGATTCGAGCAGGTCGTTGAGCGTATCCACGATTTCCTTCCACGAGCCCGACACACCGCCTACTGTGGCGCGCTCGGTCAGCTTGCCTTCTACACCGGCCACTTTGGCCACGCGGCTTACTTCCTGCGCCAAGCGGTTCAGGTCGTCCACCATGCGGTTGATGGTGTCGGCCAGCTCGGCCACTTCGCCTTTGGCTTCCAGCGTCAGCTTCTGGGTCAGGTCACCCTGCGATACGCCGGTTACTACCTTGCCAATGCCCCGCACCTGCGTGGTGAGGTTGGTGGCCATGGTATTTACGTTGTCGGTGAGGTCTTTCCACACGCCGCTCACGTTCGGTACGTCGGCCTGGCCGCCGAGTTTGCCCTCTGTGCCTACTTCCTGCGCTACGCGGGTTACCTCGCCGGCGAATATGTTGAGCGAGTCCACCATCCGGTTGATGTTGTCCTTGAGGTCGAGCAGCTCGCCTTTTACATCTACCGACACCTTCTGGCTTAGGTCGCCGCGGGCTACGGCGGTGGTTACGTTGGCAATGTCGCGCACCTGGCTGGTGAGCGAGGCCGCCATGAAGTTTACGTTGTCGGTCAGGTCTTTCCAGGTGCCGCGCACGTTCGGCACGTCAGCTTGGCCGCCGAGCTTGCCTTCGGTGCCTACTTCGCGGGCCACGCGGGTTACTTCGTCGCCGAACGTGTTCAGCGAGTCCACCATCTGGTTGATGTTTTCCTTGAGCTGCAACAACTCCCCACGGACGTTTACTGTCACTTTCTGCGACAAGTCGCCTTTGGCTACGGCCGTAGCCACGTTGGCAATGTCCCGCACCTGAGAGGTCAGGTTCGAGGCCATGGTGTTTACGTTGTCGGTGAGGTCTTTCCAAGTGCCGCTCACGTTCGGCACCGACGCCTGGCCGCCCAGAATACCTTCGGTGCCTACTTCGCGGGCCACGCGGGTTACTTCGCCGGCGAAGATGTTGAGCGAGTCCACCATCTGGTTGAGGATGTTCTTGAGGTCGAGAATCTCGCCTTTTACATCCACGGTCATCTTCTGGGTGAGGTCACCTTTGGCTACGGCGCTGGCTACGTTGGCAATGTCCCGCACCTGAGAAGTCAGGTTCGAGGCCATATAGTTTACGTTGTCGGTCAAATCTTTCCAGGTACCCGATACACGCGGTACGCTGGCTTGGCCGCCGAGCTTGCCTTCGGTGCCTACTTCGCGGGCCACGCGGGTTACTTCGTCGCCGAAGATGTTGAGCGAGTCCACCATCTGATTGAGGATGTTCTTCAGCTCCAGGATTTCTCCTTTCACATCTACCGCCATTTTCTGGCTCAAGTCACCACGGGCTACGGCCGTGGCCACGTTGGCAATGTCTCGTACCTGCAGAGTCAGGTTCGAGGCCATATAGTTTACGTTGTCGGTCAGCTCCTTCCACACGCCGGCTACGTTCGGCACGTCGGCCTGGCCGCCGAGCTTGCCTTCGGTACCTACTTCCAGTGCCACGCGAGTCACTTCGCCGGCAAACAGGTTGAGCGAGTCCACCATCTGGTTCAGGTTCTGCTTCAACTGCAGCAGCTCGCCCTTTACATCGACCGTAATCTTCTGCGACAAGTCGCCCTTGGCTACGGCCGTGGCTACGTTGGCAATGTCTCGTACCTGCAGAGTCAGGTTCGAGGCCATGTTGTTTACGTTGTCGGT
>NZ_JACSCX010000006.1 GCF_014333525.1 Hymenobacter puniceus
CACCCCCGTCCCGCCCCCCGCTCGCCGACCCTTCTCTCCCCCTTCCTCCCCCCGCTCCACGCGAGGCGCTGGAGATCCTCCGCCAACCGCACGCCAGATCAAGCATGACGTTCTGTTCACTGCTGCGCAATAACAGCTGTCTACTCTTCGCTGTAGGCCCAGTCGATGCCGGCTTTGGTGTCTTTCACCACGATGCCCTGCGTTTTGAGGGCCGCCCGAATCTGGTCTACTTTGTCGTAAGCCTTGGTGGCTTTGGCTTCCTGGTAGAACTCCAGCGTGAGGCTGAGCAAATCTTCGGCGCTGGCGCGGGGTTCGTCCACGAGGCCCAGCACGTCGGCTACCAGCGTCTGGTAGGTGTCGGTGGCTTGCTGCAGCGCGGCGGCGCTGACTGTGGCCAGCGTGGCCGGGTTGGCGTGGAAGCCGTTGAGCTTGCGCAACAGATTGAACAGGCTGGCAATGGCGCGGGCCGTGTTCAGGTCGTCGTTGAGGCCCACGAAGCAGTCCTGCACCAGTTTGCGCAGCTCCTCATCAGCGGTAGCCGTGTCGGGCGTTTTGCCCTCGGCCACAGGTGCCACCGTGCGGGCCTTGATAACGTCGGACGACAGGCTGGCTTCGCGCAGCTTGTCCAGCAAACGCAAGCCGTTCATGAGCTTGCGGTAGCCTTTGCGGGCCGCCTGCAAGCCTTCGTCGGTGATGTCCACGGTGCTGCGGTAGTGCGCCTGCAGCAGGAAGAAGCGCACCGTCATAGGCGAGTAAGCCTGCGCCAACGTGGCGTTGGTGCCCGCAAACAGCTCCGAGATGGTGATGAAGTTGCCGAGCGACTTGCTCATCTTGGCGCCGTTCACCGTTATCATATTGTTATGCATCCACACCTGCGCCTCGTTGGTGGGGTGGTTGCAGGCCTGGCTTTGCGCAATTTCGCACTCGTGGTGCGGAAACATCAGATCCAGCCCGCCACCGTGGATGTCGAACTCGGCGCCGAGGTACTTGCGGCTCATAGCCGAGCACTCCAGGTGCCAGCCCGGAAAACCGTCGCTCCACGGCGAAGGCCAGCGCATGAGGTGGCGCTCATCGGCGCGTTTCCACAAAGCAAAATCCAGCGGACTGCGCTTTTCTTCCTGGCCGGCGAGGTTGTCGCGCGAGCCCGCCAGCAGCTCTTCTACTACACGGTTGGAGAGCTTGCCGTAGTTGCGGCCGGCCTCGTTGTAAGCGGGCACATCGAAGTACACCGAGCCATGGGATTCGTAGCCGAAACCGTTGTCGATGATCTGCTGCACCATCTCAATCTGCTCGATGATGTGGCCGCTGGCGCGGGGCGTAATATCGGGCGGCAGGCAGCCTAGGGCTGTCATGTGGGCTTGATAGAGGTTGGCGAACTGCTCAGCCACCTGCATGGGCTCCAGTTGCTGGGCGCGGGCGCGCTTGCTGATTTTGTCTTCGCCTTCGTCGGCGTCGCCTTCGAGGTGGCCCACGTCGGTAATGTTGCGCACGTAGCGCACGGTGTAGCCCAGGTGGCGCAGGTAGCGCGTCAGCACGTCAAATACCACCGGGCCACGGGCGTTGCCCACATGGGCCTCGCTGTACACGGTTGGACCGCAGAGATAAACGCCCACGAAAGGCGCATGCAGGGGTTCGAACGGGGCTTTGCGGCGGGTAAGCGTATTATAGAGCGAGAGTGGGTGCTGCATAGCCACAAAGGTAATCAGGTTGATGAGGTGATGAAGGAATGAGGTGGCAGGTGACAAGAGAAGAACGTTATTCCGAGCAGCGCGAGGAATCTCGCGTGCTGATGTTGCAACGGTAATCAGGCATCAGCACGCGAGATGCTTCGGTTGCGTCTCTGCATGACGTTCTTGCCTGTCACCATTCGCCTCACCACGATTCACCTCATCACCTACTTCCGCAACCGATACGTAGCCATCGTGGGAAAGTGGTCGGAATACGGAATTTCGTAGTGCACCCAAAACTCATCTACCTGCCACTCGGGGCCGGCAAACTGGTTGTCGATGCGCACGAAGGGCAGGCGGCCGTTGTAGGTGGCGCCCACGCCGTTGCCCACGGTGGCCCAGGCGTTCTGGAAACGGTCAGCCAGCTGGTCGTAGCTGTAGCTGTAGGGCAGGTCGTTGAGGTCGGCGCAGAGCAGCAGTGGGTAGGGGCTGCGCTCGAAGCGTTGCACCAGCGTATCCACCTGCCAGCTGCGGGCCACTAAGCCGCGCTTGAAGCGGCGCATCAGCCCCAGTCCTTTCTTCTTCAGTCCCGACTTGCTGGAGTAGCTGTCCACGATGTCCTGCTCATCCATGCTCATACTCTGCAGATGGAAGTTGAACACCCGGATGGTGTCGCCAGTCGGCAGGCGCAGGTCGGCCCACATGGCGTGGTTCTGGCTGAGCTTGCCGAACTGCACGGTGCCGCGCCGCAGCATGGGGTAGCGCGAGAAAATGGCCATGCCGAACTCGGCGCCGGCCCCATTGGTGAGGGTTTTGGACAGGAATGCCTGCCGCCCGCTTTGCTGCCCAATGCGCTCCACCGAGTTGAACACGTTTTTCTCGCGGCTCGTAGACGTGCGCGGCTCGTTATAGAACTCCTGCAAACACACGATTTCGGCGGGGCTGTCGGCCAGCCACTGCATCATCTTTTTCGTGGAGTTCAGGTCTTTGTCGCGCAGCTGCGGATACACGTTGAAGATGCGCACGTTGGCGCTTAGCACCCGCACCCGGGGGCCAGCCGTGGTGTCGGCAGCCGGCGGCGCCAGGCGCAGCGGGTGCACCGCCAGTCCGCGCTGAAAATGTGGCCACGTGAGCACCGCTACGCCAATAGGCAGCACTGCCACCCGCCAGTTGCGCAACACCCAATAAAAAGCCGCTACCAGATTCAGGGCCAGCGCCACGGGCAGCGTGAGGGCCCCGAAAGCCGCCGGCCAGAAGGTATAGGCTGGTATCTGCACGCAGGCAATGGCCAGGAGCAGCCAGCCGATTAAAAGAAGGGTGCAGGTGAAAGCAAACGAACGACGCACGGCAGAAGCAATCCGGCGAAGCAGCCGGCGGTGAGGCTGCAAAGGTAAGCGGAAGCCAGCTACGCTCCGGGCCCGATTGTTGTGCACGTTTTGGGCCTTGGTTTTCGTTGTACTTTTAGTTTTGGTTTTACTGCTACGCTATGCTCCTTTCTACATTTCGGGTTCTCACATTCAGCGCCTTATTAGCTACGCTGCCAGTCTTGGCGGCCCGCCCACCGCAGGCCGTGCCCACCGAAAAAGCCTCGCTGGAATTCATTGAAAACAAAGGCCAGTGGAACGACAAAGCCCGCTACGGCGCGCAGCTACCCGGCGGCCAGCTGTTTTTGGGGCCAGCCGGCTTCACCTACAGCTTCCTCGACCCGGCTGCCCTGCGCCGCCACGCTCACCACGGCGCCGAAGCGGAAGCCTCAGTTCGGCTTACCGATGAGGAGCTACGCGGCCACGCCTACACGGTATCGTTTGAAGGTGCCAACGCCATGCCTGATCTGGCCGGCGAGGATGGCACGGCGGCTCCATACAACTATTTTCGAGGCGCCGATGCCCACCACTGGGCCAGCAATGCCCGCGGCTTCCGGCAGGTGCGCTACCAGAATCTGTACCCCGGTATTGGGGCGGTGGTTTATGAAAACACGCAGCAGCAACTGGAATACGACTTTCTGGTAGCCCCCAACAGCAAACCGGCCGCCATCCGGCTGCGCTACACCGGCCTCGATAAGCTCAGTCTCAGCCCTGATGGCAGCCTGCTGGTGCAAACCTCCGTGGGCCACCTCACCGAGCAGGCTCCCAAAGCTTGGCAGACCGATGCCCGCGGCCAGCGCGTGGCGGTGCCGTGCGCCTTTGTGCTTCAAGGCACCACCGTCAGCTTCCGGCTGGGACAGTACGACCGGCGCCGCCCGCTCGTCATCGACCCGACCGTTGTCTTCTCGTCGTTCACTGGCTCCACGGCCGACAACTGGGGCTTCACGGCCACCTACGACGCGCAAGGCAACATGTACTCGGGCGGGGTAGTGTTTGCGGCTGGCTACCCCACTACTACCGGCGCGTTTCGCACCACTTTCAGCGGCGTGGCCGATGTGGGCATCATCAAGTATAACACGGGCGTAAACGGCGCGGCCTCGCGCCTCTACGCCACCTACCTCGGCGGCAGCGCCCTCGATGCCCCGCACAGCATGGTGGTCAATCCACAGGGTGAGCTGGTAGTGTTGGGCACCACTGGCTCCGGCAACTTCCCGGTTTCAAGCGGCGCCTACGACAACACCCACAATGGGGGGCCGGCCATCAGGCCTAACAATATGAGCTCGGCTTCTTACAGCAGTGGTGTTGATTTGTTTGTGGCCAAGCTTTCGGCGAACGGCAGCAGCCTCACCGGCAGCACCTTTTTGGGCGGCGCGGGCAGCGACGGCTACCTAGCGAGCGAGCGGCTCGGCAACTCCCCGGTGGTCAACTACGGCGACCCGTACCGCGGCGACGTAACGGTGGACGGCGACGGCAACGTGTATCTGGCTTCCGTCACCAACAGCACCAATTTTCCGGCCGGCAGTGGCTTCCGCAACAGCTATCAGGGCGGCACCTCCGACGGCATTGTGGCTAAATTATCGTCTGATCTGCGTAGCCTTGTGTGGGCCACGTACCTGGGCGGCAGCAGCGCCGACGCGGCCTACTCGCTGCAGGTAGATGCCACACGCGGAGTGTATGTGGCCGGCGGCACCACCAGCCCCAACTTCCCGGTTACGCCCGGCGCCTATCTTACCACGTTCCAAGGCATTACGGATGGTTTCGTGACGCACCTGAATAGCAGCGGCACGGCCTTGCTGCAAAGCAGCTTTGCCGGGAGTCCCGCCTACGACCAGGCGTTTTTCGTGGAGCTGGATGCGGCCAACAACGCTTATCTGCTGGGCCAGACCCAAGGCAACCTGCCTAACACACCGGGACTATATGGCGTAGCCAATGGCCGCCAGTTCATCCAGAAGCTCAACCCCACGCTTTCCAGCAGCCTCTACTACACCCGCTTCGGCAGCGGCCGCACGCTCTTCCCCGATATTTCCCTCACCGCCTTTCTGGTCGATGACTGCGAGCGAATCTACATCAGCGGCTGGGGCGGCAACGTCAACGATGCTAGTGGCAGCGGCACCACTGGCCTGCCCGTCACGCCCAACGCCATCCAGCCCACCACCGATGGCTCCGACTTCTACCTGGCCCAGTTTCGGCCCGGCATGACGGCCTTGGAATACGCCACGTTCTACGGCGAGCGGGGCGGCCGCAGCGGCGAGCATGTAGACGGCGGCACTTCCCGCTTCGACAAGAAAGGAGTGGTGTATCAGGCTGTCTGTGGCGGCTGCGGCGGTTCGTCGGCCTTTCCGGTGCCGCCTGGCGCCAACACCTACTCCAATGTCAATCGTAGCACCAACTGCAACAATGCAGCCTTCAAAATCGACTTCGGCATCATCACCGCCGACCCCGGCCCAAGCCGCTACGTGTGCGTGGGCAGCGCGCCTTTCACGCTGGGCGGCAGCCCGGCTGGCGGCACCTGGACCGGCCCCGGCGTATCGGCACTGCCCGGCGGCGGCTACCAGTTCACGCCCACTCCGGCCCGACTGGGCGCCAACATCCTCACCTACTCGGTGGCTTCCACCGGCACCTGCGTCAGCAACCGGCCTTTGCGTGTGACGGTTACGCCGGAGCGGCCCGTAACGGTGGCGCCGCTGCCGCCACGCTGCGTCAACTCGGGCAGCGTGGCCCTTACGGCCACCCCGCTGGGCGGCACTTTCAGCGGGCCGGGCGTATCGGGCAGCATCTTCAATCCCACGGTAGCGGGCGTGGGCACACACACCATCCGCTACGCCATTTCCGACACGTTGGGCTGCGGCGTAGGCACTCAGACGGTGGTGGTGAGCATCGTGCCGGAAGTTCGCGCCGGCCGCGACACCACCCTGTGCGCCGACCAAACGGCGCCGTTTCAGTTGCGGGGCATGAGCCCGGCCGGTGGCATCTGGAGCGGCACCGGCGTCACGCCCGGTGGCCTGTTTACGCCGCCCAACACCAACAACCGCGGCGGCATTTTCCAGTTACGCTACACCTATTCGCAGAACGGCTGCGAAAACGTAGCTGTTCGCACGGTGCTGCTGGCGCCTACCTCTTCAAACAACGCTCCACTCAATCTGCCTGTGTGCTCGGCCGCGCCGCGCTACGCCGGTCTGGCGCCCTTCAACTGCGAGTTTGAGCCCGCCCTGGCCGGTGGCACCTACGACTGGGACTTCGGCGACGGTTCAGACCACGGCACCGTGGCCAACCCCACGCACCTCTACGAGCAGCCCGGCACTTACATCGTCCGGCTCACGGCCCGCTATTCCAACTGCGTCGTGGAAACGGCTTTTTCCCCACTGGAAGTCGGCGAGATGAAAGTCCCCAATATCATCACCCCCAACCGCGACTCGCTCAACGACACGTTCAAACCGCTGTTCAGTTGCAAGCCCACCCGCCTGCAGATTTTCAACCGCTGGGGCACACTGGTCTACGAAACCCAGGACTACCACAACAACTGGGGCGGCGAAAGCCTGCCCGCCGGCACCTACTACTATCTACTCCGCGACACCGATAACCGCCGCGCCAAAGGCTGGGTGGATATCGTGCGGTAAGGTGATGATGTTCTTCCTAACGTCAGCACGCGAGATTCCCCGCAGGCTCGGAATGACATTCCTACCATCACATTATCTCCTCATTAGCTGCTCACCCCATCACCTGCCACCTACTTGCTTTCGGCGGTTTATCCTAGTATATTTGCGCAGTATTCTGATTGTGAAGAGGGGACGTAGCGTCCCCTCTTTCTTTTATCACCCGGTTCAAGACCCGATGAATTTCGATCAACACCGCATCGACGAGATGCTTCAGGACAGCCTCGCTGGTTTCGATCTGTTCGTGGTAGACCTGAGCGTATCCGACGCCATCCGGCCCAAAATCACCGTCACCCTCGATAGTGAGCAGGGCCTGGGCATTGACGAATGCGCCAAAGTGAGCCGTCGGCTCGCCAAGCGCATCGACGAAGCCTACGGCGAAGATGCTACCTACTCGCTGGAAGTCACTTCCCCCGGTGCCGACCAGCCCCTCACCGACCCACGCCAATACACCCGGCACGTGGGCCGCACATTCAGCCTGAAGCTCACCGACGGCACCGAGAAAACCGGTACGCTGGAAGCCATTGAAGCAGAAGGGCTGCAGCTGGCGGAGGTTATCAAGGAAAAAAACAAAACCAAGACGCTGCCCGCCACGCTGGTACCGTTCGCTAACATTACGGAAGCACGAATCGTAATTTCGTTTAAGTAAATGCCTTACCGATTGATTATTAAACCGCAGATCATCTAGATATCTGCCGCCAACAATCAGCTAGTAAGTCATTCAACAATTCAACAGTTTAAATCAGATGAACAGCAACGTCCTGATTGAATCGTTTGCCGAATTCGCCCGGAGCAAAAACATCGACCGTCCCACGATGATGAGCATCCTCGAAGATGTGTTCCGGACCATGATTCGCAAAAAGTACACCGACGACGCCAACTTCGACGTCATCCTCAACGTGGACAAAGGCGACCTGGAAATCTACCGCAACCGCGAGATTGTGGACGATGACTCGGAGGATATCTGGGACCACGACAAAATTCCGCTGGCGGAAGCGCAGAAAATCGAGCCTGACTTTGAAGTAGGCGAGCAGGTGACAGAAGAAGTGAAGCTGGAGGATTTCGGCCGCCGCGCCGTGCTCATGGCCCGCCAGACGCTGATTCAGCGCGTGAAAGACCTGGAGCGCGACCACCTCTACCAGACCTACAAAGACCAAGTGGGCGAAATCATTGCCGGCGAAGTCTATCAGGTGTGGAGCCGTGAGGCCCTGATCCTCGACAAAGACGAAAACGAGCTGGTGCTGCCCAAAGGCGAGCAGATTCCGAAGGACCGCTACCGCAAGGGCGACTCCGTTCGGGCTGTTGTGCACAAAGTGGAAATCATCAACGGCACGCCCAAAATCATTTTGTCGCGCGCGGCCCCGGCTTTCCTGGAGCGCTTGTTCGAGCAGGAAGTGCCCGAGATTTTTGATGGCCTTATCACCATCAAAAACATTGTGCGTGAACCCGGCGAGCGGGCCAAAGTAGCCGTAGAGAGCTACGACGACCGTATCGACCCGGTAGGTGCCTGCGTGGGCATGAAAGGCTCCCGGATTCACGCCGTAGTGCGCGAGCTGGAAAACGAGAACATCGACGTTATCAATTATACCGACAACTTGGAGCTCTACATTGCGCGGGCCCTGTCGCCGGCCAAGCTCACGTCGATGAAGATAAACGAACAAACTGGTCGGGTTTCGGTGTTCCTAAAGCCAGACCAGGTTTCGCTGGCCATCGGCCGGGGCGGCGCCAACATCAAGCTGGCCTCACGGTTAGTAGGCATGGAAATCGACGTGTTCCGGGATGCTGGTGATTACGAAGAGGACATTGCCCTCGACGAATTCTCGGACGAGCTGGAAGCTTGGATTATCGACGAGCTCAAGAAAATTGGCCTCGACACCGGGCGCGCCGTATTGGCCGTAAGCAAAGAAGACATCGTGCGCCGCACGGAGCTGGAAGAGGAAACTGTAGAAGACGTTTTCCGCGTCATCCGCAACGAATTTGAAGGCGAAGAAGACAGCACGGACGCAGCAGAAACCTCCACTGCCAGCGACAACGCGCAATGAGCGCGCGGGCTTCGGCCCGGCAAAGGCGTTAAATCGGGCCAGCCGGCTCGCTTTAACACCGGCTGGCACCATTTAATATAGTACCTTTGCACCAAGATAAGAGTATCGTTCGCGAGCATAGAATGGCGGAAGCAGCAACCAAACGGCTTAGTCAGGCAGCCAAAGACCTGAACGTTGGCATGTCCACGATAGTGGAAACACTAACGAAAAAGGGATTTCCGGTAGAAAACAAGCCCACAACCAAGCTCACTCCCGAGCAGGTAGCGTTGCTGGACAAGGAATTCGCGTCTTCAGCGCAAGACAAGCTGGAGGCTGCCAAGCTCAGCCAGGCTAAGCGCCAAAGCGAGCTGGAAGCGGCTGCCCATGCCCGTCCGGCTGAGCCTGTTGCTCCGAAAGCCCCGGCTCCCAAGCCCGTAGAAGTTCCTGCCCCCGCTCCAGTGGTCGCGGCTCCGGCTGCAGCGTCCGTAGGGGCCGCAGTCCCTGCTGCTCCACAGCCCACCGAGGAAGCACCCAAAGTGCCCGGCCTCAAAGTGCTGGGCAAGTTGGAACTGGATGCTAAGGGCCGGCCAATGGCCCCCCGTCCCGCCGCTCCGACAGCCTCGGTGGCCGCTGCTGCGCCAACTCCCAAGCCAGTCGAAGCCCCAGTTCCTGCACCCAAGCCCGCTGAAGCTCCGGTTGCTGAAACTAAGCCGGCTCCGGCTGCGCCGGTGGCAGCTGCCCCCAAGCCCGTGGAAACGCCAGCGCCGACTCCCAAGCCTGCTGAAACGCCAGCCCCTGCCCCAGCAGCCGCAACGCCAGCCCCGGCACCAGCTCCCGCACCAGTTGCTCCAGAGCCAGTGAAAGCTCCGGTTGCTGAAACGCCAGCTCCGGCTCCTAAGCCTGCTGAAACTGCAGCACCAGCAAATCCGGCAGCTTCTACGCCAGTTGAAGCTGCTCCTTCTGACGCTGCTGCCTCCAGCGAGGAAGCGGCCGGTACCATCGTTGCCAAAGCTGACCAGCTGAAAGGCCTGACGGTACTGGGTAAGATTGAGCTGCCGCTCGATTCGTCGCGGCGTGGTGGGCGCGGTGCCCGCCCCGTAGCGTCATCTGACGTGCGCAAGAGCGGTATTGCTGCCGACAAGAAGAAACGCCAGCGTCTGCCTGGTCCGGGCGGGGCTACCCAGCCCGGCTCGGCCAACCAAGGTACCCAGCAAGGTGCCGGCTACCAGGGCAACCGTCCGGTAACGCCTGCTGGCCAGCGCCCCGGTGGCCCCGGCCAGCGCCCCGGTGGTGGCCCCGGCCAGCGTTCCGGTGGTGGAGCAGCCCAGCGCACACAGCCGACAGTCCCGCTCACGCCAGAGCAGAATGACAAGCAGATTCAGGAGCAGATCAAGGCTACGCTGGCTAAACTCAGCGGGGGCCGTGGTGGCAACAATAACAACCGGGCTAAATACCGCCGTGATAAGCGGGCTGGGGTAGCCGAGGATCGTGAGGCCCAGCGCGCGCAAAACGAACTGGACGCCAAGACGCTCAAGGTAACCGAGTTCATCTCCGCCAACGACTTGGCCTCGCTGATGGATGTGTCGGTGAACGAGATTATCAAGATCTGCCTGAACATGGGCATGTTTGTGTCCATCAACCAGCGCCTCGACGCCGAAGCCATTACCGTTATTGCCGACGAGTTTGGCTACGATGTGGAGTTCCTGTCTGCTGAGGAAGAGGACACCGTGGTTGAAATCACGGATAGCGAAGAGGATCTGCAGCCACGGGCCCCGATTGTGACCATCATGGGTCACGTCGACCACGGCAAGACCTCGCTGCTTGACTACATCCGCAACGCCAGCGTGGCCAAAGGCGAAGCCGGCGGTATCACGCAGCACATCGGCGCCTACGATGTAATGACCAAGTCTGGCAAGCGTGTCACCTTCCTGGATACGCCGGGTCACGAAGCCTTTACGGCCATGCGTGCCCGTGGTGCCAAGATTACGGACATTGCCATCATTGTAGTAGCCGCCGATGACTCGGTGATGCCGCAAACCAAAGAAGCCATCAATCACGCGCAAGCAGCTGGTGTGCCGATTGTCATTGCCCTCAACAAGATTGACAAGCCCGGCGCTAACCCCGACAAAGTCCGTGAGGAACTGTCGGTGATCAACGTACTGGTAGAAGAATGGGGCGGTAAGTACCAGAGCCAGGAAGTATCGGCGAAAACCGGTCTGGGCATCGACGACCTGCTGGAGAAAGTCCTGCTGGAAGCCGAGATTCTGGAACTGAAAGCCAACCCGGACCGCAACGCCGTAGGTGCCGTTATTGAAGCTTCGCTCGACAAGGGCCGAGGCTACGTAACTACCATTCTGGTACAGACGGGCACCATGAAAGTGGGCGACATCGTGCTGGCGGGTCCGCACTTCGGCCGCGTGAAGGCTATGACGGACCACCGCGGCAAGAAGATGAAAACTGCCGGCCCGGCCACGCCGGTGCAGGTACTTGGTCTGACCGGGGCCCCACAGGCCGGCGACAAGATCCAGGTAATGGAAACCGAGCGTGAAGCCCGCGAGCTGGCCACCCAGCGTCAGCAACTGGCCCGCGAGCAGAGCATGCGCACCAAGAAGCACATCACTCTCGACGAAATTGGTCGCCGTCTGGCTATCGGTTCGTTCAAGGAGCTGAATGTGATTGTGAAAGGCGACGTGGATGGCTCGGTGGAAGCACTGGCCGACTCCTTGCTGAAACTGAGCACGCCGGAAGTGGCCGTGAACATCCTCAGCAAGAGCGTGGGTGCCATTTCGGAATCAGATGTGTTGCTGGCTTCGGCCTCCGACGCCATCATCATCGGCTTCCAGGTTCGTCCGTCGCAGAGTGCACGCAAGCTGGCCGAGCAGGAGCAGATCGATATCCGCCTCTACTCCATCATTTACAACGCCATCAACGAGGTGAAGGATGCCATGGAAGGCATGCTGGCCCCAACGGTGAAAGATGTAGTGGTGGCCAACGCCGAGATTCGTCAGGTGTTCAACATCACCAAAGTAGGCGCCATTGGTGGCTGCATGGTGACGGACGGCACCTTCACCCGCAAAACCAAGGTGCGGCTTGTTCGCAACGGCATTGTGGTGTACTCAGGCGAAATCAAGGACCTCAAGCGCTACAAAGACGACGTGTCGGAAGTACGCCAAGGCTACGAGTGCGGTATTTCTCTCAAGAACTTCGATGACCTCCAGGAAGGGGACAACATCGAAGGCTTCGAAGAGCAGGAAGTGAAACGGACGCTGTAAGCAGCGCACCGTTTCGTATCAGAAGGCCTCTACTGCGTGCAGTAGGGGCCTTCTGTGTTTTCGGCCACAAGTAACCGTCACATCATCATGCTATTGACCTCGCCGACTGAGAAAAGTAATTTAGCATCACACAAAGATTGAGTTGCACCTCCATCAGTACTTCATCACTTCTACCGCCTACCAACACCCCTGAACAAGCGAAATCAACTCTGTAAGGCATCCGGCGCATATCGTGCATTTGCGACTGGCCGCCGTTGCAACACTTCTCCTTTTTTCTGTAGTGCTATGCCCATACACACTTACGCCCCGACTGCTGCCAAACGCCACGCGCTTATGCCAGCGCCTGTGTGCTACCTGTCATTGAGTGGTGTGCGCGAGGCGGCATTGCCTCCGGCTCTGCCAGGCCCCAACTGGGACCCAACTAAGCGCCAGCTTTCGTAGCTGGCCTGTTGAATTCTTAATTTTTAGTTCTTCTTTATCTGAATCGGGAGCGAACGGTGGTCTCGATACAGCTGAAGATGCAAAAAGCCCCGACGCTTTGCGACGGGGCTTTTTTGTGGTGATTTGCCAGCAGATTGGGCGACAGGCAGCAGCCTGCAGAATCTCAGAAGAACAGGAATTTCTTTTTCTTCTTGTGCGTCAGCGGTTTGCCTTTTGGGTCTATGCCGGGCGCGGCGCGACTCTGGCCTTTCTTCATCATGGCGTTGCGGGTGTGCTTGCCGGCTTTGAACTTGCGCACCGTGAATCCGCCCGAGCCTTTTTCATACTGCCGGGCCGGGCCTGAGGCGCGGCCGAAGCTGGTATTGGCAGAGCCACCGCCGGCGCGGGCCTCCAGCACTTCTACCTGCTGGTCGCGCTTGGCATCCTCCGGATTCATGTTCATGCGGCGCTGCATGTTAGCAACATCGGTAGCCGACGCTTTTCGTTTGCCTTTGTTTTGCTCGTTGACGGGTCGCCCGGAATTCTCGGGAGCAATAACGGAGCGGGGAGTCTGCGCGCTAACGGGCTTACTAAGCAACGTGGCGGAAGCCAGCAGCGAGGTGGCGATAAGCTTTTTCATGCGCTGAAGCAGAAGGAAATGCGAGGAAAAGGCCACTATTGAGCTATAAGACAGCTATTGGGCCATTAGCGCGGCAACGGGCCGGCAGGGAAGTTAGTTCAAATTACTGGAAACTTGCCGGAATATCCGCCTGGCAAATTAGACGCCTCACAAACCATAAGCAATACTTATGCCTATGGACACTTATGTGGTTGAGGCTGCCGCCAGATAAGCAAAAAGCTAGACGCGCGTCCGCAGCGCATCGCGGATTTCCATCAGCAGCACCTGGTCTTTCGTTGGGCCGGGGTCGGCTACTACCACTTCCTGCGGCTTCTTAAAACGGTTGGCCAGCTTCACAATCCAGAAAATGGCGAAGGCCATCAGCAAAAAGGTGATGACGGCGTTCAGGAATAACCCATAATTGATGGTAGCCGCACCGGCTTTTTTGGCGTCCTCCAGTGTTTTATAGGTAGTACCATCCAAGGCCAAAAACCAATCCTTGAAATCCATGCCGCCAGTCAGAATGCTGAGCACCGGCATCAGAATATCGTCGGTCAGGGAAGATACAATCTTGCCGAAAGCGCCACCGATAATCACGCCGACTGCCAGATCAAGCACGTTACCTTTGGAAATGAACTCTTTAAATTCGGATACAAACCCCATGACAGAAAAGAATTTGGTGAAAGAAAGGAAGAGTAGATAATGGCAATATACTGGTTTTGCAATCTAGCGTACCGTTACCATTCTGTTTGCTACGCTCAAAAGTAAATGAGCTTTCGGGCTCTGATTCGGCCTTTCGCCAGACGGCCGCCGGTAGCCGCTGAAGTATAGCCTGACCGCGCCGAAGCGCCAGAGTACGCACGCGGTTTTGCCCTATCTTTGAGCGTCATCTGCGCCCCCCCTACTCCTTCTCTATGGCTTCTTTCGAAAATCTACTGGTTGAGCTCGACGCTGCAACCAGCATCCAGACCATCACGCTCAACCGCCCAACCAAGCTCAATGCCCTCAACGCCGCCACGATTGCTGAAATCGGGCAGGCCATGCAGCAAGCCCTCAACGACAAGGCTGTGCGCGGCATTATCTTGACCGGCAGTGGCGACAAAGCCTTTGTAGCCGGCGCCGACATTGCCGAGCTGGCCGCCATTCAGAGCGAACCGCTGGCCCGCCGGGCCTCCGAGCAGGGCCAGGAAGTGTTCTGCATGATTGAGGAAAGCTCCAAGCCGGTTGTTGCGGCCGTGAATGGGTTTGCGCTGGGCGGTGGCTGCGAGCTGGCCATGGCCTGCCACTTGCGTATTGCAGCAGAAAACGCGCGTTTCGGGCAGCCGGAAGTGAATCTGGGTTTGATTCCGGGCTACGGCGGCACCCAGCGGCTGGCGCAGCTGATCGGCAAAGGCAAGGCACTGGAACTGCTGCTGACGGCCGATATGATAAAGGCTGATGAAGCGTTGCGCCTGGGCCTTGTGAACCACGTGGTGCCCGCCGCCGAACTGCTACCATTTACGAAGTCCCTGCTCGGCCGCATTCTAACCAAGGCGCCGCTGGCGCTTGGCTTGTGCATAGACAGTGTGAATGCGCACTACTCCGACACGCGCCACGGCTACCAGGTGGAGGCCAACGCCTTCGGGCAATGTTTTGCCTCCAACGACTTCAAGGAAGGCACGCAGGCATTTCTGGAGAAGCGGCCGGCGGTGTTCAAGGGTAATTAAGACTCTCAGAATTGATTGGAACGTCATTCCGAGTGGAGCGAGGAATCTCGCTCCACTCGGAATGACGTTCTTTTAGCGACGTTTTACCACTTCATGTAGATGAGTGTAGCGAAGAAACTGGCTTCTCAAACGGCCGTGTATGGCATCAGTAGCATTGTGGGCCGGGTGCTCACTTACCTGCTGGTGCCGGTGTACACAGCGCGGTTTGCGGCGGCCGATTATGGCATCGTGACGGGTCTGTACGCTTACGTGTCGTTTCTGAACGTGCTGTTCACTTACGGACTTGAAACCACGTTCTTCCGGTTTGCCAACCGCGCCGGCGCCGACCGGCAGGAGCTCTACAACCGGGTATTGAGCTTGCTGCTGGTGAGCAGCGTGGTGCTATCGGGGCTGCTGGCGTGGCAAGCAGGTACGCTGCTGCATCTACTGGGGCTGCCGCCCGGCCACGAGCGGTACGTGCTGTGGCTGGCCTTGGTGCTGGGCCTCGATGCCGTGGCCGCTATTCCGTTTGCACAGTTGCGTTTGCGCAACCAAGCACGGCGCTTTGCCGGCATCCGCATGGCCAGCATTGTGCTGAACGTGGCGCTAAACATGTTCTTCATTGTAGTGTGCCCCGATATTCTGACTGGCAAGTACCTGACGGTGCTGCAGCCGCTGGTGGCGCGCCTCTACGACCCGACTATTGGCGTAGGCTATGTATTTCTGGCTAACCTGGCGGCCAGTGCTTTCACGCTGCTGCTGCTGGCGCCGGAGTTGCTGCAATTGCGGTTCAAACTAAGCTTGGCGCCGCTACGGCCGCTGCTCACCTACGCCTATCCCATTATGCTGATGGGTATGGCGGGCATGGTGAATGAGACGCTGGACCGCATTATGCTGCCGTCGTGGCTACCGCCAAACTTCTACCCCGGCAAGAGCAGCCTCACGGCGGTGGGTATTTACGGGGCCTGTTATAAGCTGAGCATCTTTATGCAGCTCGTGATTCAGGCGTTCCGCTACGCCGCCGAGCCGTTCTTCTTCTCGCAAAGCTCCGACAAGAACTCTCCAGCCACGTTTGCTATGGTGCTGAAGTGGTTTACGCTGTGCTGTGCTGTTATTTTTGTGGGGGTGAGTTTGAACCTGGAAATCCTGGGGGAACAGTTTCTGAAGCGGGCCGAATACCGCGAGGGTATTGCCGTGGTGCCGGTGCTGCTGCTGGCCAACCTGTTTCTGGGCGTTTACTGGAACCTGTCGGTGTGGTTTAAGCTGACTGATAAAACTTACATCGGCACTTACATCGGGGCGGCCGGTGCGGTGCTCACCATTGCTCTTAACTTCCTGCTGATTCCGGTGCTGGGCTACATGGGTTCAGCCATTGCCACGCTGGCCTGCTACTTTATGATGGCGGCCGTGTGCTGGTGGCTGGGCGAGCGGCACTTCCCGGTGCCGTATCCGGTGGCCCGGCTGCTGGGCTGGCTGGCGCTAGCCTCGGGAGTGGTAGCGCTGGGCTGGTTTGTGCCCGTAAGCGGCTACTGGCTGCGTCAGGCCTGGCATCTGGCGCTCTGTGTCGGGTTTGTGGGCCTGCTTGTAGTTGTTGAGAAGCCGCAGCGGGTGCTTGGGAAATGAGTTGTCAGTTGTCGGTTAGTAGTTATCAGAAATTGATAGGACGGTCTGACAACTGATAACCCTCCACCAACTGACAACTAGCGCAGAAATCTATCTTTGCACCATGCAACTCCCTGTCATCAACCGTTCCCGCCACCCGCTGCCGGAGTACCAAACGGCCCACGCCGCCGGCCTCGATGTGCGGGCCAACCTGGACGAGCCCGTGGTACTGAAACCTTTACAGCGTGCCCTTATTCCAACGGGCCTGTTTGTGGAGCTGCCCGTGGGCTACGAAATGCAGGTGCGGCCCCGTAGCGGCCTGGCGTATAAGCACGGCATCAGCATCGTGAACAGCCCCGGCACCATTGATGCCGACTACCGGGGCGAGTTGAAAGTGCTGCTGGTGAATCTCTCCGACACCGACTTTGTGGTGCAGGACGGTGAGCGAATCGCGCAGCTCGTAGTGGCCCGCCACGAGGTGATAGTGTGGCAGCCTGCTGATGCTCTGAGCGAAACAACGCGCGGCACTGGCGGCTACGGCAGCACCGGCGTGCAATAAACTCCACCTTACGTAACTGGCACAGCTACTTTCCTGCGCCATTTGCGTACCGGCTTATTACTTCCTACTCTTCGTAAACAACCCGAAACTTCTTTAGACATGAGAATTATTGTTCCGATGGCCGGCATGGGCAAGCGCATGCGCCCACACACCCTCACTGTTCCAAAACCGCTTATCCCGATTGCGGGCAAGCCGATTGTGCAGCGCTTGGTAGAGGACATTGCCAAAGTGTGCGGCGAGCCGGTGCAGGAAGTAGCCTTTATCATTGGGCGTTTCGGAGCGGAAACAGAGAAAAGCCTTGTACAGATTGCCGAGTCGGTGGGCGCTAAGGGCACCATCCATTACCAGGATGAGCCGCTGGGCACTGCCCACGCTATTCTGTGCGCCCAAAGTGCCCTGACCGGCCCGGTGGTAGTAGCCTTTGCTGATACGCTGTTCAAAGCCGATTTCACCCTCGATTCCAGCGTGCCCGGCACCATCTGGGTGCAGAAAGTAGATGACCCCAAGCCGTTTGGCGTGGTGAAGCTCAACGAGCAGGGCCAGATTACCGACTTCGTGGAGAAGCCTCAGGAGTTTGTGTCTGACCTCGCCATCATCGGCATTTATTACTTCCAGGACGGTGAGTACCTGCGCAGCGAGCTACAGTATCTGCTCGACAACGATATCAAGGACAAAGGCGAGTATCAGCTCACCAATGCCCTCGAAAACATGAAGAACAAGGGCACCACGTTCGTGCCCGGCCGCGTGACCGAGTGGCTGGACTGCGGCAACAAAGACGCCACCGTTTTCACCAACCAGCGCTACCTCGAATACCTGCAGGAGCGAGGCGAAAACCTGGTTTCTGAATCTGCCAAGGTCACCAACTCCGTATTGATTCCGCCAGTGTACGTGGGCGAGGGCGCTATCATCACCGATTCGGTGGTAGGGCCGCACGTGTCGCTGGGCAACCATTCCAATGTGCGGGGGTCAGTGGTATCGAACTCCATTGTGCAGACGTCGGCCACGGTGCTCCACGCCAACGTAGCCAACTCCATGATAGGCAACCACGCCACCGTCACGGGCACGCCCGACGACCTGAGCCTGGGCGACTACAATACATTGCGGGTATGATAATTTTGTAGCCGCTTGCGTTATGCAGAAGCCCGGGGCCATTCCGCCGTTTTGGGTACCTTGATCTTCATCCGTTTCCTTTGACCGGCGGACCTGTTCCGCGCTTCTGCCTGCATGCGTAGTGTCTTCTCTTCTTTTTTTCTGCTGCTGGCGCTGCTGTGGCTGCCCTCTGGAGGGCAGGCGCAGCAGCGTCCGGCGTCAGCTGCCCCGGCTCCGGCCGACGAAATAAAGCCGCGCAAGCTGAGCCGCAAAGAGCGCAAGGAACTGGCGCGGCGGGCCGCGCTGGACGCCGCCGGCCGCCAGCGCCAGATGACGGAGCGCGACCGGGAAATGAGCGAATCGTTCTTTGTGGACGGCGTGAAGTATGTGCTGCTCGAAGACTACAATAAAGCGCTGGAGCGGCTGCTGAAGGCGTATGCCCTGAACCCGACCAACGCGGCCATCAGCTACAAAATAGCCGAAACCAACCTGCTGAGCGGCAACCTCAAGGACGCCACTAATTTCGCGCAGGCCGCCGTTCGGCTCGACTCCAAAAACCCCTATTACTACCTGCTGCTGGCCCAGGCCTACGCCTCGCAGAAGCAGTACGACCAGGCCACCAAAGTCTACGCGCAACTGATTCAGGACGTGCCGGATTCTGGCTACTACCTGTTCAACTTGGCCGACCTATACTTGGCGCAAGGCAAGCTCGATGAGGCATTGGCCACGCTGGAGCGAGCCGAAAAGCAGTTTGGGCCGCTGGATGAGGTGTCGTTCAAGAAGCAGCAGATTTACCTCAAGCAGAACAACCTCGACAAAGCCCTGAAGGAAGGCGAGGTGCTGATTGCGGCCAACCCCGACGAAATCCGGTACGTGCTGGCCCAGGCCGAAATGTACGCCGCCAACAACCGCCTGCCTGACGCCGTGCGCGTAGCCGAGCAGGCGTTGCGCACCGACCCCGAAAACCCGCAGGCCCACATGATTCTGGCCGACGTGTACCGGCAGCAAGGCAACACCCCCGAGTCGGAAAAGCAGATTAAGCGGGCGTTTGAAAGCGCTGCGCTGGACATCGACGATAAGGTGCGGGTGCTAGTGGACTACATCAAACAGCTGCCCAACCCCAAAATCGAGCAGACGGCGCTGGATCTGGCGGCCATTACGGTGCGCGTGCACCCCAAGGAAGCCAAGGCCTACTCCGTAGCCGGCGACATCCAGACCATTACCAACCGCAAGGAGCAGGCCCGCAACACCTACTTACAAGCCATCCGGCTCGACAACTCCCGCTACCAAATCTGGCAGCAGGTGGTACTCATTGATGCCGAGCTAAACCAAACCGACTCACTGCTGCGGCACTCCGAAAAGGCGCTGGAGCTCTTCCCGAACCAGGCGCCGCTGTGGTTCTACAATGGCGTAGGCTACATGCTGGCCAAGCAGCCAGCCAAGGGCGTAAAGGCGCTGGAATACGGCCGCAAGCTGGCCACCGACAACCCGGAGCTGCTCGCGCAGTTCGACACCCAGCTCGGCGACGCTTACCACGAGTTGAAGGAGTACAGCAAGTCCGACGCGGCCTATGAGGCGGCGTTGGTTTTTGATGCCAACAACGCGCAGGCGCTCAACAACTACAGCTACTTCCTATCGGTGCGGGGCGAGAAGCTGGACCGCGCCAAGGAAATGTCGGGCAAGCTGGTAAAGCAGTTTCCCGACAACGACACCTACCTCGACACCTACGCCTGGGTGCTCTACAAACAGAAAGACTACGCCGGCGCCCGCCAGTATCTGGAAAAAGCGCTGCTCACCAGCAAAGATGCCACCGTCATCGAGCACTACGGCGACGTGCTTTTCCAACTCGGCGACAAGGACAAAGCCTACGCTGAATGGCAGCGCGCCAAGCAAACTGGCGGCGCCTCTTCGCTGATTGACCGCAAAATCAAAGACAAAAAGTTGTATGAGTAAACGCATTGCCATGGGCCTGTTTCTGGCCGCCGCCGTACTGGGTGGCTGCCAGCGGAAAGCCATTCCTACCAAGTCGAAGGCCGATAACCGCCCCATGCCGGAGGCGGTGCGCGCCATGAACGTCGACTTCCGCTTTCTGTCGGCAAAAGGCAAAGCCCAGATTGATCTGCAGGGCAACCAGCAGATGGCCAACATCAACGTGCGCATCCGCAAAGACAGCGTTATCTGGATTTCGGCCTCACTGATTGGGTTCGAAGGGGTGCGCGCCTACATCACCCGCGACTCGGTGCAGGTACTCGACAAGCTGCACCGCGAGTACTACGCCGGCGACTTTGCTTATCTGAGCCAGCGCCTGAATGTCCCCGTGAACTTCGAGATGGTGCAGGCGCTGCTACTCGGTAACTACCTGCCGCCCATCAATGCCGCTACCGAGCCCGCCGTACAAACAGAAGGCTCGGTGCAGCGCGTCAGCTACGAGCAGGCCGGGCTATTGGTGCAGCAGCTTATTGAGCTGGGCAAGGCGCGGGTGCAGCAACTCACCGTGAACGACCCGGCCACGCAAAACAAAGTCACGGTGGATTACACCGATTTCCGGGTGGTGGAGCGCACGCCGCAGTCGTTTGCGTACACCACGCAGGTGCAGATGCAGCAGGGCACTACCAAGCCTACCGCTGCCACCATCACCTACCGCACTGTCGATGTAGACAAGGAGCGGCTGCAGTTTCCGTTTTCCATTCCGAAAGGCTATGCCCGTAAGAAGTAAGCGCTGGCTGGCCGTGGCCTTGTTGCTGCTGAGCCAGCTGGCCCCGCTGGGTTTGTTTCCTGCTAGCCCGGTGCTGGCGCAGCGCAGCACGTCCTCAAAAAAGCGGCCGGCCCCCAAGTCGAAAGCCCAGTTGGAGCGGGAGCGGCGCAACACGCTGCGCCGGATTCAGGAAGCCAGCCGCATTCTGGAGCAAACCCAGCGCCAGAAGCAGGCCTCGCTGGGCCAGCTCAATGCCCTCAAGGAAAAGCTGACGGTGCAGCAGGGCGTTATTCGTAATATTTCGTCGGAGCTGCGCTACATCGAAACCGATGTGGCCCAGACTCAGACGCAGGTGCAGCAAACCCAGCAGAGCCTGCAGCAGCTGAAGGCCGAGTACGCCAAGCTGATCTACGCTGGCTCGAAAACGGCCAATAGCTACAACCGGCTGATGTTTCTGTTTGCGGCCGAGTCGTTCAACCAGTTTATGCTGCGGCTGCGCTACATCCGGCAGTATGCCGAAGTGCGCCAAGCCCAGGCTGCTCAGATTACGGGCACGCAGCAGCGCCTCACCCAGCAGCTCACGGGCCTGAAAGTGAAAAAGCAGGAAAAAGGCCAGCTATTGAACACGCAGGTAGCCGAGAAAAACAACCTCGTGACGCTGAAAACCCAGCAGGATCAGGTGGTCACCAAGCTAAGCCAGCAGGAGCAGGGGCTGCGGCAGGAGCTAGCCGACCGCCAGCGCGCCATCAGCCGCCTCGACAACCTGATTGCGGACCGGGTGCGGGAAGAAATAGCCCGCGCCGCCCGGGTAGCGGCCGCCAAAGCCGCGGCCCGCGCTGCCGCCCGGGAGCGGGCCGAACGAGCCGCCGCCGCTGCTCCCGGCCGCACCACTCCCGAAGCCCCCAGCCGCACCTATTCCGAGCCCGCCGAGCCAGCCGCCGCCGTGCGCACTGACCGGGTTACGCTCACGCCCGAAACGGCCGTGCTGTCGTCGTCATTTGCCGATAATCGGGGCAGTTTGCTATGGCCGGTGGCCAAGGGCTTCATCTCACAACGATTCGGGCGCCACAACCACCCGGTGCTGAAGAACGTGGTGGTAGAAAACCGGGGCGTCGACATCCAGACCAGTGCCGGCGAGCCGGTACGCGCCATATTCGACGGCAAGGTGCTGACGGTGGCCAGTGTGCCCGGCATGAACAACATTGTGATGATCCAGCACGGTGAGTATTTCACGGTGTATGCCAAGCTGCGCGGCGTGAGCGTGAGCGAAGGCCAAATCGTGAAAGCGCGCCAGCAGATTGGCACTGTGTATACCAGTTCAGAGGGCACATCCGAGGTTCAGTTCCAAGTGTGGCGCAACAGTTCCAACCTGAATCCTGAGAACTGGCTTGGGCGCCATTAAGGAGGGTTGACCTTGTGCCCAACGGCAGCGCTCCTCTTATCTATGTGGTTTCCGCTACACCCATGCTTCAACAGGGGAGCTGAACAAGCATAAAAAAAACCCATACCATTGGCACGGGTCTTTCTGAGCTATGAAAACAAACTTAGCTACCAGCTTGGGGAGCTATCCAGCCACTTCATCGCAGCAGCCTGATAGCGGATTCACATTCCGGTAACATTCCGAAATATAGAAGGAGGTCTAGTAACATAACCGTATTATTCGGTGAAGGCCTGTTTTTCCCCGCCGAACTATTATTTCTGAAACATTGCCTGTTTTTCGGGCCCTATATCAGATTCAGGCGGCTCAGCAAAACCGCCTTATAGGAGTTGCCGATGGGGATAAGGGTGGGGATGGGCGTACGCTCCTGGCTCCGGCCAGTGTCTATCTGCACAGCATCTCCTTCAATGGCCGTAATCCGGTCCAGGCACACAATGTATTTGCGGTGAATGCGGGCAAATTCGCGAACGGGCAGCTTAGCTTCCAGTTCCTTCATAGTGCTATACACAGTGTACCGCTCACGCGAAGTGTAAATGTTGACATAGTCGCCTAAGGCTTCCACATAGCGAATATCGTCGGTGTGTACACGCACCAATTTATGCTCCTGCTTGACAAATATTTCGGTGCGGCTGCCTACAAACATCGACTGTGCATTGTCATTGGCCATTCTCAGCAAACCTTCCAGCTTGTGCTGCTCTTGTTCCAGCTGCTGGCGTGCCCGCCTCAGTTCCAGGTGCGACATCACCTCTTTAGCCAGAATGCGCAGTGCCTCCCGCTGCTGCTCAGTGAGCGTGCGCGGTTCGGTGTCGATGGTGCAGATAGTGCCCAACGGCATACCATCCGGAGTGAGCAGCGGCACTCCCGCATAGAAACGCACGCCCATTTCGCCAGCCACTCCAGGGTAGTTCTGGAATACAGGGTCTAATTGCGGTTCATGTATCTCGTATACATCTTCCGCAAGCATGGCGTGCTGGCAGAACGATACATCCCGATGGTTCTCTACAACATCTATCGGCCCTGTACATGCCTTGATCCATTGCCGATCAGAATCAATCAGGGACACTAGCGAGATAGGTGTACCACAGATGTAAGCTGCCAGGCGCACCAGATTGTTGAAGGCTTCCTCGGGGGGGGTATCCAGAATGTAATAACTGCGTAGCGCTTCCATACGCTCTGCTTCCCAGGTGCTGGAAGCTACTGTACCTTTTCTACGCTTGGCAATGGACGAGGTAGCGGTATTATGCTTTTGCATAAACTGAGAGAAAAACAGTAGAACGGTAAGCGCAGGATTGTGTAAGCAACATCTTCGAAAGATAAAAGACAAATAACAGCAAACCACTGATTTTGCTCGCCGGACGCCGAGTATTATCCGTTCAAACCAGTAATTCGCCTGTTCAATGGTGTACCTGCGTACGAAGTTTGGCTAGTACTTGGATTGTTGAGCTGGACTAAGCTGCCGTGGCACCAAGCGGGCACTTTTTTTAAAATTATGGGGTACCTTTACCAATCCTGCCGCACCTCCGTATGCGTACCTAGGTTTTCCACTTCAAAACTGAACCCTTAGGGCCCTTGTTTATGCTCACTTCCATTTTGCTTCTGGCCATTGCGCCAAAAACCATAATCTTCATCATTTTGATTCTGGTGCTTTTCTTTGGTGCCAAGCGAATTCCTGAAATGTTCCGCGGGATGGGCCAGGGCATTCGTGAATTCAAGGCAGCCTCAAAAGAGCCGCAACCTGAATACCGGGACCGTCCGGTTGCGCCGGGTGCCCCCATCAACCCTGGTACTCCCGTTACGCCTACCAACCCTAACCAGCCGCAGGCTTAATTCCTTAGCGCATGCATACTCCTCTTTTTCTTTTTCTGGAAGGTATTGGCGGCGGCGAGATGGTGCTCGTTCTCGTCGTTATTCTGATTTTCTTTGGCGCCAACAAGATTCCTGAACTGGCCCGTGGCCTGGGCAAAGGTATCCGTGAGTTCAAAGATGCCTCGCAGGAGATTCGTAGCGAGTTTGAGAATGCCGGTACTCAGCAGCCACAGCAGCCGTATCAGCAGCAGTTCAACCAAAACTATGCGAATCCTGCGGCCCCGGTAGCACCACAACCAGTAGCCCAGCCCCTTCCCGACGCTGCCTATGCAGCTCCAGAAGCAACTCCCGCTACTACCTATGTGCCACCTATTGCTCCACCAATGGATGGTGGCATCACGCCTCCGGTGGCCACTCCCACCGAGCGCCCTCGCCTTGACCAAATATCCTAACTGATTTTTGAAATTGAGACGCTTTCATTCTCTCACGGAAGTTCGCAGCGAGCTGACGGCAGGCACCACCACCTGCCGTCAGCTCGTGGAGTATTATCTGGACAACATCGAGCGGCGTAACGGCCGCTTGAATGCTTTTCTGGAAGTATGGCCTGAAGAGGCCCGCGCCCAAGCCGATGCCGTAGATGCTAAGCTGGCCGCCGGTACAGCTGGCAAGCTGGCCGGCATGGTGATTGGCCTGAAGGACGTGCTGGCTTATAAAGACCACGCACTGCAAAGCAGCAGCCACATTCTCGACGGATTTAAGTCGCTGTTCACGGCTTCGGCCGTACAACGGCTGCTCGATGAGGATGCTATTTTTATAGGCCGCCAGAATTGCGACGAGTTTGCCATGGGCGCCTCCAATGAATCGTCCTACTTCGGCCCGGTGCGCAATGCCCTGGACGAGGAGCGGGTTTCGGGCGGTTCGTCGGGTGGCTCGGCGGTGGCAGTGCAGGCTGATTTTTGCCTGGCCTCCATTGGCTCCGATACAGGTGGTTCGGTGCGGCAGCCAGCAGCATTTTGCGGCATTGTAGGCTTCAAGCCCACGTATTCGCGTATTTCTCGCTATGGTTTGGTCGCGTATGCCTCTTCCTTCGACCAGATAGGGACGCTCACTCGCTCCGTGGAGGATGCAGCTTTGCTACTGGAAGTAATGGCTGGTGCCGACAATTTTGACAGTACCGTAAGCCAGCGTGATGTACCAGCTTACAGTGAGTTGCTGGAGCCTGCTCCACACTACCGCATTGGCTACATTCGCGACGCCGTGGAGCGCCCAGGCCTTGATAGTGAGATAAAAAACGCTCTGGAGCATACACTCAACGAATTACGTGGCCAGGGCCACGTAGTAGACGCGGTAGATTTCCCCTACCTCGACTACATGGTACCGACGTACTACATTCTGACCACCGCCGAAGCCAGCTCCAACCTGAGCCGCTTTGACGGGGTGAAGTACGGCTACCGTGCCCCCGATGCCACCGACTTGTCTTCACTGTACAAAAAAACCCGCTCCCAGGGCTTCGGTCCCGAAGTACAGCGCCGGATCCTGTTGGGTACTTTTGTGCTGTCGGCTGACTATTACGATGCTTATTACACCAAAGCACAGCAGGTGCGCCGCCTGATCAAGGATAAAACCGACGAACTGCTGCGCCAGTACGATTTCCTGCTCCTACCTACTGCTCCAACCACGGCGTTCCGTATTGGAGAAGTGAACAAGGATACGCTGGCCATGTACCTAGCCGATATCTTCACTGTACAGGCTTCGCTGGCGGGTGTACCAGCCGTTTCTATTCCGGCTGGTAACGATTCTGATGGCTTGCCTATTGGTCTACAGGTGATGAGTGGGGCGTTCCGTGAGGAGCATCTGCTAGCCTTTGCTAAGTCTCTGACTGAAACCCTCACGCCTGCTTAAGCCGGCATTTTGAGAGCAAGCCAAAACGACGAGGTGCCAATGCGCACCCCGTCGTTTTGGCTTTTATCTGGAAGTTATACTTGCAGTCAGTATATTTAACCCAATTTGAATCAGGGCTTTTCGTTTTTTTCACGATGACCCAGGCGAAGAAATGAAGAAACAGCTGTTGCGTGTTATGCTGGCCAGTGGTATGCTGGGGCTAGCTTCGCCCTTCGCCGGCATGGCGCAAAATCATCCGGCTGGCCGGCAGCAAACCTTGCCTGCTACCGCAGCCGACGACTCCACGCAGGTGGTAAACCTGGAGGTTCTACCTGACTCGCTGGCTGCCGAGCCCATAGCCGTGGATTCTGCGCGGCTGGCCTGGCTGCAAACGCCCCCGGAGTTGCGCGACTTGGTTGGGGACCGAATCAACTGCTTTGAAACCGACGCGCCGCACACGTTCAATCCGGCCGTGCTGTCGTTTGTGAAGCTGTTTACGGAGCGCAACCGCAAGTATATGCAGCGCGTGCTGGAGCGCGAAAACCTGTATTTCCCGCTGTTCGAGAAGTATCTCGCCAAGTACAACCTGCCTACTGACCTTAAATATTTGGCTGTAGTAGAGTCAGCATTGATTCCTACAGCTAAGTCGCCGGTAGGAGCTACGGGGCTATGGCAGTTTATGGGCCCTACGGCCGGCGACCTGCGCCTGCGTCGCGACGACTGGGTGGATGAGCGTATGAACCCGGAAAAGTCGACGGAAGCGGCCTGCAAGCATCTGCGCTACCTCTACGGCATCTTCCACGACTGGGAACTGGTGCTGGCAGCCTACAACTGGGGCGCGGGCAGCATGCAGCGCGTAATGCGCCGCACCGGTAAAAAATCCTTCTGGGACCTGTATCCGCACCTGCCCAAGGAAACGCGCAACTACGTGCCCACCTTCACGGCCATTATGTACTCGATGCAGTACGCGCAGGCCCATCAGCTTCACTCACCCGACCTGAAATACCGCTACGCCGAAGCCATGGATACGCTGCAGGTGGGTGGCCACGCGCTTGATCTGCACCGCCTCAGCCAAGCCTGTGGTCTGCCAGACTCGGCGGCGCTGCTGCGCTACAACCCCGAATTGCGCCGCAGCTGGCTGCCCGAAGGCTACCGCGCGTATGCGGTGCAAATTCCGGCAGCCAACCGCCCACAGCTGGCCGTAGTAGACCGCGCAACGCTGTTCGAGTATTGCCGGCCGCAAGCCGATCTACCGCAGCCTATGCAGCCCCTGATGGCCCGTTTGGAAGGCGTTACGCCCTTCCCGTCGCGCACCTTGGCGGCCAGCAGTGGCCCACGCGAAGAATCCGAAGTGGCGGCGCCGCGCTTCCGGCGGGTACGCCACACTGTCCGCCGCGGCGAATCGGTGGGAGCAGTAGCGGAGCGTTATGATGTAACGACTGCCCAGCTCGCGCGCTGGAACGGGCTGCGCAAGGGCAAAGCGCTGGTGCCAGGCAAGCAACTGGTGGTATTTGTGCCGATAGCAGTTCCGACCACACCCGCCAGCCGGGCCGTAGCTGCCACCGACCGTAAGCCGTCGGTGCCGCCGCGCCTGAACTCGCCCGCTGTTAAAGCGACCGACTCCCCCCTTACCCCAGCTTCCATGGCCGAGATGGTAGCGGCAGCAGAACCACTTAAAGCAGCCATTGCCAGCCGCAATCCGCAGCTCATCAGCCAGGAGGCCGCCGCTACGGCCGCTACACTGGCTGCAACAGATGACAGTGCGCCCATTACGTACGTGGTGCGGCGCGGCGACAGTCTGGCAAAGCTTGCGCAGAGCTATGGCCTGACTACGAGCCAGCTGATGGCCTGGAACCAGCTGGAGTCAGAGAAAGTAGTACCTGGGCAGAAGCTGCTGCTTACTGCGCCTGGCAATACCAGTGCTTCGGCCACCACGCGTACAGCCTCGCCTCGCGCTCCACACAAACCAGCAATAGCTACCGGCAAGCGTCCGGCGCCCGAGGTTGCCGATCAAAAAGTACACCTAGTACAGAAGGGTGATACACTCTATAATATTTCGCGCCGTTACCAGGGCATTACGGTGGATGAACTGCGCCGCCTCAATCACCTTACTTCCGACGAAGTGAAGCCTGGCCAAAAGCTCATTGTAGCCCGCTAGTTTTCAGCCTCTATTTACTTGGCCGGCCCTGCTCAGTGTGGGGCCGGCCTTTTTGCGCGCTTCGAAACCACCGCTGCCCGCCGTTGGTTATAGGCGCCGGAGCTATTCAACTCCGCCTCACTTCTGATTTTGCAGCATGAAAAAGATACCGGTAGAAATCTGGTCTGATATTGCGTGCCCGTTTTGCTACATCGGCAAGCGGCGCCTGGAAAATGCATTGGCCAACTTCCCGCACCGTGATGCTATTGAGGTGCAGTGGCGCAGCTTCGAGCTGGATACCGAGGCAAATCCGCAGCCTGGCGAAGGCATGTACAAGCGCCTAGCTGCCAAATACGGCAACACCGAACAGTGGGCCCGCCAGATGTCGGCGAACATGACAGAAATGGCAGCTGGCGAAGGCCTGGCTTTCGATTTCGACCACCTGGTGCCCGCTAACACCTTGCGGGCGCACCGCCTGGTGCACCTAGCCCAGCAGCACGGCCGCCAGGATGCCGCCAAGGAGCGGCTGTTTAAGGCCTATCTGGAAGAAGGGCGCGACATCAACGACGTTGCTACTTTGCAGCAGCTAGCCGCCGACCTGCAACTGCCGGCCGAAGAAGTTACGCAGGTGCTCTTGTCGGAAGCCTTTACCCAGGAAGTGCGCCACGATGAGTACCAGGCTCGGCAGATTGGTGTGCGCGGCGTACCTTATTTTGTTTTCGATAACAAATACGCCGTATCGGGTGCCCAGCCAACTGCGCTATTTGAGGAAGTTTTGGCCAAGGTGTGGGAAGAAGCACATCCGCAGCCGGTAGAACTGGCTGGCACCACCGGCGCTTCCTGCGACCTAGACGGCAACTGCTAATTTTTTTGCGTTGACAGCCCCGTGCAAACGGGGCAGGAAGCCGAGCGTCGGTTTCCTGCCCCGTTTGCACGGGGCTTTTATGTCCCTTGATTATGGGTGATTGGTAAGTAGCAGGTGGGCAGCACTCCACTTGCATAAAAAGCTCGATCGAACCAGAAATATTTTCATTCAACTACCTTTGATTTTGTTACTTTCCGTGCCGTATTCGTATGGAGAGTGCTTCAGCCTGCTTTCTTTTTAACTATATGAAGAAAACATTACACGCATTTTCTTTGCTATTCGCATTGCTGCTTGCTATGCCGGTTTTTGCTGGGGTAGCTCCAGTGCTCAACGGACAATGGCGCGGGCCGCTGAAGGTACCGGGCGGACAGCTTGACTTGATTGTCACTATTATTCCCCTCACCAACGGCGGCTATTATGCTGCCCTTGATGTGCCGCAGCAACGCATCTACCGCATGCCCGTGGAAGTGGAAGTGAAAGGCAACGAGCTGAACCTACACATTGAACAGGCTGGCAGCAGCTTCGTAGGCAAAATCCAGAACAACGGCGACCAGCTGACGGGCGTGTGGAAGCAGCCGGGCCTTTCGGGGCCGCTGGTGTTTGAGCGAGCTAAGTCAGCGGCTACGGCTTCTGGCAAAGTACGCCTCACGCCACCCTACCGCGAAGACGAAATCAGCTTCACCAACACTACCGACAAGCTTCGCCTGAGCGGTATCCTGACCGTGCCGGCCGGACCGGGTCCGTTCCCGGCCGTGGTGCTTCTCTCCGACTCCGGTCCTCAGGACCGCGACGCTGGTGAGCAGGAATACCGCATGTTCAGCATTCTGGGCGACTATCTGACTCGGCGGGGTATTGCGGTGCTGCGGTTTGACGACCGGGGCACTGGTAAGTCGCAGGGCATTTACCTTACCGCTACCACTCAGGATTTAGTGCGCGACGCGCAGGCCGCTATGGCTTTTTTGCGGGCCCGCAACCTCATCAACCCACAGGAAATCGGCTTTATCGGCCATGGGGAGGGCGCTAATGTTGCCTTTCTGGCGGCAGCAGAAGCCAGCACGGCCAAGCCAGCCTTTGTAGTATCCATGGCCGGGTACGGCTTGCCAGGCCGCCACGTGCTAACGCGCCAGCAGCTGGAAATCATGCGCCTGATTGGGGCTAGCCCGGCTCAGGTGAAAGCTTCCATGGAGCTGCATAGCCAAATGATTGATATCATCCGGCAGACGCCCAACGATGCACAGGCCCGGGGCAAAGTGGCCGCCACGCTGCGCATGAGCAACACCGACCTCGACCCGCACATGGCCCGCGCCCGCGCTATTCAGCTTACGTCGCCCTGGTCGCGCTACTTTATCGATTTCGAGCCTACTCGCAAGCTGCCCGAAGTGAAATGCCCGGTGCTGGCCATCAACGGTGCCGACGACCTGCAGGTGGAAGCCACCAACAACTTGGCGATGCTGCGCAAAGGCCTGCGTGCCAACCGCGACGTAACCACCCAGAAACTGCCCGAAGTAAACCACTGGATGCAGCCTAAACCCGAAGAGTGGGCCTTGGTAAATGGGGCACAGCAACCTACGTTCTCACCCAAAGCCCTTGATATGATGCGCGCCTGGATTGCCAAGCGTACCACCCAGCCCGAGGCTATTCCCGTGACGGTGAAACGCGAAGGAACCAAGAAAGCCGTTAAAACAGTCCGGAAGCTCCGTACGGCTCCCACGCAAGCCAGCCGCTAACCCTGAAGCTTGTACCAAGCGCACTGCGGGCGCTGAGCGGCCAGTATAGCCTGTGCATCTAATGCATTGGCAGTTCTGGCCGCTCAGCGCCCGCAGTGCGTTTGGCAGGAGCCAGCCAATGCCACAAGGGCCGTATACTTGCGCTTTCCACTATTGCTCTTTTATTTTTAGGCCGATGACAAAACGATATTGGAGGTGGCAAGGAGTATACATAGCCTTTTTTCTGGGCCTAGTAGGACTGGCGGCACCCACGCATGCCCAGCAGCTAAAGCCACTAACAGGCCCATGGCACGGTATGCTAGCTACTGCAGCCAATCCGCTTCAACTGATTGTACACATTGCCGAGCAGCCAGCAGGTACGTTAACGGCTACGCTGGATGTGCCTTCGCAAAAAGTATCTGCGTTAACCTTCTCAAGCGTTGAACTACGCCAGGACAGCCTGATCCTATTATCGGATTTTCTGGGGGCACGCTATGCCGCACGTCTTTCAGCCGATGGGCAGCAGCTGGCTGGCTGGTGGAAGCAGAACGGCGACCAATGGGCACTGGTGCTGCAGCGAGGCCTGCCAACACCTGCGCCTCCACCCGTTCGTCCTCAGGACCCTGTGGCTCCCCTACCTTACCTGGAGCGGCAGGTGCGCTTCAAAAGCTCAAATAGCGGGCCCGAACTCGCCGGTACCCTCACCTTACCGCCCAGCAAAGGTCCGTTCCCGGCCGTGGTGCTGGTGTCGGGCTCCGGCCCGCAGGACCGCGACGAAAGTATCATGGGGCACCATCCGTTTCGGGTGTTGGCCGACTACCTCACACGGCGCGGCTTTGCTGTGCTTCGCTACGATGACCGGGGCGTAGGCCAGTCGGGCGGCACGTTTGCTACGGCTACCACCGCCGACTTTTTGGCCGATGCGCAGGCGGCACTGGCCTTTTTGCGTACCCAAGCCGGCGTGCAGGCTAAGCACGTAGGCATGCTTGGCCACAGCGAGGGTGGCACCATTGCGCTGCTGGCAGGAGCCGGGCCGCAGCCCCCAGCCTTCATTGTATCGTTGGCCGGGATGGGGGTTAGTGGCCGCGACTTGCTGCTGCGCCAGCAGGCCGATGTGTTGCGCGTTTCCGGGCTCGACACCGCTAGTGCCGGCCGGATGCGCCGCACCCAGCAAACCTTGCTTACCATCATCCAGACCACTTCCGACAACCCGCCGGCAATTGCCCGGATGGTACCGCTGCTGAAGCAGGCCAGCCCAGGCGTTTCAGAATCTGTTCTGACTACGATGGCCACCCAGATGACTTCGCCCTGGTACCGGTATTTTCTAAACTTGAATCCAGCTTCGGCCTTGGCAAAAGTCAGGGTTCCGGTGCTGGCTCTCAATGGCACCAAGGATCTGCAGGTAGCCGCCGACCTCAATCTGGAAGCCATTCGGAGCGGTTTGCAGGCAGCCAACAACCGCAACGTAACCGTTCAGCGCCTTGATGGCCTCAACCATTTATTTCAGACTGCAACTTCCGGACTTCCTTCGGAATATGGCCAGCTCAGTGAAACCATATCACCTTCTGCGTTGCAGATTCTTGGTAACTGGCTGGCCATTCATGCGCGGCGCTGAATTACGAATTGCCGGAAAACCAAACACTTATCCACAATCATGTGGATAAGTTTGTTTATAAGTTCGATACGCATAAGAAGCACACTAAATGAGCAAAGCGCTGCTTTTGCGCTGCAACGCACAGCAGATTTTATACCTTCTCGTCTTCCGGAGAATAATCTGGGCCGAGCTACTCATCTTTTTGGGGCTTGGGAGTCAGATCAAGGTTGCGCAGCTTATCGGCGCGCCAGGCCGTGATACCAACTACGAGCAGCGTCATGGCGCCACCAAACACCACCGAGCGCACCACGCCCAGCAGCCGCGCCGCTGCCCCCGATTCGAAGGCCCCGATTTCATTGCTGGAACCGATGAAGATGTTGTTGACGGCTGATACGCGGCCTTTCATGTATTCGGGCGTGTAAGTATGAATCAGCGTGGAGCGCACGATAACCGACACGGAATCGAAAACACCAGTCAGGAACAGCAGGAACAACGACAGCCAGAAGTTGGTAGACAGCGCGAAAAAGATAGTAGCTACACCAAAGCCGGCTACGGCCCACAGCAGTTTGCGCCCGGCGTGGCGATGGAGCGGGAAATACGTCAGCGAAACTGCCATCAGCACCGAGCCCACAGCCGGGGCGGCCCGCAGGTAGCCCAAGCCTTCGGCGCCGGTATGCAGAATTTGATCGGCGAAAATAGGAAGCAGCGCCACAGCTCCTCCAAACAATACCGCAAACAAGTCCAGCGACAGCGCAGCCAGTACCAATTGGTTTTGGAAGATAAACTGCAGCCCACTTAGTACACTTTCTTTAAGCCCGAGCTTCTGTCCTTCAGTGGGCGGCAGCGGCCGGCCGGCAATGCTCAGAAACAGCAGCAACGACAGCAGCATCAAGCCAATATCTGCACCGTAAGCCAGGGAGATGCCAAAATGAGCAAATAGCAGCCCGCCAATGGCGGGGCCCAGTACGGCCGCTGCCTGCCAGGTAGTGCTGTTCCAGGTAATGGCATTGGAAAGCTGGGTGCGCTCCGGCACCAGCTGCGGCATAAACGAAAACACTGCCGGCCCCAGGAAACCCCGCGCCACGCCACTCACGAAGATGACAGCATAGAGCGGCAAGCCTCTGAGCACCAGCAGCCCACCCAGCGGAATACCAGCGGTAAGCAGAGTAGCGGCGGCAGGCTGCGCTAACAGCCACAGCGCCACCGAGCACAGCACCAGCACCGTTACCATGGCCACAATGATGTTCTTCCGCCGCACGGAATCAGCCAAGTGGCCGGCATACAAAGACACCACAATGCTGGGAATGGCCTCCGCCAGCCCAATCAAACCCAACGCCAGCGGATCACCGGTGAGCTTGAACATCTGCCAGCTGACCACCACACCCTGAATCTGGGTGGCAAGAGTCAGGCAGGCGCGAGCCGAAATGAAGCGCCGGAACTCCGGCAAGCGTAGCGCGGCGTAAGGGTCGTGGCGGGGAGCCGGAACAGCAGAAGGCATATAGCAGCTTAATACAAACGAGCAAGCAAAGGTAGCCGGGGCCCGCGGAAGCCAGCTGCTTTTGGCGGCCTTAACTTTGTAGCGCGGTGGGTTCTTTGTAAGATTGATAACCCACCACGTATACCGCCTTTCACCCTCACATTTATGCCAATACCTATCCGACTAGCCGATTTGGCGGAACTGACTTTTCGCCCTGATTTGCAAGTGTTGTTTGCGCGGTGGCTACGGCCCGTTTTCAGCACCGAGTTGCAGCAAAGCTATGAGGCCCTGTTAGCCGCTGCTACACCGCACCAATGCCGCTTCTGGCTGCTCGATCTGCGGCGGCGCGGTATCAGCAGCGAAGACGACACTCTCTGGACACTTGAAACATTCCTGCCCCGTTTGGCCACACAGTTGGGCGGCCGGGTATATCTGGCGTTTCTGGTATCTCCCAGCCACCTCTCTGCCGTCGACCAAGAGGCGGGCGCCCCAATGGTTACCAACACTCAGTGCCACGTACGACTCTTCACCGATGAGGGTACGGCTACTGCCTGGCTGACCCGGCGGCGCCAGCACGAGAGTGTCTAAGGCTACTACTTCTCTGGCATTAGCAGGCTTAATGATGCAACCTTTTAAAAAACTTATAACGGGATAGTTGTGAGTTTTAGGTGGTATTTAAGGCAATAAAACACTGAATATCATACATATTATATTTTATATTTGAAAAAATATTGAAAAAATAATTAGTCTGTGCTGGTCACTCATTGTGTTTAGTCTGGCAGTTCTCTACATTTGGTTCAAGGGGTTCTTCATTCTCCCTTCATTTCACAGAATTTCACCGGCAACTGCACAATATGGCCTAAAGCTCTACGTTCCTTAACCCGTAGCCTTTATGGACACCATGCAGCTGAGCGATTCCGCTCTCATATCCCTTTACATTGCCGGCAATGAAGAAGCCTTCGCGCAGTTGCTCGAGCGGTACAAAGCCCGGGTTTTTACCACAATCATGCTGATTGTGCGCGACGAAGACGTGGCTGAAGATCTGCTGCAGGATACGTTCATCAAGGCTATCCATACCATGAAAGGCGGCCGATACAACGAGGAGGGCAAGTTCTCCTCCTGGATCTGCCGGATAGCCCACAACTTGGCCATCGACTTTTTCCGTCGGGAGAAACGCAGCCCGCTGCTTAACCTCGACACGACAGGCCATGCCTTCAACTCTCTTTCGCACGCCGAAGAGGGAGTAGAAGCCGCGCTGACCCGCGAGGAAACCTATACACGGCTTCGGGAGTTAATACAGGAACTACCCGCCGCCCAGAAGGAAGTGCTGGTAATGCGCCACTACGGCGACATGAGTTTTCAGGAAATTGCGGACGCAACCGGCGTCAGCATTAACACAGCGCTTGGGCGGATGCGTTATGCGCTGATCAATTTGCGGAAAAAAATGGCCGCACAACCCGTTTTCTATGATCAAAACCTTTACCCACGAGAAACTGCTCCGGTACGTGTACAACGAATTGCCGGCTAATGAGCAGCAGGAAATAGAGCAGGCTCTGCAGCACGACGCCGAACTGGCGGCTACCTGCGCTGATCTGCTTATGGCCCAACGAACCCTCAATACGCTGCGCTATAAGCCCGGCCAGCGTAGCACCGAGGCTATTCTGCAGTATTCGCGCACTTTCTTGCGTTCGGCTTAAGCGCCCTACCACTACTGCGCAGAATCTGTCGGCTTACGGAAAAGGAAATTCCCTGGCGGGATGCCTTGAAGCGTACCAACTGGTACCTTCGTGGCATCCCGCCTTTTTTATTGACTCATGCGCAAAGCCGAGCGTTTCCAATTCTTCCTCGACTACTTCACCACCAACTTTCCGGCGCCGGAAACCGAGTTGCACTACGCCTCGCCCTACGAGCTGATTGTGGCCGTGGTCCTCAGTGCCCAGTGCACCGACAAGCGGGTGAATATGGTGATGCCCGCGCTGATGGAGCAGTTTCCTACTCCCGAACGGCTGGCAGCGGCTTCACAGGAAGATATTTTCCCGTTTATTCGGAGCGTATCGTACCCAAATAATAAGGCCAAGCATCTGGCGGGTCTGGGCCGGCTGCTGGTCAGTGAGTTTGGCGGAGAGGTACCTAGCACCATCGAGGAACTGCAGCGGCTGCCGGGTGTGGGGCGCAAAACGGCTAACGTGGTGGTGTCGGTGATATACAACCAGCCGGCCATGGCCGTCGATACGCACGTGTTCCGGGTTTCGCACCGGCTGGGACTGGTACCGCGCACCGCTACTACGCCGCTGGCAGTGGAAAAGGAATTGGTGCGCCACATCCCGCAGGAGCTGATACCCAAAGCGCACCATTGGCTCATTCTGCACGGGCGCTACATCTGCGTGGCCCGGCAGCCCAAGTGTACCATCTGTCCGCTGAGCAGCGTGTGCAAATATTACGCAGAGGTAACCAATAAAGCACTGCAGACAAGCCTGAAAGCGGCAGTAAAGGCTGAAAAATCAACAAAATAGCAGGCCGATAGTACAACATAGTATATAACTAGCTCACTAGGGCACAAAGGTCATTGGCTAGTGAGAGGCGGCTTCCAGAAGCTGTTGCACAGTGGCGGCCAGCTGTTGTCGGTCGAAAGTGGTGGCCGCCAGCTGGCGGCCAGCGGCGCCTGCCGTGCGTAGCTTTTCTGGCTGATTCAGCAGCTTTTCCAGCACTTGGGCCAGAGCCGGCGCATCACTGGGCGGCGAGTACCAGCCGCAGCTGTGGGCTTCTACCAGCTCCCGCGTCCAGCCGTTGTTGGTGACGATTACCGGCGTCCCTACAGCCAGACTGTCATAGAATTTGGCAGGTGAGTTGGCATCGAGCACCGGTAATCCCAGGAATGACACCACGGAAACCTCCGCCAGCCGGAACCAGCTGAACACGGCGTGCCGGGGCTGCGGCGGCACCAGCCGAATAGCCGGGCAACGGGCAGCCGCCTCCCGCACCCGGGGTTCATCGAACCCTAGACCCATAAACAGCCACACCATTTCCGGCATTTGAGCGGCCAGCAGTTCGGCCGCGGCCAGCAATGTCGGAATATCATTGGCCCGGCCCAGCGTGCCCGCGTAGAGCACCACACGGCGGCCCACCAGGTTTTGCTCCCGGCGCAGCGTGGCTACGGCATCGTCGGTGGCCAGCGCGGCCAACTCCAGGTCGGTGCCGTTGAGCACGGTAGTTACTTTGCCGGGACTGAACAAGGCGGAATGCTCTTTGGGCGGGTGGCCAACATGCTGCACGTATCCGGTCATGTCCGGCGACAGGGCCATGATGTGGCGGGCACTGCGGTACAAACTTTTTTCCAGCGCAAACAGGCGGCGCTGGGCCCAACGGTTGGGCACGGCACCCATAGCAATTGGGAAGGCCGGCCACAGATCCTGCACCTCGAATACCCACGGCACGCTGCGCAAACGCGCCACCTGCGCCGCCGCCCAGGCAGCCGTCAGCGGTGTGCTAATTCCCCAGATAACATCAGGTTTGTCGATGCGCAGCCCTTCGCGCACGGCGTAGGCCGCATACTGCGCAAACGCCAGCCCACGCCGCGCCACGCCCATTTGATTTTCATAAGGTACATCAGCCACACGCAGCTCCACCCCGGCCGGCACCCACGGATACTGCTGCGTCAGCCGCTGCAACTCCCAGGTCCGCGTGCTGATCAGCGTGATGCGGTGCGTGCGCGCCAGATACGCCAGCAACGCGTAGTGCCGGCTCGTGGCCGGGCAATCCGGGTTAGTGTGATATTGGCTGAAAACGGCAATATGCACGCGGAATTAGTTAAGCAAAGTCTGAGAATAGTCCGAGCGTCCTGCTGAGCGAAGATGGAGCCGCAGTCAAAGCATTCCTACTGCTCTGTTGCAATAGTATTAATACTACTCAGGTGAGATGCTTCGACTGCGGCTCCGCCTTCGCTCAGCAGGACGGTCTGGTTATGAATCCCTACCGCTCCGCCCGGCGCGGACGCGGACGGTAGTGCGACTCGTTGAGGATGTGCTGCGGATTTTGGTCAGCCATCAGTTGGGCCAGCGTCACCTTGGGGTTTTCGGCCATGTATTTGCGCACAATCTGCCAGCCCACCCAGGCGCCAATGCGGCCGGGGCAGGTCTTGTCGATTTCGGGGATATTAGGCCGCTCGCCCACGTACTTCTGCACCGTAAACGGGGCAGTGTTGTAAAGTAGCTTTTTATCCAGAAAGTGTGCCCAGATCTTGCCTTCGTTGAAATACACGCCCTGCAGCTCCTTGTCGGTGTAGCCAATGAGCAGCGAGTCAGCGGTGCAGGGCAATACCCGCTCAGCAAAGTACAGCGACTTGCCATACTGCACCATCTCGCCCAGCATGGTTTGGTTGGTGAGTTCCTTCTGATTGTATTTGCTGCTGATGGCCAGCGCGGCAGTTGGCAGCACGTACTCGGGGCGGTAGCGGCGCAGGATATACTCGGGCACATTGGGGCGGTAGCGTGCGGTGGGGCCCACAAAGAAGTCCAGCCCCAATACCATCAGGCTGTCGTTCACAAACATGTCTTGGCTTAGCCCCGATACGAACGTCTGAACGGGCGGCACCTGAAACGCCGGGAAATTGTAGCGAATGTGCCGGAACATGCTCTCTAAGCCCGTTTTTAGCTTGCCTGAGTCTTGGAATACGCTGTCGGTTTGCCGGCCAAGCACCTGTAGGCCGGAGTTGGTAGCCAGGCGCGTGAGTGTGGCGGCCAGCACCTCATCCGACGGGAACTGACGCCGCTGCAGAAACTGGCTGGCAAACAGCGGCTGCTGCGCCAGGAAGCGCTGGGCATCGGCAGTGGTCCGGATCTGAAAAAAGGGCTTCTCCAGCCGGGTTAGCTGCACGGGGGCTGATACTCTGGCCACGGCCGGGTCGGGCGTGCAGGATTCGTTTTCGCGGCCACAGGCAGCCAGCAACAGCAGGCAGGAACTATAGAGGGCGAGCAGAATGGAACGCATAGCAAAAGGAAAGTGGGGCACGCTTCTATCTTTAAGGCGAAATTAGCCAAAACCAAACGCCGCACCCAGCGGCATCGTATTCTGCGGCTCACTCAACTTGCCTTCGCCATGAAAAAAACCCTGCTTGCTGCCCTCTTGGTAGGTGCATCGGCCGCTACAGCTTCGGCCCAAGTCGAAATCGGCCTCAAACTTTCGCCTTCTATCACCAACCTGCGCACAGAAGCACCTAGCTCCTTTGGCTTTGTCAATGAGAAGAGTAAAATTACGCTCGGCGGCGGCTTAGTAGTGGACTACTTTTTCGGCGAAAACTATGCCTTCAGCACGGGCCTGCAGCTGGTAGGCAAAGGTGGCACTATCAGCTACATTGACCCCGCCACTAGCCCCAACCGTCGGATAACCCAAAAAATTGGCTTGCAGTATCTGGAAGTGCCCGTTACAGTGAAGCTGTTCACCAATGACATTGCCACCGATACCAAGCTGTACTTCCAACTGGGCGGCTCGCTCGGCGGGGCTATTTCCGGCAAAATCGACGGCAACAAGCGCTATACCGACCCCGGTACCGGCCAGGAAAGCAAAGCCCTCGACCACGTTATCATTCCGGAAGCTGCCGTGCTACTGGGAGTAGGCGCCGAGTACCAGGTAGGCCAGAGCACCAAGGTGTTCGGCGGCATCAGCTACCACCGTGGTCTGCTCAACATCGATAAGTATTTTGATAATGAGCGCGACTTCCAGGACGTAACGCTTAAAAACAGCGAAGTTGCCTTGGACCTAGGATTGAAATTTTAATCACGGATGATGCTGATGCAAGAGATTTCACAGATCTGAATCTAAGCCGTAGTTATCTGCGGAATTCCTTTCACCAGCATCATGTGTTATTAAAAAAAGCCCGCTCTACATACCGTAGGGCGGGCTTTCCTTCTTTCAGGAGGAGTTGTCGCAGACAACCACGCTACTTTCTTAATCGGTAATGTCTACTTCGTGGTCCTGAAGACGGGCCATAGCTGCCGCCGCCGAGTGCAACTCGATTTCCTCACCGTTTTCGTCCTCGATGCGATAATCGGTCAGCCCCAGGCTAGTGTCCTTCGTGACTTTGATCCACCTGTAGTATTTCAGGTACCACTTCATCTGCCGGCTTACGAGGCCTTTGGTGTAGTAGGCATGCAGGAACGGATGCACGTGCAGCGTAATGCCCGACTGATTCTGCGTCACCAGCAAGTCTTCGATGCTGTTGTCGATTTCGTCGGTTACCTGGATGGAGGCCGAGATTTTGCCGGTTCCGCCGCAGGTAGGGCACACTTCTCCGGTCACGATGTTTTCGGCCGGGCGCACGCGCTGCCGCGTAATCTGGAGCAGCCCAAACTTGGTGATGGGCAGAATGGTGTAGCGCGCCTTGTCGTGTTTCATCACCTGATACACGGCGTCCTCCACCTTCTTGCGGCTCTCCGCCGACTTCATGTCAATGAAATCGACGACAATGATACCGCCCATGTCGCGCAGCCGCAGCTGCCGGGCTACTTCCTTGGCCGCCAACATATTCACCATGAGGGCCGTAGCTTCCTGGTCGCTTTCCTGGTTGCTCTTGTTGCCGGAGTTGACGTCGATGACGTGCAGTGCTTCGGTGTGCTCGATTACCAGGTAGCCGCCGCCGGGCACCGTCACGGTTTTGCCAAACAGCGTTTTCAGCTGCTTTTCAATGCCCAGGTGCTCAAACACCTTCACCTTGCCGGTGTAATGCTTCAGCAAACCCAGCTTATCGGGCGCAATCTGCTCCAAATAGCCGCGCATTTCCTCGTAGCGGGCCGTTGTATCCACCGTAATGGCATCAAACGACTCGTTGAGCATGTCGCGCAGCATGGAGCTGGTGCGGCCCAGCTCGCCCAACACCTTGTCGTTGGGCTTGGCAGAGCGCAGCGCCGTGAAGAGCTGCTCCCACTTGCTGGTCATGCTCTGCATGTCGCGGTCCAGCTCGGCCACTTCGCGGCCCTCGGCCACTGTGCGGATAATCACGCCGAAGTTGTCGGGCTTGATGGAAGCAATAAGCCGCTTGAGCCGCTCACGCTCCGTCTTGCTCACAATCTTCTTCGACACGCTAATGGTGTTGGAGAAAGGCACCAGCACCAAGTAGCGGCCGGCCATCGAAATATCGGTGGACAGGCGCGGGCCTTTGGTGGAAATAGGCTCTTTTACAATCTGAACCAGCACTTGCTGGCTCTTTTTGAGGGTGTCGGCAACCTTGCCTACTTTGTCGAGCGGCTTTTCAAGGCCAAACGACTTGAGGGCGCCAACGGGGGTTTTCTGCGACTGTACGCCCCGCACCCACTTGCTCAACGAAGGAAATTGCTCGCCCAGGTCGCCGTAGTGCAGAAACGCATCTTTTTCGTACCCGATATCAATGAACGCAGCGTTCAAACCGGGCATAACTTTCTTGACCGTGCCCAGGAAGATGTCGCCCACCGAGTAATTGGTGTCGTTGCGGTCGAAATGATATTCGATGAGCCGCTTGTCCTGTAGCAGGGCAATCCGTTCTCCTTCCTGAGTAGAATTAATGATTAATTCGTTACTCAATGGATTGGGTTGTTAGGTAGTCCCGGTGGTAGCCCTTCGCCCCCGAAACCGGCAAAGGGAAGCCGGCGCACACAGCACCGGCTTCCCTTGCAAGCCTCGGGGAAAGCGAATTTTTAGCCACTCTCGGGGATACAAGATGAGAGATAGACGGATGGCGCGCCTTACAGGCAACGCCCCGCCAGCAGACCCCGAAAGGGCTTACTTCTTCTTGTGACGGTTTTTGCGCAGGCGCTTCTTCCGCTTGTGAGTGGCAATCTTATGACGCTTTCTTTTTTTACCGCAGGGCATGTTGTTGTGGATTAAGTGGTTGAATGATTATTCGTTTTCGTTGTTCGTCGTTTGTTTTTCGTGATTCGTTGAGGTAGCCAGCGAGGCAACTTAAAACGAACCACAACCAACCAACCACGAACAACTGGTTACTTCAGTTTTTGCAGCTGCTCATCAACCGCAGCGGTCAGGCTGGGGTCAGTGCTCAGGCTTTTGGTTTTCTGGAAAACCTCCCGAGCTTCTTTAGTTGCTCCGGTTTCCGCTAACGCGACGCCAAGATAAAACTGTCCGTTGACGTTTGACGGATTTACCTTGGTGAGTTCCCGAAAACGCTCCACGGCCTTCTCGTACTGGTTGCTCTGCATAGAAAGCAAGCCCAGGTTGTAGATGGCCTTTTCGTTGCGCGGATCAGCTGCCAGCACCTCCCGGAGCAGCACAACGCCCTGCACCGGATTGGCGCTGGACATGAAAGCCATGCCGAGGTTGGTTTTAGCGTCCAGGTTCTCCGGATTGTTTTTCAACACTTTGCCGTAGAGTTCCTGGCATTTGGCCGCCAGCAGCTTCTGTCGCTCCTGCGTAGCTGCAAAGCTAAACGCCTCGAAGTACGCATCGGCAGCCCGCTGCCAGGTTTGCTCACCTGGGCGCGCTTGTGCCAGTTGCTCCAGATAGTAGCCGGCGCTGTCGAACTTCTCTGCCGCCTTGTACTTGATAGCCAAATCTGAAGCCACTCGCAACTTAGCGGCGGGGTCAGTGGTGGCAGCGTACTTGGCTAGCAGCGTATTCAGTTCCTGGCGCTGGGCTGGCGCAATAGTCATGTGCGGCTGCTCAGGCGAGGCACCGTCGGATTCGTGGCTACCGGCTGCGTGGCCGTGCTCATCGAGGCCACCGACTGAAGGTGCGGCGGCCCCGTTGTCACGGTTGGCAGTGCGGGCCGCATCCTGCACCAGTTCGCCTTTGCCTTCCTTCGGCTTTACAATCACCTTGGGCAACAAAAACAGCCCCGCCACCAGGGCCAGGGCCACTGCCAGCAGAATCAGTTGATGTGAAGAGGTTCGTGTAGCCATCCGAAAAAAGCAGGCCGCCGGGCATCCGTGGTACTGGATACCCTGCGGCGCCGCCAGCAGTAGTTTATGCCTGAATCAACAACTTACGCGTTGGCCAGTTCTTTAATTTTCTTGCTGTTCTTGATTTTGCCGATGAAAGTCTTCGACGGCTTGAAGCTCGGGATAAAATGCTCGTCAATGATGATCGACGTATTTTTCGAGATGTTCCGGGCGACTTTCTTCGCGCGCTTTTTGTTTACGAAGCTGCCGAAGCCGCGCACGTAGATGTTGTTGCCTTCGGCCATCGAATCCTTCACGACTTTGAAGAAGGCTTCCACGGTAGCCGAAACGTCTGCTTTCTCGATGCCGGTTTTGTCGGCAATTTCGGCGATTACTTCTGCTTTAGTCACGCTGGTAAGGTACTATGGGTGAAAAATGAATGCTGGGCGAAACAGCCAATTCAGGACGTAAGCCCTTGCCCGGTAAGCTGTTCGCTTGCGAATTGGGGCCACAAAGGTAGCCCGCTTTTTTGGTTTTGCAATAGTTTTAGTGGCAATAGAAAGGCCCTTCTTCAATCCATCCAAGTATTTCTCTTTCAAACACTTGTCTCATCCTTCTTCGTCTCCTGCCCCTGCCTTTTTTGCGGCCGCCCTCTTGGAATGGTACCCGCGCCACCGCCGCGACCTGCCCTGGCGCCACACCCGCGACCCATACGCTATCTGGTTGTCGGAGGTTATTTTGCAGCAAACTCGTGTAAAACAGGGCCTGCCATACTATCTGGATTTCGTCAGCTCCTACCCCACCGTGCAGGACCTGGCCGCGGCCCCACAGGATGAAGTGCTGCGCCACTGGCAGGGCCTAGGCTACTATAGCCGGGCCCGCAACATGCACCACACCGCGCAGCAGGTGGTAAATGAGTACGGCGGCCACTTCCCAACTACGTATGCAGAGCTGCTCCATTTGCGCGGCGTGGGGCAGTACACAGCCGCTGCTATTGCTTCCTTTGCCTTCGATGAGCAGGTGGCCGTGCTCGACGGCAACGTGTTCCGGGTGCTGGCACGCGTATTTGGGCTCACGCAGGATATTGCAGCGCCAGCCAGCCGCAAAGTGTTCCAGCAACTGGCCGACACCCTGATTCCGGCCGACCAACCCGCTGAGTTCAATCAGGCTATTATGGAGTTCGGGGCTATCCAGTGTACGCCTCTCAAACCAGACTGCCTGTTTTGCCCGCTGCAAAGCCAGTGCTTCGCCTTTCAACACGGCATGGTGAGCGAATTGCCGGTGAAGAGCAAAGCCAAGGCAACGCGTACGCGCTTCTTTCATTATCTGGTACTGCGCCACGCCGACACCATCTATATGCGCAGGCGCGGCCCGAAGGACATCTGGGAAGGTCTCTACGATTTTCATCTGCAGGAAACGGACACCGCCGAGCTACCGGCCGCGGCGCTACTGGCAGCCGTGGAGGCGCTGGGTGGCCAGCTTGATACCAACAAAGTTGAGGAGCCAACCCACGCACTGCGTCACGTGCTCAGCCACCAGAAGGTGGAGGCCAAGTTTCATCCGGTGTGGCTACAGGAACCGCTACCCACGCAGGCACTGGCAGCGGCAGGCCTGAGCGCCTTTTCCCGCAATCAGACCGATGATTTACCGAAGCCAATCCTTATTGCTAATTATATTGGCAATTCGATTAAATAAGAGCTAATTACACTGGATTTTTATCGTCGAATTTTATATCTTTAACTCTGCATACAGCAGTTTATCATGTCTCTTTAAATATCCATTCCAATGGCTGGAGTAAACAAAGTAATCCTAGTCGGCAACCTGGGCAAAGACCCAGAGGTGCGGCATCTCGAAGGCGGAGCTACCGTTGCCAATTTCACGCTGGCAACCAACGAATACTACCGCGACAAACAAGGAACCCGCATTGAGCGTACCGAATGGCACACTATTGCCGCTTGGCGTGGCCTGGCTGAAATGGCTGAGAAATTTCTCAGAAAAGGCCAGCAAGTGTACGTAGAAGGCAAAATCCGGACCCGTCAGTACCAAGACAAGGACAATCAGACCCGATACATCACAGAAATCATTGCTGATGAAATAACGATGCTGGGTGGCCGTCCGCATGCACAGGAAGCTGTAGCCGGAGCGCCGGCTGCAGCTGAAGCTCCGCAGACATTCCGGCAGGAGCCGGAACTGGACCAACTGCCTTTCTAGCTCTCCTGCCTGGTTTTCAACCAAGCCCTGGCACGCTGCCAGGGCTTTTTGCGTTACGGCGGCAAGCATCCGGCTGCTGATTAGCCGCCGGTTTCGCGCTACCTTTGAAACTATACCTCAGCATTGCTGCTAATGTCTGCTTCTCTTCACTTGTTTGCTGCCTGCGCTTTGAGCCTGCTGGCTACGGCCTGCACTTCCGCCGGCTCCGAGGGCGACTACACCCCCAAACCCAAAGGATACAACCGCATCGACCTGCCGCCGCACGCCTACCAGCAGCTGGCGCCGGGCCACCCGTACACGTTCCAGTATTCTCGCCACGCCAAAGTGTTGCGCGACTCCTCGTATCTGGCGCAGCCGCACTGGATCAACGTGTATTATCCGCAGCTCAAAGCCAATGTGCAGATTACGTATGCCGGCTTGAAAGGCAACCGCCAGCTTACCAACCGGCTGCTGGAAGATGCCCGCAAACTCACCAGCAAGCACGAAATCAAAGCCACAGCCATCGACGAAAACATTCTCAACACGCCCAATGGCATGCGGGTAGCTGTGTTTGAGCTGCAGGGTGAGGTGCCCAGCCAGTTTCAGTTCTACACCACCGACAGCACGCGCCACTTCTTCCGGGGCGCGCTCTACTTCCGTACGGCCACCGCCAACGACTCGCTGGCTCCTGTTATAGACTACGTGAAAAAGGACATTGTGCAATTGTTGAACACGCTGAAGTATCAGTAGCAGCTGCTTGTTTGCTTTGCTTAGATTGCGTGTTTCCAGCACCACCGGATTGCTTACCTACTCCGTTAGCCAGCCAACGCTTTACTCCCCTTGAGTAATTTTTTCCAGACCAGACTTGAGTATCTGCGGGGCGTGGGCCTGCAACGGGCGCAGCTGCTGCAGAAAGAACTGGGCCTGTTCACCTACGGCGACCTGATCCAGCGCTACCCATTCCGCTACCTCGACCGCACCCAGTTCTACAACATCTGCGACCTGCACGACGACCTGCCGTTTGTGCAGGTGAAGGGCATTTTGCGCAACCGCGAGGTGGTGGGCGAAGGCCCGAAAAAGCGTATGGTGGCTAAAGTGGCTGACGCTAGTGGGGAGCTGGAGCTGGTGTGGTTTAAGGGCGTGAACTACCTGGAAAAGGTGATTAAAAATCATCAGGAGTACATCGTGTTCGGCAAGCCCACGATGTTCAACGGCCGCCCCCAAATGGCGCACCCCGAAATGGAGGAAGTGACCGAGCAGAAAGTCGGCCAGAGCTACCTGCAGCCGGTATACAACACCTCCGAAAAGCTCAAAAACTACCACCGCGTCGATAGCAAGGCCATCATGCGCATGGTGGCCGACCTGCTGAAGATTGCCCTGCCCCACGTGCAGGAAACTTTGTCGCCGGCGCTGGTGCAGCAATATGCGCTGATGGACAAGGCCACAGCCATCCAGCAGATTCACTTTCCGCAGAGCACCGAGCTGCTCCAGACGGCGCGCTTCCGCCTCAAGTTTGAGGAGCTGTTTTACGTGCAGCTCAAGCTGCTGCGTCAGCGCGACCAGCGCAAAGTCACGCTAGCCGGCCAGATCTTCAAGGAGGTGCCTACGCTGGTGCATTTCTACAAAAACGTGCTGCCCTTCGACCTCACCGGGGCGCAGAAACGCGTAATCCACGACATCTACAAAGACTTCTGCGCCGGCCAGCAGATGAACCGGCTGTTGCAGGGCGACGTGGGCTCGGGCAAAACCATCGTGGCGTTTATCAGCATGCTCATGGCCGCCGACAACGGCGCGCAAAGCTGCCTGATGGCCCCCACCGAAATCCTGGCCGACCAGCACTATGTGGGCCTGAAGGGCTTTGCCGATCTGCTGGGGCTGAAAATCGGGAAGCTAACGGGCAGCAGCCGCACCGCCGAGCGGCGCGTGCTGCACGAGCAGCTGCGCTCCGGCGAGATGAACATGCTGGTAGGCACGCACGCGCTGCTGGAGGATGTGGTGCAGTTCAAAAACTTGGGCCTCACCATCATGGACGAGCAACACCGCTTCGGGGTGGCGCAGCGCTCCAAGCTCTGGCAGAAAAACCCCCACGTGATTCCGCACGTGCTGGTGATGACGGCCACGCCCATTCCGCGCACCTTGGCCATGACGCTCTACGGCGACTTGGACGTGAGCGTCATCGACGAGCTACCGGCTGGCCGCAAGCCCATCGTCACGGTCCACCGCTTCGACAGCAACCGCCTCAAGGTGTTCGGCTTCCTGCGCGACCAAATTCGGCTGGGCCGGCAGGTATACATTGTGTACCCGCTCATCGAGGAAAGCGAGATGATGGCCGACTACAAAGACCTCATGGACGGCTACGAAAGCGTGGCCCGCGCCTTTCCCGAGTTTCAGATCAGCATTGTGCACGGCCGCATGAGCGCCGCCGAAAAGGATGCCGAAATGCAGCGCTTCGTGAAAAACGAAACCCAGATTATGGTGGCCACCACCGTAATTGAGGTAGGCGTGAACGTGCCCAACGCCTCCGTGATGGTGATTGAAAGTACCGAGCGGTTCGGCCTCTCGCAGCTGCACCAGTTGCGGGGCCGCGTGGGCCGGGGCGCCGACCAGAGCTACTGCATTCTGATGAGCGGCTACAAGCTCAGCAAGGACTCGCGCACCCGTATCGAAACGATGGTGCGCACCAACAACGGCTTCGAAATTGCCGACATCGACCTGAAGCTGCGCGGCCCCGGTGACCTGATGGGCACCCAGCAAAGCGGCGTACTGGATCTGCTTATTGCTGACCTAGCCAAGGATGGCCGCATCCTGAGCGAGAGCCGGGCTGCTGCCCAGGCCATTCTGGCCGAAGACCCCGATCTGGTGAAACCCGAAAATCAGGCTATCCGCCGTCACATCGAAAGCCTGCCGGCCACGGCCGTGAACTGGAGCCGCATCAGCTAAAGAGAAATACCGCCGGAGCGGGCATAAAAAAAGCGACTATTGAAGTCGCTTACCGAGTTCTATTGAAAGCTGCTGGCTGCGTTAGCAGCGGATGAAGTAGGTTGCCACAACTCAAATTCCCCCGCCGGGGAGCCGGTCTGGACATTGGGCTGCTGCAGCAACAGTACCGGGCTAACCGGAGCACCTTCCACTACATGTATGGCTTTGGTAATTTCCGAGAAGCCAGCTGGCTCTTTGGCAACTTTCCCAATGATGATAAGTGCAAAGAGAAGAAAAAAGCGAAGTAAAGATTTCATATTGACGGGTAGCTTTCCGGCTGGTGAGAGCACGGCGTGACAAAGTTAAGGCCAAATTTTTGTTTAGACCAGGCAGCATTGTGTATCTGCCACATATTCAAAGAATTCTATTAGCAGTTTCTTCTTCAAAAAACAGTGAAACAACACTTCAGACCGAGTTTTCTGATTAATCTGTCGGATCATTTATTTCCGGACAGCTAGAATTCGACCATACCTACCACAAAGAAAACGAACAGCATAGCCAATAATGACCACCTCAACGTTATGGATATATGACCAAATGATTACTCAGAAAGACCATCTGCCGCTCTGATTGTGGGGCATGTACGGGAGGTGCTGTAAGTTGGATACCTTTGGAGAGTACATTTTTTGGGCTTTTTAGAATTTCTTCATTTAACCTAATTTTTCCGTGGATTTGAAATACGTTCTTCTCACCAGCCTGTTTGCAATTGGCTTGCTGCTGCCCCCGGCAACGGGCTGGGCTCAGAAAGTAAAATCCACTGGGTTCAGCTACTTACCTGAACGCAGCGAGGACCGTTATAATGAGCGGATACCCCAGAAAACACTAGTCCTTTCCGGTGGCGGCTTTCTTATTCTGGCACACAAATCGGCTACAGAATACGCGGTAGAGCGCTACGATGCCGATCTGAAGCGGTTGTGGAGCACTGCGCTGCCGCTCACAGCCGAGCAAACAGTTGATGGCTTTGCCAATAGCTCAACTCAGGCGACTGTAGCCATCTATCAGAAAGATGGCGCAGCCCAGTCGCTGTCGGCCCAAACGATTGAGTTGAGCAGTGGCCAGAAAGCACCCCTAAAGAAGCTCACCGAAACCGGTGCCCGCGACCGGCGCCCAGGCATAGCCTTCTCTCCTGATGGCACCAAACTGGTGGCTTGGCGCTACCTCACCCGCGGCACCCAGATCAAAAGCATCAACGCCAGCATCTACGACGAAAAACTAACCAAGCTTAAGGACCGCCTTTACGATTTCAGCGACCAAGGCGCGCTGTTTTCCACCACCGTGCACGTTGGCAACGATGGAACGCAGTACGTGACACTGGTGAGCGACGAGATGAAGAAACTGGCCGTGCGGCGCTACCGCAACGACAGTAAGGATATCAAGGTGATGTCGGTGGCCGTGGGTGGGGTGTTTGGGGGCAAGGTGGTGAACGTATTCGACTCCCGCTTCCGGCTGCTGCCCGATAATACACTGTACGCTGCCGCCATCTGCAACGAGCGGGAAACCGGCCTCTACCACAGCCTGAAAGTGGTGAAGTTCGACTTCTCTGCTGAAGGCGACATGAAGTTTGCACCCGAGTTTAAATTCACGCCCGAGTATCTGGCTGAAGTCAATAAGGCCAATAGTGCCACGGCCAAGCGCCTCGAAGATGTATACCTCACCGACCTGCTCCTGACCGAAGACAAGCAGTTGGTGGCAGTGGCCGAGAAAAAGTATGAAGACGGCGGTGACGACTCCCCTGGCCATACCCGCGAACTGCACTTGTTCGGCTACAACGAGTTTCAGTCGCCGAGTTGGCATAGCATCATTGGCAAAGACCAAGTAGCCCCGGCTGCTGAAGGCTATAGCAGTATCGGCTATCGGGCAGCCGTATTCGGGCAGGATATTCAGATAGTGACATGGGAAAAGCTTAAGAATAAGTCGGATCTGTATTTGCGCCGCGTGAATGCACAAACGGGCGTGGTATCGGAGCCCAAAGGCTTGGGCCTGAATGTGGCCGCCGACCAGAATCCCTCTTACGTGAAGGATTTTACTGGCTGGCTGGATGCCAAGACCCTCGTCGGCGTTAGCCGTCCCAACAAGAAATCAGCGGCCCTTATGCTGAATAAGATTGTGGTGAAATAAGCCCCTCCTGCCATCCTGAGCATATTGCGCATCAAGCGACATGTTCAGGATGACAGGATTATTGCACGAAAAAAGCTGCTTCTGTCCCCAGAAGCAGCTTTTTTCGTTTGTGTTCCAGTCGATTTATGGAAAGATACCTAGGGACTGGTAGCTAACGCCGATTTTCTCAATGGCGCTGTAGAAGGCGGCCGTACGCAAGTCAGTGATACCCGGTATATCGTCCATCACCTTGCGAATGGACTGGTATGCGGTAATCATCGTGTCTTCGAGGCCGGAGCGTACGAGGTCGATTTCGTCGGCGCCGTGCACGATTTGCTGGCGCTCTTCCGGCGTGATGGTCTTGCCGGTAGTGCGCTCAATGGTGGCCACCAGCCGGCGCATGGCGCCTTCCTCGGCCCGCTTGCCCATGCGGCCAAACCGCACATTCGACAGGTTTTTCAGCCACTCGAAGTATGATACCGTCACGCCGCCGGCGTTGAGGTAGAGGTCAGGCAGGATAATGATGCCTTTCTCCAACAGAATTTTCTCGGCGCCCTGCGTGGTGGGGCCATTGGCCCCTTCAGCAATAATCTTTGCCTTGATATTAGCCGCGTTGCCCTCGTGAATCTGGTTTTCCAACGCGGCGGGCAGTAGCACGTCGCACTCATATTCCAGCAAATCCAGTGACTCGGCCACGTCCTGCGCCCCTGCGAAGCCCATAATCGAACCTGTTGCCTGACGGTGTTTAAACACGGCCGCCACGTCGAGGCCATTCTCGCTATAAATGCCGCCTTCCCGCTCGGCAATGCCAGTGATAAGAGCGCCTTCTTCCTGGCAAAAATGTGCTGCGTAGTAACCGACGTTGCCCAGGCCCTGCACGATGATGCGCTTACCGGCAATACCGCTGCTCAGACCCGCTTTCTTCAGCATGGGCTCATCGAGTAGCAGCTCGCGCAGGCCGTAGAACACGCCCAGCCCCGTGGCCTCGGTCCGGCCCCGGATACCGCCCTGCCCGACGGGCTTGCCCGTCACGCAGCCCAGCGCGTTGGTGTCGCCGTACTTGAACGTCATGTACGTATCGGCAATCCAGGCCATTTCGCGGCTACCGGTGCCGTAGTCGGGCGCCGGCACGTCCATACCGGGGCCGATGAGGTTTTTCTTGATTAATTCACTGGCGTAGCGTCGCGTTACGCGCTCCAGAACGTTGACGGGCGTGGTGCGTGGGTTGATTTTCACTCCTCCCTTCGCGCCGCCGAACGGTACGTCTACTAGGGCGCATTTAAAAGTCATGAGCGTAGCCAGCGCCATTACTTCCTCCTCATCTACATACACGCTATACCGGATGCCGCCTTTGCTGGGCAGCTTGTGGTGACTATGCTGCACCCGGATGCCTTCGAATACCTGCACGTGGCCGTCTACCTCTACCGGGAAATTGACCTTATAAATGCTGTTGCAGGCCCGGATTTGGGCAATGATGCCGGGGTCGAGCTTGGAGAAGCTAGCTGCATGATCGTAGAACCGCAGCACGCTCTCGTAAAAGTCTTTGCCCTGTACCTGTTCGTTGGCCATAAGTGGATGGAATGAAGGTGGGAATACTTTCTTGCAAACGACGTCCTAGCAGTTGACGTTGTGCTTAATTATTGTCATTTTTCTATGAAGAAAGATACAAGAGGCGCAGACCGCCCTGTTTGTCTCACCACATTATGTGCTGCTCTGTGTATTTGAAGCACCACTTTTAATAGATGGATGACATTTTTTTAATTCAAGTAACACAAGGCACAAGAAGCGCCCATCTATGCATATTGCCTTGCTAGAATACTCACCTCTATTTATCTGGCATACCATATGATGGCTTTGAATCTCTACTATGGCTAGGCGCCGCTTATGATATTTGCATACTTTTAAAAACGAATAAAAGTTGAAATTCAACCAGGTATACTACCACACAAAGCCAATTGTATCTATGCGCTTTTCTACTCTTGTGGCTACTACGCTAAGTTTAGCTAGTAGCATTGCTTACGGACAGGTATATTCTCCTGACCTCACTTTTGGCACGGCAGGAAAGGCCTTAATCACTTTCCCGACTACTTCACCTAATGATGCAGTGCGAGGCCTGGAACTACAAGGCGACGGCCGCATCGTCGTGACTGGCCGCACTGGTGACATGTTTGGAGTAGCCCGCCTAACCGCTCAGGGTCAACCAGACGCCAGCTTTGGCACGGCTGGCCAGTTCAGTCATAGCTTCTCTCTACCAGCGGGTAGCCCAGTTGCCAGTATCCGCTATGTCGAACCTACGTCTACAATTTTGCAGACTGACGGTAAGCTGGTTGTTGGCGGCGAGATGAGAACTTCTGGGCCTGTGCACCCGGTAACTGCCCGTTACCTCGCATCAGGTACTCTCGACCCCTCCTTTGGAATTGATGGCCGCTATGTTCCCTATGTCAGCAGTGGTAGCTTAGGCATTGCCACTGCCTCCATAAATCAGCAGCCCGACGGCAACATTATAAGCGTAGGCACTCGGTATGGTCTTTCTTCAGCTTATTACCCAGAGATTAGCCGACTAAGTAGCAGCGGCACGCCAGACAACACATATTCCCATAGCTACCCCGCAGTAGGCAACCAAACGACTCCCAATAGCGCAAATTCCGATAAAAGAGTAGCGGTTTCAGCTGTTGATGCATCAGGTCGTTTGATTACAGCCGGCGTGCATTACATTTCCACTCAGAACTATGTAGGACCTCAAGGGGCCGCTATTCTTCGCTACCAAAGCAACGGACAATATGATCCGTCGTTCGGCACCAACGGAATTGCTGTGCTCACAAGACCTAATGGCGGCCGGGGCTTAGAATGGAAAAAGATGCAGTTGCAGCCCGATGGGAAAATTGTGGTGGCGTCGCTGCAATCCTACTACGAGGGCAATCGACTAATTAGCGACTCTATTGGGGTAGCCCGCTACCTAGCCAACGGTACTCTTGACCCTGGATTTGGGCGAGGAGGCCTGTCGAAGTTTGCCTTCGGTGGCACCAACGGCCAAAGCCTCGTTGGCTTCGAGCTTACGGCGCTCGGAGAATTTGTAGTGGGCGCACGGACAGCCGCAGGACTGAGCATCGTCCGTCTTTCTTCCACGGGTCAGCCTGTTCTCAACTCGATGGGAAGCGTGCTGCTACCAAATATAAATGCCGAGTACATGGTTGTGCAGGCCGACGGCAAAATTCTAGTAGCCGGTACGCATACAGACCTTGTTGGCACAAAAAGTTTCGGCGTGGTTCGCTTAACATCCTCAGTCCAGCTAAGCAACCGTTCCAGCCGATTTGACAATGCTCATTTGCAGCTTTTTCCTAATCCTGCCACCCGGAACATAACGCTTCGGCTAGCGGGAGCACCCGAGCATGCGGCCTTACAGCTAGATATAATTGATGCCTTAGGGCGCGAAGTTTTAACAATGCATTCAGTACGCATGGTTGGCAACGAACTTCAGCTTCCCTTGAACAAAATTCGGCCCGGCAGCTATTTGCTGCGCCTACAGGGCAATGGTTTCATTCTCACTCAGAAGTTCACTCAGGTGGATTAGCGCTGGTTTTCACGTATAGAAAAAGCCGCTTCCTACAATCAGGAAGCGGCTTTTTCTATGCCTCAAGTCACCTGCCAGTGGACTTGATTTATTACGGCGTCTGTGAGTTTATCACCAGATCTAGTAGGTGTACTCATTAGCGGCAATGAGGTGGTCAGCAATGCGGCGACGAGCTTCTTTGGCGTTGTAGAGGTCCGACTTGGTGAAGCGCTTCAGGCCCATGGCCAGCAGACGCTGCTCGTCGCCCTCGGTCATGGTGCCGATGGCGTCTTTGCCGAACTTATTCACCTGGTCCACGGTGTCGTAGAGGTACACGCGGGCAATGTCGATTTGCGTCGAAACGGCCTCCTCGCCTTTAGCGGCGGCTTCCTTCTCCACGCGCAGCAGCGTGCTTTCGGCGGTGTACACCTTGATGGCCATGTCGGCAATGTTCATCAGTACTTCCTGCTCTTTGGCGAGCGAGTTCATGTACTTCTGCACGGCCGTGCCAGCTACCATCAGGATGGCCTTTTTCAGCTTGGCAATGGTCTTCTTCTCGGCGGCAAACAGGCCGGTTTCTTCTTCCAAGTTGAAGTCCGGAATAGCCATCAGCTCCTGCTGTACGGCTTGGGCGGGGCCCATCAGGTCCAGCTCGCCTTTCATGGCCTTCTTCAGGATCATGTCGACGGCCAGCATCCGGTTGATTTCGTTGGTGCCTTCGAAGATGCGGTTGATGCGCGAATCCCGGTAAGCGCGGTCCATCGGGTAGTCGGCCGAGAAGCCGTAGCCACCGTAGATCTGTACGCCTTCGTCCACCACGTAGTCGAGCACTTCCGAGCCTTCCACCTTCAGGATGGCGCACTCCACGGCAAACTCGCGGGCAGCACCCAGCAAAGCCTCATTGTGGCTCTGGCCTTTGCCGAGCAGCTCCTGCTCCATGCGGTAGATGTCCATGCCGGCGCGGTAAATAGCCGACTCCACGGCGTAGATACGCACGGCCTGCTGGGCTAGCTTGTACTTGATAGCGCCGAACTTGCTGATGGGCAGCTTGAACTGCACCCGCTCGTTGGCGTATTTCACGCTCAGCGTGGCGGCCATTTTGGTAGCACCCAAACAAGCGGCGGCTAGCTTGATGCGGCCGATGTTCAGGATGTTGAAGGCAATGAGGTGACCCTTACCAATCTCGCCCAGCACCGCCGATTTCGGCACTTTCACGTCGGACAGGAACACCTGACGGGTCGAAGAACCCTTGATGCCCATCTTGTGCTCCTCATTGCCGAGGCTCAGGCCGGGGGTTTCCTTCTCCACGATGAAGCCGGTGAACTTGTCACCGTCCACCTGGGCAAACACGATGAATACGTCGGCGAAACCGCCGTTGGTAATCCACATTTTCTGGCCGTTGAGCACGTAATGCTCGCCATCCTCAGTGGGCATGGCTTTGGTTTTGGCGCCCAGGGCGTCGGAACCGGAGCCGGGCTCGGTGAGGCAGTACGCTCCCATCAGCTCGCCGTTGGTCAGGCCGGGCAGGTACTTGGCCTTCTGCTCCTCGTTGCCGAAGTACAGAATGGGCAGCATGGCAATGCCCGTGTGGGCCGCAAAAGCCACCGGGAACGAGTGGCCACCACCCACACCCTCCGTCACGCGCAGCGACGTGGGGAAGTCCATGTCCAACCCGCCGTACTGCTCGGGAATGCTCACGCCGAACAAACCCAGCTCGCCGGCCTTTTCCATCAGGCTGCGCATGAGGCCTTCCTCGTGGTTATCGAGGCGCTCCAGCAGCGGCGTCACCTCCTTCTCCACGAAGTCGAGAGCGGTCTGGTGCATCATGTTCTGCTCCTCCGAAAAATCGGCGGGCGTGAATACGTCTTGGGCGTCGGTTTCCTTGATGATAAACTCGCCGCCTTTCACAAGTTGGTTGGTTACTTCCATGACCGTGGATGAGGGTTGATGTGGGAAAATTCGAAGTCAAAAAGAAGAGAAACTACTCGGCTTACCTACTATTTACTGATAAGCCAAGCAGTTGTTTTGTCGTACCGAAAGATACAAAAATTTGTTATGCTTGCCGACTAGTTCACGAAAAGAAAACCCCGGATTAGCGGGGAAATCTTTTTAGAAGCTCGATGATTTCAGCTTGCTAATGTTGCGAAACTGGACTGCGCCTACAAGAAGTGTCGACACAAACCAAGCAGCGCTGCCGAAGCAACACACTCTCGCAAACTCTAACACAGAACTCCAAGAGGCGGCTCCACTAATCCATTGGTACAACCCGAAGGCAGCAACAATAGCGGCAACTGATACCGTGAATATCAGGAGCAATGCGCCTTCAAAGCTTACCAAGGAACTGTAACCAGGATTCTTCAGAAGAATCACGAAGTGCCTGTAAATGCATAGGTAGCGCAACAGCCCACCTAATAATGCAGGTATCCCAAAGAATATCGTTACCAACATCGTAAGCGACACAAATCTATGAGCATCCATTTCGTCGCTTTGTTTTGTTGCCAAGGCAAAGCAAAGGGCTATTATACAGCCAAGCATCCAAGTATATCCCAGATGCTGGGAAGCATAATGATGGGCCGCGCGTCGGGTATCAACAGGTATCATATTCGTTCGGCAACACTTTGGCTTGTGCCGTGAGCGGCTGAGTTTTCCGTCCGAAGCTGAGCTTCGGGCCGCCCACGGCACAAGCTAAAGCTTATGCTACACTACTACTTCAGCAGCTCGTAGATGCCGGCTACGCCCTGGCCGCCGCCGACGCAGGCGGTTACCATGCCATACTTCTGGCCCCGGGCGCGCAGCTCGTGGAACAGCTGGATGCTGAGCTTGGCACCGGAGCAGCCCAGCGGGTGACCGAGGGCAATAGCGCCGCCGTTCACGTTCACCTTGCTCTGGTCCATGTCCAGCTCACGCATTACGGCCAGGCTCTGGGAGGCGAAGGCCTCGTTCAGCTCGAACAGGTCGATATCCTGCAGCTTCATGCCGGCCTGGCGCAGCGCCTTCGGCACGGCCTTGATGGGGCCCATGCCCATGATGCGCGGATCGATACCTTCGGTGGCGTAGGTCACCATGCGGGCAATCGGCTCCAGGTTCAGCTCCTTCACCATGCGCTCCGACATCACAATGACGAAAGCAGCTCCGTCGGAAGTCTGGGAGGAGTTACCGGCCGTTACCGAGCCGTTGGCGGCAAACACGGGGCGCAGCTTGCCTAGGGCCTCCATCGACGTATCGGCGCGGGGGCCTTCGTCGGTATCGACTACGAACGAGCGGTTTTTCTTTTTGCCGGTGGCCTGGTCGAGGTAGGTTTCCTCCACGGTTACGGGCACAATCTGGTCCTTGAACTTGCCTTCCTGAATGGCTTTGATGGCCTTCTGGTGCGAGTTATAGGCAAACTGGTCCTGGTCTTCGCGGGTGATGCCGTAATCCTGGGCCACGGCTTCGGCGGTGAGGCCCATGCCGAGGTAGTAGTCCGGGTGCTTTTGGGCCAGGTTGTAGTTGGGCACGGTTTTCCAGCCCACGGTGGGCACCAAGCTCATGCTCTCGGTACCACCGGCCACGATGCAGTCGGCCATGCCGGCGGCAATTTTACCGGCAGCCATGGCAATGGTTTCCACGCCGGAGCCGCAGTAGCGGTTCACAATGAGGCCCGACACGTTCATCGGCAAAGCCAGCAGCGAAATCAGGCGGCCCATCTGCAGGCCCTGCTCGGCCTCCGGTACGGCGTTGCCCACAATCACGTCGTCGATGCGGGTGGGGTCCAACTGGGGCACCGAGGCCACCAGGTGCTTGATGACGTCGGCGGCAAGGTCATCGGGACGGGTGAAGCGGAAACCGCCACGGTTGGCCTTGCCAACGGCCGTACGGTAGCCTGCTACGATATATGCGTTCATTTCTTTTAGTACTGAGTAGTGAGACGTGAGTAGTTAGATGCTGTTCTGCTCCAGCAGATTTTACGTCAGTGTCTTTTGTAGACCGAACAACATTTTCTGCAATTCTGTGAGTTGCGAGGAAATGGTATTGAGATTTTCTTCTGAAACATAGCCGAAGGAAGCCGCCAGCAGAAACTGGGTTTCCAGCTCATAAGCAGAACCGTTTGCTATAGCCAGAAACTGTCGAAATTCCGGTTTGGAGTTCCGGCCGGCACCTTCCGCAATATTGGAAGGCAACGACACCGCCGCCCGCCGCATTTGCGACACCAGTCCGTACCGTTCATTATCCGGAAACCCGGCGCAAAGCTGATATGTAAGCTTGGTTATGCTCATCGCCTTCTGCCAAACCTTCAGTTCCTTATACTGATGCACAGCCAGAAAATCTCAATACTCAATACCAACTACTCACTACTAATTACGAAGCGGTTTGCCGGTCGTCAGAATCGACTGAATCCGCTCCAGCGTTTTCCGCTCGCCGGTGAGGCTGAGGAAGGCTTCGCGCTCCAGGTCCAGCAGGTACTGCTCCGATACTTCGGTGGGGCTGCTCAGGTCGCCGCCGCACATGATGTAGGCCAGCTTGTTGGCAATCTTCACGTCGTGGTCGGAGATGTAGCGGCCTTCCTTCATGGCGTGCACGCCGGTCAGGAACATGCCCAGGGCGCCCTTGCCCTGCACCTTGATGTTGGTTTTCTGCAGCGGCTGGGTGTAGCCATCCTCGGCCAGCTCAATGGCGGCGGCTTTGGCCTGGGCCAGTACGCGGTTGGAGTTCACCACCACTTCGTCGCCGCGGCGCAGGAAGCCCAGGTCGAAGGCTTCGTGGGCCGAGGTGGATACTTTGGCGGTGCTCACCGTCATGAAGGCGTTGCGCAGCAGGTTGTACTCCGGCTCGCCTTCCTCGTACTTGAGGGCGGTGCGCAAAGTCATTTCCTTAGTGCCGCCGCCGCCCGGAATCAGGCCCACGCCGAATTCCACGAGGCCCATATAGGTTTCGGCCGCTGCTACCACCCGGTCGCAGTGCAGGTTCAGCTCGCAGCCGCCGCCCAAAGCCAAGCCGTGGGGTGCGCCCACCACCGGAATGCTGCTATAGCGCATCCGCATCATGGCCTGCTGGAACTGGGCAATCATCAGGTTCAGCTCGTCGTACTCCTGGTCCAGCGCGAACATGTACACGAGGCCCAGATTGGCACCGGCCGAGAAGTTCGGCGCGTCGTTGCCCACTACGAGGCCGCGGAAGTCCTTTTCGGCCAGCTCCACGCCTTTCAGCAGGCCCTGGATGACGTCGGAACCCAGCGCGTTCATCTTCGAGTGGAACTCCACGTTCAGGATACCGTCGCCCATGTCGAGCACCGAGGCCCCGGCGTTTTTCCACAGCACTTTGCCCGTGGCGCGCAGGTTGTCCAGAATGATGAAGTTCTCCATGCCCGGAATGGCCTGGTAGCTCTTCGACTCGATGTCGTAGAACTGCTTCATGCCCGCTTCACTCACTTTGTAGAAGGCGGTGTGGCCGGCGGCTACCATTTCCTCTACCCAGGGGGCTACGGTTTTGCCTTCGGCCTTGGCCAGCTCCAGGCCCTTCTGCACGCCCAAGGCATCCCATGTTTCAAACGGGCCCAGGTCCCAGCCGAAGCCGGCGCGCAGGGCGTCATCAATCTTGTAGAGCGAGTCGGTGATTTCCGGAATCCGGTTGCTCACGTAGGCAAACAGGCCCGCGAAGGTCTTGCGGTAGAAGTCCCCGGCTTTGTCTTTGCCGGCGGCCAGCACCTTGAAGCGGTCCGCCAGCTTTTCAATCGGCTTGGTGGCCTCCAGGGTGGCGAATTTCACCTTCTGGCTGGGCTTGTATTCCAGCGTGTTCAGGTCGAGGGCCTGAATTTCCGACTTACCGCCGGCGCCCTTCACTTTCTTGTAGAAGCCCTGGGCGGTTTTGTCGCCCAGCCACTTGTTCTCGGCCATCTTCTTGATGAAGTCGGGCAGCTGGAACACGTGCTTGGCTTCGTCGTTCGGCAGGTTCTGGGCGAGGCCGTTGGCCACGTTGATCATCGTATCCAAGCCCACCACGTCGGAAGTGCGGAACGTGGCCGACTTGGCGTGGCCGATAACCGGGCCCGTCAGCTTGTCCACTTCCTCCACCGTCAAACCCAGCTCGCTCATCACCTGCACCACGTCCATGATGGCGAAAACGCCCACGCGGTTGGCAATGAAAGCGGGCGTGTCTTTGGCCAGTACGGTGGTTTTGCCCAGGTACAGGTCGCCGTAGTGCATCAGGAAATCCACCACCGCCTGGTCCGTGTCCGGCGTCGGAATGATTTCGAGCAGCTTCAGGTAGCGGGGCGGGTTGAAGAAGTGCGTGCCGCAGAAGTGCTTGCGGAAGTCGTCAGAGCGACCTTCCGTCATCATGTAAATCGGAATGCCCGAGGTGTTGGAGGTGATGAGCGTGCCGGGCTTGCGGTACTGCTCTACGCGCTCAAACAGGCTCTTTTTGATGTCGAGACGTTCCACTACCACCTCAATCGTCCAGTCGCAGCCGGCAATGTCCTTGAGGTTGTCGTCGAAGTTGCCGGTCTTAATGCGCGCGGCATCAGCCTTGCGGTACAGCGGCGAGGGGTTGGCCGCCACGGCTGCCTGCAGGGAGGCATTCACGATGCGGTTCTTCACGGCCGGGTTGTCCAGCTTCAGGCCTTTGGCCTCCTCGGCGGGCAGCAGCTCCTTGGGCGCAATGTCGAGCAGCAGCACCTGCACACCGATGTTGGCGAAGTGGCACGCAATGCGCGAGCCCATCACCCCGGAGCCCAAAACGGCTACTTTTTTGATGGTACGATTCATTCGTGGGGAGGAATGAGGTGGGAAAATGAGTTGTTAGTTGTCAGTTACCAGTTGTCAGCCGAAGGCTTGAACTAGTCGTCATGCCGAGTTTTTAGGCGAACAAACTCCCTTTCTCAGTTGGAAGTAAGTCCGTAAAAAAGCCCCGGGCCGCCCGGCTAAGCCGGCGACTCGGAGCGCAGAGGTTTCAGCTTGAAATCGTCGTAGAGGGTTTTGCCTTCAATCATGCCCGTAATCTGGGCCACTACTTTAAAGAACACGTTCAGCTCGCTCTGCGGGATTTTTTCGCGCACCTTCAGGTTGAAGTGGCGCACCGTCTGGCGGGAAATTTCCTTGCCGCGCAGGCCTTCCTCGGTCAGGAAGATGCGCACCGAGCGTTTGTCCTGGGTGTCGGCCTGTTTATAGATGAGGCCCTTTTCTTCCATGCTGCGCAGAATGCGCGTGAGCGAGCGGGTTTCTAATCCTAGCAGCGGTGCTATCTTCGTAGCAGGCGTGCCGTTTTCCTGATCGATGTTCAGCAGCACAAAGCCGATGCTCGTGGTGATGTCGTGCTTGGCAGCCTGCGTATTGTACATACGCGAAATGGCGTGCCAGGCAACCTTGATGTTATAATCGACGGTTTCTTCGGGAGTCATGGGGAGGTACGGCAAGTCCGGTAAACATACAGAAATATGTTATGCTTGCATACTAAGTTAGGCAAAAAAAGTTTCTCCGGAACGAGCCTTGTGCCCTCGTAGTTACCCGCTCACAAAACAGCCCGGCCCCTGCAATGCAGGAACCGGGCTGTTTCAATTATTTCTCAGCAACTATACTAGTGGCTGCTGGATTTTTCCGGCCGCTCGGCATGCTGGTACAGGTCTTCGATGGCCGCTTTGTTGTTCTCGGTAATGACTTTGCGCTTCACCTTCATGGTTGGAGTCATTTCGCCGGTTTCTACCGTCCAGAGCTGCGGTAGCAGGGCAATTTTCTTTACCTGTTCCCACTGTGCGAAGCCGTTGTTGTACTTATGCACGAGGTCTTCGTACATCTTCACCACTTTCTCGTTTTTAACCAACTCCTCATTGGAGCAGTTGCAATCAACGCCGTTGCGCCTGCACCAGCCTTTGAGGTCATCGAAAGAGGGAATCACGAGAGCCGACGGGAACTTCTGGCCGTCGCCAACCACCATGCATTGCTCTACCAGCGGCGACTCCTTCAGTTTCCCTTCAATTACCTGCGGGGCAATGTACTTACCGCCCGAGGTTTTGAACATTTCCTTTTTGCGGTCGGTGATTTTCAGGAATTTGCCGTCTACAATCTCCCCGATGTCACCGGTGTGGAACCAGCCTTCGGCATCGAATTCCTTGGCCGTCAATTCAGGCTTGTTGTAGTAGCCCTTCATCACCGACTCCGACTTGGTAAGGATTTCGCCGTCCTGGGCAATTTTCACTTCGGTGTTGTCGATAATAGGGCCGACGGTGCCAATCATATTGTTTTCGGGCTCGTAGCCACCCACAGCAATAACCGGCGACGTTTCGGTGAGGCCGTAGCCTTCCATTACGGGAATACCCGCCGACCAGAACACCCGCGCCAGACGCGGCTGCAAAGCGCCGCCGCCGCTCACAATGCAGCGCAGGTTGCCGCCCAGTGCCTCACGCCACTTATTGAAAATGAGCTTATTGGCTAGCTTAAGCTGCGTGTTATAGAAGAAGCCGTGGTCTTTCTGGTTGTCGTATTTCAGGCCCAGATCCAGAGCCCAGAAGAATAGGTTCTTCTTGACACCTTCCAGCGTGTGGCCTTTCGCTACAATCTTGTCGTAGACTTTCTCCAGCAGGCGCGGCACCGTCGTGAAGATTTCAGGCTTAACTTCGCGCAGGTTGTCGGCAATAGTTTCCATGCTCTCGGCGTAGTAGATACTCACGCCGTTGATCAGGTAGAGGTGCGTTACCATCCGCTCGAAGATGTGGCAGAGCGGCAGGAAGCTCAAGGCCTTGTCTTCTTTGGAGACAGGCACAAACCGCTGAGCGTTGCGGCAGTTGCTGAGCAGGTTGTTGTGGGTCAGCATCACGCCTTTGGGCTGGCCGGTGGTGCCGCTGGTGTAAATCAGCGTGAGCAGGTCGTCGGGCGTCACAGCGGCTTTGATAGGCTCCAGGTCGGCAGCGCTACCCTGCTTGCCCAGCGCCAGCAGCTCGTCGAAATGGCGGGCGCCTTCCAGCTTGTCGAATGTGAAGACATTTTCAGCCGGGATATCCAAGCCCTGCGTTGCTTCCCGCACCTTGTCGAGCAGCTTCTGGTCGGCCACGAAAATGGCCTTTACGCCGGCATCTGTGAAGATATACTTATAGTCTTCGACGGTGATGCTGGGGTACATGGGCACGCTGGTGGCCCCCAACTGGGCAATACCAAAATCCGCGAACATCCACTCGGGGCGGTTCATGGAAATGATGGCCACTTTATCGTCTTTGCCAATGCCGAGGCTGCGCAAGCCCAGGCTGACCTGGTTTACCTTTTCAACTACGGTATCGGTGCTGATAGGCGTGTACTGGCCGTTGACTTTGGCGGCGAAGCAGTCAGGTTTATTGTACTTCTGCTGCAAATGAGGCAGGATGTCAAACGTACGGCGAATGTCCATGCGGGGAGAGGGCACTAAGGTGGGATAGATGGTCGAAGAGAGAGGCGACGACGCCCGGGTAGGGTTTCTGAAAGACAGGGCACACCCGAACTGCTGCTTAAATAAACACTTTTTCCAGTTATTGCCTAACTCAAGGAGCTCAGCCGTCTCCTGAAGATAGGCCCATGGCGGCGTTTTCTGTAGCTTTGTACGAGTCTGCATCCTCCCGCGCCCGATGAATCTGGCCATCTTTTTTGATCCGCTCCGCGAAGAGCTTGTTTCCTCTTCCGCTAGCGCCACCATTCTGGCCGCTTACGCCACGCCCTTTCTGGATACGTTTCCGGATTGGCGGGCCGCTGATCTTGCCCTGATTGGCCTGGACGAATGGCGCGGCAGCGCGGCAGGCGCCCCCGCTACCCAAGGCGCCGACGAAGTGCGCCGCCGCTTCTATCAGCTGCAAAAAGGCACCGGCCCGGCCCGCATTGCTGATTTAGGCAACCTGCGCCCCGGCCTGACACTGGAAGACACCTACCAGCGGCTGCGCGAAATCATTGCGGCGCTACTGGAGCACGGCACTGTTCCGATTCTGTTGGGTGGCTCCCACGACCTGGATTATGGGCAGTTTCTGGCCTACGAAACCCTGGACCGCCCCGTGAGCTTCGCCACCGTAGATGCCCGCGTGGACATGGCCGAGCAGGACTGCGCTGCTCCCGAGGAAAGCCATTTGCGCCGCATGCTGGTGCACGAGCCCAGCTTCCTGTTCAACTTCGCGCAGCTGGCCCACCAGCAGTATCTGGTAGCACCCGATGTGCTGGCGGCGCTGGAAAAGCTGCACTTTGAAACCCTGCGCGTGGGTCAAGTGCGCGACGATATCCGGCAGGCCGAGCCATTGCTACGCCAGGCTGATTTCGTGAGCTTTGATATTGCGGCGCTGCGCTGGAACGATGCGCCCGGCTACTACCCGGCCAACCCGTTCGGCCTTACCAACGAGGAGGCCGCCAAGCTGGCCTGGTACGCCGGCCACAACGACCAGCTCAGCTCCTTCGGTCTCTACGGCTACCGCCCCGACTACGATACGCACGGCTTGGCCGCCGCCACGCTGGCCACTATGCTGTGGTACTTTGTGGAAGGCTATTACCACCGCCGCCGCGAAACCGACTTTCAGAGCCGCCGGTTTCTGCGCTACGCCGTGGGGCTACCGGGCACGCCGGCCAAGCTGGTTTTCTACAAAAGCCGCCACACCGAAAAGTGGTGGCTGGAAGTGGAAAGCATGGCCGACAGCGAGATTAAGCGGATTGTGCCGTGCAGCTACGAAGACTACTTCCGGGCCGCGCAGGGCGACCTGCCGAACCGCTGGATTCTGACACAGGCGCTGCTGGGGTAGCTCTGGGGTTTGGCTGTTGGTAAGCATGGCCCAACGCAGAACGATTGATTTGATGAACGCATGAGCCTGACACCTGACCAGCAGCCACCAGCCACCCAGCTCCCTACGTACACCAAAAGCCAGCTGGCCCTCCGCAACGGGCAGGACCGGGACGAAATCTGGGTGGCCTACCGGGGCCATATTTATGATGTGACCCGCTCGCGCCTCTGGAAGCGCGGCAACCACTACGAACACTGGGCTGGCCAGGACCTCACCCAAGAGCTGGACCGCGACGCCCCGCACACGCCCAACGTATTCGATAAATTCCCCGTTATCGGGCAACTAGGGTGAAGGAGGTGTTTAGGCGATAGAGTGAAAAGGTGTTGAAGTAACGAGGCTGCTTTACCACATCAACTACCGCATCACCCTAACTAGCTCATTCCTTCATCACGCTATTGCCCTATCACTTCATCACCACCTTCATGAGCACCACCGAAAGCCCCTCCATCTTCAACAACCTCGAAACCCTCTCCACGCACGAGCTGCTGGCGGGCATGAACAGCGTCGATCAGACGGTGCCGCAGGCGGTAGCGAAAGCCCTGCCGCAGCTGGAGGCGCTGGTAGAAGCTACTGTGGCCCGGCTGGGAGCGGGTGGGCGGCTGTTCTACATCGGGGCTGGTACGAGCGGGCGGCTGGGCGTGCTCGATGCCTCAGAGTGCCCACCCACGTTTGGCGTGCCACACGGGCTGGTGGTAGGTATCATTGCAGGCGGCGACACGGCCATTCGGAAGGCGGTGGAAAACGCTGAAGACGACGCCCAGCAGGCGTGGTTGGATCTGCAGGCCTTCGACATCAATGACAAGGATATTGTGGTGGGTATTGCCGCCTCCGGCCGCACTCCTTACGTAATTGGCGGGCTGCAGCAGGCCCGGCAGCACGGCCTGGCTACCGGCTGCATCGTGTGCAATGCCAACTCGGAGGTGGCGGCTGTGGCTGAGTTTCCGGTGGAAGTAGTGACGGGGCCGGAGTTCGTGACGGGCAGCACGCGCCTGAAGGCCGGCACCGGCCAGAAACTGGCCCTTAACATGCTCACTACCGTCACATTTATCCGGCTGGGCCGCGTGAAGGGCAATAAGATGGTGGACATGCAGCTCAGCAACGCCAAGCTGGTAGATCGGGGCGAAAAGATGCTGATGGAAGAACTGCATATCGGCCAGCCGGAGGCGGCGGCACTGCTGCTGCAGCACGGCTCGGTACGGGCGGCCATGGCGGCGCGGGCATAGACTGGGCGGCGGCTGAGGCTCAAACGGAATTGTGGGTTTCGACCACCAATGGAAACCCTCCGTGTTCACGCGTAGTTACAGATCAGGCTCCTGCCACGCTTTTTTTTGTGCTGACTAACTCCGGCAGAAGCCTACTCCACACTACCCGACCACTATGCATACTCTTGAGCCGCACTACGCCTGGCTGGATCAGTATTCAGCCTCTGAAGACCCCCGCTCTCCGCTCCACGAAGCCGAAAACAGCCTCGACGCCTACGTCAATACCATCTACGGCTACTATATCCATCCACAGTGGGATAGTCTGGATTCTGAGACGCTGTTTCTGAAAATCCTGTTTGTGGATTATGACGAGGGTATCGGCATTATCGAGTTGATTGGCGAGTGGAACGACGCCATCGAAAATGACATCATGCACCTCAAGCGCAACATCATTGATATGATGACCAATGAGGGCATCCGCAAATTCATTCTCATCGGCGAAAACGTGTTCAACTTCCACGGCTCCGAAGACGACTATTACGAAGAGTGGTTTGAGGATGTGGAAGACGGCTGGATTGCAGCTGTAAACTTCCAAGAGCACGTGGTGCGCGAAATGCGCCAATACAATATCGACAACTACGTGAACTTCGGTGGCCAGCTCGACGAGCTACCGTGGCGCACTTACGAACCCAGGCGGCTCTTTGAGGTGGTTGATAGCCTGCTGCAACGGCGACTTGGCTAGTTGCTTCGGCTCCGATAAATCTTGGTGTACTGCAATCGAAAACAAAAAAGAGGCTTTCCGCACGCGGAAAGCCTCTTTTTTTGCGTCCAGGACGCTGCCGTAATTACTGGGCAGGAGTCGTAGCAGGAGCTGGAGTAGCCTGGCTTGGCTGAGCATCAGCAGCATCTTCCATAGCGTCAGCCTTGGCTTCCGTAGCATCTTCTACCGAGTCAGCACCGGCTTCGTTGCCAGCAGCTTCCATAGCGTCAGCCTTGTCTTCGCCAGCAGCTTCTACGTTGTCAGCAGCTTGCTCCATGTTGTTTTCTTTCTGGCTGTCGCACGAAGCGAAGGTGAACGAAGCAGCGGCCAGGGCGAGGAACAGTACTTTTTTCATGATGGGGGTTGTTGAGAGATTTGGAAAGTCTTTTTTGAGGTAAAATCAAGCCCGTGCCGGAAAGGCTACCAGCTGATTTCAGGGCTTTATACCAAGCTGAACAGAAGGTAACCCGGGCGCTGCAAAATATTTTTCAGCGCCCGGGTTCCTCCTACTTTTTGCGGAACACAATGCCGATTGGCACGCCCTTGAAGTCGAAATGCTCGCGCATGCGGTTTTCGAGGTAGCGCGTGTAGCTCTCCTTCACGTATTGCGGCAGGTTGCAGAAAAACGCGAATACCGGATTGTGGGTCGGGAGCTGCGTAACGTACTTGATGCGCACCGTTTTGCCCTTCTGAATAGGCGGCGGGTACTTCTCCACTTCTTTGAGCATGGTTTCGTTCAGCTCGGAAGTTGGGATTTTGCGGCGCTTGTTGCCATACACCTCAATGGCCGTTTCAATGGCCTTATGCACGCGCTGCTTGGTGAGCACCGACGTGAAGATGATGGGCGGGTAGGAAATCGGCGCAATCTTCTCGTAGATCTTCTGCTCGAACTCCTTGGCCGTGTTGGTTTCCTTGTTTTCGATCAGGTCCCACTTGTTCACCAGAATCACGATGCCCTTGCGGTTTTTGTCGGCCAGACCGATAATGTTCACGTCCTGGGCCTCAATGCCGCGGGTAGCATCCAGCATCACCACGCACACATCAGCTTCTTCCAGCGCCCGGATGGAGCGCAGCACGGAGTAGAACTCCACGTCTTCGTGTACCTTGGTTTTGCGGCGCAGACCAGCGGTGTCCACCAGCATGAACTCGTGCCCAAAAGCGTTGTAGCGCGCCTGGATAGAGTCGCGGGTGGTGCCGGCAATGTCGGTCACGATGCTGCGCTCGGTGCCCAGCAGCAAATTCACGAAGCTGGACTTGCCCACGTTGGGGCGGCCCACCACGGCAATTTTCGGGATACCCAGGTCGGGCTCTTCCACGCCTTCTTCCTCGAAGTGGCTGATGACGGCATCCAGCAAATCACCGGTGCCGGAACCACTGGCCGAGGAAATCGGGTAGATTTCGCCGTCGCCAACACCCAACGCATAAAATTCGCCGGAAGAGTGGATGCGGGAGTTGGTATCGGCCTTGTTGGCGACGATGTATATTGGCTTTTTGCCCTGGTAGCGGCGCAGTACGTTGGCAAACTCCTCGTCGAGGCTGTGCACGCCGGCCATAGCATCTACCATGAACAGCACCACATCGGCCTCGTCGATGGCCAGCTTTACCTGCTTGTTGATTTCGCCCTCGAAGATATCATCGGAGTTGTGCACGTAGCCACCCGTGTCGATGACGGTGTAGTACTTGCCGGTCCAGTCGCCGTAGCCGTAGTGCCGGTCACGCGTAACGCCGCTTTCATCGTCCATGATGGCCTTGCGCTGGCCGACGAGGCGGTTGAAAAGAGTGGATTTGCCCACATTCGGGCGGCCCACAATGGCAATAGTATTTTTCATGTTGTCTGACTCCAGCCGCCGGCCCGACCAAGTTCGGCAGTGCCCGGAGTAGTTAAGTGAATGTGAGGTCGGAGGTTTAGTGCTTAGTGCCTGGGGCTTAGTGCTTAGGTCGTTCGTTTCGCAATCGATTAAAGGAACAGCCTAAGCACTAAGCACTAACTATTGATACCCAAAGCGGCTGAGGGCTTTGGGGTCGGTGCGCCAGTTCTCGTTCACCTTGACGTAGATTTCGAGGAACACCTTTTTCTGGAAAAACTTCTCCATTTCCTCGCGGGCCCAAGTACCTACTTTTTTGAGGGCCGTGCCCTGCTGGCCGATGATGATGCCCTTCTGGCTGGCGCGCTCCACGTAAATCACGGAGCGCATCCGGATGATGTTTTCGTCTTCCTTGAACTCCTCAATCTCCACCTCGCAGCTGTACGGAACCTCTTTTTTGTAGAGCTTGAAAATTTTCTCCCGGATCATCTCGGCCGCGAAGAACCGTTCTGGCTTGTCGGTCAGCTCGTCTTTAGGGTAGTAGGGCGGGTGCACGGGCAGGTAGCCGAGCACCAGATCCAGCAGTTCACCAGTCCCGAACTTCTCCAGCGCAGAAATGGGCAGCACGCGGGCCGCGTTGGGCAGATGCTCGCGCCAGTACTCCACTTTGGCTTCCACCTCGGCCTGGTCGGCCTGGTCGATTTTGTTGACGAGCAGCAGAATGGGCGTGTCCACCATCTTGCGCAGACGCTCCACCACGGGCTCCTCGTCGTGCTTTTCGTAGATATCCGTCACGAACAGAATCACGTCGGCATCTTCCAACGACGAGTACACAAACGACATCATGGCGTTATGCAGCTCGTATTTGGGCTGGATGATGCCGGGCGTGTCGGAGTATACCAACTGGAAATCCTCGCCGTTGAGGATGCCCAGAATGCGGTGGCGCGTGGTCTGGGCTTTGCTGGTTACGATGCTGAGCCGTTCGCCCATCAGGGCGTTCATGAGCGTGGACTTGCCCACGTTGGGCTTGCCGATGATGCTCACGAAGCCGGCGCGGTGCGGTTTGGGGTCGGTATTCACTTCAGGGTCTGAAATTTGGCCTGCAAAGCTACGGTTATTTTGAGCCATTAGCCGTTAGCTGTCAGCTATTAGCTTCTTTTGCAGTCCCGTTGAAAGTCAAAAGGCCGGTTTGCCGGTTAATGACGCAACCAACCGATTCAATAATTGCCGTCCTGGCCGCTTTTTGTTTCGTTGCCGGCTACCGGCCAGCAGCTAACCGCCAACAGATCAATAAAATGCCCTCTTCCTCCAACAAAGGCCGCATCGGCGTCCTGCTCGTCAATCTTGGCACGCCCGACTCGCCCCAGACCAGCGACGTACGCCGCTACCTCAATGAGTTTCTGACCGATGGCCGCGTGGTAGATATGCCGGCGGCCATCCGCTACCCACTGTTTCAGGGCCTGGTAGTGCCGCTGAGGGCCCCGAAATCGGCCAAGATTTACCAGCAGCTCTGGACCGACCGGGGCTCGCCGCTGCTTTTCCACGGCCTCGATCTGCAGAAGCTGGTGCAGCAGAAGCTGGGCAACGATTACCTCGTGGCTTTCGGCATGCGCTACCAGAACCCCAGCATCGAGAAGGCCCTGGAAGAGCTGCGCGACGCGGCCGTGGAGCGCATTATTGTGCTGCCGCTGTTTCCGCAGTATGCCGCGGCCAGCACCGGCTCGGTGCAGGAAAAGGTGATGGAGATTGTGAGTAAGTGGTGGGTGGTACCCAGCATCAGCTTCATTAGCAACTTCGTGGACGAGCCGGGCTTCATCGAAACGTTTGCGACGCTGGGCAAGGCCGAAATGGAAAAGCACGACTACGACCATGTGGTGTTCAGCTACCACGGCATTCCGGAGCGGCACGTGCTGAAGGGCAGCCATAAGGGCTACTGCAAGCTGGGCAGCTGCTGCGCCAGCTACAACAAAAACAACCGCTACTGCTACCGCGCGCAGTGCTTCGAGACGTCGCGGCAGCTGGGCAAGGCGCTGGGCCTGACGCCGGAGCAGTACACCACCACCTTCCAGAGCCGCCTGCAAAGCCGCCTCCGCGACCCGTGGCTGCAGCCTTACACCGACGAAGTCATCAAGGAATATCCGGCCAAAGGAATCAAGAGCGTGCTGGCCTTCTCCCCCGCTTTCGTAGCCGACTGCTTGGAAACGACCATCGAAGTAGGCGAGGAATTCAAGGAAATGTTTGAGGAAGCCGGCGGGCAGCACTGGCAGCTGGTGCCCAGCCTGAACACCCACCCGCAGTGGGTAGATGCCGTGGCCGGCATGATTCAGCGCAACTAAAGCGTAGAACAGAATACGTAGCCCGTCATGCAGAGCGGAGCGAAGTATCTCGTCAGCGTAGTGGTTCTACTACCCTGGCGAGATACTTCGCTCCGCTCTGCATGACGTTCTTTTTTCTACTCCAACCTGCGCCGGAAAGTGGACGACGTGTCGGTGGGGCGGCGGTTGCCGTAGAAGCTTTGCTCGTCGAAGGAAGGCTGCGCGTAGAATGCGCTGTCTGTGTTGATCGTGTTTTCGGGAAGCGGCAGGCGCAGGGCGCGCAGCATGGCCTGTTCGTATTCGCGGCTGATCTGGAACTCCTGGTACGGCGGGTACTCCAGCACCGAATCTAGGGTGAGCGAGGGCACGAACAAGTTGTCGCCATCTTCATCGAGGGCCGCTACGCCAATGGGCACGAGGATGTGGCGGTTTTGCTCGTTGATGCGCAGGCTGGCGTCCAGTTCCACGTCGAGGTAGCGCACTTTCAGGGTTTCCTCTTCCACAATCAGCTCGGCTACGGTGCCAAACTGACGGCCGTCGGCGCCACGCGCTGCCCAGCCGCGCACGTCGGGGTTGCCGTCGGCTACTTCGTAGTCGGTCAGGTCGCGCAGGCGGCGCAGGTGCATGTTTTGGGCGGAAGGAATAGGCGTTGGTTCCACGGGAAAAGGCGGGTTGAAACGGGAATAAAAAGATGTGCTACGCAGTAGCCGACGAGTTAAGGACACGCACTAGGCTGGCAGCACGCGTAAAGAATTCCTGCAGCTGCTGGTGGTCGAGGGCAGTGGCGTTGCGGCCCGAAAGCTGAGTGGCGCGGGTTATCAGGTCGGCTACGGCCGCTTCCTGGCCGGGGTAGGCCTGCTGCTGCATAGCCTGCATCAGGCCCGTAGCAGCCACAAAGCCGGGACGCAGGCTAGCATTGGGCTCGTCGAGGCGGGCGGTAGCGCTGGTCAGGTTGTCGCGCTTTTCGCCGATAGCAGTGGTGCGCAGGTCGTCACGGTCGGCCAGGTCTACCAGCGCGGCCGTGAGCAGGCGCAGGCCTTCCAGGGCGTAGGTGGGCTTGGTGGCGTCGGTACGGGCAAAGGCGGCCAGTACTTCCGGCGTTACGGGCGCGGCTTCCGGAGCCATGTCGGCTACGGCGGCATCGGCAGGGCGCGGGCCGGTTTCGGCGCCCGCGCTGCTGTCAGAGCGGATGGGAGCGGGCTCGGCGGTGGGTGGCGCTACCGGTTCGGTGGAAGCCAGCGTGTCGGAGCGGAACAGAAACCAAGCGGCCGCCCCAACGATGGCCAGAACCAACAGGATGAGTAGCCAGGGGCTGGGAGAATTTTTCTTGCGCTGAATGTTGATGTCGGCCATGAGGGAGCGGGCTGGGGTTTGGGCAATCCATACGGAAGCCGGCCAAAATACGATGCGTATGCGGGTTTCGGGCATTCTGCTACATTCGCTACGCACCCCTCCCCCAGCCTATGCGCACCACTCACCTTCTCGCCGACCTGCAGGCGCGGGGCCTTCTGCCGCCCGCCCAGGCCCAGGTTATTGCTGCTGATGAGCGTACCCGGCCCTTGTCGCTGCATCAGGAGCTGCGGGCGGCGCTGTATCTGGGGGTGACGCTGCTCATTGGCGGGCTGGGTGTGTTGCTCTATCAGCACCTCGATGACATCGGGCATGGCGTGCTAATCGGGGCTATGGCGCTGCTAATGCTGGCCGGTTTCGGCTATGCCTGGCGGCACCGGCAGCCGTTTACGTGGGGCCAAAGCACGGCCCTCAACTTCATTCCTGACTATGCGCTGCTGCTGGGCTGCCTGCTGTTTCTAGCGCTGGAAACCTATCTGCAGGTACAATTCGGCATATTCGGCAGCCGCTACGGGCTGGCCACGCTGCTGCCCGCCGTGCTGTTCATGGCGCTGGCGTATCGCCTCGACCACCGGGGCGTGCTGGCCATGGGCCTCACGGCGCTGGGCGCGTGGGTGGGCGTAAGCGTGCAGCCACTGTCGGTGTTCACGGCCAACGCCCTGTTCACTTCCCGGCTGGGCGTGGCCGGCGTGCTGCTGGGGCTGGCCCTGACGGCTGCGGGACTATACGCCGAGTTTACCCGGCACAAGCCGCACTTTGCCTTCACGTATATGTCATTAGGAGCCAACGTGGCGCTGCTAGCGGCCACCGCCGTGCTCTTCGACTACTACCCGCAGCCCTGGCTGCCCAAGTGGGTGGCCGTACTGCTGATGCTGCTCTTGAGTGCGGGCCTGATCTGGTATGCCCGGCACGCGCAGTCGTATCTGTTTCTGCTGATGGGTGTAGTGTACGGCTATATTGCGTTGACTTACACGTTCATCCAGCTGCTGGATTTCAGCAACGAAAATGATGGTGGGCTGCTGATTTCCTTGTATTTCATGCTGTCAGCGGTGGGCGTTATCATGCTGTTTATGCGCAGCAAAGAATTTCTGCGTCGGGTATGAAGATGAAAGCTTATCCGCTGTTGTGGGCCACGCAGGAAGCCATGGCGGCGGCCGCCCCCGGCTGGTTTCGGCGCCAGCTGCTCACCGATGCCCAATTTCAGGCCATCAAAGCCGCTTATCAGCCCGATTTCTACCGACCGGGGTTGCTGCTGTGCATCGGGCTGGCGCTGTTTACGTGTGTGGGCGTGGCCGGCACGGCGGCGTTTCTGGCTTTGTTTGGTTTCGCTTCCCAGCTCGTTGCTCTGCGACTGCTGGGCTGGGCGGTGGCACTGGGCTGCCTGGGCACGCAGGAGTTGATTATCCGCAACTTCCGGCACTACCGCTCCGGCACCGACAGCGCCCTGCTGTACATCGGCCTGGGGACGCTGGCGTTGCTGCTGGCCGAGGCGGCCGACCACCTGCTGCCTCCAGGCACCACCTACGCGTCGGGTTTCGGTAGCCCTCACTACGCGCTGCTATTACCGATACTGGGGTTGCTGCTGCTGGCCACCCTGCGCTACGCCGACCGGCTGGTGGCAGCAGCCACTTACCTGGTGCTGCTGGTGCTGCTGGCCAAGCTGCTGCTATTACTACCAGCCGGGCGTTTGCTGCTGCCTTTCGCGCTCATGCTGACAGCGGCTGGCAGCTACCGGATTCTGCAACATCTGCGCCTGCGGCCCGATTATCTGTATTACCGCGCTTGCCTGATTGTGCTGGAAGTGCTTGCGCTAACTACTTTCTATCTGGCCGGCAGCTACTACATAGTGCGCGAAGGCAACGCCGAAATCAGTGGACTCAATCAGTCGGTGCAGGTGCCGCTGGCGCCACTGTTTTACCTGTTCACGGCCGTCATTCCGCTGGTGTACATAGCCGTGGGCCTGCGCAAACGCAGCCGCCTCTGGCTGCTGACCGGGCTAGCAGCGGCGGCGTTTTCGCTGTTCACGCTTCGCTATTACCGCTCCGTTTTGCCGCCCGAAATTGCAGCCGTTCTGGCTGGTGCCTTTCTACTGGCGCTGGCCGTCTGGGCCGCCCGCTACCTGCGGCCCGCCCGCCACGGTCTCACCTCCCTTCCCGACGCCGACCAACCCGCTCACCTCAACCTAGAGTCGTTGGTGGTGGCGCAAACCGCGCATGTGCCGGCCGCGCAAGAGCCCGGCTTCGAGTTTGGCGGCGGCCATTCCGGCGGTGGCGGCGCCGACAGCTCGTATTGATGTGCTGCTGTCAAAGCGCAAAAAAGCCGCTCCTGCAAATGTAAGAGCGGCTTTTCTTGATAATGGCGAAACGGTTTCGCTGCTACACTTTCAGCGGCTCGCGGCGGTACATTTTGGCCAGCTGCTCTACGGCGTAGTCTACTTCGGCTTCGGTGTTGTACTTGCTCATCGAAAAACGAATGGTGCCCCGCTCCGGGTCGCAGTTCAGGGCGCTAAGCACGTGCGAGCCGGCATTGGCGCCGCTGGTACAAGCCGAGCCGCCCGACACCGATATGCGGTTGATATCAAGGTTGAAGAGCAGCATTTCGTTCATCGCCGACGGCGGCAAGCTCACGCTCAGCACCGTGTAGAGGCTCTGGTCAGCTTCGGCGGAGGTGCCGTTGAACTCCACGCCTTCAATTTCCGCTTTCAGCTTCTGAATGAACCGGTCTTTCAGCCCCTGAATGTGGCGCTGGTGGTCGGCCATGTCTCGGTAGGCTATTTCCAGTGCCTTAGCTAGCCCCACGATTCCGTACACGTTTTCGGTGCCGGCCCGCTGGTTGCGTTCCTGCGAGCCCCCATGAATTAGGGCGTCCATCGTTTGGCCCGAGCGGCGGTACAGGAATCCCACACCTTTCGGCCCATGGAATTTGTGCGCTGAGCCCACCAGAAAATGAGTTTTCAGCTGCTGCACGTCGTGCTTGTAGTGACCCATGGTCTGCACCGTATCGGTGTGGAACACGGCGTCGTAGCGGGCGCAGATGTCGCCAATGGCCCCGATGTCGTTGAGGTTGCCGATTTCGTTGTTGGCGTGCATCAAGCTCACAAACGTGCGCGGGTTGGTGGCCAGCAGTTCCTCCAGCTGTGCCAGATCAAAGCGCCCCTGCGCATCGTGCTGCAGGTAGCTCAGGGTGGCGTCGCCGGCTTTTTCCAGGGCCTGCGTGGTATGTAGCACCGCGTGGTGCTCCAGCCGCGACGTAATCATGTGCTTTAGTCCGAGCGTGCGCACACTACCAAAAGCGGCGTAGTTGTCGGCTTCCGTCCCGCACGAGGTAAACACGATTTCGGCGGGTGCCGCATTGATGAGATGCGCCACTGTTTTGCGCGCATTTTCAATAGCCGCCCGCACCTGCCGCCCGTGTCCATGAATGCTGCTGGGGTTGCCGAAATGGTCCCGCAGAAATGGCAGCATAGCGTCCAGCACTTCCGGATCCAGTGGTGTGGTAGCGGCGTTATCGAAATAAACAGTCATGGGCGGCAACGGAATAGATGAAAGCAACGGCCACAAAAATAAGGGATTCCGCCGGGCTGGCTTTTCTGCACGGCCAGATAACGCCGCAAAAAGGGGGATTTATGCCGGAACAGTGGCCTGCTCCGGCATAAATCCCCCCTTACGCTATGCATAGCAGACTTCCGGGCTTACTTGCTAATAATCTCCCGAATATCGCCGATAATCTTGTTGGCTAAGTGGTCGGCAGTGGCGTTGGAATCCGACTCGGCATAAATCCGGATGATGGGCTCGGTGTTGGACTTGCGCAGGTGCACCCACTCCTTGTCGAACTCAATCTTCACGCCGTCAATCGTGTTTACGGGCTGCTTGGCGTAGCGGGCGGCCATCTGCGTCAGCACCTCGTCGGTGTTGATTTCTGGCGTCAGCTCAATCTTATTTTTCGAGATGAAATAGTTCGGATACGAGTTGCGCAGGCGGGTCATGGTGAGGCCCGTTTTGGCCAGATGACTCAAAAACAGCGCAATACCTACCAATGAGTCGCGGCCGTAGTGTAGCTCCGGGTAGATGATGCCCCCATTTCCTTCGCCCCCGATGATGGCATTGGTTTCCTTCATCTTGGTTACCACATTCACCTCGCCCACGGCCGCAGCGGCATACTGGCCGCCCTGCTTCTCAGTCACGTCGCGCAGGGCGCGGGTGCTGCTCAGGTTGCTCACGGTGTTGCCGCCACCGTTTTGCTGCAGCACGTAGTCGGCCACGGCTACCAGCGTGTATTCCTCACCGAACATGGTGCCGTCTTCGTTCACCAGCGCCAGGCGGTCCACGTCGGGGTCCACCACAATGCCCAGGTCGAAGGAGCCTTTCTCCATCGTCTTGGCAATTTCACGCAGGTTTTCAGGCAGCGGCTCGGGGTTGTGGGCAAAGTCGCCGGTGGGCTCGCAGAACAGTTTTTCGATGATTTCCACTCCTAACTGCTCTAGCAGCATTGGCACGGCAAAACCACCCGTGGAATTCACCGCGTCTACCACCACCCGGAAATTCTTGGCCTTAATGGCCGCCTTATCCACCAGCGGCAGCGCCAGAATTGCCTCGATGTGAGTTTGCAGGAACGTGTCGTCGGTGCTGTATTGCCCTAGCTTGGTTACCAGCGCGAAGTCAAACGATTCAGAGTCGCCCAGCGCCAGCACCTGCTGCCCTTCTACGTCAGAAATAAACTCCCCCTTGTTGTTGAGCAGCTTCAGCGCGTTCCACTGCTTGGGATTGTGCGAGGCTGTCAGGATGATGCCACCACCCGCGTTTTTGGCGGGCACTGCCATTTCTACTGTGGGCGTGGTGCTCAAGCCCAGGTCAATGACATTGATGCCTAGGCCCTGCAGCGTAGCCGCTACCAGCTTGCTCACCATTTCGCCCGAAATCCGGGCGTCGCGGCCAATGATGATGGTATTATTTTGCGTATTCGCCAGCACCCACGTTCCGAAGGCCGCGGCGTATTTCACGATGTCAATGGGCGTCAGACCTTCGCCAGCTGCGCCGCCGATGGTACCCCGGATGCCCGAAATAGATTTAATTAGTGCCACAGGCCAAGTATGATTTTTGAACAGGCAAAAGTAGACAAATGCCCCTGCTTTCACTACGCTAGTGAGTTGCAGTCTTGTTGCTGTCGAAGTTTTAGAAGCAGGCTGCCGGACTGCCTTCCGGCTTTAGGCATGCAATAGTGCGGGCGGCGGGTGTATCTTTGAAATAATGGATACCTCCCTTCACCGCCGCCCCGACCAGCTCGCCGCCTTTGGGCGCCTGCTTGACGTATTGGAACGCCTGCGGGCCGAGTGCCCCTGGGACCGGAAACAAACGCTGGAAAGCTTGCGCCACCTCACCATCGAGGAAACCTACGAACTCAGCGACGCCATCATCCGCAACGACCTCCCTGATCTGAAAAAAGAGCTCGGTGACGTGTTTCTGCACCTCATCTTCTACGCCAAAATAGCTTCCGAAACCGGCCACTTCGACATTGCCGATGTGCTGAATGCGCAGTGCGAAAAGCTTATCTTCCGCCACCCGCACATCTATGGTACTGTGCAGGCCGCCACTGAAGAAGAGGTGAAAAAGAATTGGGAGCAGCTTAAACTGCAAGAAAAAGGCAACACGTCAGTACTTGGTGGCGTACCTACCTCACTGCCGGCTTTGGTGAAGGCTATGCGTATTCAGGAAAAGGCGCGCGGTGCGGGCTTCGACTGGGAAAAGCCAGAGCAGGTGTGGGAGAAGGTAGAAGAGGAATTAGGCGAGTTTAAAGCTGAATTTGCGCACGCTGATCCTGCTACCGTCAATGTAGAGCAGGCCGCCGCCGAATTTGGGGATTTGTTGTTTTCGCTCATCAATTTTGCTCGCCATGCCGGTATTAATCCGGAAGAAGCACTAGAACGCACCAACCGAAAATTCATTCACCGCTTTCAATACCTGGAAACCCAGGCGGCCCGCAACGGCCAGAAACTCGCCGATCTGAATCTTGCCCAAATGGACGTGTATTGGGAAGAAGCCAAACAACAGCTTCCTGCCATTAATCAGAACCCGCCCATGAAATAGCCTTTTTTCGGGGCCCTACCCGCTTTAAAGCGTTTAAACCCCGATTTCATTTGGCGACACTCCGTTTTTTTAATTAGGTTTGCCAAGGATAGACCGAATTTCGGACGAGCCCCGCACACGAGCAGACCCACGTTTTTTGCCCTGGCAAAGCGTGCGGGTGAGCGGGGCACCGTCGTATTTAGGCCTGTTCACCGTTCATTTACCCCGTTTACCAGTTTACCTTTCACCACCAACACCCCTAATTCTCCGGAACAATGGAACAAAAGAATGCCCTAAACAAGAACGTGCGGCCTGCCGCTCCTGCCGCGCCCAAGGGTGAGGCGAAAGGCGGATCCGCGTTTGCCGCCATCGTAATTCCGCTGGCTTTCGTTGTAAGCATTATCATCTTCAAGTTCGTGTTGGGCAACCCCGGCAACTTTGTGGGTAATGACAATGCCAATGCAGCCTTGCCCGGTAACTACCTTGGCACGATCTACAAGGGTGGCGTAATCGTACCAATTCTGATTACGCTGTTCCTGCTCGTGTTGACCTTCTCTATCGAGCGTTTCCTCACCATCAGCAAGGCCAAAGGCTCGAAAGGTGTTGAAAGCTTCGTGCGCACCGTGCGCCAGAAGCTGAATGTAAACGACATCACCGGTGCTATTGCCGCCTGCGACCAGCAGCGTGGTTCGGTAGCAGCCGTAGTAAAGTCGGGTCTGCTGAAGTACCAGGAGATGGCCCGCGAGCGTGGCCTCGACAAAGACCAGAAGATCTTGGCTATCCAAAAGGAAATCGAAGAGTCGACGACCTTGGAGCTGCCAATGCTGGAGAAAAACCTGGTTATCCTGTCCACCATTGCTTCGGTATCGACGCTGGTAGGTCTGCTGGGTACGGTATTCGGTATGATCAAGGCCTTCTCGGCTCTGGCACAAGCTGGTAACCCGGACGCTGTAGCTCTTGCTGAAGGTATTTCGGAAGCACTGATCAACACGGCTATTGGTATTGCCGGCTCGGCCATTGCCATTATCGCCTACAACTACTTCACCAGCAAAATTGACGAGCTGACGTACAGCATCGACGAGGCTGGCTTCAGCATCATTCAGACCTTCGCTGCTCAGCACGGCGAGAAGACGACGGAAACTTATACGGCTTAAGTTGCGGTTAACGCAATAGCAGCACGTAGTCTTCGTTTTTCTGAATATTCTCAACCACGCACGAAATGGGTAAAGTAAAGCCTCATAGAACCGGCCCTTCGCTGGATATGACCCCGATGGTGGATCTGGCCTTCCTGCTGGTGACATTCTTCATGCTGACCACCAAATTCTCTCCAGAGGAAGTGGTGGTGGTTGATACGCCTTCTTCTACTTCTGACTTCAAGCTGCCGGAGAGCAATGTAATCCGCCTTCTGATCGACAAAGACAAGCGTGTCTTCTTCGGTCTGGAAAGCGACAAAGCCCGCCCGGTATTGCTTGATAAGATGGCCGCCAAGTATGGTGTCACCTTCACCGAGAAGCAAAAGAAAGCCTTTAGTGGCCTCAACAGCTTCGGCGTTCCAATTCAGCAGCTTGGCTCCCTTTTGAGCATGTCTACTGAGGCTCGCAAAGAAGTGAAGCAGCCCGGTCTTTTGTCTGTTACCGATACGGTGCAGCTGCTGGACTGGGTGATGGAAGCCCGTAAGGCCAACCAGGAAGCGGTTGGTAAGCCCACGTTTATCGCCATCAAAGGTGATAACAACGCGGACGTAGCTACCGTGAAGCGTGTCATCCAGCTGATGCAAAACAAGAACATCAACCGTTTCAACCTCGTTACTGACTTGGAAACCAAGCCGGTGGTGAGCCGTTAAACCAGCAGCGACATGGCAGAAATACAACAACAAGCCGACTCTGGTAAAGGAGGAAAGAAGCGGGCCAAAAAAATGTCGACCAAAATCGACATGACCCCGATGGTGGATTTGGCCTTCCTGCTTCTGACCTTCTTCATGCTGACCACGACGTTCAATAAGCCGAACGTGATGCAGCTGACCATGCCGGTAAAGGAAAAGAACCCCGAAGAACAATCCCAGATCAAGGCATCCAATGCCTTCACGATTCTGATGGGAGAGGCCAACAAAGTATACTTCTACGACGGCCTGCTGGCCGACGATGTGAAGCCTGAGTTGAAGCTCTCCAACTACTCGGCTGACGGCATTCGTAAGGAATTGCTGTCCCGCCGTCGGAATCCAGATCTGGTGGTACTCATCAAGCCGGACGATAAGTCCAACTACCAGAACATGGTAGATATCTTGGATGAGATGAACATAACCGACCAGAAGAAATATGCGTTGGTTGACATTTCGAAGGCTGACTTGGAGCTCATTAAATCCTCCGGACTATGATGGATAACGCGCAAATAGCGCAGGCGAGCCTCAACGACATCGTATTTGAAGGCCGGAACAAGGCCTACGGTGCGTATGTGTTGCGGCGCTTGTACAACAAGCACGTCACGCGCGCCCTTCTCATCGCAGTTGCCTTCTTTGCCCTACTCGTAAGCTTCCCGCTGATTGCACGAATCTTCAGCGACAACACGGTAGTGGAAGAAGACAAGATGTTGAAGGAAAACGTCCTGATGGATGCCCCTCCATTGGACCAGACCAAACCACCGCCACCGCCGCCACCGCCGGAGGCACCACCACCGCCACCACCGAAGCTCTCCACCATCAAATTCACCCCTCCGGTCGTGAAAAAAGATGAGGAGGTAGTGAAGCAGGAGGAAATTCCAGATCAGAAGGAGCTGGAAGATAAGGTAGTTTCGACCGTCACGGTAAAAGGCAACACTGATAACCCAATCGACTTGAATGGGCTGGAAGGTGAAGGCAACAAAGTGGTGGAAGAGGTAGTAGAGCAGAAAGTCTACCAGTACGTGGAGCAAATGCCCGTATTCCCTGGTGGACAGGAAGCTTTGCTGCAATACATTGGCAAGAACATTAAGTATCCTGCACTGGCTCTGCGTAACCAGGTAGAAGGCAAAGTATTTATTGCTTTCGTGGTTGGTCCGGATGGCCAAGTGTCAGATGTGAAAGTTCAAAAGGGCATTGGCGCTGGCTGCGACGAAGAAGCTAGCCGCGTAATCAAGACCCTGCCAAAGTTTGCACCAGGTAAGCAGAACGGCCGTGCCGTGAGCGTATCTTACACAGTACCGGTAACCTTCGCTATTAAGTAAGCATACCACGTTTGGCCTCGGTCAAACAACTTAAAATCCCGCATTTGGCTTTGGCCGGATGCGGGATTTTTTTTGCAAAAAAATATATACGGCTTGCATACTATATAAAATCAGGCATGCGTTATATTCTTGAAAGCCAGACGACAGGAGGTTAGTAGGGAGGTTGGAAGTTTGGTTTGGGAGTGCGCTACGTGTATCCGTTTCACCTTTAGCCCTATATGCCCCATGACCAACAACACCCTCGATCTGCGCACCGCCACTCTCGACGACATGGTCTTCGAGGGACGCAACAAGGCGTACGGCGCCTTCCTGCTTCGGCGCCTCTATCATCAGCATTTAGCGCGGGCCTCGGCTACTGCTATTGTGCTGAGTCTGCTATTCATCAGCTCGCCGCTGGTAATCCGGTACCTGTTTCCGCCAATAGTGGTAGCTCCGGATGTCTTTGTTTTGCCCGATGAAGGTATCACACTGATTGAGCCACCTGTGTTTGATGACCATAAGGTGGAGCCGGCTAAGCAAGTGGCCGTTACGGTTAAGCCTCCACAGGCTACTACCCCCACTAAAGTGGTAAAGGACGAGTTGGTAAAACCGGAAATAGCTAAACCGGAAATCACGGAGGTGGGCCCAATAGCCGAGGTAGATGGTCCGACTGGCCCGGTTGCCATCCCTGGCTCGTCGACCGGCAGTCTTACAGGCAACCCCACTGGCACCACCGACTCTGGCACGACCAAGACGACAGCGCCGCCTAAGCCGTTTATCACGGCGGAAGTAATGCCACAATTTGTGGGTGGCCAGGAAGCGCTAATGCGCTATATGCAGAAAAACCTGCGCTACCCGGCACAGGCATTACGCAACAGTGTGTCTGGCCGCGTATATATTTCCTTCACAGTGCTGGCCAGCGGCGACATTGCCGATGTACAGGTACTGAAAGGCCTGGGCTTTGGAACGGATGAGGAAGCCAGCCGGGTGGTAAAGAATATGCCGGCCTGGACTCCGGGCCAGCAGAACAAGCGTACCGTTGCAGTACGCTATACCTTGCCTATCACCTTCCGCTACGAGTAGCCGATACAGTATCAACGGCCACTAAGTATCAGTTAGTTACGCTGGAGCAATTTTTAAAGGGTCAAAAATCAGTTGGTTTACAATAAACCGGCTGATTTTTGACTTTTTTTGTGGCAACAACGCGCCTCACTCATCGTTTAGACGAACCAGTGCAGGAAAAAAAAGTGTTACATAAGCGCCCGGCACTTCAACCGGGCTGGCAAACATGACCAACCGACCCACAACCGAAGAACGCCTCAACCAAACAGGTCCCAAAACGCTGTTGCGCTACTTCCTGCTATTGATGACTATCGTCTATATTGGTTTGGGCATCTGTTTATGGATTGCACCCATTGCGCTTAATCTTACCCCTACTGTTCGCCGGATCTTGGGCGGGGTATTCGTGCTGTATGGAATCATTAGATTTGTCCGCATCTACCGGGAACATTTTCAGACTTTCTCCAAGCATGACCGCACCACTCGTTAATATGCAGCGCCTAGGTTTGCCGCTGGCTCTCGGGGCTATGCTGCTTGGCAGCTGCAACCAGAACCCTGACGCCAATACGGGCCCAAATGATGATACGGCAACCAGCGGCCGGATTCAGATCAGTGTAGATGAGACGTTTGCTCCTATCGTTAAATCACAGGTAGACACGTTTCAGAAGCTCTACACTTACGCGCATATTGATGCGGCTTATAAAGCCGAGGACTATGTGGCCAACGATCTGGTGACCGGCAAAGTGCGGGCTGTAGTGCTTTCACGCCCGCTTACAGCAGAGGAACAGGCTGATCTGGAAAAACAGAAGCTGTTTCCGCGTACTACCAAGATTGCTACCGATGGCTTGGCTATCATTCTGCACCCATCCAATCCTGACTCTCTGTTGACGATGGCTCAGCTCAAGGCTATCTTCACGGGGCAAACCAGTAGCTGGAGGCAAATCAGTGGTAAAGACAAGCTGGACAAGATTAATGTGGTATTTGATGCCAACCGCTCCAGCACCACCCGTTATGTACAGGACTCGATTACGCGGGGCACAGCCCTCACCAAGCAGGTATTCGCCGCAAAATCGAACCCGGCGCTCCTCGATTACGTTGCTACTCATCCAAACGCTATAGGCATAGTAGGCGCCAACTGGATCAGTGACCGGGACGACGCGGCTGTACAACGGTTCTTGAAGCAGGTACGGGTAGCAGGCATCAGCAAATCAGCCAGCCCTAAATCTGAAGAAGATTACTTGCAGCCATATCAAGCTTTTCTGGCCCTGAAAACCTACCCGCTACGGCGTGAAGTATATATTATCAGCCGTGAAGGGCGGGCCGGACTTGGCACCGGTTTTGCATCCTTTGCAGCAGGTACCAAAGGGCAGCTAATAGTGCTCAAGTCGGGAATGATGCCTGCTACCGGGCAAACCCGGATTGTCACTATCAAGAAGTAACAGTCCTTTCCACAGAAACACACCTTTTTTCACCAACCTTATGCTCATGAACTTCAAGCCCTGGAATCTTTCGTTCCTCGTTGCCTTGTCAGTTTCCGGCTCTGCCGCTTTCGCTCAGACGACTCCCCAGAAATCCATTGAACTGGAGCGTTACAGCGAAGCACGCGCCGCTTTGTTGCGTCAGGGCCAATCGGCCGAATCTTCGTTCGAGCTGGGTCGCCTGTACCAGATGCGCGCTATGCCTGACTCGGCTGCCTACTATTTCAACCGCATCAGCCTCGACCCCAAAAACCCGATGACCATGGTGGCTGCAGGTCGTGCCGCGTTGGCACAGGGCAAAGCGGCTGAGGCGCAGGTGCAGTTCGACAATGCGGTGAAAGCCAGCAAAGGCAAGGATGCCAAAGTCTACACCATGATTGCGCAGGCTTATGGTGAGTCGGATCTGAAGGACGCGTCGAAAGGCCTTACCTACGTTGATGCAGCGCACAAGCTCAATAAGAACAAAGACGATGCAGCTTTGATGATTGCTCGTGGCAACATCTACGCTAAATCGGAGAGCGGTGGCGGTGAGGCCATGAACAGCTACGAGCGTGCCCTTCTGGCCGATCCAAACAGCGCCCAGGCCAGCTACCGCAAAGGAGAGCTGAACGTTCGTTCGCGTAACTACAATGACGCCCGCACTGCGTTTGAAAAAGCCATCAGCGTTGATCCTAACTACGCTCCGGCTTACAACGCATTGGCAGAAACGTATTTTTATGCCGGCAAGTACGACGACGCGCTTGCTACCTTCCAGAAGTACCAGGGAGTGGCTGAGAAGTCGCCAGGTACGGATGCAAAGTATGCTTCTTTCCTGTTTCTGACCAAGAAGTATCCGGAAGCACTGGTGGAAGTGGAGAAAGTATTGGCCCGCGACCCGCAGAACGTGACCATGAACCGTCTGAAGGCCTATTCGTTGTTTGAAACCGGCAAGAACGCCGAGGCTCTTACAGCTATGGAGGCTTATATGAAGGTACAGCCCGCTGACAAGCTCATCACCGAAGACTACGTGTACTACGGTAAGATGCTCTCAAAAGCAGGTCGTGCTGATGAAGGCACTGCTGCTATCCAGAAGGCTATTGCTGCTGACCCGAAGAAGGCTGCCGAGTTGCAGAACGAGCTGGCGGCTAGCTACATGCTAGCTAAAAACTACCCTGCTGCCATCAAGGCCTATCAGTCGAAGATGAAAGCAGACGGCACGCCTGAGCTAACCGACCAGATCCGTCTGGCCGTAGCCTACGGTGGAAACAAGCAGTATGACAAGGCTGACAGCCTCTACAATGCTGTGCTGGTGGCTCGTCCAACGTACGTTCCTGGCTACCTGATGCGCGCCAAAGCCAACTACTACATGGACCCAGATTCCAAGCAGGGTTTGGCTAAGCCTCACTATGAGAAGTACATTGAGATGGCCAAGGCCGATCCAGCTAAGTACAAGGACGGGCTGGTAGAAGCCAACAGCTACCTCGGCTACTACTACTATCAGAAAGGAGACAAGAATACTGCTGCTCCTTACTACAAGGAAGTACTGGTGCTTGACCCTACCAACGAGAATGCTAATTCGGTAATCAAGTCGATGCAGGCACCAGCCAAGGCTCCGGCTAAAGCTGCTCCAAAGAAGAAGTAATTCCGTTGCGTTAAACAAAAAAGGCCTGCTACTTGGTAGCGGGCCTTTTTGTTTAACGCAACGGATGCCAGCACTATTTCTCAAAGCCAGCCCAATGTTCCAATAAGGCCGTAAAATCGGCCGGCAGTTCTGCCTCGAACTGCATCTGCTCGCCCGTAACCGGATGTACAAAGCCCAATGACTTGGCATGCAATGCCTGGCGCGGCATTAGCTCGAATGCTTTTTCCACAAAGGCTTTGTAAGCACCGGTGCGCTGGCCGTACAGCACTTTGGTACCGCCATACGTAGCATCCGAAAACAGTGAGTGGCCGATGTGTTTCATGTGCACCCGAATCTGGTGGGTGCGGCCTGTTTCGAGGTTGCACTGCACCAATGCCACGTAACCGAACGTCTGGAGCACTTTGTAATGCGTAACGGCGTGCTTGCCGTGCTCGTCGCCGAGCGGAAATACGGTCTGCACTTTGCGGTCTTTCAGGCTGCGGCCAATATTGGTACTGATGGTGCCCTCTGTCTCCTTCGGAATTCCCCAGACCAGTGCCAGGTAAGTGCGCTCGATGGTATGGTGGAAGAACTGCTGCGAAAGATGCGTCATGGCCCATTCCGTTTTGCCGATAACTAGCAGCCCCGACGTGTCTTTATCGATGCGGTGGATTAGACCGGGCCGGATGTCGCCGTTGCGACCGGTGGGTAGATTATTCAGGTGATAGGAAAGGCCATTTACCAGCGTACCGCACCAGTGCCCGAAGGCCGGATGCACTACCATACCGGCGGGCTTGTTCACCATCAGCAACGATTCGTCTTCGTAGCGAATATCCAGCTCCATTTCCTCGGGCTGCACGCCTACCTCACGAGGTGGCTCGGGCAGCGTGATGGTTATCACGTCGCCGGGCTTTACGCGGTAGTTGGATTTCACGGCCCGCTCGTTTACCTGCACCGCCTCGGCCTTGATGGCGTTCTGGATTTTGGTGCGGGAAGCATTCTGCAGGCGGTTGAGCAGAAATTTGTCCAGCCGAATCAGTTCCTGCCGCTTGTCGGCATGAATGCGGTGGTGCTCATACAGTTCGTCTTCGCCTTCAGTTTCCTCGTCGTCATCATCCTGCTCGGGAGCAGAAAGCAGCGGCAATGGAGCTACAAAATCGTCGTCGGTTGCGTCAGGAGTGGTCATAGGGTGCGAAAGGAACATGTAACCCTTCTATAAACAACGAAGCCGGAGCACAGCGGCTCCGGCTTCATTACTGAACTGATAAGGTGGTAACGGCCTTATTTCTTCGTTTTGGTTTTGGTCTTGGTAGAAGCAGCCGGAGTAGCGGGAGCAGCGGCTGGGGTGGCAGCCTTAGGAGCCGCCTGCGCAGCGCCTGGGGTTACACCCATCTTCTTCAATACCAGATCCGAAATATCGCCTTCTTTCGGGCCGTGCAGCAGCACTGGGCTGGCCCCATCGGAGTTCAGCACGTAGGTGTAGCCGTTTTCTTCGGCCACCACGTCAATCGTCTTCTGGAGCTTGTCGAGGGCGGGCTTCAGCAGGGTCTGCTGCTTCTGCTGCAGGCTCTGGTCGGCGCTGCGCTGGAACTCCTGGATGGACTGCTGCAGATTGGTCAGCTCCTTCTCTTTATCGGCCCGCACGGCTTCGGCCATAGCAGCTCCACCTTTCTGGTAAGCTTCTGCCTTGGTCTGGTATTCCTGGTATTTGCTTTTCAGCTGGTTTTCAAGCTGGGTGCTGAACGCCTTCAGGTCCGACTCGATCTGGCGGCTCTCTGGCATCTGGCTCAGCACATACTCTACGCTGGTATAGCCGATCTTCAGTGGACCACTGGTGCTCGTGGTGGCCGTAGTAGGCGCCTGCGCCAGCGTAGCCGTGGCCGAGGTGAAAGTGAGGGCGGCCGCAGCCAACGCAACGCGGAATAGGTTCATCGTGGTCATCAAAAGAGAAACGTCTGAGGTTGTTTGAAGTACAAAGTTAGTTTTTTCGGCTGGCCGGACGCGCCGGGCGGGCAGCAGGCTTTGTAGCGCCTTTCTCGGTGTCTACATCCGCCTCGTCGCCGGCAGGGGTCTGAGGCGTTGCCACCGTCTTCACGCTGCCCCTCTGCGGGGTTTGGTTGCGGTCTTCACTAGCCAAACCCAATTCTTCCAGTACAAATTCCGTGTAGTCATGCACTGGGTTGGTGTAGAGCATGGTCAGGTCGCCGGATTTATCGAATACGATGGCCAGCTGCTTTTTCTTGGCCACTTTCTCAATGGCCTCGAACACTTGGTCCTGCACGGGCTTGGTCAGCTCCTGCCGCTTCTTAAACAGCTGGCCTTCGTAGCCAAAGATGCGGTTCTGGTAGGTTTTGATGTCCTGCTCTTTCTTTAGAATCTCGTCCTGCCGCTTTTTCTTCATTGGCTCGGTCAGCAAGACTTCCTCCGCCTGATAAGTACGGTAGAGCTTGTCAAGGTCTTTTTTCTGGGCCTCTATTTCCTTCTGCCAGTTGCCCGACAGCGTATTGAGTTCCGTTTGGGCTTGCGCGTAGGCCGGCATTTTGCCCATAATAAATTCGGAATCAACGTAGCCGAATTTCTGAGCGGAAGCTGTTGTGTTGGTGGCACATAGTAATACCAGCGTAGCGGCCAGCGCGGAGAGCAGCTTTTTCATACTTAATGAAATGAATTGAATTGGCTGGCCAGCGCGCGCATTGGTTAGCGAATCTGCTGGCCGATGATGAAGTGGAATTGGTTGCGGTCTTGGGCAGTCTGCGAACCGCTCGTGCGCGGAATCAGGTCAAACGCCCGGCCGTAGTCGAACCCTAACAAACCAAATGCCGACATGAAGATTCGGGCGCCAAAACCAGCCGAACGATACAATTTATATGGATTGTAGTCGGTATAGCTGTTGAAGGAGTTGCCGGCTTCCGCAAAACTCAGGACATACACCGTAGCCGCGGGGTTCAGCGACACTGGGTAACGCATTTCCATCACGAACTTATTGTACACTACGCCACCGTTGTCGTTTTGGCGGGCCGTCGGAATGGCATTCGGGTCCTGTGGGTCGGCGTAGCCACGCAAACCGATGTATTCGGTACCGACCAGGAAGTTGGCGCCGCCACCAGCAGCCAGGCCGGAGCCACCCAGCTTAAAGCGCTCAAACGGCCCGATAGCGCGCGAGCTGTTATAGTTGCCAATGAAGCCGAAGTGGGCGCGGGTATTCAACACCAGCTTGCCTACAATCGGCGTAAACCACGAGGCATCCAGCATCCACTTGTGGAACTCCACCCACTCATTCACGTTCGGATGCGAGCCACTGAACACCGAGTATGGGGGCGTCAGGTTCACACTTAAGGCCAGCGAAGAGCCCCGGCGCGTATACGTGGGGTTGTCGATGCTATTGCGCGACAACGTGGTGTTAAGCGTGATGTTGTTGGCCGTACCGTTGCCGTTGGCAAATGCCTGAATGAATGGATAGTTTTTGAGCTTGTACTGGCTCACCGACAGCGAGTTGCTAAGCGTAAAGTAGTCGTCTGGCCAGCGCAGGCGGCGGCCCAAACTCAGCGAGGCGCTGTTCACCTTAATCGACTGCTCAGAGTTGGCATCAAAAGCCTGCCCTACCCGCTGGATGCTTTTATTGAGGCTAAACGACAGCGAATTGGGCTTGCGGCCACCCAGCCAAGGCTCCGTAAACGAGAACGAGTAGGCCTGATACTGTGTGCCGTTGGCCTGCACGTTCAAAGCCAGCCGCTGTCCGTCGCCGGCTGGCACGGGCGTCCAGTTGCGGAAATCGTTGGCCTTGCGCAGCGAGAAGTTATTGAATACCAGGCCCACTGTCCCGATAAAGCCCGCATAGCCGCCCCAGCCGCCCGAAAGCGTAATCTGGTCCGACGGCTTTTCCACCACCGTATAATTGATATCTACGGTGCCATCGGCCGGGTTCGGAACCGGGTTGATGCCTACTTTCTCGGGGTCGAAGTAGCCCAGCGTTGCTATTTCGCGCTGCGAGCGAATCAGCAGCTCCCGGTTGAACTTGTCGCCGGGCAGCGTACGTAGCTCGCGGCGCAACACATGGTCCGACGTCTTGGTGTTGCCGGCAATGTTGATATCCTTGATCCGGGCCTGCACACCTTCCGTGATGCGCATCTCAATGTCAATCGAGTCGCCTTCCACCTTGGTTTCTACCGGGTCGATGGAGAAGAACAGGTAGCCATCGTTCATGTAGAGCGAGGTAATATCCTGCCCCGTTGGGTTGTAGTTGAGGCGCTTGTCCAGCGTTTCCTTGCTGTATACGCTCCCTTCCTTGATGCCCAGCACCGACGCCAGCGTTTTGTCGTCGTAGAGGTAGTTGCCAGCCCAGTTGATGTTGCGGAAGTAGTACTTCGGGCCCTCGTCTACTTTAATACGTAGTGCCAGGCCGTCTCCTGTACGAATCAGGGTGTCGGATACCACAATAGCGTCGCGGTAGCCCTCAGCATTGTAGAACTCGATTAGCTTCTTCTTGTCCTCTTCAAATTCCAGCTTTTGAAACTTACCGGAGTTGAGGATTTTAGGAAACTTCTTCTCTTTGGTTTTCTTCAGCTTGCCTTTCAGCTTGCTGTCTTTGAACGCCTCATTGCCTTCAAAAGCAATGTCGCGCACCTTGATTTTACCGCCTTTATCTACGTTGATCTTCAGCACCACGCTGTTCGACAAACTTGAATCCGGCTGCTGCGTGATGTTGACTTTGGCGTCGAGGAAGCCTTTGTTGGTATAAAACTTCCGGACCTGAGTGCGCGTGTTACTCAGTAGCGCATCCGTCACTACTTTACCCCGGATCAGCTTGATCTTCTTTCCCAGGTCATCGGCTTGGCTTTTGCTGATACCAACGAACTCGAACTTCGACAGCCGCGGACGCTCTTTCAGATTAAAGTCCAGGAAGATGCGGTTGCCTTCAGTGCGCGCAATCGACACACTCACGTCACCCAGAATGCCTTGGTCCCAAAGCTTGCGGATGGCTTTGCCGATTTCTTCGCCCGGTACCGAAATAGGGTCACCAACACGTAAACCAGTAAGGCCAATCAGCGTATTAGCATCCAGATAGCGGGCACCACTAATGGTGATGCCACCTAATTCATACCGTTTCGGCTCTTCTCCGGCAGCCGCGGGCGCAACCTGCGCCATGCCCGCTATCGGAAACCCGACGCCCAGAGTCAGTACTACGGCCGCAACCCGGCCTACTGTGTGCAAAGAAAAATTCATTCTGTCGTCGAAACCTTACGAAACGGTGAGCTGCTCACTTGTCTTCCCAAAACGCCGCTCCCGGCGCTGGTACGCCTGAACTGCCTCCTCAAAATGCGTCCGGCGAAAATCCGGCCACAGCAAATCAGTAATATATAACTCGGTATAAGCCAGCTGCCACAGCAGAAAATTGCTTATCCGCTGCTCCCCGCTGGTTCTAATCAGCAATTCGGGGTCTGGTATTCCAACAGTAGCCAGATAGTTGGTAATCGTATCTTCCTGCACATCCTCTGCCCGCAACCTTCCTGCCGCAACATCTACTGCCATGCGTTTGGCAGCTTGCGTCAGGTCCCAGCGGCCACTATAGCTTAAGGCAAGTACCAACGTCATACGGGTACCAGCCTTCGTTATCTCAATAGCTTCGGCCAACTCTCGTTGGCAGGAAGCCGGCAAGTTTTCAATTTGCCCAATAGCCTGCAGCCGAATGCTATTCTTCAACAGCGTCGGTGTTTCCTGCCGGATGGTGTGCACCAACAGTTGCATCAGTGCCGTCACCTCATAAGCTGGTCGCGACCAGTTTTCGGTGGAGAAGGCATAGAGCGTCAGAAAGCGCACGCCCATTTCGGCGGCGCCTTCCACCGTATCGCGCACGGCCGTAATGGCACTTTGGTGCCCGAAGATGCGGAGGCCGCCCTTCTGCTTGGCCCATCGGCCGTTACCGTCCATGATTACGGCAACGTGGGCGGGAATATTCTGGGGGTCAATTTCGGACCGGACGGCCATTGTTGCTTTTTGCGTAAAGAGGCTGCAAGGTACGTAAATGGTTGCATACGTCTCTTTTCCGGTCGCAATCTGCTAGCGCAACAGCTTCGGATTGTCTTTATACTGCGGCGGGCAGTTGATTTTGTAGAACGTATAGGAGAGGCTGATGCCGTTGTAGAAGTACCAGTCTTGGTCGTTTGGGTTTCCAATTCGGTCATTCTGGCCACCCGTCTTACCATCGATATGGTCAATTTGGTCGCTAAAGGCTTTGCGCGCCCCTATTTCCAGCCCCAGGTTCCAGTGAGTGGATACAGCATATTTCAATCCGAAGCCAGCTGGCACTGCTAGTCCTAACATGGTGCCTGTTTTATTCAGACTTGCCAAGTTTGCGTTGTTGGTAGCTGTGGTAGTATTAGCCACAAACCCCGCTAGCCCAATAAATACATAAGGTGTAAAATGCACCTTGGCTTTGCGAAAATGGTAATCAAAGAAGTTGTACTCAACTATAGCGGAGGCTTCGTACAGGCTGCCTTTCATATTAGCTTGCCGATAAGCAGCCAGAGGCGGCACTCCCCCATTGAAGCCCTGCACATTGCCGTCGTCGGCCCTCAACAACCCGGCAGTCAGCCCGCCACGGAGCGTAATAGGAGCTGATATATCCTTACGGTAAAAAGCCGTGATGGCCGGACGGTTGTTCTTGAACTGGTAGCCGGGGGAAAGTTCACCACGGTAGCTCAGGCCTCCTAGGCCGATGCCAACCTCACTGGTATACTGGGCACTAGCCGAATGGGCAAAAAAAACACTCCCCGCCTGCACCGAGCAGACAAGGAGTGTTTTGATGAGATTCACTTTGGTCATTATAACTGGCTGTGGGTGAAACTAGCCAGCAGATGCTGACTAGCGGAATTTCGGGCTCTTCACTTTCGGAGCCAGGATGTAATTTACGGTGATACCGGTCGTAACGTACCAGTCATCCTCGTCGGACTTGCCACGCTGGCTGCCTGGGGCGTTGAAGTTAGGGAATTCACCTCCAGTAACCAGTACGTTGCCACCACCAAAGTACTTGGCTGCGTCAGACGACAAGGTAGCCTGATCTACGTAGACGGTGCTTACGTCATCGAGGTAGTCGTTGAAAGTCTTGCGGAATCCTACTTCCAGACCTACATCGAAGCTCTTGTTCACCTTATAACGGACACCACCGCCGAAAGGTATAGCAATGCCTGCTTTGTTGTAGTCAACACCTTCCGTTTTGAGGGGCTGAAGTGCAATGTACGAACCTTGGGAAAGGCTGCTGGGAGCATTCGCTCCTACCAGACCTTTAGGGTTGCCTGAATAAGCAGCCACACCACCGAATACGTAAGGAACCAAGTCAGGGCGCTTGATGTACGTGTTGCGGTTTGGAATCAGGTCGAAGATACCTACAACGGAGAATTCAGCAATATCATTGCGGAAGCTCATGTTACGGTTGTAACGGTATTTTGCGTCTGGGTCGTTCTTGTCAGCAGCCTTGGTATCATCACCTGTGATACGACCATAGGCTAAGGCAGCCCGAGCCGAAATACGCGGCGTGAAACGGTGCGTGAAGTTCACACCAATATTTGGGCGGGTGGCGCCAAAACGCAAGCTAGGAATGCTTGGTTTCGGAGTAATGTCGCCGAAGTAGTTCATTGCGTTGAGGCTAACGCCCACCGAATTGTACTGCTTTCGCTTGCTGAACTGCTGTGCGCTAGCCTCTGAGGCTACCAGCGACAGGACCAAAGCCAGCGCTAGAGTGTAGGTGAAGATCTGCTTCATATGGAGCAATGGTTTATGGATATCAAGGGGTTGGTGAGTAACTAAGGTGTGAAAATTCACGCTCAGTCAGCGACAAAATTAAGACAGTAAGGGAACTTAAAAAACTTATGTCAAAAAAAGAACTTTCACTATACTGGTATTCCAGCTGGGTTACGCCTGTCGAGGCCCCAATTTAGTTTACTCCGCAAGGTACTCAGGAAGTTAACATGATTGAGCTTTACCAGCCGAACAGTGAAATTTTCCCGGCGAACTGCAATCTGGATTCCGGCCTCCACAGCAACAGAGCGTGAATCCAGGGAAAGAAGAAACTGGTTGCTCCTGCCTTCTATTTCAAAGGAAATCACACTTCGGTCTGATACAATGAGTGGCCGTACATTCAAGTTGTGCGGACATACGGGAGCAATGATAAAATTGTTTGTCTGGGGTAGCATTACCGGGCCGCCGCAGCTAAGCGAGTACCCCGTAGAGCCTGTTGGGGTTGCCACAATCAACCCATCGGCCCAGTAAGAGTTGAGGTATTCGCCATCGATATAGGTGTGGACCACAATCATGGAGGAAGTATCCCGTTTCAGAATACTGAATTCATTGAGGCCAAAGTTTATACCATCAAATGCCTCTGGATCAGTGTCGACCCGGATCAGGCTGCGCTCCTCAATAACGAAATGCCCTTTGAAGAGAGCATCCAGCGCATGCGTAATCTGGTCAGGCGTGATAGTAGCAAGAAAGCCAAGCCGGCCTGTATGGATGCCTAATATTGGAATCTGGGCACTACCAACGTAAGTCACTGTATCCAGCAGGGTGCCGTCGCCACCGATGCTAAGCACGAACTGAATACCCCGTAAAGAATCGCCGCGCCGGAAAGTCTGCACGCCGTCGGGCAGTTGCAGGCGGTGGCTGAGATAGTCGTGAAACGATTCGGCAATACAAATTTCGGTTTGACGATTGCTCAGGTTATCCAGAAGGCCCTGCACAAAAGGCAAATTATCGTCTTCGAAGGGTTTTCCGAGAATGGCAATTTTCATACGTGTGGCAGCATCCACCGAGGTGGAAGGTAGTTCAAATAGGAAATTCGGAGCGAAAAAAGAATCCTCCCTGCCCTTGAAGAGTACGGGAATACTCCAAGGTGAATGTCCGGTCGTAGTAAGTAACTAGGTGCAGGCCCAACCCTACCGAGGCCAGCAGGCGTCCGGGCAGCTCATTAGGCCCTCTTCCAGAGGCAATACTTACATAGCCAGCATCGGCAAAGGTATTTAAATAGAGCACCAATGGAATGGTATTGATTTTGGGATTATCTACCGGGCCCAGCTGAAGCTTACCGGCGTCGAATAGCCGATAGCTGACGCCTTGTTGTAGCAGCGCATAGTGGCGGCCGTCGATTACGTAGGCGTCATAGCCCCGAACTAGTGCTTCGTAGCCCAGTGCCCGGTTATCGGAATAGCCAAGGCGGCGGCTGAACCGCATTTGACCTTGAGCGGCAGCACTGTAGTAGAAAGGCCCACCAAGTGCTACGTAGCGCGCATAGCGTCCTCGCGCTAACAGTTGGGGCGGCGCACCGGGCGTCAGGAAGCGCCGATAGACGATGCTACCCCGGAGGTAGCGTCCAGTGAGTGGATAAGCGAATGTATTGCGCTGGTTGAGCACCGCCGATAGCCCAAAGTCCAGAAACTGGCGCTGGGTGCGGCCCAGGAAATACTCAGGGTTTAACAGATTGACAGAATCTGAAATCTGCTCCTGATGAAAGCTCACATCGAAGGCCGCCAATGCCTGCACCGTGCGGCGCCACCGCAAGCCTACGGTAGCGTAAGTACGGCTGATAGGGTCGCCGCTCAGCGGCCGAAAAGTAGCCAGCCGATCCTGCAGCGTAGCGTAGTCCAGGGCCCGGGCGCGGTAAAACGACAGGCCGGCTCCGACACCAATACGGCGGCGGGGACCGTAGCCAGGGGCCTCATAGAACAGTTCGTACTTCCGATTGAAACCGAGCTGCAAATTGCCGAGTAACTCTTCGTTGCGGCCCCGAAAATTGCGCCGCGTGATATGCAGTCCGTAGTCGACGCGGCGCCACTTATCGGATCGGTCGGCCCAGGCGCGCAAGTTGCGGTCGGCGAGGGAGAAGATGGGCACTGGGAAGGTATACCAGCGTTCCTGCACGCTGAAAAGCACTGTAAGCTCGCCGTTGCGGCATGCCAGCTGTACCAGAACCTGATGAAACAGTTGCAGATTGAACAGCCGGCGGCGGTTGGCTTCCAGACGGCCTCGCAGGTCTGACGCACTAAGGGTATCTCCTTCCCGAAAATCCAGCTCGGCTCTCAGCACCTGCTCTTTGGTCACGTCGTTGCCAACAAACAGTAAGGTGGCAACACGGAGTATGGGGTAGTTGGGACACTGGGCCTGCAAAAGGCTATCCGGCGCACTGCGGCGCGTGGAATCCGGCGCGAAGTAGCTGGAAGTTACAGTGGTCTTACAATAGGCACGCATTGGACAGGCTGTATACACAACCGCCAGCATCAGCCACCACCAGCACCCTTTTTCCACTCGTCTGGCGCTTACAGGCTCAGATACTTAAGCAGCGCGTCATAGCGTTCCTGCTCGTTTTCTCCTAATTCCCCTACCCCACTGAACTGGGCCGTGATGGTATAGCCGAAACGCTCTAAGGTGGCAACTATTCTTGTGAGGCTGGGCGTATTCACTTTGATGGTGAGCCGAATACGATATTGATCATGCTCGTCTTGTGCAACGTGGGCGCTAAGGACTTTAGCCCCATTTTCTTCGATGTAGCGGCTAATGGTAGCCAAGGAATAGTCGCGCTCTTCCATCGACAGCACTAGCACCGCCCCCTGCCCGGCCGCGATAATTGGCTGCCCGAAAGCCGCCAATGTGTCACTGATTGTTACCACTCCCAGGTATTCGCGCTCCTTGTTCAGCACTGGTACCAGCTGCACCTTATTCTGGATGGCCACTTCCATGATGCTGTAGAAATGCTGGTCGTATTGCACGTGCACATCAGCATAGCTCAGCGGCAGCCCTGCCAATAGCTGCCCGTTGTTTTCGGCAAGCTCGTAGTCCAGCAAATCCGCTTCCGTGACCAGGCCGCGGTACTGTCTGTCGTCAAGCACGGGTAGCTGGCCGACGTGGAATTCCTCCAGCCACTTGGCCGCTTTCCCAACGGTGTCCGACACCTTCAGGGGCGGAATCATCTGGTTGAGCAGTTCTTCAGCAATCATGGAATGCATCGGCGGGCGTAATGGAGGTTGAGGAGCAAAGGCCGCATCTGCACGGCGGGCAGCTCCACGGAACTCTGCTCGGCAAATTAAGGTACGAAAAGCAGGCCGGGTTGGCCTGTAGGAAGTGCCTCAGCCAATAAAAAGTTTTACAGAAAACTTAGCTCCGCTATGGTGGCAAATTCTGCAGCAGTATGCCGAGCGCTACGTCTGCCTAGTAAGAAACGGGGACTGCTGCGGTACGTTGCAGAAACTGCCACACTAATGCATTGAACTCCTGCGGGCGTTCCATCATGGGGGCATGGCCACAATGGTCGAGAAAGCGCAACTCGGAATTGCGAATGAGGCGGTTGAAGTCGTGGGCTACCAGCGGCGGCGTAATGGTATCGTTGAGCCCCCATACCAGCAGCGTGGGCACGGTAATTTTGCCGAGCTCCTTGCCTAGGTTATGGCGCTGGGCTGAGCGCGCAATACTAATGATGCGTAGGCACTTGATATTCGAATTGGTGACATTAAACACTTCATCCACCAGCTCGCGAGTAGCTACGGCCGGATCGTAAAAGGTATAAGCCACCCGTTCCTGCACGTAGCCATAGTTGCCGCGCTTCGGAAACGACCCGCCCATACCATCCTCAAACAAGCCACTGCTGCCTGTAAGCACCAGCCGCGCCACCTGCCTGGGGTTGCGCAGTGTGTACTCCAGCCCTACGTGGCCGCCCAGCGAATTGCCCAGTACAGTGCAGGGCTCAGAAAGCCCTATAGCGCGCACAAAGTCCTCTACATACTTCACTAAACCAGGCACGCTGGCTTGCGTCAGCGGCATTTCGTAGATGGGAAGCAGCGGAATGATGACCCGATGCTCTTGGCTGAACTCCGTAACAACGTCGTGCCAGTTGCTGAGGGCTCCGAAAAGACCATGCAGCAACAGCAGCACCGGACCGGTGCCTTCCTCCACATACTGAAACTCTCCGCGTTGTTTGATCTGCAATTCCATGTGCTCAGGCGAAGGTCGGGGTGGCAGTAGCCGGCCGGCCCTCTTCTACAATGATACAATACCGAACCCAATTGCGCAGCATGGCTAGCCCGTACGTGGTCAGCAGCGCTTCGGGGTGAAACTGAACGCCCACCAACGGGAGCGTGGTATGGCGCAACGCCATGATTTCGCGGTTTTCGTCAGTGGTGTGCGCTAGTGGGCGCAGCGTGGGCGGCAGGTTGTTCACTATCAGCGAGTGGTAGCGCGTGACAGACAACCGGGCCGGCAAATCCCGAAACAGCGGGTCGGTGGTATCCACGTCCAGTTCCGTGACTTTGCCGTGCATGGGCCGCGCGGCGCGGGTGAGCGTGGCCCCAAAAAAATCTCCTATTGCTTGGTGTCCCAGGCACACCCCTAGTATCGGCACACGCTGGTGCCAGTGCGCCAACACGGCCGGCATGTTGCCGGCTGCTGCCGGTGTGCCGGGGCCCGGCGACAACACCAGCGCATCAAACTGCAGCTCCTGCAGCGCAGCAGGTGCTACGTCGTTGCGCACCACTTCTACCGCACACCCCAGCTGCCGGAAATAATCCAGCAGATTATAAGTAAACGAGTCGAAGTTGTCGAGCAGCAGCAGGCGCATTTTGGGGCTTGGGGGTTTAGGGGCTTGGATGGCGTTCCGATAATCTGTAGCAGCGTTAGAACGTCATCCAAGATTCTAAGCTCCCAAATCCCAAGGCCCTAAAACACTGTTTTCAGCTTATCCAGCAGCGTGCTGGCAAAAGGCATCACCACCCCCACAATTTCCAATGCAAGCGGCGTAGCCTGTCGCACGAAGGGCAGCACCTGCGAGTCGGCCACCAGCTTGGGCGACAGCAGCTGCAGCCCGGCTATGCCGATGCCGTGCAGCAGCAAGCTGAGCCCTAATATCCACTTCAGTACACCTGCCAGCCCACCACCCAGGTTGTCGAGCACCCCGAGCGGTGTGAGGTGCACGGCTGTCTTGATGAAGCTCCCCAGCAGGTGTACGCCCCACACAATGGCCACAAACACCAGCAGAAACGACACCAGCGGCAGCAGCCCAAAGGCTTCGCCAACATAGTGCCGCACCAGCGGAATGGCGTCATTCAGCAGGACCAACCCACCAATGGCCCCCAGCACAAACGCCAGCAACGAGGCAGCCTCCAACACCAGTCCGCGTCGGAAGCCTTTCACTGCTCCCACCGCCAGCGGAATCAGTAGCAGAATATCGAAAGCAGACATTGTTGGTGATGATGAACGTCATGCAGAGCGGAGCGGCGCATCTCGCTAGTGTGCTAAAATCACCACACTAGCGAGATGCGCCGCTCCGCTCTGCATGACATATTACAAGTTCGTGTTGTTCAGTAGATTGCTGACAACCTGCGAAATCACACGGCCGTCGGCCTGGCCAGCCAGCTCGCGGGCAGCAACACCCATCACCTTGCCCAGATCTGAAGGACCGGTAGCGCCTACGCGCTGGATGATGGCCACGATGCGCTCCACAATATCGGCCTCCGTAAGCTGCTGCGGCAGATATTCTTCGATGATAGCCAGCTCGTTGAGCTCCACTTCTTCGAGGTCGGAGCGGAACTGCTTGTTATAGGTTTCGGCAGCTTCGCGGCGCTGCTTGGCCTGCTTGGTCAGGAGCTTGATTTCGGCGTCGGGTGTGAGGGCCGCGCCGTGCTGGCCTTCGGCGGTTTCGGCCAGCAGAATCTGCGACTTGATGCTGCGCAACGTGGTCAGGCGCACTTTATCCTTGGCCAGCATGGCCTTTTTGATATCGGCGTCGATGGTTTCTTTGAGAGCCATAGTTCAGGGGAAGTGAGGTGCAAGATTACGGTTTTTGGCGCTAGCCGAAGCGTATACGGCTAGCCAACACCGACGGCAGCCTGCAGCAACGGCGCAAATTCCGGCCGGTTGTTGTCATATAGTGCCGCCTGCCGCCCGGTACACCGCAGCGCTACTCCCCTACAACAGTGAGGGCTACAGGATCGATGCGGCATAAGGGCAACAGAAAAAGGTGTACGCGGTTTGAGGGTGTATCTTTGGCTTTCCGCCCCCACTCCCAAGCCAGCCTCTTCGCATGACAAAGCTTAGCGTAAACATAAATAAAATAGCTACCCTCCGAAACGCCCGTGGCCACAACCGCCCCGACCTGCTGCAGGTAGCCCGCGACTGTGAGCGGTTCGGCGCGCAGGGCATTACGGTGCACCCTCGCCCCGATGAGCGCCACATCCGCTACCAGGACGTGCGCGACCTGAAGGCTGTAGTGACAACTGAACTGAACGTAGAGGGCAACCCAACACCCGACTTCCTGAACCTTGTGCGGGAGGTGCGCCCCGAGCAGGTGACGCTGGTGCCCGATGCGCCCGACGCCATAACCTCCAACGCTGGCTGGGACACGGTGCAGCACCAGATTTTTTTGATTGGGGTAGTGCAGGAGCTGAAGTCGCTGGGGTGCCGGGTAAGCATCTTCCTTGACCCCAGCCCCGAGATGGTGAAAGCCGCCGTGGCTACCGGCACCGACCGGATTGAACTGTATACAGAAGACTACGCCCGCCACTACCATCACAACCGCGAGGCAGCCCTGCAGCCCTACCGCGCCGCCGCCGCTATGGCCCAACAGCTGGGCCTGGGCCTGAACGCCGGCCACGACCTCGACCTCGACAATCTGGCCTACCTCAAGCAGAACCTGCCGGGTCTGGCCGAGGTAAGCATTGGGCACGCGCTGGTGTGTGATGCACTGTACCTGGGGCTGGAAAACACGATTCAGTTGTACCGCCGCCAGCTGCAGTAGCGCTTACAGTCTTGAAAACCCGGCCTCAGCAATGAAAGCCAGCAAGGCTGCTCGTTCACCGCAGAATGCCGTATCTGGTTTTCATTTCTGGCTCCCGAGCGCCAACCACTACTTTCTGCCATGCCCCGCCTTTCCCTCCCCGATTTCCTGCACACGAACCCTGCTATTCCGCTGCTCGACGTACGGGCACCGCTGGAATATGCACAGGGCCATATTCCGGGAGCCGTGAGTTTTCCGTTGTTTTCAGACGAAGAGCGGGCCCGCATCGGTACCACCTACAAGCAGGTGAATCCCGACAAGGCGGTGCTGATGGGCCTGGACATGTTTGGCCCCAAGATGAGCCGTATGGTGCAGCTGGCGCAGAAAATAGCTCCGTCCAAGCAGATTCGGGTGCATTGCTGGCGCGGCGGCATGCGCAGCGGGGCTGTGCAATGGCTGCTGGAACTGGCCGGCTTTCAGGTGCAGCTCCTCGACAAAGGCTATAAAGACTACCGCCATTTTGCCCTGGCCGAGTTTGCGCAGCCCCGGCCGCTGCTGGTGCTGGGCGGCCTCACCGGTTCCGGCAAAACCGATGTGCTGCACGAGCTGGTCCGTCGCCAGCAGCCGCTGCTCGACCTCGAAGGCCTGGCCCACCACAAAGGCTCAGCATTCGGCAGCATCGGCCAGCCTACGCAGCCCACGCAGGAGCAGTTCGAAAACGAGTTGGCGTGGCAGCTGGCTGCTTTGCCGGTTGGTTCGCCGGTGTGGGTGGAAGATGAAAGCCGTACCATCGGCAGCGTGCATGTGCCACCGTCCTTCTTTGCCCAAATGCAGGCCGCACCGCTGATACTGCTGGAAATCCCAAGGGCCATTCGGGTGCAGAAGCTCGCCGCCGAATACGGCCGCGAAGACGCCGGCGCGCTGGCCACCTCCATTCTGCGTATTCGTAAGCGCCTGGGCGGCTTGGCCACCAAAGAGGCACTGGCTGCTATTGCCGAAGACGACATGGAGAAAATGGTTAGCCTCGTACTCGACTACTACGACAAAACCTACACCCATAGCCTCGGCAGCCGGCAGCCTGTGCGCGTTGCGTCCGACACCTGCGACCCGGCCGTGAATGCCGAGCTAGTGCTGCAGGCCGCTAAGGTGATAGTCACTGCCTAGCACTCCCCTGCCCTATGCCTACGCCCACACTCCGGGTGGCACGCCCCACCAACGATATATCCGCGTTGCTGCCGTTTTATAGAGACGGGTTGGGCTTTCAGGTTCTCACTTCTTTCACGGCGCACAACGGCTTCGACGGGGTGATGCTTGGGCACGAGCAGGCTCCCTATCACTTGGAGTTCACGCAGCAGGCCAACCATATCAGTGGCCGCGCACCCAGCCAAGACCATCTGTTGGTATTTTATCTACCGGATGTCATTGAGTGGAACGCGGCCGTGCTCCGGATGAAAGCGGCCGGATTTGCGCCGATGCCCGCTTACAACCCGTACTGGGACCAACAGGGGCTCACTTTTGAGGACCCCGACGGCTACCGTGTTGTGCTGCAGCATGCGGCCTGGGTTTTATAATTTTTTCTTCGCCTACACCTCCTTTTCCCATGCCTGCTTTCAACGAAACTACCGAGCAAATTCGCCTCACTCAATACAGCCACGGAGCCGGCTGCGGCTGCAAAATCGCACCCAAGGTCCTCGACCAGATTCTGCATACCAGCATTCCGCAACCCCACGACGCCAACCTGCTCGTCGGCAACTCCTCCCGCGACGACGCGGCCGTGTACGATATCGGGGGCGGGCAGGCCATCATCAGCACCACCGACTTCTTTATGCCCATTGTGGATGATGCTTACGACTTCGGGCGCATTGCCTCAGCCAACGCCATCAGCGACGTGTATGCCATGGGCGGACGGCCCGTTATGGCCATTGCCGTGTTGGGCTGGCCCATCGATAAGCTGGCTCCTGAAGTGGCCCGCCGCGTGATTGAAGGCAGCCGTAGCATTTGTGCCGAAGCAGGCATTCCACTAGCGGGTGGCCACAGCATCGACTCGCCGGAGCCAATCTTCGGGCTGGCCGTTACGGGGTTGCTCGACATCAAAAATCTCAAGCAAAACGACACTGCCACCGCCGGCTGCGAGCTGTACCTGACCAAGCCGCTGGGCGTGGGCATGCTCACAACCGCGCAGAAACGCGGCATCCTGCGGCCTGAGCACGAGCAGATAGCGCCTCGCAGCATGATGCAGCTCAATAAAATAGGCGCAGACCTGGGCCGGCTGGAGGCTGTGCGCGCCATGACCGATGTCACGGGTTTCGGGTTGCTGGGCCACCTCTCGGAGGTGTGCGAAGGCAGCAATCTGACGGCCGAAATAGAGTTCAGCAAGGTACCCCTGTTGCCTGAGGCGGCCGAATATTACGCCCAGAAGTCCATCCCCGGCGGCACCGTGCGCAACTGGGATTCCTACGGCCACAAAATCGGCACTATCACCGACGAGCAGCGCGCCTGGCTCTGCGACCCCCAAACCTCCGGCGGTCTGCTTGTGTGCGTTGATCCGGCTGGCCGGGCCGAGGTTGAAGCAGTATTCGGGCAGTATGGCCTGGCACTAACGCCATTCGGTACCTTGCGTGCCCATGTAGCCACCGAGCCCTGGATTCAGGTTCGCTAGCCACTTATGAGAACTATTTCGCTGCTACGGCCTCTATTGGAGTTCGGGGGCGCCCTATTGATTTTACTGGTGGGGCTACGGGTAGTGACGGGGCTGTTTGGCACCAAGCGCGCCACCTACCAAGTCACGTTTGGGCGGCAGCTGGCGCTGCTGTTATGGCCACTGCTGTGCCTGAGTATGGGGCTGCCGTTTCTGGCTTCCTTCCTGTTTGCGGGCACTCTGTCCGGCTTCGAGCTAGTGCTGTTGCTGGCTTTTTCGGCGCTGGTGCTGGGTTTTGCTATGCCCGCTTTGCTGCTGCACCTGCACTATTATGCGCGCAACCACAGCACGGCCCTTGTTTTCGAGCCGAAGCAAAATCTACTGGAGGTATACGAGCACGGCCAGCGCGTTCCGTTTGAGCGTGCCGATATACTGCGGGTAGAGTATGTACGTTGTTCTTCGCAGCGTCTGTTTTGGAGTAACTATGAGTACATACAATTGTATCTGCGCAATGGGCAAATAGTCACGCTCACTTCTTTGGTACTTAAACCAGCACCTTTAGCAGCTTTCTTACGCAATACCAACCTACACGTCAGGCAGAATTGGTTTTGCATAATCCAGCGACAAAGCACTATTTAGCCTGGAAACGACTAATTATAATATCCACACAATAAAATGTTATATTCTATTGCAATTGTCTTTTATTTAAGCCGATGCCCACATTCTCGCACACCCGTTCCGGAAACGCACAAGTCAATATTGCTTTTCAATAGCTATATTTGCTGACAGTATTTTTGTATTTCGTCGTGATTCGACTGCTCTCGTTGTGTCTTCTGCTTTTGGCTGGCTTTGCAGCTCCCGCTATCGGGTGGGCGGCCGAAGTACCACCGAGCACTACCGAAGCCGACCTGTTGCGCCGCCTCGTAGTGCAGCCGCTCGATACCGGGCGGGTTCGGTTACTGTCAGCGCTGTGCTATGAGCTGCACGACTCCGATCCGACGCGGGCCTTGCGCTACGGCGAGCAAGCCGTAACCCTGGCCACTACCCTCAACGACCAGGTGGGGCAGCTATATGGCTTGTTGAATCTGAGCAGTTGCTACGCCAACCTCTCCGACGGTCCGCACGCCCTGCGTTTGCAACAACAAGCGCTTACTTTGGCGCGGCAGCTACACGATGCAAATGGGATTGTGCGCGCTTACACAGGCATTGGCGGCATCCACCACGAGCGTAGCGACACGGTAAACGCATTGCGCAACTACCAGTGGGCGCTTGAGAAGGCGTATGCAAAAGGAGTAAAAACACGCACACAGCTGATGCTGTTCGGCAACCTGGGCAACCTGTACTCCTACCTAGGCCGCTACCCGCAGGCGTTGCTGTACACGCGCCGGGCATTGCAGCTTGCCCGGAGCAATGGCGACAAGGCAGGTGAATCACTCTACATGGCGCACCTGGGCACGCATTACTATCAGCAAAACCGCCTCGATTTAGCGGAGGGCCTTTTGCGCGAGGCTATTGTGTTGGTTGAGCCATTGCGCAGCTACCGGATAGAGGCCGGCCATCTGGAAATGCTGGCTATTGTGCTGCTGCTCAAAGACCAGCTGGACGAAGCCGAAACGCTTACCCGGCGAGCCCTGCGCCTAGCCCGCCAGACTGCCTCGCAGGAACGGCTGCTGGATGGCTACAACCTAATGGCGGAAATCAATGCCAGCCGCAACAATTACGAGCAGGCCTTTGGCTGGCAGAGCCGTTTCCGCGACCTGAACGACTCGCTCAATAGCCGCTCGCGCCTGCAAACGTTAGCTGCCCTGCAAACCCGCTACGAGACGCAGGGCAAGGAACATCAAATCAAATTACTCACGCAGCAGGGCGAATTGCAGAACCTTCGTAACCAGGAGCTGTGGGCGGTGGTGGGAGCCTTGGTATTGGGGCTTGGTGGGGTATTTTTTCTGTATTGGAAGCTGCGCCAGAGCCGGGCAGCCTTAGCGGCCAACAATGTAGCCCTGCACCAGGCCACGCGTGAGCTGCGCGAAGTAGCCGCTTCCAAAGACCGCCTCTATGCTGTGGTAGCCCATGACTTGCGCGGCCCCGTTACATCGTTTGTGGGCGTGACCGAGCTAATTGAGTTTTACCTGCGCAAAGGCGACGAAACTGGTTTGCGCCGCCTGCCTGCCTTGGTGAAGCAGTCTGCTAATAGCCTCAACAGCTTGCTTGATAATCTACTGAGTTGGGCCGTCAACCAGACCGGGGAGCTGGTCAGCCAGCCCGAATGGCTATCAGTTGATGAGTTGTTCACGGAAATTGAAGAGCTATACCGCACCACCGCCGAAGCCAAACAGATTCAACTTGTTGCGTCGGACGCGCCCGGCCTGCAGGTGTGGTCCGACCTGAACATGACGCGCACTATCCTGCGAAATCTGGTGGGCAATGCGCTGAAGTTCACGCCAAGCGGCGGCCATATTCAGCTGGATGCCGCCACCACTCCCGATAACAGCGTGCTACTTACCATAGCCGACTCAGGGCGGGGAATGCCGGCAGAACAGCTGGACGCTTTGCTGCGCGACAATGCCAGCTCACCCATGATGGTGGCGGCCTCCACCAACAATGCCCGCTCGGGCACCGGACTGGGGCTGCCCCTGTGCCGGGCTTTTGTGGAGCGGCTGCATGGTACGCTCACCGTAGAAAGTACCTTGGGCCAGGGCACTGTGGTGCAGATCCGGTTTCCGGCGCGGCCGGCTGCTTAGTTGCGGCTACCCACATGTGGCGCCCACTCCCGACCTTTGCGGGCTCCTACTGTTTCTACTATGCTGCTTCACTTCCGCGAACAAGGCCAGGGCGCGCCGCTGGTTATTCTCCATGGCCTGTTTGGAACCCTCGACAACTGGCAAACGCTGGCCCGCCGCTGGGCCGACGCCGGCCACCGCGTTATTAGCGCGGATCTGCGCAACCACGGCCGTTCATTCCATAGCCCCGAACACAGCTACGAATTGATGAGCCAGGATGTGGTGACGCTGTTTGACCACCTGGGCCTGGGTGCCGACACCACCCTGATGGGCCACAGCATGGGCGGCAAGGTGGCCATGCGTTTCGCCCTCGACCACCCCGACCGCCTGGCCAGGCTCGTGGTGCTGGATATTGCCCCGCGCCTCTCCGATATGGCACACCAAGACGAGATTGTAGCGGGCCTGAATGCTGTGCCGCTACCTACTCTGGAAAACCGCCAGCAGGCCGATGAGGCGCTGGCCCAGCACATTCGTTGGCCCGATGTGCGCCAGTTTCTGCTCAAAAACTTATATCGGCAGGAAGACAATACTTTCGCTTGGCGGCAGAATCTGCCGGCCCTCACGCAGCACATGGCCGCCATCGGGGCCGAAATCAGCGCGCCACAGCCGTTTATGAAGCCCGCACTGTTTATTCGCGGCGGCAAGTCCGACTACATTTCTCCGGAAGACAAGCTGCACGGCATTCCGGCCTTATTCCCCAACTCGCAGGTGGAAACCGTGCTGGATGCCGGCCATTGGGTGCACGCCGAAAAGCCAGAAGAAGTGTTCCAGCTGGTAGCGGCTTTCATCGGGAGCTAAGCTGCCTTGCATATTGCTCGCATTCCGGCGCGTTACTTAATTCACCCACTCAACTCAACCAGCTTTTGAAAACCGGCACGCTGTACCTCATCCCCACTATTCTGGCCGACGATACGGCCGCGCAGGTGTTGCCGCCTCAGGTGGCCACGCACGTTGCGGCGCTGCGCTGCTTTCTGGTGGAAAACGCCCGTACGGCCCGCCGCTTCATCAAAAGTGTAGCACCGCAGCACATCATCGAGGAGTTGAAGATCAGCGTCATCGATAAAGACAGCACCGAAGCCCAGATTCAGGCGGCGCTGGCGCCGGTGCTGGCGGGCCAGGATGCGGGCGTGATTTCGGAGGCCGGTTGCCCCGGCATTGCCGACCCCGGTGCCGAGCTAGCCCGCGCGGCCCATCAACTGAGAATTCGGGTGGTGCCGCTGGTGGGGCCCAGCAGCCTGCTGCTGGCGCTCATGGCTTCGGGCATGAACGGGCAGAGCTTCACGTTCCACGGCTATCTGCCCATCGAGCGGGCCCGCCGGTCGGCGGCCATCAAGCAGCTCGAGCGGCTGGCGCAGGCCCAGCACCAGACGCAGCTGTTCATCGAAACGCCCTACCGCAACATGCAGCTGCTGGACGACCTGCTCAGCCAGCTCGGCGGCAGCACCCGCCTGTGCATTGCCGCCAGCCTCACTGCCCCCAATGAGTACGTGCGCACCGATACCATAGCTGGCTGGCGCAAAGCAGGCCTGCCTGAAATCCATAAGCAGCCGGCCGTGTTTTTGATTGGGATATAGGGGGTAAATCGTCTGTCATCCTGAGCTTGCGAAGGACCTTATCACGCTAGAACGATTCGTTGCTACGATTGTCATTCATACGTGGTAAGATCCTTCGCAAGCTCAGGATGGCAGACAGTTTACCGCAGCACCTGGTACACCAGCAGCGAGGCCGCGTAGGCCAGGCCCGTCATGTAGAACAGCTGCAGCAGCGGCCACATCCAGCCTTTGGTTTCGCGGTAGGTAGCGGCCAGCGTGCTCATGCACTGCATGGCAAACACATAAAATACCAGCAGCGAAGCCGAGCGGGCCGGCGTGAAAAATGGCTGCCCGTTCACATCTTTTTCGGCCGCTAATTTCTGCTGTACAGTCAGTTCGTTGGCATCTTGGCCCACACTATAGATAGTGCTCATGGTACCTACAAATACCTCCCGCGCGGCAAAGGAAGTGAGCAGCGAGATACCAATTTTCCAGTCGAAGCCCAGCGGCCGGATGGCGGGCTCGATGAAGTGGCCGAAGTGGCCGGCGTAGGAGCTTTCCAGCTTCTGCGACGCCACCCGGCTTTCAATTTCGGCAGGCACTAAGTTCTGCGTTTGTGCAGCCGTGCGGGCCTGGGTTTCGGCCTGCTCCATGGCAGTGCCCGGCCCGTAGGAGGCCAGCACCCACAGAATCACGGAAATAGCCATAATCACCTTGCCGGCCTGAAACACGAAGGCTTTCACCTTCTCCACGATGGTCAGGCCCACGTTTTTCCAGCGCGGCCAGCGGTACACCGGAAATTCCATAATGAAGTAGCTGCGCTCAGTGGTGCGCATAAACAGCTTCATCAGCCAAGCCGAGCCTACCGCCGACACAAACCCCAGCAGATACAAGCTCATCAGGGCCACGCCGCGCAGGTTGAAGATGCCCAGCACCGGCTGGTCGGGCACTACCAGCCCAATCAGCACCGTGTACACCGGAATGCGGGCCGAGCAGCTCATGAGCGGCGTCACGAAGATGGTGATGAGCCGGTCTTTGCGGTTTTCGATGGTGCGCGCGCTCATAATAGCCGGCACAGCACAGGCCATACCCGAAATCAGGGGCACCACGCTTTTGCCGTTGAGACCGAACTTGCGCATGATGCGGTCCATCATGAACGTAACGCGGGCCATGTAGCCGGTTTCTTCCAGCACCGCAATGAAGGCAAACAGCAGCGCAATCTGCGGAATAAAGATCAGCACGCCCCCCAAACCAGCCAGCACGCCCTCCGTGAGCAGGTTGATAAGCGGCCCATCGAAATTGGTTTGAATAAGGCCATTAATCCAGGCTACGCCCTCGTCAATCAGCTCCATGGGGTAGCTGGCCCAGGCGAATACCGCCTGAAACAGCAGAAACAACACCAGCATAAAAATCAGGTAGCCCCACACGCGGTGCGTGAGTACCTTGTCAATACGGTTGCTGTAAGGCTCGGCCCGCTCCGTACGCGTCACCGACACGGCATTCAGCAGCAGCTCGTTGATGCGGGCGTAGCGGGCAATAGTTTCCTGCGCCTGCCGCGTGGTGGGCTCGAACTGATACTTTGCTACCAGCTCGGCCACGTAGGTGCGCTGGTCGGGCGTAAGGAAGCTGATGTGGCGGCCCTGATGGGCGTAGTGCAACGCCAGGTAGTCGTTGTGCAGGTTGAAATAGTAGCGGATCTGCCGGATCATAGGCAGCAGATCCGGCTCGGGCTCGTAGAACGACACGGCCGGGGCATCCAGCTGCTGCGCCATCACAATCTTGAGGGCCGCCACCCCAATCCCTTTGCGGGCATTCATTGGAATAACGGGCACCCCCAGTTCCTGCTGCAACTCCGCCAGATCAATGCTGATGCCGTGCTGCTCGGCTACATCCATCATGTTCAGAGCCAGCACGGCCGGCAGGCCTAAGTCGGCGAGCTGCGTGAACAGGAGCAGGTTGCGGCGCAGGTTGCTGGCGTCGGCCGTTACAATCACGAAGTCGGGGTACTGGTTCGACGTCTGATCGTACAGTAAGTCAGTGATTACCTTCTCGTCGAGGCTCTTGGGATAGAGTGAGTAGGTGCCGGGCAAATCAATGATTTCGGCGCGGTGCTGCGGCGTCAGCTGGCTGATGCCGGTCTTGCGGTCCACGGTCACGCCGGGGAAGTTGCCTACTTTCTGGTTGAGCCCCGTCAGTTGATTGAACAGCGACGTTTTGCCGGAATTAGGGTTGCCGATCAGCGCAATGCGGGTCAGGCGGGTTTGGCCGGGCAGGAGCGTGGCAGCCGTTTCCAGCGCAGCCGCCGAGGCAGCCTGCCCGTTGGGGGCGGTTCGGATTCCGGCACTACGCATATAACTGGCTATTCTTTCAGCAAAATAGTAGCCGCCTCACTCACCCGCAGCGACAATGTGTAGTCGGCCGCTTCGCCTACCACCAGCGTGATGGGGCAGCCTAGGGGAGCCCGGCTGTTGAGGCGCACCTGCGTGCCCGGGATGCAGCCCATTTCCAATAGCTTCAGGGCCATTTCGGGATCCTTGAGGCAGCAGATAGTGCCACTCTCGCCCAGCCGCAGGTCTTTCACGCTCCGCTGAGGAGAAACGGGAGCAGTGGAAACGGGGGCAGGAGCAGTGGACATAGGAGCGGAGTTATTTAGACTTGCTTTAAACAAAGGTACTACCCATTTATGTTTCGGCCAACAGCACCTGTTATCCACTATGTTTCCGTGGCCCTACGCATCCATAGTATCAATCTGAAATAAAGCGCCTTGTATAAGGCTAGCACTATTCCTTTTCGCAATTGCATCTTTAGGAATATTTAAAGACGGCATGATGGGAATTGGTTTTATCATTTTAATTTTGGCATACAACACTATTCTGCCAAACCATGCTTCAACGCTTACTCGCTTTTTTTACCCTTTTGCTGTTGTTCCCGGCGCTGGGCATGGCCCAGGAGAACCGTTTGTCGGGTCGCATCGTCGACTCCAAAACCAAGGAACCGATTCCGTTTGCGTCTATCGGACTGAAAGAGGAACAAACCGGCGCTCTGACCAACGAGTATGGCTTTTTTCAGATGGCAACGCCGGAGAAAAGTGCCGTCGACTCCATTATTGTGCTGGCTTTAGGCTATAAGCGGATGGCCGTGGCCGTGAAGCGGGGTGTATCGCAGACCGACCTGATTATTGAAGTGCCCAAGCGCGTCATCGAACTCAGCAACGTAACGGTTAAAGGCGGCAAGATCAAGGATCTGGCTTTGGGCTCGAAGTCGAGCACGCCGGGCGAGGGCATGATCCAGGGCATGCCGGGCAGCCAGTATGCCTTCTTTGTGAAGAATGACAAAGGCAAAACGCTCGGCAACGTTCGCTCGGTGTCGTTCTATATCGGCGAAAATGGCTTTCCCCGCGAGCCATTCCGCGTACGCCTTTACAAGGCCGACGGCAACTACAACTCGCCCAACACCGATCTGCTCACCGAAAACGTAGTGGTTTCGGCCCCGAAAGGCGGCGCGTGGTACACCGTTGACTTGAACCAGTACAATATTGAGGCGCCCAAAGAAGGCTTCTTCGTAGCAATGGAGTGGATTGTGAGCGGCGACAAGTTCTATACCACCAACTTCATGGACACCTACACGCCCTACGGCCAGATCATGCGCCCTACCTTCGAGTTCAAGGAAAGCCGTACCTGGAGCTACACCATGGGCAAAGGCTGGAGCCTGCTCACGCTTTCCAGCAACGGCCAGCGCTACAACGCCATGATCAAGGCGGAGGTAGACCAGATCAAAGACTAATCACGGATTCTGTCGGATTATCCGGATTTCACGGATTTCGTGAACGGTGCTAACTGGCCTTCTTTGGCGATACCCAAAAAGCGCAACACCACAAAGAAAAGAGGCTTGCCAATCGGCAAGCCTCTTTTCTTTGTAATCGACTACAAAATCCGTGAAATCCGGATAATCCGACAGAATCCGTGATTTACTTGATGACGGCAATTTCCACGCGGCGGTTTTCCTGGCGGCCTTCGGCGGTGGCGTTGGTAGCTACCGGAGCAGCTTCGCCCATAGGCTCAATGCTGACACGCGTGTCGCCCATACCGCCGTTCATCGACAGCCACTTCTTCACCGCTTCGGCCCGCTTGGCGCTTAGCTCTTTATTGTAGCTTTTGTCGCCGCGTGAGTCAGCGAAGCCCATTACGCGCACCTGGCTTTTGCCGTAGCGGCGGCCGATAGAGGCAGCAATTTCCGACAGGGCGCGGGTGGCCGTAGGCTTGATTTCAGCCTTATCCGTATCGAAAAGCACTTTTTCCTCTAATCCGTACACAATAAATTGCTCGTTGCCACGCACTGAAACTTCGGGCAGGTCAATTTCTTCGTAGGTTTCGTTAGCCAGTTGGGCTTTGGTCATGTCCCAGGCGGCATCGGCAGCAGTAGTGGCACTAGCTCCGGCATCGGCAGCCGTAGCACCGATGCGAGCCACTACGGCCGTATCGGTGGTAGCCTCCGAAAGCTGGTCTTTTTCTTCGGGCTTCTTGAGGTCATTGCAGGCTGAAGCCAGCAACGCAGTGGCTGCCAATGCAGACAGTAAAGTCTTTTTCATGGAACTGGGAGAGTTGGAGTAGTAAGTGGATTGTGGGGCGGAAGGTACCAAACTTCCGGTTTCCGCTGGTGCTACTTGCCAGCTGTGTGCGCTACAATCCAGGCTCTGATGGTTTCCTGCGCTACCGGCGAGAAGGTTTCGCGGGGTTGGCCATTCACTATTGGCCACTCAGCAGGGTCCGGCTGAAACAGGTGGTTGACGCCTGGCAGCTTCTTGCTGGTTACGTCGCGGTTGGCTTTTAGCGCTTTTGCCAGGGCGCCCATATTCTGGTCTGCGGCCACATAGAGGTCGGCTGTGCCATTGAGCAACAACACCGGACATTTCACCTCCGCCATTCGCTCCAACGGATTAAAAGCCAAGAAATACCGGTACCGAACTGACGTCAGTTCGGCAGCGCTAGCCTGAGCAGACTCTGCGTCGAGGGCGGCGTTGTTCTGACGCAGCATGTTGGCCACAATAGCGCGAGCCTGCGCGTTATCAGGAGTCTGTCGAATAATTTCCAGCATGGCTTCCTGGCGCTTGGTTGCAGCTTGCACCTGCGCCGCGTCGGTGCCCAGGGAGCGAAGCAACGCTAGCTGCTGCTGCACAGCCAATATATTGCCCGGTACGCCATAGCCAGCCAACGACACCACAAAAGCCGGGGGTAGTGGCTGGGTTGCCGACAACAAGGCGACGTTGGCACCTTCGCCGTGTCCGATAACTCCAATCTGCGACAGGTTGACTTCGGGCCGCGTACGCAAATAATTTAAGCCCGCCTGCACGTCGCTGACCAGCGCCAGCGTGGTAGCCACGGCATAATCGCCGGTGGAGTTGCCTATGCCGCGGTCATCGAAGCGCAGTACCGCAATACCACGGCGGGTCAGGTAATCAGCCAGGGAGCCCAGCAGCTGATACTCCCCTACCGTTGCGTCGCGGTTGTGTGGCCCGGCATCCGACACCAGTACTACCGCCGGAAACGGGCCCGGACCTGCCGGCACGGTGAGCATGCCACCCAGGCGCAGATTTATGGTCACATTGGAGTACGCTACTTCCTCTTCGCGGTAGGGAGGTGTGAGGCGGGCCTTGGGGGCCGTGCTGATAGCCGGCGCGACATAGGACAGGGTGAGGGGCACCTGAAATCCAGGCTGTTGCCAGGTACCTTCCACTTGCTTGCCTTCTGCTACCACTCGCCCGATAAAACGGCTTCCTGCCTCCTCGGCCACAAAAATGACTGTGTCGCCGCGGACATCTACTTTTACCGCCATGCGGCTCACTTTCTGCAGCGGTACGTCCAGGGTGGCAAAATAGGATCCATCTGTGAGGCTGATCAAACGAAAAATCACCTCCAACTGGCCTCCCGGCATTTTAAGCGGCCCTTTCCATAACCCGTCGAGGCTGGGAGCTGCAATGGCAGAGCTGGCTGCCACCCACAAAGTAAGGAGCAGCCAACAACGCAGTAGCATAGCGTAGAAAGCAGTTTTCATGACTGAAAGATAAAAAGCACCAACAGGCCAGAAACGACCAATCAACACTACGGCAACTAAAGCCAATGCTTGTTTTTTCGCAAGATAATTACATCCTGAGCTTTTGGTACCGGCACAAGTGGTACTCTTACGACTTCAGTTTGTGCCAATGTGCACCGCGCACAACATCCCGATGGCGAATTGCGGGTTGGCATCGAAAGTAAGAGCCTGTGTGAAATTCAATGAAAACGTCGATTCTGCCCTGCCGGGTTTATCGAAGCAGGACGCTCTTTTCAAATTCGCCAATACACTCTACGCCTGATAGCCGCACACCAAAAGAGCCGAAGCATGGTGCCTCGGCTCTTTTGGTGTGCGGTGGAAAATTAGTTGTGCAGCTGTCTGTTTGCAGCAGACGCTACAGCTACTTGACTGGCGCCGGGGCTTTGGCTGGTACTTTAGCCATAATCCATTCCCGAACCGTTTCTAGCGCAACAGGCGAGAATGTTTCGTGAGGCCGGCCGTTCACAATTGCCCAGTTGGCAGGCGGCGCAAGAAACTGATGATTAACGCCCGGCAGCTTTTTCGAGGTCACCCGGCTGTTTTTGTAGAGCGCAGTGCTGAGCGCCTGCAGGTTGGTATCGGCGTTTACTTCCTGGTCGGCAGTGCCGTTGAGCAGCAGAACCGGACATTTTACCTCGTTCAGCAGAATGGTAGGGTTGAAGCTTAGCGAGGTGCGGTAGCGGAACGATGTTAGCTCGGCAGCGCGGTTTTGCGCGGTAAGCGTGTCCAGGTTGGCATCGTTCTCCCGCATCATCTTCATGACGATGGCCTGGGCCTTTTTAGGGTCCGGTGTTTTGAGCACCACGTCCTGCATGGCTTGCTGCTGCTTGCTGAATGCCAGCACTGCAGGCTCCTGAACGCCGATAGCCCGAAGCAGTGTCCGCTGCTGCTCCAGAATGAGGTCGTTGCCAGGGAGGCCATAAGCGGCCAGCGTCACGACAAAAGCAGGTGGCGACGGTTGGCTGGCCGTAAGCAATGCCACGTTACCGCCTTCGCCATGGCCAACTACGCCAATATGAGCAGGGTCTATTTTAGGGTTGCTACGCAGAAGTTTCAAGCCGGCTTGCACATCCCCTACCAGTTCGCTAGGGGTTATGGTGGTGAAATCTCCGGTAGAGGCACCGGTGCCGCGGTCATCAAAGCGGAGCACGGCAATGCCACGGCGCGTCAGGTAATCAGCCAGAACTCCCATGGGCCGGTACTCGCCCATGGTGGCGTCACGGTCATGGGGGCCGGCATCCGACACCAGTACTACCGCCGGGAATGGACCTTCACCAGCAGGGATGGTCAGCATGCCACCCAAGCGCAGGTTCACGAGTTCATTGGTATAGGACACCTCCTCTTCGCGGTAAGGAGGCGTAAGGCGCGCTTTGGGAGCAGTATTGATGGGCGCCGGTGAAAAATCCAGAGTTAGTGCGGACTCGTAGCCGGGCTGGTACCAAGTGCCCTGCACCTGCTTGCCGTTGGCGGCCAGCATCCCGATAAAGCGGCTACCCGCTTCTTCGGCCGCAAAAATCACTGTATCACCGCGCACATCCACTTTCACGGCCATGCGGCTCACCTTTTGCTGCGGCACATCCATGGTGGCAAAATAGTCGCCGCCGGTGAGGCTAACCAGCCGAAATACAACCTCCAGCTCGCCGCCGGGCATTTTGAGCGGGCCTTTCCACAACCCGTCGAGGGCGACAGGCGCAGCCCCTGCAGATACCACACTGATAATACAAAACAATAACACGGAAATACAAACCCGAATCGAAAGTGCGACAGTAGAAGTTGGCATATGGCCTGTTCAGGGAAGTGAAACTAGGAAAGGAACTTATGTCGTCAAAATCAGCCAGCAGCACCAGACACTGCCAGCCAATTAGTATGCAAGATACATATAGCAGGATAGTATACTGTATTATTATTATACAAATCCAATATCTTCTTACTCGGCCACAAATACCCGCTTCACTCGCTCGCTCACGTTTGTGAGCAACTCGTACGGAATGGTGCCGATGCGCCGGGACAACTCAGGCAACGGCACGCCCGGACCAAACACTTCCGCCACGTCGCCGGCTTGTGCGCCAGCAATATGCGTGACGTCGGCCATGCACATATCCATGCACACGTTGCCAATGATAGGGGCGCGCTGGCCCCGGATAACGACTTCGCCCGCGCCATTGCCGAAGCGCCGGTCGTAGCCGTCGGCGTAGCCAATGGCCAGCGTGGCAATGCGCCGCTCGAAGTCGGCGGCCTGGCCATGGCGGCCGTAGCCGACGGTTTCGCCGGGGGGCAGCGTTTTCACCTGCGACACGGTGGTACGCAGCGTGCTCACAGGTTGCAGCGCATCCTGTTCGCGGCCGCTGGCCTCTACCCCATACAGGCCAATGCCAAGCCGGACCATATCGAAGTGCGCCGCCGGAAACCGCAGGATACCGGCCGAATTGAGCGCGTGCTTGAGAATGGGGTAGCCGAGCACGTCTTCCACAGCAGGAGCCATGCGCTGGAAAGCGCTTAGCTGGCGCTGAGAAAAGTGGTTATGCTGTTCCTCGTCGGCGCCGGCCAGGTGCGTTAGGGCGCTGGCTACGCGCAGGTGAGTGGCATTTTCGCGCAGCAGCCTGATTAGTTCGGGCAGGTCTTCTTCGGCGAAGCCGAGGCGGCGCATGCCGGTATCGAGCTTGAGGTGAATGGGCGGCAGCGGCAGCTCCTGGCTGGCGCGCAGGTAATCGTGCAGGCGCTCGAAAGAGTATATTTCGGGCTCTAGCTGGTACTGGCGCAACTTGTCGAAGGCATCCGGCGAGGGGTTCATCACCATAATGGGCAAACTGATGCCGTGCTGGCGCAAATCCACGCCCTCATCGGTGTAGGCCACGGCCAGGTAGTCGGCGCGGTGGAACTGCAGCAGGTTGGCCACTTCCGAGGAGCCGCTGCCGTAGGCAAAGGCCTTTACCATCACCATAAGGCGGGTACCGGGCTGCAGACGGCGGCGGTAGAAATTGAGGTTGTGGGCCAGCGCATCGAGGTTGACTTCCAGCACTGTGCCGTGAATCTTCTGCTGAAACGCCGCCACAATCCGTTCGAACCCAAACCGGCGCGCGCCTTTTACAAGGATGGTTTCGCGGCGAAATGCATCCGGCTGAAAGTGGCGCAGGAAGTCCTCGGTGGTGTCGTGAAACACGGCCTCTATTCCATCGAAAGCCGCCTGGTGCAGCCGGATTTCGGGGCCAATGCCGACGAGGCGCACTACGCCGTGAGTGCGCAGCAAAGCGGCCACGCGGGTGTAGAGGTCGGGGCCGGCGAGGCCGGATTCGAGCACGTCGGAGAGGATGAGCGTGCGGCGGCCGCGCTGCAGCTGGCGCGTAAGGGCGTCGAGGGCCAGGGCGAGGCCGGCGAGGTCGTTATTGTAGGTGTCGTCGAGGACGTAGCAGTCGTTGAGGGCCTGCTTCATTTCCAGGCGCATGGCCACGGGCTGCAGCCTGTCTAGGCGATGCTGGATTTCGGTAGCGGGCACTTGCTGCCACAGCAGCACCGACAGCGCATGGAGGGCGTTTTCCACCGAAGGCTCGTCGGCGAAGGGCAGCGTGAACGTGTGCTCCTGGGGCACGGGGCGGGCCAGTGTAACGCGCACCACGGTGCGGTCGGCGCTGGCTTCGGCTACCGTCACGGCTACGTGGGCCTCGTGCGGGTGCTGGCGGCTCCAGGTGAAGGTGCGGTGCGCGGGCAGGTGGCGCTGGGCGGCTTCGTGAATCAGCGGGTGGTCGAGGCAGTAAAACAGCGTATCCACGTCCGTAAAGAGCTGCATTTTCTCTTCTACCTTCTGCTGAGGCGAGGCAAAACCGGCGTCGTGGGCAGTGCCCAGGTTGGTGAACAAGCCCAGCGTGGGCTGGATAACGGCCGCCAGCCGCGTCATTTCGCCGGGCTCGGAAACGCCGGCCTCGAAGATGCCCAGCGTGTGGCGGGCATTCAGCTCCCACACGCTCAGGGGCACGCCCACCTGCGAGTTGTAGGAGCGGGGGCTTTTGCAGATGCGCTCCTCGGGGGCCAGCAGCTGCGCCAGCCACTCCTTCACGATGGTTTTGCCGTTGGAGCCGGTGATGCCCAGCACCGGCAGCCTAAAGCGGCGGCGGTGGGCGGCAGCCACGGCCTGCAGGGCACCCAGCACCTGCGGCACCAGCAGAAAGCCGCTATCGGGGTAGGCCAGCAATCCACCCGGAATATCAGCTTCGCTATCCACCACAAACAGGCGCACACCCTGCTGGTACAGCTCGGGTAGGTAGCGGTGGCCGTTGTGCTGAGGCCCGCGCAACGCAAAAAATACGCTGCCGCTGGCCTGTCCCACGCGGCGGCTGTCCAGCAGCAGGGTTTGGACGGGGGCGGGGGCGGGTGGGGTCAGCAGCAGGGTGCCACTGGTGAGAACGGGCAGATCAACAGAGAAATCGAGCATGATAAGGCAAAGGTACAGGAGGCAACAAGTAACAGGAGAGAAGTGACAGGTTAGAAGGGGCACAGGACGTGTGAGCCCCGGGCCGGGGCGTGCTGCATGCTTGGCTGGCGCAGTACAGCCGACCTGATTCGGGCGTACCTTTGCGGCTTGTTTTGCTTTTCCGGTTCGTTTTGAAACTCTCCCGTCATCATCTGGCCGCGCTGGCCGCCTTCCTTATCTGGGGCTTCTTCCCGATTCCGCTGCGGTGGCTGCACGGCTACGCCAGCGGGCAGATCCTGTTTTTCCGCATTCTGATTTCATTGTTGGTGCTTTTGCTTGTGCATGGGCTGGGGCGGCGGGCGGCGGTACGGGCCGTATGGCAGCAGTGCCAGACGGCCCCGGCCTCGGAGCGCCGCGCGGTGGCCATCAGCACCGGGCTGGGCGGCGTACTGCTGACTTCCAACTGGCTGCTCTTTATCTATGTGGTGAACCAGGTGAGCGTGCAGGCGGGCTCGTTTGCCTACCTGATTTGCCCCATCCTGACAGCGCTGCTGGGCTTTGTGCTGCTGCGCGAAAAGCTGCGGCCGAACCAGTGGGCCGCCATTGCGCTGAGTGCCCTGAGCTGCGCGCTGCTGGGTGCCGGCGACCTGCGCACGGTGGGCATGAGCCTGGTGGTGGCCTTCACGTATGCTTTCTACCTCATCACGCAGCGCCGCCTACAGGGCTACGACCGGCTGGTGCTGCTGACGGTGCAGCTACTACTGGCTGCCGTCCTGATTCTGCCGCTGGCCCCGCTGCTGGGCGCCGAGCCCTTGGCCGGCCTGCACGATACGCACCTGCTGCTGGTGACGGCGCTGTTGAGCGTGGTATTTACGGTGCTGCCGTTGTTTCTAAACCTATATGCTCTGAACGTATTGCCTTCGGGCACAGTAGGTATTCTGATGTACCTGAACCCAATTGTGAGCTTTGCGCTGGCGTTCTGGTATTTTGGAGAGGCCGCCACGGCGGTGCAGGGCGCGGCGTATGCCGTTATTTTGGGGTCGGTGGTGCTATATAATTGGCCGTCGAAGCGGGGTGTTAGAGTCTAGGGGCTTCACCGGAAGAGAGGGAGGGCTAGGTGTAGTCGCCTCACTCCTGGCCCTTCTCCGAAAAAGGAGAGTGGGACTAGCTGTAGCATCATTCTGACGGCATCAACCACCCCTAGCCCCTCCTTTCCAAGGAGGGGAACTAGCTTTTAAATTTTAGAAACTAGTCCCCCCTCTCTTTTGGAGAGGGGGCTAGGGGGTGAGGCGAACGTGAGGTTCCCGTCCGGTTTCCTTGTTACCTTCGGGCAGTTTTCGCCCCTACTTTCCTGTTGAATGACGACTGTTTTTTCTGCGCCGGCCGTGGCGCCTGTTGCGGTGCCGCTGTGGCGGCGGGTGCTGCCCCACCTGGCGGCGGTGCTGGTGTTTTTGGCGCTGGCCGTGCTCTACTTCTCCCCCATCGTGTTCGATGGCAAGACGCTCAGCCAGCACGATATCGTGCAGTTCAACGGCGGCGCGCACGAGGCGCAGCTGTACCGCGAAGCCACCGGCAAAGAGGCCCTGTGGACCAACTCCATGTTCTCGGGGATGCCTACTTACCTGATCAGCACACGCTTCCCCGGCGACCTGAGTATTTACCTGCAGAAGATTTTCACGCTGGGACTGCCGGCGGTGGTGGCCAACTTGTTTCTGGCGCTGGTGTGCGGCTACGTGCTGTTTGTGACCCTGGGCCTCTCGCCGTTGGTGAGCGGCGTGGGCGCTATTGCACTCGGCTTCACCAGCTACAACCTTGTAATTCTGGCGGCCGGCCACAACACCAAAAGCCTGGCGCTGGCGTATGCACCGGTGGTACTGGCCGGATTGCTGGTGGCGTTTCGGCGCAATAAGTGGCTGGGCACCGGGCTGTTTGCAGTAGGCTTGGCCATGAACGTGCGCGCCAACCATTTACAAATCACCTACTACCTGCTGCTGCTGGTGCTGGTGTTTGGGGTGGTGGAGCTGGTGTACGCGGCCCGCGAAAAGCGCCTGCCCGACTTCCTGAGCCGCACGGCCCTACTGGGCGTGGCCGCCCTACTGGCCGTGGGCGTGAGCTTCGGCCGCCTCTACACCACCATCGAATACGGCAAGTACAGCATCCGTGGCAAGTCGGAGTTGACGACGCCCCTGCCTACCACGCCCGGCCAACCCGCCGCAGCCCCTGCCGGCGACGACGGCTCGGGTGGTTCCGGCCTGGAGCGAGACTACGCCTTCGGGTGGAGCTACGGTGTGGGCGAAACCATCACGCTGCTGGTGCCCAACTTTTACGGTGGCGCTTCGCAAACCAAGCTTTCCGACGATTCGGCCACTGGCCAGGCCCTAACGGGACTGGGCGTACCCACCGGGCAGTTGTCGGAGTATCTCAAGGCCATGCCTACTTACTGGGGCGACCAGCCCGTGACCAGCGGGCCGGTATACGTGGGCGCCATTGTGTGCTTCTTGTTTGTGCTGGGCTTGTTTATTGCGGATCGACGCACCCGTATTTGGCTGCTGGTTGGCACTATTCTGTCCATAGTGCTGGCCTGGGGCAAGAATTTTGAGACGTTCAACTACCTGATGTTCGACTTCTTCCCGGGCTACAACAAGTTCCGCTCGGTGAGCATGGCCCTGGTGATTGCGCAGCTGGCCATGCCGCTGCTGGCCGTACTGGCCCTGGCCCGCGTGCTGCGAAATCGCGCCGCCGGGCTGCCGGTAGCCGGCGTCAGCACGCACCCCAGCCTGGCTGCTCTGGCCGGCACCACCACCACCGACGCGCCCGAAACCGCCGACCTCAAGCGCAAGCTGCTGCTGGCCGGGGGCATTACGGTGGGCGTGTGCGTGCTGGCGTTGCTGATCGGGCTGGGCGCAGATTTCTCGGCGCCGATTGATGCGCAGCTGCAGCAGCAGGGCTTCCCGCTGGACGCGCTGCGCCAGGACCGCGCCTCGCTGCTCCGCTCCGACGTGTTCCGCTCCATCATCTTCATTGCCCTGGCTTTCGGCGTGCTGTGGTTCTATCTGCAGCGCAAAGTGTCGGCGGGTATGGCGGCGGCGCTGGTAGGCTTGCTGACGCTCGTGGATTTGTGGGGCGTGGATAAGCGCTACCTCAACGACGGCAACTTCCAGCGCGAAACCATTGCCCAGCAGTTCGTGCCCTCGGCCGCCGACCAGCAGATCCTGCAGGATAAGGACCTCAGCTACCGGGTGCTGAACACGGCCAACCCGTTCAACGAAGCCAATACCTCGTATTTCCACAAAAGCATCGGGGGCTACCATGGCGCCAAGCTGCGCCGCTACCAGGATCTGATTGACCGGCAGATTTCGCAGAACAACACCCAGATGCTGAGTATGCTGAACACGCGCTACGTGATTCTGCCCGGTCAGCCCGGCCAACAAGGACAGCCTGGCCAGCCCGAGCAGGTGCAGCGCAACCCCGGCGCGCTGGGCAACGCGTGGTTTATCAACGAAATCCAGAAGGTGCAGACGCCCGACCAGGAAATTGCGGCCCTCAGCAACCTGAGCGTGGCTACCGCCGCCGTGGTGGACGTGGCCAAGTTCCCAATCACCAAAACCAGCTTCAGCGCGCCTGGCTCCACCATCACCCTCACCGACTACTCGCCCGACGCCCTAAAATACCGCGCCACGGCCACCGCCGATGCCTTTGCGGTGTTCTCGGAAATCTACTACGCCGACGGCTGGAACGCCTACCTCGACGGCAAGCTGGTGCCGCACGTGCGGGCCAATTACGTGCTGCGGGCCATGCCCGTGCCGGCCGGCACGCACACCATCGAGTTCAAGTTTGAGCCCACCGAATACGCCATCGGCAACACTGTATCCATGGTGTCGTCGGTGCTGCTGATTCTGGTGCTGCTGGCGTTGCTGGTATACACGGTGCGCCAGCCCGCCGACCCTAATAAGGCCGCTTTTGTATAACGTTTTTTCTGCCTGATTTGAAAAGTCCTGCCGCAGTCGGCTTGTACTAACCCGAAACACAAACGCTCTTCTGACCCTATGGCCGGAAGGGCGTTTGTGTTTTGGGTAAAGCCTTGCGTAGAATTGGGGCCTTTTCATATCGTTGCAATAAGGCACCGCCTCTTGCTGTATAACTCATCCGCTCATGCCGTCTATAACACCCCCTCCAGCGGCTCCAGCGAAGCGCCTGAGTAGCCCGATGCTATTCATCCTGTGCTTTCTAGGCAGTTGCGGGGTGATAGCAGCCATCCTTTTCCTGGAAATAAGCAATTTCACTAGAGGCAACAAAGGCTTTCAGGCAAGCACCTATCTGCTGCTCTTCTTTCCTCTTTTATTCGGCTTCGGCGGGGTAGTGGTGGCGTGCTGCTACAAACGCTTTTTGCATGCGCTAGCCATTGTGCTAGGCCTCCTACCCGTTGGACTGGTTGCGCTGCTGGTCTACGGTTACGGTATAACGGGCGGAGGCGCTTCCCCTCAGCAAGTGCCCCTGGAACAACCGGAGGCTGAGACCAAGGCCCGTCAAGAAGCAATAGCCCGCCAGGAAGCCATTATTCGCTCTCACCCATACACCGGGCGAGACTCAATTGAGCCATACTATACGGCTGAGCAGATGCCCAGTCTGACCGGTCAGCCCGAGCACCACCCGAAAAGAAGCGAGTCCTACATCGAACTGGCCCAACTGCTGAGTCGTCGCGCTAGGCCTGGCCTGAACTCATTGGAACAGCATCCGGATACTATTCCCGTCAGCTTCACCGTGGGGCCCTACGGGGGAATTTATCAAGAACGTATTCAATACGCAGAAATTCCGGAGACGTACGCGCATACACGGGCAGAGGAGGCCGTACTACGGGCCGTTCGCGAGTTGCCCCGACTGTACCCAGGCCGCACAAAGGGCCAGCCCGTGGCCGTGCGTATTGTAGTCGCGGTACCACTGTCCGCTGCCCCTTAACGAGAGGCTTATTCGTCTTGAAGCCCCAGCCAATTGCGGCCTACCGGTCGGTACTTTCTTAGTTTTGGATAAGGACAAGCCGCAGTCGGTGGGGCCTTTTCATGAAATGCTCTTTCTGCTTCTGATGCTGCTCGAACTGCTTGCTGAACCCGATGCCACCCGCCAGAAGATCCGGCTGCTGCTCCTGCGCGACGACCTCGCGCACCCGGAGCTGCCCGGCAACAAGTGGCGCAAGCTGAAGTACAATCTACAGGAAGCCGACCGCCATGGCCACGATACACTGCTGACTTTCGGCGGGGCCTTTTCCAACCACATTGCCGCCGTAGCCGCCGCCGGGCGCCTCACCGGCCTGCGCACCATCGGCCTGATTCGGGGTGAGGAAACCACCCTGCTTAACCCCACGCTTGCCCGCGCGGCTGCCGATGGCATGACGTTGCGCTACCTCAGCCGCGAAGCCTACCGCCGCAAAGCCGAGCCTGAATTTCTGGAGGACCTGCTCCGGGAAACCGGTCCGGCCTACGTGGTGCCGGAGGGCGGCTCCAATGCGCTGGCGCTGCCCGGCTGCGCCGAGCTGGTCACGGAGCTACAGGCACAAACCGACTTCGATTACCTGTGCGTGGCGTGCGGTACGGGCGGCACACTGGCCGGCTTGCTCACAGGCCTGGCGCCACACCAGCAAGCAGTAGGCATGGCGGCCCTGAAAAACGGCGGCTTTCTGCGCAACGATGTAGATGCCCTCACGCAAGCCGCCACCGGCCGCAACTTTCCCAACTACGACCTGCGCACTGAGTATCATCTAGGAGGCTACGCACGGTTTTCGCCGGAGCTGCTGCACTTTATCCGGGAGTTTGAGGCCCGCCACGGTGTGCTGCTGGACCCCATTTACACCGGCAAGCTGCTGTTCGGCATCTTCGATTTGCTGCGCCAGGGCTATTTCCGGCCGGGCAGCACGGTGGTGGCAGTGCACACCGGCGGCCTGCAGGGCTGGGCAGGCTTCCGGCAGCGGTTCGGGCCCCGTAGTGCGTGGTGGCCGGCCGAACAATAGCCTAGCCAGGCGGCGCAATTTGCCGGTTTCGCGTATACGGCGGCTACTGCCCTCCTAACTTCTGCTTTGCATGTCGCTGCCCCTCCTGATCCGCCGTTTGCTGCCGTTGTTGTTTCTGCTGGGGTTAGGCTGGTTTCTCTGGACAAAAGTCGGCTCCGTGCTCAGCGAGCTGGAAAATCCGCTCAACCCCACGCCCCGCGTTACGGTCACGCACAACACGGTGCTGCAGAAAGTGGAAAGCCTGGGCCGGCTGGAGTTGGTGCGCTACCAGTTCAAAGACGTAGTGGAGTACAAAAAAAGCACCTACCGCTTCCTGCCCGACGCCAAAGTAGCCCTCATCGTGGCCGGCAACGCCATTGGCTGCCTGGATTTGCGCAAGGTGCGCGCCCAGGACGTGGTGTTCGAGGGCGACTCGGTGGTGCGGGTGGCGCTGCCCGCCGCCGAGCTGTGCACCTGGCAGGTAGACCACAGTCAGAGCCGCGTGTTCAGCGTGGAAAACGGCTTTTTCCAGGATGCCGAATTGGTAGATGCTGGCTACAAATACGCCGAAACCAACGTGCGCCGCGCCGCCCTGCAGTCCGGTATTCTGGCTCAGACCGAGCAGAATGCCCAGCAAATCCTGCGCCCCATGCTCGAAACCATGACCGGCCGCCGCGTGGTGCTCACCAAGCAGATGCAAAACCCGCTCCGCCCGGCGCAGCGGTAGCTGTCATTGCGAGCAGAGCGAAGCAATCCTTCCTCTCCGTGAGACGAGCAGCCCTAATCGAAAAGCCCCCGGCTGTAGGTTGCTAACCTAATGCCGGAGGGCTTCGCGCTTAGGGAGGTTTTCAGCTTGGCGGAGGAAGGATTGCTTCGCTCTGCTCGCAATGACACGCTGTTCTATTCGTCGTCGTCCTTTTCTTCTGGAGTTTTTCCTAGGTCATCGAGGGCCATTTTTATCAAATCCTGCTCGAAGCCTTTGGCCGTGAGGAAAAGCTGAATTTTCTGACGGCGCAGGCGCGGGTTGCGCTCCTTTTCCTGGCGGTCCTTTTTTTCCAGCACATCTACCAGGTTCTGGTAGTATTCGTCGCCGTCGATTTCCTTGAGGCCCGCTTTGATGCAGTAATCGGAAATACCCTTTTGCTTAAGCTCCTGCACAATGCGGCGGCGGCCCCACTTCTTGGTGCGGTAGTGGCCGCGCACGTAGGCCTTGGCAAAACGCTCCTCATCCAGCAGCTTTTCGCGGCTCAGGCGGATAATGATTTCGCCTGCCTCATCTTCATCGAGGCCGTACTCGCGCAGCTTGCTTTCCACCTCTTTCTGGGTGCGCTCCTGATAGGCGCAGAAGGCGGCAATCTTCTGCAGGGCTTCGGCGGGCGTATAGAATTTCTTTTTCTTCTCAAACGAGTTCATAGCGGAAAGCAACGGGCAAAACCAGCCCAACAGGCAGGCAACTTACGACACAGGGGCGGCTTGAATCGTTCGGCTACGCAGAAACAGATGTTCTGCTTTGAGGTTGAATCCCTGCTAACAATTCCAGCCCTCCGCTCTTTCGCCTTTACTTTGCTTCATGCTTACCCCTGGTATTCGTTACATGCTGCTGAGTACGCTGGCGTTTGCGCTGCTCAATGTATGCGTGAAGCTGCTCGCCCACTTGCCGCCGCTGGAAATTATCTTTTTTCGCTCCACCCTTTCCCTGCTGTTCAGCTACGTAGCGCTACGGCAAGCCAGTGTACGGCCCTGGGGCCAGCCGGGCAGCCGCTGGCATTTACTTTCGCGCGGCACCACGGGGGCACTGGCGCTGGTACTGTACTTCTACACACTCCAGACCATGCCGCTGGCTTCAGCGGTGACCATTCAATATCTGGCGCCCGTTTTCACGGCGGTGCTGGGCATTTTCATTGTCAAGGAAAATGTACGGCCCTGGCAATGGCTATTCTTTCTGGTATCGTTTGGGGGCGTGCTGCTGGTGAAAGGCGTGGACACGCGCATCACACCGCTGTATCTGGCCATGGGCGTGGCTTCGGCTGTATTCTCGGGCCTTTCCTACAATGCCATCCGGCGGATGGGCGGGCGTGAGCATCCGCTGGTGATTGTGCTGTACTCGCAGCTGGTAGTAGTGCCTTTCAGCGCTGTGTACTGCCTGCTGCACTGGACTATGCCTCTGGGCTGGCACGAGTGGGGGTTGCTGCTGCTGACGGGCATCTTCACGCAACTCTCGCAGGTGTACAAAACCAAAGCCTACCAGGCCGGTCCCCTGGCCAGCATCAGCAGCCTCGATTACCTGGGCGTACTGTACGCGTTGGGGCTGGGCTACACGTTTTTCGGCGAAACCTTCGGGCTTCCCTCCTACCTGGGTATGGCGCTGGTGCTGCTGGGTGTAGCCCTGAACACAGCCTACGCCTACCGTCAGGCGCGACGGCCAATGCCGGTGGTTGAGGAAGTGGCTGCGTAGTATCAGTTGCCGAGACCCTTAGTCGAAAATAGCCCTGGCTTGGTCGAAAACAGCCTTAGTTGCTGGCTGTATACAACCGTTGGGCTACCTATTCTATCTATCTTGGCGTCGTCTATTTCAACCTGCTTTATGCCGCGTATTTACCTGTTTCTGTTGCTCCTACTGCTTGCCGGCGCTACCCACGGCGGCGTAGTGCGGGGCCGCGTGGCTGATGCCGCTGGCGCCGGCCTGGCCTTTGCCAACGTGGCTGTGCGCACCACTACCACCAGTACTGCTACCAACGAGCAGGGCAGCTACCAGCTGCGCCTGCCCGCCGGCCAGTACGAGCTGGTGTTTCAGTACGTCGGCTACAAGCCGCGCATTGAAAGCATCCGTGTCGCCGGCGGCGACACGGCCCTTATCCTCAACGTGACGCTGGAGCCCGAAAGCTACAAGCTGCGCGAAGTAGTGGTGCGCGCCTCCGACCGCGACCCGGCCTACGCCATCATCCAGCAGGCCCAACAGTGGCGGCGCTACCACCGCCGCGAGGTGGCCGCGTTCAAGGCCCGCACCTATATCAAGGCCCTGGCGCGGTTTGTGGAGGTGCCGGGCAAGATTCTGGGCTTGGTTAAGATTGGGCCCGACATCAAACCGGGCATTTTCTACCTGTCCGAGTCGGTGTCAGAGCTGAGCTTCCGGCAGCCCAACGTGGTGCAGGAGCGCATGATTTCCTCCCGAGTGAGCGGCGACGCCAAAGGCATCAGCTTCAACCGGGCCGGGCGCGGCGCGGGCCTCAATTTCTACGACAACGTGCTGAAAAGCGGCTTTTCGGAGCGCGGCTTCGTGTCGCCGGTGGCCGATGGGGCTATGCTGTTCTACAAGTACGAGCTGGAAGGCAGCAGCCAGCAGGGCGGCGTATTGGTGCACAAAATCCGCGTTACGCCGCGCCGCCGCACCGACCCCGTGTTTTCCTCGGGCCACATCTACATCGTGGACGGTACTTGGCGGCTGCATTCCGTGTCGCTGTACCTCGACAAAAACGCCCAGCTCGACTACGTCGACAGTTTCCACATCGAGCAGCTGTTTGCGCCCGCGCCCGGCCCGTCGGATGTGTGGGTGATACAGTCGCAGAAGATTACGGTGGGCTTCACGGCCCTCGGCTTCAAGGGCAACGGCTACCTGACGGCGGTGCTCAGCAACTACCGCGTGCAGCCTACCTACCCCAACCGCCCCGCTCCCACAGCCTTGCCCGCCACGCCTGAGCCCGCCGATGCCCCCGTCACGCGCGAAACCGCCGCCGACATCCGGCGCCAGAAGCCGCAGCTCGGTGGCCTGAGCCGCGAGGTGCGCCGCCAGGCCAAGCTAGCCGAGCGCGACACCGCTGGCCTAAGCATCGGAAAGCTAAAGCGTGGCGAGGTGATGCTGGTGGAAAAAGGTGTGAACGAGCGGGATTCCAGCTATTGGGACAGTATCCGCCCGATTCCACTCACCGCGGAAGAGCAAAAAGACTACACCGTGAAAGACAGCACCGAAGTGGTGCGCAACTCGCGCCCCTATCAGGATTCGCTGGACCGGGCACGCAACGAGTTTAGTGCCGGTAACCTGCTCACGGGCTACTTCCACAACAACAGCTTCCGCAAAACCTCCTGGATTGTGCCGCCGGCTTACAACCTCCTGCTCTATAACACAGTGGAAGGCACGGTGCTGCATCCGCAGGTCACGTTTCGGCAGCGCACCGACGACCGGCGGTTTCATTCTATCACGCCGGCTTTGCGCTACGGCTTCAGCAATAAGCTGCTGAGCCCAAGCGTATCGGCCGTCTGGCAGCTGCATCCTGTGCGCGTGGCCCAGCTTAGCGGGCAGGTGGGCCGCACCATCGAGAACTTCGACCCTAATACGCAGCTCACGCCCATCATTAGCACCACTTACACGCTGCTCAACAATCGCAACTACGCCAAACTCTACCGCCGCGACGGCGCCCGGCTGGGCTATCAGGCCGAGGTGCTGAACGGCCTGACGCTGGAAGGCACCCTGAGCTACTACGAGCGTCGGGAGCTGGAAAACACCACCATCGACTTGTGGCGCGACCGGGCCGGCGTGGCCTTCACGCCCAACGATCCGGTGGCCGAAGAGCTGCCCGGCGGCACCAGCTTCGGCCGCAGCCAGGCACTGGGCTTTGAGCTGGAAGCGTCGTTCCGGCCCGGCCAGCGCTACATTACCCGCCCCGATGGCAAAATCAACCTGGGCTCGAAGTCGCCGACGTTTACGGCCCTCTGGCGGCAGGGCATCGGCGGCGTACTGGGCTCCGATGTGCGCTACACGCTACTGGAGGCCGGTATCCGGCAAACCATTGGGCTGGGACTATTAGGCACGAGCAGCTACCGGGTGTCGGCTGGCGGCTTCATAGGTCAGCCGCAGCTCTCGTTCATGGACTACCGCCACTTCAGCGGCAACCGCACCTACTTTGCCGCCGACTTCAGCCAGTTTCAGCTGCTCGATTACTACCGCTTCAGCACGCGCAAGTCGTTTCTGGAGGCGCACTTCAACCACCATTTCAACGGCTTTTTCCTCAACAAAATCCCGCTGCTGCGCCAGCTGAAGTGGCAGGAAGTGGCTTCGCTCAACTACCTTACCACCGCACAGGTGGGCCACTACGTGGAGCTGGGCGTGGGCCTAGAACACGTTTTCAAGGTTGTCCGCGTCGATTTCTACACCGGCCTGCAGTCGGGCCAGCGCGTGGGCACCGGCCTGCGGGTCGGCATCGGGTTCTAGCGGCGAGTTAGCGCTCCGGCTGTCATTGCGAGGACGCAAGCCCCCGCGGGGCAGCACGTTGGTAGCAATAAGGCATAAGCTAGAAAATCAAAGCCCCCGCGGGGTGACACCTGACCCGTATGGATAAGGTGCCGCCCCGCGGGGGCTTTTGTATTTGCAATGACTGCTGCTACCAATATGCTGCCCCGCCGGGGCTTATGGGCAATTACGGCTACTTCACCTCCTCGAAATCCACGTATTCGCCGCCCTTAAACTCTTTAGGCTCGTCTTTTTTCTGACGCGGCGTAGGTGGCACGTAGTCGATGTGGACCTGGCCGGGCGCCTCTCGGCCAGGCGTTGGAGGCGGTGCGGCGCCGCCGAATGGAGCCCCGCCGAACTGCTGCGCGTGGCGGCGGGCTTGCTTCTGCAGAAAGCCCACCACCAAATACCGCATCAGCAGCGGCAGCACAAAGCGCACGACCAACGACAGAACCAGAAAAATCAGCAGGATTTTGATAAACATGGACAAGCCGGGAATTAGGCGAACTGGAAGTAGAAATCGGCCGTGACGGTGCTGTTTAGCTGGGTTTCAGTGCACGGCACCAACTCAGAACGCGCCGACAGCACAAATGGTTTGTAGCCTAGTGCGGCGAGGGTAGTCACCACGGCGCGGCGGTTTTCCAGGCCATTGAGCTCGGTCTGGATGAGGGGCCGGAACCGTCGTAGCGTGTCTTGCATGTTGGCAAACACCACGTGCTCGAAGCCTTCCACGTCGCACTTCACAAAGTCGAGGCGCGGCAAGTGGGCCAGCAGGTCGTCGGGCACGCGCATGGGCACTTCGTAGGTGCGGGCGTAGTGCTCGTTGGGGTTGCTGGACGCCACCTTGGTCATGCCGTGGTGGAGCAGGCCGTTGCGCTCAGGCGTGCCCATCTGCACGGTGGTATTCTCGCTGCCCAGCGCGTAGGGCAGCAGTGTGAGGTTACTGATGCCGCTGCGCTTCACGTTGTCCTGCCAGATGGCTTGGAAATCCGGAATCGGCTCGACGGCCAGCACCTGCCCCTCTGGTCCCACCAGCCGCGAAAGTGCTACCGAGTAGTACCCTAGATTTGCGCCGATATCAAGGCACACAAAACCCGGCTTAATGATCTGCTGCAGGAAAAACAGCTCCGGGTATTTCTGCCGGCCCCAGCCCGCGCCCACCAACCGCAGGTACACGCCGCTCACGAGACGAATGTAGCGCTCGAAGCCAAGCGTGCGGACCAGAAGTTTGCGGAGTGCTTTCATAGGAAACGCAAAGATGCCGGAAAGGTGGGAAATGCGGCGTGGTCTTTTACAGACGCTTATCACCATACAAACTGCTACTAGCCGCCAACAGCATTCTGCGCAAAAAACACAACCAATAGTTGCGCAGGTTTCCGCCGGCTTTCTATCTTTGCTGCCCCCGACGGATATGCCGCCGCGGAAATGCCTGTTTAGCTCAGTTGGTAGAGCAGCTCATTCGTAATGAGCAGGTCGTTGGTTCGAGTCCAATAACAGGCTCACGCACAGAGAAAACCCGGAATTTCACTTGGCTGATGACAGCAGTGAGGTTCCGGGTTTTCTGCGTTTTCAGTTAGGTGAAGTTCAGCTGGCGCACATCATTTCGGAAGTTGATGCTGGCGGGCTTTTAAAGCAGCGGAAAGGTCTAGCGGTTTGTCGTGTAGGTTTTGTTTTGCCCGCCCACGCCGGTAATCTTCACCGATTGCCAGCCGGTGGGCAACGTGGTTTTGCTTTGGGTGATGCCCGTGGGGGTGATATTCAGGCCGCCAAAACCCATGAGCACAGCCTGCAGCACGCCGCCCGCGCCGGTGGCAAAGTAGGGGTTGGTGCCGCCCTTAGTTTCGGCGATGACGCGGAACGGCGGCAGCAGGTTAGGCACGTAGGAGTCCTGAAAGAAGTGGCGGGCCTTGTCGGCGTTGCCGAGGCGGGCGTGCAGCAGCGCGAAGATGGCCTGCGTCATGGCCGGCGTGCCTTCGTTCGGGACGCGGGTTTCATAGTATTCCAGGTCTTTGCGAACCTGAGCCGGGGCCGTGATGACGCCCAGCGGGTAAGCCAGCAGGTTCACGTCGCCCTGCTTGATACCCTCGCCGTTGTAAGTGGCGTGCTCCCGCGTGACGCCGTCGGGAAACTGCAGAATCGGGATGTTGCGGGCCACCAGCTGCCAATCGGCGTTGGCGGGCAGATTCAGGAGCTTGGCGGCGGCGGCGGCGTTTTGCAGGTTCACGCGGGCGGCAGCGTTGGTGAAGGCATTGTTGTCCACATTCTCAGCCCACTCATCGGCCGCCACCACGTTCTTGATGTCGTAGTGGCCGGGGCCGTTGCGCTCCACGCGGCTAGCCCAGAAGTCGGCGGTAGCCTGGAGGATGGGCCAGCCTTTTTCGCGCAGCCACACCTTATCTTGCGTCACGCAGTAGTACTGCCAGGCGGCCAACGCCACGTCGGCGGTTATGTGGTGCTCGAACGGGCCGCTCAAAGCCCACACCGGCGTTTCTTCTACGCCCGTATCGGCGCTTTCCCAGGGGTACATGGCGCCCTGATAGCCATGGGCAAAGGCATTTCGGCGGGCCGCTTCGAGGCGCCGGAACCGGTATTCCACCAACGATTTGGCAATGTCGGGGTGCAGTACCAGCAGCGCCGGGAACATCCACAGGTCACTGTCCCAGAACACGTGGCCGTTGTAGCCCAGCCCCGAAAGGCCCATCGGCGAGGGGGAGTAGTCTGTACCGGCCCGGGAAAAGCTGTAGAGGTGGTATAGCATGCTGTGCACGTCCTGCTGGGCCTGAGCGTCGCCGGTTATCTGAATGTCGCTTTGCCAGAGTTCGTCCCAAGCCTTGTTGTGGAAGGCCAGCAGCCGCTCGCGGCCTTCCAGCCGGGCGAAGATGGTAAGGCGCTCGGCTTCGTTCAGGGGGTCCTGATGATGGGCCGAGGTGATGCTGGAGCCCGCCACGGCGTAGGCGTAGGTTTGGCCGGCCTTCAGGGCTTTACTAAATTTCATCAGGTGCTGGTTGCTGTCCCACATTTCGTGGATAACGCGCGGCTCCTGCCCATGCGGCTCGCCAAACAGAAAGCTGGTGGACGCGCACAGCTGCAGCCGCCCGGTGCTGCTCTTGGCCGACGACGTGAGCAAGCTCAGCGTGGCGTGCGGTCGGTCGATTTCGTTGTAGTAATTCTGCACGTCGCGCAGGGCGTCGGGCGCATCCATCACGCTGGCCGCCGCAATGCTCACGTCCTTTTTCGCCGTCACCGACACATCGAGCAGCACGGTGTAGGGCAGTTGGCGCAGGGCGTAGTACGTGTACTTGATAGTGGCCTTGTCGGCGTAGTCGAAGGTGGTGGTGAGCGAGGCGTGACGCATGTCCAGCTCCTGCCGGAAGTTGGTGGCGTCGCGGCCCGACAGGCGGCGGCCGTCCACTTCCAGATACATATTCAGCAGGTTGAAGCTGTTGAGGAAGTTGCTGACCCGGCCCCGACCGTACTGGTCGTAGGCGCCAGCCAGCACCACGCTCTTCACCTGAAACGGCTCCGGCGACGACACAATTCCCAACATGCCATTGGCCACGGTGGCGCCATAATAGCTGCGTGGATCAATGGTAGCCGCCGTGATGCGCCAAGGGTCGGGCGGCGTGGTTTGGGCTACAGTGGGCCTTACGGCGGTGGATAGCAGCAGCGTTAGCGCAGCAAAGAGCAGATTCGGAAGATGGATGGACATTGAGCGGGTGGGAAAGGATGGCAAGGAGAGAAGCAATTCGAAGTAGGATACGGGTATCGTCCCCGCCCGTCGTTTGCACCATTGCAACGATTCTGTTCAATAGCGGGCGGGGGCAAGCTCCGCGCCCTACTGTAACGGGAGCACCAGCGCTTGCCAAGGCGCTAAATCCAGCGTGGCAGCCGCCGCAAACGAAGGGTAGTTGTTGAGCCAGGGCGCACCGCCTGAAGTCATGCCGGCGGGAAGTGGCCAGCGGCGCTTTTCAGAGGAAAAGTTGAGCACCACCAGCACCTTTTCGCGGCCCTGCGTGCGGATGTAGGCGTAGATGTGCGGGTTGGCCGCATCCAGCAATTGGTATTGCCCATACACCAGCACCGGGTGCGCGTTGCGCACCGCAATGGCCCGGCGGAAGTGGTTGAGCACCGACGCAGAATCTCGTTCCTGCGCGGCTTGGTTGACGGTGGTGTAGTTGGGATTAACCGGCAGCCAGGGCGTACCGGTAGTGAAGCCCGCGTTGGCGGTGGCATCCCACTGGAAAGGTGTGCGGCTGTTGTCGCGCGAGAAGCGCTGCAGGCTTTTGAGGTAGGCCGGCAGGTTGCCGCCCTGGCTGCGCACCAGCTCGTAGCCGTTGCGGGCGGCTAGGTCGCGGTAGTATTCGATGCGGCTGAACCGGATGTTGGTCATGCCCAGCTCGTCGCCGTTGTAGCAGTAGGGCGTGCCGCGCATGGTCAGCAGAAACGTGTTGAGCAGCTTGGCCGACGGCGCGCGGAACGCCGGCCGGTCGTCGCCGAACTTGCTCACCATGCGGGGCTGGTCGTGGTTGCCCAGGTCGAGGGCCTGCCAGCCTTTTTGGGCAAAAGCGCTGTCCCATTTCGTGAACACGCGCTTGAGCTCCGTGAGCTGGTAGGTGTCGGAGTTGCCGCCCACGCCGGTGCCCTCGAAGTGGTAAGTCATGTCCAGCTCTTTGCGGGCGGGGTCCACGAACAGCATGGCCTCGGTGGGGTTGCGGCCGGCGCCCTCGGCCACGCTCATCACGTTATACTTGCTTAGCACCTCCCGGTTGATTTCCTGCAGGTAGTCGTGCAGGCGCGGGCCGTGGTTGTAGGCGTTGGCGTAGTTCTGCTCGGTGAGGCCCGGCATGGCCGGAAAGCTGGGGTCTTTGGCCACAAACTGAAAGGCATCCATCCGAAACCCGTCGATGCCCTTATCCAGCCAGAAGCGCATGATGTTATGCACCTCCTGGCGGAGCTTGGGGTTGTTCCAGTTCAGGTCGGGCTGCTTTTTAGAGAAGATATGCAGGTAGTAGGCATTCGTGAGCGAATCGTACTGCCAGGCGTTGCGCTTCACATCAAACGTACTGTAGCGGGCCGGAGGCGTGCCTTTTTCGGCGGGCCACCAGTAGTAGTAGTCCCGGTAGGGGCTGGTGCGCGAGCTACGCGACTGTTTGAACCACGCGTGCTCGTCGGAGCTGTGGTTGACCACCAAGTCCATTACCAGCTTGATGTTGCGCTGGTGCAACCCCTTGAGCAGCGCGTCGAAGTCCTGCATGGTCCCGAACTCGGGCATGATGGCCCGGTAATCGGAAATGTCGTAGCCGTTGTCGTCATTGGGCGAGGCGTAAATCGGGTTCAGCCACACCGTGCCCACCCCAATGCTTTTCAGGTAATCGAGGCGGGAGATGATGCCGGGCAAGTCCCCTACCCCGTCGCCGTTGCTGTCCTGAAAACTGCGCGGGTACAGCTGGTAGACCACAGTTTCCTTCCACCAGCCGGGCTTTTTGGCTACCGTATCAGCCGCGGCCGCAGCAGGCGGAGCGGTGGTAGCGGCAGTTTTGGGGTTTTGGTTGCAGGCGGCCAGCAAAGCCAGCAGCGGCAACCCAAGTCGCAGACGCTTCATAAATGGAGAGTAGTAAAGACCGAAGATGTGCCGACCTGTCCGCACGCAAACAGGCCGCTGGCGCCTGCCGACTGGCAGTCACCAACGGCCTGTTATGCCTTATCAAACGGGCGCAAGGCGCACCAAAACTGAACGAGTGGCAAGCAGGCAGCAGGAGCAGATACCACCACTTTCTACCACTTACTCAGTCAGGGCCATTGCCGAAGCGGAGCAACTAGTACCCAGGGTTCTGGACGATGTTCCGGTTGATATCCACCTGGTTTTTCGGTATCGGATAAAGCAGGTATTTCGGGTCGCTCTGGGGTTTGTCTTTGCGAGCCTGCAGGAACCGGCCAAACCGGATCATGTCCTGCCGCCGCCACGACTCGCCGTACAGCTCCCGGCCGCGCTCAGCAAGTAATACGTCGAGCGTGATAGAGCCCAGGGCGCTGGCGCCGCGCGAAGGATGGGTCCGTAGCGTGTTGACGATAGTCAGGGCCGAATTGCCGTATGTGCCGGCGCTGGTGGGCGTACCACCGCGCAGAATGGCTTCGGCCTTCATCAGCAGCACGTCGGCCAGCCGGAACGTTACGTGGTCATTCTCGCAGCCGTTGCCGCCCTTGCCCTCGCTCACGTAGTCGACCGGGTATTTCAAGGGCCGGATACCTTTGGCTTCGAGGTCGGGGCCGGTTTCAGAAAGGTTGATTTCCTTGGTGAAAGCCAGCGGTGCCCCGCCGCGCGTGGTGAGCGGCGCATCGTTGGTCAGGTTGTACTGCTGGCCAATCAGGAAGCCCACATTGATGCGCCGGCCGGGGTTGGCCGGGCCACCGGCTACGTCGTAGGCCACGCCGCGGCGCTTATCGGTAGCCTCAAACAGGTCGTAGAACTCGGCCGTCGTGGCTGGGCCGTTGTAGCCGTCCACGGGCCGCATGTTGTAGTGCGACACAAACTTCCAGGAGTCCCGCGTGGGTCCCGCGTTGCCGAAGGTGTTTTCCTGCGTGAAGATGTTTTCCCGGCCAATGGCGCCGTTGTTGGGCGCGAAGTTGTCGAAGAAGTTAGGCGTGAACTGGTACCGGTTGCTGTTGATTATCTCGTCGGCCAGCCGGATTACCTGGTTCATGTCGGCGGCGGCGAAGGTCGGGGATGCCCGGTTGGCATACACGCCTTTGTTGAGGTAGCACTTCATCAGTAGCACCCGGGCGGCGTCCTTGGTAGCACGGCTTACGGGGGCGTCGGGCAAGTTGGCCTGAATGGCGGTCAGCTCACTCACGATGTAGTTGAGCGCCTCAGAGCCCTTGCGCACCTTGGCCAGCTCGTTTAGCGGCTCGCCTGGCTCGCGGTACAGCACCTGGTCGTAGAGGTCGAGCAACAGGAACGTGGCCCAGGCCCGCAGAAACCGGGACTCGGCCTGCTGCTGCGTGGTGGGGTCGAAACGCAACAGGTCCGTGGAGGCGAAAATGATGCCTTCCAGCTGGTTGAAGGTGTCGCGCACCCGCTCGTTGTTGCCGTCCCAGGTGTGGTTGAACAAGGCCCGCCACTTGCCATTGTCGTCCCAGTCTGGCCCACGAGTGGGCATGATGCGGGCATCGGTGGATACTTCTGCCAGCGCAAACACACTCACGTGGCCCTGAATTGGGTCGCGCTGCGCATTATACACGCCCTGAAGCAGGGCCGCCGGGTCGCCGCGCGGAATCTGGTCTAGTGCAAGCTGCCCCTGTAGTGTTTCATCAACATCGCAGCTAGTGGCTCCCTGTAGCAACGCCAGCAGGGCGGTTGCATAGGCAATCTTAGCGTATTTCATGGTGGAAGAGCTTAAAGGTTACAGGTTGAAATTGACGCCGAGCGTGAAAGTGCGGGCGCTGGGGTACGGCAGGTAATCAATACCCACCGAAGGCACTTGGTTGGCGCCACGCTTCACCGTGTTTACTTCCGGGTCAAACCCATCGTAGTCGGTAATAACAAACAGATTCTGACCCGTTATGTATACGCGGGCACCTTTCACGAAGCTGCCTACGTCGCCAAAGCCGTAAGCCAGCGTCAGGTTGGACATTTTCAGGTAGTCGCCTTTTTCCAGGTAGCGCGTGGTGGCCGCCGCCGGGTTGCCAATGGACTCCTTGATCGGGTTTTCAAATGTGGACAGAGCAATGTTTTTGCCGGCTCCAATCTGGCCCACGTTGCCTACTGCGTTGAGCGTGTTGTTGTAGATATACTGGCCGAAGGCACCGGTCATGTTGGCAATCAGCGAGAGTTTGCCGTAGCGGGCATTGGCGCTCAAGCCCAGCAGCGTGCGGGGGTTTGGGCTGCCGGCGTACACTAGGTTGGCGAGGTCTATCGGGTTGGACAGGCCCTGCTCGTTGAGGCCGTTGAACTGAGGCAGGAAGAAGGCGTTGATGGGGTAGCCATTGCGGATCAGCTGCGATGTCGACCCCGACAGGCCCTGCCCGTTGATGGCACCGGTGATGATGTCGGGCCCTACCAGGTCCTGCACTTCGTTGCGGATGAAGGTGGCGTTGGCATTGAAGCCCACTTCCACTTTCTCGCTGCGCACCAACACTGTGTTCAGGGCCATTTCTACGCCCTTGTTCACGATTTCACCGTCGAGGTTGTCCCAGAAAATAGCCTGAACCTGCGGCGCTGGCTGGCCGGGCACGGTCGGGAACAGAATGTCGGTGGTGGTTTTATTGAAGTAGTCGGCCGAGAAGGTAAGGCGGTTGTCCAGCGCCCCGATGTCGATACCAACGTTAAACTGGCGGTCGGCCTGCCACTTCAGATTCTCATTGCGGCTATTGAGCGGAATTTGCGCTCCGTTGTCGCGGATTTCGAAACGGTCCTGGGCGGCGCCGGCCGGAAACTCCTGGTTGCCGGTGAGGCCATAGCCGGCCCGCAGCTTCAGCTGGGTGAGGCGCTCAGCCGGGAAGAAGGCTTCCTGGCTTAAATCCCAGGCCACAGCGAACGAGGGGAAATAGCCCACTTTTTCGTTGTCACCGAACTTGCTGCTTTCGTCGCGGCGGATTGTGCCGGTCAGCACGTAGCGGTCCTTGAAGTTCAGGATGGCCCGCCCGAAAACCGACTGCAGCGACGAGGTCGGGTCGTTGAACGAGGTGATGCTGCGCGAGCCAGTAGCCGACGTCTGGATGTAGTCGGTATAGTCGAGGCCGAAGTTGCCGAAGCCGCCCGTGGCCGGATTGCCGAAACCGCTCAGGCTGGAGCCCAGGTTGATGAACTTGGTGTACTCATAGCCCAGCACCGCGTTCAGGTTCAGGTCGGCCGTCACTGCCTTGTTGAAGTTCAGGGTATGCGCCATCTGCTGAGTGGTCAGCTCGTTGTTGCTGATGGCAGCAAAGCCCTGGTTTTCAATGCCGGGGTAGTTGATCAGGCGCTGATTGATAGACGTGCGCCGCTCGCCACTGTTGTAGTTCACGCTCAGCAGTAAGCGGTAGTTCAGCCAGTCGGTGAACTTGTACGAAGGCGCAATGCTGGCCAGAATGGTGTTCACCCGGGAGTTGTCGTTGAAAAGCTCCTGGGCGGCCAGCGGGTTCACTACGTCGCCAGCCACGATATAGAGCGAGCCGTCGGGGTTGCGCAACGGCTGCGTGGGGTTCCACTGCAGGGCCTGCCCGATGAGGCTGCCCCGGAAGCCGGCGTCAGTGGTGATGTTGGCCAGCTGCTCGCGGAACTGGCTGGTGGCAATGTTGATGTCGAGACCTAGCTTCTTGCTTTCCAGAAACTGCATGTTCGTGGACAGGTTGGCGCTGTACTTCTTGAAGCCGGTTTTGCGCACGATGCCTTCTTGGTCGAGGTAGCCCAGCGAGAGGCGGTAGCGGCCGGTTTCGCCGCCGCCGCTCATGCTCACGTTGTAGTTTTGCAGTTTGCCGGTGCGCAGAATCTCGTCTAGCGCATCCACGTCGCCACCCTTGTCGTTGGAAGCCGGGGCGCCATAATACGTTAGGGCCTGCCGATATTGGCCGGCGTCAAGAAACTCCGGCCGGCGCAGCAGCGTCGAGACGCCCGTAGAGGCGCCCAGGCTGAGAGTCGGCGCGCCCGAATTGCCCTTTTTGGTGGTAATGAGCACCACACCGTAAGCAGCGCGCGAACCGTAGATGGCCGTGGCCGAAGCGTCTTTCAGTACTGTGAACGTCTCAATATCATCCGGATTGAGGAAGTTGAGCGGGTTGCTGTCGGCACCGGCTCCCACGTCGGCTGAGGCTACCAGGCCGGGCCGGGCGGTGCGGCCGTCCAGCGGCACGCCATCTACCACGTACAGTGGCTGGCCGGTGCCCGTCACGGCCGAGTTGCCCCGGATACGAATGGTGGATGGGCCGCCGGGCTGGCCACTGTTGTTGCTCACCTGCACCCCCGATACGCGGCCCTGTAGCAGCTGATCGGGCGAAGTGAAAGTGCCGCGGTTGAAGTCTTTCTCGCCGATAACAGTTACGGCGCCCGTCACGTCCTGCTTGCGGGCCGTGCCATAACCGACTACCACTACGTCGCCGAGGGCCTGGGCATCTTCTTTAAGCGTCACCTGCACCGAAGTTCTATCGGTAATACTGACTTGCTGGGCAGCATAGCCCACGTAGGAGATATTGAGAGTAGTGGCCGTAGCGGGGGCCTGCAGCTCAAAGCGGCCGTCGGAGCCAGTGCTGGTGCCGACGGTAGTACCCGTCACGACCACTGTCACGCCTGGCAGCCCGTTGGATTGTGCGTCCACTACGCGCCCCGAAATAGCGCGGGTCTGGGCCTGGCTCAGCAGCGGCAGTAGCAGCAGCAACATGCTGAGCAACAACCAAAAGCCCGTAGGATGGCGAAGCCCCGCTACCGCGGCCGGCTGCCCATCCGAGTTGTACTGTTTGTACCAGTTATGGCTCATAAGTGAAAAGATGAAATGGTGGGAATGCGTAAGCTTGCCGGGGTTGAAGCCGGTTTTCATCAAAGGCTTTTAGCCTGAGGCGTGCGCAGTGCGCAGCCAGGCACCAGAAGTAGCGGTCCAGGCTACAGCCCGGAAAAGCAGTCCTGCCACGCGCCATCAGCAGCGGCAGACACCACAGGGCCGCCTAATGCGGAGGAATGGTGGGTAGCGTCATGAGCATAGGAAAGTGAGTGAAGTGAAGATTGGCGCAGAAGGGACGAGTAGCCCCGGTTAAGGCGTAAGAGGTTGGCGCAGGTCGGTGAGGCGCAGGGCCGTTATCTGAGCCGGGCCACCGTCGGTGCTAAGCGTGATGCGGCCGGTGTGCTGCCGCGGAAATACTAGGTCGGTGAGCGTGACCTCACCGTCCTGGGCAAACACCTCCACCACCGACTTGTCCACCAGCAGCCGCAGTTGCAGCTGCCCGTCGCGCAGGGGCACGCGCGCCGATTCAAGGCTGCTGGCGAACAAGGGGTGAAAGGCGACATTGCCCGATTGGGTGCGGTCGAGCGTTAGTTCCTGGCGGGCCACGTCGTAGCGGAGTGTGGTGCGCTCAGCTTCGCTCTGCAGTACATTCAGAGTCAGCACTTTGGCGGCACCGGGCTTCAGCGTCAGCTCCAGGTCGTAGGACTCGCCCTTGAAGGGCAGCTCGTAGCCGGCCGCACCGGACTTGACGGTCTGGTTTTTCAGGCTCAAAGCCTCTTTGCCGATTTTGCGCAGCTCTGGCACCGGCTGCTGCACCAGCGCAAGGCCCCGGGCAGTGCGGCGCAAGCTTAGCTCGCGGGGCACCGCAAAATTGCCGCGCCACTCGGTGCCGGTGGGCACGTCGCGGGCGTAGGCCCAGTCGTTGGTCCAGCCCACCAGGATGCGGCGGTTGCCGGGTGCATCGTTGAAGGTTACGCCGGCAAAGAAATCCTTGCCAAAATCAAGGTAGCTGGGCTCCTCGTAGGGCTGGTCGGGCGTGAATTTCTTGCCATCGAAGCTGCCCAGGAAATACTGCTGCCCACGGAACTGCTCGGTGGGGTTGCCAGCCGAAATCAGCAGCACCCACTTAGTGCCGCCGCCGGGCACGGGCAGCTCAAACAGGTCGGGGCACTCCCACTCGCGCACCGTATTACCGGCCCGGCCCCAGCGGCTCAAAAAGGTCCAGTTCTTCAGGTTTTTCGACTCGTAGAGGTACACCTCCTGGCGGTCGGCTTTCACGGTGGCCATCACCCATTTTTGCTGGGGCGCGTACCAGAACACCTTGGGGTCGCGGAATTCCTTGCTGCCGATGTCAAGCACGGGGTTGCCGGTGTAGCGCTGCCAGGTTTGGCCGTGGTCGAGGCTATACGCAATGTTCTGGTGCTGGCGCAGCACCACGCCCGGCCGCTCCACGTGGCCGGTATAGAAGGCCACAAGGCCATCGGTCTGGCCTTTCGGAAACAAGCCCGAGGTGTTGTCTTTGTCGGCTACGGCGCTGCCCGAGAAAATCATGGTGTTGCTGCCGTCGGGGTTCTTGTACTCGGTAAGGGCCACGGGCTGCGGCGTCCAGCGTAGCAGGTCAGGGCTGGTGGCGTGGCCCCAGCTGAGGTGGCCGGGGTCGGCGCTGTAGGGATTGTACTGGTAGAATAGCTGGTACTGCCCATTGCTGTAAATCAGGCCGTTGGCATCATTGATCCAGTTTTTGGGCGCCGTGAAGTGATACACCGGCCGATAAGGGTCGGGCGCAGCAGTTTGGGCCGCACACGGAAGCGTGCCGAGCAGAACCAGAGCGCAGGAGAGAAAGAGTTTCATAAAAGAGAAAAGAGACAAGCAGATCAGACAGCCGGCGCGGCATTAAGCAGGCTGCGCACCTGGCTTTCGGAAATGGCGGGCGTGGCGCCGTGGCAGCTGGCCACCAATGAGCCGGCCGCGCAGGCGAAGGCTAGGTATTCGGCCGGGGCCTGATGGCCGCGCCAGCCCCGGATGAGAGCTGCCAGGAAAGCGTCGCCACTCCCGATGGTGTCCTGCACCTGCACCGCAATGCTGGGGCTGCGGTAGAGTTGGCCACCGGTCCAGAGCACGGCGCCATCGGCACCTTTGGTTACGCACACAGCTTCCAGCTGAAAGCGGGCCGCCAGCCACTCCAAGGCCGTTTCTTCGGCGGCGCTGGCCCCAAACCAGCCCATAATTTCGATTAACTCGTGGTGGTTGAGCTTCACCAGATCCGCCTGGCGCAGCAGGTAGGTCACCACGTCGCGGGAGTAGTGCGGGGGGCGCAGGTTCACGTCGAACACCTTCAGGCGGGCCTGCTGGAGCAGGCGGTAGAGTGTTTCGCGCGTGCCGGAGCTGCGGGCGGCCAGGCTGCCATACACAAACACCTCCGAGGCCTCCACCAGCGCACTCAGGTCGGGCGCGTACTGGATGTAGTCCCAGGCCACAGGCTGCACAATCTTATAGGTCACTTCCTGGCTGTCGCTCACATTGGCTTTCACCACGCCGGTGAGGTGGGTTTCGCCCTGCTGCACGTAGCGGGTGCTCAGGCCCTTGCTTTCCACAAACTTGCGCAGCTCAGTGCCCAGCTCGTCGTGGCCCAGCCGGCTGATGAGCTGCGCCTCCAAACCGAAATTGTGCAGGTGCACCGCCACGTTCAGCGGGGCACCGCCCGGCTGTTTTCCCGTAGGCAGAATGTCCCACAGCATCTCTCCAAAGCAGGTAATAGCCATGTGTGGTGGGTTGAGAGGTTGGCAGATTGGTGGAATGAACGTCCTGCTGAGCTTGTCGAAGCATCTCTGCCTCTGACTAATCAACGGCCTTGCAACGAAGCGGCAGAGATGCTTTGACAAGCTCAGCATGACGTTCGCTCTGTATCATAACTACATAACTAGTGCATTACCAGCACCCGTTCGGCGCTTTCGAGGCTGGTGCCTTTGGTTTCGGGCATGAAGCGCCACACGAACACCAGCTGCAGCACCATCATGGCGCAGAAGAAGGCGAAGGTGTTGCCGCCGCCCAGCTTCTCGGCGAAGTAGGGGAAGGTGAAGGCAATGACCGTGGCCATCACCCAGTGCGTGGACGAGCCCAGCGCCTGGCCTTTGGCCCGCACGGCGTTGGGGAAGATTTCGGAGATGAACACCCAGATGACGGCGCCCTGCGAGAAAGCAAAAAAGGCGATGTACACAAACAGCAGCACCGGCACCAGCACGCCCCCAAACTGCTCGGTGTAGAAGGCCCGCGCCACCAGCCCCAGCGTGGCAATCAGCCCCACCGAACCTACCAGCATAAGTGTGCGCCGCCCGAACCGGTCAATCAGATTCACGCCCAGCAGTGTGAAAATGAAGTTCACGAGCCCGATGCCGGCCGACGACAGCAGCGCCGCGCCCTGGCCCAAACCCGTCATCTCGAAGATGCGCGGGGCGTAGTAGATAATGGCGTTAATGCCGGATACCTGGTTGAAGAACGCAAACGCCACAGCCAGCAGCACCGGCGTGCGGTATTGGCTGGCCCACAACGACTCGCTGTGGTGGACCGTGTCGGCTTGGCTGGTAAGAATGGCGGCTGCGTCGGCATCCACGGTGGCGGGGCTGATGCGGGCCAGCACCTGCCGGCCTTCATCGAGGCGGCCGTGCAGCAGCAGCCAGCGGGGGCTTTCGGGCACGCGGAACAGCAGCAGCAGAAAAATCAGGGCCGGCACGGCCTGCACGCCCAGCATCAGGCGCCACGAATGCTCTCCGAGGCCTGCCAGCAGGTAGTTGGAGAGGTAGGCCACCAGAATACCCGTGACGATGTTGAACTGGAACAGCCCCACTAGCTTGCCCCGCGAGGCGGCCGGCGAAATCTCGGAAATGTAGAGCGGGGCCGTTACGGACGAAGCGCCCACGCCCAGCCCGCCCAGGAAGCGGCACACCATAAACAAGCCCCAGCCCGGCGCCAACGCCGTGCCCACCGCCGACACCAGATACAGTGCCGCAATGCCGCGCAATGTCTGGCGGCGGCCCAGCTTGTCGGAAGGGATGCCGCCGAAGATGGCCCCCAGCACCGTCCCGATCAGGGCAATGGAGATGGTGAAGCCGTGCTCGAAGGCACTCAGGTTCCAGAGTTGCTGAATGGCTTTCTCAGCCCCCGAAATTACGGCCGTATCGAAGCCGAACAGGAAGCCGCCGAGCGCCGTGACGATAGACCAGAAGAGTACGTTACGTGGGAGCATGGCCGAAGAAGTTTCAGCAAACCTCCACTTATTCCGGGCCCTACACCTGCCCGATCATGCCAAATGCTTTAAGAATTGGTGCAACCTCAATACTACCTTCATCCTACTGAACATCAATAAAGTACACCTAGCTCAACTGTTGTAAAAATAGGCCACGCCTTCACTTTTGATGCACGACTTTCAAAATCGGTTCAGGCGCGCATGGGCGTGTGCATGGCCTTGAACTCGGTGGGCGACACCTCGTACTTGCCCTTGAAGGCAGTGGAAAAGTAAGAGGGTGAAGAGAAGCCGGTCTGGTACGCCACTTCCGCCACCGTGCTGCCTTCCTGCAGCAGCAGCTGCCGGGCCTTGGTGAGGCGCAGCCCCTGGATGTACTCGTTTACACCAATACCCAGCAGCGCCTTCACTTTGCGGTAGAGCTGCGTGCGCGACACCCCGAGGCTGTGGGCAATGCCGTCCACGCTTAGGTCGGGCTGGTCGAGGCGGCCTTCGATGATGGCCGTGAGGTCGGCCAGAAACTTCTGATCGACGCGTTGCGGCGCCACGATGGGCGTGGCGCCCGAAAGCTGCCGCCGGAAATGCTCGCGCTGCTGGTCGCGGTTGCGCAGCAGCGTGCGCAGGCTTTCCAGCAGAAACGTGGGATTAAACGGCTTGGTCAGGTAGAGGTCGGCGCCGGCCTGCACGCCTTCCACCTGCTGCTCGGGCGCGCTGCGGGCCGTGAGCAGCACCAGCGGAATATGGCTGGTGCGCCAGTCGCCTTTTAGGGCAGTAGCCACCTCCAAGCCACTGAGTTCAGGCAGGTTTACGTCGCAGACTATTACGTCGGGGATGGTTTCGGAGGCCAAACGCAGGCCAGTGGCACCATCGGCGGCCGTGCTCACCCGGAAGTGGGGCTGCAGCTTCTGCTCCAGAAAGCCGCGCAGCTCGTCGTGGTCCTCGATGATGAGGGCTGTAGGCTCGGGCGTGGCGGACGCTGCAGCACTGGCCGGCGGCGTGGCCGTTGAAAGAGCCACTTCTTCGTCGGCCTCGAAGGAAAGCGGCGTGGGCGTGTGAGCGGCCGACGCCTCGAGAAAAGAGGCAGGCTTGGTGAGCGGCAAGGTTACGTCGAAGGTAGTGCCATGGCCAGGGCGGCTGCGGAATGAGAGTGTACCCTGATGTAGGCGTGTAAGACCCTCAGCCAAGGCCAGCCCCAGCCCTGAACTGTTGGCCGACTGCTGCTGCCCTTGGTAGAACCATTCCAGAATGTGCGGCTGGTCGGCTTCGGCAATACCCTGGCCGTTGTCTTCCACGCTGATGCGCACCGTATCGGTGGCCACATCCTGCTGCATGCTCACCACAATCCGGCCGCCATCGGGGGTGTATTTGAAGGCGTTGGATAGCAGGTTGAAGAACACTTTGTCGAGAATGTCGCCGTCGAACCATATGAAAATAACGGGCTCTGCGGGCTGAAACCGGAAGGTGATGTTGCGCTTTTGGGCGGTTTTTTCGAACACATCCATGATTTCGCGCACAAATTCCACCAGATTGCCTTCCACGGCGCGCACGGCCATCTTACCCACGTCTATTTTGCGGAATGCCAGCAGCTGATTGACCAGCTGCATAAGACGTTGAGTGTTGCGGCGTACCAACGCCAGGTCGTGGCGCTGGGCCGGCGAGAGGTCGGTGGGGCTGGCCAGCATGTCCTCCACTGGCCCCAGAATGAGGGTAAGCGGCGTGCGCAGCTCGTGCGAGAAGTTGGTGAAGAAGCGCAGCTTGGCTTCCGAGGAGCGGCGGGCCTCTTCGGCCAGTTCGGCAATCTGGTTGCGCTGGGCGCTGATTTCAGCGTTCTGCCCTTCCACCATGCGCCGGATGCGGCGGTTGAGCCTCGACGAGCGCCAGGCCAACGCCCCCAACACTACAGCTGCCAACAGAATAGCCAGCAGCAGATACACTGTTAGCTCCTGGTTGGCGTAGCGCCGCTGCTGCTCGCGCAGGTGGCGCTGCTGGCCCTCCAGGTCCTGCTGCTGATCTACGAGCTGCTCGGTTTGGGTGCGCATGGTTGTCACATTCGACGAGTCAATCACCATGGTACCCAGAATGTTGTCTTTCACAAACGGCTCGTGCCGCAGAATGCGCATGGCCGTGCGGATAGCTTCTTCGCCCCCGGTTTGGTAGAGCAGCGTAGCCTGAATGATACCCGCTTCTACCAGCTGCAAGCCATTGCCGGGACCCGCCAGGCCATCAACGCCGATGATGCGGATACGACGCTCAATGCCCAGACGGCGTGCTACCTGGTGGGCGGCCTGCGCCATGGGGTCGTTGTGGGCAAAAATGAGGGTGGTTTCGGGGTGGGCGCGCAGCACGGCAGGCAGGCGGGCCAGCACTGAGGCCGGCTGCCAGTCGCACTCCACCCGGGCCGCCAGTTGCAGCCCGGGGTGCATGGCCAGCGCCTGTTGGAACCCTTTGGTGCGGTCGGTGGCCGGCGAAGAGCCGGGCGTACCCGTAATTTCGAGCACCCGCCCGCGGCCCTGCAGCAGCTGGGCGGCGTAGTGGCCGGCCGTGCGGCCCACTTCCAGGTTGTTGCCGCCCACGTAGGCCGTGTAAAGGCGCGAGGTGGTCCGGCGGTCCAGAATCACAACCGGTATGCCTTGGTTGTAGGCAGCCTCGGCCAGCTCCGTAAGTGGGCCCGACTGGTTGGGAGAAATCAGCAGTAAGTCAACCCGCTGCCGAATTAATTCCTGCACCTGCCGACGCTGCAGGTCGCTGTCGTTGTGCGCGTCCAGCATCTGAAACTGCACATTGGGGTGGAAGCTGAGTTCTTTCTGCATGCCCGCCAGCATGGCCTTGCGCCAGGCGTCGTTGGTGGTGCACTGCGAAAACCCAATTCGATATACCGGCTCCCGCGCCACCTTCTGGCAGCCACCCAGCCCACCCAGCAACAGCAGGCTTACCATCCAGACCACTGAAACGAAGCGTGGCAGCAGACTGGAATCTGCACTGGTTCTGGTAAGGCTGGCAACCACTTTCACCTCGGCCATAAATCAAAAAAAGGGACTAGTTATGATGTGTCCTTCTCTACTGGCTTAGCGAGCAGCAAAACCTGGAACAAAACGGCTAATTCGTTAATGTAAAGCGTTTTTTCCGGAAGTTAGCCATTGCCGTACCGGTTTACCACCGGTACATAGTTCCCAACAGGTCTGGTGCACTTAGTGGTTGTGGTGTCAGTGTGCTGCATTGTTCTGATTGTGATGAGGAGGTAGGTAATAGAAAGAGTTGAAAATAAATTTCCCTTATGTCGTAAACATGCTTCATTAAATGACGTATGTTTACGACATAGTTGACGCACCTGGGCTCTAACAGCCTGTTATTTTCTACCCTGAAGAATTTCTTCTTTTTGTGACGTACGCTAAAACCGCCGCCTTTACCGAAGAGCAACAGCAGCTGGCCCGCGTGGCCAAGGCCCTTTCTCATCCGGCCCGCGTAGCTATTGTGCAGTTGCTGGCCAGCAAGCAAACCTGCATTTCCGGCGACATTGCCGCCGAGCTACCCTTGTCGCGCACTACCGTGTCGCAGCACCTGCATGAGTTGAAGGCCCTGGATTTGATTCGCGGGGAGGTAGACGGGCTTACTGTCTGCTATTGCCTCAATACCGAGCTGTTGCAGCGGGTGCATCAGCAGTTCACCGCCTTTTTCATCGAGGCCACTACTAGCTCCGTCGACGCCTGCGGCTGTTAGTGGCACCATCCGCTTTTCTCACGTACCCCCTTTTGTAGTCATGAAAATATCTGAAATAAAGCACGCTCTGGCAGGCCTGGAGGCTATCAACTTCCGCCTGCCCGATGGCACTTATCTGCCGCCCCACTTCCACGTAACCGAAATAGGGTTGGTTGGCAAGCACTTTATTGATTGTGGCGGTGTGGAGCGCCAGGAAACGGTAGCCAACTTCCAGCTCTGGGAAGCCGGCGACTATGACCACCGACTTGCTCCGCAGAAATTCCTGCACATTCTCAACCTGTCTGAGAAGATTCTGGGCTCTGCTGACCACGACATTGAAGTGGAATACCAGCAGGCCACCATCGGTAAGTTTGGGCTGGCGTTTGACGGCATTGACTTCCTGCTGACTCCGAAATACACCGCCTGCCTGGCGCAGGACGCCTGCGGTATTCCAGCCACTTTCGTCCCACTGGGGCAGTTGCAGCCAGCTTCCTGCTCTCCTGGCGGCGGGTGCTGCTAGTTCAGCCAGGCTTCGCTGTTGGCCTGTAGTGTTTGGTTTCGCCCTCCTGTTTTTCTGTATCCCATGAATCCGAAAAATATTCTGGTGCTGTGTACCGGAAATTCCTGCCGTAGCCAACTGCTGCACGGCTACTTATCCAGCCTATTGGGTGCGCGTGCCGTGGTGTATAGTGCGGGCGTAGAGGTGCATGGCCTAAACCCGCGCGCTGTACGCACAATGGCCGAAGACGGCCTCGACATCAGCCAGCATACCAGCAACCACGTAGACGAATACGCCGCCGTGCCCTTCGACTACATCCTTACTGTCTGCGACCATGCCCACGAGGTTTGCCCGGTATTTCCTGCTACCGCCCGGAAGCGGCACCACAACTTCCCCGACCCCGCCAAGGCTATTGGCTCCGACGAAGAGGTGATGCAGCAGTTTCGGGTGGTGCGCGACCAGGTAAAAGCCTATGCTCAGGCTTTTGTGCGGGAAGAGTTTGCATAAAGCGTTGGTGTGCCAGGTGTACTGATGACGACTACTGAAGTGGCCGTACTGGTGATTGGGGCCGGCCAAAGCGGCTTGGCAGTGGGCTATTATCTGCGACGGGCGGGTGTACAGTTTGTCCTGCTGGACGACCAGCCCGCGCCGGGCGGTGCCTGGCGCCACGGCTGGGACTCGCTACGCCTGTTTTCACCATCCGACGCCAGCTCTTTGCCTGGGTGGCTGATGCCCCGCCCGCCCGACAACAGCTTTCCGACCCGAGACGCAGTCATAGCCTATCTGACTGACTACGAAGCTCGTTATGAACTGCCGGTGCTGCGGCCAGTACGGGTGCACAACGTAACCCAAACAGCCACCGGCTTTGCGGTGCTCACCAGCCACGGTGTTTGGGCAGCGCAGGCAGTGGTGTGTGCCTCCGGCACCTGGAGTGCGCCTTACATTCCGCCTTATCCGGGTCGCCAGAATTTTGCTGGGGTGCAGATGCACTCGGCACACTATAGCCGGGCGGCACCCTTTGCCGGGCAGCGGGTGCTGGTGGTAGGTGGCGCCAACTCCGGCGCCCAGATTCTGGCCGAAGTATCAGAAGTGGCCCACACTACTTGGGTGACTGAGCACACGCCCCGCTTTCTACCCGACGACGTAGATGGCCGCGTACTGTTCCGGCAGGCCACTCAGCGCTACCACGCCGGCCAGACTACCGGTCCACCGCCCACCCTCGGCGACGTGGTGATGGTGGACTCTGTGAAAGCAGCCCGGGCGCGTGGTGCATTGCACAGCGTACCCCCCTTCAAGCAGCTCACCGCCGCCGGGGTGGTCTGGCCCGATGGACTGGCAGAAGCCATAGACGCTATTATCTGGTGCACCGGTTTTAAGCCGGCACTCCGGTTTCTCAGTGGCCTGGAAGTGGTGCAGCCCAATGGCCGCGTAGCTATGGCAGGCGGCACCCGGGCCGCTACGGAGCCAGGTCTATGGCTGGTTGGATATGGCTCCTGGACGGGTTTCGCATCGGCAACTCTTATTGGCGTAGGCCGCTCAGCCCGCGCCACCGCCGAGGAAATCAAGGAGTACTTATCAGAGGCAGTAGCCTAAGCTCGGGGCTTGGAGGGTATACATTACAGTTATCCGGGCTTAGGGGCTATCCTGACTCAGAGACGGTACCTGGTTGGCACTTGTCGAATGCAAAAAGGCGCCACCTGCATGTTGCAGGTAGCGCCTTTCTGTATATGGTGCCGGCGTTAAAATAATATTACCGCCGCACAGGAAAAGCCTTAGAAGCTGTCGTTGTCGAAGCCGGTGTTGCGCTCCGAAGAGGTGCTGCCACGGTATACTGATTCGCTGCTGGCTTTCCACTTCGACTCGCCTTTTGGCGTGTAGCGGGAGCTTTCCACTGAAGACTTGTTGCTCTTGTTGCGCAAAGCCAGCCAGCTCAAGCCGCTTACCAGCAATGCCCCGCCCACTACTTTCTGGGTTGGAGTCAGCGAATTAACCTGGTCCAGTGCCTTGCCACCAAGATCTTTCAAGGACTGTGGTAGCTCGTTGAGGCTCTTCGACCACTGTTCCTGATCAAGCCAGGACTTGCGGCCGGCATCCTTATCGGCTCCGGCAATTACGCGGCTGATGCCTTCGGAACGGTTATCGGTGGTGGCTGCTGATGCAGAAGATGGGCTGGTTGCCGAGGATGGCTGGCTGCTGCGCGTGCTGTCTGACTTGGAGTCATTGGCAGAGGACGTAGCTGCTGATGCAGAAGGAGTGGAAGCAGGTTTATTGGCGGCGTTGGCAGAAGACGAGTTCTGGCCGGCATTTGGCTGATTTGGCTTGTTATCCATGATAGTAGAAGGTTAGAAGGTAGATGAGCTGTTGGAACCTGCCAGTTGGCAGATTTGGGGTTGTATTCGAAAAAACCAGACGTGAGGTTGCCAATTTTATCTGCAAAACCCGGGCATGCGCTTGGTTAAGTAGCATGGCAGCTGAGGTTTGAGCCCATGCCGCGCAACCTGACAGCTAGTGTCACCGCCCACAATCGAGGTTTCCTGATGCTGCGGCCAAACTTCTGCGCAGGCTGGCCGTTTCTGCGGAGGTAGCTGGACAATAGCAGTCCGGCCTACCCCCTTCTCAGTGTCTTATATGGAGCAGCGTTTCAAGAATAAAGTGTGCCTAGTGACAGGTGCAACGTCAGGTATCGGGCAAGCCGTGGCCTTGCAAATGGGCCGCGAAGGTGGCTGTATAGCAGTGTTGGGGCGCGACGTGGCGGATGGCCGCGCCATTGTGCGCGAGATAAAGGAAGCTGGCGGCGAGGCTATCTTCATCCGCACCGATGTAGGCCGCGACGCCCAGCTAGTAGCCGCTGTCAACAAAACCCTGGCTGCCTGGGGCCGGATTGATATACTAGTCAACAACGCCGCCATGATGACCTTTGAGCCTATCCTGAAGCTTGACCCCAAAAGCTGGGATACACTCATGAACGTCAACCTGCGCAGCCTGTTCCGGCTCACGCAGTTGTGTTTACCACACATGAAGCACGGCAGCATCGTGGCCGTCAGCTCGGTGCACGCTCACCAAACTACTCCACACGTGGTGCCCTATGCGGCCAGCAAAGGAGCCATGGAAGCCTTCGTGCGCGGCCTCAGCCAGGAAATCCCGCACACTCATGCCCGCATCAATGCCGTGGCACCCGGCGCCGTAGATACCCCTATGCTGTGGAGCAACCCCAACGTAAAGAGCGGCAAGGAGAAAATTACCGGCCAGGTAGGAACTCCCGCCGAGCTAGCCGCTGCCATCTGCTTTCTAGCCTCTGCTGAAGCCAGCTTCATCAATGGCACCACTTTGGTAGCCGATGGTGGCCGGCTGGCGGCGCTGTAGTATACCGACGAATAGATTTTGCTGAGTGGCAACGCTGCTTGCGTAGCAGACCTTTCTATCTATGCCTTACTGCCTAGCTCCTTTCTGCATTGCAAGAGGCCGGGAAGTGCATACCAGCAGGTATATACATACCTGCGCAGTCAGCTGTTCTTCTGGCTGTTTCGTGGGCCTTGGTGCAGGGTGGCCGGGTCGGGCAGGGGCAGGCCGCGGGCATAGAGGGCCGCATTGCGGTGCCCGGCTTCCCGCGCCTGCGCCTCAAAGGGAATGTTGTAGTAGCCGTGCCGCACCCAGCCCAGCAGGTAGCGCCACAAAAACCCTACGCGGCCATATTGTTCGAATTGCCGGATGTGCTCCATTTCGTGCGCTACCCAGTATGGGTCGCTCAAAAATTCTTCTTTGGTAGCGCCACTCAAATGAATCTGTTGGCCCAATACCATAGCGACGCTACGCGTCCCCAGCTTCAGGCGGGCCAGTCGGGCAAGCGGCGAATTTTCGATGATGCGGGGTGTAATCATGGTTGAAAATCGGGCGCGTTATACGGCGCATGGCTGGTGCATGGTTGTATGGCTTTCAGAAATTATTCAAATAAAAAGCATAACTCATAAAAGATTATTTACCTTTCTTACGGCGCAAGCTAGGCAGTTTCCAATCTTTAGCCTTAGCTTTAACCATCAGGGGAAAGCAGAATCTATCTGTTTCTTCTGTTATAAACGGTTTTTTGAACCTCTTTTTCATCTCGCTTCTATCGACGAAAGAAGTACTTCCTGGTTTGTTCGGCTCTAGCCGAAAGCCACTTTTGCCACCCCCACGACGGACAATGAAGAACCCAATCCTGTATTGCCTCGCCGCGGCCTCCATGGCCCTGTCTTTCTTCTTCGACAACACCACGACTACCACCACCGCTTCCGCACCTATTGCGGCTGAAGCGTCTTTATTTGCCGGTTTCTCCCTCGATGAGGAAAAGAAATCAGCCGCAGCCGCCAGCGACTCGGCCGCCTACGACTACTACGGCCAAGCGCTGGGCCTTCGCTTGGCTCGCACTGAAAACACCACCCTGTTGCGCACCGTGCTCGATTGGATGGGCACTCCCTACCGCTACGGCAGCGACACCAAAAAGGGCACCGACTGTTCTGGTTTTGTTACCCGCGTGTTCAAGGAAGTGTATGGCATCACGCTGCAGCGCAGCTCGCGCTCTATGTTTAGCAGCGTAAAGCACGTAGCAAAAACTGAAATGGAAACCGGTGACTTGGTGTTTTTCCGGCGCGGTCCGGGCCAGCCGATCTACCACGTGGGCATCTATCTCAAGGATGGCAAATTTGCTCACTCAGCCACCAACGGCGGCGTGATGGTTAGCTCGCTCACCCAGGCATATTATCAGCGCAATTTCTACGCCGCGGGCCGGGTGGCCACCAACTAAGTAGGTTTTTGCTTCTTCAGCCTTGCGCTTCTGTAGCAGATAACGCCCAGCTTCTTCAGGAGCCGGGCGTTTTTTTATGTGCGCCACCAGCGCTGGTACAGGATAACCATTTTGCGCTGAAACAGTATAGGCAGGCAGCGGCCCAGCCAGACAATGCGCTGGCCTCATCCGCCCGGCTTTTTCTACTCTTTACTCTTCTTTCCTGATGGATAACTCCACTCCCAAAGGCGAAACCATTGCCTCCTCCCCCCTATTTAAAAAATTCGTTGGCAAGGCTGAGGAATACATCAAGAAGCCAACCCGTGTCAAGCAGTTGCTGAACGACGCGTATACCAAGGCCAGCGAGAAAAACGACCTAGGCACCATTGCCCACGAAGCCTGGGAAACGCTCCAGACGCTGCTGCGTCTGATCCGGGCCTCCATGTCGGGCGAGTATACGGGCCTGCCTACTAGCACCGTAGTGGCCGCCGTAGCCGTTACAATCTATTTCCTGAGCCCTATCGACTTCATTCCAGACTTCATTCCGGTGCTGGGCTTGCTTGATGATGTGGCACTGGTAGCCTGGTTCAGCACCACTATTAAAGAAGAAATGGACCGGTTCACGGAATGGGAGAAAACCCGTCCGATGGTGGTAGAAGAGTCCCGCCCGTTTGAAGACAAAGCCTCGGCCGGCGCCCCTAAATCGGCTCCGGTGGAAGCTCCGGCCCTCACCAAAACCCCTGCTACTCCGGATGGCAGCCCTGCTACCGCCACTTCGCACACCAATGCCACTACTTCGCACTCCGGCACCACTGAAGGTGGCAGCCGCGAACCAGGCGAATCAACAGAAGCACGGCCAGCTGGTGGCGACGCTGGCGGCAACGTACGATAACTACACACGTCTGTCAGCCATAGAAAAAGCCCGGCCTCCATTCATGGAGGCCGGGCTTTTTCTATGGCTGACAGCATCACAGCCCACAGTTATGAGCCAGGACTAGCGCACACATAATGCTGTTACTGCTAAGCCGCTCTGGCGTGCGAGGCAGCTTTGGCGTGTGAGGCAACGTAGCTCACAAAGTCGCCGATTGTAGCCAGCGGAACTTCATCAGGAATGGTGATGTGAAAGCTGCGCTCTAGCTCCAGAATAATATCGACTACGTCCACGGTGTCAAACCCCAGTTCGCGGCTGAGGTTGCTTCCGATACGCAGGCGCCGGGCTTTAATGGCCTTGCGCTTGCTGATGATGCGCAGCACTTGCTGCTGAATGGACTTGGCGGCGGAGGTCGTTGAGGTAATCATAGGAACGACGGAAACGTGGGGTACTGAAAAAAATTGCGACTGGCCAGCCAGCCATTCCTGCGGGCGCCCGTTCGGGCGAAGGAGTATTGGAGCCCGGCGGATGGTTGCAAGCCTCGGCAAAAAACTATCGACCATGACAATCTGGAGCCGGCCACAGTATTGCCGCCGGCCCCGGAAGTGTCTTTACACCTCTTCTTCTACAAAAATGGGTGGCGTAGCAGCCCGCACCTCGTCGTGGCTGACGATGGGCTCCGGCTGCTTCTGCACGCGCAACTTCAGGCTTTCGGTGAGCAGGTACATCACCGGTACTACCAGCAGCGTAATGCCGGTGGCAAACACCAGCCCGAAGATGATAGTCCAGGCCAGTGGGCCCCAGAACGTCACCGATTCGCCGCCGATGAAGAAGTTGGCGTGGCCGGAGTTGAACAGCTCGTAGAAGTCGATGTTCAGGCCAATGGCCAGCGGAATCAAGCCCAGCGTGGCGGCCGTAGCCGTCAGGATTACCGGGTTGAGGCGGGTGCGGCCGGCCAGCACAATGGCTTCGCGCAGCGGCATGCCCTGGGCCCGCAGAATATCGGTGAATTCCACCAGCAGAATACCGTTTTTCACCACAATACCGGCCAGGGCAATGATGCCCACGCCCGTCATTACGATGCTGATGTTCATGCCCGTGATGGCCAGCCCCAGCAGCACCCCAATCACCGAGAAGATGATTTCGGTGAGGATGATGACCGGCTTGCTCACCGAGTTGAACTGCATCACCAGAATCAGGAAAATCAGACCGATGGCGCCGATGGCGGCCACGCCGAGGAAGTCGGAAGTCTCCTTTTGATCTTCCTGCGCGCCGCCCATCTTGATGGTATAGCCTGCCGGCGTTGGGTACGATTTCAGGGCCGTTTCGATCTGGCGCACCACGTCGGGGCCGGTGAAACCGTTGAGGACGTTGGAGCTAATGGTAATCACGCGCTTCACGTCTTTGCGCTTGATGCCGCCGTAGGTGGTACCGTAGTTCACGTCGGCGACTGATGAGATGGGCACCTGCCGGATAGCACCGGTGGCGTCGCGGAAAGTCAACGGCGAGTTCAGAATGGCGTCGATGTCGGAGCGGTAAGGCTCGGCGTAGCGCACCTGAATCGGGTACTCGTCGTCGGGGGTTTTGAATTTGCTGGCCTCAGTGCCGTAGATGGCCGTGCGCACTTCCACTCCAATCTGGGCGGTGCTGATGCCTTCCCGGTTGGCGCGGGTCCGGTCGATATTGACGGCAATTTCGGGGTTACGGTCTTCCAGGTTGGAGCGCAGCTGCTCGATGCCGCCGATGCCGAGCGAGTCGACGTAGCGGGTTACTTTCTTGGACAGCCGGGCCAGGGTGGCGTAGTCGTCGCCGGCTACTTCGATGGCAATCGGCTTACCGGTCGGCGGCCCGCTCGACTCCTGATCTACGGCAACCTCGGCGCCGGGAATACCTTTCACCACTTCCCGGATCTTGTCCATGTACGTGGACGTGGCCGGGCCGGTCCGCTCGCTCATTTCCTTGAACGCCACGGCCACTTTGGCCAGGTTGGACTGCGACGTACCAGCCGCCGAAGCTTCGCCGGGGTCGGAGGCGCCAATGGCCACGTTGGTAATCACCGATTCCACGTCGGGGTTATCCTTGCCGATAACAGTGTAAATGCGGTTTTCCAGTACCCGGGCAATGGAGTCGGTGACGGTGACGCGAGTACCCACCGGCATCTTGAGGTAGGTGTACACAAACTTGGGGTCGCCTTTCGGGAAGAAATCCACTTTGGGCTGACGAGCCGCAATGGCGAAAATCGACACAAAAAACAGCACCACCATACTCACCATCACCAGCACCGGGTGGCTGATAGCCCAGTTCACCAGATTGGCATAGCCGTTCTGGAAGCGGGGCAGCACTTTGGTTTGGAAGCCGGCAATCATGTGCACGAACACGAAACGGTTCAAAATCACGAGCACCGTAATCGTCAGCATCAGGTTGCCGACGAAAGTGGAGCCCGCTACGTAGCCGACACCCGCAATCAGCACCAGCACGCCCAGCGCAATCAGGAAGCTACGGTCCCACTTCGGCTTTTCGCCGGTGTGGTGGTCTTCGCGCTCCATGAACGACACGGCAAACACCGGGTTCATAATGAAGGCCACAATCAGCGACGACATCAGTGTGAGAATCAGCGTGACGGGCAAGTAAAACATGAACGAGCCCACGATACCGGGCCAGAACATGAGCGGCACAAACGGCGCAACCGTGGTGAGCGTGCCGGCCAACACCGGAATGAATACCTCGCCGGCCGCGTATTTAGCAGCCTGAGCAGTAGTCAGATTGGGGTGCTCATGCAGCAGGCGGTGGGTATTTTCGATTACCACAATGGCGTCATCAACCACGATACCCAAGGCCAGCAGGAAGGCGAAGAGCACAATCATGTTCAGGGCGAAGCCGAAGCCGGGCAGCAGCAAAAACGCCAGGAACATGGAAATCGGCACCGAGAGGCCCACAAACAGCGCGTTGGTGGTGCCCATGAAGAACATCAGGATCAGCGTCACGAGAATGAAGCCGATGATGATGGTGTTGATCAGGTCATGGAGCGTGACGCGGGTGTCGTTGGACGTGTCGCCCGTCACGGTGATGGTCAGCTCGGTGGGCAGCGTCTTCTTCGACTCAGCAATTACTTCTTTGATTTTGTCGGAAGCGTCAATCAGGTTTTCGCCCTGGCGCTTGATAACGTTCAGGGTCACGGCGGTTTTGCCGTCAAGGCGGGCGAAAGACTCCCGGTCCTTAAACGCATCTGTGACAGTGGCAATGTCGCCGAGGCGTACGGCCGCACCGTTCAGGTTTTTCACCTGAATGTTGGCAATGTCGGCGGCGCGCACGTACTGGCCGGCCACGCGCACGGCCCGCTTCTGGCTGCCCACATCAATGGAACCGCCCGAAATGGTGATATTCTCGCGGCCGATGGCGGCCGAAATATCGGAGAAGCTCAAACGGGAAGCCCGCAGCCGGTTCAGGTCCACGTCCACGTTCACCTGCTGGTCTAGGGCGCCGATGATGTCTACACGGGTGATTTCGGGCAGCGCCTCAATCTTGTCCTGGAAGTCGTCGGCGTACTTTTTCAACTGGCTCACGGGCAGGTTGCCGGCCAGGTTGATGTTCATGATGGGCAGCTCCGACAGGTTCACTTCCTGCACGGTAGGCGGCGAGGGCAGGTCGTTGGGCAGCTCGTTCTGCGCCTTGTCTACGGCGTCCTTGATGAGCTGCTTGGCGTACTGCACGTCTACACCGGAGGTAAACTCCACGTCCACGATGCAGTAGTCTTGGTTGGAGGTCGAAGAAATCTTCTTCACTCCGTTTACGCTCTTGATTTCCTTCTCCAGCTGCCGCGTCACCAGGTTTTCGATGTCGGTGGGCGACGTGCCGGGGTAAATAGTTGCCACGATAATCCGCGGAATTACGATATCGGGGAATTTCTCCTTACCCAGCTTGATATAGGAGAAGATACCCGCCACGCACAGAATAAGCGTGATGATGTAGATGCTGGTTTTATTGTCGATAGACCAACTGGTGGGGCCAAATTCTTTTTCTGGATCCTGCATGATGAGGGCTTTGCGAGGTGGACGAAACCGTCGGCGTCGGGGCTGGCGGTTGCTCTGCTACAGCGTTACCGCCTGTCCTTCGTTCAGATTCTGATAGCCAGCCGAAATCACCTGGTCGCCGGTTTGCAGGCCACTGGTTACTTCCACTTTGCCGTTATAGGTATTGCCAATCTGGATGATGCGCTTGGCTGCTACTTTTTTGCCGCCCTTTTCATCTACCACTAGCACGAAGCTGTTTTGCTCATCTTTCTGCACCAGGTCTACGGGCAGCACAGTGGCATTTTGGCGGTCGTAGTTCTGGATGCGCACGTTGGCCACCATGTTGGGGCGCAGCTGGCCGGCTTTGCCGGGGCTGTTGAGGCGCAGCTCGGTCGTGAAGGTGCGGCTGGTGGGGTTGATGGTGCTGGTCACGACGCGCACGGTGGCCGTCATTTCTTCGCTGCCCAGGTCTGGAATGGTCACCAGGGCTTTGTCGCCGACTTTCACGCGGTTGGCGTAAGCTTCCGACACATCTACCACAATTTTGCCGGTGCCGCCGCCGCTCAGCAGCTTCACCACGGGCGCGCCGGGCGCTACGGTTTCGCCTAGCTTGGGCAGTACATCGTCCACGGTGCCCGCAAACGGCGCCACCACGGTGTAGAGGGCGCGCTGCTGATTGATGGTGGCCAGGTTGCGCTGCAGCGCCTGGTAGTTGTTTTTAGCTTGCAGATACTGGATTTCAGTGCCAATTTCCTGCTTCCAGAGGCGGCTTTGCTTTTCGTATACCACACGCGCCAAGTCCATGCGGGTGCGTAGCTCAGCAATGCTGGCATCAAGGATGCTGGCATCCACAGTGGCCAGAGTCTGGCCCTTGCTTACCCGGTCGCCGCGCTGCACCCGCACACTGGTGAGCGTGCCAGCGGCCCGGGCGGCCACGGTGGCGTTCTGGTCGAAATCAACGCGTCCCTGCACTTCCAGGTAGCTTTTGAAGTTCTCAGATGCCACCTTGATAACAGAAACGGGCGTGGTTTGCACGGCGGCTTCGGCGGCGGAGCCGGCCGTGCCGGTTTTGGCTTCCAGCTCGGCTATTTTGGCTTGGTTGGCGGCCTGCTCCTGTTTGAGCGTGGCAAGTTCAGTGGCAGCATCTTTCTGGCCGCAGGCGGCCAGCAGGGCCAGGGCCAGTACAGCCGAGGAAGTAACGTATTTCATGGAGAAGGAAGAGCTAGTCGTCATCAGGGAAGAGAAAAGCGGCGGGCCTATTTCTGGGCCTGGCTATAGAGTTCACCGGTCGCCTTGTCACGGTCGACTTTGGCTACCAGCACATCATAGAGAGCAGCGTAGTAGTTGGTTTGGGCCGAGCGCAGTTCGGTTTCGGCCGTCACTACTTCCAGGTTGGAGCCCACGCCTTCCTGAAACTTGATGCGCGACACGCGGGCCACATCAGCAGCCAGCTCCAGGTTGGCTTTTTGGCTGTCCAGTACATCAAGAGCGTTGACGAGGGTGGTGCGGCTTTGCGCATCCTGCAGATCAATGCTTTGGCGCAGCGTTTCGAAGCCGCGCTCAATGGTTTGCTGCTGAATACGCGCCTGCTGCACCTGGTACTTGCGGCGGAAGCCATCGAACACCGGAATCTGCAAACTCAGGCCCACGTTGCCGAACCCAAACCAGTTCTGGTTGGGAAAGCCATTGCTGGCCCGCGAGTCAGGGCCGCGGAAAGCAAACAGGTCGCCGGCCGTTTTGGCGGAGCCCGAGAAACCGTAAGCGGCCGTAGCGAGCAGGCGCGGATAGGCGCCGGCGCGGCGGTTAGCCAAGTCCAGCCCGGCCAGCGCCTGCTGGGTTTCCAGCGTGCTGAACTCGATGCGGTTGTTGTAGTTGAACGCTGCAGCAAGCTGGCCGGTGCGGGCGCCACTAAGCGCCGTCTGCTGGTCTTGCTGACGCTGGTCGGGGGTGGTACCGGCAGGAGCTGCCACCGTGGGCACGCCACCCAGGCCGCTCACGCCGCCACCGGTAGTAGCATTGGCGACACCCAGGCGCTGGCGCAGCGCGCCGGCATCTACCAGCGCATTGCTCAGGGAGTCAGTCAGCTGTACGCTTTGCTCCTGCGGCAAGCCCATCTGAAACTTTAGCAGCGCCACACTTAGCTCGGTGAGGCGGCTGGCTTTTTGCTGCTCCACTACCAGGTTATTGCGCTGCACCTGCAGGCGCTGCACGTCCAGCTTCTCGGCAAAACCTGCCTTAAAGGTTTCGTTGGTTTGATACAGGATGGTATCGAGGCGCTGCACATTGCGTGAGAGCAGCTGCAGCCGCTCGCGGGCCACCAGCGTGCTGTAATAAGCCTTGCTCACTTGTTCCACCACGTCAATTTCAGCCTGCTGGGTTTGCTTCTGCGCCAGCTGCTCATACACTTTGGCTGCTTTCAGGCCAATGAGGTAAGCGCCGTCAAACAGCAGTTGCGACACCGAGGCGCTGGTGTTGCCGGCGTAGCGCAGCCCGAAGGCAAAGGCTTGCGGCGGCACCGGCTCCGAAGGCCGTGTTGCCACGGTCAGGTCAACGGTTTGTCCGGCCTGAGCGGCTGCCACATCGGCCGCCGTGAGTGTAGTAGCCGTGTTACCACCACCCAACGCTCCAAAGTCCACCAGTGCCTTCTGCAGCTTGAAGTTGTCGGCCACGTTGGTCGCTACGTTCACCTGCGGCAAGCCCGCCGACCGGATTTCGCCCACTTTGGCGCGGGCCGTCTGCTCGCCCAGGCGGGTAGCCAGCAGCGTGGGCTTGTTCTGGATGGCGTAGGCAATGGCCTGCTGCAGCGAAAGCGGCATGTTGCCCACCGTGGGCTGCGTCGCCAGCGCCGGCTGAGCGGCTGGGGCAGTCTGCGCCAGGGCGGCGCCAGCGGGGGCCAGCAGGCCCGGCCCGGCAGCCAGCAACAACGCACGAAGGTTGATTTTCATAGTAAAGAAGCGGTGATGAAGCTTATTCTTCTTCCGTCACATGACGGTACTCGTTGATGAGCTTATGGCCTTTGAGCGTGGCTACGCCCAGTAAGAAGTGCTCCAGAAAAGTGAAATGCACTGTGGATGCATCGAACTGCTTGGGTGGAAACAGGTCGGCATTGAAGGCCAGCTCTATTTCAGCCAGATGCAGCCGGCTCAGAATGTCCACGTTGAGGTCGGCGCGGTAGAGGCCCTCGGCCATACCCCGGCGTAGGTTGGCGCCTATCTTTTCCAGAATGAATGTGTTTTTGTGCTGCTCCCACAGTGCCCATGCGGCCGGGTAGTACTTGCGCAGATCATAGAAGATACCTGGGTGCACATCCTGAATCTGGCGCTTGGCCCAGTTGATCATCTGGAATAGCTCGTCGAGGGCGTGCGGCGCGGCTGCAAACATGCGGCAGCACTCAGCTTCTTCCATGCCCAGGTGCTGCTTCGTGACGCCCAGCACAATCTGGTCTTTGTTTTCAAACCACTTATAGAGCGTCTTTTTCGACATAGCCAGGTGCGTGGCAATGTCGTCCATGGAAACGCTACGAATGCCGTTGCGCATAAAAAGGGCTTCGGCAGCTTGCAGGATACGGTCTTTGATTTCCATAAGGTTGGGCGCAAAGATACACCGGAAACATTTTATGAAACCAAAGTTTCCATTAATTTTTTGCTATCCTTTTTTGCTGTCCCTGCTTCGCTTTTCTCTCACGACGTGCAAGAGGAGGCTTTACTTTAATGGGCTGCTATTTTTTTGGCGAAGGCCAATTGCCGGGTTGCCGTACCTTGCCACTCTATTTTTTCGTTTGCTTTCCCCGAACTCTATGAAAATCCGCACTGGCTTCGGCTACGACGTGCACCAACTGCAGGAAGGCCTGCCCTTTTGGCTGGGCGGCATCCTGGTGCCCCACACCCACGGCGCCCTCGGCCACTCCGATGCCGACGTGCTCATCCACGTCATCTGCGACGCGCTGCTGGGCGCGGCCAACCTGCGTGACATCGGCTTCCACTTCCCCGACACCGACCCGCAGTACAAAGGCATCGACAGCAAGCGGCTGCTGACGGAAGTGGTGCGCCTGCTAACGGAGCGTGGCTACAGCATCTCCAACATCGACTCTACCGTCTGCCTGGAAGCGCCCAAAGTCAACCCGCACATTGCCGAAATGCAGCGCGTACTGGCCGAGGTGATGGGTATTGATGCCGACGACATCAGCATCAAGGCTACCACCACCGAGAAGCTGGGCTTTGTGGGCCGCCGCGAAGGTGTGGCCGCCTACGCCTCGGTGCTAATTACCAAGTAGCGCGCCGCCCTGCGGGGCCGTGCATCCTTTGGCAGAATTTCCGTCCTTACCGTCGTCTAAACCGACTTTTTATGTCCACATCCTCTTCTTTCCTGGCCGGGCTGCTTCTGGTAGGCGCTACCGTTTCGGCCGTGGCGCAGCAGGCCCCCGAGAAAATCAAAGTCAAGAAAAAGCGCAACGCCAAAACCGAGGCGCCGGCCGTAGCTACTCCCGCCACCGAAGCCGTGCTGGCGGCGCCGGCTGCCGACAAGCCTACTGAGTGGGCCGCCACCTACGCCGCCACCATCACGCAGGCCGACTTGCGCCAGCACCTGACCGTGCTGGCCTCCGACGCCTACGAAGGCCGCGAAACCGGCGAGAAAGGCCAGAAAATGGCGGCTGATTACCTCAGCGCCGAGTTCAAAAAGCTCGGGCTGGCCGGCCCCGTTGCGGGCTCCGACAACCCCTATTTGCAGCACTTCACAATGGAGCGCAGCACCTGGGACGAAACTGCCACCCTGAAAGTGGGCACCCAAACCTATAAGTGGCTGACGGATTTCTACGCCATGGGTAACTCGCCGTTTCAGCAGGCCACCAGCGTGCAGCCGGTGTTTCTGGGCTACGGCATCGAGCAGGACGGCTACTCCGACTACACCGGCAAAGACGTGCAGGGCAAAGACGTGCTGATTTTGCTAGGGGAACCCAATGGGCCTGATGGCAAGCCGGTGTTGGGCAAAGACGGCGCCCCCAGCAAATGGGGCAACGACTACCGCGCCAAGGCTGCCAAAGCCGCCGAGAAGGGCGCCCGTAGCGTGTTCTTCGTTAGCTTCGACCCCAACAACAACTTCGACAAGCTGGTACCACGCCTGATGCCGTCCTTGCGCCGGCCCAGTATTTCGTTTAAGGATGCCAAGCCGGAAGGCCGGCGGGCAGCCTTCTTTTTGTCGCCGAAGCTAGGCTACCAGCTGCTGGGCTCCAACGCCGCGGCCGTAACCAAATACATGGACGCTACCGGCAAAGCCGGCAAGCCCGTAGCCAGCCCGTTCAAGCCGGCTAAGTTCACCATCACGGCACCCAAAAAGCGCGAGGACTTCACCACCGAAAACGTGCTGGGCTACCTCGAAGGCACCGACAAGAAAGACGAAGTGCTGGTGCTGTCGGCCCACTACGACCACATTGGCATCATCAACGGCGAAGTACACAACGGTGCCGACGACGACGGCTCCGGCACCGTAACGGTGCTGGAAATGGCCCAGGCCTTCACGAAGGCCAAAGCCGAGGGCCACGGCCCGCGCCGCAGCATTCTGTTCCTGGCCGTCACGGGCGAGGAAAAAGGTTTGCTTGGCTCGGAATACTACACCGACCATCCGGTGTTCCCACTAGCTCAGACGGTAGCCGACGTGAATACCGACATGGTGGGCCGCACCGACAAAGACCACGAAGGCAAGGGCGACTACGTGTACGTTATCGGCTCCGACAAGCTTTCGTCGGAGCTGCACGAAATTGTGCTGAACGCCAACGCGCAGTACACCAAGATGGACCTGGACTTCCGCTTCAACGACCCCGAGGATCCCAACCGCTTCTACTACCGCTCCGACCACTATAACTTCGCCAAGCACAAGATTCCGGTGGCTTTCTTCTTCAACGGCGTGCACGACGACTACCACGGCCCAGGCGACGAAGTAGATAAAATTGAGTTTCCGAAAGTGGAAAAACGGGCTCAGCTGGTGTTTCACACCGCGTGGGAGCTAGCCAACCGCGACACTCGGATTGTGGTGGATTCCAACAAGAAGTAATCCTGGAAGTGAGAGGTGAGAGGCAAGGTGCCTGTCATCCTGAACAAAGCGAAGGACCTTATCAGGTTAGAACGACCGTCGTAACAACGGCCCGTTCCGGCGTGGCAAGGTCCTTCGCTTTGCTCAGGATGACAGGCACCTTACCTCTCACTTTTTACTTATATACATAACAGACGTCTCAGCTCTCACTTCTGCCTTGCTGCCTTTATATTTGTTATCTACTGGTCAACCTGCTGCTATGAACCCGACGACGACCACGCCCGCCCCTACCAAATCCAGCCAGTTCCAACTCGACAGTGAGAACAAGGCCTTCGACCTGGAGCACCGCCGCAAAATCCGCTTCAATATCGGCAAGTACAATGCGGCCGTGACCACCGGCCTGGGCTTCTACGCCGACCATGAGCTGGCGCGCGAGCGGGCGTCGTACTTAAAGGCGCAGGCCATCAACCACCTCGATGAGTACTTGCTGGAGTTTGAGCGCAACTTCACGGCCCGCGGCGGCAAGGTTATCTGGGCGCAGGACGCCAACGAAGCACTACGCGAAATCGGCAAGATTATGAGCCGGCGCCACGCCCGCACCGTGGTGAAGGCCAAGAGCATGACAACCGAGGAAATCCACCTCAACCATTTCCTGGAGCAGAACGGCATCGAGTCGGTGGAAACCGACCTCGGCGAATTTATTGTGCAGCTGAACGGCGAGCGGCCCTACCACATCGTGACGCCAGCCATGCACCTAAGTAAGCTCGATATTGCCAATATCTTTGTCAAGCACCTCGGCATCGAGTACACCGACGACGCCCAGAAACTGGTGCTCACGGCCCGCCACCTGCTGCGCAACAAGTATACCTCAGCCGAAGTAGGCATCACGGGCGGCAACTTCCTGATTGCAGATACCGGTGCCGTGGCTGTAACGGAAAACGAAGGCAACGCCCGCCTCTCGGCCACTTTCCCGCGCACGCACATCGCCATTGTGGGCATCGAGAAGGTAATTCCGAAGCTGGAAGACCTGGCGTTGTTCTGGCCCTTGCTCAGCACCAGCGGCACCGGCCAGCAGGTGACGGTGTACAATACCATCTACACCGGCCCGCGCCAGCCGCTGGAAAAAGACGGCCCCGACGAAATGATTGTGGTGCTGCTCGACAACGGCCGCACCAACCTACTGGCCCAGCCGGCCCAGCGCGAGGCGCTGCACTGCATCCGGTGTGGGGCCTGCCTCAACATTTGCCCGGTGTACAAGAACATCGGCGGCCACACCTACGAAACCACCTACTCCGGCCCCATCGGCTCGGTTATCAGCCCACACCTAGCCGGCATGGCCGACAACAAGCACCTGAGCTACGCCAGTAGCTTGTGCGGCGCCTGCACCTCGGTGTGCCCGGTCAAAATCCCGATTCACAACCTGCTGCTGCAAAACCGCCAGCAGGCCGTGCGCGAAAACCTCACCGACAAGGAAGAACGCACCGCCATCCGGCTATGGCTGCTGGCCATGAAAAACCGCCGCCTGCTGGACTTGCTGCCGGCCCGCGCCAAAAACTGGGTGCTGCTGCGCCTGCTCAGCCAAGTAGGCTGGAGCAAGCGCCGCGATGCGCTGGAAGTGGCCCCGCAGTCGTTCCGGAAGATGTGGAAGACAAGAAAAAGCTCTGTGTAGAGCAGCCAGGCGCACCCGCCAACCCTACCACACTCAATGCAGTACAACAGCCGCCGCCTGCTTGGGTGGCGGTTTTGCTTTTCTATGCTGTATTACGCGCTGCACACGCTGGCTTTTGCGGCTGGTGTTCTTCTGGTTGTCATTACGCTGTCGGCCGCTATTCGCTCGTTTGTGCTGCCGCGCAACGAGGTAGTGAAGCTCAATAGCTTTGTGTTCCGGCCGTTGCGGGCCGCGTTTGATTTTGCGGCTTCCCTGCATAAGACCTTCGGCGGGCGCGACCGGGTGCAGGCTCACTACGCGCCAGTGGCGTTGGTGGCGCTGCCTGTAGCCTGGCTGGCGGTGGTGGCGGCAGGCTTCACGTGCATGTTCTGGGGTATGGACGAGGGCAACTGGCTGGAGTGCTTTCAACTCAGCGGCAGCTCACTGCTTACGCTGGGCACCCACAAAACCCGCGGCCCGATTATTACGGTTTTCACCTTCGCGGAAGCCTCACTGGGGCTGCTGCTCATGACGCTGCTCATCTCCTACCTGCCTACTATTTATCAGGCTTTTTCGCGGCGCGAGATTGTGGTGTCGCGACTGGAGCTGCGCGCCGGTACGCCCCCTTCCACGCGCAACTTGCTGGTATGGCTCAATCGGAGCGGCTCTTTGCAGGACGACACTGCCCAGTGGGAAGACTGGGAGCAGTGGTTTGTGGAGCTGGAAGAAAGTCATACCTCACTCCCAATTCTGTCGTTTTTCCGCTCGCCGCAGCCCGGCCGCTCCTGGGTAACTACGGCCGCTCTGATTCTGGATACGGCCGCCTTCATGTTCAGCGCCGTGCAGGGCGCCCGCGACCGGCAGGCCGAGCTGACGTTCAAGGCCGGCTGCCTGGCCGTGAACCGGATATTCCGCTTTTTCAAGGAGGACATTCACACGGCTCCGCACGATATCCTGCCCGACAACGATCCTATGGAAGATCCTACCCGTGCCGACTACAATGAGACTTACGCCTTACTAGCTGAGAGTGGCTTATCAATGCACCCCAACCGCGACGAAGCCTGGAAGCAATACCGGGAGCTGCGCAGTCGCTACACCTCGGCCCTGGAGTTTCTGGGCAAGATTACGATGGCGCCGGAAGTAAAGCCGGTATAGCTTCTGCGCGTCCTTACTCGCCCTCATCGGGCAGAATCTGGACATCTTGCACCAGCACCATCTTCTCGATTTCGCGGCCGCGGGGCGTATTGGCAAGGCCGCCGAGGGCGGTTTCTTTGTAGCGGGTTTCCATACTCTGGCCTACTTCGCCGAGCGCTGCTACACACTGATCCACCGGAATTACCGGGTCGATGCCGGCAATGGCAATCTGGGCAGAGCTGAAGGCAATAGCGGCGGCCGAGGCGTTGCGCACCACGCAGGGCACCTCTACCAGTCCCGCCACCGGGTCGCAGACCAGCCCCAGCATGCATTGGATGGTGACGGCCACAGCGGCAAACGTCTGGTCGACGGTGCCGCCCAGGCAGTACACGATGGCTCCGCTGCCCATAGCTGCCGCCGAGCCGGTTTCGGCCTGGCAGCCTCCTACGGCTCCGGCCAGTGAGGCATTCTGCTCGATGATAAGCGCCACGCCGGCCGCCACCAGCAAGCCTTCCAGAATCTGGCGGTCAGAGAGCTTATGCAATTCCTGCAGCGTCACGAGCACGCCGGGCAGGATGCCGGAAGCCCCGGCGGTAGGGGCCGCTACCACCCGGCCCATGCAGGAGTTCACCTCTTTGGCGCCCATGGCCCGCGTGACGAGCTGCTTGAACTCCGGCGACAGTACCGTGACGGGCGAGGCGGCAATCTTCTTTGCACCGTTGTTGATCATGCCCGAGCGGGAGGTCATATCTTGGGTGAGGCCGGTCTGCACGGCGTCGCGCATCACGTCGTAGGCCCGCTGCAGGCCGTTCCAGATTTCCTCTTCGGCACGGCCTTTCTGCTCGATTTCGTAGGCCAGTACGGGCTGGTAGAGCGGCTCGCCGGTGGCGGCGCAGTGCGCGCGCCAGGAGGCGAAATCAGTGAAGAGCAGTGACATGATTGGGGTGGAATTTGGGGGTGGGTAGAGGAAAGCTGGCAGCAGAAGTTTAGTACGAAAAGCCTACAAAAATCGACAGAAATTCCGGCTATCCGGCGTTACCTGACTTCTATAAAAAACGGCCTCTGTTTCGCCAGACGAAACAGAGGCCGGAAGTACCAGAACACGTAGGCCTTAGGCTTTCTGCTGTTCCGTCACCAGCTTCACGCTGGCTGAGTTGATGCACAGACGTAGGCCACTGGGCGGCGGGCCGTCAGGGAAAACGTGGCCCTGGTGGGCATCACAAACGTTGCAGAGCACTTCCACGCGGGTCATGCCGTAGCTGGTGTCCTTCTTGTAGCGCACGGCGCTTTCGTCGACAGGCTGCGTGAAGCTGGGCCAGCCGGTGCCACTTTCGAACTTAGTGCGCGAATCATAGAGCGGGGTGCCGCAGCATACGCAGGCGTAGAGGCCGGCCTCGTGGGCTTCGCAGTATTCGCCGGTGAAGGCGCGCTCGGTGCCGTGCTCCCGCGTAACGTGGTATTGCTCGGCCGTGAGCTGCTGACGCCACTCGGCGTCGGTTTTTTCCACCCGCCGGGGCGGGGTAGGGCTGCCGTGGTTGGCCAGCCGGATTACATCATTCCAGGTTTGCATATCAGGAGTGTTTCAGAGAAAATAGTAAAGCAATAACGCTACTTGAGTGCAAACGCGGCAGGCGGGCCCGAAGTTTTGATGGCGCAACCAGCACGCCTTCATCATTGGCAGGCCCGCCACACCCAGACCAACTTCGTAAGAGTATACGCTGTATGAAAATCCTCTCCGCCGCCCAAACTCGCGCCCTCGACCATGCTACTTTGCAAGCGCAAGGCATCAACTCCGTGGAACTGATGGAACGGGCGGCCACGGCCTGCACTACCTGGCTGCTCGACCACCTGCAGCCGGCGTTCAGCACCGAAATCCACGTGTTTTGCGGACCCGGCAACAACGGCGGCGACGGGCTGGCCGTGGCCCGGCAGCTGCACGCGGCCGGCTACACGCCGCAGGTTTGGCTGCTGCCGGCCGAGAAATATTCACCCGATTACCTACACAACCGGCAGCTGCTACCCGAAGCCATCCGCTGCCAGGAGCTGAGTGCCCGACGCCTGCTGCCACTGCCCGCCGACGCCGTTGTGCTGGATGCGCTATTCGGGACCGGGCTTACGCGGGTGCTGGCAGGATTGCCGGCAGAAGTAGTGCAGCATCTGAATAAGACGAAGGCAACCGTAGTAGCCGTGGATATACCTTCGGGCCTGCTGGCCGATGCGCCCCAGCCTGCCGGAACAGCCGTAGTTCGTGCGCGCTACACGCTCAGTTTCGAGCTGCCGAAGCTGGCGTTTCTGCTGCCGCGCAACGCGGAGTTTGTGGGCGACTGGAAGATACTACCCATCGGACTGGACCAGGCATTTATTCACAACGAGCCGGTGGATAACTACTTCGTAGATGCTGCTGCGCTGGCTGGCCGGCTGCCAAAGCGTGGACGTTTTTCGCACAAGGGCACGTTTGGGCACGCGCTGCTGGTGGCGGGCAGCTATGGCAAGCTAGGCGCGGCGCTACTGGCGGCACAGGCCTGTCTGCGCGCAGGTGTGGGCCTGCTCACGGTCCGGACGCCGGGTGTGGGCTACGCCGTGCTGCAAACCGCGGTGCCCGAGGCCATGGCCCTCCCCGATCCGGCCAGCTACTTCATCACCGAACTACCCGAGCTGCAGCAGTACGCCGCCGTGGGCATGGGGCCGGGTCTGGGGCAGGAAGAATCCACGGCGGAGGTGCTGCGCCTTTTGCTGCGGCAGGCGGGCCCCCACCGCCCGCTGGTATTGGATGCCGACGCCCTCAACCTACTGGCCTCCCACCGGGAGCTGCTGCACAAGCTGCCAGCCAACACGCTGCTCACTCCGCATCCCAAAGAGTTTGAGCGGCTGATGAGCGAGCCGGCCCGCGACGACTACCATCGACTGCAGCAGCTGCGCGCCTTCTGCCACGCACACCGCTGCTACTGCGTGCTGAAAGGCGCCTACACTGCCCTCGGCACTCCCGACGGCCCCATCTACTTCAACAGCACCGGCAACCCCGGCATGGCTACCGGCGGCAGCGGCGACGTGCTGACCGGCCTGTTGCTGGCTTTGCGCGCCGACCAGCGCCTTTCCGCGCTTGACGCGGCGTTGCTGGGCGTGTATGCCCACGGCCGCGCCGGCGACCTAGCCGCGCAGGAATCTGGCGAAGCAGGCCTGATAGCCAGTGACCTGATCCGGTTTATCGGGCCGGCTTTACGTGAACTGGAAGGGTAGCCTGGAGCCAGAGCTAGCTCCATACCACGTAGGCAGCCAGAAACTGGAGCAGCATTACACCATCCGTGAACAGCGCGAAGTAGTAATCGGGACGGTTTTCGTGGGCGCCCCAGATGAGCAGGGCCCCTACGGCGGAGGGCAGCGTCAGCACCAACACCTGCAGAGCCGATGCCTGAGGCGGCGGCAGCAGGTTGGCCAGTACCAGCGCTACCAGCGCCACACCTTTGGTGGCCCGTAGCCCAAACACGCCCGGGAAGGTTCGCGTGCCCATGAGGCGGTCCTTGGTGTAGTCGCGAATGTCGAATACGAAGGCCAGTGCCAGAATAAACAGAAACCGGCGCCCGAAGAGCAGCAAAACGGTGTACGTGTCCCAGGCGTAACCCAGGGCCAGGGCAGGCACCCACACCGTCACGGCCGCCCACACGTAGGCAATCAAGAACACTTTCAGCAGCGGCAGGTCGCGCAGGGCCCACCAGCGGCCGCGCCACTTAAGCAGCGGCAACGAATACAGCAGGGAAATAGCGGTCAGGTGGCTTAGAAACAGCAGCCACCGCTGCCAGCCATCCAGCAGAAACAGCCCGCCTGCCACCACCAGCGCCGCCAGCGCTAACCCCAGCATTGCCGGGCGGTGCTCCAGCATCCAGCGTTTGCGCCCCGACACCTGCTGCTGCTGCCGGAACTTATAAGGCAGCACACTATCAATATTGTAGAGGAAAAGCGTGGCCGAAAAAATGAGCAGTCCCAGCCGCATCGGCATGGCGGCCTGCCAAGTCAGAAAAGTAGACCAGGTAAGGCCCAGCGCCGCCAACGACAGCCAGACACTGCTATAGAGCACCGCATCGGTGGCTCGGCGTAGCGCTGACCCCTGTAGCGGTACCGCCGCAGCCACACGGCCAGAAGATTTGTTGGGGGTGGAACGCATAAAGCAACCAGAAGCCAGAGACGCTACGGCCAAACTAAGCGAGCGGGTCAAAAGTAAGGCCACTGACCGGTTAGTGGCCGGTTTCGGTGTGGCTGGCATCAACGGGCTTGGACTCCGGAGAGCCTTGTTGGCGCAGGAAGATGGAAAGCCCCACAATAGATACGATGCTCAGCATTTCACTTTGCCAGTTCTGAAACGACTCAAACCAGAAACGCACAGTGCTTATGTACTTCAGCGTCGTTATGCCTGGCTTGCCTTCCTGCTGCTGCTCAATGCTGTATACTTCAGCCCCACCCTGAGCGTGCAGCCACATCGAAGCCAGAAACAATATCAGAAAAGCAATAGAGAGAGAATGTTTGTAGAGGGCCAGCTGCCAGCCCCCACGCTTCACCGGGCCAGGTGCATCCGGCTTGCTGGCGTCCGGCTCCTGGTCCACCTTCTCGGACTCATAGAGTTTCTTGGACTCCGATGAGCCTTTCTGGCGCAGCCAGATCGTGAGGAGTACGTACAGCCCCATCTGCAGAAATTCGCTTTCCCAGTTTTCGAAGGTAGCCTCCAGAAAGTGCCCCGAGCCCAGGTATTGGCGGAGCGTGAGTGGCGCCAGTTGCAACTGTTGGAGTTCGTCGTTGTAGTGGTGCCAGCCCGTGAGGACCTGCCCGAGCAGAGTACCGACAATCATCAATGTGCCGACCAATAGCAAGCTGTTTTCGTAGAGGAAACGAAAAAAAGGAGATACGGGTGGTTCGGTGCGCATATTCCCCTTACGCAAGGCTGCCGCAGAAAGTATATGTAATCAAAAAGCCCCTCCTCCGGCATTAGGCAAGAGGAGGGGCTTTTATAAACTGAGGTGAGCTTACAGCTCTACCCCCGTTGGCTTAGCAGTCTGCTCGGTGGCAGAGCCGTTTGGGAAAGTTTCGTTGTACAGCTTGATGCTTTCTTCAATAATGCGGTAGGCATCTTCGCGGCCCATGAAACGTTCTACGCTTACGTGCTTGTGCTCCAAGGCTTTATAGTCCTCGAAGAAGCGCTGCATTTCGTTGAGCGTGTGTGGGGGCAGGTCGGCAATGTCGTTGAAGTGGTTCACAGAAATATCGTGGGCTGCCACTGCAATGATTTTGTCGTCTTCCTCGTCGCCGTCGATCATCTGCATCACACCGATAACCTTGGCTTCAACCAGGCACATCGGTACGATGTCCACCGAGCACAGCACCAGAATATCGAGCGGGTCGTTGTCGTCGCAGTAGGTTTTCGGAATGAAGCCATAGGCTGCCGGATAATGCACGGCCGAGAACAGCACCCGGTCCAGCTTCAGCAGGCCGCTGGCTTTGTCCAACTCATATTTGCCTTTAGAACCTTTGGGAATTTCGATGATGCCGTTTACCACTTTCGGAGCGTCGTCGCCGCGCTCTACGTCGTGCCATGGGTTGAAATGAGTCATTCTAGGAGTTGTCAAGTAATAGTTGTCGTTGTCAGTTTACGGGTTGCCGGTTTTGTGGGCGGGTAGTGTACGATTGATCAGGTAAAATGGCCAGCCGTTTCACCAACAACTGTCTTCTGACTTCTCATTACCACCCACCAAAACCGGTTACTACCAGCCCAGCACAGCCTGCAGCGGCGTGCCGGTGTTGCCGTCGGGCTCCTGAATGTGAAGCCAGCTGGCCAATGTGGATGCAATATCGGTGATTTTGGCGGGGTGGCTGGACTCGCCGTGCTTCACGCGCCAGCCCCAGAACACCAGCGGTACGTGGGTGTCGTAGTTGTTGAGCGAGCCGTGGGTGGTGCCTTTGCTTACGGGGTAGCTATACGATTCCAGCCAGCCGGGCTGCAGCACCACCATTACGTCGCCGCTGCGCTTGGGGTAGAAACCGTTTTCCAGGTACATCAGCATGCCACTTTCCCAGTGCGACTTCTGCAAGTCGTCGGCCGTGATGGCACGGTTGACGCCGGCCAGCTGGCTGGCAATGTCCACCACCTCATCCTGCACCGTGCGCAAGCTCAGCTTCTTTTCGGCAATGAGCGGGCGGTTGAGGTACACCTGCTGGTTTTCATAACTCAGCACCCATTTGCCGGCCCCGTGCCGCCGCACCAGCTGCTGTTGAATGGAGTCCTGCATCAGGCGCGGGCCCACTGAGCCACCGGGCAGGTGGTGGTCGGCCAGGAAGCCCGGCGAATGCGCGGCGGCGTGGTCGGCAGACAGAAATACCAGGGCTTGGCCCTTGCCCACGGTCCGGTCGAGGTAGTCGAGCAGCCGGGCGATGTCCTGGTCGAGGCGTAGGTACGTGTCTTCGGTTTCAATAGCGTTTACCCCGAACTGGTGCCCCACGTAGTCGGTGCTACTGAAGCTGAGAGCGAGGAAATCGGTCTGGCCGCGCTGGCCAAGCTGCTCGGCGCGTACGGCTTCCAGCGCGAAATCCAGCGTGAGCGAGTTGCCGAACGGCGTGCTCCGAATCAGGTCGAGGTTGCGAGCTGGCACAGGCTTTTCACCGGTGGCCGCCAGCGCCCCCTGCACCGGGGCGGGCAGTGTGGCGCTTAGCGTAGGCAGGTCGTGCGGAAAAACCGGCCGGGCTTCTCCCTTAAATGCTGCTTCCCACGCCACGTCGTCGGGCGAGCTTTCGGTGTACTGCCCAATGGGCAGCAGCGTTTCCCAGGGCTTATCGAGGTACTTGGCGGCGCGGTTTTCGGCGTTGAACTTCGTCACCCAGTCGGGCAGCGAGTTCTGGTAAAAGGTGCTAGTGATAAAAGCACCGTTGCTGCCGTCGTACCAGTAGGCGCCGTTGGCAGCGTGCCCGGCGGGCAGAATGGAGCCCCGGTCTTTGATGCAGACGCCGATTACCTTGCTTTGGAAGTTGGTGGCCAGCCGCAGCTCGTCGGTGATAGTGCTCGTGAGCATATGGCGTGGGCTCTGCTGCCCGGCCGCCACCGTACCACCCACTGGCTGCACAGTTTTGTCTTCTGTCACGTAGGTGCCACGGCCGGTTTCGCGCTCAAACCAGTTGTTGCCCACAATACCGTGAAACGAAGGCGTGGTGCCGGTGTATATGCTGGCGTGGCCCGGCCCGGTATAGGTAGGCACGTAGTTGTAGTGGGTGTTTTCGTAGCTGAACCCCTCGCCCAGCAGCCGGCGGAAGCCGCCGCCGCCGTACTTGCTCCAGTAGCGGTAGAGGTAATCATAGCGCATCTGGTCTACCACTACGCCCACCACTAGCTTAGGCCGGGCCAGTGTGGCAGATTTCTTCTGCCCAACGGCAGAACCCGCCAGCGTGGCGGCCAGCAACAATAACAGGCTCTTTTTCAAATCAGAAAGCAGTTAGAAGAGGCCGAGGGTGCGGCCACTCGCGCAAGCGGCCCCAAAGATAGAGGCCGCCGGCCGGAATTGCTTCATTGGCAGCCAAATCGTGGGCAGACCGTAAGTGGAGCACCACCCATTGGCTGTTGCCGCCTTCCCCATGCCCGCTACTGCCCTCCCCTACGCCTTGCTGTTCGACATGGACGGCGTGCTCATCGACAACACGCCGTACCAGGCCCGCGCCTTTCAGCTGCTGTTCCGCGACCTGGGCCTGACTACCAACGCCCGCCGCCTGCTCAAGCGCCTCAACGGCGCCCCCGCCAGCGAGATTCTGGCCTCGGTGTTCACTAACCTCGTCCCGAAAAAGCAGCTGGAAGAGTACGCCGCCCAGCGCGAGCTGCTCTACCGGGTGCTGTACTGGCACAAGCGGCGCGAGGTGGCCGGCCTCACCGCGTTTCTGCAGGCCGCCCGCACCGCTAACTTTCGCATCGGCCTGGGCACCGGCTCCGGCGACGACACCATCAGCTACATCCTCGACTACCTGAAGCTACGCCAGTACTTCGACGTGGTGGTGGGCAAAGACGACGTGCAGCACGGCAAGCCCCACCCCGACACCTACCTCACCACGGCCCGCAAGCTGGGTGTGCCGCCCGAGCGGTGCGTAGTGCTGGAAGATGCCGTGCTGGGCGAGCAGGCCGCTTACCGGGCCGGCATGCGCTGCGTGGCCGTGGGCACCTCCCTCAAAGTCGCCGACTTTCAGGCCCCGCTGGCGTATATCAAGGACTTTACCAGTCTCACGCCCGAGCACCTGCTGGAGCTGCTCACCCGCAACCCCACCGCGCCCAGGCCCCGCAAGTCTAGCAGCCAGATGTAGAAACGTGACCCTTCGCGTCTCTACATCTGGCTGCTAAAAGCATAAGAAAGGCACAAAAAAAGCCCCGTGACCAACCGGCCACAGGGCTTTTATGTAAAACAACTCTCCTTACCGGCTGGCCGCCAGCGCTTCAGCACCACCCACGATTTCGAGAATCTCGGTGGTAATGGCCGCCTGGCGCGTCCGGTTATAAGTCAGCTTGAGCGACTTGAGCAGCTCACCGGCGTTTTCGGTGGCTTTCTCCATAGCCGTCATGCGGGCGCCATGCTCCGAAGCGTTACTCTCCAGTACCGCTTTGTAGAGCTGCACCTTCAGCGACTGTGGAATTAGGGTCTGCACAATTTCCTCTTTCGAGGGCTCGAAGATGTAGTCTACATTCGAGGTTTGCACAGCGGCCGCATTTGGTTCGGCAGGTACCAATGGCAACAGCTGCTCTACCCGCACCACTTGCGTAGCCACGTTCTTGAACTCGTTGTAGACCATTACTACCTCGTCGTACTGACCGGCCCGGAAGCCGTCCATGGCCTGCTCAGCAGCTTCGCGCACGGTGTCAAACGACAGTTTGCCGAACACGTGCGTGTAGTTGCCCACCAACGGCCCCCGGCGGTTGAAGTAGTCGTGCGACTTCTTGCCGATAGCCATATAAGCTACGTTGCCGGCAGCTGCCTGTGCCGCGTAACGCTCCTGCACCATGGCATTCACGTTCTTGAACACGTTGCTATTGAAGGCACCGGCCAAGCCGCGGTCCGATGTAATGGCAATCACTAGCACCCGGCGCACCTCACGCTGCACCGCGTACTCGCTTACCACATCGTCGCCGACCTGGGCGGTCAGGTTGGTCAGGATGCTGTTGAGCCGCTGCGCGTAGGGGCGCATACGCAGGATATTGTCCTGCGCCCGCCGCAACTTGGCCGCCGCCACCATTTTCATGGCTTTGGTGATCTGCTGCGTGCTTTGCACCGATACGATGCGGTTACGGACTTCTTTTAAGCTAGCCATGTTGAATCAATTAGACCGTCATGCTGAGCGAAGTCGAAGCATTTCACTAGTATGGTAAATCAATTCTACCACACTAGCGAGATTCCTCGGCTTCGCTCGGAATGACGTGCTTTAGTTAGCGTATCCCGCCGACAGGTCTTTGGCAACCTGACGGATGGCACCGGTGATGGTGTCGTCGAGTTTGCCTGCCTTCAGGCCTTGCAGCACTTCGGGGTGACGGGTGTTGAGCACCTGTACAAACTCCTTCTCGAACTCACGTACCTTGTTCACAGGCACCAGGTCGAGCAGACCGTTGGTAGCGGCGTAGATAACGGCCACCTGATCTTCCACGCGCTGCGGCGAGAACTGGGGCTGCTTCAGGATTTCAAGGTTACGACGGCCACGCTCAATAGTGAGTTTGGTCGAGGCATCGAGGTCAGAGCCGAACTTGGCAAAGGCTTCCAACTCGCGGAACTGGGCCTGGTCCAGCTTCAGCGTACCGGCCACCTTCTTCATCGACTTGATCTGGGCGTTACCACCCACGCGCGATACCGAGATACCTACGTTGATAGCAGGACGGATACCGGAGTTGAACAAGTTGGTTTCGAGGAAGATCTGGCCATCCGTAATCGAAATTACGTTGGTCGGGATGTACGCCGAAACGTCACCAGCCTGTGTTTCGATGAGCGGCAGAGCCGTCAGCGAGCCACCACCTTTCACCAGGTGCTTGATGCTGTCTGGCAGGTCGTTCATGTCCTTGGCAATCGTGTCGGAAGCGTTGATCTTCGCGGCACGCTCGAGCAGACGGCTGTGCAGGTAGAATACGTCGCCAGGGTAGGCTTCACGTCCGGGAGGACGACGCAGCAGCAGCGACACCTCACGGTATGCCACAGCCTGCTTCGACAAGTCATCGTACACCACTAGCGCTGGACGGCCCGTGTCGCGGAAGAACTCACCGATGGCGGCACCCGTGAAGGGAGCAAAGAACTGCATCGGAGCGGGGTCAGAAGCCGAAGCCGAAACCACCACTGTGTAGTCCATAGCACCACCCTTAGTCAGGGCGTTAACTACCTGGGCTACGGTGGAGGCTTTCTGGCCTACGGCTACGTAGATGCAAAAAACCGGCTCGCCGCGCTCGAAGAACTCGCGCTGGTTCAGGATGGTGTCAATCGCTACCGTCGACTTACCGGTCTGACGGTCACCAATGATCAGCTCGCGCTGGCCGCGGCCAATCGGAATCATGGCGTCAATAGCCTTGATACCGGTCTGCATCGGCTCGGTTACGGGCTGACGGAAGATTACACCGGGAGCCTTACGCTCCAAAGGCATATCGTAGGTCTGGCCCTGGATGGGGCCGCGGCCGTCGATAGGCTGGCCCAGCGTGTTTACCACGCGGCCCACGATGCCTTCGCCTACCTGAATGGAGGCAATCTTATTGGTACGGCGCACCGTGGCTCCCTCGCGGATTTCGCTGTAGTCGCCGAGCATTACGGCACCTACGTTGTCTTCTTCGAGGTTCAAAACCAGGGCCTGCAGGCCGTTTTCAAATTCGAGCAATTCCCCCGACTGGGCTTTACCCAGGCCGTAGATGCGGGCTACACCGTCGCCAACCTGCAATACCGTACCAACCTCTTCGAGTTCGGCTTCGGTTTTGAAGTTGGACAACTGCTCCCGCAGAATGGCGGATACTTCATCCGGACGTACTTCTGCCATGTGGATTATAGTTGAGATTGGTAGGGGTTCTTCGAGAATTCGGTGCGCAGCTTGCGCAGCCGGAAGCTCACAGAGTCGTCGAGGAGCCGGTCGCCTACGCGCAGCACGAAGCCGCCGATAAGCGAAGCATCCACCTTCTCGGTGAGAATAACCTGCTGAAGGCCGGTCTGCTGGCGAACCAACGACTCCACTTCTGCACGTAGTTCCGCAGTCAGCGGCATAGCCGTCGTGACTTCGGCAATCTGCACGCCGCGCAGGCCATTGTATTGCGTCAGAAACTCGGCGCCAATGAATTCCAGCGCGCTTTCGCGGTTTTTCTGGGTGATAATGGTGAAGAACTTCTCGGTGAGGTTCGACACCTTGCCCCCGAATACGGCACGCAGGATGGACAGCTTCTTGTCGTGCTTGACGATGGGGTTACGCAACAGCAAGCGCAGGTCACGGCTCTCGGTCAACGTTTTGTTGAACAAGTCCATATCGTCCTTTACTTGCTCCAGCGTACCCTGCTCCTCGGCCAAATCGAGCAACGACTTAGCATATCGGGAGGCAACTCGTAGTTCAGACATTAATGTAGGGTCTTAGGGTCTTGGGGGCTTAGGGTCTTGGATAGAAATAGGGGCCAGGAAAACCACGACCCTAAGCCCCCAAGACCCCAACAACCTAATTCAGGTTTACATCCTTCAGGTACGAACCAACGAGTTGCTGCTGAGCGGGCTGGTCGGCCAGCTCACGGCGCAGGATGCGCTCGGCAATATCGATGGACAGCTTGGCAGCAGTGTTTTTCACTTCAGCCAACGCGGCGTTCTTCTCGTTCTGAATGGCTTCGCGGGCCTGCACGATCATACGGCCGCCTTCCTCAGTTGCCTTGGTCTTGGCCGTCTCGATGAGCTGGTTGGATACCTCAGTGGCTTCTTTCAGAATACGGTCGCGCTCCAGACGAGCTTCGGCCAGCAGCTTTTCGTTGCCGGCTTTCAGCTGCTGCATTTCGATCTTGGCCTGATCGGCCATGCGCAGAGCACCTTCAATAGACTCTTCCCGCTCCCGCAGCGAGCTAAGGATAGGCTTCCAAGCAAACTTGGTGAGCAGGAAAAGCAGAATCAGGAAAATGACCAGCTGCCAAAACAGCAGGCCGAAACTAGGATTGGTAAGCATCAGGGCTCAGCGAAAGTGGTGAATAATCAGGCTGGTGACTGGCAATTGCTTGGCGCAGGACCAGGCCCGCTATAACCCAGAGAAAACGCAAGCCCGACGCACCGGCCACCTGGCAACGCCAAGAGCTGGTGAGTCGGGCCGAGCGACTTCTCTACTGAAGCTTCAGAGCAATCAGCAGGCAGACTACTACTGCGAACAGAGCAGCACCTTCCACCAGAGCAGCCACGATCAGCATAGCAGTCTGGATTTTGCCGGAGGCTTCCGGCTGACGGCCGATGGCTTCCATGGCCGAGCCACCGATGCGGCCGATACCCAGACCAGCACCCAGAATAGCCAGACCGGCACCGATACCGGCACCCATTACAGCCAGACCAACAGCATTAACAACCTGCAGCAACAGAGAGAGCAGCATAAGACAAAGAGTTTGAGGGGAAATGAAAGAAAAAACGCAGTTAAAAAAGGAGGGAATTATTAGTGGGCAGCGTGGCCGACAGCCGGAGCGCTGGCGTCGTCACCACCGATGCCGTGGTCGGCATCGTGGTGCTCTTCTACCGCGCCGCCGATGTACATGGCGGTGAGCAGCGTGAAGATGTAGGCCTGCAGAATGGCAACCAGCAGTTCCAGTACGTTGATGAACAAGCCAAACGCAATAGAGAGCGGAGCAATGCCAATCGACTGAAAGATGAAGATCAGGCCAATGAAGCTCAGGATAATGATGTGGCCAGCCGTGATGTTGGCAAACAACCGGACCATCAGCGAGAATGGCTTGGAAATCACGCCAATCAATTCCACCGGAATCATGATGGGGCGCAGCCAGAGCGGAACACCGGGCGTCCAGAAAATGTGCGACCAGTAGTATTTATTGGAGCTGAACGTGGTGATGCACAGCGTAATGAAGGCAAACAGGAAGGTAACGGCCAGGTTGCCGGTAAGGTTGGCAGCCCCGGGCAGCAGTCCGAGCAGGTTATTGAACCAGATGAAGAAGAAGATGGTCAGCAAATACGGCAAATACCGCTCGTACTTCGGGCCGATGGCCTTCTTGGCTACTTCGTCGCGCACGAAAAGGATGATGGGCTCGAAAAACGACTGCAGGCCTTTAGGAGCCCGGCCGTGGTTTTTGCGGTAACCCGCCGAAACCGAGAAGAACACAATGAGCAGCAGCGCGACACTCACGAGCAACGAAGCTACGTTCTTGGTAATAGAGAAGTCGTAGACTTTGCTTTCGTCGGTGGCTTCCAGCGTTTCGTGCTCCAGCTTCAGGCCTTCGTGCACCGTGCCCTCGGGGTAGAGGTGATGCGAGGAGAATACCGACAGGCCTTTGTTTGGCTGATAGGCAATGATGGGCAGCGGTAACGTAAAGTGGGCGCCTTCGCCTTCTTCCCCGAAAAAGTGCCACTCGTGCGCGTCGCCGATGTGATGCAGAATCATCTCGCCCGCATTGAAGCCTTCCTTCTCATTGGCCTCATGCTTGGAGACCGTCTGCTCCTGGGCGGAAACCGAGAACGACAGAAAACAAAAGAGAGCTATCAGTAAACGCTTCATTCAGAATGTTTTAGATCGGAGTTCACCGGAAACTCACAAAGTGGTTTCACCCGGTTTTGAAAACGGGCGCAAGTTAGTCAGAACGCTCCAGATTTCAAACCCGGTGAAGAGAAAATACCCGATAAAAAAGGCGCCCAGGGCAGTGTAAGTGCCATTGCCTTCGTGGGCGCCACCTTTATATAAGTATACCAGCACCACCCCCATGCTTAGGAGCATGCGTACCACCATAGAGCCAAAATAGGCACCCATGAAGTTGTCGGGATTAGAGCGCACCAGCCGGGCAGTAAACCAGTAGATGACGGCCGTAAGCACTGCAAAGTAGCCCAAAATGTACGGGGCCAACGGATGCACCACTGCCGTCCCGTAGTGGGCATTCAGCAGGTAAAGCGTGCCATAAAGCAGCAAAACCAGTAGCAGCAGATTGCGAAAAAACCGGAGCAATGCGAGAACGTAGTGGGTGATGGGGCCGCAAAGGTACGCCAATCGACGCCAATTCTACACGAAACCTAACATATACTGCTCAGAAATAATGGTTTTCACCTAGATAACGCAACAGCATTGCTGCCTTGTAGACGTCAAAAGGCAAGACACCCCTTTCTCCGCTTTCCTCAATAATCTGACTGTCCTCACATAGGGAGCCTATAGTTAGTTCTATTGGGTCCTTGTCCATATCATATAAAGCCTCATTATCGATGTGCCAGTAGTAATCACGCTCTAAAGGAATATGCCCATCCTCACCGTACTGCGCTTTCAGTGCATCAAGCCCACTGTTTAGAACGGCTTCCAACGCAGCAATGCTGATAGTATCAGGATATGGCATGGGCTATTGTGTCTTCTACTTCTCCGATACTTCCCGAATGACGATGTACATGGCGACAAACACGCCGGCCAAGGTAAGCACAACCGTACCCCATGGCTCGCTGCCAAAGCGCCCATCCAGCCAGATGCCGAACCAAGTGCTCAGGCCAATGGTGGCAAGCATCTGAAAGCCGACACCCATAAAGCGGCCGAAGTTGCCGCCGCGAGGCGCCTGAGGTGCGGGAGTGGGAGCGTCGGGCATGGAGAAGTGGTTGAGAGGCTGGAAGGTGTACGCTGCGTACAATAGCAGTACGTAAACCCTGCATTTGACAGATACCCGACTGGCGGGGAAAAAGGCGTAATTTTACCCAAGGTGTGTCGTTATGACCCTTGCGCCGCGCTAAAGCTGAACATTCTGGTTGGTTTTGCGCGTTGGCGTATTCGAAAGCTATGCTCCCGACATCTGTTTTGAATTCCTCTCCGGTTTTTCGTCTGTTTTCCGGCTCTATAGCCGCCGTGCTTTTGCTAGCCGGAGTTGGTGGCTGTGCCTCTGAACGCCGCGGCGTAGTGGGCCATGCCTACGACAATGTGGTGGCGCGCGACAATGGCTATTTCCTGGCCCGTGAGAAAATGCGGGAGTCGGAGGACAAGCTGTATAAGGCCCGCCAGAACGACTACAACCGGGTGCTGCCACTGTTCCCGACAATGGATGAGGCCAGTGCTAAGGCAATTACGGCTGACATGGACGAAGTGGTAAAAAAAGCCTCCCTGCCGATTCAGTATCGCGCGGCCTCCGACTGGACCGATGATGCCTATATTCTCATCGGCAAGAGCCGCTACTACAAGATGGAGTATGAGGATGCAGCCAAGACCTTCAAGTACGTCAACAGCATCAGCAAAAACGCCGACGCCAAGCACGAGGCCCTGATCTGGCTGATGCGCACCTTCGTGGCAACTAAGGAGTTGGAGAATGCAAAGGCTGTATCGGATTTATTGGACAAAGAGGAAGGGCGCGAGGCTAACGCCAAGGAGCTTTTCCTGACGCGCGCCGACTACTATTTGAAAATTGGGGAGCCAGCCAAAGCCATTGAAAACCTGGAGAAGGCCATTCCACTGGTAGAGCCCAAGAATGAACAGTCGCGCACGCGCTACATTCTGGCGCAGCTCTACCAAGAGCAAGGCGACGACAAGAAAGCCTATGCCGAGCTCAACCAGATCCTGAAAAAGAATCCGCCGTATGAGCTGGATTTCTTTGCCAAGCTGATGCTGGGGCAGGTTTCCGACCTCAACAACAACGACAAGGCCCGGCTCGATAAGTACTTCGCCAAGCTGCTCAAGGATTCCAAGAACAAAGAGTACCGCGACAAGATCTACTACGAAATGGCGCGGCTCGATTACCGGCAGCAGCGCTACCCTAAGGCGCTGGCGCTGCTGCAGAAGTCGGCGCGGGCCGCTACCAGCAATCAGGCTCAGAAGTCGTATACGTATTTGCTGGCTGGCCGCATCTACTACGAAAACCTCCAGAAATACCGCCTGGCCGCTGCCTATTACGACAGCACCGTGCAGAACCTGCCCAAGGAGGCCATCGGGTACGCGGCTACGGCCGAGCGGGCGGCTATTCTGAAGGACTTTGCCACGCAGTACACTATCATCGAAACGCAGGACAGCCTGCAAGCGCTGGCGCGGCTGGATACGACCGCTCTGCGCACCCGCCTCGTGGCGTATGCCGATGCCGAGCTGACCGCCCGCCGCAAAGCGGCCGAAGTGGAAGCCGCCCGGCAGGAATTAGCCAGCCGCCGCCAGACAGCTACTGGTCCCAGCTCTTCCCGTGACCTGCAGACCGGCCTCGACCCAGCTGATTTCATTGAGGGCAGTACCGGCGCCAAGTGGTACTTCGATAACCCAACGTCTTTGAGCACGGCCCGCGCCGACTTCATCCGTAAGTGGGGCGACCGGCCGCTGCAGGATAACTGGCGTTTTGTAAACGTAGCTAGTTCGTCGCCGGTGGCGGCACGCAATGGAGGCGCTCCGGTAAACACGGTGGGAGCCGGCAACACCAACGTGACGGCCGGCGCTACAACGGCATTGGGTAATGCAGCAATGACCGAAGATCCTGCCGCGCAGCAGCGGGCTTTGGTGGCCCAGTATCGTCAGAACATTCCTCTCACAGCAGAGCAGCTAAAGACTTCTAACGAGCAGGTAGAAGAAGCTCTATTTGCCTTGGGTGGCATCTACAATCAGCAGCTGCGCGAACCTGTTCCGGCGGCCCAGACCTATGAGAAACTACTTGAGCGCTACGCCGCCAGCAAGCATCTGCCCGAAACGTACTACAGCCTTTACCTGATTTATAAAGAGCAGAACGAGCTGGCGAAGGCTGAAGTATATGCCCAACGGCTCCGCCAGGACTTCCCCACCTCCGCCTACGCCCGCCTGGCGGCCGACCCGGAGTACCTGCGCCGCACGTCGCTGGTGAACGGCCAAGTAGCCGTGAAGGTGGACTCGGCGTTTGCGCTGTACAAAGAGCAACTGTTCAAGAAGTCGGCGGCGGTGCTGGCCCGCACCACCAAGCAGTTTCCGGAGTCCGACTTCAACGACCGGATAGCGTATCTGCGCGCTTTGATTGCGCTGCGCACCCAGCCCCCGCTGGTGGCTCGAGCCGCACTGGAGAAGTTCGTTGCCGATTATGCCTCATCGCCGCTGGCCACCGAGGCTCGCACGCTGCTAGTAACTTATAAGAAGTATGAGGCCGGCGAAATTGTGGGCGCGCTGGCATCCACGCAGAAGCCTGACGTGTCGATGTTCCGGCCCGGTGAGGTAAACAACCGCATGCGCATCCTGTACGGCGAAAATGAAACGCCTGCGCCACGCCCAGCTGCTACACCAGCTGCTACACCAGCTGCCACGCCAGCCACCAAGCAGCCCGCTACAGTTACTCCGGCACCTAAAACAGCACCAGCTTCCGGCACTACTCCGACAGCCTCAGTCCCTGTTCCTGTACCGTCCGTACCAGTGCCGGCTCCTACTGATTCAGCTGCCGCTACCAAGCCGGCGGCACCAGCCACAGATCCGGCCAAAGCGGCGCGCATGGCTGCCGCGCAAGCACGGGCACGCGGCAAGAAGGTTCCGAAGGCAACTCCTGCCCCGGTCGTGGCTCCTAACACGCCTCCGGCAGCAACGGCTACTACTACAACACCGGCGGCCACTACCCCAACAACTCCGGCTACCCCCGTTCCTGCCGCTGCCACTCCTGCACCAACTACGCCAAGTCCGGCTGCCCCGGTTTCGCCCTACACGGCCAATGCAGCGGCCGGGCATGCCGTAGTGCTGGTGTTTCCGAAAGGAGCAGCCACGCTGAAAGACCTGCAAGCCCAACTCAGCACCTACAATGGGCGTTTCTACCGCGTCAATAATCTGCAGGTGCAGCAACAGCCCCTCGGCGACTCGCTGGAGATGGTGGTAGTACAGGGGCTAGTGGGGGCCAAAGTGGCACAGAGCTACGGCCTGAAGCTGCGAGGTCCCCAGTCGCCGCTCAGCAAGCTGCGGGGCGCGGGTTACCAAACGCTCATCATCAGTATTGACAATCTGCCGCTGCTGCTTCAACGCCGCGACGTGGAAGAGTATCAGCGCTTCTACCAGCAGACGTACCGTTAACGTTAATTAATAATTAGTAATTGAGGATGAGGAATTGGCTGGCAGGCTGCGTTTAATTTATTCGCTGTCCTTCAAACAATTACCAATTGCTCATTACTAATTATCAATTACTAATTAAAAGAAATGGCTTACCCTGCCACCAAGACTAAAAATACTTCCCGCAAATCCCAACACCCGGGCCGTTTTACGGGTCTGGCCCGCGCCATGTGGCTGCTTTTCGGCGCCGGCGTGCTCGGTTTGGTTGTGTTTGTAGTTGCTGTCAGCATCAACTTTCTGAATCTGTTTGGGCAGATGCCGAACCTGAAGACGCTGGAAAGCCCGCGCAGTGAGCTGGCCTCGGAAGTGTACTCGGCCGACGGCGTACTGATGGGCAAGTATTTCCGCGAAAACCGCACCCCGGTTGCCTATGAAGAACTGGCCCAGACCACCATCGACGCCCTGATTGCCACCGAGGATGCCCGCTTCGAGGAGCACTCCGGCATCGACCCTAAAGCCTTGGCGCGGGTGGCATCGGGTGTGGTGCGGGGCGGCAAGAACGGCGGTGGCTCCACGCTCAGCCAGCAGCTGGCCAAGATGCTGTTCCGCACTCGCGAAGACCTCAACAATGGCCGCCTCAACGAGGTGCCGCTACTGGGCATGGTCATCACCAAAACTAAGGAGTGGATTCTGGCCGTGCGCCTGGAGCGCAACTACACCAAGCGCGAAATCCTGCGGATGTACCTCAATACCGCTGATTTTGGCTCTAATGCCTTCGGCATTAACGTGGCGGCCAAAACGTTCTTCAATAAAAAGCCACGGGTACTCACGCTGGAAGAGTCGGCGCTGCTGGTGGGGCTGGTGAACGGGCCATCGTGGTTTAACCCGGTGCGCAACCCGGAACGCTCCAAAAAGCGCCGCAACTGGGTGCTGAGCCAGATGAGCAAGTACCAATATATCGACGCTCCGACGCTGGCGGCAGCTAGTGCCAAGCCTATCAAGCTGGACTATAAGGTCGAAAACCAGAACGAAGGCATTGCGCCCTACTTCCGCACCGAGCTCAGCAAAACCCTGCGCGACTGGGCCAAGGAAACCGACCACGACCTGTACTCCGACGGCCTGAAGATTTATACGACCATCGACTCGCGGATGCAGAAGTATGCCGAGTCGGCCGTGGCCGAGCACATGAAGCTGCAGCAGAAGTGGTTCGACCAGCATTGGAAAGGCCAGCAGCCGTGGCGCGACGAAAACGGCCGCCTGATTCCGAACTTCCTGAGCACGTCCATCAAGCGCACGGCCCGCTACCAGTCGCTGAATGCGCGCTATGAAGGCAACAAGGACTCCATCAAGTACTACCTCAACAAGAAGTACAAGATGAAGGTGTTCACCTGGAAAGGTGGCGAGAAGGAAGTGAATATGTCGCCGATGGACTCTTTGGCTTACTATAAGCGCCTGCTGCACGCCGGATTTATGGCCATGAACCCGCTTAATGGCCAAGTTAAGGCTTGGGTGGGCGGCATCGACTATAAGTACATCAAGTATGACCACGTGAAGCAGGGCAAGCGGCAGCCCGGCTCCACCTTCAAGCCGTTCGTCTATGTGGCTGCCATCGACCAGGGCTACTCGCCCTGCTACCAGCGGCCCGACGTGGCTACCACGTTTCCGGCGGAGCGTGGCCGGCCGGCTTACACGCCCCGCAACTTTGAGGGTAGCTTCTCGGGCCGCACATTTACGTTGCGGCAGGCCCTGGCCCGTTCCATGAACTCTATTACGGCGTGGCTGGTGCAGAAGCTGGGCCCCGATGTGGTGGCCAGCTACGCCAAGCGCATGGGCATCACCTCCCCTATCGATGCCGTGCCAGCCATCGGCTTCGGCTCCTCCGACGTGAGCATCTACGAGTTGACCGGCGCCTACAGCACCTTCGTCAATAAAGGCGTCTGGACTGCGCCCATCATGGTGACGCGCATCGAAGACAAAAACGGCAACGTGCTCCGCGAATTCGTGGCCCAAACCCGCGAGGCCCTAAGCGAAGAAACCGCCTACCTGATGACGCACATGCTACGCGGCGCCACCGAGGAGCAGGGCGGCACCAGCATCATCCTGAAAGCGGGCTTCAAGTTTCCATATGAGATGGGCGCTAAAACCGGCACCACTAGCAACTACTCCGACGGCTGGTTTATGGGCCTCACGCCCGACCTAGTGTGTGGCATGTGGGTGGGCGGCGAAGACCGCAGCATCCACTTCCGCACCGGCGCCTACGGGCAGGGCTCGCGCCTGGCGCTGCCGATGTACGGCGTCTTTATGAAGAAAGTGTACGCCGACAAAAGTATCGGCATCAACACTGGCCCGTTTCCGAAGCCCAGCAAGCCACTGGATGTTGAAATAGACTGCTCGCGCTACTACAACGGCGCCACCCAACGCGACACCATTCCCTACGACCAGAAGCTGAACCAGGTAGAGCTGGAAGACCTGAGCGAACAGGATATCTAGCGCCCGAAATGGCGGATTAAACTGATTTTTACAGAATGTGGCCGGGACAACCCGGCCACATTTTTTGTTGTGATTCGTGCGCTACTACTTGCGTTGCGTATCTCCGCGCAAATCCGCTGCGTACCTCAGCAAAACAAAGCACGATTGAACTGATTCGGGTCTTGCAGCCATCTGCGAAGTTCACTCAATCTGCACCATCTGTGATTTATGGCCGCCAAAGAACACCTGCAGGAACAAATCCGCCAGCTGCCGCACCGGCCGGGCGTGTACAAATATTTCGACGATGAGGGTATCATCTATGTGGGCAAGGCCATTGACCTGCGCAAGCGGGTAAGCAGCTACTTCACCAAGCAGGACCACAACAAGAAAACCCAGCAGTTAGTCAAAAACATTAAGCGCATCGAATTCACCATCGTGGATTCTGAGTCCGATGCGTTTCTGCTGGAAAACAACCTCATCAAGCAGCACCAGCCCAAGTACAACATCCTGCTCAAGGACGGCAAGACCTACCCCTACCTGCTGCTCACCAACGAACGGTTTCCGCGTCTGATTCCGACCCGCAACAAGCGTCCCGGCGACGGCCGTTATTATGGCCCTTACGCCAACGTTACGGGCATGAACCTGCTGCTGGAACTGATTCGGGCGTTGTATCCACTGCGCACCTGCACCTACAATCTGTCGCCGGAAAACGTGGAGGCCGGTAAGTTCAAGCCGTGCCTGGAGTTTCACCTCGGCAACTGCAAAGCGCCCTGCGTGGCCAAAGAAGACGAGGAAACTTATAACGGCTACATCCAGCAGATCCGCCAGATCCTCAACGGCGACCTGCGCCTACCCAAGCAGTACTTCCGCGACAAAATGACCCAGGCGGCGCAGGAAATGCAGTACGAGCTGGCCCACCAGTTCAAGCTCAAGCTTGACAAGCTAGATGAGTTTCAAAGCAAAAGCACCATCGTTAATGCGTCGCTGTCCAACATCGACGTGTTCAGCATTGCGTCCACCGAGAAGCTGGCCTTTATCAACTACCTCAAGGTAATGAATGGCTCCATCATCCTCACGCAGTCCATTGAGGTGCAGAAAAAGCTCGATGAACCCGACGATGAGATTCTGGCGCCCATGATCATGCAGATTCGTGAGGAATTTGAGAGCCAGAGCAAGGAGGTGCTAACCAATGTGGCAATACCTGCGTTGCCACTGCCCGGCGTGGTTATCAGCCAGCCCCAGATCGGCGACAAGCGGAAGCTACTGGAGCTGAGCATCAAGAACGTGCTGTATCTGCGTAAGGAAAAGGAAAGCATGAACGACCGAAGCAAGGATGTCAACGAGGTGCGCATTATGGAAACCATCCGCAAGGATCTGCGCCTCACCGAGCTGCCCAAGCACATCGAATGCTTCGACAACTCCAACTTCCAGGGCGACAATCCGGTGGCCGCTATGGTGTGTTTCCGCAACGCCAAACCAAGCAAAAAGGACTACCGCCACTATCATATCAAAACCGTTATCGGCCCCAACGACTTCGACTCGATGTACGAAGTGGTGTCGCGCCGCTACCGCCGCCTTGTGGATGAGGGCGCCAGCCTGCCCCAGTTGGTTATCGTGGATGGCGGCAAGGGCCAGCTGAGCATGGCAGTGAAAGCCCTGAAAGACCTGAACCTGTGGGGGCAGATGGCCGTCATCGGTATTGCCAAGCGCCTAGAGGAAATCTACGTGCCCAACGATCCGCTGCCGCTTTACATCGATAAGAAAAGCGAGTCTTTGCGCCTGTTCCAGCGCATGCGCGACGAAGTACACCGCTTCGGCATCACCTTCCACCGCAGCCGCCGCGACGCTGCCACACTTAAAACCGAGCTAACCGACGTGAAAGGCCTCGGCCCCATTACCGCTGACAAGCTGCTGACCAAATTCAAGTCGGTCAAGAAAATCCGGGAGTTGACCGAAGCGCAGCTTATTGAAGAAGTTGGCAAGGCCAAAGCCCGAATCCTGCTTACTTACTTCAGCGAGCAGGAAACAACCACTGCCCCCGCCCCCGAATAATTAGCCCGCCCCTAGCACACAAAGAAAAACCCCAACCAGTTAACTGGTTGGGGTTTTTCGTAAGGCAGAATCAACTACCGAATTCGCGCTTTAGAACGACCACAGGTTGTACTCGTACTCGATGAGGTCGGAAGCGGCTTGCTGCGAAGCGAGGATACCTTGCTGCTGACCACCGTAGATCTCATCCAGGCGTGCATCATTCGGGTTTGACACCTTCACGATGTAGGAGTTGAACAGCCAAAGCTCGAAAGCGTCAGCGAGGTTCTTGTGCTGGGCGTCGTTTTGCGAGTTAAACCAGATGGCTTTGTCCGGATTATTGCGGAACACCTTCACCAGGTCGCTGTACTTGAATGTGCCGATAGGCTTTTCGATACCCGAAGCGTTAGAGCTCAGCGTGGATGGCACTAGCAGCGTGATGGTTTTGATATCGTGATACATCCGCGACCGTTTCTTGTCGAAGATCATATCCTCTTTCAATTCCATCTGATACAAATCCTTATAGCGGTAGGCATAGCTTGGAGCTACTGCCGGAGCTTTAGGAGCCGCTTTAGCGCCTTTCTTTTTCGGTGCGCCCCAGTCGTCGGCGGTATCATCCGTGAAGCCGGCGGCGCGTTCTTCGTCGCTCAGCCCCGCGTTTGATTCGGCATAGGACATGTTAGACGTCACTTCGTTACCCGTGAAGGTAGTCGTTAGCGAATCGTTACGGTACGCAACCAATTCACCTCGTTTCACGGCCTCCAAAATCACGCGGCTGATTTCCTTGCCTTCCGAAAACATGGGTTTGTTCTGCTTTTCACGCAGGTCAATTGCCCGTGTGATTGTCTTGCGGAACATGATATCCGAGTTCGGAATCGGACGATACGAGCCATTACTGCTCGCGGTAGTGGCTTGCTCCTGAGCCGAAGCAGCCCCCGAAAGGGTCAGGCCGGCAGCTAGGACAGCGAAAGAGAGAACCTTGTTCATAATGCGTGAAAGCGAATCGCCCCTTTTTAGTTCACCAACTACAGCTTACAGCAACGGCACGTTGAACTGCTTCGATACATTCACCTGCTCCGTGTTGCCCTGGAAGTTCATACGCTGAACTTCTTTTACTTCGATATACAGACGGTCACCTTCGCGGGCTTGGTCTACCACTCGGCTCAGATCAGCGTTCGGGCCACTTACCGGAATCATCGGCATGGCCGGACGCTTACCGCGTACCAGTGTCACCTCATAGCGCGACACGCGGAAACGGGCGTCGTCGGGCAGGAACGTGGCGAAGCCCGCGTCAGGAACCGCTTTGAGGTTCATGTTGCGTACGGCCGTGATGGGCGTACCCTGCTTTTCGTTGGCCGGACGGCCGCCCACCCAGCACTGGATATCCGGCTTGGGAATCGGACGCACCTGGAAGGTTTGCGAGCCGATAGGGTTACCACCGCTGCTAACGCTCAAGGTTACTTCTTTAGCGTTTGGCACCAGCGTTACTTCGCCTTTCGCCGAACCAGCAATAGTAGAAGCACCCGAAGCAGAGAAGCTTGGAGCATATTGGGCGCCCAAAGCGGGTACCTGCACGCTCAGTTTGTTGCCACAACGGAAGTACAGCGCCTGCACCGAAGCAGACTGAATCTGCATAACAGGTTTGGTAACGGTGTAAGGCACCGTCACTTTGAAGGTGGTGTCGCGGCCGTTCTGCTTGAAGCGGATGGTACCCGTCCACTGTGCTTTGGCATTGCCAGCAGCATCGAAAGAACCTGGACGAGCCGTGAATTCCACTTTGCCTTTGCCGGTGGAAGCATCAACTGCCAGCGGCGAGCCATTCAGAGTCATGGTTGGGCGAAGGCCCGTTGCCGAAGCCGTCAGGAACAGTTCTGCCTTATACTTAGTACCGGCAGCTACGGTGTTCGACTCTGCCGAAGCAAAAGCACCCACCTTATCGAAAACAATAATATTGCCACCGACTTCCTGTGAAAGCTTAGCCAGTGCATCCGACTCATACTTCAACACTTCTGTTTCCTTCTGCGACAACGTCGCCAGTGCGGCTACCAGTGGGGTGTTTTCGAAGTTCAGCTCCGCAAAGTTCTTGGCGCGCTGCTCCGGATCTGTTACCATCGGGTCTTCCTTGGCGTCGAGTGCCAGTGGAGTTGCGTTGGGAATAATCTTCTGAATATAAGCTGAATATTCGTTCAGCTTGTTCTTCATCTCATATGCCGCACCGTTCTTGGAAGCACCGAGCATCGTGATGGCCACTTTGTCTTCGGCACTCATGTTCTTGTACTCGCTCTTGCCTTTGGTGTTTTCTGTGGCAGTCACGAGTTTATCACGCACACCACGCAAATAGTCAATCATTTGCTTGGTGCGGTTCCGTACGTCTTCGCTCTGCCGCAGGATTGCAACGTCCTTGGCTGCATTCCGGTTTTTCTCTACCTGAGCGGCAATGCCCTTAACGGTTCCGTCGTGGTCTTTGGATACCTTTTCATTGATGCCGAAGAGGCTATCATCCAAAAACTTGAATTTCAGCAGAATTGCTGAGTTTACTTGAAGGGCCAGAAGTGCAGTCAGTACTAGGTACATCATGCCAATCATCTTCTGCCGTGGAGTTTCTTTACCTCCCGCCATCGTATCTGCCTATCTATATGTAAGGGTGGGACCGAAATTTTCCTTGCGTGCTTTCAGCCTTAGCTGGTAGCGCGCATGGCATTCAGCATGTTGCCATACACCCGGTTCAGCGAATTCAGGTTGCCCGTCAGAGCCGATACCTCATCTTTGAACTTCTCGGTGTCTTTGCCGGCCTCCGTCATGTTCTGCATGGCCTGGCTTAGCGTGCCATAGAATTGGTTCATGGACTTGAGGTGCGTGTTGGCATCCTGCAGTTCCATTTCGTACACTGCGTTCAGAGCGCCCAGATTCTTGGTTACATTCTGTACTTGTACATGGTATTCCTTGGCGTCCTTGGTAGCATCGGCCATAGCACCCATTGCCTGAGCAGTGTTGGCATAAGCCTCATTGATGCGCTCCAGCGACGTAGCAGCGCTACGTACTTTGGCGGTGTACTCGTCGGTGGCGCTGGTAGCATCACCGAGCGTGGAGAGTTGCTGCGTAGTGGTGCTCAGGCGGTTCAGGCCCTGGCCCAGCGAAGAAATAGCTTCAGGCGTTACGTTGGCATCCTTCAGCATGTCGTCCAGCTTGCGCGTGAGGCCTTTGCTGTTGTTTTCCTCTACAAAACGGTTGCTGTTGGTAGAAGGGTCGTAGCCTTCCGACAGCTCTGGATATACCAAAGACCAGTCGTGCTCTTTGGCTTGTGGCTGGAATGCGCTCAGAAAGAAAATAACGGCTTCGGTACCGAGGCCAACGATTAGCATAATGTCAGCTCCTTTCCAGTGCTGAATTTTGAACAGTGCTCCAATGATTACGACTGCGGCACCGATGCCGTAAATCTTGGGCATAAGCACATCATAGAGAAAACTACCGCCTTTAGCTGCCATGTGAATTGATTGTTGGAAAGAAGTGGTGACTTAGTGAAAACGCGAAAAACTCGGGGTAAATAAGGGAATTTGCTGCAGAAAGCAGGAGCGGTTTTTAGTTGATGCTGGCGTTGGTACCCATGCCAATTTGAATCATGGCTGTGCGGAAACCAATAAAGGAGCGCGAAGAATCCTGATACTCAAAGTTACGGGTGCCGGTCTCAAGGAAATAGGCAATGTCCTTCCACGAACCGCCACGCACTACTTTGCGGGGCTCATTGTCATCAGGATTGGTGGGGTTCATGTCCCATACCACCGGTACCGAAGCCTCCATGTAGGCATCATCACACCACTCCGAAACGTTACCCGACATATCGTAGAGGCCGAAATCATTCGGGAAGAACGAGCCAACCGGCGAAGTGTACGCGTAGCCATCCGAGGCATAGTCACCACGACCCGGCTTAAAGTTAGCCAGCATGCAGCCTTTGGAATTGCGCAAATATGGACCACCCCACGGGTAGGTAGCTAGGTCACGGCCACCACGGGCGGCGTATTCCCACTCGGCTTCCGAAGGCAAGCGGAAGTTTGGCGTTGGTGCCAGACCAGCTTCTTCGTTAGCAGCGTTTTTATTTTTGGTGCGCCAGTTGCAGAAGTATTTAGCTGCAAACCAGTCTACGCCTACTACCGGGTAATCATCAAACGCCGGGTGGGTATAGTAGTATTCCATCAGTGGGTCGCCCATGTGATAGGTGAAGTCGCGCACCCATACCGTTGTATCTGGATACAATTCGGTCATCACATACTCTTCGCCCAGCACGTCAATTGAGTCCTGCCGGATGGCATTCATGAACTGGCGGTATTCATTGTTCGTGATTTCAGTTTCATCCATGTAAAAGCCGGCAATAGTTACCTGCTTGTTCATATTCACCATAGATGCTGATATATCCTGGTCGGTCTGACCCATGTGGAATGTACCACCGGGACAGGGAACCATGCCGAAAGGAACTTCCTGAGGATTGAACTCGGGACGGTCCTCTGCTCCGACGAGGTCACCCTGTGGGCCCTTGCCAAAACCACAGCCTCCCAAAATCAGAGCCGAAATGGCAACGAGAGGCAATAAGAGAAACTTGTTCATGTTAGGAAGAAAATGACTGTTGAGCCGGCGATATCCGAAGATTACAATTTTGTGAGCTGGCAAATCTAGCGAAACTTACGTTCGTGCGCAAGCCTATCGCTCAATGCCGGTCGTTTGTCTACGAACTGACGGTAGTGCCAGTTAAACGATGAAGGGCAATGAGTTAGTGCGTACTTCCTAGAAATCCTTTCTCCACATACCCAGGGCACCAGAATGGTCCACTACAGTCAAAAAATCTAGAAACTGTACCGTGGCGTACGAATAGCCGGACGGATAAGCATACCAGGTTTCGGCAGACGGTAGGACAGCATAATCTCATGCGAGCTTAGTGCACGAGCATCTTGATTAAATGCAACAAAGTCGAACGCATAGCCGATCCGCAGTGCGTTATCCTTGGCTATTGCCAAGCCTGCCATACCAGTAAATGACTCTTGGTAGCGGTATCCAAGACCACCCCAGAATTTATCATTGAATGTCGCCCGGACATTTGCCTCGTATGAGTTATTCTTAAACGTAAACTTTCCGCTGTCACCAAACTTACCGGGCATCACCATCTTAACCAAGACAGAAGGTGTTACGACAACGGACGATGAAGCTTCAATATTGCCTCCAACCGTGAGGTACGAATGGTTTTCAGCAATGAACTGGGCCGTGTTGTCACCTGCTTCGCTCCTAAACCGGTAGTTGGAGCGCAACAAATTGTTGGCACTCAAACCCGCGTAGAGTGTAGCAGACTCGTACCATAAGCCTGCGCCTACATCAAATTTGCTGTCGGAACCTTCTAGCGGGACACTTGGGTCATTTGGATCGATAAATCGATGTTTGCCACTGCTCAGATTATTGAACAGACCTTGAATGCCTAAACCCAGAGTACCCTCTCCCACCTTTATGTGTTTGGAGTAGGAGAGCTGAGCATTTACCATTTTCATTACGGCAAATTTATCATAGCTCACACTCAAGCCAACACCTCCGCCAATTGCTCGCACTGGTAGAGAAGCAGTTAGAAGACCCGTCTGTGGTGAGCCGCCATCATCGAAGGAGGCGTTATAGCCCAAGTACTGATAACGTCCGATTGTTGTTATTTCCCCTTGCCCTTTAATGCCTGCGTAAGCAGGATTCAGGTACATGCCATTGAAACCGTAGTGCGTGAATTGGGGTTGCTGCTGGCCCAAGGCCGTACTTGCCGCAGTTGTCAGGAATAGTAAAGAGAGTAGCGTTCCTTTCATAGAAAGTCCTGATTTTGGGTTCGTTACGAAAAGGGTAAGGTAACGTAAGGTATTTCCAAATGTATGCAAAAAACCCTGTGCAACAAATCATGAGCAAAAAACAAAAGAGGAAGCAGAATTAACCGCTTCCTCTCTTGTTTTTTGCTAGGCGTTTTGCTTGCCGGACTTGTTTTTCTCCTTACCTACGTCCGGACTGTGATGATGACGAATGTAGGCTTCGATAGCCCCAGTCATAGATGGCGCATTGGGGTGGGGGGCTTCGATATCGAGGTCTAAACCAGCATCTATTACCGCTTTAGCAGTAGTAGGGCCGAAAGCCGCGATACGCGTGCCATTCTGCTGGAAATCAGGGAAGTTGATAAACAGCGAGCTGATACCGGAAGGGCTGAAAAACGCAATACAGTCGTACTTAACGTCCGACAGGTCTGACAGGTCGCTGGCTACCGTGCGATAGATGACAGCTTCAGTGAACTTGAAGCCGTTGGCACGCATAAACTCCGGAATATCGTCTTTACGGATGTCCGAGCACGGATACAGAAATTTCTCTGTCTTATGCTTTTTAATAACCTCGAAAAGATCAGCAGCTGTACGCTGGCCTACGAATAGCTTGCGCTTGCGTAGCACGATATATTTCTGCAGATAGTTGGCCGTCTGTTCCGAAATGCAGAAATACTTCATTTCTGCAGGCATCTCCAGCTTGGCTTCCTGGCAGATCCGGAAGAAGTGGTCAACAGCGTTGCGGCTAGTGAATATCACGGCCGTGTGCTCCAAGATATTTACCTTTTCCTTACGAAAATCCTTGTATGATACCGGCTGAACATCAATAAATTCGCGAAAATCCACTTTGATACCGTACTTCTCAGCAATAGAGAAGTATGGCGATACATCATTAGTGGGCTTAGGCTGGGTTACAAGAATGCTACTGATTCGGTTAGCATGACGGCCCGTACCCGGTTTGTCTTTGCTCTCGGCCATATTGTAAAGAAAAGGGTAAGTCTAGGGCAATAAAGAGATGATGACAGCCGAAGTGGTAAACGCCAACGACTTAGTAGGTGAAAACAATCAACTTAAGCAGAATGACCAGCGGAATCACTTCTGTGGCGCAAAGGTACGAAAACAAATGTAGATTCAGTAGGGAGGCTTTACGATGAATAGTGCGGGCCACGCGCACTACAGTGCCTACCAACAGCAAGGAAACCACACCGTTGGACACCCACAATACGGCGGCCGGCAGCGTCTGATTCAGGCCCAGGTAGAGGAGCATTACTAGGGGCAGACACAGCCCTAAGAACAGTAGCGTACGAATAAACTCCCGGTACTGGACGGCTACCAGCTCGCCAACATCAAAGATGTACCCCATTAGTTCGAGAAACAGGTACTTGCCCATCACAAAAGCGGCTATAATAGCCGTGTAGAGCAGTATTCGAGATATCAGGGCAGACTCGGGCACATCAAACAGCCGCTGCAGCATGGCAATGTTCTGCACATTGGTATGAATAGCAACCAGTAGCAGCGCAAAGGAGAGCGAGAAGACCACAACCAGCAAAATATTGAGCCAGGTCACGGTGGGCTTTACCAGAAATTCCTGTTGAGTTGCAGACTTACTCCACACATTATCGATCTGATAAATGCGTGCAAAGCCTGGTTGGTATGCAGCCCGAATGCTTCCGTATAGAAGCCCAATCAGGAGCAGAAACAGTAGAAAGACATTTTCACCCGGATGACTACGAGCTAATGGCTGCGCCAAGAGCGGGGCCACCGGACTTTTGGTAGGCCCTGCCTGAGCGGTAGTGGCAGCAGTACGAACCTCTACGAAGGAACTCAGGTTGGGCACCATCTGTGGATGCCACACGCAGAGCAGGTGTGGCCCAGGTGCGGAACCAGGTGGCAACAGCCGCGCCAGGTCGATTGTGTAGGCCGCCGCCGCCGGTGCCGTGAATACCAAGCGGTTATCCAGGAAAAGGCTCTGGCCGCTACGGGCAGTAAAAGATATTATGAACGGACGCTGTGGCCGTAACGGCAGCCATTGATAATAGGCGTGCGCCGGGCTATGATAATCAGGCAAGTAGAGTACCAGCCGATTGCGAGCTTCATCATGGATAAGCCAATCGGGGGAAAGTCCACTGCGCAGGGCAGGCGGAAGCGGCCGGTACTCTGCTGCTGCACCGCTACGGCCAGCAAGCAGGCACAGTAAGCACAGCAGGAGTTGCGGTGCTGATAGCCATACGCTGCGTCGCCAACGACTCATAAATAAATCAGGCCGCTTCAGGAAGCTACTCGTTGCTCAGCGCTACGGCTGCGATATACTCCCAGAAATACACTCAACACAACAGAGAAACCAACCAGGCAGCCGATGAGAATCGTATTGCCGAGGTAGGCGAAGTTAATGACGAACAGAATTACAATTATGTTGAGAAGAGCCAGCAGCAGCACTGTGCTGATTTGCTGAAAGCCCATGGCCAGGATACGGTGGTGTACGTGATTTTTATCCGGCGAAAAAGGCGAGCGGCCAGCCATCATACGCACAATAAACACCCGCAGCGTATCGAATAGTGGTACAAACAGGATGCCGGCTGCCACTGAAGGAGCCGAAGAGTTAAAAGGCTGACCTACTTTCAGGCCCATTTCGATGAACTGGATTGTAAGTACCGAAACGATGAACCCGCACACCAGAGAACCAGTGTCGCCCATGAAGATACTGGCCCGGTGGAAGTTGTAGCGCAGAAACCCGATAATGCCACCCATCAGACATACGGATACGAAAACGTAGTTGCTGAAGCTGGGGCCGCCATAGCGCACAAAGTAGTAGCCTAGGGTACTAACGATGGTCAGAACAATAGTGCCAGCCAAGCCATCAAGGCCGTCGATGAGGTTGATGGCATTGGTGATGCCCACAATAGCCAGGAACGTGAAGGCATAGCTGATACCAACCGGCAACTCCTGAATGCCCAGAATTCCCTGGAAACTGGTCAGGCGGACATCGGCCATGATCATGACAATGCCAGTGGCCAGCAACTGTCCCACAAACTTTTTGGAAACGGAAATCGAGACTAGGTCGTCTTTCAGGCCTACGAAAAACAGCACGATGCAGCCCGCCAGCAACTGCTGAATACCATTGCCCAAATCAGCGAAAATGGTAAGGGCCGACATGAAGCCGGCAAACACAGCTACTCCACCCAGCCGCGGCGTCAATGATTCGTGCACAGTACGCACGTTGGGCGTATCGAGCATATTTTTCAGATGCGCGATGTAGATAATGGACGGTACGGCGAACAGAGCCACCAGAAACGCCCAAAGAAAGGACAAGCTTAATTGTATTCCGAGGGGGGTCATAAGCAGGCAGCTTGAAAAGGAGCGGTGAGGCCGAACACTGAAAACTGCGGAAAGTATCTACACATGCAGAATACCGTCGCGGCCAAGCAACGCAATAGGAGTCAGGTTGGCGGGAACGATAGAATCAGGAACGAAAATGAATTTCTTGTCGAACACTTGCGCGCCCTGGTAGTAGCTCACCCAGTACTGATTGTTGAGATGAAAAAGTGCCGGATCAATTGGCTCGATTGGCACTGCTGAGAGCGGGGCTACTTCAGCAAAGACATGACGAAGGGTGGAAGTCTTTACGGCTTCCCCGTCGGGCTGGATGCCGTAGCCGTGCGAGTTGACGATGACGTTCTGCAAGGCATAGTCGTTGTCGTTGACCAAGTACACCAGCCAGCCGGGCTTGCCTTCTTCTGTGGCAGCAGCCTCATCGGGCACTACTGCCACAGTTACACCCTCTACCGGATCGAATTTGATATCTTCTTTCATGCGGATACTTCAAATGTGGGTACCGACAGCACCGGACGTCCGGCGGCCAGCAGCCATTCGGCCTCAAACAAACGCGCCAGGTGTGGTAGCAAACGGGTTTCCACTTCGGCCAGCGGAACCTGCCGCCCTAACTCCTGGGCCATGGAAGTCACAGCTTTATCGGTGATGCCACAGGGTACTATGTGGCCGAAATACGACAAGTCTGTGTTGACATTAAGAGCAAAGCCATGCATGGTGACCCAGCGGCTGCACTTCACGCCCATTGCACATATTTTGCGCGGATTGGCGGCTCCTTCCTCGAAATCGAACCATACGCCGGTAAGGCCGGCAATGCGGCCTGCTTGTAACCCATAATCGGCCAGCGTCAGAATAACGGCTTCTTCCAACAGCCGGAGGTAACGGTGGATGTCGGTGAAGAAGTTGTCGAGGTCGAAGATGGGGTAGCCGACCAGTTGGCCGGGGCCGTGGTAAGTAATGTCGCCGCCGCGGTTGATACGATGGAACGTAGCGCCGTGGGTTGCCAGGCCAGCTTCGTCAAGCAACAAGTGCTCAGGCTTGCCACTTTTGCCCAGCGTGTACACTGGCGGATGCTCACACAGTAGCAGATAATTAGCTGTAGACTGCGGTGCATGGCCAGCCTCTGTGGCTTGCCGGTTATACGTTTTCACGCTCAGCGTGTGCGCCAGCAACTGCTCTTGGTATGCCCAGGCTGCCTCATATCCGATCAGGCCCAACTGCTCTACCCGAATTAGCCGGCTAGCTAGAGCGGCCGAAACCGCATCGGCGGGCACCACATGAAGAGAATTTTCGGGCATAGCATTGGGCACTTGGCAACAAACAACCTACCCACTGGGCAGGCGGGAAGTTGAAATGAGTCCGGAACGGTAAAAACCCTTCCCGGAAAACACCCAAAGTTACTAGATTCGAAACCAAACTCAATTTGCCGACCGGCAACCGAAGTGTTGTACTTATAACCCAACCATGGCAACTGCCGCCCACGACCTAGGACATGCCGGCGAGCAAGCTGCCGCTGATTATCTGATGCAGCAAGGTTTGGAAGTGCTTTACCGTGGCTACAGGCACGGGCGCGCCGAAGTAGACCTTGTGGCCCGGCACCACCCTCATCTGCTCGTGTTTGTGGAGGTGAAAGCCAGGTCCTCCAGCCAATATGGCTACCCCGAAACCTTTGTATCGGAACGAAAAAAGCAACTATTTCGGCTGGCCGCCGAGCAACTGCAAGTAGTTCTGGACTGGACCGGCGACATTCGGTTTGATATTCTGGCCGTCACGCCTACAGCGGGTGGCTTCCGGATTGAACACTTCGAAGACGCCTTTTACTAAGGGATTCTACTTGCGGCTCCCTGGGCGGTCCGTCACCGCGTCGCGCTTGTCGAACTTGTCTTTCTCATACACCATCACCCCGTTGCGGTTGTACTCCTTCACGAGAATCGGCTCGGTTACTTCCGGGTCGAAGCCAGATTCGCCGTAGGTGTAGACGTAGTGCCGGCGGTCTTTAGTGTTGCGGAACCCCCAGTACTTGGTCCACTCCCCTACTTTCTTACCATTCTCAAACTGCCCTTCCCACTCGCGCTTGCCGTTTTCCGTGAACTTCACATAGTCACCTTCGAGCTTGCCGTTCACGTAGGGCACCACCTCTTTCAGGAGCTTGTTGCCGGCATCGTAATAGGTCACGTTGGCGTCGCGGGGGAAGCCCATTTCGTAGTGCTGCTTGTTTACCAGCACATTGTCTTTGGTAAGCTTTTCCCAGCGGAGGTGTTTGGTGCCCATAGCAAAGAAGCCGGTTTCCACCAGTTTGCCGCCCTGAAACTTCTTGTATGGGCCGTGCAGTACCTTATCGGTGGCCGGGTCTAGTTCGCTGTTAGCCTTGAAAATCTTCCGTTTGCGTGGGTTGAAGTAGTACACCGAAATGGCGTAGGAGCTGGGCTGCTGAAACGCCTTGAGATAGTAAAACACTTCCAGCACCTGGTTTTTGCCCTTCGGGCCCGACTTGGTAAAGCCCTTCTTGATTCGCTCCCCAAGGAAGATGTTCTTCTTTTTCTTTTTGCCTTGGCGCTGGGCTAGCTTTTCTTTGTCCTTATCAGCCTTTTGCTGCTCCTTGGTCAGGCCCAGCTTTTTGGCTTCAAGCGAAGGCGCATTAGTAGTGTCGCGGGAGGTAGTAAGCGTGTCGACCCCTGCCACTGTGCCACCAGCGTCAGGGCGGCTATTGAAGGATACAGTCTTCCTGGAACAAGCTTCCAACGTGCTAATAGCAGTCAGCAGCAGTAGCAGAATATGTAGACGGAGAAAGCGCATTGGCGTAAATACAGGCAGTTTTTGCAGCATCAAACGTAAAGATAAAGGGATTTGGTGCCCTAATTCTGCCACCTGCCAAATCGAGTTTGTACAGTAGAGGTTAGGTTTGCTCCTTGCAGTTAAACTAAAAACACCGGCTACCTATGGCGGCCGGTGTTTTTATACTGTTTTAAACTACTGATACTTTTTAAAACTACTCCGCTCCGAGCAATTCCGCGCTACGCTTCACAAACGCAGTCAGCGCTTCGCCTTTCAGCATATTCTGAGCGAGCAACGCCAGATCAAATGCCTGGCGAGCCAGTTTCTGGCCTGCTTCACTTTCTGCACGCAATACACGCTGCGCTACCGGGTGGTTGGCATTCACGCTTACGGTATAGCTGTCAGGCAGCGAGCCGAACATCTGCATACCTCCGCCACCACCAGCACGCTGCATGTCCTTCATGCGGCGCATAAACTCAGGCACCGTAATAATTACCGGCGCATCCTGTGGCGACAACGCTTCCACCTGCACGTGCATCTGCTCGTTGCTGATGGCCGTCTTGAACAGGTCCTGCAGCTTGGTTTTGTCGTCGTCGCTGAGGACGCTTTCAGTGGTTTCCTCTTTCTCAATCAGCTTGCCGACGGTATCGGCGTCGACGCGCTTGAAGGTGGTTTTCTCCAGCTTCTGCTCCAGCTGCCCAATGAAGTGCGAATCGAGCGGGCCGTTGAGTTCCAGCACATCGTAGCCGCGCTCCGTGGCAACCTGCACGAAGCCGTGCTGCGCCTCGGCGTCGGTGGTGTAGAGTACTACCGTTTGCTCGTTCTTGTCTTTCTGGTTGGCCTGCACGAACTCCTGGTACTCGGGCAGCGTGAACAGCTTGCCGGCCACGTTCTGCACCAGCGCAAAATCCTTGGCTTTGTCGTAGAACTTTTCGTCGGACAGCATGCCGTACTTCACGAACAGGCCGATATCCGACCACTTGGCCTCGTAGCCAGCACGGTCCTGCTTGAACAGGCTGCTTAGCTTGTCGGCGACCTTCTTGGTGATGTAGGTGTTGATTTTGCGCACTGCAGCATCGGCCTGCAGGAAGCTGCGCGACACGTTCAGCGGAATGTCGGGCGAGTCGATAACGCCGTGCAGCAGCATCAGAAACTCAGGCACAACGTCCTTCACCTCATCGGTGATGAACACCTGGCGCGAGTACAGCTGGATTTTGTTGCGCTGAAACTGCAGCTCGTCCTTCACCTTCGGGAAGTACAGAATGCCAGTCAGGTTGAAGGGGTAATCGACGTTGAGGTGAATCCAGAACAGCGGCGGCTCGGAAAACGGATACAGCTCTTGGTAGAACTTCACGTAGTCCTCGTCGGTCAGCTCGGCCGGCTGCTTGGTCCAGATGGGGGCCGTCTGGTTGATTACTTCGCCCTCAAACTCAATTTCGATGGGCAGAAACTTGCAGTACTTGGTGAGGATGCCTTTCAGACGCGCTTCCTCCAGAAACTCGTCGGAATCCTCGGCTACGTGCAGTACCACGTCGGTGCCGCGCTCGGCCTTGGCGTGCTCGCCGGTAGGCTCTTCCAACGTAAACTCGGTGCTACCGTCGCACGTCCAATGGGCCGTCAGCGTATCCTCTTTATAGGATTTCGACCAGATTTCCACCTCTTTGGCCACCATGAAAGCCGAGTAGAAGCCTAAGCCAAACTGCCCGATGATCTGGTCTTTGGTGGCGGCATCCTTCTCCTTGTATTGCTCCACAAACTCGGTGGCGCCCGAAAAGGCAATCTGGTTGATATACTTTTTGATTTCCTCGGCCGTCATGCCCAGGCCACGGTCGGAAATCGTGATTTTGCGCGCTTCCTTATCGACGGTCACGCGCACCTTCAGCTCGCCCAACTCGCCTTTGAACTCGCCCAGCTGCGCCAGGCTTTTCAGTTTCTGCGTGGCATCTACTGCATTGCTGACCAGTTCCCGCAGGAAAATCTCGTGGTCGGAGTACAGAAACTTCTTGATGATGGGAAAGATATTCTCGGTGTGAATCGAGATGCTGCCTTTCTCTTGCATAGCGCGTGAAAAATGGAGGTGAACAAGTAAAAACCGGACGATCTGCCAGCTACCTGGGGCACTGGTGTCGTTGGCTGGTGCGGTTCAAATCCTATTCCACCCTGCCGGGCGCTGTCATCCTGGCAGCGTTCCTCGGCCTTTTCCTGCGCTTGGCGCGCCACAGTAGCAGGCCAGTCAGTTGCGTCTTTTCTTAAGCTACTAACCGACGACCAGCTGCTTGCCCGAACCAACCACTGAAATTAGCCACCGCTCCCTCTTGCGGCAGGCACTGGCAGCCAACTCAGGCTGCCGCCGCCCAACGCCGAACAGCAGCCGCCGGATTTTCGACCGGCATAGCCAAGGCATGTTCTATTTTAGCTTGCGCAGCCCGAAAAACAGTGGCCGGCCGACGATACCCTAGTCGGGCCGGGCGATAATAGAAAGGGGCCATCTTCATACAAACAGCGCTTCTGAGGCCGCAGGAGTACGCAGCTTCAGGCCAGGGCGAAGCACGTTGGCAACGCGGATAATCAGGCGGGCAGTTAGCTTTTTCATAGGGTATTGAGTGAGAGGAAATCCTACCACAAAGGTCCTGCGGGTATGTTGCCTGCACGTTTTCACGCAGTTATGAATTCGTGAACTGGCTGCCTACTTCGATTACACTTTTTTTAGGCCGAGCAGGTGCAATTAAAATTTCCGTGTACATTTGCTTTTGTTCGACACATTGTTGCATAATGCAAACCTTTCGCTCCCGGCTGGCTATTCTGCTGCTGCTCTGCTTTACGCGGGTGCTGCTGCCGGAGGCGTGGGTGCTGAATCTGCACGCGCACGAACACACTTCCGAGGAGCCTACCCAGCTGCCGGGCGTGTTTAAGGGAAAGGCCCTGCTGAGTGCCAAGCACCAGCACTGCGCCGTCGACCACTTTTGTGATGTGCCGTTTCAGCCGGCCATGGCGATGCAGCTGCCCGAGGTTTTCCGGGCCTACCAGCGCAGCATTGCCGCGCCCATCGTATCGGTGTGGCGCGCGGCCCTCTGCCGCCCGGCCGACTTGCGCGGCCCGCCTTGCCTGAGCTAAACCCGTTTATGGCTGCCCTGGCGGCTTCGGCGTTGCCTGCCGAAGCGCCCTGCATCTGGGTTCATCCAGACCTTCTTCCCTGCCCGCCTACTCATGGCCTGGCTCGGCGGCGGCCGGTTTAGTTGCTCACGGCTTCTTCTGTTTTTCTATGCTTTTCCGTGTTCCGGCTGCGCCGGGGGCGGCGTGGCGCTGGCTGTGGCTGCTGCTCCTGTGGGGCATGGCGCAGCCGGCCGTTGCGCAGCCCGGGTGCACCCTGACCGTCAGTGGGCGCGTGGCCGACCACGAGTCGCGGGCGGCGCTGCCCGGCGCTACCCTTGTGGTACTAGGCAGCCAGCAAGCCACTCAGACCGATGTGGACGGCCATTATCACCTGGAGCTGTGCCCGGGCGCCTACCGCGTGCAGGTCAGCTTTGTGGGCTATGCGCCTGAGGTGCTGGAGTTGCGCCTGATCGCGGCCTCAGTGGTGCGTGACGTGCCGCTGCACCCCGATGCCGTGCTGTTGCGCGGAGCGGTGGTGCGGGGCGAGCGGCTGGCCGCGCCCACCACCCAAACCACGGCCACTCTTTCGGGCCAGGCGCTGCAGCAAACCCGCGGCCAGGCGCTGGGCGAGGCGTTGCAGCGCGTAAGCGGCGTAACAGCCATCCAGACCGGGCCGGGCATCTTCAAGCCCATGATTCATGGGCTGCACTCCAACCGTGTGACGCTGCTCAACAACGGGGTGCGCCAGGAAGGCCAGCAGTGGGGCGTGGAGCATGGCCCGGAAATCGACCCGTTTATTGCCTCGCGGCTGACGGTGGTGAAAGGCGCGGCCAGCGTCCGCTATGGCTCCGATGCCATTGGCGGCGTGGTGCTGGTGGAGCCCAAACCGTTGCGCGACTCGGCGGGTGTGGGCGGCGAGCTGAACCTGGTGGGCATGAGCAACAACGGCCTGGGCGCCGCCTCAGGCACCGTGGAAGGCAACTTCCGGCAGCTGCCGGCCCTGAGCTGGCGCGCCCAGGGCACGCTGCGTAAAGCCGGCACCATGCGGGCCCCGGGCTATTACCTGAAAAACTCGGGCTTCGAGGAAGGCAACTTCTCCGGGGCCGTGGGCTGGAAAAAAGACAGGTACGGTGTGGAGGCTTTCTACAGCCGGTTCAATAGCCGCATTGGCATTCTGCCGGCCGCCCACGCCGGCAACCAGGCCGACCTGCTGCTGGCTGTGGGCCGGGAGCAGCCGCTGGAAACTACTAGCTTCCGCTACGACATCGACCGCGCCTACCAGCAAGTGCGCCACGACGTGGCCAAGCTCAGCGGCTTTGTGCGCACCGGCAGCGCCGGGCGCCTGCAGCTCACGCTCAGCCACCAGACCGACTTCCGCGACGAGTACGATAAGGCCCGCCCTCGCAACGACCAGCTGGCTGCCGCCGGCAAGCCGGAGCTGAGCTATACCAACCGCACCAGCATCGGCGAGCTGCTGTGGGAGCACCAACCCTGGCACCAGTTTACGGGCAGCGTGGGGCTTTCAGGCACGTACCAAGCCAACCGCTACGCCGCTGGCAGCCGGCAGTTCATCCCATTCTATACCAACCTGACGGGCGGTGCCTTTCTGATTGAGAAGTGGCAGCAGAACCGCTGGCTGCTGGAAGCCGGCCTGCGCCTGGACCGCCGCGACCTGGCCGTGCGCCGCGCCGACCGGGACACCACGGGCGCCTTTTTCGTGGACCGCACCCGCTTTCAGTACACCACGCCCGCCGCCTCGCTGGGCGCCACTTATGATGCCTCGGCCCACCTCACGCTTAGTTTGAACGCCGGCCTCACGCGCCGCGCGCCGGCCGCCAACGAGCGGTTCAGCGACGGAGTACACAACGGCATGTATGAGCTGGGCAATGACTTGGTGCCCGGCAACGCCCCGCTCACACCCGAAACGGCCCTCAACATAGGCTTCACGGCGACGCTCCACCACAACCCGCGCTTCAACAGCGAGCTGACTGTGTACCAGAACCGCATTCGGGGCTTCATCTACCAAGTGCCGCTGCTACCGCTGGTCCAGACGATCCGGGGCGCGCACATCAGCTGGCAGTTTCTGCAGACCGATGCCACGTTCCGGGGCCTGGACCTGAGCAGCTCCTATCTGCTGACGCCGCAAGTGCTGCTGAACCTGAAAGGCTCGGTGGTGCGCACCCGCGACACCCGCGCCAACGAGTGGCAGATTCTGATGCCCGCAGACCGTGCCGAAGCTTCGGTGCGCTACGCTTGGCCCGCGGGCAGTTCAACCAGCCGGCTCAGTGGCCGCTACGTGCAGCTGGGCGGTGTGGCTGTGGCGCGCCAGACCCGCGTGCCCCGCAACTACGAGGCCCGCGACCTGCTAGCTCCGCCCGCCGGCTATGGGCTGCTGAACCTGGAGCTGGGCGGCACTGTGCGCTGGGGCCGCCTGCCACTGGAGCTGAGTGTGGCGGGCTCCAACCTGCTCAACCAGCGCTACCGCGACTACCTCAACCGCTACCGCTACTTCGCCGACGAAATGGGCCGCAACGTGACGCTGCGGGTGCGGGTTCCGCTCGAATTTGGCCCTCGGTCCTGAGGCTGACTACAACGCTAAAACACTTTCCTCCTTTTCACCTCTTTCTCCTTTTTTTCACCATGAAAAACCTCCTCATCACCAAGTCTATGCTGGCCCTGCTGATTGCGGCGCCCCTGTTCAGTGCCTGCAGCAACGACGATGACGACCCAACGCCCGACGAAGACAACGAGCAAATCACAACCCTGACCTACACGCTCACGCCGCAGGGCGGCGGCACGCCGGTTTCCATCACCTACCGCGACCTGGACGGCGACGGTGGCACGGCCGCTACCATCTCGCCGGCCACACTGGTGCTAACGCCGGGCACTACCTACACCGGCACGGTGGCTATGCTGGATGAAACCAAGACGCCCGCTGCAAACATTGCGGCTGAAGTGCTGGAGGAAAGCGACGAGCACCTGCTGGTTTTCGCGCCTACTGGGGTCAACCTCACCGTCACGGCCACCGACAAGGACCGCAACAACCTGCCTATTGGCCTGACCACCCAGGCGGTGGCAGGCGCGGCCAACGCTGCCGGCACCACCGGCTCGCTCAAAATCACGCTGCGCCACCAGCCCGGCACCAAAAATGGCACCGCCACCCCCGGCGACACCGACGTGGAAGTGACCTTCCCAACGGCCGTGCGGTAGGTTGGAGGTGACAGGTGACAGGTGACAGGTGACAGGTGACAAAGTAAGAACGTCATTCCGAGCGGAGCGAGGAATCTCGCCAGCGTAGTATCCCTAAAACCTTGTCATCTAAGAAAACTCGTTTGGCTCCCCCTCTCCACGGAAAAGGGGCCCGGGGAAGATGAGGCGCACGCGAGCTGCTTCGGCTGCGGCTCTGCATGACGTTCCTTTTGGCTCATCACCACTCACCTCATCACCAAAAATATAGCGGAGCTGGCTGCAACCGGCTTCGCGCTCTTTCTCCCTGGTTTGGTTGTGGAGAATTGCGGGAAAGCTCCGGCCGGTGGTCGGGGCCTTCTTTTATTTAAGGCCAACGCATCCTGCGGGCTCATTTGCCGTTCATTGGCCTGCGCTTACTCCTGCTTTCTATGTATCGTTTTTTTCTCACTGCCAGCCTGCTGCTGAGTGTTGGCAGCGTGCTGGCGCAAACGCCGGCCTCCCGCCCGGCCCGCACCGCAACTCCCGCCGCGCCTGTGACGGGTCGTATCACGGATGCGGCTACCGGTGAGGCGCTGCCTGGTGCCACGCTGTATTTTTCCGACCTCAAACGAGCCACCTCCACGGATGCCAGCGGCAACTTCCGGTTTGCCAACCTGCCCCGCGGGCGGTTTCTGCTACAGGTGCGCTTTGTGGGCTACACGCCGGTGGTACGCACCGTGGACACCGGCAGCGGTCAGCCCCTGGATGTAGCCCTCACGCCCGCCGAAACCGAAATCGGGCAGGTGATTGTGACGGGGGTTTCGGCCAGCACCGAGATGCGCCGCTCGGCCATCCCGACCAGCGTGGTGGACCAGACGCGCCTGCGCCAGACCTCGGCCACCAACGCCGTGGACGCCATTGCGCACACGCCTGGCCTCAACCAGATTACCACGGGCGCAGCCATCAGCAAGCCTATTATCCGGGGGTTGGGGGCCAACCGCGTCATCACGCTCAACAACGGCGCCAAGCAGGAAGGCCAGCAGTGGGGCGATGAGCACGGCATCGAAATCGACGAGTATAGCATCGACCGGGTGGAAATCATCAAGGGGCCCGGCTCACTGCTATATGGCTCCGACGGGCTGGCCGGCGTAATCAATTTTCTGGCGCCTGAGCCGGTGGAGGATGGCCGGATTCTGGGCTCGGTGGCGGCTAACTACCAAACCAACAACCGCCAGCAGGGCTATTCGCTCTGGAACGCCGGCAACCTGAATGGCTTCAACTGGCAGGTTCGGGGCTCGGGCAAAGTGGCCGGCGCCTACCAGAACCGCTACGATGGCCGCGTGTACAATTCCGGTTTCCGTGAATTGAACGGCAGCGGCTACGTGGGCCTTAACAAAAGCTGGGGCTACTCCCACCTCACTTTCAGCAGCTTCAACCAGATTCTGGGCCTGATTGAGGGCGAGCGGGATTCTACCTCGGGCCGATTTTTGAAACAGGTGAACGTGGGCGGCGACGCCGTGGCTGGCGTGCTAACCGACGACGCCGACCTACGCACCTTCAGCCTGGCCGTGCCGCGTCAGCAGATCAATCATCTGCGCATCGGCACCGACAACAACTTCATTCTGGGCCAGCACCGCCTTACATTGAACGTGGGCTGGCAGCAGAACCTACGCCGCGAGTTCGGCAACCCGCTCGACTACTACGAGAAGTCGTTGTTTTTCCAGCTGCGCACCGTGGACTATGCCCTGCGCTGGTTTCTGCCCGAAATGAATGGCTGGAACACCACCGTGGGCGTGAGCGGCATGCAGCAGGAAAACCAGAACAAAGGCGTGGAATTTCTGATTCCGGCTTACCGCCTGCTTGATGGTGGCCTGTTCGGTGTCATCAAAAAGAGCTTTGGCAAGCTGGATCTGAGCGGCGGCCTGCGCTACGACGTACGGCGCATCACGGCCGATGCCTTATTCCTTAACGACGACGAGCAGCCCGTGCCGGCCGGGCAGGGCGAAACCAAGTTTGCCGGTTTCCAGAGCACGTTTCGCAACGTGAGCGGCAGCGTGGGCGGCACCTACAATTTCAGCGACAAGTGGCTGCTGAAAGCCAACGTGGCCCGTGGCTTTCGGGCGCCCAATATTGCCGAGCTGGGCTCGAATGGCATTCATGAAGGCACCGTGCGCTACGAAATCGGGGAGCCGGACCTGCGCGCCGAAACCAGCCTGCAGGTGGATGGCGGCCTAAGCTTTGTATCCGACCACGTGAGTTTGTCGGCTGATGTGTTCCGCAACCAAATCAGCAACTACATTTTTCCGCGGGCTTTGAGCACGCCTACCGGCCAGGATTCGGTGTCGGCGGACGGTGACCGGGTATTTCGCTACGGGCAGGGCGACGCGCGGCTGGCGGGCGGTGAAATCAGCCTCGACCTGCACCCGCACCCGCTGGACTGGCTGCACTTCGAAAACAGCTTCTCGATGGTACGGGCTCTGCAGTTCGACCAGCCCGAGGGGCAGCGCAACCTGCCTTTTATCCCCGCCGACCGGCTGCAGTCGGAGCTGCGGGTGAATTTCAACAAGGTGGGCACGTCGCGCCTGCACAATTTGTATGCCCGTGGCACCGTGGAGCACAACTTCGCGCAGAACCGCATCTTCTCGGCTTTCGATACCGAAACCCGTACGCCCGGCTACACCCTGGTAAACCTGGGCTTGGGCTCCGATGTAACCAGCAGGAAGGAGAAAACACTGTTTTCAGTGTACCTGGCTTTGAATAACGTGTTCGATGTGGCGTACCAGAACCACCTCAGCCGCCTGAAATACACGGCCCTCAACTACGCCACCGGCCGGCAGGGCGTGTTCAATATGGGCCGCAACCTGAGCGTAAAACTGATTGTGCCATTGTCGTTTAAGTAAGTTAGCACGAGCAGTAGCGCGAACTTTGTAGTTCGCGCTACTGCGCCGTTGGAACTGTTCGAGTGGCGCGGGGACGCGAACTACAAAGTTCGCGCTACCGTCTACGGTAAATCACTGCGCAAAATCCTCCCATGCCCCACGACCACGCTCACCACCACGGCCCGCCTGCCGACGGCAACTTCAGCCGTGCGTTTGGCTGGAGCATTGCTCTCAATCTGCTGTTTGTGGCGGGTGAGGCAGCCGGCGGGCTTTGGGCCAATTCGTCGGCGCTGCTTTCCGATGCCGGCCACAACCTCTCCGACGTGCTGAGTCTGGCCCTGGCCTGGGGCGCGGCACTGCTGGCCCGGCGCCGAGCCACTGAGCAGTTCACTTACGGCTACAAAGGCGCTACCATTCAGGCCGCGCTGCTGAACGCGGCGCTACTGTATCTGGCGCTGGGCTTCATTCTTTGGGACACCATCGACCATCTGCACCACCCGGCCTCGGTCAATGGGCCGGTGGTTATGGCGCTGGCCGGCTTGGGCGTGCTCATCAATGGCTTCACGGCCTGGCTGTTCCGGCGCGGGCAGAAAGGCGACGTGAACGTGCGCGGCGCTTACCTGCACATGCTGACCGATATGCTGGTGTCGGTGGGCGTGGTGGTGGGCGGAGCGCTGGTGTATTTCACTGGCTGGCTCTGGCTCGACCCGGCCATCAGCTTCGTGATTCTGGCGGTGGTGGGCTTCGGCTCGTGGGGGCTACTGCGCGAAACCGTGCAGCTGGGCTTGCAGGCCGCTCCGGCCGGCATTGAGGTGGCAGCAGTGCGGCAGTTTCTGCTGGCCCGCCCCGGCGTCACGGCCCTCCACGACCTGCACATCTGGCCCCTCAGCACCCAGGACACGGCCCTGACCGTGCATCTGGTGCGCCCCGGCGGCCAGAACGGCAACCAGTTCCTGCGCGAGCTACAGCACGACTTGCTCCATGAGTTTAACATCCGCCACTGCACCGTGCAGCTGGAAGACGAATTCCCACTGATGGGCGCCCACGGCTGCTGCGACGAACAGGTGGCGTAAAGGACATGAAACGAGAATATACACGAACACTGACCGACGTAACCCTTCAACTGACAGGGGTTCTGGAAGGATACTGCCCGGTGCAGGCCGAGGGCACGGTTGCTGCCCGTCCCTTCTACTTCCACGCCCGCTGGCAAGAATGGAGCTTCTCTGTTTCCGAAACACCAGACGTTGGCGCCGTGGACATGGCGGCCATGCTGCAAGCAGACGCCTTCGGGTTTCAGGTCACTGGTACAACGGCGGGAACCTACGATGCAGGCTGGATGGAGTTTGACGAAGCGGAAAGAATCATCAAACAGTGCAGCAGGCAGTATCTGGAGTTGAAGAGCAAGTAAATCTTCGTAATCTGCGGGCCCCAAATTCTCTTTCCCGCATGAACACCGCTACCCCTGCTTCTCCTCCCAAAACCACCGGCCTGCTGAGCGCCATTGTCGTGGTGGCCGCATTGGGCTACTTCGTGGATATCTACGACCTGATTCTGTTCAGTATTGTGCGCGTAGCCAGCCTCAACGAACTGGGCGTCACGGCCAAGGAGGCCGTCACCAACCAGGGCCTCTATCTCATCAATATGCAGATGGGCGGCATGCTACTGGGCGGCGTGCTGTGGGGCATTCTGGGTGATAAGAAAGGACGCCTTTCGGTATTGTTCGGCTCCATCCTGATTTACTCGTTGGCCAATATTGCCAACGGCTTTGTGCAAACCATCGAGCAGTATGCCTGGTTGCGCCTGATTGCCGGCATAGGGCTGGCCGGGGAGCTAGGCGCGGGCATCACGCTGGTGTCAGAAACCCTGCCCAAGGAAAAGCGTGGCTACGGCACCATGATTGTGGCCACCGTGGGCGTATCGGGCGCGATGCTGGCCTACTGGGTAGCAGAAGGCTCTGGCTGGGGCTGGCGCAACGCTTACTTCGTAGGCGGCGGCCTGGGGCTGGCTTTGCTGGCACTGCGCGTGGGCGTCTACGAGTCGGGCATGTTCGAGCAAACCAAACAAAGCAACGTGGAGCGCGGCAATTTCTTCGCTCTGTTCACCAACCGGGCGCGGCTGGCGCGCTACGCCAAGTGCCTGCTGATTGGGGTGCCGCTGTGGTTTGTAGTGGGCATCCTGATTACGCTGGCTCCCGAATTTGGGGCGGAGTTGAGTATCACAGGCCCTGTTACGGCCGGGCTGGGCGTGTTCTGGTGCTACTTTGGGCTGGTATTCGGCGACTTCGCCAGCGGCACACTCAGCCAGGTGCTGCGCAGCCGCAACCGGGCGCTGCAGCTGTTTCTGGGGTTCTGCGGCCTGATGGTGGCGCTGTACCTTTTTGCCATCCGGGGCGCCTCCCCCACGGTTTTCTACGTGGCCTGTTTTGTGCTGGGCATTTCGGTGGGCTTCTGGGCCTTGTTCGTGACAGTGGCCGCCGAGCAGTTTGGCACCAACCTGCGCGCCACCGTGGCTACCACCGCGCCCAACTTCGCACGGGGCTCCGTGATTGTGCTGGTGCCACTGTTTCAGGCACTGCGGGGGCCGCTGGGGCTGTTGGGCAGCGCCGCTGTGCTGGGGTTGGTGTCGTTGCTGATTGCTTTCTGGGCCGTGAGCACCCTGCCGGAAAGCTTCGGCAAAGACCTCGACTACGTGGAAGAGTAGTACGCCTCAACTTTGAGCTCTGGCACGCGTACAAGGCGCGGATTTCATTCCGACTTCTAACCCTTCCTATGAAAAATATTTTTGCTGTATTAGCCGTTGCGGCCCTCGCCCTAACGGCTTCGCACGCGCAGGCCCAAACCACCGATTCCACTCAAATCCGCCTGCAAATGCAGCAGCAGCAGCGCGCCGCCGAGGCTAAAGCGGCACTGGATGCCCGCAAGCAGGAAAGCGCTGCCACGGCCGGTAGCGTCGATAACACCAAAGCCCAGGTCCGGGACCAGCAAAACGCTATGCGTGAGCAGAAGCGCCAGCTGAAAGAGCAGAAGCTGGAGCTCAAGCGCCAGCAGGCAGCTTCCAAAGAAGCCCGCCGCCAGGAAAGCGCCGCCAAAACCGCCATGCGCGACGAAAAGCGGAAGGCTCGTGAGGCCAAGAAAACATCAGGAATGTAGTAGTCCTGCTGCCGAACGACTACCCAAAAACTCCTGCCTCGGGCAGGAGTTTTTTCTTGTCTTTTGCTTGATTTTACTTTTCCCACATTCGCTCTTATGACCAATCAACCAACTAAAAACACGCCCAAATTCTATCCGCTGCACCACTTTGTGCTGGTACCAGCCGCACTCATCCTGGCCATTTATGGCATCCGGCGCTACTTGGCCGTAGCAGGTGAGGACTCTGAAGTCTCGCGCCTGTGGTTTACGGCTATGGCCTTGGCCATTGTGGGCCTGGGCGCACTGGTGATGATGCGCCAGCACTACGCCCTGAAGCTGCAGGACCGCCTGATTCGGCTGGAAATGCGCCAGCGCTACTTTGAGGTGACGGGCCAGAGCCTACGCCCCCTGGAAAGCCAGCTGCAGCTCAGCCAGATTCTGGCTCTGCGCTTTGCCGGCGACGCCGAGTTGGCCGACCTTACACAGGCTGCTATTCGCGAAAAGCTCAGCTCCAAAGACATTCAGAGCCGCATTCAGCACTTTCAATTCGACTACCTGCGCGTATGATATTGCCGGGCATGGGCACTTGAAAACCCAGGAGCCCGGATTTTTTGACCGACTTTTGTGTTCCTCCTTTTGCACACTACCGCTGGCAGCCTTCGCCGCCTGATGAAGCATCTGGCAGAACACCCTCCAAGACCTTACTACTTATGATTCTTTACAACGTCACGACCAGCCTCGACCCGGAAATTGAAGAGCAGTGGGTGAACTACATGCAGCAAACCCATATGCCCGAGGTGATGGCCACAGGCTTCTTCCTGAAAAGCCAGCTGTGCCGGCTGCTCAATGAAGAAGACAACGGCATTACGTACGCCTCGCAGTATTATTGCGTGAGCCTGGCGCAGTTGGAACAATACCAGCAAGTAGCTGCGCCGGCCCTTATTCAGGAAGTGGAAAAGCATTTTGGGGGCCGCTATGCCTCGTTCCGCACCATGCTGGAAGTGTTGGGCTAAAGGCCCCAACTAACACTGAAAACGGCTGTCATTCCAAGCGGAATGACAGCCGTTTTGCGTTATTGCCCTTGTTGCACTACCGCTTCTACTGCGGGGTCGCAGGTATAGGTTTGGAGCTGCTCGGCGGAGAGAGTACCGTTGTGCCATTCAGGGTCGAGGTGGGCACCTACTTTCCTGTAGAAGTTGATGGCGGGCTCATTCCACTCCAGCACCTGCCAGCGCAACCGGTGGGCGCCGGTGCGGCGGGCCTCGGCCACCACGGCATCGAACAGCTGGCGGCCCAGGCCGGTGCCGCGGGCAGCTTCCGTCACTACCAGGTCTTCCAGATACAGCATCCGGCCCTTCCAGGTGGAATACGCCGTGTAATACAGCGCAATGCCCACAATCGTCTCGTTGGGCTGCTCGGCTTCGGCTACAGCTACAGCTACAGCTACAGCTACAAAGAAGTGGAAAATGGGGTTTGGACCGAAACCGTCGCGCTGCATGTCGGCCAGCGTGTTCGTGACTTCGTGCGGTGCTTTCTCATAGTCGGCCAGCTCCTGAATCAAACCTAATACTTGCGGCAAATCGGCCTCGCGGCCCCGGCGGATAATCATAGTTGGTGAGTGATGAAAGTACGGGTGAGAGTGTGGCCCAAGGCTTGGTTTTTGAAAAGAAAAATGAGCAACAACCAAAGGCCATTGCTCATTTCTTACTCTTTATTGCTTTCTGAAGCTACATTACGGGCTGCATCTTCTTGATGTCCTCGGTGGCATTCAGGGCGTTGATTTCGCGGTTAGCGGGGTCCACTTTGCCGCCGGTCGTATCGGCCGGAGCTGGGTATTCAAGTGGCTTCACAACCACATTTTCGTCAGTTTTATAATCCGGATTGCTGCAGGAAGTAGCCGACAGCATCAGCGAGCCGGCCAACAGACCGAAAAGGAGCGTTTTTTTCATATAAAAAGCAGAAAGTCAGAAGCAATTACGTGCGTTGCGGCCGCGAAGATACGGGTTGATGTGCTGATTGTTGATGTGTTGATGATTGATTGATGCTTGATGGCAGCCAATCGTAGCAACCCAAGCCCCAGGCCCCATTACCTGAGCCCTACTTATAGGGGTTTACGCCCATGTTGTAGAAGGCAAACGACCAGACGTCAGCCCACTCCTGAATCTGGAGCTTGGTGCTTTTGCCGGCGCCATGGCCGGCATTCACGTCCACGCGAATCAGCTGGGGCTTGGGGCCGGTGTTAGCGGCCTGCAGCGCCGCCGCAAATTTAAAAGAGTGTGCGGGCACCACCCGGTCGTCGTGGTCGGCGGTGGTAATCAGGGTGGCGGGGTACGCCACCGGTTTCAGCGTGTGCAGCGGCGAGAACTTGTAGAGGTTCTGGAACTGCGCATAGTTGTCGCTGGTGCCGTACTCAGGAGCCCAGTTCCAGCCGATAGTGAACTTCTGGTAGCGCAACATGTCCATCACACCCACGGCCGGAAAAGCCACGCCGCACAGGTCGGGGCGCTGCGTCATGGTGGCGCCCACCAGCAGGCCACCATTGGAGCCGCCAGCCATAGCCAGCTTCTCGGTGCTGGTGTAGCCCTGCACTTTCAGGTATTCAGCGGCCGCAATGAAGTCGTCGAACACGTTTTGCTTGTTGGGCGTCATGCCGGCCTGGTGCCAGGCTTCGCCATACTCGCCGCCGCCGCGCAGGTTTGGAATAGCCAGAATGCCGCCGTTTTCCAGCCACAGCATGCGCGCTACCGAGAAGCTTGGCGTGAGCGAAATGTTGAAGCCGCCGTAGGCATACAGGTAAGTCGGGTTCTGTCCGTCGAGCTTCACGCCTTTTTTGTGGGTGATGAACATCGGAATCTTGGTGCCGTCCTTGCTGGCATAGAACACCTGCGTGGTGGTGTAGTCCTCGGGTTTCACGTCCACCGTTGGGGCCCGGAACACGGTGCTGGTGTTGGTGGCGAGGTCGTATTTGTAGATAGTGGTCGGGTACGTGAACGAAGTAAAGGCGTAATACACCGACTTCGAGTCGCGCTTGCCACCAAAGCCGCTGGCCGTGCCGATGGCCGGCAGCGCCACATCGTGCTTGAACTCGCCCTTCTCCGTGTATACTTTAATATTACTGCTGGCATCTTTCAGGTACGAGGCCACCAGGTAGCCGCCCACATGGTCTACGCCTTCCAGCTTCTGCTCGGTCTGGGGCAATACCTCTTTCCAATTAGCTTCCTGCGGCTTTTTCGGGTCGATGAGCACTACCCGGTAGCGCGGAGCTTTGTAATTGGTTTGCACCAGCAGCTGCCCGCCCACATTGCCCACCACCGAGTTGTTGTGCTCGTAGCTGCTGATAATGGTCGTGAAGCTGTTGGCTTGCTTGGGGTCGGTGAGGTCGCGCACCAGCAGGCGGTTGCCATCGGCCTTGCCGTCGGTGAGGTAAAGCACCAGAAACCGCTCGTCCTCGGTGGTGCCCACGGTCCGGAAACCGAGGGCCATTTTGGGGTCTTCGTACACCAGCTTGTCGGCGCTCTGGGGCTTGCCGAGCTGGTGGTAGTACACCTTATGGAATTCGTTTTTGCCGGAAAGCTGGTTTTCGCCCTTCTTCGGCGCGTCGTAGCGGCTATAAAAGAAGCCATCCTTGTACCAGGCCGCGCCCGACACCTTCACCCAATTCAGCTCATCATCGAGCGGCTTGCGGGTTTTCAAATCCAGCACCTTCATTTTCTGCCAGTCGGAGCCGCCGCCGCTGGTGGCGTAAGCCATGTAGCGGTGGTCGGCCGAGAAGAAGGTGCCAGCCAGCGCCGTGGTGCCGTCGGCCGAAAACTTGTTGGGGTCGAGCAGCAAATCCGGCTGGCCTTCCTGGCCATCCTGCTGGGTGTAGAGCACCGCCTGGTTTTGCAGGCCATCGTTTTTGCTGAAATAGAGTTGGTTGCCTTCCTGCTGCGGAACCCCGAATTTCTCGTAGTTCCAGAGCTTGGTGAGCCGCTCCCGGATTTTGTCGCGGTACGGAATCTGCTCCAGGTAGCCGAAGGTAACCTTGTTTTCGGCCGTCACCCAGGCTTTGGTATCCGGCGAGTCGAGGTCTTCGAGCCAGCGGTAAGGGTCGGCTACAGAGGTGCCGAAATAGTCGTCTTTATGGTCGACTTTCTTGGTTACGGGGTATTGCACAGGAGCAACTGAAGTGGCAGCGCCGCCCGCTGCTGACGCAGAAGCCGACGAGCCGGAAACGCCCGGCCCAGATGTCCGGCACGAAGCCAGCGCCGCCAAGGCCAGAACAGGAATTGTAAGGTTTCGCATGGATGGGACTGGTGTAGGGAGGTGCCGAAGATAGAACACGGATTTTGCAGATGCGGCCTTGCGCCCGGATTCTTTGTGTACGGGTTTGCATTTAGCAGCGCACAAACCCGCGTCAGTCAGCAGGTTTTTATTTTATTAAGAATTTGTCTAAATAAATTTTCTGCCGTTCCTTTGCCAGTACTTATACTCGTTCTAAACAAGCACCATGCATTCATTTCGTCTTCTGGGCTTAGCCACTACCCTGCTGGGGTATTCGCTTACCACTCAGGCTCAGCAAACTACTACCATCCGGGGCCGCGTCACCACTTCCGACGGCAGCCCTGCAGAGGCCGTGACAGTGGGCCTGAAAGGCAGCACTCAAGGCACTATCACCAACAGCCAGGGCGACTTTGTGTTGGACCGGGTGCGGCCGGGACAGTATACGCTGGTGGTATCGGCGGTGGGCCTGAAGTCGGCGGAGAAGACGCTGGAGGTGGTGGCGGGCCAGAGTGCCAGCGTGGATTTTGCTTTGGCGGAGAATGCCCAGCAGCTGAAAGAGGTGGTTATCAGCGGCAACCGCACCAACAAGTTCAACCGTCCGAACAGTGTGGATGTAAACAAGATGCCCCTCAGCAACCTCGAAAACCCGCAGGTGTACGCTACCGTGGGCAAGGAGTTGCTGACCGAGCAGTTGGTGTTCAGCGTGGACGACGCCACGCGCAACGCGCCGGGCCTGCAGAAAATGTGGGATGCCACCGGCCGCGGCGGCGACGGGGGCGCTTTCTACGCCGCGCGGGGCTTCGTGACCCAAAGCCAGCTGCGCAACGGCGTGGCCGGCAATGTAACCGGCGACATTGACGCGGTAAACCTAGAGAAGCTGGAAGTTATTAAAGGTCCTTCGGCCACGCTGTTCGGGTCGGCCCTAACTTCTTATGGCGGCCTGCTCAACCGCGTAACCAAAAAGCCGCTGGAAACTTTTGGGGGCGAAGTGAACGTGGCGGCCGGCTCCTATGGCTTCCACCGCGTGAGTGCCGACGTGAACCTGGTGGACCAGAACACGCCCGCCGACCAGCCTAAAACCCTGGGCATCCGCCTGAACACGGCCTACACCTACGAGGACAACTTCCAGAGCAAGGGCTACACGGGCTTCAACAAGAACTTCGCGGTGGCCCCCAGCCTGCAGTGGCGCCCCTCCAACCGGCTGACGGTAAACCTAGACGCTGAAATCTATAAGGGCCGGGGCACGGGCAAGCAGTTCATTTTCCTCTACTTCGCGCCGAATGTGCTGGGCTTTGACCGGGCCGACAAGTCGCCGTTTGACTACCGCCAGTCGTACCAGGGGCCGGGCCTGATTCAGGATTCGCGCAGCACCAACCTGTTTGGGCAGGTGCAGTACAAAATTGCTCCGGGCTTCACTACAACCACCTACCTGACCAGCAGCAACAGCTACTCGGATGGCAACTCGGCCTACTTCTACCTGACGCCATCTACTCCGGGCTTCCGCCGCCGCCGCCCCGACCTGCCCGAAGCCGCCAACTATCTGGTGCGCGCCGACCAATCGACGGACAACAGCCAGCGGCAGCTGTGGGAAGCGCAGCAGCTGTTCAACGGTGACTTCCAGGTGGGCAATATGCGCAACCGCGTGGTGCTGGGCCTGGATTTTCTGCGCGTCAACTCCGACGTGAACTTTTTGGGTGGCAACTTCGACACGGTGGCACTGGCCTCGCCGCGGCCCGTGCTGGATCAGTTTAACGGCACCAATATGAATGCCGTGTACGCCGCGGGTGGCGGGGGCCGCTACCTGGTCACCACCAAATCAAACACGTACAGCGCCTTCATTTCGGATGTGCTGAACCTGACAGAGCAGCTGAGCGTGCTGGCCGCTTTGCGCGTCGACCACGTCGATAACAAAGGGGGGCTGTTTTACTCCCCAGTGCAGGCCTACAAGCAAACGACCTGGTCGCCAAAGTTTGGCGTGGTGTATCAGCCGGTGAAAGACCGGGTGAGCGTGTTTGCCAACTACCAGAACAGCTTCAACAACCTGGGCCTCTATCTGGCAGCCGACGGCAGCCGATCATTGGCCCGGCCCGAGCGCGCCAACCAGTGGGAAGGCGGGGTGAAGCTGGACGCCGCCGAGGGCCGCCTCAGCGCCACGGTGAGCTACTACGACATCCGGGTGCAGGACCGGCTGCGGCTACTGGGCTACGCGCCCACCACATTTGAGGCCATCAATGCCCAAGATGCCACCCAGCGCAGCAAAGGCCTGGAAGTCAATGTTGTGGCCAACCCGGTGCGCGGCCTGAACGTAATCGGGGGCTTTGCCTACAACGACTCGCAGTTTGAGGATTCGCCGGAAGAAGTGAACGGCCGCCGGCCTAACACTGCTTCCTCGCCCTACTTGGCCAACGCCTGGGTGAGCTACCGCCAGCCGGAAGGTGCGCTGAAGGGTCTGGGCGCTGGTTTTGGCGGCAACTATGTAAGCGACAACAAGGTGCAGAACGCCGTGAACAACGTGTTTACCCTGCCCAGCTACACGGTACTGAACGCTTCGGTATTCTACGACCAGCCCAAGTACCGCATTGCGGCCAAAGTGGATAACCTGACGGACAAGCAGTACTGGACCGGCTACACCACCATGAACCCCCAGAAGCTGCGCAGCATCGTGGGTAGTGTAGCGTATAAGTTTTAGTCTTTACCGGCTGTCATCCTGAGCTGGCGAAGGACCTGACCACGCTTGAACGGTTCTTGTAACAACTCGTTCCAGCGTGGTCAGGTCCTTCGCCAGCTCAGGATGACAGAGCCGTTTTTCCACCTTTCGCCTCCTATGAGCACGTTTAAAAAAACCGTTGGCAAACTGCACCTCTGGCTGGGGCTGGCCTCGGGGCTGGTGGTGTTTGTAGTGAGTTTGACCGGGGCCATCTTCGTGTTTCAGGATGACATCCGGGACCTGACGGAGCCGTGGCGGAAAGTGGAGGTACAACAGTCGGCTTACGTGTTGCCCTCGCAGCTGCAAACTGCCGCATTGGCCACGCACCCCGGCGTAAAGGCTGAGGACTGCTGGACTACTTATTTCGGGCCGGAGCGCTCAGCCACGGTGTTTTTCATTGACAAGGCCGGCGCGCAAATTCAGGTATACCTGAACCCTCACACCGGCCAGGTGCTGCACGAGCAGGATCTGCGCACGCACTTCTTCACCATCGTACAGGAAATTCATATGCACCTGCTGCTACCCGAGCCGGTAGCCAAGTGGGTGGTAGGGGGCGGCGTCAGCATTTTTGTGGTGATGATGCTCACGGGGCTAGTGCTGTGGTGGCCTAAGCGCAAACAGGAGCGCAAGCAGCGCTTCACCATCAAGTGGGGAGCCCGCTGGCGGCGCGTCAACTACGATTTGCACAACGTGCTGGGCTTCTACGCGGCCAGCATCGGGCTGGTGCTGGCGCTGTCGGGGCTGTTTATGCTGTATCCGTGGCTGCTGGAGCCGCTGGTGCTGGCGGTGGATGGCGGCCAGCCGGCACCCCAGGAAATCATGAAAACTAAGCTCGACACGCTGCAATCCGCCACGGCCGCCACTCAGCCCCTCCCCGATATCGTGTACCGCCAGGCCCGTCGCCTCTCCCCCACTCACGAAATGGTGCTCATCGGCCCAACCGGCGCGGGCAAAGCCCCCGCCTTTTGCTGGACTTACAAGAAGGCCCTACACTACTACCACCGCGACGAATACGCTTTCCACCCCGTTTCGGGCCAGTTGCTGGAGTCCCGCTTCCACGCTACCAAAAGCGCCGGCACCAAACTCTCAGACATGAACTACGACCTGCACGTGGGTCAGATTCTGGGCTTCGGCGGCAAGCTCGTGGCCTTTCTGGTGAGTTTAATTTGCGCCAGCCTGCCTGTCACCGGCACCATTGTGTGGTGGGGGCGCCGCCACAAATCCAGGAAGAAGCACCAGCGGCTGCAAGTAGCGTAGCTGCGTTTTTTACAGATCTACCTAGGTACAGGAAAGGCCGTCATGCTGAGCTTGTCGAAGCATCTCTCCCGCTTCGTTGTAACGAGTGAGTTACTAACGGTAGAGATGCTTCGACAAGCTCAGCATGACGGCCTTTTTAAGTAGTCGTCTCCTTTCACCTACTACATCCGCCCCACCTTTGGAATTACCTGAATCAGGAAGCGTTTGTTGTCGCCTTCGCGGCGGCCGGTGTAGCGGCCGGTACCGTAGAAGCCGCTGCCGCCGATGATGAGCTCTAGGCTGCGGTCCTGGCTGAAGTTGAGGTTGTTCTGCTTCCAGAGGTTGAGCAGGTTGAGGGCCCGACGGTAGCTGAGCTGGTAGGTGGCCTGCTCCTCGCGCTGGTTGCGCGGGTCGCCCTGGGGGTAGCGAGCGGCCATACCTTCCACAATCACCAGGTAGCGCACGTTCTGGCCCTGGTTGGTGGCACTGAGGCTGCGCAGCCGCTCCCGCAGCAGCTGGCCGGCCTGCAGCAGCGCCGGCTTGTAGCTGTCCTGGATTTCGTCGCGGCCGGCTTTGAACTGCACGTTCAGCTTCAGCTCGTACCGCTCGTTCTGGGGGTCGTAGCGGAAGTAGCGCCCCTCCAGCCGCCGCAGCGACTCCCGGATGCGGGTAATCTGCTCCAGCTCGATGGCCTTGGCTTTCAGCTCGCCGTTGGCCTGCTTCAGCTCCCCTTCCCGGTCCTTAAATAGCTTGAAGCTATACACGAACAGCACCAGCATCACCACAAACAAGGACGTCATCAGGTCCACGTAGCTGGGCCAGAAGAAGTCGTTGCTTTGGCGTTTGTTGGAGGTGGTGTTGTTCATGAGGGAATGTATCTTGCCAACTGATTATTTGGCAATGAGCAGCAAAGACGAAAAGCAGAAGCGGAAAGCCTTATTAGCAGGTGTCAGGCAAAAGCAACAGCAGGAGCTACTTGCTTCTACGCCTGTTTCACTCGCGCATCTCAAAGAGCTATTCGATTATTTAGATGAGCAATTAGGCGAAGAAGAGTGCGATGATACACTCCGACTTACGCAGCTTTTCTTGAAGTCTCGCAACTTGCCAGTTTCTGAAACCTCTACATGGCTGGCAACGCATGGTGGTCATTGCGACTGTGAAGTGTTGGCTAACGTGGAAGAGAAGTTCGAAAAGCTATTGTAGCTACTGCGGCTTCACGCCCCCAAACAGCTTATCCATAAACCGCTGGAAACGGTTCTTGGAGGTGGCTTTCACCAGCACGGTGTTCAGGTTGGACAGCTCCGCGAGCAGCTTGGCCTGAATCTGGGAATCGACTTCCACTTTGCGCAGCAGCTCGCGCTGGGTGGCCGTGACGTCACGGCTGAGGTCGGCTTGCTGCACGTTGAGGTTCTGGAAAGGCTCCAGCTGTTTCAGCAGCTTCTCGAAGACGTTGTCGGCGTTGAGCTGCTCGAAATACTGCTGCCACTTCTCGTAGGCCAGCTGGGCCTGCCGCTCGTTGTAGGCCAGGCGCTTGTTCATCACGTCGGCGAGGCCCACGCCGGCCTGGTCGATGTGCTGCTCGGCGCGGTCCTTGAGGTTGCGCAGCTCCACCTGGTGCTTCTGGAAGAAATCCAGCATCAGCTGCACCGAGTTGTTGTTGCCGCCGATGTACTGGCCCAGGTCGTTGATGCCCTTCTCGAAGCCCCGCAGCCGGTCCAGGATGCTGTTCACGGCCTCGGCGGAGTGGTAGCCGCTCTGCAGCATCTCGTTGAGGCGCTGCTGGTAGCCGGTAAAGGCGCTGAACATTTCCGCCGACTCGCGCACCTTCTCAAACACCAGGATGTTGGCCGCCGCCATCTTGTCGTAGCCGATGGTATCGAGGCGCTCGAGGAAGTCGCTCTGCACCCGGATGTTCTGCGTCACCTTCTCCATGAGCGGGTTGAACAGCTCCACCTGGCCCACAAACTGCTGGTTGAAGGCATCGAGCACCGACTTTAGGTTGGTGAGCGAGCTGGCCATATCGGCGTGCAGCACCGGCAGCAGGCGGGCCTGCAGGAAGGTGTAGTACTGGTTCTGGAGCCGGTCGAGCTGGTGGCGGGCCTGACGCAGCACGCCGTTGCCGAGCAGCGTGAGCAGCAGCCCCACGAAGGAGCCGGTCATGGCAATGAGCACGCCGGTGAGGAAGGGCGTCAGCGCGTTTTCATCGGACACGCCGTTGCGGGCAATGCCCACGAGGCCCAGAATCACGCCCAGAAACGTGCCCAGCAGCCCCAGGTAGAGGGGCGTGGCCACCTCGGCCTGCACTGCATTATCCAGCACCTCGCTCTGCCGCTCCGAAATGTCCTTCAGAATCCCAAAATCGGCCGCTGCGCCCTTGTTGTGGCGCAGGTAATCGTTGGTATCCAGCAGGATTTCCTGGAACTCAGGCGAGGCGTTGTCGGCCTTGATGAGGTTGGAGGCGAAGGACTCGGGCGGGGCGTCGGCGGCGTACTCGGGCAGGTCGCGGCCGTCGGGCAGCACAATGCGGTGCTCCACGCGCAGGCTTTCCTTGGGCGGATACAGCACGGCCAGTCGCCGGGCATTGGCCCGCGTCCGCAGAAACGTGCGAATCTGCAGCCCCACCACCACGGTCACCACCAGAACTTCGAGAATGATTTCAAGCATAGAACTGTAAAGTACGGCATTCCCACGCTGTCATCCTGACGAAGGAAGGACCTTATCACGTCAGAACAAGCCACTATTACGAGGTTCGTTCAAACGTAAAAAGGTCCTTCGCAAGCTCAGGATGACAGACGGTGTCTACTCAAACCGGATGGCGGCTTTCTGCTCGATCTGCCAGGCGCCGGCGGCTTTGCGCAGCACGCCTTCCTCCTCCGTCACGATGCGCGTGACCGGGCCGGCGGGCTGCTGGTATTTGCAGGCTTCACGCAGGGAATACTGCGCGCTCTGGATGGCGTAGGCGTGCACGGCAGGGTTCTGCGTCACGCTGAACGTGGCCAGCTCGGGCCACTGCGGGTCCAGGTGAATCTCGTAGATGCTGTCGTGCTGGGGCTCGTCGGAGAAGTCGTACTCATTGAACACGCCGTTTACGGGCACCTTCACGTAGCGCGTGCGGGGCAGGTCGGCGGCGGATACGGCCGGGGCAGCGGCGGGCGCAGTTGGCAGCTGCACGGGCGGTATCAGGCTGTCGAACTCCTCGTGCGGGGCGGCGGGGCTGCTCACCGGGGCAGCCGGGGCAACCGTGGGCGGCACCGGAGCCGGCGCGGGCGCTGCAGCCGGTATGGGTGGTACTACCGGGGCTGGAGTAGGCGTTACGGGCTGTGGAACTGGAGCTGGAGCCGGGGCGGCGGGAGCGGCAGCAGCTACGTTGGCTTTCGGCGCGGCTTGGCGCTTCTGCAGCTCCTGCTCCACGCGCTGCTGAATCAATTGTTCCAGCTCGCGCAGCTGGGCCGGCGAGAACCGCTCGGCAGGCTTGCCGCTGCTGCCGGGCGTTGTTTGCAGAGCCAGAATTTCGTCGCGGCGTTTGTCGATGCGGGCGCTCAGCTCCTTCTGAAACTCTCCGAGGCTCTTGCGCATCAGCGCGTACAGCACCAAGCTCAACAGCGCCAGAATCAGGGCCAGAGGGCCAAAAAACTTGTTAATCAGGCTTTCCCCGGCCCCGGATGCGGCGGCTGGTGTGGGGGTAGCCACGCCGGCCTCGTCCAGACCAGCGTCGCCGGGGGCTGCGGCCGTAGCCTCGTCGGTGGTGGCGGTGGTATCGACGGTTTCGGTTTCGGCGGCGGCTTCGGCCGCGGGCAGGTCACCGATGGGCGTGCCCTGGTCGAGGTAGTTTTTCAGGGCTGTTTCCAGCTTCGTTACGCCGGCCAGCCGGGCGGCATTGCCCTTGCGGGCGGGCGAGGTGCGCAGCCGGTTGATGATTTCGCGCACCAGCGTCTGCAGGCGGGAGTTATCGGAGCCCAGGCCGTTGTACATCACGCCCTTTACTTCCAGCGGCTGGTACAGCGCCGAGTACACGCGCTGCTCGTCCGTTTTGATGCTACCGGCAAAGTCCTTGAGCGGGCCGCCGCACTTCAGCTGGCTTTTCAGCTCCGGGTGGCCCGTGTCTTCGTACACGAACTTAGCCGTGGCGCACCAGATCTGCACTTTGCGCTCCTCCAGCGTGGGCTGGCCGAGGGGCGTTTGGGCATGGCCGCCCGCCGCGAGCAGCAGCAGGCCGGTAAGCAAAGAAGCAACGCGGCGGGAAAAGGTCATAGGGTGTTTGGGTAGAAAGGAACGGACCTGGTTCCCAGGGTTGAAACCCTGGGCTAGTCAGCGGAAGGATAAGCGGGAGCAGCCGTTGTCAACTATTCGGTTTCAAGTAGCCATTTATTCTGAAGATTCCTTCTGCCTCGTCAAATGGAATGGAGTGTTTGCACAAAGCCTGTCGAACCCACGAGCTAAAATCAGAAGTGGACTTATCTATCAACTGCCCTACATAGGTTCGGCGGGTCGAATCAATTTCTATCCACTCTATTATTCGTGCATCCCCGAGTTTGACCCATTCCCAGTCAAGGTGACAAAAGCTACTCCCAGCCACCGGATCATCCAAATACTTGATGCGTACCTCCGGATTGAACTCTGGATGAGAAGTCATTTCCTGCGCCAGTTCCTTCCATTTCGTCCGGTTCATGACGGATGAAAGCTGGTTCGCGAAAATGAACTCCGTTAGCTTGTCATTTTGCATAAGACCAGACACTTTACTGCTAATCTTTTCAGAAGCATAGCCGCTGCCTAGCCCAGGATTTCAACCCTGGGCCACCGCGCCAGTAGTGTTACGCCTGCAGTTCGCGGCTCAGGTTGTACAGCGCCTGTTTCAGCGGCAGGAAAAACAGGGTTTCCGGCAAGGTTTCGTCGGAGGAGAGCTGGCGCTGGAACTGGTGCAGACCCAGGCTCAGGCTGTCCTCGATTTCGCGGAGCAGGATGTCTTTTACGCGCTGACGGTCCACGTCCACGCCTACTTCGCGCAGGTAAGGGGCTACGTCGTCGCCTTCAAGCACGAGCGTCAAATACTGCCGCACGTTTTCCAGCACCGTGTTTTTCAGTTCGGCATCTACCTGGTTTAGTTTCAGGCGCTGCTGGTTGAGCTCGGTGCCTTCTACGGCGCCGCTGTACTTCACGGGCTTGATGTTGTCGTAGTCGGTGGTGGTTTTTTCCTCGAAGAGCACGCCGCCGTTAGTGGTGGCTTCCTTGGGGTTGTCGGCCAGGATGACGCGGAAGTTGTGCGGCGGCTCCACGCCCGTCACGGCCTGGAAGATGGCTTTCGTAATCTTCTCAATGGCCACCAAGGAACTACCGCCGGCCAGCAGACGCAGGTAGAGGCTGCCTTTGCCCGAGAAGCAGAGGTAGCGCGGCGTTTTCAGGCCGAGGTGCTTGGTGAGCTGGGCCGTGTGGTAAATGATGCTGGTGTAGTGCAGGTAAAACAGCACCCGCAGCTGCCGGCCCTTGCCGAGGCCCAGGGCCTGGGTGAAGCGCAGGGCATCATCGTACTTGAACAGCAGGCTGGTCACGTCGGCGGAGCCGAAATCGGTGTTGCTGAGGGCGGCGCGCAGGTAGCCTTTGTACTCCTGATTTTGCTCGGAGTCAGGCAGGCTTTCCACGTGGCCCACGCCGAGGCGCAGCAGGCCATTCTGCTTGGGCGCACCCTGCACGCGGGCGTAGCCATCACCCCACAGGTCGTCACCGGCGAAGCGGAACGAGGTGCTGTAGGCCGGTTTCTGGTCGGCGAAGAGCAGCAAGTCGGTGGTGCCGCCGCCGATGTCGATGTTCACCACGTTTTCGTCGCGGTTGGGCACTACCTGGTTGGTGGCGGTGAGGTAGTAGTACGGGGCCACCGACTCGGTGAGGCAGATAGTAGCGCGGCGCGTCTTGAACACCTGCTGGAACGACTCGTCCCAGACCTGCTGGAACTGGTTGCGCAAAAACCCGTCGAAGCTCAGCGGCGCAAACCACACCACGCGGGTATCTTCCAAAATGCCGCCGTGCAGAGCCGCCTTGTGGCGCAGCAGCAGCAGAATTTCCCGGAAAAACGCCTCGATGCGCGACACGCCCTGTGGGTCCAGCTCAGCCGACCATTTCAGGTTGGTCACGAACCGGTTCTGGGGCAGCTCGGCCGTGTTTTCGGTGTTGATGCTGAAGCCGATGTTGATGTTGCTGAGCACCTTGGCCGGCTCGTTGGCAAACGACGTGGTTTCGCAAACCGCCGTCCGAATCGGAAACTCATACACCGAGCCGCCTTCGCCCACGAACGAAGGCACAAACTCCCGGTTCTGCAGCGTGGCAATGTTGTCCCAGATCTGGCCGGCGCCCGTGCGGTAGCGCTGGGCGGCCGAAAGGCCCTGATCGGCGACTGGCGCGTGCAGCCACTCCACCTGCACATCGGCCTCGCCGATGGTGAGCGGGCGCGGGTGCGCGGTGGGCGAATCGGCGTAGGCAATGTGGGTGTTGGTGGTGCCAAAGTCCACGGCAAACGTGAAGCGGCGGGTGCCGCGGTCCAGCTCGCGCCAGCGCGGCACCAGCAGGCCCCGGGCCGGCTCCGCGCCGATGGTGGCAGGCGGGCAGGTCAACTCCGCAAGGTCGAAGTGGGTGCCAGTGACTTCATAGTAGGTGCTGCCGGCAGTAGCCATACTCTTCTGGGTGCGCTCATAACGGGTGGCGCGGCGGGCGGCCCCCTGCTCCGTAATTCGCTCCCCATTCACGAAGAACGTGAGGTCGTAGCGGCGGTTGAGCATGGTGGGCGCGTTGTCGGCATCCACCAGCATCACTTTGTAGAGGTCATTGTACTCGGGCTGGTAGCGCACCTTATAGAACGGGAACACGCCCACGCCCACGGCGGCTTTCACAATGCGGCCCTTCTCCAGAATCTCGCGGCCCTGAGCGTCCTTGGGGTTCTGCGGATTGTGGTAGTAGCTGCGCTCAAACGTGATAAAGCGGCCCGCCTGCACCGGCACCCGCAGCTGTACGCGCACGTGGCTCAGGTCGATGGTGAAGGTGAGCAGCTCGGCCAGCTCGTTTTCGGTGAAATACTCGAAAAACGCCTGTTTCAGCGGCAGCAGGTACGGAAACCGCGCCCGGCCCTGGCCATCGGCGCCGTACTGGAACGTGACTTTGCCAGTGTGGAAGCGCTGGGTGTTCAGCTCGTAGGGCAGCTCCACCAAGGAGTCTTCCAGCAGGTCGCCCACCGTGAGGTAGGGATACTTGAAGCCTTTGCCAGGCAGCACGCGGCTTTCCAGCGCCACTTCATCGTAGTAGGGCACCGGCGTGCGGTCGTCCCAGGGCTGGCCGTTGAGGTAGTTGGCGCCGGGCATCGTCAGGTTCGGGCGCAGCACCAGGGGGCGCGGCCGGCCCGTCGTCGATTCGCGGGTGGGCTGGATGAACAGGTCGGAGCTGGTCACGGCCGACTGATCGGCGCGGCCGGGCAGGGGCACGCCTTTCACGCTCACCAGGTTGCCCTGCACGTCGGCCAGGGCCGGGTAGCGGGCCGCAAACTGCTGGGCGCTCCGGTCGCCCTGCATCTGGAGCTGGTTGATTTTCGAGCGGTCGAGGCCGGCGTACACGCTGCCGGCAAACTCGCGGCGCTGCAGCTGCGGATAGGCCAGAAAGAGCTCGTACACGAACTCCCGGAACTGCGGGTCCCGATCTTCGAGCAGCACGGTCTGCTGGTCGAAGTAGTGGCCGCGGGCCTGGGGCCGCTCCAGGTCCAGGGGCTTCACGGCGGGGCCGGTGAACAGGATGGTCAGCGGCGAGGTGCCGCCCAGCAGGCGCGTGCCGCCCGCCAGCTCCGGCGACTCATAGTACACCAGGTACATGTCGGAGAAGTCGCGGAACCGCTCGTCCTGCATGTACAGCTGCAGGGTTTCGCCCAGCAGGCGCGTGCCCTCGTCCTGCCGCATCCGGCGGATTTCGGCCTCGGCATTCCAGCGGCGCAGCGTGATTTTGCGGCCGGCCTGGGTATAGAGGTGGTAGTTGTAGAGCAGCTCCAGCAAATCCCAGAAGTGCGTGGTCAGCTCGTGGTACACAGAGCCGGGGTTGCGCTGCCCCTCCCGGGCCAGAAAATCAAAAGCCGTTTCAAACAGGTGCATCCGCGCAAACGGCGTCGGGATGCTCACGGCCAGGTTGCGCGACTTGCCCCCTGCGGGGTCCGTCACGGTGTTGATTTCGGTGCTGGTGACGGGGGCGGTTTTCTGCCAGCCCTGCACCTGCTGGGAGCCGTTGTTGTGTAAGCGAAGGACTTTGGCCATATCGGGACCCCACCCCCCGGCCCCCTCCCCGGTGGGGAGGGGAGCCAGACGAAGGTTGCTCGGGGTGATTTTTTACTGCTAGAAACTACTACTAGAAAGCTAGTTCCCCTCCTTAGAAAGGAGGGGCTAGGGGTGGTTGACAATGGTTGAACGGTGCCGGCTGAATCGTTCTGGTAAACAACATCAGCACGCGCACAAACCACCCCAGCCGCGCCTTCGGCACGGCGTCCCCTCCTTTCCAAGGAGGGGAGTTTTCGTTTTACACCACCTTCACCTTCTCCTCAAACGCCTTATCCGTCACCTCATAGAACAGCTCCAGCAGCTTGCGGAAGTTGTCGGGTTCCTGGATGGACTTCTCGGTTTTGTTAAGGTTGTCGAGCAGGTAGTTGTGGCTGAGGCCCTTGTTGAAGAAGTCGTTCCACTTCTTTTCCACCGGCTTGCCCAGAATCATGGCGTTGAAATCGTCAGTCTGTAGGTCGAAGGGGCGGAAGGCGCGGCGGTTCTGGGCCAGCTCCTGCAGCCACTGGTCGGCACCCAAGTCCTGGCCATGCAGGAAGGTATTCAGCTCCCGGAAGATGGGCTCGTTGCGCATGGCGTAGTCGAGCTTCAGGTTGTCGGCGTAGGGCGCTTTGTCGGTGGGCAGGTGCTGCTTGTGGTAGCGCGTGAAGTACAGGAACTGCGTGAGCTGCTTGGCTATGATTTCGCGCGACTCATCGGGCAGGTGGCTGAACTGGATTTCCGGCGCGTCGGTGCCCAGACCGTACTCGTGGAAGTGCGGACCGCCGGTGCGCAGCTCGGCGGGCGAGTAGCGCATGAAATCCACGATGCTCAGGGCCGCCAGCAGCTCAATTACGTGGGCCTTGTTCTTCTGCTGGGTGCCACCAGGCTGGTTTTCGTAGGGCGTATCGGGCGTGTCAGCGAGGTAGTACAGCGCGTCGAGGCCCTGCAGGTTGTGCTCGTAGTAGCTGAGCGCCGCCTTGGTTTTCGTGAGGAAGTTATTGGAGTCGATGACAGCATTATCCTCGCTCTGGAGGGCGAAGTAGGGCATCACGGTCACGGCGCCGGTGGGCGCGTCGCGGAGGTAGCGGGCATTGCTTAGGCGGGTGTTCGAGTCCTTGAGGTTCTTGAGCATCAGCGGGAAGCCCGCCGCGCCCGTACCGCCGAAGATGCTCGACACAAAGAATACCCGGTCGCCATCCTGGAAGTTATCGGCGAAAAACCGCATTTCCGGGCTTTCCACCAGCTTGTTCAGCACGATACTGCCCACGTTGGGCGAGCCGCGGAAGCCAATGGTGAGCGGGCTTTCCAGGTTGTCCTGGGTGAACAGCAAGTCCACCAGTCCTTTCGAGTCCACGCTCAGACCGTCGTAGCTCAGGTACTGCCGGAAGCTCTGGTTGATGCCGCCGAAATCGAAGATGAAAGTGTCCTTCACCGAACCGTTCACGTCCTGCGAAATACCGCTCAGCGTGCTGATATCAGTCTTGAAGAAGCCTTCTTCGCGGGGACCGAGGCGCTTGTAGATCTGCTGGTAGCTCTGTAGCAGCTGCACCGTGCGGTTCATGTCGCCGTTGTGCGCGTCGGGGTCGATGATGATGGGCACCACCCGGTCGCAGTTGGGCAGGTCCACGCCCGCGGCCAGCAGCATCGTGAGCGAGCGAATCACGCGGGAACCCGTGCCGCCAATGCCGAATAAAAAGAGTTTAGCCATGTATGTTCGTTTTTAAAGTCTGCAGTGCATTAACCTTCTATTGATTCGTCATCCTCGAAGTTGTAAATAGCTCCGTTTAGAACCATGTATAGGTCTCCAAAATGACGCGCCTGGTGCACAAGTAAGGTCAGATGTTCAGGCTCAATAAATTGGGTCATCACATCGTCATCTGCTTTAATACAGCGCTTAACCTGGTCTTTCAACTCTTCGAAGCAATAGTTCCCGATTAGATACCACTCGTTTTCTACAGGAATCCTACCCCAATAGAAGTAGGAAAGCAACTTTTGCCATCTACTGAAACTTCTCTTCAGCTTCAGCCTGGTTCTGTATTTTCTCCCGGAGGCATCAAAGTATAGTTCCGGTTTTTGTTGAGAGTCATAGTAGCCTGTTAAGCTGCAGTAACCCAAATCCTGCGGTTCCTCTACCAGATAGCAATAGGGTTTAGCTTCCTGCTGCAGACATAGTAGAGGAAAGGCTGGAGGCATACTCGTTCTAGAAAGGCGTGGTGCTGGCGTTGGTGGAGCCTTTGCGCAGAATCACAGAGAACAGGAAAAACCAGAACATGCTCAGAATGGCGTTCCAGGTGGCCAGCCAGTAGATGTAGCTGTGGTCGGTGACCTGCTGAGCGTTGGTCTGCCAGATGGTCACGAGGAAGGCAATCAGCGCATTCAAACCCAGGAAAATAGCCCAATGGCGGCCTTTGTTGAAGGTGGCCACGCCCAGGGCGCGGTTGATGACGTAGTAGAACAGCACCACCAGCCCCAGCGAAATGCCCAGGTTGAGCAGACCAATGTTGGGGAAAATGACGTCGCGGTAAACGGGGGTGTCGGCGGGTGGTTGCGGGGCGCCGATGAGTTCGTAGATGGAGCGGAAGAGTGCTTTCATGGAAAGGAGTAGCGCGAAGTCCTGCTTCGCGAGTGGTGAAACGATTATTCGGAAGCGAAATTGTAGCACCAAGCTTCTGCTTGGTGAATCGTTGTGGCCGTTGAACGACTATCGTGCCAAAGCAGGCCACGCGCGGGTCGTTTAACGGGTCACCAAGCTGGAGCTTGGTGTTACTCGCCGGGCTGCACGGTCAGGGGCAGTTCGAACACCGGGCGCTTCTCCCCTGCCGTTTGCGGCTCCAGGCCATCGAGCAGACTACTGAGGGCGAAGGTTTTGGGCGCGGGTGTGGCGTCGTTGCGGGTGGTCCACTGGGCTACCCAGGCGGGGCGCTGGTCCTGCAGACGCAGCACCAGCGGGCGGGCCGCTTTGGGCGCTTTGGTGAGGCGGATTTTGGCGAAGTGCGTGAATTTATTTTCCAGACCGCTGCTGGCACGGGTCTGCTCGGAAGCAGCCTGCACGTCGAGCAGCCTAGCGTCGGTGTCCACGCCTTTCAGGCTCAGGTTCTGCTTCAGATACGCCACGTCGCGGTACTGGCCGGGCAAACCTTTCAAATCCAGACCTACCACAAATTCCACCGGCTGCTGAGCCGATGCTTCCGATACGGCCACTACGCGGTAGGCGTCGGCAGTGCGCTTGCTGGCGCCGGCGTCGCCGTAGTACCAGCTGCCCTTGTTTTGAAACTTGCTCAGCAGCGAGTATGCCGGCCGCGGATACGTGACGCCGAAGTGCGCCTGCTTAGCAGGCTGCTGTTCCAGCAGCGTGGCATCGAAGCGGCGCACGGCATCGGCGGGGCCCAGCACCCAGATGTAGTACGGAATTTCAGTATCGCAGCAGTTGGTTTTCTTGCCGGCCGCCTTCAGGGCCGGATAGTAAGTACCGCGGAAGTCCGACGTGTAGCCATACACCGACACGGCCAGATCCTGCTGCGCGCCGTTGCGCTGCAAGGCGTCGGTGATGTCGGTTTTGATGTAGGGAATGGCTCCGGCGTTTTTCGGCGAGTAGATGAAGTCGGAAATCAGCACGCTCACGGTGCCAGGCTGGTAGTAGCGCGTCATCAGCGTATCGAGCACGGCGGGCAGCTCGGTGCTTTTGGCCGGCTGCTGAATACCGCTGCGCACTGTCCCCGAAATGCCCTGGTACGTATCGGCGTAGGGCTTCTCCTTGATGCGGAAAAACGCCTTTTTCCGGGCGGCCGACGTCCGGTTGATTTCGGACAGCAGCTGCGCCACGTGCTGTTGAAACTTGGTATTCTCACCACTGGCGCCGGCGCGGGGCATAAAGCCCTCCATCGAGCCCGATACCTCCAGAAACACGTTCACGGCCTGCAGCGGCTGGGTAACGGCATCACTCACCACGTCTGACGCTTCCTCTGGAGCCTCAACTCCAGGCATTTCCGTCGGCCGCACGGCGTCGGGCATTTCGACCTTGGGTTTTTCGGTGGTGGCAGCCGTTTCCTCTCCCTTCATATCGGAGCGGGAGTAGCAGCCGGGCAGCAGCAGAAGTGTCAGGCCCAAGGCGGGCAGCAGGCGGGAAAGATAGGTCGGGTGTGGCATCGGGCTAAAGTAACGACAATCTGCCCTCGGCGGATACATTCGTCTGTCATCCTGAGCAGAGTGAAGGATCCTGTCACGCCAGAACAAACCGTTCAACGATAATTCAAACATGACAGGATCCTTCGCTCCGCTCAGGATGACAGACGTTTAACTATAGTCTATTTCCGTGTTGTCGCCGATGTTGAGGCTGTGGCGGGTGCCTTTGAACAGGGCATCGGAGCCCACGATACAGTCGTGCATCACGGCCGAGCGCAGCTCTGAATAAGAGCCGATGATGGACTCGCTCAGGATGGTGTTCTTCACGATGGTCCGGTCGCCGATGGCCACGTTGGGGCCGATGATGGAGCCGGAAATCTGGCAGTCCTTGCCGATGCTGACGGGCGGAATGATGATGGTATCAGGAAACTCCGGAAACTCCCGGCGCTTGAGAAACTCGGGGCGGTTGAGCAGGCGAGCGTTGGCTTCGAGCAGGCTTTCTTTACGGCCGCAGTCAAACCAGTTGTCCACGGGCACAGTGGTCATGGCCGCGCCATCCTGGATCATAAGCATGAGCGCATCGGTTAGCTGAAACTCGCCGTGGGTACGCTGATCTTGGTCGATGATGCGCTCTAAGGCCGAGGCCAGCCAATCGGGGTTGGCAATCTTGTAGAGCCCCACCAGCGCATAGTTCGACTTCGGAATGCGCGGCTTCTCCACCACTTTCGTCACGCGGCCACCGGCCCCGGTTTCCACCAGCCCAAACAACGAAGGCGTCTTTACTTCTTTCACGGCCAGCACATTGCCATCCATCTGCATCATGGCTGGCAGGTCGATATCCACGATGGTGTCGCCGAGCAGAATCAGAATGCCATCCTGCTCGTAGCGGAACTGCTCACGGGCCAGCCACAGCGCATGGGCAATGCCTTCGCGCGGCTCCTGCACCACAAACGAAGCCCGCAGCTGCGGATACTGCCGTCGCACATAGCTTTCAATCTTTTCGCCGAGGTAGCCGATAATGAAGACAAATTCCTCGATACCAGCCACGCTTAGCCGGTCGATGATGTGACCCAGAATGGTGTTGCCGGCAACCGGAACCAGGGATTTGGGCTGCGTATGCGTGTGCGGGCGCAGGCGCGACCCAATGCCCGCGACGGGAATAATGGCTTTCATGAATTACTGGCGTGGCGTAAGTCCGCAAAATAGCGAATCGATGCGGGAGCAGCGCGCAACACAACCGCTGTGGCGCGAATTCGTACTTTGCCGGCAGAAGGCGCGTTGCTTTCGCCGGCCCGGCAGGGTTGCTGGAACCCGCTACCTACAGGACATCAGGTTCCTTTCGTTTGTTTTCTCTCCCTTCCATTTCTTACCAACTTCCAATGAAACGCTTTCTTCTCTATTTTGCTGGTATCATCCTGCTGCTGTCCCAATCATCGTGCGGCTACAATGGCATGGTGGAGCGCGACCAGGCCGTGAAGGCCCAGATTGGTAACGTGCAAAGCGCCTACCAGCGCCGCTCCGACCTGATTCCGAACCTGGTAAACACCGTGAAGGGTGCCGCCAACTTCGAGAAAACCACCCTCACCGACGTAATTGAAGCCCGCGCCAAAGCAACCAGCGTGCAACTCAACGCCGACAACCTCACGCCCGAAAACCTGAAGCAGTTTCAGGAGGCGCAGTCACAGGTTAGCGCCGGTTTGGGCCGTTTGCTGGCCGTGTCGGAAAACTATCCGGAGCTGAAAGCCAACGCCAACTTCCAGGAGCTGCAGGCCCAGATCGAGGGCACGGAAAACCGTATTAACGTGGAGCGCAACAAGCTTAATACGCTGACCAACGACTACAACGGGTTCATTAAAAGCTTCCCCAACAACATTTTTGCCGGTATGTTCAAATTCTCGGAGAAGCCCTATTTCGAAGCTGACGCCGCTTCGCAGAAGGCACCGACCGTTCAGTTCTAATTCACTGGTTTTCAGTTGTCGGTTGTTGGTTGTCGGGCCTGCCTGCAGGTTCTTCTGGCTGACAACCGACAACTGCTTACTGCCAACTACCCATGAACAACCCTCTCACCGCAGAGCAGGAAAAGGCCTTGGTAGAGGCTATCCGGCAGGCTGAAATCCTGACCTCAGGCGAAATCCGGGTGCACCTGGAAGACCACTGCCCTACGCCCGATCCGCTGGACCGGGCGGCGCAGGTATTTGCCGACCTGAACATGCACAAAACGGCCCAGCGCAACGGTGTACTGTTTTATCTGGCCTGGCAGAGCCGGCAGTTTGCTGTCATCGGCGACGCCGGCATCAACGCAGCCGTGCCCGACGACTTCTGGGAAACTACCAAGGAAAACGTGCTGCAGCTGTTCCGGCAGGAAAAGTATGCTGGCGGCCTCGAAAACGGCATCCGCATGGTTGGCGAGCAGCTGCAGCGCTATTTCCCTTATAACGCCGCTACCGACCAAAACGAACTCGACGATTCCATTTCCTTTGGTGGTGGCACGCCCCAGCCTCCCCGCAAATGACATACCCTGCTCTATTACGGTCGCCGCTCTGGCTGCGGCCGCTTCTGGTAGCGCTATTGCTAGCCTTCTGCTCAACTAGCTTCGCGCAGCTGCCACCGCGCCCCAACCCGCCACGCCTCGTCAATGACTTGGCGGGCATGATGCGGCCCGACGAGGTGCAGGCACTTGAGCAAAAGCTCGTTGCCTACAATGACTCCACCTCGTCGCAGATTGCCGTCGTGACGGTGCCCACGCTAGGCGACGACGATATTGCCAACTTTGCGCAGCAGCTATATGAAAGCTGGGGCATCGGCCAAAAGAACAACAATAATGGTGTCCTGATTCTCATTGCCGAGCAGGAGCGCAAGGCCCGCATTCAGCCCGGCTATGGCTTAGAAGGTGCCATTCCGGATGCGCTGGCCAAGCGGATTATCACCAATACCATCGTGCCGGCGTTTCGCGAAAAGCAGTATTATGCCGGTATCGACAGGGCAACTGATCAGCTGATTGCCCTAGCCAAAGGTGAATACAAAGCCGACCAAACGACTCGTACCCAGCCGCGCTCAAGAGATACCAGCGGCTCGGGCTGGATGTTCTGGCTGATTATCGGGGCCCTGGTACTGTTTATGCTGCTGCGAAACCGGGGTGGCGGCGGTGGCAGCGGCCGCAACCGGGGCTTCGGCGGCGGCATGATTCCGCCCATCATTTTCGGCGACTTTAGCGGCGGCCGCGGCACCTTCGGGGGCGGCGGTGGCTTCGGCGGGGGTGGCGGCTTCGGCGGTTTCGGTGGCGGCAGCAGCGGCGGCGGCGGCGCCTCCGGCGACTGGTAGCCGCACCACACAGTGTCTTGAAATTGCAATAAAAAGGCCCGGATGTATTCGGGCCTTTTTTATTACTCTGCCTCCCGTACTTGCTGGTACACAGGCAACTCATAGAACGGCCGCAGCAGCTGCACCACATCCAGCGCGTCGGCCAGAGCCTGGTGCGCCACCGTGGTATCCTCAAAACCTGCGCGGGCCTTGCAGATTTGCATGGTGGGCAGGCGGGTGTCTTTGCGCCAGTTGAGATAGAACGCGGCCGGGTCGAGCATGGCCGGCTCGGCCCGCACCAGGCGGCCGTAGCCGGGCAACTGGCGCAGAAAGCCCAGATCAAACGACGCAATGTTTTTGCCGGCCATCGTCACGGCCACGCAGTCTTTTTTATCAACTTTAAAGCCCTGGGCCAGCAGAAATTCCCGCAGTTGGGGTAGCAGCTCGTCGGGGGTGCACAGCTCGGGGTTAGGCTCTTTGCGGGCCAGTTCCTGTAGCAATCCGGCATTGAGGGCCAGTGCCCCAGCCGTACCCACCAGTTCCGGGTGCCGCACTACCCGCCGGAACGCCGGCAGCTCGTTTAGCGGCAGCAGGTGCCGGGTGTCTTCCACCACGGCGGCCAACTCCAGAATCTGGTGCCGCTCGGGGTTGCCGCCGGTGGTTTCAAGGTCGAGGGAGATGTAGCGCATAGGGGCTGCTTACGGCATACCAGGCGGCTGGTTTGAGCCATATCGCCTGCCCCCGGAGATCTGCGCTGCCGTTGGCCAGACTGCAGCGCACGGGCCATATATAGTTAATTCAATAAGAAGTACCCACTTACACGCTGCTCCTTTTCCTTACTTTATGCTTATCTGTCAATCTCAACTACCTATATTTACAAAGCACCACATGCCATTGCCTACGCTATATTTCTAATAGGCACGGGTATTATATCGCAGATTATTCTTTTGCAGTTTCTTATGCTTCGAACCATACTACTCGTTGCTTTGCTTGCGGCTGCTTGCCCATCCTTCTGTCAGCAGCGGCCTGATAGCACTGCCCTGACTTATAGTCCGGCAGCCTGGATCAGACAAGACTATTATAAGGATCAAATAAGCTTAACTAAATTATATAACGGCGCTGAATATATTGATTACACCAAGCTTTATGCTGTCATCAAAGGGCACCAGTTTTTCTTATCAGACCAGAAGCTAAACGGCAGCATCACGTACGACAATCATTTATTCAACGATGTAAAAATAGCTTACGACATTGCACGCAACCAAGTAGTTGTGCAACATGCCACTAATCCATTTACGCTAAAACTCATCAACAAGAACATACAGAATTTTACTATTGATGGGCATTATTTTCAACGCATCGAAGCCGATAGCAGCAATCAGACAGTAGTCAGAACAGGATTTTATGAATTGCTGTCAGACAAAAGCTTCAGAATTTTTGCCCAACGAAAGAAGGGCACTCTGGAGAGAATAGATCAACAGAAAGTAACCTTGGAATTTATGCCTGAAACCCGCTTATACCTGGAAAAATCCGGCATTTTCTACGATATCAACAGCAAGAAAAATTTTATTCTGGCGATAGGAAGCCAAGGGGATAATTTAAAAAAATACATCAAAAGCAATAAGCTTAAATTCGATATGAAGCGAAGAGAATCCAGTGTTATAAGTACCGTAAATTATTTCGAGCAGTTGTCTCAATAAGCAACGCTGTCATTTATCTACCCTGTTTTTTTTGTTATGATGCATTTCTATCGACGGTTACTGCTAATACTGCTATGCCTATCCGGAGCGGGGCGCGGGGTGAGTGCCCAGCAACGGCCACCGGACCGGGTGAATGGCCGCTTCGATCATACGCTGTTCATCGACTTCGTGCGGCAGCTGGAAACCCAGGTGCCTACGCGCTTTTTCTTCGAAGAAGCCGCCGTCGATAGTGTTTTTGTAACGCTGGAGGCCCGCGACGAGCCCGTGGAAGCCGTGGTGGCGCGGGCCCTGCAAGGCACCGCCTTTTCGTGGGTGGCCGACGGGGAGCACCGCATATTTATCACCGCCGGCCCGCGCATCAGCACAGAGCTGCCGGTCGGCTTTTTCCGCCCCGGTACCAACGGCGCGCCCACTGACTTTTCTTCTGATGAGCCGCTGCCGGCTACCACAGTAGTGGGCCGGGCACGCTACGTGCGCGAGGCCGAAGTACGGCTCTACGAAATTGGCACTGGAGGCACTGGCAGCGGGCGGGCGACGCTGGCGGGGCATATCCGGGACCTGAAATCAGGGGAACCCACCATCGGGGCGACCATCTACGTTGGCGCAACCGGCGTGGGCACCAGCACCGACCAGTTCGGCTACTATTCGCTCACCTTGCCCACGGGCCGCCACGAGCTCAATATCCGGGGCATTGGCATCAAAAACACCCGGCGGCAGGTGCTGCTGCGTTCCAGCGGTAAGCTGGCAATTGAGGTGGAGGAGGACATCACCCCGCTGAAAGAAGTGGTGATTGAGGCCGAGAAAGACAAAAATGTGTCGGGGATGCAGATGGGCCTGGAAAAGCTCGACATCAAGACGATGCGGCAGGTGCCCACGGCGTTCGGCGAAACAGATATTCTGCGGGTGGTGCTTACGCTGCCCGGCGTGAAATCGGTGGGGGAAGGCAGCACCGGCCTGAACGTGCGCGGCGGCAGCACCGACCAGAACCTGATTCTGTTCAACGGCACCACCATCTACAACCCGTCGCACTTGTTCGGCTTCTTCTCGGCCTTCAACCCCGATATTCTGCAGACAGTGGAGCTCTACAAGAGCGGTATTCCGGCCAAGTACGGCGGCCGCTTGTCGTCGGTGCTGGAAATCAAGACGCGTGAGGGCAACAAGAAAAAGCTGGCCGGCTCCGGCGGCATTGGGCCGCTCACCAGCCGCCTGACGCTGGAAGGCCCCATTGTGAAGGACAAGAGTGCCTTTATCGTCAGTGGCCGGGCCAGCTACTCCGACTGGCTGCTACGCCGGCTTGATAACAGCAGCTTCCGGCAGAGTGCGGCGGCCTTCTTGGATGTTTCGGCGCACGTCAACCATCAGATCAACGAGAAAAACACGCTCTACGCCACCGGGTATCTGAGCTCCGACCGGTTCCGGCTGGCCAGCGACACCACCTATCAGTACCAGAACCGCACGGCCAGCCTGAAATGGCAGCACAACTTCAGCAACCAGCTCTACGGCGTGTTTACGGGCGCTTACAGCGGCTACGCGTACGATATAAGCAGCGAGAAAAACCCGGTTAATGCGTCGCGGCTGCAGTACGACATCAACCAGAACAGCCTACAGGCCGACTTCAGCTACTTCCCGAATGCCAAGCACACCATCGATTTCGGGGTCAACTCGCTGTTTTACACCATTTCGCCCGGCAGCCTGCTGCCACGCGGCGAAAGCTCACTGATTGCCCGAAAGGTTCTGCCAAGGGAAAAGGCGCTCGAAAGCGCCCTGTACGTTTCCGATCGTATTGATCTGACGCAACGCTTGTCGCTCTCGCTGGGGCTGCGCTACTCGCTCTTCCAGGCGCTGGGGCCGCGCGACGTGTACGGCTACGACCCCGGCCTGCCGAAGTCAACCAGTACCATCGCCGACACCACCCGCTACGGCTCCGGCAAAGTACTGGCCACGTACCACGGCCCCGAATACCGGGTGTCGGCCCGCTACTCGCTTTCCGAGAATTCATCTGTGAAAGCCAGCTTCAACCGCACGCGCCAGTACATCCATCAGCTGTCGAATACGGCCTCGGTATCGCCGGCTGACATCTGGAAGCTGAGCGATTCGCACGTGCGGCCCCAGGTCGGCGACCAGGTGTCGGTGGGCTACTACCGCAACTTCAAAGCCAACACCATCGAAACGTCGGTGGAAACCTACTACAAGTCGTTGCGCGACTTTGTGGACTATAAGAGCGGGGCCACGCTGCTGCTCAACGACCACATCGAAACCGACATTGTGAATGCGCTGGGCAAGGCCTACGGGGTGGAGCTGATGGTGAAAAAGCTCACCGGCAAGCTCAATGGCTGGGTGAGCTACACCTACTCCCGCTCGCTGGTGCAGGTGAATGCGGGCACCACGGCCGAGATGATCAACGGCGGCCGCTATTACCCCAGCAACTTCGACAAGCCGCACGACGTGACGATGATCGGCAACTACCGGTTCAGCCGCCGCTTCAGCACCTCGCTTAATTTCACCTACAGCACCGGCCGGCCCATTACGCTGCCCCTGGCCAAGTACTACATTGCCAACTCCCTGCGCGTGTACTACTCTGACCGCAACGCTTACCGCGTGCCCGACTACTACCGGGCCGACCTGGCCCTGAACATTGAGGGCAGCCACAAGGTGAAAAAGCTGGCCCACAGCTCCTGGACGGTTGGGGTGTACAACCTAACCGGCCGCCAGAATCCGTATTCCATCTATTTCAAGGCCGAGGACGGCAAAATCAATGGCTACAAGCTGTCGATTTTCGGCCGCCCGATTCCGACCGTCACCTATAACATCCGATTCTAGATGCGCGCTATTCTACCGCTGCTTGCCCGGTTATCGTTGTTGTGGAGCCTGCTGCTCGGCAGCTGCATCGAGCCCTATATACCGGAAGATATTGGCTCTACCCGCAGCTTTCTGGTGGTCGACGGCTTCATCAACCTCAGCGGCCCGACCACCATCCGCCTGTCGCGCACCTACGACGTGAAAGCCGGAGGCCAGTCGCCGGCCGAACTGCGGGCGGCGCTGTATATTGAAGCCGAAAACGGCCAGCGGTACGCTTTGGCCGAAGGGGCGGGCGGCGTGTATACGGCCGCGCCGCTGCCGCTGGTAGCCGGCAGCCAGTACCGGCTGCATATCACTACTGCGGCCGGGCTCATGTACGCCTCGGAATTCGTGCAGGCCAAAGCCACCCCGCCCATCGACAGCGTGACGTGGCGCCCCAGCGCGAACGGCCTGACCGTGTACGTAAGTGCCCACGACGACACCCGCGCCACGCAGTACTACCGCTGGGAGTTTCAGGAAACCTGGGAAATCAAGCCGCTGCTGGTGCCCACCGAGGCCTACATCAACCGCTCGGTGCGCCCGATAGTGACGCCTTACCCAGAGCTCTGCTGGGCCAGCCAGCTGTCGACGCCTATCCAGCTCAGCAAAACCACGGCCCTCACCCAGGATGTGGTGGCCGACTACCCGCTTATTGCCATTAGTACTACCAGCCAGCGCCTGCTGCGCAAATACAGCATTCTGGTGAAGCAGTACGCCCAGACGCCGCAGGAATACCAGTACTGGGAGCAGCTCCAGAAGAACACCGAGAACATCGGGACCTTGTTCGACCCGTTGCCGTCGCAGCTAACCGGCAACGTGAAGTGCCTCAACGACGGCCAGGAGCTGGCCCTGGGGTACGTAGGCGCGCACGGCATCAGTGAAAAAAGAATCTTCATCGGCCGCGACCAGCTGCCGCGGGCCTGGCGCCCCCTGACCGGCTACGAGGACTGCATTCCGCCTGATACCGTGGAGCTGCCTGCTATCCACAATGTCTTCGGGGGCAACAAGGTGGTGCCCGTGCGGGCTGTGTATACAATAGGCGGCGCGTTGCGGGGCTACACTTCCGCCACCAAAGACTGTGTGGACTGCCGGCTGCGGGGCACTTCCGTCCGGCCCAGCTTCTGGCAATAAGCAGTGCTGTACTAGGTTCTTATGCTAATGGCTATTCCTTTTTCTCGATTGCGCCGCAGTTGTCGGCTGCTGTTCCTGCTACTAGTGGGGTTGTTTGCAGAAGCCAGCGCCTACGGTCAGACAACTGACTTCAGCTCACTTGCCCGCCGGTTTTCCAGCTACCAGCAGAAGACCGTACCGGAAAAGCTGTTTCTGCACCTCGACCGGCCGCTATACCTGAGTGGTGAAACTATGTGGTTTAAGGCCTATACCGTGGACGGCACCCACAACCGCCCGCTGGCCATGAGCAGCGTGGCCTACGTGGAAGTGTTGGACGCCCGCAATACGCCCGTGCTGCAAACCAAGATTGCGCTGGCCCAGGCGACCGGGCACGGCTCGTTTCTGCTGCCTGCCAGTATGCCGTCGGGCACCTACCAGGTGCGGGCCTACACCAGCTGGATGAAGAATTTTGGGGCGGAATCATTTTACCAGCAGGCCGTGACGGTAGTTAATACGTTCACGACGGCGGGCGCCCAAACGGCAAAAGACTCCGTAGCCTACGACGTGCAGTTTTATCCGGAGGGCGGCAATTTGGTAGCGGGCCTCCGCAGCAAGGTGGCTTTCAGGGCCGTGAATGCCGCGGGCCAGGGCGTGGCCGTTGAGGGCCGCGTGCTCAACCAGCAGAACAAGCCCGTGGCTACCTTCCAAACGCTGCGCCACGGCATGGGCAGCTTTATGCTGACGCCTGAAGCCGGCGCCACCTACAAGGCCATCGTGACGGTGCGCAACGGGCCAACCATCAGCCAGGATTTACCGCGGGCCTTTCCGCAGGGCGTGGTGATGCGCCTGGAGCGCGCAGCCTCCCAGCAGCTTACCGTTGCCGTGCAATCGACGCAGAAGCAGCCGGAAACCATTTTTCTGCTGGCACATGCCCGCCAGCAAGTGATAGTGGCGGCGCAGAGCCAGCTGCTTAATGGGCAGGCGACTTTCACCGTTGATGCGCGCCAGCTGCTGCCCGGCGTGTCGCACTTTACCGTGTTTGGGGCCAACCAGCAGCCGCTGTGCGAACGGCTGTTCTTCCAGCCGCCGCCGCCCCTGGCCATTACGGCGGCTGCCAATCAGCAGGCCTACCCTACCCGCGGCAATGTGCGCATTGCCGTAGCCACTCCCGGCGCCACCGATGCCCGGGCTACCTTATCGATGGCGGTGTATCGGCTGGATTCTTTGAGTGCCAAGCCGGGGCCGGACATCCACAGCTACCTGCAGCTCACCGCCGACCTGCGAGGCCGGGTGGAAAACCCAGACTACTACCTGCAATCTACGGCCCCGGACCTGCCGGAAGCTACCGACAACCTGATGCTCACGCAGGGTTGGAGCCGGTTCCGCTGGGAGCAGGCGCTGGCCGCTACCCCACCGGTTTTCACGTACCTGCCGGAGCTGCACGGCCCGGTTGTGGAGGGCCGGGTGCTGCACCCGGTCAGTGGCCAGCCCGTGGCAGGCATCACCACGTATCTGTCGTCGCCGAGCCTTATCGTCCGACTCAACAATGCCGTCAGCGACGCGAACGGCCGGGTACGGTTTGAGATGAACGATCTGTACGGGCCGCGTGACCTGATCATGCAAACCAACCCGGCCCAGGACAGCACCTGCCGCCTGGAAATTCTGCCGGCTTTTGCCAGCCAGTATACCCCCGCTTTCCCGATGGCAGCCGCGCCCGACCTGCAGCTGCAGCCCAGCTACGCCGCGCGCCACCTGCAGGCGCAGCTGCAAACCCGGTATTTCGGAAAGTACCGCAACCGATACACCCCACTCCAGCCCGACAGCGCCGCCTTCTACGGTTCGCCCGACGAAACCTACCTGCTGGATAAGTACACGCGCTTCAAGGTGATGGAAGAGGTGATGCGGGAGTACGTACCGGGCGTCATCGTCAGAATCCGGAAAGACGGTTTTCATTTCCTGGTCATGGACAAGGTAAACCAGACCATTTTGGATGAAAACCCGATGGTGCTGCTGGACGGGGTACCCGTGTTCAACATCAACAAAATCATGGCCATGAACCCGCTCAGCATTCGCAAGCTGGATGTTATGGATGCGCGCTACTTCCACGGCTCCGCCATCTACGACGGGGTGGTGAGCTTCTCAACTTACAAGGGGGATCTGGAAGGCTTCAAACTCGACCCGCGGGTGCTGGTGCAGCAGTACGAAGGCTTGCAGGCACAGCGCGAGTTCTACGCCCCCCGCTACGAAACCGCCGACGCCCGGCAAAGCCGCCTCCCCGACCTGCGCAACCTGCTGTACTGGAACCCGGCCATTAGCACCACCGGGCCCACCGCCAGCACTGTGGATTTCTATACCGGCGACCAGCCGGGCCGCTACCTGGTGGTGGTGCAGGGTTTGGCCTCCACCGGGCAGGCGGGCAGCACCAGCTTCGTGCTGGAAGTGAAGGGTGCGCTGTAAGGCGGCCGCCTTTTTCAGCGCCTTTTTCGGCGAAAACTCCGGGTGGGTCATGCAAATTAAAGCGCGCCGGCCACCGCGCCGCCCGGAAGTTGCGTAACCCGGAAGCCGGGCCGCGGGTTGTGCTGGTCCGGCCCCGCTGCCTTCCCTACCTTCGCCTCCATGACTCCCAACGCCCCCGCTACCCAGCCCCACAAGCTTTTCCTGCTCGATGCCTTTGCCCTAATTTACCGCGCCCATTTTGCGTTTAGCAAGAACCCGCGCGTGAACTCCAAGGGCCTCAACACCGGAGCCATCCTGGGCTTCACCAACACACTGGTGGAAGTATTGCAGAAGGAAAAGCCCACCCACATCGGAGTGGCGTTCGACGCGGCCAAGAAGACATTCCGCCACGAGCAGTACGCCGAGTACAAGGCCCAGCGCCAGGCCATGCCCGAGGACATTGGCCTGGCCATTCCCTATATCAAACAGATTATTAAGGCCTTCCACATTCCTATTCTGATGGTGGAAGGCTACGAGGCCGACGACGTGATTGGCACATTGGCCCGCCGTGCTGAGGCGCAGGGTTTTGGGGAGGTGTTTATGATGACGCCCGATAAGGACTACTGCCAGCTGGTCACGGACTGCATCAAAATCTACCGGCCCGCTTTCATGGGCAATGCGGCCGAAATCCTGGATATAGCCCATGTGCTGCAACGCTTCGAGATTGAGCGCCCGGAGCAGGTGATTGACATTCTGGGCCTGCAGGGCGACGCTTCCGACAACATTCCGGGCATTCCGGGCATCGGCGAGAAAACAGCCAAAACGCTGATCCAGAAATACGGCTCGGTGGAAAACCTGATTGCCAACGTGGACCAGCTCAAGGGCAAGCAGCAGGAAAACGTGCGCAACTTCGCCGAGCAGGGTTTGATGAGCAAGGAGCTGGCCACCATTCACCTGGATGTACCTATTGAGTTTGAGGCCGACAAGCTGGTGCTCGACAAACCAGACGAAGACCAATTACGCCAGCTGTTCGACGAGCTGGAATTCCGGCAGCTGGCCGCCCGCGTACTAGGCGGCGGCAGCCCCGCCGGCGTGAGTGCAGCGCCCGCCGGGCGCGGGGCGCGCCGACCCAAGACAGTTGAAGGGCAAGGCAGCCTGTTCGGCTCATCGTCGGATGCGGTCGTGGCCATTGGGGCCGAGGAAGGTGAAACCGGCCGCTTTGGCGCCCCGGCCGGGCCACGCCGCACGCTGGCCGACGTGCCGCACCACTACCACCTGATGGACACGCCGGAGCTGCGCGCTTCTCTGCTATCGTTTCTGCTGCAGCAAACCGAGGTTAGCTTCGATACGGAAACCACCGGCTTGGATACCATGACGGCCCGGCTGGTGGGGCTGAGCTTCTGCTGGCTGCCTGGCGAAGCCTACTACGTGCCCGTTCCGCACGACGACCATGCCGCCGCCCAGGCCCTGATTGATGAGTTTCAGCCGTTTTTTGAGGCCGCGCACATCCTCAAGATCGGCCAGAATATCAAATACGACCTCACCATTCTCAAGCACTATCAGGTTGCCATCAACGGGCCGCTGTTTGACACTATGCTGGCCCACTATCTGCTGGAGCCTGATATGCGCCACGGCATGGACGTGCTGGCCGAAACCTACCTGCACTACACGCCCGTCAGCATCACTGAGCTTATCGGCCCGAAAGGCAAAAACCAGAAAACCATGGCCGACCTACCCCCGGCCGAGGTGTCAGACTACGCCTGCGAGGATGCCGATGTGACGCTGCAGCTCAAGCACGTGTTCGAGCCGATGCTTAGGGAAGTAGGCTTGCTGGACCTTCTCAATGAGGTGGAAAACCCGTTGGTGCCGGTGCTGGCCGACATCGAGTATGAGGGTGTGAAAATCGACTCCGGGGCCATGGGCGAGTACTCGGCCGAGCTGCAGGGCTACATTGTGGACATTGAAAAGCAGATTTTCTCAGAGGCCGGTCAGGAGTTCAATATTGGCTCGCCGAAGCAGCTGGGCGAGGTGCTGTTCGATAAAATGGACATCGGCAAAGGCAAAATCAAGAAAACCAAAACCGGCCAGTACGCCACCGGCGAGGAAGTGCTTAGCCTACTAGCTGCCGAAAACCCTATTGCCGCCCTCATTCTGGAGTACCGCCAGCTCAGCAAGCTGCGCAGCACCTACGTGGAGGCCCTACCCCAGCTGGTGTGCGAGCTGGACGGGCGCGTGCACACCAGCTTCAACCAGGCCGTGACGGCCACTGGCCGCCTCAGCAGCACCAACCCCAACCTGCAGAACATTCCTATCCGCACCGAGAAAGGCCGCGAAATTCGCAAGGCCTTTGTGCCCCGCGACGCCAGCCACGTGCTGCTGGCCGCCGACTACTCACAGGTGGAGTTGCGCATCATGGCCGACTTTTCGGGGGATAAAACGATGATTGAAGCCTTCCGCCAGGGCCTCGACATTCACACCAGTACGGCCAGTAAGGTGTTTAAAGTGCCGCTGGATCAGGTAGACAGCGAAATGCGCCGCAAGGCCAAAACCGTCAATTTCGGCATCATCTACGGCATTTCGGCCTTTGGGCTGGCCCAACGCATCGGCATTTCACGTAAGGAGGCCACCGAAATCATCGACACCTATTTCGAAGAGTTTTCGTCGGTGAAGCAGTTCATGGATGAAAGCATCAACAAGGCCCGGGAGCTGGAATACGCCACCACCCTGCTGGGCCGCCGCCGCTACCTGCGCGACATCAACTCCCGCAACGCCACGCTACGCGGCTACACCGAGCGCAACGCCATCAACGCCCCCATCCAGGGCACCGCGGCCGACATCATCAAAAAGGCCATGATCAACATCCACGAGTGGCTGCGCCAGGAAAAGCTTGGCACCAAGATGATCCTGCAGGTACACGATGAACTGGTGTTCGATGCGGTGCAGGAGGAAGTAGCTTACATCACGCCTAAAATCAAGGAGCTGATGGCCACCGCTCTGCTGCTGCCCCATGGCGTGCCGCTGGAAGTGGAAGTTGGCACCGGCCAGAACTGGCTGCAGGCGCACTGATTGCCCGATCTTTTTCCACGTAAAAACGCCGCTCCTGTACCTCAATGGTGTACAGGAGCGGCGTTTTCATATTGCAGACTTACTGCTTGACAAATCGGTATGTATAAGTCATTACCGAATCCCGGATCTGAATATCGTTTGTTTTCAGCACCATAGTTTCGGCGGTGAGCTCTACAATGTTTAGCGGACCAGCAACTGGGTTTGTGTAAGGGAATTGGACACTCCCTTGGTAGTCGATAGCCAGCTTGGTATCACTGTTCAGCAACTGCCATGTTCCCCAGTCCGTCAGGGCTGGCTGGGGAGAAAAGCATAGAGTGCCATTTTTGTCCCATTGCAGCTTGTTGGTTGCCTCAAACCGGTACAGGTCATCGGCTTCACATGCCCGCCCGGTTATGAATTCCAGCTGTATGGAGTTATTGTTGGCGGCGGGGCGGGTGCTATACGTATAGTTGGTCATTCGCCAGCCACCTGTGGAAAGCCACGTTTCGCGTTGGCTAAGTACGGTTTCCTTTTTCGAACAGGCACTCAGGCCTATCAGCAAGGCAAGTAGGATACTGGTTTTGGTGAGCAGCATAAGAGTAAGAGAATAAGATGAAAGATGGACTGTTTATCCCATGACCGAGCAGAGCAGAAGAGCGTTGCTTCAAGCTTTATTTTTGTGGCCTCCTGCGCTCGAAGTAGTATCGCACTGCTGGAAAGCCTGAGAAGTGCTCTGCCTGCAACCGTACAGGGCATCGGCAGCAAGCGTGTTGGGTCAGTACCGGGCATCTTCGCGTCGCCGGCACCGTAAACCCTGGCTACACGCTCACTCTAACCCGCAGCATAGCATGTCGTCTTACCCTCATACTACCACGCTGCAAAACGTAGCCCGCGGCCTGCTGGGCACCTTTATGGTGGCGGCCGGCACCGGCCACCTCACGTTTCAGCGCCGTGCGTTTCAGGGCCAGGTGCCCGATTTTGTGCCGTTCAGCAAAGACACTACCGTACTGGCTTCGGGGGTAGTCGAAATCGGGCTGGGGCTGGCACTATTGGCGTTGAAGGGCAGAAACCGGGTACGGATGGGTATTGGGCTGGCAGCCTTTTACGCGGCCGTTTTTCCCGGCAATATTCACCAGTACACTCATCGTATTTCCGCTTTTGGCCTCGATACCGATGCCAAGCGGTTTGGGCGGCTGTTTTTCCAGCCCGTACTCATGGGCTGGGCGCTGTGGAGCACGGGCGCGCTGGCTGCATGGAAACGCAAGTAGTACAGCCGCCGGCCTTGGTCTAATTAGGCCAGTTGTAAACTCCCGGCCCGCTGAGTTGGTATTACAGCATATGACAACCGACGTTTCTTTCGATGTAGTGGTGATTGGGGCCGGGCCGGTGGGGCTGGCCTGCGGGCTGGAAGTGCAGCGGCGCGGCCTTTCGGTGTGCGTACTGGACAAGGGCGCGCTGGTAAATTCCATCATCGGCTACCCCACCAACATGGAGTTTTTCTCCACGCCTGAGTTGCTCGAAATTGGGGGCTACCCCATGACCACGCTGCACTACAAGCCCCTGCGCGAAGATGCCCTCGACTATTACCGCCGCGTAGCCCAGACCGAAAAGCTCACGCTGCGCCTCTACGAGCGGGTAACCGGCCTCGAAGGCGAGCAGGGCCACTTTGAGGTGGTCACTAGCAAAGGTTGCATTGGCACGCGCTTCGTGATAGTAGCCACCGGTTTCTACGACGTGCCCAACCTGCTGCGCGTGCCCGGCGAAGACCTGCCCCACGTCACGCACTACTACAAAGAGCCCTACGCCCACGCCGACCAAGACGTGGTAATTATTGGGGCCAAAAACTCCTCGGCCAAAGCCGCGTTGCAGCTGCTGCGCGCCGGGGCCCGTCCCACGCTGGTCGTACGTGGCCCCGAAATCAGCGAGTCAGTGAAGTACTGGATTCGGCCCGACCTGGTGAACCGCATCAAGGAGGGCCGTATTGGCTGCCACTTCAACAGCACTGTGGCCCGCATCACCGAAACCACCGTGGAGCTGAACACGCCCGACGGCCCGCACACCCTGCCCGCCCAGCACGTCTACGCCCTCACCGGCTACCACCCCGACTTCACGTTCTTGGCCACCCTAGGCATCACCTGCGAAGCCGACGCCGCCCAAACGCCCACCCACCACACCGATACGCTGGAAACCAACCGCCCGGGCCTCTATCTGGCTGGCACCGTGTGCGGCGGCCTCAACACCAGCCGCTGGTTTATTGAAAACGGCCGCTACCACGCCCAGCTCATTGCCGCCCGCCTAGCCGGTGAGGCTGCGCCTGCCCTGCCGGAAGTGCTGCAGCAGGTGCAGCTTTCCTAGAGTGGAACCTAGATAATCCTACAAAAAGGCCCGCCTCCTGATTCAGGAAGCGGGCCTTTCTCTTTGGGGTCTGTAGCTTACTATGGCAGCAGCAGCGCGTTGTACTCCGTCGGATTCACCGGCTGAATCGACGCACCGTAGGTGGCGTTAATCACCTTAATGAATTCGTTGGCAATTACGGCGTAGCCACGCGAGGTGGGGTGCACACCGTCCAGCGAGAACAGGTTACCACGGATAAAGCCAGCATTGTTAGCCGTGCCGTTGATGGCAATGCCGCCCAACGCTACCGTGCTGAAGAACGAGTTCATATCCACCAAACCAACCTTGTACTGACGGGCCGTTTTGGCGATGATGGTGTTGAACTGCGTGGTACGGGTCTGGATGGCCGTAACCTCAGCAGCGTCCAGCACCAAGTTGTTAGGAATCGGGTTGGTGGGCGTAGAGCCCACGCCCGTAGCCACCACGGAGGCAGCAGGCAACGCAATCAGGTCGGCGGCAGTAGCAGGGCGCACAGCGGCACCGGCGGCGCCCGGCTGAATGAACACGGCCGGGGCGGCAGGGTTTACCCGCTGGAATCCGGCTAGTACGCTGGCTACAGTTACGGCCGTGAAATACGGAATGTTGGTTACGTTGGGGATGTTGGCCACTACGCCGCCTACCGTGCCATTGCGGCTCATGGTGCGCACAATGTTGCGGTAGCCTCTACCGAAACTGGTAGTGTCCGTCAGGTTGCTGAACGGGTTGGTGGCAACTGCTACGGCACCGTTAGTGGCGTAAGTCAGTACGTCGTTGTTGCCCAGCCAGCAGGTAAAGAATGTGGCGTTCTTGCGCCCAATGAACGTGGTGTAATCAGTCACACCCCGGTCAGCAGCTGGCAGCAGGCGCTGGTAGTAGTTGTTGAGGTTGCCGTAGGCCTGCGCTGCGCCCGCAATCTGCGGTACAGTAGAAGCCGTGCGGTCGGCGCTTAACACTGAAATACCAGGTACCCCCAGGTTGTTGGGCTGCGTGGTATTGAAAGCAGCCAGCTCAGCGGCGCCTGAGCCCAACGGTGGAGCAGGCAGCGTGCGGCCGGTGAAAGCGAACCGGTAGTCAGCGGGGTTGTTGGTGAATGTCCGGGGAGCCGTTTCGCCAACCAGCGTGGCACTGGTGCTCTGGCCGGGCTGCAGAATTACCGGCGAGCCAGCCGTAGTGATGCCATAGAACTTCAGATAGCCGGAACCATCCTTTTGGCTTTCATCAAACTTGGGAGAAACAAAGTCGCCACCACCGGCCTTGGCAAACTGCTGGGCCAGAATGGCAGGATACGATGTTTCGATACCGAAGTTGGCCAGGCCGCCGCTCTGGAAGCCTGCCGTGAGCGAGTTGCCAACAGCTACGTAGCTGCTGAAATCAGCCGAACCTTTATCTACTGCCGGAGCGTCCAGCTCAGGCTGGCAAGCGGCCATACCCAACAGTGCTACTGCAGGCCAGGTTTTCTTGAGGGAAAACGTATTCATAGGAGAAGAGAGGCGAAGAGATTAGAAAGTGTAGTTCAGGCCAATGCCGGGCACTACTACGCTGGTCTTATAAGTACCTGCCACGCGGTCCGTTGTGCCGTTGTTAAGCAGATCATTCTGCGTTTGGGTACGCTTTTTCAGGTTCACGAACTGCGTGCTGAGGTCTACCCCGAACTTCTCACCAAACTTATAGGAAGCGCCGAGCGTGCCGGTTACGCGGTCCGAGTCAGGCGTTTCGGGCGTTACGTAGCCGTCTTTCACCGGCGAGTTGTCGTAGGCACCGCCGGCGCGTACGGTCAGGCCGTCCGTTACCTGGTACTGGCCGCCGACGCGGAAGGTCAGCGCGTCTTCGTAGTAGCGCTTCGACGTGCTGGTAGTGGAATTGTTGACCGGCGCATTGAAGTCAAACGTCAGGTTTTTATAGGCGCTCCACTCTACAAAGTTCACATCGAGGCCGATGGTGAGCTTCTCGGTGGGCATCACGCCGATACCGATGGACGTAGTAGCCGGCAGCGGCAGCGTGGCCGAAAACTTGGTAGCCTGGAAGCCAGGGGCCGCCGTAGCCGACAAGTTGCGGAACGTCACGTCGCCGTCCTTCACCTGCGCATCTATTTTCGAGCGGTAGCTGATACCCACGCTCAGCTTGTCGGAAGGCTTGAAGAACACGCCGGCGTTGAAGCCAAATTTGCGCTCTGCCTCGCCATCCAGCTCGATGCTGCCAAACTGGCCTTCCGCGTTCTGCGCCGGAATATCGCGTTGCAGATTCACGGAGCCCAGCGCCAGATACGTCAGGCCGGCACCAATGCTCAGCTTGTCGGTAACGGCATAGCTGAAGGTTGGCTGCACGTAAATAGCCTTCAAATCAATCTGGGTGAGGGCAAAGCGGCCTTCCCAGCCGTCGGCGTACTGCAGCTTATTGCCGAAAGGCGTATAGATGGCAATACCCGCCCGGAACTTGCCTTCGGCCGGGCCGAAGCCAGCAAACAAGCTGAACGGCGTAGTGGTGTTGTTTTGCAGCTCGCGCTGCACGCTGCCATTCTCGGCGCGGAATGCCTGGCGGGCCAGCGTGGCATTAGCACCCAGTTGCACGCCCCGCTCCTTCACCATAGCCAAAGCGCCGGGGTTGTAGAACATGGCCGCCTGGTCCAGCGACAGGCCGACACCTACGCCGCCCATGCCGTTGTTTTTTATCCCGGCCAGGGTCACCTGGTAGCCGCCCGCCGATGCGGCCGTACCCGTGAGTAGCGCACCACCCGCGAGGAGTAGAGATTTAAAAGTCATAAAAAAGAGAGAAAGGTGAGAATTTAGGCTTGTCGCGACTTAAATGTAGAAAGAAAAACGCTTGATTAGTCGGCAAGCCGACTAATTCTTGCTGGCAGTAAAACGAACGAAAACCCCGGATATTTTCGGCTGTAGCGCTAGCTGTGCAAATATGGTGAGTTATGGCTCACCTTGTATCCGGCTCCGCACCAACTACCCGCCGGGTTTGCAGGTGCAGGCGCTGCCCAGCTACCAGCAGGTGCACCCGCAGGTCTTGCCCACTTACCGGCTCGCCACGCCCGATACGGCCCAGGTTGTTGCCGTGCAGCTGGCGCCCGTCCACCACCATCACCACCCCATCACCAAACACCTCCGCCTCTGTTCCGCCCCGGATAATGAGGCCGGTTTCTTCGGCCAGCCCCAGCCCCAGGCACATAGGGTGCGCCAGCAGCGCGTGGGCCAGCCGCCCAAAGCGGCCCCGCTCCACAAAGTGCTGATCGATGAGCAGCTGGGGTAGTAAGCCCAGCCCGGCGCTGGTTTGCATGCCGCCTTTGCGCAACGCGCGCCAGCCGTGGCCGTCCACTATCATGTACTCGGGCAGCACGGCCGCGCCGGCGCTGGTCCCGGCTATCATAAAATTGGCATCGTGGTAGTACCGTTCGTGCAGCACGCGCAAAAATTCCGAGTTGTGCAGAAAGTCGGTGATGCGCTCCTGGTCGCCGCCGCTGAAAAACACGAGCCCTGCGTGGCGCAGGCGGCGCAGCGTGTCGGGCGCGTCGGCGGAGTGGTGCTCACTGATGCGTAGGTGGCGGGCGCCGGTGCAGCCCAGCTCGCGCAGGGCCCGCTCGTAGGCCCGGCCGGAGCGGGTATCGTCGCGGGAGGCTACCGTTACAATTTCGACTGGGGTAGCCGGACTCGGCAGCAGGTCGCAGAGAAGCGCCAGCATGGCGTCGTCGTCGCCGCCGCCGAGGGCAACAAGAGTGCCGAGCGGCGGGTTGGCAGGCGTCTGGTGAGGCATAGAAAGCACGAAGGAGCGGGCTCAAATGTACGGGCGCCCTCTTTAATGGATGCTGCGGAGCTTACACAAGTGTCTTCAACAGAATTTTGTTGCTGGCTAGCCGCTGCTTGCCCAACATCTATACCGATACGCGGCTAGCAAGACGCAACAGAGTTGCCGCTACGAGCGGCCGTACTGGTCGACGGCGCCGGCCATGCGGGCGAATACCTGATGCCAAGACTGGCCATACGGGAAGAAGTTGCGCCGGTCGCCGCTGTCCCATTGCTGCTGCATCTCGGGCGTGTCTATCTTGTAGTCGGGGCGCTGGCGGCTGGTGACGTCGCGCAGGTCGTGGTGCAGCTCGGCCAGGCTGGGGCGGCCCCAGTACCAGTAGCCACAATAGATTTTGTAGATGCGCAAGCCCGGCTCCAGCACAAAGGTGTGCGGAATCATGGGGTTGTTGTGCGGGTCGGTGTACTCTTGGATGCCGAGACGCTGCTGCACCACCCGCTTTTCATCGTGCAGAAAAGGCCAATTGGCGCCCACTCCCAGGCGCAAGTCGTTGGAGAGCAGTAGCGAATCGGTAGTGATGGTGACGAGCTGCGTAAACCCGACCTGCAGCTGCGGGTGAAAGTGCACTAGCTCGTGTAGCTGCTGCCGGTCTTTGGGGCAATACACGCCACGGTTCAGGGTCAGAATCATGGGGTCGTGTCCCTGCAAAACCGATAGCCGGCGCAGCACCCCCGTATGATCGGGCAATTCAAAATCCGGTAGCGAAGTGCCGGTCAGGATATCGGGGGCCATACATACTAGTAATTAAACAATAAAATTTATGAATTTATTTATTAATAACATAGTAAATAATTCAGCTAATGTATGGCTTGTGTTACTCAGCCACTCTTTTAAACCTCTGGAATGACGATTGGCAGATTATTAATCGTCAGTGTCTGCATCCTGAAGGCAGGAATAGCTATTTTTGCGGGCTTTTTTGCCACCAACCCTCCTGCCTAGCGAGACACACTCCCTTCCGTACATGAATCAGCATCCGACTACCGACCACATTACGTCCCTGATTCAGGAGGGGGAATTTTTCAAGCTCAAGGAAATTCTCAAAAACTATGAGCCCGCCGAGCTGGTAGAGCTGATTGAGGCCGAAGAGGAGCGCGAGCAGCTTATTATTTTCCGGCTGCTGCCGCTGCGGCTGGCCACGCAGGTGTTCGAATACCTGGATCTGGAAGTGCAGAAGCACTTTCTGGCCAATCTGAGCCAGGAAAAGATTTCCGATATCCTCAACGAAATGTCGCCCGACGACCGGACGGCACTGCTGGAGTTTCTGCCTGATGACTTCGTAAAGGAGCTGATCCAGACGCTGTCGGAGCCGGAGCGCAAGGTGACGCTGGAGCTGCTGGGCTACCCCGAGTACTCGGTGGGGCGCCTGATGACGCCCGACTACATTGCCATCCGGGAGAGCTGGACCGTGCAGCAGGTATTGGACTACATCCGGCGCCACGGCGGACAGTCTGAGACGCTGAGCGTACTCTACGTAACCGACCACCGGGGCGTGCTGATCGACGATATCCGCATCCGGGAGTTTCTGCTGTCGGCGCCCGACCGGCCCGTAAGTGAGCTGATGGACCGCCGCTACGTGAAGCTCAACGCCATGCAGGACCAGGAAGCGGCCATCGACGTGTTCCGCAAAAACGACCGGGTGGCGTTGCCCGTCGTGAACGACGACGGCGTGCTGTTCGGCATCGTAACCATCGACGACATTCTGGATATCCGGGAAGAAGAAGACACCGAGGACATCCAGAAGCTGGGCGGCTCGGCGGCCCTGGACGAGCCGTATCTGGCCACTTCCATCTGGAGCATGATAAAAAAGCGCGCCGGCTGGCTGGTGATTCTGCTGCTGGGTGAGATGCTGACCACTTCGGCCATGCACCATTTCGAGGACGATCTGCAGAAAGCGGCCGTGCTGGGGCTGTTTATTCCGCTCATTATTTCGGCGGGCGGCAATGCCGGCTCGCAGGCTACCTCGCTCATTATCCGGGCCATGAGCCTGGGCGAGTTTACGCTCTCGGACTGGTGGATTGTGATGCGGCGCGAAATCATTTCGGGGCTGGCGCTAGGAGCTATTCTGGGGGTAGTGGGTGCTTTGCGCATTGTGCTGTGGGCCAAAGTAGTAGACCCCGGCTATTTCGGCCCATACTGGCAGCTGATTGCCGTAACGGTTGGTTTCTCGCTGCTGGGCATTGTGCTGTGGGGGGCCTTGTCGGGGGCTATGCTGCCCATGATTCTCAAGCGCCTTGGGCTCGACCCTGCCACAGCTTCCGCTCCGTTTGTAGCCACACTCGTGGACGTTACCGGCCTCATCATCTACTTCTCGGTGGCGACGCTGGTGCTGCGCGGCACCCTGCTGTAAACGCTGCCAAGCCAATACAGAATGCTCGTCATGCTTCGCTACCGGCTGCCTGACGAGCATTTTGGTGATGTTCCGAGCGGCTTTATAGCCGAGCAAGGCGGCGCCGGGCAGCTTTTTGCGTTACAGGACTTGTTGCCACTACCGCTCTGCTTATGACCGAAGAACTACTCACCCGGCAAGAATCCGCCTTTGCGTGGCTGGATATCACCAGCCCTACTGTGGCCGAGCTGCAGGCCGTGGCCGCGCAGTACGACCTGCCCGACTCGCTGGTGCGCGACTGTCTGGAACCCACACACCTGCCTAAGTTTGAGGCCACGCATGGCCTGAGCTTCGTGATTCTGCGGGTGTTCAACCCACCCAACTCCAACGAGGCCGATACCATTCAGGAGCTGAGCACCAAGATTGCCGTGTTCTACTCCGCCGACTATCTGATAACGGTGCACCGGCTGCCGCACCCCGTACTCAATGATTTGAAGCGGGTGGCGCGGGCGCCCGGCCAGGAGTGCAACACGCCCGCCGAGGTGGCCTTCCATCTGGTGCGCTACACCCTGAGCAGCTACATGCAGCCTGCCCTCACGCTCACGCGGGAGCTAGACGACTACGAAGCGGAAATCTTTCTGAAGCAGGAAGTGCCCAACGCCTTGCAGGGCTTGTACTTTCTGAAGCGCAAAGCCTCGGCCGCCAAGCAGCTGCTGCTGCTCACGCGCGACATCCTGACGATGCTGCGCCGCCAGCTGGCCACCTCCACCACCGACGATACGCTGCTGCAGGACACTCAGGACTTGCAGGTAAAAGTGGAAACCATGTACCAGCAGCTTGATGGCGGCGCCACTAACCTCATGAACCTGTACCTGTCATTGTCGTCGCAGCGCACCAACGAGGCCATGCGCGTACTGACAGTGTTTTCGGCATTTTTCCTGCCGCTCACTTTCATTGCCGGCATCTACGGCATGAACTTCAACTACATGCCCGAGCTGACCTGGAAGCTGGGCTACCCGGTTTCCATCCTGTCGATGGTGTTTATATCCGTCGGGATTTATGTGTGGTTTAAGCGCAAGGGCTGGATCTGAAGTGCCTGCTATTCCCCGTCGGTTTCCTGCTCTATGCTGACTTCTGTTACGCCCGGCTTCCTGCGCCACTGCCTGTTCCTGGTCTTCGGCTACGCGCTGGCGGGCTGCGCCGCCGTGGGCCGGATAGAGCAGCTGCCCACCGGACGGTATCGGGTGCTGCGCTCCACGGCGCCGGCGTTGCAGGCCTATCAGCAGCAGCCCGTGTATCTGCGCCAGGCCACCGACACGCTGCTGCTGGCCGCTACCGATTCGACCATTGCCCGGCCGCTGCTTCTGGCCCGCCGCCACAGTAGCTTGCTGCTGAGCCGGCGTTTCGATGTGGATGTATTCACGCTGCCCTTCAAGATTCGGCCGGCCCGGGCACCGCTGCCGGTGCAGCTCAATACCAGCTTCAACGCCGCGCTATACCTGGGCCGCCGCCTCGATTTCTACCACGTAAGTACGCCTGCCCGGCATCGGTCCGGCAATGCCCCGGTGCTGCGCGATACGGGCATCGGCTACGGCGTATTTGTGGGGCTGGGTGCGGCCGTCATCAACCCCGATGTAACCCGGCAGCAGACGGCCGTTGCCGAGTACGAAGGCTTGGTTACGCACGTCGGCGCGGCCCTGATTTACGATGCACGCGTGTTCAACGTGGGGCTGGCCGCCGGCGCCGACCACTTGTTCGGTCCTGACCGGCGCCACTGGATTTACCAGCACCGGCCGTGGCTTGGGGTGCTGTTTGGGCTGGATTTAAACTGAACAACGGCTCTCGGTAGTCTGCAGCCCTACGCAGGGTTTCTAGGTGCCTATTTTCGCCGGTTGGCACAGCCGGCATCAGGCAATAAGTACTAGCCAGCCACCAGTTCAAGCCGGTGAGCAGTGGTCCGGGCGGCAGGTCTGAAAGCCGAATAAGCTGCTGATATACCCAATACGGCAGCATCACCCAGACCGTAATGGCCACCAGCGCCACCACTGCCGCTAGCACAAACGCCAGTAGCGGCAACATCAACATAAAGGCGCCCAAATAGCCGGAGAGGACTAAAAGCACCCACACTATCAGGCCACCAGTAACAAGAGCGGCATTTTTCATGGCCTGAACATACTAGACGAGTGCGAATCAAAACCTTGCTAAAAATCCACCCGGCCGCGGTTAGTTTTCTTGTCGCCGTGCTTCTTTTTGGACTCCAGGCGCTGGCGTACAGCGCCTTTACTAGGCTTGGTGGCTTTGCGGGCTTTGGGCTTGTGCAGAGCTTTGGTTAGCAACTCATGAAACTTCTGCAGCGCCGTTTCCTTGTTGCGCAGCTGGCTGCGGTCTTCCTGCGCCACCACCAGCAGCTCGCCGTCCAGCGTGAGCTTGGAGGTCAGTTTTTGTTGCAGCGTCTGCTTCTGCTCGTCGGTGAGCAGCTGCGACTCCAGCAGCCGGAAGCGCAACTCCACGCGGCTCTCCACCTTGTTTACGTTCTGCCCGCCGGGGCCGCTGCTGCGGCTGGTCTGAAACTGGAGTTCGGGCAGGAAGTCGGCGGCGGGCGGGAGCATAACAGGCAAGCTAGCGGAAGAAGATCAGCGAAAGATACGGGCGAATGGCTTGTTCGTTGGGCACTTAAAGCCCAAAGGCTGCCGTGGCGCGAGCAGGCCTGAACGCGCAAAGCCCCACCCAAGCCCGGCACAGAGCGTGCGAACCTGAGTGGGGTTTGTTTATGCGGCAGCAGTGGCCGGTTACTGCTTGTCTGACAGCCGCTGCAGCTCCTGGTAGGTGCTCTGCGACAGTTTGTACTGGCGCTCCACTTCCACGCGGAGCGTACCGGTGAGCGTCTGGTCGTCGAGGGCATTTTCGTAGGCTTTCAGGGCCCATTCCTCGCCGTAGATATTAGAGCCCAGAATGGCTTTTTCGTCGAATCCGGTGATGAGTGCCTTGGCATCCATCCAGGCGCGGTAGAGCTTGCCTTTCAGCGTGGTGCTGGTTTCGCGGGTGCCGTCCTGCTGGCGCAGGTGATTGTTGAGCGTGTTAGAAAACTGCTGGCTTTGGCTCACCAGCTGCTTGTAGTAGCCCTGCAGCTTGGCGTCCTGGCTTTCAGCCACGGCCCGCTGATAGCCCACAATCCGGTCATTCACGAAGTACAGCAGCTCATGCAGCGTGCTGGCCTGGTTTTTCTTGGACTTGCTTTTGCCTTTTGCTTTGCCGCCACTGGTGCTGGCCAGGTAACCGACGCCGGCTACCAGCAAAGCGCCACCTACTATTTTCTGTGTGGTACTCAGGCTGTTTATCTTGCTCATGGCTCCGTTGCCGGCGCTTTTCACCGACTGCGGAAGCTGACCCAGCAAGTCACTCACATTGTTCTTGGATAGCAATTCACTGGCTTGGCTAAGGAGTGTGCCACTGGCAGCATGGTCTGTAGTAGATGGTTCAGTAGTGTATACTTCGGGCAGACCGTTGTCGGCGGCAGTTGGTTTTTGAGGCTTTTCCATAAAAGAAAGGGTAAAGTGGTGACACAAATCGTGCTTTCCCTTACGCCATTTCTGTTCAGCGAGTTAGGTTGAGCTTACCTGCAGCCCCTCGGTAGCGGCCGTCAAATCTTCCACAGCAGCCAGCCCAGCAACCCACTGCGGGCGGTCCAGGTCAGGGTCCGGATCCAGTTGGTGCGCACCAGTCCGTCGATGGCAATGTAGTTGTAGCCGTCGGCGGCAAGGCGGTTATGAAACGGCACGGAAATGAAGAACGTGGCCGCCCAGATCAGCACAACCAGCCCCAGGCTTACCCACGTGGCCACGCCTAAACCTCGGCCCTGCCAGACCAGCCACCCGGCCAGCCCCAGCTCCAGCACCATGGGCGCCAGCACCACCCAGCTCATGCTGCGGGTATGGTGCTGATGAAACGCCGCAAATTTTTCGGGCGCCACGTAGACGAAGCCAGGATAATGCACCATCTGCACCGTCCAGATAAGGCCGGTGAGGTAGGCAGCCACCGCGAAGTTGAGCAACAGCAGAAATTTTATAGGCATAGCTGCAACCTAACAGGTGTTTGGCAGAACTGTTAGGTTGCACTCTGAATTGACTCCAACCCCCGTTTCGTCCATGACCCGCTTTTCCTCTTCGCGCCGCTGGCTGGCTGCTCCGGCCCTGCTGCTGGCGCTGGCTGGCTGCCACTCCGGCACCAACTCCGGCAGCGCCCAGCCCGACCTGCTTCAGGCCAACCTCGACACCACCGTGCGCCCCGGCGACGACTTTTTTCAATACGCCAACGGCGGCTGGCTGAAGCGGCATCCCATTCCGGCGTCGGAGAGCAGCTGGGGCATTGGCAAGGAAGTGCAGAACGAGGTGTACGCCCGCCTGCGCGCCCTCAACGAAGAAGCAGCCAAGGCCAACGCCGCCGCCGGCAGCACCCAGCAGAAAATCGGCGACTTCTGGGCCACCGGCATGGATTCCGTGGCCATCGACAAGCAGGGCTTGGCGCCGCTGAAAGCCGAGCTGGACCGCCTGGCCGCCCTGCGCACCCCCGCTGATGTGCAGGCCGCCATAGCCCGCCTGATTCCGCTGAACGTGAATGCGCTGGTGGGCCCTTACGTAGCGCAGGACGCCAAAAACAGCGAGAAGATGGCGCTGTATCTGTCCCAGGCCGGCCTGGGACTGCCCAACCGCGACTATTACTTCAACAAAGACGCCCGCACGGCCAACATCCGCAAGGAGTACGGCACACACGTGGCTACCATGCTCACGCTGATGGGCGAGGACGCCACCACTGCCCAGCGCCACAGCGCCCAGGTAGTGAAGCTGGAAACGGCGCTGGCGGGAGCTTCGCGCAAGCTGGAAGCCCTCCGCGACCCGTACGCCAACTACAACAAGATGACGCTGGCCCAGCTCAACCAGCTTACGCCCGGCCTCGACTGGAAAACCTGGTTCACGCAGGCGGGCATAGCGAATGTAGACACGGTGATTGTGGGCCAGCCGGAGTTCTACCGCGAAGCCGCCCGCCTGCTGCGCACCGCGCCTGTGGAGGACTGGCGCGCTTACCTGCAATGGCAGCTGCTTCACACTTACGCCGAGCGGCTGAGCGTGCCTTTCGACAACGAAAATTTCCGCTTCTACGGCACTATACTGCAGGGCCGCAAAGAGCAGCGCCCCCGCTGGAAGCGCGTACTCGACGACGAAGAAAATGCCATGGGCGAGGCGCTGGGCCAGCTATTTGTGAAGGAATATTTCACGCCCGAAACCAAGGCCCGCTACGAGAAGCTCACCGAAAACGTGGTGGCGTCCTTCCGGGAACATATTCAGGCCCTGAGCTGGATGAGCGACTCCACCAAGCAAAAGGCGCTGGTGAAGCTCGCCAAAATCACCCCGAAAGTAGGCTATCCCGCCAAGTGGCGCGACTATTCGGCCCTCGACATCAAGCGCGACTCCTACGCCGCCAACGTGATGCGCGCCAACCAGTGGAACTACCGCTACAACCTCAGCAAGCTGGGCAAGCCCGTGGACCGCACCGAGTGGGGCATGTCGCCGCAGACCTACAATGCCTACTACAATCCCAGCAACAACGAAATTGTGCTGCCGGCTGCCATCTTCGCGGTGCCTGGCCTCAAGGACGCCGACGCCGACGACGCCATCATCTACGGCTACGCCGGGGCCAGCACCATTGGCCATGAGCTGACACACGGCTTCGACGACGAGGGCAGCCAGTTTGATGAGAACGGCAACCTGCGCAACTGGTGGAGCAAGAAAGACCGGGCTGCCTTCCAGCAGCGCGTCAATAGCATCGTGCGCCAGTTCAACGGCTACACCGTCCTGGATTCGCTGCACATCAATGGCAAAGCCACAGCCGGCGAGAACATTGCCGATTTGGGCGGCATCGTCATTGCCTTCGATGCTTTCAAGAAGACAAAGCAGTACAAAAAAGGCGAGAAAATCGGGGGCCTCACGCCCACGCAGCGCTACTTCCTGGGTTATGCCCTGGGCTGGCAAAACCACCAGCGCGACGAAGTGCTGGCCCAGCGCATCCTCACTGATGTGCACTCGCCGGCCAGCTTCCGCGTCAACGGCCCCTTCGCCGACGTGCCCGCCTTTTACGAAGCCTTCAACGTGAAGCCCACCGACAAGCTTTACCGCCCCGACTCGGCCCGCGTGACGATTTGGTAAGAGCGGCAGTTGAGAGAAAAAGAGTAAACCGTCATTCCGAGCGGAGGCGAAGCCGCAGCCGAGGAATCTCGCTAGTGTAGTAAATGATGCTACTACAACCTCAGCACGCGAGATTCCTCGACTACGGCTTCGCCTTCGCTCGGAATGACGCTCTGGTTGCTAACCTAATTTCGGCCGGTACGCGGCCAGCCCTTGCGCGGCGGCTTTACGCACTCTATTCTGCAGATACCCCGACCAGCCCAGCAGCCAGCCCATCGGCCCCAGCGCCTGCCTCGACCAGCGCCAGAAGCTGAACTCGTCGTGGTGTGTTAGGATAAGGCCGTCCCGGAACGCGAAGCGGGCTTGGATATGGTTGTGTACCGCCCGGCCGGTCTGCGAAAAGGTGTAGCGTGCATCCCAAGTGGCGCGGCCGGCGTGGTCGTCGGCCTGGATGTCGTTGTAGGCGAGGCGCAGGTCTTTGCCCCGCTCACAGAGCATGCGCCACATCCTGCCAATATCCGGGCCCTGCAGCTGGAAAGCGGCGTCCTCGAAGGTGGCCTCAGAGTGGTAGCAAGCGGCCATGGCAGCGTAGTCGCGGCGCTGGAAGGCCTGATAGAAGCGGTGCAGAAGTTCTTCGTGGGGGTGCATGGCCGGGTAAGCAAAGGAACAGATGCACGGGCAGAGCCGGAATTAAAAGCTCAAAGCTGCACAAAAAACAACGCCCGCCGGAAATCCGGCGGGCGTTGTTTTTTGCGTAGCAAACCGGCCTTATGCCGGCTGCCCGGCGGCACCCCGGAAGGCTGGCGCGAACACAGAACCGGCAAACTCGCTCAGCGTGGTGGGCGAGCTGCTTTCGGCGGTGCGGGGCTCGTGTACCATCACCTTTTCCTCATTCATGTTGCGCGTCATTTCGTCGTAGAGGCTGGCCATGCTTTCGGAAAGGCCAGCCCCGATCATGCCCTGCTTGGCGTCGGCGTACGGAAACTGCACGTAGGCCAGCTCGGGCCGGCCAATGGCGGCCCCGATAGCGTGGGCGGCATCCTGCTGGCTGTAGTTTTGCGGGCCCAGGATGTAATGCACCGAACCGGCCTCGAAGCCGTTGTCCAGCAGCTGGGCGGCTTTGGCGGCAATGTCCTTGGTAGCCACCATCGGGAAAGCCAGATCGGGGCGCATACCGGAGCCCATGATGCCCATATGCTGAATCAACCCCACGTTGGCCAGCAGGTTTTCCATAAAGTATGCGGGCCGCAGATGCGCTACAGCCAGACCTTCAATGGCATTGAGCCGGGCTTCCTGATGATACAAACCCACCACCGGCCCGGTACCGGCCGCCAGATCTGCCCCAATGCTGCTCAGGTGCACGGCCTGCTTCAAGCCAGCGGCGCGCACAGCCTGCGCTATAACCTCGCCGGCCTGCTGCATGTGGGCCAGCACGTCGGGGGCCGTCACGTTGGGCGGAATCATCAGGAAAGCGGCATCGGCGCCGCGCAGCGCTTCGCTCAGGAAGGCCACATCGTGGAGGTTGCCGGCTTTAACAGTAGCTCCGGCCTGGGCCAGCGCGTCCAGGCGGGTGCTGGGGCGCGCCACCGCCGTTACGCGGTGCCCTCTGCCGAGCAGCTTATGAACGAGGGCGGTGCCGATGTTGCCGGTAGCGCCGGTTATTACAATGTGCTTTGCCATAAACTCAAGAGAAAGATGGGTTGAAACGATTCGGCAGTAGACAAGCCAGGCAGCTTGCTTGGTGGGCACAAAGGAAAAACAGTATCTTCGCTTTTAGCAAGTACCTACTAAAAAGTAGGGCACCTACCTTTTAGGTAGTAATACTGATAATCAAGCTAAATGAATTATGAGCAGGCTCACAAAACAGCAGCTAGCGGAAGCCGAGTGGCAGTCGGCGCCCATTCCCACGCCGTTTGACTTCTGCCCGGTGCGCACCACCCTCAACGTGCTGGGCGGCAAGTGGAAGCTGCTGATTCTCTCCTGCCTGTTGCAGGAGCCTCGGCGCTACGGCGAACTGCGCCGCCTGATGCCGGAAATCACGGAGAAGATGCTGATTCAGGAGTTGCGGGAGCTAGAGCAAGACGGCATTGTGCAGCGCACTGTGTACCAGCAGGTGCCGCCCAAAGTGGAGTATACCCTCACGGAGCACGGCCAGCGCGTGCAGCCCCTGCTTGATTCCCTGCTCACCTGGGGCCACGGCTACCTGCAGCGGGAAGACGCCAACTGCAAGCCGCCCGCTGCTATTTTACCGGGCTAGCTTTTTCCAAGCCGCAGTTAATCTGCCTCAGCAAACAACTCAGTCCCATCAAAAAAAGGGTGGCCTCGTGTGAGGCCACCCTTTTTTATCATGCGTAGTGAAAAATAACTGTCAGCAGCCAGGCTGGCGGCCTCAAGCTTAGGCCAGGTCGAAACGGCCCAGGTTCATCACCTTGGTCCACACGGCTACGAAATCCTTCAGAAACTTAGGCTGAGCCGCAGCATAGCCATACACTTCAGCCAAGGCGCGCAACTCGGAGTTAGAGCCAAAAATCAGGTCCACACGGGTGCCGGTCCACTTCACGGTGCCGGTTTTACGGTCGCGTCCCTGGAAGGTATTCTGCGCATCCGAAGTGCTCTGCCAGGTGGTGTTGATGTCCAGCAGGTTGATGAAATAATCGTTGGTGAGGGCGCCCGGCCGGGTGGTGAACACGCCGTACTCGGACTGGTCGAAGTTGATGTTGATGGCCCGCAGGCCGCCAAACAGCACCGTCAGCTCGGGCGCGGTCAGCGTGAGCAGCTGGGCTTTGTCCACCAGCATTTCCTCAGCCGACGCCTTGTGGTCGGGCGTAAGGTAGTTGCGGAAGCCATCGGCAATCGGCTCCAGCGCCGCGAAAGAAGCTACGTCAGTTTGCTCCTGCGACGCATCGGCGCGGCCCGGCGTGAAAGGTACGGTCACCTCGTGGCCAGCCGCGCGGGCTGCCTCCTCGATGCCAACCACGCCGGCCAGCACCAGCAAGTCCGCCATCGAGACCTGCTTGCCGCCCGTCTGAGCTGCATTGAACTCCTGCTGAATGCCGTGCAGCTTCTGCAGCACCTGCACCAGCTGGGCCGGATTATTCACTTCCCAGTGGCGCTGCGGCGACAAGCGCAACCGGCCGCCATTGGTGCCACCGCGCATGTCGGAGCCGCGGTAGGTGGAGGCCGAAGCCCAGGCGGTGCTCACCAGCTGCTGCACCGACAGGCCAGTGGCCAGCACTTTCTCTTTCAGCGCGGCCACGTCCTGGGCGTCGATCAGCTGGTACTCGATGTTCGGAATAGGATCCTGCCAGAGCAGTTCTTCGGTGGGCACCTCGGGGCCGAGGTAACGCTCCTTGGGCCCCATGTCGCGGTGCGTCAGCTTGAACCAGGCCCGGGCGAAGGCATCTGCAAACTCGTCGGGGTTCTGGTGAAAGCGCCGGGAAATCACCTCGTACGCCGGGTCGGCCCGCAACGCAATGTCGGTGGTAAGCATGAAGGGCGCGTGCTTCTTGGCTGGGTCGTGGGCATCAGGAATGGTGCCGGCGCCGCCGCCGTTTACGGGCCGCCACTGGTGCGCGCCGGCGGGGCTCTTGGTCAGCTCCCACTCGAAGCCGAACAGGTTGTCGAAGTAGTCGTTGCTCCACTGCGCGGGCGTGCTGGTCCAGGCGCCTTCCAGGCCGCTGGTGATGGTGTCGGCGCCGTGGCCGGTGCCGTAGCTGTTGCGCCAGCCCAGGCCCATTTCTTCCAGGTTGGCCCCGGCGGGTTCTTTGCCCACATACTGGCTGGGGTCGGCGGCGCCGTGGGTTTTGCCGAAGGTGTGGCCGCCGGCAATCAGCGCCACGGTTTCCTCATCGTTCATGGCCATGCGGCCAAAAGTTTCGCGAATGTCATGGGCCGACCGGATGGGGTCAGGCACGCCGTTCGGGCCTTCGGGATTCACGTAGATAAGGCCCATCTGCACGGCAGCCAGCGGGTTGTCCAGCTCGCGCTTATCGGTGTAGCGCTTGTCGCCGAGCCACTCGGTTTCCGGCCCCCAATAGATGTCCTGCTCGGGCTCCCACACATCCTGGCGGCCGCCGCCAAAGCCGAAGGTTTTGAAGCCCATGGACTCCAGTGCGCAGTTGCCGGCCAGCACAATCAGGTCGGCCCAGGAAATGGCTTGGCCATATTTCTGCTTGATGGGCCACAGCAGCAGGCGAGCTTTATCCAGGTTGGCGTTGTCGGGCCAGCTGTTGAGCGGGGCGAAGCGCTGGGCGCCCGAGCCGCTGCCACCCCGGCCGTCGCCGATGCGGTAGGTGCCGGCGCTGTGCCAGGCCATGCGCACGAAGAACGGGCCGTAGTGGCCGTAGTCGGCTGGCCACCAGTCCTGCGAGTCGGTCATCAGGTCGTACAAATCCTGCTTAACGGCCTGCAGATCCAGCTTCTTGAACTCTTCGGCGTAGTTGAAGTCCTTATCCAGTGGGTTAGACAGCTCGGCATGCTGGCGCAGAATACTTAGCTTCAGCATGTTAGGCCACCACTCACGGTTAGTGCGGCCTCCGCCGGCGGTTTGCTTCACTGCGCCGCGGCTAAACGGGCACTGGGCGGCAGGTGTGTTCAGGTCGTAGAGGATGGAGTTTTCCGGGGGAAGATTGTGCAAGTTGGCACTCATTGGACAAGTGTGTTTTGTTGCGTTTCTGTTACAAGGCACAACGCTTTAAAAAGTTTGCGCTTTTTTCATGCAGCTTTCAACCAACCTGTAATCCAACGCGTTTAAGGCCTCCCACTCTGTTTTCCGGCGCTACGTTTGCCGCCTGCACGGAGCTCACCAGATAGCCGGCAGGCCACTAAGCTCAACCGTGTACAGTGCTTGCTCATCGTTGCGGAATAACTTCGGCACGGCGCTTAGCGGGTTTCTGCATTCCCCATCTCATCAGGTGAAAAGCCAAATAAATGTATTTTTAATCCTCTACCCGATACCAGGCAACCGTTGCGGCGACGGCGCCATCTTTCCGGCCAGATGTTCCACTTATAGCTCTCTGATCGGCATGAAAAAGCTCCATTACTTTTCCCTGACACTGCTGTTGGCGCTTCTGCTACCTGCCCTGCTGCTGGCCGCGCCCAGCCGCGAAGTACGCTCTGTAGCCGCCTTCACCCGGCTTGGCTTATCTAATTCGGCGCGGGTAGTATTGCGCCAGGGCAGCCCGCAGCGCGTAGAGGTGGAAGCCGTTGCCGCCGATTTGCCCCGTATCGAAACAGTGGTGGAAGATGGCCAGCTGCGCATCAGAACCAAGCAGCAAAACGGCAAGGTGTGGTCCAATGATAATCTTGAAGGCGCAGTGACGGTATACGTGACCATGCCGGACATCACAGAGCTCGGCGTAAGTGGCTCCGGCCAGATCAAAGCCGAGGAGCCCGTCAAGGCCACGCGGCTGTCGTTGGCAGTTAGCGGCTCCGGCAAGATTCTACTGCCCCAGCTCACGGCCAATGAGTTGAAATCGGCTGTTTCGGGCTCGGGTGAAATTCTGGTAGCCGGTGTCTGCCCGCAGCATGAGGCCCGCATCAGCGGCTCCGGCAACGTGCGCGCCTCTGAGCTGCGCACCGAAGCCAGCGCCATCCGCATTAGTGGCTCCGGCTCCGGCCGCCTCTACGCCAGCCGCACGCTGGAGGCCAGCATTGCCGGCTCCGGCGACGTATATGTGCGGGGCGGGGCCACCGTCAGCAGTAAGATTGCCGGTTCCGGCCGGGTGCGCAAAGAGTAGGCTCCTATCCTCCTAACCAAGCGGGGCCGACTGCCGGACGCCGGGAAAATACCCCTGACGTCTGGCGGCCGGCCCCGTTTTTTGCGAAGGTATCTGCTTGTTATTCCACTACCACTCTGTGCGTGGCGGCACCCTTTTCGGTGGTAAGGCGCACCACGTACACACCGGCAGCCAGGCCAGGCAGCTGCAGCTGCAGCTGCTGCTCGGCCGCAACCAGCAAGCTGGTCTGGTAGCACAGGCGCCCCTGCATATCCAGCAGCTGCAGCGTGCCTGGCCCTGGCTGTTGCTGTCCTATATGCACCCCAAAGCTGCCTTTGTTGGGGTTAGGTGCCACTTGCAAACTCACCTGCCGGGCAGCCGTCCGTACGCGCAATGGCCTGCCACTGCCGCCCGAGCAGAAAATACCGGACGGCATCACGCGCCGCGTAGGGGCATCGGGGCCTTCATACTCCAGCACCAGCTTGTTGCGGCCGCCGTTTTCGCCGAAGTGAATCTGCAGATCGTGCTGGCCTGCAAACAACGGCAGCGTAACGGCCACCGTGGAGTCAGCGTGCAGTCCGCCGTTGTTGATAGTGGCCAAGCTGCTGGGAGGCCCGGGCACCAGGGCAGCATTATCAAGCCACAGCCAGGACCCATCGTCGGAGCGCAGGTAAAGCGTGTAAATACCAGCCGTGTTGATGGTGAAGCTGCCCCGCAACCGGGCACTGTACTCGTTGGCATCCTGGGTGGTGCCGCTGGCAGCCGCAGTCAGGTCGCCCCAGCTGGCGTCAGTGTCGTAATTAAGCTGGCTTTCCAGGCGCACCAGCCTGGGTTGGTTAACGGTGAAATACGCTGGATCATCTCTGAAATATCCGGGGTAATATTCAGCGTACAGGCCTTGTGTCGGTGGGCCCCGGTCGGGGCGAGGACTGATGCAACTGGCAGTGGGCGTTAAGGCGGCCACAAATGTATAGGCCTGCCGAAACAGCGTGGCGCCCTGGCTGCTAATCACCAGAATATTGGGCTGGTAGAGGCCGCTGGGCACATTCACCCCAAACGTAATCTGGCCAGTGGTGGGGTTTACTTCGATACCAGTCGGTAAGCTAGCACGATTGGCCAGCAGAAACTGAGGTGGGCCACCAACCACCGCCACCGTCGGCACCGACGACACAGTGCCAGTGCCCACTGCTACTGTTTGATTAGCGGACGGATACACCAGATTAGCTGGCAAAATGCGTACTGGTTGCGTAGCAGTGCAAAACACGCTGGCCGGTACCACCTGCCGTGTGGGAGAGTCAGGCCCCTGGTACTCCAGCACCAGGGTATTGTCGCTGCCCATTTCACCGTAGTGCAGCAGCACATTGTGCAGGCCCGCTACCAGATACACGCTGGCCTGCTGCGCAACTGAGGCAGAGTGCAAGCCCCCGTTGGCAATGGTGGCTTGCCCCGAAACGGCCGGACTAGCCAAGGCTTCGTTATCGAGCCAGAAATACGCCGCATCGTCGGAGTACAGATAAAACGTGTACATGCCCGCTGTGGTAATGGCTAAGCTGCCACGCTGGCGCAGGCTGAAGCCATCTGGATTGGCCAGGGTGTTGGCAGCCACAGTTGTCAGGTCGCCAAAACCGCCGTTTAGGAAATTTGCCTGCGCGTCGATCCGGACGAGCCCAGGAGTGCGGCTGGTGAAAAAGCGCTGGTCGTCGTCGAAATAGCCGCTGTAATATTCGGCGTAGAGACCGGTGCCAGCCGGACTGCCGCCCGGGTTTTGGCCGCCACAGCCACTTGGCTGGGCCAGTGCCTCCAGGCCACTGCTCAGCAGTAGCCACATCAGCAGCAAACGGACACTACCAAACAGAGGCGGAATTGTAGAGCTTGTTTTCATGGTTGTTGGCGCATAACGGTGGCAGGAAACAGCAACTGCTTTAATGAATATAATAGATAATTAATTAAATTGCAACATTTCAATTTTATTTTGCATTATATAGAAGACACTATTTATACAATTCCTCAATCCTTTCATTATCAGGGCTGCTGGCGGGGCATCATTTGCCAACTCCTATCTTGGTGTGCCTTGTATCTACTCACCTGAAAGCGCTTATTTGCACTAGCGCACCGCCTTGCAGCGTGGTGCACTCCAGTCTCTTCTTATGGCGCACCACGCTACTCCCCTACCTGCCTGCGCAAACTGCAGCTACTTGTTTCTGCCCGAAGCACCTGCGGCGTTCTGTCCGCGTTGCGGCCAGCAAAACCACGAAGTCAACATCTCTTTCGACCATTTAGTGGAGGAAACCCTAGAAGGCCTGTTTCACTTCGATGGCAAGGTGTTCCGTACGGCAGGGCTGCTGCTGTTCCGGCCGGGCGTGCTCACCCGGCGTTTTCTGGAAGGCCGGCGCGTGCCCTACGTGCCGCCGGTGCGGCTGTATGTGTTTCTAAGCTTTGTGTTTTTTCTGCTTTTGTCGTCGGTTACCAAACCCAAGCACGGCAGTGAGCGGCCGGTGCAGCTATTTACCCGGGAAGCCGCCAGCCTGACTGAAAGCGCCAACGATACTGCCCGGCAGCAGGAGCAGCAACTGCTGCGTGCCATTGCACAAGCCAGCACACCCGCCCGCCGCGACAGTCTGCGACGCATCCTGGCCGACTCCGTGCGCCAGCGCCAGCAGGCGGGTCGGCGGCCGCTGCTGGCGTACTCGCTCACCAACCCCAGCCAAGACTTTGAAGCCCGCAAAAGCCCTGACAGTAACTTCAACCTTTCGGTAATGGGTATCAAACTCAAGGATGAAGAGTTGGAGAAGCTGCCATCAGACATCACCCAGGCACAAACAGACTCGGTATTGCGCAGTAACGGCGCCACGCCCAGCTTTTGGAACCGGCTGGGCGTGAAACGGGCCGTGCGCTGGCACCATGTCACGAGTGCCGAGGCTATGCACCAGATTCTGCGGGGATTGTCGCTGCTGATTTTTCTGATTATGCCGCTGGCGGCGCTGCTACTAAAAGGAACCTATTTCCGGCAACACCGCCACTACATCAGCCACCTCATTTTCACGGTGCACGTGCACTGCTTTCTGTTTGTATTCTTCGCGGTAGCCTTGCTGCTCAGCCAGCTCAGCTTTATGGCCTGGGCCGATGATTTTATGCTGCTGGTGCCAGGCGTATACTTCGTGGTGGCGCTCCGCAATTTCTATCAGCAGAGCTGGCTCAAAACAGCCGTTAAGTCTGTAGCACTGGGTATCAGCTACGGCATCACGCTGGGACTTGCCCTGATGCTGGTTGCGCTGGGCGGCCTGATTCTATTCTAGCGGACTTGTAGCAGTGGCCTGCTGCTATCTGGCAGGCCCATTAGCGCCCCACTCTCAACTTGATACCTGGCTACCAGTCGAAGAGGCCGCGGCGGCCAGAACCGCGGGACTTGTCTTTGGTTTTCTGCTTGTCTTTGCCCCCGCCAAACACGCCGTCGAGCAGGCCCGTCTTTTTCTCTTTAATCAGGATGTAGCGCACAGAAAATGCGGTAGGAAAACGTGCCCAGTCATCAGAGCCAAACTCGATGCTAGGCTTGAAATCCGCAGAAATAACCAGGCGTGTCAGAGCCACTTTGTATTCCACGCCCACAATACCGTCGAGGCCGCCAAACGTGCCGGTATCCTTGTGGTTGCCGAGGTGGCCGCCAGCACCCAGATAATAATTGAGGCTAGGACCCAGAATACCGAAGTGACGCTCAGCCAGCACTGTAGCGCTTACTTCGCGGGTACCAGCCAGCGCCAGGCCTTCCAGCGTAGCGCCCGGCAGAAACTTTTGCTGCACCGTAAGGCCGTACTGGCCGGGGCTCAGGCGCAGGCCAGCGGCCGTACGGTATTTCTGGGCGGTAGCCGGGCAGGCAGCCAGCAGGCTCAGTACCAGCAAGGGCAGCAGGCAGCGGCGACGAAAGCAAAACAGCATAATCTTATAACAAAGCGACACGAACGGAGCCTGCGCGGAGGCGTATGAACGCGCAAGCTCCCTGCAAAGTACGAGCCACGGAAGCTAATTTGCCGGGCTGCCGTGGCTGCCCGGCGTACATTGCCGTATTTTTAAGGCCAACTCATTCGTTTTCTGTCCGTGTACATTCACCAGGTGGCATCCTATCTGCCAGAGCAAGTCGTTACCAACGAGCATTTTACTAATCTCAACGGCCTCTCTGCCGACTGGATCATCGAGCGTACCGGCATTCGGGAACGGCGCAAGGCCGGCCCCGGCGAAAACACCAATACCATGGCCATCGAGGCCACCCGGCGGGTACTGGCCCAGTCCCCGGCCTTCCCGGTCGCCAACCTCGACCTCATTGTGGGCGCCACCTATACCCCGCACGACACCATCTACACGCTGGCCCACGCCGTACAGCGCGACCTGGGCATCAACGATATTCCGGTAGTGAGCATTTCGTCGGCTTGCTCGTCGCTGCTCAACGCCATTGAAATTGTGGAAGGCTATTTTGCCATGGGCAAAGCCAGCCGCGCCGTGGTGGTGGTAAGTGAGCACAACACGGCCTACAACAACGAGAGCGACACTGTAGCCGGCCATCTCTGGGGCGACGGCGCCTCGGCGCTGCTGCTCACCAAAGAGCGCCTCGCCCCCACCGATTTGCGCGTAGTGGAAGTACTGACCGGCGGCGCCGCCGTAGCCGGCAAGGCCGACGAAGCCGTGACGCTGAAGCCGGTGGAGCGCGGCATTGTGATGCCCCACGGCCGCGACGTTTTCACGTACGCTTGCCAGTACATGGCCCGCGTGACCCGCCAGCTGCTGGAGCGCCAGCACCTCGGCCTCGACAGCCTCAACTACCTGATTCCGCACCAGGCCAACCTGCGCATCACCAAAAATGTGCTGCAGCAGCTGGGGTTGCCGCCGGAGCGGGCCGTTTCCAACATCGAGCGCCTGGGCAACACGGGCTGCGCCGGGGCAGCCATCGGCCTCGGCGATACGTGGCCCAAACTACAGCCCGGCCACCGGGTGATTATTACTGTGTTCGGGGGCGGCTACTCCTACGGGGCCATGCTGCTGGAGCGATAGGTAATTGCTTTTCACCAGCCTGATTCTTACAATGCTGCCGCGCCTCTCCTTACTTGCGCTGGGCCTGCTGGCTGCCAACAGCCTAGCCGCGCAGCCGCTTCCTTCTTCGAAGTATACTGTCTTCCAGGACCAGCGCACCACGCTGGACAGGCGCGGTATGCGGGTATTAGGTGGTTGGGCCCTGAGCAATGTGGGTCTGAGCGGAGCGCGCTACTTTGCTACTGAAGGCCACGAGAAATATTTCCACCAAATGAATGTAGGCTGGGGCGTGGTGAACCTGGCGCTGGCGGGCACCACGCTGCTTGCTGGCCGCCGCCCAACCGACACCCCCGACCGGCCCACACTGGTGCGCACCCAGCTGCGCACTGAAAACCTCTACCTCTTCAATGCCGGCCTTGATGTAGCCTACCTGGCAACCGGCCTGTACCTGCGGGAACGGGCCACCTCGCGCCCCACTGTTCGCCGCCAGCAGCAACTGCGCGGCTATGGCCAGTCGTTGCTGCTGCAAGGCGGCTTCCTGCTGGCTTTTGATGGGCTGATGTTTGCGGCCCACCACCGCCATGCGTCCGGGCAGCTCTACCCGCTCTTAAGCGGGCTGCAGGTGGGGCCGGGCACCGTGGCTGTCACGCTGCCCATCCGTTGACGTTGAATTTGCGCCTCTATTCGCTGGTTTTCACAAATGGCAGCGCGCCAGAGCGGCTCTCGGTATCAAGAAAGCGTAACACGTACCAGCCCGCTTTCAGGTTATCGGTAGGCACCCGTAGCAGATTTAGCCCCGGCTGATACTCCAAAAACGCAGTAGAAACCCGTCGCCCGATACCATCAAATAGTTCGGCCCGCACGCGCCCGTTGGCAGTAGCCGGGTATTGAAGCAGGAGTGGCCGGCCCGCTGTCGGGTTCGGGAACAAGGCAGGCTGACTGGCAAGTGCCGCATCGGCAGTGGCCAGCACAGGAGCGGTGGCATCAAGGCTACCATCGGGGCGGCGTAGGCGCAGGCGGTAGTAGAACAGGCCAGGCTGGGGCGGCGTATCGAGGTAGGTGTAAGGAGTTGAGGCCGCTACACTTGCCAGCGTCTGCCAGGTGGTGGTGTCGGTGCCCCGGGCGCGCTGCACTTCAAAGCCGCTCAGGAAACATTCGGTGCGAGTAGCCCAGCTCAGTTGAATGCCGGTAGGTGCTGGTGCCGCCGCAAAAGCCGTAAGCGGGGCCGGCAACATAGCCGCCGGGCCACAGCCCTGCGTAGCAAAGCTGCGGGTACGCAGCACCAGCCGGGCGCCCGAAACGTCATCGGCAGCAATAGAACGGGTGTTCTGGCCACGCGCAACCGCAAAGTGCATAACGGCCCGCGTCAGAATCACGTGCGACAGTTGCTGCGCATGGCCCAACTCGTGCACTGCCACCGACTCAAAATCCAGCTGCTGGCCCACTGCCGGGGCTGGCCCAAACTGCCAGTTGGTAGCATTATCAAACTGCATATCAATCTCCTGCACGTAGAACACCAGCTGCCCATCGGGCCGAAAGCAGCCCCGGTAGTAGCTGGTAGTCCGGCCCAGCACGTTCACCGGCAACTCGTTATCCTGGTCGAAGCCAATGCTGTTCTCGCCATCTTCAGCCGCCCCGCGGCTGGTACGCAGCGGCGCGTCGGTATCCCAGTTGATACCGGTTTGGCAGCGCCAGGTAGCCAGCGCCCGGTTCCAGGCCGCCACGGCCGCCGTGTTAGCCGCAAAAGAAGTTTCAAACCGGAAGCTGTAGCCGCCACGGCCGTTCTGGCTGATATGGTTGGGGCGCACCAGCTGGTTGCCCGACGTGCTCTGCACGTTGCTCACGGCGTAGGGCACTGTCAGCGACGTGGCGCTGGTGGCCTGCAGCTGATCGTTGGTGGTGATGCGCACCGGGCCGCTGCCAGCCGGGGCGGCAGGTTGCCCCAGCGACGGTACCCGCACTACAATGCGCGTATCGGTCCAGCTCACGTAGTCTGCATCCTGAGGCTTCACCAGCGAGGTACCCCCATTATCAGCGTTGCGAAACTCCACAAAGCCATTGCCGCGCGACGCGCCAAACCCCGACCCTACCAACGTGAGTGTCGCCCCCATCCCGGCCGGCACTATAGTCGGGCTCAAGCTACTGATAACCGGCGCCTGCCCACGCGCCAGCATCGGCGCTGCCAGCTGCTGCTTTGCAGCCACCAAGGCAGGGTTGGGTTGCAAAAGTTGCCGGGGCTGCCCGGTAGCCGCAGTCAGCTGCAAATAAAAAGCTTCATCAATAGCGCCAAGCGGCCGGAAAAGGTCGGATACGGTGGCAGTAGCCAGGTTGTAGGGTAGGAAGCCTTGCTGGCTTCCATACACAGCCCATGCCTCGGTCTCGGTGGCGGTACCGGCAAAAGCAGCTGGCACCAAAAATAATACGCCCTGCTCACCGGGGCGTAGCTGCAGCGTGTTGGTCAGCTGGTGGCGGTCGAGGCCTATAGTGCCGCCTTCCGTTAGCACAGTCACTTTGCTAGGGGCCACACCCTTCAGTGCGCTGAACACGCGCAACTGATGGGCGGTGTAGATGCGGCGGTGCCCGGCGTCCCAGAAGCTGCGGGCATTCAGCACTTCGGCCTCTACTACCAGTGGCGAATCAGCAGCTCTTTCCAGTAAGCTTAACGGCTGCACCATGCAGCGGGCTTCGGTGGGCGCATCCGGCGCTTGCGCAACAGCTGAAAATGCCAGCAAAAACGCCAGCAGCAAGGGCAGAATAGGCTTCATGAGGCAGCGTGGTTCTGGCAGACTTTTCTGCCGGATGAATACTCCTTTTTCTTAAAACAAACTACCCTGCACCGCCTGCGGAAGAATGCGGGGCGCATTAACACCCATACCAGTTAACGTATGCAAACGTCCCAGAAAATACTGCGTCCAGAGCGGCGTGTGCATTATGTCCTTCTGATGCACAAACAGATACACCGTCTGCAGGCCCTGTTGCAACCAGCTGGCAATACGCTCGGCCCAGGCGTCGGCACGCTGATAATCGGAGCCGACCAGGCCGTGGCCGTTGAAACGGATGAAAGCCGTGGGTGTGGTCAGGCGCATGTGCAGCACGTCGCGGCGGCCTGCCACGTCACTCAGCACCAAGGTTTTGCCTAGCGCCTCCAGCATGGCCGCTACTGCCGCAAAGACTACAGCATCAGAAAACCAGGCCGGATGACGCAACTCTACGGCCAGTGGTACATCCACCGGGAAATCGAGCAGAAAACGCTCCAGCCGGCTCAAGTGCTCGGGACCAAAGGTGGGCGGCAATTGCAGAAAGCACCAGCCCAACCGGTCCTGTAGCTCCACAATGGACCGGCAAAAGGTGGTGGTCAAGTCGTCTACATTATACAAGGCCCGGTCGTGGCTGATGACCTGGGGCAGCTTGGGGCAAAAGCGGAAGCCCGGTGGCACGGCGTCGCGCCACTTGCGCACAGTTGCGGCCTCCGGGATGCGGTAGTGCGTGGTATTTAGCTCCAGGCTGTTAAACTGCCGGCCATAATAATGCAGATAGTCAGCTTCCCGGATGCCGGCCGGAAAGTAAGAGCCCAGCCACGCCTTATTGGTCCAGATAGGACAGCCAACATATAGGCCAGGGCTGTTCGTGGTTGCAGTACGGGCCAGCAGCGCGGCCGTATCGGGGTGGTCCGGTGGCAGCCGGAAATCAACGTAGCGCAGGTCTGAAAGGCGGCCAAAATCCATAAGGCAACATACGGCAAAATCCTGCGTCGCGCCTAACTCCGGTTACAGGCTACCGCCGGTGCGCCGGGAGTTATTCGTAACAGGTTCATCAACACTCATCTGACTTTCCAGGGCCACCGATACACTTAGTAAAATCCCATGACTTTTGCAACCAGCCTGGAAAGGACATTCACTTCCAACAACCAATATTTTTCTACCGACGCATAGTCTCATTTTAATGCCCGGCGTCCAGCCTTCCTATTATAATGCAAAATGCGCCTTTATGAAACACAACTACCCATTCTACCGCAGTTAGCACCGATAAATTAAATGCAAATTTTATTTGAAAAAGCCAATTAAAGCCTTGTTATCGGTACCTGGCTAGCTAGCCATAATGCCGGAGTTTGGGCTGCGCGTTTAGATTTGTTGTGTTCACCAACGCCGCGTACTGATGACGGTTACTCTACGACTGAATACCACGGGCTGGCTACTGTCCCTTTTTCTGGTGCTGCTGACAACATGCTTTGCACCGGCTGGCTATGCCCTCGGGCGTACCGAAGACGACAAGACACCTGCTACCGCTTCCCGCCGGGCCACTGTGCTGCGGGGCCGCGCTTCGTGGTATGGCCGGGAGCACCAGGGGCACCGCACCAGCAATGGCGAGCGGTTCGACCGCAACCAGTATACCTGCGCCCACAAAACCCTGCCCTTCGGCACTCGTTTGCGTGTCACGAACCCGACCACTGGCAAAGCAGTGGTAGTACGAGTTTCTGATCGGGGCCCTTTCCGCCATCAGCGCATTCTGGATCTGGCCGAGATTGCCGCCCGTCCGCTGGGTATTATACAGCACGGGGCGGTGAGTGTGGTAGCAGAGATAGTACCGTCCACCACGCCGCTTGGGCCCACCGATGCCCCCGCTGACCTCGCAGCCTTGGCAGCCGATTCCACTACTACCCTCACTGCTACCACCAGCATCCTGCCCGGCACCACCGAAGCCGCCGACGTGGTGCTGATACCCGAGCCCAAACCAACTTTCGTGGTGCAGGCCGGCACGTTCGGGGATGCCCGCAACGCTCAGGCCGTCCTCGACAAGATCATGGCGCTGGACCGCACACTGGCTGTGACCATGGCCGCCGGTACCAAGGAAGGCAAACCCGTCAGCCGTGTGCTGGTAGGGGGCTTCCAGGACCGCGCCGAAGCCGACAAGGTTCGCCTGCGGCTGCAGCAGTGGGGCATTGCTGGCTTAGTACGACAAGGCGAGAATTTGTAGTAGCTATCTGCTTGATAGCATAAAAAAGCTGCCGGCACGTTGTGTCGGCAGCTTTTTTATGCAACCTCCGCACCGGTTTCAGCATCTTCGCTTCGATTTATCTTCCTCTTATCTTTTTCATGCAATGAAAACGCTACTTTTTCTCGGCTTAGGCTGCGCCCTGGTCACATCTGCCACAGCCCAAACCGAAAAAGGCGCCCGCTACCTCGGGGCCAATGTGGGCAACCTAAGCTACAGCCGCGACGACAAAAACAACAGCGTTTCGGCCAGCCTTACGCCCTCGGCCGGCGTGTTTGTGGCCAATGACTTTCTACTGGGAGTTGGCTTGCCCATCAGCTATTCGCGCGGGCACATTGAATACACCTTTCAGAAAAGCACCCGGCGGGATATTGCAGTGGGCTTGTCGCCGTTTGCCCGCTATTATCTGCCGGGCGCCGGCGCGCACCGTTTTTTTGGGCAGGTGCAGGGAGCGTATGCGCGGAGCAATTCCCGCTACCAGTCAGAAGGGACGTACACAGCATCCGGCGGACAGGTGATAATCACTAAAGAAGATCAGCGCAGCCGGAGCTCCTACAATAGCTTTGGCGCCTCCCTAGGCTACAACTATTTCCTGACACCGGGCGCGGCGCTGGAAGTGGTGGCCAGCTACAACCGGCTCAACTATAGCCGGTACAACAGCTCCGGCGCGTTCGGCCTCTCGGCCGGCTTTGCCGTGTTCCTGCCTTCGAAAGGCACTGTAGTTCCAACCAACTAAACCAGTTTTGGAAACTCAGCCTACGCGGCGCGCAAACCACACTGGTTTGCGCGCCGCGTTTTTTTGTCGGATGTTGTAGAACGAGACTATCCGGACTGCCTGCTATGCTGCGTATCATCAAACCCGTTCTGGCCCTTCTTGTCAGCATTTCACTGACATGGGTGCTGAACACCCGGCAAGGCGACGTGCCGCCGTTCGGCAAGTTTCTGAGCCCGTTCCGGGGTTTCTGGCGCAATGCTGAACCCGCCGCCGCGCCCGCTGCACTTCAGACGCTGCGCCTGCCGGGCCTGCGCCAGTCCGTGCAGGTCCGCTTCGACGACAAGCGCGTACCCCACATCTTTGCCCAGAACGACCACGACCTGTACTACGCGCAGGGCTATCTTACGGCCCGCGACCGGCTTTGGCAGATGGATTTCATTGCCCATGTGGCCGCCGGACGTCTGTCGGAGATTGTGGGGCCTGCCCGGCTGGAAACCGACCGGTTTTTTCGGCGTATGGGGCTGCCGTTTGGGGCCCGCCGCTCCCTGGATTTGGCCATGACCGACCCGGTGACGCGTACTGTGCTGACGTCCTACGCCAACGGAGTCAATGCCTACATCAGCACCCTCACGCCCCAGACGCTGCCCTTTGAGTACAAGCTGCTCGACTACGCACCCGAGCCCTGGGAGCCGCTGAAAAGTGCCCTGATTCTGAAGTATATGGCCTTCGACCTGAGTGGCCGCTCCGACGACCTGCGCATGAGCAATGCCCTGGCCCGCTACGGCCCGGCTGTCATCAACGACCTGTTTCCCAGCTACCCGGCGCAGGAAGACCCCATTGTGCCTGTGGGCACACCCCTGGACTTTCAGCCGCTGCCGGTACCCGCCACGCCGCCCGGCTTTCTGGCAGCCATGTCGGGCAAAGTACCGCAGCATGAACCGGACCCGGAGCTGGGCTCCAACAACTTTGCGGTGAGCGGGATGAAGTCGGCCTCGGGCTTTCCGCTGCTGGCCAACGACCCACACCTGCAGCTCAACCTGCCCAGCATCTGGTACCAGATGCAGTTGGCTGCGCCTGGCCTGAATGTATACGGCGTAAGCATTCCGGGCACGCCCACGGTCATCATCGGCTTCAACGAGCAGGTGGCCTGGGGCGTGACCAACGTAGCCGCCGATGTACTGGACTGGTATCAACTGAAGTTCAAGGATGGCACGCGGCGCGAGTATTGGCACGATGGCCGCTGGAAACCCGTCCGCCGGGTGGTGGAGCGCATTGTGGTACGCGGCCAGCCCAACCGCCTCGACACCGTGCTTTACACCCACCACGGCCCCATCGTGTACGACAAGCCGGAAAAGCCTTTTATTGCGGGCCAGGCGCCTGTGGCCCACGCCATGCGCTGGACTGCTCATGATGCCGCCAACGAGTTTCAGACCTTCTATAGCCTCAACCGCGCCCACAACTACCAGGACTATACGGCCGCGCTCCGCACCTACGGCTCGCCAGCGCAGAACTTCATTTTTGCCAGCGCCGAGAAGGACATTGCCATTTGGCCCAATGGCCGCTTTCCGCTGAAGTGGCGTGAGCAGGGCAAGTATATTCTGGACGGCACCGATTCGGCCTACGACTGGCAGAGCTGGATTCCGGCCGAGCAGAACCCGCACGTGCTGAATCCGCCGCGACAGTTTGTGTCGTCGGCCAATCAGTTTTCCACCGGCCCCGACTACCCGTACTACCTGAACTGGAACTACGGCGACGGCAGCTACGACCGCGCCCATCGCATCAATGAGCGGCTGGCTGGCATGCGCCGCGCCACGCCCGATAGTTTGCGGATGCTGCAAAACGACAACCTCAACCTCACGGCCCAACTGCTGCTGCCCCGCCTGCTGCAGCTGGCAGCCGGCCCCGCCAACGCCGACACGCTGGTAGCGGCCACCTCGCCCGAGGCCCGCGTGCTGGCCGAGCTGCGCCGCTGGAACTACCACTACACCGCCGACGCGCTGGCGCCCAGCGTATATGAGCTGTGGTACGGCAACCTCGTGAAGCGCATCTGGGGCGACGATTTCGGGCTGCAAGCCACCGGCCTGGAAATGCGCATGCCCGCCCGCGACCGAACCAAAACGCTTATTCTGCGCGAAGCCAACAGCCGCTGGGTTGATGACCGCCGTACACCGCAGCGCGAGACGCTGCCGCAACTGGTGCGCCGCAGCCTGCGTTTCGCCACCGACTCGCTGACCCGCAAGTACGGCCCGCTTGGCCCGCGCTGGGCCTGGAAACACCAGAAAAGCACCGATATTCTGCATATGCTCCAGATTCCCGGCTTCGGGCACCTCGACCTGGACTGCGGCGGCGGAGCGGGCATCGTGAATGCTACTACTGAGCGCACGGGCCCCTCCTGGCGGATGGTGGTGGCGCTGGGGCCGCAGGTGAAAGCCTACGGCGTGTTTCCGGGCGGGCAGAGCGGCAACCCCGGCTCCGTGGCCTACGACGACATGTTGGAAACCTGGCGCGTCGGCCAGCTCAACGAGCTGGTATTTCTGCGAGCCGCTACCGAGCCCAATTCGCGCGTCCGGACCGCCTGGACGCTAGAGCGCTGAGGCGTTACCTTCACTGCTCAACTCTACAAATATGTTGCTGCTATCCGCTACTTACTCCCGGTGCCTATTATTGACAGGCCTGCTGACACCACTGCCGCTGCTGCCCTTACTGGCTCAGAAGCAAGCCACTGCCGACAGGCAGCCGCTGTCTGCCCCCGCTACGGAGCCAGTATACGAAACGCAGCAAGTGGAAATATGGCCGGAGTACCCAACTGGTCTTTTCGCTCTCAAACAATACCTTAAGAGCGCGCGACTACCTGCTGAAGTACGCGAGGGGCGCATCCGGGGCGCTGTGTATGTAAGCTTCATAGTACACTCCGATGGCCGCCTGACCGATATCAGCGTGCTTCGCGGCCTGAGTCCGGGTACCGAAGCGGAGGCGTTGCGCCTGGTAAAAACCATGCCTGCCTGGCGGCCCGCCCGCCGCTCTGATAAAGCGGTGGCCGTACGTCATTCCGTACCGGTGGTTTTTGAAACTCCAGCTGGAAAAACGCCGAATACACCCGATGCTGGGACTATCACCGAGGATGCCAGTATATCCAAGACCTACACGTTTGTGGAGCAGATGCCGGTGTTTCCGGGCGGCATGGATAGTCTGCGGGCCTACATTCAGCAGCATGTGAAATACCCGGCGCAAGCCCTGCGCGAGCAAGTAGAAGGCCGCGTATTCGTTCAGTTCGTCGTAGACACCAAGGGTCTTGTTCGAGAAGTCCAGGTGCAGAAAGGCCTTGGCGCGGGCTGTGACGAGGAAGCCGTACGAGTAGTCACGAGCCTGCCGCGCTTCGAGCCGGGCAAGCAGAACGGGCAACAGGTACCGGTCTACTTGACCGTTTCAGTGGCATTCAACCTCACCCCACCTCGCTCTTCCGACCTAATGGAGCTGCCCGCGCCATCCATTGCCGCCCCGCAGCCTGAGCTGGAGAAAGTATACGCCTACGCAGAGCAGATGCCAACTCTAAGCGGCTCAACCAGCTTGCCCGACGCATTGCAGCAGCTACTGCAGCTGCCCCCGGAAATTCAGGAAGGGTATTTTGGCGGCACTGTAGTCCTACGGTTTGTGGTGCAGCCTACGGGCACTATTGCCAACCTGAAAGTAGTTCGGGGCCTCTGCACCGAATGTGACACGGCGGCGCTGACCGCCGCACGGGCGCTGCCATCCTTTGTGCCAGGCCGGCAAAATGGGCGTGCCGTAGCCGTTCAACTCAGCGTGCCGGTGCCGATGTATGGGCCTGGTTATGTGTTCGAGGGTGGTCAGGTTGCGAAGCAGGCATCTTTTCCCGGTGGCGGTACGGCCTTGCGGCAGTACCTTACCAATAAGCTTAAAGAACCCAAAGTGCTGAAGCAGGAAGATTTGCGTGGCGCAGTAGAAGTGGGCTTCGTTGTGCAAGCCGATGGCTACATCGAATCTGCTGAAATTATACGTCCTCTATGCCGTAGCTGCGACGAGGAAGCCCTGCGCTTAGTACGTGCCATGCCCCGCTGGGCTCCCGCTCGCAACGCCGCCGATCAACCCGTAGCGGTGCGGCAACAGGTCATCATCCCAATGCCAACGACCGTCACCCGTCAGCGCGCCGACTAGCTGCCCCTACCTGCTGCACTTCTTCAACCCTGATTTGCAATCTTCATTACCCGTATCATTGCCCACATGAAATCTGCGCTGCTTCTGTTTCTGCTAATTCTGGTGCTGTCTACAGTAGCTCAGTTGTTCCTGCCCTGGTGGGTAATTACGCCGCTGTGCTTGGCTCTTGCCTTCTTCTCAGCAGCTACGGCTGGGCAGGCTTTCAGTGCTGGCTTTTTGGGCATTGGGCTCGGCTGGTTAGGGCTGGCTGGCTGGCTAAGCCTGCAAAATCATCATCTGCTTGCGCATCGGGTGGCCCGGCTCTTACCACTAGGCGGCTCGGCCGCCACCCTGATACTTATTACAGCCCTGTTAGGTGGGCTGGTTGGCGGAGCAGCGGCCTTGGCTGGTAGCTGGGCCCGCCAAGCCACTAAGCGTCGTCAGCCTGCGCTGATAAAGAAGACTGTAGAAGCATAACCCTTCCTGGCATGTCGTCAAACCATGCCGCCATCATACACACAAGCTGGTTTCATAAACTGTAGCGCTGCAGTCGGATTATAACGCAGGCTGTTCATACTCTATACAACTTAACTCGCATGAGCGTGTTCAATAAGTTCGTTTGCCGCTGGCAGCAGTGAAATTGCCGACCTTTGCTGGTAACGTTGTGTGATTGTGTTGTTTTTGTACGTCACTCCCTTGATTTCTTTCCTGCTAAATAGGCACCTCTGCCAAGTCTCTGTTGGATTATCCATGATGCTGGTATTGTGTCTGCTGGCTGGCTGTGAGCCTCCGCAACCCAAGGCAAACACCCCAGCCGCCCAAGCCGCCATCACGCGCCTGGATTCACTTCAGGCCGACTCCATTTTTCGCGCCGGTGGTCAGTTGCCTGGGGCCATCTTGCCCAATAACCGCATCGTAGCCTTCTACGGCAACCCGTTGCATAAGGCAATGGGCATCCTCGGTGCTCTACCCAAAGACAAGATGCTGCAGCGCCTGCAGCAGCAGGCCGCGCAGTGGCAGGCCGCCGACTCTTTGCCCGTGCGTCCCGCCCTACACATGACGGCTGTTATCGCGCAGCGCGACTCCGGTGCCGATGGCATGTACCGGCTTTCATTACCGGATAGCACCATTCGGCGTGTTATTCGCTGGGGCCAAGAGAACAAGGCGCTGGTTTTCCTGGATGTCCAGGTAGGCTTAAGCACTTTGCCACAGGAACTACCGCTATTGGAGCAATACCTGCGCCTACCGTTCGTGCACCTCGGCATCGATCCAGAGTTCTCCATGAAATCGGGACGGCGGCCTGGCACAGAAGTTGGCGAGTTTGACGCACGCGACATCAATTATGCCCGGCAATTTCTGGCCCGCATCGTGAGTGAAAACAAGCTGCCACCAAAAGTGCTGGTCGTACACCGTTTTCGCCAAGACATGGTCACCAACTATCAACAGATTCAGCTGGATCCGCGTGTTCAGATTGTAATGCACATGGATGGCTGGGGCACCCCGAGCATCAAGCGTAGTTCCTACCGTAAGTTCATCCGCCGGGAACCGGTAGAATACGCCGGCTTCAAGATTTTCTTCCGTAACGATAGTCGCGCCAACTCCCGCCTTATGACGCCAAAAGAGATAGTGAGCCTCACACCAACACCTCTCTATATTCAATATCAATAGATTACACGTAACATACGCCCTAACAGGAAGTGGGGGCATTCAGTAACATAAATACGTTTAGCTCGCAAAAAATACCACAGTGAATTACGGTAGCTGCCCACGGAAAACGTAACTTTCGGCAACTACCTTCATCCTTTTAGTTTTTCAGTGCGGTATTTTTCTCCTCTCAGCTTCGGGCTCACTTCGCTTGGTTTAGCCCTCTCTCTTATCACGCTGCCTGGCTGTGGCTCCCGCTCGGGCACCGACTCCGAGAATCCGGCTGCTGTAGCCGACACAGCCACGCAGCCCGTGCTTGTTGATACGGTGCAGTTGAAGCTGCAAGCCATGCGCCGTGACTCACTGAAAGCCGACTCAATTGTCAGGAAAAGTGGTCAGTTGCCGGGCGCTATTCTTCCAGGCAAGCGCATTGTGGCCTTTTATGGCAACATCCGTTCGAAGGGCATGGGCATTCTGGGCCGCGAGCCTAAAGAGCAGATGTTTCGCAAGTTTGAGAAAGTACTGGCTGAATGGCGTGCCGCTGACCCCAGCCGGGGCGTTCAGCCCGCATTGCACAATGTCACCATCACAGCCCAAGGCACCCCCGGCAAAGACGGAAAATGGCGCCTGATGAACTCCAAAGCCACCATTGAAGAGGTGATTAGCTGGGCCAAGGAACATAAATGCATTCTGTTTTTAGATGTGCAACCCGGCCACAGTACTCTACAGGCTGAGTTGCCTAAGCTGGAGCAGTACCTTAAAGATCCTATCATCCACTTAGGCATCGACCCAGAGTTTTCGCTGTCTACTATGCCCGGCGTGCGCCCTAATCAGCGAATTGGCACCCTCGACGCCAAAGACGTAAACTTCACCGTAAACTTCTTGGCTCGCATTGTGAGCGAGAACAAGCTACCGCCAAAAGTGCTGACGGTTCATCGCTTCACCCGGAAGATGATTACCAACTACAAAAACATCAAGCTCGACCCACGGGTGCAGATTGTAATGCACATGGATGGCCACGGCGACCCAGTTCTGAAAAAGGATTCGTATAAGGACTACATCGTGGCAGAACCAGTGCAGTACACGGGTTTCAAACTATTCTATGAGTACGATGCCCGGCCAAAGCCTCACCACATCATGACGCCAGCAGAAGTCATTGCCCTGGAGCCTTCGCCACTGTATGTGCAGTATCAATAGAAGCAAGTGCCCAAATAAAAAAACCGCGACTATCTGGTCGCGGTTTTTTTATTTGGGTTTGGCAGGCTCTGTTTGGATAGTTGCCTAATGCTACTCAGAACGTCTTACACTACCGTTTTGGCGATTCTGCCTACTGACACACTAAGGCGCGCATATATAGCGTGTGAGCATTGAAGATAGAGTCTATCACCGTAGTTTACAATCAATAATATACCTCACCATCCTATTCTGAAGACGCCCCGTTAATAGGCATTGACTATTCAAGCCACCGTAAGAGCGGCAGATTACTATACTGCAAGCAGTCTGCCTTGCTCTTGCCTATCACCCGATTGTAGCATGCAATACTCCGTGCCCGCCAAGCATAGCGCAGCCTCCAGCTGCCCAAAAACGGTAAGCGGCCCCCGGGCCGGCCTCCGCAGGGGAGGCCGGTCCGGGGGCCGCTCGGCTGTGGCCGCACACCCCGTGCCGGGGCGGGCCACAAA
>NZ_JACSCX010000007.1 GCF_014333525.1 Hymenobacter puniceus
CGGGCTGCAAAGGTAAGTGAACTTCCCCGGGATTTGCAACCGCAAAAAAACATTCTTTCAGCGCTGGCCGTAGGGCCTTTTCCCGTACCGCGTTTCGGATTGGGAGTGCAAAAGTACATACTCAGTTTTCCCTGTGCAAGCAGGTTGCAAAGAAAATACGTAGGACAATTAAGTGGCGCTTGGTACCGGATTTTAGCAGTGCGCTGAGGAGTAACTATTTGAGACCAAAGAAAAGTTCGCTCTGGCTCGAGAATTTCTGGTGGCGCCGGCGGATCAGTCATGTTTAAAATTAAAACACCTCTTTTTCCTACCTGATTGGCAGGGAAAAGAGGTGTTTGAACGGTTAGCCGTTTACGTTGACTGTTGCCTGGTAGAATGGGCCACCATATCCTTCGAAACCAGAGCTACTGACCTGCACCGAGGCTAGATCAGGCTGTGGTTTCTGCTGCCATACGCAGCTCTACGGGTGCCCCTACTGTTTTATGGGCCGGCACCACTGTTACGATGACGTACTTCGAGGTAGGCGTGTTGCTTACTTTGGCCACGCTTGAAATCGGTACCAGGGGGTTAGCCTCCGGGAAGTAGGCGGCCACATTGCCCTTCGGGATATCATAGGGTATGGCCAAGAACTTTTCCACTGTGCGCTGCTCGCCTTCAAAGTGGCTGGTGATGTCAATTAGATCTTGGGCCTTGAGGCCACGGTCGGTCATGTCCTGCTGGTTCATGAACAATACGCGCCGTTCGTTATGGATGCCCCGGTAACGGTCATGGTACTCGTATATAGTAGTGTTGAATTGGTCGTGGCTGCGTACGGTCATCAGCACCAGTTGGTCGGGTTGCAGGACATGCCGGGGCAGCTCCGTGGTGGTGAAATTGGCCTTGCCGTTTTTCGTGGTGAACTTCCGCTCACGGGGGCCGTTGGGCAGGTAGAACCCGCCGGGGCGACGCAGCTTTTCGTTGAAATTTTCGAATCCCGGAATCACGCGGCTGATATGGTCGCGGATGACGTCGTAGTTTTCCGTCATAGCCACCCAGTCGTTGATATTGGTTTTCTGGCCGAGCGTGGCAATGGCAACGCCACTGATAATGGCTACCTCGCTCATCATCTGCCCCGCTAACGGCACCAAGATTCCCTTATTCTGGCTAACAACCCCCATGGAGTTCTCGCAAGAGGTCATTTGCTGGCCTGAGCGTTGCATGTCGATGTCAGCGTGGGTGAAGCATGGCAGCAGCAAGCTGGTTTTGCCCGTGACTAGGTGGCCGCGGTTGAGCTTGGTGCCCACGAACACAGTCAAGTTTTGCTTGCGCATGCCGTCGGCAATCAGCTCGGTATCGGGGCCAGCGGCCAGCAGGTTGCCGCCGAGGCTGAAGTAGACCTTGATACGGCCATCAACCATGCCCTTGATGGTTTCCACTACGTCGAGGCCATCTTCGCGGGGGGCAGTGAAGGTGAATTCCTTTTCCAGGGCATCGATGAAGCCGGAGTGCACCCGCTCCCAGATGCCCATGGTCCGGTCGCCTTGCACGTTGGAGTGGCCACGGACGGGGCAGGTGCCGGCACCGGGCTTACCGATGGCACCTTTCATGAGCTGCAGATTCACGATTTCCTGGATGGTCTGCACGCCGTTGCGCTGCTGCGTGACGCCCATTGCCCAGCAGGTAATGATTTTCTGCTTGGTAGCTATAATGTTGGCGGCTTCCAGCAACTGGGCCCGCGAAACGCCGCTCTGCTCCTCGATGTCTTCCCAGGAAGTGTTGCGGATGTTCTGCTCGAAAGACTCGAAGCCCGTGGTGTGCTCGGCCACGAAGGCGCGGTCGACTACCTGACCTGGGTTGCGGTCTTCTGCCTCAAACAGGTGCTTCATGATGCCGCGCAGCAAAGCCATGTCGCCATTTACGCGCACCTGCAGATACAGGTCGGTGATTTGAGTACCGTCGCCCATGAGCGCGCCCAAGGCGCGCAGCGGGTTCATGAAATCCTGCGGATTCTTGAAAGCTACCAGTCCAGCTTCAATCAGCGGGTTGATGCTGATGATTTTGGCACCGTTGCGCTTGGCCTTTTGCAGCGCCGTGAGCATGCGCGGATGGTTGGTGCCCGGATTCTGGCCGATGATAAGAATGACCTCGGCTTCGTGGATGTCATTGAGCGTGACGGAGCCTTTGCCCAAGCCCAGTGTGGGGCTCAACGCCGAGCCGCTGCTCTCGTGGCACATGTTGGAGCAGTCGGGCAGGTTGTTGGTGCCAAACTGGCGCACAAACAACTGGAACAGGAAAGCCGGCTCGTTGGGCACTTTGCCTGAAGTGTAGAACGCAGCCTCATCAGGCGACTTCAGGGCATTAAGCTCATCGGCAATTATCTGGAACGCGGCAGGCCACTCGATGGGCGAGTAATGATTGTCGCCGGGGCGCTTCACCATTGGGTGCGTGAGGCGGCCGGCGTTGTTCTGGTCGCGGTCAGTCATGCGTGAGAGTTGAGCCAAACTGTGCTTAGCAAAAAACTCGGGACCGGCAGCTTTATCGTCGGCGTCGGAGGCAGTGGCTTTGGCGCCGTTTTCGCAGAACTCAGCCACGGAACGGTGCTCGTCGGGGTCGGGCCAGGCGCAGCTGGAGCAGTCGAAGCCATCCTTTTGGTTCATCCCCAGCAATGCCTTGGAGCCCCGGCCTACGCCGCCTTCGCTCCAACTGAACTGCATGGACTTAATAACGGCCGTAACGCCGGCAGCGACCTTGGCACGCTCTTCCAGCCGCAGGCCAGTTAGTGCCTCGGGGGGCTGTGCCAGAACAGGAAACAGGTACTTGGCGTTGGCCGTTTCGGGGGCGGGAATATGCTGCTGAGGCATGTCGGCGCTGGCTTCGTGGCTGGCTTTGGTGGGCTTGTCGGCGTTGGGAATCTCATAGTCGGCTACGGGCGCCTCGCCCTGGTCGGGCCGCTCACCGCTTTTAGGGGAGTTGCTGGCGGCCTGCTCGTGCTGTTTGCCAGCTTTGCTGGGGTCCGTGACGGGGGAATCTTCCATGAGTAGAAAAAATAGCGGTGGAAAGAGGAGTACGTGAAGAAAGGAACCGACAGCTTAGTGTTTACAGCCAAGGTCTTTTTCTACCAAAATATACAACACTTGGTTGTCAGTGACATTCAATGAGCCGCGCAAACTCACTTGGCTGGTAGAAGTCCAGGCATCAGCCAGATCAGCGGGCAGCAGCACCCGAATATGGCCGGCCTGGTGTTGCAGGGTGAGGGCCGAAGCATCGGCAGTGCGCTCCAAGCTGTAGCGCAATTGCTCACTGGCCAGCAACCCCAACGGCACTACGGTTTCGAGACGGCCATGCTGCGCAAAATCCACTATTTCGGGTGGGTCGAGGCGCAGGCGCAGGGTGTTGTCTTCGAGGCGGAGTTTCATGTAGTATCTGGTGATGGGAAGCAGGTATAATGGAGGAACGGCAATAACAGGAAGGAGTTATCCTGCCTCGTCACTAACTCCCACAATCCGCCATTCGTGGCAATAGATGTTGTAACGGCTCTGGCGCACAAAGCCACAAAGGGTCATGCCGAAATTGCGGGCTGCAGATACAGCCAGGGAACTGGGCGCTCCTACGGCAGCAAGTACCGGTATGCCAGCAACAGCCGCTTTTTGCACCAACTCGAACGAGGCCCGGCCGCTCACCAGCAGAATGGCGTTGTGCAGCGGCAGTAGCTCCTGAAACAGCGCCGCACCAATTACTTTATCGAGGGCGTTGTGGCGGCCGACATCCTCGCGCAGCAGCAGCAGGTCGCCTTCAGGCGAGAACAGGGCGGCCGCATGCAAGCCGCCGGTTTGCTCGAACAGCTCCTGCGCTGCACGTTGCCGCTCCGGCAACTGGTGAATAACAGCGGCGGCAACGTGGGGACCGTGCGCCGGCAGTACCGGACAGGCAGCGGCGTGTACTGCTTCGATGCTGGTTTTGCCGCATACTCCGCAACTGCTGCTGGTGTAAAAGTGACGCTCCAGCCGAGGAAGGTCGGGCAGAGCAGTAGGGGTTAGCTCAGCACGCACCACATTTTCGCGTTCTTCTTCCTTTTCCACATCAGGGCAATAGAGAATTCCCTGCAACTCCTGGCGGCTCCGAATAATGCCTTCGGTGAACAGGAAGCCCGCCGCCAGCTCGAAGTCGTGGCCGGGGGTGCGCATGGTGATGCTTAGGGTCCGGTGTTCCCGCTGTTCTGCAGGCCCGTAGCCCACCCGTATTTCCAGTGGCTCCTCAGCCGCCAGCACATCGGAGGCCTCTACGGCGGCGGTACCTTGCACGCGGTGCACGGTCACGTACTCGTAGCTGGTAGGCGGAAGGAAAACAGGAGTTGACACAGGCAGAGGAAAGGAGAAACCAGGTATCGGGTAGTGTAGGCAGGGCGCAGAAATGTGCTGACTACTTAACCTTATCGGTGGAAAGTAAGTTTGAGCTTGGTGAGGCCAGACGGTGTTTGCTACCCGCAAAACCGGAATTTTTAGTTTCTGCCCTTGCAGACTTCTTTATTGCCTTGCTGAAGATAAAAGGCCCGTTGCAGCCCGCGCAAGGCGAAACGATGTCCTCCCAGCTTAGCTGGTACTGTAGCAGTTAGCTACTATACGGCAAAATGCAGTGCTTGCTGTGTTTTGTTTGTAATTGACTTGCCTGACAGCCGTTGCTGTTTCTTGGCGCTGCATTTCTCTTTCTACCCTGTGCATGCTTACCTCCGAAGAACGCCAGATTTACCGTCGACACCTGCAGCTACCCGAAATTGGAGAAGCAGGCCAGCAGAAGCTGAAGGCCGCCCGTGTGCTGGTGGTGGGAGCCGGTGGCCTAGGCTGCCCCATTCTGCAGTACCTGGCCGCCGCCGGCGTAGGCACACTGGGCATCGTGGACGCCGACAAAGTGGACCGCAGCAACTTGCAGCGGCAGATTCTGTATGGCCCCGCCGACCTGGGCCAGCCCAAAGCCGCCACCGCCGCACAGGCCATCCACCGTCTCAACCCTCTGGTGAACACTGAGGTGTTTGGCTGCCGCCTGACCCTGGGCAACGTGCGCGAACTGGTTGGCAAGTTTGACGTGGTAATTGACGGCTCAGACAACTTTCCAACCCGCTACCTGCTCAACGATGCCTGCGTGAGCTTTGGCAAGCCCTTGGTTTCGGGGGCCATCTATAAGTTTGAGGGGCAGGTTTCGGTGTTCAACTACCAAGGTGGCCCCACCTACCGCTGTCTGTTTCCGCAGCCACCCTCCGCCGCCGAAGCCCCCAACTGCGACGCTACCGGCGTGCTGGGCGTGTTGCCTGGCTTGGTGGGCATGGCGCAGGCTACCGAGGCGCTAAAGGTGCTGCTACAGCTGGGGGAGGTGCTTAGTGGCCGGCTATGGCTGTTCGATGCCCTCACGTTCCAGACCCGCGCCCTCAAATTTGCGCGCCGCGCTGAGCAGGCCCTCATCAACCTCGATACCGCCAATACTGCTGACTATGCTGATTTATGCGGTCCGGGCATCACCAGCATTTCGGTAGCAGAGCTGCACGAGCAGTTGGCCTCGGCGCACCCGCCGTTTCTTCTGGATGTGCGCGAGCCTCACGAATATGCCGCCGGCCACCTGCCTGGTGCCACACTGATGCCCCTAAGCAGCCTGGAGCGCGGCGTGGCCACGTTGCCCAAGCATTATCCGGTGGTGGTGTACTGCCGCAGCGGTGCCCGCAGCACCCAGGCCGTAGAGCGCCTACAAAATAATTTTGGCCTTACCAACCTGCTAAATCTGGAAGGCGGTATACTGGCCTGGGAGGATGCAGAAATGAGCAAGGAAATAATGAAGTGAAATGTAAATAACGTCACGCAGAGCCAAGCCGGAGGCGAAATTGCAGCATCTCTACCTCTGCCTAATTGAAGGGCAATGCAACGAAGCGGTGAAGATGCTTTGGTCCCTGGCTTGATGCGCCACACGCTCAGCATGACGTTCCAACGCAATGGCCAAGGCCACACCAAACTGCGCCAGCTAACCACCGCCCGCAACGACAAGATGTGTACCCGCTTCTTTGCATTGCCTTATTCTCTCTCATCCGTTACTTATGCCGCTTACCGCTCCCGCCGCTGTCCGCCCACGCCTTCGTTTCGACCGTAACGAGCTGGCCGGGGCGTTGGCAGGATTGGGTACCGATTTGCCATTGCTTATCGGTGTTATAGCTGCTTCGGGCATCAACAGCGCAGGCGTACTCATTATGTTTGGGCTGATGCAGATTTTCTCGGGCGTATGGTATGGCATGCCGATGCCCGTGCAGCCGCTGAAGGCCTTTGCGGCCCTAGTTATTGCTCAGAAGATTCCGGGACGCGTGATATCCGGGGGTGGGCTGGCTATTGGCGTGAGTATGCTGGTGCTGTCGGTTTCAGGGCTGATTGATGCGGTGGCGCGGCTGGTGCCCAAGCCTGTTATCCGAGGTATTCAGTTTGGGCTGGCGCTGCAGTTGGCCACGCTGGCGCTCAAGGAATATGTGCCCGCCGCCGGCCTGCCGGGCTACGCGCTGGCCACGGCCGCATTTGTGCTGACGGTGTTGCTGCTGGGCAACCGGCGCTGGCCAGCCGCGCTGGTAGTACTGGCTCTGGGGGTGGCATATGGCCTGCTGTTTCAACTGGACTATGCTACCGCCACCCGCGCTATCGGGCTGCAGCTGCCCTCTTGGCACGTACCGCAGGCGGCGGATGTGCTGACAGGCGCAGTGCTGCTGGCACTGCCCCAGATTCCGCTGTCGTTGGGCAACTCGGTGCTGGCAACCCGGCAGGTGGTGGAAGACTATTTTCCGGAGCGCCGCCTCACGGTGCGGCAAATCAGCTTCACCTACGGCCTCATGAACCTCTTGAACCCATTTCTGGGCGGCTTTCCGGTCTGCCACGGCTCGGGCGGTATGGTGGGGCATTACACGTTTGGCGGGCGCACAGGCGGCTCGGTGGTGCTCTACGGCACGCTGTTCGTGGTGCTGGGTTTGTTCTTCAGCCAAGGTTTTCAGCAACTGGTCCAGATTTTCCCGCTGCCCATTCTGGGCGTGCTGCTGCTGTTTGAGGCCCTGACACTGGCCACCCTGCTGCGCGACATCAGCGACTCGCGGGCTGCGCTGCTGCTAGCAGTGCTGGTAGGCTTGCTGTGCAGTGGGCTGCCGTATGGATACTTGGTAGGTTTGGTAGTAGGCACAGCGTTGCACTATGCCATGCAGCGCGGCTGGGTGGGGCTGGGCAAGTAGCGGCAGACGGCACCACATGGCAGGCTGCTTTATACTTTGACAGAAAGTCAATCGGTTTACGGTCGTATAACCGCTATGCCCATTGCTTACCGTAGGTATAGCCCGATTGTCGGCATGCCGCCTTGGACCGGTTAGAATGAAGCCTGCAAATGGGGCCACATGAAATAGAACACTGCCCCCTGCAGTAGCGTCAGCGCCAAGGTGATGCCCCAAAAAGCAGATTTGCGGTTTTTGTGGTGTAGCAGCAGAATTGCTGCCCACGCGCCAGGTGCCGCGCCCGGCAGCGTGGCGAAGTGCAGTGTTTTTTCGGGAATGCGCCGCTGGTTGTTCTGGGCTTTCTGTTTATCGAGGGCAAAAAGCAGAAAGCACAGCAGGTTGAACAATAGCAGGCAGATTAGGAATACGGTCATTGTGCGGGAGGCGGGCTACCGGAGGTGTGGCAGACGAAAAGTGTAGCAGCGGAGCCGCGAGTTATGCAGTCAGGTTCAGCCCCAGTATTAGCAACAGTTTCGTCGTGGGTCAAGGATACGAGAGTTGTGTATAACAAGCAGAGGGTTTTCTACCTTCGTGAGTAGATGAGATTATACACTTTACTATGCTTCAGAAGCTACTAACCGGATCTACATGCGTATTCATTTGGGCGTTGCTGTTAGGGGCACAACCTGCTCTGGCGCAAAAGCCACTGCTGTACTTACACTTGGCTAAACCGGGTGGCCCGCTGCTGGTCAGCATTGTAAAGGACTCTGCCTCGGTACTGGACCCTTTGCGTCAGAAGTTACAAGCTAACGGCTATCAAGTAGTCACAAATCCGGACACCCTGCGGAAATCACTAGGGCACTCTCCGAACCGGCCTTTTCTCTATGCAGATGTAGTATGCTTTCAAATTGCGGGGTCCAATCCGACGGTGATATTTGCCGTTCGTGATACCCTGAATAAGCCGTGGTTTACTGCCAGCGAAGTCGTACGCATGTTTGTAAGCCCGCAAAAGGCGTACGGCAGCGCGGCTGAATACTTAGCGAAAAAACTACCCATTGCTTTTACCCCTCGGTTCGGCCACGCGGCAGCCACCAATCAGGGGCCACAGTTCATGTCGTACGACAACTTTCAGTTTATCAACTACCTGGAGCCCGCCTTACTGATGTCTCCGCTTCGGCAGCAGCTGAAAAAAGGAGACACCGTAAAACTCACGATACATGTTGATGAGTTGGGTGTAGCTACACTACAAAATGCCGAAAGTCAGGTACCGCTCGACGCAGCTATCCGGCGGGCGCTAGATCAAGCCGTGCAGGACACGCCGCCTTGGGGCCCGGCTCTGATAAACGGGCGCCGGACCGCCTCCGACTTTCAACTAACTGTTGGACGTGGCAATAAGCTTAAACCGGTGCAGGAACCGTAATAGCCTTGCTGTGCTGATGAAGCCACATGCTAGGCCCCGCAAACAACCTACCCCCCAATCGTGCTCATCGACTCGAAGCTGAGCTGGTGCAACGGGCGCTGGCTCTCGGCCTCAAAGCCATTGGCGGCGCGGTTGCGGAACGCCGATTTTAGGGCCTCGACAATCTGCTCATCAGAGGAGCCGCCGCGCAGCAACGCCCGGATATCGAGCACGCCTTGGTCGTAGAGGCAGGTTTTGAGGCCACCCTCGGCGGTGAGGCGGATGCGGTTGCAGGTGCCGCAGAAGGTGCGCGAATAGGCGGCAATGATGCCCAAACGGCCCTGATGACCAGCTACAGTGTAGTGCGAGGCCGTATCGCCGGAGCGGGTGGCCACAGGCGTCAGCTCGCCCAGGTTCAGTGCCAGGTGCTCCCGGATGCGGTGATGATTCCAGGGCAGTGAGGCCGCATCGTGGCTGCCGCCGTTGAAGGGCATTTCCTCGATAAAGCGCACATCTACGGGCAGGTCGCGGGTCAACTCGGCCAGCGGCAGCAAGTCTTGCGTGTTCTGCCCGTCCATCACCACGGCATTGATTTTCACCCGAATACCGGCCGCCAGCAGTGCGTAGAACGTGTCGAGTACACGGGGCAGCTCGTCGCGGCGGGTGATACTGGCGAACCGGGCGCGGTCCAAGGTGTCAAGGCTCAGGTTCACGGCTTTCACACCTATGCGGGCCAGCTCGGGCACGTGGGGCGCGGTGAGCACGCCGTTGGTGGTCATGGTCAACTCCTCGATGCCCGGAATCTGGCTGAGACGATCCATAAACGGCACTAAGTCGCGGCGTACGAAAGGCTCCCCGCCGGTCAGACGCACTTTGCGTACGCCCAGCCCGGCCATGACAGCCACCAGCCGCTCCATTTCCTCGTAGGTCAGCAATTCCTGCTTAGGCAGATATTTGATGCCTTCTTCGGGCATGCAGTAGAAGCAGCGCAGGTTGCACCGGTCCGTGACGGCCAGCCGCAGGTATTCCAGCGGGCGGCCATGGTTATCAAACAGAACGGAAGGTACGGGAGCAGACATACTCGGCAAGGAAAAACAACGCTGCGCACGGCAGCAGCAAAACAAACAACGTAAACTAGTCTTTTCCGTTCGGGAAAAGGCCGCCCGGCACTGGCCTAACTGGCTTTTCTTTGCCCGGTGCAAACTTTACCACCCGCATCGGACCCAGCCACGGGCTTCATATAGCACTACTAGATAACCAATGAACCTGAAAATTGCTTTGTTTGGCATTGCCCGCGAAATAGTAGGACACTCTACGCTGGAAGTAACGGCTCCGGAGGGTCAGTCGGCCCAGGGCCTGCTTCATGATCTGCACGCCCGCTACCCCGAGCTGGCCCGCCTCACCAGTCTCGCCGTAGCCGTCAACAACGAGTACGCCGCCGATGATACGCCGCTCCAGGAACGCGACGAAATAGCCCTGATTCCGCCGGTAAGCGGCGGGTAAAATCAGAACGTCATTCCGAACTTGCGAAGAATGACGCGTGCTGACGCTGTGAGAGTATTTTAACGAAGCGGAAGAGTTGCTTCGGCAAGCTGCCGCCAGATGAAGCATGATTGTTCCTTCCTAACAACGTCAGCACGCAAGATTCCTCGCTCCGTTCGGAATGACGTTCTGTTTTACTTTTCACCACTCTCTTCATCACTTACCCCTTCCCTTGATTCACATCGACCTCACCGACCAACCCATTGACGTAACGGCTGCTTTGCGTAGCGTGGAGTCCGATGGAGCCGGGGCTATCAACACGTTCATCGGCACGGTCCGCAACAAGAGCACCGGCCGCCCCGTGGTGCGCCTCGAATACGAAGCCTACGACAGCATGGCCCTGCACCAGCTCCGCAAAGTAGCCGAGCAAGCCGCCGAGCAGTGGCCAATGGTGGAAAACATAACCGTAATCCACCGCAAAGGCACTCTCCACATCGGCGACGTGGCCGTGGTGGTAGCCGTATCCACGCCGCACCGCGCCGAGAGCTTCGCCGCCTGCCAGTACATCATCGACACCCTGAAACAGGTGGTCACCATCTGGAAAAAGGAGTTCTATGAGGACGGCGACGTGTGGGTAGCGGCGCACCCGTAACGATTACTGAAATCATTGGCTTTCAGGTAAAAGCTAGAACGTCATGCTGAGCTTGCCGAAGTATCTCTACCGCAGTGCTATTCTATTTGATTAGCACTGTGGTAGAGATACTTCGGCAAGCTCAGCATGACGTTCTGTTTTGCGCTTCAACTTCAGCACGCGGGCTTCCTCGCAGGCTCGGAATGACGTTCTTTCTTCCGCGTTACTCCAGTTCCTGCCGCACCTGCTCGGCTTCCTCGGGCGTGTTCACGTTGCGCAGCTCCTGGGGGGCGGGGGCGGGCAGCACGGCTACGTCGGAGTTGATGAGGGTTTTGCGGGGGCAGCTGTAGCCTAGGCTCAGGAAGCGCAGCAGCTGCGGGTAGCTGGCCGGCTCCCAGATGGTGATCAGCGGCTCGGGCCACTCGTTCTCGGGGCTTTGGAAAGCCGTGGCGAGGCGGGCCGGCTGGCGGTGCTGCACGAGGTGGGCCAGAGTGGTTTCAGAGAGGAACGGCAGGTCACAGGCCACCACCAGCCAGGCGGCGTTGGGGTCGAGACGCATCGCCGAAAGGATACCACTGAGCGGGCCGAGGTCGGCAAACGTATCGGGCAGGGGGCGCAGGCCGGCGTATTCCAGCTCCACTATCTGGTCGGGGCGGCAGGAAACGTGTACGTCCTGGCAGAAAGGTGCCAGCAGCTCGGCGGCGTAGGCGCGCTGCTCCTGGCCGTGGTAGGTGAGCTTGCCCTTATCCTGCCCCATGCGCTGGCTGCGGCCGCCAGCCAGCACGAGGCCCCGCAACGGCGGCGCAGCAGCTTGCCACTCCTCTTGAATCAGCTGGGTAATGGCGGCGGTATCATGCAAAGGCAGGATGGGCACGTTGGCCTCGGCCAGATGGGCGCGCAGGTAGGCGGGCACCTCCGTCACACCTTCAGGCAAAAGCAGGGCGCGCACGTCGGTAAGGCGGTCCAGCTTCTTCTCCACGGGCTTGGCGGGGTCGAGAATGACGAGTTGCCGGGCGGCGCGGAAGTGGTTGCCGTTCACGAGCACCAGGTTTTGGTGCAGCAGCAGCTCGGGCTGGCTGAACCGGTCGAGGGGCCGCTTCACATCGAGCCTGGTGAAGGTGATTTTGTCGGTCAGCTCGGCCGCAGCGCCGGCCTGCAGGATGGCATCCTGACCGCCGCTGCCACCCTGGGCCGCATCGTCGCCAGCGGCGTGGTCGGCATCTACGTAGGCCACGCGCAGGGTATCGGACAGCAGCGGCACCAGCCGGGCCGCCAGCTCCTTGATGCGGCCACAGGGCGCACCCAGAATAGCCAGCTCGTGCCGGCCAAACTCGCCCATAATGGGGCGGGTCAGGTGGGCGTGCTTGGTGCGGGGTTTCTCGGAGGGGGCGTTATCCGGCATGATGAAAGTCCTGTTTGCCGCCGGTTTTGCTGACGAGGCGGGTTTCCTGAATGAGAATGTCGTGCGAGAGGGCCTTGCACATGTCGTAGATAGTGAGGGCCGCCACCGAAGCACCGGTCAGGGCCTCCATTTCCACCCCGGTTTTGCCGGTTACGGTGGCCGTGCACTCAATCAGCACGGCGTCAGGGCCGTCCACTTCAATGGTTACCTGGCAGTTATCCAGGCCCAGCGGGTGGCACAGCGGAATCAGCTCGGAGGTGCGCTTGGCCCCCATGATGCCGGCTAGAATAGCCGTCTGGAACACGGGTCCTTTGCGGGTCGGCAGGTCGCCTTCCTTCACCAGCGCCATGATTTCGGGGCCGAGGACCACCCGGCTGCGGGCCCGCGCTACACGACGGGTGGGTTGTTTGGCGCCCACGTCCACCATGGCGGGCTGGCCGGCGTCGTTGAGGTGGGTGAGTTTAGCGGAGTCAGACATACGGGGCACAAGCTTCAGCTTGTGAGTGAGGAAAGTGGAGAGTAAGGCCTGTACGAAGGTACCGCCCGGAAAGTAGCGCGAACTTTGCAGTTCGCGTCCCCGCGCCGTTCGGGCGGCTGTCGTTCCGGGGCGCGGACTACAAAGTTCGCGCTACTGCGCGCTGTTCCGGCAGTCGGTGCCGCGCTGGTTATCTAACCAGCGCGGCTACCGGATTAATTTTTTCAGCATCTTTGCAACGGTCTATGCTGAGACCCTGAAGATTGCGCGCCCACTATGCGGCTGCTCCCCGAGGCGCGCCCCGCTTATTCATTTCGTAAAGAAGACTCCGTGAAAACAGTCTATTTCACGGATTGTAGCGCCGTGGAGCAGAACGCGCTACAGTCCCTGCTCGCCTTCGAGCACCAACCCACCATCGGCCGGATTGCCGTATTCCCCGATATTCATTACTGCTCCGAGCGGTCCATCCCGGTAGGGGTGGCCTTCCAGACCACCGACGTTTTCTACCCGCTGGTGACTGGCAAGGACATGGGCTGTGGAGTGGCCTACCTGCGCATTCCCCGGGCGCAGGTGCTGCGCCCGTTCGATAAAGCCCGCCACTACCGGGCCCTGGAGCGGGAGGTGCACCGCATGACCGACGAGGGCTTGGGCGGCGGCAACCACTTCCTGTCGCTGGAAGAATCGGCCGAGTACCTGTACGTCATCGTGCACACCGGGAGCCGCAACCTAGGCGTGTACATGCACCAGGAAAACGTCCGGCTGCTTCAAGTGCACAACCCCGGTCAGGAATGGCTGCCGCTTGACGTGGCCACCCTGGCGTACCAGCAGGAGTACGAGCGGGTGCTCACGTACGCGGCCAGCCGGCGGCAGGAGTTTCTGGCCAAAACCTACGACTTCCTGCGCCGCAACCAGTACGTGACCGGGGGCACTCCCGTAGTGGCCGACAGCTGCCACAACCTGCTCGAATTTACACCCCAGGGCGTGATTCACCGCAAAGGCAGCACCCAACTGCCGGCCAGTGGCGAGGTGGTCATTCCGCTATCAATGAGCCGGGGCTCCCTCATCGTGCGGGTCAACCCCTGGCACGCTGCCGCCGAAGCCGCCCTCTGGAGCTGCGCCCACGGCGCGGGTCGGCAGTTGAGCCGCACCGATACGCTCAAATTCTGGCACTCGCTCAAAAAGGCAGAAAAGGACGCGTATCGGCAGCGCTTCCCAGAACTGCTCAACCGCCAGGGCGACTTCGACAGCAGCATACTGCAAGAGTTCGACTTCGCCTACAAAGACTCCGACGCGCTGCTGGCCACCCAGCCCCACCTCATCCGCTGCGACGAAACAACGCCCCTCGTAACCGTGAAATTCACCGGCGTGTAGCCAACCTGGTTGTAGCGTAAACTTTGCAGTTCGCGCCCCCGCGCCGTTCGGGCGGCTGTCTTTCGGGGGGGCGAACTACAAGGTCCGCGCTACAACCGGGTTGCCTGCACGAGGTTACCGGCGTATATATAGACGCGACCCTTCGCGTCTCGTCGTTGCTGATGTTGTTTAATCTGCGCAATACCGGCCGGCCAACGACGAGACGCGAAGGGTCGCGTCTCCACATCCGCCATTCCTAACAACCAGCCCATTTTCCCGTTGAGAAACGGCGCAAGCTACAGCTTGTTCTACCTTCGTGCCTATGATTTCCGTTGCTGAAGCCACCCGCCTCGTTGCCGCCACCATCCGCCCGCTGGGCGTGGAGCATCTTTCCCTGAGCCTCGCCGCCGGCCGCATGCTGCGCGAAGATTTGCGCGCCGACCGGGATTTTCCGCCCTTCAACCGGGTAGCTATGGATGGCATGGCCGTGCAGTTTGCAGCTTTAGCGGCGGGCCAGACGGAATTCCGCATCGACAGCACGCAGTTTGCCGGCCAGTTGCCACAGCCACTTTGCGAGGCCACGGCAGCTGTGGAAATCATGACCGGGGCCATGCTGCCGCCTGGCGTCGATACCGTGATTCGCTACGAGGACCTCACGTTCCGCACCGATGCGGCGGGACAGCGCTGGGCCACCGTGCAGACGCTGCCGCCCCGGGCCGGCCACAATGTGCACCCCCAGGCCGCCGACCGCCGCCAGGGTGACTTGCTGGTGCCCGCCGGTACGCGCCTGGAGCCGGCTGAAGTAGCAGTGGCCGCCACCGTGGGCGCGGCCACCGTAGCTGTATCGCGCCGCCCCCAGGTGGCCGTGGTGAGCACCGGCGACGAGTTGGTGCCCATCACTGAGCAGCCCCAGGCCCACCAGATCCGCCGCTCCAACGCCCTGATGCTACAAGCCGCCGCCGAAGCCGCCGGAGCCCGCACCGAAATCTTCCACTTCGATGACGACCCCGCCGCGCTGCGCCAGGGTTTGCCCGCGTTGCTGGCCGGATTCGATGCGGTGGTGCTCAGTGGGGGCGTGTCGATGGGCAAGGCCGATTTTCTGCCGGGAGTGCTGCGGGAGTTGGGCGTGGAGCAGGTGTTTCATGAGGTGAAGCAGCGGCCGGGCAAGCCGTTCTGGTTCGGGCAGCAGCCCGGCGGGGCGGTGGTGTTTGCGCTGCCCGGCAACCCGGTGTCCACGTTCGTGAACTTCTACCGCTATGCCCGGCCCTGGCTGCTGGCTGTGCAGCAGCCCGTCGGCACCTCGGCCGCCGGAGCCGGGCCCATGCCCGCCGTCCTCACCCACCCCATCGACTTCAAGCCGCCCATGACGCACTTTCTGCTGGTGAGCCTGGAGGCCGGCCCCGACGGCTGCCTGCTGGCCACCCCCGAGCGGGCCGGCGGCTCCGGCGACATGGCCAGCCTACTCACCTCCAGTGGCTTCCTGGAGCTACCGCCGGAACAGGAGCACTTCCCTGCGGGCACGGTGCTGCCAGTGTGGCGGTTTCGGTAGAGGACAGAATGGAGCATAAATCAGCGGCATACTTGCTTCTGAAACTCTGCCACCTGTGTCATGCCCAAATCCAGGCACCTCTGCAGGTCGGCGCAACAACCTACCAAATCCTGAAGCTGGTATTTGGCCGCTGCCCTATTCTCGTAGGCGGTAGCGTAATTGGGGTCCAGTTTGATGGCTTGATCATAGGCCTGAACTGCTTGTTCGAAATGGCCTTGCATTATGTGGGCCTTGCCAATCCCGTAGAAGCTTGTTTTGGCAGAAGGCGAAACCTGAACAGCCTGCTCAAATTCGGTTAGCGCTGCCGGATAATTGCGCTCCTGCAGGTAACTGTAACCAATATGTTCATAGGCCCGCACATCAGTCGAATCAGCCTGCTTCATCCTTCCGAAGTAGACCCGCGCCTTCGCAAACTGGCGCAGGCTATTGTGTATCACACCCAGATTCCATAGTGCATTGTAGTCCTCTGGCGTAAACTGCGCTGGATTGATGTCCAAAACCAACTGCGAATCCTTTCGGGACCCTTCATAATCCTGCTGCTGATATTTGGCTTTGCTTCGCAGCACCAACGCTCGTTCCTGCCGAGGCTGTTGCTTCAGCACAGCATCGAAATGCTGGATGGCGGCAGCAGTGTTTCCATCGTCTAGCGCCTTCTCACCCAAGGCGAAATCATCTGCAGTGCTTTGCGCCTGACAGGCTTGGGTCAGCAATAGAATACAGAACCAGAATAGCGTACGTTTCATGGCTCCAAAGATGCGAGGCTCGCGCAGGAAACGGATGCACGTTGGCGCAGTAATATTACTTCCAAGGAAGACCAGCTGACCTCTTCACCTCTCAAAATCCAGCCCGCAGTGAAAGCAGTGGCATTGGGGCTTCTCGGGGGCCAGCAACCACAGGCGCAGCTTCACGAACAGGCTATCGGAAGGCTCGGGCTGCTGGCGGCACACTACGTCGGGGTGGTGGCAGCGGGGACAGCGGCTGACGTTGCTGGCGTCGTCGTCGGAGTCAGCTAAGGCGTGCATGGTGGGGTGGCTGGCGTCCAGCAGTTCCTGCGCGGCGGCCAGATCGGGCTGGCGCACGTGCAGGCGCACGCCACCGGATATGGGACCGTAAGGGCGGTTTTCGTTGCTCAGGAAGCTCGGGATACCTGCAGCATCCAACTGGTTTTTAGCCAGATGTGCCGAAATGCTATTGGCGAAAGAGGCCAGGAGCACGATGGGCTGATCGGAGGGCTCGTCGAACATGCAGCGGGGCGTTTCTGGAGTATTGAGTATCCGGTATTAAGTACTGCGTATTCAGCTACAATCGACAGCAGAATAGCTCATCCTTAGTGCTCGATACTCAACACTCCGAAAAACAAAAGAAGCACCCCGCGGGGTGCTTCTTTTGTTTTTCGGCTACTTTATTTCGGGCGGTGCTACTTGAACAGAGCCAGGGCCTTAATGAAGGTCTGGGAAACGCCCCAGGCCAGCGGCACACCCACAAACAGCCAGGCAATAACCAGCGCACCAGTGGAGCTGGGCGTGGTATCGGCGGTGGAATTCTGCGTTCTTGGTTCCATATCGAATCAAATTCAGGAAGTGAGAGATGCAGCGGCTAGGCCACTGCTTTTTTGGCGGCATCCTTCTCGAAATACCGCTCCGCTACGGGCTTCACCAGGAGGTTGGCAATCAAACCAACTACCAGCAGCACCGCCATGGTGTAGAATACCGACTGATACGCCGCTGCACCCACCAGACCTTTATCTTTGGCGTTGCCATGCAGGTAGTTTACAATCACGGGGCCAAGTACGCCGGCTGTACTCCAGGCCGTGAGCAAGCGCCCGTGGATGGCGCCTACCTGCAGCTTGCCGAACAGGTCGGAGAGGTAGGCCGGAATGGTAGCGAAACCACCGCCATACATGGTCAGAATCACGCAGGATACCACCACAAATAGCGTGAGCTGAGCACCGGCGCCCAGCGTCGGAATCAGGGCATACAGCAGGATACCCAGGCCGAAGTAGATGGCGTAGGTGGTTTTGCGGCCCAGCTTATCGGAAGCCGACGACCAGAAGAACCGGCCCAGCAGGTTGAACAAGCTCAGCAGACCCACAAAGCCCGCCGCCGCCGCCGCCGTTACGCCGCGTCCGGCACCCATGGCACCATCAGAAAACGACTCCTGAATGAGTGGCGAAGCTGTTTCGAGCACGCCGATACCGGCCGTTACGTTCATGCACAGCACCACCCACAGCAGCCAGAACTGCGGCGTCTTGATGGCATTGTCAGCCGTAACGTTGCCGGTGGTGATGAGGGCGTTATTATCAGTTGAAGGCGTGTAGCCTGCGGGTTTCCAGTCGTCGGCGGGCACCCGGATACTCCAGACGCCAAACTGCATGAACAGCAAATAAATCAGACCCATGGCCAGGAACGTGGCGGCCACGCCCAGCGTGCCGGTTCCGGCTGCTTTAAAATGGTCCATGAGCATAACAGCCAGCGGCGACCCTATCATGGCGCCGCCACCAAAACCCATGATGGCCATACCCGTTGCCACGCCTTTGCGGTCCGGAAACCACTTGATGAGCGTGCTTACCGGCGAGATATAGCCAATGCCCAGTCCGATGCCGCCCACGAAACCGTAGCCGAAATACACCAGCCAGATATTGTGCAGATGTACGCCCAGCGCGGCAATAAAGAAGCCACCGCCAAAGCATAGCGCTGACGCCATCATGGCCTTGCGTGGGCCTACCCGTTCCAGCCACTTGCCAAAAATAGCGGCCGAAAGGCCCAGCAGCACAATAGCAATGGAGAAGATGACCCCCAGTTGCCCGGGCGTCCAGTCGGTGGGAGCTGGCGCGTCGGGGTTGCCACTGATAAGCGCGCCCAACGGCTTTTTGAATACGCTGAAGGCATAGGCTTGCCCAATGGCCAAGTGAACGGCCAGCGCGGCTGGCGGCACCAGCCAACGGTTGTAGCCGGGGCCAGCTACGGTGCGGCTACGGTCCAGTAAGGAATCTTCTGCCATGAGAGTTGATGGGTTTGGTGGTTTTGGTGGTGAGAGGAACAGAAATGCCAATAGCACGACCGAAGCCGTGGCTGATTTTTAGGAAGATATCGGCTTTGTACGCCGATTTCAGGCAAAAGCCGAACTATTTTTTGCTAAAAAGCTATAGGTCCGACCGTAACCGCAACGTCTTCCTTCTGACAGGGCCACACGATACCGCCGCTACTCTTGCTCGGCCGGCTGGTGGTGCAGCCAGCCGCGCAGCCCTTTGGCGCGCGACGCCTGCAGAAAATCATGTACTCCGTCGGCCATAGCCTGCGCCATTTGGCGCTGGGCGGCGGGGTCAGTCAGCACTTTTTCGTCTTCCGGGTTAGATAAAAAAGCTGTTTCTACCAGCGCGTTGGGATACTCAGTGGGGCCATTCAAGCCGAAATTGAAATTACCAACCAAGCCCCACCCCGGCAGGCCAGTCTGCTCCTGCATGCGCTGGTAGAGCGCCGCCGCCAGCGGCCGAAACGCCACGTAGCGGTAGAAGGCCGCCGTGCCCCGCGCCGCCGCACTCCCCGCCGAATTGACGTGGATGCTGACCAGTAGCGCGGGCCGGCGCTGGCGCAGCAGCAGTACCCTGTCGCCGTTGTCCACGGTCCGGTCGTCGGTGCGGGTCATGAGCACGCGGGCACCTCGGCGCTCCAACTCCTGGCGCAACTGCTGAGCAATGGCCAGGGTCAGATCTTTTTCGCGGATGCTGGCCGGAGTGGCCGCGCCAGTGTTGGTTCCGCCATGGCCGGCATCGATGGCTACAAGCAGCCCTTTAAGATGCAGTTTGGCGGGTGGGCGCGCCACCTGCACCACCAACGTGTTACGCACGTAACGCACATGGTAGCCCCAACTTTGGCGATGGCGCAGTGGCAGCACCATCCGGAATACATCGGGCTGCGGCTGCTCATAGTAGATGTCGCCCAGTTCTTGCAGGCCGGCGCGCTGCGTTATCCAGTTGGTGTTGGAAGTGGCCCCAAATACATCCACGACCAGCCGGGCAGGGTTTTGCAGCAGTTGCGTGCGGTATGGCAGGCGCTGGCTGAGCGGCAGGCGCACATAGTCGTAGAGTGAGTCGCCCTGCACGCTCCACGAGCCGGTGAGCGAAGCCGGCACGAAGCCGCCCAGCGGCAGCAGCCGCACCACTTCGGCGGGCACCCACGCCTGCTGCCCGGCGGCCAGCCGTACACGGTATTGGCCTGCAGCCTGCCCCACTACATGCAGTACCACCAGCGAATCGAGGTAGCCGAACTTAGCACCACCCAGCCGGTCTTCGCCCAAGCCGTAGTTCAGGTAAGCCAGCCCACCCCTGGTAACAGCCAACTGCGGCTGATTGGGGTTAAGGATGCGCACCGGCGCAATCGTAGCCAGCGAGTCGTGGCGCCCATCAGGCAGGCGCAGGTGCAGCCACAGCGGCCGGCCGTTGGGGCCGCCCAGCGTATCGGCAGCCGTGACGGTGTAGCTACCCTGGTAGATGCCGCGCTGCCCGCTGGCCTGCTCTGCTGGCAGCTCCGGTAGCGGCTGGCCGTTCAGGAACGTGGCTTGCCCTCCAGCCTCTCCTGTAAGGCGCACCTGTAGTTGGTCGCCGGGACTTAGCCATAGTATGCCACCGGGCACCGTTTCTGCTGTTTTTATCAAACGCTGGGCAGCCACCGGGCCGGCATTCCCTAGGAAGCACAGGACCAGCAGCCAGACAGTAGCATTCATTGCAGGCGCTCTTTGCATAAGACAACTCACATAAAAAGAGAGCTCCACCACCAGGCAGAGCTCTCCAATGCAGGGAAAACAGGGCTACTCCTCGCGCACGGCTTCGCGCAGGTCTTTCACGTCGCGGCTGGTTTCCATAGCCGTAAATTCGGTTTGCAGGGCCCGGATGTGCAGCTCGTCGCGGCCTTTTATATCAAGGCGGATCTTACGAAACTGGGCATTGAGGCGGCGGCTGATAAGCGTGGCATAGTCCCAGTCGCGCTGGGTCCAGGTGCTGCGGCGGGCCCGCACCTGCTGCATAAACTGCGTGAAGGCCGGCTCAATAGTGGCTGCAGTAAGTTGCTCGATATCGGCGTAAGTACCCAGCAGCTCGTTGGCGAAGGCACCGGCTGCCTGGTCGCTGACTGGTTGGCGCGTGCGGGCGCGCGATACCGAATCGAAGCGGGCGGCACGGCGGCCGACTACGCGCAACTTGGCAGCAGCGCGTTCGGCCAGCGTATCAAGGTTGCGGACTTCATCACGCACTACTTCCTGCCGCTCACGCGGGGTGGTGTCGCAGGACGTAAGCAATAAGGCAGCTCCGGTGGCTACGCCGGTGGCCGCCAGCAGACGGAAGGTGGAGGACAGGTTCATGCACGAAATGTACGTAACCTGCCGCCTTTGAGGTTAGGCAGTCTTTGAGGTGCCTGGGACGCGGCGAGCCGAATGTGCGGCAAGACGCCGCCGGGAGCAGCTCACCCAACCGGCAAGCCTGCTGCCTAACGCTGAGGTGAGCTACTCCGGCGCCGCGTTTTGCAAGGCGTGCTTTTCGCTCAGGCTCAGCGCTGCTGCAGTCGGAACGTGAATGGCAGCTCATACACAACCGGCACGGCACGGCCAGCTAGGCGAGCCGGAATCCACTGGGGCGGAATAGTGCGGCACAGGCGCAGGGCTTCTTCGTCGCAGCCGCCTCCAATGCCCATCATCACCTTGTGGCCGGAAGTGCGCCCCAGTGTATCGATAGCAAAAGACACCAGTACTTTGCCCTGAATATTTTTGTTCTGGGCCTGCATCGGATAATTGAGCTTGGCCATGTAGGCCGCCAGGGCCGCCTCGCCGCCCACAAACAGCGGTGGCTGCTGCACGCGGGTGCGGGTCCACTGGCCGGGGCTCACTTCGGCTTCGTACGGAATATCCTCGATAGGACGATAAAACAACAGCTTGTTGGCAGTGTGGTCGTAGCGCTGCACCAGCACCTGGCGGCCGTCGCGGGTCAAGCTGAAGTATTCCCAGACGCCTACTTTGCGGCCTTTGTCCATCTCGCCACTTTCCAGCTCGCTTTTTCGGAGGCGTTGCGCCGAAGCACCGGGACATAGCAATAGCAGCAACAGGGCGCAAAGCGCCGCTAAGGAGTAAAGTTGTTTCATACGGGTGGGAAGAGGAAGTCGCGGCGAGCCCCGGGGGGAATGGAGCAGAACGCCGCTAGAGCAAAAATTTAGTGGTAAAGTTCAATACTTCATCTACCTCCTCTTCTTCGCGCAGCACTTCGTTTTAGTGCGCACAGGCCCCGGAATAGCCTGATTAGCCTTCAAAACCGATTATCTGCCAGGCAAAGGCAAGAAGTTAGATTCCGGAAATATACAAGTGTTATAGCAGATACACAAGATGTTGCATACTCAGTTTTCCAAGCCGTCCAGTTGGTCGCGCAGGTCGCGAATCTGGCCCTGCAGGCCCGGATGGTGCGGGCATACTTTCTCTAGCCGCCGCAGCAGCCGCAACGCGCCGGCTGTGTCGCCGAGCATGCGGTGCATGGTGGCCCAGCCGGCCAACGCGCCGAAATGACGCGGCTCCAGCCGAAGTGTTTCCTGCACGTCGTGGATGGAGGCCCGATATTCACCGCGCAGATAATAGGCTGTGGCACGCTTATTCCAGCCTTCGGCGTACGTGGGCCGCTCGTGCACCAGCACATCGAACTCGGCAATGGCACGCGTATAGTCGCCGGCCGCCATAGCCCGCATGCCTACCTCTAGGTGCTTGTCGAGCCGGTGGTCGTGGGTGGTGAGCCATTGCTGCCAGATGCCGTTTTGCAGCGCTTCTATCTCCGTGGGCGCCGTGGCCTCACGTAGCCGCGCAAACAGGTCGTCAAGGTTCATAGGCGTTATTCGTTGCTTGTTTTTCGTGGTTTGTGATGGTCGTGTAGCACGCTGCCGTTTACGAACAACAAAAAACAAACAACGAAAAACCCGCCTAAAACAACGCCGACGCCACCCGGCGGATGCTCTCCGACTTACCCATGCTGTAGTAGTGCAGGCAGGGCACACCGTGGGCCATCAGCTCCTGGCTCTGGTTGATGCACCATTCAATCCCGATTTCGCGGGCCGCTGCGTTGTCGGGGGCTAAGTGCACGGCGTCGGCCAGTTCCTCCGGGATATTGAGGTAGAAAGCCCGGGGCAGCATCGTGAGCTGGCTTTTGGTAGTCAGCGGCTTAAGGCCCGGAATGATGGGCACCGTGATACCAGCCTCACGGCAGCGCTTTTCGAAGCTGAAAAACTGCTCGTTGTCGAAGAACATCTGCGTTACGATGTAGTCGGCGCCACGGTCTACTTTGTGCTTGAGGTAGCGTAAATCGGCCCCGTAGTTCGGCGACTCGAAGTGCTTCTCGGGGTAGCCGGCCGTCCCAATGCAGAAGTCAGTGGCCCAGGTATCATCTTGTTTTTCATCCAGATAGCCACCCTTGTTGAGGTCCGACACTTGCCCGATCAGGTCGCAGGCGTAGGCGTGGCCGTCGGGGTCGGGCTTGAAGCTGCCTTCGGATTTGATCGGGTCGCCGCGCAGGGCCAGCACGTTGTCGATGCCCAGGAAGTGCAGGTCGATGAGGGCATTTTCGGTTTCCTCCTTCGAGAAGCCGCCGCAGATCAGGTGGGGCACAGTGTCCACGTCGAAGCGGTTTTTGATGGCCGCGCAGATGCCCACGGTACCGGGCCGCTTGCGCACGGTTTTCTTTTCCAGCAGGCCGTTGGGATGCTGGCGATACACGTACTCCTCGCGGTGGTAGGTTACATCAATAAACGGCGGCTTGAACTCCATCAGCGGCTCGATGTTGGAGAACAGGTTCTGGATATTCTCGCCCTTTTTGGGTGGTAGCACCTCAAAGGAAAACAGCGTTTTGCCGTTGGCGCGGGTCAGGTGTTCGGTTACTTTCATCAGAAGCGCCAACTGGCAGATGGCGAGGCGTTGGATGTAGCGCGAAGCTTTTGCTTCGCGTTTCGTTGATAAGAACGGATGCCGTGGCCGCGTGACAACACTATCAGCAACGGTACGCGAAGCAAAGGCTTCGCGCTACTGGCTACCCTGCCGTTACGGCCACCGCAGCCGGCTCGTAGTTCAGGTTCGGCATCAGCCAGCGCTCCAGCTCCGGCAGAGGCATGTGTTTGCGCTGGGCCATGTCGGCTACCTGGTCCTGGCCGATGCGGCCGAGACCGAAGTAGCGGCTGTCGGGGTGGGCGTAGTAGAGGCCGCTCACGGAAGAGGCGGGGTACATGGCAAGGTTTTCGGTGAGGCGGATGCCGGTGGCGGTTTCGGCGTCGAGCAGGTTGAACAGGGTGATTTTCTCGGTGTGGTCGGGGCAGCCGGGGTAGCCGGGGGCGGGGCGCACGCCTTTGTACTTCTCCTGAATCAGATCCTCATTCGACAGGTTTTCGGCCGGGTCGTAGCCCCAGAATTCCTCCCGCACGCGCTGGTGCAGGCGCTCGGCAAAGGCCTCGGCGAGGCGGTCGGCCAAAGCCTTCATCAGGATGCTGCTGTAGTCGTCGTGCTCGGCCTCGAACCGCTCCAGGTGCTTTTCAATGCCGATACCGGCCGTGACGGCAAAGCCGCCGATGTAGTCCTGGCGGCCGGTTTCCAGCGGGGCCACGAAGTCGGAGAAGGCCAGATTGGGCACGCCTTCGGCCTTTTCGCTCTGCTGGCGCAGGGTGAAAAACTCGGTGGCTACTGCCTGACGGGTATCGTCGGTGAACACCTGCACCGTGTCGTGGCCGACGGTGTTGGCGGGCCAGAAACCGATGACGGCGCGGGCCGTGAGCAGCTTCTCGTCGATGATCTGGCGCAGCATTTTCTGGGCGTCGTTGAAGAGCTGAGTGGCGGCCTCGCCCACGTTCGGGTCTTCCAGAATGCGCGGGTAGCGGCCCTTCAGCTCCCAGGTCTGGAAGAACGGCGTCCAGTCGATGTACTCGGCCAGCTCGGCCAAGTCATAGTCTTCCAGGGCTTTGGTACCGAGGAAGGTCGGCTTCACGATGGGCGTAGTTTTCCAGTCGGCCTTGAACCCGTTTTCGCGGGCGGCCTCAATGGTCAGGTAGTTTTTCTCGCGCTGGCGGCCGGCGTAGTCCTCGCGCAGCTGGCGGTACTCCTCGCGCACGGTGCGGGCGTACTCCGCGTCGGCCGAGCCGAGCAGGGCGGCGGCCACGCCCACCGAGCGGGAGGCGTCGTTGACGTGCACGATGGGGCCGCTGTAGTTAGGCGCGATTTTCACGGCGGCGTGCAGGCGGGACGTGGTGGCACCGCCGATGAGCAGCGGGGTTTTCAGGCCGCGCTTTTCCATCTCCTGGGCCACGTACACCATCTCATCCAGGCTCGGCGTAATCAGGCCGCTGAGGCCGATAACGTCCACCTGCTGCTTCTGGGCTTCGTCGAGGATGCGCTCCAGCGGCACCATCACGCCCAGGTCCACGATGTCGAAGTTGTTGCAGGCCAGCACCACGCCCACGATGTTCTTGCCGATGTCGTGCACGTCGCCTTTCACCGTGGCCAGCAGAATTTTGCCGGCCGTCTGCCGGTCGCCGCTCTGCTTATCGGCCAGCAGGTAGGGCTCCAGGTAGGCCACCGCCTTCTTCATCACCCGGGCCGATTTCACCACCTGGGGCAGGAACATCTTGCCGGCCCCGAACAGGTCGCCCACCACGTTCATGCCGGCCATCAGCGGGCCTTCAATCACCTCCAGCGGCCGGTTTACCAGCTGCCGCACTTCCTCAGTGTCCTGGTCGATGAACTCGGTAATGCCTTTCACTAAGGCGTGCTGCAAACGTTCCTTCACCGGCAGACTGCGCCAGGCATCGGCCACCACTTCCACTTTGTCCTTCTGCTTCACCGTGTCGGCGAAATCCACGAGGCGCTCGGTGGCGTCGGGGCGGCGGTTGAGCAGCACGTCTTCCACCAGCTCCAGCAAATCCTGGGGCACCTCGTCGTACACGGCCAGCTGGCTGGGGTTCACGATGCCCATGTCCAGACCGGCACGGATGGCGTGGTAGAGGAAGGCCGAGTGCATGGCCTCGCGCACCACATCGTTGCCGCGGAAGGAGAAGCTGATGTTGCTGACGCCGCCGCTGGTGAGGGCCCCGGGCAGGTTGGCTTTGATCCAGCGGACGGCCTCGATGAAGTCCAGCGCGTAGTTGCGGTGTTCCTCCATGCCGGTGCCCACCGTCAGGATGTTGGGGTCGAAGATGATGTCCTCGGCCGGGAACCCGACTTCGTTCACCAGGATGTCGTAGCTGCGGCGGCAGATTTCGATGCGCTTCTCGTAGTTGTCGGCCTGGCCGTTTTCGTCGAAGGCCATGACCACCACGGCCGCGCCGTACTGGCGCACGGTGCGGGCCCGCTGCCGGAACACGTCCTCGCCTTCTTTCAGGGAAATGGAGTTGACGATGCTCTTGCCCTGCACGCACTTCAGGCCGGCTTCCAGCACGCTCCACTTCGAGGAGTCAATCATGACGGGCACCCGCGAAATCTCGGGCTCCGAGGCAATCAGGTTCAGGAACGTGGTCATGGCCTGCTCCGAGTCGAGCATGCCTTCGTCCATGTTCACGTCGATGACCTGGGCGCCGCCTTCCACCTGGTCGCGGGCCACCTGTAAGGCCTGCTCGTAGTTACCGGTCCGGATGAGGCGGGCAAAAGCGCGGCTGCCGGTGACGTTGCACCGCTCGCCCACGTTCACGAACAGGCTGTCGGGGTACACCCCGAACGGTTCCAGACCGCTCAGGCGGGTGGCTTTGGGTACCTCGGGCAGGGTGCGCGGTGCGTACTTTTCGGCCAGGCGGGCCAGCTCGCCGATGTGCTGAGGCGTGGTGCCGCAACAGCCGCCCACCACCGTCACGAGGCCGTCGGCCAGGTAGCCTTCCACCACGCCCGCAAATTCCTGCGCCGACTCATCATAACCACCGAAGGCGTTGGGCAAACCGGCGTTGGGGTAGGCCGAAATGTGTACGTCGGCAATGCGGCTCAATTCCTTGATGTACACCTTGAGTTGGTCGGCCCCGAGGGCGCAGTTCAGGCCCACGCTCAGCAGCGGCAAATGGCGGATGGAGTTCCAGAAGGCCTCCACCGTCTGCCCGCTCAGGGTGCGGCCCGAGGCGTCGGTAATCGTGCCCGAAATCATGACGGGCACCACTTTGCCGCCTTCATCGAAGAACTTCTGCACCGCGTAGAGGGCGGCTTTGGCATTAAGTGTATCGAAGATGGTTTCGATGAGCAGCGCGTCGGAGCCGCCGTCCACGAGGCCGCGCACCTGCTCCAGGTAGGCGGTGGCCAGTTCATCGAAGGTTACGGCCCGGAAGCCGGGGCGGTTCACGTCGGGCGAGAGGCTGGCAGTGCGGTTGGTGGGCCCCACGGCCCCGGCCACGAAGCGCGGCTTGTCGGGCGTCAGGGCCGTAAAGGCGTCGGCTGACTCCCGCGCCAGTCGCGCCGACTCGTAGTTCAGCTCATATACAATGTGCTCCAGCGCGTAGTCGGCCTGGGCGATGGTGGTGCCACTGAAGGTGTTGGTTTCCACCATGTCGGCCCCGGCGGCGAAGTACTCGTCGTGAATGCCCCGGATGATGTCGGGGCGGGTGAGGCTGAGCAGGTCGTTGTTGCCGCGCAGGGGCTTGGGGTGGTCGGCGAAGCGCGTGCCGCGGAAATCCTCCTCCGTGAGCGTGTGGCGCTGGATCATGGTGCCCATGGCGCCGTCGAGAATCAGCACGCGCTGACGCAGGATATCGTGGAGGGGGGACGTGGTGGCGGAGGCGGTGAGGACGGTCGGCATATCGGCTCTTCTAAGGAAAATCAGCAGCAAAAAGTGCCTATCCAGAAAGAGCCGGGCGCGAAGGCCGGTTCCGTACTTATCTTCTTCCAGCGCCCGCAAAGGCCCTGAAAAGGGAGTTAGCACCTTGTTTTATTTCAGGTTGCTAAGACGTCATCGGGCCCAATCCCTCGGTCTTTCTGGATAAGTAACACGGCGAAGATACAACCGGAATTGCCGAAATTCAATTCCCGGGACTCAGTGGTTGGCGGCGGCAGCTTCTTGTAGCTAACCGCAGACCAGGGCGGACTGTTGGCCGCCAAGGCCATACTAAGCCACTTTTTTCCGGCGTTGGTTTGCTGTTATTTGTTTCTCTCCTACTCTGCTGGCTTATGCATCCCCGTCTTTGGCTGCTCTTGTTGATGCTGACTATCAGCCGGCTGGGCTGGAGCCAGCCCATGCCCGCCACCGCCGGCACCGGCCTGCAAGGCGCCTACTACAACGGCCGCAACTTCGGAAACCTCGCCTTCACCCGCCTCGACCAGACCATCGACTTCAACTGGACGCTGGAACGCAACCGCGCCGGGCAGGTGACCGGGCATTTTGTGCCGCCGGGCGAAGGGCTGGCGGGCGAGGAATTTTCGGTGCGCTGGACGGGTCACCTCTATGCGCCGGTGTCGGGGCTGTACACGTTTCAGGTTTCCACCGACGACGGGATGCGGGTGTGGGTGGGCGGCAAACGCATCATCAACTCCTGGCGCAACCAGCCCGTGACGACCGTAACGGCGCAGCTGCAGCTGGAAGGCGGCCGCTACTACCCGCTGCGCGTGGAGTACTACCAGGCGGGGTTCGATACGCGCGCTTTGCTGGCTTGGCAGCTGCCCAACTCGACTATTGAGCCCGAAGCCATTCCGGCCCGCTACCTCTATTCCGCTTTGCCGGCCTCAGCCAGGCCAGTGCCGGTGGCAGCCACGCCGCCATCGGCGCCACCCGCCCGCCCGCAAACAGCTGGCCTGCCACCGGGCGTAACTAGCACGCCCGTCAAATCGGCTCTGGTGATTGGGCGGCGGCCGACCTCTGCCGTTACGCCGCGCACCGCCAAACCCGCGCAACGCCCCCGGCCTACGCCGGCCCCAACTCCGCAGCCACGGCCCGCACCACCCGACTCGGTGCTGCCCGATCTGGCCAGCTTGAGCCGGGGGGCAGCCATAACGCTGCCCAGCCTGTACTTCACCCAGAGCACGGCCGCGCTGCTGCCCACTTCCCGACCCACGCTCAACGCCCTGGCCCGCCGCCTGCGCGAGCAGCCCAGTTTACGCCTGGAAATAGCCGGCCACACCGACAACATCGGCGACGCCCAAATGAATTTGCTCCTCTCCGAGCAGCGGGCCCGCGTGGTGCGGCAGTATCTGGTGCAGCAGGGCATCGACTCGGTGCGGCTGGCGGCGCGGGGCTACGGCGGCACGCGCCCCATTGCCGACAACCGCGACCCGCGGCAACGCCCCCGCAACCGCCGCGTGGAGGTGGTCGTGCAGTAAAGAACCTTGGCCTAACAATTTGACAACCTGATTACAATGCGTCTCTGTATAAGGAATAGGGAACGTAGGACGCAGTTTTTCGCTTGGGCCTTCTGAGCTGCGTGCCAGGGCTACCCGAAAGCCGTATCTTACGCCTCGCCGTCTGTCATTTATCTGATTCTAGCTGCCGATTGCCCTTGTTGCTTTTTTACCGCTACCACTTCCTGCTGTTACTCTTGCTGCTAGCTGGCGCCTGCCCAACCCAGGCCCAGCAGTTGCTGCTGACCGGCCGCATTACGGAAGCGGCAACGGGTAAGCCGGTGCCATTTGCATCAGTGTTCGTGCCCGGTACTACGGCCGGCGCCACCGCCGACGAAAACGGCCGATACTCCCTCAGCACCGCCCCAGCCGATACGGTAGTGGCCTCGGCTATGGGTTTTGCGGCCCTCAAAAAGCCCATCCGGCGGCAGGTCGCACGCCAAACCATTGATTTTGTGCTGGGAGCCGGAGCCGTGAGCTTGGGCGAAGTGGTGGTGCGGCCCCGCGAGAATCCGGCCTACGCTATCATGCGGCGCGTGCAGCAGCAGAAGGACCGCAACAACAAGGCCCGCCTCGATGCCTTCGAATTCGACTCTTACAACCGCACCGAAATCAGCCTCAACAACTTACCCGCGCAGGTAAGCAACCGCAAGGTGCTGCGCCAGATGACGGCCGTAGCCGACAGCCTGGGCTTGGAGCGCGGCGCCGACGGCAAGCCGGTAGTGCCCATCTTCGCCACCGAAATCGACTCGCGCTACTACGTGCTGCGCCAGCCGCTACGCCGCCGCGAGGAAATCCGGCATAGCCGCATGCGTGGCATGGCCCCCCGGGAAGGCTCAGTAATTTCGCAGGTAACGGGCTCCTCATTTCAGGACTGGGACTTCTACCGCAACTGGCAGCAGATCATGGGCAAGGACTTCGTGTCGCCGATTGCTGAGGGCTGGAAGTTCTCCTACGAGTATGAGCTGCAGGACTCGGTTTTCATTGGCAAAGACTACTGCTACCAGCTGGCCGTGACGCCGCGCCGCGCCCAGGATCTGGCCTTCACGGGCACCATCTGGATTACCACCGACAGCTACGCGCTACGCCGTATCGACGTGTATGTCAGCCCCGAAGCCAACCTCAACTTCATCGACCAGATCAGGGTGAAGCAGGATTTGACGCCCACCACGGCCGGCCCGTGGCTGCCGCTGCAGACGCGGGTGGTGGTGGGCATCCGGCCCAGCAAGCAAAGCACCGGCGTAGTGGCGCGCTTCGTCACCATCAACTCCAACTTCGAAGCCCAGAAAGAGCACCCGCTGGCCTTCTACGACCGGCCGCTGGAAACCCTGGCGGTGCCAGTGGGCCCTGCCAGCAAGGAGCCCGACAACTTTTTTGAGCTTAACCGCCCCGATACACTGAGCGTGCAGGAAGCGCGGACCCTAATGGTGCTGGATTCGGTGCGCAAGCTGCCGGCCGTGCGCTCGTTGCTGGAAGTGGCCGATGTGGTAGTGAACGGCTACTACCGGGTGGGCAAGTTCGATGTGGGGCCAGTGCTGGCTACCATCGGCTACAACAATATTGAGGGGCTACGGCCGCGCATCGGGTTCCGAACTACGCCCGAAATCAGCCGCGACTGGACGGTGCGGGCCTACCTGGCGTATGGCCTGCGCGACGGCCGCTTCAAGTACGGTGCCCGCGCCACCCACGTCCTCGACCGGCGTTCCTGGACCACCCTGGGCTTCGAGTACCGCCACGACCTCGACCAAGTGGCGCTGCTCGACAACGACTACGCACTGGAAAACCCATTGTTTGAGGCCTCGGCCCGCCTCGGCAACATCGACAACGGCCGGCCCGTGCTCCGCGACCTGTCGGCGCTGTCGGCGCAGTCGGATCTGTTTCGGGGCTTCACCCAGAAGGTCACGTTCCGGCACCAGCAGTTCCGGCCGCTCTACCGCTTTGCCTACTACACCGGCGACGTGCGCGTGGGCGCCCCCACCGACGACCAGTTCAGCTTGTCGGAGATTGTGCTGGAGTCGCGCTACGCTCCCGATGAGGTGCTGGTGCAGAATGAGAACCAGAACCGCCGCACCTCTTTCGGTCTCAAGCGCCTGCCCATCACCACACTGCGCTACACGCTGGGCCTCAATCGTTTCCTGGGCGGCGACTTCCGCTACCACAAGTTCAATTTGCTGGTGGCGCAGAGTGTGCGCCTGGGCCAGCTGGGGCGCTCCAACTACACGCTCGATGCCGGCTATATCCCGAGCACAGTACCATATCCGGTGCTCAAAACTCACCTCGGCAACCAGTCGCCGTTCTACAACGCCGGGGCCTACAACCTGATGCGCTTTTTTGAGTTCGTGAGCGACCGGTACGTAGCGCTGCGCCTCGACCACCATTTTGAGGGCTTTCTGCTGAACTCGGTGCCGGCACTCAAGCAGCTGAACTGGCGCCTGGTGGCCACCGGCAACGTGCTCTACGGCAGCGTAGCCCGTGCCAACGACGCCATTATACCGCAGCTCGACCCCGACAGCGGCGAGCCACTGCCCCGCTTTCAGCCACTGGGCCGTCTGCCTTACACCGAAGTCGGCTACGGCGTAGAAAACATCTTCCGGGTGGCGCGCGTTGATTTCCTGCACCGCCTCACGTACCGCGACTCGCCGGGAGCCCGTAACTTTGGGGTGAAATTTAGTTTGCAGTTTAGTTTGTGATGAGGGAAACAGTGAACCATGACAGGTAATAGGTAACAGAAAAATAATTTTTCCGGCCGGCATACCTATTATTCCGCCACCACCTAACTTACCTCTCCCCATTTGCTTCATCACCCCATCACCGAAAATCACCTCCTGCAACCCCGGAGCCACTTTGCGGCTCTCCAATGAATCAAATCTTCCCGCTTTTTGTAAAAGAGCTTATGGCATACGAAGTAGATAACCTGACCCTGGCCGAAGCCACCCGGCACGCTCCCTTCGTCGATTACGCCCGGTGCGTAGACGACAGCCAACGCCCCTACAATCACGTAGGCGACTGGCCTGCGGAAGGCGAACTGTACCCAGTGCGCGTAGTTGATTCGCGCACTGAAGGCATGCCGCTTATCCATGTGCTGGGCTTTCAGGGCGAAGCCCCGTTTTACAACGCTTTTGCCCCACACCGCTTTGAAGTGATTCTGACAGTGTGGCTGAACTAAGCTTTTTCCGACTTTTTACCTCCGCAAACTTCCCCGACCGGCACGAAGCCAGTCGGGGAAGTTTGCGTTAGGCCCCTTTGCTCCGGCCCGCCACGGCCAGCCAGCGCATCAGCGGATTCAGTAAGCCATGCATGTTTTTACACTTAATTAATAATATATTATACAAAATATCGAAACACTACTTCTACTCCGATGAATGTAGCGCAGTACTGGCACCGGCTGCTTGGCATCCGCACTCCGGAGGCTAGCACCGTTTGGTTGTTTTTTCTGCACCACTTCCTGCTGGGCGCGGGCACCATGCTGGTCTACGTCACGGCCACGGTGGTACTGCTGGAAAGCCACCCCGACCAAAGCCTGCCACTTTCCTACCTGGTGGCCGCGCTGGCCTTGATTATGGTGGGAAGCGGCTATGCCTGGCTGGAGCATCGGCTGTCGTTGCGAAATTTAGCGGCGTGGGTATTGCTGGCGGTACTACTGCTCACGGGCGGCGTGGCAGCGTTGCTATTGCTGGGCCACTCTCTAGCAGCTGTGCTGGCTTTGGTGGTGGGCTACCGTTTGGTGTATCTGCTTACTAATCTGGAATTTTGGGGTTTGTCAGCGTTGGTGTTCAATGTGCGGCAAAGCAAGCGGCTGTTTAGCCTCATCAGTGCCGGCGACCTGCCAGCCAAAGCCCTGGGCGCTATTCTGGCTACAACTGTGTATGCACACGCCCACCTGGCTTTTCTATTGGCCACGGCCCTGGTGCTTTATGGTGGCACCTTTTTCACGCTGCGCGCCATTCTCAGGCAGCACCCGCTGCACGCCCGCCATATTCCGGTGCGGCCGCCACTGGCCTCGCAAACCCGGTGGCTGCCCGGCGGTAGCGCGCTGGTGCGGTCGATGGGCCTGGCCATCCTGACGCTGGCCGCCGTGGTGGCCGGTATTGAATACCTGTTTTTTGTGGACGTCAAGCAGCGCTACCATCATCACAACGACCTAATTACGTTTATCGGGCAGGTACTGGCTATTACGTATCTGCTGGCTACGCTGTTCAAAGCACTGGTTTCTAGGCCGATGCTGGAACGATTGGGGGCACGCCGGGCGCTGGTGGTGCTGCCGCTCTGCCTGCTGCTGGCCCTGGGGCTGTTTGTGCCACTGCAGGTGCTGGGCCTTACCGAAAACCGCGTGCTGCTGTACTGCTGCAGCCTGTATCTGCTGGTAGAGGTGCTGCGCCGCACCGTGTTCGACCCTATTTTTCTGGTGCTGCTGCAGCCTCTAAGCGCCGTGCAGCGGCTGCAAGGCCACACCACGCTCAAAGGACTGTACGAGCCGCTGGGCATGGCGCTGGCCGGCGCCCTGTTCCTGGGCCTGCCGTTGCTGGGGCTGCGCACCGTCTGGGGGCATCTGGTGTGGATGGGGCTGCTACTGGCGGCGGCGGTGGGGCTGCTCTACCGTGCCTACCAGCACTATCTGGCCGAGTTGCACGAGGCGTTGGAGCTGCGCTTCGTTGACCACCGGGAGCTGGCGTTGCCGGCTACAGCCCGTGGCCTGATGCTGCACAGCCTCGGCAGCCCGCGGCCAGCCGAAGTGCTGCCCGCTCTGCAGTGGCTGCAGATTCATTTTCCGGAGGCACTGGCCGAAGCGGCCCCTACCCTGCTGCACTACCCCAACGACCAGGTACGCCGCCAGGCCCTGCTGCTGCTACCGCCCAACCAGCTGCCGCCGGCCCTGCTGCACCAGCTCGCCACCTCCGACCCCGCTCCGCACCTGCGCCAGGCAGCTGCCCAGCGCCTTGGGTCTCATCCGGACATGGAGCTGGCAACCCTGGAATCCTTGCTTAAGCTCAGCGACATAGCCGCCTGCACAGGCGCTTTGCACGGACGGTTAGCCACCAAGCCGGACTGCCAAGTGGCTCAGGAAAGCTTAGCCCGGTTGCTGGCCTTGCCTTCCACTGCGGCCCAGCAGGCGGCGCTGAGCCTTAGCCACTACCTGCCGGTTGCGCAGCAGGCAACGCTGCTTCGGCAGGCGCTGCACCACACCAACCCCGCCGTAGTGCAGGCCGGGCTGCAAGCCATACGGCAGACCCCGCCCGCCGTACATGCCTCCCTCGACCTGGCACCGGCGGTGCTCCGGCTGCTCCCGCACGCTGCCTTTCGGGCTCTGGCGGCGGCTTGCCTTGTGCAGCTCGCCGAGGCAGCCCTGCCCCATCTGCGCCACGCCCTCCGGCCACCGGTGCTGCTTTCACCGGCTGTACTGCAACTACCCGCCATTATTGGCCGCATCGGAAGTCCGGAAAGCCGGCAGCTGCTGCTAGAGCTGGTGCAGCGGCCCGCAATTCCGCTGCGGGCCGCTGCTCTGCGCGCGCTACGCAATTTCCATCCGCACCCCGCCGACCGGCCTATTTTCAAGCAGCTGCTGCGCGAGGAAATCAACCTGGCGCACCGCCTGCTGTGTGGGCTACGTACCGCGCCCGATGGCCCGCTGGCTTCCAGTCTCAACTATGAACTCGACAGCCTGCACCAACGCGTGTTTGGCCTGCTGGTGCAGCTCTACGAAACCGTAACGGTGGTGCAAGCGCAGCGCAATTTGGCGCAGGCCAGCACCGAACGGCGGGCCAATGCGCTGGAATTGCTTGACAATGTGCTGCCGCATAGCCTGTATCTGGCGCTGCAGGCCGTGCTGGATGACTACCTGCCCGCTGCCGAAAAGGCCCGCCTCCTCGACGACCTGCTGGGCCCTGTGCCTGGTACCGAAGCGCTGAGCGCCTTTCTGGTGCGCCAGGGCGAAACCGTGTTTTCCAGCTGGACGCTGAGCGTGGCCCTGCGCCAGTGGCAGCCCACAGCCCACGACCTGCGCTGGCTGTTGCCGTATCTGCACTCCCGCCAGCCGCTGCTGCACGAAAGCGCCCTACTGGCCCTGCACCACCTGCGAACCACCGGGCCCACTCATTTTCAACAACTTGCAACCGCTCACCCGTCCCTTACCACCTACCTCATGCATACGCCCGCAAGCACGATATCCATTATCGAGCAGGTACTGCTGCTCAAAAGCACCGCTTTGTTTGCCGAAACGCCCGAAAATGTGCTGACCAGCATTGTCGCTATTCTGCAGGAAGTCAGCTACACCGATGGGCAGGTGATTTTCTCGAAGGGCGAGCTGGGCTCCTGCCTGTTTGTGGTGTATGCCGGTGAGGTAGATATTCTGGACGGCCCCCGGCAGCTAGCCCGCTTCGGCAAGGGCGAGTGTTTTGGCGAGCTGGCTCTGTTTGATGCCGAGCCGCGCTCCGCTTCAGCCGTGGCAGCCGGGCCTGCGCGCCTGCTCCGGCTGGATCAGGAAGACTTCTACGAGCTGATGGAAGAGCGGGGCGAGGTGCTGCGCAATGTAGTGCGGGTGCTCTGCCAGCGTCTTCGTCGCCAGAATGAAATGGTAGGGTGAACTGGTGGAAGAATGCGCTGAGGCGATGCGGGAAGAACGTCATTCCGAGCTGAGCGAGGAATTTCGCCAGCGGGCTGATTCGCCCAAACTATATCACCTGAGAAACTTCGTCTGCTCCCCCTCTCGCCTGTTCGGTGAGGGGGCTGGGGGTGAGGCGCGCGTCAGGACGCGAGATGCTTCGGCTGCGCCTCCGCACGACGTTCTTCACTCGTCATTCCAGCACCTCGTAGAGAAGCACTGGCTCGGCTTTGTTTTTAAAACGCATCTCCCCTACGGTCTGGCACCGAAATGACTCCTGGATGCGCGCGTGAAGATCCGCGGTAATCAGAATCTGGTGGCGCTGGGCGGCATCCTGCAGGCGCTGGCCCAGGTTCACCACGTCCCCGATAACCGTGTAGTCGAGGCGGCGCAACGTGGCCGAGCCAATGTTGCCGGACACCATTTCGCCGGAGCTGATGCCAATGGACACCGCGGGCTCGTAGTCCAGTCCTTCGGGCAGCAGGCGCGGGATGCTTTGCACGAGGTTGCGCACGGCCAGGGAGGCATCAATGGCGCGGTCGAGGTGGTAGTCGCCACGAAATACAGCCATTACGGCGTCGCCCATAAATTTATCTACATAGCCGCCCTGCAGGATAATCTCCTTCACCATCTGGTCGAAGTAGGTGTTGAGCATGGCTACCACTTCTTCCGCCGGCATCTTTTCGGCCAGCATAGTAAAGCCGCAGATGTCAATGAAAACCACCGTGGCCTGGATGGTTTCGCTGGCCAGCAGCCGGTTGCTGAACTCGGGCCGGGCCATGAATTTGAGCACTGTTTCGTCCACGTACAGGCGCAGCACCTTGTTTTCTTCCATCAGGTGCAAGGCCGCGCGCAGCTCATTTACCTGCGCAATGGTTTTTTCGATGGTGAGTTCCAGGTCAGTGAAATCCACGGGCTTGCACACGAAATCGAAGGCTCCACGGTTCATGGCGGTGCGGATATTGGCCATGTCGCCGTAAGCGGATACCATCACGGTTTTCACCACGGGGTTGGTTTCGCGCAGGCGCGTGAGCAGCGTCAGGCCATCCATCACGGGCATGTTGATGTCGGCCAGCACCACATCGGTGTCGGGGTGAGCAGCCAGCACAGTTAGAGCTTCTTCACCGTTGCCGGCAAACACAAACTCGTACGCTTCCTCCCGAATCTTGCGCCGGAAGCGTTGCCGGATCAGCAGCTGCAGGTCGGCCTCATCATCAACTACCAGAATCTTGGTTTTCATGCCGCCGGCTCTAAGCGAAGCTTATGTTTGAGGGCCGCAAAATCCACGGGCTTGGCCAGCAGATCTTCGGCCCCGTCGTAGCGGGCCTGCTGCCGGCTGGCATCGTCGGCGTTGGCCGTCAGCATCAGCACGCGGGTGGCGGGCAGCTCATGGCTGGCCCGGATACGCCGCAGCAGCTCCAGCCCGCTCATACCGGGCATATTGATATCGGAAAGCACCACCACCGGCTCGGTGGGGTGCTGATGCAGATACGCCAGCGCATCTTCTCCTGAAAACACGAACGTAAACAGGTGCTCTCCGCTACGAATCTCGTGGCGAAAACGCAGCTCAAACAACGGCTTTATGTCGGTTTCGTCGTCGACTACCAATATGTTCATCATAGCAGTCTTTAGGTGTGAAGGTAGAGCGCGGCTACTTTAGAAGCGCAATTTACATAGACTTAATAAATATATTTTATAACTATTTCGCCCAATTAGAGCTGTTATGGAGTGGCAGCCGCACCACAAACTCGGCAAATTCTCCTTCTTGGGTGTTCACCGTGAGCGTACCGCCGTGTACCTGCGTCACTATGTCGTAGCTCAGCGACAAGCCCAGCCCGGTGCCTGCTCCGGGGGGCTTGGTGGTGAAAAAGGGCTGAAACACTTTATCGATTATATCGGAAGAAATGCCCAGACCATTGTCGTGGATTCTTATTTCGGCCTCATTTAGGTAGCGGCATGTATAGACTTTTACCTGGGGCTGGTAGCTGCTACCGACGTGTTGCTGCTTTTCGGTTACTGCGTAAAAAGCGTTGGTGAACAGGTTGAGCAACACCCGGCTCAGGTCCTGGGGTACTACCTCCACAGTGCCCATGCCCGGGTCGAGATGCGTAGTGATAAGGGCATTGAAGCTTTTGTTTTTTGCCCGCAGCCCGTGGTAGCTCAAGCGCAGATATTCCTCTACCAGGGCATTGAGGTCGGTGGGGCGGCGCTGGCCCGTGCTGGCCCGCGAGTGTTCCAGCATGCCCTTCACAATGCTGTCGGCGCGGTGGCCGTGGGTTGCTATCTTCTGCTGCATGCCGTCCAGATCCTGCAGGAGGGCGCTTATAGTAGCGCGGCGGGCAGGCGGCAGTGGTTCCGTATCCAGCTCCTGCCGCAGTTCGGCCAGCAGTTCGCCGCTCAACTCCGCAAAGTTGTTGACGAAGTTGAGCGGATTCTGAATTTCATGGGCCACGCCGGCCGTCAGCTCACCCAGGCTGGCCATTTTTTCGCGCTGCACCAGTTGGCGCTGGGCGGCCTGCAGCTGGTGCAGCGTACGGTCGAGGTTGTCGCGCTGCCGGGCAATCTGCTCGTTGTGCTCGTTGAGCTGGCGGTTGGTGCGCTGCTTGAGCACCACGTTGCGCCACAGCAGCGCCGCCACCACCAGCAAGCCGCCCAGCCCGGCCAGCAAGGCATACAGTTGCTGGCGCTGGCGGGCACTTTTCTGCGCCTGCAGCTGGCGTGTTTTGGTGAGCAGCGCTATCTGCTGCTGCTTTTTATCCAGCTCAAAACCGTAGCGCAGCGCACTGGTCTGCCGCTGCACTTCCTCCCCCGACAGCGTGTCTTTGTAGGCCACATGCAGCCCCAGGTACTTGAAAGCCCGCGCCGAGTCGCCGCGGGCGGAGTAGGCGCGGGCCAGTACCTCGCTGGCGTTGCGGATGTTTTCGTTGTTGCGGTGTTGCTGGCTGAGCTGCAGGCCGTGCCGGGCCAGCGCAATGGCACTATCCGGCTGGTTGAGGGCCAGGTATACGCGCGCCAGAATCAGCTCGGCGGCGGGCAAACTGAACACGTCGTTGCCGGTACGGGCGAGCTGGCGGGCACGCTGGCCATGCTGCAAAGCCAGGGCCTGGCGCCCTTGTTCCTCATAGAGCTCGGCTACGTCAATCTCATCAATGGCTTCACTCTTGCTGTCACCGAGTTTGCGGTTGAGGGCAATGGCGCGCTGGTAGCTGGCCAGTGCCGGTTGGTAGCGGTGCTGCTGCTGGTAGGAGTTGCCGAGTACATTCAATGCCGAAGCGACGGCGCGCTCATCCCCAATCTGGTCGGCGTCGCGCAGGGCCAGCTGCAGCACCAGCACGGCGCTGCGGTAGTCGCCGAGCTGGTTGTAGATGTTGCCCAGCGTCACGCGCAGCCGCACCTGGGCCTGTTGGTCGTGCACCTGCTCGGCCAGGTGCAGGCCCTTCAGCGCGGCCTGCATGGCGGGTACCGGGCTGCCCTGCACCATGTATATCAGGCTGAGCTGCATATACACGTTGCTAAGGCCGGCGCGGTCGGCACGGCGCGTAAATAAGGCCTTGGCCTGCTGCGTGTACCGCAAGGCCGGGTTGTAGTCGGCCTGGCGGCGGTAGAGCGTGCCGAGGCGCAGCAGGGCCAGGCCCTCGCCTACGGGGTCGGCGATGCGGCGGGCCAGCGCCAAAGCCTGCTTGGTGAGTGTAATGGCCTCAGCGGGCTGCAGCTTGCTTACTTCCACAGCCAACGCCTGCAGCCGGCGCACCCGGGTGGTATCGGCCTGCGGGTGGCTGGCTACCAGGCGCCGCAGGCTGTCGAGGGCGCGCGTCTGGCTGGTTGCAGCCGGCCCAGTCAGCAGTCCGGCAGCCAGCAGCAAAACCAGTCGATGACAGCGCAGCATAAGCAACAGGAACAGTACAGTGGCAGCATAACCGGCTGGTGGCGCCTGCGCGCAGGCACCAGGCCGCTTTGGGGTCAGAAACCAGAGGCTAGCCGGCTGCCCACGGCAGCAGCGCACCCGCGCCGCCCAGCACCAGTAGCTTGCTGATCCATTCTCTCTTACCCGGGTAATCCGGATTGATGGTGACACCCGTTCGGTAGCCATACACATCCACTACACTACCCAGCCGGGGGTTGGTATGCAGGTCCGATGGATCAGGCTGCATCGGTTCTTTGGTGGTGCCCGGCAGCTGACCGGCTTGTTTCAGCTGCGCAAAGTCGTTGTCTACTGCATCAGAACCCCAATAGATGGCCGGGCTATACTGCAGGGCCGGCGAGTTAGCCTTCACGCCTGTCACCCGCAACTCGGTCTGGTAGGTGGTTTCAACCGGGTCGATGTTGGCCGTAAACACCTTGAATACTGCCAGGTTCCTTTTTTCCACGTCCGGCTTTTCCCGGTCCAGCAGCTTACCGTAGTGCGCCACTGCCCTGTCGAAATCCTCTTCCTTCACGCGGTAATCGACGATACATCTGCGGGGCTTGTGTAACATGATCAGTGCGTAAGAGTGAACTCGAAAAGGGGTTTAAAAAGACAGTCCGGCAAAATGACAGACTATGGAAAGTCGGGGTTGATGATGAACCCGGTGCGGTTGCCGAAAGCATCCTGCACCCCGGCCTCCCGCTCCGCAAAGCTTCGGCGCCGAAGTTGATTGCCGACCGGCACACCGGCTTCAGGTTGCGGCAGCTCAGGCGTTGCTTCCTGCTGCGGAAGCCACGTATCGGCGTCCTTGGCTTCTGTACCCCAGAACACCAGCGGCACATTGTCGGCAGGAGAGGCATCTTCGGGCACACAGGTCAGGCACAGCTCGCACTGAAAGTACTCGTCATCATTGGGCACTTTAAACACCTCAATCAGCAGCTGGTCTTCGGGGAGCGGGTCGGGCACCTTTTGCAGAAACAGGCCGGCGTAGTGGTGCACTGCCTGCGCGAAGCTTTTCTTCGGTATCCGGTATTCTATCAGTACTCTGCGGGACGTGCTGCTCATAACGGCGGACGGGAATCTTCGGTGGCTGAAAAACTTCCTGTAGCAAGCGGCCTCCTGCGGCTACATCCCGCGCCCGGCGCTGCTCTTCCTGCTTTAAGTGGTGGCGAGGGGCGGGTAGTCGGGGTTGGTAAAGCCAAACCGGTTACCGTATTCGTCTATTATGCTGCCGCGCTTACTGGTTTCACCATGGCCGGCAGGCGGCTCGTCGTTGGGGTTGGGTGCCCGGCCGCCCAGCAGGTCGGTGTAGGCTGCCGCCGCAGGTTCCTCGGTAAGCCAATACACCACTGGGCCAGTCACGGCGCTGCCCTCAGCCATGCCCCGAACGCTCACAAAAAACCACTTGCCGCTCTTGTTGTCTGTTTCCAGCACGATCAGGTCCGGGTAAGTTTCAGGCCGGCGCTTCACCCCAAACAGGGTTTCGTAGTACACAGCCGCTTGTTCCAGTTCCGCTTGCTTCACCCGAAACTCAATGGCACACTTGGTGATGTCATACTTGCTTGGCATGATGCAGAGGTATTAGATTAATATAGAATTGAATATACATTATATTATCTATATAATAAAAGTTTATCTTATTTGAAGTCAAACAGAACAGCTGGTTGCTGAGCTACTATTCGCTGCGCGCTATCCTACGTACTTCCTTTTCCTCTCTGAGTCTTGAGCATTGGGCCTGACACAGAAGCAAATGATGCTGCATTTTTCGGAGCAGATAGCTTGCTGATGGCAGTGTAGCCACCCACACAGTTATGCACCCAGCCAACTGACTATTGCACCTGCTACCAAAGGCAATGTTGCTGAGAAGCTGACGACAGTTATAAAGTTCAAACATGCCCAGGTACACAGGCATCCAGTCTCCGGTGAAGCGGCGAAGCACGGTCCCGTGCCTGCCGGTCCGGCAAAAATCAACGAAGTGAAACCACCACGAGCCTAGCTAAAACAACACTGGGCCAACATAGTGGAAAGAGAAACCTGGGCACGAATACGAATTAGCCGCAATACCTTACTTTTCGATGGCAGCTTGAAGCCGCCAGCGCCCACGCCACGCTGGATGTATCAGCCGCCTGCTCAGAACTATTTTGCCAGCCTTGCCTAATCCGGGCCGCTTTCCATTTCGTAAGCTGTACAGGCTGTAAGTTAACCACGCCAGTGTGGTGGCTGCTTCTGTTGTATTCCAGGCAGGTGCAGGTTGTTTGCCTGCATTCGGCCGTACTGTTCATTTTCTGCCCTTGTCCACCACCGCCCTCGTTGCCATCCTGCTGTTCACCCGCTCAGCGGGGGAAGAGGGTGCGCGCAAGCGTTTTCTAAGTGAGGGCACTCCGGCCGACAACGCGGCGGTGGCGGCCCACCTGATCAGCCACACCGCTGCCACGGCCCACCGGGCCGGCGTGGATGTGGTGTGCGTGGATTCCAGCCAGCAGGTAGGCACCACCTTCGACCAGCGGCTGGCCGCGGCCATGCGCGCCACCTTTGCCCGCGGCTACGAGCACCTGCTGGTTATCGGCAACGACTGCCCGCAGCTAACCAGCATTTTGCTACGGCAGGCAGTGAAGGCCGTGCTGGCTACGGGAGCCGTGCTGGGCCCTGCTACTGATGGGGGCGTGTATTTGCTCGGGCTTTCGCGCACCTTGTTTGAGCAGGGCGCCGGCCAGAAACTGCCCTGGCAAACCCTGCATCTGATGGCCGCTTTGCGCCGGCAGCTACGGCAGCTGGGCACCGTGGTGCACCAGCTACCCGCTCTGGCCGACGTGGATGATGAAGCCAGCCTAGCCCGGGTGCTCCGGCAGCCGCTAACCTGGCAGCTGCACCGCCGCCTGCACCAGCTGCGCACCGCCCGGCGGCATCGTCCGGGTCCGCTCAGCTTGGTACCGCGCCGGCAGCCTGCGCTGTCGGCCCGACTTCATCGGGGGCCGCCTGCCCACTGAAACGTCCACAATCTGCCCGCTCAACAGTCCGGACAGCTCCTTGCGGGCTGCTTCCGGGTGTGCGGGTTTTTGCCGATGCGTTCAGCTTTCTTTCCCTTTCCAATGAGGCAGGCTCTATTCCTATTCACTATACTCTTCCTGATTTTTCTGACCTTGCCGCAGGCAGTGGCCCAGCTGACCACCAGCTCGTTTGAGGGGCAGGTGCGCGACAAAGCCGGCGCGGCCATTCCGGGCGCCACCGTGGTGCTGATGCACGTACCCACCGGTACCCGCAGCGGCACCCAGACCGACGCCAGCGGCAAGTTTCTGCTCAACAACCTGAAGCCGGGCGGCCCCTACACGGTGCAGGCAAGCGTTGTGGGCTACCGCGCCCAAAGCCAGGACAACCTGTTTCTAAGTTTGGGCAAGGTGGCCCGCCAAACCTTCACGCTGCTGGAAGTTGCCACCGAACTGGGCGAAGCCGTTGTCATTGGCAGCCAAAGTGACCCATTCACGGCCGACAAAAACGGGCAGGCCTACCACCTCAGCCAGCAGGCCATCCAGAACGTGCCCACGCTCAACCGCAGCCTCGGCGACCTGACCAAGCTGATGCCGCAGGGCAACAAAAACTCATTTGGCGGGGCCAACTACCGCTTCAACAACTTGAGCATTGACGGCATGGCCACCAACGACGTGCTGGGGTTTCAGGAGCCGGCCAGCGGTGCGGCAGGCACCGTGGCGTCGGGCACGCCGGGGGCCCTGGCCGGCACCCAGCCCATTTCCATTGATGCCATCGAGGAAATCACCGTTGTGCTGTCGCCGTTCAACGTCACGCTCGGCAACTTCACCGGCGCCAACATCAACGCCGTGACCAAGAGCGGCACCAACCAGCTCCGGGGCAGCGTGTACGGCTTTGCCCGCAATCAGTTTATCACCGGCAAGAGCGTGGACAACCTGCGCACGCCCATCTCCAGCTACTACGACGTGCAATCCGGCGTCAGCGTTGGCGGACCGATTATTAAGAACAAGCTGTTTTTCTTCGGCAACTACGAAAGCCAGCGCCGCGAGGAGCCGGTGCTGTACGCACCCGGCGCCCCCGATGCCAACGTGCCCCGCGAGGTGGCCGCGCAAATCAGCAACCACCTGATAACCCGCTATGGCTACGACCCCGGCACTTTCAGCGACGCCACCATCAAGCGCCACAGCGACAAATTTCTGCTGCGCCTGGACTACAACCTCTCGGAAAAGCACCGCCTCGTGCTGCGCGACAACTACGTCACGGGCTTTGCCGACAACCTGGAACGCTCCCCTACGGTGCTCAACTTCGGCAACCAGGGCTTCCGGCACAACAGCCGCACCAATAGCCTGGTGACCGAGCTGAAAAGCACGTTCAGCAGCCAGATTTCCAACCAGCTGATTGTGGGGTTGAACACAGTGTCGGAAAACCGCAGCTACGCCGGCCGCATCTTCCCGCACCTGGAAATCAACTACAACACCGCCACGTCCATTTTCGCGGGCACCTACCGCGAGGCGGCCGTGTACGGCTCCGATTTGAGCACCACGCAGTTCACCGACAACCTGACGCTGTTCAAGAACCGGCACACCATTACGCTGGGCACCACCAACGAGCTGAATAGCATTCAGTACCGCTTCCTGACAGCCTTCAATGGGCGCTGGCAATACTCCTCGGTGGATGCCTTCCTGCAGGACCGCCCCAACCGGGTGCGCGGCGTGTACAACACCGAAAACAACGACCCCGACTTCAACAAACGCCTGCCGTCGGCCGACTTTCGGGTGCTACTGCTAAGTGTCTATGGCCAGGACGACTACCGCGTTTCAAACCGCCTGAACGTGCAGCTGGGTTTGCGCCTGGATATGCAAGTGCACCCTGACAAGATTCCGGCGAACCCGGCCGTATCTAGAAACCCGGAGTTTGCCCAATACCAGAACAAGTTTGGCGGCGTGCCGCAGGTGAATCCCCGTCTGAGCTTCAACTACCAGCTCAACGAGGCCAACACGCTGCAGCTGCGCGGCGGCTCGGGCTTGTTTACGGGGCGCATTCCGTTTGTGTGGTACGCCTACTCGCACTACGTATCCGGCAACCGCTACAACAACATCGACTACCGTCCCACGGGTGCCCTGCCCATCACCGAGGACCTCTCGGCGCTACAGGCGGTGCAGCCCGGCATTGCCGAAATCAACCTCATCGACAACGACTTTAAGCTGCCCCGCGACTGGAAATCCACGCTGGCTTTTGACGCCAAGCTGCCCTACGATTTCACGTTTACGGTGGAAGGGCTCTACGCCAAGGTGATATCCGGCATGCTGTTTCAGTCCATCAATTTCAAGGACAACAAAGCCAACTTCATCGGCGCTGACACCCGCCCGTATTTCGCCACCACCGGCAACGCTGCCAAGATAGACCCGGCATTTACCAACGTCTTTGCCATGTCGAATACCCGGCTGGGCTACAACTACAACGCCACCGTTTCGCTCAGCAAACGTATTGAAAGCAAGATCGATGCCTATGCCGGCTACAGCTACGGCCAAAGCAAGGACATTGTGAATGGCGTGCGCGTGTCGCCGGCCGCCAACTACGAGTGGAACCAGGCACTGGTGGCCAACACCCCGGAACTAGCGTACTCCAACTTCGATTTGCGCCACAAGTTCATCGGCAACGTCAACTACCACACTTTGGTGAAGCAGCGCTTTGGGTTGTCGGCCAGCCTCGTTTACATTGCCCGCTCGGGCAGCCCGTTTTCGTTTGTGTATGAGGGCGACGTAAACCGCGACGGCTCAGCCAAAAACGACCTGCTCTACATCCCGCGCGACGCCTCCGAAATCCGGCTGGCGCCCATCACCAATGCGCAGGGCGCGGTGCTGGTATCGGCAGTGCAGCAATACGAGCAGCTGGCGCAATACCTAGCCAACGACGAGTACCTATCTGGCCGCCGCGGTAGCTATGCCGAGCGCAACGGCGCCCGCACCCCTTGGACTCAGCAGCTCGATTTGCGCCTCACAGCCAAGCTACCGGTCACGAAAGCGGGCACGCAGCGCCTGGAAGTATCGTTCGACTTCATCAACCTCGGCAACCTGCTGAACCGCGACTGGGGCCTGCAGTACTTCGTGCCCAACATCAACAACTCGGGCTACGCTCTGCTAGACTTCGTGCGGATCGAGAACCAGCAGCCAGTGTATCAGTTCAAGAACCCGGCTGGCACGCCTTGGCAGACTGACCCCATCAACTCGCGCTGGCAGGGCCAGTTGGGGCTGCGCTATTCGTTCAACTAAGCTGCGTTTGCTAATACTGGAACGTCGTGCTGAGCTTCATGCAGAGATGCTTCAACAAACTCAGCATGGCGTTTTCGTTGGCTTGCAAAGCCGCTTCAGCATAGTCGCAAGCCAGACTATTGGCTGAGTCCAAGCAATGGCTTAATCACCAAATCCGAGAATAAATGAAGAAGGCCGTTCCCCTGATTGGGAAACGGCCTTCTTTTAGGTAGCGGGGACTGGACTCGAACCAGTGACCTTTGGGTTATGAGCCCAACGAGCTACCAACTGCTCCACCCCGCACTGTTTGGTGATACAAATGTAAGAGGCTTTTCGGAAAATGCCACCGCAAGACTCACAAATACCGATTGGCAGGCGGTTGCGCCCTGATTGTCAGCTACAAAGTTTTTCCACCTACGAGGGCATCACTGGCCTGCTGTACACAATTACGGGGTTTGACCACCTAAGCCCGTGGTCTGTCGTAAAGCCCGTCACTGTTTTATTCTACCCAACCACAGCCAACTTCTACTCATGGACCACACTTCCATCACGCGCAACACCTTCGCCGCCTCCCTGTTACTGGCCGGCCTTGGCCTGACTTCCTGCAATAGCACCCAGACCACCGACTCGGCTACGACCACCGCCACCTCCGACTCTACCATGACTGCCGCCGCCGATACTGCCGGGGCTGGCTCAATGGCGGTGACGCCTACCGGCCCGGCTCCGGCCTGGGCTACCGGCATCAAGCCCGAAATGCAGGCTGTTATCGAAACGCTCGGCACCTTAGGTGGCAAGCCTATTGAAACCCTGACGGCCCAAGAGGCGCGCCAACAGCCCACCCCTACTGATGCGGTAATGAAGCTGATGCGCGATAAGAACATTCCCGCGCCGCCCGTCACGGCCGACACCATGAGCCGCATGGTGATGCCCGGCGTGAAAGTGCGCATCTACACGCCCAAGGGTGCTACCGGCCCGCTGCCCGTAGTGGTGTACTACCACGGTGGCGGCTGGGTGATTGCCAACCTTGATACCTACGACGGCTCGGTGCGTGGGCTGGTGGAGAAAACCGGTGCCATCTTCGTGTCGGTGGCGTACCGCCAAGCTCCCGAAAACAAGTTTCCGACGGCCCACAACGACTCGTTTGCCGCCTACCAATGGGTGCTGAAAAATGCCGCCTCGTTTAATGGTGACCCCAAGAAAGTAGCCGTGGTAGGCGAAAGCGCCGGCGGCAACCTGGCTGCCTCCGTAAGCATGATGGCCCGCGACAAAAAGGTGATGCTGCCGCTGCATCAGGTGCTGGTGTACCCGATTGCCGGCTACGACATGAATACGCCGTCGTATCAGAAAAACGCCGAGGCCAAGCCCCTGAACAAGCCGATGATGGCTTGGTTCTTCAAAAACTACCTGCGAAGCGCTACCGATGGCAAAAGCCCAATGATTTCGTTGGTTAATGCCAACCTGAAAGGCCTGCCCGCCACCACCGTCATCACCGCCAGCCTCGACCCACTGATGAGCGACGGCAGCATACTGGCCGACAAGCTGAAAGCGGCCGGCGTAGCCACCAAATACCAGAACTTCGAGGGCGTAACGCACGAATTCTTCGGCATGGCAGCCGTAGTGCCCCAGGCTAAAGAGGCCCAGGACGTAGCCGCTGCCGAGCTGAAAAGCGCTTTGATGAAGTAGCGGAACCAGCATAGCAAACGCCTGTCATCCTGAGCTTGCGAAGTATCTTATCACGTCAGAATAGTAATCGTAACAACGACACGTTTTGGCGTAATATGATTCTTCGCAAGCTCAGGATGACAGGCGTTTTTGTGCGCGATTCTGTGCCCACCAGCATCAGAACCGGCTGGTAATACCGAAGTGGATTTTGCCGGCGCCCAGCGCTAGTTTCTGCTGCCGGTCGCGGCCGAGGGCGTAGACGAACTGAAACTGGCCGGCCCCGGTGCGGAAGCTCAGGCCGGCGCCCAGCCCGGTGGGTGCGTCGTCGTTGGAGGCCGTCAGAATGTCGAGGCGCAGGTAGCCCTGGTCGACGAAGGCGAAGACGTAGGCGTCGGGCCCGGTGAACTGGCGGTATTCCAGCGTGCCCACGGCGTACTGGCTGGCGTAGAAGTTCAGCTCGTTGAAGCCGCGCAGCGTGGCGAGGCCGCCCAGCCGGAACAGGTCGTTCAGGAACAGCCGGCGGTTGAACAGCGCCTCGCCGCGCACCCGTGCCAGCAGCACTCCGCCCCGCCCGATGCGGTTGTAGCGCTCCAGCCGGGTACTCACGCTCACCTGCGTGGTGCGCAGCGGCAAACCCATATACAGCTCCTCTTTCAACTCAGCGTTGCGGCTGATAATCTTGCTGCCCACGGAAGCCTGCCCGCTGGCCAGCACCCCAGTACGCGGGAAAAACGGGTCATCGAGCGTGGTCCAGACGTAGTCGAGGCCGTAGGAAGTGAAGCGGGAATCGATGTTCTGGGGCAGGGCCGTGGCCAGACTATCCACGAGCAGCAGGCGCGAGCTGCGCCACTCCGTGAAGAAGCCGACGCGCCCAGCCCGCGCCGTGGGGTAGGTCACCTGCAGGCGCGGGCGCAGCGTCTGGAAGGCATTGACGGGGTCGGTTTGGCGGTACAGGTTGAAGTTGCCGTCGAGCTCCAGCGGCGTGCCGAAAAACGTGGGGTGGCTGTACTGAGCGTCGAGCTGCTGCGAGTTGGCATCTACCTTACGCCACTGCAGCCCCAGGCCTTTGCCGCCGCCCTTGAGGTTGCGCAGCGCAATCGTGACGTCGCCGGTGAGCTGCACGCGCTTCTGGCCGAGCGTGGGCGTGGGGTTGGGCAGCACGCCTACAATGGCGTCGAACTGGTTGGCGGTGCGGTCTTCGAGCAGCAGATACACCCGCGCCCGACCCTGCGCAAACCGCACTTCGGGCTCGGCCTTGAGCTGCAGATAGGGTAGCTGCCGCAGCCGCCGCGCCGCTTCCTGCACCCGTTCCTGGCTGTAGGGCTGGTTCGGGAAAATCTGCAGGTACTTGGTCAGGAAGCGTTTTTTGGTTTTGGTATTGCCCACAATCTGCAGCGAGTCGAACACGATGGCCGGGCCACGCTCCAGCACCACGCGCCCCTCGATATCGGCACCGCGCAGCTGCACCGAGTCAAGGCGCACGATGGCGAACGGGAAGCCCTGGTTTTCGGCTTCGGTAAGGATACGCTGCTGCAGCCGGCTCCACTCCTGCGGCTGAAACGGCTGCTCGCGGTACAGCTTTTCGCGGTAGCCGGCACGCGTGAGCAGGCCGTCGCCGAGGTTGCCGTTGCGCAGCCGCGCCCACCGAAACTGCTCGCCGATGTAGAGCTGCACCCGCACCGTGTCGCGGCGCCAGCGCATGGCGTCGGCCGAGGCCGTGAGGTAGCTCTGGCCCTGCAGCGCCAGCACCAGCTCGCGCACCTCGCGCAGTACAGCCAGCGAATCGGGCAGCACCAGCTTGGTACGGTAGCGGCGCAGCACGGCGCGGTCGGCGGCTTCGGCTTCCAGCACCAGCACGCGGGGCTTGCGCACCGGCAGCGCAGCCCGTTGCGGCCGGGCAGTCCGGCTGCTGTCAGGGCGGCTGGCCTGAGTGGTATCGGGGCGCAGGGCGCGGCTGGTATCCGACGACATGGCCGGCATAGCCTGCGGCGGCAGGCTGAGGTTGAGCGGCGTGGTTTGGGCCCACGCGGCGCTCGGGCTGCCCGTCAGCAGCCAGCACCAACCCAGAAAAAGCAGTAAGCGGGCAGCCATCGTGGCAAGTAAACGCAAAACTGGGGCTTTCGTGCGTTATGGGTGAACGGCTATAATGGAATTTGGTATAAATTGACTTTCACAGCTACGTATCAACAGTGCTGTCCCATTTCTATATCTTGTAGGCTATTCAGTAGCAGCAATTGAGTATTTGAGGAGGGCCTATAGAACGGCGTAACATAGACAGCCATGGGGTATAAAAGTGTTTGTATAGAATGCAGATTAGCATGGAATAGACCTTTGGACCCTGGCTCTGCTAGGCTTTACCCGTGTTCAAGATGCGGTAAACCAATGACGCTTTTATCTCACAGATTCAGGCCTCCCAGAAAGACAGATGACCAAGGATGGAAAACAGTTACATACCTCATAAAGAGTGGATTCCCTAATGACCACGTTTATCAGAAAATAGAAACTCCTAACGGAGTACCGAATTATCATACCTATGCAGAATACCCTGATAATATCAGGGACGCTAAAGAATTTGTAGAGAGGTACAAAGACCAAGCACGAAAATGAGTAATTCGGCAACTGCCCCTCCAAACTTTCTTTGATATGGCAGCCAAAGAATGGTACGGCGCACGCACCGTATACCGGCTAGATAGATACTCATCCGAATCCGATTCAGCCTATCTGTATGAGGAAAGAATTGTGGTAGTAAAAGCAGCTTCTTTCGATGATGCAATTGCACAAGCAGAAAAGGAAGCTTCAACTTACGCTACTGGAAAACCGGGAATTGCCTATTTAGGCTTTGTAAACGTGTTCAGGATTGTTGATGACAGCATTACTAACAATACAGAAGTGTATTCCTTGGTAAGAGAAAGTACGCTGCTTTCGAAAGAATACCTCGATAGATTCTTCGATACGGGTTCTGAGAGGACAAAAAGCGTTTAGTATCTGAACTGGGGCAAGTGTCGCCCTACTCTCCCCGCCGTATCTTTGCCCTCCCGTAGCGCCCGCCCCATTTCCGCGCCGCCCGCTACCCGCTAATGCCCGGACTGTACCTCCACATCCCCTTCTGTAAGCAGGCCTGCCACTACTGCGACTTCCACTTCAGCACCAGCATGGCCTTGAAGAGCCGGCTCGTGGAAGCCATAACGCAAGAGCTGGCCTTACGTGCCGACTACTTGGGCCCGCAGGCCACGCTGGACACCATCTACTTCGGCGGCGGCACGCCTTCTTTGCTCACTCAGTCCGAGCTAGAGCAGCTGTTTGAGGCCATCCACCGGCATTTCCAGGTGGCCGAAGATATGGAAGTCACCCTCGAAGCCAACCCCGACGACCTGACGCCGCAGAAGGTGCGCGAGCTGGCGGCCTCGCCCATCAACCGGCTCAGCATCGGGCTGCAGAGCTTCCACGAGCCGCACTTACGGCTGATGAACCGGGCGCACTCGGCCACCGAGTCGGGCGCGGCGGTACGGCTGGCGCAAGACGCGGGCTTTGAGAACATTTCGGTGGACCTCATTTACGGGGTGCCCGCCGACAGCCACGCCATCTGGGAGCAGGATATGGCGGCGGCCTTCGCGCTGGGCGTGCCGCACTTGTCCTGCTACGCCCTCACCGTGGAGCCCGACACCGTGTTTGGCCGGCGCCAGCAGAAAGGCACGTTCCGCCCGCCACCCGACGATTTCGTGGCCCGGCAGTTTGAGCTGCTGCTCCAGGAAATGGCCCGCCACGGCTACCAGCAGTACGAAATCAGCAACTTCTGCCAGCCCGGCCGCGAGTCCAGGCACAACTCGGCGTACTGGCGCGGTGTGCCTTATTTGGGGCTGGGTCCGAGCGCGCACTCCTTTAACGGCCACAGCCGCCAGTACACTCTCGCCAACAACCCACAGTACGTGGCCGCCGTGCTGGAGCGTCAGGAGGTGCCGGCCACCATCGAAGTTCTTTCGCCGCTGGACCGCGCCAACGAGTACCTGATGACCAGTTTGCGCACAACCCAGGGCACCGACCTGCGCCACCTGCGCGACACCCTCGGCGTGGATTTACTCATCCAGCAAGCCGCCTACTTGCAGGAGTTGCAAGCCACCCGCCTCGCCACCCTCGACGACGCCGGCACCCTCCGCCTTACCGATCAGGGCAAGCTCTTGGCCGACCACATCACGCTGACTTTGTTCCAGAGCCCAACAGAGTAGGTAAGACAATGTATGGCCAGTCACATGAAGTGAATATGAACGTCATGCTGAGCTAGTCGAAGCATCTCTCCCGCTTCGTTTACACGGCCACAACGAAGCGGGAGAGATGCTTCGACAAGCTCAGCATGACGTTTCAGCGTTTCATACGCACCCTGGTTGCAAGCGCCAACTCCGCAGCCGCCGCAAAATTCTTACTTTCCTAGTGCACTAATGCTCTGTCACTTCGCAGCCGGCCGCATTCCACTGGCGGCTCCCGCTACGCTTTGCCTTGGAGGAATTGAAAAATCCGCGTAATCTTCAAGTATGAGAAGACTGATTGATGCCCTGGCCGACGACACGGACTTTTTCATCGAACAGGTGCAGATTACGGCCATCGTGTTCGACAACTCCGATGACGTAACTATCTGGGCTACCACCTTTTTCGACCAGGAGCCCCACTTTTTTCATCTGGGCCTACAGTTCCAGCAGCTCGATCTGCTGCTGCGCCTGGCCGGGGAGCGGGCCGATACGCTGCAGGAAGACGTAGCCGATGCGCTGGCCACCGTCACGGAGTGGCCCTGCCTGCTGGAGTACACCTCCGAAGCCGAGCCACCAGTGCCGCTGCCCAACGTGGCCCTTAAACTCTCCTGCACCTACCCCGCCGACGGCCCCTTCGAGGACGACGAATCCGACGAAGACGAGGCTGATGGCGCCGACGACACGTTCAACATCAGCATTGACCCCGACGCTGACGAGGCCGATTCGTCGGAATACGAAGCCAGCATGCCCCACAACATCTTCTATCTGGAAGACGTGTTTCTGCGCGTAGAGCCTTAAAGGCAATTAAAAATTGAGAGTTGAAAATCAAGGATGACGCAAACCCATTCCTTACAAAACCACAGGCCGGCCCCAATCTGCCACCCAATTCTTAATTCTTAATTGAATCCATGTTCTACATGATACCGGGCTTGGGAGCTGATGAGCGGGTTTTCCGAAACCTACAGCCATTGCTGCACGGCCCTAGTCAGGTGTTGCAGTGGCTGCTGCCGGAACCCGCGGAGCTGCTGCCGCAGTACGCGGCGCGCATGGCCGCAGCCATACCAGAAGGGCAGCCGTGTTTGCTGGTGGGCGTGTCGTTTGGGGGCGTGGTGGCGCTGGAAATCTGCCGCATCCGGCCGCTGGCGCGCGCCATCCTGATTAGCAGCGTGCCCGATGCCAGCTGCTTGCCACCGTTGCTGCGCCTGATTCGGGGCAGCGGCGCCTACCGGCTGTTTCCGCCACAGTGGCTGAAGCTGTTTCCGCGGGCCGGGCAATGGTATTTCGGGGTGCAGAACGGCGAGGAGTACCAGCTGTTTCATCAGATTCTGCAGGATATGGAGCCGCGCTACACGCGCTGGGCCATCCATCGGCTGCTGCACTGGGACAGCACCAGCGCCGGCCGCAGCATCCAGATTCTGGGCACCCACGACCGGGTGTTTCCGCCTGGCCCCACGCCCGTCGACTACCTCATTCCCGGCGGCGGCCACTTCATGGTCGTCAGCCACGCCCCCCAGATTGCCGAGATTCTGAATAAGCTGTTGGTGGAAGAAACGGCACTCCTGTCATCCTGAGCTTGCCAAGGGCCTTACCACGATAGAGCGATTGGCACCAGAACAGCTCTGCGTCCTCTGCGCAAAACTCCGCGCCTTCTGCGGGAACCGATAAAAGAACATCAGCGCGTGTCAAGGTTCTTCGCACTGCTAAGACAAAGGCAGCACCTCAACTCATCAAAAATCAGCACATCAAGAAATGCTCGCCACCTATCCGCACCACGGCCGCACCTATTCCTTCAACCCAGTCGCGCCACTGGACATTTCTCTGCCACTAACTCCCGGCGAAAACCAAGTGAACTGCTTCTGGGCGGAGCCGGTGCAGTTTGACGTGATTCGGGTAGGTGATTTTGTGGGCAGCGTGGCGCTGGGCGGCAGCACCAATTACACGCGCGTACACCTCACGCCCCACGGCAACGGCACCCACACCGAATGCTACGGCCATATTTCGCCCGACCCTGCTGCTACGCTCAACCGCTGTTTGCGCCGCTTTCTGTTCGTGGCCCGGCTGGTATCGGTGCAGCCCCGCTCGCAACCCAACGGCGACGAAGTGGTCATGCTGGAAGATGTGCGCCGGGAGCTGGAAGGCGGGCCCGAAGCTAACGCCCGCCCCGAAGCCGTGATACTGCGCACCTTGCCCAACCACCGCGCCAAGCGCACCCGCCACTACTCCGGCACCAACCCTACTTACCTGGAGCCTGCGCTGGCCCATTACCTCGCCGAGCAGCACATCGAGCACCTGCTGCTGGACTTGCCCAGCGTAGACCGTGAGGAAGATGGCGGCGAGCTGCTGGCCCACCACGCCTTCTGGCAGTACCCCCACGCCACGCGCACTCACGCCACCATCACCGAGCTCATTTTCGTGCCTGATGAAGTAGAGGATGGCTTATTCCTGCTCAGTTTGCAGCCTACCAGCCTGGAGCTGGATGCCAGCCCGAGCAAGCCGGTACTGTACGCATTAGGCAGCTAAGTCATTCGTCATCCTGAGCTTGCGAAGTATCTTATCACGTCAGAACAGTAATCATTCACGGGTAGCATAACCGTAATAAGGTCCTTCGCACGCTCAGGATGACAACGTAGCACCTACAACGCACAAAGGGACAGCCCGTGAGAGCCGTCCCTTTTGCTTAAGCAACGTGGCGCGCGTGTTACTCGGCAGCCGAGGCGTTAGCCGAAGTGTGCACGTCAGCAGCATCTACTGCAGCTGGAACTACCGATACAAACGAACGGTCTTTGCGGCCCTTGCGGAACTGTACCGTGCCGTCGATCATAGCGAACAGCGTGTGGTCCTTGCCGATACCCACGTTCTGGCCGGGGTGGTGCTTGGTGCCGCGCTGACGCACGATGATGTTGCCGGAAATGATAGACTGACCACCGAAGATCTTCACGCCCAAGCGCTTGGATTCTGATTCGCGGCCGTTGTTGGAGCTACCTACGCCTTTCTTGTGTGCCATGGTATTATTTGGTTGTTCGTTGTTGGTTGTCAGTTGTTAGTAATTATTCAGCCCGCACAAAATGCCTGACAACTGACAACTACCAACTTACAACTCAACTAGCCGATGCTGTTGATCATTACTTTGGTGAACTGCTGACGGTGACCGTTCAGCTTCTTATAGCCCTTGCGGCGCTTCTTCTTGAATACAAGCACCTTGTCACCTTTTACGTGCGCCAGGATGGTGCCCGTTACGGCCACGTCCAGCAGCGGCGAGCCGATGGTGATAGTTCCGTCGTTATCGGTGAGCATGGCTTTGCCCAGCTCTACACTGTCGCCGACGTTGCCAGCCAAACGGTGGGCGTATACAAATTTATTGGCTTCGACCTTAGTCTGCTTCCCGGCTATGTTGACAATTGCGTACATCGGCGTCTTCGCGGTTTCTGAAAAATGGAAGGCAAAAGTACAAGTACCGTTTTACAAATCCAAACCCTAACTCATTAAACATCATTACTCCACCGCACAGACCACGGAGCAGCCCTTTCCCAAGGAACGCGCCAGCGGGTACGCGAATAGCCTTTTTGTGGAAAACCCGGATTGTCCACACAGAAAATGTGGACAACTTTTCCAATATCGGGTCTTTCGGGTTGCTTTCCGCCATTTTTCGGGAAAATAGCGGCGTATTCATACTCCGCAGGTAGCAAAAAGTTAACACGAAAAAAATACCGAAAGGTCGCCGACCAACCCGGTCGGTGGGGGTATATTTGGTGCCTGAACCTTCCGCTGACCACGGCCAACCTCCACGAACATTCTGGTGCGCCGCTGGTTTCTGAGCCTCCCAGGCTTGCATCCGCCGGTGGGGCGCACAGATCCTTTCACTCGTATTGCCTTCAGTTATGGAACCGTTGCTCACTGAGAATCCCAACCGCTTTGTCCTCTTCCCTATCCAGCACAACGATGTGTGGCAGATGTACAAGAAAGCGGAAGCCTCGTTCTGGACGGCCGAGGAAATCGACCTTTCGCAGGACCAGAAAGACTGGGAAGCCCTCAACGATGGAGAGCGGCACTTCATCAGCCATGTGCTGGCTTTCTTCGCCGCCTCCGACGGCATCGTGAACGAAAACCTGGCCGTTAACTTCATGCAGGAAGTACAGATGGCCGAGGCCCGCTGCTTCTACGGCTTTCAGGTGATGATGGAAAACATCCACTCGGAAACGTATTCGCTGCTGATTGACACCTACATCAAGGACCCCAAGCAGAAAGACCACCTCTTCAACGCGCTGGAAACCGTGCCGTGCGTGAAGAAGAAGGGCGACTGGGCCATCAAGTGGATCAACTCTGAGAATTTCACCGAGCGCCTGATTGCCTTTGCGGCCGTGGAAGGCATTTTCTTCTCGGGCTCGTTCTGTAGCATCTTCTGGCTGAAAAAGCGTGGCCTGATGCCGGGCCTCACGTTCTCCAACGAGCTGATTTCGCGCGACGAAGGCCTGCACTGCGACTTCGCCTGCCTGCTCTACAAAGACCACCTGCAGAACAAGCTGCCGGAAGCCCGCGTGCACGAAATCATCAAGGATGCCGTGCAGATTGAGCAGGAGTTTGTGACTGATGCGCTGCCCGTGAACCTGATTGGCATGAACGCCAAGAGCATGAGCCAGTACATCGAGTTTGTGGCCGACCGCCTCCTGGAGTCTCTGGGCTACAGCAAGGTCTACGGCGCCAGCAACCCGTTCGACTTCATGGAAATGATTTCGCTGCAGGGCAAAACCAACTTCTTCGAGAAGCGCGTGGCCGAGTACCAGAAGGCCGGCGTGATGAGCGAGCGGACCGAAAACGCCTTCTCGCTGGACGAAGACTTTTAGGCAGCTGCTGATGGACGTAGTGGTGGCTCAAGCCAACGAGGCGATTAATGAATTTGTGTCGCCTTTTGGGCTTAATCATGCTAAACTGGAGACTATCCGTGCAAAGTATGGCTTGGCTACCCTTTCCCTGGTGGGTGAAGTGTACCGATCTGCTATGGATTTTCCGGTGAACTGGTCTACTACAACGCTTGAGGAAGCCATTATCTGTGTGAGGCAGAATTTAGAGCAGAAGTATCCGTTTCTCACTCAGGACAGCACATGCTGTTTGGAAAACTGCTTCGCATACAGTTGGAAATAGCTTACTTGATTTTGGGCAATACATGACAGGAGCCTGCGGCATAACCGCAGGCTTTTGCTTTTCAGCCGTTTCTAACAATTCTCCGCAATTCGCCAACCCCAAATTTCAGGTGCCGACTGGGCTATATAGCTGCTCCCGAATCAGGAAAAAGGCCCTGAACAGCACCGTTTTACGCTTATGTGGAAAACTTCTGAAAAGAAGGTTTGTCCTACAGCCCAGATAGAAATATCTTCCGCTATCAATGGATACCGCGCCGTTACGAGCGGGCCTCCTTCGAGCTGATTCCAACTTGCCGCCTCCCATTGGAGCGGCTGTGCTCATACCCCAACACTCCCCACATCAACTGCTACGCTTATGTTGGTACTCAAACGCGACGGCCGCCGCGAATCCGTGAAGTTCGATAAGGTTACGGCCCGCATCGAGAAGCTCTGCTACGGTCTCAACCAGAACTTCATTTCCCCGATTGAAGTAGCCAAGAAGGTTATCGACGGCATCTACGACGGCGTGACCACTGTGGAGCTGGACAATCTGGCCGCCGAAACCGCCGCCTCGCTCACCACCAAGCACCCCGACTACGCCATCCTGGCCGCCCGCATTGCCGTGAGCAACCTGCACAAGGTCACCAGTAAGTCGTTCAGCAGCACCATGAAGCGGCTGCACACCTACGAGGACCCCAAGACCGGCGAAAACGCCTCCCTCATTGCCCAGGACGTGTGGGAAATCGTGCACGCCAACGCCGCTACCCTCGACTCGGCCATTATCTACGACCGGGACTACAACTACGACTACTTCGGCTTCAAGACGCTGGAGCGCAGCTACCTGCTCCGCCTCGACGGTAAGGTGGTGGAGCGGCCCCAGCACATGATTATGCGCGTGGCCGTAGGCATTCACAAAGAGGACATTGCCGCCGCCATCGAGACGTATAATCTGATGAGCGAGCGGTGGTTCACGCATGCCACGCCTACGCTGTTCAACGCCGGCACGCCCAAGCCCCAGCTCAGCAGCTGCTTCCTGCTCACGATGAAGGACGACTCCATTGAGGGCATTTATGACACGCTGAAGAACTGCGCCCTGATTTCGCAGAGCGCCGGCGGCATTGGCCTGGCCGTGCACAACGTGCGGGCTACGGGCTCCTACATTAAGGGCACCAACGGCACCTCCAACGGCCTCACGCCTATGCTGAAGGTGTTCAACGACACGGCCCGCTACGTGGACCAGGGCGGCGGCAAGCGCAAAGGCGCCTTCGCCATCTACCTGGAGCCCTGGCACGCCGACATCATCGACTTCCTGGACCTGAAAAAGAACCACGGCAAGGAGGAGATGCGCGCCCGCGACCTGTTTTACGCCCTCTGGACGCCCGACCTGTTCATGAAGCGCGTGGAAGCCAACGGCGACTGGACCCTGATGTGCCCCCACGAGTGCCCGGGCCTGGATACCACCTACGGCGAGGAGTTCGAGAAGCTCTACCAGAAGTATGAGCGCGAAGGCCGGGGCCGCAAGACCATCAAGGCCCAGGAGCTGTGGTTTGCCATTCTGGAAAGCCAGACCGAGACCGGCACGCCTTACATGCTGTTCAAGGACGCCGCCAACAGCAAGAGCAACCAGAAAAACCTCGGGACCATCAAGAGCTCCAACCTCTGCACCGAGATTATGGAGTACACCGACGAGAACGAAATTGCCGTGTGCAACCTCGCCTCGCTGGCCCTGCCCCGCTACGTGCGCCCCGACGACGCCGGCAACCTGTTCTTCGACCACAAGAAGCTCTACGAGGTAACCTACCACGCCACGCTGAACCTGAACAAGGTCATCGACATCAACTACTACCCCGTAATTGAGGCCGAGCGCAGCAACCGCCGCCACCGCCCCATCGGGCTGGGCGTGCAGGGCCTGGCCGATACGTTCATTGCCCTGCGCATGCCGTTCGAGAGCGACGAAGCCAGCGGCCTGAACAAGGACATCTTCGAGACCATCTACTTCGCGGCCATGACGGCCTCCAAGGATTTGGCCATCCGCGACGGCTACTACGAAACCTTCCCCGGCTCGCCGCTGAGCGAAGGCAAATTTCAGTTCGACCTCTGGAACGTGCAGCCCGACTCCGGCCGCTGGGATTGGGACACGCTGCGCGCCCAGGTAATGGAGCACGGCGTACGCAACTCGCTGCTGGTAGCGCCGATGCCCACGGCTTCCACGGCCCAGATTCTGGGTAATAACGAGTCGTTTGAGCCCTACACCTCCAACATTTATGTGCGTCGCGTGCTGAGCGGCGAGTTCATGGTGGTGAACAAGCACCTGCTGAAAGACCTGGTGAAGCTGGGCCTGTGGAACGAGCAGATGAAGAACGCCATCATTGCCGCCAACGGCTCGGTGCAGGACATCCCCACCATCCCGCAAAACATCAAGGACCTGTACAAAACGGTGTGGGAGATTTCGCAGCGCCGCATTATTGATATGTCGGCCGATCGGGGCGCGTACATCTGCCAGAGCCAGAGCCTGAACCTGCACGTGCTGAACGTGAACTTCGGCAAGCTCACCAGCATGCACTTCCACTCGTGGAAGAAGGGCCTGAAAACCGGCATGTACTACCTGCGCACCAAAGCCGCCGCCGACGCTATCAAGTTCACGGTGCAGAAGCAAGCCGCCGAGACCCTGGAGCCGCTGAACGTATCGGCCCAGAACGCCTCCGACATGGCCTGCTCCCTGGACAACCCAGACGCCTGCGAGGCCTGCGGTTCGTAAGGTGTTTGACGGCTATAGTATCGACTTTGGTAAAGTCAACTGGAACTGGTGTCACAGTCTCAGTATCATGCAGGAGGAGATAGAAGAACTTCTATCCTTCCCTTCTCGCAGTGGGCTTTACTCTAGAAATGCCGGTGCTTACGAGGTTGTCGGATATACGAAACATCGGAAATTTATTTCGGTTACTTTTACGTTAGAGGATGACCAACTTGTCGTCGAAGACGTAATTTTGCCGAGCTATGAAACCATCCGAGACGTCATCTTCCGCCAACTCTCAGCCGGCAACGAGCCTCTCGATGACCGGTAAGACGTTAGAAGCATACGAACAAAGCAGAAGCAGTGGTCCACTGACGACGCAGGAGTTCCTAGCTCATTTACGTAGAATCGGTAAACTTCCGCCTAATGCCAATTGGCAGTTAGCGTCCTAAATTGAATTTCAAAGCCCCAACTCATATAGTTGGGGCTTTTTCATGCTAACAACTGTCCATCTGACGCGGGTTTAACTAGACATAACCTACGGCCAGCCTTGAAGTATAGGCTGCACCCCCACTGCCACCACGCAGCAAACCGGCACCGCGCCGCCTGGAGAAATCCGGGCGGCGTTTTTCGTTCGGGCGGGGTAAGCACAGCATCCCGGCAGGAGGAGGCATGAGGTACGCTCCGCTACACGCGCGTCAGGGGTACATAAACCCGAAGATTAGTTCTGAAAGAGAAATTATCTGCATTTTCAAGCCTATGCTATACCGATACGCCAGCATCTTGCTGTTTCTCTCCACTGTTTCCCTCTCAGCACAAGGACAGGTGCGTAAGATCAAATCCGTAGCTCCAACCACTTTATTGCAGGGAGTTTGGGCGGTTGGCACTGGTGGGAATGCTGAGTTTGAGGTGCGTGGCAGCAGCTTGACTTACGTTGAATTTCCGGATGCACCTGTCCGGTACAGCATCACGCCTACGACCCTCACAATTTTCAATGAGGATGGCCCCTATGTTGGTAGAATCAGAAAACTGACAAAGGATAGCTTGGTGTATAGGACTTCTGGTGGTCTTACGGTTCGGCTATACAAGCGCAAATAGGTTTCATCTCCCCGCACTCGGAATCTCCCGGAGCACCGAAACAAATGTTTCTCTCCCTTGAGGCCGCCTCATTGCCCAAAACCGAATGGTTTGGGTGAGTGAGGCGGCCTCGCGGCTCCGAAACCAGTGGATGTGCCGAGTGAGGTGGCCTATATAACCAGGCAAACCGACACTGCGCTGCTTGGAGAAATCCGGGCGGCGTTTTTCGTTCAGGCAGGAATTACTAAGCCAGTAGTCACGCTTGGCACAGTTTTCTATATAGCGTTTCTACACCCTCCTATCCCCTATCGTATGCATTACAACGCTACTCTCTCGCTACTGCTGGGCCTGACGCTGGCTTTCACCGCGGGCTGCTCGAAAGACGACCAGGAACTGCCCGAGCCCACGCCGCAGCCCACCATGAGCTATAGCCGCTCCATTGTGTACCAGGATAACGGCCAGCGCCGGGACACCACGTTTCAGGCCGCGCAGCTGAAGGCGTACGTTACGCAGACGGCCCAGAGCCTATCGATGGGGGCGGAGCCCATTACCGGCACCGAGGGCATCGGCTTCGAGATGGAGCGCACGAAGCTACCCGCCGCGCTTACCGGCACCTATACCCTCAAAACCCTCCGCGACCGGACGCTTGATGCGGGCGTGAACTATTACTACGACCAGCCCGAGAGCCTGGGGGGCGGCACCATCATCTACCCCAGTGGCATGCAGCACGTAACGGGCAACCTCATCATCAGCAGCTACGATGCCAAACGGCAGCTGCTGAGCGGTAGCTACACCGCTACGCTAACCGGAGCCAAAGACCCCACCGTGGCCTACATGACCTTCCCCAAGCGCAAGTGCGACATCGTTGTTACGGGCACCTTCACCAACATTCCCGTGCGGTCGGTGCAGTAATCCTGGCATACGTGCCTACACAGCCAAGGCTTCCCTGACTAGTGGAAGCCTTGGCTATTTTCTGCGGGCGGAGCAACGACAGAGAAAGGTTTGCGCAAATCCAGCCCGTCAGGCAGCGCGGAGCATCTAGCGTGTCGCGCATCAGTCATGGGTAGTTACTCAGCCAGCAGAGGTAGCCATAGCCGGGGCAGCACTAGTCGGCGGGTTCGGTACGCAGCAGAAAGACCCCACGCTGTTGGTACACACGGCAGCTCGGTGGTATTAGTCGGGGAGCTGGTTGATGTCGCGGGGTTCGAGGCGGGGCTGGGCATTCATGCGGTGGCGGTAGGCGGTGGAGGTTTCGTAAGCCTTGATGCGCGCCCGGTTGATGGAGCCCAGCGGCAGGTGCTCGGGCAGGCAATGGAAGGGGTTGAACGAGAGGACATCATCGGCGAAGGCCCGGCGGGCGGGGCTGAAGGCATCCTGAGCCGGAATAACGATTTTGCCCAGCGGCTGGTAGGGGCTCTGGTCCTGGGGCCAGTCGACGGAGGCATCCTCCACGGGCATGGTTTTCAGGTCGGTGCAGAGCTGGGCGCGCAGCTCGTACTCGGCGCCCTGGGTGCGGAAGAAGTCCACCACCAGGTCGCGCCAGCCGGCGGGCTCCGTGATTTTCACCTGCTCCCCGGCCAGCAGCTGCACATTGGCCGAGAGTGGGGCCACGCTGATTTTGGATACGTAGTCGCCGAAGCGGATGGCGCCGAGCGTGGTGTAGGTTTCGCCCAGCAGGTGGTTGTTGGGGTGGGGCGGCACCACCAGCGGAATTTCCTTTTTCAGGCCCACCGCATCCAGCGCCTGATTCACCAGCGTACCGGCCTCAGTCATGAGCTTGGTAACGACCTCCGGGGTGTGCAGCGTCACCTTTTCCTGGCGCAGCTGCATATCGTGGTAGCTCTTGATGTCGCCGGTTGGGATGATGGTATCGTTGACCATCAGGAAGTCCTGGGTGATTTCGTCGGCCTGGTCGGGCAGAAACTTCCGGCCTTCCACGCCAATGATTTTTACGGCCAGGCCCTTCACGGCCGACTGCGTATCGGGGTCGATGGAGCCGGGGGCCGACGACAGGCGCAGAATAACCGGATACACCTTCGGCTCCCGGAACATGCCCTGGGCCAGGTGCTCGGGCAAGTTGGGGTAGACGTGCAGCTCGCCGCGCAGCACGCCGTGGCTTTTGGCGTGGGCGTCGCGGATGGCGTGGCGGTGCTTCTCGAACATGAAGCGGTTGACCCGCGCCATCGACTCCACGGTTTCGTTGGTGAGCTCCTGCTCGTTAGGCTGAATTTCCTCCACTCCGGAATCGAAGCGGATGTACTGACTTGGAATAGCTGTAGGCATATAGCAGTTGAAAAAGGCCTCAGGCTTGCTCCGGGGGCTGGTTTTTCGATACGGTTCAGCTCGCGCTGGTGTTGTGGCGATGCCAGAGTTGTGTTAGTGGCAGCCAGCCGCTGGCGGTATAAGCACGTATAGCAGCCAGCCTGGCCCGAGGCGGGGCGTCTACCTTTTCTTATTGCCACACATGAAACCGCACGTAATCTGCCACATGATGAGCTCCCTCGACGGGCGCATCATTCTGAGCCGCTGGGGCGCCACGCCCGACACCCACGAGTACGAAACTACCGCCGCCACCTTCGACGCCGACGCCTGGCTGGTGGGCCGCGTCACGATGGAAAAGGACTTCACCGATGGCCTCACGCCCGACCTGCAGCCTGTAGCCACGCCTCTCCCCCGCACCGACTACGTGGCCGAGCACGGCGCCGAGTCGTTTGCAGTAGCAGTGGATGCGCACGGCAAGCTGGGCTGGGAGTCGGCTTTCATCGACGACGACCACATCATCAGTGTCCTTACCGAGCAGGTCAGCGACGAGTACCTGGCCTATTTGCGCCGGGTGGGCGTGTCGTATCTGTTTGGCGGAAAGAAAGCGCTGGATTTCGCGCTGGTGCTGCACAAGCTGGGTGAGCTGTTTCCCATCAAAACGCTGCTGCTGGAAGGCGGCGGCCACGTCAACGGCTCGTTGCTGCGCGCCGGGCTGGTAGACGAGCTGAGCTTGCTGCACTACCCGGTAGTGGATGGAGCCGCGTCTTCGCCTACCATCTTCGAGCAGGGCGAGCAGCCCGGCCCACCCCGGCCATTTGAGCTGCTGAGCGTGGAGCAGCGCGCCGGCGGCATTCTGTGGCTGCGCTACAAAGCTGGTCCGGCCCGGTAAGTGCCGCACTTGTTCTTTTTCCTTGAAAACAGAAAGCCACTAGACTATTCACCAGAAAGTACGGGCCAGCTCAAGCCTGCAGGCACAATAAATCGGAAAAGTAGTTGGTGGCCGTATGCGAAGCTTCTAACCAGAAATGAATCAAAGCCACGCCAGAGCCACCAGCAGCTAGTGCGGGCCACAGATAGAGCCGGCAGAAGTAGCAACTGTGGCGTGGCGGTGGGTGGTGCGTTGCCTGAAAGCTATAAAGCAAGCATGCTACAACGCGCTAACCTCCCTGAACCACGCCGTTGAGCCTGGCAGGTCTTGGCACGCCCGAGCACCGCTTTCGGCTTATTGCTGCTGCAGCCATGCCTGTGCCTCCGGGCCGCTCTCGAATGAGCGGTACGTGAGCGGCGTATTCTGAATCTGGGTGGTGATGTAGGCAGTGGCCAAGCGCACCATTACGTCCGACGACACAGCAATGGCTCCGTACCGGTAGCCGTTTTGGATAGCCAATGGCAACCACTCAGTGGAAATCCACTGCTGCTCTTCGGCAGTGAACGGCACCATCTGGGATTGGTCGATGAAGATGCGGTACCACCCGAAGCGCTGCAAGGCCAGCCGGGCATGCGTAAGAACAGCCTGCGTTTCTGATAGCCGACGCAAACCGGGCCGCCAAATAATCTGGACTATACCCGCCGGATCCTGCAGCACCTGCCCAGCCTGATTTTCTGCATACACTACAAGCGGCGGTTTACCCAACATAGGAAGCAAAGGTAGTCTTATTTACTGTAGGTACATACATTCACCTCAGACGCTCCTTTGCCAGAAACACAAGCTATAGCAATTAGCATACTGAATTCTACCCGCTTGCACTTACCTACACAGGCATTGCGTACCGCCCGTCAGGAAACTCAAAGTTGTTGAGAGCAAGGCGCACAACCCTATTGGAAACCCCAGGAAGTTTTCGGGGCACTACTGGTACAGCCTCCCTTATATTGCTGGTGACTATTGCGTTTTCCGGGGAGCGGCGGGAGCCGTGGGTGGAGGCGTGGCAAGAGGCGGTGCAGGCACGGGCTGGCGGAGCAGCCGCTCGGGCGAGGCCGTGGCCTGCCGGGCTGGCTGGCCTGTAAGGCCGGGAGCAGTAGCGGCGTTTTGTCCTTGCCCGGCTGTGGTACCGGATGCCGTGGCGGGTGCGGGCATCGGCGTGTTGGGCGGCGGCACCTTCACGGCGCCCAGCTTGCGTTGGGTGGGAGTAGAGGGGGCGCGGTTTTGGGCTGCGGCAGTAGTAGCGGCCAGCCCCACAATCAACAGAGCAGCAGAAAGAGTGCGAAGCATAAGGGAAGGTATAATTACGTGGCAAACCTTGCTGAACTGTATACGGCGCTGCTACCGGAATGGCCTGCCTATTTTTCAGCTCTACACCAATAGCCCCAACCAGCTCATATGGCTTCGTCCCGGACGGGCGCCTACGCAAACGGCCGCCTCCCCTGATTGGGAAGGCGGCCGTTGCGGTAAGCGCCACTAATGCGGCGGCGATACAGAAGACTACTTGCGCGGCGGCATAGTGCCGATAGGCGCATCTACCTGGATGCGGCCCTTCGGCGCGGTAGCCTTCTGCTTGTTCTTGCGCATAGCCTTACGGCGGGCAGCCCGACGGCGGAAGAAGCCCAGGCGCCGTTTCCGGGTACGGCTGTTGCCGCGGTAGCGCTTGTAGTTGGGGCGCGGAATAGCCGTTTCGGTGGCAGCGTCGGCAACGGCAGATTCCGTCAGGGGCGCTTCGGGGCCGGCGGCGGCCAGCATGGTTTCGGGCTCCAGCAGCACTAGTAGTGCACACAGAAGCAATAGTACTATTTTAGACATGAACCAGAAAAAAAAGGTAAAACAAGCAGAATTCAGGCCACTAAAGCACTTATGAACAATGCCTGTATGCCCTCTGTATCAAATATAACGGCTATAATCGCGCCAATAATATCTTTACTCGCAATATCCAACATCATATCTGAAAATTGCCTTTTTCAACGCTGCCGGCTAGCCTGAAGTAGTTTCCCTTAGTTGCGCGACGTCAGCCAGCGCACCGCCTCGCCTTCGTCAATAAACTGGTTTAGCGAACAGTAGTCGCCGTGGGTGTAAGGCAGCGCTGGCAGGGTCTCGTCCTGCACATCGTCGGCCTGGTAGGGCGCAATCAGGAAAGCCAGGTATACGTGGGCATTGAGGTGGCGGCGCAGTGTGGGATAAAACTCGGTGGTCAGCCAATGTACGTCCTGAGCATCCACCTGCAGCCGGCGGCGGGAGTCAATCAGCCAGTGCGTGCAGTTGTTGCAGGCGGCGGCATAGTGTAGCATGGCTTGGTAGCCGGCTCTCAGCTCCCCCGACTCAGTAGGGCGGGTCCAGCGGGCGGCCACAATTCCCAGGTCGGGGCGGTGGCTAAGTTGGAGAAAGTCAGCTAGCGTGGTGGAAGTCATGCAAACGGTGGATGGGTGGCAGACCGGAAAAGAACTCTGCTACTGGTACGCATAATTGGAATTTTCCGTTGGCTATGCACAAAGTAGCCACGCAAGATACGGCCCAGCCTTCGGGGAAGAAAGCTGGGCCATATCAGGGCAGAACCTATCCTGCCTGGCTGCAGACCATTAAGGCTTTACGGCCGGGGTAGGCGGCGCGGGCACCAGCGGCGGCTGGATGTTGTAGCGGCGGTTGAATTCGGCTACGGCTTCAGAACTCACGTTGCGCTTGGTCACGACCACCATCACGCCATCCGTTGCGCCGCTTCCAAAAATGCGGGTGGCTTCCGGGCCTTTCACGACGTTTACACTGGCAATAGTGCGCCGGTTGAGCTCATTGATGGCCTGCGCGGTGGAAGGCTGGCCGTCGAGGAAGTACAGGCTGGGCTTGGCCGTGGACACGGTTGGGTCCAGCACAATGTTATGTTGCTGCATAAAGGCTTTCACTTCGGCGGAGTTCTTGTTTTGCTTCGTGACGACGAGCACAACTCCGTCGGCCGCTTCGGCGCCAAAGGCCTTTACAGCAACTTCGCCTTTCAGCACGTTCATGCTTTCAATGGCCTTCGGGTCTAGCTTCTTTACCTCACTTTCTTCTACCCGCTTGCCATCCACAAAGTAGAGAAGAGGAGTGGCCGCCAGTTGGGTTTGTTCTGGCCGTCTGGAAGTGGCCTGGGTGGCGGCAGAAGTAAGGAGCAAGCCCAGCGCCAAAGGTAGCGCGGCGGCGTAGCGGAGCAGCTGGCGCCGCGAAGAAGGCTGAGAGTTCATCATACGAATACGGTTTTTGAGGGTGATAAAAGAAAAAGGGGTAGCCAGCGCCGGCCCGGTTGCCAGTGTGCTGAGCTGAACCAGGGTGTACTGATACTGCTGCGTGGGCTGTCGGCTTTCGTGCAGCACGGCGGCATCAGCAATGAACTCCAGGTTTTCCTGCGTGGCGTGCAGCCACAGCCAGGCCACGGGGCTCACCCAGGCCAGCGCCCGGTGCAGATGGCCCAGCAGCACATCCACGGTGTGGGCCTGGCGCACATGTACCTGCTCGTGCAGCAGAATAGTGGGCAGCTCGGCTACCGCGTGGCGAGTTGGATTGAGGTAGATGGCGCGCCCAAACGAAAACGGACTTACCGCTTCAGCCACGGCCCGAAACTTAACGCCATTGGCCTCAGCAGGCCGTGAGGCCCGGTGCAGGCGCCACAACGAAGCGCCTTGCACCAGCACACGCAGCAACAGCACCCCTGCCCCTACCCCATAGATACCCAGCAGCCACGCATGGTAGTCGGGGGTAGTAGTGGCAGAGGTTAATGCCGAAATTGGTTGACTGGTCCAGAGAGGCATCGTCCTGGCTAATGAACTGGTGGCGGCGCCGGCCGGCCACAACCACCCCACATCAAGGGCCGGATAAAACGCGGCCAGCCCCAGCGCGGCCAGCAGGTACGCCCGGTTGAGCTGGTGAAACGTGAGCCGCCGCAGCAGCCCGTAGTACACGGCCAGCAGCAGCGCCAGCGCCAACTGTGTTTTCAGCAGATACAGAAGCAGCGCGGGCATCAGGACCGGGACTTACGGTTTTCAATCATGTCGATGATATCCTGCAACTCCTCGGGGCTGATTTTCTGCTCCTGGGCGAAGAACGACACCAGTTCCTTGTAGGAATTGCGGAAGTAGTCGCCGACGAAGGCACCCAGGAAGCGCCGCCGGTACTCCTCGGCCGTGACGCTGGGCACAAACCGGAAGGTGTTGCCCAGCTTGCGGCTGGTCAGGTAGTGCTTGCGCTCCAGATTACGCACCGTGGAAGCCAGCGTGGTGTAGGGCGGGCGCGGCTCGGGCAGCAGTTCCAGCACTTCCTTGATGAAGCCGCCGCCCAGCTGCCAGAAGCCCCGCATAGCCTCTTCCTCGGGTTGAGTTAATCGTTCCATTTCTTTGTTACGAACTTTTCGTAATTCTACGAATAAATCATACTTGTTGGTTATCAATGATAAATATTTTTTTAGCATGAATCATAAAGACCCGTCACATACTGCTTTTTGCTTTGCACATGCCTTATTCCCATAGCTGTATTCACTTCTTGGCGTCTCAATAGCTACTACTTTATATTGTAGGGTGCTAGCCCAGCGTTTTAGCTACGCCCTGCAACGGGCAGCCTGCGGCTGTTCTTTCGTGTTCTTATCCTTCCCTGTATGCGCAACCTATACCTACCGCTAGGGCTGCTGGCCGTGGCTTTGCTGAGCTGCTCCCGCGAAACGGAATACAGCAGCAATGTCGGAGCCGCGGCCCCAGCAGCCAACTCACCCACGGGGCCGGCAGCCACCACGCCGCTTCCGGCCGCCACTTTACCGTCGCTCGTGGCCCCGGGACCAGCCCATGCGTCTGCGCCGCACCGCGCTAGGCGAGTGATGAAACAAGTCAGCAACAACTGGCATATTGCTTATCCTGCTCCTGGCCCCACCGCTACGGCTACCGCTGTTTCAGCGGCCCCGGCCTTGGCAGAAGAAAGCGCGCTACCAGGCCCCGACGATAAGCCGGCGCAGGTATTTCGGGTGCATGGGCGCCGCGACACTGTGCTGTACTGCCCCGAAGGCACAATCCTGCATGTTCCGGCCGGAGCGTTTGTTGCAGCCGACGGCCAGCCTGCCACCGGGCTAATAGAGGTGCGAGTACGCGAGTTTTATCAGCTCCCGGATATCATTTTGGCCAACCTTACCACCCAGTCAGGCCACGAACTGCTGGAAACGGGCGGGATGCTACACCTAGAGGCCCGAAGTGCTATCGGGCAGCTGTGTGGCCTCCGACCCGAAGCTGCGCTGCTACTGCAGCTGCCCGCCTCAGCTCCGCTGCTTGGCATGCAGCTGTACACTGGCGTACCTACTGCCCAGCACCGCCTGGACTGGCAGCGTCCTACCCCTGCCCTGCGCCTTCAGCAGTTCGACCTATTGGATGCCCAATGCCAGCTAACGTCCCGGCAGCTGCAACAGCGGCTGCAGAAGAATAGCGGCTACTCCACTGCCACGGCGGCCCGGCTCCGGCAGGAAACCCGCCCAGCGGCGCTAAGCCGTCAGTTACGCCAAGCCAACTGGTATAGCAAAGGGCGGCTGCTGGCATATGCCCGCGCCACCCTCGCCTTGGATGCTACCGGCCGCGTGCTGGCCACCAATGCCACTTGGCTTGGCACTGCCGACACAACCTTGCAGGGGGCTACACTACGGGCATTGGCCCAGCTGCCGTACCAGCCCGTGCGCCTTTACGGGCCGGTGCGGGCTACTACCACCAACCGCAGTAGCCGCATTGCGGCCGTGGCGCCACGCAAACAGCGCCGTAAGCCGCCCACTCGGCTGGCTACGCTGCCGGTGGCCGGCTTCACGAGGCTTGATTTGGGCTTTACGACTACAGGCCAACTGAAAGTACTGCACCAAGGTGCTGGCGGTAGTGGCTTGCCTCCTAGTTCAGCAATCCCAATAGTAAGTGTCGGCGCGGCGCGGCAGCAACTGAGCGCGGCGGCGGTGGGCGCTATGTCGGCCGATTCGCTGGCGGGCTACCTGTTCAGTGCCACTCAGCTGGGCTGGATAAACTGCGACCGGCTGCTGCAGAGCAAGGCTCCGCGGGTGCTGTTTACGGTAGCCACGCCGGAGCCAGTTGCGCCGGCCCGAGTGCAGCTGGTGTTCCGGCGCATTCGCGCTGTATTGCCCGGCCTAGCGGCGGCTGGCGGGTACGCTTTTCCCAACGTACCCGACCAGGAGTTGGCCACCATTGTGGCCATCAGGCGCGAGAAAGGCCAAACTTACCTGGCACTGCAACCGGTTGTTCTGGGCCAGCGCACTGAGCCGGCTCTTGCCTATCGGCCCGTTACGCCCGCCGAGCTTCGACAGGCGCTAGCGCAGCTTGGCCCCGATTCCCCGGCCACACCCTCAGCCACGCCAACGGCTGGCAAGTAACCGTGTTTCGCCAATAAAAAAGCCGACCCACTGGGTCGGCTTTTTTTGTAAATACCTTTGATTGAATTGACTACCAGATGTTGGCACGCTGGTTCTGGGCGCGCACCATTTTGGCGTCTTCCTTGCAGCCGAAGGCCTCGTAGAACTGGGGCATGTTCATGAGCGGGCCGTTGGTGCGGTACTGGGCCGGGGAGTGCGGGTCGGTGAGCACCTGCTGGCGGATGTACTCGGGGCGGGCGTTGGTGCGCCATACTTGGGCCCAACCGAGGAAGAAGCGCTGCTCGGGCGTGAAGCCGTCGTAGCGGGGGCGCGGGTTGCTGCCGTACTTCTTCTGCAGCTCCTTTTGCAGCGCCGAGTAGGCCAGGGCGAGGCCGCCGAAGTCGGCCAGGTTTTCGCCCATGGTCAGCTTACCGTTCACAAACACCGAATCCAGAGGCTGGAAGGCCGAGTACTGGGCGCCCACCATGTCGGCGCGCTTCGTGAATTCGGCCGCGTCCTCCTTGGTCCACCAGTCGCGCAGGTTGCCCTGGGCATCCGACTGCCGGCCCCGGTCATCGAAGCCGTGGGTGATTTCGTGGCCGATGACCGCGCCCATGCCGCCGTAGTTCACCGCGTCGTCGGCCTTGGGGTCGAAGAACGGAGGCTGCATGATGCCGGCCGGAAACACGATTTCGTTGAGCGAGGAGTTGTAGTAGGCATTCACCGTGGGCGGGGTCATGCCCCACACTTCGCGGTCAATGGGCTTGCCGTAGCGGCTCAGGTTGTCCTTCGACTCCCACTCGCGGGCGGCCAGCACGTTTTTCAGGTACGATTCGCGGCTCATCGAGAGGGCCGAATAGTCCTTCCACTTATCGGGGTAGCCGATTTTGACGGTGAAGGCGTTGAGCTTCTTGAGGGCTTCCTCCTTGGTGGCGGCGCTCATCCACTCCAGCCCGCGGATATGCTCACCCATGGCTTCCTTGATGTTGGCCACCATCTGCTGGGCCTTCACCTTGGTTTCGGGCGCGAAGGCCTTGTCTACGTACAGCTGACCAAAAGCTTCGCCCAGCGCACCATCCGTAGCGCGAAGCATGCGCTTCCAGCGGGGCTGCTGCTGCTTGGCGCCGCTTAGCACCTGCGCAAACCGGAACGACTCATCGCCAAACGACTGCGGCAGCGCCGACATCAGCGACGAGGTGAGGTGCCAACGCAGGTAGGTTTTCCAGTCGCCGAGGGGCTCCTGCTTAAGGGCGGTGCTGGCTTCCTGCAGGAACTCGGGCTGGCCCACAATCACCTCTTTGGCCGAGCTGAGGCCCAAGGCGGGCAGCATCACGGGCAACCCCAGGTTGGGGTATTTCTGGGCGGCTTCGGCCACCGTCATCTTGTTATAGTTGGCGTAGGGGTCGCGCAGGGCTACGCGGTCCTTGCTGGCTTTGGCGAGCCGGGTTTCGAGGCGCAGCACCGTGGCGGCGCTTTTGGCAGCCGTGGCCGGGCTTTCGCCCAGCATCTTGAAGGTGTTGGTGAGGTAGGTGGTGTAGGCCGTACGGATGGCTTTCGAGCGGGCGTCGTCCTTCAGGTAATAGTCCCGGTCGGGCAGGCTGAGGCCACCCTGGCTGAGGTAGAGGGCGTACTCGTCGCTCTTTTTGCGGTCCTGGTTCACGCCCAGCCCGAACACCGAGCGGGTTTGCAGGCGCTGGGCGCGCACCAGCTCGGTTTGCAGCCCGCGCAGGTCCTTCACGGCGTTGATGCGGTTCAGCTCGGGCTGCAGGTACTTCAGGCCGGCTTTGTCGATGGCCACCGAGTCCATGGCCGTGGCGTAGTAGTCGCCTACTTTCTGCAGGTTGGTGCCCTTGGCGGCGGTTTTGTTGGCGGCCGAGGTTTCCAGAATCTGGCGCATCACGGCCTCGTTCTGGTTGATGAGCCCGTTCCAGGAGCTCCAGCGCGACTCCGCGGCCGGAATTGGGTTGTTCTTGAGCCAGGTGCCGGAAGCATACTGAAAGAAGTCGTCGCAGGGGTTTACCGATTTATCAATATTGGCCGGGTCAAGGCCGACGCCGGGCAGTACGGGGCCGAGCTGGGCCGTGGCTGAAACGTCAGTCGTGACAGGCGTAGCAGCGGGCGGCGTGGTGGCGGTGGTAGCGGGCGTGCTGGCGGCGCAGCCGGCCAGGGCCATGCCGGCCGCCGTGCCCAGGGAGAGCAGGAAGGTGCGTTGTAAGGTCATTGGTGGAAAATTGGAGGTTGTGGAAGAAGTTGTAATTAGGAAAAGAAAGCCCGTCATGCTGAGCTTGCCGAAGCATCTCGCGTGCTGACGTTGTGGTACTATTAGTTAGCTTCTGGCGAGATGCTTCGACTACGCTCCGCTTCGCTCAGCATGACGTTCTCTTTGGCTGGGCTTTCAGCCTACCAAATCACCGCCCGCTCGGCATCCGGTCGAACCATTTTCTGGCCTGGCGTGCAGCCGAAGGCCTGGTAGAACTCGGGCATGTTCATAAGGGGGCCGATGGTGCGGTACTGGCCGGGCGAGTGCGGGTCGGTGAGGATTTGCTGGCGCAGGGCTTCGGGGCGGATGTTCTGGCGGCGCAGCTGGGCCCAGCTCAGGAAGAAGCGCTGCTCGGGCGTGAAGCCGTCAATGAGGGGGCGGTTGCCTTTGCCGTACTGCTTGTCGAGTTGCTTCTGGAGGGCGGCGTACACGATGGTGAGGCCGGCGAAGTCGGCCAGGTTTTCGCCCATGGTCAGCTTGCCGTTTACGTACACCGAATCCAGGGGCTGGAAAGCCGAGTACTGTGTGCCCACCACGGCGGCGCGCTTCGTGAATTCGGCCGCGTCGGCCGGCGTCCACCAGTCGCGCAGGTTGCCTTCCGAGTCGTACTGCCGGCCGGAGTCGTCGAAGCCGTGGGTCATTTCGTGGCCCATCACGCCGCCGATGGCGCCGTAGTTCACCGCGTCGTCGGCTTCGGGGTCGAAGAACGGGGGCTGCAGGTAGCCGGCCGGAAACACGATTTCGTTCATCGGCGGGCTGTAGTAAGCGTTGATGGTGGGCGGCGTCATGCTCCACTCGGTGCGGTCAATCGGCCCGCCAAACTTCTTCACGTTCTGCTGGTAGCCCCACTGGCGCGCCGCCAGCACGTTTTTCAGGTACGACTCACGCGAAATATTCAGCGCCGAGTAGTCCTTCCACTTGTCGGGGTAGCCGATCTTCACGCGCAGGGCGCTGAGCTTCTTGAGGGCTTCCTGTTTGGTGGCGGCGCTCATCCAGGTGTTGGTCTGAATGTGCTCGGCCATCGACTCGCGGATGTTGGCCAGCATATCGAGGGCCTTCTGCTTGGCGGCGGGCGAAAACGCCTGATCCACATACAGCTGCCCGAAGGCCTCGCCCAGGGTGCCGTCGGTGGCGGCCAGCATGCGTTTCCAGCGGGTGGGCTGCTGTTTGGCCCCGCTCTGAACCTGCGCAAACCGGAAAGCCTCGTCGCTAAACGCCTGGGGCAAGGCCGTCGGCACCGACGATACCAGTTGCCAGCTCAGGTAGGTTTTGAGGTCAGCCAGCGGCTCCTCTTTCAGCACCGCGCTGACTTCCCGGAAGAAGTCCGGCTGGCCCACAATCACCTCCTGGGCCGCACTCAGACCGTTGCGCTTGAGCAAAGCCGAGGGCTGCAGGTTTGGAAACTGCTTGTCAGCCTCGGCCACCGTCATCTTATTGTAGCTGGCGTACGGGTCGCGCAACGAAACCCGGTCTTTGCTGGCGCGGGCCAGGCGGGTTTCCAAGCGCACCACCGTGGCGGCCTTGGCCGCGGCCGTAGCTTCTGCGTCGCCGAGCAGCTTGAAGGTGTTGGTGAGGTAGGTGATGTAGGCCGTGCGCACGGTTTTGGAGCGCGCGTCATCTTTTAAATAGTAGTCCCGGTCGGGCATGCCCAGGCCGCCCTGGCTCATGTTCACGGCGTACACCGAGCTGTTTTTGCGGTCGGGCGAAACGCCGGCCCGGAAGAACGCGCCGGTGCCCAGCGTCTGCTGGCGGGCAATTTCGGTGAGCAGGCCGGGGCGGTCTTTCACGGCGGCAATGCGGGCTAGCTCGGGCTTGAGGTAGGTCAGGCCGGCTTTTTCCAGGCCCACCGAGTCCATGCCGGCGGCGTAGTAGTCGCCCACTTTCTGACGGTTTGAGCCGGGGGTGGCGGCGCGGTCGGCGGCGGCATCTTCCAAGATGCGGCGCAGGGTAGCCTGGGTCCGGTCATTCAGCTCGTTGCGCGGGGCCCAGCTGCTGGCATAGGCCGGAATGGGGTTGTTTTTCAGCCAGTTGCCGCCCGAAAACCGAAAGAAGTCCTCGCACGGCGACACCGAGCGGTCCACATCCTGGGGGTTTATGCTGCGGCCGCCGGTGGTGGAGGCAACAGCCGTGGCCGTAGTGCTGGTAGCGGCGGGCTGGGTGGTGGCGCAACCGGCCAGGGCCAGCAGCAGGGCCGCCGCGCCGGCCCGGTTGGGGGCAGAAAGGTGTTTCATGCAGCGAAATACAGAGTAGGCTTCGCCTAAGGTCGTAGCGCGCCGAGAAAGGTTGCGCCCGGCGTGGCAGAAGACCACCTACTGCGCTGGTAACTTCAGCAAAGCGCAGTAGCAGACAATTGTACCCGACTGAACAGCAAAGCCCCGGCGGTCCGCTACCACCTTCAAAGAAAGGATGAGGAACCGCCGGGGCGTAATACAGTTGCCTGCAGATGCCGCTTCACCAAGGGTATTGCGACTGGTGTACAGCGGTTTTCTACACCAGGCGCTGCTGCTCAAGCAGCCAGGCTATAGCCTGGCCTTCATCTGTGAACTGCGCCGACATAGCGTGGCCAGTAGTTGGATGGAACAACATGGGAAACGGCGGCGAATCGGTGGAAACCAGCAGCTGATGCGGGGCAAGCAAAAAGACAACACGGATTTCGCCGCCTAGCTTCTCAAAGCCTAAACTAGGTACGTTCTGGTTTACCCAACTCGTAATTTCCACTGAAGTCCGGAAGCGTCGGCGAGCATCCAGCAGCCAGAAGCGGCAATTTTGAGCGGCCGCGGCGGCCTTGAATAGCTGCACATAATTCTGCTTTACCTCCTCAGCCCGCGTAATTTCCACCATCCAGCGGCCCACCAGAATATGCAGGTCAGGTCGGTATACGATAGGAAATTCTGGGGTTGAAAAGTCAGTCATGCAGCAAAAGTCCAGTTGAGCTTATACGGCGGAACTCGACCTTGCGGCCGACTGCTTGGCGCTATTGCCGGGGCTTGGCGCGCACATACTGGTTCGGCCAATCTATTTCGACTCCCAGTTCGTGGGCAGCGTGCAGCGGGAAATAGGCATCCCGCAAGGATTCCCGCGCCAGCAGCACCAAATCAGCCTGGCCCGCAGAAATAATATCAGCCGCCTGTTGAGCTTCGGTGATAAGGCCCACTGCACCGGTAGCAAGGCCGGTTTCGCGGCGTACCTGCCCGGCAAACTCCACCTGGTAGCCAGGCCCAACTGGAATATCCGCCTTGGCCACGTTGCCGCCGGTAGAGCAATCCAGTAAGTCCACGCCTTTCTGCTTGAGAATGGCAGCCAACTGCACGGTATCAGTTGCTGTCCAGCCGCCGTCCGTCCAGTCGGTGGCTGAAACGCGCACCAGCAGCGGCAAGTGTTCGGGCAGCACGGCGCGGGTAGCTTCCACTACTTCCAGCAGCAGCCGGATGCGGTTTTCAAAGGAGCCGCCGTACGCATCGTGGCGGCGGTTGCTCAGCGGCGACAGAAACTCGTGCAGCAGGTAGCCGTGGGCAGCATGCAGCTCAATCACCTCGTAGCCCGCCTCTAAGGCACGCCGGGTGGCGGCCTGAAAACTGGCTACCACCTGCCCGATTTCCGCTACGCTCAGGGCATGGGGCGTGGGCTCGTCGGGCGTGAAGGGCTCGGCGCTGGGCGCTACCGTCTGCCAGCCCTCGGGCTCGGTGGGCGCAATGGCGTGGGCGCCTTCCCACGGAATGTGGTGGCTGGCTTTGCGGCCGGCGTGGGCCAGCTGGATGCCCGCTACAGCGCCTTGGGCCTTAATAAAATCGGTGATGCGGCGCAGAAAAGGCACGTGCTCGTCTTTCCAGATACCCAGGTCGCCGGGCGTAATACGGCCCTCCGGCGTCACCGCCGTAGCTTCCTGAATGATAAGGCTGGCCCCGCCCACGGCACGGCTGCCAAGGTGCACCAAGTGCCAGTCGTTGGCGAAGCCGTCTTGCGCACTGTACATGCACATCGGCGAAATAACAATCCGGTTGCGAAGCGTGAGACCACGCAATACAAACGGCGAAAACAAATCAGACATGAGGAAGGCGTTGGTAGATCCGAAGCGGATTAACTGCCCCAGCTGCTGATAGGTTTCGGCGGCGCTACTGCCGGGGTTTGGGTTTGGGCCTTGGAGCAGACCGAGCGGGGGCCATATCGGGAAGCGGCTTGCGGGGGTCGATGCGGAGCTTCACCGGAGTGGTGTCGAGCGTAACCGTCTGGATGGGGTCCAGGTTGCCGGCCGATACGCCCGGCATTCCGCCCGTGGTGGCCGTGGCAGGCAGCGGCGCCAAAGGTGGCGCGGACATATTCTGGGCTTGCGTGCTGGCCGCTGCCCCACTCAGCAGCATAATCAGAAGCAGATTGCGTAGCATGATACAACTGATTGGTAGGCTACTCTTTACGAATTCAACGATGCTGTAGTTGAGGATTCGGCGCCGGGCGGGCAACACAAACTTATCCGGGCAGTAAACATGTGGCCCATTTGTGGGTATTCGTTTGTCTTTCTCACTTCCCTTCAAGCTTTCTACGTTATGCGCACCATCAAGCAGCAGCACCGCGCCGTCAGCGCCCCCATTGCCGACCTGATTACTTACCGCGCTCTACCTACTGAGGCCGTTGAGCACCTCGACCCGTTTCTGTTTCTCAACCACCACGGCCCCCAGACCTACCCAGCCCGCAACCGCGGCCTCCCTTTCGGGCCTCACCCCCACCGCGGCTTCGAGACGGTGACGTTTATTCTGGCCGGCGACATTATGCACCAAGACAGCGGCGGGCACCAGAGCATTATCGGGCCGGGTGGCATCCAGTGGATGCGGGCCGGCAGCGGCCTGATTCACTCGGAAATATCTTCCGACGAGTTCAAACAAACGGGCGGCCCACTGGAAATTCTGCAACTCTGGGTGAACCTGCCCGCCCAGCACAAAATGACCGCGCCGCACTACGTGGGTTTGCAGGCGCCGGAAATTCCGTCGGTGCTGCTCGATGAAGGCCGGGTAACGGTGCACGCCGTGTCGGGCGAGTGGGCTGGCACGGCCGGCGCCGTGCAGCCGCTCACGGATATACAGCTGGCTACCATCGAGTTCAAGCGCGGTGGCCAGCTGGCCCTGCCCATTCCGGCCGAGCGCACCATCTTCTGCTACGTCATTCGCGGACAGCTGCGCATCAACGGACAGGAAGCGGCGGCGCGCCAGCTGGTAGAATTCAATTACGACGGTGACGACTTCCGGGCCGAGGCTCTCACCGACGACGCCGTGCTGCTACTCGGCCACGCCAAGCCGTTTCAGGAGCCGATTGTGGCCTACGGACCGTTTGTGATGAACTCGGAAGCTGAAATCCGCCAAGCCTACCAGGACTATCAGGCCGGCAAGTTCGGCGTCTGGAAAGGCTAGCTGCAGTATATACCCAGCAACTAAGTGCCCTGAATAGACTGGCGAGGCTGGTGTATTCAGGACACTTGGTTGGAATAGGTTGAACACCGATAAAGTAAATCCGGGACTTATACGTCTGCCGTGTAGCAGGGCAGTCTGGTGGTAGCGGGCCGCGCCGCTGGTGGGGTGGCAGTTTTCCACTCAACCGGTTGCATGCAACCAGTCTGCGCTGTATATTTGCAACCAAATTAGTTACACTTATTTGCATGAACACCCGCTTCGCCGTTGCCACCCATATTCTGGCCTTTCTGGCGCATAGCGCCGGGCAGCCGGTTTCGTCGGAGGTGCTGGCGGGCAGTGCTGGTACGCACCCGGTAGTGGTGCGGCGCCTGATGGGCACCCTCCGCAACGCTGGCCTTGTACGCACCCAACTTGGTGCGGGCGGCGGCGCACTGCTGGCGCGCGCCTCTGACTGCATTTCGCTGCTTGATGTGTACGAGGCTATGCAGGAACCAGAACCCGATTTGTTTGCGGTAGGCAGCACCAAGCCTAACGCCCACTGCAACCTGGGCCGCGTGATGCAGCATACCCTCGAAGACTTGCTGGGCAGTGCCGAACAGGCTATGCGCCAAGCGTTGGCAGCCATATCGGTGGCGCAGCTGGCGCAGGAGCTGGCCAGCCGGCTGCCGGCTGACTGTGGCTGCCCCGGGGCCACGGCGGACGCCGCTACCCACCACTCCTTGTAACCGGGTTACCAGCCGTATCGGCTTTCACCATTGCCTACGTCGCGCCACCAACCATTGCTTGGTACGCCGACTCTCCTTTATATGAACAAGTTTGTTGGAATGGCTTCGGTCATTCTGCTTGGAGCGCTGGGTGCCGTTGCCTTTTTACCGGGCTACCGGCCCGCTGCTCCGGCCAATTCTCCCCTGCTTACAGCGTACGTAGCCCCGCTGACTGTGGCGCCCCCGGCAGTGCTGGTGGGCGTGGCAGTGCCCGCCACTGTAGCGGGCCGCGTCTGGGAAGTATACTTCACGGAAGGGCAGCGTGTGCGGCAAGGCCAGTTGCTGCTGAAAGTAGCGCAGAAGTTTGTTTCCGCTGAGCGGCAGCGCCTGCAGCAGTTGCTGGCTCGGCAGCAGCACACGCAGCGCAGCCTCCAAGAACATGTGCCAGCAGCATCAGCCCCTGAGCTGGCGGCCGCAGACGCCCTGGTGGCGGCCACCGAGCGGCAATTGGCCGCGTTACCGACGCAACTCAATTTTCAGTTTGTGACGGCGCCCCACGACGGCGTGATGGTGAGCCGCCTGGTGGCCCCCGGCGAGTATCTGCGGGTAGGCGCAAGCATCGGCCAGCTGGCGCCGCTGCCTACCATCCCCAACGATACTACCCTGCTGCTTTCCAGCACCAACTAGCCTCGTTTTCGTCTCTGCATCTCACTTTCGAACACGTATGCAACAGCTTACTCAATATCAGGTAGAGCGCATGCTGCACCGCCAGCTGCGTAACCCGGCCCGCCCCCTCACGCCCAATACCCGCCTGGTCCACGACCTGGGCTTCGATTCCTTTGATGTGGTGGAGCTCACGCTGAATCTGGAAAGCCGCTTCCACATCGAAATTGCGGACGCTGAACTGGAAGAGCTGCACACAGTCCAGGATGTGCTTGACTGCGTAGATCTGCATTTTCCGCCACCAGCCGCCTGACCCGGTGCCGCTTTCGTGGGCGCGATGACTTGTGTAACTTGCGTACTGTATTGCCAGCTATACGCTTATGCGCGCTTTTTCCGACGATGTGCAGCACTCCCTGACGGAAGCGGGCTGGTATGCGGGCCGGGCCGTATCCACGGCTGACTATCAGCAGGATACGCTGCGTCGGCAGCTCGCCTGGCTTCCCACCGCCGCTGCCTTTTTGCGGGAGTTTGGAGGCCTGCATTGCTATTTCACCCGCCAGGACCATAGCATTACCCGCATGCAGTTTGAAGTTCAGCAAGCAGCGAGCCTGCTGAACCTGGACCTACTGCGCACCGAATACGAGCCACGGGTGCCCGGCCGGCAGCTGAGTTTGGTAGGGCAAGCTTACACCGATCCGTTGTGCCTGCTAGTAGATGCACGCGGCTCATTTTATGGGGCCTGCGCAGAAGGCATCTACCACATTGCCGACACAGTGCCGCTGGCCCTAGAAGCCATCATCATGGATTTGCCGTTCCAGGAAATCTAGCCAGCCCTCCACAGCCTTATTGTGCCGCCGAAGCCACCTGCATTCGCTGCAGCCAGTCCAGCGCCGTACGTTCATCGGTAAAGCGCTCCGCCACAAAAGGCTTACCCTCGAAGAAGCTGGCGGGTGGAAAGGCAGCATCGGCTAGCTGGTCGCGCAGGTGCACGGGTGGCAGCAGATAAGCCAGAGCAGTACGCCCACCCAACTGCCCGTGCAGGCGCGGCAGAAAGTCCTGCACCATCCAAACGGCCCCTTCGCGGTCGGTATTATTGCGGCGACGGGCATCTATCAGCCACTGCCGGCACCGGTACTGCGCGGCGTTCAGCAGCAGCAACTCGTAGCCGTGGCACATTTCAGCCAGCGAAATTACCCGCATCCAGCGCACCACCAGCACCTCTAAATCAGGACGGTACGAAAGAGCCAGAAAATCGGGAGTATCAGTGAGCACAAGCCAGGCAAAAACGACGAGCGGTAAAGGTAGATAGCACAAGTTATATACAGAAATGTTCCCTGGCTAGCTTCTCGCCAGCTTCCGGCCGACTTTGGCTGGCGCTCGGCAGGCCCGTATATTTCGCCATGATTCCCCTTATCACGCGCACCTCCCGCCTCACCATTCTGGCGGCCAGCCGGGCCCTGCTCACGGCTGAGCTGCACAAGCCTCACTATTTCCCGGTACTGCTGGGCGCCGCCATGCCTGCCGACTGGCCCCCCGGGGAGTACGATGCCGAAGCCAGCCGCTATTTTCTGGCGCAGCTTACGGCCGGCGGCCGCACGGCGGCAGGCTGGTATGGCTGGTATGCCATTTTGCGCGCCACCGAGCAGCAGCCCGCCACGCTGGTAGGCGCCGGAGGCTTCTGGGGCCCACCGGATGTGCATGGCACGGCCGAAATTGGCTATTCCATTGCCGCCGACTGGCGCGGCCAGGGGTTGGCCACCGAGCTGGTAGGCGGCCTCGTACAGCAAGCCTCACACACCGGCATGGTTCGTCGGCTACTGGCCCACACGCTGCCCGCCAACGAAGCCTCGCAGCGCGTATTGCTCCACAATGGATTTCAGCTGACTGACCCTGATACCGAAGGGCGCAGGCGGTATGAGCGGGCTATAGAGCCCTCCGAACCGCCACAGGCACCAGGCCAGATTACTCCTATTCACTAGCTTTCTGCTGGCTGTGGGCCATTCTGCAAAGCTGGCTATTCCGAACCAGATACTAATAGAGTAACCCACAGGGCGCAGGCAACCTGCTGGGCCTAGCCCCCTGTGCCTTGATTACTCACTGAATTGTACCTGTTGCTTGTGCTGAAATCTTTAACAGACCAAGCGGCTCACAACGTAGGTGGCATCACTTGACTAAGCGCTGCACAGGAAGCGTTTGTGAATGTGCCAGGGGGCGTCCATGTGCCACCGGTGCCAGCATACGTAGTCTGAGAACAGAGCAAAAGGCGACATAACGTCCGAAATCCAGATAAGCAATTACTTTCATCGGCCATTATGGCCGCATCAGAGAGCATTATCTGCATATTCACTGTTGGTACACGGTTTGCAATACCTCTTGCGAACCTACTATAGGAACCCAACCATGAATCTGATAAGCCGAGAATTCATCCGTAACCTAGTCCCGCAACTTGACCTGCTCAATACGCTGGGTGGAGGCATTGCGCAAGTTCAGCTACGCTTGGACAAGCGCGAGCAGGGCGTATTGGTGCGCGTGGCAGCGCCGTCGGTGAGCCCCGAGAATATCCATGTGCTGCTCAACAACAGCCGTCTGACGGTGATGGCCCAATACCGCCATCAGCCTGAAGACCAGCTGGCTGCTCCACTGTTTACGCACGTGCTCGATCTGCCGGCTAACCTCGACCTGAACCGTATTGATGCCATACACGAGGAAGGTGAGTTGCGTATTCGGATTCCTTATCAGAATCCGGCTGACCGCCCCCGCGAAATTACCATCAAGCAGCGCTAACCTCCGTTTGCCTTCTATATAGCCGGGACCGACCGGCTGCCTGTCTCATCAGCCACTGCGCCTGCAGTGGCTTTTTTATTGGTGCACAGCACCGGAAAGCACCCCAGCGGCCACGTCAGCTCATCAACACAAACACCAGCACAAAACCCACCAGCAGCGACATATAAAACCAGCCCATCACCAGCCCACGGTAGCGGCGCGGCAGTTGGTTGCTGAGCACCAGTACAGCCACCACCACCAGCACCAGATGCAGCAGCAGAAACAGCACCGCCTTCACCCAATTGGGCACAATGGTGTTTTCCGGCTGAAACTGGTCGGGGCGGCCCAGCGGCGACGTCACCCAGCGCAACAGATAGTAGGCTACCACCTCAAACACTACAAAGCAGGCGGCTCCTGCTACCTGCGCCTGTACACTCGTTTTCTGCGTTACATCGGCCATTTCTGGGTGGAAAAATGATAGAGCGAAAATAATGGGATGATGCAATGACGGTGAAACAGGTGAAAGAGAATCAAGTGCCGAACAATGAGGCTACACTACTTTTCACCTCATCACGCCGTCACTTTATCACCTGCTGTTACTTATTGCCAGTCACTTCCGCGCTACGTGTGCGGATGTAGAGCTCTTCCACCTTGGACCGGGCCCAGGGCGTACGGCGCAAAAACGCCAGCGCCGACTTGGCACTTGGGTTCACGGCAAAGCAATTCATGCGCAGCCGCTCATCGAGGCCGGGCCAGCCGTATCGGGCCTGCAGGTAGTCGATGATGGCGGCCAGCGTGACGCCGTGCAGCTCGCGGATGAGGTGGCCATTTTCGTCGCGGGCATCAAGGGGGGCAGAAGGCATGAGGCAAAGCGTAAGGGTGTAGGGCGGCAAGTTCGCAAAAAACCAGTACGCCGGCTTTTGCCTGCAAAGGCACTAGTTCCTTAGCTTACAGCGTTACTTTTGCCATGACTCTGCTGATGAAACGCCCCTCCACCCCCATTTCGCGCCGCCGCTTGCGTTTGCCGATCTGGCTGCGTTGGGCTGTGGGGCTGGCCGTGCTGGGGGCGCTGGCATTTTATCTTACCCACCGGCGCCAGGTAAACCGCCACGTTCGTCTTGCCTGGGCTTCGCTCAGGAGCCGCCACCTCACCGGCCGCGAAAAAACGCCCATGCTCGACGGCTATTCCGTGCACGGCATCGATGTGTCGGCCTATCAGGGGCGCATCGACTGGGCCGAGGTAGCCCGCCACAACGTGCGGTTTGCGTTCATAAAGGCCTCTGAGGGCGTGACGCTGCGCGACCAGCGGTTCCAGCGCAACTGGGCCGCGGCGCGCAAGGCCGGCGTGTACCGGGGCGCCTACCATTACTTTCAGCCCAACTACGACGGCGCCCGGCAAGCCAACCTGTTTACCCGCACCGTGCCCCTGGCTCCCGGCGACCTGCCGCCGGTGCTGGACGTGGAGCACGCCGAGTTTCACGATGTGGCCGCCATGCGCCGCAACGTGGGCATATGGCTGCGGCTGGTGGAGCGCCACTACGGTGTACGGCCCATTCTGTATTCCAACCACAGCTTCTATAAGCGCCACCTGGCGGGCCATTTCGACAAGTACCCACTCTGGCTGGCTCACTATGAGGTGGCCGAGCCCCGGCTGCCCCGCGAAAAGTGGATCATCTGGCAGCACTCCGACGAGGCCTATATTCCGGGTATTCGGGGCACTGTTGATTTCAACGTATTCCAGGGCAGCTTCCAAACGCTGCAGGCGCTGCGTATTCCTCCAAAAGCTGGCTTCGCGAAGCCTTAAGGGCGCCTTATGCGGGCCAGCCTTACCTTTGCTGCCATGACCCGACCTGCATTTTCTTTCCTGCTCGGCTTACGCCAGCAACTGGCTAATGGTCTGCTGCTGGCCGTGCTGGCTACACTGGGTGGCTGTGCCGGTGGCGGGGCTGGCTTTACCCAAACTGGCCAGGCATCCTACTACGCCGACAAGTTCGAGGGACGCAAAACGGCCAGCGGCACCGTGTACCGCGGGGGCCAGCTTACGGCAGCCCACAACACGCTGCCTTTCGGCACAGTCGTGAAAGTCACCAACCCACGCAGCAAAAAGTCGGTCAAAGTCACTGTCACGGACCGGGGGCCGCACGCCAAAGGCCGCATCATCGACCTATCGAAGAAAGCGGCCCGTAAAATCGGCATCATCGAGGCGGGTGTGGCTCCGGTGAAGCTCAAAGTAGTTCGCAAGGGCTAAGCCGTTTCAATTGCAGCCCGGCGTCGTATACCTGTTTTTCAGCTTCTGTCTGCTTATTTTCTCTTCCTGGTTTCATGCGTATCAAAAAGAAAGTTACCTGGGCGCTGCCGCCGGCCTCCACCTCCCGCTTCGTGGCGCTGGCCGCCTTTATCAAGGCAGCCGAGGCCCAACACTGGTCGGAGGCAGAGGTGCAGTTTGTGATTGACGAGGTGGTGGAAGCTGTCAACGAAGCCGAGGTGCACGAGATTCTGCAGGACTACACCCAGCGCTAACCACCTGGCCCCAAACGCCGCCGCGGCGCCGACATCGTTGCTGAATCACACGCTTGGCGTGGATGTCCAGCAACGACGTCGGCGCCGCGGCGGCGTTTGGGCACGCAGGGGCAGCCCCTCTCAAGAGCTGCTACTGCCCTGCAACTTACCGGCCCTTTTTCTTGATCTTGGTTTTGCCTTTTTTCGGGTCCGCCAGGGCCGCCTTCATCAGGCTGTCCTGCTCGGCTTTCATCACGGCCGTAGTCAGGCGACCGGTCAACGACATATAGTCGCCTTCCTTCATTTGGGTGGTAGTACCGTCGGCCAGCGTCAGCGTGCCGTCAGGTCTGATTTTAGTGCCGTTGATGAGGGAGGTTTCCTGCAGCACCGGGTTGGTTAGGCCTTGCTGCGTAAGAATTACTTTGCCGTCCTTCATCACCGCGCCGTCGCGGGTGGCGCCGTCTTTCATTACTACGCGGCCACGCGGCTGCACAGGCTTGCGGGGTGGTAGTTTGGTTTGAGCCTGAGCCACAAAGCTGCCCATAGCCAGCAGCAGCACAAGAGTGAGGGTAGGTTTCATCGTGCAGGAATTGAGAAAAAAGGTGGTGGGAATCCAACTACAGGCTAATCTACAAAAGAAGGGCCAGTTCCTTTTCAGCAACCCCGGCCAGCTTCTTGCGTTTGTAAAACCGAAGCAGTAGACGCCTACAGCCCATTTTGGTTGCTGTTTTTTTTGGCGCTGCCGTTCCTGTTCTGCCCGTCTCACCCGCCACGCTTTTTCGTTTTTCTGTCCTGTGGACTACAAAGACTACTATAAGATTCTGGGAGTAGAGAAAACTGCTACCGCCGACCAGATCAAGAAAGCCTACCGCAAACTGGCCCGCCAGCATCACCCCGACGTGAACCCCAACGACCCGAATGCGGAGCGTAAGTTCAAGGAAGTGAACGAGGCAAACGAAGTCCTTTCTGACCCCGACAAGCGCCAGAAGTATGACCAGCTCGGCAGCGACTGGCAGCGCTACCAGCAGGCCGGCGCGGGTGGCAGCGGCCGCAGCACTGGCGGCTTCGACTGGAGCCAATATCAGCAGCAAGGCGGTTTTGGCGGCAATGACTTTGGCGACGGAGCTGATTTTTCCGACTTCTTCGGCTCCATCTTCGGCAATATGGGCGGTGGCGGGGGCCGTAGCACGCGTGCCGCCGCCGGCAACGACTACCAGGCCGAACTCGAGCTTAGCCTTCAGGATGCCTTCGAGGGCGGCCCGCGTACGCTCACTGTCAATGGCAAGAGCCTACGCCTCACCATTCAGCCAGGCGTCGAGGACGGGCAAGTTATTCGGCTGCGCGACCAGGGCGGCCCCGGCCGCAATGGCGGTCCGGCCGGCTCGCTCTACATCACGCTGCGCGTGCGGCCCGATGCCCGCTTTGTGCGCACCGGCAACGACCTCACCCAGGAAGTGCCGGTACCGCTGTACCGGGCGCTGCTGGGCGGCGAGCAGGTAGTGGAAACGCTGTCGGGCCCGCTGAAAATCAATATCAAGCCGGAAACCCAGAACGGCACCCGTCTGCGGCTGCGCGGCAAAGGATTTCCGGTGCATAAGCAGGCCGGGCAGCACGGCGACTTGTACCTGCGCCTGACAGTGCAGCTTCCGCAGCAGCTTACCGAGCAGGAGAAAGGCTTGCTGCAGCAACTGGCGGCGCTGCGCCCGTAGCCACACCACTCTCTATCCTTATCATCAGCCACTCGAATAGCTTTTTTCGCGTATGGAAACGCACCGTATTACCATCACGTACCGCGACTGCGCCAGCCAGTACGAGCTAACCGAAGCGGATTTGCGGAGCTTTGTGGAGCTGGGCTTGCTGGCAGCAGGGCCTCAGCCCGGCACTATCTACGACGAGCCCGACCATGTGGCCCGGCTTTCTCGCCTGCACCACGAGCTGGAGCTAAGCCACGCGGGTATCGAGGTGGTACTGGCCATGCGGCAGCGGCTGCTCAGCCTGCAGGCTGAGCTTACCCGGCAGCAGGCCCGCGCCCGTCAGCTGGAATTTATGTTGCGCAGCGCTGGTCCGCAACTCGACGTAGATGACTGGCTCTAGGCATATGTGGGAGGATAACGACGACACCGATGCTAGCAGCCCGCAGGATGGCCACGACCTGCGGGAGTTACATGCTACGCCCCTGCGCCAGAAGGCGCGCGAAGTAGGCTTGCTCACGCAGGCGCTGGTGCAAAGCATGGCGGCAGCTACTACCCCGCACCCCGACGATGCTGCGCTGCTGCCATCTGATACTCACTTGGCGGAAGAGCCAGAACTGCGCCCCGAAGATGTGCAATGCATTGGCGAGCTGATGACCAACAATGGCTTCCAGCTGTCGGCCAAGCTGGCCGCTGCCCGCATGGCCACTGACTATGGCCGCTGTATGGAACTGGCCGTGCTGATAAAAGTGGCCGCCGAGAGCCTGCTTTCCCAGACAGCGCTATGCCTGGAACTACGCCTGACACCACCAGAATACATTGAGGCGTTACGCCTTGAGTTAGAGGAATTCCGGCTTCTTTTCCGCGCCTGGGTTGCCACCTTCGACCCCACCGACCACCACGACGACGGGTGGGGACTTTTTAGGGCTTAGGGCTTAGGGCTTAGGGCTTAGGGCTTAGGGCTTAGGGCTTAGGGCTTAGGGCTTAGGGCTTAGGGCTTAGGGTGTATGCAAAAGGCCCCGCCGGGTTACGGCGGGGCCTTCTTTTTTGAGCAATATTCACGGCCTGTTTCCTAGGGCCTAGGCCCTATCCCTAACAACTAAGCCCTAAAGCGCCTCCACCCCTAAGGCTAGCATCGTACCGGCTAACGTGGCCGCTAGCTTAGGCAGGTTGAGTTTGTGCTCGGGGCTGGTTTCGAAGAGGATAGTGGTGGAGACGTGCAGAAAATTGCCGGCCACGAAGCCCAGCAGTGCGGCATACAGGCCACCCGTCAGCAGCTGGTCGAGCACTACGTAGTTGCTGACGATGATGCCCACCGGGGCGGCCAGCGCAAACAGCAGCAGAAACGGCAGCGCCTTGCGGAAGCTACCCAGCCGCAGCCGCAGCGCCGCCATCAGGGCGAAGGCGGCCGGAACATGGTGCAGTGCTACGCCCGTCAGAATAGCATAGAAATTGTCGCTCACGGCGCCGACCTCTGGCGCCTTCACCAGGATGCTGCCCTCCAAGAAGGAGTGAATCACCAGCGAAAACAGTAGCAGAAACGGTACGTGGCCTACATGGTCGGAATGATGGTGCACATGCCCATGTTCTACGCCCTGCGAAAACACCTCCAGAATCAGCTGTCCGAAAAAGCCCGCCAGCACAAAGTAGCCGATGCGGTGCATGTTGCCGGGCACCAGCAACAAGGCCTCCGGCAGCAGGTGCGTGATAGTAAGCGTAAACAGATACGCGCCACTAAAGGCCAGCAGCGGCTTCATCCAGACTGTGCTGGCAGTTGGCACCAGCCGGGTAGACCAGCCGGCCCCCAACACGGTAAGAAACAGCAGCAAAACAGCAAACCACATAATTGGTAATGAAATGATGAAGTGACTAGTGATGAGGTAAACGGTGACGGGGTAGGCAATGCCAGGCAGTATAGCGTATTCACTCTACTGGCTACCGGCCACCTCATCACTATTTGCCTTTTTCAGTTCGTCACTTTTTAAGGATGAAAATCATGCGCGGACTGGTGGTTTCGTCGTAAGGTTGCAGGTGGTAGTCGCCGAGCACCTCTACCAGCCGCAGACCAGCCAGCAGGAAGTACTCCTCGAACCGCTCCCGGCTCAGGGCCCGCACCCGCTCCTCGAAATGCAGCTCCTGCTGGCCGGGGGCCTGAACGCTGATTTCCTTGACGATAAAGTCCCGGTCGAAGTGACGGTGTAGGTGAAAGGTGATGCCATCCACTGTTTTCTGCTCGTGCTTTACCAGTTCGCGCACTGTGCGCTCGGTATTCAGAAAGTCGATGACCAGCTTGCCGCCGGGCCGGAGCGAGGCCGCCGCATTGCGCAAAGCCAGCACGTTTTCGCTCTCGTGCTCAAAATAGCCGAAGCTGGTGAACAGGTTGAAAACGAAGTCGAAGGGCCCGAACGGCAGCTGCTCGCGCATATCGTGCACGGCAAAGCGCAGATGCTCATGCGCGTGCTGCTGGGCCGCTGCAATACTTTCCGCCGACAAATCGATGCCCGTAACGTCGTAGCCCTGCTCACTCAGATAAATGGAGTGGCGGCCCTTGCCGCAGGCAAAATCCAGCAGCCGCGCCGTAGGCTTGGGGCGTAGCCGTCCTAGCAGCCCATCCAGAAAAGCCCGGGCCTCTGCCTGGTTCCGGTCGTGGTAGAGCAGGTGGTAGTAGGGCGAGTCGAACCAGGTGCTAAACCATTCGGGCTCGGCCGCGGTGTGTAACAACGTCATATCAGAAAACCACAGGTGCCTGCGTCAGGCGAAGCGCAAAGTATTGAGCCCAGGGCGATAGATGCGCTATTTTGCAACAATGTTACAAAATAGGTGCATCAACAGCAATTCCACGCCTTTCGGGGCTGGCAGCGGGCTGCTTCCGGAAGGCGTGGAACTGCGTTTAGCGGTGTAGGCTAGCTAGCGGGCTTGCTGGCTGCCGCTGGCTCCAGAGTCATTTCGCAAACCGGGCACTTGCCGGGCTTGTCACTGGCGCTGCCTTCGCACTTCATTGGGCAGATGTAGGCGGCGGCAGTTACTGGTACGGCCAGGCTATCGGCCGGCGCCGTGGTGGCCTGGGTAGTGGTGCCCGTGGTGGGCTGGTTGTTGCAGCCAGCCAAGCCACTCAGCAGCAAGGCCGCAGCGGCAATCATCCGGAAGGAGAGAATACGCACGGGACTACTCGGGCTTTTCAGCTTTGGCAGCAGGGTCGGCTACGGTTGCTTTTTCAGCGGCGGTTTCGTCGCTCTTGTTAAGCAGCGTCTCCTTGGCGTTGGCCGACGTGGCCGCCTCTGCCGATGGCTTGGCACGACGGTCCAGGTTCACATTGGAGCTGGGCGGAGTGGCTACACCGGTTTCGTGCTGCATGCCTTCTTCGCCGTGCTCTACTTCGTGAGCGGCGGCTCCAGCACCTTCGTTGTGAGCGGCGCCGCCTTCGTGATGGGCACCAGCTGCAGCATGCTGGTCGAAATTATCGGAGGTGCGGGTGCCGGGCTCCACCATATCTAACGATACTTTCTTATCGGGGCGCCAGTCGGAAGGCTCGCTGCTGCAGGCAGACAGGGAAAGAGCGGCTACAGCCAGCGCGGAAAGCAGAAGTTGCTTGGTCATGGGAAGAAAAAGAGAGTTGAAATAACAGGTAGAAAATGCGGCGGCGGGCTATTTAGCTTCCGACGCGGCAGGCAGCAGGTTCTTGCGGCGCAGCATCGATTCGAACAGCTTCTGGTCGGTGGCCGTGTTGAAGATCTTGAACGGTACGTGCAGGAACATGGGCGTTTCAAAGGTACGGGCTATCCAGGCCCGCCAGCCGGTAATTTCGGCCGGCACCTCCTGGTTGCGAAACCAGAGCAGGTAGCCGTCGTTTTCCCGTACTACGCGTCCAATCATGTCCCAGTTGACGCCCATGCCTTTGCCTTCCTTTTCGTTCTGCATCAGCCCAATCTGGCGCTGGTCTATCACATAGCTCATACGCTCAAACAGCGGCTTGGTCTGCTCTACCTGCGTCACGGCTGTAATCTGTGAGGAGCGCAGCAGCACATACAGCAACGCCAGCACCAGGCCGCTCGCCAGCCACCACCACGAAGGCCAGATGGCCGCCGGCAGCACGCCAAGAATAAACGGAATCAGGACAAACCACCACTCTTTGCGCCACACGTACCCCATGGCCACGCGGGTGTAGAGGTTGGAGTCGAGCTGGTGTTTTTTGGTGCGGATGGCCAAAGGCGAACCGGCCGGCTGCTGTTGCTGCTGGCGGTAGCTGGCACCGCGTTGGTTGGGGAGTTGCATGGAGTTGATATGCTGATTATTGATGTGCTGATGTGCTTTCCTGCTGCTGTGCTGCTTGCATTGTAGATCAACACATCAGCACACCAACCAATCAGCACATCAATACGCTTTCAGGCTAAGGTCGAGGCTTCTGGTGGAATGGGTGAGGGCGCCGACAGAAATGTAGTCGACGCCGGTGGCGCCTACCTCGGCAATGGTGTGCTCGGTGATACCACCGCTGGCTTCGGTTTCTATGCGCCCGCCAATGAGCTGCACGGCCTCGCGCAGTTGGACCGGGGGCATGTTATCGAGCATGATTCGGTCGATGCCGCCGGCGTCGAGGGCTTGCTGCACTTCGGCCAGGTTGCGGGTTTCCACCTCAATGGGCAGCTGGCGGCCGGTGCGGGCCAGGTAGGCTTTGGTGGCCGCAATGGCTTCCTTAATGCCACCGGCATAGTCCACATGGTTGTCCTTGAGGATAATCATATCGAACAACCCGTAGCGGTGGTTTACGCCACCGCCAATAAGCACCGCCCATTTCTCGCAAAGACGGAAGTTGGGCGTGGTTTTGCGCGTGTCGAGCAGGCGGGCCTGGGTGCCGGCCAGCAGGCTGCGCAGGTGGGCCGTATGCGTAGCAATGCCACTCATGCGCTGCATGCAGTTGAGCACCAGCCGCTCGGCCGTCAGGATGCTTTGGGCCCGGCCTTCCACCGTCAGCACCACGTCGCCATATGCAATAGTGTCGCCGTCGGCCAATAGCGTTTCCACCTGCAGGTCGGCATCTACGGCCCGGAAAATGTGCTTAGCCAGTTCCACCCCCGCCAGCGTTCCTTCGTCTTTCACCAGCAGCCGCGCCCGGTTGTGGGCATCAGCCGGAATAGCGGCCAGCGAAGAATGGTCACCATCGCCAACGTCTTCGAGGAGCGCCGTACGAATGAACTCTGAAATTGCTTCGGGGGTGAGGTAGGGGGTGTTTTGCACGGTGCAAAAATAGTGAAAAGGGCGCACCTATGAGTAACTGAGTACATGAGCGGCTGGGTAGGTGAGAACCGGGCGCGCAGAGGCGCTGCGGTGCGCGCCAGAAACCTTAGTGGAAGCCTCCATTGCAGCCCGCTAGTGCGTATTACGCAACAGGCCCCCAGCACACGAATGCACTGGGGGCCTGCATGAAAAAAGTGAAGTACGAGCAAGAACAACTTACTCGGCTACTTCATCACTCAGTTACTCTTTCGTGAAGTCCATGTTGTCGATGCGCAGCACCCCGTTAACACTTTTCATTTTAATGAACACCCGATAAGGGCCCGATTTGCCGTTGTACTTGCCGATGGCGTACGGAATACCGCCCTGGCTGGCGCCTTGGTGCACAATATCGAAGGTGGCGGGGGCCGTCTTGGCAAAAAAGTCTTTGAGGACAAACTCTGCCTGAGTGGCGCTGTAGCTTTGCCGGTCGCCATCGAAGCTAATATCGACGGTGGGCCCGAAATACTGCGCCAATTCGCGCGAAGAAGCACTACGTAGCGCATTACGAACACCCCCGAATGTTTCGGCCTGTGCCAGCACCGCGCCCGAAGTCAGGAGCAGCCACACAAACAGGAAGGCATGGAAGAAGGTACGTTTCATGGGGAAGGTAAAGAATTCTTCATGCAGTACGCGAAAATGATGCCAAGCCTCCGCTACGTGCCAGCCGCCCGCCGGGTTGTGGGTTTGGCTGGTAAGCAAGATAAGAAAATGTGGCCGGTACGTGCGCGGCGCCTATCTTTGTGGGCATGAACAAACAGGTATTGTTGGTGATTCTGGACGGCTGGGGTCTAGCGCAGAATAAGGAGGTTTCGGCCATCGACAAGGCCCAGACGCCCTTCGTGGATTCGTTGTTCGAGCGGTTTCCGCACAGCAAGCTGCAGGCGTCCGGCGAGGCCGTGGGCTTGCCCGATGGCCAGATGGGCAACTCCGAAGTGGGCCACATGAACATCGGGGCCGGCCGCGTGGTGTATCAGGATCTGGTCCGCATCAACAAAGCCATTCGGGAGCGGAAGCTGGGTTTGGTGCCTGCGCTGGAAAAAGCCTTCGAGTATGCCCGCCTCAACAACAAGCCCGTGCACCTGATGGGGTTGCTGTCCGACGGCGGCGTGCACTCCCACCTCGACCATCTCAAAGCCCTGTGCACCCTGGCCCACGACGCCGACGTGCACAACGTGTTCATTCATGCCTTCACCGACGGCCGCGACACCGACCCCAAGGGTGGCGTGAGCTACGTCAATGACCTGGAGCAGCACCTGCAGCGCGGCGCCAGTGGCAAGATTGCCTCCATCGTGGGCCGCTACTACGCCATGGACCGCGACAACCGCTGGGAGCGGGTGAAAGTGGCCTACGACCTGCTGGTGAACGGCAAAGGCACGGCTTCGCAGAACCTGATTCAGAACATGCTGGACTCCTATAAGGAAGGCGTGACCGACGAATTTTTGAAGCCGATTGTGAAAGTAGGCGCCGATGGCCTGCCCCTGGCTACCATTCAGGAGGGCGACGTGGTTATCTGCTTCAACTTCCGCACCGACCGGGGCCGCGAAATCACGCAGGCCCTCACGCAGCAGGATTTTCACGCCTTCCAGATGCACCGGCTGAACCTGCACTACCTCACCATGACCAACTACGACGCCACGTTTACGGGCGTCACACCGATTTTCGAAAAAGACAACCTGGAAAATACGCTGGGCGAAATACTGGCGGCGCACCACAAAAAGCAGATCCGGATTGCGGAAACCGAGAAATACCCGCACGTCACGTTCTTCTTTTCCGGCGGCCGTGAGGTGGAGTTTGCCGGCGAAAACCGCATCATGCGCAACTCGCCGAAAGTAGCCACCTACGATCTGCAGCCGGAAATGAGTGCCTACGAGCTGCGCGACGCGCTGGTACCGGAACTGCGAGCCAACTCGGCCGACTTCATCGTGCTCAACTTCGCCAACACCGACATGGTGGGCCATACTGGCGTGTTTGAGGCGGCAGTGAAAGCGGCCGAGGCCGTAGATGCCTGCACCCGCGACGTGGTAGAAACGGCCTTGGCCGCCGGCTATGCCTGCATCGTTATTGCCGACCACGGCAACGCCGAGTTCATGATGAATCCCGACGGCTCGCCTAACACCGCCCACACCACCAACCTGGTACCCTGTATCTTAGCTGACGCGGACTACCGTGGCGCCTTGGCCGATGGCAAGCTGGGCGACATTGCGCCTACCGTGCTGGCCCTGATGGGCTTGCCGCAGCCGGCCGCCATGACCGGGCAGAGTTTGCTGCTTGCTACCGCTCCTGCCCGTGCCTAAGCGGCTGAGCGTATTGGCGCTGCTTGGTGTGCTGGCAGCTTGCGGAACAACCGACGACGAGGCGACGATACGCACCAACCCGGCCAACCGCAAGCCCGGCTACTTCGATGTGAAAGGCTATCTGGATTCGCAGGTAATGCGCCTCAACCAATTGCAGCCCGCCGTGGAAAAGCAGGTGCAGCTCCGCGACGGCCGCACCGAAACCACCCGCGTCACGAAAACCGACTGGGCCAAGGAACTGCAGATTTTCTACCAGGCCGACATCAACAAGCCGGCTTTGCGGGGAGCGTATTCAGAAAATATAGGAGCGCCATACAGCAACGCTGCGGGTGAAGGCATGTATGCTTACGTTCGTAAGCCCGGCATTGACGCCACAGTGGAGTCGTTAACTATCAATACGCTAGGTGCTGCAGGCCCTAAAGATCAGCTAGAGGAGTTGACAGCCGTTATAAAACAGGATAACGCACTATTTTACTCCGAAAAGAAGGTGCACATGCGTAGCCTCAACAATCGGCTGACCGAGTACGAAGTGCGCGGCGTGCAGAAGCTGGCGTTCTTCGATACGGTACGCTACTCCGTCCAGACCCGGATTCTGCAGTAAGGCTATCTACTTCAAACAAAGCGAGGAATTTGGGTTAAGCTATCTGACTGGCTCAACCCGAATTCCTCGCTTTATTCATAATGACAATTCGCTAGTCCAGGTAAGGCTGCACGCGGGCTACGCTGGGTTGGCCGGCCGTGAAAGTAGCCGAGACACTGTTGGCCCGCTCCGTGTCGCGGAGGCGTAGCTGCAGACAGGTTCCGCCGTTCTGCTTGGCCGACTCATTGAGCGTGGCCCGCAGGCGCCGACCATAGTCGGGCCGGAAGTTGGTGATGACAGCCTGCCGGAGCAGGTCTTTCTCGGGGGTGCGGTAGAATTCGAACTGGTTGCCCTGGTGCCGCAGCGTAAGAATGGTATCGATCTGCCCGGCTTCGTGCAGGTTGGCAAACGACTTGCGGGCCGTTACTTTGGCCCCAGCCGCCAGCAGCTCCGCCACGGTGGGCTCCAGCCCAAAAGGCTGGCCGGCCAAGCTGTCGTTGGTGAGCGTGCACACTGCCTTCGGAGCCGCGGCAGGCTGCGCACGGGGCTTGGCGGGCTGCTGCCGGGCAGGCTTTGGTGCCGTCCGCACAACCGTGTGGCCGTTGTCATCGGAGCCACAGCCAAACAGGCCCAGCGCCGCGTAGAGCAGCGCGGCTGAAAGGCCTTTGGAAGCAGACAACAATACGGCAGACAGCATAGCGCAGACAGCGGAACGATTTGGCTGTCATACGCAAAAGTCTCGTGGGCGGCTTGCTTACCCCCAATAATTCTGTGTCCTCGGCCCTGGCGTCCTACTCGTTGCCCATCAGCGTAGCCACCACCCAGCGCCGGCCTCCCTGATTGCGGTGCTCCCCAAGGTAGATGCCCTGCCAGGTGCCCAGCGCCAGTTCGCCGTTGGTAATCGGGACGCTCACGGCGTGGCCCAGCATAGCTGCTTTTAGGTGGGCCGGCATGTCGTCGGGGCCTTCCTGGGTGTGCTGGAAGTACGGCGCATTTTCGGGCACTACCTGGTTGAAATAGGCCTCGAAATCCGCCCGCACGGTAGGGTCGGCGTTTTCGTTGATGCTCAGGCTGGCGGAAGTATGCTGAATGAAAAAGTGTGCCGTACCAACCCGCAGCCGCTCCAGCTCGGGCAGTTCCGCCACCAGCAAATCGGTAATCAAATGAAAGCCGCGGCGCACGGCCGGCAGCCGCAGCCGCTTCTGGAAGTAAATCATAGCGCTACGGATTCACCCGCTCGTAAGCGCCCAGGTCGGGGGCGGTGGCGCTCCGGGCCTTGTTGACTAGGTCACGTGGTACCAGGGCATCAAACCGGGCCTTGTTGCTGGCCGGCGAGAGAGTATCGAGGCGGTAGTCGTATTTGTCGGCGGCGTTTTCGGGGGAGCGTCTGAACTTCGGGTTGGTGTTGAGCAGGTTGTTGAGCGCCGGATTGCTCAGGCCGGGCTTGTTGGCGGCATCAGTGGCGGCGGCGTACTCGCGGGTGCGGAGCAGGCTGTTGCGGATGCTGATGCTGCCACGGTACCGGTCACTGTTCTCAAAGAACAGCTCATCGGCAATAGAGCCCCACACAATGGAGTTGTTGATGCTGATACCGATGGTAATAGGGCTCACCAATGGCCGCGTACTGGCGGGCTCGTTCGTGAACGACAGCGACGCCGTTTCGCGCCGAATGAACAGTGGCGTATAGTTGGCGATAGTGCAATAGTTGAGGTTGTACAGGCCACCGCCCACGCCTGCTATGGCATACTCGCCGCAGTTGGTGAACAGGCAGTTGGTCAGGTCGAAGTCGCCGGAGAAGCTGAGTACGCCGCCGCCGTTGAAGCTCTGCCCACCGCTGCCAAATGTGAGGCCGGCCCCCGATATGTTGCGCACAATGGTGTTACGCACCGTCACCTTGGGGTGCGGCCGGTTGCGGGGGTTGAAAATCAGCAACCCAAACGAGGCGTTTTTGATTTCCACGAAGTTCACCACGTTGCTGCGGCTGCTGCTGGCATCAAACTGAATGCCAGCCCACTGGCCCGGCACATCGTTGTAGGTAGCTTCCAGCCGGTCGCCCTGGAACCGGACCATCGTGGTACGGTCGTCGTCCTTCAGCTCGGTGGTGGGCACAGCGTTTTCATTGATAAGCAGCGTACCACGCACAACCAGGGCCGCGCCGGCGTGCGAGTAGATGCGCGTGCCGGGCTGAATCCGGAGCGTACAGAGCGAATCGACAAGTGCCGCACCGTAGATAACGTGGGGCTTGTCGTTCAGCCACACGGCGTTGCAGGGCAGGCGCTCCAGCACGTGGAAGTAAGCATTCTGGCCGTACGCTACCAGCTTCACGTCCTGCTCATTGCCGTTGGTCGTAAACAACAGTTGGTCAGTGAGCAGGAAAGGCTTCAGGGCCGAGGTGGCACCGAGACGGGCCTTCACCAGAATCAGCAAACTGTCTTTGCCGCGCACTTCGAGGCCCGCAGCAGCCTGCCGCTCGTCGCCGTTGATGATGAGCGAGTAGGTGCCGGGGTTGGTGTCGGCCAGCCGAATCTGGTCGATTTTCACGGCCCGGCTGTTGCGGTTATACACCCACAGCCGCTTGCTCACGGTGCCCACCTGCGTGAATACCGTATCAAAAAGTACGGTATCGGCCGAAAACTCCAGCTTGGCGCTGTTGTCGGTGGTGAGCAGGTCTTCCTTTGGCTCGCAGCCCGGCAACAACGCCAGCAGGGCCGCACAAACCAACAGCAACGGGAGTAGAAAGCGCATAGAGAACAAAACAAAAAAGAACGTCAGGCAGAGGCGGCGCCGAAGCATCTCGCGTGCTGATGTTGCTATAGCAAGTACCACACTAGCGAGATGCTTCGGCGCCGCCTCTGCCTGACGTTCTCACTCGCCAATAGGGCTAACGAGCAGATTTCGCCTTTATTACGAGACGCCTTCTTTCAACCGCTCGGCACTCTCGGCCAGGCGCAGCTGCTCCACGAAGTCGTCGATGTTGCCGTCCATTACGCTGGCCAGGTTATACACGGTGAAGCCAATGCGGTGGTCGGTCACGCGGCCTTGCGGGTAGTTGTAAGTACGGATTTTGTCGGACCGGTCGCCGCCGCCAATCATGCTCTTGCGTTGGGCACCTTCGGCTTCGTTTTTCTTGGCCAGCTCAATTTCGTAGAGGCGCGAGCGAAGCACCTGCAGTGCCTTATCGAAGTTTTTGAGCTGCGACTTCTGGTCCTGGCACTGAGCCACGAGGCCGGTGGGCAAGTGGGTGAGGCGCACGGCCGAGTAGGTGGTGTTCACCGACTGGCCACCAGGACCCGACGACATGAACAGGTCTTTGCGCACATCGTTCATGTCAATCTGTACGTCCAGTTCCTCGGCTTCCGGCATCACCACGATGGAGGCTACTGAAGTGTGGATGCGGCCCTGGGTTTCGGTGGCCGGCACGCGCTGCACGCGGTGCACACCGCTCTCAAACTTGAGCTTGCCGTACACATCCTCGCCCTTCACGGCCAGAATAATCTCCTTGTAGCCGCCCGAGGTACCTTCGGTGGCATCAATCAGGTCCATTTTCAGGCCCTGCTTTTCCGCAAAGCGCATGTACATACGCTGCAGGTCGCCGGCGAAGATAGCCGCTTCGTCGCCGCCAGCACCCGCCCGGATTTCCATGATGACGTCCTTGCTGTCGTTGGGGTCGCGCGGGAGCAGCAGGTCTTTGATGACCGTTTCGAGGCGTTCCTGCTCGGGATAGAGCGTTTCCAACTCGTCCTTGGCCATCTGGCGGAAGTCTTCGTCCTTCTCAGTCGAAATAACTTCTTTCGCGCTGTCAATATTGGCCAGCACGTTCTGGTAGGCCTTGTATTCGGTCACAATCTTGCCCAAGTCCTTGTACTCTTTGTTCAGGGACTTAAAGCGTTTCATGTCGCTCATGGCGTCGGGCTGCGTCAGCAGCTCGCTCACGTCGTTGTAGCGCTGTTGGATGGCCTCCAGTTTATCTAGCATCTTGCCTTCGGGGAATTGTATTTGCAGCTGCAAAGGTACTGAAAACAAACACGTGTAGGTTGGCTGGAGGTTTCACCTGGTGCCGTTTGCGCGCACGGCCTGCAAAAAACCCAGTTGCTGCTGTCGGCTTTTTGAAAAGTTTCTCTACTTTGAGCCTGTTCTATCTGCTGCCATGCTTCCGCTTGTTGCTTTGCACTTGCTTTTTTCACTACCCGCTGTCAGCTCACCCCTGACAACCACAGGTACGGCTACAACAACCCGCTGACGCGGGCTGCCAAACCTCCTTTTCCTTTCCCCAGAGTTTTCGCAGCCCGTCGCTGGCCGCTTCCTACCCCGGAAGCCCCGGCCCGACGGGCTTCTTTGTGTGGTGCCGCTTCGGCCCTTGCTATCCTCTTCTCCGCCCAGCATCCTTCTCCTGTCTTCCTTCTAAGCTCTACTTATATGCAGGTTCTCAAATTCGGCGGTACGTCGGTGGCTACAGCTGCCAATCTTCAGCGCGTGGCACGGCTGGCCGCCGCCGCGGCCCGGCAGCAGCCCACAGTGGTAGTGGTATCGGCCCTGGGTGGCACTACGGATCTGCTGATTGAGGCCGGCCGCGCTGCCGCCACCGGCCACGATGACTACCGCGCCCACCTGCGCCAGCTGGAGCTGCGCCACCTGGAAGCCGTGCGCAGCTTACTGCCCGTGCCCGCCCAGAGCGAAGTGCTGAGCTTTGTAAAAAACTACTGCAACGAGCTGGACAGCATCTGCGACGGAATATTTGCACTTGGCGAGCTATCCGACCGTACGCTGGACCGGCTGATGAGCTACGGCGAGCTGCTGGCTTCGGAGCTGCTGGCGGCAACGCTACGCAGCCAGCATGTACCGCACCTCTGGCACGACAGCCGCCAGCTAATTCGCACCAACTCGCAGCACGGCTTTGCGGCCGTGGATGTGGTTCTGACCAACCGGCAGATCCGGGAGTTTGTGGCGGCGCAGCCGGCGGACCTCTACGTGGTACCCGGCTTTATCGGCAGCGACGCTCAGGGCGCCACCACCACGCTGGGCCGCGGCGGCTCCGACTACACGGCGGCCCTGTTTGCCGGGGCACTGGCCGCCGAGCAACTGGAAATCTGGACCGATGTGAGCGGCATGATGACAGCCGACCCGCGGCTGGTGTCGGCGGCGCGGCCCATTCCGCGCATCTCGTATCAGGAGGCCATGGAACTGTCGCACTTCGGGGCCAAGGTGCTGTATCCGCCTACCATTCAGCCCGTCATGAGCCAGGGCATTCCGCTCTGGATTAAAAACACGTTTGCGCCCGACGATGCCGGCACGCTGGTGGAAGTGCGCCCGCCTGCCAACCACGAAGTGGTGCGGGGCTTGAGCAGCATCAGTGGGCTGGCTTTGCTGAGCCTTGAAGGCAGCGGCATGGTGGGCATTCCGGGTTTCTCCAGGCGGCTGTTTGGGGTGCTGGCGCAGGAGCGAATCAACGTGATTCTCATCACCCAAAGCTCCTCGGAGCATTCCATCTGCGTGGCGGTGCGCGCCGCCGATGCGCCCCACGCCCAAGTGGCCGTGGATGAAGAGTTTGGGCCCGAAATAGCCGCTGGCCGCGTGGAGCCGCTGCGCCTGGAAACCGACCTGGCCATTGTGGCGCTGGTAGGTGAGCAGATGCGCAACCACTCGGGCATCAGTGGGCGCATGTTTGGGGCGCTCGGCAATAACGGTATTAACATCCGGGCCATTGCGCAGGGCTCGTCGGAGCGCAACATTTCCGTCGTGATTCGGGCCCACGACGTGCGCAAGGCCATCAACGTGCTGCACGAAGACTTCTTTGAGGAATCGGTGAAGCAGGTGAACGTGTTTGTGGCAGGCGTAGGCAATGTGGGCGGCAAGCTGCTAGAGCAGATAGCCCGGCAGCAGCCCTGGCTGCGCTCAACGCTGCGCCTGAACCTGCGCGTGGTAGGGCTGGCCAACAGTCGCCGCTTCGTGCTCGATGAAAATGGCCTCGACCTGGCGCACTGGCCCGAGGCGCTGGAGCAGGGCCTGCCACTACGTTTGCTGGAGCTGGTGCGCGAGCTGCAGGCCCGGAACCTGCGCAACACCGTGTTCGTGGACGTAACGGCCAACGCCGACGTGGCCAACATCTACGCGCAACTGCTGGAGAAGAGCATTGCCGTGGTGGCCTGCAACAAGGTGGCCGCGTCGTCGGAATATATGAGCTATGCCCGGCTGAAGGCGCTGGCGCGGGAGTTCAGTGCGGGATTCCTGTTTGAAACCAACGTGGGCGCGGGCCTGCCCGTCATCGGGACGCTGAATGACTTGCTGCGCAGCGGCGACGAGGTGCGGCGCATGGAAGCCGTGCTATCGGGCACGCTCAACTTCGTGTTCAACCACTACGACGGCAGCCGGCCCTTTGCCGAGGTGGTGCGCCAGGCCCAGACCGAAGGCTACACCGAGCCCGACCCGCGCCTCGACCTCAACGGCTCCGACGTGGCCCGCAAAATCCTGATTCTGGCCCGCGAAGCCGGCCAGGTAATGGAAATAGCCGACATCCGCAACGAGTCGTTTCTGCCGGCCTCCTGCCTGGAAGGCGACGTATCAGCATTTTACGAGCAGCTGGCCGTGCACGAGCCGCATTTCCGGGCACTATACGATGCCGCGGCTGCTGAAGGCAAGCGCCTCAAGTTTGTGGCCCGCTATTCAGGCGGCCAGGCGAGTGTGGGGCTGCAGGCCGTAGCGCCCGGCCACGATTTCTACGAACTGCAGGGCAAGGACAACGCCGTACTGTTTTTCACCAACCGCTACCCGCAACAGCCGCTGGTGGTGAAGGGCGCCGGCGCCGGGGCCGACGTGACGGCCTCCGGCGTATTTGCCGACATTGTGCGCGCCGCCCGGGTGTAATGCACCTACATCCTAGGGCTGAAGCCCTGGGCTAGTTAGCGGGAAACTTCCCATCATTTTCCGCTGCATAGCCCAGGGCTTCAGCCCTGGAATTTCGCGCAGAGCCAGCTTTTCTTTCGATATATGACTAATTCCGTTACTGTTTACGCGCCTGCAACTGTTGCCAATGTGGTGTGCGGCTTTGATGTGCTGGGTTTTGCGCTGGCCGCACCCTTCGACACCATGCACCTGCGCCGCACGCTGGAACCGGGCGTGGTCATCCTCAACGAAGACGACTACAACCTGCCCACCGAGCCCGCCCGCAACGTGGCCGGGGCGGCGCTGCTGGCCCTTTTGCGGGCTACCGGGGAGTCGACAGGCTTTGAGATGCGCATCAGAAAAGGTATCAAGCCAGGCAGTGGCATTGGCAGCAGTGCGGCCAGCGCGGCGGGAGCAGTGGTGGCGGCCAACCGGCTGCTCAACGACCGGTTCAGCCCGGAAGAATTGGTGCAATTTGCCATGTTTGGAGAGGAAGTGGCCAGCGGTGCCCGCCACGCTGACAACATCGCGCCGGCCATCTACGGCGGCTTCACCCTCATCCGCTCCGCCGACCCGCTCGACATTGTGCCGCTGCAGGCGCCAGAACTACACGTTACGGTGGTGCATCCGCAGATTGAGGTGCGCACCGCCGACGCTCGCCGGATTCTGCGCCAGCAGGTGCCACTGAAAGACGCTATCCGGCAGTGGGGCAACGTGGCCGGGCTGGTGGCGGGCCTGCTGCAATCCGACTACGACCTGATTGGCCGCTCTCTGGAAGACGTGATTGTGGAGCCCGTGCGCAGCATTCTGATTCCGGGCTTTGCGGCGGTGAAGGCAGCCAGCTTGGCGGCTGGGGCGCTGGGCGGCGGTATTTCCGGCTCCGGCCCTTCCATCTTCATGCTCAGCCGCGACGAGGCCACCGCCCAGGCCGTGGCCCATGCCATGCGCCACATATACGAGCCGTTGGGCGTCGATTTTCACATTCACGTCACCACCCTCAGCTCAGTGGGCGTGCGGTTTTCCGTCTGATATCCTTTGCCGTTATGCGCTACTATAGCCTCAATCGTCGTTCCCCTTCCGTTGATTTTCAGGCGGCCACGGTAGCCGGACAGGCGCCCGATGGCGGCTTGTACTTCCCGGAGCAGATTCCGCGCTTTTCCGCCGAATTTCTGGCGCAGCTGCCCAAGCTACCGCGCGCGGAAGTAGCTTACGAGGTCATACGGCCCTACGTGGGCACCTGCATTCCGGAAGAGGAGCTACGTCGGATCTGCGCCGAAACCGTGGACTTCGCTTTTCCGCTGGTGCCGGTTTCCAGGCGGATTTCGGCGCTGGAGCTATTTCATGGGCCCACACTGGCGTTTAAAGATGTAGGGGCCCGGTTTATGAGCCGCTGCCTGGGCTACTTCTCGCGGCAGCAGGCAGCGCCCGTTACGGTGCTGGTGGCCACTTCCGGCGACACCGGCGGGGCCGTAGCCGACGGATTCCTGGGCGTGCCGGGCGTGGAAGTGGTGATTCTGTATCCGTTGGGCAAAGTCAGCCCGCTGCAGGAAAAGCAGCTCACCACGCTCGGCCGGAATATTACGGCGCTGGAGGTGCGCGGCAACTTCGACGACTGCCAGCAGCTGGTGAAGCAGGCGTTTCTGGACCCCAAAGTGGCTCGGCGCCGCCAGCTGACTTCAGCCAACTCTATTAATGTGGCGCGGTGGCTGCCGCAGCAGTTCTACTACCTGTTTGCGCTGCAGCAGTGGCCGCACACTACGCTGCCGGTGGTAGCGGTGCCCAGCGGCAACTTTGGCAACCTGTGCGCCGGGCTGCTGGCGCACGCCTCGGGCTTGCCAATCGGCCACTTTATAGCGGCCTGCAACGCCAACGACGCCGTGGCCGATTACCTGCGCACCGGTGCGTTTGCGGCCCGGCCAGCCGTGGCCACGCTTTCCAATGCCATGGACGTGGGCAACCCCAGCAATTTCGTTCGCATTCTGGAGCTGTTTGGGCAGCAGCACGCCACCCTGAGTGAGCTGGTCAGCGGCGCCACTATCACCGATGCCCAGACTCAGGACACCATCCGGCGCACCTATCAGCAAACCGGCTACCTGCCTGACCCGCATGGCGCCGTAGCGCTGCTGGCGCTGGAACAGCGCTTAACCGAACACCCAGCCGCCCAAGGATTTTTTCTGGAAACAGCACACCCCATCAAGTTTCCGGAGGTGGTAGAGCCAATAATTGGGGCCGCCGTGCCGGTACCGGCCGCCGTGCAGGGCTTGTTCTCGAAGCCCAAACAAAGCGTGCTGCTGGAGCCGCACTACGAGGCCCTGCAGGAATTTCTGCTGCGCTGAGAAGCAAGGTAAAGTCTGTAGGACTGCTTGCTCTGCAAACGAAGAGCCGCTTGCCCTGTTTATCTTGCCGACTCCACCTTTCGCTACCTAGTTAATGCGCCATTTCCTTCGCACCGCCGGGGCTGCTACACTGCTCCTGGTCGCAGCCTGCCGCCCCGACCAGATTGAGCACCTGCGTGAAAGCAAAAGAATTGGGGCGGAGGCTGAAAACTGGGTGGTGAAGCGCATCATGCCCGAAGACCTGCTTCGCGCCACTCGCTGGGCCGGCGACTCGCTCACTCGCCACGCCGACCGGGAGCTACTGCGCGTGCTGCGCGAAAAGCTGGCCGAAGGTGGCGTGGTGGCTGCCCTGCCCTACTGCCGCCCCGAGACATTTCCGCGCGTCGATTCGGTGGCCAAGGTATTGCAGGCCAGCGCCCGCCGGGTAAGCAGCAAGCCGCGCAACCCCGCCAACCAGGCCGCCCTCACCGCTCTTGATCTGCAGCCCGACACCACCCGCCAGGTGACCCGGCCCAACGCCGAGACGTTCTTCTACCAGCGCCCCATCGTCGCCAACGACGCGCTGTGTTTGCGCTGCCACGGCAAGGTTGGCAAAGACCTGAGCGCCGCCGACTACGCCCTCATCCGCAAGCAGTTTGCGCAGGACCAGGCCACCGGCTACGCGCTGGGTGAGCCCATGGGCGTGTGGCGCCTCACGCTCAAGCGCCCCGGCGTGGCCGAGTTCTGGACGATGAAAACCCGCAAGATTCCGAAGCGCCGCAAGCTATTTTAGCGTCCGTAGTTGCTACTGTTGCTACGTAGTAGCACCGCTTTGGTGGCCTGGTCTGGCCGCAAGCCCGCAGACGATTACTCCCGTATCTATCTACAATCCTGTTACCTATGAACCGCTACCTTGTACTATTACTGCTACTTTATTTTGCTGCCGGCCCAGCTTGGGCGCAGGAGGCCACGCTGCCAAAAGCCAAGCTCAACGACTGCTACCGCGTGGTGGGCAAAGACAGCGTGGTGTTCTACTACTCTGATGAGTACGTGCTGACGCCGCCCGGATGCGCCACCATCCGGCGCCACGTGCGCCTCGACAGTGCCGGCCGTTTCCAGGGCTTTGTGCGCGACTATCGACTGGCCAACAACATGCTGCAGGTGCAGGGCGCCTACCGAACCGGGCGCAAAGAAGGCGTTTTCGAAATCTATCATCCGAATGGCGAGCTGGCAGCCAGAGGCCGCTACCTGCAGGGCCGGGAAGTGGGCGACTGGGCATACTGGTACCCAACGGGCCGGCCACGCCAGATCCTGAGCTTCCGCGACGGCCACGCCCCCCTGATTCAGCAGTTCTGGAACGAAACCGGTACCCAGCTCGTGAAGGATGGCAATGGCACCTGGTACCGCAACGAAATGGGCCTGAATCTGGCAGGGTCGGTGCAGCAGGGTGTTCCGGATGGCCGTTGGGTGCTGCGCCGCCTCGCCAATGAAACCATAGTAGTGCGCGAGATTTTCAAGGATGGCTACTTCCGGAGCGGCATTCTAGTCGATACTCTGGAAACCTACCAGGACGAGTCGAGGCTGGAAATTGCCGATTGGGACGCCTACAGCCAGGGCGAGGTATACACGCTTAATAAAGTATGCCCCTAGCCTTTCCGCCGGCGTGGTGCGCATTACCTAACCCTCCGCAGACTTGGTGCGGCCCCAACCTTCCGGGCGGTTTTGGAGTTTGGGGCTGATATGACTGCTTCCTCTTCTGACCTCTCCGCGCCCATCATTATTGTTGGGGCTGGCATGGCCGGCCTCACTTGTGCCAACTACCTGCACCGCGCCGGCCGCGCTGTGGTGGTGCTGGAAGCGGCCGAAGCCGTGGGTGGCCGCGTCCGCACCGACAGTACGCCCGAGGGCTTCCGTCTCGACCGGGGCTTTCAGGTGCTGCTGACCAAGTATCCTGAAGTGCAGCGCCTGCTCGACTACGGCGCGCTAAATTTGAAAACCTTCCGCTCCGGCGCAGTTATCCGGTTGGCTTCCGGCCAGGAAACCACTTTGCGCAACCCGTTGCGTCAGCCCATAGCAGCTCTGCCAGCGGCCGTATCCCCGATTGGCACGCTGATGGACAAGCTGCGCATTGCCAGCCTAGCCCAGCACGTGGCGCGCAGCAGCAGCGAGGAACTCCTGAACCGGCCATCTACTGATACGCTTACGTTTCTGCGCCGCTATGGCTGGAGCGAGCAAATCATCGACAACTTCTTCCGGCCATTCTTTGGAGGCGTATTTCTGGACCGCAGCCTGACTACGGCCAGCAATTTTTTTGAGTTTGTGTTCAAGCAGTTTGTGGAGGGCGACGCCGTGGTACCGGCGCTGGGCATGCAGCAGATTCCGGAGCAGCTGGCCGCCCGCTTGCCCGCCGGCACCGTGCGCCTCAACTCGGCGGTAGAAGCCATCGACGGCACCACCGTACGCCTGCGAGGCGGCGAAACGCTGCAGGCGGCGGCCGTGGTGGTGGCTACCGAAGGCAACACCGCTTCGGAGTTGTTGCCAGCGCTGCCCCAGGCGCCGGCCACTACCTGGCGCCGCACCACCTGCACCTACTTTTCGGCCCTCTCTTCCCCCGCCCACCACGACCGACTGCTGCGCCTCAACGCTATGCCGGGGCAGTTGTCGCACAACGTGTGCTTTCCGTCGGATGTCTCTGCTGACTATGCGCCCACGGGCCGTACGCTGGTTTCGGTGAGCACCCATGGCGAGCATGGCCTGCCCGAAACCACCCTCACCACCATGCTGCGGGCCGAACTGATGCTGTGGTTTGGGGAAGAAGTCAGCCAGTGGGAGCATCTGCGCACCTACGAGCTGCCGTACGCACTGCCCGTGTACGCCGCCGGCCAGCCGGTGCAGCAGCCTCAGCGCATCAGCGCCACGCTCTACCGCTGCGGCGACGTCACGGCTTATCCGTCGCTGAACGCCGCCATGGCCTCCGGCCGGGAAGTGGCTGAGATGCTGCTCCAGGACTAACCCTGGCTGATTTCTACCCACACCGGGCAGTGGTCGGAATGCACGGCGTCGGGTAGCAGGCCGGCGCCGGCGAGGCGAGGCGTCAATTCCGTATCTACCAGCAGATGGTCGAGGCGCCAGCCCACGTTGCGGGCGCGCGAGCCGGCGCGGTAGCTCCACCAGGAGTAGTGGCCGGGCGCGTCGCCGTGCTGGTGCCGGAACGAGTCGGTGCAGCCATCAGCCAGAAAGTCTTTGAACCACTGTCGTTCCTCGGGCGTGTAGCCGGGGCTGTTCTGGTTGGCCTTAGGGTTGTGCAGATCAATAGCTGTCTGGCAGCAGTTGAAGTCGCCACCGATAACGAGCTGGCGGCCTTCGGCGCGCAGCTGCCGCACATAGTCGCGGAAAAAGTGCAGCCATTCCACCTTGAACGCCTGCCGCTCCGGCCCGCTCGTGCCCGAAGGCATGTACACGTTCAGCACCGAAAGCGCACCAAAATCCAGCCGCAGCACGCGGCCTTCGATGTCATACAGGTCCGCGCCGCAGCCTACGGCAACGGCTGTGGGTGCTTGCTTCGTGAAGGTGGCCACGCCGCTGTAGCCGGGCTTCTGGGCAGGGTGCAGATACGCTTCATAGCCCAGCGCCGCGAATCCCGCTACGTCCAGCGGTTCGCGGCCCGCCTTGATTTCCTGCACGCACAGCACATCGGGCTGGGTTTGCTGCACCCACTCCAGCAAACCCTTGCTCACGGCTGAGCGCAACCCGTTGACGTTGTAGCTGATGATGTGCATGTAGTGGATTTTTGGGTTGGTGGAATACCTCTGCTATCCTGAGCCTGCAAGGAACCTTATCACGCCAGAACGATGACGTTTAGCCAGTACAGAAGTGATAAGGTCCTTCGCAAGCTCAGGATGACAGAAGATTTCATTTACTCGCCGCCCATTTCAGCGAAATACTCCAGAATATGCCACTTGAGCATTCGTTCCTGTTCTTTCAGGCTGGCAAACGGCACGGGCTTCACCAGCCGGAAATGCGGCCAGCCCTCCTCGTCTACCTGCTCCAGCTCGTAGTAGCCGGAAAGGCTAAACAGGCGGCAGGTGGCAATGTGCATCAGGTCCTGCTTTTGCTCTTTGGTGAAAGGCCCGGCGCCCTGGCCCAGCTCTTGCACACCTATCAGCAGCAGTAGCGCGTTCAGGTCGGGCTTTTTACCGAACCGCTCGCGCATCTGGTTCATGAAACCGTACCAGCGTTCTTCAAACTGGGTTTCGGTTTCGTCGGGGTGCATGAGGCTCATGCGTCGTGGTGGTGTTCAGGGGCGGCCTCTACGGCTTCCGTTTTCAGAATCTCCCAGTACTCCACGGCCCGGCGGAAGTGCGGTATCACAATGCTGCCGCCGATGAGGTTGGCAATGGCAAACACCTCGTAGATTTCCTCGTCGGTGAGCTTTTCCTCGAAGCACTTGCCCAAGTGGTACTTGATGCAGTCGTCGCAGCGCAGCACCATAGAGCAGGCAAGGCCCAGCATCTCCTTGGTTTTCACATCCACGGCGCCGGCCTGGTACGTGTTGGTGTCGAGGTTGAAGAAGCGCTTGATGACCTTATTATCAGCAGCCATGATCTTCTCGTTCATGCGCTGGCGGTATTCGTTGAATTCAGTTACTTGCGACATATCGTTGATGAGGTAATAAGGTGAATTGCAGCACCGTAGCACGAAGCCTGCGCTCCGCGTTCCACTAAACGGCTCGCTACCAAGTCGTTTTGCTACAGCAACGTGATACGAAGCACAGACTTCGCCATACTGCAACTATGACCGTGAGTTGCTACTTTCAATCCGGCCCGTTCTAACCGCGAAATTAAACAGAAGTTCGCCAGCGTTTGCCGCCGGGCCTATCCTGTTACTATTAATGCCATTTGTTATGCGTGCCGCCGCTGCCACTATTCTTGCCGATTTCTGGGGTTTGATTTTCCCACGGGTGTGCCTGGGTTGCCAGGAGCCGCTGGCCCGCGGCGAGGAGCACCTCTGTACCGGCTGCCGCGCCCAGCTTCCTTACACCGACTACCACCTGCTGCCCGCAGCCGACAACCCGCTGGCGCGCCGCTTCTGGGGCAAGCTGCCCGTGCGCCACGCCCTGAGCTACCTGCGGTTTTTGCGCCGCGGCCGGGTGCAGCACCTGCTGCATCAGCTCAAGTACCAAGGCCAGCGCGACGTAGGCTTGGCCCTCGGCCGCTGGTACGGCCACGACCTGGCCGCTACGGGCTTCACCTTCGACCTCATCGTGCCGGTGCCGTTGCACCCGCGCAAGCTGGCCCGGCGCGGCTTCAATCAGTCCGACCCTTTTGCCGAGGGCCTTGCCGAAGCGCTGCACACGCCCTGGCACGCCACCGCCTTGCGCCGCACCTCTCATACCGATTCTCAGACCCGCAAAAACCGGGTGCAGCGCTGGCAGAACGTAGCCGAAGTATTTGAAGTAGCCGATGCCTCCGCCATCCAGGGCAAGCACGTGCTGGTCGTAGATGATGTGCTGACTACCGGCGCCACCCTCGAAGCCTGCGCCGCCGCGCTTTTGGCAGCCGGCGCCGCCGAAGTCAGCATTGCCACTATTGCCTGCGCTGACCGCTAATCACGGATTCTCACGGATATTCCGCGGATTTCACGGATTTTGTGGACGGCGCTAAGTTGCTTACTTCAACCAGACTACAATAAAAAGAGGCTTGCCGGTTGGCAAGCCTCTTCGTTTTAAATGAGCGTCAATCGTCCACAAAATCCGTGAAATCCGCGAACAATCCGCGACAATCCGTGGTCCTTACTTGTTCGAGCCAGCGTTGATCATAGCGCAGCGGAAGCCGATGGTGGCCGTAGCCGAGTCTTCAGCCATGAAGCGGCGCGTACCCGGCGACAGCCAGTACGCTACGTCGCGCCACGAACCGCCTTTGTACACCCGCACGTGGTCGTCGATCAGCGACTGGTAGCCTTTCTTGTCGTACTTCTCCGACGGGTCAAGGAAGCCGTTGCGGCGGAAGGGGTTCAAATCTTCTACGTCTTCAAACGAAAGTGGACGGTAAATATCCTGCACCCACTCGTTCACGTTGCCCGACATGTTGTACAGGCCGTAGTCGTTCGGTGGGTAAGCGTAGATGTACTCCGTAATCATGGCGCCGTCGTTGAGCGAGCCGGCAATACCGGCGTAGTCACCGCGGCCACGCTTGAAGTTGGCGAGGAACTGGCCCATCTTACCGCCATACGAGTTCCGCACCTGGCGGCCATCCCATGGGTAGATGCGCTTGTTCTCCTGGTTTTCGTTGCCGGTTTCCTGGGTACCGATGAGGGCCTGCGCCGCATATTCCCACTCTGCCTCGGTGGGCAGGCGGTAGTTCGGCAGCGTGTTGCCGTTTTCAATTGCCACTTTGGCTTTGCCTTCGGCTCCTTCAGCAGCAGCGTCGTCGCCTTTCTTTCTGCGCTTAAACAGACCACCGCCGCCGCCGCTCTCTTCCGAGTTGCCAGCCAGCGTTTCGTTCACCTTCGACGTACGCCAGGTGCAATAGTCGTTGGCCTGCAGCCAGCTTACGCCCACCACCGGGAAGAAGCGGAAGCCGGGGTAACGCAGGTAGTAGTCTACGTACGGGTCGTTGAACGACAGCTCGCGCGCCCATACTGTAGTATCAGGCAAAGCGGACTGATAGAACTCCTCCGACGAGTCTTTGCGGATGAAGTGCAGGTATTCCAGCCAGTGGATGTTGGCCACCTCGGCTTCGTCCATGTAGAACGAGGCGATGGTCACGGTGCGCTCCACGTTGTCGTGGGTCATCGTTACGTCCTCTTCCTGCGAGCCGAGTACGGTGCGGCCACCTTCAATAAAGATAAGGCCCGGGCCTTCGGGAATGCCGGCATAATCCGCCACTTTCATCCCCTCTTCGGTATTATAATCGATGCCCGTAGTGGAGCTATACTTACCGGGTTTAGTAGCAGTCGGCGGACCGCTTTTGCAGGAAGCCAAAGCGCAGGCTCCTACGACCGCAAAACGCAGGTACTTGGAAAAATTCATGATTGAGTTGAAACTACCTGTTAGAAAACGTTTTAGGCAAGGCAAGTTGCTGCAATAATACAACAATTCAGAACGATGGCCAAGGAGGCGCCGGGGAATTTCGACGTTTGAGGCGACGCCAGGCGGCGTCCAGCGAATCAAACGCCCGTAGAGTCAAAGTTATTTCATGGGCGCCGCCCAAGTCGGCACTCAAGCTACTCAGGGCCACGTCGTAAGCATACCCAACCCGGAAGCTGCCCAAGCTGACGCCCGCAATGGCCGTCAGAATCTGCTGCGGGTGTGGCGCGCCAGGTAGCGGAACGCCGCGGTACATGGCTCCCAGCGTGAGCGGCGTCACGGTTGCGTACAATCCGGCTTCGGCCCGCTCGGAACCGCCCTGCCGCACATAATGTGCGGTGGGTGTGATACTTATTTCGCGGGTTTGCTGGCGCTCGGTGCGCTGCAGGAAGTAGTGCTTGTAACCGGTGCTGATGTCGTAGCGGATGGGCAGCGTGCCCTGAGTGCGAAACCCGAGGTCGGGCTGGTTGAGGTGATGCCCGGCCACCGACACCCAGAAATTCTCGGAGTACAGCAGCAGGCCGGTGCCCACACTCAGGTAGCTGACCGGGTTGAAATCGAGCGGCTCGGCGGTGGTGGGCGTCGTGGTGCCATCTTCGGAAAGCTGGTCGCCGAACACGAGGTTGCCGTAGCTGATGCGTTGGTTGCCGTAGCTGGCCCGCAAACCGCCGCTGAATGACAGGGTCTTGTTGAGGCGGGTCTGGTAGGCATATAGGCCGCCTACTTCGAAGCGGGTGTAGCCCAAGCCGCCGGTGCGGTCGTGGTTGAGCAGAAGTCCGATGGAATTATGCTGATCCTTGAGGCGGTAGTCGGCGGCGAGCTGACTGGTAGTGAAGGTGCCGGCCAGCGTGGGAAACTGGTTGCGGTAGCTGAGCGTGACGCTGGCATCGTCGAGGAGGCCGGCGAAAGCGGGGTTCTGATGCAGGCGGTTGGCGTAGGGCTGGGCAAAGTACAGGTCCTGCGCAGTGGCAGGTAGCGCCCCTACGGCGCCCACTACTGCCAGCGCCAGCGGCCGGTGGAAGCGGCCGGGACGGCGGCGGATTATGCGTCGGAATAGCCCTGTCATCAAGAGGTTAAACGCCGGCCTGGCGTGGTATCGTACACAACAATGTGGCTTTGCGGAAACTAAATTGCCACTTTCCTGCCTCATTAGCAGTATCCGGCGGGTATTAATCGACCAACCCGAGCATTTTGGCGACCAGCCCGCGGCCGTTGCCGGGCCAAGGCTGCTACTTTTGCTACGCTTTAGGGATTAGGGCATAGAAATTGGGAAATAGACCGTTGCTACTTCCCAAGCCCCATGCTCTAAGCCCGGTTCCTTAAGCCCTAACTCCTCTCTACTTATGCGTAAATTCTGGATTGGCCTATTGATTTTCGTGGTGGTGCTGGTAGCTGGCGTGGCCCTGACGCCGCTGCTGTTCAAAGATAAAATCAAGCAGGCCCTCGACAAGCAGCTGGCTCAGCGCGTGGATGCCGAGGTGCAATATCAGCCCGAAAACGTCAGTCTGAGCTTGTTCAGCACCTTTCCGGATCTGGCGCTGGGCATTGATGAGCTGCGCGTGATTGGGCAGGACTCTTTTGCGCGCGACACGCTAGCCTACCTGCCCTCGTTGCGGGTGGGGTTGGATCTGATGAGCGTCATCCGCGGTGAGCAAATCAAAATCAAGAGTATCGTGCTCGACCGACCCAACATCAGCGTGAAAACCCTGAAAAGCGGCCGCGCCAACTGGGACGTGATGCTCTCTGACTCGGCTGCCGCGGCCAAGGGCCAGGACACGACGGCGCTCAGCTTAGCCATCAGCAAGTGGGAAGTAACCGACGGGCATTTGCGCTACGAGGACCGCACGATTCTCTTCAATATGGAGCTGCGCGGCCTTAACCACACCGGCTCCGGCGACTTCGAGCAGAACATCTTCGATTTGGTCAGCCAGACCGAAGCGCGGGAGTTTTCAATGACCCACGACGGCACCGAATACGTGACGCGCAAGAAGCTGACCGGCGACGTGACCCTGGCCATGGACCTGGAAAAGATGCTGTTCACCTTTAAAGACAACAAAGTGCAGCTCAACGACTTCCCGGCGCAGTTTGCCGGCACCATCGGGCTGCCGAATGATACGGACATCACCTACGACCTGACCTTCAAAGCGTTGGAAACCGACTTCAAGAACATCTTGAGCTTGGTGCCGGGCGTGTACACGGCACAGTTCAAGGATGTGGAAGCCAGCGGGCAGGTGGCGTTTGATGGCTATTTCAAGGGTGTGCAGAACGAGGTGCGCATGCCCGGCTACGGCGTGAACCTGCAGGTGAAAAACGGCATGTTCCACTACCCGCAGCTGCCCCAGGCGGCCAAGAACATCAACGTGGATATGGTGGTGGACAACCCGTCGGGCTTCACCAACAACATGAAAGTCAACGTGAAGCAATTCCACCTCGACCTGGGCCAGAACCCGATTGATGGTAATGTGGCCATCGACGGGCTGGAGCCGATGAAGGTGGACGGCCGCGTGAAAGCCAACGTAGACCTGGCCGAAATGATGAAGGTGTACCCGGTGCAGGATTTGCTGCTGCGCGGCAAGCTGTTCGTGGATGGCACCGCTAAGGGCACGTATTCCAAGACGCAGATGCCGGTGGTGCAGGCCAAGATGAACCTCACCAATGGCTACGTGAAGAGCAAGCAGTTTCCGGCCCCGATTGAGAATCTAGCCGTTACGGGTGTTGTCACGAACCCTACAGGCCAGCTCAACGATACGCGCGTGGACATCAGCAACTTCCGGATGCTGCTGGACGGCGAGCCGCTGGCCGGCCGCGTGAGCACCCAGGGCGTAGATAAGCTGCGCTTCGATGCAGACGTGAAAGGCACCGTGGACCTCACCAAAATCACGAAAATATTCCCGCTGGACGGCATGACCGTGACAGGCCGCCTCAACGGCAACGTGGCCGCCAAGGGCAATATGGCCGACATTGAGGCCGGACGCTACCAGTCGGTGGTGGCGTCGGGCACGGTGCAGGCGCAGAACATCACCTACAAGAGTGCCGACCTGCCGCAGGGCATGCGCGTGACCCGCGCCACGGCTACCTTCAACAACGACCAGATAGTTTTGCGCGACATGGCTGGCTTCGTGGGCTCGTCGGATGTGGCGGCCTCGGGCACCATCAGCAACTACATGGGTTACCTGTTTGTGCCCGGCCAGATGCTGCGCGGCAACCTGACGGTGAATTCCAGCCGCTTCAACGTGAACGAGTGGATGGTGGACGAGGTGACGGCAGCGCCGAGCAAGGGTGCCACGGCTGCCACGAAAGCCCCCACCACCGCTACCAAGGCCGACGGCGTGCTGCAGATTCCGAAGGAGTTTGATCTGACCTTGAACACCACCGTGGGCCAGGTGATTTACGACAACCTCAAGCTCGACAACGTGAAAGGCACCGTGGGCGTGCGCGACCAGACGGCCACGCTCAACGGCCTGACGTTTAACACGCTGGGTGGCGCATTTGCCACCACTGGCTCGTATAGTAGCAAGAACCTAGCACACCCCAAGTTCAACTTTGGGCTGAACATCAAGAACCTGAATTTCCAGAATGCCTTTTCGGCTTTCAACTCCATCAAAACGTTGGTGCCGCTGGCCAACAACCTGGAAGGCATCTTCTCCACCAACTTCAGCGTGAGCGGCGAAATGGGCCCCGACATGATGCCCAACTACAGCACGCTCACCGGCAAAGGCCTGTTTGAGGTGGTGCGGGCCGCCGTGAGTGGCTCACCGGTGATGGAAAAAATCAGCAGCCTCACGCAGTTTCAGGAGCTGAAGAGCTTTGCGGTGAACAACAAGGATGTGGCCGCCGAAATCATCAACGGCAACTTCATTGTGAAGCCCTTCGACCTGACCGTGGGCCAGGTGAAGATGACGGTGGGCGGCTCCAACAACATCAGCAGCGGCGGCCTGGAATACGTGACGGCCCTGAATGTGCCCACCGGCAAGCTCGGCAGCCAGCTCAGCAGCCAACTCACGCGTCTCACCGGCGTGTCGGACATCAAAGGCACGGAGCGCGTGACCTTGGGCCTTTCCATTGGGGGCACCACCAGCAACCCTATCGTGAAGCTGACCACCGGCAGCGTGAAGGCGCAGGCCAAGGACCTGGTGACCAACATTGTGCAGGCCAAGGTGGATGACGCCAAGCTGCAGCTGCAGGCCAAAGCCAAAGTAGCGCAGGACAGCCTGCAGCGCGAACTGCAGCGCAAGCAGCTGGAACTCCAGAACAAGGCCCAGCTGGAAATTGAAAAGCGCCGCCTCGAAGCTCAGGCCAAGCTGAAAGAGCAAGCCACAAAAGGCCTTAACTCCTTGTTTGGCAAGCCAAAAGCTCAACCCACCAAGCCCGCCACCCCTACTCCTACTCCGGACCCTACGCCCGCTCCCGCTGACCCCAAACCCGCGGACCCGGAGCCAACCAAGCCGGACTCTGCGAAAGCCGGCAACTAACTTCTGCCTTTCCCTTTAAGACCCCAGCCGGCCATTTCTCCCAGGAGAAATGGCCGGCTGCTTTTATGGCTTGGCACTTGCGAAGCTATGGCTGGCCAAACAGCACACCCAATGTAGCCGTGTAGCCGCTGTGGCGCAGGGTATAGGCCGTGCCCATAAATTCGCGCTGGAAAAAGTCATGGGTATCAGGAGAATAGCGGAAATTGAGAGAGTATGCGTGGCGCCCCTGCCGCCAGTCGAGGCCGCCGCCCACGGCTGGCGACAGAATGGCCCCGTTGTGAGTGTAGACGTTGGCCGGCGCATAATAGCGCTGGTTGATTTCCCGCTCGTTGAGAGCCAGATTCAGGGCCGCGCCGCCTTCCAGATGCACGCCTACCGGCCCGGCCACGGGTACAGCCAGCCGCAACAACACCGGCAGCTGCAGGTAGTTGATGACAATAGGATCCTGGTCGTAGAAGCCGGTATCCGTCATCTGGCCGCCTTTGCGCACGTAGTTCAGTTCGCCCTGCAGAAACAGGACCGAGTGCAGCTGGCGGCGCACCACGGCCCCCACCGTAAACCATTCCAGTGGATGGTTGGTGCCCTGTAGCGGGCCGTAGCCGGCATTGTAGATCCGCATTTTGAAATCCACTTCCGAGCCGGAAAGCTCGTGGCGGCTGTAGCCAGCCTGTATCCCAACCCAAGTGCGGTACTCGGTGGGCGGTGTGGTAGTTGGAGTGGCCTGGGCGGTGGCTATGCCAGGAGCGGCAGCCAGCAGGAAAGGGAGTAACAATAGACGCATAGCAAGCCTGTAAGAATTGGCCGCCCAGATACCGAGAGGTGTCGGGGGCGCACAAAACTATAGCACCGACACCCCAACCCGAAAGCTGACCATGAATTTCTTTTCGTAGGCTTAAGAAAAGAAGACAATATGATTTTACTTAGCAGCGTTGAAGCGCACCCTGGCCCGCTTGTTGCCAGGCAACACCACAGGACAACTGCCGTATAGTGCCGCACTCCCAGTTCACACCATCACCAACTCCACTTTTATTGCCATGAAAATCAACCGCTTGCTTCCTTTTGCCTTTTTAGGAGCCCTTACGCTGGGGGCCTGCAGCACCGACGATTCCTCGTCGGATGAAACCAAGCTGGAAGTTCGCCTCATGGATGCGCCCGGTGATTTTCAGCAGGTCGTTTTGGATGTAATAAAGATTGAAGTACACCTGAAAGAAGAAAATAACCCGGACGGCTGGCAGCTGCTACCTTTTCAGGCGCAGGCCATCAATGTGCTGGATTACGTGAATGGCCGCTCGGCTTTGCTGGTTAGCACAGACTTCCAGCCCGGCGACCTGAAGGAAATCCGGCTGATACTGGGCCCTAACTCTTACGTGGTGGGCCGCGACGGCCAGCGCTACGACCTCAAAACGCCCAGCGGCCAGACCTCGGGTGTAAAGCTTAAGCTGGACAAAGCCACGCTGCGCGAGCGGGAAACCTTCCAGCTGCTGCTTGACTTTGATGTGGCCCGCTCTATTGTGGAGCGCGGCAACTGGCGCCCCGGCAACGACAAGAAGGAGCGTTACCTGCTGAAGCCCGTGATTCGGGTGCTGGCCCAGGAGCTGCGCGCCAGCCTGCGCGGCACCGCTACGCCGGCCGCTGCCCGGCCGCAGGTGCTAGCCATCCGCCAGAGCATCACGCCCGCCGACACGTTCAGCACCGCTGCCGACGCTACGTCGGGCGCGTTCCAGTTTAGCGGCCTGCCTTCCGGTACCTACCGCGTTGAGTTGTTCCCGACCACGACTGCACCGACTAGCCAGGCCGCTTACCGCACTGTGACTGTGAACGGCATCACCATTGTAAATGATCAGGTGAAAGAGCTGGGCTCGATTCCGCTGAACTAAGCTGCTTATTTCTACTATGCAAAAGCCCCGTGTGCTACCTGTGGCGCGCGGGGCTTTTGCCGTTTAGCCGGTAGCTGGCAAGTATTATTTTAACGTGCTTGGACTCTTAATCTGCAGCGTTGTTCTTAGCGGCATAAATCAAGTAAATCTTACTATTTCTCCAGCGCATACTTCTATTTCCCCAGTATAATTTTACCGCTTGGCCGCTCTATTGTCATTATAAGATACAAGATGCCAATGTTTTGCCAGGCAGGTCAACAAGCAGACAAATTTTTATCTATTTTGCCGGACGAATACATTCGTCAATAGCACTTTATGTATTCCAGCCTGCTCATCCTTCACTTCCTTTCCTTATGAACAAATTCTTCTCTGCCGTATGCAGCTATGCAGTTGTGCTAGCCGTTGGGCCACTTCTGGGCTGCCAGTCTCAGATGGAAGACCCACAACCTGCTTTAAGCGCGCAGGCAGCGCAAGTGGCAGCCAGGCAGCAGCCTCAGCTACTCATAACAGCTGTTTACATTGATCTGCAACAAGCAGTGGCCCTAACGGACAATGGGCGTTCAGTGGCACTAACTGATGTGCCGGCCGGCCGTTATAATCTGTTGCAGGCCAACCCGGGTGCAGCGCTATTCCGGACCGCCCAACTGCCCGCCAGAGATATAAAAGGCCTACGGCTGATACTGGGGGCCAATAGCAGCATTCAGCTGTCGGATGGTTCTATCCACGCGCTGGATACGCCCAGCGGCACCACCTCCGGCCTGAAAGTTCAACTGGACCAGGCAGTTAATGTGGCTAACACCACTCATCAGGTTCGGGTACCGTTCTCTACTGACCGCGACATTGTGCGCCGTGGCAATGAAAGCTTTGGATTAAAACCCGTACTGAAAGGCATCCTCAACACCGTTTCTGTTTCCCCGGGCACGTAACCTGTCGCGCTGCTGCTCTTCCCGGAGCACGCAAACGCCGCCTTACTACCTAATACTCTGGCTGTGCAGCTGAAGCATTGGATAGTAAGGCGGCGTTTTCCGGTTGGCACTCTTACGCCAAGCCTTTCACCAGCGCCAGCAACTCGTGCTGAATGCTTTGGGTTTTGTCTTTGGCGTACCAGCCGTGGATTTTCTCGGCGTACTCTTCGTGGGTGGCGCCTTGGGCTTTCAGGTCCAGTAGTAGCGTCTGGGCAGGTGCGGGGCGCGGGCCCCAGTGGGTAGCCTCAGTAAGGGTATCGGCGCGCAACACTACCAGTTGCGGGATAGAGCGGGCGCCATTCGTCAGGTAGCGGTCCATGAGGTCCGGATTTTCGTCGCGTAGCAGATAATGCGTGCGGATGTTGCCATTGGACGCCTGCGCTACTGCTTCCAGCACAGGCACAATCTGGGCCGCGTCGCCGCACCAGCCTTCCGTAATAATCAGCCACTCGTAGCGCTGCGGCAGCGCCTGCACGGCGGCCTGTAGCTCGGGCAGTACGTGCGTGGTTTTGTCGAGGCGCTGCATGCGCTGCACGTTGAGGCGCGTGTATTCGGTCAGCTCGGGGCTTTGCTCGGGGCCAGTGGTTTTGCCTTCGGCCTGCAGCGCATCGATAAGCTGGCGGTAGTGGGCGTAGGTGTGAGCCGTAGTAAGGCGCTCGGGCGAGAGAACAGGCTGGGTGGTGGGTTCAGTGGTCATGCAGAAAGCAAATGGTAGCAGGTATGCGTACGCAGATAGCGCCGCGGTGGCGGCCGGTAGGCTTATAAAAGCAGAAGCCTTTCCAGAGAATTCTGAAAAGGCTTCCATGATAACCGGCCAACAAGACTTTTGCTTATAGGCTCGGAACGTCGGCGGCCTGCGCCTGCGCCGACAGTTCGCGGCAGTAGGTGATGTAGTCGGTGTTGATAGGCTCCAGGCCCTGCTCACGCATCTTGATGGCCACCTGGCCGCGGTGGTAGTTGCCGTGGATGGGCAGGTGCGTGAAGATGTCGGAAACCTGGCTGGTAAAACTCTCGCCGGCTGAGTTGGTGTAGCTGATGAGGCGGTGCAGCTCAGTTTCGTCGGCGGCCGTGGCCAAGCCATAGAAGCGGGCCGTGGATTGCTCGTGCCAGTGGTGCAAACCGGCCAGGTCGTGCTCCTGCCACACTTTTACGGGGCTAGGCGTGCCCGTGAGGCGCCCAATCCAGATTGACTGCGCGTTGAGCACGTGGCTGAACAACCGCAATACGTTGGCCGGAATGGTGGCGCCGTTGGCGACGAGGCCATCGAGGTGGCGGAGCAGGGTTTCGTTGGCCCACACGTTGTAGGCCCCCAGTTTGTCAATGGTATTAATCATACGGATGCGGTGCTGATGGAAGAAGCGCCAGGGCTGCCGGCAGCAGGATTGGGGACCAAAACGGGCTCCTTTGCTTTGCTACCAACAACTACTAGCCCCTATCTGGGGTCCTGCCAAACCAGCTTCTCTTCGGTTTTATTTTTGTTGAAATCGGTGCAGTTACCGTCGCCGCGACCTGTGAGGCCGCCGTCGGGGTGGCAGATGAGCTTGCCTTTCTGGTCGTAGAGGTTGGTGTACTGGTCGCAGCAGGGGCTGGTTTCATAGTATACCACGGCGCCTTTGTAGCGGTAGCGAAATACCTGAATAGGTGGGTTCTGCTTGTTTTCCGCTAAATGCGCTTCAATACGTGCTTTTAGCCAACCGGGCCGGGCGGTGGTGTCGAACTGCGCAATGGGCGTGTCCGGCACCGGCGTAGTGGTATTCTTGGCCGTAGGGCTGGGCGCAGAGGTGATGCCTGTGGTGCCGCTGGCCGGCGTGTCGGTAGGCGTCGTGACACTCACGCTTTTCTGGCAGCCGAAGCCGCAGAGCAATACACCCAGCGCAGTGGCCGGCAATAGTAGAAAGGAGCGCATGGCAGCAGGAAAAGAGGGCTCAAAAGTACGCAGGCCTACCCAAACGCCGGCCCACTGCTGGAACTTACGCCGGCTCCTGACGCAGGGTTCTGCTTGCTAGCCCCCCAGCAACGCCCACAACCGGGGACCAAATACCAGTCCGCCTACGGCCACGGCTGCTATGGCACCGGCCAGCACGGCACCAGCCGCCACATCTTTAGCGCGCCCGGCCAGCGGATGATACTCCGGCGACACCAGATTCACCACCGCCTCCACTGCTGTGTTCAGCAGCTCTAGGCTCCAGACCAGCCCCACGGCCAAGGCCACCAGCGCCCATTCCCAGCGTGCCAGCCCCATATACCAGCCCAGGGCCAGCACTGCTCCCGTAGCCACGGCATGAAACTGCAGATGCACCTCACTGCGCAAGGCCGCTGCTATGCCGCGGAAGGCATAGCCGAAGCTGGCAGCCCGGCGCCGCAGCATGGCCGGAAACCGCTGGGGCTGGGACTCCGGGCTAGCCACGGGTTGTAGCCTCGAAAGCGCTGAATACTGTGCGGCGCAACGTTTCCCATTCCGGCCGGATGATGCTGAACACGACCGTATCGCGCCGGATGCCGCCCTGCGTGTAGCGGTGGCTGCGCAACGTGCCTTCCTGGGTGGCCCCCATGCGGCGCATAGCCTCCTGCGACTTGTGGTTGCGGGCATCGGTTTCCAGCTCCACCCGCTCGCAGCCCAGCACCTCGAAGGCGTGGTGCAGCAGCAGATGTTTGCAGGCCCGGTTGAGGCCCGTGCGCTGGAAGTCCTGCCCAATCCAGGTGTAGCCGATGGAGAGCTTGGCGTCGGCCAGGTCGATGTTGTAGTAGCTGGTGCTGCCGGCGGCTTGCCCGGTTAGCTTGTCCAGGATAAGAAACGGGTAGCGGCGCTGCTGCTCCCGGCCACGCACGGCCTCGGTGAGGTAGCTGGCCAGGCTGATGGGGTCGTCGGCACGGGTGAGCGTGTAGTCCCACAGCGCGGGCGTAGCGGCAGCCAGCCGGAGCCCCTCAAAATCGGTGACAGCCAACGGGCGCAGCAGGGCGCGGTGGTTTTCGAGGAGAATGTCTTGCGTGAAATCCATGAGGCACGAAAGGGCACGAAGTGAAAGACCAGCTAAAGATGGCCGGAAAAACAGAAACGCCGCCGCCCCAGACAGAGCAGCGGCGTTGCCGAACGAGTTGCGCCGGCCACCAAGGGCGCCCGGCACTAAGTGCTACTTCTTGATTTCGCCCACCATGTCCTCGGGCTTCAGCCACTCGTTGAACTGCTCCTCGGTGAGGTAGCCGAGCTGCAGGGCGGTTTCCTTCAGGGTCGAGCCGTTTTTGTGGGCCGTCTGGGCAATTTCGGCGGCTTTGTAGTAGCCGATGTGCGGGTTGAGGGCCGTTACCAGCATCAAGCTGCTATCTACGTGCTTCTTGATGTTGGCTTCCAGGGGCTCGATGCCCACGGCGCACTTGTCGTTGAAGCTCACGCACACGTCGCCGATGAGGCGGGCCGAATGCAGGAAGTTGTAGATCATCACGGGCTTGAACACGTTCAGCTCGAAGTGGCCGCTCATGCCGCCGATGTTGATGGCCACATCGTTGCCCATCACCTGGGCCGCTACCATCGTCATGGCCTCGCACTGGGTGGGGTTCACCTTGCCGGGCATGATGCTGGAGCCGGGTTCGTTATCCGGAATGTGCAGCTCGCCGATGCCGGCGCGCGGGCCCGAAGCCAGCAGACGGATGTCGTTGCCGATTTTCATCAACGAAGCCGCCACCGTTTTCAAGGCGCCGTGGGCTTCCACAATGGCGTCGTGGGCAGCCAGGGCCTCAAACTTGTTTTCCGCCGTGATGAAGGGCAGGCCAGTAAGGTCGGCAATGTGCTTGGCCACGTTTTCGGAGTAGCCGGCGGGCGTGTTGATGCCGGTGCCCACGGCGGTGCCGCCCAAAGCCAGCTCGCTCAAGTGGGCCAGCGTGTTCTTGATGGCACGCAGGCCGTGGTCGAGCTGCGACACGTAGCCACTGAACTCCTGGCCCACGGTCAGCGGGGTGGCATCCATGAGGTGGGTGCGGCCGATTTTGACGATGTGCATAAACTGCTCCGACTTGCTTTTCAGCGTGTCGCGCAGCTTCTCGATGCCGGGAATGGTAGTTTCGACCAGGATTTTGTAGGCCGCAATGTGCATGGCCGTCGGGAACGTGTCGTTGGAGCTCTGGCTCTTGTTCACGTCGTCGTTGGGGGCCAGCACCTTCTTCTCATCCGAGAGGCTGCCGCCCTGCAGCACGTGGCCGCGGTAAGCCACCACCTCGTTCACGTTCATGTTGCTCTGGGTGCCCGAGCCAGTCTGCCACACCACCAACGGAAACTCCTTGTCGAGCTTGCCGTCCAGAATTTCGTCGCACACTTTGCCAATCAGCTCGGCCTTATCGGCATCGAGGATGCCGGCGTCGCGGTTGGTGAGGGCAGCGGCTTTCTTGAGGTAGGCGAAGGCGCGTATGATCTCCTTGGGCATCCGGTTGATGTCCTGGGCAATCTGGAAGTTGTCGATGCTGCGCTGGGTCTGGGCGCCGTAGTAGGCGTCGGCCGGCACCTGCACGGTGCCCATGGTGTCTTTCTCGGTGCGGAACTGCGTCATGCTTCTATTGGGAGTGAGAAGAGGAGGAAGTGACAGGTAAGGATGCCGGCAAAAGTACGGAAGGGCCGCCGAAGAAGCGGCGCGCCACATTACTTCACCACTTCCACCCAGCCTTTGCTGGAAGGCGTGCAGAACCGCTCGTTTTCCAGGGTGTAGTAGTAGATACCGGCAGGCTGCTCAGCGGCATTCCAGTCGTTGCGGTAGTCGTTGGTGGCGTATACCTGGCGGCCCCAGCGGTTGTAGAGGCGCAGGCGGGTGCCGGGCTCCAGCACATCCTGGCCAGGCTTGAAGAAGTCATTGTTGCCGTCGCCGTTGGGCGTAATGACGTTGGGCGGCAGGATCGGGCGCTGCAGGTTCACGACCACCGTCTTTTCCTCGGTGCAGGCTCCCTGCGTAACGCGCACCGTGTAGCGGCCTGAGGTGGTGGCCACAATGTCGGGCGTGGTGGCCTGCGTCGACCAGAGGTATGTGCTGCCGGGCGCGGCCTGCACCCGCAGCCTAACGCCCTCTGCACAACCCGTTGTATCGGCCGGCAACTTGGCGGAAGCAGCCTGCTGCACCACAGTGCTGTCGCGGGTGGTGCAGCTGCCGTTGCTGACCGTCACGACGTACTTGCCGGGCTGCGTGACACGAATGTTGGTGGTGGTGGCGCCGGTGTTCCAGCGGTAGGTGGTGCCGGCGCTGGCCGTGGCCGTAAGCGTGAGCGAGCCCCCGGGGCACAGCGCCTGGTTGCGGGGCAGCGTTACCGTGGGGCGGGACTTTACCCGCACTGTTACATAGGTGGTGTCGTTGCGCGAGCAGCTTCCGCCCGCGCCCAGCGCTATTAGCTGCACCCGGTATGTGCCGGGGTTCTGGAACAAGTGCACCGGGTTTTTGTCGGTGCTGGCCGCCGTGCCGTCGGCGAAGTTCCACAGGAAGCTGCTACTGCCCACCGAGGTGTTGGCAAACGTAACGCGGGCCGGGGCGCAAGCAGAATCGACGGCGGCTACGGTAGCCTGCACTGGCACGCTCGTGGCACTGGACTGGTCTATCTTGAACGTCAGCATGTCGAACCCGGAGCTGCGGCGGCCAGTAGCAAAGGCCGTGGGCGTAGTAGGAAAAGACGAAGTGGTGCAGACGCTTTGGTAGAGCCGCCCCTGCGCATCAAAGCGGTGTGTAGGGGTATGTGCGTGCTGCACCGACGGGCCGAAGTATGAGCCAAACAGCCGGGCACTACCGGCCGCGCTGATAGTGGTCAGGTATACAGCCCCCGTTGAGCCGGTGCCGACCAGGGGGGTCACCAGGGGCTGCCCGCCCCCATCGAAGCCCGCCAGATGGATATTGCCGCAGGCATCTACTCCTAGCGCCGTAGCCTGGGAGAAAGTGAAATTAACCGGCTTGGCCAGAAAGAACTGACTGGTCAGGGCCTTGTTGAGTTTGGCGATAAACACGCTCCCGGCCACCGACAGCGCGCCGGGCGTAGCTGCCAGGGTGCCGGAGGCGGTGCCGCACACTACCACGTTGCCATCCGCGTCCAGCTCCAGTTTATGCACCTGGTCGATACCATTCAGGGAACCCACGAACGTGGAGGCCAGCAGGGCGCGACCATCCGCTTGCAGGCGCGCCACAAATCCGTCGCCGGGGGCGGCGTAGCTGGTGCGCAGGGCCCCGGGCGTCACCGGAAAGTCAGGAGCATTGGTGGCGCCCGCCAGCAGGACGTTGCCGTTGCTTTCCACCTGCAGGCTGCTAGCAATTTCGGCGTTGCCAAAGCTGCCGCCCAGAAACGTGCTCCACTGCAGCACCGTCAGCGACTGGTTGAGGCTGGCAACCAGCACATCCTGGCCGCTCAGCGTCCGGTCGTAGGCACCGGTGGTGGTCGGGAAGTTGTCGGAAATAGTGCTGCCTGTTACAACCACTCCCGTGCTGCTCAGCGCCAGCTCGGTGCCGTTGTCGGAGGATTGCCCACCCAGGTACGTAGAGCCCAGCAGCGCCGTGCCGGCAGCATTCAAACGCGTGATGGCCAAATCGGCATTGCCGTTGGCCGAGGGGTCGTAGCAGCCGGCTGTCACCGGGAAGTTACTGGATGTGGTCTGGGTGAGTACGTACAGCTCTCCTGCCGCCGAGGTACGCAGGGCCCGCACTTCATCTGCTGCGGTGCCGCCCAGGTAGGTAGCATACAGCAACTGCGAGCCAGTAGGGCTGAACTTGCTGATAGCCACATCCGGGCCGCTCCGCAAGACATTCTGGTACGCGCCCGGCGTGACAGGGAAGCCCGAAGACTGCGCGAAGCCTCCGGAATAAATGTTGCCGGCCGCATCGTAGCCGCTGACCGCGCCCCAGGTTTCGCCGGTGCCGCCCGAGTAGGTACAGGCCACCACCGCCGGGTCAATCACCAGGGCTGTAGCTGAGTCGTAGCCCTGCGGAAACTCGTAGTGCAGCACATTGCCGCTCAGGCGGTAGCGGCAAGGCACCTCACGGCGCTGCCCCAGCACGAGCTGATAAGCATAAGGGCGCTGCTCCGCTACGTCGGTTACGGAGGTATGCACCAGCAGCGTGCCGTCGGGCTGCACCTGCAGGCCATCGGTGCCGCGGTAGCGCAGGGCAATGGCTTCGGGGTGGCCACCGGGCTGCACCTCAAAATCGTACTTCAAACTCCCTGTCTCGGTGCCGTACACGCGCAGGTCGGTGCCCGGGTAGAGGCTGGCGTAGCGCACCTCCTCAAACAAGGCCACGTTGCTGGCCCAGTGCGTGGGGTCGTTGCCGATAAAGTAGTTGTGGTACGCCTTTTCCTGCTGCCGCCCCTCCGGCGTTGCGGCCAAAGCTGCGCCCACAAAATCAACGAACACGGCGTGCCCTCTGATGGGAGTTAACGGGGCAGGCTTACGCGTGCGGCTAGCCTTCTCGGCAGCCTCGTGGGCTTGGTGCAGGTCGGCGGCATTGCGCCAGTCATACACCAGGCCGCCGCCGGTCAGAAAGACGCTGCCGCCCGGCACCTCGGCCCGAAACCGCACCGGCGCGGCCCACTGCTGCTTGTTTTCCACGAAGTGTAAACCGGATCCGGCCTGAGCGGAGAAGCTGGCCAGCGAGGCCAACAGCGCCAGGGCCTGCGGCGCCCGGCATGATAGAAATGACATAATAGTCGGCAAAAAGATAAAAATCGGGTGTAAACTACTAAAACGGCTACTATTGCCCTATTTGAAGAGGCGCTTTTTCCGGTGGGCAGGTGTAGCTGGATTGCGGGTATCAATCCCCGAATTATGCGCCCTCGAAGCATAGCCCCGGCACCTATGCGCGCCGTATACCTGGGCTCATCACCAGCATTTATATCCCATGAAAAAGACTTTCGAAGACGAGTCCGACGCGCTGTCTACTTCGCCCGCCACGCCTACCGCCCACCAAGACGCCGCCGTAACGCCGCCCCACCACGAGAACCAGGAATCCACCAGCACCCGGATATCCGGCGCTTCGGCCACCGCTGAAACGCCCGTGGCCGTAGCCGGCAACGGTGCTCCCGACTACAGCCAAGTGGAGCTGAAAACCGAGCCCGAGTTGCCTACCCCCGACAAAGCCGGCGGCAGCGCTACCGAGCCCGAAAGCGGCGGCGGCTACAGCGGGTAGTTACGATAGTAGAACGTCATTCTGAGCGAAGGCGCAGCCGAAGCCGAGGAATCTCGCCAGGGTAGTAACTGATTCTACTACACTAGTGAGATTCCTCGGCTACGGCTGCGCCTTCGCTCGGAATGACGTTTATATTTTTCAGCTGGTTTACCGCTGCACAATTTTAAACGGCACATCAACCACGACTTTGCGGGCTATGCGGCGGTTGCTTTGCACGGCCGGAAACCAGGCCGGGCCTTCCTGGAGCAGCCTGATGGCTTCCTCATCGCACTCCGGCGAGACCTTGCGCACAACTTTGAAGTCGCTCAGCTTGCCATCTACTCCCACCACAAATTGCAGCCGCACAGTGCCTTCAAGGCGCTCATCCAGGGCTTTCTGCGGGTAGTCGAGGCTGTCGCGCAGGTACTTGCGCAGGGCGGGGTAACCACCGGCCGGCGTGGCGGCAATGCTGGGCAGCATCGGCGGGGCCTCCCGGCGCACCACTACCACTTCGCTCAGCTGCCGGCTGTCGGGCGCCAGGGCGAGGGCCAGGGTGGAGTCGGTGGGGCGCAGGGCGCGGGTCTGGGTGGTGTAGCCGATGGAGCTGACGGCCAGCTGAGAAGCCGTGGCTGGCACAACCATCGAAAACGAGCCGTCGGCGTTGGTGCTCGTGCCGGTCTGGGTGCCGGGCACCAGAACTGTGGCACCAGGCAGCGGCACGCCGGCCGTATCGGTGATGCGGCCCTGCACAGTGCGGGTAGTTTCCGGAGCGGCAGAAGCGGCGGCTACCGCAGCCGGAGCAGAAGCCGCACGGGCCATTCTGGCTTTATCGGCTGCTGGCTCAGAGGCCACTGCCGCTGCCAATTGGCTATCCGCCGTTGCTTTCAACTGGGTTGCCGCGGCCACTTCAGGAGCCGTAATGGCGGCATCCATTGTACCACTGGCACCGCCAGGCAGAAGGTCCGCTGAGCTGGGCACGTCCGCATCGGCTAGTACCACTGGCTTCCGCCTCATCGGTACAGATGATGCTGGCCGCCGGATTGGCGAAGCCGGAACCGCCGGCGTTGCAGCTGCTACCTCCGGCGCAGTCACGGCTGCTGGCTCCGCAGGTGTTATGGTAGGCACAGTGGCGGGTTTGCGAATCGTAGACTCTGTGGCAGAACGGGCCGCTATATTGGGCGCACTGCTGAAACGACTGATAGCTAGCCAGCCCACCACGCTCAATGAAATCAACAGCACGGCCGCGGCCGCCAAGGGCCGCCATGCCCACAACGGAATTACGGCGGGCTCAGCAGGTGCGGCTTCGGTAGCCAGTTCGGCTACGCGGCCGTGCAGGCGTTGGCGCAACGTGGCCAGGCTAGCCTCGTGGGCGGCGGCGGGCTGCAGTTCTAGGCCTTCCAGTATGTCGGCGCACACGGGACAGTCAAGGGTGTGGGCTTCTACAGCGTGCTCCTCGGCGGGCGGCAGCTGCCCGGCCACGTACCGGCGCAGCAGCTCCACCGGCAGGTGGGCGCCGGCCGGGGCAGAGGGGGCGGACGTTAGGTCAGGGCGAGGCATTGGAGGCAGAGGCTTGCAGGAGGCGGCGCAGGTTGCGCTTGCCGTTTTGGAGGTGGCTTTTTACGGCGTTGAGGTCGAAGCCGGTGAGGACCGCTACTTCGCGGTAGCTTTTCATTTCGAGGTAAAACAGCTCCAGGCACTGGCGCTGACCGGGGGGCAGTTCGGCGAGGGTGTGCTCCAGCTGCTGCAGGTGCTGCTCGTGCAGCTCGGCGTCGGCGGGGTCGTCGGCGGTCAGATGCCGGGCCGCTACCGATTCCATACCGGCCTCGTCGGAAAAGTGCACCAGCGTGGGGCCAGCGCGTTGGCGGGCCCGCAGCACCATCAGGCAGTGGTTGCGGGCCGTGGCGTGCAGCCAGGGCGGGAAGTTCTCCACGGTGTGCTGGCGCAGCTTGGGCACCAGCTGCTCGAACAGCTGCATCACGGCATCCTGGGCGTCGGCTTCGTCGCGGAGGTAGCGCCGGGCAATGGCCAGCACGCCGCTCATGTGTCGCTCGTAGAGCACGCCCAGGTCGGCCACCTCGCCCTGGGCGTGGTAGCGCCGCAGCAAATCCGCATCGGACAGCTCGGCAGCAGCAACAGGACGACGACGAAACAGCATAACGCAACAGCAGAGCCAGCCAGCGGCCCACACGTTCCGCCAAGATACGGGCAGCGCGGCGTTTAGCGGCGCAGGTGGCCGGAAAGTGGCGAAAGTGATTACAGCTTCTTATCGAAGCGGCCTTGCGTGACGCGCACCGAGTCGCATCCGGGCTTGTAGAGCGTGAAGGCAAAGGTGCCGGAAATGATGCCGGCCGTCAAGTCCAACCGGGTGATGGTCATCGAGCCACGGCAAGTGGTAGTAGTGCTGTCTGTGCTTCGCCAAGAGCAACGCCGTTTCTGGTCGTTAAATGTGGCCGTGCTACGCCGCCAGTCGCGAAGTGAATAGCTATTAACTCCCGGTAAAGTGCCCACGAGCAATGTCATATTGGTATCTCCCTCAGGCTCTCTGCTATCAATACGGTACGTCTGAATGAAAAGCACGCCACCTGAAGCAGTTCGGTCATAGGATACAGCGTAGTTTGGATAGCCAAAATTGCCTTGTGGCGTCCACGGCTGCCCGTTGACCAAGCAGCCGAACGTGTTGGCCCCGGTCTGCGTGGCGGGTGGTAGCTGGGCTTCGGGCGCGGGGTCGTTGTCCTTGCACTTCGAGCATTGCGAGAGCAGCAGCAGGGCCACGTAGAGGAATAGTTTACGCATATAACGCTATAAAGACAGGGATAAACGGCGCCGGCAGGCAGCCTTAAGGTAGCAAAGATTTCCGGCTGCCTATTGCGCTTCACCAATGCACGTTATGCCCTGCGTCACGCAGTACCTCTACAGTGCGCGGCGGAGATAGAACGGATCCGGTCCGGCGGCTTTTTCCAGCCGTCGGACCGGTCGCCGACAGGGCCACTCGAACGGCATTGTAACAACATCAGCAGGCGGCGACCGATCCGACGGCTGGAAAAAGCCGCCGGACCGGGAAGGACGAATCAGCGAGGAAACCTCCCGCCAAATGCCGTTCTTGCTAAACTTTTTGGCGCAAATTTGCCTTACACCCATTCTCCCCAACCTGTTTAGGAATGGCCAAGCTCAAGACCTTATTTTTCTGCCAGAACTGCGGCGCCCAAAGCGCCAAATGGCTCGGCCGCTGCGCCAGCTGCGGCGAGTGGAATACCTACGTCGAGGAAGTCATCCAGAAGGAAGACAACTCGGCGGCCGGCTCCTGGAAAGCCTCCACCACGGTAGGCACCACCAAGGCCGCCAAGCCCCGCGTCATCTCCGAGATTCACTTCGAGGAAGAGTCGCGCTTTGATACCAACGACGGCGAGCTGAACCGGGTACTGGGCGGCGGCCTCGTGCCGGGCTCCCTGGTGCTTATCGGCGGCGAGCCCGGCATCGGCAAAAGCACGCTCATGCTCCAGATTGCCATGAGCCTGACGCAGATGAAGGTGCTCTACATCTCAGGTGAAGAAAGCGAGCAGCAGATAAAGATGCGCGCCGAACGCCTCGGTGAGCAGCACCCCAACTGCTACATCCTCACCGAAACCAACACCCAGAACATCTTCAAGCAGATTGACGCGCTGCAGCCCAACGTGGTCATCGTCGATTCCATCCAGACGCTGCACTCGCAGCTGGTAGAGTCGGGGGCGGGCTCGGTGAGCCAGGTGCGCGAGTGCACCCAGGAGCTGCTCAAGTATGCCAAAGAAACCGGCGTACCGGTGTTGCTCATCGGCCACATCACCAAAGACGGCTCTATTGCGGGCCCCAAAATCCTGGAGCACATGGTGGACACCGTGCTGCAGTTTGAGGGCGACCGGCATCTGAGCTACCGCATCCTGCGCACCACCAAAAACCGCTTCGGCAGCACCTCTGAGCTGGGCATCTACGAGATGCAGGGCTCGGGGCTGCGGCAGGTGAGTAACCCCTCCGAAATCCTGCTCAGCCAGCGGGCCGAGAGCCTGAGCGGCATGGCTATCGGGGCTACGCTGGAAGGCAACCGCCCGCTGCTGGTGGAAGTGCAGGCCCTCGTGACGCCCGCCACTTACGGCACGCCCCAGCGGTCGGCTACGGGCTTCGATGCCAAGCGCTTACAGATGCTGCTGGCAGTACTGGAGAAGCGCAGCGGCCTGCGCCTCGGCCAGCACGACGTGTTCCTGAACATTGCCGGCGGTTTGCGCCTCGACGACCCCGCCCTGGACCTGGCCGTGTGCGCCGCCGTGGTGTCGTCGCTCAACGACCTACCCATCCGGGGTGAGGTGTGTTTGGCAGCCGAGGTGGGGCTGAGCGGCGAAATCCGGGCCGTGAGCCGGCTGGACCAGCGCCTGAGTGAAGCCGAGAAGCTGGGCTTCGCCGAAATGTACATCTCCCAGTATAACGCCCGCGGGCTGGACCTGGCCCGCTACGGCATCCGGGTACAGCCAGCGGGGCGTTTGGATGAAGTATTGCAGGGTTTGTTTGGATAAATCCGGCAAAAAAGCAGGCTGGCTGTCCGGTACGAAAAAAAGACATAATTCGGATTGGACTATCACAACCTAAAAGCCGTATCTTCGGTACAGGAATTGGCTTTTACCGCGAAAGATGTTGCTGCTCAATTTAGTGCTGTAGCAGCTTTTGCGGCCCAACTCCGGCGCTATTCCCTGCAATACTTGCTCTGATGTCATACTCTATTCGCTTTCTCGCCGGGTGGCTGCTGGCTACTGGCCTTACGGCCCTCTCTACAGGGGCGCAGGCCCAGGGAACGGTCACGCTCACCGGTAAAGTAAGCGGCCGCACCAACGATACCATTGCCGTATCCGTCCGCGAAAACCCGTTAGACCCGAAAGAGCAAATCACCTACGCCCGCCTCGACGACAAAGGGGAGTTTCGGATGGCGCTGAAGCTCGACGGCCCGGCCCGCGCCGACCTGGTGTATGGCGACGACGTAGCCGACCTGTTTCTGGAGCCCGGCGACGCGCTGGATGTGCGCTTCCGCGGCAACAACCTGTCGGGCTCGGTGCGCTACAAAGGCAAAGGCGCTGATGCCAACACCTACCTCACGGACATAGCAGATCAGTTTATTGAAAACGATGGATTTCAGGTACTTCCTGACAACATCATGCTCTATGAGCCTGGTTTCCTGTCGTTTCTGGACTATCGGCGCAAAGAGGAAAACAAGTTTCTGAAGAATGCGCTGGAAGACAACAAGTTCAGCGAGGCCTTCCGCCGCTATGCACAGGCCGAAATAGACTACAGCTACGCCAACGACCGGCTTACTTTTCCGGATTTGCGCGAACAGGTAGTGGCCACCGAGGGCCGCCTGAAAATGTCGCCCTCCTTCTACGAGTTTCTCAACGACAAGAGCCTGACCAACAATGCGGTGGCTATGCAGAGCGAGATGTACCAGGAGTTTCTGCTTAACTACGTGCATTACCTGGCCACCAGCAACGGCAAGCTCCGCACCCACCCCGATTTCTACCAGACCTGCTACGACTACGCTAAAAATCAGCTGAGTGGCCCGGTCCGGCCCATCATCATGGGCCGCGTGCTGCAGGAGTCGTTCCGGTTTGGGCACGTCAAACAGTCGGCGGCTATGCTGGCTGATTTTCGCACCATAGACACCCAGAACCGTTACACTCCGGTGCTGCAGCAGGACTTCGACACGCACAAAGCGTTTGCCATTGGAGCACCCGCGCCAGAGTTCCGGCTTCAGACCGTTAACGGTGACTCCGTGAGTCTGCAGGACTTCCGGGGTAAGCTGGTGTACCTCAACTTCTGGCGCACCACCAGCGGCCTGAGCTTGCGCGACCTGCCGTATGCGGCTGACCTAGCCAAAAAGTTTGAGGGTAAGAACATCGTATTTATCAACATTGCCCTCGACGAAAACGAAGGCGCCTGGAAGCAGCTCGTGACCAGCAAGCGCCTGCCAGGCGTACAGGTCCGCGCCGCCGGGGGCATGCGCAGCCCCATTCTGCGCGCCTACGCCCTCGACGATGTGCCAGCTTACTTCCTGCTGGCCGAAGATGGCACCTTCCTCAACACCAAGCCCAAGCGCCTGAGCAGCCGCGCCGCCGTCGACGAAATCAAGGAGTCGTTCGGCAAAGCCAGCACCTACACCAGTTTGCTTTCCAACGAAACGGCCAAGTAAGCAGATTGGCACTGTCATTCCGACGAAGGAGGAATCTGAATCAGGTCGTTCAGCTATCTGACCTAGATTTCTCCTTCGCTGGAATGACAGTTCTGTAAGCACACTGCTTTTCCTATACATGCAAAACGCCTTCTGCTCTGGCAGAAGGCGTTTTTTTTGATATCAGGGGCGGCAGCGGGCCAGCGCCTTACCTTTGCTTGAACCAAGAGCTGCAAGCCGCAAGCTACCAGTGGTCAGCGGCCGTTTCAACCACCAGCGTGCGGCACGAAGTACGAGCCGGCTTGCGCTCCATGGGAACAAAGCTTGGGGCTTGCGGCTTGAAGCTTGCAGCTCTCCTCTACCCTATGGCTTCTCTGCTCACCGACTCTGTTATTTTTCTTTCGAAAGCCACACCGCGCCGCGTCTGGAATGCGGCGCAGGTGGTGGGCGGCTACGCCCTGAGCAAGCTCACGGGCAAGGCGCGCCACTGGGGCCTGCCGGTGGCCCTCAGCTTCGAGCCGACGACTAGCTGCAACCTGCGCTGCCCGGAGTGCCCCAGCGGCCTGCGCAGCTTCACCCGGCCCACCGGCATGCTGCCCGACGAGCTGTTCCGCAAGACCATCGACGAGGTGGCCTCGCGGCTGTGGTACCTGATTTTCTACTTTCAGGGTGAGCCGTATCTGCACCCCAACTTCCTCGATCTGGTGAAGTACGCCAGCCAGAAAGGCATCTATACGGCTACCAGCACCAACGCCCACTACCTCAACGACCACAACGCCCGCCGCACGGTGGAAAGCGGCCTAGACCGGCTGATTATTTCGCTGGACGGCACCACCCAGGAGGTGTACCAGCAGTATCGCGTGGGTGGCAAGCTGGATAAGGTATTGGAAGGCACCCGCAACCTGATTAAGTGGCGGCGCGAGTTGAAAAGCCAGACGCCGCGGGTGGTGTTTCAGTTTCTGGTGGTGCGCCCCAACGAGCACCAGATGGACGAAGCCCGGCAGCTGGCCCAGGAGCTGGGCGTGGACGACGTGTGGTTCAAAACGGCGCAGATCTACGACTACCAGCACGGCTCTCCGCTGATTCCGACCATCGATTATTACTCGCGCTACGAAAACAACCAGGACGGCACCTGGAGCATCAAAAACCGCCTGCTCAACCACTGCTGGAAGATGTGGCACAGCTGCGTGATAACCTGGGACGGCCTGGTGGTGCCCTGCTGCTTCGACAAAGACGCCGAGTACCGCCTCGGCGACCTCCAGACCCAAACTTTCCGCCAGCTCTGGCACGGCCCCAAATACCGCCAGTTCCGGGCCTCCCTGCTCAAGGGCCGCGACCAGATAGACATGTGCCGCAACTGCACCGAAGGCACTAAAGTCTGGGGCTAACCCCCTGTCGGCCGCGCCAGTAGCGCGAACTTTGTAGTTCACGTCTCCGCGCCTTTACAGCCGCTCGAACAGCACGGCGTAGCGGCCGTGCGTGAGTGTGGCCTGGTTTCTATCTTGCTGCATTGCTCACCTCATTACCCGCGCCCATGTTCGGCCTGACCCAGATCGACAAAGCCTTTACGATGCTGTCCCGCAAGCTGATTGGCTGGGGGCAGGAGTTCATTGTGATGCTGCCCAACCTGCTGATTGCGGCGCTGGTGCTGGTGGCCACGCTCTACGCGGCCCGGCTGGTGAAGCGCGGCGTCACGACCGTTTTTCCGCGCATCTCGCACAGCGCGGCCCTGCGCGATTTGGTGGCCACGCTCAGCTACGTGATAGTGCTGCTGATCGGGTTGTTTTTTGTGCTGGAGGTGCTCAATCTGCAGAAAACCGTTACGTCGCTGCTGGCGGGCGTGGGCATCATCGGGCTAGCGCTGGGCTTTGCTTTTCAGGACATTGCGGCTAACTTCATCAGCGGCATCATTCTGGTGCTGCAGCGGCCCTTCACAGTCGGCGACGTTATCAAGACCAACGACTACACCGGCTTGGTAGAGCGCGTGAGTTTGCGCACCACCGACCTGCGCCAGGCTACCGGCGAGCTGGTGCGGGTGCCCAACCGCAAGGTGTTCGAAAACGCCCTCATCAACTTCACCATCAACAGCTTCCGGCGCGTAGACGTGGACTGCGGTGTCACGTACGATGCCGACCTGGACGAGGTACGCAGCGTGGCGCTGGCCGCCATCCGGGAGGTGCCCAACCTGGCCCCCGAGCGCCAGCCCGACGTGATGTTCACCGAGTTCGGCGAGAGTGCCATTGCGTTTCAGGTGCGGTTTTGGGTGCCGTTTGAGCGGCAGCTCGATTACGTGTCGGCCAAGAGCGAGGCCATCGTGCGCATCAAGCGCGCCTTCGACGCGGCCGGCATCGTCATCCCGTTCCCGATCCGGACGCTGGACGTGCCGGAAACGGTGCTGCGCCGGCTGGCCCCGCCGCCAGCTGATCCGCCGGCAACGCCGAAAGCCTAGCCATCCGTCAGACACACAAAAAGGCGCCCGGAACAGATTCCGGGCGCCTTTTTCTCAGCGGGCAGGGCCGAAGCCGGCTGCTTACTTGTGGTTCTTGTCGAGGTCTTTGCCGAGGTCTTCCACGGTGCGCAGGAACTCGTCGACGTCGCCATCGGCGTAGGTGCCGAAGGCGGTGGAGATAGTGCCTTTCACACCATCAGCGGTTTGGATGGCGTAGAGAATAGACATATCGTCGGGGTTGCTTTCGCCCTCGAAGCGGTAGAAGTCCACGATGGTTACTTCATTGGGCGCGTAGCCCTTGCTGCGGTCGTTGCCAATGGTGTGCAACCGGCCATCCTGCACGCGGAAGTCTTCCGTGAAACCGTCCTTGTTGAGCTGCTGCTCTACCTTCACGAGGGAGCGTTCTTCTTCTTTGTCTTGCATGGTTGTGTGGTATGCGAGGATGGAAACAGGCCGTAGGAACAGGGGCAACTGCAACGCCCCCGCCCCGGCTATACGAGGCCGGTACGGGGGCGGGTTGCTTTATTTTCGGGAAGGAAATCCGGCCTACTTCTCGGCGTTGGGGCGGGAGGCCGCCAGCTCGATGGTGCGCTGCAGCCGGTCAACGTCGATGGTGGAGCAGGCCCCGCCGCAGCCTTTAGCGCAGCCGGCCTGGGTTTTGTCGAAGAAGGCCCGCCAGAACAGCCGGCCCACGTAGAACGCCGCCGCCGCAAAGAGCAGCCCGATGATGAGAGTTTGCATCCACATAGTACCCGCAAAACTACGATGCCGCAGTAAAAGTTTGGTGTGGGCGGAAGGCGGGCTGCCGCAGACGTCGTCAGCCTGCGGGCGGCAACGTCCGGCGTGGGCTGGCCACGCCTGTTTTGCCAGGGTCTTGTAAGATTTCCGCTTTTACTTGATGATCTGGCATCTGGCTGTACTTTAGCCAAGAGTTGGTCTTCTCCAGCTGAACGCCGGCCGGCCATTTAGCACTGTTTGGGCGGCCTTTCACCCTACCATCTGCATGCAAACTCCTACTCTTCGATTTACGCTGGCGGGCGGACTGCTGCTAAGCGGCTTGGGGGCATACGCCCAGCCCACTACCTACCCGCGCAATGGCGTCTACGACCAGCGGCCGGGCCTCTACGCCTTCACCCACGCCACCATCTTCACCGACTACAAGACCAGGCTCACCGACGCCACGCTCATCGTGCGCGACGGCAAGGTGGAAGCCGTGGGGCCGAACCTGAAGATTCCGGCCGGCGCGGTGGTGCAGGACCTGAAGGGCAAGTACATCTACCCCGGCTTCGTGGACTTGGCGGCCAGCTACGGCCTGCCCGAAGTGAAGCCACCCGAGCGCACCGGCCGCCGCCCGCCGCCGCAGTTTGAAACCAAAAAAACCGGCGCCTACGACTGGAACCAGGCCATTCATCCGGAAACCCAGGCGGCGCAGGATTTCAAGGTGAACGACGAGCAGGCCGATGTGTACCGCCGCCTGGGCTTTGGGGCGGTGCTGACGCAGCAGCCCGACGGCATTGCGCGCGGCACGGCGGCGCTGGTGACGCTGGCCACCGCCGGCCACCGCGAAAACGAGGTGCTGCTGCTGGAGCGCGCCGCCGCCGGCTACTCCTTCGACAAGGGCAGCAGCACCCAGAACTACCCCGGCTCCCTGATGGGCAGCATTGCGCTGCTGCGCCAGACGTTTCTGGATGCCGCCTGGAACCAGCGCAACCCCGGCAAAGAGCAGAATTTGTCGCTGAAAGCGTGGCAGGAGCAGCGCAGCCTGCCGCAAATTTTTGAGGTGAGCGACAAGCTGAACGCGCTGCGGGCCGACAAGCTCGGCGACGAGTTCCAGACCCAGTACATCATCAAGAGCCGCGGCGACGAGTACCAGCGCCTGACCGACATCAAAGCTACCGGCGCGTCGTTCGTAGTAAGCCTCAACTTTCCCGACGCCTACAACGTGGACGACGTGTACGACGCCTCCCGCATTTCGCTGGAAGAGTTGAAGCACTGGGAAATGGCGCCCGCTAACGCCGCGCTGCTGGCCAAAGCCGGCGTGCCTTTCGCACTGTCGGCGGCCGACCTCAAAGACAAGAAGAAGTTTCTGCCCAACCTGCGCAAGGCCATTCAGTACGGCCTCACCGAGGAGCAGGCGTTGCGCGCCCTCACGGCCACGCCCGCCGAGCTGATCAAGGCCCAGGACAAAGTAGGTAGCCTGAAACCCGGCCTGACCGCCAACTTCCTGGTGTGCTCCACCCGGCTGTTTGCCGAGGACAACGTGCTGCTCGACAACTGGATTCAGGGCGAGCGGTACCAGCTCAGCAACCTGCCCGCTGACTACCGCGGCGTGTACACGCTGCAGCTGGTTACGGCCGAAAAGGTGAAGAACAATGAGTTCAAGCTTTCTGCGAATATGGCGCTCCTCGTGGAAGGCAAGCCGGAAGCGCCCCAGTTGAAAGCGGTACTAGCGCCAGGAGACACCCTGAAAGGCAGCATTAGCGTAAATGGCGAGCTGGCGACCATCGTGTTTCCGGCCGGCAAGGATAAAAAGGCGGAGGTCATCCGCCTGAGCGGCTACTACACCCCCGAAACCCGCGTGTTTCAGGGCGACGGCCAGCTGCCCGATGCAGTCCTGGTGAAATGGACCGCCCGCCGCCAGGAAATGGCCAGCCGCGCCGCCCGGCGCGACTCGGTGAAGGCGCCGGAGCCGGTGCAGCTCGGAGCCATTCTGTACCCGTTTGCGGCGTACGGCCGCCCGGCCATGCCGCCCCAGGAAACGGTGCTGATTAAAAACGCCACTGTCTGGACCAGTGAGGCCGCCGGCAAGCTGGAAAACACCGACGTGCTGCTGGTAGGCGGCAAAATTTCGAAAATCGGCAATAACCTGACCGCCAAAGACGCCCGCGTGGTGGATGGCACCGGCAAGCACCTCACGCCGGGCATTATTGATGAGCACTCCCACATCGGTATTATAGGGGGCGTAAACGAAGGTACCCAGGCCGTAACGGCGGAGGTGCGCATCGGCGACGTGCTCGACCCCGAGGATGTGGACCTGTACCGCGACCTGGCCGGCGGCGTGACGGCGGCGCAACTGCTGCACGGCTCGGCCAACCCCATCGGCGGTCAGTCGCAGCTGATTAAGATGCGCTGGGGCGCGGCGCCTGAAGACCTGAAAGTGGCGGGTGGCGATGGGTTCATCAAGTTCGCGCTGGGCGAAAACGTGAAGCAGTCGAATGCCGGCGAGGCCAACGTGCTGCGCTTCCCACAGTCGCGCATGGGTGTGGAGCAGGTGTTTGTGGATGCGTTTACGCGGGCCCGCGAGTACGAAAAGGAGTGGGCCGCCTACAACAAGCTCGGCAAAGGCAAGCAGAAGAAAGCGGAAGCCCCGCGGCGCGACCTGGAGCTGGACGCGCTGGTGGAAATCCTCAACAATAAGCGCTTTATCACCTGCCACAGCTACGTGCAGAGCGAAATCAACATGCTGCTGAGCGTGGCCGACCGGATGGGCTTCAAGGTGAATACCTTCACGCACATTCTGGAAGGCTATAAGGTGGCAGACAAGATGAAGGCCCACGGAGCCGCGGCCAGCACCTTCGCCGACTGGTGGGGCTACAAAAACGAGGTGCGCGACGCCATTCCCTACAACGCCGCCATCATGCACGACGCCGGCCTGAACGTGGCCATCAACTCCGACGACGCCGAAATGAGCCGCCGCCTCAACCAGGAAGCCGCTAAAACCGTGAAGTACGGCGGCCTGTCGGAAGAGGAAGCCCTGAAGCTGGTGACTATCAACCCGGCCCGCATGCTGCACCTGGACAAGCAGATGGGCAGCATCCGGGAAGGTAAAGATGCCGACGTGGTGCTGTGGAGCGGCCACCCGCTGAGCGTGTACACCCACGCCGAGCGCACCTTCGTGGATGGCCGCCAGTTGTTCGACCTCGAATCCGACAAGGTGCTGCGCCAGGAAATGGAGCGGGAGCGGCTGCGCATCGTGCAGAAAATGCTGAGTGCCAAGAAAAGCGGCGCGCCCACCCAAACGGCCACCGCCAAACCCACCGGCCACTTCCACTGCGACACCGACGGCGAGGAAAAAGAGCTAGACCAGTAGAACAGAACGATTAACTCCCCTCCTCAGATGAGGAGGGGATGCGGCGCCAAAGGCGACGCTGGGGTGGTTGACCTCGTTGCTGACGTTGCTCAGGTACTTGCCAAACTCAGCACGGAGACTAGGCAGACTTGCCTAACGATTGAACCACCCCGCCCTTCGGGCACCCACGCCGCTTGATGCGCGGAATTTGAAAAAGCAGGGGAACTATCCTCCTAATGAACTCAACAATGAAACAACTACTGTTCTGCTTGCCCCTATTGGCGGCGCTTACGGCTACCGCGCAGGTGCCCATGCCGGCCCCGGCTCAAAGCAAGCCGATTCTGCTGGTGGGCGGCAACCTGCACGTGGGCAACGGCACGGTGGTGCCCGATGCCGCCGTGGCCTTCGACAAGGGCCGCATCACCTACGCGGGCGCCCAAAGCGGCTTCGCGCAGCGCGCCGGCTACGATGTGATTGACGTGAAAGGCCAGGAGGTGTACCCCGGGCTGATTCTGCCCAACACCACGCTGGGCCTCACCGAAGTGGAATCCATCCGGGCGACGGTGGACGAGCAGGAAGTGGGTTTGATGAACCCCAACGTCCGGTCCCTGATTGCCTACAACACCGACTCCGACATTATCCCGACGGTGCGCACCAACGGCGTGCTGCTGGCACAGATTACGCCCCGCGGCGGCATGCTCTCGGGCCAGAGCAGCATTGTGCAGCTCGATGCCTGGAACTGGCAGGACGCCGCCGTGCGCCCCGACGATGGCCTGCACCTGAACTGGCCGGCCATGGTGCTCAAGCTCAACCCCGCCGAGGACGAAAAAGCGGTGGAGCGGCGCACCAAAGAGCGCCAGACCCAGCTGCGCGACTTGGAGGCCATGCTCACCGAGGCTGCCGCGTACAAGAACCTGCCGGCCGGCCGGCGTGAAAACCTCAGGCTGTCGGCGCTGAGCGGGATTTTTGATGGCTCCAAAACCCTGTTCATTCACGCCGACTACGGCAAGGAAATAGTGGAAGCGGTGAGCTTCGCCAAGCGGCTGGGCGCGCAGAAAGTGGCCGTGGTAGGCGCCCGCGACGCCTGGATGATGCTGGACTTCCTGAAGCAGCACGACATTGCCGTGGTGCTCTCGCGCACCCACGCCCTGCCCCGCCGCCCCGGCGACGACTACGACCTGCCCTACAAGCTGCCGAACATTCTGCAGCAGGCCGGCATCCGCTACTGCCTCGACTATGAAGGAAGCATGGAAACGGCGGGCTCCCGCAATCTGGCCTTCATTGCGGGCACCTCGGCCGGCTTCGGCCTCACCAAAGAGCAGGCCCTGACGGCCGTAACGCTCAGCCCTGCCCGCATCCTGGGCATCGACAAAGACTACGGCAGCCTGGAAATCGGCAAAAGCGCCACTCTGGTCGTGAGCAGCGGCGACCTGCTGGACATGCGCACCAACAACATTACTCACGCCTACATTGACGGCCGCGCGTTCAGTTCCGAGAACAAGCAGCTCTACCTGAACCGCAAGTTCAAGAGCAAGTACAGCCTGAAGTGAGCCTGACAGAGCGCACATGAAAAGGGGCCGGCTCTACGTGAAGCCGGCCCCTTTTCATGTGCGCTCTGTCAGGCTTTACTTCCAGAACTCCCGGATGGTGTCCTGCATTTCCTGGTGCACGTGGCCGTTGCTGGCTACCACCTGGCGACCGAACAGCGGGTCGCCATCGTGCAGAAACTCGGTGGTGCGGCCGCCGGCTTCCGTGACGAGCAGCAGGCCGGCGGCTACGTCATAGGAGTTGAGGTTGAACTCGAAGAAACCTTCGAAGCGGCCAGCCGCCACGTAGGCCAGATCCACGGCCGCCGAGCCCAGCCGCCGCACGCCGTGCGACTTGCGCATGAACGCGCCCAGCACCTGCAGGTAGTCGTCCATCAGCCCGAAGTCGGTGTAGGGGAAGCCGGTGGCAATGAGCGAGCTGTTGAGGTCGGGCACGTCGCTGACGTGGATGGGCAGCTCGTTGCAGAAGGCGCCGGCGCCCTTGGCCGCCCGGAAGCACTCGTCGCGCACTACCTCGTACACCACGCCTGCCACCAACTCCTGCCCCCGGATCAAACCCACGCTCACGGAGTACACGGGCAGGCCGTGCACGAAGTTGGTGGTGCCATCGAGCGGGTCGATAATCCAGTTGAACTCCTCGGCGCGGTCGGCGCCCTCGGTGCCTTCCTCGGTGATGAAGCCGGCCTCGGGCAGTACTTCGCGCAGGCCCGCTACCAGCAGCTTCTCGGTTTCCTTGTCCACGTACGACACCAGGTCGTGGACGCCTTTGCTTTCGATGTGGCCGCGGTGAAAAGTAGCCGCCTCCTGGCGGATAAACTGCCCGGCGTGCCGCGTTACGGCCGCCAGCTGAAAGCTGATTTCGTTGTAATCCATGTGATTGATAAAGTCAAGAAAAGCATCTGTCATCCTGAGCTTGCGAAGGATCTTATCAGGCAGGAACGAGTTGTTTAGCAGTAAAGCAGCCGTAATAAGGTCCTTCGTAAACTCAGGATGACGGTCGGGTTTTGATTACCGGTTGTTACCGGCGCCGCACACCCTGCACCACCGTGAAGCCCAGCAGCAGCGCCGCCAGCACCTGACAGGTGGGCCCGATCAGCTCGCCGTGGCGGACATAGAACGTCTGCTCGGTGTTGAGGTGCACGGTGTGGCGGCGGACGTCCTGAGTCCACCAGCTGGTGCGCGCCAGGAACTCGCCTTTCTGGTTGATGAACGCCGAAATGCCCGTATTGGCTGAACGGGCTATGTCGCGGCGGGTTTCGATGGCACGCAGTGTGGCGTACTGCACGTGCTGCTGGTGGCCGGGCGAGTCAGACCACCAGCCGTCGTTGGTGATGATGCCGATGAGCGTGGCGCCGCGCTTCACGTATTCGGCCATGAAGTCGCCGTACACCGACTCGTAACAGATGCTGGGAGCCATGCGCAGAGCCGGGGTGGCGGTCTGGAACACGGTGCGCTCGTCCTGGCTGCCGTAGGAGCCCACGAAGCCGCCCAGGTCGATGTTGTTGATGAGCGAGGCCAGCGCCACCGGCACCTTTTCCACGCCCGGCACCAGCCGCGACTTATGGTAAAACGTGACTTGTCCTGTGGTCCCGGGAAAATGCACGGCCGTGTTCGACACGTCGTAGTAGCCCAGGTCGTCGCGGAAGCGGGCGGTGGGTGTGGCTGTTTCCTTGGTGCGGTACTGCGTGATGCTGGTGATGCCCGTAATCAGCTCCAGGCCCGGGTGCTGGGCCAGAAAGTTGCGCACCCGCTGCACCTTGGGGTTGGCATCAAACGACTGCTCGAAATACGGTTCTTCCAGGGCCGTTTCGGGCCAGAGCACCAGCTTGGTCTGGGGCGTGAGCTGCTGCTCGGTGAGGCGGATCAGGCGGCTGAGCTGCTCGTCGTAGGGAATGAAGTTGGGCGTGCTGCTGAACTTCTCCAGGTACGGATCGACGTTGGGCTGCACCACTACCACATCGGCAGGCGCACCCTTTTCCTGGTAGTTGCTGCCGATGATCAGGGACAAGGCAATAGGCAGCGCAGCCGCCAAGCCTGCGGCAATAGGAATTAAGAATTGAGAACTAAGAATTGAGAATTGGTGACTACGCTCTTTCTCAACTACTTCATTCTTAATCCTTAATTGATAATTCTTAATTGACAAGAACACCAGAATATTCACGGCCCACATCCAGACGGAGCCGCCCAGAAAGCCGGTGTACTCGTACCACTGCACCAGATAGTTAGCCTGCGCGAAGCCGTTGCCGAGCGTAAGCCAGGGCCAGGTGAGGTCCCAGTGCAGGTGCAGCTGCTCGAAGGCAATCCAGTAGATAGGCAACGACAGGTAGCCCAGCGTGGGACCAGCCAGCCGCTTGGTGTGGTAGAACGCCATGACGGGCGCACTCATCAGCAACGCATTGCAGATAACGGCCGTGATGCCGCCGCCCAACGTGCTGTAGCTCACCCAATAGGTAGTGAAGGCGTTCCAGAGCACCAGATTTAGATAGGCGTAGCGGAACACCTTCCAGCCGCTGGCGCCGCGCTGCACCAGCAGCTGCTCCATGCGCAGAAACGGCACCCAGGCTACCAGCAGCACCAGCGCTAGAGCCGCCGGATGCACCGGCCAGCCCAACCACAGCAACGCCGCACTCAACAGGGCCAGCAGACTGGGCAGCCAGTACGCCAGGCGACCAGCAGCCGGAGCGGCCGTTTTAGTAGAAGCCAGCGTAGGGTTATTCGTCACGGTCGTCGGTTGCATAACGTTCCTGCTTGATACGTTCTTCTTTCTCGCGGCCCTGCACCACCAGCACAATTTCGCCCTTGATGGTGGCGCGGGCCGCGAAGTTGGCGGCCAACTCGGCCAGCGGCGCCGTCACGGTTTCCTCGAACAGCTTAGTCAGCTCGCGGCTCACGGAGGCTGGCCGCTCGGCACCCAGCACGGCGGCCAGCTGCTCCAGCGTCTTCACAATCCGGTGCGGCGACTCATAGAAAATCATGGTGCGGTGCTCGTGCACCAGTTCCTGCAGCCGGGTCTGGCGGCCCTTTTTCACGGGTAGAAACCCTTCGAACGTAAACCGCTCGGTCCCGAAACCCGACTTAAGCAGCGCCGGCACAAACGCCGTGGCGCCCGGCAGGCACTCCACCCGCAGGCCCCGGGCCAGGCACTCGCGCACCAACAAAAAGCCGGGGTCGGAAATTCCGGGCGTGCCTGCATCGGAAACCAGGGCCATGGTTTCGCCGCGCTCCAGGCGCTCCAGCAGGCGCTGCACCTGTTGGTGCTCGTTGTGGAGGTGGTAGCTGAGCATAGGTTTTTTCAGGCCCAGATGCTGCAGCAGGCGGCCACTGGTGCGGGTGTCTTCGGCTAGCACCGTGTCCACTTCCCCCAGTATCCGGATGGCCCGCAGGGTGATATCCTCGAGGTTGCCGATGGGCGTGGGCACGAGGTAAAGCAGGGTTTTGGGAGCGTTAGCCATAGCCGCAAAGGTAGCGGAGTTAGTAGTTGTCGGTTGGTAGTTGCAGCAGTAAAACAATACCGACAACCGACAACTACCAACCGACAACTACCAACTCACGCCACCACCCCGCCATACCCGGCGGCCAGCTGGTCGATGGCAGCGGCCAAGGCGTGGTCCTTTTCGGTGACGATGTTGCCGGCGTCGTGGGTGCGCAGGCGGAAGCTGACCACATTGTACTCGTTGCTCCACCATGGATGGTGCTGCTGGTGCTCGGCTTCCTCGGCTACATCGGTCATAAAGCTGAAGGCCACTTTAAAATCCTTGAAGCGGAAGGTGCAGGTCAGGGTGTTATCGGTTTCGGTCCACATGGGAGTTGGGGGATTGGGGTTCGGTGGGTTGCCCGGCATGACCGCAGAAGATTACTTCTTGGTGCGCTTCGCTCTGAGCTCTGTCAGTTGCCGGTCTATATCGGTGGTAGCTTCAATGGCTTGCCGCAGTATTGCGTCGACATCCGTGCCAGTCATTTCGATTGCCGGCCCGTGCCGGGATACCAGACGCACATTGTATACGCCGTTAGATACCTCTTCGTAAGTGAACGTCCAGTCGGGTGGCAGGCAGGCACTATTCATATTATCTCATTGAGGACCTGGCAGATATGGAAACTAGCGGACACCGTCCAGGCGGGCCCTGACTTCCATTAAGGCAAAGCCTAACAGATTGAGGCCGCGCCATTCAGCTGGGTTAGCCGCCTGCGGGTGGTCTTGCGCCAAACCAATGCCCCACACCGGGTCAACAGGGCTGGCTTCTACAAGCACGCGGGCTCCCGTACCAAGCAGGAACGCCCGCAGCGCTGAATGCTGACTGAATTTGGCCACATTACCTTCCACCACAATACTGAAACGAGCGGCGTTCCAGCGGGCTTCATCAAAGTCCTGAATGGTGCGGCCCAGCCTTTTTGCTTGGTCAGGATGGGAGACGGCCAGGATAGCCTGCCGAATAGCTTCGTCCTGGAAAAGGCGGGCTTTTTCGGCCATCATGTAGTGTTCTGCGGTGGCGTAAGCATCACCTGCTACCTTAAATGGCGCCGGATACCACTGGCTGAACACCTCTTTACCAATCTGGCCCGCGCCGGTGTGGCCCCAGAAATACAGGTACTTCAAGGCCGCCCCGGCCTCCAGATGCAGCAGCAGACTCTGAACAGAACGAATGGCAGGTAAAGGCGCATCGGGCATGGCAAACCAGGTGATAGGCGGGAATATTTTAGGGAGCTGAAGCCGTCAAAGCTAAACCCATATCGGCGAACCACAGTACACTTACCTACTACCGACCTCTCACCCACTACCTCGACTTCCTATGGCAATTGACCCTAACAACCGCCCCGTGCGCGTCATCAACGACGATACCACCGAACAGGAAATGAAAGCCGGCCACATCACGCCCGGCGGCGACCCGCCCAAAAACGAGGACGCCCGCGGCGGCTTCGGTAACCGCGACGGCAAGGAAGGCTTCGGCACCGACAGCGGTGCGGGTATTTCGGCTGTGTCGGTCAATGAAAACGCCGACCGCACCAGCTCGCCCCCCGACAATATGCGTAGCACCGATGAGGGCCGCCCCGACCGACCCAACCAAGACCTACCTGCCGACGACGACGACTCCGACCTGGAGGCCCGCCGCCCCGTAGATGAGCTGGACCGCGACGATGCCCGCAGCGGCCCCGATGAAATGTCGGACCCTGACTCGCGGGTGGGCATGGGCCAGATGGAGCGCCCGACCGGTACCAACGCCGACCTGGCCCGCCAAGGCACCAACGCTGACCTCACCGACCTGAACGCCACCGATACAGCCATTGTGCAGTAGCGTTTGGCCGAATGGTTCGGCTTGCTTGAAGTACCTCATGTTTCACCTTTTAGATTCTGCGCGCCATGCCTTACATCAGCAATAGCACCAACCAGCAGTCGAAAGAGAATCACGGAAGCCCCAGCCAGACCAAGCAGCCCAAGGCTGCTGGGAACCTGCCCATAAACGAGCTTGATGCACAAACCGAAGAGCGCCTGGAACAAGAAGCGCTGGATGCAGGCTTGCGCCACCCCAACCGCAACCTCGATAAGCCGGATATCGACAAGCCGCCTTACAGCTAGCCGCAATTTTTCTGCAAAGCACCCTCTTCACGGAGGGTGCTTTTTTCTTCGTTACTGCTCTGCTTACACTTCTATTATGGCCCGCTACGCTTCCACCGACTTGCATGGCTGCCTGCACACCTTCCGGCACTTGCTGGAACAGGAGCTACGCCTGCAGCTTACTGATGAGCTGTATTTGCTCGGTGACTATATCAACAAAGGCCCCGATAGTCGCGGCGTGCTGGATTATCTGCTGCAGCTGACGGCGCGCGGCTTCCGGGTGCACTGCCTGCGCGGCAACCACGACCAGGAGTTGCTGGACGCGGCACAGGGAAGGTCCCACCTCACTTGGGCTGTCACCGCCGACCGCCAGATGACGCTGGCCAGCTTTGGAGTAGCGCGCCCCGAAGACATTCCGGAGCGTTATCTGCGCTGGCTCCATGATCTGCCGTATCAGCTAGACATTCCGGACTTTACATTGGTACACGCTGGCTACAATTTCAGTTTACCGCCGGACCGTATGCGTGCCGACTGGACGACTATGCTCAACGTTAAGCAGTTTACGTTTGACGCCTCGCGGCTGCAGGGCCGGCGCCTGTTGCACGGCCACGTGCCCACGCCCATTGCCGAAGTGAAGCGCCAGGTCCGGAACCAAGCTGGCGCTATCTGCCTCGATACGGGGTGCGTCTACCGCCACAATCCTGAGCTAGCCCACCTAGCCGCCCTCAACCTCGATACGCTGGAGCTTACGCTAGTGGCAAACCAAGAGCCCCCCTACCCCATAGCACGCCGCGGCTAGAGCTGGCCCGAGCAAACATCTTTCTGCCTGTAGCCCCCGGCCGCTTGAATGGCAGTATATACTGCTGATAAGCAGCCAGAAACAGCCACTCCGGCGTTGACCAACAAAGCAGGAGCCTCGCTGAGGCAACAGAAATGCTACCCTGATGGGAACTTTCTTTCTCTGAAAGTGCAGCGGCCAAAATGCAGGCATGATTCGTGTAGCCACTAAGGAGTTATACATTCTACTCCTTTACTCCCTGTTTATGCCCGCCTTGCCTACTCCTGCTACCACGCTGCCGCCGCCCCATTTACTTCGTCCAGCTGCGCTGCCGGCGCCGCGCCGCAAGCGGGCCTGGGTGAAAGAGCGAATGTTTCTGGTCCAGAATATAGTACGGGGCAACGTGCTCCACAACACCGGCGGGGCCCTACACGTGATGCGTCTGCTCACGCTGCACAAAATGCCCGCCGGGCTGTTCAGCTCCGAGCACCCGTGGGTAACAGGCCAGATGCCCGACGACCAAGGCCTGGTGTGGCCCCGCAATGTGGTGTTCCGGACCGAAGCCGGGACGCAGTGGGTTGAGCCCGACTACACGCCGGAGCCCGACGAGGTTATTGCCAGCAAGGTGGGTAAGTTTCTGGCAACGATGGTGGGCAAATCGGTGCCGACACCTGAAATTCCGCACGGCACGCGCCGGCGTATGCCGCACGCCATCAACTACCTGCACGGCGCCGTGCACTACAACGGTCTTACGCTGCTGTTCAACAACTTCGCCGAAGCCTTGGAGTATCTGGCTGATACCCGCTTCCGCAAAGAGCTGCGCCGCCTGATCCGGACGGAGCACCGCGAAGTGACGCTGGTATTTCGGGAGCGAAACTACGACCCGGTTGAATACGCCTATTTCTCGGCTTTCGTGATGTCGCACCTGCCGTGGTTTGCCAACGTAAACGGGGCGCAGCGCCGCGTGATGTGGGGCAACCCTTCACCCTACCCGGCCGTGAACATCATCAACGGCAACTGGGTGGCCGATACCGAGCGTTTGCGCCACGGCGACACAACCAGCATCGTGCGGCCGCCCGTAGCGCCCGGCCTCTACTTTCAGGGCGAATACGGCGTGCCGACCCGGGGCGCCAATCGGCTGGAAAAAACCCACGCCTTCCTGATCAACAACTGGGTGCGGCGGCGTGGCTTCCGCGGCGGCCTCTACTTCGTGGACCGGCGCAAAGTGGAAGCCGAGCGCTACCGCCAGTACCAAGCCACCAATGGCCAGAATTTCACCAGCAACGAGCTGATTGAAAACCCGTTGCGAAGGAAAGCAACCAAGTGATTGGGGAAACAGCTGTCATCACCTCACCGTTCAAATTTCACACCTTATCCTGCCGGATCAGGCGGCGATACACTTTCACCATCTGCTGCTGCGACATGCCGAGGCGGTACATAGCCGTGATGAGGTAGTAGATGCCCTGCAGCCGCCACACGCCGTTTTCGCGGTATTTGCGGGCCGAGGTAACGATGTAGTGGGGCAACACCTGCAGCGGCGCCACCTGGCGCAGGCGGCGCGTAATCTCCTGATCCTCAAACACCACCATATCCTCACGGTAGCCTCCGGCTTGCTCGAATACGTCGCGGCGCACGAACAGGCTTTGGTCGCCGAAGCGGAATACCTCCTGCGGGAAACGCGTAAACCAGGCATTCAGGGCCAGAAACCAGCTAGGATGATCGAAGTGCAAACGGTAGCCGCCGCACCCCGCGCCTGCGGCCACTGCCGCCCGGATATGGCCAGTGAACCCAACCGGCGGACAGGTATCGGCGTGCAGGAAATAGAAGATGCTGCCCGTAGCGGCTGCGGCCCCGAAGTTGAGCTGAGCCGCCCGGCCTTTGCGCGGACAAAGCACCACCCGGGCCCCGGCAGCCGTGGCTTCGGCAGCGGTGGCATCAGGGCTATGGCCGTCTGCTACCAGTAGCTCCAGGGCCGCATCGGGGCCGGCAGCCTCGCGCAGGTGGCGCACCAACGGCCCGATGTGGCCGGCCTCCTTATAAGTAGGAATGATGATGCTGATAACCGCCGGCCCGCTAGCCGCTACTGAAGCAGAAGTCATATGGCGAATCGCGTAGGGCAGTTAGTAGCGCGAACTTTATAGTTCGCGCCTCCGCACCGTTAGAGTCGTTCAAACGGCTTGGGGACGCGAACTACACAGTTCGCGCTACTCCCCAACACCACTCAACCTACCGACTGTTCAGTACCTTGGCTTTCAGAACAGCTTTGGCATCGAGGCGGTAGGGGTTGCGGGGGTCTTGGGCTACGGCCTGCAGCGAGGTGCGGGCCTGGGGCAGCTGACCGGTGCGCCACTGCGCCATACCCAGCTGGTAGAGGGCCTTGCCCGCAAGAGCCGAGTTGGGCTGCCGGCTGGCCCGCATCAGGTAAGAACGCGCTGCAACTGCCTCATCCTGACGCAACAGCGTGACGCCGGTATAGTACAGCAGCGTATCCGGGCTGAGGCCGTTTTCGGAGATGCGGCGCAGTGAGTGCAGCGCGGCCGGGTAATGGCCGTCGCGGTACTGCTGCATGGCTTCGCGCAGAAACGGATTGCCGGTGCGCTGAGCGGCCGCCTCCGTCAGGCCAGGCTCGGGGGTGTAGTAGCGGGCCCAGGCCTCATCGGGGCTGATGGCGTGCGGGCGCAGCAGCAGCCATAGTCCCACGCCCAGCAATAGCAGCAGCAAACCACCCGCTATGCCCCACCGCATCTGGGTACGGCGGCGGCGGCGCTGCACGCGCTGCAGCGCGTGCTGGCGCTGGTCGAGGCGCTTATCGAGTCCGGCAAGGCGGTGGCGTAGGGTTTCGTGTCCGGCCACCCAACGCAGGTCGGCCGTGAACCGCTCGTATTGCTCGTAGGCGCTGCTGAGCTGCTCGTCCTGCTCCAGGCGCAACTCGAAGGCTTCCTGCTCACTTTCCGACATCTGCCCATCGGCAAAGCGTTCCAGCTCATCGAGGTAGGGGCGCAGGTCAGACATATATTTTTTAGGGCTTAGGGAGTAGGGCTTGGGGAATAGGTCTACTTGGTGCTTAGGGCTCAGTGCCTAGTGTTTAGGAGCTGGTATTGGTGTTTAGGAATGGAGTACCTAGGTGTATTTAATGTCCTAAGCCCTAAACACCATCTCCTAAGCACTATCCTTGATGCTGAGTTCGTAGAGGCGGCGCAGGCAGCCGGCTTTCTGCAGGCGGGCCACGGTGGCATTGGCAAAGCCCATTTTGCCGGCCACCTTCTTGAAATTGTAGCCCCGAAAGTAGAAAAACATCAATACCTGCTGGCAGTCGGCCCCGAGTTGGCCAAACAACCCCAGCAGCTGTTGTCGGCGGCCTGCTTCAGCGGCAGGCAGCATGTCGGTAGCGGCTCCGGCCGTTTGCAGGTTCTGTGCGGCCATGCCATACACGTGGGCCCGCAGATCGGGTGGCAGTTTGGTGAGGCGGCCGTCGGATACCTGGTCGTAGAATTCCAGCAGCACTGTGCGCAATAGCTCGTGGGCAACGGGTGGCTCCAGCTGGTGCTGGCGCCGGGCCCAGCGCGCGAACAGGTCGCGGTTTTCCTGGTAGAAAGTAATTAGAAACGACTGGTTGCCAACGCGCAGATGGGTCAGGGTTTCGGCTAGAGGCTGATTCACGGGGCCAGAGCAACAAAGACGAAATATGGCCCCGGCCGGCAGCGGCCTGCCCGGGCGGAACAAGATAACGCAGAAAGTTGGGTTAGCCGCGAAATACGCTGGCCGCGGCAATACCACCTGCCCCGCGTAACCACCCGCACCCACCCGCTAGAAAGGGCCTATACCTACTTGTTCTGACGCCCGATACCGGCCGCTGGCGTGGCACCAGAAACCACCTGCGGAGCACACACAAATTTTATCGACTGATCAGAAGACCGTGTATATTGAACATTAAATCAGCTGTGTATCTTCCCGCTAGCATCCTTTCTTCTCTATAATCTGGTTCCATCTCTACTCCTGTTTCCTGCATGAAACACCTCTCCTCTCTGGGGCTGGCTGCGGCCCTGAGCCTGGCGCCGCTGCTGGCGCAAGCCCAGGCGCCGCAACCGGCCGGCCGCTACACGCTGCGCCTGGCCAGCGGCCCCGTAACGCCCGCCGCCAACTTCGCCGACTGGCTCCGGCAGCCCGCCACTGCTGTGCCCACTGATGTCTGGCAGGGCCAGGTGTTTCGGGTGCTGCAGTTCGAGCAATTGCCCACGGAGGCACAGAAGGCCACGCTGGCCGCGGCCGGCGTGCGTCTGCTCGACTACCTGCCCCGCAACGCCTGGACGGCTGCCATGCCGGCCAACCTGCCGCATCAGCGCCTGAGTGGCGTGGGCTTGCGCAGCGTGCAGCCCGTAGCGCCCACCTGGAAACTGGCCGGCGACCTGGCCCAGAACAAGATTCCAGGCCACATGCGGCGGCCCGGCGGGCTGGTAGAAGTGAACGTGCAGTACTACGCTGTGCTTTCGCCTAACCAGGCCGCGCAGGCTTTGCGCCAAAGCGGATTTCAGGAAGCTGGCAAGCCAATGTTTGAGCAGCAGCTGCGCGTATTGTGCCGCGAGGCCGACATTGCCCGCGTAGCCGCCTTGCCATGGGTGAGTGCCGTGGAGCCGGCCACGCCGCCTGCCGAACCCGAGAACTTTCGGGGCCGCACCGACCACCGCGCCAACGCCATCAGCACCGACTACGGCGCCGGCCGCCACTACGACGGCCGCGGCGTAACCGTGGGCCACGGCGACGACGGCCGTATCGGGCCGCACATCGACTTTCAGGGCCGCGTAGACCAGAGTGCGGCCGGAGCCAGCGCCGGCAACCACGGCGACCATGTGGCCGGCATCATTATGGGCGCCGGCAACATGGACCCGCGGGTACGCGGCAATGCTACGGCAGCTTTCAACCAGTACTTTTCTTACCCCGGCAACCTCACCAACACGCCCACCGCCTACGCTGGCCCGCGCAAGATGCGCGTAACAAACTCCAGCTACGGCGACGGCAACAACGCCGGCTACACCAGCTTCACGCGCACCGTCGATCAGCAGACGCGCCAGCGGCCGTACCTGCTGCACGTATTTTCCTCGGGTAACTCCGGTACTTCCGACTTCGGCTACGGCGCCGGGCCAGGCTGGGGAAACATCACAGGCGGCCACAAAATGGGCAAGAACGTGGTGACCGTGGGCAACCTCACGTATACCGATGCCCTGGCTGGCTCCAGCAGCCGCGGCCCGGCCAAAGACGGCCGCATCAAGCCCGACATCTGCGCCGTGGGCACCAGTGTCACGTCTACTGTCGACCCCAACACCTACGCCGTATTTACGGGCACGAGCATGGCCGCGCCCGGTGTGGCCGGTGTTACGGCCCAGCTGGTGCAGGCCTACCGCAGCATCAACAGCCAGCAGGAAGCGCCCGGCGCGCTGCTGAAAGCGGCCATGATGAACACCGCCGAAGACCTCGGCAACCCCGGCCCCGACTTCCGCTTCGGCTACGGCCGCGTGAATGCGCTCCGGGCCGTGCGGGTGCTGGAGCAGCGCACCTACCTGAAAGACTCCCTAACGACGGGCCAAACCAAAACCCACACCATTGCAGTGCCAGCCGGCAAAAAGGAGCTACGCGTGATGGTGTACTGGCACGACTACGAAGGCACCATCAACTCCACCGAAAACCTCGTCAATGATCTGAACATGCAGGTGGCACAACCCGGCGGCGGCAGCTTGCAGCCGTGGGTGCTCGACCACCGGCCTACCGCGGCGCAACTCAACGCCAACGCCGTGCGCGGCCTCGACTCACTCAACAACGTGGAGCAGGTGACCGTGACGGAGCCGGCTGCCGGCAACTATACCGTGACCGTACGCGGGGCGGCTGTTCCTCAGGGCCCCCAGACCTATTACTTGGTATATAGCTACCTCGAAGACGGCGTGGAGCTGACCTACCCGCTAGGCGGGGAAGGCCTGGTACCCGGCGAGAATGAAGTAATCCGCTGGGATGCTCCGGCCGGCTCCGCCACGTTTGCGCTGGACTACTCCACCGACAATGGCGCCACCTGGCTCCCGATTTCCACCACCGTAGCCGCCACCGCCCGCCACTTCGACTGGACAGTACCGGCCGGCGTGGCCTCTGGCCGCGTGAAAGTGCGCGTGACGCGCGGCGCGGCCAGCAGCCAATCAATAGTGCCGCTCACGGTGTCGGCGCTGCCCGGCAACCTGCGCCTGGGCTACGTGTGCCAGAACGAGGTGAAGCTGCAGTGGGACACGCTGACGACGGCCTCGGCCTACATTGTATATAAGCTGGGTGCTGAGTCCATGGACTCGGTGACGACTGTGACGCGCACTTCCGTGGTGCTGCCGGGGCTGGGTTCCGGCTCCGAGCAGTGGTACAGCGTGCGCGCCATCCGGGCTTCGGATGGGTTGCGCAGCCGCCGCACCCGCGCCCTCAACCAGCCGGCGCGCCTGCTCAACTGCCCTGGCCCACCACTTATTGCGTTTGAAGCCAGCCGCACGTTGGTTTGCCCTGGCGTGCCCGTCACCATCACCGACCAAAGCCAGTCGTTCCCAACCAGCTGGACCTGGTCGGTTTCGCCCAGCGCGGGCGTCACGTTTGTGGGCGGCACGAGTGCCAGCTCGCAAAACCCGCAGCTGCAGTTTGCCAACCCTGGCACCTACAGCGTCACGCTGCTGGCCAGCAACAGCTATGGCCCCACTACGGCCACCCGCCCGGCGCTCATCACCGTCACGCTGGGACAGGCCCTGCCAATGGTGCAGAACTTCCGCACCAGCACTTTCCCGCCCGCAGGCTGGCAGGTAGTAAATCCTAGCGCCACCTCCAACTTCCGCTGGCAGCTTAGCCGCTCGGCCGTAATGGGTCCTGACACGCTGGTGCGCGCCGTGCCGATGTCCAACGATTACGCCAACGCCGCCCGTGGCACCGAAGACTACCTTATTACCCCGCCGCTGGATTTGAGCACGGCCCCCACCACCGCCAACACGGTGCGCCTGACTTTCTCGGTGGCATATGCCGCCTACAGCGCCACCTATTTCGACGGTATTCGGGTGGACATGAGCACCGACTGCGGCGCCACGTTCCAGCCCACCGGCTACCTCAAGCGCGGCACGGCGCTGGCCACGATTCCTACCTTCCAAACCAGCGAGTGGGAGCCAACGCAGCCCGGCCAGTGGCGCCAGGAAACCGTGGACCTGCCCGGCCTGCTCACGGCGGGCGGCACGCGCCCGGCCAATGTGCTGGTGCGCTTCACCAACCTCAACGACTATGGCAACAACCTCTATCTGAGCAATGTGCGCCTACGCACGCTGCAGGTATTGGGCACCGCCAGCCGCAACGCCAACCTGGGCTTGCTGAGTGCCTATCCGGTACCCTTCACGCAGGAGCTGACCGTGCAGCTGGCCCCTAACAAGGCCGGGGCAGCCACGCTGCAATTGCTCGATGCCTTGGGCCGCACCGTTCGGGAAGAAGCAGTACTGCTGCGCGCCGGCGCTCAGCAGCACACGCTGGCTACCGGCTCGCTGCCGGCCGGCGTATACACGCTACGCCTGCGCACCAGCGCTGGCACGCAGCAGCTGAAAGTGGTGAAGTAAGAAGACCTGGTTCTGATTCAACGCCTGCGGCGCCTGAACAGGACGGTACTATAAAGCAAAACGTGCCTCGGCGCGTCTACCGGAAAGCGCCTCCCGTTGGGGGCGCTTTCTTTGTTGAAGAATAGTCGGGAACTTACCTGCCTGCTTCGCCTTTCCCTTTTTGTTATGGCTGCTAACCTGACTCCTGCCGATTTTTCCGTGGTGCCCACGTTCGAGGGCCTGCCCGCGCCGGTGCTGGACTGGCTGCTGGCCCACGGCGAGCGGCGCGAGTTTAACCCCAACGAAATCGTATTGGAACCCGGCTCTGCCGCCGAGTTCATGCTGGTGCTGCTGCAGGGGGGCCTGCAATTCTACGTTCTTCGTAATGGCCAGCCTGAGCCTGCTTTTCGCCTCGATACCGGCCAGGTTAGCGGGGTGCTGCCGTACTCGCGCATGCAAACCAGCAAGGCCCGGGGCGTGGCGGTGGGCCAGCTGGTAATGTATACGCTGCACCGCGACCTTTTTCCGGAATTGGAGCAGGTGAGCCCGGAGCTGGTGCAGCGGCTGGTGGCGCTGATGAGCGACCGGGCCCGCCTGGAAACCCGCGGCCAGGAGCGCGACGACAAGCTGCGGGCCCTGGGCAAGCTCTCGGCGGGCCTGGCACACGAGCTCAACAACCCCGCCGCCGCCATTGTGCGCGCCGCCGAAGCCCTCAACCAGCACCTGCGCGCTTCCCCCACGCTGATGCGCAACCTGCTGCAGCACTGCCCCGAACCTGCTGCCCTCGACCAGCTCACAGCCCTCGCCCTGGCCCCGCCCGCCGACGGCCCGCCCCTCTCCGGCCTGGCCCGCGCCGACCGTGAAGACGAGCTATTGAGTTGGCTGGAAGATCAACAGGTACCTGATTCGTATGCGCTGGTGGAGGGTTTGCTGAACGCGGGCCTCATGGTTCCGCAGCTGGCTGAGGCGGTGGAAGGTCTGCCACCCGCTGCCCGGCCGGCCGCGCTGGCCTGGCTGGAAGCCAAGCTGGCCTCGCTGCGCCTCGTGCACGACGTGCAGGAAGCCGGTGGCCGCATCAGCACGCTGGTGCAGAACGTGAAAACCTACTCCCACATGGACCGCGCCGTCGACTTCGCCCCCTTGGACGTGCACGCCGGCCTCGACAGCACCGTGAACATGCTGGGCTTCGCACTGCGCGAAAAGAACATCCAGCTGGTGCGCGACTACGCGCCCGATTTGCCGCCAGTACGCGGGCAGGTGAGCAGCCTCAATCAGGTCTGGACCAACCTGCTCGACAACGCCATTTCGGCTCTGCCATCGGGCGGCAAAATCACGCTTCGCACCTTGCGGGAAGGCGACTTTGTACGGGTGTTCGTCATCGACAACGGGCCTGGGATTCTGCCTGAGGTGCTGCCACGCATCTTGGAGCCGTTCTTTACCACCAAGCCGGCCGGCGAAGGCTCGGGCCTGGGCCTCGATATTGCGCTGCGTACCGTAGAAAGCCACGGCGGCAAGCTGGATGTCCGCTCCGAGCCCGGCCACACCGAGTTCTGCGTGTGGCTGCCAGTGGGTGGGGTAGCAGTGTCATCCTGAGGCGTTAGCCGAAGGACCTTATAAGAGCAGAACGACATTAACAGAACAGCTCAGCAAACCTCAGCGCAAAACAGTATAACAACGACACGTTCCAACGTGGTAAGGTCCTTCGCTCTGCTCAGGATGACAGACGGTTTGCCCACCACCCCTAGCTACATGGACAAGAAACCGATTATCCTGACCGTGGATGACGATGCGCAGGTACTTAATGCCATTGACCGGGACTTGCGCGCCGAGTTCCGGCAGAACTACCGCATTCTGCGGGCCGCTTCGGGAGAGGAAGCCCTGGAAACCCTGCGAGAGCTGCTGACCCGCGAAGAAGAAGTGGCTTTAATCTTGGCCGACCAGCGCATGCCTGGCATGGAAGGCGTGGAGCTGCTGGCTGAGGCCCGCACCGTGTTTCCGGACGCCAAGCGGGTGCTGCTCACGGCCTACGCCGACACCGAGGCTGCCATCCGGGCCATCAACAACGCCCGCCTCGACCACTACCTGATGAAACCCTGGGACCCGCCCCAGCAGCTGCTCTACCCCACCCTGCACGATCTGCTGGCTGCCTGGCAGGCTAGCCACCGGCCGCGCTACCGGGGCGTGCGACTGGTGGGGTTTCAATGGTCGCCGCTCTCCCACGACCTCAAGGATTTTCTGGCCGGCTACATGGTGGCGTATCAGTGGCTGGATTTCGAAACCAACCCCGACGCGCAGGCCCTGCTTGCTGCCAAAAACCTGACCGCCGCCGACCTGCCCGTAGTGGTGCTGGAAGACGGCACCACGCTGGCCCGGCCCACCGCCACCGAGGTAGCCACCCGCATCGGCCTCACCACGCAGGCCACCCAGGAGCTGTATGATGTGGTGGTGATTGGGGCGGGTCCTTCGGGGCTGGCGGCGGCGGTGTATGGCGCTTCCGAGGGCCTGAAAACACTGATTATCGAGCGACAAACCCCTGGCGGACAAGCCGGAACCTCATCTCGCATTGAAAACTACCTGGGCTTTCCGACGGGCCTGAGCGGGGCCGAGCTGGCGCACCGCGCCTGGGCGCAGGCCGTACGCCTCGGGGCCGAGTTTCTGGCGCCGCGCGAAGTGACCGAGCTATGCGTGCAGGATGGCTATAAAGTCCTTACCCTCAATGACGGCAGCACGGTGCGCACCCGCGCCGTCGTGCTCACCACCGGCGTCAGCTACCGCACCCTCGATGTGCCTGGCATGCACCGCTTGAGTGGGGCCGGCGTGTACTACGGGGCCGCCCGCACCGAGGCCCGCTCCTGCGACGAGCAGGATGTGTACATTGTGGGCGGCGGCAACTCGGCGGGACAGGCGGCCATGTACCTGGCCACGTATGCGCGGCGCGTGGGCATCGTTATTCGGGGCGAAAACCTGGCGGCGTCCATGTCGGCGTATCTGATTGAGCAGATTGCCAATACGCCCAACATCGAGATTTTGCCGTTCACGGAAGTAGCGGAAGTGTGCGGCCAGGACCACCTGGAGGCTGTGGTGCTGAAAAGCCGCGGCGAGCTGCGCAAAGTGCCAGCCCGGGCGCTGTTCGTGTTCATCGGGGCCAAGCCCAGCACAGAGTGGGTGTGCCAGACGGCGCTCTGCGACGGCAAAGGCTTCCTGCTGACCGGCCGCGACCTGGTGACGGACCCGCGCTACGCCACTGCCTGGAAGCATAACCGGGAGCCTTACCTACTGGAAACCTGCGTGCCCGGCGTATTTGCGGCCGGCGACAGCCGGGCCGGGGCCATGGCCCGTGTGGCATCGGCAGTAGGCGAAGGCAGTATGGCCATCAAGTTTGTGCACCAATACCTCGACGAATAGCTGTCAGTGGCGGAATTTCTGCTCGGAAACCCGGAATTTATTCGGGCCCATTGCTGACGCTGTTTTCGCCCCGCGTGGGCCTGCCAAACACGCCCCACCGGAAACGCGGCGTTGGCTATTGGCTTTTCCAAGGCTCCAAATAAGCTTATTTAAAACCACCGGGCCACCCACATAGTATATGTACTTCGGCGCTGTTAGTGCGCCGATGTGCTGTTTTGCCTGTGTGGGCGCTCTGTTATGGCTTTTTCCTCTACTCTTTCTGATTGGCGCCGCCTGGGTCTGGCGGCCGCCGCCACTGTGCTTTTTAGCGGCTGCGAGATGCTGGAATTCAGTCCCAACGACTTCCGCGGCCCCGAAGAACTGACCAACCTCACCCAGAAAAAACTCGACCAGCTAGCGGCCCGCCCACTGCCGCCCGGCGATACGCTCCGCTTTGTGTTCACCGGCGACTCGCAGCGCTTCTACAATGAGGTGGAAGCACTGGTAGCCAGCGTGAACCGGCAGCCTGGCGTGTCGCTGATGGTGGTGGCCGGCGACATTTCCGACTTTGGGCTGGCCCGCGAAATGCGCTTGGTGGCCGAACGGCTCAACCGACTAACCATTCCCTACCTCACCGTCATCGGCAACCACGACCAGGTGGGCAACGGCCGCGCTGCCTACCAGCAGATTTTCGGGCCCCTGAACTACTCGTTTGTGTACGGCGACACCAAGTTCATCTTCGTGGACACCAACAGCCGCGAGTACAACTTCAACGGCCGTATTCCGGACGTACCGTGGCTGCAGGGCCAGGTAAATGATCTGCAGGGTGCGCGGCGGCAAGTGGTGATGTCGCACGTACCGCCTCAGGATGCCGACTTCGACCAGAACCTGATGCCGGCCTACGTCCAGACTCTGGCGGATGCGCCGAAACTGGCGTTCAAGCTCAATGGCCACCGCCATAGCTACAGCATCGGCCAGCCTTTCGAGGACGGCGTCACCTACATCAACTCGGCTTCTTTTGAGCGCAACGAGTACCTGATTGTTACGCTCTGGAACGACGCCAATGACGAGCCGCAGTTCCGGCTGAAAAAAGTAAGCTTCTGATGCGCCAGCTGCTACTTCCGCTCCTAGGCACTGCTTTGCTGGCAACGCCCGCGCTGGCCCAGAATCCACTGGATATACCCAACCCCGACACCGTAGCGCCGCGCCCCTGGTTCCGGCCGCGCCACCTGGTGGTGCAGACGGCGGGCGGCATGGGCATGGTGGCGGGCGGCGTAGGCTACAGCTTCCGGCGCGACCGGGCAGAGGCCGATGTGCTGGCAGGCTACGTGCCCAAAAAACACGCCGGCTCAGCCTTGTCTATTGCCACGCTCAAGTTGCTTTACACACCCTACACGGTACCGCTGAGCGAAAAGCTGGACTGGCGGCCCCTCACTTTCGGGCCTTACGTGAGCTACACCAACGGCGTAATCAATGACGGAGAGAAAGACCAGTACACCAAAGGATACTACTGGTTTTCGAGAAACACCCGTGTGGGTGTGCTGCTGGGCGGCCGCCTTAGCTACAAGCGCGCCCCGTCGTTGGCTGGCCACTCACGCCGCGTGTCGGCGTACTACGAGCTGGGCACCAACGACTTGTACGTCATCAGCTACTTTGCCAACGGCAACTTCCGCGCCCTCAGCCCCCTTGATATTCTCACGCTTGGGCTGGGCGTGAAAGCCGAGTTCTAACCTCACAGGTAGGCAAGCAGCACCTGTTTTGCAGTAGCCAGGCAGCTATCGGCTTTGCTGCACCCCGGCCAGATACGCTTCTCGAGCCTCACTGAGCAGACGCAGGATGGTAGCGCGCTGGCGCAGCAGGCCTTCCATTGTGGGGCGCTGCTTCCGAAACAGGCGCAGGGCCCGCAGCCGCCGCAGCCGGCCAGCCAGCTTGTTGGCATAGTACAAGGCAAAAAAGCCGGTGGGCGGCAGACTCATACCGTAAAGCAGCGTCCAGCGCCAGTGCTGCGTGAAGTGATGCACCAGCGCAATCTGGGCCGCGTAGCCGAGGCTGAACGTAATCATGCCCACCACCAGCATGATGGGGGCCACAAACTCCACTTCCTTGGTGGCGCGCTTAGCCACCATCGAGGGCAGCTTGTAAGGCAGGTAGTTGTTGATAACGCCATACAGATACACGGGCAGCCCCAGCGCCAGCTTGAGGCCGGCTGCTACAGCGCGGCTGGTGCGGGTGTCGGGGCGGCCGGTGCGCTCCAGGGCATCGTCGGTGAGGCCGAGGCGCTTGAGGTCGGTCAGGTAGGCCGTCAGCTTCTCGCGCACTTCGCCCAGGTGGTCGGGGTCGTGCCTCTCGAAGTAGGCCACCGCCTGCAGCAGCGTGCGGCTCAACTGGAAGTTGTCGTAGAGCGTGCGCGGGTCGTCCTGAATGAGGTGGCCGGTGAAGGTGCGCTCCAGCTGCTGCACCAGCTCATCCTCGGCCGCGTCGCGGGTGATGACGAGGTGCTGCTCCAGATACTGCCGGATGTCTTCGGTAAGCTGGTCGGCGGCGGCGGAAGGGTCCTGGTAGTAGGCGGCAGCGTAGTCGGCCACCCGGATGGGTGGGGCCACGTTCACCAGTACGTCGGAGCGGAACCGCTGGGGGTCGAAGTAGTTGATGCCCACCGGCAGTACCTGCAGGCCCAGCGTGAAGTTATGCCGCGCCTCGGCGCCCAGCGCAATGCGGGCCGCCCCGGTTTTGAGGGGCCGCAGGCGCCGCTCGCTCACGCTGGTGCCCTCCGGAAAAATCATGACCGTGCCGCCCTTTTCCAGGTAGTCGTAGCACTTGCCAAAGGTGGCCTCGTTTTGGGCGGCCAGCTGCTCGGGCGTGGCAGCTTCGGCACCGGTTTCCAGGTCCTGGCGGCGGTAAATCGGGATGGAATTGCCGGAGGTGAGCAGCGCCCGGGAAACCGGATTCTTGAAAAAGGTGCTCTTGGCCAGAAACGCAATGGGCTGGCGGCGGTTGGCGGCCACCACCAGCGGGTCCATGAGCGTGTTGGGGTGGTTGCTCACCATCAGCAGCGGCCCCGGCGTCTGCAGCCGGTCGCGGTGGCGGATTTCGAGACGACGAAAGAACACGCGCAGCGCAACCTGCACAAACGGCTTGATGACGGTGTAGAAGAGCATAGTCAGCAAGTACGGCGGAACCAGATAAATAGCCAACCCGCCGCCGCCATCCGTCCCGATTATCGACGGCAAAAACCGACTTTTGTTCCGTATTCAAGCGGCATGCATTTTACCGCTGAAGCAGCTGCCACGGCGCTTTCCCCTATCATTGCCCGGACTTTTGCCAGATGCCGTCAGCCCCACGCATGTCCACCTGACAGGCGGCAGACGGCTTTCGGTTTTGAACACCGGCCCCGTTTCGGATTTCGGCAAACTCCGGCGGCCTTATATATCGTATAGGATAGCCACTATGCTGCACCCCTACCGTTTGCTTTTTCTTCTGCTGGGCGCACTGCTGCTTTTGCCCGGCATCACCCCGGCGCAGCAGCCTGCACCCGTCGCCGCACCATCCACCACCCCAGCTACGGAGGCGGAGGTATTGCGCCAGGCCACGCAGCTGATGCAAAACCGCCAGTACGAGTCGGCCTGGAAACTGCTCAACGGCTTCGACCCCAAGCACCGCCGCCCGGCCGTGGCACTCAAGCAAACCGAGCTGGCCCTCAACTATTACCTCCGCAGCCGCGAGTTGGAAGGCTTCGGCTTCGTGGACGTGAAGCCGCTGGAGCGCCTGGATTCGTTGCGGGAGCATTTCACGCGCGCCGCCATCCGCTACCCGTTTGCGGTGGAAACGGTGCTCAAGAACCTGATCCGGCAGCACCCCACCAACTACCGCCTGCACCGCGCCCTCGCCGACTACTACTACCAAACCGAGCAATGCAGCTGCGCCGAAGCCGACAAGTCGCCGGCACAGCTCTACGCCCTGATGGTGCGCTATTACAACACCGCCCACCAGCATGGCCTCGGCGACTTCAGCTCCTATTTCGCGCTGGGCTACGCCCGCCAGAGCCTTCGCCAGTTTGCCGAAAGTGTGCCCGCCTACACCCGCGCCATTGCGTTGCGGCCCACCTACGCCCCGGCGCACTTTCAGCTGGCCTACAGCTACACCGTGCTCAAAAAACTGCCCCTGGCCCTACAGGAAGCCCGCGCCGCCGCCCGCTACTTCGACGACCCCACCGCCAAGAGCGACGCGACGTATCTGGCCGAAAACCTGGAAAAAAAGATTGCGCAGGCCAAAAAACCGACGGCAACCAAGAAGAAATAACACGAAGCGCCCCGCATTACAATAGTGGTTTGTAATGCGGGGCGCTTTGCTACAGATGATGCAAACGGCTACTCGCCTTCCATCACGCGGTTTTGGCGGGCAATGGACTCCAGGTGCACTGCTGCCAGGTATTGCTCCACGAACTCGTGGGTGAGGCCAAGCGTGGCGCCCTGGCGCTGGGCGCGTTCCAGCACCTCGTTCCAGCGGCTGGTTTGCAGAATGGTGATGTCGTTTTCCTTTTTGTAGAGGCCAATCTTCTCGGCCACGGCCATGCGGCGGCCCAGCAGCTGCATAATCTCAGCATCGAGCTGGTTGATTTGCTCGCGCAAGCTGGACAGCGCCGTCAGGAACTCGCGCTGGTCGGTGGTTTCGTGACGCCACACCAGCGCCTCAATCAGGTCGCGCAGCACCTCGGGCGTGATTTGCTGCTTGGCGTCGCTCCAGGCGTTATCGGGGTCGATGTGCGATTCAATCATGTTGCCCTCGAAGCCCAGGTTGAGGGCCTGCTGCGCCACACCAAATAGCGTGTCGCGGCGGCCGCAGATGTGGCTGGGGTCGCAGAGCAGCGGCATTTCGGGGTGGCGGCGTTTCATTTCGATGGGCAGGTGCCACATGGGCGCGTTGCGGAAGTCGGTGTTGCCGTAGCTGCTGAAGCCCCGATGAATCAACCCAACCTGCTCCAAACCCGCCTTCTGCAGCCGCTCCACGGCCCCTACCCACAACTCCAGCTCGGGGTGAATGGGATTTTTGACGAGTACCGGCACCTGCACACCGCGCAGCACGTTGGCAATTTCCTGCACCGAAAACGGGTTGCCGGTGGTGCGCGCGCCCACCCACAGAATATCCACCCCAAAGGCCAGACAGTCCTCCACGTGCTTGGCGGTGGCCACTTCCACGGCCACCGGTAGGCCGGTCAGCTCACTGGCTTTCTTCAGCCACGGCAAACCCTTGGTGCCCACGCCCTCGAAGCCGCCGGGCTTGGTTCGGGGTTTCCAGATGCCGGCGCGCAACGCCTGCACTTTGCTGGTGGCGGCCAGGCGCTGGCAGGTTTCCAGCACTTGTTCTTCGGTTTCAGCCGAGCAGGGCCCGGAAATGAGGTAAGGCTTGTCGTCGGGCTGGCGGTTAAAAAGGGTTGATTTCATGAATTTGAAAGTTGTGAGGGTTTACCAGAACGTCATTCCGAGCTTGCCGAGGAATCTCGCGTGTTGACGTTGTGGTAGTATTAATTTTACCACACCAGCGAGATGCTTCGGCTACGCCTCTGCATGACGTTCTGGCGGCCGTTCTCACGGCAGAATTTTACGGATGTGGTTGGCTTGTTGAATACTGTCGGTCAGGCCGTTGTAGTCTTCGCGGGCCAGCAGCTCGCGCAGGTGCTGCAGCTGGTGCAGATGCTCGTCCAGCACGTCGAGCACGTTGAGGCGGTTTTGGCGGAAGATGGGCACCCAGGTAGCCGGCGCGCTCTTGGCCAGCCGCACCGTCGACTCAAAGCCACCGCTGGCCAGATCGAAGATGCGCTGTTCTTCCTTCTCTTTTTCCAGCACGGTGAGGGCCAGCGCGAAGGAGGTGATGTGCGAGATGTGCGACACGTAAGCGGTGTGCAGATCGTGTTCGGCGGCGCCCAGGTAGAGCAGCCGCATGGGCAGCGCCTGAAACAGCTGTTCTACCACGCGCACGGCATCCGGGTCGCTGTGCGCCGTGTCGCAGAGCACCACCGTCTTGCCCTCAAACAGCCCCGAAATAGCTGCCTCCGGCCCCGAGTGCTCGGTGCCCGCCATCGGGTGCGCTGCCACGAAGCGGCCCCGCCGTGGGTGGTCGGCCACGGCCGCCAGCAGCGCCTGCTTGGTCGAGCCTACGTCGATGACCACCTGATGCGGCTCCGTCACGTCGAGTACCAGCGGCAGCACCGTCACCAGCGCATCCATCGGCACGGCCACCACTATCAGGTCGGCGCGGCGCACAGCCGCCGTCAGGTCGGCTTCAATTTCGGCCACCAACTCCAGTTCCAGCGCCCGGCGAGCGTGGGTAGGGCTGCTTTCCACCCCGATGATGTGCCGGGCCAGCCCGTGCTGGCGCAGGCTGAGCGCCAACGAGCCACCGATAAGGCCTAGGCCGATGATGGTAATAGTCATGATCTGGTTGTCTTTATTGTTGAAACGTCATGCTGAGCGAAGTCGAAGCATCTCTACCTCTGGCTAATCAATACCATTACAACAAAGCGGTAGAGATGCTTCGACTTCGCTCAGCATGACAGTTAGCCTCTACCGAGATGCTTTGGCTCCGTCTCTGCATGACGTTCTGGTGGCGCTTTTTCCCACTCCCGCACCCGGTCCAGCGCCTCGCGCAGTACACTTTCCGGCTGGCAAAGGCTGGCCCGGATGTAGCCGCTGCCGTTGCTGCCGAAGATGCCGCCCGGCGTCAGAAACACCCGGGCGCCGGCCAGCACGGCGTCGCTCAGGACGTAGCCGTCGGCAAAACCAGCCGGCACGGCGGCCCAGATAAATAGGCCCACCTGCCCGGTCGCGGGCGCACAGCCCACGGCTTGCAGCAGTTCCACCACCAGTTCCCGGCGGGCGCGGTAGGTGGCGTTGAGGTCCCGGAACCAGTCGTTGCTTAATGCTAGCGCCGCCACAGCTGCCTGCTGCACCGGCAGGAACATGCCTGAGTCCATGTTGCTTTTGAAGCGCAGCACGTCGGCCAGCACATCGGCGCGGCCGGCCAGCATGCCCACGCGCCAGCCGGCCATGTTGTGGCTCTTGCTGAGCGAGTTGAGCTCCACGGCCACCTCCCTTGCCCCGGGCACTGCCAGCAAGCTCAGGGGCGGCGTTTCGTTGAGGATGAAGCCGTACGGGTTGTCGTGCACCAGCAGGATCTGGTGGGCTTTGGCAAACGCCACGAGGCGCGACAGGAATGGGAGGTCGGCCGCCGTGCCGGTGGGCATGTGCGGGTAGTTGACCAGCATCAGCTTCACCCGCGAGAGGTCGGTGGCGGCTAGCGCCTCCAGGTCGGGCAGCCAGCCGGTGGCTTCAGTGAGGTCGTACTCCCGGATTTCGGCCCCGCAGATTTCGGCCACGGCGCGGTAGGTGGGGTAGCCGGGGTTCGGAATCAGCACCTCATCCCCGGCTTCCAGAAACGTCATGGCTATGTGCATGAGCCCTTCTTTCGAGCCCAGCAGCGGCAGCACTTCGGTGGCCGCATCCAACGTCACGCCGTACTGGCGCTGGTAGAAATCAGCCATGGCCTGGCGCAGGGCGGGAGTGCCCTGGTAGCCCTGGTAGCCGTGGGCCGTGGGTTGGGCGGCCGTGGTGGCCAGCGCCGCCAGCACGCTGGCATGCGGCGGCAAATCGGGGCTACCAATGCCGAGGTTGATGATGTTGGCGCCGGCCGCATTGAGGGCTGCCAGCTCACGCAGCTTGCGCGAGAAGTAGTATTCGCCGGTGTGCGCCAGGCGGCTGGCGACGGGAATTTGCAGAGTGTTTTCTGTCATTGCGAGGACGAAGGACGAAGCAATCCTTCCTCTAAAAAGTGTGAGCGTTAATTCACAGATAACCCTTCCAGCTTGAGTTTACTGCTTGGTGTACTATGCTACTGCCGGAGGGCTTTGAGCTTAGGGTTGGTTATCTCACGGAGAGGACGGATTGCGTCGTCGTGCCTCCTCGCAATGACAACTCCTCTTCATCCCAGCTCCCGCGGCGGTAGGCACCCAGCACCCGCAGTTCCTCGGTCACTAACGCCAGATCAGCAAGCAAAGCCACCAATTGGGCCATTTTATTGAACTCGACATCGGCGTGGAAGCCGTAATGCCAGGGCTGGCCGGGCCGCGGGCACGACTGAAGTTTGCTCAGGTTGAGGCCGTGCGCCGCCACGCGCACCAGCACGTTGGCCAAACTGCCGGGTTCGTGCGCTACACAAAAGTACAGCGAAGCCTTGTCGGCGTGCGGGTCAGTAAGGGCAGTTTCGGCGCGCTCCAGCACCAGAAACCGGGTGTAGTTGTGCGGGTCGTCGTGGATGGCGGGAACCAATATGTGCAGACCGAACAGCGCGGCGGCCTGGGCCCCGGCTACCACGGCCGCGCCCGGCGTACCAGTTTCGGCCAGCCACTGGGCGCTGCGGCCGGTGTCGTCGGTTTCCACTAGCTTCCAGTCGGGGTGGCTGTCCAGGAAGGTGCCGCACTGACGCAGCGCCATGGGGTGCGAGTGCACGGTGCGCACGTCGGCCAGCGTGGTGCCGGGCCGCGCCAGCAGGTGCTGATGGATGGGCAGGTACACTTCGCCGGTAATCTGCACGGCGTGGCGCTCCAGCAGCAGATAGTTGGGCAGGATGCTGCCGGCCAGCGAGTTTTCCATGGCCATAAGCCCGGCCTCGGCGGTGCCCTGCACTACGTGCGTCACCACCTCGGCAAAGGTGGCGCAGGCCCGCAGCGCCGGCGCCAGACCGAAATACCGGCGGGCGGCTACCTCGTGGAAACTTCCCTGAAAACCCTGAATGGAAACGTGCATGAGAAAGTAACTGAGTAAAGGCAATAAAAAAGGGCCTCCGTGTGTGGGGCCCTGTCGTTGGTGGTAAGCTGGCTTTCAGCTTAGGCAACACGGGGCCGATTCTTCTGATAGAAGAAAGTGGCGCAGGTAAAAAAGTAGCGCAGGCTGGTAGTCATGGGCAGATGCGGGCGTAAAAAAAGCGCCTCCCGGGGTCGGGAGGCGCTGCAGTTTTTCTGGTTGAAAAAGCTACACGGCGGCTACCCGACTACGCGGTGGCGTAGTAGAAGCAGTAGCTAAAGTAAAAGCGGGCCGTGGGCTGCAGCATGAGTGTGAGGTGCTTAACGTCGGCAAGGTGGCACCCACAGCTCGGACTTCCAAATTATTTCCTGAAAAAGCCGGGCCGCTCAAGCCGTTTTAATGCCTTTTTCCGGCTGGTGATAGAGGCATGTATTCGTGGCGCGCTGCTGAACAACAAGCATTAACAAGATGGTTGAACAGCAGTCGGCGCGGCTGCCGAAACGCGAGTATTCGTTTCTACAGAGTTTATGAAAGGCAGCAGTTGACGACGCCACTAGCCTGCTTTCTGAAACTGGCACGGTTTTGTAAAAGCACCTGTCATCAGCCCGCCTTTCAGGCCGCGCAGTGCGGCGGCCGGCTCTTCACTCCAAAATTCCTCGTTGTTATGAAAGCTTCCTCTTTCCTTGGTCGTCTGGCCGCCGCCACGCTTCTCTTTTCCGCAGTAGGCACAGCTGCGCAGGCCCAGGTTCAAACCCACCGCGTGCCGGCGTATACTGGTAAAGCTCAGGCCCGTTCAGTATCGGCGGTACGCAAGCCGGCGGCCAGCACGGGCGGCGCTCAGATCGGCATTCGGGCCGGCGTCAACGTGTCGGACTGGTCGGGGGATGCCGTGCAGAGCGTGATGGACCTGGCCGGCTATACCAACGGTGGCGTAACCAAGGAAATGAAAACCGGCTTTCACGCCGGCCTCTACGCCACGCTGCCCGTCGCACCTGGTTTCTCAATCGAGCCTAGCGTGCTGTACTCCGAGAAAGGTACCCGTTTGGTGGGCACGCTGCCCTTCGAGCAGCTGGATTTCCTGAATGCCCGCGTGACGGCCACGTCTCGCATGGCGTACCTGGACGTGCCGGTGCTGGCCAAAATCAACGTGACGCCCGGCTTCTATATCTTCGCTGGCCCGCAGGCCTCGTTCCTGCTCAGCAACAAAGTGCGCGTGGAAGCCGGTGCGCTGGGTTTCGATGCCTTTCAGCAGGATTATGATATTAAAGACCAGTTCCGCCCCGTTGATTTCAGCGTGACCGGCGGCCTGGGCTACCAGCACAGCAGCGGCATCGGCGTGAGTGCCGGCTACGACTACGGCCTGTCGTCGCTCGACAAGAACAACCGCTTCGACGCTCAGAACCGCGTGATTAAAGCCTCGCTGAACTACTCGTTCTAGATAGGCAGTGGCACGGACTTTCGTCCGTAGCTCAACCATTCGGTCTGGTATACACGGGCTGCGGACTGAAGTCCGTGCCACAGACAAATAAAAAGACCCCGCCGGTTAGCCGGCGGGGTCTTTTGGCGTTAAACGGCAGCAGCCGAAGTTGCTGCCAGGCCAGAGGTCAGGCCGGGATCTGGCAAGCTGCGTAGCACCAGCCGGCTGCAACCAACCGGCGCCCCTTGCCGGAAGGGTGAGTGAAGCGCCCGACCTGACCCAATTTCTTTGCTGCTGAGGTAGTTGCCTACCCGCAGGATACCGAAGCAGGCCTGCGGCGTTGCATGGGGGCGGGCCAATGTGGCCACGACACCGCCCCCAAACGCCCGCCTACTTCTTTCTGATGCGTAATCAGGCTGTATTTCACACGCTGCTCCCAAAAAAATTTCAACGCCAAAGCAGACTGTGGCGCCGCTTCGCGTATGGCTTGGCCTTTCGGGCCGGTGGCGTACCTTTGGAAGTATGGAAACGCAAGCCCCCGCCCTCGTGCAAGACACCGCCATTTTCGACCTGATTGAGCGCGAGAAAGAGCGCCAAACCCACGGCATTGAGCTCATTGCCTCCGAAAACTATGTTTCGGAGCAGGTGATGCGGGCCCAGGGCTCTATTCTGACCAACAAATACGCTGAGGGCCTGCCCGGCAAGCGCTACTATGGTGGCTGCGAAATCGTGGACCAGATCGAGCAGCTGGCCATCGACCGGGCCAAGGCGCTGTTCGGCGTGGAGTGGGTGAACGTGCAGCCGCACTCCGGCGCCCAAGCCAACGCAGCCGTGATGCTGGCCATCCTCAACCCCGGCGACAAAATTCTGGGCTTCGACCTTAGCCACGGCGGCCACCTCACCCACGGCTCGCCGGTCAACTTTTCGGGCAAGCTCTACCAGCCGTCGTTTTATGGCGTGGAAAAAGAAACCGGCCTCATCGACTGGGAGAAAGTAAAGGAAACTGCCCGCCGCGAGCAGCCTAAGCTCATCATCTGCGGCGCCTCTGCCTACTCCCGCGACTGGGACTACCAAGCCCTGCGCGAAGCCGCCGACGAAGTAGGCGCGCTGCTGCTGGCCGACATTTCCCACCCTTCGGGGCTGATTGCCAAGGGCTTGCTCAACACCCCCTTCCAGCATTGCCACATCGTCACGACGACCACGCACAAGACGTTGCGCGGCCCGCGTGGCGGCCTCATCATGCTGGGCAAAGACTTCGAGAATCCGTTTGGCTTAAAAACGCCCAAGGGCGAGCTGCGCATGATGTCGGCACTGCTGGACTCGGGCGTGTTTCCGGGCACGCAGGGCGGGCCGCTCGAGCACGTTATCGGCGCCAAGGCTGTGGCGTTCGGCGAATGCCTCAGCGACGCTTATACCGACTACACTCACCAGGTGATTCGCAATGCCCAGGCGCTGGCCAGCAACTTCGTGGAGCGCGGCTATCAGATCATCTCGGGCGGCACCGACAACCACTTGATGCTCATTGATCTGCGCAGCAAAGGCCTGACGGGCAAGCTGGCCGAAAACACCCTCGTGAAGGCCGACATCACCATCAACAAAAACATGGTGCCCTTCGACGATAAGTCGCCTTTCGTGACCAGCGGCATGCGCATCGGCTCGGCCGCTGTCACCACGCGTGGCCTCAAGGAAACCGACATGGCCCGCATCGTGGACCTCATCGACCAGGCGCTGCTCAACCACGACGACGACGCTCACCTGCTGCGCGTGCGTGGCCAGGTGAATGAGTGGATGCAGCAGTTTCCGCTATTTGCCTAGCCGTGGGCTGGTGAGGAGATAAACGGCTAAGCACCGCCACTGAAGCCGGGCCCGTACATCCTGTTGGGTGGGTTTCTCGTTTGTGTCTTGCCGTTGCGTTGCGCATCATTGCCGTCGTCGCCCTCACCCGTTCACCACCCCACTATTTCGCTGTTTGCTTTGAATACAGAACAACCCGTTCTGGGCCAGCCCCAGGAAATGTCTTTCATCGACCATCTGGAGGCGTTGCGGTGGCACATCATCCGCGCCGCCATTTCGATTGTCGTGTTTGCCAGCATTGCCTTTTTCTCCAAGGAATTCCTGTTTCACGACCTGATTCTGGGACCTTCGCGGGCCGATTTCTGGACCTATAAGGCCTTTTGCCGCTTTGGCGACTGGGCGGGCACCCCCAGCCTGTGCATCGACAAGATTGGATTTGTGATTCAGAACCGCGAGATGAGCGGGCAGCTGACCATGCACATCAGCACGTCGCTGGTGGTGGGGCTGGTGCTGGCGTTTCCGTATACGTTCTGGGAAATCTGGCGCTTCATTAAGCCCGGCCTGTACCCACACGAGCGCGCTAATTCGCGCGGGGCGGTGTTCTTCGTGTCGTTGCTGTTTATCGTGGGCTTGCTGTTCGGCTACTACATTGCCGCGCCGCTGAGCATCCAGTTTCTGGCTTCCTACCAGATCGACTCGACCATCGAAAACCAGATCGACATGCAGAGCTACATCAGTACGCTCACCACCATGTCGGTGTCGTGCGCCGGGGTGTTTGAGCTGCCCATGATTGTGTTCTTTTTGGCCAAAGCCGGCATCGTGACGCCGGAAATCATGCGGCTCTACCGCAAGCACGCCATTGTGGTCATCCTCATTGTGGCCGCCATCATCACGCCGCCCGATATTTCGGCCCAGATCATCGTCACGATTCCCATCGTGCTGCTGTATGAGCTGAGCATTAATATTGCCCGCGTCGTGAGCCGTAACCGCACCAAAGCTCTCAACGAGCGGCTCGCGGAAAACAACGGCGTAGCGTAATTCCGAAACTCAGCACCGCACAATGGCCGGCAAAAAATGATGATCTGAACCTCCAGACCCATTTTTTGCCGGCCATTTTCCGTCTTCATCATCTACCTATTTTCCCCATGCCCGACCAGACTCCTATTGCCATCGGCTCCGACCATGCCGGCTTTGCCTACAAACAGATGCTGGCCGACTGGCTGCGCGACAACAGCTACGAGGTGCGCGACTTCGGCACCCATTCCGCCGACTCCGTGGACTACCCCGACTTCGTGCACCCGCTGGCTACGGCCATCACGGGCGGCGAACTGGAGCGCGGCATTCTGGTGTGCGGCTCGGCCAATGGGGTGTGCATCACGGCCAATAAACACCGTGGCATTCGGGCAGCCATTGCCTGGGAGCCGGAGCTGGCCGAGCTGGCCCGCCAGCACAACGACGCCAACATTATCTGCGTACCAGCGCGCTTTGTAAGCGAAGAGCAGGCCCGCGCCATCGTCAGCCAGTTCCTCAATACCGCCTTCGAAGGCGGCCGCCACCAAAACCGCGTCAACAAGATTGATTGTTAGCAATTTGTCATTGCGAGAACGAAGGATGAGGCAATCTTTCCTCTAAAAAATGTGAGCCCGCATTAAGCAGCAAGCCCTCCAGCGTTAGGTTTGTAACCTACTGCCGGAGGGCTTGTCTGTAAGGGGTGTTTGTCTCACATAGAGGAAGGATTGCGTCGTCCTTCGGCCTCGCAATGACAGCTACTTCAACCGATACACGCGCTGGGTGGCGGTGGGCTGGTAGCGGCCGAACACGGCGGGTATTTTGTACTGCAGCTCCTCTAGGCGGTTGGTCTGGTCGATGAGGACGGTGGGCAGGGCCGGGACCAGGTTGCGGGAGAGCCGGTAGACGGCTGCGTACTGGTTGAGGTGGCCGAAATCAGCCTGGGCCAGGCGCCAGTCGAGGTAAGGAGAGGCCGGCTGGTTGTTGATGTAGGGCCGCAGGTCGGGACCCAGCACCAGCAGGCGCTGGCCGCTCAGCTCGGCATACTTCGGGTGCAGCTGCATGGCGTACGTGCTTTCGGACGGGAAGCGCAGAGCCGTATCGAGCCAGACCAACGTGCGGTAGCGGACGGCTACCACGCCCCCCAGCACCACCAGAAACAGCACTTCCACCACCCAGCGCCGGGGGGCTTTCTGCCACAGAAACAAGCTAAAATATGTGATGGGCGGCAGCACCAAAGCCATTGTGCCCGGTGCCGTACCGCGGCCGGCCGCCACCATCAGGCCCGCTACCAGCAGCCACACCAGCATCAGCTGCTGAAACTTGATCTGGAACACCAGCCCCAGCGACGTAGTGAACGAGCGGGCCAGCGCCAGCAATAGCACCACGCCCGGCAGTACCAGCAGCTTCCACTGCAAATCCAGCGGCAGCCCATCGGCCCCCAGCACCAGGCCGCTCAGCGTGGGGGCCAGGTGGTATTGCCGGAAATAAGGCAGCGCATCGTTGTAGAGCAGGAAGGTAGCCACTGCCGCGTACGGAAACCCAAAGCCACACACCAGCAGCAGAAAGCTCCGGAACGAGTTGGCGGCGAAGATGATAACGGCGAACAGGCCCACCAATAGAAACAGCGCCAGTGGCAGGTAGCACAGGGCCGCCACGCCAATCAGAAACCCGGCCCGAAACAGCCGGCGGTTGTCGTATCCTTCCCGTGAAGTAGGCAGCAATGCACTCAAAGACAGCACAATAAATGTTTGCCCAAGTAGTAGCGGCGAGAGAACATCAAGGTCCGTTGTGACACTGGCCAGCACCATGTACACCAGCGCCGCCACGTAGCCGCGCTCCGGGTGCACATCGGCGCGGTTGAGCACAAAGCTGAAGCGCAGGGCTTGTGTCAGGAGCAGCGCCAGGGCCAGAACTCGGTACAGCCAGAGTGGGCGTGAGGCTACCACATCGAGCAGGCCGAATAGGGCGGCGGCCAGCGGCGCGGTGGCGTCGTACAGGTCGCGGTAGGGCAGGGCGCCGTCGTGCAGCCGCTCGCCCACCAGCAGGGCCCGCAGCTCTACCGCCGACAGCGGAATGCCCCACCAGAGCAGCGGCAGCCGCACGGCCAGCACCAGCAGCAGCAGCGCCAGCAGGCGGGAAGGCAACGGGCTTTTGAAAAATTGAAGCAAGGTGGGGCGTGGGGGCTTAGAGTCTCGGAAGCTTGGGTTGGTAAAGGTATAGCCCGGCGGACATTGTGCACCACCGCCAGTTACGTACCGGCCCCCGAAGCTTTCCTATCGGCAACATCATCTAAGTTCCCAGGACGCCAAGCCCCTAAGCCCCTAACTTCCTATCTTTGCTCGTTCATATGGAAAGCAAACGACAACAAAAAGTATCCAGCCTGCTGCAGCAGGAGCTGGCCGCCGTATTTCAGCGCGACCTGCCGCACCTGTTTCCGGGCTTGGCGCCGGGCATCAGCACTGTGCGCGTTTCGCCCGACTTGGGCGTAGCCCGCGTGTATCTGAGCCAGTTGCTGGCCCGCGAGGGCAGCGGCGAAGCCACCCTGGAGCTGGTGCGCGAAAACCAGAAAATAGTGCGCCAGGCGCTGGCCAAGCGTATTCGCCAGCAGCTGCGCATTGTGCCCGACTTGGTGTTCTTCCTCGACGACTCGGCCGCCTACGCCGCCAAAATGGACCAAGTGCTGGGCACACTCAACATTCCGGCGCCCGAGCCCGAAACCGACGACCAGTCTGAAGCTGCCCCCAAGCGTCCCAAGCTCTTCGCCGACGAAGACGAGTAGAATTTTAGTGCTTAGGAATCAGGGATTGAGGCTTAGGTCGTTTGACGGCTCAAGTCCTTCGCCCTAAGTCCTAAGCCCCAAGCACTAAGCCCTAAAGCACTTGCATTACGACCCGATTAAACGCTCTTTGGGCGAGGTATTTAACCGTACTCCGCTGCTGCGCCGCCTGTTTTATCATCTGCTCGACTTGCTGCTGCTGCGTACCTGGCACGTACACCGCGAACTGCGCGAATGGGCGCGGGGCCGCACCGGCGAGGCGCTCAACATCCTCGATGCCGGCTCCGGCTACGGCCAGTACACCTACTGGCTGACCGGCCAAAGCAAGAAGTGGCAGGTGCTGGCTGTGGATGTGAAAGACGAGCAGGTGGCCGACTCCAACCGCTTCTTCCGCGAAATCGGCCGCACCAATGCCCAGTTTGCGGTGCAGGACCTCGTGCTGTACCAGGAGCCTAACACGTTTGATCTGGCATTGTCCGTTGACGTGATGGAGCACATTCTGGAAGACGTGGAAGTGTTCCGCAACATCCACGCCTCGCTCAAAGATGGCGGCATGCTGCTCATTTCCACGCCCTCCGACCAGGGCGGCTCCGATGTGCACTCCGACGGCGAAACCAGCTTCATTGAGGAGCACGTGCGCGACGGCTACAACATCCACGAGATTCAGCAGAAGCTGCGCACCGCCGGTTTCGAGCGGATTGAGGCCCGCTACAGCTACGGCGAGCCGGGCCAGGTTTCGTGGCGCCTGAGTATGAAATACCCGATTCTGATGCTGGGCCAGTCCAAGCTGTTTTTCCTGCTGCTGCCGTTCTACTACCTCGTCACGTTCCCGCTCTGCCTGCTGCTGAACTGGCTGGATGCCCGCACCCTGCACGACTCTGGCACCGGCCTGATTGTGAAAGCCTGGAAGTAGGACGAGCTTGGCTGCCACCTTTTGGGCCCGGCGGCGTATCTTGGGGCTCTAACCGCATTTCCTCTATTGTCATGGCTGACAAGAATGGTTTCTCTGAAGTTATAGCCGAAATTCTGATTCAGATGGATCGGCAGCAAGAAACGCAGACTGCTATCCTGGAGCGGCTGGATCGTAATGAAGCCGGCTTCAATGCCTTTGCTAATGCCGCATTGGATCATCTGAGCGGCATCCGAACGGGTTTGCAGGGGATGCGCTCCATCAGTGACGAACACGAGGAGCGCCTGCCCCGCCTCGAAGACTCTATGCGCCGCGCCAGCTAATCTTTCCCCCTCCCTCACCACCCCGCCGTTTCACCTCCCACGCCCCGCATGGACGTTCCGTTGCTCATTGCCCGGCGTTACTTTTTCTCGAAGAAGAAGCGCAACATCATCAGCATCATTTCCAACATCTCCATGATTGGCGTGGCGGTGGGCACAATGGCGCTGATTATCGTGCTGTCAGTATTCAACGGTCTCGAGGATCTGGTGCGGACCCTTTACGGCAAGTCAGACCCCGATTTGGTGGTGACAGCCGTGCAGGGTAAGTCATTTGCGGTATCAGAGCCATTGCTGGAAGGTATGCGCCGCATCCGGGGCGTGGGCCTGCTCACGGAGGTAATCGAAGACAACGCCCTGCTGCAGTATCACGACCGCCAGATGGTGGTGAAGATGAAGGGCGTTTCAGAAAACTACTACACCCAAAGCCGCATCGACTCTTCGATTGTGGAAGGCGACCACCGCCTGCGCCGCAATGGCGAGCCATTTGCCTTGCTCGGGGCCGGCGTGCAGCACGAGCTCAGCATTGCTCTCAACAACCGTTTCGCGCCGCTGCATTTGCTATACCCCCGCAACACGGGCAAGAAAACGCTGTCGATGAACCCGGAAAGCGCCTTCACCGAGAAGACCATCACGGCGGGCGGCGTATTCCTGATTGAGCAGCACATCGACGACAGCTATGTATTTGTGCCGCTGGAGTTTGCCGAAGAGCTCCTGCATTATGGCCCCCGCCGCACGGCGCTGGAAGTAAACGTCGGCGACGAGCACGACATTCAGCAGGTGAAAGGCGTCATCAAGAAGTACCTTGGCCCGAAGTTCAAGGTTCTTGACTCCGACGAGCAGCACGTGAGCTTGCTCAAGGCCATCAAGGTGGAGAAGATGTTTGTGTTCATCACCTTCGCCTTTATTCTGCTGATTGCCTCACTGAACATCTTCTTCTCACTGTCGATGCTCGTCATTGACAAGCGCAAGGATGTGGCTATTCTGCTGGCTATGGGAGCCACTCCGCGGCACATTCGCCGCATTTTCCTGCTGGAGGGTGCCATTGTGGCCTTAGTAGGCGCAGTTACAGGTTTGTTTTTAGGTATTAGTATCTGCTGGATACAGCAAACCTTCCATATTGTGAGCATGGGAATGGCCACGAGCGTGGTAGATTCCTACCCGGTAAAAATGCAGTTTTCTGATATTGCGCTTACGGGCCTAGCCATTGTGATTATCACTATTGCTGTGTCTATCCGGCCAGCGTTGAATGCTGCGCGCCTCGACGTGCGAGAAAATCTGTAACAATCTGTACCCGCTGGCAGTAGTTTATCTACCTAGAAGCTACTTCCGGGCGGCTAAATCTTACTGTTCGTCTTTAAAATGTAATTATTTATAGATAATATTTTACTTTTTGATAAATAATATACTATTTAGCATTTGTCCTTACATTCAGCATTGCATTTTGGTCGCTGTTTATCCTCATGAAGGTTTCTACTGCTCTACCTTTTCAAATTGTTTACTCGCTGCTTGAGCACGAATATTTAGGCTATTTATTTGAGAGTTACGTTGTTCAGCGCAACGCCAAAGGACAGCTGACGCTACAGCACCAGACAGTTTCAGCCAAAAATGCCCCCGAATTTGCGGATGGCCTAGATGAGACGGACTTCGAGTTGGTAGCTCTCACCGACCAGATTCAGCAGGACGCTGTTATTAAAGAATTCTGGCCCAAGAAAACCACTCCCGCCGACTTCTTTCTAAAGGTATACGATCCTGAGAAAGGTGATAAAGCGCTGCAGGATGTTATTTGCCAGCATGTGCAGGAGCGGATGGGCCAGATTCTGGCGCGCCTGCCCGGCAAGTATGTGTTCATCATGGGCAAAGACGGCGAACCAACGTGGCGCGAAATAGGTCTGGCTCCAGAAGCTGCCTCCGTGCTATTTCACTTTCGGCGCAACGAAGACAACACCCACTATTTCCCTACCATCCAGTACCAGAACCAACGCCTCGACTTCCAGTACAAGAACGCCGTTATTGTATCGGAGCAGCCGGCCTGGCTTTTGGTAGATGACGTGCTCTACCACTTCCGCAACGAGGTAGACGGCAAGAAAATCAAGCCCTTCCTTAATAAGAAGTTCATCGTTATTCCGCGGCAGGTAGAGGAAAGCTACTTTCTGCGCTTTGTAGCGCCGCTCGTGGAGTCGTTTGATGTGCACGCCCGCGGCTTTGATATCCGGTCGGAACGCTATGTGGCGCGGCCGCAGCTTACGTTTTCGGATGCGCCTACTGCCAAAGTAGTGGAGGACGTGCGGCCTGCCACCCGCCGGGCTACGGCTGAAACAGGCGGGACCACCGTGGCCACGGCCCTTTCCGACCATATTCACTTCGATCTGTCGTTCCGCTACGGCGACCATACCGTGCATAATAGCTACGACAAGCGGGTGTGCGTGAAGCTGGAAAAGAAGCAGGACAACTACATTTTCCACCGCCTCGTGCGCAACCTCGACCGGGAGCAGGAAATCATCCGGGAATTGGCCGACCGGGCTCTGGAAGTGCGCAATGGCCGGGCCGTGCTGGAAAAAGCCACTGCCTTCCGCTGGCTACACCACCACGCCGACGAGCTGGCCCGCCTGGGTTTTACGGTGCAGCAGGGCAGCACCTCCGGCAAAGACTACTTCATTGGGGCGGTGAGTGTGGAAGTGGGCATCACGGAGGCCAACGACTGGTTTGACGTGCGCGGCACCGTACGCTTCGGCGAGTTCGAAATTCCGTTCATCAAGCTGCGCACCTACATTCTGCAGCGCCGCCACGAGTTCCGGCTCCCCAACGGCCAGATTGCCATCATTCCGGAAGAGTGGTTTACGCAGTACCTGGAGTTGTTTGCTTTTGCCGAGGAGCACGCTCAGAGCCTCACGCTGCGCAAACACCACTTGGCGCTGGTATCCGACCTGCAGAACGGCAACCTGGCGACTGTGGTTATCAGCCGGAAACTGGAAAAGCTGCGCGGATTTGAGTCTGTGGAAGACCAGCCTATCCCAGCTGGCTTTCAGGGCGAATTGCGTCCGTATCAGAAGGCCGGCTACAACTGGCTGCACTTCGTGAAGGACTACCATTTTGGCGGCTGCCTTGCCGACGATATGGGGCTCGGGAAAACGGTTCAGACGCTGGCGCTGCTGCTACACCGCAAGGAAAGCGGCGAATCCGGCGGTGCTGCCTCCTTGCTGGCTATGCCCACCTCTCTGGTGTACAATTGGTTGAGCGAGGCCCAGAAATTCACGCCCGCGCTTCGCCTGCTGATCTATACGGGCACTTACCGCGACAAGAACGTAGAGCAGTTTGCCAATTACGACGTGGTGCTGACCAGCTATGGCATTGTGCGGCTCGATGCCGAGCTTCTTAAGACCTACAAGTTCGATTACGTTATTCTGGATGAGTCGCAGGCTATCAAAAACCCTAGCTCCACCACCTCGCACGCGGTGCGCGGTCTGCACTCCCGGCACCGCCTGATTCTGACGGGCACCCCGGTGGAAAACAGCACCATGGACCTTTGGTCGCAGATGTCATTCATCAATCCGGGGTTGCTGGGCACGCAAACTTTTTTCCGCAAGGAGTTTCTTAAGCCCATTGAGAAAGGCAAGGATGAGGGCCGCACGCGCAAACTTCACGCCCTCATCAAGCCGTTTATTCTGCGCCGCCACAAGGCCCAGGTAGCCAAGGAGCTGCCGGAGAAGATTGAAAACCTCAGCTACTGCCCCATGACCGAGGAGCAGCAGCACTGCTACGAGGAAACCAAGAGTTACTACCGCAACAAAATTCTGCAGAATATTGAGGAGCACGGTACGGCCAGCACTCAGTTTATGCTGCTGCAGGGCCTCACCAAGCTGCGCCAGATTGCCAACCACCCACGCATGGCCGACGAGGAGTACGCGCACGAGTCGGGCAAGCTGCGTGAGGTAGTGCGCATGATTAAGAGCGTAGTTTCGGAAGGCCACAAAGTATTGGTATTCAGCCAATTCGTTAAGCACCTGGATATTGTTCGGGCTTCACTGGATGAGCGGGATATCGACTACGCTTACCTGGATGGCAATACCCGCGACCGGCATAAGGTAGTGACTAAGTTCCAGGAGACTGAAGACCTGCGCGTGTTTCTCATCAGTCTGAAAGCCGGCGGCGTGGGTCTCAACCTAACGGCCGCCGACTACGTGTTCATCCTCGACCCGTGGTGGAACCCCGCTGTAGAGGCCCAGGCCATTGACCGGGCCCACCGCATTGGGCAGCAGCGCACGGTGTTCACCTATAAGTTCATCACCCAGAACACAGTAGAAGAGAAAATCCTGGCCCTGCAGCACAAGAAAATCCAGCTGGTCACGGACCTGATTACCACCGACGAAGCCATCATCAAGCGCCTCACCAAAGAGGACATTGAGGAGTTGCTGGGGTAGCATGCCCTGCCATTAACGGCTAAAAGCGGGCCAGAAGTACGAAGCGCCTACACTTCGTACTTCTGGCCCGCTTCTGTAGAGCACTAATCTTATTCGGCTGCAAACGCCTGCACGAGTCCCGCTACCAGCGCTACATCGTCAGCGGTGTGCAGGGCCGAGAGTACCACGCGCGTGATGGGCGCATCGGTGGGTGTGGGGTAAGCAAAACTGGAAATCCAGACGCCCCGCTGCTGCAGATAGGGCGCCAGCGTGTTGGCAGGAGAGTAGAATACCGGGAAGCCATTGAATGATTGAAAAAGCTTCGTGGCAGCCGTGGCTAGAGCGAATTGCTGCGTGTTGGCGGCCAGCTGCTGCCGGGCCTGCGCGTACAGCGCATCGGCTTGCAGAAAGGCATACAGGTAGGCCGGCACTATCGGCGAAGAAGCTGCAAAGAACGCACTGCGCCGCAATGCCGCTATAAAGCCAACATCCGACGACAGCACCAGTCCGCCCGGTACCCCGCAGGCCTTGCCCAACGAGGCCACCACCACCAGCCGCACGGTGGGCGGCACCCGCAGCTGCGCATACACGCCGCTACCCGCCTCGCCCGTTACTCCAAAGCCATGCGAATCATCAACAAGCAAGGTGATGGGCCGGTTGGTGGGTAGCAGGGATACCCAACTAAAGTCGTAGGCACAAACCCGCAGCGGATCCAGCGAGTTGCAGACCACCACCACCGGCACTGGCGCTTCTGCTGCCAGACGCGCCAGCAGCTCTGCAGCCCAGGCAGCGTGCGAAAAAGCAACGGGGGCAGATGTTGGCGCGGCCGTCAGCCAAGCAGCCGGGTGAGTGTCGGGCGCATACTCGAAGCGGCCGGCATCAGCCAATGCCTTCACCGCCATCTGCCCGGCCAGGTAGCCCGACGAAACAGTAAGCGCAGCGGCCGCACCTGTGCGGCAGGCCAGCTGCTCTTCTGCTTCGGCATAGATGCGCAGCCGCAAATTGGAATTGCGGGAGCTACCGTAGTTGGTGCCATAGCGGGCCAGGCCTTCGGTTAACAGCGCAGCAAAAGCCGGGTTGCGCGCCATGCCCAGGTAGCCGGTGCCGCTGCAGTACAGGTAGCGGCGGCCCTGCTGATGCAGCCAGCGGCCCGGCAGCTCATCAGTTTCCCAGAAGGCGTCGTCCATGCAGCTGATTCTGTGCGAGTATACCTGCAAGAAAGCACATTTACGCGGGCAGGCGCAGAATAAATTCCGTGTACTCGCCTTCCTTGGTTTCGCACAGCAGCTGGCCGCCGTGGCCCTGCGTAACGATGTCGTAGCTGATGGAAAGGCCCAGGCCGGAGCCTTCGCCGGTAGGTTTGGTGGTGAAAAACGGCTGGTAGATTTTTTCCAGAATAGCCGCGTCGATTCCAGACCCATTATCGCGCACCCGCAACTCCACTTGCCCGTTGCGGCACGCCGACATGACCTGAAGTAGTGGCCGGTAGCCCAGCTCCCCATTTTGCTGGCGCTTGCGTAGCGCATATAATGCATTGTTAAACAGGTTCAGCAGCACGCGGCCAATATCCTGCGGCGCCACACTGATCAAGCTCATATTGGGCGCGAAATCAGTGTTGATGGCGACGTTGAACTCCTTGTGTTTAGCCCGCATTCCCTGGTATGCCAGACGCAAAAACTGGTCGGCCAGCTCATTGAGGTGGGTAGGTTGCCGCTCGCCGGTGGAATTGCGCGCATGCAGCAGCATGCCTTGCACAATACCACCGGCCCGCTGCCCATGTTGCGTAATACGCTGCAGGTTTTCTTCCAGGCTCTGAAGCAGTTCGGTAGCTGAAGCGGCGTTGGCAGCGGACTGTTTGGTCAGCAGCTCGTCTTTCAGCTCCTGCACCAACTCTACACTCACTTCCGAGAAGTTCAGCACAAAGTTGAGCGGGTTCTGGATTTCATGCGCCACTCCGGCCGTCAACTCCCCGAGAGAAGCCAGCTTTTCGCTTTGAATCAACTGCCGCTGCGTGGCCTGCAAATGGCGCAACGATTGCTGCAGGTCGGCGGTGCGCTGCTGCACTTGTTGTTCCAGCAACTCATTTTGCTGCTCCAGCAGCAAATGTTTTTCGCGCTCCTGCTGCAGCCGGCGCCGCTGCTCCCGCACCAGAATGCCAATAATACCGCCAACCAGCAGCAGCAGCACCGGACCAATCAGCAGGAAGGGCAGTAGCGCGTCGGGCATAGCGAGGACCAGGAATAAAATCCCTACAATATCTTATTTCCCAACAACTTATACGACGGCTTCTTCCAGCGGCTGTAATGCAGCCAGTAGGGGAGGGCCTGTCTTGGATTCACACAAAGCGGGAAGAAGCTGAACATCCAGGCCAGTAACCCCATGTGCACGGCATACAGGAGGGCGTCAGGAGCGCTGATAAGCCGATCAAGCTGTATGGTTGTGGCTTTGTCGTAGCCAGAGTTATAGATGATATTGGAAACTACGTACGTAACAATGGAATACGAAAAATAAAGTAATACAGCAATACTAAAAAAGAATCCAGGTTGCTTATCAAGTAGTAATTCGCTTTGACTTAAGATAAAAATATGATACATAGCTGCAGAAACAAGTATCAAGCTACCAAATCCTTGGGAATAACTGTTGACATTTATAAATATTTTATTTAAAAAAACAGCATCAATTACCGCAATAATCAAAAACACTAAAATCAACATTTTTATAACTTTTTTTATAGTGTCTGAATTAGTACATCTAGCATAGAAATAACCAAATACTACAACTGACGTGACAGTTGTAATGTGAAATATATAAATATTATTCCTTACTGTAGCTCTGCTTATAATATCCAGTACATATAAGCCAACCTTAATGCCAACGTAGTAATAAATCACTCTATACGGCTCGGGTATGTGAGTACGCCGTATGTATCCTGTCATAAAAGGAAGTATTGACGCAGCTTCCAGCGTTCTACCCATCAGATAAATTATATCATTCAGCCCACCCATGCTTCTCTAAGTTTTCACTAGAATTCTACTGCAACTCCAATCAGTCCAGTTCATTCCCTAAGCAGTCGTTGGGACACCTAGTAGGTGAAGTCAGTATATAGTAAATACCTTGCACGTTTTTATCTTTATTCACCAGGTCTTCACCTTTTGCATCGACGGGCGTTAGTATAACCACCGCGTCCTTTTTATCCTTTTCTATTCTTTTACCTTCGTTTTGCTGAGGTGTTTGTGACTGTTGCGCCCTTAAATATTTTTTAGACAACTTATCATCTTGCCCATAATATATTTTCACACCCGCAACGCCAGGCAATCCGAGAAGAGCAATTAACTTCTCCTTATCAAAGGTTGTAGATATACCTTGCTTTCTATTATTAGTATGTATCAACTTAAAATCATTATGCCGATCTATCCACACCCTAGCAGTGTCTATATCTAATCTACGGCTTGCAGGTATTCCAACTCTTTCCGTTTCCTGCGGGGTGGGATTTTGCGACTGAGCAGCGCAGACGCTGCACATCGCAAGAACAAGAATCGGTAAGGCAATCCAACGCTGATAGCTCATCATAAGGAGTTGATTGGTGGTGGAAAATCGACTACAAAGCCAGATAGTTGATATTGGGACCGTGCCTTCACGACTGGCATGCTTTATAATAATAGTAATAAAATATCTTTGAATATCAAAATAATTTATTTAATGGTTGATATAAACACTATCTGGGTAGCCCTTGTACTGCTTCTATGCACCTCTACCTCCGCACCCACGTCGCCGCCGCACCCGCTCAGGTATGGCAAGGATTCACCCGTGACCTGTTTCTGGCTCTGGCGCCGCCGTTCCCGCCTTTTCGGCTGCTGCGCTTCGATGGCTGCCACCGCGGCGACGAGGTGCATATTGAGTTGGGAGCCGGGCCCGCACGCTTCCTTTGGACGTCGCTTATCACCGAGCATGGCACCACGCCCAATGGCACTTACTACTTTGTGGATGAGGGCTGCCAACTACCACCGCCGCTGCGCTACTGGCAGCACCGCCACCTGATGCAGCCCGCTCCGGATGGTGGCTGTTACATCATCGAGGATCTGGAGTTCCGGAGCGGCTCTGGGCTTCTGGACCGGCTGCTGTGGCCTGCCATGTGGGCGCAGTTTGCGTGGCGAAAACCTATCTATCGGCGCTGGTTTGGTCGGCCCGGGAAGGTACCGGCAGCGCTGCCTGCTCATTGAGGCAGCGCGCCGGCCGCCGCCACCGTATACGGCCCAGGCGTCTGGCATACCTTGCGCCGGAACGGCTTTTACCCTCGTCTATGCGCACCACTACTTCTGCTTTTTCCGGATACCGACGTCTGCTTTCCCGTTCATTGAGCGCACTGCTGGTGCTGGGAGCTATGGCCAGTTGCAGCAGCAGCCAGTTGGCTTATCAGTTTCGGCCGGCACCTTCCGGGCAGGTGCAGCAGCCGGTAGCGGCGACTCCGGCAGAACATGCGGCCGTGCAGCCAGCAGCAGCACCGTCGGCCGCACAGCCAACACTAGTGCAGATCCGGAAGCAACAGAAGCATGTGCTTTCCAAAGCCCAGGTACGCCGTTTGGAGCGGCCGGTAGCGGCGCTGGTTCGTGCGACGCTACCCGCCACTTCTGCAACACAGGCTGCCACCAAGCCCCGCATATCTGCACCGGTTAAAGTCCGGCAGGCATTTGCGCCGCAGCAACCCGCCGAAGTAGGGCTGGGCACCACAGTGCTAGGCGTACTCGGGCTGATTGTGTTGCCGCTTTCCTTGCTGGGGCTGCTGATCTGGGGCGGGCCGGTGTGGCTGGTACTGGCCGGGCTGTCGGCGCTGGCCGTGCTGATTGCTTATCTCGACCCGTTTGGGTAAGCCAGCGTTGTTCACTTTGCTGATCCAGCTTCTAGCAGTGAATTCCGCTACCGGCAATTCATCCTCGGCAGGTTAGGCTACCTTTGCAGTCCAATTCATTTCATTGCCCTTATGACTGCTGCCATCGTCACGCTCAAACCCGGAAAAGACCAATCCCTGCGCCGCCGCCATCCGTGGGTGTTTTCGGGCGCTATTGGCCGGATGCAGGGCGAAGTGACGGAAGGTGAAGTGGTGACGGTGCAGGCTGCTAATGGCGAAGTGCTGGGCGTGGGCCACTACGCTCCCGGCTCCATTGCCGTGCGCATGCTCGATTTCGGCCCCGACGCCCAACTGCCCGACGCAGCTTTCTGGGAAGCCCGCCTGCGCAACGCTTACCAGCTGCGCCAGGGCCTCGGCCTGACGGGCACCGGCAACACCGACGTGTACCGCCTCACCCACGCTGAAGGCGACGGCCTGCCCGGCCTCATTATAGACGTGTACGGCGACACAGCTGTGGTGCAGGCCCACAGCGCGGGCATGTATAAGGCGCGGCCCCTCATTGCGGAAGCCCTGCAGGCCGTGGTACCGGGTTTGCGCGCCGTTTATGATAAGAGTGCCGAAACCGTGCCGGCGAAGGCGGCGCCGGGTGCCCAAAACGGCTACCTGTTCGGCAGCAGCAACGGGCAGGAACACGTAGTCCACGAAAACGGCCACCCATTTGCCATCGATTGGGAGACTGGCCAGAAAACTGGTTTTTTCATTGACCAGCGCGACAACCGCAGCTTGCTGGCTCGCTACGCGCCCGGCCGCCGCGTGCTCAATACGTTCTGCTATACCGGCGGCTTCAGCTCCTATGCGCTGCAGGCCGGGGCCGAGCTGGTGCATTCTGTGGATAGCTCGAAGCGCGCCATTGAGCTGACCGAGCGCAACGCCGCCCTCACCGGCCTGGAAAGCAAGCACGCCGCCTATGCCGAGGATGTGTTCAGCTTCATGAAAAACAGCCAGGAAGAATACGACCTCATCGTGCTCGACCCGCCGGCGTTTGCCAAGCACCTATCGGCCCGCCACAACGCCCTGATGGGCTATAAGCGCCTGAATGCAGCGGGCATCCGGCAGATTGCGCCCGGTGGGCTGCTGTTCACGTTTAGCTGCTCGCAGGTGGTTAGCCCCGAGCTGTTTGAGGGAGCCGTGCTAGCCGCTGCCATCGAGGCCGGCCGGCCGGCGCGCATCCTGCACCGCCTCACCCAGCCCGCCGACCACCCCGTGAGTTTGTTCCATCCTGAAGGAGCGTACCTAAAAGGGCTGGTGCTGGCGGTGGAGTAGGCAACTCGCCTTTTTTCTGATATCGGTTGCGTGGCCAGACATTTCGGGCGACGCTTTGTTGTATCGACCGTGACCCGCCCAACTGACTCCACTTCTCTTCCTTCCGCCGCCATCATTGGGGCTGGCATTGGCGGCATTGCTACGGCCGTGCGGCTGGTTGTGGCCGGGCATCGTGTCACGGTGTTTGAGGCGCAGGAAAGCTTTGGGGGCAAAATGCACCAGCTGGAGTTGCCCGGCGGCTACCGCTTCGACGGCGGCCCGTCGTTGTTTACACTGCCTGAGTTGGTAGACGAGCTGTTCACGCTGGCCGGACGCAACCCGCAGGACTACTTCCGCTACCAGCGCCTCGACCCTATCACGCAGTACTTTTTCGCCGATGGCACGCGCCTCACTGCCTGGGCCGACGAAGACAAGTTTGCCGCAGAGGTGGAAGTGAAGCTGGGGGTGCCGGCCGCAGAGGTGCTGGCCTTTCTGCGCCGTAGCGGGCAGGCCTATGATGGCACGGCAGGCACGTTTCTGCACAAGTCTTTGCACAAAGCGGGCACCTACCTCAGCCCCGAAGTGCTGAAGGCCGTGGGGGCGCTGCCGCAGCTGGGCTTGCTCAGCACCATGCACCAGCGTCACACCAGCGCCTTCCCCAACGACCCGCGCCTGGTGCAGCTCTTCGACCGTTTTGCCACCTACAACGGGTCCGACCCCTACCAGGCCCCGGCTACGCTCAGCTTGATTCCGCACCTCGAGCACGGCCGGGGCGCATTCTACCCCGAAGGCGGCATCTACGCCATTGCCCAGAGCCTCGTGCAACTGGCCGAGGAGTTGGGCGTGGAGTTCCGCTACCAGGAGCCAGTGCAGGAAATCCTGACGGAAGCCGGCCGCGTGACAGGCGTGCGCACCTCGCACGACACATATAGCTCGGGGCTGGTAGTCAGCAACATGGACGTGGTACCTACCTACCGCCGCCTGCTGCCCACGCAGCCCGCGCCCGAACGTACGCTGGCGCAGCCCCGCTCGTCCTCGGCCCTGATTTTCTATTGGGGTATTGGCCGGCGCTTTCCGGAACTGGGCGTGCACAACATCTTTTTTTCGCAGGACTACAAGGCTGAGTTCGAGGCCATCTTCCAGCACCAAACCATTGCCACCGACCCCACAGTGTACGTCAACATCACAAGCGGGCACACCCCAAGTGATGCACCCGCGGGCCACGAAAACTGGTTTGTGATGGTGAACGTACCCCACGACCAGGGCCAGGATTGGCCGGCACTGGTGGCGCGCACCCGCACTGCCGTGCTGGCCCGCGTGAGTAAGGCACTGGGCACCGATGTGGGCGCGCTTATCCGGGCCGAGCACGTGTGGGACCCGCCCGGCATTGCAGCCCGCACATCATCGTTTGGCGGTGCGCTCTATGGCAGTTCCAGCAACAACTTGCTGGCGGCGTTTCTGCGGCATCCTAACTTTTCTCGCAAGCTACAAGGACTGTACTTTTGCGGCGGCTCGGTGCATCCCGGCGGCGGTATTCCGCTATGTTTGCTTTCCGCCCGCATTGTTTCTGAGTTAATTAAAAATTGAGGATTAAAAACTAAAAATGACTGCTTGGACGGCTGTGAGATACTCTTATCAACTCAACTGCTCATCCAATTTTTCATTCTTAATTTTTCATTCTTAATTCTCTTCTATGCCCGAATCCATTCAACAACTTCCGGCGGAGGCACTTGCGCAAGGCGCTGTGGCCCGGCAGCGCCGCTTGCGCTGGGCTCAAGGTATTTTGCTGCTGTTCCACGTCACGGGGTTTCTGGGGCTGGGGTTTTCCGAGGACCCGGCCTTTTTCCTGCAGTTTGTTCCCCTCAACCTGCTCCTGACGCTGGGGCTGCTGCTGGCCTTCCAGCCCGATAAAAGCTCTACCTTCTGGTGGTTCTGCCTGGTGACCATGGCCGTGGGCTTCGGCGTGGAGGTAATGGGCATCCGGACCGGACTGTTGTTCGGGTTCTACGAGTACGGCAATACACTGGGGCTGAAATGGCTGGGCGTGCCGCTCATCATCGGGGCCAACTGGCTGATGCTCACGTACACAACCGGCATTCTGGCGCGCTACCTGCCCCTTTCTGATTTTCTGCGGGCCCTGGTAGCCACGCTGCTCATGGTCGGGCTCGATGCTTGCCTAGAGCCTGTGGCCGTTCGGTTCGACTTCTGGCAGTGGCGCTTCGACGTTATTCCGCTGCAGAATTTCAAGGGATGGTTTGCCGTATCACTCATCCTGCAGGTGTTTTTCAACCGCACACAATTCGAAAAGCGCAATCCGCTGGCGGCATTCGTTTACATGCTGCAGCTGCTATTCTTTTTTGGGCTGGGGCTGCTACGCTAAATATATTGGTACTTCGGAATACTTTTTGTTAGGCTACCCATCGTTCTAGCAGTCCTTCCGTCTTTTCCTCTTTTAGCCACTATTCTCTATGGAGCAAGTTGTACTCCATCAATTACTTGAAAAGGCCAACCTTCTGCTGCGCGACATGGGTGTGCGGATGCTGCATGAAGAGCAGCTGGCTGTTGCCCTGGATTTAACGCCCGCCACGTTCCGCACTATTTTCGGGAGCAAGGCTGAAATGCTGCTTCAGGTAACGCGGCATAATATAGCCCGGCAGCGCCAAGAGCAGGAAGAGCTGTTTTCCAATCTGGCCACGCCGGTGGAGTGCCTGCTGGCCTTGCTCCACCACAGCCTGCACGAGCTGCGCCATTCCCACCACGACTACCACATTGTGCGGGAGCAGTTTCCGCTGGTCTGGGACGCTATTCAGGAATACACACAGGAGTATGCCTTTCCGCTGCTCACGCGCCTGATTCAGGAAGGAGTGCAGGAAGGCCAGCTCCGGGCGGCGCTGGATGCTCCCTTCATTGCCCGCATCATCCTGGCGCAGTTCAGCTTGGTGCTGAATGAGCAGTTCTTCCCGCCCGACCAGGTAAATCTGGGTGACGTGTACCGCAACATCTTCTTTCCGTATGTGCGCGGCCTGTGCACCGAGGAAGGCATGCGCCTGACGGCCCCGCACTTTGCCCGCATGTGGGGGTAGGCACCCTGAAGAGTGAAAAGAAAAACCGCCGGTTTTGGCTGCCTATAGGCGCAACCAGAACCGGCGGTTTTTCTTTGCGGTGTTCTTCGCTATCAGCTAATGGACACGCGCACTTTTTTGGTGTATTCGCGCAGGGCGTCTTTGAACTCAGAGCCGTGTTCCTGCATATGGTTCAGGATGAAAATGGCGGCAAACACGTGAGTCAGCTGTTCGCCTTCATCCTCGCCTTCCACCTCAAAAGCGGGGGCTTGTTCTTCCAGCAGCGCTTCTTCGGCCGCTACCAAAGCCTCCAGCGTCTGTGTTTCCACAAGGCGCCTGATGACGGGCATTTTCATGGCGACAGAAGCTAGTTGAGGCGCGAAATGAGGGCGGCTACGGCCTCCTCCTTGCTGGCGGCCACCGTGTCGAGCAGCTCGCCGTTGCGGAATACGGCAAAGAAGGGCAGATTGGTGACGCTGGCCAGCTTGCGCGCTTCGGGGCTGGTTTCGGCATTCACGTCCAGAAACTTGATGCCTTGCTCCTGCATAGCCTCGGCCATGCGCTTGAACTTGGGTGAGAACAGGCGGCAGTTGCCGCACCAGTCGGCGTAGTACTTCACTACTACTTTATCGTTTGCTTCAAGCAGGTCTTGGAAATCAGCGTCGGTTGCTTTCGTAACGGGCATTGCAAGGGGGTTGACAGAAAAATGACTTTTCAGGCAAGAATAATTCTTACCTGCAGCAAAGGTAAAGCCTGATTTCCGCAAAAAAGTTTGTCGGCAACCTATTTCGCCACCAGCCTGTTGCCTTGCCCGACAACTTTCGCGGGGCTGATAGCGGTATAGCATGCAGGGCATCGGTGATGGTGCCTGTCTTAGTTCGCTTGCTCTATGCGTGCTCTTCTGCTTGTTTTTTGTTTGATGCTGGCGGGCTGCAACTCGCCTGACCCGGCGGGCCGCACTGCTGCCCCTGCCTCTCCACCTCCCCGTATGCAAAACCTTGTTTTTTTTGGTAATAGCCTCACGGCCGGCTACCAGCTGCCTGCCAGCGCTGCCTTTCCTACCTTACTTCAGCAGCGCATCGACTCGCTGAACCTGCCTTATAAAGCCTTCAACTACGGCGTGAGCGGCGAAACCACCGCCGGCGGCCGGCAGCGCGTAGCCAGCGTACTGGCCCGGCAGCCCGTAGACGTGTTTGTGCTGGAACTGGGCGCCAACGACGGCCTACGCGGAATTCCGGTGCGCGAAACCACCCAAAACCTGCAGGATATCATCGACCAGGTGCGGCGCAAGTACCCGGAGGCGCGCATTGTACTAGTGGGGCTGGAGTTTCCGTTCGACCTGGGCCCGCTGGGCGGGCACCGCATGGCCCGCTACGCGCTGGAGTTCAAAGCGCTGTTCCGGGAGCTGGCCGAAAAGAACAGCCTGCCCTTCGTGCCGTTTCTGTTGCAGGGCGTCATCGGGCAGCGCGCCCTCAACCTGCCCGACGGCGTACACCCCAACGCCGCCGGCCAGAAGATTCTGGCCGACAACGTGTGGACGGTGCTGAGTGGCGTGCTGAAATAGGGCTTAGGTATTAGGGCCTAGGGCTTAGGAGCCTTTTCTGTATTTCGCAAAACACAAAAAGAGCCTGGGGCTGGGCTGTTCCTTTCCGCATTCAGCAGAAGAAACAGCCTAAGCCCCAGGCCCTATTCGCTAAGCCCTAAACGCTACGCTTTGTACAGCTGCTGGTAGTATTCCGTAGCCATGCGGCCCGACTCGAACTCAGGCTCTACCTCGCGCATGGCGGCTTTGGCTACGGCCAGGTATTTGGCGGGCTCGTTGTAGTAGAGCGGCACGATTTCATTTTCCAGCACGTCCAGCAGGTTGCTGGCTTCGGTGGCATCCTTCACGTGGTCGGGCTGATGGATGTCGGTGTGGGGGATGATGAAGCCGTTTTCGCCGTGGCGCACGAACTCTGGAATCCAGCCGTCGGCAATGCTTAGGCTCAGGCTACCGTTCATGGCGGCGGTCATGCCGCTGGTGCCCGAAGCCTCACGCGGGAAGCGCGGCGTGTTCAGCCACACATCGGAGCCGCGCTTGAGGTAGCCGGACAAGCCCAACTCGTAGCCGGTCAGCACGGCGCAGGTTTTCAGGTGCTTGGTTTTCTGGATAATGTCGTTGAAGAGGCCGATGGCGCCGTAGTCTTTCGGGTATGGCTTGCCGGCCCACAGCACCTGCACTGGCCGGTCGGCGTTATTCACCAAGGCCTGGAACCGCTCGAAATCGTGCAGAATCAGGTCGGCGCGTTTGTAGCCGGCAAAGCGCCGGGCCCACACCACGGTCAGCACCTCGGGGTCAAGGAGCGTGCCGGTCTGGTCGGCCACGATGTCGAACAGCTGCTTCTTGAGCTTGTGTTTGCGCGAGAGCAACGCCTGGTCGTCGTTGGCTTCCAGAGCTTCGTGCAGCTGCTGGTCGCGCCAGTAGCGGCCGTTCTGCGAGTTGGTGATAGGAATGATGGGGCAAATACCTTGGTTGGCACCCCACATTTCGTTGGCCACGGTGCCGTGCACTTTGCTTACGGCGTTGGCCTTGCGTGCGAAACGCAGGGCCGTGAGCGTGTAGTTCAGCGTCTCGTTTTCTACGCGGGCCACGCGGCGGATTTCATCGGCGGGCACCGAGCCGAAGAACGTCATGTCGGTGAGCAGCTTCATGGGGTGCTCCTCGTTGCCGGCCAGCTCGGGCGTGTGCGTCGTAAACACCAAGCGCTTCTGCACCTCCGGAAGGCTGCGGCCGTGCTTTTCGTAGAGGTAGAACGCCAGCGGCAGGCCGTGGCCTTCGTTGAGGTGGTACACGTCCATTTTCACGCCCAGCAGATCGAGCAGCTTGCCGCCGCCCACGCCCAGCAAAATGCTTTGCGCCACGCGGGCCGCCGTATCGGCATCATACAGGTGGTGCGAGATGGTACGCGAGATGTAGTCGTTTTCGGGAATGTCGGTGGTCAGGAAGAACATCGGGGCCGTACCGAACGTGTCGGGGGCCAGGTACATAGCCTTCACCTGCACGGCCGCGCCGTGGATGGTGATAGGGAAAACCAGGCCGGTGTCTTCCAGGAAAGAGTAGTGCTTGTGCCGGAAGTCGCAGCGCATGGTCTGGTCTTCGTTGCGGCCCTGGTCGTAGTAGCCGAAGGTCCAGAGAATGCCGATGCCGATCAGGTTTTGCTTCAGTTCATAGGCCGAGCGCATGTGCGAGCCTGCGAGGAAGCCGAGGCCGCCGGAGTAGGTTTTGAGGGCCTGATCCAAGGCAAATTCCATGGAGAAATACGCCGCCTGGGTGCTGAACTCGGGAGCAGGCGTGTAGGGGTTGAATTCGAAAGGCATAGAGAAAATGTCAGAAAGCGAAAGATGCCGCGCCATCAGGCGGGCGCGGCGGATTCAAATATCGGATTTTCTACCAGCTACGCCACCAATGCAGGCTCAGAAGGCAAAAGCGGCGCTAAACTGGTCAATACACCACCACCCAACGGGTGTTTCGGCATACTGCTGGCTCGTTTCACTAGGGCACTACCCGCTTAGGATATCAACAGGCCATATGATTCGATCCTGGATTTAATCCAACTGGCATCCCCCTCACTGAAAGTCAATTATAATAATATAATCATAATACAGGCGTTGGTAAAGCAAGGCAAACACCCCAGTAGCTTTGCCTGCTTTTCGTTCTCACTTCATCCCCCAACCAACCCTATTTATGAAGTTTTCTGCATTGTGGGCTGCCGCGCTCCTACTGGCCACTTCCTGCGCCAAGCAGGATGTGAATCCGGCAACGCCAGCTGCCACCACGGTTTCGGCCGACGTTAGCGCCGCAGGCTTTCCGGAGGGCTTCGAAACCGGCACCAAAACCGCCTACACCACCGGCTCCGTGACGCTCGGCTCGGGCTCCTGGACGCTCAACGATGCTCTGCTCGGCAACACCACTGCCGACCGCAAGACGGGCACTAAGTCGGTGCGGATACGCAACCTGGGGTCTCTGTCCATGAACTTCAACACCACTACCGGCGCGGGCCTCGTCACGGTGCAACACGCGCTGTATGGTACCGATGCCAGCTCCCAGTGGGAGCTCTGGGCCTCCACCAACAGCGGCAGCTCCTACACCAAAGTGGGCAGCACCGTCACCACCACCAGCACCAGCCTGAGCACGGCCTCTTTCTCGGTTAATCTGGCCGGCACCGTACGGCTGCAAATCCGCAAGACTTCGGGTGGTACCAACCGTCTGAACTTTGATAACGTGACGGTGGAACAATACGGCGGAACCACGCCGCCACCACCGCCCGTGGCTGGCGACAATCAGCACCTGACTATGGGCAACCCCAGCGGGGCTGCGGCCGACATCAGCATGCCCACCAACTACCTGCTCAATAAGCCGCAGTATGCGCTGAGCTACCACCGCGACCGGGGCATTCCTAATTGGGTGAGCTGGCATCTAGATGCCAGCTGGCGCGGCTCCGCCGCCCGCCAAGATGACTTCCGGGCCGATAACACCCTGCCCGCCGGCTGGTATCAGGTACAGGGCACCAGCTACAGTGGCTCCGGCTTCGACCGTGGCCACAACTGCCCCTCAGCGGACCGCACCAGCACCGTGGCCGACAACTCGGCCACGTTCCTGATGACCAACATGATTCCCCAAGCGCCCAACAACAACCAAATCACCTGGGCGGCGCTGGAAAACTACTCCCGCACGCTCATGGACCAGGGTAACGAGCTCTACATTATCATGGGCGTCTATGGCCGCGGCGGCACTGGTTCGGCCGGCTACGCCGAAACCATTGACCAAGGCCGCATCCAGGTACCGGCCCGCGTGTGGAAGGTTCTCGTGGTGCTACCCGTTGGCAGTAACGATGTGAGCCGCGTGTCGACTGCTACCCGCATCATCGCCATCGACACGCCCAATCAGCAGGGGCTGACCAGCAACTGGGGCCAGTATCGCACCAGCGTCGATGCCATTGAGGCTGCCACCGGCCTCGACGTGCTTTCTGCTTTGCCTACCAGCGTGCAGCAGGCGGTGGAAGCTCAGGTCGACAACGGCCCGACCAACTAAGGTTGCCTTGGCCTACCTGCGTGTCCTGATTTTTCTCGCCTGCTGACGGCCCCGCTGCTGCTCACCGGTCTGGCCGCCGTCACCCAAGACTTTAGCACCTTGGCTATCAGCGCCGCGGCTACGTTGCCCGCCGGCTTTCAGCCGGCCGCTGGCTCCAGCCCCATCTGTGGTGCTGCCACCAACACCACGGCCACCACCCACGCCAGCAGCACCTTCGGCACGGGCCGCGTGGTTATTGTTGGCGACTCGTCGCCGGCCGACGACGGCGCTGGTTCGCCCGGCAACACGGTGTATGATGGCTGGAACGAAAACCTGAGCCACGCCCGCCTGCACCTGAACGCCTCGCTGTGGCTGGCGAAGCTGCAATAAGTAGCCCTGGCAACACCAGATTACCCTAGCGGCCCCGCCGTCCGGATTGTCCGGGCGGCGGGGCTTTTGCTTGTGGCCAGAGCGAGGCCTAACGGCAAGTTTACAACGGCATTGCCCGCCTCAAGCGCCTCAACAAGCAGCCTGCGTCAATCCAGCATCGAAAACCCGTCAATCCATCATCATTGCGAGGCCGTTTGGGGGTAGCACCAGACCGGAGGCATCCGTACCTTGGCAGAACTGTTTCTGACTTCCCACCTGCGTATGAACTCCTTCCGCTTTCTGCCTCTGCTGGCTGGCTCCTTGCTGGCCGCCGCCACCTCCTCCGCCGCCCTGGCCGCCCCGGCCCTCGCCGTCACTGAAGCAGCTGCCCCGGCCGCCAAAACCGCCGCCATCCAGCGCATCGACCCCACGTTTTGGTGGGTGGGCATGAAAAACCCCAAGCTGCAGCTGCTGGTGCACGGCCCCGGTATTGCCAACAGCTCGGCCACGCTCAAAGCCTACGAGGGCGTGACCCTGGATGGCGTGCAGAAGCTGGAAAGCCCCAACTACCTACTGCTCAACCTCACTATCAGCCCCGCGGCCAAGCCGGGCAAGCTGCAACTAGAGTTTAAGGGCGCCAAGAAAACCACGTTTGCCTACGAGCTGCGCCAGCGCACCACACCCGGCGACAAGCAGAAAGTGCAGGGCCTCACCCAGCAGGATTTTATCTACTTCCTGATGCCCGACCGGTTTTCGAACGGGGACCCGAAGAACGACTACCTCAAGGACATGCGCGCCCCCAAAGTGGCCCGCGACTCGATGTACGCCCGCCACGGCGGTGACCTGAAGGGTATCGAAAACCACTTCGACTACTTTAAAAGCCTGGGCGTGACGGCACTGTGGCTGACGCCGGTAGTGGAAAACGACATGCCCAAGGCCAGCTACCACGGCTACGCCCTCACCGACTACTACAACACCGACCGGCGCTACGGCACGCTGGAGGAGTACAAGCAGTTTGTGGACAAAGCCCACGCCAACGGCATGAAAGTGGTGCACGACGTGGTGCTCAACCACATGGGCAGCAAGAACTACCTGTTCCTGGATCAGCCCGCCAAAGACTGGTTCAACCAGTGGCCCGGCTTCACGCGCAGCAACTACAACTCCTCGGCCCTCAACGACCCTTACGGCTCAGAGCTGGACCGGAGCCTCTACAACCGGGGCTGGTTTGATACCACCATGCCCGACGTAAACCAGCGCAATCCGCTGGTGGCTACCTACTTGATCCAGAACTTCCTGTGGTGGGTGGAGTACACCGGGCTCGACGCTTACCGCATCGATACCTACCCGTATTCCGACCCCAAATTCCTGATGCAGTGGGGCCAGGCGCTGAACGACGAATTCCCGAACCTGTTCAAGTTTGGCGAGGCCTGGGTGGGCAGCACGGCCCAGCAGGCCTTCTTCGCCCGCAACGTGTTCCAGCCCGTTGATGGGTTTAAGTCCAACCTGGAATCGGTGTTCGATTTCCAGTCGCAGAACGCTATTCACGATGCGCTGCGGGGCGACCAGCCCAACATGAACCGGGTGTACGAGGCGCTACAAGGCGACTGGATGTACGAGGATGCCACCCGTAATGTGACCTTCCTCGACAACCACGACATGAGCCGCTTTTACTCGGTGATTGGGGAGGACTTCGGCAAGTTTAAGCTGGGCGTGGCCTGGCTGCTCACCACCCGCGGCATTCCGCAGTTGTACTACGGCACTGAGGTGCTGATGAAGAATTTCAGCAACCCCGACGGCAAGGTGCGCGAAGACTTTCCCGGCGGCTTCTCCGGCGACAAAATGAACTACTTCACGGCGGCCGGCCGCACGGGCCAGGCCGGCGAGGCCTTCAACTACCTCAGCAAGCTGAGCCTCTACCGCCAGGCCCACCCGGTGCTGGCCACGGGCAAGCTGATGCAGTTCATCCCCCAGGACGGCGTGTACACTTACTTCCGCTACAACGACCAGGGCGAGGCGGTGATGATTATGCTGAATGGCAATGCCGGTGAGAAAACCGTGGACGGCGCGCGGTTCGCGGAGCGGTTCAATGGGTTTACTTCCGGGGTGGAAATCAACTCGGGCGCGGCGGTAACCGACCTCAAGAGCTTCAAGGTTCCCGGGCGTACGGCCTGGGTGGTGGAGCTTCGGAAATAAGTATATTTCGTTCGGGTGTTTTTAGCCCGCAGAGGGCGCAGTGTTTACGCAGAGGACGCAGATGCATGAGAACGATATATCCTTTTTGGTCCGAAAATCTGCTCTTGCTATTCACACGGCGCTGGGGCCGGGGTTGTTGGAGTCAGTGTACGAAACGCTGCTGTGTCATGAGTTGCGCAAGGCAGGTCTAGACGTGAAAACGCAGGTAGCGCTGCCGGTACTGTACGACGGACTCCGACTCGAAAATGGTTTTCGTACAGACCTACTGGTAGAAGGCAAAGTAGTAGTTGAACTCAAATCGGTAGAAATACTACTGGAGGTACACCACATGCAGCTGCTGACTTACCTCAAACTCTCAGACCACAAGCTTGGCCTGCTCATCAATTTCAACGTGCCTTCCATCAAAGCGGGCATCTTTCGAAAAGTTAACGGGTTGTAAGAACACTGCGCCCTCTGCGAAAAACACTGCGTCCTCTGCGGGCTAAAAACACCCAAACGAAAACCCGAAACCGCCATGACCGACCTAACCGACCAAGTAGCCATTGTATCCGGTGCGAGCCGCGGCATTGGCAAAGCCATAGCCCTGCTGCTGGCCATGCAGGGCGCTAAAGTGGTGTGCGTAGCCCGCTCCGCCGAGGAACTGGAAGAGGTAGCACACAAAACCCAGGGCCTCGCTGTGCCCGCCGACGTATCCGATGCCGACGACGCCCAGAACGTAGTGGACCAGGCGCTGCGCCGCTTCGGCCGCCTCGATATTCTGGTGTGCAATGCCGGCGTGGGCTCGTTTGGGCTCTTGGAGCATTTTGATGCCGCCGAGTGGGACCGAATCTTCGACGTGAACGTGAAGGGCACCTTCCTGCTCTGCAAGGCGGCCGTACCGCACTTCAAGGCGCGCCACAAAGGCCACATCGTGGGCATCACCTCCGATGTGGCCCGGCGCACCTTCGAGAACGGCACGGCCTACGGGGCCAGCAAGTTTGCGCAGGATGCCGTGCTGGCCAGCTTGCGCAAGGAAGTTCGTTCACACGGCATCAAGGTCAGCACTATTTTCCCTGGCCTCGTCGATACCTACTTCAACGACTCAACGCCTGGCAGTGCCGACGCCGAAAAAACCCACCTCAAGCCGTCGGATGTGGCCCAGGCTGTGCGCTACGTGCTGGAGGCTCCGGCCCATGTGGTGATTGACGAGCTGATGCTGCACCCGCTCACGCAGGAGTGGTAGGATGTTGATTTGCTGATTATTCGATGTGCTGATTATCTGGTCGTCTTGCCTTCCTAATAGCTCCTGAAGGGGAGACTTATGCTGTTTGCTTGGTTAAAAGCATCTTTTCATCAACACATCAGCTCATCAAACAATCAGCACATTAACCCATATCTTACGCGGTATATGAAGAAACTCCTTCTCCCGGCTGCGGCAGTCGCCCTCACGTTGGCTGCTTTCACTCTTCCTTTCTCGCCTGATTCCACTGCCGTGTCTGACTCCGTTTCCCTGGCGGACCCCAACACCACCGACGAGGTACCCCAGGACAATAAAATCGTCATCTATCAGCTGATGACGCGCCTGTTTGGCAATAAAACCACCCTCAACAAGCCCTATGGAACCGCCCAGGAGAATGGCGTGGGCAAGTTCAACGACATCACCGATAAGGCGCTTCAGGAAATCAAGAAAATGGGCGTCAGCCACGTCTGGTACACCGGCGTGATTGAGCACGCCACCATGACCGACTTCACCAAGGCTGGCGGCCCCGGCCCCGACGATGCCGACGTGGTGAAAGGCCGCGCCGGCTCGCCCTACGCCATTAAGGACTACTATGATGTGGCTCCGGACCTGGCCGTGAACGTGAAAACGCGCATGCTCGAGTACGACGCCCTCATCAAGCGCACCCACCAGAACGGCCTGAAGGTGCTCATGGACTTCATTCCGAACCACGTGGCCCGCAGCTATAAGTCGGATGCCAAGCCAGTGGGCGTAGTGGACCTGGGCGCTACCGACGACAAAACCAAGGCTTTTGCGCCCAACAACAACTTCTACTACCTGCCCGGCCAGGCGCTGGTGGTGCCCAAAGGCGGCAACCCGCTAGGCGCGGCCCTGGGCCCCAGGGAAGACAGCAAGTTCCAGGAAAACCCCGCCAAAGCCACCGGCAACGATGTATTTTCGGCCACGCCGAAAGTAGACGACTGGTACGAAACCGTGAAGCTCAACTACGGCGTCGACTACCAGAACGGCCGCAAGCTGTACCTGCAGCCGGTGCCTGACACCTGGAAGAAAATGCGCGACATCCTGATTTTTTGGGCCAAGAAGGATGTGGACGGCTTCCGCTGCGACATGGCCGAAATGGTGCCCGTGGAGTTCTGGACCTGGGTGATTCCGGAGGTGAAGAAGGTGAAGCCCGGTATCATCTTCATTGCCGAAGCCTACACGCCCAAGGAGTACAGCCGCTACCTCAACGAAGGCAAATTCGACTTCCTCTACGACAAAGTGGGCCTCTACGACGGCCTGCGCCGCCTGATGACGGGCAGCGGCAACACCGACGACATCACCACGGTGTGGCAAAAGGAAAGCCGCGGCTTCTCGTCGAAGATGCTGCGCTTCCTGGAAAACCACGACGAGCAGCGCATTGCCTCCAAGGACTTCGCCACCGACCCGCGCACCGCCATTCCGGCCATGACCGTATCGGCCACGCTGGGCTCGGGCCCGGTGATGCTGTACTCGGGGCAGGAGGTGGGCGAGCCAGCCCTGAAGTCGGAAGGCTTTTCGGGCGAGGACGGCCGCACCACCATCTTCGACTATTGGGGCGTGCCGGAGCACCAAAAATGGATGAACGGCGGCAAGTTTGACGGCGGCAAGCTCGACGACAGCCAGAAGCAGCTGCGCGACTTCTACAGCCGCCTGTTGAACCTGGCCAGCTCCAGCGAGGCCATCCGCAAGGGCAGGTTCTACGAGCTGCAGGACGCCAACAACCTGGGCAAAAACTACGACCAGAAGCACATCTATAGCTACCTGCGCTACACCGACACCCAGCGCCTGCTGATTGTGGTGAACTTCAGCCGCGACAAAACGATGACACCTACCATTGAGATTCCGCGCGAGGTGCGCCAGCGCATGGGCCTCAATCCCGACATCTTCTGCACCTACACCGACCTGCTCAACAACACCCCGCCCACCGAATTCCTCAATCTCACGATGCCGCCGCTGAGCGCCTACGTGTTTGAAATCAAGCCAAAAAAGTGATGAGGTAATTGAGGTAATGAGGTGAATGGTTATGAAGTAGCCTGTTCTAGACTTGTCACTTCATCACCTCATCACTTCATCACTATTCGCCTCATCACTATCCTTCCAAAATTCCCCCAACTTCTTCCCGAATGGCAACCTACGCAGCGGCTGCGCCGAGCATTTCCCGCGAAAAACCCCGCCTGAGCTTCTGGCAAATCTGGAACATGAGCTTCGGCTTCTTGGGCATTCAGTTCGGCTTCGCGCTGCAGAACGCCAACGTAAGCCGCATTTTTGAAACCCTAGGCGGCACCGAAATAGCCCTCTACTGGCTGGCCGCGCCACTTACGGGCATGCTCGTGCAACCGATTATCGGCTACATGTCGGACCGGACGTGGAGTGCGAAGTGGGGGCGGCGGCGGCCGTTCTTCCTGATTGGGGCCATCCTGGCGTCGTTTGCGCTGCTGGTGATGCCCAACGTATCGGCGCTGTGGATGGCCGTGGGCATGCTCTGGATTATGGACTCCAGCATCAACATCAGCATGGAGCCTTTCCGGGCGCTGGTGGGTGATTTGCTGCCCTCGGAGCAGCGCACCACGGGCTTCGCGGCCCAGACCTTTTTTATTGGAGTAGGGGCCGTGGTAGCGTCGTCGTTGCCGTGGATGTTCACCAACTGGTTCGGCATTGCTAACACGGCCCCGGCCGGCCAGATTCCGCCGTCCGTGAAGTACGCTTTCTACATCGGGGGCGTGGTATTTTTCCTGGCTGTGCTCTGGACGGTGATGAACACCAAGGAATATCCGCCCGAAAACATGGCGGAGTTCGAGGAAGAAAAGCGCCGCACAGCCGGCTTCTGGAACGGCATCCGCGAGTCGTTCAGCGGCATCTTCCACATGCCCAAGACTATGGCTCAGTTGGCCATCGTGCAGTTTTTCTCGTGGCTGGCGCTGTTTTCGATGTGGATTTACACCACCCCCGCCGTCACGAGCCACATCTACCACACCACCGACGCTACCTCCAAGCTTTATAACGAAGGCGCCGACTGGGTGGGCATCTGCTTTGCCGTCTACAACGGTGTGTCGGCTATTGCAGCGCTGCTGCTACCGGCCATTGCCCGCGCCGCCAGCCGCCGCGTCACGCACATGCTGTGCCTAGTAGCCGGCGGGCTGGGGCTGATTTCGATTTACTTTATCCAGGACCCCAAGCTGCTGCTGCTCTCGATGGTGGGCGTAGGCATTGCCTGGGCTTCTATTCTGAGCGTGCCGTATGCCATGCTGGCTGGCGCGCTGCCGGCCAACAAAATGGGCTACTACATGGGCGTTTTCAACTTTTTCATTGTTATTCCGCAGGTAGTAGCGGGCCTGATTCTGGGCTTCTTCACCAAGTCGGTGTTCGGTGGCGAGTCGGTGTACACGCTGGTGCTGGGCGGCTGCTCCATGATTATCTCCGGGCTGCTCACGTTGCGCGTCAACGATGCTGACGACATCCGGTTGCCGGCTAACGCTACCGACGCGCCAGTCAGCCCGGCCTATGATGCGCCGGTGCAAACAGACCCGCGCGTGTGAGCTAGCACCTGATTTCGCATGAAAAAGCCCCATCTAACGCATCAGGTGGGGCTTTTTTTTGGGGTTTGATTTCGGCTTGAGTTAGCGGCCCTGCAGCCAGTTTTGAGCGGCCTGCTCTTCGGTGAAAACGCGGACCGCAACGCTTTCGAGCGTATCGGTAGCCATTTCATCGGCCAGCCGGGCATTGATCAGGTCGGCGTGGTAGGGCGCTACGAGGTAGGCCAGCCGGGGCCGGGTGCCAGGTAGAGCCGCCGCCAACGATGCCCGAAAGTTGTGCATCAGCCACCGGAAGTCAGCCGCGTTGGCCAAGCCGCGGCTGCGCAGATCAATCAGCCAACGGGCCACCTTCTCACGCTCAGCCAGCGTCAGGGCTACCTGGTACCCGTCGCGGTGCTCGGCCGACGTCGCCGGCCGCGTCCAGCGCAACACCAACTGGCCAAGATCGAGGCGGTGGGTGAGGAGCAGATAGTCGAGGTTGGCAACGAGCATAGAGTGGGGTAAGAGCACTACAAAGGTACACACTGCAGCGGGCCAAACGTAGCGGGCTCAGATGAATAATGGATGAAGTTCCGGCTATTATTCGGGGGGCTCCTTCTATCTTAGGAGCAGCCTCGCCGCCGCGGCGTTGCATCCATCCTGTTTTTTTCCATCCCACCCTTCTTCTTATGTTTACACGCTACGCATACCAGTATTTCACGTGCTGGGCGCATGGCCTCACGCTGGCGGCACTGCTGCTGCTGGGAGCTACTGCTCAGGCCCAAACGCTTTCCGCCCCGCCCAAACGCGAGCTGCGGGCCGCCTGGGTAACTCATGTGTTCAACCTCGACTGGCCCAGCCGCAAAACCCTGACGCCGGCCCAGCAGCGGCAGGAGTTTGAAGCTATTCTGGACAGCCACCGGCAAAACGGCATGAACGCCGTGGTGGTGCAGGTGCGGTCTGCCGCCGACGCCCTGTACCCCAGCACGCTGGAACCCTGGAGCGAGTGGCTGACCGGCACCCAGGGCCAGGCGCCCAGCCCGCCCTACGACCCGCTGGCCTTTATGGTGCGCGAAAGCCACCGCCGCGAGCTGGAGTTTCATGCCTGGCTGAACCCCTACCGGGCCCTCACCAACGCCAATTCAACCAGTGTGGTAGCACCCAACCACGTTACGGTGCTACACCCCGACTGGGTGGTGCCCTACGGCACGCTGCGGGTGCTCAACCCCGGTCTGCCGGCCGTGCGCCAGTACCTGACCCGCGTGGTGATGGACCTGGTGCGCCGCTATGATGTGGACGCCATTCATTTCGACGATTACTTCTACCCGGCCCCGCAAACCGGCGTGGTGTTCAACGACGATGCCGCCTTTGCCGCCGACCCGCGCGGCTTCGCGGCTACCACGGCGGGCCGCGCCAACTGGCGCCGTAGCAACGTGGACATCTTCGTGAAAATGATTTCCGACAGCATCCAGAGCGTGAAGCCGTGGGTGAAGTTCGGCATCTCGCCGCCCGGCGTGTGGCGCAACGGTACCAGCGTGGGCGGCACCGCCACCACGGCTTTTCAGAGCTACTCCGACATCTTCGCCGACTCGCGCAAGTGGCTGCGCCGCGGCTGGGTTGATTACCTGGCCCCGCAGGTGTACTTCGCCATCGGGCAGACGGCGGCCAACTACAGCTTGATTGTGCCGTGGTGGAGCCAGCAGGTGAACCCCGACACCGTGCGCCACGTCTATATCGGCCAGGGCGTGTACCGCATCAGCGCCACAGCCACCGAGCCAGGCTTCCGCTCGCCCAGCCAGCTGCCTAGCCAGATCCGGCTCTTGCGGCAGCAGCCCAACGTGCAGGGCAGCATGTTCTACAAAACCACTGAGCTGCGCGCCAACCCGCTGGGCTTCGCCGACTCGTTGCGCACTAATTTCTACCGCCACCCGGCGCTGGTGCCCACCATGCCCTGGAAAGACAATGTGCCGCCCACGGCCCCCATGCAGGCCAGCATCAGCAGCAACCCCACTACCGGCCGCGTAGACCTGCGCTGGCAGCCCGGCCCCGCCGCCACCGATGGCCAGCTGGCCCGGCAGTACGTGGTGTACCGCCTGCCCGGCGGCGCCGGCCCCGTCACGGCCGCCGACCTGGCTGATCCGGCCACTATCCGCACCATCACCGATTCCACGGCCTTCCAGGACGTAGCGTCGATTGTTCCCACGCGCTACGTTCTCACGGCCCTGGACCGCCTCTACAACGAAAGCGCGCCAACCACTTTCCAGGTGCTAGCGACCGTGGCGGGCAGCAGCCGGGCAGTATTGCTGGAGCCTGCCTTCCCAAACCCCTTCAGCCTGGAAACCCACCTCGCCTTCACGCTGCCCACGGCCGGAACCGCCGACCTGCAACTGCTGGACCTGGCGGGCCGCACCGTGCAGGTGCTCAGCCGTGGCCCGCACGCTGCCGGCCGCCACGAGGTAACGCTGCGCGCCGCCGACCTGCCCGCGGGCCTGTATGTGGTGGTGCTGCGCACTGCCGATGGCACTGCGCGGCAACGGCTCGTTCTGGCGCGGTAGGGGGGTGAGGCCCATGCAGCCTCTGAGTTGCGCAAGAGTCTATTGCGCGTATTTTCACGCCTTCATCTACCTATTCCTTCCCCAATGACCTTTAAACCACTTTGGCTGCTGAGCTTGGGTCTGGCCCTGACTGCCCAACCGGTGGCTGCCCAGCAAAAAACGGCGGCCAAACCTGCTACGGCCTCGGCCACCGGCACCCGCCTCGTAGAGAAAGTGACCCGCAAGGGCTCTGAGCTGGTAATTCCGTACGAAAAATACGTGCTACCCAACGGCCTCACGCTGCTCATCCACGAAGACCACTCCGACCCGCTGGCCCACATAGACGTGACCTACCACGTAGGCTCAGCCCGCGAAACTATTGGCAAGTCGGGCTTTGCCCACTTCTTCGAGCACATGATGTTCCAGGGCTCCGACCACGTAGCCGACGAGCAGCACTTCAAGCTCGTGACGTCGTCGGGCGGCACGCTGAACGGTACCACCAACCGCGACCGAACCAACTACTTTGAAACCGTGCCCAGCAACCAGCTGGAAACCGCGCTGTGGCTGGAGTCGGACCGCATGGGCTTCCTATTGGATGCCGTGACGCAGCAGAAGTTTGAGGTGCAGCGCTCCACCGTGAAAAACGAGCGGGGCCAGAACTACGACAACCGCCCTTACGGTCTGGCCTCCGAAAACGTGTCCAAGACGCTGTACCCATATGGCCACCCGTATTCGTGGATGACCATCGGCTACCTCGAAGACCTGGACCGTTCCAACGTCGACGACCTGAAGAACTTCTTTTTGCGCTGGTACGGCCCCAACAACGCCACCGTAACGGTGGGCGGCGACGTGAAGCCGGCCGAAGTGGTGAAGCTGGTGGAGAAATACTTCGGCAGCATCCAGCGGGGCCCGGCCGTGCAGAACATGAAGCTGCCCGCGCCCGTGCTGACCCAGGACCGCTACGTGAGCTACCAGGACAACGTGCGCTTCCCGATGCTGCAGATGGTGTTCCCGACCGTGCCGCAGTACCACCCCGACGAGGTGGCCCTGGACGCGCTGGCCGACATCATCGGTGGCGGTAAAACGTCGTTGCTCTACAAGAACCTAATCAAAACCCAGAAGGCCGTGCAAACGCAGGCCTACCACCCCAGCTCCGAGCTGGCCGGGGAGTTTACGATGGTGGCCCTCAGCCTGCCCGGCAAAGGTCTCGACAGCACCGAAGCCATTGTGCGCAAAACGCTGGTGGAGTTCGAGAAGCGCGGCGTGACTGACGACGACGTGGCCCGCTTCAAGGCCTCGCGGGAGGCCAGCGTGGTGAACGGCCTAGCCAGCGTGAGCGGCAAGGTGAGCCAGCTGGCCGCCTACCAGACCTACGTGGGCAACCCCAACCGCCTGCCTCAGGAGCTGCAGCGCATCCGCAGCCTCACCAAAGCCGATGTCCAGCGCGTGTACAACCAGTACATCAAAGGCAAGAAAGCCGTGGTCCTGAGCGTGATACCAAAAGGCAGCAACGCTCTGGTAGCCAAGGCCGACAACTACACCGTGAGCAAGGAAGGCTACAAAGCCCCCGCTACCGATGAGTACGCTAACCTGAAATACGTGAAGGCCACCGACAGCTTTGACCGGGCCGTGCAGCCGAAAGGCGGCGCCAACCCCGTAGTGCAGGTGCCCACCGTGTGGCGGACGGATTTCGACAACGGCCTGCGCATCATCGGCAACCGCAACGCCGAAATTCCAACCGTGACCATGCTGCTCAACATCAGCGGCGGCCACCGCCTGGAGCAGCAGAACCCCAACAAAGCCGGCATTGCCTCGCTCACAGCTTCTATGCTGGAAGAGGGCACCCAGAAATACACCGGCGAGCAGTTTGCCGGCGCCCTGGAGAAGCTGGGCAGCGACGTGCAGACCTACGCCGGCGACGACAACACAACTGTTGTAATCCGGAGCCTCACCAAAAACCTGCCCGCCACGCTGGCGCTGGTAGAAGAAATGCTGCTGCGTCCGCGCTTCGCTCAGGCTGATTTCGACCGCCTCAAGAAGCAGACCTTGGAAGGCATTGCCAACCAGAGTACGCAGCCGGTAGCAATTGCCAACAACACCTATGCCCGCTTGCTCTACGGCCCCGGCAGCGTGATGAGCGTGCCGACTTCGGGCTCGACTACCTCGGTGCAGGGCATCACGCTCGATGAGGTGAAGCAGTTCTACCAGCAGAACTACGCGCCCAACGTGAGCTACCTGACCGTGGTAGGCGACGTGGACCAGAAGGACTTGCTGCCGCGCCTGAACTTCCTGAAAACCTGGGGCCGCAAGGCCGTGACCATCCCGGCCGGCCCCGCCGCCGAGCAGCCCGACAAGACGCGCATCTACTTCGTAAACAAGGACGGCGCCGCGCAGTCGGAAATCCGGGTGGGCTACCTCACGCCGCTCACCTACGATGCCACCGGCGACTACTACCGCGCTTACCTGGCCAACTACATCCTGGGCGGCGCCTTCAACTCGCGCATCAACCTGAACCTGCGCGAAGACAAAGGCTACACCTACGGTGCCCGCTCGGGCTTCCAGGGCAGCCGCTTCGTGGGCCCCTATACGGCCCAGGCCGGCGTACGTGCCGATGCCACGGCGGCTTCGGTGAAGGAGTTCGTGAAGGAAATCAAGAACTACCGCGACGGTGCCACCGACGAAGAACTGCAGTTCCTGCAGGCTTCCGTGGGCCAGAGCGACGCCCTGAAGTATGAAACCGGCCAGCAGAAGGCCGCCTTCCTAGGCCGCCTGTTGGAATACGATCTGCCCACCAACTACGTGAGCAAGCAAAGCGAAATCCTGAAGGCCCTGAAAAAGGAAGACCTGCAGGCCAGCGCCCAGAAGTACCTGCCCATCGACCAGATGTACATCGTGGTAGTCGGCGACCGGGCCAAGGCTTTCCCGGGCCTCTCGGAACTGGGCTACGAAGTAGTGGAGCTGGATTTGAACGGTAACCGCGTGGCTACTACGCCAGCCCCCGCTGCTGCTGCAACACCCACGCCCGCAGCTGGCGCCCCGGTGGTACCGGCCGGCACCGAGAAGGTGAAAACCGTGAAGAAAGGCAAGGAAGGCAAAGAGAAGCGCAAGCAGAAAACCTCTGCCGACGGCACCGCCGGTAAAGGCGAGTAACGCTCTTTAAATTCCAGAAAAAAAGCCCGATTTCAGCTGGAATCGGGCTTTTTTATTATTTCTCATCCGCGGGAACTTCGCGCTGTGGGGTGGGGTTGTCGCGGGCCTGCAGGCTACACTTAGTTTCGTTTCTATGCTCCCAACTTCTCCGCCCAATCACCTGCATACTCTGGATGAGCATGATGTTGCAGCGTCTCAGTCGCAGCGGCGCATCGTCCCCATTGTAGGCTATATACTCCTGCTACTGCTGCTACTGTATGTGCTGTACAACAGCAGTATACAGGAACCGGTATCAAACGGAAAACCCGCTAAAAAGCTCTGGCACATCAGCCAGGGCTTTTTTTATGCCTGATGCTGACTGCTGGTCTGACGGCGGTGGCTGTCCGATTGGTTACCATATGGGCCGCTATTTCCGGAACCGGTGCGCACCAAACCCGGTTGTAGCGGCGGTGGGCGTGCAGCCCGCGCTGCTTAATCCGTATCTTTCCCCGGAGGCCAATAGAGGCCGTTGGATATGCCTGTGTCGCAAGAATCGTCTGCTACTACATCTGCCTTGCGTGAAGTGCTGGCCCGGCTGGAGGCCTTCAAGCGCAAATTCTACCTGAGCTTGCTGGTGCGTGGGGCCCTGGTGGCCGGCGCGCTGCTGCTGAGCTTGTTCTTGGTGCTCAACCTGCTCGAATACTTCCTGTACCTGCCTACCTGGGTGCGGGGCGGGCTGCTGTTTGGGTTTCTGGGGCTGGTGGTATACACGTTTATGCGCTGGATCTGGCAGCCGCTGGCCGCCCTCACCAACCTACGCCGTTTGCTCAGCGACGAGCAGGCCGCCCAGCGCGTGGGGGAGTTGTTTCCGGATGTGCAGGACAAGTTGCTGAACGCGCTGCAACTCCAGGATCAGGCCAAAGGCAACGCCCTGATTGCGGCCAGCTTGGAGCAACGCGCCGGCCAGCTGGCGGGCGTACAGTTCGAAAATGGCATCAATATCCGGCAGCAAACCCGGCCGCTGTGGAAGTACGTGGCCGTGCCGGCCCTCGTGATTATGGCCGTGCTGCTGGTGTACCCGGCGTTTTTCGTGCAGGGCACGGCCCGCATACTCAACTACCGCCAGAAATACGCGCCACCGGCCCCGTTCCGATTCATCATTGAAAACAAAGTCCTTACCGCTTTCAAAGGCGAAGATTTCAAGCTACAGGTGGCGGTGGAAGGCGAGGCGCTGCCCAACGACGTCACGATTGAGTACGGCGGCCGGGAGCGGCATCTGGTGCAGGACCGGCCTGGCCACTTCAGCTACCAGTTTCAGCAGCTGCAGCAGGACGTGGCGTTTCAGCTGGCCGCCGCTGATGTTACGTCCGAGGACTACGACCTGCGCTTGCGCCAGCGTCCCAACCTGCGCGACTTTCAGGTGGACGTGACGTATCCGGCCTACCTGGGCAAGCCCACCGAAACCATCCGCAACACCGGCAACCTCACTGTGCCCGAGGGCAGCACCGTGCGCTGGCGCTTTGCTACGCAGGCCACCGAGCAGCTACAGCTGCTGTTCCAGAACCCCGACGTGACGCTGAATGCCGCCCGCGACGAAGACGCCTTCACGGCTACGCGGGTGGTGAGCCGCACCCAGAATTACGCTGTGCGTTTGCGCAACCCGGCCAGCCTCAACCGTGACCCAATCGAGTACCAGCTCACGGCCATTGCCGACCAGGGCCCGGAAATTAGTCTGGAGTCTTTCCCCGACACCACCTCGCTGCGCTACCTGGCCCTCGGCGGCAACCTGCGCGACGACTACGGCCTCTCGCGGTTGCAGCTGCATTACCGCCTCACCAGCAAGGCCCGACCCAACGCGGCGTATCAGGCGCGGGCGTTGCCGCTGGCGCGCGGGCCGGTGCAGGCCTACGCCTACCAGTGGGATTTGCGCTCCTTGAAAATGCAGCCCGGCGACCGGCTAGAGTACTTCGTGCAGGTCTGGGACAACGACGGCGTGCACGGCCCCAAGTCGGCGCGCACGCGGGCGGCGGAGTTCCGGCTGCCCAGCCGCACCGAGCTGCGCGAACAGCTGAACTCGCAGGCCGAGTCGGTGCAGAGCCAGCTCAGCAAAGCCAGCGAGCAAAGCAAGAAGCTGGAGCGCGAGCTGGCCAAAAGTCAGGACAAGCTCAAGACCAAGCGCGACCTGAATTTCCAGGACCGCAAGCAGCTGCAGGATATGCTGGAACAGAAGCAGCAGATGGACCAGCAGATGCAGGACATGAAAAAGCTGTTTGACGAGCTGACGCAGAAGCAGGACGAGCTAGACCCCAAAAGCCAGGAGCTGGCCGAGAAAGCCCAGGAGCTGCAGAAGCTGATGGAAAGCCTGCTCGACCCGGAAACCAAGAAGCTTTACGACGAGTTGCAGAAGCTGCTGGAAAAGCAGCAGGACATGACCCAGCCCGACATGCAGAAACTGCTGCAGCAACTCGAAAACAAGGAAAATACCTTGCAGAAAGAGCTGGAGCGCGCCCTCGAAATGTTCAAGCAGCTGCAGTTCGAGCAGAAGCAGGAAGCCGCCCTCGACAAGCTGGAGCAGCTAGCCAAAGACGAGCAGAAGCTGGCCGACGACACCCAGAAAAACGACAAGCAGAACCCCGACAACAAGCTCAACAATGAGCAGCAAAAGGCCAAAAACGACCAGCTTCAGAAAGAGCAGCAGCAAAAGCAGCAGGAGTTCAATGAGCTGAAGAAAGACCTGCAGGACCTCAAGAAGATGGACGACCAACTCGGCAACGAAAACGGCGCCGACGAAATGAAGCCCGAGCAGGAGCAGGTAGATGAGCAGATGCAGGAAGGCGAGCAGCAGCTAGGCAAAAACCAGAACCAGAAAGCCAGCCAGAGCCAGAAGCAGGCCGCCCAGAAGATGCAGCAGATGGCCCAGAAGATGAAGCAGCAGATGAGCGAGGAGGAGCAGGACCAGCAGCAGGAAAACATCGACGACCTGCGCGACATCCTCGAAAACCTGCTCAAGCTCAGCTTCGACCAGGAGGCCCTGGCCAAGGACTTCCGCCGCGTCGACCAGAGCGACCCGCGCTTCGTGCAGCTCAGCCAAACCCAGCGCAAGCTCAAAGACGACGCCCGCGTGGTGCAGGACTCCTTGTATGCGCTGGCCAAGCGCGCCTTCCCGATTCAGAGCTTTATCACGCGGGAAGTGGGCGAGATGAATGGCCGCATGGACGAAAGCCTCGACCACATCCGGCAGCGCGACGTGGGCCGCGCCACCGCCAGCCAGCAGCAAGCCATGACCAGCATGAACAACTTGGCCCTGATGCTGAACTCGGCGTTGCAGCAGATGCAGCAGGACCAGCGCGAAAGCCAGAGCCAGCAGCAGCAGGGGGGAGGCAAGCCCGGCAAAAAGAAGAAAAAAGGCAGCAGCGCCGGCGAAGGCCAGCTCGGCAAGATGCAGCAGCAGCTCAACCAACAGATTCAGCAGCTGCAGCAAAGCGGCAAAACCGGCCGCGCCCTGAGCGAGGACCTGGCGAAGCTGGCGGCCCAGCAGCAGATGCTGCGCCAAGCGCTGCAGGAGTTGGAAAAACAGCAAAAAGGCAGCAAGCCCGGCCAAAAAGATGGCAAAGGGGAAGCCGGCGGTGGCGGCACCGGCGAGGCGAAAAAATTAATGGAACAAACCGAAACCGACCTCGTAAACAAGCGGCTGACGGAGCAGACTGTTCTGCGTCAGCGTCAAATCCTTACCCGTTTGCTGGAGGCCGAGAAATCGGCCCGGGAGCGGGACCAGGAAGAGAAGCGTGAAGCCCAGACTGCTCAGAATCGTCCACCTGTGTTTCCACCTGCCTTTAATCAGTACAAACGCCAGAAAGATCGTCAGACCGAGCTGCTGCGCACCGTGCCACCGGCCCTCACGCCCTACTATCAGCGGGAGGTAAGTGAATATTTTCAGAAAATGAAATAACCACTCGCTAAGTTTGCGCCCCGCCGCTCCCTCAACACTACCTAATGAAGCAAGTTAAAATCCAGATTCCTTCCCTCGTTGAGAACATCCGCGTAGTGGAAAGCTTTATCGACAATTCGAAAGATGCCTTCCAGATCGAAGACGACATCTACGGCAACATCATGGTTGCCGTCACGGAGGCAGTTAATAATGCTATCCGCCACGGCAACAAGTTCGATAAAGACAAAAACGTATACCTCTCGCTGTACGCCGACCACACCAAAGTGCGCTTTGAAGTAGAGGACGAAGGGCAAGGCTTTGACTATACCAACCTGATTGACCCCACGGCGCCCGAAAACCTGGAAAACCCTGGTGGCCGCGGCATCTTTTTGATTCGCCACCTCGCCGACGAAGTGGAGTTCCAAAAAGACGGCCGCAATGTGCAGCTCACGTTCTTGCTGCCCGCGCCTTCCACCGATTCTGATTCGGCCGTCAACGGCTCTGAAATACACTCTCACTAACCAGCCAGCCGCGGCAATGAGTGAAATGCCAGCCCCACACAACGACCAGGACGACGATGATTTCGGCCGCGACGAAGGTGCGGGCATCGAGTTTTTGGTGGAGGATGTCGATTTTAAAGTCGCCGACGCCGAGGAGTTAACGTCCTGGATTGAGCGGGTGGCGGAAGTGCACGAGTATGAAATCGTGCAGCTCACCTACATTTTCTGCTCCGACGAATACCTGCACAAAGTGAACGTGGAGTACCTCGACCACGACACCTACACCGACGTCATCACCTTCGACAACGCCGACGACGCCGACATCATCGAGGGCGACATCTTCATTTCGGTGGACCGGGTGCGTGAAAACGCCGTGACTCACGGCGTCACGTTCCGCGACGAGCTGCACCGCGTCATGATTCATGGAGTGCTGCACCTGCTCGGTTATGCCGATAAGGACCTACTCAGCCAGACCGCCATGCGTAAAAAGGAAGACGACTGCCTCTCATTGCGCACGTTCTAAGCTGTATTGCTTTAAGTACATAGAAACGCCCGCCATTAGGTGGGCGTTTTTTGTTGATTGGTTTATGTATTGATTACCAGTTAATAAAAGAACGTCATGCTGAGCTTGCCAAAGCATCTCTACTGAGGGTAATCAATTGCTACCGCAACGAAGCGGGAGAGATGCTTCGGCAAGCTCAGCATGACGTTCTTTTGTATTCTGATTGCCCCAAATGCCCCCAACTATCTTGGCTACTCTGCTATGTCTGCTACCTCACATCCTATCCGCATCATTCCCGGCCCAGCGCTGGACTACTACTTGGGGCAGGGGTATTACCGGATGCACCAGGACCTGTTTACCTGCCGGTTCCTACCCATCGAAAACGAGCTGTACACAGTGCACTGGCTGCGGCTGGAGCTGGCCCGCGTGCACTACGGCCCCGAGCAGCGCCGCCTGCTGCGCCTGGCCGAGCGGTTCACGGTAGTGCGACGGCCGTTTCGGCTCACGGCGGAGTTGGAGGAACTGTACGCCGCCTACCGCCAGTCCATCACCTTTGATGCCCCGCCCACGGTAGAGGCTTTTCTGCTGGCCGGCTCCACCCACAACGTGTTCAGCACGGAGGTGCTGGAAATCCGGGACGGGGCGCGGCTGGTGGCGGCCGGCATCTTCGATAACGGGGCCCGCACGCTGGCCGGCATCATGAACTTCTACCACCCCGAGTACCGCAAATTCAGTTTGGGCAAGGTGCTGATGCTGCTAAAGCTGGAACACGCCAAGGCGCTGGGTCACTTCTATTACTATCCCGGTTACGTGGTCCACAACTACCCCAAGTTCGACTACAAGCTGTTCCCCTGCCCGGCCGCCACGGAGGTGTTCGACTGCCTGACCGGGCAATGGCTGCCGTTTTCCTGGCCAGAAGTAAACCGCCAAGCGGCGGAGTTGATGACTGATTGGAACGAGGACGACTTCGCGCCCGACGACGAAGCGTAAGTGCCGGGCCGCGCAAAAACGCGCCGTTCTGCGTATCTTTGCGCACGTTTTGAGCGTGTTGCGTAGGGCATTCGGCCACGGTTTTCCTGACAAAGCGCCTGCCACCTGCGGGCGTTTTCTGTTTAACCGTAGCGCGAACTTTCCCCCCGGTGCAGTCTGTTTCCTGCAAACGGTCTGCGCAACGCAGCAACGGCCAGCCGCATTGGTTGGCTGCCAGCAACACGCCGCTCAAACCGCCCAGTTAGCTTAAATCCGCGAATTCATGTTTCAGCAAGAAGAATACGACGTCATTGTAGTAGGAGCCGGGCACGCCGGCTGTGAGGCCGCCGCCGCGGCCGCCAACATGGGCTCCAAGGTCCTGCTGGTGACGATGAACATGAACACCATCGCGCAGATGTCGTGCAACCCGGCCATGGGCGGGGTGGCCAAGGGACAGATTGTGCGCGAGGTGGACGCGCTGGGCGGCCAGTCGGGCATCATCACCGACAAAACCATGATTCAGTTCCGGATGCTGAACCGCTCCAAAGGCCCCGCCATGTGGAGCCCCCGGGCGCAGTCGGACCGCATGCGCTTTGCCGAGGAGTGGCGCCTGACGCTGGAGCAGACCCCCAACGTAGATTTCTGGCAGGAAGCCGTGACGGGTCTCGTGGTGGAAGACGGCGTGTGCGTGGGCGTAAAAACCCAGCTTGGCATTGAGTTCCGCGGCAAGTCGGTGGTGCTCACCAACGGCACGTTCCTGAACGGCCTCATCCACATCGGGGAGAAGCAGTTTGGCGGTGGCCGCGCCGCCGAGAAAGGCAGCACCGGTATCACCGAGCAGCTGCTAGAGCTGGGCTTCGAGGCCGGACGCATGAAAACCGGCACCCCGCCCCGCGTAGACGGCCGCAGCCTCGATTACAGCAAAATGGAAGAACAGGCCGGCGACGAAGTACCCAGCAAGTTTTCCTACCTCGATACGCCCGCGCTGCGCAACCAGCGCCCGTGCTACATCACCTACACCAACTCCGAAGTCCACGAAATCCTGAAGGAAGGCTTTGAGAAGTCGCCGATGTTCCAGGGCCGCATCAAGGGCCTGGGGCCGCGCTACTGCCCCTCGGTGGAGGACAAAATCAACCGCTTCGCCGATAAGGACCGCCACCAGATTTTCGTGGAGCCCGAGGGTTGGAGCACGGTGGAAGTGTACGTGAACGGCTTTTCGAGCAGCCTGCCCGAGGACGTGCAGTACCGCGCGCTGCGCAAGATTGCCGGCTTCGAAAACGCCAAGATGTTCCGGCCCGGCTACGCCATCGAGTACGACTTCTTCCCGCCGACGCAGCTCCAACTCACCCTGGAAACCAAGCGGATCCAGAACCTGTATTTCGCGGGCCAGATCAACGGCACCACAGGCTACGAGGAGGCCGCCTGCCAGGGTTTGATGGCCGGCATCAACGCCCACAACAAGGTGCACGGCAAGGCGCCATTCGTGCTCAAGCGCAGCGAGGCTTACATTGGCGTGCTCATCGACGACCTCGTGAACAAGGGCACCGACGAGCCCTACCGCATGTTCACGAGCCGCGCCGAGCACCGCCTGCTGCTGCGCCAGGACAACGCCGACCTACGCCTCACGCCGCTGGGCTACGAATTGGGTCTGGCCTCGGAGGAGCGCATGCAGCTGGTGCGCGAAAAGGAGCAGCAGACCAAGGAAGTAGCCAAGCTGCTGAAGAACTTCGGCATCGAGGCTGCGGACATCAACCCCTGGCTCACGGAAATCGGCTCGGCCGTCATCAGCGAGAAAACTCGCGCCGTAAACTTGCTGCGCCGCCCCGGCATCGAGCTGCCGGCCCTGGCCCGCGTACTGCCCGAGCTCACGCTGGCCCTGGCCCCGTACCGCCCCGACGCGCTGGAGCAGGCCGAAATTCTGGTGAAGTACGAGGCCTACCTGGAGAAGGAACACCAGCAGGCCGCCCGCGTGCAGGAGCTGGAAAACTTCGTCATCCAGGGCCGCCTCGACTACACCGCTATGCCCGCCCTCTCGCACGAAGCCCGCGAGAAGTTGCTCAAAGTCCAGCCCGAAACCTTGGGCCAGGCCAGCCGCATCAGCGGCGTAAGCCCAGCCGACGTGTCGGTGCTGATGGTATATTTGGGACGGTAGTTCTTGTCATCCTGAGCGGAGCGAAGGACATTATCACGTCAGCACGACGAAAGAACGAGTCGTTCCAATGTGATAAGGTCCTTCGCTCCGCTCAGGATGACAGAAGCACAAAACCAAAGCGGCCGGCTTCTTTGCGCAGGTTGGTCGTCGCAATCAGCGGAATCAACATAATCAGCGAGCATCTGTGATTTACGAGCGTTTGGAGAAGTGCCCGGTTTGCGGCAAAACGGAGTTTCGCAACAAGCTGGTGGTCGAGGATAAGTCAGTCAGCAAGGAGAGTTTCGCCATTCAGCAGTGCGAGGCGTGCACATTCCAGTTCACCAACCCCCGGCCCGACGCCGCCCATATCGGCCGCTATTACGAGTCGGACGAGTATGTGTCGCACAACAGCGGGGCAGGAGGGGTGATCAACCAGGCCTACAAAGTAGCGCGCTTCTTCACGATGCGCCGTAAAGTGGGGCTGCTCAACAAGCTGGCCCCGCGCAAAGGCCGCCTCTTCGACTACGGCTGCGGCACGGGGCACTTTCTGGCCGCCGCCAAGGCCGATGGCTGGCAGGTGGCCGGCTGGGAGCCCAATGCCCGGGCCCGGGAGGATGCTACCGAGCGGGTAGGGCAGCCAGTAGGCACCGAGAGTCTGGTGACGTATCAGGCGGGTTCGTTCGATGCCATTACGCTCTGGCACGTGCTCGAACACGTTCATAGCCTGAACGAAACCCTCACCCAGCTCATCAGCTTGTTGAAGCCCGACGGCGTGCTGCTGATTGCGGTACCGAACGTGGACAGCCTCGACGCGCAGCACTACCGCCAGGACTGGGCCGCTTACGATGTGCCGCGCCACCTCTACCATTTCAGCTCCAAAACCATGACCCAGCTGCTCAAAAAGCATAAAATGCAGGTGATGGAAACGCTGCCGATGGCCCTGGATGCCTACTACGTGAGCATGCTCAGCGAAAAGCACCGCGCCGAGCGCAACGGCGGCATGCTGGCCGTGCTGAAGGCCGGCTACAAGTCCAACCAGTATGCCGAGCAGCACGAAGGGCAGTATTCGAGCCTGATTTACGTGGCCACCAAACGTTGAGTCTATGCGCACGCCGGCAGCCCTGGTACTCGGACTCCTGCTGGCCGCCGGGCCATTGCCCGGCCGGGGAGGCAGGGTAGGGGAGGGGCTACCGCGCTGGCTTTCAACTACCGGGCCGCTGCCACTGCCGGCGCATACGGCCCGGCCCCCATCCGGCGTTATGGCGGCCACGCATCTGCCCGATACTAGCCGGCGCCCTCCGGCCGACACGCTTCGGCAGCGCCCTGCCCTGGTGCCCGACCCGCCTTCGTCGGTGACTGACGACGACAAGCCGACCCGCAAGACGGCGCTTTTTGCCGCCCTTGCGTTGGCCGTACTTACTGTTTCCACGCTTCTGCTCTACAATGTCCGCTCGCGCTAGTTTCCTGTTCCTGCTTTCGGCCGCGGCTGGTCTGGCCGGTTGCGCTTCCATCAGCTCACCGCAGGGTGGCCCGCGCGACATTCTGCCGCCCAAGCTGGTGCGCTCGGTGCCAGCCGATGGGGCCCGCAATGCCCGCACTCAGGTGGTACGGCTGGAGTTTTCGGAAGCTGTGCAGCTCAAGGATCTGCAGAAGAACCTCATCATTGCGCCCACCATCCCCGACGACAACAAGTACAAGGTGCGTGAGGAGCGCAACGCCATTTCGCTGGTGTTCGACAAGCCTCTCGACGAAAACACTACCTACTCGTTCAACTTCGGCAACGCCATCAGCGACATCACCGAAAGCCTGCCCGCTACTGATGCCCGCGTGAGCTTCAGCACCGGGGCCGTGCTGGATTCTGGGGCTGTGCAGGGCACCGTGCGCACCCTGCTCACGCAGCAACCCGCCGATGCTGCCTCCGTGCTGCTTTACCCCGAAGCCGACACGGCCGGCCTGCGCCGCGGCAAGCCTTATTACCTGGCCCGCACCGACAAAAGCGGCGTGTACAGCCTCCGTAACCTCAAGGCTGGCCGCTACCGCATCTATGCGCTGCTCGACAAAAACCAAAACACCCGCTACGACGACGGCGAGAAGATTGCCTACTTGCCCCAGCCCATTACCATTGATGCCCGGCCCGATACCGTGCGTCTGGAGCTGGTGCGCCCCGATGCCCGCCGCCCCGTAGTGAGCGGCCAGCAGGCAGCTCCAGCGCAGTTTAAGGTGAGCTACAATGAGGGTTTGCGCACGGCTACGCTGGCTTCTCTGGGTGCCGCCGCTACACCGGCGCTGGCTGAGGCCACCCAATTGCAGGAGCAGGGCCGGGCTGTGGCGCTCTTTCGCACCGCCGCCCTTACGGAAGGCCGCTACCTGCTGGCTGCCACCGACAGCGCCGGTAACACCAGCCGCGACACTATCAATGTGAAGTTCCAAGGCACGGCTCCTACCCGTCGCCCGCCGGTGTATTCGGTGGAAGGCAGCCCGCGCGAGGTGTACCGGCAGGGCGAGGTGCGCTTTGTATTCACAGAGCCGATCCGGGTGGCGGCCGGCAAACCTGCCGTGCTGCTGCAGGAAGACTCTCTCACGCGTAGGGCGCTGCCACTGGGTGCCGAGGTGAAGCTCAGCCCGGACCGCTCCCGCCTCACAGTGCTGCTCAACACCAAAGCCAAAACCACCGTCACGCTCCGTCTCGATACCGTAAACGTCACCACCATTTCGGGGCAGCGGCTGGGGGCCCGGCCGCTGCGGCTGCGCGTTACCGAGCAGTCGGGCACGGGCAGCGTGGCCGGCACCATCCAAACTAAGTATACGCGCTACGAAGTGCAACTGCTCGATGCTCAGGGCGCCGTGGCAGCCACCCTGGAAAACCCGCGCAATACATTCCGCTTCGACCGGATGGCCCCGGGCCCCTATACTATTCGGGTGCTGGTTGATGCCAACGCCGATGGCCGCTGGAGTGGTGCAGATCCGCAGTTGCTGTTGCCCGCTGAGCCGGTGTACCTGCTGCCCCAGCCCGTGCAAATCCGCGCCAACTGGGAAGTGGAAGATTTGCGCCTATCGTTTTAGCGCCTCATTCGGCAAAGTAGCCGCCCCGCAGCGTCAGGTTCTCCAGCAGACCTGTCGCCGCGGGGCGGCTTTTTCGTTGGCTTGGCTCTCATTTGTCTGCACTTCACGGCCATTGGTTTCCTCCGCCAACTCAATTTGCAGCTGCCTTACGAGTTGCCGTTTCTCTATCGAGCCCGGAGGTATGTCCGCCCTAATGGCGCATTGGAGTGGCATTGGTTAAGACAGCAGTTGCCACACTCAGCTAAGACCATGCTACTGCACTTATTGAGCGTTGCGAATGGCATATGGAACTGTTCAGAAGCGTGGAACGTGTTTTCAGGTTACTTCTTGCAGGGCATAATCTACTGTTGCGACCTATATGGCCGCTTTTCGCCATTTAATGTTCCACGGGCTGCCTGCGTTATTCACCCGGCAAAGCGCCGATTTGCTGGCTACCAGCCCCCATTGTGGCGCTATCCACATCCTAAACTGGCGTTTTCCAGCTACTGAGCCCCTTTTCCAGCCCTTGTCCACAGGTTTTACACAGCCTTATCCACTTCCAATTCAAGAAGTGGCTTAATCTGTGGATAATACTACCGCAACCTGGGGATAACGCGTGGAGAAAATTAGGATAAGTTTTTTTGCGTTTCTGGCGGCCCGTGCACCCCTGTTTCGCTATCCACAGCCGGTGGATAAGCGTGGACAACTCGCCCGGGTTTACACCACAATCCACACACCCTACAAGCTGTGGATTGTGGATTAGTGGATAAGGTGTGTGGATTGTTAAAAAGACAGTTATAATTCTTATTATCAGAGTTTTACTATCAACACACCCTGTTGACAGACGGTGCATAAACCCGAAGCTGTACACAAGTTATTCGCGCTGTGGATTACTAGTTCTGCTTGTCCACTTATAAACAGCCCTAACGATGGAGATTAAAAAGATTTCTTAAAATTTCTTCTTTTAAAAAGTTATTAACCTTGTGGACAACCCGGCCGGCCCTCAAAAAAAAGAGGCTTCCGGTTCGGCGTTTCAAATGGCAAGGCCGAAACCAAATCGGGCGCGCCGGAAACTCCGACAGCGGCGGCAGCCGTATACAGCGGGCAACTCCTTCCGCCATGCCTTTCAACTACGACCAGGATTTCAAGCACCTCAACCTGCGCGAGCAACCTGAACTGTACCGCGTGGGCAAGGGCGAGCAGGGCGTGCTGCTGGTAGAACCTTACAAAAGCGAAATTCTGCCCCACTGGCGCTTCCGCACACCAGAAGTGGCCCGCGAATCATCGGAGGTAATTTACGGGCTGTTCGAGGCGTATCTGAAGGCCCATGATTTTGTGGGAGCCGACATGGCGCGAAAGTTCCTGCAGATGGGCTTCACGCGCGCCCGGCGCTACGCCAATCACCAGGGTGGTAAAAAGTATGCGGGGCCTGTGCCGGCCGATAAGAAGGGCCAGAGCGGGGCCCACGGACGCGCCGAGCTACCCCGCACGCCCGAGGATCCGGAAAAAGCCGAAGCCGCCGCCATCTTCAAGCGCAAGTGGGACCAGGCCAAACTCCACCCCGACTACGTGCAGCAGCGCGCCGACTTCGAAGCCCGGTATGGCAAATAAGGTGTTAGTTGCTGATTGTCGGTTGTTGATTGCTAGCCGTCATCTGCCCAGGCTGAATACCAATCAGCAATCAACAACTGTCAGCCAACAACTGCCCACCAACAACTACCTTTACCACTCTTCAACCATAGCGCTATGACTCCCACAAACGCAACACCCCAGAGCCTCGACGAAAACGAAATTACGCTGGGCACCGGCATGGGGCCGCTCCGCTTCGGCGCAACCATGGATGAGGTGCGCGCCCTGATGGGTGAGCCCGAAGAAATCGAAGAGTCGGAAGACGACGACGAGTTCGAGCACCAAGCCTGGAACTACCTCGAGGAAGGCTACTCGCTGTACTTCGACCGCGAAGACGACTTCCGCCTGAGCTGCATCGAAACCGACCACCCCGGCATGCGCCTTTACGGCGAGAACATCCATGGCAAAACACCCGAAGAAATCCAGGCCCTGATGAGCCGCCACGGCCACGAAGCCAGTGAGACCGAGAAGATGGACACCGGTGAAATGCGCATTTCCTACGAGAAGGAAATGATTGACCTTTACTTTGATGAGAACGAGCTGCAGTTCGTCAACTTTGGCGTGTTTATCTCCGAAGACCTTGACGTACAGTGGCCTGCCTAAGGCGAGGTTATCCACAAAATCAGGCAGAAAACGTGTTGATAAGTGGATAAGTGGCTGATTGTGTAAGTATTTAGCATAGCTTATACTACTTACAGCTTGGAGTTATCCTCATTTCAGGTGTTACTAAAGTAGACGCCATAAAAAAAGCCGCTCTCTTTTGAGAGCGGCTTTTTTGTATTAAGCGAAGAAACGAGACAGGGTATTAACCCTTGTTACTAACCGAGAATTGCGCGGAACAGCAGGAACAAACCGCCTGACAGCGCCATCGTTACGGGCAGCGTGAGCACCCAGGCCAAGGCAATATTGCGTACCATCTGGGGGTTGAGGTTCTTGATGCCGCGGTTGGCCACCATCGAGCCGGCAATAGCCGACGACAACACGTGCGTGGTAGAGGCCGGCAAACCGTAGGCGGTGTTCACGCCAATCATGGCGGCAGCCACCAGCTCCGAAGAAGCGCCCTGCGCGTAAGTCAGGTGCTCCTTGCCAATCCGCTCACCGATGGTTTTCACGATGCGCTGCCAGCCGATCATGGTGCCACAGGCCAACGACAGCGACACGGCCAGCAACACCCAGAAGGGTGCGTAGTCGGTGAAGGATTTCATGTCGGCAATGGCGCCGTCGTAGGTGGCGCGATCCGCGGTGCTAAGGCTCACCCGCTCGCTGCCGAGCAGCTTCTTGGCGCGGTTGGAGGTGAGCAGAATGCCTTTGCGAATCTGAAAGCGGGCGTCCTGCGGCAGCTGAGCCACGCTGGTTTTGCCGGCGAAGATGGCATCGAGCGTGTCGGTTTGGGTTTTGATTTCAGCCAGCATCTTCTGGTCGGCGGGGCTCAACTCGGCGGGGTTCACTTTGCCCATCACCTGCTCAATCTTCACCAGCGAGTCGCGCATGTCCAGCGGGTTCTTGCCGTTGTCGAGGGCAAAATAAGTGGGCACAATGCCAATGAGGATCAGCATGATCAGGCCTACGCCTTTCTGGCCGTCGTTGGAGCCGTGGAAAAAGCTTACCAGCGTGCAGGTCGCAATCAGAATGAGGCGAATCCAGATGGGCGGCGGCTTGTGCTTGTTAGGCTCCTTAAAGATGGATTTGTTGCGCACAAAGCGCTTCAGCAAAAACATCATGATGATGGTGAGCGAAAAGCCAAATAGTGGGCCGGTAAGCAGGGCCACGCCGGTTTCGCCGGCCTTGCTCCAGTTTACAGCCGCGTTTTGCGAGCCAGGCAGCAAACTAAAGGCTATGCCCACCCCCAGAATAGAGCCAATCAGGGCGTGCGACGACGACGACGGCAGCCCGTAGTACCAGGTGCCGACATTCCAGATAATGGCTCCTAAGATCAGGGCGCCCACCATGGCAATGCCGTGGTACACGTTTTGATCGACGAGGCTCTCGACGGGCAGCAGGTACACGATGCCCATAGCCACGGCAATGCCGCCGGAAAACACCCCGATGAAATTCCAGAAGGCCGACCAGATAACGGCCACCCAGGGCCGCAGGGCATTGGTGTAGATAACCGTGGCCACGGCGTTGGCCGTGTCGTGAAAGCCATTGACAAATTCGAACGCGCAGGCTGCTACCAGACAGATGGCGAGTAGCAGTAGCACGTGAGGCTCTAAGCCAAACATAAGAAGGGAATTGGTGAAAAGACGGTTTTCATCATCCAAAGGTAGATGTACCCTTAGGGGCGGCAAGATTATGAAATTGTTACGGTACTGCCCGGCTTGCCACCAGTTGAGGCGCTAAACGCAGGAAGTTGCCCGGGGTTAGCGCGAAATATTCAACAACCGCTAAATTGTTGATTGGCAATCCGGCAACGTCTCTTCTGCCGCTGTGGCTAGGCTACAAGCGTAGGCTTTCCCTACTTTTGCCCGGAGCGGCTGTAATTCCGACGAAGGAGGCATGACAGCCGACGCCTCTCACTTCTCCATACAGCATGAGCAACGAGCAAAAAAACGCCGCCACCACCGAAAGCACCCTGGCCAACATCGTGTCGCACGCCAAGGAATACGGCTTTGTCTTTCCGTCTTCGGAAATCTACGACGGCCTAGCCGCCGTGTACGACTACGGCCCCAACGGCGTGGAGCTCAAGAACAACCTCAAGCAGCTCTGGTGGAAGGCCATGACGCAGCTCAACCAGAATGTGGTGGGCATCGACGCGGCCATCTTCATGCACCCGCTCACCTGGAAAGCCTCCGGCCACGTCGACGGCTTTTCGGACCCCATGATTGACAACCTCGACAGCAAGAAGCGCTACCGCGCCGACGTGCTGCTCGAAGACAAAGCCGCCGAATATGAGAAGAACGGCGAGCTGGCCCGCGCCGAAACCCTGCTGGCTGAAATGGGCCGCCTGCTCACGGCCGAGGACCTAGCCGGCGTCAAGCAGCTCATCATCGACGAAAAAATTCAGTGCCCCATCAGCAAAACCAGCAACTGGACCGACGTGCGCCAGTTCAACCTGATGTTCTCGACGCAGATTGGGGCCGTAGCCGAAGACTCCAGCAAGATCTACCTGCGCCCCGAAACCGCTCAGGGCATCTTCGTAAACTTCCTGAACGTGCAGAAGTCGGCGCGGCAGAAGGTGCCGTTCGGCATTGCCCAGATCGGCAAAGCCTTCCGCAATGAGATTGTAGCCCGCCAGTTCATCTTCCGCATGCGGGAGTTCGAGCAGATGGAAATGCAGTTCTTCGTTAGACCAGGAACCGAAGGCGAATGGTACGACACCTGGAAGGCCACCCGCCGCCGCTGGCACGAAGCCCTGGGCCTGCCCGCCGCCAAGCTCCGCTTCCACGACCACGACAAGCTGGCCCACTACGCCAAAGCCGCCGTGGATATTGAGTACGAATTCCCGTTTGGCTTCAAGGAAATCGAGGGTATCCACTCCCGCTCCGACTTCGATTTGATGCAGCACCAGGCGCTGTCCAAGAAAAAGCAGCAGTACTTCGACGCCGACCTCGACCCCGAAACCGGCAAGCCCTACGGCAACTACGTGCCCTATGTGGTGGAAACCAGCGTGGGCGCCGACCGCCTGTTCCTGGCTACGCTCTGCCAGGCCTACACCGAGGAAACCATTACGGAAGGCGAAGGCGAGAAAGAGCAAACCAAGACGCGCACGTTCCTGAAGCTGCACCCGGCTGTGGCGCCCATTAAGGCTGCCATTTTCCCGCTGGTGAAAAAGGACGGCATGCCCGAGAAGGCCGAGGAAATCTTCAATGCCCTGCGCCATGATTTCCGGGTGGTAATGGAAGAGCGCGACGCCATCGGCAAGCGCTACACCCGCCAGGACCTTATCGGCACGCCGTTCTGCATTGTGGTGGATGGCCAGACGCTGGAAGACAACACCGTGACGGTGCGCCACCGCGACTCGCGCGAGCAGACCCGCATGCCTATCTCGGAGCTCCACAGCTACATTGGACAGGCCGTAAGTCTGTCGCGCATTTTCGAGCAGCTGTAGAAGCAGTTGAATATTATTCGGGCATAAAAAACCCGCGCTGTGTGTTCAGCGCGGGTTTTTTATGCCCGAATAATATGGCTGCAAGGGCAGCTTCGGCCAGTTAGGTTCTCATTTACAGTTGGATAAGTTGAAATTTTTCCTGTAAAATAGCTACTGGTTTGTCGGCATTCGGAAAGAATATCACTTACTTGGGAGAAGTTCTTTTACCAATTGTTTTTGCTTGCCCTCTATGTGGGGCTGCCGGCCAGCAGTTGGTTTTCAGCTTGTTTCATTGTCTTTCATTCAACACATACATCTGGTAGATGGGAATTTTTACTATTTCGAAGTACCCTTCCTCTGCATTTCAGGGCCTGTTGGCTGTCTTGGGCGTGTTGGCCGTGGCTCCGGCTGTGGCAGCAGAAGATCCAGGCAGAGTAGCAGCTCCCACCGAAGGACGCCACCTGCAGTTTGTGGCCAACCGCAACCAGTGGGCCCGGCCCGTGCTGTTTGCCACCGACGTGCCCGGCGGACGCTTATACCTGGAGCGGGGCCGGCTGTTGCAAACCCTCTACGACACTAAAGCCGTGGAAGAGCTCCACCACCATAAGCCCGACGGGCGCGACCACCGCATTAAGGCGCACGCCTATTCCGTGTCGTTTGTGGGCGGCAACATGCAGGCCCAGGTGAAGGGCGGCGACGAAACCGGCGAGGTAACCAACTACTTCCTGGGTGCAGACCGCAGCAAGTGGGCCAGCAATGTGCCTTCCTACAACGAAGTGCGCTACCAGGAGCTGTATCCGGGCACCAACCTGCGCTTTTACACCCACGACGAGCAGCTGGAGTACGACTTTGAGCTGGCTCCCGGGGCAGATGCCCGCCGCATTCAGTTGCGCTACGAAGGCCAGCAGAAACTCGCTATTGTGAAAGGTGCGTTGCAGGTGACTACCTCGGTGGGAACCGTAGTGGAACAAAGCCCGGTAGCTTATCAGCTGCAGAACGGCCGGAAAACGCCGGTTGCCTGCCGCTACGTGCTAAGCGCCGGCAATACCCTGTCATTTGCTTTCCCACAGGACTACAACCACGCGCTGCCGCTGGTTATCGACCCTGTTCTGGTGTACTCGTCCTATACCGGCTCTACGGGCAGCAACTACGGCTACACCGCCACCTACGACGCGCAAGGCAACCTGTATGCCGGCGGAGTGGTGTTTGCCGCCGGCTACCCCACCACCACCGGGGCCTACGACGTGAGCTTTGCCGGCAGCCAGGACTACGGCATCATGAAATTCAACCCATCGGCTACTACCCGGGGCGCTTCGCGCATCTACGGCACTTATGTGGGCGGCGCTTCCACCGACCATCCGCACAGTATGGTGGTAGACCCCGCCGGGAACCTCGTTATCCTGGGTACTACCAGCTCCTCCGACTTTCCAACTACCGCCAATGCCTTCGACGTGAGCTTCAATACCGGGGCTGACATTGTGGTGTCGAAGCTAAGTCCTGACGGCCGGCAACTGCTGGCTTCCACGTTTTTCGGCGGCTCGGGCGTTGATGGCCAGATCAGCGGCACACTCGACAAAAATTACAACGACACCTACCGGGGCGACGTCACCACCGACCCCCAGGGCAATATTTACCTGGCAACCGTGAGTTCGTCGGCTAACCTGCCGATAATCAATGGCTTCCAGCAAACCAAAGGCAACAACTCGGACGCTGTGGTAGCCAAATTCAGCTCCAGCCTCAATAGCCTGACGTGGAGCACGTTTCTGGGTGGCTCGGGCGAAGACGCGGCCTATTCGGTGCAGGTGGATAGCACCGGTACCGTGTTTGTAAGCGGCGGTACTACCAGCACCAACTTTCCGGGCACCGCGGGCGGCCTCAACCCGCAGTATCGGGGCGGTAGCGCCGACGGCTTTGTGGCCCGTATTGTGCCGGCCGGCAACGACCTGTTTCAGGCTTCTTATATCGGTACGCCTGGCTACGACCAAGCTTATTTCCTGCAGCTTGACCGCCAGGGTGAGGTATACCTGTTCGGGCAGACTGATGGCGCTTACCCTGTATCGGCGGGCGTATATTCCAACCCCAACAGCCTGCAGTTTCTCCACAAAATCAACCGCCTGCTGACTACCACGCGCTTCTCTACGGTGGTAGGCAACGGCAACTCAGGCTCTACCAATATTTCGCCAACGGCCTTTCTGGTAGATAACTGCGGGCAGATTCTGCTTTCCGGGTTTGGGGGCAACATCGCCAACATGCCCGTGACCCCCAATGCCATTCAGACGTCGTCGTCGGGGGCTTCGGGCAGCTTCGGCTACTTCTACATCATGCAGCTGGCGGCCAATGCCAGCGGCCTTGTGTATGGCACCTACTTCGGCAACGGCAGCTGCCACGTAGATGGTGGCACCTCGCGCTTCGACAAAAAAGGCATTATCTACCAGTCGATGTGCGTAGGCAGTGGCTCGACGCCGCTGCCCGTCACGCCCAATGGCTTCTCGGCCACCAACAACTCCAGCTGGAACAATGCCGCCTTCAAGATTGACGTGCTGCAGCTGGATGCCTCTTTCACGCCATCGGCCACCCCCGGCGGGTCACGGATCCGTACGGGCTGCGCGCCGCTCACGGTGTTCTTCACCCGGCCTTCAGTGAGTGGTACGTCTACGAACTGGACTTTCGGCAACGGCCTGAGCTCCAGCAATGCTACCACCACGGTAAGCACCGTTTACAGCACTCCGGGTACCTATATTGCCCGTCTCACCGTCACGGACCCTTCCAACTGCATCCAAAGCGCCACGGCCACCGATACGATTGTGGTGTATGGCCTGCCGCCGGCTGCTGCTGGTCCCGACCGTACTATCTGCGAGGGCGGCTCTGTAACGCTTTCTGTGCCAGATGCCGGCCCCGGCGTTACGTACGCGTGGTTTCCGCCAATAGGCCTCAATACCACCACAGGCCGCACGGTAGTGGCTTCGCCTACGGCCAGCACGTTCTACATTCTCACTACCACCACGCCCAACAACTGCACCGGCAAAGACACCGTGCTGGTATCGGTGGCTCGGCGGCCACAGATTACGGCGGCAGTTGGGGTAGTCAATGAGTTTACGGGCGTGCCCGTGTCGTTTAGCAGCACGACCACTGCCGCCGTCGGCAGCTATGTCTGGGACTTCGGCGACGGCACTTTCGGTAGTGGAGCCGCCCCGAGCCACACCTACACCCGCCCCGGTATCTATCAGGTTCGTCTGGTGGCCCGCTACGGCTTGAATGGCCAGTGCGAGGAGTCCAGAGTGGTGACGGTGAATATCTTCCAGGAAGAAAAGCCCAACGTTATTACCCCCAACGGCGACGGCCTCAACGATACGTTCAAGCCCTTCGTGACGCTGCAGCCGGTTGATATCCAGATTTTTAACCGCTGGGGCAAAAAGGTGTTCGAGCAAAACAACTACAGCCAGGGCTGGGGCCAGGACAACGTGCCCGGCGGCGTGTATTTCTACCAGCTCAAAAGCACCACCGGCGAAAGCTGGAAAGGCTGGCTGGAAGTGGTCCGGTAGTATTGAATACCTCACCGCTCATAGAAACGCCGCCCCGGATTAGCTTTCGGGGCGGCGTTTTTTATGAGCGGTGGAACGCTGCATCAGTTTTCACTTAGCCACTGTGTTGCATCGCGGCGAGAGGTGAAATAGTTGAACTCCACTTGGTCTGGGGGCGGGACAGAGGACGCCAGAAAACTGCCAACCTGGTGCCGATACTGCCCTTCCGATACAACAGCCGCAATAAACAACGGCCGGGAGGCGCGTCCGGCCAAGGCCTTCGTGAGTGGAAGCAGCAGGTCAGTATCGGCGTCGGTGGGTGGGGCAGGGCGCTTCAGATCCAGCAGCAGCTTCCCCACGCTTCGGTCCAGCATAGCTTCCAGCGCTTGGTGGTAGGCTAGGCCAAACGACGCAGACAGCCTGGTAGCACTGCAACTCAGTAGTAACGTGTCAGACTCCTCATGATAAGTAAGGGAGGCTTCCGGAGAATTAAATAAGGTCATGACACTGGCAAAGCACTACAGGCAGAGCGAAGTGATTCGTGAATACGCCAGGCCCTTAATGATGTATCTACTTACGTTTTTTGGTTTGCAAAACGTTCCGTGCGGTTGAGGTAAATAACGGCAGCACAGGCAGTCGGGCTAGTGGGCCCCTAACGTAAGTCAGTCGTTCACCGTTTGGTGCCCGCCGCTTTGCTGCCCGGGGTTGCGTACCTTTGCTGCATTTTACCGGCCTATGTGGAGAAACCTTGCCCTGTTCGTCATCAAAAACCGTCGCCTGCTGGTGGGGTTGCTGGCCGTTATTACGGTGTTCATGGGCTGGCAGGCCCGCAAAATCGAAATGACCTACGATTTTGCGCAGGTGGTAAGTCCTACTGACCCGGACATGGTGTATTTCCAGCGCTTCAAGCAGCGGTTCGGAGAAGACGGCAACGTGCTGGTGCTGGGCATGCAGGATAGTTCGGTGTACCAGCTGGGCAACTTCAATGAGCTGCGCTTGCTAACCGATACCCTCAGCCAAGTGCGCGGTGTGAACGGGGTGCTGGGCGTTACGCGTTTGCCACGGCTGGTGAAAGACACCACGTCGCGCACGTTTCGGGCCGAGCCTATCTTCCGCAATTTCCCTCAGACCCAGCCCGAGCTTGACTCGCTGATGCGGGTAGTGAATGTGCAGGAATTCTACAAAGGCCAACTGATTTCACCTACCACCGGGGCCACGCTGCTGGCCCTCACCATGGACCCCAAGTACCTGAACTCCAGCCGGCGCGAGGCGGTGATGCAGGAGATTCTGGGGCACGCCGAGCGGTTTCAGCAGAAGACGGGCATCAAGATGCACTATGCCGGCCTGCCCTACGTGCGAGCTACCATGACCACCAAGGTAGCCTCCGAAATGAAGCTGTTCGTGGGGCTCACCATCGTCATGATGGCCCTCACACTGCTCATGTTCTTCCGAACCTGGTCGGCGGTGGTGTTCCCGCTGCTGATTGTGCTGATTGTAGTGACGTGGTGCATCGGGAGCATGGTGCTGATGGGCTACAAAATCAACCTGCTCACGGGTTTGATACCGAGTATTATCATCGTTATCGGCATTCCAAACTGCACCTACCTGCTCTCACGCTACCACTACGACTACCGCAAATCGGGCAACCAGGTACTGGCTATGGCCCGGGTGGTGCGCAAAATCGGCTTGGTCACGCTCATGAACAACACCACCACGGCCATCGGCTTTGTGGTGTTCTGCTTCACCAACATTGCCATTCTGTTCCAGTTTGGGGCCGTGGCCACGGTCAACATCTTCGTGGCCTTTGCGGTGTCGTTTATCTTGATGCCGATTGTGTTCACCATTCTGCCGCCGCCCACGCCCAAGCAGCTGGAACACCTGGAAGCCAAGCCGCTGATGAAGCTGCTGGAATTCTTCGATTACCTGGTGCTGGAGCGCCGCCGCACGGTGTATCTGGCGGCCGCTGTGCTGGTGGTGCTGGCGTCGTTCGGGGTGGCCAAGGTGAAGTCGGTGAGCTACATGGTAGATGATTTGCCCAAAGATTCGTCGGTGAATTCCGACCTTAAGTTCTTCGAGCAGCACTTCAACGGGGTGATGCCGCTGGAGCTGGTGGTGGATACGGGCAAGGAAAAAGGCTTGCTCAAGCTCAAAAACCTAGAGAAGATTGACCGGCTGGAAAACTACCTGCGCACCCAGCCCGTGCTGACCACACCGGTAAGCGTTGTGACCTTCCTGAAGGCCTCCAACCAGGCGTTCTATAACGGCAGCCCCGACTTCTACCGCCTGCCCGATAACTCCGAGAAAAACTACATTTTCAGCTACCTGGCCCGCTCGCAGAACACCAAGGGCTCAGAAGGCCAGCTCACCAGCAAGCTGCTGCGCTCCTTCACCGACAGCACCATGCGCGAGGCCCGCATCTCGCTGAAGATTGCCGATATCGGCTCGCACAACCTCGATACGCTGCTCAACAACGGTATCCGCCCCGAAATTCGCAAGATCTTCAATGGTACCGGCATGGATGTGAAGCTGACCGGTACCACCGTCATCTTCACCAAAGGCAACGAGTACCTGATTGGCACGCTCAAGGAGAGCCTCATTATTGCGTTTGTGCTGGTGGGGTTGGTGGTACTGATTCTGTTCCGCAGCATCCGGGCGGTGTTCTTTACGCTGCTGCCCAACTTCTTCACGCTGCTGCTCACCGGTGGCATTATGGGCTACTTCGGTATTCCGCTCAAGCCCAGTACGGCCCTCATTTTCAGCATTGCGTTGGGCATTGATGGCGACAACAGCATTCATCTGCTGGCCAAGTTCCGGCAGGAAATGGCCGCCAATGGCCGCCGGGTGAAGGCCGCCATCAGCACCACCCTGAGCGAGGCCGGCACCAGCATGATTTACACCAGCATCGTGCTGTTTCTGGGCTTTTCGGTGTTTGCCTTCTCGGAGTTTGGTGGCACCAAGGCCCTGGGCCTGCTGATGTCAGCCAGCTTGCTGATTACCAATTTTTCCAACCTGATTCTGCTGCCCTGCCTGCTTGTTACCTTCGAGCATGGCAAAGACGAGGACACCATCGACCAGTCGGGCATCAAGCACTACGACGACAACTACCACGAGGAAGATGACGACCTGGAGCTGAATCTGAGCCGCATGCAGGTGCAGCCGAAACTGAACGGTCAATAAGCCTTTACCACTCAATTCCACCGTCATGCTTGATCTGTCGTCCGCTTGCCGAAGCATCTCTACCGCTTCATTCTCACGACTGAGTTAGTCTGAGGTAGAGATGCTTCGGCAAGCGGACGACAGATCAAGCATGACGTTCTGATACAACGACCCTCCCCACAAATGAACTACCCCGAATTCAAGCAGCCGCTCAACTACGGCCAGGTCGGCACCGATATCCTGGCGTGGTGGAAGCAGAACGGCATCTTTGAGAAGAGCGTGAGCACCCGCGAAGGGCAGCCCACGTTCGTGTTTTACGAAGGCCCGCCCTCGGCCAACGGCGCCCCCGGCATTCACCACGTCATGGCCCGAACGGTGAAGGACATCTTCTGCCGCTACCAGACGCTGCTGGGCAAGCAGGTGCACCGCAAAGGCGGCTGGGACACCCACGGCCTGCCCATCGAGCTGCAGGTAGAGAAGGAGCTGGGCATCACGAAGGAGGACATCGGCAAAAAAATCAGCATTGAGGACTACAACCAGCGCTGCCGTGAAACCGTGATGCGCTTCAAAGCCCAGTGGGACGACCTCACCGAGAAAATGGGCTATTGGGTGGACCTCAACGACCCCTACATCACCTTCGAGCCTGAGTACATCGAGAGCTGCTGGGCGCTGCTCAAGAAGCTCTACGACAAGGGCCTGCTCTACAAAGGTTACACCATTCAGCCCTATTCGCCGGCCGCCGGCACGGGCCTGTCGTCGCACGAGCTAAACCAGCCCGGCACCTACCGGGACGTGAAGGACACCACCGTGGTGGCCCAGTTCAAGGTGAAGCGGGATGAGAAGTCGGAGAAGCTGTTTGCTGAGCTGCAAACAATCCTCCCATTGGCTCCATCTTCCCTGCAAGAAATTCCCACAAAAAATGGGGAAGTAGAAGACAATGTCTTCATCCTAGCTTGGACGACTACGCCTTGGACGCTTCCTGCTAACACTGGCCTCGCAGTAGGTAAGGGTATTAAATACCTTTTAGTCCAAACATTCAATCCCTACACTAATCAAGAAATACGGGTAGTTGTCGCGAAGGCGCTTTTCACCAAGTATTTCTCGAACGAGTTAGATTCGAAGACAGATTTCGAAGTAGGCACTAGGCAACTTGTGAATAATGGCGCTGATAGAGGCAGCCAGAGTAAGGGTAAACTGCAGAACTGGCAAATTTTAGCCGAATTCACTGGTTCCGACCTCGTCGGCATCCGCTACGAGCGGCTGTTCGGCCAAGACAAAGGCTATCCGGCGTTTGAAGGCGAGGAAAACGCCTTCCGCGTCATCAACGGCGACTTCGTGACCACCGAGGACGGCACCGGCATCGTGCACATCTCGCCCACGTTCGGCGCCGATGACTTCCGGGCTGCCCAGCTGGCCGGCGTACCCGCCCTGCTGGTAGCCGACGACGAAGGCAAACTCGGCCCCATCGTGGACCGCACGGGCCGCTACGTGGCCCAGATGGGCGAATTCGGCGGCCGCTGGGTGAAAAACTACGACGGCCACGACGAGTCTGGGGCCGACTACAAAACCCTCGACGAAAGCATTGCCATCCGCATGAAAGGCGACGGCACGGCCTTCAAAGTGGAGAAGTACGAGCACACTTACCCGCACTGCTGGCGCACCGACAAGCCCGTGCTCTACTACCCGCTCGACTCCTGGTTTATCAAAACCACGGCGGTGAAAGACCGGCTCATCGAGCTCAACAAAACCATCAACTGGCAGCCCGCCAGCACCGGCACCGGCCGCTTCGGCAACTGGCTGGAAAACCTGGTCGACTGGAACCTGAGCCGCTCGCGCTACTGGGGCACGCCTCTGCCCATCTGGCGCACCCAGGACGGCAGCGAGGAAATCTGCATCGGTAGCATCGAGCAACTGAACGCCGAAATCGACAAGGCCGTAGCGGCCGAGGTGATGACCCACAACCCCTACCAACTGGTGGATGGCAACTGGGTAATGGCCAACGGCTCTTCGGATCAAACCGCCGCCAAAATCGATCTGCACCGGCCCTACGTGGACGACATCTTCCTGGTGTCGCCCTCGGGCCAGCCCATGTACCGCGAAACCGACCTCATCGACGTGTGGTTCGACAGCGGTGCCATGCCCTACGCCCAGTGGCACTATCCGATTGAAAACGAAGGGCAGTTCCAGAAGAACTTCCCCGCCGATTTCATTGCCGAAGGCGTGGACCAGACCCGCGGCTGGTTCTTCACCCTGCACGCGCTGGCCGTGATGCTGGAAGACTCGGTGGCTTACAAAAACGTGATGGCCAACGGCCTGGTGCTGGACAAGAATGGCAACAAGATGAGCAAGCGCCTCGGCAACGCCGTGGACCCGTTTGCCACCATCCAGCAGTTCGGCCCCGACGCCACGCGCTGGTACATGATTGCCAACGCCCAGCCCTGGGACAACCTCAAGTTCGACGTGGCCGGTATCACGGAGGTGCAGCGCCGCTTCTTTGGCACGCTCTTCAACACCTACTCGTTCTACGCCCTCTACGCCAACCTCGACGGCTTCCAGGCCCGCGAGTTCGACCGCACGCCGCACGCCGAGCTGAGCGAGCTGGACCGCTGGATTCTGAGCAAGCTCCAGTCGCTGATTCTGGAAGTGCGCGGCCACTACGACAGCTACGACCCCACGAAGGCCGCCCGCGCCATCCAGGACTTCGTAACCGACCAGCTTTCCAACTGGCACGTGCGCCTCTCGCGCCGCCGCTTCTGGAAGGGCGAGCTGACCGCCGACAAGCGCGCCGCCTACGAAACCCTGCAGGAGTGTCTGGTGGTGGTTTCGCAACTGATGGCCCCGATTGCGCCCTTCTTCGCCGAGTGGCTCTACCAGAACATGACCAACGGCATGCGCGCCGAAGCCATCGAGCGCAGCACTCCGCTGGCCGCCGAATCGGTGCACCTGACGCTGTTGGTGGAAGCCGATGAGGCCCGCATCGATAAAGCTTTGGAGGAGCGTATGGAACTGGCTCAGCGCATTTCCTCGCTCACGCACTCGCTCCGCAAGAAGTCGGTGCTGAAGGTGCGCCAGCCGTTGCAGCGTATCCTGGTGCCGGTATTCAACGATTCCACCCGCGCCCAGGTGGCGTTGGTGGAAGACTTGATCTGCGCCGAGGTGAACGTGAAGCACGTGGAGTTCCTCGACGATGCCAGCGGCGTGCTGGTGAAGTCGGTGAAGCCCAACTTCAAGCGCCTGGGCCAGCAGTACGGGGCCAAGCTGAAAGCCGTGGGGGCCCGCATCCAGCAGATGAGCGCCGAGGAAATCAGCACCCTCGAAAAAACCGGCCAGCTGGCCGTGGAAATCGACGGTGAAGCCTACACCCTGGCCCCCGACGACGTGGAAATCCGCACCCAGGACCTGCCCGGCTGGCTGGTAGCCACCGACGGCCCCCTCACCGTGGCCCTCGACGTGACCCTGACCGACGAGCTGCGCCAGGAAGGCGTGGCCCGCGAGCTGGTGAACCGCCTCCAGAACCTGCGCAAAGACAGTGGCCTGGAAGTGCAGGACAAAATCCGGGTGACGCTGCAGCAGCAGCCCGAGCTGGCAGCCGCCGTGCAGTCGTTCGGCGGCTACATCCGGGAGGAAGTGCAGGCTCTTAGCTTGGATTTCGCTCCGGAAATCAGCGGCGGCGCGGTGCTGGAATTCGACGAGTTTTCCGTGCCCGTGTTACTGAACGTAGCAACTGCCTAAGCCTCAGGAGCCAACCGCCGCCTCAGAAACGGCGGTTGGCACACCGGCGCACAAAGCGCAAAACCGGCCACCGAATCAGGCTCAAAACGGCATAAACCGCCACCCGAAACATATACCAACGGCGCACCGGCCCGGCTCTCACCCGTGAGGCTGAAGTCTAAAATTCTGCGTCACTTTGTGCCACGAGAGGGGAGAGGGACTAGTTCTGACAAGACGTCAGCTCAGCGTCTCACTTCTCACTTCTAACCTCTCACTTCCGAAGAATGAAGTACTGGAAATACTACCTCGTGGCCGTGCTGGTCATCGTCATTGATCAGCTCTCCAAGTGGGCCGTGCACCGCTACATGCCGCTCGGCATGCCCGGCGAAATCCCGCTGCTCGGCGACTGGCTGAAGCTGCACTACACCACCAATCCGGGCATGGCCTTCGGGGTGGAACTGCCCGCGCCCTACGGCAAAGTGCTGCTCACGCTGTTCCGGCTGGTGGCAGTTTCGGGCATCAGCTACTACATCTACCGCCTCTGGAAGCAGCGCGCGCCGCAGGGCCTGATGGTGTGTATTGCCCTGATTCTGGGCGGCGCCATCGGCAACCTCGTGGATTCCATCTTCTACGGCATCGTCTATGGCCCCGCCCTCACGGTGTACGGCGCCCCCACGCCCTGGCTGCACGGGCAGGTGATTGACATGATTTTCGTGGATTTCCCCGACGGTTTCTTCCCCGCCTCGTGGCCGTTGGTCGGCGGGGACATGATTCCGGACTTCCCCATCTTCAACATCGCCGACTCCAGCATCTTCGTGGGCGTGGTGCTGATTCTACTGTTCCAAAATCGTTTCTACAGCACCGAAGACGAAAAAGCCCATCCGCTGGCCGCCAACGACCCCACCGCCGCCCAGGCCCGCCACGACGCCGAAGCCTCGTCGGAAGTGGTGTAGCAGCCTGCGTTTTTGCCTGAAAGCGGCCCGCCGGAATCGTTCCGGCGGGCCGTTTTCGTTGTAGAGACGCAATATTTTGCGTCTTTTCGTTGCTGATGTTGTTGCAACTGGGCTGTTTCGGCCGTTCAACGGCGAGACGCAAAATATTGCGTCTCTACAGTTGTTTCGGCCGTTCAACAGCGGGACGCGAAGTGTTGCGTCTCTACAGCAGCGCCTATCTTTACTGATCTACCTGCTTGCTATGCCCCAGCCCATCCTTTCCGTTCGCAACCTCACCATCGACTTCAACAGCCACCGCGGCAACACGCGGGCCGTGCAGGACATTTCCTTTGACCTGCACCGGGGCGAGACACTGGCCATCGTGGGCGAGTCGGGCTCGGGCAAGTCGGTGACGTCGCTGGCCTTGATGGGCCTGATTCCGCTGCCGCCCGGCCGGATTGTGAGTGGCGAGGCGCGCTTTCAGAGCGAGGCGCTAGGGGAGGTAGACTTGCTGCAACTCACCGATAAGCAGCTGCAAAAAGTGCGCGGCAACGACATCGGGATGATTTTTCAGGAGCCGATGACCTCGCTGAACCCGGTGTATACCTGCGGCAGCCAGGTGGTGGAGGCCCTGCGTCTGCACACCACGCTCAGCGAGAAGGAAGCCGAGGCCCGCACTGTGGAGCTGTTCACGATGGCCCAGCTGCCGCGCCCCGAGAAAATCTTCACCAGCTACCCCCACGAAATCAGCGGCGGCCAGAAGCAGCGCGTGATGATTGCCATGGCCATGGCCTGCAACCCCGCCATCCTCATTGCCGACGAGCCCACCACCGCCCTCGACGTGACGGTGCAGGCCCGCATGCTCCGCCTCATCGACGACCTGCGCCGCCAGCACAACACCGCCGTCATCTTCATCACCCACGACCTGGGCGTGGTGGCCGAAATAGCCGACCGGATTCTGGTGATGTATCGCGGCCGCGTGGTAGAGCAGGGCGCCGTGCTCGACATCTTCACCAACCCGCAGCATCCCTACACCAAGGGCCTGCTGGCCTGCCGCCCAAAACTTTCCGTGGGCCGCAAAAAACTTCCTGTAGTGGCTGATTTTATGCAGGAAACGGCCGATGGGGGCTTTATTAGCACTGAAACTGGCCACGCGCAACTAGCTGCTAATGAAATTGGTGATGCCACGCTGCTGGCATCTCAAAACGATATTGAAACTGCCAAAACGTTCCCCGTGGAACATAGCGTTTCACGCCCCGCATTTCCCGAATTTGGCTTGGAAACAGCCCCCAGCCTGGAATCAGGCCAGCCGCTGCTTGGTGTTGATGCGCTGAATTCCCAGGGCTCAAGCCCTGGGCTAGTCAGCGTGCCGGTACCTGATACTAGCTCCGTAGCCCAGGGTTTCAACCCTGGGACACCCGCGTCGCCAGCACCAACTGCCCCACCAACTGACAACGACCAACCGACAACTAACCTCCAACCCATTCTCCGCGTCGAGAATCTGAATGTGCACTTTCCGATTCGCAAGAGCTTCTTCAACCGCAAGCCCGAGTTTGTGCGGGCCGTGGACGGTGTCAGCTTTGATGTGTATCCGGGCGAAACTGTCGGGCTGGTGGGGGAGTCGGGGTGCGGCAAGACCACGCTGGGCCGGGCGCTGCTGCGGCTGGTGGAGCCCACCTCGGGCAGCATCCTGTTCGAAGGCGAGGACCTGGCCAAGCTGCCGGCCGAGCAGCTACGCCGCCGCCGCCGCGAGTTTCAGATGGTGTTCCAGGACCCCTACGCTGCCCTCAACCCGATGATGACCGTGGGCGAGGCCATCCTGGAGCCCATGCGCGTGCACAACGTGGGCGGCACCAAAGAGCAGCAGAAGGCTCGGGTGCTGGAGCTGCTGCGCACCGTGGGCCTTACCGAAGCCCAGTACCAGCGCTACCCGCACGAGTTCAGCGGCGGCCAGCGCCAGCGCATCTGCATTGCCCGCGCCCTAGCCCTGCAGCCCAAGTGCATCATCTGCGACGAATCCGTGTCGGCCCTAGACGTGTCGGTGCAGGCGCAGGTGCTCAACCTGCTCAACGACCTCAAGCGCGAGTTCGGCATCACCTACCTGTTCATCACCCATGACCTCTCCGTGGCCCGCTTCATGTCCGACCGGCTGCTGGTGATGCGCCAGGGCCAGATCGTGGAAAGCGGCCCCGCCGCCGACATCTACGCCAACCCCCGGCACGAGTACACCAAGCAGCTGCTGGCCGCCATCCCCAAAGACACCCCCGCCGACATCCGCGCTGCTGTGGCCAGCCGGGCGTAGGAGAGAAGTAGGAGCACACACTCATGCAGAGCGGAGCATCTCGCGGGCCAAAAAAATGTAGTGAATGCGCGTCGTTGTGCGTCTTCGACTTCTTACACGACCAGCTAAGAAAGCCGGCACTTTTCCGCACGGAGCCGCGTTGGTGCTCGTACTTAGCACTTACCCTGCCTGCCCGATACGCCAAGCAACTTGCTGGTCGCGGACAGCCAGGCCCAAGTTATGGGCGTCTTGTAGGCCCCGCGTAACCCAACCATAACCGGCTATTTTCAGCCCGGAATAGTTATTGCTTCCTATATTTCGTATCATCTTTCCGAGGCCCGTAGTACGGCCGATATTGTTTCTTACAGAAGGTGCGCCGGTTCTGGCTGCTTCCTTCCCATCAACCCCCGCCGCCTGCGAAAAAGACAACCACTGGCGGCTCCAATTTTCTAAATGAAAAGAAAAGACGACTCCGCCGCCCCCCGCGCCGACCGCGCGAAGGCAGCCTCCGGCAGCTCCGATGCTGCCCTTATTTCCCAGGACCTGGTATTCCGCATCTTCCGCGACAATCCTGAAAAGGTGCTGGCTTACCGCCAGATTTCCCGCCGACTGGGCGTCACCACCCGTGAGCAGCGCGACGAAGTATTCAGTCACCTCAAGGCGCTAAAGAAAGCCGGCTTGCTTACGCTGGTGCAGAACGACGAATACCGTCTCACCGACCCCAGTGCCGCGCCCGCCGCGGCGGATGCTGCCAGTGGCCGCAACTCGCGCAAAACCGAGGCGGCTCCTGCCCGCCGCAGCGCCCGCTCGCCCGAGGCCGAGTTCGGCCAGGACCCCGTGGTGCACCGCCGCCGCGAGGCCGGCTTCGACTTCCCCGATGCGGCCAGCACCACCGATTCGCGCCGCCGCCACGACTCCCACGCCGACACCATTGTGGGCACGGTAGCCCTGGCTACCGACAAATTTGCCTTCGTGATTTCCGAGGAAAGTGAAAGCGACGTGCGCGTGTTCACCGACCGACTGCGCTTTGCCATGCATGGCGACACGGTGCGCCTGCGTCTGCGTGGCTCCCGCGACGGCCGCCCCGTCGGCGACGTGGTGGAAGTGCTCAAGCGGGTGCGCCCCGAGGTGGTAGGCCGCCTGCAGGTGCGCGGTGGTATTGGCTTCGTGAAGCCTGATAATCGCAAGATGTACTTCGACGTATTCGTGCCCTTCGAGAATCTGCACGGCGCCGTGGATGGCGAGAAAGTGCTGGTGCGCATCACCGAGTTTCCGGAGGACGATGCCGGCCGCTCGCCGCTGGGCGAGGTGGTGCGCAGCTTCGGCCAGGCCGGTGCCAACGAAGCCGAGATAAACGCCATCATGGCCGAGTTCGGCTTGCCGTTTGAATTCCCGGCTGAAGTGGAGGAGGAGTCGGAGTCGATTTCCGAAGTCATTCCGGCCTCGGAAGTGGAGCGCCGCCGCGACTTCCGCCACATCACCACTTTCACCATCGACCCCGCCGACGCCAAGGACTTCGACGATGCGTTGAGCATTCAGAAGCTGGAAAACGGCCACTGGGAAATCGGCGTGCACATCGCCGACGTGACGCACTACGTGCGGCCCGGTACCGCGCTGGAGCAGGAAGCCAAGCACCGCGCCACTTCAGTTTACCTCGTGGACCGGGTGATTCCGATGCTGCCTGAGCGCCTCTCCAACGGCCTCTGCTCGTTGCGCCCCAACGAGGATAAACTGACCTTTTCGGCCGTGTTTGAGCTCGACGAAAACGGCAAGCTCTTCGAGTCGTGGTTCGGCAAAACCATTATCCACTCCGACCGCCGCTTCGCCTATGAGGAAGCGCAGGAGCGCATCGAAGGGCTGGACTCGGACTACACCACCGAAATCCAGCTCATGAACAGCATTGCCAAGAAGCTCTGCGCAACCCGCTTCAAGCAGGGAGCCATCAGCTTCGAGACGCAGGAAGTGAAGTTCAAGCTGGACGAGAACGGCAAGCCGCTGGGTGTGTACGTGAAGGAGCGTAAGGACGCGCACAAGATGATTGAGGAGTTCATGCTGCTCGCCAACCGCAAGGTGGCCGAGTTCGTGTTCAAGCTCAAAAGCCGCAAGCCGCGCTTCACGATGGTGTACCGCGTGCACGAAGCCCCCGACCCGGACCGCCTGCAGACCTTCGCGCTGTTCGCCAAGAAATTTGGCCACAACTTGGACCTGACGAACCCGAAGAAAATCAGCACCGAACTGAATGACCTCTCAACAGAGGTAATCGGCCGGCCCGAGCAGAACGTACTGCAAACCCTGGCCGTGCGCACCATGAGCAAGGCTATCTACACCACCGAGCCGCTGGGGCACTTCGGCCTGGCCTTCGAGCACTACTCGCACTTCACCTCGCCCATCCGCCGCTACCCCGATATGATGGCGCACCGCCTGCTGGAGCACTACCTGGAGGGCGGCAAAAACGTGGACGTAGAGCCCGTGGAAGAAGAGTGTAAGCACTCCTCGGAGCGCGAGAAAGTGGCGGCTTCCGCTGAGCGCGCCAGCATCAAGTACAAGCAGGTAGAGTTCATGTCAGAGGTCATCGGCGAGACGTTCACCGGCGTGGTGTCGGGCCTCACGGAGCGCGGTATGTACGTAGAAATCGAAGAGAATAAGTGCGAAGGCATGGTGCGCCTGAGCGAGATTCCTGGCGACCATTTCGAGCTGGACCGCGACAACTACCGCATCGTGGGCCAGCGCAGCAAGCGCATTATTCAGTTCGGCGACGAGTTGCAGGTGATTGTGAAATCGGCCAATCTGCTCGACCGTACCATCGACTTCGAGCTGGTGGACAACCGCCCCGACGCCGTGAAGCAGCGCGAGCTACAGGAGCGCCGCGAGAACAGCAAGCCCCGCGGCTACCGCCCTGAGCGCAGCAGCGGTGGCGGCCGCCCCGGCGGCGGTGGCGACAACAAAGGCAAGCGCCGCCGCTAGGAGGGCGCTGTCACAGATTCGCCTGTCATCCTGAGCAAAGCGAAGGACCTTGTTACGTTGAAACGGTTGATACCACAACTACTCATTTCAATGTAGCAAGGTCCTTCGCTTTGCTCAGGATGACAGGCGTTTTTTATGGCTTCCGGTCTACCCAGCCACTCAGCTACTCTTCCGTACCTTTCCTCTCCGAACCTTTATCTGTTTCTGTGGACCTCACTGCCCTTTCTCATAAGCTCACTACGGCTCTGGCCGAGCTGCACTACGGCGACCAGCCTACCGCCCTCTACGAGCCCATCCGCTACATCATGGCGCTGGGTGGTAAGCGCATCCGGCCGCTGCTCACGCTGCTGGGCGCCCAGCTCTATACCGACGCGCTGGACGTGGCTCTGAAGCCCGCATTGGCCGTGGAGGTGTTTCACAACTTCACCCTGCTCCACGACGACATCATGGACCAAGCGCCGCTGCGCCGCGGCCAGCCCACGGTGCACGAAAAGTGGAACCCCAACGTGGCCATCCTCTCAGGCGACGTGATGCTGGTGCGGGCCTACGAGCTGCTGTTTGATATGCCGCCCGCTTTGTTGGCGCCCATGCTGCGCCGCTTCAGCCAGACGGCCGCTGAGGTGTGCGAAGGCCAGCAGTGGGACATGAACTTCGAGACGGAAACCGAGGTCAGCATTGAGCAGTACGTTGACATGATTCGGCTGAAAACGGCCGTATTGCTGGGCTTCGCGCTGGAGCTGGGCGCCCGGCTGGGCGGCGGCTCCGAGGACGATGCCGAGCACCTGCGCCTGTTTGGGGAAGGCATCGGCGTAGCCTTCCAGCTCCGCGACGACCTGCTGGATGTGTACGGCGACGCCGCCACCTTCGGCAAACGCGTCGGCGGCGACATCCTCAGTGACAAGAAAACCTTCCTGCTGCTTACGGCCCAAGCCCAGGCCAACGAAACCCAGTGCGCCCAGCTGGCCCGCCATATCGGCCAGCCCATTCTTGATGCCGATGCCAAAGTGCAGGCCGTGCGCGCCCTCTACGACGAGCTCGGTATCCGCCCCCAGACCGAGGCCCGCATCAACCACTACTTCGAGGACGCCTTGCAGCACCTGGACCGCGTGAGCGTGCCAGCTGCCCGCAAAGAGCCTCTACGCCACCTAGCCCTCCAGTTGCTGGAGCGCGAGAGCTAGGCCGGGTAGCTGTGGCGCGCATTTCAGTCTGTAGCTCCTCCGCTTGTGGGTATATCATGCCACATGTGCAGGCGTAAGGGCTGCGTATTGGAGTCCGCGCCATAGCTTGTCTGCTCAGGCGTTTTACGCGCCTCTGAGCGGCCTCCTAATGCTTTTGTGATACGAGCGCCTTCCTGGGAGCCAGCATGCGCCTGACGCGCCTTAAACGCGCTTAATTTCTTTTCTATTCCTTCGGCATGTCCTTCCTCAACCCGATTCTGATTCTAATAGCCCTCACGGCCGGCATTTCGATGTACGCGTGGTCGAACCGTGCTTTGCTCGATAGCTGGATCCTGAGCCCCTACCTGATGCAACAGCGACAGCAGTGGTACCGGTTTCTTACCTCCGGCTTCCTGCACGCCGACCTGACGCACCTGCTGTTTAACATGTTTGCCTTCTACTCGTTCAGCCCCATCGTGCTGCGCACATACGTAGGTAGCTATGGAGTGGGGGTGGGCATTGGGTTTTTTCTGTTGCTGTACCTGGGAGGCATTATCCTGTCGTCGGTGCCCACATTTTTCCGCCACCGCCACAATCCCGGCTACCATAGCCTGGGCGCTTCGGGTGGTGTGTCATCGGTGGTATTTGCCAGCGTGCTGCTGTTTCCGGTGGCGCCCGGCGGCGGCGGTATCTACATCTTCCCACTCCCAATTCCCATTCAGCCGTTCATATTTGGCCTGCTCTACTTGGCTTATTCCTACTATATGAGCCGCCGCAACGCCGATAACATCAACCACGATGCCCACTTCTACGGCGCTTTGTATGGCGTGCTGGTTACGTTGGCCTTGTTGCCATCGTCGGCATTCAATTTCTGGCAACAAGCACAGCTTTACATAGCTAATATATTGTAAATCAACTAGTTGTAAAATTGTTATTCTGCTATGTATATCTATTCCGGTTACTGGCCCGTAAACGGCCTTCAAACATCATACTCTCTACTCCCATGAACAACCTCCTCACCTCTGCTTTCGGTAGCCGGTCTTTCTCCCTGACTGGTATTTTGGCAGTGCTCAGCACCTTTGTTCTGAGCAGCTGTGGCCGTACCCGCAACGCTGATGGCTCGCTCACTACGGCCGGCGTTATTCACCTTATCCTCGCCATATACGCGCTGTATCGTTTGTTTCAGCAGCCGTGGTCTTTGGGTAAGAAAATCGTTTGGGGCCTGATCATTTTCTTCTTTCCCTTCCTTGGTTCGCTGGCTTTCCTGCTTTTCGGCAAAGACAAGTAAGCTCCCTTTGTGAGCCAGTAAAAAGCCCTGCTACTCATGCGAGTAGCAGGGCTTTTCATTTGCAGTGGGGTCAGCGGGTGCATCAGTTCAGCGGCCTCCTACCAGCCTCTTCTTTTCCAGGCGTGCTACGTGCGTAAGCAGTTCGCCTGAGTTGGTGATTTCTGTCACTTGCCAATGGTCGCCGCGGTCCAGCATCTTTAGCTCTACTACCAGCGTGGTGTCGTACTTAGGCTGCGTAAACTCCAAGCCTACCAGCGCCTGCTCGCCTTGTTCAGTCACATATTTGATGTCTTTGAACTGACTATCCGGATTAACCACTTTGCCGGCCAGACCTAACATAGATACGTTCAGCAGCTTATCAGGCTGCGCCGCAGCGGCTGCTTCGACCGAGCCGGTTTCAATGTAGCGGCTGAGTTCCTTACGCGCCGCCTGCGCCAGTTGAGGCTTCATAAGCCGCAATGCTCCCTTGAACAACATACCGCCCGGATTAAGCAAGCCCAGTGCGGAGCCTTGATTGGTAACCTGGTCTACCAGACTACCCGTCACGCTGCTCACATCCACGTAGCGCTCGAAGTCGGCCACGTTATGAGTACGCACGGCATTAGCAGCCTGCATCAGCGAATATTTGGGGCTCGCCTTCAGGCTTTGATAATAGAAGTAGCCGCCAGCCGCCAGTGCCACTAACACAATCAAAAGAATCAATCGTTTCATAGGAAGAGGGAAAAAGTTGCCAGCGAAAATACAGGATTTCAACGGCCTTTTGCCGCGGAGCTGCTTCAACCGATTGGTAACCGACAGCTATTCCGATGGAGCCTGCGTACTGCTGCTATGGCTCTATCCAATGCTTCTTCCATTCGCCCCGAGATACATGGACACCGGGGTTGCCGTGGCCTGTTTCCTGAGAATACACTGCCTGCCTTCCTGCACGCCGTACGCCTAGGCGTGGCTGTGCTGGAGCTGGATGTGGTGCTCTCTGCCGATGGGCAGGTGGTTGTTTCACACGAGCCCTGGATGAGTGCTACTATCTGCCTGGACCCCGCCGGCCAGCCCATTCCGGCTGCCACGCAGCAGCAACACAATCTATACCGGATGTCCTACAGCCAGATCCGTGAGTACGACTGTGGGCAACTGCAACACCCATCTTTTCCGCAGCAGCAGACCCTACCGGCCCACAAGCCATTGCTGCGCGAAGTGGTAGCCACCGTCGACCAATTAGCTCAGGAGTTCGGCCACAACCCACCTCGTTTCAGTATTGAAGTGAAGAGCGAGCTGGCCGGCGACAACCTATTTCATCCAACGCCGGCTGCCTACGTTTCGGTGGTGATGGCCGAGCTGCAGCGCCTCTCGCTGGTGCCCCGTACCACGCTGCTGTGCTTCGATGTGCGCATCCTGCAGGAGGCCCGGCGCCGCCTTCCAGTACTGCCCTTATGCCTGCTGGTGGAAGACAATACGCCCTTTGCCGAGCACCTGCAACAGCTAGGGTTCACCCCGGAAACATACGGCCCGCGCCATGACCTAGTCACGCCGCAACTGGTAGCAGAAACCACCCAATCAGGCCTGCAGTTGGTACCCTGGACGGTGAACAATCCGGCAGATATGCTTCGCTTGGTTTCGCTGGGCGTAGCCGGTATTACCACTGACTATCCTGACCGTTTGCTGCAGCTGTACACCTGAGTAGGCAAACAGAACTAGCTGTTGAAGTAGTGCACTAACCAAGCTTCTACGTCCTGACACAGTCCGGGCACCCTTAAAGCGTCTGTAGCCCAGTGTTACAGATGCTTTTTGCTGTAATAAGCATTACTGAATGCCTAGAATCGTTGTTTCGGAATATTGAAAGGCTAGTTGTATAAAGCAGGTGTAATGTTGCACATTGAAAAGTGTAAAGTGTGTTGTGTGTAACATGATACACCTTGTAATTGTAAAGAACACACTGTAACACTAATAGTGTTGTGTGTCCAGTATTGTTATTTGAAACAGTATTGTCATATTTACAGACACAATAAAGCAACACGCGTTACTATGCCACATCAGGGCGAAATACTCCAGGAAGCCATTAAAAACAGCGGTATTTCCATTACACGTATCGTGGACGGACTGGGTATTACACGTCCTACTATATATCGTAAATTCAAAGATGAGACACTTGATTACTCTTTTGTAAAGAAGGTTGGTGATTTAATCGGACACGATTTTTCCAATGACTTTACGGTTGTACAACAAGTGTCATTGCCATTTGTAACAAACAGGCCCGATGTTACAGCGTTACATGGTGTTACAGGTAAGCCGGTTTCTGTATCACAACCCGAGCCAGACCTTGGTAAGCAGCTTTTAGCCCTCCAAACTAAGTACATTGCCTTGCTTGAAGCCTATAATGAGTTGCTGTTGAAAGTGTATGGGCCGAGGTAACAAAATTGTTCCACGTGAAACATTTTTGTCTGTTTAATGGTCGCCTGGGCTTGCCAATAATGCTTGGTTGGCAAGGCTCTCAAATCGTTCCAGCTATTCAGGGTAAGACAGTTTTGCACATAAAAGCCGCGGGGCACAGCAGACCAGGTCTGCTGTGCCCCGCGGCTTTTTGTAGGTTGGCTCGATGGAAAAATAGGGTTGACTAATAAGCCAATTTGCACCGCTCATTCTCGAGCAAATACAGTAAGCTGTCGGCGTGCATGCCGGTGCGGGCGTCGTTGAATTGACGGTGATATTGGGTGTTGAACTCGCGCCGTTTGATGGCCTCCAAAAAGCGCCGCGTGTCGTCGGGTGTTTCGAGCAGCAGTCCTGGTACTGGGGTCGGGTGCCCTTCGTCGTCCTTGGCCACCATCGTGAAGTAGGAAGTGTTCGTGTGCTTGACGGTGCCAGTCCGGACGTCCTCGGCAATGACCTTGATGCCCACCAACAGCGAAGTGCGCCCGACATAATTCACCGAGGCTAGCAACGACACCAATTCGCCCACCGCCACTGGCTGCAGGAAGTTCACGCCATCCACACTCACCGTGACGCAGTAGGTGCCTGCATGCTTGGAGGCAGCCGCATAAGCAACCTTGTCCATGAGCGAAAGGAGTATGCCGCCGTGGATCTTGCCACCGAAGTTGGCATAGGAGGGAATCATGAGTTCGGTGAGCGTGACCCGGGAGTAAGCCACGGACCGAAATTCAGGAAGAGGGTAGGGGGACATAGGCAGAAATAGCAAGTAGGTCTGGCTGATACTCAGTCAACCGCACCTGTGCAAGATAGACGACGAGCCAGGTAGTCCTGATTCAATGACACTCAGGTATAAGGCACAATGGACCTCTGTAGGCTACCGGTATAGTGTGCAGTTATAGCTGCCAGATTATCGAGGCCACTAGAAGGATACCTAACTCCAGTGATTCGATGAATTCAGAAAGCTATCAGAAGAGTAATTAAAATGGGGGCACGTAAGAAAAATAGGCGGTACTGCTGGCCCCTGAATCCGCAACGAAGTCTCTATGCCAATAATAGATTAGAGAACACCGACTAAAGAGTGGTGTTAGGTATAAATCCTTTAGGCATGAAAGCCGCTATAGAAAAACCACCTCTTTAATAACCGCTTCACCTACCTCATCATTAATGAGCTGCATCACGCGGGTTTTAGCCATCACCAACTCATGCTTCAGTGGGGCCGACGAAAGCCGGACGAAGAGCTTGCCGTTGCTGACGTATACTTCCTGAGTCTTCAACGCCACTGCCTTACCCATTACCTTTTCCCAACTCCCAACTACCGTCACCTCGTTGAGCTTACCCTGCAAGCGGTACGCCTTTAGCAATGCCTGAATACTATCTTTCAGGGACACAATATCGGCACGACGTGAATTTTCGGAGTTGCTAGGTTTTTTCACGTCAGTGCAGTATAATAATGCGCGGGCAGACTATGTTAAAGCACAAGGCTGCTCCCAAAGGTACAACGCCCTGGCATTGCTTACACCGCCCGCACGGTGCCAGCCTCCACCCGAAAACGATTAATCTGCTCGGTGATGCTGGCCAGCGCCAGATCAGTCCGGTCGAGGTGAGTATCGGTGAGGAAAATCTGCCCGAAGGTGTGGTCGGCGACTAGCTGAAGCAGCCGCACAATACGCTTCTCATCCAGCCGGTCGAAAATATCGTCGAGCAGGAGTAGGGGCTTTTGCTGATTGCGTGCTGCCAGGATTTCAAACTGCGCGAGCTTGAGCGCAATGACGTAGGACTTCTGCTGACCCTGCGAGCCGTAGCTTTTCACCGGCAGCCCATCCATCAGAAACACGAAGTCGTCTTTATGCGGGCCGGCGGTGGTGCGCTGCAGCGTAAGGTCTTTGCGCTCCTGCACCCGGAGCAGCTTGGCAAAATTGGCTTCCGGCAGCTCACTCTTATAGGTTAACGTCACCTGCTCGCGGCTGTCGGCCAGCAGTTGGTAGTGGCGCTGAAAGAGTGGCTCGAAGTCCAGCAGGAATTGCTGGCGGGCCGCTACCAGCTGCAGGCCAAGCGGCACCAGCTGCTCATCCAGGACCAGCAGGTAGTCCCGGTCGTAGCCACCCGAGCGCTCGGCAGCCAGCTTGAGTAAGGAGTTGCGCTGCCGCAGAACGTGGTTGTAGGAAATCAGCAGCTCCAGATAGGAATGGTCGAGCTGTGACATGAGGCTGTCGAAGTACTTGCGCCGCTCCTCGCTACCCTGCCGGATCAGGTCGGTATCATAAGGCGAAATGAGCACGGCCGGGTAGCGGCCGATGTGGTCGGCTATCCGCTCGTAGGGTTGCTTGTTGCGTGACACCGCTTTTTTCTGCCCCGCCCGCAAGCTCACCTGAATGGCCTCCGACTCTGTTGCTGGAGCTTCCGGGTCTGGATGCTGAAAGCGGCCTTTGACCACGAAGAACTCTTCACCCTGCTTGATACTTTGCGCATCAGCCGAGGTGAAGGCACTCTTAGTAAGGGAAAGGTAGTGGATGGCATCAAGCAGGTTGGTCTTGCCGCTACCATTGTCGCCGATAAAGCAATTGATGCGCGGCGACAGGCGCAAATTCGCTTCATCGTAGTTTTTAAAGAACAGTAGCTGCAGGCTTTCCAGTATCATGCGCGGGGTTCGGAATTGCAATCATTTTACGTACTTTCGCATCCCAAACGCGAACAACTGAAAGCAACATGGCGGAGACGAAAGTAAAGGCTGCCCCCAAGGCTTCCAACTCGGCAAAGAAAACGCCGACCCAGAAGGCCGTGGCCAAAAGTGACGCGGTTACCAAAACGGTAACTCAGCCGGATCCGGTGCTGCCGCCCGCCAATGGCGCGGCTCCTGCCGATACGAAGAAAAGCGGCAAAGCGGCGAAAGCAGCCAAGCCCAAGTTTTCTAAAGAGACGTACATGCGCTGGTATGAGCAGATGCAGCTCATGCGCAAGTTTGAAGAGAAGGCTGGCCAGCTCTACGGGCAGCAGAAGATCAAAGGCTTCTGCCACCTGTACATCGGGCAGGAAGCCTGTGCCGCCGGTGCCGCCTCGGCCCTGACCAAGTCCGATAAGTGGATCACGGCATACCGCGACCATGCGCACCCGCTGGCGCTGGGCACCTCGCCCGACGCCATCATGGCGGAGTTGTACGCCAAGGCTACAGGCTGCTCGAAAGGCAAAGGCGGCTCGATGCACATCTTCGATAAAGAAGTGAACTTCATCGGCGGCCACGGCATCGTGGGCGCGCAGGTGCCCATGGGTGCTGGCATTGCCTTCGCCGAGAAGTACAACAAGACCGGCAACCTGTGCATCTGCTACATGGGCGACGGCGCCGTGCGCCAGGGCGCTCTGCACGAAGCCTTCAACATGGCCATGCTCTGGAAACTGCCCGTCATCTTCGTGGTAGAAAACAACGGCTACGCCATGGGAACTTCGGTGCAGCGGACCTCTAATGTTACGGAGCTCTATCACATCGGCCGTGGCTATGACATGCCGTCGGAGCCGGTGAACGGCATGAGCGTGGAAGATGTGCACGACGCCGTGGCACGTGCCGCCGAGCGTGCCCGCGCCGGTGAAGGCCCCACGTTCCTGGAGTTTAAAACCTACCGCTACAAAGGTCACTCGATGAGTGACCCGGCCAAGTACCGCACCAAAGACGAGTTGGAAGACTACCGCTCGCGCGACGTCATCGAATCGGTCCGCCACACCATCCTCACCAACAACATGGCCACTGAGGAAGACCTTGCGGCTATTGATGAGAAGATCAAGGCGCAGGTGCTGCAGTCGGTGGAATTTGCCGAAACGTCTCCTTATCCCACTGCCGACGAGCTTTACAAAGACGTGTACGTGCAGCAGGACTACCCTTACATTCGCGACTAGTTCCGCCGCGAACCTGTCCGCAGGTTCCGGTCTTCGTTTTCCAGTTACTTCTCATGTCGAAGATTCCATACACGGGTAAGACACCCGGCGCCCGTCAGCCCCAGCAGCCTGTATCGGCCGATCCGCTAGGACAAGAAACCTATGCCACGGAGCACCCGATGCTGGAAGATCCGGACGCACTGGCCGTACGCCTGGCCGATTCGGAAGACTTCCTGCGCCGCAACAAAAACGTGTTGCTTGGTTTGCTGACGGTAGTGGTGCTGGCCGTGGTAGGGGCATTTGCCTTCTACACTTGGCGGGCTTCGCAGGATACTAAGGCGCAGGCCGTGATGTTCCAGGCTGTGAACTACTGGGAAGCCGACTCGCTGCAAAAGGCCATGAAAGGCGACGGCCAGAACCCCGGTCTGGAAACCGTAGCCAACGAGTACAGCGGCACGAAGGCTGGCAACCTGGCCAACTTCTACGCCGGTGTGGCTGCCCTCAAGCAGGGCCAGTATAAAGCCGCTGCCGACTACCTCGAAGACTTCTCCTCCGACGACCTGCTAGTGCAGGCCCGTGCCTACTCGCTGCTCGGTGACGCCAACCTGGAACTCAACAAGCCCCAGGAAGCTGCCGACTTTTACAGCAAGGCCGCAAACCACAACGCCAACGAGCAATTCACACCGGTATACCTGCTGAAGGAAGCCACCGCGCGTGAGCTGGCCAAGGACACGGAAGGCGCCATAAAAGCCTACGACCGGATCATCACCGAGTACCCGACCTCGTTTGAAGTGAACGAAGCCCGCCAGTACAAAGCCCGCGTGGAAGCCCTAAGCGGCAAGTAGAATCGCAGATTGTGCAGATGTATGGATTCCGCAGAGTAAGAGAGAAAGGACGGTCTGATGCCGTCCTTTCTTTTTTCATACTCACTGAGCGGCTCCAAGCATTCTGCGTTCCTGCATCTTCATTCCCAAGGCCATTAGGTGGCTACCCACCATCTGCATCTGTGTAATCAACTTTAATCTGCAACATCTGCGATTATATGGCAACTGCCCTCAAGAACCTGAGCGACTACAACTCCGACCACTTCATCGACATTTCTGACAAGCGGTTTGGGCTGGTGGTGGCCGAATGGAACCGTGAGATAACCGACACCCTGGCCCAGGGCGCTTACGACACGCTAATCAAGCACGGCGCCAAGGAGGAGAACATCTTTCGCAACACCGTGCCCGGCAGCTTCGAGCTGACGCTGGGCGCGCAGTTACTGGCCCAGCACGAGCAGATTGATGCTGTCATATGCCTGGGGGTGGTTATTCAGGGCGAAACCAAGCACGACGACTACATCTGCCACGCCGTAGCCAGTGGCATCACCAACGTAGCCATCAAATTCAACAAACCGGTCATCTTCGGGCTCGTAACCACCAATACGCTAGAGCAAGCCTGGGACCGGGCCGGTGGCAAGCACGGCAACAAAGGTGTGGAAGGCGCCGTGGCAGCCATCCATATGTTAAGCTTCTGAGGTCACGATACCAAAAAGGCCGAAAACAGTCGGGCACTAAATGATTGTCAGACAAAAGCGTAGCTTTGCGCCCGAAAAAGGCGGGTGTCCTGTTATCATTCAGCAGATAACGGCTGAGCTTGCGTCTGGGATAAACTAATTCCGATATGCGTCTGTTAGCGCAAACACGCAGACCAGGCTCCACTACCTTTTGTAGCAGCATCTTCTCTCTCCCATCTTTAGTTTACTTTTTCTGACCCCGACATGAGTGACGAAACCATACGCTATTCCAGAGAGGATTTGGCCGAGTTTGAGCAAATCATTCAGGATAAGCTGACCGCCGCCCGCAAAGAAGTGTCCTTCATCAAGGAGACCCTGAGCCGCAAAAACGACTCGGGTACCGATAATACCGCCTCATCCAGCAAAGTGCTGGAAGACGGTGCCGATACGGCCGAGAAGGAGAGCCTCAACCAACTGGCCTCGCGCCAGATGAAGTTCATCCAGCAGCTCGAAAATGCGCTGGTTCGCATCAAGAACGGCACCTATGGCGTGTGCATTGGCACCGGCAAGCTGATTCCGAAGGAGCGGCTACGCGCCGTACCGCACACCCAGCATTCGATTGAAGCTAAAATGGCCCGTCGCGATTAGTTCCGACGGTTGTAGTACCAGCGCCCGGGTTTGCGGCCAACCTTCCTTTAACAGGAAGTAAGGCTGTGAATCCGGGCACTGTTTTCTGACTGGGTTAGTTGTTATCGGAACCCAATCGGTTATCTTCCTGATACACCTGTTTTCACCCGTACCGTAGCGATACGGCACTCATCCTTGCAACCATGGGCAAGAAGCACAATTCCGGCAATCCGGCTGGCGGCCGCGGCCGCTCCGACCGTCCTTCCAGCAGCGCTGGTGGGTCAGGCTTTTATCAAAAATTCTCCGCTCCGCGCGGTGCGGGCAGTGGCTCCGCCGGCGAAAGCCGCCCACCACGCTTCGGCGGCGACCGGGACCGTTCCGGGGGCCGCTCTGGCGATGCACCACGCGGCGATTATTCCGCTCGTCCTTCCTTCGGGCGCGGACCTGCTGACCGCACTGGCGGCAGCGGTTTTGGTGGCCCCAAGAAATTTAACAGTGGCGGCGGCAGCATTGGCCGCAGCAATGAAGGCGGATTCGGCGGCAACTCCCGCTCCCGCGATACCAACGGTGGCGACAGCCGCTCTTTTGGCAACCGCCCTACGGGGGGGCGCGACTTCGACCGGGGCGGTTCGCGCCGGGAAGACAATCGGAGTGGTGGCTTCGGCGCTTCTCGCGGTAACTCTGACGACCGCCGCAGTGGTAGTTTCGGAGGTGGCGGCAACCGCCGCGACGATGACCGCCGTGGTGGTTTTGATGCAGCACCACGCCGCGACAACAATGAACGCCCTGTGCAGCCGTTTGAGCCGCGCAAAACATGGGACGGGCAGCCGTACCGGCAGGAGGGCCGCCCTGCTGTGCCCCGTGGCACCGCCGGCGAGCGGAACCGCAAGTTTGTGAAAGCTGACCCCAACCAGCCAGCTGCCTCTACCGGCTACACGCCGCGCCCGGCGGCCGCGGAGCCGACACCGCGCCCCGACGACCCCAACGACCAGGGTCCCGACCGTGCTATTCGTCCGGCCCGGCCTTTTGATTTCCGTAGCCGCCCCGAGGGCCTCGACAACGAGCGTCCGGCAGGCTCGCGCGTGGAACGCTCAGAGCGTGGTTCCGACTTCAGTGACCGGCCGCGTGGTGCCTTTGAGGATCGTCGGGATTCGGGTTTCAAACCTCGCAGTACCGGCGAGCGTCCGGCTTTCGGCAACCGCAGCTTCAACGACCGTAAGGAAGGTGGCTTCGGCAACCGGGATGCTTCCGACCGCCGCGAGTCTAGCCGGGGCGCCTCGAATGCTGATCGCGACGCCCGTCCGTATGGCGCGCGCCCCGAGCGGGCGGCGCCCAAGCGCTTCGGCCACGATGCCGCCACGCCCAACCGCGCCGACAAGCTGAAGCGCGGCGAAGTGGCCGGCCAGGCCCCCGACTACAAAAACCTCAAACACTACGAGGACGACAAAAGCCGCGGCAACAAGCGCCGCCGCGAAGAGGAAGACGAGAAAGGCGACGAGCTGCGCCTGAACCGCTACATCGCCAACGCGGGTGTTTGCTCGCGCCGTGAGGCTGACTCGCTGATTGCGGCCGGCGAAATCAAGGTGAACGGCGAAGTGGTGACGGAAATGGGCTACAAAGTGCAGCCGACCGACACCGTGCAGTACGGTAAAACCAACCTCAACCGTGAGAAGCTGGTGTACGTGCTGCTCAACAAGCCCAAAGATACCATCACGACCACCGAGGACCCCGAAGGCCGCCGGACGGTGATGGATCTGGTGAAGGAGTCGTCGAAGGAGCGCATCTTCCCGGTGGGCCGCCTCGACCGCAACACCACGGGTTTGCTGCTGTTTACCAACGATGGTGAGGTAGCGCAGAAACTCTCGCACCCTTCGCACCGCAACAAGAAGATCTACCAGGCCGAGCTGGATAAGCCTCTCACCGAGGAGCATCTGGGCATGATTGCGGCTGGCATTGAGCTGGAAGACGGCAAAGCTGAAGTGGACGATGTAGCCGTAGTAGCTGGCAACCCACACTTTGTGGGCATTGAAATCCACATCGGGCGGAACCGCATCGTGCGCCGCATCTTCGAGCACCTCGGCTACGACGTGGTGTCGCTGGACCGGGTGCAGTACGCGGGCCTCACCAAAAAGGACCTGCCGCGCGGCAAGTGGCGCTTCCTTAATGAGAAGGAAGTGATTCGCCTGAAGTATTTCATGTAATACGCAACCGCCGACCGGCGGTGTGGCTCTTAGTGGCGGGATGAGGCGCAAACGATAGGAGAGAGGGAGGGATTTTGCCGGTACTAGCTACCTGGCTCAACTGCCCGCCTCCACTCTTTCGGTGCGCCTCGTCCCGCCACTTTTTGGTTGTTCACCTTTCACGCTTACCTGACTTGCGCACGTTTGCCCTTGATATTGGGAATACGGCCGTGAAATACGGCTGCTTCGACGGGCCCATGCTGCTGGAAACGGCCACCGGCCAGACGGCGGCGCAGGTGATGGCCGCCGTGGAGCGGCTGCAGCCGCTCCACGCCATTGTGGCCTCGGTGGCAGAGCCTACCGCCGACTGGGCTGCTACGCTGGGCCAGCGGCTGCCAGGCACAATCTTGGAATTCAACCCCGCCACCACGCCGCTACCGCTGCGCAACGCCTACGCCACCCCGCACACGCTAGGTGCCGACCGGTTGGCAGCGGCGGTGGGCGCGGCCTGGCTTCGGCCCAACCAGCACACGCTGATTGTGGATGCCGGTACGGCCATCAAGTGCGACTTGGTGGAAGGTGGGCACACGTTTCGGGGAGGCAGTATTGCGCCGGGCTTACACATGCGTTTTCGGGCTTTGCATACGTTTACCGGACGCCTGCCGCTGGTGGAAATTCCCCCTGACAGCGCGGCTCCAATACCTCTCACCGGCGACGATACCACCTCGGCCATCCGGAGTGGCGTGCTTAATGGGGCCGTGGCCGAAGTGAACGGCTTCATTGCCAGCTATCAGGCGCAGTATCCGTGGCTTGGCGTGGTGCTGGCGGGCGGCGATGCTGCTTTTTTCCAACCCCGGCTGAAAGGCCCTATCTTTGGCATTCCGGAGCTCGTGCTGATTGGGCTCCACCGTATATTGGCATACAATGTTGAACTCTAAATACGCCGGGCTGCTGGGCCTAACGCTGCTGAGCCTTGGGGCTGCCACGCGCGGCCAGGGCCAGGGCCTGGGCAATTCCCCTTATTCCCGCCTCGGGCTGGGCGACACGTACTTCAACGCGGGCGGCGTCCGGCAGATGGGCATGGGTGGCGTCGGGATTGCGGCGCCCAACGGCACTCAGGTAAACGACCTGAACCCGGCGCTGCTCTACTACATGAACCGCACGACATGGGAGTTCACAGCCATCGGGCAGTACAAAACCATCGAAAACAACCAGACCTCACAGAAGACAGGTACTGGCAAGCTTAACTATCTGGCGCTGGCCATTCCGCTTTCCAGTCGCTGGGGTGCTGCTGTGGGCCTCAAGCCCTTCAGTTCCGTTGATTTCGAATCGGTGGAAGCACAGCGCGTCAACAACGACCCCACGCTGGCGCAGGTGGTGAAGCAGTACCGTGGCGAAGGCGAGTTGTCGGAAGCCTACATTGCGCAGGGCGTGCGGGTCGCCAAAGGACTTTCGGTGGGCGTAGTAGCGTCTTACGTGTTTGGCAGCATCGACGTGAGCACCGGTACGCAGGTGGTACCTGATGAAGTAACGGCCAACGATGCGCTGGAAAGAACCGTCCTGCTCGACCATATCCACTACTCCGACTTCAAGTTTCGGGGCGGTGCACACTACCGTAGCAAGCTCAACAGTACCGTCAACTACAACCTGGGCGCGGCCTACAGCTTCCAGACCCAGCTGAACGGCGAACGGGACCTGACTCTGAACCGTCAGGCGTTTGCCGGCAACCAAGTGGAAAGCCTCGTGCTGGAAAGTGGTGAAGGCTCGGCCAACCTACCAGCGCTGGCGCAGTTCGGGGCCAGCCTCGACAACAACAAGAACTGGTCGGTGAGCGTGGACGCGGCCAACCAGCAATGGTCGAAGTTCCGGGCGTTCAATGAGCGTGGCGGTACGGTAGGTGTGCCCCTGAGCAACACGTGGCGCGCGGCCCTGGGGGGCGAGTTTGCCCCCGACCCAACTTCTGTAGACAAATACTTCCGGCGCGTAACGTACCGGGCCGGCGTATCGGTGGCTGAAATGCCGTACCGCCCCGGCGGCCAAGTGCTCTACGACCGGGCCGTGAGCTGGGGCTTCTCGTTCCCGGTTTCGGCCTCGCCGCTCGATGCTACCACGCTCAACATGGGCTTCACCTACGGCCGCCGCGGCAACACCGACGTGCAGCAGCTGAGCAGCGGCGCTACCGAGCGCAACATTCAGGAAACATACATCCGTGCCCAGGTAGGTATCTCGCTCAACAACCGCTGGTTTATCAAGCGCCGCATTGAATAAGCTTTCCATGGCTGCGTACTCGTTTCTGGTTTCTGGCCGGCTGGGGCTGGTGGCGCTGCTGGTCGCCGGCGTGGCGGCAGCGGGCTGCCAGAAAAAAGACCCCACGGCCAGCAAAAAAGAGGTGGAATACAAGGGCCCGCTGCTGGAAACCACCAACGTGCTGACGCTCTACAGCGACTCGGCCAAGCTGCAGATCAAGTACACGGCCCCACTGGAGCAGCAGTTCGAAAGCGGCGACAAGCTTTACCCCAAGGGTATTGACGTGACGTTCTACTCGGAAGGTGGCACCAAGGTGCTCAACACGCTGCGCGGCAACTACGGCCGCTACGATAAGGCCAAAAACCTGTATTTCATCCGAGGCGACGTGCGCGTGAGCAACGTGGAGAAGCAGCAGTCGATGAAAACCGAGGAGATGTACTTCGATCAGAACAAGCAGCTGATCTACAACGACACCACCCAGCTCGTGCGCATTCAGACGCCCACCGAGGTACTGACCGGCTACGGCCTCACGGCCAACCAGGACTTTTCGCGCTACACCATTCTCAAGCCGGAGGGCGTGTTCACCATCGACCAGGCCGCCACGCAGCCGGCGCAATAACCTTCCCTGTATGAAACGCTTCTGGAGTCCCGGCCTCGGGCGTACCATCCTGTTTTCGCTGGCCGTGGTGTCATTTGTCATCGGCACCTACGAAACCGTCAGCCGCTACAACGACAAAAATGCCCTGCGCGACAACTACTGGCTGTTCATGGTGTCGTTTTCGTGCGTAATGCTCTACCGCTACCTCAAGCCGGAGCCCGAGCCCAAGCCGCCCACCAAACAGCCGCCCCAAGCGCCTGCCAAGCCCGTGCCTCGCAACAAGCGGCGCGGCTAACAACAAATAGCCTCAATCCGGAAACAGCCTGCCGCCCTGCACTTGCGCAGGCTGGCAGGCTGTTTTGGCCTGATAGGCTACCCTTCACTGACTCACCGGATTACCCAATCGGCCCACCAACTTTGATTCTCCCGCGGATTCTGGTTATTTTGCGCCTCTTTCCGCTTTTCCAAACTGCGCTTTTTTACAAGTAGATGGCATTAATCAACACGATTCGAGAAAAATCAGGCTGGGCCGTGGGCGTCGTAGCTGTCGGCATGGTGCTATTTATCGTGGGTGGCGACCTGGTGGGCGGCAACAGCAAGCTTTTCAACCGCGACCAAACCGTGGTGGGCGAAGTGGCCGGCGAGAAAGTGGAACTGGCTGATTTCAACAACAGCCTCGAACAGGCCAAGCAGAGCTTCATTCAGCAGCAGGGCCGCCAGCCCGACGAGCAGACGATGGGCTACCTGCGCGACCAGGCCTGGAACCAAACCATCTACCGCATTGCCTTCCAGAAAGAGTTTGACAAGCTGGGTTTGGCTGTTTCCGATGACGAGCTGACCGACATGGTGCAGGGCAAGAACATTCACCCCAGCATCCGCCAGGCTTTCACTGACCAGCAGACTGGTCAGTTTGACCGCGCCAAGATTATTCAGTACCTGCAGGGCCTCGACAAGCTGCCGCCTGATGCGCAGGCTGCCTGGCGCAACTTCGAAGCCAACCTCGGCCCCGAGCGGATCGGCCAGAAGTACAACAACCTGCTCAAGCTAAGCACCTACGTGACATCGGCCGAAGCCAAGCGCTTCGACGAAGACCAGAACACCCGCGCTTCCATGCGCTACCTGTTTGTGCCCTACTTCTCCATCTCCGATTCGGCGGTGAAAGTAACCGACAGCCAGCTGCAGGCCTACCTCGATAAGAACAAGGGCCGCTACAAAGTGGAAGATGGCCGCACTATCGAGTACGTGAGCATCCCGGTAACGGCCTCCGTTGAAGACAGCACGGCCGCCCGCCAGGCCGTAGACCAGCTAACCACGCAGTTTGCCTCGGCCCCGAACGACTCGCTGTTTGTGAAGCTCAACTCCGACCAGCCCTACAGCGCCGCTTACCTGTCGCCGGCCGATATGCCGGAGAAGCTGCGCCAGCAGCTACCACTCACGGTAGGCAAAGTGTACGGCCCGTTCTCGGAGAATGGCACCACCAGCCTCTTCAAAGTAACTGGTGCTAAAGCCGGCGCTCAGGCCGCCGCCCGCGCCAGCCACATCCTCATCAAGCCCGAAGGCACCACGCCCGAGGCTGATGCGGCGGCCAAAGTGAAAGCCACCGACATCCTCAACAAAATCAAGAACGGCGCTGACTTCGCGGCCCTGGCCCGCCAGTTCGGTACCGACGGCACCACCGCCACCGGCGGCGACCTTGGCTGGTTCCAGCAGGGCCGCATGGTGCCGGAGTTCGAGAAAGCCGTGTTTGGTGCTACCTCAGCCGGCTTGCTGCCCAACCTCGTGAAAACGTCGTTCGGCTACCACATTGTAAAAATCACCGCTCCTAAAACCAGCCAGACCTATCAGGTGGCTGCGGTGCAGAAGCGCATTGCTCCTTCGGAAGCTACCAACGAAGCGGCCTACGCCAAGGCGCAGGCCCTGAAAGGCGAGATTACCGATTTGGAGTCGTTCCGCAAGGTCGTAGCCAAAGACAAAACCCTGCAGAAGCAGGAAGCCAAAGGCCTCGGCCGCGGCGAGCGGGCCGTAAACAACTTGCAGAATGCACGCGAACTAGTGCGCTGGGCCTACGGTACAAATGGTAAGGAAACGGCCGTCGGCGACGTATCGGAGGTGTTTGATATGGGCGACCAGTACGTTATTGCCGTTCTGACCGGCGAGCGGAGCAAAGGCACTGCCGACGTGGCCAGCTTGAAGCCCGAGCTGGAAGCTGCTGTACGCAACGAAGAGAAGGCCAAGCAAATCATGGCGAAGCTGCAGGGCAAGACCGGCACGCTGGAGCAGATTGCCGCCACCTATGGCGCACAGGCGCAGGTGAAAACGGCCAATGGTGTGGTCTTGGGTTCCGGTACCATTCCGGGTCTGGGCGCCGAGCCGCTGGCCGTGGGCAAAGTATTCGGCCTGAAAGCCGGGCAGAAGTCGGCCCCCATTCAGGGTGAGCAGGGCGTGCTGATTGTGGAGCCAGTGAGCGTGCAGAAGCCTGCTGCTACCGCCGACGTAGCCGCCATCAAGAAGCAGCTGCTGGCTCAGCGCCAGAACCGCGCCGATGGCCTCATCTACGAAGCGGTGAAAGCCAACGCCAATATCAAGGACCAGCGCAACAAGTTCTTCTAAACCACGTCTTTTGTCGCAGACAAACAGCAAAGCCGCTCCTTCGGGGGCGGCTTTTTTTGTGGGTTACCACTGCGCAAACAAGAACGTCATGCCTCATCTGGCGTCCGCTTGTCGAAGCTTGTCGAAGCATTTCTACCGCTTCGTTGCTTAGAAATCCAGTCAGTAGTAGCGCGAACTTTGTATTTCGCGCCTTTGTGCCGTTTGCATGGTTGTAACGGCGCGGAGACGCGAACTACAAAGTTCGCACTACTGCTCCACCGGACGCATCGTCCAGCTAATCCACTGTTTTCCTGCTTATCTTGAAATGAATCTGGCCGCCGGGCCGTTGCTGCTGAATATGCCTAGTCCTATGCGTCGTTTCCGTCCTGTACTGTTCTCGTTTCTGCTGCTTGCCGCGGCGCCGCTGCAGGCCCAGCAGGAGAGTGGCAATATCTCGCTGGCCAAAGAGTACACCCGCAAAGGGGAGCACGAAAAAGCCGCGTTCCTATACGCCAAACTGCCTACCGATGCCCAGCTGGCCTCCAACGTGCTGCCAGATTACCTGGAAACCCTGCAGCAGCTCAAGCGCTACAAAGACGCCGAAAAGCTGGTGAAACGAGCTCAGAAAGTACATCCGGAAGAGTTCTACGGGGTAACGCTGGGCGCGGTGTACGCCGCCGCTGGCGACCAGGCCGGCGCCACCAAGCAATACGAGCGGGTGCTGAGCCAGCTGACGGCCCAGCAGGTGCTGCCTGTAGCTGCCGAGTTTCAGCGCCGCCAGCTGCCCGAGTGGGCCGAGAAAACGTATCTGCGCGGCCGGGCCCTGGCCAAAAACGACACCGAATACGGTCCGCAACTCATCCAGTTCTACACCCAAAGCGGCAACTCCGAGCGCCTGATGGCTGAAACCCTACGTCTTGTGCAGGACGATGAACAGCAGCTGCCCTTCGTGCGCAACATGCTGCAGAACTCGCTGCAGGACGAAAAAGGCTTCGATGCGCTGGAACGTGAGCTGCTGAGCAGCGTGCAGAAAAACCCCGAACGCACCGTATACAGCGAGTTGCTGCTGTGGCTGCAGGTGCAGCGCCGCGACTTCACGGGTGCGCTGGTACAGGCCAAGGCGCTGGACCGCCGCGGCCGCACCGAGGGTAGCCGCGTAATGGAGCTGGCCGCCATTGCCCAGCAAAACAAAGACTACGAAAGCGCCATCAGCGGCTACGAGTACGTGCTGCGCGAGTACCGCAGCGGCCCGTTCTACGCTATGGCTCGGCAGCGGCTGGTGCAGACCCGCGAAGCTCAGGTGCGCGACACTTACCCGATTGAAACCACCAAAATCCGTAGCCTGATAGGGGAGTATCAACAGGTGCTCACGGAACTGGGCCGCACGCCCCAAACGGCGCCGGTGCTGCGCAGCATGGCCGTGCTGCACGCCTTCCAGCTTGATGAGAAGCCCCAGGCCATCAAGCTGCTGCAGGAGGTGATTGATATGCCCCGCGCCAGCCTTGACGTGGTGGACCAGGCCAAGATTGACCTGGCCGATATCTACCTGCTGCGCGCCGAGCCCTGGGAAGCCACGCTGCTGTATTCGCAGGTGGAGAAGTCGCACAAAGACTCGCCGCTGGGCTACGAAGCCAAGCTGCGCAACGCCCGCCTGAGCTACTTCGCCGGCGACTTCAAGCTGGCCAAGAGCCACCTCGACATCCTGAAGGAAGCCACCAGCCGCGAAATTGCCAACGACGCCATGCAGCTCTCGTTGCTCATCACCGACAACACCGCCATGGACACCGCCGGCGTAGCCCTGCGCGACTACGCCGCCGTGGAGCAGCTGGTGTTCCAGAACAAACTGCCGGAAGCGGTGCGCGGCCTCGATGCGCTGCTGCAGAAGTACCCTGGCCACGCGCTGCAGGACGAAGCCTGGCTGCTGAAGGCCCAGCTGCAGCGCCGCACCGGTGACTACAAAGGCGCCGTCGGGACGCTGGAGAAAATCACGGCCAACCCCAAGTACGACGTGCTCAGCGACGACGCGTTGTTCCTGCTGGCCACCATTCAGGAAGACAATCTGCAAGACAAGGAAGCCGCCAAAACGCTTTACAACCAACTAATGGTTAAATACCCTGGCAGCATCTACGTGGCCGAAGCCCGCAAGCACTTCCGCAAGCTGCGCGGCGACAGTTTGTAGCGTAGTAACTGCAGACCGTCATTCCGAGTGCAGCGAGGAATCTCGCTAGTGTGCTAATCCTGTCATGCTGAGCTTGTCGAAGCATCTCTGCCGCTGGCTAACTCCCTGCACTGCAACGAAGCGGTAGAGATGCTTCGGCAAACTCAGCATGACCGTCACACTTAACGTCAGCACGCGATATGCTTCGCTCGCTCTGCATGACGGTCTGACCTATCTGAAAAACAAAAACATCAGCCCCAGGGCCACGATGAAAATCAGGTACATCAGCCCATCGGAGAGGGCGTACTGGCCGTATTTGCGGAAGAACTCACGGAAGCTGGACATGGCGTAAAGGTACGGTGCTGGGGTGGCAGGGCGCGGTTTTCTTTGTACTTTTGAAGATAACGCCTACCCGAGCCGCCCTATTTGTTATGGAAAAACGATGGATTCGCAAGCCAGCCCCCGACGCTGAAAAAGTCCGGCACCTGGCCGACGCCCTGCGCGTTAAGGAAGCCATTGTGGGGCTGCTCTGCCAGCGCGAAGTCTGCAGTTTCGAGGAGGCTCGCGCCTACTTCCGGCCCGACTTGAGCACTCTGCCCGACCCGCTGCTGATGCGCGACATGGACCGCGCTGTGGCCCGCCTGCGCGAAGCCCTGCACGCCGGCCAGAAGGTGCTCGTGTTCGGCGACTACGACGTGGACGGCACCACCTCGGTGGCGCTGGTCTACAGCTTCCTGCTGCCCTATTTCGGCCCGGAGCGTATTGACTACTACATCCCGGACCGCTATAAGGAAGGCTACGGAGTGTCGGAGGCCGGCATTGACTTCGCGGCCGCCAACAACTATTCGTTGATTATTGCCCTGGACTGCGGCGTGAAATCCGTGGATAAGGTAGCCTACGCCAACGAGCGGGGCGTGGATTTCATCATCTGTGACCACCACCTGCCGGGTACTGAACTGCCGGCCGCCGTGGCCGTGCTCGACCCCAAGCGCCAAGACTGCGCCTACCCATTCAAGGAGCTGAGCGGCTGCGGCGTGGGCTTCAAGCTAATGCAGGCCTTCGCCGAAGACCAGGGCCTCGACGAGACGGCGCTTTACGACCTGCTTGATCTGGTAGCTGTGAGCATTGCCGCGGATATCGTGCCGATAGTGGGCGAAAACCGCACGCTAGCCTACCACGGCCTGCGCCTGCTCAATGACCCTCAGCGCCCGCAACGCGCCGGACTCGATGCCTTGCGCGAGCTGGCTGGCCTGCAAACCAGCGAATTGAATATCAGTAGCCTCGTGTTTGGCTTTGCGCCCCGCATCAACGCCGCCGGCCGCATGGGCGACGCCAAACGCTCGGTGGCTATGCTGCTGGCTGGTAGCAAACAGGAGGCCTTCGATAAGGCGGCGGTAGTCGACAAAACCAACCAGGAGCGCCGCGGCTTCGATACCAGCATCACCAAGGAGGCGCTGGATATGATTGAGGCCGACGCGTTGTTCCAGGATGCGCACACCACGGTGCTGTTCAAGCAGGACTGGCACAAGGGCGTGGTGGGCATCGTGGCCTCACGCTGCCTCGACAAGTACTACCGGCCCACCATCATCCTCACCGAAAGCAACGGCAAAGCCACCGGCTCGGCGCGCTCGGTAGCGGGGTTCGATGTGCACCAGGCTATTGAGGAATGCGCCGATTTGCTCGACCAATATGGCGGCCACATGTACGCCGCCGGCCTCACGCTGCCCGTGGAAAACGTGCCTGCTTTCCGTGAGAAGTTCGAGCGAATCGTGGCGGGCCGCATCCGGCCGGAGCAGATGATTCCGCCCGTGGATATTGATGCCGAGCTGCCGCTGAGTGAGGTGACGCGTAGTTTCCATAAGCTGCTGTGCCAGATGGAGCCGTTTGGGCCCGGCAACAGCAACCCCACCTTCATGGCCCGCAACGTGTACGCCGCCCCCGATTCGGCGCGCGTCGTCGGCAATTCGCACCTCAAGCTGGCCCTCACCCAGGACGGCCACCACGTGATAGACGCCATCGGGTTTGGCCTGGCCGAGCACCTGCCCCAGATCCAACAGGGCCAGCCGTTCAACGTGTGCTACACGGTGGAAATCAACGAGTACCGCGGCGTGAAAACCCTGCAGCTCCGCGTGAAGGACATTCGCTGGGAGTAGGGTAGAAGCGTAAGCTTCATCTTTATTTCCGCACCCACCACGCCCAGGCTACCAGCACGGCCTGCAGCGGCAACCGTAGCCACAGCGCCCACATGGGCACTTTCAGGCCGGCGCCGTGGCTTTGCAGCATGTATACGTTGGCCGGAAACACGGCTATCAGCAGCAACACCAGGCCCCAGGCTGCCCAGCGGCGGGTGGCCGGCAGCAGTAAGCCCAGCCCGCCGGCAATTTCGGCGGCCCCACTCAAATACACTAGCAGCAGCGGCGCCGGCAGCCAGGGCGGCACAATACGCACAAACAGGTCCGGCGCTACAAAATGGGTGATGCCGGCTCCTATAAACAGGAAGGCCAGCAGAAAGCAGCTGAAGCGACGGAAACCAGGCATAGCAATAGGGAAGGTGCCCGCACATACGCACTGGCAGAGGCAGCGGCTGAAAGGTTGGGTGCTGGGCATTCATCGGGCCGTTTCCTGCGTTGTAGGGTTGGGCGGTGTCAGGCCGCGCCGCTTCGTTACCTTTGCCGCACGATGATTCTCAGAGCTGAACACCTGGTTAAAAAGTACAAGTCCCGCACGGTCGTCAACGACATGTCGCTGCACGTGGAGCAGGGCGAAATTGTGGGGCTGCTGGGGCCGAACGGGGCCGGCAAAACCACCTCGTTCTATATGACCGTGGGCATGGTGAAGCCGGACGGCGGGCGCGTATTTCTGGACAACCAGGAAATCACGAAGATGCCCATCTACCAGCGCGCCCGCCTCGGCATTGGCTACCTGGCCCAGGAAGCCAGTGTGTTCCGCGACCTGAGCGTGGAAGAAAACATCCTGGCGGTGCTGCAGATGACCAAAATGCCCAAGCAGGAGCAGCTCGATAAGGTAGAATCCCTGCTTAACGAATTCAGCCTCACGCACGTGCGCAAAAACCTGGGCAAGGTGCTGAGCGGCGGTGAGCGGCGCCGCACAGAAATAGCCCGGGCCCTGGCCGTCGACCCCAAATTCGTGCTGCTCGACGAGCCGTTTGCCGGCGTCGACCCCATTGCCACTGAGGAAATTCAGAGCATCGTGGCCCGGCTCAAGCACAAGAACATTGGCATCCTGATTACTGACCACGACGTTAACTCCACGCTCAGCATCGTAGACCGGGCCTATCTGCTTTTCGAGGGCAAGCTGCTGAAAGCCGGCACGGCCGAAGAGCTGGCTGCCGACGAAACCGTCCGCCGCGTGTACCTGGGCAAGAATTTCGAGCTGAAACGCAAGCTGTAAGCGTCGTATAAAACAGGCTTGCATAAGTTGCCCATGCATGTAGGCCGCTGATCTGCACCGGAAAATCCGGCCGAAGCGGATTGGCGGTAGCCCGGACACACGCCGCGCCTGGTCCGCCAGGGCAACCTTGCCAGCTGTAGTGAAGTATGGAAAGCCGCTCGATTTCCTGTTCTATCTGTTCCTCTGCCTGTGATTAACGGCATACTCTCCTGGGCCGTTCAGCGCCGCTTAGCCAGCATCCGCCACTTCCGCGACAACCCGCACGAAGTGCAGCACGCCGTGCTGAAAGAGCTGTTGCAAACGGCGCGTACCACGGAGTGGGGCCGCCGCTACGGTTTCACGGACGGCATCACCGGCTCCGAGTTTGCCCAGCGCGTGCCCGTCAGTAGCTATGAGGAGCTGGTGCCCGACCTGGAGCGGGTGATGCGCGGCGAGGCCGATGTGCTGTGGCCCGGCCGCGTGCAGTGGTTTGCCAAGAGCAGCGGCACCACCAACGCCCGCAGCAAGTATATCCCGGTGACGCGCGAGGCCCTGCACGAGTGCCACTACCGCGCTGGCCGCGACATGGTGGCGCTTTCCACCCTGCACTACCCCGAAGCGCAGCTGCTGGGCGGAAAAACCCTCTCCTTAGGTGGCACGCACACGCCCAACCCGCTACGCCCCGACGACCCCGCTTCCCGGGCCGGCGACGTGTCGGCCGTCATCATGCAGAACCTGCCCACATGGGCCGAGTACATCCGCACGCCGCCGCTGGAGCTGGCGCTGCTGGATGAGTGGGAAGAGAAGATCGAGCGAATTGCGCGCCACGTGCTGCACCAGGATGTACGGGCGCTGGCCGGCGTGCCCACCTGGATGATCGTGCTGCTGCGCCGCGTGACGGAGCTAGCCGGCGCGGCCAATATTACGGAGGTGTGGCCCAATCTGCAGCTGTTTCTGCACGGTGCCGTGGCTTTCGGGCCGTACCGCCAGCTGTTTCGGCAGCTGATTCCGGGCCCGCAGATGCACTATTTGGAAGTCTATAATGCATCCGAAGGCTACCTGGCCCTGCAGGACGAACCCGACTCCGAGGACCTGCTGCTGCTGCTCAACCACGGCATCTACTACGAGTTTCTGCCCGCCGACCAGTGGGACGCCGCCGCGCCGCAAACCGTGCCGCTGCAGGCGGTGGAGCTGGGCAAAAGCTACGCTCTTATCATCAGTACCAACGCGGGTTTATGGCGCTACAAAATTGGGGATACGGTGCGCTTCACGAGCTTGCAGCCCTACCGCATCCGCATCACGGGCCGTACCAAGCACTTCCTGAATGCCTTTGGGGAGGAAGTGGTAGTGGAAAACGCTGAAGCCGCCGTAGCTGCTGCCTGCCAGGCCACAGCCACCACCGTGCGCGACTTCACGGCAGCGCCCATTTACTTCTCGGGCGCTGCCGACAACTCCCGCGGTGGCCACCAGTGGTTGATAGAATTCACGGAACCGCCCCAGGATGCCGCCCGTTTCGCTGCCGTCCTCGACCAGACCCTGCGCCAGCTCAACTCCGACTACGACGCCAAACGCCACCGCGACTTAGCGCTGGCTCCGCCCGCGCTTACTGTGGCCGCACCGGGGCAGTTTGAGCGGTGGCTGGCTCGCCGGGGCAAGCTGGGTGGCCAGCACAAAGTGCCGCGCCTCAGCAACTCCCGCGACCTGCTGGAGGATATTCTGCGGGAAAGTGAGTAGACTGCGCCCCCCCTGTGCTAGTGCATAAGGCTGATAGATTATATCTTAGTTGAAGTAGATTATTGTTAATTCCGGATGCTGTATGCGCTTTGTAATGTCCATTCTGACGTTAAGTATCGCCTTCAGCGGCTGTAAAATGCTGAAAGCTAAAGGACCCATCGGCTTTTGGTCGGAGCACCGTTACGACCACGCCCTGCAGCCTCACGGCCCCTGGCGGAGCTACTACCCAGAGCCGACGGGGCAAATGGCCTCCCGGGAAAGGTTTCGGCACGGTCGTATCGTGGGAACGTCCCGCTTCTACAGTCCTAATGGCACGCTAGAGCGCCAAGAGGTGTACGCCCGCACGTCGCCGGGACTGATGCGCATCACGTATTTCCACCCCAGCGGCCGTATCTGGCGCACCGGACAGGCGCGCATAGTAGCCGAGCCTGACGGTTCTCACTTCTACTGGTTTGGCGAATGGCCGGTATACTCGGCCACCGGCCGGGCCGAAAAGATGGAATACTACGAAGCCGGCAAGCTGTTGCGCGTGAAATTGCTGTGAGTAGTTTTCGCTATCCTAGCCAGCATATACAGTACGGCTGCTATGTGACGCAAAATGGCACAGCATCATCCGTGGCAGAAGCACCGCCATAAGTACTTGTCCGGCCCAAAGTGTAAACATTAAGGTGTCATAAACTGGGCAATTACTGTATTTTCGGCCGCTCTTTTCCCGGTTTCCGTTGCTCGTATGGTTTTCAGCAGTCCGCTCTTTCTGTTCTATTTC
>NZ_JACSCX010000008.1 GCF_014333525.1 Hymenobacter puniceus
ACCAGCAGCAAGATTGGCCCGGCCATCATCAACAACTCGGCCACCAAGATTATCCTGCGCCACGTCAACCCCGACTCCCTGGCCCAGCTACAGGCACCGCTGGGCCTCACCGGCCACGAGATGGATTTGATTAAGTCGGTGCGCTCCACGGACGCGCTGCGGGAGTTCTTCATCAAGCAGGGCGCCAAGGGCAAGGTCTTCGCCCTGGAGGCCTCCCCGCAGCTCGATGCCATCCTGACCTCCAAGCCCGTGGAGCGGAATCACCTCAACAAGCTGGTGAAGTTCTACCAGCAGACCCAGCAGCGGCCCAAGACTGACAAGAACGGCCACATGCTGCTTAATGCAGAGGGGCAGATGGAATACGAACCGGTGCGCGTGCAGCGCCTGGACTACGCCGTCGACCAGTTTGTGGAAGATAAGCAGGCCCGCAAAGGGTCTTTGGCGAAATGAGCATGCTCGCGATGGTTGCCTACGGCATCGACCCGGGCTTTCTGCGGGCCTGCGACCAGACCCTGCAGGTCGTGCTCACCGCCTGCCGCTTCATCACGCCCAGTTTGATGGGCATTGCCCTGCTCTACACCATCGGGCGCGGCTTTATCTCCGGCAGCGGCCTGGCCATGGACTGGGGCCCCATTATCAAGGCCACCTGGATATTCTTCCTGCTCTTCTTCTACCAGACGCTGATGGACACGCTGGGCATGGGTATCGCAGCCTTTACGGCGCTGTTTGCTACGAACCAGTCCGCGGCCGAAGCCCTGCGCGACCTGACCACGCCGCCTGCGGTAGCCGCGGCGGCCCGAAATGATTCCATGGGCATCGGCGACATCGTCTCGGGAGCGTCGGCCCTGATGACCAGTATATCGGAAACGCTGTCCACGTTCACGTTTTCGGGGCTGATGACCCGGCTGTTTACGGCCACCACGGTGCTCATCATCCGCAAAATCATGACGTTCATCCAGCAGTTTATCCTGGGTTTTCTGTACGTCTGCGGTCCGATTGCTATGACCCTGTCGGTCGTGCCCTCCTTCGGCCAGCTGGCCATGAAGTGGCTGCAGAACTTCTTGGCCGTGCAGATGTGGGGGCTGACGTTCGTGCTGCTCGACACGCTCTATAAGTTCTACGCCGAATCGGCCCGCGCCCCCGGCGGGCTGTTTAGCAACATCGTGAACGGCCCTCAGCAGTCGGTCGATGACCAGATGTTTATGCTCACTTCGGTGGCCTTCGTGCTGCTCTACGTGATGGTTCCCTATCTCACGTCGCTGTTTATCGGCTCCTCGGCCGCACAAGGCTTCGTCGGCTCCATGACGGGCATGGCCGTGGGCGCGGCCACCGCTGCCGCCGGCGTCGTGGCTCCCGGTGGGGGTGGCTTGTCGAGTGCCGTTGGCCGCGCCCTGGGGAATGGGGGCGGCGGTGGGAGTGGGGGAGGAGGCAGTAGTGGCGCCGCATCGACCAGTAACGCGGCCGCCGGTGGTGAAGCCCCTAGCGGTTCTGCCTCCTCTGGCCTGCCGGTCATCACGATGTCAGATGCCCTGAACCCATCCTACCGGCAACGCGCCTCCGGCATCTGGACCAAATAGCTCCTTCCACCTAACCCTTCACACTATGAAAAGTCTGCCTTTATCCCTCGCTGCTATCCTGCTTTACTGCCTCGCTTCAAGTTGCCAATCAAACAACACTAAACCGGCTACAATCATTGCAGAGCCCGTTTCTGACCGTTCCGCCCCAGCGGCAGCAACTCCAGTGGGCAGCTCTCCGGCTCCATTGTCCCCTTCCGCGTTCGATGTGCGTCCGGGCGTGGAGCAGCAAACGCCGAAGCAAGGCTACCTGCAGGTCATTGCTGCCAAGGCCCTGAAAGCGGAGCCCATGCCGGTAACGCTGCCCTGGATGTGGGGCTCGGACCCGGACCGCTCCGGTGGCCGCAAAGTCGGCACCGCGCCCGGCTACCGCATTGCTTATGAAGCCGTGCTCCGCTGGAAGCCGACGGGCTTCGGACCTAATGAAAAGATTCCGGCCTCCTTGCCGCTGTATTCGCCCAACGGTACTGATTCGCTGGCCAGCTTCCAGGTAGGAGCGGAGGGTATCACCAAGCCGGAAAGCTTCACCGTGTCGCAAATCCAGCCCAATACACCCGTGACCGTGCGCGGCACCTTGTATGCCTACACCGGGCAAAACAACCAGAAGCAGCCGGCACTGGTGGTGTATCCCTACCGCGACCCTTCCAGCCTGCCGGAACCCAACAGGATGACCTTTCTGACGCTTAAATCAACAGGGCTGTAGAACTACATAATTACAGAACTGTAGAACTGTGTAGCAATTGAGCATTCCCGCTCTTAAAACTCCTAACCACTCCCAATGGATTCCGCCAAAGACCTAAGTACCTCCTTCTCCACCATGCGCAACCTGGCGCTGGGCAGCGTGCTGGCCTTGCTGCTCGTGGCCCTGGCTTCGGGCTTTCTCGTGTACCGGGCCTACGAAAACAGCGGCCGGCGCGTGTACGTCGTCTCGCAAACCGGCTCGGTGGCGGCCCTATCGGCCGGCAACGATGCCCACACCCCCTACGAGGCCCGCAACCTGGTACGCCAGTTCATGCAAACCATGTTCGGCCACGACCAATACACCTACAAGGCCAACCTGGACGCGGCCCTGCCCCTGATTGAGGGCCGGGGCGGCCGGCGCATCTACGAGGGTTTCACCCGCGGGCAGGTGCTGCAGAACTACGAGCGCTACGCCGCCCGCAACGTGGTGACCGTGGACAGTGTGCTGGTGGACATGAGCAAGCGGCCCTGGTCCGGCGCGGTTTACATCAAGCAGCGCATTTTCATCGGGGGCCAGCAGAAGGAGCCCCTGCCGCTGGCCGCCAAGTTCAACCTGGTGGAAACCAACCGCTCGGATGCCAACCCCTACGGGCTGCTCATCACCAATTTCGACTACATCCCCTACACCCCGCAGCTGACGCGGGAAGAGCAGGAGCTGCTGCAGGCCCAGGAAGCCGACCGGCAGCGCCGCCTGCAGGAAGCTGAGCGCGGCTTGGCGCCGGCCGGACCACCCACGGCCCCGACGGCCCCCGCCGCGAGTCCGGCCCCCACTACCCCGGCTAAGTAACCCTTTATCCTTCTTACTCATGCGTCTTCACACCTTTCCGGCCCTTTTGGGGCTGCTCACACTGGTTTTCCCAACTGCGCCTGTTCACGCTCAGGGCGCCGCCACTTCTCCGGCCACTGCCGTCGTGGCCACTGATAACCTGCTGGACGTGGCCGTGTCCGACTCTTCCACCACCTACCTGGTCTTCGGCGGGCCGGTGTCGCTGGTCGACGTGGGCATGGCCAACAACTACCTGGTCAAGATTGAGGCCAACGCCGTGTTTGTGCGCGCCAAGCGCAAGCACGCCCCGCCCACGCCCCTGCTCATCCGCTACGGCTCGAAGTACTGGATGGGCCGGCTCGTGTACGTGAATCGCCCGGTGCTGCAGCTCTACGACTTTCAAAAGGACGGCGCGCTGAGCATCAACGGCAAAAGCGCCTCCTCCACGGGCGCGGCCCCGGAAAACGAGCTGGCCCTGGACAAGGAGCGGGAAAAGAAAGCCGTCGTCGAGGGCAAGCTCCAGAAGCTGCGCAAAGCCCGCGAGGAGCACCAGACGGTGGCCGTGGTCGACAACGATTTGGTGCTTTCGCTGGCCAACGTGCGCAACGACAAGGATTTCACCTACCTGCGCTTCAAGGTCATCAACAAGACCAACATCGACTACAACGTGGATTTCACCGACTTCCAGCTGGTAGAAAACGCGCAAAAGAAGTTTCTGGCCCGCAAAAAGAACGAGGCCCGGCGCCCGCTGGCGCCCTCCGGCGGGGGACCCAACCAGGTGATTACCGGGCGCACCACCGGCTATTTGACCTACGCCATTCCCCTGTATGCGGCCACGGAGCGTGGCTACCTGGAAGTAACCCTGCGGGAGCTCAACGGCGCCCGGGTGCTGGTGCTGCCCGTGCCGTCCCGCGTGATTAACCGCGCCGCTACCATCTAACGCCGCCCGCTATTACTATGGAACCCATCACTCCCCCTACCCAACCAACCACCCCGGTTACCCGCCCGGAAAGCGAGCAGCCGGCCCCGGCGGTCGCGGCGGTAAAGCGCACCCCCACGGAAATACTGCGCGCGAACTGGATGGCCTTCGCCGGCCTGCTGCTGGTGCTCGTCTTTGGCGGCCTGTTTCTGTGGCTGAAATCGGCCAAGGAAGCCGCCCAGCAGCAGCGTGAGCCGGTAGCCGCGGCCTCGGCTAACATCGAGCCCGAAATTCCTTCGGTGGAAACGGCGCCCCCAGCGCCGACTAGTTCACCCTCCGCCCAGATTGAAGCCCAGCGCCGGGCTGAGCAGGATGCCCAGAGCGCCCCGGCCCGGGCCACGGACCAGGATGTCGTGGACGTGTTTGCGGTCGATACCACCGGTCTGGCCCTACGTAAGCGGCGTAGGGCCCAGGCGGCCGCCCAAGCGACGGCCCGCCGCGCCGAAGCCGCCCGCCTGGCCGCGGCCGACGTGGACACCATTGAAGCCACCATTCAGGACCCTGCCACGGGCTCGTACCGCGCGCAGACCCTAGTCGTGCCGCGCCGGCGCCTCACTGCTGGCGGGGGAGGTAGCCGCCGGGCTGTTACCGGTCGAACCGGGCGCAGCCTGATGCCGGCGCGGGACGCGGACGGCACCCCGTTTGAGACCGACCCGGACGTGCTGGCCATGCTGGGCTCCTCGCCACCGGAAACCCGCGCGGCCTACGAGCGCATGACCGGCAAGCGCTACCGCGACCCCAACCAGACCGCGCAGCTGCTGGCCAACCGGATGAATGCCCCCGGCATGGATGGCTTCAATACCGTCAAGGTGGGCAATGCCACCCGGATGATGGCCCAGGGCAGCCAGCGCGAGCAGCAGCTGGCCCCGGACGTGTTTTTTAAGTGCGTCATCAACGGCGAGCAGAAAGTGCGCACCGGTTCGGTGGTCATCCTGCGCCTGCTGGAGGATGCCGTGGTTTCCGGGGTGACGTTTCCCAAGAACATGGTCTTTGCCGGCGTGGCCACCGTGGGCACCAACAACGTGACGCTGGAAGTAAACCGCCTGGGACCGACGCGGGTGCAGGCCGACATCTACGACTTCAACTACATGCCGGGCATCATGATTGACCCGGTGAAGCGCGTGGCCAAAGAAGCCGGCATGGCGGGCAACGAGCTGCAGCAGCAGACCACCCAGGAAATCAGCACGGCCATTGACCGCTCGGCTTCGGCCGCCAACTCCGTGGTGGGCGTGGGGGGCCGCGTGGCCGCCTCAGTGCTCGCCCGGCCCAAAACCCGCACCAAGCTGCGCGATGTGCTGCTGCCCGATGGCTACCCCATCCTGATTACCACCGCGGCCGCCGGCCAGCTGGGCCCGGAAGCCGCGGCCCGCTGATTCCTTTTCTCTCACGCTAACCCTCACGACGATGAAAAAGATGCTTTTGCCGGCCCTCGTGGCCCTGGCGCTCATTCTGGCTCCCAGCACCAATGCCGCGGCGCAGGCTGTGGTGAATGACCCGCTGCATATAGGCGTGCACATCGGCGACTTCGCCAAACGCCTCGCCCAGTGGACCGAAACGGTCAAAAACTACCAGGTGGTGCGCGACGCCCGGCAGATTGCCGGCGTCACCAAGGACATCACCGGACAAGTCAAGGACATCACCGACGAGACCCTGCAGCTGCAGCGCCAGGTGCAGGCCGACCTGCGCAAGGTGCAGAGCATTCAGGACCTGCGCCTCTCCAACCCCCAGGAGCTGTTTGCCCGCGCCCTCGCCATGTCCGGCCGGGGGCAGAGCAACCAGTTTATGCCCGTGTTCCAGAGGGCCGAGCGCCTGCGCCAGGCCCTGCAGATGGGCAATCCCCAGCAGGATTTGAATACGGTGTACGACGTCTTTTCCCGCTTCGGCTCGGGCGCCACGGCGGGCAACAACCGCATGAGCTCCCAGCAGTACCAGCAGAAGCGCGAGGAAGCGGCTGTCTCCACGTTTGCCTACGAGGAGATGATGCAGAAAAAGAAGATTGCCACTGCCTTCGGCTACTACAAGATTGCCGACGAGATGACCCAGCAGAGCATCGAGATGAATGCCACGCTGAAGAACCCCGGCCGCTACGCCATGACCGAAGGCGAACGGATGGTAGCGCTGAATACCTCCAACGACAACATGATTAAGGCCATGCAGCTGCGGCAGGAAGCTGACCGGCTGCTGGCCGAAGCCTCCCAGCCCGGCCCCTCACGGCAGGCCGCCGAAATGGTCTATTCCGACATCCTGGTGCAAAACGCCCTTATCAAAGCGGACCGGGCCCGCCCCCGCAACTAACCCCTTATGAAAAACCTATTGCTAGCGGCCCTGCTGCTGGCAGGGGCCGGCGCCGTGCCGGCTTCCGCCCAGCGCCACGTTCAACACATTTCCAGCTGGGGTGCCCACCTGGGCCGCTCCAAAAAGGGCGACTACTACGAGCTGAGCTACACCAGCATGCTCACCAACCACCTGGCTCTGCGCGCCAGCGTGCTACGCGAATCCGGCAATCTGAGTGGCCGCGGCGAATACTCCAGCTACGTGGGCCGAGTGCTGCTGGCCCCGCAGCTGTTCCGCGTGGGGGAAGTCGCCTACGTCCACCTGCTGCTGGGCGCCGCGGCTGGTTACGAGCGCACCGGTGAGAACGGCACCGCCGAGTTGGCCGCCGATGTCAAGGAGCCGCAGCGCTTCACCTACGGCCCGCACGCCGGGGCGGAAGTCGACTGCTATCTGGGCAACCGCCTCTCGCTCGTGGCTACCGCCACCAAAGGCTACCTGTTCAATAACCCGCTCCTCGACCAGTGGCCGGGTTACGCCAGCGCCGGCCTGCGGTATCACTTTCGCTAACCTCTGCTTTTCTGACCTATGAAACGACTGACTTATCTGCTGCTGAGCGGCCTCACCCTGGCCACTATGGCCGGTTGCTCCAAAGACGACGCGACGCCCGCCGGCCCCAAGGGATACCAAGTGGAGTACCGCATTTCTTCCACCACGGCCCCGCTGTCGGACTACATCAGCTACGACAACGAAAGCGGTGGCACAACTACGCTTGATAACGTCCCGCTGCCGGCTACCTACCGCTTCAAACGCATCATGAAGCGCGGCGACCACCTTAGCCTGCTGGCCAGCCTCGACGGGGGCACGGCCGCCTCGGAAATCACGGCGGCCATCCTACTGGATGGACAAGAAGTGAAAAAGGAAACTGGCCGCGGCGCCGATGCCCAGGCCGTGCCGGTGTATGTGATTGGGCAGTAGGCAAGCCAAGCTCGTACTTCGCGGCATGGATTCGTCTATCATTCCCGTCGGCTTTCCCGACCCGGCGCTCGTCATCAACTACCCGACGGCCCTGCGCTATATCCGCTACCGACTCAACCGGTTTGCGCACGGGCAGATGAAGCCCTGGGCGGTGGAGCACCGCTTCAACTATGCCCGGCTGGTGGAAATCAAGAAGGATGACCGGCAACTGTATGTGCCCCTAGTGCAGCGGCTGCTGGCCACCTTTGGCCACCGCGTCGATGTCCTTCGCCTCATTTCGCCGGATAAGGTCAAAAGCCACTTCTTCTGGTTTGCATCACGGGAGGCCCACGCGCAGTTCATCCACGAGCTGCGCTCCTACGACCAACTGGTAGCACTGGCCAGTCAGTAGCTGACTTTACCACCCCGCCCAAAAAAAGGCCGCCCCGTTTCCGGGTCGGCCTTTCTCTTGAGTAAGCTTTGCTAGGCCGCCTTAATCAGTTCCTGCTGCAGACGCTCGCGCAGTTGCTCGTAGGATTGCGGGCAAATGCGGACAGTGGGCTCCGCAGCAGTGCAGTAGAGGAAAGTGGGGTCCACCAGGGCAACAGCACGGGCCCAGTCAGCCTGGGGTATGTCAGCGGAAAGGGATAGCAAGGGGGTGAATTCTTCTTGAATGAGCCGAATAACCAGCAGCTGGATAGCAGGGCAAATGCTGGAAAAGCGGCGATAGGGAGTCGCAGCCATAGAAAATGTCAACATAAAGGATGGGAAACGCCCCGCCTGCATCCGCGCATTCGGGCCGGGCAGGAAACAGCTTATCAGCACAGCTACCCCCAGGGGGCTGCATTTAACTGATTACAGGAAGTAGGGTGCGTTACGCCAGGGAGCCCACAAACAGGGCGGGCCGCTGCTGGATGGGCAGCGGCTGCCGGTGAACCCAGCTCAGCCAGTCTGCAGAGAGAACCGCTGACGAGGGGCAACTATGCAAAGCGTAGGATTTCTGAGCTAGCATACTCGGCAATGAGATTGACAGGCAAAGCTAGCCAATACGGGCAAAACAGGCAGCTGTTACGCTTTTCACCCTGCAAAATTGATAGTAACCGGTTTCAGCCCGACCGTTTATTGCCTACTTGGCGGGCATAGCTAGCTTCTTCCACAAGCGAATCATTCCCGTGCCATGTGAGCCCTTGCTGAGCCCATTGCCATAGCGCGGCCTCGCGCTAAAAACAGACCCTGCGTCCTAGAGAACCGCTTTTGCCAAATCTGCACTGGGTGTGATGAGCCCATTGTGAGCCAATGGCAAAGCCAGAGTAAACATTAAAGCAGGACATATTTTAATGTTTACTCTGGTTTTGCCATTAAAAGACCTCCCTTGTCGCTAGGCCCTAGACCGACTGCAAAATACCTTGTAATGTTTTGCAGTAGAAAAACTTTACATTGTAGCCAGCTTTGCAGGCCGCAACAGATGGAAAAAATAGCTAAACCGACGACTGCCCGCCAGAAAATGCTCAACCGCTTGCAAAAGCTGGAGCCAGGCTCCCTCGTGCGCTATGGGGACTTTGACAGCCTCGGCATCGCGGCGGGCACGGTCGCCGTGAACCTGAGCCGGCTACGTCAGGCAGGTGTGGTGCAGCAGGTGACCAAGGGCACCTACCGCCTCCCCCTGCAAAGCCGCTTCGGCCCGGTACCGGTTTCCGAGCAGCAGGTACTGGAGGTACTTCTGCAGACTCCCGATAAGAAACTACGGGGCTATCCCACCGGCGTAGCGGCCTTCAATCGCCTGGGCCTGACGACGTAGATAGCCCAGGAAATCCGAATTGCCACGCCCAGGCCGGGGCGCCCGAAGAAAGTCGGCAACGTGTGCGTGCGCTTCGTGCGCAGTCGGGGCAAGGTGAAGCCGGAGGAAGTAAAGCTGTGCCAGCTGCTCGACGCCTTGCGGCAGATTAAGCGCTTGCCCGACACTTCGCCGGGGAAGGCGTTGCTGCTCCTGCGCGAGCAAATTAACCAGCTGCCGCCGGCTGAGAAGACCATCCTGGTCCGCTTGGCGCAGGGCTATAACCCGGCGACGCGGGCCCTGCTGGGCGCGATACTGGAAGGGTTGGGGGAAACTACGCTGATACCCAAGCTAAAATCCGGCTTGAATCTCTTAACGACTTATAAGCTTGGTCTATCCGAGCAGACTTTGCCGAACCGCGCGCTGTGGCAAATCCGATGACCATCCGATACCCAGGAGCAGGAATTTCGCGACCTGCTTAACACCGCCGCGCTGGCGCTGGGTATGCGGGAGCGCTTTACCGAACGGCACTGACCCAAGGTTGCTAGAGCCTAAAATCGATTTATGCTTAGCCTTAGCAGGTACTAGTACCTGCTAAGGTACGGAATAAATCTGGAGTCGTTGTCATAAAAACTTCCTTTTCATTCCGCCTGGACTTGACTTTATAAGAAATAGGCTGTAACTTTGCCTTGGTGCCTAAGGTACTAGTACCTTAGGCACTCCGAACATTTTCCAAATGGCCAATAAAACGCGCTTTCAAATTGCGAAGAAGGATATCATCGCCTTCTTCAGCGAGCGGGAACAGCGGGTATACCGGGAACGGGAATTAGAGCAGCTACTGGCCCAACAACGGGAGGGCTGGCGCCTAGCCGTAGGCACTAGGGCACGGGATTTTCTCGACCTGATGCTGGATTCCACGCAATTGCGGCCAGTAATTATCCAGGCAAATGGTCAGCCCAAAACCTATTACACCTGGGGCGAAGTAACTGCCTTTGAGCTGGGCAGTCACTTGGTGCCCCGCGCGTACCTCTCGCACTATACCGCGCTCTATCTACACGGCCTGACCGAACAGATTCCCAAACAGATTTTTGTTAACCAGGAGCAGAGTGCCCGCCAGCCGGTTTCGCTACCCGACCTAACCCAAGCCGAGTTGACGGAGGCCTACGCCCGCCCCGCGAAGCTTACGGCTCCCAGCGCATACCACGGCGACTATGCCTTTGTGCAGCTGCATGGCAAACACACGGGGCAACTTGGGGTGGTGAGGCAGGACCACTTCGCGGCCGGCCGGGTCGCCTTGACCGGGTTGGAGCGGACGCTGCTGGACGTGACGGTGCGGCCCGAATATGCCGGGGGCATCTACCAAGTGCAGGAAGCCTACCGACTGGCCGCGGGCCGCGTTTCCATTAACCGGCTGCTGGGACTGCTTACCAAGCTTAGTTACCGCTACCCATATCACCAGGCGGTGGGCCTCTACCTAGAACGGGCAGGAAACTACAAAGCTTCGCAAGTGCAGCTTGTACGTAAGTTTCAGCCGCCAACCCTGGACTTCTATCTGGCACACGAACTGGTTAATCCGGCTTACGATGCCCAGTGGCAGGTGTATTATCCGGCGCATTTCTAAGCAGTCGCGGCCGGGCCGGCCGCCGACGGCTCCAGTAGTCGGCTGAAGTGCGTCACTACGTAGTCGAAGTACGCATCAAAGCCCAGCAGCTGAGTGCCGACCGTCACGTTTGCTTCCACAGACTTGTAGTCCGCGCGGTGCAACTCGCGGTAATCGACAATGGTAGCCAGGTAGGCCTCCGGTACTCGTTTGGCTCCGAATACCTGCCGCAGTGCCTCCAGGGCGGCTTCACTGGTTGAGTCAATGGTAAACTCGTGGGCGAGCGTATAGATGTCGTAGAAATCCCGCGCCCGACCGACCGACTTATGCCCGCCCACAATCTCGCCGTAAGCCGGTATCTGCTGGCAGACGGCGCGCAACTTCTCAAAGACGACGAGCTGGGGCGGGTACACGTAGTAGGTGTACCCGTTAAGGGTTTTCTCTACCTTCAGCTCGCAGTATTCATAGGGGCTGATGTCGACCGTGAACTTTCGGTTCTGTTGCTTGTCGAACGTGAGCGAGTTGCGTCGCAGCCCGGCCAGGTCGTCGGCGTGCTGGCGAACCTGTGCGGCCGGGGTCAGCTTGAACTCCAGCAGGTAACCGCCCCAGAATGATTTAAGGTGCTCGGCAAGCTTGCTGGGCCGCTGCTGCCAGCGCACGTCGAAAGCGTGCAGGCCCTCCTCGGCAAACACTGTTACCAGGGACCTTTCAATAGTGGCAAACGTGGCCTCCAGATCCTCGAAATCGTCGGCCATGGAAAAGTCGAGGTCGGCCGAGCCACGGTTACCCACCTCGTAGGCAATGCTGATGGCGTTGCCGCCTTTGAGCACGAGCTTTTCCATGAGCTCATCGTCGGCCACCAGGGCAATGATGACTAAACGCTTAATTTTATCGAGCAGCGATAATTCCATGCCTTAAAAGTAGGCCTTGTACGGGTGGCTCCAAAAAGGCTGTGTGGCGCGGGGCTGAGTTTAGACATCATAATTGTTACTTATGACGTCTAAAGTATGAAGCTCAACAATGATAAGTAAGGTCCGATAACTCTTACTTATCGGACCTTATAGGTTAGCACTCGGACCCGAGTCAACCCCATCGGGGAATAAGAGATAGTAAGCAGCAGTATGATTTGTGTTCGTTAAGGGTTTATTTCTTAAAACTCAGCGTTAACTCTTCTTAGATGCTCCGGAGCAGCCTGCCAAATTTGTTTAAGCTTTTCAATGCTCAGTGCGGGCCGCTTGCTATGGATCATCCTATGGCAATTTGCACACAGAACGGCCACGTCTTCCACTGATGTCATTACTCCCTCTGTCCACAATTCTTCGGGCCGTTCCGATAAGGGGTTCTTGTGATGGCACTCGGCATAGCCGCTACCTAACTCCCCGTAATGGCGCCGAAAATCAAAGCTGCACACTTCACAGATGTAGTTACGCAGCCTCTTAGCCTCCGACGCAAGCCGCGGGTTTCTTGTGAAGAAATAGGATTCTCGCAACCGTCTTTTTCCTTCTTGAAATTCCTGATTATTGCGCTCAGAATCGATGGCGGTTTTAGCCTTGGCTTCAAGTCCTAAGGCATCCAGAAATACATCGTACAGCAATGCTGTACAGCGAGTCAGGTATTGTCCTTGGGTAATTCTAATACCAGTCCTATAAGAGGCAAAAGGATAACGATCAGGGCGGATGGGTGTCATCTCGCTAAGAATGCGCGCCAAGTACTCTGGATGCTTGTTTAGGTTTTCGGGGGTTAACCGCTTTTCAAATGCTTGGTAATCCGTTAAATCTATGCGGTAGTACTCGGGAGCAACCCATCTGCCGGGGCTAGGGGGTGGGGTAGAGATAACGCGGCATGTGGCTTTAACACTCGAAAAACCACAGAGTTGGGTATGTGCAGCGCCCCCGTCCCAGTTGTGTTTGTAGAAGTGCAATACCAAATCACCCACCTGAGGTTGAAGCATTACCTGATACCGCTTTGCGCCGCTTTCGTCCACACGGGGGCTCCACAAACAAGTTCCAAATTCCCACCCCGGGCCACCGTGACCATGGTTTGAACTGGTTATTTCAACCCACGTATTTACGGAAGTTACAAAGTCTGGCAGCATGCACTTTTTTGGACAAGTTACTGGCAGAACTTTATCGATTGAGCTTTTTCTTGTTCAAGAACACAGCCAATGGAATTGGATAGGTAGGCATACACTGAGCTATTGCTTGTAAAAACAGGTTAGCTTACGTCGTTGCTCGAACGATACTCATCTATCTTGTCAAGATATTCTCCGATGCCTGCACTAGGAATCAGCTCAGCATCATCACATCCTGGCATTAATGATTGTCTACCAAAAATCTAAAGCGGAATTCCGCAGCGACGTATTTAGCAACGATATAGAAACGGTGATCCAACAGGCCGTTCTCAAAAAGCTAGGACACAAGACGGGGCAGTCGGAGATCAATTCCTGGCGCAATTCCATGCAATACATGGATCGCGTGCTTAGCGATGTGCAGATCCCCGACGACAGTGGTGTCAGCATCGAATACCAACTGCCGTATTCCGGCATGCGCATAGATTTCGTGGTTACGGGCCAAGACGAAGCCGGCACCGATAAAGCCATCATTATCGAATTAAAGCAATGGTCAGAGGCGGAGGCCACCGACAAGGACGGTATCGTTTCAACCTTTTTAGGCAAAGGCACTCGGGAAGTCAATCACCCTTCTTACCAAGCCTGGTCGTACGCCGCTTACCTCGAAGGATTCAATGAAACTGTTTACAACGACGCGATTCAGTTGTTGCCCTGCGCGTATCTTCATAATCACCCCGATGACGGTGTCCTGACTACCGGCCATTACGTTGATTATGTAGCTAAGGCCCCTTTGTTTCTAAAGAGTGACGCGGCAAAATTGCAGGACTTCATAAGGCTGCATGTAAAACAGGGGGACCGCAGTCGCATCATGTACCGGATCGAGGGTGGCAGGATACGTCCTAGCAAGCAGCTCGCGGACTCACTGGCCTCGATCATGCAGGGGAACCAAGAGTTTATCTTACTTGATGAGCAAAAAGTGGTGTTCGAGACGGACCGGAAGCTGGCTGCGAAATCAGCGGATGAGCGCAAGCATGTGCTTATAGTACGGGGTGGGCCTGGAACCGGGAAAACGGTGGTAGCTATCAACCTATTGGTGAACCTTACCAAACAGGGCCTCATTGCTAAATACGTGACCAGAGCTGCAGCCCCCCGTGACGTTTACAAAAGCAAGTTAATCGGCTCCATGAGAAAGTCACGCTTTGATTCGCTATTTGTAGGTTCCGGTACATTTACTGCCACCGCTGTCAACACGTTTGACACCCTGATTGTGGACGAAGCCCATAGACTGAACGAAAAGTCCGGCTTGTTCAGCAAGGGCGAAAACCAAGTCAAGGAAATCATCCAATCGGCTCGGTTTACCATATTTTTCCTCGACGAAGACCAGCGGGTAACAGTTAAGGACATTGGCAGCGAGCAAGAGATTCAAAAGTGGGCCCACGAGCTAGGTGCTCAAGTTCACAAACTGGAGTTGGTCTCTCAGTTCCGCTGCAATGGGTCCGATGCCTATATGGCCTGGCTGGATCACGTTCTAGAAGTACGCGAGACTTCCAACCCCACGCTGGATGGCACGGACTACGATTTCCATGTCGTTGAGACACCCGATGAATTGCAGCAGCTCATTTTAGAAAAGAACCAAGAGCGCAATCGCGCGCGCATGGTGGCGGGTTACTGCTGGGACTGGGAAAGCAAGCGGGACCTAAAGGCCTTTGACATTAATTTAAGTGCAGGCTTTCGCCACCAATGGAACCTGACAGACGATGGTTTTCTCTGGATTATGAAGGAGGATTCCGTGCAGGAAATTGGTTGTATTCATACCTGTCAGGGGCTGGAGGTGGATTATATAGGCGTGATCATCGGCCCAGACTTAGTGGTTCGCAATGGGAATGTGATCACCAATGCAAGCGCCCGAGCGTCGGCGGATAAAACTGTGCACGGGCGCAAGCAATTGATGAAAACCGCGGAAGGACGAGCCTTGCTTGATCAGGTAATTAAAAATACCTACCGTACGCTAATGACCCGGGCAATGAAGGGATGCTACGTGTATTGCACAGATAACGAAACCGCCGCCTACCTGCGCCATCGGATCTCTCACCCATATTGGACTCTTTAAGCATAAACCGATGAACCACTCTATTCTGGAGCTGCTTCAGCAGCTGCGCCGGTTTCGGGACGAACGTGATTGGGCACAATTTCACAACCCCAAGGATCTCGCGCTCGCTTTGAGCATCGAGGCCGCCGAGTTAAACGAGCAATTCCTGTGGAAAAAGCCAGACGAGGCTAATCAGGACAAGGTCCGGGAGGAGCTGGCGGACGTGCTGCTTTATGCTTTCCAAATAGCGGATAAATACAACTGGGACGTGCTTCAGCTCATGCAGGAGAAAATGAACCGAAACGCAGAGAAATACCCGGTTGCAAAAGCCCGGGGCACAGCCAGAAAGCACGACGAGCTTGACGCAGATTGATCATAAATGCGCGCCGTTAGCATGAACGCATTACATGGAGAGCAGGTCATCGCCGCCATTCTCAAGCACGATACCAAGACCACCAGCTACAAAATAGCGCTCCTCCGTTCCATCAACGATGTGGTGCTGATGTACCCCGATATGGCGCGTGACGACTTGTCCGTGGCCATCCCGTTACGTCGGTTAGCGGAATTGTGGGTGGCCTATTATTGGCCTTTTGCGGACGAACTCACTCCGATTTACCAAGGAGCACGCGCCATTGTTTCCGGCTGTTTGCGCAATGATATCGCGTTCCGTCCAGCTGTTACTGCATTGAAGCTTGAGTGGAAACGCACGGTACAGTTAGGTGTTCAAGCAGGTGATGGCTTCTTCTTGCATGCCGAGATGCGTACTCCGCGTCGGAGAAAGTCCTACGGCCATGCGCTTCAATCCGCTTACGATAAAGCAGTGGCAGCAGCGGGCAAAGCCTTGCTCATGCCCATCAAGTTTGCCGGGCCGGGGCACTGGTCCATCTTCGCTCAACCTACCCGCTGCGATCAACTCGTGGACTCCACGCGCGCGTTACCAGGCACCCAACTGAATGAACTTTGTCTGGTTGTCTCAGGCGAATTGTGGGCCGCGTTTCATCGACTTTCTCTTTACGTAGAGGCACTGTGCATCCACGAATGGTGCCTGTTTACTGAAGGGGTAACACAAGACCCAGCACGCAACGTCACCCGGGGCGAAGTTTACACGTTGCTTACCGCTCGTCCCGACAACCGTCGCCCTTTATCCTGGGAGCGTAACCAAATTGACATTTTGCTACACGAAAACATTCAGTTCACGTGCCCTTGGACGCAAAAGGTCATCTCGCACCCTCAGCATTATGATCTCGATCACTTATTGCCGCTTACGATTTACCCCATCAACGAGCTCTGGAATTTATTGCCCGTCGATCGTCAATACAATCAGCATACTAAGCGCGACCGCATACCCGATGCGTCTAAACTAGCTGCGGCAGAGCCGTGGTTAACGAAAGCTTATGCTAACTACCGCAAGCTTGCAACGCTTAAAAGTGCGGTGCAGGAGGATGCAATGCTACGCTTTTTTGGCTTAGAGATGATAGACTTCGAAGCGCAATTAGCTAGGCGCGCAGTTCGCTTCATCGACGAAATCGCTACAGCTCGTTTTGCTCAGCGGTTTTAATACAGCAGTTGGTGCGGATTATTCCACGGCTGTGGCATCGGCAATGGTCATTCCGGGAGTAAACTGCAGGGTTACATAAGATGCTTTTCTATAAGTTCTCGCGCAATTGCTGAGCTAGTGTAAGCCGCATAATTATGATATCTATCATCTTTATTTTCATCGGCAAAGTCAACAACTGATTTAATGCAGATCGATTTAGGTTTTGGATGTATGCTCTCTTGAGCTGCTAAGAAAACAGCATATGCTTCCATCTCAATCCCAATTAGTTTTCTATGCTGCTCTTGAACACGCTTAATGCTGTCTCCATCTGCCAAAACAGCAGCACCAGATGCTACTGGTCCAATATGCATAGAAAGAGAATCAGAAGGTTTAGTAAACTTGAAATCCCGTTTAATTTCAAATAATAATTGTTCGTCTAATTTTATTCTATTTACGTAAGATTTCAACGTCGGATCTAAATATATTTGATAAGGCTCCTGCAAAAAAACAGGCGCCCTAGTATCTTCGGACAAAGTGATTTTACCACTACCATAATCCCAAAGCATTTCCGGAACTATAACATCTCCATAATTAGCTTTTCCACGTATAGCAGCCATGATGCCGCACATAATTATGTAGATGGGACGAAAATGCTGAATCATTTTCATAGATAAAGCAGCCGCGGCAGGCATTCCCATTCTAGCACATGCAGCTAAATGAATTTCTTTCCTATTTCCAGAGCGATCAGTTAATACTGTTTTATAGTATTGGGTATCATCATGAGGTAAATTAATTCCTTCCCACAGCCAACCATTATTCAGCACGCTTTGCAACTCAATTGTATCCAAAGCACATATTATGCATGCAAGCGTTTTATGCTCCGATTGTTGACCTGTTGCGCTTGAAGCAGCGAGAATTTGATTTATTCGCTCAATTAATTGGTCCTTCCACTGGTAGCCGAATTCATCATAGTAAATAGATGAAAAGTTCTTATTGAAAAACTTTTCACTATTTTTTTCAAATAACTCCGAGTGCTGAGTTATACCTATTACGTATCTAGGTGCAAGATAATTATCTCTATCTGTAATTTCTGCTAACAAATCAATACCCCCATCTGGATTTGATTCCTCATCTATACGGGTTGGAATCATCATATCCAATAATAAGACGTCGTATGCTTGTTTTTGCATCTCAGCTAATGCCGCTAAAGTGCTAGAAGCATGAATTATATTTGCTATATCAACGCCGCATGTTACAAGGGCATTAGTTATTTTCTGCATTTTAGCAGGGTTGTCTTCAACTAGAAGAATTTTAAGCATTTGATATTTCATTTAGCATTTTTGTCAAATTGTCTTTCCAATCATCTAAAGCGTTGTTATAATAAACAGCGCCTTTGTAATTCGAAAGTCCATCTTCTTTAAGTTGGTGATCAAGTTCAGAAAGTGTTAATTCATTATTTTTTTCGCCAAATTTATCGAATTGCGTCACAATAATTACTGGCGTATCGATGGATATTCTTTCCATTTCATACAATATTTCACTACCCCCATAATACTGTGGATTGCCACCATTTTCATCAATGTCAACATCAAATGTTGGCATTGACATATCGAGAATTACGAGATCAAATTTTTTGTCCATAATAGCGCGTATACCACTATTCATAGACTTAGCAAAATCTACAATAGGATTACTAATACTGTTATTAAGAAAAAGAGCAATTTGTTCTCTCTTTAGTTCGTCATCTTCAACGATCAATATCTTCATGCTTTACAAACTGCTTGCTGTCGAATGGAAAGTTTATTTGCACAAAAAACTTTTGTGAATCAGCGCCAAATGAAAAATATGGTATACCATTATTGATATCATCAGCAATATCGTACTGTAATATCTTTTGTATTTTAAAAAACCCGGATCCGCCTTCAAGATTAACATACTCTTGTGATATATTCTTATCAATATAATCCTTTATTTGGTTAAGCTTGCGTTTTGATTTTATGGAAAGCTCGAGACTGGCAATTGCATTTTCGATGTTAACAACAATATTATTGTTTTTGATAAATATAAATATATCAGCCTTTGATTGTCCATAATAGCCTGAATGCTTTATTATATTCTCAAATATAATGAAGAATATATCAACATAATTAGCCAAATACTGGCCATTTACGAACAAGCAAGTTACTTCTTCAGCAACATCAAGGTTTGCTTTAAAATCTGGGTATAAAGTTGTAATACTATCAATGCTTATATTTATAGAATCGTCCACAGTAAAAGGCTCATTTGCAAATTCTTTAGAAAGCCTGAACCACTCAGTAACCCTATCGATTGCGACTTGCACTTCTGAACGTGTGCGACTAATAGCGGTATTCAATACAGCTATGTTGGGGATATTTGAAATTGAATTTACTTGTTTTAATAAATGATCAAACATGTCATTAATTGATGGCTTTATTTCAGATGAAATTCTTTCTCTGAACTTATCTAAGGCATCTTCAAGCACCAAGTAAAACTGTTTAAATATTGCTTCGAGGAAATCATCAAAGCTAGTATTTGCTGTCACTTCACTTGACAGAATAATCATACCTTGTTTACCTAAAGAAAAATTAAACATGCCCTTGTCATCTGGCCCCTTCTTAATTTGAACCCACTCGCCTAATATCTTTTCTAATAAAGAATCAAATGTTTGTGAAAATTCAGAAAGGGTTTTTTCCATTTGTAAAATAACAACAGAATCATTAATACTAAGTTCGTTGGGCCAATAATCATTATTCTGGTACACGAATCCATTAGTAGATTTAACTCGTTGTGTTATAAGATTATTTAATTCAAGAACGCTCCTTGTTTGGCTTGATAAAGTTCCATGTCTAATTCTTGTGCTTAAATATCCATCAAGGCCGTATTCTGTATTAGAAACAAATAAATCTCGCAAATCAACGATCATTGATTCAAACAAGGCATAAGTTTCGTTTTCTGGAAGATCAAGAGATAATATTGATTCACTGAAGCTTGCGCCATCTAAGTCCTTAGGCAGCTTACTATATGTATCTCGCATCTTCGTTTCTATATTGGCAAAATATTCAGAATCTATACCTTCCTTTATTAATGATATATATCTAGCAAATTTGTCCTTTATTTGTTTGCTAACAACTAATTTTAGCTGATTGGAATTTACGTATATTTTGCTTTTTTCAATTTCTTTAACACGTTTACGTATCATTATTTTTCTTTGAATATCTTTTATTTCATTTTGATACACTTCTGTGTTGCTTGGATCACACTGAATTAATAATTTGCAAACAAGTAGGCGTTCGCGAACCACTTCTTGTGAGCTTCTAAATGCGATTGATTTACTGAACATGTTTTCGTTGCATATTTCTTTTAAAAAATATATTATTTTATTAATTGGATATTCATCGAGAGAATCGTTGAGTTCAGATGCTCTTTTAACCCCATTTGATTTAAGAAAGTCTTCGTAAGCATACTTTTTTCGTCTTTCAAGCCTGTTATCGCTAATTAGTTTATAAATATCCAATAAAATCGATTGAGACAATGGATCAGAAGTAGTGAACTTAATTGCCTCTAATTCCTTTACTATCTTCTCTATCGGTAGAAATGCTAATACTCTGTTATTATCAATGTATTTAGTTACAACGAAATCTATGCACTCATCGAATTTTTTACTACGAAGCAATAACTGGCAATACATTCGCATTGCCGAGTATTTTATGAATCCATCCTCAGATTCTAGTAATCTATGGCAAAGCGTAAGTCCTATAGAATTTTTGTTGCTAACAAATGACTTTAAAGTATTTGCAAAAGTTAATTCATTTATATCAACTTGGGAAGTTTGGTCATTTTTCTGTCGCAACAAAGTATCTAAAGAATTTTGAATATTAATAAATTTATTATTAGCAATATTATTGTAAAAGTCTTTTTTTGATTTTGGCTTCAAAAAAAACCAAAATCTATAGAGGTCTTCAGTCTGCAAAGCAGTAGCGCCATAATGCGCAAGATAAATATCTTCATCTGTTGTTTCATTAGAAATTATATTTACTATATATCCTAACAATCCATCTGCCCATGCATATGTATAATAATTTACAGTCAAGTTAAGAAGATAAATTAAAGAGTTTTCAAAATCATCATCAACTTTTAGTAATGACGATAACCTTTTTATAATCTCTAAAGCAATACCTTTTTTTGGAAATATAGAGTTGATTAAGTCCACTGGGGCATTAGGACGCTCTAATATTCTGGACACTGTAACCAGAGACCCTATGTTATTTGCATTTTCATAAAACTCTGACTTAGCGAAATTTATCGCCAAGTCAAATTGATTATGTATATAAGCAATTTGGCTTGGCAATAATTGTTGTTTATCCTCAAATAATTTATTATTTAATATATCTAATGCTGATGATTTAACAACGCTGGCCAAATCAGATAATAAATTTGGAAGCGTTTTTGACTTTAATTCATAGGGAATATCTAAAGATAAATTAGAGTTAAATGAAGCTATTATTGATTTAACAGCGTACATTAAAGCTTCATAGCTATCAATTACTGAAACAGAATTAGAAACATTAAGCAATATACTTAGATCAGCTGCTCCTAGAATGTGGTTCGCAGCAAAGTGGTATTTGAAGAAAGGGTGCAATAGACTGTCCCTAATATTCTTTTGTAATATATCCTCCACATATTTTCTATGAGCAAAATACGAAGTGCTTGGCTCATTTCTATAGCTGATATAGTGTGCAAACAAGTACGTTGCACTATTGCGATTTGATTTAAGTCTAACATAAGCCGAAAAGCTCTTTTGTGGCTCTAACCCTTTTGAAGCCTGTAGAAAAGCAATTTTATTTTTAATGTACCAATATGAATACCCAAAATGTTGTTCAATTTCATTTAAAATATGTTCGCACTCATCATAATTTCCATGCAATATATGTTTATTAAAACTCTCGGATAAGTTTATAAATATATTTAGCTTTTGATAATGACATTTGAGATATGAAGCTGTCCATAGCAACTCTTTCTCTAGATCAACTGTGGCTAATGGAGCACTTACCGTTAGCAAAGAAACGTTAGAGGGAAATGGGTCATATATATTCGCATTAATTTTCTTTACTGAATATATAAATTTAACAATTTCAGGCACTTGATCTAATCTTATTCTCCTTTTTATCGCGCTTATATCTTTTTGCAAAGCTTTAGAATTAAGCAAATACCCCTTAATGGAGTTATAGTTATCAATATTAAGCTGAGATTTCATTTTTCTGTTTTGAGTTTGGTGTGTAGTATGATGCTCAATACTGGAAAATATTGGCTAATACAATATTTCGTAAATATGATAAGATGTATGCAATCTTACAACCCTAAATATTGAGCTGCGTTAAATCTTTTTACATCATCTAGACGAGCATACCGTTCAATCATAGCATCTGTTTTTTGCTTGGTCTGGTTTTTTATTGCCTTATTGGATTGCCCAGCTTCTACCGCAATGGTTACAAATGAGGCGCGCAAAGAATGCGCAGAATACATTGCGCCTAAATGCCGTTGCACTAAATCATTTACACTCTGATCCGTTAACCGATGTTGGCTGGGTTGAGCCGGTCGTTCCTTAGTCCCGCGGCTCATGCGGGTAAATAAAGGACCGCTGGTTCGCTCGAGACACTCAATCCATTCCTGGATGGCCCGCACCGGACAGAAATCCGCACTGGGCGAGTAAAATACTGCTTTGTCTTCCTCGAGTCCATACTGGTTAGTTTTGCTCTGGCGCAAATGAATCACCAATGCTTGCCGAGTAAGCTCCACGTCCTCCACGTTCAGGGCCACCAGCTCCGAGCGACGAAAGGCCCCAGCAAAGCCCAACAACAACAACGCCCGGTCCCGTAATCCCGTCGGGGTGCTCACATCCATTGCCCGAATAGCTTGCTTCAACTCCGCCACGCTAAAAGCGGGCGCCTGGCGCTGCCGCTTGCCCACGACCCGGGCAATACCATCGAGCACAACCTGTAGGGCCTCGTGACCGGTCGGCGACGGCTGTCCCGCCAATTGGTGCAGCTTAGCAATGGCCGCCACGTGTCGCCGAATGGTCGCCAGCTTCATGCTCCGGTCCGCCATCTGCGATACGTAGCCGGCGACCGTCGTGACTTCAGCCGGCAAGTGCGTCACCTGATGATGCGCGCAGTAATCCTGGAAGCTGCGCAAGTCCGCCGCGTAGCCGCGCTTGGTATTCTCGGCGCCGTGCAATCCGGCCTCGACATACTTGGCTACCGAAGACGGCAGCTCAACCAGCGAGTGGTTGCGGGTGGGCACGAGGACGGGAAGCGACAACGAATTTTCCATGCACCTATATAAATAAGGAGTGACGACCAGATTTCACCCCAAATTAGCATAAAATAGATTAGTACCGATAATTCAGGATTGTCGGTACTAATTTACCTACTGATTTTTATCCCGGGAGAAGACACAGCAGAGAATGAATGCCCATGAGCCTTGGTTATCGTTCAACTCCGTGCCCGGCATCGCGACGTACAGCGGCACCAATGGAATTCTGAATCTCGGGCGCTTTCACCAAAACTCCCGTCTCGCTTTTCAATTCGTCCAAGTATTGGCTGCCATTTAGTGCCGGAATCTCATCTGCTGCTTCAATTGACTTGCCGACGTTCTTCCGGTTCAATCCGCCAATGAAGGGCGTGCGTTCAACGTGCTGGGCAACTTCCTGCAGCCGTGCCGCGTCCAGCACCTTCCCGTGCTCACGAAGGCTTTGGGCTACATGGCTAGCTGCCTGTTGAAAAATGGCTTGTGCCACCTCATGGGTTTTAAGTTGAGTCGGCAACTTCACTCCTGCTTCCTTTACCGCCAACGCCTGGACCTGCTCCGTCGCTGCCCGAAAGCGCTTAGCATCCGTCTGGTCCTGCCGGGCATCGGGTCCCTGCAATGCCGGATGCTTGATAATCGTCTCCGCTGCCTGCTGAAACTGTCCCAGGTGGGTCTGAATAGCCACTGGGTTCAGATTCGTTGCTTCCACCCCCTTCCCCACTGCTACTCCCTTCTCATAATTACCGACCCCGGGCATATTGGCCACAATGTCCATCACCCGGTAGCCCGTTACCTCCAGCTCGCGCCGGGCATCCATGGCTTGCATCTGCGGGGATAAGGCCGCCAGGGGCCGAGCCTGGGTCGGGTCGCGGAGCTTCTCCGCTTCAAGGCCCGGCGCCGGGCTGATTACCTGCTCAAACATGGCTTTCAGCGCCTGCAAGTTCTTCTCCGCTTCTTGGGGCGCGTGCGGGCGCACCATCGCCAGGTCGCGGGCCCGGTTGAGCGTGGCCGGGTCAATGCGGCCGAAGTCGACCTGATAGCCGGCTTCCTTACCCAGCTGCACAAACGTGGCCTGCAGCGTGCGCCCATTGCCGTCCCGAAAAGCGTGGGTGTGGTTGTACTGGTCAAGATAGTAGGCCGCCCGCTCAGCAAACTTCTCTTCCGATAGCCCCTTCAGGTAATTCTCCTTGCCCAGCTGCTCACCAATGGCGTTCAGTCGCACCTCAATCTCTTTGTAGGGCGCGTAGGTCATCGTTTCCTTGAAGCCGGTGACGTACGTGGGTTTGTGCCCCTGAAACTCCCGGTCAGCCCGGGTTTCACCGGCCCACTGGTAGACGCCTTCAAAGAGCTTCTGGTGGACCAGCTTGAGATGGGCGTGGTCGTAGCGCCCGCCGGGGATGCCGCCCTGCACATTGAGCCGCTGCAGGCGCAGCAGCGAGGAGTCAGTTTCGGCCTGGGCCAGCTGCTGGGGGTCGGTAATGCCCAGCCGGTTGAGCCGTACCCCGTTCTCGTCGCTGAATCGGTCGCCCCTTACCATCAGCGCGCGGGGTTAGGCTCAGAAGCAGCGGAGTCGCCTCCCGGCCGGTAGCGGGCCAGCAGCATGGCATCGGTCAGCTCGATGGCCTCCTCGATGCTTATCTCGCCGTCCACGTGCCGCTGCATGATGGCCAGGGCCTCCGGGCTGGGCGCGGGGCCGTTGCTCATCAGGATGGCGATGGAGTTGTTGGCGTGGCGCTCGCGCTCCTGGCGGGCAGTGAGCTGCTCGGGGTTCAGGCCGGCCGGGGCGGGCGTGAAAAAAGACTTCATCATAGGGCTTGGGGTGTAGGTGCTGGGTACTTACTCAACAGTAAAAACGGCCTGAACGTGTCTTTGAAAGGGGTTTTTGAGGCTAATGCACCTCATTCTTTGTGCCTCCGGCTAAGGTGTTTACATGCAAGGCCAGGGTTTCTTTTACCTGCTGGCTGACCCGCCGGTAGTTCTCCTGCACGACCTCGGACAGCGTGGCGGCGCTATCTTCCTCCTCGGTGCCGAAGGAGGCCACCGGGTGCAGCGGGAACCGCTCCGGCGTGGCATCGGTGCGGGAGATGACGCCCTGAAAGAAGGTTTGCTGTGTTTCCACGGTCTGCGCGATAAACTCGCCCTGCTGCAGGCCGATGGCGTCCTGCACCCGCACCAGGTTGCGCTCCTGATAGCTGGTGCTCAGGTTCGAGCTGTGGCTGCCGTGCCCCCCGCCCTGGCTTTTGCCGGTGCTGGTGCTGTGCATCTGCTTGTCCTCGCGGCCCACGAGCTCGGAGATGAACTTGGCCGTGTCGAGCGAGTTGACCTTGCCGAAAAACTGGTTGTTGAGGTTGCTGACCATAACCTTCATCTTTTCAGGGCCATAGGCGTCGGTCATCTGCGCCAGGTCCTGGGTCATGTAAATGGTGGCGACCTTGTTGCTGCGGGCCGTGGCCGGCAGCAGCTCCAGCCCCGGCACGTACACCGTGGCGGCCTCGTCGAGGAACACGTAGCTGCGGTGCTTGTGCTGTTGGTTCATGAGCTTGATGGCCACCGTAATGATGCAGCTGACCACCGGCGAGAAGGTTTCCTTCAGCGTAGGGTCGTTGCCAATGCACAGCAGGGCCGGCGCTTTCGGGTCGTTCAGGTTAAGCGAGAACCCCTCCCCTGCTTCCTCGTCCGGCGTGAGCACCCAGACGATTTCCGGGGAGTTAATCCGGTTCAGAATCACCTGCAGCGTGCCCACGACGGCGGCCACCTGCTTCTCGGCCCGCTGCTCAACGGCCGTGATGATGCTACGCACCATGCCGGCGCACTCCGGGTCGGTTTCCAGCATCGAGAGCACGTGCTTGAAGTCTTTGTGCACGGCCGTGGCCACCACGTGGGGAATGGTGCAGTAGGCCGGGAAGTGCTTTTTGTAAAACCAGATGATGCCCGTCAGGTAAGCCACCGCGCTGATGTCGAAGAACTCCATCTTGCGGATGCTGGCCGGGTTTAAGTTGTTGATGATGGCCCGGGAGTACTCCTCGGCAAACGCCACTACCGGCATGTCCGCCGCCCGTAGCGGGTTGACCCGCTCGCTGCGCTCCAGGTCGCGGAAGTTGATGACGTGAAAGACCACCGCGGGCTCGGGCTCCCCGTTGGGCAATAGACGCGGCGGGGTCTGCCGGCGGCCGGCCAGCTCCAGGGCCTTCTGGGCCGTTTCGGCCAGCACCGGAAATTTGAAGTCGTAGATGAGCCCGGCAAAATTCTTGGCCGCCAGCTGCTCAATGACCGGCTCCCCGATGGAGTAGGTCTTGCCGGCCCCGGCCCCGCCGAGCACCAGCACGCCCCGGTAAGGGTTGGGTACGTTCACCCAACCGCCCCCTTCCGTGGGCAGGTTAAACCCGTCCGGGGTTTCCATTTTCCTACGCTCCACGCTCAGCCCGAAGTCCGGGCTTTTGGTCAGGGCCCGCAGCATGCCCACCACAAAGCCGCTGGCCAGCGCCAGCGTGGCCGCCACCGGATAGCCGGCCCGGATACAGCCGGGCGCGTAGGAAGGCATGGTCAGCAGCACGTAGGCGCTGAGCAGAAACAGCCCGCCGCAGCTGGCCATCACGACGCGCACAGCCTGGGGCGGCAGGGGCTTGCGCCGGGCCTGCCCGGGTTTGCGCTCGGGTGCCGCCTGCACGAATACCAGTCCGAAGGCCAGCAGCAGCAGCAGCCCCCGCAGCCCCAGGCCGGCAGCTTCATAGAATCGGCCGGCTTTCACCAGCAGCTTGCCTTTAAACCCCTGCCCGGCGTTGGCCACGCTCAGGGCAGCGGCCCCTCCCCTACTCACAACCTGGTCGCCAGCGCGGCTGGTGCTAGTGGCTACCCCGGCGGCCGACTCTCCAAGTACCGGCGCGGCCTGCCGCTGCAACCGCCGGCGCCGGGCTTCGGCCCGCTGCTGGTTGATGACTACCAGGCGCGCGGCCAGGCGCTGTTTGGGCGTTAATACCGGCTCCCTGCGTTTCTGGCTTTGGGCGGCGCGGGCCGCAGCCAGCTCGGCCGGGTGCTGAAACACGTACCACTCCCCGGCCAGTAAGCCCAGCAAGAGCAGTCCCAGGAGCAGCGCGATATTTTGAGTGTTGGCCGCGGGCCGGGGTGCTTGACTATTCATTAGGTAGTCTATAAGATTGATAAGGGTGGGTGGCCTACATTTCCATGTCCAGTTCGGCGCGGCGGCGCCCCGGCTTTTCCGCCACCTGCTCGGTGTGCTCATCCTGGCTTGCCTGGGCACGGCGTACAAGGTGCTGCACCGCTTGCAGGGCCGTGGCCGCCTGGCGCTGCGGGGTGGGCGCCTGCTCCCGGCCGGTGGCCAGCAGCTGCAGCGCGTTGTCGATGGGGCAGCCGTCGCGGGCCCGCTCCTCCACCCGGTTCAGCATCCGGTAAAACGTCTTGTCAAACTGCCGGGTCCGGGCGATGCCCTGCACCTTCTCTGTATTCAGGTGCTGCTCCCGGGGCACCAGCAGGTTGATGCGTTCGACCCGCTCCGCAATCTTGGTCAGCCGGCCGGCGTCGTAGCTCGCATCCCGCTCGCGGCTGGCGCGCGGGCGCAGCTTCTCGTGGGCCTGGGCCACGTAGCCGAACTGCCGCTCAAACTGCCGGCCGGCGGCCGTCTGCCAGCGCATCAAGTCAAATCGCTGCCGGCGCCCGCCGGGGTTCAGGGTCAGTTGCTGCTGCGCGTCGCGGGCGCTGACAATGACGTGCACGTGCGCCTGGGCGCCGGCCCGCTTCTCCCCTGCTTTGGCCCTGCCGGCTACCACCTCCGGGTCGGTGCCCCGGTGGGTGCGGTCCTCGTGCAGGATGGCGCCCCAGACCAGGTCCCGGCTGCTGAGTTCGCGGCCGCCCGTCAGCTGAAAGTTTTGGGCGTACTGGTCCATCACCTGCCGGGTGTAGGCCTTGAGCTTGTCCGGGTCGCTGCCGATGTGGGCCAGCTCCTGCTCGCTCGGACTGAGCACCAGGGAGTAGAACTTGGCCTCCGTGGCCCGCAGTCCCTTGACGTTGGTGTCAATGGCCTGCCGCAATTGCGCGGCGTTCACCTGGTCGGATTCGGCGCTGAAAAAGGCGGCTTCCTGCCCCTCCCCCACCGCCTCGTGCTGCAGATATTGCAGGGTCTGCGCGCAGCTGCCGTTGTTGGTATAGGCGGCCTTGCCATGCGTTTTGGGATTAATAAGTTTGACGTACATGGGTGGTCAAGTAGTAGTTTAAGCGTTGGTTAGGTTGCTTTTTCTCCCTACTGCCCCTGCCCTGCCGCCGCTTCCACCGGCTTACTGCGCTTGCCCGGCCCGTTCTTCTGGGCTGATTCCAGGGCCTCCTTTACCTGCTTTTCCACCGCTTCCTCGTTGCGCTGGCGCAGCACTTTGAGCGCCTGCTGCTGCAGTTGCAGCTGGGCTTCGCTGAGCGTTTCGAGCTGCGCATTCAGGTTGCCCACCAGGATTTCATTTAGGCGCAGCACCCGCTCCAGCGTGATGCGGGAGCGCAGCATTTCCTCCAGCATGGCCGTGAGCAGGGTGCGCTCCTGCTCCTGCAGAAACCCAAAGACCCGGTCGCCGAGCTTCTTTATCTGCTGCATGATGAGCTGCCCCTCGCGGGCCTCGGTTTCGCGCGGGTCCAGGCCCCGGGCGGCGAAGTATCCCACGGCCGCGCTGGCGTACACCCCCAGACTGGTCCCCACTTCGGCCGCGGCCGCCTCCCCTTTCCGGTGGGCGTTGTTGTCCAGGGTCACCCGTTTGCGTAGCTCCGTGCTCATGTTAGTTCGTTCCATTCAGCGGCTGGTGGGCCAGTTTTAGCACTTCAAATCAGCTACTTAGCCCCGCATGGCCCACAAATCAGCTCTGCTGATTTATAAAACACTCAAGACTAGCGCGTTAGCGCTATGATTGGGTTGTTCTTCTTGCTAAGACTATTCTACGATTAGCAAAAAGTTAGTTAAAAGCTAGTACGGAGTCTGTGCCGATAGTGTTTGGCCGTTCTATTGGCTTGGCTTAATTGATTTACTCACGCTAGTGTCAGGGACGTTCAATAAACCCTCCTACTGGTCTGTACCCCCACTCCTGCCAAGTCGGTTTGCCCTGGCTCAGCTGCCTTTCGCCTGTAAAACCCATCAGGATTATCAATAGAGCAGTAAATGCACTTCGCATCAACAGTTCTGCAATTCTGCTTTTCTGTTGTTTCATTAGGGTCGCGGAGTTGCACCAGTGGGTTCATACCCCAGTGTTCTGTTATTCTACAGTTCTGTTGTTACGCTTCCGACTAGCCGCAATTCCTGCCCCCATTCTGCAGTTCTGCATTTCTGTTGTTCTGCAGCTTCGGCACGGTAACTAAAGTTTAGCCGTCAACATCCGTAGAAATGAAAATCAACAGAACCGTACTTCTGCAATTCTGCAATCTTATTCTTCTGTTGTTCTGTAAATCTATTTTATTACAGATTGACTGATTTGTTATTCTGCCTTTGTGTTAAACAACATTTCTGCTTTTCAGCAAAAAAGCGGTTCTGCTGTTTTGCGTTTCTGCTTTTCTATTACTTTTGGCTTGTCGTTGCGCGGGCCGCGTGAACGGCACCTTTCGCCCACGACCTCAACCCTGCCCCGACCATGTCCAAGGTTATCAGCTTTGCCACCCAGAAGGGGGGCTCCGGCAAATCCACTCTGGCCCTCGTGCTCGCCGCCCCGCTGGCGACCGAGTACGGCCTGCGCATCGCCGTCCTGGACTGCGACTACCAGCAGAGCATCGTCAAGACCCGCGAGCAGGTGGACGCCGCCAACTTCGCCAAGCTGCGCGAGGCCAACCCCGACGCTCAGTACCCCTACGACGTCTACCCCTGGCAGCTCAACCGGATTTTCGACTTCATCGACAACCCCGAGCACAACTACGACCTGATTATCATCGACGTGCCGGGCCGGGCCGATGGCGACGACGTTTTCAATGCCCTGACGGCCTGCGACGCGGTGATTGTGCCCCTGGTATCGGATTACCTGGACCGCGCCTCCACGGCCGAGTTTATGACCATTCTGGAGGCCATCAAGAAAGCCGCCGACGATGCCCAGATTGACTTCCAGTACTACGGCCTGCCCACCAAGCGCGTGGCGGGGCAGCGGGAGGAAAAGGAGATGGACGACTACATCGACGGACTGGGCCTCTCGCGCTTCAACTCCTCCCTGGGCCACCGCAAGGCCTACACCCGGGCCTCCACGCTCTACAGCCTGCTCAACCCGGCCTGGGCCCGCTACGCCGGCGGCACCAAGGACACCTCCGACGAAATCCGCCGCATCTGCGAGGAGCTCATCGAGCGCCTGGGACTGCCTGACCGCCGCAGCTCAGCTGCTACACCTGTATCCACCGCTTCAACCTCCGCTAAGTAATGGGCTTCGAGAAACCACAAATCACCCCGCGCCGCCGCATCGAAGTGCCCGAAGAGGCCCGCCAGCAGGCCCGCGCCGGCATGGGAGGGGAGGCCACCCGCACGGCCACCTCGCCCCCGGCGGCCGTGGAGCCCATCGCGTCCCTGGCACCAGCCCCAGCGCCCGCGCCCGCTCCGGTCGCCGCTGCCTCTGAGCCGGCTGCTGCCCCAGTTGCCGCGCCGGCTGCGGCCCCCGTTAAGGCCTCTTCCCGGGGCCGCAAGCCCGCCACGGCGGCAGCGCTCGCTCCGGAAGCCGAAGTGCCGCTGCACACGGTTCAGATTGCCAAATCTATGGTACAGGAGATTAAGATGAGCTTGCTCTTAGCAGTTCCCGGACCCGACACGCCCACCACGATTAAAAATTACCTGGAAGCGGCCCACCGGCATTACGATGCCTACTTGCGCAAAACGGGCAAGCTGCCGACCAAGTAGGGGAGGGACTTTCGGTCGCCAAAGCAGCCTCTTCGGAGGCTGCTTTTTGTTTTGGGCGGTGGGGGAGGGGATAATGGTTGATTGTTTACTTGGACTACCCGAATGGAATGTAGCACAATGAAAGTCGGTTACTGAACACGCAGGTCTTCCTGGCCTGCTTGAAATACCTTCTCTCTCCTGTAACGAATGGCTGGGGTGGCCGGTACTCCTGGAACCGGTGCGCCCAAATCAACCCGAGCGCACTTCTGTCCCGCGTGGCGTGCTGGCAGCTCAACGGAGCCGGTGCTCGCTATCCCCAAAGTATAACCTGCTCGCCAGCTTGCCATGAAAAACGCCCTGATTTGTTTGCTTTTGCTTTTCTCCCACGTTTCGGGCACCGCCTGCACCATCGTGTCCGGCACGGACCGCCAGGGGCAGACGTGGGCGATGAACAACGAGGACTTCTTTCATACCTACTCGACCTACGTCAACGTCCTGCCGGCAACGGACTCCGGGAAGCTCGGCTATCTGACGCTTACCTACGGCTCGCCCGACAGCGGGGTCCAGGGCGGCGTCAACGAAGCCGGGGTATTCTTTGACATCAACGCCCTGCCCCCGCAGACGTACAAGCTGAGCCGCGGCAAAAAGCCCTTTCCCCACGGTTCCATGCTGGTCTACCTGCTGGAGCGGTGCAAGTCCGTGCCCGAGTTTCTGGCCCTGTGGGACACGTACTACCTGCCCGACATGGGCGACGTGCAGATTCACCTGGCCGACAAGCAGGGCAACCTGGCCGTCGTCGCCCCGGACACCATCGTGCGCAGCACCCGGCCGCTGACCACCACCAACTTCAACGTGTGCGACGCCGGCCCCGGCAAACAGGGCTGCTGGCGCTACCCGCTGGCGCAGCAGGCCCTGGCCGATGGCGGCATCAGCCAGTCCAACCTGGTCAAGATTGCCGCCGCCACTTCCTGGCGCGAGTTCACGACCACCGTCTACACCAACCTCCACAACCTGGCCACGGGGGACATGTGGTTTTACCTGGCCGAAGAGTATGCTACGCCGTGGAAGACCAACATTCACACCCTGCTCCAACAAGGCCGGCGCAGTATGCTGCTGACGTCGCAGTTTCCCGGCAACGCCAGCGTGCGCCTGGCGAGCGTGCTGAAAAAGCACCGCCGTGCCGGCCCCGTGGAACGCTTTCTGCAAGGCGGGGCCTATTCGCCCGCCCAACAGGAGTCCTTGCTGCGCCTGGCCTTCCTCGACGCGTTTTACGTGGAAAAGGACTTTGCCACCGCCGGCGTGGTGTTTCCCCTCTGGGAACGGGTGCTGGCTGTCAACCCCAAACTCGACGTCACGGAGGTACAGTTCACCAAAGCCGAGGTGCTGGCCAGCCAGGGTAACTCCGCGGAAGCCATCCGGGTGCTGCGGGCGGTGGGCAAACCCAGCTGGAAAACCGACGCCCTGCTGGCCAACCTGCTGGGCAACGAGCAAGCCACCGCCGTGATTGAGTTGCCCGGGCACGTCAACGCCCGGGCCGTGGCCGTGGAAATCAAGGGCAACTACAACTTCCTTCGCTTCCTGCAGAAAACCCCGACCGGTTGGCGGATGTCGTTGAAGACGGACCGCAAGGAGCTGAAATACTGCTTTTACGTGGACGGCCAGCGGGTCGTGGACCCCGCACGGCCCACGGTAGCCCGGCAGGAAACAGTCAAAGGGGATTTGGCCACCTTCAATCTCTGGCGCCTGTAAGCAAGGACTCTCGCCAGCCACAATCGGGGTGGCAGACGTATCTGTGCTACAGGTCATTGCCTGTCGTAACATCGTCGTTACTGGGGCAGACCTTCAAAAACGCACCTGCTATTCTTAGCGATAAGGGGCACCGGGGTGACGCTAACCGAGCAACGGGCGCAAGGCTTCGGCATAAGTCCGGCTCACGCGCACCGTGCGCCCACCGACCAGCGTGGCGTAGTACCCGCCGGAGCCGTCGCGCTCCAGCTCGCGTACCGCGTCCAGCGCTACCAGGCAGGAGCGGTGGATGCGCAGGAACTGGCGCGGGTCGAGTCGCTGGGCCAGCTGGGAGATGCCCAGGTTGCTCAGGTACTGCCCGCCGGCGGTGTGCAGGGTGGCGTAGTCGCCGGCGGCCTCCACGAACTGGATGTCGGCCACGGCCACGGCCACCAGGCGCGGGCCCTGCGGCACGAACAGGCGCGTGGGGTACACGGATTCAGCGGGCCGGGCCGTGAGCTGCTCCAGCAGGTGCTGCAGCTGCGCGGGCGGGGCCAGGGCCCGGGCCATGACCTGGCGGAAGCGGGCGCGGTCGTAGGGTTTGAGCAGGTAGTCGACGGCTCCGGCTTCGAACGCGGCCAGGGCGTACTGGTCGTAGGCCGTGGAGAACACCACCCGGGGCACCTGTTCCAGTTGGGCCAGCACCTCAAAGCCCGTCAGGCCCGGCAGCTGGATGTCTAAAAACAGCAGGTCGGGCTGCAGCCGCCCGATGGCCTCGACCGCGGCCGGCCCGTCGGCGCACTCGCCCACGAGCGCGACCTGCGGAAAGTCGGCCAGGTACTGGCGCACGATGGTGCGGGCCGGGGCCTCGTCGTCGATGAGCAGGGCCCTCATGCGGGAAAGGCGGCTAGGGTGGCATCAGTGGGCGCGGGCAGCCCTGCCGCGACGGGCAGCACAAACGATACGCGCACGCCGTGGGGCGCGTGCTCGCTGATTTCCAACCCGCGGCTGCCCGCGGCCAGCAGGCGGGCGTGGGTGTTGCGCAGGCCCACGCCGGGAGCGGTGGCCAGCAGCTCGGCTGGCGCGCGGCCCCGCAGGCCCAGGCCGGTGTCGGTGACGCTCACGCGCAGCGCCGCCGGCCCCGCCGGGCGCACGTCCACCGCCACCCGGCCGCCGGCCACGGCCGGACTGAGCCCGTGCCGGACGGCGTTTTCGACCAGCGGCTGCAGCAGCATGGGCGGCACGCGCACCCCCAGCAGCTCCGGGGCCACGTCCAGCGACACCCGCAGCCGCTCGCCGAAACGGGCGTGCTCCAGGTCCAGGTAGGCGCGCAAAAAGCTGATTTCTTCGCCCAGCGGCAACTCTTCGTGGCGGGAGGCCTGCAGCACGTAGCGGAAGGTGTGGGCCAGCCGCGCCACCAACTCGCGGGTGGCTTCCAGCTCCGGCGGCACGGAGGCGCTGATGGAGTTGAGCGTATTAAATAGAAAGTGCGGGTTAATTTGAGCCTTGAGCGCCGCCACCGTGCTGGCGTGCACCTGCTCGCGCAGCGTCCGCTCGCGGCCGCTTTGCCAGCGCAGCTGGTCAGTGAACTCCAGCGCGTGCAGCACCCCAAACTGGACGCCGTAGAACAGCACGGGGATGTACAGGTCCCAGACGCGGCCGTTGCCGCCAATAGACCCCAGGCCCAGGGCGTGCAGCGCGGCGTAGTAGCTCAGCACCCAGGCGCTCACCCAGGCCGGGGCGAGCATGGCGTGCGAAAGCAGCCGCCACGGGCGCCGCACTTGCCGCAGCGGGCCCCGAAACAGGAGCCACCACACGGGCAGGGTCCACAGGGCCTTGAGCGGGTAGTCGAGCAGCAGCACCCGGCCCAGGTAGCCGGGCAGGGCCCCGGGCTGGAAGTCGCGCACGGCGTAGGCAATGGTGGCGGCGTAGAAGGCGCCGAACACCGCGTAGAACGCCGCCATGCCGGCCAGGCCCCGGCCCGAAAGGCGGAAAGCCGGCGCCAGCTCCGCGGCAGCGGGCGGCAGGGGCCCGAGCGGGCGCAGCAAAGGGTCAGGGGCGGGCAGCACGCAACAAGGTAGCTACTTTCGCGGCCAGGGCCTCGCCACGCAGGTTGCGTGCCAGGATGCGGCCTTCGGGGTCGAGCAGCAACGTGAGCGGGATGGCCTGCGCGGCGTAGGCCTGCGCCACAGCGTCGTTCATCCCGCCCGGGGCGCGCACGTTAACCCACGGCAGACGGTCGGCGGCCACGGCCCGGGTCCAGGCAGTGGGCTGCTCGTCCACGGACACGCCGTACACTTCCAGGCCGGCGGGGTGGTATTGCTCGTAGAGCTTGACCAGGTCCGGGTTTTCGGCGCGACAGGGCCGGCACCAGGAAGCCCAGAAATCGACCAGTACGTAGCGCCCCCGCAGCGAGGACAAGGCCACCGGCCTCCCGGTCGCGTCGGTTAAGCGGATTTCGGGGGCCAGTTGGCCGGCGGCGGTGGCCCCCAGCGCCGTGCGGCGGGCCAGCAGGGCGCGCACGTAGCGGGAATCCGGCTGGCGCCGGGCCAGGGCGGTGGTCATCGAATCCACGAAGGATTCGTTCTCGGGCGGACCCGCCAGGCTCTGCAGGGCGTACGGCGCCACGGCCGACGCCGGGTGCTGCCGCACCAGCTGCCGGGTGGCCGGGGCCAGGGTGGCCGGGGCCAGGGTGGCCGGGGCCAGGGTGGCCGGGGCCAGGGTGGCCCCGGCGCCTTCCCACTTGGCCGGGGCCCAGTCCTGCACGCGAATCAACTCGGCGGTGGTACGCTGGCGCTGGCGCTGGCGCTGGCGCTGGCGCTGCGCCTCCAGCAACTGCTGCAGCACGGCCGCGTCCGGAGTGCCGCTCACCTGGCCCGTGGCTCCGAGTTGGGCCGCGTCGGCCAGCACGCGCAAGCGGGCCCCGGGGGTGAGCGGCACCGGCAACGATTCGGTTTGCCCGGGCGCCGTGAGGAAGTACACGGCCGGCTCGGGCACGCGGCCGCGCAGGGCAAAGGAGCCGTCGGCGGCCACCGCCACCGAGTCAAGCCGCCGCAGCTGCCCGCCACGGGCGTCGGTCAGGTACACGCGGTAGTTGGGAACCGGGTGCGCGAGTTGCCCCTGCAGCGTGTAAGTCACTCCTGTTGGGGGGCGACGGGCCAGCGCCTTGCCTCGGGGCAATGGCTGCCCATCAGCGGTGCTTACCGCCAGCATCACCCACAATAGCAGCGGGGCAACCTGGCAAAAGAGGCAGAAAACAGGGCGTGGGGTCATGGGCAAGCGGTGGGTTGAATGAGCGCCCAAACTTAGAAGTGAACGAGCCGGCTGCCGTGCTTAATTCGCCAGAACACAGCCAGCGTCGGTGAGTGTCATGAGAGACCGACTAAGCGCGGCGCTTCTGCAGCACCAATAAGCTAAAGCCGCGGGTTCCTGGCTTCAGGGAAAACTTACAACAACCAATAGTTACGATGGGTATCCTGCTCACAGCCTGCCCCATCAGACACCACTTGGCTTGGGCAGTGGGGGAGGACACTCATGCTTGATGAGCAGATTTCTAAAATTAGTAATTACATATTTTAGGAGGAAATTATCAATTTCAGGATTCTGAGCAGTACCTTTGGGGAATGGTCATCATTTCCCAGAAGCCGCTGCGGGAATTTTGGGAAAAGCACCCCGATGCGAGAGAAGCGCTGAGTGCCTGGTACGCCTTCGTGCAGGAAAGCGACTGGGCGCGGCACGCGGACGTGGTGCGGGACTACAACACGGCCGAGTACACCCGGGACGGGCGCTACGTGTTCAACATCCGGGGCAACAACTACCGCTTGGTGGCGCGGCTGCACTTCGCCACCCGCACCGTGTTCATCCGCTTTGTCGGCACCCACCAGCAGTACGATAAAATTGACGCCGACACCATTTGAGTACCCGTTGTTTCTCTCACGTTTTATAAGCTGATTCCCATGGATATTCGCACCCCCGCCGATTACCAGCAGGCCCTGGACCAGTTCACGGCCTGGATGGATAACGAACCCGCCGACCTGGCGCCCATGCTGGCGCTGCGCGACGCCATCAGCGCCTACGAAAAGGCTCAGGGCTACGAATTGCCCGAGCCCCAGACCCTGGTGGGTCGGCTGGAGCTGGAGATGTACCGGCGCAAGCTCAACAAGAAAAACTTGGCTGCGCTACTTGAAATCCCCGCCTCGCGCCTGAGTGACGTGCTGCAGGGCCGGCGTATCAACTTGGACCTGGCCAAGCGCCTCTACAAGCGCCTGGGCATTCCCGCCGACTTCATCCTGGAAGCCGCTTAGTGACTCTGAATAGGCAAAAAGGGCTTTTTACTGGATTTGGCTCGCCGGAGTTTTGCTTATAAAACGTGCTAGTTGGGCACGGAAGCACTAGCAGGGGCTTATAAAACGTGGTAATTCGTTGTTAGTCAAATGTTAGTATAAAGTTAGTAACACTGTTTAAATGCCGAAAAAAAGGGCGGCAGGAGTATAAAAAGTGTCCTGTGGCTGCAATCTATTCTAAGAAGCTGGTGGCACTAGTGATACTTATAAAAAGTGGTCTTAAATGGGTAAAGCGTAATTAGAACTTTATAAAGTGCAATCTCTGTGGTCGTGCTCATTTTGGCTTTCCCGTTTGTTGTTTTTTGTTTGTCCCACCGCCCGGGTTCGAACCACCACTCTAAAAGCTTTTTTTGGAGTGGGTATCAACAAGTTTGTGAGTATTTGTAATTACTTGTCTATTTGTAGAGCTCATAACACACTGATAATCAATAGTATATAAAGGTATAAAACCACTTTTTATAAGCGAAAAACCACGTTTTATACCTTTAATTACCACGTTTTATAAGCCAACTACCACGTTTTATAAGCTGCTGCATCACGTTTTATAAGTGAAAAACCACGTTCAATTACCACTGTGGTTTTAATATCGCCTGGGTTCTTACATTTGCTTCATTCCACGCTACTTATCCCGTGTCTATGGAGCCCGTCGTAACTACTGTCACTGTAGTGGAGCCTACGCCCGTTGTGCGCCAGCACAACGCCATCACCCAGGCCCGCTACGATTATACGGCCTGCCAACTCGACATCTTCTTCTTTTTGCTTTCTCGCTTACGGCGGGATGACGCTCCGGACCGGGAGTACACGATTTACGTCAAGGACGTGGAGGCCCTCACGGGGCGGCAGTGGAACTACCAGCAGCTGCGCGAGGCCACGGCCGACATGGGCTCGCGCATGTTTGAGGTGGAAAACGACCAGACCTACCAGCAGCTCTGGATGTTTCAGCGGGTGGAGTACATCAAGGGCAAGGGCTGCCTGCAGATTCAGTTAGCCAATCCCATCCGACCCTTTCTATTCAACCTCAAGGAGAACTTTACCTCCTACCAGCTGCACTCGGCCCTGAAGCTGAGCAGCAAGTACGCCAAGCGCATCTACCAGCTCGTAAGCCAGTGGAAGGACAAGGCCACTACGCGCACCTACCCGTTGGACGAGTTCAAGCAGATGCTGCACTTGAAAGACCCTAAGGGCAAGGAGCCGGAGCTGTTTCAGAACATCAGCCAGCTCAAGGCCCGGGTGCTCGACATCGCCGTGCGCCAGGTAAGCGAGCACACCGACCTCAAGATTGACTACCAGCTGCTAAAAAAGGGGCGGGCCTACGACGCGGTGCGCTTCACCATCGCCCGCCAGCAACCCCAGCAGCTGCCGATACCCTTCGAGCAACCGGCCGAAGACGCCCGGGCCTTTTCAGCCAAACAGCATCTGGATGCGCTGGGTATTACCCAGCCCCAACTCGTGGCCACCATTCTCGGCGACCCCAAGCACCTGGACCAGCTCTTCAAGTTTACCTACCAGCTGAAGACTGATAAGGTGAAGGCCACGAAGAATCCTGGGGGGCTGTTCCTGAAAATCTGCGGCCTGCGATAAATGCTTCCCATGCAGCCTTCTAGGAGAGCATCAAAAAGGGTGGGGCAATGGAGTTAAGCAGCCATCGGGATGGCTTCCGTCAGCAGTACCCCGGCTTTCGGTCAGTACCAGCGGAACCCCTATTTTTTGATGCTTAGCCCCACTGCCCCACCCTTTTTGATGCTCTCGCGGCCGGGCTGGAAATCACCGAGCTGTCCACGCATTTGCAGGGGCAGTTCATGGCCATCAATCCGGAATACGACCAGTTCTTCGATGGCTTTGCTGCAACCGGTGGCGACGCCGCATCAAAAAACACGATTTTTGGGGCTCTAGCTCTACCCGTGCTGCTGAAGAAATTCAGGCTGGCGCTGCTGGGTGTGATGCTGCAACTACACCTCGTAGAATTCCATCGGTAAGCCGTCGGGGTCAGCAAAGAAAGTAAAGCGGCGGCCCGTCAATTCATCAACTCGAATAGGCTCGCAGTGCACCGCGTTTTGCGCCAGCCACTGAATGGCGGCCGGCAAGTCGGTTACGGCGAAGGCGAGGTGGCGCAGACCGGCCGCTTCCGGGTAGCTGGGGCGCGGAGGCGGGCTAGGAAAAGAGAACAACTCAATGAGGTATTGCCCCCCCACGGCCAGGTCCAGCTTGTAGGAATTCCGCTCGGCCCGATGGGTTTCGGCCAGCACCTGCAGGCCCAGGATGTCGGTGTAGAAGTGTTTCGAAACGGCGTAATCGGAGCAGATGATGGCGACGTGGTGCAGGCCAAGCAGGGGCAGCATAAGGCTGAAAATTTGGAGGTATATGGAATAGTTGCGGTAAGTACCCTATTCGTGGATAGGTACGGAAAAAGTACAGTCATGCTCATCTGGCGTCCGCTTATCGAAGCATTTCTACCGCAATACTAATCCAATCGACAGGGATTTCTGCTGCGATAAAGATGCTTCGACAAGCGGACGCCAGATGAGCATGACGTGCCAATTTTCTAAATAACTTCGTTGATAAGCCTGGGCAGCTAAATTAGGGAAGGCTGATTTGTACAGCCGGCTGTTCTGCTTTGTATATTTGAAAGGTTGCGCCTGCCATCTCACCCTGGGCCCAACCTTTAATCTCCCTGTGACGACAAAACTGTTTTTCCGCGCCTCAGCGTGGCTGGCGCCTGCTTTCCTGCTGTTGACTGCCTGTAGCGGGCCGGCGGCGCATCCTTCGTACCGCATCGGCTTTTCGCAGTGCAGCAGCACCGGCACCTGGCGGCAGGCGGTGCTAGCCGGCATGGAGCGGGAGTTGAGCTTCCACCCCGAAATGCAGCTGCGCATGCTGGATGCGCACGACAACAGTCAGCGGCAGCAGGAACAAATCCGGGAGCTGGTGCGCGGCGGCATCGACTTGCTCATTGTGTCGCCCCAGGAGGCGGGCCCCGTGACCCCAGCGGTGGAAGAAGCCTACCAGCGCGGCATTCCCGTGGTGTTGCTCGACCGGCGCATTACCTCGGAGCAATACACCGCCTTTGTGGGGGGCAACAACCTGGAAGTGGGCCAAACTGCCGCCCGCTACGCCGCGCGCTTGCTGAAGGAGCGAGGAAACGTGCTGGAGATTCTGGGGGGCGTCAATGCCTCCACCACGGTGAACCGGCATTTGGGCTTTGTCCAGGGACTGGCTGCATTTCCCAGCCTGCATCTGGTGGCGCAGGTCAACGGCAACTGGAACAGCATCGCTTTGCAGCCGTTGCTTACGGCCGCGCTGAAAGCGCATCCGGAGGTGTCGCTCATCTTTGCCCACAACGACGAGATGGGCCGTGGCGCTGCCGAGGTGTTACGGAAGCTTAGCCTCACCAGAAAGGTGCGAATCATTGGGGTGGATGGGCTGGAGCCGGCCTTGGTGGAGCAGCGCGTGCTCACGGCCTCGCTCCTGTACCCGCCCGCCGGCGAGGATGCTATTCGGACGGCGGTAAATATCCTCACCCATCAGCCCTTCAAGCGGGAAAATATCTTGGGTACAATGGTCATCGACTCGACCAATGCGGTGACCATGCGCCAGCAGACTGACAAGATGGTGAGCCAGCAGCGCGACATTGCCCGGCAGCAGGGCCTGTTACAGCACCTACTCGCCACTTACGCCACCCAGCATACGGCGCTGTATGGGCTGCTGGCCTCGCTGCTCGGGGCGCTGGCGCTGGGCGCGGTGGCGTGGCGCTCGGCCCGCAAAAACCGGCAAATCAACCGCGAGCTGGCCCTGCAAAACGCCGAAAACGACAAAATCAACCGCGAGCTGGGCAGCCGCAATGAGGAGTACGACCGCATCAACCACGAGCTGACCACCCAGAATGAGGAAAATGACCGCATCAACCGGCAGCTGCTGCACCAGAACGAGGAAATCAGGGGCCAGCGCAACCAGCTGGAGGTATTGGCCGAGCAGTCGCGCGCCGACACGGAAGCCAAGTTGCGCTTCTTCACCAATTTCTCGCACGAGCTGCGTACGCCCCTCACCCTCATCATGGGGCCGGTGGAGGAGCTGCTCACCAGTGGCCCGACCCTGACCGAAGGCCAGCGCCAGGACTTGACCTTAGTGCGCCGCAATACCCAGCGCCTGCTGCAGCTGGTGAATCAGTTGCTGGATTTTCGCAAAATTGAAGTGGGCAAAATGGCGGTACGGGCCACATCGGGCGACTTGGTGGCCTTCGTGCGCGAGATTGTGGAAGTGTTTGAGAAGCCGGCCCGCCTGCGCGGCGTGCAGCTGCGCTTACTAAGTGCCGCGCCGGAGCTCACGGCGTGGTTCGACGGGAATTTGTTGGATAAAGTCTTCTTCAATCTGCTGTCCAATGCGGTAAAGTTTACGCCCGACCAGGGAACGGTAACCATCAGCCTACAGCTGGCCGACAACGGGCAGGCCATTCAGGTGAGCATTGCCGACACGGGCCGCGGCATTAGCGAGCAGGACCGGGCGCACATTTTCGAGTGGTTTTACCAAGGCAATCAGGGGCCGGTGGCCAAAGGCTCGGGCATTGGCTTGGCGCTGGCGCACGGGCTGGTGCGCCTGCATCAGGGTCAGCTCACGTTCAGCAGCTTGCCGGGCCGGGGCAGCACCTTTACCGTGACGCTACCGCGGGAACTGCCGGCGGAGCTGCGCGCCGACAGCCCCGCCGATTCGTCGGAAATGCTGCTCGAAGTGCCCGAGCGTATTTTGGCCGATTTAAGCTTGGAAGCCGCGGCAGTTGCCCGGGCAGAAACCGATACGCTGGTGCTCGTCATTGAAGACAACGAGGAAGTGAATGACTTCCTGACGCGCAAGCTGGGCGGCGATTTCCGGGTGCAGAGCGCCACCGACGGCCACACCGGCTTCCGCCTCGCCACCGAACTCCTGCCCGACCTGATAGTGTGCGACGTGATGATGCCCGGCCTGAGCGGCCTGGAAGTGGTGGCCCAGCTGCGGGCCGACTGGCGCACCTCGCACATCCCGGTCATCCTGCTCACGGCCCGCGGGGCCGCCGAGCAGCAGGTGGAAGGCGTGCAGGCCGGGGCCGACCTTTACCTCACCAAGCCCTTCAACCCTACTTTCCTGCTCGAAAGCGTGCGCACCTTGCTGGCCAACCGCGCCCGCCAGCGGGCGCAGTTCCGCCGCGAGTTCCGCCTCGACGAAGCCGCGCCCACCCCCGACCAGAAGTTCCTGGCCGACCTCACCGCCACCGTGCAAACCCACCTGAGCGACACCAACCTGGGCGTGGAGGACGTGGCCCGCTACTTGGGCCTCACACGCATGCAGCTATACCGCAAAGTGAAAGCCGTGCTGGGCACCGGTGTCACGGAATTTATCCAAAGCCAGCGCCTGGAGAAGGCCGGCGAGCTGCTGCTCGACGAGTCGCGCTCCATCACGGACGTGGCATACGAGTTGGGCTTTTCCACACCGTCGTATTTCTCCAGCAGCTTCCGGGCGCGCTACCAGCTCTCGCCCTCGGAGTACCGCGCCCGCCACGTACCGCACTAAAAGGATTGTGACAGGCGTGCGCTAAAATTGAAACCGGGCCCTGTTCAGGCTCGGCTTTTCTGTTTTTATTTCATTCATTTTCAGTGGATAGCAGGAAATAATCGGTGTGAACACTTGCTGTTGAAAATCAGAAAGGGTGCGGTGCTGCCGATGCAGAACTTTGCATGGCTTCGGTTCCATATGATGTTTCAACCGTCTGTTATTATGATGTGCAAGTTTCTGGTTCGGTGCTGGGTAATTATCCTGCTAATTGGTGTGGTTGAGGGTACGGCCCAGGCGCAGAAAGGCGGCCGCCCAGCGTTTATTCTCCTCGATGGCACCCAGTTGGCGGCTTACAAAGCGGCCTACCAAAAAGGCAGCCCGGCTGAAACCAGGCAGGTGCAGGCCGCCGTGGCCGACGCCCAGAAAGCGCTGGCGCACGGCCCGTACACCATCGTGCGCAAAAGCCAGACGCCGCCCACCGGCGACAAGCACGACTATATGTCGCAAGCGCCCTACAGCTGGCCCGACCCGGCCAAGCCCGACGGCAAGCCATACATAAACCGCGACGGGCTGCGCAACCCCGAGGCCGCCGCCTTCACCGACGAGGACAACCTAGTGGACCTCATCAGCGACGTGAAAAAGCTGGGCGTGGCCTACTACTTCACCGGCAAGGAGGAATATGCCTCCAAAGCCGCCCAGCAGCTGCGCGGGTTTTTCCTGGACCCGGCCACGCAGATGAACCCTAATCTGAACTTCGCGCAGGCTATTCCGGGCCTCAATACGGGCCGCTGCTACGGCATGATTGAAACCCGCAACCTGGTGGAAATCCCCGACGCGCTAGCACTGATGGGCAGCAGCAAAAGCATTGATACGAAGCTGGTGAGCGGGCTGCAGGACTGGTTCCGGCAGTTCACCAACTGGGCCCTGACGAGCCCGCTGGGCGTGGCCGAAGGAAAAGTCGACAACAACCACGGCACTTTTTACGACGCGCAGGTGGTGGATTTTGCCCTCTTCACCGGCGACGAAGCCCTGGCCCGCAAGGTGCTAGAAACCCAAACCAAAGCCCGCCTTGCCACCCAGCTGCAACCCGACGGCGCGCAGCCCCTCGAGCTGGCCCGCACCCGCCCCTGGAACTACGTGACCATGAACATGCTGGGTTGGGTGCGCCTGGCCCGCCTGGCCGAGAAGGTCAACGTCGACCTCTGGAACTACGCCCTGCCCGACGGCCGCAGCCTGCACGCCGGCGTGGCCTGGTTGAAACCCTACTTACTGAAAGAGAAGCAGATGGAGCGCACCGACGTGGTGCCCATCAGCAACCACACCGCGTTGCTGCTCTACGACAAGGCTGGCCAGCACTACCCCGATTTGGCCGCCGACAAGGTCTTTGCCCTCTACCCGGACAACGTTCGGCGCCCCTGGACCTTGTAGCGAAGCGGCCCTGGGAGTATCGCGGTGGGACGATGGTGCCCCGGGGCCGCCGAGCTAAAACATGCACCGAAAGCCCACATGGCCCACTGTGCTGCTATCCCTTGCTAACCTTTCCTGAAATCCCTTTGCCATGAACGCAACGCGTCCGACGCTGCTGCTGCTGCTCGCGCTGGCGGGCCCCGCGGCGGCCCAAAAGTCCCCCACCATCCCCGTGGGCCAAGTGGTGGCGCTGGCCGAAGCGCAGTACGCCGCCTTGCTGCGGCAGTACCCCGACAGCACCCGGCAGCCGCGCAGCACCCAGCCCGACGGCTCGCTGCAGCTCACCAACTCCCGCAACTGGACCAGCGGCTTCTTTGCCGGCAACCTTTGGCAGCTATCCCGCTTCACGGGCAAGGACAGCTGGCGCCGCCGCGCCGCCGCCCGCACCGAAACCCTGGAAGCCGAGAAATACACCACCGACAACCACGACCTCGGCTTTATCCTGAACAACTCGTTCGGCCAGGGCTACGCCCAGACGCAGACGCCGAAGTACCGCGAAGTAGTGCTGCAGGGCGCGACTACGCTCTCGCGCCGCTTCAGCCCAAAAGTGGGGGCCATCCGGTCGTGGGACTTTGCGCCGTTCACCTATCCGGTCATCGTGGATAATCTGATGAACCTGGACCTGCTGTTTTCGGCCAGCAAGCTCAGCGGCGACACCACCTTCGCCCACATCGCCAAAACCCACGCCGATACCGACCTGAAAAACCGTTTCCGCAAAGACTACAGCACGTTTCACGTCCTCGATTTCAATCCCGCTACCGGCCAGCTGCGCCAGGCGATGACCCACCAGGGCTTTGCCGACCAGTCTTGCTGGGCCCGCGGGCAGGCTTGGGCCATCTATGGCTACGCCATGCTCTACCGCCACACCCGCGACCCGCGCTACCTGGCGGCCGCCCAGCACGCGGCCGACTACTTTCTCAAGCAAACCAACCGCATTCCGGACCACATTCCCTACTGGGATTTCAACGCGCCCGACATTCCCAACGCCCCGCGCGACGCGTCGGCGGCGGCCATCGCGGCCTCAGGCCTGCTGGAGCTCAGCAAATACGCCAAGAGCCCCAAAAAGTATTACCAGGGCGCCACCGGCCTGCTCAGCAGCCTCTGCACGCCGCAGTACCTGGCCACGGCCGGCACCAACAACTTCTTCCTGCTCAAGCACGCCACTGGCTACAAGCCCGCCAACTCGGAAGTGGACGTGCCGCTGGTGTACGCCGACTATTACCTGCTCGAAGCCCTCTGGCGCTACCAGAATTACGACCAGTTCGTGGCGCTGCTGTAGCAAGTGAAGTAATTGCTGTTCCGCAGCAGCTGTTGCCCGGTGCTGGCGCGCGTCTGCGGCGCGCTGCCCACTGGCGGGGAGTCTCCGGACGCCCGGTGCGCGCCGTTCGGACAGCGGGCAACGGCCGCGTCAGAGACGCGCGCCAGAAGTGGGGTTAGTCCACCTCGCGGTTGCTTTGAGCTCGGCTTTGAGGATGGTGGGCGCGCCCGGTGGGTCGGGATTGGCCTTGGTTAAAAGTTTGGTACAAAGGTTAAACGAGCCGACCATCAGGCGCTGCTTGGTTCACGGCCTTTTCGTAGCAGCGGGGGGATAAAATTACTCTAAGCCTGGAATGAAGCATCGTTAATACCTATCCAATGCTAGCAGGGGATTAGTGTGCGCTTGGCATCGACCGGTTCAGAACTTGGTAAAGAACGAGAAGCTGTCGAGACATGGCACGGCACAATTAGACAGACTTGTCTAATTGTATTCCGCTTTGTACCTTTGGCCCATGCCTGACCAACTCGATGTGCGCCAACGGCTAGTTGCCACGGCCTCCCGCTTATTCTACGAGCAGGGCTACGGCCTGACGGGCATCAACCAGATTATTGCCGAAGCGCGCATTGCCAAGGGTAGCCTCTACCAGCACTTCGCTTCGAAGGACGAGTTGTGCGTGGAGTACCTGCGAACCAAAAATCAGCAGTGGTTCGCGGCCCTCACCGCGTACTTAAACGCCACGCAGACGCCACGAGTGCTGGCCTGCTTTGACTTCCTGGTCGAGCATTCAGTTCGTGACCATTTTCGCGGGTGCAGCTTTTTAAATATCCTGGCCGAAGTGCCCGCCAGTCAGACCACCATCACGGCCGAAGCCCGGCGCCATAAACAGGCGCTGCGCACCCTGCTGCGGAGCTTGGTGGCGGAGGTGGCTCAGCCAGCCCCAGACCCCGAGGCCTTGGGCGATACGGTGTACCTCTTGTTTGAGGGAGCCATTACCGAAAGCCAGGTGCAGCAGCACGTGTGGCCCATTCAACTAGCTAAGCAGACAGTAGCCAAGCTGCTTAGCTAATTTTTTTGCCTGTCAATAGACAGACTTGTCTACTTTTCATTTCCAATTCCTTTTTCCCATGAGCACACTCCATCCGGTTTATTACCGCACCGTCCAAGTCGAGGGCCTCGACATCTTTTACCGCGAAGCCGGGCCGGCCGATGCACCGGTAGTACTGTTGCTGCATGGCTTCCCGACCTCCTCGTTTATGTACCGGCACCTGCTGGCCGGCCTCGCGGACCGCTACCGCGTCGTCGCGCCCGACTACCCGGGCTTTGGCCACAGCAGCTTCCCGGCCCCGGCAGATTTTGCCTATACCTTCGACCGACTCTCCGACGTGCTGGAAGGCTTCGTGGACGCGCTGGGCCTGACCCGGTTTTCGCTCTACGTGCAGGATTACGGTGCGCCGGTGGGCTTGCGCCTGGTCACGCGCCGGCCGGCGCTGTTGCAGTGTCTTATCGTGCAGAACGCCAATGCCTATCCGGTGGGCATCGGGCCTATCTTCGACCCCATTATTGCTATCTGGACCGACCGCAGCCCGGCGAAGAAGCAAAAGGTGATGGAGCTGTTTGAGTTGCCTGTTACCCGGTTTCAGTACGAAGACGGCACCTCCGACCCCACGCGCATCAGCCCCGATACCTACACGCTGGACCAAGTGCTGCTGGACCGGCCGGGCAACAAGGAAGCGCAGTTTCAGCTCCAGTACGACTACCGCAACAACCCACCCCAGTACCCGGCCTGGCATCAGATGTTCCGGCAGGTGCAGCCGCCGACGCTCGTGGTATGGGGTGAAAACGACCAGTTTTTCACCAAGGAAGGGGCTTTGGCCTACGCGCAGGACCTGCCCATCATTGAGTATCATTTCTACCCCGGTGGGCACTTCGTGCTGGAAGAATTCCACGAGGACATCACCGTCGCATCGACAATTTTCTGGCCCGCTACCTGCCCCAGCCATGATGCGGGCACTCTTGCCGCTACTGCCGTTGCTGGCCGGCGCCGCCATGGCCACCCAGGCCGCTATTAATGGCCAGCTTCGGGCGGCGGTGCATAGCCCGTTCGGGGCCGTGTTTATCTCGTTTCTGGTGGGCACGCTGACAGCGGGCGGGGTGCTGCTGGCTTCGGGGCAGGCGCTGCCGCCGTGGGCGCAGCTGCGGGCGGTGCCGCCGCACCTGTACGCGGGCGGACTGCTGGGGGCTTTTTTCGTGACCGCCACGGCCGTGGCCGTGCCGCGCTTAGGGGCGGCCAGCGTGTTCAGTGGGGTCGTCGCGGGGCAGTTGCTACTGGCGCTCTTGGTCGACCACTTCCACTGGCTGGGGGTGCCGGGGCGCGCCCTGACACCTGGTCGGGGTCTGGGGCTGCTGCTGCTGTTGCTGGGCGTGTACTTGCTTAACCGAAAATAGCAATGGAAGATACTGTGCGTATCGTGGCCTACGAGCCCCGCTTTCAACCTGCGTTTCAGGCCCTGAACGAAGCCTGGATTACCGAGCATTACGCCCTGGAGCCCCAGGACGTGGCCGTGCTGACGGACCCGCAGCGCCTGCTGCTGGACACGGGCGGCCTGATTTTCATGGCCCTGCTACACGAGGAGCCGGTAGGAACCTGCGGCCTGCGGCGGGTGAATGCCACTACGTTTGAACTCACCAAGATGGCCGTAGCGGCGGCTGTGCGCGGACAGGGAATCGGGGAGTTGCTGGCCCGGCACGCGTTGCGCATGGCGCGTGCCCACCGCGCCGAACGGGTCAAGCTCTTCACGCAAAAGGCGCTGCCGGCCGCCTACGCCCTGTACCGCAAGCTGGGCTTCGAGGAAATCGAGTTGCCGCTGTACCCCTATGCGCGCGCCGACACCTACATGGAACTCTCGTTAGCGAACCTCTCCCGATGAAGCAGCTTCTTTCCGTCCAAGTGGGCCAGCCGCGTACCGTAGCCTGGCAGGGGCGCTGGGTAAGTACGGGCGTTTTTAAAGCGCCGGTTGCCGAGCCCGTGGCGGTGGGGCCCGTAGGGCTGGCCGGCGACGGGCAGGCCGACCTGCGCGTGCACGGCGGCCCCGACAAAGCCGTGTACGCCTATGCCGCCGAACACTATTCGTATTGGGCCGAGCAACTGGTCGGGGCGATGCCGTCGGGGGCCGGCGTGTTTGGCGAAAACCTGACGACGACCGGCTTACTGGAACGCGACGTTTGCCTGGGCGACGAATTCGCCATCGGCAGCGCCGTACTCCGGGCCGTGCAGCCCCGAATGCCCTGCTTCAAGCTCGGAATACGGTTCAACGACGCGGGTATGGTCGCGCGCTTCGCCGCGGCCGGCCGCAGTGGCATCTACTTTCAGGTGCTGCGCGAGGGAACACTCCAGGCCGGCGACCCTATTCACTTGGTGCAGCGTTCCGCGTATGCGCTCAGCATCCAGGAGGTCGCCGACCTCTACTATGGCGTGACACAGGACCTGGCAGCTATCCGGTTGCTACTGTCGATGCCGCTGGTGCCAGAGCTATTGAAAAGTCAGTTTGCTCATCGTTTTCATCACGCCTTATGATGCGTATTCCAGACGGCAAGTACATGGCAGCTTGCTACCGGTTAGCGGAGCTTGCTGCCGCCGCTGGCAATCCGGCCGTGGGAGCGGTGGTGGTGTGCCAGGGGCAGATTGTCGGACAGGGTCAGGAAGCCACCCATTCCGAGCGGCGCGTGACGGCGCACGCCGAGTTGCTGGCGCTCCAGGATGCCCGGCAGCATCTGGGCCGCGCGGACCTTTCGGATTGTCGGCTCTATACCACGCACGAGCCGTGCGTGATGTGCGCCTATGCCATTCGATATCACCGCATTGCGCACGTAGTATATGGCCAATCGGTCCTGTTGCTGGGGGGAGCGACCTCCCGATTTCCTGTGCTTTCCACCCTGGAAGTACCGACGCATTGGGCCCCACTACCCCAAGTGAACGAGTGGAAAGCGTCTTGAAGGAACCGCTCGCGCCAGCTGTCTATCCGGTTCTCCGTTCGGGGAGCGCGGCCTGCAAGTGCTTGCGGTAGCGTTTGACGCTGGAGAGGCTGATGCCGGTTAGTTCCACGGTTTCGGCCACGGACAGGCCTTTTTCCAGCGCCTTTCTCACTTTGGCCAGGTTCTCCGCGTCAAGCCCTTCTGGATGAGATTCTGGGCAACGAAACGGAGTTGGTCATCGTCGAGCACGCCACCGACACGCACGGCTACACCGACCTCATCTTTGGCCTGTTCGATTTACTCGGTTTGCAGTATTCGCCCCGGCTGCGCGACATTGGGGACCAGAAATTATGCCGCATCCGGGGCCGGGAATTGACCTATCCGGGCCTGCACTTCACCGGCCACATCCAACCCGGCTACATCGAAGCGCGGCTGGACGACCTGCTGCGGGTAGCCGGCTCCTTCAAGCTGGGCTACGTCACGGCGTCGCTCTTCATCAGCAAACTCCAGGCCTACCCGCGCCAGCACGGGCTGACCTACGTGTTGCAGCAGTACGGGCGGCTCATCAAAACGAACTTCATCCTGCGCTACCTACTTAGCCGGCCGCTACGCCGTAAGATTCACGTCCAGCTCAACAAGGGTGAGCGTCTGCACGCTTTGCGCGTATTTCTCTGGTTCGGCGGCGACGGAATGATTCGGCGCAAGCAGGAAGAAGCCCAGCAAGAAGTAGTCGGGGCATTAAACTTAGTGACCAACCTGGTCGTGCTCTGGAACACGGTCTACCTGCAACAAGTCATCGAAACGTTGCGCGCCGAAGGTGTGGAGGTGCGCGACGAAGACCTGGTCCACCTCTCGCCGGCCCGCTTCGAACACCTCAACCGATTAGGTAAATACACCTTCCCGCGCAGTGTCGAAGTACAACCCAACGGCTACCGCCCTCTACGTACCCCAACCACCGGGGCCGGGGGCTTAGAGTAATTTTATCCCCCCGCTGCTACGAAAAGGCCTTCACGCTCACTACTGCGCGGCGATGGGGTCAATAAGGTGCACCTTGCTGGCCCCCACCAATCAGTGACAGTTGGGGAGGTGAAAACGAGGCCAAAAAGTGGGACCACTTAGTAAGGGGGATGGCCCCACCTTGTTGCCCTATTCGGCACGTTCAGCAATTTCGCCTTCAGCACGGAAACTTACTGCAGAGTAGACGGGGAGCACTGGTGATAAAAACGACAAACAACACTGTGGCCAGTTGGTCGAATTTCGGCGCGGAGGCGGGGTATTTCAGCATCCGTATATTTACTTCGTAATATGGCTCTTACGTCAGCCCGCAATGGTTATCAATCGCAGTTTCAAGCTTTTTTGACTGGCATGGAAGAACAGCCCACAGAACCAATTGGGATTAAATTGAAAGCGCTGTTGGTCGCTTGGGTAGTGCTGGTGTTTGGGACGAGTGCGCTCCTCGTCCTGGCCAGCCCCCTGCACTTTAAACCGTACAGCCCGCAGGTGCTGGTCAACTTTTTCCGCACCACCTGGGAAGTGGCCGACGAGGTCGGACCCGTGGTGAAGATTTCGCTTATTCTGCTTTTCACGCTCTTGATTATCACCAGTGAGAAGCTTGTTAAGCCCCAACACGCGACTACCTACGCCGCGCGTGCCCTGGTAGCCGTCCTAACGACGGTCGCGGTCCTAGGCGCGCTGCCAGCAGCATACTCCCGCGGTTTTGGCATCGGGTTGACAGGGACCCGGTTTGACGACCGAACTATCTGGGTCTACTTGCTCGGGGCCGTTCTCAGCGGGGTGGCCTATCAGTATTCCCTGCAGAAGCAGCAGTCACAGTTAGGACGCTCTTCCCCGCGCCCCTAGGGCATTGTAAACGAAGCTAGTGCTGGCCCGCAAGTCGTCCAGTAAACCGGTGGCCTAAGCAGGAGAGCGGCTGCCTGTTTAACCTTTGTACCAAACTTTTAACCAAGGCCGGGATTACGCAAAAAATGTTAGTTCTTGTGGAGGGCAGGCAAAAGCCCGGCCATCGAAAAGGTGACCCTTCACGCGAGGGATGCAGCCATAGCCTTCAGCTAAACGATACGGATGAGGGCAACACACGCCGTTTGGGGGCAGATGCGCCCCCGGCGAGTCTTTCTCTTGGACAGCCTGGGAGCCTTGCTCTCGGCCATCGCGTTGGGCTTTATCTTGCCGGTATTCGAGCGCAGCGTGGGCTTGCCGGTGCAGACACTTCATTTACTCGCTTTGCTGGCGGCCGTGTTTGCGTCCTATTCGCTGGGGTGCTTCTGGAGTAAGCCCGCCAACTGGCGACCTTTTTTGCAAGCCATTGCGCTGGCGAACCTGCTGTACGGTGTCATGACTGTGGCTTTGCTCCTGTTCCATTACCAGAAGGTAAAGGCCTTGGGCTGGCTGTATTTCGGGCTGGAGCTAACCGTGATTGTGCTGCTCTCCCGATGGGAACTGCAAACGGCGGCTCGCCCGAATTGCCAAGACGACCAATAAAACCGGGTAACGGGAAGCAGGAAGGACGCGCTTGACGGTGGGTGAACGTTTTCGGCTACGCGAGAGGCTACAGTGGGCAATGGTTGGCGTGTCGACAGTTCGGCTTTACCCACGCCTCTTGCTGAACGTGGGCGGCGCTCGGCATGCGGTTGAAGCGTCGATTTCAGGATACCTACACTTGCGAAACGAGCTGGGGAGGCCACCGAATCCGTTACGGTAACCTCCCTAGCTCGTTTGCAATTCAGTCCCGTCCTAATACCCCGGATTCTGAACCAGCTTGCTATTGAGCAGGATTTCGACCTGCGGAATGGGAAACAGCACCTTATTGGCATCCGGCGCCAGGTTGGCATTGGCGGCGTCGAGGGTAGTGTACTTGGCTTTGAAGGCCTGCATGGTGCTGATGGCTTTGTTCCAACGGATAAGGTCGTGCCAGCGGTGGCCTTCGAAACACAGTTCCACCCGGCGCTCCTGCTCGATGGCCAGTTGCGTGTCGGCAGTGTTGAGCGTCAGGGGCTTGGCGGCCAGGCCGGCGCGGGTGCGCACGCGGTTGATTTGCGGGATGGCTAGGGCGGTTTTGCCGTTGTTGTTCAGCGCCTCGGCGTACATCAGCAGCACGTCGGCGAAGCGGATGATGGGCCAGTCGTTGTCGCCCTCGTTCGGGGCCAGCACGTTGTACACGAACTTCTTGGCGTAGTAGTCGGTGGCGTTGCCGGTGCCGAAGGCGATGAGGAAAGCGGCTTTGCGCTGGTCGCCGGCCTCGAAGGCGTCGTTGAGGTCCTTGGTACCGAGGTTGGTGCTGGCACCGGCCACGGTGGTCACGTTGGCATTCACTGGGGCGAAGTTGTAGGCAAAGTTGTTGCCCTCGCCGTTGCCGGAGCTGAAGTACTGGCAGGCGAAGACGATTTCGGCATTATTATCCTTGCCCACGCCAAACACGTTGTTCACGTCGGGCAGCAGCTGGTACTGCGTGAGGGCCACCACTTCGGCGAGCTTAGCTTCGGCTAAAGCCCATTTTTTCTGCTGCAAATACACCTTGCCCAGCAGGGCCTTAGCGGCGCCGCTGGTGGCGCGGCCCACGTTGGCGGGGGGGTAGGAAGCGGGGAGGGCGGCTTCCGCCTCAGTCAAATCCTTTTCAATTTGGGCGTACACCTCGGCGGCGGGCGTGCGCACCAGGGCCAACGCTTCGGCCTGGCTCTTGATTTCGGTGAGCACCAGCGGTACGTCGCCGAAGAAGCGCACCATATTGAAGTACATCAAAGCGCGCAGAAACTTGGCCTGGCCCTCAATTTGGGGGCGGGTGGCGGGGTTGGCATACGGCACCTTGTCGGCATGGAACAGCGTCACGTTGGCCCCGGCGATGACGGTGTAGTGCTGGTTCCAGGCCCCGGCGATGTTGCCGTTGTTCACCAGCCAGTTCAGCTTGTCGAACTGCCCAAAGCCCACCTCGCTGGAGTTGATGGTGCGGGTGTTGTCGGAGGGCAGCTCGGTGAACTGGAAGTAGCCGTTGTACACGGCCCGCATCGAGCCGTAAGTACCCGTGAGCGCGCCCTGAATGTCGGCCTCGGTCTTATAAAAGCCGCTCACGGGAATAATATCCTGGGGCGTGAGCTCCACAAAATCTTTGCAGCCGTAGCTGCTCACCGTGAGGCCGGACAACAGCAAAGCACGGAGGATGAGCGTAGTTGGTTTCATGATATTCAAAAGTCAACAGATTAAAAACCAACCGTGAGGCCACCCGTGAACACCCGGATACCGGGGTAGCTGCTTTGGTCGAGGCCGGGCGTGATGAGCGAGCCGCCGTTGATGCTTGTTTCGGGGTCGTAGCCGGGGTAGCGGGTGAAGGTGAACAGGTTCTGGCCGGTCAGGTACAGGCGCAGGGTCTGCAGCTTCACGCGTTTGAGCAGCGGGGCCGGCAGGGTGTAGCCGAAGGTCAGGTTGCGCACCCGTAGAAACGAGCCGTCGTACACCTGCCGGTCCGTCAGCTGGTTGCCGGGGTTGAAGCCGCCGGCCGAGATGCGGGGCCAGGTCGTTTCCACGTCGGGAGCGTCGGGGCTCCAGGTGTTTTTGTAGAAGTCGCGGGTAATGTTGGTGCCGTTGGCGGCCAGCGTATAAAACTGGCGGATGTTGCCCATAATCACGTCGCGGCCCTGCACGCCCTGCAGGCTCAGGCTCAAATCAAACGCCTTGTAGGTGAAGGTTTGATTCAAACCGTACAGGAAATCGGGCACGCCCTGGCCGATTTTGGTCCGGTCGCCCTCGTCAATCTTGCCGTCGCCGTTCTGGTCCTTGATAATCCAGTTGCCGATGCGGTCGCTCTTGTTGCCCGTCTGGGCGTTGGTGTCGAGGTCGGCCTGGTTCTTAAACACGCCTTGCACTTCGAAGCCGTACATGTCGCCCAGCGGCTCACCCACTATCAGCTGGTACGAGTTGTTCCAGCCAAACACCGACGCCTGGGCCGGCAGCGAGGTCACCCCACCCAAATCGAGCACCTTGGTGCGGTTGCCCGAGATGTTGCCGTTCACGTTCCAGCGCACCGGCCCCAGGTTGACCGTGGTGCCCAGGGCCAGCTCCAGGCCGCGGTTGCGCAGCCCGCCGATGTTGGTGCGGTAGGAAGTGGCAAAGCCGAACGCGCCGGGCAGGCTCTGGTTCAGCAGCATGCCGGTGGTTTCGCGGTTGTAATAGTCCAGCACCAGGGTGATTTTGTCGCCAAAAAATCCGGCGTCGATGCCCAAATCGGTCTGCTGGTTTTTCTCCCAGGTCAGGTCGGGGTTGCCCAGGCCGCGCTGGCTGTAGCCGTACACCCGCGCCCCGCCGAAGCTGTAGTTGCTGTTGCCCTCGCTGTTTAAGTAATTAAAGGAGCCGATGTTGGCATTGCCGGTCTGGCCGATGCTGGCGCGGAACTTCAGCTCGTTCATTACCGGCTTGATGCCCTGCCAGAAGTCTTCCTCACTCACCCGCCAGCCTAGCGAAGCCGACGGGAACACGGCGTAGCGGTTGTTCGGCCCAAAGCGCGACGAGGCATCGGTGCGCAGCGCCGCCGACAGCAGATACTTCTTGCGGAAATCGTAGGTCAAGCGTCCGCCGTAGCTCAGAAAGGCGTTTTGGTCGTAGCTCAGTTCGCCAATGCGGTCAGGCGAGGCCAGCGGGTTTTCGAGCAGGTCGGTGGAAATAGTGCCCGGCCGGGCCGTGGTGGCCGTGTTGCGGGCCTGAAATTTCTGCAACGAAAACAGCCCCAGCAGCCCAAAATTGTGGTCGCCCACCTGCTTGGTGTAGGTGGCCGTGTTTTCCCACAGAAAGTCAACCGCCTGGTTCGAGCTTTCGCGGGCAAACACCGAGGCCAGCACCGGAGTGGAAAGGTTGGCGCCGCGGGCCGCTTCCGAGGCCAGGGTGGCCGGAATGTAGGCCGATTGGTTGTCGGTGGTGAGCGTGCCGCCGCCAGCCGTTTTCAGCCGCAGCCCTGGCAGCGGCGAATATTCCAGGAATGTGTTGGCAAACACCCGGTAGCTGGTGAAAGTGTTCTGGTTCAGGTCCACCGTTTGGCGGGGGTTGAAGACGTTGGCCGTGTAGAACGCGGTGTTGTTAGCGCCGATGACCTGGTTGACCGGCGTGCCATAGTCGCCGTTGGCGATGAACACGGGCAGCGCGGGCGACTGCAGCAGGGCCAGCGACGTGGCATTGGGCACGGCCCGGGTGCCATTGTTGGCCGGCCCGCCCGATTGGTTGTAGGCCCCGTTGGCCGCCTGCCGGTCCTGAATGCCCAACGACGGCGCCACCGACACCCCGATTTTCAGCTTAGAGGTGAGGTTGGCGTCCAGGTTGAAGCGCAGGTTAAATCGGTCGAAGGACGAGCCCAGCAGGACACCATCCTGCTTAAAATACGCCCCGGAAACATTGAATCGAGCTTTTTCCGTGCCGCCCGAGGCCGACAGCTGCACGCTGCGAATCACGGCATCGCGGTAAATCTCGTCCTGCCAGTCGGTATCGGGCAGACTGCCGGGGTCGTTCAGGAACACGGGCGGCAGCGGGTTCGCCCCCGTGCCAAACCCGCCCGTGACGGGGTTGAAGTTTTGCTGCCGCACCCGGTCTTTTTGCCAGTCGATGTATTCGTCGCGGCCCAGCACGTCCAGCTTTTTGGCGATGCGCTGAATGCCCGTGTAGCTCGACAGGGTGAACCGCGTCTGGCCCGATTTGCCGCGCTTGGTGGTCACAATCACTACGCCGTTGGCCGCCCGCGAGCCGTAGATGGCCGTAGAAGCCGCATCCTTCAGCACCGAAATGGCCTCGATGTCGTTGGGATTGATGAGGTTGAACTGCGCCGCATCCTGTAATGGGTAGCCGTCCACCACGTACAGCGGGTCGGAGGAAGTGCCCAGCGAGGTGCCGCCCCGGATAACAATGGTTGGCGGCGCGCCCGGCGCCCCGCCCTGGTCCGACTGCACGGCCACGCCCGGCGCCAGCGCCGCCAAGGCTTCGCCCGGGGTAGCCACGGTTTGCCGGCCAATGGCCTCGCCGTCAATCTGCGTCACGGCCGAAGTCAACGTTTTCTGCGACTGTTCGCCGTAGGCAATCACCACCACTTCGTTGAGCCTCTGCGCATCCTCACGCAGCGTCACGCTGATGTCGGTGCGGCCATCCACAGCCACTTCCTGCGCCGCAAAACCGATGTAACTAATGCTCAACATCGGGTTGGCCACCGTGGCCGGGATACTCAGCGCAAACGTACCGTCGGGGCTGGTGGAGGTCCCGATGGTGGTGCCCTTCACTACTACGGTCACGCCGGGAAGGGCACTGCCTTTGTCATCCACGACGCGGCCTTTCACGGTGATGTCGGCCTGCACGGTGGCCGAGGTTAGGCTGGCGGCCGGGGCCGGACTAGCTGCCAACGCTACGCCCGACACGGGCACCAGCAACAGCGCAGCAGCCGCCCCGTGCAAGCGAGCAGACGGTAAAAAATGAATCATAGAGAAATGAGAATGGGTGGGATTGCAAAAAAAGACTACAGGAAGCGCCACTAGCTCGATCACAAAAACCAAGGTTCCCCAGACTGCTTCAAACGGCAAAAGCAGCTCTTGCAGAAGCTTGCCTTTGCCGTTTTCATAGCGTGCCTGATAAGGAGTTAGCGTGCCAAAGGTCTATGTCGAAACGGCCATTCTCTTTCTCATTTTTGACAGGGATTGTTCACATTGATATTATTTGTTAATTCACTGAATAACAATGTTATGATTATTGATAATTTGTAATCTTGAGAGGCTGATTTTCATTTTTAGCACGCATCTGTCGCAATACTTCTAGTGGTTACGCTTACCCGTCGCAAAGCGTATTCACTATCCAGGTGTAAAGTGGAGTTAGCAGAAAGCGGCGCGACGCTGCAACGAGATACCCCGAAATCGGCAGAAATGCACCACACAGAAAGGCCCGAAGCAACACTGCTTCGGGGTCTTTCAGGTACTTGAAATAACATTAGTCTACTCCCTGACACCCTTCCGGCGCACCTGCCCAGTGGGCGTGGTTGCGGTGGGGGTACGGATGCGTTTGGTCAGTCCTGGCAGTCCCAGTTGGCCGCTGCGGTTTAGGGCTCGCCGCAGGCAGAGCAGGTTGTTTCTGCTGGTCAAGGCTGCGTCGATTGCTCTGGCATCAAGACCGTGGTTCAGAACACCGGCCTGAGATTGGGAAGCTCACTCTTGCTTTCACTAGGGCTTGGCGTGCCGGAACTGCTGGCCTGGGTAGTGCGGAAGTGTGGCTCGGATTTGCTTTGGGTGTAAGTCAGCCGGTCGATAAGCGTGCCAGTGACGTTGCACCAAAACAGGCAGGTGAAGTTGGCCGTGGAGCGGCCGGTGATGGCGTAACTGACAACGTCGGTGAAAGGTAAAAATCATCGACACCTCTATCGAAATCCTAACTACTTCATTTACGTGACTTTAGTCTTCTTTCTAGTTGGTCTAAATAAAGGGATTTTGGTAGCAAATATTCTCCTTTCCCTATGCCTTCCTTAAAATCTTCAGGGGACGAATCGTATTCATACTGTTTTATCTTACCAGCAGTTGGCGAGGTTTTAACATCACTGGCTGGACCGCTGGTCCCAATGATGTATCCCCACCCAAACTGCTCTGAATTGATTACATAAGGAGATTTTGCTGGATAGGCTTCACCTATCGTATTCCAATAAACACTTTGGGTGGTTGGGTAGCCATGCATATCCGGCAGTGTACCCCAAGGCCTGAATTTGGCTTCTAAAAAATCTTTGTTTAGCGTAGTGTTATCAAATAGATTAGACATGCTCAGGTGCATGTGAAAATCACTGGCAAGCGTTGAATTCTCTCCCCTGCATCGCAGAATGACATTGCCATTGCTTCTCATAGATTTAAAATCGTAATTGTGGCGGGCATAGGCTGCAAAAGAATCTTTAATAAGGCAGTCATTAGAGGCCAAAATGTACATATAACCATTTCCGCCCTCTCCAAAGTATTGGGTTTTCTGAAAAGAGCAAGCATTAACCGTTACAAATCTAGAATTCTGCAATAGAATTCCACTGGAAACCAAGTGAATATCGCCTTCATTCTCTTCTGGCTTGTAAGTGCTTACATTCCTAATCCAGCAATTAATAGCACCGTTTATCATGATTAGATTAGAGCTGTGTACTTCGTAGGCAGCTGTGCCACTAACATTAAAATCCAACATCCCCAAACCTGGTAATATCGATTGCCTGTTTGCAATCGAAAAATTTTCAATTCCAACTTCGCTTAAGGCAGGTTTTACTTTATAAACTCTCGCATTGTCCCTTTTTTTAAGAAAATACCTGGTAGGCGCATCAACCAATAGGGTGTTTGCTTTTTTATCTACCGCAATGATGTATCGGTAAAATATGGTTCCGACAAGCGAGGTTTCCCACAGACTATCCATGTCATGCTCTGTGATAAACCCCTTGGTAACATCGGTTCTCAACACTATCCAATCGCCCACCTTAAAATCCTGGACAGATGAAACCGGGATAGTTTGAGTAGGAAGCAGCAAGTCTTCCGTTATGCTAACGGCTTTGCTGTCGGGGCTAAGCCAATTTCCACCAGCGGACGGTTTAGCTTCTATGATGGAGGTATTTCTGACGTTGGAATTGTCGTTGAATAGGAAGGTTTTGCCCGTGCCTGCGCCCCTGAGCACCACGTTGCTGTAACTTATTCTTAGCGAATTGGCCTTGGTAGCGGAAACATCAATCCTGTATTTTCCTGCTGGCAAATACACCACGCCGCCGCCACGTTGGCCTACATCGTTCAATGCTTTTTGAATAGAGGCTGTTGCATCCTCTTTCCCGGTATTATCTGCTGCATGGGGGGCTTTCGTGACGTCTACTATGTTCTTCTGTATATCGGGAATCGCCTGCTCCCCACGATGGTATCCGGCATAGGAAAAATCGTGCAGGAATCTGCCTTCGCTATCCTGCATTCCAGGCTTCCAGTTTTGAGGATATAAGCTGCTTCTCCACTCCTGGGAGAATACCGGGCAAGCAGCAAATAGGAAGACGGCCAGGAGGATGTAATTCTTGTTCATGAATTCTGATGGCTTAGGAGCTTACTTCATTTTTAGCACTTCGCTGCCGGCAAGCAGAAATGCACCCGTGCCATAGTTTTGCCAGCTTTCCGCAGTCGCCGGGCGAGGGTCGAAGCCTATGTTTTGGACATAGCCAACCATGCCGTCAGGTTTCTGCATTTTCAGCAATGCGGGCCAGGCTTTCGCTACCACAGGCTTGAAATCGGAAGGATTCAGCAAGCCATTGTTGATTCCCCAGGCAATGCCATACGTGAAGAAGCCACTGCCGCTGGTTTCCGTGTGGTCGTATGATTCGGGGGAGAGTAGGCTGGTAGTCCACATGCCGTCAGGTTGCTGCAGGCCTTTTACTTTGACAGCCATCTCTTTAAAAAGCTGTTCGAAAAAAGGGCGCTGAGCGTAGTCTTTCGGCAGGTCTTGCAGGATTAAGGCCAGGCCGCCCAAAACCCAGCCATTTCCTCGGGACCAAAATATCTTTTTGCCGTTCTTTTCTTTCTTATCAGTGCTTGCGCCCGTCCATAAAAACCGGTCGTCTCTGGCAAAAAGATGTTCTTCCTTATCATAGAGCAAGTCGTAGGTTTCCTTGTAATGCTTGTACATGTCGTCCAGCAGAACGGGATTATTGTTCCTTTCAGCAAGTACCGTGAAAACCGGCGGAGCCATAAAAAGCGCGTCGCACCACCACCATAGCGGCTTATTGCGCGGTTGTTCCTGCTGATAAGCCAAATGCTTTTTGATGAAGTCTTCGGTTGGTACCAAGTTCGCGTCTTTGTCGCCGATGGCTGCCAGATACAGGTAAGCGTAACTGATGGCTACATCGTCTGCGCTATTTATGCGGATATACGTTTGCCACTCGTTCTTCTTCGCCATTCCCTGCAGCGCCTTTAAAAACGCAGCGTCGCCGGTGGCCTCGTGAGCTTTAGCGACTCCAGTGTAGTAGGCGCCGTTGGTCCAGTCCTTGGTCGACTTTTCGACGATTGGATGGGCCTCCTGCCACGCCAACGCACTGAGCATTGCCTTTTTCGTGCGTGAAGCAGTTACGCTTCCGCTTGCATTTTTAGCCGTAGTACAGGCTTGCGTGAAAAAGAGAACAGCGGATAAGTAACCAATTAAAAGAAAGCGCATTATGATTAGATTTGGCTTGGGTGGGCAAGGGTAATTATTGGCAATCTGCCAGTTATTGCAGTTTTCCCGCAGCGTTTTCCAACACTACTTTGGAGAGGATGGCGGTGTCTACTTTATCCGGAATGTGTGAGCAGAAGCCAATGCCAACGTAAAAAGGCTCTTTGAAGGCGAGTTTAATCGGGTCGCCCAGCTGGTGCATGGGTTCTCCATTTAGACTGATGAACATTGCATAGCTTTCGCCCCGCTTTTCTATGCCGATGCGCATGGCGCTTTTTTCCGGAACCTTCATTTGCAGAACCATCTTGTTCTTTTCGGGCCGCCAGGCTAAGTGCATCAGGCCCGCGCCGTGACGGGCTACCATGGCTTCTTCGGAATCATCGTCAAGGCTTTGCCGGATAATCACCACCGCTTTTCTGTCAAAAAAGCCTGTCTCATTTGGAAACTTGACATCGGCCGCCAGGGATATATCACCAGACATTTTCTTCCACAGGAAGCGGAATTCATCTCTGGTATACCAAATATTATAACCGGCGGAATTGATGGTGTATTCTTTCGTAGTCGGTTCGAAACTTGATGTTCCGGGCACCAGTGATGCTCCCACATCGCTCTGGCCATCAAAAATGCCAATACGCTTGCTTGACGTTTTGGTGGCTCGGTGAAAATCCGCTGGCGGCGGGACCTGCTTATGGGTTGCTGAGCCGGGCAATGCCCAGTCTGGCACAACCGGTTTCGTTGCTGCCGTTTGTGAATCATTGACCTTGCACGAACCAACACAGCACGTAGCCATCAACGCTGCAATGGCTATTGCCGGGTTTCTACCAGCACACAGATGCAAAGAAGCGTTGCGCGCTCCTCTCAGCATTTTTAATAGGTTTTTCATGCTTTGCCGATGTTCATGTGCTGCCTTTATTAAGCGATTAATGTCTTGATTTGAATCATATCGTTTGAAAATAGGCGGTGGTCTAAATCAGGATGGGTTTCGTGGAAGGTTGATGGCAACGACTCAGCATTTGCGAGCCAAATGTGGCAGCGAGCAAATTCATCGCAACGGCCACACCTGTGGTCCTGCCCGGCACTGTAGCGCCTGCGACCAAAAAAATCGCAGCTAAAGCGCTGAGATGCCCTTGAGCTGGATGAAATGTGGACGTTTGTGGGCCACAAACGGCACAAATTCTGGCTGTGGTTGGCCGTCGAACGCGCCAGCCGACGCGTCGTGGCCCGGAAGCGGCGGGCCGGCGCGATGCAGTTACGGCCCGCCGCTTCCGGGCCGCCCTGCCCAAGCGCTGCCGCCGTCATGGCTGGTATGTTACGGACCTGTTTCCGGCCTACGCCTAGGCGTTGCCACCCGGCGCGCATTGGCCCTGCCCCAAGGGCTAAGGCCAAACCAACATCGTGGGAGCGCTAAATTGCTCTCGGCGTCAGCAGTGCGGCGTGTTAGTGCGCAAATCCTGCGCCTGTAGCAATTCCCTGTCAATGGGCACGGCGCGAATCAAAATGTGCATCGATCAGCACAATCAACGCACCATCTCCATCTAGACCACCGCCGAAATTATGGAGCGAGCTGATTTACTTTTACATCATCATAAAAAATATCCCCAGCCGGGCCAGACCAATTACTATCACCTCCGCCCCTGAATGTATCAAACGATATTCTAGTTATTTTACGATAATTATGGTCATTGGTCCAGCGAATATCAGAAATATTTACTAACTCGGTCCAATTGGTGGTCGTACTCTTTTTGATAAGTACTTTTAAATAGCCATTTTTATTGCCGTAGGTATTACTTTTAACATGTATATAAACATTGTACCATGCCCCTTTTTCTAATCCGTCAAATTGTTTATTTTGTGGATTATCACCACAATGATATGCAGTGGTATTAGGCATATCGTAATAATATACGTATGGCTTTATTGCATGAGTTGTAGTGGATGTTCTTTTCCACATTAATCTCACACTAGCTCCGTGTCCTGCCGTTGGAACATTGCAGGCACTGGCTCCATCACCAATCTCAAATCCCCAACCCAGTTTTCCACCTTCAGCAAAGGTAAAGGCGGGGTCAAACTTAAAGCTATAACTCATGTCATAGTCCGTGCCATCTGATACATTGTTTGACGCGACTAACCCATTAGTATACGAATAGCCGTCATCCAAATGCACGCGAAGGGAATTATCTATAATCCATTGTTTGCCTCCACGCCAATTGCTGGTTTTGGAATTATCTCCAAAATCGGCAGCATACTCCGCAGCGGTATATTCATTGTTTGTAGAAGCAGTAAACTCTTTCAGAGGAATATTGCTAAAAATAGCATTGGCCGGTGCGGGGTCGGCCTGATAATTCCCGTTAGTGGTCGTTTGAATTGGATTGTCTTTTTTGCATGAGACCAGGAGGGTGGTTGCAAACAGCAGGCATACAGCCCCGCTTTGGGTGAATTTAATACGGTTCATAACGAGTTGATTTTGGGTTACAATTAGAATGGGAGAGGAATGCCAACGCTTCGATGGCGAAGCCCGTTGAGGAAGCTAAAAACGAGGAGAGGAGCCCGCCCGGTAAGGCCCGGCCAGCTGCCGCCGGCCGGGCGATGCTCACGGGTACCTATTCGATAACCACGCGCTTGGTCAGCACCTGATTATCGGCATGTAAGCGCAGGGTGTACACGCCCGCAGCCAGGCCCGAGGTGCGGAATTCGGAAGCGTGACCAGTCGCCGGGCCGGGCACAATGCGTGGGGAGTAGACGCTTGTTTTTTTCATGTGGGAATTGGGTTAGTGGAAGAAAAAAACAGTGGTTGCTTAGAAGAAAAAGAAGGTTGTCGGGAGCACCAGCCTTCTCTAGGTAGGCAGCGGAGTGCGGAAAACAAGTTACTTGAGCAGCACCAAGCGCCTAGTTTCCACCGTGCCGTTGCTCACTAGGCGGCAGGTGTAGATGCCGGCGGGCAGGTCGCGGCCATCGAACGTGACCGTGTAGTCGCGGCCGGTTTCGGCCACGGCGTCGTAGAGCGTGCGCACCAGCTGGCCCATGGCGCTGTACACCTGCACCTGCGTGGCCGCCGTAGCAGCTGGCCGGAAGCGGATTTCGGCGCGCGTGGCAAAGGGGTTGGGGAAGGCTTCGAGCACCGTGGCTTGCCGGGCCGACTGCCCGGAACCCAAAGCGGGGGCCGCAGCACCTCTGGCGGCCACCGTGCCGCAAGCCCCGAGCTGGTCGCCGTGCTCGGCCAGGTGCGTTGCCACGGCATTAGTGGAGATGCACAGCTCGTTGCCGTTGTGGCACACCAGCACCTTGTCGTTCTTGTTGCCGCAGCGCACGTCCACCACCGTGAGGGTTACGGTGGCGCTGGCCACGCAGCCAAACTCGTTGGTGGCCAGCACCGTGAAGGTGAAGGTGCCGGCCGCCGTCGGCGTGAACACCGGCGCCGCCGCAGTGCTGCTGCTCAGGCCCGCGGCGGGCGACCAAGTATAGGTCGTGGCCGCGGCGGCCGAGGTGCCGTTCGAGGCCGTGAGCACCAGGCTTTGCGCCCCGTAGCCCAGGGCAATGGTGCTGGCCGGCAAGCCCGTGTAGGTATTGTCGGTGCGGCTCACGGCAATGGCGGGGGCCGGCGTCGTGCTGATTACTGTCACCGTGGCCGTGCCCGTGGCGGTGTTGCCGTTCGCGTCCGTCACCGTCAGGGTCACTAGGTTAGCGCCAAGGTTCGAGCAGTCGAAGCTGGTTTTGTCCAGGGTCAGCGTCTGCACGCCGCAGGCATCCGTCGAGCCATTATCAATGCTTGCGGGCGTCACCGCGGCGCTGCCGCTCACCAGCGTTACGCTGATGTTCCTGGTGAGCACCACGGGCGCGGTTTGGTCGCTCACCAGCACTGGCTGGGGCACGGTCACCACGCCGCCGTCGCCGTAGACAAAGTGCCAGCTGATGGTGTAGCTGCCCTGCGCCGCATAGGTGGTCGGGTCGGTGGTGGTGGCTGTTACGGTGCCGCCGCAGTAGTCGGGCGCCGTGGGGGTAGTGGCGGTCACCGAGCATTCGGCCGTGAGCGTGGGTAGCGTCACCACTGGCCGCTCCGCCGTCAGGCCCGGGGCGGGCGCCGTGAAGCGGGAGGTCAACGGGCCTTCCTTGGCGCGCACCTGGTAGTAGTACTGCGTGGCGTAGCCCAGGCAGGCGTCGGTGTAGGTGGTGGCGTTGGCGGCCACGGTGGCCAGCAGCGTGTAAGCCGTCCCATCGAGCGAGCGGAACACCTCGAAGTTAGTTTCGGTCGCGGAGTTGTCGGTCCAGCTCAGAGCAATGCTGTTGCCGGTTACGGTAGCGGCTAGGGCCGTGGCCGGCGGCAGCACGGCGTCGCGCAACGACTGAATGTAGGCAATGTTACCGCTGCCCATGCCGTAGCCCCAGTTCGGGGCGCCGCCCAGCATAATCTCGGTGTCGGAACCACTGAAATCAGCGCCGCGCTGGTTAAGGTTCAGGGGGTAATGGTAGGCGCCGGGGGCCCCGCCGGCCTCCTTGTTCGGCGACACCAGCTTGGGGCTAGTGATGGACTGGAAGAGGGCGGTGGGCGCGCCGTTGCCGCCGCCGCGGGTGGCGAAGGCGTGAATGGCCCCGCTCAAGCCGGTGGCCGCACCCGTTTTTAGCAGCACCATGTCGTACTGAGCGATGATGAAGGCGTTGGTGCCCGTCGTTTCGTTGGCGAGGTAGGTGGCGTTTTCCAGCAGCAGGTCCACCGTGAAATCCGATGCATCCGTGTCCTGCACGTAGTTGGCCACGCCCGTCGCGACCTTGTGCAGCACGATGGTGGTGCCGGCGCGCAGGTCCTGCCAGAACGGAATGTTGGTAAAGCGGTACTTGCCGCCGTTGTCGGTGGTGATGTTGGCGTCGAAATCCTTCACCAGCAGCCCCCGGATGTCGAGGTGGTCTTTGATGACGAGCAGCTCCACGGCGTCGCGGGTGCCCACGCCGTCGTTGCTGCCGTTGTACACGCGGTTCACCACGATGTCGGGCGTGGGCGGCAGTATGGACAGGCGCAGCCCGTTGATGTAGGCCACGTTGTTCGCGCCAAAGCCATTGCCCCAGTTAAAGCTCGTGGACGAAGAGGCGGCTGCCTTCGCGCCGTCAAAATCGGCCGTGGTCTGGGCCGTGCTCAGCGGGTACTGGAAGCTGCCCGCCGCGTTGGCCGCAGTCGAAACCAGCTTGGGGCCGGTGGTGGCCGCGAACAGCGCCGTGGCATTGCCCGTGCCGGTCACAAAGGCGTGCACCGGGTTGGCCACGCCGCTGGCGCTGCCGGTTTTCAGCAGCACCATGTCGGTATCGGTGAGGTTGAACACCTGGCCCGGCCCGGAAAGCGAAGTCAGGTAGGTGGTGTTTTCCAGGGCCAGGTCGAGCCGCGAATCGGAGGCGCTCAGGTCCTCCACGTAGCCCGGGATGCCGGCCGCCAGCTTGCGCAGCACAATGGTGGTGCCCAGGCGCAGGTCTTTCCACAGGGCCTGGTCTTTGAACTGGTATTTGCCGCCGTTGTCAGTGGTTAGGTCGGCATCAAAGTCCTTCACAATCAGCCCGCGGGCATCGAGGTGGTCCTGCACCACCAGCAGCTCCACCGCGTCGGCGGCGCCGTCGGAGGCCGGGCCGGCGTTGTACACGCGGTTTACCACGATGCCGGTCATCGGCTGGGTTTCAAACGTGATTCTGGAGATGTTGAAGCTGGTGGTCACCAGGTCAAACTTCAGCGTGACATTGGGCGAAGCCTCCAGGTAGACGTTGTTGAGGACGATATTCTGGTACGTATTAAAGCTGCCCGTGGCGGGAATGGCCACCACGCCGGTTTTGTCCACGTCGTTCACGCTCAGGCGCAGCGAGGCGGCCGAGGTAGCGCCCGTCGAGACCCGGAAAGTGACTTTGTAGAAGCCGCTGTTCTGAATGTTCACGGTGTACTTCAGCCACTCGCCGTTGGCCGAGAAGCCGATGTTGCCGTAGCCACCGTCGCCGTTCTGGGTGTCCACGGCTTCGTTCGGTCGGGGCACGTTGGCGTCGAACTGCAGGCCGCGGTTGGTCGGGTCCGAGTCATTGAAGGCCACGTCCTGCCCGCCGAAGTCGTACTCCACGGCCCGCACCACGCCCGGAATCTGGGCGGGGGTGCCGTTGAAGGGCGTGCGCGCGCAGCTGCTCACCCGCACGACGGCCGGCTTGCTCACCACGATGGTCGTGTCCGGGTTCACCAGCGTCAGGGTCACGTCCTTGGTGCCGGCCGTGGCGTAGGTCACGGCAAAAGGCCCCGGGCCGCTGGCCGTGGCCGGCGTGGCACCCGCCCCAAAATTCCAGGTCAGCGAAGTGGCCTCGCCCAGCACCGAGCCCGTGTAGGTCACGGTTTCCGGGGCCACGCAGCTGAAGGTTTTGTTAGCCGTGAACCCGGCCAGCGACACCGACTGGCCGGGCCTCAGGTAGGAGGGGGGCAGCGCATTTTGGGCGTGCTGCAGCGAGTACACAATCTTGCGGGTCAGCGCGCCCTGCGCGTCAAACAGCAGCACCAGCGTGCACTGGGCGGGGATTTTGTCGTTGTAAGCGGCGTTGATTCCGGCCGGCACGTTGATTTTGAGCGGGGCCGCGCCGGGCACGGCCGCCGTGGACAGCTGCACCGTGAAATCGTAGGCCGTCGCGTCGCTTTCGTTGAGTACCATCACGGCCGTGGTGCCCTGGTCGGTGCTGCTCACCACTTTCACCAGCGCCTGGTTGTCGGTGGCGTTGAGGTTGGTGCCGTGCAGGTTTTCCGCCACCAGCATCTCGTGCCAGTACGAGGAGCGCGGCTTGAAATTGGCGCCCGAGCCGTCGATGTAGCCCAGGTCGCTCAGCCCGCGGCCGCCGTTGCTTTCGTGGATGGACCAGGGCTGCATGCTCAGGGCCTCGTACTTCATGCCCACGCCAAACACCTCGGCCCAGAACTGGCCGTTGATGAAGGAGTGCGCGCCCACACCCTCCACCGTGTTCACGGCCGGGTTGTCGAAGTTGACGTTGAATTCGGTGAGGGCCCAGCGCAGGGCGCTGGCGCCGGTGCGGTTGTGCTTGGCGTTGGCCGCCGCCAGCAGGCCCACCAGGTTGGTCACCTTGCTCGTCACGCCCTGGATGGCGTTGACCACGTCCGGCCGCGTCTGGTTGCCGCCGAAGGCGTAGGTGTGAAAAGAGATGATGTCGATGTAGTAGCGCCCGTTGGCGTCTTTGCCGGTGATGTCGTTGGCACCGCCCACCAGCGCGGGGTAGTAGGCGTTGTAACCGGCGTTTTCCGGCCCCACCGTCAGAATGCTGGGGTCCACGGCTTTCATGGCCGAAGCAAAGGCTTTGATGTATGCCTCCACGCCCGGGATGGGCGTGGGGTTGGGCTGCGCCGTCAGGTCGGGCTCGTTGCCGATAATCCAGTACTTCACATTCCGCCGCATGGTGATGTTGACGTGCTGCACCACCTGCGCGGCCTGCGCCGCCGTCAACCGCCCGCGCCCCTCCGACACCTGCACCATGGGCTCGGCCCCGATGCGGCGGATGGAGTCAATCAGGGCAATGTACTGGGCATTGGTCACCAGGTTGACGTTCGGGCCGTTGCCGCCGATGCGAATCATCTTCACCTTCGACTGCTTCACCAGCGGCCACAGCCGGTCGAGCTGCCCATTGAAAACTTGCGTGCCCAGGGCCGTGGGCATCCAGGCATTCTGTCCGGCCAAGTAGGGCGAAATGGCTTGGCCCCGGCCGGCACCGATGGCTAACCAGCTCAGCAGAAGCAGGGATAGTAGTTTCTTCATGCGCGGGAGTTTTGGGTTGGTTCGGAAGTGAGAAGCGGCGACCAGGGGGCCAGGCGGCGCGGGCTCTTATGTGTTCCCTGACGAAATCGAAGGGTATCGACGAGCCGCCTTTGCGGAGTGACTTGTTTGCCGAGTTAGGGCCGTCAGGGCTGCTGGAGTTGGCAAGGGCCGCTGGACAGTTGCTGCTGGCAACTCAGGTGCGGTGCCCAGTACCGGAGCGGCTAATTGCGGACGGGCTCTACAAATGTCTGCGGAAGCCCACTCACCCACTTTCTCATTTCGAACCGTCGCGGTTCATTTTATAAAATACCACTTAACTTATTGTTATTCATGTATTTGATAAGAAATAGCAGCGGTTGCAAACATCTGCTATTTCATTTTTAGCACGCTCTTGTTACAATAGTTTTAGTAAAAAGCGCGTCGGCCCTAACCATCACTGCTTCCGGTGCAGCAAAGCCGGGAAAAAGCGAAAAGCGGAAAAGATAACAGCTGAAAACGGCGTGTATATTTCCGCCGCAACGGCAGGAGCTGCTCCACTGCGGGCCCACAGGCGCAGTAGTGCAATCCCGCTGACCCAAGTAGCCAGTCACTGATTCTGCTGGTAGTTGCACACGTCACGGCTCTGACTGAATAGTCCGCTCAGGGTGAGGGAATGAGAGAGTTACCCGGCCAGCCCGCCACAATACATGACCGAAAACGCACGACTGCTCCTGCGGCTAAGTCGGTTTCATTTACCGCCTCACGTTTAAGCCCTACTTCCGTAATGGCCTATCACTTGCCACGTTTCAACAGAGCAATAGGGCCGGCGCTGCTCTTGTTCCCGCTGGCGCTGCACCCGGCGGGCGACAGTAGCGCCAAGCCCGCCCCCAAGCCCCCGACCGCGCTGGCTTTCACCGTTCGCAACCGGCTGGCGGTGGCCCGGCCCACCGAAACGGTTAGCCTGCCGGCGGCCCGGTTGGCGGGGGTTATCAAGGCCTACGGCGCCGACAATCTGCTGGTGCGCGATGCGGCCGGCACGGTGCTGGTAAGCCAATTGCTCGATAACAACGCCGACGGCCAAGCCGATGAGTTGCTATTCCAGACTGCCCTGGCCGCCAAGGAAACGCGCAGGTTCACCGTGTCGGGGGCAGCCAACAGCGCCGCTCAGCGCCCAAAAAGCCCCTACACCACCTTCTCCCGCTTCGTGCCCGAGCGCATTGACGACTACGCCTGGGAGAATGAGCGGGTGGCTTTCCGCACCTACGGCCCCGTGGCGCAGCAGCTCACCGAAACCGGCCGCAAAGACGGCACCCTCACCAGCGGCATGGACTGCTGGCTGAAGCGGGTGCCCTACCCCGTCATCGACAAATGGTACGCCGGTTACAAAACAGACCCGAGCTACTACCACCAGGACCGCGGCGAGGGCTACGACCCCTACCACGTGGGCGACAGCCGCGGCTGCGGCGGCACCGGCATCTGGGACGAGGGCCGGCTGTGGGTATCCAAGAACTTTATCGGCTACAAAACGCTGGCCACCGGCCCCATCCGCACCGTGTTTGAGCTTACCTACGCGCCCTGGCAGGCCAACGGCCGCACCATCACCGAGCGCAAGCGCATTTCCCTGGACCTGGGCAGCAACCTGACCCGGTACGAAGACTACGTCGGCAGCCCGCAGGCGCTGACCAATTTCGTGGTAGGCATCACCCTACACGAGAAGAAGGGCGTGGTGCAGACCGACCAAAAAGCCGGCTGGTTTCGCTATTGGGAGCCCGTTGGCGACGCCGAAATCGGTACGGGCGTGGTGCTCGACCCGCGCTCCGTGACGGAAGTGCGCGACCACCGCGTGGAGCAGCCCGACCAGAGTAACCTCCTGGTGTTCACCCGGCCGGCCAGCGGGCCCTTCGTGTTTTACGCGGGCTTCGGCTGGACGAAGAGCGGCCAGTTTCGCACCGTGCAGGAGTGGGATGCCTACCTGGCCCGGTTTGCCCAGCGCCTGGCGTCCCCGGTAGAAATAAGCTGGGCGAAAACTCGGTAAAAACGATGTCAACTTCGGCAGCTCTTGCCCGCCACACCTTTTCTAATTCACCCCTATGCTTTTTGCCTCTGTACGCTTTGTAGCGGTGGCCGGCACGATTCTCTGTGCCGCTACCGCTTTCAATCTGGCTCCACCTTCCGCTCCGCCAAAACGCGCCGCTGCCCCGCCGAATCAGCAGGCCGCGCTCATGGCCAACGAAGCCGCCGTGAGTGCGCTGCTGAAACAGCTCACATTGGAAGAAAAAATCAAGATGGTGCACGCCAACTCGGCCTTTGCCTCGGGCGGCATTGCCCGGCTCGGCATCCCAGAGCTGATGACCTCCGACGGCCCCCACGGCGTGCGCCCCGAGCAGGGTCGCGACTGGAAGGGCGTGAAGGCCCCCCACAACGCGGGCACCTACCTGCCCACCAACAACACCCTGGCCGCCACCTGGAACCCCGAGCTGGGCTACGCCTACGGCACGGTGTTGGGCCAAGAGGCCAATTTCCGGGGCAAAGACATCATCCTGGGCCCCGGCATCAACATTATCCGGGCTCCGCTCAACGGGCGCAACTTCGAGTACCTCAGCGAAGACCCCTACCTGGTGGGCCAGATGGCGGTGGGCTACATCCGCGGGGTGCAGGCCCAGGGCGTGTCGGCCTGCGTGAAGCACTACGCGGCCAACAACCAGGAAATCCAGCGCAGCAAAATCGACGTGAACATGAGCGAGCGGGCCCTGCGGGAAATCTACCTACCCGGCTTCCAGGCGGCCGTGCAGCAGGGCGGGGCCTACGCGCTGATGGGCTCCTACAACAAGTTCCGGGGCCAGTACGCCACCGAAAACGCCTACTTGATAAACGACATTCTGAAAGGCGAGTGGGGCTTCAAAGGCCTGGTGATGAGCGACTGGGGCTCCAGTCATAACACGATGGACGCCCTGCGCAACGGCACCGACCTGGAAATGGGCACCGACCTGGTGTTGAAAAACAACAGCCTTGACCAAAGCGTAACCGCTAGCGCCGGTGCGGCTACCCCGGCCGCGAGCAAAACTATTTACGACCGTTTCTATCTGGCCGATGCGGCCCTGGTGGCCATTAAGAAAGACTCCAGGCTGGAGCCGCTGCTCGATGAGAAGGTGCGGCGCATTCTGCGGGTGATGTATGCCACCAACATGCTGGACGGCAAAAAGCGCCAGCCGGGTGCGCACAACACCGCCGCGCACCAGGCCACCGCCCTCAAAGTGGCCGAAGAAGGCATTGTGCTGCTTAAGAACAACGGCCTGCTGCCTCTCAAGAAAACGGTGAAAACCGTGGCCGTCATCGGGGCCAATGCCACGCGCGAAAACGCGGGCGGCGGCGGCAGCGCGCAACTGCAGGCCAAGTATGAAATCACGCCCTTGCAGGGCCTCAAAAACGAGTTGGGCAGCACCGCCACCATCACCTACGCCGCCGGCTACAAGATTGCCAAAGGCCAACAGGCCGACCCGACCCTGATTGCCGAAGCCGTGGCCGCTGCCAAAGCAGCCGATGTGGTGGTGTACGTGGGCGGCTCCTTCCACGGCTACGACTACACCAAGTGGGGCGACAACGCCTATGACGCCGAAGCCGTGGACAAGCCCGACCTGCACCTGCCCTTCGGCCAGGATGAGCTGGTGAAAGCCGTACTGGCCGCCAACCCCAACACTGTGGTGGTGCTGCTCGGCGGCGGTCCCATCGACGTTTCGCCCTGGGTGGGCCAGACCAATGCCTTGGTCGAGGCCTGGTACCCCGGCATGGAAGGCGGTAATGCACTGGCTCATATCCTCTTTGGCGACGTGAATCCCTCGGGCAAGCTACCCCTCACGTTCCCGGTGAAGCTGGAAGACGCACCGGCGCACAAGCTGGGCGAGTACCCCAGCACGCCCGGCAACCCGCTAAAGCAAACCTATAAGGACGACATCTGGGTGGGCTACCGCTACTACGACACCTACAATGTGGTGCCCCAGTTCGCCTTCGGCCACGGCCTGAGCTACACCACCTTCAAGTACAGCCACCTGACCGTGACGCCCGGCCCCAAAAGCGCCACCGTGAAGCTGACGGTGACCAATACCGGCAAGACGGCCGGCGCTGAAGTGGTGCAGGTGTACGTGCACGACGAACAAGCCTCGGTGAAGCGCCCCGAAAAGGAGCTCAAGGGTTTCAAAAAAATATTCCTGCGGCCCGGCCAGGCCCAAACGGTAACCGTGCCCCTGAATGCCGAAGCGTTTCAGTTCTACAGCGAAGCCAAAAAGCAGTGGGTGCTGGAGCCCGGCAAATTCGACGTGCTGGTGGGCAGCTCCTCGCGCGATATCCGCCTGAGAGGCAGCGCGACGCTCTAAAAGCAGATTGCAGCTACCGGCTGGTTCGCTGCCGCCTCATGTTCAAACACCTTGTATAGTAAGCTTCCATGACTTCTCTTTTTGATTTAACGGGCAAAATGGCGCTGGTCACGGGCTGCACCCGGGGTATTGGCCAAGCCATGGCGCTGGGACTGGCCCAAGCCGGGGCCGACATCATCGGCGTATCGGCCACTGCGGCACCCGATGGCGGCGAAACCGGCCAATTGGTGCGGGCGCTGGGTCGTCGGTTCTACAGCTACCAAGCCGATTTCAGCCAGCGCACGGAAGTGGATGCTTTTCTGGCCCAGGTGCAGCAGGACTTTCCGGTTATCGATATTCTGGTCAACAACGCCGGCATTATTCGCCGCGCGCCGGCCGCCGAGCATTCCGACGAAGATTGGGACGCCGTGCTTGGCATCAACCTCGACGCGCCCTTCCGTTTGGCTCGCGATTTGGGCTGCCAGATGCTGAAGCGGGGCCAGGGCAAAATCATCTTCACGGCCTCGCTGCTCACGTTTCAGGGCGGCATCAACGTGCCGGGCTACGCGGCCAGCAAGGGCGCCATCGGGTCGCTGGTGAAGGCGCTGGCCAACGAGTGGGCCGGCCAAGGCGTGAACGTGAATGCCATTGCGCCCGGCTACGTGGCCACTGATAACACCGCCGCCCTGCGCCAGGATGCCGAGCGCAGCGCCGCGATTCTATCCCGCATTCCGGCCGGCCGCTGGGCCGAGGCCGTCGATTTCAAAGGGCCGGCCGTGTTCTTAGCCTCGGCGGCCAGCGACTACGTGCACGGCACCATCCTCACCGTCGACGGCGGCTGGATGGGACGATAAGAATTATGAGTTGAGAGTTATGAATGATGAGTTTTGTGCTCTGATTCACCACAACCCAACTCAGCTAACAACTCATTACTCCTAATTCATAACTCCTAATTTCCTACATGACCCAGCGCTTTGCCATCGGCCCCCGCGAAACGGCTACCCTCAACACCAGCGGTATCCGCGAACATTTCCTGATTTCAACCATCTTCACGGCCGGCGAAATCGAGCTGACCTACACGCACTACGACCGCATGATTGTGGGCGGCGCGCAGCCGGCGGGCACGGCCCTCAAGCTGCCTTGCCCCGAGTCGCTGAAAGCCAACTTCTTCCTGGAGCGCCGCGAGCTGGGCGCCCTGAATGTGGGTGGCGCGGGCACCATCACGGTGGATGGCACGGTGTACGAGCTGGGCAACCAGGACTGCCTGTACGTGGGCATGGGCAGCAAGGAAGTGTTTTTTGCCAGCACCGACGCGGGCAACCCGGCGAAGTTCTACCTGCTGTCGGCGCCGGCGCACCACGCCCACCCCACTACGCGGCGCACGCAGGCTGAGGCCACGCCCGTGGAAATGGGCGCCCAGGAAACGGCCAACGCGCGCACCATCTACAAGTACATCTACCAGGAAGGCGTCCAGAGCTGCCAGCTGGTGATGGGCCTCACGCAGCTCAAGCCCGGCAGCGTGTGGAACACAATGCCCAGCCACACGCATGACCGACGCATGGAGGCCTACCTCTACTTCAACTTGCCCGCCGGCCAGCGCGTGTTGCACATGCTGGGCGAGCCCACCGAAACCCGCCCGCTGTGGGTGAGCAACGAACAGGCGATTCTCTCCCCGCCGTGGTCCATTCACACTGGCTGCGGCACGGCGGCCTACGCCTTCATCTGGGGCATGGCCGGCGAAAACCGCGAGTACACCGACATGGACGCCGTGCCGCTGGATATGCTGCGCTAGGCCATTCTGCATACAGCTCAAACGCCTGCTGGCTAAAACCTTGAAGAAAATGAAAGCGACGCTCGTTCTCATCCTTTTGCTTACCTGCTGTTCCATCGCCAGCACGTGGGCACAGCAGCCGGCCGCGCAGCTGAAAGAGGTGGAAACGGTGCGCAGCCGCTGCGTGCGGCTGTTGCTTTCCGACACCGCCTACGCCAGCGAGCAGAGCTACCAGCTGAGCGGCGACATTAGCTACGCGCAGGACGGCGCGGGCTACTACGCTTCCCTTACTCGGGAGGGCGCCTGGCCCGACATCGACTACCAATCCACGCTGAGCAATGCCTGGCCGCCCTCCTGGCACCTGTACCGGCTGCTGCTGGTGGGCCGGCAGTACCACCGCAACCGCGACCCGCAGTACTTGGCGGCGCTGCACCGCGGGCTGGCATATTGGATACGCCACGATTTCCGCTGTCCGAACTGGTGGCAGAACCAAATTAATACGCCCTTTGCCTACGCCAGCCTGCTGCTGATGCTGGGGGCCGAGGCCACCGCCCCGGAGCGGGCGTTTCTCGACGACGTGCTGCGCCCGCGCATTGCCCAGGCGCATCCCACGGGCCAGAACAAAATCTGGCAGCACGACATCGAAGCCCGCGTGGCGCTGCTGCACCACGATGCGCCCGGGCTGGCCCAGGCGCTGGCTAACATGGCCACGGTCATTGAAGTCACCACCGACGAAGGTATTCAGCCGGACTACTCTTTTCAGCAGCACGGGGCCATGCTGCAGTTCGGCAACTACGGCCTTCATTTCGTGAATAGCCTACTGTTTTGGTTGGCCGTAACGGAGGGCACCAGTTACGCTTTTGCGCCGCAAAAGCAGCGCGTGCTGTTTGACTACTGCGCCAATGGGCTGCGCTGGACGGTGTTCCGGGGCGGGATGGATATGACGACCCTCGGCCGCCAGCTGCGGAGCGGCGCCGCCACCAAGCGGGGGCAGGTGCTCTACGACAATTTGCGGCTGGTGCGCGCCCTCAACCCGGCCCAGGCCTGCCGGTATTATCTCGACGGCTTCGGCGGCCCGGCCGATGCCGCCTGCGAGCTGCAGGGCAACCAGAATTTCTGGCGCAGCGGCTACCTGGTGCAGCTGGCCCGAGGGCAGTATTTCATGAGCGTGAAAACGCACGGCCCCTTTGTGAAAAAAATCGAGTCCATCAACGGGGAAAACCTGCTCGGGGCCTATTTGAACGACGGCGTGAGCCTAGTGCAGCGCACGGGCCGGGAATACCGCGACATCGAGGCGTACTGGAACTGGGCCATGCTGCCCGGCACCACTGCCGACACCACCCGGGCGCCGGGCGACGCCCAGGTGCTGCAATCCAGCAACCAGGCCGCTTTCGTGGGCCAAGTCTCGGACGGCGCTGCGGGCCTAAGCACCATGGCGTACGACCGGCTCGGCCTCCAGGCGCGCAAAAGCTATTTCATGGTGGGCAATACGCTCGTGGCCCTGGGGGCGGGAATAGCAGCCAAAGACACTAAAAACGTGGTTACAACGGTTAATCAAACCTACTACAAGGCCCCTCTCCTGAGTGCGGAGGCCACTGCGAACAGCCTGCGCTGGCTCTGGCACGATAGCATCGGCTACTTTTTTCTGGCCGCTGGCAGCCAGCCAATAACATTGGTGCGCGCCAAAAAAAGCAATTGGCCGGCCGTTGATGTCGCCTCTCCTCCGGCCAGCGCGGACGATGTGCGGAAAACCTACACCATTTTTCTGCCCCACAGTAAGACTTTGGATTACGCCTATGCCCTGCAAACCGGCCTGGACCAGGCCCAGACCCGCGACGACGCCCGCCACTTCCCGGTGCAAGTGCTGGCGAACACCCGCGCCGTGCAGGCCATTTCCTTCAACGACCGGGTGCTGGCCGCTTTCTACCAGCCCGAGAAATTGCGCGTGAGTGCCACCACCAGCATCGGGGCCGACAGTCCGTGCCTGCTGATTTATAAGCGCACAACTCCGCGGCCCGAAGTGTGGGTGGCTGACCCCACCCGCACGCTGCAACACGTCCGGCTGAGCATCAACGGCGTCTACCGGACCATTGACCTGCCCCAGGGGGACCTATTGGGCAGCAGTGTAAAAGCACGTCCCTGAACTCGCTAAAAAACCTGCTATTTTCTCAGCAGAAAGCGCAACATGTAGCGTGCTGCAGCTCCGCGATAAAAGCCTTTTTGGTTGTTGTGGTCGCAGTAGAGGAGGAGCGGAAAATGTGGGCTGTGTCGCCGATACGCGACCCAGCCAGCATACTGTCGAGTTCGGACTGGGCCTTCGTGACCCCGAAAGCTTTTTCCTGGAAAATGGTCTTACAGCCGGCCTTGTGGAGGGCATCAAGTTGGAATTCCAGGTTCTGGTCGCGGGTCGAAACGCAGGCATTGCCGATATTTATCCTTAAAATACAGGCTTCTCATCGCGAAGACACCCTATACTGTACTCAAGCTGCTGGACAAGTTTTCTGAACCAATTCCGACGGATTTAACCACTTTTTTGGAAAGCATCAAAAAGTGTGGGGCAGTGGCGGCCAATCGTTTCCTGGCTCGACCAGATAAGCCGTAGCTGCCTGGGCCGTCATGTACTCATTAGCTGCCCTTTCACTACCTGCCCCACGGTTTTTGATGCTCTCCGATAGTCTAGAGGCTTACTGATCACCCAGCATATGCCCCGACTGTCTGATAACACCTGTCCCTAAAAACGCGCGAAAAAGCCTGCCAGCTCCGAGGCCACGTCATAGGCTTATCGGAGCTGGCAGGCTTTTCAGGCTTCTTAGCTGAGCTTAGAAAAACAGCCAGCGGCGGCGGGATTTACCGGTGGACTGCTCTTGCTGGTCACGCGGCACCAAGGTTACGTTCTGCACGTAGCGGCCGTTGAGAGCTATTTCCTCGTCGGCATACCCGCCGTAACCGAACTGCAGTTTGCCTGCCGACGAAGCCGGTAGCTTCAGGCTGTAGGCGCCGGAGGCATCGGTGCCGACTCCGCGGCCGGTAGCTTTGTCGAGCACGGTGGCACCCACCAAAGGGCGGCCGTTTTCGTCGAGGATACGGCCCTGCACCGTTACCATACGCAGGCTGGCTACACTGGCTTCAACCGGCGCTTCGGTCACAGCACCGGTGGCCTCGGTAGGCAGACTTTCTTCCGTGGGCAAGTTAGTGGCCGCCATCGACGCCCCGGCTATCAGCACCGCGCTGCCAACCAGTGCAGCTGCACGCTGCCGAAAGCGTTTTGGCTCGGTCCGAATCAGCTCTAGCTGACGGTGCACCCACCCAACCGGCCGCACCTGTTCGCCCTCTCCCTTCATGTCGTAGAACCGACGCAGGGTGTCATCTGCCAAGTGGCGGTTGCGCTTCAGATAAGCATCCACAGCCGTGGTGTTCTGCCGCGACAAGTCGCCGCGCAGGTAAGCGTCGCGGTAAACGGGTAACAACCCGCCCGTTACCGAATCAAAAGGAGAAGCGCTTAACTTCATAAGTAAACGGTAAAAAGTTGAAGATGAACACTTGGCGGGCTACCAGACAGCGCCAGCACACCCGCACATGCGGCAGGCACTTAAAATACTCGGGCAGCAGCGAAGCGCTGTTAAGAAGCCCGTAAACGGCCCATTCTTACCCTGTATGAAGGCACCAACCGCAGGTACTTTAGTGCTTACTTGAGCAATTCCGACTGCTGGCGCAGCACGTCACGCGCAATGGCCAGGTTCGTATCGCGGGAACTCACAGCCAGATAAATAAACTTCTTGCCGCCATCAACCAGATTGATGAGGTGGATCTGGTTGGTCAGGGTGATGAGAATATCGTCGATGGTTTCGCCGGTAAGCTTTAGGGCCGCCATCGCTTTCTGCTTCTGCTTTACGACCTCAGTGTTGTAGGCCGCCGCCGTTTCGGGATTCAGCGCGGGCGAGTTGGAGTGCGAGGCAAGCGTCATGCCCGACTGGGTTTCCACCACGGCTATTGCCAGCAGCTGCGGCAAATCGTTGATGACATTTTGGACGGCCTGACCGGCCGCGTTGTTGGTAGAGTAAGCCATGAGAGAGAAAAGAGGAAAAAGTGAAGGAAAATAAGCAACAGGTGTTGTTAGAGGCTGTGGGTTTTGAGCACGTCGCGGGCAATAGCTAGGTTGGTATCCTGAGGGCTCACAATCAGGTAAAGCAGCCAGTTACCGTTTTGACTGACTCGCAGCAGGTGCAGCTGTTCACGAAGCGTTATCAGGATGTCTTCGATTTTCTCGTTAGGCAGCGCCAGGGCTTTTAGGGCGCGTTGCTTTTGGCGGACCACTTCCGCGTTGTGCATGGCCGCTTTTTCAGGCTGCAGCTGGGCGGAGCTGCTATATTTAGCGAGTACCTTATTGGTCGCTAGCTCCACTACGGCTACTGCCAGCAACTCCGGCAAGGCTTGCCGTACCGCTGCCACCGTAGCGGCGGCTTTTTTATCTTCTCCGCCCGGAGAAGAAGCAGACTTGGTGAAAGACTTTATTCTATCCAGTAGGGGTAAGTTCATACGCTGTAAAAGTCAATTTTTGGCAATACCGCTTTTGCGGGGCAGATACGGATAGCAATGATATTTTGTTTAACTTTTATATCAAATATTTTAAACAGTTTTAATCCAATTAATAGACCAAAGCGCATAAACAGACGGTGAAACGGAGGTTTTAGCAGACTAAATATTTTTTTATTATTTCCGATTATATTTCTAAAACTGAACAGTAAGCCGTAAATCAATTGTTTGATAAATGCAGAAAATGGGGTTGTATTAGTATGGGGGCATAATTTTGGCCTTGGTTAAAAGTTTGGTACAAAGGGTAAACGAGCGGCTGGTTCCCGGTCGCCAGGCGTTGCTCGGTTCACGCCCGCTGGTGCGCGGCGGTGGGGCCAGGAAAGGGCTCCTTTTTAACTCCCCTAAGTGTCGTCAGTGAGCAACAGTACGCACTGGCTTCGAGTCGTCGAACGGCTACCCATTTACCTTTCAGCCAAGGCCAAGACTGGTGTATCTGGCGGCTGCCGGAGCTAAAGTGCCAGGTCCCATACGGTGCCGTCACGCTGCTCAAAGCGGACGAGGCCATGCTCGGGCGAGAGGTAGAACACCGTGGCGGCGGCGGCCGGGCCGTTCTGCACTAGGTACGTATTGGTCACCCGCCAGACGCGGGCGTAGGTGCGGCTGCCCACCGTCAGCGTGGGCAGCTGGCTGACTTCAGGCCGCGGTCCAGTTACCAGCGATTGTGTCTCATCGCGGTATTCGATGGGCTCCGCTTCCCCCGTGCTAAAGTGGTAGCGCAGGCGCGAGGAGCCAAGGGTAGGGCGGTAGTAGTCATCCACTATCAGCAGTGGCCCGTCGCGGTACTGCAGCACGCTACATTTGAAGTAAAAGCCATACAGCGTCGAGGAGTAGGTTAGGCTGCGGTTCTCGGCCAGGTACTGCGTGCAGTTGTAAGACAGCGGCTCGAGGTAGTTGCCGCCGCTCACGGCCGCACCCTGGAAGCTGTCAGTCAGGCCGTTATTGCTGCGGGCGGCCACTACGGGCGGCGTAACGTTGTACATCTGAGTTGGGCGGGCACTGAAATACTGGTTGTAGGGCGCCTCCAGGCTCAGGCTCACCGTCTCTTCCCGGCAGCGGTTGCAACTGCCCAACGCACTGCTGCCAGCCAGCAGCAGCAGTGCCCATCGCCGGCTCAGGTTTAGAAGCGTACCCATTGCTCGTTGTTGGTGTAGGTGAAGCCCACGACACCCTGGCCCGGCACAAAGTACAGGGAGCGCAACTCGATGGTATTGGAAGTGGTGGCGGACGCCTGGTATTCGTACACGCCGCGTACCAGCTGTCCTGCCACCCGCACGCTGTCCTGGTAACGTACGCTGCCGGAGAAGATCGTTTGAAATACAGTCCGGTAGGGGCGGCTTACCACCGGGAAGGTAGCCGGGTAGGTGCCGTTTAATTGCACCATCACCACATCGGGCAGCGTATCGGCCACTGCCTGAGTCAGCGTCCGATCGGGCGGCGTGAGGCGGTAGCGGGGGTAGTTACCGCTCGCATCACGGAGAAGGTCGTAGGTAAGCGTCAGGTTGATGTTGCGGCCCTGGTAACGCAGACGCTGCCGCTCCGCCCAGAAGAAAGGACCACAACCCGTGTTCTGCGCACGTTCCAGCCCACTGAAGTCAATAGTGCCGAATCGGGCGGGCAAGGGCACCGAATCGGTGGATAGTGGGGGAGTGCGGCGTAGCGTGGCGCGGAAGCCGTTGGAATTGACAAAACGCACGGAATCGGGCGGACTGGCGGGCAGCCACGCCCGCGACTGGGCTGGCAGGCGCAGGCGGCCCACGGGCTCTGGGGCGCACGGCACACAGTCGTCACAGCCACACTGAAAGGCCAGGGCAGGTAACGCCGCTATTAGCAGACCAGCCAGCATACGATAAGAAGTAAATGTAGGCACAGTAGATAGCATGGGTAAGAATATAGAAGAGCATCGAAGCTGGCTGGCGGTTGTCAGCACCGCTCGGCTTGACAGCATTTTATATAACACCGGCTACACTCGGAACGCAGTTCCGAGTGGCTGTACAGAAAACGTCGATCTGTCGTTGGATGAGACCGTGTGAAAGCATTCAGTGAAAAGAGGAAAGTGCGTGAACAACAGTCCTGAAGAGGTTGAGCGAGGTGTTTCAATATACCACTCAAAAAAGCTTACTGTGAGATCCCTTTCGTTTACCCTTTGTACCAAACTTTTAACTAAGGCCACCAATAGAGAAAGGCTTTCAAGTTAAGTCAACAGGTGGCTGAACCCAACTGCCCTACACTTTTGGATGCTCTCGGTTGTTCATCACCCGGCAGCTGGGGCAGCGGCAGCGCAACCAGCGGTGGATGGAAAGCCCAGAAGGCAAAGGCACCTGTTTTTTTGAGGAGCTGCCCTGCCGTGAGCGGGCCCTGCGGGGCAGCGGGGGCACCAGCAGACCCGTAGAAACCGGCTATCTTTAGGCGCAAACCCTACTATTTCTATTTGGCCGCGCCCGATTTCGCCGCGCTATTCCAGAACCTGGCCGAAGCCAGCGCCCACGTGCACTTTGTGTACGACCTGGCTGCCGGCCGCATCGTGTTCGTAAATCACGCGTACGAAACGGTGCTGGGCGGCACCTGCGCCGGCGTGAACGGGGAGCTGCCCGGCCTGCTGGAGCGCCTGCACCCCGACGACCGGCTGTACCTAGCGCACTGCTGGCGGCTGTGGACGCGGGGCCGGCTCGCGGACGAGGTGGAGGTGCGCCTGCTGGTGCCCAATGCGCCCGACCGGTGGTTTTGCCTGACGCCCTACTACGAGCAACAGGGCCCGGGGCCCACGCTGCTGGCCGGCATGGTGCGCGACATCAGCGTGCGCAAGCACTACCAGCAAAACGCCGACGCGTTCAACACCCGCAAAAACGCCATTCTCGAAATCCTCTCGCACGACCTGAGCGGGGCCTTTGCCCTGGTGCAGCAAGTGGCGGCCTACCTGCACGAGCAGGTGCACGCCCCGGCCGACAGCCACCTGCACCGGCTGCTAGGCGTGCTGGAAACGACCAGCCGCAGCAGCCTGAAGATGATTCGCGACCTGGTCGACGTGGAGTTCCTGACTTCGGCCAACGCGGACCTGAAGCGGGAGCGGGTGGAGGTGGACGCCGTGCTGCGCGAAGCGCTCGAGCAGCTGCAGCGCGGGCAAGCGGTGCTGGGCTACCGCTTTGACTACTCACTGCCCGGCGAGCCGGTATACGCGCAGCTGGATGTGAACAAGTTTACGCAGGTGGTCAACAACCTGGTCAGCAACGCCTTCAAGTTTACGCCTGACGGCGGGCAGGTGACGGTGGCCGTGGAGCCCGGCGAGGGCTGCGTGCGGGTGCACGTGCGCGACACGGGTATCGGCATCCCCGCGGCGCTGCAGCCGGTGCTCTTCGAGCGCTTCACCAAGGCCCGGCGGCCGGGCCTGCGGGGCGAGCCCACCACCGGCCTGGGGCTGGTGCTGTGCAAAACCATCACGGAATGGCACGGTGGCACGCTGACGTTTGTGAGCGCGGAAGGGCAGGGCAGCACGTTTACGGTTGAAATTCCGCAAGCCTAGGCCGGGCACGGGGGGGCCATAAGGACTGCGGCGTCCCTAACCGGCTGGGGCCCCAGGGGTCGGGTGGCCGGCAAACGCGTCAAGCAGGGCTTGCAGGTGGGCGTCGTCGACGCGGAAGCCAGGGGGCAGCTGCGGGGCCTGCACGGCGTCGAGCACCCGGTCCACGTCGGGGCCGGCCACGTGGCCAAAGCCCATGCTCCAGTCGGCGAAGTGCCGGCGGGGTGCGGGGCCTGCGCTGACGGTGACCACCTGCTCGTGGCGCGGGTCGCGGCGAATGCGGGCATAAAGGTTTTGTACGTCGGCTTCGGTGCCCTCGAGCACCTGCACGTAGCGGCCGGCACTGTAGAGCAGCAGCCCCGTGAGCTGGTGGCGGGCGTTGTAGTGCTCGGCCTGCGCCAGCAAGGCCCGCAGGTCGGTTTCGGTGGGCGGGTGGGTGGCGTGGCTGTGGTAGAGCAGCTGGTAGACGCTCTGCGCCAACAGTTGCTCTATCTCGTCCAGGTCCAGGATGCCGGCTTCGAACTGGGCCAGCAGCTGGCGCTCGTAGCGCTGGGGGGCGAGCGGGGTGCCGGCCGTGAGGGTGACGGCGAAGGCCACGGCCTGGCGGCGTTGGGCGACGGTATCGAGGAAAAGGGGCATTCCGGCTTTACGTCGGGTGGGAAGCCGTAGATATGCCGATTTTGCAGGAAAAAAATACGGATTTGTTGGCGCTCTACACGCAGTGAGGTCCGGCCGTGGGTCAAGCCCTAAAGGCCCGGGTACAGTCGTCACCTGTCGCTCACCATGGGCACTAGCGCTGGAGTGGTCACTTTAGGCACCTACTTCAGCGGCGGCGGCTTTCCTGCTATCGATGACTTCGGCCAACCCAGCCGCTAAGCCAGCGATTCAATTCATGGGGCAGGCGTAGCGACTCCCCTAGCCTTGTTTCCCTGCCCTTAGTCGCGTTGGACCTGGTCGCATTGCGGGCAGTCACCCAGGTGAAGTGTAGCAGCCGGCGTAGAGGTATTCACTTCCTCTTGCTTAGCCATAAGAGGAAGGGGTAGGGGCATAAAAGCTGCCCTTCCGGTCGGCGCAGGCGCTACCAGCCCGGAATTCGACGCTGCAAGCCTACCGGCCCCTAGTAGCCGCTGGCCGGAAAGTTGACGAGTGGCCGGAATTGGGCCGTGAGGTGCTGCCTCGGCACACGAACGGCACGAAGTCAGCGTGTAGAAAACTCGGTTGTCAGAGGCGCAAGTGCTCTGCTGGGCGTAGCCACTTGGTTCCCCTTATCGGACGTAAACAGGAATTTTTCCCATTTTTGCTTTGCATGCAACAACCAGTCATTCTCCCCCTAACCTGTCCTACTTGCGGTAGCATCCTTGCTCTCGACGCCCCGATGAGCACTTATAGCTGTATGCTCAAACACCGGTTCACATTCCAGCAGTTGGCCGATGAGATGAGTCAAGGCTTAACCCAAACGCTGTGGAGCTGCCTGCGCCAGCTGGAAGAGCGCCAATGGCTACTGCAACGGTTGGCCAATCAAATGCCCGAAGCTGTTACGCCTGCCCCGAATTTAGAAGCCGCTATTCAGCCTGTTCATGAATGGCTTCAGAATGACCCCAGCAGCCAACCCAAAACGTAGCTTATCCAGAAAATAGCGCCTGCCGTCAAGGAACTCTACGAAGCGGGTCAGCAATCCACCCGCCAACTCATCGTTTACTTCCAGATTGGGTCCCGTCGCACGCTCTACAAAATCCTCCGCTTTGCTGGCTGCCAGACTAACGAAACGTCGACCTTGTACTGGCAAGTTGGTCGACAAGGCCTTACCGTAATTCTTGGAGAGCATCAAAAAGTGTGGGGCAGTCGGGTTCAGCGGCTTCTTCGGCTAACTTGGGAAGCCATACTTGTCGGTGAAGACCATGACTCAGCCACCCGCTACTTCAATTTCTGACCGCCTGGCAGTGGGCTACCAACTCAAGATTCATCTGCTGGGTATCAGTCCGCAAATCAGCCGGCGCGTACTGGTGCGGGACGATACCACTCTGGCCGAGTTGCATCACATCTTCCAGGTAGTAATGGGCTGGGAAAACGGGCACCTGCACTGCTTTCATCTCTGGGGCAAGGACTATGGCCTGAGCTATGCCGGCGGCACGTGGTATGCCGATGATGCCCGGCGGGTCCACTTGGGCGATTTTGCGTGGCGGGTCAACGACAAGTTCACCTACACCTACAAATTCGGCGACTACTGGCAGCACCAGGTGCGGGTCGAGAAACTACTGCTGCCGCCGGCCGTGCCAACCGCTCCGGTTTGCGTGAGTGGCCGCCGCGCCTGCCCGCCGGAAGAGGTAGGCGGCCCCCGCGGCTATGACCAGCGGAGCCTGGACCAATTCAGCTGGCAGTACGAAGCTCAGGACCGCTTGCTGGCCGGCGAGGACATTTTTGAGGACGACGTGCCGACCTGGTTCTGGACCTATCGGCCGGAACACTTCGACAAGGGGCTAGTCAACCAACGGTTGGCCAAAGTGTATCAACTTAAGGTTACTGCTGATTTTCTGCTTTCGCAGGGCAGTTACGCCTACTTTTTCGCGGATAAGCGGCCGTGAAATCTGTATCAGGAAAACAAAGTGGTTTACTTGATACAGGGGGAATAGCTTTGCGCCATGCAACAGGCCGTCATTTTGGTGCGCGTCTCCAAAAAAGAGCAAGACTAGAGGTCGCACAATAGTAGGAACGAAAAATAACGATAGGGAGCGCCGGTCGGCCGGTTTTGGGTCCACACGGATTTGTGGCGTGCGGGACGTCTCGCAAAACGACGGTTAAAGTGAAAAACACCGTAATGAAATCTAGGACAGGGAATAGCCTTCACGTGAATTTGGTCATTGCCACCAAAGGGAGTTGAGCCTTTAACCTGACTCGTAAGGTGAGGAAGGATAAGCTCACAACTGCTATGGGTAATCAGGCTGATTGTCTGAACTCGGCGGGGGTGAGGCCCGTCTTTTGCTTGAAGAGGCGGCTGAAATAGGACGGGTTATCGAAGCCGATGTGGAAGGCCGTTTCACGAATGCTCCAGGAGGTGCTGCGGAGCAAGCGCTTGGCTTTCTCCAGCAGCGCGTGGTGCAGGTACTGCTGCGCGTTCTGCCCCGTGTGGGTGCGCAGCACGTCGCCCAGGTGGGCGGGCGAGACGTGCAAGGCCTCGGCAAAGTGCTTCACGCTCGGCAAGGGCAACTCGGCGGCGCTGTCCAGATAAGTGGCCAGTAGGGCCTCGAAGCGGCCGAGCAGGTCGGGGCCGCTGGGTGGGGGCGCGGGAAACTGCCGGTGGTAAACCCGGCTGGCGTATTGCAGCAGCACGTCGAGCTGGGTGCTGAGCAGCGACTGGCTGAAGGCATCGGCGGGCTGCTGGCTTTCCTGCCGCAGGCTGGTCACGGCGTGGGTGAGGAGCTGCTCGTCGGTGGCCGACAGCGCCAGGGCCCGCTGCACGCGGTACGCGAAAAACGGGTAGCTGCCCGGAAACTGCCCCAGCGGCCGGCGCGTCAGTAAATCGGGCTGGAACACCACCAGCCAGCCCTGCGGCGGCCCCGATGCGGGCGCTGCGGCCTCCTGTAAGGCCTCCTGCGGGCAGAGCTGCACGGGCTGTCCGGGCGCGTAAAACCCCAGCACGCCCTGCCGGTAGTCGTAGGTCTGCTGCCCATAAGGAAGCTGCCCGTGGAAATGCCGCTTCAGAATGATGAGGTAGAGCTGGCGCAACGCGGGTTTGGCCGCGAAAACCGACAGCGGCTGCTGGTCCAGGTCGATGACAGCTACCAGCGGGTGCGTGGGCGCGGCAAAGCCGTAGTGCCGCGCAAAGTCGGCTACTGTGTGCAAAACGGCGAAGGAATCTCCGGAAGACTTCATACGAGTGGGAGTCAGGGAGGCATAAAGCTAACAGTCCCCGCGCACAGCGGGGCGGCTGCGGGCGTGGACTGGTGATGGGGGCGAATCTACCGCAGCGGCCCCGGCCCGCGCGCAACGAGCTACTCTGGTAATCGCCTTATTGCTACGTAGGTTCGTCAGATAAGGCTGGCTTCGGCGGTACGTGGGCGCTTACTTGCCTTCCACCTGCCCCAGCGGCTGGGGGCTTTGCAGCAGCTCCGCCCGCGCGGCGGCCCAGGCGGGGTCTTTGGGGTAGAGGGCGCTGCGTAGGTAGGCCAAGGTGAGCTGCTGCACCGCCGCAACGCGTGCCGGATTCTCGTCGTTGGTTTCCGTCACGAGATACCCGGAGATGCCGCCGAGCAGGTGCTCGCCTCCGAACAGGGTGAGCAGCCACCCCGCCCCAGGGCTCATTGTGTACGCATCGGTAAACCAGTCCGGGCCGCGGGGGCTGAGCGGCGAGTCGTCGTGGTCGCCCGCTACCACCAGGGTCGGCGTGGTCAGTTCGGCGAAGCTTGGGTTCATGAACGGAAAGTGCTCGGTAGCAAACGGGCCCAGGTCCGGACCACCCCGGCCAGTGGCCGACAGCAGCACGCCCGCCCTAATCCGTGGGTCGGACAGGTCCTCGCCCACGCGGCCGTCGGGCGCTACCACCCGGGCCCCAAGCAGCATGCCCACAGTCTGAGCGCCGTAGGAGTGCCCCACCGCGGCCATGCGGCTCCGGTCGAGGCGCCCCGTCAGGCCGGGCACGGCCGCTTCGAGCTGGTCGAGCTGGTCTAGGACGCGCTTCATGTCTTCCACCCGAAACCGCCAGATGGCCGGCGTGCGGGCATCGTCCGGGGGCAGGGCCAGCGTGCGGGAGTCGAGAAAGGTGGGCTGCAGTACCACGAAGCCGTGCGCCGCCCAGTACTGCACCAGCGGCGCGTAGCCGTCCAGGGAAGAGCCGAAGCCGTGCGCGAAGACGATTATGGGCAGCCGGCTCCCGGTGGCGGGCGCGGACACCCGCACCTGCAAATCAGCCCCGCGCCCCGGCGCGGCCAGCACCACTGGGCTCACCGACACGACCGGCACGGGCGGGTGGGCGGCCGCGGCTTCTGCCGGCTTGCGCAGCTCGGCCGAAGTGGGTTTTTCACACACTACGTTATCCATGATTGAAACCTGTTAAGGGTGAATAGCCGCCTCAGCAGCTTGATAGGGGCAAAGTTCGGCGGCCCGGCAGGGGGCGTGCTATACGAATTCCGGTTTGTATGCCACAAATTGCGGAACCGACCCGGCGGCGGGGGCCAGGCCGAATACCGCCCTTGGAGTCGAACTTTTTGTACTGGCTAGAGTTACCCGTTGATGCCCGAAGCCCCGAAATACACCTACCACTCCGAGACGTATGGCCGGCCGGCGCTGCAAACCAGTGCTGCGCAGGCCTGGCCCGGCCTGCGGGTGGAGCGCTTCCAGCTGGAGGCCATGGCGCTGCCGGCGCACTTTCACGCCCAGCACCTGCTCGTCATCCACCAGGGCAGCCAGCCCGTGGTGTCGAGCCGCCGCAGCGGCAGCCGCACCGAGCAAGACCAGTTCCGTTTCGGCGACGCGGGCCTTTACCCCGGCGGCGAATACGGGCCCTTGGCCTGGGACGGCCCGGCCGATGTCATCCACGTGCATCTCGATGCCCAGCAGCTGGAAACCCTGGCCCGCCAGGGCTTGGACCTGCGCTACTTTGCTCTGCACGACCGGTTTCGCCTGCAGGATGGGCTGCTGACCCAGCTGGGCCAACAGCTGCTGACCGCCGCCGGCCGCGAGCACGCGCTGGGGCTGCTCTACGTCGAGTCGCTTTCCAACGCCCTGAGCTACCACCTCATCGAACACCACGCTACCTACGAGCGGCGCGTGGCCGGGCCCGAGGCCCGGCTGCCCGAGCCGGTGATGGCCCGCATTGATGCCTACCTGGAGGCGTCCGTGGAGCAGGCCGTGACGCTGGAAGTGCTGGCCGGGCTGGCCAACCTGAGCGTGTTTCACTTCGCCCGCCGCTTTAAGAAGACCACCGGCAGCTCGCCTTACCAATATGTCATTCGCTGGCGCATCGAGCGGGCCCGGGAGCTGCTGCGGGCCGGGGAGCTGCCGGTGGCCGCCATCAGCGACGCGCTGGGCTTTGCCTCGCCCGCCCACTTTTCGGTGGCTTTCAAGCGGGCGGTGGGGGTGAGCCCGCGCGACTTCCAGCGCGCCTAGCCCGCGCCGTTGCGGGAAGTCAAAACAGCAGGAATCTGGAAGAAGAGGGCAAGAATTCGTCGGGCTGACGGGTGGCCTCAGGGGACCTTTGTGACGGGCCAAGGCAGCTCTACTGCTGCTCCCCCGATTCCTCAACAACTCCCCATGAAAACTATCATTTTAGTGGCTGGCGGCACCGGCAACCTCGGCGGCCGCATTATAACGGCGCTGCGCCAGCGCGGGGCCTCCGTCCGGGCTGTGGTTCGGGCCGAAGCCGACCAAGTCAAAGTAGACGAGCTGACCCGCCAAGGCGTGGACGTGCGCCGGGTGGACATGACCGATGTGGCGGCTCTGACCGAGGCCTGCGAAGGCGTAAGCTGCGTGGTTTCCGCCTTGGCGGGGCTGCGCGACGTGATTGTGGACGGCCAGTCGGTGCTGCTGGCGGCGGCAGTGGCGGCCGGCGTGCCCCGCTTTATCCCGTCGGACTTTTCCAGCGACTATACCCAGCAGGAGCCGGGCGCGAACCGCAACTTCGATTTGCGCCGCGAGTTTCAGGCCCGCCTCGACCAGGCCCCGCTCGCGGCCACGTCCATTCTCAACGGCGCGTTTGCCGAAGTGCTGACCTACGGTATTCCCCTGCTTGATTTCAAGCAGCAGCAGGTGGGCTACTGGGACGATGCCAACTGGCGCATCGACTTCACGACCATGGACGATACGGCCGCCTTCACCGCCGCCGCTGCCCTGGACGCGGCCCCGCCCCGCTACCTGCGCATTGCTAGCTTCCAGCACAGCCCCCGCGAGCTGGCGCCGGCCGCCGAAGCGGCCGGCAAAGGCGCTTTCCCCGTGGTCCGGCTGGGCTCCCGCGCCGACCTGGCCGGCCACATTCAGCAGGCCCGCGCCGCCAACCCGGCCGGCGAGCAACAGCTCTACGCCGACTGGCAGCAGATGCAGTACATGCTCAGTATGTTCAGCGTGCAGAACACCCCGCTCGACAACGCCCGCTACCCCGACCTAACTTGGACCAGCGTGGAGCAGGTACTCCGCGGCGTGAAAACCGCCCCGGAAAATGCGGCTGCGGCCGCCGATGCTACTACCGCTGTTGCTACCGATGCCGATGTGCTGGGCCCGTATGCCGATGAGGAGTTGATTAAGCGCTTGCCCGGCTTCACCAACCATTACGCCACCGTCAATGGCGTGCGGCTGCACTACGTGGAGGGGGGCCGTGGCCCGGCTGTTATTTGCCTGCCCGGCTGGCCCCAGACCTGGTACTCGTACCATCCTATTGCGGCGCAGCTGGCTGGGCAGCACCGGGTTATCATCGTGGATATTCGCGGCATGGGCACCTCCGACAAGCCCGCCTCCGGCTACGACAAGAAGACCATGGCCCAGGATATTTACGCGCTGATGCAGCACCTGGGCCTGGCCAGCGCCTCGCTGCTGGGGCACGACATCGGCGGCATGGTGGCCACCAGCTTCGCGGCGCACTACCCCGAGGCCACCGAAAAGCTGATGCTGGCCGACGGCTCGCACCCCAGCGAGGGCATGATGCAGATGCCGCTGCTGCCCGCCGCCAGCTCGTTTGGCCCCAAAATGAGCGGCCAGTACCCCTATGCGTGGTGGATGGCCTTCAACCAGGTGAAGGAGCTGCCCGAGCAGCTGCTGGCCGGTCGGTTTCATTTCCTGCTCGACCACCTCTTTGCCTACGTGATGCGCGACGAAAGCAAGATGACGGCCTTTGACCGGGCGGTGTACGCGGCCGTCTACAACCAGCCCGAGAACATCCGCGCCTCGAATGCCTGGTACCAGGCCTTTGCCCAGGACATCGAGGATGCCAAAACGTTTCCCCGGCTCACGATGCCGGTGCTTGGCCTCGGCAGCAACGTAGCGCATAACTTCCTAAAGATTAGCCTGCCGCACATGGTCCACAACCCGCAGCTAGTGGACCTGACCGCGAGCGGGCACTACATGTTTGAGGAGCAGCCCCAGCTGGTGCTCGACGCGGTGCTGCCGTTTTTAGAATAAACCCCGCACCCTACGCCGTTTGCACGGCTTATTCCGTAACAAGTGCGGCTCCGTTACGCCATAGCCCTACTTCGACCCGCTGGCGGGCCGGGAGTGGGGCTATTGGCTATTGCGGATTTTAAGCCCCATTCACGCGCCCGCCGTAGCCTGAGGTTGGCTTCAAAATCCTTTTCTGATTAACCTGCTCTCATGGCTGCTCCCTGGAAAAACACGGACGTGATTCCCACTTACCCATTGCAGCCCCGCAATCCGGCCCGGCCCGACCTGCTGGAAATCAGCCGGGGCGGGGAGGCCGGCGGGGGGCTGGACTTTTCGAACTGCCTGGTGCCGCACCGCAAAGACTACTACCTGCTGGTGCTGGTGCGGCGGGGCAGTAGCCGCCACTGGGTGGACATGCGCCCCTACTCCCTGCAGCCCGACACGTTCTACTTCACCACGCCGCGGCAGGTGCACCTGAAAGAGTCACTAGAGCCGCTCGACGGCACGGCTCTGGCCTTCGCGCCCGATTTTTTGCGGCTCTCCGACCTGGAGGCTCTCACCCAGCTGCCGTTGCTCAGTAACTCCGCCAACGGCCACGAGCTGCGCCTGCAACCCACCGACATCGTCTTTCTGGAGGACGTATTCGGCCGCCTCCAGGCCGAGCACGACCAGCAGCGCCCGTGGCGCACCGACATGCTGCGGGCCGACCTGAAAACCGCCCTCATCTACCTCAGCCGCCTCTACCAGGCGCAGTACGGCGACGCCGCCCCGCCTGAGCCGCCGCTGCTGGAGCGCTTCACGGCCCTGCTCGAAACCCATCACCACGCGCTGCACCAGGTGGCCGACTATGCCGCTTTGCTGCACCTGAGCGCCGGCCACCTCAATGAGCGCATCAAGCAGCAGAGCGGCCAGACGCCGCTGGCGCTGATTCAGGCGCGGCGGGCACTGGAAGCCAAGCGCTACCTGTTCCATACCGAGCTGAACGTGGCCGAAGTGGCCTTTGCCCTCGGGTTTGAGGACCCGTCGTATTTCGGGCGGTTTTTCCGGCGCAGCACGGGCCAGACGCCGGTGCTCTACCGGGCCGCCGCCCGCGAAATGTACCAGCAAAACGGGCGCTTGTCCGGCTAAGGGGCTGCCGGGGCGGGGGACCTTTGTGGCTCATCGTTTCAGTCTCCCCACTATGAAAAACGTCCTCATCACCGGTGCCAACAAGGGCCTCGGCTTCGAAACGGCCCGCCAGCTGCTGCGTGCCGGCTACTTCGTATTTCTGGGCTCGCGCAACCACGCCAACGGCCTCGCCGCCCAGCAACAGCTCGAGGCCGAAGGCCTGGACCAGGTGGCCGTCATTGAAATTGACGTCACCAGCGACGACTCGGTGCGCGCCGCCGCCGCCGCCGTGCGCGCCCATACCCCGCACCTGGATGTGCTGCTGAATAATGCCGGCATCAGCGGGGTCAGCGAGCAGCAGCCCAGCACGGTGGCGCTGGAAACCATCCGCACGGTCTTGGAAACCAACTTTTACGGGGTCATCCGCACCACCCAGGCGTTGCTGCCCCTGCTGCACCAAGCCCCCGAGGCCGCCATCGTGAACGTGTCATCGGACCTGGCCTCCCTGACCCGGCACCAGCAGCCCGAATGGCCTTATTACGCCTTCAAGGGCGCCGCTTATGGCCCCTCCAAAACGGCCCTGAATGCCTGGACGGTGGCCCTGGCCTACGAGCTGCGCGACTCGGCTATTCAAGTCAATGCCGTCAACCCCGGCTTCACGGCCACCGATTTGAACGGCTTCCAGGGCACGCAAACCGTGGAGCAGGGGGCGGCCGTGCTGGTGCACTATGCCACGCTGCCCGCCGACGGCCCGCGCGGGCAGTTCTTCAGCCCCGACGGCCCCACGCCCTGGTAAGGATGGTACGTAAAACCGGGGAGTCGGCCCGCTCCCTGGTTTTGGCTACAACAACGGTAGATTTGGCTACGTGGCGGGGCGAGCGGATGCGGAATTTTGCCTCATCACTCAACCACCAAAAACCATGAAAGTTATTGTAACCGGTTCACTAGGAAACATCAGCCAGCCCCTGATCAAGGAGCTGGTGCAGCAGGGCCACGCCGTCACGGTCATCAGCAGCAAGCCCGGCAAACAGCCGGCTATTGAGGCCCTGGGAGCTACCGCTGCCATCGGCTCGCTGGAGGACGTGCCGTTTCTGATTGCCTCCTTCACCGGGGCCTACGCCGTGTACTGCATGGTGCCGCCCAACTACTTCACCCAACCCGATATGCCCGCGTACTACCGGCAGATTGGCGGCAACTACGCCCGGGCCATTGCGCAGGCCGGCGTGAAGCGGGTGGTGAATCTGAGCAGCATGGGCGCGGAGCTAACCCACGGCACGGGCCTGATTATGGGCTCGCACTACGTGGAAGGTATTCTCAATGAGCTGACGGATGTCACCCTTACCCACCTGCGCCCCACGTATTTCTACTACAACCTGCTGGGGTTTGTGGCGCTGATAAAAGCAACGGGCCGGATAATGGCCAACTACGGCGGCGACGATAAAATCGTGCTGGTATCGCCGCTGGACATTGCCGCCGCCGTCGCCGACGAGCTGGCCACGCCGGCCACCGGCCACCGCGTGCGCTACGTGGCCAGCGACGAGCGTTCGGCCCGCGAAATAGCCGGCATCCTGGGCACGGCCATCGGCAAGCCCGACCTGGCCTGGGAAATCATTTCCAACGAGCAGATGCACAGGAGCCTGGAGACCAACGGCGTGCCGCCCCTGCTAGCCACCCACCTGGTGGAGATGTACGCCAGCGTGCACAGCGGGGCCTTGTTCCAGGACTACTACCGCCACCAGCCCGCGGTAATGGGCCAAGTGAAGATGACTGATTTCGCCCCGGAGTTTGCCGCCGCCTACCAGCAGAGCTAACGGGTTAGAGAAGCAAGATGGTCCGGCGGCCCTTGGGTCGTCGGGCCTGTCTTCCGTTTTCAGGGTGCTGGCGGCCGTCGGAGTGTTACTGGCTCCGGCGGTTCGCCGGTGGTTGCATCGCGCCTCACAGGTTGTGGCGGAAAAGCTGAAGTACCTGTTACAGAGTAGCTGTACATTGCCTGCTCCAATGCAGCCATCCGCTACTCATCGTTCTGGAAACATGGAAATCGACCACATCTTTATCCTTACGGACACGCCCGAGGCCGCCGCCGAGGAACTGCGGGCGTTTGGCCTGCGCGAGGGCAGCAACCGGGTGCACGCCGGCCAGGGGACAGCCAACCGAAAGTTCTACTTCGAGAATTTCTTTCTGGAGATTCTCTGGGTGCAAAACGATGCGGAAATTACCGCCGAAGCCATGCGGCCGACCGGGCTCTGGCAGCGGGCGCGCCACCGCGAAAACGATGCTTCCCGCTTCGGCCTGTGCCTGGTCAATACGCCGGCTACGGACGCGGTGTTTGCGGCCGCTACGCTGTATCAGCCCACTTATTTTCCCCCTGGGCTGGCCATCGACGTACTGCCCCACGCGCACAACCCAAGTCTACCCTGGACGTTTCGGCTGCCTTTCCCAGGCAAGAAAACCGCTTCCGGCGAACCGACCGACCACCAGAACGGACTCGGTGAGCTGACGCAGGCCGTCTTCGGGCTGGCCCGCTACGAGGCGTCCGACGCGTTGGTGCAGCAGCTGGCCAGCCAGGCCCAACTGCGGTTTGTGGCCGCCCCGCAGAACAGTCTCACGCTGACCTTCGACCGTCACCGGCAGCAGAAAAGACGGTTGTTCGAGAGCCTGAACCTGACCATCCGCTACTGAGTCTGTGCCACAATGTGGGACCCTTTAAGGCGCGGCGGGGCCAGCCGCCCGCTAGGACTGCTGACTGTAGTTCTGCAGAATCTCCCGCAGATCATTCATCCGGCGCGAGACCGGCGTCAGCACATCATGCGAGACTGGCACCTGCGCCCCATACCGCGTATTCACGTACCGCACCAGAGCCACCAGCGCGTGCACTTCCTCGATCAAGCGTCGCTGGTTGTCTTTCCAGCAGTCTTCCCCCAGCTCCGTGGTTACCAGGCAGAAATGCCGCACGGCAATCGTCTGCGCCACCAGGCCTGCCAGCTGATCCAGCACGTGCTGCTCCTCGGCACTGAACGAGCGCGGGTTGCGGTCAATCACGCACAGCGTCCCGATGGTGCGCTGATCAGGCATCCGCAACGGCGCCCCGGCGTAGAAGCGCAGGTTGTTGCGGTGGGCGGCTTGCCTGGCTTCGTCCGTAATCGGAAGTTGAATCTCTGCCGCCACATCCTTCACCACTACGGCCTTGTTCTGCTGAATAGCAACCGAGCAGAGCGCCTCCACCCGGGGCTGGGCGCGCATGCCAGGCATGCCATGATTTGCTTTGTATTCCACCTGGTCTTCGTCTACCAGCGCAATCAGGGAAATCGGCAAACTGAAAATACGAGCGGCCAGATGCACAAATTCATCGAAAATCTGCTCGTGCAACGAATGCAGGATATCGTAGTAGCGCAGCGTGCGCAAGCGCTCCACCTCATCTGTAGCCAATAACGATGCGGGGGTTGTTGTCATACTAATGGCGGAGGCAAAAGCATAGCGTAAGTGGAACTGCCTCGAAACAAAGATACCTGAGCGTTTAGACTGCCCGGCTAAAAAGATAGTCGAAAGTCCGCGTCGCGTGATGCCTCTGAACGCCGCTATTCCCTTTTCTTCTCTTGTCTGATGTACAGCCCCCAACCGCACCAAGTGAAAACGATAAGTGCCTACCACGCGCTGATGGGGCTGCCCAAGCCGGCGCACCCGCTCATCAGCGTGGTCAATTTCGAAGACATCAAGCACCTGCCCGGCGACGCTTCCATTAGCCTGGCCATCGACTTCTACTCCATCGCCCTGAAGCGCAATTGCAACGTCAAGATGAAGTATGGGCAGCAGCCCTATGATTTTGACGAGGGCCTGATGACGTTTATTGCCCCCGGCCAGGTGTACCGCATCGAAGTAGATAACGCCGAGGAATTGACCCATTCGGGGTGGCTGCTGCTCATTCAGCCCGATTTTCTGTGGAACACGCCGCTGGCCAAAACCATTCGGCACTACGACTACTTCGGCTACTCGGTGAAGGAGGCCTTGCTACTTTCAGATAAGGAGGAAACCACGATTTCCGGCCTCCTGCGCGGCATCGAGCAGGAGTACCACGCCAATCTGGACGCGTTCTGTGAGCGCATCATCATTGCCCAGCTGGAGGTGCTGCTCGCCTACGCCGAACGGTTTTACCACCGGCAGTTTCTCACCCGCAAAATCACCAACCACCAGCTGTTGCAGCAGTTGGAAGCCGTGCTGGCCGACTATTTCACGGGCGACACCGTGGCGCAGCACGGGCTGCCCAGCGTGCAGTACGTGGCCGATGCGTTGCACGTGTCGCCCAACTACCTGAGTGGCCTGCTCAAGGTGCTCACCGGCCAGAGCACCCAGCAGCACATCCACGACAAGCTGCTGGAAAAGGCCAAGGAGAAGCTCTCAACCACCACCCTGACCGTGAGCGAAATAGCCTATGCGCTGGGATTTGAGCACCCGCAGTCGCTGAGCAAGTTGTTCAAAACCAAAACCAACCTCTCGCCCCGGCAATTCCGGCAGTCGTTCAATTAACGAACACCATGCCCGTTGCCGCGGACGGTTGCTATCGCCAGCCCTGCACGCTGGCCGCGCCTGTTCCAGCCTTCTCGTACTTGCCGGCCAGAAAACCGGCTGCCAGGGGGCTCCAGGGCATGATGCCCAGACCCAAATCTTGAGCGGCTGGCACGTATTCGCGCTCGATGCGGCGGGCCACCAGCGAGTATTCGGGCTGCATGGCAATGGGGCCGCGCACGACGTGGGCCCAGGCTAGCGCGGCGGCCTTGGTCACGTACCAGGCCGGTATGTCGGAGAAGCCGGAGTAGCGGATTTTGCCGGCCCACACCAAGTCACCGAGCTTCTGGAGCACCTCCTCGGCGGGCGTTACCGTGCCCCAGACGTGCCGCCAATCATATCCAAGTAGTCGGTGTTGAGCCGCCTCAGGGAGCCCTCCAGCGCCTGATGGATTGATGGATGTGCTTGCGGCCGTTGCCCCCAGCGTGGGGGTTGCCGGGCTGGGCACAGAAGCTGAACTTGGTGGCTAGCACCAGCTGATCAGCTGATCGCAGCCCGTCATGCCCATCAGGCCCAGGCTCTGAGCCGATACTTCTAGTCCCTGGCGGCCCAGGGCTACTTTTTCCATGCTGTTTATGCGCGTTCGTGGTTGAGCGGGTAAGGTGGATTTGTTGCCCTGCAAAGGTCCGGCCGGGACCGGGGGCCGGACCTGCACAAATCCGAGCTTGTGGTACACAAACCGCGGGACGAGCCGGGAAAACGACTACTTCGCGGCGAGTCGCTGTGGCCTGGCTTCGCCGGAAGTAATGGTGGCCAGGAACGCCGTTTACAGCCGCATCCTACCCTGTGCCTCCTGCAAAAAGGGGCGGAGTAATGGAACAAGCAAGCTCCTGGAAACGACCGGAAGACCGGACTCTGGCGCCACTGCCCTTGCCTAGCGGAACACGCAGCTGGTACCGCTCCACAGCGCCGATACCCGGGCCTGCGGGCCCGCTCCGTCGAAGAGCCCGTACAGGCCCGAGGTGGTCGAAAACTCGTACCCCAAGCTCGATTCCACCACTGTTATGACATAAGCGCTTTCCACTTCGGCCCGGGTAGAGCCCAGGCCCACGCCGGCCATGGTCGTGGGAGGACGGCCCGCGCCCCGGCCGCGATTGAGCGACCAGCCCACAAACTGCCACTCCCGCCTAGGAGCCGCTTCGCCGCGCACTTTCTCCTGAAAGGCTAGCGTCAGGCCACTGGCCCAGGTGGCCATCTTAAGCGGGCCCGCGCCGCACTCCCCGTTCACGCCCACGCTGGCGGGCGGCTGCCCCAGCACATCCGTCACGGTCTGGACTAGTTGCTCGAATGGCCGGCCCAGGGGAATTTCTGTGGTGGAGCCCGTTTCGGCCCGCACCAGCTGAAGGGCGTTGGTAGTTAGCGCTAGTGTTGCAGGGCTTGTTGCAGGGCTCATGGGGGCCGTGGTATCAGGCACTGGGGCGGAGCTGGCCGGAGTGGCGGCGGGCTCCGTGGGGCGGTCGGGCGGGCTCTGGCAAGCGGCTGTGAGCAAGAAGAGCAGGGGCAGGGGCAGTAGTTTCATAAGCTGGCCCAACCTTAAGTGAATCACGCAACTACGAATCCGGTACGCTGGGCATTCCTCGTACGAGAAATACTCATCAAGGAGGTGTTCGGCAGGGCTGCATTTGCCGGGTCGGCGTTTGTACCTTCGGTTGCCTGCGCCACCGTTTTGCTGAACGCAGCCACTATCTTCGCTACCGCTCCTTGCCTTGCGCTTATGCCCTTACATGAGACCCTGTCCATTGCGGCATCATTGTTTGTGTTCCTACACATTTTTGCCCTTGTGCTATACAACCGCTACCGCATCCGGCAGATGCTGTACCACCTAGGCCTGTGCCGGGGCCGCGAGTTAACGGAGAAAGATTACGTGGACTTGCTGGACGAGTACACCTCTTTTTTGGGGTACGCCAGCTTTTCGCCTAACCGCAAGTACTACCCGAGCCTGTACACCCACCCTGCCTTAGCCGCCTTTGCCCAGCGGTCTAAACGCATCATGCAGTATTTGGTGTTGGCGGTGGTCGGCGGGTTCTTAAGCTTAATGCTAGTAGACCTTTTCTCAAGGTAACAGGCTTTAACGCTCCCTTTCTTAAACTGCTAACAGCTGCCCCGCACCAGGTGCCAGCAGGCCGCTGCAGCGCCCGGCGAGTTTACGAAACCCGTCTACGATTCAACGTTTACGAAACGGGCAAAGTAGATGAGTTTCTTAAACTCGTAACGGGCTGCTTTCCCGGGCCTGGTTAAAACAGGATTTTGGGGGCAGTGGGGAAGTGCAAATAGTCCTTCCCTCGCCTGGTTTTTGTCCCTTAACATAATGCAAGTTATACCCGCCACCTCGGAGTAGTGGTGGTTTTTACCCCCACCGCCCCTTCCTCCGGATTGTGGTACTTTTCCGGTTTGTGGCCTCTTTTTCAGGGGCCGTTTTACTCGTGCTCTTGCATCTCCAAATGGGCTATCACCTCGTCCAGCGTCAAATTTCCCCGCACAAACTGGTCGAGCAGCATTCGTTCGTACTGCTTGGGCATTAAGCGGGTGCCTTCCGCGATGCGCAAGGCGGCGGTGACGAGGCGTTGCCGGCCGTGCTCGGTATCCAGCAGGGAAGCGGACGGGTGCAGAGAGGCAGAAAGAGAAGGCTTCATAGCGCGTTTTTTTTCCTATAAAACGTCGTTTTCGGGGCAAAAAAACGGCTTTTCTGCCCCGAAAAAAGACGTATTTTTCAGCAAAAATCCGCAATTCTGACTACGTAGTTTTACCCATTCTGTCAGTTCTAACCCTCTTTTTGCACTTGCAAAAAGAGGGTTAGAACTCGAATGACAAGGGCCGCACCGGCTGGGGGCCGAAGTCCTGGGCGATGCGCACAAAGTTGCGGCTGTCGTGCAAGCCGGCGCTGGAAAGGTGGATGCTGGGCGGGAAGTCGAAACGCTGCTGCAACAAGTCCACATCGAGCGGCTGGGCAAACCCATAGGTGCCCAACCCGTCCCGGTTGTATTCGAACGCGTCGCCCGTGGCCGGCTCGTTGCCCTGGGCTTTCAGAAAGTCAATGACGGGCTGCAGATGCGCCGTGCGTGAACCGTCGGCCTTGTCCGAAATCGGTTCTTTGGTGGGGAGATTCATGGGCGCTTGGGCTGAATGGGGGCGGGCAACAGGCGGCGCGTCCGGGGCTGGGTCAGTGATACCTCGTACACCTCCCCCGTGGCGGGATACTCGTGCACGTAGCGGCCCTGCGCGTCGCGGTAGCTCAGGAACGTGTTGGCGGCGGCGGCTTCGGCCCGCAGCTGCGCCCGCATCGCGTCCTGGAACGCGGGCGAGTCAAGTTGCTGCAGGAAGGCCGTGAGGGCACTGGAAACGGATTCGATGGGCACGGGGCGCTGGGCTACGGGGGAGAAAGGGCGCTTAACCACCTACGAGAAAGTCCGTTAGCGTGTCCGGCAACGGGTTATTTTCCATCTGTTGCGCCGCCTGCTCCGGGGTCAGGCCCGTTAGCAGCAGCTGGTAGGCCCGCAAGATGGCCACGTCCGGCGCATCCTCGGGCGAGATGCCGAACTCCTGGCCCCCGTCCAGTACCGGGTTCAAGTAGCTCAGCAGCGACATCCAGTCTGTCGTGCGCGGCGTGTTCAGCCCCCCCGGAAAGGCTTCGGACCGCTCCAACCATTTGCGGCACGCCAGCTCCGCGTGCCACGCAAAGCTGGACATGCGCAGAAAAGTATTCAACTCGTTGTAGCGCGTAAACTGGGGGCCTTCCTCGGCCCAAAAAGACGGTTTTTTGGGGGCTTCTTGCATACCATAAGGTACGTTAGAAACCTCATGACAGCCCACTTTACAGCCATTCTCGAAGCTATAAAGTAGCTTACTATCACCGCCTTCTTGTGTTGATAGTGGTATACCTTTTGTCTGAATGCTCAGGCTCTTTCTTGTTCCATGGTTAAGAAGCTATTGCTTGTCGTCGTCGGGTTGTGGTTAGCGCTAGCTACGACGTATTCTGCTTGTGCACAACCGGGTGCTGGACACATCATCGTAGCGGCGCAAAGTCGTTCCCACGTCTTACAACTAGCCAACAAAGCTGCTATTGTGTTGGAAGGCCGCACGGTGGAGAGGCGCGGGTTTTGGGATCCCAAGCACGAAATGATGTTGACGGCCAACAAAATAGAGGTCTATACCCTGCTTAAAGGCCGACCAGTACTCAACCAGGGAAAATATGTGGAAGTGATTACGCTCGGCGGCACTGTTGGAGAAGAGGGTATGGGCTGGATAGATAACGACGAGATGCGCTTGCCCTTGGATGCCATCGGGATTCTGTTTCTTACCCCCTACACCACCAACGGCGTGAGGTGGTCTAGGGATGGCGGACAGAAGAAGGACGTATATTTCTTCTGTTATGGCAACCAAAACCAGCGGGTCGTCGCCCGACAAACGGCGTAAATACGACGAGGCGTTTAAGGCCGAGGCCCTGCGCCTGGCCGGCGAGAGCCGCAGCACGCAGGCGGCCGCCCGGCAGTTGGGCATCAGCCCCAAGCTGCTCTACCGCTGGCAGCAGGCGCAGCTCGTGGCCGAGGTGGGCAGCGAAGAAGTGGCCCGCGACCCGGAGGTCCGCGCCCTGCGCGCCCGTCTCAAACGGGCCGAGCAGGAGCTCGACATTTTAAAAAAAGCCTTGGTCATCTTCGGCCAACCGACCCGGTGAGCACCTACCAGCATATCGCCCAGCGCCAGGCCCACGTGCCCGTGCGCCAGCTCTGCCAGGTGCTGCGCGTGGCCCCGGCCGCGTATTACGCTTGGCAGCGCGCGGGCCAGCAGCCCGTTGCCGAGCCGGCCTGGCAAGTTGCGGTGCGCGAAGCGTTTGCGCACCATAGCCAGCGCTACGGCACCCGCCGGCTGCGGGCTGAAGTGCAGGCCCAAGGCCACGCGATCGGCCGTTGGCGTATCCGTCGCGTGCTCAAAGCCCACGGCCTGCGCGCGCAACAGCCCCGCTCGTTTGCGGCGGCGCGCACCACCGATTCCGACCCGGCCGTGCGTGCCGCGCCCAACCGCTTGCTCGGCCAGCCGGCCCCCACCGCCCCGGACCGGGTCTGGGTGGGTGACATCACCTACTTACCCCGCCAGGGCGGCGGCTGGCTGTACTTGGCCGTGTGGCTCGACCGCTGCTCGCGCAAAATCGTGGGCTGGGACGTGCGCGAGACGATGCCCGAAGACTTGGTCAGCGAAGCGCTGCGCCGGGCCCTGGTCGTGCGACGCCCGCCGGCCGGGCTCGTCGTGCACTCCGACCAGGGCAGTCAGTATACGGCCACGCGATTCAAAGCCCTGGTCGCCCAACACGGCGCGCAGCAAAGCATGAGCCGGCGGGGCAACTGCTACGACAACGCCCACGCCGAATCGTTTTGGAGCCGCTTCAAAGCCGAGCTGCTCGACGGCGGCAGCTTCCCCGGGCTAGCCGAGGCCAAGCTCGAAATCAGCCACCATATCGCCTACTACAATGCCGAGCGCCGCCACTCCGCCCTCGGATACTGCTCACCCAACCACTTCGAAACCCACCTTCAAACAACGTCCCATTTCTGTCCGGCTTAGCTAGACCACCTCAGGCCGAGGGGCTTCTGGAAGTGGGTGGATCTAGCACCCTTACTCCCGATCCAAAATGGGTAAACGTGCAAAAGTGAATGATGCTGGCGAGGCCAGTGCCTTTCACGTAACCCTAGAACTGTGCAAAGCAGCACTAGGGGGAATCATTCGGGCCGTGGTTAGCCACTGGCTCGTACACTCCTAAGGGTGGCAGCGGTCAATGCTTTCGGGCGTTGACCGCCGTTTGTGTTCAGGCCATATGCACTGACTATACTGGATGTCCTGTACAGTACAAACATACGATGTTTCGGAAAAATTAGGGGGAGTTTTGCTAGAAAGTAGTACGACTATTCGGAATAGGTGTCCGGTATTTCGGAAACCTGTCTACTATTTCCACGCACTGTAGCTGCCTAGCCGACAAACCTGACGCTCCCCACAAGGGCTTTTCACCTATAACGCAAGGTATTGCCTACACAAGCTCCATTTCTGCCAGTTCTTTTCCAATTTCCCGCACCCCAACCAGAATTCGATTAACCTGCTCAGCAGAAGGCTTTTTGCCGCCCGAAATGTATTGAGCCAACAAGCTTTGATTCATCCCAATACGCTTGGAAAGAGCTGTGGCATTAATCACTTTGTAGAACTCAAAGAATTGCGGTAAGTCCAGCGTTACCCGAATGTTCGCTAGCGTAACAGGCTTTCCGCTCACTTCTTCAAAGTAGAGGTTCAATGCCTCCACCATGTTTGTTTTAAGCTCGGATAATGTTGCTCCAACAGTGGCAACAGGATAATCCAGCGTGTAGGCAGAGTAGCCCGTGTCGGTACGCTCTACGCTAATTTCGATTGTTTTCATGTACGGTCTGCCGTTGTCGCCCGGCTGGCGGAGATGGTCTTGCAGCGAACTGATGGGGGAAAAGATGCTGAGCTAAGCTAGCCCAGCATCTTTGAGAATCTTGGAAGCAAGTCCTTTGCCGACTTCTGCGCTACCGTGGCTAGGGACTACTAAAGTACCAGGGAGCGTAGGGTGTCGCATAATGACGTGGCTCCCGTTTTGTCGAACAACGAACCACCCGGCCGCTTTCAATTTTCGGAGTAGTTGGCTGCTTTTCATATGACAAAGGTAATTTAATCATTACCCACTTGCAAGTGCTTAAGTAACTATTTTATTACCTATAGAAAAAGCCCCGACCTCTATGTGAGGTTGGGGCTTTTATTACTCAGGTCATTTACTTTTTGTCTCGTGGCGGCGGCGGGGGCGGCGGGTTCCGGTGCCCTGGCAGTGTAGAGGATTGCTGGCTGCCTTTGCGGGAAGGCGGCGTGGATTTTGGTTGCTTTGCCATTACGCTTACTTAGTCTGCCCTGGTGGTGGTGGTGGCGGGTTTCGGTGTCCCGGCAAAGACTTTGTGTCTGGGATGGGTGACGGTGGCGGCGGCGAAGTAGGTTGTTTTGCCATTGTATTACGCTTATTTAGTCCGTGGTGGCGGCGGGGGTGGCGGGGGATTCCGGTGCCCCGGCAAAGACCTGATATCGGGGCTAGGCCCGGCGGGTGGCGAAGTAGGTGATGAAGGTTGCTTTCCCATGCTTTATAGTCTGCTTAAAAATGATTCCGCGCGGTTTTCCGCCTTAATTAAGGTTTTTGTATGCTGAAATACAATGACTTCATCTGGAAACCTGTCCGTTTCTACTATCCGCTTCTTGAGCGAATTATAGTCTCGTTCGGCCTCTTCCTCCGTTATCTTGTTGCGCTCAATTTGATACCACAGGTTCTCTAAGTCGCAGGCAATATTTTGCAGGGCTACTGACTTCTCATTGTATGTTTTAACATACTTAGGAAACCCTAAGAAAGGCTTTATCAAAGTGAGAAGTTGGGAGCCGCCGATGATCACAATCCACAGGAAGGGATGCTTCTGCCACGTCACCCAGGCCGCAACTCCAGCAGAGGTTGCTACCACTAAAAACGTATTGGTAAGCCACTCGCATACCTGATAGAACTTCGTGACAGATACAGAATAATACTCATTCGTCTTTGTTTCTACCAGTAAGTACCAAATTCTATTACGCATAGTACGGCCGTTTATTGAGCAAATACAGATAACCAATATAGCTACCTAGCCGACAAGCCTGACGCGTTGGGGCTTATTAGGTTACTGTTGACCGAACAATGGAATAATCTGCTGCATATATTTCTCCATGTCCTTCTTGCGTTCAGCCGAGCTGGATTGCCGGCGATGCTTGATTTCTTGTGCTTGTCGATGAGTTTTAATGTCAATCCTTTTTGCGATGCGAAGTAAGACAGTGTCGACCCGCTCCAGCGATTTATCTATAGCAGCTTGCTCTAATACAGGATATAGCTTCTTCAGTTCCTGAGTAGTTTGCTCTTGCTCTTCTGGTTTCGCTAATTCTCCTATTCTGTCCGTAACCGAAGTAACATAGTTGCTGATTTGAGCAATACTGCTTTCTCGGCCGCGCAACTCATATGCACTTATTGGATCAACCCCGGCATGTCTCGTCCGGCTATAGCTATACATCCTCCAACTGATGTATGACTGCACTCGAACAAGCCCCACGTAGGGGCAAAAATGATCATTATGCCATTTATGTTCGCCAAGAAGCCGTCCGGTTGGTCGAGTCGGGTTTGTCGCAACAGGCTGTCCGGCAGCAGTTCGGTGTGGGCCACATGACGCTGCTGGCGTGGCTCAAGCGCTACGGCACCGCCGTATACGCGCAGATGCGCCGTAAACAATTCACCGCCGCCCAGAAGCAGCAGATTGCCCGGGAGTTACTCGATGGCCGCCTGAGCGAAGACAAGGCTCTGCTCAAATACGAGTTGCGCCTAAAAAAGACCTTGCGCCAGTGGGTAGCCGCATACCGAGCCAGCGAGTCGGGGCGATTCACGACTGAGCCAGATCCGCCTGCCGACGCCGGCACCCCACTGGCGGCACAGCTGCGGCAGGCGCAGTGGCAAATCGAAGCCCTGCACACGCTCATCGACCAAGCAGAGGCAACTTATAAGATTGACATCCGAAAAAAGGCTGGTGCCAAGCCGTCGAAATAATGCGCTGGAAGTACCCGCACGTAGGCGTGGGTACGCTCTGTGGGCTGTTTGGCAAGACGCGAAACGCATTCTACGACCACCAACGCCGAGCTACGGCGCAGGCCTTGCTCACCAGGTCTTCGGGCATCGTCTCGCGCACGTCCCAGCCCACGACTTTGCGCGAGCAGCGGTCGAGCCACACGGCCAAATACAGCCAGCCGCCGCCTTGGCGGGGCAGTTACGTGATGTCGCCGATCCACACCCGGTTCGGGGCGGTGGGGGCCGGCTGGCCCAGCAAGCGGTTGGGCGCGGCGCGCACCGCCGGGTCGGAATCGGTGGTGCGCGCCGCCGCAAACGAGCGGGGCTGCTGGGCGCGCAGGCCGTAGGCTTTGAGCACGCGGCGAATGCGCCAACGGCCCACCGCATGGCCCTGGGCCTGCACTTCGGCGCGGAGTCGGCGCGTGCCGTAGCGCTGGCTGTGATAGGCAAACGCCTCGCGCACGGCTACTTGCCAGACCGGTTCGACCGTCGGCACCTGCCGGCGGCGCTGCCAGGCGTAGTAGGCGGCCGGGGCCACGCGCAGTACCTGGCAGAGCTGGCGCACGGGCACTCGGGCAGCGCGCTGGGCAATGTGCTGGTAGGCGCTCACCGGGTCGGTTGGCCGAAGATGACCAAGGCTTTTTTTAAAATGTCGAGCTCCTGCTCGGCCCGTTTGAGACGGGCGCGCAGGGCGCGGACCTCCGGGTCGCGGGCCACTTCTTCGCTGCCCACCTCGGCCACGAGCTGCGCCTGCTGCCAGCGGTAGAGCAGCTTGGGGCTGATGCCCAACTGCCGGGCGGCCGCCTGCGTGCTGCGGCTCTCGCCGGCCAGGCGCAGGGCCTCGGCCTTAAACGCCTCGTCGTATTTACGCCGTTTGTCGGGCGACGACCCGCTGGTTTTGGTTGCCATAACAGAAGAAATATACGTCCTTCTTCTGTCCGCCATCCCTAGACCACCTCACCACGTGCTGGCGCAGCTGGTCGAGGCAATCCTGCACCTTGCGCTTGCGCTCATCGAGGTCGACGCGGGCCCAGTCGGCGGCTTCTTTTTTGGCGGCTTGCACGGCGCGCAAGGCGGTGGCGTGGTCGAGCATAGGCAGCCAGCCGAGTTGGGTGCCATCAATGGGGGAAATAAACTCACGCGGGGCCCCGGGCTCCTGCCAGCGACCTTCCATCAGGTTCAGAAATCCGTTGCCATCGGCCGTAAATACTTCGGGCGTAACGGCTTTCATCTGGCTCAGCAGGCTGCTGAATTCCACTTGAGGCGAAATGATTTTGGGCATGAGAATAAGGGCAAATGGGGTAAAAGGAGAGTTTTAGACGAGATGCAAGATTAGGCAGACCGACTGCTTCAGGCCGCTTGAGCGAGGCGTCGACAAAGGCAGCCTTCCACATCGCGCACGATGGCAAGCCCAGCAATTTCTTCGTTCGGAATCTGCACCTCGTAGTAAGTTTCGAGGTCGCCGACCTGTTCCAGCCGCGCCAGGGTAGTGAGGTCCAAGTCTTCAAGAAGACGAGAGCATCAAAAAGTGTGGGACCGTAAGAACTGCACCATAATTCAATTTATTGAGCTTAAATCACTGTTTGTCAATATATTACTTATTGCATATGATCCAGGGCATCGTCGTTTCATGATAATGAGACAGGTTAACGAAAAAGCAGGTGGCGACCACTACAAAACAAAAGCTGGCTGACCGCATGGCCAGCCAGCTTTACAGGCCCTCAACTGCCTGGTTTAAAAAAGTTATTTAAGCAGTACCAGGCGCCGAGTTTCCACTAGGCCGTTACTCACCAAACGGCAGGTGTAAACGCCGGCCGGTAGGTCGCGACCATCTAGCACGAGCGAGTAGTCACGACCGGTTTCAGCCACGGCATCGAAAAGCGTGCGCACCAGCTGGCCCATGGCGCTGTACACCTGCACTTGAGTGGCACCCGTATGGGCTGGTCTGAAATGCACGGCTGCGCTCGTCGTGAACGGATTGGGATAGGTTTCAAACATTAATCCCAGGGCATTCCCTGATCCTGGACGCGGGGCCGCAGTTCCGTTCCCCCGAACGGCAGCTGTAGCGCAGGCCCCAAGTTGGTCGCCGTGCTGGGCCAGGTGCGTGGCCACGGCTTGCGGCGCAATGCACAGTTCGTTGCCGTTGTGGCACAGCAGCACCTTGTCGTTTTTGTTGCCGCAGCGCACGTCCAGCACTGTCAGCGTAACGCTTGCGCTGGCTGAGCAGCCGAACTCGTTGGTGGCCACCACGGTGAAGGTATACGTGCCGGCTGCCGTCGGCGTAAATACCGGGTTAGCGGTCATAGCGCTGCTCAGGCTCGTGGCGGGAAACCACTGGTAGGTGGTGGCCGCCGCCGGCGAGGTGCCGTTCGAGGCGGTGAGCGTCAGATTTTGCGCCCCATAGCCCAGCGCCAGGGTAGTGGGCGGCAGGCCGGTGGCGGTGTTATCCGTCCGGCTCACGGCAATGGCAGGGGCCGGCGTGGTGCCGACGACAATCATGAGGGCGGTACCCGTAGCGACGTTGCCGTTCACGTCCGTCACGGTCAGAGTCACGGTGTTTTCGCCGAGGTTGGCGCAGTCGAAGCTGGTTCTATCCAAGGCGAGCGACTGCACGCCGCAGGCGTCGGTCGAGCCGTTGTCGACAGCGACGGCAGTGACGGCGGCGCGGCCGTTCACCAGCTGCACCGTGATGTTCTGGGTGCGCACGACGGGGGCCGTTTGGTCACGCACCGTCACGCCTTGGGTAGCCGTAGCCACGCTGCCATCCACGAAAGCAAAGGTCCAGGTGATGGTGTAGGTGCCCTGAGCGGAATAGCTGGTCGGGTCGGTAGTAGTGGCCAGCACAGCGGGACCGCAGTTGTCGGGCGCGGTGGGCGTGGTGGCCGTCACGGCGCATTCCCCGGTAAGGGCTGCCAGCTCGATGGCCGGCCGGGTGGCCGTCAACGCTTCTACGGGCAGGCTGTAGCGCGAGACCAGCGCCGCGCCGAGGGTGCGCACGCGGTAGGAATAGCGGGTGGCGAAGGGTAGACACTGCTCAGTGTAGGCGGTGGCGTTCGGCCCCAGGGTAGCTACCCGCGTGTACGTCACCCCGTTCGGGGAACGGTCTACTTCGAAACCGGTTTCGTCGGCGGCGTTATCGGTCCAGTTGAGCGTGATAGTCGTGCCCGTCACCGTGGCCGCGAGGGCTGCGGGAGGGGCGAGCACGGCATCGCGCAATCCCTGGATGTAGCGCACGTTGCCTGTTCCGAACCCAAAGCCCCAGTTCACGCTCTGGTCTTTCGAGATGAGGGCGTTGTTGCCTGCGTAGTCGGCCAGTTGCTGGGTGGGGTTGGTGGGGTAGTGGAACGAGCTGGGCGTACCGCCGGCGTCCTCGTTCGGTGACACCAACTTGGGGCTGGTCACCGCCTGGAAGTTGGCCGACGGCGCACCACCCGGCCCGCCGCCGCGGGTGCCGAAGGCGTGAATGGCCTCGGCCGTGCCCGTCGGGTCGCCGGTCTTGATGACTACCAGATCAGTCTGGGTGATGTTGAAGATGTTGGGTGCTCCGACGTTGGTGACGTAGGCCGCGTTTTCCAGTAGCAGGTCCAGCGTGAAATCCGCGGCGTTGACGTCCTGCACGTAGCCCGTGGGCCCGGCCAGCTTACGCAGCACGATGGTGGTGCCCGCGCGCAGGTCCTGCCAGAACGGGATGTTGTTGAAGCGGTACTTACCCCCGTTGTCGGCGGTGGTGTTGGTTTCAAAGTCCTTCACCACCAGGTTGCGGATGTCGAGGTGGTCGCGGGTCACGAGCAGCTCCACGGCATCGAAGCGGCCGTCGCCGTCGTTGCTGCCGTTGTACACCCGGTTCACCACGATGGCCCCGGCCGGTACCGTGGGCGCGGGCGGCGCCACGGCCGCTCGCAGCGCGTTGATGTAGGCAATGTTAGCCGCCCCGAAACCAGCGCCAAAATTTAGGTTGAGGTCGGTGGAGTTGGCGGCTTTCACGCCGTCGTAGTCGGCCACGCTTTGCGTGGCGCTCAGCGGGTACTGAAACGACGACCCGCCGGTGAGCGCTGCCGATACCAGCTTGGGGCTGGCCACGCCCGCAAACAAGGGGGAGTTGGCGCCGTTGTTGGAGGCCAGGGCGTGCACGGCGTTGGTCACGCCGTTGGCGCTGCCAGTTTTCAGCAGTACCATGTCGGTGCCGGTGATGTTGAACACCTGCCCGGCTGCTGCGAGCGGGGTCAGGTAGGTGGTGTTTTCCAGGGGTAGGTCCAGCTTGAAGTCGGCGACGTCGAGGTCGGCCGAGTAGCCGGCAATGTTGGCCCCCAGGCGGCGCAGCACGATGGTGGTGCCGCTGCGCAAGTCCTTCCACAAAGCATTATCGGCGAACTGAAACTTGCCGCCATTGTCGGCGGTCAGGTTGCTTTCGAAGTCTTTGATAATCAAGCCGCGAATATCCAGGCGGTCTTTCACGACCAGTAGCTCCACGGCGTCGGACTGGCCGGTAGCGTCGTTGGTGAGGTTGAAAATCCGGTTCACGACGATGCCCGACATGGCTTCCTCGGCAAAGGTGAGCGAGGATATGTTGAAGCCGCTTCGCACCAGGTCGAGCTTGAGCGTGGCGTTGGCGCTGGCCTCCAGGTACACGTTGCTGATGACCAGGTCCTGGTAGGTGCCGTAGCCGGCGGTGGCGGGCACGGGGATGACACCGGTTTTGTCCACGTCGTTCACCGACAGGCGCAGCGAGCCGCTGCCAACCCCGGAAATGCGGGCCGTAACCTTGTAAATGCCGGTCCGGGTGATGTTGACCGAGTACTTCAGCCACTCGCCATCGGCTGAGTAGCCCACGTTGCCCACGCCAGCGTTGCTGTTCTCGGTGTCGACTGACTCGTTGGCCCGGGGCACGGTGGCGTCGCGCACGGCACCCTGATTAGCTACGTCCGAGTCGTTGTAGGCCGCGCCCTGGCCGCCGAAGTCAAACTCCACGGCCTTCACCAGGCCCGGCAGCGGGGCCGGACTGCCCAGAAACGGCGTGCGCACGCAGCTGCTTACCTGCACGTAGGCCGGCTTGCGGACCACGATGGTCGTGTCGGGGTTTACCAGCGTCAGCGTCACGTCTTTGGCCCCGGCCGTGGCGTAGGTCACGGCGAAGGGGCCCTTGCCGGTGGCCGTGGCAGGCGTTGCGCCGGTACCGAAATCCCAGGTGAGCGAAGTGGCGCTGCCCAGCACTGAGGCCGAGTAGGTCACCGCCTCCGGGGCCACGCAAGCCTGGGTTCTGTCGGCCGCAAAGGAGGCAAGGGTGTAGTTCTGGTTAGGCCCCAGGTAGGTGGGCGGCAGCGTGCTCTGGGCGTGCTGCAGCGAATAGATGATTTTGCGGGTTAGCTGCCCCTGCGCGTTGAACAGCAGCACCAGCGTCGACTGGGCGAAGAGCTTGCTGGAGTAGGAGGCGTTGAGGCCGGCCGGCACGTTGATGCTGAGCGGGGCCGAGCCGGGCCCGGCGGTTGCGTTCAGCTGCAGGGTGAAGTCGTAGTCCGTGGCCTCACTTTCGTTGAGCAGCATCACGGCCGTGGTGCCGTTGTCGGTGCTGCTGAGCACCTTCACCAGCGCCTGGTTGTCGGTGGCGTTGAGGTTGGTGCCGTGCATATTCTCGGCCACCAGCATCTCGTGCCAGAACGCCGAGCGCGGCTTGATGGTGGCCGCCGTGGGGCCGTCGAGGTAGCCCAAATCGCCCACGCCGCGGGCGCCGCCGCCCTCGTGAATGGACCAGGGCTGCATCGAGAGGCCCTCGTACTTCATGCCTACCCCAAACACCTCGGCCCAGTACTGGCCGTTGAGGAAGGAGTGCACGCCCACGCCCTCCACCGTGTTGGCAGTAGGGTTGGCATAATCGATGTTGAACTCGGTGAGGGCCCAGCGCAGCGCGTCGGCGCCGCTGCGGCCGTGCCTGGCGTTGGCGGCAGCCATCAGGCCCAGCAGGTTGGTCACGTTGTTGGTCAGGTTGGTGGTGGCGTTCACCACCTGGGCCCGCGTCTGGGTGCCCGCGAAGGGGTAGGTGTGAAAGCTGATGACGTCGATGTAGTAGCGGCCGTTGGCGTCGCGGCCGGTGATGTCGTTGGCGCCGCCCACTAGGGCGGGGAAGTAGCCATTGTAGGCGGCATTTTCCGGGCCCACGGTCAGGATAGTGGGGTCCACGGCCTTCATGGCCATGGCGAAGGCCTTGATGTAGGCTTCCACGCCGGCCACGGGGGTGGGGTTGGGGTGCGAGGCATTGTTCAGGTCGGGCTCGTTGCCGATAATCCAGTACCTGATGTTGCGGCCCATGGTGATGTTGACGTGCTGCACGACTTGCGCGGCTTGCGCCGCCGTAAACCGGCCGCGCCCTTCTGAGACCTGCACCATGGGCTCGGCGCCAATGCGGCGTACCGAGTCAATCAGGGCGATGTATTGGGCGTTGGTGACTAAGTTAGAATTGACGCCGTTGCCGCCGATACGAATCATCTGCACCTTGGACTGCCGTACCACCGGCCAGAGCCGGTCGAGCTGCCCGTTGAACACCTGCGAGCCCAGCGCCGTGGGCAGCCAGGCGTTTTGGCCCGCCAGGTAGGGCGAAATGGCCTGGCTACGGGCCGATGTCACGGCCAGCCAGCCCAACGCCAGCAGAAGTAGGATTTTTTTCATGAGGAGGAGTGGGATGGTAAGGCAGTTGGTTTCCCCGGGAAGAGACCAGTGACGCCGGGTTGTTCTGGAGCGGATACGTGACGGTGAGACCTGGTCTGGAACCAGTGACGCACCCATTTATCAGAGGAGCGGAAACACCCGCTTTAACCGGGTTAGGCAGTGGTTAAAGATATCGGCGTAAACAGCGTAAATAGTAGCGTATCAAGGTATTTATCTACGAAAACGTTTGCGGAGCCTGTGGCCGGAAACGCTGCTTGTGGCTGATCGGGCGCTACGCAAAAAAGGGGATGAAGCCGGGTATTACCCAACCTCATCCCCCAAGTGTCGGCGGTTTTTTTTACTGCAACGGGCGCGTGTTTACTCTATTGTTCACGGCTACAGCCCGCGCGCAATGCCCATTTCCAGGCCGCGCAACTCGGCCAGGCCGCGCAGCCGCCCGATGGCCGAGTAGCCGGGGTTGGTGCGTTTGTGCAGGTCGTCGAGCATCTGGTGGCCGTGGTCGGGGCGCATGGGCAGGTTGGTGTGGCGCTGGCGCATGACGAGTACCAGCTCGCGCAGCACGGCGTACATGTCTACGTCACCTTCCAGGTGGTTGGACTCGTAGAAGTTGCCGGAGTCGTCGCGCTGGGTGCTGCGCAGGTGCAGGAAGTGGATGCGCCCGGCAAACTGCCGCACCATAGCGGGCAGGTCGTTGTCGGGGCGCACGCCAAAAGAGCCGGTGCAGAAACACAGGCCGTTGCGGACGGAGGGCACGGCGTCGGCCAGGGCCTGCACGTCGGCGGCGGTGCTCACCACGCGGGGCAGCCCCAGGATGGGGTAGGGCGGGTCGTCGGGGTGAATAGCGAGGTTGACGCCGACTTCCTCGGCCACGGGTACGATTGCGCGCAGAAACAGCACCAGATGCTCGCGCAGCTTCGCGGCGTCGATGCCGGCGTAGGCGTCCAGGGCCTGCTGAAACTGCCGGAGCGTGAAGCTTTCCTCGGAGCCCGGCAGCCCGGCAATGATGTTGCGCTGCAGCTGCAGCTGTTCGTCGTCGCTCATGCCGGCCAGCCGGGCTTCAGCCTGCGCCAACTCCTGGGCGGAATATTCGGCGCGGGCGCCGGGCCGCCGGAGCAGCAGCGCATCGAAAGCCACGAAGGCGGCGCGCTCGAAACGCAGGGCTTTGGAGCCATCCTCCAACTCGTAAGCCAGGTCAGTGCGGGTCCAGTCGAGCACCGGCATGAAGTTGTACGTGACGGTGTGGATGCCGCACTCAGCCAGGTGGCGTAGTGTCTGCTGGTAATTCAGGATGTAGCGCGGGAAGTCGCCGGTGCGGGTTTTGATGTGCTCGTGCACCGGCACGCTTTCCACCAAGCTCCAGGTCAGGCCCGCGGCGGCTACTTCCTGCTGGCGGTGCCGGATTTCAGCCACCGGCCACACCTCGCCATTCGGCACGTGGTGCAGGGCCGACACCACATCAGTGGCGCCGGCCTGGCGGATGTCGGATAGGCTAACCGGGTCGTTGGGGCCGTACCAGCGCCAGCTTTGAATTAAGGGCATAGTTGAAAGTGGGGGGGAGGTGTCTGGTTTACTTGACCGTCATGCTGAGCTTGCTGAAGCATCTCTACCTCTGGCTAATCAGTAAGCATTGCTACGAAGCGGTAGAGATGCTTCGGCAAGCTCAGCATGACGGTTTTTCGCACACAATCAGAATCACACCCCGCTGTAGGCGTTGAAGCCGCCGTCCACCATCACCGTTTCGCCGGTGACGAAGCGGGAGGCGTCGCTGAGTAGGTAGATGAGCGTGCCGGTGAGCTCCTCGGGCTGGCCGAAGCGCTGATAGGGCGTGGCAGCAATGAACTTGCGGGCCCGGTCGGTGGGGGTGCCGTCGGGCTGCACGAGGAGGGCGCGGTTTTGCTCGGTCAGGAACACGCCGGGGGCAATGGCGTTCATGCGCAGGCCGCCGCCGTAGCGTAGGCCCAGCTCCACGGCCATCCATTGCGTGTAGGCTTCCACGGCTTTCTTGGCCATGGTGTAGCCCAGCACCCGCGTCAGGGGCCGCTGTGCGGTCAAACTCGACACGTTCACAATCGAGCCCTTGCCCTGCTCGGCCATCACGCGGCCAAACACGGTGGTGGGTATCACGGTGCCGAACAGGTTGAGGTCCACGGCGCGGCGGGTGTCCTCGATGCTGAGGTCGAACACGTCCTGATCGGGGGCGATGGTGGCACCGGGCAGGTTGCCGCCGGCCGCGTTTACCAGCCCGTCGATGCGGCCCCAGGCCTGCATGATTTCGTCGCAGGCGGCTTGCATCTGGTCTTTGTCGAGCACATCGGCCAGCACCGACAGCGCCTCGCCACCCACGGCCTCAATGGCCGCCACCCGCTCGGCGGCGCGCCCGGCGTCGCGGCCCAGAATGGCCACGCGGGCCCCGGCCTCGGCCACGGCCAACGACAGCGCCTCGCCCAGCACGCCGGTGGCCCCGGTGATGACGATAACTTTGCCGTGCAGAGAAAACTGGTTGAGCGCAGACATGGGGCGGGCAGTGGATACGGGCGCAGCAGCTGAAGCCGGCGCGGAAGAAATGAACGTCATAGGATACGTTAGGGAAGGAGCGTTAGCCGGCTTTCGAGGCGGATATCGTCGGAGGCGGAACCGAGCATTACCTGGAACTCGCCGGGTTCGGCGGCCCACTGCAGCTGGCGGTTGTAGAAGGCCAGCTTGTCGGGCGTGAGGGTGAACGTGACGGTCTTGGTTTCGCCGGGCCGAAGGCTGATTTTCTGGAAATCCTTGAGCTCTTTAAGCGGCCGGGCCACCGAGGCCACTGGGTCGCGGAGGTAGAGCTGCACCACTTCTTCGCCGGCCACTTTGCCGGTGTTCGTGACGGTGAGCTGCACCTGCGTGCTTTGCCCCGCCGCCAGGCTGGCCTTGTCGATTTTCAAGGCGTCGTACTTGAACGTGGTGTAGCTCAGGCCGTGGCCGAAGGCGTAGCGCGGCGTGTTGGGCGCGTCGATGTAGGCCGATTTGTAGCGGATGTCGCCGGGCTTTGTGACGGGGCGGCCGGTGTTGTACTGCTGGTAGTTGAGCGGAATCTGGCCCATGTTGCGCGGAAACGTGCTGGGCAGCTTGCCGCCGGGGTTATAGTCGCCGAATAGCACGTCGGCCAGGGCCGCGCCACCTTCCGAGCCGGGAAACCAGCCGTAGAGCACGGCGTCGGCCTGGTCGGCAATGGTGTTGAAGATGAGCGGCCGGCCGGCCATCAGCACCACCACAATCGACTTGCCGGTGGCTTTCAAGGCCTGAAACAGCTCTTCCTGCACGCCGGGCAAGTGGATATCCGTGCGGGACTTGGCCTCGCCGCTCATGTCCCAGGTTTCGCCTACGGCCAGCACCACCACGTCGGCCGCTTTAGCGGTTTCCACGGCGGCCGCAAAGCCGGCGCGTGAGCTGCCTTCCACCTCGCAGCCCTTGGCGTAGCGGATTTGGGTGTTTTTGCCAGCGCGTTTGGTCAGGCCGTCGTGCAGGGAGGTAATCTGGGTGGTGTCGGCCAGCACAATCCAGCTGCCGGCCAGGTCGCGTTTGGCCTTAGCCAGCGGTCCGATGACAGCAATGCTGCGTGGCTGGGCTAGCGGCAGCGTGTTGTTGCGGTTTTCCAGCAGCACAATGGACTTGCGGGCCGCGTCGCGGGCGGCTACGCGGTGCTGCGGGTCGCTGAGCACCTTCTTCTCGCGCTTCAGGTCCGAGAATCTGTAGGGGTCCTCGAACAAGCCCAGTTCGAACTTCTTACGCAGAATGCGCCGCACGGCATCGTCCAGCTGCTTTTCGTCGGACTGGCCAGCCTTCACTAGCTGCGCCAGCGTGGTATGGTAGGCGTCGCTTTCCATGTCCATGTCGGAGCCGGCGGCCAGGGCTTTCTGGGCGGCGGCGGCTTTGTCGCGGGCGTAGCCCCAGGGCACCATCTCGGCGATGCTGCCCCAGTCACTCACCACGAAACCCGGGTAGTTCCACTGGCCTTTCAGGATGTCGCGCTGCAGGTAGCTGCTGCCGGTGGCGGGCACGCCGTTCAGGGTGTTGAAGGAGTTCATGAAGGTGGCCACGCCGGCATCGGCGGCCGCCTTGAAGGGCGGCAGATACACTTCCCAGAGCTGCTGCTCGCTCATGTCCACCACGTTATAGTCGCGGCCAGCCAGCGCGGCGCCATAGGCCGCGAAGTGCTTGGCGCAGGCCATAATGGCATCGGTGCCGCCCAGCTTTTCGCCCTGGAAGCCCAGCACGCGGGCCCGCGCAATCTGGGCGCCTAGGTAGGTGTCTTCGCCGGCGCCTTCCATCACCCGGCCCCAGCGCGGGTCGCGCCCCACGTCCACCATCGGCGCAAACGTCCAGTGGATGCCGGACGCCGCCGCCTCGCGGGCCGCCACGTGCGCCGATTCACGGATAGCGGCCAAATCCCAGGAAGCCGCCTCGCCCAGCGGAATCGGGAAAACGGTCTGGTAGCCGTGAATCACGTCGAGCGAGAACAGCAGCGGAATCTTCAGCCGCGACTTCAGCGCCTCAGCCTGGATGGTGCGGGTATCCTGCACGCCTTTCACGTTCAGCATGGAGCCGACCTGCCCGCTGCGGATGCTGTTGAGCAAGTCGGTTTTGCGGTTGCTGGCCGGGCCGGTTACCTCGCGGCCGGAGTACTGGTTGAGCTGGCCGACTTTCTCTTCCAGCGTCATCTGCTGCAGCAGACCCGTGATGCGCTGCTCGATGGCGGCAGCATCAAGCGGCTTAGTTTTCTGGGCCGTGGCTGGAAGGCCAGCCGTGAGCAGCAGCGCGGCGAGGAAGAAGGATCTAGAGTTAGAAGAAAGCATTCGGAAGAAATGGAAATCGGTAAGCGGGCAATAGTGCCCGGCGGCAGGAGAAGCGTAGCGCAGTTGTCATCCCCCCATTCCACAAACGCAGCATTCCCACACACTGGCTTGCAATTCGGAGACATCCGGCTACACTTTCCTTCGGCCGGGGTGATTAAGAGAACTTTATGTGATTCGAACGGCATGCTGAGCTTGCCGAAGCATCTCTACCTAAGCAGTAATCAATGCGAGCCAACGAAGCGGTAGAGATGCTTCGGCAGGCTCAGCATGACGTTCTTTTAATAGTTAGTATGACGGGCTTCAGTACTTGATCTGGCTTACTGCAAGCCTTCCGCAAGGCCGTCGTAGGCGGGTTTGCGCTGGTAGTTGTCGTCGAAGGGGAGGGGCCATTCGGGGCAGCTACAGTCGTTGCGTTTCCAAGTGTCGGCGTCGGCTACGTTCCAGGTGGTGATGCCGTAGCGCTGGGCGGCGGGCAGCGCCTTGAAGGTTTCAGCTAGGGCCTTGTACTTCACCTTTTGGGCGGCGGCCAGCGCGGGCGTAAACGTGGCGCTGGCCGACCGGGCCGGGTTCATCGAAATGTCCAGTTCGGCTACGTGCACCTGCAGGCCGGTGGCGGCGGCGCTGGTAATGGCCTCGGCAATGCGCGCATCGGTGATGTTGCTGCTGGTGTGCATTTGCAGCCCGATGCCGTGGATGGGCACGCCGCGGCTTTTGAGGCCGTTCACCAGCGCTAGAATGCCGGTGCGGCGGGCGGTGCTGTACTCGTGGCCGTAGTCGTTGTAAAACAGCAGTGCGGCGGGGTCGGCGGCGTAGGCGTACCGGAAAGCGCGGTCGATGTACTGGTCGCCGAGGTGCTGGCGCCACACGTTGGTGGTGCGCAGGTTGCCGCTGTCGTCGATGGCTTCGTTCACCACATCCCAGGCCTGCACCTTGCCCCGAAAGTGCGTCATAACGGTCTGGATGTGCGTTTTCATCAGGTTTTCCCAGGCCGTCGAATCACCCTGGAAGCTCGTGACCCAACCCGGCAGCGAGTTGTACCAGAGCAGCGTGTGGCCGTGTACGCGCAGGTTGTTCTGCTGCGCGAAGTCCACGAGATAGTCGGCATCAGCCCAGTTGTAGGTGGTGGCTGACGGGTGCAGCGCGCCGAACTTCATGGCGTTTTCGGCCGTGATGCTGTTGTACTCGGTGGCCATCAGCTGGCGGTAGGCGGGGCGGGTTTTCAGCAGGTTGATGCTCACGGCCGCCCCCACCGGAAACGGCGCCACCGACTTCAGGCTGACCATCGGCGGCACGGTCGGCGTGGTCGGAGCCGGCGTAGCTGCCGATTCCTTGTCGCCGCACTGCGTCAGGAATGCGAGGCCAAAGGCGGTGAGCAGCGTAGCGGTTTTCATAGCGGCAGAGTTGGGGCGGGGGTAAGGCAAGTCGGCAGCGCGGCTACTTTGGCTGCCGCTGGTCGAAGTAGTCGGCCAGCAGGTACATCTGCTGGTTCAGCTCACGCATCTTGCTCAGCAGCGGCGTGTAGGGGTTCAGGTTGTTGTCCACGATGCCCTTGTTGGCGTTGGTGTTGGAGGGCTCGGCGCCCACGATGGTCGGGTCGTTGTCCTGGTACTTAAACCAGTGCCAGCCCACGCAATTCTTCGATTCCAGCAAGCCCAGCGTGAAATTCTGGTAGAACAGGCCCCGGTCATTCTGCGTTTTCACCACCCAGCCGGCGCCGGCGGTGTTGGCCAGGCCGGGCGCGTCTTCGCCCTTCACGTACCATTCCGTCACCAGAAACGGCTTGCCGGCCGTCTGCTCCCACTCGCGCACCCAGCGCGGCTCGGGCGTCCAGTTGTTGTAGTAGTTGATGCTGATGGCGTCGAGGTACTGGCCGGCCACCTTCATCAGCTCGGGGTAGTAGCGCTGGGCGCCGTGAAAGCGGCAGCCGAGGTACATGTGGTTGGGGTCGTACTTTTTCATGGCCTTGGCCACGATGCTGAAGTAGCGGTCGGCGGCGTAGGCCAGAAACTCCTGGCGGTGTTGGTCGGTGATGGTTTCGAGGGTGATGTTGCGCGCGTCGGCCCACTTCTTAGCGGCCTGGTAGCCGGGCTCGGTCTGGGGCAGCTTGAGGTAGCCGTCCAGGTTTTTGCGCAGCAGCGGCATCTCGTTATCGGAGAAGTAGCCGAACAGGTTCTTGTCGTTGCGGTATTGCGCCAGTTGCTTGGCGTGCTCCTCGGCAAACTCCTCGAAGCCGGGGTCAAACACGAAAATGACGTCGTTGGGGTAGCCTTTGTGGCCGGGCTGCACAAAGGTGCCACCGCGCTTGTCGCCGTACTTGCTCATGAAATCCAGGTTCACGGTGTAGGCCAGCGGCTTGTCGGCGCGGGCGTTTTCCGCCTGAATTTCCTTTGTCGCCGACCATGCGCCGGCGCCGTTGAAGCCGTTTTCGAGCAGGAACCGGCGGGTGCCGGCCATCCAGCCAGCCTGGTCCCGGAACTTGTCTTTCAACGCCTGCTGGTTGCGGACCGAGCGGCCGGGCTGTACATCGTTGGGAGCGTTGTGCAGAAAGTAGTAGCCGGCGGGGTCAATAGCCCACCAGCGCCCATTGATCTTCTCAACGTGGAAGAAGCCGGTGGCCTTAGCGCGCTTGTCCAGCCGGCCGCCGTATTTGCTCAGCTTCACGGTGCCCGGCCGGAAGCCCGGCAGCTGCGCCATGGAGCGCGTGGCGTAGCTCTTGTAGGCCGAGAAGCCGGCCTTGCCGTCAATAGTGGAGTTGTTAAGCGTCTTTTTGGCGTCTACGCGCAGGGTGTACTCGGTGGTATCGAGTTGCTGGGCGTGAGTGGTGATGAGGCCAGTCAGGAATAAGCTGGTTATCAGGCCAACACGGTGTAGAGACGCATATTTGCGTCTCGTCGTTGAACGACAGGTGCGGGAGGCGCGGACGACGAGACGCAAATATGCGTCTCTACAGAAGGTGTTACTCATTTTCCGTCGTATTTGCGGGCCATCTGGCGGTAGTATCCCTGCAGCACGTAGTAGGCCTTTTTCTTCTGGCCGGTGCTCGAAATCAGGCCTTTGCGGTTGAAGCCGTTCTGGTACACCGGGTGTTGGCGGCGGGTGGCACGGAAGTCGGCCAGAATCCAGGGCGTCATGCCGCGCAGGCCAGGGATGGTGCTCAGCATTTTCAGCTGGTTCACGTACAGCGCCTCCTGGTATTCCTCGCTCCAGCGTGTGTTGGCGTCGCCGTGGTAGCCGGCTAATGCATCGCCGCCAAACTCACTGACCATCACTGGCTTGTTGTATTTGATATCGAAGGTGTACTTGGTGATTTCGCCGGGCTTGCCGCCCCAGTACCAGCCGGCGTACTCATTGAAGCTGGTTAGGTCCAGAAACTCGCCCAACGGGTCGTCCACGTGCACTACGTTGTCGGGGGTGCGGTGCAGCTCCAGGGCCGCCGAAATCAGGCGGGTGTCGTCGAGGGTGCGGGCTTTTTGGGCGAGGCTACTCATGAACTTCAGGCGCGGCGCACCCAGCGGCGTTTCGTTGCCCACGCTCCACACCACCACGCTGGCGCGGTTTTTCCCCATCGAAATCAGGTCCGTAAGCTGCTGCTCGGCGTTCTGGTAGGTGGCTGGGTTTTCCCAGGCAATGGTCCAGTACACCGGCACTTCGGCCCACACCAGCAAGCCCATTTCGTCGGCCAGCTTGAGCATGGTTTCGTTGTGCGGGTAGTGGGCCAGACGCACGTAGTTGCAGCCCAGCTCCTTGGCCCAGGTCAGCAGCATGCGCAGGTCGCCCTCGCCACGGGCCCGGCCCGGAATCAGCGGGTTTTCGTCGTGGATGCTGATGCCGCGCATGTAGAGGCTGCGGCCGTTAAGCAGGATGTCCTGCCCCCGCGTCTCAATCGTGCGGAAACCGATGCGGTCCTGCACGGCGTCGGAGCCGCTCGTCAAGCTCACCGCGTACAGCCTGGGGCTCTGCGGCGACCAGTGCGCAAGCTTTTTGGCCGGCACGCTGAACGTGGCGCGGCCTTCGGCGTTGGTTTGTACGGTCTGTCTGAGGCCAGCCTCGCCGATGCTGAGCGTCACGACCTGGTTGGCGCGGCCCTCGCCGGCCAGCTGCACGTAGCCGGCCACCGTATTCGCGTCGCCTTTGGCCAGCTGTACTTTGTAGTCGCTGATGTAGGTGGCGGGCGTTTCGGCAATGAACACGTCGCGCGTGATGCCGCCGTAGTTCCACCAGTCGGTATTGATGGTCGGGACTTCCTCGGGCCGGCGGGTATTGTCGGCCTTCACCACCACAAAGTTGTCGCCGGAGGCGCTGAGCTGGCTGGTGATGTCGTACTGAATCGGGGTGAAGCCGCCCTTGTGCATGCCCAGCTTCTTGCCGTTGAGGTAGATGTGCGCCTCGTAGTTGATGGCCCCGAAGTACAGAAAGTACCGCTTGCCGGCCTTGGGCGTCAGCGTGAAGCTTTTCTTGTACCAGATGGTGCCCTCGTAGTAGAGCAGCTCCGGCCGCTGCGAGTTCCAGTCGCCCGGAATCTGCATGGCCTGCGACTTGTCGAAGTCGTACTCAATCAGCTCTTCCTCCTGCTTGCTGCTGGGCTTGGCGTTATCATAGTAGCCCCCCTTGCCCGATTTCGACTGGTCAAAGGCCTCGCGGCGGTAGTCGTAGAAGCCGTTTTCGTAGGGGTCGATGATGTAGTTCCAGCTGCCGTTGAGGCTTAGCACGCTGCGCCCCGGCGCGTTTTGCAGCAGCGCCGACTGGGCCTGTAGCAGCCGGCTGCTAAAGGTGCCCAGCAGCAGCGCGGCGGCGGCCGTCAGCACCTTCATCAGGTTCAGTGAAGTCATGAGGGGTAAAAAAGGGAGGGGGAGAGGAGTGTGCCAGTGCGCCGAGGCAGCCAGACCCTTGCAGGAGCCTGGTTGCGCTTGGCATGTACTTCACTTTTTCACACACTTTAGTTGTAGCCCGGATTCTGGGTGAGGATTGGGTTGGTCTGGATTTCCTGGATTGGCAAGGCTTGCAGCAGCTCATACGCCTGCACCTGGATGGGCGTGCCAGTGGTGCCGTTGTTGGGCCGGATGTTGTACTGCGCGAAGAAGGCGTTCATCACCGGAATGGCGCGGTCGGTGCGCAGCAGATCAAACCAGCGGTGGCCTTCCATATTCAGCTCCAGCCGCCGCTCACGCTCCAGCGCCAGCTTCACGTCGGCCTGCGAGAGGGTGGCGGCTAGGGCCGGCACACCGGCGCGGGTGCGCACCCGGTTGAGCTGCGTAATGGCCAGGGCGGGCGTGTTCTGCTCGTTCAGGGCCTCGGCGTACATGAGTAGCACGTCGGCGTAGCGCAGCACAATCCAGTCGTTTTCGGCGTCCAGCGAGGCCGTGGGCGTATCAGCGTACTTCTTGGTGTAGAAGGTGTTCACGCCGCCCACCGGCGTCGAGCCGTAGGAGGCCACGGCGCGGGTGTCGGCGGGGCCGCTGGCCGTGAAGGCCGCCACCAGGTCGGGGTGGATGATGTTGAACTGGTCGGAAGTGCCCACGTTGCCCACCAGCGCCGGCGTCACGGCGAAGTAGTTGGCGAACGGACTGCCCACGCCGAGGCCACCTTTGCTGTAGCGCACCGCAAACAGAATCTCACTGTTCATCTCGTTTGTGAGGGAGAAAATGTTGGCGTAGGTGGGCTGCAGCGCATAGGTGCCGGCGTCAATCACCTGCTTGAGCTTGACGGCGGCCTCGTTGTATTTCTTTTGCGTGAGGTACACCTTGCCTAGCAACCCCTGCGCGGCACCTTTGGTGGCGCGGCCCAGGTTGGCGGCGTTCTGCGTCACGGGCAGGCTGGCTTCGGCGTCCAGCAGGTCTTGCTCAATCTGGGTGTAGACCTGCGCGGTGGGCGTGCGCCCGAATGTGTAGGCGTCGGCGATAGTAGCAATTTCGCTGGTCACCAGCGGCACGTCGCCCCAGATGCGCACGGCGTTGAAGTAGGCCAGGGCCCGGATAAACTTCACTTCCGCGTTCAGGCGGTTGCGGGTGGCCTCGGTCAGCTTCACGGCCGCGCCGCGGGTCAGAATCACGTTGCAGCGCGCAATGGTGCGGTAGGTCACCGTCCACTGGCTTTGCAGGCGGGCGTTGGTGGGCGTGACGGTGAAGAAGTCGAACTCGTTGATGTTCTGCCCCGAAATAACCGACGTGCTGTTGTCGGAAGGCACTTCGGCAAACACGAACAGCCCGTTGTTGGAGCCCGCCTTGCCATAGATGTCCTGCAGGCCCGCATACGCCGCCGATACGCCGGTCACGAGGCTGAGCGAGTCGTTGTAGCCCTCGGTGGTGGGGATGCGGGTGGGGTCGTTGAGGTCAATGAACTCCTTGTCGCAGGAGGTGGTGCCCAGCAGGGTGGTCCCCAGCAGCGCCGCGCAGCCTGCACTGGTGAGTAGTTTCTTGAAAGCCATGGGAATTGAGTGCTTAGTAGTTAGGGCCTGGGACTTAGGTACTGGTGCTTGGTTTAGGGCGTTTGAGAAGCTGGCAGAGGCCTTAGTGGCTCTCATTAACACTCTCGTCACTCCAGGCGCAGTCACCAGGTCCTCCATTAGAAACCGACGTTGACGCCCAGCGTGATGGTGCGGGCCATGGGGTAGGAACCCTGGTCGACGCCGTAGGTGGGCTGCGTGGTGTTGCCGAAGTTGTTGGCCTCGGGGTTGTAGCCGAAATACTTGGTGAAGGTGTACAGGTTCTGCGCGGCCACGTAGATGCCGGCGCTCTGCAAGCCGCCGCGTTTGGCCCATTCCGTTGGGATGTTGTAGCGCACCGTCACGTTGCGCACGCGCAGGAATGAGGCGTCGTGCACGAAGCGCGAGCTAAACTCCCGGATCGACGGCGACGGGCTGGAGGTGGCGCGGGGCTCCATGCCGTTGCCGGGGTCGTCGGCCGAGCGCCAGCGGTCCAGCACGTTGGTGCGGGCGTTGGCCTGGCCGGGGAAGTTGTTTACGTACCGGTCGCCACCGTACAGAATGTCGTTGCCCTGCGAGCCCTGCAGCGTCACGGCCAGCGACAGGCGCTTGTAGCCGAAAGTGTTCTGCAGACCGAAGGTGAAGTCGGGGAATGGGTTGCCGATAACGCCGATGTCGCCAGCGTTAATTACCCCGTCACCGTTCTTGTCGGCATACTTGATGTCGCCGGGCACGGTGGCGCCGGTGCCAAATTTGGGGCTGCTGTCCACGTCGGCCTGGTCGCGGTACACACCAATCTGCTCGTAGCCATAGAACAAGCCCAGCGGCTGGCCCGGCACCACCCGGATGGAGCTGGTGTAGCCAAACACGGCGTCGTAGAGCAGCTGGTCGTTTTCGCCGGCCAGCGCCATCACCTGGTTTCGGTTGAACGACAGGTTAGCGGCCGTGTTCCAGGTGAAGTCACTGCCCACGAAGTTGGCCGTGTTCAGCTGAAACTCCACGCCGCGGTTGCGCACCTCACCCACGTTGGCCAGCGCCCGCGTGGAGTAGCCGATAATGGCCGGAATGTTACGGTTGAGCAGCAGGTCGGTGGTGTTGCGCTGGTAGGCGGCCACCGTCAGGTACAGCCGGTCGCCGAACAAACCCACGTCGAGGCCGGCATCAAACTGGGTGTTGGTTTCCCAAGTGAGGTCGCGCAGGGCCACGCCGTTGGGCGCAAACCCGAAGGCGCGGGTGCCGGTGTTGGTGCCGAATACGTAGTTGGCGCTCTGCTGGTAGCTCTGGTAAGAGTAGTCGCCGATGTTGTTGTTGCCGGTTACGCCGTAGCTGGCGCGCAGCTTCAGTTCACTGATGGCCGGAATGGCCTTGACGAAGGCTTCCTCGCCTACCCGCCAGGCGGCCGCCACCGACGGGAACGTGGCGTAGCGGTTGTCGGGCCCGAAGCGCGAGGAGCCGTCGGTGCGCAGAGCGGCGGTCAGAATGTAGCGCTCCTTGAAGGCGTAATCCACGCGGCCAAACACCGAGCTCAGCGAGTTAGCCGAGTAGCCGGCGCCGCCGAAAATCTGGCCCGCGCCGGTCACGTATTCCACCGACGTGTTGGTGTAGGTGCCGGTCTGGCCCAGCACGTTGCTGCTTTCGTTGGTGTTGTACTGGGCGGCGTAGCCGGCTAGCAGCGTCACGTTGTGGTCGAGGCCGAGCGTGCGGTTGTAGGTGGCCGTGTTTTCCCACACCCAGTTGTAGTTGGTGTTGTTGAGCTGCCGCGCGTCGATGTTGTTGAGCACCGGATTCGAGAGGTTGGCGCTGCGCGAGTTGTTGGTGGGCAGCGTGGCCGGCACGTAGATGCCGCGGCGGTTGGCCAGCAGCTCAGCCCCGAAGTTGGTGCGCAGGTTCAGGCCCTTTATCACCTCGAAATCGAGGAAGGTGCTGCCCAGCGCCCGCACGGCGTTAGCGCGGTCCTGATACAGGTCCAGCGGCGCAATCGGGTTCAGCAGGTCGCTGATGGTGATGGTGTTGGCCGGGAAGGCATTGCTGATCAGGCCATAGTCGCCGTTGCCGAGGCGGGCCGGCACCACCGGCGCCAGGATCAGGGCCGTCGTCACGGCGGCCGTTTCGCCGCCCGGGCCGCCGCCCGTGATGTTGCCGCCGTTGTAGCTGCCCGAAATCGGCCGCACGTCGGTGCGGGCAAACGAAGGCGCTAGGTTCAGGCCGATTTTCAGCTTGTTGCTCAACTGCGCGTCATAGTTGGCCCGCAGTGAAAATCGCTCGAACCCGGTGCCCTTCACGATGCCCGTTTGCTTGAAATAGCCGCCTGAGATGTAGAACCGACTCTTTTCCGCCCCGCCCGAAGCCGAGAGCTGGTAGTTCTGCTGCAAGCCGGTCCGGAAAATCTCGTCCTGCCAATCGGTGTCGGCCAGGGTGTTGGGGTCTACTTGCAGCGCCGCCGGAATCACGCGGCCGCCGTTGGTAAACGACTCTTTCAGGTAGTCCAGATACTGGTCGCGGTTGAGGACATCCACGGTTTTGGCCACCTGCTGAATGCCGGTGTTGGCGTTGAAGCTGAAGCGCGTCTTGCCGGCCTGGCCCCGTTTGGTGGTCACGATGACGATGCCGTTGCCGCCGCGCGAGCCGTAGATGGCGCAGGCCGCCGCGTCCTTCAGAACCTGGATGCTCTGGATGTCGCCGGGCGGAATCTGGTTGTAATTGTCGGCGCTGTTGAGCGGGTAGCCGTCCACCACGTACAGCGGGCTGTTGCCAGCCGAAATCGAGCCCAGCCCCCGGATGCGGATTACGGCACCTGCACCCGGCTCGCCGGACGGCTCCGTAATCTGCGCGCCCGCCACCAGACCCACCAGCGCCTCGGAGGGCGAAGCCACCGGAATCAACTCTACATCCTTGGCCGAAATCGAGGCAATGGAGGTGGTAAGCAGCTTTTTCTCCTGCACGCCGTAGCCCACCACTACCACTTCACTCAGCGTCTTGTTGTCGGGGGCCAGCGAGATATTCACGGAGGTGCGGCCGCCCACCGCCACTTCCTGCGGCAGGTAGCCGATGAAGCTGAAGACCAGCGTAGCATCCTCGGCCGCCGTGATGGAGTAGCGGCCATCGGCATCGGTCTGGGTGCCGTTGGAGGTGCCGCGTACCACCACGTTCACGCCGGGAAGGCCCGCACCCCGTTCATCCAGAATGCGCCCTTTTATAGTGATATCGGCAACTGGCGCGGCGGGCCGCACAACGGCCGCGTAGGCCGGCCCAGCCGGCAGCGCCAATGCCAGAGCCGGTAGTAGCGCCAGCGGCGTGGCAGCCCAGCTGAGCGGGAAGGCAAGTAAAGAACGAGTCATACTAGTGGGAATTGGGGTGTGGCAAATCGGGAACGGAAACCGGAGCGCGGCCCGTAAGAAGCGGACAACCTTTCAGAGACGGAGTAGGAGCTGTTGTCTGACGCTGGGCAGGCGATTGACTACGTCGGAGTTAGTGCTCACTCTGCCGACTTCGCCCTGCTAAGTACAGTACATTTAGCAGCGATGCAGCACGTCAAATGCGGGTTTATCTACGCAAACGTTTACATCAGATTGCGCCGCCACTGTGCCTGTCCGTTCACCGGCTAGCCCCTCAACTCGCGCTGCTAGGCCGCTTTGCCGGAGGCATTGAGGAAAAGCCGCGCGTAGACCGGTGCAGCGCCTGCAAAAGTGCCGGGGCCACATCAACGATCCGGGGCTGGGGAAGGAGCTGCTGGATAAGAGCCGTTTGGTGCCGCGCCCACTAACTATTGCCGCCTCCGGAGTATTGCTCGGGAGTACCATGCTTACTCCGGCTTGCGACCACCGGCCGCTATTTACCACGCCCTGAGAACTGTTTCGGGTTTGGCTGCTGCCGCAGGCGACGGTGCTTGTCGCTCTATGCCCGCCGCTCACCAGTCTGAGAGGTCGCCCGTTCTGCGGAATGCCGGCCAACTGTTTTTCGGCAGAGGCACTATCCCTGCCCGCCAAAGGTCTGCGCAGACATGTTTCGAGAATAAAGTAGCTTTAGGGTGGAAGAGTGGCTGTTCTTCTGTCTGTCTGCTCTTGGCTTCACTGTCCCGCATGAGTTCCGTTACCCTAAAACAACTCGCCCACGAATTAAAGCTTTCCATTGCTACTGTCTCGCGCGCCTTGCAGGACAGCTACGAAGTATCCGCCGAAACCAAGGAGCGGGTACGGGCGCTGGCCGTCGAGCTGGATTACCGGCCCAATGAATACGCCAGCAGTCTGCGTCGCAATATCAGCAAGACTATTGGCGTCGTTATTCCGGAAGTCAACAACCACTTTTTTTCGCTGGCCATCAATGGCATTGAGGAGGTGGCCCGGCAAAATGGCTACCATGTGCTTATTTACCTTACCCACGACGATTTTGAGCGGGAAGTAGCTATCACCCAGTATCTCACCGGCGGCCGCGTGGATGGGCTGCTGATGTCGGTCGCCAGTGGTAGCAAGGATTTCACGCACCTGCAGAAGCTGCACGCCAGCAAGCCGGCCATCGTGTTTTTTGACCGGGTTTGTGAGGCCCTACAAACAGCCCACGTCACCACCAACGATTACGAAAGCGGCTATCGGGCTACGCAACATCTACTGCAGGCTGGCTGCCACCATATTGCGCACCTGCTCATTTCAGGCAACCTTTCCATCGGGCGTATGCGCATGCAGGGCTATCAGGCGGCGCTGCAGCACGCTGGCCTGCTCTTCGACGAGACACTAGTGCTCAGTGGCGAAGGTGACGACGACCAAAACACCCGCCTCATCACCGAGTTGCTGCGCAGCCGTCCCGAAATAGACGGCATATTTGCCTCCGTTGAGCGGCTGGCCATTAGCAGCTACCAGGCTTGCCACACACTCGGCCGGGCTATCCCTAACGACATCAAAATTATTGGTTTCTCTAACCTGAACATAGCAGCGTTGCTCAATCCCGGCCTTTCCACTATCACGCAGCCCGCCTACGAAATTGGACGTGAGGCCGCTAAAATCCTGTTGCGGGCTGTTGAGAAGAAGCGGCCTATTGGGCCTGCGCAGAGCGTAGTGCTGGAGTCAGAACTGTTCGTGCGCTGCTCCACGGCTGGTAGTCAGGGGTAGGCGCTGTGGCGGCTACTTCCTTCCGGGTTTTCCCGGTTGGCGACGCTGTCAGGACTGCGTATGGCAAGGATGTACGCCCTTTGGGAGGCCGCGACGATCCGGCATCCGGACGCCACCAGCCCGTAGCAGGCGGCCGGTACCTCAGAGAACGGCTACTGGGGGTGCGGCTTCGGTCAGCACAGGAAGCCGCACTGTCTCCATCCGTGGGGCAAACAGATGCATGGCCAGCCACGCCAGCAGGTAGGCCGAGCCGCAAATCAGGAAGATGAGGTTATAGCCGGTGTTGATGTTGCCAGCGGCCTTGGCGGTGTCGAGCAGGTAGCCTACCAGCAGCGGAAACAGCATGCCACCTATCGATCCGGCCATGCTGCCCAGCCCAATCACCGAGCCCACCACGCGCTTCGGAAACATGTCGGAGGCCGTGGTGAAGATGTTGGCGCTCCAGGCCTGGTGCGCGGCGGCGGCCAGGCTAATCAAAGCCACGGCGGGCCAGATGCTGGTGGCGTAGCGGGCCGCCATGATGGGCACCACCAGCAGGGCAAACAGCAGCATGGCCGCTTTGCGGGCCCGGAAAACCGTCCAGCCCCGCTTGATGAGCCACGACGACAAGTAGCCGCCGCCAATGCTGCCCACCGTAGTCAGCGAGTACACCACGACCAACGGCAGACTGGGTTTCTTCAGGTCGAGACTGAACGCATGGGCGAAGTAGGAGGGGAGCCAGAACAGGAAAAACCACCAGATGGGGTCGGTAAGCAGCTTGCCGAAGATGAAGGCCCAGGTCTGGCGAATGCGCAGTAGCTGCCCCCAACTGACAGCCGGCCCCGTGTCGCTCTCGGCTGATTCCGGCATATTATCGGAGTGGATGTAGGCGTACTCAGCGGCTTGCAGCTTGGGCTGTCGGGCGGGCACTTCGTAAAACAGCCACCAGCACGCCAGCCACACAAACCCGATGGCGCCGGTAATCAGAAAGGCTTCTTCCCAGCCGTAGGCCCCCAGAATCCAGGGCACGAGCACGGGCGCCACCACGGCCCCAATGTTGGCGCCCGAATTGAAGATGCCCGTGGCCAGGGCGCGCTCCTTCTTGGGAAACCACTCCGCTACCGTCTTGATGGCGGCGGGGAAATTGCCCGATTCGCCCAGCCCCAGCGCCGCCCGCACCAGCCCGAACCCGAAGGTGGTGGTGGCAAAGGCGTGGGCAATGGCCGCGCCGCTCCAGGCAATTATGGAGTAGATATAGCCCCGCTTGGTGCCGATGCGGTCGATGATGGTGCCGAACAAGAGCAGCCCCACGGCATACGCCGCCTGAAAAGCTATTTGCAGGTAGCCATAGTCGGTTTCACTCCACTGAAACTGGACCTCCAGCGTGGGCTTGAGCAAGCCAATTACCTGGCGGTCGAGGTAGTTGATACTAGTGGCGAAGAACAGCAGGGCCACCACCGTCCAGCGGTATTTTCCAACGGGCGCTTGCATGGCGTTACGGCTTATGGGTTTGGGCAAACGCCAGCAGCTCAGCTACCAGTGCTGCCAGGGTTTCAAAGTCGGCAGTGTGTTTGAAAAGCTGCGAACCTATGCCCAAGCAGTCGGCGCCAGCGCCAAGCCACGCAGCCAGGCTTTCGGCAGTAGGTTCAACGCCCCCAGTCACCATGATTTTCACCTTCGGCATGGGTCCCCGTAATGCCTGGACGTAGTCAGGCACCACAGCGCTGCCAGGAAATAGCTTTACCAGCTGCGCGCCCAACTCAGTGGCGCGGTAAATTTCGTTGGGCGTCAGCGCGCCCGGCACCCACAGCACATCGTGGCGCTGGCAGACGGCGGCCACGGCAGCCGTAGTCACGGGCTGTACCACGAAGGCAGCTCCAGCAGCCACAAATGATTCCGCTTCGGCGGCCGTATAAACAGTGCCGATGCCCAGTTGCAACCCTGGGCAGTGCTGCTGCCCAAAACTGTGCAACTCGCTAAACACCGCCAGAGCATTTTCCCCACGATTGGTGAACTCGAACGCCCGAATTCCCCCGGTGTAGCAGGCACCGAGCATATGTCGGGCATAAGCGGCATCGGCGTGGCTGAATACCGGCACGAGCGGAGCGGCCAGCATCCCGGCCAGGGTGCCGGCTGCTTGGGGAGTAGTTGTTTGCGGAGCGGCTGACATGGGGTGGGAGAGGATGAAAAAAATGTGTGAATCAGCGCACCAACCGGCCCAATGAGCGGCCAGCCATCACCTGTTCGACTTCGGCCACTGTCACGAGGTTGACGTCCCCGTGAATAGTGTGCTTGAGCGCCGAAGCTGCCGTGGCAAAGGCCAGGGCTTCCGGGGCGGTGGCATAGTGCTGCCGGCCGTAGATGAAGCCGGCCAGAAAAGCGTCGCCGCCGCCGATGCGGTCCACCACGGGTGTCAGGTCGTAGGCAGCCGTTTGCTGGTAGCCCAGCTCGGCATCCATCAGCTGGCCGCTGATCCGCTCGTGCGAGGCGCTTTGCGTGTCGCGTATAGTAGCCAGCACCTGTTGGATTTGCGGAAACCGCCGCATGAGATGCTCAGCCATATCGGCATAAGAGTTACCGGCGTTCTTTTGAGCCCTGATGCCGAACAAGTCGGCCGCATCCTGCTCGGAGCACACTACCACGTCGCAGCAGCTCACCAAGTCTGTCATCACGGCCTGCGCGGTCTGGCCGTACTGCCACAGGTTGCGGCGGTAATTCACATCCGCCGACACGGTGATGCCCAGTCGGCGTGCGGTGGCAATGGCCTGGCGGGTGGCCTCGGCCGCACCGGCCGAAATAGCGGCCGTGATGCCCGTCCAGTGCAGCCAGCCAGCATCCTTCAGAATCTCATCCCAGGCAAACCACTCGGGCTCCAACTCGGCAAAAGCCGAATGAGCGCGGTCGTAGACCACCTTACTGGCCCGCAGCGAAGCACCGGTTTCCAGAAAGTACAGGCCCAGGCGCTGGCCCCGAAAAACGGTTGGCGTCAAGTCTACGCCGTAGCGCCGAAAGTGGGCTGCCGCGGCTTGGCCCAGCTCGTTATCCGGAAAGCAGGTGACGTGGGTTGCCGGCACGCCCAGGCCGGCCAGAGCCGCCGCCACGTTAGCCTCGCCCCCGCCGTAGGTGAGGTCGAGGGAGCTGGCTTGCCCCAACCGATAGTGTTGTGGCGGAGCTAGCCGCATCATGATTTCGCCGAACGTAACCACCCGGCGGGCGTGGTCAGCCGGTGCCAGCACGCTATGCATAAACCAAGCGTGCTTGGGCCGTGGTGGGTGGCACGGCGGCAAAGCCGAAATAGGCCTTGGCATTATGGTAGCAGATATTCTGAATAATGGCCCCGAGGTCGGGTAGGTCGTCGGGTAGTTCCCCGTTTTCCACGTCGGTGCCGAACAGATTGCAGAGAATGCGCCGGAAGTACTCGTGGCGCGGAAACGAGAGGAAGCTACGCGAGTCGGTGAGCATGCCCACGAATCGACTCAGCAAGCCCAGGTTCGACAGAGTATTCAGCTGCTTTTCAATGCCGTCCTTCTGGTCCAGAAACCACCAGCTCGCGCCCCACTGCACCTTGCCCGCCACCGAGCCGTCCTGAAAATTGCCAATCATGGCGGCCAGCAGTTCGTTGTCGGCCGGGTTGAGGTTGTAGAGAATGGTTTTGGCGAGTTGGTTCTGCCCGTCGAGGCGGTCGAGAAAAGTGGCCAAGCGGCGGCCTTGCTGAAAGTCGCCGATGGAGTCGGCGCCCGCGTCTGGCCCCCATTGGCGCAGCAGGCGCGTGCTCGTGTTGCGCAGGGCCCCCAGATGAAACTGCTGAGTCCAGCCGCGGGTGTGATTGAGACGGGCCAAATGCAGCAGCAGGCACGCTTTGAAGGCCTCGGCCTCAGTTTGGTTCAGGCCCCGACCGGCGCGCACCTTCAAAAAGGCGGCCTCTACTTGGGCCGCCGTGAAATCGGCCGTGTACAGTCGCTCCAGCCCGTGATCCGAAAGACGGCAACCGTGGTCATGAAAGGTGGCATGGCGCCGCTCCAGAGCTAGGAGTAAATCGGCGTACGTCCGGATGACGACGTTCGCCGCGGCGCCTAGCCGGTCCAGATACGCCGAGTAGGCAATGGCATCCTCCACGGCCAGCGCCTTGTCAGGGCGAAAGGTGGGCAGCACCTGTACCCCCCCTGGCGTGGCCGCGCAGGCCGCGTGGTGCGTCAAGTCGTCGGCGGGGTCATCGGTCGTACACACGGTTTCCACTTTCATATGCTGCAGCAGGCCACGCGCCGAAAACGCCGGAGTGCGCAGCTGCTCGTTGCAGCGTTCCCAGATGCGGCGAGCGCTGCCAGGATGCAGTAGCTCCGTGATACCAAAGTAGCGCTGCAACTCCAGGTGCGTCCAGTGGTAGAGCGGGTTGCGCACGGTGTGGGGCACGGTTTCAGCCCACTTCTCAAACTTCTCCCAGTCCGAGGCATCACCGGTAATAAACCGCTCTTTCACGCCGTTGGTGCGCATGGCCCGCCACTTGTAGTGGTCACCAGCGAGCCACACCTGCGTCAGGTTCTCAAACTGACAGTTTTTGGCAATCTGGTCAGGCGGCAGGTGGTTGTGGTAGTCAATAATGGGCAAGGCCTGCGCGTAGTCGTAGTAGAGCGCCTGCGCGGTAGCCGTGCGCAGCAAGAAGTTCTCGTCGAGGAAGGATTTGCTCATGGCGCCTCACGCGTAAAGTAGCCTGTTAATGCTGGCAAGGGTGTTATTTGCACCAGCTTCTGAGCCGCGTCGGCCCGTATCTAAACACAAACCTGCCGGTAAAGGTGAGCAAAGCCCCTCGTAGTACCCGGAAAACCGGCCGATATATCTACGGAAACGTTTGCGACGCAAAGCGGGGGGCTCGGGTAGGTTGGCGGGCGGGGGGGCGCCAGATGCTATACCGCGCATCAAGCGCCTGCTCCGCCGTGAAACCGGGTGTTCAACGTCCGCCGCGTGACACCCTGTGGGGTCCAGAGAGTTAGCCAGAATGCTTTCTCGACCATCCCGACAGCCGCACTCGCCATCCTAAGGGGCTTGCCAGCTATTGAACAGCGTAAATTTTAGTGCATTAATAAATTAAGCAATAATCCTTTCAGCCCGATTGAGAAACCGCTCCAAACAGCATGAATGCCAAACGTCGTACTGATTATGACCCAGCACGACGTTTGGCATGTTCTGGCTCGTTTTCACTCTCTAACCACTTTCTGACGAAAGGTGCCTCCAGGCGTGGTCAGGGTCAGAAAATACAGGCCGCTGGGCAGGGCCTGCAGGTTTAGTTCACCGGTGCCATCCAGCGGTTGCGTCAGGCACAGGCGGCCAGTGGCGTCGCGCAGCGTGGCGTGGCTACCCACGGTGGCGCCGGTGATAGTCAGGCGGGAAGCCGTAGGGTTCGGGTAGGCCCGCAGTTCGGTGGCTTGCCCTGCGGTAGTGGCCAGGGCCGGGCTGCTACCGCGGGCCTGCAACGCCTCGTTGGCCGCGTCGGCCGCATCGAAGCGCCATTGCTGCGAGGTGAGGGTGGTGTTGTGCATGCTCTGCACCAAGGGGGCATTGTTGAGCGTGGAGCCGTTTTGGGTGCGCAGGTACTTCTGGCTGCGCCGGTTTTGCAGCCGGTATATGCCGCCGCTGCCGGTATACTGCACCTCCCACATCAGGTAGTCGTACTGGATGTTGTTCTCGTTCAGCAGCTCCTGGCTGATAAGCTGGTTTTCCTGCACCCGTTCGGAGTCGGTGGCACCCTTGGGCCGCAGGGCTTTGTTGGTGCTTTGGTTTACAATGAAGTAGTAGCCAGGGGCGGCGGGCTTGAACAGCCAGCGCGCTGAGCTCAGGGCCGACACGTCGCCCGCGTACTGCACCACATCAGCCGTAGCCGAGCCGTCCAGGGGGCGGGCGTAGGCCAGCGAGTTCACGTTCACAAAGTTGAAGGCCTGCTGCTGGCGCGGGGCCGCGTCGCCTACGGCGTAGTGCAGCACGGACAGCACGTTGCCGTCGGGGTCGAGCTTGTAGAGGTGGGTGGTGCGCGGCCCGAGCGAGCCGATGAGCTGGCGCGTGAGCGGAGTGTAGCCCTGCAGCCTGATTTTCACGGCTTCGGGGCCCGCGGCGTACGTGTCGTTCAGCGAAGTGCGGTAGGAGTAGGTACTGCCGGCCGTCGTGTTCATCAGCATTACCGTGTAGCCCCCGGGCCCGCGCATGCCCACGAACACCACGTTGTCGGCCTGCGCGTTCTGGGCGCCGTTCATCAGGTTGGCCTGGCGGTTGTTGCTGAGCATGGCCAGGTGCCACATGGTGGAGCGCCGGCTCGGGCTGGTCGTGTTAGTGTTGTAGAGCGAGTAGTCGAACTTGGTTTCGTCGGCGTTGCTCTCGTAAATGCTCCAGGGCGTGAAGCACAGGCCGCCCTGCTGCATCACCTGCTTGGCCATGAGGGCAATGAACTGCCCGGCCTTGAATTGCCAGGCCTTCATGCCAGTGGGGTCACTCATCTGGTTGAAGGCGTTCACCTCGGTCACGGCAACGGTGATGTCGGCCGCCGCACCGGCGGCCCGGCGAGTGGCGTTCACGCGGTCAAGCAGTCCGCGCAGGGTCTGGAAGCGCGCCGCCATCGTCGACTCCGGCCGGTCGGCGTAGAAATGCAGGGCAAAGTGGTCGAGCAGGGGGCGCTTCTGACCGGCAGCGTTGGTGTGGTAGTCTACGCCCACATCCTCCAGAAACTTGTAGTAGTAGCTCGGAATGCCGGCCGCGTTGCCGGGGTTCACCACGTCGTAGAACAGGCGGAAGTCGGGGCCCACGAGCTTGCTATTAGGCAGGTCGTTTTTCAGGCGGATGGCCAGGGCCTTGTACTGCGTCACCCAGATGTCGTAGTTGTAGTCGAACTGCGGCTCAATGTAGCCACCCGACGACCAGCTCGCCGGCTCGTTGATGGGGTCGGGGGTGCCGTTAGCGGGCTTGTCGTCGGCCGGATCGGGCTCGTTGCCAATGCTCCAGTACACGATGTTGTAGGCCCGCAGGTCGGCCACGAAGGCCGAGAGCTGGTCTTTGGATAGTTTGATGGGAATCTGCACAATGGGCTCGGCCCCCAGCCCGCGGGCGTAATTGATGGCCGCCACGTAGCTCGATGCGTTTTTGTAGTAGGGTTCCGTGTTGAAGGCGTTGCCGCCAATGCGCATAAATTTCAGGTCAGCCTTGGCCAGGTCATTGGTGAGCCCGGATGAGGGGTTGGCCAGCCAGTAGTTGATGCCGAAAAACTGCGGCGAAATGGCCTGCGCTTCGGCCCCGAAATGAAGCAGAAGAAACGGCAGCAGCATAAGCAGAATCCGGCGGTAGGTGGCGGGCCGGTGGCCGGCCGGCACAACATCCGCGGCGGGTACGCGGGGCACGGTAATGGTTGCACGCATGAGCAAGGGGGTTAGGTGGGACGAAAGCCGTGAGAAGGAAAAGCCCGGTTGCCCACCTGCCGGATGCAGGGGCATCGGGAAGTGGCGGCCGCGTATGGAGGGAGTAAGGCGTGCCCCGGTCCCGGCGTCAGGGCTAGGCAGGGGGGCAAATAGCGTTGCCGTCAACCGCTTACTATCCAGGTAATTGATGTCTTAAATAACGGGGCGTATTCGCGTAATACAGTCACTTTGGTCCCGGTTTAGTTACGTAAACGTTTGCAGGCGGTACCCTTGCGCAGCGCTGCCGGATGGGGCAATGCGAAAGGCTTGCCCGCCCGCCGCGGCAACCGCCGGGACACTTACTAGCCATGTAGTCAAAACAGACTCTGCGCGTCTTTTTACTGATCGGGGCGGATAAAGCGGCAATGGGCGCCGCCGCGCCGGGCGCGGCGCTCTCGTCCCCGGGGAAGGGCTTTTTCAGCGTAAACGTTTGCGTGAAAAAAGGCACCGGGAACTCAACCAGCGCTTTCCCGCACCAGTGGCTTTCGTGTACTTGCAGGCCTGCTTCTCCTCGCCAACCACCTGCTTGCTGCCATGCACATCCGTACCCTGGGATTACTTTTGGGAGCTGTAGCCGCCAGCTTTTCGGCGCAGGCCCAGAAAAGCATCTACCACAAAGCCTGGACGGACTTCAACAAAAACGGCCGGCGCGATGTGTACGAGGACCGGGCACAGCCGCTGAAAAAGCGCGTCGACGACCTGCTCAGTCAGATGACGCTGGCTGAAAAGTCCTGCCAGCTGGCCACGCTCTACGGCTATGGCCGGGTGCTGAAGGACGAGATGCCCACGCCCAACTGGAAAAACGAAATCTGGAAGGACGGAATTGCCAACATCGACGAGGAGCTCAACAGCCTGCGCGAAACGTCGAAAGCCCAGACCAGGTACTCATACCCGTTCAGCCGGCACGCTACGGCCATCAACACCATCCAGCACTGGTTTGTGGAGGAAACGCGGCTGGGCATCCCGGTCGATTTCACCAACGAGGGCATCCACGGGCTGTGCCACGACCGCGCCACGCCCCTGCCCGCGCCCATTGCCACGGGTAGCACTTGGAACCGCGCGCTGGTGCGCCGGGCCGGCGAGACGGTGGGCCGCGAAGCCAAAGCCCTGGGCTACACCAACGTGTACGCGCCCATCCTCGACCCCGCCCGCGACCCGCGCTGGGGCCGGGTGGTGGAGTGCTACGGCGAGGACCCTTTCCTCATCGCCGAGCTAGGCAAGCAGATGGTGCTGGGCATCCAGAGCCAGGGCGTGGCCTCCACGCTCAAGCACTACGCCGTGTACAGCGTGCCCAAGGGCGGGCGAGACGGCAACGCCCGCACCGACCCGCACGTGGCCCCGCGCGAGCTGCATGACATCTTTCTTTACCCATTCCGGCGTGTGATTCAGGAAGCTCACCCGCTGGGCGTGATGAGCAGCTACAACGACTGGGACGGCCTGCCCGTGACAGGCAGCCACTACTTCCTCAACGAGCTACTGCGCCAGCAGTACGGCTTCGACGGCTACGTGGTGTCGGACAGCCGAGCGGTGGAGTTTCTGCACGAAAAGCACCGCGTGGCCACCGACTTCCAGGACGGCACCCGGCAGGCCATGGAAGCCGGCCTGAATGTGTGGACCAACTTCTACAGCCCCGCCGAGTATATCGGCAACGTGCGCGCGCTGGTCACCAGCGGCCGTCTGGCTACGGCCACCCTCGACCAGCGGGTGCGTGAGGTGCTCAGCGTGAAGTTCCGCCTGGGCCTCTTCGACCAGCCTTACGTGGCCGACCCCCGGCAGGCTGATAAAATCGTGCACACGCCCGCCGACGACGCCTTGGCGCTGCAATTAAACCGGGAGTCGTTAGTCCTGCTTAAAAACGAGAAGGCCCTGCTGCCGCTGAAGAAAAGCCAACTGAAAAACATCTTCGTCACCGGCCCGCTGGCGGCCGAATCCAGCCACGCCATCAGCCGCTACGGCCCCTCAAATAACCCCGTGACCACCGTGCTCCAAGGCCTGCAGGCGGCCGCCGGCCCGGGCCTGACCGTGCAGTACGAGCAGGGCTGCGCGGCCCTGCCGCCCGGCTGGCCCGACTCCGAGCTGGTGCCCACACCCCTGACGGCGGCCGAGCAGGCGGGCATCGCCCAGGCCGTGGCCAAGGCCCGCGACGCCGACGTAATCGTGGCCGTGCTGGGCGAAACCGACAAGGCCGTGGGCGAGAGCCTCTCGCGCACTTCGTTGGAGCTGCCCGGCCGCCAGCAGCAGCTGCTTGAGGCCCTGCACGCCACGGGCAAGCCGGTGGTGCTGGTGCTCATCAACGGTCAGCCGCTCACCATCAACTGGGCCGACCGCAACGTGCCCGCCATCCTGGAAGCCTGGTTCCCGGGGCCCTCGGGCGGGCGGGCAGTGGCCGAGGCCCTGTTCGGCGACTACAACCCCGGCGGCAAGCTCACCATGACCTTCCCCAAAACCACCGGCCAGATTGAGTTTAACTTTCCGTTCAAGCCCGGCTCACAGGCCGGCCAGCCCAGCGCTGGCGACCCCAACGGCGGCGGCCGCACCAGCGCCAACGGCCCGCTCTACCCCTTCGGGTTCGGCCTGAGCTACACCACTTTCGCCTACTCCAACCTGCAGGTGTCGCCGCGCCAGGCCGCGCCCCAGGCCCTGATTGAGGTAGCCGTGGACGTGGCCAACACCGGCCCCGTGGCAGGCGACGAAGTAGTGCAGCTCTACCTGCGCGACGTGCTCAGCAGCGTGGTCACCTACGACAGCCAGCTGCGCGGCTTCGAGCGCGTAGCCCTTAAGCCCAGCGAAAAGAAGACAGTCCGCTTCACCTTGCGCCCCGATGATCTAGCCCTGCTGGACCGCAGTATGAACCGTGTGGTCGAACCCGGCCGGTTCGAGGTGCTGATAGGTAGCTCGTCCACGGACATCCGGGCGAAGGAGTGGTTTGAAAGCGTAACCCGGCAATAAAGTTGCGAGAGCATCAAAAAGTATGGGGCAGTGGGATTAAGCGGCCATCGGTAGGGGCTCCACCGGCAGGGGCCGGAAGCCGGGGTATTGCTGCCGAAAATAATCTTCCTAGTCCTCGTTGAGCACCTTCGTGCGGGCCTGCACGAGCAGGTGCGCCCCTTTCTTGGTCCACTGCATCTGCTGCCGCTTCACCATTGGAGAATATCACAAAGTGTCGGGCAACTAGGCTGAACGAATTCCGACATGGCTTGCCCCGTTAGTGGCCGTTGGTTCGGTGACTGCGACTGCACCACACTTTTTAATGCTTTCCAAGGTCGCGGAATTGCTCGAATTGACGAGTTGGCGGGCAACCTCGGCAAACTAGCGTCTTCAGAGATGCTTCAGGTTGCCAACGCTTGGCTGAGTGACTTCACCGAAGGATTGAAGACCGCAAGTATGGCCGAGGCTGCCATCGAGGCCGAAGCAGAGTCCTACAAGAGTGAGTTGGTCAGTTATATGAGGGGGCTGATAAGGGAAAGGCTGTAGTTTCCCACTGCCCCAAGCGTAGACTTAACAACGGCGTTCTAAATCGGAAAAATACTATAGCCAGACGCTGGGGCCGTGGGGCAAAAATCGGAAATGAAAGCGCTGAGAAAGCCTGCGAACAGTTAGTTGGAAGCATTACTTGGTTTATCAGCTTCGGCCCGCACCACGGCAAACAGCTCTTCCTCTGAGACCTGGAGCACTTGCGCCAGTTGCTGCAATTCGCCCACAGTGCAGGTAATGGGGCTGCGCTTGCGCGTGTCGTAGGTGCGGGCTGACACGCCCCAGGCATCCACGATGCGCTTCCGGGTGCCGGCGACTTCCAGCAGTTCAGACAAAGTATTTACCCGGTGTACGCGCGGGGGGCTGGTCAGGGGTTCGGTGAAGGAAACGGTGGGGGCGGGCAGTTTAGGCATCGCGGAAAGGCTAAAAAGGCACACAATAAAGTGCGTAAGGTAGCTCTTCTACGGAGTAGCCAGCCCGGCAGACAATCTGGTTTTTTCAGCAGCCCTCTGCGTCCAGCATCCGTTCTTCCCAGCGCCCGCACTCGTCCACGGCCAGCGCCAGCCAGTGCTACAGCCGGGCGGGCTCGGTGCACTGGCAAATAAGCGGCTCGGCCGCCTGCCGCCGGGCGGGCGGGATAGCCGGATGCTGCAGAATGCAGCGCAGCTCCGCGCGCAGCGCAACCAGCTCAGCACCGGCACCGGCTGCGCGGTTTCCGGGCAAATCAGTTGAAACAGGCATCAGCTTTCGGTGTGGGGCGGTGGGGAAGGAAACTAACCGGGCAGCCAGGCCGCCGCCCCGGTAGCGGAGCGGCGACTAAGGCCGGCTAGCGCATCATCCTCGATTTCATCAGCAGCACCGGGCCGGCGACTACATCGACGGGCGAGTAGTGCTCCAGCGGGTAGGTTTCGTACCAGGCCGCGGTGGCCAGCGGGTTGATGGGGCGCCGGCGGTCCTTGCCCTCGTCGTCAAACACCAGAATGCACCCTTCGTAAGGGCCGTGCTGGGGGCAGTGCACGTCGATGTAGTTGGCTGTCAGGGCGGCGCACAGCTGGGCCAGCCCAAAGGTTTTGCGGCCGTGCTCCGGGCGCACCTCGCGCAGGCTGCCGTCTACGCCCAGCAGCGTGGCCGCGCCCTCCATGGGCAGCATGCCAGCGTGCTGGCTCTGGAAAAAAGCCCCAAGCGCCTGCCGCGTGGCGTACTCGTCGCCGCCGACTATCTGAAACGGCCCCCGGTCGTAGGTCGTCGTGGGAAAAAGTTGGCCGGTGGTGCCGCATAACGCCACAATCAGGGAGGGCTGACCGGCTGCGGTGCGCAGAAACAGGCGGGGCGGAAGGGGAAAGTTGGCTTCTACAGGCTTGACCAGCTCTGTGCCGTGCAGGCTAAAAAGCAGGGATTTAGCGGGGGTTGAACGCGGGCTGTTTTCCATGATACAGAACTGAATTTTTGGCTTTTGCTTCTGTATTAAAAACGAAATAGCAGGGCCTGAAGTTCTCTTTTTGATTCTTATTTTATATCTTTTTGCTCTTTTTATAAAACTTTCTTCGCCCCATTGCCCACCGCTGCATCGGCGAGAAAAGAGCACCCCAGCAGTTCAATGCCCTATGCTGAGATTGAGCGTCTTTCCCCTGTAGCTTCAACTACTGCCGGAAAGACGTGGAGCAACCAGGAACGGGCAGGCGCTGCCGTGGGCTACGGCTCGTACTCGGCCGCACGTCCAGCAGCGGCTCAAACCAATCCCGGTAAGCGGTGGTCAGCCGGTCGGCCACGATGGCCAGGCGCGCAGTATCACCGGCCCGCTTTATCCAGATGTGGGTGCTGCCGCAGCCCACCTCGTAGCCGGTACTCAGGAGCTTCTTCACCGCCCCCGCCAGCCCGCGCAAATCGGTGGTGTGCGTGTGCGCCAGCACGTACTTGCGCAGGGCCTGCAGGCGGCGGCGCTCCGTCGCATCGATGGGCTTCAGCTCGATGGCTAGGTAGGCCTGCTGCGGCGAAAAGGGGTCAGTTAGCGGAGTGGATTTCAGGTGCTGGCTCATGGGAGTAGGTAAGGGTGGAAGGCATGTGGGAGAAAACGAAGCGGCTTAGCACGCTGTCAGGTAGCGGATATCCCGAAAACAGGCTAGCAGGCGGGCCGTGGCAAAGGCGGCGGCAAACCGGCCGCGGTGGTAATCGGCGTGCAGCTGGCCCATGTGGGTGAACTTGTAGGCCAGGCCGGTAGCGCCCACGAACTGTAGGAACTGGTCGGCCTCCTCGGCACTGAAGCCGTTTAGGTCGCGGCCGTCGCTGAGCAGCACCTGCACGCCGGGCCGCTGGCCCGGGCCCCGCTCGTAGACCTCGTAAACAAGGCCCACCGCCCGCTCGCGGGGGTAGAGCACGGCGTCGCCAACGGTTAAATCCTGGGGTGTGGTCATCGTAGTGGCTTACAGTAAGGGCTAAAGCAGGAGCAGCTTGAATTGTCCACCCTGCTGCTCACGCGTGGCGCGAATGGCCTCTCGGGCAATGGGACGCAGGGCCTTCACTAAAGCTTCCAGCACTTGAAAATCCTCCGCCGTAGCCACGCCCAACGGCAGGCGCTCGGCTACTTCCAGCGTCAGGCCTTCGAGGCTGAGGCCGTAGCCGCGCTGCTGCATGTCGGCTTCCACGTCGGTCAGCGCGGCGGCCACTCGCGCGCGGTACTGGTTCCAGTCGGGGTCCCCGAAAACCGGGGCTTCGCTTGCGTTCATGGGGCGGTGGGGGAGGAAGAGGGTGAACCAAAGACCCGGCGGACCGGCGAAAGCGGCGGCCCGCGGCCCGGACTCAGGCGGCGGCCAGCCAGCTGAGCTCCGCTTCCCGGTACTGTCGGCTGACTTCGTCTTCGTCGTGGGCGAATTTCAGCACGCGGGTAGTAGCGGGGGCGGGTACGGCGTCGCCTTCCTCCGGCAGGCCCAGAATCAGCTTAGCGGCGCGCTGGGCCTTCCTGGCAGCCTGCAGCACCAGCTTTTTATCGTTTTTGAGGCGCTCCAGCTACGTCTGGATGTAGGCCACGGCATTGGTTTCGGTCTGCGCCGTATCGAGGCCGGCGGCCGCGCACAGAAACGACGCGCCCATCTCCGCCGTCAGCTCTTCGCGGGCGTAGCTGGCCGAAAGCTTGCCCTCGCCGGCGGTCAGGTCCGGGCGGTCCAGCCGGAAGCGTGGCCAGTGCTGTGCGTCAGCTCGTGAAACAGGGTGGCGTAGTAGCCTTCGCCCGTGGTGAAAGTGTCCCGCACGGGCATGTTGACCAAGTCCAACGCCGGGGAGTAGTAGGCCCGCTGGTGCCGGTGCTCGATGGCGGGGCACCCCTCCCAGCCAGCCACGACGGCTTCGGCTGCCTCGATGGGCGTGTGGGCGTGCCGCTCCACTTCGGGCAGATTAAACTCAATGCCTTCGATGTCCTCCACCGAAAACACGGTGTAGTATTTTAGGAAGGGCAGTTTCTCTTCCTTGCCGGTCTGCTCGTTCTCGCGCACCGAGACGTTGTAATACACCACCGGGTGGCCCTTGGCCCCTTTGCGCACGTTGCCGCCCAAAGCCAGCGCCTGCTTGAAAGTCAAAAAGAAGGGCAGCGCCCCGCTAAAGTGCAGCAGGAAGGCATTGATGCCCGAGTAAGCCGCACCAGTGGCATAGTTTCGGGGTAAGCCATACACCGCGTTCCACGGCTTATGCCACGGAATTACGCCGCCTTCCAGCGCCGCCACAATCCGGTCGGTCACAATCTGGTACACATCGGGGCGGGGAATAGCGGCCTTGGCAGCTTTACGGGGGGTGGGCTTGCGAGTCGTTTTCACACTAAAGCGCTGTTTTGGTGAGCGTTTGCTATACCTATTAAACGAAAACGGCAGCCCCCAAGTTTACTTTTTGCTTTATTTTTTGTATCTTTTTGCTCTTTTTATTCAACCTTCTTTCCCCCACTGCCCCTATCGAATTGGGGTTAAAACAGGCACACCTTTCAACTGGTCAGCTTTTGGGCTGACCAGTTGAAAAACCACTTTTTATAAGCGAGGGCTGCCCCAATGCGGGCCTGCTTTTGGGCAGGCTGGCGTTGGGGCATAGTGGACGGGCGCGGCATTGCCGGGTCGGGTGAGGCCGGACCAACCCATCCAACCCCAACAGGCACCTCGGCACCCGGCCACCTCACCGCTCCAGCTGCTGAACTGGCTGCTTGGCCTCCAGGCTGTGGCGAGCCGCCTCGTGCCGCTCCGTCCGGTCGCTGCTGTGCTCCATCAGCTGACTGCCGTGCTGCTCCCCTAAGGCATCGAGCGTCTGGCTGATTTTGCCAATCTCGGGCTGGTCGGTGCGGTACGACACCTTCAGTTCCGAGTGCCGGATACCCTGCTCGTCGGTAGTGCTCTGCACGTCGCCAACTTTGGCCCCGCTGGCTACCACGGCGGCCTGCACGGCTTCGGCCTGGCCTCGCTCGCCCGGAGCCAGCGCGGGCTCGTCCACCCGAATAATCACATGCTTCTCGCTGCCCGGCGTGTCGGGGCTGACTGCCGCTTGGCCAGCTGCACTACCCGCGGCTTCCGGCTTAACCGCCACATCCTGGCTCCGGTCCCGGTTGTGGGGCTGGATGGCGGCGGCTTCGGCCGCCAATTGCCGGGCGGCGCGGTCCTCGTCGGGCTCGACGACGCTCACCCCAACGTACTTGCCGGCGCCGGCGCGGGCATTGGTGTTGGTCACGATGGCGTGGATGATGGCAATGTCGGGCTGGTCGTTGCGATACGTCATATCAAATTCGGCCCGCCGGATGCCCTGCTCATCCATGGTGCTGCGCACTTCGCTGGTCCGCATGGAGTAGCCGGAATTATCCAGCAGGGCTTTCCAGGCCTCCGCCCGGCCGGTGGTGTCGGGCTGCAGCTCATCAATTTTCCACGTCGCCGTTTTCTGCTCCGCAGTCGCAGCAGCAGGCAAGCTGGCCGCCGTGGTTGACCCGGCGTAGCGGGCCCGGTCGCGCAGCTCCTCCCGCTCGGCTTCATCGACTTTGCGGCCGGCGGGCGGGGGATTGTCGTGGATGTACTCTTTGAGCAGCACTAGGCCGACATCCTTGGCGTGCACGAATTGCGCGGTGTGCTCGGCCGCTTCCTGCTCGGTACGGTAGGAGCGGGTCGGCCCCTGCGCTACCTCGGCAACTGCCGCGCCCAGCACGGCTTGGTTAAATTTCCGGTCGGCCTGCTCGCGCGCCTGGTGCGCCTCGGGGCTGTTCTCCCGCTCCCGCTGAGCTTGTCGTTCCAATGCCCGCTGCTCCCGCTCCTGGCGCTGGGCCTCGGCCAGCCGCTGCTGGCGCTCGGATTCACGCTGCTGCTCTTCGCGCTGGGCGGCAGCGCGAATCTGCTCGGCACTCAGCCCCTGCGCAGTGTATTCCAGCTCTTTGTTGAAGTCCTTGGCCAGCGGGTAATCCACCCGCAGAAAGCTTTCCTGCTGGCGCTCGGCCTCGGGGCGCAGCTGCTCGCGCTGCCGGTACAGCTCCTGGGCCACGACCTCCAGCTGGGCCGTGTCGGCCCGGGCTACGGTCAGGCGCACGATGGTGGCCTGCTCGGTGCTGCGCTGCACTTCTAAGGCCAGCGAGGGCCCGTCTTGCTGGGTCTGGTTGATGTGCCCGACCCGCTCGCGCAGCTGCTGCACCTGGCCGGCGCCCTGCTTGGCCGACGCGTGGTGAAAGGTCACCTTCAGGCTGGTGTGGTACTTGTCGCTGGTCGCGTGCCACTCCACCGGCCGCGAGGCCTCTCGGTAGGCCTCCTGTTCGGCCACGGGCACCAGCGGACGGGCCAGCTGCAGCTCGTTGAGGTAGTTGATGTTGAACTGCCGGCCGCCGGCGTCGCGGTCATTGGCCAGCACCACCTCCCGCGGCTGCTGTTTATCGATGACGCGCTGAATCAGGGCCACCTGCGCCTCGGTGGGCGTGCCGCTGGTAGCAATGTAGAGCGTGTTCTTGGGGTCCTGCTCGTGCTTGAGCTGGAAGTGGGACAGTGAGTCGATGGCCGATTCGCTCACCACCACGCGCTCCACCGGGGTGTCCTTGCCGTCGGTGGGGTGGGATACCCAGATGCCGTTTTTAGGCAGCGGCAGCAGGCTTTTGTAGTGCTCGTTTTTCTGCTCCACGCTGGCCAGCCCGTGCTCGTTGTAGAGTGGGAAGGCCGTATTCTTGTGCTGGTTCTGCTGCGCGGTGAAGATGCGCCCTTGAAAGGCCGGGCTGTCGAGCGTGGCATCGGTGATGCCGCGCCCGTGCAGGTAGCCTCGGTCGGTCAGCTCTTTTTTGACGCCCAGCACCTCGGAAATCAGGCGGGTGCGGCGCTCCTCCTCGGCCTGCCGGGCCTGCAACTCCGGGTCGCCCACAGGCAGGCTGCTGAGCCGCGCGGGGTCGGGCGGGGTGGCGTACTGAGTCGCATACTGGCGGGCCGGGGCGGGCGCGCCGTCGAGGTACTCGCGCAGCTGCTGGCGCACCTGGCCCAGGTTGAGGCCGTGGCCGTCGCCGCCTCTGGTCTTGGCAAAGTCAATGACGGAGCCCGCGTCGCGGTCGTCGCCGGTGTTCAGGTACACCTGGTGGTCGCCCTTGCGGGTGACGATGACGTGCTCGTCGTCCTTGACCAGGTGGTGCCAGTCGCCGCGGCGGCTTTCCTTCTTGATGGTGTAGCCCTGGCGCTGGGCGTAGTCAACCAGGTCAATGTCGCGCTTGAAGCGGTCGAGCTCGGTGGGGTCGTTTTCCCGGGCGGGTGCGTTCATAGGGTGGGCTGGGGGAGTGGAGCCGGACAGCTCCGACTCCTCCCAGCGCCCGGACGGGGCCGGCAGGAAAGCTATCCGGGGTTAGGTAATCGTTGGCGGCGGGCTGCCAGCCCGCTGCGCGGCCGCGTCGAAGAAGGCCAGCTGCTCGCGGAACTGGGCCAGGAGCTCACTACTGCCGAACACGTACTGGTTGGCGCCGCTGCCGATGTCGATGCGCACGATTTCCGTGGGCAGGGCCAGGGCGCGCAACACGCGCTGCACCAGCCGGGGCTCGTCGCGCTTGAGCTTGCCGTTCTTCAGGTTGACGACGTTGGTATAGGTTAGGCCATGCTGGGCACAAAAGGAGGTTAAATCACCCTGGGCAAGGGCTTTGAGACGAAACTGCACGTAGCGCAGGCACTCGCTGTAGGGCGCGGACAGGCTAAGGTCAGGAAAGCCCAACGGGGCGAATAGGTGGTCAGAAGGTACCATGCGAAGGTGGGCACACTGCGGGTGCAGTGGGGGTGAAGTGTCGGAGCAATACCCCAAAGGACGCATATCGGGCTTAGAAGCCGCAACGCCATCGGGGAAAAACTCAAATCTTCTGCCTACCCACTACTTCGAAGCTGAAATCAGCAGGATGCTGCTTCGCTGGTAGCCGCTTCATACGACCAAGTGTTTTTTAAGTTTTCACTAACTTTTTGCTAACACTGTTGCGCTTCTTGTCGTAAGGGGCCGGTATGCGTTCCGGAATACTCTTATTGGTGGTAATACTGGCCCTGGGTGCCCTGGCCGCGCTGCTGTGGTGGCGCTTCAAGGGCAGTGGCCAGCCGGCCACTCCGGTTGCTGTGCTGGCCACCCACAACCATCATTCCCTGCGCACCTTCCACTACGGCACTGCTGCAACCGCCAAGGCGGCCGAGAAAGCAGCTGCTGCCACCGAAGTCGGGGAGGCCCTGGCCCGGCTGCTTCCCCCCGAAGACCTGGCTGCGCCGGAGCCCGCGCACTCTGCCGAGGAAGAGCAAGCAACACTTCCTGGCGAGAGTCCACAGCCTGCTATTGAGGACCCAACCGAAGTCAGCCCCGAAGTTCCAGCTGAAGAAGCACCCAGCCCGGCCTCCATTCGCCACGCGGCCGGCGCGTTGCCCTCCCTGCTGAATGCCCAGGAAGATGCGGCGCCTGCGCCAACCCCTGAGCCCCTACCGGAAGCTGACGATGAGCCAGCCGAGGCCCTCTTCCACAACCCCATCACCGCACCGGTGCCCACGGCCAACGACCAGGCCAACCGCGCCGCTGAAATCGCGCTGCGCCAGCAACGGCGCGCCCGCATGAGTGCCGATGCTTCGGCCCAGCGCACTGCCCTGAGCGGCCTGTTTCCCGGCGCCGGCAGCCCCATCCCCCCGGCCAAGCCCTCCTGACTGCCACACCTGCTTTCCGGGGAGATAAGCGCCCTATTTCCACCAATTACCCTTTTCTATGCTAACCCATCTCTTTTCCCGGGCCCGTACCCACGCCTTGGCGGCTACTGAAAACCTGCATACCCTCGCCGCGGCCGGCCATACCTACCAACCTTCCCAAGCCGAGCAGCGCGTAGCGGCCCTACTGACCACCCTGGCCCTGGCCACCAGCCCGGCCCGCGCCCAGCTGGGCGGCGGAGGCGCCGCGGCCGCGCTCGAAGGCGTGCAGGAAACGGTCGTGGGTATCGTGCAGGTCATTTTCGCCATCGTGCTCATCGTGGGCCTGATTCGCGTGGTAATGAAGTTTGTGCAGGGCGCCCCCGATGCGCTGGGCTCCCTGGGCTGGCTGGTGGGCGGGGTGATTCTCTGGTTCGGCTTCCAGCTCTTCAAAGACGACTTGGTCAGCGCCGTGGGCGGTGGCGACGGAGGCGTACGCTAAGCCATGCGCTCCTACAAATCCATCGAGCGGCCCGCGCAGGTGCTGGGCATGAACATCCAGGACCTGGGCATCATGGTCGGCCTGTTCATCGGCTCGGTGCTGCTGCTCGGCTTCCTGGGCATGGCCGTCAAGATTCCGCGCCTGGTGTACCTGCTGGTCATTGTGGTGGAGCTGGGCCTGATTCTGGGCCTGCGCTACCTGAGCAAGAAGCAGGCACCTGGCTTTCTGATGGGCTGGCTCTCCTTCACCTTCATCCAGCCCCGCCGCCTGGCGGTGGGGCCTATTCCCCCTCCTTCCACCCATGACCAAAAAGCCTAAAACGGCCGCGTTTAACGCCGTGATGCCCGTGCACAGCTTCGAGGGCGACAAGGTGGTCTTCAAGGACGGCCGCGTCGCGGTGGGCTTCCGCGTGGAGCCCGCCGAGATGGAAAGCTGGACTTCCGATGACTACGAGGCCTTCCAGACCGCGCTGGTGGGCGTGCTGCGCCCCCTGCCGGTGGGCACCATCGTGCAGAAAACCGACGTCTACTACGACCGGCCCTACCGCGAGGACAAAACCCAGCAGACCTACTTCGAGAACAAGATGAACAAGCACTTCTTCGAGCGGCTGGTGCTGTTCCAGAAGTCCTATCTGTTCCTCTCGTTTGCGCCAGTGGCGGTCAAGTCGCCCAAGACCAACGCCGTGAATGCGCTGGTGGCCCGCGCCGGCGAGGCCGTGCTCAAGAACCCGTTTGCCCAGCTCGTGCACACGCTCGAAGCGGCCGAAAGCGGGGCCGTGGAATTCATCCAGGGCATTAAGAACCTGGGCGGCGTGACCTTCGAGCGGCTGGATAGCGCGGAGATTCACCAGCTCTACCTGCAGTACTTCAACCTCAACTTCGACGGGCAGCCCACCCGGCAGGAGCGCGAAATCGGCAACGACCTGGGCACCTTCAGCGTGGGCGAGCACAAAGTGAACGTGCTGTCAATGGTCGGGCAGGGCTCCGACGCCTACCCGGCCGTGCGCAACAGCTACGGGGTGACGGCCCCGATGCTCTACCCACTCACCCACATCCTGCAGTGCCCGCACGTGCTCACCCAGGCGCTGCTGATTCAGGATACCCGCTCGGAATTAAGCAGCCTGGACACCGACCGCAAGCTCAACGCCTCGCTCTCGTTTCTGGCCACCCAGGACAACCACCTACGGGCCGCCGAAGTTGAGGAATTCACGGCCGAGGTGCGGGCCGAAAACAAGCAGATTGTGGGCCTGCACCTGAGCTGCGTGCTCTGGGACACGAACGACGCCAGCCGGCGCGAGAACGTGGAGCGGGCCACGGCGGCCTTTCGCTACATGTTCGGAACCGAAAGCGTGGTCGAAAGCTATCTGGCTCTGCCCGTGTTCTTCGGCCTGCTACCCGGCAACGCCTGGCAGGTGCCGGACCGATGGTTGACGAGCACCGCCGACCGCGGCGCCTGCTACACCCACTGGACGGCCACCTACAAGACCGACCCGGTGGGGGAGTACCTCACCGACCGGTTCCGCAACCTGGTGCAGGTAAACCTGTTCAACACGGCCCTGGACAACCAGAACGCCATTGTCATTGGCCCCTCGGGCTCGGGCAAGAGCTACACCTTCGGCAATCTGATTGTGCAGCGCTTCGAGAAGGGCGCCCGGCAAATCATCATGGACGTGGGCGGCACCTACCGCAACGTGCTGCAGTCGCTCAACGGCGAGGACTTCGACAACACCTACTTCGAGTACGACCCGCAGCGGCCCATCGAGTTCAACCCCTTCGTAGTCCCGCGCGACGCCGCGGGCAAGTGGCTCTACAACGACGAGAAGACCAACTTTCACCTGGCCCTGCTCGCCGCCCTCTGGAAGGGCGGCAAGGACACGGCCCTGGATAAGTCGGAGCGGACCATTCTATCTCGCTTTCTGATTGAGTACTACGCCTGCCTGAACGAGAGCCCGCGCCTGAACCAGAAGGACGAGGAGTTCCCCGGCATGGAAAGCTTCTACCGCTTTGTCGAGCAGTACGACCAGGAAATGCAGAAGCCGGTGGCCCTGCCCGGCGACGGCGTGGAGCCCGATCCGCTGGACGGGGCCCGCCGGCAGTACCAGAAAAACCTGAAGTACATCGACATGCACCAGTTCTTCCTGGTGCTGGGCCAGTACATCACCGGCGGCCGCTACGAGCGGGTGCTCAACGCTAAGCGCGACGTGGACTTGTCGGAGTACCGGCTCATCTGCTTTGACCTGGCCAAGGTGCAGGCCGACCCGGACCTCTACCCGGTGGTGGCCATGCTCATTACCGAGCTGAGCCTCGACCTGTTCCGCAAATTCCCCGACGACATCAAGTACATCGCCCTGGACGAGGCCTGGACCATGCTTTCGGGCGTGCTCTCGGAGTTCATCGAGTCGATGTACCGCACCATCCGCAAAACCAACGGCTCGGTCACTATCATCACCCAGGGCATCACCGAGATTACCAGCAGCAAGATTGGCCCGGCCATCATCAACAACTCGGCCACCAAGATTATCCTGCGCCACGTCAACCCCGACTC
>NZ_JACSCX010000009.1 GCF_014333525.1 Hymenobacter puniceus
ACCAGCAGCAAGATTGGCCCGGCCATCATCAACAACTCGGCCACCAAGATTATCCTGCGCCACGTCAACCCCGACTCGCTGGCCCAGCTGCAAGCCCCGCTCGGCCTCACCGGCCACGAGATGGATTTGATTAAGTCGGTGCGCTCCACGGACGCGCTGCGCGAAATCTTCATCAAGCAGGGCGCCAAGGGCAAGATATTCGGGGTGGAAGCCTCGCCCCAGCTCGATGCCATTCTCACCTCCAAGCCCGTGGAGCGCAACTACCTCAACAAGCTGGTGAAGTTCTACCAGCAAACCAACCGCAAGCCGGTGCTCGACAAGAGCGGCCGGCTGCAGCTGGACGCCGAGGGCAACCCGCAGTACGAGCCCGTCAAGGTGCAGCGCCTGGACTACGCGGTGGACCAGTTTGTGGAAGATAAACAGGCCCGTACGGGCGTGCTGGCCAAATGAGCGGCCTCTACCTGATGGTCGCCTACGGGGCCGACCCGACGTTTCTGAGCGCCTGTGACCAGACCCTGCAAATCGTGCTGCGCGCCTGCCGCTTCATCACGCCCACCTTCATGCTCATCGCCCTGCTCTACACGGTCGGGCGGGGCTTCCTCTCGGGCCACGGGCTCTCCATGGACTGGGGTCCCATCCTCAAGGCCGTGTGGATATTTTTCCTGCTCTTTTTCTACCAGGAGCTGATTGACACGCTCAGTTCGGGCGTCGCCAATTTCACCCGGCTCTTTGCTACCCCGGACGGCTCGACGGCTGCCTCGGCGCTGGGCGCCACCATCAGCAGCGCCGACACCCTCTCGCAGAAAACGGTGGTCGAGCAAGGGGTGGACGAAATCAGCAACCTGCTCAAAACCATCACCTCGTTCAGCTTAACCAACATTCTGCTGCAGCTGGTGACCGGAGAGGTGGTGCTGTTGATTCGGCAAATCATGCAGTTCATCCAGCAGTTCATCCTCGGGTTCCTGTTTGTCTGCGGCCCCATTTCCATTTGCCTGTCGGTCATTCCTTCGTTCGGCCAGCTGGCGATGAAGTGGCTGCAAAACTTCCTGGCCGTGCAGTTCTGGGGGCTGTCGTTTGCCCTGCTGGACCTGCTCTACACCTACTACACGTCCTCCAATACCACGTTCGGCGGGGTGTTCGCGGGGCCGGCAGCCGTCGAGCAAGACACCAAGCAACTGGTGGTGTCGGTCGCCTTCATCATGCTGTACCTCATGGTGCCCTACCTGACCAGCCTCATCATCGGCTCCTCGGCCGCACAAAGCTTCGTGGGCTCGGTGGTGGGCATGGCCGCTTCGGCGGCCGCGGCGGGCGCCGGCGTCTCGGCCGGCATGAACGGCGGCGGCCACGGCGTATCCGGCGCCATCGGCCGGGCCATGGGCGGCGGCAGCAAAGCGGCGGGCGGCGGGGGAGGTGATGGGGGTGGCAGCTCTGGCGGCGGAACACCGGCTCCAAGTGGCGGCAGCTCGGCTTCAGCGGGCCTGCCCACCATCACCATGTCGGACGCGCTGAACCCTTCCTACCGGCAACGCCCCTCCGGGCTGTGGACGGTTTAACCAATCCTTCTTTTCCGATGAACCATTCAACCCGTTACCTGGCCCTGCTCGCCCTGGGCCTGGCCAGCGCCTGCCAATCCCAGGAGGAAAAGGCGGCCGCGCAACTTGTCGACGCGCTGCAAACCAGCGCCAGCAGCCCCGCTGAGCAAGCCAAAGCGGACGCCTGGAAAGCCGCCACTACCCTGCCTCCGGCCCTGCCGGCGTCGGCAGTGAACGTGGAGCCCGGGGTAGCCCAGATGCTGCCCGAAGAAGGCTATCTGGAGCTGGTTTCGGTCACCAGCCAGGTCCCGATTGCGGCCATCCTCGCCCTGCCCGCCGGCTTGCGCAGCGCCCAGCGGGGCTACCCCAAAGTAGGGCCGGGCTACCGCATCCCCTTTGCGGCCGTGCTGCGCTGGAAGCCCATGGGCTTTGGCAAGAGCAAGCCCGGCATCGGCAAGCTGCAACTGCCTTCTGCCCGGGATTCGCTGCGCGGCTTTTTTATCAGCGACATCGACCGGGGCGGCCAAGTGGTGCCGATGCGGCCCGCGCAGCGCGTCACGGTTCAGGGGGTGCTCTATGCCTATGCCAGCCCGGATGGCGGTAAAGACGCCGGCCTACTAACCTACCCCTACCGCGGGCTACAAATCTCCCTGCCCCTGGCCAAATAAGGGGCCGTGGGGATGAAAATCCCGGCTTCCTACATCCCCTCTTGATGACTTAACCCGCATTTGCAATGGATTCTGCCAAAAACCTAAGTACCTCTTTTTCCACCATGCGCAACCTCGCCATGGGGAGCGTGCTGGCCCTGCTGCTCGTGGCCCTCGCCGCCGGCTTTCTGGTGTACCGCGCCTACGAGAACAGCGGCCGCCGCGTGTACGTGGTCGGCCAGACCGGCTCGGTGGCCGCGCTGTCGGCGCCCACCACCGAAACGCACACTGCCTACGAGGCCCGCAACCTGGTGCGCAACTTCATGCTGACCATGTTCGGGCACGACCAGTACACCTACAAAACCAACCTGGATGCCGCCCTGCCGCTCATCGAAGGCCGCGGGGGCCGGCGCATCTACGACGGGTTCACCCGCGGGCAGGTGCTGCAGAACTACGAGCGCTACGCCGCCCGCAACGTGGTGACGGTGGACAGCGTGAGCGTGGACATGAACCACCGGCCCTGGTCGGGACGGGTGTACATCAAGCAGCGTATTTTCATCGGGGGCGAGCAGAAAGAGCCCCTGCCGCTGGCCGCCAAGTTCAACCTAGCCGAAACCAACCGCTCGGACGCCAACCCCTACGGCCTGCTGATTACCAACTTCGATTACATCCCCTACAACCCGCAGGTGTCGCGCGAGGAGCTGCAAGCCCTGAAAGAGCAGGAAGCCGACCGGCAGCGGGCCCTGCAGGAAGCCCAGCGCAGCGCGGGGGCAATGGCTCCCGACGCCGGCCTCGCTCCGGTCTCGCCTGTGGCCCCTGGTCAGGCCTCCCCGGTATCGCCCGGCAAATAAGTCTCTCCCTTCCTAAAGCGTATTCCCATGTTGTCTAAACTTCTGCTGGCCCTGGGCCTGCCGGTGCTGCTGGCTTCGGCCAGCTCAGCCCAAACCACTTCTGCTACGTCGGCCCTGCTGCGGCCGGCCTCCTCTGCGGCACACGGCGCTCCAACCTTGCTGGACGTGGCTGTGTCGGACAGTTCCACCACCTACCTCGTGTTCAGCGGCCCCGTGTCGCTGGTCGACGTGGGCATGGCAGGTAACTACCTGGTCAAGATTGAAGCCAACGCCGTGTTTGTGCGCGCCCGCCGCAAGTCAGCGCCGCCCACCCCCATGCTCATCCGCTTCGGCAGCAAGTACTGGATGGGGCGGCTGGTGTACGTGAACCGGCCCGTTCTGCAGCTCTACGACTTCCAAAAAGACGGGGCCTTGGGCCTGGGCAGCGGCGCAGGCTCCGTGGCGGGCTCGGCGCCGGAGAATGAGTTGGCCTTAGACAAGGAGCGGGAAAAGAAAGCCGCGGTGGAAGGCAAGCTCTCCGCGCTGCGCAAGTCCAAGGAGGAGCACCAGGCGGTGGCCGTGGTCGACAACGACCTGGTGCTCTCGTTGGCCAACGTGCGCAACGACCGGGACTTTACCTATCTGCGCTTCAAAGTCATCAACCACTCGGCCATCGACTACAACGTCGATTTCACCGACTTCCAGCTGGTGGAAAACGCCCAGAAGAAGTTTCTGGCCAAGAAAAAGAACGAAGCGCGCCGCCCACTGGCCCCTTCCGGCGGCGGGACCAATCAGGTCGTGTCGGGCCGCACCACCGGCTACCTGACCTACGCCATTCCGCTCTACGCGGCGACCGACCGGGGTTACCTGGAAGTGACGCTGCGGGAGCTAAACGGGGCCCGGGTGCTGGTGCTGCCCGTGCCGTCGCGGGTCATCAATCGGGCTTCCACCATCTAACCCAGCCCCACTTATGGAACCTGCAAACCCACATACTCAATCTCATTCCATGGCCTCAGCTGAGCACGACGACCAGGAACGCCTGGGAGCGGACCGGCCTACTGTTGACAGGTCGAAAGCAGCTCCGCTGGAGCTGCTGCGCAACAACTGGATACCCCTGGCCGGCCTGCTGGTTTTGCTGGTCGCCGGGGGCCTGTTCCTCTGGCTGCGCTCGGCCGCGCAGGCCGCCCAGCAACAGAAGGAAGTCGTGGCGGCGGCTTCGGAAAACATTGAGCCCGAAATCAAGGCGGCCCCCACCGAGCCGGCCGCCCCTGTTTCCCCCTCGGCGCAAATCGAGCAGCAGCGGCGGCTGGAGCAGGAGGCCCAGAGCACGCCGGTTCGCCCCAACACCGACGAAGTAGTAGAAGCGTTTGTAGCTGACACTCTGGGCCAGGCCCTGCGCCGCAAACGGCGGGCCGCGGCGGCTACCCTCACCGCCCGACGCCGGCAGGAGGAGGCCCGCTTAGCCGCGGCCGACGTGGACACGATTGAAACGACCCTGCAAGACCCCACGACGGGTTCGTACCACGCGCAAACGCTGGTGGTCCCTCGGCGTCGACCCGGCCAAGCGGTAGGCGCTTCGGCCCGCCGGGCGAGCTACCGGGCTGGGCGGGGCCTGCGGGCCGGGCTGCTGCCCGCGACCGATATTGACGGCACCCCGTTTGAAACGGACCCGGACGTGCTGGCCATGCTGGGTTCCTCGCCACCCGAAACCCGCGCCGCCTACGAGCGCATGACCGGCAAACGGTTTCGCGACCCCAAAGCGGCTGCGCAGACTCTGGCCAACCGCGCCAACGCTGCCGGCCGGGATGGCTTCAACACCGTCAAGGTGGGCAACTCGGCCCGGATGATGGCCCAGGGCAGCCAGGCCGAGCTCACGCCGGACGTGTTCTTCAAGTGCGTCATCAACGGAGAGCAGAAGGTGCGCACCGGCTCGGTGGTCCTGCTGCGCCTGCAGGAAGACGCCGTGGTGTCGGGCGTGACCTTCCATAAGAATTCTGTTTTTGCCGGCATTGCCAGCGTGGGCACCAACAACGTGATGCTGGAAGTCAACCGCCTCGGTCCCACCCGGGTCGCGGCCAGCATATACGACTACAACTACCTACCGGGCATCATGATAGACCCGGTCAAGCGGGTCGCCAAGGATGCCAGCCTCGCCGGCCAGGACCTGCAGCAGCAGTCTATGCAGGAAGTAAGCACCGCCATCGACCGCTCGGCCTCGGCCGCCAACTCGGTGGTGGGCGTGGGCGGGCGCGTGGCCATGAACGTGCTCAGCCGCCCGAAAACCCGCAACAAGCTGCGGGAGGTGCTGCTGCCCGACGGCTACCCCATCCTAATTACCACGGCCGCCGCCGGCCAGCTGGGGCCGGCTACGGCGTCGGGACGCTAACCCTTTCCATTCACTCATTCTACAACCATGAAAAAGACTCTTTTTCCGGCCCTCGTGGCTGTCGCGTTGCTACTTGCCCCGGCTGGCCAAGCCCGGGCGCAGATGGTCGTTAACGACCCCGTGCACATGGGCGTGCACATTGGGGACTTCGCCAAGCGCCTCGCGCAGTGGACTGAAACAGTCAAAAACTACCAGGTCGTCAAGGATGCCCGCCAGATTGCCGGCGTCACCAAGGACATTACCAGTGAGGTCCGCAGCCTGACGCAGGAAGCCCTGGACTTGCAGAAGCAGGTGCAGGCGGACTTGCGCAAGGTGCAAAGCATCCAGGATTTGCGCCTCTCCAACCCGCAGGAGCTGTTTGCGCGGGCCCTGGCCATGTCGGGCCGGAGCCAAACCAACCAGATGATGCCGGTTTATGCCAAAGCCCAGCGCCTGCGGCAGGCCCTGCAGCTGACCAACCCCGCGCAGGACGTGAACACCATGTACGACGTGTTTTCGCGCTTCGGGGCTAGCTCAACCGACCCCAACGGCAACCTGACCAGCGACCAGTACCAGGCCAAGCGCGAGGAGTCGACGGTTTCCCTGTTTGCAGCCGAGGAGATGATGGCCAAGCGCAAGCTGGCCATGGCCGTGAACTACTACAAGATTGCCGACGAGATGACCGCGCAGAGCGTGGAGATGCAGGCCACCCTGAAAAACCCGGGCCGCTACGCCATGACGGAAGGGGAGCGGATGGCCGCGCTCAACTCTTCGAATGACAACATGATTAAAGCCATGCAGCTGCGCGAGCAGGGGGACCGATTGTTCATGGAAGCCTCGCAGGCGGGGCCGGCCCACCAGGCTGCCGAAGCCGTGTACGCCTCGACCCTCAGCCGGAATGCGCTCATTAAAATGGACCGTAACCGGCCGCGCTAGCCCTATGAAAACGCTTCTTTTGGTGGTGCTTCTACTGGCAGGGGCTGGCATATTGCCGGCCTCCGGTCAGCGCCACGTTAAACACATTGCAAGCTGGGGTGCCCACGTCGGCCGCTCGGAAACGGGCGACTACTACGAGCTGAGCTACACGCCCATGCTCACCAACCGCCTGGCCCTGCGCCTGAGTGGAGGCTACGAACACGGCACGCTGCCGGCGCGCGGGGAATACTCGGTTTACCAGGGCCGCGTGCTGCTCTCCCCCCAGCTGTTCCGCCTCGGGGAAGTAGCTTACTTCCACCTGCTGCTGGGCGCGGGCGCCGGCTACGAGTGGACCAACCAAAACGGCAGTGGGGAGCTGGCTACCGGGTCGGGTGAGCCCCAGCGCGTCACCTACGGCCCGCAAGCCGGCCTCGAAGCCGATGTCTTCCTGGGCAATCGCCTGTCCCTGGTAGCCACCAGCACCAAAGGCTACCTCTTCAATAACCCGCTCATTGACCGCTGGCCAGGTATGGCCAGCGGCGGCCTGCGCTATCACTTCCGCTAACTTTCCTTTCTGACCTATGAAACGACTTGCCTATCTGCTGCTGAGCTGCGCAGCCCTGAGTGCGGCCTCCGGCTGCTCAAAAGATGACGCTACTCCCTCCGGGCCAAAAGAATACCAGGTAGAGTACAAGGTCACCTCGAACGCCCCGGTATCGGACTACCTGAGCTACACCAATGAAAGCGGCGGCAACACGACGCTTAACAACACGCCCCTGCCGGCCAGCTACCGGTTTAAGCGCACCATGAAACGGGGCGACAACCTGACCATCCTGGCCAGTATCGACGGGGGCACGGCGGCATCCGAAATCACCTGCGCCATTTTGCTGGATGGCAAAGAGGTGAAAAAGGAAACGGGGCGGGGCGTCGACGCGCAGGCCGTTCCCGTGTATGTCATTGGGCAGTAGGGGAGGTCATTTTCCGCTACTCGCTTCCTTGAAAAATCCCGCTTCTTTGGCACTATGTGCGCGAGGCAAGGGGCATGCAGCAGCCTCAAAGAATTCCCATTGAGCCCTTCGGCGTCCCAGCGGTATCGATACTGCTAGGATGCCGAAGGGCTCAGTTGATTAAGGCCTTTGAAGAGCTGCAGGCGGTGCGTTTTGGCAATATCCTGTTGCTGTTTCTTCGGCACGCCAGCTTCGGCCGCAAACCTGGGCCAACCAGCTACTGCGTCGACTACCTGCTGAATTATCTCCCGGGCCTTTTTCACCTGCACGCTCTTGGCCAGGTGCAGAAAATCTTCTTCCGTAAAATCGTCGACCTTGTCCGCCAGCCTCATCTGGTGCTGGCTGGACCATTGCCCCGTTGGGTTGTAGGAATGCGTCACGTCGTAGGCTGGGGACAAGCTCCACTTGCCCGCCGGGTTCATCAGGAAGGAGATGTTCTTGGTGTGGTCGTCCTGGTTGCGCGCCACCACGTTGAACACCAAGCGCCGGTAGAGTTCCTCTATGGCCGGGTGCGGCAACTGAAGCTTCCGCAAGACCTGAAAAGCCTGCTCGTAAGTGTACTCCCCGGCCCGGTTGTAGTCGAAGTGCGCCAGCCCGCAGAGCGTTTGCATGTGCAGCCGCTGGTTGCCGCCTGCCCGGTCGAATCGCCGCGTCATGAAGTGCGCCCGGCCATTCTCTTCTTCCAGTCGGCAGTCGGTCATCTCTATCCCCGCCTGCCGGGCCATCAGGTGGTAGGCGTACTCGATGCGGCCATACCCGGCCGGGTCGCCCAGGCTGGCATTGGTCACCCCATCGAGCTTGAGCAGCCAGTGTTCAAAGCCTTCGGGGGCATCGACCTGCCCGGAGCGTACTTCCTTGGTGACGGAATTATAGGCAATAACAGCCTTGGCCCGGGCGCCGCCGGCGGAAGTGCCCACGCTGATGATTTCGGCCAGCCCCTCGGCGGCGTTGGCAGCCAGCGACGTGTGCAGGCCCTCCCGGTTGGTGAGCACCTGCCGGGCAAATTTCACCAGCTCGCCCACTTCCAGCGAGGCGCCCTTTTCCAGCGCGGGCTGCGAGGCCGGTTCGTACACCAGCGCGCCCATGCCCCGGTGGCCGAGGTAGCACAGGTGCTCCACCGGGGTAAAGGAAGCCGCGTCCCGTCCCTTGGAGGCCAGCCAGGCGTCGATAAGCTGGCGCCCGTACCGGTCGGGCAGGCTGTCGGCCAGCAGCCCGGGCAGCCCCTGGAAAGTGTCGCGGTTGAGGACGGGAAATTGAAAAGGCGGCGGCCGGCGCCCCTTGGGCAGCGGCATGGTAACCGGTGCCAGCTCCAGGCCGCTCCGGATAAAAGCAGGCTCGTATTCAAACACGCCCAGGCGGCGTTTTTCGTCCCACAGTACGGCCCCAACAGATTGGCCCCAGATAGATACCGTGGCCGTTATCAGCGCACTCATACTCCCGTGGTTGAAGAGTTGTCGTCGCGGCGGCTGGCCCGCTGCCGCTGCTGGCGTGCCAGGCGCACGGCCTGCAAGGGGCTGATGGTGGCCGACTCTTCCAGCACTTCCAGCACATCGAGCCGCCCCAACGCGCGCAGCAGCTGCACCAGTGTCAACGTGGAAGCGGGCCGGCCGTTTTCGACCTGGCTGATGGTCAGCCGGCTCAGGCCCGTTTGCACCGCCAACTCCTGCTGGGTGATGTCCTGATTCAGCCGAATAAGCTGCAGGTTGCGGCCGATTTCTTGTACTGCGGCCACGTCTGACAAAGCGTACCAGTCCATAATGATGCGTTTAAGCAGCATTAACTACCATTTCACGCGTTAATGCTACGTGAAGATAGCAATAATGGGGCAAAATACAAGCAGGTGAGTACGCTAGTAATGATACGTTCAGCTTGCATTACTGACATTTTTGGCATCTAATGATACGCGAAGAATGCATTAATCCAACAACCAGAAAAGGGCGATGGTTGTGCTCCGCCGATAAGACTGGTCGCGGAGCTATCTACTCCCACTGCCACTTCTTTGAGGAAATTGGCACAAATGATGATTAATAACCGATTAACCGGCATCATACCGGCCGTACTCTCCCCATGGGCTAATGCTCGCCCTGCCGGCTCCTAGAATCCACCCCACCTTTACTTCATGAAAATCTCGCACTTTCTGCTGGCAGCTACGTTGCTCGCCGCCCCGCTTTCTCTTTCGGCTCAGCACAGCCACAAGCCCGGCGCGGCCGCCCACGGCCATAAGGCCGCCGGCGAGACTCACGCCCACAAGTCTCCCCACGGCGGCACCGTGCGCACAGCTGGTAAGTACCACATCGAGCTGGTGCAGCACGCCAACGAGGTGCACGTGTACCTGCTCGACAGCAAGGAGAATTCACTGGACGTTAACCGCACCACCGGCTCCGTCATGCTGCTCAGCACGACGGGTAAAACCAGCACGGTAAAGCTCACGCCCGCCGGCGACCATTTAGTGGCCGCCCTGCCCGCCGGCTCGATGCTGCGCACGGCCATCGTGAGCGTGAAAGCCAACGGCAGCTCGCTCAGCGCCCGGTTTGAAAAGCTAGACGCAGCCGCCAAAGCCGGCAAGATGATAGGCACGGCTTACGAGTGCCCCATGAAGTGCGAAGGCAGCGCAAGCGACAAGCCCGGCAGCTGCCCCAAGTGCGGCATGGCTCTCGTGAAAAAAGCCTAAAAGCTGCTTAACTGCTGCAAGCCAACGTCCTGCCGCTTGTTTTAGCCAGCGCGGCCCCATAACTCGTTTGGGGCAGCGCTGGCTATTTACATTCGGTGGCCCGGCATGTCCATGCCGGGCATGGCTTCCATCGGCTCGCCGGGGCGCATGGACAAATCGCCGTAGCGCGCCGCCAGCCAGTAGCCGACCGCCAGCATCACCAGCGTTATCAAGGTGACCACCGCTTTGCGCAAGCCCGATACGTGGACTCCACCTTCCATGCTCATAGGCATCGCGGCCATGGCGTGCCCGGCGTGCGCAGTGGCGGGGGACGCAGTGTGTGGCATGCTGGCCATGGAGTGACCAGCGTGCGCCGAAGCGCTGACTTCTTCCCGTGCTGCGCCGCCTTTGCCTAATGCGCGCTCGGTGCCCATGCCGTGCTTGAGCTGATTCTTAACCAGCCAATAATTAACGGGGTAGGAGACCAGCACGCCCACGAGCGTCGCCGCCGACATGGCCGCCCAGAACCAGGGCGAAGTGGCTTCCATGGCTCGCATGTCGCGGGTCATCAGCACGACCATGGTGGGCAGCATGCCGGCCATCATGGCGTTCATCGACATCCACTCCGGCAGAAAGGATTGGCGCAGGGCCTCCCAGTAGCTCAGGCCCATCATGTCCTTCATGAACAGGGCCTGGAAGATGAACAGGCCGAAGCCAAAACCGGCGGCGTACTCTATCCAGATGTCCACGCCCATGCTCAGCCCAAAGTAGCCGGTAATGGCGGCGGCCACGATGATACCCGTCGCATCACCCGCCGCGCAGTGAATCGTCGAGCCCACGGCCTGCTTCCACAGCGGCGCTATAAAGGCCTCGTGGGTACCCGGCGAAGGTTCGCGGCAGGAAAACCAGTAGATGAGCAGGCCCACCGGGCCGGTGTAAAGCGTGACCAGCACCCAGCCCCACTTCATGACCTTCATCTCCGGGGTGCGGGTGAACAAGTCCCAGGCCACGTAGAGCACCGAGAACAGCGTCAGGCCAAACCAGAGCCAGAGCGCCCAATCCGGGGCCCAGGGGGTAGCATGCATTTCCATAGGGGCGGGGGTTGAAGTAAAAAAGCAGCGAACCGGAAGGTCCGCTGCTTAGGGATACGAGCGAGGGAAGCGCTAGTATTTTTTGTTGGCTAGCAGAAAGTCCTGCAGCATCTTGATTTCCATCTTCTGGTCGGTGATGATTTGCTGGGCCAGCACCCTGGTGGCGTTGTCGCGGCCGAACTTGAGCAGAGCGTCCGAATTCTCAATGGCAGCTTGGTGGTGGTCAATCATCAGCTGAGCAAAGTCGAAGTCCGGGTCGCCGGTGAGGGGGCGCAAATCCACAGCCTTCATCATCTGCATCATGTTCATCATCTGCAGGGCGTTGAACTCGGGCACAGCCGGGGCGTGCGCCGGGTGGCCGGCCAGGAAGGCGTTGAACTGGGCGATTTCGGCCTGCTGCTTGTCGATAATCGACTGAGCCATGGCCTTCATCTCGGCGCTTTTGCCGCTTTTAATCTCCTCCTGGCTGTTTTTGATGGCTATCTGGTGGTGCATAATCATCATGGTGGAGTAGTCGTTGTCCGGGTCCTGCGTTTTGGGCATGGACTCCATCATGGCCATCCCCTCGTGCATGTTGCGCATAAACACGCTCTCATCGTGGCCGATAAGCTCCAGGCCGTTATCGTCGTCCTTGTCGCAGCTGGTGAAAGAAAGGGTGGCCCCGAGCAGGCACAGTGCGAGCAGGGGCATTCGAAATATCTTGTTCATGGGTAGCGGTTGTTGGTGAAAAGCAGCTACCCTTAAAAACGGCAAAGCATAAGCGTAGATTTACGACAATCCTGCCCCGGCTTGCATAATTTGGCGGCTCACGCGGGCCAGAACCCACTTAACTCACGCGGCCGTGGCCAGCAGGGCTTGCCACCGCGGGCCTGTGTTGCGGCGCGTGGCGTATTGCAACAATTGCTCGGTGTGCAGGTGGTAGCGAATGCCTAGCACGGCAACGGCCCGGGCCAGCGCTTCATCCGAAGGCACCAAGCCGGGCGTTTCGGCGACGTCTACGAGCATTTTTTCCAGGCGCGCCGTCGTCACGCCGCCCACCCGGCGCACGAGTGAGGCCCGTTGCACGGGCCGCAGCAGCACAAATTCCCGGCCATCGGAATCTACTGGGCTACTTTCATCGGTTAGCTGAAATTCGGCGGAATCACGGATAAGCCGCGTGGCCCACTGCACCTCGGCCCAGTTGACCTCCACTACTAGACGCGCCGGAATCTCAGGCATCGCCGGCCGCAGCCACTGCGTGGACCAGAGACTGCCGAGCGGCAGGACTAACCGCTCTTGCAGCAGTTGCCACAACGCAACATGTTGCGGCGCCACCTCGGGCTTGAAAGCGGCCGGGGCCTGGGCACCGCCAAACGCCACCAAGCCGGGTGCTACCGGGTGCAGCAACTGGCTGCGAACCAGCCCCTGACGGATAGTAGGCCACACCTCGGGCGTTAGTGCGGGCAGGGCCCGGTCAAAGAAGGCCTGCAGCTCGGCTTCCGCAACCTGTGCACGGCCCAGGAAATGGCCCCGCAGCTGCGGCCAGGCCCGAAGCAACTGTTCGTATTGGGGAAGGGATTGTTTGGTTTGCATGGCGTTTAAGGCTAAACCGTCACTACCATTTGACCGCCACCGTCAGAAAATAGCTACGGCCATCCGAAGGCAGGATACCTGGGCCAGGGTAGCCCGTGGCGCGGCGCGTAAAGTAGCGGGTATCGGTCAGGTTATTTACGCTGCCTTCCAGCTTCAGCCAGCGCCGCTCCCACGATACGGAAGCGTCGAGTAGTTGGTAGGCCGGTACCAAGCCAACGACTGCCAAGCTGGGGTCCGGGCGGGCATCGTTCGGACTATTGGGGGCGTTGGTGGCTTCCGAAAACTGGTCGGAGAGGTAGGTAAACTGCACCGAAGCCTTCACGGGGCCAAAGCCGCCCTGCATGCCGGCCTTTAAGTTGACGTTGGGAACAAACTCTACTTGCTTGCCCACTACCTCCCGGTTCTGACTTTGGGTGTAGCGGCTGCGAATCACTGACACGTTGCCGAAGGTGGACCAGCGCCAGCGGCCGGGCTCGGCGCTCGGACGCAGCACCCGCAGCATGTCGGCTTCGGCGTAGGACTCGACCCCTAGAATCAGAGCCCGGCCGATGTTGTCGCGGTAGCGATAGGGGCGGTCAAAACGGTCGGAGGTGCCCACCTCACCGATGCGGTTGTTATAAAAAAGCGCAAACAAGCTCAAGTCGTAGGTCAGCCACTGGCCTTGTTCGCCGCGCAGTCCCAGGTCGGCGGAATAGCCCTGCTCATCCTCCAAGTCCGGGTTGATGACCAGCGCGCTGTTGACAATCTGCATATCGCCAAAGGTGATGGAGCGGTAGTTCTGCGACACGTTGGCGTAGAACTCACGCTGCTCCACCGGCTTGTAGGAGGCCCCCAGCCCGCCAATGACAAAGGAGCGGGGGCTGATACGCTGCTCGTCGGTGGTTCGAACATCCGTGATGTTGCCGGCCAAATCCCGTGACACCGTCTGGTAGGAGCCGTCGGCGCGGGTGCGGATGTACTCCACACGCGCGCCGGGCGTGAGCGAGAAATGCTCACCGAAGTAGAAGATGTTCTCCGCAAAGACGGCCGCGTTGTAATTCGGGAAGCGGTAATCCGACGAGGCCGATGGAGCGTTGAGGCCCGCCGCCGGCTCCTCAAATCGGAATTCCGCCCGGCGGCCGGCCGGGCCGGCGCCCTGGATGCTGTGGTTGTAGCCCCGATAAAGGCGCGTGCCCACCAGCAAGACCCCACTTTTGGTTTCGCCTAGGTCGTAGCGAGTCAGGTAGCGGGCTTCGGCGCCCACGTTGCGGAAGTCGCCAGTGATGAGCTCGCGCTGCTGGGTGTCGGCGTCAGGCCGCTCGACGAAGTTGGTGCGAAAGCCCAGGGCATTGCGCGAAGCCAGCAGCCCGAACGTCGTCACATTCAGGTTGGACCGGGGGCTCAGCTTCCAGTCGGCCGAGAGGTTAAACAGGTTCCAATCCACTTCAAACCAGTTGCGGGCCCGGTTACTCTGCCGGGGGTCGTCGGCAAACTGCCGGTCGCTGAGCCCGCCCGGCTGCTGGGCCAGGTAGTCCATGTGGGTGACCTGGGCACCGACCTTGAAGTTCTCCGTGAACTGGTAGCGTACATCGGCGTAGGCGGTTTTGCTGTCGAAATTCGAGTTGGGCCGCCACCCGTCGCCGCGCTTGTACTGGGCAAAGGCATAGTAGCTCAACTTCTTAACCGTGCCGCTGACGCTGTTAAAGGAGTTGAAAAAGCCGAACGAGCCCGCCGTTTGCCGCGACACCACCGATACGGTCTTGTCGGGCTCGGGTGCGCGCAGCTCGAAGTTGAGCAGGCCGCCGAACTGGGTGCCGTACTGCAGCGAGGCGGCCCCACGCACGAGCTGGATGCGCTTGACGGCCTCCACGGGCGGGGTGTAGTAGCTTTCGGGGTAGCCCAGCGCGTCGGCTGAGATGTCGTAGCCGTTCTGCCGCACGTTGAAGTTGCTGGTGCGGTTGGGGTCGAGGCCGCGCCCCCCGATGCTAAGCTGCAGGCCACCCTGGTCGCTTTCCCAGATGTTGAGCCCCGCCACCCTCGAATACACCTGCCGGGCGTTATTAGTGGCCAGGTTGGCCACCAGGTTGTCGGGCACGATGACCTCGGTTTTCTTGGCCGCGAAGATGGCTGTGCCCTCCACCTCGCGCAGGCGCTGCTGCCCGAAGCGCGACTGGGGTGCGGCCACCACTACTTCCTGGAGCTGCCGCTCGCGGCGAATCAGCGTGAATTCCTGTACGCTGCCGTCCGCAGGCACTTCTACCACGGCTTTGAAGGGCTCGTGGCCGATGGAGGAGAATTGCAGCTGCTGCCGGCCGGGGGCCAGCTTCGCCAGCGTAAACAGGCCGACCGAGTCGGTGCGGGCAATCTGGCGGGAGCCGCGCACGTACACCTCGCAGCCCACCACGGGGCGGTCCGTGCCCGCTTCACGCACCCGGCCCTGCAGGCTCACCTGCTGGGCAACGGCCGTAAAGCCGGAAAGCACACCTACGGCCACCACGGCGCTATAAACCGGTAATCTCATCGTCGAAAGGTAAAATCCAGGGCTTGGGCCGCAGGTCGTCTGCGACGCGGGCCAAATCCACGGTGGGGTCGATAAAGCTTTTGCCCAGCCGCCCGTTCAGGCTCACGTAGGCATCGGCGTATACTTTGGGGTTCTGCACTCCCTGGCCGGCGTAGTAGTCGCGCAGGTAGTGGGCAAACTGCACCAGCATGTCGGGCTGGGTGCTCATCATCTTTTCCTGCAGCACGCTCAGGTGGGCGCGGTTGTCCACCTGCCGGATGCGGCCCGTCACGCCATCCACGACCTTGAACTGCACGTAGCCCATTTTCTCCATCAGCATTACCCGCCAGGAAAACCGGTACCCTTCTTCGGTCCAGAACAGCTCGTGGGGGTAGAGCAGGTAGCGAAAGGGCAAGACCAGTTGCACCACGAAGAACACGCCCAGGGTCAGCAGCAGCAGCTGCCGGCGGGCCGGGCCGTAGCGCAGCGGCGTGGGGGGCAAGGGGGCTGTGGGGGAGAAGCGCAACAGCCCGCGCATGCGCTGCAGCACCCGCTCGTGCCAGTCGGCCGGAAAGAAAACCAGGGCGGCCACCATCATCACGTAGGGAAACATGCCGATGGGAAATAGCACGGCCGTCAGCACGTGAAACACGACCACGGTGGCGTAGGCCCAGGGCCGGGTGCGCCGGTTGAGCAGGAAGAACGGCACCGTCAAATCGTAGAACGCGCCAAACCAGCTAAAGGCGTAGGCCACCCACACCTGCCCCAGCAGCGGGCCAATCAGGGGCAAGTCGTTTTTGGCCGGCAGCCAGATGCGCAGCGGCATGGCTTCCAGGAGCCAGTCGGAGTTGAGCTTGGCCAAACCCGCGTACACGTAGACGATGCCCATGAGCAGGCGCAGCGCGTCCACCGTCCAGCGCGGCACCTCGCTGCGCCAACGGGCTGGATTCAGGTGGGTGTCGAGGGCGAAGTAGCGCCCGGCCGGCAACAAGGCCAGCAGCAGCGCCGCCAAACTCACGAAGTAGTAGTGGTTCAGGTAGGTGCTTTTGTCCATGAGCTCGATGTAGGTGAAGCTCAGAAACACCCCCAGCGCGGCCGTGCGGTACCAGTAGCCCACGGCCATGAGCAGGGCGCACAGCCCGCAGAAGGCAAACAGCCCGTAGGTGTAGACGCCCAACGGGCGCACCCACTCAAAGCCGTAGTAGGGGAAAAAGAACTTGGGCTGCAGGTATAGCTCGGCTATCCAGCCCTTGGCCCAAAAACGCACCACGCTGGCCAGTACCAGCAGGCCAAAGGCCATCCGGAACGTAGCCAGCGGGGCGGCTGGGGTGTAGGCGTGGAGGTAGCGTTGCAGCCGGCTGGTCTGCATTAGTCGCCGTCGTTGTCCACGTAGGTTACCGTGACGCTCAGGGCCGAGGTCATGTCCACCTTGAGCAGGCGCACCGCTTTTTGCATCTCGTTGTAAGAGGCCACGGCGTCGGCGTTGCGGGCCGTGATGGTGGCGTGCAAGTCAGGGCCCAGCGCGGCCAACTGCTGCGCCGAGATGCCGAACTGGGTGTTGATGATGCTGGTCAAACTCTGGCCCGTGCGGCTGTCCTTGGCGCCAACCGCATCCAAATAGCTTTTCAGCGAGGGCTGGCCTGTACGGCCGTTAAAGAACTGCTGCACCGCGGCGTGGGCCGTGGTGGCTAGCTGCAGGGGCAGGGCGCCGCGCTGGTAGTAGGCTTCGATTTTGGCGGGCAGCGGCGCCCCGGTCATGGCGCCGGCCGGAATACCTATTTTGCCCGCGCGCAGGTAGCGCTCAAAGTACAGGGAGTAGGCGTTGATGACCCGCGACAGGGACGAGCTGGCGTCAGTGCCGGTGTTGTTGATGAAGGTATCCCGGTAGGAGCCGTTCCACTGCGCGTACACCGTGCCGAAGGTTTGCTCCATCTTGGCCACCACGTCAGTCAGGTAGCGGCGGTGGCTGGCCGAGGAAGCGTACTGCTGCGCGATGGCCGCGTCGCCGGTGGCCACGCCGTTGAGCAGGTAATCCAGCGTGGGGAAGCCCTGCTGGGGAATGGCCGTCGACAACTCAAAGTCGTAGGTGCCCGTGCTGATGTTGCGGTTGATACCCGTCACGTCGGCCGGGTAGATGTTGAAGTGGTTGCGCAGGCTGACCTGCTCGGCGGGACCAAACTCGTAGAGTTCCACCTTCTGCCACTCCACGTACGCCGCCTGCCAGGCCTGGCGCACGTCGACCAGCGTTGCCGTGGTAGGCGCCGCCGTGAAGGCGGAGGTCTTGGCCTTCAGCGCCACCAGCTTCTCGTTGAAGCGCTGGTAGCCGGGCTTCACCAGGCTGTCAGCCCAGTGCGTGAGCAGGGCCTTGCGGTCCGGGCCCGTGCTGGGCTCGGGCGTAGCGCCGGGGTCTTTCTGGCAGCTAATGATACCAACGGCCAGCAACAGCAGCGTGAGGGCAAACAGCAGGGACTTTTTCATGGAAAGCTGATTTCGTAGCGAAGGCCAACCCGCCTGGCAGCAGCGCTGACAAACGGGTTGGCCTAACGGTTTCGCCGGGTAGGCGGTTCCGGATTACTGCAGGTTAAACTTGGTCTTGATGGCGTTAATGGCCACGTCGGCCTGGGCATTGGTCAGGCTCCAGGCCCCGTTGGTGCCGGCGGTCAGGGGATTGAGAACCCCATCGGAGAAGGCCGCGTCGGCGCCGTACTTGGTGCAGAAGCGCAGCGAGTAGATGAAGCCGAGGCCTTCGCCCAAAGCGTGGGCCTTCACGGCCGGGTCGGAGGCGGCCTTCCAGTTGCTCAGGTACGACACGGCCGAGAGGGCAATGGTCTTTTCCAGCTCGGTGCGGATGATGGCGGCCTGGGCCTGCACGCCGGCGGCGTCGTTGTTAACGATGGCGGCGCGGCCTTTCAGGAAAGCCATGTACACGCCGGGCGACGCCGGGCCGTTCTTCTCATTCAGGTAGCCGGCCAGGAACCGCTCGCGGGGCGTCAGGTTGATGTCGGTGGTCATGATGGCGTTGCTGGTCAGGTAGCCGTAAGCCAGGTCCCAGTTGTGCTCCAGCTCCGAGTAAGCCTTGCCGTCCACCACTTTGCTGTTGTTGGCTTTCAGGGCGTTGTCGGTCAGCATTACGTTGCCAATCTGGTCGAGCAGCAGCGCGCCGAGCAGGGCCTTCTGAATCACTTGATTCACTTCGACACCTTTCTCGTCGACCAGGTAGCGGCCAATGCGACCGGCAACGCCGGGGGCAGCAACTTGGTTGACCGACTGGCTGGCGGTGGCCAGCTTGGTAATCTGCTGGTCCATGTAGGTACGAACAGCTTCGGCCTGCGTGCCGCTCATTGACGCAGCCGTGGTGGCGCGCAGCGACAAGCCCGAAGCGTTCAGGCCGGCCCCGGTGAAGTAGCTGCCCGTGTTGGCGTACATACCCCGCAATTTGGCTACATCCAGCGTCTGCGGTGCAGCCGGCGGCGCAACGGCTACCAGGGACATGTAGGTGTTAAACTCGGTGAACATGTCCAGCCGCTGGTTCGAAGTCACCAAGTCAACGGTGCTCTGGCCGCTGGCATCTTTAAACGACTCGGTGTAGCGCGAAGTAGCCGTCAGCGTGCTGGCATCCATCTTGGTGCGCAGGGCTGGGGCTGTTTCGTTGTCGTTCTTGTCACAGGAAGAGAAACCAAAGGCAAGGGCAACCAGCGCGAGCGAAGCGTATTTAAAGGACATGAAACGGGGGTTAGAGTGATGACAGGGCAAAGGTAATTTCTTATTTGGAATGATTACAGATAGTGGCAGAGTTTTTTACTTAGACAGATTTTAAACAACCACCCTTCGTCATCAACGGCAACTGCTTCACACCATGTTTTAGTAGCTTTTATGCTGACCATCCCCCCAGCTCCCGTTCCCTATCATAATGCTTTCATGAGGCTCAAACGCCATTTTTCAATGCTTTAAGCACTGCTAATCCCAGATTGAGTTCTTTGTTTGACACAAAGGGACAGAGGTAATTCGCCTAATTTGGAAGGTGAGTTAACCTTCGCTTGCATAATTTCAAGCAGCAAGGTTTTACTACGCTCAACTGCCTCACCTTACTCGACTACCTCACGGCCCAGTATCTTTTTCACCCAGTTGCGCAAGGCGTAAATCCGGGAGCTGAGGTAGCACTCGTTGCAGTGGCTGAAGTTCCACAGGCAGTCCACCGTATCGGTGAACAGGTGGAAAAGCAAGCCCACGGCGACCGGTTGCAAGGCCGGCAGCAGCAGGAGCAGCGCATACACCGGGAAGGCGTAAAACGAGTGCAGCGGATGATACCCCACGCTGCAGCGCAGCGGGTCGAAGATGGGCTTGGCCAGCAGGTGGTCCAGGTCCATGAGCATCGTGGCCAACATCATCAGGTAGGCGGCCTGCCACATCGCGGGGAAAAACACCAGCGCCAGCACCGCCGGAAAAAGAAAGTGCAGGCTGTAATGCACCAGTGTCTGGGCGCTGAACAGTTTGGTCGGGAATTGCCGGCGCAGCCCGCGTGGTGGCGTTGGCTGGGTAGCGCGGCGCACAGTGTCCCCGGGCGCTGCTTTGGCACTCTCCCGGCCCGGCTCGGCAGCCGGCGCCCTTTCGACTCGAGGCACAGGGACTTGCGAACTTATGACTGGAGGCTGCACAGCTACCTCTGTCCGCCGCGGCGGGGTGACGGGGCGCGCAGGGGCCGTGAGGACCGTGGCCGAGTCAACGCGCGGTGCCGGTCGCGGGTGGCGGTACCCGGCGGAAGCAGGGAACGCCGGGACAACAGCGGTCCGGCAACCGGCAAGCCCCAGGCCAACAGCCACGGATACGACAAGGCGGAAAACAGGCAGTGGGGGCATCGTGAACCTTTTCATGAAACGAGCCGGTGAGTGCCCCTGGGCTGCCCACCACTCATTAAAAGCAAAAAAGGCAGCCCGGGAAGAGCTGCCTTTGGGGAGAGGGCAAAGCCTATTGTTACCGGTTGCGCGTCAGCCAGTTTTGCAGCGTGGCAATCTCCTGGCGCTGGTCGGTGATGATGGCCTGCGCTAGCTGGCGCATTGTGGCGTTGCGGCCGTGCTGGAGCAGCGCCTCCGAGTTGTCGATGGCCGCCTGGTGGTGGTCTATCATCATTGCTGCGTAGTCCACGTCGGTGCGCATGGTCATGGTGCGGGCGTTGCTCGCGGCCATCATGCGGTCCATGTTGGTTTTCTGGATTTGGTTGAACTGCGGCACCAGCGGCTGCATGGGCTGGTGCCCACCCAGGAACGTGTTGAATTGCGTGATTTCGGCGCGTTGCTTGGTAATGACGTCCTGGGCGATGGTTTTCATCTCCTGGTTGCTGCCCGCGCGAAGCTCTTCCTCACTCATCCTGATGGCCGCGTCGTGGTGCAGCACCATCTGGGCGGCAAAGTCGTGGTCGGGGTCCTGGGTCTTGGCCTGCGCGTCCATCTGCGTCATCATGTCCATCATGATTTTCATCAGCGGAGTGTCGTGCTTCATGTCGTCCATGTCGTGGTCCATTTTGCAGGCCGAAAACAGGGAAACAAGCACAAGCAGGGACAAAATAGGCAAACGGAATAAGCGGTTCATGCGCACGGTCGGTGGGGTCTGATGGTGAGCATTATAAACGCCCCGCCTACACGCCCGGTTTTTACACCGTTGGCCTTTTTCCTTGCATAATTTCGGAGGCTACAGCAGCGAGTCCAGGCTGCGTCGGGCGTGGCTGGCAGGCCCAAGCCGCTGAAATTCCGAGGGCGTCAGGCCCGTGACCTGCCCGAACTGCCGCGAGAGGTGGGCCGGGGAGCTATAGCCCAGCTGCCCGGCCACCTGGGCAATGCTCAACTCGCCGTAGCCGATGAGCTCCTTGGCCCGCTCCACCTTCTGGCGGATGATGAACTTCTCGATGGTCAGGCCTTCCTCCGACGAAAACAGGTGCGACAGGTAGTGATAGTCGCGCCCCAAATGCTGGACCAGGTAATCCGAGTAGGTCAGCAGGCGCGGGCCGGGCTCGGGATAATGAATGAGCGTCACCAGCAGGGTCTTAATCTGCTCCACGAGCTGGGCCCGGAGGTCTTCGAGCAGGGCAAAGCCCGCCGCCTGCAGGCTAGTTCGCACGGGCTCCAGGTCCGGCTCCTGGCCGTCGGCGGTGCTCACGTCGGCTTCGCCCAGCACCACGCGGTGCACCTTCAGGCCCAGGGCGGTTAGGTCTTCCGTCACCACCCGGATGCACTGGGGGCACACCATGTTTTTAATCAGCAGCCGGTGGGTGCCGGGGGCAGGCAGGGTGAAGCCGGAGCGGAGTTGGGAGTTCATGAGCGGCATCTATTTTACGACTAAGCTACCGCGCAGCATGCCCATGCCGCAGGTGAACGTAAAGGTACCGGCCTGCTGGGGCAGCAGCTCCACCAGCGTGGTCTTGAAAGCCGGCAGGTCGCGGCGGATGCTGAAGTCAGGCATCAGCAATTCCTCCGAGCAAGAGTTTTCCTCGTCCCGGTAGAAGCTCAGCTGCACGGGCTTGCCCCGTTCCACCTCAATCACGTCGGGCGAGTAGCCCCCCTTGACGGTGATGTCCACTTCCTGTACGCCGCTTGACGTGGAAACGGCCGCAGCCGTCTGGCGGGCGGAAAAGAAGAAGTACCAGATGACGAAGGCCGACAAGGCCAGCCCCGTCAAGGTCACGATGATTTCAGAGCTGTCCATAACTTAGTTTTTAGCGGGGGAGAAGCTGCGCAGGCGCAGCGAGTTGGTAAGCACCGACACCGAGCTCAGGGCCATGGCCCCGGCCGCGAGCATGGGCGACAGCAGTAGCCCGAAGAAGGGGTACAGAAGTCCGGCCGCGATGGGGATGCCCAGCGTGTTGTAGATGAAGGCAAAAAACAGGTTCTGCTTGATGGTGCGAATGGTTTGGCGCGAGAGCTCAATGGCCGTGACCACGCCTTGCAAATCCGAGCGCATGAGCGTGATGCCGGCCGCTTCCATAGCCACGTCGGTGCCGCCGCCCATGGCCAGGCCAATGTCGGCCTGGGCCAGGGCCGGCGCGTCGTTGATGCCGTCGCCCACCATGGCCACGATGCGGCCCTCGGCCTGCAGCTCTTTCACCTTACCCGCTTTGCCGCTGGGCAGCACCTCGGCGAAGTAGCGCTTGATGCCCACTTGCCCGGCCACCTGCGCCGCCGTCTGGGGGTTGTCACCGGTCATCATCACGACCTCCAGGCCCATGGCCTGCAGCCGTTTAATGGCCGCGGCGGAGGTGTCGCGCACGGTATCAGCTACGCCGATGAGGCCCACGGCCTGCTTATTGACAGCGACGTACAGCACGGTCTTGGCCTGGCCTAGCAGCTCGTCGGCCTGCCGGCGCACGGCGGCAGAAAGGGTGATGCCGGCCTCATCGAGCAGGCGGAAGTTGCCGATGAGCACTGCCTGCCCATTCACGGACGCCTGCGCCCCCTTGCCTTCGATGGCCTGAAAACCGGTGGCGGAAATCGCCATGGCCTGCTGGGCATCGGCGTAGCGCACCACGGCTTCGGCCAGTGGGTGCTCGCTCTGCCGTTCCACGGCCGCCACAACCTGCAGCAGCTGGCCCGCATCCTGTCCCTCGGCGGGCACGAAGTCCGTCACGGCTGGCTCACCGCGGGTGATGGTGCCGGTTTTGTCGAGCAGCACGGTGTTTACCTGGTGGGCCTTTTCCAGCGCCTCGGCGTTGCGGATGAGCACGCCGTGCTCGGCGCCCTTGCCGGTGCTGACCATGATGGCCGTGGGCGTGGCCAGCCCCAGCGCGCAGGGACAGGCAATGATGAGCACGGCCACGAAGTTGACCAGGGCCAGCGGCAGGCGGGCCTCCACGGGCGCCAAATCAAACCACAACACGAACGTCAGGATGGCAATGACCACCACCGTGGGCACGAAGATGGCGCTGACCTTGTCGGCCAGCCGCTGAATCGGAGCCCGGCTGCCTTGGGCGTCCTCCACCAGCTTCACAATCTGCGCGAGCATGGTGTCGGCCCCCACTTTTGTCACCCGGAAGCGAAAAGAACCGGTTTTATTCAAAGTAGCGCCAAACACCGGGTCGCCGGTTTTCTTCTCCACCGGCAGGCTCTCGCCCGTGAGCATGGCCTCGTCCACGGCCGACTGGCCTTCCTCGATGATTCCATCAGTAGCCACCTTCTCACCGGGACGCACTATGATGAGGTCATTGAGCTGCACCTGCTCGATGGGTACGTCCACTTCCTGGCCGTCGGGGCGCACCACCCGGGCCGTCTTCGCCTGCAAACCCATCAAGGCCTTGATGGCGGCGGAGGTCTGGGTTTTGGCGCGTAGCTCCAGCACCTTGCCCAGCAAAATCAGGGCAATGATGGTGGCCGTGGTGTCGTAATACACTTCGGGCATGATGCCCCGGCGCATAAACCAGCCCGGCACCACCGTAGCCGCGAGGCTGTAGAGAAACGCCGCGCCGGTGCCCACGGCAATGAGCGTGTCCATGTTGGCGGCCCGGTGCTTAAAGCCGTTCCAGGCCGAGGTGAAAAATTCGCGCCCGCTGTAAAACAGCACCGGCAGCGTCAGCACCAGCAGCCCATAATTCAACCACTGCATGTTGACGCGGGCCATCATGGCGGGCCAGAGCATGAGCATGCTCAAGGGCATGATGACGATGGCCAGCACCGTGGCTACCCAGAAACGACGCTTGAGCTTGACATAGGCTAGAGCCTTTTGTTGGTCGATTTCCGCTTGCCGGTCCGCGGCTGACGTATCGGGGGCCCGCTCGGTGACGCCGTAGCCGGCCTTGACCACGGCCTCTTTTAAAGTTGCTGGAGAGGCCTGCGTCGGCAGGTAGTCGATGGTGGCTTTTTCGGTGGCGAAGTTCACCATGGCCCGCTGCACGCCGGGCGTGCGGGAAAGGGACTTCTCGACGAAGGACGCGCAAGAGGCGCAGGTCATGCCTTCGATGTCCAGGGTTTCGGTTTTGGTAGTTGGTTCCATAGAAATAAGCAGCTGTGGTGCTGCAGTGGGCCGGGCAACGCGCTGTTGTCCGGGTTAGAAAGCACAGTACAAAGGAACGGCGCTCCCGCGGCGGGGTTGGTACGGAATCTCACTTGAAACTTGCATAATTTGCACGTGGCGGGCCGGTAATGGATTTACATAATCCGGCCGCAGGCTTGCATAATTTTGCGCTGGCCGAATGGGACCGTTTCGGCTAATCGCCACTTAAAACACCCTGGTGGCCCTTTGCGGCCCTTTTTTTCAGGTTAAGCGGCCACCCGCCGGGACGGCCCGGAAACTCTTTATTTAGAAATGGGGTAAATAGGCGGTACCGCCTTTTCGTGGAGAAGTCTACTTTTGCGGTTGCTTAGCGCCTCTCATGTTCCGTAGCCTGTTCCCTTTCCGCCGTTTGCTGGCGACGAGCTTCCTGCTCGTCTTCGTCAACGTGTTCGTGGGCCAGTGCTACTGCGCAACCCTGAACCCGGTGCAAGCGGCCCCGCTGGCTAAGGTCACCCCGCCGCAGAAGCCTTCGCATCCCGGCTGCCACGGTCACGGCAAAGGCCCGGCCCAGCAGCAGCCCACAAAGGCCAAGCATGACCATGCCAAGCACAACTCCAAGCCTGCGGGCCAGGATGACTGCTGCAAGGACAACTCGGCCGCTATTCTTAAGTCGCTCGCCACGCCTAGCGAAAAGCAGCTGCTGGCGTCCGCGCCGGCCCTGCTGCCGGCCAGCAGTGACTTCTTTTTCCGGCCCGCGGCCGGCGAGTGGGACCGCACGCACTCGGTCGTTCTGGTGCTCCGCGAGCACCTGCCCCCCAAAATACCCGACATCCGAATCTTTATTCAGTCCCTGACGGTCTGATTGATTTGACGTGCCCAAGGCTCGCCCTGGCATAGCGCTGCTATGTCCGGGGCGGGCCTTTGCGTTGTCGTGTCCGCCCGGCGCCCGGTTGCGCCCCCCTCCCTCATCTTCCTGGTTTTACCCCGCCCAACAATGAAGAGTTGTTGCGAAGAAGCCGGCGCCCCCGCTCGCAAAGGACCGGTTCGCCGCCTGCTTTCCTACCTGCTCTACGCCGTGGTCGCCGCCGTGCTGGGCTTCGTGCTCTGGCAGCAGTGGCAGGCCTAACGCCGCGCCGAGAGCCCCCGGGCCAGCTGATTCCAGCGCCCTTACCTGTTCAACCCTATTCCCTTTTTATGTACCGCATACCGCTTTCCCTGCTGGCCTTGGCCAGCATCCTTACCGTCACCAGCTGCTCGTCCGAATCGGAGTCCAGCAAAACCACCGACACCGTCACCACGCCCACCAACGGCCCGGCCGAAGGCACCGCCGAGCACGGCGGCGGGCACACCTACGCCTGCCCCATGCACCCCGAGGTGACCAGCACCAAGGAGGGCGAAAAGTGCCCCAAGTGCGGCATGAACCTGGAGCACAACGACAAGGTGGCCAACGGCAAAACCTACGAGATGAAGCTCGTGCCCACGCCCACGCAGGTGACGGCCGGGCAGCCCACCACCCTGGCCTTCACCCCCGTGGAAACGGGCAAGGGCTCAGCCCCTGTGCCGCTGGACGTGGTGCACGAGAAGAAGATTCACCTCATCATCGTCAGCAAAGACCTCGGCCAGTTCTACCACGAGCACCCCGAATACACCGCCGACGGCGACTACAAGGTGCAGTACACCTTCCCCAAGGGCGGCGAGTACGTGCTGTTTCAGGACTATACGCCCACCGGCGCGGGCCACCAGCTGGGGCGCCAGCCCCTCACGGTAAAGGGCGCGGCCTATGCCCCGGTCAGGTTTAAAAATGACGACATGCAGTGGGAAAAGGACGGCTACAAGGCCACGCTTGCCTTTGATAAGGATTTGAAGGTGGGCCAGCTGCTGGGCATGAAAATCAACATCAGCAAGGATGGCCAGCCGGTAACCGACCTGGCTAACTACCTCGGCGCGCTGGGCCACGTGGTGGTCATCAGCGAAGACACCGAGCAGTACCTGCACGTGCACCCCAACGACCAGGCCGACAAGGGCCCCAACATCGGCTTCAACACCAATTTCGAAAAGCCCGGCCTCTACCGCGTCTTCCTGCAGTTCAACCACGCGGGCAAGATTCACACCGGCGACTTCACCGTCAACGTGAAGGCCTAGCGTGCGGGCTTGGCCCCATCCCTGCTTTCCCACTTCATTTTTCCACTTACCCCAACCAAACCCATGAAAAAGTCCGCTTTTTTCCTCGCCGCCCTCTGCTCGGGCTCCCTGCTGGTGGCCAGCTGCAGCAACGACAAAGCTGCCGATTCAACGGCCACGACCACCGAAACGACCACCACCGAAGGCGTCGCCTCCGGTGATATGGCCGGTATGGACCACTCGGCCGGGGCCGCGGGCAGCGCCGCCGCGGGCGGAGACTCCCCCCTGATGGCCTCGATGAATGAGATGATGCAGAAGATGGAGGCCAGCAAGCCCAAGGGCAATACTGACCACGACTTTGCACACCACATGCTAGAGCACCACAAGGGCGCCGTGGCCATGGCCGACATTGAGCTGCGCGACGGCAAGGACGCCACCATGCGCCAGATGGCCGAGAAAATCAAAGCTGACCAGCTCAAGGAAATCACCGAGCTCGAAGCCGTGGCCACCCGCCTCGACAGCGCCCCCACCAACTACAAGCCCAACGACCCCGCCGACCCCTTCACCAGCAAGATGAAGGCCTCGATGGACGGCATGATGCAGAACATGCCCAAGCCCGTGGCTAACCCGGACATGAACTTCAACATGCTCATGACGGTGCACCACCAAAGCGCCGTGGACATGGCCAAAGCCGAGCTGGCGCACGGCAAGGACACCAAGCTCAAGGAGATGGCCCAGATGATGATTACCGCCCAGGAGAAGGAAATCGCTGATTTCAAGGCCTGGCACGACCAGAACACCGACAAGATGTAATTCCCGGCAGCCGGTGGCGCCGCCGCGTGGCGGGTGCCACCGGCTGCCATCCTCACCCATCCCCACCATAACAGCTATCCCGTTTCCCATGAAGATTGTAAAGATTTCGTTCGTTGCTGCCGCGCTTTTCGCCCTCGCTCCCCTGGCCTCGCAGGCCCAGCACGCCCACGGCGCGGGTGCCGCAGACAAGCACATCGCCCCCGGCGAAACCCACGCCCACGCCTCGCCGCACGGCGGCATGGTGCGCTCGGCCAAGCCCTACCACATGGAGCTCGTGCAGCAGCCCACTGAGCTGCGCATCTACCTGCTGGGCGACAAGATGGCGGCCGTGCCGAACAAGACCCTGACGGGCTCGGTGATGGTACAGACCACCGACAACAAGACGACGACCGTGCCACTGACGGCCGGCGGCACCGACTACGTGGTGGCCAAGCTGCCCGCCGGTGCCAAAGCCCGCACCGCCATCGTGAGCCTGAAAAACGGCGAGCAGGCGCTGAACGTGCGCTTCGACAAGCTGGACACGGCGGTCAAAGCCGGCAAGTCGGTGTCGGCTGCCTACACCTGCCCCATGAACTGCGAAGGCTCGGCCAGCGACAAGCCGGGCAGCTGCCCGAAGTGCGGCATGGCCCTGGTCAAAAAGGCATAGACGGAGCCTGTTTTTCGGACGCAGTGCGTCCGGGCCCTTCTCCGTCTTGGGTCGTCTGCTGCTGCAACGGCGGGCGGCCCTCTGACTGGCATTAACCTGATTATATGAAGTATCTGAAAATGACAAATGGCGGGCGTTGGCTGCTGGTGCTGGCCCTGGTGCTGCTCGGGCTGAGCCCGGACGAGGTGCGCGCGCAAACGGTCGTGAGCCTGGACAGCGCCGAAGCCCAGACCCTGCGCCGGCACCCGCGGCTGCGGCAGTCGGACCGGGAAATCGAGGAGCAGCGTGCCCTCAAGCGGGGCTCGTTTGCGCCCGCCAACCCGGACTTTTTGTTCTCGGCCCCCACGGGCGAGATGTGGGCCCCGGGCGTGGTCCAGACTATCGACCTGCCCAACGTTTACCGGCAGCAGTCTAAGGTGGCGCAGGCCGGCATTACCCTGGCCGAGCGCAACCGCGACGTGAGCCGGGCCAGCGTGCTGCGCGACACCCGCCTGGCGTACTTAAGCCTCCAGTTCGCGGAGGCGCAGGTGCGGCAGCTCACCTACCAGGATAGCTTGTTCCGGGTATTGAGCCTGGCTACCGAGCGCCTGTTCAAGGCCGGTGAAGTCACCTCGCTGCAGCGCATCAGCACCGACGCCGAAGCCCGGCAGGTGACCGTGCAGCTGCAGCAAGCCACCGCCGACCGGCAGGCCGCCCAGCGCCGCCTGGGCTTATTGCTGGGGCGGCCCAACGAAGCGCTGGCCACCAGCACTGACCTGGGCCGCACCGGCGCGGAGCTGGCCCAAACGGGCACCGCGCTACTCGCGGGTCTGCCTGCCGAAGACAGCAGCGCCTTGGTGCGCAGTCCTACGCTAGCGGCCGCGGCCCAGAACGTAGCCTTGAGCCAGTCGGGCATCAGCTTGGTACGTGCCCGGCGCACCCCGGCGTTAACGGTGGGCTATCAGAACCAGGCCTTTGAGAACTCCGCCATCAAGTACCGCTTCCAGTTTGGCGTGTCCGTGCCCATCTGGTTCTGGACCTACCGCTCCCAGCTGCAGGCGGCTACCGCCCGCTCTCAGGCGGCCAGCTACCAGCTGCAGGCCCAGCGCCTGGAGCTCAGCAGCCAGTACCAGCAGGCCCTGGCCGATACGCGCAAATTCTCCGCTTCGCTGGGCTACTACGAGCAAACCGGCCTGCCGCAGTCGCGGGCCATCATCAGCCAGTCCCAGCGCCTGTTCCGGGCCGGGGAAGTGAGCTACCTGCAGCTCATTTTGAGCTTGAACCAGGCTTTTGCCATCCAGAACACCTACCTGACCACCATCCGCGACTACCGCCAGGCTTTGGTCGAGCTTAACTACCTGCGGGGCGAATAACCGTCAACCATCATGAAACAACTCCTGATTTTGCTGCTGGGCCTGCTGCTGTGCGGCACAGCCTACGCCCACGGGGGCGAGGACCACGGCGACGGACCCAAAGCGGGCACGGCCGCGGGCGCGACGTCGTTTTCGGTGGCCGCGCTCTCCGAGCAGTTCGAGGCGCTGCTGCGCTACGAGCCCCTGGAAGGGGGTAAGCCCGCCGATTTGCGCCTGTTCCTGTCCGACTACGCCACCAACGCCCCCATCAAAGGCGCCAAGCTCACGCTTACCACCCCGGAAGATGCCAACCTGAAGTGGGCGGTGACCGAGCAGGAGCCGGGCGTGTACCTCGTGGAAGGCCAGTTTCCGGCCAACAAGGCCTACAGCTTCGCCCTCAACGTCGTGGCCGGCGAGACGGCCGACCTGCTGCTGCTCGAAGGCATCAAGGTCGGCGAGAAGCTGCCCGTGGCGGCCGCCGCCCCCGTCGCGGCCACGTCGCTTTTCTCGTCCTGGAAAACCATCCTGGCGTTGGTCGGCGCCTTTGTGCTGGGCATCGGCCTCACGGCCCTGCTCATGCGGCGCCGGCGCCAGCCCCCGGAGCCCGCGCTGCAAACCTCGGAGCAGGCGTTGACGGCCAGCCGCCGCACCCCCTTTCCTTAATGCTACCCCGATATGAAAACCAAGCATAAATTCCTGGCGGCCACGGCCGCCGCGGGACTGGTACTGACGGTACTGCTCCCTCCCCCCGGCCTGGTACAGGCGCACGGGGGCGAAGACCACGGCGGCACGGCCAAGGCCAGCACCGGCGTAGCGTCCACCGACGAGGTGCTGCTGCCCAAGGAAAGCCAGTTCCTGTTCGAGGTCCGCACCAGCCTAGCTGCCTTCTCGACTACTTACAGCCGGGCTACGCTCTACGGCACGGTATCGGCCGCGGCTGGTGGCGAAGGCCGCGTGGTGGTGCCCCAGACGGGGCGCATCGTGAGTCTCGCTGCTCAGGTTGGTAAGACGGTGCGCGCCGGGCAGACGCTGGCCGTTATCGAGCAAACCCTGGACGCCACCCAGCAAATCGGGCTCAGCACCGAGCGGGCCAACGCTCAGGCCGAGCTGAGAGCGGCCCAGCAGGACTACGCCCGCCTGCAAAGCATCGCCGACATCGCCGCCCGCAAAGACGTGGTGGCCGCCGAGCTGCGCCTGCGCCAGGCCCGCCAGAACGCCAGCATCCAGAACGGCCAGGCCGGCCAGCGCCGCGTGTCCATCACCTCGCCGGTGAGTGGTACCGTGGACGTGTTTAACCTGGCCGTGGGCCAGCAAGTCAACCAGGGCGACGAGTTGTTCCGCGTCATCAACCCCGGCAAGCTGCGGGTGGAAGCTCAGGTGTTTGCCCAGGATTTGGCTAAGGTCACGCCCGGCGCCCGGTTTCGGGTCGAAGGCCTGCAGGGCCAGTCCGGTGTACCCGCCAGTCTCGTGGTATTCTCGAACGTGGTGAATCCGGTGAACCAGGCCCGACAGCTGGTGCTGGAGCTCGATGCCGCCGAAGGCAGCGCCTACCGCGCCGGTCAGGCCGTGAACGTGCAGGTGGTGGGCCAGACCGGCGGCGGTACCCCGCAGCTGGTGGTGCCCACTTCGGCCATTACCGATTTGAATGGCAAGCCCGTGGTGTTCGTGCACACCGAGCCCGAGCGCTTCAAGATTCGCTTCGTGCAGCCCGGGGCCGTCAACGGCCAGCAAACGGTGCTGGTGCAGGGCCAAGTCAACGAAAACGACCGGGTGGTGACCACCGGCACCTACCAGCTCAAATCCATTTACCTCAATCAATAGGTACCGCTCCGCGGTGACTGCTTCCTCCTTCCCCATGAAAAACCTCTTTGCTCCCGTGGTGCTGACCGCCACGCTTTCACTTGCCACTGCCAGCGTGCAAGCTCAGACGGCCCCGGCCGCCAGCTCCGCCGACGAGGCCGCCGTGAAAGCGGTGCTGACCAAGTACCAGCAGGCCGTGCAAAAGCTCGATACCACGGGCACCGCCCGCCTGTTCACGGCCAACTCCCAGGTGTTCGAGTCGGGTGGGGTGGAAGGCACCTACCGGCACTACGCCGAGCACCACCTGGCCCCGGAGCTGAGCGAGTTCAGTGCTTTCACCTTCAGCGATTACAAAGCCGCTGTGCAGGTAGACGGTCCCTACGCCTTCGCGACGGAAACCTACACCTACACCATCAACCTCAAGAAAGACCCCAAGGAGAAAGAGGCCAAGGCGCCCATCGTGCGCCGCGGGGTGGCCACGTCCGTGCTGCGCAAAAACGCCGCCGGTCAGTGGCAAATCATGAGCACTCATACCTCGGCCCGCACTCCCCGCGTCAAAAAATAAGCTGTTCGGCAGGCTTGGGCGACTGCCCGGTTCGCTGCCTATTCCGGGAGGAGAGGGGCCCCACCCGGCCGCTCTCGCTTCTTCCTCTTTGCGCTAACCACCGATGCTAGACAAGATAATTCGCTTTGCCCTGCAGAACCGCCTGCTCATGCTGGCTTTTGCCGTGGGACTGCTCATTGCGGGTAGCTACACCGCAAATCAACTACCCGTGGACGTACTGCCCGACCTGGACCGGCCCCGCGTAACGGTGTTTCTGGAAGCGCCCGGCATGGCCCCCGAAGAAGTGGAAGCCCTGGTGACACTGCCCGTGGAAACCGCCCTGAACGGCGCCACCGGCGTGTCGGCGGTGCGCTCCAACTCAGCCATTGGCCTCGGGATGGTGTTCGTCGAGTTCGACTACGGCACCGACATCTTCACCGCCCGCCAGATAGTTAGCGAGAAGCTGCAAACCACAGGCGAGCAACTGCCCCAGGGCGTTACGCCGGTGCTGGGCCCCATTTCCTCGGTCATGGGGCAAATAATGCTGGTCGGGCTGTCGGGTGGGAAGGAGACGAACGCGGCCGACCTGCGCACGCTGGCCAACTACACCGTACGCCAGCGCCTGCTCAGCATCCCCGGCGTGGCCCAGGTCATTCCCATCGGCGGCGACAACCTGCAGTACCAAGTGCTGCTGGATATGCCCCGCCTGAACGCCACCGGCTTGACCGTGAACCAGGTGGAAGAAGCCCTGCGCCAGTCCAACCTGAACACCACTGGCAACTTCTTCGACCGCAACGGCTCGGAAGTGCTGATTCGCAACCTAGGCCGGCTGCGCTCGGTGGCCGACATTGAAAATATCATCGTCGGCTACCGCGAGCAGTCCCCTATCCGGGTAGCAGACATTGCTAAGGTGGAATTCGGGGCCCGCTTCAAGCGCGGCGACGGCAGCGTGAACGGCAAGCCGGCCGTGATTCTGAGTATCGAAAAGCAGCCGGGCGCGGCCACCGTGGGTTTGACCGAAGCGGTAGAAAAAGCCCTGGTCGAGCTGAAGCCCTCGCTGCCCAAGGACGTGCAGGTCAATACCCGCTTGTTCAAGCAGTCCGAGTTTATCGAGTCCTCGATTACCAACGTGGAGGAAGCCCTGCGCGACGGCGCCATTCTGGTCGTCATCGTGCTGTTTGCCTTTCTGCTGAACGTGCGCACTACGTTCATCTCGCTGGTGGCCATTCCGCTGTCCTTGCTGGTCACGGCGCTGGTGTTTCGCTTTGCCGGCATTAGCATCAACACCATGACGCTCGGCGGCCTGGCCATTGCCATCGGCGAGCTGGTGGACGACGCCATTGTGGACGTGGAAAATGTGTACCGCCGCCTGCGCGAAAATAAGCAGAGGGCGAACCCACAGCCGGTTCTGAAAGTCATTTACTCGGCCAGCTCCGAGGTGCGCAACTCCATTGTGTACGCCACCATCATCGTGGTGCTGGTGTTCCTGCCGCTGTTTGCGCTGGAAGGCATGGAGGGCCGCATTTTCGCGCCGCTGGGCATTGCCTACATCACCAGCATTGTGGCCTCGCTGTTCGTGTCGCTCACCGTCACGCCGGTGCTGTGCTACTACCTGCTGCCCAAGATGAAGCAGATGGACCACCCCGAAACCGACGGCGGGCTGGTGCGCTGGCTCAAGAAAAAAGACACCCGCCTGCTCGGCTGGGGCCTGCAGCACCCCAAAGCCATCCTTGGGGTGACCGGGGCGCTGTTCGTGGCGGCCATGACACTAATTCCCTTCTTCGGCACCGAGTTTCTGCCGCCCTTCAACGAAGGCTCGCTCACGGTCAACTTCTCGGCCCCGGCCGGTACCTCGCTCATCGAGTCCAACCGCCTGGGCAGCCTGGGCGAGCAGCAGATGCTCAAGATTCCGGAAGTGGCCTTCACCGCCCGCCGCACCGGCCGCGCCGAGCTCGACGAGCACGCCGAGTCGGTGAACAACTCGGAAATTGAGGTGGCTTTCAAGACCGAAGCCGAGCTGGAAAAAGAGGGCAGAACCATGCGCAGCCGCGACGAAATCCTGGCCGACATGCGCGACAAGCTCAGCTTGATTACGGGCGTGAACGTCAACATCGGCCAGCCCATTTCCCACCGCCTCGACCACCTGCTCTCGGGCGTGCGGGCCCAGGTGGCCATCAAGGTGTTCGGCAACGACTTGCTGGAGCTGCGCCGCTATGCCAACGAGGTGCGCACTGCCGCCAGCACGGTGCCCGGCGTGGTGGACCTGCAGGTGGAAAAGCAGGTGCAGATTCCCCAGCTGCTCATCCGGCCCAAGGACGACGCCCTGCGCGCCTACGGCATGGCGCGCGGCGAAGTGGTACGCGACCTGGAAACCCTGTTTCAGGGGGCGGTAGTGTCGCAGATGCTCGACGGGCAGAAGCGCTTCGACCTGGTGGTGAAGCTGCCCGAAGCCCAGCGCAACGACATTGCCGCCATCGGCCAGACGCGCATCGAAACGCCCAGCGGCGCCATGATTCCCGTGAGCCAGGTGGCCGACATCGTCTACGAACCGGGCCCGAACACCGTCAACCACGAAAACACCCAACGCCGGATTACCATCTCGCTCAATGTGGCCGAGCGCGACCTGGGCTCCACGGTCAAGGAAATTCAGGCTAAGGTGAATTCGCAGGTGAAGCTGCCGCCGGGCTACTACCTCACCTACGGCGGGCAGTTCGAAAGCCAGCAGTCGGCCTCGCAGAAGATTCTCTGGCTGAGCTTGTTTTCGCTGGCCGGCATTTTCCTGGTGCTGTTCTCGCACTTCAAGTCCAGCTACATGGTGGGACAGATTATGCTCAACATTCCGCTGGCCCTCATCGGCTCGGTGGTGGCGGTGCTGCTCACCGGCGGCACGTTCAGCATTGCCTCACTGGTGGGTTTCATCACGCTCACTGGTATTGCCTCGCGCAACGGCATCATGATGATTTCGCACTACATCCACCTCGTGGAGCACGAAGGGGAGAAGTTCGGCATCCCGATGATTATCCGCGGCTCCTTGGAGCGGCTGGTGCCCGTGCTGATGACGGCCCTGGTAGCGGCCCTGGCCCTGGTGCCGCTCACGCTGGCCAAGGACGCGCCGGGCAAGGAAATCCTCTACCCGGTAGCCACCGTCATCCTCGGTGGCCTGCTCAGCTCCACCTTCCTCGACATCATTGTGACGCCGGTAGTGTTCTGGCTGGTAGGGGAGAAGGCCCTGGCGCAATACTTCGCCTCCCACCAGGAAACGGGTTTGGATGACCACCCGCAGGAGCTTGACGCGCAGCCGCTCACCCCACCCTCGGATTTGAATCCGGTGCTGCCCATCCGCTAGGCGATGCTGCACGCTTTTCTGCACATCACGGTGCCGGGGCTGTATGCCCTGGCCTTTCACCGCCCCCACTGGCGGCGGATTTGGGCGGTGCTGGCCGCTGCCCTGCTGCTGGACCTGGACCACTTATGGGCCACGCCCTTCTATGACCCGAACCGCTGCAGCATCAACTTCCACACCTTTCACACCTACTGGGCCATCGGCGGCTACGCGCTGCTCTTGCTGCCCGCCCGCACGCGCATCTGGGCCGTGGGCTTTCTGCTGCACATGGTGCTGGACTACACCGAATGCTGGCAGCGCGGCATTTACCTGCCTTAATCTTTCTTGCTAATGCCCAATAGCCCCGATTCTGCTTTGCCCACCACCGTGCTTTACATCAAGCACATGGTGTGCGCGCGCGGTATTCGGGTAGTGCGGCAGGAGCTGGAGGGAATCGGATTGCAGGTACTCGACGTGCGCCTGGGCGCGGCCACGGTAGCGGGCACGGCCGAAGAGCTCGACTGGCCCCGCCTGCGGGCCACGCTGGAAGCGGCCCGGTTTGCGCTGCTTGAAACCTTCCACCAGACCTTGGTGGAACGCGTGACCGTGGCCGTGAACCGCCTGCTGCGCGAGCCCGGCGAAAGCCTGCGGCACCGGGCCTTTGGGGCGGCCGTGGCCCGGGAGCTGGGCCTGACCTACGGGCAGCTCAGCGCCGCCTTTGCCCGCCTAGTGGGCGACAAGACGCTGGCGGCCTACATTCTTAGTCAACGCCTGGCCTATGCCCAGGAGCTGCTGCTTTCCTCTTCTCTGAGCGTGGGCCTCATTGCCCGGCGCCTGGGCTATGCCAGCCTGGCACATTTCTCCGGCCAGTTCCGGCGTTTGGCCCGCTGCTCGCCTTCCGCGTATCGCCGCCTGCTGCGGGCCGAAATGATTCCAGTAGTCAGCGAGGCGGCCCCAAATCATGCAAGGGAAGGAGAGTAATATGTAAAACCGTAGGCCACAGAGCAGGTATACTTAGGCAGCGACCCGGTTGGGTTGCCTCGTTCGTTCACCTACACCCCTTTCCCATGCATACCCAAAACCAAAGCCTGCTCGACGCCCTCAATGCCTGTATCGCCGCCTGTGAGCATTGCGCCACGGCCTGCCTGCAGGAAGACAACGTGAAGATGATGGCCCGCTGCGTGCTGTTGGACCGCGACTGCGCCGACATCTGCGCCCTCACGGCCCGCTTCACTGCCCGCGGCTCGGAGCACGCCGCCCATCTGCTGCGCGAGTGCGCTGAAATCTGCAAAGCCTGCGCCGACGAGTGCGAGAAGCACGGTGCTCACTCCGAGCACTGCCGCGAGTGCGCTGAGGCGTGCCGCCGCTGCGAGCAGGCCTGCCGTCAGGGCATTGCCGCTTAATTATTCCGGAAACCATGTGAAGCCAGCCCGTCACGTACGGGCTGGCTTTTTCGTGGGCAACGGCGGGAAATTATGCTGTTTCGCGGCCTAATTCTGTACGCCTGTCCTGAGCGACGCCCCTACTTTTACGGGGTCGTTTACCCCCTCAACCGCCCTGCTGATGACGATGGCTCCCGCCCTGCGCAAATTCATGCTCACCGCCCACATCACCTTTTCGGTGGGCTGGCTGGGTGCGGTGGCCGTGTTTCTGGCCCTGGCCATCACCGGCCTGACCAGTTCCGACGCGCTGCTGGTGCGCACGGCTTACCTGGCCATGGGGCTGAGCGGCTGGTTTGTCATCGTGCCCTCCAGCCTGGGCTCATTGGCCACCGGCGTGGTGCAGGCATTGGGCACACCCTGGGGCTTGTTCAAGCACTACTGGGTCTTGGTCAAGCTGGTGCTCACGGTGGGCGCCACGCTGCTGTTGCTGCTGCACATGCAGCCCGTTACCTACCTGGCCGAGGTAGCCGCGAAAACCAACCTCTCGGCAAACGACCTGCGGAGGCTGCGCCTGCAGCTACTGGCCGATGCAGCTGCCGCGCTGGTGGTCCTGCTGGCGGCTACGGCCATTTCAGTGTACAAGCCCTGGGGGCGCATTGGCAAGTGGCGGCAGCAACAGCAGGCTCACGCCCAGGCTGTGGCCGCGGGCCACGCAACTGCGCTGCCGATGCCTTGGGGCCGCTATTTGCTCGTCGCCGGGCTGGTACTGTTGCTGCTCTTTGTCGTAGGCAAACACCTGTTAAACGGGGGCATGGGTCACCATTAAAGCGCGGCCTGCGCCGTTGCAACGAGGGCTGTCGGTGGAATAGCAGCTACAAATCATGCAAGCCTGAAGCCTAATTCTGTACCCCTTCCCGGGCACGTGCCGCTACTTTTGGGTGTTTTAATCCCGAACCCGCCCACCTAGGGCGCCACGCATTTACTCCCATGAAAACGCTCCATTTCAACACCAACATTAACTGCGGCGGCTGCATCAAAGCCGTAACGCCCACCCTCAATGGCGAGAAGGGCATCACTTCCTGGCAGGTCGACACGGCCAACCCCAACAAAGTGCTGACCGTGACCGGCGACGTGACCGAAGAGCAGGTGTTAGCCCTGGTGGAGGATGCCGGCTTCAAGGCTACCAAGGCCTAACTTCTCTTTTGAGTGCTACCCACGACGTACGGACCGTGGCTTCTTGAACGACCCCGCGGCCGTACCGGCGGGCCCATCTTAACCAGTAGAACCGATGAAACGCAAGATGATGATGTTCGGCGCCGCGGCGCTGCTCTCCGGCGGCGCCCTGTTTGGCTTCACCAGCCCCACAGCCACCGCGGCTGACTGCCCACTGAAGGGAACCCCCGATTGCCCGCTGGTGCAAAACTGTGCCCAGGCCGGCACTCCGGCCTGCACGGCGGGAGCTCCTAGCTGCTGCGCCGCTAAGTAAGCTACCCGATGCTGCTATAAAACGCCTGGCCCTGTGGCCGGGCGTTTTTGTTTAGGCACCCCTTGAGCGGCCTGCAGCCAGGACTGAGGCACCTACTCAGCTACCGTGGTGCTTGAAATTATGCAACTGGGTGGCCCTTTGCGTATAAACATTGTCGCGGTTTGACTCCGTATGGTACCCAACAGGGAAAGCATTGACCACTTGGCTAGGACCAGTGGTTGGCGCGGCCTCTCCATTACCCATTAGGATTTGCCCTGGCGCTGCTGCTTGCGGTGAGCCGGGGTTTTTCCGTGTACCGGCCTTATTCAATTCGGCTCTATGTTTTCAGATTTTCCCAATCTGCACCCCCTGGTGGTGCACCTACCCATCGTCCTTATTATGCTGGCCGCGGCATTGCAGGCCCTGCTGGTATTCAAGGACTGGCCCCAGGTGCGCTGGATTGCGCTGGCCGTAATGGCCGGGGGCTTCGCCGGGGCGGTGGCGGCCAGCACGGTGTTTCATGCCATGCCCCTGGGCTTGTCACCCCGGGCAGCGGCGGTATTCGCATCCCACGAAAAGTTTGCCAGCTACACCACCTGGCTCTCGGGCATCACGCTGCTGCTGGCCGGCATCGGATTTTACTTTAAGGTGCAGCGCCGGGCCTACGAGGTGCTGGTGCTGGTGGCGGCGGTGGCGGCGGCCGGCGCGCTTTCCGTGGCCGGGCACCGGGGCGCGCAGCTGGTGTACGTGGAGGGCGTGGGGCCTAAGGGCAACCTGCTCGACAAAAGCCACGGCCACGGCGGGGAAGAAGAGATGCCCGGCATGGACATGCCTACTTCCGATGCGGATGCTCATAATGAGGAGCCCAGCACGACCGACGGTACTCACCAACCATCGGCCACGATGCCGGACAACGCCCAAGCCGGAATGGAGGGCATGAACATGGACCCCAAGCCCGCCCAGCCAGGCCAGCGCAGCCGACCTATTGGTCAGATGGAAGGCATGAATATGCCCAACCAGCCGCGGGGCGGCCAATCGCAGCCGGCCCGTAGGGCCGCCCGGCCGGAAACCATGGCGGATATGCCGGGGATGGACATGCCCGGCATGGGCACGCCGCGCTCCTCTGCTCAAACGCCCGGCCGCAAAGCGCAGCCCGCGCCAATGGACATGGGCAACATGCCGAGCATGGACATGGGGCCCACCCGCCCGAAAAACACGTCCCGGAATCAGCCTGCCACGGGCAATATGGGCCCGATGAAGGGCATGGAAAACATGCCTGGAATGCAGCCCGCCGGCGGTCAAAAGCCCGGCGCAACTCGCCAACAACCGAACGACATTTCGGGAATGCCAGGCATGAAAAAGGGCGAGTCCATGCCCGGAATGGGCGATATGAAGGGGATGGACATGAAAAGCAAGGATGGGAAAGGCATGGACATGAAAGGCGCCGGAACCATGCCCGGCATGGCCATGCCCAGCCCGATGGACAAGTACCGCTTCGAGGACAACAACCCGGCGCGCACCCAACCCAAAAGCAATAACTAAGTGACGATGCGAGTACTCTTTCTACTGGCTGCGCTGCTGGCCAACCTGCCCGCCTGGGCGCAGAGCATGCCGGGCATGCGCATGGGCAAGGGCACCGAGCCCCACCTGACCCAGTCCGCGCCCCCGGCCGCCGAGCTGCAAGGCAAAGTCGTGACGCCCCGCACGAGCTACGTAGGCAAGCGGGTAGAATACGACTTATACGTCGACGAGCGCCTGGTCAACTTCACCGGCCGTACCCGTCGCGCCATCGGCATTAACGGCCAGATTCCGGCCCCCACGCTCACCTTCAACGAGGGCGACACGGCCGTAATTCGGGTGCACAACCAGATGCACATGGAAACTTCCATCCACTGGCACGGCATCCTGCTGCCCAACGAATACGACGGCGTACCCTACCTCAACACGGCCCCGGTCGAGCCCGGCGGCACCCACACGTTTACGTTTCCCCTGATTCAGAGCGGCACCTACTGGTACCACTCCCACACCATGCTGCAGGAACAGGACGGGGTGTACGGCTCCATCGTCATTCACCCCAAGCGCATACCCTACGAGATGAAGGAGTACGTGCTGGTGCTCTCCGACTGGACCGACCACAAATCCAAGGAAGTGCTGCGCTACCTTAAGCGCACCGGCGAGTGGTTTGCGGTGCAGAAGGGGGCCACCCAGAGCTACGGCGAGGCCCTGGCCGCCGGCTACTTCAAAGACAAGCTCAAGCAGGAGTGGGGCCGCATGCCGGCCATGGACCTGACCGACATCTACTACAACAAATTCCTCACTAACGGGCAGGAAAAGGGCTACTTCAAGGATGCCAAGCCCGGGGAAGTGGTGCGCCTGCGCGTCATCAACGGCAGCGCCTCGTCGTACTTTTTCCTGCAGTACGCCGGCGGCCCCATGCAGGTCATCGCCGCCGACGGCATCAACGTGGAGCCCTTCCCGGTTACCAAGCTCGAAATAGCCACGGCCGAAACCTACGACCTGCTGGTGACCGTGCCCGCCATGGGCGCGGCCGAATTCCGGGCCACGGCCAACGACATTACGGGCTACACCTCCACCTACATCGGGGCGGGCGAGCCGATGAAAGCGCCCGACCTGCCCCGCATCAACTACTTCCAGATGATGCGCGAGATGAACAGCATGGAGGGCATGAGCGGCATGGACATGGGCGGCGCCGGCATGACCAAAGAGCAGAGCAGTGGGGAGATGAAAGGCATGAATATGAAAGGGATGGACATGTCGGGCAGCCACGGGCAGAAGCCGGCCAGCCCGGCGGCAGGCTCGGCGATGCCGGGCATGGACATGCAGCACGGGGCCGCGCCCGCCGCCACGGCGCCTTCGCCGCAGAACCGCCCCCAGAACGCCCAGGAGAAAGCCGGCAAGAGCATGGGCAGCATGCAGGACATGGGCAGCATGGCGGGCATGGACATGGGGGGCATGAGCGGGATGGCTGGCATGGGCGGCAGCGCGGGCGATTTCAACTACAACCAGCTGCGGGCCCTTAATCCCACCACCCTCGACTCGACCAAGCAGTGGCGGGAAATCAACCTGACCCTGACCGGCAACATGCTGCGCTACGTGTGGTCATTCGACAACAAGACCCTGTCCGAGGCCGACAAGATTCCCATCCGCAAGGGAGAGAACGTGCGCATGACCTTCACCAACACCACCATGATGCGCCACCCCTTGCACCTGCACGGGCACTTTTTCCGGCTCGTCAACGCCCAGGGTGCCTACTCGCCCATGAAGCACACCTTCGACATTCAGTCCATGGGCAAGGTCACCATCGAATTCGACGCCAACGAGGAGCAGGACTGGTTTTTCCACTGCCACATCCTCTACCACATGATGGCCGGCATGGCCCGCATCGTGAGCTACGAGGGTACCCCGCAGAACCAGTACGCCCGCACCGACTACAAGGAGCTAAAGAAGGAAGATAACCGGCCCTACCTCTGGGCCGACCTGATGGCGCACTCGCAGGGCGCTTTTCTGGAAAGCACGCTCTCCAACAACCGCAACGCGCTCGAATTCGAGGGCCGGGTAAACTACCAGGGCAACTTCGAAACCGAAACCCACCTGCTGCGCTACCTCGACAACCGGCAGTTTCTCGCTGCCTTCGTCGGCTTTGATTACCGCAACAACCGCACGCTGCTGGCGGAAGGGGAGCGGAACACCAAAAACAACCGGCGGGTGTTCGACGTGGGCCTGTACTACCTGCTGCCGCTGCTCGTGCGCTCGGAGCTGCGCCTGGACAGCAACGGCAAGGTGCGCCTGCAGCTGGAGCGCACGGACCTGCCCCTGAGCAACAACTTCTTCGCCGACCTGCTGGTGAACACCGACCGGGAATACAACGTGGCCTTCCGCTACATGGTCAGCAAGTACGTGTCGCTGAGCACCAACTACGACAGCGACTACAAGTGGGGCGCTGGCCTGACCCTGCACTATTAACGGGCAGCCGGCTCCCTACTTGCAGGTTTGCACCAGCGCCGTCACGCTCAACGTCGCCGTGGCGTCCGTGGTGTAGTTATCGTTGTTCACGCACACGTAGAGCCGGCGGATGCCGGGCGGCAGGCTGATGGGCAGGGTTTCCTGGGGGGTGTTGGACGCCACGCGCAGGCAGTTCTTCACGTCCTTGATGTAACCTTTCGTGTCCAGAAACTGCTGCGCCGACGCTTCGTCGGGCGTGATGTACCAGTGGCACTTGGTGCTCACGGTGGGCGGCGCATTGTTGCCCTGCTTCGTGAGGGCCGTAGCCGCCGTAGTCAGTAAGGCGGGCGCGGACATGCCGCCCGTCCCGACGACGCCCGCCAGGGCCAGGGCCGTGGACCACGACACCGGGGGCTGGCCTTCGTCGCGCACATCCAGCTTGTAGACGATGCCCACCGTGCCTTCGGGAATATCCACGGTGAAGACCTTGCGGCTGATGTGCATGCAGTTGCTGCAGTGAATGGAGGCGGTACTCAGCGGCAACGCCTCCTGCATGACCGACTTGCACTTGATTTCCCGTCCATCGTCGCGCCAGCTGCGAAAGTCGGATTGCTGCACGCCGTTGACGTACGTGCCCTTAAAGCTAACCTGGCCGTTTTCGTGCCAGCCGCAACACAGTCCGGTGGGCTTGTCGGGGGATTCGCTGGCCATCTTGCCTTCCCACTGCTTTTTCCAGGACGGATAAAAGTAGTCCCGCACCGTGCCAATGGTTTTGCCAGCGTCGTCGTGCCGGGCAATGCGGGCGTAGCTGACTTCTTCCAACGTTTCGGTGCGTTCCCAGTCCCGGTCGAAGTAGACTGTATCGGCGGGCGGCAGCGAAACCGCGGCGGGCTTGGGTCGCTGGGCGAGCGTGGGAATGCTGACAATCAGAAGTAGAAATTGAAGAATGTAAAGTTTTGCCATAGAGACTTTGCTAGTAGAATAAGCGGAAGGGCGGTCGGTAAAAGTACTAACTAGATGCTTTTACACTAATTAATGCCGCCCAATAAAATGGTCAGTAGCTGGCCACGTATTTTGGTAGGCTAATTCCACCCCCTATTACCCTTTACTTGCGCTCATGCTACACGCTACTACCCCTCCAGACAAGAATGATGCTTTCGTTACCAAGCTACTTGATAAGTTGAAGGCTGAGTTCGAACCCGAGTTGGTACCTATACGGCCGGAGCCTTATGCCAAATCGCTAAACTGCTTTGCCAATGTTATGGAAAAGGTGAAGTGGGATGGCGGGCGAATTCACTACGGATGGGCTATCCACAAAACAACTATCCTGTGCGAAGCGGAAAGGCATGCGGTCTGGGAAGATGAGCAGGAAGAGCTCACGGACATCACCCCAACTGAAGTGCAGGCCGAACACACGCTTTTCGTTTCAGACCACGAAGGGTTCGAGTATACCGGCCAAGACACGGACAATGTGCGAATCAACATCACCGGCAACCCAGTGGTAGACGATTTCATTCGAGTTAACGAAACGCTTTCCAGGATTCACGCCTACGGTACGCGAGCAGATGACATGTACATGCAACTTCCTGACGCTGCCATGGAGCTTCACCAATACTACGACGCGTTGAAAAATGTCTTGCAGGGATTCATTTACATGGGCGGTACGCCCAAGAAGCATTGTCTGTGCAAAGGACCTGACCGCTACAGAAACTGTCACGGCAAAAGTATTGGCCCACGCATCAAAGCAGACCTGCGACAGCTCAAGACTATTCTAGGTGAACCAGGCCGCTCGGCATAGGCCATCAATAAGGTATGATAAGTCTTAGTTATCATACCTTATTCATTACTTTTGGGAACCGACCACTTATCGCGTTTTCACTCCTTATATATAGGCTGCCGTGAGCTCCGTTCCCGTCGTTCCCTCATCGCCCAGCTCCATGGGCCTGGCGCACCTGACCCAGCACACGACTCGGTACGTCGAAGCCGGCTTGCAAGGCGCGCCCAATACGGCCCGGGCGTACGCCGGCGACTGGCGCCGCTTCACCGAGTGGTGCACCGAACACGGACAGGTCGCGCTGCCGGCGTCGGTGGATACGCTTGCCGGCTATGTGACGCACCTGGCCGAAGCCGGCAAAAAAGTGTCGACTATTCAGCGCAGCTGCGCGGCTATTAGCAAAGCCCACGCCCTGCGTGACCTAGCCTCACCCACGGAGGACAAGAAATTCAAGGTGCTGATGGACGGCATCAGCCGATTGAAGGGCGTTCGGCAAAAGCAGGCGCCAGCGTTTTCGCTGGCCAGCTTCAAGCGCATCCTCAAGCACCTCGATGCCAGCACGCCGGCCGGCTTGCGTGATAAGGTCATCCTGCTCTTAGGCTTTACCGGCGCCTTCCGGCGGTCGGAGCTGTCGGCGCTAGACCTGGACGACTTGACGTTTTCCGAGGACGGGCTCACCATCAACCTCAAACGCAGCAAGACCAACCAGCTGGGGGAAGCGGAAGAAAAGGCCATTTTCTACTCGCCGGACCCCACCCTGTGCCCCATTCGCACGCTGCAGGCTTGGCTACGGTTGCTAGAACGCACGTCGGGACCGATTCTGGTCTCATTCCGCAAGGGCAGCCGGCTCACAGACCGGCGGCTGACCGATGTGCACCTCAACAAAATTGTGCAGCGGCACCTGGGCCCGAAGTTTACAGCTCACTCGCTACGGGCTTCCTTCGTGACGGTGGCCAAGCTCAACGGCGCCGACGATAGCGAGGTGATGAACCAGACAAAGCACAAGACGAGTGAAATGATTCGCCGTTATACACGCCTCGATAATGTGCGCCAACACAATGCCGCTCAAAAGTTAGGTCTGTAATTCTCAAATTAACACTAGCTAATAGTTCAGACACTAGTACATCCCCACCGGTGGAAGGAAGTATTGTATAGCCCAGACGTGGTAGTTGCTACTTGAAAATTGCTACATCGACTCGAGGGCCCGAGCATATTTCTCGATATCAATTGCAGGAACGGTGCCTAGTTTTTGAAGCCTGGACAAGAGCTTTAGGAAGAAATAAATTAACGCTTCTTCAGGAGTGCTGATTTCCCTAATGTTGTCCGCATCCGCATTATAATGGATGTTAAAGCCTCCTTTATCCAGCACACACCCGATATCAATGTGACTACGGGAGTCAAGACTATCAATTACATTAATGAACGGTTCACCAAATGCCTCACTCCATGTTGAATCCAAGCTTAGCATGCCGCCGATGATATTGAAATGCTCGCGCGGCTCTTGGATACAACCATCAGCGTGATATACGGGGGCATTAGTACGGGTGAGCAATCGTACTGATTTTATCTTCTCACCCGCATATTCCAGCGTCTTCTTATCGAAGTTTTGTTTGACTTCAAACACAGCATACACGCTTTCCGCTGGAATGTGGTCCATGCCATTCACGGTCCACACGAAAGGGGAGTACTGCCGGTCATGAATCACTAAATCTATCTGGTGACTCATGAAGCCATTATGGTCTACCACGAATGCCTTACTGACACAGTACCGTTTCGGCAGGTACTCCTGGAGCCAGGAGCGCCAACTCTCTTCAGTTACGTCGCCCATTGAGGGTGCATGGGCAACGAGTTGGCGGTTGGTGGTTAGTTTGAGAGACATCTGCTTCTGCAGACTATTGAAGGCAGCTTTTAAGTCGAAATGGTTCATGCTGGGGACTGACTATAATTGTGGAGCTTGCCTTTGTGTTGGACGAAAAAATGGGGCACCACCTGATGCTGTTTGGTTTGGGCGATGAGTAGCAGTGGGGTACTGGCTCGCACCTGAGGGTGGGCCGCCAGTCGGGCAATGGTGGCTTTATCCGTTGAGCTAGGCTGGGAAGGACCATCCGGGTGCGAGTGCCAATCGCCGAGGTATTGCAGTTGCTCGGGTAGTGCTTGCAACTGCCGGTTAATGCAGGCCGGGTCAGGAGCGAATGAGGCAGGGGAATTCTTGAATTTGGTCGGAATAATAATTCGGCTGACGATGGCGCAACCACCGTCTTCCGAATAATTTCCTACCAGCACCCCTCCAAACTCTTTCGGATGATGCAGCAGGGTTAGTTGTTTAATTTGCTCTAGGCACTCGCCGGTGATAACCAGCCGCAGACCTAGCTGATTTTGAGTGTAATGCTGGTCGGCGCTAACCTGGATGCCACGACCCGGCACATGGTGCAAGCTGAAGGTGCGGAATGATTTTCTTTGACGGGCCATTTCGGCTAATTCACTAACAGCAAGTCCAACCATTGCTTCGATATTGGCGCCGGCCGCCCGGAACGTAGGATGCCAACACCCTGCCCCTTCGCGAAACTCAGGATAGGCGGGTCGGCCCACATGAGCCAATAACTGCTCGCGCCGCTCCTGCAGAGAGCATTCGTCACCCCCAGCTACTGCAATCAATTCTTCGGCTCCTTCCGTGACGGAGATATGAACGACCCGGGTAGCTGGCACGGCGTGATGGAGCGTGGTGAGCACCTCATTGTTGGCGGAGCAGTCGAATATCAGGTCGTATTTATCCAGCCATGCGGTGGTTTTCGCCCAGTTGTGGGCCCCGGGCGCGGTGTTCGGTATGCTGTCGTGTATTTGGACTGAGACGTAGGGAGAAAGAGCTTGCAGGTGCTGCTGCAGGGCCAAGCTTTTGGCCGCGCCGGCATCCCGGAACCGGTAGCGGCTTCGGCAAATGTTACCTGGCGCAACCAAGTCTGATTCAGCAAAATCTAGTTTTCGCTGGCCACCCCTCACCAAGGTTTCTGCTATGCAGCTGCCTATTGCGCCAACACCAATAATTAGAACTCGACTACCAACAAGCGCTTCCGTCAGTTGCCCACGCCCAAAGAAGCGAGAGTAGGCGGCATTGCTAGCTTCACCCCAGACCAGTCTTTGCTTGCTCAAAGCCTCAAAACGGCTTCGAACGGCGAAGGTCGATGAGTCCCGCCGAAGCAGACTGAGGGGGAGAAACAAAGTGTCCCACGTTATTTCCTGCCCACCGCTGCCCGGTATTGGGTAGCCGACAGCGAGCATGAATCGGTTGCCCAAGGTAATTGGCGACTGACGACGAAACCCGTGGTCCAATCCTAGCTGACGCAACTGCGTGTAGAAGTCTTCCGGTAGCAACGGCAATAGGTCCTTCCAGTGTTCGACACGCAGCTTGTGCCGCAGGACGGGCTCCTGGCTCAGCAATGTCCACATGCCAGCGTAACGGGCCTGCTGAGCGTTGGCAGCCCACCGAGCTGCAACATTGCCTAAGCCGGAACCAAGAAAAGCAGGCGCTTGTGTGGGCAGGTCAACGGCGGTATTGGCGGGGCGAAGCAGTGAATAAGCAAACGTGCCGCTTTGCTGGGTGGCGAAACGGTCCGCAGTATTGTCCGTGGGTTCCTCGTCGAACAGGAGATGGCCGCATTTGGCTCCGCGAATGGGAATATACTCGTAGTGCTCGTCAATTTCCTCCTGCACGTAATACCGCGTCAGCCAGCCGTGCAGCTGCTGTATTTCCTGCGCCAGGCGAGTAGGCAGATGGTTGATGGTGGGAGTGGTCAGACAGAGAAAACCGCCGTGCAGCGGGAGCTTGGCAACGCCTTGGTGCGCGTAGCCCACTATTTCTTTGGGCCAAAACAATACTTCTCCCTGCGGGTAGGCTTCGGGCACGTGCACGGTGAAATGCACGGGGCCTTTGGCCGTTTCTACCCTGATGCCACCGACGTGCCGGGCTGGAGCCGCTTCGAATACGAAGGGCTCCAGCAAGGTTACGTTGGGTTCAGCTGCGAAGAACGTGTTGAAGAACCGTGTATCCGCAACGTTATCAACCATAGGTAGTAGCGGGATAGGTGGTCTGCTTCACGGCCGCGTTTTGCTCGTAGCGGCTGGATGCCTTTGCGGGTTCCTTGTCCTTGGGCTTATCCTCGCAGGGGAACTTGGGATTGACCGGGAAATAGAATTTGAGCTTATTACTGTCGGCCTCAATCTGTTTCAGTGCCCGCTTCATTTCCTTGGCCAGCTTCTTTTTCTGACGGTCGGTGAGGCTGTTGGTGACGTTGTTGCCGGAGTTGCCGGGGTCAAGCAGGTTGATGGTTTCGATGTTGTCCCTGATGAACTCCATCGTAAGCTTCAGCCGGTCCCACCGGCCGCTGGGCACGTTGGCTTCCCCCTTATCGTCGAACGACTTGATGGTAAGCAATTCCAACAGAAACGACTTTAGCTTGGTGAAGTGCTCGAATTTCCAAGCCTTCAATAGCTTGACCGTTTCGCGCTCTTTCTTCCGGCCCTTGATGTGGTCGATTTGCTTGGCGATGTTGGTTTTCATGCGGCCCGACGAGTCCTCGTCGTTGAGGCATAAGTTCAGGTCGAAGCAGCTCGTGTCATCGTCGCTGATGCGCCGGCCAGGCGTGATGTCGAAGTTGAGTACCTCGTCGTCGACCAAGAAGAACAAGCCGACCGAGACCTTTTGGGCCCGCACTTCGGTAAGGTCGCCTACTTCGTCGCTGAACTCGTCGCTTTCGAGGTATTCCAACACGTCGTCGTACATCACCCGCAGGGTGGTGAAGGCGCTGCGCTTAAAGTTCACGCACAAGTCCATGTCAAACTTGATGTTGATGGCCGTGTGCTTGGCGTAGGAGCCCGAATGCTGAATGCAGCGGATGTTGCTACCGAATTTGTTTTCCAGCGCGGCCTGCACCTTGTCGCGCTTTTTGCGGTAGCGGTCAGCCAGGCTTTCGTTATCCTCAACCAGGTCTTCTTCCAGGTTGATGCCGTAGGAGCGGTGCACGCAACCTAGGTAATCGTTCTTGTTTAAGTCCGCCATAACGGTTTTAATGGGCATGTAAGGGGTGGCCTCCTTCCGCAACAGGGCTGCAGAGGGTGGTAGCAGTAGCCCGGCGCCACTACGGTAGTAACGCCGGGCAGTGCAAAAAATGGGGTTAGCCTTTGCTGGATTCCGGGTCGCTGCCGTAGCTGTTCTTTTCCCGGATTTGACCATTGCGGCCGTGAATCAGCATTTCGCTGCCGCGGCTAGTGGCCATTTGCCGGGCCACCTGAATGGCCTGGACTTGGGTGGAAACAATGGTGGCAGCGCGGGATGCGCCAGCGGTTTTGACGGCCCAGCCAGTGGAGCGGGGCACGACATGCAAGTTCTTGGCCATGGATAAGGGCTTCAAGAATGGGGCCCACACAGGTAAACTCAGTGGTGGGCGATGCACCGGGCCAGACACAAGGGCGCACTATTGCAGGGCAACAAACATCTGTTACCTTCGTGGCCTCGTATAATCTCACGGTAGGGGTGCGCGGCCGGGGAACCAATCCCGGCACCAGTAGTTCGGGCGCCAACCTTCTTTTACTGCATTTCTACCATGCCGGCTGCCACTGACCTGTGGCAGCCGGATTGTTTTATAAGGGGTTTGGTCAGCAAGGAATTGTTTAAGCGTGTAATGAAAAAACGCCTACGCTAAACGCAAGGCGTTTAGGTCGTAGGCGTAGGTTTGGTAGCTGATGATGTTTTTCTGGGCCTCATTATCCTGCCAGGCTTTCTCTTCATGGCTGAGGTCCTCAATTTCGCGGCGGGACTTGCGTCCCAGACGTTGCAGCACGACGGCCAGCACGTGACGTTCAGACTCGCTGAACACATCCATGTTGGGTTTACGAGCTGCTTTATAAGCCAGTACCGGCGCGCCGTTGTCGGACTGCACCAAGCTGGGGTGGAAGCCCGCGGTAAGTTGACCCCGCTGCACCATTTCCTGCAAACGCTGCCCGTATTCCTGCGGAACGGGGCCGTGCTGCACGGCGCGGTAACGCTGGCCGGTGATGGCCCGGGCGGTGAGGCGGTAGTGGTAGAAGTCGGAATAGAAGAGCAGCTTGAGCAGCCGCACTTTGAAGAGGTTGTCGAGGTAGTTGAAGAAGAACAGCACCAACTCGGCGAACTTCTCCGCGTCGGGCGTAACGTAGCCGGTGTACTGGTCGGGTTCTTCGACGGTGATGGGTGGCGTGCTACGAATCATGAAGCCACCAACCCGGTGCGATACTCCTTCCTGGTCGATTAGCTCCAGCAGGCGGTTCACCAGCTTCAGGTATTCGTTGGGGCGTAACTCGCCGCGCTTTTCTTCCACCATTCCCCGGAACGTGCTCGGGTTGCTGGCCAGGCGCAACAGGTTGGCCGTGGAGGCACTGGGTACTTCGCCGTCTTCGTAGTGGCGGTACTGATTAGCGCCCAAACCCAGGAATAAAGACATACGGGCGGCGGTCAGGTCGTACCGCTCGCGCATAGCGCGGATTTGCTCAGGAAATAGGATGGCATGCTTCTCCCGGTACTGGTTGTAGACCTGGGCGGTGTTGAGATTAGCCAACTCGGGAGTAACAAAACGCTCGCCGGTATCCTCGCACTCGTAAAAGTGGTACGTATAGTCGTAGCTCTCCTTGCGAAAAACCTGGGCATCGGATTCCCAGCGCAGGATGGCGTAGCCGTCGGAGAGGGGGCTTTCGATTCTAGGCTGAATCATCGGTTGGGGGCAAAGGGTGAGGCTTGCGCTTCAGAGGATAAATGATGGAATGCTCGGCCAGATGAAAGGAAATACAGATAACCGAGCGGCTGGGGCGTCCTAAATGTACTTTGATGTAGATTTCGTAGCCGCGAAGCTCGCGGCCGAACACCCAAACGGGCGGGTTTCCAGCCTGCTGATTAGGCGTGGGACCCTGGAAATAATCGGTGGATTCCAACTCAAGCAGGCAGCTGCGAACATTGTCGCCGTTGATACCGAGCTTGAGTAAGGTTTTTGAGCTGTTTTTGTCACGGTCGACGATTATGAAACCGAAGAACTTGAGCTTGTCCTTGAACTCGCGGAGGTATTCGGCGACCTCACGAAGCGGGGGAACTGCGCTGGGTATATTCAAAACTACGAAGTATTACGCAAAGTTCAACTTATTAGTTGATGTTTTGCAATTGTAGGGATACGCACGGATAAACCACATCAGCTACGTGGGCGTTAGGAAGGGCCCGGCATCAGGCAGCGTAGGCGTCTTCTTCGATAAGGTGACGAACCAGGCCAAGAGTGACCAGGGTATCGAGTAGCGGCTGGACGCGAGCTGGGCCTGCTCCGCGAAAGCGCTTGGCCACCTGGGCGGCTGTGAGGGGCATTTCGGCTAGCTGGATAGCCGTGCGAAGGGCTTGCATCTGCTGGGCGAGGTCCTGGGGCCAGGCGTTGGAGGCCTCTCCTACCCCGTTCACAGGTAGCGCTGCGGCGTCCGATAACTTGGTGGCTTTGTTGCCTTTGGCCGCCGCAGTGGGCGCAGGCAGGATAAGGCCGGCCTGCACGGTTTCGGGGGCCTGATAAGCGGGGCGGAGGTAACGGACGTGACCCCCTTGCTCCTCGCGGGCGCGCTGGTGGTTGAGGTGCACCAGTCGCTGGAGCAGTTCGGGAGCAGACAAGTCAGTAGGCCAGCCGTAGGCTTCGGCCACGGCGGTATCGAGCTGCTGGTGGAGACTGAGCACCACGGCGGCCAGGCCGTGCTGGTGTACGGTTTCTTCCTTGGCCGTAAGGGGCTGGCCGGCGCGCAGCTTCTCGACCACGTTGTAGAGGTCGGTGAGGGCCAGCGTGGGATGCAAGGCCTGCTGGCGCTTGCGGTGCGCATCCAGCGCCTCGGCCAGTGCCCGGATGCGCTCTTGCTGTTCTACTGTGGCTTTGGGGAAGGGAAACGGTTGAAAGCAGCGGGAGCTCGTGTATACGGAGTCGTTGCCGACACCAAGCCAGCTACCACTAGCCATTGCCCATTCAACGTGAATTCGGCTTGACAAGACCCCTAAATTGTACGCATCATCAAAAGCAATATTGACAAGCTTGTGGTCTGGGGCTATATCGACATCCAGAAATTGAAATATGCGGTGTTTGGCCGTTTCTGGTGTGGCAATGTAGCGAGTCAGACCTTGTGTGGCCGCACGTAAGCCTTTGCGGGTTTCGCCGAACTGCCACCAGATTTCCTTGAGCTTTTTGCGGTTGTTTTGGTCGCGGTCGGGCTTAACGTGGGTATAGACGTGCTGGTACACGGCCGGATAGTCGCGGATGACATCGGCTTCGTTCAGGCCAAACAAGTCAATAAGGTACACGCCACGCGGCCGGGCGGTCAGGTCTTTGCCGTTGCGGTAGGGCCGGATGCGGGTTGCAAGGCCAGCCACCGTGCCCAGGCCCAAAGTGTGGGCCTGCGCCTCAGTCACGATAAAGCCCGCACCGGCCAGCATCATGCCGTTGCTGGAAACGCCTTCATTCGCCTTCAGCGCTTTGACCCCAGCCACGTCGGCCCCCACCGTAAAGTCGGCGTTGATAATGCCCTCGCTTTCCACCAGCTCCACGGTGTGGGCATCGTCTTCGTCGGTGACCGACTCGCGCACCAGGGTGGCCAGCTTGCCCACCTGGGTGCCGGCCCGGCCTACGCTCATGGCGATGCGCACGGCCGCGCCGTTGGCACTATCCACCCACGGGTGGTCGGCAATGGCGAACGTCAGCGATAGCGGCGGAGCCGCATCGAGGTGGCGCTGGATGAGGCGGCGGTTAAAGGTTTGGGTAATGGAGTTGGTGGTGATGAAGCCGAAGGACTCGGCCTGACCCTGCCGCACTGTCTCAGCGGCCCGCTCCCACCAGTACATCACCAAGTCGGCGGACTCGTCCACTTTGCCCTTGTACACTTTGCGCAGCGTATCCACGTAGGCGTCGCCCAGCGCGCGGCGCATGGCTTTATCGCCGACAAACGGAGGGTTGCCGATGATGAAATCAGCCTGGGGCCATGCGGCAGGCCCGGCCTGGGTAAAGTCGGGTTCGTAGCTCAGTACGGCATCCTGCTGGCGGATATTCTGGTAGCTATCGAGTAGGGGCTCGGCCAGCTGGGTGAGGCCGTGGGTGCGCAGGTGCCACTGCAGGTAGCCGATGCGCAGCACCACGTCGGCAATGGCGGCGGCCCGCGGGTTCAGCTCCAAGCCCAGCAGCTGGCGGGGGGAGACGGTGGTGGCCCCACCCAAATCGAGCAGGCCCGACTGGCCGAAGCGGTTGATGGCCGTAATTACCTCCCCTTCCAGCCGCTTGAGGTGTTCCAGCGTGACGTAGAGAAAGTTGCCGGAGCCGCAGGCTGGGTCGAGAATCTTGACCGTGGTGAGGCGGGTGAGGAAGCGCAGCAAGTCTTGGCGGGCGGCTCGCTCCCCAGCCGGGCCGGCAGTTTCGTCGAGGCGGCGGGCGCTGGCGGCCTGAGCGGCGGCCCACTCGCGGCGCAGGGGCTCCAGCACGGTGGGCAGCACCAGGCGCTCCACGTAGCGGCGCGGGGTGTAGTGCGCCCCGAGGCTGTGCCGCTCTTTGGGGTCGAGGGCGCGTTCGAGCAGGGTGCCGAAGATGGCGGGTTCCACTTCAGTCCAGTCGGCGGCAGCGGCACGCAGAAGCAGGTGAATCTGGGGCTCGGTGAGGGGCAGCGTGGTGGCCTCGTGAAAGAGTTGGCCGTTAAAGCGGCGCAGGCGGGCCCGCAGGTCGCCGGAGAAGCCACCGGTGTCCATCGTATGCCAGAGGCTTTGCAAGGCGTCGGGCAGCAGCTGGCGCAATTCCGGAGTGCTGGCATACTGCTGCAGCAAGCCGGTGAAGCTGGCGCGGGGAATCAGTTCTACGTCCTCAGCAAACATAGTAAACAGGCAGCGCATCAGGAACTGGGCCACGGCCTCGGAGGCATGGCCAGCGGCTTCGAGCTGCTTGCTCAACTCGGCCAAGTGAGCAGCGAGCTGACGGGTGACCTGGGCCGCGCGGCGGCTGGGGTCGAGCTGCTGCGGGTCGGTGAAGAGCAGAGCCAGGCGCTGGCGCACTACTTCGTCTTCGAGGGCGGTGAGCGGGATGCGGAAGGCCTCGGTGCCGCCGCCGGCGGGTAGCGTGGGCTTGTAGCCGGGAATGCCGGTGAGCAGGTCCAAGAACTGCGTGAAGCCTTCGGCGGTACCGGCGAAATTGGCGTAAAGGTCGAAGCAGTGGCCCACGTCGGCCACGATGACGAAGGGCGGGCGCGGCTCCTGTGCGGGCAGGGCCTGCACATAGCGCAGGGCCTGGTTGCGGGCCTCGGTCATCATCAGGTCCCACTTGCGGGTGCCGCGGACGGCGTGCCCCCGGCGGCGACGCTCCTGGGGTGCCTGGCCAAGTGCGGCCGCGTCGGCGGCATCGGCCCGTTGCTGGTCGTCGGGTGAGTTGGTGCCCTGCTTGGTTTCGAGCACGAAGCAGCCGCGCTTGTAAAGGTCGAGACGGCCGGTGCTTTTTTTGGCCCCATCCTGAAACGTGACAGCCCGCTCGTACACATAGGCATCCTGGGAAGCTAGCTCGCCGGAGGGCTGTGGTGGCTCGACGCCAAGCAGGGCGCAAAGCTCGTGCAGGAAGGCTTGGTAATTCGCGCGCTCGGCGCCGCCGCTGCGCAGCCAGCGGGCAGCAAAATCAGAATAGGTCACGGGTAGAAGGCTACTTTGCCTCGTCGCCTTCTCCGGGCGGAAGGAGAAGGCAATGGAGAGCGAAAGATTGGGATGGCGGTCAGGCAGCTAAAGTACAAGACTGCGGCGCAGGCAGCAACTAATCGTTTTGATGTATTCATGCCGTGAACACCTTCATTTAATTCTAGCTTATGAAAAGTGGTTCTATGTGGGTTAAACGGCGTCTGGGCAAACTGTGTATGAGCACGCCAGGTGGTTAGGTTGGGCCCAGGCCCGGTCCCAATAGACTGCTACTGCTTTTCCGAGTTCAGTGGGTTAGCAGCGAAAGGATAACTATTGTAAGCTGCCGACTCTGCTCGACCGTCCGGTGCGGATTTGCTTGTCTAGGTTTACGAAGCACAAGAATCAGCTGTTCTGCCCCAAAAAGGGGTTCTTCTTCCAACGGGGCGGATTTACACGTTAAGGAGAAAACTTCAACATCAAGATATGAAATGAAGGTGCCTCTTTTTAAACACAACTGCCACGCTGGTTTCAGCGTGGCAGTTGTGTAAAGACCGTTTAGCACAATCTATTCCACTTGGAGGCGAATGAATTCCTGACCAGTCGGACTCTCGACCGTAATCAAGTAGAGGCCAGGTAGTAGTCCCCGTAGCGGCAAGGAGACCGTGTGACGGCCTGCCTCCAGCCGTGTTTTAGGCAGGGCTTCTGCGCGTTGATTTCCTGACAAGTCCAGAATACGAACCCGTACAAGCCCTGCAGACGGTTGGGCAAAGTGTAGCGTCGCTGTGTTGCTAGCTGGATTGGGCGTGACGTGCAACGACGCCAAGTGAGATATTCCTTTCTTCGTGAGGCCTAGAGACATCGCGCTACGCGATTGGCCCATGGTGTCGGCCACCGACCCACGCGAGAAATCTCCACTTTTGGTCGTCATGTTTGCGCCGGTTATCCGGAAGTTGCCTTGCACGGCACAGGGCAAGCTGCACTTGCTTAACCACGACGGATCATCCGCGCCCTCCACGTTGCTGGTACCAAGTACGCCGGGGACCAAGGGCATGCCATGGCCAGTAGCCCCACCGGCCCCATCGCCTACTTGCTGGCCCGTTGCGTCCTGAAAGTCATAATAGACAACCAAGCCAAATTGGGGGGCCGCCAGCTTCGAGGTAAAGTTTTGCCGGATCTGGTCATCCGTACGGCTGGAATTCCACACCCGCACCTCACCGAGCATACCGGTGTAATATTCGCTGAATCCACTGCCGTATGGGTCACTGGCGCCCAGGCTCAAGGCCCCGCCCGCATTGGGGCTGCGCGACGTACTCGGCGAGTAGGCTACTGCTTGTCCATCAATAAAGAAGCGCAGGCGGTTGGTTCCGTCCCGGCTTACGCCTACGTGGTGGCAGGCCCCATCGGTAGGAATGCGCATGGAAGCTTGCCCATATCCAAAGTTGACACCCTCCAATTGCAGCAATAAGTAGCCGTCAATCAGCGTGAGTAAGGCCCCCTCCAAACCATAGGTTTTGGCTGGGTTGGAGCGTCGGTTGGACAAAATGGTCTGGCCCCCGCCCATTTGTGGATTAACCGGCCGGATATACGCCTCGATGGCAAATTGCTGACCGAGACCGTTCACGTAGGAACCCGTATTGGGAATGGTCACGACATCATTGCCATCAAATGACAAAGCTTCGTTGCCGCCACCAATGTTTACAACCCCACTGTTTTGAATGTTAACGATGCCGCAAGCAGCTACTTTGTTTGTACAAGTAAGGCCAGTAGGTAGCCCCACTCCGGCCATCACGCCCATCCGAGCACCATTATCCACGTAAAGCGTGCTGCTGCCAGTTAGCGTTACGTTGCCTCCTTCTTCCACGCAGATATGCCCACCCCATCGAATAAAAAGGTCGCCATCCACCAGTAACGTGCCGCCGTTGCGTACTAGCAACGTGCCGTTTTCCCAAATATTTAGCGTTGAACCGGCGTGTACACGTACAGTTGCGCCAGCCTCCACAGTCAGATATGTGCCTTGAAACAGGTTTACACCAGCTGTCTGGTAAGGAGATGTTGAGCCAATCTCCATTTGGCTTCCTTGTCCAACCGTCACCCTTGCGAGGTCACGCAGATCGATATTCAAATGGTCATTACGTTTCGTGTAGCGCACCAATGAAGGCATGGTGCCATTATACCACCTCGGGCGAGGGCTACCGTGTAGTAATAGCGCGGCTCCGTTGGTTACCATTACGGGATCGCTAAGGGTAACGCCATTTGCATTAATCGTTTCAACGCCAATAAGGCGACCTGAAGTATCATACTCCTCTCTCACGTAGGTGGTCACGTTGTAGGACGAGCCGCTCCCGTTCAATTGGCCGGTATCCGTGCCATCGTACGTGTGTGTGTGATTGCCCGCTAACGTGCCCGGAAAATTGCCGGTGAAATAAGGCGTTTGTACTGTTGCCAAGGGCGCAATTTCATCCGTATTTAAAATGCGGAAGGATGCACTATTTATGGGGGCAGTTGAAAGATTGAAATTATAATACCAAAGGTTGCGGATATTCTGATTTTCTGCAAAACTGGTGTTGTTATCTCCCAAGAGTGCATTGTAATACTCTGTCACGGAGTAGCGAATGCGGTTGATAAATGGTCTCAGCAAACGCGCAAACGACATTTCATACTGCTCCACATAGCCTGTCATGGGGTCAGCGGGGTCTTGGTATACACCTGGTCCACCAGGGTTATTATATAAAGCAAAATTATTTGGCCCGTCCCACAGATCTAGTAATGTATTGCCAAACGACTGTTCGCTAACAAAAGGGTGAGTTAAATTTCGGAAAGTAGAGCTTCCAAAATTTATTTGCTCATGATAGTTTCCTGCCAAATAGCCGCTACCGGCTTCTTGGTCTAAGGCTCTAAACGTCATTTCATCCATGATGTATGCGAACCCATTTGCAAATCCCTCTTTAAGTGTGCGTAAATGGTGATTGTTGTTGTACTGTCCAGAGTGTTCTGAGTCTCCTTGAGCAGATGGAAGGGAATTCTGCAATTCATGTTGAACGAAGTGCCCAAATTCATGCATAACTACAAATTCAGATGCCCTTGAAATTGCACCTAGTTCAATATTTCGATTTTCATCTCTATAAACGCCTCTTTCGCCATCAACTAGCACGATCTTCAAGTCATGCGACAAACTTTTCCCAGTGTTCGTTAGAGCTGCTTGCGTGTAATCCCACGAGATTTTTGCCCACGTATATACTTTTCCAGCTTGGGGCTCACTTAACTCCACATCGTGTCCAACTGCAGCAGGTTGACCGAAGGTAATTTGAGTGATGATAGACTGGTCCGAATTGTAATTGATCGTTCTCAAGGGAGTGACAGTTGTTACAAATCGGTCAAATGCCCATGATTCTTTCACCCGAACATTCTCGCCCCCGTCCGTCATCATAATCTTTAAATAGACCCGAATATCTTTGGAGTTTGAAGAGCATTTTTCAAACTGGACAGAGCTGCTGTTGCCACTGGAGATATAGCCTTGCTCGTCGGTATAATAAGTTCGGATATGCTGGTCTGGTGCTGCGCTATGGTACTGCCAAACCTCTACGCGGGCGCGACGGATAGGTAAGCGTACATTCAAGGGTTTATTATCTGGGAGATGCCATGTAAATAAGCGCTCATCTACCAGTCGCCCTTTGTAACGGCGATACCCTATTCCACAATCATCGCGGTATTGCGGACCAGCCAAGGTGTCGGTGTTGTATCCTGTGAAGGATGTATTCCGCATAGGAATGGCATAAGCTAGTCCCTCTACATATTCCATATCGAATACTTCTCCGGCACTTGCCTGATAGCCCTGCGGGATATCCGAAACGGGAATGTCTTGCTGAGCTACAGACTGACGATTTTCAAAAGTCCGGCCATCGTCTGTGAGCCACATTCGTCGCAACTTTTTGTAATCAAGTTGGTCCCACACCTCCACGGTATTATACGGAGTGAAGTACACATAACAGGCTCGGTTATATTGTTGCACTTTGCCGGCTTCGTCGGTGTGCTCCATCATCACCTTGACCTCCACCGGATAGAACGGCAAACGGCGCCGGTCATAGGTTAAGTACAAATTGTTTGTTTGCGTTGCGCCGGCGGTCAGTGCGGTTGAACGGTTGGCCTCGGACGCATCAAAGGCAAAAAAGCTTTTGTTGTCGGTTATAGAACGCCAATCATTACTGGTGATGGTCTGGTTCGCTGTGATAGAAAGCGCAACGGTAAGCTGTCCATCTACTATAGGTGCCTCAAACGACTGAAAACTAAGTCTGTAAGGAGCCGGGCCAAAGTCAGTCGTGTCGTTTTGACCAAATGCTGAGGCATAGGAAAGCCAGGCTACCAAAAGTAGCAGTAGAATTTTTTTCATAAAGAGAAGGGATTAAGGGGTGATTTTATAGGCGATGAGTTCCCACGTGCCCAGTTGTGTATATACTAAACGAGTATAGCCTATGCCACGCGAAAGCTGATAGCGGCGCAGGAAGTTTGCCGTTGTGGAATCGCGAAATGATATAGCAAAGTGTAAGCTATGCCGGAATTGACCAGCGGGCACTGTAACAGCCATTGTGTCGAGTAGCATGGGACCAGCAGCAGTCAGTCTTGTTCCAGGAGATGGAAGCGGAAAAGACAAAATCAGACCGGGTGAATACATATTTCCCGCTTCAGTAGCTTGTTGAGCCCCCCATTCGTCACCAGTATACAAGCTACTAATATGCTCGAATCCCGTAAAATTCTGTAATGAACTAAGTCCCCGAAAAAATGATCGATTCGAATGGCTGAAGTTACATTCGTAGATTTCCACGCAAGTCGGTAGTCCAAACGTGTTTTCGCCTGGTTTAAACAGCCGCTTCTTTACTGAAAAAGCCCGAACAGTGTCTAAGATAGCCGGTACACTGCCTCGTTGTTTATATACCCAATAACTTCCCTCTGGGAAATACCAATAGTTTAGGAAGGCTTGAGGAGCTTGCCCTACCTGCGGGCATTCTTGTATCACTTCTTCCTTTCGACAAGAGGCTAGACATACTGATAGCATGAAAATGCTAGGTATAATCTTTTTCATATGTGATATTGTAGATGAAAGTAAACAAGTGGAAGAACAGGACGCATCCATGTGCTTGGATAAGAATAAAACTCGATAGATAACAAACTTGAAAACAAGTGTAAGAAGGATTGAGGAAGATTCCTAACTGGCAAACTATTTGGTAATCAAGCGCTAGGTTACGCGGTTCTGATGACATACCGGCCATTGACAATACAAGGCCACTTAGGGCAAGGCGTTGCTACAGCAGCAAGCGTATCAAAGCAGTGAGCACTTGTTGATGTGTGGCGGCTGACACGGGCAACGCCGTTAACCGGGCTAGCAAAGTCGCAGGAGAGGGCACCGGTTGCCCATCGGCTGAACGGGTCGGCCAGGCATGCGCCGCCCAGGTTTCGAGTACATAGCGAAACTGTTCTGTCAGGCGGTCCAGACGGGCTTGTCGATAGGGCGTCTGTGGCGGCAGGCTGAGCACTTGCCAATAAATAGACCGCAGCATGACGGTGGAGGAAGGATAGCTAATCTGTTCGGGCATTTCGGTGAGAGGGCGATGTTGGTACCCGAGGCGACACGAACTGTCGGTTGTCAATCAGGCATCTGGATACAGGGTCGGTTTGGGCTATTTTTCCCCAGGGAATGTGCGTGAGCGCTGGACGTATTTATATACGGTACCATACGCAATAGCTGTTTGCTTGCTAATCTGGTTCATCGACACACCTGCCGCATGCAGCTGGGCGATTTTCTGTTGCTGATCTAGCGGCAACGTCGGCCGGGAAATGGCCTTGCCTTGTGCTTTGGCCCGCGCCATGCCGGCGCGCACGCGCTGGCTGATAAGCGCACTTTCAAATTGAGCCAGCGAGGCCATGACGTGGAAAATCAATTCACCCGTTGGCGTGGTGGTATCGATGTTTTCCTGGTAGGAGATGAAGTCCACCCCCAGGCTTTGGAACTCCTTAAGCGCGTTAACCAGCGCTTGGGTGGAGCGGGCAAAGCGGTCGTAGCGCCAGACCAACACGATGTCGATTTGGCGCTTCTTGGCAGCGGCCATCATCGTTTTATACTCGCGCCGCTCCTCACTCGTGCCGGAAGCCTGGTCCACGTACTCGGACGCTACAGCGAAGCCCCGGTGCTGGGCATACTCGCGCAGGGGCCGCAGCTGCGTCTCCGGGTCCTGGCCTTTGTCCAGGGTGGAGACGCGGGCGTAGAGGGCTACGCGCTTGGGTTGGGCAGTGGGGGAAAGAGGCATTGGTGGCTATCGAAAAGGAACTCCTTTGTAAAGCTACTTTTTTGGGTGTAAAATCGGCCCGGACACCCCCAAAAAAGGGGGTGCGTTTCGACACCCTTTTCGATAGGCCGCCGCCCATGCCGCTCGACTTCCTCTCTGCCCCGGAACGGCTGCGCTACCAGACCGTGCCCGCCACCTTGCTCGAAGCCGATCTGCGGCAGCAGTTCCACCTGACGGAGGCGGACCGGCAGTTCCTCGCCTCCTTTCGCGGGGCGGCCAACCGGTTGGGCGTCGCCCTGCAGCTGGGGCTGTTGCGGCTGATGGGCTTTCTGCCGGACACCTGGTGGGAGCATCTGCCGCCCGACGTGCTGCCGTTCGTCGCTACCCAGCTGCAGGAGGAGTCGCCGGGGCTCAGCGCGTACGGCACCCGCCAGCAAACCCGCAGCGAGCATTTTCTGGCCGTGCTCAAGCACCTGGGCTTTCGCAAGTGGGAGCCGCTGGACATGGCCTGGCTGGAGCCCTGGCTGGTGGAGCGGGCCCTGGAGCACGACGACGAGCGGGTGCTGCTGGCCATGACCTGCCTGCGGCTGCAGCAGGAGAAAATCGTGCGCCCCGCCATCGGCACGCTGGAGCGGCTGGTGGGCAGCATGAGCGAGCTGGCCTACCAGGAAACGTATCGGCGTTTGGTGCCGCTGTTGAGTGAAGACGTGTGCTGGCAACTGGACCAATTGCTGTTGCCGGATGAGGCCCTGCGCATCACCCGCCACCGCTGGCTGGTGCAGATGGCTACGGTCGGCAATCCGGCCGCCATCACCACGGCCCTCGATAAGCTCCGCTACCTGGGCGAGTTGGGCGTGCCGGCCTGGGAAGTACATAGTCTGCACCCGAACCGGCAGAAGCGCCTGGCCCTGCTGGCCCGCAACCGCTCCAACCGCCACCTCGAACGCCTGCCCGCCCCCAAGCGCTACCCGCTGCTGGTGGCGTTCCTGCGCGAGAGCTACCTGACGCTCACCGACGAGGTGCTGAGCATGTTCGATGCCTACTGGGAACACAGCCTGGCCAAGGCCCGCCGCGCCCACGATCAGTACCAGCAGCAGATTGCTGCCGCCAAAGACACGGCCCTGCGTACGCTGGCTCAGGCCGTGGAAATCGTACTCGACGAGGAGCAAACTCCGGCCGGGCAGGTGCGCCCGAGTGTGTTCGCCCGCATTCCCCGCGAGCAGCTGGTTCTGGCCTGGGAAGCGGTGCAAACGATGCTCTACCCGACTCGTCATTCCCACCTTACGTTCCTGGCCAGGCGCTACAGCCTCTTCAAACAATTCACACCCCGGCTGCTGGCGCAGATCAGCTTCCAGCACGGCTTTACCGGCGACGACTTCCCGGCCGCGCTGGAATTGGTCGCCGACCTGCAGGCGGGCCGCCGCCGGAAGCTGCCAGCCGCTCTGCCCACGGGCTTTTTGAAACCGACCTGGCGCAAGCTGGTCGTCGCGGAAGACAGCCCGGAACCGGACGTGCGCCACGCCTACGAGCTGTGCGTGCTCTCCACGCTGCGTGATCGGCTGCGCTCGGGTGACGTGTACGTAGCCCCCTCGCATCAGTACGCCGACTTGAGCAGCTACCTGATTAGCCCGGCCGAGTGGGAGCGGGTGAAAGGCGAGTTATGCGCCCAACTGAACCTGCCCGCCGTCACCACGGACCGGCTCACCCAACGTTTGCAGGAGCTACAGGAGCTGCTGGCCCCGATGCAACAGCTGCTGGAAGCCGGGGGCGACGTGCGGCTGGAGGACGGGGAACTGGTCGTGGGCCGGGTCAGCGCGGAGGAAGTGCCGGCCGCAGCCCAGGCCCTGCAGCAGGAAATCAGCCGCCGCTTGCCGGTGGTAGATTTGACTGACATTCTGGTCGAGGTCAACACCTGGCTGGGCTTCACCGACCACCTGCCGGGTCTGGAACACGCCCCGCGCGGTGAGGGGCACGATACACGCCTGCTGGCCGGAGTGCTCGCGCTGGGTTGCAACATTCCGCTCACCGACATGGCCCGCAGCACAGGCCTGCCCTACCAGTCGCTCTGGTGGACGGCCTCCAATTACCTGCGCGACGACACGCTCAAAGCGGCCAATACGCTCCTGGTCAATGAGCACCACCGGCAGTGGCTGGCTTCGTACTGGGGCAGCGGCACATTTTCCTCCTCGGACGGGCAGCGTTTCGCCGTTAGCGGTAAGGTGCGTAATGCCCGGTCCCTGCCTACCTACTTCGGCACCGGCCGGGGCGTGACCATGCAGACGCACTCCTCGGATCAATACTCGCAGTACGGCAGCAAGGTCGTGCCGGCCACCTTGCGCGACGCCACCATCGTGCTCGATGAGATTGTCGATAACCAGACCGAGTTGGCCATCGTCGAGCACACGACCGACACGGCGGGCTACTCGGACATCATCTTCGCGCTGTTTGATTTGCTGGGCCTGTTTTTCTGCCCCCGCATGCGGGACCTCGCCGACCAGAAGCTCTACAAAATCCGGGGCGCGGATTGGACGTATCCCGACCTCAAGTTTACGGGTACCCTCAACCCGGACTACATCCGCCGGCATTGGGACGAGCTGCTGCGGCTGGCCGGCTCCATCAAGTCCGGCCGGGTAACGGCCTCGCTCTTCATCAGCAAGCTACAGGCCTATCCCCGGCAAAACCACCTGACCTACGTGCTGCAGGCCTACGGCCAGCTCATCAAGACCAACTTCATCCTGCGCTACCTGCAGAGCCAGCCGCTGCGGCGGCGCATTCACGCCCAACTCAATAAAGGAGAAGAACTGCACGCCCTACGGGCCTGGCTGTGGTTTGGCAGTGAGGGCGTGATCCGGCGCAAGCAACAGGAAGAGCAGGCCGAAGCCGCTCGCTGCCTGACGCTGCTCACCAACTGCGTGCTGCTCTGGAATACGGTCTATATGCAAGAGGTCCTGCAGCAGCTGCAAGCCGAAGGCTATCCGGTGGACGAGGCCCATTTTGAGTATCTCTCGCCCAGCCGCTACGAGCACATCAACCGGCTGGGCAAGTATTCCTTCGAGAATCCGGCGCAGGCGGACCCGCAGCACCGTCGACCCTTACGCCAGCCGTAAGCGCCCTTCAGGGGCGGTAAAATTCCTTAGCGTGTAAATCCGCCCCGTTGGAAGAAGAACCCCAAAAACAACTCATCAAACAGCTGACGCAGCTCGCAGAGACTTCTTTTAACACAGTTAGTAAACTTGGTTGCACAGAGCGAAAGGATAGAAAGGGTAAGCCGAAGTTGAACCTAGGAGTTTCCATCTGACGGAGAAGAGTGAGTAAAACCAACATAGGAGGCTGCAAACGCATACCATTTCTACCCTTTACTGGCAGGCTGTTGGGTCAGTAGTAAGTACAGGCGGGACTGCTTAGTAATCTGTTCCAGAAGTACCATGCTGCATTGCGGCTTATAAAACCTATTAGTTCACGTACTGGGTAAGCCGAACTGTAATCCGATGGGTCGGCTAAAGAATAGGTTTTATAAGTGCAGGGGGTGCCATAGATGCTACTACCTTGCCTAGCGATGCCCACGGGGTCATGCCAAGAGTCGCTGAAGAAGCTGTTGTGAGCTTCCTACGAGACTTATAAAATCTATTAATGAGCCCTGATTGAGCTTTCCGCATGGTTTATAGGTTACCTTTGAGGTATACAGGAATGTTCTAAATAGTAGAAAAAGGTAAAAAATTCTTTAAAAAGTGCAATCCCATTTTGTGCTTGTTTAGACTCCCTTTTTTGTTGTTTTCGTTCGGGTATCGCCCTAAACCACCACTTTATAAGCTTTTGTACTCTAGCTTCAACAAGCTTGTGAGTATTTTAAGTATTTAAGGTATTTGCAGGGCTCGCAACTTTTTGTACCTCAGTATCTTAAGCGGCTTTAGTAATAGGTTTCATAAGCCAACTAATAGGTTTCATAAGCGGGGTAATAGGTTTCATAAGCGGGGTAATAGGTTTCATAAGCCAAATTAATAGCTTTGATAAGCTAACTAATAGAGGTGGAATCCATGGCTATCATTACACCCTATGCTGGCGAACTAATAGATTTTATAAGTCACTGGTGAAACAACGCTCCTGAAGCTCCCTTCTGACCGGCTGCGAACTAATAGCTTTTATAAGTCTAACTAATAGCTTTTATAAGCCTCGCCGAAAACTCGCGACCAGCTAACTAATAGGTTTCATAAGTCTAACTAATAGCTTTTATAAGTCAGCACCACCACAGGCATTCCGGCTGCTCATAGATTCAGGATTTGGCTCTATTAGTTTCCGATTTAAGCCGTATGTTTGCTTGGTATCACCCCAGTAGCTGCGTATGGCCGCGCCCGAATCCACCGTCCCGATAGAAATTCGGCAGCATAACGCGCTGACGACGGCCCGCTACGAGATGAGTGCCTGCGAGATGGACATCGTCTTCTCGCTCCTCTCTAAGCTCACCAAGCAGGACAAGGCCGGCACCATCTACGAAATCCGGGTCCAGGAGCTGATGGAGATGACCGGGCGCACCTGGAACTACAAGCAGCTGCTCGAATCCACTGAGAACCTCAACAGCCGGGTCTATCACATCGAGACCGGCAAAACCCTGCTGCAGGTGAGTCTGCTGGCCTCGGCGCTGTACCGCAAGGGCGAGGGCACCATTGAGCTGGAGATATCCGAGCGCATGCGGCCTTTCCTCATTGACCTGAAGAGCAACTTCACGTCTTACCGCCTGCAGGCTGCCTTTAGCCTGAGCAGCAAGTACGCCAAGCGCATCTACCAGCTGGCCTCGCAGTGGAAGGACATCGGGGAGACTAAGACCTACTCCCTGGATGAGTTCAAGGGCATGCTCAAGCTCAAGGACCCAGCTGGTAAAGAGCCCGAGCAGTACGCCCAGATTTCCTCCTTGCAGAAGTACGTGCTCGACGTGGCCACGACGCAGATAAACGAGCACACCGACTTGCGCATCAAGTACGAGCTCCTGAAAAAGGGTCGCTCCTTCCAAAGCATCAAGTTCTACGTCAACACCCAGGTACCTCAGCAACTGCCTATCCCCTTCGAGCTGGAGGCCGACGACGCCAAGATGCAACTGGCCCGCAAACACCTCGAAACCCTAGGTATTGCCGAACCCAAGCTGGTGCAGGAGATTCTGCAGTCGCCCAAGCACGTGGATGCCTTGTTTGCCTTTATCTACAAGCTGAAGACTGATAAAATCAAGGCTACCAAAAATCCGGGTGGCTTGTTTCTGAAGATGCAAGGCTTGCGCTAGTAGGACAGGGAAGGAGCTTGTATGTTGCCCAACTGTTCAGAGAACGGAACTGGTATCTCATGGTAGCTGAGTGGGGCGGACGCTCGTTGTCCGGCATGCCGTCTTGGCACGGTGGAGCGTCCCGTTTTCCTCAACAATGGAAACCAAGGAGCTAGGGAAGGCTGATTACCTATACAGTCAATGCCACAAACTCGGCCTTGGTCAAAAGTTTAGTACAAAGGCTAACCGGGACAATTAAGGGGTTCCTAACCAAAGCCAACAAAGCGTTTCCTTCTTGCGATGGAAACGCTTTGTTGTTGCCCGTTAGAGCAGTCAGTCGTCAGGATTTGATTCCCGAACTATACGACCGGCATTAGAAGAAATAGGCTTCTCCGTCCGCAGGTACCAACACCTGGTTGGTCATGCCCTTTTCGGCGGCGAAGGCGCGCAACTGCTGGCGCGAGAGCGTGGCGTGGTTGGTGGCTTCCATGTGGGTGGAGACGAGCGTGGCCCGGGGCAGCGCCTGGTGCACTGCGTAGACATCCTCCTGATTCATGACGATGGAGCCGAGTCCGGTGATTTGGTTGTCGCCCGCGTTGAGCACCACCACCTCGGGCTGGTACTGCCGCAGGTTGTTGGCCACGTCCTGGTTCCAGACCGTGTCGCCGGCGATGTAGAGCGTCTTCTCCTCGGGATGCGTAAACACCACGCCGGAAACCTGCCCGAGCATTTCCCCCGCAACCGCCATGACGGCGTCGCTGCCGTGCTGGCCCGGCGTCTGGGTCAGCGAAACGCCGTTGAAAGTAGCGCCCTGAATCAGGCGCACATCGGTGAAGCCCTGCGAGCGAATCAGCGCCTGGTCCTGGGCGTGCTGGGTGAAGACGGGCAGGTGCTTGGGCAACTGGGCACTGGCGGCCTCGTCCCAGTGGTCGAAGTGGGTGTGGGTGACCACCACGGCGTCGACCTGCGTGTAGTCCTGCACCGGGCCGGGCAAGCCAACGGTGGGGTTGCTCAGGTGGCTGTTGGGGGTGCCGGGCAGCCCGGGGAAGACGCCCTGGTCGGCGAACATGGGGTCAATGAGAAATTTAACGCCGGCGTAGTCCAGGCGAAGCGTTGAGTGGCGAACCAGTTGAAGCTGCATGAGAAGTGGGGTAAAGTGAAAAATTCAGGACTGTTTGGTCCAGTAAAAGGCAAAAAAAAAGAGCTACCTGTCCAGACAGGTAAAGAGGAGCTGCTGCGCGTCGTCCAGCTGCTGGCGGCGATAACCCGCCCGGGCCATGACCTGCAAGCCGGGGAAAGCCAACACCAGGAGCCGGGCCAGCTCCCGGGCCGGGCGCGGGCTGGCCACCGAGCCATCCTGCTGGCCACGTTCAATCGCTTGGGTCAATACTTCCTCCATCTGCTGCAAGTCCTCGACCACTCGTTGCCGCACCGCGGGGTCGTGCGGGGCCAGTTCCACCGCTTGGTTGATGCTCATGCAGCCCAGCAAGGGTTCGTTTGAATTGACGTCGGCAAACAGCGAGTGGAAAAAGGTCTCGATGGCCCGGCGGGCGGGCTGCTGCTGCAGCACCCGGTGTGCGTCGCGGGCCCGGGCCTGCCGGTAGGCGTCAAAAGCCGCAAGGAACAAGTCGCGCTTGCCCCCAAAGGTGGCGTAGAGGCTGCTTTTGCTCAGGCCCGTGGCGGCCAGCAAATCGGTCAGGGAAGTCGCCTCGTAGCCCTTGCGCCAGAACGCCCGCATGGCCTGGTGCAGCGCTTCCGTGGTATCAAATTCCTGGGGACGTGACATTAGCTGGTGAGGTGAGCAAAGCGGGCTGGACTGACTTTGGGCCGGCAAGTTACGATTAAGAACCGTTCGGTCCAAAACTTAGTTCCGACAGGCGATTAAGGGAGCAACACGTTGCCGGTTGCGTCTAGCCCGCACAGAAGCCCCCACTCGTTTAACTTTTGTACCAAACTTTTAACCAAGGCCAAACTCAGCGAGGATGAGCTCATAAAGAGTGGGTACCATGCCAGGGGCTCTGGTTTCGCTGGCGTTCGGCCCTGTCGTCGGGACGCGATGAGACAACAGACTCGGCCACAAGCAGGCAGCAAACGTCAACTACATACTTAAAAGCCGTGCTGTTTTGCCGGAAACCAGCTTTCCGGCAAAATACCAACTGGACGGTTTCGCAGGGGCTATCCTGACGCAAACCATTTCTTAGCGAGTAGGCAAACCATTGAGCAGCAAAATGAGTATTTAGGCTACCTTAAATAAATATTTAGGGCAGCCTAAATATTGTACCTTGCCGGCTCACCCTATCCCTCCTGCTATGGAAACTTTACTCATGCCCCCGGCGCCGCTGCCGGTAACGCCGGCCCCGGTCGCCGCCGAGCCCGGCTGGCGCAAGCCGCGCAACGCGCCTTCGCTGCGCGAAGTGTACGCTTCCATCAAGGTGCCGCCGGCCAGCGCCTCGTTCTGGCGCAAGCTGTTTGCCTTCTGGGGGCCCGGTTTGATGGTGGCCGTGGGCTACATGGACCCCGGCAACTGGGCCACCGACCTGGCCGGCGGCTCGCGCTACGGCTACACCCTGCTGTCTGTGATTTTAATTTCCAACCTGTTCGCCATGCTGCTGCAGCACCTGGCGGCCAAGCTGGGCATCGTCACGGGCCGCGACCTGGCCCAGGCTTGCCGCGACCACTACTCCAAGCCCGTAGCCATGGTGCTCTGGGTGCTCTGCGAAATTGCCATCGCCGCCTGCGACCTGGCCGAGGTTATTGGCTCGGCCATTGCCCTGAACCTGCTTTTCGGTCTGCCCCTGAGCTGGGGCGTGGTGCTCACGGTGCTCGACGTGCTGGTGGTGCTCTACTTCCAGAACAAGGGCTTTCGGGTTATTGAGAGCATCGTGGCGGGCCTCATCGTCATCATCTTTGGCTGCTTCGTGTACGAAATCATCGTCTCGAACCCGGACTACATGGCCATGCTCGGCGGGCTGGTGCCCCGCCCCGAAGTGGTGACCAACCCGCAGATGCTTTACATCGCCATCGGCATACTGGGGGCCACCGTGATGCCGCACAACCTGTATCTGCACTCCAGCATCGTGCAAACCCGCCAGATTGAGCAGACCGAGCCCGGCAAGCGCATGGCCATCAAGTTCGCCACCATCGACTCGACGGTGGCCTTGTTTCTGGCCTTCTTCGTGAACGCCGCCATCCTGGTCACGGCCGCCGCGACCTTCCACAAGACGGGCATGTACAACGTGGCCGACATCAACGACGCCCACAAGTTGCTCACGCCGGTGCTCGGGGCAGGCGCGGCCAGCATGCTCTTCGCGGTGGCCCTGCTGGCGGCGGGCCAGAACTCCACGCTCACCGGCACGCTGGCCGGGCAAATTGTGATGGAAGGCTTCCTCAACATCAGGCTCAAGCCCTGGCTGCGGCGCCTGGTTACCCGCAGCATTGCCGTGGTACCGGCCCTGATTGTAACGCTCATTTACGGCGAGAAGGGTACCGGCCAGCTGCTGGTGCTCAGCCAGGTGATTCTGTCTTTGCAGCTCAGTTTTGCCGTGGTGCCGCTGGTGCTCTTCACCAGCAGCCGGGCCAAGATGGGCGTGTTTGCCAACGGCCTGCTGGTCAACGCTACGGCCTGGACCGTGTCGGGCATCATCATCGCCCTGAACGTGTACCTGCTCGTGCAGACTTTTTTCGGCTAGGCTAACGCCTGGCTACTGGTTGGTTTCGCCGGGGCCCTGGTCCCGGGACGCCCTCTCCTTGCCTTTTAGCTCCGGTGTTCTATGCGTGCATTTCGACTTCTCTCCCTGGGCCTGCTGCTGACCGGTGGCCTGTCCGCGCTGGCGCAAGCCCCCACCGGGCTGCCCGCCCCGGACCCCGCCGGCGTGGACACGCTGCGGGCCCGCAAACGGGTTTACACCTTGTTCAAGCCCGTGCCCGGGGCCCTGATGCGGCCGCTGAGCACCGACCGGCCCGACGCCACGGAAAGCGCCTACTCGGTGGACGCGGGCCACTTCCAGCTGGAAACCGACGTGCTGCGCCTGGGCCGCTCCCGCTTAGCGGGGCAGGCGGTTGCGCAACAGGAGCTGGGGTTCAACCACGCCAACCTGAAAATGGGGCTCACCCACAACGTGGACCTGCAGGTAGTGGTCGAGTCCTACACCGTGCAGACGGAGGGCGAGGGCGACACGGGCACCCGGCGGGCGGGCTTCGGCGACGTGACCGTGCGGCTCAAGCGCAACCTGTGGGGCAACGACGGGGGCCCCACGGCCTTTGCCCTGATGCCCTTCGTGAAGCTGCCCACGGGCCGCAGCTGCGGCAACGGCGCCTGGGAGGGCGGCATCGTTACGCCGTTCTCGGTGCAGCTGCCCCACGATTTTACCCTGGGCACGCAGTTTCAGGCCACTTTCAACCGCGACAGCGAAGCCCGGGAGCACTTCCTGGAGCTGGCGCCCACGCTAACGGTGGGCCACGATTTGTACAAGACCCTGGGGGGCTTCGTGGAAATTGCCACCGCCTGGGACACCCGGGGCCGCGCTTGGAGCGCCACGCTCAACGGCGGGCCCGTGCTGCGCCTGGGCGAGAACCTGCAGCTGGACACGGGCATCAACCTGGCCCTGACCAAAGACACGCCCACCACGTACTTTCTCGGATGTAGCTTCCGGCGCTAGCAGTTCATGCCTCTTGCCGGCCCGGCCATGGAAATCTATCACGCCCGCATCACCGACGCCCAGCGCATCCTGACGGCCCTGGACCTGCCCGCGCCGCTGCGCAGCAAGCTGGCCGGGCTGACCCTGCTGGCCCTGGCCGGGGTAGGCCCGGACACGCCGTGGACCGCAGCCAGCGACGAACGCAAGGGCATGGCCCGCGGCATTCGCGACTTCATGCGCACGGCATACGGCTGGCGCGAAGCATCCACCGAGCACTCGTTCCTGCTCATGCGCGAACAGGTGCTGCGGCCGCTGGTGGCCACGGGCCTGGTGTTGCGCAACCCCGACAACCCCACGCTGGCCTGCACCAGTCCCCGGCTGCACTTTGCCCTGACCCCGGCGCTGGTCCCGCTGCTGCGGGCTTTCGGTACTCCGCACTGGGAGAATGCCCTGGTTGTCTTTCAGCAAACGGGGAGTGCGGGCCTGGAGCTTCACCCGAAGGTTAGCCAATCCAACTAATGGGCTGGAGAGGGAACCTTCGCCGGCGATTAGCGGTAAAAGCAGCTCCGGCCCCCGGGAATTGTTACCTTCGCCGCATCATGCGCCTGCTCAGCCTGTTTTTTGCCTGCTACTTCGCGTTGCTCTCCTGCATGACTTGCACGGACGAGGTGACCGTGTGCCAGGACCAGGCCCAATCGACGGTGGCCGCGGCCACGCATTCGGACTGCAGCACGGACGCGCTGGGCGACTGGTGCTCGCCGCTCTGCCAGTGCCACTGCTGCGGCGGGGTAGTGGTAACGCTAACCAGTGGCGCCCTGGCCATGTACCCCCAGGTGACCGAGTGGGGCAGCAGCCCCCAACACGGCCGGCTGATTGTGGGCGTTCCGACCCGGGACTTCGGGGCCGTGTGGCAGCCGCCCCAGGCCTAACCCTTTCCTCTTTTTCCTGCTGACCACCCTCTCCGGGCGGCCAACTCCCGAGCGGAGTTGACCCGTCGGAGCTTGTCAACGCGTGGCGTTGGCTCCCGGGTGCGTTCCATCCCCGCCGTTCCCGCTTTAGCAGCCGGAACCGCCGGGTCGCAGGGTCTTTTTCGAAAGTGTTAGACCTAACCCCCACAGCAACGGATGTTTGACCGGCTGATTCATTTTTCCATTCACAACAAGCTCATTATCGGAATCCTGACCCTGGCCCTGGTGGCCTGGGGCGGCTATTCCCTGAGCCGGCTGCCGATTGACGCGGTACCCGACATCACCACCAACCAGATTGTCGTCTACACGGTGGCTCCCTCGCTAGCGGCCAGTGACATCGAGCGCCTCGTGTCGTTCCCCGTCGAGCAGAGCCTGGCCACCATCCCCAACCGCGAGGAAGTGCGCTCCTTCTCCCGCTTCGGCCTCTCGGTCGTGACCATCGTCTTCGAGGACGGCGTGGACATCTACTGGGCCCGCCAGCAGGTGGCCGAGCGCCTGCGCGAAGCCGAGAGTCAAATACCAGAGAGCATCGGCCGGCCGGAAATGGCCCCGGTCAGCACCGGCCTGGGCGAGGTGTACCAGTACCTGGTGCGCGCCAAGCCCGGCTTCGAGAAGAAGTACGACGCCCGCGAGCTGCGCACCATTCAGGACTGGATCGTGCGGCGCCAGCTGCTAGGCACGCCCGGCGTGGCCGACGTGGCCAGCTTCGGCGGCCAGCTCAAGCAGTTCGAAATCCGGCTCGACCCCACCCGCCTGCGCTCGCTGGGCGTCACCACCGAGCAGGTGTACCAGGCCGTGTCGCGCAACAACCAGAACGCCGGCGGCGCCTACCTCGACCAGAAGCCCACCGCCTATTTCATTCGCACCGAGGGCCTGGCCGAAAACGCCGCTGACCTGGGCAACATCGTTGTGCGCAATACTGAAGGCGGCCTGCCCGTGCTCGTGCGCGACGTGGCCGACGTGCGCCTGGGCTCGGCCGTGCGCTACGGCGCCATGACTCGTAACGGAGAGGGCGAAGTGACCGGCGGCATCGTGCTCATGCTCAAGGGGGCCAACGCCAACGACGTCATCAAGGATGTGAAAACCCGCATGCTGACGGTGGAGAAGTCCCTGCCCGAGGGCGTGGCCATCGACGTGTACCTGGACCGCTCCGAGCTGGTGGGCCGCGCCATTGGCACGGTGAAAACCAACCTGATTGAGGGCGCCCTGATTGTGCTCTTCGTGCTCATCCTGTTTCTGGGCAACTGGCGCGCCGGCCTGGTCGTGGCCTCGGTCATTCCGCTGGCCATGCTCTTTGCCATCGCCATGATGCGCCTGTTCGGCGTGTCGGGCAACCTGCTCTCGCTCGGGGCCATCGACTTCGGCCTGGTAGTGGACGGCGCCGTCATCATCGTCGAAGCCATCGTGCACCGCCTGCACGGCGGGCAGCTGCGGGTGCCGGGCAACCGTCTTAGCACCGACCAGATGAACGAGGAAACCTACCACGCGGCCAGCAAAATCCGCTCCTCGGCGGCGTTTGGCGAAATCATCATCCTCATCGTGTACCTGCCCCTGCTAGCGTTGGTCGGCATCGAGGGCAAGATGTTCCGGCCCATGGCCCAGACCGTGGCCTTTGCCATCATCGGCGCGTTTATCCTGAGCCTGACCTACGTGCCCATGATGTCGGCGCTGGCCCTGAGCCGCTCGACGGAAGTGAAGCCCAACTTTTCCGACCGCATGATGCGCTGGCTCGAAGCCCGCTACCGCCCGCTGCTGGAATGGGCATTGAGGCGTAAAGCCGTAGTGCTCACCTCCGCGGTGGCGCTGTTCGTGGGCTCCATCCTGTTGTTCCGCACCCTGGGCGGGGAGTTCATCCCGCAGCTCTCGGAAGGCGACTTTGCCATTGAGCTGCGCACCCTCACCGGGTCCTCGCTGAGCTACACCGTGGACCGGAGCCTGCAGGCCGGGGCCATCCTGCAGAAGCAGTTTCCCGAAGTCAAGGAGGTCGTGGCCAAAATCGGCGCGGCCGAGATTCCCACCGACCCCATGCCCGTGGAGGCGGCCGACGTGATGGTGATTCTGGAAAAAGACCAGGACAAGTGGACCTCCGCCAAAACCCAGGAGGAGCTGGCCGGCAAGATGGCCGAGGCGTTGAGCGTGATTCCCGGCGTAACCTTCGGTTTCCAGCAGCCCATTCAGATGCGCTTCAACGAGCTTATCAGCGGCGCCAAGCAGGACGTGGTGCTGAAGATTTACGGCGAGGACCTGCAGCAGCTGGCCTCCTACGCCGAGCGGGCCGCCCGCCTGGTACGCCAGGTCGAAGGGGCTGAGGACGTATACGTGGAGCAGGTCACCGGCTTGCCCCAAATCGTGGTCAAGCTCGACCGCAACCGCCTGGCTCGCTTCGGCCTCAACGCCGAAGACGTGAACCGCACGGTGCAAACCGCCTTTGCAGGCCAGACCGCCGGCCAGCTCTTCGAGCAGGAGCGCCGCTTCGACGTGGTGCTGCGCCTGGCCCCCGAACTGCGCCAGAATATCGGCAACGTGCGTCAGCTGCTGGTGGCCACCCCCGGCGGCGAGCAGATTCCGCTGGAGCAGGTAGCCGCGGTGGACTTGTTGGAAGGCCCCAACCAGATTCAGCGGGATGACGCCAAGCGCCGCATCACCGTGGCCTTCAACGTGCGGGGCCGCGACGTGGAAAGCGTGGTGACCGAGCTGCAGGGCAAAGTGGACCAGCAACTGCAGCTCGCGCCAGGGTACTACACCACCTACGGCGGCCAGTTCGAAAACCTGCGCAAGGCCTCCGAGCGGCTCAGCATCGCTGTGCCGGTAGCCTTGCTGCTGATTTTCGTGCTCTTGTTCTTCACGTTCAAATCGTTCAAGCAGTCCATCCTCATTTTCACGGCCATTCCGCTCTCGGCCATCGGCGGGGTGCTGGCGCTCTGGCTGCGGGGCATGCCCTTCAGCATCTCGGCCGGCGTGGGCTTCATTGCGCTGTTCGGCGTGGCCGTGCTCAACGGCATCGTGCTCATCGGCTACTTCAACCAGCTCAAAGAGGAAGGGCGCACCGACGTGTTTGCCCGCATTCTGGAAGGCACCCAGGTGCGCCTGCGGCCGGTGCTGATGACGGCCACCGTGGCCTCGCTGGGCTTTTTGCCCATGGCCTTGTCACAGTCGGCGGGGGCCGAAGTGCAACGGCCACTGGCCACCGTCGTCATCGGCGGGCTGGTCACGGCCACGCTGCTGACCCTGCTGGTCTTACCGGTGCTCTACGCCCTGTCCGAGCGCAACAGCAAAGCCAAGGAAGAAGAGCAGCCGCAGCGCACGCCGGCCGTGCCGGTGTCGCTGGTGTTGCTCGTGCTGGGTGGATTGCTGGCCGCCGCGCCCGCCCGGGCGCAGGGTCCACTGACCTCCACCCAGGCCGTGGGTCAAGCCTTGCAGGCCAACGGCACGGTGCAGGGAGCCCAGCGCGCCCTGGAAGCCCAGCAGGCCTTACGCCGTACGGCCTTCGACGTGGGCCGCACCACCATCCTGGGTACCTATGGCCAGGTGAACTCCCCGCTCTCCGACAACGTGCTGAGCATCGGCCAGTCGCTGGCCCTGCCCGGCTACTACCGGGCCCAGGCTGGTTTGAGCCAGGCCCAGATTGGGGGCCGGGAGCAGCAACTGGCCCAGGTGCAGGCTGAACTGCGCCGGCAGGTGCGCCTGAGCTACGAGCGGGCCGTGCACGCCCGGCACCGCCTGCGCACCCTGCGCGGGCAGGACAGCATCTATACCGAGTTTCTGCGCGCGGCCCAGCTGCGCTTCAAAACCGGAGAGGTGGCCCGCCTGGAGCCCGCCAACGCCCTGATTCAACAAGGCGAGACGCAGAACCTATTGGCCCAGGCCCGGGCCGACTACGCCGTGGCCCAGCGCCAGCTGCAGGCCCTACTGCAAACCAACGGGCCCGTCGCCATTGCCGACAGCGTTCTGCGCTTGCTGCCCGCCCCCGGGGGAACCGTGGATACGGCAACGTTAGCAGCCACCCCGCAGGCGCGGGTGCTGCAGCAGCAGATTGCCGAGCGCCGCGCCGAAACCCGGGTGGAGCAAGCCCAAGGGCTGCCCCAGGTGACGGTGGGCTACACCAACCAGTCGCTGCGGGGCACCTACGAGGTGGACGGGCGCGCGCAGACCTACGGCACCGGCGACCGGTTCCAGAGCGTGCAGGCCGGCGTGGCCATCCCACTGCTGCGCGGCCCTCAGAAAGCCCGCGTGCAGGCCGCCAAGCTGCAGGAGCAAGTCGCCACCACCGCTTATCAGCGCTACCAGGCCGAAGCCGCCGCCCAGCTCGATGAGCTGCGCCTGCGCCTGGCGGAGCAGCAGCGCCGGGTGCAGTTCTACGAGCAGACCGGCCTGCCCCAGGCCGCCGTCATCGTGCGCCTGAGCCAGCGGGCCTACAAGGCCGGCGAGACCACTTACTCCGAGCTGCTGCTCAACCTGGAGCGTGCCCTGAGCGTGCGCACGGCCTACCTCGACGCCCTGCTCCAGCACAACCAAACCGCCATCGACCTGGACTACCTGCTCGGCACTGCCGCCCAGTAAAGTCTCATCCACTCTTTGACTTGACCCGATTTCCATGAATAAGATTGCATCCCTACTCCTGCTGCTCAGCCTAACCCTGGCCGGCTGCGGTGCTGACAAGAAAGAAACCGCGGAGGCCGAACCCGCTGCCAAAGGCCAGGAATCCGGTGAAGCCGGTGAAGCCGAAGAAGCTTCCGATATGGTGACCCTCTCCGCGGCCGAACAGCAGGCCGCGGGCCTGAAAACCGCCCGCCTGACCGATCGGCCCATGGGCGCAGGGCTGGCCGTGACCGGCACCCTGGACGTGCCCCCAGAAAGCACCGTCAACATCACGGCCCCACTGGGCGGCTTCGTGGAGAATACGGAGCTGCTGCAGGGGGCCCGCGTGCGCAAGGGCGAGGTGCTGGCCACCATCCGCAACCCCGAGTTCGTGACCCTGCAGCAAGACTACCTCGAAACCCGCGCCCGCCTCGACTACGCCCGCACCGAGCTGGCCCGCCAAAAAGAACTCTACGAGCAGGAAGTAGCCCCCCAGAAAAACTACCAGCGCGCCCAGGCCGATTATCGGGCCCTGCAGGTGCAAACCAACGCCCAGGCGGCCCGGCTGCGGTTGGCCGGCCTACCCGTGGGTGGGCGCATCGTCACCACGGCCAGCCTCCGTGCCCCGCGGGCGGGCTTCGTGCGCACGGTCAACGTCACGGTGGGGCAGGCCGTGACGGCCACCGATGCCCTGTTTGAAATCGTGGACCCTGAGCACCTGCACGTGGAGCTTACCGTCTTCGAGCGCGACGTGGCCCGGGTGCAGAAGAACCAACTCATTCGCTTTACGCTGGCCAGCGACTCCGCCGGCTCGCGCCGCGAGCGCACGGCCCGCGTCTACCTGGTCGGTAAGGCCATTGGCGAGGACCGCACGGTGCGCGTGCACGGCCATTTGGACCAGGAAAACGACCCCGCCCTGCTGCCCGGCCTCTACGTGCGGGCCCTGATTGAAACCGGCCGCACCCAGGCCCCGACCTTGCCCGACGCGGCCCTGGTCCGCTTCGAGGGCAAGAACTACGCCTTTGCCGTGGAAGCCGCCGGCCGCTACCGCCTGGTGCCGGTAACCCTGGGCCGCAGCGAGGACAACTTCACCGAAGTCACCCTGCCCGAAGGAGTGGCGGCCACGACCACCTTCGTCACGGACGGCGCCTACTCGCTGCTGGCCAAGATGAAAAACGCCGAAGAGGAAGAATAGCCGCGCGGCCGGCAAACGCGTTCAATCCACCTTATCCCAACCGATGAGCTACCTGCAGCCCCTGTTCCTGTTTTTTCTCGCCGGCCTCTGCGAAATCGGGGGCGGCTACCTGATGTGGCAGTGGCTCAAAGCGGACCGTCCGGCCTGGGTAGGATTGCTGGGGGCCGGGCTGCTCGTCGCGTACGGCTGGGTGGCCACGTGGCAATCCACTTCTTTCGGCAAGACCTACGCCGTGTACGGCGGCGTGTTCGTCGTCATGTCAATTGCCTGGGCCTGGTACTTCGACGGCTTCCGGCCCGACCGGTTCGATGTGTTGGGCGGGACGGTTATCATGCTCGGCCTGGCCGTTATCCTGTTCTGGCCCCGTTCGTAACTCGTATGTTGGAACTCCTCACCGGTGCTTTGGTGCTCAGCTTGCTGCACGCCGCCATTCCCAACCACTGGGCGCCCGTGCTGGCCGTGGCGCGCGCCGAGGGCTGGCCCCTGCGGCGGGCGGTGGGGGTGACGATGGTGGCCGGGCTGGCCCACGTGCTCAGCACCGTGGGCATCGGGCTGGCCCTGGGGCTGCTCGGCTGGCGCCTTTCGGCCCGCTTCGAGCAGTTTGCCGGTTGGGTGGCGCCGCTGCTGCTCATCGTTATTGGCGTGCTGTACGCCTTTTCCGGGCCCGGCCACACCCACCCCGACCCGCGGCCGGTGCGCCAGCGCACGCCGCGCCGGCGGGTGGTGCTGGGGCTGGCCGCCACCATGTTCCTGGCCCCCTGCCTGGAAATCCAGACCTTCTTTCTGGCCGCCGGCACCCACGGCCCGGCCGCGCTGGCCCTGCTCATGAGCGTGTACCTGCTGGCCTCCGTGTCGGCCATGTGCGCGCTGGTAGCGCTGGCCCACCGCGGCCTGGGCCGCCTCAACGTGGACGGGCTCGCCCAACACGAGCGGCGCCTGACCGGCGCGGTGCTCGTGCTGGTGGGCGTGGCCGGCTTTTTCGTGGACTGGTAGCCCCGGGCTGCCCGCCGCCTTACTCTTACCCCTGACATTCTTATTCCCATGCCTGACCCAACCTCCCCCAACACCGACGAAGAGCTCAACACCGCCAAGCAGGCGAAGCTCGAAAACGTGGGCGCCCTGAGCCGCGACCAGCTCACGCCCGAAGCCGCCGCCGCGCCCGAAGGCCACGACGTGCCCGGCCACGACCACAGCGACCACGAAGGCCACGACCACCCCGCCGGCAAAAAGGTCGTGGACCTGGCCGGCCAGGCTGCCGACGAGCACGCCGGCCACGACCACGCCAGCGGCGACGACCACGACCACGGCCCGGTGGGTGCCAACCCCTACCTGTGGCCCGGCGTGGCCCTGGCCCTGCTGCTGGGCGGCCTGGCCCTGGACTACTACGACGTAACCTGGTTTACTAAATACGTGCGCCTGGCCTGGTACGGGGTGGCCTTTCTGCTTGTGGGCTGGAAGGTGATGAAAGCCGCCGTGCTCAGCATCCCCTCGGGCAACGTGTTCAACGAGTTTCTGCTCATGAGCATCGCCACGCTCGGGGCCTTTGCCATCGGGGAGTACCCGGAGGGCGTGGCCGTGATGCTGTTTTACACCGTGGGCGAGCTGTTTCAGGACGCGGCCGTGAACCGCGCCAAGCGCAGCATCCGGGCCCTGCTCGAAATCCAGGCCACCGAAGTCACCGTCATCCGCAACGGGCAGCCGCTGGTGCTCGACCCCAAGGAGGTAGTAGTCGGCGACACCATCGAGGTGAAGCCGGGCGAAAAAGTGGCCCTGGACGGCACGCTGACCAAGGGCCCGGCTTCTTTCAACACCGCCGCCCTGACCGGGGAGTCCGTGCCCCAGACCAAGCAGGCCGGCGAGGCCGTGCTGGCCGGCATGGTCAACCTGGAGAGCCTGATTCAGGTGGCCGTGACGGCCGGCTATAAGGACACCAAGCTGGCCCGCATTTTGGCCATGGTGCAGGACGCGGTGGGCCGCAAGGCCAAGACCCAGCAGTTCATTACCAAGTTCGCCAAGGTCTACACGCCCATCGTGGTGGCCCTGGCCGTGCTGCTGGTGCTGGTGCCCTACTTCGTGGTGGACGATTACGTGTTCCGCACCTGGCTCTACCGGGCCCTGGTGTTCCTGGTCATCTCCTGCCCCTGCGCGCTGGTCATCAGCATTCCGCTGGGCTACTTCGGCGGCATCGGCGCCGCGTCCAAAGCGGGCATTCTCTTCAAAGGCTCCAACTTCCTGGACGTGATGCGCGAGCTCGACACGGTAGTCATGGACAAGACCGGCACGCTCACCCAGGGTGTATTTGCCGTGCAGCAGGTGCAGCCCGCGCCGGGCCTGGAGTCCGCGCAGCTGCTGCGGCTGGTGGGCGCGCTGGAAACCAAATCCACCCACCCCATCGCCAAGGCCGTGGTGCTGCACGTGGGCGCGGCGGTGCAGGGCGTTTCGGTGGAGAACGTGGAAGAGATTTCCGGCCACGGCATGCGCGGTAAAGTGGACGGCAAAGACGTGCTGGCCGGCAACACCAAGCTGCTGACCAAATTCAGCGTGCCTTATCCTACTGAAGTTGACCAGATTCTGGACAGCATCGTGGTGGCGGCTGTGGATGGCAAGTACGCCGGCTACGTCACCGTGGCCGACTCACCCAAAGAGGACGCCGCCCGCACGGTTCAGGAGCTGCGCGCCGACGGCATCACCAAAATCGTGATGCTCTCCGGCGACAAGGACAGCATCACCCAGCGCGTGGCCAAGGAGCTGGGCATTGACGAGGCCCACGGCGGGCTGCTGCCCGAAGACAAGGCCCGCTACGTGCAGGAATACAAGGACGCGGGCCGCAAGCTGGCCTTCGTGGGCGATGGGGTGAACGATGCCCCCGTGGTAGCGCTGGCCGACGTGGGCATTGCCATGGGCGGCCTGGGCTCCGACGCCACCATCGAAACGGCCGACGTCGTCATTCAGACCGACCACCCCAGCAAGATTGCCACCGCCCGGCGCATTGCCCGCGCCACCCACTCGGTGGTGTGGCAGAACATCTGGCTGGCCTTTATCGTGAAGGGCATCGTGCTCATCCTCGGCGCCGGCGGCCTGGCCACCATGTGGGAAGCCGTGTTTGCCGACGTAGGCGTGGCCTTGCTGGCCATTCTCAACGCCGTGCGCATCCAGCGCATGGACTACGCCACGCCTGGCACGGGCGGTACGCCACCGGCTGCGCCTGCTGCCCCACTGGCCCAGAAAAACCTGTCGGTCGTTGAGTCCATGCCCCGCGAGCTGCGCGAAGGCCCGCACCATCATTCCGGTCCATCAGCATGAGCGGGGCCCACGGCATGAGCGGCAGTGCCGCTTCGCGCAACAAGCGCCAGCTGACCATCGTGTTTTTCCTAACGCTGGCCTACCTGGTGGCCGAAGTCATCGGCGGCTACCTCACTGGCAGCCTGGCCCTGCTGGCCGACGCCGGCCACATGCTCACCGACGTGGCCGGCGTGGGGCTGGCCCTGCTGGCCATCCGTTTCGCCGAAAAGCCGGCCACCCCGGAGAAAACCTACGGCTACTACCGCTTTGAAATCCTGGCGGCCCTCACCAACGCGGTGGTGCTCATCCTGATTTCGCTCTACATTCTCTACGAGGCCTATTTCCGCTTTCTGGACCCGCCCAAGGTCGAAAGCACCTCCATGCTCTGGATTGCCGGGGCGGGGTTAGTAATCAACCTGTACTGCATGTACCTGCTGCGCCAGGGCAAAGACGAGAGCCTGAACATGAAAGGCGCCTACTTCGAGGTACTCTCGGACATGCTCACCTCCATCGGCGTCATCGCGGCGGGCATCATCATGCTCACCACCGGCTGGTACTACGCCGACCCGCTGCTCTCGGCCCTTATCGGCCTGTTCATTCTGCCGCGCACCTGGACCCTGCTCAAGGAGGCCGTGGGCGTGCTGCTGGAAGGCACCCCGGCCGAGGTGAACCTGGAAGCCCTGCGCCAGGGCCTGCTGGCCGAGCCGGGCGTGGCGGCTGTGCACGACCTGCACGCCTGGTCGCTCACCTCGGGCGTCAACGCCCTCAGCGCCCACGTGGTGCTGGCCGAGGGTGCCACCCACGACGACGTGCTGGCCCGCGCCCACGCCTACGTGACCGGTAAGCACGCCGTGCAGCACGCTACCATTCAGGTGGAACGCGGCGACTTCGCCCAACACGAAACTCACCTGTAGAACACTACCACTGCTTTCCCACCCTTCACTCGCTCCAACTCCGCTCATGTCCGCAGCTTCCTACGACGTTCTCATCATCGGCTCCGGCCCCGGCGGCTACATCGCGGCCGTCCGTTGCGGCCAGCTAGGCCTGAAAACGGCCATTATCGAGAAGTACCCCACCCTGGGCGGCACCTGCCTCAACGTGGGATGCATCCCCAGCAAAGCCGTGCTCGAATCCACCGAGCTCTACCAGAAAGCCACCCACCAGTTTGCCGAGCACGGCATCGACGCCGACAACCTGCGCGCCGATTTACCTCGCCTGATGGCGCGCAAGGACCAGATAGTAAGCAAGGTGTGCGACGGCGTGGTGTACCTGATGAAGAAAAACAAGGTGGACGTCATTCAAGGCGTGGCCTCGTTTGTCGACGCTACCACCGTGCAGGTGGCGCCCAGCGACGGGGGCGGTGGGGAAGGGCAGCAGCTGACGGCCAAGAACATTATCATTGCCACCGGCTCCAAACCCAGCACCCTGCCCTTCATCACCCTGGACAAGGAGCGCATCATCACCAGCACCGAGGCGCTGGCGCTGCGTGAGCTGCCGAAGCACCTGATTATCGTGGGCGGCGGCGTTATTGGCCTGGAGCTCGGGTCGGTGTACGCCCGGCTGGGCAGCCAGGTGTCGGTGGTGGAATACACCGACGCCATCATCCCGACCATGGACCGCACCCTGGGCAAGGAGCTGCTGCGTTCCCTTAAAAAGCAGGGGCTGGCGTTTTACCTCTCCCACAAGGTCACGGCCGTGACGCGGGAAGGAGAGACGGTGAAGCTGACAGCTACCCCGGCGGCCGGCGGCGCCGACTTGCAGCTGGCAGGCGACTACTGCTTGGTGTCGGTGGGTCGCCGGCCCTACACCGACGGCCTGAACCTGGCCGCGGCCGGCGTGGAGCTGGACGAGAAGGGCCGCGTAAAAGTCAACGACGAGCTGCAAACCAACGTGCCCGGCATCTGGGCCCTAGGCGATGTGGTGCGCGGGGCCATGCTGGCCCACAAAGCCTCCGACGAGGGCGTGTTCGTGGCCGAGCGCATTGCCGGCCACCAGCCCCACGTCAACTACCTGCTCATTCCGGGGGTGGTCTACACCTGGCCCGAAGTAGCCGGCGTGGGCTACACCGAAGAGCAGCTCAAGGAAAGTGGCACCGCCTACAAGGTGGGCACCTTTCCCTACTCCGCCTCGGGGCGGGCTTTGGCCGGGGCCGATACGGAGGGGCTGGTGAAGGTGCTCACCGCCGCCGGCACCGACGAAATCCTGGGCGTGCACATGATAGGCGCCCGCATCGCCGACATTATTGCCGAAGCCGTAGCCGTGATGAGCTTCCGCGGGTCGGCCGAGGACGTGGGCATCATGTCGCACGCCCACCCCACCTACGCCGAAGCCTTCAAAGAAGCGAGCCTGAACGCGGCGGGCATCGGGGCCTTAAACATGTAACTCCCGCTTGCCATGCCTTCCAACCTGCTTGCCCCATTCCCCGGCACCCTGCTCCGCCGCTTCCAGTGCGACGGGGCGCGTTTGCTCGCGGCCCTGCTCGTGGCCCTGGCCGTGAGCGGCTGCAACTCCGAGCCCACCGACTCAGCGGCCCACGAAGCCGACATACACGACAAGCCCCGGCCTGCTCCGGTCCCGGTCGCGCCTCCGAATCTGGCCGACTCCCTGCAGCTCATGGTCCGCCAGTTGGATGCCGTGCGGCGCATCGGCTGCTGGGACGAAGACTTTGCCAGCCTGATGATTGTGCACCACGCCGGGGCCCAGCGCCTGGCGGCCGTGCAAATCTCGCGGGGCAAGGACTCTACCCTGCGGGCCATGGCCAAGCACGTGGTGAAAAGCCACGAAAAAGACACCCACGTGCTCGCCTTGGCTCTCAAACGCGAGCCGCCCGCCGGGCAGGAGTACCGGCCGGGCAACGCCAAAGACCCGTTCGTGCGCCGCATTGCGGCGGCCTTGGCCCCCCTGCGCCAGGTGCCGACTCTGCCCGGCAGCCCCGACGCCGACTTTGCCACTCTGATGGAGCTGCACCACCGCAGCGGCGTAGCCCTGGCCCAGGCGGAGCTGGCGTTTGGCCGCAACGCCGAGCTGCGTGATGCGGCCCGGCGCATCGTGCGCGACCAGCAGCAGGAAATCAAGCAATTTCAGCGCTGGCTGAAAAGCAACCCCGCCGGGGTGACCAACTAAACCCGGCCCAAACTGCCTTTCCCTCATTTCCAGCCTTTCCCCAGCTTATCTTCCGGCCATGTTTGCCCCCGCTTTGTCTGTTTTCAAACTCGCCGCGGTCCTGTCGCTCCTAGGACTGCTGCTGAGTGGCTGCGGCCGCAAAACCGACGAGACGCAGGACGCGCACATGGCGCAAGTGCCTTCCACCATGATGCAGGCCCTGCACACGATGGATGAGCACTCCCAGGCTTTGCCCCGCACCGGTAATCTGGACCTGTACTTTGCCCGGCTCATGCGGGAAAACCACCAGGCCGCCGTGTCCATGTCGGCCCTGGAGCTTGAGCACGGGCGAGATGCTACGCTGCGCGCCCTGGCCCGCGACATTCACCGGGCGCACCAGCAGCTGATTCCCGGCCTGGACTCGGCCATTCAGCGCATCCTGGACCAGCCGCCCACCTATCCGGAGCACACCCCGCAGTCCCACGAGCTGGGGGAGCTGCTGGAAGCGGCCACCAAGGGCTTGCACCCGGCGGCGCACCGGCTCATCGCCGGCGACACCAGCCGGACCGCCCCCCCGGCGAAAGTCGAGGAGCAGCGGCAGGACGCCGGCACCGGAGACATCGACCGTGACTACGCGACCTTGTTGATTCCGCACCACGAAAACTCCATCACCCTGGCCCGGGCCGAGCTGGAGTTGGGCCGCGACGAAGGGCTCAAAAAAACAGCTTACCTTATCCTGATTGACCAGCAGCGGGAGATTGACCAGGTTCGGGCGTGGCTCAGGCAGCACCCGGCCAAGGCCCGGTGAGCCTCTTAGCGGGCACAATCAAGAGGGCATGCAACGGAATCCCGCCCAACTGTGTTAGGCCGGCATGTGTGAACACCATAAGCCCGCCCTGAAGCTGCAACGCATGGGCATCTACCTCTTCGTCGGCGTTCTGGTCTTGCTGGGCCAGTTTTACGGGCAATAAGCCCGGGAGCGGCGCGAGCTATACCTAGACGACCAGGCGGCCAGCGTGGCACTGGGTGGGGTGGCAGCGAAAGTTCTCCTGGCAGCGGCTACCCCCTACAGAAGAAGGCTCCTTAAAAAGCCACTCGGATGCTGATGGTGGTCCATCGGTGGGTGCGGGCGCCCGTGAACTCTGGTGAAATCCAGGTCAGGGCCGTTTCCACGCGCACGCCCGCGTAGCCAAGTCCCAGCGTGCCGGTACTCTGCGCCACCGCCCGGCTCACGGCCGACGCCGGCAGCACATAGGGATTGCGGCGATTGAAGAGCCCACCCTGCAGGGTGGCATTGTAGCCTACCAAGCGGCCTTCAACCTGCGCCTGCCCGTAGGCCTGCACCCGTCCGTGCGGGCAACGAGTTGCCCGGCTTGCGACGCCAAGCCCCTCGAACGTGGGCTGGCGCCAGCCCACCCGCAGGGTAGTGCCCGCGGCCGCGTAAGTTTGCAGCGTCCCCAGCGAAGCACTGGCCGAACCGTTGAGTTCGGCCACTCGCCCCAGGGCCAGCAGCTGCTTCTCCAGCCGGGCCTCGCACCCCAGCACCACGTCGGTTTGCACCTGGTAGTCCCAGCCGCGGGGCGTCGGGGCGCCGAGCAGTTCGTGAAACTTGGTTTGGAAGCCTTTGGCGCCCGCTGGCGGACCCAGAATGCCCACGTTTAGGGCTGTGGTCAACCGCAGCCGCCGGCCGGGGTGCGTGGCCACGCGCAGCAGGTCGGCGAAGATGTAGGAGGCGTAGGGCCGGTCCCCAACGCGAATAGAGGGGTCCTGGATGCGCAGGGGCGTAAAGCCGTCGTAGTGCAGGCGGATACCGTGGTGCAGGGTACTACCCGCCGGCACCGGCCCCAGAATCCGGTTCACCGGGGAGCGTTGCAGGCCCGGGCTTACCAGCAGCAACGTCATGCCTTGGGTGTAGTAGTAGTCGGTTCGTAGAAACGCGTCGTTGGCAAAGGAGTATTCAAGCAACCGGTCTTCGCTGACCCGGGTGCTGTCCGTGGGGAGCTGGGCCTGGGCACCCAGTGGCACGAGCCCAAGCACGAATACTACCCCGCAAAGACCACGCATCATGACAAAGGCTTTAAATTAGCAACGATACCTACGCCACAGGCATCCGTTTTGGGTTGCGGGCTCAAGGGAATATCGAGGAAACCTTGCCCGCCATGAGGTGGGCCCAGTCCGGGGTAGGACCACGGAATTTCAGCGGTGCTGCCTTACTTAACAGTTATTTTTGTTACGTAATTCTCTACTTTCCAAAGCCATGCACCCCCTTCGTCTCCCTCCGTCACTGCGGCCTCACTTTCAGCGGGAATTGCAGGCCGCCCGGGTGGCCTACGCCCGGCAGGACGCGGCCGGTGCGTTTCATCATTTGGAGCGGGCCCACGTGCTGGGCCAGCGTTGGGCTATGTCCCACACGCACGTGCACCTGCTTATGCTGCTGCACGGCCTGCGCACCCGAAACCTGCGCGAAATCATAGGGCAATTGCCCCGCATCGTGTTTGGCTTTCTGGGCTCGCTAGTCGGGCAAGTGCCTACGGGCAATACCGGGGGTGCCAACGTCAAAGCCGAGCAGCCCATGCCCGTTCCGGCCGACCTGCAGCATCTGTTGACCCAATACACTTAGCCTAAAGGCATGCGTTAGCGCAAAAGCCCCTTGCGGTTTGTGCCCCATCTAATCAAGGGGCGAATGGTAGTCCATGAAAGCTCTACCTTGCTGACATGAAGCAACTCCTACTTTTTCAGCTGCAGGTACTTGATGCGCCCGTGGGTGTGCAGATGGCCGTGCAGCAGGGGAATGGAGAACTGATTTTGCCGGTGGTGTGGACCCCGGAGCGGCTCGTCTTCGAGGTTTCGTTGACGGTTAGCTTTCCTAAGGGCGAAGTGCAGCCCCGGCTCACCGGACCGGGGGTGCAAGGCCCGGTAAGCGGACGGTTTCTTTACGTGAATGCGGGCACCTCCGCTGGTCAGGTCAATTCGTGCTGGACGCGCCGGGCGAAAGTTCCGTTGCCTACGCTCACGCCCGAGATGCTGGAGCAAACCTTGAGCAGCCCCGGACTTGTCCTGCAGGCTTCCATCCACGGACAAGCCCGGGATGGCGGCCCGGCGTGCGCCAGCGTGCGATTGCTGGGCAACGGCTGGGTTCTTGCGCCGGCGTTTGCCCGCTAGTCCGGGCCGCTTAACCGCAGCAGCCTTTCGGGCCGGCGGTTTGGATGGGCGGGCAGGGCACGGTGCCGTAGGAGCAGTACACGCAGCAGTCGCCGGCCAGGGGCTTAAGCACCGTGTGGCAGCTGGTGCATTCGTAAAACCACTGGCAGGCGTCGGTCGGCATCTGCTCGGCCTGCGCGTGCTGGCACACCGGGCAAGTCAGCACCGAAGTCAGCGTCACGGTGGGCGCGGGGGTAGAAGGCGTTATTGGAATCATGGAAAGGCGCTTAACGGGTGGCGGAAGGATTCAGCACCGAATAACCCGTGCCGTTGATGGTTTTCTCGACCTTGGCTGCCGGGGTTACGGCCGCATTGAAGCGGACCTGGGCAGTGCCCTGCTCGTAGGACACTTGCACACTTTGCACTCCCGGCAGCTGCTGCACGTCGTGCTCGACGTGGCGGGCGCAGGCCTCGCAGGTCATGCCGCCGATGCGGTAGGAACTGGTTTGCAGCACCGGGGCCGCGCTGGTGGCCACCACGGGCTGGGGAGCTGCCGATGGGTAGAACCGCGCTCCGTAGTAGGGAAAGGCCAGCAGCAGCGCGGCCAGCACGGTGATTGTAGCCAGAAAGCCTCGCGACTGCATCAGCGAAGGCTTGGCCGGCACGGGGCAGCCGCAGTCATCGGCTGCCGTGGGCGCGGGTCGCAGGTGCTGAAACCAAGCGAAGCCCAGCACGCCAACGGTCAGGGCAATGAGATAGGGGCGCAACGGTTCCAGCCAGGCAAACGTGCTGGCCACGCCGCCCAGCCCGCCCACAATGGCCAGCAGCGGGGTAATGCAGCACAGCGAAGCGGCGAGGGCGGCCAGCAGGCCCGTGCCGGCCAGGGACTTGGTGGGAGTAGCGGGTGTGGAATTCATCGGGCAGGTGTGAGGGAAGCAGAGGTGGATGCCGGAGTCAGCAGCGGCTGCAGCACGGACAAATGCGCCGCCGACAGCGAGTAAAATACCGTTTGCCCTACTTTGCGGGCCTGTATCACCCCCCCGTCCTTGAGCTTGCGCAGGTGCTGGGAGATGGCCGACACGTTCATCTGCAGCACGTCGGCTAAGTCACACACGCACAGCTGCTGCTTGTCCAGCAGCAGAAACAGCATTTTCAGGCGTACCTCGTTGCCGGCCAGTGCCAACACGGCTGCCAGTGACTGCAGCTCCGGCTCGGCGGCGGCCAAGCGGTGTTTGCTCTGTTCAATGTGGGCAGTATCAGCAAAAACCCGAATGCAAGTAGGTGAGGTCATAACCTGAATTTCAACAAAGGTAGTGTTTTCTTATTTAAGCAAACGCTAAAATACGTCTCCCTTATCGTCCCGCCAATAAGTTTATGCCGGTTAATCTATCGACTGGTTCAGCCCATTATGACATTAACCCAATGGTAGATGGGACGGTACCCCACGTTTATAAAAGCTTTATTGGAAGCGGGATTGGTGATATCTGAGAGCAAACCGCAAACCTCAGCCCTGTGCTGCAACAGCCCGTTGGTCACTGTCCTCAGCAGCAAGGAAGCATACCCTTTATTCCGGTGTTCCGGCAGCGTGTACAAGCTGCCCAGCAGGGGGTTATTAAACTCCTCGGTTTCCATCACCTGCAGCATGCAGCAGACCTCGCCTTGACTTTTGACCACGAACAAGCCATTATTCTCAATTCCGTACAGCACCTGCCCAAACGCCTTGTCCTCATCCCGGGAAGGCTTGTCGGGATATTCGTCCGCATCAAACGCTAGCGTCATTTCAGTCAGCGCATGCACGTCCTCCAAGCTGCCATTTTCAACGCTGGCATTAGGTACATGGCTTTTGCCCAACACTTCATCACATTGGTAGACGAGCCGTTCCTTGAACACCCGCCACTGGCAGTCGTGCCTTTGCAGTAGCTCAACAATCAAGTCGCGCTGCCCTAGAAACTGAAAGTCCTGCTTGCAGTTGCCAACATCTACCTGCGCAGCCAATAAGTCCAGCATCGGGGCCGTCCACCCAAAGCTGAACAGATAATAACTACCCGTGACGTGCAGGGCTATTATTTGGTGGCCGTCTTCGTCCACGATGTTGTAAGCGTTGAAAACGCCTGATTCCTTGCTTCGCAGCCGGGGTAGCAGCTTAAACACGTGGAAGTAGACGTAAAAGTGCGCTTCCAGATGCTTTTGGTTATGGTCCAGGAAGTCTTGAAAGTGCGTAAACGTTAAAAGCTTTGCCATTTGAAAGAGTATGGGTGTTTTGGGCCAGCACGCGTTGCTGCCGGCCTGAATGCTACTCTGGCGTTTCGAGCTGCATCCAGGTACGGCGAGTGCCACAGGCGGTGCATTCCATCAGCAACTCCGTGGCGTGAGCATAGCGCTCCAGCACCTCTACATGGGCGTGTAGCGTTTCCTGCCGGCAAGTGGCACAGGGCAGCAACTCGGTTGCCTCCAGCTGTTCCTGCAAAAACTCAAGTTCATCGTCCTTCATCAGTGGCAAGGTAGCAGTTGGCCGCAGTCAATTGTGGCTTATCCGCTCTTCGCTTGGCTTTCCCGGATGGTTAAGGCCTCTTTGGCCTGGGCTAAGTTGAAAAGGTACTGCCGGGCCAGCGCAGGATTTTCCCGGTGGGCCCATGCCCGGGCCCGACGTGCTTTCTCAACCGGCCCTTCGGGCAGGCGCGCGGGTACTGGCTCGGGCCAATGGCAAGCGCCCTGCCGAAAGAATTCTTCGATTGCTGCCAGCAGCGTAAGCGTGCGCTCCGCTTGCTGGGGCCACTGGTCCAGCAATTGTTCCAGCTCCCAGCTGGCCGCTTCGTACTCGGCTTCTATGTATAAATCCATGGGTCTGGTTTGGGATTACGTGCGGAGATGGCGGGTGCTTACCGTTCCGGGCCTTCATGTTCACGGCCGGGCGGCGGTAGCGAGGCGATGCGCTGTGCTTCCTGCAAACTGCGCCCAGCCCCCCGCAGGGTGGCGGCATCGTCGGCCAATGCCGGTATCTTTTCGGCTCTGGTCAATGCCTCGGCCACTGCCTGTAGGTTAGCCCCGCCCAGGTAAGATGATTTCTCCACGGCCTTGGCGGCCCGCGACAAGGAATCCGCCGGCCCGGGGTAGCCCTGTTCTTCCAACCCTTCCACCAACTGTTTGGCGGCCTGCACAAAAGCGGCTGTTCCCGCGGGCGCTGAGCTGGTAACCGGTAAAGCCGGCGTGGAAGCAACTTCCTTACTTGGCACCGGGGGCTGCATAACTGCCAGCGCAGCCCCAAAACGGGCAGCCTCGCGTTTGGACTCCGGGTCCTGAAAGCGTTTATCCTGCACTACCTCCTGTAGCAGTTGTTGCAGGCCGGCTCCGTGCTGGACCACGCCGGCCTGCGGGTTGCGGTCGATGTCGAGCACCTGGCTCAGCAAGGCGTCCGCGCGCTGGTTGCGCCGGTAGTCCACGCCGGCCACCAGCTGCTGCAGGGCCGGGGTGGCGGCCACCAGTTCGCGCAGCTGCTCTATCTGCCGGACCGCGGGGGTCGGTCCGTCGGGCAGGGGGCGGACCTGACTGGAGTGGCGGGCCAACTCGGCTTCCGGCCCGGGCAGGGGCGTGGTGTTGCGGGCAAACAAGTCACGTAGGGCCTGCAAGTCCTTCTCGCGGTGAAGCGCCCCGTGCATACTCACAATACCCTGGTCCCGGGCTGGGTTAAGTTTTTCGTGCTCCTGGGCAAAGTCAACCCGGTAGCCCGCCTGCTGCGCCAGCTCACTGAATGCGGCCTGAAGCGTGCGCCCGTTGCCCTCGCGGAAGGCGTGCACGTGGTTGTAGTGGTCAAAGTAGTAGGCCGCCCGCTCGGCAAACGCGGCCGGGGTGGGCAAGCCCTTGAGGTTGTTTTCCTGCTTGAGTTGCTCACCCAGCGCGTTCAAACGCTCGTCAATACGCTCATAAGGCGCGAAGTGCATGGGCCGCTCGATACCCGGCAGGTCGGCCGCCTTGACTCCTTGAAAAGTACCCTCCCGGCGGGTCTGGCCGGCCCACTCAAATGTGTCCTGGAAAAGGTACTGGTGCGTCGCGCGCAGCCGCGCGGCATCAAAGCTGTCGCCTTGCGGGCCGCGGCCGGCGGCCAACTCCGCGAGCCGGCGCAGGGAAAGGCGCTTGGTTTCCCGGTCCAGCTCGTCAGCATCGGTGAGGCCGAGCCGGTTGTGGAAAACGCCGGTTTCCGGATTGGTGAAGCGGTCAGTCATAAACGTGCAGTACCCGGCGCTCGGTAACCGAATAACGCCGGGGGCAAAACCGCGCGGCGCTGGTGGCCGGGCTGAGGTGTTGCGAAAGAGAATTACTTGCTTGCCGCGGCGGCAGGCGCCTGGCTCGCGATGAGCTGAGCGCGGTATTCGTCGTGGCGCGCCCCCACGTAATCCAAGTCAACCAGCCCATCTATATACTGCTCGTGGAGCGCGGCCTGCCACTCCGGCACTTCATAGGGACCCTGGCTGCGGGTGATGCCCAGCGACTGGCTAATGATGAACTGCCGCTGCTCGCGGGTCTGCTCGCGGGGGCCAAACTGCGGGGTCGGATAGGCGGGCGTTTCCATCATGCAAAATACGTAAATGGGAGGAACTAGAGGCATTTAATTAACAAAAAACCGGCCCTGAAGGTGCCTCAAATACCGCCTAAAGCATGGGCTCATTGTCCGGCATCTGGCCCGGCTTGAGGGTGTTGGCGTACTGCCCGACGATGCCGGCCACGTCCTCGCGTATCAGGGCAAAGTTGGCCTGAATGACGGCCTGCAGGGCGCCGACCGCCTCGGCTGCGGGCTGGCTCCCGGCCTGCCGCGCCGCCCGGCGCTGGCTCAGCCAGTCCTGGCTGGGCTCCTTCCCTGCCGGCGACGCTTCCAGTACCGGCGCCGGCCCGCCCTCGAACGTGGCCAAGGGGTGCAGCGGGTAATTGCCTGGCGTGGCCTGACGCGCCACTTTCCCCTGGAAAAAGGGCTGCTCCGTTTCCACGGTCTGCCCGATAAATTCTCCCGTCTCCAGGGTAATGGTGTCCTGCAGGCGCACGAGGTTGCGTTCCTGCCAACTCACGCTCTGGTTGCTGCTGCTGCCCGCGCCGCGGGCGCCGCCGCTCTGGCTGCGGCCCAGGCTGGCCGATACCATCTCCCGGTCTTCCTTGCCCACAAGCTCAGACACGAACTTGGCTGTCTCTAGCGAATTGACCTTGCCGAAAAACTGATTGTTAAGGTTGCTCACCATCACCTGCATCTTCTCCCGGCCATAAGCGTCAATCATCTGGCTCAGGTCCTGGGTCATGTAAATCATGGCCACCTTGTTGCTGCGCGCCGTGGCCGGTATCACCTCCAGGTTGGGCACGTAGATGGTAGCGGCCTCGTCGAGGAACACGTAGCTCGGGTGCTTGTGCTGCTGGTTCATTAGCTTCAGGGCCACTGCTACGATGCAGCTGATGACCGGCGAGAAGGTTTCCTTGAGTGTGGGGTCGTTGCCTACCACTAGTACCTTGGGGGCTTTCTTGTCGTTCAGCTCCAGGCTGAACCCCTCCCCTCTCGCCTCGTCCGGCGTGAGCACCCAGGCAATTTCCGGTGAGTTAATGCGGGTGAGCACAATCTGCAGCGAGGCAATGACGCCGGCCACCTGCTTCTCGGCCCGCTGCTTGACGGCCGTGGTGATGGAGCGCACCATGTCCCCGCACTCGGGGTCCGAGTCGAGCATGCTCAGCACGTGGGTAAAGTCCGGGTGCAGGGCCGTGTTCACCACGTGGGGCAGGGTGCAGAACGTGGGAAAGTTCTTCTTGTAAAACCAGATGATGGCCGTCAGGAAGGCGTTGGCGCTGGTGTCAAAGAAGTCCATCTTTTTGATGCTCTCCGGGTTCAGGTTGGCCATGATGGCGCGGGCGTACTCGTTGGCATAAGCCACCACCGGCATCTTGTCGGCCCGTAGCGGGTTCACTCGCTCGCTGCGTTCCAGGTCTTTAAAGTTGATGATGTGCAGCTGCACTTGAGCGGGCTCCTTCCCTGCCGCCCTGGCTTTGGCATCGGCCAGCACAAAAGCCTTCTGCGCGGCTTCGGCCAGCACCGGAAACTTAAAGTCGTAGATGAGGCCGGCAAAGCCCTTCTGCGTGAACTGCTCAATCAAAGGTTCCCCGATGGAATACGACTTACCTGCCCCGGCGCCGCCCAGCACCAGCGTGCCCCGAAACGGGTTGGGAATGTTAATCCAGCCCCCATCGGTCGTGGCCAAGCTAAAGCCGTGCTCCGACTGCTGCTGCTGGCGCTCGGTGCGCAGCCCAAACCGCTCGGTCTTGTGCAGGGCCCGCACCACACCCGCAACCAGGCCCGCGCCCAGAACCAGCCCGGCGGCCGTGGGATAGAGCCAGGCAATGATGCCCGCCGAAAACGGGGCCAGGGCCAGCAGCAGCGTCCCACTGAGTGAGCCCACCCCCGCAGCCGCCAGCTGCACGCGCCGCAGCTGCAGCTGTGTGGGCTGCCAGCGCCGCTGCCCGGGCCGGGCGGGGGGCATTTTCAGCAGCAAGGCCAGCAGCCCCCCTCCTACCAGCACCGCACCGCGAACCAGAAGGCCGTAGCGCCGGTAGAAGCTCCCCAGCCCGCCCAGCAGACGGGTGGTAATTGAGGTGCCTAAGCCCGCTTTCGGGCCCGCAGCGGACGTGGCCCCCGCCACTAGGTCCGGGTGGGTCAGAAAGTAGTACTCGCCGCCGGCCAGCACCATCAGGAGAAAGGTCAGGCCGACGTAAAAGCCGGTCAGGCGTTGGTTGCCCGGCTGCCGGGGGGCGCTCATCATGCTCATGCAGAGTTTAGCTAAAGAGTAGGGTTTGATTGAATCACAGTTCGGCTTCCCACTGTCCGCGCCGACGCGGCTCGCCAATGTCCTCGGTTATCACGTGCTCGGGGCCTCTGTTGGCGCGCAGGACTTGCTGCAGGCTGTGCAGGGCCTGCCGCACATGGTGCCCGGTATTGGCGCGGGCCGGCTCCTCACGCCCCGTGGCCAGCAGGTGGTAGGCGTTGTCCAGCGGCTGCCCCTGCCGGGCCCGGTCTTCCAGCCGGCGCAGCCGGTCGTAGAAAATGGGGTCATAGCCCCGGGCCTGCGCGATGCGCTGCACCCGTTCCCCCTCCAGGCGCTGGCTCGGGTCCGCCTGGCGGTTTAAGTGCTCGACGCGCTCCGCAATTCGCGCGTTGCGTTTCGGGTTGGGCGCGTAGACGGCGGGGGCCTCTTTCCGTTTTGGGGCCGGACCCTGGTACTGAAACTGCCGCTCGAATTGCACCCGGGCCTCCTCCTGCCAATCGCGCAGACTGAACCGGCTTACGCGCCCGCCGGGGTTGAGCGTGATGCGCCGATTTCGGTCCCGGGCCGAGACCACCACGTGGATATGCGCCTGCAGGCCGGGGCGCGGCTGCCCCGCTCTGGCATCCCCTTCCTTCACGGCCGGGTCGGTGCCACGGTGGGTGCGCTCATGGTGAATGATGGCGCCCCATACCAGTTCGTCCTTCCCCACCGCCCCGCCGTCTTTGAGGCGGAAGTTCGCCGCGTAGGCCGCCATCACCTCCCGGGTGTAAGCGCGCAGCTTCGCCTCATCACCGCCCCCGATGTGCGCCAGCTCTTCCGGGCTGGGACTCAAGACCAGGGAGTAGAACTTGGCCTCGTTGGCCCGCAGTCCCTTCACGTTGTTATCGAGCGCCGCCAGTACGGATTCTCGGTCCAGTGCCTCCCGCTGCCCGTCAAAGAAGTGCGCTTCCTGGCCGTTTTGCCGGGCCTCGTGGGTCAGGTAATTCAAGGCCTGCGCGGCACTGCCCTGGTTATTATAAGCTTTCTTGCCGCTGGCTTTGGGGTTAATTAGCTTGGCGTGCATGACATTATTTCCCGTTACCAGGCTGTTTATTCAGAGACTTAATGTTAATGGCCGCCATCCCAGCGGCGGTAGCTTCCGCAATACGCTCCTGATTTTTGCGCTGTATTTTATGCAGGGCCTCCCCTCCTTCCGGGGCCAATAAATTCTCCACAACCCGCAGCGTTTGTTCCTGCACGACCTGCTGGCGCAGCTGGGAACGCACCATTTCCAGCAGCAAGCCCCGCTCCTGCTCCTGCAGATAAGAAAACACCCGGTCACCCAGCCGCTTCACTTCCGCCATAATGAGCTGCCCTTCCCGAGCCTGAGCTTCCACCGGGTTCAAGCTCCTTTCCGCGAAGTAGCGGATGGCCGCGTCGGCGTATTCTGTGCGGGTTAGGCCCAGCCGGGCGGACTCCGCTTTTACTAGCCGGTGCGCCGGGCCGCTGACTGTAAGGTGCTTCACGGCCGGGCCAGTGCTTGGCGGTGACAACGATGGGGGATTTTGGTCCTGCATAGCCAATTTTTAACTGCTAGCTGCTGTCTATTAAGAATTTAGAGATTCGTTTTAAGCTTTATCAACTCTGTTGATAAATAACTACCCTTTAATCAGCGCGTTAGCGCAATTAAAGGGTAGTCTTCTTGCTAACTACCCTGCTACCTTCTCTATTGGCATTCGCAAGGCTAGGTGCTAGCTGACTAGGCCGGTTCCGGCTACCGCCGCCTCCCCCGGTAGCCCGTGTTGATTCTGCTTTGGGTTGGAGCATGCTGTTCTGCTTGTGAGAGGTTAAGTCTGCTGCTTGTTCGGTATGCCATGCCGCACCGGTGATGCGCAGTCAGAAGGTGATGACCCCTTTTTATTATTTCCTAGGAAACAAGGAAAATAGAAACTCTGACCTTGCATCCCTGCCGCTTTACGCCCCGTATTCTGGTTTGTTTCTTAGGATTTTAGGAAATAAGTTTCTTAAGAGCTTTTGATAAATGTTTACTGAGAAGTTGGTAATCAATAATTTTTGTTTCCTTTGTTTTAAGTTTTTTCAAGAAATAAGCAAGACAAGAAATCAAGCAGCTTATTTTCTAGTAAAATAGTTGCTTTATTTTCTAGGAAACAAAAAAACAAGTTTACAAGTAAGTTTGAAAACTGAGAAATAAGCTGCTTATTTTGCAACCTGCCTACGCCCGTTGGGGCTTTACCCGTTAGTTCCCCCGTTTTATGAAAATCATCTGCGTTGCCAACCAGAAGGGTGGCATTGGTAAGAGTACCCTCATCACCGTGCTGGCCGGCGCGCTCTCGGCCGACTATGGCTACCGCGTGCTCGTGGTCGATGCCGACTCCCAGCAAACCCTGGCCGGGGTGCGCCTGACCAACGACCAGCCCAGCGTGGACCAGGAGCGCGCAGCCGGCACGCTGGCCGACCCTGCTTTTCCCTATGCCCTGGAATCAGTGGGCATGGGCCAAGTGTATGACCGGCTCGACGAGGTCAGCGACGACTACGATGTGGTGTTCATCGACGTGCCGGGCCGCTCGGATGATACGGCCATGATTGACGTGCTCAGCGGCGCCAACGTGGTGCTCGTGCCCGTGGGGGCCTCGGACGCCGAGCGCCTGGCCACGATTTCCTTTATGCAGCTGCTGCAGGAGATTTCCCGGCTCTCGCGGGAGCAGGGGCTGGACTTCCAATTCTTCGGCGTGCACTCGCACCGCACCAACCTGAAAGAGGAAAAGGACATGGACGAATTCACCGACGCCTTGGGCTTGCCGCGCCTGCAGGCCTCGCTGCGCCAGCTCGGCTGTTACAAGCGCCTCTCAACCCGCTACAGCTACCTCAACCCGGCCTACCGGCGGGCGGTGGGGGCCGATGCTGCCGTGGAAACGGAAGTGCGCGCCCTGTGCGACGAACTGATTGCCCGCGCTGGGCTCACCTCTGAACTCGTATCGTAATGGCCAAGATTCAACGCCTGAAAATCTCCACGGACGAGAAAATGTCCATGCTGCGCGGACAGCCCGGCCACATGCCGGCAGCCCCAGCCGCCACGGAGCCAGCGGCCGCAGCGCCCGTTGCACCACCAGCACCAGCACCAGCACCAGCACCAGTACCAGCACCAGTACCAGCACCAGTACCAGCACCGGTGGCCGCTCCGCCAGTAACGAAAGCTCCGGCAGCAGCGGCAGCAGCACCAGCGCCAGCCGCTCATCCCGTAACCAAGCCGCAGCAGGCCGCTGTAGCGCCGGAAGCCCGCAAGGGGAGGGGGCGCCCCCCCAAGGTACAAGCACCAGCTCAGGCGGAAAGTGGGGCTGTGGGGCTGCAGCCTTCCTTAATTCGCCTGGAGGGGGAAACCCAGCGGGCCGCCCTGGCTTACATCCACGAGGAGCTTATGCACCACAGCCGGCGGGTGTACTTAAAAGAGTTGGTCGACGAAGCGGTTAACTACTACCTCCAGCACGGCCCGCCCGCTAAAGGGAAGTAGAGGGAGTTCCAGCCGGCGAGCTAACCCCGGACTGCACCTCAGCCAGGACCACGGCGATTATGTCCTGCACGGGCTCGTTGAGCAAATCCGCAACCCGCAGCAGCTCGGCGATGGTGAGCGTGGACGGGTCGGCCTCGCGCTGCTTGATGGTGCGGTAAGTCATGCGCAGGTGCTCCATCAGCTCGCGCTCGGTGAAGCTGAAGCGGCCGTGGCGCAGCAGGTCGGTAAACCGCCGGGCCGGCGCGGTGGCAACGCGGGGCGGTAGGGGAGGGGGGGTAGGCATAAAAAACGTTAAGGAAGCAAGCCGGCAGACCGGGGACGGTGGAACGGTACCCCACTGCCCCCGGTCCCGCCGATGAAAGAAGATGTAAGCGACGGCTAAGGGTCAGCACTCGTCCAACGGATAGGGGCGCGGGTTCTGGCGCGCCTCCTCAGCCAGGGTTTGGTCTTCCCACTCGGCCACCCGCTGCATGATGTTGGTCAGCCAGCGGCCCAGCCGGGCGGGGTCGGTTTCGGCCAGGATGCGGCCGGTGGCCGTGCGGCGCTGCTCATCGGTAAAGGCGGGATGCTCCAGCAGGCGGGTCAGCTCGATGCGCTGCGTGGCGACCACGACCGTGGTCAGCGAAGGCAGGGTTTCCTGCCCCAAAATCACCGGTGGCAGCGTGGGCAGCACCGGGCGGGACGGTATGGCCCCGGTTTCCCCGCAGCATGCTGGCTGCGCATGCTCAGAGGCCACGACCACAGCCGCAGGGGCGGGGCTGGCGGGGGTCGGCTGCGGGTCGGGCTCGGTATCCTCGGGAGCCGGGCGGCCCAGTATCAGCTCTGCCGCGCGCTGGGCCCGGCTGGCGGCCTGCACCACCAGCTTTTTATCCCCGCGCAGCTGCTCCAGCCAAAACTGTAGGTAGGCGGCCGTGTTTTCCAGCGTGGCGCTGGGGTTTAGGCCAGCGTGGCCGCACAGAAAAGCGGCGCCCATTTCCGCCGTCAGCTCCTCGCGGGCGTAGCCGGCGCGGCCACTCGGGCGCAGGGCTTCGGCCAGGTCGGGACGGTCCAGGCGGCTGGCGTGGCCGGTGGCGTGGGTCAGCTCGTGAAATAGGGTCGAGTAATAGGCCTCGCCACTGATGAAGGTTTCCGGGCGGGGTACTTGTACAAAGTCAGGACCCGGAGCATAGAAGGCCTGCGTACCGCCGTGCTCAATCCGGGGGCAGGTAGCCCAATTCGTTACCAGGGCCTCGGCGGCTGCCAAGGGCTCGTGGTTCCGGTCTTGGGGCTGCTCGGGCAGGACGATTTCCACGCCTTCCACGTCGTCCACGGAAAAGACCGTGTAGTACTTGATAAATGGCGTTTTCTCTTCCTCGCCGGTTTGCTTGTCGGTGCGAGTCGTGACGTTGTAGTAAATCACGGGCATGCCCTTGGCACCCTTGCGGATGTTGCCGCCCAGCTCCTTGGCCTGCCGGAACGTTAGAAAGAACGGCGTGCCGCCGACCAGGTGCAGCAGAAAGGCATTGATGCCGGTGTAAGCCCGGCCGCTCACGTAGTTGCGGGGCAGACCGTAGGCCGCGTGCCAGGGCTTGCGCCAGGCAATCTGACCGGCTTCGAGGGCCTCAATTACCCGGTCGGTTACAAGCTGGTACACATCGGGGCGGGCAGTGTTTTGAGCGGCGGGGCGGGCTTGCTTTTTCATCGCTGAGTAAGGGCTAAGTGACTGTTTCTAAAACCGTTTCCTTACTTATTAAACGCATTTTTAGCGTCATTTGTTGCTTTTTTAACAACAATTATTGATTTATTTGCCCTTCGTAAAACATTTCTCCCCCACTGCCCCTTGGCGTCTGAACTACCCTGGGTAGTGGTCGCATCTGTAACCTGGGGACGGTGGAATGGCGCTTCCCCGAGCGTTTGCTTAGGAGACCGGCGGTTAGGGTTTAAAACGAAAACGCCCGATTGGATAACCAACCGGGCGTTTCAGCGAGCCGAGCCGCGACCTACTGCGCGGGGCCAAATTGCTGCTTGAGAAATTTGAGCAGGCTTTGGCGGGAAGCTTCCCCAATTTGAATCAGGGGGGCGCCGTCGTTAAGGTAAAACAGGATGGGGTTGGCCTTGGTAACGGCCTCGGACCAGGCCTCGGCCGACAGGGTCGATGGTAGTTGCAGCAGGGGTTGGTATTCGTCCCGGATAAGCTGTAAAATCAGGCCTTTCATGGCCGGGCAGAAGTTGGAAAATGGCCGGTGACCGGTAGATATCATAACGGAGGGTACTAGCGTGGAAGGGAATGCAAAGAGGGTTCCGGCCTGCCCGCAATAGCAAGGGCCGGAAAAAAAACAGCCCAGCCCGCGGGCAGTAAGCAAGCCGCGGGCAGCCGCATAATTGCGGCGGGACGTTTACCAGGAAGTTGGATTAGCCTCGATGCGGACCCACAAACAGGGCCGGGCGCTCGGAAATAGGCAGCGGCCGCAGAGCAGCGGGTGCCAGGGTCTGGTCTGCCAGGAGCAGGCCAAACGGAGCATGAGTAGTAGAACCTGTTTTTGCCAGCATGGTGGGCAGCTTGCTATTCCTGCAAAACTAAAGAATCAGCGCACATTTTCTGGGTCTTTGACTCAGAAGCAGAATCCGCTTACCGCTCGGGCCCGGCAGTACGCTCGGCTAGGGTGCTGGCACTAATACCGCTAGGAGCTAGACGGTGCCGCTCAGCCCGGTCGGCAGCGTGCTCGTGCAGGTGGGCGCCGGGCTGGCGGGCCACGTCATCGAGCGCCGCACTAACCCGCGCCAGGTTCGGCTGGTCGAGCCGGTAGCTGACTTCGATTTCACTGTGGCGCTGGTGAGTGGCTGGGTCGGTGGCGCTGCGCAGCGAGCCGGTGTTCAGGCCCGCGGCGCGCAGCTGCTCCGCTACGGCTTCCGCCTGACCGTTAGCCCCCGGCTGCGGCTCCGGCTCGTCGATGCGAATGATGGCCGTTTTCGTCACCGATTGCTGCTCCGGGGGAGCGGCGGCTAACCGCCGACGCTCAGCCTGCTCGTCAACGGGTTCGGTGAGCGTCACCAACGGCGACTTATCCAGCGCATCGAGCGTCTGGCTGAGCTGGCGCAGGCCGCCGGGCGTACCGTGGGGCTGGTAGCGTACGTCGAGCTCACTGCGCAGCTGTCCGCTGGTGGGGTCCGTTTCCGCTCGCAACTCTATTTGGGCGCCGGCCTTGCGCAGCAGCTCCCGCATCTGCTGGGCCTGGCTGGGTGTGGCCTCATCCGCCGGAGTGGGCTCGGTTACCGTCAGCTGCACGGCCCGCTGCAGGGCTGGGTCGCCGCTGGCCGCTGCGACTACGAGCCCAGCAGCCTGACGCCGGTGCTCGGCATCCCGGTGCTGAGCCTCCGGTGAGCTGGCTGCCTGCTCACGCTCGGCTTCGCGCTGCTGAGCCTGCTGGCGCTGCTCCTGTTCCTGACGGGCTTTTTCCTGGCGTAGCTGCTCCTTGGCCAGTTCGTCGGTGCGGGCTTGCTGTGCAATTTGCTCGCGGCTGAGGCCCTGACTTAACAGCTCCAGGTCGCGGTTAAAGTCCTTGCTGATGGCGTACTCGGTGCGAATAAAGTTCTCGGGCTGCCGGCCTGGCTCTTGGGACTGGCGCTCAAGCTGCTCGCGCTGCGTTTCGCGCTGGGCGTGCAGGGTGCGGGCCAGGTCTTCGAGGGCGTGGCTGTCAGCATTGGGAACAACCAGGCGCACGACGGTTTCCTGCCGGGTGGCCCGCTGCACCTCCAGGACCACCGTTTCGTCCGCCGCCGGCCGTAGCTGCTGCACCTGCGCGGTGAGCTGGCTCAGCTGCTCGGTACCCTCGGCACGAGTGGCGTGGTGATACTCCACCCGCAGGGCGGTGTGGTACTTGCCGGCGGCTGTGGCGTGCCACTCTACCGGGCGGGGGGCTTCGTCGTAGGCCACCTGGCCATCGGCTACTTCCCGGGCCCGGCGCGGCACCTGCAGCTCGTTGAGGTAATTGATGTTGAAGCGGCGGCCGGCGGCGTCGTTGTCGTTGGCCAGCACCACTTCCTTCGGCTCCTGCTTGTCAATGAGCTTTTGAATGAGTTCCACCTGCCGCTCGGTGACGGTGCCGCTGGTGGCCACGTAAAGCGTGTTGGGCTGCCCTTGCGCGCCGCGGTGGTGGAGCTGGTGGTAGCTCATGGCATCCACGGGGCTCTCCGACACCACCATACGCTGCACGGGCGTGTCCTTGCCCTCGGTGGGGTGCGACACCCACACCCCGGTTTTGGGCAGCTGCAGCAAGTGCTTGTACTCGTTGTTGCGCTGCTCCACGGTGGCAATGCCGTGCTCGTTGTAGAGGGGAAAAGCCGTGTTGCGGAAGTTGCCCTGCTGGCTGGTGAAGACCCGCCCCTGAAAAGCCGGGCTGTCGATGGTCTCATCGGAGAGATGGCGATTATGCAGGTAGCTGCGGTCGGTTAGCGTGGCGTGGGTGCCCATCACCGCCGCCACGAGACGGGCCCGGCGCTCGGCCTCCGATTCCATCTCGGTCGGCCCGGTGGGCGTGGGTGCGTACGCCGCCGGGGCGGGCAGTGGGGGAGAGGTGGCCGCCTGCCAGCCTTGCTCGGGCTCGCCCAAGTACTGGCGCAGGGTCTGCCGCACCTGGCCCAGGGTCTGGTTTTCGCGGGTTTTCACGAAGTCGATGATGGAGCCGGAGTCCCGGTCGTCGCCGGGGTTCAGGTACACCTGGTGGTCGCCCTTGCGGGAGACGATGAGCATCTCGCCGTCCTTTTCCAGCTGGTGCCAGTGACCACGGGGGCCGGCCTTTTTCACGTCGTAGCCGTGGCGCCGGGTGGCGTAGTCCACCAGGTCAATGGATTGCTTGAAGCGGTCGAGCTCCTGCGGGTCGTTGTCGCGCGGGGGAGAAGTTGCGGGCATAGAAGTAGAATGGAAGGGGTACAAACCAGCCGCGCCGCCGGAATCCGGGGCGGGAATCAAAACCAAAAAGCAGTAGGGGAGGGGCAGCTAGCTGACCAGCTCCTCGTGGGCGGCCAGCTGCTCGCGCAGCGTGGCCAGCAGCGCCGCGTCGGCAAAAAGGTAGTGCTCGCAGAGCTGGCCGCTCACGTACAGGCGCACCAGTTCGGTCTCGAAGCCGAACACGCGCAGGTGCTTCTGCACCAGGCGGTACTCTTCGCGCTGCAGGCTACCGGTTTTCAGGCCCACGCTGGTCGTGTAGGGAAAGCCATAGGCGGTGCAGGTGGCCCGCAGGCCCCCGTGGGGCAGGCTGCGCAGTCGCAGCTGCACGTAGCGCCGGGCTTCATCATAGGCTATGGCCAGAGCCGGATTGGGCAGTTGGGGGCCCAAGGCGGCCGGGGTAGTCGCAGGTTTGCTGGCCGGGCGGCGGGAAGCAACGGAAGCAGGCATAGGGAAAAGAGCAACGTGGAGCGGTCGGGCTCCAGGGCCTTTCCGCTAGTTAGGGGATGAAGTGGGCGTAGTAGGTGGCGCCGGGGCGTCGAAGGGTGGGTTGTCGAAGAGGTTGAGCTCGGCCTTGAAGCGGGTCAGGCTGTCGGGCGAGGTGAACAGGAAAAAGTGGCGGCGCGACTGGTGCACGATGATGCGCAGCAGCTCGGTGGGGAACTGGAAGTGGGTCATCAGCCGCTGCAAGAGCACGGCCTGGGTTTCCTCCTCCAGCTTTTTGATTTCAATCAGCCGGGCGTAGTTGAACTTGTGCTGCTGGGCCCAGGGCTTGAGCTGCCCGTGCAGTAGCGTGTTGAGGCGGTGGCGGATGTAGCGCAGAACGGTGGCATAGGAAACAATGAGCGCGGGGTCAGGAAAGCCCGCATTGACCGGCTCTACTGGGGTGGTAGCCGGGGGAGTGGGAATAGAGGTGTTCATGCAGCAGCAATTGGAGGGCGCGCAAGGTAGCAAACCAGCCGGCCGTCTGCACTACCGCCACTGCTGCGGGCATTTAACCACGTCGGCTCCGGGGCGAAAACACCCACAAAGCTTCGGTGTAGCTTCTTCAAAACTTCTCCTAAAGCAGAACTTATACGAAAGTGCTCCGTATAGTTGCCGCAATTGCTCATAAAAAACTTCGACCTGTTGCTTGAAACCCATGCTGTGGTTGGTGCTCTTTCTGCTCCTGGTGGCCCTGGGCGGGCTCTGGTGGCGCTACGCCATGCCAGCGGGTGCCGGCAGCGCCCTGGCCCCGCCCGCGCTCGACGGCAACCACGCCTCGCTGCGCACCCGGCACTATCGGCTGGCCGATTTCCAGGATGCGCCGCCGCAAGCGCCTCCCGTGGCGGACGTGGCGGCTGATGTGGCGGAGGCAGAAGCGGAAGCAGCCCCGACGAATGCCGCGACTGAAACGGCCGCGGCACGCGCAGATGATGGTCAGGCCGAAGACCAGACTCCCGCGGCTAGGGCAGAAGCGGGCCAGCTGCCCGAAAGCGCCAAGCACAACTACATCACGGCCCCGGCGCCCACAGCGACCGACGCGCACAACCGCGGCGTGGAATTGACTGCCGCCGAGCGGCGGGCCAAAATGCGCCTGGTGATGAACGAGGCGCTGAGCAACCAGCGCACCGCACCCGCCACTGCCTGAGACGCGGACCCTTACGCTCACCCTATTCACCTTTTCACCCTCCTACTTTTTCCATGCAAACACCCCTGTTCACCTCCCTGCGCCGCGGCGCGACTACTGCCGCAGCCCACGGCCTGAATCTGCTGGCCGCCGGCCAGACCTACCAACCCTCCAAACTGGAGCAGCGCGGCTACGCCCTGCTGACGGTGCTGGCCCTCTCGACCGGCGCGGCGCGGGCCCAAAGCGCCGAAGCGGCCCTCACGCAGGTCAAGGAGAAGGTGATTGGCATCGTGCAGGTCATTTTCGCCATCATCCTCATCATCGGCCTGATTCGGGTGGTAATGAAGTTTATCCAAGGCTCCCCCGACGCGTTGGGCTCCCTGGGCTGGCTCGTGGGCGGGGTGCTGCTCTGGTTCGGCTTCCAGCTCTTCAAGGACGACCTGGTGAGCGCCGTGGGCGGCAGCGAAGGCGGGGGCTTGACCAACTAAGCCGCTGCCATGCGCTCCTACAAATCCATCGAGCGGCCCGCCCAGGTGCTGGGCATGAACCTGCAGGACCTGGGCCTGCTGGTGGGCCTATTCATCGGCTCCGTGTTGCTGCTGGGCTTTCTGGGCATGGCAGTCAAAATCCCGCGCCTGGTCTACCTGCTGGTCATCCTGTCGGAAATCGGCCTCCTGCTGGGCCTGCGCTACCTCACCCGGACCCAGGCCCCCGGCTTCCTGATGGGGTGGCTCTCCTACACCTTCATTCAGCCCCGCCGCCTGGCGGTGGGGCAATTACCTCTTCCCGCTCATGGCAAAAACACCCAAAACAACCGCGTTTAACGCGGTGATGCCGGTGCATTCCTTTGAAGAAAACAAGGTGGTTTTCAAGGATGGGCGCGTCGCCGTGGGCTTCGTGATTGAGCCGGCCGAAATGGAAAGCTGGACGGTCGAAGACTACGATGCCTTCCAAACGGCGCTGGTGGGCGTGCTGCGGCCCCTGCCGGTGGGCACCATTGTGCAGAAAACCGACATCTACTACGACCGGCCCTACCGCGAGGACAAAACCCAGCAGACCTACTTCGAGGGCAAGATGAACAAGCACTTCTTCGAGCGGCTGGTCTTGTTCCAGAAGTCCTACCTGTTCCTCTCCTTCGCCCCGGTCGCGGTGAAAACCACCCGGACCAATGCCGTCAATGCGCTGGTAGCCCGGGCCGGGGAAGCCATCATCAAGAATCCTTTCGCGCAGCTTGTGCACACGCTGGAGGTAGCCGAAGCTGGCGCCGTGGAATTTACCCAGGGCCTCAAAAACCTGGGCGGCGTAGCGTTTGAGCGCATGAGCAGCCGCGAGATGCACCAACTCTACCTGCAGTACTTCAACCTGAACTTCGACGGCCAGCCCACCCGGCAGGAGCGCGAAATCGGCAACGACCTGGGCACGCTCAGCGTCGGCGAGCAAAAGGTCAACATCCTCTCCATGGTGGGGCAGGGCAGCGAGGCCCACGCGGCGGTCAAAAACAGCTACGGGGTCACCGCGCCCATGCTCTACCCGCTCACCCACGTTTTGCAGTGCCCCCACGTGCTCACCCAGGGCCTGCTCGTGCAGGACACACGCTCTGAATTAAGCTCGCTCGATACCGACCGCAAGCTCAATGCCTCGCTCTCGTTTCTCTCCACCCAGGACAATGCGCTGCGGGCCGCCGAAGTCGAGGAGTTCACGGCCGAGGTGCGGGCCGAGAACAAGCAGATTGTGGGTCTGCACCTTTCCCTACTGCTGTGGGATACCAACGACAACAGCCGGCGCGAAAACATCGAAAAGGCCACAGCGGCGTTTCGATACATGTTCGGCACGGAAAGCGTGGTGGAAAGCTACCTGGCTTTGCCCGTGTTCTTCGGGCTGCTGCCGGGTAACGCTTACCAGGTACCGGACCGCTGGCTCACCAGTACTGCCGACCGGGGCGCCTGCTACACCCACTGGACGGCCACCTACCGAACCGACCCGGTGGGGGAGTACCTGACCGACCGGTTCCGCAACCTGGTGCAGGTAAACCTGTTCAACACGGCCCTGGACAACCAGAACGCCATTGTCATCGGCCCCTCGGGCTCGGGCAAGAGCTACACCTTCGGCAACCTGATTGTGCAGCGCTTCGAAAAGGGCGCCCGCCAGATTATTATGGATGTGGGCGGCACTTACCGCAACGTGCTGCAGTCACTCAACGGAGAGGACTTCGACAACACCTACTTCGAGTACGACCCGCAGCGGCCCATCGAGTTCAACCCCTTCATCGTGCCCCGCGACGCGTCGGGCAAGTGGCTCTACAACGACGAGAAAACCAACTTCCACCTGGCCCTGCTCGCGGCCCTCTGGAAGGGCGGCAAGGACACGGCCCTGGACAAGTCAGAGCGCACCATTCTCTCGCGCTTTCTCATTGAGTACTACGCCTGCCTGAACGAAAGCCCGCGCCTGAACCAGAAGGACGAGGAGTTTCCCGGCATGGAAAGCTTCTACCGCTTCGTGGAGCAGTACGACCAGGAGATGCAGAAGCCGGTGGCCGTGCCCGGGGAGGGCGCAGAACCCGACCCGCTGGACGGTGCCCGCCGGCAGTACCAGAAAAATCTGAAGTACATCGACATGCACCAGTTCTTCCTGGTGCTGGGCCAGTACATCACCGGCGGCCGCTACGAGCGGGTGCT